>NZ_BSTF01000008.1 GCF_030269365.1 Lentzea sp. NBRC 102530
GGTGAACACCCTGGCAGCGGTCCCCACCAGACCAGACGACAGATCTTCGGAAAGACACAAGGTCAGTCAAGCCACGAGTCAGACCAGCCCAGCGAGAACCACCACACACATCCTCACTGTCAAGCCCGATCTCTATCGTCGCGCAGCGGCGATGACGAAACCAAAGCTCGTCTCAAGTCTTTGCGCCGAACGCAACCACCAACGCAACGCGACCATGGCAACCCCAGCTCTCAGCACCCTTTCACTAGTTACCTAGTGAAAGGGTGCTACGGTGGTGCCCATGACGCAGAGGGAACCCTCGCCGGTCCGGGCGGAGAGCCTGGGCAAGAAGTACTCGAGAGGCTGGGCGCTACGCGACTGCACCCTGGAGATCCCCGCAGGCAGAACAGTCGCGCTGGTAGGCCCGAACGGCGCCGGCAAGAGCACCCTGATGGGCATGATCACCGGCCTCCTGCACCCCACCACGGGCAGGATCGAGGTGTTCGGCAGCACCCCGACCGGCCGCGGAATGCACGACGAAGTCGCCTTCCTGACCCAGGCCAAGCCGCTGTACCCGCAGTTCACCGTCGCTGACACGCTCAGCTACGGCCGGCACACCAACCCGAACTGGGACCAGGCGTACGCCGAGGAACTGGTGGAGAAGGCCCAAGTGCCGTTCGCGGCCAAGACGGGCACGCTGTCGGGCGGCCAGCGCACGAGGGTCGCGCTGGCACTCGCGCTGGGTAAGCGCCCCCGCCTCCTGATGCTCGACGAACCGCTCGCGGACCTGGACCCGCTGGCCCGCGAGAACGTGGTGCGGATGCTCGCCCAGGAGTGCCGGACGAACGGCATCACGGTGTTGCTGTCGTCGCACGTGCTGGCGGAGCTGGAAGACGTGTGCGACCACCTGGTGCTGCTGGCGGACGGCCAGGTCCGGCTGGCGGGCGATGTCGCGACCCTGCTGCGGGCCTTCCCCGAGCACCGGACGCTCAGCGGGCTCGCGCTCGCGCACATGCGGAACGAGGTGGCGGCATGACGTGGGTCGTGTGGCGGCAGCAGCGGACGTTGTTCCTCACGCTCGCCATCGGGCTGGTCGTCGGAGTGGTCACCGTCCTCGTGCTGCGGGCCGGGTCGATGGCCGACCTCACCACGCGCGGGCTCCTCGGCTGCGTGGGCAAGGGGATCTACGAATGCCGCGTTCCGGCGGCCGCCGAGTTCCAGCTCGCCTGGTTCGAGAAGATGCACATCGCGGCGGTCACGGTGCTCGCGGCGCCGTTGCTGATCGGGGTGTTCGTCGGCGCGCCGTTGTTCGCGCGGGAGTACGAGCACGGCACGCACGCGCTGGCGTTCACGCAGTCGGTGAGCCGGACGCGGTGGATGGTCGCCAAGTTCGTGGTGACGGCGGTGCCCGCGCTGACAGCCGTGGTGGTGTGGCAGGTCGTCGTGCACAGCTGGATGGACGCGGTGGGCAACCTCGGGCCGCTCGGCCTCGGGCCGTTCTACGGCACGATCTTCGACGGCCGGAGCGTCTCGCCGGTCGCGTACACGCTCTTCGCCTTCACGCTGGGCATGCTCGCGGGGGCGGTGTTCAAGCGCACGGTCGTGGCGATGACGGTGACGCTCGGGCTGTACGTCGTGGTGCGGGCGGTGGCCCTGCAGACGCGCGAACACCTGCTCGCGCCGACCAGGGTGATCAGCGACGAGGTGGTGGGCGCCCAGGTGGAACGCGGGCCGCTGTACGTGGCGAGCGGCTACCTCGACGCCAAGGGGCAGGTGGTCGCCGACCCGGCGCCGTTGATGAACTGCGTCGGCAGGGAGGACGCGCAGGGCGTCGTCGACACGGCGGCCTGCTTCCGGGAGAACGGGCTGGCGCAGCGGTTCTCCGACGTCATCCCCGTCGAGCAGGCGACGACGCTGCACCTGGTCGAAGGGTCGATCTTCGTGGGGTGCGCGGTGCTGTTCGTGCTCGGCACGGCGTGGGCCGTGCGCAGGCAGACGTGATCGGCGCGGGTGGGCACCTATGCTGAGCGGCGTGATCGAGTTTCGCATCGATCGGCACTCCGGGGTGTCCACCTATCTCCAGATCGCCGCACAGGTCAAGCAGGCCATGCGGATGGGGCTGCTCGGACCCGGCGACAAGCTGCCGACGGCACGGGAAGTGGTGGAGGCCACCAGGGTCAACCCCAACACCGTGCTGAAGGCCTACCGCGAACTCGAGCACGAAGGCCTCGTGGAGGGCAGGCGGGGCATGGGCACGTTCGTCACGGCCTCGCTCGCCACCGACGCGGCCAAGGCCGACGCTCCGCTGCGGCAGGACCTCGAGAGCTGGATGGACCGCGCGGTCGGCGAGGGGCTGTCCGGCGACGAGGTCGACGCGATCTACACCGACGTGCGGGGCACGCACTACTGAAGTCCACTGTGGACCTGGGAGCAGCATGAACGCCAGTCCGGTGCGCGCGGAGAACGTCGCGAAGCACTTCGGGCGCACCAGAGCCGTCGACGAGTGCTCGTTCGCGCTGCCGGAGGGCAGCGTCACGGGACTGGTCGGGCCGAACGGCGCCGGCAAGAGCACGCTGCTGTCGCTGATCGGCGGGCTCGCGCGGCCCACGCACGGCGAGATCACCGTGCACGGCACGCCGGTGCGCGGCCGGATGCACCCCGACGTGTCGTTGCTGACCCAGCAAAGGCCGCTGTACGACCAGTTCACGGTCCGCGAGCTGATGCGCGCGGGCGCGGCCATGAACGACCGGTGGTCGGCCGAACGCGCGGACGAGGTGCTCGACCTCCTTGCGGGCGTGGAGAAGGACGCGAAGGTGCGCACGCTGTCGGCCGGTGCGCGCACCCAGGTCGCGATCGCGATGGCGTTGGGGCGCCTGCCGAAGGTGCTGCTGCTGGACGAACCGATGGCCGACCTCGACCCGCTGGCGCGCGACGAGACGTTGCGGATCGTCATGACCGAGGTCGCCGAACGCGGCACGACGGTCCTGCTGTCCTCGCACCTGCTCACCGACCTCGGTGACGTCTGCGACCACCTGCTGCTGCTCGACGAGGGCCGCGTGCAGCTGTGCGGCGACATCGACGAGGTCCTGGACGAGCACCTGGTCGTCGTCGGGCCCGCCGACCAGGACCTGGAACGGGACGGTGTGGTCGACTCCTCCCGCACGTCCCGGCAGGTCACCGCGCTGGTCCGCGGCGGGAGCGTGCCAGCCGGGTGGGAGACGACGCGCCCCGACCTCGAAGCGCTCGTGCTCGGCTACCTGCGGGCGTCGCGCACCCGCCGGCGGGTCCGCGCCCAGTAGAGCGCCATCCAGCAGGGGAGCAACTCAGCAGGGGCCGCTCAGCAGAGAGCAACTCGGCAGAGAGCACCCGGCAGAGAGCAACTCAGCAGGAGAGCGGCTCAGTAGAGAGCTTTGTGCAGGCCCTGCACCAGGGTCCGGTAGAGCTCACCGGCCGCGCCCCAGCGGGCGAGCGCCGCCCGTGCCGCGTTCGCGCCGGCCGCGCCGTGCACACCGCCGCCCGGCCACGCCGACGAGCCCGCGAGGTACAGGCGGTCGAACGGGGTGTCCGCTCGGCCGAGGCCCGGCACCGGGCGGAACACCAGCTGCTGGTGGATGGCGCCGGTGCCGCCGTTGACCGAGCCGATCTCGGCCGGTCCGAGCACCGAACGGCCGAGGATGCGCGAGCGGAAGCCGGGGGCGCGTTCCTCGATCATCACCTCGAGGCGGTCGGCGCGGCGCTTCAGGCGGTCCGGTGTCCAGTTCCCGCCCCGCGGCACGTGCGTGTACGCCCACGCGGCCTCGGTGCCCGCCGGGGAACGGGACGGATCGGTCGTCGTCATCTGACCCATGACCATGAACGGCGTGCGCGGCACCTTGCCGCAGGCGAGCTCGTGCGCGACGGTCGCGAGGCCGTTCACGTCGCCGCCGAGGTGGATCGTGCCCGCCCGCGCGGCCTCGGGGTTCCCCCACGGGATCGGGCCCGACAAGGCCCAGTCGACCTTGACGGTGTCGCTGTCCCACTGGAACCGGCGCAGGTCCTCGGCCAGCCGGGAAGGCAGCGCGTCCGGGCCGAGCAGGTCGAGGTAGAGCGACGGGGCCGGGATGTCGGCGACGACCGCACGGCGTGCGCGCACGACCGAGCCATCGGCCAGACGCACGCCCACGGCCACGCCGCGCGCGTGCAGCACCTCGGTCACCTCGGCGTTCGTCTCGACGCGGCCACCGAACCGGCGCACCAGTGACGCCGTCAGTTCGCCCGCGCCGCCGCGCGGGACCGGGTTGCCGACCTCCTGGCCGAGCATCGCGAGCAGCCAGCCGAACCCCGCGCCGCCCGCCTGGTCGGGACCGAGGTCGGTGTGCATCGTGTTGCCCGCCAGCAGCAGCCGCGCGCCCTCGCCGTCGAACAGCTCCTCGCCCAGGCGGCGCACCGGCATCGTCAGCGTGCGGGCCAGCCGCAGGGCCTCGCCGACGCCCGCCGAACGCAGGAGGGAGAGGCCGCCGCGCACGGGTGGAAACGGTTGCAACAGAGAGTGAAGTACCGCTTCGCGCACTCGGAGCCACCGCGCGTACTCCGTCTGCCAGCGCTCGCTGTCCGCGTGGGCAAACGTGCCGACGGATTTGGCCGTTTCCGCGACGTCGCGGGAGAGCAGCGCGACTCGGTCATCCGGCAGAACGTGCGCTAGGACGGCTGGAGCGTGCTGCCACCGCACGTCGAGGTGCAGCGCGGCGAGCACGGGGGAGCCCAGGCCCAGCGGGTAGAAGGCGCTGTAGACGTCGTTGGTGAAGCCGGGCGCGGTCGTCTCCGCCGACGTCACGGCGCCACCAGGGCTGTCCCGCCGCTCCAGCACGAGGACGTCCCAGCCCGCGTCGGCGAGCAGTGCGGCGGCCACCAGCCCGTTCGGTCCTGACCCGATGACGATCGCGTCGGCCTCGTTCACGCACGCCTCCCCATAACCGTGTGGGGCAACCATTTCAGATCTTCGGACGTTCGGATGCGTCCGGACGGAGGTGTGGAATGTGACCGAACACGCCGTATCTCATTTCGTTCGGCACCGAAGAGCTAGCACACTCCGTAGTCGAACGGTAGTCACATGAACCTTACGTGTCTGTGTTCCGTACCACATAAGGGGCCATTGTGTGACCCCCGTGTCAATACTGAGCTACCGCTTAGTATGTGTCGATCATTTGACAAGGACTGCTGCATGCCCTTCCGTCGCGCACTGCCCACCGCCGCACTGGCGCTCGCCGTCCTCGTGGCCGGCTGCGGTGCGGAGACAACCGAGAAGCCCCAGGTCAAGACGGGGCCGGGCGTGACCGACGACACGATCTCGCTCGGCATCCTCACCGACATGACGGGCCCGTTCAAAGGCTCCGCGCTGACCCGCCTGAAGGGCTACGACCTGTACGTCAAGCAGGTCAACGACCGCGGCGGCATCTGCGGCCGCAAGATCGAGCTCAAGCAGAAGGACCACGCCTACGACGTCCAGAAGGCGCTCGACGCGTACTTCGACCTCGAGCCGCAGGTCCTCGGCCTGCTGGAACTCGCGGGCACACCGATGACCGCCGCCATCGAGCCCGACATCATGCAGACCCGCACGCTGACGGCCCCGGCCTCGTGGGCGGCGTCCCTGCTCGGCAACCCGCACATGATGATCGTCGGCACGACGTACGACCTCGACGTCATCAACGGACTTGATCACTACAAGCGCCGCGGCGTGATCAAGGAAGGCGACACCGTCGGACACATCTACGCCCAGGGCAGCTACGGCGACAACGCGGTCGAGGGCAGCCGGTTCGTCGGCACGCAGTGGAACATGAAGATCGCCGAGCAGCCGATCAGCGAGGTCGCCGCCGACCTCAGCCAGCAGGTCGCCGCGCTGAAGGCCCAGGGCGCCAAGGCCGTCGTGCTGAGCACCACCCCGCCGCAGACCGCCGCCGCCGTGGGCGTCGCCGCCGCGCTGAAGTGGGACGTGCCGTTCCTGGTCAACGTGGTCGGCTTCGACACCGCCATCCTCGACTCGCCGGTCGGCCCGGCCGTCGAGAAGCAGGTGACCGTGGTGACGTCGGTGGCGCCGTTCACCGGCACGCAGCAGGGCCCGCGCGAGGTCGCGGCGGCGTTCAACAAGTACTACCCGAACGACAAGCCGGCGATCTACGTCGACCACGGCTACACCGTCGCGAAGGTGTTCCTGTCGGTGATCGAGAAGGCCTGCCAGAACGGCGACCTCTCGCGGGACGGGGTGCTGGACGCGTTCCACAACACCAACGGCCTGGACACGCAGGGGCTGACCGGGGCGCTGCACTACTCGCTCGTCGGACGGCCCTCGGCCACGCAGTCCTACATCACGAAGGTCGACTCGAAGGTGCCGGGCGGTCTGACCACCGTCGAGGAGCTGTTCGAGTCGGAGCTCGTGAAGGCCAAGGGCACCCGCGCCAAGTGAGCACCGCACGGCCGCCCCAGGGGTCTGCCGGCCCCGCGGACGCCCTCCCAGCCGCCAAATGAGAAACGGGCCCGTCCTGTCGCCAGGAGGGCCCGTTTCCCGTCCGTTCTACTTGCCGAACCCGGCCTTGCGGAGCGCGTCCGCCATCGAGCCGTTGGCGGGCGGCGGCGAGTTGCGCTGCTGCCCACCGCCGCGCTGCTGCCCGCCCCCGCCGCGCTGCTGCGGACGGCCACCGCGGTCCCGGCCGCCACCGCCGTGCTGCTTCGGCGCGGGCTTGCCCGGCTCGTCGGTCAGCCGCAGCGTGAGGCCGATGCGCTTGCGGGCCTCGTCGACCTCCAGCACCTTCACCCGCACCACGTCACCGGACTTCACGACGTCGCGCGGGTCCTTCACGTAGTTGTTGGACAGGGCCGAGATGTGCACGAGGCCGTCCTGGTGCACGCCGATGTCCACGAACGCGCCGAACGCGGCCACGTTCGTCACGACGCCCTCCAGCACCATGCCGGGCTTGAGGTCGGCGATCTTCTCGACGCCGTCCGCGAAGGTCGCCGTCTTGAACGCCGGGCGCGGGTCGCGGCCGGGCTTCTCGAGCTCCTTCAGGATGTCCGTGACGGTCGGCAGACCGAACTGCTCGTCCACGAACTGCTCGGGCCGGATCTTCGTCAGCACCGCCGTGTTGCCGATCAGTTCGGCACCCGCGGCCTCCTGGATGCGGCGCACGACCGGGTACGCCTCGGGGTGCACCGAGGACGCGTCGAGCGGCTCGTCGCCGCCGCGGATCTTGAGGAAGCCCGCGCACTGCTCGAACGCCTTGGGGCCGAGCCGTGCGACCTCCATCAGCGCCTTGCGGGTCCTGAACGGACCGTTCGAGTCGCGGTGCAGCACGATGTTCTCCGCGAGGCCGGCGGTGATGCCGGAGACGCGGGTCAGCAGCGGCACGGACGCGGTGTTGAGGTCCACGCCGACCGCGTTCACACAGTCCTCGACCACCGCGTCCAGAGACCGCGACAGCTTCGACTCCGCGAGGTCGTGCTGGTACTGGCCGACGCCGATGGACTTCGGGTCGATCTTCACGAGCTCGGCCAGCGGGTCCTGCAGACGGCGGGCGATCGACACGGCGCCGCGGATCGAGACGTCGAGGCCGGGCAGTTCGGACGACGCGTAGGCCGACGCCGAGTACACCGACGCGCCCGCCTCGGACACCACGATCTTGGTGAGACCCAGGTCGGGGTGGCGCTTGATCAGGTCGGCGGCGAGCTTGTCGGTCTCGCGCGAGGCCGTGCCGTTGCCGATGGCGATCAGGTCGACGTTGTGCTGCTTGGCCAGGGCCGCGAGCTTGGCGATCGACTCGTCCCAGCGGTTCGCGGGCACGTGCGGCTGGATGACGCCGTGCGCGACGACCTTGCCGGTGGCGTCGACGACCGCGACCTTCACGCCGGTGCGGTAGCCGGGGTCGAGGCCCATCGTGGCGCGGGTGCCGGCCGGGGCGGCCAGCAGCAGGTCGCGCAGGTTCGACGCGAACACCTTGACGGCCTCGTCCTCGGCGAACGAGCGCAGCCGGCCGCGCAGGTCGATGCCCAGGTGCACGAGGATCCGGGTCCGCCACGCCCAGCGCACGGTGTCGGTGAGCCACTTGTCGCCGGGACGGCCCTGGTCGTCGATGCCGAACCGCGAGGCGATCCGCACCTCGAACGTGGACGGCCCGCCCTCCTCGTTCGGCTCCTCCGGCTCCAGGACGAGGTCGAGGACCTCCTCCTTCTCGCCGCGGAAGAGCGCGAGGATGCGGTGCGACGGCAGCTTCGCGAACGGCTCGTCGAACTCGAAGTAGTCGGAGAACTTCGCGCCCTCGGTCTCCTTGCCCTCGCGGACCTTGGAGACGACCCGGCCGCGCGTCCACATCTGCTCGCGCAGCTCGCCGATCAGGTCGCCGTCCTCGCCGAACCGCTCGACCAGGATGGCCCGCGCGCCCTGCAGGGCGGCCGCGGCGTCCGCGACCTCCTTGGCGGGGTCGACGAACTTCGCGGCCTCCTCCTGGGGGTTCAGGCCAGGATCACCCAGAAGTGCGTCGGCGAGCGGTTCGAGACCGGCCTCCTTCGCGATCTGGGCCTTGGTGCGGCGCTTCTGCTTGTACGGCAGGTAGAGGTCCTCCAGCCGCGCCTTGGACTCGGCGGCGAGGATCTGCGCTTCGAGGGCTTCGGTGAGCTTGCCCTGCTCGCTGATGGAGTTGAGGACGGCAGCCCGGCGCTCTTCCAGTTCGCGCAGGTAGCCGAGGCGTTCCTCGAGCGTGCGCAGCTGGGCGTCGTCGAGACCGCCGGTCGCCTCCTTGCGGTAGCGGGCGACGAACGGGACGGTCGCGCCACCGTCGAGCAGTTCGACAGCAGAGCCGACCTGGCCAGCGGCCACGCCGAGCTCGTCAGCGATCTTCTGGTGGATGAGCGTTGTCACAGCGCGCCATTCTGCCCGCTGTCCGATTCGACGTGGCACGGTGTCCTTCATGACCATCGCCGAGGTCGTTCCCTCACTGCTGTCGGGCCTGGACGTTCCGGGTGCCGACAACACGCTCGGCCTGCCCGCGGCCCGGCGTGTCGTCCTGCTGCTCGTCGACGGCCTGGGCCACGAGCTGCTGCGCGCGCACGCCGCGCACGCGCCGTTCCTGTCCTCGCTGCCGGACCGCTCGATCGACGCCGGGTTCCCGTCCTCGACGGCCACCAGCATCGCCTCGATCGGCACCGGGCTGCACTCCGGTGAGCACGGCATCGTCGGCTACACGTTCGCCGTGGGTGACGAGGTGCTGAACTCGCTCACCTGGTCGCGGGCCGGCGAGCAGGGCCACGACCTGCGCAAGACGCTCGTGCCGGAGGTCGTGCAGCCGCACCCGACGCTGTTCGAACGCGCGGCGGCCGCCGGGGTCGCGGTGAGCGCGGTCGCCCCGCTGCTGCACCGCTCGTCCGGGCTGACCAGGGCGGTGCTGCGCGGCTCGTGGTTCCGCGGCGTGGCGGGCTTCGGCGACCTGGCGCTCGGGGCCGTGGCGGCGGTCGGGCAGGACCGGTCGTTCTGCTACGCCTACCACGCGGACCTCGACACGATCGGGCACTTCTACGGGCCGGGCTCCGAGGAGTGGCTGGTGCAGCTGGAGTTCGTGGACTCGCTGGCCGAGCGGATCGCGTCGCGGCTGCCCTCCGGCGCGCAGCTCGTGGTCACGGCGGACCACGGCATGGTGACCGCGGGCGAGCGGATCGACTTCGACACGGAACCGTTGCTGTGGCAGGGGGTTCGCGTGATCGCGGGCGAGCCGCGGGTGCGGTACCTGCACGTGGAGAGCGACGAGGTGCTCTTCACGTGGCGGGAGTTCCTCGGCGACCGCGCGGACGTGCTGACGCGCGAGGACGCCGTGGAGGCCGGGTGGTTCGGACCGGTGAGCCCGCTCGCGGCCGACCGGATCGGGGACGTGGTGGTGGCGATGCGGGACGCGCACGTGGTGGTGCGCAGCCAGGCCGAGCCGTTGCTGAGCGGGCTGACCGGGGTCCACGGCTCGCGGACGCGGGCGGAGCTGGCCATCCCGTTGCTTGTGCACTCAGTGGCTTCAGTGTAGACCGAAACCAGCTGGATTCCTTGGCTCGCTTTAGGATCACCGGACGTGACGATCGAACTGCCAGGACCAGTCGGGTTCGTGCTCGGCGGCGGGGGAAGCCTCGGCGCCGCGCAGGTGGGCATGCTGCGGGCGTTGCACGAGCACGGCGTGCGGCCCGATCTGGTGGTCGGCACGTCGGTCGGGTCGGTCAACGGCTCGTTGCTCGCGCTGGACCCGGACAAGGCGTTCGAGCGGCTCGCGCTGCTGTGGGAGGGGATGACCCGGCCGCGGGTGTTCCCCGGCGGGCCGATCGCGCAGCTGAGGTCGTTGCGCACCAACAAGACCTACCTCTTCCCGAACACCGGGCTGGCGTCCGTGCTGGAGGACGGGCTCGGCGGCTGCACGTCGTTCTCCGACCTGACGCTGCCGTTCGGCGCGGTGTCGGTGAACGGCGTGACGGGCGAGGCGGTCAACATCACCGAGGGCGAGCTGATCCCCGCGATCCTCGCCAGCGCGGCGATCCCGGGCGTCTACCCGCCCGTGCGGATCGGCGACCAGGTGCTCTACGACGGTGGTGTGCTGGCGAACGTGCCGATCCGCCAGGCGTTGGCGATGGGCGCGAAGTCGTTGGTGGTGCTGGACTGCGCGTTCCCCGGCCACCTGCCGACGGTGCCGGAGACGCTGGCCGAGACGCTGCTGTTCTGGGCGACCCTGGGCATGCGCAACCAGGCCGTGCTGGAGGTGGAGCTCGCCTCGCAGAGCGCGCCGGTGCTCTACCTGCCGGGTGCGCCCGTCCAGGCCGTGACACCGCTCGACTTCTCGCACACCGCGGAACTGGTCGAGGCCTCCTACCAGGCCTCGACCACGTTCCTCACGACGCTGGAGATCGCCGGCGTGGGGCTCTACGGGCACCCGTCACACGGGTAGCGCGGCGAACTGGCTCGCCGGGCGCGGCAGGCCGTAGTGCTCGCGCAGGGTCGTGCCGGTGTAGTCGGTGCGGAAGAGGCCGCGTTGCCGCAGGATCGGCAGGACGTCCTCGGCGAACCGCTCCAGGCCGGACGGCAGCACGGCGGGCATGATGTTGAACCCGTCCGCCGCGCCGGCGCGGTGCCACTGCTCGAGCTGGTCGGCGACCTGGACCGCGGTGCCGGCGAACGTCTTGTGGCCGCGGCCGCCGCCGAGCCTGCCGATCAGCTGCCGGACGGTGAGGCGTTCGCGCCGGGCCAGTTCGACGATCAGCGTGTAGCGGGACTTGGCGCCCTCGATCGCGGCCTCGTCCGGCAGGTCGGCGGGGAGTTCCTCGTCGAGTTCCAGGTGGTCGACCCTGAGCAGGCCCGCGAGCTGACGGGCGGCGTGCTCGGGCACGATCAGGCGTTCCAGTTCGGCGTCGAGGGCGTGCGCTTCCTCCTCGGTGGCACCGATGACCGGGACCAGGCCGGGGAGGATCTTGACCTCGTCCGGGTCGCGGCCGAACTCGACCGCCCGGCGCTTGACGTCCTGGTAGAACGCGACGGCGTCCTCCAGCGTCTGGTGCGCGGTGAAGACGGCCTCCGCGTGCCGGGCGGCGAAGTCCCTGCCGTCCTCGGAACTGCCCGCCTGCACGAGCAGCGGGTAGCCCTGGGGTGAGCGCGGGAGGTTGAGCGGACCGCGGACCTTGAAGTGCGGGCCGACGTGGTCGACGGTGTGGACGCGGTCGTCCAGCGCGTGCACGCCGGTGGTCTTGTCGGCGACGATCGCGTCGTCGTCCCAGGAGTCCCAGAGCTTCTTCGACACCTCCACGAACTCCGCGGCCCGGTCGTAGCGGGTCAGGTGCGCGGGCTGGGCGTCGAGGCCGAAGTTGCGGGCCGCGTCGTCGCCCGCCGTCGTGACGATGTTCCAGCCCGCGCGGCCGCCGCTCACGTGGTCGAGGGAGCTGAACCGGCGGGCGAGGTTGAACGGCTCGTTGTAGGTGGTGGACGCGGTGGCGATCAGGCCGATCCTGGTGGTGACGGCGGCGATCGCGGTCAGCAGGATCGTGGGTTCGATCCTCCCGGCCGGGCGTCGGCTCGGGTTTCCCCACAGCACGGGGGAGTCCGCGAGGAAGACCGAGTCGAACTTGGCGTCCTCGGCGATCCGCGCGATCCGCTGGTGGTAGGCGATGTCGAGGTGCGCCAGCGGTTCCGACTCCGGCAGCCGCCAGGACGCCTCGTGGTGGCCGGTGTCGTGGAGGAAGAGGTTGAGGTGCAACGTCATGCGGGTGCTCCGATGCCGAGTGCGGACAACAGGTGCGTGCGGTCGGTGTCGTGCGCCGGGAGGTCGAGGCCGATGCGGCCGTCCTGCAGGACGAGGACGCGGTCGGCGAGTTCGACCGCCTCGTCGACGTCGTGCGTGACCAGCAGGACGGCGGGCCGGTGCTTGGCGCACAGTTCGCGCAGCAGGTCGTGCATCCTGATGCGGGTCAACGCGTCCAGCGCGCCGAAGGGTTCGTCGGCGAGCAGCAGGCGGGGTTCGCGGACGAGGCAGCGGGCGAGCGCGACGCGTTGCTGCTCGCCGCCCGAGAGTTCGGCGGGCCAGGCCTTCTCGCGGCCCTGGAGCCCCACCTCTTCCAGTGCTGCCGCGCCCCTGCCCGGTTTGACGCCGAGCTCGACGTTGTCGAGGACGCGCAGCCAGGGAAGCAGGCGGGAGTCCTGGAACGCGACGGCGACCTCGTGCGGGACCTCGAGGGTGCCCTCGCCGGTGACGTCGTGGTCGAGGCCTGCGATGGCCTTGAGCAGCGTGGACTTGCCGGAGCCGCTGCGGCCGAGCAGGGCCACGAACTCGCCGGGTGCGATGGTGAGGTCGAGGTCGTCGAGGATCTTGCGGTCCTGGAACTGGCGGGTGAGGCCGTTCACCCGGACAGCGTGCGTCGCCATGCCAGCGCCCTCCGTTCGACGAGGCGGAGAACGGCGTCCGAGACGAACCCGAACAGGCCGTAGACGACGAGGCCGACGACGATCACGTCGGTCTGGCCGTAGTTCTGGGCCTGGAACATCAGGTAGCCGATGCCGCTGGTGGCGTTGATCTGCTCCAGCACCACGAGCGACAGCCAGGACGCGGTGACGGCGAGCCGGAGCCCGAGGAAGAAGCCGGGGAGCGCGCCGGGGAAGACGACCTTGCGCACGTACTGGGCGCGGTTGAGGCCCACGGCCTCGGCGAGTTCGACGTAGCGGCTGTCGATGCCGGTCAGGGCGGCGTGGGTCTGCAGGTACATGATCGTCGCGATGGTCACGGCGATCACGACGATCTTGAACTCCTCGCCGATGCCGAGCCAGAGGATCAGCAGCGGGATCAGGCCGAGCGACGGGATCGCGCGCTTGACCTGGACCGTGCCGTCGATCAGCGCCTCGCCGACGCGGCTCAGCCCGGACGCGATGGCGAGCAGCGTCCCGGTTGCGGCGCCGAAGAAGAAGCCGAGCGCGGCGCGTTGCAACGACGTGAGGACGCTCTCGGGCAGCTTGCCGTTCTCGGTGAGCTCGATTCCTGTTCGGACGATCGTCCACGGTGCGGACAGGATGCGCGGGTCGAGTGCGCCGGTCGCGGAGGCGACGCTCCAGACCACGATGATCAGTGTCGGCCCGAGGACCCGTCCGTAGGGGATGGGTCTGCCCAGTCCCAGGCGTGTGCGGCGGGTGGGCGCGGCCGGTGCGGCGACGGCGGCGGGGCGGTCGAGCACGTGGGTCATGTCCGGCTCCGGTACTTCGCGTCGACGGCCTCGGCCGCGACCTTCTCGAACCGGCGGTCGAACAGGCCGGTGACGTCGAACTTCTCCACGAAACCGCCCTCCGCCAGCAGGTCCGCGGTCTCCTGCTCCCACGCGATCGCGCGGTCCCAGTTCGTGGGGAAGGTCAGCGGCGGGGTGGACTGCACGATGCGGTCGCCGTCGGCCTTGGAGACGTTCTGGTCCTTGACGTAGTAGTGGTCGACCCACTTGTCGGGGTTCTCGTAGGTCCACACGGTGCCGCGCGCCCAGAACGGGATGAACGCCTTGATGGCGGCCAGTTTCGCGGGGTCGTTGAGGACCTCGACCGGTGCCCACAGGACGGTGAGCAGGTCGACGGAGTTCATCTTGATCGCGGTCGCGTCCGGGTACTGGCCGAGGTACTTGGTGAGCTGCGGCTCGGCGAGCACGGCCACGTCGACCTGACCCGCCTGCACGGCGGTGAGGAACTGGTTGCTGGTCAACGGGACCAGCTCGACGTCGCCGGTCTTCAGGCCGAGTTCCTTCAGGGTGCGCAGGACGACCACGCCCTGCGCCTGGCCCTGGCTGAAAGCGATCTTCTTGCCCTTGAAGTCGCCCAGGGACTTGATGGGTGAACCCGGCTTGGTGGCGTAGGTGTAGAGGGGTTGGTCGCGCTCGCCGACCGCGACGATCTTCGTCTGCAGCCGGGTGGCCTGGGCCTGGATCGGCGGGATGCCGGCGTTGGAGCCGAGGTCGACGGACCGCGCGCGGAACGCCTGGATGACGTCCGGCCCGGCCTGGATGTTCGGCCAGTCGCTGACCTGGAACGGGAGCTTGCCGAGTTCGCCGCTCGCTTCGAGCTGCTTGAGCGTGGTGCGGATGGAGATCGACAGCTTCGTGTCGGGCGGCGGGGGTGTGGTGGGCAGGTCGCCGAGGACCTGCTGCGTGGTGGTGCCGCCCGCGGAGCACCCCGCGGCACCGAGAGCCGCGAGGCCGAGCAGCAGGGAACGCCTGGTCAGCATCAGTCCACCACCACGGCGTGGTCTGCGGTGAACGGGCGGCCGGCGAGCAGCGTGGACTCGCGGCCGTCCGGGCCCACCGGGGTGTCGCCGACGAGCGTGACGCGGTGCAGGGTGCGCTGGACGTCGAGGTGCTCCAGGTCGCGCGGGGCGAGGTGGGCGGTGGCGCGGTTGTCCCAGAACGCGACGCTGCCCGGCTCCCAGCGGAACCGCACGGTGTACTCGGGGCGGGTGAGCTCGGCGTACAGCAGGTCGAGGATCGCCTTGCTCTCACTGGCGGACACGCCCACGACGTGACTGGTGAAGCCGGGGTTGACGAACAGGCCCTTCTCACCGGTGAACGGGTGCACGCGGACGACCGGGTGCTCGGCGACGAGCAGGTTGTCGTTGACGCGCTTGGCGTACGTGCCGTCCGCGACCTTCACCGCACCGCCGTAGCGGTGTTCGGCCCTGAGTCCGTCCACAAAGGACTTGACGGGTTGCGAGAGTCCGTTGTAGGCGGCTACGAGGTTGGTCCACGTGGTGTCGCCGCCGATCTCGGGCACCACCTCGGCGCGCAGGATCGAGGCGGCGGGCGGGTTCACGGCGGCGGTGACGTCGGTGTGCCAGCCCGCGAAGTAGCTGTACTGGCGCTTGCGGGTCTGCTCGGTGAAGTCCTTGCCGTAGCGGTCCTCGTACCGGCGCGGGTCGATCGTGAAGATCTCCGGGAAACCGGTCGGCGGGGCGTCGTCGTGCGGGTGGGCGTAGGTGAGTTCGCCGAACTGGCGGCCGAACGCGATCTGGCTCGCGTGGTCCAGCTCCTGGTCGCGGAAGAAAATCACCTTGTGTGCGTGCAGTGCGTTCTGAAGGGCTTCCAGCTCAAGTGCCCGCAGCGGCTGAGAAATGTCGATGCCCGAGATTTCCGCGCCGATGTGCCCGGCAACCGGCTTGACGGTGAGCGTCTTTTCCTGGACTGAGGTCATGGGGCAAGCGTGCAGTTCAGGGTTTTGTGATGTCTATTTTCTGCTCAGGGAAAATAAGTCGTTCCACCGTAGATGTCGCTGAGCACGACGCTTCCGGCGGCGACGCTGAGAACGTCGCTACCGAAACTCGTCTGAATGACGTCGCCCCTGCGCTCGTGGATTTCCGCTGTCAATTCGTTCCAGCATCCGGGAACGAGGATCGCGCCCGCCTCCACGACCACGAGCACGTCCGGGTTGATCACGTCGAGCAGCAGTTGCGCCGCCTGCCCGACGAGCCGCGCCCGTCGCCGGAACAACTCGACCGCGCGCCCGTCACCGCGTCGCCCCGCCTCGATCAGCAGGTCCAGCGACGGTTCCGCGATGATCCCGAGCCGCGCGGCCCGTTCCGCGAGCGTCCGGTTCGACGTCGCGGCCTCCAGGCAACCCCGGCGCCCGCAGGGGCACGGGGTGTCGTCGTCCCGCAGCCGCAGGTGCGCGATCTCGCCCGCCGCGCCACCCGGACCGCTGTGCACCGACCCGCCGGTGACGATGGCCGCGTCGACCACGTTGCCCACGAACAGGTGCACCAGGCTGGTGCGGGCTCTGGGATCAGCCCCGAAGAGCTGCTCGGCCCGCGCGAGCGCCCTCGAGTGCGACTCGACCTGAACTGCCATGTCGAGCGCGGTGGTCAGGAACTGCCCGGCCGGAACGTCCTTCCAGCCGAGCTGGCTGTGCTCCACGATCGTGCCGTCGTCGATCCGCCCGCCGGTGGCGAGCCCGACCCCGATCGGCACCCTGTCGTGCCGGCGCAGGAACGCGGGCACCCGTTCGGCGATCCGCCGCAACGCCTTCGCCGCGTCGGGCCGGTGGTGCGGCTCCCGTTCCTCGGCGAGCACCCGCCCCCGCAGGTCCACGAGCGCCAGGGTCGTGTGCCCGTAAGCGATGTGCACCCCGCACACCACGTGCCGGTCCACGTCGATGTCCACCGGCACGTGCGGCCGCCCGATCGTCACCCGCGGCACCCGTGCGTCGACCTCGCGCACCAGCCCGCGCTCGGCGAGTTCGGCGTACTGCTTCGTGACGGTGGCGGCGCTCAGCCCGGTGAGGCGGGCGATGGTGCTGCGCGCGACGGGCCCGTGGTCCAGCACGGACCTGAGCACGGTGGCGGCGGTGCGGCTCACGTGTCCCTCCCCTTCTCGCAGGGGCTCGGCTGCTCTCCGGTCAGGCGAAGGCGGGCACGGCACAGATCGCGCTCGCCTGCCGACGGAGGTCGACGTGGCGGCGCGTGCTGAGCACGGATGCCTGGGACACGCCTCCGATGCTGACACCCGCCGCGCTCTTCAGCCAGACCGCCCACGTGGTGGGACGGGCTAGCGGGCCAGCACGCGTTCGACGTTGTGCTCGGCGATCTCCCGCATCGCCGCCCGGTGCGGGAAGTCGCCGTCCAGCAACCGGAGCGGACCCTCCACAAGGGACAGGTGCTGCGCCAGCCGGTACAGCGAGAGCCGCGCGGGGTCGAGCCCTGGCGCCGGCCGGTAGTGCTCGTGGAACCGCAGTTCCAGGAACGCGTGCTCCCACTCGACGTCGAAGAACATCACGCCCTCGATGTCGATCAGCACCGGCCGTGAGTCCACCACGAGCACGTGGTCGGGGCCGAGTTCGCCGTGGATCAGCCCGTACGTCGAGCGCGGTTCGATCGCCGCGTGCCGGTCGCGCAGCGCGGACTCCAGCCGCGCTCGTTCGGCGGCGATGCGTGGCACCCGCGCGCAGCACTCGTCCAGGTGCCGCAGAGCGCGCTCCAGCACCACGTCCGGCACCGGTGGCGCGTCGGCCGGCTGCAACGCGCTCGGGCGGCCGTAGCGCGGGCTGGTGTGCCGGTGCATGCCCGCCACGTCGTCCCACAGCCGGTCCAGGGCGTCGGCGTCGTGGCCCAGCACCTTCTCCAGGAACTCGCCGCCGAGGTCCTCGACCACGATCACGTCCCGGTCCACCAGCACGAGCCGGGGCACGCCCGCGCCCGCCTCAGCCAGGGTGGTGTGGGCGGTGAGGAACAGGTCGCGCCCGCTCGCGTTGCCGAACAACGGGTCCGGCTCGTGCTCGGGCCAGTAGTCCTCGTCCGGGCGCCACACGTAGGCGACGCCGGTGGTGCCGTCGTCGAGCGTCAGCCGGTAGACGCCCTTCTTGCTGCCGCCGCGCAGCCGGGCCACGTCGCGCAGTTCTCTGCCGTACGCCGCCTGCGCGATGCCCGCGAGGTCGGCCACCCCCAGATGTGCCACGCTCGGCGACGATAGACGGAGGCACGTGAAACCGGTGCCAACACTTGCGGGGCGGGCGGACACGAGCAGGTATGACAACCGAAGACCCTGACGACCGCACGCTGTGGTCGCAGGCCGCCGGTGGCAGCGCGCACGCCTTCGGGGTGCTGTTCGACCGGCACGCGAAGGCGGTCTACAACCACTGCTTCCGGTTGACGGCCTCCTGGGCCGAGGCGGAGGACCAGCTGCAGGCCACGTTCCTGCTGGCCTGGCGCAAACGCGCCGACGTGCGGCTCGAACGCGAGTCCGCGCTGCCGTGGCTGCTCACCGTCGCCACCAACGTCGTGCGCAACGAACAGCGCTCGCTCACCCGGCGCCTCAAGAACCTCCGGCGCGTGAGCGAGGACCGCGCCGTGCCCGACCACGCCGACCTCGTCGCCGAACGGATCGACGACCAGCAGCGGATGCGCGACCTGCTCGCCGCCGTGCGCAAGCTGCCGCGCAACGAACGCGAGGCGCTCGCCCTGTGCGTGTGGTCCGAGGTGTCCTACGCCGACGCGGCGGCGGTCCTCGGCATCACCGAGGGCAGCGTCCGCGCACGGGTCAGCAAGGCCAGGTCGAAGCTCCAGCACCACCGCGAACTCGTGCCCGCAGGGGAGGACCGATGACCGACATGCTCCCGCCCACCCGCGACCTGCCTCCCGGCAGCCACACCCGGATCCGCGCCGAGCTCGAACGGGCCGCCGCGGGCCGCACCAGGCGCCGGTCGCTCTTCCCCGTGCTCGCCGGGAAGAGCCGTCGCCGGCTGCTGTTCCCCGTCCTCGCCGGGGTCGCCTCGGTGGCGGCCGTGGCCACCAGCGTGGCGTTGCTCCCGCCGGCCCCGGGACCGCCCGCCCCGGCCGTCCAGATCACCAGCACCCCGATGGACACGCCGAAGGCACCGGACTTCGGGGTGCCGGAGGAAACCGTCAAGGCGATCGAGAAGGACTGCGGCCAAGTCGCCGGGGCCGGCGACGCGAAGCTGTACCAGCTGCTCGACGGCGAGGTCCGGTTCGCGTTGCTCTACAGCGGCAGCGCGGCGCTCGACTGCACCATCGGTGTCGGCGGCATGCCGTACAACTCCGGCTTCGCGGGCACCGAGGTGAAGTGGCTGCCGGGGCACTTCTCCGTCGACCTCAGCGGGGCGAGCGCCGGTGGTGACCTCAACCTGAAGCCGATCTACCAAGGCGTGCCCGGCAGCCGCACCGTCGCCGGCCGGGTCGACGGCCGGGTCGCGCGGGTGACGTACACGATCGACGGCCGGACCGTGGAGGCCGGCATCGCCAACGGCACGTTCCTCGTCCGGATGTACTACCCGTCGGACTGGCAGATCCCGAACATCGACGACCAGGGGGTCCTGCGGTTCTACGACGCGGCGGGCACCCTGCTCGGCACCGGTGCCGACGTGTGGAAGAAGTGCTACGTCGACCCCCAGGGCAAGGTCGTCCAGGGCGACCGGCGCGCGGACCCGGCGACGTGCGTCCCCGCCACCCCGTGGAACCCGAGGTAGAGCTCACTACCACCCGGTCAGTTCAAGCGACATACTGGTTGGTATGACGACTGTGGCGCACTTCGGCGGGACCAGCCACCACGCGGACCTCGACGGGCCCGTGCACTGGGTCGACTTCGGCGGACCGGAAGACGGTCCCCGCGTCGTGCTCGTGCACGGGCTCGGCGGCTCCCACCTCAACTGGGTGCTGCTGGCGCCGTTGCTGGCGCGGAAGGCCCGCGTCACGGCCGTCGACCTCGCCGGGCACGGCCTCACCAACCCGGAGGGGCGCGAGACCACCGTCCAGGCCAACACGAAGCTGCTCGGCCGGTTCCTGCGCGAGGTCGTCGGCGAACCGGTGGTCCTCGTCGGCAACTCGATGGGCGGGCTGATCTCGCTCTTCCAGACCGCCTACGACCCCGAGCTGGTCAGGGGCCTGGTGCTGGTCGACCCGGCGTTGCCGATGGTGCTCGGCACGCGCCCGGACCCGACGATGCTCGGCACGTTCTTCCTGTACTCGGTGCCGGGCCTGGGGGAGCGGTTCCTCGCGAGGTCACGGGCCGTGCCCGCCCGCCGGCAGGTCGACCGCCTGCTGGAACTGGTGTGCGCCGACCCCTCCGGCATCCCCGAGGAGCTCAAGAACGCGAGCGTGCACCTGATCGGCGAGCGGGCCAAGGTCGAGGGCCTCGACAAGGCGTTCATCGCGGCCGCGCGCAGCGTCGTGTTCACGAGCTCCAGGCGCGGCGCCTACCACGCCGCGATGGGGAAGATCCGCGTGCCGGTGTTCCTGATGAGCGGCGACAAGGACCGGCTGGTCAACGTCGCCGCCGCCCGGTACGTGGCGCGCATGTACCCGCACTGGCGCTACGACGAGTTCGCGAACGTCGGTCACGTGCCCCAGATGGAGATCCCCGAGGTCGTGTCCGAGAGGGTCCTGGCCTGGATGGACGCCAACCGCCTGAGCACGTCCGCGAGCTGACCGAGGGTGAGCCGCTCCCGCAGCACGGGGGCGGCCCCGGTCAGCACGAAGTGGTCGTCGTGCTGCTCGACGCCGGTGAGCTCGATGCCACGCGGCAGGTCCGGCACGGCGAACACCTTCGCCGGCAGCCACCGGTGCGGCCTGACGTGCAGCTCGCCACCGACCAACCGGACAGTCAGCGGCAACCAACCGAACGGGTGCAACTCCGGGATGTCGGCTTTGGCGACCTCGACGCGGAACTCGACCGGCGAGGCCACCAGGACCGCGGGCGGGTTGACGTGCACGTCGCGGCACACGACCGTCGCGCGGCGCGCCCGCCAGCGCGACCACCGCACGTCCTCCAGCTCGATCCGGACGTCGTCGAGCTGACCGAGCGCCAGTCCCAGGGCGCCCAGCCGTGCGTCGAGTCCGACCACGGTCAGGTGCGCCTCGTGCGCACCCGCCTGGATCGTCAGGTCGTGCCTCAGGCCGTTGGCTCCGGCTTCGCGGCGGGCTCCGGCTTCACGCCGTTCGTGGCGGCCTTGGAGGTCGACCGCACGGCACGGGGCCGGGGAGCGGGCTTCTTGGCCACCGGCTTGGCGGGAGCGGCGTCCACGACCTTCTCCGCCACTTCCGTCTTCTCCGCGGCTTCGGCGGCCAGCGCGACCATCTCGTCGAAGCCCGTGCGGATGCCGTCCGCGAGCAGCTGCACGTCCGGCACGCCGTCGAAGTCGGCGTTGATGCCGAAGGTGAACCGGTCGAGGTAGGAGAAGATGCCGACGGTGATCCGGATCGTCGAGGCGACCGGCACGTACGGGAACATCTCCACCAGCGGGCGGCCGAGCATGTAGAGCGGGATGCGCGGGCCCGGCACGTTCGTGGTGACGGTCTGCAGGATCTGCTGCGGGAACCGCATCGCCGTGCGCGAACCGAGCGCCATCAACGTCGGCGCCGCGAAGTTCGACAGGTTCGTGATCACGTCGGCGCCCGCGGCCTGGCGCGAGCTCTTCAGGTCGTCCATCTGCGCGCGGATCGACGCGAGGCGCTTGACCGGGTCCGCCTCGCCGACCGGCAGGTTCACCAGCACGGCGCTGACGCGGTTGTTGAGTTCGTTGTGCTGGTCCGCCTTGCGCATCGACACCGGCACCATGGTCCGCACGACCATGCCCTCGGTCAGTTCGCCGCGCTTCTCCAGCAGGTCGCGGAACCCGCGGGTGATCGCCGTCAGGATGACGTCGTTGACGGTGCCCCCCGCGGCGGCGCGGATCTGTTTGATCTCAGCCAGGTTCGCGCGCGCCCACACCCAGCGGCGGTGCGGCCCGATGGGACCGTTGAGCGACGTCGCCGCGCGCGTGACCAGACGCTTCGCCGTACCGGGAAGAGAACCGAGAACGGTCTTGCCGAAGTCCAGGATCTCGCTCAGCGAACGGACGTTGCGCGCCACCGCGGGCAACGCGGACAGGTGCTGCACCGGCGTCACCACGGCGTCGCGCACGCCGTCGATCACGAGGTCCAGAGTGGACGGCTGCTTCTCCGGCGTCCACTCCTTCGGTTCCGGCAGCACGCTCTCGGACTTGAAGTCGAGGATGAGCTGGAGCATGTCCGATCCGGACACCCCGTCGATCATGCAGTGGTGGACCTTGGAGATGATCGCCCAGCGGCCGCCCTCGAGACCCTCGACGAGCCACGCCTCCCACATCGGCTTCTTGTCGTCGAGCTTCTGCGCGAAGATCCGGCCCGCGAGGTTGCGCAGCTGGTCCTCCCCGCCCGGCGACGGCACCGCGGTGTGGCGCACGTGGTAGAGGATGTTGAAGTGGTCGTCGTCGACCCACACCGGGCGGCCGACGTGGAACGGCAGCGCCTTCACCTTCTGCCGGTAGCGCGGCACCTGGTCCATGCGCGCCAGGAAGAGCCGGATCACGTCGCCGTACGACGGGACCGGTCCCTCGAAGACCAGGACGGAACCCACGTGCATGGGCACGTTCTCGTCCTCGATGAAGTAGAAGCTGGCGTCCAAAGAGCTCATGCGATCCACTCGAAAAAGAGTAGAGCAGCACTGCGTCTCAATCGACGTCCATGCAGGTGAGAGGCACTGCACAGCTGTGAGGTTGCCAACGCGTTACCTGCACGTGGCGAATCGAGACTCGAAAGTACTGGCCAAAAGATCGTTCAGGAAACATCATGGACTCACTGGGCAGCGCCGCCCAGGGGCGCCGGCTCGGGGTTGTCGACGTGTGGGGAGGCTCGTATGTCCGCCGTACCTTCGGACGAAGTCTTCGATGTTCCTGCTGCCTCTCCCCTCCAGCTCGTCAGAGGCTCCGCACCCGGTCTGTTCTGGTACCTGACCGAACCCACCCGCTGCGCGCTCGACGTCAGCGAGTTCGTGGCCACCAGGTCGATGCTGCGCGGTGCTCCGTCGGGTGACGGCCACCCGGTCCTCGTCTTCCCCGGCCTCGGCGCCGCCGACTCGTCGACGGTGATGCTGCGCCGTTTCCTGACCGGCCTGGGCTATCGGGTGAACCCGTGGGGCCTCGGCCGCAACATCGGGCCGACGCGCAAGGCCGTGGACGGCATGCACGCGTTGGTGAAGAAGGTCTCCGACGAGTGCGGCAAACCGGTGTCCATTGTGGGCTGGTCGCTCGGCGGGATCTTCGCGCGCGAGATGGCGCGCGACCACCCGCACCGCGTCCGTCAGGTGATCACGATGGGCTCGCCGTACAACATGTGCGATCCCGTGCAGTCGCGGGCGATGCCGGCGTTCGCGTTGTTCTCGCGCCTGCACATCCCGAAGGACGAGTTCCCGCCGCCGGAGTCGACCCGGCCGCCGATCCCGGTGCCCGCCACGTCGATCTACTCCAAGACCGACGGCATCGTGTCGTGGGAGTCGTGCGTCGAGGAACCGGGACCGCGCCGGGAGAACGTCCAGGTGTCGTCGTCACACCTGGGCTACGGCTTCAACTCCAGCGTGCTGTGGGTGGTGGCGGACCGCTTGGCGCAGGCGGAGGGCACGTGGGCACCCTTCGCCGCGCCTCCCGGCATGCAGCGCCTGTACCCGCGCGCCGCTTAGCGGAACGCGTTGCGCGTGTAGGTCAGGCTGAAGCTGCCCTTGTTCGCGAAGTACCGGTCGATCACGGCGGCCGGGTCCGTGGCCAGGTAGCCGCGGTAGATCGGGCCGTCGTTCTGGTCGTCCCAGCCCCACGGCGCGTGCGCGGCGTTGTCCTTGCCGTTGTCGCCGCGGAACGTGCCGAACGACGCGAACGTCTCCGTGTTGTTGCGGCGTGCCCACATGCCGTTGGCGTCGAGGATGTTCACGAGCCGGTAGCCGACACTGCGGTCGTTGCCGCTCGACGGCACCTCGCCGGTGGCGGCGGGCACGTAGACCACGCCGTCGCCGCCGGGGAACTCGGCGCCGTTCCAGCGGTACAGGCCGTGGCCCTTGGCCTCCTGGAACGTGGTGGGGCGGCCGCCCGTGAGCAGCAGCGTGCCGTCGACGGTCTCGCTGCCGCCGGTGTACGGCGACCCGGCGGGGGTGTAGGAGTAGAAGTCGCTGTGCGCCACCGTGACCGCGGCTTCGAGCCTGCCGAACGACGCGTCCTTGCGGACGGCGAGCAGGACGCCCTCCAGGTCGTTCTCGTGGGTGCGGGTGCCGAACGGGTCGGGCTGGTCGTCCCAGTCGCGCGGGTGGTAGAAGCCGTAGACGAGGAACCAGTGCGTCGAGGTCTCCGTGACGCTGTAGTAGGCGGCGCCGGTGAGCTTGGCGAGCTGGGGCTGGTTCTCCCAGTTGTTCAGCGTGTTCCAGTCGCCGTCGAAGTCCACAGTGGACAGGTAGTCGGCGTCGTGGTCCGAGGAGTCGGTGTCCTGGTGGTGGACCGGCGCCCAGTGGAACGCGAGGTCGTGGTCCGACACGGCAGCGTTCGCCGGGGTGGTCAGGGCCGTGGTGAAGAGAGCGACGGCCAGCAGGGAGGCGCGAATCGTTTTCACGACGGCGCACGTTAGCTGTAGATGGTGACCGTCAGGCGGGGGTTCGAGCGAAAGTCCGTCGACTCGTAGGCGACGCGCGCGAGTGGCATCGAGCCGGCGGCCGCGGTCAGCGTCGTCTCGATCTCGTTGCGCTCGTCCTCGGTGAGGTAGGCCCAGAACGAGCTGTGCCAGATCACCGTGTACGTGTCGCGCTCGTCGGGCGGCACGAGGTTCTCCCGCAGCCACCGGCCGGCGGGGGAGCGCGCCACCTTCACACCCACCTTCGCCGCGAGTTCGACGGCGTCGTCGAGGTCCCAGCGCAGCGCGTCGTGCTCGGGCGGGATGAACGACTGCAGGATCATCGCGTGCTTGGGGTCGGCCGGGTCGCGCGGCTGCAGGTCGCAGCCCGCCCGGTCGACGATCTCCAGCTCGGGTGGCGGCTGCGGCCCGACGGCGGCCAGGCGCACCGGCGAGTCCTTGTCGCCCCACTCCCAGCCGAGGCCGAACCAGCGGTAGTGGTCGAGGATGAGGTTCAGCCCGGCGCACGCGCCGAGTTCGAGCAGCCTGACCTTCTGCGCGCCGATCATCGTGAGGCCCCTGAGCAGGAACCCGGCCGTCTTGGGCTGGTGCTGCTGCACGGTCCGGTCGAGCGCCGCGAGGATCTCACCCGCGTTCTCGACGATCGCCCGCCGCGCCGCGAGCCACGCGAGCAACGCCGTCGAGTCCGACTCCCCGGCCATCGCCGCCGCGTGCGCGCTGGCGAACCGCTGGCTGAGCTCAGGAGCCTTGCCCGACAGCATCAGCAGCCGCACGCCCGCGAGCGCCTGGATGCCGAACAACGGGCTGTGCACGGCGCTGTGCGAGCACAGCAGGTCCGCCACCGGCCCGCCCCGGTCGAGCTCGCTCGCCAGCTCGGAGAGGATGCGCGCGGACACCGGCGCACTGGTGCGCAGGCGCACCGCGAGCGTGCGCAGCGTCGAAGCCCCGATGGCGGCCGCGGTCACGTGCCCTCCCCTTGCTCGGCAAGCGACTTTACAAGGGCGTGAACGCATTCCTACCCATATGTGACCTCGCGTGCCGCGAGCTACCGGTGGGTATCGTGCGGCGGGTGAGCGAGTTCCTGGAACTGACGGCGGCCGGACCGGTCGCGACGTTGACGATCAACCGCCCGGCCAAGCGCAACGCCATGTCCTACGACATGTGGTCCGCGCTGCCCGGCCTGATGGCGCGCGTCGCCGCCGACGACGACGTCCGCGTGCTGGTCATCCGGGGTGGCGAGCACTTCTCCGCCGGCGCCGACATCGCCGAGTTCGGGTCGTTGAGGCGCGGCCCGGAAGGCGCCGCCCACTACGGCGAGGCCGTCCACCAGGGCGAGCGCGCCATCTCCCAGTTGGGCAAACCCACGATCGCGGCGGTCTCCGGGTTCTGCGTCGGCGGGGGCTGTGAGATCGCTCTCGCGTGCGACCTCCGGGTGGCCTCGGCCGACGCCCGGTTCGGCATCACGCCCGCGAAGCTCGGCATCGTCTACAACTTCACCTCGACCAAAGCGCTGGTGGACGCGGTGGGCCCGGCCTGGGCGAAGCAGATCCTGTTCTCGGCCGACCTGATCGACTCGGCCACGGCGTTGCGGATCGGCCTGGTGAACGAGGTCGTCGAGGCGCTGGACGCCCGCGTGAAGGAGCTGTCCGAGCAGATCGCTGGGCGTGCGCAGGTGTCGGTGCGGGGCGCCAAGAAGATCATCAACTCGATCACGGACGGCGGCCACGAGGACGACTTCGTGCGCGCCCTGTACGCGGAGGCCGCCTCCAGCGCCGACTACGCCGAGGGCGTGACGGCGTTCCTGGAGAAGCGTCCTCCGCGGTTCTAATAAGGTCGGGGAGTGATCTCTCCGCTCCCGCAGCCGACCCGGCGCGAGCCGCTGCGACCGATGCCGCGCAAGGTGATCGCTCTGGTGGCGGCGGGGATCGCGGTGGTCACCGCGGGCGTCGTCGTCTGGCTGTGGTGGGCGGGTACGGCGGGATTGTCGGGCAAGGACCTGGTCACGGCGCGGCTGGACGCGCTGCGGACGGGACTGAGCATCGGGATCGGTGGAGGTGGCGTCTTCGCGCTGTACCTGGCGTGGAGGCGGCAGCACGCGACCGAGGTCGGTCTGGTGCAGAAGGAACGCGACCAGGAGGACGTGGCCCGCGCCTACCAGCTCCAGCAGGAGGTCGCCGAGCACAACCGCGTGCACGCGGAACGTGTGGCTGAGGCGACGGAGAAGGACGCGGCCGACCGCCGGGTGACCGAGCTGTACACCAAAGCCAGTGAGCAGCTCGGGTCCGACAAGGCCCCGGTGCGCCTGGCGGGGATCTTCGCCCTGGAACGCCTGGCCCAGGACAACGTCGAGCACCGGCAGACGATCGTCAGCCTGCTGTGCGCGTACCTGAGGATGCCGTACCTGCCGCCGGGCGACGCGAAGGACTCCGAGCACCGCGAACGCGTCCAGGAACGGGAGGTGCGGCTCACCGCCCAGCACGTGCTCGCGACCCACCTGCGGCCTGAGGCCGGTGCCGCGTGCTGGGGTGAGGCGCTCAAGCTGAACCTGAACGGTGCCACCCTGCTGGCAGCGGACTTCGCCCGGTGCCACTTCGGCGAGACCACCTTCGACCAAGCGGTGTTCGTGGACGAAGCGGACTTCACGGGGACCACGTTCGCGGAGCGGGCGTCATTCGCCCGAACTGTGTTCCAGGAGCGGGTGTTCTTCAGGAACGCGGTTTTCCACAAGGCGAGCTTCAGGAGCTGCAAGTTCGAGGGGGTTGCGGACTTCTCGGATGCGACGTTCCGCAAGGTGGCCGTGGAGCGCCGTCGTGTGTATCCAGGAGACACGTTCAGCGGTGCCGTTTTCCACTACGCCGCGCACTTCCCCAACGTGACTTTCGGCAACGGCGTCGACTTTAGTTACGTAAAAGCTCACTACAGCATTCAGTTCGACGGAGCGCTTTTCGAGGATCTGACGACGTTCGAGGATGTCAGTGGTGAGGTCGAATGCGAAGGCCACTACCGCGCCTTGGGGCCGACGAGGTACCAGGCAGACCACCAGGTCTTCGCCTCGTCCTGGCCCGACCACTGGGTGGTCGGGCCGGACGGCGTGATCACACATCGCGCCGAGTGAGGCCTCGGCACGCAGTTCCTAGAACACCTCGGCGGCGATCGTGGTGTCCGGGCCGTGGCCCGTGTGCACCACCGTGTCGCCGGGCAGCGTCAGCAGCTTCTCCCTGATCGACGCCTCGATCGTCGGCCGGTCCGAGAACGACCGGCCGGTGGCCCCCGGCCCGCCCTGGAACAGCGTGTCACCGGTGAACACCGCGCCCAGCGACGGCACGTAGAAGCACACCGCGCCCGGCGAGTGCCCCGGCGTGTGCAGCACGTGGATCTCCTCGCCGGCGACGGTGAGCACCTGGCCGTCCTCCAGCGCCTGGTGCGGGAGGACGCCGGTGTGCGTCAGGTTCCACACCACGTGGTCGGCCTGGTGCAGCGCGAGAGGCGCGTTCGTCGCGTGCGCCAGGTCCGGGGCGACCCGGACGTGGTCGTCGTGGGCGTGGGTCAGCAGGATCGCGACCACGCGGCGGCCGTCGACCGCCTTGAGGATCGCGTCCACGTCGTGCGGGGCGTCGATGACGACGCATTCCGACGAGTCGCCGACGACCCAGACGTTGTTGTCGACGTCGAAGGTCTCGCCGTCGAGCGAGAACGTGCCGGAGGTGACGGTGTGGTCGACGCGCAACGCCATCAGAACACCACCACCGAGCGCAGCACGTCGCCGTGGTGCATCTTCTCGAAGGCGCCCTCGACGCCGTCGAGCGGGATCTCCTCGGTGACGAACGCGTCCAGGTCGAAGCGGCCCTGCTGGTACAGGTCCACCAGCATGGGGAAGTCGCGCGACGGCAGGCAGTCGCCGTACCACGAGGACTTGAGCGATCCGCCGCGCGAGAAGAAGTCGATCAGCGGCATCTCCAGTCGCATGTCCGGCGTCGGAACACCCACCAGGACAACGGTTCCGGCGAGGTCGCGGGCGTAGAACGCCTGCTTCCACGTCTCCGGGCGGCCGACCGCGTCGATCACGACGTCCGCGCCGAACGAGTCCGTCAGGTCCTGGATCGCCGTGACGACGTCGTCGACCTCACGGGCGTTGATCGTGTGCGTGGCGCCGAAACCCTTGGCCCACTCCAGCTTCCGCGGGTCGGTGTCCACGGCGATGATCTTCGCGGCGCCGGCGATGCGCGCGCCCGCGATGGCGCCGTCACCGACACCGCCGCAACCGATCACGGCCACCGAGTCACCGCGGCCGACGCCACCGGTGTTCACCGCGGCGCCGACACCGGCCATCACACCGCAGCCCAGCAGGCCGACCGCCGCGGCCCGCGCGGACGGGTCGACCTTCGTGCACTGTCCGGAGTGGACGAGCGTCTTCTCCGCGAACGCGCCGATGCCCAGCGCGGGCGAGAGCTTCGTGCCGTCCACCAGCGTCATCGGCTGCGAGGCGTTGAACGTCGAGAAGCAGTACCAGGGCTTGCCACGACGACAGGCGCGGCACGTGCCGCAGACCGCCCGCCAGTTCAGCACGACGAAGTCGCCGGGCTCCAGGTCCGTGACACCGGCGCCCACGGACTCCACGACACCCGCGGCCTCGTGACCCAGCAGGAACGGGAACTCGTCGTTGATGCCGCCCTCGCGGTAGTGCAGGTCGGTGTGGCAGACGCCGCACGCCTGGATCTTCACCACGGCCTCGCCGGGGCCGGGATCGGGCACCAGCACCGAGGTGAGCTCGACGGGTTGACCTTTGCCCCGGGCGACGATGCCCTTGACCTCTTGCGCCACTGCGACTCCGTCCTCAGTTGATCAGCGTCGTGCCTTCGAACTCGCCGAGAACTTCCCGGTAGAACTCAATCCCTACACCGTTGGGGTCGCGGATGTACAGGCTGTCCTCGACGCCGCGGTCGGGGCCCAGGTACTCGATCCCCGCCTCGTCCAGCTTGGACTTGATCTCGTCGAACCGCTCGGGCGAGGTCGAGAGGGCCAGGTGCTGAACGGCGCCGATCGTCTCGGAGAACGCCGGGTGGTCGTGGCCCGGGAAGTCGAAGAACCCCAGCAGGTTCTTCGCGCCCAGGTCGAAGAAGAAGTGGCTGGAGCCGTTGTAGTCGCGGTTCTCCACGAGCTCGACCAACGGGAAGCCGAGGAACTCCTGGTAGAACTTGATCGTCTCCTCGACGTCCTTGCAGATCAACGCGATGTGGTGAACCCCGCGCGTCGGCGAGCCGCCCCGTTCGGCGAGCGGCTTGACGTACCGTTCGCGCAGTTCGTCGCGCTTGGCGCGGATGGCGGCGAGCTCTTCACCCTCTGGCTGTGGCATGGGGCTCAGAGTAGTTGAGGGTTCAAAGATCCGCAGGCCTCAGCCCGCGACCCCTTCGAACTCCGTCGCGTGGTCGTCGCCGAGCAGCGTGGCCTGCACGAACGCCACGCTCGTCCCGGCGGCCAGACGGGGGTCGCGCTCGGCCCGGGGTTGCCGGGAGTAGGCCTTCAGCGACGTCACGTCGGACAGTCCGAATCCGTCGTCGATACCCCACTGCGCGAGGGTGCGCGCGCTCATCAACTCCGCCGCGTCGTCCAGCGACCGCGCCGTGAAGTACAGCCGTCCGTGCGTGTAGACGCCGCGCGCGCCGCCGGTCGAGATGATCGTGACGGGCTCGCCGGTGCGGCAGGCGAGGAAGTGGAACGCGATGCCGCCGCCGCGCGAGCCCACGACCGTGGCCGCCGTCAGGCCGCTCCACGTCACCGGGCGCCGCGCGAACGCCTCGGCCTGGCCGAGCAGGAACTCGCGGTAGACTCGCGGGCTGAGGTCCTGCACGTAGTTCCACATCCGGAAGACGTGGTGGTAGCCGAGCTCGGCGGCCACTTCGAGCGCCGCCCGGAACGCGAGCCGGCCCGCGTAGGTGTGCTCGTCGCACGGCGGGATCCGGCCCGCGCAGAACAGGTACTCGCCGTCGTGCGCGTACGCGATCGCCTTGTGCTCCCCGGATTCGACGCCGTGCGCGCTCGTCCACACCTCTGCGAACCCGTCGCGCTCGTCCGCGAGGTGCACGGTCAGTTCCGGGTGGCCGTCCTTCACCGCCGGGTTGAAGGACGTGCCGGCGAAGCGCACGACGCCGAGCCGGTGCCGCTGACCGTCCGCGATCGCGCCGAGCGGCTCGAACGTCGAAGAAAGCGCACGGGCCCGCAGTCGACGAGTCATCACTGGCCTTTCCCGGGAGACCGGGTCAGGCTATTCGCCGCGGATGCGGTCGTGAACCACCGCGTCTCGTTTCGCTCAATCTTCCTCGTCGCCGGGCCATTCTCCGGTGAGCTTCTGGAAACCCTTGGCGCCACCGCGGTCGATCGCGGCCTTGACCAGGCCGAAGATGGCTCCCTGCAACGCCGCTGCCAGCAGCACCTCGGTCCACGCGCGGTTGCGCATGGTGGCGCTCGGCGCTTCTTTGTCGCCCGCGACGAGTTTCCAGATCTGGCCGAAGATGGCGGTCGCGAGGAACCCGCCGAGAGCGCCGAACAACATTCCCAGGGGTCGGTACAGGAGTTTCATCGGTTCCTCCGGGAAATCGCCCAGATCGCGAGGACCAGCGCGATCAGCGCGGCCGCGATCGCACCGGGGTGGCGGCGTGCCTTCTCGACCTGCTCGGCCACGGGGTCGGGCAGCGAGTCGATCGCGTGGTTCGTCGCCGCGGTGGCCGAGTCGATCGCCTTGTTCGTCGCCGCGGTGGCGGACCCGATCGCGTTCGCCGTCGCCGTGGAGACCGAGTCGATCGCGTCGTTGGTGGCGGCGGTGACCTTGAGCTTGGTCTCCTGCGCCTGCTCCTTCACGCGGGAGGGCACGTCCACCTTGTGCGCCAACGCTTCCACGGTCTCGCCGAGCTCACGCCGGGTCCGTTCGACCTCCGCCTGCAGCTGCTTCTTCTCGTCGCTCATCGGTGCGCGCTCTCCTTGATCGTCGCGATGTCCTGCTGGACGTTGTCCATCGCCTGCCGCGGCACGGGCGGGGCCGCCTGCTTGACCTGTCCCTTGCCGACGAGCGCGAACACGCCCGCGAACAGCAGAAGGGCGGCCGCGACGATCAACGCGGCCGCCCAGGGCGGAACTACGAGGGCCAGCAACAGGATCAGGCCGGCGACGACGCTCAGCCCACCCCACCACGCGAACACGCCGGCCGCGCCGAACATCCCGGCGCCGACACCGGCGTGCTTGCCCTTGTCCTTCAGCTCGGCGACGGCGAGACGGATCTCATCGCGCGCGAGCGTGCTCACCTGCTCGGACAGCTGGCGCACCAGCTGCGCGGTCGACGTGTCGCTGTTCATGCACGTCATGTACCCACACGGGCGTTGGACCAATCAGCCCTGCTGGGCCTGGGCCTCCGCCACCTTGGCGCGCACGTCGTCCATGTCCACGTTCCGCGCCTGCTGGATCAGGTCGTCCAGGGCCGGCGCGGGCAGCGCACCGGGCTGCGAGAACAGCACGACGCCCTCGCGCACGATCATCAACGTCGGGATCGACCGGATGCCGAACGTGGCCGCGAGCTCCTGCTGCGCCTCCGTGTCGACCTTGCCGAACACGACGTCCTCGTTCTTGTCCGAAGCGGCCTCGTACGTGGGCCCGAACGCGCGGCACGGACCGCACCACTCGGCCCAGAAGTCGACCAGGACGATGCCGGAGCCCTCGGAGCCGCCGACCACCTCGTCGAAGTTCTCCTTGGTCAGCTCGACCGTCGCCATGTTGGTCCTCCTCGTTCGCTGGGGGCTCCTCGTCCAACGAAGCCGGTGCCCCCGGAATTCCCAGCGTGCGCCCGGTCACGCCTGAAAGGATCACGCCGTGCGCACTGCCGAAGAGATCTTGCGGGACACCCGCTGGGACGAGCTCGCCCACGCCTACGGCTCCGCCGCGGACGCCCCCGAGCCGTTGCTGGACCTGCTCAGCGAGAACGAGGAGGCGGCCGGCAACGCTCTCGGTTACCTCGACGCGGCCGTGCTGCACCAGGGGTCGGTGTACTCGGCCACCGCGCCCGCCGCCGAGTACGTGGCCGCGATCCTCGACGACCCGCGCCTGAGCCTGCCGTGTGAGAGCGCGCTGCCGTGGGACGACCGCGAGCGCCCGCTGCGTGCCGCCCTGCTGGAGTGGCTGGGGGAGTTCGCGGACTCCGTCACCTTCGACCCGGACTCGTACGAGTTCGAGGTCGACCCGGAGGAACTCGAGGAGGAGGCGGAGGCCCTGACGGCCGGCCGCGCGCTCCTGCCCGAGTTGTTCGAGCGGGTCGCGCCGTTCCTGGACGACGCCGACCCCGCCGTGCGCCGGGCCGCGACCGGTGCCGTGGCCAACCTGCTGAGCGCGGAGGAGCTCGCTGCTCATCGGGCCGGGGTCGCCGAACGGCTGCTGCGCGCGGTGCGGGACGCGTCTCCGCTGGACCGGGCCGGTATCGCGCTGACCCTGGGTGGCTGGGGCGTGCCGGTGCTGCTCGACGACGAGCACCCCGGCGTGCGGGCGTACGCGGCCGTTGTCGCCGCCTACGACGACGATCCCGCCGCTCTCGCCGAAGTGCGCACGGCGTTGCGCGACCCGGCGGCGGCGGATGACCTGCTGGAGGACACACCTCCGCAGCTCGGCATGAAGTTGCGGTTCCACCTTGTCGCGGCACTGCTGCGGCGCACCGCCACGTTCGACGAGATCGAGGCGGAGGCCGTCGCCATCGCGCGGATGACCAACGCCTACATCGTCGACAACGACTGGGGACCGCTGCTGGTCAGGGCGTTCCCCGACGGTCCCGCCGCCGCGCTCACCGCGGCCCAGCACCGGTTCCTCGGCGCGCTCGTGGCCAACGACGGGTGCTGGGGCAAGATCGGCAACCGGGACTCGTGGCTGCGGAAAGCCGGCCTGCCGACCGGACGGGACGCGCTGGGGGCGCTCTTGTAGCTGGGGGCGGCCGTACCGAGCGTCAGGACCGCAGCGCGCGTTCCGGCCAAGATGAGCGCAGAGTGTCCCGCAGCCAGCGCTCTCAACTTTTTGTGGAGGTCTTCAACAGTCTGTTTGCGCAGTTCAGGCACGGTATTCGGCGTCGGCGCCGCCTGACTGTCGCAAATGGCTGCTTCAACTTTTTGTGGACGGCTTCAACTCGGCGTTGTACGGTTCCCGGCCATGAAGCCGCGCCTGCTCGTGACCTCGCTGCTCGTACTGGGGCTCGCTGCCTGCGGGTCCACGTCTGAGTCGACTCAGACGTCCACCCCGCCGTCGTCCGACCTGTCGTCGGTCCAGAAGGACGACAAGCTCGCCGCGCTGCTGCCGCCCGAGATCGCGTCGGCCGGCACGTTGAAGGTCGGGTCGAACATCCAGAACCCGCCGAACAACTTCTACGACCAGGACGGCAAGACCCCGATGGGGTCCGAGGTCGACCTGATCAAGGCGATCGCCGCCAAGCTCGGGCTCAAGGCCGAGCACAGCGACATGGCGTTCAGCTCGCTGATCACGAGCCTCGAGACCGGCCGCGTCGACGTGACGATGGCGGCGATGAACGACACCGCCGAGCGTCAGCAGAAGATCGACTTCGTCGACTACTTCACCTCCGGCATCACGATCATGGTGCAGAAGGGGAACCCGCAGGGCGTCAAGGGCCCGGACGACCTGTGCGGCAAGGGCATCGCGGTGAACCTGGGCAGCTCGCAGGAGCAGTTCGGCAAGGAGCAGAGCGCCAAGTGCGTCGCCGCGGGCAAGCCCGAGGTGCAGCTCAGCGTCACCGACAGCGACACCGGCAACCAGAACCAGCTGCGCACCGGCCGCGTCGCCGCGATCCTCAACGACCTGCCGACCGCCGTGTACGTCGCGAAGACCGCGGGTGACGGCGAGTACTTCGAGGTCGTGCCGCTCGCGCCGATCAACGGTGGCCCGTACGGCATCGGCGTCGCGAAGAAGAACGCCAAGCTCTCCGAGGCGATCAAGGGCGCGCTGCAGGCCCTGATCGACGACGGCACCTACGAGAAGATCGTCACCACCTGGGACATCAAGCAGGGTGCGATCACGAAGGCCCAGATCAATGGCAAGTGAGGAACTGGTGGTCGTGCCGCTGCGCCACCCCTGGCGGTGGGTCAGCGGCGCGGTCATCCTGCTGGTGATCGCGGCTCTGGGCTGGGCGATGGCCGAGGCCCAGATCCAGTGGGAGGACGTGCCGGGGTTCTTCACGCACCCCGTGATGCTCGAAGGCCTGCTCAACACGATCGTGCTCGCCCTCGCCGCACAGGGCGGCGCGATCGTCCTCGGCGTCGTGATCGCGTTGATGCGGCTGTCGGCGAACCCCGTCGCGCGGTGGTTCGCGGTCGGCTACATCTGGCTGTTCCGCGGCCTGCCTGTGCTGCTGCAGATCCTGATCTGGTTCAACCTCGCGCTGATCTTCAAGAACATCAGCATCCCGATGCTGTTCTCCGTGCCCACCAACGTGGTCATGACGGCGTTCGTCGCGGCGCTGCTCGGCCTGGGGCTCAACGAGAGCGCCTACATGGCCGAGATCGTCCGCGCGGGCCTGAGCAGCGTGGACGAGGGGCAGACCGAGGCGGCCAAGTCGATCGGCATGACGCCGCTGACGACGTTGCGCCGGGTCGTGCTGCCGCAGGCCATGCGGGTGATCATCCCGCCCACGGGCAACAACTTCATCAACATGATCAAGGGCACCTCGATGGCGTCGGTGATCGCCTTCCTGGAGCTCATCCACGCCGCGAACAACATCTCGTCGCGGAACCTGGAGATCATGGAAACCCTGTTCGCCGCCGCGGCCTGGTACCTCGTGATGGTGTCCCTCGCGTCGATCGGGCAGCACTACCTGGAGCGTGCTTATGGCCCTCGTTGAGGCTGTTGGGGTCCGCAAGTCGTTCGGGCACACCGAGGTGCTGCGCGGCATCGACCTGGAGGTCGAGCGGGGCGAGGTCGTGTGCCTGCTCGGGCCGTCCGGCGCGGGCAAGTCGACGTTCCTGCGGTGCGTGAACCACCTGGAGACCATCGACGCCGGCCGCATCTGGGTCGACGGCGTGCCGGTCGGGTTCCGCGCGTCCGGTGGCAAGCTCTACGAACTGCGGGAGAAGGACGTCGCGGCGCAGCGCCGGGACGTCGGCATGGTGTTCCAGCGGTTCAACCTGTTCCCGCACCGCACGGCGCTGGAGAACATCATGGAGGGCCCGGTCCAGGTGCTCGGGCGCGGCCGCGCGGAGGTGCGCGCGGAGGCGTCGGAGCTGCTGGAACGGGTGGGGCTGGCCGAGAAGGCCGGTGCGTACCCGGCCCAGTTGTCGGGCGGTCAGCAGCAACGTGTTGCGATCGCGCGTGCGCTGGCGATGAAGCCCAAGCTGATGCTGTTCGACGAGCCCACGTCCGCGCTGGACCCGGAGCTGGTCGGCGAGGTGCTCGACGTGATGACCTCGCTCGCCCGTGACGGCATGACGATGATCGTGGTCACTCACGAGATCGGCTTCGCCCGCTCGGTCGCCGACCGCGTGGTGTTCCTCGTCGACGGAGCGGTGGTGGAGACCGGTACCCCGGCCGACGTCCTGGACAATCCGCAGCAGCCGCGCACGCAACAGTTCCTCGCAAAGGTGCTCTGAGTTGATCGACGCCTCGTACCTCTCGCAGTTCCGCGAACCGGAGGGGTATCTCGACTTCGCCCGCTTCGGCCCGCCCTCCCTGCCGGTGGTCACCGCGACCGCCCGGCTGATGGAGCAGGCCTCGCTCGCCGGGCCGTCCACCGTGGACACCCTGATGCGCGAGGAACAACGGGTGAAGGCGGCCGTGGCCCGCCTGTGCCGCACGGACACCGACCACGTGGCCCTCGTGCCGAACACGTCGACCGGCCTCTTCCAGGCCGCCTTCGGCCTGTCCGGCACGGTCATGTACTCGGCGGCGGAGTTCCCGTCCAACACCTACCCGTGGGTGCGGGCGGGCCTGCCGTCGGTCGTGCTCGACGGCCCGGTGCACCCGGCCGCGGTGTCGGTCGGCCTGACACCGGAGGTGTCGGCGCTGTCGGTGTCCGCTGTGGACTTCCGCACCGGCTACCGCGCGGACCTGGCCGCGTTGCGCGAGGTGGTGGGCGACCGCCTGCTGATCGTGGACGGCATCCAGGGCTTCGGCGTGGTCGACGAACCGTGGGAGGTCGCCGACGTGCTCGTGGTCGGCGGCCAGAAGTGGCTGCGCGCGGGCTGGAGCACCGGTTTCGTCGTGCTGTCGGACCGTGCGCTGGAACGGATGTCGCCCGTGCTGTCGGGCTGGACGGGCGCGCTCGACGCGGGCCTGTTCGACGACTCCGTGCACGACGCGGCCCCGGACGCGGCCTCGTGGAACATCACGAACCTCTCGCCGGTCGTCTCCGGCGCGTTCGCCGAAGCGCTGGAACTCGTCGAACTGGCCGGGGTTTCCTCTTTGGACGCGGCGGTCAGCGAGATCGTCGGCGAGGTCGAGGAGATCGTGCTGGCGGCCGGCGGCACGATCGTGTCGGCCCGCGAGCGCCGGGCCGGCATCCTCGCCTTCACCATGCCCGAGGCCGCCTCGGTGGTGGGGGAGGCGTTGAACGCCTTCGGTGTCACCGCCACGGTGCGTCCCGAGCACGTGCGGCTGTCCCCGCACGCCACCACCTCGCGCGGCACGTTGGAACGGGTGCGCGCGGCGCTGAAGTCGTTGTCCGGCACGGCGTCCTCGCCGATCCCGGCCGCGCTCTCGGCTCTGGTGCCCACGATCGACAGCCTCGCCTCGGCGCTGGGCCCGGACACCGAGGTCGTCGTGCACGACCTGTCGCGGTTGCCGAACTCGATCATCGCCATCGCGGGTTCGCTGACCGGCCGCCAGGTGGGCGGCCCGATGACGGACCTGTTGCTGGGTTTGGTGAGGCGTGGCACCACCACCGACATGCCCGGCTACGAGACCTACGCCCCGGACGGCCGCGCGATCTGGTCCTCCACCACGTTCGTCCGCGACGCGGCGGGCGTGGCCGTGGGATGCCTGTGCGTCAACAAACTCGCGGCCCACGAGGCGTCCGGTCCGGTCGAGTCGTTCCCGCAGGACGTGGACACGCTGCAACGCGTCCTGGTCGAGAAGGCGATCGCCGACGTCGGCGTGCCGGTCGAGCTGATGAAAAAGGTGCACAAGTCCCAGGTCGTCCGGGTGCTGGACGAGGCGGGCTACTTCCTCATCCGCGACTCGGTGGACGCCCTGGCGGCCGACCTCGAGGTCACCCGCTACACGATCTACAACTACCTCAACGAGAACCGGGGCACCTGAGCCTAGGATCGGCGCCATGGTCCGCACCACGCCGCCACGCCCGTTCGACATCGCGGCGCTCATCCCCGGCCTGGCCCCGCTCGCGCGTGTTGCCGTGCGACTGCACCCCAGGCCGGGGGAGCCGACCGCCGCCGACAGCTCGATCGGCGGCCCGCTGCTGTGGCCGGCGGACGAGGCTTGGCCGACGTGTCCTGAGCACGCCGGCCCGGTGCTCGAAGGCGCTTCCATCCCAGATGTGTTGGAGCGGCGGCGGATTCTCGCCGAGGCGTGGGCACGTCCGCGTCCGCCCGGTCAGAACCTGTTGACAGAGCAGGAGAAGATCGTCGTCGACCGGGTGGACGACGGTTCGGAGATCACGGTGGACGGCCCGCTGCCGATGGTGCCGGTCGCCCAGCTGTACGCGCGCGACGTCCCCGGCCTGCCCAGTCCGGGCGGCGCGGACCTGTTGCAGGTGCTGTGGTGCCCGTTCGACCACGAGGACGAGGGCTACGTCCCCACCACCGCACTGCGCTGGCGCGTCGCCGCCGACGTGACCGACCCGCTCGTTGAGGCGCCGTTGCCCGCCGCCGTGGAGGAGCACTACCTGCCGCAGCCGTGCGTGCTGCACCCGGAGGAGGTCCTCGAGCACCCGGCGCCGCACTGCTTGCCGCCCGACCTGGCCGCGCTGGTCAGCGAGTGGGAGGACGGGAAACACGGGGCGTACCAGCACAACCTGGCGGTGGCCGCCGGCACCAAGGCCGGTGGCCACGGGCCGTGGAGCTTCTCCGACCCGTTCCCGATGTCCTGCCCCGACTGCGGGGCCGACGTCGCGCCGCTGCTCACCCTCGCCAGCTCGGAGTGGGACGGCGGGGGCAGCTGGCGGCCGGTCGAGGACGCGGAGGGCGAGCACCCGCCGTTCCCGCTGCTGAACGAGCCGACGGAGCTGATGATCGGGCGCGGCTACAACCTGCAGTTCTACGCCTGCACCGCCGACGCCGCGCACCGCCACGTCACGAACATGCAGTAGCCAGCCGGATCAGGCTTTGCCAGGCGGGAACCGAGAACGCGAGCACGTCGCCGCCCGCGTTCTTCGAGTCCCGGACGAGGGCTTCGTGGGCCAGCGACACTTCGACGCACTCACCGTGTTCGGTGCCGTTGCTGTAGCTGCTCCTACGCCAGGTGCGGTCCTGAGTCATCGAAGTCCTCTCGCGGTCGGCTGACGTACTCCGCCAGCTTGCTCCGCGATTGTTCCGCACTCAAGGCGACCTGATCCAGACGGTCGAAGAGCAGCCGGGTGCGCGCGATCGCCCCAGGGTCTTGCACGAACACGTTGGTGAGGTCGGATTCGCTGAAGGCGATGGGGCGTGCTTTCTCGTACTCCCAGAGAACACAACCAGATGCCGCTAGGGGCGCGTCCGCGGACACGATCCGGATGGTGTGAGTGTCGAACAGGAGCCGGGCGTACTGGTCCTCCATGATCGCGCTGCTACCGACCTGGAGCTGCAAGGCGTGCTCATGGACGTAGAACAAGCAAGTCGGTCGATCGTGTCGGCGAAGGATCGTCTGGCGACCGGTGCGGAACTCGACAAGAGCCGGAATACGTGACTCGGTCACCTGGCCGCTCATCCGAAAGAGGCCGTCGGCATACTCCGGGGTCTGGGCCAGGCCCGGTATGGACAGCGGGGAGTAGCTGGTGATCGCAATCGCGGTGGCCTCCGCCATCGCGACCGTACGCAGTTCGTCGGACACCTGCACGATGTACTCCTCGAAGGCGTACTGGTAGCGGCGCCGGAAGTCGTTGATGAAGTCGATGTCCTTGCCGCACATGGACAAGTACTGGATGAGGTCGACCTCGCTGGCTCGCGCCCGGCCGTTCTCGACCGTGGAGACCTTGCTCGGGTCCCACCCCAGCCTTTCGGCCATCTTGTTGCCGTTCAGTCCCATGCAGGTCTCGCGGAGGCGGCGCAGCTCGTCGCCGAGGTCTCGGCTGTACGCGGTGGATGCAGTCATATGCCGACGCTATGGCTTGAACTGCCTACAATCAGGTGCTCGTTCGGGTGAAAACGGTTCCGGGGCCGGGATCGCGTGCCACTAGAGCGTTCGGGCTTTCTCGAAACTTACGTCTTCCCTCACCGTCATCTCGGCTTTACCGTTCCAGGTGTGAGAGCGCTCTCAAAGGTGAGATGGCGGCGGGGACTAGCCGCCGCAGCGATTGCCCTGTCGTCATTGGCGACGGTCCAGGCCGCCCACGCGGCCGAGGACTACACGCAGAACGTGACCGCGATCGACGCGACTCAGGCCCGGATCAACTTCACGCCGACGACCCCTGCCAACTACGTCGACGTGCACTACCTGATCCCGGGTACTCCGCAGCAGAACTTCCGCATGACCAACAACGCCGGGACCTGGCAGAAGACCGTCGGGTCGCTGTCGGCCGGCACGGTCATCGACTACTGGTTCACCTACGAGAAGAGCGGTCCGCAGTACGACACGCCGCACTTCAGCTACACCCACCAGGGTGCGGCGCAGCCGGTCGCGACGCCGACGTTCAGCCCGCCGGGTGGTACCTACTCGACGGCGCAGACGGTGACGATCTCGACCAGCACGTCCGGTGCGACGATCCGCTACACCACGGACGGCTCCACGCCGACGACGAGCAGCCCGGTCTACAGCGGGCCGATCTCGGTGACCGGCAACAGGACCATCAACGCCATCGGCATCAAGTCCGGCCAGCCGAACTCGGCGGTGGGCAGCGCGTCGTACGTGATCGGCACTCCGGTCGCCACGCCGACGTTCAGCCCTCCCGGTGGTGCCTACGCCTCCGCGCAGACGGTGACCATCTCGACGAGCACGTCCGGCGCGACCATCCGGTACACAGTGGACGGTTCGACGCCGACCGGCAGCTCTCCGGTGTACAGCGGGCCGATCTCCGTGTCCAGCAACAGGACCGTGCAGGCGATCGGCATCAAGTCCGGGCTCGCGAACTCGGCCGTGGCCAGCGCGACCTACACGATCGGGACGCAGCAGGGGTGTCTGCAGTCCGACACCCCGAACTTCGGGCCCAACACCCGGATCTTCGACCCGAGCATGTCGGCGACGAGCATCCAGACGCAGCTCGACATCGACTTCAACAACCAGAAGGACACGATCACCGCGCAGATGGCGCCGCGCCGGGTCGCGCACCTGTTCAAGCCCGGCACCTACAGCGGCATCCACGACGACGTCGGTTACTACACCTCGGTGTCCGGGCTCGGCAAGAACCCCGGGGACGTCGTGATCAACGGTGACATCACCGTGGACGCGTTCAACGAGTCCGACAAGGGCGTGGCGCTGCAGAACTTCTGGCGCTCCGCCGAGAACATGGCCGTGGTCCCCAGCAACGGCACCAACCGCTGGGCCGTCGCGCAGGCCGCGCCGTTCCGCCGCATGGACGTCCGCGGCAACCTGGCGCTCTACCCGGCCAGCTACGGCTTCGCGTCCGGCGGCTACACGGCCGACACCCGCGTCTCCGGCCAGACCGCGTCGGTCTCGCAGCAGCAGTGGTACACGCGCGATTCCAACTACGGCAGCTGGAACGGCGGCGTGTGGAACATGGTGTTCTCCGGAACGCCCGGCGCACCGGCCACCACGTTCCCGAACCCGCCGTCGACCAACCTGGCGACGACGCCGATCTCGCGCGACGTGCCGTACCTCTACTTCGAGAACGGCAAGTACCGGGTGTTCCTGCCCTCGTTGCGCACCAACGCCTCCGGCGCGTCGTGGATCAACGGCGGCACGCCCGGCTCGTCCCTCCCGATGAGCGACTTCTACGTCGTGAAGTCCGGTGACACGGCCGCCACGATCAACGCGGCGCTGGGCAACGGCTGCAACCTGTTCTTCACGCCCGGCATCTACAACGTCAACCAGACGATCAACATCACGCGGCCCAACACCGTCGTGCTGGGCATCGGCTACGCGACGATCGTGCCGCAGAACGGCGTCACGGCCATGCAGGTCGCGGACGTCGACGGCGTGCGGATCAAGGGCATCCTGTTCGACGCCGGCACCACCCTGTCGCAGTCGCTGCTGACCGTCGGCCCCGCCGGCTCGTCGGCCTCGCACGCGTCCAACCCGACCACGCTGCAGGACGTGTTCTTCCGCGTCGGCGGCGCGATCGCGGGCAAGGCGACGAACAGCCTCGTGATCAACAGCCACAACACGATCATCGACCACACCTGGATCTGGCGCGCCGACCACGGCAACGCCGGCACCTGGGGCTGGGACGAGGCCATCGGTGACACCGGCCTGGTCGTGAACGGCAACGACGTGCTGGCCACGGGCCTGTTCGTCGAGCACTACCAGAAGTACCAGGTCATCTGGAACGGCAACGGCGGGCGGACCATCTTCTTCCAGAACGAGATGCCGTACGACGTGCCCAACCAGGCGTCCTGGATGGCGCCCAACGGCGTGACGGGCTACGCGGCCTACAAGGTCGCGGACAGCGTCACGTCGCACGAGGCATGGGGGCTGGGCAGCTACTGCTTCTTCAACGTCAACCCGTCGGTGCGGGCCGAGAACGCGTTCGAGGTGCCCAACCGGTCCGGGGTGAGGATGCACAACCTGCTCACCGTGTCGCTCAACTACCAGGGCACGATCTCCCACGTGATCAACGGCGTGGGCGGGGTGACACCGCCGGGCACTGTGCCGGTGAACGTCGTCAACTACCCGTAGAGCACGGAGAACAGGGCCCGTCACCCCGGTGGCGGGCCCTGTTCTCGTCCGGTGGGCAAGACGACGACGTTCTCGGTGGACGACCAGGGCTTCTGGCTGCTGGACGACGCGTTCGAGGTCTGGCTCTGCTACCTGGTCGACGCCGCCGAACGGATCGAGGCTGATCCCTGGGCCGCTGAGCTCGCCGAGGGCTGGAGGAGCCTCCGGCACTGCCCCCACCTGGGCGATTTCTACCGCGACCTGACCGATCCGCAGAGGCGGCTGCTGATCGCCGTCTGCGCCGACGCCCGGCGGCACGCCGTCGAGGGCGGTGACGTGCCACGTGATTTCACGCGAACGGGAAAGGACCACGTCGAGGCCGTCCGGGTGCTGGAGGTCGCGGACGGGTGCCTCGAGCTGCTGTCCGGAACCTTCCCGCCGGACCCGCCGGGTGGTGCGTGGTTCCTCGGCACCGGCGGGGGCTGGGCCGTCATGCCGGTCAGCACCAGCGCGCTGGCCAGGCCGCGGTTCGCCGACTTCTGAGGGCCTGATTTCGTCCGGCGGCCGCCGCATTGCGATGATGCGTGCCATGTCGATCGAGCGCGGCCCCGAGTTCACCGAGTTCTGGACCGAGCGGCACCTGTGCACGCTGTCCACCGTCCGTCTCGACGGGACTCCGCACGTGGTGCCGGTCGGCGTCACGCTCGACGCCGAGGCCGGGATCGCGCGGATCATCACGTCCGGCGCGTCGTGGAAGGTCAAGCACGTCAGCGAGGCGGGCTACGCCGCTGTGTGCCAGGTGGACGGTCGGCGTTGGTCCACGCTGGAGGGTCCGGCGGTCGTGCGCGACGACGTGGAATCCGTGCGCGACGCCGAACGGCGGTACGCGTTGCGCTACAAGAAGCCCCGGGTCAACCCGGAGCGCGTCGTCATCGAGATCCAGGTGAAGCGTGTCACCGGCACCGTCTGACGTCGTGGTCGTCGGCATCGGCGCCGACGGCTGGGACGGGCTTTCCCCTGCGGCCCAGCAGGCTGTTTCCCGCTCACGTGTGCTCATGGGGTCGCAGCGGCAACTCGACCTGGTGCCGGGGGAGTTCGAGCGGGTGGCCTGGCCGTCGCCGCTGGTACCGGCGTTGCCCGGACTTTTCGAAACTTTCCGGGACGTGTGCGTGCTCGCGTCGGGTGACCCGATGTTCCACGGCATCGGGACCACCTTGGTGCGGCTGCTGGGTGAACGCGTCACGGTGATCCCGCATCCGTCCTCTGTGTCCCTCGCCTGCGCGCGGCTCGGGTGGGCGTTGAACGAGGTCGAGGTCGTGTCGCTGGTGGCCCGTTCGGCCGACCTGCTACGCCCCGTGTTGACGCCGGGACGGCGCGTGCTCGTGCTCGGCGGTGACCCGGAGACCGTTGCGGCGCTTGCCGGACCGATCATCGTGCTCGAACAGCTAGGTGGTGCCGCCGAGCGGGTTTACCCTTGGTCCGGGCAGGACTCGGACCCTCTGTGCGTGATCGCGATCGAGTACGGCGGAAGCGCTCTCCCGCGGGTTCCCGGACTGCCTGATGACGTGTACGAATCCGATGGCCAGCTGACGAAGCGAGAGGTGCGGGCTATTTCGCTGTCGAGATTGGCGCCGCTGCCCGGGCAGCTGCTGTGGGACGTCGGGTCCGGGTCGGGCTCGATCGCGATCGAGTGGGCGCGCACGCACCCGACGTGCCGCGTCATCGCCGTCGAGCAGTCGGCCGAACGCGCAGAGCGAATCGGCCGTAACGCTGCGTCTCTGGGCGTGCCGGGGGTGGAGGTCCACATCGGACGGGCGCCGGACGCGTTGCAGGGCTTGGAGAAGCCCGACGCGATCTTCGTCGGCGGCGGCGTGACGGTGCCCGGCGTCCTCCAGGCCTGCTGGGACGCCCTGGCCTCCGGCGGTCGTTTGGTGGTGAACGCCGTGACGCTCGAGTCCGAGGCCGTCGTGGCGCAGTGGTACGCGAAGCTCGGCGGCGACCTGGTGCGGATCGCGGTGAACCGCGGGTCGGCGGTCGGCGGTTTCACCGGCTGGCGGCCGCACATGCCCGTGACCACGTGGAGCGTCGTCAAGTGACCGTGCACTTCATCGGCGCCGGACCAGGCGCCGCCGATCTCATCACCGTGCGCGGGCAGTCGTTGATCGCCTCGTCGCCGGTGTGCCTGTACGCGGGCGCGCTGGTCCCGGTGGAACTGCTGGACTTCTGCCCGCCGGGCGCGCGGAAGGTCGACACGGCAGAGCTGACCCTGGACGAGATCGTCGCCGAACTGGTCGCGGCCGCCGAGGCCGGGCTCGACGTGGCCAGGCTGCACTCCGGCGATCCGTCGGTGTTCAGCGCGATGGCCGAGCAGATGCGCCGGCTGGACGCGCTGGGCATCGCGTACGACGTGACGCCGGGGGTGCCCGCGTTCGCCGCCGCTGCCGCCTCGCTGCAACGGGAGCTCACCGTGCCCGGCGTGGGGCAGACGGTGATCCTGACCCGCACCTCGCAGCGCGCCACGCCGATGCCCGAGGGGGAGGACCTGGACACGCTGGGTCGCAGCCACGCGACCCTGGTGCTGCACCTGGCGGTGCAGCGGATCGCCGACGTGGTGGCGGAGCTGGTGCCGAACTACGGCCTGGACTGCCCGGTCGCGGTCGTGGCCTACGCGTCGCGCGCGGACGAGGTGGTGCTGCGCGGGACGTTGGACGACATCGCGGCGCAGGTCGCGGCCGCCGGGATCAAGCGGACCGCGGTGATCATCGTGGGACGGACGCTGGGGGCGACGCAGTTCCCGGACAGCCACCTGTACTCGGCCACGCGCGTTCGATGATCCTGATCCTCGGCGGCACGGGGGAAGCGCGGGACCTCGCGCGCAGGCTGGCCGCGGCCTCGTCGAACGCGGGCGCGTCCACCACCCCGCGCTGCCGGGTGGTCTCGTCCCTGGCAGGGCGGGTCAGCAATCCCGCTCTCCCCGCCGGCGAAGTCCGCGTGGGCGGCTTCGGCGGGCCGGACGGCTTGGCGCAGTGGTTGCGGGACAACGACGTCAGGGCCGTGGTCGACGCGACGCACCCGTTCGCGCGGCAGATCACCGCCAACGCTGTCGAGGCCTGCCACCGGGTCGGCGTGCCGTTGCTGGTGCTGCGGCGGCCCGGGTTCGAGGCCCGGCCCGGCTGGCTGTGGGTGGACGGCGTGGCCGAGGCGGCACGGTCGTTGCCCGGCGAGCGGGTGTTCCTCACGACCGGGCGGCAGGACCTGGCGGAGTTCGCCGGCTGCCCGCAGTGGTTCCTCGCGCGGATGGTCGAACCACCGGAACCCCCGCTGCCGCAACGGATCGAGGTGCTGCTTTCGCGCGGACCGTTCACAGTGGACGGTGAGCTGGGGCTGATGCGATCACGTGAGATCGACGTGCTGGTCACCAAGGACAGCGGCGGGCCGATGACCTCGGCCAAGCTCGACGCCGCCGAGCTGCTCGGGATTCCGGTCGTGGTCGTGCGGAGGCCACCGCTCCCACCCGTGGAAACGGTGACCTCCGTCGACGCCGCGGTCAGCTGGTTGGGTACCGCCGGGGCGTGAAGACCACGCCCTGCTCGGTCACGACCGTCTGGGACGAACCGATGATCAGCAGGCAGCGCATGTCGATCGTGGCCGGGTCGAGGGCGCCGAGCGTGAGGACGCGGATCTCCTCTTCCGGGCCGCCGACGTCCCGTCCGACGACGACCGGGGTCTCCGGCGCGCGGTGTCGCAGCAGCAGGTCGCGCATGTCCGCCACCTGGTGCGTGCGGGCCTTGGACGCCGGGTTGTAGATCGCGATCACCAGGTCGGCCTTCGCGGTGGCTTCGAGGCGTTCGGCGATGACGTTCCACGGCTTGAGCCGGTCGCTCAGCGAGATCACCGCGTAGTCGTGGCCGAGCGGCGCGCCCGCCTTGGCCGCCACGGCGTTCGCGGCCGTGACGCCGGGCAGCACGCGCACCGGCACGTCACCGGTCTCCGCCGCCACCTCGAGGACCGCGGTGGCCATCGCGAAGACGCCGGGGTCACCCGAGGAGATCACCGCGACCCGTGCGCCCTTGCGCGCGAGGTCGAGCGCGAACGCGGCACGTTCGGACTCGACCTGGTTGTGCGACGAGTGCTTCTTCTGGCCGGGACGCTGCGGGACGCGGTCGAGGTAGGTGCTGTAGCCGACCAGTTCGTCGGCGGCCTCGACCTCCTGGCGGGCCTCCGGGGTGAGCCACGCGCGGTCGCCCGGCCCGAGGCCGATGACGACGACCTCGCCCTTCGGCTTCGCGGGCTTCGACCGGCTCGGCAGCACGGCGATCGAGAAGTACGGGACGTCGGCGGGGTCGACGTCGGCCAGCGGCGCCATCTTCTGCCGGGCGGTCGTCGCGCGTTCGACGTACCAGGCGCCGTCGAGCCTGCCGGACGCCTCGAGCGCGTCCCGGACGTTGCCGAAGGTGCGGCCCAGCTTGAGGATCGCGGCGCAGTCGGTGTCGGCGAGCCGGCTCGCGAGCTCGGCCGGGGGCAGCGTGCCGGGCAGGATCGTGAGCACCTCGTCGCGTTCGACGAGCGGCGTGCCGAGCACCGCGCTGGCCCCGCTCACCGACGTGACGCCGGGGACGACCTCCCACTCGTAACGGTCCTTGAGGCGCTTGTGCATGTGCATGTAGGAGCCGTAGAAGAACGGGTCCCCGGCGGCCAGCACGACGACCGTGCGTCCCGCGTCGAGGTGCGCGGCCAGCGTGGCGGCGGCCTCCTCGTAGAAGGAGTCGATCTCGCCCTGGTAGTCGTCGGTGTCCTCGGTGGTGACCGGGTAGACGAGCTGTTCCAGGATCTGCGGATTCGGATCGTCTTGGCCGCGGAAGTAGGGCGCCGCAATGGTTTTCGCGACGCTCCGGCCGTGGCGGGCGCTGTGGAACGCCACCACGTCGGCCTCGCGGATGAGCCGCGCGGCCTTGACCGTCAGGAGTTCCGGGTCACCCGGACCCAGGCCGACGCCGTAAAGTTTGCCCGTCACTCTTCCTCGCTCGCGATCGCGTTGATGGCCGCCGCCGTCATGGCACTGCCGCCGCGCCGCCCGCGCACCACGAGGTGCTCGAGATCCGTTGCGGCCAAAGCTTCCTTGGACTCCGCGGCCCCGATGAACCCGACCGGGATGCCGAGGACCGCGGCCGGGCGCGGTGCCCCGGCGGCGATCAGGTCGAGGAGGTGGAACAACGCCGTGGGCGCGTTGCCGATCGCGATCACCGCACCGTCGAACCTGTCCCGCAGGAGTTCGAGCGCGGCGGCACTGCGCGTGTTGCCGATGGCCTGCGCGAGTTCCGGCGTGCGCGGATCCTGCAGGAAGCAGAGGACTTCGTTGTCGCGCGGCAGCCGGCGGCGCGTCACCCCGGACGCCACCATGTTGGCGTCGCACAGGATCGGCGCGCCTGCCAGCAACGCTCGACGGGCGTCGCGCACGACGTTCGGCGAGAACGCCACGTCGGCGGGCAGGTCGGTCATGCCGCACGCGTGGATCATGCGGACGACGACCCGCGCCACGTCGTCGGGGAACCCGGTGAGGTCCGACTCCGCGCGGATGGTGGCGAAGGACTGGCGGTAGATCTCCGCCCCGTCCTTGATGTACTGCGTCAACGGATCTCCTCGTAGCCGTCGCCGGTCGCGACGAACTCGATCACATCGCCCGCCGGGCGGCCGCAGCGGCGGGCACAACCCGACCAGTGCACGGCGCCCGGACTGTCGGACCTGCTCCCTGGAATCGAAATTGGGGGTACCCGGCCTGGCCCGTGTGTGTGGTGGGGCATATCGAGCCAAGCGCGCACATCGGCCCGGACGTCGGAGAGCGACTTCGCGCAGCCGGGGCGTCCGGTGCAGGCGCTCACGCCGTGCCAGGGGGAGCGCGGGTCGGTGATGAGGCCGGACGTGTCGGTGCCGGCGGGCACGACCAGGCTGCGCCACGGGGTCAGCCGCAGCGCGACACCGGGGAGTTGCGTGGCGTCGAGGCGGCCGAGCGGGACGCCCGGCGTCAACGGTGAAGGTGCGACAGGGGTCACAGCGGGGGTGATCCGCGGGGCGTCGGAAGTGCCGAAGTGAGCGGTGATCTTTCGCACACCGTCGTCCACTTCGGACAGGCGCCAGGCCGTGCCGCGCAGCCGCTGGAAGAGGCGGGCGGCGGACAGGACGGCGTCGACCGGGTCGGTGACGCGGACGCCGGTGTCCTGGCCAGCGAGAAGCAGGGCGAACGTGCCGGACGGCTCGCTGACCAGCCCGAAGTCGCCGCCCAGCCCGCTCACCGCGGCACCGGCCGTCAGCAGGAAGCGCCCCGGCAGATCCGCCAGCGAAGCGTCTCCGCACAGCGCCGCGTCGATCTCGTCGACCAGCCCCTGGTTGTCCTCCAGCGGCGCCGCGATGATGTTGCGCATCCGCTCGTGCGTCGCCGACGGCAGCAGCCCCGCCGCGGCCAGCCGCGCACCCAGCTCCACGCCGTCCGCCAGGCCTCTGATCTGGAGGTTCGCCCGCGAGGTCAGCTCGATCGACCCCGAACCGAGCTCCGCGGCGGCACCCCGCACGACGTCCCACTGGGCAGCGGAGAGCGTGCCACCCGGCACCCGGATGCGCGCCAGCCCGCCGTCGGCCGCCTGGTGCAGCTCGACGGCGCCGGGGCAGGCATCCGGGTGACTACGCATAGGTCGGACTGTAACCCGCCGGTTAGGGTGAGCCCGAACGACGAAGCGCAGGAGGAAGCCGGTGTGAATCCGGCGCGGTCCCGCCACTGTGACCAGCCGAACCGGCTGGGAGTCAGGAACTCTGCTTCGCCAGTCACCCGCAACCTGGGGCGAGGACCCCACGAGGGATGGAGCCCGCGTGATCCTGCTGCTGTCGACCTCCGACACCGACCTGCTGTCGGCGCGTGCGAGCGGTGCCGAGTACCGGCTCGGCAACCCGGCGCGCACGACCGTCGACGACCTTCCCGGCCTCGTGGAGGGCGTGGACCTGGTCCTCGTGCGCATCCTCGGTGGCCGCCGGATGTGGGAGGAAGGGCTCGACTGGCTGCTGGCCTGCGGACTGCCCGTCGTCGTGCTCGGTGGCGAGATGCAGCCCGACGCGGCGCTGATGGAGCTGTCGACGGTGGCCGGTGGCGTGTGTGCCGAGGCGCACCTCTACCTCGCGCACGGCGGCCCGGCGAACCTCACCGAGCTGCACAAGTTCCTCTCCGACACCGTGCTGCTGACCGGCCACGGCTTCGCGGCCCCCGCCGCCACCCCCACGTGGGGTGTGCTGGAGCGGGAGGAGCCGAAGGCCGAGGGCCCGACGGTCGCGGTGCTCTACTACCGCGCGCACCACGTCGCCGGGAACACCTCGTTCGTGCACGCGCTGTGCGACGCCATCGAGGCCAAGGGCGGCAAGCCGCTGCCGGTCTACTGCTCGTCGCTGCGCACCGCCGAACCCGAGCTGCTCGACACGCTCCGCAAGGCCGACGCACTGGTCGTCACGGTCCTCGCGGCGGGGGGCACGAACCCCGCCAAGGCGTCCGCCGGTGGTGACGACGACGCGTGGGACGTCGGTGCGCTGGCCGCGCTGGACGTGCCGATCCTGCAGGGGCTCTGCCTCACCTCCAGCCGCGAGACGTGGGACGAGAACGACGACGGACTGTCTCCTCTGGACACCGCGACCCAGGTCGCGATCCCGGAGTTCGACGGCCGGATCATCACGGTTCCGTTCTCCTTCAAGGAGATCGACTCCGACGGCCTGACCGTCTACGTCGCCGACCCCGAACGGGCGCTGCGCGTCGCGGGCATCGCGGTGCGGCACGGCCGCCTGCGGCACATCCCCGTCGCCGAACGCAAGATCGTCGTGATGCTGTCGGCGTACCCGACGAAGCACTCGCGCATCGGCAACGCCGTCGGCCTCGACACGCCCGCGTCGACCGTCCGGCTGCTGAAGGCCATGCGCGAGCACGGGTACGACATCGGCGACGAGCTGCCGGGCGTCGACGAGCTCGACGGCGACAAGCTCATCCACGCGTTGATCGCCGCCGGTGGCCAGGACGCGGACTGGCTCACGCAGGAGCAGTTCGAGAGCAACCCGATCCGCATCGCCGCGGCCGACTACCGCGAGTTCTACGAGACGCTGCCGGACGACTTCCGCGAGTCGATGCAGGAGCACTGGGGCGAGGCGCCCGGCACGCTCTTCGTCGACCACTCCAAGTCGAAGGACGGCGAGATCGTGCTGGCCGCGCTGCGGTCCGGCAACGTCGCGGTGATCGTGCAGCCGCCGCGCGGGTTCGGCGAGAACCCCATCGCGATCTACCACGACCCGGACCTGCCGCCGTCGCACCACTACCTCGCGGCGTACAGGTGGGTCGAGTCGAACTTCGGCGCGGACGCCGTGGTGCACGTCGGCAAGCACGGCAACCTGGAGTGGTTGCCCGGCAAGACCGTCGGCATGTCGGCGTCCTGCGGCACCGACGCGGCGCTCGGCGACCTGCCGCTGATCTACCCGTTCCTCGTCAACGACCCGGGCGAGGGCACGCAGGCCAAGCGGCGCGCGCACGCCACGCTGGTCGACCACCTCGTGCCGCCGATGGCCCGCGCCGACAGCTACGGCGACATCGCGCGCCTGGAGCAGTTGCTCGACGAGTACGGCAACATCTCCGCGATGGACCCGGCCAAGGTGCCGGCGATCCGCGCGCAGATCTGGACGCTGATCAAGGCCGCGAAGCTCGACCACGACCTCGGCATGGAGGACCGGCCGCACGACGCGGAGTTCGACGAGTTCATCCTGCACGTCGACGGCTGGCTGTGCGAGGTCAAGGACGTCCAGATCCGCGACGGCCTGCACGTCCTCGGTGAGGCGCCGACCGGCAGCGTCCGCGTCAACCTCGTGCTCGCCATGTTGCAGGCACGGCAGATGTGGGGCGGTCAGGTCGCCGCGCTGCCGGGGCTGCGCGAGGCGCTCGGGCTCACGACGACCGGCCGTGAAGACGTTGACGCCGTGGAGGAAGAGGCCCGCGCGCTCGTCCAGGCGATGGAGGACGCGGGCTGGGACCGTGCGGCCGCAGCGGGTCTGCACGAGTCCGAGGACGTGCGGAAGATCCTCGAGTTCGCGGCCGTCGAGGTCGTGCCGAGGCTCGCGCGCACCACGGACGAGATGACGAACGTCCTGCACGCGCTCGACGGCGGCTACGTCCCGGCGGGCCCGTCGGGTTCTCCGTTGCGCGGCCTGGTGAACGTGCTGCCGACCGGCCGCAACTTCTACTCGGTCGACCCGAAGGCCATCCCGTCGCGGCTCGCGTGGGAGACCGGCCAGGCGATGGCCGACTCGCTGCTGGAGCGCTACCGGTCCGAGAACGACGGCGAGTGGCCGCCGTCGGTCGGCCTGTCGGTGTGGGGCACGTCCGCGATGCGCACCGCCGGCGACGACATCGCCGAGGTGTTCGCACTGCTCGGCGTCCGGCCGGTGTGGGACGACCAGTCCCGGCGCGTCACCGGGCTCGAGCCGATCTCGCTGGAGGAGCTGGAGAGGCCGCGCATCGACGTCACGGTCCGCATCTCCGGCTTCTTCCGGGACGCCTTCCCGCACGTGGTGTCCATGTTGGACGATGCCGTGCAGCTGGTGGCAGCGCTGGACGAACCCGCCGAGCAGAACTTCGTGCGCGCGCACATGTTGCGCGACCTCGAAGAGCACGGCGACCAGCGTCGCGCGACCCTGCGGGTCTTCGGCTCCAAGCCCGGCGCGTACGGCGCGGGCGTGCTGCCGTTGATCGACAGCCGCAACTGGCGCGACTCGTCCGACATCGCCGAGGTCTACGCGGTGTGGGGCGGCTACGCCTACGGCCGTGGCGTCGACGGGATCGAGGCGCGCCAGGACATGGAGTCGGCGTACCGCCGGATCGCGGTGGCGGCGAAGAACATCGACACCCGCGAGCACGACATCGCCGACTCGGACGACTACTTCCAGTACCACGGCGGCATGGTCACGATGGTGAAGGCGTTGACGGGCAAGGCACCCGCCGCGTACGTCGGCGACAGCACGCGCCCGGAGGCCGTCCGCACCCGCACGCTCACCGAGGAGACGTCGCGGATCTTCCGCGCCCGCGTGGTGAACCCGCGCTGGGTCGGGGCGATGCGCAACCACGGCTACAAGGGCGCGTTCGAACTCCAGGCGACGGTCGAGTACCTGTTCGGCTACGACGCCACGACCGGTGTCGTCGCCGACTGGATGTACGAGAAGCTCACCGAGACGTACGTGCTCGACCCGGAGACCCGCAAGTTCATGCAGACGTCGAACCCGTGGGCGTTGCACGGCATCGCGGAACGCCTGCTGGAGGCGGCCGAGCGGAAGATGTGGGAGCACCCGGAGGAGTCCACTCTGGACGCACTGCGGGCCGCCTACCTGGAGACCGAGGGCGACCTGGAAGACGGCGCCGGAGAGATCCGGACGCAGCAGTGACCCGGTGACGGATCGAGGTGGGCGGTCACCCCGCTCGCCTCGATCCCGTCCAGCAGGCCGCTGACGAGGCAGAGGTTCATGCCGCACACCAACTCCGTGTGCCGGTGCGCCAGGCTGTGGAACGGGCAGTTGCGCAGCAGGATCTCCCCGCCCTCGGTCCTGGGCTCGAACCCGAAGGCCGCCAACGCCTCCGTCACGTCACCGGGGGACTTCGCCGCGAGGTCCGCGCCCCACTCGTACGCCCGCCGGTTCAGGATCACCCGCGCCGGCTCTCCCGTGGTCTCCGCCTCCACCAACGCGTCCGTCACGAGATGGCCGACGGCCTCGTAGCGCCTGTCCGGCAACGACACCGCGATCTGCTCGTCCGACCGCCGGTACAGCTTCGCGGGCCGGCCGGCCCCCGGTCCGGACCGGCCGGTGCGGCGCTCGTGGACCACTGTGAGCAAGCCCATCTCCACCAGTTTGTCGAGGTGGAAGGCGGCCGTCGTGCGCGGCAGGTCGACGGCCTGCGCCGCCTCGTCCTTGCTGATGGGGCACGTGGCGGCGGCCACGAGGTCGTAGAGCCTGCGCCGGTTCGGTTCGTCCAGGGCCGCGACGGCGGCGACGGGGTCGGCCATCTCTAAAAACTACTCTTGTTGACTAAATTCGGCCAGCGGATCTACCGTGACCGCATGGACGTCGAAGCGGCGCAGCGGGCGGTAACGGACCTGCTCAAGGCGTTGGGCAAGGACCCGTACTCGGTGCACCTGGAGGACACCCCGCGCCGCGTCGCCGAGGCGTACGCGGAGATGCTGACGCCCCGCGAGTTCACGATGACGACGTTCCCGAACGACGAGGGCTACGACGAACTCGTGCTCGCGCGCAGCATTCCGGTGCAGTCGTTGTGCGAGCACCACATGCTGCCGTTCCACGGCGTCGCGCACGTCGGTTACCTGCCCGGTGAACGAATTCTCGGCCTGTCGAAGCTCGCGCGGGTCGTGGAGATGTTCGCGCGGGACCTCCAGGTCCAGGAACGGCTCACGAAGCAGGTCGCCGACTGGTTGCAGGACCGGTTGCAGCCCTTGGGCGTCGGCGTCGTGATCGAGGCCGAGCACATGTGCATGGCGCTGCGGGGTGTGCGGGTCACGGGATCCCGCACGGTCACGTCCGCGTTGAAGGGCGTGCTGCGGGAGGACCCCGCGTCCCGTCAGGAGTTCTTCACCCTCGTTCAGGCGGCCTGAACTGGCCCGAAGACGTACGAACCGGGCGCGTCCTCGTCGTCGCCCGCCCAGAACTCGGCCCACAGCGTGGCGAACTCGGCGCGCGACAGCCTGCCGTCGCCGTCGAGGTCGAGCACGGTGAAGTCGGTGTCGCCCTCGTGGCCGAGCCAGGCCTCGATCATCACCCGGTACTCGTCCTCGGACACGTAGTCGTCGTTGTCGGAGTCGACGACGCCGAACATCGCGTCGGCCGTGCCCAGCACCGGTTCGATGTTGTCCGGCAACAGGTCCACGACGCTCAGCACGTCGTCCAGCGTCACCCGCTCCGCACCGCCCGCCGCCTGCTGGAGGGTCTCCCACCAGCCGAGCATGACCTGGGTCAGCAGCTTCTCGTCGCTGCCGCGCAACGCGGACCAGCGCTGGGCGAGGAGCCGGAAGTCCTCCTCGGTCAGGTACCCGTCCCCGGTGACGTCCATGGCCCCGAAGACCAGAACCACCTTGCTGCGCTGAAATTCGCTCGCCATGCGACAGGACGATAGGGCCGAAAGTCGCAACCGAACCATCGGCCGAACGGGTCCGAACTAATCAACCAAAAGAGCGTCAGCCAACTGCAAACGGCCTGATACACCCAACTTTCGGTAGATGCCCGACAGCACTCCGGCGACCGATTCAGCGGGCATGAGCAGCGTCGACGCGATCTCGTCATCCGAACGGCCGCGTGCCGCCAACTCAGCGACCTGGTGCTCCACCGGGGTGAGGGCGGTCGGCCCCGTCTGGCGCATCCGCCGGGGCCCGGCGCTGGTGGCCACCAACTCGGAGTAGGCCCGCGCGGCCATCGCCGACGACCCGCACTTCTGCGCCAGGTCCACCGCGTCCCGCAGGGACACGCGCGCACTGGCCGTGTCGCCCTGGCGGCGCACCACCACACCGAGGTCCACCAACGCGCGTGCGAGTTCCAGGCGGGCGGGGGAGCCGCGCAGCACCCGGACGGCCTCCTCCAGCAACGTCCGCCCGGCCGAGCCCGCCGTCACCCGGCCCGCCGCGCGCAACGCCATGCCCAACGCCCGCGGCGCACCCCACTCGCGGGCCAGCGCGACCTCTTCCAGCGCCCACTCGCGGGCGCGTTCCCCGTCACCCATCGCCGCGCACGCCAAGGCCGCGCCGGAACGCCACGACAGGGCCGCCGGGTTGCGGTACGGCCAGGCCGCGCAGTGCCGTCCGGCGGCCAGGAACGCTTCCAGTGCCTCGTGGTCGTCGCCTCGCGCGGTCAGCACCCGGCCCCGCACGGTCAGCACGCCGCCGAACGACCACACGCGGCGGGTGTCGTCCGTCGTGGCCTCGGCGATCACCAGGGCTGCCTCGTCCAGCCTGCCTTCCTCCAGCAGGATGTCCGCGAGCAACGCCGCGTGCCAGGCCGTCACCGCGTGCCAGCGGCGGTCCTGCCGCAGGTGGACGCCGGCGGTCTCCAGGTCGGCGCGGGCGGAGGCGAGATCTCCCTTGCGGCGCTGGACGTTCGCGCGCATCACGTTCGTCAGCGCGCGCAGCACCGGTGCCTGCGCGCGGTCGACCTCGTCCAGCACGGCCAGCGCCTCGTCCAGCGAGTCGGCGAGGTTCAGCGTCATCGCCGACGCGAGCGACGCCAGCACGCCGTCCGTCGACACCAGCCGCACGGCCTCCGACGCCCTGATGTCGCCGACCATCACGCGGTGCAGCACACCGGCGGGGGAGTCGAGCGAGACGGCGGACGGCACCGCCTCCTGCCACGCCAGCCCGTGCACGGCCAGATGTGCCTCGGCGCAAGGGGAACCGCCCAGGACGCCGCGGATCTCCGCGGGTTCGCCGTCGGCGTGCAGCGCGTACGACAACGCGATCGCGGACTCGACGTCGTCCACATCGGACTGGTACGCCTCGCGCAGCCGGGCCGTCGCGCCCGGCAGGTTGCCGACCAGTTCGGCGATCCCCAGCAACCGCAACGCCCTCGACGGGTTCGCCACCGGTTCGCGCAACGCCCGCCACAGCAACCGGGCGGCACCGGCCGTGTCGCCGTGGCTCACCGCCTCCTGGGCCGCGCGGTCGAGCACCTCGCCCGCCCACGGTTCCAGGCCCGGCGAGGTCTCCAGCAGGTGGTCGGCGACCGCCCGGTCGGACGCACCGTGCGCCCGCAGCGACCGCGCGGCTCGCAGGTGCAGGGCGGCCCGCGCGGGAGCGGGCATGTCGTCGAGCACGGCTGGTCCGGCCACGCCGAGCAGTTCCACGGTCCGGACGGCCTCGGCGAGCTCGACCGGGCTCAGCCGCGTCAACTCGGCCAGCACACCGGGATGCGGTGACGGTCCCAGCGCCGCGAGGCAGTGCGCCGCGGCCACCACCGCGGCGGGACGGCGGCGCAGCCGGGCCGCCATGATCTCGCCGGACACCTCCGCACCGCGCTGCGCCACCCGCCACGCGGCCTCGGCGGTCGGCGGCACCGCGTCCTCGGCCAGCGCCTTCAACAGCCGGGTCACCGTCAACGGGTTGCCGCTCGTCGCCTCGAAGCACGCGGTCACGAACTCGGGTGCCGGCGCACCGAGCGCCTCGGACACCAGCAGACCGACCTCGGCGGACGTCAGGTTGTCCAGCGTGATCCGCTGGCACGCCGCCATGATCTCGCCGAACGACGGGTCGTCGCACCGCTCGCCCACGCCCAGCGACAGCACCAGCGCGACCGGCAGCCGTTGCACCCGCAAGGCCAGGTAGGCGAGCCAGCGCACCGTCGCGGCGTCGGCCCAGTGCACGTCGTCCACGACGATCAGCAGATCTGCGCGCGCACCCAGTGCGGCGACGAGCCGGTACACGCCGTGCAGCACCGGAAACTCGGCGGCCGATGCGGTGAGCCGCAGCGCACCCAACGCCTCGGCGGGAACGAGATCCGGGTCCACCAGGTCGAAGAGCTGTGCCACGATCCCAAATGGAAGATCGCTTTCCAATGCACTTCCGCGAGCGCGCACGACGTGCCCGCCGGAGGCCTCCCAGCGTGCCGCGAGGTCGTCCAGCGCGGCCGTCTTCCCCGTGCCGGGAGCGCCTTCCAGCACGGTGGTCGTGCCCGCCGCCACCTGATCGCTGATTCCGGCGCACCACACTTTCAGCCGGTTTTCCAAGATCTCTCCACAATCCGCCGCTGAAAGTATCAGCGGAATTGATGCTAGGAGAAAGAGCGCCACTTGCCCAGGTAAAGCTTCCTGCGCTATGGGCGTCTCAACAGGACCGGTCCACGTATGATCCCGCGGGCAACTACCCGAATGGGTAGCGGCAGCTTCACGATCGGCCCGTGAGGTCGTCCCAACGGGCTAGACGCGACGGCTCGGGGGTGGTCGTCGCGAGGGTCGTTGTGGTAATGCAGCGCTTGTTCTCCGCCGCCGCGGAGCGAAAGGAAAATGCGTGTCGGGGAATCGTGACGGGGTGTTCCGCGGCCGTGAGGGAGAACGGGACCTCCTGAACGGTGTGCTGGACGAGGGCACCGGGGTGGTGCTCGTCGACGGCGCGGCCGGAACGGGGAAGACCCGGCTGCTGGCCGAGGTCGCCGCCCTCGCCACGCGCCGCGGGTTCGCGGTCGCCACCGCGCAGGACGAGCTGGACCAGCCGTTCCTGCTGGCACGCCTCGCCGAACGGCCACCGGACGGCCCGACGCTCGTCGTCCTCGACGACCTCCACCTGGCCGAACCCGGCACGCTCGCCGCGTTGCGCGCGTTGTTACCCGCCTCCACCCGCGAAAAGGTGGTCTGGCTGCTCGCCCGCCGCCGAGGCGAGGGCGCTGACCGCCTGTTCGCCGCCGCCGCGGGGCGGGGTGCCGTGCGGATCGACCTGCGTCCGCTGGCGGACGACGTGGTCGAGGACCTCGTCACCGACCTCGCGGGCGGTGTTCCCGATGACGACCTGAAAGCGCTTGCCTCGACCGCGCAGGGCAATCCGGCCGCGCTGATCGGGCTGTTCGCCGCACTGGCCCAGGACGGGCAGGTCGTGGTCGCGAACGGCCGGGCAGCGTTGCGCACCGATCGTTCCCCGCGCGCCACCGAGGCGTTGCTGCGCGACCGCGTGAGTGCGTTGAGCGGCAAGGCCAGGCACCTGGTGCAGGTCGCGTCCGTGCTCGGCCCGCGCTTCGAACCCGGTGACGTGGCGGAGATGCTCGCGTCGAGCACCGCGATCCTGTTGCCCGCGCTGGACGAGGTCATCGGCGCCGGCGTCGTCACCTCGCTCGACGACAGGCTCGCGTTCCGGCACGAACTGCTCTGGCGCCTGGTCGCCGACTCCGTGCCGCAGCCCGTGCGCCGCGCCCTGCACCGCGAGGTGGGCGAAATGCTGCTGCGGCGCGGGGATTCCGCCGTCACCGCCGCCAGACACCTGCTGCACGGCGCCCAGCGCGGTGACGCCCGGTCCATCGACGGGCTCGTCGCGGCCGCGAAAGCCGTGCTGTGGAACGCCCCGGAGGCCGCCGCCGAACTCGCGGTGCGCGCGCTGGAGCTCACCGACCAAGCGTCTGCTTCGCTGGTGCACCGCACGGTCATGGCGGTGAGAGCGCTCACCGCCGCCGGCAGGCTCACCGCCGCGCAGGCCCTCGCGCAGGAGGCGTTGTCCCGCCAGGTGTCCCCGGAACCGGCCGCGAAGCTGCGGCACTGCGTCGCCACGACGTTGCTGCTCGCCGCCCGGCACGCGGAGTCGCTGGAGATCTCCGAGGCGTTGCTGCGCGAACCCGACCTGGCCCCGGAACTCGTGCCCTGGGTGGAGATCACCCGGCTGATGGCCCTGCTCGGGCACGACCGGAGCCGCGCGGAGGAACTCGCCGAGGTCGTCGTGCGCACCCATCAGGGCTCTCCGGACGACGTGCTGGCGACGGCGCTGGCGGTGCTGGCCGCGATCGCCCGCGACACCGGCCGGCCCGGTGCCGCACTGGAACTCGCCCGCGCGGCGGCGCGGTCGAGCACCTCGCACGACCTCAGCGCCTACCCGCAGCTGCTGTTCGCGACGCTGCTCTCCGGGCTGCGCGAGTTCGCCGACGCCGACACGGTGGTGCGGCGGGTGCGCAGCGGGCCGTCCGCGGTGGTGACCAGGGAGGTCATGACCTCGGTCGTGCAGGCCAGGATCCTGTTGCAGGCGGGGCGGATCGAGGAGGCGGCCGCCGAGGCCCGCGCCGCCCTCACCGTCGCGGAGGAGACCGGGCACGAGACCGTCGTCGCGCCGGCGCTCGCGGTGCTCGCGGTGGTCGCGATCCACACCGGCGACCTGCCGTCCGCGATCGAGCACGTCGAACGCTGCCGCGACCACGTCTCCGCCGACGGGATCGTCTTCTCGCGCGCCTACTACCAGTGGACCGACGTGCTGGTCACGTACGTCGGCTCCGGCCTGGAGAAGTCCCTGGCCCTGCTCACCGACGAGTACCCGGGGCTGGTGTCGTCGGGCCTGTTCGCCGAGGAACCGCGCGCCGCCGGGTGGTTCACCCGCCGGGCGCTGGAGGCCGGCGACGAGCGGCTCGCCCAGGCCGTGGTGGGCCGCGTGGAGCGGCTCGCCGAGGAGCATCCGGGCTTCCCGGCGGTCACGGCGGCCGCGGTGCACGCGCGCGGCCTGTTCGACGCCGACGCGAAACTGCTGGAACTCGCCGCGCAGCAGCACCTCGACCTGTGGGCGCGGGCGAACGCGGCCGAGGACCTCGGCGTGCTGCTGGCCGGCTCACCGGACCGGGCGGAGTCGGTGCGGGCGCTGGAGAACGCGCTCGCGATCTACCGGGAGATCGGCGCGTCCCGCGACAGCGCGCGGGTGCTCGGCCGGCTGCGCAAGCTCGGCCGCAGGCGCCGGGCCGCCCCGGCGCGACCTGCATCCGGATGGTCCAGTATGGACGACACCGAACGGGCGATCGCGAACCTGGTGGCGAAGGGGCAGACCAACCGGCAGATCTCGACGCAGCTGTTCATGTCACCGCACACGGTGAACTTCCACCTGCGCAAGATCTTCCGCAAGCTCGGGATCAGCTCACGGGTCGAGCTGGTGATGAGGTCGCGGGACGACCAGTGACCCGCTTGGCCTGACGGCGCAGCTGCAGGATCCGGGCGGCCCCGACGATCGCGACGAGCAGTGCGCCGCCGATCGCCGCGAACAGCAGTGCGACGCCCAGTGGAAGGCTGAACTGGCCCCACAGGAAGTGGATCGTCGCGTTGCCGCCGTTCTGCAGGATGAAGACCAGCAGGAACGTCAGCACCACGATCGCCACCAGCACGGCGATCCAGGTGCCGCTGATCCGGGTCGGCCGCAGCTTCTTCGGTGCGGCCGCCGGAGCAGGCGGCACGGCGGGCGGAACGGACTCGCGGCCGGTCGGGACGGGGTCCGTGACCGGGGCCGTGACCGGCGTCTTCGGGGTCTCGTCGCTGGAGGTCGCCACAGGAGGATTATCGGCGACCAGGCGTGATCCCGCGCGCTGGCGAACGGGTCACAACTTGCGCAACCCGGACAGCACGCGTTCGAGCAGAGCGATGTTGGGCTTGTCGCTCGGTTCGTGCACCGCGACCAGGTTCAGCGTGATCAGGTCGCTCAGCAGCACCCGCGTGACGCCGAGCGGGATCTTCATGAGCGCCGAGATCTCGGCGACCGACCGCGGCTGCAGGCACAGCCGCATCATCGCCGCCTGGTCGTTGTTCGCGCGGTAGAGCCGGTCCTCGTCGGTCGAGAGCAGCGTTTCCAGGCGAAGGTCGTGACGGGCCGTGGTGCGGCCGCCGGTGCGGGCGTAGGGGCGGATCAGCGAACTGTCCCTCGCGGGGACCTCTGGTGCTTCGTCCTCTTGCACAGGCCACTCCGGTGGCGGTTCCGGTGGGCGATGGCGCAACGGTTCCTGACGGGGCAGTTGTTGCGTCTCCGCGCCGTTGAAGTCTCCACTTCCGTCGGCGTGCAGCCGTCTGCGGGTCGCCGGAGACCCGAATCGGGCCCCCGTGTAACCGATTTCCGTCGCTTCCTCGTCGTGCACGTGCTCAAGCTATAACGAGATCGCCCAAATGTATGTGGATCAAGTCGCCTTTTTGTCAGTCAGGTCGAATCTGACTTGGATTGCGGTGCCGCTTGACGTCGTTTGGGTGCGGACAAGGTCCGCCAAACGGTTGACAAGCAACAGACCGCGACCGCCTGGTTCGTTTGCGTGAACAGGGGTGCGGCCAGCCAGAACATCGGTGATGTGTCCGTTGTCGTTGACTTGGCAAACAATACTTCTGCTTTCCGCCCACACGCGGACCGTGCTCTCGCCCCCGCCGTGCCGCACGCTGTTGGTCGCGAGCTCGGTGACCGCGAGGGCGAAGTCGTCAACTCTGTCCCGGGTGAGTCCGTGCTTGGTTGCTTGTTCACGGGCGAATGCCCGCACCGCTGCCATCGCGCCGGCACCGACCGAGGTGCTCGCCGCGTCGACCGGGATGGTCAGCGGCAGGGAGTGGGCGGCGACGACCACCCGCGCGGGGTGGAAGTGGTCGCTGGGGCGGTGGCCGCTCGCGTCGATCACGACGGGATGGGTCTTCTCGGCGTCGGCCAGGACGTCGTGGGTGAGGTCCGTGGTGTTGTAGGGGCACAGGATGCTCAGGTCACGTCCGCTGAACGCGTAGTTGACCAGCGCCTCGTGCAGCGCGCACGCCGGGTACTCGACGTCGGTGCGCAGGTCCCACACCGGCTCGCTGATGATCCGGACGGCTCCGCGGTGCCGGTCGGCGAACGCGCGGAGCTCGGGGATGATCCGGCCGGGGTTGCGGCCGGTGTCCGCCATGTCGATGAACGTCACGAGGTGGGCGAACCCGCTGAGCGCCTCCCGCAGCAGCCCGAGGTTCCTGCTCGGCACCGCCACGGCGACCGGCTCACCGTTCGCGAGACCCTCCACGACGAACGGGACTGTCCCGTCGATGTAGGAGTCGTCATCGCTGTAGAACAGCGCCGGATGTGCGAACGTCATGTGCCACCTCTCGTCAACGTCCCAGGATCCCCACCCGGTGCGTTGCCCAAACCATCATTTCTTGACTCTGACACCGTGTCAGCCCCTACACAGGAGCAGTCATGTTCACCATCGGAGACTTCGCCCATCTGGGGCGCGTGTCGGTGCGGATGCTGCGCCACTACGACGCGGTCGGGTTGCTCCCGCCGGCGCACGTCGACCCGTCCACGGGCTACCGCTTCTACACCGCCGCCCAGCTGCAACGCCTCAACCGCCTGCTCGCGCTGAAGGACCTCGGTCTGACGCTCGACCAGGTCGGTGTCGTGCTCGACGAGAAGCTCTCCGTCGAACAGTTGCACGGCATGTTGTCGTTGCGGCGCGCCGAGCTGCGGCAGCAGATCCTCGCGGACGAGTTCCGCCTGCGCCGCGTCGAGGCACGTCTCCGCGTCATCGAAAGAGAGGGCGCCATGCCCACCGACGAGATCATCGTGAAGCCCGTCCCCGCCGTCCGGGTGGCCCGGCTGTCCGCCACCGCCGCCTCCTACGGCCCGGAGGACATCGGCCCGGTCATCCAGCCGCTCTACCCGCAGCTCTTCGAACGCCTCGGGCGCGCGGGCGTGCAGCCGTCCGGCTACGGCATCGCCACTTACGAGCCCGCCGAGGGCGACGCCGTCGTCGTGCACGCCGGGGTGACCGTGGCGGTCGAGCCGTCCGCCGGGTACGACTTCGACGTCGTGGACCTGCCGGCGCTGGGGGAGGCGGCGACGATCGTGCACCGCGGCACCATGGACGACGTCGACACGTCGTACCAGGCCGTGGCGGCGTGGATCGAGGCGCACGGGTACCGGCAGAACGGGTTCGCCCGCGAGGTGTACCTGAACTACGGCGAGGGCGACCCGGCGGACTGGGTGACCGAGCTGCAGCTGGAGATCACCAAGCCGTAGCACCTCTCCGGGTGCCGGAAGACGCGGCGGAGGGGCGCTAGTCGGGGTGGATGCGCCGGTGGAGCGTCTCCATCCGGTCGTCCAGCTGTGCCGCGATCATCGCGGTCGACATCAGCTCGCCCACGAACTCCGCGGGCGGGCTGTCGTCGTACTTGTAGAAGAGCTTGTGCTCCAGCGTCGCCCAGAAGTCCATGGCGATGGTCCGCAGCTGCACCTCGACCTTCACGTGCTCGACCCGGTCGGACAGGAACACCGGGATGCGCACGATGAGGTGCAGGCTGCGGTAGCCGTTCGGCTTCGGCTGCGCGATGTAGTCCTTGGTGCGCAGGATCTCCACGTCGTGCTGCCGCGCCAGCATCGCGCTCACGCGGTACACGTCCGACACGAACGGGCAGACGACGCGCACTCCCGCGATGTCGTCGAGCCAGTCGCCGATCGCGTCGAGGTCGAGCGGGAAGCCCTTGCGCCGCAGCTTCTCCAGGATGCCCTCGGGCTTCTTGACGCGGTTGGTGATGTGCTCGATCGGGTCGTGGTGGTGTACCGCGTCGAACTCCTCGCTGAGGATGCGGAGCTTCGTCATCAGCTCCTCGATCGCGAACTTGTAGACGAGCAGTCCTCGTTCGAGATCACGCAGCACACCCAGGTCGTCGGCCAGATCGGTCACGCCGTCCAGAGTACTGATCACGCCGGTCCGAACCGGGCCACCGCCTCCGGCGCGTAGCCGTAGAAGCCCGGAAGACCACCTGTGTGGAGGAACACGAGCGGCACGTCGGACCGCGGCGCGAGCTCGCGGAACTTCACCGCGGCCTTGCCGGTGTAGACCGGGTCGAGCAGGACGCCCTCGGTCTCGGCGAAGAGCTTCAGCACGTTCCACATCTCCGGCGTCGGCACGCCGTAGCCCGGCCCGATCGTGTCGTCGGTGACGGTGACGTGGGCGAGCTCCGGCGCCGGCTTGCCGAGGAGTTCGGCGGCGGCGGTGGCGAGGGCGTGGAGTTCGTTCGTGGCGTCCTCGGCCGTGTGCGAGACGCTCGCGGCGTGCACGGTGCCGGACCAGCCGAGCAGTTCGGTGCCGAGCGCGATGCCCGCGGCCGTGGCGCCGGAGCCGTCCGGGACGACGATGGTGGCGTTGTCGACGCCGAGTTCGTGGAGTTGCCCGACGAGTTCGGCGGCGGCGGCGACGTAGCCGAGGGCGCCGAGACCGTTCGAACCGCCCACGGGCAGCGTGACGGCCTTGTCGTGGTTGATGCGCTCGTACGCGGCGACGGTCTCCTCGGCGTCGCGGCAGACGTGCACGGTGGCGCCGAACATGTGGTCCAGCACGACGTTGCCGGAACGCTCGTAGGCGTCGCCGGTCATCGGCACCTTGGCCGTGAGCACGAGTTCGCACCTGAGTCCGAGCTTCGCGCACGCGGCCGCGGTCTGCCGGCCGTGGTTGGTCTGCAGCGCGCCGAACGTGATGATCGTGTCCGCACCCTGCTCGATCGCCTGGCCGAGCAGGAACTCGAGCTTGCGCAGCTTGTTGCCGCCCGCGCCCAGGCCGTTCACGTCGTCGCGCTTGATCAGCACGGGCGGACCGCCGAGCGCGGCCGCGAGCCTCGGTGCGGCTTCGAGCGGGGTCGGCCAGTTGCCCAGTGCGACTCGGGGGAACGCGCTCAGGTCCATGCCGGGAGCTTAGATGCCTCCTGCTCGGTGACCTCGCCGATGCCGTGCAGCACGTGCGCCAAGACCTCGATGCCGCGCACCACGCGAGGACCTGGCCGGTTGAAGTACGACGGTCCATCGAGGACCCACGTCTGGGGCAGCGGTTCGTCTGGCAGCTCCCGCATCGTCCGTTCCGGCGGGAACCCGCACGGCATCAGCAGGACGACGTCCGGGCGGGCGTCGTGCACGGCCTGCCAGGTGACGGGACGGGTGTGCTCGCCGGGTTCGGCGAGCAGAGGTGTGCCGCCGGCCTTCGTGATCTGCTCCGGCACCCAGTGACCCGCGGGCCACACCGGGTCGAGCCACTCGATCGCGGCGACGCGCGGCCGGTCGAGGTCCTCGGTCCGCGCCGCGACCACGTCGATCCGGTGGCGCAGAGCGGCGATCTTCTCCGTGCTGTCGACGCCGAGGACGTCGCCGACGGTCCTGAGGCACCGCAGCACCTCGTCCAAAGTGGAGGGTTCGAGGCTGAGGACGGTGGGGCCGATGTCCATCAGCCGGACCGTGTCGCTCACCCTGCGGTAGGAGATCGCGCAGACGTCGCAGAGGTCCTGGGTGAGGATCACGTCCGGCTTCAGGTCGTGCAGCAGGCCGGCGTCGAGGCCGTAGAGCGACGAGCCGTGGTGGACGGTCGAGTTGATCTCCCGGCTGCTCGCGGTGTTCTGGTCGACGCCGGTGCTCGTGACGACCGGCACACCCTCCACGCCGGCCGGCCAGTCGCACTCGTGGGTGCGGCCGACCAGGTGGTCGAGCAGGCCGAGTTCGGCCACCACGTCGGTCGCCGCGGGCAGCAGCGAGACGATCCTCATCAGACCTCCCGGCCGAACTCGGCGTACTTCGTGGAACCGCTCTCCTGTGCCGCGACGGCGAGGGTGAGCCTGCGGTGCAGGGACGGGTAGATCCTCTCGCGGGCCTCGTCCAGCGTCAGGTAGACGACACCGGCGAGTTCCGGGTCGCACGCCACGGCGTCGTCGAGCACGCCGCCGTCGAACACGAACTGGTGGCAGTCGCGCCAGACCCCGTTGCGGGGCGTCCAGTCGACCACCAGCAGTGCCCCGAGTGAGAGCGCGACCCCGAGCTCCTCCCGGACTTCCCGCAGCGTCGCGGCCTTGGGCGATTCGTCGTCCTCGGTCATGCCGCCGGGGATGTCCAGCACCGCCTTGTAGGTCGGCACGACGAACAGCACGCGTCCGGTGGAATCGCGGATCAGCGCGCCGCCCGCGGCCGTCTTGGTGGGACGGCTCGACGCGACGCCGGGCACGAACTCGAGTTCGGCCGGACCCTCGTCGAGGACGTCGGCGGCGAACGAGGCGGGGTCTCCCGCGTGAAGTGCTGACACGAGTTGATGATCACACCACCGAGTGAATCGCGCACCCGCTGTGCAGCGGTTTCGCGCTGGTGGGCAGATGTCCGGAAGGTGACGGTCTGCAACCAAACGACCGAGGAGTACCCTTGGCCCTGTAACTCCGTGCGATCAATCGCCGATGTCCGAGGCAACATCGGTGGAGGTGACGCCAATGGGGGCAACCGGTGCCTCCCAGCGCAGACATGACGGCAGATCGGCGCCGTGGTCGGTGGTCGGACTGACCGTCGTGTTCGTCGTGGTGGCCCAGGTCCAGTTCGCCATCGCGGTCGCGGAATCGGTCTGGTGGCCGGCCGTGGTCGGGGTGCTGCTGCTGGCCGCGGCGATCGCGTTCGTGAAGACGGCGCGCAGGCTGCGCTGGGAAGACAGCGACCCGTACGAGGCTCCGCCGCAGGTGGCCCAGCCACTGCCGGCCGAGCACCACGAGAGTCACGTCGACGCCGACGGAAGCCTGGCCAGGGCGGTGGGCGAAGTCGTCTACGCGTCCCGGCGCTGGCGGGCCTGACGGGCGCGTGAAGCGGCGACCGGGCCACGGGGTGGCCCGGTCAGTTCGTCGTGAGCACCGGGTTGAATGAGATCATGCCGACGTCCGCCGAGTGGCTCGCCGTGCGCGCCCACCTCCTCGAACACCGTCACCGGCTGGCCGTCGAGGCCGTCGCCGAGTACCCGGACGTGCCCAGGGTCGCCGGGACGCCGCTGCTGACGTCACCGGACTGGATGCCCGCCGAGCCGGTGCCGCTGGCGGAGCTGACCCTCGAGCTGCAGGAGTCGCCCGGACTGCCCGCGCTGCCGGTGGCCGCGGTACCCGACGGGTTCGGCAGCTACTCCGCCGCGATGGCCGCGCTCGCCTCGCCGACGGTGTTCCAGAACCGCGAGACCTACCGGCTGCTCGGCTTCACCGGGCGGCACCTGACGTTCGGGCTCGGCACCTACTTCGACGGCATCGACGTCGGGGAGGCCTGTGCGCACGAGTACGCGGGTAAGGCCGAGGGGCTGCCGTTGCGGTCGGCCGTCGGTGATCCGTGCGACCCGCGGCGGCGGCCGGTGAACGTCGCCGTCAGCACGCTCACCCTGCGGCACGACGAGGTCTCCGGCGAGGCGACGTTCTACCTGCACTGGCGGGACCCGAAACGGGTCGGGCACGCGGGCGGGATGTTCCAGGTGCTGCCGGTCGGGGTGTTCCAGGGGACGTCCGACGCCGACTTCTCGTTGTGGCACTGCATGATCCGCGAGTTCGCCGAGGAGATGCTGGGAGCAGAAGAGATCCACTCGGTCGACTACGACGCGTGGCCGTTCGCGCGGGAGCTGACTGCGGCGGCCCGCGTGTTCTACCTCGGGATGGGCGTCGACCCGTTGACGTTCGCCACGGACATGCTGACGGTGGCCGTGATCGAGGCCTCCCGGTTCGACGCGTTGTTCGGGGATCTGGTGTCCCACAACGAGGAGGGCCAGGTGCTGCGCGGACTTCCGTTCACCGCCGAGAACGTCGAGCGGTTCGTGCACCGCGAACCCACCCAGGCCGCCGGGGCCGCGCTGCTGTCGCTGGCGTGGCGGCACCGAGAGGCGTTGCTCAAGCCCTGAACGGGTTCGGCAGGTAGGCCCACTTCTTCGTGCCGGGGTCGAGGCGCATCAGGGTGAGCGGCTTGGCGGGCAACGGGTCGTGCAGCAACGCGTGCCGGTCCGGGGTGTCCGGGATCGTCTCGGCCACCGCGGCCCACAGGTCGGCCGGGTCGGCGTCGAGCGTGTCGACCAGGCCGGTCAGGGCGGTGGCGAAGAACGTCGCGAACGTCTTGGTGCGCAACGCCTCCTGGTCGGCGTGCAGGCGCTGGGGCAGGTCGGGGCGAGGGCTGACGCGGATGTCGGCGAGGTCGCGGTAGACCACCCGGCTCGGCCTGCCGTCCACCAGGCCCAGCACCAGGTTCTGCTCGTGCGCCTCCAGGGCGACGCCGCGGGCGAGCAGCGTCATCAGCGGCGGCACGGTCAGTTCGGCGAACTCCGCGAGCCACTCGACGGGGTCGGGGATCGTGTGGTGGCGCAGCGCGGCCAGGGGCAGCAGGGTTTCGCCCTCGCGTGGCACGAGCCGGTCCCGGAGGACCACGCCGAGCCTGCGGTCCGGTTCGCCGTCGGTGAGGACGGCGGCGGACGCCCTGTTGTGCTGCAGTTCGATGCCCTCGACGGCCGAGTCCAGGAACTCCGAGACGGTCGTGGCGGTGGTGATCGAACCCGCCGAGATGTCCCGCACGGCCGAGGTGATCTGCGCGCTCAGCGTCGTCTTCACGTGCCAGGGACCGGCCGAGAGCGTGCGCAACGCCATCAGCGGGCTGGCGTCGAGGGTGCCGGTGGTGCTCAACCCCAGCCGGGCCGCCTGCCAGGGGTGCACCGGCAGCAGGACCCGCTCGCCGTCGCGCAGGTCGTCCGGCCAGTCGCCGAACGTCACGTGCTCTGCCGCCGAGTGCAGGGCAAGTCGCACGATCGGGCGGTGTTCCGGGCCGTACGCGAGGTGGTCCGCCGCCGTGAACCCGGTGCGGTTGCGGCAACACGGGTGCAACGGGTGGCCGTCCACGACGCTCTGCTCGTGCTCCTCCAGGGTCCTTTCCAGGAATGGCGTGGCGATCGGGCTCGTCGTGCGGGACAGGGCCAGTCCGGCCACGCTGTGGGCGACCTCACCGATCAGGTTCTCCGAGTCGCGCCAGCGTTGGGCGGTGAGGAGGTCGACCGGGTGGTCGAAGGCGTCCGGGTCGGCCCTGACCTGCGGCAACGGTTCGATCGCGAACGCCCGGCGCAGGCGTGCGAGAACGGCCGCACGGGCCCCCGGCAGCTCCGCGAGGAATCTTTCGGCGCGGTTTTCCCCCAGTGCGGCGAGGAAGTCGGACTCGATCGGCGTGTGCGTCAGAATGATTCGATCCTGACACATCGCCAGAGGGAAGCGGACACCGGTGGAAGCGATCACTGATCCCGACGGCATCACCGCGACGGCGTTGCTGAACTGCCTGCGCCGCGAGGTGGGGGAGTGGGCGGACGGCACGCTGCGGCTGCCTCGCAGCGGCACGCTGCTGCGGGCGCGGGAGGGGCGCTGGCTGTCCGACCCCGAGGTGTTCACCGGTTCGTGGCAACCGTTGGCGTGGCACGAACTCGCCGTGCTCATCAGCAAGGAGCTCGGGGACCCGCCGGTGGGGTTCCTGGACGAGATCGCGGGCTCGCGCTCGGCCATCGCCGCCCTGCTGGACGCCCGCACGGCGCCGCCCGCCGACCTCTACCGGCGGTCCGAGCAGGCGCTGGTGGCGGGGCACCGGTACCACCCGGCGCCCAAGGGCCGCGGCGGCCTGCCCGCGTCGGAGTGGCTGCCGTACTCGCCCGAGGTGCACGCGAGCTTCCCCTTGGCACGATTGGAAGGCGCGTTCGTCGACGACGGCGAGGTGCCGTTCGCCCGGGGAGTGCTGCCGGCGCACCCGTGGCAACTCTCCCTGCTGGGGCTGGAAGGGGACGTCAGCGGGGACGAGGTGTGGCCGACGTCGTCGGTGCGCACGGTCTACGACCCCGCCGCCGACCTGTTCTACAAGTTCAGCCTCGACGTGCGGATCACCAACGACGTGCGCCGGTTGTGGGAGCACGACCTGCGCTGGATCCCGCCGCTCGCACGCCTGCTCAGACCGGTGTTCGCGGACATCTCCTCGGTCTTCCCCGGTGCGTCGTTCCTGATCGACCGCGGCTACCGGACCTCTCCCGAGGCCTTCGAAGGGCTGGCCGTCGTGGTGCGCGACGGCGTCCGGCAGCACGTGCTGCCCGGTGTGACGCCGTTGCTGGCGGCGGGGATCAGCGAGGGGTTCGACGGGAACCCGTTGGACGGCTTGGACCCCGACGGTGCGCTGAGGTGGTTCCGGGAGTACGTCTCGGTGGTCGTGCCGCCGGTGCTGCACGCGTTCTTCGCGCACGGTGTCGTGATGGAGTGCCACCTGCAGAACGTCCTGGTCGGGGTCGACGGTGCCGGGCTTCCGGTGCAGGCGGTCTTCCGCGACCCGGAGGGCATGCGGCTGCTGCCCCGGCACGCGGAGCTCTTGTCCTCGATGGACGGACCGGACGGGTCGCGCGGGGTGTCCGAGGCCAAGGGCTGGGAGCGGCTGCAGTACTGCCTGATCGTCAACCACCTGATCGAGATCGCCGGTGCGGTGCTGGACCGGCACCCCGGCATCGACGTGTGGGGCGAGGCACGCGCTGTTTTCGCCGCCTACGGCCGTGAACACGGCTCACCCGAGTCGCTGTCGGCGTTGCTGGCTTCGCCGTTCGTCCCGGCGAAGGCGAACCTGCTGCTGCGCTGGACGCGGGCGGAGGGGGCGGCGAGCCGGTACGTCGACTGCCCGAACCCGTTGTACCGGAGTTAGGCCACGACGACAGCTCAGTGCACCTCGGCGTCGCCGAGCCTGAGCGGTTCCCACGACTGCGCGCCGTGCCGCCCGTGCCCGGGATCCACCCCGATGAACACCCGGCCGTTCACCCGCACCCGGACGTGCCGTGCCTGCCAGTCGACCGTCGAGCGCTGCCGCGTCCGCCCGTCACACGTCCACCTCCGGTCCCCGAAGTGCACGACCGTCGAATGCCCGTGGATCTGCCCGAACGGCACGATTCCCCCGTACCGCATCCACGGCTCGTGCAACGCCGCCCCGGACTCGGCCCACAACGGCCCGGTCTCCGGATCGCGCCCGTGCACCCCCATCCGCCAGATGACCTCAGGCCGTTCGTTGAGCAGCTCCGCCGCCTTGACCGCCGACTCCGGCTCGCCCAGCTCCTGCCACACGGCCAGCGTCATCCCGGCGTGCGTGACCAGGAACTCCTCGCCACCGCTCGTGACCGCCGCCGCCACCCGCATCCGCCCGTCCGCCCACCACTCGCGCAACCGGGCAACGCCCTCGCGCGGCAACGGATCCGGCCAGAACACCTCCTGGCCCTGCAGGTACTGGGCCTCGTGGTTGCCGATCAGCTGCACCCAGTCCCGGCCGAGGCGCGGCGCGACGACCTCCAGCACCTCCGTGCTGGCGGGCCCGCGGTCCACCAGGTCGCCGACCTGGACCACCACCACCCCGTCCAGGTCCCGCAACGCCCGCCGCAACTGGTCGGCGTGCCCGCCGACGTCCCCGATGACAGCCACCTCGGCCATGTCCACCCCGAGAACCACGTTACCCCGCGTGTAACGATCGTTTGGGGGTGCGGCGACAACAGGGCATGGTGGTCAGGCTCAACGTCGCCTCCACGTGTGTCGGCACCTCGGCGCTCGGCCCGGGGTTCCGGTCCGTCGTGTGGGTCCAGGGATGTCCGTTCCGGTGCAGGGGATGTGTCGCGCCCGAGTGGATTCCCGACGTGCCCGCGCGGCTCGTCGGCGTCGAGGAGCTGGCCGCCGAGCTGCTGGCGGACGAGCGGGTGGACGGTCTCACGTTCAGCGGCGGCGAGCCGATGGCCCAGGCCGCCGGACTCGCCGAGCTGGCCAGGGTCGCCCGGCAGGTCCGTGACCTGTCGATCGTCTGCTTCACCGGCTTCACGCTGGCGCAGCTGGAAGAGCGGCCGGACGCGCCCCAGCTCTTGTCCGAAGTGGACGTTCTGATCGACGGGCAGTACGTGCGCGAACGCGACGACGGACTCGGGTTGCGCGGCAGTGCGAACCAGGTCGTGCACCACCTCACCGGACGGCTCGCGGACGTCGGCTACGACTTCGAGCACCGGGAGCGGACCACCGAGGTGCGGGTGGGGGAGCGGGAGGTCGCGCTGGTCGGCGTGCCCACCGCCGATCTGCTGGTGCGATTGGCTCCCGTGATCGGCGGGCCTGGCAGATCGCGCCGGACGAGGTAATCTTCGCCGTCCCGAATACCGCACTTCGTCCCCGCCGAACACGAAGGTCAGCGCCATGGATGATTCGGAACGTCCTCCGCGAACCCAGGCGGCTGGTGCGGTTTTTTCCGTGCGCGAACCGCGCGCGTTCCCCGTTGTCGCGGAAACCGAGACCGGAAAGTGATCTGAGGTCGTATGAGCGAGGGGCTCTCGGCCGCCGAGATCGGTCAACTCGCGCACCTGTACCGGTCGGTGCAATCGGCGCGCGAGGTTCTCGTGGAATGCGGTATGCCACGCGAGATGGTATTCGAGATCGCGCACGCCGGTGATGTCCGTACGTTCTGGGAAGGCGCGTCGCGTCTGCTGGAGAACGGCGTGCTGGTCGCCGGGCGGGCACGCCTGCTGGAGACCGTGCGCCGCAGTTACCCCGCCCATGCGCTCTTCGCCGGGCAGCGGGAGGCGCCGGCCGAGCGGCGGCCGGAGGTGACGAGGAGCTACCACTCCGACGGCCCCATGTACGTCGTCGAGCGGGCGGAAGGGCCGGTCTACTTCGGCGCGCCCCCTGCGGGTGAGCCGCCGGCCAAGCCTGAGAAGAGTGTTCCCACCAGCGTCTTCTTCGTCGGCACGAGCCCGTTCGACATCGACCTCGGCCGGTTGCGGGCCGACCGCGAGTTCCAGGCGGCCCACGCCGGGGAACGGCGTGGCGTGCTGCGCGTGGTCAGCCGGACCGCCAGGACCGTCGCCGAGGTGGCCGGCCTGCTGGCGGAACGCCCGGACGTCCTGCACCTCGTCGGCCGGGCTTCCGGCGGCGCGCTCCGGTTCGGGGACCCGTACGGCGACACGCACCAGGTTTCGGTCGAAGCGCTGGCCAGTCGATTGCGCGCCTATCGTGACCACACCGATTTCGTGCTGTCCGGGCTGGTCCTTTCCGCAGGTCGCAGCGCGGAGTTCGCGGAACTGTTCGAAGGACTCGCGAAAACCGTGGTCGCGTGGAATAACGACCTGGGCGACGACTGCGCGATCGCGTTCTCCGCGGCGATGTACCGGCACCTGGCACAAAGCTCGGTGCGATCACTCGGCGCGGCCGCGAGAGTGGCCGCGGAAGAGGTCGGCGGCGCCGCCGCGGAATGCCGGAACCTCCCCGAACAGCTGCACCTGCGATCGGTGTAACGAATCCCCGCTCTTCGCTGACAAGACGGGTGCTTGTTCCCGTGGAGTTCGTCTAGGGGTGGCTCGGTGAGCGGAAGAAAGCGCATTTACGTCGATGAAGGCGAATGGAATCGTCTTCGGCAGGAAGCCGGCAAGCTCGCGGAGCTCAAGCGCGACGTGCCGAGGATGGTGGAGCGGATCCGCGCGCAGACCCAGGCCGACATCGAGTCGTCGATGCGCGAGGTCGACCAGCGGCACGCCCGGTTCGAACAGGCGATGACGCAGCTGAGCGAGCACACCCGCGAGGTCGAGCGCGAGACCGCCCGGCGCATGCGGGAGAACAACGACCGGCTGCACCGCGAGATCACCGCGCAGGGCGAGCAGTTGCGGGCCGAGACGTCGGAGGCGTTGCGGCAGCAGCAGGAGACGCTGACGCGGGCGGTCGACCGCGAACGCCAGGAACGCGAGCGCAAGCAGTCCGAGATCAACGCGAGGATCGACGCGTTGCGCGCCGACCAGGACCGAGCCGAACGCATCGCCCGCGAGTACGTCGCGGACGCGCAGCTGCTCCGCGACCAGGTGGCGCAGTACCCGCACGACCGCTACCTGCCGGGCAGGGTCGCGCCGCTGGAAGCCAGGCTGTCCACTTTGGTGTCCAACGTGAACAGCGGCCTCGGCGCGCAGAGCCTCACCGCGGCGCAGGAGCTCGTCCAGTCGCTCAGCGAGCTGCGGCTCGACCTCGAACGGCTCGACCAGGAGTGGCGGGCGTGCCGGATGGCCGCCGAACGCGACCTCGTGCGGATGCGCGAACTGATGGCGCAGAACGAGAAGATCGACCTCAGGGGCCGGGTACCGGCGGGTGCGCCGGCCGAGCTGCCCGACGTCGACCACTGGTCGCGCGGCGCGCTGACCCGCCTGGCCACCGAGGTCGACTCGCTGCTCGCCCAGGTCCGCGACGACGCGCAGCCGATGACCACGGAGGCGTTGCTCGCGGTCGTCGACACCGTGCCGGAGTACGAGCAGCGGCTGGAAACCGTGGTGACGCAGGCGGTCACGGCGATGCAGGCCGCCCAGCTGCGCACCAACCTGGCCGAGCTGATCGCCGACGCGCTCGATCACCACCACCACTACCAGGTCACCACCGCCGGGTTCGCGAGCGAGGACCAGCGCGAGGCGTTCCTCGCGAAGTCCGTGCACCACGTGAGCGGCAGCGAGATCGTGATCGAGGTGGAGCCCGGCGAGCGCGTCGACGGTCCGCCCCTGGTGCGGCTGCACAACTTCGACGCCGACGGCGCCTCCGAGGCCGAACGGTCCGCGCGCACGAAGTCGATCCACCGCAACGTGCTCGAGCACAGCGGCATCGACCTGCGCTCCACCGAGGAGTACGCGGAGCCCGACGACCGCAAGCGCGACATCGAACCGCTCATCGCCCGCGGTGCCCCGGTGAGCACCACGCCGCGCACGGACGAGCCCCGGGCTCGCAGGCGCGCCTGACCGGAGAACCTCCATGACGACCGATCTCTCCGACGCCACGCCGGCGCGGCTCACCGGCGGGCGCGGCCCGCGTCCCGGTGAGCCGCTGTGGATCCTGCACGGCCCCGGCGTCGACGACCGGTTCGTCGGTGCGGACCTGCACGTCCGCACGGCGGAGGAGATGCTGTGGGAGGTGCTGCACGCGGCCGGGTACCAGCGGATCGTGTTCAGCGGCTACCGGGACGCCGTCTACTTCCGCGACGACACCTCGCGGAACCTGACCCGCGGACCGGGTGCCGAGCCGCAACCGAGGCGCCGCAACGCGATGCGGCGCTTCAGCGGGCCGTTCGGCGACGCGATGCTGCTGTCCGAACCCCCGCCGCAGCCGCGCCGCCCGTCCGCCGCGACCGACACCGAACGGCTGCGGATGCTCGACGGGATCATGGTCGACCCCGCGATCTCCAGCGCCGTGGTGGTGCCGAACGCCGACACGTGGTTCGAGAACATCCAGCCGGACATGCGCCGCCCGCTCGCCGAGATGCTCGGCCGCTGGAGCGCGGGCGGCACCGGCGGCGACAACGTGTGCGTGCTGCTGTTCAGCAAACCCGACCTGACCTCGATCGTGAACTTCCTGCACGACCAGCGTTACCTGCCCCAGTTCACCGACAAGCTCGCCGCGCTCGCGACCCGGCGGTCCGGCCGGGCGGTGGGCCACCTCGGGTTCCCCGACGAGACCGAGCTCGGCGCGCTCGTGCACGGCACCCGGTTGCGGCACGGCCTGCGCATCGAGGACTGGACCGCGCTGCCCCACGTGCTGCGCGTGATGGTCGCGCAGGAGGTGCCGGTCAAGACCTGGGAACCCGTGCTGCGCCGGATGGCCGGCCGCGCCGCGTTGTCCGTGGAAGTCCTGCGGGAGCGGGGAATGGCGGAGGTCGCGGTCGCGGACGCCAGGGACGTCTGGCGCAAGCTCGACGAGATGGTCGGCATGACCGCGGTGAAGACGTTCCTGACGCGGCACCGGTACGTGCTGGAGGCCGGGATGGCGTTGCGGGCGCGGGGTCTCGACGCCGACGCCGAACCCGCCGCGCTGCACCTCACGTTCACCGGCAACCCCGGCACCGGCAAGACCGTGGTGGCGCGCATGGTCGGTGAGCTGTACCGCGACCTGGGGTTGTTGCGGCGCGGGCACGTGATCGAGGCGAAGGTCGAGGACCTGGTGTCCCCCACCGGGGACACCGCGCGGCTGACGTCCGCACGGGTGCGCGACGCGCTGGACGGCGTGCTGTTCATCGACGAGGCGTACCGGCTGAGCGAGGATCCGCTCGGGCTCGGCACGCAGGCGATCGACGTGCTGCTGACCGAGATGGAGAACAACCGCGAACGGCTCGTCGTGATCATCGCGGGGTACGCGGACCGCATCGACGACTTCCTCGCCACGAACCAGGGCCTGTCGGGCCGGTTCCCGCGCGGCAACCGCCTGGTGTTCCCCGACTACACGCCCGCCGAGCTGCACGAGATCCTGCTCGGCCAGCTCCGGCGGCGGGGCCTGACGTGCGCCGACGACCTCGTCACGGCGTTGCGCACCATCACGGAGGCCTTGTACCGCACCAGGGCGGCCGACTTCGCGAACGCGCGGACCATGCGCGAGCTGGCGGCGGAGATCAGCACCGAGTGGGCCGGCCGCACCCGGCTGACCCGCGACGGCGAGATCAGCCCGGCGACCGCGGCGGACGTGCCCGAGCACTACCGGCCCTACCTCGCCGAACAGCAGCCGCTCGACCAGGTGCTGGCCGAGCTGGACCAGCTCACCGGCCTGCAGGCGGTCAAGGACACCATGCGCGAACTGGCCGCCGTGCTGGAACTGCGCAAGCTGCAGGAGGAGGACCCCGGCCGCGTCGCAGCGCCGCACATGCTGTTCCTCGGCTCGCCCGGCACCGGCAAGACGACGGTGGCGGAGCTGATGGGCAAGGCCTTCGCCGCGCTCGGCCTGCTCTACCGCGGCCACGTCGTCGTGACGACCCGCGCCGACCTGGTGGGCGAGTACGTCGGCCAGACCGCGCCGAAGACCCGCGCGAAGGTGCTGGAGGCGCTCGACGGCGTGCTGCTGATCGACGAGGCGTACGAACTCGCGGGCGAGGGCAACGACTTCGGCTCCGAGGCGGTGGCCGAGCTGATCACGTTGATGGAGCAGCACCGCGGCCGGCTCGTGGTGATCGCCGCTGGCTACCCGGACCGGATGGACGAGTTCGTCCGCAGCAACAGCGGCGTGCTCTCGCGCGCGGAACGGCTGCACTTCGCCGACTACACGCTCAAGGAGCTGCGGTCGATCTTCGTCGGCATGGTCGAGGCGATGGGCTACACCTACGAGCCGACCGTGCCCGCGCGGGCCGTGCGCTGGCTAGAGCACAACCGCGACCAGATGGCGCGCCAGGGCAGGGAGTTCGCGAACGCCCGCACCGTCCGCAACCTCGTCGCCGCGGTCGAACGCCGCCTCGCCGTGCGGGTGCTGAAGCTGCCCGCCGAGCAACGCCGCGCGCAGGCACGCCACGTCCTCGCCGTCGACGTTCCCGACCCGGAGGCGTCATGACCACGGCCCTCACCTGCCCGGTGTGCGCGTACGTCGTGCCGGCCACCCCGTCGTGCACCCGGTGCGACTGGGTGCTGTCGGCCGGGCCGTGGCTCGACGTCGACCCGTTGCGGCGCCGCAACGACTTCCACGCCGAACTGACCGCGGCCCGTCAGGAGTTCGACGTCGCCGCGGCCCTGCTCGCCTCCGGGGACGACGCGGACCTGCTGGGACGCCTGCTGGCGCACGTGCGGGGCGGCGCACCGGAGCAGCCCGTCCGCGTGCGCCCCGCCGCGCACCGGACCGAGCCGCTGGCCGCGGTGGGTGCCACGGCGATGGAACTGGTGGCACGTCGCGGTGAGCTGGCGGTCGTGGACGTCCGGCTGGACGGCGTCGCGGTGGCCAGGATCGATGTGACCGACCGCCACGTGCCCGCCCTGACCGGCACCGTGCGACTGCACGCGTGGCGCGACCTGATGCCGTCGCTGCCCCACGACCCCGACGAACTCGCCCTGGTGCTGGCCGGAGGCGTCGGCCGCGACCAGCGCCGCGCACCGGTGGAACTGGCGGACCTGGACCTGGGCGACCACGTCCTCGTCCTGCACCGCCTGGCAGGCCTGACGATCCCGGACATCTTCGTCTCCCGCTTCGCCGACGTGCGGCTGGTCTCCCGCGGCGAGCCCCTGGACGACGCCGCGGTGGCCTCCTGGATCGCCAGGGCCCCGTTGCGGCACGACATCAGCCTCGTCCTGGTCGACGTGGACGACGCCGGGGTCACCCGCCCGGTCACCAGAACCCTGTTCAGCGCGGGCACTTCGGCCCGTGACCTCCCGCTCGCGCGCGTGAACGTGCAGGCACCCGCCGGCGGCCGCGACGCCCTCGCGCTGGCGGTCGTGAGCGGCCCGCCCGGCACCCCGCCCCGCCAGTGCGCGCCGATCTCCGTGCTGCGCTGCGACCTCACCCCGTCCCAGCCGCACGAACTGGAGTTCCGCCTCGACGGCCCCGGTGAAGTCGCCCTGGTGCGCCCCGGCGGCACCACCGACGCGACCACGGCGGCGGGCTGGCCGGATCTGCTGGACGAGATGCCCATGCGCTACCAGCCCGACGCCAACGCGCTCGACCTCGCGATCGCGCTGGAGCTCGGCGGGGACCCGGACACCGTCAACCCGAGACGCGACCTGGCCGTGGGCGTGCTGGCCCACCTGGCCGCTCACCACCCCGACCCGTCCGCGGTGCGGGTCTGCGTCATCGGCTACGACGACCACCTCCGCGGCCGCGGCGTCCTCAAGAAGACGCGCGGTTTCGTCGGCCTGCAGGACGCCGAGGACTTCGCGGCCACGCTGCCGTGCAGCACCCCGGTCGAACCGAAGGGCGCCCCGGTGGAGGACGCGCTCGCCACCGCCCGCGCGCTGACCTGGCGACCGCTGCCGTCCGCCCGCCGGCTGCTGGTCATCGGCGGCAGGCCACCGCACCCGGCCGTGGACGCCGGGATCAGCCGCTGCCCGCACCAGTACGACTGGCGGGTCCTGTTGCGGCAGCTGGAGAACGACCACGTGGTGCACGCCGCCGTGTGGGACCGCCCCGCCTGGACCGAACGCTCCAACAACGAGGCCAAGCTCGCCACCCAGACGTGGCACGCGCTGGCCAGCCCCAGACCACCGATGTTGCTGCACGGCGGCGTGACCGCGGCGTACGTCGTCAAGGAGGCCAAGGCCGTCCGGGACGCCACGCCTCAGCCGCCCCTGCTCTTCCCTCTCGTGATCAAGAACTGAGGAGACCCATGACCACGCCGCAGAACAACCGACCCGCGCCGCCGACGCAGCTGCGGCTCGGCCTGTGGGGGCCGCCGGGCAGCGGCAAGACCACCTACCTGGCCGCGCTGAAGCTCGCGACGATGCGCCGCGCCGAGGGCGTCGGCAACTGGATCATGAGCGGCCTGGACGACGAGTCGACCCGCTTCCTGCAGGAGTCGACCGACCAGCTGACCCACCAGCGCACGTTCCCCAGGGCGACGTCCACCGACAAGAGCATGCTGTTCCGGTTCACCGGCGAACGGGAGGTGACGCGCCGCAACAGGTTCGGCCGCAAGGTCGTCGAGATGGAGCCCATCTCCTTCGAACTCGACGTGCTCGACGTCCCCGGCGGCCGGTACGACAGCGACCGCCTGTCGCAGGGCGGCGAGCAGCAGAAGCAGGACCTCGGGTTCGGCGACGACGAGGTCGTGGAGACCGAGCGCCTGCACGCGCCCGCGATGTCGCCGGTGGAGCAGGAGAACCAGCTGCTCGACCACCTGCAGATGTGCCACGGCATCGTCTACCTCTTCGACCCCGAGCGCGACTCCGTGGAGCACGACGCGTTCCGCTACTTCCACCCCGTGCTCGACAAGCTGACCGAGCGGGTGATGAGCCAGGTCCACTTCAACCGCGCGCGGCTGCCGCACCACGTGGCCGTCTGCGTGACGAAGTTCGACCAGCCGAACATCTACCGGCAGGCCCAGCTCAAGGGGTACACGCTGATGGACGGCGAACCGCCGTACCTGCCCCGCGTCCCCAACGAGAGCGCGGGCGAGTTCTTCGCGATGCTGTGCGCCGACCCGCAGAGCAACACCGACCTCGTGGAGAAGGGCCTGCGGCAGTACTTCAGCACCCTCAACTACTTCATCACCTCGTCCATCGGGTTCTACGTGGCGGGCAACAGGTTCCGGGCACAGGACTCGCTGAACGTCGAGCGCGTCAACGCGGGCCCCGACGGGTTCCGGATCAAGGGCCGGGTCTACCCGATCAACGTGCTGGAGCCGTTGCTGTGGCTCTACCAGAGCATCCTCCCGGCACGGCCATGACCGGCGTCGACGCGTACTGGGCGCTGCTCGGGAAACGGCCGGGCAGCTACGAGGAGTACGGGGTGCTCGCCGCGAGCCGCGAGCCGTTCACGCACAGCAGCCTCCGGCAGATCGTGATCGACAGGGCACCGGCCGACCAGTCGGTGGTGCAGGAGTCCGGTCCCGGCGCGATGCCGTGGGCCTGGTTCTCCACCATCAACGTCGAGAGCACGAGGTACGTCTGCCTGACGATCAGCACGTGGTCGGACGCGCTGGACGCGATCAACCGGCCGATCGTGGTGTCGCGGTTCTACTGCGTGCGCACGGACGACCTGATCGCGGCTCGTCTGTCCTATGCGGACTTCTACCGCGCGGCGGAGAACACGCCGCTGTCCGAGCAGCTGCCGAGCGGCCCGGTCCCGCTGAACCCGGTGCCGGCGCGGCAGCGGGAACCGTTGCCCGACGGTCACGCCATGGCCGCGGCCGCCGGCTTGCTGGAACGCCAGCGGGTGGGGTTGCTGAGCGGTCCGGTCTCGCTCGACGAGCGGATCGCGGTGCTGGACGACGTGCTGGCGTTCCTGCCGGCGGGGGCGAGGGCGTGGGTGTCGGCGGGCGGGTGGACGGACACCTCCACGCGCTACCCGTTGCGGCTCGCGTTCGCGCCGCAGGTGCCGGACACCGCGCTGGGGATCAACGTCCAGGGTGCCGCTCCCCGGGCGAGCGGTGCGTACGGCCACCAGCTCACCGAACTGGTCGGGCAGTACGGGGCGGCCAAGGTCCGCGCGCACCTCGCGACCATGACGACCGTCCGCACGCGCGACCTGGACGACGTGCTCGCCGCGCTGCAGGACATGGACCAGGAGAACCTGCTGTTCAAGGCCGCCACCACCGGCAGGCTGACGGTCGGCATGCTGCGCAGGCTCGGGGCCGCCAGGTTTCGCGGGATGGCCGACGACCAGCGGGAGACGATTCTGGCGAGCTACCTGGAACTGGCTTCGGCGGAGGACCTGAGGCGGGACCGCGCGCTCCTGGTCGAGACCTGGCGGTATTCGCTCGACCGGAACCTGGAAGACCTGGTGCGGCAACGGGTGTCGCAGCGCGCCTGGACGATCGCGGACCTGCTCGTCGTCGCCGACATCTGCGCCGCGGTCGGGGCGCGGCAGGCCTTCGCGGGCGCGTTGCGGTCGTGCGCGAGTGAGCGCAACTCGTCGTCGTTGCGGGAAGTCGTGATGAGACTCGCGTCGGACGACGGCTGGAGCGAGGCGCTGGTACCGGTCATCACGCAGTCCGACCAGCTCTCGGTCGCGGTCCTGCGGGCGGCGCTGCCCGACGGCTCCGGGGTGAACCCCCGGTTGCTGGCAGGCCTGGAGGACCACCCGAACAGCAGCTGGTCGCGGTACGGCAGGCCGTACCTGCGCCCGGAGAACCTGAGCGAGCAGAACCTGAGCGAGCTGCACTCGATCGACCCCGAGGCCGTCACCGACGTGATGCGCCACGCGCGCAAGACCGCGGAGCCGGGGTGGTGGCCGCGGGTGCTCGGGTGGTTCCTCGACCTGGTCCGCCGGTGTAACGAGCTGGTGCGGTCGTGGGTCGACCTGCTGCGGCACGGCCTCGAGCCGATGGAACCGGCCGAGCGGGCGAGGGCGGACTTCGAGCTGTGCCGCCGGGGCGAGGCGCCGGGCCAGAACCTCGGCCTGGCCGGGGTGGCGTACTGGGACGGGCTGGTCGAGGCCGCCCGTGCCGCCCACGTCGACGGACGGCAGCGGCAGGTGCTCGGAGACACGCTCGCGAGCGCGCTCGGTCGTGACTGGGGTGCGGAGTCCGGCCGCTTCTTCGCCGTCATGGACGGGTTGTGGCGGCTTTCCGCCGCGACCGGTGGCGGCGAGGTGCTGACGGTGACCCTGCTGAGGTCGATCGCCGGGCAGATCCGCGGGGCGCCGGAGCGGCTCGACGACGGTCGCCTGGCCGAGTGGCTGCCGTTCTTCGCGCTCGACCCCGAGTTGCACAGCCAGGTTCTCATGGCACAGCTGCGCGGCGTGAAGGAGAACGCCGCACCCGCGAACGTGGCGGTGCTCGTCGCGACGATCCTGCACCGGAAGGTGGTGGGGGAGAACGACGTGCTGGAGGTGCTCCGCCGCATCTGGTGCCCGCCGCCGTACGGCTGGGTCGAGTTCCTCGCCGTGCTGAACGCACGTCTCGCCGGGATGGGCGATTTCAAGGGACCCCAGATCTGCGCGAAGTTCGTGCACGCGTTGATGCGCGGCGACTTCGGTGAGGACGCTCAACAGGCGGCGATCCGGCAACTCCCGGCGTACATGATGCAGCAGGGGTATCTCACCGTGGAGGTGTTCCGCGAGGCCTTCCGGGCGACGCAGGCCTCCGGCCGCGGCGAGGACCTGGCCCTCTTCCTGGAGGACCTGGTGAAGCGCGTCAAGGACGTGATGCCCAAGGGCATGATCGGCAGGATCTTCGGCCGAGGTGAGGGGTCTCGTGACCACCACTGAGATCGGGATCGACGTCGGGTCGGCGCGCACCAAGGTGGCGTGTGGCGACCGGGTGTGGCACGGGCCGTCCAGCACGGACGTCGCCGGACTGCTGCGTGAGGTCGTGCGGCGCGACTGCGGCGTGGAGCCGGACGGCGCCGCGGCGGTGGTCGCGGTACCGGACGGCTGGGCCGCCGAAGGCGCGGACGGAACGTGGACCGAGGCGGTCGAGCACACCTCGCAGGGTGCCGAGCTGGCACGGGTTCTCACCGAACGAGCCGGGTTCGGGTCGGTGCGGCTCGTGCCGGTGTCGCAGTGCGTGGCGGCGGCGCACGGCGAGACCACGGGGTGCGTGCTGGTGTGCGACGTCGGGGCCAGCGCTGTCACCGCGGCCGTTTACGCCTGTGAGGCAACGACTTCGCGGCTGCTCGACAGCGAGACCGCCCGGTCGGAGGTGCGCGAGTCGTTGCGGGAGAAGGCCGGCGTCGAACCGGCGGGTCTCGTGGCGTTCGACGAACACCGCTGCCAGGCGGCCGAGCGCGCGGTCATCGTGCTGGAAAGGGCGCGGACGCACCAGCGTTATCTCGGCACGCCGGTGTACCTGCCCGGCGTGACGGCGGAGATGGTGCTCGAAGCTCTCCGTCCACTCGCGACACTCGCGGCCGCGCTCGTGACCCGTGTGCTGGAACGGGTCGGCGAGCCGGTCGGGCACGTGCTGCTCACCGGCGGCAACGTGCTCGGCCCGGTCGAGGCCGCGGTCCGTGCGGCGGCCGGCGCACCCGTCCACGTCCTCACGCCCGACCAGGCGGCACGAGGGGCGTGGCGCATCGCCGCCGGCCGGGCCACCGCGCTCGACGGCTACCCGCACGAGCTCGGCATCGGCGTGCGCCGGATCGCCGGCGGGCTGCTGGAGTCCACGACGATCCCGGTCGGCGGCCGCACCCCCGTCACCGTGGAGGTCGAGACCGACCACAGTGGACAGGTGCCGGTGCGGGTGCGGATCGACCGGCAGGGGCCGTGGCGCGAGGCCGGGCAACAGCACCGGGTCCACGTGCCGCGCGGGACCTACCACGTCACGGCGCTCGGCCGCAGGGGCGGTCTGGGCGCTGTGCTCTTGCGTCCTGCGGGGGCGGGCGCCGACATCGTGTTGCCGTTGGGTGCCGAGGCGGGGCCCGTGCTCGACGGCACGACCTGAAGAGGGGCTTGCCAGTGAACGACGACCCACGCGCCGCGCTGCTCGCGGCGGCCGAAGGTGACGACGGGCCGCATACGGCGTTGCTCGTGCTGCGCCACGCACTCGCGTGGTCGGCGCGGGCGGTGGCGAACGCGCAACCGCGCGAGCACACCGATCCCGCCGCGATCGAGTTGGTGATCGTGCTCGACGACGCCCTGTCCCAGGTCGACGCGCTGGTGGAGAACGTGGTGGCGGTCGCGGACGCCGGGGTCGCCGGCGCACCCGTCACCGAGTACCTGGCGCGGCAGGCGTCCGCGCTGACCGAGCTCGCGCACCGGGTCGCGTCGGTGCGGCGCGAGCACGAGGCGTTGTTCGCCGTCGAGGAGGAGCTGCGGGCGTGCGGTGAGGAGCACGAGCGGATCGGTGCGCAGGTCGAGGAGCTGAACCGGTTGCAGCGCCTGTCCGAGGCGTTGCCGGAGATGCGCGAGCAGCACGAGGTGCTGCGGCGGCGGTTGCAGGCGATGACGTCGGAGTCGGCGGAGGCGGAGCAGGCGCTGGTCGCGACCGCCGGACAGGTCGTGGTGCTGCGCGACGAGCTGATCGCCGACCTCGACCGCCGCACCAGGGAGCAGCTCGACGAGCTGCGCGGCGTCGAGAAGAAGTGGGCGGACCTGCACGGCGACTACGCGAAGCGGGCGACCGCGCTGGCCGAGAAGCACAAGGAGTTCGAGAAGCTGCGTGAGCAACGGGACACCCAGCTGCGCGCGTTCGAGGAACAGCGCAAGTGCGACGAGGACCTGCGCGCCAGGCTCAGCACCGTGAGCGAGGGCGGCGCGCTCGACCGGGTGCGGGCATTGCTGGCGGACGTGCAGACCAATCTCGACCAGGTCGAGACCGCGCTCGGTGACGCGCTCGTGCGCTACGACCAGTTCGTCGAGAAGAACCGCGAGGTGTTGCGGTGGTGAGACTGCTGGCCGTCCTCGCACTTCTGCTGACAACGGCGGAACCGACCGCGGAGGACGTCTACAAGGCGTTGGGCGTGCACGACACCCCGACGGACTACGTGCTGCTCGTCGACACGTCCGGTTCGATGGCGCAGAACCAGCGCTACGACAACGTTCGCGCGAACCTGCGCACGTTCGTCGGCGAGCTGGAGGACCGCGACCAGGTCACGCTGGTCACGTTCGACGTCGTGCCCAGCGTGCTGCACACCGGGTCGCCGGACAGCGCCGTCGCCGCGATCGACGCGATGCCCGCCGTGCCGGACGGCGCCGCCACGGACATCGGTGCGGCACTGGAGGTCGCGATGACCGTGCTGGAGGGCGGGAAAACCGGCCAGTCCGGCGCGATCGTGCTGATCACGGACGGCATCTCGGCACCGCCGGGCGCCAGCCGCTACCACGACGAGCAGGGGCCGGCGTGGGCGGCGCTCGGTGCGCGCGGGCGTGACCTCGCGGCGCGCACCAGCGGGTACGTCGTGCCGGTGGTGTCCGGCGAGTCGGGCACCGGCCAGATGATGACGGTGGTGCCGAACACCGTCGTGCTGCCCTACACCGAGGGCGTCGGAGACTTCCTCGGCCGGTTGCAGGAGCAGGTCAAGCGCGGCAACGCCAAGCGCGCGCTGGGTGACGACGCGCAGGCCGCGGTGAAGGCCGGCTGGTCGCTGCCCGCCGACGAGAACCTCGCGGACACCGTCGAGATCGGGCTCGTCCTGGAGTCGACGGCCAGGAAGATGCCGCTCGAACTGCGCAACCTGCGGGTGGAACTCGGTGGCGTGTCAGGGGAACTGCGCGGTCTGCCCGACCGCGTCGAGCTGGCTCCCGGGGAACGGCGTGAGCTGCCGCTGAGGTTGAGCTCCACCGAGGCGACCTGGAAACGGCTCGGTCAGGCCACCTCACCGGCGCGGGCGGGGTTGAAGTTCGCCGCCGACGCCGACACGCCGTGGCGGACGGTCCTCGAACGCGAACTCGCCGTGCGGCCCGCGATCCCGGTGGTGACCGCCGAGGGCACGTGGAACGGCGTGTTGACCACCGGCGTGCGCTGGGGCTACATCGCGTTCGCGTTCATCGTGCTGATCGCGGCGCTGGTGCTGGGGATCGTCCTGTGGCTGCGGCGGCACCCGCCGATGCGGGGTGTGCTGGTCGCGATCGGCGGTGACACCACGACCCACCGCATCCCGGTGCACGGCCACCGCCGCGGGTTCACGTTCCCGCGGCCGGAACGCGACGGTGGGCTCGGCGGCGAGTTCCACGTGCGTGGCGCCACCAAGCCCGTGCGCGGTGTTCCCGTGCTCACCTTCCTCAAGCCCAACGGCAAGAAGGGCGAGTCGCGGCAGTGCCCGCCCGACGGTGACGACCTCGACCTGTACGGCGTGGTGTTCCGGCACCACCCGGACGAGCGGATCTGAGCCGGTCAGAGGCGAGCCAGTGCCTGCCGGCTCGCCTCTGTCGCCGGATGGCCGGCGCCGAGGCCGCGGACCCTGATCCGCACGGCCAGCGCCAGTTCGGTCCGCGCCGTCTCGCGATCGCCCCGCGCCGCCGCGCGCACGCCGAGGTGGTGCCGGGTCTCGGCGACGTCGGGGTGCCACTCGCCGCGCCTGCGGAGTTGCGCGGCGAGCACGGGACGGAGCTCGTCGTTCGTGAGCGCGGCCAGTGCCGCCTGGCAGCGCAGGACTTCCGGGTGCTCGCGGCCGAGCGCGGGGCCCAGTTCGCCGATCGCCTGGCTCAGCAGCTGGCGGGCGGCGCCGTGGTCACCGGTGCGCCACAACGCCGTCGCGAGCACGCGCCGCAACACCGCTTTGGCGCGGTCCGGTGAGGGGGACAGGCGCATCCTGACGCGCAGCACCGAGTTCAGCTCGCCGACGGCCCTGGCCGGGTCGCCCCGGTCCGACCACAGCGCGGCGCGGTCCTGGGCGACGCGCAGCGCCAGCGCGTGGTTGTCGCCGACCTGCTCCACGACCGTGCGGTGGGTGCGGTCCAGGTGCGCGGCCGTGTCCTCGTCGTGCGGACGGGTCAGGGCGAGGTCGACCAGGCACGGCAACGTGGGCAGCCCGAGCCGGTGCGCGGCGGACACCACACCCGCGAGGTGGCCGTGCGCCGCGGCGAGGAAACCCTGGTCCGCGAGCACCAGCGCGTACCGCCGGCGCACCTCCGCCCGCACCGGCGCGGACAGGTCGGTCCGCCGCAGCACCGCCGCCATGGCGTTCGCCAGCCGCAGGTCCTCGGCGTGCGTGATGCGGTGGTCCCTGGCCGTTTCCGCGCGTTCGCCCGCGATCTCGGCGTGGTCGGGAGCGGCGGACAGGAGCCGCTCTGCCTCGGCGATCCGGCCGGTGGAGCGGCAGATGCGGGCCAGGGTCAGCGGAATCCGGTAGTCCTCTGCAGACAGTCGGCGCAACGCCCGTTCGGACTGGTCGGTGAGACCCTGGTCGAGCATCGCGATCGCGGCGTGGAACGGGTCCACCACCACGGTCCTGGGTTCGGGGCGCGGCGGTGGTGGCGGGGCGGGCGCGACCGGCCGATCCGGCTCGGGCACCGGCACCGGCACGACCTGTTCCGGAGCCTCCCCGGCGCCGCCGAGGAACGCCCGCCAGCGCGCCGCCCCGTCGTTCTCCGGCTGTGCCGCGGGTTCCGGCGCCGGTTCCGGCGTGGGTGCCGGTGGTGGTTCCGGTGCGGCCTCGACGGCCACGGGGTTGTTGAGCTGCTCGACGACGGTGTCGAGCAGCACGCGCGCCCGGTCCGCCTCCTCGGCGTGGTCCTGCCGGTCGACGTTCCTCAGCAGCAGCTGCAGGTGGTGTTCGGCCGGGCCGAGCTTGCCGAGGTCGTGCAGCACCTCGCTCAGCGCGAGCCGCACGTACACGATGTCGTCGTCCGGGTCGCCGAGCTCCTCCAGCGCGGTGATCACGCCCAGCAGCAGCACTTCCGACTCGCCGAGCCGGTTCAGCTCGCGCACGATGCCCGCGAGGACGGTGTTGACCATCGCGATGTCGTAGCGGTGGTCCTCGTCCAGCCGTTCCAGCACCGCGAGCAGGTCGCGCGTCTCGGCTTCCGCCACCGTGCGCTGTTCGTCGGCCCAGTGCACGAGCGCCAGCAGCAGCCGCGCGCCGAGCGTGTCGTTCGACTCCGGGTCGTCCTTGCGCAACGACTCGATGAGCAGCAGCAGTTGTTCCTCGGACTCGCCGAACCGCCGTGCGTCGGCGAGCAGCCGGGCCAGCGCCGCGCGGGTCTCCCTGGTCTCGTCGTGGTCGGGGCCGTGGATGCGTTGCCGCGACTCGAGGGTCTGGCGCAGCAGGTCCTCCGCGCCCTCCTGGTCTCCGTTGACCAGCGCGATGTTCGCGAGCGCCGACCGCACCAGCGACGTGTGCGGGTTGTCCGGCCCGAACGCCTGCATCTGCGCGTCCAGCAGGTCGCGCAGTTCCGCCTCGGCCTCGGCGTTGTCGTCCTCCGACGCGACCAGCATCTGCGTGTAGACGAGCCGGGTCGTGAGCGTCGCGATGTGCAACGGGCCGTGCGTGTCCATCTGCCGGTCGAGGACGGATTCGACTTCTTCCCGCGCGACGGTGGGGTCGAAGTGGCTGCGCTGCACCGCCGCGCCGAGCCGCGTCGACAGCACGTACGGGTGGTCGTCGCCGAGCGTGCCCGCCATCGTGACGGCGACGTGGATCAGCCGGTCGGCGTCGCGGCGCGGGTCGGCGTCCGCGGTCTGGCTGTGCGCCCGCATGTTGATGAGCGTGGCGATGCCGAGCAGGGCGAGCGGGTCCTCGGGGTTGAGCGCGTTGTGGTGGATCTTCAGCATCTGGTTGAGCTGGGCCTCGGCGTTGCCCTGCTCGTTGAGCATGGAGTGGACGCCCATCAGCGTGACGCGGGCGGACAACGTGAGCGGGTTGTCCGGTCCGTGCACGCGTTCCTGGGCCTCCAGCACGGACTGCAGCTCGTCGCGCGCCTTGACGAGGTCGCCCTTGCCGGCCCACGCGTCCGCGAGCATCGCCCTGGTGACGAGGATGTCCGGGTGGTCGGGGTCGTCCGGCCACATCGCGCGTTCCTCCTCCAGGACGGCGAGGAACTCCTGCTCCGCCAGGTCGAACACGCCGCGCCGCGTCATCATCTGCGCGAACCCGAACCGCGTGGTGCGGCTCAGGTGGGGGCAGATGCCGCGTTCGTGCGCCTCCAGGAGGTCTTCGTAGAGGTCGTCGGCTATGTCGTACTCGTTGCTGTTCCACGCGGCGTGCGCGAGCTGCTGCCGCAACGTCACCATGAACGGCTCGTCCATGTCGAACACCTGCCGCGCGTCGCCGTACAGCGACATGAGTTCCTCGGTGGCGGTGGCGTGGCCTTCGGTGCGGCCGATCATGCCCACGGCGAGCCTCGCCTGCAGCCGCACGGGATGCAGTGAGTCGAGCACACCGGCCCGGTCGAGCGCGAGCCTGCTCATGTCGTGCGACGCCCTGATCGCGCCGGAGGTGAGCAGGTACGAGGCGCACTCGTCGGTGGCGTCGACGGCGCCGGCCAGCACGTCCAGGTCGGAGTCCGGGACGTGGGTGACGAGCGAGGTGCAGATCGCGGGAATCCTGGCCGACCGCAGGTCCGCCCCTGCCAGCAGCCGCACGGCCGCGGGCCAGATCTCGGCGCCCGTCGTGGCGTCGAGGGAGGCCGAGATCACCTCCCACAGCAACGGGTGCAGGCGCAGGCAGACCGCGTCGTCGTCGGGCTCGACGGTCTGGTCGAGCAACGCCGAGGAGGTGAGGCCGCGGACGACCTGGTCGAGCTGCGTCGCGGTCAGGCCGGGCAACGGCGGTTCCTCGGCGGCCAGCATGCCGACCGGGATCGGGTGCGGTGCCCCGAAGCAGGACAGGAGCTGCAGCACCGGGCGCGCGGCGTGCAGGCCGCGTTGTTCCAGCAGCGCCAGGGAGAGCTCCCACGTCAGCTTGATCGACCTGCGCGCGGACTCCTCGTCGAACGGCGCGGGCGCGGTGGGATCGGCGGTGTCGAGCAGGTCCAGGTCGCGTTCCAAAGCCTGTTGATAGGTCACGAAAGTGCGGTTGAACGGCGGGTCGTCGGCGAGGTAGCGGCCTGCCAGCCTCAACGCGAGCGGAAGGCCGCCGAGGCGCCGGGCCAGCGCCTGGGCCTCCTCCTCGGTGCCGGCGCCCGGAGCGAGCCCGGACAGCACCAGGCCTCCGTCGGCGTTGCTGAGGCATTCGACGCGGCGCATCTCGGCGTTCTCGCCCCAGGGGCCGCGGTCGCTGCGGCGGCTGGTCACGACGACCATGCCCCTGCGGCTCGTGCGGATCCAGCCGGTGCCGTCGAGCCGAGGCCCCGACGACCCGAAGAGGTCCTCGCGGTGCACGTCGTCGACGTTGTCGAAGACCAGCAACCAGGGCTCGTCCTGGGCGTCCAACGCCTGCCACACCACGGTTCGCGCGTTCGCGTCACCCAGCCGTCCCTGGTCGACGCCGAGGTCCCTGGCGACCGCGTGCATGGACCGCTCGACGTCGCTGTGCCCGATCCAGTAGACCCGGCGCCCCTGGTCGGCGGCCTGCCGCGCGAGCCACAGCGCGAGCGTGCTCTTGCCGCCCCCGGGAATGCCGTGCAGCACCCAGATCCGGCCGTCCGGCCGCTGCAGGGCGTCGGTGAGCTCCGGCTTCACCGAGTCCCGCCCGTACAGCCGGCCCGGCAGGAGGCTGAGCCGGGGCGCGATGGTGATGGGCCGCAGTTCCTCCGCTGCCTCACCTTTGCGCGGAGAACCGCCGACAGCGGTGAAAGTGCTCTGGAAACGGGGCAGCGCCACCGGCTCTTCCTGGTCGCGATCCCCATTTTCGGTGCTGCTCATCGGCCCTCCGCACAATTCGCCGCCACCGCTTTCGATCGCGCCCGAGAACGAGTTCGTTAGCGGCGTAACGATCGGCCCTGCCGGATCGACAAGGTGGATGCGCCGACAGAACCCTCGGCGCACCAAGGATTTCCCGCGTTCCCGCGCCCGGAGTGACGATGTCTGCCGTGTTCACCGAATTCCACCTCGACCGGGTGGCGTTGCTGGCCGGTGAATCCGTGACGGCCAGGTGGAACACCATCGACACGACCCACGTCGTGCTTTCTCTGCCGGATGGAATGATTTACGAGTTCGACGGTGCGGGCGAGTTCCGTTTCGTCGTCACCACTTCCGGCGTCGTGACCGCGACCGCCCACGGCCGGGGCCTGCCTGCGTCGGTGTACCGCGAGGTCGCGGTGTTCGAACCGGCCGAGGTCGTCCCGGTGCCGATGCCCGACCTCATCGGCGCACCGATGCCGTCGTTCGGGCGCACCGGCATCCGGTTCGTGCAGCCGACGGGCCTGACACCCGCTCTGGTCGCAAGAGGACGGTCCGTCCTCGACCTCGCACCCCTGGCGCCCGCCGCCGTTCCGCCGCGCCCGGCCTGGGCGACCCCGCCGACGGGCCTGACCTCGGTCGTGCCCGCCCGCGCGCCAGGACGTCCGAGGTGGTCGAGCCACACCAGGTGGCTGGGCCGCGTGCCGTGGTGGACCTCGTTGCGACGCTGGGGAACCAGGCTATTCCGAGGAGCTCCTCAGTGATCTTGCGCAAGTGGCTCGCGACCCTCGCGGGCGGCAGGTACGACGTTCTCGAACAAACCCCGACCGACCGCCTGAAGTACACCGCAACGGGCGGCGTGCTCCTCACCACCGCGGCGGTGGCCACGGTCTCCGCCGCCTTCGCCCTCCAGATGGCCGTCCGCCTCCCGTGGTGGGCGTCCCTGATCGCCGGCGTCCTGTGGGGCGTGGTGATCCTGAACCTGGACCGCCTCCTGATCATCGGCATGACCCGCCGGGCGGGCTGGCTGCGCAACATCGTCGGCGCCCTCCCGCGAGTGGCACTCGCCGTGCTGCTGGGCACCGTCATCTCCACCCCGCTGGTGCTGCGCATCTTCCAGCCGGAGATCGACACCGAGCTGAAGGCCCTCCAGAACGAACGCAACTCCAAGTACGCCACCGAACTGGAAGCCAATCCCCGCTACCAGGTCATCCCCGACCTGGAGAAGAAGCTGGCCGAAACGCAGTCCGTGGCCGACCGCAGCACCGACGCGGCAGTGGCCGCGGACGAAGGCGTGAAGGCCGCGGAAACCGAGGTGACACGCGCGCGTGGGGTTTACGAGAAGGCGCAGAGCGAGGCCACCTGCGAAATCGACGGCACCTGTGGCACCGGCGTTCCGGGCGTGGCTCAGGCGGCGGAGGAAAAGCGCCGAACACGTGACATCGCCCTGGACGACTACGAAAAGGCCAAGACCAGGCTCGACGTGGCCCAGTCCAAAGCACGCGACGGGGCAGCGGCCGCCTCCCTCTCGGCACGCGGCGAAGCCGAACGCCTCCGCACCGACGTGGAGCGGCGCCGAGCCGACCGCGAAGCCGACCGGGCGCTCTTCAACGAACGCCTGGCCAAGGACGAGGGCCTCCTGTCCCGGATCGAGGCCCTGAACTCGCTGGCGGACAAGCGCCCCCGCCTGGGCCTGGCCCAGTTCGTGCTCTTCCTGCTGTTCCTGTCACTGGAAGTGCTGCCGGTCCTGGCCAAGCTGCTGCAGCTGGGCGGTCCACCCACCACCTACGACCAGCTGATCGACCGCATGGAGGCCGACGCCAAACGCACGGCGGCCCGCAACGCGGCCCGCGAGCAGAACGTCGCCGACAACTACGCCGAACTCCAGGCCGAAGTCGAACACGACCAGGCCCAACGCCAGTACGAGGCGGGCCTGGAAGCCAATCGGTTGCTGGTCGACCAACAGTCGTTGATCGCCCAGCAGGCGATCCGGCGGTGGGCGGAGGAGGCGCGGCGCCAGAGCGACCACGAGCTGACCGAGTGGTTCCGCTCTTCGGGCAGACCCGCGCCGAACCCGCCACCGCCGGCGCAGGCGGACCGCACGATGCCGTTCGACCCGATCACCCGGCCGTTCCGGCCGCAGGAGGGCTGAACAGAGCCGCATGACGGAGAACCGATCTGGGGAGGAGCACCGAGTTGGTGGACGAGAAGCCGGACGAGGTCGTTCATCAGCTGTTCTACGAGAACGTGGTCGGTGACGACTACGTCGCGAGCAGCTCGTACCGTGAGACGAGCATGCTGGGGGCCTGGGACTCGAAACTGAGGCCGCACGTCGGTTTGGTGGCCATGCACCACGGGGTCGAACCGGACAGCGCGTCGTCGTACCTCACGTTCGACGACGGGACCGCGGCTGTCGTCCGGCAGTTCCGCGTCGAGGAGCCGGGTCACCAAAGCAACGCGCACGTGTTGGTCGGTGATGCCGCCACGCTCGATTCGCACATGTCCTTCCGCCTGCACCGGTGGAAGGGGTGGAGCAGGACCGCCGATGCCGTTCCCTGGGCGGCAGAGCTCACCCGTCGGCGGCTGGTGGACGAATCGACCCTGGTGCCGTGGCTGGCGAGGGTGGAGCCCATCGCTCGCGAACTGGCCGACGCGCTGAGCGTGCTGCTCGATCATCCTGCTGAGTCGCTGGGCATCGTGGGATGTCCGAGCTCGGAACGCCTTTCGCTCGTGTGGGGGCTTCGCGGGGCAGCAGATGGGCACCTGAAGTCATCGGGGATCCGACGCCGGTGGTCCTACTCGACCGGTGAAGGCCGCGATCCCAGAGAGTTCGCGAACGCGCCGGAGATCGTCTTCCTGTCCGGGGAGCCGCAGAACGACAACGGGCGAGTGATCGTCGACTTCGATCGCGTCCGACCCAGCTTCCCGCACCAGGAGTTGGCCGAACAGCTCGTCAGGGATCTGCTCCACATACGGCCTCAGCTGCCCAGAAAAGCCGTGACTTCGCCACCTGTGCCTCCCGAGCCTGTTCCTTCAGCCGTGCCCGAGTCGGGGACGTTCACCCAGCACGTTCGCCCGCAAGGGGAACCGATCCGGCGCGCCCTGTCGATCGGTGTGCGCGACTTCGACCGCGACGTCCGGCTCGAGTTCGCGCCGGCACGTGCCCACCGGCTCAGCCAGGTCTTCGCCGACCTGGGTTACGACGCCGAGTGGCACACCGAGGAACGCATGTCCGGCGAGGCACTCGGCGGCCACGTCAAGCGGTCCCTCGAGTCCGGCAAGCCCGAAGACCTCGCCGTGGTGCACCTGGTGACGCACGGCGAAGGCCTCGACGGTGACGCCACGGTCTTCGCGCTGGGCAGTGACGGCAAGAAGCACGGTGACGCGAGCATCGCGCACTGGCTCACCATGCAGCAGTCGGACGAGCGCCCGACGACGTTGTTCCTGCTCGACCTCTGCGGCGCGGGCACGGCGGCCCGCCTGCCGTGGCAGGTGAAGCTCGAACAACCGTTGCGCGGCTGGGTGATCGCCGCCTGCAGCGAGCACGAGTCGGCCTACGACGGCAGGTTCACCGAGGCCGTCGTGACCGTGCTGGAGGCGTTGCGGGAGGGCGAGCTCGACATCGACCCGAGCTTGCCGCACGTCCCGCTCACGACCGTGGCGCGCGCGATCCGGCGCGAGGTCAACCGCCTGGCGGAGAAGAACGACGCGTATCCCCAGCGCGTGACGGCGACGCCGGTCGACATCAGCTCGGACGTCGAACCGCCGTTCTTCCCCAACCCCGGCCACGACCCCGCGGACCGCCCGAGGCTCCGGGCCGCGGTCGACCCCGTCAAGCTGCCGTTCCTCGACGACCTCGACGAGGGGCTCGACCCCCGGCACTTCCTGGAGCGCGCGACCGGGCTCGGCCGGCTCACCGACAGCAACACTGGTCTCGTCGGCTGTTTCACCGGCAGGGACAGGGAGTTGAAGCGGGTCTCGCCCTGGCTGAACGGCCACGGCGACGAACCGCCGCTGTGCGTGGTGACGGGAAGCCCTGGCGCGGGCAAGTCGGCGTTGCTCGGCGTGCTGGTCTGCGCGGCGAGCCCGGACCTGCGCGACGCCACCAAACAGGTCTGGGACCGGATCGTCCAGGCACCGCTGCCGCTCGACCGCCTCGCCGCGGTGCACGCCCGTCAGCGCGGTGTCGCCACGGTCGTGGGTTCGGTGGCGCGCCAGCTGGACCTGCCGGAGAACCTGACGACGGCCGAGCTGATCACCGCGCTGCGCACGCGACCCATCGCGCCGGTGCTCGTCGTCGACGCCTTGGACGAGGCCGACGACCCGGCCGCGCTGATGAACGACTTCCTCCTGCCGCTGACCGATCCCGACGCACCGGGAAACCCCGTGCGGCTGCTGGTCGGCGTGCGCAACTACGACGACTTCTCCCCGTTGTTCGACCGCGGCTGGGTGCTCGACCTCGACGAGGTCGAACAACACGTGCTGGAGGACGACCTCCTCACGTACGTGCAGAACCTGTTGCGCACCACGGCCGAGTACCGCGGTCAGGGTGCGGTGACGGGCGCCTTCGCCCACGCGGTGGCCACCACGCTCGCCGCTCCGGACGAGGACGGTGGCCGCCGGTGGGGCCCGTTCCTGGTGGCGGGCCTGTACACGAGGCACTTCCTGGCCGCCAACGCCGAGAAGGTCGTCACCGACGCCGCCGTGGCCGCGGAACTGGGTGAGAAGGTGCCGTCCGACCTCGGTGGCGTCCTGGAACTGGACCTCGAACTCGAACGCGACCACGTCTGGCTCCGCCCGGTCCTCACCGCCCTCGCCCACGCACGCGGCGCCGGCATGCCGGTCTCGGTCATCACCCGGATCGTCCCGATCTTCGCGGGCGAGGCCGCCACCACCGCCCAGGTCCGCGCGGCGCTCGCGATCGCCCGCTTCTACCTGCGTCAGCAGATGGACACCGACCGCAGCAACGTCTACCGCCTCTTCCACCAGGGCCTCGCCGACACGCTCGCCCACCCCACGCCCGAGGTGCACGGCAAGATCCTCGACGCCCTCCTGTCGTCCCTCGGCCCACCGGAGAACCGCGACTGGAACGCCGCCGAGCCGTACCTCTTCCGCCACGTCGCCGACCACGGTGTGAAAGCCGGCCGGATCGAGGAGATCGAGTCGGACCCCGGCCTGCTCCTGCACCCCGACTCGTCGCTCGCCCTCACCGCCGCCACCGACGACTCCCACGCCGCCGCTGCGGTGGCCGCCAACGCACGCCTGTTCGCCGGCCTCCGCACCCCGGCCGAACTGGCCCTGGCAGCGGCCAGAGCGGGCAGGGGCGAACTGGCCCGGCGCGCCGCCAACATGGCCGGCGAGGTTCCGCTGACGTGGCAACCGCTCTGGTCGATCGGTTCGCAGGCGCTCCCGCCGGCCGAGAACGTCCCGCCGCGGTTCAGCTCGATCGCGATCTCGCAGGACGGAACGGTCGTCGTGGGCCTGATCGGCGAGGCGCTCGCCGTGTGGAACTGGCCCGTGGGCGAGCCGTTTGGCCTCGATCCGGACGACATCCTGAGCTGCCCCGAGGGGTACTGGGTCGACCTGTCCGCCGATGGCCGGTTCGCGGCGGCCATCGGCGAGGAGGTGACCTGGTTCGAGCTCGGTGGGACCGAGGCGCCGCGCAGTCTCGGCCGGGTCGAGACACCGCTGTGCGCCGCGGTGGTGACCGACTCCGGCCTGCTCGGCGTCACCGAGGACGGCCGGGTCCTGAGGTTCGCCGGTGATGACCGGGTGGTGGAGGAGATCGCCGGACTCGACATCGGAGAGCACACGGACATGTGCATGCTGGCGGAGGGCGCCGATGGTGTCGTGGTGGCGTACGCGAGTGTGGTCACGAGCCAGGTCGCGCTGTTCGACGACGAGTTGGGAGAGATCGAGTCGTACCCGCTGGACGACCAGCACACGGCCGTCGCGCTGAGCCCTGACGGCTTGAAGCTGGTGGTGGGTTTGTCGGACGGTTCCATCAGCGTTCTGGATCGCGGCGACGGCGTCGAGCGACCCGTCTGCCCCGCGTCGGGTCGCGCCGTGACCGCGTTCTCGTTCACGCTCAACGGTGACCTGGCGGCAGCCTTCGCCGACGGTTCGGTGGTCTTCTTCGACGGGGAGCAGCAGTACACCAGATCCTCACTACCCGCCGCGCTCCCCATCGTGTCGATGGAATCCGCGCAGGGGGTGCGAGCCGTCGCTTTCGACAACAACCAGGTGGCCCACTGCTTCGACGGAACCTCGGCCTGGCGGTTGCCGCCGTTCGTCCGGCACTTCGCCGACGACGCCCAGCCCGACCGGTCGGCCCTCTACGTCAACGCCTTGCACGAACTCGGTGGCGGCCTCGTGCTGGCCTTGGGAGAGGGGCCGGTGTTCAGCGTCGAAGCCGCTGACGGCGAGTTGAAGGAGATCGGGGACCTCTTGTGGGGCACGACCTCCTCCCTCGACCTCGCCGTGGTGGACGTCGGTGGCGAGAACTTCCTGCTGCTCGCCCACGAGGACGGGTACCACCTCACCCGTGGCGCCCTGGACGAGTTCATCACGATCGGTCCGGGTGACGACTGGGCGGCGGCGTGCTTCCGGCGGGACGACCACTCCGCCCGCATCGTGGTCGACGGCGAACTGGTGGAGGTCCGCCACGACGCGGACATGGTGTGGATGTTGACCACGAACTCCGGTGTCGTGCAGGGGACGGAGCTCGGTACGCACGTTTCCTGCGAGGTCGTGCACTGCGCCTACGTCGATGGCGCACCGTTCGCCTTCACCGGTGGGGAGGACGGCCTGGTGCTTGTCTGGGATCCGGTGTCCCGGATGTTGCACGACGTCCTCACGATCGGTCGGCCGATCCGCCGGATCGAGTCGGTCGACGGCAAGTACCTGGTCGTCCGCGCGGACGGTGAGTTGCTCGCGTTCAAGAAGGAAGGCCTGAAGTGATCCTCGGCGTGCACGGCATCTGGAACTACAAGTACTTCCGCGAGAACGGATCTGAGGAGGCTGCCGCGGCCGCGATGGCTGAGGATTGGGCGAAGGCGTTGGGACGCAACGATGTAGGTGCCGCCTATTACGCGCACCTGCTCCACCGCGGCACGGCGATGGGTGCGGACGACGACCCGGCCAGGCTGGAGCCGGGCGCTCAGGACCTGTTGGTCGAGTGGGCGGAGTTGTTGCAGCCGGGCGAGCACATCCCGCAGGGGCCTCGGACGAGGAGGGCTCGGCAGGCGGCCGACTGGATGACGCGGAAGTTCGGTGGAGCGGCTCGGGTGTTCGCGATCGCGTTCTGCCGCGAGGTGCACACGTATCTGTCCACACCGGACTCGCCGCGGCGGCTGGCCGCGCGCAGGGCGGTGGCGGACGCGATCATGCGGCATCGGCCTGAGGTGATCGTCGCGCACTCACTGGGCAGCGTCGTCACGTACGAAACGCTTTGGGCGCACCAGGAGCACGACGTCGAGTTGCTGGTGACGATCGGTAGTCCGCTGGCGATGCCCGGGATCGTGGCGCCCCGGCTGGTGCCGCAAGGGGGTGGGATGCCGCCTCGGGTCAAGCGGTGGGTGAACGTCGCGGACGTCGGGGACCTCGTCGCGATTCCGCGGGGTGGGTTGCGGGACCACTTCGACGGGGTGGAGCAGGACGTCGAAGTCGTTGTGGGGCAATGGGACTTCCACACGGCGGCCGGCTACCTGCGCACGGCGGAGGTAGCCGGTCTGCTCGCGTGAAACCGGGGATCAGGCGGGGGTGAGGCCGCGGCGGAACCACTCGGGCATCTGCTCGTCCGCGCGCGGGAACCACTTCTGCTCCGTCGCGAAGTTCTCCGGGGACGGGGCCGCGTCGAACTTCGGGGCCTCGTCGCGGTTGTAGCGGATCGAGAACTTGCCGGGCGGGTCCAAGATGTACTCGAACTCGATCCAGGAGCCGAGGCCCTCGGAGTACATGCCCTTGCGCAGCTGCTGGAACTTGCGCCACACCTCCGGCGGGAACGACCAGCCGCGCACGGTGCCGTCCGTCATCTTCACGCCCGTGTCGGCCTCGCTGTGCGGGCCGATCATCTTGGCGCGCAGCACCAGGCGCGACCACCCCTGCGGCAGGGTCGGCAGGATCTCCTGCGTGATCTCCGCGAGCTTCTCCTGCTGCTCGACGGGGCTGAGCGCCGGCCAGTTCGCCATGGTTGTCGCTTCCTCCTAGATCGCGGTCGTGCCCGGCCAGCCTACTGATCGGCCAGGCTCGCCTCGTGTGCGCGCTGGAGTTCGAGCGCGCGCTCGACGAGTTCACGCAGCCAGTCCGGCACGTGCTCCTCGGTGCGCGGGAAGGCCTCCAGGTCGCGCACGAACATCATCGGATGCAGGTCCGGCGACCAGTTCGGGTTCTCGTCGTAGTTGAACGTCACCTCGGGCTCGGCCTCGCGGTGCAGCGTGAACCGGGCGGAGAGCCACGTGCCGCGGCCTTCCTCGTACATCTCCTCGCGCAGCTCCTGCAGCTGGTCGGTGATCTCCGCCAGCCGCACCTCGCCCGCGAACCGGCCCTCGCCGTCCTTCGCGGACGACGCGAGCTCGTACGCCATGACGTTCGCCCAGACGTCCAGGGTGACGCGGTTCCAGCCGACCGGGGCGCCCGCCTCGAGCAGCGTGCAGATCTCAGCGACCCTTGTAGCGGTTCTGGGGTCCATAGTTCACCTCCGGCCGGTTCGGGAAGACGCGTTCCTTGGTGACCACGTTCTCCACCACCGGCTTGTTGTCCGGGCCGAGCTGAACGCTACCGTCCGCGTTCCGCGCGTACGTGACCTCCTGCCAGCGCATGGTCACCTCGGACGGCACGCCGTCGGCCTCGCGCGTCGCCCGCACCTGGTAGTTCTGGATGTCCTGGTGCGGCTGCCCGGCGAAGTCGACGAGCTCCTTCTCCTTGGCGCGCCACGACGGGTCGTGGAACCAGCCGTCGCGCGCGTTGCCGGAGTTCGACGCCGCCATCTGCCCGTGCATGTTGAGGTACTCGCCGAACCCGCCGAGCTCGTTGGCCAGCAGGTGACCGCCGGCCCACTTGACCCGCGAGTCCTCGATCTCCTGCGGTGTGAGCTCGCGGTCCGGCGGGTTGCTCGGGTACGCGGCCTCGCCTTCCTGGTAGGCGCGCTGCTGGGCACCCTTGCCCGCGTCGTCGTCGCGGTAGTTCTTGTTCTGGCCGCCCGCCTCGACGTCACCCGTCATCGAGTCGGTCTGCCCGTGCTGGTCCGTGTGGAAGGACAGCATCTTCTCGTTGTTGTGGTAGTTCGGCACCTGGTACTTGGCGTCCGGCAGCAACGGGTGGCTGAGGTCGGGGTTGAAGCCGGACCACTTGCCCTTGCCGTCGATGTTCATGTCCTGGCGGCCCGGCGTCGCCTCGACCCACTTGACGTTGCCGTCGCCGTCGGTGATGAACGTCGTGCGCGTGCCGTTCTCGTTGCGGACCGGGTACTCCGTCCACGGCTCGAGCGGCTGGTGGTCGCGCAACGGCACCGGCACCGGATCGGGGTTCTCGACCGGCCGGAGCCGGTCGGGCTCGGTGTTGCCGTCCGGGACCGTCTCGCGGTCGCGGTGCGGCGCCTCGATCTCCTCGTGCCGGTTGAGCGGCCTCGGCGGCGCGTCGGGGTTGTTCGGGTCGATCGGCTGGTGCGTGGGCCGGTCGAAGTCGACGAACCGCTCGGTGAACGCCGGGTCGTCCGGCGAGATGACCCGGTCCTGCGGGGGCGGCGTGTACTCGGGGTCGTCGGTCGGGTCGTGCTGCTGGTTCTCGGGATCGTCGTTGTTGGTGTCGGGCGCGTCGTCGTCGCCGCGGTCCCTGGCGTCCGCACCGTCGGTGTCGCGGTCGCTGCCGGGCGCGTACCCGTCCTCGCTGGCCCTGGTGCGGCTGCCGTCCGGGTGGTGCGTCTCCCACTCGCCGTTCGGCGGGATCCTGGGACTGCGCGTGCCGTCGGGCCCGATCTCGGGGTCGCTCGTGAACACCCGGCCGCTGCTGTCGGTCCACGCGGGCTTGTTCGGCGCCACGACGGGAGCGTCGAGGTGGTGGGCGAGTTGCTGCGCGAAGTCGTTGCTGCCCGCGTCGCACCCGATGAGCCGCACGGGCCGGCTGCCGTCGTAACCGCTGCGCCGCAACATGTCCGCGTACTCGGCGGGCGTGTAGTCGTGCCCGCCGATGCGCGCCCGGCCGTCCGGCGTGACGTGCACGTCGGCGGTGAAGAAGCGCGGGTCCTCCGGCACGCGGTGCGGCAGGTCGCCCATGTCGGCGTCGCCACCGTGGTGCGACACACCGGCGGGCGTCTGCTCGGCGTGCCTCTCGTGGGCCTGCTCGGGGGAGGGGCGCTCTTCGGAGTGCGTGTTCGGGCTGTCGTTCGGGCTGTCGGCGGGGCCGTCGGAGTCGTGGTGCCCGGGCCCGTCGCCATCGCGGTGGCCGGGGCCGTCGGGACCGTGGCCGGGGCCTTGACCGTTGGGCTGGTGGTGCGGCTGGCCGGGAGCGTCCGGACGGGAGGCGGGGTGCGGCTGGCCGGGCGCGTCAGGTCGTGAGCCGGGTCCGTCGGGACGGGGACCGAAACCGTCCGGTCGTGAGCCGGGGGCGTCGGGACGGGGACCGAAGCCGTCGGGCCGTGAGCCGGGGCCGTCGGTGCGGGGGCCTGGCACGTCCGGGCGGGAGCCGGGGTGGGGCTGGCCGGGTGCGTCGGTCCGGGGGCCGGGATGGGTCAGGGGGCCGTCGGCGCCGCGCGGGCGTGCGCCGTCGGGACGGTGCTGCGGCGCATCAGGCCTGCTGGGACCGCCGGGGTGTCCTCCGGGCGCGTCGGTGCGGGGGCGCGAGGCGTCCGGACGCGAACCGGGTCCGTCGGGGCGCGAACCAGGACCGTCCGGGCGGGGACCAGGTCCGTCGGGCCGTGCGCCGGGACCGCTGGGCGTGTGCGAGCCGGGGCCGCCGTGCGGTGCGCCGCCGGGGCCGTTCGGCGTGAAGCCGGGCTGCTGCGGGATCTGGGGAGCGTTGGGGGAGTTGGGGGTGTTCGGACCGGCGTGCGGCGCAGACGGGGCGTCCGCGTGGGTCGGCGAGGTGGTCGACTGCGGACGCGTCGGCGCGTCCGGCCTGCCCGCCGGGGAGGTCGTGCCGGGGCCGTGCGGTCCGTCGGGGGAGTGAGGAGCGCCCGGACCGCCATGCGGCGCGTTCGGGGTGGACGGTGCGTTGGGTGCGCTCGGGCCGCCGTGCGGTGCCGAAGGTGCGTTCGGGCTGGTGGGCGCGCTGGGACCGCCGTGCGGGGCGGAGGGTGCGCTGGGCGCGTTCGGCGTGCTGGACGGGCCGAAGTTCGGCTGGGACGGGCGGGGCGACGACGGGGTGGTGTCCGGGGTGCGCTGGGACGGCATGCCGGAGCCCAGGTCGCCGCGCGAACCCGGCGTGCCCGTCCAGCCGCTGCCCGCACCCGGACGTGCGCCGCCCGCCGACGGGGCGTTGCCGGAGGGCGCGCCAGCCGGGCCGCCTGCCGGACCGCCCATCGGGCCCTGCTGCGGGGTGGTGGAGGGGCCGGACGGGGTCGTGTCGCGCGGGGCGGACGGGGCGTGCTGCGTCGGGGCCTCGGGGGCCGTGACGCCTGCCTGGGTGGTTTGGCCGGTGTTGCGCGGGGGAGCCGCAGGGGCGTCTGGAGTGGAGGACGGGCCGTGCGCGCTCGGCGCCGTCGGGCTGCCCGTGGGGGCGCCGCTCGACGGCGAGTTCGGGGCGTTCGGCGAGTTCGAGGTGTTCGGCGCGTCTGGGGTCGACGAAGGCGACGGGCCGTTCGACGACGGGCTGTTCGGCGTGGACGAAGGTCCGCTCGGCGAAGGGGAAGGGGAAGGGGAAGGGGAAGGGGACGACGTCGGGCTGGGCGCGTCGGGAGAGGACGGTGAACCCGGTGACCCAGGCGAGTTCGGTGTTCCCGCACCGGGCGACGACGGCGACGACGGCGACCCGGGAGACGAGGGCGAAGCGTCCGGCGGGGAAGGCGAGGCGTCCGGCGACGAAGAAGTCGGCGAGCCGCTCGTGTGCGTGCCACCGGCGTTCGGCAGGTCGGGTGCCTTGGTCGAGTGGAACAGGCCGCCCGGCTTGATGGACTTGGTCGAGATGACGTCCAGGCCGGTCACCTTGCCGACCAGCTTGCCCACGACCTTCATGATCTTCGTGAAGACCTCGACGATCTTCCCCAGCATCGGGGAGACCTTCTTGATGGTCTTGATGAGCTTCTCGATCAGCTCACCGATGCGGGTCGCCCACTTCGAGATCGCGGTCACGGCCTGCGCCACGATCACCGGCGTGCCGAAGCCGAGCGTGAACACGGCCTCCAGCACCCACGTGATCAGCTTGCCGACCAGGTCCGCGATCAGGTCGCGCACCATCTCGCGCACGAACGCCACGACCATGCCCATGATGCCGACGACGGTGCCGACCGACCCGGCGGTGGAGGCGGCACCGGCCAGCGCGTCGCCTTGGGCCGCGGCGGCGGCGCGGTAGGAGTCGGCGGCCGGACCGGTCCACTGGGACGTTCCCTGCTGGACGGCCGCCTGGTAGTCCTGCGCCACCTTGCCGATCTCCGCGGACACCTTGTTCCAGGTGGCGGAGTACGACTCGATCACCGGCGGGTTGCCGGCCAGCCAGTCCAGCGCTTCCTTCAACGGCTGCATGTGTTCCATCAGGAACGACGCGGCGGAGGACAGCAGCGTGCCGAACGGGTCGATCGCCATGGACGCGGCGTCCGCCACCAGGCCGACCATGCCGAGGCCGGCCTCGACCCAGCTGCCGTCCTTGATGCCGTTGTAGGTGTCCATCGCGGACTCGGCGATCGAGATGCCGGTCATCCAGCCGTTGTCGCCGGTGCCCGCGTTCATGAACCCCGTCGGCGCGGCGTCGGGCTGGACGACCAGGGGATTGGGGTTCGTCATCGCGCGCCTCCGACCGTCTTGGCGTTGTCCGACTCGCGTTCAGGCACGGTGGCGACCTTCCCCCGGAACGTACAGGTTCCACAGGATGACGCAGCGTTCCGCGAACCGGTTCCACCAGGCGCGCAAATGGGCCGTTCGGAGCAACGCCGATCCGCCGGTGAGCAGGAACTAAACGGTCAGATCCACCACCGCGCGCGTCGCGGTCGTGACGGGCCGGTGCTCGCCGAAGATGCGGCCGTGGTCCAGTTCGGCGCGGGGGACCGGGCGCGGTTCGGGGATGAAGTCGTGGGTGGAGACGATCGAGCCGTTGAGGAACTGCCAGACCTCGTCGCCGACCCGTTGCTGGGTCGCCGCGGCCTTCCTCGGCTGGGAGATGCCGGTGGGAATCGTTGCCACGAACCGGATTCCGCGAAAGCCCTCGGCGTCGGTGGCCTTGAGCGTGCCCTGGTGCCTGCTGGCGATGCGCCGCGCGATCGCGAGCCCGAGGCCCGCGCCACCCGCCGCGCGCGTCCGTGCCTCGTCGAGCCGCGTGAACCTGTCGAACACCCGCTCCCGGTCCGCCTCCGGGATGCCCGGCCCGTCGTCGATGACCTCCAGCGTCGCCGAGGTCCCGCCCCTGAGCCGCACGACGACCTCCGTGCCGGCGTGCCGCTCGGCGTTGTCCAGCAGGTTGCCGAGCAACCGCGACAGCTGGGCTTTGCGGCCGGGCACGACCACGTGCTCGTCGGCGTGGAGCGTCACCATCGCCCGCCGTGACACCTCTCGCCGGGCGAGCGCCGTCAGGTCGACGGTGTCCACCTTGTCGAGCGCGTCGGCGTCCAACCTGGCCAGCAGCAACAGGTCCGTCGTCAGCTCCTGCAACCGTTCCGCGTCCTCCAGCGCCGCCTTGACCACCGTCGGCCAGTCCGCCAGTTCGGGGTGCGACAACGCGATCTCCAGCTCGGCCCGCAACGCCGCCAGCGGGCTGCGCAGCTCGTGCGAGGCGTCCCCGACGAACCGGCGGGTGTCCTCGACCGTGCGGTGCATCCGGTCGAGCGTCCCGTTGATCGCGGCCCCCAGCCGGGCGATCTCGTTGTCCGACGACGGCACCGGCACGCGCCGGGTGAGGTTGTTCTCGTTGACCTCGGCCACTTCCGCCCGCATCGCCCCGATGGGCCGCAACACCCTGCTGACCGCGGTCAGCACCGTGACCGCCACCAGCGCGGTGACCGACATCAGCACCCCGAGCACGATCAACGAGACGTTGTTCAGCTCGAGTTGCGCGGTGGACGCGATCGACCGCGCCGTCGTTTCGTCGAGGTGCGGTCCGTCGCCGATCACGTCGTACGGCGCGTCGGTGCGGAAGGGCCACAACGAAAGGCGCGGCCGGATCTCCGTGTTCGCGTACCGCACGTTCGCCGACGGCATCGACACAGTCGTCTGCTGGTACAGCTGAACGCACTTCTGCCCCGCGCACGCGAAGTGCGTCCGCGACTGGTCCGCCGTCTGCGTCACGATCTGCTCGCGCTGCGACTCGACCATCAGCACCCCGGCCACGCCGAGCAGCACCGCCGTGGCCACCCCGGCCAGCACGGTAACCCTGACCTGCAAGGACTTCACCGGTCCACCAACCTGTACCCGACACCCCGCACCGTCGTGATCGTCCGCCGGTCGAACGGAGCGTCGATCTTGCGCCGCAACGCGCTGATGTAGACCTCGACGAGGTTCGGGTCGGGGTCCTGCGCCGAGTCCCACACCCCGTCGATGATCTCCGTCTTGGTGACCACCTCGCCCGCGTGCCTCAGCAGGAAGTTCAGCACGGAGAACTCCTTGGCCTTGAGGTCGATCCGCGCCGTCCCCCGATGGCACTCCCTGGACACCGGGTCCAGCACCAGGTCCCCGGCGCGCAGGAGCACCGGCTGCGCCGTCCTGCTCCGGCGCGCCAACGCCCGCAGCCGCGCGACCAGCACCACGTACGAGAACGGCTTGGTCAGGTAGTCGTCGGCCCCGGTGTCGAGCCCCTCGGCCTCGTCGAACTCGCCGTCCTTGGCCGTGAGCATGAGGATCGGCGTCCACACCCCGGCGTCCCGCAGCTCCGAGCACACCCGATAACCGTTGAGCCCGGGCAACATGATGTCGAGGACGATGACGTCGTAGGGGTGCTCGCGGGCGCGCCACAACCCGTCGGTCCCGTTCCGCTCGACGTCGACCGCGAACCCCTCCGCCGTCAGCCCGCGGGTGAGCAGGTCGGCGAGACGGGGGTCATCCTCCACCACGAGCACGCGCATGGGGGCAGCCTGCCGCATCGATCACGACCGCGTCCTGAAATCCGGTTCAGGTTCGTTCAGCGTGGCTTCAGGTTCACCCTGGCAGGCTCTGCGTCGTGGACGAGGGGATCCACACCAAGGGGGAGAAGGTGGCGGCGCCGCTTCGGGGGAACGGGGCTGCCACCTTCTACACGCGGTGCAGGAGTTCCCTGGCCAGCGCCTCGCCCCACCAGCGTTCGACCCGGTCCGGCCGCCACCCGCGTTCAACGGTCAGCGTCGTGTAGACGTCGATGTTGCACAGCGCCGCGTAGACGTCGACCGCTTCCTCGACGGTCAGTCCGTCCCGCAGCGTGTGTGCTGGCCACGACGAGAACACCCTCACGCGTGTCTCGTCCCCGCGCCGCCGCCCGTCGAGGTAAGCGCTTGCCAGTTCGGGCTCCGTTCGCGCCGCCTCCCTGACCAGCGCGATCACGTCCCCCGCCCGTTCGAAGAGCCTCCGGTCGTAGGCCGCCATCGCCGCGAGCTGCCGTGCGGGTTCCGCGTCCTCCAACTCGGCCACCATCGTCAGCGCGTCGGCGTCCAGGTCCGCCGCCTCGGCCACGGCCCGCACCAGCCCGGCCTTGTCCCCGTACGCGGCGTAGACCGTGGGCACCGACACCTCCGCCTCTTCGGCGACCGCTGGCGGGCTGGCTGCTGCGGGTCGTCTGGCTGGTCGCGTACGGGGTCGCGCTGCTCGTCAGGCCCTCGTCCACAGCGTGACGTCGCTGCTCGTCGCCACCACGAGCGTCCTGCCGGACGGTGAGAACCCGGCCGCTCGCAACTCCGAGTGCCGCGAGTGGAAGACGTGCCACCACCCTTCGCCGTGTTCCCCGCGGAAGGGACTCCAGGTGGACAGCAGGACCCGGTCGTGCGGCCAGTCAGGACTCACCACGTCCACCGACCACCCGTCGGCTCCGGTGTGCAGCCCACCACCGGCCAATCCGGCCACCGGCACGCGAACCCCTTCGAGCACGCCGATCCCGGGACAGGTCAGGTCGTCGTCCGGCCACCCCAGGTCGTCGTCCCGATCCCGCGCGAGCCGCTCCCCGGTGACGGCGTCCAGCAACCCGAGCCCCTGCGAGGACACCACCAGCAGCAGCAGGTCCCGGCCGCTCACGGGGTCGACCCCGAACCCGACCCCGAGCAGTCCGCCGACCGCGATCTCGTGGTTGTCCGCCGGCCGCCACGGCGCGGGGGCCGCCACCACGGGAGCCGCGAGGAACCGCGTCCGCAGGCCGAGCTGGTAGTCGGTCAGCGCAAGATCTTCCGCCATCCCGCGAGCATGCCGTCGCACACCGGCGAAACCCGCGGGAGCCACCCTGAGCCGACGCACGCGGTGGGGCCTGCCTCGAACACCGCCTTCATCGACGTCGACGCGATCGACGTCGCGCTGGAACGGCTGCGGCGGTGGGGCGTTCCTCGTCGCTCTTCGCTGGTTCGATGACCAGCGGTGCCGCCGCGCCGGACGCGGCCTCGAGCTGGTTGAGGTGGGTCACCGCGCGGTCGAGCTGCTGGGCCAGCCGCGGGATCGAACTGGGCGGGAAGTAGACGTCCGCGCCGGCGTCGAGGAGGCGGCGGACCGGACCTTCGTGGACGACGCCGAGTTCGCGGTCCTCGACCTCCGCGATGACCACCCGCGCCTTCGGGAACGACGCGCGCAGCCCTCCGATCAGCTGCGGGCTCAACGGCGGGATCAGCAGCACCTCCGCGGTCCGGGGAGCGGAGTGCATGTCGAGCACGATGTAGTCGGGACCGAGCTGGCCCGACAGCGTGGCGCGCGCCGACGGCGACAGCTTCATCGCGGTCGCCACGACCGTGACGTCGTCGTACGCCTCCGAGGTGCCGGTCGTCGACGCCGGGGACGGCCGGGCGGCTCCGGTGATCTTCGCGAGCGGCACGCCGTCGCGGACGACGAAGAGGTCCTCGCCGGGGCGCAGTGCCTCGATCGTCGCGATGACGTCTTCCGGAAACCGGTCGCTGTCGATCCAGTGCGGACCGTGCTCGCCCCTCATGCCATCCGAGTCTGGCAGAGAACGGCGTGGTGCCGGTTGATCGTGGTTGCGGTTGATCGCGGCGGCGGAGGATCGAGGCGGTGACGTGCGTCTCGCGGTGAACCGCCCGCGTTCGGCAGCCGTGTCAACGGCGATGGCGTGGCTTGCCGCGAGGACTGTCAGGAAGGACGACCGCCCACATGTACATCGTCGGTGACAAGGTCGGTGAGGAGAAGGTCGTTCCGCTCGGCGAGACCGTCACCTCGGGTCAGGTGCAGATCGACCCGGAGGCGGGCGAGGAACTCCGCAAGCAGCTGCAGGCCCAGATCGACCAGGTCGACTCGTGGATCGAACGCGCGACGTCCAGCATCGCCCGTCCGGCGGCCCTGGGCGCGAACCCGGTGGGCGACAAGATGCGCGAGAAGTTCACGCAACGCGCCGAGGGTGAGCAGTACTCGTTCGTCAGCGTGATGACCGCGTACCGCACGGTTCTCGAGCAGACGAAGACCTCCATCGTCGAGGCGATCGGGAACTTCGAGGCGCTCGACCAGGAACAGCAGGCCGAACTGAAGAAGCACATGGGAACCAGCTGATCCACCGACGCGAGAGACGAGCCCGCCATGGCCCTCGAGACCGACCCGAGCGAGGTCGAGAACGTCCCGGTCCTCACGGACCCGCAGAACTGGGCGTCCCGATCGCACCAAGAGCTCTATGCCGCGGTGCACAACAACAACGACCCCGGTCAAGCCGGCCAGATCAGCTCCGACTGGGGCAAGTACGGCAGCGAGCTCACCGAGGCCTCCCGAGTCATCAACTCGGTCATCACCTCATCCGAGTCCAAGTGGACCGGTGGTGCAGCGGACGCCGCCCGCGCCGCGATGAAGAAGCTCGGTGACTGGGTGGACGAGACGGCTCGCACCGCGGTCGAGGTCGGCAACAAGGTCGCCGACCAGGGCCGCGTGATGGAGAACGCCCGCGCGCAAATGCCCGCGCCGGTGGAGTTCGACTGGAACAAGGCCGCCGCCGCGCTCGCCCAGCCGGGCACGCCCGCGTTCGTCCTGGCTTCCGTCGACATCGCCGTGGCGAACCTCGTGTCGCGGGTGGCACACGACCAGGCGGTCACCGTGATGACCGACATGGAGAACAACTCCCGCCAGATCGACGCGTCGACGCCGGCCTTCAAGCCGCCGTTCAACCCGAACACCGGCCAGGTCGAGGAACCGGTGATCGCCCTGCCGCGCACCGGCGCCGCGGCCCTCAGCAGCGGCGTGGACGGTTTCACCCGTATGCAGTCCACTGTGGACGCACCGGTCGCGACCGGTGCGCAGACCGGCTCTGGTGGTGGCGCCGGGTACACCCCGCAGATGGGCGGGAACACCGGCAACACCAACGCCGCCGCGGCCTACACGCCGACCGCGCCCGCCTACAGCCCGGCCGCGAGCTCCAGCACCCACGCTTCCGGCAGCTACACGCCGCAGACGGGTACGACCACCACGAGCGGGAGCACCGTCCCGGCCGTGGGTCGCGACGTGCCCAATCCGATCTACAACCCCCAGAACCCCGGCTACAGCCCCCAAGCGGTCAAGGGCGGCCCCGTTCCCTACTCGCCGACGGCTCCTGGTTACAACGGACCTGGCGGCGCAGGCGGTCGTGATGCACTCGGTGGTGGCACGGGCGCGAAGGGCGGCCCCGTGCCGTACACGCCGCAGATGGGCGCAGGTGGTGGCGGCGCAGGTGGTGCCGGTGGCGCTGGCGCGGGCATGAAGGGCGGCCCCGTGCCGTACACCCCGCAGATGGGTGCGGGCGGCGGCGGTGGCGGTGGTGGTGCAGGAGGTGGAGGTGGCGGTGCCGGCGGCTCGCTGCAGTCCGGTGGTGCGGCGGGCGTTCAAGCCCAAGGCCGCGGCGGCTTCCCGATGAGCACGGGCCCCGGCGCGACCTCGGCAGCAGCCGGCATGGGCGCGGGCGCCCCGATGGGCGGTGCCCCCGCGGCCGGCGGCCGCGGCGAAGAGGACAAGGAACACCGCTCCGCCAGCTACATCATCGCCGGCGACCTGTTCGAACTCCCCGGCGAGAACCTGCCCCCGTCGGTGATCGGCGCCGCCAGGAGCAAGTCGCGGACCTAGCCGGCCGGAACACCGCCGCCTGACCTCCGGCTCAGGCGGCGGGCACGGCCTGGATCTCCAGCGTCAGATCGGTGGCGTCCCCGATCAGCAGCGGCCCGCCGGGGTGGTTCTCGACGTCGAAGTAGTCGGCGGAGCTCAGGCGCGCCGCGGGCCGCGATGCCGGTGTGCAACGACCACGTGCCGATCTGCGCGGTGACGCTGGACTTCTCCGTGCCCTTCACGCGGCCGGCGACGAAGCGGGTCGCGAAGGTGACGGAGGAGCAGCCGCCGCGAACCCAGGGCGATGTGATGAACGAGGAACTCCGCAAGGCGCACTGCCTGTTGGTGCCGCTGTACAGCGGTTTTGGATTTCCGGCGCGCGTTTGTCACGCTCGGCGGGGCAAACCCGATCTGGAGTGGAGGGGTCGTGGCAGGTCCGCTGGACCGGATCCGCGCGGAGATCATCGCTCACGAGTCCAACGCCTGGGCGCGCGAGCTCGGCTACCAGCCGATCTACGCCGCGGCCCCCGGCGCGAGGATCGCCCTCGTCGGGCAGGCGCCCGGCCGCAAGGCCCAGGAGAGCGGCGTGCCGTGGAACGACGTCAGCGGGGTGCGGCTGCGCAGCTGGCTGGACGTCACGGACGAGCAGTTCTACGACCCCGGGCTGTTCGCGATCCTGCCGATGGACTTCTACTACCCCGGCAAGGCCAAGTCCGGAGACCTCCCGCCGCGCAAGGGTTTCGCGGACCTCTGGCACCGGCGGATCCTCGCCGAGCTGCCGCGGGTGAGCCTCGTCGTCCTGGTGGGCAGCTACGCCCAGAAGCACTACCTGGGCACCCGCGCCAAGCCGAGCCTCACCGAGACCGTGCGCGCCTACGCCGAGTACCTGCCGTCGACGATCCCGCTCGTGCACCCGTCCCCGTTGAACTTCCGCTGGCAGACCAAGAACCCGTGGTTCGAGACGGACGTGGTCCCCGCGCTGCGGTCCGCGGTGGCCGCGGCGATCACGTCCTAGCCGAGCGCACGTACCAGGGCTTCCAGCGCACCCGGCCAACCGCTGGGCGAGGGGGCCGCGAACCCCACGACCACCCCGTCGCGGTCCGAAGTGGACCCCGGGTCGCGGAAGAGGTCGAGCGGTTCGACGGCGAGCGACTCCCGGGCGGCGCGCCGCGCGAGTTCCGCGCCGCTCCGGCGGGGTGTCCGAGCAGCACGAACAGCAGGATGCCGAGCGCGAACACGAGGCGAGGCACCGCACCCGCTACGTTGGTCGGGAGGTCCTGGCAGAGCAAGGGGGAGTTGCCACGTGAGCGCGTCGGCCCGCATCGCCGTCCCGGCCGCACTGGCCGCCTCGTACCGGAGGAACGGCGGCGAGGCCGAGCGGGAGTGGATCGACGCGCTGCCGGGGTTGGTCGACCGGTTCCTGGACGAGTGGACGCTGGAACCGGACGGGCAGCCGCGCTCCGGAGAAGCGGCGCTGGTGCTGCCGGTCCGGCGGACAGGCGGCGGACGCGCGGCACTGCGGTTGCAGATGCCCAAGACCGAGACGAGGGCCGCGCTGATCGGGCTGCGGGTCTGGGACGGCGCGGGCGTCGTGCGGTTGCTCGACAGCGATCCGGAGACCTGCGCGATGCTGCTGGAACGGCTCGACGACACGCGCACCCTCGCGGACGTCGAGGACGACGACGAGGCGATGACCGTGCTCGCGGGGCTGCTGAGGAAGTTGACGCCGGTGACCGCGCCCGGTGGTGTGCCGCGGCTCGGTGACATCGCGGCCGAGATGCTGGCGCAGACCCCCGCGGCGATGGCCGCTCTGACCGATCCGGCGGACCGGGAGCTGCTGGGTTCGTGTGCCGCCGCGGTGCGGGAACTGGCCGGCGAACCCGGCGACCGCCTCCTGCACTGGGACCTGCACCACGGCAACGTGCTGGCCGCGGACCGCGAGCCGTGGCTGGCGATCGACCCGGAGCCGCTGGCCGGCGATCCGGGGTTCGACCTGTGGCCCGCCTTGGACGGCGGGTGGGACGCCGTGGTCGCCACCGGCGAACCGGTTCGGGTGGTGCGGCGGCGCTTCGACCTGCTCACCGCCGAACTGGGCCTCGACCGCGACCGGGCTGCCGGGTGGACCCTGGGGCGGGTGCTGCAGAACTGCCTGTGGGACGTGGAAGACGGTGCCACCGCACTGGACCGCAGGCAGGTGACGATGGCCGCCGCCATGCGGTCTGCGGCGGCCGCCACGTCCGGAGCCACTCGCGTGCCGAGTGCCGGGTGACGACCAGGCTCGGCGAGCAGGAGATCACGAGGACCGCCACCCGCTGGGCAACCGGTACGGACCGGCCCACGGCTCCAGCGGCATGCGCCACGCGTTCACCTGGAACGAGATCTTGCGGTACTCCCCGCACAACGTGACCAGCTCGATCAACTCCACCGGCGAGTAGTGCGCGGCCAGTGCGCGCCAGGTGTCGTCGGTGATGGTGGACCGCTCGTGCAACTCGTCCAGCGCGGTGATCAGCACCTGCTCACGCGGCGACCACGGGGCGGAGTCCACCGGGTGCGACAGGGCGTCGATCTCGGCGGCGGACAGTCCTGCTGCGGCGGCGATGGGCAGGTGGTGGTTCCACTGGTAGGGCGCGACGCAGTTCCAGGCACCGCGCAGGATGACGATCTCGCGGTCGCGCGCGGGCAGCACGCCGGTCACCACGCCTCGGGCGATGGGCACCGTCTGCTCGTAGAGGTGCGGGTGGCGCACCAGGGCCAGCAGGATGTTCGGGGTCTGCGCGCGGTGTTCGTCCCAGATCGCGCTCGCCCCCTCGGTGAGCGCCAGCCGTTCGTCGGTGACCGGGTCGCGGTCGGCGGGGGCGTACGGGCGCACCCGCGGGGGACGGCGCAGGCCCTCGGCGATCTCGGCGGCCAGGGTGAGCGATGCCGCGCGCGGGGTCGGGGGGCCGCCGAACTCGTGGTAGAGGTGGGCGACCGTGACGGCGAGGTTCTCGGGGCACGCCCAGTCCGCCCAGCGGCGCATGGGCAGGTCCACCGCGGTCTCCTCCACCGGCATGCCCCGGTCGAAGCGGCGGCGGGTCTCGACCAGCAGGTGCTCCAGGTAGTTGCGGAAGTCGAGGATGCCGGCGACGGTGGTCACCGGGCCGCGGCCGGGCACCACGACGGCGGGCCGCATCGACGCCATTTCCGCGCACACCTCGTACCACCGGGCGGTGGAACCCGACCACTGCGCGGGGTGGGTGCCGGGGCAGAGCAGGTCGCCGGTGATCAGGGTTTCGTCGTCGGGCAGCCACACCGCGGTGTCGCCCGTGCTGTGCGCGGGGCCGAGGTCGACCAGTTCGACCGGCACGGTGCCCAGCTTGATCGTCGTGCAGGCGTCGAAGGTCGCGCCGGTCGCGAAACCCGGTTCGGACAGGTCGAAACCGGCGAGCGCGCGCCGCAGGTACCGGTCCAGCAACGAGTCCGGCTCGGCGGTCACCTGGTCGGGATCGGCGGCGATCTCGGCGGCGACGCGGGCGCTGACGTGCACCTCGGCCCCGGCCAGAGCGCCCCACCCGCCGTGCCGGTGCACGGCGGCGTCGGTCACCACCAGGTGTCCGATGTGGACGTCCGGGAGGGCGGAGCGGGCGGCGTCGAGCAACCGCTCGGTGTGCGCGCGGTCGCGCAGGGCGTTGACGAGCAACCCCTCGGCGCCGTCGTGCACGACGGCGCTGGTGCCGCTCGCCCAACGCCTGTCGCCGTTGGGCCACACCAGGGTGTGCTTGCCGATGCGGAGCGGTGTGGTCATCGTGGGGTCCTCGCGTCGTCGGTCAGCGCGTCGAGCCGGTCCCGGATGACACCGACGGTGGCACCGAGGTGTTGCTCGACCATGGTGAAGTGGTCCCCGTCGACGTCCGCGAACGCGGGGACGCCGGGCAGTTCGGTGCGCCAGTCCCCGGCGAGGCCGTCGAGCGGCTCGCCCGCACGGACCAGCACCGTGGGCAGGCCGGCCGCGGGACGCCAGTCCAGCAGCAGCCGCTCGGCCCACGCGAACGCCGAGAGCCGGGTCCCGTCGAACCCGTCGACGACGTGCTCGCGCTCGAAGAGCCCGCGCCACAGTGCCGGGTGCAACGCCCTCTTGGCGGGGCTGTCGAGCAGGTAGGTGTCGACCAGCACGACCGCCCGCACGTCCCGCCCGGCCGCGGCGAGGCGGTGCGCGACCTCGTGGGCGAGGACGCCACCGGAGGAGATTCCCAGCAGCACCAACGGTTCTGCTCCCGTCACGGCGTCGGCGAGCGCGGCGACCAAGGCGTCGCGGTCGGCGGGCAACGCCTCGCCCTCGGCGAACCCGGGCGGGGTGAGCGAGTCGACCGCCCAGTCAGCGGGGAACGCCTCGGCCAGGCCGTAGTGGGCGTGCGGGCCGGTGATGGGCACGATCGGCGCGACGCACACGAGCCTGGGACCACCGGAACCCGCGCGCAGCCGGTCGGGGGTCACGGTCCACTCGCCGCGGGCGAAGGTGGGCCGCACCGCGGCCACGGACAGCAGCAACGCCTCCGCGCCCTCGTGGTTCCCGGCCTCGACGGCCTGCCGGTGCAGAGTCGCGACCAGGTCGGTGCGCGGCTCGGCGGCGGTGGTGCCGACCAGGGTGAGCAGGTGCTCGGCGAGGGCCAGCGGCGTCGGATGCGCGAGCACCGCCGCCGTGGGCAGCGACACCCCGGTCGCGGCGACCAGCCGGCCGCGCAGGTCGATCGCGGTCAGCGAGTCGAACCCCAAGGCGCGGAACGGAGTGGCCGCGTCGATCGACTCGGCGGAGGCGTGCCCCAGCGCGGCCGCGGCTTCGGCCCGCACCACGTCGACGAGGTGCTGCCTCTGCTCAGCCGGCTTGAGTTGCGGCAGCCGCACCTCGGCGACGGGTTGCTGCGCCTCGGAGAACGGGGAGAGCAGCGGGCTCGGCCGGGCAACGGTGAACGCGGGCAGATAGCGCTCCCACGCCACGTCCGCGACCACCACCGCGGGGTCGCCGTCGGCGATCGCCCCGGCGAGGCAGTCCAACGCGCGCGCAGCAGGCAGGAACCCGAGTCCACCGCGCACCAGCCGATCGTCCTCGGCACCCCCGGACCGCTGCACGTCCCACAGCCCCCACGCCACAGCGGTCGCGGCCAGCCCGCGCCCCCGGCGGCTCTCGGCGAGCGCGACCAGTTCCGCGTCGGCACCGGCGAGCACCGCGTGCCCACCCGCGCCCCACACCCCGGTCGTGGACGTGAACACGACGAACGCGTCCACCTCCCCGACGAGTTCATCGAGCGCGTGCGCCAGGTCGACCTTCGCGGCGACCGCGGCCTCGACCTCGTCGGCGCGCACCTCTGCCAACGGCGCGAGCGCGATCTCCCCGCCGACGTGGAACACCGACCGCACCGGCCGTCCCTCGGCCTCCAGCCGGGCGAGCACGGCCGCCAGACCACCGCGGTCGACGCCGCTGACGATCTCGACGTGTTCCGCGCCCGCGTCGGCCAGCCAGCGGTCGACCTCCGGGCCGAGCGCGCCGTCGCCGACCACCAGGGCGGTTCCGCGCGGCGACCAGCGCCGGACGGGAGCGGGGGCCCGGTGGAGTCGCCGGGCCAGGACGCCGCGCGGTCGCACGGCGGTCTGGTCTTCCCCGGTGACACCGGACAGGACGGCGGCGAGCAGGCCGCCCGCCTGAGCGTCCACGATCGGCGGGAGGTCGACGGTGCCGCCCCACAGCGCGGGGTGCTCCAGTGCCGCGGTCCAGCCGACGCCCAGCACACGGGCCTGGCGCGGGTCGCGCACCGGGTCGTCCGCGGCGGTGCCGGCCGCGCCCCGGGTCAACGTCCAGACCGGGACGTTCGCGTCGAGGCGCACGAGCTCCTGGAGCAGGGCGATCGTCTGGTCGGCGGCGAGGGTCGAGGCGACGCCGGTGAGGTCGTCCGGGAGTTCCAGCGGCTCACCGGGTTCCAGCGTCGCGTGGTGCACCTTCGCGCCGTGGGCGACCAAGGACGCTGACACGTCTTCGGCCGCGGGGCCGACCAGCAGCCAGGTCCCGCTCAGTGCCGCGTCTTCGGGTGTGGGCACGGAAGTCCAGTGGGTCCGGTACCACCAATCGTCCACATCGGACCGACGTGGCGCGGGCACGGCCCAGAACCGCTCGTGCTGGAAGGAGTACGTCGGCAGATCGACCTTCTTCGCTCCCGGGAACACGGTCGCCCAGTCGACGTCGACGCCGTGTGCGTGAGCTTCACCCACCGACCGCAGGAACCGGTCCGGCCCGGCGTCGTCGCGGCGCACCGAACCGATCGCCGCGACCTCGATCCCGGCGGCCTCGGCGATGTCGTGGACGCCCGCCGCCAGCACCGGGTGCGCGCTCGACTCGACGAACGTCGTGTACCCGTCGGCCAGCAGCGCGGACACCGCGTCGGCGAACGCGACCGGCCGGCGCAGGTTCAGGTACCAGTAGCCGGAGTCCAACCCGGTGGTGTCGACCAAGCCGCCGTGCACCGTCGAGTAGAACGGAACCGTCGTCGCGCGTGGCCGCACCTCGGCGATCAGCTCCAGCAGTTCGCTCTCCAGTTCGGCGACGTGTGCGGAGTGCGCGGGGAAGTCGACCCCGGCCAGCCGCCAGCGCGGCACCCCGGCCTTCGACAGCCGCCGTTCCAACGCGTCCAGGTCGTCACCGGACCCGGACACGGTGACCGTGCGCGGCCCGTTGACCGCCGCGATGTCCACCGGTCCCAGCAGCGGCCGCACCACGTCGACCGACTCCATCACCGACATCATGCCGCCGGTCCCGGACATCCGCCGCCGGATCAGCTTGCTGCGCAACGCCGAGATCCGCGCACCGTCCTCGAGGGACAGCGCGCCCGCCACGCAGGCGGCCGCGATCTCGCCCTGCGAATGACCCACCACGGCCGCGGGTTCCACACCGTGCGCACGCCACAGTTCCGCCAGCGACACCATGACCGCCCACAGCAACGGCTGCAGCACGTCGACCCGAGTGGCGGGCGGCGCGTCCTCGTCGCCCCGCGCTACCGCCAGGAGTGACCAGTCCACGAACGGTTCCAACGCCGTGGCGCACTCGCCCATCCTCGCCGCGAACACCGGCGACGACGCCAGCAACTCAGCGGCCATCCCCACCCAGAACGCGTCCTGGCCGGCGAAGACGAACACCGGCCCGCCGCGTTCGCGCGCGACCGCCCGCACCACCGAGGGATCGGCCTTGCCCTCGGCCAACGCCGCCAGCCCGCGGCACAACTCGGCCCGCTCGGTCCCGACGACGACGGCCCGGTGCTCGAACGCCGTCCGCGCCGCCGTCAACGACCACCCCAGGTCGGCGTCGTGCAACTCCGGCCGGGCGCCGACGTGGGCGAGCAACGACCCGGCCTGCTCCCGCAGCGCCTCCGCCGTCCGCGCCGACACCGTCCACGCCACCGGCCGCTCCTCCCGTGGCACAACGGTCTCCACGACAGCCGGAGCCTGTTCGAGGACGGCGTGGGCGTTCGTGCCGCTGATGCCGAACGACGACACCGCGCAGCGGCGCGGCGCCCCGGTCGCGGGCCACGGGCGTTCTTCGGTGAGCAGCGCGACCGTCCCCGCCGACCAGTCGACCTTGGAGCTGGGTTCGGTGACGTGCAGGGTCCGGGGCAGGGTTCCGTGCCGCATCGCCAGGACCATCTTGATGACGCCCGCGACACCCGCCGCGGACTGCGTGTGCCCGATGTTCGACTTCACCGAACCCAGCAGCAGCGGCCGTTCCCGCTCCCGTCCGTAGGTCGCGATCAGCGCGCCCGCCTCGATCGGATCACCCAGCACCGTCCCGGTGCCGTGCGCCTCCACCACGTCGACCTGCTCGCCGGACAGACCGGCGTCGGCCAGCGCCGCGCGGATCACCCGTTGCTGCGCCGGGCCGCTGGGCGCGGTGAGCCCGTTGGACGCGCCGTCGGAGTTCACCGCCGAACCGCGCACCACCGCCAGCACGGGGTGCCCGTCGCGCACCGCGTCGGACAGGCGGGCCAGCAGGAGCACGCCGACACCCTCGGCGAACGTCATGCCGTCGGCACTCGCGGAGAACGCCTTGCACCTCCCGTCCGGGGCCAGCACGCGCTGCCGTCCGAACGACACGAACACGTCCGGGTCGGCCAGCACGGTCGCGCCGCCGGCCAGCGCCAGCGAACTCTCCCCGGACCGCAGCGACCGGCACGCGAGGTGCAGCGCCACCAACGAGGACGAGCACGCCGTGTCCACGGTGAGCGCGGGCCCGGTCAGTCCGAGCGCGTAGGCGATGCGCCCGGACAGCAGGCTCGGGTGCGTGCCGATGGTGCGGTAGCCCTCCGCGCCGTCCTCACCCGCTGCGTACGCCTGATGGCTGGAGCCGATGTACGTGCCGACGCTGTCGCCGCGCACGGTCGCCGGGTCGATGCCCGCCCGTTCGAACGCCTCCCACGAGGTCTCCAGCAGCAACCGCTGCTGCGGGTCCATCGACAGCGCCTCCTTGGGGGAGATGCCGAAGAACGCCGCGTCGAACCCGGCGGCGTCGTCGAGGAAACCGCCGCCGGTGGTGTAGGTGGTGCCCGGCCGGTCGGGGTCGGGGTGGTGCAGCGCCGGGTTCCAGCCGCGATCGGTGGGGAACGGGCTGATGGCGTCACCGCCCGCGGTGACCAGGTCCCACAGCTGTTCCGGACTGCTGACGCCGCCGGGGAAGCGGCAGCTCATGCCGATGATCGCGATCGGTTCGTCGGCCGCGACACCGCTCGTGGCGACGACTTCCGTGTCGTCGCCGGTGAGCTGGGCGGACAGGTGCTCGGCCAGGTCGCGCGGGCTCGGGTGGTCGTAGACGACCGAGCTGGGCAGCGTCAGCCCGGTGCTCGCGGCCAGCCGGTTGCGCAGTTCCAACGCGGTGACGGACTGGAAACCCAGGTCGTGGAAGGACTTCCCGGCGGCGATCTGGTCGGCCGAGCCGTGCCCGAGCACCGCCGCGGCCTCGCCGCGCACCAGGTCGAGCAGCGCGCCGCGGCCGGTCACGACCACCCGCGCGGAGGCCTGTTCGGCACGCGGCGCGGGGGTGCTCGCGGCCAGCGCCGCGGTGTCGACGCGCGCCGGGTAGGCGACGGCCGCGCCGGTGCCCAGGGCGGTGTCGAACAGGCGCAGGCCGAGCTCGGGGGACATCGGCAGCAGCCCGACCCTGGCCAGCCTGCCGACGTCGGCCGAGGCCACCATCCCGGCGTCCCACAGACCCCAGGCCAGCGACACGGCGGGCAGGCCGAGGTCGCGGCGGTGCCGCGCGAGTGCGTCGAGGAAGGCGTTGGCGGCGGCGTAGTTCCCTTCGCCCGCCCCGCCGACCGTGCCCAGGAACGACGAGTACAGGACGAACGCCGACAGGTCCCGGTCCTTCGTCAGGTCGTGCAGGTGCCAGGCGGCGTCGGCCTTGGGGCGCAGTACGGCGTCGAGTTTCGCCGGGGTCATCGACGAGATGACGCCGGCGTCGAGGGTCCCGGCCGTGTGCACGACGGCGGCCAGGCCGGGGATGTCGTCGAGCAACCGGGCGGCGGCCTCGCGGTCGGCGACGTCGCACGCCACGACCCGCACGCGCGCCCCCAGAGCGGTCAGCTCGGCGGTGAGCGGGCCCGCCTGCGGTGCGTCCGGGCCCCGCCTGCTGACCAGCACCAGGTCGCGGATGCCGTGCCGGGTCACGAGGTGGCGGGCCAGCAGGGCGCCGAGCGCCCCCGTCCCACCGGTGATCAGCGTGGTGCCGGACCACGTCGCGGCACCCCGGCCGCGCGCCTCGACCAGCCGCGGCGCATGCGGTACGCCTTCGCGCACAACGATCTCGGGTTCGCCGGTCAGCGGAGCGGGGCCGTCGGTGTCGATCAGCGCGAACCGACCGGGGTGCTCGTCCTGCGCGGCCCGCACCAGACCCCGCACCGCCGCGGCGGCGAGGTCCGCGACCTGCGTGCGGAACACCAGCTTCGAGTGCGCGGTCCTGGCGTCGTCGAGCCACGTCCGGATCTGCGCCAGCACGCGCGCGGTGACCGCCCGGACGGCCTCCGGCACCGGCAGATCGGGCGAGCTGACCGCTACCAGCACGGCGTCCGGGAACGGACCGTCCTGCGCCAGCACGGCGTCGAAGTCGCTGACCGCCGGCTCCGGCCCGGACGGCACCGGCTGCCACTCCTGGCACAGCACCTTGCCGTCCACATCGGACGAATCGAACCAGTGGCGGTCGCGCTGGAACGGGTACGTGGGCAGGTCGATCCGCCTGCCGCCGGGCACGACTGCGTCCCACCGCACGTCGACGCCGTCGGTGTGCAGGCGCGCGACCGCCGTCAGCAGCGCCTCTTCCTCGCCGCGGTCCTTGCGCAGCGAGGGAACCACCAGCGCCGCCGGTGCGCTGTCCTGGGTGTGCGCGGCGAGGCTGCCGTCCGGCCCGAGTTCGAGGAACCGGGTCACCCCGGTGTCCACCATCGCCGTCACCGCGTCGGCGAACCGCACCGCCTCCCGCACCTGCCGCACCCAATAGTCCGGTGTGGACAGCTCACCGGTCGTGCCGGTGACGGTGGAGACGACCGGGATGGTCGGCGGGTGGAACGTGCAGCGGCTCGCCACCTCGGCGAAGGCGTCGAGCATCGGGTCCATGGCGGGGGAGTGGAACGCGTGGCTGACCCGCAGCCGTTGCGCGCGGCCGGGGAAGCGCTCGGCGAGCGCCACCACCGCCGCCTCGACCCCGGACACCACCACCGCGCCCGGCCCGTTCACCGCCGCGACGGCCACACCGGTGCCCAGCAGCGGGCGCACCTCGTCCTCGCTCGCCCGGATCGCCACCATCGCGCCTTCTCGGGGCAACGCCTGCATCAGCCGGCCGCGCGCGGTGACCAGTGCACCCGCGTCCTCCAGGGACAGCACCCCGGCCACGTGCGCCGCCGCGATCTCCCCGACCGAGTGCCCCACCACGACGTCCGGGCGCACGCCCCACGACTCGAGCAGCCGGTACAGCGCCACCTCCACGGCGAACAGCGCGGGCTGGGCGAACTCCGTCCGGTCCAGCCCCTCCCCGCTGACCACCGCGTCCCACACCGGCTTGCCCACGACCTCCAGGACCCGGTCGAGCGCCTCGGCGAACACCGGGAAGCGTTCGCGCAACTCCACGCCCATTCCGACGCGTTGCGCCCCCTGCCCGGCGAACACGACCCCGAGCAGTCCGTCCGCCCGCGCCACGCCCTCGATGACGCCCGGCGCCCCGTCGGCCACCGCCGCGAGCCCCGCCCGTGCGTCACCGACGACGACCGCGCGGTGCTCGAACCGGTGCCGCTTCGCCAGCGACCACGCGAGGTCCGCGGGTTCGACGGTCCCGGCCAGCGGCAGCAACTCCCGCGCCAGGTCCCGCACGGCCGCCGGGTCCTTGCCGGAAAGCACCAGCGGTACGTTCACAGGGCCCGGTCTGGGGGCCGGTACCTCGTGAGGCGGAGCCTGTTCGATGATCGCGTGTGCGTTCGTGCCGCTGATGCCGAACGACGACACGCCTGCCCGCCGCACCCGGCCGGTCTCCGGCCACGGCACCGCCTCGGTCAGCAGCGCCACACCGCCCGCCGCCCAGTCCACCTTCGGCGTCGGCTCGGTGACGTGCACCGTCTTCGGCAGCAGCCCGTGCCGCAACGCGAGCACCGTCTTGATCACACCGACCACGCCCGCCGCGGCCTGCGCGTGCCCCAGGTTCGACTTCACCGACCCCAGCAGCAGCGGCTGCCCCTCCCGGTCACGGCCGTAGGTCGCGAGCAGCGCGTGCGCCTCGATCGGGTCGCCCAGCACCGTTCCGGTGCCGTGCGCCTCCACCGCGTCCACGTCGGCCGGGGACAGCCCGCCCGCCGCCAGCGCCCGCCGGATCACCGCTTCCTGGGCGAGCCCGTTCGGCGCGGTCAGGCCGTTCGACGCGCCGTCGGAGTTCACCGCGCTGCCCCGCACCACCGCCAGCACGTCCGACCCCAGCCGCCGCGCCTCCGAAAGCCTTTGCAGCACGAGCACTCCGACGCCCTCGGACCACGCGGTGCCGTCCGCGTCGGCGGAGAACGAGCCGCACCGTCCGGTCGGCGACAGCCCGCCCTGCCGGGCGAACTCGGCGAACAGGCCCGGCTCGGACATCACCGTCACGCCGCCGACCAGTGCCGTGGCGCACTCGCCCGCCCGCAGCGCCAGCGCCGCCTGGTGCAGCGCCACCAGCGACGACGAGCACGCGGTGTCCACCGTCATCGTCGGCCCGCGGAACCCGAACTGGTAGGCCAGCCGCCCGGAGAGCACGCTCGCCGACGTCCCGGTCAGCGCGAAGCCGCCGTCGTCCGCGCGCAGGCCCGGTCCGTAGTCCTGGTGCATCGCGCCGACGAACACGCCCACCTCGTCGCCGTCGACCGCCGCCGGGTCGAGCCCGGCGCGTTCCATCGCCTCCCACGAGGTCTCCAGCAGCAGCCGCTGCTGCGGGTCCATCGACCGCGCCTCCCGCGGGCTGATCCCGAAGAACCCCGCGTCGAAGTCGGCGGCGTCGTGCAGGAAACCGCCGCGTCCCGGCAGATCGTGCGTGTCCCAGCCGCGGTCGGCCGGGAACCCGGACAGCGCGTCGCCACCGGCGAGGAGCAGCCGCCACAGGTCGTCGGGGGAACGGACGTCGCCGGGAAGCCTGCACGCCATGCCGACGATGACCACCGGGTCGTCGTCCAGCGGCGCACTCGGCCGGGCGACCGGCTCGGGCTGGACACCACGCAGTTCCGCGTCGAGGTGCGCGGCGAGTCGTTCCGGGGTCGGGTGGTTGAAGGTGACCGTGGTGGGCAGCGCGAGGCCGGAGTCGGTGCTGAGCAGGTTGCGCAGCTCCGTCGCGGCCATCGAGTCGAAGCCCTGCTCCTTGAACGTCCGCGCCGGGTCGACGGGCCCGCCGAGCACGGCCGCGGCCTGTCCTCGCACCCACGCCGCGACGGTGCGCCCGCGCTCGCGCTCGTCCAGACCGGAGAGCTTGCGGGGCAACGGCGCCGCTGTGTCCTGAGTGGACTTGTCCTGGCCGTGCAGGGTGCGCTGGAAGGCGTACGTCGGCAGGGCGACGCGGTGCGCGCCGGGGAAGGCCGGTGACCAGTCCACCGCCACGCCGTGTGCGTGCGCGGACGCCACCGACAGCAGCAGCCGTTCCAGGCCGCCCTGGTCGCGGCGCAGCGACCCGATCGCCACCCCGCCGGACTCCTCGACGGAACCTGCCAGCACCGCGTGCGGGCTCATCTCGACGAACACCGCGTGCTCGGCCAGCAACCGCCGCACCACACCGTGGAAACCGACCGGTTCGCGGTTGTTGCGGTACCAGTAGTCCGCGTCCAGCCTCGCGGTGTCCAGCAGGCCGCCGGTCACCGTCGAGTGGAACGGCACCGCCGAAGAGGTCGGCCGCACCGGTGCGAACGCCGCCAGCAGTGGTTCGCGGGCCAGTTCCACCTGTGGCGAGTGCGACGCGTACGCCGCGCTCACCAGCCGCGCCTTGACCCCCGTCGCGGACACCGCCGCGACCAGGTCCTCCGTCGCCTCGACGGCACCGGTCACCACCACCGACGACGGCCCGTTCACCGCGGCGACCGTCACCTGGCCGTCGTAACGGGTCAGCCACTCGGCGACTTCCTCCTCGCCCAGCGCGAGGTGCGCCATGCGCCCGGAGTCGGCCAGCAGTGCCGCGGCGATCCGGCTGCGCTGCGTGATGAGCCGCGCCCCGTCGTCCAGGGACAGCGCCCCGATCGCGCACGCCGCCGCGATCTCGCCCTGCGAGTGCCCGACCACCGCAGCGGGCCGCACGCCGAACGACGACCACGCCGCCGCCAGCGACACCATCACCGCCCACAGCGCCGGTTGCAGCACCTCCACCCTGGCCAGCGCGTCCGCGTCGCCCAGCACGTCGGTCAGCGACCAGTCCACGAACGGGGCAAGCGCGGTGTCGCACTCGGCCATCCGGTCCCGGAACGCCGGGCACGTCTCCAGCAGGTCGAGGCCCATCCCGACCCACTGCGAACCCTGGCCGGGGAAGACGAACACCGGCCGCGGTGACCCGGTGTCGGTCCCGCGCGTCACGCCGGGTGCGGGGGTGCCGTCGACGATCGCCCGCAGCCCCGCCCGCAGCGCCTCCAGGTCCGTGCCGACGACACCGGCGCGGTGCGGGAACGCCGTCCGCGACGAGGTCAGCGAGAACCCGATGTCGGCCGGCGAGCCGTCCAGGTCCAGCAACGCCGACGCCTGCGCGCGCACCGCGGCCTCGCTCGTGCCGGACACCGTCCACGGCACCGGGCCGTCCACAGTGGACTTGGGTAGCTCCGGCGCGGTCCACGAGGTCAGCACCACGTGGCAGTTCGTGCCGCCGACGCCGAACGACGAGACACCGGCCACCGCGGGCCCGGCGAGTGCGGTCACCTCGCGCACCACCCGCAGGTTCGTCGCGGCGAAGTCGATGTCGGGGGAGGGGGTCTCGAAGTTCAGGCTCGGCGGGACCTCCCGGTGCCGCAACGCCAGCACGGCCTTCAGCAGCCCGGCGACACCCGCCGCGCCCTCCAGGTGCCCGACGTTCGTCTTGACCGACCCCACCAGCAACGGCCGGTCCGCGCCGCGCGCCGTTCCGAGCACCGCGCCCAGCGCCGCGGCCTCCACCGGGTCACCCGCCTTCGTGCCGGTGCCGTGCAGTTCCACGAAGTCCACCGCGCCCGGCGCGATCCCCGCCCGTGCATAGGCCGCGCGCAGCACCGCTTCCTGGGCCTGGACGTCCGGCGAGGTCAGGGTGGCGCTCGCGCCGTCGTTGTTGACCGCGCTGCCCCGGATGACGCAGTACGGCACGTCGCCGTCGGCCAGCGCCCGGTCCAGCGGCTTGAGCACGACCACGCCGCCGCCCTCGCCGCGGGCGAACCCGTTGGCGCGCGCGTCGAAGGTGAAGCAGCGCCCGTCCGGCGACAGGGCACCGAACCGGTCGGCGACCGTCGTGCCGTCCCGCCCCAGGTTCAGCTGCACGCCGCCGACCAGGGCCAGCTCCGATTCCCCGCGCAGCAGCGATTCCACCGCCAGGTGCACCGCCACCAGCGACGACGACTGCCCGCTGTCCACCACCATGCTCGGGCCGCGCAACCCCAGGAAGTGCGAGACGTTGTTGGCGATCAGGGCGCGGCTGGTGCCGGTCAGCGTGTGGCTGCCGATCTCGTGGCCGAGCTTCGCGTGGTCGTCGGCGATCGCGCCCACGAACACCCCGACCGCTTTCTCCCGCAGCGACGCCGGAATCGTGCCCGCGTCCTCCAACGCCTCCCACGCCAGTTCGAGCAGGAGGCGTTGCTGCGGGTCCATGGCCCTCGCCCGGCGGGCGGGGACGGCGAAGAAGTCCGCGTCGAACCCGTCGACGTCGGCGAGGTAGCCGCCCCGCGCACCCGGCCTCCCCGCCGGCGGGTCGGTGAGCGCGTCCCGCCCGCCGTGCAGCAGGTCCCACAGCGCGCCGGGGCCGTCCGCGCCCGGCAGCCTGCAGGACAACCCCACGACGGCGATCTCGATACCGGGCTGGTTCATCGACCCCTCCAGATGCGCGCGGGGAATCGACCAGGGATCACCGCGCCTGACAAAGCTTTCGCGTGTGTGGTGCGACCTGCCGGGAAATCCCTAGACGACGTCGGCGAACTCCGCGATGAGCCGCAAGGTGTCCGGTAGGGCCCGGTGTTCCGGCACCAGGTGCAGGTGCTGCACCTGGTGCTCCGCACCGAGGTCCGCTCCCGCCGTGCAGTCGCACGGGTCGGTGGTGAACCCGGCGAAGCGGTAGGCGATCTCCATCATCCGGTTGCGCTCGGTCGGCCTGAAGTCGGCGACCAGGTGCACCCCCGCCCGGGCCGCGCGGTCGACGAGCCAGTTCAGGATCGCCGCGCCGGCACCGAACTGCACCACCCGGCAGGACGTGGCGAGCAGCTTGAGGTGCCAGAAATCGGTGTCCCTGGCCAGCAGCAGCACACCGACGGCACCGTGCGGGCCGAACCGGTCGGACATGCTGATCACCAGGACCTCGTGGCCGGGGTCCGAGCACAACTCCCGCAACGCGGCGTCCGAGTAGTGCACGCCGGTCGCGTTCATCTGGCTGGTGCGCAGCGTGAGTTCCTCGACCCTGCCCAGGTCCTGCGGCTCCGCCCGGGCGATCCGCATCTCGAGCTCCAGCGTGCGCAGGAAGTTCTCGTCAGGACCGCTGAACTCGGTCTGCGCGGCGGCGCGGCGGAAGTTCGCCTGGTACATCTGGCGGCGCCGGCGTGAGTCCTCGGTGATCGTGACGGGGGTGAACTCCGGCAGGTTCGGCAGGTCCAGCACCTGCGTGTGCGAGTAGCAGCGCACCTCCGGCAGGTGGTACTCGACCTCGGCGCGCTCGGTGGGCCGGTCGTCGATGAACGCGATCGCGGAGTGCGCGAACTTCAGCTGCTCGGCGATGGCGCGCACGGAGTCGGACTTGGGGCCCCAGTTGATCGCCGGCAGCACGAAGTACTCGGCGACGCCCAGTTCCTCCAGCCGTGCCCACGCGTGGTCGTGATCGTTCTTGCTGGCGATCGACTGCAGGATGCCCCGTGAGTCCAAGGTCCTGATCACGTCGAGCACCTGCGCGCGCAGGTGGACTTCGCCGTCCTCCAGCAAAGTGCCCTGCCACAACGTGTTGTCCAGGTCCCAGACGAGACACTTGACCTGCGACCGGAGTTCAGACATTCGTACCGCCTCCCGCGGCCATCGCCTGCTCGGCGAGCAACAGCTGGCAGATCTCGCTGGTGCCCTCGATGATCTCCATGAGCTTCGCGTCCCGGTAGGCGCGGTCGATCACCGTGCCGCCGTGCGCGGCCTTGGAAGCCAGCACCTGCACCGCGGAAGCGGCTGCCTGCGCGGCGTTTCCGGAACTGACGTGCTTGGCGAACACCGCCGCCATCGCCAGTTCGGGATCACCCGAGTCCCAGCAACGGCTGGCGTGCGCGCAACTCAGGGTGGACACCTGCTCGCCGACGAAGAGTTCGGCCAGCCGCCTGGCCACCAGCTGGTGTTCGGCGAGCGGCTTGCCGAACTGGGACCTGCTCGCCGCGTGTGCGGTGGCTTCGCGCAGACAGGCGCGGAGGATGCCGACACAGCCCCAGGCGACGGACATCCGCCCGTACGTCAGCGCGGTCGTGATCACCATCGACAGGTTCTGCCCGCCTCCGCCGAGCACCGCGTCGGCGGGCAGGCGGACCGCGTCGAGCAGGACCTCGGAGTGCCCGGCCGCCCGGCAGCCGGCCGGATGGGGAACGGGGTCGATCCGCACACCGGGCGCGTCCCGCGGCACGACGACCACCGCGGCGCCGTCACCGAACCTGCCGACGACCAGGAGGAGGTCGGCGTACGCGGCCGCGGTGATCCACGTCTTGCGGCCCGTCACGACGACCTCGTCACCGTCGGGCTCGACCACCGTGCCGATGCCCGACAGATCGCTGCCCGCATCCGGTTCGCTGAAGCAGATCGCGGCCAGGCCACCGCTCGTCATCGCCGGCAGGTAGGCGCGGCGCTGCGCCTTGTCACCGAGCCGGCCGATGGTCCAGGCGGACATCCCGTGCGAGGTCTGCACGCTGCGCACCGAACTGCACAGGCTGCCCGTATGGGCGGTCAACTCGCCGTTGTCCAGGCTGCTGAACCCGAGGCCGCCGTAGTCGGTGGACACCTGCGCGCACAGCAGTCCGTGCGAACTCAGCTCGCGCAAGAGCGGCATCGGCAGCGTGCCGGCCAGGTCCCAGGCGTCGGCCTGGTCACCGATGAGCCCGGCGACCAGCGCACGTGCGTCGGAGAGGTGTTCAGCCATCGCTGTCGTTGCCCTGCAGCCGTTCCACCAGAGCGGTCATCGACCGCACGCTCCGGAAGTTGTCGAGCTTGAGGTCCGAGCCGACGACCGCGACGCCGAACGTGCTCTCCAGGTAGACGACCAGCTGCATGGCGAACATGGACGAGACCAGCCCGCTCGCCATCAGGTCCTGGTCCGGATCCACAGTGGACTTCAGCTTGCTCTCCAGATACGCCTGCACAGTGCTCTCGACGCTCTCGACGGCGGAAATGCTCTGGTCGATCGTCACGACAAAGTCTCCCTGTACTGGTAAAAACCGCTGCCCGACTTGTAACCGAGGTCGCCGTCGCGCACTTTCGCCAACAACTGCTCGCACGGCATGTATCGCTGCTCACCGGTCCGCTCGTAGAGAGCCACGAGCGAGTCGGCGAGGTTGTCCAGACCGATCAGGTCGGCGGTGCGCAGCGGACCGGTCCGGTGGCCCAAGCAGCCCACCATCAACGCATCCACGTCCTCGGCGGTCGCCACGTTCTCGCCGACCAGCCGCGCCGCGTCGTTGAGCATGGGGTGCAACAGCCGACTGGTGACGAAGCCCGGCGAGTCCCGCACCACCACGGCACGCCGGTTCAGCCGCCTCAGCAACGCCTGCAACCCCGCCACCGTCGCATCACTGGTGTAGCGGCCTTTCACGACCTCGACCAGGTCGATCAGGTAGGCCGGGTTCATGAAGTGCGTGCCCACCAACTGCTCCGGCCGCGGCAGCGCCACGGCGAGTTCGTCGACGGGGATGCCGGAGGTGTTCGTGATCAGCGGGGCATCCTCACCCACGACCGTCGCCACCTCGGCCAGGACCTTCGTCTTCGTGTCCTTGTGCTCGAAGATCGCCTCGACGACGGCGTCCACTCCGGACAGTTCGTCCATCGAGGTCGTGGTCACCACCTCGCCGGCCACGCCGTCCACCGGCAGGGCGCCCATCATGCGGGCGTGCCGCAACTGGAACTCGACGGTGTGCCGGGCCTTGTCGAGAGCGGCCTGGTCGTTGTCCAGCAGCACGACCCGCAAGCCGTTGCCGACGGCGAGAGTGGTGATGCCGACCCCCATTACACCGGCTCCCACAACAGCGAGTGATCGCTTCCCGGGATCAGCCACCTGACACTCCCTCGTTTCACTTCAACCGGCTGCTGATGAAACTCAACCGAAAAGTAGTGGAGCCCAGGGCGGCGCGGCATTGGCTAGCACGCCTCGACTAGCGGTCTCAACAGACATTTCAACCAGTTGAGACCTTGCGCGCCAAGGTGATGCCGTCGGCCATGGGCAGCATCGCCAACTCCACCCGCTCGTCGCCGAGCAGGAACGCGTTGAGTTCGCGCACGGCAACGGTGTCCGCGTCGTGAACGCCTTCGTCGATGACACGACCGAAGAACACCGTGTTGTCCAGCACGATCAGGCCGCCCGGCCGCACCAGCCGCAACGCCTGTTCGTAGTAGGCCCGGTAACTCGCTTTGTCGGCGTCCACGAACACCAGGTCGACCGTGCCGGGCCCGTTCTGCGCCACCAGTTCGTCCAACAGCCGCTCGGCCATCCCGACCCGCACCTCGATCAGATCGGACACACCGGCCCGTTCCCAGTAGGGCTCGGCGATCATCGGCCACTTCTCCGAGATGTCCAGCGTGATCAGCCGCCCGCCGGCGGGCAGCGCCCGAGCCATGCAGAGCGTGCTGTACCCGGTGAACGTGCCGACCTCCACGACCGTGCGCGCCTGCGTCAGCGCGACGAGGAGCCCGAGCAGCTGGCCCTCCTCGGCCATGATCTGCATCGCCTGTCCCATCGGCAGTTCGGCGGTCTCCCGCCGCAACTCCTCGAGGACGTCGTCATCCCTCAGCGACACCGCCCTGACGTAGTCGAGCAGTGCGGGCGAGAACTCAGTCTGCTGCGCCATCCTCTTCCGATCTGTTCATGACGTCCCGTAGCGCTGAACGCGAACTCGCACAGAGCCCAGAACCGACCTTAGAGAGATGTCCACTCGGCAAATCCCCAGAACTGCGCCGTGAGTACCAGCCCACACCCGCAGGTAGTCGATCAACATCCGGCAGGTCTGCGGCCTCGCTGGTCGGCGTCGCCCCTGTCGAGCTGCGGAAAGGCGGTAACAGCAATCAGCGCCGCCACGAAGTAGAGGTGGATCGTACTGACGTTGCCGACAGAGCGAGGGCCCGATGACTGCCAAGGCGTCCCGTGAGGTGACCGAGTGGGGCTGTCCGCATCACGGTGCGTATATCCCTGCACTTCTCAGCGGCGAGGACAAGACGTGCCCAAGGTGCGGGAAGCAGCTCCGGGCCGTGACGATTCGGGAGGAACGGGAGATCAGCTGGTTTGGCGGCTTATCACCTGAAGTTATTTCGGCGGCTCTCAAGTTTACGTCAGAAGGTGAGGCTCGACTCAGTCGAGATCAGTCGCGGGAGGAAGTGTTGCTGTGGGGCGACGAGGAGTTAGGCGGAACGCGATCCGCGAAGGAGCAGAGGGTGTTCTCAAGCAAGGTTGACGTTCTAATCTTGGCGGCCCTGCCCAAGGAGCTTGCCGCGGTTAGAGCCAACTCTGGGCCATGGCGGCACGCGAAGGACCCTGACACCGGCTTCGAGTATTGGGTCACTCAGGCCTATCATGGTCTGACTATCGCAGCCGCCGGTATGAACTCGATGGGCTCCGTAAGTGCGGCATTGACTACATCTGCAGCGCTTAACGCGCTTGATCCGACCCGTGTGATACTCGTCGGAATTTGCGCGGCCGTTTCCCCCCGAGTTCATCTCGGTGATGTCTGTGTTTCTGATCAATTGGTCGACTACGACCTCGGGAAAATTAAGCGAGGCAGTTTCTCGCCGCGTTGGAATGTTTTTCCAGTGGATCCCGAGTTGCTGCGATTGGCAAAGCACTTTCAGTCGGATGACTGGGGGGAAACCGTGCTTGTCAAGCGTCCCGGAGGGTCTGCGTCGAAGCCGAGAGTGCACTTCGGCACAATTCTAACCGGTAGCAAAGTTGTTGCTGATTCAGATGTGGTCGATTCGTTGCGATCTGTGTGGACGCAGGCAATCGGGCTCGAAATGGAAGGTGGAGGAGCGGCTGCGGCAGCTCATCAGCACAAGAATCGCACGTCGATCCTGGTGGTAAAAGGAGTGTGTGATCGAGCGAATTCTGCGAAGAACGACAAGTGGCAGGGATACGCGGCTGACGCTGCTGCTCGATACGCGATCTCCTTGCTGATAGAGCAGGGCTCGACGACACTGGGCAAATCTGTTCGACACGCACCGAATTCGGTCTCTGGGTCTGATTCCTTCGAAATTTTCGGCTTAGCGGAGGGGCAGGTTCGCGTGGCGCTTTCAGGGGCATTCAGCATAAATGGTCTGATGAATTTGTGTCAGGATCTGGGCATTGAATGGGAAGAGCTGGAGGGACGTGGAACGGTCAGCGGTGCTGCGCGGGAACTGATTAAAGATTGCAGACGTCAAAGAAAGCTGAAGGAACTGCTCGAGGCGGTTGAAGCAACCAGGCCCGGGCTGTTTCGGGAATAGTGCGCATCCTCTTCTCGTGCCGCCCAGCCCACGGCCACCTGTACCCGTTGGTCCCGCTCGCCCGTGCCGCCCGCGCCGCCGGTCACGACGTCGTGTTCGCCACGGGGCCGGCCTTCCTGGACGAGGTGCGGGCGCTCGGGTTCGGGGTCCACGCCTCGGGCATCTCGATCGGGGAGGCGGAGGCCGAGGCGTACCGCCGCCACGGCCGGGACGACGTGTTCCGGGTCATGATCACGATGTTCGCCGACCTGCTGCCGCGCGCCACCGTCGCGGACCTCGCCAGGCTGCTGCCGGTGATCAGGCCGGACCTGGTGGTCTACGAGCAGAGCGACGTGGGTGCCGCGAAAGCCGCGCGGGACGCGGGAGTTCCGGCCGTGTCGCACGTGATCGGACGGTCGCTGCCGCCTGAGGCGCAACGGGCCGCGGCCGCGGAACTGGCCTGGCTGTGGGACAGCACGCCGGCTGACCTGTTGATGGGGGACGTCGCCGTCGACCTGTGGCCGGACGTCGTGCGCGATCCCGTGGTCGCCGCGCTGCCGACGGTGCTGCGGCAGCGCCCGGCCGCGTTCGACCTCGACGTGCCCATGCCGCGGGTTCCCCGGGATCGGCCGTTGGTCTACCTCACGCTCGGCACCGTCTCCTTCGGGGCCACCGAGGTGGTGCGCGCGGCGATCGACGGGCTCGCACGGCTGCCGGTGAACGTCCTGGTGGCGCTCGGTCCCGGTGATCCCGCGGCACTGGGTGACGTGCCGGACTCCGTGCGGGTCGCCGGGTTCGTGCCGCAGGCCGAGGTGTTGCGGCGGGCGGAACTCGTCGTGCACCACGGTGGCACGGGCACGGTGCTCGGCTCGCTCGCCGCCGGTCTGCCGCAGGTGCTGCTGCCTCAGGGCGCCGACCAGTTCGTGAACGCGGACGCGCTCGCGGGCACCGGCGCGGCCGCGAAACTCGTCGGTGAGGAGGTCACCGCCGACGCCGTCGCCGAGGCGGCCGGCCGCTTGCTGCGAGACCCGGCTGTTCGTGAGGCCGCTACGGCCACGGCGGTCCAGATCTCCCGGATGCCGGACCCGGCCGTGGTCGTGGAGCAGCTCACCGCGCTGGTGCGGTGATCCTTGCTGCCGGGCCGAGGACGGGGGTTCACGGATCCTGGCGGTCGTTCCAGATCGAGCGGTTCCTGTCCCGCACCCTGATCAGGTCGGTCACGATCCCGATGTCCTCGAGAGCGCTGATGGTGGCGTCGAAGACGCGGATGCTCTCCAGGAACCACGTCGCCGCCGGTCGGTTCTCACCCAGCAACGCGTCGATGGAGTCCAGCAGTCGCTGGGGTTGGTGGCCGCGCGGATCCCACAGGACGCGGTTGTTCCTGAAGTTCGCCCCGATGAACGCGCGCAGGCGCGAGTAGGCCTCTCGCTGGACCGCGACGGCGCGCTCGGGCCGGTCGGCGAGGTAGAGGGAGCGGGCGAGGACGAACATCGACAGGCTGATCATGTCGCTGAGGAAGGCGGTGTGGGGGCCGTCGGCGACCTCGAGCCCGCTGAGGAGCTCGATCTCGCGTTCGGTGGCGGCCGCGGCCTGCTCGTGCTCGTCCAGGCAGGCGTGTGCCTCGGCCAGGAGGTCCAGGCCGAGGGACAGCTGGACCACGGAGGTGGTGCCGTCGTCGTGGTCGGGGATCTTGTTGACGAGCTCGATGACCTCCCGGTACGCCCCCGATGTCATCTTCGCGAAGGCGATGATCATCAGGACCGTGCACTCCGCGGCGCGGGGGCCTGCTTCGTGGAACAGGGCACGCGCCCGGGCCACGTGGGCCAGGCCCAGGTCGACCTGGTTCGTGGAGACGAGGTCGCCGGACAGCTGGAGGTGCGCGTAGGCCTGGGCGCGGCGGTCCTGGCTCGAGCTCAACGCGTCCAGGGCCACGTCCAGGTGATGCAGGGCCAGCTCCGTCCGGCCGGTCCGGGAGGCCACGCGGGCCAGGCAACGCCGGGCGTGGCCGATGCCGAGGTGGTCGCCCGTCCGTTCGGCTCCGCGCAGCGCGATCTGGTTGATCCTCATCATGGACGCCCACTGGCCGTTCCAGTCCTGGTAGAACCGGAGGTGCCAGGCGATGCGCCAGCCGTGCTCCTCGAACCCGAACTGTTCGGCGAGTTCGACCAGGGCCGTCAGGGTGTCGTGCTCGGTCGCGAACACCTCGAGAGCCGACCGGTGGTCCGCGACGGGCCGGGGAGACACCCCCGGGGCCGGCTCCGGCAGGTCCGGCAGGTCCTGCACCGACGACAGCCGCACGGTCGCGTCACGGGTCAGCACGAGGTGGTGGTCGAGCAGCCTGCGTCGGGCCGCCCACCGCACATCGGCGTCGTCGATCTCGTCGAGCAGTTCGGCGCTGTACTCGCGCAGCAGGTCGTGCCAGCTGTAGCGGCCGGGCCGGTTCTCCACGACCAGGCCGACCGCCGCGAGTTCGCGCATCAAGGCCTGCGCGCGCGGCAACGGCTGTGCGATCAGGCTCGCGATCGCGCCGGTGCCGGCCTGGCTCAGCGGGACGACGGAGAGCAGCCGGAACGCCCTCGCGGCTGCGGCGCTCAAGGCCTGGTACGACCACGACAACACCGAACGAACGTCGCTGCGGGGGTCGTCGGCGGCCAGGAAGTCCAGGCCCTGCTCGGCGTGGTGGGTCAGCTCGTGGGAGACCTCCGACAGGTTCAGCGCCGGGTTCGTCGCGATCCTCGCGCTCGCCACGGCCAGCGCCAGTGGCAGGTGTGCGCACGCCTTCGCGATCGACCGCACCGCGACGGGATCGGTCGCGACTCGTCGCTCACCGAGCCGCCGCGTCATCAGCGCCACCGACTCGGACATGTCCAGCATGCGCATCTTCATCGTGTGCGCGCCGGTCGAGGCCACGAGGCCGGTCAGCTCCGAGCGGCTGGTGACCACGGCCAGGCAGCCGGGAGATCCCGGCAGCAGGGGCAGCACCTGTCCGCTGTCCCTGGCGTTGTCCAGCACCACCAGAACGCGGCGGTCGGCCACCGCGCTGCGGTACAACGCGGCGAGCCCGTCCTGCCCGTCCGGGCGTCCCGGCTTCGGCAGTCCCAGCCCGTCCAGCAACTCGCGCAGCACGTCCGCGGGCTCCCGGGTGACGCCGTTCGCGTCGAAACCCCGCAGGTTCACGTACAACTGCCCGTCGGGGAACAGCGGCGCGATCCGGTTCGCCCACTGCACGACGAACGTCGTCTTGCCCACCCCGGCCGTACCGTGCACCACCACCGCCGGCGGCGCCGGAACCCCGGCCAGCCGCGAGTCCAGGTCGCGCAGTTCGAGCTCACGGCCGGTGAACACCGCCAGTGGCAAGGGCAGCTGCGTCGGGAGCACCTGCTTCAGCGCCGTCGCGGGCGCGGGAGCACCGCTCGGCCGCGGGGGTGCGTCGGACCGCGCCATCCGCCGGTACAACGCCTGCAGGCCTGGCCCGGGTTCGACCCCCATCTCCTCCCGCAACGTCACGCGCAGCCGTTCGTGCACGGCGAGCGCCTCCTCGCGGCGACCCGCCTGGTGCAGCGCCCGCATCAGCAACTCGTGCGCCCGCTCGTGGAGGGGTTCCAGCTCGACGACCTGGCGAAGGCGCTCCAGCACCGCGGCGTGGCCGCCCCGGCCGAGTTCCAGTTCCGCCAGCGACTCCACCGCCTGAACGCCCAGCCGCACGGCACGACGGCGCTCGCCCTCAGCCCACGCGCCCTCGACTCCCGCGAGCGGCCTGGCCGTCCACTCGTCCAACGCCGCGCGCAACGACTCCGCACGACGCTCGACGTCGTCCACGGTGTCCGCTGCCCGCAGGGCGTTTCGAAGACGACTGAGATCGACCCGACCTTCGGCGAGTCTCAACCGGTAGCCGCCCCCGGCCGACCTCAGCACCGGCTCACCGGACTCGTCCGCACCGAGCACCCGGCGCAGCCGGTGGACGTACGTGCGCACCGTCCCCCGTGCCGCCGGTGGGGCTTCTCCGTCCCACATCGCCGCGATCATGTCGGCGATCGGCACCACCTGCCCGTCCGCCAGCAGCAGCACGGCGAGGGCGAGTCGTTGCTGAGGGGAGCCGAGATCGAGTTCGGCACCGTCCCTCCAGGCACGAATCGCGGTCAGGACGGTGAACGTCAGCCCGGACTGCTCCGGTTCGACCCCTCCTGCGCCGACTTGCGCGAGATGTGCCATGTGCTGATGCTATCGCCGCCGCCGATCCGGAGGTCGTGGTCGGCACGGCCACGACCTCCGGGGCGCCTGCCGCGAGCGCAGGCGTTCGGCGCGGTTCCGGCAGGTGGGGGACGCTACTTCCGGGGCAGGACGAGCGAGGCCAGCGCCGTCTGTCCTTCCCGGTTCGGGTGGAACACCGCCTCCGGCCCCTCCTGGCCCGGTGCCAGCGCGTCGAACCCGCGCAGGAACGGGGTTCCGGACTCGCACAGCGCGTGGCCGTCGAACGTGTCCGGACGGGAGAACGGGCTGGCGTACGTGGCGTTGACACCCTGGTTGCGCGCCTCGGCCACGGCGGACCGGAGGGTGGCGTCGATGCCGTCGGCGACCTTGTTGCCGTCGCGGCGTTCGGCGGTGCTGAGAACGGACTCACCGCACACCGGGTCGAGCGGGATGGCGGGCAGGGTGTCCGAAGTGGAGACCTGACGGCCGTAGCCCACGACGACGATTCGCGCGTGCGGGCTGCGCTCGCGGATCTCGGTGAGCAGGCCCGTGACGTTGCGGCCCATCTGGGGCAGCTTCGCCAGGGTCGACCCGGTCGGAGCGCCCGTGCAGTCGCCCTGGACGCAGATCCCGGCGTACGCCGAGTAGTCGATGTCGTTGCCGCCCGCGGTGAGCAGCACCAGGTTCGTGGTCCGCTTCAGGGCGTCCAGCTGGGCGGGACGGCCCTTGAAGGGCTGCCCGAGCTCCGCTGTGGTGGCGCCGCTGCAGCTGACGTTGGTGAACGCCCTGAGCTTCCCGGTGGAGCGGAGGCGCCCGGCCACCTGTTCGCCGTAGGAGTTGTTGCTGCGCCAGCAGTTGCCGGCTGTTCCGTCCTGGTAGGACCCCGCGCCGGTGCCCGATGCGAACGAGTCGCCGAGCACCACCAGCGACGTCGAACCCGTCGCGCCGGCCGCCGGGGTGATCGCGAGCGCCATCGCCGCGGCGAAGACGACGGCGAGTGAGCCTTTCATTGGGCCTCCGATGTTCGGTTTCCTTGCGCCGCAATGGTGCCCGGCGCCCGGCATCGTGCCGCCAAACAAGACGGGGCGCGTTCTGCGCACGGCGGAGCGACCTGCGTGTTGTTCCCGGAGGGTGCGAAATCCTGCACCGCGGGCTCCGCCGCGCACTGCCGTCGCGGCGCTCGCTGTGCCAGAACACCGCGGTGGGGTCAACGGGTCTGTCCTGCGACGGTGCGAAGGGTGTTCTGATCACGGCCCTTTCGTGCACGGTGGTCCGCGTCGAACCGCCACGCCCGGACAATGATCACGCGGTGTGTCACCGCGTTCCCCAAGTGCGAAGTCGTTGGAGCGGCACCAGGTGGTGTCGCGGGCAAGGAGCTAGTCGTTGTTCCCCAATGCGAGGCTTCGCGTTCTGGTCACCGAACCGTGGTTCACCAAGACGATCACCGCGTTGATCGTGCTCAACGCGCTCGTGCTCGGAGCGGAGACGTCGCCCGCGCTGGTCGCCTCGTTCGGCGACGTGCTGCACCTGGTCGACCGCGTGGCGCTGGTCGTGTTCGTGGTGGAGCTGGTGCTGCGGTTCTGGGCGTACGGCCTGGGCTTCTTCCGCGACCCGTGGAACTGGTTCGACACGGTGGTCGTCGGCGTGACCCTGTTGCCGGTGTCAGGTGCTTTCTCGGTGTTGCGCGCCTTGAGGGTCATCCGCGTGCTGCGGCTGGTGTCCGTGGTGCCCAGCATGAGGCGGGTCGTGGCGGCGCTGCTGAGCGCGCTGCCGGGCATGGCCTCGATCACCGCTCTGCTCGCGCTGGTGCTCTACGTGTCGGCGATCATCGCGACGAAGCTCTTCGGCGCGGTGGCGCCGGACCACTTCGGAGACCTCGGCGACTCGCTGTTCACCCTGTTCCAGGTGATGACCGGTGACGCCTGGTCCGACGTCTCGCGCCTGGTGATGGAGCAGCAACCGTTCGCGTGGGTGTTCTTCATCGGGTTCGTCATCGTCACGTCCTTCACGGTGCTGAACCTCTTCATCGCCGTCGCCGTGAGCGCCATGGAGAACCAGATGGGCGAGGAGCGCGCGGAGCAGGGGCGCGGCGAGGCCGAGGTCACGATGGACGTGCTGGCCGAGCTCAGGAGCCTCCGAACCGAACTGCGGGCGCTGCGCGACTCGGCCTCCGGCTGAGGCGGTGTTTGTCAAGGCCTGCTCGCGCGTTGGCGTTCGACGCACCCCGTTGTCGGCCCATTCCGGTTCGAGGCAGCGCGGAAACCATTGGCGCACCTAGTCTTCTGGCCGTTGGAAAGCGCTTGCGTCACCAGGCGGAGCGATCGGTATCGACGACGGGAATGCTCGTGAGCAGCTCGGGCGGGGTCATCACCCCGGAAGCCTCGACGGTGTACCTCATCTCGGAGGCCCACTCCTACCTGAAGGCCGCCGCGTTGCGCGCGGTGGCCCAGCTGGGCGTGGCCGACCACCTCGGTGACGATCCACGCCCCGTGGAGGAGTTGGCGGAGGCGACCGGGACCGACGCGGACTTCCTGCACCGGGTCATCCGGTTGCTGGCGACGATCGACGTCTTCCGCCAGGAGGAGGACGGCAGGATCTCGTTGACACCACTGGGTCAGGGACTGCGCACCGACTCGCGGTACTCCGCGCGGTGGGGCGTGGTCATGAGCACGATGCACACGCACTGGTCCAGCGCGTTCGAGCTGGGGGACGGCCTCCGGACCGGGAAGGCGCCCTTCCCGGCGTTGTTCGGGGAGCAGTACTTCGACTACGTCGCCGGGAACCCCGAGGCGGCGGCCGAGTTCCACGGAGGCATGGGCAGCTTCTCCGGCGCCGCTCGCCGGCTCGCCCTGGACGAGTACTCGTTCCCCGAGGCGGGCACGGTCGTGGACGTCGGCGGCGGGACCGGTGGTTTCCTGCGGGACATCCTGCTCGAGAACCCGGGCCTGCGCGGGGTCCTGTTCGACCAGGCGCACGTGCTGCCGGGCGAGACGCCCCGGGACATCGCCTCCGAGCGCTGGACCGAGGTCGCCGGTGACTTCTTCGAAGAGGTTCCGGCCGACGGCGACCTGTACGTGCTGTCGTACATCACGCACGACTGGAGCGACGAGGAGTGCGTGCGGATCCTTCGCAACTGCCGCAAGGCGATGGCGCCGGGCGCTCGGATCGCGGTGTTCGACGCCGTGGTGGAGCCCGGCAACGAGCCGGACGACGCCAAGCTGCTGGACCTGGTGATGATGATGCTCGTCAGCGGCAGGGAACGCACCGCCGCCGAGTTCGGCCGCATCTTCGACCAGGCGGGGCTGCGGCTCGCGCGCATCCTTCCCGCGCAGGGACCGCTCTCGGTGGTCGAGGCGGTCGCCGTCTGAACCTCGGCACGGCGACGTGCGGACCTTCGCCGCGTCCTGAGGAAACCGTTGGTGCCCAGCACAACCGCGCAACCGCACAACCGGAGTGGAGCAGGGTGATGGCAGAGAACGACGAGACCTCGGGCAGCCCGCGGTCGGACTGGACCGAGGCGTTCGACACGAGGTCCTCCACCGCGTTCGGCGCGGCCTTCGCCGAGGACGTCGTCCTGGAGGCCAGCGTCCTGCGCCGTCCCGTCACCGGCAGGGAACGGGTCGCGCGTCTCCTCGAGGTCGCCAGCGGCATCTACGACTCGCTGGACTTCACGAACCAGGTCTCCGACGGAGACCGCACCTATCTCGAGTGGGAGGCCGAGGCCCTGGGCGGGACGGTGATGCGGGGTGTCACGGTGCTCACCCGCGACGGCGGAGGACTGATCGTGCGCGCCGCGATCCACCACCGTCCGCTGGACGCGGCGCTGGCCTTCTCCGCCGAGGTCGCCCGGCGCGCGGAGCACTTCGCCGAGGCGGACCTCTTCGCTCAGGCCTGACCGGCCGGAAGGCGGAACTCGGGGCGCTGCCGCCGGTTCGGACCGCTGTGCTGGGTCCGTCGGCGGGAGCGCCCCGTCTCGTCAGCGACGCCCGACGACGGTCATGTCGTGCACGCTGATGGTGTGGAACCCGGCCTGCTCCAGCAGTTCCACGGCCTCAGCCGCCGGTAGTGTGCCTCCACCGGAGACCAGGTTGGGCAGGTCGTCCTCCGTCGCGAGTGCCATGACCAAAGCACCGTCCGGCCGCAGCGAGCGCAGCACGCGGGGAAGTGCTTCGAGCAGCTCACCGCGCGGGATGAACTGCTGGGGGAGCCAGGCGAGGTCGTACGCCTCGACGTCGGTGAGCTCCGCGACGGACTGGTCGCGGATCTCGATGCGGTCGGCGAGCCCCGCCTCCGCGACGTCGATGCGGGCCACGTCGAGCGCGGCCGGGCTGATCTCCAGCCCGACTGCCCGAAGCCCCGGTGACGCCCGGCAGAGCCGCACGGCGATCCCGGCCGCGCCGGTGCCGACGTCGAGGAAGCCGGTCGCTCGCTGGAGCACGTCCGGGCAGCAGCGTTCGATGATGCCCTGGGCGATCAGGCCGCTCGCCCGTCCCCGCCACCGGATGCGGTCGCGGTCGTGTTCGTTCCACCCGGGAGGGGAGCCCGCGGCGAAACGGCCGATGCGGGCGATCTGCTCACGGACGTAGCCGCTCAGCGCGCTGGTCGGAACGCCAGGAGGGGGTGCGGCGAGCAGGCCGGCACTGGGACGGACGGGATCGGTCAGCAGCCAGCCCGTGTCGATGAGCAGCTGCTGGCTCAACGCGGACATCTCGTCGTCGGGATCGGCCGCGCGGTGGAGGAGGTCCTGGTCGGCGAGCCGACCGATCGCGCCGAGTATCCAGAACTGGGCGACCAGGTCGTCGAAGGAGGTCATGCCCTGGAGGCGTAAACCGCGGTGGAACGATTCGTTCACAGCCGCCAGCGGGAAGGGCCACCGGGAACGGGGTCGTAGCGGCAGGCGAGGCCGGTGCGGATGGACGCGCGCAGGTGCGCGGCGGCACCGGGCGCCCTGACCCCGATCCGGTCCAGGGCCGACAGGAGGGTGCGGGTGACGTTCACCCTGGCCCGTTCCGCTTCGGAGGACGCGGCTCTGGTCCTGCCTCCGAGGCCGGTCGCCCGGCGGAGTTCGCCGAGGATGAAGGCGCGCTCCGGGTCGTCGGTCGGCAGCTGGTCGAGTCGCACCCGGTACGCGCGGAGCGCGGTCTTGTCGAGGAGCGGTGTGCTGGTGGTGGCGGCGAGACCGGAGCCGCCCGCGGCGAGGTCGAGCGCGGGGATGTCCCTTCCCGGCGTGGAGAGCAGAGCGCGCAGGTGGTGCAGCCCGCGACGGTCGCGCAGGCGGACGTGCTCCGTGCCGGCGGTGAGCAGCCAGTCGTCGCCGTCCCGGACGAGGTGCCAGTTGCCGGGGGACGGGGCGTCAGCGGAGGCGGAGAGCTCGGCGAGGGCGGCCTCTGCGAGTTCCAACGCCGGCAGCGCGCCCGTCCGCCTCGCGAGGTCTGCCGCCGACGTCAGGTGACCGACGGCCTCGCGGGGACGGCCGAGCACGACGGAAAGCCGCCCCAGCCAGTAGGAGACGGGCTCGCGCACGGTGCTCGCGCCCGCCCAGACGACGAGTCGGCCGGCGAAGGGCAGCAGCCCCCGGTGGAGCGCTGCCGCGGCCTCCTCCTCCTGACGTGCGGCCACCGCGACGGACGCGAGGTCCGCCATCGCGGCGAGCCAGCGGGGACCGGTGCCGGACACCACCGCCGGGAGCACGCGGCGGAGTTCCGCGACGGCTTCGTCGATCCTGCCGAGCAGCACGAGCAGACCCGCGGCACTCGCTTCGTAGTGGTGGCCGGGAAACCTCCTGGCCAGCAGGGTGAAGTCGGTGACGCCTCGGGTGAGGCGGCTCTGGTCGCGCAGCGCGACGCCGACCATGCCGCCGAGGACCGAGCCCGCGAGCCGCCGGGTGTCGGGCACGGCGAGGCGAACGCCGACCGCCTCGAACTCGGCGACCAGGTCGGCGGCGGTGCCGAAACGGCCGCGCAACGCGGCGAGGACGGCCTGCCGGCTCAGCGCCAGCACCACGTCCTGGCCGTCGGCATCTCTTGAGGCCGCCGAGTGGAACCGGCTGAGCACGGCCTCCGCCTCGAGGACGCGCCCGAGTTCCACGAGACCGACGAACTGCCAGAACAGCCCCTTGCGCGCCACCGCGCCGGAGGTCGCGAGCTCGGCGATGCGCTGACCGGTGTCGATCCTGTCCTGGGCCGCGGCCGGGTCCCACAGCGCGTGCAGGCGGGCGTCGAGCACCTCCGGGCTCCGCGGATCCAGCCTGACCGCCTCCGCGACGAGCTCCCGCCTGCGGGCGCCGGTGGAAGCGTCGTTCGCCAGCACGCGGGCGAGTTTCGCGAGCAGGCGGGCGCGCACCGGTCCTGCCGTCCGGGAGACCGCCAGTTCGAGCAACCGCACCAGGTCACCGTCGACCTCGAGGAACTCCCTGGCGGAGGGGACGTTCAACGCGATGTCCACAAGGGACGTACCGAGTGCCGACAGTTCGATCGCCACACCGGGAAGACCGCTGGAGGCGGTCCACAACGCCTGCGAGGACGGCAGGACCCGGCCGAGGTCCTCGGGACTCAGACCGCGCAGGACGACCTCTCTGCCGATGCCGAGGGACGTGCGGGCGGTGCCGACCACCACCGTCGCCGTCCCGCCGGCCCTGCCCGCCACGAACGACAGGAGATCGGCGCCACCCGCCCTGTCGACGTCGTCGACGACGATGAGCAGCGGGTCCCTGGAGAGCATCCGCTGAGCCATGTCGTCGAGCTCCAGCGGCGTCGGTGCGCCGAGGAGGCGGAGCACGACCTCGTCCGGCACCCCCCGGTCCCTCGCCAGCTGAGCCCACATGAGCGGCCCGCCCGCGCGCAGCACCGGGACACCCCTGGCGAGGGCGAGGTCGACCGCCGCGTCGGCGAGTGACGTCGTTCCCGCTCCGTGGGGGCCGGTGAGCACGAGGACGTCCCCGTGTCCCGCTGTCGCGCGGTCCAGCGCCAGTGCCAAGGTCCGCAGTTCGCACTCACGCCCGATCAACACGATTCGGACGTTACGTCGGCGGGGAGGGGCTGCGCGCACCCCCGTCGAAAGACGCGGGCGATGCTTCGGATCCGTGCACGGCGGTGCACACATCCCGTCACCGGCGCGCCCCGGTTCCGCGGTCCTGGTTCCGCGAGGGCCGGTCCGCCGCCAGGATCGCTTGCGCGGTAGGGAGCCGCTCGGTTCAGGTGCTGCGCATGGGCCTGGACCGGCGCGAGGGCTCGCTCCGTCCGAAGAGGACCGGGCGGGCCCTCGGCGTCGTCCTCAGCGGAGGACGGCGGTCGCGGTGATCCGGTCGAAGAGGTCGAACAGTGCGTCGGCCTCGGTGAAGTCGGGGCTGGTGCCGGTGATGACGAGCACCTGGGGGCGGCCGGGAACGCGGATCAGGGTGTGCATGACCGCGCAGCGCCGGGTCGTGTCGTCGAGGACCACGTCCTGGACGCCGTGCACTCGTGCGGCCTCGCCGATGCCGTCGAGGCGGACCGCGCTCACCCGTGTCCAGGTGCCGGAGCCGGACCTGTGCTCGGTGAGCGCGTCGAGGAGGTCGGCGTTCGCCGGTGGGGTGATCAGCGCCGCGACGACGATGGCGACCAGGGGTCTTCCCTCGTGGAGTTCGAACGTTCCCGCGACGTGCAGCACTCCCGACCGCCGGGCGGCACGGAGCGACCGGCGCGCGAAGTCGGCGAGCCGCGCGGCCGGTTGCTCTCCGATCCCCGTGTCGGCGCACGCGTCCCGCAGCCGCCGCACGACGGCGTTCTCCGCGGCCTCGTCCGCGACGGACAGGTCGTACCAGTTCTCCGGGATCGTCAGCCGAAGCGAACCGGCCGTCGCGCTCATGTCTACCTCCGTGACTTCGTGGCGGCGTCGGATGGTCGCAGTCCCGCGGTCTCGTCCACGCCTGATTTCCCTTGGGGGGAAGGGAATCGTGCCCATCGCGGTGCACATCGGACCGTGCTGAACCAGGACGTCGGCGCGTTCGTGTGGGGTGCGATCACGGAGAAGACCCGTGGGGAACGAGACGAGGCCGCGAATCGCGCTCGGCTTCCTCCACGGCGACAAGATCCTCAAGAACGTGTCTCGACCGGGTGCGAAGCCCGTCGAGCTGGATGAACGGTTGATTTCGATGACAGACGTGCACGTTCTCGACCCGGCACGCCACTTGCCCCAGGCGGAGGTCACGCGGCTGCGGTCCTCCGGGCCGGCCGCACGGGTCGAGCTCCCCGGTGGGGTGATGGCGTGGTCGGTGACCAGGTACGACGTGGTGAGGCGACTGGCGGAGGACGATCGGCTGTCGCGGGACGCGCGGCAGCACTGGCCCGGACTGGCGGAGGTGCCGGAGGGCTGGCCGCTCGCCCCGTTCCTGCTCTCCCCGACGGTGCTCAACGCCTACGGTGCCGACCACCGCCGCCTGCGCGACGTCATGGAGGCGGCGTTCGCACCGGAACGGCTGGAGCAGCTCGGTGCCCACCTGATCAGGAGGTTGCCGGGGCTGCTGGCGGAGCTGGGTGCTCCTGGTTCGGGCCAGGTGGTCGACGTCCGCGCGGACTTCGCACAGGTGATCGCGGGCGAGACCCTCTGCGATCTGTTCGGTGTGCCGCGGGAGCGGTGGGCCGACGCGCGCGGGGCGATGTCCGACCTCCTCAGTCCTTCCGAGGATCCCGGGGTCGCGGCCGCCCAGCTCGACAGTGCCCTGGGGTTCCTCGCCGGACTGGTCGAGAGCAAGCGGACCTCGCCCGCGGCCGACATGGCGAGCACCTTGGCGCACGATCCCGGGATGACCGACGAGGAACGGGTGCTCGCGCTGGCCGTCACCATCGCGGGAGGGGTTCCGGCCACCACGGACCTCATCGCGAACGCGGTCGCGGACCTGCTCGGGCACCCGGACCAGCTCGCCGCCGCGGTGGACGGTGAGGTGTCGTGGTCGGAGGTCGTCGACGAGACGCTGCGGTTCGACGCGCCGGTGCAGCACATGCCCCTGAGGTACGCCGTGCAGGACATCGACCTCGGCGAGGGCGTCGTGATCCGCAGGGGTGACCCGGTCCTGCTGGGATTCGGAGCCGGAGGGCGGGATCCGGAGCGCCACGGTGACACCGCCGCGGTCTTCGACGTCCACCGCCTCGACAAGGCGCACGTGGCGTTCGGCCACGGCGTGCACCGCTGCATCGGCGCACGGCTCGGCAGGATCGAGGCGACACTGGCACTGGCCGCCCTGTTCGAGCACTTCCCCGGACTCGAGCCGGCGGTGGACGTCGGCACCCTGCGACCGCTCCCGACGTTCGTCTTCGGCGGCAGGACCGAGGTGCCCGTGCGCCTGTGACGTGGTGATTGAAACTTCAGCGGTCGCGGTAGAGTGGGTCCGAGGCGGGAGAACAGGCGCGGAGGACGACATGCCCAAGACCCGATGGCTGGATGACGAGGAGCAGGCCACCTGGCGCGGCTTCCTCATCGCGACCAAGCTGATGATGGATCGGGTGGAGCGCGACCTGAAGCAGCACTCCGGGCTCTCCTTCGCCTACTACGACGTGTTGTCGAGGTTGTCCGAAGCGCCGGGGCGTTCCATGCGCATGGCCGACCTCGCCGCGGCGTGCGTGTTCGACCGCAGCAGGCTGAGCCACACGATCGACCGGCTGGCGCGGGACGGCTGGGTCCGGCGGGAGGACGCGGGCGTCGACGGCAGGGGGCAGTTCGCCGTCCTCACCGCGGAGGGGGCCAAGGTGGTGAGGAGTGCCGCGCGGCAGCACGTCGAGCAGGTCCGCACGCTCGTCTTCGACCGTCTCGACCGCGAACAGCAGCAGTCCCTGCGCGAGATCAGCGCCCTGCTGGCCACGGGGATGGCCGATGACGCGGCGCTCACCAGGATGGGATGGCCGGAGCAGTGATCGACCGTTCCGGCCCGCGTCGCCCGGAGCCGGAGTTCGCGGCTCCCACCCGGCGTTCGGGCACGCCCTGCTGTTCCGCTCCGGACGCGTTCAGCGATGGGCCGCGTGGCCTGGAGGCACGTCGTTCCCCGGCCGTTCCAAGCCCAGGGCCAGTTTCTCGCTGATCTCGCGCAACGCCTCGTGCTGGCCGGGCGCGAGCCGGTCGAACACCAGCTTCAGCACTTCCTCCGCGTGCCGCGGGGCCGCCCGGCGGACGACCTCCACGCCCTCGTCCGTCAGTTCCGCCAACTGACCCCGGCGATCCGTTTCGCACCGCACTCGGCGGACCCAGCCCTTGCGCGCCAGCCGGTCGATGGTGTGGCACAACCTGCTGCGGTCGAAGACCGCGTCGCTGGCGAGGTCGGCCATGCGCATGGAACGGCCGGGAGCCTCCGACAGGCGGGACAGCACGTCGTAGTGCGCGAACGAGAGGTTGGCGTCGCGCTTCAGTTCGCGTTCGAGACGGCTCTGCAGCAACAGGAAGGCGAGCATGAAGCTGCGCCACGTTCGCGCTTCCTCCTCGTCCAGCCACCTGGTCTCCGGCACCGGCCACCTCCAGAAGTTGAAACTTCAGCGTGGTTTGCTAGGGTAACCCACGGGCTGAAGTTTCAACTACTTTGAAGCGCGCGCCGGTGCCTGACGCGGTCGCCCGCTCCTCCTCGGCGGAAACCGCTACGGCGATCGCGAGTGAGGTCGCGGCGCCCCGCGATCGGCTCTTCGGCCGGTCGGCCGGGCGCGGTCATCGCCATCGAACCGGAGGTACGACGTGAAAAGTCAAGTGCTCGCCGCGATCGTCGCAACGGGCATCGCCCTCGTCGCGACGCCCGCCACCGCGCAGGCATCCGCCCCGGGGCCCGGTTCCACGGCCTGCCAGGCCGGAGTGGCCTGCTTCTACGACTCGGTCTGGATGAACACCGTGCCGGAGAGGTACGGCAACCCGAGCACGAGCTGCACGGCTCTGCCGTTCGTCGGGAAGGCGCTCATCAACGCCACCGACCGTCGAATCGCGCTGTACGCGGACAAGGCGTGCACCCAGCTCGTCCTCGTCGAACCCGCCAACAACTTCCACAGCTACCCGAGCCACGACGTGAAGGCGTTCCGCGCGCTCTGAGCGATCCCGTCGAGTGCCGCGGCGTGGAGCTGATCATGTCGGCTCCACGCCGCGGCCTTCCGTGCCGGAGGGGGATCAGCGCCGGCACGTCGGGCACCTGGGGGCAGGTACCGCTGACCACACTGCGGTTCCGGGTTCGGTGGGCACAAGTGCCGGCGCGAGACGATGTCCGGAACGACCCCCGATCACGGTTCCGCCGGGCAGCTCGACCGCCTGTGCCGCGCCGTTTCGCTGCGCGCAGGTGTCCGAAAGCGACGAAGAACGGTCCCTTTTTGGTCCTCAATGGACACTGAGGCGGGCGTGGGTCTTGACTGTGCGGGTCCTTCTCGTGAGACCTAGGAACCCAAGTGATCAAGAGCGCTCAGTTCGCCCTGTCCCGCGTCATCGAAGTGGTACTCATCGCCCTCGGCATCATGGTCTTCGTCTCGGCGGAACTGGTGTGGACGGCGGCGTGGGACGTCTTCGCCCTCGTCTACCTCGGCATCCGGGTCGCGCGTGTCCGTGCCAGCAGGCGGGGCAGGCAGTCCGCCGACTGGCTGCGCCTGGCGCTCGGTCCGCGCGCGGGCCTGTTGTTCACGCTCTTCAGCGGCATCGTCGGCATCACCGCCGGGCTGAGCATCGTCATGGGTGTCGGTGACGCGGGAGAGGCCGCGGACCTGGACAACAAGCTGATCTCGGTGCCCGCGGTGCTGCTGGCGTGGGCGATCATGCACTTCGGTTACGCGGAGCGGTACGCGCAGGAGTACTTCGCCGCGTCGCCGGACGAGATCCTGGTCTTCCCGGGTTCGCCGCAACCCGCCTACGTCGACTTCGCCTACTTCGCCTTCACCGTGGGCACGACGTTCGCCGTGTCGGACGTGGAGACGAACGGCCCGGCGATCCGCGCACGGGTGCTGGCACACGGCGTGCTTTCGTTCGTGTACAACACGATCACGCTCGGTATCGCGATCGGTGTCATCACCGGTGACTAGCAGGCCGGGGAGCGGTCCCCGGTCCTGGTGGTCGTGCCGCGCTCGCCTGCTCGGGGCCGGCACGGCCACCGCTGTCAGGACGAAGCGACGTCATCAGCGACTCGTGCCGCCATCGCGGGGTTCTCGCCCCGCCCCGCCCCGGATGGCCGCGTTCCGGTCTCGCAGGTCGACGAGGTAGTGGGACGCTCCCAGTCCCGCCATCACGGAGGCCAGTTCGTCCACTGCCCGCAGACTTTCGGCGTACCAGCGGTGATCGGCCCGCTCGTCGGCGAGGACGTCCTCCAGCACGGCGAAGGCGCTCTGGGCACCGGCGGCGCCGGGGTGCTGGAAGGCCATCGGCAGGTGGTGCTTGCGGAAGAGCGAGTGAAGTCCACGGAGCGCTTCTCGTTGGACCGCCAGTGCCCGGTCGGTCTCACCGGCCAGGTAGAGCGTGCGGGCCAGCAGGAAGCTCTGGGTGGCGAACTGCTCCTCGAAGCTGTAGGGAAGGCGCGCCCAGTCCGCGCCGGTGAGCTCCAGGACCAGCTTCAGCGCGGACTCGTGCAGCTGCGCCGCCTTGTGGTGCTCACCCAGCCGCTCGTACGCGTTCGTCAGGTGCTCGATCTTGCGCAACAGCTTGAGCGTCGCACCCGAGTCGTAGTCCGTGGTCAGGGTTCTGCGCAGGGTGTCGACCACGTCGCCGTGGCGTCCGGCCTCCGCGTGGCTCAGGGCGGTGAACTCCCGCAGCGCCTCTTCCTGGTGGCGGGAGGCGGTTCCGCGGAACAGGGCGCGGGCCTGCCGTGCGTGGTCGAGTCCGGCTTCGGCCCGGCCCACGTGGACCAACCAGTTGGCGGCCTGCAGGTGTGCGTATCCCTCTGCCTGGCCGTCCCCACTCGCGTGGAACGCCTCGATCGCGGTCTGCAGGTGCCGCAAGCCGGACCGCACGTCGCCGCGCATCGCTGCGGCCCGCGCGAGGCTCCTGTGCGTGTACCCGATCGCCAGGTCGTCGCCCGCGTTCCCGGCCCAGGCCGCGGCGATCTCGTTGATCGCCGTCATCTCGTCCCACTGGAACGCCGCGTCGAGATAGTGGCGCAGGTACCAGGCCAGGTGCCAGGACAACGACTCCAGGCGCCACCGGGTGGCGAAGTCGAACAACGAGAGCAACGTGCCCCGCTGGGAGGTGAACATGTCGAACGCGGACAGCAGGTCCTTGACGGACTGCGCGGTCACGCCAGGAGGGATCTGCGGGAGAGGGGGAAGGTCGTCGGTCGCCATCACCTGCAGGGACGCGCTCCTGGTCAGCACGACGTAGTGGCCCAGCAGGCGGTGGCACGCGGCCCGTTGCTCCTCCTCGCCGACCGCCTCCGCCAGTTCCTCGGCGGCGTACTCCTTGAGGAGGTCGTGCCAGCTGAACTGGCCGGGACCGTCCTCGTTGACCAGGCACAGGGAACTCAGCTCGCGCAGCACCGCCTTGGTGCGGGGGAGCGACAGCGCCGTCAGGCTCGCGACGGTGGGCGTGGTGGTCCGGCTCAACGGCAGGAGCGCGAGCAACCGGAACGCCCGCGCGGCCTCCGGGCTCAGCGCTCGGTAGGACCACGACAGGACCGTGCGGACGTCACTGCGAGGATCGTCCGTGGACAGGAAGTCCAGGCCCGGTTCGACATCGGTGGCGAGCTGGTCCGCGATGTCCGACAACCGCAACTGCGGGTTGCTCGAGATCCGGGCCGCCGCGACGGCCAGGGCGAGCGGGAGGTGTGCGCACATCTCGGCGATCGTGCGCAACGCCGGGAGCTCCGCGCGCACGCGGTGTTCGCCGAGCCGGTGCACCATGAACGTCACCGACTCGTCCATGTCCAGCAACCCGATCCTGACCGAGTGCGCTCCCGTGGACGCGACCAGCGCGGTCAGTTCCCTCCTGCTGGTGATGACCACCACGCACCCCGGAGCCGCCGACAGCAGGGGCATGACCTGCGCGGTGTCCCGCGCGTTGTCGAGCACCACGAGTGCGCGGCGCTCGGCCAGGACGCTGCGGTACAGCGTGATCAGGCCGTCCAGCCCGGAAGGCCTGTGCGCGGACGGCAGGTCCAACGCGTCGAGCAGCTCGTGGAGCACGTCGGCGGGCTCCCGGACGGCGTCGCCGCTGCCGAACCCGCGCAGGTCGACGAAGAACTGACCGTCGGGGAAGGACGAGGCGACCTGACTGGCCCACTGGACGACGAACGTGGTCTTGCCGACGCCGGCGGTGCCGTGCACGACGACGGTCCTCGGCGCCGACACGTCGTCCAGCACGGAGTTCAGGTCCTGCAGCTCGGCCTCACGGCCGGCGAACACCGTCAGGGCCGACGGCATCGGGGCGGACCGCGCCGACGGCGCGCGGCGCTCCGGCGGGGCGGAGGTGGCCGACGACAGGGCGGGATCCGTGCGCAACACCCGCGCGTGCAGCTCGCGCAAAGCGTGACTCGGATCCACGCCGAGCTCGTCGCGCAGCGTCGCGCGCAACCTGTCGTAGACGGTGAGCGCTTCCGCCGGCCTGCCTTCGCGGCACAACGCCCGGATGAGGAGTTCGTGCACGCGTTCCCGCAGGGGCTCCGCCTCGGACACCGCCGTCAGCTGCTCGAGGACGTCGACGCGGTCGCCGAGGTCGAGCTGGTGTTCGGACAGCAGTTCGACGGTCCGCACGACGAGTTGACCGAGCCGTCGTCGTTCCGTGTCGGCCCACTCGCCCCGTAGCCCGCGCAGCGGCTCGTCCCGCAGCTCCTTCAGGGAGGAGTGCAGGAAGTCCACCGCCCTCCTGCGGTCGTGGGCGGCGGCGGACGCCTCCGCGGCGCGAACCAGGCCGAGGAAGCGGCTCAGGTCCAGCTGCTCCTCCGCCAGCACCAGCTGGTACCCGTTGCCCTCCGAGCGGAGCACGGCCGTGCCGGGATCGTCGTTCAGGAGCCTTCGCAACCGGTAGACGTACGTGCGGATGGTCCCTCTCGCGGTCGGGGGAGCGCTCTCGCCCCAGAGGGCGTCGATGATCTCCGGGGCCTGCACCACCCGCCCTTCGGCGAGGAGCAGGACCGCGAGGGTGAGTCGCTGCTGTGGTGATCCGAGGTCGATCTCGGTCCGGTCCCGCCACGCTCGCACCGTGCCGAACACGGTGAACGTCAGACCCGGCCGCGAAGCAACGGTCTCCTCGCCGTAACACCGAACGAGAGGCCACATGCGCTTGATCGTACTGTGCGGCAACGGGTTCCACCGAGGCGGCAAGGCGCGTGTCCTCCCGGTCCGGATCCGTTCGGAGTCGTTCGTTCCCGGTCCTCGCGCCGGAGTCCGATGTGGACGACCGCGTCCGCCGACGAGGCGGACACTCGCCGGGCGCGGTCCTCGGTCTCTTTCCGTCGGCGCCACCCGGGGCAGGTGTACCCGCACGAGCTTGGATCGTACACGATTAAATTGTGCACAATCTAATATGTCGGACCTCGGCGCGGTGTGACGCGTAGTGAATTTGCTGGATTCGTGGCGCGCTGCAGAACGGGTGGTGGAGCGATCGCGGCGATGTGCGGGCTGAGTTCGGGGGTGGTCAAACCGCGCGGGGGAGCGGGCTTCGAACGTCCTCATTGGACTTGATGGCTCGGCTCGCTGATCTGGGACGGGGCTCCGGTGAGCGCGGGAGGGCGTTCCCCGCTGTTCCGACTCCTCAACTGTCCACAGTGGATCTGCGGCCACCTCCGTCGCCCGGGTTCGGACGGGCGCGTCCGGCGCCGGTCGCGCACCTCGTGCCCCGTCTGTCGCGTCACGGCGTCGTCCGGGGTCAGATGGCCCCCACTCGGAGGGCGTAGGAGACGGCGTGCGCCCGGTTGCGGAGCTTCAGGCGGCTCATGACCTCCTGCATGACCTTCTTGATGGTGCGTTCGGAGTAGTTGAGCTGCTGGGCGATCTGCGCGGTGTCGTCGCCCTGCGCGATCAGCCGCAGCACGTCGACCTCTCGTTCGGTGAGTCCGCCGGCGGCGAGGCCCTGGGTGGCGAGGATGTTGGTCTGCAGGAAGCGGATCTCGTCAGCGAGCCACCGGGTCAGCTTGTCCGGGAGGACGGCGCGGCCTTGAACGGTCGCGATCAGGGCGTGGGTCACCTGGCGCGGGGTGACGTTCTTCCTCGGCAGGATCGCCACGACACCCGCGGCGAAGATCTGGGCCAGGTGACGTTCGCGCAACGGCCCGGCGACCAGCACGGTCCGTTGCGCGGAGTTGAGCGCCCGGTGGGACATCGCCGCGAGCTCGTCGACCAGTGGATCGGTGACGTGGTCGGCGAACACGAGTGCCACGTCCGCGAGATCGCGGTCGTCACCGGCCGCGATCGTGAGTTCCGGTGACTGGGCCAGTTGCGGCACCAGCTCGCTCGCGACCACGTGGTCCTGCACGTGCACGCCGACCAGGACGCGGTCGGACGTCAGGTGTGCGGGGAATTCGGTGACGGTGCAGATGCTCATGGTTCAGGGGCCTTTCGTCCAGCTGCGGCACCTCGCCGCGGCACCAGACAACCAAACGCCCGTCTACAACCCGTCAGCGTCGCGTCAACGTGCTCGACGGCAGCGTGAACGTGCAGTTCAGAGCCACCCTCCTATCGAGACGGTACCCCGGCGGGTGGCTCGGAGCGCTCGGGACCGTTCCCCTCCGGGCACGACGCCCGCGTCGCCGGACGTGTCGGGGTGGTCCCGGTCGATACTGGTGGCCGTCTTCCCCGAACTCAACGGTGTCGGGTGGAATCGTTGATGTACGGCCTTTTGGTACCCGTTCGAACGTCCACTCGGGCCCCGCCGGTCGCCGTCCTGGTCGCTGGAGGTGCTGGGCGGTCCCCACATCGCGGCACCTAGGTGCACCGCGCTTGCGGTCCTGCCCGGCACCCCCTGAGCATGAGGTGTCGTCGGAAGAGCGTCGTTCAAGGGGGTTCTCGGAGCGGTCGGCTCTGCCTGAGCGGGGCAGCGCACGACGGCCGGCGTCCACCCGGGGCCGGAGAAGTCGAGCAGCGAGGACAGTGCGATGGGTGGGCAGACCGGGCTCTGCGGGGCGTTCGACGCCGCGGCTGCCGACTTCATGGCCCTGGGGCGCTTCCTGTGGGAGCCGATCGGTGCGGGGGCCGTCTCGGTCGCCGACCTCCGGCCGGGTGAACGGGTCCTCGACGCGTGCTGCGGTGCCGGGGCCTCGGCGATCCCGGCCGCCCGGTCGGTCGGCCGGCACGGGCTCGTGGACGCCGTCGACCTGTCGGAATCGATGATCGGCGAGTTGTGGTGGTTGTCCAAGGACCTGCCCCAGCTCCGCGCCCACCGCGCTGATGTGGCCAGGTGGTCGACCGGCGACTACGACGTCGTCCAGTCGGTGCTCGGCCTCTCCTGCTTCCCCGACGCGGCGGCCGGTGCGGAGCACTTGATCAGCCTCGCGCGCCCCGGTGGCCGCGCGGTCTTCACCATCTGGCGGGACGGGGCGGTGCAGGAGGCCGACCGGCACCTCCGCCGTGCGATCGCCCAGGCCATCGGGGTTCCGCCGCCTCAAGGTCGCACGTCCCGTGCGCCGGGAGGGCTCGGCGAGGCGGGCGTGTACGCGGCGTGGTTGCGTGAGCGCGGTCTCGTCGACGTGGAGGTCTCCGTGAACCCGCTCGCGCTGACGATGACGCCCGAAACGGCGTGGCTGGTGATCACCGGGTCCGGACTTCGCGCCGTGCTGGCGAAGGTGCCCGTGCACGCCTTGGAGCCCGTGCGCGAGTGCTACCTCGCGTCGTTGCGCGAAGAGGGCCTGGCGGAGCTCGATGCCACGACGTTGATCGGCAGCGGCCGCCGTTCGTGAGGCGGGTGAGCGGAGCGGTGACGACCTGACGTCTCGCCTGCGCCGGTGCGTTGACGTCGGTCGCACACAGCGTGGCGCCGAAGTGACGGCAACTGTCCTGCGGTGCCCGAAGTCGGGCACTCGAGTGCCCTCCACCGGACGTCGCGGTTCGTCTGCGTCTGCGCGTGTTCTGCTGCGCCTGTTGTCGTATGGCCTGGTCGGAGGCGTGGTGATCCGGATCCGGCGTGGTGGCTCACATTGCTCGGCGGAGCTGGACAGCGGCAGGGCTCGCATCTAATATCCAATATATTAGTTGCTCGGCAGGGCCGCACGACCGTTCTGGACGCTCAGGCCCGCTGCTCACTCGACCCGCTCCGCCGACGCGCGAGCGGCACGCGGAAGGGAAGGTCCCATGACGACCGCCGGTCAGGAGATCAAGAACGTCGTGCTGGTGCACGGCGCGTTCGCTGATGGCTCGGGATATCGAGGTGTGTACGACAGGCTGACCGCCCAGGGCTACCGGGTCTCGATCGTGCAGAACCCGCTCACCTCGCTGGAGGACGACGTCGCGGCGACCACCCGCGTGCTCGACCTGCAGGACGGCCCGGCGATCCTCGTCGGCCACTCCTGGGGAGGGACGGTCATCACCGAGGCCGGAGTCCACCCGAAGGTCGCCGGCCTCGTCTACGTGTCGGCGCTGGCGCCGGACGCGGGCGAGACGACCGCCCAGCAGTACGAGGGGTTCGCCGCGACGCCCGACTTCGTCATCGAGGTCGGTGAGGACGGGTACGGCTTCATCAAGCCCGACATGTTCAAGGTCGGCTTCGCGGCGGACGCGGACGACGCGGACGCCGCCTTCCTGCGCGACTCGCAGGTGCCCATCAACATGAGCGTCTTCTCGACGCCGGTGCAGAACGCCGCCTGGCGGGACAAGCCGAGCTGGGCCGTCATCGCGACCGACGACAAGGCGTTCGACCAGGAGATGCTCCAGCACATGGCGAAGCGCATCGGCGCGGAGATCACCAACGTGCCGGCGAGCCACGCCCTGTACGCGACGCAGCCCGGCGTGGTCGCCGACGTCATCGCCACCGCCGCGCGGAAGGCCGCCGACGCGGGCTGACGCGACGGCTTCCCGCCTGGGCCGGTCCGCGCGCCGCGCGGACCGGCCCCGAGCTTTCGGAGTGTGCACCTCATGCCCGTCACGCCGTTTCAGGTGGCGCTGTGGATCGAACTCCTCGCAGCCGGACTGGGTGGCCTCCAGGGCGCCCTGTTCGCTGCGGGGGAGCGGCATCGCCGCATCGACGTGCTCGGAGTCGTGGTGATCGGGCTCGCCGTCTCGCTCGGAGGCAGCCTGCTGCGCGACATCGTGCTCAACCAGCCGCCTGTCGTGATCTGGAAGAACTCGTACCTGGTCGTGGCGGGGGCCTCGGCGGTCCTCGGCATGGCGGTGCAACCGCTCCTCGCGCGGGTCGACTGGCTGATCACCGGACTCGACGCGGTCGTCATGGGGCTGTTCGGTGCCATCGGGGCCTCGAAGGCGCTCTCGCTCGGTGCGGGTGAGGCGGGGGCACTGGTCGCGGGCGTCATCGGGGCCATCGGCGGCGGGATGCTGCGCGACGTCATCCTGAGCCTCCCGATCTCCTTCCTCCAGGTGGGCACCCTGTACGCGGTCGCCGCCGGAGCCGGCGCCGGGATGCTCGTCGTGCTGGTGAGGCTCGGCACGCCGATCCTGATCGCGGGCCTCGTGTGCGTGCTCGTGACCACCGTTCTGCGCCTGGTGGCGATTCGCTTCGGCTGGACCTTCCCCGAACAGCGCGCGCTGAGATCGCGGTGATCTCCCCGAGCGCGAGAACGTGCCCTCACGCGTGATCTCCTTGACCCACACGGCCATCCGTGCAACCTTGGAATGTAGTTGAAATTTCAGCACCGAGGGCGGGTGGGACGTCTTGTCGCGCAAAAGAACTCGTGTCGCCGGAGCGAGCCGGGCCGCGCGGACTCGTCGCGTGCCCGGCCGTCCCTCCGGCCGCGGCGTTCTCGCGGTGGTCCTCGCGGCCGTCTTCTTCTCCTTCTCGTTGCCGCAGGCCCTGGTGAACCCGGTGCTGCCCCAGCTGCAGGCCGAGTTGCAGATCTCGCAGGGCCTCGCCGCGTGGGTCGTCACCGCCTACCTCCTGTCCGCGACGGTGTCCACGCCGGTCCTGGGGCGCCTGGGTGATCTCCACGGCAGGGACCGGGTGCTCACCGCGACGCTCGTCGTGCTGGCGGTCGGGTCCCTCGTCGCGGCCGTCGCGCCCGGGATCGGCACGATGATCGTCGGCCGGGTTCTGCAGGGTGCCGGTTCCGGAGTGTTGCCGCTCGCCTTCGCGATCGTCCGTGACGAGACACCGCCCGCGAAGCTCGCCGGGGCGATCGGGGCCACCGCGGCGATGAGTGCCGCGGGCGGTGGCGTGGGCCTGGTCCTCGCCGGTCCTCTCGTCGACCTCCTCGGCATCCGCTCCCTGTTCTGGATTCCTCTGGTGATGACGGTCCTGGTGGCGGTCGCGGCCAAGTTCGTGATCCCGCCGTCGCGGACCCGGGAGCCCGGCGCGATCAGCTGGCCCGCGACGGTGCTGCTGGCAGGCTGGCTCACCGCCGCGCTGTTGCCCCTCGCCCAGGCGGGGCGGTGGCCCACCTCGGTGACCGTCGGACTCCTGGCGGCCTCGGTCGTCCTGATGGCCGGCTGGGTGAAGGTGGAGAGGCTGTCCCCGAGCCCCCTCGTCGACCTCCGCCTGATGCGCGTTCCCGCTGTCTGGGTCAGCAACGCGATCTCGATGCTGATGGGCTTCGCGCTGTTCGCGGTGTTCGGGTTCCTGCCCGTGTTCCTGCAGACCTCACCGGCAGTGGGCTACGGCTTCGCCGCGACCGTGACCGAGGCGGGCCTCCTGCTGGTCCCGATGACGGTGATGATGTTCCTGGCGGGGCTGGTGGCGGCTCGTCTCACGACGCGGTACGGCGCGAGGTTGATGTTCGTGTCGTCGAGCGCGCTCAACGTCGTGGCGTTGCTGGTGCTCGCTCTCCTGCACGACCACCGGTGGCAGGTGCTGCTCGCGATGGGACTGCTCGGAACCGCCATGGGCACGGCGTTCACGGTCATGTCCACCGTCATCGCCACGTCCGTCCCAGCAGGACGGACGGGACTGGCCAACGGAGTCAACGCCAACGTCCGCACCCTGGGTGGAGCCCTGGGGGCCGCGCTCGTCGGGAGCATCATCACCTCGCACACCACCACAGGCGGCGCTCCGGCCGAAGTCGGTTACACCTACGGGTTCCTGGCCCTCGCGGCAGCGGGTCTCGTCGCGGTCGCCGTCGCGTTCGCCACTCCCCGGCGCGCGACGCCCGGCGGGGTGCACGGCTCACCTGTCGAGACCGGATTCCGGGCGACTGCCCGCGCGGGTACGAAGGACGTCCTGATCGAGCAACGCCGGTCGGCGCAGGACTGATCCGCACCGCGTCTCTGGTTGTCTTCGAAGCCGGGAGAAACCGGCCGCCGCCGACAGTTCCTCCCGATAGGACTCAGGGGGTTTTCGTGAGATTTCTGTGTTCCGCGCTGGTGGGTGTTCTTCTGCTCGCCGGTGCGCCGTCCGCGCAAGCCGCGGGCGTGCCCGTGCTGTCCTGGACGGACTGCGGTGACGGGTTCGAGTGCGCGACGGCGGAAGTGCCGCTCGACCACCGCGCCCCGTCCGGCGAGAAGATCGAGCTCGGCCTCACCCGCATGCGCGCGGCGGACCCGTCCCGGCGGATCGGCTCGTTGTTCGTCAACCCCGGCGGTCCTGGCGGTGGTACCGACGACACCGTGCGGCACCTGGCCACCTCCGGCCCCGCCGAGTTGCGGGAGCGGTTCGACATCGTGGGGTTCGACCCGCGCGGTGTCGGGCGCAGCCAGCCGCTCGCCTGCCAGACGCAGGAGGAGTACACGCGCGCCTGGGGCAACGCCTCGGCCAGGCCTCACGCCCGCTCGTTCGGCACCGCGCTGCGCGACGGCAAGGCGTTCGCGGACGCCTGTCTGAAGCAGAGCGCGAAACTGCTGCCGTTCGTCGGTACCGAGAACGTCGCCAGGGACATGGACCTGATGCGACGGGCCGTGGGTGACGCGAAGCTGAACTACTTCGGCGTGTCCTACGGCACCTACATCGGCACGGTCTACGCGAACCTCTTCCCGAAGAACATCCGCGTGCTGGCGCTGGACGGCGGGTACGACCCGAACACCTACGCGAACCGTCCCTACGAGTACGACCTCGGTCAGTACGTGGCGATCGAGGCGGCGCTCGGGCGGTTCTTCACCTGGTGCGTCGAGACGAAGTGCGAGTTCGGTGCCGGTGATCCGCGATCGGCGTTCGTGGCACTGCAGAACGACCTGGACCGCGATCCCGTCGTGGCGAACGGGAAGTTCGTGGCCAACGGCGCGACCCTCACCTACAACCTGCAGAGCCTGCTGGGGTTCGGTGACGACTGGTGGTGGTACGTCGCGCAGGTCCTGGCCGAGGCCCAGAACCGCACGGGCGCCCTGCTGGTGGAGCCGGACGTCCAGTTCCTGTCGGCCAACACCGCCGTGGAGTGCGCGGACCGCGTGTTCCCGCCCGGGCAGCTCAAGGCGAGGCTCGCGGTCGCCTCACGCATGGCTCCGCTGACCGGGCCGGCACTCGCGTACGCGGTGCCGAACTACGACCACGCGCACGCCACCGCGTGCACCCAGTGGCCGGTCAGGTCGCAGTCCCGCTACAGCGGGCCCTTCTCCGCCGCGGGTGCGCCGCCGATCCTCGTCGTCGGCAACACCGGCGATCCGGACACGCCTTACCAGGACTCGGTCGCGCTCGCGTCGACCCTGCGCAGCGGCCACCTGCTGACCTACCGGGGCGAAGGCCACACGGGGTTCTACCGGAGCGAGAAGTGCGTCGGCGAGAAGATCGCCGCCTACCTCGTCGAGCGCGCTCTGCCGTCGCGGGGCACCTTCTGCGACGACTGAGCGGCTGATCGGAAGTCCTGTCCGCGAGCTCGACGGCGGACAGGACTTCCGGCGCCTACCTCGTGGACAGCCTCCGCCGGTCCGACAGGGTGGGGAGGTGGGCGGTGACACCTCCGTCGACCCGGATCAGTTCGCCGGTGATGAACCTGGACTCGTCCGACGCCAGGAAGACGACGGTGTTCGCGATGTCCTCCGGGACCGCGGTCGCGGTGAGCACCTGGGAGTCGTGGAGCAGTTGCTGCGGGGCGACGTCGCCCGGCCACCTGCGGTCTCCCGGGGGCGGCACGAGTCCCGGGGCGATGGCGTTGCTGCGGATGCCCAGGTGCCCGAACGCGGTCGCCACGGACTTCGTGACGTAGTCGATCGCGGCTTTGCTGGTGCCGTAGGAGATCAGGACCAAGTCGCCGCCGGCGCCCTGGACCGACGAGGTGTTGATGATCGACCCTCCGCCCGACTCGGCCATCGCGGGCACGGCGTACTTGCTGCCCAGGAACACGCTGCCGACGTTCACCTCCAACGTGCGCAGCAGGTGCTCCTTGGTGGTGCCGACCGCGTCGAGGTCCTGTTCCAGCCAGGCGGAACCCATGAGGCCCGCGTTGTTCCAGAGCACGTCGAGACGTCCGTAGGCATTCCTGGCGTGTGCCACGACGCCGGCCATGTCCGTCTCGGAGCTCACGTCACCGACGTGCGGCGTGACGTCGAACCCCTCTCCGGTGAGCTCCTCCGCCAGATCCCGGATGGCTGGAGACAGGTCCATCAGCACCACCCGTGCGCCTTCCGCCGCCAGCGCTCGCGCCCCGGCGAGTCCCAGCAGACCCGCCGCTCCGGTGACGATGGCGACCTTGCCCGTCAAGCGTTCCACGGTGTGCTCCCGATCAAGTAGTTGAAGTTTCAGCGCCAAGCTCACCGTAGCGGTGCACGCTGAAATTTCAAGCAAACGCGGGGAAGATAGTTGAAATTTCAGCACCGCCCTGCTTCACTTGCTGTGGGTAGCCGAGCTTCAACAGATCGTGTGACACGACGCTGGTCATCAGGGTCCGCGCCGGCCCAGTCACCTCGACCAACTCGGCCCGATCACCTCGACCTGGTGCCATCACCGCGCCCAGGTCGTTCCCGTTCATCGTCATCTCTGTCAGGAGAACGTCGTGGATGTCTACGAGACGCCTGTTCTGGTCGTCGGCGCCGGTGGTGCCGGCCTCGCGGCCTCGATCTTCCTGTCCGACCTGGGAATCGACCACCTCCTGGTCGAGCGGCACGAGTCCACCTCGCCCATGCCCAAGGCCCACTACCTGAACCCGCGGACGATGGAGATCTTCCGCCAGCACGGTCTCGCGGACGAGGTCTCCGCGCTCGGTCTCCCCACCCACGACACCAAGGTCCGGTACGTCACCAGCCTCGGCGGCGACGGCCCGTACGACCAGCGGGAGATCATCACGTTCGACGCGTTCAGCGGGGGATCGCTGCGCGACCGGGTGATGGAGGTGGCGCCGGTTCCGCCGACGAACTTCCCCCAGCTCCGGCTCGAGCCCGTGCTGCGCAGGCACGCCGAGGAACGCGGACCCGGGAGGGTCCGGTTCGGCCACGAGGTGATCTCGATCGAGCAGGACGACACCGGCGTCACGGCACGCGTCCTGGACCTGGCCGCTCAGACCGAGTACGTGGTCCGCAGCCAGTTCCTCATCGGCTCCGACGGCGGGCGTTTCGTCGGCGGCCAGGTCGGTGCGGTGATGGAAGGTCCTGGCCCCCAGGCGTTGCTGAAGACGAGTCACGTGACCGTCGACCTGTCCGACCACCTGCCGGGCGACGCGCTCATCACGCACGTGGCGCGACCCGGTACGCGGTTCCGGTGGACCGCGCTGGTGCCGATGGGGCCCTCCTGGGGCAAGAACACCGAGGAGTACACCGTCGGACTCGCCTTCTACCCCGGCGACAAGCAGTTCGTCACCGACGAGGAACTCCCCGACGCCATCCGCGAAGGTCTCGGCCTGCCGGAGCTGGAGATGACGGTCCACAAGGGAGGCCAGTGGCTGGTCGAGCGCAGCGTCGCGAACCGTTTCCGGTTCGGGCGGGTGTTCCTGGCCGGTGACGCCGCCCACAAGCACGTGCCGACGAGCGGGCTCGGCCTCAACTCGGCGTTCCACGACGTGCACAACCTGACCTGGAAGCTGGCAGCCGTGCTGAAGGGCTGGTCCGACGAGCCCGAGCGGCTGCTCCAGTCCTACGAGGACGAACGCCGCCCGGCGGACATCCGCAACGCGGACTGGGCGCTCTTCACCTACGACAACCACGAGATGGTCGACATCGGACTCGGGCTCTCGGTGAGCCGAACGATCGAGGAGAACGCGCAGGCGATGGCGGAGTTCTTCGCCGACACCCCGATGGGGGAGACGTTGCGCGCTCGCGGGCATGAGGTGATGCGGACCCAGCGCACGGAGTACGAAGCTCTGGAGATCGAGCTGGGCGTCGTCTACGAAGGCGCCGCGATCGTGCCCGACGGCACCCAGCCGCCACCTCGGGACCCGATGGGCAAGGACTACAAGCCGATGGCCCGCCCCGGCCACCGCCTGCCGCACGCGTGGCTGAGCACCGGCGGCGAGCGGGTCTCGACGCACGACCTCGTCGGCCGGCACGGCGGCTTCGCCGTGATCACCGGTCGCGACGGAGCCGCGTGGCAGGCCGCGGCGGAGGCCGTCTCGCACAGGCTGGGCGTGCCCGTCCACACGGCCAGGATCGGTGATGGCCTCGCTTACACCGATCCCTCGGGAATCTGGGGCAGGGACAGCGGAATCAGCCCGGACGGTGTCGTTCTCGTGCGGCCGGACAACGTCGTCGGCTACCGGGCCCTGCGGCTGGCCGACAAGCCCGAGGAGCAGCTCGAGCAGGCCATGCGGGCGATCCTCAGCAGCTGACCAGGCGCACACCCTCTTGCTGGAGGCAGTTCTCATGAATCGATTGCACGGCAAGGTCGCTGTCGTCGGCGGCGCACTCGGCATCCTCGGCCTGCCGGCGGTGCGCGCGATGGCCGCCGAAGGCGCGCGCGTGGTGATGCTGGACCTGTCACCGGAGGTGCACGCGCACGCTGAACAACTCGTCGCGGACGGGCACGACGTGGTGCCGTACGTCGGCGACGTCAGCGTCGAGCCGGATGTCGCGGCCGCCGTCGAGCTCGCGAGGACGAACTACGGACGTCTCGACATCCTGTGGAACAACGTCGCGCTGAACAGCGCCGAGTGGCTCCAGCAGGACACCGACGCGGTGGGCGTCAGCCTCGAACACCTGATGCGCACGATGCGGGTCAACGTGGGAGGAGTGCTGCTCGGCAGCAAGCACGCCGTGCCGCTGATGGCCGCCACCGGCGGCGGTTCGATCATCAACACCTCCTCCCTCGCGGCGGCGGGCGGCGACCTGGTCACGCTGTCCTACGGCGCGAGCAAGGCGGCGATCGAGCACGTCACCCGTTCCGTGGCCACCGCGTTCGGCCACCTCGGAATCCGCAGCAACGCCATCGCCCCGGGATTGATCCAGGCGGCGGCCACCGGGGAAGCGCACGTGCTCGAAGGGGTGGCGCCGACCCGCTTGGTGATGGACTCCCAGATGCTGCGGGTCGCCGGAGAACCGGGTGACATCGCGAACGCCGTGGTGTACCTGGGATCCGACGAGTCGAAGTTCGTCACCGGCCAGGTCCTCCACGTCGACGGCGGCTTCACCGGCCACCTGCCGACCCTGGCCGACCGTCGCAGGCAGGACGCCGCCCGGATCCCGTCGCGAGGGTGACGATGATCTCCGGAGGTCGTGATCGGCATGATCACGACCTCCGGAGTGCCGTACTGGACCCGCGGCCGTCACCGCGGCCGCGGGTGGTGGGTCACGGAACCGGGATCGCCACGATCTTGAAGGCGGCAGCCGGGTTGCCGACGTTGGAGAGGTTCTCACCCAGGTTGGCGTCCACGACGTAGAGGCGGCCACCGAACAGGGCTCCCGTGCTGGCGAACGCCGCCCCGGGCACCTCGGTGGTGCTCAAGACCTTTCCGGCGGCGAGCCCGCGGGCGAGCTCCACCTTGACGACCCCGTGGTGGGAGACGACGTGCAACGTCCGTCCACTCAGGACCAGACCGTCGGACGACTCCAGCGGACCGTCGAGGCGGATCCTCCGCGCCTGGGCCACGTCGCCCGAGGTGGGGGACACGACGTACAGCGCCGCGCCGCCACCGGCCGCGGTCGTCTGACCGACGATCAGGTTCTTGCCGTCAGGCGTCGCCACGATGCCGTTGGCGTTGATGGGACTCCCGGGAACCCATTCCCCGCCCAGAACCACCTTCCGAGGCGTGCCGATCCTGCCGTCGTGCCCGATCGGCACGCGCACGAGTGCCGCCGGGTCACCGCTGTCGGTGAACCACGCCGCGTCGCGCGTCACCACGACGTCGTTGATGAACGAGCCCTCGGGGATGAGGACGTCGGCCAGCTTCGTGCCGGACCTCGTGTCGTACACGCGGAAGCCGGTGAACAGAACGGGAAGCGGACCGCCCTTGCCGCCGCCCGCCACCCAGAGGCGGCCGAACCGGTCGACGTCCATCCCGACCGAGATCTTCCCGGGGCCCGGCGACGGGGCGAACCGCGTGGCGACGCCGGAGCGCAGGTCCACGCGCTGGATCGCGCCATCGGCGAGCGAGCCCGTGTAGGCGGTCTTCCCGTCGATGGCGATGCCCTCGGGCGAGAAACCGTTCGGCAGCTTCAACACCGCGGGGAACGGCTTGGTCGTGACCGGGCCGGCGGCCGCGGCGGGTGAAGCGGTCAGCGCGACCGCCACCAGCAGACCTGTGAGGCCGCTCAAAGACTTGCGGAGGTACATCGGATCGTCTCCTCGGTGTGCGGCGATCAGCAGACGCGTCGGACGGCGCCCCGCCACGAGGACCGGATCATCGATCGGCCTCGTCGCACGGGATCCGGCGGGTCGTGATCGATCGGCATTGCGGGGGACAGCCGCCGCCCAGCGCGGCAAGCCGCACACCGGCGACCATCACCCTGTCCTGGTTGGACTCCAGCCGACGAGGCACGCTAGCAGGCAGCGCTGAAGTTTCAACTACCTTGGCCGGCCTCGCCCTTGCGCACTGCACTCGTGGGTACGAACCACTGCACTCGCGGTGATCACGGCGAACAGGTACCGCGAGTCCTGAAGCCTGGTCCGACGCGCCCCCACGCCGGCGGAGCGCGTGGGTTCGATCAGGTCTTCCTCACCGAGGCGAGGATGTCGCGGACGACTTCGCGGAGTTTCACGTTCTGGTTCTGCGAACGCTGGACGAGCATCACGAAGGCTTCGTCGGCGTCACAGCCGTGCACGGCCATCAACATGCCTTTGGCCTGGTCGATCTCGGCGCGGGAGTACATGGCCGTTTCCAGTTGCGTCACGCGGTTGCGGGTGTCCTGCCACAGGTCGGCGTTGGTGATCGCCGCGGAGGCCGCGGTGGTGAACAGCCGCATGACCCCCTCGTCGAACGGGTCGAAGGCACTGACGGTGACGCTGTAGATGTTGAGCGAGCCGACCAGCTTGTCGCCATCAGTGGTGGTCACCAGCATCGGCACGGCGAGGTAGGCGCAGATGCCCAGGTCGCGCGCCGCTGCCTCGAACTCCGGCCACCGGTCCTCGTTCTGGCCCACCACCGCCCGGACGGCGTGGCGTGCGGTGGCCGCCTCCAGGCAGGGCCCGCGGTCGGCGTCGTACTGGACGTGGTCGAGTTGGGCGAGCCGGTCCTCGGTCGCGGCGGCGGTGCGCGCGTGGTCGCCGGACACGATCGTGATCGTGACCCCGTCGGCGTCGGTCACGGCCTGCTCGGCGCTGTCCGCGACCCGCTTCAGGACGTCCTCGAGGGGTTCGGCTTGCGCGAACACACCACGCAGGGCCTCCAGCGCACCCGCGGCCTCGTCGATCCGTTCCAGCGGATCCGGCCGAAGGTCTGCCAGGCCTCCTCCTTGCTCGTCGTGCCCCCGCCCGTCGACCTGTTCCATGCTCGCCACCTCGTAGCTGGTCACGTTGTGCGCAGCGCGGATCGTAGCGCCCATTGTGTCGTGTGTGGATCACCCTGAAGATGATCGAAACGGCTCACCCAGAACACGGACGTCAACGCTGAGGCTCGCGGTTCGCCGTTGCGATGCCGGAGCAGCGGTGCGCGATGTGCCGGCTGCGTCAACAGCCTTACCGAGAGCGCAGCCGCTACGTGGCAAAGGAGGGCTTCAGGGGCAACGGCATCACCCCCCGGCGGCACCTCGACGGCGATGATCGGTCAGCGGAACCGCGACCCCCCGGCATCATTGCGCACTACAACGCCTCAGCCCGCTCGGCAGGATGGCCGAACCGTGCGAGGTGGGCGAGGTGGGCGAGGTGGCGGCCTGGCTGCTCAGTGACAGGGCATCGATGGTGAACGGGGCGATCGTGCTCGTGGGCGGGGAGCGGGCGCGTAGCGTTGTGCGCCGTGAACGATCGTGCGGACGTGCCGGACCGGGTCCTGGACGAGGTGCGGGCCATCTGCGCCGCGCTGCCGGAGGCCACCGAGCAAGCGGCGTGGGTGGGCATGCGGTGGAGCATCCGCAACCGCAGCTTCGTGCACGTCTTCACGGCGCATCCCGGTGAGACCGGGGCGTACAGCCGGGCCGCCGAACTCACCGAACCAACAGTGATCATGACTTTCCGCGCCCAGCCCGAGGAGTTCGACGCCCTGGCCGGAGCCGGCGAGCCGTTCTTCCGGGCGGCGTGGGGCAAGGACGTGGTCGGGTTGAAGGTGCTGCCGGACGTGGACTGGGACGAGGTGCGGGAGTTGCTGACCGAGAGCTATCGCGTGCTGGCGCCGGCGAAGCTCGTGAAGCTGCTCGGTTGAGCGGTCTTGGCTTGCGGGGGCTGGTGACGGCGGTCCACGTCCGCTCGTGGCGATTGGCGGTGGTCTCGGCGAATGCCTGATTCCGTGTTGTGGGAGTACGAGATCCTGAAGCGGGCACAGGCATCGACGGCGGAAGCGATGCCGGGCCGGACCAGTGCGCCGGCACGTCGCTTGACCGGCATGGACGTAGTTTTCGGCACGCACACGGTTACAAATACGACGAGAAGGGCGAACCCGCTCCCGTGAGACGCGGTGTCGCACCCTCGCAGCTGCCGTGCATCCTGTCGGGAGGAGGTCCTTGTGCGGATCGTTAGTTTGCTGGTCGCGGCCTCATTTCTGCTGGCGGGATGTGGCGGTGGCGTCGCCGTCGACACGAATGCCGACCTCGACTCGGCGGTGCGCACGTTCGTCGGAGAGAAGGCGGAGAAGCCCCGTCCGTTCAGCGAGTTCACGTCGTGGGGCTGGGACGAGCTGTACGTCGTTGACCTCGACGGTGCGGACTTTGACTACGTCGAGGAGGTCACCGGGGAGAAGTTCGACGTGCCCTGGGGCAGCAAGAGCGGCGTGTTCGTGTATTACGAGGGCGGCAAGCGGGTGCGGGCCGAACTGATGAACAATGGCGCCTTCTGTCCAGGGATCTACACCCGTGAGGCCGTCGTCGACAGCAAGTTCGCGTGCTGGCTGCAGGACTCGAAGGTGCAGGATCTCCCCGCGAAGTGAGCTGATGTCCTGACGACCAGCGGGTCCGCCTTGCGAGGCCGGCCCGCTGGTCTCACTTCCGGAGGTGCGGCCGGGCCCCGTCGCGCGAGGAGGTGAGCGTCGCCAGCAGCTGCGGTTGCGCTCGTTGCCCGGTGTGAAGCCGAGCATGGGGGTCTGCTGCACGGATAGGTGACCCCTGCTTGCCGCTGCGGAAGGCGTGACAGTGGGTGTGCTGTTCGTCCGCCATCAGCGTCGGCTGAAGACGCCGCTGATCGACGTGGAGTTGTTCTCCAACAAGGTGTTCAGCGGTGCGGTGCTGGCCAACTTCGTCGCGATCTTCGCACTGATGGGCGTGCTGTTCTTCTTCTCCCAGTACCTGCAACTCGTGCGCGGCCTGCGACCGCTGGCCGCCGGGCTGGTCGAGATGCCCACGATGGTGGCGTCCATCCTGGCCGTCGCCGTGGTCGGGGTGCTCGTGGCGCGTCTGGGTACCGGCCGTGCGGTGGCGGCAGGCCTGCTGCTCGCCTCGCTCGGCCTGCTGTTCGCCGCCGTCGCTGAGGGCGCCGACCACACCCTCTGGCTGGCCGCGGCCTTGATTCCGTTGAGACTGGGCATCGGCGTGGCGATGACACTTACGGTCGACGCCGTGGTCTCCGCGATGCCGTCCGAACGCGCTGGCGCGGCCTCGGCCATCTCCGAGACGGCCTTCGAACTCGGCGGCGCGCTCGGCATCGCACTGCTCGGCCCAACGGTGACCCTGGTCTACAGGGGCTCGCTTGATCTGCCAACGGACCTGTCCGGCGCCGCCCGCGCGGCCGTGGAGGACTCCCTGGCCACGGCGGTCAACGCCGTGCGCGACGCCACCGGCGTACTCGAGGCGGCCAGGCACGCGTTCACGACCGCTATGCAGTTCACCTCCGCCGCCGCGATCGCCATGATCGCCGCCCTCATCGCCTGGTACACCATCCCTTCCGGTAGGAAGAGCGGCACCACCACGACTCAAATCGCGGAGTAGTCCATGCCGCGTGTAGCCGGGCGCACCCCCGAGGACACCCGCCGCGCACTGCTGGATGCCGCGGGCACGTGCATCCGCGCCCGCGGCACCTCGGCCACTCTCGATCACATCGCCAAAGAAACGGGCGTGTCCAAGGGCGGCCTACTGCACCATTTCGCCACCAAGGAGGATCTGGTGCGGGCCCTAGCCCAGGACCTGTTCGACCGGTTCCGCGCCGATGTCCTCGCCCACCTGGATCCCGACGACACCGAACCGGGCGTCTCACCCGCGCGTACATCCGGGTCAGCGCGGCGTTCTCTCACGACCTCAACAACTCGATCATGAGGCCGTGAGCTCAGGTGTGTCTCGGAAGGCGCGGATGTATGCGGCAATCGCTACTGCCAGTAGCAGCGTGTATCCGGCTGCTGCGCCGTACAGCGTTACTCCGGCCTTCACGTATGTCTTCAGCATGTAGGTGGTGTAGAGGCCGACCAGCCCCCATGGCACCACGTAGACGACACCGAGCAGGATCCGGTACGCCCAGGGCGCGACTGTGGGGTTGACGACGTACTCTCCCGCTCGTGAACCGATTCGATCTCGGGTGTCCGGGCGAATGCCCGTGTGGTTGAACAGCACGTTCTCGACGGCCATCGCGGACGCGCCACGCCTGCCCTGCAGCGCCACCAATAGCGTGCTGTAAAGCATGCCGATCCACAGTGGGATAGGCACGAGGGCCGCTCCCAGGCGCGGTAGCTGAGGCACCTTGTCCAGGAACGCCACTGATGCTGCCGCGTACGCCAGCACTGCGCCGAGCAGCGCGATGTTGATGTTGAGCAGGGTGACGTTCTCCGACCGCTCCGCCTGGTACATCGATCCGAGCGCGGCGACCTCGTTCGAGTTGCCCTTGCTGTCGGTCTGAGTGGTCACGGCGTCTCCTCGCTGTGCGATCGCCTGCGGTGCAACGGAGTCCGCGGCTTGCGTTCGGCCGCCGGGGAGACGGATCTCCACGATCGTGCCGCTGCCGGGGTGGCTGTCGATCGACACGGTTCCGCCCACCTCGGCGAGCCGGGCTGACAGCGAGTGGGACAGGCCTGTGCCGGGTGTGGTCGTGGTCTGGTCGAAGCCGGTGCCTTGGTCGGCCACGGTGACGACGAGGGTGCCGTCCGGTTCGCCGGTGGCGACAACCCAAGCCTGGGTGGTGCCGGCGTGTTTGGCGACGTTGTTGAGCGCTTCGGTGACTGTGTGGGTGATGGCTGCGACCGCGTCGGCCGACAGTCCGGCGGGCACGGTGTCGGAGTTGTAGCGGACGTCGAGGTTATGGGCGCCTTGCAGGTAGACGGCCTCGGCCAGTGCCGCGTCGAGCTCGGGTGCCGATTCCGAGGTGATGGAGCTGACGACCGCGCGGAGGTAGCGGGCGTCGCGATCACACTTGGCTCGGACCTGAGGTGAGAGGTCTTCCTGACGTGCCAGGATCGTCAGTGTCGTCAGCACGTTGGTGTGCAACATGTCGTACTGGCGCACACGTTCCTGCGCGCGCGCTTCGGCTTCTCGCGCCCGTAAGGCCTCCTCCGCTTCAGCATCGGCGCGCCGGGCTGTGTCGATCAGCTTGGCGGTGACGAAGCCCGCAGCGATGGTGAACACCACCAGCTGGCCGGTGACTCCGAGCAGCGTCCCCGTGTCGGCGAGTCCCTGGCCGCGCAGGCCGGTCGCCAGGTAAACGCCGCCCAGGGTGACCACCGCGCCCGTGCCCCACCGGTAGCCGCCGTAGATCTGGGCCAGCACCGCCACACCGGTCGCAGGGGCAGGTGTCCAATTCTGCCATGTGTCGACCGCGTCCGGCGGCAGGACAAGGCCGACGAGCAGTTCCGCCGCGGTCATCACCGCGATGGCGGCGATGACGGGGGAGACCCCGACCTGACGGCGACCGGCGAGCCAGTACAACACCCCTGCGGTCCAGAGCAGGTAAACAAGGTAGCTCGCGATCACCGGCAGGGGAGTGCGTGCGGGCTCCGAACCCGGCCAGAAAAGCAGCAGTCCCCATGGCAGGAGCTGAGCTGCCCAGAGCAAGACCAGCGCACGAAACAACCAGTCTCTGACCTGGTCTTCGACACCTCGTGTGTGCATGGCAGCAAGCCTGCACGCTTCACCACGACACGCGCGACGGTGATGTCACCGTCATTTACAGATCGCCGCGATCCTCTCGCAGCCGCTGTTGGAGGTCGGCGACGGTGCTGAAGGGCCTGCCTGCCGCGCGGTACTTGTCCTTGGCCCGCTCTAGATAGCTGTAGGCGGTGCGTTCCTTGACACCCAACCGTTCCGCCACCACCTTCATGGGCACTCCGCGGCCGCGGAGGTTGACCACCTCGGTCTCCTGAACCGAGAGCCGCGGACGATCGGGGGTGCGATCACGGCTGATCGCGAACGCCAGCTCCTGGTCGAGCGCGTACCGGCCGGTGGCGACGTCACGGATCGCCCGTACCAGCGAGTCGACGTCGCCGTCCTTGACGTGGTAGCCGATCGCACCTGCCTTGACCGCGTCCACCTTGTACTGCGGCTGTGCGTGCACGGACAGCAGGAGCACCTTGTCGCCGCGCCGGACGAGGTGCTCGACGTTGTCGGCGAACCGCGTCCCGTCCCCGAGTTCGAGATCGAGCAGCACGACGTCGTCCGACGGAACGAGGGCCAGGTATCCGGCTACTCCGGTGGCGACGTGTGCGACCTCGATTTCGGGAGCTCGGGACGACAGCCAGGAACCGGCGCTGCCGAGGATCATGGAATCGTTGTCGATCAACCCAACGCGGATCTTCGTAGACTCCTGTGGGGCGGGAATGCCGGTGCCGTGCGGTGAGGGCGTCACGCGTCCGCCTGCGAGATCAGAAGCCACCGAGAGTCTCCTGTCCGAAGCCGTCTTCGCGATGGCGCAGGGTGTAGTCGGTCCGGTGCTGGATCGGCCGGCCGACGGCCGCGTACTTCTCCTTGATCCGTTGCAGGTGGGTCTTCGTCGTGGACTCGCTGATGCCGAGTCTGCGCGCTGTGCTGCCGAGGGTGTTGCCGGTGGCGTACATCCTGAGCACCTCGCGTTCCCTCGGGGACAGCGCCGGGCGTTTAGCTCTGGTGTCCCGGCTGAGCGAGAAGGCGTGCTCGGTGGTCATAGGGGACTCGCCTGCGGCGACCTCCCGGATGACGTCCATGAGTTCGGCGGTGTTGGTGCCGCTCTTGAGCACGTAGGCGGCCGCGCCGGCTTCGGTCGTGGCCACGATGTGCTCGTGTTCGCCGTGCACCGAGAACACGATCACCTGGTGACCGGCCTCGATCAACGTCGTGACGTTCGTGGCGGGTGTGCTGTAGTCGCGGAGGTTGAGGTCGAGCAGCACGACTTCCGCTTTGACCGGTTCGGTGAGGTAGTCGCGCACGGTGGTTGCTTTGGCGACGAGTTGGATGTCGTCGACGGCCGCGATGGTGTGTCTCATCGCGTCGAGGAGCAGTTGGTCGTCGTCAATCATGCCCAGGGTGATCAAGGTGCCCATGTCAGCTCCACCGTGGTGCCTTCGCCCGGTGCACTGTCGACGGTGGCGGTGCCGCCGACCTCTTCCATCGTGTGGCGGATCGACCGGGTCATGCCTCTCGGCGTCGCGGTAGCCAGATCGAATCCGATGCCGCGGTCGACGATCGTCACCTGTACCCCACCCTCCGCCGTGCCGACTGCTGTCAGCCACGCCTCGGCCACCTCGGCGTATTTCGCCACGTTGTTCAACGCCTCCCGCGCCGCTCCCGTTATCGCGTCGGCGACCAACGCCGGGATGTGCGTCGGGAGGTCGTCGAACTGAGGGTGTACCCGAAGCCCGAGTGCGGAGCGGTCGCGCAGGACCTCGGACAGCAGCGTGACCAGGCCGGTGGAGGCGGTGGTGTCGTCGCCCATCATCAGGCTCCGCAGGTAGGCGGCGTCCTGCTGGCAGCGGTGGCGCACCTGAACCGAGTCGATGTCCCACGTGCCGCCGGCGATCATCTCCAGCGTCGTGAGCGCCGTGTCGTGCAGGCCGCGCCAGTGTTTGCGCCGCTCCGCGAGGCTCGCACGCAGGGCCGCCTCGCGTTCCACCGCTGCGGCCTCGGCAGCACGTGCCTCGTCCACCTTCACCGCGAGCGCGCGCAGCACAGCAGCCACGTGCGCGCCGAGGCCGGCGAACAGGAGCATGCCGATCGACCAGGCGATCACGTCGGAGTGATCCACCGGTGTCGCCGTGACCGCTCCGACGACCGGAATGGTCGCCCAGGACACCACTGGCAGGCACGCCAACGGCCATCGCCATCGGTGGGGTCCGTACAGGATGACCACGAACGCGGCACCAATCGCTGGTCCGTAGGTCCAGTTCTGCCAGGCCATCCGATCGGCACCGAGCGTCAGCGGCATCGCCGTCTGCAGCGCGGTGATGAGGAGCAAGTCCACCAGCGCGAGCGCGGGCCTGATCCGGTGCCCGTTGTGCCGCAGGGAATGCAGGAACATCCACACCGACCACGCCGCCCCGGCGGAGTAGGAGCCGGCGACCAGCCACGCCTGTCCCGGCGGCCAGTCACCGATGGTGTGGGCGACGACCACGGGAAGCGGCGCGCCGTACTGGGCCAGCCTCAGCAGCGCTACGGACCTGAGGATCCAGCGCTCCACGCGTCTGCGTGCCCCGGCGATCGGGGTCGTGCTCACCGCCATGGTCACCAGCTTGGCCCAGTCGTCGCCCGATCGGCAGTCGGCACTTCGGACGACACCACAGGTCAGCCTGAATGCCGACCGTCCTAAATGCCGACTGCCGCGCCCAGCCCGCCGGTCGCAGTCTTGTCCCCGTCACCACTCATCCCGCTACTGAAGGGACATCCGAGATGCTTGCCCTCGTGAAGAAGTCAGCGGTCGTGCTGGCTCTCGCCGGCGCCATCGCCGGCACCACCGCCCTCGCCACTCCGACACCCGCGGATGCCTCGGTCGCCTCCTGTGGCGAAGGGAGGTGCACGGTCTACCTCAGCAAGTCCGAGACCCGTGCGCTCGCCAACGGCAACGTGCCCGCACCGCCGGCCGCGACGGCCTGGCAGCTGAAAGCCGCCTACTACAGCCTGGCCTACGGCCACCGGTGGTTCGCCGGGCAGTACGCCAACCGCGGCTGGTGCTCGGGCTTCCGGCTGAGCATCTACCCGTGGGAGAGCCAGGGCTACTTCGGCTATGCCTGCAACTGGAACTGATCAGTCCCATGTGCTTGTGCGCCGCCGGGCTCCGGCGGCGCACAAGCACATGGGTCCTATAGCCGATAGCGCTCAAGTAAGGCAGGTCACGGCTTGGGAACGCTGACGCGATCCTCTCGCCGCCCTCTTGGACTGATCGTCACTAGCCTGGCCAGGGGTGGTCGAGGGGAGTGGTGCGTTCTTCGTGCACGTTACGAATGGTGCTCCGACGGCCGGCTGCGTTGCGATACCGGCGAGCAGGCTTGCATCGATCCTGCGCTTGGTTGGTCCGGGCGCGGTGATCGCGTTGTCGCCGCGCTGAACGACCACCTGTGAGCGAGTCCGCTTCACACTGATCGTGCTGGAGCGGAACTGGAGCAGGGCACACCGCTGAACGTCATCGAACGGCACTCAACGGTACTGAACGGCAGCTACTTGCGCTGGAGTTGTTGGGGTCCCGGTGTTTGTGCTGGTAGGAGTCCTTTGTGGACCCAACTGGCAGTGTGAGGGTCAGGGCTCGAATTCTCGGCGACTCCGAGAAGGAGTGGATTTCCGGGTCTGCAACCAGTGATGGCTAACGCGCTTGATCAATCGTCAAGTGCGCTCAACTTCGTCCAACGTGCTTGTTTTCTCAGGTCAGTGGCCTGTGGACCCGTATCTGGGGTCAAGTGGGCGGATGTTGTCGGGACGGTTCGCGGGCGACCTCTCATGCGCTGGCAGGAGATGCCGAGGTAGACGAGCCTGACGCCTGGAGACCTCTTAGGTGGCGGCGAAGAGGTCACCACCAGCCCGATGAGCCGCAATTCGCTGACCTGCGGATTTGCGAATCTCGGTGACAAGACTTCGCGTGGATCTAGCGTTTTGGCGAGGACTTCTGCTCCCAATCTGCTCCCACGCAACGCAAACGGGGTGTCGACGAATATCGTCGACACCCCGTTTGACCTGGTAAAACACACTGTGGGCGATACTGGGATCGAACCAGTGACCTCTTCGGTGTGAACGAAGCGCTCTCCCGCTGAGCTAAACGCCCGTGTTCTGTTGTGTTGCTTGCCCCGCTCTCGCGGTGTGGGGATAGCTTACAACATCATCAACGAGAACCAAAAATCGGGCTCTGCAACCAGGCCCAGTCCAGGCCGAACCAGCCTCCTACCAGGGCGAACACGTTGAGGAAGTAGCAGGTGGCCAGGACGATGGCGCAGACGCCGGCCATCACCAGGCCTCGGACCCAGGACGGCTGGCGCTTCAGCCACTCGACCCAGCGGTCGTAGTAGCGCTTGGCGAACTTGAGGACCTTGCCCGCCCACTCGAACTCCGTGGCGAGGATGGCGAGGCCCGCGAAGACGACCAGCCAGCCCGGGCCCGGGTACGGGATCATGATGATGCCCGCGATCAGCACGATGCCGCCGATCACGCCCACGCCGATTCGGTAGGCCAGGTTCAGCGCCGGGTTGCGGTGGAACCAGTGGCGCCAGCCCTTGTGTTCGGTCGGCTTGGCCTTGGGCTTCGTCATGTGTCGATCATCCTGTTGGGACTCAGGCGGGCGCAACCTGGCCGCCCGCCAGCACTTCCGAGGGTTTCGGGGGTGCTTGGCGGCCTGGTTCCAGTGACACCGCGAAGGTCGTGTGCTTGTGCGCGTCGGCGGACCAGGCCAGCAGTTGCGGGTCGGTCGAGCCGGCTCGTACGTCGAACACCGCCAACGGTACCGGCGCTTTGGTGCTCGCACCCCAAACTACGTAAACGTGGCCCGAATCGTTCGGTTTCAGGTTCATCGGCATCACGGCGCCGGAGATGGGGTTGGAGAGGACGACTGCCACCTCGTCGCCCGCCGTGGTGCGGAGGACCGCCCTGTTGGTGGCCGGGTTGGCGGCCAGGGAGAGGGCCTTGTTCAGGTCGTTCGTGCGGGCCTCTGAGGCTGCTACCTCGGTGGAGAGTTGGTTCACGCGCACGCCCAGATAGCCGCCGCCTGCCAGTACGGCCGCTACTGCTGCTGCGGCCAGCAGGGCTCGGCCGGTGCGGCGGCGGTGTTGCGGGCGCAACGGGATGGGGGGCGCCGCGTGGCGCGGGGCGGGCGCGGCCGGAGGGTCTTGGGGGATGTGCTCGATCTGCTCCATCAGCCTCGCGCGGAGGTGAGGGGGCGGTTGTTCCTGGCGGACCGCGCCGCCGATCCCGGCCAGCACCTCCTGTGTCGCGTGCACGGTGCGCTGGCACGTGGTGCAGGTCGGCAGGTGGTCGCGGACCAGTGCTTCCTCGTCGGGCTCCAAGGAGTGCATCGCCCAGCCGACGGCGAGCTCCTCGTGAGCGCACAAATCGCCGTTCACCGGTGAGCTCCTGTCGTTTCGCCGGTTTCTCCGGCCCACAAGTTCCCCAACGTGCCTCTCAGCCGTCTTATCGCCGCGAATGTGCGCGATTTCACAGTGCCGAGCGGGACGCCTGTCAGTTTTGCCACCTCGCACTGCGTGTACCCGCCCAGATAGGCGAGGGCTATCACCTGGCGTTGTTCTTCCGGCAACGTGTGGAGCGCCGCTCTGACCTCAGCGCTCACCACGCTCACCAACGCCGCGTGGTCCGAACCCTCGACCGGAGGTGGGGCCTCCTCGGTCAGGGGAACAGTCCGGCGACGTTGGGTGTTCTCCTTACGTACGGCGTCCACCGCGCGGTGGTGCACCAGGGTCATCAACCAGGTGCCGAAACTGCCGCGGGTGGGGTCGAACCTGGCGGGGTGCCGCCAGAGCGCGAGGAAGGCTTCCTGGACGACGTCCTCGGCCAGTTCCGGGTCCACGCAGATGCGCCTGGCCAGGGAATATGCTGGTGTGCCGTACCTGTCGTACAGCTCACCGAACGCCGTCCGATCGCCCTGTGCGAGTCTTTGCACGAGCTCGAAGTCGGTCGGCCGGCCGTCGCTCGACGCGACGGTTGGGCCGGGCGATTCAGCCACCAGAGATGTCCTCACGTCCAACATTCGCGCAACAGCCGGTACCGGGTTCAGGTTAGACCCAGCAAGATGGGGGGCGCTGAACGTTTGCTCATGAGCGAGGAGGACACGGAGTGCGTGCACACGGTCGCGTTCTGGAGTCGAACTGACCCGATGGGGTGATCTGACCCCATTTCGCGAGCGTTCCTCGCCACAGGCACGTCACAACTGAGGTGCTCGGTCGTTTCATTGACCGGGAAGGGAGAAGAGGGTAACGACGATGCGCAACGATCACGTGACGCTCCGCTCGACAGCGGTCTTCGACCTGCTGGCGCCGAGGACCCCCGCGGTCCCGGTTCAGGTGGAGCTGCGATACGACACAAAGGACCCGTACGCGGTCGTCGCCGCGTTCCGCACCGGCCGCGCCGGTTGGGTCGAGTGGGTTTACGCCCGCGACTTGCTCGCCGACGGTCTCATCGCCGACGCCGGTGACGGTGACGTCCGGATCCGCCCCGCCGCCGACGACCCCGAGGTCGTCGTGATCGAGCTGAGCTCGCCGTCCGGGCACGCCATGTTCGAGGCGTCCGCTCAGGAGCTCGCTGACTTCCTCGACCGGACCTACGACGTCGTCGTGCCGGGCAACGAGCACCTGTGGGTCAACGTCGACGAGGCGCTCACGCACCTCATCTCGAACGACCTGAGCTGAATAAACCGAGGTAGGGGGCCCGCGAAGGCGAAGCGGGTACCCCCGGTGAAAACCGGTTGAAGCCCTCGTATAAGGTTGTTTCAACATCACGAACTCAGTGATGTACGCGGATGTAGCGCAGTTGGTAGCGCATCACCTTGCCAAGGTGAGGGTCGCGAGTTCGAGTCTCGTCATCCGCTCTGTGGTTCCACGGCGTTCACGCGTCGTGGGGTCATGCTCCTGGCGGAGTGGCCGAGTGGCTTAGGCAAGGGCCTGCAAAGCCCTGTACACGGGTTCGATTCCCGTCTCCGCCTCGGACGATTAGCTCAGCGGGAGAGCACTACCTTGACACGGTAGGGGTCACAGGTTCAATCCCTGTATCGTCCATCGAAGACCAGTGGGGCCAGGTGCACAGCGCACCTGGCCCCACTGTCGTTTCCGGACCTCGCGGCCGTCGGCAGCCGGCAGGCTCAAGATCAGCCGATTTGGAACTTCGGGGGAGCGTCGGATAAAGTTCACCTCGCACCACGGGAAACCGGGGAGCAACGCGGATGTAGCGCAGTTGGTAGCGCATCACCTTGCCAAGGTGAGGGTCGCGAGTTCGAGTCTCGTCATCCGCTCGGACGATTAGCTCAGCGGGAGAGCACTACCTTGACACGGTAGGGGTCACAGGTTCAATCCCTGTATCGTCCACTCAGGACAAGAAGCCCTCGATCATCATGATCGGGGGCTTCTTGCTGTTCCGGGTACGGGTCGAGAGTGGCGCCCAGTTATTGTCCAATTTTTGGTCCGAAGCCCCGAAAATGCCCACTTTTTTGTCTTTTATCGGCGGCGCTGTCGCAACTACCGTGATGCGCTGTGTCCTACAAGTACGATTTCTTCATCAGCTACAGCCGCAAAGGCACTGTGCAGAAGTGGCTGTTGACGCACTTCTACAAGAAGCTCGTCGAGTACCTCGCTGACGAGTGCGCGCCGGCGCCGCGGGTGTACATGGACCGCACCATGCCGCGGGCCGTGGAGTGGGCGCACAACCTGGAGAACTCGCTGCGGCACAGCAAGATCATGATCCAGCTGCTGACGCCGCATTACTTCGAGTCCGACTGGTGCATGGCGGAGCTGGAGAGCATGCACCAGCGTGAGACGATGCTCGGCCTGGCCGGCGCGGACATCTCCCAGGGACTCATCTACCCGATCCTCTACGCCGATTCCGACAACTTCCCGGACATCGGGCGAATGCGTTCGTGGCAGGACTTCAAGGAATACGCGTACGCGGAGGCCGTTTATCAGGATTCCGTCGAATATCTCGGGTTCTGCCGTCAGGTGAGGGTGCTGGCGCGAGATCTGGTGCAGCTGGCGAAGCAGGTGCCGCCGTGGAGTCCTGACTGGCCGATCGTCGACCGGCCCAATCCCGTGATCATCCCGCCGCCACCGTTACCGAGGTTCGAGTGATGACCGGAACCGTGATCACGTTCTACTCCTACAAAGGTGGCGTCGGACGCAGTTTCACGCTGGCCAACACCGCCGTGCTGCTCGCGCGCTGGGGATATCGCGTGCTCGTCGTGGACTGGGATCTCGAGGCGCCCGGCCTGCACCTCTACTTCGGACCGCACCTGGTCGAATCGCCGCGTAGCGGTGTCGTGGACATCGCGCAGGAATTCCTCAACGGGGTGCGGACACCCAGTTCGCACGAGGTCAGGGTCCAGGTCGACGGGGTGCTGGACCTCATCGCGTCCGGTGGTGTCGACGAACACGGCCTCGACGCCTCCTACGCCCGCCGGATGCAGGCGCTCGACTGGGAGGAGCTGTACCGCCGGGGGTTCGCGGCCCACCTGGAGGAGTACCGCGCCGAGTGGACCGCCAAGTACGACTTCGTCCTGATCGACAGCCGCACCGGCGTCTCGGACATCGCGAGCATCTGCACGGCCCAGTTGCCCGACCGGCTCGTCGTCGTGTTCACCGCGAACGACCAGAACCTCAACGACGTCGTCGGCGTCGCACGCCTCGCCGACAAGGCCAGGGACCGGCTGCCCTACGACCGGCCGCGGCACCAGGTGATGCCGGTGCTGTCCCGGCTCGACAACCGCATGGAGTACGAGCGGGCCGAGACGTGGCAGAAGAAGTGCGCCGAGGTCGTCGCGCCGCTGTACCGCAACTGGCTGGTCAAGTCGGTGACGCCGGAGCAGATGCTGCGGCACGTCACCGTTCCCTACATCTCCTACTGGAGCTTCGGCGAGCTGCTGCCCGTGCTGGAGGAGCTGCAACCGTCGTCGGACCAGATCTCGTTCGCGCTGGAGACGGTCGCCGCGGTGATCGCGCAGGAGTTCGACCGCACCGACCTGCTCGCCGACAACCGCGACGCCTACGTGACCGCCGCCCGCTCGCAGCGCCGGAAGTTCGACCTGGAACTCCTCGTGTCGAGCCCGCGGGCGTTGTGGACCACCGGGACCGAGCTGATCACCGAGCTGCGGCTGCTCGGCATCACGGCGGACCGCTCGGTCTCCGGCGATCCCGAGATCCTCGACCAGGCTGAGGACGTGGCCGAGCACCTGTGCCTGGTGGTGGCCGGGGAACTGAGCCGCTGGCAGCTGACCGAGGCGGAACGGTTCGTGCGCCGCACGCTCGGCCCGGACGGCAGCCAGCGGCAGATGTTCTGCCTGCTCACCCGTGGCACGGACCGCGACCGCCTGCCCGGCTTCCTGCGCAGCCTCCAGCACCTGGAGTTCGATCCGGCCATCAGGCCCGTGCGGGTGGCACGGGCGTTGCACGACCTCATCAAGACCACGCCGGCCGCCGAGACCGAACCCGACCACGAGGCGTTGCTGAGCGCGGAGGCCGCGTTGCGGGAGCTGCCCGAGCAACTGCCGTACGCCGGGCGGTTCGCGCTGGTCGAGGAGACGGTCCGGGGGATGGCCGGGGCGCTGGACGACGGCGACATGGAGTTGCTGCGGGACCGGTCCGCCGACCTCTTGCTGCTCAGCAAGCCCCATCGCAACGGGTTGGGCGCGACGGTGCCCACCCGGTTGCGCGGCGAGGCGAGTGCGTTGCTCGCCCGCATCGAGCGACGAATCACCGCGTTCACCGACTGAAAGGGCGGCGTGATGCCGGAGACGTACGCACCCAGCGCCAGAGCGGCACTGGTTCAGCTGATGCTGGAGGATCGGGTGATCCCCAACGTCGAGCTGCTGAAGCAGTACAAGATCGAGCTCGGGAAGGACGACCGGGAGGCCCTCAACGACGACGGTCTCATCGAGACGGTCAAGGAGGGACGCAGGTACGTCCACCGCATCACGGACAAGGGCACCGCTTGGTGCCTGAACGACCTCATGGAGGGGGAATCGTCGGTGCGGGGACCGCTCGCGAGGGTGCATGCCATCGTGTTGAGGCGGGTGCTGCGGTTCCTCAACGGCCGCGGGACGCTCGCGGAGGCGGTCCGGACCAGGGAGGACCTGGAGGACGTGATCCGAGGGGTCTACCTGGAGTTGGGGGACGGATACCAGGACTGGGTGCGGCTCGCGAAGCTCCGGCCCCGGCTCGACGCCGGACGGGACGAGGTCGACGAGACCCTGCTGAAGATGGTGAAGACCGGTGACGCCCACCTGGTTCCCGACTCGAACCGCAAGGTGCTGACGGAGGAGGACCACCGGGCCGCGATCCGGATCGGCGACGAGGACAAGCACCTGCTGGCGATCGAGGAATCATGACCGAGCACCTGCGCGAGGCGTTGGCGGTCGTGCGCTTCAACTCCGCCGAGACACCCGACGACGTGTGGCACGCCTCGCCCTTCCACGTCGAGGGATTGCACACCAGAGCGGAACATCGCCTGAGAGCCGGCATCGCGGACGCCAGGGCGAGCGTCGGTCCGAGCATCGGCGGGCTGGTGCTGCAGGGGGAGAAGGGCGTCGGCAAGACGCACCTGCTCGGGTCGGTGCGCAGTACGGTCCAGGCGCAGGGCGGGTACTTCTTCCTGGTCGAGGTCACGTCCGGCAAGGCGTTCTGGGACGACATCGCCGACGCGCTGCGCAGCGAGTTGCGCCGGGCGAACGACGAGGGGCACATCCAGTTGGCCGTGTTGCTGAGGCAGCTGTGCCTGGGGGCGGCCGTGTCGCCGGAGGTCTCGCGGGCCGTGACGGGGGACGCGCCGTTGGCGCCGGAGCACCTCAGGACCTTCCTGCACGCGCTGCGGACGGTGGACAGCAGGATCGCCGTCGAGTGCGGGGACACGATCAAGGCCCTCGTGCTGTACGCCTCGGAGCACTCGGACGTCGGCAGGTCCTTCCTGAAGGGCGTGGACGAGTCGAGCGACGAACGCCGGCGCTGGGGGCTGCCTGCCGAGGCCAGTCCGTCGCGTGTGCTGGTGCGGGACGTCTCGCGGGTGCTGGCGATGACGGGCCCGTGCGTGATCGCCGTCGATCAGCTGGACACGTTGGTGAACAAGGGAATGGACGTCACGGGTGAGGTGGTGACGAACCGCGAGCTGGTGCAGGAGATCGCCGAGATCTCGGACGGTCTGATGCAGCTGCGCGAGACCACCCGGCGCACGATCACCGTGGTGGCGTGCTTGCCGAACACGTGGAAGATGCTGAAGTCGATCGCCAGTGACACCGTCGAGGACCGCTTCACGACGACGCCGATCCTCGCGTCGATCGCGGATCCGGTGGTGGGCAGGAGGTTGCTGGAGAAGTGGCTCGGCGTCATGTACGAGCGCAACGGCATCACACCGCCGCATCCGACCTGGCCCGTCGCGCCGAGCGCGTTCGACCCGGCGAACTGGTCGCCGCGGACCCCGAGGCAGCTGCTCAAGCGGGTGCACCAGCACGCTGAGGCCTGTTTGTACGGGGAGATCCGGGAGCTCGGGTCGTTCGACGAGGTGCAGCAGGCCGAGGTGGTGGTGCCGGCGCCGGTCGGGCCCGAGCCGGACTACCTGGCCGAGTTCGACGCGCGGTTCGAGCGGCTCAAGCGGGAGGCCGGGATCAGTGCGGGGGACATCAGGCCGCACAACGAGGACGAGGTCGTGCCGGCCTTGCTGCTGGCCGGGTTGAAGTCGTGGATCACCGAGGTGGGCAACGACGAGCTGAGGTGGCATCCGGAACCCCACTCGGACGACATGGGGTTGCACGCCGGGCTGCGGCTCACCGTGAACGAGGAGCTGGACACGCAGGAGCGGTGGGGGTTGCGGTTCATCGCCAGCAGCCACGGGAACCGGGTGCTGCGCAAGCTGCGGGACGCGCGGGCCGCCGCCGAGGGGGCGCACGGCGCGAGGGGACGGCATCTCGTCATCATCCGCAACGGCGCCAAGGGGTGGAACGGTGCGGTGACACAGCGCCAGGTCGCCGAGTTGGAGGAGGCGGGCGGGCGGTGCGTCGACATCACCGACGACGACCTGCGGACGTTCAGCGCTCTCAAGGAGATCTGCGCGGTGCACACGCACCAGTTGCTGGCGTGGCTGGTGGCGCGGAAACCGGCCAGCGGCACCACGTTCCTGCGGGCGGTGCTGCCTGGTCAGGAGCGGCCGGCGGCGGGGCACCAGGAGACCCGGCCTCCGCCGCGGGCCGACGGCGAGATCGTGCTCGGGGTGGACGGGGAGGTCCGGATCGAGCTGGAGTCGTTGCGCAAGCACGTGATCGTGTTCGCGGGGTCGGGGAGCGGGAAGACGGTGCTGCTGCGGCGGATCGTCGAAGAGTGTGCGTTGCAAGGGGTTTCAGCGATCGTGCTGGACCCCAACAACGACCTGGCGCGGCTCGGGGACGCGTGGCCCGAGGCGCCGGGGGACTGGCGGGACGGGGACTCGGCGCTGGCCGCGGAGTACCTCGCCGGTACCGAGGTCGTGGTGTGGACGCCCGGACGGGCCGGCGGCCGGCCGCTGAGCTTTCACCCCCTGCCGGATTTCGCTTCGGTGCGAGGGGATGAGGACGAGTTCGGGGCTGCTGTCGAGGCCGCGGTGGCGCGGTTGGTGCCGCACGCCCGGATCGGTACCGGGACGAAGTTCGGCGTGCGCGGGCGGGCCGTGCTCAAGGAGGCGTTGCGGTACTACGCGCGGAAGGACCGGCGGGACCTGAACGGGTTCGTGGATCTGCTCGCCGAACTGCCGGAGGGTGTCAGCAAGTTGCACTCGGCGGCGGCCACCGCGGCTGATCTCGCGGAGACGTTGCGGGCCGCCACGGTCAACGACCCCCTGCTCGCGGGAGAAGGGGAACCGACTGATCCCGGTGAGTTGTTCCAGCCCGCGCCGGGAAAGCGGGCACGGGTGTCGGTGATCAGCTTTGTCGGGTTGCCCTCCGACGAGCAGCGGCAGGGGTTCATCAGCCAGTTGCAGCTGGAGGTGTTCGCCTGGTTCAAGAGGAATCCGGCCGGCGATCGGCCTCTGGGTGGGCTGATGGTGATGGACGAGGCGCAGACGATCGCGCCTTCCGGGCAGGCCACCGCCAGCACGCAGACGACGATCCTGCTGGCCTCGCAGGCCCGCAAGTACGGGTTGGGGCTGGTGCTGGCGACGCAGGCGCCCAAGGGGGTGCACAACCAGGTGACCGGGAACGCGACCACGCAGTTCTTCGGACGGTTGAACAGTCCCGCGCAGATCGCTGCGGCTGTGGAGATGGCTCGGGCCAAGGGGAGTTCGGTCGCGGACATCTCGCGGCTGGAGCGCGGGCAGTTCTACGTCACGGGGGACGGGTTCGGGTTCCGGCGGATGCTGGCGCCGTTGTGCCTCAGTCATCATCCGCCCAGTCCGTTGCGGCTGGAGGAAGTGGTCGAGCGGGCCAGGAAGTGAGCATGGGCGGTGTCCCCGGCGAGGGGACACCGCCCTTTCGCGTCAGAGCGACGAGAGCATGGCCTCGATTCGTTGCCACAGGGCGGGGAGTTGGACTTCGCCCAGGACCACGAAGTTGACCGGGGCGTCCTCGCGGACTTCCACGGCGTAGACGGTGTTGTCGGTGCGGTCGACGCTCACGGCGATGGTGCTGCCGTTCAGGTGCACGGTGCCGGCCAGGCCGCGCTGGGTCAGTGCGGGTGGTGCGGCGGCGAACTGTTCTGCCAGCTGACGCAGTGAGGCGTCCTCACCGTCCACGGTGTCCGCGGTGTCCGCGGTGTCTGCGGAGCCCACGGGGACGCGGCCGCGGCCCTCGGTTTCAGCGGCCTCGACGCGGGACACCAGGATGTCGACCAGGTGCTCGTCGGCGCGCAGGTAGGCCACGTGCGGGTTGTCCGGTTCCTCGCCGGTCAGGACGGGCAGGACGTGCCCGTCCCCGTTGTGCACGTCGTCCACTGTGGACACGAACGGGACGATGAAGCGCACCCGGGCCGGCGGCGGGTCGTTGCCCTCCAGCACGGTCAGGCCTCGTTCGCGGCACGCTCGGGCCACCTCGGTGGCCACGGTGCGCTGGTCCTCGGCGAACGACACGGCGATGTCGTAGGTCGCGGATTCGATCACTCCACCCTCCTCGCGGATAGCCGGCCGGCGGCCGGGCGCGCGCAGCATCGAGCACGGGTGTTGACCAGAAGTGGATGAGGAGTGGACGTGTTGACCACTTCGGTGGGCAACGGGAAACACCTGGTTCGGGGCTTTTCGAAGACGAATGCTCGAAGGGTGCTCGCAAACGGCGAGCGAAATCCGGAAATCAATTCCGAACACCTTCGGGAGATTCGCCATGTCCAAAATCGTGTCCACTTTCGTCGCCGGGGGCGCCACGCTGCTGACCGCACTGGCGGTCGCCGCTTCCCTTTCCGGTGGTGTCGCGGCCAACGCGGACGACACCCCGCCGCCGCCTCCCACCACCACAACCACCACGGAGAACCAGGACGGCCACGGCAACCCGTGGTTCGGCTGAGCTGACGCGAATGCGCCCCGGCCATTTCTTGGAAAAGGCCGGGGCGATTGCGGTCGAACACTTCGGGTGATGTACTCGGTGGACGTCGGAGCGGGAGGCGATCGTGTCCGAGAGTTTTGGTGAGTTGCTGCGCGCGCACCGCGTCGCGGCGGGGATGTCGATGGGCCGGCTGGCCAAGCTGATCCATTACAGCAAGGGATATCTCAGCAAGATCGAGAACGATCTCAAACCGCCGACGCCGACGGTGGCGCGGCTGTGCGACGGCGTGCTCGACGTCGGTGGCCTGCTGGTCGAGGCCGCCACCAGGGGACCGTCCCCGCGCGACGTCCGGGGCCTCGGCCGGCGCCAGGTGCTGGTGGCCGGAACGATGCTCGGCGTCGGCGCGTTCACGAGCGGTGCGCGCGCGGTGCCGGACGAGCAGGTGATCGCCGGGATGCGCACGTCGTTCGAACAGTTGCGGGCCATCGGGATGCGCGCCAGCCCGCACGTGGTGCTCGAACCGTTGCACGCGCTGCAGAAGGCGGTGCACGGTCTGGCGCGGGAGAACTCCGGGCCCGTGGGCGACCGGCTGCTCAAGCTCGCCGCGCGCATCGCCGAGTACACCGGCTGGATGTGCCAGGAGGCGGGGGACGAGCCGGGCGCGCTGTGGTGGACCCGGCACGCGTCCGAACTCTCCCGGGCCGCGGGAGATCCGGACATCGCGAGCTACGCGTTCGTGCGGGAGGCGGGCCTCGCGCTGTACCGGCAGGACGCGTCCGCCGTGATCAACCTCGCCCAGCAGGCGCAGTGGATCGGACGGGCGGGGTCGCGCGTCCTCGCCCTGGCAGCGCGGCGGGAGGCGCAGGGCCACGCGCTCGCGGGCGACCGCAGTGCCGCGGAACGCGCGTTCGACCTCGCCGCCGGCCGGATGGAGTCCGTTGTGGACGGTCCGTACCCGGTGCTCGGGTCGACCGCGCCCGACCCGCTGGCACTCGCCAGGGGGTGGGCGCTGTCCGACCTCGGGCGCAACGCCGAGGCCGCCGACCTGCTGGACCGCCAGCTCGCCCTGGTGCCGGTCACGTCCCGGCGCACGCTCGCCCGGTTCCGCGCGCGGCGGTCACTCGCCCTCGCGTTGTCGGGGGAGGTCGACGAGAGCTGCCGCACGCTCGCCGCGGCCCTGGACGACGCGGCCCACGTCGACTCCGCGACGGTGCGGACCGACCTGCGGCAGCTCGCCAGGACTCTGGGCCGCTGGCACAACCACGGCGCTGTGCGCGAGATCTACCCGGACCTGAAACGACAGATCGGTCACCGCTGACCGCAGCCGCACGTCAGCGCGTCGCGTTCCTGCCGCACCTCCTCGGCCTCCGGCTGGTTCAGCTCGCGGAACACCGCCTCGGCCGCGTCCCAATGGGGCGTGGCCCGCGCGTGCTCTCCCATGGCGTGCAACGTTCGCGCGGCGCCGATCTCGGCATCGGACTCGTGCGTGCGGTCTCCGGTTTTCGTGGCCAGGTCCAGCAACGACCGGTAGAGCCGCAGTGCCACGCCGAGGTTGCCGCGGTCCCTCTCCGTGGCGGCCCGGTCGCGCAGGAGGCCTCCCCGCAGGATCATGTCGTTGAGTCCTGCGGCGGCCTTGTCCGCCAGGTCGTGGTGGTGCATCGCCTCGGGGAACCGGCGGGCGAGCCGGTGGGCGTCCGCGATGTTGGTCAACGCGTAGGCGGCCACGCAGGCGTCCTCGATCTCGACCGCGATCTCGTGCGCCTCCAGGTGGTGGGGGATGGCCTCGTCAAACTTCCCGAGGTGCTGCAGGTTCGCGCCGAGGTTGTTCAGCGCGTGGGCGAGTCCCTGGTGGTGCCCGACCTGCCGCAGGAACCCCGCCGCGGCCTCCTGTTGCCGCACCGCGACCTCGTACCTGCCGTGCAGTTCGTTGAGGTAGCCGAGCGAGCTCAGCGCGTGCGCCTGGCCGCGCAGGTCGCCGCACCGCTCGTACTTCTCCCGCGCCGCCTCGAACACCTCCAGGGCGTCGTCGTGCGCACCGAGCTGCATCGTCGGCAGGCCGATCGCGAGCAGCGCCGCGGCCTCCCCGGCCACGTCACCGACGCGCGTCCAGCTCGCCAGCGCCTGTTCGGCGAGCTCGAGGGCCACGGCGTGCCGGCCGCGCCGGCAGTGGGCGAACGAGAGGCGGTACGACACGTGGGCGCGGCCGTGGTCGTCCTTCGGCCGCACCGGACCGACGGCCTCGATCCAGTCGTCGAGCCTGTTGGCGGTGTTGAAGTACCGCCAGATCAACGAGGCGAGCAGCCAGCCGCGATCGGAGTCCCCCTGGCTGATGGCCGCCATCAGGTTGTCGCGTTCGGCGGTGATCCACGTCAGCGCCTCGTCCTCGTCCGCGAACCGCAGTGCCTGAGGGCTCGTGACCTCGACCTCGGGCAGCGCGGAGCGGTCGAACGGGTACGCGACGCGCACGGCGTCCGCCAGCGTCACGAGGTAGAAGTCCAGCAGCCGCTCCAACGCGCCCGCGGCCGGGGGTTCGAGCGAGGCGAACTCCTTGATGGAGTCCAGCATCTGGTAGCGCTCGGGTGCGACCTCTTCGAGCAGGCAGACCTCGTGCAGGTCGTGCAACAGCCTGCGGGTGACAGCGATGTCGCGGCCGATCAGTGCGGCGGCGCCGACGAGGTCGACGTCAGGGCCCGGCAGGTGCCCGAACAGGCGGAACACCTGCTGCTGGTCGGCGTCGAGCTGCCGGTAGGAGGCGTGGACCGCGGCGCCGTTGCCCTGCCACGGCCCGGTCTCGTCGAGCTGGCCGAGCAGGTAGTCGAGCGACCACCGGTCGTGCTTGCGCAGCATGGCCGCCGCGACCGTGATCGACACCGGCAGGTAGCCGCACCGCGCGACGAGCCCCGCCACGTCCGCGGACCTCGCCCGCACCCGCGGCGACGGGCCGGCGAGCCGCTGGAACAACGCGGAGGCGTCGTCAGCGGGCAACGGTGCCAGCCGCAGGTGCTCGGAGATGTCCGGCTCGCCCATCCTTCGGCTGGTGACGATCGCGAAGCAGTCCGGGTTCTCCGGCAGCAACGGCCGGATCTGGTCCGGTGACACCGCGTTGTCCAGCACCACCAGCGTTTTCGTGCCGTAGAGGTGGGTCTGGTAGACCGTTGCCTTGCGCCCCACCGTGTCCGGGATCTGCTCGGCGGGCACGCCGAGCTCGGTCAGCAGCTGGGTCAGCGCCTCCGAGACCGACAACGGCGCCAGGCCGGGCGTGAAACCGTTGAGCCGCACCAGGAGCTGCCCGTCGGGGAACCGGTTGCGCAGCTGGTGCGCGGATTCCACGGCCAGTCCCGTCTTGCCGACCCCGGGCGGACCGCTGATCCACACGGCGCGCCGTTCGTCCGATCCCGCCGCGGCCGCCGCGATCGTGGCGAGCTCCTCGGTGCGGCCGGTGAACCCACCGGGACGCGACGGCAGCGAGCTGCCCGGTTCCCCTCGCCGGGCGCGTTCGGCGAGGTTGCGCAGCACCGTCCCCGGCTCGAGACCCAGGCCGGCGAGTGCGGCGGAGGCGACGTCGAACGCCTTGATCGCCCCGACCCGGTCGCTGCCCGCGATCAGCGCCCGCATCAGCAGTTCCGCGTACTTCTGGTTCTCCGGGGCCGTGCGCACGGCCCGGCGCATGCGGTCGCGGGCGGAGCGGTGGTCACCGGAGAGCAGCTCCAGCTCGGCGAGGTCGCCGAGCACGTCGAGGTAGGTCTCGTCCGGCAGGATGACGTCGGCGCCGCCGACCCGGTCGATGTCGATGTCCGCGAGGAAGTCGCCGCGCCACAACGCCACCGCGTCGCGCAACAGGTCGATGGCCCGGCGCTGGTCGTTGTCCTGCAGCGCGACGGCGGCCTCGGAACGCAGGCGTTCGAAGCGCCGCACGTCGACCGCGTCCTCGTCGACGCGCAGCACGTACCCGGTGGGGGTCCGCTCGATCTCCGCGTCGGTCCCGTCGAACGCCTTGCGCAGCTTGTTGATGTACCCGCGCACCAGCGTCCGGCGTTCCGGTTGGTCGGGCCAGACGACCTCGGTGATGCGTTCGGGTGACACGGGTCTGTTCGCGTTGAACAGGAGCACGACGAGGATGAAGCGTTGTTGCTGGTCCCCCAACGGTACGGCGGTGTGGTCCTGCCACGCCTCCAGCGGTCCCAGCATCCGAAATTCCACGCCGCCTCCAGGTCTGAAGCTTCCGTCTCGGAGGGAATGTCGCGCAATGCGGCGTTGGCGTGTCACCTAATCAGCTTTTTGTCCACGTTTGATCAACGCGATTCCGTAACGGTGCACGTCATGGAAGCCGATGTGTTGCCGTGCTACCTGGTGTGCGACGTGTCGTTCTCGATGAGCGGCCACCTCGACGAGGTCAACGCGGGACTCCGCGAGTTCCGCGGCGTGGTGCACGCGAATCGGCGTGCTGCCGCGCAGATCAGGCTGTGCGTGGTGGTGTTCGCGGACAGCCCGCTCGTGGTGCGGCCGTTGCTGCCCGCGATCGAACCGGCGGAGAATATTCGATTCCGCCAGGAATCCGGTTCCGATTTCGGTTCCGCGTTCACGTTGCTGCGCACCGTCATCGAGAGCGATGTGCGCGCGCTCAAGTCCGAACGGGTGCGGGTGCGCCGCCCGGTGTTGTTCTTCGTGTCCGACGGCAGGCCGACCGATCCGGCGTGGCCCGCCGCGCTGGCCCGTCTGACGGCGACCGCGACCTGCCCGGAGATGATCGCGTTCGGGCTCGGCGCCGTCGACCAGCCCACCCTCGGCCGCATCGGCACGTCGCGGGTCTTCCTCGGCGGCGACGGCGTGCGGCTGGGCACCGCGCTGGCCTCTTCGGTCGCGCGGACGGTGCTGCGACCGGAGCACCTGTGACCGATCCACGGCGTGTCCACTTCTCGTCCACACGCCCGCCGCACCCTTCCGGCGCCGAACGGGAGAGGAGACCGGAGATGATGACGAACCTGGTCAGGGAGCTGAAGACGCTGCGCAAGGGACGGGGTGTGCACGCGGGCCGGATCGTGGACCGCATCGGCCCGTCGCTCGCCGCCGCCTGCGGGATCACGAGCGCGGACGGGTCGGTCGCGGCGAAGCAGAAGCTCGTCACCAGGCTCACCGAACTCGTCGAGCAGCTGCCCGACGACCTGCAGTTCGCGGCGCGGGCCGCGTTCGGCCTGATTCCCGACGTCCGCCAGCCGCTCTACCAGGAACGCGTCACGTGGGTGGCCGCGCGGATCGACCGCGACTCCCGCACCGTGCGGCGGCGCGTGGACGAGGCCGTCGACCAGCTCGCCGAACTCGCCGCCACGACGGCCCCGCGCACCGACGGCAGCTGGCACACCGCGGAGCTCAGCGTCGCCGTCGTGCTCGACCAGGGGCAGCCGGAGGTGATCGAGCGCTACCAGGTCGTCGTGGACCAGGACGGTGTCGAGACGCTCGACTTCGCCTCGGTCTTCCCCGTGCGCCGTCGCGACGTCGACGTGCACCTGCTCTACGGCGGTACCTTGCGCGACCGCTCCGACGCCGACCGGCCGGGGTTCACGCTGGTGCCGGCCGAGCCGCTGGCCCGCGGCGTGACGCACGACTTCGCGTTGCGGTACCGGCTGTCGCACCGCGACGCGATGCACCCGTGCGTGCTGCACGTGCCCGAACGGCCGTGCGAACTGTTCGACCTGAGGGTGCGCTTCGAGCACGACCGCAAGCGTTTGGTGCGGGCGTTCGACGGCGTCCTGCGGTCCGAAGTGGAGCCGACCGGGTCGCAGCGGACCGTGGACCGGGCGGGGGAGATCCACCTGCGGTTCCGGCGGCTGCTGCCCGGCCTCGTGTACGGGGCGCGGTGGGGTGCGGCGACGGCGGTGTGCTCGACCCGCCGGGCGTCATGAGCGGTGCGGCTCGTACCAGGTCTCGCCGGGCGGGTCGCCCGCCATGTTCCACGCCCAGGCGCGGGTCGGTGTGATGCGGCTGTAGAGGCCGGGGCCCATCATGCCGACCCGGTCGGCCGGGTCGTCCGCGGTGCCGTAGACGCGGATGGCGCGGGCGACGAACGGGTCGGTGGACACCAGGTCGTCCACCACCAGGGAGACCTGGCGGCGACCGGCGGTGATGTTGCGGAACTTGCGGGTGCGCAGAACCTGCTCGCCGACGCCGCCGACCCAGAAGTGCGTGCCGTCGTACTCGAAGGCGAGCGGGACGACATCGGGCCAGCCGTCCTCGTTGAGGGTTGCCAGGCGGGCGAGGGGTTGTTCGCGCAGGTAGGCGATCTCTTCGTCGGTGAACACGCCTCCCATACGAACAGACACGCGCGTTTTCGACTACTGGTGCGGGTACTGCGGCGGGTAGAACGGCGGCTGTTGCACGCGGCGGCGGCGTGAGCGGCGCACGAGGAACACGATCAGGACGATCACACCGACGACGAAGAGCAGGAACACCACCGCGGCCACGATCAGCCACGTGATGATCGTGCGGCCCAGGTCGGTGTCGTCGTCCGGCTTCTCGGTGACCCCGCGCTCGCCGAACTTCACCCGCAGCTCCTCCGCGGTGTACTGGGTGACGGTCGCGTTCAGCATCACCCGCAGCTCGTCGACGTGGCGCGGGTAGCTGTCCCAGACGATCTCGGCGACGTCGTAGTTGCTCTTCGTCCCGTCCTGCGTGGTCGCCCCGACCTCCACGCGGTCGGTGCCGTTGGTGGAGGTCTGGTAGATCGCGACACCGGCGTAACCCGCGTCGATGAGGCGGGCCCGGAGGTCCGCGACGTCGCCGATCACGCCGCAACCCGCCAGCGTGACGCACAGCAGGACGAACAGCGCGAGGCGTCTCATGGATCGAGGTTAGGGAAGCCCCGGCCGTTCCGCTCCGCTTTTGGGCATGCTGTACGGGATGAGACCGCTGATCCTGCTCGACGTCGACGGACCGCTCAACCCGTGGGCCGCGAACCCCAAGCCGGACAACTACCGGCCGTTCGACATCAAGGTCGGCTGGCGCCGCAGGCTCCGCGTCTGGCTCGACCCCGGGCACGGTCACCAGTTGAGACGGCTGGCCGAGGAAACCGGCGCCGAACTCGCGTGGGCCACGACGTGGCTGCACCGCGCGAACACCGAGATCGGACCGCGTGTGGGGCTGCCGGAGCTCAAGGTGGTCGAGTTCCACGACGAAACGGGCTGGAAGTACCCCGCGGTGGCCAGGTACGCGTGGGAACGGCCCCTCGTGTGGTTCGACGACGACTTCGGTCTGCACCCGTCCCGTCGCGATGAGTTCGTCCACAAGCGACGGCACCTGACCACGGCGCTCGTCCACGTCGATCCCGGTACCGGCATCTCGGCACAACACCTGGACGAAGCACGGAAAGCATTCAGCGGCAACCCGTAGGGCGCTCAGAATTCACGGTTGGAGTCGAGAAGGTCTCAACCGGCGCGGCTGGCTTGACAACGAAAGCATCCCGAGCCAATCCTCCGCTGGTGCTGAAGCGAGGGAACGTCACCACGAAGATGATTGGTGTCGGCGCGTTGGTGCTGGCGATGGCCGCTTGTGGCGCCCCGCCCGCCAAGGAGACGCCGGCCGGTGCCGCCGGGACCGCCAAGTCGGCGAGTGAGTTCGGTGGCATGGACAAGCTCGTCGAGGAGGCCAAGAAGGAGGGCAAGCTCAACGTCATCGCGCTGCCCCCGGACTGGGCCAACTACGGCGAGATCATCAAGGCCTTCGAGGCGAAGTACGGCATCAAGGTCGACTCGGCCCAGCCGGACGCCTCCAGCCAGGAGGAGATCAACGCCGCCAAGCAGCTCAAGGGCAACGACCGCGCGCCCGACGTGTTCGACCTCGGTCTGAACGTCGCGCTCGCCAACAAGGACCTCTTCGCCCCTTACAAGGTCAGCACCTGGGACGACATCGCCGCGGAGCTCAAGGACGCGGACGGCGCCTACTACGGTGACTACGGCGGGTTCATGTCGATCGGCTACGACGCGGCCAAGGTGCCGGCGCCGACGAGCGTGAAGGACCTGCTCAAGCCCGAGTACAAGGGCAAGGTCGCGCTCAACGGCGACCCGACGCAGGCCGGTGCCGCGTTCTCCGGCGTCATGATGGCGGCGCTGGGCAACGGCGGTTCCGCCGACGACATCGCGCCCGGCGTCGAGTTCTTCAAGCAGCTCAAGGCCGCCGGCAACTTCCAGCCGGTCGACCCGTCGCCCGCGACGATCGAGTCGGGCCAGACGCCCGTCGTCATCGACTGGGACTACACCAACGCCGCCCAGACCGAGAAGCTCAAGGGCAAGCTCGACTGGAAGGTCGTCGTCCCGTCCGACGCCCAGATCGGTGCCTACTACAACCAGGCCATCAGCAAGGACGCGCCGCACCCCGCGGCCGCGCGCCTGTGGCAGGAGTTCCTCTACTCCGACGAGGGCCAGAACCTCTACCTGAAGGGCATGTCCCGCCCGGTGCGCCTGGACAAGATGGGTGACAAGGCGGACAAGGCCGCGAAGGACAAGCTGCCCAAGACCGAGGGCAAGCAGGTCTTCCAGACGCAGGCCCAGGCCGACAAGGCCAAGGCCGTCCTGACCGCGACGTGGGCTCAGGCCATCGGATGACCGCGGTCGCTCCCGTAGCGACGACGCCCGGCGGCTCCACCCCTTCCAAGAAGGGTGGGGCCGCCGGTCGGCCATCTGCGGCCGCCTGGCTGGTCGCGGTGCCGTTCCTCGCGTTCGTCGGCATCTTCCTCGTCTACCCCACGGTGCTCGTGCTCGTCGGTGCCTTCCAGGACTCCGCCGGCGCGTTCACGTTCGAGAACCTCTCCGCGCTGTTCACGGGCGTCGTCTTCGACGCTTTCGTGCGCAGCATTGAACTCTCCGCGCTCACCGCGGTCATCGGCGCGGTCTTCGGAGCGCTGCTCACGTGGGCGATCGCGGTCGGCAACCCGGACGGGATGCTGCGCCGGATCGTCGTCGCGGGCAGCGGTGTGCTCGCCCAGTTCGGTGGCGTGCCACTGGCGTTCGCGTTCCTCGCGACGGTCGGCTTCGAAGGTCTGGTCACGAAGTTCCTGCGTGACAACGTTGGCATCGACCTGTTCGCCGGCAGCGCGTGGCTGTTCGACCTGCCGGGCCTGACGCTCGTCTACACGTTCTTCCAGATCCCGTTGATGGTCATCGTGTTCCTGCCCGCGCTGGACGGCCTGCGCCCGCAGTGGCGCGAAGCCAACGCGTCACTCGGTGGCACGAGCTGGACGTACTGGCGCCACGTCGGCGGCCCGATCCTAACGCCGCCGTTCCTCGGCGCGCTGTTGCTGTTGTTCGCCAACGCCTTCAGCGCGTACGCCACGGCCGCGGCCCTCGTCTCGCAGGGCAGCCCGATCGTGCCGCTGCAGATCCGCGGGTTCCTCACCGGCGAGGTCGTGCTGGGCCAGGAGAACCTCGGCAAGGCGCTCGGCCTCGGCATGGTGATCGTCGTGAGCATCGCGATGGGCGTGAACGTGCTGCTGCAGAAGAGGGTGGCCAAGTGGGTTCGCTAGTGAAGCAGCGCGTCCTGCGCACGATCGTCCTGCTGGTCCTCGGCGTCTACTTCATCCTGCCGCTGGTCGCGATGGCCGAGTTCTCCACGCGCGGCGCGGGCGGTTCGCGCAGCCTCGAGTCGTGGACGTCCATCGTCGACGACGACGGGCTGATGGAAGCGCTCGTCAACTCGTTGTTGTTGTCGGTGACCTCGGCCGTGCTGATGCTGCTGCTGTTGGTGCCGACCATGGCGTGGATCCGGTTGCGGCTCCCGCAGCTGCAACGGCTCGTCGAGTTCCTCTGCCTGCTGCCGCTGGCGATTCCCGCGATCGTGCTCGTCGTCGGTATGGCGCCGTTGTACGCGTGGGTGAACTACTTCTTCGGCAACTCGGCGCTGACGTTGACGTTCGCGTACACGATTCTCGTGCTGCCGTTCGCGTACCGCGCGATCGACGCCGGTCTGTCCGCGATCGACCTGAAGACGTTGTCCGAGGCCGCCCGCAGCCTGGGCGCGTCGTGGATCACGGTGCTGTGGAAGATCGTCGTGCCGAACATCCGGGTGGCGTTGATCGGCGCTTCGTTGCTGAGCGTCGCGTTGGTGCTCGGCGAGTTCACCATCGCGTCGTTGCTCAACTTCGACACGTTGCAGGTGCAGGTGAACCTCCTGGGCAAGCGGAACGCGGGTGTGTCCATCGCGGTGTCACTGCTGTGCCTGATCTTCGCGTTCGTCCTTCTGTTCGCACTTTCTTATGTCGGCCAGCGGCGCCGTCAGACCGTGGTCGAGGAGTGAAGATGAGTCACCTGGTACTCAAGGGACTGCGCAAGACGTTCGGCGACAACACCGCGCTCGACGGCCTCGACCTGGAGCTGGCCGAGGGCGAACTGGTGTCGCTGCTCGGCCCGTCGGGCTGCGGCAAGACGACGGCGCTGCGCATCGTCGCGGGCTTCGAGACGTCCGACTCGGGCACGGTCACCGTGGGCGGCAAGGACATCACGAAGGTCCCCGCCAACAAGCGGGACATGGGCATGGTGTTCCAGGCCTACAGCCTGTTCCCGAACATGACCGCGGCGCAGAACGTCGCGTTCGGCCTGAAGATGCGCAAGGCGGACGGCAGGAAGGCGGGCGAGCTGCTGGAACTGGTCGGCCTCTCGCACCTGGGCGGCCGTTACCCGCACCAGATGTCGGGTGGTCAGCAGCAACGCGTCGCGCTGGCGCGGGCGTTGGCGATCCAGCCGCGCGTGCTGCTGCTGGACGAGCCGCTGTCCGCGCTGGACGCCAAGGTGCGCGTGAACCTGCGCGACGAGATCCGCCGCATCCAGACCGAGCTCGGCATGACGACCCTGTTCGTCACGCACGACCAGGAGGAGGCGCTGGCCGTCTCCGACCGCGTCGGCGTGATGTCGCACGGACGGCTGGAGCAGCTCGACACCCCGTCCGTGGTCTACCGCGAGCCGAAGACGGCGTTCGTGGCGCAGTTCGTCGGCGTCACCAACTCGGTCGAGGCGAAGGCGGAGGGGCAGACCGTCGTGGTGAACGGGGTCACCGTGGCCGCGACGCACGACCAGCCGTCCGGCAGCGATGTCAGGCTGATCGTCCGCCCGGAGGACATCGGCGTGTCCGCGCACGACGGCGACGCCGGTGGCAAGATCGTGGGCGATGTGCTGACCCAGTCGTTCCTCGGGCCGGTCACGCGGATCTCGGTGAGGGTGGGTGAGCAGGTGCTGCGGATCGACCAGCCCTCCAACACCGCCTCCGCGTACCAGCCGGGCACGCAGGTCGCACTGGACCTCAGCGAATCAAGGATCATGGTGGTGCCTGGATGATCAGGAAGCTCCTCGCGCGCGACACGGCGGAGGCCCACCGGGTCGCGACGCCGTTGGAGCTGTTGTTCGACCTGAGCTTCGTGGTGGCGGTCGCCCAGGCCGCCGCCTCGTTGCACCACGCCGTCTCCGAGAACCACGCCGGGGCCGGCCTGCTGGCGTTCTGCATGTCGTTCTTCGCGCTCTGGCTGCCGTGGCTGAACTTCACCTGGTTCGCCAGCGCGTTCGACAACGACGACACGCTGTACCGCGTCATCACGATGGTGCAGATCGCCGGCGTGCTCGTGGTGGCGGCGGGGATCCCCGCCGTCTTCGAGCACCAGGACTACCGGATCGTGGTCGGCGGCTACGTCGTCATCCGGCTCGCGATGGTGGCGCACTGGCTGCGGGCGTCGCGGGACAACCCGGACCACCGGGCCTGCACCCGCCGGTACGCCGGTGGCATCGCGTTCATGCAGGTCCTGTGGGTGTTGTGGGTGCTGGTGGCGCCGCCGGTGCTGCAGGTGCCGCTGTGGGTCCTGTTCATGATCGGTGAGCTGCTGGTGCCGGCGTGGGCGGAGCGCGCGTCGGCCACGACCTGGCACCCGCACCACATCGCGGAACGGCACGGGCTGTTCACGCTGATCGTGCTCGGCGAGTCGATCCTCGCGGCCACCCTGGCGTTCCAGAAGGGCTTCGACAGCGGCGAGAACCTCATCTCGCTGGCCGCCGCGTCGCTGATCATCGTGTTCTCGGTGTGGTGGATCTACTTCGAGGCGCCGACGCACCTGCACAACCTCAAGAAGGCGTTCCTCTGGGGGTACGCGCACCTGTTCATCCTCGGAGCGATCGCGGCGCTGGGGGCGGGGCTCGCGGCGTCCGTGGACTACGACCTGCACCTCTCGCACGCGCCGGGGACGACGGTGGCGGCGTTCACGACCGTGCCGCTGGCGGTGTTCCTCGTGTTCGTCTGGTACGTGCAGGACTGTCCCGGGCAGGACGGGCTGCGCAAGTACCTGCTGCCGGTCGGGGCGGTGCTGGTGCTGGCGGCGACGTTCGGGCCCGCGCCGATCCACGTGACGGCGGGGATCGTGTTGCTGCTGGTCGTCGCGACCCGGTTGACGCTGGGGGCTCAGCGCGTCGAGGTGTAGTCGCGCAGGGCGGCGGGTGAGGTGGGCAGGCCGTGCCTGTCCATCAGGTTCATGAAGCTCGCGAAGTTCCGTCCCTCGATCAGCCACGTGCCGGGGGAGCCGGCGAGCACGTCCAGGAGACGGCGTTGGCGTTCGCCCGGGCCGTCGGGGAACGCCATCCGGAGTGCTTCGCCCACGACGTGCAGGGCGCTGTAACCGGAGACGGTGGGGATGCCGGCGAGGATCGTGTCGAACGTCCGGTCCGCGTCCCGTTCTCCTGCCTGCCGCAGCACTCTGACCGCGTAGCTGGCCAGGTCGCCGGAGAGGAACGGGACCTTGTGGTTCGCGGGCAACGCGGTGGCGGCGATCAGGTCGGCGACGGAGGCCAGCGCGATCGCGGCGCCCCAGCGGGCGATCGGGCGCGGGTCGTCCAGCCCGACGGCGGGGTGGCCGCCGAGCAGGCCCATCGCGACCGAGGCGGTGGCGGCCACCACGCCCTCCTCGTCGCCGCCGGTCACCTCCGCCAGTGCGGGCAGGCTTTCCGCAGCGTCCTCGGGGAACCAGGCCAGGGTGTACGCGGCCATGCAGGCCACCGGTGGTTCCCAGGTCAGCAGTTCGCGGAACAGCGGGACGCCGGCGCGGACCGCGTCGTAGGCCCTCACCCAGATGTGCGCGTGCAGCCGGTTCTGGTCTTCTTCGTCCAGGTCCTCGACGTAGGCGAGGTCTGCCTCGTCCTCGTCGTAGTCGTCGTCGCCGGGGTGAGGAGCGGCGGCCAGCAGAGCGTCGCCGCCGATGGCCTCGGCGCGGTACCTCGCGACGGGGAACCCGGCGGGCAGCCACCCCTCGTCGTGCCCGACGGCGATGTGGCACAGCAGGTCCAGCAGCTGCGGCTGCTCGTCGCACTCGGGGGCGGTCAGCGCCTGCAGCAGGAACGGGACCGCGGCGGCGGTGGCCTCGTAGATGGTGCCCTGGTGGAGGATGTTGCCGTTGAGGTCGGACAGGGCTTCGAGCCGGATCCGCTCGTCCGGCGACACCAGGTCGCGGAGTTGGGCGGGAACGTCGTCCGCCGGCCCGTATGCGTGCGAGAGCCGCGCCCAGTCCACCTGATCGAGTCCGTCCACGACGGTCATCCTGCCAGGCCGGTTTCGCGGCTTCTCTCCTTTCTGACACCGGTGCTGGAATGATCGTCACCATGACCGGTGTCCGTGAACTCCGCTTGGTCGTCACCGCCGACGACTACGACGAGGCCCTGCGTTTCTACCGAGACGTGCTCGGTCTGGAACAACGGGCGGCGTTCGCGTCCGACGGCGGGCGGGTCACGATCCTCGAGGCCGGGCGGGCGACGCTGGAGATCACCGATCCGCCGCACGCCGAGTTCATCGACTCCGTCGAGGTCGGCAAGAGGGTCGCGGGGCACGTCCGGGTGGCGTTCGAGGTCACGGACTCCGAGGGGACGACCCGCCGGCTCGAGGCGGCGGGGGCCGAGGTGATCGCGGAACCCACGCGCACGCCGTGGAACTCGCTGAACGCGCGGCTGAAAGCGCCCGCGGGGTTGCAGCTGACGTTGTTCCAGGAGCTGGGCGAGTAGATGACGATCTCCGCTGCCGGGTACCGCGACCTCGCGAACCGGGACGTGCTGGCGTGCGCCGTGGTGACGGTCGCCGCGAAGTTACCGATGTCGATGACGCCGCTGATGATGGTGTTCCTGACGAGGGGACTGCCGGGCGGGTACGTGCTGGCGGCGTCGCTGGTGGCCGTGTACGTGCTGGGCGAGGTGCTCGGGGCGGCGCTGCTCGGGCTGTTCCTCGACCCGTCGCGGATGCGCGGGCAGCTGTCGATCGGGCTGGTCGTGGGGGCGGCGGCGTTCACCACGCTCGCGCTCACGCAGAACGTGACGGTGCTGGCGATCGCGGCGTTCGTGGCCGGGGCCGGGCCCTCGACGACGCCGGGCGGGCTGCGGGCGATGTTGCTCGGGCTGGTGCCCGATGCGTTGGTGCCCAAGGCGATGGGCTTCGACGCCATGATCACGCAGGTGGTGTGGGCGGTGGCGCCCGCGCTCGTCACGGTGCTGGCGCTGAGCGTCGACCACCGGGCGCCCGTCGTGGTGTCGGTCAGCCTGGTCGTCGTGGCGGCGTGGCTGGTGTTCATCCTGCCGCGCGGGCACGTGACGTCGAGGTCCGGCACCGCGAAGCCGCGGGTGGTGGCGTCGGCCTGGCCGATCTACCTGGTGAGCGCGGCGGCGCTGGCGCAGCTCGCGGTGGCGGAGCTCGTGCTGCCCGCGCTGCTGGAACACCGCGGGATCGGGATCGGCTGGATCGGGCCGCTGCTCATGGGGTTCGCGGCGTGCAGTGCGCTCGGGGCGGTGCTGTACGGGCTGCGGCCGTGGCCGGGCACGTTCCGCACGCAGGGGCTGGTGCTGCTGGTCGTCACGGCGACGTGCGTCGGGGCGCTGGCGTTGTTCCCGAACCTGCCGGGCATCGCGGGCGCGTTGCTCGCGGCGGGGCTGTTCCAGTCGGGGGTGCTGGTGACGCGCAGTCTCGCGTTGCGCGAACGGCTTCCGGTCGGCGCGCACGCGGCCGGGTTCTCGATGATGTACGCGGTGACCGGCGCGGGGTACGGGCTCACGGCCGTCGTGGCCGCGTGGGCGATGGACGCCGGCAACCCCGTGTGGGCCGTTTTCGGTGGTGTGGCGGTGACCCTGGTCCTGACAGCGGTCAGCGCGGCCGCCGAACGTCGGCAGCCGCGCTGAAGCTTCGGAACTGACTACCCGCGGTAGAAGTTGCCCTGCGTCTGGACGTTGAGCTCGTCCGTGCGGAACAGCTTCGCGATGAACGTGCGCGGGTCGCGCATGTCGATCACGTCGAAGCCGCGGCCCATCTCCGAGGAGTAGATGTAGCCGTTGTACCAGTAGGTCGACCAGGTGCCGCCACTGCCGAGGTTCGGCATCGGGCCGCGCTCGAAGAAGCCGATCTCACGCGGCTTGGCCGAGTTGGTGAAGTCCCACACCGAGATGCCGCCCTGGTACCAGGACTGCACCATGATGTCCTTGCCGGGCACCGGGATCAGCGATCCGTTGTGCGCGACGCAGTTCTCCGAGTCGGTCTGCATGCGCGGGATCTTGTAGTAGGACTTGAACACCAGCTTGCGGTTCTTGCCCTTGCCGACGATGTCGTAGATGCCGTTGGCGCCGCGGTTCGGGCCGATCTTCTCGTTGCACGTCGCCGCGCCACCGCCACCGAGCTCGTCGGTGAAGACGACCTTGGTGCCGCTGTTGTTGAACGTGGCGGAGTGCCAGAACGCGAAGTGCTCGTCGTCCTGCACGCGGTTGATCTCGACCAGGTTCTCCCGGTTCGAGATGTCCCAGAGGACGCCGTCACCCATGCAGGCGCCGGCCGCGAGGTCGAGCTGCGGGTAGACGGTGATGTCGTGGCAACCCGAGGTGGCCGAGGTGTAGCCGGTCTCGATGTCGCCGACGACGCCGGGGTTACCGCCGTCCGGGAAGAGGACCGGTGCCTTGAGCAGCGAGGCAGCGGCCGGGTTCTTCACCGGCACCTTGACGATCGAGATCTTGTCGTGCGGCGGCTGGCAGTCCGGGAACGTGGCGTTCGGCGAGTACGAGGAGACGTAGAGGTAGACGTCCTTCTTGTTCTTGCTCGGCACCATCGTGTGGGTGTGCGAACCGCAGGCGGTCTCGACGGCGGCGACGTAGCGCGGGGCGCTCTTGTCGCTGATGTCGAAGACCTTGATGCCCTCCCACGACTCCTTGATCGTCGCGGACTGGGAGACGCTCGAGCAGGAGTTGTCACTGCGCGACGAGTCGGTCGACAGGAACAGCAGGTTCCCGTACACCGAGATGTCGTTCTGGGAGCCGGGGCAGAGGACCTGGCTCTTGATCGAGGGCTTCTTCGGGTTCCGGATGTCGTAGATCACGAAACCGTCGTAGTTGCCGACGAACGCGTAGTTGTCCTGGAACGCGATGTCCGTCTGCGTCGAGTTGAGCGGAGCCTGCTTGTCCAGGTGGGCGACCGGGACCATGTTGCGGCTGCGGCTGATCTCGTCGACGCCGGGCAGCGCGGCGGATCCCTCCGCCCGCGACTCGAGCTGAGCCTCGCTCAGTCCGGCGCCGTCGGCGGGCAGATCAGGCTCCGCGTACGCGGGCCCGGTCGCCGTCGACAGCGTCAGCGCGAGCGCCCCCAGAACCGCGAGTGACGCTCTGCGTCGCCGGGTCGTTGCGCGTGAAGACACAGCTTTACCCCCTCTATACGGGTTGGTGGGGGCGAGTATGACCCTTTCGCCTTGCTAAAGGCCAGGTTCTTTCGGAGGGTTGTGCACTCTTTGTCCACACTCGGACAACCAGTGGGGCAGCTCGGAGTGATTGTCCGGTTTCGCCCTGTCATCGGCCGTGTGCCAGGTCGAAGGGCCTGGACCGGCGGCTCGCGGACTGTATTGTCCGAAGCATGCGTTCTGGGGTCATGGCCGTCGTCGCTGCGGCCGCACTGCTCGCCGGCTGCACTTCGTCCGAACCCGCCGCCGCGCCGATCATCGCGCCGGACACCCCCGGTGGTTCGGCGCCGACCGTCGCCCTGTCGGACGTGACGGGGGCGACCCAGGCGCCGCCGAACGACGCCGACCGCGAGTACGTGGCGATGATGATCGCCCACCACGAGCAGGCGATCGCCATGACGAGGTTCGCCCCCGAACGCGCGGAGAACGCGACCCTGAAGGGGCTGGCCGACCGGATCCGGTTCAGCCAGGAACCCGAGATCGGCGCCATGAAGCAGTGGCAGCGCACGTTCAACGCCATCGGCACGCACGGCGACCACTCGACGATGCCGGGCATGGCCACCCAGGAACAGCTGAACGCGCTGGGAGCGGCGCGCGGCAAGGACTTCGACCGCATGTTCCTGGAGCTGATGATCAAGCACCACGAGGGTGCGATCAAGATGGCGACCGACGTGCGCGGCTCCGGGGTCAACGTCCAGGTCGAGGAGATGGCGGACGACGTGGTCGCCACCCAGGACGACGAGATCAACCGGATGAGGAAGCTGCTGACTGAGCTGTGAGCTTGGCCCGCACGGCCTCGGCTTCCGGACGTCGGAGGGCCTCGAACATGTGCAACGCGTCGGACCACGCCGCACGCGCGAGTTCGACCTCACCCAGGTCGAGGTGCACGTCGCCGAGTGACTCCTGCGTGACCGCGACCCCGTAACGGTCTCCCGCGGTGCGCGCTGCCTCCACCGACAGCCGGTAGTGGTGCGCGGACTCCGCCAGATCGCCGAGTGCGCGCAGGTTGTACGCGATGCTGTCGAGGGTCTCCGCCTCGGAGAACCGGTTGCCGAGCTCGCGATGCAGCTCGAGCGCCCGCCGGCACGTCCGCAGAGCTTCCTCGTGCCTGCCCATCCGGCCGATGCCCCAGCCGAAGTCGCCCATGGCGTTGGCCAGTCCCATGCGGTCGTCCGCCTTGGCGAAGAGCTCCATGGCGAGGCTCACGTGGCGGACGGCGAGTTCCAGATCACCGAGCCGTTCGTGCACCGCGAAGATGCTGCGGTGCACGCGTGCGGCGCCGCTGTTGTTCCCGTGCTCCTCGTAGAGCGCGGACGCTTCGAGCAGATGTGCGATGCACGTGTCGAAGTCGTTGAGGCGGAACCACGTGTGGGCGACGAGGTGGTGCATGCGTGCGACCGCGTCGTCGTCGCCGAGGCGTTGTGCGGCTTCGAGTGCCGTGGTCAGCAGGGTGTTCCATTCGCGCCAGCGCGCCTCGCGGTCGAAGTACAGGTGCAGGCACCACGGCAGCTGCCACGCCTGAGCGTCGAACCGTTCCGCGGCTGCGAGCGCGCTCAGCGAGATCAGGACCTGGTTCTCCGTCTCGAACCACTGCCACGCCTGCTCCTCGTCGACGACCAGTTCGGGCACGACTCCTGGCTGGGCGGCGGCGATCGCGAAGTGCCTGCGGTCCTCGCCGAGCAGGCCGTCCGCGTGGTGCGCGCTGTGCAGGTAGTGGTCGACGGCGCGGTGCAACGCCGCGCGGGTTTCGCCGGGACCGGCCAGTTCCCGCGCGTAGACGCGGACGAGGTCGTGCAGCTCGTAGCGGTCCTTCGCCAGGGTGACGAGGTTCGCGCGGGTCAGGTCGCGCAACGCCGCCCCGGCGTCGGAGCCGGCGAGGCTCGTGGCCGCGGCCGCGGAGATGTCCGGTCCGGGGTGGACACCCAGCAACCGGAACAACGTCGCCGCCGCGGTGCTCAACCTGCTGTAGGACAAGGAGAACGCGGCGCGCACGCTGGTGGACGGATCGCCGGTGTCGAGGAAGTCGAGCCTGTTCCGCTCGTCGGCGAGCTCGTCCGCCAGGGCCGCGAGCGAGAGGTGGGGAGTGGTCGCCGCGCGGGCGCCGACGATCGACAGCGCGAGCGGCAGCCCGCCGCACGACGCGACCAGCCGTGCCACCGCGTCCGGTTCCGCGGCGACGGGGGCGCCGACGCGTTCGGTCAGCAGGGCGACGGCCTCGGCGCCGGGCAGCACGTCCAGGTCCAGCACGCGGGCGCCATCGAGGTCCGCCAGGCGGTGGCGGCTGGTGACGACCACCGCGCAGGCGTCGTGGCCGGGCAGCAGCGGGAGGACCTGCGCCGCGTCGCGCGCGTTGTCCAGCAGGACGACGAGTTTCCTGGCGGCCACCAGTTTCCGGTAGCGGGTGACCTGGTCGTCGAGGTCCACCGGCACGTGGCCGGTGGGGACGCCGAGCGCGGTGAGGAACCCGCGCAGCGCCTGTTCCGGCCGCACGGGTTCGAGGGCGGGGTCGAAGCCGCGCAGGTTGACGTGCAGCAGTCCGTCGGGGAAGCGGTTGTTCGCCGCGTCGCACCAGCGGACGGCGAGAGTCGTCTTGCCGACGCCCGCCGGGCCGCTGACGACGGTGAGCGGAGCGGGCTCGTCGAGCACGGCCAGTTCGCGACCCCGCCCGGCGAACTGGGCGAGCGGAGCGGGCAGCCGGTGCGGCGCGGGGACGAGCGCCCCGGCGGCCTCGCGTTCGTCGTCCAGCGCGCCGGCCAGGTGCTCCACGCCGTCGACGTCCTCGAAGGCCCTGCCCCGCCACACCGTGAGCGCCTCGGCGTGCCGGCCCTGGTCGCGCAGTGAGCGGAAGTCGAGCAGGTCCGAGTCCGTGACGTGGAGCAGGTAGCCGGTGCCGTGCGTGTGCAGGAAGCCCGAGGCCCCGCCCAGAGCCTGCCGGAGCCTGCTGACGGCCTTGCGGGTGGACGAGACGTCGCCCAGGTCCTCGACCGGCACGACCTCGCCGGCACGCGCGAGCAGGGTGGCGAGGATGGTCCTGCCGCGTCCGGCGGGCACCGGGACCTCCTGCCCGCCGACCAGCACCCGCAACGGTCCCAGCAACTCGAAACGGACGTCCCCCATGCGAGGGGAGGCTAACGCCCTACTGCTCGGTGCGCTGCTGTGGCAGCACCATGTCCTCGGCGTGCTGGAACGTCTCGACCGCGTTGCCGGTGACGTGCCGGGCGATGCCGCGGTTGCGCTTGTGGGCCTCGCGGAACGAGTCGGACTTCACCCACGCCCGGAAGTCGTCCTCGGTCTCGAACTCGTTGACCGACACGTAGGGCTGGTCGTCGCGGGTCGGCTTGAGCAACGTGCTGCGCAGCAGGCCGGGAACACCGGGCAGGAACGTGCGCATGTTGCTGCGGAAGTGGGCCTCGAACTCCTCCGCCCGGTCGGCGGGCACGAACAGGCGGTTCGTTGCGATGAACATGAGGGCCCTCCTTGATTCCGACGCTCTGTCGGGAACTATTCCAACTCCCCGTCGGGAAATCAAGCGCGATACGATCCTGGTGTGCCGAGGATCAGCGCAGACACCGTCGCCGAGCATCGCGCCAACCGGCTGCGCGCCCTTCTGGACGCCGGGCGGGACATCGTCGCGACCGAGGGAGCGGAGGCGCTGACGCTCGCGTCGCTCGCCAGACGGGTCGGGCTGTCGCGGCCGAGCCTCTACGAGTACTTCCGCTCGCGTGAGGAACTGGTCGCCGCGATCGTCTCGGACGCGCTGCCGGAGTGGGCGGACAAGCTGGAGGACGCGGTCAACGGCGCGGCGTCGGTGCCCGCGAAGATCGAGGCGTACCTGCGCACCGAACTCGCGATCATCACCGACGGCAGCCACGGCGCGGTGGTGGCGTTGTCCGCGCACACGTTGCCGGACACGGCACGCGAGCAGATCCGGGCCGAGCACGAACGGCTGCTGGCGCCGCTGGTCGGGGTGTTCAAGACCGCCGGGGTGGAACGGGCTCAGCTGCGGGCGATGCTGGTGCACGCCATGGTCGAGGCGACGTCCCGGATGATCACGCCGGGCCGCAGCGAGCACAACGAGGCGGTCATCCGGACGTTGCTCGACCAGGTGGTGCACGGGCTGGACAAGCCCATCAGCTGAACGGGACCACCGCGCCGTGGCGGACGAGGTGCTGACGTCCCACGGCTTTCGCTCGGCCGTCCCGCGCCTCGTCGCGCCAGCGGGCGACCTGCGCGTCCAGTTCGCCGCTCCGCCCAGGTGCGTCGCGGGCCGTTCCGGAGAACGACGTGGGGCATCAACCGATCGGTTGATCGCGGTCGCGCTCGTCGTTCGATGATCTTTCGTACCCGGTCTCCGAGGCTGGGGGCATGGCAATCATCGAAGTGCGCGGCCTGGGCAAGAGGTACGGGCCCCGGGTCGCCGTGGACGCCGTGTCGTTCGAGGTCGCCGAGGGGGAGATCTTCGGTGTGCTCGGGCCGAACGGGGCGGGCAAGACGACGACGGTCGAGTGCGTGGCCGGGCTGCGGACGCCCGACTCCGGCAGCGTGACGGTGCTCGGGCGGGCGCCGGGGGACGTGCGGGCGGCGATCGGCGTGCAGTTGCAGGCATCGGCACTGCCGGAACGGATGCGGGTCCGCGAGGCGCTGGAACTGTTCTCGTCGTTCTACCCCTCGCCGGTCGACTGGTCGGAACGCCTCGGGCTGGGCGGGCACCTGCGGTCCGAGTTCGGGCAGCTGTCGGGCGGGTTGAAGCAGCGGTTGTCGATCGCGCTGGCGCTGGTCGGGTCGCCGCGGATCGCGATCCTCGACGAGCTGACGACCGGGCTCGACCCGCAGGCGCGGCGCGACACCTGGTCGGTGATCGAGGAGGTGCGCGCGGCCGGCGTGACGATCGTGCTGGTCACGCACTTCATGGAGGAGGCGGAACGGCTCTGCGACCGGGTGGCGGTGTTCCGCGACGGCCGGATCGTGGCGCTGGACTCGCCCTCGGCGCTGGTGTCGCGGGTGGACGGTGCGACGCGGGTGCGGTTCGTGCCGTCCGGTTCTCTGGACGTGGCGTTGCTGGAGGCACTGCCGGAGGTCACCTCGGTTTCTCTGCTGGGGGAGCAGGTGGTGGTGTCTGGGTCGGAGGACCTGCTGCACGCCGTGACCTCGTTGCTGGCGCGGCGGTCCGTCGTCGCGCGTCAGCTCCGCGTCGACCAGGTCTCGCTGGACGACGCCTACGTCGAACTCACCGGGGGTCGTGATGTGGAAGATCGTTGAGGTCGAGGCGCGGTTGTTCCTGCGCGATCGGCTGAACTCGTTGTTCGCGATCGTGTTCCCGTCGGTGCTGTTGCTGGTGCTGGGGGCCGTTCCGACGTTGCGGACGCCTGACCCGAACTTCGGCGGGCTGCGGTTCATCGACAGCTACATGTCGGCGCTGGTCGTGTTCACGTTGGTGTTCATCGGGTTGCAGCGCCTGCCCGCGGTCGTGGCCACCTATCGCGAGACGGGGGTGCTGCGGCGGCTGTCGACGACGCCCATGCACCCCGCGCGGTTGCTGGTCGGGCAGCTGGTCGTGAACTTCGCGGCGACGATCTTGTCGGTGCTGCTCCTTACAGTGGTGGGGTACGTCGTTTTCGGCGTCGACCTGCCTCACCACCCCCTCGGCCTGGCGTGTGCCGTGGTGCTGGGAGGCGCGAGCACGTTCGCGCTGGGCCTGGTGATCGCCGCACTGGCACCCACCGCGCGGGCGGCCGGTGGCGTGGCGACGGTGGTGTTCATGCTGCTGATGTTCTTCGGCGGCGTGTACCTGCCGCGGTTCATGCTGCCCTCGGTGATCCAGACGATCGGTTCGTACACGCCTCCCGGAGTGGAGGCCCTGCAACAGGCGTGGCTCGGCAGCGCGCCGGACTGGAGGCATCTCGCGATCATGGGGCTCGTGGGCCTCGTGGCGGGTACCGTCGCGGCCAAGACGTTCCGCTGGGAGTAGCTCGTGGACATGGCCGCGTTGGACAGGTGGGAGCGCAGGCTCGTCTCGATCGCCCGCGTGATCCCGTACTTCGTGCTGACCGTGACGACGGTGCTGTACTCGATCTTCACCACGCAGACGGGTGCGGAGCGCTGGTTCACCTACGGCGTCGTGGCGTTCGGCTACGTGTGGATGACGTGGTGGTTCACGCTGCATCCCGCGTGGCACGGGCGTTCCGACCTCATGGCCGTGTTCGTCGGCGGCATGGTCGTGTTCTACGGCGTGCTCGGCATGCAGGAGCACTGGTTCGGCGCGGTGTCCTACGCGGTCTACATCTACGCGAGCGAACTCCTGCGCGGCCGCTGGATGTTCTTCGTGGTGGCGTTGACGGCGGGCCTCGCGACGCTGTCGTTGTTCGGCGGGTACCCGTCCGAGGCTCCGGCGGCGTTCTGGTTGCTGCTGCTCGTGTTCGTGGTGGTGGCGTGCACCTTCACGTACGTGGGCCACGTGACGACCGAACAGTCCAGGCTGCGCAAGGAACTCCTGGAGGAGAACGAGGGCCTGCACGCCCAGCTCCTGGTGCAGGCGCACGAGGCAGGCGTGCAGGACGAACGCCACCGCATGGCGGGCGAGATCCACGACACCCTCGCCCAGGGCCTGGCGGGCATCATCACGCAGCTGTCCGCGGCGTCCGCCGACGACTGGGAACGCCGCGTGGCGGTGGCGACCGACCTGGCCCGTTCGAACCTGACCGAGGCCCGTCGCTCGGTGCACGCCCTGCGCCCACCCGCGCTGGACTCCGCGGCCCTGCACGAGGCGCTGGACGACGTCGCCTCCGGCTGGTCGACGATCAACGGCGTGCCCGTCTCGGTCACGCTGACCGGAGCCGTGCGCACGATGCACCCCGAGGTGGAGGTCGCGCTGCTGCGCACCGCCCAGGAGGCGCTGTCGAACGTGGCGAAGCACGCCTGCGCCTCGCGGGTCGGGCTCACCCTGTCGTACATGGAGGACGTCGTGACGTTGGACGTGCGGGACGACGGCGTGGGGTTCGACCTGACGCGGCCGTCGCACGGCTTCGGCCTGCCCGCGATGCGCCACCGCGTGCACCGCCTGTCCGGCGCGCTCTTCGTGGAGTCGGAACCGGGAGCGGGCACGGCGATCTCGGCGAGGGTGCCGTCGTGATCCGGTTGGTCATCGTGGACGACCACCCGGTGGTGCGGGACGGCCTGCGCGGCATGCTGTCCTCGGCGGCCGACTTCGAGGTCGTGGGCGAGGCGGCGTCGGGGGACGAGGCCGTCGCGGTGGTGACGGCCGTGTCGCCGGACGTGGTGTTGATGGACCTGCGGATGCCGGGGTCGGACGGGCTGTCGGCCATCGAACGGTTGCGCGGGCACTCGTGCCGGGTGCTGGTGCTGACGACCTACGACACGGACCGGGACGTGCTGCCCGCCATCAAGGCCGGGGCGACCGGGTACCTGTTGAAGGACACGCCGCGCGACGAGTTGCAGCGGGCGATCCGGGCCGCGCACGCCGGGGAGGCGGTGTTGTCGCCGGCGGTGGCCACGCGCCTGCTCGGGCAGGTGCGGGAGCCCGCGCTGGAGCCGTTGTCGACCCGCGAGCTGGACGTGCTGGGGCTGGTGGCCAAGGGGTCCACGAACCGGGCGGTGGCGGCGGCGTTGTTCATCAGCGAGGCGACGGTGAAGACGCACCTGTTGCACGTCTACGCGAAGCTCGGGGTGTCGGACCGGGCCGCTGCCGTCGCGGTGGCGTACGAGCGCGGGCTGCTCAAGGGCCGGGGGCGCTGAGACGGGGGAGTGCTGCGACCGGGAACGCCGAGCCCGGGAACGGGACCTGCGGCGGGACCACTTCGGTCGGTCCCGCCGCCTGCGGCAACTCCCCCTTGCCGGCGGCATCCCCCCGGTGCCGCTTCCCTCACCCCTCGCGATGAAGGAACTCGCGCCAGTCGCCCAGATACGAGATGTCCCGGATGTCACCCGATCGGAGCAGCGGATCGACCAGGCCGTCGCGCAGGACGGTGGCCAGGGCGGCACTGCCGTCCTCCAGTTCGATGACGCCGATCTCCAGTTCGGCGGGCTCGGCGGGGACGAGGTGGTCGCGCAGGATCTTCAGGGGCAGGTCGTAGAGCTCACCGACCACCGAGGCCGAACCCGACTCGTGCATCGCGGGGAACTTCCCCCGCACCGAGAAGTAGCGGTACTTGGCCGCACTGCGCGCCCGGCACACCATCGGGGTGCCCTGGAGCTGTGAGTGCAGCGGTCCGTCCTTCATGCCGCCGCCGTTGAGGAAGATCAGGGCCATGACTCTCCAGGGTTCGGTGGATGGGGGTGGACAGCACGGACAGGGGGAGACCGGTGCCGCCGTGCTGGACGGCGACGAGTTCGGCGGCGATGGACACCGCGGTCTCGGCCGGGCTGCGGCCGCCGAGGTCGAGGCCGACGGGGGAGCGGAGGCGGGCCAGGGACGTCTCCGGCACGCCGGCCTCGCGCAGTCGTTCCCACCGTTCCGCGTGGGTGCGGCGGGAGCCGAGGGCGCCGACGAACGCCAGCGGGCGCGACAACGCCTCGGTCAGCACGGGGATGTCGAACTTCGGGTCGTGGGTGAGCACGACGACGGCGGTGGACGAGTCGGTGTGCGTGGAGGCGAGGTAGCGGTGCGGCCAGTCGACGACGACTGAATGAGCCGCCGGGAAACGGGCCTCCGTGGCGAACACGGCGCGCGCGTCGCACACGGTCACGTGGTAGCCGAGGAAGCGGCCCATCTCGGCCACGGCGGCGGCGTGGTCGATGGCACCGAACACCAGCAGCCGGGGCGGGGGCAGCCACGACTCGGTGAACGTCCGGCCCTCCGCCTCGAACCGCACGGAAACCGGAACCCCCTCGGCCGATGCCGACAGGGCCGCGCGCAACGACGGGGTGTCGCGTTGCACGAGCACGTCCAGCGAACCGCCGCAGGTCAGGCCGACGGCGAACGCGGTGTCGTCGGAGTAGCCGAACGACGCGAGCGCCGGAACGCCCGAGGCGAGCACCTGGCAGGCGAGGTCGTAGACCTCGGCCTCCACGCAGCCGCCGGACACGCTGCCGATCACCTCGCCGGACGGTCCCACCGCCAGCGCGGCGCCGACCGGGCGGGGCGCGCTGCCCCGCACCGCGACGACCGACGCGACCGCGAACCGGTCCCACGAGAGCAGGGTCGTTGCCAGATCACGCATGGAAGTCCTCCCGAACGGGGCTCGGCCGGGTGGCCGCCCGGCCGAGCCCCGGCGGTCACTTGCCGCTGATCAGGTCCACCGCGAAGTACACGGCGAACATCAGCGCCAGGCCGGTCATCAGCCAGCCGGGCCAGCGGCCCTTGCAGATGCGCAGCACGACGAACGACACGAGGCCGGCGCCGATGCCGTTGGTGATGGAGTAGGTGAACGGGATGATGGCGATCGTCAGGAAGACGGGGATCGTGTAATCCGTTTCCTGCCAAGGGATTCGGCGGATCTGGGTCATCATCAGGCCACCGATCACCACCAGCGCGGGTGCCGCCGCCTGGGCGGGCACGACCGTCGCGAGCGGCGTGAAGAGCAACGCCACCAGGAAGAGGCCGCCGGTCACCACCGAGGCCAGGCCGGTCCGGGCGCCTTCGCCAACGCCCGCGGCCGACTCCAGGAACACGGTGTTCGGGGCGGACCCCGTGACGCCACCGGCGATCGCGCCGGCACCGTCGACCATGAGGATCCTGCCCATCCCCTCGACCTTGCCGTCCTTGCGCAGCCCGGCCTCCTCGGCGACGGACGTGATCGTGCCCATCGCGTCGAAGAACCCGGACAGCACCAGCGTGAACAGGAAGATCGTCGCCGCGATCACGCCCGCCGACACGAAGCCGCCGAACAGGTCCACGCGCCCGAACAACCCGAAGTCCGGCGTGCTCACCACCGAGTCGGGCAGCGTCGGCGTGACGAGCCCCCACCCCTGCACGTCGAACGCCGCGTTCACGCCGATCGCGACGAGCGTGGCCACCACGATGCTGATCAGCACGGCGCCGGGCACGCCCCGCGCCATCAGCACGATCATCAGCAGCAGACCGAGGCAGAAGATCGCGATCGGCCAGCCGCTCAGGTGGCCGTCGATCCCCATCCGCACCGGCACCGTCGAGTGCGCGGCGTCGGGCGTGCGGGTCACGAAACCGGCGGAGACCAGGCCCACCAACGCGATGTAGAGGCCGATGCCGACGGTGATCGCGATCTTCAACGGCTCCGGGATCGCGTTGATGATCCGCTCGCGGACCCCGGAGACGGCCATGACCACGATGCAGATGCCTTCCAGCACCACGAGACCGAAGGCCTGCGCCCACGTCATCTCCGGTGCCATCTGGAAGGCCACCACGCCGTTGACGCCGAGTCCGGCGGCGATGGCGAGGGGTGCGTTGCCGACGAGTCCCATGAGGACGGTCATCACGCCGGCGGCCAGTGCCGTGGCGGTGGTGATCTCGGCGATGGTGAGCTTGGCGCCGGTGATGTCCGCGGACGCGCCGAGGATCAACGGGTTCAGCAGCACGATGTACGACATCGCGACGAACGTCGTGATGCCACCGCGCACTTCACGGCCTAACGTGCTGCCGCGGTCGGTGATGCGGAAGAACTGATCGAGGGCCGACGTCGGTTGTCGGCTCCGCAACTGGGTCATGGAGGACGGCCTTTCCCATGCCGGTGGGCGCGTTCCAACGCCGGAACGCGTTTAAACAAGTGCAAGCTCCGGTCAGCTAGACAGGCTTTTGGCCGTCAGTAATCGATTCGGGTCGCGAGTGACGTCCACGCGGTGAACGGGGCGTTGTCCTCGCCTGTGGAGATCTGCAGCACCGGGAGTTCCCATTCCGAGCGGGACTTGCTGAACAGCTCGTAGAACTCCCGGTCGTCGAAACCGGCGGCCGCCGCGTCGTCGCGGTCGGCCGCGTAGATCACCTTGTCCACCCGCGCCCACAGCGCGGCGGACAGGCACAGCGGGCACGGCTCGCACGACGAGATCAGCGTGCAGCCGGTCAGGCGGAAGTCACCGAGGGCCTGGCAGGCCGCGCGGATCGCGACGACCTCGGCGTGTGCGGTGGGGTCGAGCGTCGGCGTCACCTGGTTCACGCCGGTGGCGATCACCTCGCCGTCACGGACGATCATCGCGCCGAACGGGCCTCCGCCGGAGGCCACGTTCCGGGTCGCGAGATCGATGGTGGCGAGCAGATGTGCGTTCACAGCAACAAACTCCAAAAAGCTCAGGTACCTGTGAGGTGTTCCGGGCGGACCGGGACGCGGGTGAGCGCCAGTCCGGTCGCCGCGCGGATCGCCGCCACGATCGCCGGGGTCGACGAGATGGTGGGCGGTTCGCCGACGCCGCGGATGCCGTACGGCGCGTGGGGGTCGGCGAGTTCGAGCACGTCGATGCTCATCGGGGGCATGTCGAGCACGGTCGGGATGAGGTAGTCGGTGAACGACGGGTTGCGCACCTTGCCGCCGGAGGTCTGGATCTCCTCCATCACCGCGAGGCCGAGCCCCTGGGCGGAACCGCCCTGGATCTGACCCACCACGGCCTGCGGGTTCAACGCGCGGCCCACGTCCTGGGCGCAGTCGAGCGACACCACGCGCACCAGGCCGAGGTCCACGTCCACGTCGACCACCGCGCGGTGGGCGGCGAACCCGTACTGCACGTGCGCGTTGCCCTGCCCGGTCTCGGGGTCGATGGGCTCGGTGGCGCGGTGCCGCCACTCGGTGACCTCGTCGATCACCTCGTCGCCGATGTCGGTGCGCCCGGCCAGCCGGTCCTTCACCAGAGCACAGGCGGCCTTCACCGCACCACCGGTCACGTACGTCTGGCGCGACGCCGAGGTCGAGCCGCCGTTGCCGATCGTGGTGTCCATCGGCAGCACGGTCACGCGTTCGATGCCGAGTTCGGTCCGCACGATCTGCTGCATGATCGTCACCAGGCCTTGGCCGACCTCGCACGCCGCGGTGTGCACGGCGGCGGCCAGCTCCCCGTTGACCATCGAGACGCGCACCCGAGCGGTCGAGTAGTCGTCGTAGCCCTCGGAGAAGCAGATGTTCTTGATGCCGACGGCATATCCGACACCACGAACGACGCCCTCGCCGTGCGTGGTGTTCGAGACGCCACCGGGCAGTTCACGGATGTCGGTCGACGTGCCGGCGGGCAACGGCTTGTCCTGCACGAGTTTGAGCAGCTGCGCGACGGGCGCGGCCGAGTCGACGACCTGGCCGGTCGGCATCACGGAACCCTCGGTCATCGCGTTGCGGACCCGGACGTCGACGGGCGACATCCCCAGCGCCTCGGCCAGCTTGTCCATCTGCGACTCGTAGGCGAAACCCGCCTGCACAGCACCGAATCCGCGCATCGCACCGCACGGCGGGTTGTTCGTGTAGACGCCGTACGCGTCGACCGTCACGTTGTCGACCTCGTACGGACCGACACCGAGAGTCGCCGCGTTCGCCACGACGGCGGGCGTCGACGAGGCGTACGCGCCGCCGTCCAGGTACATCCGGGTGCGGACGTAGACGAGCTTGCCCGTGTGGTCCGCGCCGTGCTCGTAGTACAGCACGGCCGGATGCCGGTGCACATGCCCGTAGAACGACTCCTCGCGGTTGTAGACCATCTTCACGGGCTTGCCGGTGTGCAGCGCCAGCAGGCACGCGTGCACCTGCATCGACAGGTCCTCCCGGCCGCCGAACGCCCCGCCCACGCCGGACAACGTCAGCCGCACCTGCTCCTGCGGCAACCCGAGCGCGGCCGCGATCTGGTCGCGGTCGACGTGCAGCCACTGCGTCGCGATGTACAGGTCCACCGACCCGTCGGTGGCCGGCACCGCGAGTCCGGACTCCGGCCCGAGGAACGCCTGGTCCTGCATGCCGACCTCGTACCGCCCGGTCACCACGACCTCGGCCGTGACGTCCTGCGAGCCGCGCCGGATCGGCACGTGCCGCACCAGGTTCCCGCCGGGGTGCAACGGCGTGTCGTCGGCCGCGGTCTCCATGTCCACCACGGGTTCCAGCACGTCGTAGGTCACGACGATCTTCTTCATCGCCCGCAGCGCGGTCTCCGGGTGGTCGGCGCCGACCAGCGCGATCGGTTCGCCCTGGTAGCGCACGACGTCCACGGCCAGCACCGGCTGGTCCTTGTGCTCCAGGCCGTACAGGTTGCGGCCCGGTACGTCCTCGTGCGTCAGCACCGCGTACACGCCCGGCACCTGCAACGCCTCGGTCAGGTCGATCGACGTGATCCGGGCGTACGGGTGCGGCGAGCGCAGGGTCGAGCCCCAGATCATGTCCTCGTGCCACAGGTCGGACGCGTACGCGAACTCGCCGCGCACCTTGAGGTTGCCGTCCGGGCGTTGCGGCGACGTCCCGATGCCACCCGACACCGCGGAGGTGAGTTCGGCGGGAGTGAGGGTCATCGCGCTGCCTCCTGGAGCTTGGTGCTGGCGGCGGTGAGGTCACGCGCCAGCTCGTCGGTCGACGCCGTGAGCAGGACGCCGTCCCGCACCACGACCTCTCCGCCCACGATCAACAGTTTCAACGGCGGGGGCGTGCCGAGCACCAGTGCCGCCACCGGGTCCGCGATCCCCGCGTAGTCCAAACCGGACAGGTCCCAGACCGCGAGGTCGGCGACCTTGCCGGGTTCGATCGAGCCCAGCGCGTCCGAACGCCCCAGCACCTGCGCACCGCCCATCGTGCCCATCCACAACGCCTTGCGGGCGTCCAGTGCGCCCGGCCCGCCGCGCTGGCGTGCCTGGTACAACGCCGAGCGCAGCTCGACGACGAGTCCACCGTCCTCGTTGGACGCCGCTCCGTCGACACCGAGGCCGACCGGTGCTCCCGCGTCCAGCAGGTCACGGACGGGCGCGATGCCGGTGCCCAGCCGCCCGTTGGACGTCGGGCAGTGCGCGGACCCGGTCCGGGTGGCCCCGAGCCGCTTCACCGCGTCCGAGTTGAGGTGCACGGTGTGCGCGAGCCACACGTCCGGCCCGAGCCAGCCGAGCTGCTCCGCGTACTCGGTCGGCGTGCAGCCGTTCTCCGCCTGGCACTGCTCTTCCTCGTCGAGCGTCTCGGCGAGGTGCGTGTGCAGCCGGACGTCGTGGCGGCGCGCCAGCTCCGCCGCCCCGGTCATCAGCTCGCGCGACACCGAGAACGGCGAGCACGGCCCGACGGCGACGCGGACCAGCGCGTCGGCCGCGGTCGAGTGGTGGTCGCCGATGGCCTGCTCGGTCGCGATCAACGCGGCCTCGGTCTCCTCGACCAGGTTGTCCGGCGGCAGTCCGCCGTGCGACTGGCCGCGGTCCATCGACCCGCGGATCGCCTCCAGCCGGATGCCGATCCGGCGCCCGGCCGACACCAGCGCGTCGAACACGTCACCGCCACCGGACGGGAACACGTAGTGGTGGTCGGCGGCCAGCGTGCAGCCCGTCAGCGCGAGCCGGGCGAGGCCGGCCGACGCCGCCGCGTGCGTCACGGTGTCGTCCAGCCCGCGCCACACCGGGTACAGCGTGGTCAGCCACTCGAACAGGGTGGCGTCGGTCGCGAGCCCGCGCGTCGCCCACTGGTAGAGGTGGTGGTGGGTGTTGATCAGGCCGGGCGTGACCAGGCACGACGACGCGTCGACGTAGGTGTGCGCCGCGGTGGGCCGTGGTGCCGCGCCCGAACCGACCGAGACGATCCGGCCGCCGTCGACGACGACGTGCCCGGACGCGTGCTCGGTCCCTGATTCGTCCACAGTGGACACCGCGCAGCGGTCGAGGACGATCATCGGCGCGACGCCGCCAATCGCACGGCGTCCAGGATCTTCTCGTACCCCGTGCAGCGGCACAGGTTCCCGGCGAGCGCCTCGCGGATCTCCGGGTCGGACGGGTTCGGCACGCGGTCGAGCAGGTCGTGCGCCTGCACCACCAGACCGGGTGTGCAGAACCCGCACTGCACCGCGCCCGCCTCGACGAACGCCTCCTGCACCGGGTCCAGCTGGTCCCCGGAAGCGAGACCTTCGACGGTCCTCACCTCGCGGTCCTGCGCCTGACCGGCGGCGACCAGGCACGCGCACACCGGCACGTCGTCGAGGTACACCGTGCACGAGCCGCACTCGCCCTGCTCGCAGGCGTTCTTCGACCCGGGCAGGCCGAGCCGCTCGCGCAGCACGAACAGCAGCGACTCGCCCTCCCACACGTCGTCGGCCTGGCGCTGCTCGCCGTTGACCGTCACGTTCACGCGCATGCCTTGTCCCCGTCCAAGAGTTCCTGCCAGGCCCAGCCCAGCGTCCTGCGTGCCATCACTGCCAAGGCGTGCTTGCGGTACTCGGCGGACCCGCGCACGTCGTCGATCGGCGACGCGGCCCGCGACACCAGCTCGCCGAACTCGCGCTTCACCGAGTCCAGCAACGGCTTCGGGTTCGCGAAGTCCAGCTCCGCCGCCAGGAACGCCTCGGCCTCGGGTGCCCGGCGCGGCGTGGGAGCCGCCGACCCGACCGCCGCGCCGACCCGGTTCTCCGCCGGGAACAACGAGATCGCGAACGAGCACACCGCGATCACCATCGCGTTGCGCGTACCCACCTTGGAGAACTGCTGCGGCCCCGCGGCGGGGGTGAGGTGCACGGCGGTGATCAGCTCGTCGGCCTCCAGGGCGTTGCGCTTGACGCCCAGGTAGAACTCGGTGGCGGGGATCATCCGGGTGCCGCGCACCGACGCCACCTCGATCACCGCACCGGATGCCAGCAGCACGGGGTGCGTGTCCCCGGCGGGCGAGGCCGCGCCGAGGTTGCCGCCGACGGTGCCGCGGTTGCGGATCTGCGGCGATCCGACCGTGCGGGACGCCATCGCGAGGCCCGGCAGCTGAGCGCCCAGCTCGTCGATGATCCGCACGTAGGGCACCCCGGCGCCGACGCGCAGGCCTTCGGTCCACTGCTGGAGTTCGGCGATCCTGGTCAGGTCGAGCAGCGCGGACGGCCTGCGGTGGTCGTAGTTCATCTCCACCATGACGTCCGTGCCGCCGGCGATCGGCACGGCATCAGGGCGCTGGGCCTTGAGCTCCAACGCCTCCGCGAGCGTTTCCGGTCGAAGGAAGTCCATCGTCAGCTACCTCGGTAGGTGGAGTAGGCGAACGGCGACAGCAGCAACGGCACGTGGTAGTGCTGCGCCGGATCGGAGTAGTCGAAGGTGAGCACGACCTCGGGGAAGAACGGCGCCGCCTCGGCCGTGTCGAACACCAGCCGGTACACCCCGGCCGCCAGGCCTTCACCCCATCCGGTGATCCGGCCGTCGGCGTTCGTCTCGGCGTTCGCCACCTCGGTCCCGTCGCGCCGTTGCAGCGACACGGCGATGCCGGCGAACGGCCTGCCGCGGGCCGCGTCCAGCACGTGCGTGGAGATCGTCACTCGCCCTCCCATCTGGTTGTGAGCCAGTACACAGAGCGCATGTGTCCCTGAGCTACGGCCGCATTACATGAATCGTCAGGCTCCTACAGCCCGCAGATTTGTGCTTTCCTACAAACACGAATGGACGAAAGTGACCTGTCATGTTGTTGCTGCGGACGTTGCTGCAGATGCCGGAGCTGCGCCTGAGCCTGCACACCGGTGAGGACCAGCTCGACCGCACGGTCACGCGCGTGTACGGAACGGAGCTGCCCGACCCCAGCCGGTACCTGTCCGGCGGGGAGCTGGTGCTCTCCGGCCTGCTCTGGCACCACGGACCGCAGGACTCCGAGACGTTCGTCCGCTCGCTCGCGTCCGCCCGCGTGGCCGGGCTCGCCGCGTCCGACACCGGCCGCAAGGACCTCCCGGACGACCTGGTCGAAGCCTGCGTCCGGCACCACGTGCCGTTGCTGGAGGTGCCGGTCGACCTCTCGTTCGCGACCATCACCGAACGCGTGTCGATGGAACTCGTCGGGCTGTCGCGGCACCGCAGGCTGCTCAACGTCGTGGCGGAGGGCTCCGGTCTGCCGGCGTTGTTGTTGGCGGGCGGCCACGAGCTGAACGCGCCGTGCTGGGTGCTTTCGACGACCGGCCGGGTGGTCGGCGGCGGCGAACTGCCGGACCGCGTCGGGCTGGTGAAGGAGTTCCTGCAGGCCGACCGGCTGCCGAAGACGGTGCGCGGCATGACCCTGGTGCCCGTCTCCGAACGCGGCGGCACCCGGCTGACGAGCTGGATCCTCGTCGTGGGCGGCTCGGTGCAGCCGGAGGCCGCCGCCGAACTGGCGTCGCTGGTCGGCCTGGAACGCCTGCGCGAGGCGCAGGGCAGGCAGATCGAGAACCGCACGGCCGCGCCCCTGGTCGCCGCCGTGCTGAGCGGCTCGGCGGACGTCGAGTCCCGGCTGGCCGCGGCGGGGCTGGAGGACGCGAGGCTGCGGGTCATCAGCGCCGTCACGTCCGACCAGCGCTGCGACCTCGCGGCCGCCGTGCTGGAGGAGGCGCTGCCGCAGGCGTTGGTGACCCCGGTCGGCGACACCGTGTACGCGGTGGCGAAGGCGGGTGACTCGGTGCCCGACGACGTGCGCGACGCGATGCGCGTGATGGAACCGGGCCTCGGCTCGTCGCGCGTGCTCGTCGGCATCAGCTCACCGGCCACCTCGCGCGGATTGCGTGGCGCCGCGGAGGAAGCCACGCACGCGCGTCGGCTGGGAGAGCGCCGTGGCGGTCGCACGTGCGTGGTGGCGGGCGAGGAGATCGCACTGCACCAGTTGCTGCTCGCGGGCGTGCCGGAGGAGCTGCGCACGTCGTTGCGCCGCCGCCTGCTCGGGCCGGTGCTGGACTACGACGCCGAACACGGATCGGACCTGGTCGGCACGCTGAAGGTGTTCCTCGACTGCTCGGGTTCGTGGACGGCGGCGGCCGGGAAGCTGCACGTGCACGTCAACACGTTGCGGTACCGGGTGGGGCGCGTCGAGGAGCTGCTCGGCACCGACCTCGCGGAGTTCGAGGCTCGCGTCGACCTCTTCCTGGCCCTTCAGGCGGGCTGACGGCCACCCGTTGTCAGTCTGATGGCTGATGCCGCACGAGCCTTCAGGCTGATGCTTCGTCGCAGGGTCTGTACCTACAGTTCCTGGCATGAAGACCGCCGCCTTACTCGTGGGCCTGCTGCTGGCCGGAAGCGCCGGCTGTGCGGCAGCGCCCAGCGTCCGCGTGGTGGTGGAGGGTTCGGGCACGACCGACAAGCTCAGCTACACCTTCCCCGGCGAGGAGGAACGCACGCTGCGCAACCCCGACCTGCCGTTCGAGCGGCGGGGCAAGCGCAAGGGCCGGGTCGTGATCCGGCTGGAGGGCGTGCACGGCGAACTCACCTGCAAGATCATCATCAACGGCCGCCAGGTGCGGTCCTCGACCTCGCGGACCGGCGCCGCGCTCACGTGCGATCACTCGATGGCCGTCTGATGAAAGCCGGGGAAAGACCGTAACTTCAGGTGTTCGGGGAGGTACGGGGATGAAGAACGTGGTGAAGGGCAGTGCGGGCAGCGTCGTGCAGGCGGAGGCCGTGCGGGACGTGCACATCCACCCGTCGCACCGGGAGGTGCCGCCGCCGTTCCAGCTACCGCCGGTGCCCCGGTGCTTCGTCAGCAGGAAGGCCGAGTTGGCGGCGCTGCGGCCCGGTGAGCTCGTGGTGCTGAGCGGTCCTGGCGGGGTCGGCAAGACGTCGCTCGCCCTGCACTGGCTGCAGGACCGGCGGTCCACCTTCCCCGACGGGCAGCTCTACGCCGATCTCGGCGCGCACGCGCCGGGCGGGCCGGTTGCTCCTGAGGACGTGCTGGAGGGGTTCCTGCACGCGCTCGGCGTCACCGACGTTCCCCCGCAGCTCGCGCGCCGTGCGGCGTTGTTCAGGTCTGTGACGGCCCGGCGCCGACTTTCTCTGTTGCTCGACGACGCCGTGAGCGTCGCCCAGGTGCGCACGCTGCTGCCGACGTCCGGCACGGTGGTGGTCACGAGCCGATGGCGGCTCAGTTCGCTCGGTCTCGACGGCGCGCGGTTCGTGGACGTCGCGCCGATGGGCGTCGAGGACTCGGTCGAGCTGCTCGAAACGGTGGTGGGGCGGGGAAGACTCGCGCTGGAGCCGGACGCGGCGCACGAGGTGGCGCGGCTGTGCGGCGGACTGCCGATCGCGTTGTCCGTGGTGGGGGCGCGCTTGTCGACGCGACCGCGGCGAACGTTCTCGCGGGAGGCCGCGGAGTTGCGCGACGACCGGTTGCCCGCGATAGGCACGGACACGTCGGTGGGTTCCGTGCTGGACCTGTCGTATGTGGACCTTCCGGAACGGCAGGCGCGGCTGTACCGGTTGTGTGCCTGGCTTCCCGGTGGCCATTTCGACGTGTCCGTGGCGGCGGCGATGATCGAGGAACCCGAGTACGACGTCGAGGACGCGCTGGAGGACCTCGTCGAGAAGTCGTTGCTGAGCGAGGCCGGCGACGACAGGTTCCGATTTCATGATCTTTTGCGGGTGCACGCGCGCGGCAAGGCGGATCCGGACAGGGACGGCGCCGTGCGCAGGGCCGTCGAGTGGTACCTCGCGCGTGCCGTCGAGGCGGATCTGGCCCTGGTGTCCGACCGGCTGCGGGCGGGACCCGCCTACGCCGCGGCGCGCAAGGACGCCTACTCCTCGCCTGAGGAAGCCATGCGATGGCTGCTCGGCGAACGGGAGAACCTCGTGCGCGCGGTCGAGATCGCTCCGGTCGACCTGCGGTGGCAGCTGTGCGAACCGTTGTGGCAGCTGTTCAGCCGGTACCACCTCTACCGCGACTGGATCCTGACCCACCGGCTCGGCGTCGCCGCGGCGGGTGAGTGCGGAGAGCCCATCGCGCAGGCGCGATTGAGGACGCGGCTCGCACTCGCGCTGATCAACACCGGCGCGGTCGACGAGGCCGTGGCAGAGCTGGAACCCGTGCTGGCGCTCGATGATCTGCCCAGCAAGTCGACTGCGCTGACGCTGCTCGGCCGCGTGAGCAGGAAGCGCGACGAACCGGAACGGGCGTTGGAGCTGTATCGGCAGGTACTGGCGATGCGCACGCGCGACCGGGGCCGCGGGCAGGCCCGGCGGCGCATCGGTGAGGTGCTGGTCGAGCTGGGGCGGTACGAGGAGGCGGTCGCGGAACTGGAACTCGCCGAGTCTTTGCTGACCTGTCCTACCGAGAAGGCCCGCACGTGGATGTTCCTCGGACGTGCCCACCGGCTCGCCGGGCGTCCGGCGCAGGCGAAGGCGCTGCTCGACTGCGCACTGGAAGGGTCGCTCCGCTCACCGGCGCACCTCGCCGACGTGCATCTCGAACTCGCCGAGTTGGCCGAAGACCCGCGCCCGCACCGGCTGGCCGCGCTCGCGTGCTACCACGACCAGACCGACCCAGAGGCCGTGCGCATCCAGGCGTTGCTCGACCAGGACGGCGGTGCAACCGGGGTGGTCCCGCAGCGCCGCGAGGGGTGAGGTGCCCGGCGGGCAGAGCAGCACGTCGGCCAGGCCGGCTGCCGCTGTGCCCGCCCTCGCGGTGATCCACCGATCAGACATGGTGTGCCGCAACGGGTTCCGCGCACGCCCGGCGGGCAGGCTCCGGTAGCCGCATCAGCCGGTACATGGTCGTCCGCAGCAGCTCGGCCGCCTGGTCGAGACGTGAGCTGAGAGCGGACGCGATGTCCGGCGCGCCCCGGGCGACCAGGTCCGCGAGGCTGCCTGGTCGGACCTGTGCTCTGGTCCCGAGTTCGACGGGAACGCCGACCGCAGCGGCGTACTGCGTGACGCTGCCGTGGTCGCCGAGCACCCGGTCGCTCGCGATCACCGCCGCGCGCCAGCCCTCCTCCGGGGGAATGATGATCAGGTCGGGCCGGTCCGCCAGCCAAGCACGCACCTGCCACGGACCGTGCACTGACCACGTCGTCGGATGGATCACCACGGCTGTGCGATGCCCGTCTGCCCGATAGAGCTCCGGCCTTCCTCCGAACACCGATTCCGGCCGCCAGGTCGAGCTGATCGTCACGAGCATCTCGCCCGGCGCGACCCCAAGCGCCGCGCGGTAGGACTCCCTGTGCGGCAGGCTCGACCGCATCCGGTCCAGGCACAGGTCGCCGGCGACCACCGCGTGCGGTACCGCCTCCGGGCACGACCGTTCCAGCACCCTCAGCTCGTCGTCGTGGCTCAGGACCAACGCGGCTGCCGTCACCCGCCCGCCCCGCATGAGTTCATGGCGGTCGAGGCCGTGCCCGGTGAGCCGTCGCGACTTCAACGCTCCCGCGCCGTGCGGCAGCACCAGCACGGGGCCGAGGACGTGCTCGACGTCGCGGCGGCTGGCGGCCAGCACGAGGTCGAACTCCACCCCGATCGCCTGCTGCCAGGGCAACGTCAGCACGCCGTGCCGCTGCAGGAACTCGTGCGTGCCGTAGGAGACCCCGCCCACGTCAGGCACCGTGCAGACGACCTGAACCCGCCGGTCGGCCTTGAGCAGGTCCAGTACGTCGAACAGGCGCGTGGCCGCGACGACGTGCGGTACGAGCACCAGCACGGTCCGGCATCCTGGCACCGTCACCCGCCGGCCGGCCCTGGGACCGACCGGCGCGTCCACCCACGTCCCGTTCACGCGGCCAGCACCGCGTCGCCGGCCGTGCAGTCGATCACCAGCGTGGAGGTCCGCAGCGACACCGAGGCGTGCCGCGTCATGATCAGTACGACATCCGCGCTGGCGTCGACGGGCTGACTCGTGAGCTTGCTCCCGTTGTCCAGCACCAGGTCTGGCACGAACGGGTCGTGGTAGCTGACGACCGCCTCCCGGCTCAGCTCGTTGATCACCCGCAGCGCCGGTGACTGCCGGACGTTGGCGACACCGGGCTTGTAGGTCACGCCGAGCACGTGAACGCGCCGCATCGGGACGCCGAGCTCGGTCAGCTTGGTCCTCACGCGGTGCAGCGTGTGCGCGGGCATCGAGTCGTTGACCGCGATTGAGGCGTCGACGACCGGCGAGTGCAGACCGTGCCGCCGGGCGTTGGCGACGAAGAATCCTGCAGACACCGGGATGCAGTCGCCACCCGCACCGGGGCCCGGCCGATGCCGCAAGAACCCGAACGGCTTGGTGCCGGCCGCGTCCAGCACCTCGTGCACGTCCACTCCCTGAGCGCGGCACAGGGTCGCGAGCTCGTTCGCGAGGGAGATGTTGACGAGGCGGAAGGTGTTCTCGAAGACCTTCGTGAGTTCCGCGGCGCGCAACGTGCTCATGGTGACGCACTCGGACGAGAGGCGTCGCAGCAACGATGCCGCGCGCTCGGTGCACTCGGGCGTCAGGCCCGCGACGATCCGCGGGGTCGGCGTGGAGTTGCCGGGGTCCGTGCGCACCGGCGAATGCGCCAGGTGGAAGTCGAGCCCTGCACGCAGTTCCGACGCGCTTTCCAGCCGGGGCGCGAGGATCCGTTCCACGGTTCCCGGTTCGCAGGTGCTCTGCACGATCACCAGCGCACCACGCCTCAGCACCGCACCCACGCGGTCCACGGCGTCGGCGAGCATCGCGGTGTCGAGCGCGCCATGCCGGTCGGGTGGCGTCGGCACGCACACGACGTAGCTGTCCGCGGCGACGATCTCGTTGTGTCGCAGGGACAGTCGGCCGGACCTGATGACTTCGGCGAGTGCGCTCTCGTCGGTGGTGGTGAGTCCGCAGCCCGGCGTGCAGGCCGTGACGTGCCGGACCCGGTGGGCGTCGGCGTCCACGCCGAGCACCCGCAGGCCGGCCTTGGCGGCGGCGACGGCCACGGGCAGACCGGTGAATCCGAGCCCGATGACGACGGTGTCCATTTGGCCTCCTTCAGGTGGTGTGGCACCAGGCTGCGGCGTGGTTCTGTCCAAACCGCTTCCGCTCGATCCACGTTCCGCTGAACGCGCAGGTGGGAAGCGCCTGAATGATCATCTTCCAGGTGCAATGGACTGCGAGCGCTTTCCGATTGCTTTCCGTGATTTGTGGACAATAAGTGACTCGAAACGACAACAAAGCTGGATCGGCCCGCGGGATCGCGGCAGACTGCACAGCGGGAGCAGTGCGCCCGGGGGAGGGGTGGCCGCCGGTGGAGATCGCATTCAGGATCCTCGGCCGGACGCGCGTGCGCGTCGACGGCGAGTTCGTCGCGGACTGGGGAAAGCCGAAGGCCCGCGCGGTGCTCGCGGTCCTGTTGCTGAACGCGGGCAACGCGATTTCGGTGAACACCATCGCGGATTGGGTGTGGGCGGATCGCCGCCCGGCCAATCTGTACCCGACCGTGCAGACGGCCATTACGAGTGTGCGCGCCGCATTGCAGCGGACCGGTGTGCGGTTCGCGCTGCGCAACGAAGATCGCTCGTACCGGCTCGAGATCGACAGGTCCCTGATCGACCTCCACGTCTTCCGCAAGCTCGTGGACCGTGCCCGCGCCATCGGCGGGACCGATCACCGGGCGGCGTGCGAACTGGTCGAACAGGCGCTGGAGCTGTGGGGTGACGAACCGCTCGCCGACCTGGAGGGCGAACTGGCTTCGCGTCGGCGCCAGCACCTGGTCCGCACCTACTACCTGACCGCTTCCCACGCGTTGCTCTACGGACTCGGCAAACTGGGCGACTACGCGCGCATGCTGGAACACCTCGACGAAATCCCGCCGGAACACGATCTGGAAATACTGCTCGCGAAGCACCGGCTCACCGCGCTGTACGGACTTCGCCGCGCACAGGAGGCGCTGAACTATCTGGTCACGATCCGGCGCCGGATCGTGAACGAGATCGGTGACGGTTCCGAGGTGGACCTGAACTCGTTGCACGAACGCCTGAGAGTGCGGCACGAACAGTCTGCGGTGACCAGATCTCCCGGGCCGCGTTATCTGCCGCACGACGTCGACGTGTTCGTCGGGCGCGAAGACCTGTTGTCGGAACTGGACGCGCTCGTTCTGCCGGGAACAGCCCCGCGACTGATCACTCTCGACGGTCAGCCAGGAATGGGGAAGACGACTCTCGCGGTGCATTGGGCACATCGCGTGCAACGGCGTTTCCCGGACGGTTGCTGGTTCGCGTCCCACACGGACGGCGGAGAGGTGGTCGCGGACCTCCTGGTGGCGCTCGGCGTGCCGATCGAGCCGATCCAATCGGTGCCCGCGCGCGTCGCCAGGTTGCGCGAAGAGCTGGCATCACGACGCATGCTCCTCGTGCTGGACGACGTCACCGGTGTGGAACCGCTGCTGCCGGCGTTGTCGACGAGCGTGGTGCTCGTGGCGAGCCGGGCTCGGATGAGTTCGCTCGTGCTCCAGCACCGAGCGCGTGCGTTCACGGTTCTGCCTCTGGGCAACGACGAGATCGCCCACTGGCTGACCACCCTGCTCGGTGACCGCGCCGCTGTCGCACCGGAAGTCGTTGCGCGACTTGCGGAACGCACCGGCGGAATGCCGTTGGTGATGCAGCTGATGGCGGAGCAGATCGCGGCGCAGCCGGACAGGTCACTGGCCGACCTGGTGCCGATGCTGTCCGATGGCCGGACGTTGCTGTCTTTGCAGGGCAACAACGTCCGCGTTCACTTCGAACGTTCCTACGATGCGTTGAACCCCGCGCAGGCACGCCTCTTCCGGCTGTTCGGGCTGCACCCCTCGCACGAGGTCCCGTTGCTCGTGGTCGCCGCACTGGCCGGCCTGCCTGTCGAGCGGGCCCGCGTGCTCGTCGACGAGCTGGTGTGGAAGCGCCTCGTGGAGACCGTCGACGGTGGTCGCTGCAGGACGCACGACCTGCTGCGCGAGTTCGCGGCCGACCGGCTCGCGCAGGACGAGCCGGCAGAGGAGCAGGACGCGGCGGTCACCCGGTTGATGAGCTGGTACCTGCACTCGGTCAACAACGCGGACCGCCTCGTGTTCGGTTACCGCGACGAGGTGCCGATGCTGCCGTTGCCCGACGGCGTGCACCCGGCGGAGTTCGCGGACGAGGACGACGTCGCGCGGTGGATCGCGAAAGACAAGGCCAGCATCGTCGGCGTGCTGCGTTCCTCGCCGCAGCCAGGTTACGTGTGGCGGATAGCGAACGGCGCGGGGGAGCTGTTCCTGCGCTACGGCCACTACGAGGAGGTGGTGGCGGTGATGACCGCGGGAGCGGAGGCGGCGCGGGCCAACGGCGACGTCCACGCGGAGACGGACACCAACTCGAACCTCGCGCACTTCTTCATCGAACGGCGCGACTACTCGGCCGCGGAACGCCTCCTCGAACGCGCGCAACGGGTCTTCGGTGACCGCGACGACCCGGAGACGCTGGCCGTGCTGCTGCGCAACAAGGCCGACTGCATCCGCGGCGCGGACGGTGTCCCACGAGCCCTTGAGCTGTACCAGGAGGCCCTCGCGCTGGCCGAGGGGTTCGAGGACACGCGGAGCGGAATCCTGCACCGCATGGGAGCCGCCTGCCGTGTGGGAGGCCGGCTCGACGAGGCGGCCGTCCACCTCGTCCAGGCCCGCCTGATCCGGCAGCGCACCGGTGACTACAAAGGGGAAGCGGATTCTCTGGTCGAACTGGCGTGGCTCGCCCGCGAGAGCGGAGACGACTTCTCCGCCCGCACGAACTGCCACGAGGCCCACGCCCGCTACGCCCAGGCCCACCACCAGCCAGGCCGCGCCGCCGCCATGGTGCTGCTCGGACTCATCGCCAGGGACAACGACGACCCGGCGCTCGCGTTGACCTACGCGACCGAGGCGCTGGAGCTCTGCACGGGCCTCGACCGCGAGCTGGAGGCGCGGGCGCACGACCTGCTCGGTCAGCTCGCGTGGAAGGCGGGGCAGCACGACACGTCCATCGAGCACCTCGAACAGGCCTACCGGGCCTTCCGCGACATCGGGGACGACCGCGCCCGGTCGGTGGCCGCGCAGCTCGACGAACACGTGGCACAGAGCGGACCGGTGCTGCCTTCGTCGAGGTCGGAGAGCACCGGTATATGGTTCGAGAGCGGCCTGCTGGAATAACGTCACCCGTACGGCGAGGCTGTTACCGAAGGTGGCCTTCTGGCCGTGTCGAGCCAGGACACCCCGGTCGGCAGGTGAAAAGTTTTGGTGAGCTCGTTGCTCCGAAAGGGGCACGGGTTGCTCTGTGTCTACCCCGGTGATCTAGACCGTCTGGTGTCACGGCAAGATCCGCGCATGGCAAATAGAACGCTTCTGTGCAGCGTCGTAGTAGCAGCGGCACTGGCCGCTGGAGTGCCCGGTAGCGCGCTGGCGGGCACCGCCGCGGCTACCGAGCAGGCGGGAGTTCCCGCCGACCGTGCCCTCGATGCAGAGTTCGGCACGGCCTCCATGAAGTGGGGTTCCGCACCGGCTGTTCTCAACTAGCAGTTGCTTCACCCTCGGCCTGTCCCGGTTGCCGCCGGGACAGGCCGTTTTTACATTAGCGCGTCCAAGCGAGAATTTGCTGCGATCTGCATCTCAAGTTGGTGCACTCTTGATCTCGGAATCGGAATTGCCTATATGTGCCGTGCGTGCCCTTATGGCCGTGTGCTTGTTGATGATGGTGGCATGTGCCATAGGACGTGAACGACCTCTGTGGCCGATAAAACCGCAGGTGAGGCGCAGAAGACTCGATCGGGGGGTCTGAACAGTTGTCCACATGGGTCTCACCCTGAACCCCTCCGCAAAGCGTCTAATCTCCGCTCATGCCGAAGGATTTCCGTGCGACCACGCTCGAACGCGCGATTGGACGTAGCCTGGCCTCGTGGCGCAATGAGCGCGGGTTCAGCCTCACCGAGGCGGGCATGCGAGTGGGGTTCAGCAGCGCGAAACTGTCGACCATGGAGAACGCGGTGCAGCCGTCGGCGCCCGTGGACATCATGGCCCTGGGTTACGTGTACCGGGTGTCAGCCGAGACGTGGCAGAGGGTCGTGCTGCAGGCTCAGCAGGCCGAGCGCGAGCGGTCCGCGCCGCATCGTCCGAAGTTGTTCGACCCGGTGGCGGACTTCGCGAACCTGGTGTTCGAGGCGACGTCGTTGCGCGTGTTCACCCTCGACCTCGTGCCCGCCGTGTTCCAACTCGGCGACTACGCGAACGCCGTGGTCCGGGCGAACGACCCGGAACGGGGCGAGGTGCTCGCACGCGTGCGGGAGTCGTGGTCTGCCCGGCGGCACGACAAGGATCCGCTGGAGGTGGAGGCGGTGTTCCCCGAAGCGGTGCTGCGCCAGGTGGTCGGCGGCCCGCGGGTGATGAAGGCACAACTGCTGCACCTCATGGAGGTCAGCGAGCAGCCGTCGGTGAGCCTGCGGATCGTGCCGCGTGCGGCCGGGGCGTACCCGGCGATGGGGTCGCCGTTCACGCTGCTCGGCTTCCCGCATCGCCAGCACAGCGACGTCGTGTACTTCGAATCGGTCGTGAAGGGCGAGTACGTCGAGGACCCGGCGTTGTGCGAGCGGTTCGCGCAGCGGTTCGGCCGGCTGCGTCAGATCGCGCTAGGGGAGGGGGAGTCGCTGGAACTCATCGCGGAGGCCGCGGCCGAGCTGTAGGGCTGACCTGTGGAGATGTCGGATTCCTGAGAAAACTCCTGTTCGCCGCCCAGCGGGGGAAGGATCTGGGGTGCAGTCCAATCCGAGGAGGAGGCGGCATGTACCGCAGATTCGGTGTCCTGCTCGCGGCGGTCCTGGGCGTCACGCTCACCGCTGCCGCGCCGGCCACCGCAGGCGCGTCGAAGCACTTCCCGACCGAGTTCTCCCTGCCCAACGGATGGCAGCCCGAAGGCATCGCGATCAGCGGCACCACGGCCTACTTCGGGTCGCGCGCCGACGGGTCGATCTACGCGGCAGACCTGCGCACCGGCAAGGGCAGGGTGCTGGCCAAGGGGCCCGGCACGCCGTCGCTCGGCATGAAGGTCGATGCGCGCAAACGGCTGTGGGTCGCCGGTGGTGTCGGTGGCGACGCTCGGGTCTACGACACGCGGTCCGGCGCGTTGCTGGCCACGTTCCAGTTCGCCACGGCGGACACGTTCGTCAACGACGTGGTGCTGACCGAGAAGTCGGCGTGGTTCACCGACTCGCGCAAGGCGGTGCTCTACGAGGTGCCGCTGAGCCTCGAACCGCACAGGACGCTGGCGTTGACCGGCGACCTCGTGGTGACTCCGGGAGCGACTAACCTCAACGGCATCGTCACGGGTCTGGACGGCGGTCTGATCGTCGTGCAGAGCAACACCGGAAAGCTGTTCGGGGTCGATCCTCGGAGCGGCAAAACGGCCGAGATCAATTTGAGCGGTCAAACACTCACCAATGGCGACGGTCTGTTGCGTGAGGGGCGGCAGTTGTACGTGGTGCAAAACCGGCTGAACAAAGTCGCGCGCTACACGCTGAGTCGTGATGGCGCGTCGCTCGCTGCGGAACGGACGGACGCGCGCTTCGACGTGCCGACGACGGTCGCGGCGTTCGGCAAGCGCCTCTACCTGCCGAATGCCCGGTTCAGCACGCCTCCGACGCCGGAGACGACGTACACCGTCGTGGCGGTCGAGAGGCCGTAGAGAACTAGCCCGTACGGGGGTTCTCACAAGCCAAGAACCCCCGTACCGGGTGTTGCTCCAGTCACTCGACTGGGTAGCCTGCCCACCGCGTACTGCGTGTGATTGCTGTCATTGGGTAACGAAGATCCCCCGTCGTAACCTAATTACAGCCGAAGGAGTTACTCAGGTAACCCGCAGCGCTAGCCGTGGGCCACAGGAGACCGTGAGAGCGCTGTGAACGAGAAGAGCGGGTACACACCGACCAACTACCGGACCATTCGGTCGCGGCTGGCCGGTGTCGTGGTCGTTCCCAGCGTGGTGCTGCTGGTCATGTGGGCCGTTTTCTCCTCTTACACCCTCTTCGACGGTTTCTACATGCGGTCGGTCGCGGCCGGCGTCAAGGGCGCGGCGATCCCGTCCGTCGAGGCGCTCGCGGGGCTGCAGAAGGAACGGCAGCTGAGTCTCGAGGTCCTCAGCAACGCCCAGGGCGTCGACCGGGGCGGGCTCGGGCGCCAGCACGCCGTCACCGACGAGGCCGTGCGGAAGATGCGCGAGGCGTTCACCGACCTCGCCGAGAGCGCGCCGCAGGACACCACGGACCGCGTCAACGCCCTCAACGCCGTGCTGGACGAACTGCCGCAGCAACGCCAGCGCATCACGTCCGGGGCGGCGAACCCGCAGGCGGTCTACGACTACTACAACAGCCTCCTCGACTCGGGCATCGGGCTGCTGGCCCGGCAGGCCCGCCTCGTGCCCGACTCGGAGGCGAGCCAGGCAGGCGTCCAGGCCGTCACGATCTTCCAGGCCTCCGACTGGCTCTCCCGCGGCGCCACGATCGGCTCGCGCGGACTGCTCAACGGCACCTTCACCCCGGCCGAACGGGTCGAGTTCTCCCGGCTGATCGGCGCCTACCACGGCAGCCTCGACGCCACGATCCCGTTCGCGCTGGAGCAGCCGCGCTCGCAGTACGACGCGCTGCGCGGCAGTACCGAGTACCGGACGTTGCTCGACCTCGAGGGCAAGATCGTCAACGGCGAGCAGGGCGTGACCGACGCGCAGTGGCGCGGGGTGGCCGCGCCGGTGCACGACAACCTCGTCGGACTCGCCGTCACGCAGGCCCGCGACGCCGCCGACCTCGGCCTCGACAAGGCCGACAGCCGGGTCGCCGCCGTCCTGATCGGCAGCCTGATCGCGTTGCTCGCGGTCGTCGTCGGCATCGTGCTGGCGTTGCGCATCTCGAACCGCCTGGTGTCGCGCGCCCTGGTCACGCGCCTGGCGTCGCTGCGGGAGGACACGCTCCGGCTCGCGCAGGAACGGCTGCCGCACATCGTCGCGAGGTTGCGCGGCGGCGAGCAGGTGGACGTGCACCGCGACATGCCGCCGCTCGACTACGGCAACGACGAGATCGGCCAGGTCGCCGACGCGTTCAACGCCGCCCAGTACACGGCCGTCGCGGCCGCGGTGAAGGAGACGCAGGCACGCGAGGGCGTGAACCGGGTGTTCCTCGACATCGCGCACCGCAACCAGGGCCTCGTGCACCGCCAGCTCAAGATCCTCGACAAGCTCGAACGCGAAGAGGAACACCCCGAGCAGCTCGACCAGCTCTTCCAGCTCGACCACCTGGCGACCCGCGCCCGCCGCAACGCGGAGAACCTGATCATCCTCGCGGGCGAGCAGCCGGGCAGGCAGTGGCGCAAGCCGGTGCGCCTGAGCGACGTCATCCGCTCGGCCGTGGCCGAGACCGAGCAGTACGTCCGGGTGCGGGTCAACCCGGTGCCCGACCGCGCGCTGGTGGGTGTGGCCGTCGCCGACACCATCCACCTGCTCGCGGAACTCGTCGACAACGCGACGGCGTTCTCGTCGCCGCGCTCCGAGGTCGTCATCCACTCCAGTTCCGCGCCGCACGGGCTCGTGATCGAGATCGAGGACCACGGTCTCGGGCTGACGCAGGAGGAACGACTCCAGGCCAACGCCAAGCTCTCCAACCCGCCGGACTTCGAGACGATGGCGTTCCGGGGCGAGTCCCGCCTCGGCCTGTTCGTCGTCGCGAGGCTCGCCGCACGGCGGGGCATCAAGGTGGAGCTGCGCGACTCGCCGTACGGCGGGACCGTCGCGTTGTGCGTGCTGCCGCCGAACATCGTCGCCCCGCACAACGCGGCGGGCGACATCACCGAGACCACCCAGATGCCGGTGCGGTCGTTCCACGACCAGCACCACGGGCACGTCGAAGACCACCCGAGCCTGCCGGTGAAGGTGAATCCCGAAGTGCTGGAAGCCGTGAACGCGGGCCTGCACGCGCTCGTAGACCCTGACGTGAACACTTCCGCGCCCACGGCCGTGTCCGAAGCATCGGTGGACCAGAAGACCCCAGCGGCCCCTCCGGCCCAGGACGGGAAGGCACCCCTTCCCCGCAGGAAGAAGCGGCAGAGCCTCGCGCCGCAACTCATGCACCCCTCGGAGGAGCCGCCGCACGCCGAGCCGGTGACCGGCGAACGGTCGGCCGAGCGGACCCGTGACGGTTTCGCCGCGTTCCAGCGCGGTACCCGTGACGCCCGGCTGACCGACGACTGGAGATCAGAAGGAGCCCCCTCGTCATGAACAACGCAACCCAGCACGGCGAACTGAACTGGTTGCTGGAGGACCTGATCCAGCGCGTGGTCGGAGCCCGCCACGCGGTCGTGCTGTCGGCGGACGGCCTCCTGCTCGGCCGCTCGGCCGGGCTGTCCCGCGACGACTCGGAGCACCTGTCCGCGATGGCGTCCGCGTTCCAGTCGCTCGCCCGCGGGACCGGCCGCCATTTCGGTGGTGGCGCCGTCCGGCAGACCATCGTGGAGATGGAGCACGCATACTTGTTCGTGACCGCCGCCGGTCACGGTGCCTGCCTGGCCGTGCTAGGTGAGGAGGACGCTGACATGGGCATGATCGCCTACGAGATGAACATGCTGGTCAAGCGCGTCGGCACGTACCTGTCGTCGGCCCCGCGCGCGGAGACCGCGACCGTGCCATCGGCGCGTGAGTCGCGCTGATGACCTCGCGCGACGACTGGTGGTACGACGAGGCCGCAGGACCGTTGGTGCGGCCTTACGCCATGGTGCGCGGCCGCACTCGGCCGAACGCGCCTGACCTCCACCTCGTCACGCAGGTCCGCGCGTCCTCGTTTGCGTCCGACCAGACGTCGCTGACGGTCGAACATCGCGAGATCATGGCCCTGTGCGCACGCCCGCTCTCGGTCGCCGAGGTCGCCGCCTACCTCGACGTCCCGCTCGTCGTGGTGAAGGTCCTGCTGTCGGACCTCATCGAGCGCGGTGACGTGCTCGTGCAGACCTCCTCCCCCAAGGTTCCCGACAGGGATCTCCTGCAGGCCGTACTGGATGGTGTTCGTGGGATCTGATGGCCAGCTGACCGTGCCGACCGCGGTCAAGATCGTCATCGCGGGCGGGTTCGGCACCGGCAAGACCACCATGGTCGCGTCGGTGTCCGAGATCCCGCCGTTGCGCACCGAGGAACTGCTCACCGAGGCCGGTGTGCACGTCGACGACCTCGCCGGCATCGAGGGCAAGGACACCACCACCGTCGCCCTGGACTTCGGGCGCATCACCATCAACACCAAGGTGGTGCTGTACCTGTTCGGCACGCCGGGGCAGAACCGGTTCTGGTTCATGTGGGACGAACTGGCCACCGGGGCGATCGGGGCGGTGGTGCTGGTCGACACGCGGCGGTTGGACTCCTCGTTCCCGTCGATCGACTTCTTCGAGCACCGCGGGATTCCGTTCATCGTGGCCGTGAACTGCTTCGACGGGTCGCAGATGTACACGGTGGACGAGGTTCGGCACGCCCTGGACCTGGACGAGGCGATCCCGGTGGTCCTGTGCGACGCGCGGGACCGCGAGTCGTCGAAGGCGGTGCTGGTGGCGTTGATCCAGCACTCGATGAACCGGCTGGCGGCTGTTTAGGCCGGTCTAGCGGTCGCTGACGTGGTGTGCGTCCGCCGGCCAGGTGCCCGTGCGGACGACGTGCTCGGCGATGGTCAGGGCTTTGGGCAGCGCAACGGTGTCCGCGTCCGGGTACTCGTCGTTCTGGCCGTTGGACAGCACGAAGCCGTCGCTCGCGCCTTCCACGCCGGGGGTCGTCGCGTGCTCACCCGCGTCACCTTCGCCGTCGAGCAGCATCAGCATGGCGCGTTCGGCGTTGGTGACGAACGTGAGCGATCGCCCGGACGCGCTGGTCAGCCACGTTTCGAGGTGCCCGGCGTCGATCCGTGCGCGCAGCAACGCCACGACATCGGACACCGGGCTGCCGTCGTGCGTCCAGGGCTCGGTCACGCGGTCAGCACGAAGAACAGGAAACTCGGGCTCGTCGTCAGCGCCCGGTAGTGGTCGGGGAACTTCTCCCGCGCCTCCGGCACCGGCAGCGGCTCGGCGATCTCGGTGATGGCGAACCCGGCCGAGGTGAACGCGTTCGTCATGGCGTGCAGCGGCCGGTTCCAGAACGACATCTCGACGGGTTCGCCGGTGTAGTCCCAGGTCTCGAGGTAGTTGTAGGTCTCGAAGTAGTTGGTCTTGCGGCCTTCGGCTCGGTGGATCATGTGCATCGCGAACGGGTGGTCGACCGAGACCAGCAGGCGGCCGCCGGGCTTGACGACGCGGTGCAGTTCCGCGAGCGACGGGCCCCAGTCACCGAGGTAGTGCAGGACGAGGGACGCGATGACGTCGTCGAACTTCGCGTCGGCGTAGGGGAGCGGTTCGGCGATGTCGGCCACGTGCAGGTCGGCGTCCGGGACGCGACCGCGGGCGAGGTCCAGCATCTTCCGGCTCAGGTCGAAGCCGCTGACGTCGGCGCCGCGGGCGTGCAGTGCGGCGAGCAGCGGGCCCGCGCCGCAGCCGGCGTCGAGGATCCTGCGGCCCGTGACGTCACCGGCCAGGGCGAGCATCGCCGGGCGTTCGTAGTAGGCGTTGAAGATGTCGTCGTGGTTCGACTTGTCGTACCCGGCGGCGAGCTTGTCGTAGTCGTTGAGGACCCCAGTCATGTGATCCATACAAGCAGAAGGCCCGCTCCGGGGAGCGGGCCTTCTGCTTCACATGCCGCGCAGGCGGCGTACCTCGTCGAGCAGGCGTCTGACGTCCTCAGCCGAGTTTCCGACGAAGTCCACGAGCGCGTCGAGCCGGGCGTCGGGCGAAATCCACTGCTCGTTCCCGGCGAAGACGTCCACGTACAGCTCCAGGTCGTCGGGTGAGTCGCCGTCGAGCGCGACGAAGCTGCACCCGCCGGTTGCGCCCTGGGTCTCGAGCCACGTCGTCCACGGCTGCGGTGCCACGTCGAGCGCGCGGGTCAGGCGTTGCTCGATGGCCGCGAGGTCGTCGTCGGAGATCACTTCGCGTAGTTGTGGAAGCCGCGGCCCGACTTCTTGCCGAGCAGGCCCGCGTCCACCATGCGCAGCAGCAGCGGCGGCGGGGAGAACAGCGGCTCCTTGAACTCGTCGTACATCGACTCGGCGATGGCCTTGGTGGTGTCGAGGCCGATCAGGTCGGTGAGGCGCAGCGGGCCCATCGGGTGGGCGCAGCCGAGCACCATGCCGTTGTCGATGTCGTCGGCCGAGGCGAAGCCGGACTCCAGCATGCGGATCGACGAGAGCAGGTACGGGATCAGCAGCGCGTTGACCACGAAGCCGGCGCGGTCCTGAGAGCGGATGACCTCCTTGCCCAGCACCGTGCGCACGAACGTCTCGGCGCGGTCCTGGGTGGCGGCGCCGGTCAGCAGCGACGGCACGATCTCGACCAGCTTCAGCACCGGCACCGGGTTGAAGAAGTGCACGCCGATGACCTGCTCGGGGCGGTTGGTCGCCATGCCGAGCTTCATGATCGGGATGGACGACGTGTTGGACGCGAAGATGGCGTCCTCGTCCTTCACGACCTTGTCGAGGGCGGTGAAGATCTCGGTCTTGATCTGCTCGTTCTCGGCGACGGCCTCGACCACGAACTGGCGGTCGGCGAAGTCACCGATGTCGGTGGTGAACCGGATGCGCGCGAGCGCGGCGTCGCGGTCCTCCTCGCTGAGCTTGCCGGACTTGACGCCCCTGGCGAGCGAGGTGGCGATCCGCCCCTGCGCTGCCTCGGCCGCGCTCGCGTTGACCTCGACGACGATGACGTCGAGACCGGCACGAGCGCTCACTTCGGCGATTCCGGAGCCCATGAGACCGGAACCGACGACTCCTACCCGCTGAATGTCACTCACGCGCCCGATACTGCCATGAGCTGGTCGAAGCCAGGTCGTGGAGAGTCTCCTGCACGGTGGTCGCGTAGTCGCCGACCGGCCGGTAGCCCAGCGCCACCGCCGCCGAGGTGTCGAGGACGAAGCCGCGGCGCCACGGGTGCAGGCCCGCCTCGGAGTGGTCCAGCAGGATCTCGTGCCACCGGTGGCCGAAGTGGCCCGCGATGATCCGCGAGATCTCCAGGCCGTTCGGCGCGTCCGGGTCGGCGGCGTTCAGCACGCGGGCGCCGGGGTGCGCAGCGACCGTCTCGATCAACGCGGCCAGGTTCGCGGCGGCGGTCGGGTGGTCGACGCCCTCGCCCCGGTCCGCCAGCACGACGACCTTGTGGCCCGCGGCGATCCGGTCGACGAAGTACGACTCCAGCGGGCGCCGGTTGCCCGGACCGTGCACTTTGGACGGCCGCAGCACGGTGACCGGCAGGCCGCTGTCGAGCAACGTCCGTTCCGCCGCCACCTTGTTCGGTCCGTAGCCGTCGCGGGTGAACGGGTCCGACTCGAGCGGAGCCAGCGTCGGCTGCTCCTCGGTCACCGGACCGTCGAAGCGCGGCGCGTCAGCCGAGTTCGCATGGCGGCCGGCCGAGTCCACGTACACGGCCTTGGCCGAGATCATCACGACGGAACGGGCCTTGCGCGCCAACGGCAGCAAGGTCCGCGCATTCGTGGCCGAGTAGCAGAGGCAGTCGACCAGGAGGTCCGCGCCGTCGCCCATCGCGCGGTCCAGCGCGGCGGGGTCGGCCCGGTCCACCTCGCTGCCGACCGCGTCCACGGTCCAGCCGGAGGCCCGCAGACGGCGAGCGGCGGCACGGCCGATGAGGCCCGTGCCGCCGAGGATCAACGCTCGTCTCAATCGAGTTCCGCCTCTGCCTTGGCGATCGCCGCGAACTCCTCCTCCGGAGCGTTCGCGACCAGGTGATGCCGACTGTAGAACCAGTAGTACGCAACGGCGACCACGACGATGCCCGCCGTCACGGCAGCAGCGACCTCGTCCACGAAGAACGTCGCGATGACCGCCGCAACGGCCAGAACGAGCGCCACGCCCGTGGTCACCACACCGCCAGGAGTCCGGTACGGCCGGGGGAGATCTGGCGCCGTCTTACGCAACACGATGTGCGACACCATCATCAGCACGTACGACAACGCGGCACCGAACACCGCGATGTTGATGAGCCGCGCGCCACCCGTGACGGGGTCGATCGTCTTCATCGTGGTGGCCAGGACGAAACCGATGGTGCCCGGCACGATCAACGCCAGGTACGGCGTCTTGCGCTTGCCGGTCTTGGACAGCCAGCGGGGCAGGTATCCGGCGCGCGACAACGCGAACAGCTGCCGCGAGTACGCGTAGATGATCGAGAAGAACGACGCGACCAGACCGGCCAGGCCGACGTAGTTCACGAGCTGGGCCAGGAAGGTGTCGCCGCCGTAGGCCGCCCGCACGGCTTCGGGCAACGGGTTTCCGGACGCCTCCAGCACCTTCGCGCCCGCACCGCCGGGGGCCACCAGGAGGATCGCCGCCGCGAACACCAGCAGCACCACCATCGCGCCGATGATGCCGCGCGGCATGTCCCGCTTGGGATCGCGCGCTTCCTCTGCGGCCAGTGGCACGCCCTCCACCGCCAGGAAGAACCAGATCGCGAACACGATCGCGCCCCAGGCACCGGTCACGCCCATCGGCAGGAACGAGCCGTCGCCGATGTCGAACAGCTTGGAGGAGTCGAACTTCGGGATCATGCCCGCCACGAACGCGACCAGCGCGACGACCGCCACACCGGTGATCACGAACATCACCCGCAACGCCTCGCCGACGCCGTACAGGTGGATGCCGACGAACACGATGTAGCAGGCGAGGTACACCGGCCACGTCGCGTCCAGCAGCCCCAGGGCCTTGATGTAGTCGCCGATGAACACCGAGATCGCCGCGGGAGCGATGGCGTACTCGATCAGGATGGCGATACCTGTTGCGTACCCGCCCAACGGGCCGAGCGCGCGCCTCGCGAAACCGTAGCCCGCACCCGCCACGGGGAGCGCGGAGGCCAGTTCGGCGAGACCGAACACCATGCACGTGTACATCGTCGCCATCAGGATCGTGGCGATCAGCAGCCCGCCCCAGCCGCCCTGGGCGAGGCCGAAGTTCCACCCGGCGAAGTCGCCGGAGATCACGTACGAGACTCCCAGCCCGGCCAGCAGGACCCACCCCGCCGCGCCACGTTTGAGCTGTCGGTGCTCCAGGTAGTCGCTGCTCACCTTCTCGTACTCGACGTGCTTGGCCATATGGACTCCTAATAGTCCTTTGAGCGGTGGTTGAGGGTGGCGCTCGTCACCCGGTGGTGTCAAGATGATGCCGCCAATGGCTCGCAGACATACCTTTGGAGGAACGCGGAGATGCTGACCGTCGAGGAGTTGCGCGAGGCCGTGGACGCCGGTGAGATCGACACCGTCCTGGTCGCGATCGTGGACATGCAGGGCCGCCTGCAGGGCAAGCGCTGTGCCGCGCAGTACTTCCTCGACGAGGTCCTCGGCCACTCCGCGGAGGGCTGCAACTACCTGATGGCCGTCGACGTCGAGATGAACCCCGTCAGCGGCTTCGAGATGTCGAGCTGGGAACGCGGGTACGGCGACTTCGTCATGAAGCCCGACATCGACACGCTCCGCCGCGTGCCGTGGCAGGAGGGCACCGCCCTCGTCCTGTGCGACGTCGTCTGGGAGAACGGCGACCCGGTCGTCGCGTCGCCGCGGCAGGTCCTGCGCAAGCAGCTCGACCGGCTCGCCGCGCTCGGCCTCGACTGCTACGTCGGCACCGAGCTGGAGTTCATCGTCTTCGACGACACCTACGAGCAGGCCTGGAACGCCGGCTACCGCAACCTCACGCCGTCCAACCAGTACAACGTCGACTACTCGTTGCTCGGCACCGCGCGCGTGGAACCGTTGCTGCGCGCCATCCGCAACGGGATGACGGGCGCGGGCATGGTGGTGGAGTCGGCCAAGGGCGAGTGCAACCCCGGCCAGCACGAGATCGCGTTCAAGTACACGACGGCGTTGCGCACGTGCGACCAGCACGCGATCTACAAGAACGGCTCCAAGGAGATCGCCTCCCAGCAGGGCAAGGCGCTCACGTTCATGGCGAAGTACAACGAACGCGAGGGCAACTCCTGCCACATCCACCTCTCCCTGCGCTCCAAGGAAGGCGAGCCGGTCTTCGCCGAGGGCCACGGCATGTCCGAGCTGATGAAGCACTTCCTCGCCGGGCAGCTGGCGGGGCTGCGCGAGCTCACCTACTTCCTCGCCCCGAACATCAACTCCTACAAGCGGTACGTGCAGGGTTCGTTCGCCCCGACCGCCGTCGCGTGGGGCCGGGACAACCGCACGTGCGCGCTGCGCGTCGTCGGCCACGGCCACGGGTTGCGGTTCGAGAACCGGGTACCTGGCGGCGACGTGAACCCGTACCTCGCGGTGGCGGCGCTGATCGCGGCCGGCCTGCACGGCGTCGAGCAGAAGCTGGAACTGGAGGACGAGTTCGTCGGCAACGCCTACGCGTCCGACCGGCCGACCGTGCCCACGACGCTGAAGGAAGCCGCGGACCTGCTGGCGGGCAGCAAGATCGCACGCGAGGCGTTCGGCGAGGACGTCGTCACCCACTACCTCAACGCGGCCGAGGTCGAGCTGGCCGCGTTCGAGGCGGCGGTCACGGACTGGGAGAAGGTGCGCGGGTTTGAGCGCCTCTAAGCCACTCATCGGCATCAGCACCTACCTGGAGCGCACGCGGTTCGGGCTCTGGGACGTGGAAGCGGCGGTGCTCTACCGCGGCTACCTCGACTGCGTGGTGCAGGCCGGTGCCAACCCGGTCATGCTGCCGCCGGTCGGCACCTGGACCGCCGAGTCCATCGGATTCCTCGACGGCCTGGTGATCGCGGGCGGCGCGGACATCGACCCCGCCGCCTACGGGGCCGAGCGCGACGAACGCACCGGGCAGCCGAGCCGGGACCGCGACGACGCCGAGTTCGCGCTCGTCGAGGCCGCGCTCAAGCTCGACCTGCCGGTGCTCGGCGTGTGCCGGGGCATGCAGGTGCTCAACGTGGCGCTCGGCGGCACGCTGCACCAGCACATCGAGGGCCACAACGAGGCACCGGGCGTGTTCGGGCACACCGAGATCACCGTCGCGCCGGGCACACTGCTGCACGGCGTCCTGGGCGATCGAACGACCGTTCAGTGCCACCACCACCAGTCGCTGGACCGGATCGCGGACGGGCTGAGGATCACCGCGCAGGCCCCGGACGGCACGGTCGAGGCCGTCGAACTGGAGGGCGCGCGGTTCGTCGTCGGGGTGCAGTCGCACCCGGAGCAGGACATCGAGGACCTGAGGCTGTTCGACGCTCTTGTCGACGTTGCAAGGAGAAAAGCGTGACCTTTGACGTCATCAACCCGGCCACCGAGAAGGTCGTGCGGTCCGTGCCGCACACGACCCTCGGCGACACGGACGCGGCGATCGGCCGGGCGCAGAAGGCGTTCGAGACGTGGCGGCACGTCGCTCCCGGCGACCGCGCCCGGCTGCTGCGCAGGTTCGCCGAGGTCGTCGACTCCCACGTCGAGGAACTCGCGCTGCTGGAGGTCGAGAACTCCGGTCACACCATCGGCAACGCGCGGTGGGAGGCGGGCAACGTCCGCGACGTCCTGCAGTACTACTCGGCCGCGCCGGAACGCCAGTTCGGCCGGCAGATCCCAGTCGCGGGCGGCCTGGACGTGACGTTCCACGAACCGCTCGGCGTCGTCGGCGTGATCGTGCCGTGGAACTTCCCGATGCCCATCGCGGGCTGGGGGTTCGCCCCGGCGCTGGCGGCGGGCAACACGGTCGTCCTGAAGCCCGCCGAAGTGACTCCGCTGACCGCGATCCGCCTGGGCGAACTCGCCCTGGAAGCAGGCATCCCGGAAGGCGTTTTCCAGGTGCTGCCCGGCAAGGGCAGCGTCGTGGGCAACCGGTTCGTCACGCATCCGTTGGTGCGCAAGGTGGTCTTCACCGGCTCCACCGAGGTCGGCAAGCAGATCATGGCGGGCTGCGCCGACCAGGTGAAGCGGGTGACGCTGGAACTCGGCGGCAAGTCCGCCAACATCGTCTTCGCCGACTCGGACCTGGAGAAGGCCGCCGCCACCGCGCCGTACGGGGTGTTCGACAACGCAGGGCAGGACTGCTGCGCGCGGTCGCGGATCCTGGTGCAGGCAAGCGTCTACGACAGGTTCATGGAACTGCTGGAGCCCGCGGTCAAGGGCGTCAAGGTCGGCGAACCCGGCGACGAGGCCACCGAGATGGGGCCGCTCATCACCGCCGCGCACCTCGGCAAGGTCGCGTCTTACGTGCCAGACGACGAGCACGTGGCGTTCCGCGGCACCTCGCCGGACGGACCCGGTTTCTGGTTCCCGCCGACGGTGCTCACGCCGCCCGCAGACCACGTGACGGTCACCGAGGAGATCTTCGGCCCGGTCGTCGTCGTGCTGCCGTTCACCGACGAGGCCGACGCGATCCGCATCGCGAACGACTCGGAGTACGGGCTGTCCGGGTCGATCTGGACGAACGACGTGGGCCGCGCGATCCGGGTGTCCCGTGCGGTCGAGGCCGGGAACCTGTCGGTGAACTCGCATTCGTCCGTCCGCTACTGGACCCCGTTCGGCGGCGTGAAGCAGTCGGGGCTCGGCCGTGAGCTCGGCCCCGACGCGCTGGACGCCTTCACCGAAGTCAAGAACGTCTTCATCGCAACCTGAGTCCAGCCGGACCCGAGCAAGGAGAACAACTGATGGTGCAGCGACTCGAAGGCCGCGTGGCCGTCGTGACGGGTGGCGGCAGCGGCATCGGACTCGCGACGGTGCGCCGGTTCGCGAGCGAGGGCGCGAAGGTCGTCGTCGCCGATCTCGACCCGGCGACCGGCAAAGCGGCGGCGGACGAGGTGGGCGGCCTGTTCGTCGGGGTCGACGTGACCGACGAGGAACAGGTCAAGGCCCTCTTCCAGACCACAGTGGACACTTACGGCAAGCTGGACATCGCGTTCAACAACGCCGGCATTTCCCCGCCCGACGACGACTCGATCCTGACGACGGGCATCGAGGCGTGGGACCGCGTGCAGAAGGTGAACCTCACGTCGGTTTATTTGTGTTGCAAGTACGCCATCCCGCACATGCAGGCCAACGGCAAGGGTTCCATCATCAACACGGCGTCGTTCGTGGCGACGATGGGCGCGGCGACGTCGCAGATCTCCTACACGGCGTCGAAGGGCGGCGTGCTCGCGATGTCGCGTGAGCTCGGTGTGCAGTTCGCGCGCGAGGGCATCCGCGTCAACGCCCTGTCGCCCGGCCCGGTGAACACCCCGCTGCTGCGGGAACTGTTCGCCAAGGACCCGGAGCGGGCCGCGCGCCGGCTCGTGCACGTGCCGATGGGCCGGTTCGCCGAACCTGAGGAAATCGCCGCCGCGGTCGCGTTCCTCGCGTCCGACGACTCGTCGTTCATGACCGCGTCGAACTTCCTCGTGGACGGCGGCATCGCCGGCGCGTACGTGACACCGCTCTAGACATGATGGAGCACGCGCAGGACGCGTTGTTCCGCCCCGTGCGGGCGGGCAACGCGTTCGAGGAGACCGTCGAACGGCTCATGCAGTCCATCCGGCTCGGCGTCGTCGCGCCGGGGGAGCGTCTGCCGTCCGAACGAGACCTGGCCACCCGGCTCGGCGTGAGCCGGGTGACCGTGCGCGAGGCCATCAGGTCGTTGCAGGAGAACCATTACGTCGAGTCCCGAAGGGGGCGCTACGGGGGCACGTTCGTCAACGAGGTGCTGCCGAAGTCCGCGCCCGGCAAGGACTTCGGTGACCTGCACGACGTGCTGACGTTGCGCAGGGTGCTGGAGACCGGCGCGGCGGAGACGGCGGCGGGCCGGTCGCTCGGTCCCGCCGAACGCCGGGGTTTGCGCGCCCGGCTGGAAGAAGCGTCCACTTCGACGCTCGCCGAATACCGCCGCAAGGACTCGCGGCTGCACCTCGCGATCGCCGAGGCCACCGGGTCCGCGGCGCTCACCGCCGCCGTCGCCGAGGCGCGGATGCGCGCCAACGAGCTGCTGGACCACATCCCGCTGCTCGAACCGAACCTCGCGCACTCCAACGCCCAGCACGAGCGCATCATCGCTTCCATTTTGGACGGAGACCCGGCGACGGCCCGGCAGGCGATGGCCGAACACCTCGACGGGACGGCGTCGTTGTTGCGCGGATTCCTGGTCTGACCCGTCAGACTTCCCCGCGCGCGGTGGTGTGGCAGGCTGCCCGTGCGGGTACAGGGTGATCGTGCGGGTGCAGGGCGCGTGTAAACGTTTACACGCCCACATGTCCCGTTGTCATGCGAATTCCGCATGGAACAAGGCTTGGCTTGGGCTTTGCGGACAGTTACCGTCCGAATACCTCGGGGGACTTGCAGCGCGAGGAGCTGTTGATGCCAGGGTTGCGCAAGGTGTTTCGCGACGCCATGGGCCGGGTGCACTCACTCCGTGTTCTCTCCGCGGCGGGCATGGTGAGCCTGACGAACTTCAAGATGTCCGTGGAGGCGCTGCGAGAGGTCAAGGTCTGGGGGCCGAACGTGACGGCGCTGCGGCGGTCCGTCCGGCTGAACCCCGACGGCGTCGCGGTCGTCGACGAACGCGGTTCGGTGACCTACCGGCAACTCGACCGGCGTTCCAACGCGATCGCCCAGGGCCTGCGGTCACTGGGCGTGCAGCACACGCACATCGTCGCGTTGATGTGCCGCAACCACCGCGGCATGGTCGAGTCGCTGCTCGCGTGCGCGAAGCTCGGCGTCCGCGTCCTGCTGGTCAACACGGGCTTCGGCGCGCCCGTAGTGCTGGACCTGCTGCAACGCGAACGCGCGTCGCTGGTGATCCACGACGAGGAGTTCACCCCGCTGTTCCACCAGTTGCCGCCGTCGATCCCGCGCTGGCTCGCCTGGTCGCGCGACGGCCTCGACCGCCGCACGCCGACGCTGGACCAACTGGTCGCCAAGGCGCCGCGGGGTGAGCTGGAACCGCCGCGCGAACCCGGCGTCGTGATCCAGCTGACCTCCGGCACCACCGGCACGCCGAAGGGCACGGCCCGCGAGATCAAGTCGGTGCTGACGGCGTCGGACTTCCTCGACCGCATCCCGATGCGCTCGGGCGAGTCGACGTTCATCGCCGCGCCGATCTTCCACTCCGTCGGCTACTCGCACCTGACGCTCGCGATGTCGCTGGGCTCGCGCGCGGTGCTGCACCGCCGGTTCGACCCGCGCAAGACGCTGTGGTCGGTGCAGGGCCAGCGGTGCACGACGCTGGTGCTGGTGCCGACGATGCTGCAGCGGATCATGGAACTCGACCGGCACGTGATCGACTCGTTCGACCTGTCGCACCTGAGCGTCGTGTTCTCCTCGGGCGCGCCGATCTCGCCGGACCTCGTCGAACGCACCCAGGCCGTGCTCGGCCCCGTGCTCTACAACCTCTACGGCTCAACGGAAGTCGCCGTCGCCACCGTCGCCACCCCCGAGGACCTCGCGGCCGCGCCGTCCAGCGTCGGCCTGCCCCCGCACAACTGCCTCGTGCGCCTCTACGACGAAGAAGGCAACCGCATCACGCGTTCGTTCGTGACCGGCCGCATCTACGTGCGCGGCTCGTTGACCGTGGACCTCTACACGGACGGCACGCAGAAGGACTCCATCGACGGCCTCGTGTCGACCGGCGACCTAGGCCACTTCGACCCCAGTGGCCGGCTGTACTTCGACGGACGCGAGGACGACATGATCGTCTCCGGCGGCGAGAACGTGTACCCGGTCGAGGTCGAGAACCTGCTGATGACGCACTACCGGGTGCGTGACGCGGCGGTGCTCGGCGTACCGGACGCCGAGTACGGGCAACGGTTGCGCGCGTTCGTGGTGCCGGTGGCGGGGACGCGGATCGACGTGCGCGAGCTGCGCGAGTTCGTGCGGACCAGGCTGGCGCGGCACAAGGTCCCGCGCGAGGTCGTGGTCGTGCCGCAGCTGCCGCGCAACGCGACCGGCAAGGTGGTGCGGCGCCAGCTGCTCGCGATCCGGCTGGGACCGCAGGGTCACTAGTGCGATGGGGCGGAACGCACGCCACAGCAGAACGAGGGGGACTAATCCGGCTGTGGCGCGCGTTCCTGGCTTTGGGGAGCGCACGGCTCCGCGTCGGTCGTCGGGGAATCGGATGACGCGGGGCCGTGCGCTCGGTCGGTCACCGCTCGAAGCGGTCGCCGGGACGCCCCTCCCCGAAGGGGCCGCGCTGGTCGAAGCGGTCGCCCGGACCGCGGTCACCGCGATCGGGGCCGCGCTCGTACATCCGCACGTGGCCGGGGCCGCCGCGGTCGTCGAACCGGTTGGCCGCCACGGCACCCACGATCCCGCCACCGAGGACGAGGCCCAGCAGGCCGACGGCGACGAGCTGGGTAGCCCGGTGGCCGGCGACTCTCCGCACGCGGCCGGAGCGGCGCGGCGGCGGTGGAGGAAGTGGGGCGGACGGGTACTGGGCCGCGCCGGGAGGGGGTGGTGCGGCGGGGCCTTCGGCGGCGGTCGCGGTCGGCTGGTCCGGCTGGGCCGTGCCGGGTGTGGGCTGGCTCGCCACACCGGGGTGCTGGCTCGCCACACCGGGGTGCTGGCCCGACGCTGCAGGCTGGTGGCCTGCCGCACCCGGTGCGGCGGCGGTGGGCTGCTGGCCAGGCGTGGCCGTGGCGTCGGCCGGCAGCGGGGTCGTCACCTGGTCCGGTGCGGGCTGGGCGGCCCGCGGTGTGTCTCCTGACGGCTCCTGCGGCGGAGGCGTCTGTCCCTGCTCGCTCATGTCCTCAACGATGCGCCGCTCTGCTGAGCTGGGGCTGACAGCCACCTGTTCGTTTCCTGAAGCTCGCCAGGGCTGTGCGCGGAGTTCAGCACGGGCCTCGTACCAGCGAAAACATGGCGTTGATCGGCGAAGGTCGCGCCGAACAGCTCGTCGTCGAGCTTGCCCGACCACAGGAAGTGCAGGGCCGTGCGCGTGCCGTCGCGGGCGTCTCGGCGCGTGTAGTGGTCGCGCAGGTCGGCGTACAGCAGGCGCAGATCGTCCCGGTTGGACTCGGTGAGGCGAACGGGGCATGTGACGACCAGGTCGGACATGTCGACCAGGGTGCTCGCGCCCGTCACCGCGGCGCATCCGGAAAACCACTCAGAAGCGTGTACGTAGGTAAAGCGGTTGCGTGGACCGGCTTCAATCGGGGCATGGAACTCGTACCGCTCCGCCTGGAGTTCGCCCCAGCCATGCTCGCCGGTGGGCCGCGGGAACGCGAGGTCGCCCGGCTCACGGGCACTCACGCGACGTTCGAACTGGCGGATGTCGAGGCCTACATCGAACGGACCCTGAACGACCCGAACCGCTACACCCGCGCCATCACCGAGGACGGGAAGTTCCTCGGCGAGGTCGTGCTCACGATCGATCCGCCCAACCGGTCCGCGGGGCTGCGGATCGCGATGTGGGACGGGTTCGGCAAGGGCTACGGGACCGCCGCCCTGAAGCACGTGCTGGACCACGCGTTCCACGAGCGGAACCTGCACCGGGTGGACCTGGAGGTGTACGACTTCAACGAGCGGGCCATCCACGTGTACCAGAAGCTGGGCTTCCGCGAGGAGGGCCGGCTCCGCGACGCCCTGCTCTGGGACGGCGTCTTCCACGACGCGATCGTCATGTCCATCTTGAGCACCGATAACATCTGATCCGCAATCACCTCTTCGAACGTAGGAGTCACCGTGTCCGAGTCGCGCCCAGCAGTCGCCCAGAACCCGCCTCGCGTGGTGGTTCCGGCTGGGACGACGGCGGGCACGGCCGTGCGCGAAGCCGGCCTCCCGGGCAAGGGCGCCGACGCGATCGTCGTCGTGCGCGACGCCGAGGGCCACCTGCGCGACCTGTCGTGGACCCCGCAGGTCGACGTCGAGGTCGAGGCCGTCGCCGCGGACACCGAGGACGGCCGCAGCGTCATCCGCCACTCCGCCGCGCACGTGCTGGCGCAGGCCGTGCAGCAGCAGTTCCCCGAGGCCAAGCTCGGCATCGGCCCGCCCGTGAAGGACGGCTTCTACTACGACTTCCAGGTCGAGAAGCCGTTCACGCCCGAGGACCTGCAGGCGCTGGAGAAGCGCATGAAGCAGATCATCAAGTCCTCGCAGCGGTTCTCGCGCCGCGTCGTCGAGTCGATCGACTCCGCGAAGGCCGAGCTCGCGTCCGAGCCGTTCAAGCTGGAGCTCGTCGACATCAAGAGCGACGTCGACACCAGCGAGGTCATGGAGGTCGGCGGCGGCGAGCTGACGATCTACGACAACGTCGACCCGCGCTCGGGTGAGCAGGTGTGGGGCGACCTGTGCCGCGGCCCGCACGTGCCGACCACCAAGCACATCCCGGCGTTCAAGCTGACCCGTGTGGCCGCCGCCTACTGGCGCGGCAACGAGAACAACCCGCAGCTGCAGCGCATCTACGGCACCGCGTGGGAGTCCGCCGAGGCGCAGGACGCGTACCTGGAGCGCCTGGCCGAGGCCGAGCGCCGCGACCACCGCAAGCTGGGCGTCGAGCTCGACCTGTTCTCGTTCCCGGACGAGATCGGTTCCGGCCTCGCGGTGTTCCACCCCAAGGGCGGCATCATCCGCAAGGCGATGGAGGACTACTCCCGCCAGCGCCACACCGAGGCGGGCTACGAGTTCGTCTACTCGCCGCACATCACCAAGGGCAAGCTGTTCGAGGTCTCCGGTCACCTGGACTGGTACAAGGACGGCATGTACCCGGCGATGCACCTCGACGCCGAGGTCGACGAGGACGGCACGGTCCGCAAGCCCGGCCAGGACTACTACCTGAAGCCGATGAACTGCCCGTTCCACGACCTGATCTTCAAGTCGCGCGGGCGTTCCTACCGCGAGCTGCCGCTGCGCATGTTCGAGTTCGGCTCGGTGTACCGCTACGAGAAGTCCGGCGTGGTGCACGGCCTGACCCGCGTGCGCGGCATGACGCAGGACGACGCGCACATCTTCTGCACCCGCGACCAGATCCGCGACGAGCTCAAGTCGTTGCTGAACTTCGTGCTGGACCTGTTGCGCGACTACGGCCTGGACGACTTCTACCTGGAGCTGTCGACCAAGAACCCGGAGAAGTTCGTCGGACCGGACGACATCTGGGAGGAGGCGACCGCGACGCTCGCGTCGGTTGCCGAGGAGTCCGGCCTGGACCTCGTGCCCGACCCCGGTGGCGCCGCGTTCTACGGCCCGAAGATCTCCGTGCAGGCGAAGGACGCGCTGGGCCGCACCTGGCAGATGTCGACGATCCAGCTCGACTTCATGCTGCCGGAGAAGTTCGAACTGGAGTACACCGGTCCGGACGGCTCCCGCCAGCGCCCGGTCATGATCCACCGCGCGTTGTTCGGCACGGTCGAGCGCTTCTTCGGCGTGCTGACCGAGCACTACGCGGGCGCGTTCCCGGCGTGGCTCGCGCCGGTGCAGGTCATGGGCATCCCGGTCACCTCCGAGAACGCCGACCACCTGTTCGCGGTCCGCGAGACGCTGAAGAAGGCCGGCATCCGGGTCGAGGTGGACGCCTCCGACGACCGCATGCAGAAGAAGATCCGCAACCACACCATGCAGAAGGTGCCGTTCATGCTCCTGGCCGGTGCCAAGGACGTGGAGGCGAACGCGGTGTCGTTCCGGTTCCGCGACGGCACGCAGATCAACGGCGTGCCGGTGGAGCGGGCCGTGGAGCAGATCGTGGAGTGGGTCGGCCGTCGCGAGAACGCCTCGCCCACGGCGGAACTGCTCTCGTGACGCCTGAGTACTCCGCTCAGGACGGTGTGGGGGTCCCGGACGCGTTGCAGCGCCTGTGGACCCCGCACCGCCTGTCGTACGTGCAGGGCGCGGGCAAGGCGGCCGGTGACGAACCCGCCGGGTGCCCGTTCTGCCAGGTGGTCTCGCTGTCCGACGAGGACGGCCTGATCATCGCGCGCGGGGCCGAGGTGTTCGCGCTGCTCAACCTGTACCCGTACAACCCCGGGCACCTGATGGTGCTGCCGTACCGGCACGTCGCGGACTACACGTCGCTGACGGTGTCGGAGGTCGCCGAGCTCGGCGCGTTCACGCAGAAGGCGATGCGGGTGGCGCGGCACGTGGCGGCGCCGCACGGGTTCAACATCGGCATGAACCAGGGCGTCGTCGCCGGCGCCGGGATCGCCGCCCACCTGCACCAGCACGTCGTGCCGCGGTGGGGCGGGGACGCGAACTTCATGCCGGTCATCGGGCACACCAAGGTGCTGCCCCAGCTGCTGGGCGAGACCCGGCAGCTGCTCGCCGACGGTTGGAAGGCCATCGACTGATCGTTTAACGACGCCTATCTGTTGACTTTCGATAGGTGGCGCGCGATAGTCGATCTATGCCTCGACTTCTGCTGCCCCTGTTGGGCTCCGTGCTGCTCATCGCGCTCGGCGTGGGCGCGCTCCTGTACGGCCAGCACGACGACGCGCCCGGTCTCGGGCTCATCGGCTTCGTGCTGATTCTTGGTGCTCTCGTGGTGGGTGTTCGCGCAGTTTTGCGAGCTAAACGGGGCGTTTAGTCGACGTCGGTGTGATTGAACCCCGTACTAATTGTTGGACAAAAGAGTGACAAAAACCACTCAGTTTGTCCGGTGCGGACAATCGGCCAAGTTTCCACGTGGCAAGGAATGGCTTTCGACTACGTCTTTCGGGTGCATTTCTTCGATCGATCGAGACGTAACACCAGCACAAAGCGATTCCAGGTAGGTGAGATCACCCACCTGGAGGTGTCAACTGCGAGTCAAGTCCCCGCCTATGGCCGATCGTCTCACTGTGCGCGAATGGTTACGGTGCGAACATGACCGCACCTGAGCGTTCGCGATTAGCGAGAGAGCGGCTTTCGCGTGAACTACGCCGGTTGCGCACCGAGGCGAAGATGACCGGCACGGCCACCGCCCGTGCCACCGGGATGAGCCAGTCAAAGCTGTCGAAGATCGAGAACGGCATGCTGCTCCCGTCCGTGACGGACGTGGAGCGTCTCGTGGCGGAACTGGCCGCCGCGAGGGAGACGCGCATCGAACTGGTCGAACTCGCCAGGTCGCTGCACGCGGAGGCGGAAACCCGCCGCGTCGTGCTGCACCGAGGAGCGCACCGCCACCAGCAGACGATCACCCGCGTGGAGGCGCGGGCTGCGACGTCGAGGTTCTTCCAGGTCAACCTGGTGCCCTCGCTGCTGCAGTCCGAGGCCTACCTGCGGGTCGTGCTGGGGACGATGCCGCATTCGGAGCAGGAGGCCGCGGTGGCCGCCCTGCGCACCCGCCGTTCCCGGATGGACGACCTGGCCAAGCAGTTCGTGTTCGTGCTCTCCGAAAGCGCCCTGCGCTGGCGGATGGGCTCGGCCGACCTGATGGCCGAACAGGTCGAACACCTGGCCGCCCTGCAACGCCGCCCGAACGTCCGCCTGGGCGTCGTGCCGTGGAACGTCGACGCGAACATCGTCGCGCTGCACGGGTTCCACATCTACGACGAGCGCGTGGTGACGGTCAGCGTGCTGACCGGCAACGCCACCATCACCGATCCGCTGGACGTGCGCGAGTACCTCGCGTTGTTCGGCCGGCTGGAGAGGCTGGCGGTGCGAGGGGAGGAGTTGCAGGCGTTGCTGAAGCGCATCGCCGAAGACCACCGCCGGCTGGGGTAGCCGGGTTGATCCGCCGGGCTCGTGGGAGCGGCCTGGCAAGAGTTCCCGTGAGGGGGTCGGGCGGGCTGCCCGTGCTGGTTCGCCCGCCTGCCGTCCCGTCCCGCACCGGCGGGACCACGGGCGAACCGTGCGTTCCAGGCGCCGAACGACCGCCCGCGGAACGCCTGTTTCAGCAGTCCAGCTAGGCTGCGACCTGCCATGCTGAACATCTTCGCTCGCGCGTCCGTCTCGCGCGTCACCGATCCGATCGGGGCGTGGCTGCTGGCGCGTGGCCTCACGCCCAACGCCGTGACCGTCGCCGGAACGATCGGCGCCGTCGCCAGCGCGCTGTGGTTCATCCCCCGCGGTCAGCTGTTCCTCGGCTGCGCGCTCGTGACGTTCTTCGTGCTCCTCGACCTGATCGACGGGGCGATGGCCCGCGCTCAGGGGCCCACGAAGTTCGGGGCCGTGCTCGACGCCACCTGCGACCGCATCGCGGACGGGGCGTTGTTCGCGGCGCTCACCTGGTACGCGTTCGACACCGGCAACCGGTGGACGGCGGCGGCCGGGTTCATCTGCCTGGTGGCCTCGCAGGTCATCTCCTACGTCAAGGCCCGTGCCGACGCGTCCGGGCTCAGCGCGGACGGTGGACTGGCGGAACGGGCCGAGCGGTTCATCGTCGCGCTGGTCGGCGCCGGGGTGCAGGGGCTCGGGGTGCCGTACCTGATGGACATCTCGCTGTGGTTGCTCGCGGCCATGACGGTGGTGACGGTCCTGCAGCGCATCACGGCCGTCGCGAAGTCCGCCAAGGAGGCGGCGTGAACCTCGCGACGCTCGGGTACGGCGCCGGGTGGCGGTTGATCAGGTTGCTGCCCGAGTCCTGGGCGCGCGGGCTGTTCCGGGCGGGCGCCGACCACGCGGCCAGGAAGAACGGCGCCGGCGTCCAGCAGCTGCGCAAGAACCTGCGCAGGGTCGTGCCGCAGGCCGGTGAGGAGGAGCTGGACGAACTCGTCCGGGACTCGCTGCGGTCCTACGCGCGGTACTGGTGCGAGGCGTTCCGGTTGCCGTCGATGGACCTGAAGGCGGCGTACGAGAAGTGCGACTCGCAGGTGTCGGGGGTGGAGAACCTCGACGCGGCCATCAAGAACGGCACCGGTGCGGTGGTGGCGCTGCCGCACAGCGGCAACTGGGACATGGCGGGCGTGTGGCTCGTCGGGCACTCCGGCACGTTCACGACGGTGGCCGAGCGGCTCAAGCCCGAGTCGCTGTACCGGAAGTTCGTGGAGTTCCGCGAGACGCTCGGCTTCGAGGTGCTGCCGCTGCACGGAGGCGACCGTCCACCCGCGACGGTGCTCGCCGAACGCCTGCGCGACAACAAGGTCGTCTGCCTGCTCGCCGACCGGGACCTGACGTCGTCGGGCGTGCCCGTGACGTTCTTCGGCGAGCAGACGCTGATGCCCGCCGGCCCGGCGCACCTGGCGGCCACGACCGGGGCCGCGTTGCTGCCGGTCGGGTGCTGGTTCACCGCGGACGGCTGGCACTTCCGGATCCACCCGCCGATCAAGGTCGGCACGGTGCAGGCCGCCACGCAGGCGGTCGCCGACGTGTTCGCCGCCGACATCGCCGCGCACCCCGCCGACTGGCACATGTTGCAGCAGCTCTGGCTCGCCGACCTGCCGGAGAAGCGGCGCGCGGCGCTGGCCAGGAGGCTCGCGCGGTGAAGGTCGTGGCCAGGTGAAGGTGGGAATCGTCTGCCCGTACTCCTTCGACGTGCCAGGGGGAGTGCAGGCGCACGTCGTCGACCTCGCGCGCGCCCTGATCGGCCTCGGCCACACCGTGAACGTCCTCGCGCCCGCCGACGACGACCACGAGCTGCCGCCGTTCGTCACGTCCGCGGGCCGCGCGGTCGGCATCCCGTACAACGGGTCGGTGGCACGCCTGAGCTTCGGGCCCGTCTCGTACGCGCGGGTGCGGCGCTGGATCGACGAGCACCAGTTCGACGTCCTGCACCTGCACGAACCGACGGCGCCGTCGCTGTCGATGCTCGCGCTGATGGTCGCGGACGGCCCGATCGTCGCCACCTTCCACACCTCGACGCCGCGCTCGAAGATGCTGTCGGCGTTCCAGGGCGTGCTCCAGCCGTTCCTCGAGAAGGTCACCGCCCGCATCGCCGTGTCGGCGCTGGCGCGGCGCGTGCAGGTCGAGCACCTCGGCGGCGACGCGGTGGAGATCCCGAACGGCGTCGACGTCGACTTCTTCGCCTCGGCGTCCACTTTGGACGGCTATCCCCGGGTGGGGGGCACGATCGGTTTCGTCGGCCGCTACGACGAACCGCGCAAGGGCATGCCGGTGCTGTGGGAGGCGTTCGGCCTGATCGCCGACGAGTTCCCGGACCTGCGCCTGCTCGTCGTGGGCCGCGGCGAGAACCCGTTCGAGGGCCGCTTCGCCGACCGCGTCGACCTGCTCGGCCAGGTGAGCGACGAGGACAAGGCCCGGATGCTGCGGTCGATCGACGTCTACGTGGCCCCGAACACCGGCGGCGAATCGTTCGGCATCATCCTCACCGAGGCCATGTCCGCCGGCACCGCCGTGGTCGCCTCCGACCTCGACGCCTTCCGCCGCGTGCTCGACGACGGCAAGGCGGGCGTGCTCTTCCCGGTGAGCGACGCTCCCGCGCTGGCCGACGCCCTGCGTTCCGTGCTGCGCGACTCGGCCCTGCGCGCCGAGTACGTGTCCGTTGCGTCCCAACGGGTCCAGGCCTTCGACTGGTCCGTCGTCGCCTCCCAGGTCCTGCGCGTCTACGAGACCGCCATCGCCGCCGACCCGCGCCGGGTGAGCGAGGCATGACCGCCGCACTCGTGGTCGTGCTCGTCGCACTGCTGCTGGCCACCTGGATCCTGCGCATCGCCAACCGCCTGGACCGCCTGCACGTCCGCACCGACGCGGCCTGGGCCGCCGTCGACGCCGCCCTGGCCCGCCGAGCCGTCGTCGTCCGCGCCCTGCTGGACCCGGCGCTCTCCGCCGCGGCGTCCAAGGCCGAGGCCGCGTCCCGCGCCGACCGCGAAGAGGCCGAGAACGAACTCTCCGCGTTGCTGGGTGCCCTCGACCGCTCTTCGCTGGCCCCGGCGCTGGCCTTCGAACTCGCCGACGCCGAGGAACGGGTCGTGCTCGCCCGCCGCGTCCACAACGACGCCGTCCGCGACACGCTCCTGCAACGCCGCCGCCGCATCGTCCGCTGGCTGCGGCTGGCAGGCACCGCCCCGCAGCCGTCGTACTTCGAGATCGCCGAGCCCGCCGCCCCGTCCGACGCGGTGATGCTGAAGCCCCGGCCCTCTGCCCGCGTCGTGCTGACCGACCACGACGGCAGGGTCCTGCTGTTCCAGGGCTTCGACCCGGCCCGCCCGCAGGAGTCGTTCTGGTTCACCGTCGGCGGCGGCGTCGAGGACGGCGAGGAACTGCGCGAAGCGGCGCTGCGCGAGGCGTTCGAGGAAACGGGCCTGAAGCTGACGGCGGACGACCTCGTCGGCCCGGTCTGGCGGCGCCGCGCGGTGTTCAGCTTCGACGGCGAGACGTTCGACGCGGAGGAGTGGTTCTTCCACGCCACCGTCGCCGACGCCCCGGCCGTCGACACCTCGGGCTTCAACGACGTCGAGGAAACGTCGATCACCGCGTTCCGGTGGTGGAGCGCGGAGGAGCTGGAGGCGGCCGAGGACACCGTGTACCCGGTGCAGCTGGCCGAGCTCCTGCCGAGCCTGCGGACCGCGTGGGACGGCGAGACCCGCACGGTCCGCTGAGCAGCTGCCCTGTAGTTCTGTCCGCACCCACCCGAGCCCGCTTCACGTTTTCCTGCCGCACGCGGGGCCCCCGCGTGCGCTCAGTGCGAACGAAAGCTCCCCGCGTGCACTCCGGCAACGTGGAAAGCGCTCGTGAAACGAGCGCGACCACGGACAGGACTTCCGGCCGAACGCTTCAGGCGAGCCCGGCGGAAACCCCTACACGGCGGAGATGATCGCCGATCCGTAGGCGTCGCGCGTCTTGTCCTTCTCGTCGTGCATCAGGTACAGCGCGAAGTTGTCGACCCCGATCTCCTTCAGCTCCTGCAACCGTTCGACGTGCGCGGACTCGGGGCCCACCAGGCAGAAGCGGTCCACGATCGCGTCCGGCACGAAGTCCGTGGAACGGTTGCCCGCCTTGCCGTGGTGGGCGTAGTCGTAGCCCTCCCGGTCCTTGATGTAGTCGGTCAACGCCTTGGGCACGACGCCGGAATCCCCGTACCGCGCGACGAGGTCCGCGACGTGGTTGCCGACCATGCCGCCGAACCACCGCAGCTGGTCGCGCTGGTGGGCGAGGTCCGTGCCGACGTACGCGGGGGCGGCCACGCACATCGTGATCGCCGACGGGTCGCGGCCCGCGGCGGTGGCGGCTTCGCGGACGGAGCCGATGGTCCAGCGGGCGATGTCCGGGTCGGCGGTCTGCAGGATGAAGCCGTCGGCCTGCTCACCGACCATCTTCAGCGCGCGCGGACCGTAGGCGGCCATCCACATCTCGAGCTTTCCGTTGCGCACCCACGGGATCTGCACCGGCGTGCCGTGGTGTTCGACCTCTCGCCCCTCGGCCAGCTCCTTGATCACGTGCATCGCGGAGCCCAGCGTGGCCAGGGAGGCCGGTTTCTGGCCGATCACGCGGCGGGCCGAGTCGCCCCGGCCGATGCCGCAGACCGTGCGGTTGCCGAACATGTCGTTCAGGGTGGCGAAGAGCGACGCCGTGACGGACCAGTCGCGGGTCGACGGGTTGGTGACCATCGGGCCCACCACGAGGTCCCTGGTCGCGGCGAGCACCTGCGAGTAGATGACGAACGGTTCCTGCCACAGCACGCAGGAGTCGAACGTCCAGCCGTAGCGGAAGCCGCAGTCCTCGGCCGCGCGGAGGCCTTCCACCACGTCCCGCGCCGGCGGGTCGGTCTGAAGCACTACACCGAAGTCCACGGGTCGCGCCCTTCCTAGACGAGGTACTGGTTGAGATCGCGGGTCACGAACCGGCCGTGGCCCCTCGAGCCGTGGTAGGCGCCGTCGGCGATCACCTTGCGGCCGCGCGAGAACACGGTGTCGACCTTGCCGGTGATGTCGAAGCCCTCGTAGGCCGAGTAGTCCACGGCCATGTGGTGCGTCTCGGCGGAGATCGTCTGGGACGCCTGCGGGTCGTAGACCACCACGTCCGCGTCGGCTCCCGGTGCGATCACGCCCTTGCGCGGGTACATGCCGAACATGCGCGCGGGCGTGGTGGCGACGATCTCGACCCACCGTTCGCGGGTGATCTCGCCCTTCACGACGCCCTGGTGCAGCAGGTCGACGCGGTGTTCGACGCCGGGCATGCCGTTCGGGATCTTCGAGAAGTCGCCGACGCCGAGCTGCTTCTGGTCCTTGAAGCAGAACGGGCAGTGGTCGGTGCTCACCACGGAGAGGTCGTTGGTGCGCAGACCCCGCCACAGCGACGACTGGTGTTCCTTGGGGCGCAACGGCGGCGACGCCACGTACTTCGCGCCCTCGAACCCGGGACGGGCCAGGTCCTCCAGCGAGAGGTACAGGTACTGCGGGCACGTCTCGGCGAACACGTTCTGGCCCGTGTCGCGTGCGGCCGTCACGGCGTCGAGTGCCTGTGACGCCGAGAGGTGCACGATGTACAACGGCGAACCGGTGACCTTCGCGAGCTGGATCGCGCGGGAGGTGGCCTCGCCCTCCAGTTCCGGTGGCCTGGTCAGGCCGTGCTGCACGGGGTCGCCCAGGCCGGATGCCAGCGCCTGCGCGACGAGCTGGTCGATCGCGATGCCGTTCTCCGCGTGCATCATGATCGTGGCGCCGGTCTCGCGCGCCTTCTGCATGGCGCGCAGGATCTCGCCGTCGGTCGCGTAGAACACGCCGGGGTAGGCCATGAACATCTTGAAGCTGTTCACGCCCGCCGCGATGCAGGACTCCATCTCCTTGAGCGACTCGTCGGTCACGTCGGAGATGATCATGTGGAAGCCGTAGTCGACGGCGCAGTTGCCGTCCGCCTTGGTGTGCCACTTGTCCAGAGTGGACAACAGGGACGAACCCTTGGGCTGCACGGCGAAGTCGACGATCGTCGTCGTGCCGCCCCACGCCGCCGCGATCGTGCCGGTCTCGAACGTGTCGGCGGACTGGGTGCCGCCGAACGGCATCTCCATGTGCGTGTGCGCGTCGATGCCGCCGGGGATCACGTACTTGCCGGCCGCGTCGATCACCTCGTCGGCCTGCACCTCGAAACCGGGCGTGACCAGGGCGGCGATGTGCTCGCCCTGGATCAGCACGTCGGCGGCGTGCGAGCCGGTCGCGTTGACGACCAGGCCGTTGCGGATCAGGACACTCACGGCGTCACCAGGCCCTCGTAGGTGTCGGGACGGCGGTCGCGGTAGAACGCCCACGTGTCGCGGACCTCGGTCAGCAGGTCCAGGTCGAGGTCGCGCACCACGAGCTCTTCCTCGGTGTCGGACGCCGCGTCGCCGACGAGCTGGCCGCGCGGCGACACGAAGTACGTCTGGCCGTAGAACTCGTTGTCGCCCAAGGGCTCCACGCCCACCCGGTTGATCGCGCCGACGAAGTACTCGTTCGCGACGGCCGCGGCGGGCTGCTCCAGCTTCCACAGGTACTCGCTGAGAGACCTGGACGTCGCCGACGGGTTGAACACGATCTTCGCGCCCGCGAGCCCGAGTGCGCGCCACCCCTCGGGGAAGTGGCGTTCGTAGCAGATGTAGACGCCGATGCGCCCGACCGCCGTGTCGAACGTCGGGTACCCGAGGTTGCCCGGCTTGAAGTAGAACTTCTCCCAGAAGCCCTTGACCTGCGGGATGTGGTTCTTGCGGTACTTGCCGAGGTACGTGCCGTCGGCGTCGATCACGGCCGCGGTGTTGTAGTAGACGCCCGGCTGCTCGACCTCGTACATCGGCACGATCAGCACGATGTTGTGCTGCGCGGCCACCTCCTGCATGAGCCGGGTGGTCGGACCGTCCGGAATGGACTCGGTGTAGGAGTAGAAGTCCGCGTCCTGCACCTGGCAGAAGTACGGCCCGTAGAAGAGCTCCTGCAGGCACAGCACCTGCGCGCCCTGCGATGCGGCAGTGCGGATGTGCTCGACCGCGTTCGCGATCATCGACTCCTTGTCGCCCGTCCACTTCTGCTGGACGAGCGCCGCCCGGATGATGTTGCTCACCTGGTCGTCTCCTTTGCCGAGTTGTCCTTCAGAGCGAGGAAGACCAGGAAGCCGGCCGCGAAGCCGACGACCCAGTTGTAGTCGTAGAGGGGCTTGAGGAACGGGATCAGCCCGTCCGCCGGGAACGGCCCGCCGTGAGCGCCGCCGACCGCGAGCACCGAGCCCACGAGCGTCGCCACGACCGCGCGCCAGTTCCAGCCGCCGTTGAACCAGTAGGCGCCGCGACCGTCGAGGTAGAGGTCGGCGAGCTCCAGCCGGGTCTTCTTGATCACCCAGTACCCGGCCACGAACACCCCGGCCACCGACGCGAGCAGGCCGCCGTAGAACCCGAGCCACGCGAAGATGTAGATGTTCGGGTCGGAGATCAGCCGCCACGGCTGGATCACGATGCCGATCACGCCGGTGATCAGGCCGCCGACCGCGAACGTGATCTTGCGCGGGAAGGCGTTCGAGAAGTCGTAGGACGGGCTCACGACGTTCGCCGCGAGGTTCGCCGAGATCGTCGCCAGCACCAGCGAGATCAGCGCGATGATCACCAGGAACGTGTTGTCGAAGCGGGACGCGAGGTCGGCCGGGTCCCAGATCGCCTCGCCGTACAAGGCCTGCGCGCCCGACGTCGTCAGGATCGCGACGATCGCGATGAACGACATCGTGGTCGGCAGGCCGAGGATCTGCCCGGTCACCTGCTTGCGCTGGCTACCGCCGAACCGGGTGAAGTCCGGCATGTTCAGCGACAGCGTCGACCAGAACGCGATCATGCCCATCAGCGCGGGGAAGAAGACCTTCCAGAAGTCCGGTCCCCAGCCGAGCGTGCTGCCCTGGTGCAGGATCGGCCCGAACCCGCCGGCCTTCACCAGCACGTACCCGAGCAGGATCAGGAACCCGACGCTCACCAGCGGCGCCGTCCAGTTCTCGAACCGCCGGATCGCCTCCATGCCGCGCCAGATCACGAGCATCTGCACGACCCAGAAACCGAAGAAGCACAACCACAACGTCCACGGCTGCCCGCCGATCGACGACGCCTTCGTCCACCCGTCACCGGTCAGCCGCCCGATGATCACGTGCAGCGCCTTGCCGCCGACCCACGTCTGGATGCCGAACCAGGCGCACGCGATGAACGCCCGCAGCAGCGCCACCAGGTTCGCGCCGCGGACGCCGTAGAACGCGCGGGCGAACACGGGGAACGGGATGCCGTACTTGGTGCCCGCGTGGCTGTTGAGCAGCATCGGGATCAGCACGATCAGGTTGCCGAGGGTGATCGTGAGGAACGCCTGGACCCAGTCCATGCCGATCGCGATCAACGACGCCGCGAGCGTGTAACTGGGGATGTTGTGCGCCATGCCCATCCACAGCGCGAAGAAGTTGTAGGTCGACCACGTCCGCTTCGCGACGGGGACGGGGGCGAGTTCGGGGTTGAAGAACCTGCTGTTCTCGATGGGACCTGTGTCGCTCAGTTCGACGCGGCCATCAGGTGTGACCTGGGGCGGTGAGGACTCGACTGCCATCGGACAACCCCCTGTTACGCTGCTGAAACAACGTCAACCCGGTCGGATTCCACCCCGGAATCCTGGGTCCGCCGCCGCAGGTGTGGCAGTGTCAGAGTGTCCACGCTTGTCATGATCGGCGCACATTGTGTTCCATTGGCGGTCATGGGGATGTCGCGGCGGGCCGTGCTGCTCGGGGGCGCGGGGGTGCTGGGAGCAGCGGGGACGTACGGCGCGCTGACCCCGCGCGGCCGTCGCCTGCTCGGCTGGACCGGCCCCGACGGGGTGGTGCCCGACGTCGCACCCGTACCTGTTCAGCCCATGCCGTGGGGTGCCTGGATGGGTGCGGCCGGGCCGGTGGTGCTGGTGCTGCACGGCCGGGGCGGCGGCAGCGTCGGCTGGTGGGAGCGGCTGGGCCTGCCGAGGTTCCTGCACGGGCACGGGTTCCGGTGCGCCGTGGTCAACGGCGCCGACGACTACTGGGTGGACCTGACGCCGCCGGTGGAGTTCGAGGCCGCGCTGGGCGTGTCGATGGGCGGGTTCGGCGTGCTCGACCTCGCGACGCGGCGGCCGCTGAAGGCGGTGGCCGCGATCAGCCCCGCGCTCTTCCCGTCGTGGGAGGACGCCGAACGGATCGACGGGTTCGCCTCGCGCGAGGTGTGGGAGGCGCACGAACCGTTGCGGCACAGCGAGAGGATCACGTCCCCGACCGGCGTGTGGTGCGGGCGCGAGGACCCGTTCCACGACCCGGCGCGGGACCTGGCGACGGCGATCGGCGCCACCGGGTCGTTCGAGCACGGCGAGCACACCGACGGCTACTGGCGCCGTGTGCTGCCGGACGCCCTCAGATTTCTCGCGCGGCGACTTTGAGCCGCACCACGGCCGTGCCCGCCTTGCGGTCGTGCCAGGTCCGGGTGCCGCGCAGGTCGAGCGCCTCCACGACGGACAGCACCAGCAACGCGAAGCCGCTCACGAGCAGCAACGACGACAGCCAGCCCGCCGACCCCGCGTTCACGTGCTCACCGACGACGACCCACGGCTGCTGCCAGCCGAGCGTCGTCATCAGCGCGGGCTCCCGCCAGCCCAGCCCGGTCAGCACGAGCACCGCGCCCACGCCCGGGAGCGCGGTCGTGACGAGCGTGCGCGCCAGCACGCGTCTGAGGTTCAGACCGGACGCGGGGCCCACGACCCGCAACCCCGTGACGGCCTTGCCGACGGTGTTCACGCGCAGCAGCAGAGCGTCGTACACCGCCGCGCAGAGCACCACGGCAGCGGGTTCGTGGACCAACGGCCAGACCACGACCAGCACCAGGAGCCAGTCGAGCAGACGGGCGATCAGCCGACGAACGAGCATGATTCACGCTAAGCGGCGGACGACCGTCATAAGTGGTCAGTTCATGGTCAGTTGCCGCGCCCGAACTCGGCAACCCACCTGCCGTTGTCCCGCCTGGTCGACCGGGTGGTGAGGCCGTCGGCGGCGAACGCCTCGACCTCGGACGGCGTCAGCGGCCACGGCGGACCGTCGGGGGCGGGGCCCTCGTCCCGCGCGACGGCGAGGACGAGCAACGTCGACCCGGTGAGCCAGGAGACCTTCGCGGTGGCCTCGGCGTGCATCTGCACGGGCAGGGCCTGGACCGTCATGTTCTCCACGACGAGGTCGAACCCGCGGTGCCACTCGGCGGGCGGGTTCAGCAGGTCGGCCACCACGTAGGAGACCTTGGAGTCCGGGTGGCGGGCCTGGACGGCCGCGATGGCGGTGGGGGAGATGTCGAACGCGGTCACCTCGTACCCGCGCGAGGCGAGGAACTCCGAGTCGCGGCCGAGACCGCAGCCCACGACCAGGGCGCGCTGACCGGTGCCATCGGAGGAGGCGGCCCACTCGACGAGGTGCGGCTGCGGATGGGGGACGTCCCACGGGACGGAGGCGGTGCCGGCGTCCGCCTGCGCGTAGAGCTCCTCGAACCATCCGGTCGGATTGGCGGCTTGCAGGCGGCGGGCGTCGTCATCAGCGGACATGACGACCACCCTGTCACCTCACCCGGCAGCGCGCGCCCGGTTCACGTAGTCCACCAGGCCGTCGTCGGCGGGCCAGCCGATCTGGGTGCTGATCGACGTCTTGTTCTCGTTCCAGGAACGTTGTGCCGCGGCCTGGATCGCCGCGTCGCCACCGGTGAACCTGGCGCCCAGCTCGTCCCACTGCCGGACGAGGTCCGCGACGCGCGGGTCGGTGGCGGGGGTGCCGTCGGCCATGTGCTGCCTCAGTTGCCGGACGAGTTCCAGCCAGGACGCCTTCAACGCCTCCACGGCCTCGGGGCCCATCGACGCCGCCCGCGACCGCAGGTCGGCGAGCTGGTCCGAGGTGAAGTAGCTCTCGTACACGGACATCATCTCCAAAGTGGACAGGAGGGACTCGGTGGTGTGCCCGTCGAGCAACGCGGTGAGCCTCGACCGCAGTGCCTCCACCTGGCGGGCCTGGGCGGTCAGCGCGGCGAGCTGGGCCTCGAAGAGGGGCCGCAGCGAGTCCGAACGGGACAGTGCCGAACGGACCTCCGCCAGCGAAAGACCGAGCTGGCGCAACGATCTCACCTGATAGAGGCGCCGGACGTCGTCCGGTGTGTACCGACGGTGACCGGAGGACGTGCGCTCGGAGGCGACGACCAACCCGATCTCGTCGTAGTGGTGCAGCGTGCGGACGGTCAGTCCACTCGCCTTGGCCAGGTCACCGACGCTCCAACGGGTCACACCGACGACGGTAGGACCTCCCGTCGCGTGAGGTGCAAACCCTCACCACCCGATCGAGCGGGTTAATTCGCGAACCGAACGCGCCGATGAAATCGAAGATCGGTCCCCAAACCAGATTGAGGAAAACTGTGTCTCGTACCGGACTGTTCCGTGCCGCCGCCCTGCTCGCCGCCAGCGCCGCCCCGCTGCTCGCGGGTTCGGCCAGCGCCGCCGAGCTCCCGCAGGTCGGCGCCGGCGTTCCCGAGGTCGGCGCGGACAAGCTGATCACCGACGCCACGCAGCACGCGAACCCGCTGGAGTCGGCCAACGCCGTCCAGCTGCCGCACGTCAAGGCCCCCGTCGGCGGCGACCTGCCGATCCCGGCCCTGCCGGGGGCCGCGCAGGAGCGCACCCTCCCGAACCCGGTCGCGGCCGAGCTCGGCACCCTCCCGTCGCTGCCGAACGCCCAGGAGCTGGCCGGCACCTCGCACGTCGGCGACCTGAAGGCCCCGGCGCTGTCCGACCTGCCGACCAACAACGTCGTGCCGAACCCGCACGTTCTCTCGGGCACCCTCCCGACGATCAACGGCTGAGTTCTCGCACGTCGAAAATGGGCCCGTGCGCGCTCACGGGCCCATTTCGTGCACCAGCAGGGCGACGTAGAGCGAGAGCACGGACTCCGGGTCCTCCAGCGAGACGCCGAGAACCTGCTCGATCCGTCCCAGCTGCTGGTAGTACGCGGTGCGGGAGAGGTGCGCGGCCGCCGCTGCCGCCGACTTGTTGCCGCCGTTCTCGCACAGGCACCGCAGCAGTTCGACCAGCCGGGAACCCTGCGCCGAGTCGCGGCGCAGCAGCGGGCCCAGCTCGCGGTCCGCGAACGCCCGCACCCGTTCGTCCTCGCGCAGCAGGTGCAGCAGGCCGCGCAACCGCACGTCGTCGAGCCGGTGGTACAGCTGGGATCCCGGTGCTCGCAACGCCGCGCCGGCCACGTGCGCGGCCTCGCCGAGCGAACGCCGGACGTCCGATGTGGACGTCACGGTCGTGCCCACCGCGATCACCACGTCCGAGGCCGCCGTGCGGTGGATCTCGCGGGCGACCTTGCGCAGCACCCCTTCCACGCCAACGGTCATCGGCACCGACAGCAGCGCGCGCACCGAGGTGTCGTCGACGACGCCGACCAGTGCCGCGACCGTGACGCGGCGCGCGGCCAGTGCGGTCGCCTCGGCGAGATCGCGCAGGACTTCTTGGGTGGCAAGCGTTTGCCCCTGCAGCACGGACACCGGTCGCACCGCGACGCCGATGAGCTGGCGTCGTTCGAGGGGCACGCCGAGAGCTGCCGCCCGCGCGCCGAGGTCCGGTGACTGCGGCGACTGGCCGAGCAGCTGGGCGAGCAACGTCCGGTGGGTCTGGCGTTCCAGCGACTCGCGGTCGCGGGCGACGAGCCGGTGCACGGCCAACGCCGAGGCGGCGCGTTCGGCGACCACGACGTGCCGGTGCGGCGGTGGTTCCGGCGAGACCAGCACGAGCCGGCCCCAGTCCGCGCCGCGCGCGCCGACGATCGTGATCAACCAGCCGGACGCGGTGTCGTAGGCGGTCCGTTCGGTGACGGTGACGGCCCGCGAGCGCGCCGCCCAGTCGTCCAGCAGCGTCACGGGGTCGTGCCCGGCGGCGTCGTAGGCGAGCACGTCGTGCCCGAGCGTCTCCAGCACGACCGCGAGCCCGGACGTCCGCGCGACCTCCCGCAGCACCTCGGAGGGTTCGGCGCCCGCGACCGTGAGCGCCGTGAACGTCTCGTGCACCTGCTCGGCGGCCCTCAGCTCGGCGAGCTGGGCGTCCACGATCAGCCCGACGACGGCCTCGGTGACGGCGACGTACTTGGTCTCCTCGGTGAGCGTGACCAGCGGCAACCCGTGCCGTTCGGCCTCGGTGACCAGCGCGGCCGGCACGTCGTCGCGCCACCGGCGGCCCAGTTCGACGATGAGGCCAGCGCAGCCGACCGCGGCCAGTTCCTCGACGTAGCGCGCGAGGCCCGACTCGGGCAGCATCACGCCTGTCGTGAGCACGAGTTCGCCGCCGCGCAGCAGCGGCGCGATGTCTGCGATCTCCGCCACATGGACCCAGCGGACGCGTCGGCCCAGACCCGCCGAGCCGGCGACCAGACGGGGCTTTCCCTGCCGGATGACCGGCAGAGCGACGACTTCGGCGACCGTCGGGTACATGGACACAACGTAATGCCAACCAGCCGATCCGGGTACACGTTGTGCATGGCGGGGAGGGTGTCCCGCCAGCAGACTTCGAGCCAGGTGACGACTGGGAGGACGAGATGGCCCACAAGGAGCTGCTGGCCCGGCACCGCGCGGTGATGCCGAAGTGGCTGGCCCTCTACTACGACGAGCCCATCGAGATCGCGAGCGCTTCCGGGCGCCGGGTGACCGATCGCGAGGGCACGACCTACCTGGACTTCTTCGCGGGCATCCTGACCAACGCCATCGGCTACGACGTCGCCGAGATCAGCGACGCGATCCGGTCGCAGCTCGACACCGGCGTGCTGCACAGCTCGACCCTCTACCTGATCAAGTCCCAGGTCGAGCTGGCCGAGAAGATCGCCGAACTCTCCGGCATCCCGGACGCCAAGGTGTTCTTCACGAACTCCGGCACCGAGGCCAACGAGACCGCCCTGATGCTCGCCACGCAGGCCCGGCGCAGCGAACAGGTGCTGGCGCTGCGCAACAGCTACCACGGCCGTGCGTTCGCCACGATCGCCATCACGGGCAACCGCGGCTGGTCGGCCTCGGCCCTGTCGCCGATCAAGGTCAGCTGGGTGCACGGCGGCTACCGCTACCGCTCGCCGTTCAAGTCGTTCTCCGACGCCGACTACATCAAGGCGTGCGTCGACGACCTGCGCGAGATCATCGAGACCACCACGTCCGGCGACGTGGCGTGCATGATCGCCGAGCCGATCCAGGGCGTCGGCGGCTTCACGTCCCCGCCCGACGGCCTGTTCCGCGCGTTCAAGGACGTGCTGGACGAGTACGGCATTCTCTTCGTCTCCGACGAGGTGCAGACCGGCTGGGGCCGCACCGGCGAGCACTTCTGGGGCATCCAGGCGCACGACGTGGTGCCGGACGCGATGACGTTCGCCAAGGGCCTCGGCAACGGTCTCGCGATCGGCGGCGTCGTCGCCCGCGGCGACCTGATGGACACGATCAACGCCAACTCGATCTCGACGTTCGGCGGCAACCCGGTCTCCACCGCCGGCGCTCTCGCCACCGTGAACTACCTGCTGGACCACGACCTGCAGGCCAACGCGGCCAAGCTCGGCTCCCGCCTGCTGGGCGGTCTTCGTTCGCTGGCCGAGAAGTACCCGGTGATCGGCGACGTGCGCGGCAAGGGCCTGATGGTCGGCGTCGAGTTCGTCGGCCCCGAGGGCGAGCCGAACGCGGCGGCCGCCTCCGCCGTGCTGTCCGAGTCGAAGGCGCTCGGCCTGCTCGTCGGCAAGGGCGGGCTCTACGGCAACGTGATCCGGCTGGCCCCGCCGATGACGCTGACCGAGGACGAACTCGAAGAGGCGCTGGGGATCCTGGCTCAGGCGGTGGAGAAGGCGTGATCAAGCACTGGATCAACGGCAAGCCCTGGGAATCGGCCTCGGAGCGGGTGGGTGACGTCTACGACCCGACGACCGGCAAGGTGGCCGACCAGGTCGCCTTCGCGTCGATGTCCGAAGTGGATGCCGCGGTGTCGTCCGCAGCGGAAGCGTTTGCGTCCTGGCGCAACGCGTCCCTGGCGTTGCGTTCGACGGTGATGTTCAAGTTCCGCGAGCTGCTGAACGGCCGCAAGGACGACCTCGCCCGCCTGGTCTCCTCGGAGCACGGCAAGGTCGTCTCCGACGCGGCCGGCGAGATCCAGCGCGCCCTCGAATCGGTCGAGTACGCGTGCGGCATCCCCCAGCTGCTGAAGGGTGGCTTCAGCGAGAACGCCTCGACCCGCGTCGACGTCTACTCGATCCAGCAGCCCGTCGGCGTGGTCGGCGTGATCTCGCCGTTCAACTTCCCGGCCATGGTCCCGCTCTGGTTCGTGCCCACCGCAATCGCTTGCGGCAACACCGTGGTGCTCAAACCGTCCGAAAAGGACCCTTCCGCCGCCGTCTTCATCGCCGAGCTCTTCGCCCAGGCGGGCCTGCCCGACGGCGTCCTGAACGTCGTGCACGGCGACAAGGTGGCCGTCGACCGCCTGCTGGAACACCCGGTCGTCAAGGCGATCTCGTTCGTCGGCTCGACCCCGATCGCCCGCTACGTCTACGAAACCGGCACCGCCGCAGGCAAACGCGTGCAGGCCCTGGGCGGCGCCAAGAACCACATGGTCGTCCTGCCCGACGCCGACCTGGACCTGGCCGCCGACGCCGCCGTGTCCGCAGGCTTCGGCTCGGCGGGCGAACGCTGCATGGCGATCTCGGTCGTCGTGGCCGTGGGCGAGGTGGGCGACGAACTGGTCTCGCGGATCAAGTCCCGCATCGCCGACGTGAAGGTGGGGTCCGGTGCGTCCTGCGAGATGGGGCCGCTGGTCACCGGCGTACACCGGGACAAGGTGACGTCCTATTTGGACGCTGGGGTGGCTGCCGGCGCGGTGCTCGCGGTCGACGGCCGCGACCACCCGATCGACGGCGACGACGGCGGGTTCTGGCTCGGGCCGACGCTCTTCGACCACGTCGGCACGGACATGACGATCTACACCGACGAGATCTTCGGCCCGGTGCTGTCGGTGGTCCGTTGCGCCACCTACGAGGAGGCCGTCGAGATGGTCAACTCGAACCGGTACGGCAACGGCACCGCGATCTTCACCAACGACGGGGGAGCGGCGCGGCGGTTCCAGAACGAGATCGAGGTGGGCATGGTCGGCGTGAACGTGCCGATCCCCGTGCCCGTCGCCTACTACTCGTTCGGCGGGTGGAAGGAATCGCTGTTCGGCGACTCGCACGCTTATGGCCCGCACGGCGTGCACTTCTTCACCCGCTCGAAGGTGGTCACGTCGAGGTGGCTCGATCCGTCGCACGGCGGCGTGAACCTCGGGTTCCCGCAGAACACCTGAGGCGTGCTGACGCAGGGGTACCCCCTGACCGGGAACCCCTGCGTTTCACCGTACTCGCGCGGTCCGACAAGATCACCGCGTCTACTTCGCGCGGGCCGCCAGCGCCTCCGGCAGCGGGTCGTAGCGGGAGAACCGACGGGTGAACGTCCCCGTTCCCGACGTCAGCGACCGCAGCTCGATCGCGTACCGCAGCAGTTCCGACGAGGGCACCTCGGCGCGGATCACCGTGCGCCCGCCCTCATCGGCCTCGGTCCCGAGCACCCGCCCGCGCCGCCCGGACAGGTCGCCCAGCACCGTGCCCAGGTGTTCGTCGGGCAACCGGATCAGCACCTCGTCCATCGGTTCGAGCAGCTGGGTGCTGGCGGCGGCAGCGGCCTCCTTCAACGCCAGCGCACCGGCGGTCTGGAAGGCCGCGTCCGACGAGTCGACGGAGTGCGCCTTGCCGTCCACCAGGGTCACCCGGACGTCGACGACGGGGGTGCCGTCGCGCAGGCCGCGTTCCAGCTGGGCGCGCACGCCCTTCTCGACGGACGGGATGAACTGGTGTGGCACCGAGCCGCCGACGACCTTGTCCACGAACTCGAAGCCGGAGCCGCGGGGGAGCGGTTCGACCACGATGTCGCACACGGCGTACTGGCCGTGACCTCCAGATTGCTTGACGTGCCGGCCGTGGCCTTTCGCCGACCCGGCAAAGGTTTCGCGGAACGGCACGCGCACCGGTTCGGTGTCGATCTCGGCTCCGCCGGCACGCAGGCGGGCCAGTACCACGTCGGCGTGGGCCTCGCCCATGCACCACAGGACCATCTGGTGGGTCTCGGCGTTGCGGTCGAGGCGCAGGGTCGGGTCGCTCGCGACCAGGCGGTTGAGGTTGCGGGCCAGGTTGTCCTCGTCGCTGCGGGTGCGCGGGACGACGGCGATGGGCAGCAACGGTTCCGGCATGTTCCACGGCGCCATCAGCAGCGGCTGCTCGGGCGCGGACACGGTGTCGCCGGTCTCGGCGGTGGTGAGCTTGGTGAGCGCGCACAGGTCGCCCGCCACGCAGTACGGGACCTCGCGCAGCGACGAACCGAGCGGGGAGTAGATGTGGGCGACGCGTTCGTCCGCGTCGTGGTCCTCGTGGCCGCGGTCGGCCATGCCGTGGCCGGAGACGTGCACCGGGCGTTCGGGGCGCAGCGTGCCGGAGAAGACGCGGACCAGCGACACGCGGCCGACGTAGGAGTCCACGGCGGTGCGGACCACCTCGGCGACGAGTGGCCCGTCCGGGTCGGCGGCCATGCGGGGCTGCGGGATGCCGTCCACCGACGTCACGGACGGGACCTCGTGTTCGAGCGGTGACGGGAACGCGCGCGCGATGCCGTCCAACAGTTCAACCAACCCCATGCCCGTTGCGGCGCACACGGGCATCACGGGGTGGAACGAGCCGCGCGCGACGGCCGTCTCCAGGTCGCTGATGAGCGTGTCCTGGTCGATCTCCTCACCCTCGAGGTAGCGGTTCATGAGGGACTCGTCCTCGCTCTCGGCGATGATGCCCTCGATCAGCGCCGCACGTTCCTCGGGGTGGTTCTCACCCGACGTCAGCAGCCCGACCAGCGAGTCGCCCTCCTGCATGTAGAGCGGTACGACGCCGGCGCCGAAGGCGGCCTGGCACTCGATGACCTCGTTGGCGAAGTTGGCGCGGTGGTGGTCCGTGCGCGTGATGACGACGGCACGCGGCATGCCGACGAGGGCGCACTCCTCCCACAACGCGATGGTGGCGGCGTCGACGCCCTCGAAGGCGTTGACAACAAAAAGGGCCGCGTCCGCGGCCCGCAGTCCTGCCCTGAGCTCACCCACGAAGTCGATGTAGCCGGGGGTGTCGATCAGGTTGATCTTGATGTCCCCGTGCTGGATCGGGGCCACGGCGAGGCCTACCGACCGTTGTTGTCGCACGGCCGCTGGATCGTGGTCGCAGACCGTGGTGCCCTCGGTGACCGAACCGGCGCGGTTCAGGACCCCGGTGGCGGCGAGCAGGGCCTCGGTGAGCGTCGTCTTGCCCGCGCCGGACGGGCCCACGAGCACGACGTTGCGGACCTTGGCCGGGTCGTTCACAGCGACCGCGCCTGCCGATGTGCCGTTGTCGGAGTGCTTGCTTCCCATGGCGACCTCCGTCAAGTCGTAGTGTTCGATCTCACACCCGTTCACCTCCCGGTACAACCCCGCAGACCCATCTGGTCGCCGACCGGCTTTTCCCGCCCGACTGAGTGACACGTGTCACGACCTGCGGTTGATCGCGAAGTGGCCTTCCGTTTTGCGGCTCCAGTGGCTTGGGCGAGGTGGCCACGTCGGACGTACGGTGAGTTCACCAAGACTTCCCCTCGTGAAAGGTTGCCCAGGTGAGCACTGATCAGGTCACGGGTACCGCCCGCGTCAAGCGCGGCATGGCCGAGATGCTCAAGGGCGGCGTGATCATGGACGTGGTCGACGCCACCCAGGCGAAGATCGCGGAGGACGCGGGCGCCGTCGCCGTCATGGCGTTGGAGCGCGTCCCGGCCGACATCCGCGCCCAGGGCGGCGTCGCGCGCATGAGCGACCCCGACCTGATCGACGGGATCATCAACGCCGTCTCCATCCCGGTCATGGCGAAGGCCCGCATCGGCCACTTCGTCGAGGCCCAGGTGCTGGCGTCGCTCGGCGTCGACTACATCGACGAGTCCGAGGTCCTCACCCCGGCCGACTACGCGAACCACATCGACAAGTGGGCCTTCACGGTTCCCTTCGTCTGCGGCGCGACCAACCTCGGCGAGGCCCTGCGCCGCATCACCGAGGGTGCGGCCATGATCCGCTCCAAGGGCGAGGCCGGCACCGGTGACGTCTCCAACGCCACCACGCACATGCGCAAGATCCGCCAGGAGATCCGCCGCCTGCAGAACCTCCCCGAGGACGAGCTGTACGTGGCCGCCAAGGAGCTCCAGGCGCCGTACGAGCTGGTCAAGGAGGTCGCCCAGAACGGCAAGCTCCCCGTCGTGCTGTTCACCGCGGGTGGCATCGCGACCCCGGCCGACGCCGCGATGATGATGCAGCTCGGCGCCGAGGGCGTGTTCGTCGGTTCGGGCATCTTCAAGTCCGGCAACCCGGCCCAGCGCGCCGAGGCCATCGTGAAGGCCACCACCTTCCACGACGACCCCGACGTGATCGCCAAGGTCTCGCGCGGCCTGGGCGAGGCCATGGTCGGCATCAACGTCGAGGACGTGCCGGAGCCGCACCGCCTGGCCGAGCGCGGCTGGTGACTCCTGCTGATTCGCGAAATCCCCCTGCCGTCCGCTGGATGGCACGGGGATTTCGCGTTGCGGTGCCGCTTCTCGTCAGCCGGTCGTGACGGTGAGGCAGTAGGTCGTCTTGATCTCCGGGTACGCCAGGGCGAGCGCGGGGTTCGGTCCGCACGCCGCCTTGTCGACGGTGTTCGGCAGCACCTTCGCCTGCACGACCCTCGGGGTGTTGCACGGCCGTTTCGGGATCGCGGCCTGGAGCGCGGCGAGGGAAACGTCGTAGCACTCGCCGTCCGCGAACACCGGCACCAGGCACACGTTCATGCCGTATCCCTTGGTGTACTTGACGTACGCCTCTTCCTGCTCGCCGCACTTCTCGTTCGTCGGCATCGTCTTGACGACCGTGTAGTTGTGCTTGTTCTCGGCGCACTCGGTCTTCGTGTACGTGACTTCGAACGTGGTGCCCTGCAGTAGCGCGCAGTCGCCGACGAGCGCGAACGGCGGTGGCTTGCTCGTGGTGGTGGTCGGTGCCGCGGTGGTGGGCCCGCCGGTGCTGAACTTCATGTCGTCCTTGCCCACGAACCACAACAGCCCGGCACCGATCGCCACGACGAGCACGAGCAGCCCGAGCCCGATCAGCAGTCCGGCGCGCGCGGAGTGCTGCGGTGCCACGTCCAGCAACGGCCGCGGCACGTCCGGGGCCGACGGCTCGTGCTGCGGCGCGGCGCCCGAGTAGGCGCCGAACGGGTCAGGGTCGATCGGGCCGTACATCTCGTCGCGCACTTCGGGACGTCTGCGCTCCGGGCCTTCCGGCGCGGCCCAAGGGTTTTCGGGGTTCACAGGGCTCACTCCGCCTGGCTGAAGCAGTAGGTCGTCTTGATCTCGGGGTACGCCAGGGCGAGCGCCGGGTTGGGTCCGCACGCCGCCTTGTCGACGGTGTTCGGCAGCACCTTCGCCCGCACCACCAGGAAGCTGCAGTCCGCCTTCTTGAACTCGGCGTCGAGGCTCGCGAGGGTGAGGTCGTAGCACTGGCCGTCGACGAACACCGGGATCAGGCACACGTTCGAGGACTTGCGGCCGTCCCACCCCCGGTACTTCACGTACGCGTCGGGGTCGTCGCCGCACTTCTCGCCGGCGCCGGGCACCTTGCTGACCGTGTAGTTGTGCAGGCCCGACTCGCAGGGCTGCTTCTCGTAGACCGGGTTGAACGACGGGCCGGACAGCTTCACGCAGTCACCGACCTGGGCCGCCGGGGGCAGCGGGGTGGGGTTCGTGGTCGGGACCGCGTAGGTCCGCGGGGCGGTGGTCCTGGTGGGCGTCGCGATCTCGACGTTGCGATCCACGACCGCGAAGAAGACCGCGCCCAGCGTCAGCAGCAGCAGGAAACCCAGGACGAGTCCCACGACCAGCGGTGCGTTGGAGGTCCTTTGTGGAGGGACGGGCGGGCTGCCGTACGGGGATGCCGGGTCGTGGACGCGCTGGGGCGGCGCCGCCCAGGGGTTGTACGGCTCGCCCGAGGCGGGTGGGGGAGGGCCGACCTGGTGGACGGGGGTGGCGGAGTAGGCGGGGCCGGTGGGGTACGACGGGAGCGAAGCGATCGACTCGCTCGGAAGCACGGCCGGCTCGACCGGCGTTCCCACCGGCACGTTCTGCGGCGCAGCCCACTCGACCGGCTCCGCCGGCGCGCCCGAAGCGCTCTCCGTCGGCGTGTTCTCCGGCGCGCCCGAGGTGCCCTCCGGCGTGACTGCCTCTGCCGGCGGAACCGAGGCTCTGCCGGGCTCCTCGGGCGAGGCGGGCGGGATGGGCGGAGTCGTCATGGAATGCCCCCAATGCGGCGCGGACGCGAATGTGTCGTCTGGCCGACGCGAGCAGTCCCCCCAGACTTCCGCCCATCCTAAGGCCTGGTCAGGCCTCTGTATGACCCATTAACCGGTCATGTGCGCACGGTCTCAGCCAACCCGGACAAAGCGGCTGGCAGCGGCTCGTGGTGCAGCACGCCGAGGCGTTGCGTGGCACGGGTGAGCGCGACGTAGAGTTCCGCCGCGCCGCGCGGGCCGTCGGCCAGGATCCGTTCCGGCGCGACGACCAGCACCGAGTCGTATTCGAGGCCCTTGGTGTCCGCGGCGGGCACGGTGCCGGGCACGCCGGGCGGTCCGATCACCACGTGCGTGCCTTCGAGCGTCGCCTCGTGCGCCACGAACTCCGCGATGGCCTCGGGCAGTTCGGAGGCGGTCAACTGGCGCGACCACGGTTGCACACCGTTGGCGCGCACCGATTCCGGCGCGCGGACGTCCGGGGCGAACTCGGCCAGCACGCGGGCCGCCACGGCCATGATCTCGGCCGGGGTGCGGTAGTTGACGGTCAGCGAGCGGTACTCCCAGCGGCCCGCCACGTACGGGTCGAGCATCTGGGCCCACGACGTGGCACCGGCCGGGGCGCGGCGCTGCGCCAGGTCGCCCACCACGGTGAAGGAACGGCCGGGGCAGCGGCGCATCAGGACGCGCCAGTCCATTTCGGACAGTTCCTGGGCCTCGTCCACGACGACGTGGCGGTACGTCCAGGCGCGGTCGGCCATGGCCCGTTCCACCAGTGTGCGCTGGTCGTGGTCCTCGAAGCGCTCGGCCAGGTCCTCGGCGAACATCATGTCCGACGCGAAGAGGTGGTCCTCGTCGTCCATGTGATCGGTGCGGCCGATCATGCCGTCGAGCACCTCGGAGGCGTACCGGGCCTCGGCGGCGCGTTCGGCCGCGGCGGCGGCGTCGGCGGCCTGTTCGGTGCCGTCCTTGCCCAGCAGGTCGTGGAGTTCGTCCAAGAGCGGCACGTCCGAGACCGTCCACGCCGAGCCCTCGGCGCGGTGCAGCAACGGCGAAGCTCCTGCCTTGGCCAGCTCCTCCTCCGACGCGTACAACGACGACAAGAGCTCGAACGGCGTCATGATCGGCCACAGAGCGTCGAGCGCCGCGATGAAGTTGTCGTCGTCGCCGAGGTCCTTCACGAGACCGGCGCGCATGTCCTCCCACGCCTGCTTGTCGGACCGCGACATCCAGCCCTTGCCGATGCGCCCGATCGCGCGTTCGGTCAGCACGTACGTGACGATCTCGCGGAACACCGCGCGCGCCTCGTTGTGCGGCAGCCCGCTGTCGCGCGCCTCCTGCCGCGCCCACTCGGCCACGTCCGCGCCGATCTCCACGATCACGTCCTTCATGGTGATCGGGATCGGGTCGGCGGGGATCCGCTGCTGCGACGCCACCGCTGCCTTCAGCACGTCCACCATCGTGCGCGCGCCCTTGAGCCGTGCGACGTCCGGAACGTCCTCGGCCGTGACGGCAAGTCCGGGCAGAAGGCCACCAACGGTCGTGAAGACCACATCGGACTCACCGAGAGACGGCAGCACACGCCCGATGTGGTTGAGGAACGCCGGGTTCGGGCCCACGACGAGGACGCCGTGCCGTTCCATGCGCTCTCGTTGCGTGTACATCAGATAGGCGACGCGGTGCAGTGCCACGACCGTCTTGCCGGTACCGGGCCCGCCCTCGATCACGAGCACACCGGGGTGGTCGAGCCGGATGATGGCGTCCTGTTCGGACTGGATGGTCGCCACGATGTCGCGCATGCCCTCGCCGCGAGGCGCGTTCAACGCCTCCAGCAGCGCCACGTCGCCGCGCTCCTCGCCGAGCTGACCGAACACCTCGTCGGTGAACCCGGCCACGGAACGGCGGCGCGTGAGGAACTGGCGGCGCCGCCGCATGCCCTCGGGAGTGGCGCCGGTCGCGGTGTAGAACGGCCGCGCCGCGGGGGCGCGCCAGTCGAGCAGCAACGGCTCGAAGTCGTCGAACTCGTCGAACAGGCCGATCCTGCCGACGTAGGAGATCGCCCCGTCGACCGAGTCCAGCCTGCCGAAGCAGAGGCCGTAGTCGGCGACGTTCAGGCGCTTCATCTCGCGGTGCCGGGCGCGCACCTCGTTGTCACGGTCCATCGCGGTCTCGCCGGTGCCACCCAGCGCTGACTGGTACGCGGCCTTCACGCGCGCGCGTTCGCCATCGAGCCGTGCGTAGAGACCGGCCACGTAATCGCGCTCGGACTGCAGTTCTTCTTCGTAACCCACGTGCTCCCCACAGCGCCCTTGATCTGGCATAGGTCGATGAGTGTGAACGATGCCCGGGGCCTTGTGGCAAGGCCCCCCATCTGCTATACGGTTGAAGGGGCAGGGAGGATCAACCCATCCCGTCCGCGCTGTGGGGTCAACGCGACGGCGGCCTGCCACATTCCCCCCGACGAACGCGCGACAGCGGCGGGGAAGCGGCTGTCCCACCTCCCGGTGCCACGTGACTTCCGCTCGCGGGTGCGCGATCTCCAGACCTTGTAGTAAGCCGACGACACGGCCTTGTCGGCGGGGGGGAAGCGATGAATGCGTTCTCGACGCAACAGAAACGTATTCTCCGGTCGCCAGTTCGAACTGTTTCGTGCAATTGGGTACCGGAGTTCCGGGCGCGTTGAACCCTTTGAAATCGTTGGCGTAGCTGGTCCTCCGCTTGCGAGCATGGCCGCGTGAACATGCCGTTGAGATGGGACCTGGTGACACCGGACCAGCTCGGGACCATGCTCGACGACGTCGAGACGCCCGAGGTCTGGTACCTCGACGCGCTCGCGGAGTGCGCGGGCAAGGTGCTGGCGCGCAGCGGCAACGGCGACCTTGTGTTCGTGGGCCGCTCGCTCGACTCGATGTACGACCTGCTCGGCGGCGCGGTGCAAGATGCGGACCGGGTGTTGCGGCGGTTCCCGGTGTCGTTCGAACGGGGACGCGGTGTCGCTCCCGACGAGGTCCGGCGCGTGCGCGAGATGGCCGCGGAGATCGGCATCACGCCCCGGTCGCTGGCCCGGCGCGAACGGCCCGTGACGTTCGTCGACGTCGTGTGGGCCGGCGGCACCTTCGAAAGGCTCTTCACCCTGCTCGAGGACTGGATCGACGAGGAACGCGAGACCTGGCCCGCGATCCGGCGCAAGCTGCGGTTCGTCGGCGTCACGAGCCGCACCGGCACCAGCCCGAACGCCCGCCGCTGGCACCAGGACGCCGACTGGGTCCGCAAACTGCCGGCGTCGTCGGTCCTGAACGTCTCGCTCGAACCGCTCGTCTGGGACTACCTGGGCAACAGCCAGACCAAGCTGACCTGGCCCTACCAACTCCGCCGCTGGCGCGAATACCTGCGTGAGGCAAAGCGCGACGAACGCACCCGCACGGCGTTGGCCGAAGCCGTGCACCTGGTGGCACTGGGGCGCACCCGAGAGGTCCAGCGCAAGATCGCGCGGGCGATGGACGGCGAGCCCGCGCTGAGCGAACCCTGGCTGCGCGCGCTGCGCAGCCACCTCACCTGACGTCCCGGGCGAGTTCGGTGATGGTGGGGTCCTCGTCCGCGATGCCGCGGAACGAGACGCCGGCGGCGGTCTCCACGTCGAACATCAGGATCACCCGCGGAGTGCGTGCCGTCAGGTCGGTCGGATCGTCGAACTTCTTCTTTCGTTAGCCGAACACCCCGTCCCCTGCCCGCTAGACCGTGTGCTCCATGATCATGACGGCCGTCGTGCCGGGCTCCAGGGCCTTGCACACGTGCGGCACGTCGCCGGGGTAGACGATGTAGTCGCCGGGCCCCAGTTCGACCGGGTCGTCGGCGAGTCCGGCCAGGCAGCGGCCGGTGGCCACGATCATGTGCTCGATGCTCCCCGGCACGTGCGGCAACGACTCGCGCGCGCCCCCCGGCTCCAGCGCCACCCAGTACAGGTCGTGCTTGGTCCCCGGCCGGCACGCCGCCAGCAACGTCGCGGAGTAGTGCGCGCGCTCGGAGTGGATGACAGGCCCCTCACCGGCGCGAATCACCTGCACGCGCGGGACGGCGGGCTCCACCAGCTGGCTGAACGGCACGCCCAACGCCACCCCGAGCGCCCACAACGTCTCGACGCTGGGGTTGCCGGCGCCGGATTCCAGCTGGGAGAGCGTCGACTTGGCGATGCCCGCCTTCTTGGCGACCTCGCTGAGCGACATGCCGGTCCGGTCGCGCTCGCGCCGGAGGTTGGCGGCGATGAGGTCGAGTGGTGCGTTCGACACAGAAGTACGTCCGTTCGTCTTGACGAACACCGAGAACAAGTGTTCATCTTAATGGGTGGTGCGTTCGATCTGGCGAACTCTTGACGCGGCCCTCCTCCGCGACGTCGCAGCGGTGGCCCTGGGCGCCGCGGTGACCGGCGCGAGCTTCGGGGCCATCTCGGTGGGCACCGGCATGCCCTGGTGGATGCCGGTGCTGATGTCGCTGCTGATCTTCGCGGGCGGCTCGCAGTTCATGGCGGTGGGCATCGTCGCCGCAGGTGGCAGCCCCGCCGCGGCCGTGGTGGCGGGACTGGTCCTGAACGCCCGGCATCTCCCGTTCGGGCTGGCGATCGGCGACGTCCTGGGCAGGAGCCCGCTGGCGCGCGTCGTCGGCAGCCACCTGCTGATCGACGAGTCGACGGCGTTCGCGATGGCCCAGAAGGACCCGGCACGAGCGCGCGCGGCGTACTGGGCGTGCGGCGTGGCGCTGTTCTTCAGCTGGAACACCGGTGTCCTGCTGGGCGCCCTCGCAGGTCAGGCCATCGGCGACCCGATGACGTTCGGGCTGGACGCGGCCTTCCCGGCGGCCATGCTGGCGCTCACGCTGCCCGCCCTGAAGGACGCCGCCACCCGCAACGCGGCCCTGACCGGCGCGGCGATAGCGCTCGTCGCCACGCCGTTCCTGCCCGCCGGGATGCCGGTGCTGCTGGCCCTCTTCGGTCTGCTCGTGTTCAAGAAGAAGGAGGAGCCGTGCCCGTCACCGCAGTCCTGATCCTGGCGGCGGGGACCTTCGCCATCCGCATCGCGGGCCCGCTGCTGCGCGACCGCGTCACGCTGCCGGACAAGGTGCGCGACCTGATCTCCGCGAGCGCGACCGTCCTGCTGTTCGCGCTGGTAGCGGTGTCGGCGCTGACCAACGGCAAGTCGTTCGGCGGCTGGGCGCTGGCGGCCGGGGTGGCCGTCGGCGGGCTCGCGGCGTGGCGGAAACTGCCGTTCGTGGCGGTGATCGTGCTGGCCGCGGCGACCACGGCGGGCCTACGTCTACTAGGTCTGGCATAGCGCCAATGTTTTCGCGATAGAGGCAAGATGGCGGACAGGCCTCTGATGTACACATGGGCGCGCAATCTGGACTGGTCGGCCGAGACCGGGAGACCACGCAACTCGCGGCAGCACTGGCCGCGGCCGCCACAGGCGACGGACACCTGGTAGCCGCCACCGGAGGCCTCGGTTCGGGCAAGACCGCACTGCTCACGACCGCGCGGGAGCTGGCCGCGCGGCACGGGTTCACGGTCCTGGCCGCACGCGGCAGCTTCCTGGAGCGGGAACTCCCGTTCGGCCTGATCAGCCGCCTGCTGGTGTGCGTCCCGCCGGGCGACACCCAGAACCAGCCGCGCATCGCCGCGGCGCTCGGCCAGACCGACGTGCTGGCCGAGCCGGGCCCGATCACGCTGCCGGAACTGCACGTGCTGCACCGCGCGCTGGCGAAGATGGCCGCGGAACGCCCGGTGGCCATCGTCGTGGACGACGTGCAGTGGGCTGACCAGCCGTCCCTGCAGTGGCTGAGCACGCTGCCGCACCGCATCGAACACCTGCCGGTCTTCGTGCTGGCCGGGGTCGGCGCGGGCGAGACGTGCGCGGGCCCGCAGACCCTCGAGGAACTGCTGGCCGCCGCCACCAGCGAGATCCGGTTGGACGAGCTGTCGCCCGCGGCCACCCGCGTTCTCCTGGAGAACGAGCTGGGCCCGCTCACGGACGAGTTCGTGGACATGTGCCGCAAGCAGGCCGGTGGCAACCCGTTGTTGTTGCTGAACCTCGCACGCGCGTACACCGGCCACATCGAGAGGCTCACCGCACCGGCGTTGCTGCCCACGTTGAACGTGCGGCTGCGCAGGCTCGCCACGCACGCACCCGACGCCGTGCACGCGCTCGCCGTCCTCGGCGGTGAGGTGACGTTGCCGCGCGTGGCCGAACTGATCGGCATCGAGCCGTGCGAACTGGCTGGCACCATCGCGTCGTTGCACCGCATGGGGTTGCTCTCGGCAGAAGGCGCACTTGTGCACCCGCTGGTGCGCAACACGCTCCGGGAAGAGCTGACCATCACCGAACGCCAGGACCTGCACGCCGCTGCCGCGCGCCTGCTCACCGAGACCGGTGCGTCGGCCGAGGCGGTCGCCGAGCACCTGGTCGAGACGCGGCCGCAGGACGAGGAGTGGGCCACCGAGGTGCTCACGACCGCCGCGTCCCGGGCCCGCACGCGCAACCGGGTGCAGGACGCCGTCCGGTACCTGCGGCGGGCGCTGGACGAGCCGCAGACCACCGACCTGCTCGCCGAACTCGGCGAGGTCGAGTCCTACGTGGACGTTCCGAGCGCCGTGGACCGCCTGGCGGAGGCCGATCCCGCGCACCCCGCGCTGCCCGGCCTGCTGGCCCTGCTGGGCGAGGAGCCCGAGTTCGAGGCCGACCAGATCGCGGACCCGGACGTGCTGCCGTCGCGGCCTTCGGAGTTCGAGCCGTACCTGAAGGCCATCGGGTTCGTGCGGATGCGGGGCGAACTGGCGGCGGCGTACGCGCGCGCCGACCGTGCGTTGACTGTCGCGCGCAGGTGGCAGCACAGGCCGTGCACGGCTGCGGCGCTCACGGCGCGTTCGGCGTGCCTCAGGGACCTCGGACGGCTCGGCGCGGCGGAGGCCGACGCGCGGGAAGCGCTGGCCGTGCTGGACAGCTGCGGTGCGGCCAGGACGTCGACGCCGGTGTTCGCCGCGCTGACCGAGCTTTCGCTGGCACTGCTGGAGATGGGCGACGTCGAGACGGCGTCCGCGGTGTTCGAGCTCGTGCCGGCGGAGGTGCCGGACCTGTTCGGCGCGCCCGCGCTGCTGGCCGCACGAGGCCGCGTCAGGATCGCCGCCGAACGACGCAAGGACGGCGTCCGCGATCTCCTCGACTGCGGCGAACGACTGCACGCCCGTCACAACGACGCCACGTCGTGGAGGCTGCACCTCGGAGGAGAGCACCTGCACGCCGAGGAACGGCTGGCGCGCTCCCTGGGCGCCGTGCTGCCCCTCGCGGCAGCGCTGCGCGAGCAGGCACAACACCTCGGTGCGGAAGGCATCGCGCTGCTGCAGGAGTCGGTTGACCTGCTGGCGCCGACGGGAGCCCTGCTCGAACGGGCGCGCAGCCACTTCGCGCTCGGCCGGGCGTTGCACCTGGCCGGCCGGGTCAAGCCGGCCCGGGCCGAGCTCAGGACCGCCGTCGACCTCGCCGACGACTGCGGGGTCGAGGAACTGGCCGAGCAGATCAGACAGGAACTCGCGGCGGGTCCGGCCGGGCTCACCGAGTCCGAACGGCGGGTCGCGGCGCTGGCGGCCGAGGGCAAGATGAACCGCGAGATCGCCGCCGTGCTGTTCGTGCAACTGCGCACGGTCGAGATCCACCTGACGAAGGTTTACCGCAAGCTCGGCATTGACGGTCGCGACCAGCTCGCCCCCGCATTGCGGCTCGCCGGTTAATGCTTCCTGACGTGCGAGAAAAGGAGGTTTGTATGAACCTCTGTCACCTCTCGCCGCGAGGTGAACTTGTCGAGCACGAGGCGTTGCAGATGGCCGACGTCCGATACCGCGACGTGCACCAGGAAATCCTCGGGACCCGTCACGTGCGATAGCGCGAGCGTTTCCGGCAACGACAGCACGTAGGCCATGAACGGGTCGACGATCTCCTTGGTGTGCGGCCGGATCTTGACCGCCAGCATCGCCTGGACGTGCTGGCCGATCGCGCTCGGATCGATCTCGGCGTGGTAGCCGGTGATCACGCCGCGCTCGCGCAGGGAACGGTGCCGCACGACCGCGGTCGACTGGGCGACGTTGACGCGTTCGGCCAGGTCCTTGTTCTGCAGCCGCGCGTCCTTCCGCAGCTCCCGCACGATGGCCTCGTCGATCGAATCCAGCACGGCTCTTCTCCGTTCCACCGAATCGGCTGCGGTTCATCCCCCGCTCGCCCGAGGAAGTCTCCACCATTCGCGCCATGACGCGCATCGAGACCATCGCAGTGCACGGCGGCCGCGACGACCTCGCGGAACTCGGCGTGCACGCCCCTCCCATCGACCTGTCCACCACCTACCCCGTGCCTGACCAGGCGCTCGGCGGGGAAGCGCTGGGGGAGTGGGCCACCGGGGCCGCACGGGCCACCTCGCCCGTCTACGCGCGGCTGCACAACCCGACGGTGGCCCGGTTCGAACAGGCGCTCGCGGCGCTCGAGCACACCGAGACGTCCGTGGCGTTCGGCAGCGGCATGGCGGCGGTCACCGCCGTCGTCCAGGCCGCCTGCGTCATGGCGGGAAAGCCGCACGTCGTAGCCGTGCGGCCGTTGTACGGCGGCACCGACCACCTGCTGTCGTCGGGTTTGCTGGGCGTCACCACCACGTACGTCGAAGCGGGCCTGGTGTCCTCCGCGATCCGGCCGGACACCGGGCTCGTCGTCGTCGAGACGCCGGCCAACCCCAACCTCGACCTCGTCGACATCGAGCACGTCGTCCGGCAGGCCGGGGGCGTGCCGGTCATGGTCGACAACACCTTCGCGACCCCGATCCTGCAGAACCCGGCCCTGCACGGCGCCGAGTACGTGCTGCACTCCGGCACCAAGTACCTCGGCGGGCACGGCGACGTCCTCGGTGGCGTCGTGGCCTGCTCGGAGGAACGCGCGGCGGCGTTGCGGCAGGTCAGGATCATCACGGGCGCCGTCCTGCACCCGCTGGGCGGCTACCTGCTGCACCGCGGGCTGGCCACTTTGCCGTTGCGGGTCAACGCCGCGTCGGCCTCGGCCGCGACGCTGGCGACGCGACTCGCCGAGCACGACGCCGTGGAGTTCGTGCGCTACCCCTCGGCCTCACGGCAGATGCGCGGTACAGGCGCGATGATCGCGTTCGGCGTGCACGGCGATCCGGTCGAAGTAGTGCGACGGCTGAAGCTCATCACCCCGGCCGTCTCGCTGGGTTCCGTGGACACGTTGATCGAGCACCCCTCGGCTTTGACCCACCGCCTGGTACCCGGCGAAGAACTGCGTGCTTCTGGCGTTCCGGACAATTTGCTGCGCATTTCTGTGGGCCTCGAGCACGTCGAGGACATTTGGTCCGACCTAAACGCAGCGCTGTGTGACGTCGCTTACGTTAAGTCTTCCCCAACCGATTACTTGGTGATGACCGCCACTCGCTAGGGTTCCCCGACATCGGCGCATCGGGGCGCGGGAGGTTCCGATGCGAGCAATTTTCCGTTTTCGGAAGGAACCTCCTCGTGAGTTCTGTGGAAACTGATGCGGACGGCTACACCAAGGCGCTGAGCAAGCGTCAGGTGCAGATGATCGCAATCGGTGGCGCGATCGGCGTCGGCCTCTTTCTCGGTGCGGGCGGACGCCTCGCCACAGCGGGGCCGTCGCTGATCCTGTCGTACGCCGTGTGCGGCCTCGCAGCCTTCTTCGTCATGCGCGCGCTGGGCGAACTCGTGCTGCATCGCCCCGTGTCGGGCAGTTTCGTGGAGTACGCCCGCGAGTTCGTCGGCCCGTGGGCGGGCTTCACCTCGGGCTGGCTGTACTGGCTCAACTGGGCCATGACAGGCATCGCGGAGATCACCGCGATCGCGATCTACATGCACAAGTGGTTTCCGGACCTCCCGCAGTGGATCACGGCGCTGGTCGCGCTGGTCGTGCTCGTCGCGATCAACATGCTGTCCGTGAAGCTCTTCGGTGAGCTGGAGTTCTGGTTCTCGGTCATCAAGGTGACCGCGATCGTGGTCTTCCTCGTCACCGGCATCGGCCTGGTCATCGGCGCGGCGGACATCGGCGGCACGACCGCGTCCGTCTCGAACACCCTGGGCCACGGCGGCCTCTTCCCGGCGGGCTTCGGCGTCGCGCTGATGACGTTGCAGGCGGTCGTCTTCGCCTACGCGGCCATCGAACTGGTCGGCATCGCGGCCGGCGAGACCAAGGACCCCGAGAAGGTCATGCCGCGGGCCATCAACGGCGTCGTGTACCGCATCGCCATCTTCTACGTCGGTTCCGTGCTGCTGCTGACGATGCTTCTGCCGTGGGACCACTTCACCGGCACCGAGTCGCCGTTCGTCACGGTGTTCTCCGCGCTCGGGATCCCGGCGGTCGGCGACATCATGAACGCCGTGGTGCTCACCGCCGCGCTGTCCTCGTGCAACTCCGGTCTCTACTCGACCGGCCGCATCCTGAGGTCGTTGGCGCAGAAGGGCGAGGCGCCCGCGTTCACCGGCAAGATGAACTCCCGCCACGTGCCTTACGGCGGCATCCTGTTCACCGGCGTCGCCTACCTGTTCGGTGTGGTGCTCAACTACATCGTGCCCAAGGAGGCGTTCGACATCGCGATCGCCGTCGCGTCGTTGGGTGTCGTGTCGACGTGGGCCACGCTCATCATCTGTCAGCTGCGTTTGCGCAAGAAGGCGATGGCGGGCGAGATCGAACGGCCGTCTTATCGGATGCCCGGCGCGCCTTACACCTCGTACGGAACGCTGGCGTTCCTCGCGCTGGTGATCGGGCAGATGGCGTTCGCGGGAACGGCCGAGAAGATCGCGTTCTGGTCGATCCCGGTGCTGGCGCTGGTGCTGTTCTTCGGGTGGCGCTTCGTGAAGTCGCGCCAGCCGGTCGGACCGGAGCAGGAGCAGCTCGTCAAGGTCGACTGAGCAGGCTGACGTCGGCGGGCCGTCCCCTTTCCCGAGGGAGGCGGCCCGCCGTCGTGTCAGCAGGTGGCGTCGGCCTGACGCCCCGGCTTGCGGGCCGGCAGCGTGCCGTTCGCCAGGTACGCGGCGACGGCGTTGTCCACGCACGCGTTACCGGCGAACGTGCTCTGGAACGAGATCCCGTTCGCCACGGCCAGCAGTGCCGAGTTCGGGAACCGCGACCGCACCTCCAGGCTGCCCTGGAACGGCGTGACCGCGTTCAACGTGCCGTTCACGATCAACGCCGAACCGGTGCCGCCGGGCTGCACGAGCGTTCCGGGCTTGTGCTTCCAGTAAGCGCACGGCCCGTTGAACCACGTGTTGCCCCACGTCGAGTTGGGCGCGAGGGCGTGCGTGGCCCAGCTGTCCGCCTTCCACTTGTTCCAGTCAGAGGGCCACGACGTGTCGGTGCAGATCTGCGCGAGAAGCGCGCTGTAACGGTTGGAGGCGTCAGCGCCGTAGAACGCCGAGTACAGGCCGAGCGTCATGGACAGGTCGTTGTTGTTGACGAGTGCCGACAACGCAGGGGCGAGCAACGGCCAGGTCTGCTCCGAGTAGGCCGCGAACAGGTACACGTCGATGAACTCCGACGACCCGAAGTCGTTCACGGGCTGCACGGTGAGGTCGCGGACCTTCTGGTCGAACGCCGCCTGCACGGCCGCACGTGAGGCACCCAGGTGGTAGGTGCCGTCCTGCGCGGCGAGGAAGTCGAACCACCGGTGCTGGTTCTCCTCCAGCAGCACGTCCTGGTCGAAGTTGTTGGCGTGGTACCAGAGGCGCTTCGGGTCGAGGCTGCCGTCGTAGACCGCGCGCGTGACCCGGCCGGGGTTGAGCGACTGGTAGACCTGCCCGACGTAGGTGCCGTAGGTCTGCGCGTACAGCGAAACGGTCGGAGCACCGAGCGCGATCCGGACACGCTCCAGGTCAGCGGCCTGGTCCGTGGTCTTCAGGTGGTCGAGCAACTCCTCGCCCGCGCAGTCGGCGGCGATCTTCCTGATGCGGTCGGTCCAGTACGGCTCGGTGGCCGGCACCGGCACGTAGGCGGGGCGGCCGAGCTCCACCGGGTTCGACGCGCACGTGGTGGCCGGGACGCTGGGCGCGAGGCCGCGGCGGGCGATGCCGATCCAGTCGAACGCGTCACCGCCCGCCATCCGCGCGCCGACCAGCGGCTGCTGGTAGCCGGTGCCGGTGAACGGGTCGGGCACGGTGAGCACGGTGCCCTTCGACACCGCCGTCCGGTGCTGCACGCGGGAGACGGCGAGCGTGATCTCGGGGCCGTTCGGGGCGGCCGGGTCGAGCGGCACGGCCAGGGTGCCGCACTCGGCACCACCGGCGGCCAGGGCCTGGTCCGCGCAGGCGCCCCAGGTGATGGTCGGCTGAGGACTCGCCTGCGCCGGGACTGCCAGCGTCACGAGCGCCAGCGAGGTCGCTAGTAAGAGCTTCACACTTCAGGTTGATCACGGAAGTCCTTTTGAGACACGGCTTTGACGCTACGGTCCACAACCAGTGCCCGTTGGTGCACCGGAGCGCAGTTGGTCACGGCGGCGGACGTCTCTGCTTGGATCGAGGACATGGGTGAGCAGCCGATGGCACGCTGGCACTGGGTCACGCCTCTGCTGGGAACCGTGTACCTGGTGATCGGCGTGGTCGCGCTGGTCGACGCCCTGACCGGGCCCGACGTTCGCGTCGCGCGGGTCCTGTCCGGGTCCGTCTGCGTGCTCCTCGGCGCCGGCACGATCTGGCGCTGGTCGCGGTACCGGGCGGCCGCCGCCCCTGAGGAGCCGGTCGCACCGGGTGAGGACAGCGACCGGGACGGCCCCGCCCGCTGACGTTTCTGGAGGGGGACGTGTTGCGGCAGAAGCACGGGCTTGACGCCTCGGGGCGCCTGAGTTCGCGGTGGCGGTGGGTCGTGCTGCTGCTGGCGTTCACGTTCCTGCTCATCGGACTGGGCAACGTGGTCGGCTCCGTCGTGCTCGACCGCGGCGGCAGTGCCGTGTTCGGGGTCCTGGTCGGTCTCTTCGTCGCGGCTCTCGGCCTGTTCGGGCTCTGGCGCGGCGCGTTCCTCGGCGTGAGGTGGTCGCCGGACGGCATCGAGGTGCGCAAGCTCGACGGCACCACGCGGCACGCCTGGGTGGACGTCGAAGCCGTCGACGTCCGGGTGCGGCGCCACGACCTGCTGCACGTCGTGCGGCACGTCGACGTCGTGCTCGTGCTCGCCTCGGGCGACGAGGACTGGATCGCGGGCCTCGCCACCTACACGTTCGGGGCCGATGCGCCGCGGCGCGTGGAGGCGACGGCGGCGACGCTGCGCGAGGCACTGCGCGGTGCGTCTGACCACGTCGAATAAGCTGGGTGACATGGTTGCTGCCCCACCCGTCATCGGCGTGCTCGCCCTCCAGGGCGACGTCCAGGAACACCTCATCTCGCTGGCGAAGTGCGATGTCACCGCACGGCCCGTCCGCCGCGTCGAGGAGCTGGACGAGCTGGACGGCATCGTCATCCCCGGCGGCGAGTCGACGACCATGAGCAAGCTGCTGGTCAACTTCGAGCTGCTGGAGCCGCTCCGCGCCAAGATCAAGGCGGGCTTCCCGGCCTACGGGTCGTGCGCGGGCATGATCCTGCTGGCCGAGACGGTGCTGGACGGCCGGGAGGACCAGGAGCAGCTCGGCGGCCTGGACGTGACGGTGCGCCGGAACGCGTTCGGCCGGCAGATCGACTCGTTCGAGACCGACCTCGACCTGGCCGGCGAGACGGTGCACGCCGTGTTCATCCGGGCGCCTTGGGTGGAGGCGGTGAGCGGAGAGGTCGAGGTTCTCGCTACGGTGCCTGTTACGGCTGAGGCGGGAGACGCCGCCGGTAGGATCGTCGCGGTCAGGCAGGGCAACGTGCTGGCGACGGCGTTCCACCCGGAGCTCACGGGCGACGAGCGTGTTCACCGCCTGTTCGTTGACATGGTTCGCGGTTCGACGGAGGAGAAATGAGCGGCCACTCCAAGTGGGCGACCACCAAGCACAAGAAGGCCGCTATTGACGCCAAGCGCGGCAAGCTCTTCGCGCGGCTGATCAAGAACATCGAGGTCGCGGCCCGCACGGGCGGCGGCGACCCCGACGGCAACCCGACGCTGTACGACGCGATCCAGAAGGCCCGCAAGAACTCGGTGCCGCTGGACAACATCGAACGCGCCCGCAAGCGCGGCGGTGGCGAAGAGGCCGGCGGCGCCGACTGGCAGACCATCATGTACGAGGGTTACGGGCCCAACGGTGTCGCGGTGCTCATCGAGTGCCTCACGGACAACCGCAACCGTGCCGCGTCCGAGGTGCGCACGGCGATGACGCGCAACGGCGGTTCGATGGCGGACCCGGGCTCCGTGTCGTACATGTTCAGCCGCAAGGGCGTCGTGATCGTGCCGAAGGCGGGCACGACCGAGGACGACGTCATGATGTCGGTGCTCGAAGCCGGTGCCGAAGAGGTCAACGACCTGGGCGAGTCCTTCGAGGTCGTGTCCGAGGCGGGCGACCTGATCCCGGTGCGCAAGGCGCTGCAGGACGCGGGCATCGACTACGACTCGGCGGACTCCAGCTTCCTGCCGTCGGTGTCGGTGCAGCTCGAGGCCGAGGGTGCGCGGAAGATCTTCAAGCTGATCGACGCGCTGGAGGACTGCGACGACGTGCAGAACGTCTTCGCGAACTTCGACGTGTCGGACGAGGTCATGGCCGAGGTCGGCTGACCCACGCACGCAGAGGAACGCCGGTCATGCGCGAGCGTGGCCGGCGTTTTGCTTTTCAGGCGATTCCGCCTGTCGACTGCCATTCGATGCAGGTCGGCCGGGTGCCGGTCTGGCGGAACTCTTCCAGCGCCATCGTGATCGTGTCGAGGCTGATCGCTGATTTGGGCGGAAAGAGCGTTCGGTTCTGTTTGTCGATGTACAGGACAGGAGTGTCGGCGAATTCTTCGTTGGAGACCGACGCCCAAGACCAGAACCGCCCAGGCTCGTCGTACTCGTCAGGTCCGGTGTAGTGCAGTGCGCCGATGGCCGACTCCGGGTCGAGGTCCAACTTGAACATCCGGTCGGGAAAGTTCAGGATTCCGAACGTCGGTAGTTCTGGAGATGCCACCTGGGTTGGATGCGGCTGTGGGCCTTGCTCCAGCACGTCCGCGAGCACACGGTCGAGGGCTGCCTCCGGCTTGACCAGGACCGGCTCGTCCGCGCGGTTCGAACCGGCGTAATACCAGAACTCCAGGATGAGGCTCACCGCGATTCCTTTCCACGTATCTCGAACGACCGTACCGGATCATGAATGATCAGGGTCTGTCCTGGTAGAAGGATATGAGCAAGCAACTTCTTGCAGGAGAAGATTCCGTTGCACACCTCGAAGTTGATGACCAGTTCGACCCGGTCGACGCCGCCTTGCCGCATGCGCCAGGCCACCTTCGTTTCGACGTGCTTCGGGGCTTCGATTTCAACGGGGGAATGGCGCCCACCTCGACCAGGTGGGCGTTGATGCGGTCGTGCTCGCCGTCGGGTTCGCTGCCGCTCTGCACGAGTTCCACGTAGCCATCGGGGTCGAGGTAGTAGCCGCTGGTGATGTACTTGGGCAGACGCGAGCGTTGCTGGTCCGCCCAGGTCGGTTCCGGAGAGGCGGCGCCCACCTCGAACCTGGATCGGATCTCTTCGACTCGGCGCAGCAAGACTGTCAGAGCCTCGGACAAGTCGAGTGCGCCTGTGTGCACCGCGTGGAAGTTGGCGGTGACCTCGGCGGCCTCGGACTCCTGCGAGGTGCCCGCCATCGATTCTGTGATCAGTGTCGTGCTGTCGGCGGCGGTGTCGGAGGCTTGCCGCAAGGCCTGAAGCGTTCGGCCTGCCAGTTCGACGACCTGGTTCAAACGGGCCGCGACGTCGGCGAACGACATGCAGCTCACCCCCGGCGATGGCGATCCCCGTGGGCAGTGTGCCGCTTGGACGACTTCTAACGCGCGCGTTTCACTCCCAGGGCAGCGTGCGCAGGGTCAGGTCGACCAGGTGCCGCAGCTTCTCGCGGGACGCGCCCGTTGACGCCTGCACGGCGATGCCCTGCGACACCGACAGCACGTAGACCGCCACGTCCCGCGGGTCCGTCCCGGCGGGCAGGTCGCCTTCCTCCAACGCCCGCGCGAAGCGTTCGGTGAGGATCTCCTCCGCGGCTCGCCACCGGTCGTTGAGCTCGGCTTTCGCCTCCAGGGCGGTGTCGCCGGGGGACAGGGCGCTCTGCACGAGCAGACACCCCGCCGGGGTGTCGGAACCGGTCGTGGCGTCGACGGCACCCAACAGGAACAGTCGCGTCACCTCACGCGCGGTGGGGGCGGCGAGGGCGGCGGGGCCGTAGGCGAAGATCGTCGCGATGTAGCGGTCGACGGCCTGCTTGAAGAGGCCCGTCTTCGAGCCGAAGGCCGCGTAGATGCTGCCCGGCTTGAGGTTCGTGGCGGCGGTGAGGTCGGCCATCGTCGCGCCCTCGTAGCCCTTGGCCCAGAACACGCGCATGGCCGAGTCCAGCACGGCCTCCGTGTCGAACTCGCGCGGCCTGCCGATCGCCATCGTGGGCCTCCTCACTTTTTGAGTACCCGTTCAAGATAGCACTTGCGGCACTTCCTGCTGCGGTGACATCTTGAACGAGCACTCAACAACGAGGGGTAACCATGGAACTCGAAGGCAAGGTCGCGATCGTCACCGGTGGCTCGCGGGGTATCGGGGCGGGCATCGCGCAGCGGCTCGCCCGCGCCGGGGCGACCGTCGCCATCACCTACTACGCGTCGCCCGACCAGGCAGAACTGGTCGTGAAGTCGATCGAGGAGGCGGGCGGGGAGGCGGTCGCGATCAAGGTCGACGCCGGCGACCGGGACGCGGTCAGGGCAGGGGTGCACGAGGTCGTGGAACGGTTCGGCAGGCTCGACGTGCTCGTCAACAACGCCGGCGTCATCGACGTCAAGCCCATCGGCGAGGTCGCGGACGACGAGTACGACAGGACGGTCGCGGTCAACCAGACCAGCGTGTTCGCCGCCAGCCAGGCGGCGTTGGAGCACCTCCAAGATGGCGGGCGGATCATCACGGTCGGCAGCATCAACGCCGACCGGGTCACGTATCCGGGCGGCACGCTCTACGTGCTCACCAAGGCCGCGGTCGCCGGGTTCACCAAGGCGCTCGCCCGCGAGGTCGGTGCCAGGGGCATCACCGTCAACAACATCCAGCCGGGGCCGACGGACACCGACATGAACCCCGCCGACGGCCCGCGCGCGGACTTCTCCCGCGCGCACATCGCGATCGGGCGGTACGGGACGGCCGACGAGGTCGCGAGTCTGGTCGCGTACCTGGCCGGGCCGGACGCCGCCTACATCTCCGGTGCCTCGATCGACGTCGACGGCGGTTACGCGGCTTGATCCCGCTCATCATGCTCGCGGTGTTCGTCATCCCGATGGGCATCTCGGGCACGGCCATCGCACTGCCCCGCATCGCGGACGAACTCGGCAGCGATCCCGCGCAGCTGCAGTGGGTCGTCAACGGCTTCAACGTCACGTTCGCCGCGTTCGGACTCGTTTGGGGCGTCGCGTCCGACCGGATCGGCCACCGCCGGACGTTCCGGATCGGCGTCGGGCTGCTGCTGGTGGCTTCGGCCACCAGCGCGCTCGCGCCGAACCTCGCGGTGCTCGACGCCGCGCGCCTGGTCGCCGGGATCGGCAGCGCGGCGGTGGCGACGGGCGCGAGTTCGTTGCTGTCCAACGGTTTCGAAGGCGCCGAACGCCGGCGCGCGTTCGCCGTCTTCGGCACCGTCATCGGACTCGGGCTCGCGCTCAGCCCTACGATCTCGGGGGCGCTCATCGCCGCGTTCGACTGGCGCGGGGTGTTCGTGGCGCACGCGCTGCTGGCCGTGCCGGGGCTGGCGTTGAGCGGGCTGCTGCCCGACCCGCGCACGACCGCCGCCCGCAAGGTCGTCGACTTCTCCTTGCTGCGCAACAGGTACTTCCTCGCGCTGACGCTCGTGACGGTCGCCGGGGCGTTCGGCTTCGTCACGCTGCTGACGTACCTGCCGGTCGCGCTCAGCGGGGTCGCGGGCCTGTCCGCGGGAACGGCCGGACTGCTGATGCTGCCCATGACGATCCCGGTGCTGGTCGGACCGGTCCTCGGCCTGCGCGGCTCGCCCACGACCGTCATCACCGTGTCGCTGGCGGCGCTGGTCCTGGGATCGCTCGGGATGGTGGTGCTGCAGCCGGGAACCTGGCTCGGCTGGCTCGTGATCCCGATGCTGCTGGTGGGGTTCGGGTTCGGGTTGCCGCTGGGGCGGATCGACGCCGAGGCGCTCGCGACCGTTCCCGCGCACAGCACCGGAACGGCCTCGGGCGTGCTCAACCTCGTGCGGATCGGCAGCGAGGCCGTCGCGGTGGGCGCGTACGCGGCGACGATCACCTGGCTGATCGGGCGGGCCCTGCCCGAGGACCTCGCCCACGACACCGCCGCCGGACACCCCGGCCAGGCCGCGGTCTACGCCGGGGCGTTCCACTGGATGATGTTCGGCCAGGCCGTCGTCGTGGCGGCGGTGGCCGTCGCGATCAGGCGGTTGTCTTCACGGAGGTGAGGAACGCCGACCACGCGGCAGCCGAGAACGGGAGGTGCGTGGCAGGCGCTTTGCTGTCGCGGATGCCGACGCCGTGGCCGATCTCCACGCAGTTGTCACCGTCGCCGCTGTAGCTGCTCTTCCGCCAGTTGGTCATTGGAGACCCTCCAAGATGCTGTTGATCACCGCCCTCGATTGTTCCTCATCCAAGGCGACAGCAGCGAGGTCCTTCAGGATGCTCTCGTAGGTGTCGACGGTCTCCTTGTCGTCGAAGAACAAGCAGCACTTGACGCTCTCGACGTAGACGACGGGCGGGTACTTCGGGAACTTCATCAGCCGGAAGTCACCGGAAAGGCCTGCATGCACGCCGATCGACCGGGGAACGACCCGGATGCTGATGTACTTCCGTACGGACATCCGCAGCAGGTGGGCAAGCTGCTCGCGCCACACCTCTTCGCCGCCGACCGGTAGCCACAACGCCTGCTCGTGCACGTAGAAGGTGAAGGTGCGGTTGTAGTCGAGGATTTCCGTCCGCGCGACTCTCGCCTCAATGGTGGCGGCGAGGTTGTCGGCGGAGACCGTGCGCGCCTTGGCGGTGACCGCCGCGATGTAGTCGCGGATCTGGAGCAGGCCTGGCACCACGACCATCGACCAGGCTTCGACCTCGTTTGTCTCGCGTTCCTGGTTGATCAGCGTCTGGACCTGCTCCGGCACACCGTCGTCGGTGAACCGCACGAAGGCGTTTCCCTGTTCGCGGAACAATTCGAGCAGGCGGTCGCGCTCCGCCCGTGGTGTGCGGCAGTAGGCGAGGAGCTCGCGGACCTCGGTCTCGGTCACGCCGCCCTTTCCGGCGAGCATGTCCGACAGCTTGGCCTCCTGCCAGCCGAGCTCCACGGCGATTTCGCGCTGGGTCATGCCGGTGGCGTCGATGGCGGCGCGCATGCCGTTGCCGAACTCGCGGCCCACCACGCTGGACGATCTCTTGGGCATGGACGGAAGGTAGGGCCACCCGCCGCGAAACCTCTATCGTTTCCGACCAAATCTGCCTGAAGGTGGGAGCGTTGGAACAGCTCCAAGCTGGGATAAGGCGCCGGAACGGTGCCGTAGGGTGGGTGGCGTGCTTTCCGACGAAGACATCGAACTGAGGGCGCGGCTGCTGTCCGCGGCCGACCGGTTCGGGCACACCAACATCGTGGTGAACCCGGACGCCGAAGGTCCCGGCTACGTGTTCTCGGTGGGGGCGTGGCGCCGGTTCGGGGTCGCCGAGGCGGTGGTGATCGGGCTGCCGCAGGGCATGGGCGAGAACCTGGTCAACATGTACGTGAAGCGGGCCAGCGGGGGCGAGCGGTTCCAGCCCGGCAAGCTCTACGACGACTTCTTCGAGGGCGTGCCGATCACGTTCGAGCGGGTCTACAAGGGGTTCTACCCGGAGTTCTTCGGGAGCGCCTACCTGCTCTACGACGGCTCGGAGTTCGCCGCGCTGCAGATCATCGTGCCGACGCCGCAGGGGCAGTGGCCGTGGCAGCCGGACGCGCCGGAGGGGTTCCAGGACCACCAGATGATCCTCACCGAGAGCGGCATCCCGGAGAGCTGGACGCCGGGGGTCACCGGGCCGTGACCGTCCATTTCGGACCATTGACGCCCGCGCACGCCGGCGAGGTCATGACGATCCAGCGCGCGGCCTACCTGGCGGAGGCCCGCCGGTACGGGGCGTGGGACCTGCCGCCGCTGGTCGAGACGCTCGACGAGATCCGGAAGCACCTGGCGGACGGAACGCCGTCCGTCGGCGCGTTCGACGGGGCGCGGCTGATCGGGTCGGTGCGCAGCCGGGTCGACGGCGACCGCATGGAGGTCGCCCGGCTGGCCGTCGCGCCGGACGTCCAGGGCGGCGGGATCGGTCGCAAGCTCCTCACCGCGATCAGCGAAGGTGCACCCGATGAGGTGAAAGTCGTCTGGCTGTTCACCGGTGCCGAGAGCGAGTCGAACATCCTGTTCTACGAGAGCGCCGGGTTCGTCCGGGTGAGCGAGCACCTCGACGCCGTCGGTATCAGGTGCGTCACGCTGGAGCAGAAGGTCATCTGACGTTCAGGGGGCGGTCACGAGCGGCTGGCACGCTCGGGAACCGGTCCACCCACGACCGACCACCGGTGCGGACGTCGATCACACGTCGGCAGATCCGTCCGGCATCCGCTGCCCCCGGCGCATCCGGCGCCGGGGGCAGCGTCGTCTTTCGGGCGAAGACCAAAACGTTGTCCGGCACACGTTGTCCGCTTTTGGCGCTTCGACACCGGACAACGATCTACCTGTAGAAATGCGGTGCGTTCGGACGGCAGGGGGAGCCGCTGGACGCGGTCGGGGGAGGAACGCCCCGTCTCGCAGGAGGCAGGGGGATGCGGGGCGGGGCGTTTCGGAAAACCGGCCGGGAGACCTCGGTGCAGGACTGGCTTTCCCTGGGAGTCGTGGAACGCGGTGTCGGGCTGGGACCACGGAGTGCGCGATTCGAGCGGCACCCGTCAAGGCCTCAAGGCTTGCGTCCCAGAAGTCCGATCAGGCGCGTTTGGTCGTCCGCGTCCGGCGAAACCGGAACGGGCGAATCGAACAGCGACGAACCACTCCAGTCGTCGATGTTGCGTTCCACATAACCCAGAACGGCCGATGCGAGTCCGGGATCGATTCGTTCGTCCGCGCCGATCGAGCGGGCGAGGTCCCAGGCGTGCACCGCGAGATCCGCGGTCATCTGCCAGCAGTACTCCTCGGCGTCGAGCTTTCCCGACGACACGGTCACCGGTTTCGCCAAGGCGTGCGGGCCGAGCCACGCCTCGCGGGCCGCCGCGGCCGCCACCACCCAGGACACGAGCGGGTCGTCGCCGAGGTTGTCGTGGTCGAACCTGTCCCCGACCTGTTTCGCCGTGCAGCCGGCGAGCAGTTCAGGGGCCCAGAGTTGCTCGTGGACGAGGTGACCGACGAGGTCCCTCACCGACCACTCCCGGCAGGGGGTGCCGAGTGTCCACTGGTCCGGCGCGATCTCCCGCACCCTCCGATCGAACTCCGTCATCGCCACGCCGTGCGCCTGGATCAACTCCATCCCAGCAGTGCATCAAATCTCGCCCAAACCCGCACCCCGGCGTGAGAGCTGGGCCACTCGGACGCAACCCGATTTGCAAGCCGTACACGCGTTCGGCGTAATCTCACCCGATCCGCGCCGTGACATCGTTGACACGAAGGGACGATGACTGTGAGCGCTCCTAGCGCCAGCATCTCCGAACAGGACAAGGGATTCTTCGGGCACCCCCGAGGCCTTTCGACGCTGTTCTTCACCGAACTCTGGGAACGGTTCTCGTTCTACGGGATGAAGGCCATCCTCGGCCTCTATCTGTGGACGGCCGTCTCGGACGGCGGTCTGGGCGTCGACAAGGCGCTCGCCCTGTCGATCGTCGCCATCTACGGCACTGCGGTCTACATGTCCGGCGTCGCGGGCGGCTGGCTCGCCGACCGCGTGTGGGGTGGCCAGCGCGCGACGTTCATCGGCGGCGTGCTGATCATGTGCGGGCACATCGCCCTGGCCCTGCCGATCGGCATCGCGGGCGTGTACCTCGGCCTGATCTTCATCGTGTTCGGCACCGGCCTGCTCAAGCCGAACATCTCGACCGTCGTCGGCGGCCTGTACTCGCGCGAGGACAAGCGCCGTGACGCCGGCTTCACCGTCTTCTACATGGCGATCAACATCGGCGGTTTCATCTCGCCGCTGATCACCGGCGCGCTCGCGGACGGCGTCGGCTTCCACGCCGGGTTCGCGGTCGCCGCGGTCGGCATGGCGGCGGGCCTCATCCAGTACCGGATGGGCCGCAAGTACCTGAAGGGCTCGGCCGCCGTGGCGCCGAACCCGTTGCCGCAGCAGGAGAAGGGCCGCGTCTACGGCCTCATCGGCGTGATCGCCGTCGCGATCGCCGGGCTCGGTGCGCTGGCGTACGTGCTCGACGGCGTCGACGGCGTGATCCTGATGATCAGCATCATGTCGATCGTCCTGCCGATCACGTACTTCACCGTCATGTACCGCAGCAAGAAGACGCTGCCGGAGGAGAAGCCGCGCGTCCTCGCCTACATCCCGCTGTTCGTCGCGGCGGCGATGTTCTGGCTGATCTTCGAGCAGAGCGCGTCGGTCATCGCGGAGTTCGCGGACTCGCACGTCGACAACCACGTGTTCGGCTGGGAGTTCCCGGTCGCCTGGTTCCAGTCGATCAACCCGATCATGATCATCGCGCTGGCGCCGGTGTTCGCGTGGCTGTGGCTGAAGCTCAAGGACCGCGCGCCGTCCACGCCGCGCAAGTTCTCGGGTTCGCTGGTGCTCGTCGGCCTGTCGTTCGTGCTCATGTACTTCGCGAGCAACTCGGCGGCGGACGGCAAGGTGACGCCGCTCTGGCTCGTGGTGATGTTCCTGATCATGACCTGCGGTGAGCTCATGCTGTCGCCGGTGGGTCTGTCGGTGACGACCAAGCTCGCGCCCAAGGCGTTCGCGTCGCAGACGATGAGCCTGTGGTTCCTCGCGGTGTCGGCGGGTACCGGCGTGGCCGCCCAGCTCGTGAAGTTCTACACGACGAGCCCTTCCGCGTACTTCTTCACATTGGGTGGCGCGGCCGTTGTTCTCGGTGTGGCGCTTGCCGTTGCGGCACCGGCGATCAACAAGCTGATGGCCGGCGTCGAATAGTCAGGACTGCGCGAAGTTTCGAAACGAGGTGAGAGGGAGGCCCGTCGCGGCGGCGGTGCGGCGGGTCTCCCTCTCGCTTCTAAGCATGCACTACGGAGATGTGTCATTGGGGCACGAACATTGCTCCACGCGGGTGAAGTCGAGCACTCGCCGCAACGAAATTCGCGCCAGGTCAGCATTAGTTCACTGCGAGTGACCGCTTGGTTTCGCCGGCGCGCACCGGAAGTCGCAACGCGCCGCGGATCAGCTTCGACTTCCGCCGCGTCACCGGGCCGTCCGCCGCGAGGTTCGGGAACCGCTTGAAGAGCTCGTGCAGTGCGAGCTGGCCTTCGATCCGGCTGAGTCCCGCGCCGATGCAGTAATGGATTCCCGCGCTGAACGCGAGGTGCTCGCGTGCGTTGGACCGCGTCGGGTCGAATTTCGCCGGGTCCCGGAAAACCTTCGGATCGCGGTTGGCCGCGGCCAGCATCAGCATGACCGGCATTCCCTTGGGCAGGCTCACGCCGGCGAGTTCCAGGCGTTCCCCGGGCCAGCGGATCGTGTACTGCACGGGCGGGTCGAGTCGCAGCACCTCTTCCACGAAACCCTCGGCGTACTCGGGGCTCTGGGAGAGCGGCGCGACGGTGTGCGGGTTCTCGAACGCCTTCAGCACGCCGTTGCTGATCAGGTTCACCGTCGTCTCGAAGCCCGCGAACAGCAGGAGCCCGGTCGTGGCGACGAGGTCCTCGCGGCTGAGGTCCTCGTGCTGGGTGACGAGGTGGCTGACGATGTCGTCCTGCGGGCTGCGGCGGCGTTCGGCGATCAGGTCGTCGATGAAGTCGTTGTACTCGATGATCGTGGCGTGCAGGTTCTTCAGCTGCTGGTGCGACCAGACGCCGTCGAGGGTCTCGGCCAGCGCCGAACCCCAGCGGGCAAAGACGTCCTGGTGGCCGTCCGGGACGCCGAGCAGGTCGGCGATGACCTGGATCGGGACCTGCGACGCGAACTCCGTGACGACGTCGAAGCGGTCGCCGAGCCGGTCGAGGTGGTCGGTGACGATCTTCTGGATGGACGTCGTGCGGTCCTTCAAGGCGCGCGGCGTGAAGAACGGCTGGACGAGCTTGCGGAGCCTGGTGTGGTCCGGTGGGTTCTTCATCAGGAACGAGTCCTGCACCGGGTTGACGATCTTCTCGCCGTTCTGGACCAGCGTGATCGACACCATCGACGCCTCGTCGAACGTGGCGGTGACGAACCTGTTGTCCCGCAGGACCGAGTCGCAGATCTCGCGGGAGCCCGTGACGTAGGCGCCCATGCGGCTGCGCACCATGTCGCCCTTGGCGCGCACCTTCTCGTACATCGGGTACGGGTCGCGGTTCGGCGGCGAGGCCATGACACCGGCGTACGGGTCACCCAAGAGCGCGTAGCCGCGGACGAGCGTGCGCAGCGCGAAGAACTGAGCGGCGGTCTTCAGCTGGGACATGCGTCCACAGTGCGGGGAATTTACGGAACTCTCAAGAGCTGCGACGGTGTCGCCGCACGGTTTCCTCCACCAGATCGAGCACCGGCTCCATGTCGTCCGCCGGGAGGCCCATCGCGAGGTGGGAGACGAGGCCTTCGAGGACGAGCTCGAGGAAGTTCGTCAGCACCGTGACGTCGACGTCGTCCCGCAGGTTCCCGGCTTCGCGCTGCCGGATGAGGCGCTGGCGCGTGGCGGCCGTGAGCTGTTCCGAACGCTCGGCCCAGCGGGCCCGGAAGTCCGGGTCGGTGCGCAGGCGGCGGGAGACCTCGAGGCGCGTGCCGAGCCAGTCGGCCGCGTGCTCCTCGTCCCTCTTCTCCGGTTCGTCGAGGAGGTCGCGCATCACCTGCACGAGGCCTTGCTCGGCGACCACGTCCGCCATGCGCAGCGCGTCGTCCTCGGCGAGCGCGAGGAAGAGCGACTCCTTGTCGCGGAAGTGGTGGAAGATGGCACCGCGGGAGAGTCCCGTCGCCTCTTCGAGACGGCGTACGGTGGCACCCTCATAGCCGTGGCGCGCGAAGCAGGCACGCGCACCGTCAAGGATCTGACGGCGGCGGGCGTCGAGGTGGTCCTGGCTCACCCTGGGCACCGGTAGATGGTCGCAGGGCAGGGGTGGGAAATCCAATCCGTACGTACGGATTGGACGGGTCCGTTGGTGTGATCTTCGTGGCCGTTCCCTTTCGTGTGGATCTTCGGCCGGGGCTGTGCTGAAGGACGGGTTGCTGGCCATATCCTCTGCGGCCATGGACACGCAGGAGATCGTCAAGCTGTCGGCGCTCGCCGAGCGCCTCGGGTGGCAGCGGCGTGAGTCCACAGGCGTCCACGTGGTCGATCTGCTGCTGAGCCGCACGGTCACGGACCTCATCGCCGCGCTGGCGGAGAACCGGGATCGGTAACGGGTTTTGGTAAGCGCTTTCCAGCACGTCTGGGACGGGGTTGACTCGGGCCGTGCGCAGTGGTGTGATCTGCGCGACAGTCAGGAAAGTTTCTTGTCTAAAACTGAATCCGCCGCCGCTCTCGTGATCCCCCTACCCGTCTTGTGGGAGGCACAACAGTGGCACCGAGCAGAAGCCGGGCGTTCCGAACGCTCGGCACGATGGGTGTTGCCTGCACAACAGCCATCGCAGTGATGTCGGTTCCGGAGTCGGCCCTCGCGGCGCCGGTCCGGTACGAAGCGGAGAACGCGACGATCTCGCAGGGCGTGGTGGAGTCGAACCACGCCGGGTTCTCCGGCGCCGGGTTCGTGAACGTCGACAACGTGGTGGGCTCGTCCGTCGAGTTCACGGTCAACGCCACGCGTGCGGGTTCGGCCCGGTTGGTGTTCCGCTACGCCAACGGCACCGCGGACAACCGGCCGGTCGACGTGTCGGTCAACGGCGCGGTGTCGGTCGACGAACGCGCGTTCCCCGGGACCGGTGCGTGGACGACGTGGGTGTCGGCGGAGAACACCGTGTCGCTGGCGGCCGGTTCGAACAAGATCAAGGTGACGTCGACCGGGGCCACGGGTGGCCCGAACCTCGACTACCTGGAGGTCGAGGAGCTGTCCTCGGCGCCCGCGCTGGAGCAGGAGTCCGAGGACGCGACGATCTCGCAGGGGGTCGTGGAGTCGAACTGGACCGGGTTCTCCGGGCGCGGGTTCGTCAACTACGACAACGTCATCGGGTCGTCGGTCGAGTACACGATCAACGCCGAGTCCGGTGGCGAGCACGAGCTGACGTTCCGGTACGCCAACGGGACGACGGCCGACCGCCCGGTGTCGGTGACCGTGGACGGGGCTGCCGCGCAGACCGTGTCGTTCCCCGGGACCGGGGCCTGGACGACCTGGCAGACGCGGACGCTGCGGGTGGTGCTGCACGCCGGTGCGAACAAGATCAAGGCGACCGCGACGACCGCCAACGGTGGTCCCAACGCGGACAAGCTCTCCGCCGTGCTGGTCGGGCCCCCGGACAACGAGGCACCCACGCCGCCGCGGAACCTGCAGTTCGTGTCGTCGACGCACAACTCCGTGACGTTGAAGTGGGAAGCGGCCACGGACAACGTCGGGGTCACCGGCTACGACATCTACCAGCACGGCCAGCTCGTCACGAGCGTCGGGAACGTGCTGGAGGGCACCGCGACCGGGCTGCGTCCCGACGTGGAGTACGACTGGACCGTGTTCGCGAAGGACCGGGCGGGCAACGTCTCGCAGGCCTCGAACAACGTGCCCGGCCGCACCAAGCCGGCGCCCGTCGACAACCAGGCGCCCACGACCCCGGGCGGTCTGCGGTCGACCGGTGCCACGTCGACCAGCGTCTCGGTGGCTTGGAACGGTTCCACGGACAACGTGGGCGTGACCGGCTACGAGATCCACTTCGACGGTGCTTTGAAGCAGAACGCCGATGGTTCGGCGTTGTCGGCGACCATCGCCGGTCTGGTGACCGGGCAGACGTACGCGGTGAAGGTGCGCGCGAAGGATGCCGCCGGCAACCTGTCCGGGTTCTCGAACGAGATCTCAGTACGTCCTACCGCTGGTGGCGGCACCGGCGTGCCGAACCCCGGTTCCGTCACGCAGATCGCGTCCGGCGTCGACGTGGCGTGGGGGCTCGCGTTCCTGCCCGACGGCTCGGCCCTGGTGACCGAGCGCGAGACGTTCAACGTGCTGCGCGTGACCGAGGGCGGCTCCAAGACCGTCATCGGCAAGGTGCCGGGCGCGATGGGCACCAACGGTGAGGGCGGCGCGCTCGGCATCGAGGTCTCGCCGAACTTCGCCTCCGACCGCTTCGTGTACGTCTACCACACCTACGCCGACGGAAACCGGCTGGTCAGGGCGGTGTTCGACGGGTCGTCGCTGTCCTCGTGGACGACGTTGCTGTCCGGCGTGCCGAAGAACCGGTACCACAACGGCGGGCGCCTGCGGTTCAGCCCGGACGGCCGGTACCTGTTCATCTCGACCGGTGACGCGCAGAACGGCAACAACGCGCAGAACCTCAACACCAACGCCGGCAAGATCCTGCGCATCAACCCGGACGGCTCCATCCCGTCCGACAACCCGTTCCCGGGCAAGGCGATCTGGTCGTACGGCCACCGCAACGTGCAGGGCCTCGACTTCGACTCGCAGGGCCGCCTGTGGGCGTCGGAGTTCGGCAACTCGCAGCAGGACGAGGTCAACCTGATCACCAAGGGCGGCAACTACGGCTGGGAACCGTGCGAGGGCACCATCGGCAACTGCGCCGGCACGATCCCGCCGAAGAAGACCTGGTCGACCTCGCAGGCCTCGCCGTCCGGCCTGACGATCATCAACGACCACGTCTTCGTGGCCACGACCGTCGGCCAGCGCATCTACCGGATGCGGATCGACGCCAACGGCAACCTGGTGGACCAGCAGATCTACTTCCAGGGCACCTACAACCGCCTGCGCACGGTCGAGGTGGACCGCGACGGCGACATCTGGCTGACCACGACCACGGACAAGGACGGATCGGCGGGCAACGACCGCATCCTGCACATCGACATCGTCTACGAAGGCGGCTCTGCTTTTACGCTTTCGTCCACAGCCTTTGCAGACGACGCGATGATCCCGGCTCGGCACACCTGCGCCGGGGACGGCGTTGCGGGCCAGGACCCGTCACCGCCGTTCGCGTGGGGTGAGTCGTCGGGTGCCGCCGCCTACGCGATCGTGTTCGCCGACCGCGTGAACAACGGCAACAAGCTGCACTGGGCGATCTGGGACATTCCCGGCAACGCCCGGTCGTTGCCGGAGAACCTCGGCTCCGGGTTCGCCGTTCCCGGTCAGGGCGCCGCGAAGCAGAAGGCGATGGAGTCGGGGGCCAATTCCCTCAAGTACTTCGGACCTTGCCCCGGCGGGTCGACCAACCCGTACACCTTCACGTTGTACGCGTTGAACACCGCGACGGTGCCGGGCATCACGTCCGGTTCGTCGATGGCGCAGATCGAGACGGCCATCAAGAACGCGTCAACCGCCAACACGGTGCTGCGCGGTCGTTCCAATGCGCGGAGGTCCTAGCTAGGACAACGTCCACCCGATGCCGCCACCTGGCTCGTCCAGCCACACGCGGTGGCGGCCATCGGGTGTGACTGTGAGGCCGAGGCGGTCCCAGTCCGGCCTGCCGAGTTCGTCCCACGTCCGTTGTGCGGCTTCGAACTCGTCCCAGATCCGGACCGGGCCACCTTGGCGCACTTCACGTTCACCCTCGGCGTCCGGCTCCTGGCTGACCGCGGCCCACGATCCGTCAGCCGTGCTGAACATGGCGGCGTTCCCCCGATGTCCGAACGCCACCTCGCCCGGCATGGTCGCCTGGGTCAGGAACCACGGAACGAGGGAAGCCCAGGGAAGCGGCTCCAGCCGCGTGACGGATCTGACCCCCTCGACCGGATCGATCGTGGTGACGTTCCCCGGCGGGCCGTCGGTGTCCCGGATCGCCATGAATCCCGCCCACCGGTGGAGGAACCGGCCTTCGAGCCGATCGGCGTGCCGCGTGAGCAGCACCAGGTTTCCGGCGTGCACACTCGGTTTGAGGTCCACCAGGACGAGGCCGTTCTCGCGGACCTGCTCGGCCCACGCCCACGGGACCTCGGGCACCGAGCACGTCGCGATGATCCGATCGAACGGAGCGTGCCGCGCCCAGCCTTCCGCGCCGTGAGCAGCCGCGAGAGCAGGAGTGAGGCCCAGACCGGCCAGCCGTTCGCGAGCGGCGTCAATGAGCGTGGCGCCGATGTCGACGGAGAAAACCTGCTCTGATCCGAGCCTGTGAGCGAGGAGCGCGGCGTTGTAGCCGGTTCCGGTGCCGATCTCCAGCACCCGTTGGCCGTCGGCCAGGTCGAGGGCGTCGAGCATTCGCACCATCAGCCCCGGCTTGGTCGAAGAGGAGACGGTGACGCGATGGCCCTCCGGCGTGGTGGCGAGTTCGGTGATCAGCGGGCGGTCGCGATAGACAGCGTCCATCCAGCCCTCGTCGTGGGACGTCGTCTCGTCCCACGTCCCGTCCGGGCGCTGGACGTGAAACGCGGGCACGAAGACGTGCCTGGGCACCGCTTCCAGTTCGGTTCGCCAGTTGTCGTTCCCGACCTCGTCGGCCAGTTCCCGGGCGAACTCGCGCCACGTTTTCACCCGGCCTCCAGCAGATCGGCGAGAGCCGCACTGATCGGAGCCTCGATCTCGTCCTCGATCCATCCGTACTGGCCACCGGCATTGCACTCGAGGAACACCCAAACACCGTCCGGCCGGATCACGAAGTCGAACGCCCCGTAGACGAGACCCAGTTCAGCACAGTATCCGCGCACACCGCGTGCCACGGACGCCGGAGGTTCGATGCGCTCGTAGCGCAGGGCGCTGTAGTCGTTGCGCCAGTCGACACGGGTTTCTGCGGTCGTCGCGTGGATCCCGGCGGAGAACAGGCGGTCACCGACCACGATCACCCTCGCCTCACAGGACTTGGGGACCCAACGCTGGAACTGGTGGGCGCTCGTCTCGATCCCGCGCAGGTCGGCGAGGTCCTGCGCGTCGACGAGATGCGTGAAGGTGACCTTCCGGACGCCCTCCTCCCTGATCGAAGGTGAGCCGAACGCCTTGGTGACCGTGTCGCCGGGCGTCGCGAACGTCTGCACGGCGACCGGGTCGTTCGTCACGAGCGTGTCAGGCACTTCGAGACCGTTTCCGGTGGCAGTGATCAGTTGGACGGGCTTGTAGGAGGCGTCGGCATTGCGCGCGGGGTGGTTCACCCAGAGCAGAGGCAGTGAGGTCAGGACACCGCCGATCCCGAGTTTGGACTCGGTCATGGCCCAATGCCGCTCCGTCGAGGACAGCGACGCGGGGAAGGAGAACGCACCCGGACTCCGATACCAAATCGACCGCAGGTCTTCCAGGGCGACGCTCGTTTCCCCTGCTGTCAGCGATCCGGTCCAGCGACCTGAACGGAACTCCGCCGTGATGCCCGCTCGCTGCGGAAACCACGCCGTGTCGAATCGGACATGCGGCACGGCGCGTTCACACAGAATCCCGGTGACGCGGTCCGCCGTCGGGTCCGCGTCCGAGGCCAGGACGAGCACGGTCATCAGTCGTTGATCCAGTCCTCTGAACTGGGCGGGTCCTCACCGTCGACGCTCGACGTGGTCAGCGCGGTGGGTTCACCGCGGACAACGGCAGGACGGGCGGGACGCGCCCTGCGCAGTCCCCAGGGCCGGGTTTCCGCGCCCGAAGGCATGTCCTCGGTGTTGCCTCGGCTGATGGTGCCGACCAGGGCGAACTGCCCGCTGATCGGTGCGAGCGGGTCTGTCATCTCAGGCCCCCGATGGTGATGGTGCGTGTTCGTTCGCTCACGGTACGGGTTCGAACGTTTCCAAGGAACTCCGTGGAATTCGCCTGCAAGCACGCGTGCACACGGGCACTTCACTTGTTTCGTAAGGATTTGAGGGCTGCGAGTGTCAGACCCCGCGTGTAGCGTCGAACGGGCCAGACGATCACGGGGAGTGTGGCAGCGTGACTGCGTTGCGTGACCAACCGGCGCCGGCGAGGTTCGCCGACCGCGCCGAGGCCGAGGCTTATGTGGCCTCGGTCTGTTTCAAGCACGGGCCTCCGAGGCTCTTCGGCGTGGAGCTGGAATGGACCGTCCACCACGCCGAAGACCCTGCTCAGGTCCTCGATCGGCACCGGCTCGCCACCGCGCTCGGCGAGCACGCACCACCCACGCTAGTGCCCGACAGCCCCCAGCGGCCGCTTCCCAGCGGCACCCCGCTGACCGTCGAACCGGGCGGGCAGGTCGAGATCTCCACTCCTCCCTGCACCAGCCTCCCGGACCTCTTCCGGACGGTCTCCCAGGACATCGCACACCTCACCGAGATGCTCTCGGCGCACGGTCTCGTGCTCGGAGACAAAGGCGCTGACCTGCACAGACATCCGACGCGAATGCTGCAGGTGCCGCGGTACGCCGCGATGGAGCACGCGTTCGGCGCGCTCGGGCTCGACGGCATCTCGATGATGTGCAACACCGCCGGCTTGCAGGTCTGCCTCGACTTCGGCGAGGCCAAGCACCTGCAGGACCGGTGGGCGGCCGTGCACCGGCTCGGGCCGGTGATGATCGCGTTGTTCGCGAACTCGCCGAGCATCGGCGGGATGCACGAGGGCTGGGCCTCGGCCCGGATGAGAGCTCTGTACGGCTGTGATCCCGTGCGCACCAGACCTGCGGCTGTGTGCGCCGATCCGGCCCAGGCGTACGCGCGCCGAGTCCTCGACACGCCCGTGATCGTCGTGCGCGGGCCGGGTCCCAACTGGATTCCGGATCGCCGGTTCACGTTCGCGGACTGGCTGAACGGGGCGCACGACCGCGCCCCCACCAGCGACGACCTCGACTACCACATGTCGTTGATGTTCCCGCCGGTTCGCCCGCGCGGGTACATGGAGATCAGGTACCTCGACACGCCCGCGCCTGGCGGGTGGGTCGCGCCGAGCGCGCTGCTCGTCGCGCTGTTCAGTGATCCGTCCGTTGTGGACGGTGTGCTGGCGGCGACGGATCGGGCCGCCGGGCGGTGGCTCGTGGCCGCACGGCACGGGATGGCGGACGAACGCATCGCGCGTGCCGCGAAGGACGTCGTGGCGCTGGGCATCGAAGCTCTGCCGCGCACTGGACTCTCCAACGATCAGATCAGCACCATCAGCCGGGAGCTTGAGGGGAAGCTGTGACCGAAGAACTCCGCGAGCACGTGGCAGGCGAACTGTTGCGCTCGCGCGCGCGTTCCATCGCCCTGACCGACGCCGTCGACGAGCACGACCTCGTGCGGCAGCACTCGAAGCTGATGTCGCCGCTGGTCTGGGACCTGGCGCACATCGGCAACCAGGAAGAGCTGTGGCTCGTTCGCGACGTCGGCGGACGCGAACCGGTGCGCAGCGACATCGACGAGTACTACGACGCGTTCAAGTTCAGTCGCTCCGTGCGGCCCGAACTGCCGTTGCTGAACCCGCGCGAGGCCCGGCAGTACGTCGGGGACGTGCGCGGCAAGGTGTTCGACGTGCTGGAGAAGGTGCCGTTGCAGGGGCGCCGGCTCGTCGAGAACGGGTTCGCGTTCGGCATGATCGTGCAGCACGAGCAGCAGCACGACGAGACGATGCTCGCGACCCACCAGCTGCGCAAGGGCGACCCGGTGCTGCACGCGCCGATGCCGCCCGCCGGAAGTCTGGTGCCCACGACGGAGGTGTTCATCCCCGGCGGGCCGTTCGAGATGGGCACTTCGGACGAACCGTGGGCTTTGGACAACGAACGGCCGGCGCACGCCGTGCACGTCGACTCGTTCTTCATCGACACGACCCCGGTGACGAACGGCGAGTACGCCCAGTTCATCCTCGCCGGCGGGTACGACGACCGTCGACTGTGGACGGACGAGGGCTGGCAGCACCGCCTGGACGCGAAACTGCAGGCGCCGAGGTTCTGGCAGCGCGAGGAGAACTCCTTCGTGCGCACGGCGTTCGGCGTGACCGAGCCGATCGTGCCGGACGAACCCGTGGTGCACGTGTGCTTCCACGAGGCGCAGGCCTACGCGACGTGGGCGGGCAAGCGGCTGCCGACCGAGGCCGAGTGGGAGAAGGCCGCCCGGTTCGACACGGCCGCGGGCAAGACCCGCCGTTACCCCTGGGGTGACGAGGAACCGACCGAGGAACACGCGAACCTGGGGCAGCGGCACCTGCGCCCGGCTCCCGTCGGCGCGTACCCGGCCGGTGCGTCGCCCGCGGGCGTGCACCAGCTGATCGGTGACGTCTGGGAGTGGACGTCGAGCGACTTCGGGCCGTACCCGGGCTTCGAGGTGTTCCCGTACGAGGAGTACTCGCAGGTGTTCTTCGGGCCGGACTACAAGGTGCTGCGCGGAGGTTCGTTCGGCACCGACAAGTCGGCGATCCGCTCGACGTTCCGCAACTGGGACTACCCGATCAGAAGGCAGATCTTCGCCGGCTTCCGCTGCGCCAGGGACGCCTAGGCCGATGTGCCGCCATCTGGCTTACCTGGGCACCGCCGTGCCCGTCGGGGGCCCGCTCTTCGAGGCACCGCACTCGCTGGAGCACCAGTCCTACGCGCCGCGCGACATGCGGGCCGGGGGAACCGTGAACGTCGACGGCTACGGCGTCGGCTGGTTCCCCGGCCCGGTGCGGTACCGGCGCGCGGGGACGTTGTGGAGCGATCCGAACCTGCGTCAGCTGGCTTCGGTAAGTTCTGGCGCGTTCGTGGCGGCGGTGCGGTCGGCCACGGCCGGGATGCCGGTGAGCGACGCGGCCTGCGCGCCGTTCACCGACGGCACCTGGCTGTTCAGCCACAACGGCCGGGTCGACGGCTGGCCGCACACCGTGGCGGGGCTCGCTCGGACGCTCGACGTCACAGACCTGCTGACGATGGACGCGCCGACGGACTCCGCTCTGTTGTGGACGGTGCTGCGGCGCCGCCTGGAGACGGGGAAGGAACCGGCCCAGGCGCTTGTTGAACTCGTGCGGGAGGTGGCGGACGCGGCTCCGAAGTCGCGGCTGAACTTCCTGCTGACCAACGGAGAAGTGCTCGTGGGGACGACGTGGACACACGCCCTGTGGGTGCTGCAACGAGGTGAGGGCGTGACACTCGCGTCCGAACCGCTCGACGACGACCCGGGCTGGCGGGAGATCCCCGACCGGCACGTGGTCACCGCCGTTCCATCCACTGTGGAGGTTCGACCGATATGACCGAGCCGGTGCTGGACGTTCATCTCAAGCCGGAGGACGCCGCACACGCGCTACGTGCCGACGTGCGGGCCGGACTGACCGCGGACCCCAAGTGGGTCTCGCCGAAGTGGTTCTACGACGCCGTGGGCAGTGCGCTGTTCGAGGACATCACGCGGTTGCCCGAGTACTACCCGACCCGGGCCGAACGCGAGGTGCTGGCCGAGCGCGCGGGGGAGATCGCCTCGACGACGGGCGCGCACTCGTTGGTGGAGCTGGGTTCCGGATCTTCGGAGAAGACCCGGCTGCTGCTCAGCGCGTTGCGGGAGCACGGGACGCTGAAGGAGTTCGTGCCGCAGGACGTGTCGGTGTCGGCGTTGACCGAGGCCGCGCACGCGATCATGGCGGACTACCCCGGGCTGCGGGTGCACGGCGTGGTCGGCGACTTCACGCAGCACTTGTCGTTGCTGCCGGGGGAGTCGCCGCGGGTGGTGGCGTTCCTGGGCGGCACGATCGGCAACCTGATCCCCGAGGAGCGGGAGAAGTTCCTGCGCACGGTTCGCGACGTGCTGGAACCGGGGGAGTGGCTGCTGCTCGGCACCGACCTGGTGAAGGACCCGGGGACGCTGGTGCGGGCGTACGACGACGCGCAGGGCGTGACGGCGGAGTTCAACCGCAACGTGCTGAACGTGCTCAACCGCGAGGTCGGCGGCGACTTCGACGTCGAGGCGTTCGAGCACGTGGCGTTGTGGAACGCCGAGCAGGAGTGGATCGAGATGCGGCTGCGGGCGAAGCGGGCGATGACCGTGCGCCTGGCCGAGCTGGGGCTGGTGGTCGAGTTCCGCGAGGGCGAGGAACTGCGGACCGAGGTGTCGGCCAAGTTCCGCGAGGAGGGCGTCCGGCAGGAGCTGGAGGACGCCGGATTCTCGCTGCACCGCTGGTGGACCGACGCCGAGGGGCGGTTCGCCGTCTCGCTGGCCCAGGCGGTGTAATCGGGACCACAACCCGACGATAGGCGGGTACCCAGCGTGCACGCCCGGTGATGGGCTGCAGCGATGAGACCTGCATCAACGCGTGCCGTGCGCGTGGCGCTCGCCAGTGCGCTCGCGCTCGGCACCGTCATCACCGGCCTGGGCAGCGCGTCTGCCCAGGCCGAGCCCGCATCGGCCAAGCCCGCCGCCTGGGGGCCCTGCGCGGCGGACGTGCTCGCCGAGATCCCCGCCGCCGAACGCGCGAAGGTCAGCTGCGCCGTCCAGGTCGTGCCCGTCGACCACTCGCGGCCGCGCGGCGACACGACCGGCGTGGTCATGATGAAGCGCCCGGCCGGCGACCCGGCGAAGAAGATCGGCTCGCTGTTCATCAACCCCGGTGGCCCCGGTGGCGCCGGTCTGATCTACAGCGCCTACGGTTCCAGCTTCTTCACGCCGGAGATCCTCGAGAAGTTCGACCTCATCGGCTTCGACCCGCGGGGTGTGGGCCGCAGCGCGCCGCTGCGCTGCTTCCGCACCCAGGAGGAGGCCGAGGCGGTCAACGAGGGCTGGTACGCGTTGCCGCGCACCAAGGACGAGATCGCTTCCTCGATCCGGCAGTCGAAGGTCTACACGGACTACTGCAAGATCAACGCCGGTCCGCTGCTGAACCACATGTCGACCGAGGCCGTCGCCCGTGACCTCGACGCGATGCGTGAGTCCGTGGGGGACAAGCAGCTCACGTACGTCGGCTTCTCGTACGGCACGTTGCTGGGCGCCACCTACGCGAACATCTTCCCGTCGAAGTCGCGTGCTCTGGTGCTGGACGGCAACGTCGACCCGCAGCTGCGCCTGACGAACGGCGCGCAGTACGACAAGGAGCGGGCGCGGGGCTTCGAGATCGCCCTCGACGCGATGCTCAAGCGCTGTGACTCCGTCGGGGTGGAACGGTGTGCGTTCGCCGGTGGCGCGCGCAAGAAGTTCGACGACATCCGCGCTTCGCTGGCGAAGGCGCCCACGACGTTGCCCGGTGGCGCTGTCGTGACGCTGACCGACGTCGTCGGCCGCACGTCGAGCAACCTGTACAGCCCGACCTCGTTCAAGTCGCTGACCGCGTGGTTGCAGTCGATCCACGCCGCGCAGAACCCCTCTGCCGCCTCGTTGTCCGTGCAGTCCGTTGTGGACGTTCCGATGCTGAACAACCTCGGTGGCCGTGCGGACGTCCGGGTGCTGCCGGAGACGCCGTACACCGCCGACGACTCGTACTACGCGGTGAACTGCATCGACAAGCCGTTCGCGCGGACGAACCGCAACTGGGCCACCACGGCTGCGCAGTGGGAGAAGGACTCGCCGACGTTCGGCCGCTACCAGGCCGCGTCCGACCTGCTGACGTGCCCGACGTGGCCGACCCGCCACCCGGACCGCTGGATCGGTCCGTGGAACAAGAAGACCAAGAACCCGATCGTCGTCGTGGGCAACTACTACGACCCGGCGACGCAGTACCTGTTCGCGCAGCGCATGACGAAGCAGCTCGGCAACGCCCGGCTGATCAGCGTCGACGCGTTCGGGCACTGCATCCTCGGTGACTCGGCCGGTGCCGACGCCGCCGTGACGCGGTACCTCGTCGATCTGACGGCGCCCGCCAACGGCCAGGTCTTCCAGCCGAACGCGCAACCGTTCTGATCGCGTTTCCCCGCCTGTCGTCGGGCACAACCCGACGATAGGCGGGTGCGCGCGGTGCACGGTGAGTGATGAAGTGCATCCGTGACGTCAACTTCCATGCGTGTGGTGCTCGCGAGCGCGCTCGTGCTCGGCACCATCGTCTCCGGCATGGGCACCGCCCAGGCCTCTCCCGTCAGACCCGCTGCCTGGGGGCAGTGCGCGGCCGACGTGCTCGCCTCGCTTCCCGCCACCGTGACCCCTGAAGAGCGCGCGCGGCTGTCGTGCGCCGTCCAGGAAGTGCCCGTCGACCACTCGCGCCCGCGCGGTGAGCAGACCGGCATCGCCATGATGAAGCGCCCTGCCAACGACCCGGCGCGCAAGATCGGCACGATCTTCCTCAACCCCGGCGGCCCCGGCGGTTCCGGCCTGCTCCGCGGCGCCGTCGCCAAGAACTACTTCGGGCCGTCCGTGCTCGACCGCTTCGACGTGGTCGGCTTCGACCCGCGCGGTGTGGCCCGGAGCGCCCCGATGCGGTGCTTCCGCACGCAGGAGGAGGCCGAGGCGGTCAACGAGGGCTGGTACTCGTTGCCCCGCACCCAGGCCGAGATCACCTCGTCGATCCGGCAGTCCAAGGCCTACACGGACTACTGCAGGATCAACGCCGGTCCGCTGCTGAACCACATGTCGACCGAGGCCGTCGCGCGCGACCTCGACGTCATGCGCGAGGCCGTGGGGGACAGGCAGCTCAACTTCGTCGGCTTCTCGTACGGCACGTTGATCGGCTCGACCTACGCCAACATCTTCCCGCAGCGCACCCGCGCGATGGTGATCGACGGCAACGTCGACCCGCGCCTGCGCCTGTCCGACGGCGCGCAGTACGACCGCGAGCGCGCCCGCGGGTTCGAGATCGCGCTCGACGCGATGCTGAAGCGGTGTGATGCCGCGGGCGTCGAGAAGTGCGCCTTCGCCGGTGACGCCAGGGGCAAGTTCGAGGCTCTCAAGGTCTCGCTGGCCAAGGCACCCGCGACGTTGCCGAACGGCACGGTCGTGACGCTGTCCGACGTGGTGAACCGCGTCGCCGGTGACCTGTACTCGATCGCGCGCATCGCGCCGCTGGCCGCGTGGTTGCAGTCGATCCACGCCGCGCTGAACCCCTCGGTGGCCATGTCGGTCCAGTCCGCTGTGGAGCTCGCCGCGCCGCTGGCGAACGCCGGTGGTCGCTGGGACGTCGACCCGCTGCCCGACACCCCGTACACCGCCGACGACTCCTACTACGGCGTGAACTGCATCGACAAGCCGTTCTCCCGCACCACCCGCACCTGGGCCGCCACCGCGGCCAAGTGGGAGAAGGAGTCGCCGACGTTCGGCCGCTACCAGGCCGCGTCCGACCTGCTGACGTGCGCCACCTGGCCGGCCCGCAACCCGGACCGCTGGATCGGCCCGTGGAACAAGAAGACGCCGAACCCGATCGTCGTCGTGGGCAACTACTACGACCCCGCCACGCAGTACCTGTTCGCGCAGCGCATGGCCAAACAGCTGGGCAACGCGCGGCTGGTGAGCGTGGACGCGTTCGGCCACTGCATCCTGGGCCGCTCGGCCGGGACGGACGCGGTCGTCGCGAAGTACCTGGTCGACCTGGTCGCGCCGGCCGACGGTCAGGTGTTCCAGCCGAACGTTCAGCCGTTCGCCTGATCTCGCCTGAAGCGGTGGCGGTGCTCGTACAGCGCCGCCGCCGCGGTGGCGAGCAGCAGCACGTATCCGGCGTATGTCGGTGAGAGCCACACGGTCAGGCCGAGGATCGCTGCTGCCACGAGCGTGACCGCGGTGCGTTGCACGAACGCCCACACGACCAGAGCGGCGACGACCCACCAGAGCGTGCTGTAGTCGAAGACGGTGGCGAATCCGCGACCCAGTTGGAAGTCGCGACTCATCTCCACGCCGCGCAACGTCTCGAAGCTCTCCTCGCCGGTGTACCAGCCCGGTTGCGTGCCGCACACCGCGCCCGGCTGCTCGCACAGGTCATCGCGCACCGGCGCGTTCGCGACCAGCCAGAACGACGTGGCGGAGCCGAGTCCGAGCACGATCCAGGCAGGAATCTTCACAGCAGCGCGCTCCGCACGATCAGCACCGCCGCGCTCGCCCCCGCCACCACCAGCATCGGCGTCCGCACGCCCTTCGCGTCGAACTTCGTGCGCAACGGCCCGGAGGCCAGGAAGCCGGCGATGAGGAACGGGACCAGCAGCACCCCGGTCCAGAGCTGGTGCGCCGTGACGTTCCCGGCGATGCCCAGCCCGATCATCGACACGGCCGACCCCAGCGTGAAGAACGCCGCCAGCGTCGCCCGCACCTGCGGCCCCTCCTGGTTCTGGTAGACCAGCGCGATCATCGGGCCACCGATCGACGTGGCCGTGCCGAACGACCCGCTCGCCACCCCGGCCGTCACCAGCGACGGCGGCGTCGGCCGCGGCCGCCACGACGTGACCGACAGCAGCACGCACACCAGCACGGCCGCGCCCACGACGATGCCGAAGCTCTTGACGTCGAGCGAGTCCACGATCCAGATGCCGACGACGGTGCCGGGCAACCGCCCGAGCATCGCCCAGCCGACGCCGCGCCAGTCGACGTGGCCGAACTCCCGCACCAGCGACAGCAGGGCGTGCGCGCAGGCGATCACGAGGACCGGCACCGGGACGAGCGCCGGGTCCAGCAACGCCAGCAGCGGCACGGCGACCAGGGCCAGGCCGAAGCCGATCAAACCCTGCAACAACCCTCCGAAAGCGACGATGACACCCGCCGCGACCAGCAACCCCCAGGACATGGTTAGCTAGGCTACCGATCGGGGTGAGCAGGTTTCTCCTTCCGTTCTCCTCGCGTTGGCCGGGCACACCTACGCTCCGCGCCATGACCGCGTCCCGCCGTTCCTTCCTGCTCGGCACCGGTGCGACCGCCGCCGCTGCCGCACTGGTCACGCCCGGTTCCGCCGAGGCCGACAACGTTGTCTCGCACGGGCGTCCCGACCCCGAGTCGCGGCGGTTCACGCTCGCCGTGATCCCGGACACGCAGTACATGTTCGACCTCGACCGGGGTGACTCGGCGCCGTTGAAGGCCACGCTGCAGTACCTGGTCGACCGACAGAAGTCCGAGAACATCGTCTTCGTCAGCCACCTCGGCGACCTCGTCGAGAACGCGCGGCAGAGCGAGATCGACGACATCAGCGCGCGGTTCGAGGTGCTCGACCGGCGGCGCGTCGGGTACAGCGTGCTCGCGGGCAACCACGACGTGCCGGACTCGCGCCTCGACGACCAGCGCGGGCGCACGCCGTACCTCGACCGGTTCGGGCCCGCGCGGTTCCGGCAGTCGCCGACGTTCCGCGGTGCGAGCGCGGACGGCTACAACACGTTCCACGTGTTCCGGGCGGGCGGCAGGGAGTGGCTGGTGCTGGCGCTGGACTGGCGCATGTCGGCCAGGGGGTTCGCGTGGGCGCGGTCGGTGCTCGCCCAGCATCCCGAACTGCCCGTCGTCCTCACCACGCACGAGCTCGTGTACGACGGTGGGGACGGCGTCGCGGCCATGTCCGACTACGGCCGACGGTTGTGGGACGAGCTGATCAAGGACAACGACCAGGTCTTCCTGACGTTGAACGGGCACTTCTGGCCGCCCGCGCGCACGGTCCTGCGCAACGCCGCCGGCAACGACGTGCACGTGCACATCGCGAACTACCAGGACCGCTACTACGGCGGCGGTGCGATGATCCGGCTGTACCACTTCGACCTCGACCGCGGCGTGATCGACGTGCGCACGCTGTCACCGTGGCTGCTCGGCAAGAAGGCGCTCAACCCGTTGGAGCGCAGGGAGACCGAGCTGACCGGCCCGGCCGACCGGTTCAGCGTGCCGATCGACTTCGAGCAGCGCTTCGCCCGGTTCGACCCGCCCGTGCTGCCCGCGCCGCAGCCGGTCCGGGACGTGCTGGTGCGCGGCACCCTCGCGTACTGGCGGCTCGGTGAGGGGCTGAAGGACTTGTCGCGCAAGGGGAACGACCTGCGGCAGACCGGCGAGCTGACCGTTTCGGACGACCACAGCCGGTTCGCGCCGTCGCACAAGTCGCTGTTCTTCGGCAAGAACGGCTACCTGGCCACTGTGGACAGTGCGCCGCTGAACCGCGAGACGTTCGAGCGCGGGTACACGATCGAGGTGTTCCTCAAGCTGCCGGCCGGGTTCGACCACCCGTGGTGCGGCCTGTTCACGAAGCTCGCGCCCGGTTCGGCGGCCGGCAAGACCGGGGACGACCCGAGCGAGCCGATCGCCACCCTGAACGTCGCCGGCGGCGGCCAGCTGCAGTGGGCGGTGTTCCCGCGCAACCTGCCGGGCATCTCCACCAACTGGGGCCACGAGATGGACTACGAGACGTGGTGGCACATCGCTGTGGTCAACGACGGCACGCACACGACCTTGTTCGTCGACGGCTCTCCGTTGCTGCGCAACCCGTCCACGCCCGCGCGCGGCATCTCCACGGCCGGTGACCCGTGGCTGGTCGGCGCCTACGCGTACAACAGGATCGTGGAGAAGTCGTTGCACGGCTGGGTCGGTGACGTGCGGGTGGTGAACCGCCCGCTGGACCGGTCCGAGTTCATGCGTGCGAAGGCAGCCCGAACCTCGGGAACAGACTGAGGTCGAAGAACGACGAGACGCGCGTGATCCGGTCGTCCGCGACTTCCAGGACCTGGAGGTTGAACGGCCGGAACACGCCGTCCTCCTGTCTCAGGTAGAGCCCGAACGCGGGCTGGCCGTTGGCTTCCGTCGCGATCATGCGCGCGCCGTGCGGGACGGACGGGCACTGGTGGGCGAGGTGCCACGCGACCATCTCGGGTCCGACGTAGAACTGCGGGAACGGCGGCATCTCCCACACCACGTCCTCGGCGAACATGCCGATGATCGCCGGGATGTCCTTGGCCTCGAACGCTTCCACCCACCGGTCGAGCAGGGCCTTGGCGTGCGCGGGCTCGGTGACCTGGTCCTCGGTCAGGTCCTTGAGCTGGGCGTGCGCGCGTTGCAGTGCGCTGTTGACGGCCGCGACCGTCATGTCCAGCTCGTCGGCCGTCTCGGCCGCGCTGAGCCTGAGCACGTCGCGCAGGACGAGCACCGCGCGTTGCCGGGGCGGGAGGTGTTGCAGGGCCGCGACGAACGCGAGCCGCGTCGACTCCCGTTCGCCGACGATCGCGGCCGGGTCGGTCGGGAACGGCTCCAGCCACGGGATCTCGTGGTCCTGCGTGAGTTCGTCCTGCTGCGTCGAGCCCTGCGTGCCGAGTCCGAACGGCAGCGGGCGGCGGGCGCGGCCGTCGAGCGCGGTCAGGCAGGCGTTCGTGGCGATGCGGTAGAGCCAGGTGCGGACCGACGAACGCCCCTCGAAGTTCCCGTACGCCTTCCACGCGCGCAGGTACGTCTCCTGCACCAGGTCCTCGGCGTCGTGCAGCGAGCCGAGCATGCGGTAGCAGTGCGCGAGGAGTTCCCGTCGGAACGGGTCCACCGCCGTCGCGAAGTCCGTCGTCATCGGACCGCCTTCTGCAGCCTGGTGATGAGCATCTTGACGTGGTCCCTGAGTTCGGGCGGTTCGTGCAGGTCGAAGTCGAGGCCGAGGTAGAGCAGGTAGAACACCATGCGGTCGAGCGACTCGGCCCCGGTGCGCATGAGGCACGAGCGGTCGTCGACCGGTTCCAGCGACGCGGCCATCGGGGAGGTGCGCTCGGCGACCTCCTCGACCGGCGCGTGGATCGTCAGCACGGCCTGGTAGGTGTAGACGTTCGAGGAGACCTGCCGGGACACGAACTCGGCCGGCGACTCCGCCGGCGGTTCTCTCGGCGTGAACCTGGCGGCGAGGGTGGGTTCGTCCGGGATCCGGTCCACCCGGAACGTTCGCCAGTCCTGTTTGGACACGTCCCACGCGACCAGGTACCAGCGGCGCCCGGTGTGCACGAGCCCCTGCGGTTCGACGAGGCGTTTCGACGGCTCACCGTGCGTCGAGGCGTAGGTGAACCGGAGCTGCTGGTGGTCGCGGCAGGCGGCGGCGATGATCGTCAGCGTCTCGGGGTCGACGGTCGGGCCGGCGGCGTTGAGGGGCGTGGTGTGCGCTTGGAGGGCCTGCACGCGCCGCCGCAGTCTGGTGGGCAGGACCTGCTCCAGCTTGGTGAGCGCGCGGATCGACGTCTCCTCGATGCCCGCGATCGTGCCGTTCGCGGCGGTTCTGAGGCCGACCGCCACGGCCACGGCCTCGTCGTCGTCCAGCAGCAGCGGCGGCAGTTCCGCGCCGGCACCGAGCTGGTATCCACCGGCCGCGCCGGGCAGTGACGTCACGGGGTAGCCGAGGCTGCGGAGCTTGTCGACGTCGCGGCGGATCGTGCGGACGTCCACGCTGAGGCGGTCGGCGAGCTCCGGGCCCGTCCAGTCGCGGCGCACCTGGAGGAGCGACAGGAGCTTCAACAACCGCGCGGACGTCTCCAGCATGGGTGTGAGTTTAGATTCCGTTGCGGACAACGGCCTGCGCTGGTTAAGGTTCTCCGCATGACTGCCGGGTCGGCCTTGTGCCGTGAGCGGAACGGTTGCCCGGCCCTGACTTGATCAGGGCCCCTCCAGCCCCCGCGCTCCGTTCTTCGGGACGTGCGCACGGGAGAGGAGGTGATGCGCAATGCTTCCCAACGTTGGTGATGTCTTCTCGGGGAAGGTCGTCTCGACCGTTCCCTTCGGATCGTTCGTCGAGCACCCCGCTGGTGCACACGGACTTCTGCACGGACAGCAGGCCGAGGTCGGTTCCTCGGTCCAGGTGAAGGTGCTCGCGGTCGACACCGCGCAGCAGCGCTTCAGCCTGGAGCTGGCGTGACCTGAGAGCGCGGGCAGAGGCGCCCTGCCCGTGCTCACGGTCTGCGCCGGAACCCGCGTCACGGCCTGCGGTAGTCCGCACACTCGCCGGTCAGCCGGACGTGCAGGGTCTTGCGGTGCCCGTCTTCCTCGGGCACCGGCCCCAGCGCGTCCGCCGGACTGGTGATCTTGTGCAGCAAGCGGTACAGCACCACATCCGTTGCGGTGTAAAGCCAATCGTCCGCTCGGCCAGGAGGTGCGGCCGGCCCGAGGATGTTCTCGAACCACGCCGGGAACAACAGATCGCTCGCGACCGCGTCCTCGATGCGCCCGCGGATGACCACGCGTGCGTGCTTGATGGCCTCGTTGCCGGTCGACTTGGCAACGCTGTCCTTGGCATGCGTGTCGTCGTCCGGCGGCTGAGGCCGTTCCACGTCCTGGATCGCTTGCCATTGCTTGTAGTTGGTGCGCCACAACGCTTCCGCGTTCGGCGGCAGATGCGTGAGAGCCTCGGCGGCGTCCATCGCCTCTCTCGCCGCCTTGTCGTACTCGGCGATCGCCCTGCGCGTGTCCTTGGCCTCCTGCGGCGTGAAACTCCTGCGCGCGTAGGCCTCCTGCCCCTTGAGGATCTTGGCGAGGTCGGTCTCGCCGATCTCCGGCCACTCGTCGAAGTCGGCCTTGCGCGTCTCGCTCGCGCGCACCTTCCTGTTCAGCGCCACCAGAAGGCGTTCGAGCCGGTGCACGCTCTCCGCGAGTTCGGTGACCCTGTCGTCGGTCTTCGTGAGCTTGCGGTTCGAGTCCTTGAGCTGGTTGGCCTGGCTGAGCTGGTGGTGCGCCGCGTCGGTCTGGGCGTTGTCGATGCGGGTCTCGAGCGACTTCAACTCCTTCTTGAGCCGCTCGATCTTGTCGTCGAGTGCCTTGACCGGATCGATGTTCACTTGAGCGTCCTCCAGGCCCACCAGGCGATGCCCGCCAGCGTGACGAGTGTCGCCCAGCCACTTGCGATCGGGGTCAGGAGGGTGGCGGCCAGCGCGGCCGTGATCGCCGCTGTCCTGGCTCGTGGTTCCCAGAGCCGCGGGCCGGTCGGGTCCACCAGGACCGCGGCGGCCGTCGCCACGGCGGCCAGGAGGGAGAGCAGGGACCAGGGGTCGAACCAGCCGATGGCGACGATGAAGGCCGCTGCTGTCGTGGCGGCGGCGATCGCGCGGTTGGGGACGGTGAGCCTGGCCGCTTCCACGTCCCTGCGGGCCTGCATCACGGCCTGGACGTGCTCGTTCGTGGTGTCCAGGAGGGTCGGGAAGTCCGGGCTGCCCGGGCCTGCCGCCTGGAGGGCTCGCAGGGCTGTTCGCAGGGACTGCTGGCGGTCGGCCAGGCGGGCGAACGGATCGGCTGCCATGCCCTGAAATCGTGATCAAGCGGGGTGGGCTGGGCTAGGCCTGTGAGGGGAGTTGGTCCGGTTGCCGACGAACTTCCCTCACTCGGCCTAGTCGTGTCGCCTTGGCGCGGTGGTCGTCCGGAAAGACCGGGCTGAGAAGCGCCCGGCCGATCCGCGAGGAGTAGCACCTCGCACCCGAAGTCAAGCCCCAATCCCACGGGTATGTGGGCACGTTGGGGTGCGTACGTCACCTGTACCGGCTCGGTGTAGCCAAGACGGAGGCCTCGCCTTCGACATCGCGTTGGTCTTGGCGAGCCTGCCGCCGCCGAGCCTGCCGCCGCCGAGCCTGCCGCCGCTACGACTTCCGCCGCGCCCCCTCCGGCCACACGACCTCGATCGGCACCCCCGAAGCCCGAGCCTGCTCCACCACGTCCGCGGTCCCGCCCTTGCCCACGGCAGGCTCCCCGTCCCACACCGCCACCAGCAGCTCGACGGACGCGAGCATCCGCTCGTTGGCCGCCACGTAGGCGAGGCGCCCGCTGGACATGTGCGGCAGCACGCTGACCACCGTCGCCGCCGCCCGCAGCTCGTCGTAGTCGGCCACCTGGTGCGGCTTCAGCTTGTCCCGGTAGTCCAAGGCCGGCAGGACCACCTCCACCTCACCGCCCAGCGCCAGCACGGCGCGGGCGAAGATCTGGTCGGCTCCCGGGGCCAGGCACGTCACGCCGACCAGGGAGCCGCCGAGCCGGGACAGGGTCTCGGCGATGGCTTCCTGGACGGCGGGGACGCACTCGGGGACCAGGTTGGTGTGGCCGGTGACGCCTACGCGCATCAAGCGGTCCGTATCGCTCTGATCGCGTCCCGCGTGTCCTGGACGGCGGGGATGTGGCGGTGCCGTGCCGCTTCCTTCGCGAAGTCCTCCAGTTTGCGGAGGACCCTCCCCGAGGAGAGCTTCGCCGCTGTCGGCAGGACCTCGTTGATCAACCCGCACGCTGCCTCCGGGTCTCCCGCGACCATTTTGGTGCGCGCCAGTCCGATCACGTCGAAGGCGCGGTTGCGCACCTTGGACGGGTCACGCAGTTCCAGGGCCCGCCGGATGTGCTGTTCGGCGAACACGGCCTGCGTTGGGTCGTGCATGGCGAGGTCGCGGCAGCGGGCGCCGATGACGCCCTCCAGCTCGGCCTCGTCGAAGCTGTGCAGGTAGCGCGGTTCGTTGTCCGCGTTCCGCTGGGCGAAGCTGTCCTGCGCCATGCCCACGGCCTGGTGGAACTCTCGGGTCTTGCCCATGCTCGCGTAGGCCCAGGCCTCGCGGGTCAGGAGCAGCGCCTTCAACGTCGGGGTGCCGGTGCGGCGGGTGCCGTACTGGCCGAGTTGGACGAGCTCCAAGCCGTCCTCGGGACGGCCCAGGTCGAACATCTGCCTGGCCATGGCTGCCAGGCAGAGGGCCGCGAAGCCGTCGTTGTGACCGGCCTTGGCCATGCGGATCGCCAGCACGTAGTAGCGCTGGGCGGCGTTGTGCAGGCCCGCGTCGAACGACATGCTCGCGGCCACCTTCGACAGTTCGGCGCCGATGAAGAACGCGCGTTCCGTCGTCGGGCCGGACGGGGCCCGCCCCAGCCGTTCCGCGAGCTCGTCGAGCTGGCCCAGCACCGCCTTGCGGGCGAGGCCGTAACCGCCGCGGCCACCCCAGCCGCGCAGGCCGTCGGCCACCCGCTGCAACGCGAAGAGCTCCTCCTCGCTGATCGCCGAGTGCGACGACCACTTCGACAGGTTCTGCAGCGGGTGCAACCACCTCTGCAGCGGTTCGACCAGTGCTGACCCCACCGTCACCGCGGCAGCTCCTGCGAGCGCCGCTCGTCTGCTGATCGCCAAGTCGCTCCTCGCCGTCTCCTCGACCGAACGGGCAATGCTCGTCGCCTCCCAGGGGGCGGCGAGCACATCTGGCGGGCCCGTGTCGGGGGAGCCCACCTGAGCTGGGATGACGACTCGGTCGAACCACAGTCGTTCGCCCGGAACACCGAGCACCAGCGCGAAGTGGCGCAACCGGTCGAGGCGGTCGATCTGGTTCTCGCCCGACTCGTAACGCGAGAGCTGCGCCTGGCTGATGCCGAGCCACCCCGCCATGCGGTCCTGGGTGACTCGGCTGAGGTGCTGCGGGTGGTGCCGGTAAGCGGAGATCAAGGCGCCCATGTCGCGGTCGGTGCACGCGGCCGCGATCGCGGGGTGGTCCCAGAAGTCGTCCGGGACCTCAGGTGGTCCGTGCACGTCCGCACGAGCGTTGCGGCGGCACCGGTGACACAGCCGATCGGAGTTGTCGGCGGCGATGAACGCCCCGCAAGGGCAAGCGCGTCTGGATCTGGGTGTCGCTGAATCCATCGGCCTCGCCCCCGTCACTGAGCGTTTCCCCAGTGTACGGACGTGTGATCGACAGTCCATCCATCTCATGCATAAGACGTAATGGATTCGCGTGTCGCACTTCTGGTGCCTCCGCCTGGCGGATGAGCTTCATACGTCCGCTGCATGAGGCTCATGCAGCGGCCGAGTGGTGTTGGCGGGAACTGAGAAGCACCCTGCACAACGTCAGGCTGCGGGTCGATCCCCGTGGCGTGGCCAGTGCCTGACCCACCAACGGGGAGGACAACCGCCGATGAGCCTCACGACCGCGGAGACCGGCACGGCCGGTATCCCACAGAACAGGGGACACGCACGAGCGATCGGGGAGGCCGTCGCGGGCTACCGGTTGCTCGGCTGGCAGGTGAGCGTCACCGAGCAGGGCGTGTTCCTGCCCCTGGGTCCCGCAACGACAGCCCTGGCGATGCCGGCGCGGATCGGGTCGCGAGTGCTGGCCGACCTGAAGTCGCGGATGCTCGCCGGCCCGGTGACGGTCATCCCCGGGCCCCGCGAGCACTGGATCTTCCTGGCCGAGCTGGTCGCGTTGCTCCCGACGCACCTGAAGGCGCCGCCGGAGGTCCAGTTCGTGCGGTCGCCGCACCGGATCGCCCTGCCGCCCACGATGACCCGGTACGGGTCGCTGAGGTGGGCGAACCCGCCGTCGCACTCGCGGCACTGGTTCCCGCCGTTCACGGCCGTGCTCGCGCTGGCCCGGACGGCTGCCGCGGAGGACCAGCGCCGATAATCGGTGCTCGTGGATGGCTTGGATCGTCGAACCGTGTTGTTGTGTGGGCTCGCCGCGGCGCTGAGCGCGTGTGGCGAGCCTGCTCCTCGCAAGACGGGCGGTGTGGGGACCGCTCGCGCCGGTGACCGGGTGGTCGCCGTCGCCTCGGTGCCCTCGGGCTCGGGATTGCTGGTGGACATGCCCGGCAACGCCCAACTGCTCGTCGTGCAACCTCGATCGGGTGAATTCCGGGCGTTCAACCCCTCCTGCCCGCACGTGGGTTCGTTCGTGAATCCGCCTGCCGGGGGAGTCATCACCTGCCCGTTGCACGGGAGCTCGTTCGACCCTTCTGACGGCTCTGTTCGCAAAGGACCTGCGACTTCCGGTCTGGTGGAGGTCGCCGTCGTGCGTTCCGGGGACGATCTGGTGCTCGCCTGAGACCTGTGCATTTGCTGTGCATTGGGCGCTCGGATGAACTCTCGCTGACCGATCCGCGTAATGCTGTGGTGTAACCCCGAACACCCCCACCACCACGGAGGATCGGTCGTGAACACCGAAAGCCCGGTCAGCAGGCGCGCGGCTCTGTGCGGAATCGCGGTTGCCCTCGCCGTGCCCAGCGGGCTCGTGACGGCGTGCAGTTCGACGAGTCCTTCCAGCTCTTCCCCGACCTCCGGAGGCTCGGAACCGACGTCGGCCGGAACGCCGGGAACCGCCCTCGTCGCGCTGGCCGACGTGCCGGAGGGAGGCGGCGCCGTGGTCGACGCGCCGGGCGGCAAGAAGATCGTCGTGGCGCGCATTTCGGCGTCCGAGGTCAAGGCTTATGACGCGACCTGCCCGCATCAGGGTTCGATGGTCGGAGAACCGTCCGGCGGCACCATCACGTGTCCTTCGCACGGCAGCCAGTTCGGTGCGTCCGACGGTGCCGTGAAGAAGGGGCCGGCGACGACCGGTCTGAAGGCCGTCGCGGTGAAGGTCGACGGCGACCAAGTGGTCCTGACCTGACCCTTTCTGTTTTTGTCAGACCCCGTCGATAGTCTTGACGGCGTGGCAGATCCCTCGACGTACCGCCCCGCGGTGGGCACGATTCCTGAGGCTCCCGGCGTCTACAAGTTCCGCGACGCCGGTGGCCGGGTCGTGTACGTCGGCAAGGCGAAGAGCTTGCGCAGCAGGCTGAACTCGTACTTCGCCGACCTGGCCGGGTTGCACCCGCGCACCCGCCAGATGGTGACGACGGCGGCCTCCGTCGAGTGGACGGTCGTCACCACCGAGGTCGAGGCGCTGCAGCTCGAGTACAACTGGATCAAGGAGTTCGACCCGCGCTTCAACGTCCGGTACCGCGACGACAAGTCGTACCCGGTGCTGGCCGTGACGTTGCACGAGGAATACCCGCGGCTGCACGTTTATCGCGGTCCGCGCAAGAAGGGTGTGCGCTACTTCGGCCCGTTCGCACACGCCTGGGCGATTCGCGAGACGCTGGACCTGTTGTTGCGCGTCTTTCCCGCGCGCACGTGTTCTGCGGGTGTTTTCAAGCGCCACAACCAAATAGGCCGTCCCTGCCTGCTCGGGTACATCGACAAGTGCTCGGCGCCGTGCGTCGGCAAGGTCTCCGCGGACGAACACCGCGACATCGTGCTGGACTTCTGCGACTTCCTGGCGGGCAAGACGGACAACATGGTCCGCCGCCTGGAACGCGAAATGCTGGCCGCGTCCGAAGAGCTGGAGTTCGAACGGGCGGCGCGCCTGCGTGACGATCTGGGTGCGCTGCGCCGTGCCATGGAAAAGCAGGCCGTGGTGCTGGGTGACGGCACGGACGCCGACGTGATGGCGTTCGCGCAGGACGAGCTGGAGGTCTCGGTCCAGGTGTTCCACGTCCGCGGCGGCCGGGTGCGCGGCCAGCGCGGCTGGGTGCTGGACAAGGTGGAGGCCGTCGACGACGCGGCGATCGTCGACCAGTTCATCATGCAGTTCTACGGAGACGAAACGGAGAACACCCCGCGCGAGGTGCTGGTGCCCGTCCTGCCGGACGACGCTTCTGCCCTGGAGGACCTGCTCTCGGAACAACGAGGCTCGCGAGTCGTGCTGCGCGTCCCCCAACGAGGCGACAAGCGCGCGTTGATGGAAACCGTGGCCCGCAACGCCTCCGAGGCCTTCGCCCAGCACAAGCTCCGCCGGGCGGGAGACCTCACCGCGCGCTCGGCGGCGTTGCAGGAGATCCAGGACGCGCTGATGCTGGACACGGCCCCGCTGCGCATCGAGTGCATCGACATCAGCCACGTCCAGGGCACCGACGTGGTCGCGTCCCTGGTCGTCTTCGAGGACGGTCTGGCCCGCAAGTCCGAATACCGCCGCTTCGCGCTCCGCGAGGCCGCGACCGAGGGCGACGTCGCCTCCATCGCCGAGGTCGTCCGCCGCCGCTTCCAGGCGATGCTCCGCGAAACGGCCAACGGCGGCCCCAACCCGGGCATCGACCCGGACACCGGCAAACCCCGCAAGTTCGCCTACCCGCCCAACCTCCTGGTGGTCGACGGCGCGGGCCCCCAGGCCGCGGCGGCGTCCGACGTCCTGGCCGAACTGGGCATCACCGACGTGGCCGTCGTGGGCCTGGCCAAGCGCCTGGAAGAGGTCTGGGTCCCCGGCGAACAGGACCCGGTGATCCTCCCGCGCAGCAGCGACGGCCTCTACCTGTTGCAACGAGTCCGCGACGAGGCCCACCGCTTCGCCATCGCCTACCACCGCCAGAAGCGCTCGAAGCGCATGACGACCTCGGAACTCGACGAGGTCCCAGGCTTGGGGGAGACGAGGAAAGCCGCGCTGCTCAAGCACTTCGGCTCGGTCAAGAAGCTGAAGCAGGCCACAGTGGACGAGATCAGCGACGTCCCGGGCGTGGGCCGCCGGACGGCAGAAGCGGTCGTGGCCACCCTCGCCTCCCCAGGAGGCAAAGCCTGATGGCCGCCGCCGCCCTGCGAGCCCTGACCGAGGAGGTCCCGCTCCGCCGCCTCCCACAGGCAGCCGAAACCCTCCTCACCGAGCTGAACGCGCCACCCCGCCTGGCAGCGCACCTGCGAGCGGTCCACGACGTGGCAGCGCAACTGCTCGCCTGGGTGGCGCGGACCCACCCGACCGCCGAGGTCGACGAGGAGGCGGTCCTCTACGGAGCCGCCACTCACGACATCGGAAAGGTGTTGCACCCCAACGAACTCTCCGGCCCGGGCCACGAGCACGAACCGGCGGGCCACGCCCTGCTGCGCGCCAGAGGCGTGGAAGAACGCCTGGCCCGCTTCGCCGGCACGCACGCCTCCTGGACCACCGCAGGCATCACCCTCGAAGAGCTCCTGGTGAGCCTCGCCGACAAGGTGTGGAAGGCCAACCGAGTCCCAGACCTGGAACAGCTGGTGACCGACCACCTGGCCCGCGTGAGCGGCCAGGAACCGTGGGAGGTGTTCATGGCGCTGGACGACGAGCTGAACCGCATCGCCGAGGGCGCCGACGCGCGCCTTGCCTACCAGTCGAGCCAACCGGTGACGGCGTGACCGCAAGCCCACACCCGCACCAGGCCGCGCCGGCACCCGCCAGCGGCTCGCCCACCACACGTCATACGGCTGCGCCGATGCCTGCCGACGGTTTGCTCGTCGCACGTCTCACGGCTGCGCCGACGCCCGCCAACGGCTTGCCCGTCGCACATCCCACGGCCGCGCCGACGCCCGCCGACGGCTTGTTCACCGCACGTTTCACGGCTGAGCCGACGCCCACGACGCTGCTCGCGTGGTGCCGGCAGCGCACTCGCCGTGTCGCGCTTGCCGTTCGCGCGGGCCGTGTGGCGCCCGCCGCTCGCGCTCGCCGTGCGGCACCCGCAGGCTGCATGGCGCCCGCGGCCCGCTCAAACCTGCCGCACCTCGTGCCCGCCCCTCCCGCCTCACCGCCTGCGCTTGCCGCGCAGCCCGCACCCGTCGGCGGAGTGGTGCCCGCGGTCTCCGCCGAGCCCGCCCCGCAACCCGAGCCCGCCGGTCGCGCTGTACCCGCGTTCGCGCTCGCTGGTCGTGCCGTACCCGCGCCGCCCGCGTGTGCCTCATCGCCCGCGCCCGCTGGTCGTGCCGTACCCGCGCCGCCCGCGTGTGCCTCATCGCCCGCGCTCGCTGGTCGTGCCGCACCTGCGCTGCCCGCGTCCGCCGCACCGCCCACACCCGCCGGTCGTGTCGCACCCGCACCACCCGCCGCACCAGTCACGCCCACCCGGCGCACTCCAGCCCCACGGCGCGAGGATCGTGACAGCGGCCACGCCACGCCCACCTCAACTGCCGAACCTGCCGCACCCGAGGCCCGTTCCGGTGGAGACTCACCCTCGGGCACGTCGCCGAGGTGCGCGGCCCGACCACAGAGCTTGCCCAACCCAGAGCGCGGGAGAAGCGCGCTCATGAACAGGTAACGGAGTCGTAGTCGTGAACGCGGAGAAGTCCGGCATCGAAGTCGCCGTGGTGACCGGGCTGTCCGGTGCGGGCCGCAGCACCGCGGCCAAGTGCCTGGAGGACCTCGGCTGGTTCGTCGTCGACAACCTGCCCCCGGAACTCATCGCCACCATGGTGGAGCTCGGCGCCCAGGCGCGCGGGGCCATCACGCGGGTGGCTGTCGTCATGGACGTGCGCAGCCGTGCGTTCACCGAAGACCTGGCCGCCATCATCAAGGACCTGGACGCGCGCGGGTACAAGCCGCGCGTCCTCTTCCTCGAGGCCACGGACGACGTCCTCATCCGCCGCTTCGAGGCGGTGCGGCGCGGCCACCCCATGCAGGGGGACGGCCGGCTGCAGGACGGCATCGAGGCCGAGCGGATCCTGCTGACGCCGCTCAAGCAGGAAGCCGACCTGGTGCTGGACACGTCCGCGCTGAGCATCCACCAGCTGCGGGCCAAGATCGAGGACACGTTCGGCACCGAGGCGGCCAGCAGGACCAGGGTCACGGTGCTGAGCTTCGGGTACAAGTACGGGCTGCCGATGGACGCCGACCTCGTCATGGACGTGCGGTTCCTGCCCAACCCGTTCTGGATCCCGGAGCTGCGCGAGCAGACGGGTCTCGATGGTGAGGTGCGCAACTACGTGCTGTCCCAGGAGGGCGCTGACGAGTTCCTTGATCGGTACCACGAACTGCTCCGCCTCATCGGGGCCGGGTACCGGCGTGAGGGCAAGCGCTACCTGACGCTCGCGATCGGTTGCACCGGCGGCAAGCACCGCAGTGTTGCCCTGAGCGAAGAGCTGGCCGCGAGGCTCGCTAGCGAGGACGGCATGGCTGTCAAGGTCGTGCACAGGGATCTGGGACGCGAGTGACGAAGTTGAAAGCTGTTGCTTTGGGTGGCGGGCACGGGCTGCACGCGACGCTGACCGCGCTGAAGCGGGTCACCGACGACGTGACGGCCGTGGTGACCGTCGCGGACGACGGGGGCTCGTCGGGGCGGTTGCGGCGCGAGCTCAGCGACCTGCTGCCGCCGGGTGACCTGCGCAAGGCCATGGCGGCGCTGGCCGGGGAGGACGAGGCCAGCCAGCGCTGGACGTCCCTGTTCAAGCACCGCTTCGGCGGCACGGGGGCACTCGCGGGTCATGCGGTGGGGAACCTGGTGATCGCCGGGCTGCTCGAGCAGCTCGGCGATCCCGTCGCGGTGCTCGACCTCACGAGCAGGCTGCTCGGCGTCAAGGGGCGCGTGCTGCCCATGTCGAACGACCCGCTCGACATCGAGGCCGACGTCATGGGCCTCGACGAGGACGTGACGGACGTGCGGCGCATCCGGGGGCAGGTCGCCATCGCGACCACGCCGGGGCTCGTGCAGCGCATCCGGTTGACTGCCCCGAACGGGCGACCTGCAGGCTGTCCGGAAGCAGTACAGGCTGTACTTGACGCGGATCTTGTGTTACTCGGGCCCGGATCGTGGTTCACCAGCGTGTTGCCGCACCTGCTGGTGCCCGAACTGCACGACGCGCTCGTGCGCACGGAGGCCAAGAAGGTCCTCGTGCTCAATCTCGTCCCCCAACCGGGTGAAACTGCTGGTTTCTCTCCGGAGCGGCATTTGGACGTAGTCTGCGAGCACGCACCCGAGCTGAAGGTGGACGCGGTGATCGCCGACGTCGACTCGGTCCCGACCCCGGACCGGTTGACGCGAGCCGCCTCGGCACTGGGTGCGCGGACGCATCTGGCGAAGATCGCCGCACCGGACGCCGCTGAACGGCATGATCCGGAGGCGCTTGCCGGTTGCCTGAGGCAGGTGGTCGAGGAGACCGGAGTGGGAGGGACGAGCCCGTGGCGATGACGTCGGCGGTCAAGGACGAGCTGAGCAGGCTCGCGGTATCCAAGACCTGTTGCCGCCGCGCGGAGGTGTCCTCCCTGCTCAGGTTCGCCGGCGGCCTGCACATCGTGTCCGGCAGGGTCGTCGTCGAGGCCGAACTCGACCTCGGCTCCGCGGCCCGCAGGCTGCTCAAGGAGATCCAGGCGCTCTACGGCCACCACGCCGAGGTGTTCACGATCCAGTCCAACGGCCTGCGCAAGGGCACCCGGTACGTCGTCCGCGTGGTGAAGGACGGCGAGGGCCTCGCCCGGCAGACCGGTCTGCTCGACCCGCGCGGCCGTCCCGTGCGCGGCCTGCCCGCTCCGGTCGTGAGTGGCGGCGTGTGCGACGCCGAGGCGGCGTGGCGCGGTGCGTTCCTCGCGCACGGCTCGCTGACCGAACCCGGTCGCAGCTCGTCGCTGGAGATCACCTGTCCCGGTCCCGAGGCCGCGCTGGCCCTGGTCGGAGCCGCCCGCCGGATGGGCATCTCGTCCAAGTCGCGCGAGGTCCGCGGGGCCGAGCGCGTGGTGATAAGGGACGGCGACGCCATCGGCGCGATGCTCACCAAGCTCGGCGCGCACGACAGCGTGATGGCCTGGGAAGAGCGCCGGATGCGGCGTGAGGTGCGTGCCACGGCGAACAGGCTCGCGAACTTCGACGACGCCAACCTGCGCCGTTCGGCCCGTGCGGCCGTCGCGGCCGCGGCACGGGTCGCGCGCGCGTTGGAGATCCTCGGCCCGGAGGCACCGGACCACCTGGCCGCGGCCGGTCAGCTGCGGCTCGCGCACCGCCAGGCGTCCCTGGAGGAGCTCGGGCAGCTGTCCGACCCGCAGATGACCAAGGACGCGGTGGCAGGCCGTATAAGGCGTCTCCTGGCGATGGCCGACAAGCGCGCGAAGGACCTCGGACTGCCGGACACGGAGTCCGCGGTGACGGCCGAAATGCTCGAAGCAGAGGTGTGAGGAAGCGCCGGCCGCCGGCGCACGCCAGCGGCCGCCTCCCCCGACACCCAGGTCCTAAGGCGTCTGCCGCCCGGCCCACACGGCGAGTTGGGCGCGTGAACGCAGGCCGAGCTTCGACCGGGCGTGCGTGACGTGCCGGGCGACGGTGTGCGGCGAGATACCGAGCCGTTGCCCGATCTGCCGGTTCGTCAGCCCCTCGGCGACCAGCGTCGCCACGTGCAGTTCGCGCGCCGAGACCACCCCGTCGGCGGGGTCCTCGGCACGCGGCTGCGCGGTCAGGGCGTAGGAAATGGCCTGCGCCAACGACATCCGCTCACCCGTCGACTCGGCCGCGCGCAGCCGGGTGGCGGAGATCCGGTCGCGGCACACCGTCCGTGCGTCGTCCAGCAACGCCTGCCAGTACGGCTCGGCACGGAAGTCATAGCGCGTGCGCACCACACTGGCAGACGTCAGCAACGAGAGAGCGCGCTCGTCGTCGGCCCCCACGCCCACGAGCCCCAACGCGAGCCCTTCCAGGTCGTAGAACTGGTCCATCGGGTGCTCGGCACCGACCTCCAGGCTCTCCCGGAACAGCTCGACGGCCTCGGGGAAGTCCCTGCGCGCCAACGCGATGGCGCCCGCCGTGTGCAGCACGGGGTTCAACATGTGCGGCAGGCCGATCAGGCGCGTCAACGTCAGCGCGTCCCGCACCAACGGCGCCGCCCGGTCCGCGAAACCGTGTTGCAGCAACGTCCAGCCGTACGAGTTCAACAGGATGGCGCGCGCGAGCTTGTCGTCGGAGTCGTGCAGCAGCGCGGCGGCCTCGTCGAACAGCTCCCAGGCCCGTGAAGGGTCACCCGTGTGCGCTTCAGCGGACGCCAGCACCTCCAACGCCCGCGCCGTGGTGCCCGGACGGCACGCATCGGCGCGTTCGATGGCCAGCGACTCCTCGGCGAACCGGCGCGTCACGTGCCACCCGCCGCGCACGCGGTGATGCATCGCCGCCAGCACCGCCAGCACGCTCCGGTACGCCTGCGGCAGCGGCCGGGACAACGCCTGGTGCAGCAGCTCCGTCGGCGCGCCCCGGGGCCCGCGCGGAGTCGAGGTCCAGGCCGTCGCGACGGCCGTCAGCGCGTGCCGTGACCAGTCACCCGTCGACGCCGTGCGGGAGGCGGCCAGTTCGAGCAGCCCGACGTTGCGGTCCAGCAGCAGCACGACGGGCGGCGACGGGAAGAACGACGAGATCTCCGGCTCCACGAGCGAACACACCCACTCGACCACACGGTCGGCCACGAGAGAGACCTCGCCGTGCGCCACCGCCCGTTCCCGGCAGTAGAGCCGCACCGACTCGAGCTGCCGGAACGTCGTGTGCCCCCCGACCCGGTCCACCACCAGCAACGACTTCTGCTCCAGACCGGTCAGCAGCTCCAGCGCGTCCGGCACCCCGCACACCGCCGAGGCCACGTCGAGGTCGAACGGCACCCCGAGCACCGCGAGCCGCCGCGACGCCTCCTGCTCCTGCGCCGACAGCAGGTCGTAACTCCACCCGATCGCGGTGCGCAGCGTGCGGTGCCGGTCCTCGGCCGTGCGCGGACCGCCCGTCAGCAACGCCAGCCGGTCACCCAGTCGGGCGAGGATTTCGGCGGGGGAGAGCACCGGGATGCGCCGCGCGGCCAGTTCGATCGCCAGCGGCATGCCGTCGAGCGACCGGCACACGGCGATCACGTCGGCGACGTTCGCGGCGTCCACCTCGAACGAACGGTCCACCGACACCGCGCGGTCGCGGAACAGCGCCACGGCGTCGTGCTCCAGCTCCAGCTCACCGACCGAGAAGACCTGCTCACCGGCCAGCCGCAACGGCTCGCGCGACGTCACCAGCACGCGCAACCGGGGACAGCGGGCCAGTAGCTCGGCGACCACGCCCGCGACCTCGCCGAGAAGGTGCTCGCAGTTGTCCAGCACCAGCAACGGCCGCCGGTGCTGCTCGACCTCGGCCACCACGGCGTCGCGCGCCGAGCCGTTCGGGAGAGGGTGCGCACCGACCGCGGCGAAGACCGCCTGCACCACGTCCGACGCGGCCGCGAGCGCCGTCCACCACGTCTGATCAGCGCGTTTGCTCGCGTACTGGATCGCGAGGCGCGTCTTGCCCGCGCCTCCGGGGCCGACCAGCGAGACCAGCCGGTCCGCCTCGGTGCGGGCCAGCGCGGCCAGTTCCTCCCGCCTGCCCACGAAGCTGTCGAGCGGGGCCGGCACGAACGAGACCGCGCCGTTCGTCTCGACGCGCGCGGACGTGCGGGAGCGGTAGGCGCGCTGACGGCACGCGTTGGAGCAGTACCGCCGACCTGCGACCGCCTCCGTGAGAGGGTTCCCACACGTCACGCAGGTGGCAGCGGCGGCCGTCATGATCCCGACCGTACCGGGTGCGTAACGGCCTGTAACACCCGCTGTTTCGGGGTATTGAGCCTGCTCCGCGAGCGTGGACAGGATCCTGACATGACCGCGCAGATCAGACCCGAGACAGCGCTCGTGCCGCCCCAGGACCGCCCCGTGGTGGACGAGTGGCTGGCGCGCATCCAGGCCGTCGTCGGACGCGACCCGAAGGACACCAGCCCGGAGGCTTGCCGGACCGCGGCGGAGGCGGCGGAGGAGTTGAGCGCCTACCTCTGGATGCTCCGCGCGCTGCGCCGCCGAACGGCCTAATCAGAGCCACTTTTTCTGGCTCGATCAAGAGATACTCACTATCCCTGTGACCAGGGACGCAGTTCGGCAGATAGGGTGGGCTTGTTCCTGCCAAAGCTGAACGCAAGGAGTCAGTCGTGACGGTTCGTGTAGGTGTCAACGGTTTCGGTCGGATCGGGCGCAACTTCTTCCGCGCCGTGAGGGCCGGCGGCCACGACATCGAGATCGTCGCGTTCAACGACCTCGGTGACGTCGCCACCATGGCCCACCTGCTGAAGTACGACAGCATCCTCGGTCGCCTGGACGCCGACGTGCAGGTCACCGACGAGGGCATCTCCGTCGACGGCAAGGTCATCAAGGCCCTGGCCGAGCGCGACCCGGGCAAGCTGCCCTGGAAGGACCTCGGCGTCGACGTCGTCGTCGAGTCGACCGGCTTCTTCACCGACGCCACCAAGGCCCGCTCGCACGTGGACGAGGGCGGCGCCAAGAAGGTCATCATCTCCGCGCCGGCCAAGAACGAGGACCTCACGGTCGTCATCGGCGCCAACGAGGAGAAGCTCGACGGTTCGCAGACGATCATCTCGAACGCGTCCTGCACCACGAACTGCCTCGCGCCGCTGGCCAAGGTCCTCAACGACAGCTTCGGCATCGAGCAGGGCCTCATGACCACGATCCACGCGTACACGCAGGACCAGAACCTGCAGGACGCGCCGCACAGCGACCTCCGCCGTGCCCGCGCCGCCGCGCTGAACATCGTCCCGACCTCCACGGGTGCCGCGAAGGCCATCGGCCTGGTCCTGCCGGAGCTCAAGGGCAAGCTCGACGGCTACGCGCTGCGCGTGCCGATCCCCACCGGCTCCGCCACCGACCTGACCGTCACGCTCAAGCGCGAGGTCACCGTCGAAGAGGTCAACGCCGCGTACAAGGCCGCCGCCGAGGGCCCGCTGGCCGGCATCCTCAAGTACTCGACGGACCCGATCGTGTCGGCCGACATCGTCACCGACCCGCACTCGTGCATCTACGACGCGCCGCTGACCAAGGTCATCGGCAACCAGGTCAAGGTCGTCGGCTGGTACGACAACGAGTGGGGCTACTCCAACCGCCTCGCGGACCTGGTCAAGCTCGTCGCCTCCAAGATCTGAGTTCGGAGCGAGTGCGTTGAAGACTCTCAGCGACCTGCTCGCCGAGGGTGTCGCGGGTCGGCGCGTCCTGGTGCGCGCCGACCTGAACGTCCCCCTCGACGGAGACAAGATCACCGACGACGGCCGCGTGCGCGCGTCGGTGCCGACGATCAAGGCCCTGGCCGACGCCGGTGCCCGCGTGATCGTCACCGCTCACCTCGGCCGCCCCAAGGGCGAGCCGGACCCCAAGTTCTCGCTGGCCCCGGCCGCCGCTCGCCTCGGTGAGCTGCTCGGCACCGAGGTCGCGCTCGCGTCCGACCTCGTCGGCCCGTCCGCCACGTCCGTGGTCGGCGCGGTCACCGACGGCGGCGTCGTGATGCTGGAGAACGTCCGCTTCGACGCCCGCGAGACCTCGAAGGTCGACGCGGAGCGCGCGGAGCTCGCCGAGGAGCTCGCGTCGTTCGCCGACGCGTTCGTCTCCGACGGCTTCGGCGTCGTGCACCGCAAGCAGGCCTCGGTCTACGACGTGGCGCAGAAGCTGCCCGCGTACGTCGGCGGTCTCGTCGAGACCGAACTCGGTGTGCTGCGCAAGCTCACCGACGACCTGGAGCGCCCGTACGTCGTGGTGCTCGGCGGCGCGAAGGTGTCCGACAAGCTCGGTGTCATCGCGAACCTGCTGGCCAAGGTCGACCGGCTGCTCATCGGCGGCGGCATGGCGTACACGTTCCTCAAGGCCCAGGGCCACGAGGTCGGCACGTCGCTGCTGCAGTCCGACCAGCTCGACCAGGTCAAGGGCTTCCTCGCCGAGGCCGAGAAGCGCGGCGTCGAACTCGTGCTGCCGGTCGACGTGCTGGTCACTGCCGAGTTCGGCAACGTCGAGCACGAGGTCGTCGCGACCTCCGCGATCCCCGCCGACAAGATGGGCCTCGACATCGGCCCCGAGTCGCGCGAGCTGTTCGCGTCGAAGCTCGCGGACGCGAAGACCGTGTTCTGGAACGGCCCGATGGGCGTGTTCGAGATCGAGACCTACGCCGGCGGCACCCGTGCCGTCGCCGAGGCCCTGGTCAAGTCCGAGGCGTTCACCGTCGTCGGCGGTGGCGACTCGGCCGCGGCCGTGCGCGCGCTCGGCCTGCCCGAGGACGGCTTCTCGCACATCTCCACCGGCGGTGGCGCGTCCCTCGAGTTCCTTGAGGGCAAGGAACTCCCCGGCATCAGCGTTTTGGAGTCCTGATGGCAGCCCGGCTCCCGCTCATCGCGGGCAACTGGAAGATGAACCTCAACCACCTCGAAGCGATCGGCCTCGTGCAGAAGATCGCCTTCTCCCTCCCGGAGAAGTACTTCGCCAAGGTCGAGGTGGCGGTTCTCCCGCCGTTCGTGGACATCCGCAGCATCCAGACGCTGGTCGACGGCGACAAGCTGCTGCTCAAGTACGGCGCGCAGGACGTCTCGCAGCACGACTCCGGTGCCTACACCGGTGAGGTGTCGGGCCCGATGCTCGCGAAGCTCGGCTGCCACTACGTGACGGTCGGCCACTCCGAGCGCCGCGAGTACCACGGCGAGACGGACGCCGTCGTCAACGCCAAGATCAAGGCGGCGCTCAAGGTCGAGGTCACGCCGATCTTCTGCTTCGGCGAGAAGCTCGACGTGCGCACGGCCGGCGGTCACCTCGAACTGGTGCGCCAGCAGTTGGAGGACGGCCTGGCCGGCTTCTCCGCCGAGCAGGTCGCCAAGATCGTGTTCGCCTACGAGCCCGTGTGGGCGATCGGCACCGGCAAGACCGCGTCGTCCGCGGACGCGCAGGAGGTCTGCTCGGTCGTCCGCTCGTTCGTGGCGGAGAAGTACGGCGAGGAGACCGCGGCCGTCGTCCGCGTGCTCTACGGCGGTTCGGTGAAGTCGTCGAACATCGGTGAACTCATTGCGCAGAAGGACATCGACGGCGCCCTCGTCGGCGGTGCGAGCCTTCAGTCCGACGAATTCACCAAGCTGTGCGCCCTGGCCGCGGGCGGGCCTCTACCCTAAGTTGATCTGAGGCGTGCCGATCGCCCTGGCCTGCTCGTTCGACGCCACCGCTGAGCGTCGTCCGGGACGGTTAAGGTGGGCGATCGGCGCACCTTAGTCCCTAACCCCACTGGTTGCACACGTTCGGCAGTCGAACAGGTACTCTATGGCGTCGGCTGCCTGACAGCGAGGAAGAAATGATCCTGTTCCTTCAGATCCTGTTGATCGTCTCCAGCGTCGTGCTGGTGCTGCTCGTGCTGTTGCACCGCGGGCGCGGCGGCGGTTTGTCCTCGCTGTTCGGCGGCGGTATGCAGTCGAGTCTGTCCGGTTCCTCCGTCGTCGAGAAGAACCTCGACCGCCTGACGCTCTTCGTCGGCGCGGTCTGGGTCATCGCCATCGTGGGCATCGGACTCCTGATCAAGCTGCCCGGCGCAGCCTGATCTAACCGTTCAGCGGCAGAAGCCCTCCGGGGCTTGGGGTAATCCACTTGGTGGGGGTGTAACGGTCGATGTCAGGTGGTAACGCGATTCGCGGTACCCGCGTCGGCGCAGGCCCGATGGGCGAATCGGAGCGCGGCGAGTCCGCGCCCCGTCGTCGGGTGTCGTACTGGTGCGCGAACGGTCACGAGTCCCGGCCTTCCTTCGCGGTCGACGCGGAGATCCCGGAGAACTGGGACTGCCCGCGCTGCGGCCTCCCCGCAGGTCGTGACGAGCAGACGCCACCCGCGCCTCCGCGCAACGAGCCGTACAAGACGCACCTTGCGTACGTGAAGGAGCGGCGCTCCGACGCGGATGGTGAGGCGATCCTCGAAGAGGCGCTCGCCAAGCTTCGTCGGCAGCGCGAAGAGCCGTGAGGTTTTAGCCGTACAACGCGAAAGGCCCCCTCATCCTGCGGAGAGGGGGCCTTTCGCGTTGTCTGCGGCCTGTCACCAGTGCGGTTGTTGGGTTTGGGCGCAAAGACAACTGTGGACGAGCCGGGGCATTTCATCGCCGCTTCGCGACGATCTCCAGCGTGCGTGGCTGGGTTGGGTGCGTACGTCACCTCACCGCTTCACCGATCCGCGCGCTCGGTTGGGCTCGCCTTCGGCTTCGCGTTGGTCAGGTGCGTCGCAGGCCGGAGAACTGTCGGCGGAGCATCGCGGCGCCCACCAGCAGGAAGAAGAGAAGGACGACCAGGGTGCTGGTGGTGCCGCCCGACGAGCTCGACAGGGTCACGTCCACGTTGCCCACCAGGACGATCCCGCACTCCGCGCGCACCTTGTGGCGGCCCGGTTCGATGCTCGCGAACTTCACCGGCGACGAGAACGTGCCGTTGTCGTCGGCCGTCGTCTTGCCCACGTCCTGGCCGAGGGACTTGAGGGTGACGCTGGCGCCCTTCGGGCAGCCGGTGCCGGTGGCGGTCAGGTCGTCGCCCGGCTGGATGTTGTCCTTGTCCAGGAGCAGGACGCCGTCACCGGGGTTGGTCAGGCCGTCCGTCGTGGAGGTGGAGGGCGACGACGAGTCCGTGGTGGTGGTCGTGGTCGTCGTGGTGGTGGTCGTGACCGGGGGAGTGGTGGTGGTGATGACCGGCGGGCGGGTCGTCACCGGCGGGTTGGTCACGGGCGGGTTGGTCGTGACCACCGGAGGCCTGGTCGTGGTGGTGACCGGGGGCGGCGGGGTCACGACGAACTGGTTGCGGGCCATGCGCTGGCAGTCGTCGACCGCCGTGTAGGTGTAGGTGCCGACCTTGGTGCCGGGTGGGATGGCCGCCGTGACCGAACCGGTAGCCGCCCACGGAGCCGTGGCCAGTACGCTTCCCGCCCAGTTGATGCGGATCGTGCCCTTGCATCTGTAGAAGCCCGACCAGCTGAACGTCACGCTGGTGCCCGCGGGTCCGGTGCTCGGGTTCGAGGTCACCGTCGGCGGCTGCTGGGCCGTCGCCGGTGTGGCGCTCAGCACCGTAACACCGGCCGTAATGGCCACGAGTAAGCCTAAAGACCGCATTTCCTCTCCCCGGATCAGAACCTAAGGTGCGCTAGTGAGACGTCGCATGGCCGGTGCAGGTTTACTGCTGTTGTGCGGAATTATGCTGCTCCCTCCCGCCGCCTCCGCACAGGACGGGTCTGTGATCCTCGAGGCCGATGTGGACGGTAGGCCGGTTGGAGTAGGGACGCTGGTGCTGGACCCGGCGCGGACCGCCAGGGTGTCCATCACGGTCCGCAACAACACGAACACCGTGCAGCGGGTCAAGACCGTGCGGATCAGCGGGTCGGCGCTGGCGTTGACCTTCTTCTCTTACGACACAACGGTTCCGTTCGACGTGCCCGCCAGGTCGTCGGAGACGCGGTCGTTCCCGTTGGAGCCGACCGACCTCGGGGCCCAGGCGATCGGGTTGCTGCCGGTCGAGGTCGAGGTCATCGACGTGACGCGGGAGAGCATCGCCTCGGTCGAGACGACCGGGGACGTGCAGGGGTCGTTGTGGTCGGTCTACGGGGCGTTCGGGCTCGGGGTGCTCGTGCTGACCGCGTTGTCGTGGGCCGGGGCGCTCCTCGCCCTCGGGCGGCGGAGGCTTCCTGCCAACCGGTGGCAGCGGGCCATGCGGTTCCTGCCCGCCGGCATCGGGACCGGCCTGGTGGCGGTGATCTCGTTGTCGGTGCTGCGGCTCGTGGCGCCTTCGCCCACGGCCGAGATCCCGTTCATCGTGGGGGCGGCCGCGGCGGCGTTCGTGCTCGGATATCTGACGCCCCATCCCGGTGAGCCGGGGCCGAAGTCCTATGTGGATCCCGACACGGTGAGGATTCAGCGGTGACTCCGTCCAGTGTGGTCTCCGCGCTGCCGCAGTACGCCGTCGGCGAGCAGATCGGCGAGGGCGGCATGGGCGTCGTCTACGGCGGTGTGCACCGGCAGCTCGGGCGGCCCGTGGCCATCAAGCGGTTGCCGCACGCCGTGGCCGAGGACCCCCGGATGAGCGAGCGGTTCGAGCACGAGGCGCGGTTGCTCGCGCGGCTCGACCACCCGCACATCGTGCCCGTGTACGACTACGTGCGGCAGCAGGGCGAGCACCTGCTCGTGATGGAACGGCTCGACGGCGGCACGGTGTGGTCGCGGTTCGCCGGCGACGGTCTGACGGCTCAGCAGTCCTGCGGGATCGTGCTCGCGGCGCTGTCCGGGTTGCACGCGGCGCACGAGGCCGGGGTGTTGCACCTCGACGTGAAGCCGAAGAACCTGCTGTTCACGTCCAACGGCCTCGTGAAGGTCGCGGACTTCGGCATCTCGCAGGTGGTGTCGGAGGGCGCGACGCTCGTGACGCACGGCGGCGCGGTGCTCGGCACACCCGCGTACATCGCGCCCGAGCAGGCGATGGGCAACCCGTTGTCGCCCGCGGCGGACGTGTACGCGACCGGCACGATGCTGTACGAGCTGCTGTGCGGCGATCTGCCGTTCGAACGCGGTGGCGGGCCCATCGCGATGATCCAGAAACGCGTGTTCCAGGACCCGCGGCCGTTGCCGAAGGTGCCGGAACCCCTCGCGGGCGTGGTGATGCGCAGCATCGCGCGCGAGCCGGAGGCGCGCTACCGCAACGCCGAGACGTTCGCGATCGACCTGGCGGCCGCGGCGGGCCACCTGTTCGGGCCGGACTGGCTCGTGCGGCTGCAGATGCCCGTGCACCTCGCACCGCAGGTGTCGTCGTCTTCTACGCGTCCGTCGCTGCGGCCCGTGCCGGAACGGGAGACCGTGACGCTCACTCAGCAGCCGATTCGTGCCACGCTCGTGGACCCCATTCCGGCCGCACGGCTGAGCGGCAGCAGCACGCTCGTGCCGGCCGCACAGGTGCTCAAGCCGCCGTCGACACCGTGGGCGTTGTGGCTGGTGGCGGCGATTGCGTTGCTCGCGATGGCCGTCGTGCCGTTCGTGGCGACCGGCACTCCGCCGGAGACCACGATCGTCACGGACCTCACCGGCCCGATCCAGGTCGAGGGCACGCACCTGGTGGTGACGGCGGCCGGGATCCCGCTCGCGGACGTGCCGCAGCGAACGCCTGAGGGCTTCGTGCTGCCGGGGGTCGCGCGGTGGATCATCGGCGGCGTCGTGACGGCCCAGGTCGACGACAAGCCGCCGTTCCTGCTGGAGTCGAGCCAGACCCCGTGGCTGAGCCTCATGGGCACCGGGTCGGTGTTGTTGCTGCTCTTCACGTTCGCCTACCTGGAGTCGAACCTGCGGGCGTTGCGGCGCAGGCAGACGGGCGTGGCGGCGATCATCGCGTCGGTGCCGCTCGGCCTCGGGCTGGGGCTCTCGGTGTGGCTGCTGGTGTCGGTGCTGCTCAAGAACGAGCCGACGCTGTCGATCGCGCTCACCTGCGCGGTGCTCGGCGCGGCGGCGGCACTCAGCGCGTCGCTCGCCTCTAAGCGCGTCTGACCGCCAGTTCGAACAGGTCCGCGAGTTCGCTCGCGTACGCGGAGACGTCGGTGTCCGGCCGGGTCATCAGCTCGGCCGGCGCCGCCTCCATCGCGGCCATGACCGACACCGCCATCACCCGTGGCGCGAACTCCCGCAGTTCACCGGCCTTCTGGCCCTCGCGGAACATGTCCTCCAGCTCGGTCAGCGTGCGGGCGTTCTGCTCGTCCGCCCACGTCCGCGCGGACTCGGCATCGCGTGCGGCGGCCGCGATCTGCGAGATCGCGATCAGCTCCGCGGGGTGCTCGGCGCAGTAGACGACGAAGCCTTCGATCAACGACCGCAGCGCGCTCACGTAGCCGTCGGCGTTCTCTGTGTGTGCGCTCAGCGCACGGTCCATCGAGTCGTGCACGGTCAGCATGACCTGCTTCATCAACGCCTCGCGCTTCGCGAAGTGGTACGTGATGAGCCCCGGGCTGATGCCCGCACGCTGCGCGATCTGCACGAACGACGACTTCGCGTACCCGATCTCGGCGATCGTCGCGATGGTCGCGGCCACGATCTGACCGCGCCGGGCGTCCTCGATGAAGCTGCGCTTCTGGTCGCCCGACCGATTTTCTGGTTGCATGAACAGCATCCTAGTTGCGTAACTAGTCCAGGGGGAACCATGATCAGTCGAAAGGTGTTCCTGAAGGCCGCTTTAGGTGCTGCGGCGCTGGCCGGAGTAGGTGGAACGGCCTCGGCGGCGGCGAAGAAACGCGGCGGCGTCTGCTACGACACGGGCGTGCTGCACGCGGTGGGGGCGCCGTTGAGCCGTGCCAGGTGGAGCCGGCCGCAGCTGGAACGGGAGATCGGCCTGATCGCCGACCTGCGCTGCCCGTCCATCACGGCGTTCGGCACCGACCTCGGCCGCCTCGCCGAGACGACGGACGTGGCACTGCGCCGCGGCATCCGGGTGTTCGTGCAGCCGCGCCTCTACGACCACCCGCAGAGCGAGGTCCTCGAGCACATGGCCGAGGCCGCGCGCACGGCCGAGCAGAAGCGGCACGGCGACAACGTCACGTTCGTGACCGGCTGCGAGCACTTCCTCTTCACGCCCGGCATCATCCCCGGCGACTCGTTCCTGGAGCGCATCGCGACCATCCCGTCGATCACGGACTGGGCCGGGGTGATCCGCCGGTTCCGGGAGTTCGTGGTGAAAGCCGTCGAGGTGTCGCGCCGGGAGTTCCACGGCCGCATCACCTACGGCGCGGCGGCGGGCGCGGACGCCGACTGGAACGACTGGTCGTTGTTCGACCTGGTCGGCCTCGACTACTACGACCACTGCGAGACCGACGCCGAGTACACCACCGACCTGGACGAGTACCGCCGCTGGAACAAGCCGCTGATGATCCTCGAGTACGGCTGCTGCACGTTCACCGGCGCCGCGAAGGCCGGCGGGATGGGCTGGGACATCGTCGACTGGGAGGTCGAGCCGCCCGTCGTCAAGCCCGGATTCGAGCGGAACGAACGCGAGCAGGCCGACCACGTCGCCCGCATGCTGCGCGTGTTCGCCGCACAGCCGGACGTTGAGGGATCGCACCTGTACTCGGTCATCTCACCGGACTCGCCACACCACCCGACGTGCCGCGACCGCGACATGGACATGGCCTCGTACAGCCTGTTCCGCACGATCCGTGAGCGCTTCGACGACGAGAACTCGCCCTACCGCCTGGAGCCCAAGAAGGCCTGGCACGCCTTCCAGCGCTTCAATCGGTGACGACGCGTTCCCTCGGGAACGTCGCCGACACCAGGAAGCCACCGTCCTCGGTCGGGCCCGCCGAGAACTCGCCACCGAGCAACGTGGCGCGCTCGCGCAGGCCGACCAGGCCGTGGCCGCCGCTGGGCAACGTCGACGACGGGCCGGCCGGGGCGGTGTTGCGCACCTCGACCAGCACGTTGTCGTCGTACTGGGCGTCGATGAACACCGTCGCGCTCGCGCCCACGGCGTGCTTGCGGATGTTGGTCAGGGCCTCCTGCACCGTCCGGTAGACGGCGCCGGACACCGGTGCGGGCAGGTCCTCGACCGGCCCCTTGAGCTGCACGGACACCTCGAAACCGGCGTCCGCCGCCAGGTCTGACAGCTCGTCGACACCGGGCTGGTTGCCGTCCGTGGTGCGGAGGACCGACACGAGCTGACGGAGTTCATCGAGCGTGCGCGTGGACAACGTGCGGATGGTGCCGGCGACCTGCTTGTGCTCGGCGTCGACCACGGCCATGCGCAACGCGCCGGCCTGCATCGCGATCAGGCTCACCTGGTGCGACACGACGTCGTGCATCTCGCGGGCGAGCTTTGCCCGTTCGTCCGCACGGATCGCGTGCGCGTGGAGCACGCGCTCTCTCTCGCGGGACTCGGCGAGTTCGGAAATGCGATCGGACAGCTCCTGCCGCGCGTGCACCAGCAGACCGATCGCGATCGGCAGACCCGCCACCAGGAAGCCGTAGATGGCCGAGTGGAAGTGGCCGGACGCGGGCCGGTCGATCAGCTCCTGGAACGGCCAGGCGACGAACCGGCACATCCACACCAGTGCGGCCGCGAGGCCCGTCTGCCAGCCACCGATGTAGCGGCGGGCGACCGTGTACAGGGCGATCATCGCGGCGAGCTGCGACCAGCCGACGAAGAAGCCGGGGATGGTCAGCACGAGCGTGAGGAACGGGAACCGGCGGCGCAGCACCAGCGCGCCGACCGCGATCCAGTTCAGCCACAGCTGGTAGGTCTCGATCGGCGGGAGGTCCGTGATCGGGTCGGCCTCGAGCCACAACGCGTACAGCCACACGTCGAGCACGGCGAAGAAGATCAACGCCAGGTCCGCGAGCACCTGTCGGTAGTCACCGCTGAACGGCCAGCGCGAACCGGCCGTCCTGTCCTCCGACCGTCTGGCCGGGAGCAGTGTCGTGGTCAGGATCCGACCTCCCCTGTGAGCCTTCCGATCCTCACCGTACTGCGCGTATGCGGCGGATGGCATTGGCTGCCCCTTTACCCCGACCTGCCCCGTCATGGGGGTAAGACGCCGTTGCACGCGAATCTGTACGGCTATCGGCTCACATATGTGCTACCGCACACGCTCGTGCGAGCGCGTGCGGTAGTCACTGCACCACAGAGGGCCTACGGGCACGTCTTCCAGCTGAACTGGTAGGTGGTGTCGATCGCACCGTCCGTGGAGTCCATCGAGACGAAACTCGTGGTCGTGGCCGTGTTGGACGTGCCGGGGTACACGCGGAGCTCGGTGTTGATGTTGAAGTTCCGCTTCTCGCCGCACGGGGAGTAGACGATCGCGGCGACCTCGGTCTCGTCGGTGGCCTGCCAGTCGTCGCTGTGCGGGCCGTTGTAGCGGTGCTGCGCGGTGTCGTTCTGCGACATGCCCTGGAAGTAGTAGTTGGCCTTCTGGATGGCGTACGCGCCTCTCTCCAGGTGCGCGAAGCCTCTGTAGTCGGCCTGGGCGATGCCGTAGGTGAAGCCCTGCGGGACGTTGACCCGCAGGTTGAGCTGGCAGTTCTTGCGGAAGTCGGTCGGCCGCGCGCCGACGCCGACCTGGGCCAGGTAGTCGGAGTAGGTGACGGTGAAGGCCTTGTTGTCCTCGGACACCGCGACGGCCGCCGTGCCCGCCGGGCAGCCGGAACCGTTGACCGTGACGATGTCGATCGTGATGTGGTCGGGCGGCGGCGTCTCGTTGGGAGCGCCGGGCGGGATGATGATGGCCGAGGCCAGCAGGGCAGCGGCAACCGCGTTGAGCATGGGGCACCTTTCCAAACGCGTCTCGCGGGGAGGTGGCGGCGGTTGGACTTCGGTGGCGGCGGCCTTTATTGGGAAAAAATCAGCAGCGCTTCCAGCTGAAGTGGTGCAGCGTGCGCACTTCTCCGCGCTGGTGGTCCATCGTCATGAAACTGTTTGTATTGGCGTCCGACGTACCCTTGTCGATGCGCAGGGCGCTGTTGACGTTGAGATTTTTCTTCTCCCCGCAGGGGGACCAGACGATCTCGGAGAACTCGGTCCGGTGGGTGATCGACCAGTTGTCGTCGAACGGCCCGTTGAACGTGTGCTTCCACGTCGTGGTGGCCGATTGACCCTGGAAGTAGTAATTCACCGACTGGTAGCCGATCGCGCCGGGCCTGATGTACCCGTAGCCCCCGTAGGTCGCTTCGGCGATGCCGTAGGAGAAGCCCTGCGGGACGTTGATCTGCAGGGTGAGCTGGCAGTTCTTCCGGAAGTCGGTAGTCGGCGCACCCTTGCCGGCCTGGGCGAGGTAGTCGCTGTAGATCACCCAGAACGAGGTGTTGTCCGGGGCCACGATGACTTCGGCGGTGCCCTGCTTGCACCCGGAACCGTTCACCGTCACCACGTCGATCGTCACACGCTCCGAAGGAATCGCCGCGGCGTGTGCGGGTGCTGACGACAATGTGAACAGCACGGCCAGAGCGGCTGCTGCCGTCGCTTTACGCATGAAGTTGGCCTTTCCTGGTGCCTCTTTCTCAGCGTGGAGCGGCAGCGGTGCCGCGAAGGTTAGCGCAGACCCTCAACCAATGGTGTGACCCAAATGGCCCAGATCACACTGATGGAGCAGCTGGTGAAGAATTACCGGAAATAGAACCCGACCTGGTGCTGAGGGAACCGATAAGTTCCGGCATACTTGCCCGCATGTCGCTGGCTGGGCTGGTGCTCGTGGTCGAGGACGAGGACCCCGTGCGGAGGTACACCGTGAGCCTGCTCGAGGAGCTGGGCTTCTCCGTCCTGCAGGCGAGTGACGGCACCGAGGCGATCGCGATCCTGCGCGAGCGGTCCGCCGAGGTGTGCGCGATGCTGCTCGACCACAGCATGCCCGGCCTGTCCGGCGAGGAGGTGCTCGCCGAACTCGAACGCGAGGGCCTGACCGTGCCGGTGGTGCTGACCAGCGGTTACGACCGCACGTCGCTCGAACGCCGGTTCGCAGGCCACGAGATCGCGGGCTACCTGCAGAAGCCGTTCCGGATCGAGACGCTGGACGAGACCGTGCGCGTCGCGGTGGCCAAGCGGGCCCAGGCCTCCTGACCAGCTAGTCCGCGAGCACCTGCCGGACGCGTTCGAGCAGGTCGGACTCCACGTACGGCTTGGTGATCAGCACCTCGTCGTCGAGGAACTCGTCCGTCGTGTACCCCGACATGTAGATCACCGCGGGCGCGGCACCGGTCGAGCGCAGCAGCCTGACCAGCTCGGGACCGCCCATCTTCGGCATCACGACGTCGGTGAGCACCAGGTCGATCGTGCTGCGGTGGGCCGTCGCGAACTGCAGCGCCTCCTGCCCGTCGCCCGCCTCGATCACCGCGTACCCCGCGGTCTCCAGCGAACGCCGGGTCATCACCCGCACCTGCGCGTCGTCCTCCACGAGCAGCACGGTGCCGGCTCCCAGGTGTGCGGTGGGGCGGCGCGCGCACGGTGCTTCGGGGGCGTCTGCTCGTTGCAGCGGCACGGGCAGATAGACCTCCACGGTCGTGCCCTCGCCGGGTGCGCTGATGAGTTCGATCTGGCCACCGGACTGCTGCACGATGCCGAACACGGTGGACAGGCCGAGGCCGGTGCCCTTGCCGACCGGTTTGGTCGTGAAGTACGGCTCGAACACCTGCGCCTGCACGTCCGGGGCCATGCCGGCGCCGGTGTCCTGCACGCGCAGCACGACGTACTCGCCGGGCCGGACGCCGACGATCCGGCCGGAGTCCTGGTTGCCGAGCCTGCGGTCCTCGATCGACACCGTCAGGATGCCGCCGTCGGGCATGGCGTCGCGGGAGTTGACCGCGAGGTTGAAGAGGATCTGCTCGACCTGGCCCGCGTCCGCCCAGACGTGCGCGATGCCGTCCGGCAGGCGCATGTCCAGTTCGATGTGGTCGCCGACGAGTGTGCGCAGCATCGAGTGGACCTTGAGGAGGTTCTCCTTGAGGTCCAGCGACTCCGGGTGCAGGACCTGCTGGCGGGTGAACGCGAGCAGTTGGCGCGTGAGGTTCGCGGCACGTTCGCCCGCGTGCCTGATGTCCTCGATCGCCGTGCGCCGCGGATCGTCCTGAAGGGTGCGTCGCAGCAGCATCTCGCTGTTGCCGTTCACGACCGTGAGGATGTTGTTGAAGTCGTGTGCGATGCCACCGGTCAACCGTCCGATGGCCTCCATCTTCTGGGCGTGCCGCAGCTGTGCTTCCGTCTCGCCGACGCGTTCTTCGAGCCGAGCGCGCGCGTCCTTCAGCTCTTGCATCAGACGGATCGTGCGCAACGCACTGCTGAGTTGTTGTTGCACGGCCTCGTAGATCCAGCCTGGCTCGGGGCCTTCCTCGAAGATCACGTACCCGAGGTGGTCCTCGTCGGTGTAGAGCGGCGCCACGAGGGCGCTGAACGGCTCGTCGCGGCGGAACGGGTACGGCGTCAGGTTGATCGTCGGGAACGGAGTGCTCGGCGGCTTCTTCAGCTCGCCGTTCTCGTACCGCACGAGCACCCGTGCCGTGCCCGGCGTGTCGTACGACATGACGTGGCAGCCCGGGATGGCGAGGCGGGGGAGTTCCTCGACGAGCGCGGTCGTCAGCTCGTTGACGTCCCTCGACGCGATGAGCCGTTGACCGGTCTCACGCACCGTCTGGTCGTGACGCTCGTGCGACAGGTACTTGAAACGTGCGTCCGTCGCGAACGCATCGCCCAGAAGCAACTGCACGCGCAACCACAGGTCGTTGATGATGGTCGCGTCATTGATGCGTGCCGTCACGAACCTGTGGAGGTCGAACAGCGGCGGCCACCACTGAGCCGGTTCGCACCCGGCGCGCGCGCTCCAGCGGATGTACTCGGCCAGCAGCTTGAGGAACTCCGCGCCTTCGACCTCACCGCGGCCCGCGGCCATCAGTTCGACGACCAGCTGCTCGGCCCAGCCGTCCGGCAGCTTCTCGCCGGGCGGCCCGAGGGAGTCGCGCAGGTGGTCCGCGACGGTGGACGCGGTGGCCGACTCGTTGATGCTGAGGCGGTCGTGCGCGGGAGCGTGGTCACCGAGCCCGGCAGGCAGGCACCCGCAGGACCGGCGCACGATGAGCTCGGTCGGCATGGTCTGGCGCTGCCGCGTCGGTTCCCCCCGCACCAGCGCCACCGCGAGTTCGGCGGCCCGGATGCCCATCTCGTGGAACGGCGCTCTGACCGTGGTGAAAGCGGGTGTCGCGGCGTCGATGTTGACTTCGCGCTGCACCCGTGACGCGGGACTGCCGGTGCTGTAGCCGAGGTCGTGCGTGCGGACGTTCGTGTGATTGTCGTAGCCGACGACCGCGATGTCCTCCGGCGTGCGGAAGCCGAGCTTCTCCAGCACGGACACGACACCGATCGCGTAGTCGTCGTTCGCGGCGGCGATGGCGTCCGGCGGTTCGGGCGTGGCCGCGAGCATCCTGCGCACGGCGTCGGCGGCGCGGTTCGGTTCCCAGATGAACGACCCCGGCATCGTGACGAGCGCGGGATCGAACCGGATCCCGTGGTTGCGCAACGAATCCGCGTACCCGAGGAACCTCTCTCGCGCACCCGCATGCGTTTGCGGCCCTCGGACGAACGCGATGCGCCGTTTGCCGTGCACCTCGATGAGGTGGTCCACGGCCTGACGCATGCCGTCGCGGTTGTCCATCAGAATCGTTGGCCACTGGCCAAGGCTGGTCTCGACGCTCACGATGGGCATGGGCGCGTACTGCTTGACGTACTCCTCCATGCCATCAGAGCCGATGAGCTGCCCAACGCGCGTAGTCCACACCACGAGCGCATCAATGCGGTTCGGCGAAACGAGGTCGTAGACCGTGTTCGCCCGACGCTTGAGCGGGTCCGGATGCTCCAGTTCGCTGCCAACAAAACACACGAGGTCGCACCCGAGCCGTTGAGCACCACCACTGACACCACGCCACTGCTCGCCCGCGAGCTCGATCAGCGGGCCAGCGGTGATCATCCCGATGGTGGGACGTCGCTTCGCACTGCCGTTTGCCACAAAACCCCCGCTACTCAACGCGATTGGGGATGATACGCGTTGTCGGGGGGAATGCCTGCCGTGTTACGAAGGGGATTGGTGAACGCTGAACTGGAGGGCCTGGCGACGAACCCCGCCCTGCCCGCGTTCCTGCTGGACCGCCTGGTCCACGACCCGTCACTCGCGTCCGAACTGGCCGGACGCACCGACCTGACCCCGGCCCGGGTGCGCACCCTCTTGTCGCACGGCGACTCGTCGGCGACCCACGGGCTGCTGCGCGCCGGCCTGGCCGCACCCGCGGACGTGCCTCTGCTCAACGAGTCGGTCGCGTTGGTGGTGACCAGCCACCCGGACGCCGATCCCGGTGTGGCCCGAGTCCTGGCCCACCACCCGGACGCGACCGTTCGGGCAGAACTCCCGGAATGGGCCTTCGCGTTGCCGCCCGACGTGATCGACCTGCTGGCCGCCGACCCGTCACCGGACGTGGTCTCCGAGCTCGTTCTCTTCCACACCACACCTTTGCGCGACCACTCGAGCCCCGAGGTGCGGTCCGCGCTGGCCCGCAGCCAGCACACGCCCGCGGACGTGCTGGCGTCGCTGAGTGCGGAGTCCCTGGCCCGCGAACTGGCGTCGAACCCCGCGACCCCGGCCGCCGTCGCGGCCGACCTGATGCGGTGGCCCGCCTGCCGCTACTACCTGGCGGAACGCACCGACCTGCCCGCCGCCCTGTACGAGCAGCTCGCACTGGAACTGGAGCCGGGGGTCTTGTCGAACCTGGCCTCCAACCCGGCCGTGCCCGTGCACGTGTTGCGCTCTCTGGCCGTGACCACGCCTTTGCGCCGTGCGGTGCTGCACAACCCGGCGATCCCGTTGGACCTGCTGGTGGAACTGGCGCCGGTGGCCCGGACCGGAGCAAAGCTGGTGCCACGCGTCGAGTCGGCTTCTGCTGCCGAACTGTCGGCGCTGGGTTCGTCACCCGTCGAGCAGGTGCGGAAGATGGTGGCTTCCGTTGCCGCCACTCGGGCTGATGCCGCCGGGTTGGAGGAGCTGGCCCGGCTGGGGTCGTGGCTGCACCCTCGGATCGCCTCCAATCCGTTGTGCACTCCGGAGTTGTTGCACCGCATGGCTTCGGGCGGGTCGGCGAAGACGCTCCGGGCCGTTGCTCAGCATCCGGCTGCCTCCGGCGAGACCTTGTTGCTGTGCCTGGAGGACGCGCGAGCCAGGTACCTCGCCGCCGCTCACCCGAACCTGCCCGTGGACTCGATCGTGGAGTTGCTGGCGAGCGAGTTCACGGCGGGAGCGGCGGCGTCGAACCCTTCGCTGCCGGTGCCCGTGATGGAGCACCTGGCGGATGGCGGCGGGTACGCGATCCTCGTGTGCGGGTGAGTGTCAGGCCCACCACTTGATGAGGTTCGTCTGCTCCTTGCGGAGCTCGTACCCGTTGGCGGCGTAGAACTTCCGCGCGGCCACCCGGTTGTGCCCCGTCACGAGCCGGACGCGAAGTCGGAGCCGTGCGTTGGGCCCCGCCCACCCAGGGGGCTGACCACCCCACGCCCCGAGTGCCAAATTTACCGGTGGCGAGGCGTTGTCAAGGCCCCGCTCGGCGATCTGTGGACAACTCGGCGTCGCGGCGCGGTTGTCCACAGATCGCCGAGCGGTGGGTTGACGGCCGATTTTCGCGACTAGCGTTGGGGGTGCTGGTGGTCTGCCCCCTGGGAGGGCGGGGCCGTGTTCATCGGCAAACCTCGCCTCAAGCGATGAGGTTGATCTGCTGGATGGCCGGTGCGTCGCCGGCCCGCACCTCGCGGATGTGCATGTCGTCCCCCCAGGTTCGCCACCCAGCCAACCACACTGGGCGGGTCGGGCGACTCGGCTGGACACAAACGGGATGGCGCTGCGAGGCTCGTCCGCGCGAGGTGATGGCCCGTGCGCGTTCCCCGACGACGCTTCCACGTCTCCGCCCTGACCGAGTTGCTGCTCGGCGTCCCCACGGTTCTGAGCAGCCTGCTGATCGTCGGCCTCATCGGCAAGGCCGTGTTCCCCCAGGCGCTCTGGCTGCTCCCGGCAGCGTGGTTCGTGTCCGGTGCCTTCGTGTTGCTGCCGACCGTGGACAAGCTCCTGGCGGTGCTGGCGCACCGGTTGCGCAAGCCGACCGGGACCGAGAGCGCCGCGCTCCAGCCGTTGCTCGACGAGGTGTGCGGGGCGGCGGGGGTGGAGCCCGGGCGGTACTGGTTGCGGGTGCAGAACTCGCGCGAGATCAACGCGATGGCGGTCGGCGGGCACGTCGTGGGGGTGTCGACGGCGGCGATGCGGTTGCCGCCCGAGCAGCTCGAAGCCGTGCTGGCGCACGAACTGGGGCATCACCTGGCCGGGCACACCAAGATCTCGTTGTTGCGGTGGTGGTACGAACTGCCGGCCCGCACGACGGTCTGGGTGGTGCTCGTGGTGGGGCTGGGCGTGCACGCGGCGGGGCGGCGGATCGGGACGCCCGCCGCGAGGACGATCAGCATCGTGTTGATCGTCGTGCTGGCGGTGGCGGCGGTCGCGGTCAGCCCGTGGGTGCTGCTGGTGCCGGTGATCGCGCCTCTGCTGGCGTGGCAGTCGCGGAAGGCCGAGTTGCACGCGGACCGGGTCGCGGCCGAGCTCGGGTACGGGCCGTTGCTGCTGGAGGTGTTGCAGCAGTGGGTGAGGCAGGGGCACGACCTGCACCGGGCACGGGCCGGGGTGCGGGCGCGGATGCTCGCGTCGCATCCGTCGTGTGCGCAGCGGATCAGCCGGTTGAGGGGGAGATGAGAACGGCCCCGGCGAGAACCGGGGCCGTTCACGAACATCAAGCCTGGGACGGCGTGAACAGAGCCGGTACCGCTGAGGCCGCCGCGGTGTCCAGCAGCCACAACGTGCGCTGCCGGCCCGTGGCACCGGCGGCGGGCAGGTCCACCTCGGCGGCGCCGTTCAGCGCTGCCGCCACCGCCTCTGCCTTGGCCTCGCCCGTGGTCATCAGCCAGACCTCCTGCGCGGACCGCACCGACTCGAGCGTCAGCGACACCCGCGTCGGCGGCGGCTTCGGGCAGTCGCGCACGGCCACGACCGTGCGCTCCTTCTCGTGCACCGCGGGCGAATCCGGGAACACCGACGCCACGTGGCCCTCCTCGCCCACGCCCAGCATGCAGACGTCGAACGACGGCACACCGCCGTCCGCGAGGGAGGCCAGCAACGACGCGTACGCCTCGGCGGCGGCTTCCGGGTCGTCGCCGAACTCGCCGTCCGACGGCTCCATCACGTGCACGCGCGACGGGTCCAGCGGGACGTGGTCCAGCAGGGCGGCACGGGCCTGCGTCTCGTTGCGGTCGGCGTGACCCGACGGCAGGAAGCGCTCGTCGCCCCAGAACAGGTCGACCCGCGACCAGTCCACCGCGTCGCGCGCGGCGCTGCGGTTCAGGTGTTCCAGGACGGCGGTGCCGGTGCGGCCGCCGGTGAGCACGACCGACGCCCAGCCGCGGGCGGCCTGGGCGTCGACGATGCGGGTCACCAGGCGGGCCGCCGCGGCGGCGGCCAGCAGGTCGCCGTCGCGGTGGACCACCACTTCGGGTTTGCTCACGAACCGGCCTTCGCCTTCGACTTCTTGGGTGCAGGAGCGCCGTTCGCCTCGGGCGCGGCCACCGGGGCCTCGTCCTTGGCCGAGTGCGCACGACCCTTGGTGACCTTCGCCAGCGACTTCAGCGCCGCCGCGTAGACCTCGTCGGGGTCGAGCCTGCGCAGTTCCTCGGCGAGGCAGTCGCGCACCGAACGACGCTGCAGCGCGACACGACGCTCCGGCTGGCCGGGCTGCGAGAGCGTGCCCACCTTGCCGTCCGGGCGGAGCAGGTCGACGTCGCCGGAGGGACGGACGAGCCGCACCTCCACGATGCCCTCACCCGAGGTCGCCTTGAAGCGCTTGGCCGGCACCTTCAGGCGGTCGGTCAGCCACGCCGCGAGCAGGTCCGTGGACGGCGAGTCGGCCTCGCCGGTCACCTCCGCCTCGCTGACCTTCTCGTACGGCGGCAGGTCCAAAGAGGACGCGAGCATGGCGCGCCACAACGTCAGGCGCGTCCAGGCCAGGTCCGTGTCGCCCGGCGCGTAGTGGGCGCGCCGGGTCTCCAGGGCCTTGATCGGGTTCTTCTCGGCCGCGGCGTCGGTGATGCGACGCTGCGCGAGAGCACCGATCGGGTCCTTCGACGGCGACACGGGCGCGTCGAACGGCCACCACGCCACGACCGGGGTGTCCGGCAGCAGCAGCGGCATGACGCACGAGGCGCCTTCCTTGGCCAGTTCCCCGTACAGACGGAGAACGACGACCTCGGAGGCACCCGCGTCACCGCCGACGCGGATCTGCGCGTCCAGGCGAGGTGCGGCCTGGCGAGCGCCACGCGCCACGACGATCACGCGACAGGGGTGCTCGCGCGAAGCGTCGTTCGCCGCGTCGATCGCGGCGTCGGTGCGCTGGCCGTCCTCGGTCACGATCACGAGGGTCAGCACGCGCCCGAGAGTCGTCGCACCGCCTTCGTCGCGCAGCCGGACCAGCCGCGAGTTGATCTGGGAGGTGGTGGTCGAGGGCAGGTCGATGATCACGGACGCCTCCAGTGCCTTCCGGTGCGAGCGGTCATCGCGTCCGCCGACGGCGGGCCCCACGTACCGGCCTTGTACTTCTCCAGGGCGGGCTCGTCCTTGCGCGCCCAGAACTCCAGGACCGGGTCGAGGATCTCCCAGGACAGCTCGACCTCGTCGTTCTTCGGGAACAGCGACGGCTCCCCGAGCAGCACGTCGAGCAGCAGCCGCTCGTAGGCCTCCGGCGACGACTCGGTGAACGAGTGGCCGTAGCCGAAGTCCATCGTGACGTCGCGGACCTCCATCGTGTTGCCGGGCACCTTCGACCCGAACCGGATCGTCACGCCCTCGTCCGGCTGAACCCGGACCACCAGGGCGTTCTGGCCGAGCTCTTCGGTCGCGGTGTCGTCGAACGGCAGGTGCGGCGCCCGCTTGAACACCACGGCCACCTCGGTCACGCGACGACCCAGGCGCTTGCCGGTGCGCAGGTAGAACGGCACCCCGGCCCAGCGGCGGGTGTTGACCTCGCAGGTGATCGCACCGAACGTCTCGGTCTTCGACTCGGGCGAGAAACCGCCCTCCTCCAGCAGACCGGGGACCTTCTGACCGCCCTGCCAGCCACCGGTGTACTGACCGCGCGAGGTGGTCTCCTCGAACGGCTCCGCCGGACGCGTCGCCGAGAGGATCTTCACCTTCTCCGCGCGCAGGTCCGACGGCTTGAAGGAGACCGGCTCCTCCATCGCGATCAGGGCCAGCAGCTGCAGCAGGTGGTTCTGGATGACGTCACGCGTGGCGCCGATGCCGTCGTAGTACCCCGCGCGACCGCCGAGACCGATGTCCTCGGCCATGGTGATCTGCACGTGGTCGACGTAGTTCGAGTTCCAGATGGGTTCGTACAGCTGGTTCGCGAACCGCAGCGCCAGGATGTTCTGCACGGTCTCCTTGCCGAGGTAGTGGTCGATGCGGAACACCGACTCCTCGGGGAAGACCTCGTTGACCGTGCGGTTGAGCTCCTTGGCGGACTTCAGGTCGTGGCCGAACGGCTTCTCGATGACGACCCGGCGCCACTGGTCGGGAGCCGTCTGGGCGAGACCCGCGCGCTTGAGCTGGTTGACCACCGTCGGGAACGCGCCCGGCGGGATCGACAGGTAGAACGCGTGGTTGCCGCCCGTGCCGCGCTCGGCGTCGAGCTGGGCCAGGCACGAGGCCAGGTTGTCGAACGCCGTGTCGTCGTCGAACGTGCCCTGCACGAACCGGATGCCTTCGGCGAGCTGCTGCCACACGGCCTCGTTGAACGGCGTGCGCGCGTGCTCCTTGACGGCGTCGTGCACGACCTTCATGAAGTCCTGGTCGGCCCAGTCGCGGCGGGCGAACCCGACGAGACCGAAGCCCGGCGGCAGCAGACCCCGGTTCGCGAGGTCGTAGATCGCCGGCATGAGCTTCTTGCGCGAGAGGTCACCGGTGACACCGAAGATGACCAGCGCGCTCGGGCCCGCGATGCGGGGCATGCGCTTGTCGCGCGCGTCCCGCAGCGGGTTGTGCCACTTGGCGGATGTGGTCACGAGCCGTCCTCCTGGACTGCCTCGACGAGCTGGGCCAGTCCGGCGATGCGGTCCTCGAGGTGGAGGCGCAGCACCGGGCGACCGTGTTCGGCCAGGACCTGACCGTCGCCGAGCGCCTGCGCGAGCTGCAGCTGCGCCAGCGTGTAGGGACGGCCGGGCACCTCCAGGTCGTCGCCGGACTCGCCGGTGATCTGGATGAACACGCCGTTCTGGTGACCGCCCTTGTGGTACTGGCCGGTCGAGTGCAGGAAGCGCGGACCCCAGCCGAACGTGGTCTGCAGGTGCGTCCTCTTCGCGATCTCCGCACGGAGCAGCTCGAACGACGCGTCGTCGATCCTGTCCAAGTACGCCTGAACCGAGATGTAGCCGAACTCGGGCGCCACTTCAACGATCGCCGCAAGCGCTTCCGCGACGGTGTGCACCTTGCGCGGCGCCCAGTCCGTGCCGTGCCCCTGCACCGGACCGTCCACGAAGGACGGCTGGGTGGAGGACGCGATCGGCGCGTCGAGCAGCGCGCGGGCGGCCTTCTTCGCGGCCTCGACGTCGGGCTGGTCGAACGGGTTGATCCCGAGCACCCGGCCGACGAGCGCGGTCGCGTACTCCCACAGCAGGAACTGAGCGCCGAGCTTGCCCTCGACGGCGAGGTGCGCCGACCCGGTGGCCGGTCCGATCGCGACGGTCGTGGCGTCGGAACGCGCGTCCACGAAACCGGGAGCGCCCGGACCCTCGACGACGACCGGCAGCAGGCCGGTGCCGTTCTTGCCGGTCGACTCGGCGATGAGCTGCTCGGCCCAGTCGCCGAAGCCCTTGATGCCCGAACCGGTGTCGGCGAAGACGATCTTCTCGGCACCGTTGGCGTGCGCGGCGCCGAAGACCGCGGCGAGCACCACGGCGGGGTTCTCGGCGTTGTCCTGCGACACCAGCTTCGCGACCTCGGCCGCGTCGTCGAGCAGTTCCTCGACGTTCGCGCCCGCCAGGTACGACGGCACCAGGCCGAACGCGGTCAGCGCCGAGTACCGGCCGCCGACGTTCGGGTCGGCCAGGAACACCTTGCGGTAGCCCGCTTCCTCGGACGCCTTCTGCAGCGGCGAACCGGGGTCGGTCACGACCACGATGCGCGACGCGGCGTCGATGCCCGCGTCGGTGAAGGCCTTCTCGAAGATCCGGCGGTGGCTGTCCGTCTCGACCGTCCCACCGGACTTGGACGACACCACGATCACCGTGCGCTCGAGATCACCGGCGAGAGCGTCGGCGACCTGGGCGGGATCGGTGGTGTCCAGCACGACCAGCGGAACGCCCGCGGTGCGCGTGATGACTTCGGGGGCCAGCGAGGAGCCACCCATTCCGGCGAGGACGACGCGGTCGACGCCCTCGGCGTGCAGTTCGGAGCGCAGTGCCACGAGATCCGGGAGCAGCGCCCGTGACGTCTCGTGCAACGTCGTCCACGACAGGCGGATGCTCGCCTCGGACTCGGCTTCCGGCCCCCACAGGGTCGGGTCCTGCGCGGTCAGCTTGCTCGGCACCGAATCCGCGACCAGGTCAGCAGCGATGATGCTGACCTGGTCGGCGTTCGGTGACCTCACGATTTCGACGGAGGTCACTTCGTGATCAGCCCTTCAGTTGAGCCAGTTGGTTCGTCACCGTCTCGAGCAACTCTTCCCAGGACTTCTCGAACTTCTCGACGCCCTCGGTCTCCAGCGTGACGAACACGTCCTGGAGATCGATTCCCACGGCGGCGAGCCGGTCGAACACCTCCTGGCCCTCGGCGGCACGTCCGGTGACGGTGTCACCGGTGATCTTGCCGCTGTCCGCGACCGCCTGCAGCGTCTTCTCCGGCATCGTGTTGACGACACCGGCGACGACGAGCTGGTCGACGTAGAGGGTGGGGGAGTAGCTCGGGTCCTTCACGCCGGTCGAAGCCCACAGTGGACGCTGCGCGTTCGCGCCGTCCGCCTTGAGAGCCTCCCAGCGCTCACCCTGGAAAATCTTCTCGAACGCGCCGTAGGCGATGTAGGCGTTGGCGAGAGCGGCCTTGCCCTTGAGCGCGGTCGCCTCCTCGGTGCCGATCGCGTCCAGGCGCTTGTCGATCTCGGTGTCCACCCGGGACACGAAGAACGACGCGACCGAGTGGATCGAGCGCAGGTCGTGGCCGTTCGCCTTGGCCTGCTCGAGGCCCGCGACGTAGGCCTCCATGACCTTCTCGTACCGCTCGACGGAGAAGATCAGCGTCACGTTGACGGAGATGCCCTCGGCGATCGTCTTCGTGATCGCCGGCAGGCCCGCCTCGGTGGCCGGGATCTTCACCAGCAGGTTCGGCCGGTCCACGGTCTTCCACAGGTCCTGCGCCTCGGCCACGGTCTTGTCCGTGTCGAACGCCAGGCGCGGGTCGACCTCGATGGAGACGCGGCCGTCCACCCCGTTGGTCGAGGTGTAGATGTCGCGGAACTTGTCGCACGCGTTGCGCACGTCCGTCGTGGTGACCTCGCGGATGGTCGCCTCGGTGTCCGCGCCGCGGTTCGCGAGTTCGCGGACCTGCTCGTCGTAGGACTCGCCCTTCGACAGGGCGCCCGCGAAGATCGTCGGGTTCGTCGTGACACCGACGACGTTCCAGTCGCGGATCAGCTCGTCCAGGTTGCCGCTGGTGAGCCGCTCACGCGACAGGTCGTCGAGCCAGATGGAAACGCCGGCACCCGAAAGGGCGTCGAGGTTGGGCTTGCTCACTTGTTACCCCTCACGTTGTCAAGGGAACGGCGGGCGGCGGCGACGACGTTCTCCGTCGTGAAGCCGAACTCCTTGAACAGGACCTGGTAGTCGGCCGAGGCACCGAAGTGCTCGATCGACACGATCTCGCCGGCGTCGCCGACGTGGCGGTACCACGGCTGCGCGATGCCGGCCTCGACCGCCACGCGCGCCTTCACCGAGGACGGGATGACCGACTCGCGGTACTCCGAATCCTGCTTCTCGAACCAGTCGAGGGAAGGCATCGACACCACACGCACTGCAACGCCCTCGCCCTGCAGAACCTTTCCGGCCTCGGCCGCCATCTGCAGCTCGGAGCCCGTGCCGATGATCACAACCTCGGGGTTGTCGTCACCGAAGAGCACGTAACCGCCGCGCTTGACGCCCTCGGCGTTCGTGCCCTCCAGGATCGGCAGGTTCTGCCGGGAGAGCGCGAGGCCCACCGGGCCGAGCTGCTCGATGACGGCCTTCCACGCGAACGCGGTCTCGTTGGCGTCACCGGGGCGGACCACGGCGAAGTCCGGGATCGCGCGCAGGGCGGCGAGGTGCTCGATCGGCTGGTGCGTCGGGCCGTCCTCACCGAGACCGATGGAGTCGTGCGTCCACACGTACGTGACGGCGGCCTGCATGATCGCGGCCAGGCGCACAGCGGGACGCATGTAGTCGGAGAACACGAGGAACGTGCCGCCGAACGGACGGGTCGGGCCGTGCAGCGCGATGCCGTTGAGGATCATGCCCATGGCGTTCTCGCGGACACCGAAGTGCAGCACGCGGCCGTACGGGTCGGCGCTCCACATGCTCGTGGAGATGCCCTCGGGACCGAACGACTTGGCGCCCTTGATGGTGGTCAGGTTCGACTCGGCCAGGTCGGCCGAACCGCCCCACAGCTCCGGCAGGTGCTTCGCCAGCGCGTTGATGACCTCGCCGGAGGCCTTGCGGGTCGGGACCTCCTTGCCGCCCACCTCGTAGACGGGGAGGTCGGCGTCCCAGCCCTCGGGCAGCTCGCGCGACACCAGGCGGTCCAGCAGCGCCTTGTTCTCCGGGTTGGCCGAGGCCCACGCGTCGAACGACTTCTGCCACTCGGCCTTGGCGTGCTCGCCGCGCTTCACGACCTCACGGGCGTGCGCGAGGACCTCGTCGGTGACCTCGAAGGTCTGCTCGGGGTCGAAGCCGAGGACCTCCTTGGTGGCCTTGACCTCGTCCACGCCGAGCGCGGCACCGTGCGCGGCACCGGTGTTCTGCTTGTTCGGCGCCGGGTAGCCGATGATCGTGCGCAGCAGGATGAACGACGGCTTGTCGGTGACGGCCTTGGCCTTCTCGACGGCCTCGAGGATGCCCTTGACGTTCTCGCCGGACTCGACGACCTGGACGTGCCAGCCGTAGGCCTCGTAGCGCTTCGCGGTGTCCTCGGACAGCGCGATCGTCGTGTCGTCCTCGATGGAGATCTTGTTGTCGTCGTAGAAGACGACCAGGTTGCCCAGCTGCTGGGTGCCCGCGAGCGACGACGCCTCGGAGGTGACGCCCTCCTCGATGTCGCCGTCGGAGGCGATCACGTAGATGTGGTGGTCGAACGGGCTCTGGCCCGGCGCGGCCGACGGGTCGAACAGACCGCGCTCGCGGCGGGCGGCCATGGCCATGCCGACCGCGGAGGCGAGACCGGAACCCAGCGGGCCGGTCGTGATCTCGACGCCCCTGGTGTGGCCGTGCTCGGGGTGGCCCGGCGTCTTCGAGCCCCACTTGCGCAGCGACTTGAGGTCGTCGAGCTCCAGGCCGTAGCCCGACAGGAACAGCTGGATGTACAGCGTCAGACTGGAGTGGCCCGCGGACAGCACGAACCGGTCGCGGCCGATCCAGTCCGCGTCCGCCGGGTCGTGCCGCATGACGCGCTGGAACAGCGTGTACGCGAGCGGGGCGAGGCTCATCGCCGTACCGGGATGGCCGTTGCCGACGTTCTGCACGGCGTCGGCCGCGAGCACGCGCGCGGTGTCGACGGCGCGCTTGTCGAGCTCGGTCCAGTCGTCCGGCAGATCGGCCTTCGTGAGCCGGGTGATGTCGTCGGTGACGGTCACGGACTTACAGCTCCAAACTTTGTCGCTCGGGCGGGTGCCCAGGCCGTTCGGAATCGATCCCGAAGAGCCTGACCCGCATCTCTCCCACGTCCACCGGCCAGCCTAGTCCTGAGGGATTCAGAAGTTGCGCTGAAAGGTCGCAGGTCGGTGTGTGCCCAGGCACACGAGTACCCGAACGGGCTGTGAATATTGAACGCAGTTACCATCAGTCGCTGGAAATCCCACCACTTGCGACACCAGGAGCGTTCACGCGATGAGTGCGGTCCTCGAGGCCCCGAACAGGTCGCCCCGCCAAGTTGTCGGCGCGTACGTGGCCCTCACCAAGCCTCGGGTCATCGAGCTCCTGCTGATCACCACGATCCCGGCGATGCTGCTGGCCCAGCACGGCCTGCCCCCGCTGTGGCTGATCGCCTGCACCCTGACCGGCGGCACGCTCGCCGCGGGGTCGGCAAATGCGCTCAACTGCTTCGTCGACGCCGACATCGACTCGGTGATGAAGCGGACGGCGGCCCGTCCACTCGCGCACAACGCCATCCCGCCGCGCAACGCCCTGATCTTCGGCGTCGTCCTCGGCATCGTCTCGTTCGCGTTCCTGTGGATCTTCGTCAACCTGATGTCGGCCGCGTTCGCGGTGGCGACCATCCTCTTCTACATCTTCGTCTACACGCTCGTGCTCAAGCGCCGCACCTCCCAGAACATCATCTGGGGCGGCATGGCGGGCTGCATGCCGGTGATCATCGGCTGGAGCGCGGTGACGGGCACGGTCGAGTGGCCCGCCCTGGTCATGTTCGGCGTCATCTTCTTCTGGACGCCGCCCCACACCTGGGCCCTCGCGATGAAGTTCAAGGAGGACTACGCCCGCGCAGGCGTGCCGATGCTGCCCGTGGTGGCCACAGCGGCGCAGGTGACGCGGCAGATCGTGATCTACAGCTGGATCACCGTGGTCTGCACCCTCGCCCTCGCCCCCGTCACCTCCTGGATCTACGTGTCGGTGGCGGCCGCCTCCGGCCTGTGGTTCGCGATCTTCGCGCACAAGCTGCACAACGTCGTGCGCCGCGGCGGATCCACGAACACGATGAAGTTCTTCCACATGTCGAACCTCTACCTGATGCTCGTGTTCTGCGGTCTCGCCGTGGACGCCGTGGTCGGGTTGCCGGTGCTTGGCTGGCCGTTCTAGCTGCACCTCCAGGCGTACGGCTGTGGCGCCCGTTGAGTTCACCGTCACCGGTGGTGAAGGTTCACCACTGGACTTCGTCGCGGCCCTGACGCCCGCGTCCTCGCTCGTCGTGATCACTGATCCGGGCGGGTGGGCGCAGGTCAGCGCGGGGCTCGCGGTCGGTTCCGCCGGGTCCGCCGTGGTCGCCACGGCGGTGCGGCCGCTGCGGTGCGCCGTGCTGGACCTCCGGCACTTCCCGTCGGCCTCCGGGTTGCCCTCGCTCGCGGACGTCCCCGGCGACGTGGTGGTCCTGCACGACTCGCGCTCCTGGGACTCGGGTCCCCTGGTCGCCTCGTTGCGCGCGCTGGGCCGTCCGGTGGTGCTCTTCACCGCCGTGCACAACTGGGTGTCCGGAGTGGACACCTCCTCGGTCGTCGTGGGGTGGAGCGCACCGCACGTGGTGCTGGCCGTACCGCGTGCCGCCGGTGCGGTGCGGGTCGAGGACGCCCTGTGGCAGTTCCGCGAGCTGGAGCGCCGCGGGCAGATGACCTACACCTCGTTGCCCGCCCCGCCCGTCGTCGCGGACCGGCCCGTGTCGGTCGTGGTCGCGCTTCCCGGCGCCACGCAGGGGATCGCCGGGGCGTTGCGGCCGGGCGCCGACTACGAGGTGTGGGTGCGGGTCGGGGACGGGCCGGTGCTCGCCGACGACCTCAAGCTGCGGGCCGTGCTGAGCATGTCGGGGCGGCAGGTGGTGTCCGAGGTGTTCATGCTGCCCGCCGAGGGCCCCAGTGCGTGGGTGAACTTCGAGGTCAAGACTCCGTACGCCTCCGTGCCGTGGAGCGGTGAGCTGGTCATCTACTTCGGTGTGGTGCCGGTGCACGTGCAGCAGGTGGTGCTGCCGGTGGGGTCCGGCGAGCCGCGGACCTCGGCGCGGCTGCGGTTGTCGCGGACGTTCGCCGACCTGCCCGCCTCGCGGGCGGTGTCGGTGCTGGAGGTCGGGGAACGGGCGCTGGTCGCGTCCGGCGACGTGCCCTCGTGGGTGAGCACGGCCGGTGTGGCGATGGGGCTGCCCGCGCTGTCCGGGCTGGATCCCTGGTACGGCAAGGACTTCCCGGCCTACTGCACGGACCTCGCGTTCCTGGCCCGGCAGGGGGCGGAGGTGTACGCGCAGTTGTTCGCCGAGTCCGGTGGACGGCATTCAGCGCAGGCCGGCGACTCGAACCCCGCCGCTGCCCTTCGTCATGCCGCTCGTGTGACCGGACGTCCTGCAGGCGTGACGATCGCTTCCGTCAGTCCTGGTGTCGTGCGCTGGCCTCTCGTCTACGACCTCCCCTTCACCGACGGCCCCCACCGCCTCTGCGCCTCCGTCGGCCAGTTCGGTCCGTTCGGCGCGGGCGGGCCGATCCCTGCGCACTGCCCGGTCCACGACCACAGCGGCAACGTCCTGTGCCCCTTCGGTTTCTGGGGCCTGTCGAGCGTTCTCGAACATCCCGTCGGTCCCCTGGTCCACCGCATCTCGCCGCGCCCGTGGCCGTTCGAGGTGTCGATGGCGGTGGACGCCGGGATGGACCGCGGGCTGACCGAGCGGCACGTCACCGAGCTGATGTCGCAGATCCCGCCGCACTCCGTCACCTCCGCCTACGTGACGCCCCCTGAACTCGGCCGGGTGCTGGCCGGCGAGACCATGGACGCCGTGCACCTGCATTTCCGCGAGGGGTTCCTCGACGCCGAGGAGATCGCACGGTGGGACAGCGCGGGAGTGTGGCCGCAGCCGCATTGGCCCGTGCGCAAGCCGTTGGTGGTGGGGACGTCACCGATGGTGGGACTCGTGCGGTCGTTCGTGGAGCACGGCGCGTCCGCTGTGGTGTGTCCGGACGAGGCGGTACCGCAGGACATGGCCGGCTGGGTCACCGGCATGCTGCTGGCGCGGGTCGGGTCCGGGATGGGCGCGGGGGAGGCGTTGCGGCAGGTGCGGTGGGAGATGCTCAGCCGCGGCAACGTGCTCGGGCTCGCGTACGCGTTGCACGGAAGTGCCGATCTGCGCGCACGCTGAACCGGCGGGCCCGCCCGAGCGTTTGCTCGGTCATGGTGAACTCGCAGGTCCAGTTGAACCAGGCGATCGCGGAACTGGTGCACCGCTTCGGTGACCGCGTGGACGGTGACCTGATCGTCGACGCCGCCGTCGGGGCGTTCCACGACCTTCGTCGCACGGCCACGGTGGAGTCCTATCTGGCCGTGCTGACCGTGCGACGTGCATCGCGTGAACTGGCGTTCGCCGCCGTTGGCGTCACGATGCCCGTGCAGCAGAAGGCCGGCCTCACGCCGGCGAAGTGACCTCCAGGCACACGGTGTCCGCGCGGCTCACGGCCGTGCGGGCCAACGAGGACAACTCCACGAGGTGTGCGAACGCCTCGTGGAAGCCCATGCCGACGAGGGGCGCCCACGAGAGCGCGACGTCGTGCATGCGTGCCGGATCGGCTTTGACGAGCTGCGCGACCAACGCTTCGGGCAGCTCGACAACGTTGTCGTCGGGCAGAGGCGCCCAAACCTCGTTGAACACCTCATGCCACACGACGACGGCTGCACGCGGGTCGTAGTCGCCGACCGCGACCGACTCCGTGCCGTTGCGAACGAAGAACGTGCTCAGGACGCCACCTTGGTCAGAAGGTCCTCGACGCACGGGTCGTCGAGGGACTCAACGATGCACTTCCACAACAGGAGGTTCGTCTCGGCCCACTTGGTGTAGGTCGCGGCGGCCTCCGCGTCGTAAAAGTAGTAGCCCTCGTCGGCTTTGCCCACCTGCTCGCCCACGATCTTGTGCGCGAGTTCGCGCAACGTGATGCCGTTCTCCTGCAGGTACTTGTGCGCCAGCACGACCGGCGTCACCGGCAGCGCCTTGAACAGCGTGTCCGCGTCGGACAGCGCCTGCGCCTCCAGCGAGATGTCCCGCGACCGGGTGCGCATCTCGGCTTCGAGCACGATCCGTTCGATCCACTCGATGTCGCCGATGGACACCCCGGCGACGAACAACGTCCTGCGCCGCAACGCCGCGCCGTCCGTCGGCAGCGAGTTGCGCCGGACCATGTAGTTCAGGTCGTGCACCAGGGCCGCGACCTCGACGACGTCCCGTGCGGCGCCGTTGCGTTCGGCGAAGTGCACGGACTTGTCGCGGACGAAGCTCACGTGGTGCCAGCCGTGGAACTGGAGCTTCGCGGCGAGGTCCTCGCACAGCCGCCTCACGCGCTGCTCCACGTCCCCTATGACAGACCTCGGAATCTCTGTGCGCGTACGCATCATCAGCCCTCCCTGCCAGGTGGGCTGATGGTATGCGCGTGGCGGGCCGCTCAACGGCCGTTCACAGATGGTTCGTCAGATCCCCCAGCCGGTCCTCGACGGGCACGTGCCGGTGGCTGACGCCGGTGTCCGGGTCGTAGCTGAGGCTCCACGGGTTCACCGCACGGGACTTGACCAGGAACGTCATGGTGCCGTCGGCCGCGCGCGGGATGCGGTGGAACTCGTGCGCGTGCAACGTGCCGGTGGTGCCCTCGGTGCACTGGGTGCGGTTCGTGAGTTCGGTGCCGACGACCGTGCGGCCGCCCACCCCGAGCCTGGCGTCGAAACGTTCGTGCAGGTAGGCGCCGCTGAGGATGGTGGTGCAGAAGTGGTAGCGGTGGTTGTGCACGGAGTCCGCGTAGCCCGCGCGCCAGTCGCGCAGTGGCTTGTACTCGTGCAGCCAGAACGTGAACGGCTCGTCCGCCACGTCGCGCAGGCACCAGGCGTAGTGCGTCGTCGTCTCGCGGGAGTGTGCGATCACCCAGGTCGCCTCCTGGGGTGTCAGCGCGTCGATGTGCGCGCGCAGCTCCTTGCGGAGCTCGGGACGGGTGGCCCAGTCGCGGAACCACGTGCCGACGTCGTCCCAGTGGTCGGCGACCGGGAATTCGGCGCGCTGCACCCCGGCGGCGAGCTCGTCGAGCGCGGACAACCCGGTGAACTCGGCTAGCAAGATCGATCAGCTCCTCAACTGAGCGGATGCGGAGAATTCGCGCCGGAAAGCGTGGAACTTGCGTTCCAGTTCCACGAACCCGTCCGTGGTGAGTGACTCGCCGGTGACCTTCTCGAACAGCGCCGCGAAGTCGTTGCGGGAAGTCGCCGGCGTGATGGCGAAGTGGTAGCCGGCCTTGGAATTGCTGATGCGCAGGAACTCCGCGCGTTCCATCGCGTAAAGGAACGAACTTTCGGTGAACCTGAGCGTGCGCGGATACGGCCTGAGCACTCCCGCGGTGTTGCTGTAGAGCGTGAGCCACGCGGAGTCGTCGAACAACTCGAGCCGGTCGAGCGGCGGATCCGAAACGATGGTGACGTCGATGCGGGAACACCGGCTGCGGGCCGCGAACAGCCCGACGAGCCCAATGCCGATCTGCTCCTTCAACCGTTCCTGGATCTCGTCGTAGTCGCCGTCCGCGCCTTCGTTGCGCAGCAGATAACGCGCCCGCCCGCTGATGGCGTTGTCGTCGCGCGGGTCGGCCAGCACGGCCCTGAGCTCGCACTCGGTCTGGCTGAGCAGCACTCTTCCCGCCGCGTACCGGCCGGCGAACCCGCGGAAGCAGTACAGCCGGGTCCGTTCCAGGTCCTGCATCATCAGCTGGTTGAAGACCGGGTCGGGCTTCGCCGTCGGCTCGAACACGTGGCTGGGGAAGAACTCGCGGTCGAGCGCGCGATACTCCTCCGTCAGCTCTTTGAGCGCTTTGCGGCTCTCCTCGATGACCGGCGCGAGCAGTGCCTTCTGGGCGGCTTTCGACGTGATCAACGTTTGCGTGAAGCTCACGACGGCGGAAATCAGCGTGCCCGTACCCAGTGCTGTCAGCAGGTTTCTCGCTGTCCCGGAATCCATTTGACTGGAAATGGCCAGTGAGGCCCCGGACGTGACGACGAGTATGAGGAGGAGCAACCCGGTCCGAGTCCAGAACAACTCCTGGATCAGGTTGCTGCGGATGCCTCCGGCCTCCGCGGACACGTGTCCCACCTCCTGGGTCACCAGATTGGTCGCTACCCGAACGGACGAATGCGGTCGGTGTCCGATCAAGTGCGCGGAGTTACTGTACGCGTCGGTCAAAAGATAAGGAAGCTGCTATTCGTGCGACATTCAGTCCCGGAATAAACGCCCGTGAGCGCAGTGGACGGCCCGCATCCGTGCGCTTCGGTGACGCCGTGTCGCCGCCACCTCCGAACGGGGCGGGTGAGGGTGACCCACCCACCCGAACGCGCCTACTGCCGGTGGGGTGGGCCGGTCGGACGCGGTGGGTGCTACACGCCGCTCACACCGCTCCGAATACGCTCACCGACCATGCGTAACGTCCTGATCGCGTCCCTGGCCCTCGTGGCGGCAGCCGGCCTCGCGGGCTGCGCCGGCTCGGCCCAGCCCTCCGCGGGTGGTGGCTCGACCGCCGCGCCCACGAACCCCTGCAAGGCCGACGACTTCAAGGTCAGCGGCGACTTCGGGAAGGCGCCCACCGTCGAGGTGCCGAACTGCAAGCCCACCGAGGAACTGATCATCAAGGACCTGGTGCCCGGCACCGGCGCCGAGGTGAAGGCGGGCTCGACGGCCACGGTCAACTACCAGCTCACGACCTTCTCCGACAAGAAGGTGCTGGACAGCTCGTTCAAGCGCGGCGAGCCGTTCCCGGTGGAGAACGTCGGCCAGGCGCAGGTCATCGACGGCTGGAACGAGGGGATCATCGGCCTCAAGGAGAACGGCCGCCGCCTGCTCGTCGTGCCGCCCGCCAAGGGCTACGGCAAGGGCGGCAACGGCATCCAGCCCAACGAGACGCTGATCTTCGTCATCGACGGCGTCAAGGTCAGCTGACCTCGTGGTGCAAAGGCCCGGTTCGAGGTCGAACCGGGCCTTTCTCATGTGCTCCGCAAGGTGACGACCCGCCAGCGGTAGCCGTCCTGGTCCGCGCGTTCGGCTTCGAACTCGACGGCGTCACCGACCCGCAGGCTCCGGAAGCCGCCTGGCCCCGCCGGGGTGACGGACGAGAAGTGCGCCCACACCGGTCCGTCGAACTCGGGCGACTCGATGACGCCCCAGCCCTCCTCGGCAGACCACCGCGACACCGTTCCGCGCGCCGTCACGGCAGCAGCAGCAACTTGCCGGTCGTCTTGCGCGACTGCAGGTCCGTGTGCGCCTGCGCCGCCTCCTCCAGCTTGTACCGGCCACCGATGCGGATGTTCAGCACGCCCGTCCTGATCGCGTCGAACAGGTCGGCCGCGCGGCCCTCGAACTCCTCGCGCGTCAGCATGTACGCGCCGGTCGACGGCCGCGTCAGGTACACCGACCCGGCCGCGTTCAGCCGCTGCGGGTCCACCGGCGGCACCGGCCCGGACGACGCGCCGAACAGCGCCAGCATGCCGCGCGGCTTGAGCGACGCGAGCGACTGGTCGAACGTGGACGCGCCCACGCCGTCGTAGACGACGTCGACCTTCTCGATCTGCGAGGCGAAGTCCCCGTACCGCAGCACCTCGTCGGCCCCGGCCTCACGGGCCAGCGCCTCCTTCTCGTCCGTCGACACGGTCGCCACGACGGTCGCGCCCTTGGCCTTCGCCCACTGCGTCAGCAGCAACCCGACACCACCGGCCGCCGCGTGCACGAGCACCCGGTCGCCTTCCTTCACGGCGTACGTCGAGTGCACGAGGTAGTGCGCGGTGATGCCCTGCAACAGCGACGCCGCGGCCAGTTCGACGTCCAGGCCGTCCGGCACCTTCACCGCCGCGGTCGCCGGCACGACGACCTCCGAGGAGTAGCTGCCCAGCACGGACATCCACGCGACCTTGTCGCCGACGGCGAAGCCGGGGGAGTTGCTCGTCACGACCTCGCCCGCGCCCTCCAGGCCGAGCGTGGTGGGCAGCGGCACCGGGTACTGGCCGCTGCGCTGGTACGTGTCGATGTAGTTGACGCCCGCGGCGCCCACCTTCACCAGCAGTTCGCCGTCACCGGGCACGGGCGACGGCACGTCGGAGTGCTCCAGCACCTCCGGACCACCGGCCGAACGCACCACCACTGCCTTGGGCATCTGTCCTCCTAGATCGACTCACTCGGCACAACCCAGGCCGTCACCGCGATGTTCCCGGCGCCGCGTCCTGGAAACCACCAGGCTGGGTGTTCTCCCCATGACGGGCAGCTCGCGGCCCTGGTAAGACCATCCCATGCGAAAGACAACCCTGCTGTTGATCGCCTGTCTGCTCGTCATGGGAGCGCTTCCATCGCACGCCGCCTCCGCCAAGAAGGGCGTGAACGCGGCCGACGACCCCGGATCCGCCGGCGCGGCCATGACCGCGCTGGACGCCCGCTGGTACTACACGTGGGCGTCGGACAGGCGCGGGATCCAGAGCGGCGCCGAGTTCGTGCCGATGATCTGGGGCGCGGCCGGCGTGACCGACGTCGAACTGAACAAAGCCAAGGCCAACGGCCGTCAACTCCTCGGCTTCAACGAACCGGACATGCCGGGCCAGGCGAACATGACCGTCGAACGCGCCCTGGACCTGTGGCCACGCCTGCAAGGCACCGGCCTGCGACTCGGCGCGCCGGGCGTCGCGTTCGGCGGTGACGTCGCGGGCGGCTGGCTCGACCGGTTCATGGCGGGTGCCAAGGCGCGCAACCTGCGCGTCGACTTCATCCCGATCCACTGGTACGGCCAGGACTTCTCGGCGGCGGCCACCGGACACCTGGAGTCGTACCTGCGCAACGTCCACAACCGTTACCAGAAGCCGATCTGGCTCACCGAGTACGCGCTGATCGACTGGCGTTCCGGCCGCGCGGTCTACCCGAGCCAGGCGCAGCAGACAGCGTTCATCACGGCGTCCACGAAGATGCTGAACGGACTGTCCTTTGTGGAGCGGTACGCGTGGTTCACGCTGTCCACGAAGACCAGCCCCACCGGGTTGTCGACCGGTACGTCGCTGACCGCGGCGGGGCAGGCCTACAAATCCGCCTAGTCCTCGCCGAGGGCCACCCGGCGCGCGAGCCCGAGCGGCAGCGCGCCGGACCCCGCGATCCGGTCGTGGAACTCGCGCAACGACCCCAGGTCCGCGTTCAGGTACTCGTCGCGGATCAGGTCGATCTCCAACGCCCCGGTCAGGTACGACGGCGCCTGCGTCGGCCACGCGCAGTACCGCTTCACCTCGCTCGTCGCGGTGGCGGGCGTGAGCGCCGTCCGCGCCACCATGAACGCCTCCGCCTCCTCGGGCGTCATGTCGCCGCAGTGCAACGCGGTGTCGACGATCATCCGCGCCGCCCGGAAGAGCCGCGCCTGGACGTGCCCCATCACCGCGCCGGGCGTCGTGTAGAAACCGACCTCGCGCAGCAGCTTCTCCGAGTACAGCGCCCAGCCCTCGGAGAAGTACGACGTCCGGAAGACCTTCCGCAACGGGTGCGCCGGACCTTGCGCGGCGACCCACGCGCCGTGCCAGTGGTGGCCGGGGTACGCCTCGTGCACCGAGACCGTCGGCAGCTGCGAGCGCGAGTTGGTGCGCAGCCGTTGCGACACCTGCTCGTCCGACGCGCCCTCGGGCGTGAACGGCACGAAGAAGTAGCCGGTGCGCCGCGACGTCAGCGGCGGCGGGCCGAGGTAGCTCGCCACGGCCGTGACCGCCCGGTGGAACGCCGGCGCCGGCACGACGTGGCACTCCTCTTCTTCAGGCAACGTCACGAGGTCGTGCTCGACCAGCGCCGCACGGGCCCGCGCCGTCTCGGCCTCGTACTCGGCGAGCATCGCCTCCATCGTGGGCGGGTGGTCGTCCTGCAGGGCCGTGATCGCCGCCCGCCAGTCGGGCGAGCCGGCCAGCTCGACCAGTTCGGCCTCCAGCTCCGCGTACGCGTCCTGCCCGCGCTGGTGCAGCTCGGGCGACCCGTAGCCGAGCATCTCCTTGTCCTGCAACAACGTCGAGTAGAGCTTCTCGCCCATCCGCCAGTCCCCGGTGGCCCGGACGGCGAGGTCCTCCAGGTACGTCGCGTGCCGGTCGAACGCGTCCGCGGCGGGCCCGGCGGCTTCTGCGAGGTCGGCGCGGAACTCCGGGGTGGAAGCCTCCCGCGGCAACGACTCCAGCAGGAACGCCCGTGCCGTCCGCACCTGGTCCAGCGCCCGCCGCACGACCAGCGGCGACGCCAGCGCCGGGTCGAGGTTGGCCTCGGCCGCGGCGAGGATCGACGGCACCTCGCGCAACTTCGCGACCGTGGCCCCGATCAGCCCCGCCTCGGGCAGCAACCGGTGCAGGAACGGCGCCAGCAACCCGAAGAACACGATCCCGGAGTACTCGCTCGGGTCCCGCCGCCAGCCGGGCGAGGACTCCATCGCCGCCGACCCGCGCAGCACCGACAGTGCGAGATCGCCGTCCACGGACCTCGGCAACGGCTCCAGCCGGGCGATCCACTCCCCGTTCTCCCTGGCCTGCTGTTCGAACGCGGCCGCGGAGAAGTCCCCGAACGTGGAGCAGTGGTCCAGCGAACCGGCGTGAGCGGCGCGAACGGGGTTCCGGTCGAAGTACCAGGAGAGGAACGACGTGAGCGTGTCGGTGGTCACTCGGACGAAGTTACCCCGTGGTTTTACAGTGTGGGGGTGTCTGATCAAACCGCGCAGAAGCGCATCGCCGAGTTCGTGAAGGCCCACGGCAAGCCGGACACGGCGGTCAAAGCCGTGGTCGAACCGATCGGCCGCGCCGGTGCGCGGATCGTGCTGGTCGGCGCGGACGGCGCGATGGGCGACGTGATGACCAAGGACGTGGAGTCCGCCACGGCTGCCGTCGAAGCCGCGGCCGGCGTCGAGCAGGCCGAGTGGGACCGCGAGACCACGGCCGCCGCCAAGATCGGCCCGGCGCACCGCCGCAAGATGGCCAAGATGCAGTCATGAGGGTCGTGCTCGCCTCCTGCACGGGCCTGCCGGAAGGCGACGGCGACGAGAAGTCGCTCGTGACCGCGTTGCGGCGCGACGGCGTCGACGTCGAGTGGCGGCCGTGGAACGACGGCCCTGCCGACGCCGACCTGGTCGTGCTGCGCGCGACCTGGGACTACCCCGAGCACCTCGAGGAGTTCCTGGCGTGGTGCGACAGCGTGCCGACGCTCGCGAACCCGGCCACCGTGGTCCGCTGGAACACCGACAAGGCCTACCTCGTCGAACTCGCCGGCCGCGGCGTCCCCGTCGTGCCCACCTCGGTCGTCGCGCCGGGCGAGGAACCCGTCTTCCCGGACGGCGAGTTCGTCGTGAAGCCCTCGGTCGGCGCCGGCTCCAGGGGCGCGGCGAGGTTCACCGACCACGCCGCCGCCCGCGCGCACTTCGAGGCGTTGGGCGTCAAGACCCTGATCCAGCCCTACCAGTCCAGTGTGGACGAGAACGGCGAGACCGCCCTGGTGTTCTGCGCCGGCGAGTACTCCCACTCGTTCCACAAAGGACCGATGCTGGCCCAGGGCCTCGCCGAGGCGGAGTCCGGCCTGTACGTCGAGGAGAGGCTCCGCGCGATCGAGCCGTCCGCCACCCAGATCGCACTGGGTGAGCAGGTGCTCGACACGGCGGCCGAGTTGCTGTCGTTGCGGCGCAGTGACTTCCTCTACGCCCGCGTGGACGTGGTGGAGGGTCCCGACGGCTCACCGCTGCTGCTCGAACTCGAACTGACCGAGCCGACGCTCGGCTTCGCGTTCACCGACGACGCGGCGGCGTCCCGGTTCAGCAAGGCGATCCAGGAAGCCGCGACCAGGCGTTAGGCGCTGTCCTGCAAGTCCGTTGGGCGACAGTAGCCGACTCGCTCGCCCGCGCCTCTCACCGAACGAACTCGCAGGACAGCGCCTGGCCCGCGCTACGGTCGGATCATGACCACGGCGAACGTCAACGGCATCACCATCGGCTACGACGACACGGGCACCGGTGACGACGTGCTGGTGCTCGTGCACGGCCACCCCTTCGACCGCACGATGTGGCGCCCGCAGATCGAGCACTTCAGCCGCCGGGGCCACCGCGTGATCGCCGCCGACCTCCGCGGCTACGGCGAGTCCACCGTCGTCCCCGGCATCACCACCCTCGACGTCTTCGCGAACGACATCGCGGCCCTGCTGGACCACCTGGACGTCGACCGGTTCGTGCTAGGCGGTCTCTCCATGGGCGGGCAGATCGTCATGCAGTGCGTCCAAGACTTCCCCGAACGGCTGACGGGCCTGATCCTCGCCGACACCTTCGCCCGGCCCGAGACCGCGGAGGGCCGGAGGAACCGCAACGCCATGGCCGATCGCCTTCTCGACGAAGGCATGTCCGGGTACGCCAACGAGGTCAAGTGGAAGATGGTGGCGCGCCACAACCCCGAAGCGGCGGAGTTCGTCGCGCAGCTGATGCACAACGCACCGCCGGAGGGCGCCGCCGCGGCACTGAGGGGCAGGGCGGAACGTCCCGACTACACCGAAACCCTCAAGAGCATCACCGTGCCCACGCTGGTCATCGTGGGCAGCGACGACGAGTACACCCCGGTCGAAGACGCCGAGTACATGCACGAACGCATAGCGACGTCCACCCTCGAAGTGGTCGAAGGCGCCGCCCACATGCCGAACGTCGAACGCCCCGAAGCCTTCAACCGAGCTGTGGAGGAACTGCTAGCGCAGGCCTGAGCCGAGTCCGGTCAGCCCGCGGACCTCCATCTCCGCCTGCTTGGCCGCGTCCGCCTTCTCCTCGCCCAGCACGGTCCCGAGGAACCCGGCCAGGAACGACAGCGGGATCGACACGATGCCGGGGTTCGACAGCGGGAAGAACGCGAAGTCGGCGTCCGGGAACACCGACGACTTCGAGCCCGAGATCGCGGGGGAGAAGACGATCAGCAGCACGCACGACACCAAGCCGCCGTAGATGCTCCACAACGTGCCGCGCGTGTTGAAACGCTTCCAGAACAACGAGTACAGCAACGTGGGCAGGTTCGCGGACGCGGCCAGGGCGAACGCCAGCGCGACCAGGAAGGCGACGTTCTGGCCGTTGGCCGCGATGCCGCCGACGATCGCCAGCACACCCACGCACACGGCGGTGATGCGAGCGACACGGACCTCGTCGCGCGGATCGGCCTCGCCGTGCTTGATCACGTTCGCGTACACGTCGTGCGCGAAGGAGGCCGAAGCGGTCAGGGTCAGACCGGCGACCACGGCCAGGATCGTCGCGAACGCCACCGCGCACACGATGCCGAGCAGAACCGTGCCGCCCACCTGGAACGCCAGCAGCGGTGCCGCGGAGTTCTCACCGCCGGGAGCACCGGTGATCTTGTCGGTGCCGACGAGGGCCATCGCGCCGAAGCCGATGACGAGCGTGCACGAGTAGAAGATCGCCATCATCCAGGTGGCCCACACGACCGACTTACGCGCCTCACGCGCGTTGGGCACGGTGTAGAAGCGCATCAGCACGTGCGGCAACGAGGCGGTGCCCAACACCAGAGCCAGGGCCAAGGAGATGAAGTCGATCTTCGACAGGTCCGAGGCGCCGTACTTCACGCCCGGCGCCAGCACGGCCTCGCCGAGGGGCGACTGCTGCGAGGCGCGGTCGAGCATCGAGGAGAAGTCGAAGCCGAACTTGCCGATCAGGAAGATCGTCAGCAGGGAGACGGACAGGATCAGCAGGACGGCCTTGATGATCTGCACCCAGGTGGTGCCCTTCATGCCGCCCACCAGCACGTACAGCACCATGACGATGCCCACGACCGCGATGATGATCGACTGGCCGATCTTGCTGTGCACGTCCAGCAGCAACGCCATCAGGCCGCCGGCGCCCGCCATCTGCGCGATCATGTAGAACAGCGAGATCACCAGGGTCGCGTTCGCGGCGGCCGCGCGCACGGGGCGCTGGCGCATGCGGAACGCCATCACGTCGCCCATCGTGAAACGGCCGGTGTTGCGCAGCCGTTCGGAGATCAGCATCAGGCCGATCAGCCAGGCCACGACCCAGCCGATCGAGTACATGAAGCCGTCGTAGCCGTTCACGGCGATCGCGCCGGAGATGCCCAGGAACGACGCCGCGGACAGGAAGTCACCCGACAGTGCGATGCCGTTCTGCGTGCCGGTGAAGCTGCTGCCTGCGGCGTAGTAGTCCGACGCGCTGACGTTCCGCGTGGAGGCGCGGTAGACGATGTAGAGCGTCAGCAGGACGAAGATGCCGAAGACGGACAGGTTGATCGCGGTGTTCGCCCCGGTCACGCGAGCTCCTCGTCGGTTTCCGCGAGCGCGCGCACCTTGTCGACCTGCGGGTCGAGCTTCCTTTTGGAGTAACGCGCGTACGCCATGGTGATGATGATGGTGGTGACGATCTGGAGGAATCCCATCGTCAAGCCGACGTTCACCGTTCCGAACAGCGGAGTGCTCATGAAGTCGGCGGCGTAAGCGGAAAGCAATACGAACGTGACGTACCAAGCGAGGAACAGCAACGTGGCCGGGAGAATGAAACGCTTCACCCGCCGCTTCAGGTCGAGGAAATCCTCACTCGTTTGGATCGCACCGTAATCCGGCTCTCCGTCACCATCTATGAGCAATGAGTGAACGGGCTCGTCAAAGGTCGCGAAACCGGGCGTCGCCGGGCGTGACACGGAGGGCAGCGCCTTCGTCATCAACCGCTCGCATTCGTTACGGGGAGTGCCCGGCGAGGCTCCGCGCACTCAGCGCGTCCGATCCGGGGGTGGAGGGCGCAAGCGTAACCACGCGTGGCGGCGAGTCAATCCCCTGAACCCGCAGGACCACCCCAAAAGGTCCCGAGTGACGCAGAGTGATCGATCGTGCACGCCCCAGGTCGTTGTCGCGTCACGCTCTCTGGCCTACTATCCGCTCACACCCGATACGGCTGATGGAGATATCGAGCTGCGGGGACATCGACTCGCGGGGATTCGCCAGGCCAGGAGGTAGCCGATAGTGGGGCACTTCGAGCGCGCCTTGGGGATCATTTCGTGAATGTCGAGTGGAGAAAGATCAGCGACTGGCGCAACTGGCGCCTGCCGGTCAAGCTCGGCGTCGTGCTGCTGGTGCCGGTCGCCGTGGCGGTCGGCGCGGGCGCGTTGCAGATCTCCGGTTACGTCGACCGGTCGAACAACTACGTGCAGATGCAGGGCCTGGTTCGTCTGCGGGCGGATCTCGCGCCTTTGATCTCCAGCGTCCAGCAGGAACGCACGCTCGCCGCGCAGAGCGCGACGAGCGGCTCCGGCGTGGGCGCCTACCAGAACCAGATCAGCGCCACCGACAACGCCGCCGCGACCGTGCGCCGCCGCGTCGACCGCACCGAGGGCGTCAGCGACGTCGCGAAGCAGCGGTTCCTCGAACTCGGCGGCCAGCTCGAGACGCTCAAGAACCTGCGGGAGAAGGTCGCGCAGGGCGGCGACGGCGGTGACCCGTCCGGCGGCACCTCCGGTTACTCCGCCGTGGTGAAGTCCTTGCTGGACTTCGAACAGGCGCTCGTCGGCCAGTTCAACGACGACGCCATCTCCGGCACCGCGCAGGCCCTGCACAACATGGTCATCGCGCAGGAGCAGGTCTCGCTGCAGCACTCCCTCGTCTTAGCGGGCATCGGCCGCGGCAAGCTCCTCGGCCCCGAGATCCGCGCCCTGGAGCAGTCCGACATCCGGCTCCAGGACCGCCTCAACGACTTCCAGGCCATCGGCACCACCGAACAGCGCCGCACCTACGACCAGACCGTCACCGGTGCCTCCGTGGCGCTGCGCACGGCGTTCGTGGAACGCGCTCTCACCCAGCCGGAAGGCACCCCGCCGCCCGCCACCCGTCCCGGCCAGCCCAAGCCCGCGCCCGAGTTCGGCATCGCCGTCGAGGACTGGAACAAGGCGTCCGGCGCCACCGCCCGGCTGATGGAACAGGTCGGCCGCGCACTGCAGGACGAACTCGCGAACACCGCGGGCAGGCTCCAGGACGACACGTCCAACAAGGCCGGCGCCGCCGCGGTGATCCTGCTGGCCATGCTGCTGATCGCCGGCACGCTCGGCTTCGTCATCGGCCGCTACCTGCTGCGCTCGCTGTCCGAACTGCGCCGCTCCGCGCTCGACGTGGCGCACCACCACCTGCCCGAGGTCGTCGCCGCGATCCGCGCCGACCGCCAGCCCGACCTCGAGATCGAACCCGTGCCCGTGCACTCGGTCGAGGAGTTCGGCCAGCTGGCCCGCGCGTTCGACGCCGTGCACGAGCAGGCCATCCGCTCGGCCGTCGAGCAGTCGTCGCTGCGGTCCGGCATGAAGAACATCTTCGTGAACCTGTCGCGCCGCTCGCAGGGCCTCGTCGAGCGCCAGCTCAAGCTCATGGAGGAGCTGGAGCGCCACGAGGAGAACCCCGAGCAGCTCGCGAACCTCTTCAAGCTCGACCACCTCGCGACGCGCATGCGCCGCAACAACGAGAACCTGATGGTGCTGTCCGGCACCGACGTGGCCCGCCGGTTCCACCAGCCCGTGCCGCTCGCGGACGTGCTGCGCGCCGCCGCGTCGGAGATCGAGCACTATCAGCGGGTCGTCGTGAAGTCGACGCCGTCGGTCGAGATCGTCGGCTACGCCGCCAGCGACCTCGTCCGCCTCGTCGCGGAGCTGCTGGACAACGCCACCGCGTTCTCCGCGCCCTCCACCCAGGTCATCATCGGCTCGCGGCTCGACCAGCAGGGATCCGTGCTGGTCGAGGTGGCCGACCAGGGCATCGGCATGGGACCTGCCGAGCTCACCGAAGCCAACGAGCGCCTCTCGTCCGGTACCGAGGACGACGTGCCCGTCTCCCGTCAGATGGGCCTGTTCGTCGTCGGCAGGCTCGCCGGGCGCCACGGCATCACCGTCCGGCTGCGGTCGGCCGGAGAAGGCCGTGAGGGCCTGCGCGCGTTCGTGCTCGTGCCTTCCGAGCTCGTCCGCTCGCACGAACCCGCCCCCGCCCCGGCCGGGCCCCGGCACGCCGCGCTGCCCCAGCCGAAGCCCGCCCTCGCCAAGCAGCCCCACGTCGTCGTGAAGACGCCGAACCTGGCACCGCCGCCGGAAGCGGCCCCCTCGATCGACCAGCCCCGCGAATCGGCCGAGTGGACGTCGTTCCGCGGCGCCGCGATCGACGAGTCGCTGCCCCAGCGCCCCGCCCGCAACGGCCACCACAACGGCAGCCACAACGGCAACGGATCCGCCCCGGCGCCCGCGCCGACGCCGAACGAGACGACGTCTTCGTGGTTCGCGGGCAGCGGGGTTTCGGGCGAAGCGGTCAACGGTGACCAAACCCCGGCCGGGCCCGCTCAGGGCCCCTCACCCGCGTCGTCACCGTCAGTAGTGGCATCCTGGTTCGGCAAGAAGCCCGGCGGGACCGTCTGGGAGCAGGCGGGCGACCCGGCGACGGACGCCGGCGAGACCGATGCCGGGTTGCCGAAACGGGCACCGCGTAAGAACCTGCTCCCCGATCTCGCCGAACGTCCCGAGACCGGGACACGTCCCGCCGCGGGTCCGAAGCGCGATCCGGAGCGGGCACGGGGCTTCCTCGCGAGCTACCAGACGGGCCTGCGCCAGGCACCGCTCGGGGGCGGCGGGAACGGCAACGGCCAGGGGAACGGCCAGTACAACGGGGAGAAGGCATGAGCACGCCGCAGTCGCGACAGGTCGACCAGTTCGGCTGGTTGATCACGAACTTCGCCGATCGCGTGGCCGGTGTCGCCCACGCCATCGTGATCTCGGTGGACGGCCTGCTGCTCACGAAGTCGGCGGCCCTGCCACCCGAGCGCGCCGACCAGTTGTCCGCCATCGCCTCGGGCGTCGTGGCGCTCACGTTGAGCGCCTCACGTTGCTTCGAAGGTGGCGGAGTGTTGCGCACCGTGGTCGAGATGGACTACGGGATCATGCTCCTCATGTCCATTCGAGACGGGTCTTGTTTGGCGGTACTCGCCGCCCCCGACAGCGACGTCGGTCAAGTGGCCTACGAGATGACCGTGGTCGTCGACCAGGTGGGCCAGATCCTCACCCCCGAACTGCGAGCGCAGCTGCACAGCGTGAGGTGATCCATGAGTTCGTCCGCTGACGCGCACCGACGACGGAGGCGGGCCGAGACGGCCGCCGAGCAGACGTTCGCCGACCTGATGAACGGGTTTTCCCTGGATTCGGGCCGAAAGCGACCGCGCTCGTCCACCGAGGTGCCCGCGCGGGATGCCGCACCCGTTGCACCCCAGCGGGAAGCCGTTCCGGCGTTGGAATCCGTCCTTCCGGACGCGGCCGACGCCTCGATCGTTCGTGCATATGCCTGGACGGGTGGGCGCACTCGGTCGAACATCCACCTCGAGATCGAGACACTTGTCTCCGCCAATGATCAGAGTCGGCACTCTGCGGGTATCTTGCAGGCTGAGCACCAACGCGTTGTCGAGTTGTGCCACTCACCGCGATCCGTCGCGGAAGTGGCCGCGCTGATGCGTCTCCCGCTGGGAGTCGTGAAAGTACTGCTCGGCGACATGGCGGAACGAGGTCTGGTGGACGTGCACCAGACCGCTTCCGCAGGCGGTGACACGCCGGACCTCGGGTTGATGGAGAGAGTGCTGAGTGGACTACGTCGGCTCTAGATTTCCCGAATTCGGGCCCCCAGGGCCGCCCGGTCGGGAGCTGACCTCGGCCAAGATTGTCGTCGCCGGTGGCTTCGGCGTGGGCAAGAGCACTTTCATCAGGTCCATCGTGGAGAACGATCTCCTGACGATGAGTTCACTCGCGCCGGAACGTGCCGGTGGCGTGACGGAACTGGTGCGCATCCAGTTCGGCCGCGTGTGGCTCGATCCGGGCCTCGCGCTGCACCTGTTCGTGGCGCCGCAGTGGCAGGACCCGCGCGCCGGCTGGGTCGACGTGGTGCGCGGCGCCGTGGGTGCCGTGGTGCTCTTCGACGTGATGCGCCCGGCCGACTCGGTCGACGCCATGCGCTACTTCGAGGACCACAAGATCCCGTACGTGCTGGCGCTGAACAACGTGCACGCGTCTGTCCGGTCGGACGTCTCGGCCATCATCCGGGGCATGGGCATCGCGCCCGAAGTTCCGGTGCTGACCTGCGATCCGCGCGTGCGGCTGTCGGTGCGCGAGACGCTGATCTCGCTCACGGAACACGCCAAACTGGACCGCTGGCGCCGCCGCCCCGGCCCGGACGAGACCACCCCGCTCGCACCGGTCTGCTGACGTTTTTTCGCGGCCGGGTCTGCGCAGGCACACTCGTTGTGCCGCTTGGAGAATCTCCAAGCGGCCCCCTTTCAGGGCTTTTTGAGCTGAAACGATGGAGCTGGGAGGCATTCGTCTCCTAGCTTTTTCGCATGCCCAAAAGAGAGTCGAACATCGTGGGCCGCGAGTTCGGCAACGCACTCCGCGCCGCGATCGCCAAGACCGGGATGACGCAACGCGGTCTGGCCGCGGAGCTGGACTGGGACGAGTCGAAACTGTCCGATCTCGTCAACGGCAAGGGCGGCGCCACGGTGCACGAGGTCGAGGTGCTGCTGGCCTACTGCCGCCTGTCACTCGCGGAACGCCAGCACATGATCGCCCTGTACCTGGAGGCGGAGGAGAAAGGCCACCTCCTCTTTTCCGAGGACGTGGTGCCCGACCAGTTGCGCACACTCATCAGCCACGAGATCGAATCCAATGAGATCTTTGCGTGGTCGATGGCAGTTGTGCCGGGGCTGCTCCAGATTCCCGAGTACGCGTACCTCGTCACCGCCGCCGCGCCCGTCGCACCGGACGACGTGCCGAGGGTCGCGAAGGCGCGGATCGCGCGAACTGAGATCCTGCGCCCCGGCCGAACCTTCACCTTCTACGTCCACGAGCAGGCGTTGTGGCTGCCGGTCGGAGGTGAGGAGGTGTGGCGTGAGCAGTTGGCGCATCTGCTGCGGATGTCGGTGCGCCAGTACATCAACCTGCACGTGATCCCGCGATCGATCGGCATCCACCCCGGCGCGGCGGGGGACTTCCGCGTGATGAAGTTCCCGAAGTTCCCGCCGCTCGTCTTCCTGGACACGTTGAACTGCGGCCTGTTCTTCGACGACAAGGAGACCGTCGCCCTTTACGAGGACCGGCTGAAGCGTCTCGCGGCCGTCGCCCTGGATCAGGAACAATCGAGGGCGGTGATCGACAACATCTTGGAGGGTCTCCAATGACCAACTGGCGCAAGAGCAGCTACAGCGGCACGGCTGACAACTGCGTCGAGGTGGGGCGAGGCGTCGGCGTCCGGGACAGCAAGGCTCCCGCCACGCACCTGCCGGTGTCGGCGACGACCTGGCAGGCGTTCCTCTCGGCCGTGAAGGCCGACTCGGCCCGTTAGGAGTTCGGCCGCTGGTGACATCCCTGGGGAAGTCGGACAACGTCTGCGTGAGGTCCTGCGCAAGGTCGAGGACCTCATCGCAGCCGTGCGACAGGCCGAAGACCTCGCCAAAGACGCGTGCGAGCTCATCGAGCCGGTGGGCAATGGCAGCCGGCACGAGTCTGACTACGCCGACGTCACAGGCCAGTGGCGCGCCGCGCACTCCGGGGCGGGAGAACTGGCCGCTCAGGCGGGCCAGGTGGCCGAGCGGGTGGCCGAACAACTGCGATCGCTTCTCGGGTCGTCTGCGGAGGTGGCTCCTCGTTCTCCTGTCGGGAGCTGCTTCAGGAGATGCTGCTACCCGGGCAGACACTCGTGGTGCACGACCCGAGGACGACTCGTGTCTTTCGCGGAAAGGAAGCCAGGTGACCCACTCGCTCACCGTCTGGTACTTCCGCGACGTCGATGACGACGACGAACCTGTCTCCGTCGACACGGACACCGCGCTCGACGCGCTGATCGACGACGTCCTCGCCAACGAGCAGCCGCATCCCACCGTGGTCGTCGCTGACGGCCGTCCGACGGTCGGCGCCCTGAACCTCCCCGACCACCAGTTGAGGTTCGCTGCGGACGTGGAGTCCGGTACGGCGGCTCTCTACCTGATGGACGCCCGGTCTCAGCGGGCCTGGACCACGAAGGCCGCACCGGCGGCCACCACGCTCTGGCTGGACAGGGACGCCGACATCGAGTTCCCCGGCGACTCCGCCGTCTCCCTGCTCGTGCTGAGGGAAGCGCTGCACGAGTTCATGCGCACCGCGCAGCGTCCGACCTGCGTGCAGTGGCAGGAGTCGGCCGTCTTCTAGCGGCACCCTCCTTACCCCAACGCGCGACCCCGCGGGTGGTCGCGTGCTCCTCTTCGGCCGCGCCCGTTGACAAGATCGCTACGATAGTTTCAGTGTCGACCGAAAGGGATCGCTGATGAGCGTCGGGCGGGAGACCAGGCTGTCGGCCTGGATCGAGCGGTTCGCGGCCCACTTCGCCGAGGAGGGCATCCCGCTGATCGGTGGCCGCATCCTCGGGTACCTGCTGGTGTGCCAGCCGGTCGAACGCACCGCCGCCGAGCTGTCCCAGGAGCTCGAGGCGAGCAGCGGGTCGATCAGCACGAACCTGAAGTACCTGGTCAACGTCGGCCTCGTGACCAAGCGGACGCGGCGCGGGCGGCAGGCGGCCGAGTACCGGATCAACGAGAAGGCCTGGACGGACTTCATCCAGCGCAAGTTCAACGCCATCGCGAGCGTCCAGCTGCTGACCGACGACGGCATGCGGTTGCTCAGCGGCGACCCGGAACGCGCGCAGCGGCTCAAGGCCGTCGACAACCTCTACGGTTGGCTCTCAGAGGAACTGCCCGCTTTGTGGGAGCGCAGGCCCGCCGCACCGAAGTAGCGTGGTGCCATGTGGCACCCGTTCCGCGATGACATCGAGTACTACGAGGAGCGAGCGCGCGGTCTGCTCGCCTCCGCGTGGGACGGCGTGCCCGGCGCGCTGGAGGTCTTCGACGACGTACCGCTGACGGACGAGGGCGCGCACATGGTGCTCGCGCAGGCCCACGGCTGCGAGGACTGGAAGGCGCTGCGGGCGAACATCCGCAAGCCGCGCCCGTTCGCCCGCGCCTACCAGGCCATCGAGATGCAGAACCCCGGCGAGCTCAAGGCGATCATCACGCGCGACCCGTGGCTCGTGAAAGCCAGTGGTACCAACGGGAACGATCTGCTCGGCCTCGCCACCGCCAAGTGCGACGAACGCCTCGTCGAGGTGCTGCTGGACGACGGCGCCGACATCGACCACCAGAACGTCCACGGCTGGACCGCGATGCACCAGACGGCCTACGCGAACCAGCCGCACCTGGCCGAACTGCTGCTCGCCCGAGGAGCCCGCACCGACCTCGAAGCACGCGGTGAGGGCGGCACCCCGCTCACCGTCGCGTTGTTCTGGGGCAACCGGAAGACGGCGGAACTCCTGGCGCAGCACGGGATCCACCCGCCGAACCTGCGCACCGCCGCCGGCCTGGGCGACCTCGACCTGGCGACCGCGCCCGAGGCGAAGCGCGGCTACTACCGGCCGCACAGCGGTTTCCCGCGCTGGTGGCCGACGAACGACCCCCAGGAGGTGCTGGACGAGGCGTTGTCGTGGGCCGCCCGCAACGACCGCACCGAGGTCCTCGGCGACCTGCTCAAGCGCGGCGCCCGGATCGACGCGGACGTCTACCGCGGCACGGCCCTGGCCTGGGCGGCCTGGTGCGGGCTGGAGAACGCCACCCGGACGTTGCTGGACCTGGGCGCGAATCCCAACCAGCGCACCGGTTTCGGTGGCCCGATGCACGGCGAGGGAGTCACGGCGCTGCACCTCGCCGCCGAACGCGGCCACCTGCCGGTGATCAGGATCCTGCTCGACGCGGGCGCCGACCGGACCATCACCGACGCCAACTTCGAGGCCACGCCCGCGAACTGGGCGGGCCACAACGACCAGGGCGACGCTCAGGCCTTGCTGAGCGCCTGATCGTCCGAGGCGGGCAGTTCGACCTCGTGCGTGCGCTCGCGGCTGGACGTCCAGAGCGCCGCCGTGGCGACGACGACGGCGCCCGCGCCGAGCACGTGGATCGACACGAGCACCTCGGGCACGCCGGTCCAGTACTGGACCATGCCCAGCGCGCCCTGCGCGAGCACGACGCCGACGAGCGTCCAGTACGTGCGGTTGCGCACGAAGAAGCCGACCGAGATCAGCAGGCCCAGGAACAGGAACAGCAGGTCGGCGTGGATCTGCGCGAGTGTCGCGACCTCGACACCCAGGCGCGGCGTCGAGGCGTCGCCGGCGTGCGGACCGGCGGCGGTCACCCACGTACCGGCGAGCAGCAGCGCGCCCAGCACGACCGCCATGACGACCTGCAGTTTCATCAACGGGGCCGGCACCTTCAGCCGCGCGGGACCGTCGCCCTCGCGCAACGAGCTGACGAGCAGCACGGCCATCCACACCAGACCCATCGAGATCATGAAGTGGATCGACACGGTGTACCAGGCGAGTCCGGTCAGCACCGTGATGCCGCCGACGACCGCCTGCACTGCCACGCCGACGAGCTGGACCAGCGACAGCACCAGCACCCGGCGGCGGCGGGGGAGGTGGAACCAGGCGGCGAGCACGCACAGGCCGGCGATGATGCCGACGACACCGGTCAGCGTGCGGTTGCCGAACTCGACCCACTGGTGCAGCGCGGCGACCTCGGGGTGTTCCACCGGGACGACGCTGCCCTCGACGCACTGCGGCCACGTCGGGCAGCCGAGCCCGGAGCCGGTGACGCGGACGATCGAGCCGGTGACCGCGATTCCGGCCTGTGCGACGACGACGGCAATCGCGAACGCGCGCTGCCAGGACACGAGGAAGGCGGTCAGCTTCGACACGCCTTGATGGTAGGTGGAGTCAGGTCAGCTTCGTCGTCCGGGTCGCCAACGCGCCTGCGACAACGCCCCAGGCCACGAGGACTGCGACGGGGCCCACACCGGGTGCCGTGCCGTGCACCACAGAGGTTTCCAGCGCCTGGGCCAGCGCGGCGGACGGCAGCAGGTGGACGAACGACACCGGCACGCTCAGCGCCACACCGCCGACCATCAGCAGCACGAACCAGATGATGTTCGCCAGCGCCAGCACGATCTCCGCGCGCAGCGCACCACCGAGCAGCACGCCCAGCGCGCCGAACGTCAACGTGCCCAGGACGATCAGCAGCACCACCCACGGCAGCCCGGCCAGCGGGAACCGCCAGCCCAGCAGCAACGCCGTGACCGCCAGCAACGCGATCTGGATCGCGACCACGACCAACGCGCCGCACACCCGTCCGGCGACGAGCAGCCACCGGGGCAGCGCCGAGGCGGAAAGCCGCTTCAGCACGCCGTAACGCCGGTCGAACCCGAGAGCGATGGCCTGCCCGGTGAACGCGGACGAGATGATCGCCAGCGCGAAGATCCGGGCGGTGGCCGAGCCCACGCGCGGCTCCGGCATCGGGATCACCGACATCAGCGACAGCGCGATCAGCAACGCCAGCGGGATGAGCACCGTCAGCAGGATCTGCTCGCCGTTGCGCAACGTCAGCATCGCCTCGGTGCGCGCGTGCGTGAACAGCATGCGCGGCAACGAACCGCGGCCGGGCGCGGGCTTGAACGTGCCGGGAGCGAAGGTGGTCACGAACGCAGCTCCCTGCCGGTCAGCTCCAGGAAAACGTCTTCGAGGCTGCGCTTGGCCACGGTCAGCTCCTCGGCCAGCACGCCCTGCTGCGCGCACCACGACGTGACGGTCGAGACGACCTGCGGGTCGATCAGCCCCTCCACGACGTACGCGCCCCGCGTCGCCTCGCGCACCTTCAGGCCCTCGGGCAGTGCGGCGGACAGCAGCGTGGTGTCGAGGCCGGGACGGGCGCGGAACCGCAGCTGCTGGTCGTCCGGCCGGTTCGCGGTCAGCTCGGCGGGCGAGCCCTGCGCGACGACGCGGCCCTCGTCGATGATCACGACGTCGTCCGCGAGCGACTCGGCCTCGTCCATGAGGTGCGTCGTCAGCAGCACGGCCACGCCGTCGTCCTTCAGCGCCGCCACCAGGTCCCAGACCAGGCGGCGTGCCTGCGGGTCCATGCCGGCGGTCGGTTCGTCGAGGAACACGAGCTCGGGACGGCCGATCAACGCGCACGCGAGCGAGAGCCGTTGCTGCTGGCCGCCCGACAACCTCTTGTACGGGGTGCGCGTGGCGCCGCCCAGCCCGAGGACCTCGATGAGCCACTTGGGGTCGAGCGGGTTCTTCGCGCACGCGGCGACGAGGTTCAGCATCTCCTCGGCGCGGATGCCGGGATAGCCGCCACCGCCCTGCGGCATCACGCCGATGCGCGGGCGGAGCTCCTCGGAGCCGGGCGCGAGGCCGAGCACGCGCACCGAGCCGTCGTCGGCACGGCGGAACCCCTCGCAGATCTCGACCGTCGTCGTCTTGCCCGCGCCGTTGGGCCCGAGCAGGGCGAGAACGGTGCCGGGCTGCTGGACGAGATCGAGGCCGTCGACGGCGGTCTTCGAGCCGTACCTCTTGACCAGCCCCGACACTTCCACCGCAGGCTGGGGATTCGGGCTCACAGGCACGCAGCCTAGGCGGTCGGAGCGCCCGGCACTCAGTTGGGTCATTCGGCCCATTCGGAGAAGCGGGGCTGAAAAAGGTGGGGCTAGCCCTACCCCGGCACCTCAGGGACACCTCAGGGTCACGTCGGGGGAGTTCCCCATTGGTTGATCACGTTGTTCGAAAGAGACTTTTCCCGTGGTCGAAGCGGGGGCGAAAAGGCGAGGCCTGGTGGTCGGGGGACTGGTGTTCTCACTGGTTCCGATTCTTTACCTGCATGTCATGTCGGCAGGGCAGCTCAACCCGGTCTCGGACGTGATCAGCGACTACGTGTTCGTCGACAACGGCACGGGCTGGCTCGCGGCGACGTCCCTTAGTCTCGCGGCCGTCTCGGCGTTGCTCGCCGTCAACCTGCGCGGTGTAGGCAGGTCAGCGCAGTGGCTGATCGGCGTCTGGGCCGCCGGGCTGACCGTGGCGACGATCTTCCCGACCGACCCGACGGGAGCGCCGACCTCGATGTCGGGCTACATCCACCGGTACGCCGGCGCGGTGATGTTCGTGGCCCTGCCGGCCGCGGGGGTGCTCATCGCCCGTCAATTTCCGGCCCTGCTCGGTATCGCAACAACGGCGACCATCTCCAGCGCGGCGTTTCTGGTGAGCCACGTTTCCTTCGGCGGTTTCGAAGCACGCGGACTTACGGAACGCGTTTTGTTCGCATCTCTTTACGTCCTGCTTTTCGCCATTGCGGCACTACAGGTGAGGCGCACGTCATGACACTGCTCGCCATCACGCTCGCCGTGCTCGGCGCCGTGTGCTTCGCCCTCGCGGCCCGGCTCCAGCACGACGCGGTCGCCCTCACCGGTGCGCGCGCCGGTGTGCTGCGGCAGCCCCGCTGGCTGGGCGGCCTCGCGTTGCTCGTCGCCGGTGCCGGTGTGCACGCCGCCGCGCTGGGCATGGCGCCGTTGACGGTTGTGCAACCGATCGGTGTGCTCGCCATCGGCATGACGGCGTTGATGGACCGTCGTTTCCGCGAGTTGCCGGCCATCCTGCTCACGACCGTGGGCGTCGGTGCGTTCGTGTGGTTCGCCTCAGGCAGTGCGACCGCTACCCGCGTTGCGCCTGATGTCGAACTCACAGCCGGACTGGTGACTCTCGGCCTGATCGCGGTGCCGGGTGTGGTCGCGGCCCTTACGCCGAACGCGCGCGTTCGTGCCGTGGCGTTCGCATCGGCCGGAGGCGTCGCCTACGGGTACGTGTCGGTGCTGATGCGTGCCGTCTCGCAGTCCGTGCAGCAGGGCGGTTTCGGCCTCTCGCACCTCGCATCCGTGCTCGGCATCGCACTGTCCCTCGCCGTCGGTGGCTGGCTGGTCCAGCACGCCTACGCCGGCGGACCCCCGCACCTGGCCGTCGCCTGCCTGACCGTGGTCGACCCGCTGGTCGCCGTGGGCCTCGGCGCCTTCCTGCTCGGCGAAGCGGCGCATTTGTCTCCTTTGACCGGTGTCGTGCTGTTCGCCTGCGCTCTCGCCGCCGTTTGCGGCGTGTTCGCACTCGCTCGTCAACCTCGTGAAAACATCCGAACGGAGCTTCCCGTGAACACCTCCAGCGCGCTGCGCGTCGTCATCGCCGCCGACACGTTCCCGCCGGACGTCAACGGCGCCGCGCGCTTCGCGCAGCGCCTGGCGGTCGGCCTCGCGTCGAGGGGCCACGACGTGCACGTCATCGCCCCGGACTCGCCCCGAGCCACCGAAATCCCCGGCGTGACAGTGCATCGGCTCCGATCGCACCGCCTGCCGTTCTACCCGGACTTCCGCTTCTGCCTGCCGTGGCAGGCCTCGAAGGAGGCCTCCGAGCTGGTCGCGTCGTTGAAGCCCGACGTGGTGCACGTGCAGGCGCACTTCGTGGTGGGCAGGTTCGTGCTGAACGCCGCGGTGGCTCGGGGAATCCCGACGCTGGCCACCAACCACTTCATGCCGGAGAACCTGTTCAGCCACGCCCACGTGCCGTCGTTCCTGCAGGGCATGGCCCGCAGGTTCGCCTACCGCGACCTGGCCCGCGTCTTCGGCCGCGCCGACGTCGTCACCGCTCCGACCCCGCGCGCCGTGCAGCTGTTGCACGACAGCGGTTTCCCGAACCCGGCCGTCCCCGTCTCGTGCGGCATCGACATCGACCGCTATCAGCGCGAGGTCACCCACAACGACCGCCCGACCGCGTTGTTCGTGGGCCGCCTGGACGAGGAGAAGCGCGTCGACGAGTTCCTGCGCGCCCTGGCCCGCGTGCCGGGAGCGTTCGGCGAGATCGTCGGCGACGGCACCTGCAGGGCGGAGTGGGAACTGCTGGCCCGCGACCTCGGCATCACCGACCGCGTGCGCTTCCACGGCTTCGTGTCCGAGGACGAACTCCTCGACGCCTACGCCCGCTGCGACCTGTTCGTCATGCCCGGCGTCGCCGAACTGCAGAGCCTCGCCACGATGGAGGCCATGGCCGCCGGCAAGCCGGTCATCGCCGCCAACGCCATGGCGCTGCCGCACCTCGTGCACCCCGGCCGCAACGGCTGGCTGTTCGAGCCGGGCGACGTGAACCAGCTGGCGCAGCGCCTGCACACGCTGGTGCACGACGAGCCGATGCGCCTGCGGATGGGCGCGACGTCCAGCGAGATCATCTCGCACCACGCGCTGGGGACGACGCTGGAACGCTTCGAGGCGCTGTACGCGCGGGCGATGGGCCAGACGGTGCCGGTCATCGCGCTCGCGGCCTGACGGCCGGAACACCTCGCGGACGACATCGCAGGGGGAGCCAGAGGGGGATTGCGGGGGAGCAGGGGGAACAGGGGGAGTGGAGAGCCACGGCCCGGCCACGATCACACGGTCGGGCCGTTGGCGTGCGGCCAGGCCGTTGGCGTGCGGTGCGAACCGTTGTCCTGTTCAGGCTTCGTCGGCGGGAAAGTCGGCCGAAGCGCTGACCTCCGTCCACTCCCGCGTCTCGGCGCTGCGCCGGGCCTCGGCCGCCAGCACCGTCTCCACCGCCGCGGCCCCCAGCACCAGCCGGCGCGGCGGAGCCTCCGACCCCACCACGTCCACCACGACCCGCGCGCCCCGAGCCGGATCCCCCGGCTGCACGCCGTCGGTCTCGTCCCGGAACCGGTTGATCGCCCCCACGGTCTCCTCGTAGTCGGCCCCGACCGCGTGCCGGACCATCGACGAGCCCTGCCAGTCCGTGCGGAACGCCCCCGGTTCCACGATCACCACCCGCACCCCGAACGGCGCCACCTCGTTCGCCAGCACCTCGGAGAAGCCCTCCACCGCGAACTTCGCCGTCTGGTAGGCGCCCATCCCGGGCGTGCCACCCGCGCGGCCGCCCACGGACGAGAACTGCACGAACGTCCCGGAACGCTGCTGCCGCAACACCGGCAGCGCGGCCCGCGTCACGTTCACGACGCCGAACAGGTTCGCCTCCACCTGGGCGCGGAAGTCGTCGGCGTCCATCTCCTCGATCGGCGCGCTGTTGGCGTACCCGGCGTTGTTGACGACCACGTCCAGCGAGCCGAACTCCCGCACGGCCACCGATACGGCGTGCTCGGCCGCGGCAGCGTCGGTCACGTCCAGGGCCACCGCGCGCACCCGGTCCGGGTAGCGCTCGACCAGGTCAGCGAGCTGCTCAACCCGGCGTGCGGTTGCCACGACCTGAGCGCCGGCCTCGGCGGCGGCGAGCACCAGTTCACGGCCGAACCCGCGCGACGCACCGGTGACGAGCCACGTCTGGGACATCAGAACCTCCATAAGTGTCACTTTCTATGACACTTATGACGCCCAAGGCGGCCAGAAAATGCCCGGACCAGGGCATGGCCCGCGTCACACCTCAGCCGACGCCGTGCAGGAAGGTCGACACCACCAGCTCGGCAGCCTCAGGGGGCGCCAACCCAGGCATTTCCTGCGCGGCCGTGTGCAGCTGGGTCTGCAACGTCCGCAACGCCCACCCGGCGGGCAGGTCGGACGACACCAGTCCGGCCTCTTCGGCCCGCTCCAGGAACGCGGACATGCGCGCGTCCAGCTCGACCCGCCGCCGTTGCACCTCGGCGTCGGCCACCGCGCGGATGTCGACCGGCCACTCCCGGCTCAGCCGCACCCCGCCCTCGGCGAACGCCAGCAGCGCCTCCCGCACCGGCCGGTCGTCCAAAGTCGACGCGATCAGCGCCTCCAGCTGGTCGAGCCGGGCGCGGTAGACCGCGAGCAGCAGTTCCTCGCGCGAGTCGAAGCGGCGGTACACGGTGCGGCGGTCGACGCCCGCCGCGGCGGCCACGTCCGGGATGCGGGCGTGCGGGTCGGCCGCGAAGACCCGTGCCGCCGCGCGCAGCACCGCTTCGACGTTGCGCGTCGCGTCTGCCCTCATCCCGGTCAACCTACCGGAGCTTGGCCTCGATCCGTTGCGCGACAAGCAGTCCGGTCTGCGTCAGCCGCAGTTCCTCCGGGTGGTCGCCCTGGCCGGTCACCATGAACCGGTAGAGCGACGCGTGGCCCTCCAGCCGTTCCCGCAGCAGCGCCGCGACGTCGGAACCGGCCGGGTAGACCGCCGGGATCGCCTCCTCCACGAGCTGCTCGCGGATGCGGCGGCGTTCGATCCGGGGCACGTACCAGGACGTGACCAGCAGCAACGTCAGGCCGAACGCCAGCGCCGTGCCGATCACCGCCTGCCAGCCCCAGCCGCGCGGCCCGATGATCAGCAGCACGTCGGCGGCGGCCAGGTACACCACGCCGTAGACGACGGCCCAGCCCGCGGTCGCGGCGGCGGGCGGCTCGGCGCGTTCCGTGCCCCACACGCCTTCGACGCGACGCCAGCGCTGCAGGGACTTGCCGCCCGACAACGCCATCCAGACACCGAACGCTCCACACAGGACGGAAGCCGGGATCACCAGCCACGGCCTGGTGTGCAGTTCGAAGTGCCAGATCGCCCAGACCCCCGCGCCGACCGCCACCGCGACCGCCGCCTGCTTCCAGCGGCGCCTGATCAGCCGCCACGGCCGGAAGTCCGCCAGCACGGCCAGGGGAGTGCGGATCGGGGACGGCAACGAGCCGAGCACCAGCAACGCCGCCACGACGAACGCGACACCGGCCACCGTGATCGTGCCGGTCGTGATCTCCGACCGGTCGTCGGGCAACCGGTCCACCGCTATGGCCACCAACGGGATCACCGGTGACAGCAACACCAGGCCGTGCAGCATCGTGCCGCTGCGCAGCGCCGCGTACCCGAACGCGCCGAGCAGGCTGGCCGCCCCGACGGCCGCGCCCGGACCGGCGGCCCACGCCGGCAGCATGCCGAACAGCGCCATCACCACCAGCGCGCCCCCGACCGCCAGTCCCAGCAACCCCAGGAACTGCGCCAGGTTGCCGCCGCGGGTCAGGCCGGTGATCGTCCAGTACGGCAGCAGCGCCGCACCGCGCACCACCCGCGTGACCGGGCGGACCGCGGCGAGCCCGGAGCGTTCGGAGTCGGCGACCGTGACGGCCACGGCGGCGGCGGTCGCGGCCGTGCGGATCATCTGGTCCGACGCCGCCTCCTGGGTCAGCGGCTCCCGGCCGATGCCCGCGCGGTCGAACGCGTTCAGCGCCGACATGCCTAGCGTGACCGTGTGCTGCTCCGGATATTCGAGGCGCTGCAACAGGTCCGCGTGCTCCTCGAGGAACAGCTCACCGCGCGACCGCTCGTCCGCGCCGTCACCGCGGTCGGCGATGATCGCGGCGCGCAGCCGGGGGAGTTCCTCGCAGATGATCCGCCAGTGCAGGCCCCACGCGGCGAGTTCGGCGAGCTTCATCGACGACGGCGACAGCTCGTTGTCGGTCTCGTAGATGCCCGCCAGCTCCTTCTTGGCTTCCTCGGCGCACGCGGCGACGCGCACCGGCAGCTCCAGGCCGAACATCGCCGTGACCACCTCGTCGACGACGGCGGCGGCACGTTCCCCGGCGGTGCGGCGGTCGTCGGCGGGACGGCCGAGCGTGTCCATCCGGCGCAGGCGGCGCGGGTCGAACAGCACGCGGCACAGCATCGTGGCGCCGTCGAGGCGTCCCCAGATCCAGTCGTTGACCCGCCACGACCGCTTCAGGAAACCCGAGAAGCGGGAGAGCGACGCTCCACCGGCCTTGTCGTCGGCCGTCAGCGACTGCTGCGCGAACGCGTTGCGCGTCTGCAGCGACACCTGCACCAGCTCGACCGGGGTGTCGAGCCCCGTCGAGGCGTCGTCGGACAGGCACGTGCCCGCGATCTCCAGCGCCAGCAACCGCGACAGCCACCGCTCGCCGTCGTCGAGCCCGGCCTCCTCGGTGGTCGCGGGAGCCCCGAGCAGGGCGTGCCACGAGCCGAGCCCGCCGAGCTTGAGCCGGTGCTCGTCGAGCGTGGTGATGACCTCCTGCGCGGCGCCGACGATCCGGCCGATCTCGGTGACCTGCGCCTTGACCTCCAGGCCGAGGTGCCCGTCGATCATGTGCTCGTGGTAGCTCGCGAGCCGCCCGGTCCAGTACGTCTCGCCGAGCGAGTCGGACGGCTTCCAGTCGAACAGCTCGGTGCGCAGCCTGCGCAGTTCCGCGCGCACCTGGTGCAACTGGCGGCGGGCCGCGGCGATCTCCTCCGCCCTGCCGTCCGGTGCCACCCACACGAGGCGCTTGAGCAGGTCGAGCGCCGACGCCCCGAGGCGTTCGGCCATCGTGATGCCCCACTCCCAGCCCACGTTCTCGCGGCACACCACGTCCGGCAGCCGCACGCCGGGCACGTACGGCAGGACGCCGTGCTGCTTCTTCCACTTGCGCTGCGCGGTGTCCGCGGCGCGCCGGGCCCGCTCGAACGACCAGTTCGCCGGATTTCCCCCGGGCAGCGCGAACTGCTGCGCCGTCACCTGCCGGGCGGCGAGCCGGATCTCGACGTCCTCGTAGTGGCCGAAGAGCTTGTCCGCCAACGAGTACACCTCGTCGACGACGTCGTCCCCGCCCGCGTGCAGGCGGTCGAGCAACGCCATCCGCCCGCCCCGGCTGCTCGCCGCGCGCCGGTTGTGCTCCTCGATCTTCTCGACGTAGGTCCTGTTGGCCTGGCTGGACATCGCGCCCAGCAGCTTGCCGCCGGACGCGACGGTCGTCATCGACCGGTCGATCACGTCGGCGGCCGGTTCCGACCCGAGCGGTTCGGCGTGCGGGAAGACCAGCAGCATCACCCGCCGCACCGGCCCGTCCGCCGGCATCCGGTCGATGGCCTCCAGCGCCTCCTTGGTCGGCGTGTTCACGAGCACGCCGCCGTCGACCGCGAACCGGCTGCGGTCGCCTCCGTTGGACCAGCTCGCGACGTCCGCCATGTCGGGACGGTCCGGCGTCGCCTGGCCGCCGACGGGGATGAAGCTCGGCTCGAACGCGAACGGGAAGCTCGCGCTGCTGCGCGCCGCGAGCGCCAGCTGCATCACCCGGTCGTTCATCGTGGCGGGCAAGAAGTCGTCGCGGGTGTCCTCGGCGACCCACGCGTACGGGTCGCGGCGGAACGAGAACGATCCCTGGTGCACCGACTGCGTCAGCGGCTGCCCCAGGTCGTCGTAGGTGAGCGTGGGGACGCCGCCCAGCAGCGTGGTGGTGATCCGCAGGTCGATCGGGCGTTCGTCGGCCTCGGTGGGGTCGAAGTCGGTGGTCAGCCGCGCGAGCGCCTCCTGAAGACGTGGCAGGAAGAACTCGTCGCCCTTGAGCAGTGACGCGGGCTGGCCGCGGAACGGCGTGCGCAGCAGCTGCTCCATCCGCCCCTGCTCGGCCCACAGGTCCCGCAGCCTGCTCAGGTCGGCGTTCTTGTTGACCTGCGACAACGCCAGCGCGGCCCCGTTGATGCCGCCGGCCGACGTGCCCGCGATGACGTCCGCCCGCGCCGTGCACCCGACCAGGTCGAGCAACGGCTGGTACACCGACCCGGGCCTGGTCAGCCGGTCGAGCTCGAGCACCACGCCGCCCATCCAGACGGCGAGGCTCACACCCCCGTTGAGCACGACCGCGAACCGGACCTCTTCGCGCGCCATGGTTTCTTCGTTCATGCCGCACCCCCTCCCGGCCGTAGATCTTCCTACTGAGGAGAGGTCGCCCGTCGGAGGTTCGGGGTTACTGGCCCGATCGGGCCATCAGACGTGTCCGCCACCGGCCGGGTCGGACTTGAGGAACGGCCCGACCCGCTTGCGCGCGATGAGCACGCACACCGCGAACGTGATGATCGCCCCGGCCACCGCCTGCGGCACCGTGTAGGCCCGCCCGTCGAACGCGGACCCGGTGGGCGGCAGGATCACCGCGATGATCGCGGACACCACCATCGCGAACATCCGGAACTTGGGCCCGACCACCGCCGTGGCCAGCGGCAACATCGCCCACAACACGTACCAGGGCTGCAACACCGGCCCGAGCACGAGGATCGCGCCCAGCGCCGCCCCGAGCCCGTTCATGGCCTTGATCCGGCCCTTGAAGCTCCGCCACAGCAACGCCACCGTGATGACCACGGACACCGCCTGCCCGAGCAGGCGGGTCAACGCGATCATCGCCTCGGTGTGGTTGCCGAGCCCGAGCATGATCCCCGTGCCGGCCCCGAGGAACCCGAGCGCGGTGGGCGGCGACATCCACGACTTGACGGTCGACGCGACGTTGAGCGTCTCCAGCCACCCGAACCCGAACCCGGTGCCCAGGCAGATCGCCACCACCCCGACCGCGGCGATCACCGCCATCGCGCCGGCCACCAACGCCAGGTGCTTGAACTGCCCGCCGAGCTTGCGCGCGACCAGCACGCCGAGGAAGCCGAGAGCCGCCATCGCCGGGATCTTCACCATCGCGCCGCACACGATGACCCCGGACCCCAAAGCGATCCAGGACCACTTCAACGGTTCCAGCCCGCGCATCGCCAGTTCGAGGCCGACCAGCATCAGCCCGAGCGCCAGGCCGTCGTTGTGCACCCCGATGACGATGTGGAACAACACCAACGGGTTGAGCGCCCCGAGCCACAAAGCCCCGACCGGCGGCACACCGAACCTGGCGGCCAGGCGGGGGAGGGCCCACACGATCATGCCCAGACCGACCAGCACGAGCAGCCGGTGCACGAACACGCCGGACACCACGTGGTCGCCCGTGAGCATCGCGGTCAACCGGCCGAACGCGAGGAACAGCGGACCGTACGGCGCCGGCGTCTCCCGCCAGATGTTCGGCACACCGCGGGTCAGGACGTGGTCCACGCCGAGCGCGTTGGCCGGCCCCAGTTCGTACGGGTCGAGACCCCTGGCGGCGATCTCGCTCTGCGCGAGGTAGGAGTAGACGTCCCGGGAGAACATCGGCACGCAGAAGACCAGCGGCACGGTCCACATGAGCAGCGTGCGGTCCATCTGACCGCGGGAGATGAGCCTCGGTCTGCCCGGCTTCACGAAGCGGCCGAGGGCCAGCCAGGCGGACACGATCATGAAGATGCCGGTCCAGACGACCCCCATCGCCACGCTGGGCATCCTCGAGAAGAGTCCGAGGACGGGCACGCCGTACAGCGGGGAGTAGATGGGCGCGGCGCCACCGCCGAGCGACCCGACGGTCAGCAACAACGCGCCGATCGTGCCCCAGCGACGCACGATGTCCAGTTGACGACGCTCTCGACCGTTCAAGAGGTCGCTCTCCGGAGTCACGGCTCCGCCGGAAGTGGGCATGGGAGCAGCGTATCCAGCCACGTTCAGCCGTGAGTCAGGTCACCCTGTGACCGCGATCTTTGCGACCTCCGGCTAAATACGCAACACTGGTGTTGTGAAAAACGCCGAGACCCACCTTGACGCCGTGCCCCAGCACGACGGCAAGACTCGGCGTGCTGTCGCCAGGCTCCTCCTGGAGCAGGGCCCGGTCACCGCGGCAGCCGTCGCGGAGGAGCTGGGCATCAGCCCGACAGCGGTGCGCCGGCACATCGACGCGCTGCTCGCGGACGGCGAGGCCATCACCAGGGACGCACCGAGGCAGACGCAACGTGGCCGAGGTCGTCCCGCGAAGCTGTTCCTCCTGACTGACGCCGGACGTGCCCGGTTCGGCCACGCCTACGACGACCTCGCGGTCGCCGCGCTCAGGTTCCTCGCCCAGACGGGCGGGGAAGAAGCGGTCAAGGCGTTCGCGCAAAGTCGGGTCGACGCGCTCGTGGACCGGCATCGATCGTCGATCGTGGCCCAGGTCACGCCCGCCGAACGGGCCAAGGCCCTCGCAGCCGCGCTGACCAGGGAGGGCTACGCTTCATCGGCTCGCAACGTCGGGGTGGGTGAGCAGTTGTGCCAGCACCACTGCCCGGTCGCCCACGTCGCCGCCGAGTTCCCCCAGCTGTGCGAGACCGAGACGGAGACGTTCGCGAACCTCCTCGGTACCCACGTGCAGCGCCTCGCGACGATCGCCCGCGGCCACGCCGTGTGCACGACGCACATCCCGAACACTTCACGGATCCCAGATGATGGAGGGGAGCCCGCATGACTGCCGCTGCCGAGCAGCGCACGCCCACCACGGTGCAGTCTCCGCTCACGCAGGAAGAGACCATCGCGTCTCTCGGCAACTACGAGTTCGGCTGGGCCGACTCCGACGCTGCCGGCGCGAGCGCCCGCCGAGGCCTCAGCGAGGACGTCGTCCGCGACATCTCGGCGAAGAAGGACGAGCCCGAGTGGATGCTCGACTACCGGTTGAAGGCGCTGAAGCTCTTCGACCTCAAGCCGATGCCCAACTGGGGCGCCGACCTCTCTGGGATCGACTTCGACTCGATCAAGTACTTCGTGCGGTCCACGGAGAAGCAGGCCACCTCGTGGGAGGACCTGCCCGAGGACATCAAGAACACGTACGACCGGCTGGGCATCCCCGAGGCTGAGAAGCAGCGCCTCGTCGCGGGTGTCGCCGCCCAGTACGAGTCCGAGGTCGTCTACCACCAGATCCGCGAGGACCTGGAGCAGCAGGGTGTCATCTTCGTCGACACCGACTCGGGTCTGCGGGACTACCCGGAGCTCTTCAAGGAGTACTTCGGCTCGGTCATCCCGGCCGGTGACAACAAGTTCTCCGCGCTGAACTCCGCGACCTGGTCCGGCGGCTCGTTCATCTACGTGCCGAAGGGTGTCCACGTCGACATCCCGCTGCAGGCCTACTTCCGGATCAACACCGAGAACATGGGCCAGTTCGAGCGCACGCTGATCATCGTCGACGAAGACGCCTACGTGCACTACGTCGAAGGCTGCACCGCGCCGATCTACTCGTCGGACTCGCTGCACTCGGCCGTCGTCGAGATCGTCGTGAAGAAGGGCGGCCGCTGCCGCTACACGACCATCCAGAACTGGTCGAACAACGTCTACAACCTGGTCACCAAGCGCGCCAAGGCCGAAGAGGGCGCGACCATGGAGTGGGTCGACGGCAACATCGGCTCCAAGGTGACCATGAAGTACCCGGCCGTGTTCCTCATGGGCGAGCACGCCAAGGGCGAGGTCCTCTCGATCGCGTTCGCGGGCGAGGGCCAGCACCAGGACGCCGGCGCCAAGATGGTCCACATGGCCCCGCACACCTCCTCGACCATCGTGTCGAAGTCGGTGGCGCGCGGCGGTGGCCGCACGTCGTACCGCGGCCTGGTCCAGGTCAACAAGCGGGCGCACCACTCGAAGTCCACGGTGAAGTGCGACGCGCTGCTGGTCGACACCATCAGCCGCTCGGACACCTACCCGTACGTCGACGTCCGCGAGGACGACGTCGCGATGGGCCACGAGGCCACGGTCTCGAAGGTCTCCGAGGACCAGCTGTTCTACCTGATGTCGCGCGGCCTCAACGAGGACGAGGCCATGGCGATGATCGTGCGCGGGTTCGTCGAGCCCATCGCGCGCGAGCTCCCCATGGAGTACGCCCTCGAGCTGAACCGCCTGATCGAACTGCAGATGGAAGGGGCCGTCGGCTGACATGGCCGCCCTGTCGACTCAACCTCACTCCCACGGTGCCGTCGTCCCGGTCGCCTCTCGCGCGGAGCACTTCACGTCGTACGACGTGGACGCGTTCGAGGTCCCGGGCGGCCGTGAGGAGATCTGGCGCTTCACGCCTCTCAAGCGTCTGGCCGGTCTGCACTCCGGCGCTGCGGCAACGGGTTCCGCTGCCGTCGAGGTGAACGCCGCCGCCGGTGTCACCGTCGAGACGGTCGGTCGTGACGACGACCGCCTCGGCAAGGCCGGCGTCCCCGGTGACCGCATCGCGGCCCAGGCGTACACGTCCTTCGAGCAGGCCACGGTCGTGACGCTGCCCGGCGACGCGAAGTCCGAGCCCACGACCGTCACCGTCACCGGTGCCGGCGAGGGCCAGGTCGCGTACGGCCACCTGCTGGTCAAGGCCGCGCAGTTCGCCGAGGGCACGGTGGTCGTCGACTACCGCGGCTCCGGCGCCTACGCGGAGAACGTCGAGTTCGTCGTCGCGGACGGCGCTCACCTCCAGGTGATCGCGATCCACGACTGGGCCGACGACGCCGTGCACGTCTCGCAGCACCACGTGAAGCTGGGCCGGGACGCGTCGATCAAGCACACGGTCGTGACGCTCGGCGGCGACGCCGTCCGCATCACGCCGGTCGTGCAGTACGCGGGCAAGGGCGGCGACGCCGACCTGGCCGGCCTGTACTTCGCGGACGCGGGCCAGCACCAGGAGCACCGCCCGTTCATCGACCACTCGCAGCCCAACTGCCGCAGCAACGTGGTCTACAAGGGCGCGCTGCAGGGCGAGGGCGCGCACACCGTGTGGATCGGCGACGTGCTGATCCGCGCGGCGGCCGAGGGCACCGAGACGTACGAGCTCAACCGCAACCTGGTGCTCACCGACGGCGCGCGTGCCGACTCGGTGCCGAACCTGGAGATCGAGACCGGCGAGATCGAGGGCGCGGGCCACGCCAGCGCCACCGGCCGGTTCGACGACGAGCAGCTGTTCTACCTGCAGGCGCGCGGCATCCCGGAGGACCAGGCACGGCGACTCGTCGTGCGCGGCTTCTTCCAGGAGCTGATCGCGAAGATCAACGTCCCCGAGGTGCGCGAGCGCCTCGAGGCCGCCATCGAGGCAGAGCTCGAGGCGGTCGGCGCGTGATCAAGGTGTGTGCACTGTCCGAACTGGACAACCGCAAGCCCTTCGCGGCCACCGTGGACGACGTGGACGTCGTCCTGGTGCGCGAGGGCGAGCGGGTGCACGCACTCGCGGATCTGTGCTCGCACGCCGCGGTGTCGCTGAGCGAGGGCGAGGTCTCCCGCAAGGGGATCGAGTGCTGGTTGCACGGGTCGTGCTTCGACCTGGAGACCGGCAAGCCCTCGTCGCCGCCCGCCAGCGAACCGGTCGACGTCTACGCCGTCGACATCCGGGACGGCGACGTCTTCGTCGACGTCACCGTCACCACGAACTGACTTTCTTTAGCTACACCACCAGGAGAACGGCAAGTCATGGCCACCCTTGAGATCAAGGACCTGCACGTCTCGGTCGTCAGCGAGGACGCTCCCAAGGAGATCCTCAAGGGCGTCGACCTGACGATCAAGGCCGGCGAGACGCACGCCATCATGGGCCCCAACGGCTCCGGCAAGTCCACGCTGTCCTACGCGATCGCCGGGCACCCGAAGTACACGATCACCTCGGGCACCGTCACCCTCGACGGCGAGGACGTCCTCGAGATGTCCGTCGACGAGCGCGCCCGCGCGGGCCTCTTCCTCGCCATGCAGTACCCGGTCGAGGTCCCCGGCGTCTCGATGTCGAACTTCCTGCGCACCGCCGCCACCGCCGTGCGCGGCGAGGCCCCGAACCTCCGCCACTGGGTGAAGGAGGTCAAGGGTGCGATGGCCGACCTCGACATCGACCCGGCGTTCGCCGAGCGTTCGGTGAACGAGGGCTTCTCCGGCGGTGAGAAGAAGCGCCACGAGATCCTGCAGCTGGGCCTGCTCCAGCCGAAGGTCGCGATCCTCGACGAGACCGACTCCGGTCTCGACGTCGACGCGCTGCGCGTCGTGTCCGAGGGCGTCAACCGCTACAAGGCCTCCGGTGAGGTCGGCGTCATGCTGATCACGCACTACACCCGGATCCTCAAGTACATCCAGCCGGACTTCGTGCACGTCTTCGCGAACGGCCGGATCGTCGAGTCGGGCGGCCGCGAGCTCGCCGACCAGCTCGAGTCCGAGGGTTACGTGAAGTACACCGGAAAGTCGGAAGCCGCAGCCATTTCCTAACGTTGCAGGTGTTGAGAGGAGGCGCTGTGACCACCACCGCAGCACCACTGGACGTCACCGCCCTCAGGGCGGACTTCCCGATCCTGTCTCGCACCGTTCGTGACGGGAAGCGCCTGGTCTACCTGGACTCCGGCGCCACCTCGCAACGCCCGACGCAGGTTCTGGACGCTGAAAAGGCGTTCTTGCAGGAGCACAACGCGGCCGTGCACCGCGGCGCGCACCAGCTGGCGGAAGAGGCGACCGACGCGTACGAGGGTGCGCGTCAGCGCATCGCGGACTTCGTCGGCGCCGACTTCGGCGAGCTCGTGTTCACCAAGAACGCCACCGAGGGCTTCAACCTCGTGGCGTACGCGATGGGCAACGCCGCCACGTCCGGCCCCGAGGCGAAGCGCTTCGTGGTCGGTCCCGGCGACGAGATCGTCGTGACCGAGATGGAGCACCACGCGAACCTCGTTCCGTGGCAGCAGCTCGCTGCCCGGACCGGCGCGACGCTGAAGTGGTTCGGGCTGACCTCGGACGGCAGGCTCGACCTGTCCGATGTGGACAGCGTGATCACGCCGCGCACCAAGGTCGTCGCGTTCACGCACCAGTCGAACGTGACCGGCGTGATCAACCCGGTCGACGTGCTCGTCGCGGCGGCGCGGAAGGTCGGCGCGCTGACCGTGCTGGACGCGTGCCAGTCCGTTCCGCACGGCCCGGTCGACTTCCGCGAGCTCGGCGTCGACTTCGCGTCGTTCTCGGGGCACAAGATGCTCGGCCCGTCCGGCATCGGTGTCCTCTATGGACGGCGTGAGCTGCTGGAGGCGTTGCCCCCCTTCATCACCGGCGGCTCGATGATCGAGCTGGTGAAGATGGAGGGCTCGACGTTCGCCCCGCCGCCGCAGCGCTTCGAGGCCGGTTCGCCGATGACGTCCCAGGCCGTCGGTCTGGGTGCCGCGGTGGACTACCTCGGCGTCGTGGGCATGGAGCGCATCCACGCCCATGAGCACGCGCTGACCGTTGCGGCGCTGGAAGGTCTGTCGGCCGTCCAGGGTGTGCGGCTGATCGGTCCGTCCGACGCCGTGCACCGCGGCGGCGCCGTGCCGTTCGAGATCGAGGGCGTGCACCCGCACGACGCCGGTCAGGTGCTCGACAGCCTGGGCATCGCCGTGCGCGTGGGTCACCACTGCGCGTGGCCGCTGCACCGCTGCCTCAACGCCCAGTCGTCGGTGCGCGCGACGTTCTACCTGTACAACACGCTCGACGAGGTCGACGCGCTGGTCGACGGCGTCCGCGAGGCGCAGAAGTTCTTCGGGGTGGCCTGAGATGCAGCTCCAGCAGATGTACCAGGAGATCATCCTGGACCACTACAAGAACCCGCACGGTCGCGGCCTGCGCGACCCGTTCGACGCCGAGTCGTTCCAGGTCAACCCGACCTGCGGCGACGAGGTGACGTTGCGGGTCAAGCTCGACGGCGAGACCGTCGCCGACGTGTCGTACGACGGCCAGGGCTGCTCGATCAGCCAGGCGTCGACGTCGGTGCTGACGGACCTCGTCGTGGGCAAGCCCGTCGGCGAGGCGTTCAAGAAGATGGACGCGTTCGTCGAGCTCATGCAGAGCCGCGGTCAGATCGAGCCCGACGAGGACGTCCTGGAAGACGGCATCGCCTTCGCCGGTGTGTCGAAGTACCCGGCGCGCGTGAAGTGCGCGCTGCTGGGCTGGATGGCCTTCAAAGACGCAGTAGCACGAAGCCAGGGAGCAGCATGAGCACCGAAGAAGTGGTCCGGGGAGCCGAAGGCATGCCGGTCTTCGAGCCCAAGGCTGACGTCGCCGCGCTGGACGACGTGGAAGAAGCGATGCGCGACGTCGTGGACCCCGAGCTCGGCATCAACGTCGTGGACCTCGGACTCGTCTACGACATCCACGTCGACGACAAGAACGTCGCCACCATCGACATGACGCTCACGTCCGCGGCCTGCCCGCTGACCGACGTCATCGAGGACCAGACCCGCGCCGCCCTCACCGGTGGCACGGGCGGCGGTCTCGTGTCGGACTTCCGCATCAACTGGGTGTGGATGCCGCCGTGGGGCCCCGAGAAGATCACCGACGACGGCCGCGAGCAGCTGAGGGCGCTCGGCTTCACGGTCTGATCGGCCTTTCAGTCGAACGGCGCGCATTCCACCACGGGATGCGCGCCGTTCGCTTTACGCTGCGGCCATGAGGCGACTGGCTCCGTTGCTGGTTCTGGCTGTGGTCGCGTGTTCTCCCACCCCGCCGGGCGTGACGCGGTCCTCGACCGTGCCCCCGCCGCCGCTGACGACGACCGCCACGACCACCACGTGGAAGCCCAACCAGGCCGAGCAGGTCCAGGGCGTCTTCGCCGACTTCGTGAAAGCCCTCCACGAGAAGAACGGCGACGCCGCGGCGGCGTTGGCGGCGGACGTCTCGATCGCCCGGTGGGAGACCTACCGGGTGCACGCGCTGAAGAGCACCGAGGCCGACCTCGCCGGCCTTCCGGTCATCGAACGCGCCATCGTCTACGGGCTGCGCGCGTCCGCGGGTCCCTCCCTGCGGAACGGCACCGGCCGCACGGTCCTGGTCACGGCGGTCCAGCAGGGCCTCGTCACCCTGAACCTGACGACCAGGCTCGTGAACGCGGACGGCACCACCACCGTCAAGGAGGCGACGCCCGTGCTGGTGAACCTCGTCCTCGGCGCCGACGAGGTGACCGGAGAGCTGGCGTCGAACGATCCCGCCGCGCCCGCGTTCCCCAAGCCGATCAAGTTCACGTTCCTGCGCGAGGGCGAGAACTGGAAGATCGACCTGGCCGGTGTGAACGGCATGGCGCTCTACGTGTTCGAGGAACTGGCCGCGCGCAGGGGCGTGACCGCGGACCAGTTGCTGATCGAGGCGCTCACCGCCCAATACGGCGCCGCCCGCGTCGCCGAGCTCCGCAAACCCCTAGAAGGCTGATTCCCAGTTCCTGGGAGAGAATTAAATGCGTTGCGAGCGTCCTGGACGCTCGCCTAGCTTGGTGTCATCACGAACGAACGAGATCAACCGGAGGAAGACATGCTCGCCAAGGCACAGCTCGCGGGATGGCGGATTCTCGCCCTCATCGCCGGCGGTCTGCTGGCGCTGGCGTGGGGCTCCACGCCATGACCTGATCCCCAGGTCATGACCTCGGAGCCGCCCACGGGAAACCTGGGCGGTTTTCTTTTTGGCCTGCGTCACAATGCCGGTGAGCTTGGGAAGCGGAACTGCCTCCAAAACAGTTTCCCGAGGGTTCGAGTCCTTCCATCGGTGCTGCTCGAAAACAATGCGGTCGTGGTGAACTCGGCGGACACGTCGGTCTTCCAAACCGAAGCAGGGGGTTCGATGCCCTCCGGCCGCTCGCACGAAGAAAGTGGATCTAGCCCAACTGGTAGAGGCACATGGTTGAGGGCCATGACAGTCGGGGTTCGACTCCCCGGATCCGCACGCCCCGGTAGCCCAACGGAAGAGGCAACGCGCTCAGAACGCGTCCAGTGCAGGTTCGAATCCTGCCCGCGGCACTGCACAACTGAACAAGGGGGACGCGCCGGCGCGCAGGTGATCCTTGCAAGATCGCCCCGGAGGGTTCGACACCCTCGTCTTCCACTTCCGTCCCGTAGCTCAGCCCGGTGAGAGCGTCCGCCTGATACGCGGTAGGTCCCAGGTTCAAATCCTGGCGGGACGACCATCGTTCGCTTGCGAACCAGTAGATTGGGCCCACGACCGACAGGGAGTGGGTGGAGTGGCACGTCTGCACGTCGGCTGCGCGATGTGGAACCACAAGGCATGGCCCGGACGGTTCCTGCCGCAACCGCTGCCGCCGAAGGAACGCCTGCGGGCGTACGCGGGCTGGTGCAACGCGGTCGAGGGCAACACCACCTTCTACGCGACCCCGGCCCGCAGCACCGTGCAGACGTGGGCGCAGCAGACCGACCCGGACTTCCGGTTCGTCGTGAAGGTGCCGAAGGTCGTCACGCACGAACGCCGGTTCGCCGGGGTCGAGGCCGACATGCGCGCGTTCCTGGACGCGATCGACCCCCTCGGTGACCGCGCCGTGCTGTGGACCCAGCTGCCCGCGTCGTTCAGCCCTGCCGACGTCGAGGCGCTCGGCCGGTTCCTGCGCAGGCTGCCCGCCGACCGCCGGCGTGCGGTCGAGGTGCGCCACCTGAGCTTCTTCACCGACGAACACGCGACGGCGTTGCTCGAAAGCACCCTCGCCGACGCGGACTCCGAGTGGATCCCGTTCGACACTGAGGTCCTCTTCGCGAGCCCGCCGACCAGCGAGGGCGAGGCGGAGGCGTGGGCCAAGAAACCGAGGACGCCGCGCCGCACGCGCGCGCTGACCGACCGGCCCGTCGTCCGCTACCTGGGCAGAGACGCCGACGAGGAGACGGTCGAGGGCTGGCGGCCGTGGACCGAGGTGGTCGCGGGCTGGCTGCGCGAGGGCCGTTCGCCGACGTTCTTCGTGCACACCCCCAACAACGACGACGCACCCGCGCTCGCCCGCCGTTTCCACGACGACGTGCGGGCGTTGGTGCCGGAGCTCGACCCGCTGCCGGATCCGGCGCCGGTCGAGCCCGCCACGCTGTTCTGAGCCCGTGAACTCCAGCAGAGCGCTCTCCGGAGCCGGAGCCCTGTTCTTCGACGGAGCGGGGCGCCTTCTCCTCGTCGAGCCCACCTACAAGCCGCACTGGGAGATCCCAGGGGGCGTGATCGAGCACGGCGAGACGCCGAGCGAGGCCTGCCGCCGCGAGGTCTTCGAGGAACTGGGGCTGGAGCGCGAACCCGGCCGGTTGCTGGTGGCCGACTGGGCCCCGCGCGACGGCGAGGACCGCGTGCTGTTCGTGTTCGAGGGCGGTCTGATCGACGCGGCCGAGATCCGGTTGCAGGCCGAGGAACTCAGGTCGTTCACGTTCGTGCCACCGGAGGACGCCGGGCACTTCCTGATCCCGCGGCTCACCCGCCGGGTCACCGAAGCGGTGCGGGCCAGGGAGTCGGGCGAGACCCGCTACCTCGAACACGGCCGCCCTCCGCGGTAGACGACCACCCTGCCGTGTGCTCCTCTGAACGGCCTAACCGGTGCTACTCTCTGTGTTCCTAGGGTTACGCAGTTGCTATCTCCGGGGGCCGCGATGAGGCTGTCAGCGCAACTCGCAGACGATCCCTGGAGCGGCATTTCACCGTCCGTGTACGAGACGGGCAGGCTCGTCGCGCTGGCGCCGTGGCTGAAGGGCCACCAGGCCAGGATCCGGTACCTGCTGGACAGCCAGCACGCGGACGGCACCTGGGGCGGTCCCGGGGAGTACGCGCTGGTCCCGACGTTGAGCGCGGTCGACGCCCTGGGCAGGCACCCGGCGGCGCGGCGGGGTCTCGCGGCGTTGCGGCGGCTGCTCAGCCGTCCGGTGAAGCTGCCGGACACGGTCGCGGTCGAGCTCATCGTGCCCGCGCTCGCGGAACGACTCGGCCTGCGCACACCGTTCGACCCCCGGCCGTTGCACGCGCTGCGCCACCGGCCGTTGCCGGACAAGCTCTGGCACACCCTCGAGATCTTCGGCCCGCGGCCCGAGGTCGTGCCCGTCGGCGGCATCGTGGCCGCGAGCCCGGCCGCGACGGCGGTGCACCTCGGCATGCCTCGACCGGGTGACGGTCTGCGGTACTTGGAGGCGGTCCAAGAAGCGCACGGTGGGCCGGTGCCCGCCGGGGTGCCGGTGCCGTTGTTCGAACGGTCCTGGATCGTCGTCGCGCTGAAGTCCGCGGGCCTGGACGTGCCCGATGCCGCGATCGGTGAGATCGCGGCCGCGTTCGGGCCACGCGGTGCGGCCGGGGGACCGGGGCTGCCCGCCGACGCCGACGACACCGCGACCGCGTTGCACGCCCTCGCGTTGTGCGACAGCCCCGGCCCGATCAGCACCCTCGGCCGTTATCGCGAAGCCCGGCACTTCGCCTGCTTCCCGGGCGAGCGCACGCCGTCGACCAGCACGAACGCCCACGCGCTGCAGGCTTTGCGCCACGACCGCGCGCTGGAGGAGTGGTTGCGGGACATGCAGGAACCGGACGGCAGCTGGCGCGACAAGTGGCACGCCTCGCCGTACTACGCGACAGCGTGCGTCACGAACGCCCTAAGGGGCAACGAAAAAGCCGTCGACTGGGTGCTCGCGACGCAACGCGCCGACGGTTCGTGGGGCCGGTGGGAAGGCACCTACGAGGAAACCGCCTACGCCATCAGGATCCTGGCGTGGTCGGCGCGGGACGTCACGGCCGCGACGGGGCGTGGTGCGCAGTTCCTGCACAGCTGGGGAGAGCGCCCGCACCCGCCGCTGTGGCATGACAAAGACCTTTACACCCCGACGAGAATCGTGCAGGCCGAAGGCGTGGCGGCCCTGCACCTGGCCTGCGCGGTGAGCCGGTGAACCGCACCGAGCTGAGGTTCGCGTGGCGGCTGGTCCCGTTCCTCGACTCGGTGCAGGGCGTCGAGGACGGCCTGGTCCGGCTGCGCGAACGGCGCTGGCTGGTCTGGCACCCGGACGTCGTGGCGGCGTTGTTCCGCAACGACCGGGCGTTGAGCCATCCGCCGAGCCGGACGCTGAGTCCGTTGCTGGGCAACCGGTCCGTGCTCTGGCTCGACGGCCCCGAGCACACCGCGTACCGGCGCGCGCTCGTCCCCCTGCTGCGCGGCGAGCAGCACCGGACGCTGATCGAGGAGGAGGTCGCCCGGGCAGTCCGTGTGTTGCCGACCGGGCCGACGAGCCTGACCGGGTGGACCAGGACGCTGACCCTGCGGATCATCGGCCGGGTCGTCTTCGGCGTGCACGACGACGAGCTGCTCACGGCGTTCCGCCGCTGGCTGGACCGGCGCCTCGGCAGCCGCGTGCGCACCCTCGCGCACCGCTGGCTCACCCCTGGCGCCACCCGGTCGGACCCGCGGCTGGACGCGATGGTGTTGCGGCGCGCGCAGTCCGCCGAACCTCCAGCGCTCGCGGCCCGTCTGCCGCGCACCGACCTGCGCGACCAGGTCGTGTCGTTGTTGTTCGCGGGGCACGAGACGACGGCGAGCGCCACGGCGTGGACGGTGTACTGGATGCACCGGGCGGGCATCACCGACCGGCTCGACCTGGTCGACGCGGCGATCGCGGAGTCGTTGCGGTTGTCGCCGCCCGCGACCCTGGCCGGCAACCGGATGAGCGCCGACGGCATGGTGCTCACCCCGTCGATCTACCTCGCGCACAGGCGGGCCGCGACGTACGAGAACCCGCACGTGTTCGACCCGTTCCGCGTGCCGCCGCCCACCGGGGCGTTCTTCCCGTTCGGCGGGGGAGTGCGGCACTGCCCCGGCCGCGACCTGGCGTTGCTGGAGATCCGGCTGATCGTCACGGCGTTGTTGCGGCACCGGCACGTCCAGCTCGGTTCGTCCAGCACACCCCAGTTGCGGGGCGCCGCGATGGCGCCACCGCCGAACCTCGCGATGGTGGCCACTTGCCGGCGTTGATCCACCTCCACCGCCTGGAGCACCCGTTCGGCACCCACTACGCGTGCGCCGCCGCGTGGGGTGCCTGCTACGCGACGAGGTTCGACCTCGCGGTGGTGATCGCGGTGCTCGCCAACTTCGTCGCGATCATCTCCGGCAACCCGTTGAACGCCTACGCCGATCTGCGCAACGACGTGCACACCGACGAGAAGCGGCACCTGGTCCAGGCCGTGCGGGAGATCGGGGCGGCCAAGGTGCTGGCGCTGGCTGTCTTCGAGATGGTCTTCGCGCTGGCGCTGGCGGTCGCCGTCTCGTGGCCGGTCGCGGCCGGTGTCGGGCTGATCCTGGTGCTGTACCTGGCCTACAACCTCGAACCGGTGCGGCTGAAGCGGCGCGGGTACGCCGGACCGGTGGCGCTGGCGACCGCGGCGGGCCTGCTGCCGAGCATCACGGCCTACTCGGCCGCCGGGGGACAGCCGGAACCCGCGGTGTGGCTGGTGTTCTCCGGCGTCGCGTGCCTCGCGACGGGCCGCGCGTTGTGGTGGGCCGTGCCCGATCGCCGCGGTGACGCGCGGGCCGGCTCGCGCACCCCGGTCGTCCTGTACGGGACCCGGCACGCGCTGAACGCCACCACGCAGCTGACAGTCGGCGGGTTGCTGCTGGTCGGCGGCGGGCTGTGGTTCCGGTTCGGCGTGTTCTGGGCTTTCGCCGGTGTCGTGGCGTGTTCGTTGTTCCTGCTGGCGCGAGACCTGCCGTCGGCACGTCAGCAGCTCCGGTACGGCATGTCGCTGGCCGTCACCTCGACGATCGTGCTGGCCGCGATTCCGTTGCTCGCCTAGGGCTTGCGCGCGAGACCGCCGCAGCCGTGGAAGTGCTCGGGGTTGCGGTCCTGCACCTCGGCGGGATCGGGTTCCCACAACGGGATCGGCACGACGCCGGGGTGCAGGACCTCCATGCCGTCGAAGAACCGCACGACCTGCTCCGGGTACCGGAACGTGAACTCCGGCAGCGGCTGATCCCTGTACATGGCGCCGAAAAGTCCGACGGCGGCGAGCATGAACGGGTCGCGGCACGTGTGCGAGAGCCCGAGGTAGCTGCCGGGGGAGAGCGCGTCCAGGTAGCTCGCCAGGACCTTCTGCGGCTGGGCGTCGTCCGAGACGAAGTGGAGCACGTCCAGGACCAGCACGGCGACCGGTTCGCCGAGGTCCAGGGTTTCGGTGACCTCCCGCGAGCGCAGCACTTCCTCCGGATCGCACAGGTCCGCGCAGAGGTAGGCGACGCGCGGGTCGTCCTGCACGAGCGCCCGGCCCTCCGCCGCCACCGCGGGGTCGATCTCCACGTACACCACGCGCGCGCCGGGGGCGGCGAGGTGCACGTTGCCCGCGGTGGGCAGGCCGGAACCGAGGTCGAGGAACTGCCGCACGCCGAGCGCGGTCAGCCGCCGGACCACCCGGCCGAGGTACGCCCTGTGCGTGCGGCACAGGTACGGCAGGTGCGGTGCGGCGGACACCAACGCGTCGGCGAGCCGGTGGTCGGCCTCGGCGTTGCAGGTGCCGCCGAGCCAGTAGTCCCTGACCCGCGCGGTGTTGGGGAGTTCCGGGCCGTTCACTCCCGGGGCCCAGATGGGGGTGGCCACGGGGACTACTTACTGGATCGGCGCTTGGAGGCGCACCAAGCCGACCAGAGGTGTACCCGATCGAGTGATCAGACCGGTGAGGTCTGCGCGACCAGGAAGCCCACCACGTCGTCCAGCCTTCCCCTGCGCGCGAACGCCCTCCGTTGCCGCACCGCGCCCGTGCCGTCGAGCAGCAACCGGTCGATCCCGGTCGCCACCAGTTCGTAGTCGCCCGCGAACTCGAGCGCCGGACGGATCCACCGCAGCAACGACGCGACGATCGACGACGCCGGTGTCGGCGACCCCGTCACCGGGTCGATGCCGAAGCCCTCCAGGCCGTCCCGCGCCGCCCGCCACATCGCGACCTTCAACAGGTGCGGCGGCAGTTTCGGCGGCGGTGCGCCGGAACCCAGTGCGGTGGCGGCGATCCCGCGCACCAAGGCGGCCATCAGCACCGCCTCCTCGACCGTCGGCGCGACGTCCGAGACCCGCAGTTCCAGCGTGGGGTGCCGGGCCGACAGCCGGACGTCCCAGTAGAGCATCCCCGCGTCGATCGCCGCGCCGCTCGCGACGATCTCCTCCCTGGCCGCGTAGTACTCGGCCGCGGACTCGAAGTGCGGCGGCGCACCCGAGGTGGGCCAACGGTTCCAGACCACGTACCGCCAACTCGCGTAGCCCGTGTCGCCGTCGAGCCAGTACGGGGAGTTCGCCCCCAGCGCGAGAAGCGTGGGCAGCCACGGCCTGAGGTGGTTGCTGACGAAGATCTTCGCCTCGTCGTCCGGCAGCCCCACGTGCACGTGACAACCGCAGATCGCGAGGTCGTTGGTGAGCGCTCCCATCTCCTGCGCCATCTTGTGGTAGCGCGGGGAGTTCGTGAGCGGTGTCGGCATCGTGAGCCCCAGCACCGGGGTCCCGGTCGCGGCGAGCCTCGCGTCGTGCCGCCCGGCCCGTTCGATGAGCGCTTTCCGCGCTGTGGCCAGCTGATCGCGCAACACGGTCATGTCCGTGCAGACACCACTGGCCGATTCCACCTGGTATTGCGCGATTTCCTGCTGCAGATCGACCTCGTACCGGTCCGCACCGGCGAGAACGTCCTTGGCGCGGTTGGCCAAATGCCCCGTGGCCGCTTCGACGAGAACGAATTCTTCTTCCACGCCAACGGTGAGGAGGCCGTCCGTGCTTCTGCGCTGCGCGGGTACCGCTTGAGTTCTGCTGCCGACCTGCACGCCGAACCTCCTGTGCATTGAGTAGCACGCTCGATGCTATGAGTGATCAGCGCGCCGCACAGGAGGCGTTCGGTTGTACTTCTCAGCTCACCGCGCGTTGCGGGACACCACGCAGCACATCACGTCGTTCGCTCCCCGGCCGGCCCATGACCCAGCTGGATCCTGCGAGCGACTTCGCGTGCTCCTTCACCGGCGCCAGCAATCGCGAAACCTCGCGATACGACCCCACTGATCCCGGGGCACAGATAAGGGTCGCAAGAGAGAGGGTGATGTGTCGTCCCTCTGCCGTGTACGGCTTGTCGAGCAGACGAGCACTCAGCGGCACCGTCTCGTCCAAGCCCGCGAGGAGCAGGAAGTCGTCGCCACCGACGTGCCCGACCGTCACGCCGGGAAACGCGTGCGCGAGGTCCGCCAGGTCGTGCCCGATCTCGCGGATCAGGTCGTCACCCGCCGCGAACCCGACCGTGTCGTTCACCATCTTGAAGCTGTCGACGTCCAGCCACGAGATCGCGAAGATCTCGCCGACCTCGATGCGCCGGTCCACTTCCTTCGCGATCGCGTCGCTGCCGGGCAACCGAGTGAGGGGACTGAGCGCGGCCGCCTGCTCCACCTTCAACTCAGCCACACCACGCACCACGTCCGCCACGCGCACAACACCCATGCACCGCTCGTTGTGGTCCACGACGATGAGGTCGTCGTTGGTGCGTTCCCGGTTCGCACCGGCCACCACGTCCAGCAGATCGAGCGCCGACGACTCCGTACCGATGACATGAGGCTTGTCCGCGAGCCGCGCAGCCTCACGCTTCGCGTGCAACGCATGGCCGTACGGCCCGGTCACAGCCAAGAGGAACCGATTGCGGTCCACAGACCACTTCGGCCGCCCCTCACCGTCCAGCAACACGACCCCCGTGATCGAAGGCTGCGTGACGAACACCTCACGCACCTCCTCGCTGGTCGCGTGCTCCGGCAACACCGTCGCGGGATGCAGGAAGGCCGTGATCCGAGGCCCCGTGTTCGCCCGCCGGATCTCGCCGGTCTCCGTCACCGCCTCAGGCGCGATGCGGGCGTTCACCGCCGGCCTTCGCTGCGGCGGCGCCAAGAACTTCCCCTGCGCGAACCCGACGCCGAGCTTCCGCAGGTACGCGAGTTCGGCCTCCGTCTCCACCCCTTCGGCCACCACCTGCCCACCGGTGTACTCGCCCAGGTGCACCAACGACTTCACCAGCGCCCCCCGCGCGGCGTCGTCGGGCAACGTCCGGACGATCTCCCGATCGAGCTTGAGGTAGTCCGGACTGGCGCTCGTGAGGAGCCCGAGCGGCACGTCACCTTCGCCCACGCAGTCGAGCGCGATGCGAAAACCGTTGTTCCGCAACGTCTGCATGCCCCGGGCGAGCCGAACGCGATTGGCCCGCGAGTACGGCTCCCCGATCTCGACGACCACGCTGTCAGGCGACCGGTTCGCGTCCCTCAACGCCCCGTACAGGGGACTGAGGACCTCGGGCTTGTCCGCGACCGTGATCGCGAGCAGGTTCACGTGCAACGGCAACATCAACTCGAAGTCGGCGGCAGACCTGATGGCACGACAGGCGAGTCCGACGTCCGCGTTGGCGAGCAACCCGGCCCGGAACGCGGCCTGGAGCAGATCCTGCACGCTGCCGTCGTGTGGCCGGGCCAGCGCCTCGATCGCCACGACGCCCCCGGTGTTCAGGTTGAACAGCGGCTGGAAGGCGAACCTGACGTCATCCAGCAATGCGGGCACGCCCTCGATCGTGCACCCGTCGCACACCGTCACCAAGCCGGTTCACCAGCTGTTCACGAGCTTGGCTCCCTTTTGCCACCGCGGCACTGCACACGGTGATGCGCCGTTCACGCAGGGCGGCACCTCACACGAGTTTCCACCTGAGCCGGCCGGCCCCCTTGAACAACACACCCATGGCCCGCGCCGTCCCCAGGACGTCCTCCCGCCCGGACAGGTAGGCCACCTGCAACTCAGGATCAAGCCGGAAGAACAACTCGAAGAAGTCCTTCGTCTCCTCGGCATCGAGCCGCAACAACGACTCCAGCCCCTTGCGCCGCATGGCGTGCACGATCCGAGCCTGCACCGGCCAGATGACCTTGCGCGGATCCCGCCCGTTCCTGACCGCCTCCGCCACCCGCGGCGCCAGTTGGAGCGCAGTGGCAACGCTGTACCCCGTCGCAGGGTGGATGAAGCCGGCCGAGGCCCCGAACGCGAGCCCGCCGGCCCTGGGGGAGTCCAACGGAAACCGAACCCGCTCCTCACCCACCCCTTTCACACCGGGACCACTCGCCCCTTCGACCCCGGCCCCTTCGACCCCGGCCCCTTCCACCCCGGCCCCTTCCACCCTGGGGCCGCTCGACCCTTCCACCCCGGCCCCACCCAGGCCGTCCACTCCCGCGACCGCCCCACCTCGCCGGAGCGGTCCCTCCCCACCTCTCTCCGCCACCGCATCCCGTTCACGCCGTTCTCCACCCGCCGCATCCCCTCTGTGCGGCTCTCCACCAGGCGCATCCCCTTCATGCAGTTCTCCGCCGGCCGCATCCCCCTCACGCAGTTCGCCTCTCGCCCGTTTCCCACCCGCCCGTTCGCCTCCCGCCCGTTCCCCACCACGGCCGTCCCCCGCAAGACCTCCACCCGACTCACCCTGGGCGCGCACCTCCGCGCCCTCCCCACCTGCCCACCCACGTGCCCGCAGCCGCTGCCGAAGCTGCCCGAGCGCCATGCCCGGCCTCCCCGCCAGACACGTCTCCTCCACCAGCACCCGGCCATCACCCACCGGCACCGTGTAGAGGAACGTGTCCCCATCACCCCGCCAGTCCATCAACGTCACCTCGGTGCTCGTGCTGCTGATGAACGTCCCCACCGCCGTCTGCTCCGCACGCCCCTTGCGCGCGCCCGTGGCGTTGAACGTGTAGCGCGCCGCCTCTGGCCGTTGGAGCACATCGACCGTGTCCGGTAGTTCGTGCAGCTTGGCGTTGTCGAGCACCACGTACTTGCGTTCGATGCGGTGTTCCTCGCGCGCATAGGCCTTCACGGTCGTGCTCGTGGTTTTGACCGGAGTGCCGAACGGGAGCTCGTCTGCCCACGCGCCGTAAGTCGCCGTCCAGGGGCGGTGCGGATGGCGGTCGACGATCGCCGTGCGGAGTCCCAGCTCTGCACACGCGCGCGCGAGTGCGCGTCCTGCGGGACCTCCGCCGATCACCATCACGTCGTACGTCACTTGCGACCTCCATGAACTGCCACCACACCGCACCTCACTTGCGACCTCCACGAACTGCCACCACACCGCACCTCACGAGGTCCATGATTGACCGTGTGGCCAGGACCTACCGTCAGCACCTTGTGCGTCGTATCGGCAACGTCGTCATCAGCCGCGCCGTGTCACTCGGCATCGCGCCCTCCTACTACGTACTGCTGACCATCCGTGGCCGCCGCACGGGAACACCTCGCACGATCCCCATTCGTCTTATGGAGCACGACGGCGCGGAGTGGCTCGTCGCGCCGTACGGCGTGCGCGACTGGGTGCACAACGCACGGGCCTCCGGCGAGGCCGTGCTGCGAAGGGGACGTAGGTCACGTCAAGTCGATTTGCGCGAGGTTTCCGCGGCCGTCGCGGCGCCCGTCCTGGCCGCCTACGTCCGGAAAGAGCCCGTGACTAGGCCTTTCTTCGACGCGAAGGTCGGCGAGGCCGTCTCGGCGTTCGAAGCGGAGGCAGCCCGCCATCCCGTCTTCGCGGTGACGAACGCGCAGGTCAGTGGCGGTTCGGGCGCCTGAGGCACCCCCCGATTTGGAGATCGAAACAGCCCCGTGTAATGTTCTCCAAGTCAGAGCGACACGGGCCGGAAAACAAGCCGGAACGGGCCTGACAAAAAAGCCGGAAGACAAAAGCCTCGAAGAGGCCGATTTGACACCGGCGAGCAACACCAAATAAGCTTCAGAAACACCAGCCCCGAGTGAAACTCTCCGGAAACGGAGATTGGATCCGGTGAGCGCGTGTTCTTTGAGAACTCAACAGCGTGCCGAAACACAGCCAGTAATATGAATACCCCTCGTCGGGGTATTCCTTTGAGAGTAATACCAGATTGCCAGACATATTCCGTCTGGAGCGATCAA
>NZ_BSTF01000009.1:0-376000 GCF_030269365.1 Lentzea sp. NBRC 102530
GGTGAACACCCTGGCAGCGGTCCCCACCAGACCAGACGACAGATCTTCGGAAAGACACAAGGTCAGTCAAGCCACGAGTCAGACCAGCCCAGCGAGAACCACCACACACATCCTCACTGTCAAGCCCCGATCCCCATCGTCGCGAAGCGGCGATGAAACGACCCGGCTCGTCCAGAACGACGGAAGAGGCGTGTCCACACAGGACACGCCTCTTCCGTCAACGCAACAGTTCTCAGACCCAGTTCTCCACCACCCGCTGCTGCAGCTCGCGGGGGTAGGACGCAGCGAACGACGTGTGCCCCAACCGTTCCCCGATGGGCGGCAACAACCCGTCCAGCACGGTCCGCGGCCCCCACCCGCGCTCGTGCTCAGCCTCGGTGTGGCTGACGAACAACGGCAACACGGCACTGTCCAGGTGCACCCGCCCGTCAACCGGGTGAACGCGGGTGGCGATCGCCCAGGTGAGCTCGGCGAGGTTGGTGGCGTCGATGTCGTCGTCGAGCAGGTAGATCTGCGGGAAGTACAGCCCGGCCTTGTCGTAGAACAACGTCTGCCCGACCCACGTCGCCAGCTGCTCGCTGCTGGTCCCGGGTTCCACCAGGTCGCGCCAGTTGGGCGGCACGGTCACCACGAGCCACATGCCCGCGGCCTCCATCGGTGCCCACACGCGGCTGACCGGCAGTCCCGCCGCGCGCAGCCGCACGAGGCACTGGCTGGCGGCACCGACGCAGGTGACCGTGTGGTACTCGTCCGGTGGGCGGCCTTCCGCCACCAGCGGCCAGATCGGGTCGTCGCGGTGGGTGATCGTGTAGACGTGGAACGTCGGCTGCGGTGAGGACCCGACGGGCTGGTAGCCGGCCGCCTCGCCGAACGGTCCTTCCAGCGCGTCGCGTTCGGTGGACACGTGGCCCTCGATCACGACCTCCGCCGTGGCGGGCACCTGCAGGTCGACGGTCAGCGCCTGCACGAGCTCGATCGGCTCGCCGACCAGGGCACCGAGGAAGTGGGCCTCGTGGGCCGAGTCGGGCAACGGCATTCCCGCCACGTACGGGATGCCGGGCTCGGCGCCCTGCACCAGCGCGTACGGCATCGGCTTGCCGATGGCCGCCCACTGGTTCCAGATCTGCCCGATGTGCTGGCCGTTCGGCACGAGCGCCGTCATGCGCTTGCCGTCGATCTTCATCACGCGCGCGATGGACCAGTTCGTCCACGACCCGTCCGGGGTGCGGACGATCAGCACTCCCCACGTGTTCGCGTACCGGCCGCCGTCCTGCATGTGCACGATCGGGATCGGGAAGCTGTCCAAAGTGGCCGCCGGCCCCATCAGGACGTTGTCCTGACAGGGCCCCCTGGACACGACCACCGGCGCGATCGGCTCGCGGACGGCGGCGTCGGCCAGCGCGTCGACGATCTGGTAGCCCGAGCTGTCGGCGGGCAGCCCGAGCGACAGCGCGATCCTGGCGAACGGCAGGTCCTTGCGGGACGACATGGCCGCAGGCGCGCCGAGGATCCGCTGGCCCTCGCGGGCTCCCCTGATGTTGGTGAACAGCGGTGCGCGCGCACGGACCTCGTAGCTGCGTCTGGTGATCGCGGCGGTCTCCATGTCGCCGTCGACCTCGCGGGAGATCGTCACGAGGTCGCCGAGGTCCTCCAACGCGTTCAGGTAGCTGCGCAGATCAGTGAAGTGCTTCATCGCTGTGCTCCTTCCGCTCCCGGCGCGCCTCTCTGCCGCCGTCCCAGCGCGTCGTCAGGTCGTTGTAGACGTCGAACAGGTCGAGCACCCGGCTGGTCACGTGGTTGACCACGTCACCCATCCCGGTGGGGGCGTTGTAGAACGCGGGCATCGGCGGGACCATCACCGCGCCCATCCTGGTCAGTGCCAGCATGTTCTCGAGGTGGATCTCGTTGAGCGGTGTCTCCCTGGGCACGAGCACCAGCCGGCGGCGTTCCTTCAGGGTGACGTCCGCGGCGCGCGGGATCAGGCCTTCGCCGTAGCCCATCCTGATGGCCGCCAACGTCTTCATGCTGCACGGCGCCACGATCATCCCGTCCGTGCGGAACGAACCGCTGGAGATGGCCGCGGCCTGGTCGTGCGAGGAGTAGACGTGGTCGGCCAGCGACTGCACCTGGCGGACCGAGAAGTCGGTCTCCATCTCGATGGTCGCGCGGGCCCACTTGCTGAGCACCAGGTGGGTCTCCACCCCGACCGCGCCCAGCGCCTCCAGGACCCGGATGCCGATCGCGGCTCCGGTGGCGCCGGTCATGCCCACGACCACCCGGGACGGCATCCGGTTCCCACCGAAGATCCGCCCGCGGTCGCTCACGCGTCCTCCCAGCGGAAGAACACCGCGGCGAACACGCTGATGACGACCGTGAACCCGAGCAGCACGGCGCCGGGCACGAGCAGCGCGTCGATGCCCTTCCCGCGCACCAGGACGTCGAGCATGCCCTCGTTCATGTGCTTGAGCGGCAGCAGGTTCGTGAAGAACTTGACCCACTCCGGCGCCTTGTCCACCGGGAAGAAGCTGCCGCCCAGCAACGCCATCGGCAGCACCACCAGGTTCGCCGCGCCGGACACCGAGTCCTCGGTCTGGCAGACGGCACCCGTCAGCATGCCGACGGAGAAGAAGGCGAAGGTTCCCAGCACCAGCAACGGAATCGCGAGCCACCAGTCGTTGGACAGCTGGAGCCCGAACACCGGCAGCGTCGCCACGGCCACGAACAGCACGGCCTGCATCAGGGAGATGCCGGTCGCGATCGCCAGCCTGGCCGTGAGCACCGAGACGCGGCCGACGGGGGCGAGCTGGAGGCGCCGCAGCACCTGCTTGCGACGCCACGCCACCAGGGTCAGCGCGGAGCTGAACACGGCGGCGGACGCCACGCCCCAGGACAGGATGCCGGGCGTGAGGTACTGGATCGGGGCGTAAGCCGCCTCGATGGGTTCCTGCCGCATCGCGTACTTCGGCGTCGTGTTGCTCGCGCCGGCGTTGGCGCTCGCCACCGCCTCGGAGACCTTGGCGAGCGCCGGAGCGGTCTCCGGGCGGTCTCCGTTGGCGTAGCGGACGTCGACGCGGTCGCCCTGCGCCAGCACGACCGCGCCCACGTCGCCGTCGCGCAGCTGGTCGATCGCCTCGCCGGACTCGTCGAACCTCACCAGGTCGACGCCCTCGGCCTGCGACAGGGTGGAGACCACCTGGCCGTCGCCGACCACGGCGATCTTGACCGAACTGCCCATCCCCCCACCGAACAGCACCGCGAACACGACGAGGAACATCAGGGGGAAGAAGAAGGTGAGGGCCAGCGCTGCCTTGTCCCGGATCGAAGCCTTGAACATGGCCAGCGACAGGCTGGTAAACGCGGTCATGGCGCTGTCTCCGCTCGGAGGGCTGACGACGTCGGGGGCTCGGACACCGTGGCGACGCCGGTTGGGTGGACGTTCATTCGCGGTACGCGCGACCGGTGAGGTGCAGGAAGACGTCTTCCAGCGTCGCCGTCCGGACCTGGGCGTTGCTGAGGGCGTCCAACTCCCCCAGCGCCTTGATGGTCACGCCCGCGTCGGAGGTGGAGATGGTGACCGACACGCCGTCGTCCACGACGGCCTCGGCACCCGGCAGCGTGGTTGCCAGTTCCGCCGGCACCACACCGTGTTCGATGATGACCTGGGTCTGCGCGTTGAGCGCGCGCACGAGCTGGGCGGGCGGACCCATCGTCATGATCCGGCCGGAGTCGATGATCGCCACCCGGTCGCACAGGATCTCGGCCTCGTCAAGGTGGTGCGTGGTGTAGACGATCGTCTTGCCGCGCTGCTGGATGGCGCGCAGCACGTCCCAGAGGTTGCGGCGGGCCTGGGGGTCCAGCGCCGCCGTCGGTTCGTCGAGGAACACGATCTCCGGGTCGTGCACCAGCGCGCAGGCGATCGACAGGCGTTGCCGCTGCCCACCGGACAGCTTGGTGTCCTGCACGTTCGCCTTGTCCGTCAGGCCGACGAGCTCGAGCATGTCCACGGCCTTCGACTTGCTGATGCCGTACAGCGCGCCGAAGGTCTCGAGCTGTTCCTTGGACGTGAGGCGCTCGAAGAACGAGGACGCCTGCAACTGCACGCCGATCTTGCGCAGCAGTGCGGGATTGCGTGGCCACGGGCTCTCGCCGAGCAACCTCACGGAGCCGGAGTCCGGCTTCCGCAAGCCCTCGACGATCTCCAGGGTGGTGCTCTTCCCGGCGCCGTTGGGGCCGAGAAGACCGAAGAACTCTCCTTGTTCGACGCTGAACGAGACGCCGTCGACGGCCCTCAGGCTGCCGTACGACTTGCGAATGTCGCTCGCGACGACCGCAGGGCCGACTGCTTTCATGACGGAAACGCTAAGGCCAGGACCCCGGTGATCACACCGGCCCGAGCCGGATATAGGGGACCCCTAATGCGGATTCAGGGGGCTGACGTCCTCAAGCCCGTACCGCAAAAGCGGAAATGATTCCCCTAAACTCCGCACGATTTCATCCGCCCGGAAAGAAGAGCCCGCGAAGCACGCCAAGGAGGCCCTGGCGCGCGCCAGGACCTCCTTGGGGGGTACGGCTGAGGAACTCAGCCGACGGGTTGGGGTACGGACTGCCGGGGCGCCGCGTGGTCGTCGTCGTCATCGTCGACGTCGCCGCCCTCGTGGATCGCCAGCTTCTCCTGGATGCGCCGCAACGGACCGGGGGCCCACCACGCCGCGTCACCCATGAGCTTGAGCACCGCCGGCACCAGCAGCATCCGCACGATCGTGGCGTCCAGCGCGAGCGCCAAGATCATGCCGACCCCGACGAACCGCATCATGGCCACCTGCGAGAACGCGAACGCGCCCGTGACCACGATCAGCAGGATCGCCGCCGCCGTGATCACCCGGCCGGTCTTGGCCAGGCCGATGCCGACCGCCTCCTCGTTGGACGCGCCCTTGCTCTTGGCCTCGACCATCCGGGAGAGCAGGAACACCTCGTAGTCCGTCGACAGGCCGAGGATCACCGCCACCATCAGCACGACGATGCCCGAGTCGAGCGGCGACGGCGTCACGCCGAACAACGACGCGAGGTGCCCGTCCTGGAAGATCCAGACCAGCACGCCGAACGTCGCGGACAGCGACAGCGCGCTCATGACGATCGCCTTGATCGGCAGCAGCACCGAGCCGAAGGCGAGGAACATCAGGATGAACGTCGCCGCGAAGAACAGCAGTGCCATCCACGGCAGCTTGTCGCTGATCGCGTCGAGGCTGTCGACGTTCACCGCGGTCGGTCCACCGACCAGCACCTGGTCGGCGCCCTGCGGCCCGGCGAGCTTCCGCACGTCCGCGACGGCCTGCTTGGACTCGTCGCTGAGCGGTTCGCCGGTGAGCGTCGCGGACACCAGCCAGCGGCCGTCCTTCGGGCCGAGGGTCGCTTCCGCGGTGTCGACACCGGGCACGTCGGCGACCCGCTGCAGGTAGCTCTGCAGGGCCTCCTGCCCGGGATCGCCGGTGATGGCGATGTCGATGCCCGTCTTCGCGATCGCCGGGAAGGCGTCGTTCAACGTCTCGACGGCCACGCGCGACTCGTTGCCGACCGGGAGCACCTTCTCGGTGGCCTCGCCGAACTTGGCGTGCAGGAACGGCAGGCCGAGCGCGAGCAGGACCGCCACGATCGGGATCGCGAACAACCCCGGCCGCTTCATGACCTTGGTGCCGAGCCGGGCCCAGCCGGACCCGTGCTCGCTGCGCGCCATCCGCTTGCGCCACGGCATCGAGAACTTGTCGACGCGGTGCCCGAGGATGCCCAGCAGCGCCGGCAGCAGCGTCAGCGAGACGACCGCGGCGACCACCACGGCGGACATGCCGCCGTAGCCGAGCGACTTGAGGAAGGCCTGCGGGAACAGCAGCAGCCCGGCCAGCGCGGTGACCAGCAGCGTCGCGGAGAAGATGACGGTGCGACCGGCCGAGGAGACCGTGCGCTGCACGGCCTGCTCCGGTGTGCGGCCCGCGGCGAGCTCCTCCCGGAACCGGCCGACGATGAACAGGCCGTAGTCGATGGCCATGCCGAGCCCGAGCAGGGTCGCCACGTTGATGGCGAACGAGTTCACGTCGGTGCCCAGCGAGATCGCGTGCAGCAGACCGAGCGCGCCCATGATCGACAACATGCCGACGATCACCGGCAGCGACGCCGCGACCAGGCCGCCGAACACGATCACCAGCAGGAGCAGGACGAGGGGCATCGACACGGTCTCGGCGCGCACGAGGTCGCTGCCGGACATCTCGGCGATCGCCTTCTGGACCGGGATCTGCCCCGCGAACAACGCGGGCACGCCGTCGATCACGAGCTGGTCGTGGATCGCGGCGTAGTCCTTCAGCTGGGTGTTCGAGTCGGCCGCCTGCAGCGTGATCGCCACCAGCGCCTTCGACTTGTCCGCCGTGCCGAACGGGTTCGGCTGCGGCAGGCTCCAGTAGGACGCGACCGTCTTGACCTTGTCGGTCGGCAGTCCGGCGAGCTGCCGTTCCGCCTTCTCCCGCACGTCGGGCGAGTCGATCGTCGAACCGGTCGGCGCGGTGTAGATGATGACGATGTCGCCGCCCTGGCGGCCGAATGTCTCCTCGACGAGCTTGTTGGCTCTGATCGACTCACTTGTGGGATCGCCGAAGCCGCCTTCGTTCAGCCGCTCGAAAACTCCGAGGCCCCAAACGCCGCCCATCACGGTCAGCGCCAAAGTGGCGACCATCACCACCCAACGGCGCTTGTACGCAAGTGTTCCCCACTTAGCGAACAAGGTATTCCTCCTACTGTGGTGCTTCTTGACCGACCAGGCTCTATATTCTGAATGCGGTTCACGAATCTTTTCGTGACGCACTCGCCCAATTCCCGGTTTTCACAAGTTAGCACCGTTTGGAGCAATCGCCGGAAAGACTGTGGTCCCTAGCGGAAAGATAGGGGTACCGCATAGTGGTTCGGGGGTTGACTCATCCGGCGCGCCGGTCCGCCAGCCGCACCACGTTCGGATTCCCCTCCACCCGGAATCGCGCGCTCGACGCGACCAGGTACCCAACCCCGCGCACAGTCTGGATCACGTCGGCCGCGTCGCCAAGCTTTTGCCGCACCCTCCGCACGTGCACGTCGACCGTGCGCGCACCGCTGTAGTCGTCGTTCACTCCCCACACGGTGGCCAGCAGGTCACGCCGCCGGTGCACGCGGTCGGTGTGCGAGCACAGGTGCAGCAGGAGTTCGAACTCCAGCCGCGTCAGCTCGACCTGTTCCGCGTGCACGAACACCTGGCGGGTGTCCGGCAGGATCCGGACGTCGACCTCCTCGACGGACGCCTCGACCGCGGGGGCGAGGCCGGAGTCCCGCAACGCGCCGAGCAGCCGCAGCGCGGTGTCCTCGTCCTCGGTGTCGATGGTGATGCTGAACCTCATGTCACTACTCCTAGTGGTGTGGCCCCGGACGTCGCCGGGCGAACTCGCCCGGCGACGGTCCCGGTCGCGCCTCAGGTCTTCGGCAGGCCCTGCGGGTTGATCTCCGACGTCGGCACGGCCTCGTCGGACAGGCCCCAGCGCTTCAGCACCTCGGCGTACTTGCCGTTCGCGATCAGCTGGTTCAACGCCTCCTGCACGGGCGTGACGAGGCCGCTGTCCTTCTTCGTGGTGGCGGCGATCTTGCCCTGGACGGTGGCGCCACCGGAGAAGTTGCCGATCACCTCGGTGTCACCGGAGGTCGCGGCGTGGAAGGCGGAGACGGGGTTCGGGCCGAGGTAGGCGTCGATGCGGCCGGACTGCAACGCCAGGTAGTAGTCCGACGAGTTCTGGAAGTACTTGATGTCGGTGGCCTTCAGGCCCGCGGCGACGTTCTTCGTGCTCCAGTCGACGAGGATCTTCTCCTGGTTGGTCCCGGAGGTCACGGCGATCACCTTGCCCGCCACGTCCTCGGGTTCCTTCACCTTCCAGGTGCCGCCCTTCTTCGCCTCGAACGCCAGGGTGTCGAGGCGGTAGGTGGCGAAGTCGTACTTCTCCTTGCGCGCCTCGGTCACCGTGATGTTCGAGAAGCCGAGGTCGTAGGCGCCGCTGTCGAGGCCCACGAACAGGTTCTCCCACGACGACACCTCCAGCTTCGCCTTGAGGCCGAGGGTGTCGGCCACCAGGGAGGCGATGTCGGTCTCGACGCCGATCACCGTCTTGTCGTCGGTGGCGTAGAACCGCAGGGGCGGCGCTGTGCCGGCGGAACCGCCGATCGTCAGCTCCCCCTTGGATCTGAACTTCTCCGGCACCTTGGCGGCGATCTTGTCGTCCTTGACGGCGGTGACCCGCTTCTGGTCGGGGCCGAGGTTCACGCTCAGGCCGGCGACCTCGACGGGCTCCTCACCACCGGCCGTGCCACACGCGGCCAGACCGAACGCCAGCACGGCGAGAAGTACTTTGCGCACAACGAACTCCTTAGGACAGGACCTTGGACAGGAAAGCGCGGGTGCGCTCGTGGACGGGGTGGTCGAGCACGTCGGCAGGCGGTCCCTCTTCGACGATCACGCCCTCGTCCATGAACACGATCCGGTCGGCCACCTCGCGGGCGAAGCCGATCTCGTGCGTGACGACGACCATCGTGGTGCCGGAGCGGGCGAGGTCGCGCAGCACGTCCAGCACCTCGCCCACCAGTTCGGGGTCGAGCGCGGACGTGGGTTCGTCGAACAGCACGACCTTCGGGCGGGTGGCCAGCGCGCGGGCGATCGCGACGCGTTGCTGCTGGCCGCCGGAGAGTTGGCGCGGGTAGGCGTCGGCCTTGTCGGCGAGGCCGACCCGTTCCAGGAAGTGCCGGGCGTCGGCCAACCCGGCCACCTCGGCGACGTTCTCCAGCGCCGTCAGGTGCGGGAAGAGGTTGAAGTTCTGGAAGACGAACCCGATGTCCCTGCGCTGCTTGAGGATCTCGCGTTCCTTCAACTCGTGCAGCTTGCCACCACGCCGCCGGTAGCCGATCAGGTCGCCGTCGATGGTGATGTACCCGCGGTCGACCTTCTCCAGGTGGTTGATCGTGCGCAGCAACGTCGACTTGCCGGAGCCGGACGGGCCGAGCACCACCACGACCTCGCCCGCCGCGACGTCCAGCGACACCCCGCGCAGCACTTCGAGCGACCCGAAGCTCTTGTGCACGCCCAGAACCTCGATCACCGGCGGTCTCCTCGCGCGAAGTAGCGCTCGACGTGGTGCTGGCCGATCGAGAGCAGGGTGGTCAGGATGATGTACCAGACGGTCGCGACCATCAGCAGCGCGACGACGCGGGCGTTGCGGCCGTAGATGACCTGCACCTGGTAGAAGAGTTCGCCGATCGCCATCACGGACACCACGGACGTGCCCTTGAACAGGCTGATCACCTCGTTGGCGGCGTTCGGCAGGATCGAGCGCATCGCCTGGGGCAGCACGATCCTGCGGAACTGCCGCAACCGCGGGATGCCGAGCGCGGCCGCCGCCTCCAGCTGCCCGCGGTCGACGGAGATGACGCCGGACCGCACGATCTCCGCCGCGTAGGCCGCCTGGTGCAGCGCGAGGCCGAGGATCGCCGCGCCCATCGGGCTGATCAGCGAGATCGTCTCGAAGCTCACGAACTCCGGCCCGAACGGGATGCCGAGCGAAAGCCGTTGGTACAGGTAGGAGATGTTGAACCAGAACAACAGCTGCACGATCAACGGGATCGACCGGAACGCCCAGATGTAGGTCCAGCCCACCGCGCTCAGGAACGGGCTCTTCGACATCCGCAGCACCGCGACCACGATGCCCAGGGCGAACCCGAGGGCGGTGCCGGCCACCGTCAGCACGATGGTCGTGCCGACCGCGGTCAGGATCGACTGGGCGGTGAAGTACCGGGCGAACGTCGGCCAGTCCCACGCGGGGTTCGTGACGAGCCCGTGCACGAACTGGGCGGCCAGCACCAGCACGAACGCGACGCCGACCCAGCGCCACGGGTGGCGCGCGGGGACGACCGGTAAGGCGGAGAGGTCATCGTCCTTTGTGGACGGAGGCGTCAGGGTGCCAGAGGTCATGGGGAGTCCTTGCTGCGGCGAGGAACGTGAGACGAGCGAGATGAAGAGTCAGCTCGTGCGACAGCGGGAGGACAGGATCGAGGCGAAGTCCATCCTGTCCTCCCTTCCCTGCGCTCTTGAGGAGAGCACTCACTCAACGACGCTCACGTTATGTACCGGCCATCGCGGCGGGCAAGGACGTCCACTGGCTGAACAACTATCGGATACCGAGATGATCCCTCAGCGTCGGACCCGAGTACTCGGACCGGAAAACGCCGCGCTCCTGCAGCAACGGCACGACGGTGTCCGCGAACTCGTCGAGCCCGCCCGGCGTCACGTGCGGCACGAGGATGAACCCGTCCGCCGCGTCCTGCTGCACCAGGTCGTCGATCTGCGTGGCCACGGAATCAGCCGACCCGACGAACGTCTGCCGCGCGCTCACGTCGATCACGAGGTCCCTGATCGACAGGTTCTTCGCCGCGGCCTTCTCCCGCCACTCCCGCACGGTCTGCGCCGGGTCCTTGAACATCCGCACGCTCGCACGGCCCTGGGCGATCGTGTTCTCGCCGATCAGCGGTTCGACCTCGGGCAGCGGCCCGTCCGGGTCGTACGCGCTGAGGTCGCGGTTCCACACCTGCTCCAGGAACCGGATCGCGGTCGCCCCGCTGACCTGCTGCCGCCGCACCACCGCGGCCTTCTCCTGGGCGTCCGCGTCGGTGTCCCCCAGCACGAACGTGGCCGCCGGCAGCACCACCAGCTGGTCGTGCGTGCGCCCGTACTTCGCCAGCCTGCCCTTGACGTCGGCGTAGAACCTCTGCCCGGCCTCCAGTGTGCCGTGCCGCGAGAAGATCGCGTCGGCGGTGGCGGCGGCGAACTCCCGGCCCTCCTCGGAGTCCCCGGCCTGCAGGATCACCGGACGGCCCTGCGGTGACCGGGGAACGCCGAACGTGCCGCTGATGTCGAAGTGCTCGTCGGCGTGCTGGAACGTGCCGACGCCGGTGTCGAAGAGCTTCCACGCCGTGCGCAGGAACGACTCCGCGCGGCTGTAGCGGTCTTCCTGTGCGAGAAAGCCACCGCGCCGGAAGTTCTCGCCGGTGAACGCGTCCCACGAGGTCACCACGTTCCAGGCGGCGCGCCCGTCCGACAGGTGGTCCAGCGACGCGAACTGCCGCGCCACCTCGTACGGTTCGTTGAACGTCGAGTTGATCGTGCCCGCGAGCCCGAGGCGTGACGTGACGGCGGCCAAGGCCGCGAGCACGGTGAACGTGTCCGGGCGGCCCACGACGTCGAGGTCGTAGATCTGCCCGCCCTGTTCGCGCAGCCGCAGTCCCTCGGCCAGGAAGAAGAAGTCGAACTTCGCCCGTTCGGCCGTCTGTGCCAAGTGGACGAACGAGTCGAACTCGATGTGGCTGCCCGCCTGCGGGTCGCTCCACACCGTCGTGTTGTTGACGCCGGGGAAGTGCGCGGCGAGGTGGATCTGCTTGGTCATCTCCGCGCTCCTCTAGGCGAACTGGTTGGCGGGCCGGGCGAGACCGAGCCGGTCGCGCAGCGTCGTGTGCTCGTACGACGTGGGGAACAACCCGCGCTCACGCAGTTCCGGTACCAGCTCGCGGGTGATCCGGCGCAGGTCGCCGTGCAGCCGGAAGCCCGCGAACCCCTCCGCGTGCCACGCGGCGAGCTGGTCGGCGGAGACAGCGGCGTCGGCGTCTCGGAACACGAGCCTGTCGGTCACCGAGGGATCGTCGCCGAACACGATGTCCCCCACCGGCTCGGAGGCGGCGATCAGGGGATGCCCCTGCGGCGGGCGCGGTGTGATCGACGGCCCGCGCACCTTGAACCACCTGCCCTCGAAGTCGATGTAATGCAGCTTCTCCCGGTCGATGAACCGCCCGGTGGCCGCGTCGCGGATCTCCGCGTCGTCCTCCCAGCTGTCCCACAACCGGCGCAGCACCTCGGCGTAGTCGCGCGCCTCGTCCCAGAGTTCGGGTTCCGGCCCGACCGTGCGGCGCCCGAAGTGCTGGGCGTCGGCGGGATCCGGCGCGACCGTCAGCTGCACGCCCGCCCTTCCCCTGCTCACGTGGTCGAGCGTGGCGATCGCTTTTGACAGGTGGAACGGCTCGGTGTGCGTCACGACCGCCGTCGGCACCAGGCCGACGTGTGTGGTCAGCGGTGCGACGCGGGCGGCCGTCAGGACCGCGTCGAGCCCGGGCCGCCCGCCGAGCGAGTCGCCGAACGTGACGAAGTCGAGCGTGCCGTGCTCGGCCTCGCGCACGAGGCCGGCCCAATGCGGTGCGGTGAAAGCTTCTTCGCCGGTCGCGTCGAGCGCGGCGGCCAGGTGCAGTCGGGTGCCCACCGGTTCCCCTCTCGTCGTTTGTCCGCATTCTGGGCGCGCCGGGGACGCTCGCGCTGGGACGGCCACTGGGTGGGACGACTGGCCGCGGCGGGAATTTTTTCGTGGTTGCGCGACGCGGCTTCCGGGTGTCACGATCTTCCGCATGACGATCCGAAAGGGCGGTAACGCCCTCGCGCTGTGAGCGCACCGGGCGGGCTCGAGGCCCGCTCCACGGAAGTTCCCCGGCTCGGCGAAGACTGGCTCGCCCACGCGCTGAGCACCGCACCCGCTGATCGTCCGGCGGCCGAAGAGGCCGTGGCGACGCTGTACGCGTCCGTCGGCAGGCCGCCGCCGGAGTTCGTCTGGGTGCGCTCCCCCGCCGAAGCCGCGACGGTGTTGCCCGCCGGCAAGGCCGTCCGCACCGACGACTGGCAGACGGTCGAGGCGCAGATCGCCGCCCAGGTCTCCGACCTGCGGTTCCGGCTGCGCCGGCGGTCCGAGTGGCAGGGCGCCGTGAGCGCACTGCGTCCCGTCGTCCGCGAGGGCCTGGTCCCGGCCATCAACTCCACCCTGCCGGGCTCGCTCGGCGTGGGCTGGGCGGGCCAGCACGACGCTGACTGGCTGGCCGAGACCGACTCGGGCAGCGAACCCGCTCTGCTCGCGCCGTGGCAGACGCTCGCCCGCACGACCGGGTGGTGGTGGCCGCGGGAGGGCCGGTGTGTGATGTCCGATCGCCCGACGGCCGTCCACGTGGACGTGAACTCGTTGCCGCACAACGACAGCGGGCCCGCGATCACGTTCGCCGACGGCACGCGCGCCTACGCGTGGCACGGACGGACCGTGCCGCGCTGGGTCATCGACGAACCGGACGTCGTGCGGATCCTCACCGAACCCAGCATCGAGGTGCGGTTCTGCGCTGCGGAACGCCTCGGCTGGGAGAACTACGTCGAGCAGGCGCGGCCACCGTTGCTCGGCGCCGTGCCCGATCCCGGCAATCCGGGCCACGACCTGCGCCTCTACGACCTGTGGGACCAGATCAACCTGCTGCTCGTCGTGAACGGCTCGGTCGAGCGCGACGGCACCAGACGCCGATACGGGCTGCGGACCTGGCGCTGGGTGCGCGACCCGCTCGAAGCAGCAGCTCAGACCTATGGATTGCGTGCTGACCAGTACGCACAACTACTACGCCGTACCTAAAAACATGAACCTTGCTGAACTCGTCGACCGCACGAACGTCGACACGCTCGACCACCTCGAGCGCCAGGCCACCGTCCCCGTCGTCGACGGCCTCCAGGCCCAGGGTGACCTGATCGTCATCCCCTTCGACCTGCTCGACCCACCACCGTCCACAGAGGCCGGAACCGAGGTGCCACCCGAGGGCGTGCACCTCGTGGCGGCGCTCAACGGCGGCAACCCGCACGTCCTGGTCGCCGACCCGGGCACCTGCCGGTGGTCCCCGGACCGCGATGCGACCGTCGTCCAGAACTCCGCCCCGGTGTACCTGCTGCACCCCGAGCACGGCGGCACCGGCATCGCGCCGGGCCGGTGGCTGATCCGGCGGCAGTGGTCGGCGACGGGACTCGTCGCCGACTGAGGTTTGCCTTGACGTGCGCGTCAAGGTCTACCGTCGGTGGGCATGAGGATCGGCGAACTGGCCAAGCGAGCCGGCACCACCACGCGTGCGCTGCGCTTCTACGAGTCCCAGGGGCTCCTGGAGGCGCGGCGCGCGACCAACGGCTACCGCGAGTACGGCGACCACGACCTGCGGCTGGTGCGGGAGATCCAGTCGCTGCAGGCGGTCGGACTGTCCCTGGAGGACACCCGGCCGTTCGTCGCCTGCCTGCGCGCGGGGCACGAGTCCGGTGACTCGTGCCCCGACTCGCGGGAGGTCTACCGGCGCAAGCTCGCCGAGGTGGACGCCTGTCTGGAACGCCTCGGCGTGGTCAGGGAGTTCCTGCTGGCCAGGCTCGCCTTTCAGGACCCGTGCGAAGTACCCGAGGAGACCCGATGCAGCTGACCGACGCCACGTTCGCCGCGCAGACGCGGACGGGCACCGTGCTCGTGGAGTTCTGGGCGCAGTGGTGCGGGCCGTGCCACATGCTCTCCCCCGTGCTCGACGAGATCGACCGCGAACGCGACGACCTGACCGTGCTGAAGATCAACGCTGACGAGAACACCGCCACGGCACGGGACTTCCAGGTCATGTCGCTGCCGACGATGCTGCTGTTCCGCGACGGCGTGCCGATCCGCCAGATCGTGGGAGCGCGACCCAAGGCCCGTCTGCTGGCCGAACTGGATGACGCGTTGCGCGCCTGATCGGCCTATCTTCTAGCGCATGCTCGGTCTCGAACTCGTAGTGGTGCTGGGCGTGTGCATCCTCGCGAGCAGCGTCGTGTCCGGACGGCTGCGCGTGGCCGCACCCGTCCTGCTGGTGGTGTGCGGCGCGGTGCTCGGTTTCGTGCCCGCCCTGGAGGAGGTCAGCCTGCCTCCCGAGGCGATGCTGCTGATCTTCCTGCCGGCCTTGCTGTACTGGGAGAGCCTCAACACGTCGTTGCGGGAGATCCGCAGCAACCTGCGGCCGATCGTGCTGCTCAGCACGGTGCTCGTGCTCGCGACGGCCGCGGCGGTGGCGTCGGTCGCCCACGCCCTGGGCCTCGACTGGGGTCCGGCGTGGGTGCTCGGGGCGGCGCTCGCCCCGACCGACGCGACCGCCGTCTCGGCCATCGCGCGCGGCATGCCCCGCCGCACCACGACCATCCTGCGCGCCGAATCGCTGATCAACGACGGCACCGCGCTGGTGATCTACGCGATCGCCGTCGCCATCACCGTCGGCGAGCAGGAGTTCAGCACCGGTCGCGTCGGGCTCCAACTGCTGCTGTCCTACGCCGGTGGCGCGGTCGCCGGGTTGGTCGTGGCGTGGCTCGCGGTGCAGGTGCGCAAGCGCCTCGACAACCCGTTGCACGAGAGCGTGGTCAGCATCCTGACGCCGTTCGCGGCGTTCCTGCTGGCCGAGACGGTGCACGGGTCCGGCGTGATCGCAGTGGTGACGTGCGGGCTGACGCTCGCGAGGGTCGGGCCCCGGATCGTGCGGGCCGACACGCGGCAGATCAGTTACGCGTTCTGGGGCATCGCGACGTTCGTGTTGAACGGTGCCCTTTTCGTCCTGATCGGACTCCAGGCGCACAGCGCGTTGCGGTCGCTGGACGGCTCGCAGACCCTCGCGACGTTCGGAGCGATCGGGCTGGTGTCGGTGACCGTGGTCGGGACGCGGCTGCTGTGGAGTTACACGACTCCTTACGTGATCCGGGCTCTGGACCGCCGCCCGCAGCAACGGCTGCGCCGGGTCGGTGCGCGGCAACGACTCGCGTCGTCCGCCGCCGGGTTCCGCGGGGCGGTGTCGCTGGCGGCGGCCCTCGCCGTGCCGGAGACCGTGGTCGGGGGCGCGCCCTTCCCGTTCCGCGAGGAGATCATCCTCATCACTTCCGGTGTCGTGGTGCTGACGTTGATCGTGCAGTCGATCATGCTGCCCGCGATCATCCGGTTCTCGCAGCTGCCAGAGGACACCGCGCTGGACGAGGAACTCCGGCTCGCGCAGTCGACGGCGTCCGAGGAGGCCTACGAGGCGCTGCCGCGCCTCGCCGACAAGGTGGGCGTGTCCGACGTCGTCTACAAGCGGGTGCTGGCGGAGTACGAACACCACCTGGAAGTCGTGCGGGCCAAGGAAGCCGGCGACGAGGAGGTGGCCGCGTCCGAACTCCAGTACTCGGCGTTGCGGCTGGAACTGATCGCGCACAAGCGGGCGACAGTGGTGCGGCTGCGTGACGAGGCGGCCATCGACGACATCGTGCTGCGGACCATCCAGCGCAAGCTGGACGTCGAGGAGGTACGGCTCGCACGACGCGAGGTGGACGAAGACTAGATTCGGTCGCATGATCACTCCGCGGGAGCGCGTGCTGAACCGGGTGGCCGATCACCTCGCCGGGCAGGGGCGTCCGCTGCGGGTGGCGGTGGACGGCATCACGGCGTCGGGCAAGACGACCTTCGCCCGCGAGCTGGCCGCCGCCGTCGCCGCTCGCGGACGGTCCGCCGCACACCTGTCGATGGACGGGTTCCACCACCCGCGCGCCGTCCGGCACCGCCTCGGGCGGGACTCGGCCGACGGGTACTACCGGGACGCCTACGACTTCGCGTCGTTCTCCCGGCTGGTGCTCGCGCCGCTCGGCCCCGGCGGCGACCGGCGGTACCGGACGCGGATCATCGACCTCCGGTCGGACATCCCGGTGGACGAGCCTGCCGTGCAGGCTGCGGACGACCTGGTGCTGGTGGTGGACGGCAGCTTCCTGCAGCGGGACCTGGAGTGGGACGAGGTCGTGTTCGTGGACACGCCGTTCGCCGTCGCGTTCGAGCGCGGCACCCGACGCGACGCCGACCTGCTGGGCGGGCTGGACAAGGCCGCGCGGGCGTTCGAAACCCGATACCACGCGGCGAGCCGCCGCTACCTGGACGAGGTCGGGCCTGCCGCGCGGGCTTCCGTCGTGGTGGGCAACGCGGACGTCGCCCACCCGCTCCTGCACCGGATCGGCGGGCAGGCCGAAGCCGTGGTGAACCTGTTCTCGTACGGGACGCTGCAGACGCCGTCGGTGCAAATCGAACATTTCGGGCGAACGTTGGCGGGCAAGGAAGACGTGCTGCCTGGGTATCGACAGGACTGGGTGACGATCACCGACCCGGCCGTGGTCGCGGTCAGCGGGACGGACCGGCACCCGATCGTCCGGCACACCGGCGAGGCCGCGGACTTCGTCGCCGGGACGGTGCTGGAGGTGACGACCGCGGAACTGGCCGCGGCCGACCTCTACGAGGTGGACGACTACCGGCGCGCACTGGCGCGGCTCGGGTCGAGCGTGGACGCCTGGGTCTACCTGGCGACGGACTGACGGAAGGAATCCCGCCGTGCGGAAACTGGTCTACGGCATGAACCTGAGCCTCGACGGCTACATCGCCACGCCCGACGGCGGTGTCAACTGGGGTGCGCCGAGCGACGAGCTGTTCGAGTGGTGGCTCGAACAGGAGCAGGCCGTCGAGACGTTCCTCTACGGGCGCCGGCTGTGGGAGACGATGAGCTCCTTCTGGCCGACCGGTGACGAGCAGCCGGGCGCCACTCCGGCGCAGATCGCGTTCGCGCAGAACTGGCGGGACACGCCCAAGGTCGTGTTCTCCTCCACGATCGCCGACGAGACCCGCTGGAACACCCGCGTGGTGACCGGTGACGCGATCGCCGAGATCACCCGGCTCAAGTCCGGCGACGGCGGGCCGTTGCGGGTCGGCGGCGCGACGCTGGCCGCCGCCGCCATGCGGGCCGGGCTGGTCGACGAGTTCGAGATCGTCACCCACCCGGTCCTGCTGGGCGGCGGCAAGTCGTTCTACACCACCCTCGACAGCTCCGTGCCGCTCGAACTGCTGGAGACGCGGACCTTCTCCGGCGTGATCACGCTGAGCCGGTACTCGGTCGTCAGCTGACCAGGGACAGGCCGCGGCGGACCGGCTGCGGCTCGGTGGCGGGCGTGGCCGAGGGGATCTCGACCTCCTCGCCGCCGATCTCGCGGGTGATCCACGCACCCGACTCCACCATGACCTTCAACGTGCGGGTGTCGAGGGCGTTGACGCGGCCGTAGTACCACTCGTCGGTGGCGAGCGGGCCCATCCGGTCGCCCATCCGCTTCTTGATCTCGATCACGCGCTCGAACAGCGTCTGCACGAGGGCGGCGCGGTCGCACGGGCCGTGCAGGCCGGCGCGGATGCGGTCCTCGATGCCGCGCGGGGTGCCCTCGGCGTCGGGCATGAGCATGGTGGTCCAGGCGCGCGACTTCTCGCGGTACTGCAGCTGCTGCATGATGCCCTCGTGCTGGGCGAAGTCGGCCGCGCGGAAGGGCTTGCCGTTCCAGCGCTTCTGCAGGTTCACGGCCAGCGAGAGCGCGCTCTTGAGGCCCGTGTTGAGGCCGCGACCCGGCCAGAAGTGCAGCGAGTTGGCGGCGTCGCCGAGCAGGAAGCCGAACGTGTTCGGCGCCAGCTGCGCGGTGAACTTCGACATCTGCTGCATGCCGAGCGTGAACGAGTTGATGCCGACGACGTCCGCGACACCCACGCCGAAGAAGCGCAGGCCGTCGAGGATCCGGGGCCACAGGTAGGAGAGCTTGTCGACGGACGGCTTGAACACCGCGCGGTGCTTGTCGCACACGAACCGGCCGTTGGTCGAAGGCCGCATGGTGCACCCGAACTTGCCGATGCACGACACCGGGCCGCTCTCGCCGAGCGCGACGATCTCGGACGCCTCCTCGGCGGTGAGGCGCATGTTGATGAAGCCGCCGCCCATCGAGTTGAACAGGAACCTGTTCTGCGCCACCGTCAACGGCACGGTGTGCTCGTCGGGGGACTTGGCGGTGACGCGGATGCCGAGCACGCGCTCGTCCAGCGGCGAACCGTCCACGGAGAACAGTTCCCGGCTGGGGGTGCCGAACTGGTCCTTGAACGCCTCGCGGGTGGCGGACCGGGCGCCGTCGGCGATGGCGAGGACGTGCTGGCCGTCGAACTTCGCGGGCGGCGTGTAGGCGTCGGCGACGAGGTCGATGCCGTAGACGTCCTGCGCCATGTCGAGCAGCGCGTCCTCGATCCAGCGGATCTTGATGTTGCGCGGACGGCCCTTGGACGCCGGGGAGTCCGGGCCGAGCGGCCACATCTCGGAGAACTTGCCGGGCGCGAACAGCCGGTTCTGCACGGCGAGGGGTAGCGCCGCCCAGACGTTGCTCTGCAGCGTCACGACCTGCTCGCGGCGGTTGTTGCCGTCCGACAGGCCCTTCCACACGACCCGGCTGCCCGCCTGCTTCCAGCGGCGGTCGTGCACCCGGACCTGGACCGCGTCGCCCAGCTGCGCCTTGAGGGTGCAGGCGAAGGCGAGACCGACCGGGCCGCCACCGGCCACGTCCACCCGCAGCGGGGCGTTGCGCCGCATCGGCGTCACGCGGCTGCCCTGCTTCGGCAGCAACAGCGTCGGGCCGCACTGGCCGATCATCACGGTCTTCTCGTCAGCCATGGCCCTGTCCCCTCGTTCCCCGTTCGACAGCGAGTACACGTGTCGGACGGAGCAACGGTTCAGGGAGTTTTGAGGAAAATTTCCCAGGCGGCCGAACCGAAGGTCAGGACAGGTCCGGACGGGTTCTTCGAGTCACGGACCAGAGCCCCCGACGACAGCGACACCTCGACGCAGTCACCGTCCTCCGTAGCACCGCTGTAGCTGCTCTTACGCCAAACGCGTTCCTGCTGCATCGAAGTCCTCTCGCGGTCGGCCGACGTACTCCGCCAGCTTGCTCCGCGATTGTTCCTCATCCAAGGCAACCTCAGCCAAACGGTCGAACAGCAGACGAGCCCTCACGATCGCAGCAGGATCCTGCACGAACACGTTCACGAGGTCGCCCTCGATGAACGCCACTGGCATCGCCTTCTCGAACTCCCACAGCGTGCATCCCGAGGCCACCACCGGCGCATCGGCGGGCACGACTCGAACCAGGTGCACGTTGAACAGCAGTCGCGCGTACTGGTCTTCCATGACACGAGGACCACCCACCTGCGTCTCCAGCGCGTGTTCGTGGATGTAGAAGAGGCACTTCGGCCGGTTGTGGCGCCGAAGGATCGACTGGCGGTCGGTCCGAGACTGCACCAATGCCGGGATTCTCTCTTCGGTGACGAACCCGCCCATCCGGTAGAGCGCGTCCGTGTACTCAGGGGTCTGCAGGAGCCCGGTGAGCGACTGCGGGTCGTACCGCATGATCGTCTTGGCCGTGGACTCCGCCATCGCCAGCGCGCGGAGGTTGTCCGGCACCAGAACGATGTACTCGTCGAACGCACGGCTGAAGCGGCGCTTGAAGTCCTCGAAGAAGTCGATGTCCTTGCCCAGCATGGAGAGGTACTGGACGAGGTCGATCTCGCTGGGGCGGTACTTGCCGTTCTCCAGGGTGGAGACCTTGCTCGGGTCCCAGCCCAGCTTGAGGGCGAACGCGGCGCCGGTGAGATCGGTGGACTTCTCGCGCACTTTGCGGAGTTCTTCGCCCAGGTCCCTGCTGTACGCGGTGGACGGAGTGCTGGTGGCCATAAGCCCGACCGTAGGGGTTGCTCGAAAAGCAACAAGGTGCTCATTCGGGTGAAAACGGTCGGGCTGATCTTCAGCTCGCTGCCAGGAAACTCGCAGCCCGGACACAGCTTGGCGGACGACGATCCCGAGCCATGACTCGACGTCGCAGATCCTTGGTGATCAACGGACTGCTGGTGGTGGTGCTCCTCGGTGCCGGTGTCGCCGGTTACCTGGTGTTCTTCGGTTCCTCCGGCAATGCGCAGTCCACCACCTCCGCCCGCACGGCCGCTGCCGCCACCCGTGACGTCAGCGAGGTGGTGACGGCGTCCGGGACGGTGCAGAGCTCCTACAGCGCCGCGGCCTCGTTCGGCGCGAGCGGCACGGTCACCGAGATCAACGTCAAGGTCGGCGACGTGGTGACGAAGGGCCAGCAGCTCGCGAAGCTCGACCCGACGCAGGCGCAGCTCCAGGTCGACATCGCGCAGGGCAACCTGAACGCGGCCCTGGAGAAGGGCACGGGCACCACCGCGTTGCTGACCGCGTACCGGCAGACGCAGCTCGCGCTCCAGCAGGCCAAGGACAACCTGGCCGCGACCGTGCTCACGGCGCCCGGTGACGGCACGATCACCTCCGTCACGGGAGCGATCGGGCAGAAGGTCGGCAGCGGCAGCACGTCCAACAGCAGTTCGAGCGGCACCACGAGCACCACCACGACCACCTCCGGGTTCGTGGTCGTCACGGACCTGAAGAACCTGGTGGTGAAGGCGAACGTCTCCGAGTCCGACGTCAGCTTGCTCAAGGCCGACCAGGCCGCGACCGTCACCGTGAACGCGATGGCGGGCACGCCGATCCAGGCCAAGGTCACCACCGTCGACCTCACCCCCACCACCGCGAACAACGTCGTGCAGTACGGCGTGAGCCTGGCGCTCACCCAGCCGCCCGCCGAGCTGAAGCCGGGCCAGTCGGCGAGCGTGGAGGTCACCGTGGCCTCGGCGACCGGGGTGCTCGCGGTGCCCGCGGCGGCCGTGCAGACCGTGAACGGCGCGAGTTCGGTGGCGGTGCTGCAGAACGGTGCCGAGACGCGCAAGACCGTCGAGATCGGCGTGCGCGGCGACCAGTACGTGGAGATCAAGTCCGGCCTGACCGCCGGCGAGGAGGTGGTGCTCCCGCAGGTGAGCACCTCCAACAACACGAACCGCCAGCAGCAGGGCACCGGGCAGTTCCCCGGCACCGGTGGCGGCAACCGCAACGGCGGCGGGTTCACCGGGACCGGTCGATGAGCCCGGTCATCGAGGTCCGCGACCTCCGCAAGACCTACGGCGCGGGCGACACGGCCGTGCACGCGTTGCGGGGCCTCGACCTGACCGTGGAGAAGGGCGAGTACCTCGCGATCATGGGCGCGTCGGGGTCGGGCAAGTCGACGTTGCTGAACATCCTCGGGTGCCTCGACGTGGCGTCGTCCGGCCAGTACCTGCTGGACGGCATCGACACGGGCGAGTTCGACGAGGAGCAGCTCTCGTTGCTGCGCAACAGGAAGATCGGGTTCGTCTTCCAGTCGTTCAACCTGGTGCCGCGCACGACGGCACTCGCGAACGTCGAACTCCCGCTGGTGTACGCGGGAGTTCGGCGTGCCCAACGTCGGGAACGGGCGTTGGCGGCGCTCGACCTCGTCGGTCTGAAGGACCGCGTGCACCACCGGCCGAACGAGCTTTCCGGTGGCCAGCAACAACGTGTGGCGATCGCGCGGGCGCTGGTGACGTCGCCGGCGATCGTGCTGGCCGACGAACCGACCGGCAACCTCGACACCGAGTCGAGCCGCGACGTCCTCGGCATCCTCGACCGGCTCAACGCGAGCGGGCGGACGGTCGTGCTGATCACGCACGAGGACGAGGTCGCCGCGCACGCCATGCGCACGGTCCGCGTCGTCGACGGCCGGGTCGCGGGGGTGCTGGTGTGAGGATCTTCGAGATCGCCGCGTTCGCCGTGCGCGGCCTGACCGCCAACAAGATGCGGTCCGGGCTCACCACGCTCGGCATCCTGATCGGTGTCGCGTCGGTGATCATGCTGATCGCGGTCGGCAACGGCGCGTCGAGCGCGGTGGAGCAGAGCATCTCCGGGCTCGGCACGAACATCCTGACGATCAGCCCGCAGCGCGCCCAGCCCGGCGGCACCGCGAAACCGCTGACCGCGGCCGACGCGGCCGCGCTGGTCGGCCCGGACTCCCCCGACGTCAAGTACGCCTCGCCGGTGGTCTCCGCGCAGGCGACGGCCGCGTACGGCGACACGACGCACGACGTCGGGCAGTTCATCGGCTCCGACCCCCAGTACTTCAGCACCACGAACAGCGCGGTCGCGTCCGGGAACCTGTTCTCCGCCAACGACGTGCAGCAGGCGCGCAAGGTCGTCGTGATCGGCTCGACGGTCGCGACGCAGCTCTTCCCCGGCACCGATCCGGTCGGGAAGCCGATGCTGGTCAACAACATCCCGTTCACCGTCGTGGGCGTGCTGGCGGCCAAGGGGTCCAGCGGGTTGCAGGACGCGGACGACGTCGCGGTGGCTCCTCTGACCACCACGCAGAACGCGCTGACCGGGTACGGCAGCCTCACCCAGATCGTGGTGCAGGCGCAGTCCGCGGACGCGTTGCCGAACGCGCAGGCCCAGGTGACGACGATCCTCAACGGGCGGCACAAGGTCACCGACACCGCCGACTACCGGATCCTCAGCCAGGACCAGCTGCTGACCGCGCGCACGGCGACCACCGAGACGTTCACGGTGCTGCTGGCGTCGGTGGCGGCGATCTCGTTGCTGGTGGGCGGGATCGGCATCACGAACATCATGCTGGTGACCGTCACCGAGCGGATCCGCGAGATCGGCATCCGCAAGGCCGTGGGCGCCCCCCGTTCCTCGATCCTCGGGCAGTTCCTGATCGAGGCGACGCTGCTGAGCCTGTTCGGCGGCTTTCTGGGGGTGGCGGCGGGGGTGATCGGCAGCCAGTTCACCATCGCCGGCATCCAGCCCGTGATCGTCCCGTCGTCCGTGCTGCTCGCGTTCGCCGTCTCGGCGTTGATCGGCCTGTTCTTCGGCAGCTACCCCGCCTCCCGCGCGGCGAAGCTCCGTCCCATCGAAGCTCTCCGGCACGAATAAGGAGTTTCCGCTGTGACCAACCCACTCGACCAGCCGCTGGAGCACGACCTCTCGGCGGAGCTGAAGGAACGCAAGGCAGGCGTCGGCAAGACCACGGTGATCCTCGGCGTCGCGGTGCTCGCGATCGTCGCGTTCGTCGGCGGTGTGTTCGTGCAGAAGTCCTTCGGCGCCGGCGAAACGCCCACCCGCCAGAACGCGGCCGGGCGCCAGTTCCCCGGCGGGGGCACTCCCCCGTCGGGCACCAACCGGCAGGGCGGCGGGCAGTTCGGGCGCGGCACCATCGGCACGATCGACCACGTCGACGGCACGACCGTCTACGTGAAGACGCAGAACGGCCAGGTCGTCAAGGTGTCCACTTCGGACTCCACGAAGGTCGAGATCTTCTCCGAGGGCAAGCTCTCCGACCTGAAGGCCGGTCAGCAGGTCGTCGTGCAGGGCCAGGCGGGCTCCGACGGCACGGTGAACGGCCAGACGATCACCCAGCGCCCGGCCACCGGCTGATGCGGGATTCCCGGGTGGAACGGGGCCGGTTGCTCGTCGTCGAGGACGAGCCCGCCATCCGCGAACTGCTGTGCGCCAGCCTGCGGTTCGCGGGGTTCACCGTGGCGAGCGCGGCGACCGGTACCGAGGCGTTGACGGCGGCCCGTTCGGAGCTGCCGGACCTGGTGCTGCTGGACGTGATGCTGCCCGACCGGGACGGGTTCGAGGTGGTGCGGCGGCTGCGTTCGGACGGCGTTCGCGTGCCGGTGCTGTACCTGACCGCGCGCGACGGCGCGGATGACCGGATCACCGGGCTGACGATCGGCGGCGACGGCTACATCACCAAGCCGTTCAGCCTGGAGGAGGTCATCGCCCGCGTGACGGCCGTGCTGCGCCGTACCCGTCCCGGCTCCGCAGAGCTCCTGACCTGCGGTGACCTGTCGCTCGACGTCGACAGCCACGTGGTGCGGCGCGGCCCGCGGGTCGTGGAGCTCTCGCCGACGGAGTTCCGGCTGCTGCACTACCTGATGCGCAACAGCGGACGCGTGCTGTCGAAGACGCAGATCCTGGACCAGGTGTGGTCGCACGACTTCGACGGTGACGTCGGCGTGGTCGAGTCGTACATCTCCTACCTGCGGCGCAAGGTGGACTCCGGCGAGCCGCGGTTGATCCACACCGTGCGCGGCCTGGGGTACATGATCCGCCCATGACGTTGCGGGTGCGGCTGGTGGTGGTGCTCGTCGCCCTGGCGGCCGCGGGCCTGTTCAGCACGTGGCTGATCGGCTCCACGGTGATGGAGCGCTACCTGCTCGGCCAGGTCGACGCGCGGCTGGACCGGGTGGTGGCGGTGCCGCGCGCGTTCCCCCTGCGCGACAACGTGATCGTGCGCGACTCCTCCGGCGTGGTGTCGGGCACGGCGTTCGACGGGTTGCCGGCGTTCGGGGAGCTGGTGCCCGGCTCGCACGTGACGGTGGGGTCGCGGCGGGTGGTGGTGCGCGACCTGGACGGCACCGAGCTGATCGCGTACGCCGACCAGTCCGAGGTGGATCGGGCGGTCGACGACCTGAGGCTGGCGTTCCTGCTGATCTCGCTGGGGGCTTTGGTCCTGGTCGGGATGGCCGGGTACGCCCTGGTCAGGGCTTCGACACGGGCGTTGGAGGAGGTCGAGCAGGTCGCCGGGGAGATTGCGGCCGGTGACCTGTCGCGGCGGGTGCCGGTGCGGCGGCCCGGGTCGGAGGTGGGGCGGCTGGCGTCGGCGTTGAACACGATGCTGGGGCAGATCGAGTCGGCGTTCGCCGCGCGGGTGTCGTCGGAGAGGCGGATGCGGCAGTTCGTGGCGGACGCCTCGCACGAACTCCGCACGCCGCTGACGTCGATCCGCGGGTACGCCGAGCTCTACCGGCAGGGCGCGGCTACTTCCGCGTCGGAGGTGTTGCAGCGGATCGAGGACCACGCCGCCCGGATGGGGGTGCTGGTCGACGACCTGCTGCAACTGGCGCGCCTCGACTCGGAGCAGCCGTTGGTGCTCGCGGAGGTCGACCTCGTCGTGCTGGTGAACGACGCCGTCGTCGACGCGCGCGTGCACCGGCCGGTGTCGCTGGAACTGCCCGCCGGACCGGTGCGGGTCGAGGCGGACGAGGCGCGCGTCCGGCAGGTCCTGACGAACCTCCTCGACAACGCCCTCATCCACACCCCACCCGGGACGCCTGTCGACGTCCGGCTGACGGCGACGTCGTTCGAAGTCGCCGACCGAGGCCCCGGCATGACCACCGAACAGGCCGCCCGAGCGTTCGAACGCTTCTACCGCGCCGACCCCGCCCGCGGGCCGGGCGGCACCGGTCTGGGCCTCGCGATCGTCGACGCCCTCGTCGTCGCCCACGGCTGGCGGATCGAGCTCGACACCTCACCCGGCAACGGCGCTGTGTTCGGCGTGGTCTTCGGGGCGTGAGCGGTTGGGCCAGGTGCGTTCGTAGTGCTCTTCCGGGAAGTCGCTGGGGCTAGACCCTGTCACGTGCGCTAGATGGATTTGCTTTTGATAGAGGTTGTTACGTTCGCAAGAGGGTGCAGCGGGGATGTACATGACGTTGCCCCAGCCCTGCTGGTCCTGGACGGGCGCGACGCTGTGGATCATGTCGCAGTGCCACCAGACGCTGTCACCGGCGTGAACGTCCGGAATTCCCGTTAGAGCCTCCAGCAGGAGTGAGTGGTACTCGCTGCTGACCGGGAAGACCTGGTTGACGGTGACGCCGCACATCTCGTCGTCGGGGACGTCGTCGAGCAGCGGTCGCAGCATCAGGTACGCCATCGCGCCGGGGATCGGGACGGTGTGCAGCACGCCCTGGTCGTGGGCCATGTCGGAGAGCGCGGTCCAGCCCTGGAAGGTGCGGAAGACCGAGCACATGGTGGTGCCGGGGTACTGCGGGCCGGTGGTGCGATGGGCGGCGTCCCACGGGTCGTACTGCTCGGGCGTGCCGTCGAACAGGTGCCGGAACGCCTGCTGGTACTCCGCCGTCATCCAGAGGTCGAGGGTGCCGGGGTCGAGGTGGGTGCCGAGGCCACCGGAGTCGGTACCGGGCGGGCGGCGGCGGATGCGGTCCGGGTAGCCGACGTCGGTGGCCGGGTCGAACCAGCCGTCGTGGTGCCAGAGGCCGTTGAGGAAGCGCTGGACGGTGGCCATCCGCGGGTGGCTGCGCGCCTCGGCCTGGGCCGGCGACCAGTAGATCGGGTAGATCTCGGGCTTCGAACCGACGCTGCCGAAGAAGTCGTCGCCCGGGCCCCGGTACTGGGCGAAGAAGTCGTTGGACTCGACGTAGTCGACGATGGAGGCGTCCCAGGCCAGCGCCTGGTCGCGGTCGAAGTGGTTGCGGACGACGAGGCAGCCGCGGCGTTTGACCAGGTCGGGGTCGGCGTTGCCGGACTCGATGTCCGCGTGGTCGAGCTCCGGCCAGCCCTGGCCGGACTTCACGTCCTCGACCTCGCGCCGGATGCGGTCCTCGACGACCGCGAACACCTCTTCGACGGTGCGACCGGACGCCTCGATGCGGGCGCGGATCGCTTTCTTGATCTCTTTGACGGCTCCGGGCAGGTCGGCGGGCGTGGTGTCCCAGTTGGGCAGCATCGCGACTTCCTTCCAGTAAGGCCTCCTAACTTGGAACGATAAGCGTGTCGCGCGGTTGTAGGCAAGACCCCTAACTAGAATCCGGCGTCGTGACCAAGCCGTCGCAGGAGCTGCTGCGCTCGATCTCCGACGAGCACGTGCTGCGGACGTTGATGTCCGCACGCAAGCTGACGCGCGCCGAACTGGCGGTGGAGACCGGGTTGTCGAAGCCGACCGTGAGCGAGAGCGTGCGCCGCCTGGTCGAGAGCGGCCTCGTCGCCGACACCGGCGAACGCACCCGCGGCGGCCGCGGCAAGGGCAGGGTCGGCTCGTTCTACGGCCTCGCCGAGGACATCGGCGTGGCCCTGGTCGTGACGATCGCGCCGGACGGCGTGACGGCGGAGTGCGTCGACGCCCACGGAGACGTCGTGGGCCGCACGCACCAGCCCGCCGCCGCGGCCGACGTCGCGGCCGTGCTGCCTTCCGTGGTCGCGGAAACCGTTGCGGCGCACAACGTCCGGCTCTGCACGGTGAGCGCCGCCGACCCCGTCGACCGGGCGACCGGACGGCTCGTGCACCTGCCCGACTCGCCGTTCCTGGTGGGTGAACTGGACCCGGTCGCGATGCTGTCACCGTTGCTGCACGGGCCTGTCCTCGTGGACAACGACGTGAACTGGGCGGCCCAGGCCGAACACGCCGCGCTCGGCGTCGCGGACTTCGCCTACCTGTTCCTCGGCGAGGGCCTGGGTTGTGCCGTCGTACTGGACGGCGAGGTGCGGCGCGGCCGGTCCGGGCTGGCCGGGGAGATCTCGCACCTGATCACGACCGGGCCGTCCGGGGCGACGCCGTTCATCGAGGTGTTCGGCGAACTCGGGCTGCGCCGACCGGGGTCGACGGCGATCGACGTGCCACGACTGCTCTCCGCCGACTTCGCCGTGCTGGCCGGGGCGATCGCCGGTGTCGTGACGGCGCTGGTGACGCTGACCGACCCCGAGGTGGTCGTGGTCGGCGGCTCGTGGGGTCCGGCGGTGCTGGACGCCGTCCGGGCCGAGTGCTCGCGGTCGCCGCGTCAGGTCTCGCTGGTCGCGGCTTCGGTCGAGGCGCCCTCTCTGGCCGGCGCCCGGGCCGCCGCCGTGGAGGCGTTGCGGACCGCGCTGGTCAGCCTGGCAGGCTCGCGTACTCCTCGATCCTCGTGATGAGGCCGTCCTCGAAGCGGAAGTAGACGGCGGCGTCCACTCGGAACAGTCCACCGTCCTTCGTGGCGACGTTCACGACGTGCTGCTGCAACACCTCTCCCGGCTGTTCGAACTGCCTCGTGATGTCGTAGCGCATCGACTCGATCGGTTCGATCTGCGCCCGCATGCCGGCGATGTTCTCGCCGATGCCGGAGTCGCCCTTGCCGTCGTTGTGCCAGACCGTGGCGTCGGCCGAGCACATCGCCCTCGCCTCGGTCCACTCGCGGTTCTCCAGGTGGCGCAGGTAGGTGGTGGCCCTGGCCTTCAGGTCGTACATGAGCGCTCGTTCTCCTGCTTCGACTCGGATCGGGAGGTGGTTGCCGGGCGGGGACAGCGGGCAGGTGAAGACGGCCGGGACCAGGTGGTGGTGCGAGAGGGTGGCCTGGTTGAAGTCGACCGTGAACCTCGTGCCGGGTTCGTGTTGCGGCAGGACGAGCCAACGGCCGATACCCGGCGTCCCGGCGCCGCTGGTCTCGTCGGTGAAGACGACGAGTCGTTGGCCCGGCATGGTTTCCAGGACGGTGAGGACGTGCTCCTCGCCGTCGATCGTGACCGCCAGGTCCACCGGCGCGTTGACCGGCCGGGTGGTGCGGGGCGCGGTCAGGTGCTCGACCTCGACGTACCGATCCTGTTGTGCCGCACGGAATTCGCCTTCGAAGACCCAGGCCGGGTCGTAGGAGTAGGTGTCGATGCCTTGCAGGCCTGACTGCGCCAACGCCTTGTCGTCCTTGACGACCACGCCGTAGAAGCCGTCGGCACCGCCGGTGAGCGCCGTGCGGCCGTCGGCGAGTTCGGTGACGCCGTCGACCTCGGTGTCGTTGAAGGTCAGGGCGCCCCCGACCACCCGCCACCGTCCCGGAACGCCGGGGAGTTCCACCGGCCGGTCGCTCACGGTCCCCTTGGCGACGACCTTCACCTTGTCGGTGATCTCGGCCAGCCTGGCCTCCCGCCACTGCTCGTAGGTCACTTCCGGGCCGTCCAGACGGTGCGTTCGGTGTGCAGGGCCAGGTCGTCGCGGCCGAGGGCGGTTTCCAGGGCCTCGGGGGCGAGTTGCCTGCCCAGCACGACGCGGGCGTAGCGTTCCACGGCCGCTGACCGTTCGATGTGGACGGTGATGGTGCGTTCGTCCTCGACGGTGAAGCCCGCCCCGACGAGCTTCGGGCCCCAGTCCGCACCGCGGTGCGGAAGGCGCTCGTCGGGGCCGTCCGGGGCCTGCTCGGGGAAGAACCGCGGCATGCCCGCGAGTTCGACGACGGCCAGGACGCCGTTCGGGGCGAGGGTCTTGCGCAGCTGGGCGAGGGTGTGGGCCGGGTCGGCCATGTGGTGCAGCGACGCCGAGGCCCAGACGAGGTCGGGGGTGCCGAGGTCCGGCCAGTCGGTGTCGAGGTCCGCCAGGACGGTGTGGATCCGGTCGGCCACGCCTCGTTCGCCCGCCTTGGCGCGCAGGCGCTGGAGGTGGTCCAGCGAGGAGTCGACGGCGGTGAGGTGCGCCTCGGGGAAACGGTCCAGCAGGGCGAACGTGCCCGCGCCCGTGCCCGCGCCGAGGTCGACGATCTGGGCGGGGCTCGTCACCGGGAGGCGGTCGATGATCTCGGCGGTGTGGGTGGCCAGGAGCTCGGCGTCGAGGTCGAGGATCTCGGCCTGGTCGACGCCGTCCGCGTGACCATGCCCGTGGCCTCCGCCGTGCCCGTGGCCATGTCCGTGCCCGTGGCCATGTCCGTGGCCTCCGCCATCCCCGTGCCCGTGGCCATGTCCGTGGCCTCCGCCATCCCCATGCCCGTGGCCGTGTCCGTGTTCGCTCATGCCCCCAACGTAGGTCGGCCATGCGCCTCGTGCACGACCCCTTGCGCAAACGGCAAGAAGCTCAGCTCGCGCGGTGCCGTCCGCGCAAGATCACGCCTTCTGCCTGTCGGCGTGGTGGCCGCGGCGCGCCTCCCGGTCGAAGATGCCGAGGATCTCGCACGGTCCCCCGGCCGTGCCGATCGCGTGCGGGAGCATCGTCGGGAACTCCGCGGCCTGGTTGGTCTCGACCCGGAACCGCCGGTTGCCCAGCAGCAGGACGGCCGTGCCCGACAGCACCACCAGCCACTCACGGCCGGAGTGGGCGCGCAGCGAGGCCGGGTTGTCGGGTGGCGGGGTGGTCATCCGCTGGCGCATCACGGTCATGCCCGGTTCCGCCTTGATCGGCCAGCGCATGGTGCCGTGGGCGCCGTCGAGCATCGGGCTGACGATGACGTCGTCGGTGTCGGTCTCCACGAGCTGGTCCAGTGACGTGTCGAGGGCGCGCGCCAGGGTCACCAGCTGGTCGAGGGCGAGGCGGCGCTGGCCGTTCTCGATGCGGCTCAGCGACGACGGGCTGAGCTTCGCCCGCGTGGCCAGTTCGTCGAGCGACCAGCCCTGGGCCACGCGCAGGGCGCGGATCCGCTTGCGCACGAGGCCGTCCAGATCGCCGTCTTCTTGCGTCATGCGCACGATCGTATGTCTGTGGGGCAAACGCCGCCTAGCTTCGCCGGCATGACCAGAACGAAGACCCTGATCGCGGTGTGCGTGGCGTTGATGGCCGTGATCTCGTCGGTGACCGGCCTCAACGTCGCCCAGCCGCACCTCGCCGCCGAGTTCGGCGCGTCGCAGAGCACGGTGCTGTGGATCATCAACGGGTACGTGCTGACGCTGGCCGCGTTGCTGCTGCCGCTGGGGGCCGCCGGCGACCGGTGGGGGCGGCGGCCGGTGCTGATCGGCGGGCTCGTGGTGTTCGGGGTGGCGAACGTGGTGGCGGGCCTCGCCCCGACGGCCGGGGTGCTGCTGGCGGCGCGGGTGGTGGCCGGGGTCGGGGCAGCGACGATCATGCCCGTCACGCTGGCGGTGATCACCTCGACGTTCCCGGAGAAGGAACGCGGGCGCGCCATCGGCGTGTGGACCGGCGTCGCGGGTGGCGGCGGGTTGCTCGGGATGTTCCTGTCGGCGGTGCTCGTCGACGTCGCGAGCTGGCGGTTCCTGTTCGTGCTGCCCGTCGCGCTCGTGGTCGTCGCGGTGGTGATGGCGGTGCGGGAGGTGCCGGACTCGCGGGAGGTGCGGCCGTTCGACGTGGTCGGCGCGGTGACGTCCGCGGTCGCGGTGACCGGGTTGATCTACTTCCTGCACGAGGGCGGCCTGTTCGGTCTCGCCATCGGGGCCGTGGCGGCGGTGGCGTTCGTGGTGTGGGAGTTGCGGCATCCCGTGCCGTTGCTGGACATCAGGCTGTTCCGCGAACGATCGCTGGCCACCGGATCGCTGGTGCTGCTGGTGGTGTTCGGCGTGCAGGCCGGGGTGTCGATCGTGCTGTACCCGTTCTTCCAGACCGTGCTGGGGTGGTCGGGGCTGGTGGCGACGGTGGCGTTGCTGCCGATGGCCGGCGTGATGATGGTGGTGTCCGGCCTGGCGCCGCGCCTGGCCGAACGGGTGGGCGCGCGCGTGACGATGAGCGCCGGAATCCTGTTGGGCGGCTTGGGGTTGGCGTCCATGGCGGTGTTCGTGGACGGCGGGTACCTCGCCGTGCTGCCGGGCATGATCGCGATGGGCGCGGGCATGGGGCTGTCGATGCCGCCCGCCACCGAGGCGATCACCGGTTCCCTGCTCCAGGAGCAGCAGGGCGTGGCGTCGGCGTTGAACGACGTCACGCGCGAGTTCGGCACGGCGCTCGGGATCGCGTTGCTGGGAGCGATGGTGGCGAACGCGGTCGACGCCGGCGGGTCCTTTGTGGAGGGATGGCGGACCGCCATGTGGGCCGGCGTGGCCCTCATGGCGGTCCTGTTCGGCGTCGCTATGCGTCGATGAGCAGGTCGAGCAGCTTCTGCGGGGCGTCGTCGCCGAAGAGGCTCTGCACGGTGACCTCGGTGTCGGCGGCGGTCTTGGCCGCACGCTCGAACATGGCCTTCTCGTAGGTCGCCAGCGCGGTCTCGACGTCGGACGACGCCAGCGCCGACGCCAGCTCGGCGCCGTCGAGCATGGCGAGGTTCGCGCCCTCACCGTTGGGCGGCGACAGGTGCGCGGCGTCGCCGACGAGCGTCACGCCCGGCACGCGGTCCCAGCGGTGGTCGTTCGGCAGGGCGTGGTGGGCACGCAGGAGGGGCGTGGTGTCGGTGTCGAGGATCAACGACCGCAGCTCCGGCGCCCACCCCTCGAAGTGCCGCGCCACCTGGACGGGATCGGTGACGTCGAACGTCTCGAACCACTCCAGCGGCCGGTGGAACTCGACGTAGGTGTGCAGCAGGCCGCCCGCCTCGCGGTGGGCGAAGATGCCGCGGTCCTTGCCTGGCGCGAAGAGCGACCCGCCCCCGACCGCCTTCGCGGTGGCCGGGTACCGCGTGTCGGCGTCGTGGATGAAGGTCTCGACGAACGCCGACCCCGCGTACACCGGCCTGGCATCCGACACCAACGGCCTCACCCGCGACCACGCCCCATCGGCACCGACCAGCACGTCGGTCTCCAGCACGCCCGGGTCCGTGACCTTGCTCCCCCACCGCACGGTGCCGGCCGGCAGCGAGTCGAGCAGCATCTGCCGCAGGTCGGCGCGCTGCACCTCGGGCCGCCCGCCGCTGCCGTCGTCGGCCTTCTCGAACAGGACGGTGCCGTCGTTCTCCAGCACCCGCATGGCCTGCCGCCCCGGCAGCACCAGCCGTTGGAACTCCTCCATCAGACCGGCGGCCTCGACGGCGATCTGCCCGTTGTAGTCGTGGATGTCCAGCATGCCGCCCTGCGAGCGCGCCGTCGGCGACTCCTCCGCCTCGTGGACGACGGACGGGATGCCGTGGACGTGCAGCACGCGGGCGAGCGTGAGACCGCCGAGTCCGGCACCGATGATCGTGACGCGCATGGAAGTGACTCCCCTGGTCGGACCGTGCCGCCTCCCTGACGGCACGACCAGGTTCACCCCCGGCGCTGGCAGCCCCCGCTCACCTCACTGGCAGTGGCTGATAGCGCCTGTCACCACTCGGCGAACGAGCCGTCGTCGTGCCGCCAGATCGGCGACCGCCACGCGTGCCCGACCTCCGCCGCCCGCCGCACCGCCGCCTCGTCGACCTCCACCCCGAGACCGGGCCCCGTCGGCCGCTTCATCCAGCCGTCCACCGGCCGCACCGGCGCCATGTCCACCAGGTACGCCGGGTCCGTCCCGTTGTAGTGCATGCCCGCGCTCTGCTCCTGGATCAGGAAGTTCGGCGTGGTGAACGCGACCTGCAACGACGCCGCCAGCGAGATCGGCCCGAGCGGGCAGTGCGGCGCGATCGACGCCCCGTACACCTCGGCGAGCGACCCGATGCGCCGCAACTCGGAGATGCCGCCCGCGTGCGACGGATCGGGCTGCACGACCGCGACCCCCGCCTCCAGCACCGGCTTGAACTCCCACCGCGAGAACAACCGCTCCCCCGTGGCGATCGGCACCGTCGAAGCCTGCACCACCGACGCCAGCACCTCGGCCGGGAGCTCGGGCAGCACCGGCTCCTCCACGAACATGGGCTGCACCTCCTCCAGCATCCGCACGAGCCGGCGCGCCATCGCGGGCGACACCCGGCCGTGGAAGTCGATGGCGAGATCTCCCTGCGGTCCCAACGCCTCCCGCGCTTCACGAGCCCTCAGCAGCACCGCCTCGGCATCGGCCGGCGAGGCGATCGGCCGCATCTCCGCCGTGGCGTTCATCTTCACCGCGGAGAACCCCGCCGCGACCTGCCGCGCCACGGCTTCGAAGACGCCGTCCGGCCGGTCGCCGCCGACCCACGAGTACGCCCGCACCCGGTCGCGCACCGGCCCGCCGAGCAGTTCGTGCACCGGCAGTCCGCGCGCCTTGCCCGCGATGTCCCACAACGCGTGGTCGTAGCCGGAGAGCGCCGACGACAGCACGGGGCCACCGCGGTAGAAGCCGCCCTTGCGCAGCACCTGCCACATGTCCTCGACCCGCAACGGGTCCTGGCCGATGACCAGGTCCGACAGCTCGTGGACGGCGGCGCGGACGGTCTCCGCCCTGCCCTCCACCACCGGCTCACCCCAGCCGGTCACCCCCTCGTCCGTGCTCACCTTGAGGAACAACCAGCGGGGCTCGACCAGGAACGTCTCGACCGCCGTCACCTTCATGAGGAGTCCTTTGCCGCGGACCAGCCGCCGTCGACCAACAACTCCGCGCCCGTCACGAAGGACGCCGCCGGAGACAGGAGGAATCCGATCACCGAGGCCACCTCGGCCGGGTCGCCGAGGCGGCCGGCCGGGGTCGCTCGGGCACTGCGTTCCCGGTCCTCGGCGGAGACCCGGTCCCACGCCGCCGTCAGCACGGGACCGGGCAGCACCGCGTTGACGCGGACGTCGGGCGCGTACTCGACGGCGAGCTGGCGGGTCAGCGCCACCAGCCCGCCCTTCGAGGCCGCGTAGGCGCCGTGGCCGGGGATGCCGAAGTGCGCGTGCACGGACGAGACCAGCACGACGGAACCCTTGCGCTGCCGCAACGACGGCAGGCACGCCCGCAGTCCGTGGAAGGCGCCGCCGAGGTTCACGGCGAGCTGCCGTTCTCACTCGGAGGGGGTCGTGAGGTCCAACGCCTTCACCGCGACGGTGTAGGCGTTGCTGACCAACGCGTCCACCTCGCCGTCGCACAGCTCCAGGGCCCGCTGCCACACGGCGGGATCGCTGACGTCGCCCCGCACGGCCACGTCACCGCGCAGGTCGATGCCGACGACCTGGTAGCCGTTGTCCGTCAGGTGTTCCGCCGTCGCGGCGCCGATTCCCGCCGCCGCACCTGACACCACCGCGCGCTTCATGCACGTTCTCCTAGAGCTTCTGCCGGTAGACCTTGTTGTCCGGACCGCGCACGACCGTCCACGCGGAGCCGTCCGGACCAGCAGTAGCACCGACGGCGCCGACGAGCGAGTTGCTCGGGAACTCGCCGCGCTTGAACCAGCCGCCCCAGACACCGGCGGAAGCGTTGACCTGCCACAGGGTGTAGTCGCTGGCCCGCGCGAACAGGTAGATCCGGTCCTGGTACTCGACGAGGGTGGGGCTGCCGGAGATCACGCCTCCGAGTGACGTCCACTCGCCGCCCGCGACCGGGCGCACCCAGACGTTGTCGGCGGCGGTGCGGACGGCGACCTGGCCGCCGGCCACGCTCGGCCTGCCGTAGATCGGGGCGCCACCGGGAGCGCCGAGGGAGCTCCAGGAACCACCGGCGTGCTTCCACACCTCGCCGTCTTCGCCACGCGCCACGATCGTGCCGTCAGGAGAAACCGAGGGCGCGTCGGTGAGCTTGCCGCCCAGGGACTTCCACGCATCCCACTGTCCGTTGTGGAGCGTGCGCTGCCAGAGCCGGTTGTCCACACCGCGGACCGAGACTTCGACGTCGGTGCCGACCGTGCGGACGGCGGGCTGGCCCTGGATCGCCTTGCCGAGCGAGGACCACTTGCCGTCGCGCAGCATCCGCACCTCACCACCGGCACCCCGGCTGAACACCAGCGCCGAGTCGCCGACCCGCGCGATGGCCGGAGAAGCCGTGGCGTCCGAACCCACGGCCTCGCCGGGGACGAGGTCGGTGCCGCGCAGCTTGAGCATCGCGGTGCCGTGCGGCGGGACCGTCACCGTGTACGAGCCGGAGACAACGCCCCGGTCGGCACGAGCACGCAGGTCGCGGACCGAGACCGGCCCCTTCAGGCCCGCGTCGGCGACGTTCACCGTCATCTCGGCGGGGACGTCGCGGCGGTTCAGCAGCACGACGGAGCGTTCGCCCTTGCGGGCCAACACCTTGCTGTAGACGTCGGTGTCGCCGGTCGAGGCCACGCGGACGCCCTGGATGGCCAGGGGGTCCTGGTTGACGGCGAGGATCTCCGGGTTTTTCAAGGTCGCGATCATCGACGCGGGCAGCGTGCGCGGGTCCGAGCCGACGATCAACGGCGAGGACATCTGCGCCCACATGACGAACTGCGAGGTCGACTCCTCCTCGTTGAGCTCGTAGGTGCCCTGCTGCGTCTTGCGCATCGGGATCAGGTAGTCCGGGTCGTTGTAGCGGCCGGGGCCGTTGGACTCGGGGTGCGCGGCGTTGCGGTCCATGTTGCGCAGCACGTCGCGCCAGATGCCCTCGTACGGCGTGCCGAACGCGATGTCGGTGCTCGTACGCCAGGAATCGCCGGTCAGCGGGCCGAACGTGTAGGAGAAGTCGGCGGTCTGGTCGGGGGTGTGCGGAACGCCCCACTCGTCGGTGACCGGGTTGCAGATGTTGAGGATCATCGGCCGCCCGGCCTTGCGCAGCGCCTTGCTGAAGTCCGCGTACGCCTGGGCGGGCTTGAGGTTCGCCGCGATGCCGCACAGGTAGTCGACCTTGACCGCGTCGAACTTCCAGTCGGCGAACCGCTTGGTGTCCTTCTCGTAGAACCCGCCGCCACTCCCCGCCGCGCAGTTCTTGCCGTCGGACGGACCGGCATCGGTGTAGATGCCGGCCTTGAGCCCCTTGGCGTGCAGGTCGCGGACGAGCTTCGGCAGGCCGCTCGGGAACTTCGCGGGGTCCTCCTGGAGGTTGCCCTGAGCGTCACGCGGGGTCGGCGCGGTCCAGCCGCCGTCGATCCACACGATCTGGTACCCGGCGTCGCGCATGCCGCTGCTCACGAGGAAGTCCGCGATGCTGCGGATCTCCTTCTCGCTGGGCGCGCCCAGGCCGTAGTAGGTGTTCCAACCCATGTACGGCGTCTTGGCCGCACCGCTGTCGTAGTAGGTGGGCGCTCCTTGGTCGTCACCTGCGTATGCGGGTGACGCCACCAGGGACATCAGGGCGACTGCCAACGCGACTCTGCGAACCGACATGGTCGTGAGCCTCCCTCCTGCTCGCCCTCAGGTCAAGAATAATTCGTAATTTATGTGTAGTAGGCTGGCGCCCGTGAGCTACCGCTACGAGATCACCCAGGCAGTCGTGCGGCAGGGCGTCATCGCGATCATTCGCACCGCCGACACCTCCTCCGCTGTTCAGGCCGCCGTTCCACTACTGGACGCGGGCCTCACGTCACTCGAGCTGCCGCTGACGAACCCCGGCGCGCTGGACGCGATCCGGCAGCTGCGGACCGACTACCCGGAGGCGACCATCGGTGCCGGGTCCGTGCTCGACGAGGCCTCCGCCGTCGCCGCCGTCCGGGCCGGAGCCCAGTTCCTGGTGGCGCCCAACCTCGACGCCGCCGTGATCCGGGCGGGCCACCGCTACGGCGCCGCGGTCCTGCCCGGCGCGGGTTCCGTCTCCGAGGTCGTGCAGGCGCTCGAAGCCGGTGCGGACGCGGTGAAGGTGTTCCCCGCGCCCACCCCGCAGTGGGTCAGGGACGTGCTGGCCGTGCTGCCGTACGCGCCGCTCGTGCCGACCGGGGGCGTCGCTCCGGCGGACGTGCCTGGCTGGCTCGCCGCCGGAGCCGTGGCGTGCGGGGTCGGGTCGGCCCTCGCCCGCACGCCGATCGACGACATCAAGGCCCTGATCAGGCAGGCCTGAGCACCACCACGTCGGCGTCGTGCGCGGCGGTCCAGTCGAACGGGACGCCGACGTGGGTCAGGTGCGCCGCCGAGTACACCTGGCCGTTCTCGTCCACGTAGGACTCGGCGGTCAGGTCGCGCAGCCTCACCCGCGACGACTGGCCGGGCACCACCGGCACCCCGGTCAGCGAGCCCGTGTGCCACGCCAGCACGACGACCCGGTCCTCCGCGCTGTACTGCACGGCGTCCCCGAGCAACCGCACCTCGCCGCCGTGGACGACGTCGCGGACGTCCTTGTACCGGGCGATCAACGCGGCGGCTTCCGCTCGCTCGGCCTCGGACCAGTGCCGCACGTCCGCGCCGATGCCGAGCACACCGGCCATCGCGAGCACGAACCGGAACTTCAGCGACCGCGGGCGCGCGTCGAAGAAGCCCGGCGCGTCCGTCACCCACGACGACATCAGGTGCGGCGCGTGCATGTGCAGGAACCCGTGCTGGATCTTCAACCGGTCGAGCGGCGCGGTGTTGTCGCTGGGCCACACCACGTCGACCATGCCGGTCGTGGCCAGGTCGGTTCGGCCGCCACCACCCGCGCAGCCCTCGACCAGCACGTGGGGGTGCCTTTCACGCAGGTGCTCCAGCACGCGCCAGTAGTTGCGGACGTGCGCGTCGTCGAGCTCTCCGGACCGTTCCGTGGCCGGGCGGTTCATGTCCCACTTGAGGTAGCTGATCCGGTGTTCGGTCAGCAGCCGGTCCAAAGTGGAGACCACGAACTCGTAGACCTCGGGCAGCCCCAGGTTGAGCAGCATCTGGTTGCGGATGAGCGTGGGCTCGCGACCGTCCACCTTGTACACCCAGTCCGGGTGCTCGGCGTAGAGCCGCGATTTCGGGCTGACCGACTCGGGTTCGACCCAGAGCCCGAACTCCAGTCCCAGCCCGCGCACCTCGTCGACGAACGCCCCGAAATCCGGTGACTCCGGGTACCAGTCGCCGAGACCGCCGGTGTCGTCGTGGCGGCCGGCGAACCAGCCGTCGTCCACCACGAACAGCTCGACGCCCAGGTCAGCGGCGATCCGGGCCAGCTCCAGCTGCCCGGGCAGGTCGACGTCGAACCCCGTCGCCTCCCAGGAGTTGTAGAGCACCGGCTTGCGGGCCGGACGGGACCGCAGCCGGTCGTAGGCGTGCCAGACCCGGGACAGGTCGTCGGTCGCGTACGCCAGCGCCAGTTCGGGCGTCACGAACGTCTCCCCCGGCCCGACCACGACCGGGCCGAGCATCCCGGCACGCACGCGCGTGAGTCCGGAGGGCTCGACCTCGGCCGTGATCTCCCAGGAACCGGACCACGCCAGCGAGACGCCCCACGTGTCGTCCACGGACAACCAGGGCGCGTAGTTGTGCCCGGGAACGCCGTAGGAACTGCCGATCCGGAACCCGCCCGCGGGCAGGGACACGTGGTCCAGCTGGAACTCGCGGGCCCACTCGCCGTGCAGGAACGCCAACCGGGGTTCCCGCACCGGCAGGCACACACCCGCCGAGCCGAGCTTGGTGAGCCGCACCGGCTCATCCCGCAGGTTGGTGACCTCGACCCATCGCGACAGCACGTCCACCGTCGGTTCGGGCCGGTAGCAGAGCACCACCCTCAGCTGCGCGACCTCGTCTGCGAACGCGAGCCGCAGCACGCCGTTCGTCTGATCCCCGCGCTCGAACCTCAGCCACGAGTCGCCGTCGATCTCCAGATCGGCGCCGGTGAACGGGCGCTCGCCGCGCGGCGCGTACTCGATCGGCGCCGCGTCGGCCTCGGTGATGAAGTGGACGTCGCCCCGGTTCGCGTAGGCGGACGGGCCGACCTCCACCCCGTGCGGCCCCCAGGCCACCAGCTCGGCCCAGCGGCCGCCGGGTTCGATCGCCACCGTGTAGGACGTGGTGGCCATCCGCAGCGTCCACTGGCTCATTTGACCGCTCCCACCGCGAGTCCGGAGATGAAGTGCTTCTGGAACCGCAGGAACACCGCCACGGTCGGGATCGCGGCGATCACCGACCCGGCCGCGATCACGTTCCAGTTGGAGACGTACTGGCCCTGCAACGCGAGCAGCGCCGGGGTCACCGGCATGACGGCCGAGGACCGCAGCACGGTGATCGCCCACAGCAGGTCGTTGAAGATCCAGGTGAACGCCAGCGCCGCCAGCGCGGCGAGCGCGGGCCTGGTCATCGGCAGCACGATCCGCCAGAAGATCTGCACGGGTCCGGCGCCGTCGATGGTGGCGGCCTCCTGCACCTCGTTCGGCATGGCGCGCATGAAGCCCTGCAGCACGAACGTGTAGAAGCCGAGCCCGAACCCGACCTGCACGACGATCAGCGCGAACAGCGTGTCGTAGATGCCGAGCACCTCGGTCAGCTTCGACACCGGCACCAGCAGGATCTGCGGGGGCAGCAGGTTGCCCGCGAGCATCAGCAGGATGATCGTGCGCCGGCCGGGGATCGCGAACCGGCTGAGCGCGTACGCCGCCGCCGACGCCAGCGCGAGGGACAGGAACACCGTCGGGATCGTGACGACGACGCTGTTCCACATCGCGCCCGCGCCGCCGTTCGTCCACGCGTCGGCGAACCCGGCGAACGTGAACGACCGCGGCACCGAGGCGAGGCCGTTGGCGGCGATGTCGTCGAAGCTGCGGACGGCGGTGATCAGCACGGCCACGATCGGCAGCAGCCACAGCACGGAGATCGTGCCCGCGACGGCGTGGAAGAGGCGGCCAGAAGAAGCGCTACTCGACATCTCAGTTCTCCCGGAACGCGCGGACGAGGTAGGTCACGATCACGCCGAACGCCAGCAGGAAGATGACCACGGCGAGCGCTGAGGCGTAGCCGAGCTTGAGCGACTGGAACGCGGTCGAGTACATGTAGGTGCTGAGCAGCTCGGACGAGTGGTACGGGCCGCCGCGCGTCATCGACCACACCACGTCGAACGACCGCAGCGAGTCGATCACGATCACCGACAGCACCACCGAGTTGACGCTCGACAGCTGCGGCCAGGTGATGTGGCGGAACTTCTGCCACGCCGTGGCACCGTCCAAAGTGGCCGCCTCGTACAGGCCGGGGTCGATTCCCTTGAGGCCCGCCAGGTACAGCACCATGACGTACCCGACCTGCCGCCACAGTGCCGGCACCAGCACCGCGTAGATCGCCGTGTCCGGGTCGGCCAGCGGACTGCTGTCGAAGATCGCGCCCGGCTGGTAGAGCACCTGCCAGATCAGCGACGTGGCGACGAGCGAGAAGACGACGGGGATGAACAGCGCGGCGCGGTAGATCCCGACGCCGCGGCGTTCCTTCTGCAGCAGCACGGCGATCCCGAGGCCGCCGATCGCGGACAGGCCGCCGAAGAGCACGAGCCAGATCGCGGTGTTCGTGACGGCGGTGTGGAAGACCGGGTCGTCGATCATCCTGGCGTAGTTGTCGAGCCCGACGAACCGGGGCGGCGAGACGCCGTCCCAGTTCGTCAGCGCGAGCCAGAAGCCCTGGATCGCGGGCCAGAAGACCCAGAACCCCTCCACCAGCAACGGGATGAGCACGAACAGCAGCAGGATCGGAGGGACCCTGGTGGAGCTCCTGGTCATGTCAGCTCGACCACACCTGCTCGGCGGCCTTCTGCCACGTCGTCAGGATGGACTCCAGCTGGTCGGGCTGCTGGAGGAACTTGACCAGCGCCGCGTCCGCCGTCGGCTGCAGCGCGTCGCTGGAGTCCCGGTTGAAGAACTGGGTGATCTCCGCGGCCTCCTTGAGGTGCTGGCGGCCCTTCGTCACGAGCGGTGTGCCGGAGTCCTTGGCGTTCGGGTGCGTCGGCAGCACGGTGCCGGACGAGGCCTTGATGTAGACCTCCTGCCCCTCGGCCGTCGCCGCGTACGTCAGGAACTCCTTGAGCTCCTTGACGTGCGGGGACTTGGCGCTCGCGAAGAACCCGTCGGTCGGGCCCTCCTCGGCCAGCGGCACGTTCGGGTCGATGATCGGGAACCGGAAGAAGTCGATGTCGTCGATCGCGTCCTTCGGTGCCGCGTCGGCGAAGAACGCGCCGGTGAGCAGCATGCCCGTGCGGCCCTGGAGCATCGCCGTGGTGGCGTCCTGGAACCCGATCGCGGTGCCGTTGGGGTCGGTGTAGGGCAGCACCTCACGCCACGGCGTGAAGATCGCCTTGACCTTCGGGTCGTCGAAGCGCTGCTTGCCCGCCAGCAGTTCGCGGTGGAACGGCGCGCCGTTGACGCGGATGTTGAAGTAGTCGAACCAGCTCGACGCGGTCCACGGCGAGTCGGAGCCCGCGCCCATGCCGAGCGGGATCACGCCCTTGCCCTGCAGCACCTTGCAGAGGTCGACGAACTCGGTCCACGTCTTCGGCGGGGTGACGCCCCACTTGGCGAAGTTGGACTTGCGGTAGAAGAAGCCCCACCAGTAGTACGTCGTCGGCACGAACACCTTGCCGCTCAACGTCTTGAACGACTGGGGGTAGTCACCCATCGTCTGCCAGACGTCGCTGATGTCGAGCAGCAGCCCCTTCTCCTCGTAGCCCTTGAGCAGCGCTCCGGGGTACCAGGTGAAGAGGTCGGGCGGGTTGGCCGAGGTGAGGTAGCTCGGGAGCTGGGTCCGGAAGGTCTCGGAGGCCACGGTGTTGACCGAGGCCTGCGCACCCTTCTTGTCGTTGAACGCCTTCACCAGCGCGTCGATCGCCGCTTTGGCAGCAGGCGCCGACAGGTTCGACTGGATCGTGGCCGTGCCCGCGGCCTGGGTGACCGGGCCGGAGGACGCCGAGGTGGCGCAGGAAGCCGTGCCGCTGACCAGCAACCCGGCTCCCGCGGCGGCGGTGACGCGGAGGAAGTGACGCCTGTCCATGGCGGACAGATTGCGCGCAGGTCATGATCATGTCAAGAATAATTCATAATTTATGATGTGCCGTATGATCGCGAGCATGAGCGAGAAGCGGCTGCGGGGCGTGCACGGCCAGACCGTTGAGGCACTGGCCGGTCGGATCCTCGCCGGCGAGATCGGCGAGGGCGACACCCTCGACCTCCCGGCGTTGCGCGAGGAACTCGACGTGTCACTGACCGCGCTGCGCGAGGCCCTGAAGGTGTTGTCGGCCAAGGGCATGATCGACGCACGCCAGAAGCGCGGCACGTTCGTCCAGCCGCGCTCGTCGTGGAACCTCCTCGACACCGACGTGATGCGCTGGCAGACCCAGGCGGGCAACGCCGACCACGGCCTGTTCGACGAACTGACCGAGATGCGCGTGATCGTCGAACCCGCCGCCGCCCGCCTGGCCGCCGAACGGGCTTCGGACGCCGACATCGAGGCGTTGGCGGCCGCGGTGGACCGCATGGCGTCGGCCCGCGACCTCGCCGCGACCGTCCGGGCGGACCTGGACTTCCACCGGCTGCTCATGGCGGCCACGCACAACGCGTTCCTGACCCAGGTCGAGCGGATCATCGCGATCGGCCTCGCCGAACGGGACAAGCTCGTGCACGGGACCGTCGAGGACGACCCGGTGCCGTCACACCGCGCCGTGCTGGACGCGATCAGGGAACGTTCACCCGAAGCGGCCTACGAGGCGATGCGCGCGCTGGTCGACAAGTCGGGCGCCGACCTCGACCGCCTGCGCTGAGTCTTAATCGATACGACACCATCGGGTACCGTTTCAACGGTTGTGAAAGACATTCACGTCCGTCAGCATCGGGCCTCATGCGCCTGATCACGCTCGCCGTCGCCGTCGTGCTCGCGATCTCGGCCGCCCCCGCGGCTGCGGCACCCGGACTGAAGATCGCCACCTACAACGTGTTCATGCTGTCGCGGAACCTGTACCCGAACTGGGGGCAGGTGGCGCGGGCCGACCTGCTCGACAGCTCCGGGGTGCTGGCCGGGCAGGACGTCGTGGTGGTGCAGGAGGCGTTCGACAACGCCGCCTCCGACCGGTTGCTCGCGAACCTGCGCGACACCTACCCGCACCAGACGCCGGTGCTCGGGCGGTCCAAGTCCGGCTGGGACGTCACCAGCGGTGCCTACAGCGACTCGACGCCGGAGGACGGCGGGGTGGCGGTGCTCAGCCGGTGGCCGATCACCACGCGGGTGCAGCACGTCTACCGCGACGCCTGCGGGGCCGACTGGTTCTCCAACAAGGGGTTCGCGTACGTGCGGATCGAGGCGCCGGGCGGTCCGGTGCACGTGATCGGGACGCACATGCAGGCCGAGGACTCCACGTGCACGAGCGCGCCGGAGGGGTACCGGGCGAAGCAGCGGGCCGAGATCAAGGCGTTCCTGACCGCGCGGAACATTCCCGCCGCCGAACCCGTGTACGTGGCCGGGGACCTGAACGTGATCAAGGCGAGTGCCGAGTTCCCGCGGATGGTGTCGGAACTGGGGGCGCACACGCCCGAGGTGGGTGGGCACCCGTTCTCGTGGGACTGCGCGGACAACAGCGTCTGCCGCGACCAGTACGGGCCGGAGTACGCGTCGGAACACCTCGACTACGTGCTGACGGTGCAGGGTCCCTTGCTGCGCAACGAGACGCGGCGGGTGAAGAGTCCCGAGTGGTCGATCTGGTCGTGGGGGCGCAAGTACACCTTCACCGACTTCTCCGACCACTACCCCGTGTTCGCTAGCTGAGCACGGGAGCGACGGTCAGGCCGAAGTCGCGCATGCCCATCCAGTCCTCGCCGGCGCCGGTCTCGGCCAGCTTGATCCGCACGGCGTAGATGCTCAGCAGCAACGCCTGGACCGAGTCCACGCCGTAAGCGGCGTCCACCGGTTCGTCGCCGATCTGGTGTGGACACTCCCAGTCGCCGTTCTCGCTCAACGGATCGGGGCGCGGGGTGCCGAACCGGATCACCACCTCGAGGGGTGATCCGTCCGGCGTCTTGCCCTCGATCCGTCGTTCGGCGATCACGGTGCCCAAGTCCATGCGACTCAGCCTAGCGTCGCCAGGAGCCTCTTCGCCTGGACGACCGCCTTGCCGGACCCCTTGCGGGCGGCCACCTCGGCGAGTCCCGCGATGTCGCCGGACGCCTCGACGCGCTGCGCCAGTTCGACGGCGAGCTCGATCAGGTCCGCGACCCTGTTGTGGGAGAACGACTTCGGGAGCGCGACGGCGAGTGCGTCCCAGATCTGCTGCGCGGCACCGGAACGGGCCGCGTCGCGCAGGCCAGGGGCCAGGCGGTTCATCGCCAGTTCGCCGCGTTCCAGGAGACGGCCGAGGTGGTCGCCGAGCAGTGCGCCGTCGAGGTGGTCGCGGGCGGCGAGGATCAGCAACGCGTCCACGGCGTGGGCTCGGCCCGCGGTCTCGGCGGCGCCCAGGCCGTAGGCGAGGGCGAGGTGGGTGGCGACGCCCGCCGGTCCGTCGGTCTCGGCCAGCGCGGGCAGCACCCGGCCGAAGTCGCCCTCCTCCCTGCCGTTCGCGAGGAGCGGCACCAGGTAGGCGGCGACGGTCTCGCGCTGGGTGGGGAGTGCGGCGGGCCAGGAAGTGAGCATCGCGCCGTCGTTGCTGTGGACGCGCCAATAGCGCTCTGGGTCGGACAGCCCGGGGGTGAGCGTCACGAGGAGCTTCCACTCCAGGGTCTGCTCGGTGACGTAGAGGTGCTCGGTCTCGCGGGTGCGCTCGACGACCTCGGCGATCGGGTCGGTCCGGTCACCCAGCCACGCCCGGAGGAGGCTGCCGGACTCGCTCGTGAGTGAGGCGAAGTCCTCGGGACGGGCGTCGCGGGGCAGGCGGTGGCAGGCCTGGTGGAGGTCGTCCGGCCACGGTTCCCAGTTCTCCGCCTCGGCTTTGGCGAGCCGTTCGAGCAACGTGGCCACGTCGAGGAGTCCGGACGTCGTGGTCGGCGTCGACACCAAGGCCGGGCGCGGGGACTTGACCAGGCCCTTCGCGATCTCGTGCATCCGTGCGGAGAGCAGCAGGGTGAGCGCGGTGCCCGGTTCGGCGGGTGCGAACCTCGTCGCACTCGCCTCGGCCTCGCTGATCGGGGTCAGCGGCTGGGCCGGAGCGCCGATGATCGAGACGAGCACCGCCCAGCAGTCGCCGCGGCTGCGGGCGGGGTTGGTCTCGTAGACATGACTGCGGCAGGTGTAGGGGTACTTCTCGTAGATCGGGGCGAACGCCTGGGCGACCGCGTCCCTGTCCTGCCAGGAGAAGCGGACGACGGCCTCGATGATCCGCTCGGTGGTGACGGCGTCGGGGTCGCCCGCGTTGCGGCTGAACAACGCCCTGGCCTCGCGGGCGAGTTCGTCCAGGGTGGCGATGGGCTCGGGCCACGGCGTGGGCGTGAACTCGGCCAGCGCGACCGCTTCCTCCGCCACCGCCTGGACGCCGAACCGCTGGGCGAGGTCGGCGGGCAACTGCTCGGCGAGGGTGAGGAGTTCGGCGCGGGTCTCGTCGCCGACCTGGATCCCCGCGACGAGCTTCACGGCCTGGCCGCGCAGGTCGTCCGACGCGTGCGTGAAGAGGTCGGCGGCGGTCAGCGCCACCTCGTCCGGGTGGGCCTTGGCGTGGTTGGCGAGCCACGCGAGCTGGGCGCGGACGAGCTTCTTCTCGGTGCGGCCGAACACCCAGCGGCTCGCCTCGGTCAGCAGGCCGAAGTCGAGCTTGCCCGCGTCGTCCACGCGTTTGAGCTGGTCCTGCGCGGCCGTGGCGACGGTCGAGCGCGAGTCGGGCAGCATCGCCACGTAGTCACGCGCGTGCGCGGTGGCCTCCTCGACCGTGACGCCGAGGGCGCGGTGCAGTTCGAGCAGCCCGGTCACCTCGTTCTTCGGGCCGCCCGCCTGCAGGTTCGCCAGGCACCTGTCGACGAGCAGACCGCGGTCCGCCGTCGCGACCAGGAACGCCTGCACCGGCCGCGCGTCGCCGAAGTACGCGCCCGCGCCGGGCGCCTCCAGCAGGCGGGGGAACAGGACCTCGAAACCCGGACGCCAGTACCGGTGACCGCTGCAGGCGAGGAAGTGCAGCAGGAAACCGTCCGAGTCGGGCGGGGTGTCCCCGCAGAACTCCACGACCAGGCGCATCAGGTCAGGCCGGGAGGGCTCGCGGGCGGGCATCTTGGCGGCGAGCCGGGTGGTCAGGTCGGGCAGCCACGGGAGTTCGCGGTGTCGCAGCACGCTGAGCAGGGTGGTGGTCGCGTCCTCCGGGCTGTCGTGGTGCGACCAGATCGCGTGCCGCAGCAGCCACGGCGCGAGCGTCGCGGCGCTCTGCAGCAGGCCGGCGCCCGCGATCGCCAGGTGTTCGCGGTGCTTCCACGGGATGTCGCTCGCGCGTTCCGCCTTCTCGAACGCCAGCAGGTCGGGGACCAGAGCCTTGCGTTCGGCGGGAGTGAGGGCGTTCAGCGCCTCCCCGAGCGGCACGAACTCGTGCGCCTCGATCAAAACCCGGATCCTGTCGAAACTCACGCCTTCTCCCCCAGTGCCTCGGCCAGCCGCCTGGCCTGCACGACGATCTTGCTCGATCCCTTGCGCGCAGCGACCTCCGCCAGTCCCCCGACGGTACCGGCGGGCTTGAGCCGCTGGGCGAGTTCGACGGCCAGTTCGACGGCGTCCGCGACCCGGTTGTGCGTCCACAGCTGCGGCAGCATGGCGACCAGTGCGTCCCAGACCTGGTGTGCCGCACCGGAACGAGCGGCGTCGCGCAGGCACGGGACGACCCGGTTCAACGCGATGCCGCCCTGGGCCGCCAGCATGCCCACGACCTCGCCGAACGCCTTGCCGTCGAGGTGGTCGCGCGCCGCGAGGACCAGCAACGCGTCCACGGCGTACGCGCGGCCGACCGTCGCCTCGGCGCCCAGTCCGTACGCGAGCGCGAGGTGCGTGGCGACGCCGATCGGGCCGTCGGTCCCGGCGAGCGAGGGCAGCACGGGTCCGTCGTCGCCCTTCGACCCGGTGCGGGTCGCGAGGTGCGGCACGAGGTGGGCTGCGACGACTTCCCGTTGTCCCGGCAGGACCGCGGGCCAGCAGGAGAGCATGACCTCCCATTCGCTGTAGCCGTACCAGAACAGCTCCGGTTCGGTCAGCGCCGGCGCGAGCGTCACCAGCACCCGCTTCTCCTGGCGGGGCGCGGCGATGTGGCCGTACGGCCTGGCGCGGGTGCGGTGCACCAGTTCGGCGACCGGGTCGGACGTCTCGGCGAGCCACTCGCGCAACCAGACGCCCGTGGTCCCGCCCAGCGACGCGAAGTGCTCGGGACCGGTGCCGCGAGGAAGCCGGCGGCACGCCTGCCGGAGGTCGCCCGGCCACGGTTCCCAGCCCTCCTCCTCGGCCTTCGCGAGGCGTTCGAGCAACGTCGCCGGGTCGATCCGCCAGGACAGGTCGGTCGGCGTCGACACCAGCGCCGGGCGCGGCGACCGGACGAGTCCCGTGCCGATCTCGCGCAACCTCTTCGCGAGGTGCCTGCCGGGGCTCTCCGGACCGGTCCGCCCGAGCACCGCCGCGCGATCGAACTCCTCGGGCGCGGACACGGCCGCGAAGATCGCGAAGAACATCGACCGGCAGTCGGGCGACGGGCGATCGAGGTACGGCTGCAGGTCGAGGCGGTTGCGGATCCAGGAGTGCCTCTCCAGGAACGGGTCGAGCGCCCGCACCACCGCTTCCCGGTCCTGCCAGGTGAACCGGACCACGGCCTCGATGATCCGCTCGACGAGCACCGGGTCGAGGTGCGGGGTGTTGCGCCCGAACAACGACCCCACCTCGCCGGTCAGCTCGTCGAGCGTCGCGATCGGATCGGGCCACGGCCCGGCGGTGTGCGGGGCGAGCGCGGAGACCTCGTCGGCGACCGTCTCGACGCCGAGCTGGGCCGCGAGGTCGGACGGCAGCTGCTCGGCGAGGGAGCGCAGCTCGCTGCGGGTGGCGTCACCGATCTTCGGTTCGCACCGGGCGACCAGCTTGACCGCCTGGCCGCGCAGGTCGTCCGAGGAGTGCGCGAACAGTTCGGCCGCCGCGAGCGCCACACCGTCCGGAGTGGACTTGACGTGCTTGCCGAGCCACGTGAGCTGGGTGCGGATCAGCTTCTTCTCGGTGCGCCCGAACACCCAGCGGCTCGCGTCGGCCAGCAGCTCGAAGTCGAGCCGTCCGGCCTCGTCCAGGAGCTTGAGCTGCGCCTGGGCGAGGGTGGCGACGGTCGACCGCGAGTCGGGCAGCATCGCGACGTGGTCCCTGGCATGCTCGGCCACCTCGTCCAGCGTCACCTGGACGACCTCGTGTAGAGCCAGGAACCCGTCCATCTCCCTGGCCGCGCCGCCCTGCTGGAGCCGGGCGAGGCAACCGTCGAGCAGGACGGCGCGGTCGGCCCGGTCGCGCAGGAACGCCCGCCACTGCGGGACGGTCGCGAAGATCGCTCCACTGCCGGCGACCTCCAGCAGCCGCGGGATCAGCGCGTCGAACGCCGGGCGCCAGCGCGTGTGGCCGCCGAACTCCAGGAAGTGCAACAGGAACCCGTCGGCGTCCGGCGGGGTGTCACCGCAGAACTCCAGCACGAGCCACAGCAGGTCGGGCCGCCGCGTCCGGGCGGGACCGGGCATCCGGGCGGCGATCCGCGTCACCAGGTCCGGCATCCAGGCGAGGTCGCGGTGCCGCAGCACGTCCAGCGCCACGGTGATGCCGTTGTCGTCCCTCATCCGGTTCCACCAGACCTGGTACCGCACGAGCCACGGTGCCATCGTGGACGCGGTGGGCAGCAACCCGCAGCCCGCGACGTGCAACGCCGGGTGGTGCCGCCAGTTCTGCCGGCCCGCGCGGTGCTGCTTCTCGAACGCGATCAGGTCCTTCGCGCACTCCTTGCGCTCCTCGGGAGTGAGGGTCTTGAGCACCTCGCCGAGCGCCAGCAGCTGGTCGGACTCGATCAGCGCCTGAATCCGGTCGAACGTCACGCCTTCACTCCCAAAGCACTCACGAGTCGCTTCGCCTGCACGACGGCCTTGCTCGATCCCTTGCGCGCGGCCACGTCCGCGAGCCCCTCGACGTCACCACCGGGCTTGAGCCGCTGGGCGAGTTCGACGGCCAGTTCAAGGACGTCGGCCACCCTGTTGTGGGCCCAGAGCCGCGGCAGCATCGCCGTCAGCGCGGCCCAGACCTGCGGTGCCGCACCGGAACGGGCCGCGTCGCGCAGGCCGGGCAGCACGCGGTTCAGCACGACGTCCCCGCGTTCCAGCACCTGACCGGCGAGGTCACCGAGCAACGCTCCGTCGAGTTGGTCGCGGGCGGCGAGGAGCAGGATCGCGTCCACCGCGTACGCGCGGTTGAGCGTCAGCTCGGCACCCAGGCCGTACGTCAGGGCGAGGTGCGTCGCCGGACCCGCGGGGCCGTGGGACTCGGCGAGCATCGGCAGCAGCGGGCCGTCGCCACCCTTCGTGCCCGTGCGCGCCCGCAGGTGCGGCACGAGGTGGGCGGCCACGACGTCGGGCCGCGTCGGCAGGAGCGACGGCCACCACTCCATCATCGGGCCGCTCTCGTCCCAGTGCCGCAGCTGGTTCTCCGGCTCCTCCAGGCCCGGCGTGACCGTCGCGTACAGGCCGGTGTCCTTGATGTCGTAGCCCTCGTAGGCGAACGTCCGCTCGGCCAGTGCGATCACGGCCTCGGACTCGAACGACGGCAGCCGTTCGAGGGCTTGCCGGAGGTCGCGCGGCCACGGCTGCCAGCCCTCGGCCTCCGCGCGGGCGAGCCTCTCCTTCAGCACGGCCGGGTCGATCAGGCCGGACGCCTCGGTCGGCGTCGACACGAGTGCGGGCTTCGGCAGGTGCACGAGTCCCTTGGCGATCTCGTGCAACCGCCGGGCGAGCCGGTCGGCGATCTCGCCGTTGCCCTCCTGCGTGGTGCGCCAGTTGCGGGCGAGGTCGATGGTCTCGCTCACCGGCTTCTTGAGCTTCTTCGGCTTGGCCCGCGCGGCCAGGACGATCTCGAAGAACTCCGACCGCGGGTTGCACGCACCGTCGTCGTTCCAGCCGGGGTGCTGCTCGCGGTAGCCGAGCCAGGCGTGCTTGTCGAACACCGGCTGGAGGGCGGCGGCGAGCGCTTCCCGGTCCTGCCAGGCGAAGCGGACGATCGCCTCGACGATCCGCTCCGCTGTGGACGGTTCCAGGCGATCACGGCCGACCGCGGCCATCAGCTCGCCGGTCAGCTCGTCCAGGGTGGCGATCAGCGCGGGGAACGGCCGGGACTCGAACGCCACCAGCTCGGCTCCGGAGTCCTGTTCGGCGCTGACCCCGAGTTCGCGGGCCAGGTCGTCCGGCAACTGCTCGGCCAGCGCACGCACCGACGCCTGCGTCTCGTCGCTCGCGTTCCCGAGGTGCTTGACGATCAGCTTCACGGCCTGGCCGCGAAGATCAGCGGATTCGTGTGCGAACAGCTCCGCGAGCGTCAGCACCACCTCGTCCGGGCGAGCCTCGGCGTGCTTGCCGAGCCACGTGAGCTGCGCGCGGACGAGCTTCTTCTCGGTGCGTCCGAAGACCCAGCGGCTCGCGTCGAGCAGCAGGTCGAAGTCGAGGTTCCCGGCCTCGTCCAGGGACCTCAGCCGCTCCTGCGCGAGTCCGGCGACCGTCGACCGCGAGTCCGGCAGCATCGCGAGGTAGTCCCGCGCGTGAGCGAGAGTCTCGTCCTGCGTGACCTTCAACGCCGCGTGCAGGCCGAGGAAACCGTCCATCTCGCCCGCCGTGCCGCCCTGCTGCAACCGGGCGAGGCACACGTCGAGCACGGCCTGCCGATCGGTCTGGCGCACCAGGAACTCGACCCACCCGCGCCGCTCGACTCCGAGCACCACTCCCGCGCCCACCGCCTCCAGCATCCGCGGGAGCAACGGGTCGTAGGCGGACTTCCACTGCGGCACGCCGAAGTCCATGAGGTGCAGCAGGAAGCCGTCGGTCCGCGGTGGTTCGTCGCCGCAGAACTCCACGATCAGGCGCGAGAGGTCCTGCCGCCACCGCTCGCGCGACGGGATCTTGACCGTCAGCCTGGCGATCAGGTCCGGCATCCACGACAGGGCGCGCTGCCGCAGCACCTCGATCAGCGTGAGGACACGGGCATCGGACTCGAAGTCGTGGTGCAGGAAAATCGGGTAGCGGAGCAGCCACGGCGCGAGCGCGGAGGCGTTGGGCAGCAGGCCCGCGCCGGCGATCGAGAGCTGCTCGCCGTCGTCCCAGCGGCGGTCGCCCCGGCGATGTTCCTTCTCGTACGCCACCAGGTCCTTGGCGTACGCCTTGCGTTCGTCGGCGCTCAGGGCGATCAACGCGTCACCGAGTGCGCGCGGGTCTTCGGACTCGATCAGCGCCTGGATCTGCGCGAAGCTCACGCCCTGCCCCTGACCATGTCCGCGGCCAGCACGTGCTTGCACTTGCCGCGGCCGCCGCGGTACTCGGCCCACCACTGGCAGGTGCAGGCGTCGCCGTTGACGCGGTACGCACCGACGACGGCGGTGTCGCCGTCCCAGCTGACGGCGTTCTGCTCGACGAGCGCCTTCGCGTTGCGCAGCCTGGGGTTCATGGCCTGGACGTCGACGCCGCCGTACGGGAGTTCGCGGTGGAAGTACGAGGCCTCGGCGAGGTCGTAGCCGACCCGCCCGGACGTGCCGAGCTGGGCGAGCGCGTCCCTGACCCGCGCCGGGGTGAGCCCCGATCGGTCCGCGAGATCCGCGATGTCCACGCGGGGCTCGAAGTCGAGCAGGGCGCCGATGAGTTCGGCGTCGGTGTCGCTGTCCCCGGCGGCCAGGCCGTCGAGGACGGCGCCCTCCCCGGACAGACCGCGGGTCACCTCGGGCGACAGCACCAGCGTCAGGCGTTGCGAACCGAGGTCGACCTCCCAGCCGCTCGCGACCGGTAAGCCGGCGGCGGGCGGACCGTAGAGCCGGACGGCCTTCGCGAAGCGCAGCAACGGGATCAGCGTCTCCAGCCGGTTCGGGCCCGCGAGGCACACGGCGTTCGCGGACGCGGTTCCGCTGAGCCGCAACGACTTCCCGGACGGCACCACCCACACCGCGGCCCGGCTCTTCGGCAACGTCTTGAGGAACCTCTGCGCGTCCATCGGCGAGAGCTCGGCGCGCAGGTCGAACTTCGACGTCAGCACCTGGGTCTCGGCGAACCCGCGCAGCCAGCGCGGCGGCAGCGGCACCTTCTTCTCCACCACCGCGCCGTCGAGCGTGCCGACCTCGACCTGGTCGGGGCCGACGGTGAGGTGCAGCGGGTCGCCCTTGGTGACGCGGGCGAGCGCGCGCCGCAGCGGCTCGTTGACGTCGACGTTCGTGGTACCGCGGTCGTGGACCTCGCCGTCGAGGGCGTCACCGAGGACGTCCAGGCGCGCGTACACCCCGCAGCAGCCGGAGAACGACTCGAACCGCAGCCGGTCGCCGTTGCACGTCACGACCGGATCGCGCAGGCGTTCGTTCGTCGGCTGGAAGTACCGGGTGCCCGCGACCTTCGCGATGGCGAGCAACGCCGTGGCGGCCTGCTGCGAGTCGCCGAGGAACCCGGTGAAGAACCGCGGGTTCGGTGCCCTGCCGCCGGAGGTCTGCAGGCCCAGAGCGCGGCGCTGCTCGTCCAGCCGGGAGTCGGCCACGTACGCGTACGAGTGCATTGCGCCACTCTAGAGAACAGGTGTTCGAGCGAGAGCCCGTTTGATCAACCCGGGCGGAATGTCGGTTGCGGGCCTCGCCGGGCAGGATCACACTTCGCGGCCGATGACTGAACCCGTGGATTTCGACGTGATCATCGCGGGGTGCGGGCCGACCGGTGCCGTGCTCGCCGCCGAACTTCGACTGCACGACGTGCGGGTGCTCGTCGTGGAACGCGAGACCGCTCCCCCACCGTCGCTGGTGCGGGTGGTGAGCCTGCACGTGCGCAGCCTGGAGCTGATGGCGATGCGCGGGCTGCTCCCCCGGTTGCTCGCCCTGGGCCGGCGGCGCCCGGTCGGCGGGGTGTTCGCCGCGATCCCCACGCCCGCGCCTCCCGGCCTCGACTCGGCCTACCAGCTGGGGATGCCGCAGCCCGTGGTGGACGGCGTGCTCGAACAACACGCCGTCTCGCTCGGGGCGGAGGTGCGGCGCGGGTGCGCGGTGGTCGGGTTCGCCCAAGGCGACTCCGTCACCGTGGAACTGTCGGACGGTTCCTCGGTGCGGTCGCGGTACCTCGTCGGGTGCGACGGGGCGCGCAGCACGGTCCGGAAAGCGCTCGGTGTCGGGTTCGTCGGCGAGCCCTCGCGCAACGACACGTTGATGGGTGAGCTGGAAGTCGGGGTGCCGCACGAGGAGGTCGCCACCCGCACCGCCGAGATCCGCGCGACGATGCCGTGGTTCAGCGTGAGCCCGTTCGGCGAGACGTGTCGCGTGATCGTGCCGGCCGTCGGGGTCAGCGAGAACCGCGAGGCCACCGTGGACGACTTCAAGCAGGCGTTGCGGGCGATCGCGGGCACGGACTTCGGCGTGCACTCACCGCGCTGGCTGTCGCGGTTCGGGGACGCGACCCGGCTCGCCGAACGCTACCGGGACGGCCGGGTGCTGCTCGCGGGCGACGCGGCGCACATCCACCCGCCCGCCGGTGGCCAGGGCCTCAACCTCGGCGTGCAGGACGCGGTCAACCTCGGCTGGAAGCTCGCCGGGCTGCTCGCGGGCTGGGGGTCCGAGGCGTTGCTCGACACCTACGAGACCGAACGGCGGCCGGTCGCCGAGGACGTCCTGACCAACACGCGGGCCCAGGTGCTGCTGGCGTCCTCCGAACCGGGCGCGCGGGCGGTGCGCAGGCTGCTCACCGAACTCATGGACCTCGACGCGGCGAACCGGTTCCTGATCGAGAAGATCACCGCGATCGGGATCCGGTACGACTTCGGCTCCGCCGCGGACCTGGTCGGGCGCCGGATGCCGGACGTCGCGCTGTCCGAGGGCACGTTGTACGACCGGCTGCGGCTCGGCCGCGGGACGTTGCTCGATCCGAGCGGGCAGCTGACCGTCAGCGGTTGGGCGGACCGGGTCGACGTCGTCACGGATTCCACTGTGGACGCTCCGGTGCTGCTGCGGCCGGACGGCTACGTCGCGTGGGCCGGCGACGGTCCGCTGGAGGCGTGTCTCGCCCGCTGGTTCGGCCCGTCAGAGGTAGCGGCGCAGTAGGTCCTCCTCGGTCTCGCGGCGCACGATCGGGCGGGCCGTGCCGTCGTGGACCGCGACGACGGGCGGGCGGCACACCTGGTTGTAGTTGGAGGCCAGGGCGTGGTGGTAGGCGCCGGTGACGGGGACGGCGAGCAGGTCGCCGGCGTGGACGTCGTGCGGGAGCAGGACGTTCTCGGCGAGCACGTCCCCCGCCTCGCAGTGCCTGCCGACCACCGTCACCGGCGCGGGCCTGCCGCCGCGGCCGATCAACCGGACCGCGTACTTCGCGCCGTACAGGGCGGGGCGCGGGTTGTCGCTCATGCCGCCGTCGACGGCCACGAACGTCCTGGTCGAGCGCTTCACCGCGCACACCCGGTAGAGCGTCACACCGGCGTTCGCGACGATCGACCGGCCGGGCTCGACGAGCAGCCGCGGCGGTGGCACGCGGTGCACGGCGCACTCGTAGTTGAGGGCGCCGATGATCCGGTGCGCGAACCCGGCGAGGTCGAAGCCGGTCTCGCCGGGCAGGTACGGCGCGCAGAAGCCGCCGCCGAGGTCGAGCTGCTCGATCCGGGTGCCGCAGGAGGCGATCAGGCCGACCATCCGGCGCACGGCCTCCTCGTAGCTGGCCACGTGCCGGACCTGCGAGCCGATGTGGCAGTGCAGGCCGACGAGCCGGAGCGAAGGCTGTTCGACGACCTTGAGGATCGCCTCCAGCGCGGCGCCGGACGCCAGCGAGAAACCGAACTTCTGGTCCTCGACGCCGGTCGCGATCTTGGCGTGGGTGTGCGCGTCGACGCCGGGCGTCACCCGGACCACGACCTCCTGGCCGTGCGTGGCCAGCGCGCCGAGCTGGGCGATCTCGTCCAGCGAGTCGACGACGATCCGGCTGACCCCGTGCTCCAGTGCGGCCTTCAGGTCCTCGGCCGTCTTCACGTTGCCGTGCATGATGATCCGGCTCGGCGCGAAGCCCGCCTTGCGGGCCAGCGCGAGTTCCCCCGCCGAGGAGACGTCGAGAGACAGGCCCTCCTGGTGCATCCACCGGTAGACCTCGGGGCAGGGCAACGACTTGCCCGCGAACACGACCTCGGCGTCCGGCAGCGCGGTGGTGAATGCGCGGGCCCTGGCGCGGACGGTCGTCTCGTCGAGGATCTGGCACGGGGTGCCGAAGCGGGCCGCGAGCTGCGTGGCCGGGAGTCCACCGATGACGAGGTCCTGACCGTTCAGACTGGTGCCGTCCGGCCAGAGACCCTCTTCCAGCACCGGTTCGGTGGAGCATCCGATGCTGGGCAACAACTCGGCGAGTGTCATGCGTTCAGCACACGCCCGGCGCCCTCCCGTGCCCAGGTCCCGGACGGGACCCTGACACGGGCGGGCTCCGCTTTGACGCGATCCTGACGGCGCCGGTGGCGGGTGCCACAGTGGTTTCCAGTGCTCGCGACAGCCCATCGGCGTGCGCGGTGCCTCCACGGAGACCTTCGCGATGTCTGCGGGAACCCTCTTCCGGTCTGCCGGGCCCCGGTGGCGGCCCCGGCTGACGACGGCGTGCCTCGGTGGGACCGGCTTGGACGAGGAGTCGCTCTCACGCCCCGCTCGTCCACTCTGTGGCATCGTGCGGAGGTGGACGAAGTAGCTGATCTGTTGCCGCAACGGGGCCTGGTCGCGGTCGACGGCGTAGACGGGGCGGGCAAGACGACGTACTGCGACGCGCTGGCCCGCGTGCTGCGGGCGCGCGGCCGTGAGGTGGTGCGGGCGTCGGTGGACGACTTCCACCATCCGCAGGCGATCCGGTGGCGACGCGGGCGGACGTCGCCTGAGGGGTTCTTCCTGGACAGCTTCGACTACGAGCGGTTCACGGCGCGACTGCTGGTGCCGTTCGCACAGGGGCGGCCGTTCCAGCGGGCGAGCCACGACCTGGCGTCCGACGAGTACGTGGAGGCGCCGTTCGAAGAGGCACCGGACGCGCTCCTGCTGGTGGACGGGATCTTCCTGCACCGCGACGAGGTCGTGCACCACTGGGACTACTCGATCTTCCTGGACGTGGAGTTCGCCGTGTCCGTGGGGCGGATGGCCGGGCGCGACGGGAGCCCTCCCGATCCGGACGACCCGCGCAACCGCCGGTACGTCGAGGGGCAGCGCCTCTACTTCGCCACGTGCGAACCGCGGAAGCGGGCGAGCCTCGTGCTCGACCACAACACCCCCAAAACGTTACCTAGCGTGATAACGCCAGGTCGACTCGCGACGACGTAAGAGCCACAGCGTCCGAACGGCGTAACGAGGAGGCCGTCATGGCGACCACGTTCTGGGCTTGGATCGTCTCCGCTCTCGTCATCGTGCTGCTCGCGGTGGTGGTCCCCAGCCGTCTCGGCACGCAGAACGTGCTGCGGGACGCGCGCGGCCGCTACAGCCTGTCGCGCGTGCAGGTGATGGTGTGGACGGTCGTGCTGCTCTCGCTGATCAGCGGCATGGCGTACGGCAGGTTCGCGGCGGGGCAGGTCGACGTCGCCGGGTTCGTGATCCCGCAGCAGGCCCTGTGGCTGCTCGGCGTCTCGCTCGGGTCCGGCGTGGTGGCCGCCGCGATCAAGGTCGCGAAGAGCACGAGCAGGCCCGACTCGGTGGCCGCCTACCCGCTCGGCCAGGAGACCGGCCGGTTCTGGGAGATGCTGACCGTCGAGGAGGGCGCGTCGGCGGGCAGGTCCGTCGACCTCACCAAGTTCCAGAACTTCGTGATCACCGTGCTGCTGGTGCTGCTCTACGTCGCGCAGGCGGTCTCGGCGTTCAAGGCCGTGGACGACCCCGCCGGCATCGCGGGGATGCCGGTGTTCTCCGACGCGTTGCTGGTGCTGCTCGCGGTGAGCCACGCCGGGTACCTGCTGGGCAAGATCCCGTCACCCGCGGGCACCCCGGAGGGCGGCACGATGAGCGCGCGGCTCGCCGCCGTCGCATCGGAAACCGATGTGGCGAAGGCGATCCCGGAGGCGCGACCCGCGTGATATCAACTCGCGGGTGATCAATCCCGTGACGCGCGGCGAGACGTGGCACCGGCCCGCCAGGACCGGCTACCCGGACCCGGTGAAGATGCTGGGGTACGTGTGGCCGGTCGTGGAGGACCTGCGCGCCACTCCCCGTGCGGAGTGGCCCTCGCCGGACGCCCTGGCGGAGGCCCTTGCCGAGCAGGCCGAGTACTTCGAAGAGGCGGGCTGGGACGACTTCGCGTTGCGCACCCACCTCGAGGTGCTGGAGTTCCGCCGCGAGTCCGGGGACGCCGGGAAGCTGCGCGAGGTGCTGACCCCGTTGCGCGCCAACCTGATGCGGCAGCAGCGCTACGAGGAGGCGTTGCCGGTCGCGGTCGAGGAGCTGGAGGTCGCCTGGCAGGTGGCGGTGCCGGGTGACTACAGCACCGAACGCGCGAACGTGGCCCGCTACTGGGTGACCGACCTGCTGGGCAAGCTCGGCCGGCACGAGGAGGCAGCGCGCAACGCCGCGGCGGCCATCGAGGAACTGCGCGACCAGGGCCCGATCGAGCACGCCTCCCCGCCCGGTTACCGGCTCGCGCACGCCCACAGCGAGCACGCGGACCGGCTGGAGGTGCTCGGCGAGTTCGAGCGGGCGGCGGACGCGCGCGCCGAGTCGGTGACGATCTGGCGGCTGCACGCGGCCGACTCACCGCTGAACTGCTACCTGGAGCTGGAGGAGCTGAGCCGTCTCCAGCTGCGCCTCGGGAGGTTCGAGGAGTCGCGTGCGACCGCCGTGGAGTCGGTGGAGGTCCTGCGCCGGGGGGCGGAGGGCGACGACTGGCACCTGAAGACCCTGCACGCCGGCGCGGTGCACAACCACGGCAACCGCCTGCACGCCTTGGGGTTGGACGAGGAGGCGGTCGCGGCGGCCCAGGACGCGGTCACCTGCTACCGCACGCTCGCCGCGCAGGCCGAACGCCGGGCGGTGGCGATGAAGATGGAACTGCACGTGTCGCTCGCGCTCGTCAGCCTCGGCAGCCGCCTGCACGACGTCCGCCGGCTGGACGAGGCACTCGCCGCCAGCGACGAGGCCCTGGAGATCGCCTCGCGCTACGACGACCGCGAACTCGGTCGCAAGGAACTCGCGCGGGCGTGGCACAACAGAGCGAGTCTCCTGCTCAGCTTCGGGTCCTGGCCGGACGCCGTGGAGGCGGCCGCGAAGGGCGTAGAGCTGTACCAGCGGACCGAGGACAAAGCCATGGCGCGCAACACCTTCGCGCTGGCGTCGGCCCGGTGCGGCGCGCTCGACGAGGCGTTGGAGGCGTCGCTGAGCTCGGTCGCGGACTACCGGGAGTGGGCCGCGCGCGACCCGTACACGTACACCCGGCTGCTCGCCGACGCGCTGACCGACCACGCGATCATCCGGTCGCTGCGGTCCGAGCGCGCCGAAGCCGAGGGGGCGATCGGCGAATCCCTGGTGCTGCACCAGGAACTCGCCGCCGCCCACCCCGGCCGTTGTCAGCGGGAACTGGACCGTGCCCGCTCAGTCGCGGATCACTTGCCGGCGCGGTAGGCCGTCCAGGCGCTCTGCATCCGGGTGTTCTGGCCCGGCGTGAACTGGTTGTAGCAATCGTCGTACGAGTAGTCCATGTAGTTGTGGATCGGGTCGAGACCCGTGCGCGAGCACGAGTCGCGGCCCTCCGGGCAGCCCGAGGTGGAGCTGGTCTGCGCCGGGGTGTCGGCGACCTCGTCGTTGGTCGCGGTGCAGCCGCCCTGGAAGGTGTGCCAGAGGCCCATCCAGTGGCCGACCTCGTGCGTGACCGTCTTGCCGAGGTTGAAGTTCACCTCGGAGCCGCCGGGGACGGTGGCGTAGTCGACGACGACGCCGTCCATCTTCGGGTCGCCCCTGTACCAGGACGGGAAGGTGGCGAAGCCGAAGCCGTCGATGTCGGTGAACCAGACGTTGAGCGTCGCGGCCGTGCCGACGCGGGTCTGGGTCTTCATCTGGCGCTCGGTGCCGGCGTTGTCCGCGCCGCCGTTGAACCAGGTGTTGTTGGTGTAGCGCTTGGTCTGCTGGGTCACGAACGTGAAGCCGGTCTTCGCCGCGACGCTCGACTCGGCGCCCGCGAACCCGTCGTTCAGGACCTTGAGCTGCTTCGCGATGGTGGCGTCGGAGATCGCGCCCTTGCCCGCCGTCGTGGTGACGACGTGCCAGACGACGTTGATCGTGCCGCCCGCGGCCAGTGCGGCGACACCGCCGCGCTGGTTGGCCTCCACGACCTTCGCGCGCAGGTCGGCGTTCATCTGCGCGGCCTGGGCGTCGGAGATCTCGTTGCGGTCGTGGCCCGAGCTGCCGGGCCTGCCGCGCGCCGCCGAGTGCTCGTCGGCGTGGGTGTCGGCGCATTCGACGGAGCCGACGGCGGTCGCGGCGGGCGAACCGCCGAGCAGGGTGATCGCGCCGGCCGCGAGCAGACCGGCGGCGAACGCCGGCAGCACGCGCTTTCTCTTGAGAGACATTGGACTTTCCTCCATGCAGGGTGGAGGAATAGTGACTCACGCATGGGTCCTTTGTGGATCTTGACGTTTTCACACAGTACGAACGGCGTGGGCCGGAAGGTTCACACCGTACGAACGGCGTGGGCCGGAAGGCCGCTCCACCACCGGGAATAACGCCGGTACACCTGCGGCTCGCGCTCGCCGAGCAGCTTGCGCAACGCCTCCGCTTCTCGAGCGATTCCGGCCCACTGTTCCTCGTCCAGGGCGTGGAACGCCGTCACCTCGACGTCTCCGGCCTCGGTCGGGCGCCACACCCCGGCCACGTACCCGTCGACGAGAAGTGTCGGCAGCGTGTCGCCGTTGTTGCGGATGACCAACTTGCGGTATTCGTCCGGGATGATCCGGCTCCGGTCCGCGTAGGCGAGCAACGTGCTGTCCCACATGGCCATCAGCCGGGGCGGCGCGGGCGTGTCCTCGTCCGGAACCGTCCGGTTCGGAACGTCGTAGTGGTCGCCGACCTGGACGAGGTCCAGCAGCCGCAGGGCTTCCCGGACCGTCGTGCGCGGCAGCATGCTGAACTGGTTCATGTCGAGCACGGTCGCCGGGCCGAACCCGGTGAGGTAGCGCCGCAGCATCTCGGCGACGGCCGCCATCCGTTCGCGGGGTTCGGTGGTCACGGACCGGTAGGCGGGTCGCAGCCCGAACGCCCACGGCCCGCCCGTCGGCGCGTGCACGAGCCCGCCGTAGGTCCGCAGCGCCCACCAGACGCCGGGCTCGCCGACGTCACCGACGTGAGAGTGCAGGAGCGCCTCGATCTCGGCCTTCTGTCGTGGCGTCGAGGCGAACTCCAGCAGGTGCTCCAGCACCGCGTCGGCCTGCTCGACCGTGACGTTCATGGCCTTGAACCGCTTGTCGTACAGCCGCGACGCCCGCAGCGCGGGCAGCATCGCGTGGTGGAACGCCTCGTGGTCCGCGGCCGTGACGGCGTGCAGGGTGATCCGCATCAGCGACGCCTTGCGGACCGCCCCGGTCGCGAACGCCTCGTCGAGGCCGGCCGGGTCGAAGTCCTCGACCCGGTTCCACAGCGCGAGGTACGGCGAGGCGGGTTCCTGCGCCTGGATCGCGACGATCCGGTCCACGGCCGTCAGCACGTCCACTGGTTCCCTCTCCAGCAGCATCTGCCGGTCGAGCGTGGCGCGGTTGAGCTGACGGGCCGTGTAGGTCATGACCGGAATCCTCACTCACCGCAGCTTCGACGGCCACCAGATTCGGCCACCGATGTCCACCGACAGCGCGGGCACGAGCAACGACCGCACCAGCAACGTGTCGAGCAGCACGCCGAACGCCACGATGAACGCGATCTGGGTGAGGAACAGGATCGGCAGCACCGCGAGCGCCGCGAACGTCGCCGCCAGCACCACACCCGCCGACGTGATCACGCCACCGGTGAGGCTGAGCCCGCGCAACGTCCCCTCGACCGTGCCGAGTTCCCGGGTCTCCTCGCGGACGCGGGTCATCAGGAAGATGTTGTAGTCGATGCCCAGCGCCACCAGGAACACGAACCCGAACAACGGCACCACGGGATCGGCGCCCGGGAAGTCGAACACGTGGTTGAACACCAGCGCGGACACGCCCATCGTGGCGGCGAACGACAGCACGACGGTCGCGATCAGCAGCAACGGCGCCAGCAACGACCGCAGCAGCAGCGCGAGGATCAGGAAGATCACGACCAGCACGATCGGGATGATCAGCATCCGGTCGTGCTCGGACGTCGTCCTGGTGTCGAGCAACGTCGCCGTCGGCCCGCCGACCTTGGCGTCGAGCGGGTGCACGGCGTCCCGGATCCGGTGCACCGTCTCGACAGCGGCGTCGGAGTCGGGTGCGTCCTGCAGCGTGGCCTCGATGCGCACGAGCCCGTCGGTGGTCCCGGACGGCCGCACGTCGGCGACACCGTCCACTTTGGCCTTGGTGACGACGTCGGAGGCGTTGCCCTCGTTCGCGATGATCACGGTCGGCGATCCGGTGCCGCCGGGGAAGTGCCGCGACAGGAGTTCCTGCCCCGCCACGGACTCGACCTCGGTGAGGAACACGTCGGACTGCGCCGTGCCGGACGCCTTGAGCTGCGGCAGGAAGGCGGCCCCCACGAGCAGCACGATGGTCGTGACGATCCAGATCGCGCGCGGCCTGGTGTGCACGAACTTCGCGACCCGGCCCCACAACCCGCTCGTCTCGGGGTGCGCGGAGCCGAACTTCGGCGCGAACGGCCAGAACGCAGCACGTCCGAGCAGCGCGAGCACCGCCGGCAGAAAGGTCATGGTGGTCAGCAGCGCCGCGCCGATGCCGATGGCCGCGACGGGCCCGAGACCCTTGTTGGAGTCGAGGTCGCTGAACAACAGGCACAGCACACCGAGGATGACCGTGCCGGCCGAGGCCGCGATGGGTTCGATCGTGCCGCGCCAGGCCGTGCGGATGGACGCGAACTTGTCCTGGGTGTCCCGCAGTTCCTCGCGGAACCTCGACACGAGCAGCAACGCGTAGTCCGTGGCGGCGCCGAACACGAGGATCGACAGGATGCCCTGGCTCTGCCCGTTCAACGCGAGGATGTCGTTGTCCGCCAGGAAGTAGACGACGAAACTGGCGAGTCCGAGCGCGAACACCGCCGACACCAGCACCACGACCGGCAGCAGCGGACTGCGGTAGACCACCAGCAGGATCAACGCCACAACGGCGCCCGCGACGACCAGCAGCAGCCCGTCGATCCCGCCGAACGCCTCCACGAGGTCCGCGACCTGCGCCGCCGGGCCCGTGACCAGCACCGTCAGCCCCTGCGGCGCCCCGCGCGTCCCGTCGCGCAGCTGGAACACCGAGTCCTTGACGTCCTTGGCCGGGTCCAGCAGCAGCACGACCTGCGCGGCGTCGTTGCCCTGCGGCGAGGGGATGACCGGCGAGGCCTGGAACCCCTTCGTCTGCTCGGCGAGGTACTTCCGGTCGTCGTCGGTCAGTCCCCCTGCCCGTTCGGCCACGACGATCGCCGGGATGGCGTTCTCCCGCTGGAACTTCTTCTGCAGCTCGGCGACCTGGGTGGACTCGGCGGAGTTCGGCAGGAACGCGCTGCTGTCGTTCTCCGCCACCTCCGACAGCTTGCCCGCGTACGGCCCGGTGAAGCCGCCGAGGGCCAGCCAGACGACGAGCAGTAGCCCGGCGAGGACTCGCATCAGTTAATCCTTCGATCGTCGAACGTTTCGATGGTCGAAACAGTAAGCTGTGATCGTGAACGATGCAACCGACTACGACCTGAGCATGATGCTGCGCGAACTGGTGATGGAGTCGAACCGGTTCCTGGAGATCTTCAGCGCGGCCCACGAGTTGCATCCCACCGACATGACAGCGCTGAACCTCATCATGACCGCACCCATGACTCCCGGCACGCTGGCCAAGGCGCTGAACATGAGCGCCTCGGCCACCACGTCCGTGCTCGACCGCCTCGAACGGGCGGGTCACGTGGTCCGCGAGCGCGCGCCGGACGACCGTCGCCGCGTCGAGCTGCGCGTGCTCACCGCGGCGACGGAACTGGCCGCGACCTTCTTCGCTCCCCTGGCCCGCGGGTACGCCGCCGCCTGGGGCTCGATGACCGCCGAGGAACGGGCCGTCGTCGCCCGCTTCCTGGCGGCCACCATCGAGGCGACCTCGCAGGTGCGTGCCTCGGTCAGTTGAGTTTCCGCCCGCAGATCAGCAGCAACAGCTCCTGCGCGGGCGCCTTGACGATGTCCGGGCCGTCACCGAACGCCCAGTCCAGGTCGGTCGCCTCCAGCCGCTTGCCGTCGAGGTCGGCGCCGAAGTACTCGACGTTGGCGGGCTTCATGGCGTCGAGCACGATCCGGAGCCGGTCGTGCGGCACCACCCGGCCGAGGCCCAGTGCGACCGTGATGTCGAGGCCGTGGATGACGTCGTGGCTGAGCGCGCCCGCCGGACCACCTCCGGGTGGCGTCCACGGGTGGTCGGCGTTGTTCCTCAGCAGGTCCAGCAGTTCGCTCGCCGGGCGCAGGGCGTCGGCGCGGGCCATGCGGTCGGAGGCGTGGTTGAAGCGACCGGCCGACTTGACCACCTCCCACAGCACCCGCCTGCCCGACGAGTGGAACGGCAGCGTCGTGTGCGCGACGACGTGCTTCACCGTCCAGCCCGCGCACAGGCTCGGTGCCCGCCACTGCTCCTCGGTGAGCCCTGCGAACAGTTCTGCCTGGTCACGACGTTCCGCGGCGATCGCGGCACGGATTTCTTCGGTCATGCCCGTACGTACGGATCGGACGACGGGAACTCATCGGTCCGCCACCAATCCGCGCGGTCGCGAGCTCCGAACCGCCTTCATGAAACGAGGAGACACCGCCCCGGACTTCACGCTGCCCGACCACCACGGCGACCCCCGCACGCTGTCCGAGTTCCTGGCGACCGGCCCGGTGGTGCTGTTCTTCTACCCGATGGCCTCCTCCGGCGGCTGCACCCAGGAGAGCTGCCACTTCCGCGACCTCGCGGAGGAGTTCGCCGAGGTCGGCGCGCACCGGATCGGCATCAGCCCGGACTCGGTCGGCAAGCAGCGGGCGTTCGCCACCGCCAACGGCTTCGACTACCCGCTGCTGTCCGACGTGGACGGTGCCGTGGCGAAGCAGTTCGACGTCTGGCGCCGCTTCAGCCCGTTGCACGCGAAGCGGCGCACGTTCGTCATCGACACCGACCGCCGGATCCTCGACGTGGTCACGGGCGAACTGAAGTTCGACGTCCACGCCGACCAGGCGCTCACCGTGCTGCGGCAGCGCGCAGCGTAGCCCGTCCGTTCGGCCGTCCAGGTGAGAGTCGCGCCGGAACCACCGCCAGGCCTACCGGCGGTGGTGTCCGCGGGGTAAGCCATGCGGCATGCAGACCAAGAAGGCGGCATTGGGCTCGGTGGCGTTCTTCGTGATCGCCCCGGGCGGTGTGGCCGGGCTCGTCCCCTGGCTGCTCACGCGCTGGCGGTTCGAGCCGTTCTGGCCCCCGTTGCGCGTGGCCGGCGCGGTGCTGCTGGTGGCGGCGCTCGGCGTGCTGGTCTCGGCGTTCGCCCGGTTCGTGTCCGAGGGCTTCGGCACGCCCGCGCCGGTCGCCCCGCCGGACCGGCTGGTGGTCGGCGGCCTCTACCGGTACGTGCGCAACCCCATGTACCTGGCGGTGCTGTCGCTGATCCTGGGGCAGGCCCTGCTGTTCGGCCAGTGGGTTCTGCTGCCCTACGCGGCGGTGGTGGCCCTCGCGTTCGCCTCGATGGTCCGCTGGCACGAGGAACCCGTGCTGCTGCGGGACTTCGGCACCCAGTACGAACGTTATCGGGCCGCCGTCCCCGGCTGGTGGCCGCGGCTGCGCCCGTGGTCCGCCGGTTGAGCCTCGCGCGTGACGAGGCCGCGGCGCGCCCCTTCGAGATCGCCACGGCCCTGGGCGGCGTCGCCGCGTAGGGTCGAGCGGGTGATCGAGACGCTGGAGCCGTTCCGGGTCGAACTGACCGGCTACTGCTACCGCGTGCTCGGCTCCGGTTCCGAGGCCGAGGACGCCGTGCAGGAGACGTTCGTGCGCGCGTGGAAGGCGTACGACACCTACGACTCCACGCGCGCGTCGCTGCGCACGTGGCTGTACCGGATCGCCACGAACATCTGCGTCGACATGCAGCGCAGTGCTCAGCGGCGGGCCCTGGCGGTCGACCTGGGACCGTCCGGGGGTGCACTCGGCGCTCCGCTGCTGGAGAACGTGTTCGTGCAGCCCGTGCCCGACGCGCTGGTGCTGCCGGAGGACCAGGTGATCCGGCGGGAGACCGTGCGGCTCGCATTCGTGGCGGCGTTGCAGCACCTGCCGCCGCGGCAGCGCGTGGTGCTGATCCTGCGGGACGTGCTGGCGTGGCAGGCGGCCGAGGTGGCCGAGTTGCTGGAGATCTCGGTGGCGGCGGCGAACAGCGCGTTGCAACGGGCGCGGGCGACGCTGCGGGTCGTGGACGCGGGCGACGCGTTCGATCCGGTCGACCCGGCGCAGCGGTCGCTGCTCAGCCGGTACTGCGAGGCGTTCGCGCGGCACGACGTGGCGACGCTGGTGTCGTTGCTGCACGAGGACGCGACGATGTCGATGCCGCCGTTCAGCTGGTGGCTGCGCGGGCGTGAGCCGATCGCCCTCGCGCTGAGCGACCCCGAGGCCTCGTGCGCCGGTGCGTGGCTGGAACCGGTGCGGGCCAACGGTTCGCCCGCCTACTGGCAGTGGAGGCCCGGTCTCGACCGGCCGTTCGGGCTGGTGTTCCTCGACGTGCGGGACGGGCTGGTCGCGGGCATCACGACGTTCCTGGACGTGGCCGAACTGCTGCCGTTGTTCGGGGAGGACTCATGATCCGGATCGTGCCGTCGGACGAGGTGCCGTGGGAGGACGTCGAGGCGATCTTCGACGGGTCCGAGCCGCGCAAGTGCCGCTGCCAGCGGTACAAGGTCGAGGGCTGGATCTGGCGCGACTCGACGGCGGACGAGCGTTACGGGGCGCACTGCTCGCAGGCCGCGCTGGGCAGCGGCCTGGTGGCCTATGTGGACGATCAGCCCGCCGGGTGGGTGGCGGTCGAGCCGCGGACGTCGTACCCGAAGCTGCTCGGCATGCCCGTTCCGTGGAAGGGCCGGCCGGAGGAGGACAGGGACGACCCGGACGTGTGGGCCGTGACGTGCTTCGTGGTGCGCAAGGGTTTCCGCCGGCAGGGCCTCACCTACGAACTGGCGGCGGCCACCGTCGCGCATGCGCGTTCGCACGGTGCGCGCGCTGTCGAGGCGTATCCGATGGTGGCCGATCCCGCTCGCTCGGTGACGTGGGGCGAACTGCACGTCGGCGCCCGGCAGGTGTTCGAGGAGGCCGGGTTCGTGCAGGTCACGCACCCGACGAAGCGGCGGTTCGTGATGAGGGTGGACTTCCGGTGTTCTCCGAGATCGTGATCCCGACGGCGCGGCTCGACGTACCGGCGCTGGTCGCGGGTGACGGCCCGGTCGTCGTGTGCTGGCACGGGTTTCCGGACCACCCGGCGTCGTTCGAGCCGCTCGCGCGGCGCCTGGTGGCCGCCGGGCGCCGGGTCGTGGCGCCGTTCCTGCGCGGGCACCACCCGTCGACCGTCTCGTCGTTGCCGTTCGGGGACGGACTCACCCTGGCCGCGGACGCCGCCGCGCTGAACGAGGCGCTCGGCGGCCCGGTCGACGTGATCGGGCACGACATCGGGGCCGGGGTGGCCGGGCGGCTCGCGGCGCTGCGGCCCGACCTGGTCCGGCGGGTGGTCACGATGTCGGTGCCGCCGCCCGCCGCGTTGCACCGGATCTTCGACGACCCCGCGCAGCAGCAACGGTTCTTCTACCTGTTCCTGTTCCAGGTGCCCGGCGTCGGCGAGGCGCTGCTGAACGACACGTTGATCGACTACCTGTGGCGCACCTGGTCGCCCGGCCTCACCGTGCCCCCGTACGTCCGTTCGCTGTACGCGGACCCGGCGATCAGGGCCAACTCGCTGAAGCTCTACCGCGCCAACTTCGACCGCTCACTGCACGATCCCTCGCTGGCCGACCTCGCCGCGGTGTCGGAGCAACCGGCTCCGGTGCCGCTGCTGGTGCTGGGCGGCGCGGACGACGGCTGCGTCACCCCCGGCAACTACGCCGACGCCGCCACGGCGCTCGCCCCGGGTTCGCGGGTCGAGATCGTGGCGGGCGGCCACTTCCTCCAGCTGGACAGTCCCGACGAGGTCGCGGCGCTGGCGCTGGACTGGTTCCGCTGACTTCCGGACGCGCCCCCACGGCTTGAACACCGACAGGAAGTAGGCGAAGAGCAGCAGGGTCGGGGCGACCACCACCGGGTGCAGGATGCCGCTCGGGACCACCGCCGCCGGATCGCCGGCGAGCAGGCGTTCGCCGATGCGCGCGGCCTCCGCGACACCCGGCCGGAGCGCGAAGGCGATCAGCGACGACATGCCGACGTTCAGCACCAGCTTGATCGCGACCCACCAGTACCGGACCAGCCCGTACTTGCTGCCCACGCCGAGCACCACACCGGACAGCATGCACACCACGCTCGCACCGAACATCGGCCAGATCGCGAACAGGTCGACCGCCCCGATCGCCACGCCCGCCGTGGCCTTGTCCGCCGTGGACAGTGCGACCACGACCAGGATGCCGAGCGCGAGATCGATGCCGAGCCACGCCGCCGCGGACAGGACGTGCACGAGCAGCACGGCCTTGCGCGCGCGACCGCTGAGCTTGCGGGTGGTGGTTGCCATCGCGATGCACTCTCCTTTTCCCGTGGTGTCGCGTCTCACTCTCGTCACCACGAGGGCGTGCATCGTCCGCCCACGTTCTGATCTCGCGTACGTCAGATTGCGTACGCCCTAGCCACCCGGCGTGACGATCCCTCTCTCGTAGGCGAACACCACGGCGTGCGTGCGGTCGCGCAGGTTGAGCTTCGTCAGCACCCGCGACACGTGCGTCTTCACCGTCGTCTCCCCCAGGAACAGGGTCGCCGCGATCTCCGCGTTAGACGCCCCCTTGGCTAGTTCCACCAGCACCTCGAACTCACGGTCGGTCAGCTCCGGTGGGCGCGTGCGTTCGCGTGCGGCCGTGCTGAAGCGGGCGATCACACGGCGTGTGACCTCGGGCGAGAGCAACGCGTCGCCGCGCGCCACGACCCGTACGGACTCCACGAGGTCTTCCGGTGAGGCGTTCTTGAGCAGGAACCCGCTGGCCCCCGCCTGCAACGCCTCGAACAGGTAGTCCTCGCGGTCGAACGTGGTCAGGATGACGACTCGGGTGCCGTGCCCAGCGGACAGGATCCGGCGGGTGGCTTCCAGGCCGTCCATGCGGGGCATCTGGACGTCCATCAGCACGACATCGGGCCGCAGTTCGGCGACCAGGTCGACGGCTTCACCGCCGTCACCCGCCTCGCCGACCACCTCGATGCCGGGTTCGGTGCCGAGGATGACGCGGAATCCGGCGCGGACCAGGTCCTGGTCGTCGGCCAGCACTACTCGCAGGCTCACGCCTTCTCCTCCAACGCGGTCGGCAGTGACGCACGGACCAGATAGCCCGTTTCACGCCGTGGGCCTGCTTCCAGCGAACCGCCGTGCACGGCGAGACGTTCGCGCATGCCGACGAGTCCGAAACCGGGACTTGTGGACGTGGCGCGGCCACGGCCGTCGTCGGTGATTTCCAGCTCCAGTGCGCTTTCCAGGAAACGCATCCGCACGTCCACGTGGCGTGCGTCAGCATGTTTCACCACGTTCGTGAGTGCTTCCTGCACGACACGATAGGCCGACAACGCGACGCCGGACGGCACCTCGCGCGCGTCGCCGTACACGTTGTGCGAGACCTCCAGTCCTGCGGCGCGGGCGTTGTCGAGCAGTTCGGGCAGGTCGTCGAGGCCGGGGGCGGACTTGAGGTCGGTGTCGGCGTCGGCGCGCAGGACGCCGAGCAGGCCCCGCAGTTCGCTGATGGCGGTGCGGGCCGTCTGTTCGACGGTCTGCAGGGCGTCGCGGGCCAGGGCCGGGTCGGAGTCCAGCACTCGGCGGGCGGCGCCTGCCTGGATGCCCATGACGGAGACGTGGTGCGCGACGACGTCGTGCAGGTCGCGGGCGATGCGCATGCGTTCGGCGGCGATGGCGCCACGGGTGTTCTGCTCCTGCGAGAGGCGCAGCTCCTCGGCCTGGAACTCCAGTTGTGCGCGACGGCGGGCCCCGGACCACGCCATCTCACCCACCACATAGGCGAACAGGAAGAAGAAGACGTTGAACTCGAGTCCATAAACGACGGACGCCAGCACCGGGTCCATCGGACCGGCGGCGTCCTCGAAGTCGCCCTTGGGGCCGAGCAGCGCGCGCACGAGGTTGAAGCCGAGCCACAGGAACATCGCGACGATCACGCCGATGCGCGACCACCGCGCCCGCAGGCGGTCCTGCCCCCAGGCGCCGACGGTGAAGATCGCGCAGAAGAGGATCGCGGACGGCACCAGGTTGTCGCCGACGCGGTTGGACTGCGCGGCGATGAACAACACCGACACGGCGAGCATCACGGTCATCGGGTACCGGCGGCGCACGACCAGCGGCAGGGCCAGCGCGATCACCCAGAGGAGCTGGACGAGCAGGCTCGGCGGGTTGCGGTAGGTGAACGCGCCCATGCTGTTGACCAGCACGGTGACCTCGATGGCGCACAGCAGCACGATGACGGCGATGCCGATGTCGCGCTGCCGCTGCCCGGGCGTCGGGCCGGGCCTGCGCCATTCGTCCCACACGGGTTCTTCCTGCACCGGATCAAGGTACCCGGGCAGCGGTTTCCATCTGTGGTCGAAGGTGTTCGCGAGCGACGGGGGACGGCCGTCCGCGACCGAGTCGCACCTGGTGCCGCTCAAGGGCACCCCAGCACGGTGACCGCCGGTGCACGGGCCTCACGCCGAGGCCCGTGCCGCCAGGTCAGAGCTGGTTGATGCGGACCAGGTTGCCCGCCGGGTCGCGGAACGAGCAGTCGCGCACACCCCAGGGCTGGTCCTCCGGCTCCTGCAGGACCTCGCCGAACCCCGTCGACTCGACCCACGCGCGGGCCTGGTCGAACGTGCCCTGCAGGTCCTTCGACGCCAGCGACAACGCCGTGTAGACGCCCTTCGCCATGAGAACGGCGATCGTGCGGCGTTCCTCGTCGCTCACGCCGGGGTCGGCGGCGGGCGGGTGCAGGACGATGCCCGTCTCCGGCTGGCCGGGCGGACCGACGGTGATCCAGCGCATGGTGCCCTGGCCGACGTCCTGGCGGACCTCGAAGCCGAGCGCGTCGCGGAAGAAGCCCAGGGACTTCTCGGGGTCGTCTGCGGGGAGGAAGGCCGCGGCGATGATGACTGACATGCGGCCAACCTAATCGGACGGACCGGCCGCCGCTTCTCGATTCCTGATCGGCCGCATCACGGCCTTGGCCAGGCAGTTCGGGATGCCCTGACCGTCCTCGGCGGCCGTCTTCCGGTACTGGCTCGGCGACATGCCGACCAGTTCCGAGAAGCGGGTGCTGAACGTGCCGAGCGAGGTGCAGCCGACCTCGAAGCAGACGTCGGTGACCGACATGTCGCCCCGGCGCAGCAACGTCATGGCCCGTTCGATCCGGCGGGTCATCAGGTAGCTGTACGGCGACTCGCCGAACGCCGCGCGGAAGGCGCGGGAGAGGTGGCCCGCCGACAGGTGCACGCCGCGAGCGAGCGCCGCCACGTCCAACGGCTGGCGGTACTCGCGGTCGATCCGGTCGCGGACCTTGCGGAGCAGGAGCAGTTCCTGCAGGCGCGGGTCTGGGGCGGTCACGTGGACAGCCTAAGACCCGCGCCCGGTCGGAGCTACGAACTAGCAGGCACCCTGGTCACGCCAGACGCCCCACTCGCCGGTGGTGCCGGGCTCCTCGCCCGTCGTCCACCACTGGGCCCGCCACTTGCGACCCTTGTGCGACACCTCGTTACCGCCCACGTAGACCTTGCCGCGGTCCCACGCCGGCAACGCACACGTCTGAGGCGTGGTCGTCGTCGTAGTGGTGGTCGTGGTGGTGGTCGGCGTGGTCGTCGTGGTCGAGGTCGTCGTGGAGGTGGTGGTGGACGTCGAGGTCGGCGTCGTGCCGCCACCGATGCGCGGGAAGTCGGCGCTGATCGCGTACGACTGACCGCCGAAGGTGAAGACGAAGTTCGACGGCGAGGCGATCGGCAGCTGGTAGCTGACGGTCACCTCGATCGAGGCACCCGGCGCGAGGGACTGCCACGACGGGAGCGTGAGCTCCACCTTCTGGAAGTCGCCCTTCAGGCCGCCGACGTTCGGTCCGCTGTGCCCCTTCGACACGACCTTCAGGCCGAAGCCGGACTGGTCGGCCATGCTGCCGGGAGCGCTGGTGCCGTAGTCGAACGCGATCTTCGTGCCACCGGGGACGGTGACGTTCGACCGGTTCGTGAACTTGATCTTCGGGGTGATCGGGTAGTTGTTGTCGCCCAGCGCGAAGCCGTACACGTCGACGTCCACGGCCAGCACCTGCGTCTGCTGCGTCGACGCCTTCAGGTTGCCGTAGGGCGCGGCGCCGTTCAGACCGGTGTTGATGGTCGACAGCAGCGTGTCACCCATGAACCACTCGTTCTTGGCGGAGTTGAACCCGTAGTCGCCCGCGAGCTCCCAGATCATGATGCCGCCGAGGCCCTTGTCCTTGACGTACTTGGCCTTCTCCGCGATCGACTGCTCGGTCTCGGTGGAGAGGAACACCTTCTTGTCGTTGTTCCACAGCCACGGCGACTTCAGCGTCGAGTCGTAGTACGGCGTGTACGTGCCGGTGAGGCGGTCGGTCGGGTCGTTGACCGGGTCCAGGCCGTACTGCGAGAGGTACGACGGGGTGATCTTGGCTTCCAGGTTCTTGGCGTGCCACAGCGGGTTCGCACCCGACGGCACCTCGGCGCTGCCGGCCGTGACGTCGTGCCAGACGTTGTCGATGCCGACCGCGCCGTTGCCGCACGGCGTGGTCGAGCCGACCGACGAACCCGTGCCGGGCGGGCACTGCGACTGGTTCGGCAGCGGGGCCTTGCCCCACAGGCCGTTCGTGCCGCCGGTGACGCCCTGCCAGCCGCGCGAGTAGAACGGCACGCCGATGTTGATGCGTCCGGCCTGCATCGCGCCGCGGAAGTAGTGGTACGCCCAGTCGGTGTTCAGGTAGCCCATGCCCTCGTACTGCCCGGCGCCGTACACGCCACCGGCCGCGAGCTCAGCGTCCTTGCCGTCGTCGTAGAGCGCCGCGTTCGGGCCCACGAACTGGTTCCACGACCCGTGCAGGTCGTAGCTCATGACGTTGAGGTAGTCGAGGTAGCGGGTGACCTGGTAGGCCTCCTGGCCGCGCAGCAGCCAGCCCGAGGCGGGCACGGCGGCCGTGAGCAGGTAGTGCTTGCCGTCGGCGGCACCGGCGCGGTCGAGCTTCTCGCGCAGCGTCTTCATGATCTTCTCGTAGCCGGCCCACAGCGTGCCGCGGTTGGCGTTGGAGATCCAGAAGTCGTCCGGGTTGCCGGCGTGGTTGTTCGACGTCGCGTACTCGTAGTCGATGTCAGCGCCGTTGAAGCCGTAGGTGCGCAGGAACGTGACGACGGAGTCGGCGAACGTGTCGATCGCGGCCTGGTTCTGGCCGAGCTTGTAGAAGCCGCCCGACGCGTTGCGCGTGCCGTCGGCGTTGAAGAAGCCACCGGTCTCCGCCCAGCCGCCGACCGAGATCAGCGTCTTGACGTTCGGGTTGGCCTTCTTGAACTTGGTGAGCTGGTTGAAGTGCCCCTTGTAGGGCAGCGACGGGTCCATCTCGGACCCGGCCACACCCGGCCACTCCATGCCGATGGACGGGTTGTTCGCGTCGTTGGCGCCCACGGAGATCTTGTTCTGGGCGTCGATGTGCGCGAACGCGTAGTTCAGGTGCGTGACCTTGTTCCAGGGGATGTCCTTGGCGAGGTATCCCGGCTGACCGTTCTTGCCGGTCCGCCAACTGGTGAAGTACCCGATGACGCGTCTGGACTTGTCGCCCATCTTCTCGCGTCCGGCGGTGTCGTAGGCCGTGCAGTACGGCACGTCGACACCCGCGGTCTTGTAGAGCCCGTCCGGCCGGCAGTCCTCATGGGCCGCGGCTGCGGTCGGAGCGTTGGTCACGGCTATCACGGTCCCGGCTAGCAGGGCTAGCACCGGGACCACTCTGGCGAGCAGTCGCAAGGGAAGGACCTCCTGGCTAGGGCGGCGGCCACTGCCGGGAACGGTAAAATGGTCCAGACCTTTAGGTCAACAGTTGATCACCAGACAACGTTGACCCGTTATGCGAACTTCATCCGGTCCGCAACCGGTTCCGCGGGCGCCTACCAGCGATATTCGCTATCACTGACACTTCTTGTCAGTGATGGCCCCTAGCGTCGGGGTCATGAGTGCGAGCGACTTCGACTTCCTGCACGGGCGGTGGCGCGTGGCCAACCGCAAGGTCGCCGACATCGCCGGGCGCGGCTCGGACTGGGTCGAGTTCGAGGCGACGGCCGAGGCCAGACCCCTGCTCGGCGGCGCGGCGATCATCGACAGCTTCTTCGCCGACGACTGGGAGGGCATGACCCTGCGCCAGTACGACCCGGCGGACGACGTGTGGCGCATCTGGTGGGCCTCCACCCGTGCGCCGGGACACCTCGACCCGCCACTGGAAGGCCGGTTCACCGACGGGCACGGCGTCTTCTTCGGCGACGACGTCGTCGGCGGGCACGAGGTGAAGGTCCGGTTCGACTGGACGACCGGCGCCGAGCCCGTCTGGCGGCAGCGGTTCTCCTACAACGGGGGCGCGACCTGGGACGAGAACTGGGTCATGACCTTCAGTCGCGCCTAGGCCCACGTCAGTGGTGGTGCTGGTGAACGACCGCGTGGCCCTTGCCGCGCGCGATCATCCACCGGTTCACCGGCACCGTCACGACGAACGCCACGGCCAGCGAGAACGCCAGCGCCGCCCAGAACACCCAGTTGCCGAGACCGGCGTCCATCGCGCCGGGCACCAGCAGCATCACGCCGTTGTCGACGACCTCCATGACCGCGATCGACACGGTGTCCGCCGCGAGCGCGACACCGAGGGCAGCCCTGAACGCGAGGCCGGAGCGCAGCACCGGGCGGATCGTCAGCGAGTAGCCGAAGACGAACGCGAGCACCACCGCCAGCACGATCGTGGCGAGGTTGCCCCAGCCCAGCGCCGTGCCGATGACCATGCCGAGCACCTCGCCGATCGCACAGCCGGTGAGGCAGTGCAGCGTCGCCGAGATCGCCTGCCTGGTCAGGCTCGCCGGAGCGTGGTGGTCCATGTCGCGCCTCCTCTTCCCGAAGTCGAGCCGAACCATACCCCTAGGGGGTATCCGTATCAAGACATACCCCCGTAGGGTGTGTCACATGACGACGCGCCGGCTCACCCAGTGGGTGTTGCTGGGCGCGCTCGTCCTCGCCGTCGTCGGTATGCACCATGTCGCAGCAGCGGAAACTCCGCACGCCGACCACACGATGTCCCACCAGCAGGAACCGGACCAGCAGGAACAGCCCCACGAGCACGACCTGCTGCACCTGTGCCTCGCGGTCCTCGTGGCGGCCGCGGTCGTGCTGCTCGGCTGGTTCCTCATCAGGACGGCGCTCCCCCGGCTCGCCGCGCCGTGCACCGAGGCGCCGCTGAGCACGCCTCAACGTCCACCGCCGGGCGGAAGACAGCTCCTCACGACTCTCTGCGTGCTGCGGAACTGAGTTCGCCTCAGTCCACTCAGCACTGTCCACAAGAGCAGAGAGAAGAACAACCCAGTGAAGAAGTCCCTCATCGGGGCTGTCGTCGGCATGCTCGTGCTAGCTGCCTGCGGTGGTCCCGCGAACGAAGCCGCCCCGGCCGGGAACAACGACGCGGACGTCACGTTCGCACAGGGCATGGTCCCGCACCACGAGCAGGCGTTGGAGATGGCGAAGCTCGTGCCGTCCCGCAGCGGTGACGAGAAGGTCCGCGACCTGGCCCAGCGCATCGAGAAGGCGCAGGGTCCCGAGATCACCCAGCTGAACGGGTGGTTGAAGGAGTGGGGCGCCGAGAGCGGCAAGAGCCACGAAGGTCACGACATGACCGGGATGATGTCCGGTGACGACATGGCGAAGCTGGAGAAGGCCAGCGGCGCCGAGTTCGACCGGATGTGGCTCGAGATGATGATCGAGCACCACGAAGGCGCGGTCGAGATGGCGAGGAAGGAACTCGCCGACGGCAAGGACGAGAACGCCAAGAAGCTCGCCCAGGCCGTCATCGACGGTCAGGAGAAGGAGATCTCGGAAATGAAGGAACTCCTGAAGTAGCTAGCTGATCTGGGTCAGCGCGAGCCCGCCCGCCATCAGCACGGCGCACGCCAGGCCGTGCACGACGGGATTGCGCACCAGCAGCGCCACGAACTCCCGCAGGAACGCGCTCGGCACGAAGTACCAGGCCGTGGGAGCGCCGATGACCTGCAGCCGCAGGCCCTGGTTGCGGGAGAGCACGGCGGTGCGGAACACGTGGTAGTTGTTCGTGACCGCGACGACCCGGCCGTGGAGACCCCGCTCGGCGAGCAACGCCTTGCTGTAGCGGAGGTTCTCCTCGGTCGTGGTCGCCTGGTCCTCCATCACCACGTCGGCGTCGGGCACGTCGCGTTCGAGCAGGTACTGCCGCATCGCGAACGCCTCGGACACCTGCTCGTCCGCGCCCTGCCCGCCCGTCACGACGATGACCGGCTCGCGGCCCGCCTCGCGTTCGCGCCAGTACAGGCGGATCGCGCGGTCGAGCCGGTTCGCGAGCAGCTTGGGCACGCGGTCGCCGATCAGGCCGGCGCCGAGCACCACGATGCCGTCGAACCCGTGGCGGCGGCCGGTGCGGCCGTAGACCACCGAGTACAGCAGCAGGCTCACGAACAGGAACGCGATGTAGGCCGACACCAGGAACAACCCGATCGCGGAGCCGCGGATCCAGTCGTTGGGCTGGAGGATCCCCCAGGCGAAGTAGACCATCTCGCCGAGCAGGGCGAGGCCCGCGAGCAACGACAGCAGGTTGCCCAGCGACCGGCCCTCGCGGCGCAGCATCACGACGCCGTTGGCCAGCAACGCGAGCGGCAGCAGGAGCAACCCGAGCAAGGCGAGCATGAACGCGAGCAGCAGCGGAAGGCTCACCACCGGGTTGTCGCGTCCCGCCTCGGCGAGCGACAGCATCAGCATCACCAGCGAGACGCCGAGCCAGACGGCGTTGCTCAGCCTCCGTCGGTCACGGACCACCCCGACGACGAAGAACGTGGCGGGGATGAGGAACAGCAGGCCGGCGAGCACCGGCACAGCGTAGTACCGATGATCACCCGGTGCTGTCGGTCTGCTCCGGTTTCGGTGCGGGCTTCGGCCGCGGCCGCAGCGTCACGGCGCCGCTCGTGAGGTCGAGCGGACCGGCCTCCTCGTAGTCCTCGCCGGTGCCCGCGTCCGTCGCCTCGCGCCGGACCTTGGGGCCCGGGAACAACTCACCCAACTGTCCCATGGCCCCGACACTACCCTCAGAACAACGCGATGAGCAGCACGATCACGGCGATCGCGATCGCGACGAGGATCCACTTCGAACCGGCGGGCCTGCGGTAGTGGCTGCGGACCGTGGTGGAACCGAACCAGCTGTAGGGGCGGCTGCGGCGGTGCTGGCGAACCCAGGGCATCTCGTCCTCCTCGAGGAAATGTCTTGTCCGCCTCCGGTTACCCGTGTTTCAACCGGTCGAGTACTCCAGCCAGACCAATTTCGGTGACTTCCGGGTCGCCGATGTCGTTGCCGTGCAGGACTTCGTGCCACGGCCCCAGCCGGTGCCAGATCAACGCCCGCTCCCGCAGCGCGGGGGTGACGCCGTAAGCCTCAGCGAGCGCGCCGGCGAACTCCGGCGGGGTCGAGTGCAGCGCCCACGCGAGGTCGATGGCCGCGTCGCCGACGTGCAGGTCGCCGAAGTCGATCACGCCGGTCAGCACGCCGTCGCGGCCCAGCACGTGTTCGGGGCCGAGGTCGCCGTGCACGAGCGTGTCGGCGGGCAGGCCGTCGAGCTTCGCCAGCAACTCCTCGCCGCCGGGCACCCGGACCTCGGCCCGGAACCGGTCGACGGGCAACGTCATCGGGCCGACACCCCGCACGGCCGCCTCACCGACGGGCGCGGCGTGCAGCGCGCGCAGGAACTCCCCCAGCTGCCGGCCCTGGAAGGCGTTGAGCGCCACCACTTCCGTGCCCGGCACCAGCTCGTGCCGCACGACGACGGGGTCCTCGGACACGACCTCCGGCACCGGCACGGGCAGCGGCAGCAACGGCGCGAGCCAGGGCATCACCACGGTCTCGCGCAGCAGCTGCGGGCCGATCTCCGCACGACGCGGCCGGCGCTGCACCCACCCGTCGACGAGGACCGCCGTGCTGTCCCAGCCCTCACCCAGATACGTCACGCGCCCAGTGTTACCCGCAACTCCCGCGCGTCGGCAGCGACTTTCCCCTGACCGCGCTCCTCGGCGGCGGCCGGCGCCTCGCGTGCCGTGTGGACGGACCCGGTCAGCTGGGCGCACACGAGCAGCGCGCGGAGGGAGGTCCATGAGGTTGTCGGTCTCGTGGATCGTGCCGAGCACCTCGCCGACGAGCTCGACGGACGCGGTGGCGCGGGCGAGCAGGGTCGACGCGGTGATCACGCCCGGTCCGTAGCCGAATCTCGCGACCCAGTTCGACGGCCTCCTCCGCGGGCCGGCGGGCTGCCCAGGAGTCCTGTCCGACCCGATGACGAAGGCCCCCAACCCGCATAGTTGAGCGAGCCAGACTCAACTTTTAAAGCGCACGCGGGGACCTTTCGTTTGAGTGGAGCGAACGCGAGGCCCCGCGTGCCGAAAGCAGCAGCGCGCGGGGAGCGTTCGCGGGCACGTCCGGGAACCAGGACCGAGCCGGCCGGCAACGGGGCTTCCGGCCAGGCGCTCAGGACGCCGGCCCGCGCCTGACGGCGGACGGGATTCCCGGACACGATCTGGGCCCGTCCCGGAGAGACCGGGCAGAATCAACCGGATGTCCGCCACGGTGTCCTCGAAGCTGCTGTCGCTGCTCGGCACGTTCGACAGCAGGCACCGCCGCCAGACGCTGAGCGGCATCGCCCGGCGGTGCGGCCTGCCGATCAGCACCACGCACCGGCTGCTGGCCGAGCTCACCGAGTGGGGCGCGGTGCGGCGGCTCGACTCCGGCGAGTACGTGATCGGGAGGCGGATCTGGCGGCTCGGCCTGCTCGCCGCGGGCGAGGTGGACCTGAGCCGGGTCGCGGAGCCGTTCCTGCACGACATCCACGCCGCCACTCGCGCGGTGGTGCACCTGGCCGTGCGCGAAGGGACGGAGGTGCTGTACCTCGACCGCGTGTCGGGGCACGCGTCGGTACCGATCGTGAGCAGCACCGGCAGCCGGTTGCCGTTGCACTCCACCGGCGTCGGGAAGGTGTTGCTCGCGCACGCCCCGGCGGAGGTGCAGGAGGAGGTGCTCGCGCACGGCCTGACGCGCATCACGGCGTTCACGGTCACCGAGCCGGGACGCATGCGCGCGCAGCTGCACCGGATCCGCCGCGACGGGTACGCGCAGACGTTCGAGGAGATGACGCTCGGGGCGTGCAGCGTGGCGGTGCCGGTCGAGGTCGAGGGGCACGTCGTGGCGGCGCTCGGGATCGTGGTGCCGGACCTGCGCAACGTCCGCGCCCGGCTGGTCGCGGCACTGCAGGTGGCGTCGCGCGGCATCGCCCGGATGCTGGAGCCCAGTTTCCATCCACCGGAAGCCGGGGTTGGCTGAGCAGCCCCGGGCCCGCTTGAATCCGTGCCGTGGCAAGCGAAACTCGTGAGCTCTTCATCGGCGGCGACAGCGTTCCGGCGCTGGACGGCCGCACCACCGACGACCTCAACCCCTTCACCGGCGAGGTCCACGCCGTCGTCGCCGCGGGCGGCCCCGCCGACGTCACGCGGGCCGTCGACGCGGCTCAGGCGGCTTTCGACGGCTGGGCCGCGACCCCGCCGTCGGTGAAACGCGGCATCCTGCTGCGCGCCGCCGACGGGCTGGAGGCGCGGACGGCCGAGGTCGTCGCGCTCATGGCCGCCGAGGTCGGTGGTGTCGGCGGCTGGGCCGGGTTCAACGTGATGCTCGCGGCCAGCGTGCTGCGCGAGGCGGCCGCCGCCGTCACCCAGCCGATCGGCGAGGTGCTCACGACCGAGGTGCCGGGCCAGCTGTCGCTGGCGGTCCGGGAACCGCTCGGGGTCGTGGCGGCGTTCGCGCCGTGGAACGCGCCGGTCATCCTCAGCACCCGTGCCGTGGCCGCGCCTCTCGCCGCCGGCAACACCGTGGTCCTGAAGCCCAGCGAGGACGCGCCGATCGCGGCCGGGCTGCTGATCGCGGACGTCCTGCACGAGGCCGGCCTGCCCGCCGGGGTGCTCAACGTCGTGACCAACGCGCCGGCCGACGCCGCCGCGGTGGCCGAGGCGCTGATCACCGACCCGCGGGTGCGGGCGGTCAACTTCACCGGATCCACCGAGGTCGGGCGGATCGTCGGAACCCTGGCGGCGCAGCACCTCAAGCCCGCCGTGCTGGAGCTCGGCGGCAAGAACTCGTTGCTGGTGCTGGACGACGCCGACCTCGACCACGCGGTGGACGCGGCGACGTTCGGCTCGTTCCACAACGCCGGGCAGATCTGCATGTCGACCGACCGCATCCTGGTGCACCGCTCCGTGGCCGAGGAGTTCACCGCGAAGCTCGCGGCCAAGGTGTCCTCGCTGCCGCACGGCGATCCGGCCGACCCCGGCACCGTGATCGGCCCGGTGATCACCCCGCGGGCGGCGGCGCGGGTCGCCGCGCTGGTGGACGAGGCCGTGTCCGAGGGCGCTCGCGTGCGGGCCGGGGGCGACGGCGGCGCGACCGTGCTGGACGAGGTCACGCCTTCGATGCGGGTGTTCCGCGACGAGATCTTCGGACCGGCCGTGGTGGTCGTTCCCGTGGCCGACGACGACGAGGCCGTGGCGATCGCCAACGACACCGAGCACGGGCTGACCGCCGGGATCCTGACCGAGGACGCACGACGCGGACTCGGTCTCGCGCAACGGATCCGGACCGGCATCGTGCACGTCGGCAACCAGACGGTGGACGACGAGCCGCAGGCGCCGTTCGGTGGCGTGAAGGCCAGTGGGTACGGCAGGTTCGGCGGGCGCTGGGGGCTGGAGGCGTTCTCGGCGACCCGGTGGGTGACCGTGGCGAGCGAGCACGGCCACTTCCCGTTCTAGCGGCTCAGCGGGAGCGTTGTGGGCGGCCGCTGCTCCCGCTCACCCCGTCAGTCCCGCCTCGTGAGCCACGATGGCCGCCTGGACCCGGTTCTCCGCGCCCAGGCGGCCCAGGATGGCGCTCACGTGCCCCTTCACCGTGCCCTCGACGAGGTCGAGGCGCCGGGCGATCTGCGCGTTCGACAGGCCCTGGCCGAGGAGCTCGAGCACGTCGCGTTCCCGTGCGGTCAACCCGTCGACCTGGGTGCGCGCGCGGCTGGTCCGGCCGCCCCGGAAGCTGGTGATCATCCGGGCCGCCACCTTCGGCGCGAGGTAGGCGCCGCCGGACGCGAGCGCGTGCACGCCCGCGATCAACTCGCGCGGGTCGCCCGACTTGAGCAGGAACCCCTTCGCGCCGCCGTCGAGTGCGCGTTCCAGGTAGCCGTCGTCGTTGAACGTCGTCAGGATCGCCACCGCGAAGCCGAGCCTCGCGAGTTCCGCGGCGGCGTCCAGGCCGTCGAGGCGGGGCATCCGGACGTCGAGCAAAGTCACGTCGGGACGGTGCTTGAGAGCCTTGGCCACGGCGTCGCGGCCGTCCTCCGCCTCGGCGACGACCTCGATGGCGGGGTCGGCGCCGAGGATGGCGCGCACGCCCGCGCGCACCATCGCCTCGTCGTCCGCGAGCAGCACCCGGATCATCGCGACCCCGCGTGCGGCACCGTCGCCACCAGCTCGAACCTGCCGTCGCGCCGGCCGGCCCGCAGCGTCCCGCCCGCGATCCGCACCCGTTCGCCCAGCGCCACGAGGCCGAGTCTGCTGCCCGGTCCCCTGCGCCCGCCCGCGTCGTTGCTCATCTCGACGACCGTACTGCCGTCGGCCGACGTCACCCTGATCCGGACCCCGGACCGCGGCGCGTGCTTGGCCGCGTTCGTCAGTCCTTCCTGGACGATCCGATGCACGGTGCGCTCCACTGTCGAGGGCAGGTCGCCGTCGGCGGTGAACTCGACGCTCAGGCCCGCCTCCCTCGCCCGCTCGACCAGGTCGCGCAGGCTCGTGAGCGCGGCCGGTTCGCCGTCGCGCAACAGGAACACCAGTTCCGCCAACCGTTCCGTGGCTTGGGACGCCGTCTCGCGCAGCTGGGCAGCCGCCCGCTGGTGCTCGGGCGGCACCGTCATCTCCAGCGCGCCCGCCTGCAACGCGAGCAGGCTGAGCTCGTGGCCGAGCGAGTCGTGCGCCTCGTGCGCGATGCGGGTGCGTTCGCGCAGGTGAGCGGCCTCGACCTCGGCCCTGGCGAGCGCGGCCTGCTGGTACCCGGTCCGCCCGAGGAACCACGGCACCGCCACCGTCACCCCCACCAGCACGACCCCGGTCACCCCGCCTGCCGCGCCACCCACGAACACCAGGGCCGGCCAGCGGGACGCGGTGCGGCGCCCGAGCAGGAACGAGATCCCGAACAACGGCAACCACACCGCCGCCGTCCACGGCGGCACACCGCTGTCCATCGCGAACGAGGTCGCGACCGCCGCCGCCACGCACCCGGCGAGCGCCGCCGTCCTCACCGCCTCCACCGCACCACCGCCACGCTCAGGTTCATCACGCTCGACACGCCCAACCACACCACAAGAGGCAGCGAGTAGTGCATCAGTTGGCCGAACGTGATGTCGCGCCCGCCGTACAGCACGCCGATGGTCGTCGTCATCGTGGCCAGTGCCGCGAGCGGCACGAACCTCAGCACCTGCCACGCCTGGTGGAACCTGCGCGGCCGCCGCAACGCCCGCACGCCGAGTCCGATCGACAGGAGCGTGAGCCCCGCCGGCACGAGGTCGATCAGCAGCCGGTACGACTCGGGCTCCGGCGGCGTCCGGCCCGCGACGACGTCCGCGATCCCGTTCTCCAGCAGGGAGGTGCCGTCGTTGCCGAGCGTCAGCCCGCTGTTGGACAGCACCGCGATGCCGTACCCGTCCTTCGTGAGCAGCTGCCCCGCCGTGCCGGTGAACCAGATCCCGTTGTGCCGCAACCGTCCCTGGTCGTCAGCCACCCAGCCCATGCCCTCCTGCGGCTTGAGCCCGGGTTGCGCGGCCAGCCACTTCGCCATGTCGTCGCCCGTGGTGATCACACCGTCCGAACCCGCGACGAACCGGTCGGGTTCGGTGAGCGGGACGTCGAACCCGTAGGCGTACCCGAACCCCTTGGGGTAGTCCGGCGGCAGATCGCGCGGCGTCACGTCGATCGCGGTGGTGTCGCGCATGCCGAGCGGTTCGAAGACGTGTTTCTCCAGGTATGCGTTGAAGTTCTCGCCCGACGCTTCCTCGACCACGCGCGCCAGCAGGTGGTAGTTCGTGTTGGTGTAGCGGAACTGGCCGTCCGGCACGGTGGTGCGAAGTACTTCTTTCGCCCGTGTCACGGCCTCTTGCGGACTGTTCGGCTGCGGGAGGCTCTTCTCCTGCAACGTCCTGTCGCTGAGGCCGGACTTGTGGTTGAGCAGGTTCCGCGTCGTGACCTTCGAGCCGAACACCTGCCGGTCCAGGTCGAGCTTGCCCGCGTCGGCGAGTTGCCGGACCGCCAGCGCGGTGAAGGACTTGCTGACGGACGCGATCGCCATCTTGGTCCTGCCCGTGATCGGCGCGCCGGTCGAGTCGTGGCCGAAGCCCTGCACGGAGACGACCTGGTCGTCCTTGGTGATGGCGACGGCCATTCCCGGTATCGAGGCCTCGCCCATGTACGTGGTCACCAGCAGCGTGAGCGCTGCACCCCAGGAGATCATGCAGATGACCGTAGGAAGGTCGTGGCCGCGAAACCCGACCCGAAGGACGGGGCCGACCCCTGACCAAAGTCAGGGATCATGGGTGGCGTGACCGACGAGAAGTGGGTGGCGAAGCACTGGCTGAACGTGCCGGGCCCGTTCTACACCGGGCTGACCGACAACTGCTGGACCGGACGGCTGGTGGCACCCCGGCACGTCCTGTACGGCGGCGAGCACCGCAACGAGTTCGTCTACCGCCAGCCCAAGACCCCGGACGAGGTCGAGAACGTCTGGCGGGCCGCCGACGACGACCCGTTGGACGGTTACGCGGACGACGGCGACGAGCGGTGGACGCCGGAAGCCGTCCGCGCCTGGTGGCACGACCGCGACAAGGTCGTCGAGCACGTCACCGAGCTGATCGCGGAGTGGTCGACGCAGTCACACCCCGAGCGGGTCGACGCCGCGCAGGGCGGCCGTGACTTCCTCGCCTACCTCGCGGGCGACCTCGAAGCCGACCTCCGCGCGTACGTCTTCCGCCTCGACCACGGCCGTGACCCCGCGCCGGGCGACGTGCTCCCGGCCCTCTGAACGCGCCGATGCCCCCGGCCACACCGGCCGGGGGCATCGCACAACGGAACCTCAGTGGCCCGCGGCCATCTCCGCCGCCAGCCGGTCGTCCCCGCTCGTCTCCTTGAGCGGCTTCTCCTTGATGAACACCACCGCGAGCAGCGCGAGCACCGCGAACGGCGCGCCCACCAGGAAGATCTCCGCGGTCGCCGTCGCGTAGATGTCGGCGATCACGGCCCGGACCTCGGGCGGCAGCACCGACAGGTCCGGCACCTGGTGCCCGGCCGAGCCACCGCCCATGTCACCGAACTTCTCGGCGGCCAGCGACGAGACCTTGTTGGCCAGCACCGCGCCCAGCGCCGAGACGCCGATCGCGCCACCCAGCGAACGGAAGAACGTCAACGTCGACGTGGTCGCACCGAGATCGCGGGCCGGCACGTCGTTCTGCGCCGCCAGGACGAGGTTCTGCATCAGCAGACCGACGCCGACGCCGAGCACGAACATGTGCACGGACACCATGAACACGGTGGTCTGGGCGGTGATCGTGGACAGCAGCAGCATGCCGCCGACCATGATGACGCCGCCGGAGACCAGGAACGCCTTCCACTTGCCGAACTTCGTGATCAGCTGACCGGCCACGGTGGACGAGATCAGCAGACCGAAGATCAGCGGCAGGCCCAGCAGACCGGCCTGGGTCGGCGTCTTGCCCAGCGAGAGCTGGAAGTACTGCGACAGGAACACCGTGCCACCGAACATCGCCACACCCACCAGGGCGCTGGCGATCGTGGTCAGCGACACCGTGCGGTTGCGGAAGATCGACAGCGGCACGATCGGGTCGTGGGCGGTGGCCTCGACGCGGACGGCGGCCACCAGCAGCAGCACGCCCAGCGACACGAGACCCGCGGTCCAGCCCGAGGCCCACTCGAACTTCTGGCCCGCCAGCGACGACCAGATCAGCAGCGTGGAGACACCGGACACGATCAGGAACGCGCCCAGGTAGTCGATCTTCGTGTCCTCCTTGCGCACCACCGGGAGGTTCAGGGTGCGCTGGAGGATGAAGATCGCGGCCAGGGTGAACGGGATGCCGATGAAGAAGCACCAGCGCCAGCCGAGCCACGAGGTGTCGACCAGGACACCGCCGATCAGCGGGCCCGCGACCGTGCCGACGCCGAAGACGGCGCCGAACAGGCCCGAGTACTTGCCCAGCTCGCGCGGCGGGATCATGGCGGCCATCACGATCGTCGCGAGGGCCGTGACGCCGCCGGCGCCCAGGCCCTGCACGACGCGGCTGACGATGAGCATCTCGATGTTCTGCGAGAAGCCCGCGATCAGCGAGCCGACGACGAACAGGCTGAGCGACGCCTGGATCAGCAGCTTGCGGCTGTACAGGTCGGCGAGCTTGCCCCACAACGGCACGGTGGCGGTCATCGCGAGCAGCTCGGTCGTGACGATCCACGCGAACACCGACTGCGAGCCCTGCAGCTCGGCGACGATGCGCGGCAGCGCGTTCGACACGACGGTGCCCGCGAGGATGGCGACGAACATGCCCATCATCAGGCCCCACATGGCCTGGACGACATCGCGTTTGCTGTGAACCGGTGTCACTTCTGCTTCGGTGCTCATGATCCCCCTTCTTCAACGACGTGGTGCGTGAGCCAGTCCGGTGCCGAACGCGTCGAACGCCTCCGCGACGAGAACCCCCAGCGAGAGGCTGTCGTCGTCGGCCCAGCGCGTCACCGCGCAGCGGAACGCGGCGCTGCCGGCGGCGACGACCAGCCGCGGGTACAGGTCGGACTCGGCGAGTCCGGCCCTGGCCGCCACGGCGTTCGCGAGCAGCTGCTCGGACTCGGCGCTGCTGGCGAACGCGCGGACCAGCAGGTCCGGCCGCTGCATCAGGACTTCCTTGCGCAGCAGCCACAGGTCGCGTGCGTTGTTCAGCTCCTCGGTGATCTCGGCGAGCACCGACGACCGGTACGCCTCGAACGGCGGGACCTCGTCCGCGGCCGACGTGATGCGCTCGGCCATCCGCGGGCCCGCCTCGGGGTCCGCGCCGATGAGCGCCTCGTCCTTGCTCGCGAAGTAGTTGAAGAACGTCCGCACCGACACGTCGGCCTCGGCGGCGATCTCCTCCACGGTGACGTGGTCGTAGCCCCTCTCGGCGGCGAGACGCACGGTCGCTCGCTCGAGCGCGGCACGCGTCCGTCGCTTCTTGCGGTCGCGCAGGCTCTCCCCCGGCTGGTTCACGGAGGCAACGATACGGACCTTTTTGCAGTCACTGCAAGTTTGCAGTGTGTGAACTGAGACTCGCTGTCCGTAGCTATGACCAGGGCGTATCGGGCTTCGCCTGGAGCTCGCCGTCGAGGAAGAGGTCGACCTTCTCGCTGAAGAAGCAGGCCATGCCGGCGACTTTCTGACTCTCCGGCAGCGGCGACCGGTAGATCCACACCAGGTCGTCGTGCACGACCCCGCCGACCTCGACGGACCAGTAGCCGGCGGTGCCCTTGTACGGGCACCGCGTCTGCGTCGCGGAAGGCCTCAGCAGATCGAACCGGACGTCGCTCAACGGCAGGTAGTAGCGCGGTGGAAGGCTCGTCTCGAACAGGATCCGCGGTTGCGAGGAGGCCGCCAGCGTCACCCCGTCCAACGCCACCCGCACGTGCCGTGAGCTGGCCAGGACGTCGACGCGCTTGTACGGGTCGCGCGGGTGGACGTAGATCGGCTCGTCCTCCTCGAGCCACTCGTCCATCGCCGCGAAGTCGAACCGGACCAGGTCGCGCAGGTCGTCGGAGTCCGAGAACGTCTTCGCGGCTCCCGCGGCCGTTCCACCCCGCGTGACGACGTCGTGGACGCCGGGCTCCACCGTCGGCTTCAGCTCCGCGCGCACGGACGCCAGTGGCACGTAGTACTGCGGGTAGTGCGGGACCTCCCACACCAGGCGCGGCTCGGTCGTGTCCGCGACCAGCTCGCCGCCGAAGTACGCGCGGACCCGTTTCGCCGAAAGCTCCACCCTCAAGTCGCCCATGTCACATACGAACACGAGACCGGTGCGAGTGCTTCCCGATCAGGCGTTGCCGTCGAAGAGGCTCGTCACCGAGCCGTCCTCGAACACCTCCTGGATCGCCCGCGCGAGCAACGGCGCGATGCTCAGCACCGTGAGCCCCGGGAAGCGCTTCTCGGCCGGGATCGGCAACGTGTCGGTGAGGATCACCTCGCGTGCCTTGCTCGCGATCAGCCGCTCGTAGGCGTCGCCGGACAGCAGGCCGTGCGTGGCCACGAGGATCACGTCCTTGGCGCCCTGCTCGAGCAGCTGGCGCGCGGCCGACGTGCTCGTCATCGCCGTGTCGATCATGTCGTCGACCACGACGCACGTGCGGCCCTCGACGTCGCCGACCACGCGGTTGGCCATGACCTCGTTGGGGCGCAACGGGTCGCGAGTCTTGTGGATGAACGCGATCGGGCAGCCGCCGAGCAGGTCGGCCCACTTCTCGGCGAGCCGGGTGCGGCCGGCGTCCGGGGAGACGATCGTGAGGTCCTCGTCCCGGTAGCGGTTGCCGACGTGGTCGCACAGCAGCCACATCGCGTGCAGGTGGTCGACCGGGCCGTCGAAGAAACCCTGCGCCTGGGCGGTGTGCAGGTCGACCGTCACGATCCGGTCCGCGCCCGCCGTCTTGAACATGTCCGCGACCAGCCGCGCCGACACCGGTTCACGTCCGGCGTACTTGCGGTCCTGCCGAGCGTAGGGGTACGACGGCACCACGGCCGTGATGCGCTTGGCCGAGGCGCGCTTGAGCGCGTCGACCATCAGCAGCTGTTCCATCAACCAGTCGTTGATCGGCGCGCTGTGGCTCTGCATGACGAACGCGTCCGCGCCGCGCACCGACTCCTCGAACCGGACGAAGATCTCGCCGTTCGCGAAGTCGTAGGCGGCCTGCGGGGTGATCGACACGCCCAGGTCCGCGGCCACCGCCTCGGCGAGTTCCGGGTGGGCTCTGCCGGTGAGGAGGATGAGCTGTCGCTTGGCCACTCCCGGCTTGCCGCTGACCATCTCCACGCTCCACGCTCGTCCGAACCCGCCCCCGATCGTTCAGCATCTCGTCGCCGTCCCGCAATCCACGCGTCCGACCGCTGAGATTCCACGTCGCTGAGCAATTCGAGTTAACCCGATCGAGGGCACCCACAGGGGTTCTAATACCAGGGAAGGACCTGCACGCTCGGTATAGATCGGGCGAATCGTATTCACCTCTTGGGGTAGAGCCAGTGTGATTTCTTGATCAGCGTCCTTGAAGGGTCAATGACCCTCCCTACGCTCCCCTCCATGCCAGAAAACCAGGACACACCTGGAACAACGACGCAAGCGCCGCCGACGAGCCCGATCGTGATGAGCACGCCCATCCACGACCAGCTCGCCGACAGCCTCGGAGTGCGCCAGAAGCACCGGCGGCCGGACTGACCACCCGGGACCCGGTCGCGACTTTCGGCGGTCGACGCGGCAGGCGGTGAGCCGATAGGAAGATCCCCTCCGCGGACGAGAGGGGAGCTTGTCGATGCGTTTCACCGTGCTGGCCGCCGCGGCCGCGCTCATGATCACCGGCACGCCTGCCGTGCAGGCGTCGGGCGACGTGGCCGTACCGCGCATCAACTGGGCCTCGTGCGGCCCGGAGAACCCCGGTTTCGAGTGCGCCTCCGTGAAGGTGCCGCTCGATCACGACGAACCGCGTGGCGCGACGACGACGGTCGCGTTGGCGCGCAAACCGGCCACGGACAAGGCGCGCCGGATCGGGTCGCTGCTCCTGAACCCCGGTGGACCCGGCGGTTCCGGGGTGAACTTCGCGCTCGGCGCGGGCGACAGGCTGTCGGCGAACCTGCAGGGCCGCTTCGACATCGTCGGGTTCGACCCGCGCGGCGTCGGGAAGTCGGACCCGCTGCACTGCTTCGCGAGCGAGGCCGACCTGGACGAGTTCTTCGAAGGCGTCCCCGGCTTCCCTTACCGGGCCGCGCAGGAACGGCCGTTCTACGACCGCTACCGCTCGCTCGGCCCCGAGTGCCGCGACGACCAGCGCATCGCGAAGCACATGAGCACCGCGGACGTGGCCCGCGATCTCGACCTGCTGCGCCGCGCGGTCGGTGACCGCAAGCTCAACTACCTGGGCTTCTCCTACGGCTCGTTCCTCGGCGCGACCTACGCGAACCTCTTCCCGGACAACATCCGCGCGCTCGTGGTCGACGGCGTGCTGAACCCCGAGCTGTGGTCGAGCGGCCGCCAGATCGAGTCGGACCGCATCGCCACCAAGGAGGAGTTCCGCGAGTTCCTGCGCACCTGCGACGAGGCGCGGTGCGTCTTCGGGCCGAAGTCCGAACAGCGCTGGGACGCGTTGCTGAAGTCGGTGCGCGCCAAGCCGATCCAGCTCGGTGACGAGCTCTACACCTACGACGCCGTGATCGGTGCCGCGGTCGGCGCGATGTACTCGCCGTCCGACTGGCCCGACGCCGCCGCGTTGTTCGACCAACTGTCGGACGCGGCGGGCTCGCTCTCCGCTGCGGCGGAGGCGGACTACCCGAACGGTTTCGACTCCTACAACGGCAACGCGTGCGCGGACATCGAGTTCCCGCGCGCGTTCGAGTCGTACCAGACCGTTTCCCGTTACGCGGCAAGGGGTTCCGAGTTCGGCCCGTACTGGTGGTGGGGCAACGCCGCGTGCGCGAACTGGCCCGTCAACGAGGACCGCTACGCCGGGCCGTGGCGGACCCGCACCAACGCACCGGTTCTCGTGGTGGGCAACCACTTCGACGGCGTGACGGACTTCCGGGGCGCGCAGGCCGTGAACCGGCAGATCGCCGGCAGCCGGTTGCTCGCGTACGCAGGATGGGGACACACGGCGTACGGCGTGAGCCAGTGCGCCACGGACCACACCAACGCCTACCTGCTGGAGGGCAAGCTGCCCGCCGTGGGGACGGTGTGCCCGGCGAACCCGAACCCGTTCCTGCCGTCCGTGGCGGCGGCGGAGCCGTTGTTCAAGCCGACCCGGAGGTAGACGGCAGCGACTCAACCGCTGCGCGGGCCGGCCCTGGAGGTGGACGGCGGGCCGGGTCACGCCGGAGCCGACCCAGAGGTGGGCGGTAGGCCGGGTCACGCCGGGTCAGCCCCGGCGTTCCGCCCCGCTCGCCAGTTCCTGAGCCAGTTCGACGGCGGCCCGAGCGGGGTCGTCGCCGAACCTGCTCCCGAACGCGTCGTGCACCCGCCACCCCGCGTGGCCGAGCGCACGCCAGCGCGCGAGGTGCGCCTGCACCCCGGCCGGGTGCGGGCGCGTCTCCACGGCGACGGCGTCCTCCTTCTCCCCCACCACGAGGTCGACCCGCCACCGCCCCACCGGGTAGCCCGTGCGCACGGTCAGGCCCGCCGTCCGCAGTTCCCGCGCCAGGCTCGCCGTCCAGGCGTCCCCCGGCTCCTCACCGGCGGTCTCGGTCGGCGCGACGTCGGCGTGCCGCAGGTACTCGCCGACCAGGCCGGGCGGCTCGGCCACCGATGTGATCACGTGCACCTGGCGGCGGGCCCTGGTCGTGAGCACGGCGAGCAGGTTGCGGTCGTTCACGAACCGCCACGCGCCCGGCTTGGCATCGGCGGCGAGGCTGATCACGACCTCGTCGAACTCGCTGCCCTGCACCCCGTGCACGGTGCCCGCGCGGACGCCGCCGGTGGTGATCTCGTCCAGCGAGAGCTCGCTGAGCAGAGCTTCTTCCACGGCGTCGGCCTGGGCGCGGAACGGGGTGACGACGCCGATCGACCGCACGCCCGCGGCGATCCGCTTGCGGACGTGGGCGAGCACCGCCTCCACCTCGGCCTGGTTGGCCCCCTTGGTGGTGCGCTCGCCGGGGACGCGTTCGGTGTCGATGCAGTCGACGTCCGCGATCGACGGGTGCGTGGTCAGCAGCGCGATCCGGCCGTCGTAGAACCGGGTCGCGGCGAACCCGATCAGGTGTGGCGCGCAGCGGTGGTGCTCGTCGAGCCAGTGCACGCCCGCCGTGGCCGCGCCCGCGTCGAACAGGCTCACCTTCGGCACGTCCAGGCGGTCGCGCAGGGCCTGCGTGCCCTCGGCGTCGACGGCGGCCTGCACGGCCTGGTCGCTGACGAACGACACGTGCCGCAGCTGGCGGGGGTCACCGCCGATGACCGCAGACCGCCCGCGCAGCAACGTCGGCGCGGCGAGCGGCTGGTCGACGTGGCTCGCCTCGTCGATGATCACCAGGTCGAACATGCCGGGTACGGGCGGCAGGATGTCCTCGACGTCGGCCAGCGTGCCGACCCACAACGGCAGTGCCGCCGCCAGGTCCGCGCTGTCGATCTCGGCGAGTCCGCGCCTGCGGGCGGCCCGGCCGGAGCGCAACGCCTTCGCGAGCGCCGCCACCGCCCGCCGTGCGCCCGCTCCCCTGCGGCTGACCGAGAACTCCTTGAGCCACGCGGCCGTCGCGGCCCTGCTCTGCGCGTCGCTCTCCGCCAGCAACGGCCGTAGCTCGCCGAACGTCGTGCCGACGGTCGCTACGCGGACGGCGGCCGCGCTCTGCTCCGCCGCCTCCACCGCCGCCACGAGGTCCGCGGTGGACACCTCGCCCGCGCCGGTGAGCTTGCGGGCCCTGCCCACCGCCCAGCTCGTCCGGAGTCCACTGAGGAATCCGGTGCGCGGCGTCAGAAGCCCGTGCAGTTGAACGAAGTCGACGTCCGCTTCGAACGCCCGGGGTGCCACGGTCCGGTGGCCCGGCATCAACGCCTGGTGCCTGCGCGCTTCGGCGGCCAGCCGCTCGTCGGTGAGCGTGGCGTCGGCCGTGCGTTCGATGCGGGCGACGGCGGCCGCCGCTCTGGCGCGCCGCTGGTCGAGGTCGGCGAGCTTGCCGGGATCGCTCGTGGCGGTCAGCCCGTCGCTGAGCTCGCGGGCCATCTCCTGCCGCAGTTCGGAGTCGCCGAACAGCACCGGCACCGGCCCGCCCGCCCTCCGCAGGGCCGCGCCGAGCACGTCGGCGGCGTTGCGGGTGCGGCTCGCCAGCAGCACGGACTTCCCGGCCGCCACGGCGTCGAGCGCCAGCGCGGCGAGCGTGTGCGTCTTGCCCGCGCCGGGAGGACCGCCCACGACCGTGATCCGCGCCCGCCGCGAGTGCTCGACGGCGCGCAGCTGGCTGTGGCTGAGCGGCAACGCCGAACTGATCGGCTCGTCGTGCTCGTCCGGTTCGCTGACGGCCCCGTACAGCGCCGCGAACGCCGTGCCGTCGAGGCCCTTCTTGCCCGACCAGTCGAACAACGCCGTGCCGTGCTCGGTCTTCACGACGGGCTCACCGGCGTGCAGCCCCGCGCCGATGGCGACCTTGAGCTCGCTGCCGGAGATCAACGCCTTGGGGTCGTCGTGCACGATCGGCACGTCCCCGAACCCGGCCAGCTCGAGCGTCCTGGTGATCCACTGCTCGGTCGGCGCGAGCGCAGCCTCCCGTTCGGCCGCCTGCCCCCAGTCGTCGATCAGCGGGAACACCCCGGCGTCACCGGCGACGTGGAAGGCGTAGCCGAGCCCGAGCCCGTGGTGCAGCCGCACCGGCCGCGACACCAGCGGCAGGCACACGCGCCGCCGTTGCCCGCCGATCTGCGCGGGCCCGGCGAGGAACGCCCAGCCCAGCCGCAGCAGCCGGTCCTCCTGGTGCAACGCGTCGTACGCGGCCAGGTGCGCGACCTCGGCCCTGGCCTGCTTCGGCGCGGTCCACGACACCGGCGTCCAGTGCGGCCCCTCCTGCACCAGCGTGATCGCCCGCCACGACGGCTCGTGGTCGCCGAGCCACAGCAGCCCCGCCGTCTTGCTGAGGTCGAGCTGGAGCTTCTGCGGCTGCTCGGCCGCGCTCAGGCGGGCGAGGGTGCGCAGGACGGCCGAGGGGTTCACGCGCGACATCGTGCCATCCGGGCCGGTAGCTTCGTCGGCCGTGGAGGACGTTCCCGCCGGACTGGCCGACGAGGAACTGCGCGCCGGGCTCGCGCGGTTCGGCGTCACCGGCACGCCCGTGCACGCCCCGCTCGGCTTCGGCGACCACCACTGGACGGTGGGCGACCACTTCACGTCCGTCGCCGATCTGACGACCAAGTCCCTGGCCGGTCTGCGGCAGGCGATGGAGACGGCCGCGAGTCTGCGCCACCTGCCGTTCGTCGTGGCACCGCTGCGCGCCGGCGACGGTTCCGCGGTGGTGCTGCTCAACGACCGGTACGCGTTGAGCGTTTTCCCTTTCGTGCGAGGAGAAGCCGGAACGTTCGGCGATCCTCTCCCGGACGGGATCGACGAGCTGCTGGCCGCCCTGCACGCCACCGAGCCACCACCGCACACCCCGGTCGCCGCCCTCGACCTGCCGGGACGGGCCGCGCTGGCGGCGTTGCTCGACGACCCCGGCGAGTGGTTCTCCGCTGCGGCAAGGGAAGTCTTCGTCGCGCACGCCGGCAGGATCAGGGCCGCGCTGACCGAACTGGACCGGCTCGCCACCGCACTGCCGGACGCACGCGTGCTCACCCACGGCGAACCGCACGCGGGCAACGTGATCAGCACCCCGGACGGCCTCGTGCTGGTCGACTGGGACACGGTCGGCCTCGCCCCGCCGGAACGCGACCTGTGGCTCGCGGGCGGCCAGAGCTCGTTCTACGCCTTGCGCTGGAGACTCGACGACATCGCCCAGTTCAGCGAGAAGCTCCGCGCCCCGCACGAACGGTCGCGGGACGCGGAGCTCTCGTTGCACTACCTCACCACGACACTGGAAGCCCTCTAGGCGTCCGGCCAGAAGCCCTGTCGCCAGCCGCTCGCTCCTGGTCCCCGCGAACGCTCCCCCGCACGCGCTGCGCGTGCACTCCCATAGTTGAGTCTGACTCACTCAACTATGGGGTTCGGGCTTGGGCATCGGGTCGGACAGGACTTCCGGGAAGCCCTTTAGAGCGACAGGGTCCAGGTGTCGATGGTGCCGACGTCGGCCGTGGCCGCGTCACGGACCCGGAGGGTCCAGGTGCCGTTGCGGGTCTCCGACGACAGGTTGACCGTGTAGGTCTGGTCGATGTTGTCGGCGCTGCCGCCCGAGCGGTTGTGCAGGTTGTAGGCGGAACCGTCCGGCGCCACCAGGTCCACCACGAGGTCGCCCTTGTAGGTGTGCTTGATGTGCACCTCGACCGTGCTGCTCGCCGACGCGGTGCCGGTGCAGCCGCTGAACACCACCGTGGACGTCACGGTCGCGTTGTCGCGGATCGCGACGTCGGTGCCGTTGGTCTGCGGGGCGCAGGTCGAGGAGCCGACCGTCCACGTGAACGACGTGCTGCCCGAACCACCGGCGGACGCGGTGGCGGTGGCCGTCACGGTGTACGTGCCCGCGACGGTCGCCGTGCCGGAGATGACGCCGGTCGAGGAGTTGATCGCCAGGCCGGTCGGCAGACCGGTAGCCGACCACGTGTACGGCGCGGTGCCGCCGGACGCCGACAGCGTCAGGTTCGCCGTGCCGTTCAGGGCCGTCGTCTGGTTGCCCGGGTTGGTGACCGAGACACCCGGAACGCCGCCGGCGTTGGTGCGCAGCAACAGGTTCGCCGAGTTGGCACCGGGGTTGGTGACCTTGTTCGGGGTGGCCTGGGCGAGGATCGCCGCGTGCACCTCGGCCGGGGTCTTCGCCGGGTTCGCGGCGAGGTACAGCGCCGCCGCGCCCGCGACGTGCGGGGACGCCATGGACGTGCCGCTCATCGTGGCCGTGCCGGTGTTGTTGCTGTACGACGCGGAGACGATGTTCTCACCGGGTGCGAACAGGTCGCTGCAGGTGCCGTAGGACGAGAACGACGCGCGGGCGTCGGTGCGGCCCGTCGCCATGACGTTGATCGTCTCGGTGACGCGCTGCGGCGAGTACTTGCAGCTGTCGTCGTTGAAGTTGCCCGCCGCGACGACGTACGTGACGCCGGTGCGGATCGACGCGCGGACGGCGTCGTCGAGCACGCGGCTCGGCTCGTTCGCGGTGCCGGTGTAGAGGCTCATGTTCGCGACGGCCGGCAGGACGGCGTTCGCGGTGACCCAGTCGACGCCCGCCGCCTCGGTGGCGACGGAGCCGCCGCCCTGGCAGTTGAGCACGCGGACGGCCTTGAGCTTGATCTTCTTCGCCACGCCGTACGACGAGCCGCCGATGGTGCCGGCGACGTGCGTGCCGTGGCCCTGGCAGTCCTTGCCCTGCTGGCCGTCGTTGAACGCGTCGAACCCGAACGTCGCGCGGTTGAGGAGGGGGTTGGTCGGGGAGGGGTCGAAGTCGTTGTGCAAGTAGTTGATGCCGGTGTCGATCACGTACGCCGTCACGTTCGCGGCGTCCGGGCCGTAGCTGTACTTCTGGTCGAGCGGCAGGTCCGCCTGGTCGACGCGGTCGAGACCCCACGACGGCGGGTTGAGCTGCTCACCCAGGACCTGCACGGTCCGGTCCTGCTCCACGTAGGCCACGGCCGGGTCGGCGGCGAGGCGCTTGGCCTGCTGCTTCGACAACGTGGCCGAGAAGCCCTTGAACGCGGCCTTGTACGTGAAGCCGAGCTTCGCGCCGTACTTGGTCGCGAGGTCACCGGCACGACCGGCGACCTGGGACTGGGTCAGGTCGTTCTTCAGCACCACGATGTAGTTGTCGGGAACCGCGTTGGGCGCGCTCTCGGCAACGATCGGGCCCTCGGGCTGTGCGGCCACAGCCTGGGGAAGCGCGAGCACGGTGCTGGCGACGGCGACCGCCGCCACCCCGAGCGTGCGCAGGGTGCGTTGTCTCATCACTGCTCCTCTATCGCAGGGAACCGCGTGCGACCGCGGGCCGGCCCTCGACGGCCCTACTGCGTTGCGGTCACACGCGGTTGCGAAACAGCGTTAGTCCGTTATCGGACGTGATGAGTCTTTAGTTGCGACAAGGAGCAGGACAAGCGACTTTCGTACGGTTGTCAGCCGGCGAGCGCGAAAAGATCGTCCCGGTCGCCCGACTGCTTGAGCTGGGCGAGGGACTGCTTCTCGAGCTGGCGGATCCGCTCGCGGGTGAGACCGAGCTCCTCCGCGACCTCCTGCAGGGTGCGGGCACGCCCGTCCTCCAGGCCGTAGCGCAGGCGCATGATGCGGCCCTGCCGTTCGGGCAGGACGTCCAACAGGGACCTGACGCCCTCGGTGAACTCCTGCTGCTCCAGCAGATCGGGCGCCGACACGCCGTCGGTGTCCTGGATCAGGTCGCCCAGGACCGAGTCGCCCTCGTCGCCGACCGGCGTCTCCAGCGAGACGCACGTGCGGGCGGCGTCGCGCAGGTCCTGCACGCGCTGCGGCGAACACTTGGCCTCGGCGGCGATCTCCTCGACCGTCGCGTCACGCCCGAGAGCCGCCGACAACTTCTGCCCGATCTTCTTCAGCTTGTTGACCTCTTCGACCACGTGCACCGGCAGGCGGACCGTCCGGGTCTGCTCGGCCAGGCCGCGTTCGATCGCCTGGCGGATCCACCACATGGCGTAGGTCGAGAACTTGTAGCCCTTGGCGTAGTCGAACTTCTCGACCGCGCGGATCAGGCCGAGGTTCCCCTCCTGCACCACGTCGCCGAACGGCAGGCCGCGGAACGAGTGCTTCTTCGCGACCGACACGACCAGGCGCAGGTTCGCGCGGATCATGTGGTCCTTGGCGCGCTCGCCCTCGGCGACGATCCGGCGCAGCAGGCGCGGCTCGCGCGTGCCGATCTCACCGGTCTGCAGGAGGTGTGCCGCGTAGACACCCACCTCGATGCGGCGCGACAGGTCGACCTCTTCCGCGGCGGTGAGCAGCGGGGTGCGGCCCACGTCGCGCAGGTACTGGCCGACCGAGTCCCCGTCCTGCTGTCCGGACGCGCGGTTCTTCAGATCTGCGGGCATGACAAATCCCCCTTGTCCGTTGGCAGGAGTGACAGCCGGCGCGAGTTCGCGCCGATCATCCGGTTGCCCCTTCGGGGCAACCGCCGCAGGCGGTTCGGCGCGAAGCGGGAGCCGGATGATCGGCTCCCAGGAGAACTCGCCGCCGCCTGCGGAGCAGCGGCCCTATACACCGCTGCACTGGTGTAACGGTTCAGAGGTCCACTTCATTCCGCGGTTTCGGCTGTGACATCAGCCTCACCCGTCCGCGTTCGCTTGAGCCTCACCAACGTGATGGCGTGGTGTTCGACCGCGCGGACCTCGATCTTCCAGTCCGAGACCTCCACGACGTCACCGGGTTCTTCCGGGATGCGGCCGAGGATCAGCAGCACCAGCCCGGCGATCGTGGCGTACTGGCCTTGAGGGGCGTCCCTGAGCTCGACGCCGACGTCGACCAGGTCGTGGACCGGGAACGTGCCGGGCAGCTCGATCGAGCCGTCGGCTTCGGCCTTGACCGCGACGACGTCGGAGTCGGTCTCGTCGTAGATCTCACCGACGATCTCCTCCAGCAGGTCCTCGAGCGTCACGATGCCGTCCACCGCACCGTGTTCGTCCACCACCAGCGCAAGCTGCTCGTGCTCGGCCTTCATGCGCCGCAACGCGTCCGTGACGCGCACCGAGTCCGGCAGCACCATCGGCGGGCGGGCCACCTCGGTGAGCACCGCGTCGTCGTCGAGCAGGTCACGCAGGTGCACCACGCCCAGCACGTCGTCCAGGTGACCGTCCCTGGTCACCGGCGCCCGTGAATGTCCGGACTTCGCAAGGACTTCCCGCGCGGCGGCGGTGCCCAAACCTGCTTCGATGATCGTCACCTGCCTGCGCGGCACGAGGACCTCGCGCAGCCGGCGTTCGTGGATCTCCAGCGCGCCGGTCATGATCGTGCGTTGTTCCTGGTTCAGATGTTGTTGCACCTCAACGAGATCACGCAGTTCCTCCGGTGACATCTGCTCGTCGTCGGCGTTCGGGTCGCCGCCGAACACGCGCACCACGACGTCGGTCGACTTCGAGAGGAGCCACACGGCTGGGCGGGAGATCGTCGAGAGGAAGTCGAGCGTGCTGGCGACGATCTTGGCCCACCGCACCGCGTACTGCATCGCGAGGCGTTTGGGCGCGAGTTCGCCGAAGACGAGCGTCACGAACGTCAGGACCACCGTCACGAGGGCGATCGCGACGCCGTTCGCGGCGCCTCCGAGGAAGCTCAGCAGGGGCACGATCGGGGCCGCGAGCGACACCGCCGCGGTCGCCGACGCGAGGAACCCGGACAGCGTGATGCCGATCTGGATCGTCGCGAAGTACCTGTTCGGATCACGGGCGAGCCGGACCAGCCTGCGGTGTCCTTCGCGTTCCAGCGACCTGAGCTGACCTTCGCGCAGGGACACGAACGCCATCTCGCTGCCGGCGAACGCCGCGTTGAGCAACACCAGTACCGCGACCAAGGCGAGGTTGAAGCCATAACCATCCACGCGTTTGGGTTAGCACGCACGGTGGTATTTCGCACCCTGACGGCCATCTTGAGCAGCCAGGAAGGCCAGGGCCCGAACGAGGTGGGATGGAGATGGACACCCCCGAAGTGCTGAGCACTTCAGCGAGGACCGTGCACACCCTGCCGGAGGACGAGCCCGATCTCGCCGCGATGCGCGTGTGGATCGGGACCCTGCTGAGGGATCTGTCGGAGGACGTTCGGCTTGACGTCCTCCTCGTGTGCACCGAACTCGCCAGCAACGCGTACGAACACGCGGAGGGACCGCGTGCCGTGCGAGTGCAGCGACACACCGATTTCGTCCGGGTGGAGGTCGACGACCACACACCGGCCGACCTGCCGCAGTTGGGGAAGTCACGGCTCGGTGACTCCCGCGGACGTGGCCTGACGCTGATCGCCAAGCTCTCCCGGTGCTGGGGCACCCGCGAGTTCACCGGCGGGAAGACGATCTGGGCCGAGATCGACGCACAGCCCGTCTGAGCGTTTCGCCCAGACAACTCATGACACCGCGCGGATGGGTGTTGCACCGGGGTCGTCCGACTCTCGATGCATGACAACTTCCGTGATGCCGGCGCTGCGGTCGCCGGTCGTGCGCCACGGCGCCGAGATGCTCGTGGCGATGCTCGTGGGGATGGCCCTGCTCGGGCCCCTGTGGACGCCGGAGGGCGTCGAACTGGCAGCCCTGTGGATGGCGACGTCGATGTCCGTGCCGATGGCGTTGTGGATGCGCTACCGCGGGCACGGCCGGATCGTCGAGATGTGCGCCGCGATGGTCGTGCCGTACGTCGTGCTGCTGGTGCCGTACTGGGCCGGCCTCGTCTCGGCCGATGTCGTGGAGCTGGGCGGACACGTGCTGATGCTGCCCACGATGGCGTTCGTGCTGGTCAGGTACCCGCACGCGCACACCGAGCCGAGCACGAACCCGGTGCTGCGGTTCCTCGGCGACCGGTGGCCGTCGGTGCTCGCGCTGGCGGTCACGATCGACTTCTGGGCCGCGCCCGTGGTGCCCCCGGTGTGGACGCTGCTGCTGTGCCAGGTGGCCTACCTGTTCTGGGCGCGGAGGGCACCTGCGGTCCAGCTCGTGGTGTTCGGGCTCTACGTGCTGCTGGGCGCGGCGGTGCTGGTGGTGTCGCCGTACTTCGGCGTGCTGCTGATCGCGCTCGGATGGGCCGCACACGCGGTGTGGGATCTGGTGCACCACGTGCGCGACGCCGTCGTGCCGCGCTGGTGGGCGGAGGGCTGCGGCGTGTTCGACCTGGTCATCGCGGTCACGATCCTGATGGTGTGGTTCTAGGCTGATGGCGATGAACGACCTTCCGCACACCGCGCTGCGCGGCGCCCTGCACCTGCTCTGGGTGAGTTCGCTGGTCGTGCCGCTGGTGTCGGTGTTGCGCGAGCCGTCCGCGCTGCGGTGGCTCGGGGTGCTGGGCCTGCTGGTGGTGGCCGTGGCGTTCGCGGTGACGTTGCGGGGCGGGCCGCTGTGGGCGCTGGTGGCCGCGGTGGCCCTGTCGATCCCGCTGGTGGCGCCCGTCGGACCGGACGAGCTGTCGACGTGGGCGTGGATCGGTGGCGCGGCGGCGGGCTTCGCCCCGTTGCTGCTCACCGGTCCGTGGCGGTGGCTCGCGGCCATCGGCGGTGTGGTGCTGTCGGGCCTGGTCGGGTTCTTCGTGACCCGCGACCACACGACGTACCAGATGATCGCGGCGTCGGTCGGCGCGACGATCATCGCGATGGCCGGGCTGCCGATGTGGTTCGCCGGGCTCCTCGGCCAGGCGCGGGCGGGACGCGACGCGTTGGCCGAGCTGGCGGTGAGCGAGGAACGGCTGCGGTTCGCCCGCGATGTCCACGACCTGCTCGGGCACCGGCTGACCGTGATCGCCCTGAAGGCGGAGCTGGCCGGGCGGCTGGCCCCTTCGGACCCCGAACGCTCCTCCGCGGAGGCGTTCGAGGCGCAGCGGCTGGCATCGTCGGCGTTGGAAGAGGTGCGTGACGCCGTGCACGGCTATCGCGCCGTGGACCTGGCCGACCAGCTCGAGGCCGTGCGGAACGTCCTGCGGGAAGCCGGGATCCGGTGCACGGTCACGTCGGTGGAGGTCGAGGGCGAACGCGCCACCCAGCTCGCGCTGGCGTTGCGCGAGGCCTGCACCAACGTGCTGCGCCACAGCCACGCGACGTGGTGCATGATCGACGTCGCCGCGGCCGGTCCGGAGGTGCGGATGACCGTGACGAACGACGGCGCCGAGAAGGACTTCGCCGAGGGCAACGGCATCCGCGGTGTGCGGGACCGGCTCGCGGGCGTCGGCGGTCAGGTGACGGTGGAGAAGTCGGGGGACGTGTTCACTTTGCAGGCAGTGGTGCCCACGTGATCAGAGTGCTGCTGGCCGACGACGAGGAGCTGATCCGCGACGCCCTCGCGGCCCTCCTGGACCTCGAACCGGACCTGGAGGTGGTGGCGCGCGCCGGCGACGGCCGCGCCGCCGTGGAGGCGGCCCGCGCCCACCGCCCCGACGTGGCCGTGGTGGACCTGCAGATGCCCTCGCTCGACGGCCTGGAGGTCACCGAGGAACTGGCGCGCGTGCTGCCGGCGTGCGCCGTGGTGATCCTGACCGGCCGCGGCCGCCCGCCCCACCTGCAACAGGCCCTGCACGCGGGTGCCAGGGGCTTCCTGCCCAAGGGCTCGCCGGGCGGCACGCTCGCCGACGTGATCCGCCGGGTCCACGCCGGTGGCCGCTGGGTGGACCCGGCCCTGGCCGCCGACGCCCTCGCCGCACCGCCGTGCCCGCTGACGCAGCGGGAGCTGGAGGTGTTGCGGCTCAGCGAGTTCGGCACGCCGGTGGCAGAGATCGCGTCCCGGACGTCGCTGTCGCCGGGGACCGTGCGCAACCACCTGTCGGCGGCGGTGGCGAAGCTCGGGGTGGCGCACCGGTCGGAGGCGTTCGCGGTGGCGCAGGAGCACGGCTGGCTCTGAGCAGGTGGCCGGAAATCTCGTCCGCCCGTCGCGACCCCAGTTCACGTTTTCTGCTGCACGCGGGGCGCTTTCGTTCGCTGTGACCGCACGAAAGCGCCCCGCGTGCAGTTCGGCAACGCAAGGCGGGCTCGCGACGGTGGTGCTGCCGCGGACAGGACTTCCGACCTGGTGCTCAGTTGTTCGCGGTGAGCACGTCGAAGGCGTGCTTGCGGTGTTCGGCGAAGAGCTTCAGGGCGCCCTCCACGTTGCCGAGCCGCAACGCCGCCACCAGGTCGCGGTGCTCGTCGCGGATCTGCTGGAGGTACCCGTCGGAGCTGAGCGCCACGCGGGTGAGCAGGAACAGGTGCACCTGTGACCGGATGGCGTCCCAGGCCTGCGCGAGCCGCGCGTGGTCGGCGGCGGCGTACACGGCGTCGTGGAACGCGATGTCACACCGCACCATCTCGTGCGGCGTGTCCGCGCGTTCCATCTTCTCGGCGGCCAGCGCGATCTCGTCCAGCGACGCGTCGACGGCCACGACCCGTTCGACCGCGAGCACCTCCAGGGCGCCCCGCAGGCTGTCCAGTTCGGCCACGTCCTTCGCCGACAGCACGGCCACCGTCGAGCCCTTGTGCCACTCGGTGCGCACGAGCCCCTCGCGTTCGAGCTCCTTCAGCGCGTCCCGCACGGGCCCGCGGCTCACTTCGAGCACCTCGGCCAGCTCCACCTCGCGCAGCGCGGTGCCCGGCGGGTAGGCGCCCTCGAAGATCGCCTCGCGGATCACGTCCGCGACCTCGGTACCCAGACCCCGTCGTCGCGCCGGACCCAATGCCATGTAGTGATGTTAACAAGACGACATTCATGCATGCTTGTTTTGGTCACTTGTCGCAATGTTAACATTCCTACATGCCTAACGTCCCACGCTTCCACCTCGCCATGCCCGTCGACGACCTCGCCGCCGCGCGCGCCTTCTACGGCGGCACGCTGGGCCTCGAACAGGGCCGCAGCTCCGACACGTGGATCGACTGGAACCTGCACGGCCATCAGTTCGTCACGCACCTGGCGCCGAGGACCGAGCGGGTCAGCAACCCGGTCGACGGTCACGACGTGCCGGTCCCCCACTTCGGCCTCGTGCTCACGGTCGACGCGTTCCAGGAGCTCGCCGGCAAGCTCCGCGCCGCGGACACGAAGTTCGTCATCGAGCCGTACGTGCGCTTCAAGGGCGAGCCCGGCGAACAGTGGACGATGTTCCTGCTCGACCCGGCCGGCAACGCCCTGGAGTTCAAGGCGTTCGCGGACGACGCGCAGGTCTTCGCGGTCTGAAGGACCACCGAACGGGCGGCACCTCCAGCCGGGTGCCGCCCGTTTGCGCTTAAAGGACAGGCAAAATTCTTGCACGTTGCGCAAGTTTCGGTAACTTGGAGGTGACGCCGAGCCACGACCCGGTCACGCCGGGTCAGACAAGGGGAATCCCATGACCACGGCCGAGCGGCAGCGCAAAGCGCAGGAGCTCTTCCGCCCGCAGCTGCCCGAGGAACTCGTCAACCGGGGCGGCTGCCCGTTCGACCCGAGCCGCGGGCTGACCGAGTTGAGCGAGCGCGGGCGGATCCACCGGATCGAGCACAACGGCGACGACGTCTGGCTCGTCACCGGGCACGACGAGGCGCGGGCGGTGCTGGCGGCGCCGCAGATGAGCTCGGACCGGATCAACAGCCCGCGCGCCAAGGCGATGCTCTCGCCGGAGTTGCACGCCGAGTTGTTCCCGCCGGAGCGACGGGCCGGGTCGTTCATCTTCATGGACGCGCCGGAGCACACCCGCTTCCGGCGGCTGCTCACCGGGCAGTTCACCGTGCGCAGGATGCGAGACCTCACGCCGCGCATCCACGAGATCGTCACCGCGCAGCTCGACGCGATGATCGAGAAGGGCGCGCCGGCGGACCTGGTGCACGACTTCGCGTTGCCGGTGCCGTCGCTGGTGATCTGCGAGCTGCTGGGGGTCGACTACGGCGACCGCGACGAGTTCCAGAAGCGCACGGCCAAGCTGCTCAGTCTCAACACGACGGTGGACGAGCAGATCAGGAACACCACCGAGATGCGCGTCTTCATGAAGGGCCTGGTGCTAGGCAAGCGGGCCAATCCCGGAGACGACCTGCTGTCCGGGCTCGTGAAGGACACCGACCTCACCGACGACGAGCTGACGGGCATCGCGAACCTGCTGCTGATCGCCGGGCACGAGACGACGGCGAACATGCTGGCGCTCGGCACGTTCGCGTTGCTGGAGCACCCCGACCAGTGGGCGAAGCTGCGCGACAACCCCGAGCTGGTCGACAACGCGGTCGAGGAGTTGCTGCGCTACCTGTCGATCATCAGCTCCGGCGTCTCGCGGCACGCCAAGGAGGACGTCGTGATCGGCGGCGTCACCATCAGGGCCGGGGACACCGTCGTCGTGTCGGTGCCCGCGGTCAACCGGGACGACAGCCAGTACGACGACCCGCACGCGTTGCTGGTCGACCGGCCGCGCGGGCACCACGTGGCGTTCGGGCACGGCATCCACCAGTGCCTCGGACAGCAGCTCGCGCGGGTCGAGATGGTGGTCGGCTTCACGGAGCTGCTCAAGCGCCTGCCCGCGTTGAAGCTCGCCGTGCCCGCCGACGAGGTGCCGCTGCGGACCGACATGTCGATCTACGGCGTGCACTCGCTCCCGGTCACCTGGTGAACCCGGCGCCGAGCTGGTCGATCATCCGGCCGACCAGCTCGGCCGCCGGGAAGCGCTCGGCGGCCTGGGGCGTGTCGAGCCACCACTGCACGACCGCGCGCATCGACGCGAGGATCGTCGAGGCCGTCACCGCCGGATACGGATCCACCAGGGGGTCCACGCCGCAGCGCACCGCGATGGCCGCCGCCAGCGCCTGTTCGCGGGCGGAGTAGGCGGCGAACACGTGCGGCAGCAGCGCGGGGTGCCTGCGCAGTTCGCGCAGCTGGCGGAGCCGTTCGAGGTCGACGTGGCGCGGATAGATCGAGTTCACGGCCTCGCGCAACGCCACCAGCACCGGTTCGTCGGCCGGGCGCGCGGCGAACTCCTCCACGAACGCGAGCGCGGTGGCCGTGTCACCGGCGACGACCGCTTCCTCCTTGGAGGAGAAGTAGTTGAAGAACGTCCGCAACGAGACACCGGCCGCCCGCGCGATCTGATCCACCGTCACCCGGTCGAAGCCGTGCTCCACGCACAGACTCCAGGCGGCGTCGCCCAGGGCTTCCCTGGTCGCCGCCTTCTTGCGTTCACGCAGGCCCGTCACGGCAAAAAGAGTAAAGCGTACCGGAAATTGGTGTAGACCTTGTCTGGGATGTGAGCGCCTCACTACGGTCCGTGAGACCGCTCCCACAGACATCACGGAGGACCGGGTGCGCCCACTCGGAGTCGTCGTACTGGCCGGGGCCCTGCTGACCGCGGGCCACGCCCACGCCTCACCCCCACCTGCGGAAACGTCGCCCGCGCCCACCCGCGCGGTCACGTTGATCACCGGTGATCAAGTCCTGACCGGACAAAGAGCGATCAAACCGGCACCAGGCCGTGAACGCGTCCTGTTCTCCTCCTACCGGGTGGGCGGGCACGAGTACGTGGTGCCGCACGACGCCATCCCGATGATCGCGGACGGCCGCCTCGACGAACGCCTCTTCGACGTCACCGAACTGGCCACTTACGACGGTGCCCTCCCGGTCATCGTGACCTACCCGCGCGGCACCCTGACCGCGCAGGCGCAGCCCGGCCTCCAGTTGCGCAGCATCAACGGCGTGGCGTTCGACGCCGTCAAGACCCCGCTCGCGGGCGGCCAGTCGCTGACGGCCTCGGGTGCGGAGAAGATCTGGCTCGACGCGAAGCGCCGGGCGAACCTCGACCGCAGCGTCGCGCAGATCAACGCGCCCGCCGCGTACACCGCGGGCCTGACGGGCAAGGGCGTCAAGGTCGCCGTGCTCGACACCGGCGTCGACAACACCCACCCGGACCTCGCCGACCGCGAGATCGGCGAGCGCAACTTCTCGTCCTCCGCGGACAACGTCGACCGCTACGGCCACGGCACGCACGTGGCGTCGATCGTCGCGGGCACCGGCGCGAAGAGCGGCGGCAAGTACCACGGCGTCGCGCCCGACGCGCAGATCCTCGACGTGAAGGTGCTGGGGGACAACGGTTCCGGCAACGACAGCGGGATCATCGCCGGCATGGAGTGGGCGGTCGAGCAGGGTGCCCAGATCATCAACATGAGCCTCGGCGGCTACGACACCCCCGAGGTCGACCCCCTCGAAGAGGCCGTCAACCGCCTCACCGCCGAGAAGGGCGCGCTGTTCGTCGTGGCGGCGGGCAACCTCGGCCCGGCCGCCCGCACGATCGGCTCGCCCGGCAGCGCCGTCTCCGCGCTGACCGTCGGCGCCGTCGACCGCGACGACAGGATCGCGGAGTTCTCGGCGCGCGGCCCGTCGCAGTCCAGGACGCTCAAGCCCGACCTGACCGCCCCCGGCGTCGGCATCGTCGCCGCGCTGCACGCCGCGGGCAGGATCGGCTCGCCCGTCGTCGACGGCTACACCGGCCTCGACGGCACGTCGATGGCGACCCCGCACGTCGCGGGCGCCGCGGCGCTGCTGAGCCAGCAGCACCCCGGCCTCACCGGCGCGGAACTCAAGGCCAAGCTCACCGGCACGGCGACGCCGACGTCCGGGCCCACGCCGTTCGAGCAGGGCACCGGCCGGGTGGACGTGGCGAAACTGATCAAGCAGAACGTCACCTCGTCCCCGACCAGCGTCGACTTCGGCGCGCACCAGTGGCCGCACACCGGTGAGGCCGCGCTGACCCGCGAGATCACCTATTCCAACGCGGGCTCCGAGGCCGTGACGCTCGACCTGTCGGCGGACACGAACGGCTCGTTGTTCAGCGTCTCGCCCGCACAGCTCACGGTTCCGGCCGGCGGCACGGCGAAGGCCACCGTCACCGCGGACATCGCGAAGCAGCCCGCGGGTGGCGTGTTCGGCGGCGCGGTCGTCGCGAGCGGCCTGCGCACCGCCGTCGTCGCGGACCTCGAGGTCGAGAGCTACGACGTCGAGGTCGTCGGCGTCGAACGGACCGGCGCCACCACGACGTCGACGTTCGCCAGCATGATCAACGTCGACACCGGCGCCCGCGTGTGGCCGAACTCCGCCACGGGCGTCGCCCGCGTGGCCAAGGGCCGCTACATCCTGACGGGCAGCGTGATGTCGTCGTCCGGCGCGTACACACACGACGTCGTCAACTACCCGAACCTGACCGTCACCGGCGCCACGACGATCGAACTCGACGCCCGCAAGGCCAAGCCGGTCAAGGTGACCCTGCCGGTGACCGCGCAACTGTCGTTGCTGCAGACCGGTTTCGAACGCGTCGTCAACGGAACCAGTTACACGATCGGCAACTTCTCGGTCGGCGGCTTCATCGACCACCTCGGCGTGGCGAGCATCGGCCCCGATTCGAAGGAGGTCACCGGCAAGATCGCGACCTTCTGGACCGCGGGCTCCGACTTCTACGGACTGGCCTGGTACAGCAAGGGTTCCGCGCCGACCGGCCTGACCAGGACGGTAGCGCGCAAGGACCTCGCGTCCGTCCGCGTCGACATGCCGGCGCTGAAGCCGGGCCAGACCGCCTCCATCGGCCACACCTCGTCGCCCGAGGGCCGTGCCGACTGGACGTACGGCTCGCTGGACAACTTCGTCCCCGGCCCGCGCACCGAGTACTACGGCGGCGACGGCGGCGACTGGTCCCGCCGCTTCAACCTGTTCGACGAGACCGGCAACCTCGGCTCGCTGAGCACGCCGCTGCGCCACTACAAGCCGGGCCGTTCCTACGTGGAACCGTTCAACCGCGCGGTGTTCGGCCCGGCCCTGCCCGAGACGCGCGACATCCCGCACTCGTTCCGCACGGGTGACTTCGTCCGCATCACCGTCCCGCTCCACGGCGACAACGCGGGCAACGAGGGCTACTCCCCCGTCACCGCGGCCAGGACCGTCCTCTACCGCGACGACACCAAGGTCCTCGACTCGGACCAGCCTGGCTGGGGCCTGGCCGACGTCCAGCCGGGCGCCGCGAACTACCGCCTCGAAGCGTCCGCGACGCGCCCCGGACCCTTGAGCTCGACGGTGTCCGGCGTGTGGACGTTCCGCAGCGACACGACGGCGAAGCAGACCGCCCTGCCGCTGTCCGTCATCCGCTTCACCCCGCAACTGGACGACGAGGGCTACGGCCGCGCCGGCCAGATGCTCGCCGTGCCGCTGTCCACCCAGTCCCAGGTGGACTCGGTCCGCGTGACGTCCGTCGAGGTCTCCTACGACGGCGGCACGACGTGGAAGCGCACGCAGATCACCGGCAACCGCGTGCTGCTCGCCCACCCGAAGGACGCCAAGTCGGTCTCCCTGCGCGCCAGGGCGTCCGGCCACGGCCAGACCGTGGAGCAGACGATCATCAGCGCGTACCTGCTCCGCTGAGCAAGGCGCCCGCGCGCTCCCGAGCCCACGAGGCGGAGGAGCGCGCGGGCCTCTTCGGCGCGTGCTCGCCCGCACGACCTGTGGTCAGCTGGAGAGCGAGCGAAGGAGTGAGCGTGCGCGAGCTGACCGACGAGATCGTCGTCTCCCACCGCCCCCAGCCGCCCCGCCCGGCGCCCGCCGGGGTGCGCGTCCCCGGTCGCCACGTCGCCGAGACCGCGCGGCACCCGGACGGCCGCCTCGCCGTGATCACCTGGTCGGCGCCGGAGATCGACCCCGGTCTGCTGCACCCAGCGCTGCACGTCGTCTCTCCCGACGGCACGATCACCGACCTCGGCCCGACCCCGGCGGACGCCGGTGCACCGGTGTGGTGGGGCGACGAGGTGTGTTACCTGGCGCTGACACCACCGCTCCTGCAGGCCGGCAACGCCGTGTTCGACCAGCGTCACCGCAACCTCACCGAGGGCGTGCTCGCGTGCCCGGTGGACCTCGTGCAGGACGACGGGAACGCTCCGGTCGTGGTGGTGGCGGCCGGGCTGGACACGGAGTTCCACCGGCTGGGGTCCGATGCCCTCGCGCACGCCGGGTCGTGCCTGCCGCCGGACCGCGACGGGCTGCTCGGGCTCGTCCGCGGTTCCCACCTGCCGCCCGCGTACCGCGACCTCGACGGCATCGGCTGGGGGACGCAGGAACGCCTGAGCTACCGGGCCCGTGACGGGCTCATCCTCGCCGGGCTGCTCGTCCTGCCCCTGGGCCGGACGCGGGAGGACGGGCCGTTCCCGCTCGTCACGATCGTGCACGGCGGGCCGTACGACCGGTTCGCCGACAGCCTGCAGCTGCACTGGGTGCCGTCGGCGCAGTGGTTCGCGCACCAGGGCATCGCGACGTTCCTGCCCAACCCGCGCGGCGGCCTGGGGCACGGGCACGAGTTCGCCGCGCGGGTCGGCGGCAGGGTCGGGCTGGAGGAGTGGCACGACATCGAGGACGGCCTCGACCTGCTCGTCGCGCACGGGGTCGCGCACCCGGACAGGCTCGGCATCGCGGGCTGGAGCCACGGCGGGTTCATGGCCGCCTGGGCCACCACCAGGACCGGCAGGTTCCGGGCCGCGCTGGTCGGTGCGGGGATCTCGGACTGGCCGCGGCAGGTCCAGCACGGCGAGTGGGGCGCCTTCGAGGCCGCGCTCGCCGACACCCCAGAGCTCAGCCCGATCACGTACGCCCACGAGATCACCACGCCGATGTTGATCGTGCACGGCGCCGAGGACACCAACGTCCCGGTGGAGCAAGCCGAGCTGTTGCACGCGGCGGTCCGGCACTCCGAACTGGTCGTGTACCCCGGCGAGGGGCACTCGCTGCGGCAGCGTGAGCACAGGCTGGATCTGCTGAACCGAGCCAGAAGGTTGTTCGCGAAGCTCTGAAATTTGCGCAAGCCTTACGCAACGTCAGCAAGTGCAGAGCAAGCCGACGCAAGCGCAAGTATCGAGATCCCATCAATTTTCCGGGCAGGTTCGGGCCCGAACCGCCCCCGAACCCGTCTGTCCAGCCGCTGGTGATCGCCCTTGCGCACGCTGGGACACTGTTCGGACACGGGAATGAACCTGGGTCTTTCCTGTTCAGAGCGCTCTGTCGCAAATTTGCGCAATCACGTCGAGATATTGCGGTAATCTGCTGGTCACTTCTACGGTGAGGCGCGCCACACCCCCTCGCGTCCCCACCGAGAAGGGCCAAGCACGCCATGTCACTGACGACACGCGCTCGCTCCCTGCTAGCCCCGGCAACCGCATTGATCACCGCAGCGGCGACCCTGACCTTCGTCCCTGCCGCCCAGGCCGCGCCGGTCAGCCTCGACCTCGCCAAGCAGACCCGCATCAGCGAAGTCACCCTGACCAGCGCCGAGAACAGCACCGAGACGTTCGCCGTGCAGACGAGCCTCGACGGCAGAGGCTGGTCGACGCTGGTCGCGGAACGACCACACACGTTCCAGCACGGCAAGGTCACCTTCAAGGTCGACCCGACGCTGGTCAAGCACGTCCGCGCCACCAGGACCACGGCCAAGCTCGCCGTCCGGGAAGCGGACGCGAGCGCGAAACTCCAGGCGTCGTACACGGCCAGCAGCACCAACCAGAACTACGGGCCGGGCAACGCGGGCGACGGCAACCAGTCGACCTACTGGGAGAGCGCGAACAACGCCTTCCCGCAGTGGCTGCAGGCCGATCTCGGCGCGGCGGTCAAGGCGGACCGGGTCGTGCTGAAGCTGCCGACCGGCGGGTGGGGCGCGCGCACCCAGACCCTCGCGGTGCAGGGCAGCACGGACGGCACCAACTTCACCGATCTCGCCCCCAGCAGGGGTTACGAGTTCAACCCGACCTCCAACAGCACCGTGACCATCGACTTCACCGCCGCCACCACGCGCTACGTCCGGCTGCGGATCACCGCGAACACCGGCTGGCCCGCCGGCCAGATCAGCGAGTTCGAGGTGCAGGGCCCGACCGGTGGTGACACCCAGGCACCTTCGGCACCGGGCAACCTCGCCTTCACCCAGCCTCAGTCCGGGCAGATCCGGCTGACCTGGAACGCCAGCACGGACAACGTCGGCGTCACCGGCTACGACGTCTACGCCAACGGCACGCTGCGCACGAGCGTCACCGGCACGACGTTCACCGACAGCCAGCCCGACGGCCTGCGGGTGAGCTACCACGTGATCGCCAAGGACGCGGCCGGCAACCAGTCCCCCGCCAGCAACACCGTCACGCGCGAGGGCGCCACCGGCACGAACCTGGCGCAGGGCAAGCCCGTCACGGCGAACAACAACGTGCACGACTTCGTCGCCGCCAACGCCAACGACGGCAACGTGCAGACCTACTGGGAGTCCAACGGCCTCCCGGGCACGCTGACCGTCCAGCTGGGGTCGAACGCGGACGTCAGCTCCGTCGCGCTGAAGCTCAACCCCGACACCGCGTGGGGTGCCCGCACGCAGAACATCGAGGTCCTCGGCCGCGAACAGAACGCGACGAGCTTCACCAGCCTCGCCCCCGGCCGCGACTACCGCTTCGACCCCGCGACCGGCAACAGCGTCACCATCAACACCTCGGGACGCGTCGCCGACCTCCAGGTGCGCGGCACGTCCAACACCGGTGCTCCCGGCACGCAGGTGGCGGAGATCCAGGTGTTCGGCACCCCTGCCCCGAACCCCGACCTCACCGTCACCGCCACGTCGTTCACGCCGGCCGCGCCCGTCGAGACCGACCAGATCACCTTGAACGCCACCGTCCGCAACGCGGGCACGGCGGCGAGCACCACGACGGACGTGACGTTCTTCCTCGGCACCACCGCGGTCGGAACGGCCACCGTCGGCGCGCTCGCCGCCGGTGCGCAGGCGAACGTCAGCACGACGATCTCCGCGCGCCCGGAAGGGTCCTACGAGTACACCGCGAAGGTCGACGAGACCAAGAAGGTCGCGGAGCAGAACGAGACCAACAACGCCCGCATCCACCCGTCCCCGCTCGTGGTCACCCCGGTCCCGAGCTCGGACCTGGTCGCTGTGCCGACCTGGTCGCCCAGCAACCCCGCCAACGGCCAGACCACGACGTTCAGCGTCGCGATCAAGAACCAGGGCTCGATCAACAGCGCGTCCGGCGCCCACGGCATCACGGTCACGATCCTGAACAGCAGCGGCCAGACCGTCCGCACCCTGACCGGCAGCCACACCGGCGTGATCAACGCGGGCGCCACCACGGCGGCGGTCAACGTCGGCACGTGGCCCGCCGCGGACGGCCGCTACACGGTCCGCACCGCCATCGCCAACGACGGCAACGAGATCCCGGCCAAGCAGCCCAACAACACCAGTGAGCAGGCGCTGTTCATCGGCCGCGGCGCGAGCGTTCCGTGGCAGCACGTCGAGGCCGAGGACGCGACCATCGGCGGTGGCGCGCAGGTGCTGAGTCCGAACAGGACGATCGGCGACCTCGCCGGTGAGGCGTCCGGCCGCCGCGCCGTCACGCTGAACGGCACCGGCCAGTCGGTCGAGTTCACCACCGGCGCCCCGACCAACACCCTCGTCACCCGCTTCTCCATCCCGGACAGCTCCGGTGGCGGCGGCATCACCAGCACCCTCAACGTCTACGTCAACGGCCAGTTCCACAAGGCCATCGACCTGACGTCGAAGTACATGTGGCTCTACGGCAACGAGGCGTCCCCGGGCAACTCTCCGGGAGCGGGCGGGCCGCGCCACATCTACGACGAGGCGAACGTGATGCTCAACTCGACGTTCCCGGCGGGCACGAAGATCAAGCTGCAGAAGGACGCGGCCAACACCACGAACTACGCGATCGACTTCGTGAACTTCGAACAGGTGCAGGCCGCCGGAAACCCCGACGCGGCGCGCTACGCCGTGCCCGCCGGGTTCACCCACCAGGACGTGCAGAACGCGCTCGACCGCGTCCGCATGGACACCACGGGCAACCTGATCGGCGTCTACCTGCCTGCGGGCACCTACCCGACGCAGCAGAAGTTCAACGTCTACGGCAAGGCCGTCCGCGTGATCGGTGCCGGTCCCTGGTTCACCCGGTTCCAGGCCCCGCTCACCCAGGAGAACACCGACCTCGGCTTCTCCGCCCAGTCGTCCGCGAGCGGCTCGACCTTCAGCGGGTTCGCCGTGTTCGGCAACTACACGCAGCGCAACGACGGTCCCGGCAAGGTGTTCGACTTCGCCGGCGTCCAGAACATGACCATCGAGAACATCTGGGTCGAGCACATGATGTGCCTGTTCTGGGGCAACAACGTCGACAACAACGTCATCAAGGACAGCCGCATCCGCAACATGTACGCGGACGGCCTGAACATGACGAACGGCTCGGCGGGCAACCGGATCGCGAACATCGAGGCCCGTTCGACCGGTGACGACGCGTTCGCGTTGTTCGCCGCCACCGACAACGGCGGCAGCGGCCAGCAGAACAACGTCTTCGAGAACCTGAGCGTCACGACCCCGTGGCGCGCGGCCGGTCTCGCGGTGTACGGCGGCAAGAACAACATCTTCCGCAACATCTACATCGCGGACACGCTCACCTACTCCGCGGTGACGATCAGCTCGCTCGACTTCGGTTACCCGATGGAGGACTTCGGGCCGGAGCCGACGACGTTCAGCGGCCTCACCCTGGTGCGCTCCGGCGGCCACTTCTGGGGCCAGCAAACGTTTGGCGCGATCTGGATGTTCTCCGCTTCCAAGAAGTACACCGGAATCCGGGTGAGCGACGTCGAGATCATCGATCCGACGTACAGCGGAATCATGTTCCAGACCAAGTACAACGGTGCCGCCGAGAACGTCTTCCAGGACACGGTGCTGTCCAACGTGAGCATCTCGGGTGCGCGCAAGTCCGGTGACGCGTTCGACGCCAAGTCCGGATTCGGGTTGTGGGCCAACGAGATGCCGGAGCCCGGTCAGGGTCCCGCCGTCGGCGAGGTCACGTTCAACGGCCTGAGGTTCGCCAACAACTTCCAGGACATCAAGAACACCACGACCACCTTCAAGATCAACATCAACAACTGATCCCCTGCCACGAAGGACAATTCAAAATGAGAAACACGCTACTGAAGCGTGCGGTGAGTGCTGCCGTCGTCAGCGCCCTCGCACTGTTCGGATTGACACCCGCGGCAGGTGCGGCGGTGGTCCGGCTGTCCGCGAACCTGACCGCGTCGAGCAGCAACGGCCCGTACGGCGCCGGGAACGCCGGTGACGGCAACCAGGGCAGCTACTGGGAGAGCACGAACGGCGTGTTCCCCCAGTGGCTCCAGGCCGACCTCGGGTCGTCCAAGAGCGTCAGCAAGGTGGTGCTGCGCCTGCCCGCCGGGTGGGAACAGCGCTCGCAAACGCTTGCCGTACAAGGGAGTGCGAACGGCTCGCAGTTCAGCGACATCGTCGGATCGGGCGCGCGGGTCTTCTCCCCCGGCTCGAACAACACGGTGACGCTGGACTTCGCCGCCACCAGCGCCCGGTACGTGCGCGTCACGATCACCGCGAACACCGGCTGGTCCGCGGGCCAGCTCAGCGAGTTCGAGGTGCACGGCGAGTCCGGACCGGTCGACCCGCCGCCCGCCGGGGACAACCTCGCCCAGGGCAAGCCGGTCGAGGAATCCGGGCACGTGCACGACTTCGTGGCCGCCAACGCGGTCGACGGCAACACGGGCACGTACTGGGAGTCCAATGGTCTCCCCGGTCACCTGACCGCGAAGCTGGGCTCGAACGCCGACATCACCTCGGTCGTCGTGAAGCTCAACCCCGACAACGCGTGGGGTGCGCGGACGCAGAACTTCGAGGTGCTGGGCAAGGAAGCAAGCGCTTCCGCGTTCGCGACCCTCAAGGCGCGCGCCGACTACCGGTTCGACCCGGCGACCGGCAACACCGTCACCATCCCGGTGAGCGGGCGGGCCTCCGACGTGCGCCTGCACTTCTACTCCAACACCGGCGCGCCCGGCGGCCAGGTCGCCGAGTTCCAGGTGTTCGGCGCGTCCGCACCGGCTCCCGACCTGACCGTCACGAACCTGACGTGGACGCCGGCCAGCCCCTCCGAGGCCGACGCGATCAGGCTCACCGCCACCGTGCGCAACGGCGGCACCGTGGCATCCGGCGCCACCACGCTGAACGCCACGCTCGGCGGCACCGTCGTGGGCAACGCCGCGGTCGGTGCGCTCGCCCCTGGAGCCACGGCCACCGTCACCGTCGACGCGGGCCGTCGGGGTGCCGGGTCCTACGCGGCCGCGGCCACGGTGGACCCGGCCAACCAGGTGGCGGAGACCAACGAGGGCAACAACACCTTCACCTCCGGCTCTCCCCTGGTCGTCGGCCAGGCGCCCGGACCGGACCTGCAGGTCCTCGGCGTCACGCCGAACCCGTCGTCCCCGGCGGCGGGCCAGGCCGTGACGTTCGCGGTGCAGGTCAACAACCGCGGCACGTCGGCGGCGGGCGCCTCGGTCACCCGCGTGACCGTCGGCGGCAGCACGTTGAACGCCAACACCTCCGCCATCAACGCCGGGCAGACCGTCACGGTCAACGTCGGTTCCTGGACCGCCACCAACGGCGGCGCCACGGCCACCGCGACCGCCGACGCGACGAACGTCGTGGCGGAGACCAACGAGACCAACAACACCGCCACCCAGTCCATCGTGGTCGGACGTGGCGCGTCGGTGCCGTTCACGAGCTACGAGGCCGAAGCGGGCCGTTACACCGGCACGCTGTTGCAGGCTGACGCGAAGCGCACGTTCGGGCACACCAACTTCGGGTCCGAGTCCTCGGGCCGCAAGTCGGTGCGACTCGACGCGCAGGGCCAGTTCGTGGAGATCACCTCGACGGTCAGCACCAACTCGATCGTCGTGCGCAACTCGATCCCGGACGCCGCCGCCGGTGGTGGCCAGGAGGCGACGATCAGCCTCTACGCGAACGACCAGTTCGTGCAGAAGCTGACGTTCTCGTCGCGGCACAGCTGGCTCTACGGCACGACCGACGACCCCGAGGGCCTCACGAACCGTCCGGGTGGCGACGCCCGCAGGCTGTTCGACGAGACCTCGCAACTGCTGGCCTCGAGCTACCCGGCGGGCACGAAGTTCAAGCTCCAGCGCGATTCCGGTGACAACGCCCAGTTCTACGTCATCGACCTGATCGACCTGGAGCAGGTCGCGCCGGCCGCGGCGAAGCCGTCCGAGTGCGTGTCGATCACGCAGTACGGTGCCACCGCGAACGACCAGACGGACGACACCGACGCGTTGCAGCGCGCCGTGACGGCCGACCAGAACGGGGAGATCCCCTGCGTCTGGATCCCGGAGGGCAGGTTCCGCCAGGAGAAGAAGATCCTCACGGTGTTCAACAGCGGTGGCGACAACCAGGTCGGCATCCGCAACGTCACGATCCGCGGCGCCGGCATGTGGCACTCGCAGCTGTTCTCGCTGATCCAGCCGCAGGACGCGGACACGATCAACCACCCGCACGAGGGCAACTTCGGGTTCGACATCGACGACAACACCCAGATCTCCGACATCGCGATCTTCGGTTCCGGCCGGATCCGCGGCGGTGACGGCGGTGCCGAGGGCGGCGTCGGCCTCAACGGGCGGTTCGGCAAGAACACCAAGGTCACCAACGTGTGGATCGAGCACGCCAACGTCGGTGTCTGGGTCGGCCGCGACTACACCAACCTGCCGGACCGCTGGAACCCCGGCGACGGCCTGCAGTTCAGCGGCATGCGGATCCGCGACACCTACGCCGACGGCATCAACTTCACCAACGGCACCCGCAACTCCACGGTCTTCAACTCGTCGTTCCGCACCACGGGCGACGACGCGCTGGCCGTGTGGGCGTCGAAGTACGTGAAGGACCAGAACGTCGACGTCGGCAGCGGCAACGCGTTCCTCAACAACACGATCGCCCTGCCCTGGCGCGCCAACGGCATCGCGATCTACGGCGGCTCGAACAACCGCGCGGAGAACAACGTCATCTCCGACACCGCCAACTACCCGGGCATCATGCTGGCGACCGACCACGACCCGCTGCCGTTCGGCGGGACCACGACGCTCGCCAACAACGCCCTGTACCGCACCGGCGGCGCGTTCTGGGGGGAGGCGCAGGAGTTCGGCGCCATCACGCTGTTCTCGCAGAACCTGCCGATCCCCGGCGTCGTCATCCGCGACACCGAGATCCTGGACTCCACCTACGACGGGATCCAGTTCAAGGGCGGCGGTTCCGGCATGCCGGACGTGGCGATCACGAACGTCCGCATCGACGGGTCGAACAACGGTTCGGGCATCCTCGCGATGGCCCAGGCCCGTGGTTCGGCGCGGCTGACGAACGTCACGATCACCAACTCGCGGGACGGCGACATCACGATCGAACCCGGTTCGCAGTTCGTCATCAACTAGCGGCCCGGCTCGTAGATCACATTTAGAACCACCTCCGATCGGGTACTTCCCGGTCGGAGGTGGTCTTATGTCCACGGTCGTGGTCGGCTTCGACGGTTCCGGCCTGGCGCGCCGGGCCGTGCTGTTCGGTGCCGAGGAAGCTTCCCGCCGCGGTGCGGCCCTGCGGGTCGTGCACGCCGTGCGCGCCCCGTTGCCGGAACCCGTGTTCACGCCGATGTCCGTCCCGGTGCCGGAGTTCGTCACCGAGGAGACGATGTCGCGAGCGGCCGAGGACCACCTCGCCGAGCTGGCGACCGAGCTCAAGGCCCAGTGGCCCGATCTCGAGGTCACGACCCACGTCCGCATCGGCCGCCCGGTCGACGTCCTCGCCGCCGAACCGGGCGACCTGCTCGTGCTCGGCTCGTCCGGGCGCACCGGCATCGCCGAGATGTTCCTGGGCTCCACCGCGGTCGAGCTGGTGGCCTCCGGTGGCCGTCCGGTGATCGTCACCCGGTCCGGGCCGGTGGACGGGCGTGTGGTCGTCGGTGTCGACGGTTCCGAGACCTCCACGGACGCGATCGCGTTCGCCTTCGAGCACGCCGCGCGGCACGGCCGTGAGCTGCTGGCCATCCACGCGTGGAACGACGTGGGCTGGGCAGAGCTGCCCGAGCAGGACTTCGACCACGTCCGCGCGGACCTCGCCAAGCTCCTGGAAGAACAGCTCGCACCACACGTCGCGCAGTGGCCCGATGTGCACGTCGCGTCGGAGGTGGCGTTCGACGCACCGGCGCGCGCGTTGCTCCAAGCGGCCGATGGTGCCGCGTTGATCGCCGTGGGAAGTCACGGCCGTGGTGCCGTCACGCGTGCAATCCTGGGTTCAGTGAGCCACGCTGTGCTCCACCACGCGCCGTGCCCGGTCGCCGTGGTTCATCGGAGGTGACGTCGGATGCGCGGGTCAGCTGCCGTGCTGCTGTGTGTGGTCCTGGCTTCGTGCGGTGCTGCGCAGACGCCGGCGGGTTCCGGCCCGTCGAGCAGCCAACCGTCCAGCACGTCCTCTGAGGCACCGGCCACGACCACACCGAGCATCCCGCCGCCGTTGCCGCCCTCGTCGGCACCGCTGCCGCCCACGCTGCCCACGCCCACACGGGCGCTCGACCCGGACGTGAAGACGGTGCGCGGCACGATCTCCGCCGGGGTCGAGGCGGGGTGCACGCTGCTGACCGCGCCGGGTGAGCAGTACCTGCTGCTCGGCGCCGATCCGGCGATCGCGGTGGCCGGGGCGGTGGTCGAGGTGAGCGGCAAGCCCGATCCCGGGGCGATGACGACCTGCCAGCAGGGCACGCCGTTCCACGTCACGAGCACGCGCCGCGGCTGATCGCCCGTTCGGCTCCAGACCGGGTGGGGTCCGGTGGCGGACGATGGGCCGGTGGAACGTCCCGAGCCCGAGCCCGTCGCGAACGTCGTCAACGGCGACGTCCACGGCCTCGTCGTCCAGGTCGGCAGAGGCACCCCCGACCCCGGTCAGCCGCCCGTGCGCACGAACAGCGTGAGGCCCACGACCAGGATCCTGGTCGTGGGCCTCACGCTGTTCGTCGCGGTCGTGGTGGCGCTGGCGCTCGTCCCCGGCCTCAGCCCCTGAGAGCGGTGCGCAGGAACGCGGTCGCCTGGCTGATCGCGGCCTCGGCGGCGTGCGTGCCGCGCAGCGCGTTCAGCATCACGAAGTCGTGGATGGCGCCCGCGTACCGCACGGCCGTCACCGGCACACCGGCCGCGCGCAGCTTGTCGGCGTAGGCCTCGCCCTCGTCGCGCAGCACGTCGGCCTCCGCGGTGATCACGAGTGCCTGCGGCAGCCCGGCCAGCTGCTCGAGGGTGGCGCGCAACGGCGAGGCGGTGATCTCGGCGCGCTCGGCCTCGCTCGTCGTGTACTGGTCCCAGAACCACTGCATGCCGTCGCGGCGCAGGAAGTAGCCCTCGGCGAACTGCAGGTACGAGTCGGTGTCGAAGGAGGCATCGGTCACCGGGTAGAAGAGGACCTGGGCCTTGAGATCGATGTCGCCGCGTTCCTTGGCCTGCAACGTCAACGCCGCCGCCATGTTGCCGCCGACCGAGTCACCGGCGACCGCGACCCGCGTGACGTCGAGACCGTGCGCGGCGCCCGACGACTGGATCCACCGGGCGGTGGCGTAGTTCTGGTCGATGGCGACCGGGTAGCGGGCCTCGGGCGAGAGCGAGTAGTCGGGGAAGACGACGGCGGCACCGGCGCCCGCGGCGAGTTCGCGGACGAGGCGGTCGTGGGTGTGGGCGTTGCCGAAGACCCAGCCCGCACCGTGGATGTAGAGGACGACCGGGAGCGGGCCCTCGACGCCGACGGGCTTGACCACGCGGACCTTGAAGCCGTCGAGCTCGACCCACTCCTCGTCGACCGCGGGCTTCTCGACCTCGCCGGACTGCACCTCGTCGACGGCCTTGCGGCCCTCCTCGGGGGCGATCTGGAACAGGAACGGCGGCTGGTCGGTGGCGGCGGCGAACTCGGCGGCGGCGGGTTCGAGGACGGGGCGCTTCATGGCTTCCTCCTGGCGTTCCTGGGGTGGTGCCATAAAGCTAGTACGCGATTAAATCGCGCACAACGTAATCACTGCCTCACCGGTGGCGGGAATAGGAACGGCCCCTCGCCCGGGGGACGAGGGGCCGCGAGACGCCGAACTCAGCCGACGGTGAAGCCCGCGGTGGCGCCGGTGAACGGGCTGATCTTGCCGGTCCAGCCCGACTTCTCGTCGCCGTGGTGCACGATCCGGTACGTGCCGGCCGGGGTGTCCGCCGGGATCTGCCAGGTGATCGTGGCGTTGGAGAAGGAGATGCCCACGCGCGCCCACTGGTAGCGCGTCGACCAGTCGCCGTCGTCGGCCACTCGCACCCAGGAGCCGTTCACCTGCCGCTGCACCTCCAGGAAGGTGTGGTTGCGGTGCAGGTTGTTCTTCGGGTGTCCGGTGACGAACACGGCCGTGACGGTCTCACCGCGCGCATACGACGCCTTGGGAGCGCTCAGAACATCGCCGTACTTCTTGTCCATCGGCTTGTCGTCGAGCACGACACCGGTCTGCAGGTTGATCTCGGTGAACGGCGGCTTGCCGGGCATCGGACCGGGAGCCAGGGTCGAACCGGACTTCATCGACGCGGCCAGCTTGCCGAACTCCTGCTGGTAGGCCGGGGTGGTGTTGCGGCCGAACAGGGTGGAGCCGCCCTCGTACTGCTGCGAGTCGTACTCCTCCGGCGTGGTGACGTACTGGCTGTAGTCGTTGGCGTAGCCCTGGATCAGGACGTTCTGCAGCGGCACGCCGAGCTCGGAGGCGACGGACTTGCGGATGCGCAGGCCCGCGGTGATCGTGACCTCACCGGGAACGGCGACCAGCACCAGCTGGCCGATGCGGACGAGCTGCAGCGGCACGATGTTCGGGGTCGCGCCGATCAGACCCGTCGGCACCAGGGAGGCCTTCGGGAACTGGCAGTCGCGCAGCCACTGCGGGACCTCCATCTGCAACGGCTCGAAGAGCTTCTTCCACGGCGACTGCATGCCCTCGGCGAAGCCGGGGATCGCCGGGCCGTCCTCGATGCTGCCCGCGATGGTCGACGCGCCGACGACACCGGAGCACGTCGTGCCCGCCTTGCCGTCGGAGGTGAAACGACCGTCGACCTGCACGGCGGACATGTCCACGAACCGCATGCGCGCGTCGACACCGCCGGAGACCGGTGCCAGGGAACCGTTGTAGATCTCCTGCGCCTTGCGGTTCTGGCGCTCGCCGATGATGCGGGCGTTCTCCCACTCGTTCTCGGTGGGGCCGGAGCCGGGCTTCAGGTTGAGGTTCGGCGACATGTCGCCCGCGTTGGTGTTCGGGAACGCCGCCACGAAGCCCGCGGTGTTGTCCAGGTACCGGACGCCCTCGTCGTCGTGCTCCCACTGGTAGGACGCGTAGCCCTTGTTGTCGGGGCTGATCAGGGTGTTGGCGTTGGTGACCGACGTGTTGTGCGTGGCGAACCAGCTGATCGCGCCGACGTTCGTGCTGCCCTGCCGGAACTTCAGCACGGTCATCTGCGGGTCGATGCCGTTCGGGAACGCGCCCTTGTCGGGGTTGCGGTCGAACGCCACGCGTGAGCGGTTGACCGAGGCGTTGGTGAGCTCGCCGACGCCGAGGCTGATCGAACCCGGCTTCACGTCCTCGTGGGCCTCGACGACGGACTCGGTGATGCCGTCGACCACGGCGGCCAGCGCCTGCGGCTGGAGGCCGAGGATCGACAGGTTGTAGGCGATGTTGTGCGACTGGCCGCCGGGACCGCTGTGCGTGTGCGTGGCGGACAGCAGCAGGTTCTCGCGCGTGTAGGTCGTGCCGTACTTGGCCTGGAGCTTCGCCAGCACGCCTTCCTGGACCGCGCGGAAGATCATCGCGAGGTCGGCGTTGACGTACGCGACGCGCTTGTTCGTGGCCCGGTCGACCACGACGTAGGCCCGCGACCGCAGCCGCTGGTGGATGCCCGACGTCTTCTGGTCGAACTTCGAGTAGCCCATCATGCCGTTCTCGGCGGCCGGGCCGGTGACGTCCGAGATGCCCCGGCCGACGAGGTAGGGCTCGGGTTCCGCCCACGCGAACGGACCGCTGACCAGCGCCGCACCGACGAGTGCGGCGACCACCGTCAAGACTTTCGTCCGCATGAGCACCCCGCTAAGTGAATTGGATTCACATTTCGGGGTGCACGTTAGGTGATCTGGACCACTGACTGCAAGTCACGGCCAGTGCATTGGCGGTGACCACCAGCAAGATTCCAGCCCAATGGTGGAGTGCGAGGGTCTCCCCCAGCAACAGGAGCCCGGCCAGCGCGGCGAGCACCGGGTGCACGCTGCACACCAGCCCGAACAGGCGCGCGGGCACCTTGCGCAACGCGATCACGTCGGCCGCGTAGGGCACGACGCTGCAGAACACCCCGGCCGCCACCGCGTACAGCACGGCCATGCCGTTGAACTGCCCGTTCACCACGAGGAACACCGCGACCGGCACGTAGAGCAACGCGGACACGCTCGTCGCCGCGGCCGGTGCCTGCAGGCCCGGCAACCGCTGCCCGACGAGGCGGTTGAGCAGGATGTACGCGGCCCAGCTCGCCGCCGCCAGCAGCCCGGCGCCGATGCCGAGCCAGTCGCTGGACGGCCCCGGCAGCACCAGCACGTACACGCCGACGGCCGCGATCACCACGAACAGGAAGTCGAGGCGGGTCCGGGAGCCGGCCAGCGCCACGCCCAGCGGCCCGAGCACCTCCAGCGTCACCGCGAGCCCGAGCCCGATGCGGTCGACGGCGGTGTACAGGCTCAGGTTCATCGTCGCGAACACCAGGCCGAGCGAGAGCGTCGGCCACCACTGCGCCCAGGTGAACCTCCGCGGGTCCGGGCGAGCGACCGGCAGCAACACCGCCGCCGCCACGAACTGGCGCACGGCCACGACCCCGGCCGGTCCGATCGAGGCGAACGCGTGCGCGCCGACCGCCGCACCCAGCTGGCTGCTCGCGGCGCTGGCGGTGATCGTGGCGAATCCACCGAGGCTCTTCATGTCCTCCAGCCTGAGCGCGCCCGGGAGATACCGGAAATGCACACCTCGCCTGAGCCATACGTCCGGCGTATAGATCGGTTACGCTCTGCGCATGGATCTGCGCCACCTGAAGGCGTTCGTCGCCGTGGTGGACTCCGGGACGTTCACCGACGCCGCCACCGCCCTGGGCCTCACCCAGGCGTCCGTCTCGCGCTCGGTCGCGGCCCTGGAGGCCACGCTCGGCACCCGTCTCCTGCAACGGTCGCCCCGGCACGTCTCGCTCACCACGACCGGCGCCCAGGTGCTGGAGGGCGCCCGGCGGGTGCTGGACGAGGTCGCGCACCTGCACCGGATCGCCGCGCAGACGCTCACCGAGCTGCGCATCGGTTACGCGTGGTCAGCCCTGGGCAAGCACACCCGGCGCGTGCAGAAGGCGTGGGCGCAGAAGCACCCCGGCATGCCGCTGGTGTTCGGCCAGTCCAACTCGCTCACGGCCGGGCTCGCCGAGGGCACCGCCGACGTCGCGGTCGTGCGCAGGGCGCTGGACGACCCGAGGTTCGAGACGGCCCTGCTCGGCACCGAACGCCGCTACGGCGTAGTAGCGACGGACAACCCGTTGGCGCGCAAGCGTTCGCTCAAGCTCGCCGACCTCGCCAGGTACGGCATCGCGGTGGACGACCGCACCGGCACGACCACCCTGGACCTCTGGCAACCCGGCAAGGCGCCCGCCGTCGTGCGCAACACCCACAGCGTCGACGAGTGGCTCACGCTGATCGCCGCGGGACAGGCCGTCGGCATGACCTCGGAGGCCACCGCGAGCCTCAACCCGCGCCCCGGCGTCGCCTACCGGGCCGTGGTGGACGCGCCGCCGATCCCGGTGTGGCTCGCGTGGTGGAAGGACCAGCCGCCGCAGCACCTGACCGACCTGATCACGATCGCGTGCGACGCCTATCGGGTGTGAGAAAACGCCGCCACAGCACGGGGATGAGTGGACGTTTCCTCCCTCTCGCGCGCTGATCAGGTCACTTAGGGTCACTTCCCATGGACGGGCTGATGCAACCCCGGCCGCTCACCATCGCGCACATCCTGGAGCGGGCCGAGCGCCTCTACGCGCACAAGCAGATCGTGTCCGGCGAGGAGCGGGTCACCTACGCCGAGGTGGCCGGGCAGGTCCGGCGCCTCGCCACCGCGCTCGACGCCCTGGACGTGCCGGCCGGTGCCCGCGTGGCCACCTTCGCGACCAACACCCGGCGGCACCTGGAGCTCTACCTCGCGGTGCCGGTCACCAAGCGGGTGCTGCACTCCCTCAACATCCGGCTCTCCGCCGAGCACCTCGAGTACATCGTCAACCACGCTCAAGACGACGTCGTGTTCGTCGACCGCGCGCTGCTCCCCCGGATCTGGCCCAGCGCACCGAACATGCCGTCGGTGCGGCACTGGGTCGTGCTGCCCGACGACAGCGGCGAGACCATTCCCGACGACCCGCGCGTCCTGCTCTACGACGACCTCGTGGCCGCCTCGGACCCGTTCCCCGGCTCGTTCGAGGACACGTTCACGCTCGCGGACGAGAACCTCGCCTCCGGCCTCTGCTACACCTCCGGCACGACCGGGCCGCCGAAGGGCGTGCTCTACAGCCACCGTTCGACGGTCCTGCACTGCCTCGGCACGCTCGCGGCCGGGTTCATCGGCCTGTGCGAGAGCGACGTCGTGATGCCGATCGTGCCGATGTTCCACGCCAACGCGTGGGGACTGCCCTACGGCGCCATGATGACCGGCGCCGCGCTCGTGCTGCCCGGCCCGTCGAACGAACCGGAACACCTGCTGTCGTTGATGGAGTCCGAACGCGTCACCGTCGCCGGTGCCGTGCCGACGGTCTGGACGAGCCTCGCCCCCGGCCTGCGGTCCCGCGACCTGAGCGCGACGCGGTTCCTGCTGGGCGGCGGCTCCGCGATCGCCCCGGCGCTGTCGGAGACCTACCGCGCCACCGTCGGCGTGCCCATCACGCACTCCTGGGGCATGACCGAGATCAGTCCGGTCGGGACGATCGGCGGCACCCGGACCCAGCACGACACCCTCCCCGAGGACGAGCAGGTGGCGGTGCGAGCCGCCCAGGGCCAGCCGCTGCCGCTGGTGAACCTGCGGATCGCCGACGTCGAGACGGGCGCGGAACTGCCGCGCGACGGCAAGGCGATCGGCGAACTCCAGGTGGCGGGCCCGTGGGTCGCGGGCGGCTACTTCCTCGTGGACGCGGCCGACCGGTTCACCGAGGACGGCTGGCTGCGGACCGGCGACCTCGCCACCATCGACGCCCACGGCTACGTCAGGCTGGTCGACCGGATGAAGGACCTGATCAAGTCCGGTGGCGAGTGGATCTCCTCGGTCGAGTTGGAGAGCGCGATCGCCTCGCACACCGACGTCGTCGAGGTCGCCGTCGTCGCCCGGCCCGACCCGCGCTGGGTCGAACGCCCGGTCGCCTACGTCGTGCTGCGCGACGGCAGCGCCACCACCGGCGAGGACCTGTTGCGGCACATCACCCCGCTGGTCGCGAAGTGGTGGCTGCCCGACGAGGTGTTCTTCCGGGCGGCGCTGCCGAAGACGGGCACCGGCAAGCTGTCCAAGAGCGCCCTACGGGAGTCCGCCTGACGACCGCAGCCTGTGCAACTCCAGGCCGAGGCGCAGTTCCAGTTCGTTCTCGGTGCGCCAGTCGGCACCGAGGACGTCGCCCACGCGATCGAGCCGTTTGAGCAACGTGTTGACGTGCACGTGCAACGCGCGCGCTGTCGCCGCCACGTTCGCGCGGTGGTCGTAGTAGGTGGTGAGCGTGCCGACGAGGTCGGTGCCGCGGCGCTCGTCGTGGTCCGCCAGCGGCCCGACCGAGGTGGCCAGGAAGCGGTCGAGGTCGTGCACCCGTTCGACGTCGAACACCAAGGCGTACAAGGCGTAACGGCCGGTCGTGGCGCCTCGGTCGGTGTGCCCGAGCGCGCGCATGACCGCGCCGCACCGCCCGGCCAGCGAGAACGCGCGCGCCCAGTCGTGTGCCAGAGCCCGTTCGCCCACCACGACGACGGGGCCACCGCAGACACGACGCAGACGGCGGTGGACCTCCTCGACGGTGCGGTCGTCGTCGGTGCTGGGCACGATCATCGTGGCCCTGCCGAGGTGTTCGCCGGCGAGCCCGGACCGTTCCCGCGCGATGTCGTGCAGGTGGCGCACGAGGTCGGCGGGCGCCTCCGCCTCGGCGACCACGACCAGGGCGAGCCGGTCGGCGTCGATGTGCCGGGCGTGGGCGCGGGAGCGCTGGGAGGCGCTGATGCCGGGGCTGCCGACCATCAGCTCGGTCAGCAGCTCCCCGCTCAGCCGTTCGCTGGCGTCGGCGACCGCGCGTTCCTTCAGGATCAGCAACCCGAGGATGTGCGTGGCCCGTTCGAGGGTGCGCAGGTCCATCTCGTCGGAGACGCCGTGCCCCGGCGCGGCCTTCCGGCTCCACGACAACGCGCCGAGGTGGCTGTCGCCCGCCCGGATCGGCGCCACGCTGTGCGCGATCCCGTCGGTGACCGACGTGGTGACCCGGCCGGACCGGTGCCCGGCGGCGTCGGCCCGGTCGAGCACGACCACGCTGCCGCCGAGCTGCCCGGCGAGGTGCTGGGCGACGTCGTCCGGGGTGCCTCCTTCGAGCACCACGCCCGTCAGCGTCTCGTGGATCGCCTGCGCGCGTTCGACGGAGGCCACGTGCTCTTCGAGGCCCCGCAAGGCGATCCGGCTCTCCTCGTAGAGGCGGGCGTTGTCGAGCGCCACCGCCGCGTGGTCGGCGAACGCGCTGAGCAACGCGATCTCCCCCGCGTGGAACGACCGCTCGGAGCGGTACGCGGCGAACAGCGCGCCCACCACCTCGTCGCGGATCACCAGCGGCACGCCGAGGAGCGCCACGAGGTCCTCGGTGCCGACCAGCCGGTCGAAGCCCGCGTCGTGGTCGATGTGGGTCGAGGCGGCGTAGTTGCGCACCCACTGCGGACGGCGGGTGGCCAGCACCTTGCCGCCGAGACCCACCCCGGCCGGGATGGTCGCGCTCAGGAACGCCGCGGAGATCGTCCCCTCGGCCGCCTTCGCCGACAGCCTGCCGTCCGCGACCAGCGAGAGGTACGTGAAGTCCGTGCCCATCAGGTCGTGGGCGTGCCGGACGATCGACTGCAGCACGGCGTCGAGTTCGCCGAGAGCGGTCAGCGACTTCGCCGTCGCGTACAACGACGCGAGTTCCCGCTGGCGGCGCACGAGTTCGTCCGTTTCGGTCACCGCCTCATTCTCACCCAGAAATCGGTGGAGGAAAGGTCCACCAGATCCGGGGCTGCGGTGTGTGATCCGGACCTCGGCTCGCCGGGCCCGCCGCCCTAGCGTTGGCCGTCATCACCTGCCGGTTCACCGACGAAGGCGGCATGTATGACGACCCCTGTGGCCCAGCCGGAACAGACCCGGCGGCGCGGCTTCCGCAAGCTCCTCACCGCAGGCCTGATCGGCAGTTCGATCGAGTGGTACGACTTCTTCCTCTACGGCACCGCGGCCGCGCTGGTGTTCCCCAAGGTGTTCTTCCCGCAGTCCTCGGCGCTCACCGGCACGCTGCTCGCGTTCAGCACGTTCTGGGCGGGGTTCGTGGCGCGGCCGGTCGGCGGGGTGCTCGCCGGGCACTTCGGCGACAAGTACGGGCGCAAGCCGGTCGTCGTCACGTGCCTCGCGCTGATGGGCGCCGCGACGTTCCTGATCGGCTGCCTGCCCAGCGCGTCGTCTGTGGGGGCGCTGGCGCCGATCCTGCTGGTGACGCTGCGGTTCCTGCAGGGGCTCGCGGCGGGCGGCCAGTGGGGCGGGATCATGCTGCTGCTCACCGAGTCCGCGAGCCCGAAGCGGCGCGGGTTCGCCGGGACGTTCGGGCAGACCAGCGTCCCGGTCGCGGTGATCGTCTCGAACCTGATCTTCGTGGCGGCCAGCGGGCTGATGCCGAACGACGCGTTCCTCAGCTGGGGCTGGCGGATCCCGTTCCTGCTCAGCATCGTGATGTTCGCGGTCGTGCTGTACGTGCAGTCCAAAGTGGAGGACACCCCGGAGTTCCGCGCGCTGCAGAACGAGGTGGCGCGGCCGGAACGCGCGGTGGTGCGGGCCCCGCTCGCCCAGGTGATCCGCTCCCGGTGGGGCACGATCCTGCTCGCCTGCGGGATCCTGTCCGCGACCAACAGCCTGTTCTACGTCAGCATCGCCGGCCTGCTGAACTACGGCACCACGTCGTTGAAGCTCGACCGCAACGGACTGCTCACGGTGGTGCTGCTGAGTTCCGTGGCGATGCTCGCCGTGCTGCCCTGGTCCGGGCACGTGTCGGACCGGATCGGACGACGACCGTTGATCCTCATCGGCGGGCTGGGCGTCGCGTTGTGGGGCTTCCCGTACTTCGGGCTGGTCAACACCGCCTCGCTGCCGCTGATCTTCGTCGCCGTGGTGGTCGGGTTCATCTTCCAGAGCCTCACCTACGGCCCGATCGCGAGCTTCCTCGGCGAGCTGTTCGCGCCCAACGTCCGGTACTCCGGCGCCTCGCTGTCCTACCAGCTGTCCGCGATCGTCATCAGCGGTGGCACGCCGTTCCTGATGACGGCGCTGATCGCGGAGACCGGCAGCACCCTGCCCGTGGCCGCCTACATCACCCTGATGGGGCTGATCACGTTCGCCTGCGCGTGGTTCCTGCCCGAGACGAACCCGGCCGAGGTCCGCGAGGACCCGCAGGCCGTTCCCGGCACGCACCTCTACCGCTGAAAGGACTCCGGTGGTGAAGACCCCCGTCGTGCTGGTCGCCGCGCTTCTGCTGCTCGGCGGAACCCCCGCTCTCGCAACACCTTCCGCGTCGTGCTCCTCGCTGGCCGGGGTGGTGATCCCGGCCTCGGTCATCGGCCTGCCGACGAACGGCGGCCGGGTCACCGCGGCCGCCGTGACGTCGAGTGTCGTGAGTGGACGGACGATCACGTACTGCCAGGTGGACGCCGACCTGCGTCCGGTGGACCCGTCGGCGCCCGCGATCAAGATGCGGGTGGCGTTGCCGGAGGGGTGGAACCGCAGGGCGTTGATGTTCGGTGGCGGCGGGTACAACGGCACGATCCCCGCGCTGACGGGCACCGTGCCGTTCGCCGCCGGGGACGCTCCCCTCGCCCGCCGGTACGTGACGTTCGCCAGCGACTCCGGTCACCAGCAGGGCGCGGGCACGGTGCCGTCGCTGGACGGCTCGTTCGGGGTGAACGACGAGGCGTTGCGGAACTTCGCCGCCGGGGACGCGTTGAAGAAGACCTACGACGCGAGCATGTTCCTCGTGCTGCGGGCTTACGGACGGGGTCCGGCGCAGACGTTCTTCGCCGGCGGCTCGACGGGTGGCCGGGAGGCGCTCGTCGTCGCCCAGCGGTGGCCGGACGCGTTCGACGGCGTGATCTCCGGCTACCCGGCGTGGAACAACCTCGCCGAGGCGCTGTACCTGGGACACCTGACGCAGGTGCTGGCGCAGCCCGGCGCGTTCCCCGGCCCGGCGGAGCAGACGTTGTTGTACGACAGCGTGATCCGCGCGTGCGATGGCGCGGACGGGGTGCGCGACGGCGTCGTCTCGAACCCCGGCTGCCGGTTCGACCCGCGCACGGTGCGGTGCCCGCAGGCCGCCGGGTGCCTGTCGGACGCGCAGATCGAGGCGGTGACGGCCATGTCCACGCCGCTGCGCTGGCCGTACCGGGTCGCGAGCGGCGAGACGCACTACCCCGGCTTCCCGTTCCTGTCCGGCGCGGACATGCGGACGCCGTTCCTCGGGTTCGGCACGACCGCCCCGGCGAACCCGATGCCCACCACCAGCGGCTACGGCATGCAGTACTGGGACCAGTGGGTGAAGCACTTCCTCACCCGCGACCCCGGATTCAGCGCCCTCGACCTCGACCCGCGCCGGCCGGGGAAGTGGCTGGCGAGGATCAGCGAGCTGTCGTTGGTGCAGGACCGCAACAACACCGACCTGAGGCCGTTCGCGCGGTCCGGCGGCAAGCTGATCCTGCTGCACGGCAACGCGGACGAGCTCGTCTCGCACCGCTCGACCAACGACTACTACGAACGCGTGCGCGACCGGCTCGGGCCCAGGGCGACGGACGAGTTCCTGCGCTACTACCTCGTGCCCGGCGCCAACCACGCGAACTTCGGCACCCCGGCGTTCGCCGCGGGCTGGGACTCCCTCACCGCGCTCGAGCAGTGGGTCTCCAGTGGACGGTCACCGCGGCACCCCGTGGTCACCGACCTGACGCACGACCGGACCAGGCCGCTGTGCGAGTACCCGGCCTGGCCCCGGTACCGGTCGGGCGATCCGAACAGCGCGGCGAGCTTCACCTGCGCGTGAAGAACTCGTGCACGATCGCGATCAACGCCCTGGTCGCGGCGCTGGGCCTGCGCCCGGCGGGCCACGCGAGCCCGAGCGGCCAGTCGAGGTCCGCGCCCGTCACCGTCAGCGTCTTGACGCCGGGCGCGGCCCCGATGACGTAGTTCGGCAGCAGCACGACGCCCAGGCCGTGCCGCACGAAGTCGACGCCCGTGTAGATGTCCGACATCTCCACGGTCACGCGACGCGGCACGGCGTTCGCGGCGAACGCCCGGTCAGTCACCATGCGGTTGCCGTAGCCCAGCGGCGAGTCGATGAAGTCGAGGCCCGCCAGGTCACCGATCGGCACCTCGTCCCGCGCGGCCAGCGGGTGGTCCTGCGGCACGACCAGGTCCATCCGCGACCGCGTGAGGTGGTCGAGCACGATGCCGTCCGGTGTCTCGCCGGGCAGCGACACGAACGACAGGTCGAGCCTGCGGTCCAGCAGCTGTTCGACGAGCCCGAGCGACCCCGACGTGGAGGCGTTCGTGCGGACCAGCACGGCGGGGTGACGCCGGTGGAACTCGCCGAGCAGCTCGGGCAGGTTGATCAGCGTCACCGACGTCAGCGTGCCGAGCCGGACCGTGCCGGTGAGCCCGCCCTGCGCCTGCGCGACCGCGTCCCTGGCCTCACCGACGGCGTCCAGCACGGCCTGGGCCTTCGGCAGCAGCGCCTCCCCCGCGTCGGTGAGCAGGACGCGCTTGGAGTTGCGGTCGAGCAGGGACGCGCCGAGCTCGCGTTCGAGGGTCTTGATCGCGGCCGAGACCGCGGACTGCACGACGTGCACGCGGGCGGCGCCGCGGGTGAAGCTCGCCTCCTCGGCGACCGCGACGAAGTACTCGAGCTGACGGAGGTCCACACCAGCGAGTATCTCAGACGGTGATGATCGCCAGCTCGAACTTTCGTTGGACGTGATGCTTGCAGGTCCGCACAGTGGTGGCATGTCTCTGGTCCTCGATTCACCCCCGGTCGCCGCCCAGCCGGTGGAGAGCAAGCCCCACGGCCGCGGGTTCTGGGCCGTGGCCCTCACGTTCCTGGTCGCGAGCGCCTACTCGACCGTTCCCGCTCCGCTGTTCCCGCTCTACGTGGCCCGCGAGGGCTTCACGACGTTCGACATCACCGTGGTGTTCGCCGCCTTCGCGGTCGGCGTGGTGATCAGCCTGCTGCTGGCGGGCCACGTCTCGGACTGGCTGGGCCGCAAGGCGGTCCTGATCCCGGCGCTGACGCTGGAGATCGTGTCCGCGCTGCTGTTCCTGACGAGCACCTCGCTGCCGGTGCTGGTCGTGGCGAGGGTGGTCAACGGCCTGGGCATCGGCATGATCGTCGCCACCTCCACCGCGTACCTCCACGACCTGCACACCCGGCACCGCCCCGGTGCGACGCCGCGCCGGTTCGAGATCGTGTCGACGGCCGCGAACATCGGCGGTCTGGGCGTCGGAGCCCTGATCGCGGGCGTGCTGGCGCAGTACGTGCCATCGCCTTTGAGCACCCCGTACGTCGTGCTGGCCGTGCTGCTGGTGGTGTCCATCGCCGCTGTCGCGCTGACGCCGGAGACCGTCGAACGCCGCCGGGTCCCGTACCGGCCGCAGCGGATCAGCGCGGACCACGGTGACCGACGGGGTTATGTGGCCGCCGGCGCGGGCGCGTTCGCCGCGTTCTCGGTGTTCGGCGTGTTCACGTCGGTGGCGCCGGGGTTCGTGGCGGGCGAACTGCACCACCCGTCCCGGCTGCTGGCCGGGCTCGTGGTGTTCCTCGTGTTCGGCGGCGCCGCCGTGGCGCAGACGCTGACCGGCGGCTTGCCGGCGGGCGTGCGCCGGGTGCTGGGGCTCGGCGGCCAGGCCCTGGGGCTGCTGCTGGTCGTCGCCGGGATGCACGCGACGAGCTTCCCGTTGTTCCTCGCCGGTGGCGCGGTCTCCGGCATCGGGGCGGGCGTGCAGTTCAAGTCGTCGATCGGCGCGGTCGCCGCGATGGCCGCTCCGGCGCGGCGCGGTGAGGCGTTGGCGACGTTGTTCTTCATCGCCTACCTCGGGCTGAGCGTGCCGTCGCTGTCGATCGGCCTCGCGACCCGCTCCCTCCCGCCGGTCACCGTGATGACGTGGTTCGCCGGTGTGGTGCTGGTGATGCTGGCCGGGGTGGCGGCGCTCAGTCGACCTCGACCGTGAACGGGTGACGGGGGTCGTTCGAGCACAGGAAGACGTTGAGGGAGCCGTGGTCGCCGAACAACCACCCGGCCTTCTCGCCGGGCTTGCGCTCACTGCTCGACAACGCCAGTCCCTGCGGCACCGGCGCACCGCACTCGGAGCACCGCCCTTCCGGCCTTTCCGTGTGGTACCAGGCCGTCCAGCCGCCGATCTTGGACCCTCTCGCGAGGTCGGGCCACTCGTCGTGGTCGTCGTGGTCGTCGGGGTCCTGCAGGAACGAGAAGGTGGCGACCATCTCCTCGGGCAGTTCGTCGGGAGCGGGGTACTCGGTGGTCCGCTCCGGCTCGAACACCATCGGCCGGGGAAAGAACTCCGGTTCCCGCAGCGCGGGTGCGGGAACGTCGGTGAGCACCGCGCCGACACTCCCGGAAGCGCGCCAGTGCAGCCTCACCCCGGGTCCACCGTTCGCGCGGTGGTAGAGCGGGCAGAACAGCACCTGCAGCAGGTCGGTGCCGTCCGGGAACGGCAGTTCCGGGAAGTCGCGCCGGTAGAACTGGGCAGCGGCGAAGTGCGGCACGCGGTCGTTCTCGCAGTCCTGGACCTGCACGTATCCCGAATGCCCGCTCTCGCACCACGGCCACGGCTCGTCGGCGGGCCACAACAGCGGGCCGCCGAGGTGGCTGTCCGCGGCGGTCGGCGCGCCCGGCACCGGGTTGAGGACCACGACCGGGCGCTCCCACGCCTCGATGCCCGGGATGGGTCTGCCCCGGTCCGCGGGCGCCTCAGTCAACGTAGACCGCGATCGGGTGCCTGACGTCCTTCTCGCAGGTGAAGACGTTGAGGTTGCCCGCGTCGCCGAACTCCCACTCGACGTCCTCACCGGACGGTTCGTGCGTCGCGAGCGACAGGGTCTGGACCTGGGCGGTGCCGCACTCGGCACAGGCGAACTCGACGGGCCCGCTCCACGCCGTCCAGCCGCCGATCTTGGTGCCGCCGGAGACCTTGTCCTCGTGCTCGCCGAACCGGATGGGCTCGAGCGCGTTGACCGTCGGCACGTACAGCTCTTCCTGCTCGGACGGCTCGGGCTCCTCCTCGATCAGCTCGAAGACCGTCGTGGAGTCGCGCCACACCAGCCGGACGTCCGGGCCGTAGCTGCCGCTCGGCAGGACGTGGTGCAGCGTGCAGAGGAAGACCTGGAGCAGGTCGGTGCCCTCGGGGAACGGCAGCTCCGGGTAGTCGCGGCGGTAGAGCTGCAGTGCGCCGACGAACGGCTCGGCGCCGCTGTCCTGGTCGTGGGCCGCGCCGTCGCAGTGCGGCCACGGGTCGTCGATCGGCCACAGCATCGGTCCGCCGATGTGGCTGTCGGCGTCCGTCGGGTCGCCCGCCAGGGGGTTGAGCAGCACCGCGGGCCTGACCCGCTCAGCGTCGATCGACACAAGCCGTGAGGCTAGCGGGGTAACGATGTCCTGCTTCGCACCGACCCCGGTGGCATGAGGTTCTTGATCGCGCTGCTCGCCGTCCTCGCCGCCGGGTGCAGCACCGAGGTCACCGGCTCCGGTTCGGGGTCCACGACGCAGACGACGACCACCACCACCACCACCACGGAACAGGCTCCGGTCACCACCACCGAAGCGGCGGAGAAGACCGCTTTGGACGGTGTGTCGCCGGACGAGTACGAAAGCCTGCCGTCGCAGCACTGCGACGAACCGTTCGTGGGCGCGCTGGGCAAACCGATGCTGGCGGTCGTGATGGAGACCCCGTCAGGGCGCCTGAACTGCGACCGGGCCGGTGCCGTGCTGTTCGACTACTACGCCGAGCGGCCGGACCCCAAGACGGGACTGCCGCCGCTCAAGATCGGGACGATGTCCTGCAACCAGGTCCCCGAGGGGATCATGCCGCAGGTCGTGTGCGCGGACGCGGACGACGTCATCTACTCGATGTGGCCCCAGACGTGAGAAAACGGGGGTGGAGCACTCAGCTCCACCCCCGTTCCCGTTGGGACTAGTCCGTGCCGAACTCCATCGCGGCCGCGTCGAGCAGCTCGTCGGCCTCCGACACCTCACCGCGCGAGGCGATCGCCTCGGCGCCGCCGTCCGGCACCTCGCCGATCAGCTGCGTCGGCTCGGGCTGGGCGGAGATGAGTGCCGACTGGCGGGTGCCGACCATGCCGAGGCCCGCGAAGAGCTCCAGCTTGGCGCGGGAGTCCGCGATGTCGAGGTTGCGCATGGTCAGCTGGCCGATGCGGTCGACCGGGCCGAACGCCGAGTCCTCGGTGCGTTCCATCGACAGCTTGTCCGGGTGGTAGCTGAACGCCGGGCCGGACGTGTCGAGGATCGAGTAGTCGTCGCCCCGGCGCAGCCGCAGCGTGACCTCGCCGGTGACCGCGGCGCCGACCCAGCGCTGCAGCGACTCGCGCAGCATCAGCGACTGCGGGTCGAGCCAGCGGCCCTCGTACAGCAGCCGGCCGAGCTTGCGGCCCTCGTTGTGGTAGGCCGCGACGGTGTCCTCGTTGTGGATCGCGTTCACGAGGCGGTCGTAGGCGATGTAGAGCAACGCCATGCCGGGCGCCTCGTAGATGCCGCGGCTCTTGGCCTCGATGATGCGGTTCTCGATCTGATCGGACATGCCGAGACCGTGGCGACCGCCGATGGCGTTCGCCTCCAGCACCAGGTCGACGGAGTCGTGGAACTCCTTGCCGTTGATCGTGACCGGACGGCCCTGGTCGAAGCCGACGGTGACGTCCTCGGTCGCGATCTCGACCGACGGGTCCCAGAACTTGACGCCCATGATCGGCTCGACGATCTCGATGCCCTCGTTGAGCAGTTCGAGCGACTTGGCCTCGTGGGTGGCGCCCCAGATGTTCGCGTCGGTCGAGTACGCCTTCTCCACCGACGAGCGGTAGGGCAGGTCACGCTCGAGCAGCCACTCGGACATCTCCTTGCGGCCGCCGAGCTCGCTCACGAACGCCGCGTCGAGCCACGGCTTGTAGATCCGCAGCGACGGGTTGGCGAGCAGGCCGTAGCGGTAGAACCGCTCGATGTCGTTGCCCTTGTAGGTGGAGCCGTCGCCCCAGATCTGCACGTCGTCGTCGAGCATGGCGCGCACGAGCATGGTGCCCGTGACGGCCCGCCCGAGCGGGGTGGTGTTGAAGTACGCGCGGCCGCCGGAACGGATGTGGAACGCGCCGCAGGCCAGCGCCGCGAGACCCTCCTCGACCAGCGCGGAACGGCAGTCGACCAGTCGCGCGATCTCGGCACCGTACGTGCCGGCGCGGCCGGGGACGGTGTCGATCTCGGGCTCGTCGTACTGGCCGATGTCCGCGGTGTACGTGCAGGGCACAGCGCCCTTCTCACGCATCCACGCGACCGCGACGGAGGTGTCGAGACCACCGGAGAAGGCGATGCCGACGCGTTCGCCGGCCGGAAGTGAAGTGAGCACCTTGGACACGTAGAGAATTATGCACGAAGATGTATGCCCATGCACGCCTGGGTTCGTGTTAGCTACAACTCATAGGTGTTTCCCCAGTTCGCAGGGGCAATCAGGCCGGGTCGAGCTCGTCCGCCTTCGCCCGCATGTACTCGATGTCGCCCCCGCCGTCCGACGAGCGCATGGCCGTGAGGGCGGCGTACAGGTGCGCGCCCGCATACGGGTCCTGCTCCTTGCGTTCATAGACCTCGGTGAGCGTGGGGTCGTACATGGCGTGCGTCATCGCCGCGAGGAGTGCGCGCGCCCGGACCGCGACCCCCTTGGGCGCGGCGGCGTCGAGGATCGGCGTGACCTTCGCCCACACCTCGTCCGGCGCGCCCGGCGGGTGCAGCTGGTTGAGCGCGAGCAGGCCGTTCTCGAGCGCTCCCATCACGAGCCGGACCTCAGCCTCGTCCTGCGGCAACGCGCGCGCGACGGCGTCGGCGTCCCGGTCGTGGTAGGCGATGGCGAGCCGGAGACCGGCGGCCTGGCTGCGGTTCTTGCTCTCGGGCTCTTCGAACCACCACTGCTGTTGCGCGGTCCTGGGGAACATGTCCGCAGTGTGCGCCATCGATGACGATCTCGCCCGAGGGTTTAGGTAAGCCTAACCAAAGGTGTACGTTGCCCCCATGCCGCGCTACTCCGCCTTCGAGAGGTTCACCCTCAAGGCCGCCACCAAGGCCGCCGAGATGGTGATGGCCCCCGCGAACCGCCGCGAGGTCTTCGACCAGTTCGTCATGACCGTCACCCGGGTCACCGAACTCAGCGACCACATGCGGCGGATCACGTTCCACGCCCCGGAGTTCTCCTCGTTCGCGGTGACCGGCCCCGACGAGTACTTCGGCCTGCTGATGGCGACCGCCCGCGACCTCGTCATGCCGCCCGACGACCGCATCAACGTCCGCACCTCCCTGCGCGCCATGCCGGAGGAGACGCGCCCGGACCTGCGCTGGTACACGATCCGCGCACACCGGCCCGAGGTGGCGGAGATCGACGTCGACTTCGTGGTGCACGGCGACGCCGGACCGGGCACCCGCTGGGCCCGCCGCGCGATCGCCGGCGACCGGGCCGGGTTCCGCGCGGGCGGCTCCGCCTACCGCCCACCCGCCGAGGGCGCCGTGCTGCTCGCGGCGGACGAGACGGCGTTGCCCGCCCTCGCCGCGATCCTGGAAGTGGAAACGCGGCCGCTGCACGTGTTCGCCGAGGTGCCGGACGAGTCCTACCGGGTCGACCTCGACGCGGAGTGGGTGTTCCGCGGCGACGGCGAACCGGGTTCCGCCGTGCTGAAGGCGATCCGGAACAAGGCGCTGTCCACCGTGGAGTACGCGTGGGCGTGCGGGGAGTCGGCGCTCGCGACCGGGGTGCGGCGGCACCTCGTGAAGGACCGCGGGGTGGACCGGAAGGCGATCATGTTCAGCGGCTACTGGAAGGTCGGCTCAGCGCGCGTCTGAATCGGCCGTCCTGATCCAGTTCTTCCCTTCCGCCGCAATGCCTTCGAGGATGTGGAGGGTGTGCGCGAACCCGGCGGAGTCGATGCTCGTCTCCGCCGGCTTCTCCGCGGTCTCGTCGTCCTCGGCGGCTTCCTCTCCGCGCAGATCCGCGTCGACGACCTTGATGTTGCGCGAAGGACCGTTGAACAACGTCAGTTCCAGCTTGCAGCCGAGAACGGAGGACTGCACCACGTGCACCGACGACACCGCGTCGAACCGGAAGTTCGTCCGCTCCTGACCACCGAGTTCAGCGTGCTCGAAGTCGAGCTCGGTGGCCACCTCGCGCACCCCGTCGTGGGTGATGAGGAACAGCCGGACGTCGTACTTCGAGTAGCGCCAGGGCCCGTACCGCACGCGCGCTCGTTTGTAGCTCCTCGCGGGTGACGACAGGAACGCGTGCGTGATGATGTCGCGCCACGCCAGTCCGTAGTGGCGCAAAGCCTTTTCCAGCAACACGGTTCGGTCGTAGGTCAGCCAGCTCTCCATCTCGCTCTCGGAGGGGCGGGTCGACTCGACCTTGTACTTCCACGCGTCGTACGCCGCCCGCCGCGCGCCCAGCCGTCGCTCGTGCTCCTCACCGTCCTCAACGGCCCTGCGCGTCTCGCTGAACGTCCAGTACCAGCTCACCGCCGCCATCCGCCCGGCTGGAGCCGCGATCAGGATCGCGAGCGCGGCGAACCACGGTTCCGCTGTCACCGCGGTGAACCCGAGCCAGGCGACCGCCGCGCCGCCGAGCAGGAATCCGGTTGTGCACCAGGCTTTCGTCGCCGCCCGCACCCGGTAGGTGGCGCGGTGCTCGAACAGCGTTCCCTTGACGTACCGGGTGCGGACGTCCGAGGCGAGGTGCCGGACCAGCCACTTCACTTTCTCGGCCGAGACCCGTTCCTCGCGGTAGATCTCCACGACCTCGTCCCGCAACGTCTTGCTGATGCCGGCCGTGATCGCGCGCCACTGCTCGCGCGAGACGCCGTCGGGCAGGTACTTGGCGAAGTAGTGCGCGAAGTCGCTGCTGACCTTGCGCGCGAACCCGGCGTCGCCGGACTGCTCGCTCCCGCGGCCGATGAAGTCGCGTTCTTTGGCAGCGAGGCGTTCCGACCGGTAGCGCCACTCCATCCAGTTGCTGATGCCGACGTACGCGCCAACAGCGGCTACCGCGCAAGCGACCACCATCAGCGGTGCGTGCCGTACGGCGACCCATCCGAGATAGCCGAGCGCCGTGACCGTCAGGACCGTCCAGGCCCACGACCGCAAATGGTCGCCCGGCGCGGTCCGATCCTCGACCGGTGGCCGTGCGCGGGCGCCGGCCGGTGAGGGTTCGAAGTAGGCCCACACCCGTTCCAGCCGATCCCCGGAGCACCTCAGCCGTTCGGCCATGTCCCTGGTCTCGGTCCAGAGAGACTCCTTGCCAGCCCCCGTGATCACCAGGTCCAGGTGCCTCAGGATCTTGTCGCGCTGGCGGTTCGGCAGCTCCCGCAACTGCTTGAGCGCGACCGAGCAGTCGCCGTCCCGCAGATCTTCGAGCAACGAGAACACCGCGGCGAGCGCCTGCTTCCACAGGTCGTCGCCGTACCTGTCCAAGTTGCGGGAAGCCAGCTCCAGCTGGTCCTGCTCCTGGGCGGTGAGGTCGCGCAACGACCGTTTGCTGAACATCGCCAGCAACCAGTGGAACCGCACCTCTGCGGTCTCGTACCCGTGCGCGATCGCCTCCCCGATCAGCAGACGGGCGCTGGCCGGCACACCGTCGTCCAGGAACCGGACCCCGACGCGGTACTTCTGGTCCGGTGCCGTGTCGGAGTAGGTCACGTAGACGGTGGAGTCGTGGACGACCTCGGCCTGGATGCCGACTGGCCCGTGCGCGACGTTTTCGACCTTCGGAGCCTCGCGCTCGTCGTCGCTCACGATCCCACCGCCGCCGCGATCAGGGCTGCGATCTTCACAACGAGCTCGGGCAGGTCGGCGACCAGGCCGCGCAACCGCTTGAGCGGCAGGACGGCCTCTCGTGAACCGGCCGCGGCGTCGGCGAGGTCGAGTTCGGCCGTGGCCGCCTCGTAGGTCGGCCGGTTGAGACTGCCCGAAGCGTGCTCGCGGGCGAGCAGGGCACGTAGTTCGGAGACGAGGGGCACGGGTGCTGCGGTGCCGAGAGACATCGTCACGGTGCTCCCCGTGACGGTCGAGCCCTGGATGCCGACGGACCCGTGGGCCACGTTCGAGACGCTCGGTGCTGCCGACCGGTCCTTCACGATGCGCTCCTTCTGCTGGGCAACGAGGTGCTGGGCCAACTGCACGGCGAACGTGGCCGCGTTCGCCGCCGCCACGGGTTGCCAAACTCGGTCTTCCTCGGTGGCCTTGCTGCCGTCCGCGCGGTCGCTGATGCCGCGGATGATCGCGACCGGCGACCCGCTCAGGTGCCCGGCCTGCGCCACGCCCGCCGCTTCCATCTCTATGGCGATCGCGTCGTTGTAGTGCTCCCGAATCCACCGCGCTTCCCGCGAAATCCGGGAGTTCTGCACCACTTCGCCCGCCGCCACGGCCCCGAAGTGCACCTTGGGACTGTCACCCCACCGGTCACCCCGGGCGAGGTGTGCGGCCAGCTGCGCGATCTCGTGCGAGATCTCCCATACCCTCGGTCGGGCCTTCAGCCCATCGTCCTCACTGGTCCCGCCGTGGTACGCGTAGACATGGGTGGCCACGACGACGTCCCCGAGGGGCGTCCCCCAAAGCGCACCGGCCACGCCGACGAACATCACCGCCACCGGCGCGAACTGCTGCACGGCCCGTTCCACCAGCGTCGCGGCCGGACTGTTCCCCTTGCCGCACAACGCGAGCGCGACCCGGCAGTCAGTCCCCTCGATCTTCCCGACCTCGAAGCGCGTGCCCCGTTCGTGCACCTCCACCCCGACGTCCACGAGCTTGCGCCGCACCGCTTCGTACTCGAGGTTGAAGGCGGTGAGCATCACCACCAGGTTCTCCGTCACGTCTCCCCCTCAGCCCGGCCTCACGATCGGCGGGTGCAGCGAAGCCCGCGCACCAGCCCTGAACAGGCGCGCGGGTCGCCCCCGCGTCGCCTTGTGCCCGTCCGGCACGATGAACCCGTCGACCCCCTGCACCTTCCGGTAGAAGTTCCGCGGGTCGACCTCCACTCCCCACACGGCCTCGTACACCTGCTGCAGCTCCGAGATCGTGAAGGTCTCGCCGCAGAACGCCGTGGCCAGCGCCGTGTGCTCCAACTTCGCCCGAGCCCGCTCGACGCCGTCCGCCAGGATCCGCAGGTGGTCGAACGCCAACCGCACTTCTCCGGACAGCACCGCCCCGACCGGCTGCCACCGAGCCCCGGCCGCGTCCGACCCGGCCTCGGGTTCGGGCAACCCCGGCGCGATCGCCAGATGGGCGACTGACACCACGCGCCCACGCGGATCCCGGCTGGGATCGCCGTACGCCCCCAGCTGCTCGAGGTGCAGCACCGCGCCGGCCAGGTTCGCTTCTTCGTCGAGCTCCCGGTGCGCGGCGGCCAGCAGGTCCTCGCCGTCGTGCTCCAGGAAACCGCCCGGCAAGGCCATTTCCCCTTGGTACGGCTCAACTCCGCGCTCCACGAGCAGGACGTTCAACTCCCCCGCGCGCAGGGTGAGGATCACGAGGTCGACCGTGACCAGGAGGGTCGGCGGCGACCAGGACGTCTCGGACATGGCTCTGAACCTAGCCTTATTGTCAGTCCGACAGAAAGGCGCCGATCGGGTGACCGTTTGACCTCGAATGCCATGGGTTGTCGCGCAATCCGGTGACAGGGGCCGTCTGCGGCCCTAGCCTTGTCTGACTCGAACGCAGGGGGTGAGCTGCCTGTGAGGTTGACCCGGCTGCTCATCACCGCTCTCCTGGTTCACGTCCCCGGCTGGAGAGCGGCGGGCTACAACATGCAACCGGGAGCCTGGTGGCCTTGTCTGAGATGTGGCAACGAGATCGAGGGCTGGACTTCGCGTAGCGCCTGTTGCCCCGACGACGGCTGGTTTCTCATAGGCCCCTGCAAGCAGCGCGGGTGCAAGAAACTCGCGCTCCGGTACGCCACAGGCGACTGGGAGTGGGAATGCGAGTACGGCCACTACTTCATCGGTCCGAGTTGCCCAGACTGCGAGTACTGGGCTGCAGAGCAGAAAGGGATCGAGCTCGTGTGCGGCGGTCCGCAACCACACAGCTTCTACCTCTCCAAAAAGCCGTACTGCACCGACTGCCGTTCAGGCTACGTCCGGTTCTCCGATCTCAGCCCCGAAGCAATCTGTGAGGCGTGCGGAAGACCTCAACCGAGGAGGTGACGATGGCCGCGAGCGTGGTTGGCACGATCACCTCCGGAGCGGGCAAGGTGGGCCGCTACTTCACCGTGGTCAGCGCGTTGCCTGCGGCTCTGCTCACGACCTACGCCTGCGTGATCGTCCAGGCCGGCTGGTCAGAGCACGTGCGCTGGTCAGCGATCGGCGACATGCCCTGGTACGGCGTACTGCTCGCCGGCCTCTTCGCGCTGGCTCTCGCGCTCGCGTTGAACCCGTTGCAATTCCCTCTGATCCAGCTCTTCGAGGGGTACTGGGGCACTTCGGCTCTGGGCATCGCACTGGCGACTCTGCGAACGGCGCACCATCGACGACGACTCTTCGCGTTGAAGCAATCGAAACAGGAGGCCAACAGCCGGCTCGAGGCTTCGGGCCGTCACATGCTGGAGCGCAGGACAGCCGGTTCGCACTTGATCCGTGCGGCGATTGTCGCGAACGAGACGAGCAGAGAAGCTTCGTCGTATCCGGAGGCACGCGACATCCTCCCCACTCGGCTCGGCAACGTGCTGCGCCGCTACGAGCGGCTGGCTGGCAGGTCGTACCTGATCGATCCTCTCGCCGCCGTCCCCCGGCTCGCGATGGTGGGCAGCGAGCAGGAGGTCGCCTACGTGCAGAACCAGCGCGTCCAACTCGAACTCGCGCTCCGCACGTCGTTGATGGCATTCCTCGGGACAGCGGTCACGCTGGTGGTCATGAGCAGGCACGGCTTCTGGCTGCTGCTGGCGCTCGTGCCCTACTCCGTCGCCTACCTCGCTTATCGCGGGGCCGTTGCGCTGGCCCACGAGTACGGCACGAGTCTGGCCGTTCTCGTCGACCTGAGCCGGTTCGAACTCTATCGGCGGATGGGCTTGAAACAGCCCGGGTCAACCGAAGAGGAGAGGCAGATGAACGCGACACTGATGAAGATCTTCGAGTTCTCCGCCGACGCGTCGCTCCGTTACGAGGACCCGCCGGTCACACTCGACCAAGCTCTGTTCAACTTCTCCCCCGCGCCGAAGGAAGAGGAGTGACCGTTCGGCCCACGGGCCTGACACGATGCCTCCGTGGCCTCCAACGACGACCCCGCCCAGTACGCCGGTACACCTCCCGATGCCGCGCGTCCGACCGAGGTCCGGCAACGACAGCGACCCCCTGCTCCCGCACCCGTCGCAGAAGCCCCGACGAAGCCGGAGAAGAAGGTGTCCGGACTCGAACGCTGGATGTGGGCGTGGCCGATTCTCGTCATCACCTCGATGGCGTTCTTCAGCCAGCTCGCCGGAGTGCTCGGGATGGTGACCGCCGGTGTGATCGTCATCGCCGGGCTGGCCCTGTTCACCAGTGCCCGCAACGACGGCGTGCCGCAGCAGTGGTTGCTGCCGTTGGCTCTGGTGGCGTGCGTCCTGGTCGGCGCCGCGGTGATCGCGGGTCAGTTCGGGCTGCTGAGCGACAAACCCGCCGGCGCGCTGTCCAGCACGCGGGCACGCGACCTGCCGTCCGCGGAGAGCCTCCGGACCTCGCCCGCACCGGGCGCATCGCTCGTGGGCATCGATCTGCACGAGCAGAACCTGCGGGGTGCCCGACTTCACGGAGCGAGTGCGGCCGGCGCCTCGTTCGAGAAGGCGGTGCTGGAGGACGCGAAACTCGCGGGAGCCGACCTCAGGGGAGCCAACCTGCAAGGTGCTCGGCTGAGCGGCGCGGACCTGCGCGGTGTCGACTTCACCGGCGCGGACCTGCGGAACGCCGTCCTCACCAACACCTGTCTGCGCGGCGCGAACTTCACCGGCGCCGCGATGAACGGCCTCGACGCGTCTGGCGCCGCCGTCGAGGACGTGGTCGTGCCCACCGGTGGGATCGGCACGGCGAAGGTGTGGCCCACCTCTGCCTCGGTCGTGCCGACCGCCTGCCCTTCCTGAGTCAGCTGACCCCGCTGAGCCTGAGCGTCCGTGCCACCACCGGGTCCGAAGGTGCCACCCCGTAGCGGTGTTCGTAGACCGCGACCACGATGCGTTCGAGGTCGTCGGCCGCCGCCGGGGTCTGCTCGACGTAGTCGGCGGCCATCAGCAACATCGGGTAGCCGGCGCTGCCCTGGGGCGGCAGGTAGCCGTTGACCGGCAGCAGCACGGCGCCGAGGCGGCGGTAGAACTCGATGCGGCGGCGCCGGATCCGTTCCTCGGTCTGGTCGATGCCGTGCTGGGCCGGGTCTTCGACGTCGTAGACGATGCGGGTGTGGCCGGCGTCGGTCATGGCGGTGCGCAGGTGGGTCCAGAGGTGTTCGCCGAGGCCTTTGCCCTTCTCCCCCACGGTGAAGTAGCGCAGGTAGACCCAGCCGGTGTCGCCCAGCACCCGCAGGACGGCCAGCCCCAGCGGCTTGCCGTCCACCAGCACCAGGGCGGTGTCGGCCAGGAGGTCGTCGAACGACGCGCGCAGGTGCGGTGCGAAGCCGTCGTGGTAGATCTGTTCCACGGCCGCCAGTTCGGCCGGTGTCAGGGTCGACGCGGCTACGAGCTCCATCGGAACTGTCCCCCCACCATCGTGCGCAGCACTCGGATGTCCTTGATGCGGTCCGTCGTCACCGGGTTGCCGGAGAGGACGACCAGGTCGGCCAGTTTGCCCACCGACAGCGTTCCTTTCAGGTGCTCCTGCTTCGAGGCGTAGGCGGAGCCGTGGGTGAAGGCGCGCAACGCTTCCAGGCCCGTGACGGCCTCGGCCGCGGTGAACTCGGCGCCGGAGGACGTCCGCCGGTTGACCATGTCGTGCATGCCCAGCAACGGGGCTCCGGCGACGACCGGGCGGTCCGAGCTGCCGGGGACCGTGAGTCCGGCGTCCAGCAGTGAGCGTTGGCGGTAGGCCCACGCCGAACGCTCCGGGCCCAGCGCGCGCAGCATGCCGTCGCCGATCTCGTTGACGAAACGGCCTTGGGGCACGGGGATCACGCCCAGCCGCGCGGCTCGGGTGACCTGGTCGGGGCGGGAGACGCCGAAGTGTTCGACGCGGTGGCGGGGGTCGGGGCGCGGGAACCGGCGCTGGGCTTCCTCGTAGGCGTCCAGGACCAGGTCGACGGCGGCGTCGCCGATGGCGTGGGTGGCCACGCGCCAGCCCGCGCGGTGGGCGGCGATGATCTGCTGCCGCAACGACTCCGGGTCGCCCTGGAGGTAGCCGTGGTTGCCCGGGGTGTCGGCGAAGTCGTGGCACATCGCGGCGGTGTGGCCGATCAGGGAGCCGTCGGAGAAGATCTTGGTGGGGCCGATGCGCAGCCAGTCGTCGCCGAAGCCGGTGCGCAGGCCCAGGTCCAGGCCGAGGCCCAGTTCGACCACCTCGTGCAACGCGTCGGCGGCGACCATGAGCTCGACCCGGACGTGCAGGCGGCCCTGCTCACGGGCGCGGTGGTACGCCTCCAGTTCCACCGGGGACTTGCCGATCCAGCCGCCGCCGATGCCCGCCTCGACGCAGCTCGTGATGCCCTCGCCCAGGTACACGCGGCCCGCTCGGTCGATCGCGTCGACCAGCGTGTCGACGGGGTACGGCAGTACCAGCGGGGTGACGAGCTGCTGGGCCTGCTCCTGCAACAACCCGGTGGGCCTGCCCTGCACGTCGGTCACCACCAGGCCGCCGGAGACCTCGACCGCGGAGTCCGCCAGCCCCAACGCTTCCAGGACCGGCGTGTTGACCACGCACATGTGGCCGGACGTGTGCTTGATCCACACCTTGCGGCCGCGCGCCACGCGGTCGAGGCCGTCGCGGGTGGGGTGGCCGCCGCACTTGTTCTGGTCGTAGCCGAAGCCGACGACCCACTCGCCGTCCGGCGCGGCCTCCACCGCCGCGTACAGGTCTCCCAGACCGGTGACCCGGCAGTCCACTTCGGACAGTGTCAGGCCGAACCACGCCATGTGATTGTGGGCGTCGTGGAAGCCCGGGGTGACGACCGCGCCGCCGAGGTCGATCACCTCACGGGCCGGGACCTCCTCCAACGCCACGATCCGGTCGCCCAGCACGGCCACCGCGGAGGCGGGCGAGTCCAGGGTGACGAACTCGGCGTTGGTGAGCAGCAGGTCTGCCTTGATCATGAGAGCCCTTCGAAGGCCATGCGGTACCAGTCGCTCCAGGGCGCGGGACGGCCGTCGGCGCCCAGCTTGACGATCACCCGGTAGCCCAAGGCGTACCGGCCGCAGCGGAAGCCGTAACGGGCACTGGTGGTGCCGATGCGGTCGGCGGTGATCTCCACCGGTAACACGCCAGGCGCGGTGAAGGCCGCGGTGAACTCGATGTGCAGTTCCTTCACCACGTAGTTCAGGTCCGGGTCGCGGTCGGCGTAGGTGGACCAGCCGAACCCCATCGACTCGAACAGAGCCGACTGGGCGCGTTCGACGTGCAGGGCGAAGCGCGAGTTGTGCAGCGTGCCGTTGAGGTCCAGCTCGTCGAAGTAGACAGGGCTCTCGAAGTGGAAGCTCACCGCAGCTGCTCCTTGGCGACGCGCTCGGAAGGGGTGCGCGGTAGGTCCTCGCGGAACTCCCAGAAACGCGGAACCTTGAACGACGCCAGCCTTTCCGCGCAGTACTCGGCCAGTTCCCGATCGGTGATCTCCCCGACCACGAACGCTTTCACCTCCTCACCGCGGATCTCGTCCGGCACGCCGATCACGGCAGCGAGGCGCACCGCGGGGTGCGCCATCAGCACCTCCTCGACCTCGTGCGCCGCCACGTTCTCGCCGCCGCGCCGGATCATGTCCTTGCTGCGCCCCAGGTGGTAGACGCGGCCGTCCTCCATCCGGGCGAGGTCGCCGGTGCGGAACCAGCCGTCGTGGAACGGCGAGGGCAGGCCGAGGTAGCCGTCCATCATCCCCGGGCCGCGCAACCACAGTTCGCCGTCGACGACCTTGGCCTCGCGGTGCGGTGCGGGCAGTCCGAGGCAGCCGGTGCCGACGAACCTGTCGTGGTCCGAAGCCGTGATCCGCAGGTCGGCACCGGTCTCGGTCATGCCGAACGCCTCGAACCAGCCGACACCCCAGCGTTCCTCCAACTGAGCGTGCAAGGTGGGCGGAATCGCGGAGGCCTGCACCACCCGCACGGAATGCTCGCGGTCCAACGGATCCGCGGGCATGCGCAACAGCAACGTCGGCATCGCGCCGAGGCAGTAGAAGTAGGTGACGCGGTGCTCACGCACCTTCGCCCAGAACGACGACGGGTGGAAGCCGTCCAGCACCACGAGATGCGCGCCCGCCAGCATGGCGGCCACCACGTTCCATTGTGGATCGATGTAGTGGAACGGTTGCGCCGTGAGCATCACATCATCGAACGTCAGGTGCGGGAAGTGTTCGACCAGGCTGCCGCCGAGCGTCATCCAGTAGGAATGCGACAGCACGCAGGCTTTCGGCTTCCCGGTGGTGCCCGAGGTGAACTGGAGGCTGACCGGCGCGGACACCGGCCCCTGCACGAACCCCGCGACGGGCTCCAGTTCCTCGACGTGGTGCACCACCTGGGCGGCGAGCAACGGCCGGAACTCCTCCGTGCTCACCACCGCCACCACCTCAGCGGTCCGCAACACGTGCCCCGCGTCGGCCGAGCGGTACTTGACGTTCAGCGGCACGGCCGTGGCCCCGAGCTTGACCAGCGCGAACCAGACCAGCGGGAACTCCGGCACGGTGCGGAGCATGATCGCGACCCGGTCCCCCGCGCGGATGCCCCTGTCCCGCAACGCCTGCGCGTACCCGTCGGACAGCCGGTCGATCTCCGCGAACGTGAACGAGCCGCCCGGGTCGAACGTCCACGCGACCTTGCCCGGCCACCTCGTCACGGCCGTGCGCAGCGCCGACAGGAGGTCAGCCACGGCCGAACTCCTCGCGCGGCGCCTCGTTCTCCCCGGACAGGCTGGTCAGGATCGCGTGATCGACCTCGGTCGCCAGCGCGGTCTCCAGTGAGGCGTCCGCACCGAGGTCCAGCACGCGCTTGGCCAGCGACACGGCGACCGGCGGCCGCGAAGCCAGCTCACGGGCCAACTCCAGCGCCGTCTTCTCGTGGTCGGACGTCACCCGGTTGATCAGCCCCCACGAGTGGGCGCGCGCGGCCGGAACCCGTTCGCCCAGCAGCAGGAGCTCCTTGGCGCGCGGCAGCCCGACCATCCTGGGCAGCAGCGCGGAGATCCCCCCGGTCACGCTCAACCCCACACCGACCTCGGGGAACCCGAACTGCGCGTCCTCGTGCGCGACCACCAGGTCGCAGCCCAGCGCGAACTCGCAGCCGGCCCCGAGCGCGTAGCCGTGCACCGCCGCGATCACCACGCCCGGGAAGTCCCGCACGGCCCGCGTCACGTCCTGGATGCGCTCCAGCCGCGCCCGCGTCTCCAGCACGCTCTCGACCGGCAGCGGTTCCTTGAGGTCGTGCCCGGCGCAGAACGCCCGCCCGCGCCCCGCCAGCACGACGGCACGGGCCTCCGAGCCGGCCCGCGCGAACGCCGCCAGCAGGTCGTCCACCAGGGCCGGGACCACGGCGTTCAGCCGTTCCGGACGGTTCAGGTGCAGCACGGCCACACCCTTGTGGCACGCGTAGTCGACGGTCATCGCTCCCCTTCGATCGATCGATCGATCGGGCCCCAAGCTAGAGTGACCGCGAACAGCCGGTCAAGAGGAGGCAACCGATGACGACGGAGGAACGGGTCCGCGAGGCCGCCGTGCGGTTGTTCGCCGAACGCGGCTTCCACGGCACCGGCATCCGCGACCTCGCGCAGGCCGCCGGGCTCTCGTCCGCGACGCTCTACCACTACATGGGCACCAAGGAAGACCTGCTGGTCGGCATCATGCGCACCAGCCTCACCGAGCTGATCACGGCGGCCGAAGCGATCGCCGGGAGCACACCGGACGAGACGGACCGGCTCGTCTCGCTGGTGGAGATGCACGTCCGCGCGCACGCCGGGAAACCGCGCGAGACCGCGGTCGTGGACGGCGAGATGCGGGCGTTGACGGGTGAGCGGCGCGCGGAGGTCGTGGCGTTGCGCGACCGCTACGAGCAGATCTGGCAGGACGCGATCGCCGACGGCGTGAATGCCGGGAAACTCCACGTCGCCGAGCCGAGCGTCGCACGGCTCGCGTTGCTGGAGATGTGCAGCGGGGTGTCGCGGTGGTACTCGCCGGACGGGCCGCTGGGGTTGAGGGATCTCACCATCCAGTACGGGGCGATGGCGCTGGGCATGCTGGGCGCGGCCCGCTAGTCTCGATCACGCCAGCGGTTCACCCGGGCTCGTTCCGGGTGGAGCAAAAGGGAACCCGGTGCGAATCCGGGACTGCCCCGCAGCGGTGAGTGGGAACGAAAGCCGTCAGGAAAGCACTGGGTCTCCACGAGACCTGGGAAGCGACGGCCGGTAGGCGAACGCACGGCGCCCACGAGTCCGAAGACCTGCCGCAGGTGCGCGCACCACCCGGTGCGCGCTGCTCCGGAGCCTCTCGGGCGGGCTGACGGGCAGGCTTCGTGCTGCCTCGCGCTCTCCCGTGAGTTCCGGTGCTCCCGCACGCTCGCGAGGAGAGAGCCTGTGACCATCGGCAGCACCGTGTTCGGTTACCCCCGGATCGGCCCGAAGCGTGAACTCAAGCGCGCCGTCGAGCAGTACTGGGCGGGCAGCATCGACGAAGCCGCCCTCCAGCGGACCGCACGCGAACTCCGCGCCGGCACCTGGGCCGAACTGTCCGAACTGGACTCCATCCCGTCGAACACCTTCTCGTTCTACGACCAGGTGCTCGACACCACCCAGCTGTTCGGCGCGATCCCCCCGCGCTTCCGCGACCTGGGACTGTCCGAACTGGACACCTACTTCGCGGCGGCCAGGGGCCGCGACGGCGCCGCGGCCCTCGAACTGACCAAGTGGTTCGACACCAACTACCACTACCTGGTCCCGGAACTGGGACCGGACACCGAGTTCCGGCTGGCGGGCGACAAGCCGCTCGCCGAGTACCGCGAGGCGCGCGACCTCGGCGTCACCACCAGGCCGGTGCTGCTCGGCCCGGTCACCTACCTGCTGCTGGCCAAGGGCACGGTCCCCGGCTTCGAACCGATCGCGTTGCTGGACCGCCTGGTGGAGGCCTACGTCGAACTGCTCGGCAGGCTGCGCGTCGAGGGCGTCGAGTGGGTGCAACTCGACGAACCGGCGTTCGCCGCCGACCGCTCCCCCGCCGAACTGGACGCCCTGCGCCGCGCCTACCGGACGCTGGGCGGCCTGCCCGGACGGCCGGAGCTGCTGGTCACCGGCTACTACGGCGACCTCGGCGAGGCGTTCGGGATCCTGGCGGAGTCGCAGGTCGAGGCGATCGGCGTCGACCTCGTCAGCGCGCCGGACGCCCCGGTCACGATCCCCGCGATGCGCGACAAGGTCCTCGTCGCCGGACTGGTCGACGGCCGCAACGTCTGGCGCACCGACCTGCACGCCGCACTCGCGAAAGCCGCCTCACTGCTGGGTTCCGCCCGGGAGGTCGTCGTCTCGTCGTCCTCCACGCTGCTGCACGTGCCGTACGACCTGGACGCCGAGTCGCTTTCCCCGGACGTCCGGGCACGGCTGGCGTTCGCGCGGCAGAAGGTCCGCGAGATCGTGGTGCTGGGCAACGCATTGCGCGACGGCGCCGACGGAGCGTGGGCCGACGAGGCGAAGCACGACCCGCCGCGCCCGCGCCGGGACGACCACGTCCGGGCGCGCATCGAGGCGCTCGGGCCCGAGCACCGCACTCGCGCGCCGTACGAGGAACGCGCTGCCGCCCAACAGGAACACCTCGGCCTGCCGCCGCTCGCGACCACGACGATCGGGTCGTTCCCGCAAACGGGCGACATCCGCAGGGCCCGCGCCGCCGTCCGCAGGGCCGAGATCACCGAGGACGAGTACGGGCGGCAGATGCGGGACGAGATCGCGCGCGTGATCGACCTGCAGGAGGACATCGGCCTGGACGTGCTGGTGCACGGCGAGCCCGAGCGCAACGACATGGTCCAGTACTTCGCCGAGCACCTGGAAGGCTTCGCCGGCACGGAGTTCGGCTGGGTGCAGTCCTACGGGTCGCGGTGCGTGCGGCCGCCGATCATCCACGGCGACGTCTCCCGCCCGGCACCGATGACGGTCGCGTGGAGCGCCTATGCGCAGTCGCTCACGGCCAAGCCGGTCAAGGGCATGCTGACCGGCCCGGTCACGATCCTCGCGTGGTCGTTCGTGCGCGACGACCAGCCGCTCGCCGACACCGCCGCCCAGGTGGCGCTGGCGCTGCGGGACGAGATCCGCGACCTGGAGGCCGCCGGGATCCGGATCGTCCAGGTCGACGAACCGGCGTTGCGGGAGCTGCTCCCGTTGCGGGAGAAGGACCAGGCGAGCTACCTGGAGTGGTCGGTCGGCGCGTTCCGGCTCGCCACCTCCGGCGCGGCGACGGGCACGCAGGTCCACACGCACCTGTGCTACTCGGAGTTCGGCGAGGTGATCGGCGCGATCTCCGACCTCGACGCCGACGTCACGACGATCGAGGCGGCCCGGTCCAAGATGGAGATCCTGGAGGGGCTGGACTTCCCGCGCGGCATCGGTCCCGGCGTCTACGACATCCACTCGCCGCTGGTGCCGGCCGAGGACGACGTCGTCGCGCTGATCACCGAGGCGGTGCGGGCGGTGCCAGGTGAACGTTTGTGGATCAACCCCGACTGCGGCTTGAAGACGCGCGGTTACGCCGAAGTGGAGCCCGCGTTGCGCAACCTGGTCGCGGCGGCCCACCGGGTGCGCGCCGACCTGCGGTAACGAGGCGAGCAGCCCTGGGACGTGATCGATTCCGTCCCAGGGCTGTGAATTTCCCGGTACGGCAAAGATTTGGCGAAGCACCTAGACGTGAAGGTGGTTCATATACCACCGTCTGCCTCGCAAGCCTCTCTAGCTCCCCCTGCACCCCCGGAGGCCTCTGTTGAGGAAGAAGCTCCTGTCCGCGTTCGCCGGTGCCCTGCTGCTCACCGCACTGGTCCCGGGCGTCGCGTTCGCCGCCCCGCCCCAGGCCATCCCCGCCAACTACGAGGAGGCCGACGGCAAGTGGCAGCCGGCGTTCGACTACGACGGCGACGGCTGCTACCCCACGCCGGCGATCTCACCCAACGGTGACATCGCGCCCGGCCTGAAGAACTCGGGCCAGCTCTACGGCGACTGCCACGACAAGGCAGACCTGGACAACACCAACTCGTACAGCCGTTCCAAGTGCAACAACGGCTGGTGCGCCTACCTGTACGACCTGTACTTCGAGAAGGACCAGGCCGTTCCGTTCCTGGACTGCTGCGGCCACCGCCACGACATCGAGCACGTGGTCGTGTGGGCGCAGAACGACGTGGCGCAGTACGTGGCGACGTCGGAGCACGGCAAGTACAAGGTGCACCCGCGCGCGAACGTGCAGTGGGAAGGCACCCACCCGAAGATCATCTACCACAAGGACGGCGCCAGCACGCACTGCTTCCGGCTCGCGAACTACAACGAGCAGGCGGAGAACCACTACGGGGTCTACCAGTACCCCGACCTGGTCAGCTGGGACCGCTTCCCGGCCGGGGTGCGCGACAAGCTCGTGAACGCGAACTTCGGCAGCGCGTCCCTGGCGATCAAGGACAGCGCGTTCAACCACAACCTGAGCATCTCGAAGCCGGCGGGCATCCCGTTCGACCCGAACGCGTGACCTCGGCCGCCTGACCTACTTCGCGACCCGGTCGAGCCACTCGGCCAGGAGGACCCGCTCCGCCGGCGACAGCATCAGGGGCGGGTCCTCCTGCATCGCCGTCCGCAACGCGATCGCCCGGCTCGGGATGTCCGTCGACTCCTCGGGCGCGGCGTCCGTCGTGATCGCCGCGATGACCTTCTCCTGCGTGAACGGGATCAGGCTCAGGTCGCGCTCGTCCTCCGGCGTCGCGATCAGCGCCAGCACGACGCCCATGCCGGCCGCGTGCACGAACTGCGCCGCCTGCTCGACGGGGACCGCCAACCGGCCCGCCGACGCGATGCGGCTGATGATCTCGCGCAGCATCGCGTCCGCCTCCAGCCGCGCCGCGCGCTTGCGCGGCTCGCCGTACATCAGCAGGTAGAACGCCGGCATCGCGAGACCGAAGCCGATGTGCAGTTCCATGCCCCGCTTCAGGTCGCCCACCGGGTCGTCGGTGGCCCCCATCGCGTGCTTCGACGCCAGGTAGTCGGCGAACCCGTACCCCGCCACCGCGTCGAGCAGCCCGTCCTTGTCACCGAACAGCCGGTACAGCGTGGGCGCCTGCACACCCGCCGCGGCCGCGACGGCGCGCGTGGAGACCGCTTCCTTGCCACCTTCGATCAGCAGGTCGGCCGCGGCCTTCACCAGACGCTCCCTCGTGTCCATTTATCGACGATAACACATCAGCGGTAGCACTGATACGATATCAGTGCTACCGTCTGTTCCATAACACCGGAAACACCAGCTAGGAGCTTCGACATGACTCGCGTTGCGATCGTCACCGGCGGTTCCAGGGGCATCGGACGGGCAGCCGCCGAACGTCTCGCCGCCGACGGACAGGCCGTCGTCATCGTCTACGCCGGCAACAAGACCGCCGCCGACGAGGTCGTCGCCGGCATCGAGGCCAGAGGTGGCCAGGCCATCGCCCAGCAGGGTGACGTCGGCGACGAGGACGCCGTGGCCGCCGCGTTCCAGCTGGCCGAGGACACCTACGGCGGCGTGGACGTCGTCGTGAACTCGGCGGGCATCATGCCGCTGGGCACCGTCGCGGACATGGACCTCGACACGTTCGACAAGATCATGCGCACCAACGCCCGCGGCACGTTCGTCATCGGTCAGCAGGCCGCTCGCAGGCTGCGCAACGGTGGCGCGATCATCACCATCTCGTCCTCGGTCGTGGGCCTGCGCTTCCCGCAGTACGGCGCCTATGCGATGTCGAAGGGCGGCGTCGAGGCCCTCACCCTGATCCTCGCCCGCGAACTGCGCGGCCGCGACATCACCGTGAACACGGTCGCCCCCGGCCCCACGGCCACCGACCTGTTCCTGGACGGCAAGGACCAGGCCACGATCGACACCCTCGCGAAGCAGCCGCCGCTCGAGCGCCTCGGCCAGGGCGAGGACATCGCCGAGGTCATCTCCTTCCTCGCCGGCCCGGCCCGCTGGGTCAACGGCCAGACCATCCGTGCGAACGGAGGCATCATCTGATGGGCAAGGTCATCGTCGTCACGGGAGCGTCCAGCGGCTTCGGCGCGCTGGCGGTCCGCAGGCTGGCCCTGGCGGGCCACACCGTCTACGCGGGCATGCGGGACACCGAGGGCCGCAACGCCCGGGCGGTCACCGACCTCAAGGCGTTCGGCGCGGACACCGGGGCCGACGTGCACGCCGTGGAACTCGACGTCCAGTCCCAGGGGTCCGCCGACGCCGCGATCGGCACGATCGTCCTGGCACAGGGCAGGATCGACGTGGTGGTCCACAACGCGGGCCACATGGTCACCGGACCGGCCGAGGCCTTCACCCCGGAGCAGTACGCGGACCTCTACGACGTCAACGTCCTGGGCACCCAACGCGTGAACCGCGCGGCCCTGCCCCACCTGCGCGGCCGGCACTCGGGCCACGTCGTCTGGGTCGGCTCCAGCTCGACGCGCGGCGGCACCCCGCCCTACCTGGCCCCGTACTTCGCCGCCAAGGCGGCCATGGACGCGGTGGCCGTCTCCTACCGGGCCGAGTTGCTGAGGTTCGGCATCGAGACCACCATCGTCGTCCCGGGCGCCTTCACCCACGGCACCAACCACTTCGCCCACAGCGGCACCCCGGCGGACACCTCGAGGGCCGCCGAGTACGAGGAGTTCTACCCCGGCCTGATGGACCAACTGGGAGGCCGCCTGGCAGAACTGGAGCCGTCGTGGGCGGACGTGGGCGCGGTGGCCGACGCGATCGTGGACGTGGTCGACGCGGAGAAGCCCCCGTTCCGGGTGCACGTGGACCCCTCCGAGGACGGCGCGGAAGTGGTGAACGCGGTGGCCGACCGGGTCCGCGGCGAGTTCCTGCGCCGAGTCGGACTGGCCGACCTGGTCTAACGCCCGGCGAGGAGCGCGGACACCGTCAGGAACCGGTACCCGCGCTCCTTGAGTCCGACGATGATCGGCTTGAGCGCCTGACGCGTCTGGTCCCGCGACCCGTACATGGGGTGCAGCAGGATGATCGAACCTGGAGTGGTCTCCTCGAGCGTCTGCTGGGAGATCTCCTGCGCGGTGGGCGAACCCGCGGAATCCGGTTCCACGTCCCACATGACCGTGGTCCGGTCGTGCCGCTCCAGGTACCGGGGCAGCGCGAACAGCTTCTTGCCGTTGGGAGGCCGGAAGTTGACGGTCCCCTGGTACCCGGTCTTGCGGATCTCCGCGTCCGTGTCCTCGATCTCCTTCGCCACGGTGGCGGAGCTGACGCCGATCATCCGCTGGTGGTTGAAGGTGTGGTTGCCGATCTCGTGCCCCGCCTCGGCGATCTTCTTCCCCAGCTCGGGGTGCGCGGCCAGGTCGCGGCCCATCAGGAAGAACGTCGCCGGAACGCCTTCGGCCTCCAGCAGGTCCAGCACCTGCCGGGTGCCGGCGGGGTCGGGGCCGTCGTCGAAGGTGAGGGCCACGACCCTGTCGTCGGTCTCGACCCGGTCGACCAGTGTGCCGAAGAACTGGTACGTGCGGGAACTGGCGATGTTCCGCAGAGAGCCCGCGACGACCAGCAGCGAGGCGAGGCTCACCGCGACGACGATCGTCGACTTGCGGCGCAACCACTTCATGCGCTCACCACGACCAGGATGGATTTCCCGGTGCGCAGCACCCCGTCGTCCAACGGCACGCACCGAACCCCTCCACGCCCCCGCAACCCCTTGAAGGCCCCGGGAGCGATCACCTGGTCCATCCACGCACAGGGGTGAGCCGGCCGCCCGACCTCGAACCGAACCGGCCCGTCCCCGGAATCGAGGCTGAACACGGTCCCCCGGGCCAGCGAATCCACGTCGAACCCGCGCACGACGACGTTCCGCCGAGCCACCAGGGGATCCACTCCCCAGGGTTCCAGCGATTCGGCCGAGAGGAACGTGACCGCCGCGTTCCGGTGGGCGGCCTGGTTGAAGTACCGGTCCCCCACGATCCCCAGCCGAGCCCGGACCTCGGCGCACGACCGGGAGACAGGCCCGGGATCGGCTCGAGGGCCGTCCAGCGGACGACCCTCGAACGCGTGCACGGCGGAAACGTGCAACCCGACGATCTCTACCTCTCGCCGAGCTGCCACTCCGGCCTCACGTAATGGCAGGTGTACCCGTTGGGGTACCGCTCCAGGTAGTCCTGGTGCTCCAGCTCGGCCTCCCAGAACGCCGACTCCTGCACGACCTCGGTGACGACCTTGCCGGGCCACTTCCCGGAGGCGTCGACGGCCGCGATCGTCTCCTCGGCCACCTTCTTCTGCGCGTCGTCCACGTAGAAGATCGCCGACCGGTAGCTGGCACCGATGTCGTTGCCCTGCCGGTTGCGGGTCGACGGGTCGTGGATCTGGAAGAAGAACCCCAGGATCTGCCCGTAGCTGAGCTGGGCCGGGTCGAACACGATCTCGATCGCCTCGGCGTGGTTGCCGTGGTTGCGGTAGGTCGCGTTCGGCGTGCCGGGGTCGCCGGTGTACCCGACGCGGGTGGAGACGACGCCGGGGTGGCGGCGGAACAGGTCCTGCATGCCCCAGAAACAACCGCCCGCGAGAACTGCCTTCTCCGTCACTGTGTCACTCCCTCTTCTCAGGTCTTCACTCAGGAGAACGTTCGGTCTCCCCCGGTTCATCCCCGTCAGGTTGTGACGTAACCATTACGGACCGGGCTTCGATCACTTCACCCAGGTAGCGCATGACGACGGCCACGGCCGCGGCCACCGGAACCGAGAAGAACGCCCCCGCGATGCCGTACAGGGAGGTACCCGCGGTCACGACCAGCAACACCACGGCCGCGTGCAGGCGCAGGCTGCGGGACTGCAGGATCGGCTGCAGCACGTTGCCCTCGACCTGCTGCACCACGATGACGATCACCAGCATGATGATGGCCGTGGTCAGGCCGTTGCTCACCAACGCCACCAGCACCGCCAGCGCCCCCGCGATGAACGCGCCGATGATCGGGATGAAGCCGCCGAGGAACGTCAGCGCGGCCAGCGGGATCGCCAGCGGCACGCCCAGGATCACCAGCCCGAGGCCGATGAACACCGCGTCGATCAGCGACACGATCGCCTGGCTGCGGATGAAGCTGCCGAGCGTGACCCAGATCCGCTCCAGCACGGTGGTGACGTGGCCGCCGGCGCGCTCGCCGATCACCGAACGCACCCACGGGGTGAAGCGCACGCCGTCCTTGACGAAGAAGAACGCCAGCAGCAGCGCGACCAGGCCGGTCACGACGCCGGACGTCACCGCGCCCGCGCCGGTCAGCAACCCGCCCGCGATGGAGCCGATGCTCGACTTGATCTGGTCGACGCCCTGCGAGAGGAGCCGGTCGAGGTCGCTGCCCTTCAGGTTGAACGGCGGCCCGGACGCCCAGTCCTGCAACTGCTGCACGGCCTTCTGCGCACTCTGCGCGATCTCCGGCACACCGGAGGCGATCGACGACGAGATCGCCGCGATCACACCGCCCAGCACGCCGAGGCCGACGACCAGCACGATCGTGGCGGCCAGCGCCGAGTTGAGGCCCTTCGACATCATCCACCGCGCCGGGGGCCACAGCACGGTGGTGATCAGCAGGCCGAGCAGCACGGGCATGACGACCACCCACAGCTTCCCGACCAGCCAGAAGACCATCCAGAAGCCGAGCGCGGCCAGCGCCGCGCGCAGACTCCACCGCGCGAGCCAGCTCACGCCGTGCCCGATGGCCTCACCCTTGTCCGCCCACCTGCGATCCCGTTCCACGACGCACAGTGTGTCGTGATCTAGCCCGTTCGGGTGGCGGGACGCGCCGAATTCATCCCCGGCCCCAGAACGCGTCCTCCTCGGCGGGGTCGGCGGTGTACAGCCACACCTCGACGACCGCGCCGTCTACGACGCGCATCACGTCGACGCCGACGCCGTCCATCTCGGCGCCGGAGCGCTTGGCCGTCCAGTGCACGGGCGCGGCCACGATGTCACCGTTGAGCATCAACGGGGCGTTGCGCTTCAACGAGAAGGTGCCCTCGGACACCTCCATCATCCCGGCGATCATGGCGCCGACGGCCTCGCTGCCGCGGTGGACGCCGGAGAACCGGTTGTCGCCGGGCTGGTGCCACACGACGTCGTCCGCGAACTGGGCGGCAACGGTGGCGAAGTCACCCGACTCCAGCGCCTCGAAGTAGGTGGTGACGACGGCAAGCGGGGTGGTCATGGGGTTTCTCCAATTCGTTGGGGTTGCCCTATGCTCACCAAAAGTAACCAATTACCTCAACGTAACTAATGGACGGAAGTGCGCCATGTCACAGACGATGCCGGACTTCAGCGTGCTCGCGTCCACGTGCCCGTCCCGCACGAGTCTGGCGCGCATCGCGAACAAGTGGACGGCGATGGTCGTCTCGGTGCTGGGCGGCGGCCGCACCCGGTTCGGCGACCTCAAGGTCCAGCTCGACGGCATCAGCGGCAAGGTGCTCACCGAGACGTTGCGGGACCTCGAACGGGACGGCCTCATCACCCGGCACGTGCACGCCGAGGTGCCGCCGCGGGTCGAGTACGAGCTGACCGCGCTCGGGCGCACGCTCTACGACCCGCTGTTCGCGCTGTGCCGCTGGGCCGAGGAGCACATCGCCGAGGTGCTCACCCACCGCGAGGCCTACGACGCCCGGTGACCCGGAGGGCCGCATGTCCTTGCCCACCGACGAAACCGCGCTCACCACGAAGTCCGGCATCTCGCTGGTCCACGGCCAGGAGCCGGCCAGCGGGCCGCGTGGTTCGCGGTGAGCGACGTCGGCCCGGTGATCGCCGCGTTCCCCCACCTGGGCGACGACGACCTGCGCGCGGTGCTCAGGCGGCCGTGCCCGCGGGTGCTGGAGGTGTGAGCACGCCGTCGACGTCCGGCGCGACCGAGCCGCGGATCAGGTTCCGCGCGACCGGCAGCCCGGAGAGCCGGAACGCCAGGTCCCGCACCGAGATCCGCCACGCCGACGCCGGCGCCATCCAGCCGATGAACCGCCGCCCGAACTCCTGGGTGCGCGCCACCGCGGGCTTCAGCCGCGCCTGGTACCGGTCGAACGCCCCGTCGAACCCGGCCGCGAGCTCCTCCGCCAGCACGTGCGCGCCGGTCATCGCGAGCGACGCGCCGTGCCCGGCGAACAACGACACGGCACCGGCCGCGTCCCCGACGAGCACGACCTTGCCGCGGTGCCACACCGGCACGTCCACTTGGGACACCTCGTCGAGGTACACGTCGTCCGGCACCACGGAGAGCAGCTGCGGCGCGACCCACCCGAGGTCGCCGAACCGCGCCCGCAACTCCGCCGCCGGATCGGCGGGGACGGCGGGCGACTCCGCCCGGTAGAGCATCAGCGCGGCCATCGACCCGTCCCGCACGGCGTAGCAGCCGATCATCCGGTGCGGCACGGTCAGCATCTGGTAGCGGTACCCGATCCGCGTGCTCAGCTCCTCGTCCCGCAGCGAGAACGCCGCCACGTGGTGCCCGAGGTACCGCACGAACTCCTCACCGGGCCCGAACACCAGCTCGCGCACCCGCGAGTGCACCCCGTCCGCCCCCACCACGAGGTCGAACTCGCCGACGGACCCGTCGGCGAACGCCACCCGGCCGTCGTCGATCGCGGACACCGTGGTGCCGTACCGGATCGGCGACCGCACGTCGTCGCGGACCACCTCGGCCAGGTCGCCGCGCAGCAGGCTGATCACCCCGTCCGCCACGGCCTCGTAGGCCGCCGTCGAGATCTCGCCGCGCTTGCGCCCGCGCGAGTCCACGCTGGTCACCGACGAGATCGGCGCCCGCCGCCGTTCCAAGGCCGGCAGCAGGCCCATCCGCCGCGCCACCTCGTGCCCCGGCCCGAAGAAATCGATCATGAAGCCGCCCGCGCGGAACGACGGCGCCCGCTCCACCACGAGGACGTCCCAGCCCGCGCGCTCCAGCCACCAGGCGGAGGTGAGCCCGGCGATCCCCGCTCCGACGATCAACGCACGCTGTTGGGCGTTCGACTTAGGCATACGCCCAATCTAGCATCACGGATGCATCCTGCGACTGCTCCGCCCGCTCGTCCAGAACCAGAGACCGGCCACGACCAGCGCCAGCACGCCCAGCCCGATCGCGCCGTCCGGGATGCCCTGCTCCTGCGACTGCGCCTGCTGGTACTGCGAGTTCGGCTGCGGCAACGGTGGAATCGACGGCGTGGGCGCGGCCGAGGACGGCTGCGCGACGAGTGCGAGCGGGATCGCGTCGGTGTCGGCGAAGTCGACCATCCCGGTGGCTTCGAGCACCGTCATGTGGTCGAGCACGGTGTCCATGCAGACCTTGGCGTAGTCGCGGATCGCGGTGTTGCGGGTGCCGGTGCGCACGGTGGCGAGGAACTTGTAGACCACGCCGTGCGCCGCCCGCAGCCGGTTCGCGAACACCCGGTCGAACTCCTGGCTCTTCGCGGGCGCCGCCTGCATCTCGCCCAGCCAGCCCTGCTGCGCCTCGTTGGGCTGCGTCGGCAACTGCACGCCGAACGTGCGGGAGAGTTCCAAGGTCCGGCGGTCCAGGTCGGCGTGCCCGTCGATGAGGTGCCGCCCGGCCTCCCGCACCTTGGGGTTCGCGGACTTCTCGAGTCCCATCCGCCCGGCGGGCCCCTCCCACAGCCCCGCCAGGGCCACCTTCTGGAGCAGGTCGCGCCCGGCCGGCCCCATCGGCCCGAACGAGGTCTGCACGTAGTCGGGTCCGAGATCGGGCTGCGCGAGAGCGGGCTGCGCGCCCAGCAGCAACGTCAGCACGGCGACGAGGAGTATGCGCATGCCGGGGGGTACGGACGGACCCCGCGAGCCCGACCGTTGCACAGTGCAATGTTTATCTTTTCGTTATCAACGGCGAGCCCTGTAGAACTGGGCGGGTGAGCGATGTCGACGACCTGACCGACGCGGTCCTCACCGCGTCCCGCCTGCTCGTGGCCGTCTCGGCGCGCTCGCTCGCCGCGGTCGAGGAGACGCTCACGCTGCCGCAGTTCCGGATGGTCGTCCTGCTCGACTCGCGCGGCCCGATGAGCCTCACCGCGCTCGCCGACCTCCTGCAGGTCAACCCGTCCACGGCCAAGCGCATGATCGACCGGCTGGTCACGTCCGGCATGGTCGAGCGCGAACCGAACCCCGCGACGAAACGCGAGGTCGTGGTCGTGGCGAGCGCCGAGGGCAGCCGGGTGGTGCGCCAGGTGATGGCCCGTCGCCGGGCCGAGATCAGCACGATCGTCGCCCGCATGCCGGAGCACCTGCGGCACGGCCTGGTGCAGGCGCTGACCGCGTTCGCTGAGGCCGGGGGCGAACCGCGCTGGTCAGCCGCCGACGAGACGTCGCAGCGGCCCCGCGACCACGCCGAAGTCGACTGACGGGTCCAGCGCGCGGTGCAGCACCAGCCCGTCGATGGCCGCGCCGATCAGCAACGCGACCGCGTCGGCGTCCGGCACCCCGGCGGCCCGCAGCCAGTCGGCGATCCGCGCCCGGAAGTCCACGACCAGCGCCGACAGGCCGTCCCGCAGCGATGGCAGCCGGTGCGCCGCGAGGAACGCCTCCGCGAGCAGCAACGACTCCGGGTCGGTGCCGGTGAAGCGGGCCAGGTCCGCGAAGATCCGCTCGACGCCCTCGGCCGGTGCGACGGCGCGCACCGCGTCCGCCGACTCGGCCAGGATTCGGGTCGCGAACTGCAGCGCGGCCGTCGAGAGCAGGTCGGACACCGACGAGAAGTGGTAGTGCACGAGCGCCGGGTTGACGCCCGCCCGTTCGGCGACCAGCCGAGTCGTCACCGCGCCCCAGCCGACCTCGCCCACGAGCTGGGCCGCGGCGTCGATCAGTTGTTCACGGGTGCGGCGGCCTCGGTCGGCTGAGTTGGGCACCTGGTCAAACTACTGGTGCGACTCGGGAGTCGCCCGTCCCCCCGAGGACGCGCGACTCCCGAGTCGGCTGTTCCTCCCGCGCCCCGAACGCGGGTGGAAGTTACTTCCCGCCCTGCGAGTCCACGATCTTCGTCGTCACCGACGAGGACTGGCGGACGGTGCCCTTGTCGAGGCCGCCCTGGTCGTCGGGCAGGTCCTCGGCGATGGTGTCGCGGCCACCGATGTAGTCACCGTTCTCCGGGTCGATGATGATCTCGGTGAACTCGGACAGGAACTGGACGCCGAGCGCGACGCCCTGCTTGCCGTCGAGGTTCGCCCGCTGCTCGGTCACGACCAGGCCGGGCAGCAACGCCAGCGCACGGAAGATGTTCGCGCGTACCTCGGCCGGGAACTCGCCGGACTGCAACGCCTCACGCGCCTGCTGCAACGCCCACCCCTCCGGGCCCCCGCCGGCCTTCAACCTCTCCAGCAGTTCCTTCGGGTCCTTCGGCAACGAGGCGACGAACTCCGGCGTGGGGTTGTGGAAGTCGCCGACCGTGCACCGGTCCGGCTGCCCCTCCGCCATGTAGGAGTACTTGCCGCACGCGCCGCGGAACTCCTGGCCGTTCTTGAACGCCGAGCCCGACTCCGGCTGACCGGTGCCCTCGTGGCCGGGCACCCACTTCGACGGCTGGACGGTCGCCCGGAACAGCCACTCGTCGCGCCGGTCCGCAGGGATCCACTCCTCGTTGGTCATGTCCGTGGACGACGCCTTCGCGCCCTCCGCCGAGGTGATGCCTTCGTAGCGGGTGCGGACGTAGCGGAACTGGCCGGGCGCGAGCGGCTGGTCGACGACGCGGGCGGCGAGGTCGGCGGCCTTGGTCAGCTCCTCGGCGGCGGTCGCGGAGTTGCCGCCGGTGCCGGTGAGGTCGACGGTCGAGGCGGCGAGGCCCGTGCCGGTCAGCACGGTGACGGCGGCCGCGGCGGCGAGCCAGCGCACCTTGTTCTTCCTCTTGGGCGGTGCGACGGCGCGGGTCTTGAGCGCGGCGGCGAGTTCGGCCTTGCCGGCGGCGACGTCGAACCGGACGGGCTCGTCACCGGCCTTCGCAAGGGTGGCGTCGAGCACGCGGTCGAGGGTCTCTGGCTGGTCAGACATGGCTGTCCTCGGTGAAGTCGTGGGCGGTCGCGGCGAGACGGGTGCGCAGCCGGGCGCGGCCGCGGTGCAGACGGGTCCGCACGGTGGCCATCGGGACGTCGAGCGCCACGGCGATCTCGGCGGGCGTGAAGTCCGCCCACGCGTGCAGCAGCAGCACCTCCCGTTCCTCGATCCGCAGCTCGGCGAGCCACGCGGTGAGCGGTCCGGCGAGGACGTCGGCGTCCGCGGCGGCGCTCACCCGGTCACCGATGTCGGCCACGTCGGTGCGGGCCGCGTGTTCCTTGCTCCACGCCCGCAGCTTGCGTTCCTCGGCGCGGACGTGACCACGCAACAGGTTCGTCGCCACGCCGTAGAGCCAGGCCCGCACCGCGTCCGCGTCGTAGGCCTGCCCGGCGCGCTGGTCCCACAGCACCAGGAACGCCTCGGAGACCACGTCCTGCGCGGTGTCGGGACCGACCCGCCTGGCCACGTAGCGGTGCAGCCGCTCGGCCGTCGTTTCGTACAGCTCCAGCAGCGCGGCCTCGTCCAGCACGGCCGGCGCCACCTCTGGTGTCAGCGCCACGGGCGCCTCGGTTCGCACAGACCTACCTGGACGCAGGCCCCCGGAGCGTTCCCGCCGTGTGCCCACCGCCACATCGTGGGCCCGCCGGTCAGATCTCGCGCGGGAACGGGTGCCGGTCCGCGAACTCCGCGGCCAGCATCCCGAACATCACCATGTCGTGGTGGCGCCCGGCGAAGAACTCGTGGTCGCGCAGCCTGCCCTCCTCGGTGAAGCCGAGCTTGCGGTGCAACGCGATCGAGGCGTCGTTGAACGCCCAGACGCCCGACTCGCACTTGTGGAACCTGCGTTCCCCGAACATGTAGCCGAGCAGCAGCCGCACGGCCTCCGTGCCGTAGCCGCGGCCCTGGTGCTGGTTCCCGATCGTGATCCCGTACTGGAACCGGCCCGCGTGGTAGTCGGCCATGCCGGTCGAGATCAGCCCGATCGGCGCCCGGTCGGCCAGCGACTCGATGGTGAGCATCATCTTGTCGTTCTCGGAATCCTTCAGCGCCAGCTGCTGCGCCCATTCCCGTTGTCCCGCGGCGGATCGCGGCGGGAGGATCCGCCCGGCCCTGCGCGCGTCGTGCGTGTTGGCGTCGTAGGCGTGCAACGGCTCCCAGTCCTCCGGCTCGACGCCGCGCAGCCGGACGAGTTCTCCTACCCAGAGAGAGGTCATGGGCTTGATCGAACGACCACCCGATCGTGTCTGGCAACCCGATTACTACTATCGCCGGATGACCGCCTACGACGATCTCGAACTCGACACGACGGTGCTGCCGGAACGCCAGCAGATGATCCTCGTCGCCATCCGCGACTGGGTCGTCGAGCACGGCTACTCCCCCAGCACCCGTGAGATCGGCGAGGCCGTCGGGCTCAAGTCGTCGTCCAGCGTGTCGAAGCACCTGTCGGCGTTGGAGGACAAGGGCTTCCTCAAGCGCGGCGGGTCGGTGACGCGGCCGATGGACGTGCGGGTGTTCCTCAGCGGCACCCCGGTCGTGCCCGGCATGCCGTCCGGAGACTCGATCTCGGTGCCGGTCGTCGGTGACATCGCCGCCGGTGCGCCGATCTCGGCCATCGAGCACGTGGACGAGGTGCTGAACCTGCCGCGCGGGCTGGTCGGGCGCGGCAGCAACGTGTTCGCGCTGCGCGTGCGCGGTGACTCGATGATCGACGCCGCGATCTGCGACGGCGACACGGTCGTGGTGCGGCAGACGCACGAGGCGTACAACGGCCAGATCGTCGCCGCCATGATCGAGGAGGAGGCGACGGTGAAGGTGTACCAGCGCCGGGGCGGCCACGTGTACCTGGAGCCGCGCAACGAGGCGTACCCGGTGATCGACGGCGACAAGGCCGTGATCCTCGGCATCGTCGTCTCAGTTCTCCGGAGCGTCTGAGAAGAGCTGCTGGGCGACGGTCGTGCAGACCTGGGCGCCCGCCAGGTGGTCGGTGCTGCGCACCCGCGTCAGCACCGCGAGCGACCAGCCGTCCCACAGCGCGAGGCACGTGACGGTCCACGTGTCGTCGTGCCGGGTCCAGCCGTTCTTGATCGCGAGCGGCTTGCCCTGCAACGCCGGTGCCTGCGCGATGCCGAACCGGCCGTCCGGGGAGACGTCACGCATCATCGTGAGCAGCTTCTCCCTCCACTCCGGACTGATACCGGGGCCGATCTCCAGGCACTGCCCGAGTCTCGCCGCGTCGTTCGCCGAGACCTTGGTCTTGGACCACCAGTGCGGCGTGATGGTGGTCTCCAGCAGACCGCAGGTGCTGATCATGCGCTGCACCGAGGCGTCGCCGCCGAGGTTGAGGTAGAAGCGCTGCGCGATCCTGTCGTCGCTCTCCCGGATCATCTTCGCCATCGCGGTGGTGTCCGCGTCGGACACCACCGAACCCTTCGCCGCGATCAGGTCGAGCGCCAGCCAGGCCTTGATCATCGACTCGGTGAACGTGCGGATGTCCTGGCCGCCGACGAGCACGATCCCGTTGCCCCGCAACGCCCACGTGTACTCACCGGCGAACTGGACGGACACGTGGCCGGGGTCGGGCCGCCACTTCTCCTCGACCACCTCGGACGGTGCGGCGACCGGTCCCGCGGCCGGTACCGGAACGGATTCGGCCTCCTGGGGTGCGGGTGCCTGGCAGGCGGCGAGCAGGAGCACGAGTGGGATCCAGCGCTTCATGGCCGCCGATGCAAGGCCGACCGCGGTGAAGGAACGACGAAGAGCCGGTCAGGCCGCCGTTCGAACGAACGAATTCACGACGCCCGGACCGCGCCTTCATCGTTCCTTCACGACCGTCACGCAGTATGGAACGCGTGAGCGCGCGCATCCTCGTCGCCGAGGACGATCCGAAGCAGTCGCACCTGATCAGGGCCTATCTGGAGCACGAGGGCCACAGCGTGCTGGTGGCGCGCGACGGCAGGGCGGCGCTCGACCTCGCGCGGTCGCGCACGCCGGACCTGGTGGTGCTCGACGTGATGATGCCCGAGGTCGACGGCCTGGACGTGTGCCGGGTGCTGCGCGCGGAGTCGCAGGTCCCGATCCTGATGCTGACCGCCCGCTCGACCGAGGCGGACCTGCTGCTGGGGCTCGACCTCGGCGCCGACGACTACGTGGTGAAGCCCTACAGCCCCCGCGAGCTGGTCGCGCGGGTGCGGGCGTTGCTGCGGCGCTCGGGCGCACCGGAGGTGAGCGGGCCGATCCGCGCGCTCGACGTGGAGATCGACCCCGACCGGTTCGAGGTGCGGATCGGCGGTGAGCTGGTGGCGTTGACCGCGAAGGAGTTCGAACTGCTGCGGGTGCTGGCGTCCGCACCCGGCCGGGCGTTCTCGCGCGGGCAGCTGCTGCAGGAGACGTTCGGGTTCGACCACAACGTGCAGGAGCGGACGGTGGACGCGCACGTGATGAACCTGCGGCGCAAGATCGAACCCGACCCGGCGGCACCGCGGTACGTGCTGACCGTGCCCGGTCGCGGCTACAAGTTCGCCGGATGAGCCGGTTCGCGCTCAAGATCGCCGCCCTCGTCGTCGTCACGGTCGTGGCGGCGGTGGCGGCGACGGCCTGGCTGACGTTGCGCGAGACGACGCGGCAGGTCGAGAAGTCCGTCGAGGTGGCGTGGCAGGAACTCGAGGAGGTCGCGCAGGAGGTCAGGCTGCAGGGTCTCCTGACGGGGTCGTGGGACGGCATCGACGCGCTGCTGCCCCCGCTGGCCCAGCGGCTGGGGCAACGGGTGCGGGTCGTGCTGACGGACGGATCGGTGCTCGCCGACACCCAGCCCGGTACGTCGCCCCGGCAGTCGGTCGCGGTGCAGACGCGGCCGGACTACGTCTTCTCCACCGAGATCGGCGCGCTCATCGCGATCGCCACCTACGAGGCCGGCCTGGAACGCGGCCGGTGCCTGCGGAAGGTGGGCAGCCGCGTCCGCGTCGAACAAGGCTCGAACAACGTGCCGGCCTTCGTCACGGACGACCCGGTGCCGGCGGTGTGCGTCCCGGCGGCCAAGGGCTTCACGCCCTCCAGCAACGAGTTCGTGTGCGGGAACGACAAGGGGTGCGTGATGCGCACCTATGGCGCCAGGTTCGCGGAACTCATGCCGCCGCCGGTGCTGGTGCAGGCCGGTGCGGTCGACCAGCCGCAGCAGGCGAAGGTGGCGCTGCTGCCGATCCTGCTCAGCGCCGGGCTCGTGGCGTTGCTCGCGCTCGTGGTGTCGTTGCTGATCAGCCGCGGCGCGTTGCGACCGATCAGCGCGCTGGCGGCGTCGGCACGGCGGTTCGGGGCCGGTGACCTCTCCGGGCGGGTGCCGGAGAAGGGCGACCTGGCGGAGCTGACCCGCGCGTTCAACGCGATGGCGGAGTCGTTGCAGCGCAGCCGGGAGCAGCAGCACAACATGATCGCCGACATCGCGCACGAGCTGCGCACGCCGCTCGCGAACATCCGCGGGTACATCGAGGGGGTGCGCGACGGGGTGCTGCCCGCCGACGACGAGCTGTACCGCTCGTTGTACGAGGAAGCCCTGTTGCAGCAACGACTCATCGACGACCTGCAGGACCTCGCGCTGGCGGAGTCGGGCTCGCTCGTCTACCACATGTCCACTGTGGACCTGGCAGACCTGCTGTCGACCTACCGCGCGGCCGGGGTGGTCGTCGACGCGCCGGAACCCGTCGTCGTGCACGCGGACCACGACCGGCTCCGGCAGGTCGTGGGCAACCTCGTCACCAACGCGCAGCGGGCGGGCGCGTTCTCGGTGACGTTGCGCTGCCGGGCGGAGGGGCCGTGGGCGGTGGTGGAGGTGGCCGACAACGGGTGGGGCATCGCCGCCGGGCACCTGCCGCACGTGTTCGACCGGTTCTGGCGCGCCGACAACGCCCGCGGCCGCGAGACCGGCGGGCGCGGGCTGGGGCTCGCGATCGCGCGGGAGATCATCACCGCGCACCGGGGGTCGATCTCGGTGGCGAGCGCGGTCGGGGTGGGCACCACGTTCACCGTGCGGCTGCCCCTACAGGGCGCCCCAGTCGCGTGACCTGAGGTGCTCGACGACGGCGTCGGTTTCGGCGGTCGTCGCGCCCTGGGTGACGACGTAGAGGGTGTTGAGCGGCGGGACCTCCGGGTGGTGCAGCTGTTCCACCGACCCGGCCGCGATCGCCGGGTCGGCCAGGTAGCGCGGCAGGGCCGAGACGCCGGCGCCCGCGACGACGGCCGCGAGGACCGCGCGCAGGTCGGGGACGGTGACGGCGACGGTGTTGCGCGGGCGTTCGCCGAACTCGCTGCGCCAGTAGCGGCGCAGGATCGGCAGGGTCGCGTCGTAGGCGACGAGCGGCAGGTGTTCGAGGGCGCGTCGCGGGTCTTCGCGCAGGAGTCGCCGGTCGACCGTCCTGGCCAGCAGGGGTGGGCCGACCAGCACGAACTCCTCGTCGGTGAACGGGGTGGCGGTGAACCCGGCCTGCGGTCGGATCGAGGACAGCACGACGTCGAGCCGTCCGGCTCTCAGTGCTGCGAGCAGGTCTTCGGCGAGGCCGAACGCGACCTCGAACCGAAGTCCCCTGCGGGTGAGCGGGGCGAGCGCGGGCAGGCCCCGGACCGTCATGAACTCGGCCGCTCCCCCGATCCTGACCGTGCCGTCGAGGGCCGCGTCGGGGTCGAGCGCGGTGCGGAGCTGGTCCAGGTGCTGACCGATCCTGCGGGCCAGGTCGTCGGCACGGGGTGTGGGGGTGACCCCACGGCTCCCCCTGGTGAACAGCGTGGTGCCGAGCCGGCCCTCCAGCTTGGCGAGCTGGCCGCTGACCGCGGGCTGGGTGAGGCCACGCCTGGTGGCCGCGCTGGTGAGCGAGCCGCCCCGGTAGATCTCCAGGAACGTCTCCAGCAGGTCCAGGTCCGTCAAGCGCTGAGCCATAAGGCAGCTTATAGCTCAATCTGCTCGTTCTGCTGATTTGTGATGTCCTGGGTGACATGAAGAAGCTGCTCATGGTCGTGTCCGCCGCCGACTCGCTGACGTTGGCGGACGGCACGAGCCACCCCACCGGGTTCTGGGCCGAGGAGGTCGTGGAGTCCGTCCGCGTGCTGCGCGAGGCCGGCGTGTCGGTGACCGTCGCGACGCCGGGCGGTGTCGCGCCCACGGTCGACAAGGCGAGTCTCGACGGCACGTTCGACGAAGCCGTCGCGTCGCTGGAGGATCTGCGCGCTCCCGCCGTGCTGGCCGATGTCCGTTCGGCCGATTTCGACGCGATCTACCTGCCGGGCGGGCACGGTCCGATGGCGGACCTGGCGTCCGACGCGGCGCTGGGCGCGTTGCTCGCGGAGTTCCACGACGGCGGCAAGCTGGTCGCGGCGCTGTGCCACGGACCGGCCGGGCTGCTGAGCGCGGTCCGCGCGGACGGCACGTTCGTGTTCGCCGGCAAGGAGATGGCGGTGTTCTCCGACGAGGAGGAACGCCAGGGCGGCCTGGCGGTCCCCTACTCGGTCGCCGGTCGGCTGGCCTCGCTCGGCGCGCGGATCTCGTCCGGTGAGCCGTGGTCGAGCACGGTGGTCGTGGACGGCGGGCTCGTGACGGGCCAGAACCCGCAGTCCACCGTGGCCACCGCCGCCCGCGTCGCCTCGCTCCTCTAGGCCCGAGCGGCCTCGACCTTCACCCGCACCACCTGGTGGTCCCGCGCGAACACCGTGCTCATCTCATACGAGCACTTGCACCACTGCCAGCACCGCCAGCAGCGCGGGACCCCGACTCAACTGCACGATGAGCCCCAGCGGCGTGGGACCGAACAGCCCGAAATCGACGATCGCGGCACCGTAGTCCACCGGCGGCCGGGTGGCGATCCGATACACGACGGCCAACGCGCCCACCGCCGAGATCACCCCGTTCAGCGGCGACACGTGCGGCGTGAACGCCGTGGTGGCCGCACACCAGACGACGGCGCCGACCGCCGGAACCACCAGGTGCGCCAACCGAAGCTGCCGATCGGGCACCCCGAGCGCCCGCCGCAGTGCCCGCGACCGGCACACGGCCTTGAGCCCGGCCGCCAACCGATCGGTGGCGAAGAACGCGGCGACGACCTGCACGGCGGCAACCGCGTTCTCCTCGCCGCCCAGCGCCACGAGTGCCGGAGCGGGCAGGAGCGCGGCCCAGACGAGGACCGCGTGGGGAGCCCGCCGCACCCTCAGGACATCGGTCCACGCCAAGGCGACGACGCGCGACCGCGGACCGGTCAGCCGCGCCGACCTCACCCGCCCCAGGGCACGTGCACGCCGTTCGGCCAGCACGGCGCCCAGCAGGGCGAGGTCGAACCAGCTGACCGACACCCGCGCCACCCCGGCGAGAGCGGCACCGGCGGCGAGGTCGGCCCGCCGCAGCCGTCCCGCGGACACGACCGCCACCGCCGCCAGTCCGAGCGCCAAGCCGCACGCGACCACCGCCGCCCCAAGCCCACCGGCCCCACCGCTCACCCCCAGCGCGCCACCCAGGTCAGCCCCACCCGGCACCCCACCGACCGCGCTCGGCACCCCGTCCGAGCCCAGCACCTCACCCCGCCCGGCGGGCACCAGCAACGCCACCACCGCCAGTCCCACCACCCCGCTCAGCCACCCCTGCGGCGCGACCCCGACCCGTTGCAGCACCACGGCCCCGGCCACCACCGCCACCCCGGCAGCCGCTCCCAGGACCACCGCGACCACCGGCGGCACGACCGCCCCCACGACCCCGAACACCACGGCGGGCCACACCGCACCCACCGCCGCCCCTCCCACCAGCACCAGCCCCAGCCGAGGCCGCAACACCCCACCCCGCGACACCGGCGTGCTCACCACCCAGAACATCCGGTCGGCCCCCACGAACACCGGCCCGAACGCCAACGCCACCTTCATCAGCACGGCGGCACCCACCACTGACAACCAGAGCGCCGTCCACGCGCTCCCCGCCTGGGGTGTCTTGGCCAGCCCGGCGGACACCAGCCCGTACCCGACCGCGCCGATGATCGAGACGTTCACCAGCCGCGCGTACAGCCGGGTCACCCGCAACCGCCACGGCACCGGCACGGCCAGTCGCCGGGCGACGGCGAACGCGCTCACAGCGTGACGGTCCTGCACGCCACCGCCTCCACGAGACCGGCGTCGTGCGACGCGAACACCACGGCCACCCCTGCCGCCTTCTCCGCCAGCAACCGGTCCCTCAGCCACGCGCGGCCGGCGGCGTCGAGGCGTTGCTCGGGTTCGTCGAGCACGAGCACCGATCGCGGCCGCACGAAACAGGAGGCCAGCCCGAGCCGGTGCCGTTGCCCGGACGACAACGTGGGCGGCAGCTGGTCCGCCACACCCTCCAGCCCGAGTTCCGCCAGCACGCCCCCGACCTCCACCGAGGACCCGTGCAGCCACGCGAGCAACCGCAGGTGCTCCACCACGGACACGTCGGGGAAGTAGTCGGCGTCGTCCAGCAGTGAGGCGACCGCACCCCGGAACGCGGCCGACGACTCGTCCAGCTCGGCACCCTCGAACAGCACCGATCCCGTGTCCAGCACCTCGGCCCCCACCAGGCACCGGAGCAGCGTGGACTTGCCCGAACCGTTCGCGCCCACCACCGCGACGGCCTCGCCGGGACCCGCGACGAACGTCAGACCTGCGAAAACGGGGACTCCGCCGTAGCCGAAGCCGGCGTCCCCCACGCCGAGCGACATGTGATCAGGGTAATGGGAATGGATCCGGCCCCCGTGCGTTACAGTAGATGCAGACGCATTAGTCACCAGTGAGTGACCGAAGACAGAAGGAGGCGGGTGCCGTGCAGTTCGGAATCTTCTCGGTGAGCGACATCACCAGGGACCCGGTGAGCGGCGAGACCCCCAGCGAGGCCGAGCGGATCGACGCGATCGTGCAGATCGCCGAGAAGGCCGAGGAGGTCGGGCTCGACGTGTTCGCGATCGGTGAGCACCACAACCCGCCGTTCTTCTCGTCCTCGCCGACCACGCTGCTCAGCCACATCGCGGCGAAGACCAAGAAGCTCACGGTCAGCACCGCGACGACGCTGATCACCACGAACGACCCGGTGCGCATCGCCGAGGAGTACGCGATGCTCCAGCACCTGGCGAAGGGCCGCATGGACCTGATGCTGGGCCGCGGCAACACCGCGCCGGTCTACCCGTGGTTCGGCGCGGACATCCGGCAGAGCCTGCCGCTCGCGCTGGAGAACTACAACCTGCTGCACCGGTTGTGGCGCGAGGACGTCGTGGACTGGGAGGGCAAGTTCCGCACGCCGTTGCAGGGCTTCACCAGCACGCCGCGGCCGTTGGACGACCTGCCGCCGTTCGTGTGGCACGGCTCGATCCGCACGCCGGAGATCGCGGAGCAGGCCGCCTACTACGGTGACGGGTTCTTCGCGAACAACATCTTCTGGCCCAAAGAGCACTACATGCGGCTCATCAAGTTCTACCGCCAGCGGTACGCGCACTACGGCCACGGCACGGAGAAGCAGGCCATCGTCGGTCTCGGCGGCCAGGCGTACATCGCGAAGCGGTCGCAGGACGCGCTGAACGAGTTCCGCCCGTACTTCAACGAGGCCCCCGTTTACGGTCACGGGCCGCGGATGGAGGACTTCATGGAGCAGACGCCGCTGTCGGTCGGCAGCCCGCAGGAGGTCATCGACAAGACGCTGACGTTCCGCGAGCACTTCGGCGACTACCAGCGCCAGATGTTCCTGATGGACCACGCCGGTCTGCCGCTCAAGACCGTGCTGAACCAGCTCGACCTGCTCGGCGAGGAGGTGGTTCCGGTGCTGCGCAAGGAGATCGAGGCGCGTCAGGACCCGGAGACCGCGAAGCCGCCGACGCACGCCAAGCGACTGAAGGACAAGTACGGCGACGGCCCGGCCCGCCAGCCGAAGCCCAACGCCAACCGGGGTGACAACGTCACGGGCGGATCGCCCTACCAGGATTCGGAATGACCAGGGCGAACGAGGCGTGGGAGTCCCTGATGAGGGCGTACTCGGTGTTGATGAAGCAGTTCAACGCCGAGGACATCTGGGGCGACCTGACCATGCGGGAGTACGACGTGCTCTACCAGCTGTCCAAATGCGACGGTCCACTCCGGATGAGCGAGCTGAACCGCCACGTGCTGCTGAGCCAGCCGGCGTTGTCCCGCATGGTCGAACGCCTCGTCGAACGCGGCTACGTGGAACGCTGCCCCGACCTCGGCGACCGCAGGGGTGTGCGCCTGTCGCTCACCCCCGCGGGCCGGGAGACCCAGCGCCGCATCGGCTCTCCACACGCCCGCAGCGTCACGCGCGCCCTGGGCGTGCTGACACCGCAGGAACTAGACCAGCTCGCCGCGATCACCGGCAAGCTCAGCCAGAGCGAGGAGTAATGGGCCAGAACTTCCAGCTGGTGGTGGTGTCCGCCGGCACCAGCGACCCGTCGTCCACCAGGCTGCTCGCCGACCGCGTGGCAGGCCGCGTCACCACCCTCGCCGGCAAGAAGGCGCAGACCGTGGGCACGTCCGTCGTCGAACTGCGCGAACTGGCCTCCGAGATCGCGAACGCGCTGGTGTCCAACCACATCGGCCCCAAGCTGCAGAAGGCGATCGCCACCCTGCAACGCGCGGACGCGATCGTCGCGAGCACCCCGGTCTACAAGGCGGGCGCGAGCGGCCTGTTCACGTCGTTCTTCCAGATCCTCGACAACGACCTGCTGATCGCGAAGCCCGTGGTGCTGGCCGCGACCGCCGGCACCGCCCGGCACGCGCTGGTGGTGGACGACCAGATGCGCGGCCTGTTCGCCTACCTGCGCACCGTGGTCGTCCCGACCTCGCTCTTCGCGTCCACCGAGGACTGGCAGGACAACGGCCTCAACAAGCGCATCGACCGCGCGGCGCTGGAACTCGTGGCGCTGATGACCTCGGGTTTCGAGAAGAGCGTCCGCGACGAGTCGTGGGGCTCCTACCAGCACGAGTACGGCAGCGCGGGCGGCACCGAACTGTCGATCGACCTGGACTCGGACCTGATGAAGCTGGCCGCGGGCGGCTCGGCCGGCCAGAAGTCGGCCGGCTAGCGGTCCGCGCCCGCGAGCACTCCTCGTTCACGCGGCGCCCCTCTGGACGTGCCTGGCCCGCTGACCGGGCCAGGCACGTCCTGCGGGACTACCGGGCCAGGTGGGCCTCGACGTCCTCGAACTCGACGACCTGCCGCACCTCGATCGAGATCTCCTCGACGCCGGCGAAGCAGGTGACGTACTCCTCCGCCACCGCCGTGGCCGCGGCCAGGTCATCGGCGCCGATCAGCAGGAACCCGCCGACGACCTCCTTGGCCTCGGCGAACGGGCCGTCGGTCGACCTGACCGCCGTCCCGCGCCTGCGCACCACCGCGCCCGTCGGCTGGACGCCCTCGGCGCCGAGCATCACCCCGTTCGCGGTGAGCTTCTCGACGAACGCGTTCATCCGTTCGACCAGCTCGGGCGTGGGCTCCCACGAAGCCGGGTCGTCCTGCTGGACCCGGTGGATGAGCATGAACCGCATGGTCTCTCCTCGTTGTCGACTGGCGGCGTGCATCACCGCCACCCCTGCGTCGATCGACGTCACGGAGCTTTCGACATTTTCGCCACGACTGCCACACGAGTTCTTCGCGGCCATTCACGCCCCTGCTCCTGCGTCCCGCGCGTACCCGCTCAGGTGACGAGGTGGTGCGCGGTGCGCAGGGCGAGCGCGGCCATCGTGATCGACGGGTTGGACGTGCCGAGCGACGGCATGCTGCCGCAGCCCACCGCGTACAGGTTCGGGTGGTCCCAGCAGCGTTGCCACTGGTCGACGACGGACGTGCGCGGCGAGGTGCCCATGACGTGCGTGCCGCCGCTGTGGCCCGCACCCCAGTACCGCAGCGGCTCGCCTTCGTGCTCGAAGTACCTCTCGTCGTCCGGTTTGTAGGACGTGTGGTCGTCGGCGTTCAGCAGTTCGAAGAGGCGGTCCGAGGTGCGTTTCGCCGCGCTCAGGCCGTCTTTCACGTAGTCCGACAGTCCGTAGTGGAGGGACGGGCGCGGGTTGCCCAGCGCGTCCCGTTCGGCCGCCAGCGTGACGCGGTTGCGCGGGTCGGCCTCCTGCTCGATCTCGAACTGGAGGGTGAACTGGCGGCTCACGCGCTCCGCCACCGCTTCCCGCAACGCCCTGCCGCGCAGGCCCGCCGCCACGAACTCGGCCGTGTCGGAGTCGGGGCTGCCGGCCGACCAGCCCCAGCCCCAGTTGCCGATCTCGATGCGGAACGGCGCGCGAACAGCGCGTTCCGGACCGCCGCGGAACGCCTCGATGCCCGTCGTGGAGCCGGGCCCGCGGAACGGGCCGATCGCCTGCGGCATCAACGCCCAGGTGAGCAGCACGGGGTGGTCCATGAGGTTGCGGCCGACCTGGTCGCTGCTGTTGGCGAGCCCGGACATGAGCAGCAGCTTGGCGTTCTCGATGGCGTGCGCGGCCAGCACCACCACGTCGGCTTCCGCCACGTGCTCCGTGTGCCGCGCCGACGTGTCGTCCTGGTAGCGCTGGTAGCTGACCTTGGTGACGCGCCCGAACTCGTCCGCGTGCACCCGGTTCACGACGCACCGGGTGCGCAGTTCGACGTTCGCCGGCCAGGTGCTCTGGGTCTTGTGCGGCGTGTACTTGGCGTTCTCGGGACAGATCGGCACGCAGCTCGCGAAGCCGGCACACCGGTGGCCCGCCGGCTCGTAGCCCGCGACCGGGACGCCGTTGCGGGCCTGGGGTGTGCCGGTGACGCGCAGCACCCGCCCGCCGATCCGCTGACCGTCCACAACGGACGCCACGGCGTGGTCGAGGAACGTGCGCGGCAGGGCGTGCATCGGGTAGCGGTAGTCGTCCGGGACGGGCAGGTGCTGCCGCTGCTCGTCGGCGTCGGCCGCGATCCCGATCGCCCACTCGGCCGCGCGGTAGTGCGGTTCCAGCTCGGCGTAGGTGATCGGCCAGCTGCGGCCGCGGCCGAGGTCGCCGGTGTGGAAGTCCTCCGGCAGCATGCGGGGCGTGATGCCGGTCCAGGCCGTGCCGGTGCCGCCGTTGATCCGCAGGTAGGGGCTCGGGTAGTCGAACGGCCCGGTGTTGATCAGGTAGTCGCTCGACGGCGCGGCCGCGGTCGTGCGGTACGGCCGGAGCGGCGTTTTCGCGGTGGCGGTGCGGAACCGGGTGACCGCGTCGGCGTTGACCTCGGTGCCCGCCTCCAGGACCAGCACGGTGAACCCGTTGTCCCCCAGCACTTTCGCGACGAGGGAACCGGCGAACCCCGCGCCGACGACCACGGCCCTCATCGTCTGGGCCTGGGTCTCTGCTCCCAGCTGCCGAAGCCCGGTGGCCGCGTGCCGGGCGGAGCCACGCCCACCGCCTTCCAGGCGAGGCCCTCGGCGTAGGCGCGCTCGTCCGGGATCACCCCGCGCCAGACCCCGGTGTACCAGAGCTGGATGATCTCCTCGTCGGGCGCGCCGTCGGCCAGTGCGCGGTAGGGCTCGACCAGTCCGGTCGACCTCAGCTCCTCCACCGAGAACCCGGTCAGCTCGGCGGACAACTCCACGAAGGCGTCCATCGCGCCATCCTCGGGCGGCGCCACCGCCCGCACCAACCGATGCGGGCGAGGCTCACCCGCGTGGCGCAACGGGTTCAGCCCCGCGGCGGGACCTGCATCTCGCCGAGCTCGGACCAGTCGTCCTGGTCGACCGACTGGCTGACGATGCGCGGGGTCTCGGCCAGGTACTGCGGGAGTTCCCGCTGGGCGGTCTTGAAGTGCTGCGAGTTCACGTGGGCGCCGCCCGCGTCGCCGTCGCGGAACGCCTCCACCAGGACGTACTCGTTCGGGTCGTCGAGGCTGCGGGACCAGTCGAACCAGAGGCAGCCGGGTTCGGCGCGGGTGGCCTCGGTGAACGGCCCGCTGATCCGCGGCCACGCCTCGGCGTGCTCGGGCAGGACGCGGAACTTGGCGGTGATGAAGATCAAGGCAGCCTCCTCGGTGGTGCGTTCGGAGTCGACCCTAGTCCGCGACGACCTGTGGGCCGGGTGCGGTCTCAGGCGCGCGGGACCCACGAGCCGTCCGGTCCCAGGGTGAGGCGTTGCGGGCCCTGCGCCGCCATCTGCGCGACGATCGCCGCCATCTCGGCCTCGCGCTCGGCCTGGTCCGGCCGGATCACCCGGAACCCGTGCATCAGCAGGTCGGGCGACGATTCGGCGGTGAACCCGAACAGGTGGAGGGCGATCGACTCGGCGAGTTCGCCGGAGTCCTGGGACTCGGCGCTGTGCGAGCGGAGCAACGTGCCGTCGGCAGTCCATTCGGCGTAGGCGAGCCAGCCCGAACCCGAGTGCTGGGCGAAGACGGTCAGCGGCCGGTTGTCCGCGTAGTCGAGGACGTGCTCCGGCGCGGGGACCGTGGCCAGGTCCTGGTCGCACACGATCGTGGCATCCGGGAGGACGGCGACGTAGGCGTGGCCGTCGGGCGGGTAGATGTCGTCCGCCAGGTCGCCGTCGTCCACCGGTTCGACGACGCGGTCCGGGTGCAGTGCCCGGATCACGGCTTCCGCCACCGAACGGTCCGGGTCACCGCCGTGCCGCAGTGCTCGTGCGTCACCGAACACCACCATCGCCGCCTTGGCACCCACCTGTGTTCCTCCCCCTGCGAGGTCGTCCAACCTGCGCGATCATCCCCTGCGTGCCCGAGATGATCGACACCCGCAGGCGGAACCTGGTCGTTGCGGCCGTGCTGCTCGCCATGTTGCTGGCCGCCCTTGATCAGACCATCGTGTCCACGGCCCTGCCCACGATGGTGGCCGATCTCGGTGGTGGCGCGCACCTTTCGTGGGTGGTGACGTCGTACCTGCTCGCCGAGACGATCATGACGGTGCTGATCGGCAAGTTCGGCGACCTGTACGGGCGCAAGAACACGTTCGTCATCAGCGTGGCGTTGTTCCTGGTGGGGTCGTTCTTCGCCGGGTGGTCGGAGTCGATGGGGACGCTCATCGCGTTCCGGGCCGTGCAGGGGCTCGGGGCCGGCGGGCTGATGGTGACGTCCACGGCGATCATCGCGGACGTGGTGCCGCTCAAGGAACGCGGGAAGTTCCAGGGGTTCGCCGGGGCCGTGTTCGGCATCGCGACGGTGGCCGGGCCGTTGCTGGGCGGGCTGTTCGTCGACCACCTGAGCTGGCGGTGGGCGTTCTACGTGAACATCCCGCTCGGGATCGCGGTCGTGCTGGTGGCGCTCGCGGCGTTGCCGACGATCAGGACCGACGGCAAACCGAAGATCGACTACGCCGGCATCGCGCTGATCGCGCTGGCGGCCACCGGGTTGACGCTCGTCACGAGCTGGGGCGGGACCGAGTACGCGTGGACCTCGCCGACGATCCTGTGGATGGCGGCCGGGTCGGTGGTGCTGCTCGTGGCGTTCGTGCTGGTGGAACAGCGGGCGGCCGAGCCGATGCTGCCGATGCGGTTGTTCCGCGGCCGGGTGTTCACGGTGTCGGGGATCCTGAGCTTCGTGGTCGGGTTCGCGATGCTCGGCGGCATCACCTACCTGCCGATCTACCTGCAGTACGTGCGCGGCGAGTCGGCCACCGCGTCCGGGTTGTGGATGCTGCCGTTGATCGCCGGGCTGATGGCCACGGCGCTGCTGACGGGCAACACGATCAGCCGGACCGGGCAGTACCGGCTGTTCCCCATCATCGGGTCGGTCGTGCTGACGGCCGGGTTGTTCCTGCTGTCCCTTCTGGACGCCGGGACGAGCTACTGGGAGATGGGCGCGTTCATGGTCGTGCTCGGTGCGGGCATCGGCCTGGTGATGCAGGTGCCGGTGATCGTCGTGCAGAGCACCACGAACTACAGCGACCTCGGCGTGGCCACGTCCGGCATCAGCTTCCTGCGGACGATGGGCAGCTCGTTCGGCGTGGCGATCTTCGGCACGATCTACGCCAACCAGCTCCCGAAGCACTTGGTGGTGCCGCAGGGGGTCGACCCGCGGGCCATCGCGAGCCCCGCCGCGGTGCACGCGCTGCCGGACGCGCTGCGGGCTCCGATCGTCGCCGGGTACGCGGAGACCGTGCAGATGATGTTCCTCATCGCCGCGCCGATCGGGCTGGTGGCGTTGCTGGTGGCGTTCTTCCTGCCGCAGGTGCAGCTGCGTGACACGTCCCGGGCCGCGGCCGCCGGCAACAGCGGGGTCGGCGAGAGCTTCGCGGCACCGCCGTCGAACTCCTACGACGAGCTGCGCAAGCTGGTGTCGACCGTGGTCGCGAGGTCCGGCGAGGACCCCGGACCGGCGGTGCTGCGGCGGTCCGGAGTGGACCTGCCGCTCGAACAGGCGTGGCTGCTGGGCCGCGTGTACAAGGCGTCGACCGACGACGGCGTGGCCACGCTCGACGAGATCGCCGAGATGACGCACGTGCCCGGCGGCATCTTCGCCCCGACCGCGCAGGAGCTGGTGCGGTCCGGGCTGCTCGCGTTCACCGACGACGGGTACCGGTTCACCGACCGGGGCGCCGGGGTGTTCGAGCAGCTCGTGCGGGCGTGGCGGCGCTGGCTGATCGACCAGCTGCGGGACTGGCACGAACCGGACCAGCGCGACTTCGCCCAGGCACTCGACTCCTTCACCGACGAGCTGATCGAGAGCGGCCGGCAGCTCAGCCGGGTCTAACGCCGGGCGAGCAGGGCCGTGGCGTCCGCGTCACGGCCCTGCTCCCGGTACAGCTCCAGCGCCTGGTCCCAGGTCTCCCGCGCCTGCTCCGCCTCCCCCGCCGCCGCGTGCACGTCGCCCAGGTGTTCCAGGACGGTGGCCAGCTCGGCCGAGTTGTCCAGCTCCCGGTACAGCGCCACGGCCTCGCGGTAGTGCGCGACGGCGTCGGCGTGCCGGCCGTCGTGGTGGGCGATGTGCGCGAGACTGTCCAAAGTGGCCGCCGACCCCTCGGCGTGGCCGAGCCTGCGGTTGAGCCGCATGGCGTCCTCGCAGAACGTGCGGGCCTCCGCGTACCGGCCGAGGCAGGCGTAGCGCCAGCCGACCTCGTTCAACGACTCGGCCACGCGGATCTCCTTGTCCACCAGGCGGAACTTCTCCAGCCCCGCGAGCGAGTGCGCCAGCGCCTTCTCCAGGTCGCCCTCGAACTCGGCCGCCCAGGCGATGGCCCGGTGCGCGCCGCCGTGCGCCTCGTGGTCGTCGGTCTCCTCGAACATCTCCAGGCTGCGCTCGAAGTGGCTGTGCCCGAGCGGGGACTGGCCCACCTCGACGTAGTTGGCGCCCAGGCACATGTGGGCGGTGCCCTGCTTGAGCGAGTCACCCAGCGCCTCCGCGGCGCTCAACGCCACCAGCCACGCCTCGGTGTCGTCGTGGGTGCGGCCGCGGCGGAGGTGGTAGTTGTTCAGCGCCCGGCCGATCAGCCAGGCCACGTCGAACTCCTTGCGCTCCAGCGCGTGCCGTTGCTCGGTGAGCAGGCAGGCGTGTTCGGCGTCGAACCACGCCATCGCCGCCGCGTTGCCGCCGAACGCCAGCGCGTGGTCGCTTTCGTGTTCCGGCAACACCTTGTGCGGTTCCAGGGCGAGCGCGGCGGCACGGGTGGTGGCGGCGTAGAAGTCGGCGAGCCGGGTGCCGGCGTCGGCGGGCAGGTCCGCCGCGTACAGGCGGACGAGGTCGTGCATGCGGTAGCGGCCCGGCACGTGCTGCTGCACGAGGTGCGCGTTCTCCAGCTCCCGCACCAGCATCCGGGTGCGTGAGGCCGGCCGGTCCAGCAGGGCGGCCGTGGCGGCGAGGCTCACGTCGGCGGTCCGCACGGTGCCGAGCAGCCCGAACGCCCGCGCCGCCTCGTCCGACAGCGCCGCCACGGACCACGAGAACACCGCGCGCAGGTTCGTGCCGATCTCCCCCGCGTCGAGGGCGTCCAGCGGCTGGTCGCGCAGTTCCTCGGCGAACGCGGCCAGCGGGAAGTCCGGTTCCATCGCGGCGCGGGCGGCGACGATCGACAACGCGAGCGGCAGCCCTCCGCACCAGGTCACCAGGTCGGTGACGACGGCGGGTTCGGCCGTCACCCGGGCGGCACCGAGTCGCGCGACGAGGAACTCGTGGGCCTCGGCGGGGTGCAGGACGTCCAGCGAGACGGATCGGGCGCCGTGCGCGGCGACCAGGCCTGCGAGCTTGAGCCGGCTGGTGACCAGCACCGTCGCGTCCGAGCCCGGCAGCAGCGGCACGACCTGCTCGGTGGACCGGGCGTTGTCGAGCACCACCAGCAGACGCCTGCCCGCGGCGACGCTGCGGAACCGGGCCGCCCGCGCGTCCAGCCCGGCCGGGACCGTCTCCTCCCCCAGCGCCTCCAGGAACTCGCGCAGCACCGTCTCCGGTGCCGTCGGCGGGGCGGACGGGTCGAAGCCGCGCAGGTTCACGTACAGCTGGCCGTCGGGGAACTCGCCGAGGTGCCGGTGGGCCCAGTGCAGTGCCAGGGCGGTCTTGCCCATGCCGCCGGAGCCGCCGATCGCGGTGATCACGACGGTTCCGGACGGGCCGAGCGCGGCCAGTTCACCCGCGCGCCCGGTGAACCACGGGTGCGGCGCGGGCAGCTGACGCGGGCCGGACGGACGTTCCTCCTCGCTGCCCGCGAGGATCCGCTGGTGCAGGTCCTGCAACGGCTTGCTCGGGTCCGCACCGAGTTCGTCGGCGAGGCGGCAGCGCACGACCTCGTAGTGCCGCAACGCCTCCGCGTCGTTGCCCGTGCGGTGCAGCGCCAGCATCAGTTGCGCGGCAAGGCGTTCGTCGTGCGGCAGCTCGTCGGCACGCAGCCGCAACGACGGCAGCAGCTCGGTGTGCCTGCCCCGGGCCAGGGCAGCGTCGTTGCGGTCGAGCTCGGCGGCGAGGCGTTCGGCGTGCAGGCTTTCGCGGTACGCGTCGAACCACGGGGAGTCCAGCCCGTCGAGCGCCTCGCCCCTCCACAACGCGAGCGCGGAGTCGAACTCGCGCTCCCGCACCGATGCCCGGAAGCGGAACAGATCCACCCTCGATGGATCCACCTCGAGGCGATATCCGGCGGGTGAGCGTTCGATGTCCAGGTCGAGCACCTTGCGCAGCTTCGACACGTACCCGTAGAGCGTCTCGCGTGCCCGCAGAGGTGCCCGGTCGCCCCAGACCCGGTCGAGCAACCGGTCGACCGGGACCGGCCGTCCCTCCTCCAGCAGCAGCGCTACCAGCACGGATCGTTGCCGGACGTGGCCGATCTCGACCGACTCGCCCCCGTGGCGCACCTCGACGGCGCCGAGCAGCCCGAACTCCAAGATCACCCCTCAGCCAGTGGATTCAAGGTTCATCCTAGGTTCGTCCTTGATCAAAAGGGCAACGTCGGCGGCGGCGGGCCACCCGGCCCGCCGGGACATCTCCCGGAATTGAAGATCGAGGGGTATTTCGTGAAGTCTCGCAACCTGATCCTGGCCGCCGCGGGTCTGGGGCTCGCGCTCACCGGCATCGCACCGGTGGTGGCCGGCGCGGAGACCTCCGGTGACGTGTCCGTCCAGGCGACCCACCGCAAGTCGGCCGCCTGCGCCTCGCCGAGCGGCCAGAAGATCAACATCTCCTGGGGCGACGGCAGCGTCACCACGACGGTCTACTACAACAACCACTGCAACCAGAACCGCGCGATCGAGCTGGAGTTCGTGCGCGAGAGCGGTGAGCGCTTCAACAAGTGCTTCGTCGCGCCCGCCAAGACGAAGAGCAGCAAGAAGATCGACAACAGCAACCCGAACAAGGTGTCGATCCTGAGCCGCTCCACCTGCCCGTGATCGGCAGGTAGCAGGGGGATGGAGGGCCCCGCGAACAATCCGTTCCGGCAGCCCGGCCACACGGGGCCCTCCACCATCGGCGCAGCGAAAGATCACCCGAGCGGACCAGGGCGAACCCGTTCCTCCACATGCGACCCTGAAGTCGTGAGGACCACGCGAATCGGGTCGTTCAACGTGGAGAACATGTTCGAACGCCCCAAAGTGATGGGCCGCAACGCCACCAAGCACGCGGCTCCGATCCTGGCCGCCCACGCCCGTTTCAACGAACTCATCGCCGCCGAGACCTACACCCCGGAAGTCAAGGAAGAGCTCAAGGAACACCTGGCGACGCTCGAGTTGCTCAGGGGTGACCGGAGCAGGTACGCGATCCTGCGGCGCATCCGCGGCCGGTTCCTCGCGCGCCACCGCACCGGCGAAACCTCAGTCGTGGCAAGCGGTCGCGAGTCCTGGGTCGGCTGGGTGGAGCTGACCACCGAACCCATCAGCGAACTCGCCACCCGCCACACCGCGCAGGTGATGCGCGACGTCGGCGCGGACGTCCTCGGCGTCGTCGAGGCCGAGTCGCGCGAACTGCTGCACATGTTCTCCGCCAGCATGCTCAAGCACGTCGGCTGGACCCCGTACGAGGAGGTCCACCTGATCGACGGCAACGACGAGCGCGGCATCAACGTCGGATTGCTGACCAGGGAAGAACATCAGGTCATCACGATCCGGACGCACGTGTACGCGCGCGACAACTCGGGCGTCATCTTCTCCCGCGACTGCGCCGAGTACCACGTCCGCACGCCCGCGGGCCCCGAGGTCGTCGTGCTCGTGAACCACCTGAAGTCCAAGGGCTACGGCTCCCCCGGCGACCCGATCGGCGCCCGCCGCCGGTTCCGCCAGGCCGTCCGGATCGCCCGCATCGTCAACCGGCTGCGCGACGAGGGCCACGAGCACATCGCTGTCGTCGGCGACCTCAACGACACCGCCGACAGCGAGTGCCTGCGGCCGTTGTTCCAGCGCACCGGCCTGCGCGACATCAGCGAGCACCCGAACTTCGACTGGGACCACCGGCTCGGCACGTACCGGGGCGTGGGCGAGAAGGGCAAGATCGACTACGTCCTGCTCACCCCGGAACTGTTCGCCAAGGCCACCGGCGGCGGTGTCTTCCGCAAGGGCGTGTGGCGCGGCCCGCGCACCAAGAACCGTTGGGACGTCTACGAAACCATGACCGCCGAGGTGCATGCGGCGAGCGACCACGCCGCCATCTACGCCGACATCGACTGGAACCTCTGAGCGCTCGGCCGGAAGCCCTGTCCGTGGTCGCGCTCGCTTCACGAGCACGCTTCACGAGCGCGTTTCACGTTGTTGGAGTGCACGCGGGGAGCTTTCGTTCGCACTGAGCGCACGCGAGGTCCCCGCGTGCGGCCGGAAACGTGAGGGTGGCTCGGGTGGGTGTGCACAGGACTTCCGGGCAGTCGCTCAGAGGAGCTCGACCGTCACCTTGACGGTGTCGCCAGGCCCGACGTCGTTCTTCTTGCGCACGGCGGCTTTCACCGGCAGCACGTAGCAGCCCGACTGCTTGTCCGGGAACACCGACGTCGACCACGTGCTCGCCCCGAGCCCGGCGCGGACCTTCACCGCGCCGAAGCCGGGGCCGGGCGCGGCGACGTCGCGGATCTGGTCCGAGACGTCCTCGGGCAGCGTCACGAACGTCCAGGTCTCGGTGCGGCGCGCGTCCCAGATCCAGAGTTCCGCGTCGAAGACGAACATCGGCCCATTCTTCACAGGGGTGCGCTGATCCGGAACTCGGCGTCGAACCGTGCGGCGAGGCGGTCGCCGAGTCCGTCCGGCGCCCACTGCCGCACGAGGCCGAGGAACCCGGCCAGGTCGCGCTGGACGCCCTCCAGGTGCGCGGGGACATCGGCGAGCGGGATCTCGCAGGCGGGCCCGTCCGTGTGTTCGACGTCCTGCCACAACCGCGCCACGCCGTCGCGGAACTCCAGACCTGGATCCGGGCTGTGCCCGAGCCACGGCTGCTCGCCGTCCACGAGGCACGACCAGCCACGCCACTCCTCGAGCCCCGCGCAGCAGCCGGGCTCCACCTGGACGCCCGCCGCGGTGTCCCGCACGCGCAGTCCTCCCGCCATGATCAGGCATTCCTGCTCCAGCAGCCCGGCGTACGGCTGCGAGGCGCGGTTGTACTCGCCGATGGCCGCGAGCGCCGCGTCGAACGCCGCGCGCGACATCTCTCCGGACAACTCGATGTGACTCCCGGTCACCTCGATCACTGGGCGAAACTCAATCACTCACCCATTATGGTGACGAAGGCCACCGACCATTTCGGTCGGTAAACCTACCGAATCGGTTGGTGAACGCCGTAAAGTCGGTTGCATGCCACGACAGCCCAGGACCGGGGTCGACGAGAAGATCCTCGACGCCGCCGCCGCGCTCTTCGCGCGGCACGGCTTCGAGCAGACCTCGTTGAAGTCCCTCGCGGACGCCGTCGGCCTGTCCAAGGCGGGCCTCCTGCACCACTTCCCGAGCAAGGAAGCTCTCTTCGAAGCGGCGTGGGAGCAGAGCCACATCCTCACGCGACACGTCCTGGACCTGGTCAAAGACATGCCCGCGGGACCGCAGAGGGACCGCAGGGCGCTGGAGTTGCTGACCGACTACGCGCTCGACCGGCCGGGCATGGTCGCCCTGCTGTTCCGGACGATGACGGCACCGGGCGAGGACCCGCAGCAGGCGCAGGACGAGCTGCTCCTCAACGAGATGTTCGTCATCGACCCCGCTCAGGAACTCCCCCGCGCGATCCGCATCGTCGGCGCGCTCAGCTCCATGGCCGTGCTCACCCTCTTGGCCAACCAAGAGGGTGACAAGACGACGTGGCGCCCCTTGATCCTCGCTACCTGTTACGACGCACTCGGGCACCAGGAGGCCTGACCATCATGGCGAAACTGCTCTACAAACTGGGAATGGGCACCCACCGGCGCCGCGTTCCGGTCGTCCTGATCTGGCTGCTCGTGCTGATCGGCTCCGGCGTCGGCGCGTTCACGCTCGGCGGTGAGACGTCCAACTCGATGTCGATCCCCGGCCAGGAGTCCACGACCGCCCTGGAGCGCATCCAGGAGACGTTCGGCTCCGGCGAGACCGCGCAGGCCAAGGTCGTCGTGCAGGCTCCGGACGGCCAGAAGCTGCCGCAGCACGTCAAGGCGATCACCGACCTGGTGGCCGACGAGGCGGCGCTCAAGGGCGTCACGTCCGCGACGAACCCGCTGGACCCGGCCGCGCCGAGCGTCAACCGCGACCTCAACGTCGGCTACAGCACCGTCACCTACGACGTGAAGCCCGGCGAGGTCACCGACGAGCAGCGCGCCGAGCTCACCAAGGCCGTCGACAAGGCGCGCGCGGCGGGGCTGACCGTCGAGCTCACCGGCACCGCGATGCAGGAGACGCCGCACGTCGGCGGCATCACCGAGGCCATCGGTGTCGTGCTCGCGCTGGTCGTGCTCGCGCTGACCTACGGCTCGCTCGTGACCGCCGGCATGAACCTGCTGAGTGCCGGCATCGGCGTCGGCATCGGCACGCTCGGCATCACCATCGCGACCGGGTTCATGGACCTGCAGTCGACCACGCCGATCCTCGCCTCGATGCTGGGTCTCGCGGTCGGCATCGACTACGCGTTGTTCATCATCAACCGCTACCGCCAGGAACTGCGCCGCGGCTCGGACGTCGGCCACGCCGTCGCGACCGCCGTGGGCACCGCCGGGTCGGCCGTCGTCACCGCCGGTCTGACCGTCGTCATCGCGCTGGTGGGCCTCGCGATCGCGGGCATCCCGTTCCTCACGCAGATGGGCGTCTCGGCCGCCGCCACGATCGTCGTCGCGGTCCTGATCGCGATCACGCTCGTGCCCGCGGTGCTGAGCATGCTCGGCCGCCGCGTGCTGACCCGCAAGGAGCGCGCCGCCACCGCCGAGAACCCGGTGGAGCCGAAGGACCGCGGTGTCATCCGCGGCTGGGCCGGTGCGATCACCCGCAACCGCGTCGTCGCGCTGCTGCTGTCGGTCGTCGCGCTCGGCATCGTCGCGATCCCGGTGGCGTCCATGGACACCACGCTCATCCAGAAGCCGCCGGCCGGCTCCACCCAGGAACGCGCGGACCAGATCCTCGCGAAGGGCTTCGGCGAGGGCTTCAACGGCCCGATCATCGTCCTGTTCGAGGGTGACGGCGCCGCCGCGACGGCCACCAAGGCGTCCGAGCCGATCGCGAAGCTGTCCGACGTCGCCCTGGTGACGCCCGCCCAGCCGAGCCAGGACGGCCGCTCCGCGCTCGTCACCGTGATCCCGAAGTCCGGCCCGGACACCGTGGAGACCGAGAAGCTCGTCGCCGACCTGCGCGCCGAACTGTCCGGTGTGGAGGGCGGCAAGGCCTACGTCACCGGTGCCACCGCCGTCAGCGTCGACGTGGCCACCTCGCTCGACAAGGCGCTGCCGATCTACCTCGCGGTCGTCGTCGGCCTCGCCCTGGTGCTGCTCATCCTGGTGTTCCGCTCGCTGCTGGTGCCGCTGGTCGGCGTCCTCGGCTTCCTGCTGACGATCGGCGCGTCGCTCGGCGCCACGGTCGCGGTGTTCCAGTGGGGCTGGCTCGCGTCCGCGGTCAACCTCGACGGCACCGGCCCGTTGATCAGCCTCACGCCGATCCTGGTGATCGGCATCCTGTTCGGCCTCGCCATGGACTACCAGATCTTCCTGGTGTCCCGGATGCACGAGGCGCACCACCGCGGCGCCAAGCCGATGGAGGCCATCACCACGGGCTTCCGCCAGGCGGCACCGGTCGTCGTGGCCGCGGCGCTGATCATGTTCTCGGTGTTCGCGGGCTTCGTCCCGGCGGGCGAGCCGACCGTGAAGTCGATCGCGTTCGCCCTGGCCGTCGGCATCTTCGTGGACGCGTTCGTGGTCCGCATGGTGCTGGTGCCCGCGGCGCTCGCCCTGCTCGGTGAGCGCGCCTGGTGGCTGCCGAAGTTCCTGCGCTGGCTGCCGGAACTCGACGTCGAGGGCACCGCGCTCGACGAGCTGGACGACAGGAAGAAGCAGGAGCCGGTCTCGGTCGGCTAACCCGCTCGCAAAGGCCGGTCCACGTCGTGGGCCGGCCTTTGTGCTGTCAGCTGGTCGCGCACCCAGCGCGCGACCGTGCGCGGGGGAGGTTCGACGGCACCGGCGAGACGCGCCACGACCGTCAGGTCAGCGCCCTCCTCGACGGCGATCGCCCAGCCGCGGCCCTCGGTCCACAGCAGAGCGACGTCACCGGAGTGGCCGGGTACGGAGCCGTCGACGGCGACGTACACCCGCAGCGGTTTGACGTCCTCGACGCACGAGGACTCCCCGCTCAACCCGAGCTCCCGCGTGACCCTCAGTGCGTAATCAAGCGCTTCCACGTCGCCCTCCGTCCAACCGGGGTAGCAACGCCGACTGCTTGACGCAGAGCGCGGTTACCCCGGTGGGCGGAACGCAAACTCAGTCCGCGGCCTTGACCTCGTTCTTCACGTACGTGCCGTGCAGCTCGACCGGCTTGGCGTTGCGCCGGGCGCGCATGCGCAGGTTCAGGAACTCCACGAACACCGAGAACGCGATCGGCCCGTACACGTACCCCTTCGGGATGTGCTGGTCGAAGCCCTCGGCGATCAGGCTGCCACCGATCAGCAGCAGGAACGACAGCGCGAGCATCTTCACCGTCGGGTGGCGGTTCACGAACTCCGAGATCGCCTTGGCGGAGAACAGCATCACGACCATCGCGACGACCACGGCCGCGATCATGATGCCCAGCTCGTCGACCATGCCGACCGCGGTGATCACCGAGTCGAGCGAGAAGACGATGTCCAGCACCAGGATCTGCGCGATCACCCCGGCGAACGAGACGACCTTGCGCTCCTTGGCGTGGTCCGCGCCTTCCAGCTGCTCGTGGATCTCGAACGTGGCCTTGCCGAGCAGGAAGAGCCCGCCCAGCAGCAGGATCAGGTCACGTCCCGATATCTCCTGGCCGAACACCGTGAACAACGGTGCCGTCAGCCCGATCACCCACGCCAGCGAGGCGAGCAGGATCAGGCGCGTGACGAGGGCCAGCGAGAGGCCCACGACCTGGGCCTTGCGCCGCTGCTCCTCCGGCAGGCGCCCGGCCAGGATCGAGATGAAGATGACGTTGTCGATGCCCAGAACGATTTCGAGCAGCAGCAGCGTCGCGAACGCGACCCACAGCTCCGGGCTCGTCATCCACTCCATCAACGGGTCCTTTCAGGTCGTGGGCTGCGCGGGAACCGCTACTCGCCTTCGAACTCGCCGAAGTCCTCGAACGCGTCGTCCATCATCTCGCCGACGACCATGCCGCCGACGACACCGGCGGCACCGGCCGCGATGACCGTGCCCATGCCAGGACCGCTGCGGTGGTGGCCGCCGTGGTGCCCATGGTGGCCGTGCTGGTCGTAGCCGTGCTGCTGGCCGTACCCGGGCTGACCGCCGAACGCGGGGTTGTGCCCGCCGAACGCCGGGTTCGCGTGGCCGCGCTGCGCGATCTGGGCCAGCCAGCCGTTGATCGCCGACGCCCAGTCGGTGCCCTGCGCCTCCTGGTGCGAGGCGCGGAAGTGACCGAACGAGTCACCGCCCGACGAGAACATGCCGCCGCGCTTGTCGGCCTCGAGGATCACGTACAGCTCGTGCGGGTTCGCCACGAACGTGAGCTCGACCTGCTGGATCTGCCCCGCGAACTGCCCCGGCGGGAAGAACTCGATCTCCTGGTAGAAACCCAGCTCCTGCGGCACGCCGTGCAGGCGGCCGGCCTCGACGTCCGCGCTGCGGAACGAGAAGCCGAGCTGCCCGAACGCGTTGAGCACCGCGTCCTGCGACGGCAGCGGGTGCACCAGGATCGGGTCGAGGTCACCCTTGTCCGGCGCGCCCGCGATCACGAGCTCGGTCCGCACGCCCACCGTCATGCCGGGCAGCTGGCCACCGCCGACCGCCGTGATCGGGGTCTCCCACGGGATCGGCAGCTGGAACGGCACCGAGACGGGCTGGCCCGCCGCGACCCGCACGCCCTGCGCCACGACGACCCGCAGGAACTCGGACACGCCGCCGTACTCGTGGTCACCGTGCTCGACCTCGACGCGGGTGACGAGCGACAGCACGACCTGGCCGATCTCGGCGTCCGCGCTGCCGCCCTGGATGCGCACCTGCCCGGTGACGACCTGACCGGGCGTGGCGTGCGGCGAGTCCAGGACGGTGTCGACAGACGGGCCGCCGACGCCGAACGCGCTGAGCATCCGCTTGAACATGGTGCGTTTCCTCTCTAGGAAACTCCGGTCAGCGGACGCTGACCGGACGGGTGTCGGTTTCGTCCTCGAAGTCGCCGATCAGCTCTTCGAGGAGGTCTTCGAGTGCGGCAATACCGGTGTTTGACGGCCGCTCCTCCGGAGACGGCGGCTCGTTCGCCGGGAAGTCGGCCGTCCGGCGCGAACTCGCATCCGTGTCTTCGGCCACCATGGCGAGCTGGGCGCGGGCTTCTCGCATTGCCGTTACCGCCTGGGCCACCGGCATCGACGCCGGAAGCGTGAGCACTGGGCCCATCAGCTCACGGGCCGAGGGATTCTCGCCGCGAGCCGTGGCGCGCATGGCCTCGCGGATGTGCACGAGGCCCACGTAGGCGCCGCTCGCATCGGTGACCGGGAAGCGCGACCGTCCACACTGGAGGCTGCGCTGCTCGATCTCGCGGGCGGTGACGTCCTCGGTGACCGTCGACGTGTCGGCGATCGGCACCATCACCTCGCGCACGGTCGTGCGCTGGACCTGGAGCATCCTGGTCAGCAGCCGCTGCTCGGCCTCGGGGATGAGGCCGTGCTCGGCGGACTGGCGCAGCAGCATCCGCAGGTCGTCCGGCCGGTGCGCCTGCGCCAGCTCGTCCTGCGGCTCCACCTTCAGCAGGCGCAGCAGGGCGTTCGACACCGCGTTCAGCCCGCTGAGGAGCCAGCGGACCGAGCGGGCGAACGCGCGGAACGGCAGCGCCAGGATCAGCGCGGAGCGCTCGGGGTGCGCGATGGCCCACGACTTGGGCGCCATCTCGCCGACGACCATGTGCAGGAACACCACCAGCACCAGGCTGATCGCGAAGGCGATGCCGTAGGCGAACGCCTCGGGCAGGCCGGTCCACGCCAGCGCCGGTTCGAGCAGGTCCGCGACGGCCGGCTTCGCCAGCGCGCCGAGACCCAGGGTGCACAGCGTGATGCCGAGCTGCGCGCCCGCGAGCATCAGCGAGAGTTCGCGGACGCCGGCCACGGCGGCACGGGCCGCGCGGGAGGTTTCGGCGGCCTGCTCCAGCCGGTGCCGCTTCGCCGCGATCAACGCGAACTCGGCGGCCACGAAGAAGCCGTTCAACGCCAGCAACAACACGGAGATCGCGATGCTCATCGGGACAACACCACCGTGTCGGGGACGTTGCGCGCGACGGTGGTGACCACCAGGCGCACTCCGTTCATCTCGATCTCGTCACCGGCCTCGGCCACGCGGCCGAGCTGGTGCAGCACCAGGCCGGACACCGTGTCGTAGGCGTCGTCGGCGGGCAGTTCCACGCCGGTGGCGTCCTCGACCTCGTCGAGGCGCATGCGGCCGGGCACGCGCCAGTCCTCGCCGACCTTCTCGATCATGGCGGGCACCTGGTCGTCCTCGTCGTGGATCTCGCCGACGAGTTCCTCGGCCAGGTCCTCCAGCGAGATCACGCCGGCGAACCCGCCGAACTCGTCGACCACGCAGGCGAGCTGGCGGCGTTCGGTGCGCAGCCGTTCGAGCACGGCGGGCAGCGGCAGCGTCGCCGGGACCACGAGCGCGGGCGAGGCGATCTTCTCGATCGCCGTCGTGGACCGCTGCTCGGGCTCCAGGGTCAGCACCTCGGCGAGCCCCACGACGCCACGCAGGTCGTCGAGGTCCTCACCGACCACGGGGAACCGCGAGTTACCGGTGTCCAGCAACGAGACCACGCGCGAGGCGGGCTCGTCGAACCGCACGGTGTGGACGTTCACGCGGGGCGTCATCGCCTGTTCCGCGACGAGTCCGCGGAACCCGATGCCGTGCTCCAGCAGCCGGGTCAGCTCGGGGTCCAGGTGCCCCTGCTCCCCCGCGTCCTCCACGATCTGGCGGAAGTCCTCCGGCGTCGCGCCCTGCGGCAACTCCTCGACGGGCTCGATGCCGATCGCGCGCAGCAGCCGGTTCGCGGCCGCGTCGAACAACCGGATCACCGGTCCGGCGATCTTGAGGTACACGAGGGTCGACCCGCTCAACGCGAGCGCGAGCTGCTCGGGCCGGGCGATCGCGAGGTTCTTCGGCAGCAGCTCACCGAGCACCATCTGCACGAACGTCGCGAACGCCAGCGCGATCACCATGGAGCCGGGGATGCCGAGGCCGGCACCGAGCAGCGGCTCGGCCACGTACCCCACGAGCAGCGCCGTCACCGTGATGCCGAACTGGGCACCGGACAGCATGAACGAGAGCTTCTGCGTCACGCGATAGGCACGTTCGGCGGCCTTCGAGCCGCCCTCGGCCATCTGCTGCAAACGGCCGCGATCGACCGCCATGTACGCGAACTCCTGGGCAACGAAGTACCCGGTGGCCACCGTCAGCACCACGATGGCGAGCAAGCCGGATGCGATCAACAAGGCGCACCCGGCCCAGTACTACAGCCGTCTACATCGGCTTCTTCAGGCATGTTTCCAACAGTAGCACGTAGCACTGTATGGTTGCGGGGACGGGAGGTGATCGCTGTGTCGGAAGCGCTGCTGAAGATCGGCGAACTCGCCGCACGGGCGGGCGTGAGCATCCGCACCGTCGACTACTACACGACGCTGGGCCTGATCAGCCCCGCCCAGCGCACCGCCTCCAACTACCGCCTTTACCGCGCGGACGACGTGGAACGCATCCATCTCGTACAACGCCTGGAGGTCCACGGTCTTCCCCTGGAGGACATCGCCCGCGCGTTCGCCGCGGGTCCGGCCGACACGGCGGCGGTGCTGGGGCAGATCGACACGGACCTGCGCACGCTGCAGGAGTGCGCGGACGCGGCCTCGCCGGAGATGCACGGACTGCTGTCGGTGATCGCCAACCGGGTGCACTCGCTGATCACCATCGCCTTGCAACTCCCGCCGGACCTCCCGATGTAGCTAGGGTCGGAGTGACCACCGAGCAGGAGGCGCCTGTGGGACTTCGCAGCGAGCAGTGGTACGCCGGTGACGACCGCAACGCCTACATCCACCGCGCCTGGATGCGCCGCGGCACCCCCGACGACGCGTTCCGAAGGCCGCAGATCGCCATCGCCAACAGCGCCTCCGACCTCACGCCGTGCAACGCGCATCTGAACGAGGTCGCGCAGTCCGTCTCCAACGGCGTCTACGAGGCGGGTGGTAACCCGCTCAACCTGCCCGTCGTGTCGCTGGGCGAGACCAACGTCCGCCCCACCGCGATGCTGTGGCGCAACATGGCCGCGATGGCCGCCGAGGAGATGCTGCGCGCCAACCCCGTGGACGGAGTGGTGCTGCTCGGCGGGTGCGACAAGACGATCCCGGCGCTGCTGATGGCCGCCGCGTCCGTCGACGTTCCCGCCGTGGTGCTGCCGGGCGGGCCGATGCTGACCGGCACGTTCCGCGGCACTCCCCTGGGCTGCGGCACGGACGTGTGGCGGCTGTCGGAGGAGGTGCGGGCGGGCACGTTGTCGCAGGAGGCCTTCAACCGCTCCGAGTCGGCGATGATCCGCAGCCGCGGCCACTGCAACACGATGGGCACGGCGTCGACGATGGCGTTGGTGGCGGAAGCCCTCGGCACGGTGGTCCCCGGAGTGGCGGGCACGCCGGCGCCGGACAGCCGGCTCCTCGAAGCCTCGCACGGCACCGGGAAGCTCGTCGTGGAACTGGTCGAGAAGGACCGCAGGCCCAGCACGTTCCTCACGAAGGCGAGCTTCCACAACGCGATCGTGGCGCTGGCGGCGATCGGCGGGTCGACCAACGCCGTGGTGCACCTGCTCGCCATCGCCGGACGCCTCGGCGTCGACCTGACGCTGGACGACTTCGACCGCGTCGGCTCCGGTGTGCCGCTCCTGGTGGACCTCCAGCCCGCCGGCCGGTTCCTGATGGAGGACTTCCACCGCGCGGGCGGACTCCTGGCGGTGCTGCGGGAGGTGCGCGACCTGCTCGACCCCGAGGGCGTCACGGTGACCGGACGGCCGCTCGTCGAGCACCTCGACGACGCGCCGATCTGGGACCCCGAGGTGATCCGCACCAGGACCGAGCCGATCATCACCGAGGGCGGGATCGCGGTGCTGCGCGGCAACCTCGCGCCGTCCGGGGCGTTGATCAAACCGGCGGCCGCGTCCGCGCACCTGTTGCAGCACCGCGGCAGGGCCGTGGTGTTCGACAGCATCGAGGACTTCCACGCCCGCGTGGACGATCCCGACCTCGACGTGGACGCGGACTCCGTGCTGGTGCTGCGCGGGTGCGGGCCGCGCGGCTATCCGGGCATGCCGGAGGTGTCGAACATGCCGTTGCCGAAGAAGCTGCTGGAGCAGGGCGTGCGCGACATGGTCCGCATCTGCGACGGGCGCATGAGCGGCACCGCGTACGGCACGGTGGTCCTGCACGTGGCACCGGAAGCGGCGGCGGGCGGGCCACTCGGGCTCGTCCGGACCGGCGACGTCATCGTGCTGGACGTGGCGAACCGGCGGATCGACGTGGAGGCGCCGGACTTCCTCCAGCGCTCCCCCAGCACGGCGATGGCCGAGGCGTTCGCGGCACCGAAGCGCGGCTGGGAACGGCTCTACGTCGACCACGTGCTGGGCGCGGACACCGGAGCCGACCTGGACTTCCTGCTCGGCTCCAGCGGCAGCGAGGTAACGCGCGAATCGCACTGAGCAACCGCCCGAACCCACCCTCACGTTTTCCTGCCGCACGCGGGGCCCTCGCGTGCGGGCAGCGCGAACGAAAGCTCCCCGCGTGCACTCCGGCAACGTGAAACGCGCTCGTGAAGCGAGTGCGACCACCCGGCAACGTGAAACGCGCTCGTGAGGCGAGTGCGCTCACGGACAGGACGTTCGGCCGAGTGCTTAGTGCGAGTGGTCGTGCTCCTCGACGTGTCCCGCGTCGTGCACATGCGTGTGTGAGTGCGTCGAACCGCCGTGCGCGTGGGTGTGCTCGTGCTCCACGTGATCGTGGGCGTGCTCGCCATGCGGGTGCGTGTGAGTTACGTCGCCGTGGGTGTGTTCGTGAGTGTGTACGCCGCTGGTCATGGCGGAGATGCTGGCACGCCCCTGACCTGCGCGCAGTGGTGCCAGGTATTGCTTGTTGCAAGTTTCTTGCTGTTAGCTGCTCCCGGCAAGACGGACTTCCGGGGAGGAACTGCATGCGGCGAGTGGCTTGGGTGGCCCTGGTTCTGCTGGCGGGGTGCACCTCACCCGACGGCGAGACGACCGCTTCGGCCACGTCGATCGTGATCGGCGCGGGCGGTGAACCGGAGAACCTCAACCCCGTGCTCGGCTACGCCCCCGACGGCGCGGCCAAGATCTTCGACGGGCTCGTGACGCGCGACGCGTCGCTGGCGCTGAAACCCGCACTGGCGACCGAACTGCCGACGGCCTCGGCGGACGGTCTGAAGTGGACCGCGAAGCTGCGCGAGGACGTCACGTTCTCCGACGGCACCCCGCTCACCGCCGAGGACGTCGTGTTCACCTACCGGTCCGTGGTGGACAAGAAGGTCAACTCCACGATCGCCTCCCGGTTCGACGCACTGGCCGACGTCAAAGCCGTCGACCCGGCCACCGTCGAGTTCACGCTCTCCTACCCGTACGCGCCTTTCGCCCAGCAACTCGCGCTCGGCATCGTGCCCGCCGCGAAGCTCACCGGGCAGGACATCAACACCGCCGCGTTCAACACCGCACCGGTCGGCACCGGCCCGTACACCGTCGCCGAGTGGCGCAAGGGTGACCGGATGGTGTTGCAGGCCAACGAGAAGTACTGGGGCGGCGCGCCCGCGATCAAGTCCGTGACCGTCGTGTTCGTGCCCGACGACAACGCGCGCGCGACCCGCATGGCCGCCGGAGAGTTCGACGGCACGGTGCTGCCGCCCAAGCTCGCCCAGACCTACCGCGACCGGTCCGGGTACAAGATCGTGCAGAACCCGTCGGCCGACTACCGCGGTCTCGGCATCCCGTCCGAGCTGCCGCTCACGTCGTCGCCGCAGGTCCGGCGCGCGATCAACCTCGGCATCAACCGCCAGGCCATGATCGACGCCGTGCTGGCCGGGTCCGGCAAGCCCGCCTCCACGCCGATCTCGCCGTACCTGAAGGACTGGTACGACGAGGGTTCGGCGTTCACCTACGACGTCGCCGAGGCGGAGAGGCTGCTCGACGAGGCCGGCTGGCGCAAGGGCGCGGACGGCAAGCGCGCCAAGGACGGTCAGCCCGCCCGGTTGCCGGTGCTCTACCCCGCCCCGGACGTGCTGCGCAAGGAACTCGCGCTGGCCACGGCGTCCGACATCGCGAAGCTCGGCATCGACGCGCCCGTCGAGGCCACGACGTTCGAGATCATGCTGCAACGCCGGAAGGAAGCGGCTTCGGTCTGGGGTGGCGGCGACCCGTACGACCCCGACACCGCCGCGTACACGTTGCTGCACTCGCGTTACGCGGGCCAGCAGGGTTACGTGAACATGACGCTGTACAAGAACTCCACTGTGGACACCGCACTCGACACCGCGCGCCGCAGCCTCGACCCGGCCGCCCGCAAGAAGGCCTACGACGAGTTCCAGCAGGCGTACTCGGCCGACCCCGCGTGGGCGTTCCTGGTGTTCCTCGACCACACGTACGTCGTGCGGGACAAGTGGAACGGCCAGGAGACCCAGGTCGAGCCGCACGACCACGGCCTGGTGCACGCGGTGTGGTGGAACCTCGAGCGCTGGACCCCGAAGCCGTGACGCGGGGCAGGGCGATCGGCCGGCTCGCGCTGCGGCGGCTGGCCTTCGCGGTCCCGGTGCTGCTGGTGGTGAGCTTCGCGTTGTTCGTGCTCGCGAAGCTCAGCCCGTTCGACCCGATCGAACGCTACTTCGGCGTGCGGATCATCGGCGCCTCGCCGGAACGCGTGGCGCAGCTGCGCGAGAACTGGGGTGTCGACGAACCCGTCGTCGCGCAGTACTGGGCCTGGTTGCGGCACGCCGTCGCGGGTGACCTCGGTGACTCGTTGTCGTTGCAGCAGCCCGTGTCCGCGGTGATCGGCGACCGTCTCGGGTGGACGGTGCTGCTGGTGTCGGTCGGGTTCACGCTGGCGCTGGTGCTCGGCCTGCTGCTCGGCACGCTCGCGGCGTGGCGGCAGGGCTCCTGGCTCGACCGGTCGATCACCGGCGGCTGCTACGCCCTGGAGGCCGCGCCGGTGTTCTGGCTCGGGCTCGCGGTGCTCTACGTCTTCGCGTTGCAGCTGCGGTGGTTGCCCGGCGGTGGCGTGACCACGGGTTCCGCACCGCCGTCCGCCGGCGGGGTCGCGCTCCACATGGTGCTGCCGGTGACCGTGCTGGCGATCTCGCAGGCGCCGTGGTTCGTGCTGTTCGTGCGGCAGAACCTGCTCGAGTCGTTCACGCAGGACCACGTGATCGGGGCGCGGGCGCGCGGCCTGCCGGACCACCTGGTGGTGTCCGGGCACGCGCTGCGCACCTCGCTGCTGCCGTTCCTGACGCTGCTCGGCGCCCGGCTGCCCGAGCTGATCACCGGGGCGTTGCTGGTGGAGACCGTGTTCTCGTGGCCGGGCATCGCGCGGGCGACCGTGGAGGCGGCGCTGAACGTCGACTTCGCCCTGCTCGGCGCGCTGACCGTGATGGCGACCGGTGTGGTGCTGCTGGGCAACCTGCTGGCCGACGTCCTGTACGCCCTGGCCGACCCGAGGGTGGCGCTCGATGGCTGACCTGACCTGGCGTCCTGCCCCGCGCAGCCGCCTCACCGCCGCGTCTCCCCCGCGTTCGCCGAAGTGGCGGCTGCTGCCGTCCGCGATCGTCCTCGGGATCGTCGCGGTGGTCGTCCTGGTCGTGCCGTTGTTCGTGCAGCTCAACGAGCAGTACGTCGACCTCGCGATCGCCAACCGGCCACCGTCGGCCGCGCACCTGTTCGGCACCGACGAACTCGGCCGCGACGTCTTGCTGCGCTGCGTTTACGCGCTGCGGGTCTCGTTGACGGTCGGGGTGGTCGCGGCGGTGATCTCGGCGGTCGTCGGCACGGCGGTCGGCGCGCTGGCGGGCTCGATCGGTGGCTGGTTCGACCGCGTGCTCATGCGGGTGGTCGACGCGATCGCCTCGGTACCGCACCTGTTGCTGGGCATCGTGATCGTCGCGATCCTGCGGCCGAGCCTGCACGCCGTGATCATCTCGATCGCGCTGACGCACTGGCTCACGGCCGCCCGGATCGTGCGCTCCGAGGTGTTGTCGTTGCGCACCAGGCCGTTCATCGACGCGGCGATCGTCGGCGGTGCCACCCGGTTGCAGGTGCTCACGCGGCACCTGCTGCCGAACGTCGCCCCGCAGGTGCTGCTCGCGACGACGTTGATGGTGCCGCACGCGGTGTGGCACGAGACGGCGTTGTCGTTCCTGGGCCTCGGGCTCCCGCCGCACGCGGCCAGCATCGGCAACATGATCAACGACGCCCAGCGCTCGTTGCTGCTCGGCGGCTGGTGGATGTCGCTGGCACCGGGCCTGATGCTGATCATCACGACGCTCGCGGTGTCCGGCGTGAGCGGCGTGTGGCGGGATCGGCTGAACCCCAAGCGGCGCACGGAGTTGACGTGGTGAACCTGGAGATCGACCGGGTGTCGGTGCGGTTCGCGCTCAAAGGCGCGACCGTGCAGGCCGTGAACGACGTGTCGTTGCGGATCAGGCCGGGCGAGTGCGTGGCGCTGGTCGGCGAGAGCGGCTGCGGCAAGACCGTGCTGGCGTCGGCACTGCTCGGGTTCCTGCCCGGCAACGCGGAGACCTCCGGCAGCGCACGGCTCGGCGACGTCGACCTGCTCGCGGCGACCGACCACGAGCTGGCGACCAAGGTGCGTGGGCGGCAGATCGGTCTCATCCCGCAGAGCCCGGCGAGCCACCTGACGCCCGTGCGCACCGCCCGGTCCCAACTCGAAGAGGCCGCCCGGATTCTCGGCGGCGACGCGGACCAGGCCGCCGAACGCGCCGGTCTGCTGCCCGAACACCTCGACCGCTACCCCCACGAGCTGTCCGGCGGCATGGCCCAGCGCGTCGCGAACGCCCTGGCCCTCGTCGGCAACCCGCCGTTGCTGATCGCCGACGAACCCACCACCGGCCTCGACCGCGACCTCGTCGACGGGCTTCTGCAGGAGTTCCGCCGGCTCGTGGACGAGGGGCACGCCGTCCTGCTGATCACGCACGACCTGGCGGCGGCCCACCAGGTCGCCGACCGGATCGCGGTGATGTACGCGGGCCGGATCGTCGAGGTCGGCCCGGCGCACGAGGTGCTCGACCACGCGCGGCACCCGTACGCGCGCGGGCTCGCCAACGCGTTGCCGGAACGGGACTTCGTGCCGGTGCCCGGCCAGCCTCCCCTGCTCACCGACCTGCCGGCGGGGTGCGCGTTCGCCCCGCGTTGCGAGCAGGCCACCGCGATCTGCGAGGACCGCCCCGTGCTGACCGACGACCCGCACGCCGTCGCGTGCCACCTGCCGTGCTGAGCGGCACCGGCATCACCGCCGGCTACCGCGGCCCGGTGATCACCGACGTCAGCCTCACCGTCCACCCGGGACGGACCGTCGGGCTGGCCGGGCCGAGCGGGTCCGGCAAGTCCACTTTGGCGCGTGTGCTCGCGTTGCTGCACAAGCCGTTCGCGGGGACCGTGGAGATCGACGGCGAGACCGTCACCGGGTTCCGCTTCCGGGCCCGGCAGCGCACGAAGATCGGTGTGCTGTTCCAGCAGCCCCGGCTGTCGGTCGACCCGCGGTTCACGCTGCGCCAGGCCATCGCGGAACCGGGCGGCGACCGGGTGGACGAGCTCGCGGAGCTGGTGATGCTCACCGACGACCTGCTGGGCCGCCGTCCGCACGAGGTCAGCGACGGCCAGCTGCAACGCGCCTGCCTCGCGCGGGCGCTGGCGCTGAACCCGCGCTACCTGATCTGCGACGAGATGACGACGATGCTGGACGCCTCCACGACAGCCGCGCTGGTCGGCGTGATCCGCGACTACCAGACCCGTTCCGGCGCCGGGGTGCTCGCGATCTCGCACGACGCCACGCTGCTCGGCCGGTGGGCGGACGAGACCGTCAGACTTTGAGCACCGCGTCCACGATGACGTTGTCCCGGTAGCTGCCCGCGGCCCGGTCGAAGTCGCCGCCGCACGTCACGAGCCGCAGCTCGGACAACGACGTCGGCCCGTACACGGCCTCGGTCGGGAACGCCGTCTTGTCCGTGGTGTGCGTGCCGCTGACGACGAACGTGAGCTTGCTGCCGTCCTCGCGCTCCACCAGCACCTCGGCGCCGGGCTGCAACTCGGGCAGCCGGAAGAACACCCCCGGCCCGGTCTTCGAGTCGACGTGCCCGGCGATCACCGCGGGCCCGGCGTCCCCCGGCGCGACGCCCTTGGCGTACCACCCGGCCTTGTCCGCGCGCGTCGGCGGCTCCAGCGCCCCGGCCGAGTCGACCTCCAACGCCTCCAGCGTGGTCTCGACCCCGATCGACGGGATCGACACCGTCACCGGCTCCGGCACCTCGTCACCGCCGGGTCCCTTGACCACGTAGATCAGCGTGACCAGGACCGCCACGCCCATCAGCAGCTTGCCCTTGGCCATGTCAGCCGAACCGGAACAACCGGCCGCGCACCGAGTACATCGCCACGCCCACGATCAACGTGATGACCAGCGCGGTCAGCCAGTCCCAGCCGCCCGCCATGCCGCCGAACCCGGTCTCCTGCCCGCCGCTCGGCACGACCTCGGCGCCCTTGGCGTCGGTCCGCAGCTCGATCCGCCGCGCGTTGACCAGCAGCGAGTAGACACCGCCCGCTTCGAGCGGGGTGTCGAGCTTCGTCGAGTCCTTGCCGCGCTGGAGCACCTCCAGGGCGTCCGGGCCGGCCGGCACGAGGACGTAGCCGGTCGACGAGGTCGGCTGCACGCCGCGGTGCACCATCGTGGTGCCGCGCTGCAGGTCCGTCTCCGCGTCGCCCGCGTTGATCACCCGGATCCGCGCCTGGCCGTTCGGCGGCTGGCTGACGTCGTCCTCCAGCGTCCGCATCGAGGACGCCATGTCGATGACCGTGTACGCCTGCCCGGCGGTCGCCCGGACCGTCACGGACCGCAGCAGCGGGCTCCCCGGTTCCGACATGCGGAACTCGACGACGTGCTCGCCCGGCTCGACCCGGCGGTAGTCCCAGAGCTCGGCGAAGTCGAGGGTGCCGAGCTTCTCCCCGTCGAGGACGGCGTCGACCCGCGCCTGGTCCATCGAGAAGTGCCCGAGCCGCACGTACGTACCCGTCGCGGCCTGCGCGGGCGTGGCGCTGAGCAGCAACAACAGCACAACGGCGAGCACTCGCACGCGGACCCCTCCCCTCACCGGACGCGCTCCAACGATAACCCGCCTGATCACCGTCCGGTGAGCCTCGTGCGCCCTCCGGCGTGCGACACGGCGGCCGCGGAGGCCTCGACCGCGAGCCCGGCCGCCTCCTCCGGCCCGTCCCCACGCGTGAGGGCGAACGTCAGGGCGGCCACGAACGCGTCCCCGCCGCCGGTCGTGTCGACGACCTCGACGTCTCCCAGGGGCACGACCAGCTCTCCCCCGTCCCACACGAACACGTTGCCCACGTCGTCCACGGCGAACGCCACGAGCTCCTTGGGCATCAGCTCACGGGCGGCGCTGATCGCGTCGTCGGCCGTCCTGATGGTGCGCCCGGTCAGCAGTTCGGCCTCGCGGTGGTCGGCCCTGACGACGTCCGCGCAGGCCAGCAGCTCGTCCCTCAGCTGTTCGGACGCACCGTCGAGCACCACGCGCCCCTGGGCCGCCCGTGCCGCCGCGAGTGCCACCTCAGGCCGTTGCTGCAACTGCACCACCACGGCGCGCGCACGTTCGATGAGGTCCAACGGCAGGTCTTCCTCCCGCAGCAGCACGCCGTCCGGGAGGTCCTCCAGATAGCGCCAGCCGTCCGCGACGACGTCCACGATCAGCCCGGTGGCGCAGTCCGGCCGCACGACCACGTTGCGGGTCGCGATGCCGTCGGCGGCGGCACGGGCGATCAGCCGCGTGCCCACGTCGTCGTCCCCGACCACGCCCACCAGCGCGACGGGCGCACCGAGCTGCGCCAGCCCGGACGCGATGTTCGCGCCCTTGCCGCCGAGCACCTCCCGGCGTTGCCTCACGGGCGCCGTGCCACCGGGGCCCGGCACCTCGTCCACGACGAGCACCAGGTCCCGTGCCACCTGTCCGACCACCACGATCTCGTCCACCCAGGGGGACTACCCGCGCGAGAACCGATCCGTAACGTCCTCGCCGTCCGGCAGCACCGCGAACAGGTCCACCGGCGTCCGCTGGGACACCATCTCGCTGCGGTGCAGCCGCTTGAGCCGGTCCCTGGCCACGACGACCTGCTGGCCCGGCGCGGACAGCACGAGCACCGGCACCGCGCCCTGGGCGACGTGCGCGCCCACCCGGTCGGCGTGCCCGCGCCCGAACTTGAGCACCCTGCCGTACCGCACGAGGTAGAGCAGCGTCGTGTCGCCGCGCAGCCGCCTGAGCCTCGCCACCTCGCCCGTCTCGTCGTCGCGGCCCCAGGTGCCGTGCGACCTCGTCAGCCACCGGTACCCGGTCCAGGGCAGGCCGTGCACGTCCGTCGCGAGCACCGTCCACCCCGGCCTGGAATACTTCGCCAGGCGGATCTTCACGGTCGTCGCGGCGAGGAACTCCGAGTTCTCCCGCCAGGTGCCGTCGAGCTCCAGCCGGTGCGCGATCCTCTGCACCGCCGGGTCCGGCACCGACCTGTCGTCCAGGCACACCAGGCACCTCGTGCGCCAGCCGGCGCCGCACGACCGCGCGACCCCGCACCAGCCGCACTGCTGGATCTGCACCTCGGCACCGCCCGGCCGGTCGTGCAGGACCTTCATCTGGTCCTCCACGAGCCGCAGGCACGGCCCGCACAAAGCACACCACGCGACCTCGGTGACCTCTTTGCGCGGCAACCGGGTCATGCAGTTGATGCACTGCTTCACTGTTCACTCTCCCCCTTGCGGGAAAGCCTATTCCAGCGCCCTTCGCAGGCGCGAGGAGACGAGCGCGTGACGGGGATCGGCCACCGGGAGCAGCACGCGCAGGCGTTCGAGCACCTCGACGTCGTCCCCGCTGTCCGCGAACGACAGCAACGCGTCGAGATCTCCCCGCTCCAGCACACCCCTGCGCACCGCGGCGGCGAGGTCCACCCGTTCCTCGCGGACCACGGGCGCGTCCGACCGGGGCAGCAGATCGCCGCTGTAGTGCCGGGTGGCCCGGCCCGCGTCACCGGAGCGCAGCGCCGTCCGCACGTCCAGGAAGTCGCCGCGCACCACCGCGTCGAGCCGGTACGGCCTCGTCAACAGGACACCACCGAGCTGCGCACGCAGCCTGTGCAGCTCCGCGCGGACCGTGGTCGGGTTCCCGCGTTCACCATAGAGCAACAACGCGAGTTGTTCCGCCGTGAGTCCCTTGGGGTGCAACGCGAGCGCCGTGAGCACCTCGGCGTTGCGCAGGGTCAGGGCGAGCGGCCGCCCGTCGAGGTCGGCGTGCAGCCCGTTGAGGAAGTTCAACGTCAGCACGTGCTGCCTCGGTGCGAACTGCTTGAGGTGGTGCGTGGCGAGCTGGGCGGCGGCGGACACGAGCTGCGCGACGGCCGGGTGCATCGTCTTGAGCGGCCCGCTGACGTCGACCACGCCCAGCAGCACGCCCGTGTGGGGGTCGAGGATCGGGCTCGCCGCGCACGTCCAGCCGTGGTAGGTGCGCACGAGGTGTTCACGCGAGTGCACGGTGACGGGGCGGCCGGTCGCGAGCGCCGTGCCCATCGCGTTCGTGCCGATGACGTCCTCGCTCCAGCGCGAGCCCTCGGTGAGGTGGACGCGTTCGGCGCTGTGCCGCACCCCGTTGTCGCCCTCGCACCAGAGGATGGTGCCGCGGGTGTCGGTGACGATCATGATCGTGTCGTCCATCGACAGCGTGGCCTTCAGCAGCGGCACGGTGTGGGCGAGCGGGTGCGCGCCGCGCAGGTCCGCGATCTCGTCGCGCGCGTAGACCACCGGAGCCTCGTGCCGGTCCGGGTCGACGCGCGCGGCCAGGGAGCGCCGCCACGACTCGAAGATCACCGGACGCGCGGCACCCAGCTCGACTGGGTCCATCGGTCCAGGATGCAGGCCGCTCCGCCGCCTGAGCAAGCCTGCGGTTAGTCCGATCGGATGCAACGTGGGTGAAACGTTGCCGGTTCTACGTTCGCCGCCTGTTCGCAACGACGCGGGAGGCAGGGCGCATGGCGAAGTACGCGGCTCCAGGACAACCGGACAGCGTGGTCACGTTCCGCGACCGGTACGACCACTTCATCGGAGGCGAGTACGTGCCGCCCGCCAAGGGCCAGTACTTCGCGAACCCGACGCCGGTCACCGGTGAGGACTTCACCGAGATCGCCCGCGGCACCGCCGAGGACGTCGAACGCGCGCTGGACGCGGCCCACGGCGCCGCCCGCGCGTGGGGCAGGACGTCGGTCGCCGACCGCGCGAACGTGCTGAACAAGATCGCCGACCGGATCGAGGCCAACCTCGAGAAGCTCGCGGTCGCCGAGACCTGGGAGAACGGCAAGGCGGTGCGTGAGACGCTGGCCGCCGACCTGCCGCTCGCGGTCGACCACTTCCGCTACTTCGCGGGCGCGATCCGCGCCCAGGAGGGCGGCATCTCGCAGATCGACGAGGACCTGATCGCCTACCACTTCCACGAGCCGCTCGGCGTCGTCGGGCAGATCATCCCGTGGAACTTCCCGATCCTGATGGCGGTCTGGAAGCTCGCGCCCGCGCTGGCGGCGGGCAACGCCGTGGTGCTCAAGCCGGCCGAGCAGACCCCGGCGTCGATCCACGTCCTGATGGAACTGATCGCGGACCTGCTGCCACCGGGCGTGGTCAACATCGTCAACGGTTTCGGCGTCGAGGCGGGCAAGCCGCTCGCGTCGTCGCGGCGCGTCGCGAAGGTGGCGTTCACCGGCGAGACGACCACCGGCCGGTTGATCATGCAGTACGCCAGCGAGAACATCATCCCGGTGACGCTGGAGCTCGGCGGCAAGTCGCCCAACGTGTTCTTCGCCGACGTCGCGGCGCAGCGGGATGCCTTCTACGACAAGGCGCTCGAGGGCTTCACGATGTTCGCGCTGAACCAGGGCGAGGTCTGCACGTGCCCGTCGCGGGCGTTGGTGCAGGACGACATCTACGACTCGTTCATGGCCGACGCGGTGGAACGCACGAAGGCCATCAAGCAGGGGCACCCGCTCGACACCGAGACGATGATCGGCGCGCAGGCGTCCAACGACCAGCTCGAGAAGATCCTGTCCTACATCGACATCGGCAAGCAGGAAGGCGCGCGCGTGCTGACCGGCGGCGACCGCGCGGACCTCGGCGGCGAGCTGTCGGGCGGGTACTACGTGAACCCGACGATCTTCGAGGGCGACAACAAGATGCGGGTCTTCCAGGAGGAGATCTTCGGCCCGGTCGTCTCCGTCGCCCGCTTCTCCGACTACGACGACGCGTTGAAGACCGCCAACGACACGTTGTACGGCCTGGGCGCGGGTGTGTGGTCGCGCGACGGTTCCGTGGCGTACCGCGCGGGCCGCGACATCCAGGCGGGCCGCGTGTGGGTGAACAACTACCACGCCTACCCGGCGCACGCGGCGTTCGGCGGCTACAAGCAGTCCGGCATCGGCCGCGAGAACCACCGGATGATGCTCGACCACTACCAGCAGACCAAGAACCTGCTCGTCAGCTACTCCCAGAACGCCCTGGGCTTCTTCTGATGCCCCGCGTCGACCTGACCCCTGAGGCCGCGGACGTGCTCCGCGGCCTCAGGGCCGACCACGGCGAGTTGATGTTCCACCAGTCCGGCGGCTGCTGCGACGGCTCCGCCCCGATGTGCTACCCGCTCGGGGAGTTCCGCACCGGCGGCTCGGACGTGCACCTCGGTGATCTCTCCGTGGACGAGTTCGTCGTTCCTGTGTGGATGTCCGCGGCGCAGTTCGAGTACTGGAGCCACACGCACCTGACGATCGACGTGGTGCCCGGTCGTGGGAGCGGTTTCTCGCTGGAAGCACCGCTGGGAGTGCGTTTTCTGGTGCGCTCTCGACTGCTGACCGACGAGGAGCTCTAGTCTCTCCCGCATGACCGTCCAATGCGGATGCTGCGGAGCCGAGATCACCTCTACGGACCGCATCGACTACAGGTTGAACCGTCCGGAGCAACTGCTCGGCGTGCCGGCCGGCCGACTCGGCGCGCCCACCGGCGGCCTGCTCGTCGGACCGGACGGTGCCTCCTACCTCCGTTGCCTGCTCCCGGTTCGGCTGACCGGCGGAACCGAGATCGTGTTCGGCGCCTGGACGCAGATCAGCAAAGTCGACGCGATGTACGCGCACGCCGTGTGGGACAACGACGAGCAGTACGCGAACCTCCGCGTCTCCGGCACGTTCGCGAACGTCATCAAGCCGTGGAACGTGCTGGGCGTGGCCGTCGAGGCCGCCGTGCTCAACACCGACGAGCTGCCCTACTTCACCTCGCACCCGTTGCTGGAACGGGAATGGGACCGCGACGAGGTGCTGTGCCGCATCCGGCACCCGTTGCCCGTGCCCGTCCGCGAGACCCTCGGTGAGGTCTGGTCCATCGAACGCACCGAGGGCATGCGCTGCGTCGTGGACGGCCGCACGGTCAGGTTCACGAGCCCGGACCGCCGCGTCGCCCTCGACGTCTACGCCGACCTCACCGGCGGCAGCGTGAGCGACTTCCTCGGCGCGGTCCTCGACGGCTACCCCGCGAGCGCCGAGCACTCCGTCACGCACGACGGCCCGGAGTTGCGGCACGCGTTCTGGCTGAGCGAGGTGATCGACGGCCACGAGGAACAGGTCTTCCACGCGCACGTCGTCCGCCCTGGCACGATGATCTCCGTGAGGTGCGTCCACCGCTATCCGGCCGACCGTTCCTGGGCCCAGCACGTGCTCAACAGCGTCCGGTACGTCGGGTGACGGCCTGCGCCTGCTGCGGCGCTCTCGTGGACGAGTCCGGTGCCATCGACCTGGACCTGGGCCTGCCACCCGGTGTCACGTCGCCCTCGCTCGCGGCCGGCGGCAACGTCCTGTTCGACGGTTCCGACGCCTACGTCCGCTGCGTCCTGCCCGTGGAACTGACCGGTGACCTCGAGCTGTGGTTCGGCGCCTGGATGCAGGTGTCCCCGGACCAGGCCGAGCACGCGGCTGCCGTGTGGGACGCCCCCGGTTACGCGTCGCTGAAGTTCACCGGCACGTTCGCCCACGACCTCAAACCGTGGGACGGCCTGCGCGGCGCTCCCGTCACCGCCGAGGTCCACGAGCCGGAAGACCTCCCCGAATACGTCACCCACCCGCTGCTCGGCACGGTCGCGGACCGCGACGAGGTGCTCAGCGGGTACCTGGTGGCGTTGCCGATCTCGATCCGCCAGAGGCTGCCCGGCACGTGGAGCATCGAACGCACCGCGGGCCTCACCCCGCACGTGCTGGAGGAGGGCCTGCGCTTCGCCGGCCCGGGCCGCGCGGTCTTCGTGGACGTCCGCCGCGCGCAGGGCACCCCCGCTCAGCAGTTCCTGGAGATGGCTCTCGACGGCGCACCGGCCGTGCCTTCGTCGCAGCGGTTCCAGGAGCAGGACGGCGTGGAGCTGAGGCACGCCTTGTGGCTCGAGTCCGCGACGGGGCAGCACGAGTTCCACGGGCACGTGGCGCGATTCGGTGAGATGCTCGTCGTGACGTGCGTGCACGACGACCCCGCTGACCACGCGTGGGCGCGGCACGTGCTCAACAGCGCCCGCTTCCGGCGCGTGACGCGCTCGTAACGTCAGGGAAATCCCAAGTTTGTGCGAGTGAACTGGACCACTTATCCGGGCCGACTGACTATTCCCGCCATGAACGTCCTGCTGGCATTCGCACTCACCGCGAGTCTCACGTCGCCGGTGCACCTCCCCCCGACCGCACCGTGCCCGGAGAACGTCCCCGCCGGCACCACCTGTTACGAGGGCCGGGACCCGAACGGCGCGTACTACACGATCGCCGTGCCGAAGAAGTGGAACAAGACGCTCGTCGTGCACTCGCACGGTGGCCCCGACCTCGGCGACCCCACCCCGGAGCGCACCCGTGACGACCTGAACCGGTGGGCCGTCATGGTGAAGGAGGGCTACGCGTGGGCGGGCACCTCGTACCGGCGCGGCGGCTACGGCACGCGGATGGCCGCCGAGGACACCGACAACCTGCGCAAGATGGTCGTCGGCATGCTCAAGCCGCACAGGACGTACATCCACGGGCAGTCGTGGGGCGGCAACGTCGCGGCCAAGACCATCGAGCTGTACAAGGGTTATGACGCCGCTCTGCTGACGAGCGGTGTGATGGCGGGCGGTTCGCGTGGTTACGACTACCGCGTCGACCTGCGCGTGGTCTACCAGTACTACTGCGGCAACCACCCGCGGCCGTCCGAGGTGCAGTACCCGCTGTGGCAGGGCCTGCGTCCCGGTTCCACGATGACGACCGCCGGGCTGCGCGGCCGCATCGAGGAATGCCTTGGCGTGGCAGGCAGTCGCACCGCCGAGCAGCAGCAGAAGCTGAACGACATCCTCGCGGTCACCAAGATCCCCGAGGAAACCCTGAACTCGCACCTGAACTTCGCGACGTTCACGTTCCGCGACATCGTCCACAACCGACTGGGCGACCGGAACCCCTGGAGCAACACGGGTGTCGTCTACCAGGGCTCGCACGACGACGCCGCGCTGAACGAGGGCGTCGAACGCTTCGCCGCCGACCCCGCCGCGCGCGCCGAACTCGCGTACGACAGCGACCTGACCGGCAAGATCGACATCCCGGTCCTGTCCGTCCACGCGATCGGTGACCCGACGGCGTTCGTCGAGCACGAGTCGGCCTACCGCGACACCGTCCTGAAGGCGGGCCGCTGGTACAACCTGGTGCAGACCTTCACGACCGAGGCCACGCACAGCGCGTTCAGCGACTCCGAGTACGCCGCGGCGATGCAGTCGCTGTCGGCGTGGGAGAAGTTCGGCCTGCGTTCCAACCCGTTCCTGATCTCGGCGGCCTGCCCGAGCCACGACCGCACGTACGGCACAGGCTGCTTCTTCAACCCCTGGTACAAGCCCGCGTCCTACGAGTCCAGGGTCGCACCCCGCAAGTGACCCTTCCCGTGGTCCGGCTCGCGCAACGCCTCCTCCTGACGGTGCGCGAGCCGGACCTCGCCGACGTTCCGCGTCACCCCACCCGAGCAACTGCCCGGAAGCCCTGTCAGCACCACCCCGAGCCACCCTCACGTTTCCCCGCCGCACGCGGGGCCCTCACGTGCGCTCAGCGCGAACGAAAGCTCCCCGCGTGCACTCCGGCAACGTGAAACGCGCTCGTGAAACGAGCGCGACCACGGTCAGGACTCCTGGCCAAGCGCTCAGCGGCCCTGCAACGACTTCACCTTGTCGCCGAAGGTCCAGTTCTTGGAGCCGTCCCAGTTGATCGACCAGGTCATGAGCCCCTTGAGCTGACCGCCGAAGCTGTTCCAGGCCTGCCCGACCAGCGTCGGGTTCATGTACCCGCCGCCGGCGCCGGGCTGCGCGGGCAACCCGGGAACCTGCTTGTCGTACGGCACCTTGATCGTGGTTCCCTGCACGACCAGCCCCTTGTTCAGGCACTGGGTCTGCGCCACGAACCCCTGCACGGTCCCGGCCGAGTAGCTGTCACCGCTGCAGCCGTACATGGACCCGTTGTAGTACTGCATGTTCAGCCACCACAACCGGCCGTTGTCCGCGTACTTCTTGATGATGGGCAGGTACGCGCCCCAGATCGACCCGTACACGACACTGCCGCCCGTCACGTACGCCGTCTCCGGCGCCATCGTGAGCCCGAACCCGGCCGGCATCGCCGCCAGCACACCGTCGATGATGCGGATCAGGTTGGCCTGCGACGCCGACAACTGGGTGATGTTGCCGCTGCCCACCAGCCCGGTCTCGATGTCGATGTCGATGCCGTCGAAGTTGTACTTCTTGAGGATCGGCACCACCGTGGCGACGAACCGGTCGGCCACCGCAGCCGAACTCAGGTCGATCCCCGCCGCGGCCCCGCCGATGGACAGCAGGATGGTGGCACCGTTCGCCTTGGCCGCGCACATCTCGGCCGGCGTCGCCACCTTCACGCCCGCGTCCATGCCGTCTTCCCACAGCACGGTGCCGTCGGACCGGATCACCGGGAACGCCGCGTTGATGACGTTGTAGCCGTGCTGCTTGATGCGGCTGTCCGTGATCGGCGTCCAGCCGAACGGCGGGTGCACGCCGTTGGCCGCGCCGTCCCAGTTCTCCCAGTAGCCGTGCAGGACCTTGCCGGCGGGGCGGGGTTTGAGAGCGCAGGTGTCGGCCGCCTGGGCGGTGGCCGGGACGAGCAGGGTGCTCATGAGCAGAATCAGGGCGGTCATTGCCCTCAGCAGGTTGCGGGCAGACATTCGCTCACCTTTCGCTTACAGGCGGCGACCCTCGGTCATTGAACCACGAAATGGTCCAGACCTCTAGCGGCGGCGTGGAGTGCTGGGGTGGGCGGTCTGCGGGGAGGCGGATGGGCTGTGCAGGAGCGCACGGCGGGCGGCAACGGCGGGGGTCGGGGCCGGCAGGAGCGCACGGCGGGAGTCTGGGCCGGCAGGAGCGCAACGGCAGCAGACGAGACCTGGTGGCGGCTGGTGGCGGCTGGTGGCGGCTGGTGGCTGATGGCTGATGGCGGCTGGTGGCTTGCAGCGGATGCGAAGCGACGCACCGCATGGCTCGGATGCGGAACGCGACAACCCCCACCCGTAGCGATGAAACGGGCGACTCGGAGCACAGCGCGCTGCGGGTGGATGTGGTTGCCGGCGGCAGAGGAGGCGGGTTGACGCGGAGACAGGTGGTGCCTTCGCGCCAACCTGCCTCCGCGTCCCACTACCTCACCCCTTCCGGCCGTGCTCAGGCGTGGGCGAGAGCCCAGAGGGTTTCCTCGGTGTGCTTCCAGAGGGTGGCGGCCGACTCCGGGTCCTGGGCGTAGGCGGCCAGGCCCCGCACGTGGTTGTCGCCGGTGGACGGCTCCGCCTCGTTGCAGTCCTCGAAGTACCTGCCCGAGATGCCGTCGAGCAGTGGGGTCGTCGCGACCACGAGGGTGGTCGCGGCACCCTGTTCCGGGGTCTTGCGGCGGCGGGTGGTGGATCCGCTGCGGCGGATCGCGGCCTGGAGTTCGTCCTCGGTCAGGTGGCGCTGGAGGTTGGTGGCGATGCTGCCCGGCATCAGGGCGTTCATGGTGATGCCCTCGGACAGCCAGCGCTTGCCCGCCTCGACGCCGAAGAGGATGTTGGTTCTCTTCGCTGACACTGTGAATAGCTATGTCAACCGAACGAAGCAATCGACTTGCGCTTTCAGTCAAGCCTGATCCATCACGCACGGTAATTTACTACAGGTCGTCGTGTGACCTTTGTTGTGGCGAATTCTCCGTGAGTACGCAAGCGCGAGTGAGCGCAAGTCGTTATGCGCCGCGCGCGACCAGTCAGCGAGAGATCTCCGTGGCGGACTTGCCGCAGCTCGTGGCAGAGTTGGGTATGACGACTGGGGGTGTCCGATGACTGGTTTTCCATCAGCTCTGGCCGGTCCGAAAAGGGTTCGGTATGACCTGACGGGAATTCCCGTGATCCTGTACTTGCGCGCGTCGCAAGACAGGTGGGGAAACAGTATTTCCGTGGACTCGCAGTACGACGAAGGGCACGAGTTCTGCACCGAAGCAGGTGCAACGATCGTTGCCGTCTACAGCGACAACGATTTGAGCGGATCGACCTATGCGACGGAGGCCCGAGGGGGTTACGAGCAGGCTCTCAGCGACCTGATCGCAGGTCGCGGAAAGATGCTGTGGACGTTCGACCACTCCCGCGCGCAACGCGACATCGAGGTGTACGGACGTCTGCGGCGGATCTGCATGGAGACCGGGGCTCTGTGGGCCTACGGCGGGCGTGTCTACGACATGAGCGATCCGGTTGACCGCGCCGCGACGCTTCGTGACGCGGTCGAGGCCGAGGGCGCGGCGCTCAACATCTCGATCCACTCGACGCGCGGTATCCGGGCACGGGCAAAGCGTGGCGATCACCCCGGCCCGAAGGCCTACGGCTACAAGCCGTACTACTGCCAGGAGACGGGTAAGTCACTGGGCTGGTACGTCGTGGAGGAGGAGAAGCGCGTCATCCGGATGATCGTGGACTGGTTGCTGGGCGAGAAGCCCAGGACGTTGAACTGGATCGCGCGCGAACTCAACCGGCTGGGCATCCCGACGCCCCGTGATCGGCAGTGGGACCGGCGCAAGGTGTCGAACCTGGTCGACACGAGCAAGCACGAGAAGGAATGGGACGCGTTCCTGGCCTCGCTCACGCCGGAGGACCGGGAATGGGCGTACACGGTTGTGGAGCGCGTGACGGTCGGTGCGACACCGAAGGACGTCGCGAAGTACTACAACGTGAACAAGGTCCCCTACTTCCACCCGAGCAAGTGGTGTGGGACGAAGGTCAAGAACATCGCCCTGTCTCCGCCCTCGGCCGGTCTGCGCCGGTACAAGAAACAGATCATGATGCGTCAGGAGCCGGACCCGAACGCACCCGAGGGGTTCCGGTTGGTGCCGATCGATACCAACTGGGACGAGATCAAGACATACGAGGAACACCTCAAGCTCAAGGCCCTGTTGGAGGACAAGGATCGCCGCGCCTCCGAACCCCATCCCGAGCGGGTCAAGCACCTGTGGACGGGCATCGCCACGTGCGGGGAGTGCGGGGACAAGATCTGTTCAGTGTTCGACAAGGGCATGTTGCGGTATCGGTGCGCGGTGAAGTCCTGTGTGCTGCGCCGTCAGGACCTGACGGATGCGTGGCTGACCGAACAGGCGCTGTTGTTGCTCGAACGTGAGGACGCGGCGCAGATATTCCGTATGCACGACGAGAAGGGCGAGGCGGGCAAGGCACAGGACGACCTGGACGCCCTGCGGGCGCAGTTGGCGGACTTCCGCAGGCAGGCTGTCCAGAAGAAGATTTCGGCGGAGTCGTTCGCGTACTTCGAGGCCGAGTTGCTGCCCGAGATCGAGAAGGCGGAAGAGCGGTTGCGGCGGGCGCTGCTGCCTGCGGTCCTGGAAACGGTCGTCGGCAAGGTCGACGTCCGCGCGGCGTTTCTGTCCCTCGACGTCGTGCAGCAGCGCAAGATCCTGCGGGCGATCATGGCCCCGAAGATCTACAAGACGAAGAAGAAGGTACGCGGGAAGCTCGACACGACGACGATCGACCCCGGTTTCCGGTACGTCGTGCCCCCGACGATGCCGGGCGACGAGCACCAGGAGTCCGGCGCGGACCTGGTCGGCGCGGCCTGACCGCTGAAACGACACAACGGCCCCCAGCATCCCGGTTCGTCCGGGTGCTGGGGGCCGTTTGCTGTTACGGGCTAGCGCCCGAGGGTCGCGCGCAGTTGGGGGCTGAGCACGCGCGAGACGAGATCGAGCTGAGTTTGGGTGAGCCGGGGTGCCTGCGCGACGTTCGCGCGGGCTGAGTCCAGCTCATCCTGTGACAGGACCGTCCTGGGGTCCGGGATGCGGTACCGGGTCACCAGGTGTCCCCCTCGCGCTCAGCGGGCGTGAGAGCCCGTCCGGCGCTGTCTCGGGGGTCTGCCAGCGGGGTCACCTTGCGCTCGGCGGTGAGGACGAATCCGAGCGTGCCCAGCAGGACGACAACGGCGTTGATCACGCCGGTGATCGCGCTGCCCTGGTCGGTGGTGAGCAGGCCGGAGCCGACCAGGCCGGACACCAGGGCGGTGAGACCACCGACGACGGAGGCGATGGTGCGCAGTGGACGCGGGCGGGAAGAGATGGTGGACACGAGCGTTGTTCTCCTTGATGGGTATCAGTATCCGACGTAGCCGCGCCCGTTGCGGACGTTGACGACGCCGGGGACGCGGCTCTCGGAGCCGTATCGGTTTCGGGCGTAGCGCACTCCGGCGATGATCGAGTCCACCGGGTGATAGATGTCCGGGTAGCCGGGGAGCTGCCACGCCTGGAACGTGGGGTCGATCGCCTGAATCAGGCCCTTGGATGGGATACCGGCCCGCCAGTTGCTGTCCCATTCGTTGATGGCACAGGGGTTTCCGCTGGACTCGTAGGCGATGATCAGGTGCACGGCGGCCCGGTCGGTGATCGGGGCGTGTCCGTGCCAGACCAGCGCGGCGGAGGCCTGGTCTATCCACCGGTCGAGCTGGGCGGCGGTCGCGACGCCACACGCCGGCATCGGGTCGCGCGGCGGTGGCGTCGGAGTCGGCGGGCTGGGCGGGTCGGGCGGTGCGGCCGTCGTGGTCGTGGCGACCACGGAGGCCGGTGACGAGGCGGAAGTGAGCCGCGGAGCCTCGGCATCGGGTGGCGGTCTCGGCGCGATGAACAGTGGAACCGTTGTGCCGCCGAGAAGAACGGCGATGAGCAGTAGCGCCGCGGAGCGGCGGCGGGTCACCGGAACAGGATCGCCCAGTCGTCCCACCACACCTCACCGAAGCGGGTGGTACCCGGCACCTTCGCGCGCTGCCACGCGGCAACGGCATTGGTGGTCTCCTGCTGGTAGATGCCGTCCGCCCAGCCGGGGTAGTTGGGCGCGTAGCCGAACTGCTGCATCCGCTGCTGGATCAGCCGCACGTAGTAGGCCTCGTTCGGGATGCCGCCCTGCGACACGGGCGCGCCGCCGTGCGACTCGTTCGGACCGGTGATCAGTCCGAAGTAGTGGTCACGTGGCAACGGAAACGTCGGATACGTCGGCGGCCGGGGCGGCGGGGTGCTGCCTCCTCCGAGCATCGGGAGGTTCCACGGCCGGGTGTCGTCGCACGCGGGGTTGTCGACCACGCTGATGTGCACGTGGCTGGTGTGCGGGTTGGAGCCGTTGTAGGGCATCCACCGCCACGGGTTGTACTGCGGCCGCGAGTCGAGGATGAGGCGGTTCGCGATCAGGTACTTGATCCTGGAATCGCGACTCGCGGCGAGTTCGTCGGTGAACCGGTCGATGTCCACGCCGTTCGCGGGGTCGTGGGTGATGTCGAGTGCGGTCACGATTCCCGGCCCGTACCAGGGATTGTGGTCGCTCGTGGTGTTCTGGTGGTTGGTGTCGCCGATCGTTCCGTCACTCGCACGGCGGCGGTTCGGGAAACGGGCGTCGATCTGGTCTCGCAGGGTGAGCAGGGAGCGTGCTACACGCCAGGCCATGCGTTCTCTTTCTGTTGGTGGGCATGACAAAGCGCCCGTCACCGGGGTTGTGGTGACGGGCGCTGGTCTGTGGGGTTAGAAGGTGGGGACGCGGACGCCTTCGCGGAGCAGGACGTCACGCGCGCCGGGGTCCAGCGGCGGGTCCGGCGACAGGCCCACGTCGGTGGGCGGGCCTGGGCTGTTGGTGGCGCGCAGGCTCAGGACCTGGCGGACGTTGCCGGAGTCGTCGCCGCTGGTGCGGATTCCGACGATCCAGGCCGGTGTGGACAGGCTCGCGCCCACCGTGTCCTGGACCAGCACGAGGTCTCCGAGCTGCAACCGGGGATCGGGCAGGATCTCGACGTCACCGAGGATCGGCAGTGGCGACGCGGCGACGGCCAGGAGGTAGTCCGCCACCCGGCCGGCTGCGTCCGGGGTCTGCAACCACGGCGTGGCGGGGACCTGGTAGACCTGCGAGCCGTAGCGGGCGCGGCTGGTCTCGTTGTAGCGGCGGATGGAGAACCGTTGCGGGTAGCCGGTGGCGAGCTTGATCGCGGCGATGGACACCGACGGCGCGCCGGTCGAGGTGACCAGGAACAGATCGTTCCCGCCTCGGTTCTTGAACGTGATGATGAGCTGGTTTCCGTCGCGTTCCGTGGTGGAGTCCACGAGTCCGTGAACGCCGCTGGTGCCGTTGGACTGGAACGCGAACCGAACACGGCTGGTGCTGGTGTCGGGGGTGGTGACGTAGACGATGGGCGGCGGGCTGTCGTACTCGCTGGTGTCGTAGTCGTAGGTGATCCGCAGGGTTCCGAACGCCGGTATCCAGCGTCCTTCGCTGTCGCTGAACCGTGTCGTCTTCGGCCCGGCCGCATACGTGCTGTACGGGACGTCGACGACGTTGCGCACGTTGTCGATCGCCTCGGACACGCGCATGGAGGCGATCTCCCGCGCGCTGGTGACGGTCGCGACCGTCGCACCAGGACTGACGAACCGCTTGTTGCCACGCCACCGGAAGATCCCGAACTCGTCGAACTCGGCCGTCGCCTGCTCGGCGCGGGCCACGGCGGTGATGACGTCCCACGCGGAGCCTTCGGTGGGCGGGATGGCGACGAGCTGGGAGACGACGTCGTCCAGGACCGCGCCCCGCTGCCACGGCGGATCGAACACCGCGTCCGTGTCGATCAGCGTCGGCTGGGTGGAGACCTGCACCGCCTCGACGGGCAGGGCCGCGTCCAGCTGGATGTAGTTCAGCTGAGTCCGTGGCATCACGGGGAAGCTGCCCGCGTCATCGCGTAGGAACGGCTCGAACACGCCGGGGCCGTCGAGGTAGTAATACGCGCGCGGAGCGCCACCGGTCCCGAAAATCCAGAACACGCCGATGTGGAACCGGCCCCGTCCGAGTGTCCGACCCAGCGTGATTTCAATGCTGCTGGTGTCGGTGCCCAAAGTGACCTTGTCCCGCCAGAAGTCCACTTGGAACCGCACGTTGTTGAACGCGTTGTCCGCCTGGAAGTTCAGCCCGATCTGGACCGTGGCGTTGGTGGAGGACATGTTGGTGGTGTCCACCCAGCACTCGGCGAACAGCAGTTCACCGGGCGCGGTCGTGCGGGTACGCGGGTCCCAGCGCACCCAGTACGGCGCAAATCCGGGGCTGGGTGCCATCTCCCAGGCGGCACGGTCGCGCCGGTAGGTCAGATCGTTCGCGGCGTGGTCACGGTAGAACCCGATGTCCGGCGTGAGGCCGCCGTGCATCGAGGCGTAGAGGATCGCTGTCGGCCGGGGCGGCGGGGCCGTGTGGATGCCCGCGTTGCGCAACAGGTGGTCCACCACCCACACGCCGCTGCTGATCGGTGACCAGGACTGGGTGGACACGCACGCGGGTAGCCGGGCGGCGTCGCGGAGGCGCTCGGCTCCGTCCAGGGCGGACAGGGCCAGGGTGCCCGCGCCGGAGTCGGCCGCGCGGTCGCGCACGGTGCCCCGGAACGCCGGGAGCGCGTCGTCTCCCAGTCCCCACCCGTGCAGGACCGATTGCCGGGGCCGGGCTACGTCGCTGGTGAGGTGCGGGGCGTATGGGCTGTAGAGCTGGGCGGCGGTCTGCTCGTTGTTCCCGGAGAGGTTCAGCCGGAGTTCGGAGGCGGCGGAGCCGTTGACCGAGCGCATGGGCGCGGGGAGGTCTGTGGCGTAGGCGCGGTCCAGCGCCCAGGAGGTGACCTGTTCGGTGACCTCCTTGCCGCCGAGGCGGGTCAGCGCCGTGTACTGGCGTTCCGGCTCGGCGAGCGCGGCGGTGAGGTCGGGGTCAGCTTGCTGTACGGCGCACCTCCGTGAGGTCCACGCTCATGTCTCGGCTGAGCGGTTGGGGACGGTCGGTGTAGGCGGTGACCACCATTGCCGGGCATCCGTCGCCCAGAGGGGCGCTCAGGCCCGTTGCCGGGGCCGTGCCGAAGGACAACCAGGCCGGGCCGACCAGGCGGGGTGTGGTGCTCGCGGTGAGCTGGACGACGGGCCGGACGAACACGGTCCCGGCCGGGGGCACGACGAACGGGGCGGCGGCCGGGTCGGTGGTGCCGTTGGCGGCGCCGGTCGCGGTGAACCACTCCAGCACGCACGCCCCTGCGGCGGGCGCGAGAGCGCTCGCGAACCCGACCGGGACGCCGGGCACCACGGGCCACCCGATCCAGTGTGGGTGCCGCCACCGCAGAAAGGCCGGCGCGGACGGGGTCGCCACGGTGACGCGGCGGTCTGCCTGTGTGGCGAGCGTGCCCCCGCCGGTGAGCTGGTAGCCGCTGGGCGGGCCGTAGCCTTGCGACTGTGGCCCGTCCAGCAGGTTGAGCGCGGCAGGGTCGAGCACGGCCAGCGGGAGCGGACCGAACACCCTGCGCGCCAACGCTTCCAGCCAGCGAGCGTCATCCTCGGCCAGTCCGGTGAACGAGAACCGCAGGCGACGCGGCGGGGTCGCGAGGCTGGTCGCGGTGACGCTTCCGGACAGGGCGCGGAACTCCGTGACGCCGAGCTCCACGGTTCGTTCGTAGTCGCGGGCGGCGTCGGGGAACTCCCGCATCCGGTCCGGTGGCCCGATCCACAACGAACCCACGCGTCACCTCCGTGCGAGCACTCGTGCCCCGTCCGCTGTGGCGCGGGCTATCTCGGTGGAGTCGACCTGCACGACGATGGGCCGGTTGGCCAGTCGCGTCACGGCGTCGAGGAACACCGACAGCTCCGCCGTCCCGTTGCCAGCCGACGCACCGGGGGCGGCGCTCTGCGCGCCCGTGGTGATGGCGGTACCTGTCGCCGCGGGCGTGGCGACCTGCGCCGGGATAGCGCCGGTCAGATCGGACAGGTAGCGGCGCACCCTGGGTTCCTCACGCTCGAACCCGGCGACGAGTCCGCGCATGATGAGAACACCGTTGTCACGCAACAAGATTCGGTCTCGTGCGGGCGGCCCCTTCCAGCTGGGCAGCAGGTTCGTGAGCTGAGTCAGCTTCGCTTTCACGGCCGACAGCATCGACTCGATGCCGCGAATCAGGCCCCGGATCAGGTTGCGGCCCGCCTCGGTCAGCAGGCCGCCGAGGTCGCCGAGCGCGCCGAGCAGGCGGCCCGGCAACGACCCGATGAGCGTGATCAGTCCGCCTGTGGCGAGGTCGGCCGCGCCCCGGATGAGCGCGAACGCGCCGGAGACGATGTCACGCAGGCCGGACCACGCACGTGACCAGTCACCGGACAGGATGCCCATCGCCACGGACACGATGCCCTGGAGCAGACGCAGCGCGCCGGACACAGTGGACACGACGCTTCCGAAGATCGGAATCACGACGTCGTAGAGCAGGAACCGCAGGACGGGGAACAGGTCGTCCTGGAACCGGGCGGTGAGTACGGCGATCATGCCGCCCCAGGTCGCCAGGACCCCGGCCGCCTGCACGACCAGCGGCACCACTGCGGTGATCATCTGGATGAGGGCGGGCAGGACCTCGACGGCCAGGCGCAGCAGCAGGGGGTAGTTCGGGAGCAGGCCCTCGGACCACAGCGTCATCCACGCCTGGGCGAGTTGCGGCAGGATCGGCAAGAGTCCTTGCAGGGCAATGAGAAGCGTCTCACCGAGCAGGCGGCCCAGCTCGACCAGGTGGGGTGTCGCGGTCGCGAGACCCGTGCTCAGGACGCCTGCGAGCTGGCGCACGACCTCGACCACGACCGGCAGGACCGGTAGCGCGGCCTGGAGTCCGGCCAGCATGACCTGAGCCCAGATTTCGGCGAGCTGACCGACCAGGGGCAGGGCGGCGGCGAGCGCGTCGAGCAGCGTTCCGCCGATCGCGGCCGCGACGGGGGTCAGGACCCGCAGCAGCGAGGCAAGGGCGGGTGCCGCGATGCGGAGCGCTTGGACCAGGAGCTGTCCGAACTGGACGATCAGCGGTGCCGCCGCGCGTGCGAGTTCGAGCAGGCTCGGTGTCAGGGTGCGGATCGCCTCACCGATGCCGCCGCCGACGACCTCGGAGACCAGTTCGGCGACGGCCGGGGCCAGCTCGGCGGCGATCCCGGACACGGCGGTGAGCGCGGGGACGAGCAGCGAGGCGAGAGCCTGCGCCGCGACGCCGGCAAGTGGCGCGAGAGCCGCGAGGATCTGCCCGGCCGGGGCGGCGGCCGAGGCCAGGATGCCGAACGCCACGCCGACGACGGGGCCGAGCTGCTCGATCGCCGGGGCGACGTAGCGGACGATCGCGTCACCGACCGCCGTCAGCAACGGAAGAAACGCGGACGTCACGGCCTGTAGCCCGGAGAAGATCTGTTGTAGGGCAACGCTTCCCGCGCCGGTGGACAGGAACGCGGCGAGAGAGCCGGTCAGGGCGTTGAGGTTGCCGAGCAGGCTCACGCCGCCGGTGTTCGCGGCGGCGAAGACGGCCCCGATGATCCGGACGATGTTGCCCAGCAGCGTTGCCAGCTCGCCGAGAGCCGAGAGGCCACCGGAGATCCATCCGGCGAGTTCGCCGGTCTGGCGTGCGTTGGCGATGAACGCGCCGAAGCTCGTCGCACCTTCGGCGAGTCCTTCGGACAGCGCGGGCAGGAAGTCCGAGCCCACGGCGGCGATGTCGCGCAGGCCCGACAGGACCGGCGCGACGCCTCCGGACAGGGCGGACATCGAGCGTGCGGAGTTGTCGAGGATCAGCCCGACGTCGGAGACCGTGCGTGCTTCCCGGCCCCAGGAGGCGAAGCCGCGCGCGGAGGAGTTGAGCGCGTCGGCCATCTCCCCGAGCCCGGTCCGCACGGCGGGCAGGTGCAGCGCACCGAGCGCGGAGACCTCACGCCCCAGACCGGCGAACAACCGGCCCTGGACGTCGAGGCGCAGTTGCCCGAACTCGGTCTGGATCTCGCGGGCGGCGCGGGCGGTCGCCTGCATCTCGGGCGGCATCTTCGCGATGGCCTCGGCGAACGCGGCCGGGTCGGCGGCGGCGAAGGCCTCGGACATGCCGCTGGTGCCCAGGCGCAGCACGGCGAGCGCAGCAGCGGCGGCCAGGCCTGCGGCGGGGAGCAGCAGCAGCGAGCCGGAGGCGGCGACGGCCGCGCCGCCGAGGCCGGACAGGACGGTGACCATCTGGCCGGCTGCGGCGGCCAGCGCCGCGTAGCGCAGGGTCGAGGTGCCCACGGCCGCGGAGTGGCGGGTGATGCTCGCCGTGGATCGGGTGAAACCCTGCCCGACCTGGCCGAGAGCCCCGATCGAGGCACCGAGCCCCGATACACCGGTTGTGGTGCGCGTGACGGCCTGGTCCAGCGAGCCGAGCGACCGCACGGTGTCGCCCAGGCTCCGGTCCAGCGAGACCCGCAGACCGATGTCCCGGCCGGACTCCTCGCGCCGGAACCGCTCGACCTCCAGCGCGGCCAGCCGGGTGTCTACGTTGGCGGGCAACATGATCCGCTGTCGCTCGATCTCGCGAACGACGAAGCGGATGTCACGCAGCAGCTCGGTGAACTGGAACTCGACGCGCAGGCGCACCGGGGGCGCGGCTCGCTCGACGTCGCGGACTTCCTTGACCACCGTGCGGTAGAGACCGGTCAGCGACGGCAGGATCTTGAGATAGGCGCGGCCGACAGCCGTCACGGGAGACTCACGCCTCCCTCGTCATCATCATCGCGATCTCACGCAACGGCCGCGCGGCCGTGCTCTCGCCCTCCCCTCCCTTCGCGGGAGAGGACTGGACGGGGCCGGGCGGGTCGAGGACGTCGAGCGGGGAGGCGAGCTGGTCGTCTGTCGGTTCGTGCCCGAGCAGCGCGACGACGGCGGCCCACAGGGCGGTGAGCCGCCGTTCGGTGGCGGCGGCGAGCACGTCGGCCCGTGTCCACCTGCCTTCGGGGCTCAGCGCCCGCCACAGCGCCGAATCCGGGGGCAGGTGGGTGACCAGGGCGCAGACGCGCCGATAGGACAGAGCGCCCGTGTAGAGGTCGAGCAGGTCGACCCCGTGGCGCAACAGGTCGACTTCGAGTGCGTCGGCGGTGTGGTCGTCGCTCAGGAGCTGAGCGACGGTCAGCGGTTTCCCGCGCCCAACTCCTGCATGACCACGGCGGAGAACTCCTCCGCGTCGGCGGCCGTGCGCGCGAGCGCCCGCCATGCCTTGTACTGCTCCGCGCCCAGGATCACGCGCAGGGCGGCCAGGTGCCGCCCCTCCTCTTCCGCCTCCAACGCCTCCAGCGGGAAGTCCTCGGCGGTGGGAAGGGTGAACGTGGTCTCGCGCCACTGCACGGTCACGTCCTTGGACGCGCGGGCGGTCTTGGTCTTGGTCGCGGCGGCGCGCTGCCGGGTGCTCACGGGAAGGTCCTCCTACGGGTTCGAGTCGACGGGGGTCAGGACTTGTCGGCGGCGGCGAGCGCGGGCGGCGCGCCGAGTCCGTTGATCACGGCCGGGTCGTCGGTCAGCCACACGGCCAGCGTCGTGGACGAGCCGGGCGGAGCGAGCGCGGAAAAGCTCATGCCCCAACGCGCTTCCTGCGATCGGCTCCACTGCGCGTCGTCGGTCTCGGAGACCTCGGCGCGCGGGATGTAGAGCCGGTGGTGGTAGATCTCGGTCTCGCTGATCGCGTCCGTCCAGTCGATACACAGCGCCCGGACGTCGCTCTTGGGAACCGTCGAGATCTCGGCCCGGTACTTCTTCGAGCCGGTCGCCGTCTCGGCGAACACCAGGCCACCGAAGTACGCGGAGAGGACCTGGGCCTTGGTCTCCTGGAACGTGGACTTCACGCTGAGTTCGTGGGACTTGATGATGTAGCGGGCGGGGGTGATCCGCTGCCAGTGCGCGGTCCCTTCCTTCTCGACCTTGCGGGCCAGCGTCACGCCGTCCTCGGTCGTCAGACCGAGTCCGGTCCAGGCAGCGGCTAGCGCGGTGGTCGCGTCCGGGGGCTCGGGGGTGCCGGGTGTGGCGATGGAGAGTTCGCCTGTTCCGGCGACGCGGACCAGGCTTGTGTTTACGGCCAAGGGAAACGGTCTCCAAACTGGACGCGGTCAGCGCGTCGAGGTGCGGGCGGTGACGGTCACGACCGCGAACGCCAGCGGCGCGGAGGTGTGCGGGTCGAGACCGGAGAGAGGGGCGGTGTCGGGCTCGGCGGCGATGAACGCGCCGGTCGCGCGGCGGGCGCACAGAAGGCCCATCGCCAGTGCTACCAACGCTTTCGCGGTGTGCTCGGTGCGGTGCCAGCAGGTGAGCCGGATCGAGGCGATTTGCAGCGCGGGCCATTGCCATTCGTGGTCGTCCACGGCGACCAGCAGCCACGGCAGAGACGGTGGACCGCCGTCCTTGCCGCGTCCGGTCTCCGTGGCGACCTGAGCGCCGCGGACGTGCTCGCCGGCCTGTTCAGCCAGCAGGCGGCGGAGCAGCCGCACCACGAGTTCGGCGACGTCGACCGGCACCGGAACGCCGGAGGCGGTCACGTCCGCCTCCGCTTCCTCTTGCGCTTGCGCTTGCGGGAACGGCGTGGCTTGCGGAACCCCTTGGCGCTCATGCCGTTCTCGGCGGCGGCGCGCTTGAGGAGTCCGTACTTGGCTTCCATGCCGACGCCCGACGGGTGCGGGATCACCACGCTCACGCCTGCGCGGTCGGTGTTGCGCTCGTCCTGCACCTCGACCGGGAGCGGGCTCCCGTCCTCGACGATGTGGCCCTGCGCCCGGACGTCGGCCGCGACCAGGTGAGCCGCCAGGCGCAGCAGGTCGCGGACATCGTCACTCTTGAGGATCTCCGCGATACCGGCGGAGTCGCGGTAGAACTCGACCACGGGAGTCACCTCCCGTGGCGGTCGTCAGCCCCGGTTCGGCCGGAGGCTGGGAGGAGGGAGCAGCCGGAGCGACTCCAGGAAGTCCAGCGCGGACCGGCGCGTGTCCGGTCCGCTCGCGGCGTCGAGCAGTGCGAGCAGCTTCAGCAGCGGGTCGTGACGCACGTGTTCGAAGTACCGCACCAGGTTCGGAGCCCACGGCCCGCACGGCCGGAAGATCTCAGTCTCGAACAGACTGTCCACGATCTGTGGCTGACCGTCCGGTCCTTCGCGGACATCCCAGCGAGGGATGCCGTTGACCAGACGCCGGAACTCGGTCACCAGCGCCTCGTAGCGCTCGCGTTCCTGCGGCGTCATCCTGTTCGCCATGCCGACACCATCGCACACGCGTTCGAATAGCCGTCAAGTCGGCCGCCGCAAACGGCGACTTTCGATGGGCCGTTAGGCGTAATTGCGTGTGTGACATCGAGAATTCCCCCGGCAAGGGGGCTTACGCGCTGCGCCCCCGTGGTCTAAATGGAAGCGGTGTCCTTTGAACTCGCGGCGCCAATCGCCGCAGCCGCCGTGGTGGCGAGCGTCCCTGTGTGGATGTTGGTTGTCGCTCTTCGGGGCGCGAAGCCAACCGAGCGCCCAGCCATCATTCGCGCGTTGACGGGATTCGTCCGTGCGAACCGGCGCGTGTTACCTATCCGTCAACGCGGGACAGGTTCGTCTCGTAGTGCACTCGACCAGGCCGGGGCTCCCAGCGTTCGGGCTCGCCCTCGACCTGGTAGACGCGGCCGTCGTACTCGACGCGCTCGCGCGCGGCGATCGGCTCGGCGGTGAACAGCCACCACGTGCCGGTGACGGCCTGGCGGCCGGGCTCGTTCTCGGTGTTGCTGGTGCGGGGTTGCAGCATCCCGTCCACGGCGCGACGGGAGGCCGCGGGGCCGTAGTCGAGGCGGGGAACGGGGTTGTCGTACTCGTCGGGAAGTTCAGCCGGGGTGACGATCGTCAGCCGGTGTGGCAGGTACAGGCGGCGGCACCTCCTCGGCGTACTCGGTGTCCTCGACGAACCGCCACGGCATCGGCTCCCCCGCCCGGCCGTCCGCGTACACGACGGGGACGGTGTCGGGCAGGTCGGCGTGGTCGCCTGCGGTGTAGGGCATCCGGGTAGAGCGCAGGCCCGAGCGGCGCGCGAGACGGCGCAGGATCTTCCGTTCCACCTCGGTGAGGTAGACGGCGATGTCGTCGTCGTTGCGGCGCGTGCCGTACTGGCCGATCTGCTCGGAGGCGTAGCCCTCGGGGTTGCGCACGGACCGCCAGGCCGCTTCGCACACGATCGTCACGACGACCGGGGGCACCGGAACGAGCAGCGCGGCCGGGACCTCGACGCGGACCAGGCCCGAGGCGTCCGCGAGCTTCGCGGCGGCCCTGGTCTCGGCCGGGGTCCCGATGATCGGCTGGTGGACTCGGGCCTGGAGGTCGTTCAGGGTCGCGAGCGCAGCGGCCGGGGCGGTCACGAACCTGCGGCGGTGGTCAGCCGGACGGCACGCTTGACGGCGTTCTCGTCCTTCGTGGTCTCGGCACCGGCCAGAGTGGACACAACGGAGCGGTCCTGCTGGAAACCGGGGTCGTAGTCACGGATAAGACGCAGCGCAAACCCGTTGTAGGTGATGCTCTCGCCGAACGTCGCACCGGCCGGGACGTCGAGGGACCTCGTCACGAGCGGGAAAGCGGTGCGGTGGTAGGCGACGGCGGAACCGTCCGCGAGGTAGTTCGTCGGAATGACGGTGAAGCCGTACATCCGGCCGATGATCGCTTCCCGCAACGCGGCCGGGGAACCGGAAGCGTCCACGGGGATCAGCTTGTTGCGGGGGTCGTTGAGCAACATGGCCTCGACCTCGGCACTGACCGCGAAGAACCGATCCTCGATCGGGACGCCTGCCTTGTTCAGGCGCTTGCGGGCCTCGATCAGCATCGTGTGAACGTCGGTGCCGTCCGCCTTGAGCGCGAGCGAGGACGTGAGCGCGTTCATCTGCGCGGCCACGAGGGACTCGACTCCGCGCGCGACGCTCTTCGCCTGCGGGGTGGCGATCTGCGACGTGAAGTCCCGGACGTTCAACGTCAGTTGCTCGTCGGGGAGGTTGATTCCCTTGTACAGGTAAGTGTTCAGCTTGACGTCAACGCCGACTTCCTTCACGTCGTCGACGACGATCGGCTGACCGGCCGCGCGGTTGAACGTGCGCGCCTCACCGACCACGGTGTCGGTCCGCACGGTGACGGTGTCACCCTGCTTGCCGGAGAACGAGCTTTCCGCGTCGCGCCAGGCGGTCGCGGCCAGCACGGTCTGGTTCTCCAGTGCCGCGATGGCGGCGGAGGCGATCTGCTTCGGGGTAAGGAACTGGTTCGGAATGGGCGTGTCTCCTTAGGACAGCAACGCTCTTAGGGCGTGGTGGGCTTGCCGAACACCAACCGCGCGATCGCGGCCGGGTCGTCGTCGGTGCTCTCAGCGGGCGGGGCAGCCGACGCGGGACGCAGCGCCTCGACCGGTCGGCGACCGGGCGGCAGTGGCGCGGCGGGCGCAGAGGCCGGCGCGGAGCCGGGCGGGGTGGCGGCCTGAGTGGCGGGGCCGACGCGGGTCGCCGCGAGCAGCTCGGCGAGCGCGGTCGCGTCGGCGGTCAGCTCGGACTCGTCGCCGCCGCGCAGGCGCTCGGCGAACGTGTCGTCCAGCCCGGCCGCGCGGGTCACCCGCAGGCGGGTCAGCAGGTCCTCGGCGGACGCGGCGCGCTGTTCCAGCTCGGGCACGCGGGCGGCGAGCGCCTGCGCGTCGGCGAGCTGGGCGCGCAGCGCCGCGCCGGGGTCCTCGGCGGGCGGCTGGGCCGGGGCGGCGGGCGGTGCGGGCTGCTGCTCGACGGCCGGGGGCTGCTCGGCGGTGCCGGGCGCGGCGGGGTCGGGTGCGGTCACGACGGACCTCCTCAGGTCACGGAGTGGCAGGTGGGAACGCCACCGGGAATTGGTGGCGTGCGAGGGGAAGCCGCGGAACCGGGTGCGCGGCGGATCGATAGGCCGGCGAGCAGCTCGGCCGCGCGGCGCGACGGCAGGCCGCGGAGCCGGGTCAGGTGGCGCGCAACTGCGCTTCGTGCGCACGACGGAAGGCGTTGCGGGCCTCTTTGCCGGACAGGCCGTTCTCTACGACCACCGACTCCCACAGGTCCGCGAAGCGCTGCGAAGAGGCGGGGAGGTCGGTGGCGACGTCGTAGACGGGCTCCGCTGTGCAGCCGCATCCGTCGTGGTAGTCGTCGGGCTTGCCGCCGCGCATCGTCGTGGAGCCGGATGTGCTGCTGCTGTAGATGGGTCCGCGAGACGCCAACATCGCGCAGAACGCGCACGGCTTCGGTCCCGTGACGCGCTGGTAGCCCAGCGCGAGCCGGTCGGCGTTGATCGCCTGGTCCAGTGCGCCACGGCCGCCGCCTGCAGCGTGTCGCAGCGCCGCAGCGGCAACGCCCGGACCTGCGCGTTCGGCGGCGTCGCTCGGGTCGAGCCCAGCAGCGCTCAAGCGTTTGACCGTGCTCGGGCCGGTCACGAGCAACGAAACCTCGGCGGCGTCGCGCCACGGGTTCTCGAGTATTTCCGTCACGGGCGGCACGCGTTGGCCGCCGAGATCGGGACCGAGCTCGGCGCGGCGGAACTCAGTGAAGTAGTCCAGCGCGAGGCGCTCGGACTTCGAGCGGTGACGGCCGATGAGGTCCAGGACCCGTTGCGCCCAGGTCGGCCGGGTGGCGTCGAGCCGGTACGGGTCGAGCAACCGCCACAGGCCGAGCACGTCGCGTACCAGGGCGACGCTGACGCGGGCCTGGGCGCGGCGGTGCTCGGCGGTGAGCCGGGTCCCCTCGGCGGTGAGCGCCAACGCGTCACCTCCGAGCAGGCTCAGGAACCGAACGCGTCTTGACGGCCGAGCACGTCGGCCAGCAGGGCGTGACCGTCGACAGCCGCAGGCATGGACGACCAGCGCGCAACGTCGGTGTCGGTGACGCCGGGCAGGCGGTCCCACGTCGCGCGGGCCGGGACGCCCAGCATGGTGACCGCCTTGCCCCAGGCGTCGACCACGGACGCGAGCGAGCGGGACTGTGTGTTGCGCCAGCGGACTTGGGCGCTGGTGTCGTTCCATCCGGCTAGGTCGCCGTCGAGCAGGCAGCACAGCCGAAGGACCTGTTCCCAGGACTCCCCGTAGGACGTGCGGCGTTCGCCTACTCGGCGCTGTAGTCCGTCCTCGGCGGCGTCGAGCGCGTCGGCCGCGAGGTTGGTCAGGTTCGCGAGCAGGGTGTGAGGCGGGGTCTGGGTGATCGCGGCCAGGTGCCGCAACACCTGTTCGAGGACCTCCACGTACCCGTTGAGCGGGGTGGCGTCGAAGCTTCCGAACCGGGTTTCCGGGCTGTCGGAGTGCAACAGCCGGTCCGGCCCGATCGGTGGCTCTTCGCCCTCTTCCAGTTCCAGGCCCGCCGCCCAGCGCTGACGATGCGCGCCGTTCTGGCTCGCCATCATCAGCAGGAACGTCTGGAAGTTCACGCGGTCCTGGACGTCGAGGATCGGGGCCACGACTCCGGGCACTTCGCCGTCTAGGTCGTCCTCGTCGAGGAACCGCACGACCGGGCAGACTCCCGCGCCGTGCGTGCGGTGCTCGACATAGGACAGAGCCCCGTCCTCGTCTGGTGCGAGGAAGTAGACGGCCTGGTCGTCGTACAGCCGGTACAGCGTCCGTACCCCGGCCGGGGTGAACGAGCGGGCTTTCTGCACCGCGTAGACGGGCCACTCGTCGGCGTCGTCGTCGTAGTAGGCGCTCATGTCCCGAGGCGAGTGGCCCCGGATCACCGGCGACGGATCACCGGGAAGGACCGTGGCGAACGCCCGGCCGTACTTCAGCGTGGCGCGGTGGACACCGGCCTGGCGGCGCGCCATGCGGTTGCTCGTCCAGTGGCGCCACCCGGCCGAATCGCCGGCAGTGGCGTCCGTGGCGCGGTATCCGTCCACGAACAGGTTCTGTGCCATGAGCTGCAACAGCAGCGAGCACCAGTTGGTCCGGGACTTGCGCAGCATCCACAGGTAGTGGGCTTTGGCCTTGCGTGGCGCGAAGGGGAGATCGTGGTCTCCCTTGACGTACCGGTTGATCTTGTCGTTGCGGGCCTGGTCAGGCCAGCGGCCGATCAGGCGTTGCGCCACATCCGCGGCCTCGGTGCGCGACAGCGCCACCGTCCACCCCCTCACGGTTGTTGTTGGGGCGTCAGGTGAAGACGCGGAGTTTGCCGCCGCGCTTGCGCTGTCGCTTCGCCCAGGCCGGGGACGCGAGCACCAGGCGGCGGATGTGCCGGGCGATGATCAGGCAGACGGCAAGGTCGATCTTGTGCGGGGACTCCCGCGACTCCTTCGAAATGCCTACGCCGTATCGGTTTGGTGACCGGCGCGCGTTGAGAACGTGCCGCCGCAGCCTCAGATCTCCGTCATGGGTCAGGGTGCGGTCGCGTATGTCGATCAACGCGCGGCCGGTGGCTTGTGTGGTGTCCTGGATTCGGCCGCGCATGTCGTAGGCGACGGCGTGCCGGTTGCGTCCGGTGCTGGCCTCGACCAGGAGATCGTCTCCGAACTCCAGCGCCCAGCCGTCCACGTAGGACTCGAACTCGCGGACGTCGGCGAAGAAGCCGACGACCTCGAAGCGCTCGAACGCCGAGCGCACCGCGAGGTCTGCCGCGTCGCGGTCGACTTCCCAGCCCTGTTCGGCCGGAAGGTCCTCGGGGCGTTCCTGGACGTGCAGGACACCGGCGTGTCCGTCCGACATGCGCACGGCGACAAGGCCTGTGGCGTCGTCGCTCTTGGAGCCGTCGAACATCATCACGATGGCGTCGCCGTCGTCGAGGGGCGGGACGTTCTCGTCGTGGCAGCCGTCCCACTCGGGCACGGTCGCCCAGGCGGTAGCGGCGGTCCCGGCCAGGTTGAAGAAGTACCGTTTGGACTCTTCGGTGTCCTTCGCCAGGTCCCAGAACTCGTTCTCGACGATGCCGGGCAGATCCATCCAGGCGGCGGCCGGGCCGTAGACCTCGGTCAGGGCGGCGACCATCGCGTCCAGGTCGGTGAGGTCGACCTCGGCCGGGGCGTGCCGGTGGTCCCACAGCAGCCGGGACGCGCGCGTGCGTCCTTCGCGAATCGCGTTGGCCTGCTTGTGGACCGTCTCCAGCGTGGAGTCCTGGCCGCCCTGGTACATCGTGGACGTGAGCAGCCCCCACGGCTCCGCCGCCTTGCGCTTGCGAAGGTTGCGGTCCACGGTCTTGAACATCCTGCGCAGCTCTGGCGTGATGTAGAGGTGCGGCTCGTCATAGATGGCAAGGGATTCCTTGCCGCCGTCCTTGGCCGAGCTGCTCGCCGTCGAGGGGATGATCTCGCCGCCCTCGGGCAGCAAGATCCGGGTCAGCCCGGCCGCGCCGCGCGGAAGATCCTCACCGAGCGGCCCCTCCGCCAGGTTGAAGTGGATGACGTCGAACGTGTTGCCCGTCTGCGACTCTTCCGTTGCCAGGCAACGAATGTAGGGGTAGGTGATCGGGCGTCCCATCGGTTCGCCCGGAGCGTAGGTGTAGACGAAGTCACGCCAGACGAACGTCTCCCCGCCTTGCGCCCACCCTGCGAACCGGGCGGGGCCGCGCGCCTCGAACAAGCCGACGAAACCGGCCAGCTCGCTTTTCGCGCGGCCCTTCGCGCGCACCAGGGCGGCACGGGAGTAGAGGCGGCGTCCCTGCCGGTTCAGCGCGTAGGCGTCGGTGATGAACCCCGCGAACTCGTCGTCCAGCTCGACCGGGTCACCCTGGACGTCACCAGGACCGTGTACCGCCCAGTGTTCGATCCACGCGGAGGCCAGCCACCCGAGCGAGCGTGTCCGGTCGTGGTCGGGGGCGCGGACAAGCTCACGGGGCACCGGACAGCCTCTTGCGGCGGTCGTCCAGACGAGCCACGCCGGCCGGATCGGCCGCGGAAGTGGCGGAGTCGTCCTGCGGCTCGACGTAGCGGATGCGGAGCTTGAGGCGGTCCTCGTGCGTCAGGCCGAGCTTGGCCGAGCGCAACCGAAGCTCGGCCGCACGGTTCAGCTCGCCGCGCCAGAACTCCTCCACAAGGCGGGCGGTCTCCACGGCGAACCGCCAGTCTGTCTCTGTCCACAACCGGCAGTGCGGCATCCGGCGCACCGCATCCCACCACGCCCGTGTCTCGACGTGCCAGCGCTGACGGCCGCGCGACGGCAGATCAGGTGACCGCCCTGTGAAGGGCGTGTTCTCAACGGTGGTCCAGTCGTAGGCCTTGGCGTTGCGGTTGCGCGGGTTCTCGCTCGGCGGGCGGCCGGTGATCGCCACGGCCACCTCCCGAGCGCGTCACGCGCACGCTCAGGCGATGCGCTTCGGGTAGGGCTGGTGCATCCGGCGCAGCGCCCGCCGCGTGGTCTTGTTCAGCGGCAGGATGTACCGGTGTTTCACCGGAAGGTTGCGCATCCGGTACGCGTCCGGGTCGAGTGTGCGGCGCACGTAGTCCAGGCTCGTCTCGTCCGCACGCTTGCGGGAGCGGGCGAAGTTGGACAGCGTGCGCCCGTGGGTCTTCACGCCCTGCACGAGGTAGTAGGCGTCCGAGCTGCCACGCGCGCCGGTGTAGAGCCAGTTCGCGGCCTGGTAGACGCCGCCGTGGTGACCTTGCGCGGTGTCGGCGTAGGACACGATCAGGCGTAGGCCGGGGCACGCGGCGCGGAGTTGGCGCAGGCTCGCGGCGATCATCTGCGTGACCGGGGCGGCGTGCTCGGTGAGCGCGATCCGCACCAGCTCGACGCACTCGGTTTGCCCGAGCGCGAACGGGCTCGACATGTGGTTGTTCGCGCCCCGGCCGAAGACGATCGCGCCCACGAAGACGCCGTTCTCCCAGACACCGAAACAGGCGATCTTGCCGTTGGGCAGGGTGCCCGAGTAGTGCCAGCGCTGCGCCGCGTACTTCGCGGCGGCACGCGTGCACGGGGCCACCAGGAGGTCAGTCGTGCTGATCACCTCCTCCGGCCGGGTCGACTCGCTTGCGCCTGCGCGGCGGGGACAGCAGGTCGAGACGCGGGATCTCGGTGACGGGGTTGAAGTCGATCAGCTCGACCTCGGCGGCGTCGGCCGGGTCGTGGGCAGGCTTCAACGGCGGCCTCCTGTAGGCGGTCGTGGCGGAGCGCCACGCCGCACCGTGGAAAGGCCGGCGTGACGGGGAGGTGGCGCGGCGCGAGGAAGTGCCGGCGCGGTGGCGCTGGGTAACGCCGCGGAGCTGCTGCGCCGCGCGGCGAAATCGCCCGAGTTTCGTACAGATCGCGAGGTGCTATGACGTACCGGTGCCGCCGCGGAAGCGGCGGGGGTCACCCCCCACCCCTAGCCGCGTGGCGCAGGCCGGGCACGCCGCGAGGGCTTTTCCGCAGGCTGAGCGCCCTTCTGTGGGACTGTCGGTGCGGTCTTGCCCTGGTCGGCAGGGTCGGCCGGTTCGGCGAACCCAGCGTTGATCAGAGCCTCCGCGCCCTGCTGGTCGTGCTCGAACACGGCACCGATGGCACGGCCACCCAGCGCGGCGAGCAGGCGGATTCGCACGGGCTGTCACCTTTCGATCAGGCCGGGATGCGGCGCAGGCAGACGGGACGCGGAAGCACGACGGGCGGCGGCGGCCCGCCCTCCCTCACTCGCGCTCTTCGTGCGGTGACAGGGGACGCAGATCCCTTGCAGGTTGCTGTCCGCGTGGTCGTCGCCCGGTTCGATGTGATCGACCTCGGCGGACAGCCGGAGTCCGCACACGCGGCATAGCGGGTCTCGGCGCAGAATGCGCGCCCGGATTCGGGGCCAGTCGGCAGGCAGACGGGCGGAGCGAGTACTACCGGTCCAGGGCACGCGTGGTGCCCCCTCAACGCCTTGTAGGCGCGTGAGGACACGCGGGCCGGAGCAGGGGGAAGGGTGCAGACGCGGGAGCGCCCCAGCACCGGGGGGAACCGTAGTGCTGGGGCGCTCAACCGCTGGGGGGCGTTGGGAGTCCGGTGGGGGCAGACCTCACCAACATGATCAACGCTACGTTCGCCGCAGGTCAGGGCGCAACGCAATTAATCCTGCGCTTGCCTGATCGCCTTCACGTGCCTTGCGGCGGTCGAGTACACGACTCCGACGCGTTCGGCGATCTTGGCTACGTTCGTCTCGCCAGCATCGACCAGTTCGCGAATCTGTCGAGCGACCTCGGCGCGCGGCTTGGACTCGGTGCGTCCAGGTGGACGTCCGCCTGGACGATGAGCCTGCGCGCGTTCCTCGCGCTCGGCCTTGAAGTACTCGACAACGCGGCGGGGCCAGAACAGCCGACCACAGATCTCCACGCTTCCCGCAACCTTGTAGTCGGTCCAGGTCTTCGTCTCGATCCCGGCGAACGCGGCGCACTCGTTACGGTCGAACAGGTCGCCCGGATTACCTGGCGAACCGAGCGGGACACTGGGAGGAAGGTCGGGGATCGGCCGCCGGTCGGCGTAGGCCTGGGCCTGTGCGAAGTCCCAGAGGTCCGGCTGTCCCTTGCCCCGCCCGCCGCTGGTGATCTTGTCGGGGTGACCGGTCTGTGCCCAGGGCCGGACGCGCCGCGCCTTGTCGGGACTGAGCCCGTGCAGTTTCGCGATGCCCGCCGTATCGACGGCGTCACGTCCGACGTGGATCACCCTTGCTCCCTTCCGCTGATCGGGTCTTCAGTGTGCCAAGGCCCCGGCCCCTTGGAGGGGCCGGGGCTGTGCCGGGTTACTACTTCGTGGCGGTCTTGCCGCTCTTCAGCTTGCTCTGTCCCGTGTCGGCGGTGCGACCGGCGCGGAAGCCGTCAGCCCGGCCGTCAAGGCTGACCTTGTCCGGCGCCACCGTCTTGAGGTTCGATCCGTACAACTTCTCGAACTTCGCCGCGACGCGCTCGGCTTCACTGGCCAGAACCAGCGCGCCGGAGGTCTCGGCGACTTCCTCGGCCAGGTCGGTCCGGAACTCCGTGATCTTGTAGGCGACCCCCGCGCCGAACGCGGCGAGGTAGCTCCGGAAGTACACGCGGCGAGCCCGGTTGAGTTCCTGCTCGGTCTCGTAGTCCGCCTTGACCTCCTGACGGTAGGCCGTTGCCTCCACGCGGCCCCGCAACTCGGCCTGGTCGAGGATCGACGGCAAGAGCACCTCCAGTGCAGACAGGGCGGATGCGGTGCCGACGATGAGGACCCAACGCGTCTTGCTGTTCATGATGTTGCCCTCGAACGCGACGCTGCATCCGTAGGCCTCTGCGACTGCGGCGGCGCATTCGGCGCGGCCCTTGCCGTGGTAGCCCTGGCCGGAGATCTCGAAGCGGAGCAGCTTGATCACGTCGGGCCGCTTGTCGTTCTCGGCCTTGAAGATCGCCGCGTCAAGCGCGTGGCGCGTCATCAGCTCTGCGGCCTTCGCGGCGAACGCCTGCGCCTCCTCCTTGGTGACGCCGGAGTCCTTAGCCTGGTTCAGCAGCGCCTGAACCTTCGCGATCATCTTGGCCTTGTCGTCGCGGGCGTTGCTGGTCTTCGTGGCCATGATCAGTTCCTGTTCTTCGCGGTGGATTCTTGTTGCGGGAGAGGGGTTCCAGTTCCCCTCCCGACAAGAACAACTATACCGCGAACACTGCGCAGTCGCAACCACGAGGTGAGGCGGGTCACCACGCAAACGGGGCCGGACGAATCGCCCGGCCCCGCACGCGCAGATCTCTGGTTGCCGTCAGGATGCGACGGCGTAGGTAGCTCCGGCCCGGATCTGGCGCAGGACTTCCGCTTTCAGGTCCTGGGACGACAGATCGAAGGGCACGAAGAACATGCCGATTTCCATTTCATACCAACGAAACTTGACTTGAATGCGCGACAGAGCGTGCTTGGCGTGCTCCAGCGGCCCAGGGCAGGCGTGCCGCACCTCGCGCTCAAGGTCGTCAATCCCGTCCGGCACGTGCTCGGTCAGAGCGTCGGAGACGGGCCAGTCTTTGCAGTAGGGACAGACCTCCTGTGCGCACTGCTCTTCCGAGAGCACCCAGACGACCTCCAGCCCGTCCCTGTCACTCGGCACCACCTCGCGCACATAGTCGGAGTACTCCCCGCCGATCGCGGTGTACTCGGAGGGTTCGCGGTAGAAGTAGATGCCATAGGCAAGACATCCTTGCGGGGCTTGATCTTCCACGTCGGTCAGGTCGGTCATTCGAGTTCGTTTCCTTACTGGTCGCGGTGAGACCGTCGCCGGACGGGGTTCCAGGTCCGTCCGGCGACAGCGGATCTCGTTAGTAGCAAGCGGCGATGCGTGCGGCGCAGGTCGAGCGCAGGACCGCGAGTACCTCGACACGGTTCGCGGCGGTGGTCTCCCAGAGGCGCCCCGGCTTGACCGTGATCACGTCAGTTCCGACGTAGAGATGAACCTCGGCGTGAGGGTTCTCGGTCAGCACGACCGTGGCGACGCGTTGCGCGTAGCGCCATCCATCCGACTCGATGCGGGCGCGGCCCTCATCGGCGATGCCCTCTCGCGTCTCGACATACCAGGAGTGCCACGTTTCCTTCAACGGATTCTCCGATCGCAGTGCACGCGCCAGACGCTGAGGGCGTCGGGCGGCGCGAAGTGTGCTGGGGGATAAGGGGTGTGCCCTTTAGGTGGGCACACCCTCGCGTCACTCGGCTAACGCGGGTCCACGGCGTCGTATGCGTTGATCGCGTTCGTCAAGGCGGTCACGCAGTCGCGCCAGGCCATGTAGTCGGTGACTTCCCAGGCGATCGGGCCGAACTGAATCCGCAGGTGCGCCGGAGAGTGAGAGGTCTTGGGAATCCGCGTGCAGGTCCGAGTAGGCACGCCCGGAAGATCCACGAGAACGTGTGCGCGGTGCAGGCCGGGGTTCCCGCCTGCGTGCACGTCCTCGTAGTAGCCCGGCAGGCCGGACATCTCGTCCTCTGCGACCGCCCAGACGTAGTGAAGCTCGTTCAGTGCCTCAAGCTCGTGCACTCGAACAGTGACGTCCCCCAGGCGCACGCTCACGCCCATGTTCGGGTTGCCGACGTTGTACAGGTCGACCCGGCACAGCACTTCCCCAGAGGTCCGAACCCTGATTTCGGACACGTTGCTACCAGTCGGGTTGCTCACCCTGACAGCTCCTTAGCTCGTACTTCGCGGTGGATGTCAGGACCGGGGTTCCAGGTCCGTTCCCAACGAGAAAAACTCTACCGCGAACAGTGCGCAGTGGTCAACACCGGATGTCCCGCTACACTCGTGGCTGCTCCTTACCTTCGCGGTGGAGCAACTGGCGGGGCTCGAAGGTTCCAGCCTTCTGAGCTTGCTCGGAAGGTCTTCGGCCCCGCCGCCCACCATCTACGCTGCTCGCGCCGGTCCGCGCCTGCGCTGCCACGAGGCGAGCACATCGGGCCGTGCGAACAGCGGCCGGGACTTCGAACCGTGGTTGATCCACTGGTCCTCATGCCGCCAGCGCCGCAACGTTCCATTCGGGACGGTCAGCCACGCCGACAACGATGCGAAGTCCGACAGCGGCGTTCCGAGAGCGTCGCCGAGCATGTCCCAGAACGCGCGGGGCCAGCTGGTCCCGCACGAGCGGCAAGTGATCGACTCACCGCCCAGACGGGCACGTAGGCTCGCGCCGCACGGGCGGACAACGCCGTTGTCCCGGATCTTGATCGGGCAGGCCCCGACGGGGACGGATCGTTCGTGCAGGCCGAGCACGCCGCGCAACTGGTGGCGCAGCTCGCCGGCCTCTTGGTTGAGGTCCGCCACCCAGTACTGCCGCGTGATCCAGTCCTGCCACTGCAACAGAAAGTGCGCCTCACCGGACACGGTCCGCTCGGCGATGCCGAGCGTGACCGAGATGGCCTTACGCGCCTCGGTGAGCTTGTCCAGGATGCCGACCGCCCACACCTGGTTCGCGGTGTAGTCGAGCCACCCGGCCAGCAACCCGCCCTCGCGGCGCACGCCCTCGGGGATCTCGCGCGGGACCAGGCCGACGTCCTCGCGGACGTTGTCGGCCCACGAGCCGAGAACGTCGAGCACGGGCAGCGGATCGCCCTCGTCCTCGGCGTGGCTGCGCGGATCGGTCATCGCAAGCACGCTGTCCCGCGCCGGAGAACGAGACCCGTACCCAGGGCTGCCCCGTGTGCCGCCATCGGAGACACCAGGCAGCAGCGCGTCGTCCAGCAGGGCGTACAGCTCCACGATTTCCAGCAGCGTGGAACGCAGCTCGGCGGCGCACGGGTCGCACGTGAGGTAGCCCGACTGGGCGGGCCACGGGTCGCCCCCAGGTGCCCGGCACCCGAGCACGCACAGGGTGTCGGTGTTGGTGATGGTCGTGCTCATGCGGGGATCTCCTTGTGTGGCAGCGTGTCTGCTCGCCGCTCGGCCTGGCACTGCTCGGCTCGTTCGGTGCGCGAGGCGTGTACGCCCTTGTGCAGGTCGACGGTGTCCGGGCGGCCCTTGCGCCGTGCTCCGGTGCGTCGGCAGGGCGTCCCGGCCGCCGCGAGGCACTCCGGAACCGGGCACGCGACGGACAGGGCGGAGATGTGCGCGTCCGGGCGCTTCCAGCCCATCGCGGCGCGGATCTTCGACATGTGGGCTTCTGCGGCGTTCGCGGCCTCGGCCGGGTCGACCTTCGCCGCGGACGCGGCGAGCACCTGCGCATCGAGCGTTTTCCGTCGTGCGGCGCGGATGTGGACGATGAGGTCATGGGCGAGCGGCGGGTGGTTGCTGTGCTGGGTGTGGATCACCAGCGCGGCGAGGCACTCGCCGAGCGAGTAGCCGGTGAGCGCCGCGCCCCAGGCCGCGACGGCTTCACGACCGACGCTGATGCGGTGCCCGGCTGAGAGGATCATCCCGAGCAGGGTCGTGACCTCCGCGCGGCTCATGCGCACGTTGGTGACGGGAACGACCTCGGTCATGCCGCCGCCCCGGACAGAAGCGCGCCCATCCCGGACGCTCCGGTGCCAGCTGCAGCGCGCAGCAGGCGGCCCAGCTCGGTGTCGTCGCCGTCCTCGGTCGCGTACTGGGCAGCCAGCGCGAACGCATTGGCGACGCGCTCGTCCGGACCACGTGGCGGCCTCGAGTTCGCGGCGGCGTCGATCTGGGGTGCGCGCATCGCTTCGCCGACCAGCTCGGCCAGCAGCCCGACGCCGAGGCTCTTCCCAGCCCACAGGCGCAAGCCCGCCTCGACGTCCTGGGCCTCGATGCCCTCGGCCAGCAACGCGGCGACCTCGGTCACAAGCCGTGTGGCGACCTTCGCGGGTTGTCCGGGCAGGACCTCGGCGACGAGCTGGGCGGCGTCCTCGCGCGTAGGCGCGCTCTCGCGTGTGCGCGCGACGCCGCCCTGAACTGAGGAAGCACTCAACAGGACGGGAACAACGCAACCCTTCCCCCTACCCCCTTCCCCCTGAGCCTGCGCGGAAGGGTCGCCGGAGGGGTTCCCGGCAGGGTTCGCCGTGACGGCCCCGACGAGCTCGCGCGGGTCGAGCTCGGGGACGGCGGGCCGGGCCTCGGACTGCTTGACCGCCTCGGCGGCGGGCGCGGCGGCAGGGCGCGCCGGCCTCGTGGCCCGCCGCGCCACCGGAGCCGTCGAACCGGCCTTCGTGGCGGCCGGGGTCTTCGTGGACTTCTCGCGGCGGTGCTGCTCCATCGCGGCCTTGACGACCGGAGGAAGCTCCCGCGCGCCGGACAGCAGCGCCTCGGCCGCCATCGCCGGGGCCGGGCCGGTCACCTCGACCGGCAGGCGACGCAGCTCGGCCGCGAGCGCGCCGCGCACGACCGCAGACGACGCGGCGAACGCGGCCCGCAGGGCAGCCGCGAGGATCTGCGGCTGCTTGTAGATGCCGTCACGGCGGATCAGCGACCGGACAAGGACCTCTTCGGCGTCGTGGTCGACCACGACGAACCGGCGCGCGTCCAGCTCGGCCAGCGCCGCCGTGACGGCCTCCACGGAACCGGCGTTCATCTTCGACGTCCAGCGCCGCAGGCGCAGGGGCAGCAGACCCGCGTAGGTCAGCTCCCGTTGCATCGTCAGGAAGAAGTAGAGCAGCTTCGCGGAGTCGGACAGGGCAAGGAAATCGGTGTCGTCCTCCCACATCGAGCAGTAGTGAACGGCGTGGTCACGCGCCACGGGAAACAACCTCCTGTAGGGGGTTCACGGGCAGGCACAGACGCGCGCGGATACGCGCGGCCGTGTAGGTGGACAGGCCGAGTCGGATCGCGATCTCGGCATCGGACAGGCTGCGACGGTGCAGCCAGGTGACCGCAAGTTCGCGGGCACGCGTGCTCAGCTCGTCGGCGAGCAGGTCACCGTTCAGACAGCGGCGGGCGTTCTCCGCGTCGGCGTGCAGCTGCGGCGTCACGACGCGGCGCGACGCTCCGCACCGTGGCGGACCTCGCCGCGGACCTCACCAACGCCGGCAGTGGCGCTCTCCTCCGCCGCGTCGGTGATGCGTTCCAACGCGGCCGGGTCGACCTCGTAGACCGGCTGAGGCTTGCCGCCGTTGCGAGCCTCAACGTCCGTGCACCGCACGTACACGCCGGTGTGCCGCAACAGCTTCACGGCGATGAGGCGTTGCACGGTCGCACCGACCACGCCTGGACGAACCCAGTCGGGCAGCAGCGGACGCCACCCGTTCGCGGTCGTGCGCCACAGCGGATCGGTCCCCGCGTCATGCAGGACGGCCGAGACGACCGCCTCAACGTGCTTGCGGTTGCTCGGGTCGATCACCAGCAGCGAGCACACCGCCGCGACCGCGTCGGCCGGAGCGGGGCTCTGGGCGATCGCCTGACGGGCGACGACCTGCACCGCTTCGCCGAGGTCGTGCCGCGTCCACTCGATCTCGTCCAGCTCCGCGCACAGCGGGTGCGCGGTCCGGCCGGACCCCTCGGCCAGCGAGTACCCGCAGACCCGGCACGGCCGGGACCTGCGGGCGAACGTCGCGCGGCGGCTCATGACGCCTTCAGCAGCACGAACCGCCGCGTCTCGGTGATGTCGAGGCACTGTTCCGCCACGTCGGGGAAGTTCTTCTTCAGGATCGACTGGTCCAGCGCGATCGACGTGACGTGCTTGTAGGACACGACCGGGACACCGGCCACCGTGCCGACCTCCGTCTTACCCAACGCGGCCTTGACCTTGCCTTGCAGCTTCGTGCGCAGGCTCTTGAGCTTCGACAGCTGTTCGTCCACCTGGCGCAGCAACACCAGCTCGGCCGCCAGCTCGTCCAGTGCGGCAGTGGAACCGTCCAATTCAGACGGAACGGGCGTTGCGGTGTGTGACTTTGACATGTGACGGCCGCCTCCCGGACGGCCGGGGAACTACTCGGGAACGAGGGACTCGGCGAGCGCGCCGCCGGACACCACGCCTCGGTGTCCGGCGCGGCCTCTCCCGGCCAACCAGCAGGCCAGAAGCGCCAGCGCGTGTGGTGGGACCCGTCTTCGAGCAGCGCAAAGACTGCGCATGTCACCCCCCAGTGAACAGACGCTCATGTCACCCGGACGGGCGACTAGCTTCGTGACGTTCTGTCACCCACCTTGATCACCCATTGCGGCTGTGTCAAGTTTCTTACACAAATGCGCGCATTTGTGGCGCAGGAGGCCACACGACGAAGGTCACTGAGTCAACCGACTCCGGTCGGTAGTAAGAAGCCGAACGATGCGCCATGATCAGCGCCGCAAGGGGAACGCGGCCAGAATGGCCCGAGGACGTTCGATCGCTGACGGGTGCAAACGGCGGCGATCAGGGAGGGCACCACATGATCGCCGCCGACGAGACCGGTCAGCAGCCCCCGGCAAGAGGCGCGACCACGCGCCAAGAGGACGGCGTGCCCCCCGAGGCGGGCGAACCCACACCGGGATCGGCCGTCGACGCACTGATAGCCGATGCGCTCAAAGCGATGGGCACGCCGGACCTGAGCATCCGCAAGCTAGAGGCCCAGAACGGGATGCCTGAGGGCTCACTCTCCACCCCGCTCAAGAAGGCCAACCGGGGCAAGTGGCCGACCCTTCAGACCCTGCAACGCTTCGCGCAGGCGCTCAAGCTCGACATCCACCCGGTCTCCCGCGCGTTCTCTGCTGACGCCATCGGCGACGCGCTCACCGACAGACAACGGCGGTGCCTCGCGATGCTCGCGCAGCTTCCTGAGTCCTATCAGGACACTGCGCTAGAGCAGGTAGGCGCACTGCTTGAACTGGCACGCCGTACCGGGAACCTTGTCATTGACAACCAATCGGTCACCGACTGATTAGCGGTCCTACCTGAGCATCTCCGCCGCGATTCGCCGTGTGCGGGAAATCTCGTGCGGCAACTTCCCCAACTCGCTGGACGTACCTGGGGTAGTAGTTGAAGGTGGAAAGATCAGACGAACGGATCGCCGCGCGTCGCCCTGGGGAGGGTCCGCCGCGTGGCATGGGGGCACGCCCGGCGCACCGCAACGCGTCATCTGGGGGGCGCGCGGAGAGGCAGCCGTGGAGGAAGTCAGATACCCACTGGTGCAGGCGATCGAGGGACTGACGGTCGACTTCGAGCTACACACGAACCCGGACGGTTCCTACACCGTCCACTTCCGCCACGGACTGCCCTTCGGCCACCAGGCAGCGGCGATGATCAACGAACTCGCGGTCCATCGCGATGAACACTGTCCGATCTGTACGGCGGTCCTGCTGAAGTCCGCCTCGCACAGTCCCGGCAGCGACGCCGATCTAGCGGACCTCATCCGCAAGGCGGTTCACCACAACTGGCACTTGACCCATGGCCCCGAACGAGTCGTTCGCCAGCGCACCGACTCGCCAGACGTAGAGCGCCGCGTTTGTTGAACAGCGATTCGGTCCGCGCCTCGCGCCGGCCTCTTCGTCCGGCCGCGAGGCGGACCGCCACGATGGCTAGCAGGAGGTCACAGAAGCAACGTCCTATCACGCCATGCGATGCGCAGTAGCGTCAACGCACTCGCTGATAGCCGCGGATTCAATCGCTCTATCGCCTCGCCCGAGAACGGCATGTCCGTTCGACCGTTGCCACCAACGATCTTTCCCTCATCGTTGGTGCGCACGAGGTTCGCAAACAGCTCATCGAACACGAGGTCATCGAGCACCGCCACCGTGAGCTGCATCGCGCCCAACTCCAAGGGCTCAATGACGAGTCCGTAATGCCACAACCGGAATCCCCCGCCGTCGCGGAATCGCTCAAACGACCTGAACGGCTCCTCAGTGGCGTAGTCGATCGGTTGAGGGCTGTTGCCGTCGTGCTCAGGATTCCCGAGGAACTCCTCTGAGAACTCGCGCATGATGTTGCGCCACAGGGAAAAGTCGTTGTAGACGTCCGTCGGGTCGACGGAGGACGGTTGAAACTCACCCGCTGGCATGACATGGCAGAGTCCGCCCCCGTCAGCGACTTTGCCGCCGTCGCGCTCGTGCAGCACGAACCGGTGATCACCATCGTGGCCTCGACGGATCGTCAGCGTGTTGATCCCAGGAGACATCAGCAGACGATCGGGATCGAACGGATCACCGATGGACCTGCGCAACGGCAAAGCGTCCCAGTCCGGCACCGAACGCTCTGCCGCAAGCCACGCTGACTTGAACTCGTGGGCTACTGATTGCTTCACGTCGAACGTCTCAAAGAAGGACGTCGTACCGAACGTGAGTTCCAGGCCTCGACGGCTGTCGAGGCCGAGCAACCTGTAGCTCAGACGATTTTCCAGCAGACGCGGGCGGACGAGGTCGCGCACCGCACGGCTGTAGTTCGTATACCGATGTCCACGGTCAGTGAGCGGAAGGACATGGTCAACCGGCGCTAGCGACGGAACGGGGTGCTGCGATTCGCTCCATAGCAACCGGACGTCATCAAGTTCGACAGGTTCGTCCAGCAACCAGCCAGGTCCAGTCAGAACGTGTCCGCCAGGTCCACGGGAAGACTCTGGATAGAGCCACGCAGCCAACTCGGTCAGTTCGCGGCCCCGGACTCCTGGAGCGTTCCTGACCTCCAACCACTGGTCTTGGCTGGCCCGAACCTGGTGGCTTGGTGCCACCTCGGGTGTGGTCGGTGGCGCTGTCGAGGCCGGCGAGTCCGTCAAGCGGGCGCGCAGCCGCATCTGCTCGTCTTTCGCTTCGGCTCGCAGCGCGACGAGGACGCCGTCGGCGTCGAGCACATTGTCGAGGGCCTTCACGAGTTCCCGCGACGGAAGGTTCTTGCCGACCTTCTGGGCGGAGGCTATGTACTGCCTGCTGTACCCAGCCCTGATCGCGACCTCGTTGTCGCTGAGCTTCGCGAGCTTCCGCAACTCTTTGACCTTCTTAGCCAACCGCACGGCTGCCGGTTCTGGCTGCTTGTCAGCGGCGAGTCGATCGTTCGTCACGGCGTCTCCGAGTCCATCAAGGGGGGAGGCAAATACGCGCGCAGCTTGATTTGCCTCCTTACGTGATCTTAGCCGCGCTGGTCACATAGCAGCAGGCCGCCGACGAGGCGGCATGACGGGGAGGTCAAGGTGGCGGGTTCCTGCAAGAACGACTCGGACGTCGTCGGGGCGGTGGTGGCGTCGTCGCGCCTGCTGCCGCTCGTGACGGACTCTGTCCGATCGACGCTCCGGCCCGAGTTGCTCGACGTGATCGAGTACCGCAAGTCCGGGCTCAGCGTGAACTGGATCATCGGCTGCCCTCTGGACTGCTCGTACTGCGTCCGCCACCTGTTCGACAACTTCGAGATGAGGGTTCCTCGCGCCTTGATGCGTGAGGAGGAGGCAGTTGACCGCCTGATCACGCATCCGCACTTCGAGCCGGGCGTGACCCCGATTCAGCTTCTCAACCGCGCGACCGACCCGATGTTGCAGGCGGTCAAGCCGCACCTGTTCAACATGCTGCGCCTCCTCGACGAGCGCGGGTTGACCAACCACGTGCTGGTGATCAGTAGGTGGCACGTGAAGCCGGAAGACTGCGCGGTACTGAACTCTTTCCAGAACATCAAGGTCACTCTCTTGATCACGCACTCTGGGATCAATGACGAGCGGGTTGAACCGGTTGACTCCAACATCGCGGCGACGTCGTTGCGCACGGCGTTCGAACACGCCGCCAGGTACCGCACGGTCTTGTACTGGCGACCGATCGTGCCTGGCCTGAACGACAGCGATGAGCACATCAGTCAAGCGCTCGAACTCAGCAGGTACGCCCACGCAACGGTGTTCACCGGTCTGTTCTACAAGGACCAGATCCGGGAGTACTACGTCTCCAACGGTTTGCCGGAGCCCTACGAGGACGGCGCACGGCGCAAGGTGTTCCCCGAGGAACTGGAGCGGCGCATCCTCGCCGCGGCGAAGGCTAGGCCGGCGGGTGGGTCGCCACTGTTCCGCAAGACCTCCTGCGGCGTGACCTACGCCCACGGCGTCGCCGACTACAACGGGCACTTCGGCATCCGCGAGTTGTGCGACATCTGCCCCGCTTCACAGTTGGCGCGGTGCGCAAAAGCGTGGACTCCGCCCAACACGCCGGAAGTCGCAGCGATGGCTGAGGCTCTGGGCGGCAAGCTGGTGACCATCAACGAACGCGCCGTGGTCGTCGCTGGGTTGGACGAGCAGCGCCGCTACCGACTTCAACACCACTTCGGCTACCAGATCCACGACATCAACAAGCCGCACCTCGTTCAACGGCACGGACGCGCCGAGACCGGGTGGCCCGCTCCTCAGGAGGTCTCGTGACCAGCACCCTTCCCGCCGCTCTGCGCGACCGCGCCCTGGTGGTCGCCGACGTCGAGGGCAACGGGCAGCAGCCGCCCGACATCGTGGAACTCGCAATGCTCACGGTGGACGGCCCCGGCGACCAGTCGGACTTCAAGTCGTGGCTCGTGCGCCCCACGCGCCGGATCTCTCCCATCGTCCAGCGCATCCACGGAATCAGCAACGCGGACGTCGAGAACTGCCCGCCGTGGTCCGCCATCGAGCAGGAGGTCTCAACTCTCCTGGCCGGTCGCACCTTGATCGCGCACAGCGCCTCGGTCGAGTACAAGGTGATTGGCTCCCACCTGCCGCAATGGGCGCCCCCGATGGTCCTCGACACTCTCAAGCTCGCCAAGCACGTGTGGCCAGATCTGGAGAGCTACAAACTCACCGACCTGATCGCACACGCCGAGATCGACACGACGGAGTTCAGCGAGCAGCGACCACACCGAGCGGGATACGACACGTGGTGCGCGTGGCTGCTCCTGTGCGCGCTTCTCGGCGATCAGGAGATGACCTGGGAGCAGTTGGTCAAGGTGGCGCACCTGAAGGGCTTCGAACCGTCTGCCGAACCTGACGGTGGGCTGTGGTGAACAGTTCCGTTGAACGACCGGTCACCGTCGCGGTCGCTGGCACGCACTCGACGGGCAAGACGACGTTCATCGCGCGCCTCGCGCATGAACTGCGCCGCGACAAGATCACCGTTGCACATGTGGCCGACCTCGGCGAGACCGCCATGAGTCTCGGGCTGCCCCTTCTCGACAACCACACCTGGGCCTCAACTCTGTGGTTCATCACCAAGGGAATCAGCAGCGAGATCGAGGCGTGGAATCGGGCTGACGTTGTTCTTATCGACCGGCCGGTCGCGGACGCGATTGGCTACTACCGGGCCGCGCTTGCCTACCGGAGTGAGCAACCAGAGCCTGACCGCATGACCATGCTCGAATCACTCGCACGGCATCACAGCAGCAACTACGACCTGATGTTCAGAACCACGCTTGATCCCACTATCCCGTTGGGTGACAACAAGGAGCGAGACTCCAACGCGCGGTTCCGACACCTCGCGGATCTTCATGTCGCTAGCGTTCTTGACGACCTGGATCTTCCGCACGAGTTGTTGCCGGTGGACGGCCACGATGCCGCCTTGTCACACGCCATCCGCTTCATCGACGGCTACCTGAGCGGCGTTACCGGCAATTCCTGATCCCCCAAGCTGGCGGCAAGGGCCGGGTGACTTCCCCGACCCCCGACCCTTGCCGCCGACCCAACACCCAAAGGCGTTTGCAAATGACAATGTCTGCGGTGAAGTCGCGGCGGAAGTCATCTGTCCAAGAAGGTGACGAGCTAGACGCAACCATATCGCTTTGCGGCGAACTGCTTGGCTGGCCGATCGCGGTCAACACCGAAGGTGTTTTCCTGCCGGTCAGCAAGGAGATCGGCGGTCTCACAGTGCCTGCTGGACTTGCAGGCGAAGTCAACACGGAGATCATCCGTCGCGAGATCCGAGTCCCGATCATCGCAGCACCAGGGGTGGGAGGCCGGTGGGTATTCCTCGTTCAGATGCCGCCCTCGCTCCCCGGTCTTCCGGTGGGAGTAGGGCTGATAAGCGGAACTACTCGAATCCCGCTTCCGCCGACGAAGGTCGGCGATGAGCCTTCACGATGGATCTCTCGGCCGTCGGACATGTACCGGGTCGTCGTTCCTCCAGCGAGCCAGGTACTCCAGGCCATTCGTTACACCCTGAACCCGAAACCCATCTAGTGGGGCCATCGGTGAACGATCTATGCATCTGCGGCTGGCCGCTCTTAATCGTGCTCGTTGAAGCACACGTTGGATTCGTGGTCTTTCTGTTGATTCCGACCAACGGCCGGACCGCAAAGAAGATCGGCCGATGGGGACGGCAACACGGCCCCGAACGCGGCGGTCGTACCGTGGCTGATCTGATCGAGGACCGAGAGCGAGACAACGTTTCGTTGGGCAACTAGATCGACTGGACGAGGGGCGCCTCCTGTCTCGTCCAGTCAGCGACGGAGCCGGTTGAAGACCGGTCGTCCACCTGCACCTGCGGCTCCTGGCTCCGTCGCACTTCTGAGGAGATTACCTGTGGCACTTGGGAAATTTCGGTACATCCAGGGGTGTCGAGCAGATCAGCTCGGACCCCAAAGGCTTCAAGCCGAACCGGACGAACTCGCCGCGCGTGTGGCTGTCAACTACAGCTGCCCACAGGGGCATGTCTTCGACGTGCTGTTCGCCGCCGAGGCCGAAGAGTTGCCGCCTGTTTTGAGCTGTCGGCGGCACGGCGTTGAGTGCAGGCGGGTGGATGCGGCACCGCCTCAAAGGAAAGCACCGAAGGTGCGGACGCACTGGGACATGTTGCTTGAACGTCGGTCACTCCCTGAATTGGAAAAGCTCCTCGACGAACGCATCAGGCTCTTGCGCGCCACACGCGCGGAGATCTAAGCACAACAGGACGGATCAGGTAGAACGTGCGAAGAAAAGGACGCCGGGGCAACGCAGGACTCCGGCGCGGCGCTACGGCTCCTATCGACTACGGCCCAGATGGGATGTCGCGGTGGCGGCCATGCCCGGTGTGCTGGAAGGTCGGCTGGATCGAAGAACACTTTGCAAAGCAGGCCTTGACGCTGTTGCGTGAGGAATACGCGAGCAGAGCGCGCCAGACCGGACTGGATCACCGCACGGTAAAACGCGTGTTTCAGTGCGACCCTACGGGGCATGGCTTGTGGCACACCACAAGCCAGGAAGAGTTCCGATTCACGGCGCTGGTACTTCCGCCGCCTCCGGAGCCTGTGACGCCGAACCTGCCGGAGTACTGGGAATCGGTTCGCCTCTTGATTATAGGGCGAATAAAGACGTCAAGTCCGGGTTATCTTCCTCGTTTGGCCGTTATAGCAAGCCACTTCGGTACACACCAGGCAAATCGTCAGGTCAAGGAAATGATTCAGCAACTGGTTGCATCTGGTTTTGTCGAGCTGCGTGACGACATTCCTGGTTGCGGGAAGGTCTACGCCACGCGATTCGCTGGGGTTACCACTGGCGGAGGCTCCTGCTCGCCAAGATCCTCGGACTGAGCCAGCAGCCACCGAAGATGGAACTTGCAGGGCGCACCCTGACGTCACAGATTGTGATCTTTGCCCTATCGTCTAGGACGCGGCTGAATGTTGGCGGACGCGCGCGGAACTGGTCGCTGATCGTTTCCACTGAGCCTGAATCGGCACGATCAGGTCCTTAGGCTCGGCAGCAAGCCACGACTAGGCAGCGCTGACCTGCGGATATGTATTCCCAGTATGAGCGAAGTTGACGTTCGCCGTCTTCGACTGGCCGTACGCCTGCCAGCGGTCGTACTCGCGGTGCGCGTAGTGGATGTCGTCGAAGACGACGTCGCTCATCAGGTGGGCCGAGGAGCTCACGTTGACCACTCGGGCGCCTTCGGCTCGCAGGGAGTTGAAGAGGCCCGTGGTGAGGGCGAAGTGGCCGTAGTGGTTGGTGGCGAACTGGAGTTCCCAGCCCTCCGCCGTGCGCGTCAGCGGCGTGGCCATGACGCCCGCGTTGTTGATGAGCAGGTGCAACGGGCCGTCCCAGTTGCGGGCGAACGCCTTGACCGAGGCCGGTGAGGCCAGGTCCAGGTGGGCCGTGGAGATGGTCTTGTTGCCGGTGGCCTTGACCAGGGCGGTGGCCACGCGCTGGGCCGCGTCCTGGTCGCGGGCGGCGATCGTGACCTCGGCGCCCGCGGCGGCGAGGGCGCGGACGGTTTCCACGCCGATGCCCGACGCTCCGCCGGTGACGACGGCGCGGCGGCCCGTCAGGTCGTGCTGGGCCGCCACTTCGAGGGCGGTCGTGTCGAAGCCGTAGCCGGTGGTGATCATGCTTGCACCTTCAGGGTTTCCTCGGAGAGCTTCCACAGCTGGGCGGCGTTCTCCGGATCGGTGGCGTAGGAGGCCAGGCCGTTGGTCATGCCCGGCTCGTTCGGGAGGGCCTCGTTGCAGTCCTCGAAGTAGAGGCCCGAACGGCCTTCCACGAGAGGCGAGACGGCGAGGACCAGGGTGGTCGCGGCGCCTTGTTCAGGCGTCTTGAGCTGCAGCGGGTTGTCTCCGCCGCGCAGGCGGATGCGCGCCTGCAGTTCCTCCTGCGAGATGTGGCGCTGCAGGGCGGTGAGGATGCCGCCGGGCATCAGGGCGTTCATGGTGATGCCCTCGGACGCCCAGCGCTTGCCCGCCTCGACGCCGAAGAGGATGTTCGCCGTCTTCGACTGGCCGTACGCCTGCCAGCGGTCGTACTCGCGGTGCGCGTAGTGGACGTCCTCGAAGACGACCGGGCTCGAGAGGTGGCCCGCCGAGCTCACGTTCACCACGCGGGCGCCCTCCGCGCGCAGGGCCTCGAAGAGCCCGAGCGTCAGCGTGAAGTGGCCGAAGTGGTTCGTGGCGAACTGGAGCTCCCAGCCCTCCGCCGTGTGCGTCAGCGGCGTGGCCATGACGCCCGCGTTGTTGATCAGCAGGTGCACCGGGCCGTCCCAGGCGGCGGCGAAGGCCTTCACCGACTCCTGCGAGGTCAGCTCCAGCGGCGCGACGCGCACCGCCTCGTTGCCCGTGGACGCCGTGACGTCCGCGGCCACTTTCCGGCCCGCCTCGACGTCGCGGGCGGCGATGGTGACCTCGGCCCCGGCGGCGGCGAGAGCCCGCACGGTCTCGACGCCGATGCCCGACGCCCCACCGGTGACCACGGCGCGACGGCCGGACAGGTCGACGCCCTCGACGACCTCGAGAGCGGTGCTCCCGAACCCGAACGGGGTGGTGATGCGCTCACTCATCTGATTTCCCCAACCTCTGTCGTACACTGAAACGGAGGTTCCTCCGGTTCGAGTTCCACCGTAAACGGAGGGTCCTCCGTTTTGCAAGTGACGTACCCCATAGGAGTGATGAACGTGCGTGCCGACGCGGTCCGGAACCGGGGGCTGCTGATCGAGGTGGCGCGTGACGCGTTCACCCACCACAAAGACGCGACGCTCGGCGCCATCGCGAAGGAGGCGGGCGTCGGCATCGGCACCCTCTACCGGCACTTCCCCACCCGCGAAGCGCTGATCGAGGCCGTCTACCGCACCGAACTCGAGAAGCTCTGCGACGCCGCGCCCGAACTCCTGCGGACCCACTCCCCCGAGGACGCGCTGCGGGAGTGGATGAACCACTTCATCGGCTACATCAACGCGAAGCACGACCTGAAGGACGCACTGCAGGCGGTGTTCGCGCTGGGCATCAACCCGTTCGAGCACAGCCGCGCGAAGCTGGTCGAGGCCATCACCCTGCTGCTCACGCCACTGGGGGCCACCGCGGAGCCGCTCGACGTGATGACGCTGGTCGTCGCCGTCTCCCAGAACGACGACGAGGATCAGGCGGGCAGGCTGCTCGACCTGATCATGGCCGGGATCCTCCACGGCGCTGAGACTCGGCACGCTGGGCTTCGAAGCGCTCCACCAGCACCGGCGCCTCGTTGAGCAGGAACGCGTAGAAGTCCCGCATGTACTCGAGCCGGTCGCGCGCGCGACCGGCCCCGACCGCGTCGACCCCCTCGTCCACGGCGCGCAGCACCTCGTCGACCACCGAGTGCTGCCGGGTGTAGAGCGTCGTCCAGGCGTTGTCGCGCATGCGGAAGTGCTCCCGGCGGCTGCCGGCGACGTGCACCCGCTCGATCAGCCCCATCTGCGCGACCATCCGGACCGCACCGGACACCGACCCCGCGCTCACCCCGAGCTCGGACGCCAGGTCGGCCGCGGTCAGCGTCTCCTGCTCGGAGAACAGGAACGCCGCCAGCGCGCGTGCGCCCATCCGCTGCATCCCGACGCCGACCAGCGTGAGCGCCAGCCGCTCGGCAGCCTCCCTGCGCTCTGTCTCGCCCGTCACAGCCACCCTGTCTTCAGAAATTTCTGAACGTTCGCTAGCCTCAATCCTAGGGGAAGGGGCTGGTCATGGCCACAGGACTCAGCGGCAGGGTGCTCGTCGTCGGAGCCGGGATCGCAGGGCTCGCCACCGCGCTGAGGTTCGCGCGCAGCAAGTGGGACGTCGTCGTCCTCGACCACGGCACCCACCCGCCGATCCCGATCGCCGGCCCCGACCGCCACGCCGCCCGCCGGCTCGCCGCACTCCCCCACGGCCTGCGCTACGAGACCCGCACGAGCCGGGTCACCGGCCTGCACCCCGACAGGTTCGGCGTCACGGTCACCTTCCACGACCACGAGGACGAGTGGTTCGACGTCGTCGTGTGCGCCCACCCCTGCTGCGAGGCGGAACGATTACCCGGTCTCTGCGTGGAAACGTGGTCGCGCGACCACATCGCCCTGCTCCACCGCGCCGTCCGCGACACCGGCCTGCCGCTGTCCGCCGCCGAACTCCTCGCTGACGCGTTCGACATCCACACCGACGACCGCACGGCTTTTGCTTGGTGGGAAACCACTCTGAAGCCACACACGATTAGGCGGGCCTTTACCCGCGTTCGGTAAGCCTGCTTGTCATGACCACGTTACGGAGACGCACGTTCATCGTGGGCGGCCTCGCGGGCGCGAGCGCCGGGGTCCTCGCCCCCAGTCTCGCCAACGCGATCGGCTACCCCTTCACCCTGGGTGTCGCGTCCGGCGAACCGGCAGCGGACGGGTTCGTGATCTGGACCCGGCTCGCCCCCAACCCCCTCAACGCCGACGGCCTCGGCGGCATGCCGAACACGAACACGGCAGTCGAGTGGCAGGTCGCCACCGACGAGCGCTTCACCGCGATCGCCCGCACCGGCACGTTCACCACCGCCCAGGCGAGCGCCCACTCCGTGCACGTCACCCTCACCGGCCTGGAGCCGGGACGCGAGTACTGGTACCGCTTCCGCGCCGACGGCCACATCTCCCCCGTCGGCCGGGCGCTCACCGCGCCGGCCGTCGGCACCCAGCCCGCGCTGACCATGCTCTTCGCCTCGTGCTCGCACTACGAGGAGGGCTACTTCACGGCCTACCGCCGGATGGCCGAGGAGCACCCCGACCTGATCCTGCACCTCGGCGACTACATCTACGAGGGCGCCGCCACCACCACGAAGGTCCGCAAGTTCGCCCCCGCCACGGAGATCAGCACGCTCGCGAACTACCGGGTCCGGCACGCCCAGTACAAGACCGACCCGGACCTGCAGGCCGCGCACGCCACCGCACCGTGGATGGTCGTCTGGGACGACCACGAGGTGGAGAACAACTACGCCAACCTGGTCCGCAACGACAGCAGCCCGGCCGGTGACTTCAAGGCCCGCCGCGCCGCCGCGTACAAGGCCTACTACGAGCACATGCCGCTGCGCAGCGCCCAGGCCCCGACGGCCGAGAACATGCTGCTGCACCGCAGGGTCCGCTGGGGCAGCCTCGCCACGTTCCACCTGCTCGACACCCGCCAGTACCGCGACGACCAGGCGTGCGGCGACGGCACCAAGGTCTGCCCGGAGGCCGACGCCTCGGCCCGCACGCTCACCGGCAATTCGCAGGAGACGTGGCTGGTCGACGGCCTGCGCCAGAAGCTCGGCACGTGGGACCTCCTCGGCCAGCAGGTGTTCTTCGCGCAACGCCTCGCCGCCGCCGACGGGTCCAAGAGCATGGACGCGTGGGACGGCTACACCGCCAACCGCGCGCGCATCCAGAACGCCTGGGACACCAACGGCAACAAGGGCACGGTCGTGCTCACCGGCGACGTGCACCGCAGCTGGGCCGCCAACCTCATGCAGAACTACGGCACCCAGAACCGCGTCATCGGCACCGAGCTCGTCACGACGTCGATCACGTCCGGCGGTGACGGCAACGCCGCCGACAACAGCCTCAACCCGACGCTGAACCCGCACGTCAAGTACTTCAAGAACCTGCGCGGCTACGTCAGGACCCGCACCACCTCGACGCAGATGAACGTCGACTTCCGCGCCGTCGACAAGGTCACCGTGCGCGACTACCCGGTCAAGACCGTCGGCAGCTACGTGGTCGAGGCCGCCAACCCCGGATTGCAGGCACCGTGAAGACACTCCTGATCGCGAGCCTCCTGCTGGCACCCGCCCCCATGACGTGGTCCACGGTCAACAGCGACTCGACCGGCGACCAGGACAACGCGTCCGTCTCGGTCTCCCGCAACGGTTACACGGCCGTCGTGTGGGAGGACGACCGCGACACCACCGCCCCCGAGGACCCGGTGCACTCCGACGTCTGGCTCCGCCTCTACAAGGAGGGCGCGCCGGTCTACGAGAAGAAGATCTCCACCGGTGGCACCGGCACGTGGCGGCACTGGCAGCCGGACGTGTCGGTGCGCGAGGACGGCAGCGCCGTCGTCGTGTGGTCGGAGGACCCGGACGGCAACGGCTACTACAACATCGCCGTCCGCAACGTCAGCGCGTCCGGCACCGTCTCGGGCACCGGCACGGCCAACGCCAACTCCGACGGCCAGCAGTACTTCCCCAGCGTGGCGGCGGATCCGGACGGCCCGGGCTTCGCGGTCACGTGGGAGGACAAGCAGGGCACCGCCGCCCCCACCGTGCGCGTCAGCATGTTCGCGTCGATCAGCTCGAAGTCCTACGAGGCGCTGGTCAACAACGCCGGGGGCACGCACGCCAAGCCGCAGGTGGCGATGGGCGCGGCGGGCAACGCCGTGATCGTGTGGGAGGCGGACGCGAACGTCGCCCGCAAGACCGTCACCCCCGCCGGCACCGTGAAGCAGGCGCAAACCACGACGGGGCAGGGACAGCGCCCCGCCGTGGCGGCCAACTTCAACGGCGACTTCGCGGTCGCCTGGGAGCAGTCGGGCGTGCGCGTCCAGTCGTTCACCGCCGCCGGGGTCTCGCGCGGCGCCGTGGCGAGCACGACCGGCGCGGACCCGCAGGTCGGCATCGACGACCAGCTCGGCGTCGCGGTGACCACGGCCGAGGCGCAGGACGTCCACACGAGCGTCTACAACCCCGACGGCTCCACGACCGGCCGTCCCGCCCGGCAGCTCACGGTCTCGAACGCCACCGGCAGGCAGGACGAACCCGCCGTCGGCGTCGACCCGTGGGGCCGCGTCACCGTCGTCTACACCGACGACAACGACGGCAACGCGTTCGACCAGATCTACCTGGGCACCGGCCTGAGCACCCAGCAGTGGTGAGCGCTCAGCGCTGATTGAGCGGCCTGCGCCGCTGGTGGACCTCCGTCAGCGGCGCGGGCTTCCAGAACCCGTTGGGGTCGTAGGTGTCCACGCCCGGCGGCACGATCTCGTCGATCCGGTCCAGCACGTCGTCGGTCAGCACCAGCGACGCGCCCTCCAGCAACGACTCCAGCTGCTCCATCGTGCGCGGCCCGGTGATCGCCGACGTGACACCGGGGTGCGTCGTCACGAACGCGATCGCGAGCGCCGGCAACGACACGCCCATCTCGTCGGCGAGCTTCGCGAACTGCTCCACCGCCTCGAACTTGGCCGCGTTGCGCTGCAACGACTCGTCGAACCGCTCGGGGTTGAGCGACGCCCGGAACGCCTCCGGTGACGCCCCCTTGCGGTGCTTGCCCGTCAGGAACCCGCCCGCGAGCGGGCTCCACACCAGCACCCCCATACCGAGCCGTTGCGCGGTCGGCAGCACGGCCCGTTCGATCCCCCGCGCCAGCAACGAGTACGGCGGCTGCTCGGTGCGGAACCGCATCAGCCCGCGGTTCAGCGCCACGTGGTGCGCCTCGACGAGCTCCTCGGCCCCGAACGTCGAGCAGCCGAACGCCCGGATCTTGCCTTCCCGCACCAGGTCCGTGAGCGCGGACAACGTCTCCTCGACGTCGGTCCTCGAGTCCGGCCGGTGCACCTGGTAGAGGTCGATCCAGTCGGTGCCGAGCCGCTTCAGGCTGGCCTCGACCGCCCGCACGACGTACCGGCGCGAGTTGCCGCTGCGGTTGAGGCCCTCCCCCAGCGGGAAGTGGAACTTGGTGGCCAGCACGACGTCGTCGCGCCGGTCCTTCAGCGCCTTGCCGACGATCACCTCGGAGTCGCCCGCCGAGTACATGTCGGCGGTGTCGACGAAGTTGATGCCCGCGTCGAGCGCGCGGTGGATGATCCGCACGCCCTCCTCGTGGTCGGCGTTGGCGACGGAGCCGAACATCATGGCGCCGAGGCAGTGGTGACTGACCTCGATGCCGGTTCCCCCGAGAACGCGATAGCGCATGTTCATGCGGCGAACCTATGAAGTAGAGCCGACTCTAGGTCAAGCCTATGCTCGCGGGCATGGGGTTGAGCATCGGACAGGTCGCGGAACGCACCGGGCTGAGCGTGCACGCGCTGCGCTTCTACGAGAAGGAAGGCATCCTCGCGCACCAGGTCCACAGAGGACCGGGCGGTCGCCGCGTCTACCAGCAGCAGGACGTCGACTGGCTGCGCATGTGCATCATGCTGCGGATGTCCGGGATGCCCGTGCCGGAGATCCGCCGCTACACCGAGCTGGTGCGCCAGGGCGACGGCAACGAGTTGCAGCGCCTCGACATCCTCAAGGAGCACCAGGAACGCGTCCAGCAGCAGATGGTGCAACTGCAGGAATGCCTGGACCTCATCACCTACAAGGTGGGCAAGTACCAGGACTACGTCAATTCGATCGCGACCAGGGCCGTCGGCCAATAGCCTCGGGAGCATGCCCGTCGTGCTCTCGTTGAACGTCGCCCAGAAGACGATGCCGGTCGACTACGCCCGCGCCGGCGTCACCGGCATCGACAAACGCCCCGTGGACGGGCCGTTGCTGGTCAGCCCCGTCCAACCGCGGGGTGAGGAGGGCAGCGGGGTCGCGGGCGACTCGATCGGCGACTGGACCGTGCACGGCGGCGAGTACCAGGCGGTGTACGCCTACGCGCGCGAAGACCTCGACTGGTGGCAGTCCGAGCTCGGCGCCGAGCTGCACGCCGGCCAGTTCGGCGAGAACCTCACCACGCAGGGCATCGACCACACGAACGCCGTGGTCGGCGAGCACTGGCGGATCGGCACGGCGTTGCTGGAGGTCACCGGGCCGCGCATCCCGTGCCGGACGTTCGCGGAGTTCCTCGGTCAGCGCGGCTGGGTCAAGCGGTTCACCCAGCAGGTGCGGCCGGGCGCGTACTTCCGCGTCCTCGAGGAGGGCCTGATCGGGCCGGGCGACGAGATCACCGTCGTGCACCGGCCCGACCACGACGTCACGGTCGCGCTGTTCTTCCGCGCGGTGACCACGGAGGCCGCCCTGCTGCCCCGGCTGCTCGCCGCCGGCGACTCGCTGCCGCCGGAGGTCGTCGAGCTGGTGCACAAGCGGTCCGTGGTCGAACTCGACCCCCAGGCCTAGATCCTCAGGCCTAGGCCGGGAAGTTCCGCACCCAGCGCTTCTGCCACGGCGTCTCGACCGCGCGCTTGTGGTAGTTGGCGCGCGTCCACGCCACCGCGTCGGCCGCCGGGACGCCCGCCAGCACGGCCAGGCACGAGATCACCGTGCCGGTCCTGCCGACGCCGCCGCTGCACGCCACCTCGACCCGTTCGCCGGACAACGCGCGGGCGTGCAGCGAGCGGATCAGCGCGATCGCGGCCTCGTGATCACGCGGAAGGCGGAAATCCGGCCAGTCGATCCAGTCGTGCGGCCACGGCACGTCCACGGGCTTCGGCTGGAGGTACACCCCGTACTGGGGGTGCGGCTCCACGATCCTGCCGTCGCGCAGGCCGCGCCCGGTGACCACGGCGCCGTCCGGTAGTTCGATGGTCTTCACGAAAAACGTTCCCCCATGTCATCGCTAGGCGAACAGGAGCACGACCAGCGGCGGAATCCCTTCCGCCGCAACGCCTCCCCACGCCGAGTTGCGCTTGCGGCTCAACGCCAGCTGGTCGGCCACGGCCAGCACGACGCTGCCGGCGAGCATGAACCACGAGATGTAGAAGATCAGCGTACGCCCGACCAGTTCCTGACCGGTGTGCAACGCCACCAGCCCGGCGACCAGGCCGCAGGCCAGGAACAGGTTGTAGAACCCGACCCCGAACGCCCACAGCCGGATCGCCGGGACGTCCTGCGCCGGTTGCCCGAACATCGACTGGTGGACGCGCCCGATCAGGAACGCCTCGCAGATCCACACGACGACGTGCACCAGGGCCGCCACCACGACGGCGACCTGGGCGACGACGCTCACCGCGTCACCCCGTGCCGGGCCAGCGACTCCAGGCCGTTCGAGGAGAGGTCCGCGAAGAACGCACCCATGACCTCCCCCACCGCGAACGCCAGGAACTGCACCGACGGCGTGTGCACGGTGAACGTGTGGGACGCGTTGGGCGCGATGGTGATGGCGTCGCCCGGTGAGAGGTCGAACAGCTCTCCGTCGAGGAACACCGCCATGCGTCCGTGCAGCACGTAGTAGGCCTTGGGCCACGGTGTGCGGTGCGGTGGTGCGGCCTCGCCACGAGGCGCGTCCACCTCGAACACCTCGTAGGCGCCTCCGGTGTCCTTCCCGGAGATCCGGACGGTGATGGTCGCGTCGGGCACGGTCAGCACCGCGCCCTCGCCTGCGGTCGTCAACATGCGCACCAGCCTGCGCAGGCCCGCCCGCGCGCCACATCCCGGAAAACTGGGATCCCGGACCGCCGCGGGCGGGCGCATACTGCCGACCATGTGGGAGGGTCGGGCGCTCGGCGTGCGACGCGACGTCACGGCACTGGCGAGCGCGGGGCTCGACGTCGCCCAGCTGCACGAGGCGGCCATCGCACTGGTGGACCGGATGGTCCCGTGCGAGCTCACCTGCTGGGCGTCGATGGACCCGGACACCACCGTGATCAGCACGATGACCAGTGGCGCCAACCGCATCCCCCAGCAGTACGAACCGGTCCTGGCGGCCTGCGAGTACACGCCGGGAGAACCGCACACGTTCGCGTCGCTCGCCCGGCGCGGCGACACCGTGGCGCGGCTCGAGGACCAGGGGTCGGCGCGGTTGAACGAGGTCTGGCGGCCGCTCGGCCTCAGTCACGAGCTGCGGGCGTTGTTCCGCGCCGACGGCACCTGCTGGGGCGCGGCGGGCATGGTCCGCGCCGGTGAGTTCAGCGACCGCGAACTGGAGTTCCTGGCGTCGGTGGCCCCCGCGCTGGGTGCCGCCACCAGGGTGGCGGCCCGCGTCTCCACGCGCGGCACCGGCGACCCCGCCATCGTCGTGGTCGCCAGGGACGGCACCGTGCGGGCCTCGACCGCGTCCGCCGCGCGGTGGCGCGACGAACTGGAGGACGTCGCACCCGGCCGGTTCGCGGTGATGCTGCGGGCGGCGGCGGCCGGAGCGCGGTCCGGCACGTTCCGGGCGCGCGTCCGCGACGCGCACGGCGGCTGGATCCTGCTGGAGGCGAGTGCTCTCGTGAGCGACGACGGCGACGGCGAGACCGCCGTGACGATCAGCAGGGCGACCGGCGCCGACCTGCTCGGCCTGCTGGTCAAGGCGCACGGTGTGACCAGCAGGGAGGAGGACGTCTGCCGCGGTGTGCTGGCCGGGCGGCCGACGGCCGAGATCGCGGCCGGGCTGGGCATCTCGCCCTACACCGTGCAGGACCACCTCAAGTCGCTCTTCGCCAAGTTCGGGGTGCACAGCCGGGCGGAGCTCGCCGCCAGGCTGTCCTGACCGGCGTGCCCCGCCCGCGCGTTCAGCGGACCGCCCGGTCGTGCTCGGCCACGACCGAGAGGTAGTGGACGTTCGTCATGACGCCCAGGATGTTGCCGAACGGGTCGACGACCGACGCCGTCACGAAGCCCTCACCACGCACACGCGGTTCGTCGTGCGGCTTCGCGCCCAGCTCCAGCAGCCGGGCGAGCGTCGCGTCCAGGTCGTCCACGGCCCAGTAGAGGATCTGGCCCGCCGGGCCGTCGGACGGCGTCACCTCGAAGCGGCGCTGCACGATGCCGAGCTCCGCCTGGAAGTCGCCCAGCCGGAACTCGACGTAGGCGAGCACTCCGTCCGGGGTGCTCCGCGCGAAGTAGGCGTCGACGCCGAGGAACGCCGCGTACCAGTCACGTGCTTCGGCCACGTCGTCGGCGAAGTAGGACACGGTCGACATGCCTCGCAACATTGCTTCCTCCAGGGTTTTTCGGGCGGTGTGGGTCCAGCTTCGGCCGCAAAGTGCTCATCTGGTGAGCACTTTTCCTGGCAACCTGGAGACATGCGCGCAGACCGTCTGGTGGCCACCCTGTTGCTGATGCAGGCGAGGGGCCGGGTGACCGCCGCCGAACTCGCCGCGGAGCTCGAGGTCTCCACCGCGACCGCCCGGCGTGACCTGGAGGCCCTGTCGGCGGCGGGGGTACCCGTGTACCCCCAACCGGGGCGAGGTGGGGGCTGGTCGCTCGTCGGTGGTGCCCGCACGGATCTGAGCGGGCTGACCTCGGCGGAGGCGCAGGCGTTGTTCCTGGTCGCGGGACCCGCGGCGACGGTGGCGCCGGAGATCAAGTCGGCGCTGCGCAAGCTGGTCCGCGCGCTGCCGCGGACGTTCCGGGCGGAGGCCGAGGCCGCCGCCGACTCGACGCTCGTCGACACCGCCGCGTGGGGCGAGGACGTCCAGGACCGGCCCGCACTGGTCAGGGGACTGCAGCGCGCCGTCGTCGACCAGGTGCGGGTGCGGTTGACCTACCGGAAACGGGGCCAGGAACCGGAGGGGCGCGAGGTCGACCCGTGGGGGCTCGTCGACAAGGACGGCACCTGGTACCTCGTCGCCGGCACCCCGGACGGCCGGCGGACGTTCCGGCTCGATCGGATTCTGGGCATGACCCCCACCGGCACCCCGTCCAGCCGGCCGGCGGACTTCACCCTGGCCGGGGCGTGGGACGAGATCGTCACCGCCGTCGAGGGCAAGCGGTCGGAGACGGTGGCGTCCCTGCTCGTGCCGACGAGGTTCCTGGAGGTCTTCCAGCACATGCACGGCCGCCACTGCACCGTCGTCGAGGACCTGGGCGAGCAGACGTCGGTCGAGCTGACGGCACCGACGGCGCTCGACATCGCCCGCAACGTCGCCGGGTGGGGCGGGACGATCGTGGTCGAGTCGCCGGACGTCCAGGAGCACCTGGCGCGCATCGGCGCCGAGCTCGTCAGGCGATACCCGCCTGCTGCTCCAGCCGCGTCAGCCGAGCCATGATCATCTTCAGCACCTCGGCCGAGTCCTGGCCTGCCTTGTGCTGCCTCTGCAGGTGGACGATGCCCGCGAGAGCCGCCTGGACGGCCCGGCGCGCGCCCTTGAGATCGGCGCCCTGGTCGCGCAGTTCCCGGCCGCCGGCGCCGTTCGGTTCGGCGAGGATGCCCAGCAGCAGGTGCTCGCAGCCCAGGTAGTTGTGGCCGAGCGCGATCGACTCGGTGACCGCGAGTTCCAGCGCGGCGGCCGCGTCGTCGTCGATGCCGGTTTTCCGGCCGAGGTCCACGGGAATGAAAGTGGCGAGGCCGTCCGGGTCGATGTCGATCGCGCGGAGCACGTCGAGCGCCAGGTTCCCCTCCTCCCGGACGATGCCCGCCAGGAGGTGCGTGGTGCCGATCTTGACGCCTTGGGCGAGTTCGCCGGCTGTCTGGAGCGCTTTCCAGGCTCGTTCGGTGAACTGCGGGAACTTCTCCCGTCTGAGATCGGCGACCGTGAGCCCCCTGATCGCGGTGATCCGCTTCACGGAGCCTTCGAGGGCGCGCTGGCAGATCGCCGAGACGGGGATGTTCATGTCCTTCACGGACTCCGCCAGCTCGTCAGGGAGGTACACGTTGATTTTAGGCATAACCCCATCCCTACCCCCATATAGGGTTACAGTCAACGCCCAACGCCACAACCGTCACACTTGTGAGTGATCAGAGGGGACGGGTGCACAACCGTGGAGGAGAGCAGCAGGCTCATCGGGAGCCGCTACCAGTTGAAGCAGAAGGTCGGCCAAGGCGCGATGGGAGTCGTCTGGCAGGCCTACGACGAGCAGCTCCACCGCGTCGTCGCCGCCAAGGAACTGCTCGGGCTGGACGGTCTCGACGACGCCAGAGTGGATCGCGCGAAGGCCAGAGCCATGCGCGAGGCCCGCCTCGCCGCCCGCCTGGAACACCCGAACGCCATCCGCGTCTACGACGTCGTGGAGGAGGACGGCAGGCCCTGGCTGATCATGGAGTACCTCCCCTCCCGCAGCCTCGCCGCCGTGATCACCGAGCAGGGCACGCTGCCGCCGCGCGAGGTGGCCCGCATCGGCTGCTACACCGCCGCCGCACTGGCGGCCGCGCACCGCCACGGCATCCAGCACCGCGACGTGAAGCCCGGCAACGTGCTGATCGGCGACCAGGAAGTCAAGATCACCGACTTCGGCATCTCCCGCGCCACCGGTGACTCCACGGCCACCGCGACCGGCACCGTCGGCACCCCCGCCTTCTTCTCCCCCGAGGTGGCCCGCGGCGAGGACGCGGGCCTGCCCTCCGACGTGTTCTCGCTCGGCGCCACGCTCTACAACGCCGTCGAGGGCGGCCCGCCCTTCGGCACCGCCGACAACCACCTCGCGATGCTGCACCGCGTCGCCGGTGGCTCGATCATGCCGCCCGCCAACGCGGGCCCCCTGCTGTCCCCGGTGCTGTTCCGCCTGCTCGCCACGGACCCCGCGCGCCGGCCGACCATGCAGGAGGCGGTGCACCTGCTGGCGGCCGTGGTCAACGAGACGCCGCAGGTGTCCGAGGCGACGGTGATCATCCCGGCGACCGTGCAGCTGCCGGTCGAGGCCCAGCCGGAGGAGAAGGCCAAGCAGGAGTCGGCGGCCGCGGCGGCGGGTCTGGTCGCGGGTGCCGCGTCGGCCGAGGCTGCCGGGTTGGTCAGCACGCCGGGGCCGGGAACGGCACCGGCGGCCGGTGCGACGGACACGGCGGCGAGCGCCGCAGACACGCCGGACGCGGCGGCCGGAGCGGCTGGGGCCGCGAAGGGTGCCGAGCAGGGGGCGGATGCGGGAGTCGCTCCGGACGACGCCGCGCAGTCCGCCGGACCGGCAGCGGAGAACGCGGCCGCGGAGAACGCGGCGGCGGAGCAGGCAGCGGCGGTCAAGGCCGCCACCGACAAGGCGGCCGCCGAGAAAGCCGCCGCGGACAAGGCAGCCGCGGACAAGATTGCGGCCGACAAGGCAGCCGCGGACAAGATTGCGGCCGACAAGGCGGCAGCCGAGCGGGCAGCCGCGGAGTCCGCGAAGGCCGCCGCCGCCACGAAGGTCGCCGCGGCGGCACCGACCGCCGTCGCCTCGCCCGTGACCCCGGTCAGCACCCCACCCGGTCCCCCGGGCCAGGAGGAGGAGCGGCGCAAGTTCCCGCTCGTCCCCATCCTCATCGTGCTGCTGGTGATCGCGGTCGGCGTCGGCTCGTTCCTGTTGTGGCCCAAGGGCGGCAGTGACAACAACGCCCAGCCGCCGGCGAGCGACGGCCAGACCGGCTCCACCACCACGGGCCAGACCACCGGGCAAACGACCGAGCAGTCCCAGCCCCAGCAGCCGGGCAGCAGCCAGACGCAGCCCCCGGCGACCGGCGAGACGCAGCCGCCCGCCAACGCCCCGAGCCAGCCACAGGCCCCCGCCGGCCCGAAGAACGCGCAGGAGGCGATCACCGCCTACTACGCGCTCATCCCCGGCAACCTGCAGGAGGGCTACTCGCTGCTGACGGACCGGTTCAAGGCGTCCAAGGCGGGGCCCTACGAGTCGTACCGGCAGTGGTGGGGCCAGTACTCCGGCGTGCAGGTCTCGAACCCCGTGCCGCAGGGCGACAACGGCATCACCGTGACGCTCACGTACCTGAGGAACGGGGTCGTCGACCAGACGGAGACGTCGACGTTCACGTTCGTGCAGCAGAACGGCAAGTGGTTGATCGACAGTCAGGCATGATCGTGGCATGACCCGACGCGCACTCGTCACCGGAGCATCCCGCGGCATCGGCGCCGCGATCGCCCACGCACTCGCGGACAGCGGCCACCGGGTCGCCGTCCACTACCGTTCCGGGGCCGACGAGGCGCAGCGGGTCAGCGAGAGCCTGCAGGGCGACGGGCACGTCACCGTGCAGGGCGACCTCGGCGCGAACCAGGCCGAGCAGGTCGTGAACGAGACCGTCGAGAAGCTCGGCGGTCTCGACGTCCTCGTGAACAACGCGGGCCTGTACTTCTTCCACCCCATCTCGACGACGAGCTTCGAGGAGTGGCAGGAGGCGTGGCGGCGCACCATCGAGCTCAACCTGTACGGGCCGGCCGACCTCGCCTGGCACGCCGTGCGGCACATGGGGCCGGGGGCGAGGATCATCAACGTGGGGTCGCGGGGTGCCTACCGGGGTGAGCCCGACGCCCCCGCGTACGGGGCGGCGAAGGCGGGGCTGCACGCGATGACGCAGTCGCTCGCGCAGTCGTTGGCACCGCAGGGGATCGCGGTCGCGGGCGTGGCCCCGGGGTTCGTCAACACCGAGATGGTCACCGAACTCATGGCGGGACCGGCGGGGGACGCCATCCGCGCGCAGAGCCCGTTCGGGCGCGTGGCGGAGCCCGAAGAGGTCGCGTCGGCCGTGGCGTGGCTGGCTTCGGAGAAGGCGACCTGGGCCAGCGGCACGATCATGGATGTGAACGGGGCCTCTCACCTGCGCTGACGGGGAAACCGCCGACCGGAACGAGTTCCGGTCGCTTGTTGATCTTCCAGCAACCGGTCTAGACCACTAACGTCGCGGTGGGCGCTCGACGAAGTGGAAGGCCTCCCCTGCAATGCGTTCATTCCGCTCACGCCTCGGTGCCGCCGGCCTCGCGCTGGCCGCCGCCGCGGCGACACTGACAGTCATGGCGCCTGCCGCGCAGGCCGCCTACCCGGCCGGGTTCAAGAGCGTCGGCTACATGCCGTCGTGGTCCGGCGATGTGAACACGCTTCCGTACAACAAGCTGACGCACATCAACTACTCGTTCGTGCTGCCGAACGGCAACGGCACGCTCCAGGGCGTGCCGGACCCCGGGAAGCTGCAGACGCTCGTGAGCCGCGGTCACGCCGCCGGCGTGAAGGTCTCGATCGCGATCGGTGGCTGGAACAACGGCAACGACTCGGCGTTCGAGCAGCTGGCCGGCAACGCCGGCGCGCGGACGACGTTCGTGAACAGCCTCATCAACCTCGTCAACCAGTACAACCTCGACGGCGTCGACATGGACTGGGAGTACCCGGACCCCGGCACGTCGGCGACGAACTACACGACGATGATGCGGCAGCTCGGCACCGAGCTGCACAACCGCGGCAAGCTCCTCACCGCCGCGGTCGTCAGCGAGGGCGGCACGGCCAACGGCGTCCAGCCCGAGGTCTTCGGCATCGTCGACTGGCTGAACATCATGGCCTACGACGGTGGCAGCCCCCACGCGAACTACGACTGGTCGATCAACTCGGTGAACTTCTGGAAGGGCCGCGGGCTTCCCGCGAGCAAGGCCGTTCTGGGCGTTCCGTTCTACAGCCGGCCGACCTACATCTCCTACCGCGACATCGTCGCGGCGGACCCGGCCAACGCCAACCGCGACACCTACAACGGCAACTCCTACAACGGCCTGCCGACGATCCGCCGCAAGACGCAGTGGGCGCTGGCGAATGCGGGCGGCATCATGAACTGGGAGCTCTCCCAGGACACGACCGGGAGCACCAGCCTGCTCAACGCCATCTGGGAGACCGCCGGCGGCGGTACCCAGAACCCGCCCACCGGTGGCACCATCACCGGCTTCGGCGGCAAGTGCGTCGACGTGGCGGCGGCGAGTTCCGCCAACGGCACCGCCGTGCAGCTCTACACGTGCAACGGCACCAACGCGCAGCAGTGGACCCGCAACGGCAACACGTTGCGCGCCTTGGGCAAGTGCCTCGACGCGTCCGGCACCGCCAACGGCGCCGTGACGCAGCTGTGGGACTGCACGGGTTCCGGCAACCAGAACTGGACGCTGGAGTCCAACGGCCAGCTGCGCAACGCGGCGTCAGGACGTTGTCTCGACGCCACCGGCAACAGCTCCGCCGACGGCACCCGGCTCCAGGTCTGGGACTGCTTCGCCAGCGCCAACCAGCGCTGGACCATCAACGCCTGATCTCAGGAACTTCAGGCCGATGACGCAGGCGATGATCCCGGTGAGGAACACGATCTTCCACGCGGAGACCACCTCCTCACCGGTGATCATCGCCCACGTCACCGTCAGCGCGGCACCGATGCCGACCCACACCGCGTAGGCGGTCCCGATGGGAATGCGTTTCATGCCGTAGGACAGCCCGATCATGCTCAGCACCATGGCGACCACGAAGAGCACATAGGCCTCTTTGGACAGAGCCGTCGCCCACACCGCTTCGAGCACCGCGCTTCCCAGCAACACGGCCCAGTACACCTAGCTCACCACCTTCAGGCCCACGACGCAGCCGACCAGGGCCGTCAACACGAGTGCGCGCTTGACGTCGAGCTCCTCCTCGCGGCGCAGCACCGCGACGAGCACCGTGAGCACGGCTCCCACGCCGACCCACACCGCGTACGCCGTGCCGACCGGGATCCCCCGCATCGCCCACGCGAGTCCGACGACGCTCAACGTCATGGACACGGCGAACACCACCACCGGCCAAGGCCGGCGGAAACCTTTCGACGCGGCCAAAGCCGTCGCCCACACGGCCTCCAGCACCCCGGAGGCGATCAGCACCACCCAGTACATTGGTACGACCGTACCAGAAAAACCGGCCACCGGCCGCTACGATCCCGTGACGTGGCTCCCAGCCTGGAAGACCTGCTGGTCGTAGGCGTCGCGTCCAGCGCCTTGTTCGACCTCACCGAGTCCGACGCCGTGTTCGCGTCCGAGGGCAAAGAGGCCTACCGGGCCCATCAGGAAGCGCACCTGGCCGACCCGTTCGCGCCCGGCGTCGCGTTCCCGTTCCTGCGCCGCCTGCTCGGCCTGAACGAGCTGGCGCCGCTGGTCGAGGTGATCGTGCTGTCGCGCAACTCCCCCGACACCGGCCTGCGGATCCTGCGGTCGGCCGCCCACCACGGCCTGAGGATCAGCAGGGCGATCTTCACCGAGGGCCGCGCGCCGCACGAGTTCATGCCGGCGCTGAACATGTCGCTCTTCCTGTCCGCCAACGAGAACGACGTCCGCAGGGCCACCCTCGCCGGGATGCCCGCCGGCCAGGTGCTCACGTCGTCGTTCCAGGACGACGACGATCCGGCGCTGCGGATCGCGTTCGACTTCGACGGCGTGCTGGCCGACGACGCGTCCGAACGCATCTACCAGGCGGGCGGGCTCGACGAGTTCCAGCAGCACGAGGCGTCGAACCTCGTCACGCCGCTGGACCCGGGGCCGTTGCGGAACTTCCTCGCGGGCGTGAACAGGATCCAGCGGGTGGCCGAGGACCGCGTGCGCGTGTCGGTGGTGACCGCGCGGTCGGCTCCGGCGCACGAGCGGGCGATCAACAGCCTCAAGGCGTGGGGGCTGACGGTGAACGACGCCTTCTTCTTGGGAGGCTTGAAGAAGGCGCCGATCCTGGACGTGCTGAAGCCGCACATCTTCTTCGACGACCAGCGCGGGCATCTGACGCGGACGGTGCCGTGCGTGCACGTGCCGTTCGGCGCGATCAACGAGAAGAGCCCGGCCACCGAGGGGTGACCGGGCTCTGTCCCAGCAGAACTACTTCGCGAGACCGTCCTCGATCGCCTTGATGATCGCGGGACGCAGCTCGGCGGCCGAGATGATCGCGTCGACCGCGCCCACCTCCACCGCGCGCTGCACGCTGTGCACGCGGTCGAACTCGGCGGCCATCTCGTTCAGCTTCTCGGTCCGCACGGACTGACGCGTCGAGGCGAGCTCGGCGGTCAGGGCCGCGCGTTCGGCACCGGAGGCCTCGGAGACCGCGGACTCCAGCTTCTTCACGCGCGGGTCGTTGGCCGTGCGGCCGTCGACCTCGCGGGCGAACACCACGGCCGCGGCGGGGGCGCCGCCGATGACCGAGGCGAAGGAGCCCTCGACCGCGAGCACGGTCATGGACGGGTTCAGGGCCTTCGAGAAGACCACGAACGCGCCGCCGTGGTAGCGCGAGATCACGGTGAAGACGATCGGGCCGCGGAAGTTGACGATCGCGCGGCCGATCTCGGCGCCGTACTCGAGCTGCAGTTCGCGCATCGACTCCGGGGAGCCGTCGAAGCCGGACAGGTTCGCCAGCACCACGAGAGGCCGGTTGCCGGAGGCCGCGTTGATGGCGCGGGCCGCCTTCTTCGACGACTTCGGGAACAACGTGCCGGCGGTGTAGGTGTCCGGGCCGTCGGTGGGCGGGAAGCCGGTGCGGGCGACGCCGCGCGACTCGACGCCCAGCAGCGTCACGGGGATGCCGCCGAGGTGCACGTCCTGGACGACGGCCGTGTCGGCGTCCGCCATGCCCGCCCAGCGCTCCAGCACCTCGTGGTCCTGGTCGGACAACGCGCGCATCACGGTGCGGATGTCGAACGGCTTCTTGCGGTCCGGGTTCGACTCCAGCGAGAAGATCTCGCCGACCGTGGTGAACGGGCTGTCGCCGACCACGTGCGGGAACGACGACACGTCGCGCGACGACGGGTCCGAAGTGGACACCCGGCGCGGGCCGGCCTCCCCGGGAGCGATGTAGCTGTGCTCGTAGTGGGCCAGCAGGACGTCGAACGCCGACCGCAGGTTCGGGGCCCAGTACTGCGCCTGGCCGTTCGGGCCCATGACGCGGTCGTAGCCGCCGATGCCGTAGTTGTCCTCCGCCGAGACACCGCCGGAGAAGTCCAGGGCCTGCTTGCCGGTCAGCACCATCGCCGAGTCCGGGGTCATGACCAGGATGCCCTTGGTGTGCATGAGCATCGTGGCCTCGGCGTTCCAGTACGGCTGGGCGCCGACGTTGATGCCGTTGACGACGACGTTGATCTCGCCACCGTCCTGCGTGAACTCGACGATCCGCTTGAGAGCGGCGGCCACCCAGTCCATGTTCTCGACACCGGAGCTCATCGAGATCTTCGCGCCGGACGAGAGCGAGAACCACTCCAGCGGCACGGACAACGACTCGGCCAGGTCGATCGCGTGGATCACCCGCGAGCACTCGGGCTCGGCCAGCGCGCCCAGTGACTTCGTCGGGTCGCCCAGCAGCACCACGCGCTTCATGCCCTCGGGGTACGCCGGGGTCGGCGTGGTCACCACACCGACGACGATGCCCGCCTTGTTGCCACCACGCGGGCGGTCGACCGGCACCAGGGCGCCGTCGACGAGGTCGTGCTCCACGAAGGACCCGCCGTCGCCGACGAGCATGTCGACCAGCTCGTACGGGTAGATCGTGCCGCGGGACTGCGCGCGCAGCACGTTCTGCCGGTAGTCGTCGAGCGGCTGGATCGGCTCGGTCGGCGGCTGCACGAACGAGAAGCGCACGCCGGCGCCCGCGTCGTTGGCGATCCGCACACCGATGTCGGAGAGCTCACCGGTCACCGGGTCGCGGCGGCGCGCCAGGAACAGGACCTCTTCCAGGTCGAGTCCGGCGGTCGTCGGCAGCACGCGCTGGCCGATCGCGTCCAGGTCCTTCGACCCGAGCTCGGTCGGCGGCCACGCGTAGAGCACCACGCGGTTCGTGGCGAGACGCGTGCGCCCACCGGACTGCGCCCGGGCCCGGCGGATGCCGTCCAGGCAGGTCGCCAGCACGTCCTCGGCGGCGGGCAGGGCGACGATGCGGCCCTCGTCGTCGCGCAACGGCGTCAGGTCGCGGACCTGACCCAGCGCGACGAGGCGCTCGTCGGACTTGTTCGCCTTGGCCACGGCGCGGAACAGGTACACGTCCTCGTCCACGGACTTGAGGCGCGTGAGGTCGAACTCGCGCAGCCGTTCGAGCTGCATGCGTTCGGCGATGCGCGGGTGGAGCCCGCGCACCAGCCTCTCCTCCGCGAACCCGTTGGAAGACGGGCGGAACGTGAAGTGGTGGTGCATCGACTCGCCGAGCCGGCCCGCCACCGTGGTGGTGACGCGGGTGATCGTCGGCGGCAGCTGGTGCGCCGCCAGCACCGACCCCAGGGCGGCCGCCATCTCGTCCTGGTCGGACGGTCCGCCGGTCCACTTGACGTAGAGGTCCGCGACGACGGCGCTGCCGCTGCCGTGCTTGACGACCTCGCCGACGGCCTCGGTCAGCGACGCGAACTCCACCGCGGTCGAGATCAGGCGGGTCTGCTCCGGCGCGTTCTCCGCGATGAAGAACGCGCCTTCGACGCGGGGGTTCTCCAGCGCCTTCTTGGTGTAGTAGCGGCGGGCCAGCACCTCCAGCAACGGGGTGTTGTCCGCGCCGGCCTTGCCGATGCGCTGACCGAGCAGGCGCACCAGCGGTTCGGCCGACGCCACCATCGCCACGATCCGCTCCTCGCGGTCGGCGGCGTCGGGCTGCCCGTCGAGGTAGATCAGGTGCTTGCGGACCTCGGTGTGCACGCGGGCACGGGTGCGGCGCACCAGCGGCTGCGCGAACCAGGTGAACACGACGCTGCGGGCGAGGTCGGCGACCGCCGGGTAGCGGACCTGCGTCGCGGCGATGATGTGCTCCAGCACCAGGCCGATCTGGACCCGCTCGGCCTCGACCGGCGGCGCCTCCTGCACCCACTGGCGCAGCAGGGTCGTCGCGACGGCCGCGTCGAACACACCGCGGCGCAGCGCCACGAAGATCCGGAAGACGGCCTGCTCCAGCTCCGGCGTGCGGTCGAGCTCGGTGATGCCGTAGTGGCCGATCACGTTCTGCAGGCGGGCCCGGAAGCCGTCCGGCAGCGCCGCGCGGTCCGCGTCCAGCGTCTTGAGGTAGGTGTGGAAGTGCTCGCGCGGAGAGTGGATGTGGTTCTCCGGCTTGGTCTCCTCACCGGCCGGGCGGTTGCGCGAGAGGTCGCACAGGTCGGCGAAGATGCCGAGCAGCTTCGCCTCCTGCACGAGCGGCCGCTCCGGCAGGTCCTGCCGCGCGTCCATGTAGTTCTTGAGGACGCGTTCGGTCTCGCCCGCGGTGGTGTCGAAGCCCAGCAGCAGGTTGCGCAGGTCGTCGACGCCCTCGGCGACGAGTTCCTCCGGCCGCACCCCGGTGCGCGGCGCGGGCAGTTCCAGCTCGACCGCGGACTCGGGCTTCGCGACCTCGGCGGCGCCGGCCTCGTCCTCGATCTCCTCCAGCTTGAGCAGCGCTCCACCGGCGGGGACCTGGGTGCCGACGACGACGTTGAGTTCCTTCAGGCGAGCACGGAACGGCGCGCGCAGCACCGTCTCCATCTTCATCGCCTCGAGCACCAGCACGGGTGCGCCGGCCTCGACCTCGGCACCGACCGCGAGCGGCGTGGCGACGACGAGCGCGGGCATCGGCGAGCGCAGGACACCGCCCTCGTCGCGGGTGACGCGGTGCGTGACGCCGTCGACCTCGACCTGGTGGACGGGGCCGTGCGTGCCGGTGACGACGCGGAACCGGCTGCCGTTGACGGTGATCTGGCCGACGTGGTGGTCGAACCGCTCGACGTCGACGTCCGCGGTCAGCACGGTCGCGGAGTCCGCGGCGGACACGCCGACGCGGTAGCTCGTGGCACCGACGCGGGCGACGTTCACGACGTAGGGCTGGCCGCGCAGCACGAACTCGAGCTTGACCGCGCCCTCGTGGTTCGTGCGCGGCTGACCGCCACGAGCGGAGGCGAGCAGCTCGGAGCGGTTGATCTGCTCCTCGTCCTCGTAGACCTCGATGCCGGCCGCGGCCAGCGCGATCGCGGAGTGGCGGTGCGAGATCAGGCCGCCGTCGGCACGCACGCGGTCGATCCACGACGTGTCGGCGCTGCCGTCGATCACGGCGGGCTCGTCGAGCAGGTCGAGCACGAAGCTCTTGTTGGTCGTGCCGCCCTCGATGATGACCGTGGTCTCGGCCATCGCGCGGCGCAGCTTGCCGAGCGCCTCGTCGCGGTCGCGGCCGTACGCGATGATCTTCGCGATCATCGAGTCGAAGTCGGCCGGGATCTGCGAGCCCTCGGCGACACCGGTGTCGACGCGGATACCGGGGCCTGCGGGCAGTTCGAGACGAACGATCGTGCCGGGGCACGGCGCGAAGTCGCGGTCCGGGTCCTCGGCGTTCAGGCGCGCCTCGACGGCGTGGCCGAGCTCGACGGGCTTCTCGCCCTCGAGCCTGCCGCCACCGGCGACGTGCAGCTGTGCCTTGACCAGGTCGAAGCTCGTGGTGATCTCGGTGATCGGGTGCTCGACCTGCAGGCGGGTGTTGACCTCGAGGAACGCGAAGAGCTTCTCACCGGGGTGGTAGAGGAACTCGACGGTGCACGCGCCGCGGTAGCCCACGGCGTTCGCGAGCCGTTCGGCCGAGGCCTTCAGCTCGTCGACCTGGTGCTGTTCCAGCACGCACGAGGCCGACTCCTCGATGATCTTCTGGTTGCGCCGCTGCACCGAGCAGTCGCGCACGCCGAGCGCCCACGCCGTGCCCTGGCCGTCGGCGATGACCTGCACCTCGACGTGCCGGGCGCCGGTGACGAGGCGCTCCAGGAACATCACGCCGGAGCCGAACGCGCGTGCGGCCTCCAGGCTGGTGCGCTCGAAGTTCTCCTCCATCTCCTCGGGAGACGTGATCTTCCGGATGCCGCGCCCGCCACCACCGGCGGTCGCCTTGAGCATCAACGGGTAGGTGACCTCCTCGGCCACCTTCAGGGCGTGCTCGAGGTTGTCGACGGCACCGCGCGACCACGGTGCGACCGGGACCCCGACCTCCTCGGCGATCAGCTTGGAGCCGATCTTGTCACCGAGTTTGCGCATGGCCTCGGCGGACGGGCCGACGAACGTGACGCCGACCTTCTCGCAGAGTTCGGCGAACTCGGGGATCTCGGCGACGAAGCCCCAGCCGACCCACGCGGCGTCGGCCTTCGTCTCGACGAGGGCGGTCTCGAGCACCTCCAGGTTGAGGTACGGACGATCCGCCGCCAGACCGAGGTTGTAGGCGAGGTCGGCTTCCCTCACGAAGGGGGCCGACTTGTCGACATCGGTGTACAGGGCAACGGTCTCGATCCGTTCCCCTGACTCGGCGGCGAGCTCACGGACGGCGTGGATCAGCCGCATTGCGGCTTCCCCGCGGTTGACGATCGCTACACGACTGAACAACGACTTGGCTCCTCGCGGACATACGACCTCAGCGGCAAACGCCGCCCAATCGGTGTACACACTCTCGTCTACTACCCGGTAGGAAAACCGCTAGATCGAAGCGAGTTGAGCAGCGTGGTTTGTATAGAACCAACAAGCCACCAGGTCTTCGGCACAGTCTCGCTTGAGCCCCGTGGCACAGCTCACCACGCGCGGTGGCGGAGCGCTCACGAGGGCGTTCGGGCGGGTCCTCCCCCGTGTCCGCTTCGGGAGGGGACCGCACGGCCCAAGATCAGGACTGGGGATCCCGATCACGGTCCCCGGCGAGTGGTGGAGGTCGGAGTCGAACCGACTGTGCGCGAGGCTCCCGTTTTACAGACGGGCGGGGCTCCACAGCCCCGTCTCCACCATTGTTCGATCACTTTTCGAGTGCACGAAAAAGCCGCCCTGCCCGTTCTGCACGGGAGGGCGGCTCTCGACGTCGGTGACGCGTCAGAGCGTCACGACGGAGAGCCTGAGCTGGGCGGATAGCTGCGATAGCGGCGCATGCGAACCACCTTGCCCGATCTGGTGAAAGCGTGCGAACGATTTATCGGGAAACGTGCTCGGCGGTTTGCGCGATATCCAGGCGTGCAGGTCGTGGGACGCACTCGGGAACTCGCCGCGGCACGGTCGTGGCTCGCCTCGGACACCGGACGGCTGGTGCTCTGCGGCGGCGAGCCGGGCATCGGCAAGACGCGCCTGGCCCAGGAACTCGCCGGGCACGCCCTGGCGCTGGGCCGCCAGGTGGTGTGGGGGCACTGCGTCGAGACCGCCGGGGCGCCGGCGTTCTGGCCGTGGCGGCAGGTGCTCAAGGCCGTGGGAGCCGACCCCGACGTGGTGCTCGCGCACGACGCCGAGGTGCCGCAGGACCGGTTCCGGGTGTTCGACGCCGTCGCGGCCGCGCTGGACCGCGACGGGCTGGTGGTCGTGGTCGAGGACGTGCACTGGGCCGACGAGGCGTCACTGCTGGTGCTCGCGCACCTCGCCACCCGGCCGCGCGGGCTGCTGTTCGCGACGTTCCGCGACCCGTGCCCCGCCGTCGCGGACCTGATGCGTTCGGCCGAGCGGATCGACCTGCACGGCCTGTCCGCCGACGACGTCGCGCGGCTCGCCGGGGACGAGCACGCGGCCACGATCATGGAGCTGACCGGCGGGAACCCGTTGTTCGTCACGGAGATCGCCCGCGCGATCTCCGACGGCACGTGGCGCGCGGACCAGCCACCGCGCAGCGTCCGCGACATCGTCACGGCCCGCCTCGCGCGGCTGCCCGCCGACGCCGGCGAGCTGGTCAGGACGGCGGCGCTGATCGGCCGCGACTTCGACCTCGACCTGGCGGCGGCGGCCTCGGGAGTGCCGATCAGCGCGCTGGACGAGGCGGGGACGCTCCTCGACGCGACCGGGCACCGGTTCGCGCACGCGCTGACCAGGGACGCCGTCGAGGCGTCCCTCTCCCCCGCCGAACGCCGCGCGCGGCACCGCCGGATCGCCGAGGAGATGGCGGACAGCACGCACTACGCCGACGTGGCCCGGCACTGGCAGGCGTGCGGTGAGAACGAGCAGGCCCGTGCGTGGACCATCCGGGCCGCGCGGGACGCCGTGACGCGCCTGGCCTACGAGGAGGGCGTGCGCCTCTACCGGGCGGCGGCCGCCCTCGGCGACAGCCACGAGGTCCAGGTGGCGCTGGGCCGGGCGGCCTACTTCGCCGGGGACCTCCCGGGGTGCGTCGCCGCCGCGCAACGCGCCGCCGAGCTCGCCGGGACGCCCGAGCAGGTCGCGGAGGCGGCGCTGGTCCTCGAGGCGGCGCCGGGCGCGGGCGTCAACGCGGTTGCGACCCCGTTGTGCGACCACGCGCTGAGCCAGGAGGTCAGCCCACCGACCAGGGCCCGCCTGCTCGCCCAGCGCAGCCACCTGGCGTTCTACCGGGGCGAACAGCACCGGCTCGACGCGCTGAGCCGGGAGGCGCTCGCCCTCGCCCGTGGCGACGACCGCGCGCTCGCGGAGGCGTTGCACGCGAGGCAGGAGGCGTGCCCCGGCCCTGCGGGGAGGGCCGAACGCCTCGAACTGGCCGCGGAGATGATCGCGCTCGCCCACCGCACGCACAGCCCGCGCGGCGCGATGTGGGGTTCGCTGTGGAGGGTCCACGCGTTGCTCGAGAGCGGCGAACTCGCGGCCGCACAGGAAGAGCTCCCGGCCCTCGCGAGAGCCTGCGAACGGGTCGGCGGCCAGGTTCCGTGGTGGCACCTCGACGTCGTGACGGCGTGCCTCGCGCAGGCGCAGGGCCGTTTCGCGGAGGCCAAGGCGACGGGCCGGCGCGCCTACGACCGGATGCGGGTGGTCGAACGCGAACCGGCCTCCGGCGCCTACTTCGCCCTCCAGTGCGGGCTCGCCTGCCACCTGACCCCCACCGAGGACGGTCTCGCGCTGGCCCGGCACTTCCACGACCCGCCCCCGCGGTTCCGGCTGATGTCGAAGCTCACCCGCGCGTTCCTCCTGCTGCGCGCGGGTCTGCGCGATGAGGCCCTGGAGTGCTACCGCGGCGCCGGACCGGTCGAGCAGTGGGACCTGCCCGCGTTCTTCGTGCTGCCGGGCCTGGTCGACGCCGTCCTCGTGACGTCGGGTCTCGGCCTCGCCGACGACCTGCGGCTCGTCCTGCCCCGGCTCGCGGAGTTCCGGGGCGAGCACGCGGCGGGCAACGGTGTCGCGTACATGGGTCCGGTGACGCTCGCGCTGGGCCGCGGCCACCTCGCCCTGGGGGAACACGACCAGGCCGTCACCGACCTCACCAGCGCCGCCGACGAGGCCTCACGCGCGGGCGCGCCCGCGTTCGCCGCCGAGGCGCGCTGGCACCTCGCGGCCGCGCTGCGCGCCGTGGGCCGGGACGCCGACGCCGTGCAACGCGCCGCCGACCACACGATCCGGTCGCTGGGCATGACCGCGTTCAGCACGACCGAACTCAGCAGCCGGGAGCACGAGGTAGCCACGCTCGTCGCCGAGGGTCTGACGAACCGCGAGATCGCCCGCCGGCTGGTGATCTCCGAACGCACCGCCCAGAACCACGTGCAACACGTCCTCACCAAGCTCGGCTTCCGCACCCGCAGCCAGATCGCGGCGTGGATGAGTACCGCACCGAGTACTCCGGCGGATGGCTGACCAGCGCGAACTCCCTACCTTCGGACGCAACGACCTGAAGGAGGACCCCATGTGGCTCACCATCGCGACCCCGCCGACCGACTCCCTCGACAAGCTCGACCAGGCGATGGGCGCGCTCGTCCCGGACGGCCTGCGCGCCCGCTACGCCTGCCGGGCGGACGGCGAGTTCCGGGTCATCGCCGTCTGGGAGTCGAAGGAGCACGCCGACCGCTTCTTCCGCGAGGTCCTCGGCCCGGTCCTGGCCCGCGTGCTCGGCCCCGAACCGGCCGGAGCGCCCACGATGACGGGCATGGAGGTGCTGCGGGAGTTCGTGCCGAGCCAAGTGAACGGTGTCAGTTGAGGACGGCGATCGACAGGTTCAGGGCCGCCGCGAAGCTCACCCACGCCAGGTAGGGCACGAGGAGCAGACCGGCGGCCTTGTTCCGCCTCCAGAACACCACGATCAGGACGGCGATCGAGGCCCACAGCACGATGATCTCGGCGAACGCCGGCCAGAACCAGCCCAGCCCGAAGAACAACGGCGTCCAGGCCGCGTTGAGCACCAGCTGCGCGCCGAACAACGTCAGCTCGCCCCGCGTCGCCCCGGACCGCCACGCGAGCCACCCGGCGGCCGCGATCATCACGTAGAGCGTCGTCCACACCGGACCGAACAACCACGCGGGCGGCGCCCAGGAGGGCTGCTCCAGCATCGCGTAGGTCGACCCGGCGGACACGGAGAACAGCGACCCCACCACGGCGGTGACCAGCACGGCCGCCGCGAAGAGCCCGAGGGCGCGGACCGGGTGCCGTTGGGAAACGAGCGTCATGGCACTCACATACCCGTTCAGCGGCCCGGCAATGCACGCACGATGCCGAGCACGGCCGCGCGACTGGGCCGCTCACCCTGCGCGGGCCCGAGCAGGGTGAGCTCGTCGACCAGCACGGCCTCGCGGATCGCCGCGTCGTGGCCCGGCAGCTCGGCGCGCAACGCCTCCACCAGCCGTCCGCGCAACGCCCGGCCCAGCGGGTCGTCGGTCGGCAGCAGCCGCCAGTGCGTGCTCAGGACACGGGATGCCACGTCCTCACCGCCGACCGCCCAGAGCAGGCGGATCATCCGGTCGGCGAGGCCCATGCGTCACACAGTGCGGTCCGGCGGTCGCGCTCGCAACCGCCGGACACGCCGACCGCCGCTACTTCTTCTTGCCGGTGAACAGCGCCTTCACCTGGTTGCCGCGCCTGCGCAGGCCCCACTTCGTCACGCGGATGAGTGCCTCGCGGACGATGTTGCCGCTCATCTTCGACTCGCCGAACTCGCGCTCGAGGAAGGTGATCGGCACCTCGCGGACCCGGAAGCCCAGCTCGATCGTGCGCCACAGCAGGTCGATCTGGAAGCAGTACCCGGCGGACGCGACCGAGGCGAGGTTCAGCTTGCGCAGGGTGTCCGCGCGAAACGCCCGGAAGCCGCCGGTCATGTCGCGCACGTTCGCGCCCAGCGCCAGCCGCGAGTAGAGCGATCCGCCCAGTGAGAGGAACTTGCGCTGCGCGGGCCAGTTCACGACCTCGCCACCCGGCACCCAGCGCGAGCCGAGCACGAGGTCGGCCTGCGGCAGCGCGTCGAGCAGCCGGTGCAGCTGCTCCGGCGCGTGCGACCCGTCGGCGTCCATCTCGCAGATGACGCCGTAGTCCCGCGCGAGAGCCCACTGGAAGCCCGCGACGTACGCGGCGCCCAGCCCGGCCTTCTCGGTGCGGTGCATCACGTGGACCCGGTCGTCAGCGGCCGCCATCTCGTCGGCGAGCTGGCCGGTGCCATCGGGGCTGCCGTCGTCGACGACCAGGACGTGCACGTCGGGCAGCGCCGCGTGCAGCCTCTTGACGATCTTTCCGATGTTGTCCCGCTCGTTGTAGGTCGGGATCACCACCAGCACCTGCCCGAGTTCCTGGTCAGGCTGCCGCGCCATTCGAGTCCTTCCGTCGTCGGGTGAAGCCCAGCGCCAACGCCACGAGGCCCGCAGCGGAAATCACCCACTCGGGCCAGGCTCCTAGCCAAGTCGCCAGCGTAGTCTGCGTCCGCAGCGGCAGTGTCGCGACCAGGGCACCCGGTTCGAAAAGCCCAGTCTTCTGAGTGACGGAACCGTCAGGTTGCACGATCCCGCTGACCCCGGAGGTGGCGGCCACGACCACCGCTCGCCCGTGCTCCACGGCCCTCACCCTGGACATGGAAAGCTGCTGGTAGGTCATCTCCGTGTACCCGAACGTGGCGTTGTTCGTCGGGATCGCGATGATCGTCGCGCCGGCCGTCACCGTGTCGCGCACCACTGAGTCGAACGCCACTTCGTAACACGTGTCAATCGCGACCTTCGCGGGCCCCATGACGAAACCCTCGGGGTCGGTGCCGGGCTGGAAGACGCCCGCCCGGTCCACGGTCGAGGAGAAGAGCCGGAAGAACGACCGCATCGGCATCGTCTCGCCGAACGGCTGGAGCTTGCGCTTGGTGTAGGTGTCCGTCGGCCCCTTCTCCGGGTCCCAGAGCACCACCTGGTTGCGCGGCAGCCCGTCGTTCTTGTCCACGACGACGGCGCCCACCGCGATCGGGGCCTTGATCGCCTTCGCGGCCTGGTCGATCCGCGCGGCGGCGTCGGGGTTGCGGAACGGGTCGATGTCGGAGGAGTTCTCCGGCCAGATGACGACGTCGGGCTGCTTCTGCTCGACCGCCTTCACGTCGTTCGCGAGCTCGATGGTCCGGTTGACGTGGTTGTCGAGCACCGCGCGGCGCTGGGAGTTGAAGTCGAGCCCGGCGCGCGGCACGTTGCCCTGGATCGCGGCGACGGTGACGGTCCCGGCGGAGGCGTCCACCCCCACGGGCACCACGAGCCCTGCCACGAGCGGTACGGCGACCAGCGGCAGGCCGAGCTTCCAGTTCCTGACCAGCCAGAACAGCCCGAACCCGGTGAGCACCACCCCGAACGTCAGCAGCGGCGCGCCGCCCAGCGACGCGAGCGGCAGGAACCACCCCTCCGGCTGCCCGAACGCGATCTTGCCCCAGGTGAACCCGCCGAACGGCACCAGCCCGCGCACCCACTCGTCGGCCACCCACAGGCACGCGGCCCACAGCGGCCACCCCGGCACGCGCGAGACGAACGCCATCGCGGCCGTGCCGAGCGAGATCATCAACGCGCACACGAGCGCCAGCGGCAGCCACGCGATGAGCCCGACGAACTCACCCGTCCACCGCAGCAACGGCACCATGAACCCGAGTCCGAACAGCAGCCCGTACCCGAACCCGGCGCGCGCACGCTTGTCGTAGATCACATGGGCGAGGAGCGCGAAGCCCACCGGCGCCAGGAACCACAGCGGCCGCGGCGGAAAGCTCAGGTAGACCAGCACACCGCCGACGACGGCGAGTGCCATGCGCGTGAGAACCGGAACGCTCAGCTTTCGCCTGCGCACGGGCGATTCCGGCGATTCCGGCGCGATGGGGGGTGCGACCACCCGATCAGCGTACGAGGCCAGGAGTACACAGAACGTCATGACCTACGTCGACCTGGTGCTCGAGCGACTGTCCACAGAAGACGAACGCGAGGCGTTGATCGGCGGCGACACCAGACTCACCCGCGCCCAGGCCCGTGACCTGCTGTTCCGGCTCGCCGACGGCCTCGTGCGCCGCGGCATCGGCCCCGGCGACGGCGTGGCGGCGTTCGTCGGCAACACCCCCGAGGCCGTCCTGCTCGGCGTCGCCGTGCACCTGCTCGGCGGCCGCCTCGTCCACGTGCCACCGGAGCCGGGCACGAACGAGCTGAAGGCGTTGCTCGAACGGGCCGAGGTGAAGGGCGTCGTGGTCGACCCGGCGTTCAGCGACCGGCTCGACGGCTGGGACCTGGACGACCTCCCCGGCGAGCCGGTCGAACGCACACCGGCGCCGAGCTTCACGACGGTCATGTACACCGGCGGCACCACCGGGCTGCCGAAGCTCGCGGTCCACCGCGCCGACCGCCGCTGGGAGGCGTTCCGGGGCATGCCGCCGATGAGCGTGCTGTGCACCACCCTGATCACCCACGGCAGCGGTGCCGCGGCCTGTCAGATGGCGCTGACCACCGGCTCGAAGCTGGTGCTGGGGCCGTCGGTGTTCGACGCGGGCACCTTCTGCCGCCTGGTCCGCGAGGAGCGGATCACCTCGACCGTGCTCGTGCCGCCGATGCTGTACGAGGTCCTCGACCACCCGGACCGCCCCGGACCGCAGTTCGGCGCCGTGATCGTGGGCGGGTCCGCGCTCGCCCCGCGCCGGCTGCGGCAGGCGATCGAGGCGTGGGGCCCGGTCGTGCACCAGACCTACGGCCTGACGGAGGCCCTCTCGATCACGACCATGCCCGCCACGTCCGTCGACTTCGACCGGCCGGACACGATGCGGACCGTCGGCAAGGTCAACCCCGCGCTGGAGGTCGAGACCCGCGACGGCGACATCTGGGTGCGCGGGCCGTTCGTCATGGAGGGCTATTGGGGCGAGCCGTCTCTGAGCGAGACGGCGGAGGGCTGGTTCAACACCGGCGACATGGGTTACTTCGACGACGAGGGCTACCTCTACCTCAACGACCGCAGCAAGGACGTCATCGTCACCGGCAGGACGTCCGACAACGTCTACTCCCGGCTGCTCGACGACTTCCTGGTGACGTTGCCCGGCATCAGGCAGGCCGCGGCCGTCGCGCAGCCCGACGAGGAGCTGGGCGAAGTGGTGCACGTTTTCCTGGTCGCCGAAGGACCGGATGTCGATGTCGACAGGATTCGTGCTTCGGTCGTGGCCGAACTGGGTGAGCTCTACCAGCCCAGCGGGGTGACGGTGGTGTCGAAACTTCCGCTGACGAGGATCGGAAAGGTCGACAAGCGCAAGCTTCGTTCCCTGTTTCGGTAAGGTCTGGCCAAACCCAGGAGGTGACGGATGCCCCGTCCAAGCGTGGAAGCCGAACGCAAGGCGCAGATCCTCGCGTCCACCTGCAAGGTGATCGCGGCCGAGGGCTTCCGGCATCTCCGGGTCTCCGACGTGGCCAAGGACGCCGGTGTCTCCGGCGGCACGGTGCACTACTACTTCGAGACCAAGCGCGAACTCACCGACGCGGCGTTCGAGCACTGCTTCGAGATCTCCGTGACGCGGCGCCGCTGGATCCTCGAGTCCGACGAGCCGCCGCTGTCACGCCTGCGCATGGTGGTCGAGTCGTACCTGCCCGAGGGCGCGGAGACCGTCGAGGCGTGGAAGGTCTGGGCCGAGCTGTGGGTCGAGGCGATCCGCAACCCGGAGCTGCAGGAGCTCAACGAGCGCTTCTACGGCGAGTGGCGCGACATCGTGGCGAGCATCTTCCGCGACGGTCAGGCGTCCGGCGACCTCGTCGCGTCCGGTGACCCGCTGGAGCTGGCGAACATGATGGTCAGCATGCTCGACGGCCTCGCACTGCAGGTGCTGGCGGGCTCGAAGGCGATGACGGTCGACACGATGCGCACGACGTGCCTGCGGTTCGTAGACCAGCTGTCGACCGCGTCCGTCTGACCAACTGCCCGGAAGCCCCGTCCGCCCCAACGAAGCTCTCCGCGTGCACTCCGGCAACGTGAGACGCGCTCGTGAAACAGGACTTCCGGCGAAGCGCTCAGACGTCCGGCGTGCGCGTTCTGTTGAACGGGAAATCCCCGGTCTCGCGTGACGTCGATCATCGGGGTTCAACCAGGGTTCGACCCCGATGCAACAAATGCCCGAAACTGGGCATCCTTGGTACATGACCACGACAGTTGCTTTGAGCAGGCCCAGGACCAACCGGATGATCGCGGGTGTCTGCGCGGGGCTCGCCCAGCGCTGGGGGATGAAGGCCGGCACGGTGCGCCTTCTGTTCCTGCTGTCCTGCCTTCTGCCCGGACCGCAGTTCGTCGTCTACATCATCCTCTGGGTGATGATGCCCGACCGCGGCTACTGATCGGCTCGCCGCCGGACTTCTCGAACAGGACGGCCTCGGGCAATCCCACGCGGGTGCCGTCGCCGAGGCTCCTGTTCGACGTCCACAGCTGAGCCCTCAGGGACTCGTTCTCGACGGACAGGACGTCGGCGTTGTGCCGCATCGGCTCTCCGGTGCCGCGCCGCCAGTGCGCGACGTCCGTCCAGAACCGCTCCACCTCGTCCCACACGTCGAGGGTGCGCGGCCCGAGGGCCATGCGGATCTCCTGCGGGGAGCGGACCTGCTCGAGGCCGTGCGAGGCGAGGTTCTGGAAGTCCTCGACCAGCTCGGCCACGAGCCCGTGGTTGGCGTCGTCGGCGAGCAGCTTCTCCGCGACCCGCGCGACCGTGGGCAGCACGTCGTCGGGCGCCGACCGTTGCGCGGCCACGTAGGCCGTGACCATGGCGGCGCTCGACTCGCTGCGGTCGGTCAGGTGCTTCCAGCCGAACCCCGACGCGTCGACCAGCTTCTGCGGCGCGGACCTGCGTCCCCACATGTGCTTCTCCCCCGGGCTTTGTCCGGTTGGGATCATCTCATCCGGACTCGCGGTGTTCGTCGCCGAGGGTGTCTGAGTGCTCGCACGCTGTTCAAACGTTGTTGCCGAGCACGTGGACGCGCTCTCGCAACCAGCGGGTCTCGTGCGCCGGCCAGGAGTCCGGCCGAAGTCGAACGCCGCCGTGCACCCGGCGGCTGCCGGACCGCGCGCTGTTCAGCGGTTCTCGTCGATCGGGATCGCGGCCAGCTCCTCCGACAGGCTCGTGAACGACTCCGGTTCCACCCGGAACCACCCGTCGAACGGCTGGGTCATCCCCAGGCACAGCACGCAGACGAAGGCGAGCACCGCCGAGGTCAGGCACATCTGCAGGATGTGGCGTTTGCGCGCGGTGAAGCCGATCAGCAGCGGGAACACGATCATCGCGACGGCGCCCGCGATCGTGCCGATCAGCATGATCCGGCCGGTGTTGTCGAGGCCGCTCGCCGAGTCCAGCCGGTCGCGCCGCAGGTCGGTGACCTCGCGCAGGCGTTCCAGCGACCGTTCGCGGGCGCTCTTCACGGCGTCCGGGGACGACGGCAGGGACAGGACGTCGGCGTGCAGCGAGTTGAGCGCCGCGGTGGTGGCGTCGTCGGACTCGCCGACGGCCAGCTTCGGCCATTCCTGGTCCGCCACCAGTTTCGGGTAGTCGGTGAGCAGCGTGCGGATCTGGTCGCGTTGCGGCTGCGGCATGACGGCGGTCTGCCAGTAGACGTCGGCGACGGCGGCGGCCTCCTTCGCGGCGTTGTCCTCGGCGGCGCCGCCCTCCTCCCAGACGATCACCATGTAGAACGCCAGTGCCACGATGAACAGGCCGCTGATCACCGCGCCGAGGAAGCCGCGCGAGTCGGCGTCCCTGTCGTCGGCCTGCTCGTGCGCGCGGGAACGCCCGAACAGCAGGAAGGCGATCGCCGTGACGACCACCGACGCGAGCACGATGACAACACCGGTCCACATGGCCTCCATCTCCCCACAGCGGACAGCGTTTGACCACCGGCACCACGCTTCCCGGCACTCTTCCCCGCCCATCAAGAGCAACGTGGTGTTGATCAAGCACACAGCAGGTCCACATCGGAGGGTGTGCCGCGAAGTCGTTGACACGAACAGGAGAACCGGTCACGGCCGTCCTCAACGGAGAGTGATCACGGCCTGAACCGCGTGCGGTGACAACCACCCGCGGGCGTGCCAACCTGTGCCGACCCCGACCGGAAGGCGTGGCATGCGTGTCCCGATCCTCATCGCCGTCGTGCTGCTGGTTCCGCTGTTCACGCCGGGGCCGCCGGTGGCCGCGGCCGAGGTGTGGCACACCCAGTTCGACGAGGCGGTGTACGGGGACGTCGCGGTCGTGGGCAACTCCGTCGTCACGTGCCCGACGGCCGAGCAGGCGGGGCCGCACCCGAAGTTCCCGCCGCGGTCCTGTGTGGACGCCTTGGACCGCAAGGGTTCCGGGCTGTCCGCGCTGAACAACGGCCACCGCATGTCGTGGCTCGACGAGGACACCGATCCGGCGACGTACAACTCGTCGACCGCCCGGCTCACGATCCCGGACGGCGCGACCGTCGCCCACGCCAAGCTCGGCTGGGCGGGCAGCGCGACCTGCCGGGACGGGGTGACCCCACCCGGCACCCCGAGGGATCCCGTCACGTTCAACGGCACCCGCGTCTCCCCCGCCACGTTCGTGGTCGACGAGCCGGACGACCTGACGCACACCGACAACGCCTTCTACAGCGCCGAGGCCGACGTCACGCGGGCGTTGACCAGCGGCACCGTGACGGTCGGCAACGTCTGGGCGCCGCAGGGGTTCGACTGCTTCGGCGGCTGGTCGCTCACGGTCGTGTGGAAGTTCGCGGGTGCCACCGCCGCCGCACCCGCCAAACGGCACGTGGCGGTGCACGGCGGGCACGTCCGGCTGCCCACCCGGAAGCCCGTGCTGACCACGCCGATCGCACCGACGCACCCCACCGGCGGGGTCGTCCGGATGGGAATCACGGCGTACGAGGGCGACTGGGCCACCGACGGCGACCAGATGCTGGTCAACGGATTCCAGGTCGGCGGGCGCAACGCGTTCACGTCGTTCGCGCAGGGAGCCGCGCACCCCAACAACATGAGCGTCGACGCACGGGTCGTGACCGTCGGCGAGAACGTCCTCAAACCCGGCACGAGGAGCGCCGAGCTGGGGTTCAAGCGGGCGGACGACGCGTTCCTCGTGCAGAGCGTCGCCTGGTCGTTCCCGCTGCCCGAGCTCACCCTCGCGGTCGCTCCCGAGAACCCGGCCGCGCACGCGAAGGAGACCGTCACGCAGACCGCGACCGTCACGAACGCCGGGGACGCTCCCGCCGCCGACGTCACGGTGTGCGGGCAGCAGGTCGGCACGCTCGCGCCGCGGGCGAGCGTGCGGCAGGCCTGCACGACCACGGCCGCGGACGACGACTACCCGGCGACCGTGGCGGTCAGCGGCACGAGCCTCGCGGGCGATCCGCTGACCGCGCAGAAGGCCTCGACCGTGGACGTGCTGCACCCGGCGTTGCGGGCGACCACCAGCACCGACCCGATGACAGCGCTGCCGGGGCAGGCGGTCACGTTCACGACGACCGTCACGAACACCGGCGACACTCCGCTCCTCGGCCTCACCGCGAAGGCGGGTGCCCCTTGTAACCCCATGCAGGGGCAACTCGACCCCGGTGCGTCGTCCACGGTGGACTGCACGGCGCCGGCCGGGGACGAGAGCGGCGCGCTGACCGCGACCGTCACCGCCGCCGACCGGATCGGCGGCCGGGTCGAGGCGTCGGCGTCGGTGCGGGTCGAGGTGATCTACCCGCGGTTGACGATCACCGCGGCCTGGTCGAAGGACCGGGCTCGCGACGGTGAGGAGGTCACGGTGACGGTCACCGTCGGCAACCCCTCGGACCTGCGGATCGCCGACGTCCGGGTCGAGGGCGAGCCCGCCGCGTGCCACCGCGCGTTCCCCGCCCTGGAGCCACGGCAGCGCGTCACCTACACGTGCCTCGCCACGGCGCCGCTGAACTCGCGGCTGACCGTGTCCGGGGCCGGCACGAACGTCGCCGTCAGCGAGAGCGCGCTGGTGCGGGTCGAGTCGCTGTCCGCCCCGCTGCCACCCCTGCCGGAACCCCCGGCACCGGGCGTGCAGCAGCCGCCGACACCGGTCGCGCACGTGCAGCAGGTGCCGAAAGCCGCGGCGGGCGGCATCGCGGCGGTGCTCGGGATGATCGGCATGGTGGTCGTGGCCAGCGCGTTGTCCGGTCTGGGACGCCGCTGAACGCCGGGCGAACGACCCGGCACAACGTGAACCCGGGCGTGTCGTTTCTGGGCCGGATGCGGTAGAAGGGTCGTGTGGAGATCACCGCCTTCCTCGAACGCAAGCTCGCCCGCCGGTTCCGGACCTACGACACCGACGGTGACGGGTTCATCGAGCGGGAGGACTTCGCCCAGGCGGGCGAGCGCACCACGAAGGCGTTCGGACTGGTCCACGACGACCCGAAAGCCGTGCGGTTCCACGGGATGTTGCTCGCGCTGTGGGAGCACCTGGTGTCGGTGACCGACCAGGACCGCGACGGCCGGATCAGCGTCGAGGAGTACAAGAGGGCGTTCGCGAACGGGTTGCTGGAGACACCTGAGTCGTTCGACGAGGGCTACGTGCCGTTCCTCGACGCGGTCATGGCCGTGGCGGACGAGGACGGCGACGGCAGGCTCACGCTGGAGGAGCACGTGAAGTGGACCGGCGCGTTGATGGGCCTGTCCGAGGCCGATGCGCGGGGCATCCACGACCTGCTGTCCGACGAGGACGGTCTGCTGTCCACACAGGCCTTGCTGGCGGCGATCCGGGAGTTCTACTTCTCCGAGGACCCCGCCGAGGCCGGCAACTGGCTGCTGGGGTCGTTGGACTGACGTGCTGCTCAAGACGCTGCAGGAGCACGCGGCCCGCGCCCAGCCCGCCGCTCACGTCGAGGAGGCGGGCGGCTGGTGGCTGCGGCACTCCCCCGGCGACGCCTGGTGGGTGAGCGCCGTGCTGCCGCACGACCGCGAGGACCGGGTCGCGCAGGCCGAGGAGTTCTGCGCCGAACGCGGCGCGCGGGTGCGGTTCCAGATCACGCCGGGCGTGTGCGCGGAGGACCTCGACGACACGCTCCACGCCAGGGGTTACACCCGGGGTCATGCCATGTCGTTGCAGATCGCGTCGACCGCGGACGTGCTGCGGCAGTCCGACTCGGACGCGGGCGAGGTGACGGTCCGGCCGACCGACGAGTGGCTCGCGGCGTGGCAGGCGGTGACGACGCGGGACGTGAGCGCCGAGCGCGACCTGCTCAGCCGCGTCGAGCACCCGTCCGCCTACGCGTACGCCGAGGTGGACGGCCAGGTCGTGGCCGTCGGGCGGGCGGTGGCCGAGCAGGGCTGGGCAGGCGTGTTCGGCATGGCGACGCTCCCCCACGCACGTGGTCAGGGCGCCGCACGGTCCGTGCTCGCCGCCTTGGCGTCGTGGGCGGCCGCGCGCGAGGCGAACCACATGTACCTGCAGATGGAAAAGGCGAACACCACGGCGTTCCGGCTGTACGAGCGGACGGGGTTCCGCGAGGTGTGCACCTACCACTATCGAATTCGTGGATGACCGATCACGAATCGAGAAGCACGAGCGGGGCGCGCGAGTTAGTTTTGCGCCATGACCAGGACGGCACCGCACGACGCGGACACCCACGACCTGATCCGCGTGCAGGGCGCGCGGGTGAACAACCTCCGCGACGTCGACGTGGAGATCCCGAAGCGGCGGCTGACGGTCTTCACCGGTGTCTCCGGCTCGGGCAAGAGCTCGCTGGTGTTCGGCACGATCGCCGCGGAGTCGCAGCGGCTGATCAACGAGACGTACAGCGCGTTCATCCAGGGTTTCATGCCGACGCTGCCGCGCCCGGAGGTGTACCTCCTCGAGGGCATCACCACGGCGATCCTGGTCGACCAGCAGCGGATGGGCGCCGACCCGCGTTCGACCGTCGGCACCGCGACCGACGTGAACGCGATGCTGCGCATCCTGTTCAGCCGCCTCGGCACGCCGCACATCGGTGGCCCGCAGGCGTTCTCGTTCAACGTCGCCTCGATCTCCGGCGCGGGCGCCGTGACGATCGAGAAGGGCGGCCAGAAGGTCAAGGAGCGCCGCGAGTTCTCCATCACCGGCGGCATGTGCCCCCGATGTGAGGGACGCGGGCAGGTGTCGGACATCGACCTGACAGAGGTCTACGACGAGTCGAAGTCGATCCTCGATGGCGCGATCAAGGTGCCCGGCTACAACGTCGACAACCAGTGGACCGTGCAGACGTTCGCGCAGTCCGGGTTCATCGACCCGGCCAAGCCGATCCGCAAGTACACCAAGAAGGAACTGCACGACTTCCTCTACCGGGACCCGGTCAAGATCAAGGTCAACGGCATCAACCTGACCTACGAGGGCCTGATCCCGAAGCTGCAGAAGTCGATGCTGTCGAAGGACCGCGAGGCGCTGCAGCCGCACATCCGGGCGTTCGTGGACCGCGCGGCGACGTTCGGCACCTGCCCCGACTGCGGTGGCACCCGGCTGACCGAGGCGGCGCGGTCGTCCAAGATCAAGGGCGTGTCGATCGCGGACCTGTGCGACATGCAGATCACCGACCTCGCCGACTGGATCCGCGGGGTGAAGGACAAGTCCGTGGCTCCGCTGATCGACAAACTCGCGCACACGCTCGACTCGTTCGTGGAGATCGGTCTCGGGTACCTGTCGCTGAACCGGCCCGCGGGCACGTTGTCCGGCGGTGAGGCGCAGCGCGTCAAGATGATCAGGCACCTCGGGTCGGCGCTGACCGACGTGACGTACGTGTTCGACGAGCCGACCATCGGGCTGCACCCGCACGACATCGAGCGGATGAACAACCTGCTGCTCCGCCTGCGCGACAAGGGGAACACGGTCCTCGTCGTCGAGCACAAGCCGGAAACGATCGCGATCGCGGACCACATCGTCGACCTCGGTCCCGGTGCGGGACGCAACGGCGGGACGATCTGCTTCGAGGGGTCGCTGGAGGGGCTGCGCAAGTCCGGCACCGTGACCGGCCGGCACCTGGACGACCGGGCGGCGCTGAAGCCGTCGGTGCGGGAGAAGACCGGCGTGCTGGAGATCCGGGGCGCTTCGGCGAACAACCTGCGCGACGTGGACGTCGACGTCCCCCTCGGGGTGCTGACCGTGGTCACGGGAGTGGCGGGGTCGGGCAAGTCGTCGCTGATCCACCAGTCCCTGCCGCGGGACTCGGGCGCGATCGTGGTGGACCAGACGCCGATCAAGGGCTCGCGGCGGTCGAACCCGGCGACCTACACCGGTCTGCTGGAGCCGATCCGCAAGGCGTTCGCCAAGGCCAACGGCGTGAAGCCCGCGCTGTTCTCGGCGAACTCCGAGGGCGCGTGCCCGAACTGCAACGGCGCCGGCGTCGTGTTCACCGACCTCGGGATCATGGCGACGATCGAATCCCCTTGTGACGTCTGCGAGGGCAAGCGGTTCGACCAGGCCGTGCTGGAGTTCAAGTTCGGCGGCCGCGACATCTCCGAGGTGCTCGCGATGCCGGTCGCGGAGGCCGTGGAGTTCTTCGGCTCCGGCGAGGCCAAGACCCCTGCCGCGCACGCGATCCTGCAGCGGCTCAACGACGTCGGCCTCGGCTACCTGTCGCTCGGCCAGCCGCTGACGACGCTGTCCGGCGGTGAGCGGCAGCGCCTGAAGCTCGCCACGCACATGGCCGACAAGGGCGGCGTCTACGTGCTGGACGAGCCGACGACCGGCCTGCACCTCGCGGACGTCGAACAGCTCCTGGGCCTGCTCGACCGACTCGTCGAGTCGGGCAAGTCGGTGATCGTGATCGAGCACCACCAGGCCGTGATGGCGCACGCCGACTGGATCATCGACCTCGGTCCCGGCGCCGGGCACGACGGCGGCAAGGTCGTGTTCGAGGGCACGCCGGCGGACCTGGTGGCCACGCGGTCGACGCTGACCGGCGAGCACCTGGCCGACTACGTGGGCGCGCCGGCCCGTCGCAAGAAGCGCTGAGGGGCTATTCGGCCGCTTTCTTGATGGAGGCGGCCTCGGCGGCCACGTAACGCCTGGTGATCGACCGGGTCAGCAGCCAGCCGAAACCGGCCAGCGGGCCGGTCAGCAGCAGGCCCAGGGTGAGCCGGGTGCCGTTCTCGTGCGGTTCGACGAGGTGCTCGGCCGTGATCGTCACGCCGGGCGACTTCGACACCCACGTGAACGAGGAGTTCTCGGTGAGTTCGGTGACCGTCCACACCGCCTCGGACAGCTTCGGCTGTTTGAGGCGGGTGCGGGCGCCGACGTGCAGGGGGCCGTCGTCGAGGCGCTCGGCGGTGGTGACGGTCGGGATGTGCTCCGGCCACCGTTCGACGTCGGCGAGCACCGCCCAGACCCGTTCGGGCGGTGCCGCGATCGTGGAGATGTTCTTCAGGCCCGGCATGGCCCCGAAGTCTAGAACCGCTTTTCGATCTCCTGCACCGCTTTCCCGGCGATCTTCCGCGCGGCCTCACGCGGCAAGCCGCCGTCGGTGAGGACCTTGGTCGTGAGCGCGCGCATGCTCGTGCGGATCTTCTCGAACGCCGACTCGGCCGTGGGGTCGATGTCTCCGAACAGGGTCCACCACCACCAGGAGTTCGTGGCGGAGTTCGCGACGACGTCCGGGACGATCACCGCGTCGATCTCGGCCTCGGCCTGCGCGGTCACCGGCATGTTCGCGGCTTCGACGATCAGCTTCGCGGTGACCTGGTGCGCGTTGGCGGCGTCGATCGCGTAGCTGGTGGCGGCGGGGACGAGGACGTCGGCGTCGAAGGTGAGCCAGCTGTCGCGGTCGTGTTGCCGGTCCTGCGGCCTGAGCCCGGTGCGGTCGATGGCGCCGTGCGCGTCCCTGGTGAGCAGCAGGGTTTCCACGTCGAGGCCGTCCGGGTTCGCGACGACTCCGTGGACGTCCGCGAGGCCGACGATCCTGACCCCGGCTCTGGCGAGGTAGCGGGCCGTCGCGCCGCCCATCGAGCCGAAGCCCTGCACGAACGCCGTGGGGTTGCCCAGGTCGAGGTGTTCGATGGCGGTGAGCGCGGCCTGCGCGACGCCGTAGCCGCCGACGAGTTCGTCCAGGCTGACGCCGTCGACGGTCACCGCGAACGCGTCCTTCAGCCGTTGGCGCGCCTTCTGCTCGTCGTCGAGCAACGGGTAGACGGCCTGGATGGACGATTCGAGTCCGATCCTCGCGATGGCCGCGTCGATCGTGGACTGCCGCAGCCCGAGGTCCTCGCCCATCGTCCAGAAGCGTTCGATGTAGGGGGACATGGCTTTCAGGTACGCGGTGAGGACGTCCTCCGCCCGCGGGTCGTAGGGGTCGAGGTCGATGCCACCCTTGGCGCCGCCGAGCGGGACGTACTTCGCGTGCGGGTCGTAGTTGAGGGCTTCCTTGGCGGTCATCCCCTCCGCCAGGCCGCGCACCTCGTCCATCGTGCAGCCCGCGCGCATGCGCAGTCCCCCGCTGCTGACCCCGCGCACCAGCCGGTCGATCACGAGGTAGCCGCGCGCCTGCGTGGCCGGGTCGGTCCAGGCGACCTGGAGGTAACTCATCGAACACCCCTTGACTTCAGCGTAGAACCGCGGCCGCGTGGTCCACCCCGAACAACTGACTGGCGAATCAGTCAACCATCTCGAGGGCCCAGCGGGAACTGACTCGGCGAACGCACGCACCTGCGCAAGTCTCTCCGCCGCGCGAACGTGACGTTCTCCCGACCGTGGTGTTCTTCGTGCGGCCTCGCTGCCGTGGCGGCCTCGCTGCGGACCGGCGAGCGGGTACCGATCGCCCGCATCGTCCTGCTGGGGTTCCTCATGATCTCGGTGGTCGTGAGCACTGCACCGCCGGCCTCGCTCACCTCGACATCTGCAGGAGGAACTCGGCGTTGCTCCGGGTCTTGCGCAGTCCTTCGACGAGCGCGTCGATCTCGCGGTCCGCCAAGGCCCGGCGCACCGCGTCCATGATGGCCATCTCCTGCGGCGACACCAGGAGTTCCGCCTTGCGCGTGCTCGACTGGACGAGGTCGATCGCGGGGTAGATCCGCCGCTGGGCGGCCTTGCGGTCGAGCTTGAGCTCGGCGTTGCCGGTGCTCTTGAGCTCCTCGAAGATCGCCGTGTCCGCCAGCGACCCGGTCTCGACCAGCGCGGTGGCGAAGATCGTGAGGCTGCCGCCGTTCTCGATGTTGCGCGCGGCCCCGAGGAACTGCTTCGGCGGCGTCAGCGCCCTGGCGTCGATGCCACCGCTGAGGATCCTGCCCCCGTTGGGCTGCGCGAGGTTGTACGCGCGCCCCAGCCGCGTGAGCGAGTCGAGCAGGACCACCACGTCCTGGCCGTCCTCGACGAGCCTCTTGGCCCGTTCGACCGCCAACTCGGCGACCCGGATGTGCTCGCCGGGGTGCTCGTCGAAGGTGGAGGTGAACATCTCCCCGGGGATCGTCGTTCGCATGTCGGTGACCTCTTCCGGCCGTTCGCCGACCAGTGCGACGATGAGGTGCACCTCGGGGTGGTTCTTCGCGATCGCCTGCGCGATCTGTTGCAGCACAATGGTCTTGCCCGCCTTGGGCGGCGCGACGACGAGCGCCCGCTGCCCCTTGCCGACGGGCATGACCAGGTCGATCGCCCGGCTGGTGAGCTCTTCCGGATCGTGCTCCAGCCGCAGCCTTTCGTTGGGGTAGAGCGGCGTCAGCTCTTCGAACCGCGGCCTCTGGTGCGGTGCGCGCCCGTTGACGGTGTCCACGCTCACGAGCCGGTCGTTCTCGGCTTCTCCGCTGATCCGGTCGCCGCGCCGCAGGTCGAACTGCCGCACGAGCGCCTGCGGAACCTGAGCCCCGCCAACGAGGAACGCCTTGTTGTTACGTACGTCGAGTACACCGATGTCCATCGGTACTGTCCTTTCAGGAGGGTTGCTCGAGGTGCGTCTCTGCAACTCCGCTCGCAGGGCCTCTTGTGGCCGTGCTCGTTTGCGGAGGAGAGCGCTTCGAATACAGGTCCACCAGCGTGAGAGGCTGGAGGGTCTTCGCTGCGGATCTCTGATGGTCCAGCAGCTGGTCCGGTCCTTACGTGTGCGTCCCGCACACCGCCGGTTGCGAACGAACCATAGCAGAGAACGTCAGTCACGCACCTGTTATTCCGAGCACGTGTCCCTCAACCGGACCAACAACGCCCGCGCGTCCTCCCGCATCAACGTACTCCACAACGCCAGATCCCGCGCCGCGTTGCACCTGACGTGCCTGGCGACGGACTCGTCCCACGCCACCGACCGGGCCACCCCGGCCGCCCACTCCCGCTGGTCGTGCCTGAGTCCGACCGCCACGCGCGCACACCGCATCCGCACGACGGCGTCACCCTCACTCGCCGCCAGCGCCCGCAACGGCTCCACCGCACCCAGCCGCTTCCACACCTCGACCCGCCGCAACGGGTCAGCCAGCGCCGCGAGCTCCGTCAGGGTGGCGACCACCTTCCGCCGAGACGTCCGAGCCGCCTGCAGGAGCGCCACGGCGGACTTGGCCCGAACCAGCACGGGAAGCCCGTCGTCCGCCATCATCACCAGCGCGATGGCCGCCGCCCGTTTCCTCCCCACCTCACCGAACTTCAGCAGGTGCCCGACCGACCGAACCCTCAACGCAGGACGGACAGCCCCGTCTTCGGCCACCTGTGCGAGCACTCGCACACCGGCGACGCGGTCCTCGGTCGTGCACGTCCGCAGCACCTCCGCCGCCCGCGCCCGCTCGACCGGTTCGCCCGCGTCTCTGATGCGGCGCAGGGCATCGACGTCCTCGCGGGCCGAAAGACCGTCGATGCGGTTCAGCCACACCTCGCCCGGCACGTCGACGTGGAGATCGTCGAGCACCTGAGCGGCCTGCCCGCGCACCCGACGCGGCAGGCCCACGTCCGTCACCTCGGCGAAGGCCTCGTCGCGCACCCGCCACCACTGCGCCTCACCCATCCCGGCGAGCGCGTTCCGCGCGAACCTGCCCGGCAACCGCTCCAGCACCGCGACAGCCTCGGCGTGGAAGGTGAACGAGATGCCGAACAACGCGACCGCCGCCCGGACACGTTCGCGCAGGCTGGTCTCCGGCGCCGCGATGACGTCGCGGATCTCCGCCACCGCCTCGTCACGCAACGGCAGGTCGTCCCACTGGTCGGCGGCCGGCACCCGATCCGCGATCGAGATCGACCGGATGTGCAGCCGGGTGCGTTCGAGATCCGTGCGCACCGGACGGTCCAGCGTGGCGACGAGCGGGTGCCACTCCTCTCCCAGGACGTCCGGCCCGCGCAGGACCTCGATCACGGCCCGCCGGTACCGGTCCGAGCGCGGGCGGAGCAGCGTGTCCAACTGCCGCAACGTCTTCGCCCGCTCGACCGCGGTGATGCCGGGATCCGCCACCAGCCGCCACAAGGCGTCGATCGAGAACTGCCAGGTTCTCCTGTCCAGCTTGGCCAGCGCACAGGCCGCCTGGCCTCGCTCCTCGACCGGCGCATCGGGGTCGTCCAGCGTCGCGCGGTGGAACGCGAGCGCCTCCGGTGCCGCAAGACTGAAGTAGGCCGATTCTCGCGGCCTTTGGCCCACTGTCGCATCCCGTGCGATCCGGAGCAGTTCATCCTCGTCACCGAGCGCTGTGGCAGCCGAGATGCGCTTGGCCACGGCCGTTGCGTCGGAGGCCAGCTGGGCTCGGAACCTCCCGCTCAAGTCCACACCGGACGAAAGCAGGTCACCGACCAGGTCCTTCAGCCGCTCGAACAGGAAGTACCTCGCGGCGGACGCGACCAGGTCCGCCGCGAGTTCCGACCTGGCAGCGAGCGCTGCCCCTGCTCGCTGCGCGGGATCAGCACCGGGGAACTCGGCCAGGCTCCGCAAGGCCGCCACCGTCTCCGGTTCCTCGCCGTGTCCCAGAACCTGCAGCGCCTGCAGCGCACTCCACCTCCGCGCGGTGGAGGTGCGGCCATCGGCGAGCACCGCGTGTAGTGCCCGAGCCAGTTGCGCGCGGGGCCCAGGGCCGTTGCTGGAGTGGTAGGTGACGGCGTAGACGAAGTCGGTGATCATCGGCTGGCCTGTGATCATCCGGCTCAGTTCGACGGCGGACTCGCGGTCGAACCGGCCGGCCAGCAGGCTGAGCCCGCTGGCGGCGGTGAGGCGGGCACGCATCGGGCGACGCGCGTCCCGCACCACCGCCCGCAACACCTCGACCGCTTCGTCCGCCCGTGCACCGTCCCCGTGCGCCACAGTCGCCGCCAGCACGTGCATCACGTCGGAATCCTCCGGCGTGGCGCCTTCGACCAACGCGCTGAACGCTTCGTCACCCGCGCTGGTACTCCCCAGTTCGTAGAAGGCCTGCGGTTCCACGGATGTGATCTGCCACAACGCTGCGATCACTTCAGTGTGGAGTTCCGGCCCGGACCGGATGAGGATGTTCGCGGCACGGCACCGCACCTCGGCGGCTACCGCTGCGTCTGCGAGCAGATCACGGAGGTCGGCGATCGCACGTGCCCGATGAGGCGCGCCGAACCGGGCGACCTCGTTCAGCACGGTGACGTGGTCGTGCGATCCGCGCGGTGGGCTGGACCCCAGCAGGGCTTCGGCCGCCTCGCCCCGGTACGCGGGTCCGACACCTCCCAGGGCAGCTGCCGCCCGCGTGACGTTGTTCCAGTTCTGATGACGTTCGGAGAGCATCTTCCGCAGCCCGGCCAGTGCCGCGTCGCGTTCCGGCTGATGAGTCACCAGCCGCCCGAGCAGGATCGACCGGTCGAACGCACGCCCGGCGTTGACCGCCATCTCGGCGAGCAACCGGCCCGCTGAGTGGCGTTGCTGTGACCCCAACTCGCTCAACGCTCGTGCCGCTCTGACCTGACCACTCGCGGACAACCGGCGGTCGGTGATGTGCGCGGTGAGCGCGGTGGCCGCCTGTTCGAGGTGCGCGGGGCTGATCGACGCAAGTCCGAGCGCAGCCGTGTCCCAGCAGTGCGCGGTCCCTTCCGCACCGCGCAGAACGACCAGGAGGTGGTGTGCGCAGAAGTCGGCGAACTCGGGACTGATCTCCAGCAGACCCGTTGCCGCTTCCACGACGTGACCCGGCCGTGAGTCCTCATCGGACAGAATGCGGACCAGCGAGTCGACCGCGAGCTTGCGAGCCGCGCCATCGAATGCCGCCAGCACGACAGCAGCGACCCGCAACGACACGTCGTCGGCGTTGGGGTCGGCGAGCACTTCGCGCAGGCCGCGTTCCGCCGTCTCGCGTTCGTGAGACCCGCACTGCGCAAGCGCTTCCGCGGCCTTGAGCCGGTCGCTCACCAGCGCACGCGGCTCGTCCACCAACTGGCGCAGGAACCTCGTCGCCTCCGCGCTGTGCGGGCCCCGCACCCGGATCGCCAGTGCGGCAGCACATTCCGCCCGTGACCGTGTCGGCGCGTCGCTCTGGTGCATCAAACTGCGCAGCCACGGCACCAGGTCGGGGTAGCGGGTCGCACGGGTCGCCTCGCTGAGGATCTCGGGTGCGTCGGCGTGCGTGGTCATCGCCCAACCGCGCACCGTCGCCAGGAACGCCTCGGGTGAGGCGGGCAGGTGGTGGGCCAGCAGGCGGGCCGCCAGGAGGTGTTGGGACGCATCGCCTTGGTGGAGCCACGCCAGGAGGCGGTCGGCTTCCGCGGGGTGCAGGCGCGTGTGGTGCAGGAGGACGGCTCGGGCGAAGCGGCCCGACTCGCGGGCTTCGGCCGCGTGCAGGAGGTCGGCGAAGGCGTCCGGGCAGAACTCGTCGGGAAGTTCGCGGGCGCGTGAGGTGGCGGCGAGGTGTTCGGCGAAGCTCTGGTGCAGGAACTGGAGGTCGTCACCGCGCAGGATGAACGGGCCGACGGAGAGCAGGTAGTCGGCCAGTTTCTCGGGCCACACGTTCTCCGCCACGAACTCGCGGGCGGCGGGCAGGAGGGGGAGGTCGGTTTCCAGGCGAACGCGCGCCAGGTGTTCGAGGAGGTTCTCGCGGTCGAAGCGATCCGGCTGGTCCCGGCGGATGTGGGCCAGGTAGGTGTCGTAGAGGGAGTACTGGTTGCCGGGCAACGGGGTCGAGGCGTACTCGCCGTAGATGATCGCGGCGATCGTGGCGAGCAGGGGAACCTGGAGCAGTTCGTCGAGGTGGGCCTCGCGGATCTGGCGCAGGAAGCGGTGGGCGTCGTCCTCGGGGAACCAGTTGGTGGCGAAGCGGCGCAGGGCGGTCGCGTCGAAGGGCTGGATCTCGTAGCGGACGGCGCCGATGCGGTGCAGGGACGCCAGTGCGCCGCCTTCGGTGGGGCGGGTGGTGAGCAGGAGGCGGTAGGTGTCGTCGGAGGCCCAGGCGGCGAGGGCGTTGACGAGGCGGAGGCGTTGGTCGGCGTCGGAGACCTCGTCGAGGCCGTCGACGAGCAGGAGCCAGCGGCAGCCGACCGGGCGGGTGGTGAAGAGTTCGGGGTCGACGGACGAGCGCAGCAGCGGGCCGTATTCGGCGGCGGCGCTGTCGGCCAGGGCCTGGGCGAACGACAGGTCGAGGCGGCCGGCCAGGGCGCGGGCGGTGATCCGGAGGGGCACCACCGGTTCGGTCAGCGGGGCGTTGTCGGTGCGGGTCTTCCAGTGCTGGGCGATGTCGGCGGCCAGGCGCAGGGTCAGCGTGGACTTGCCGAGGCCCGGGCCGCCGGTGACGACGAGGTGGTCGTCGGCGTCGAGGGCGGTGCTCATCGCGCGGGACGGTGGGCGGACGGTGATGCGCACGGCCGGGCGGGCCGGCGTTTCGACCAGCCTGCCGTCGTCGTCCAGGACGGGGCCCTGGCGGGGCGTCTCGGGTTCGTCCACGGCGGTGCCGAGGTCCTGGCGGACGTAGACGGTGTCCAGGGACGGTTTGCGGGCGCCCGGCAGGCGGTACGGGGTCTCGTGCGCGGCGTGCAGTTGCGCCCACAGCAACGACTGGATCTCCGGTGGCGGTTCGGGAGCGTCAGTCCAGTTCGCGGGTGGGTCGTGGGCCACGCGAGGGGTCTTGCCAGGGTGGACGTGCACGTCGCCGTGGATGTTCTGGGCCTGGAACACCGTGCCCGTGACGTCACCGGTGCTGAAACCCAGGTCGTCGCGTGCCATCCGGGGATGATCCCACGCCGCGCAGCGTCGTTCCTGGACAAAACAAGGACTTCAGGCGCCGGCCAGGTCCCCGGTCACGTGGATCACCGTCGGACGGTCCGCGGTGAACGCCTTGCGCAACGCCGTCGTGAGCCTGTCCTCGTCGTCGACGGTGACCCCGTGGCAGTTGAGGCCGCGCGCCACCTTCGCGAAGTCGACGCCCGGGAGGTTCACGCCGTGCACGGGTTCGCTGCGGTCGACCATCTCGCGGCGGATCTCGCCGTAGCCGCCGTTGTCGGCGACGACCACGGGCAGCGGCAGGCGTTCCTGGGCCGCGGTGGCCAGTTCGGCGACGGTGAACATCATGCCGCCGTCGCCGTGCAACGCCACGACCTGGCGGTCCGGGGCCGCCATCTTGGCGCCGATCGCCGCCGGCAGGCCGTAGCCGAGGGTGCCGAAACCCGTGGGGTACAGGAAACTCGCCGGGCGGTCGAGCCTCAGGTTGGACAGAGCGCCGTAGTAGCAGGCCATCGCGCTGTCGCCGGCGATGATCGCGCCGGGGGCCACCGCGTCGGCCAGCGACCCCACCAGGGGTAGCCACGGGGCGCCCTGGGTCCTGGCCTGTTCGGTGAAGAGCGTGCGCCAGCGGTCGGCACGGGTGGCGTCGACGGCGCCCGCCGGGTTGCCCAGGCGTTGGTTCAGGGCCGCGACCGTGGCCTCGGCGTCGCCCACCAGCGGGTAGCCGGGCAGGGCGTTGGTGATCATCTGGGCCGGGTCGACGTCGATCCTGATCAGGTCACCGGGGAACTCCAGCGGGCCGTTCCAGAGGTCGGTGGAGGCCAGTTCCGTGCCGACGGCGAGGACGGCGTCGCACTCGGCCACGAAGTCCGCCACCGCCTGGTGGTGCAGGCCCGCGCCGATGGACAACGGGTGGTGCTCGGAGACGATCCCCTTGCCGTTGGCCGTGGTCACGACCGGGGCACCGAGGCGTTCGGCCAGAAGCGTGATCTGCTCGGAGGCCGCTTTGGCACCGCCACCGATGATCATGCCCGGTGCCGTGGCGGCGTTCAGACGCCTGGCCGCGGCGGCGATCGTCACGGCGTCGGCCGGCGGGTGGGCGAGCACCAGCGGGGGCACCTCCACGACCTCGTCCAGGGCGTCGATGAGGTCCAGCGGGATCTCCAGGTGGGCCGGCCGGGGGCGGCCCGCGGTCATGTGCGCGAAGGCCTGCGCCACGGCCAGGGGGATCTCGGCGACGCTCTGGACCCGGTTCGAGTACCCGATCACGGCCTCCAGCGCGACGCTCTGGTGGCGCACCTCGTGCAGGGTGCCGTTGCCGCGGCCGGGGTGCCGCGACGGCATGCCCGGCGAGATGAGCAGGACGGGCACCGAGTCCGAAGAGGACTGCGTCACCGCGGTCATGGCGTTGAGGACGGCGGGGCCGCTCGTGGTGAGGCAGACGCCGACCTTGCCGGTCACGCGGGCGTAGCCGTCGGCCGCGAAGCCCGCGCCCTGCTCGTGCCGGGGCGTCACGTGCTGGACGGAGTGGCCGGCCAGCGCCCGGTAGATGCCGAGGTTGTGGGTGCCGGGGATGCCGAAGACCAGCTCGGTGCCGTGGGCCACGAGGGCGCGCACCAGGGCGTCGGCGCCGCTCAGGCGAGGTGGGGTCGTGCTCATGCCACGCGTTGTCCGCTCGTGTCGTTCACTTCGCTGGAGGGGATGATCAGCGCGTCCACCGCGAGGACGCCGTCCGGTCCCACGCGCACCGGGTTCAGCTCGATCTCGGCCAGGTCCGGTCTGGCCGCCAGCGTCTCGGAGATCTGGGCGATCACCTCGGCCAACGCTGCCACGTCGACCGGCGGGGCGCCACGCGCGCCTGACAGGAGCGGGGCAGAGATGAGGCGTGCCAGCATGTTCCTCGCCGTGGCGGGGGTCACGGGGGCGAGTTCGACGGCCGTGTCCCGCAGGAGTTCCGCGTGCACGCCGCCCGCTCCGACGAGGACGACCGGGCCGAACGAGTGGTCGCGCTGGGCGCCGATGATCAGCTCGACGGTGTGGTCGCGCCCGTCCATCTCCTCCAGGACGTACGTGCCCGGTCCGAGCCTCGCGCGCATCTCGTCGAACGCCGCCGCGGGATCGGTGAGGTCGAGCCGCACGCCGCCGTGCTCGCTCTTGTGCGCGAGCCAGTCGGCTTTGAGCGCGAACGGCCCGGTCAGCGGCGTGCCCGTCACGTCGGCGGCGGACGTCACGGCGTGGGCCCGCGGGAACCGCACGAAGTCCAGCAGGTCGCGGGCCGCGAGGTACCCGGGCCGGTACGCCGTGGTGGTCGTGGCGCGGGGAACCGCCGCCGCGGTGTGCCTGGTCAGGCGGTGCGCGTTGCCCAGGGCGGCCATCGCGCGTTCGATCGTGTGCTGGACGGGGACGCCGCCCGCGCGCAGCACCCGGACGGCGGCGGAGTCCGCGCGCATGCTGTGCACGAGCACGGGCACGCCGGTTTCCCTTGCCAGCGAGCAGATCCGGGTCGCCACGGTCACCTCGGCCGCCTCCAGCGACGGCGCGTCCTCGCCGTAGCTGCCGAAGTACCCGGACAGCACCACGGTGTCGATCTCACCGCCGCGCGCCAGCACCTCGACGGCCCGCGCGTAGTTCGCGAGGTCCTGTTCCCCCGTGCCGGCGAGGTCGATCGGGTTGCGCACGGACGCGCCGGCGGGCAGACCGTCCACAGCGGACAGTGGCGGCACCGCGAGACCCGCCGCCACCGCGAGGTCGGCCGCGATGGCGCCCTGACCACCCGAGTCGGAGATGACCCCCACCCTGCTCCCGCCCGGCACCCCGCTCGTCAGCACCGACGCCAGGTCGACCAGCGCCGCGGGCGTCGTCACCCGGACCGCGCCCGCCCGGCGGCAGGCCGCGTCCACGACGTCCAAGGACGACGTCAGCGCGCCCGTGTGCGTGCGCGCGGCCTCCTGGGCGGCGAGCGAGGACCCGACGGTCAGCAGCACCACGGGCTTCCCGGCGGCGCGCAGGTCCGACATGGCCGCCACGATCCCGGGGCCGAAGCTCTCCAGGTACACCCCCACGACGGTGGTCAGGTCGTGGGACACCAGGTCCCGCAACGCTTCCGCGGCCGTCACGTCCGCCTGGTTGCCGACCGAGACGAACCTGCTGACGCCGATCCCCGTCGACGCCGCGAGCCCGGCGATCTCCAGCCCGACCTGCCCGCTCTGCGACACCACGCCGAGCGATCCGGCCTGGAACCGGCCCCACGCGAGGTGCAGCGACGTCGCCGCGTCGAACACGCCCAGGCAGTTGGGGCCCAGCAGACGCGCGCCCGCCTCGCGGATGCGGCCGACGACGGCCTCGTCGATGCCCGCGGGGATGCCGACGAAGCCGCGCACGCCGACCGCGAGCGCCTCGTCCACCACGGCGGGCACGTGCGCCGCGGGCACGGCCAGCACGACCAGTTCGGGAGCCTCGTCCAGTTCGGAGAGCGACCGCACCGTGGGCCGTCCGAGCACGGCGCCGCCACCGCGGTTGACCAGGTGCACGGTGCGGCGTTCGTGGCCGTCGAGGGCACCGCGCGCGAGCCAGTGCCCCCACTTGGCGGGGTCGTCGCTGGCGCCGACGACGGCGACGGACGCGGGGTCGGAGAAGATCATCTGGCACCGAGGCCGCGGGAGATGATCAGGCGCTGGATGTCCGAGGTGCCTTCCTCGATCTCCTCGAGCTTCGCGTCGCGCATCCAGCGTTCGACGGGGTGCTCACGGGAGTACCCGTAGCCCCCCAGCGTCTGCACGGCGGCGTGCGTGCACCACATGGCGTTCTCGGAGCCGACGAGCTTGGCCATCGCCGACTCCTGCGCGACCGCGTGCCCGTCGTCGTGCAGCGTCGCCGCCCGGACGGTGAGCAGGTGCGAGGTGTCGACGCGGGTGGCCATGTCCGCGAGCCGGAACGCCACAGCCTGGTGCTGAATGATCGGCTTGCCGAACTGCACGCGTTCGGTGGCGTACGCGGTGGCGAAGTCCAGTGCGGCGCGGGCGAGTCCGGTGGTGGCGGCGCCGATCAGGATGCGCGAGGCGTCGAAGGTCCGCATCAGGCCGGCGAACCCCTGCCCCTCCTCGCCCAGCCGGTCCGCGACGGGCACGCGCACGTCGTCGAGGAACACCTCGGCGTTGACGATCGCGCGCTGCCCCATCTTCTTCAACGGTGGCCCGACGGTGAGCCCCGGCGCGGACCGCGGCACGACGAAAGCCGTGACACCACGGGACCTCAGCGCCGGATCGACGGTCGCGAAGATCACGAACATCTCGGCGTACGGCGCGTTGGAGATCCACGTCTTCTGTCCGTTGAGGACGTACTCGTCGCCCTCGCGCCGCGCCGACGTCCGGATGCTCGCCGCGTCCGACCCGCTGCCGGATTCGGTGACGGCGACGGCGGTGAGCGGTGGTGCCGCGCCGCAGAGCGGTGTGAGGAACCGTTCCTGCTGCTCGGGTGTGCCGAGGATTTCGATCGGAGCGCTGAAGAACCCGTTCGAGGTGACCAGGTTGCCGATGCCGATGTCGCCGTGGCACAGCTCCTGCTGGACCAGCACCTGGGTGAGCAGGTCCGTGACGCCACCGCCGCCGAACTTCTCCGGGAGCATGAACGAGGTCAGCCCGAGCGCCGCCGCCTTCTCCCACACGTCGAGCGGCGACTCGGTGTCCGCCTCGTCGACGGCACGCCCGCGCGGCCGGATCTCGCGCGCGGCGAACTCCCCGGCCAACTCGACGAACTGCTGTTGTTCGGCCGTGAGCCGCAGGCCGTCGCGGACGGTCCGCCCCATCTCGCACCCCTAAATTGACTGACGAATCAGTTATTCACGATCCAGGGGGCAGCCTAGCTCCGCCAAGACGCCTCATGAGGTCCGCGAACGGGTGACTACCAGGGCAGATGCGATCACTCGCCTGGAGCAGCGGACCAACTGACAGCACACACGCTCGACTCCACGGCGTCGCTGAAAGTCGCGCCGGGGAACGCGAGCGCGTACTCGCGGCGGAACTCCTGACGGCTCAGCACGTGCGCGTCCGCCGCCAGGTTCCGCCACTGCTCGTGCCGCTTGAGCCGCACGGCGGCGAGCGCGTCCCCGACCGATCCCCCGGCCACACCGGCCCGCACCGCGCCGCGGACCGTGCGCCCGAGGCGGTAAACCCGGTACGCCACCGGGTTCGCGGCCCAGCGAGGGGTGTGCCGGACGACGTCGACGACCACGACCTGACCGCCGGGCCGCACGAGCCGCCGGACGTGCGCCAGGTAGGCGGCCGGGTCGGAACCGAGGTGGTGCAACGTGTTGACGCCGAGCACGAGGTCGAAGACGCCGAGACGCTCCGGTGTCGCCTCCCACAGGTCGCCGACGTCGCACTTCACCGCCGGGAACCGCGCCTGCGCCAGGTCGATCATGCGCGCGGAGGCGTCCACCCCGACCACCTCGCCGTAGCGGTCGGCCAGCAGGTCGAGGAACCGGCCGGAGCCGCACCCGAGGTCGATCGCCCTGCCGCCGGACGCGGGCAGCACGCCCGTGATCCAGCGGCGGAAGCGGTCCTGCGTGAGGGACGCGAACCTGTCGTACAGGTCGGCGATCGGGTCGAACGTCGCGCCGGACGTGCGGCGCACCTTCATGATCACGTTGACGGAGAACGTGATCATGGTGGTGACCATTGTGGAACGTTGCCGTTCCAGAAACCGCAATACACCCAGGAGAGTGACCTAAGCGCGCAGAGCCGCGCGCACGATCTCCAGCGCCTCCTGAGGTGCGAGCCCCAGCTCCGCGGACATCGCCGCGTAGTGGGCAGCCGCCGCACGAACGCGTTCGCGGTTGCTGTCGCCGTTCGCGCTGACCACCGTGCCTGCCCGGCCCCGCGTCTCGACGAGACCGGCTTCTTCCAGCTCACGATAGGCGCGCGCCACCGTGTTGACCGCCAGACCGAGGTCTTTCGCCAGGGCCCGCACCGTGGGCAACTTGGCGCCCACGGGCAACTCCCGGTTCGAGATGGCGTGTGCGTAGTGCACGCGCACCTGCTCGTACGGAGGTGTGTCCCCCTGGTGGTCGATCTTCACCACGCCGCATCCTCCCCGCATGTAGCTACTTCTGTATTGACCAACGGGAGAAGGCGGCGGAGGTTGCGGTCAATTCAACGCGGATTCTTCCGTGCTCCGCTCGGGGAGAGCGGGAGGCCGGCGACGGCCGGGCTCACGACGGGGTCGGGTCGGCCACCGGCCCGACCGCCGCCCTGGGAGCTATTCCGCGGCTTTCGGCGCGACGACCGTGCCACGAGCCCGCGTCACGACGATCGGCTCGGCGAGCAGGTCCGCCGCCGACGGACCGCGTTCCGGCGCGGACCGGCACACCACGCGCGCCTCGAACTCGATCTCCCGCGACCGCTTCCCGATGCGCACGAGCGTCGCGGAGGCCTCGATGACGTCACCGGCCTGGATCGGCGCCACGAACTCGACGGAGCTGTACCCCGCGAACAGCCCCTCGTCCGCGTCGGTGTGGATCAGCAACTCCGTCGCCACGTCACCGAACATGCCGAGCCCGTAGGCGCCGTCGACCAGGTTGCCGCCGTAATGCGCGTGAGAGTGCGGCACGTACCGGCGGTGCGTCACCACGAAACCCTCGACCAAAGCTCCGCTCACGCGGCGACCCCCTTCTTCTCCTGCATCGCGTGCACCAGGTAGCTCGCGACCTCACCGGGCGTGGTACCCCGGCTGAACACCCGGTCAACCCCGAGTTCGCCCGCCATCAACGGGTCGAAGCGCGGACCGCCGGCCACGAGCAGCGGCCGCCGGTCCCCCATCGCCTCGCGGAACGCCGCCGACATCTCCTGCGTGTTCAGGATGTGCGCGTCCCGCTGCGTCACGACCTGCGAGATCAGCACCGCGTCGGCCTTCTCGGCCCGGGCGGACCGCACGAGTTCCGGAACGCTGACCTGCGCGCCGAGGTTCACGACCTTCAGCTCGCGGTAGTACTCCAGGCCCTTCTCGCCCGCGAACCCCTTGATGTTGAGGATCGCGTCGATGCCGACGGTGTGCGCGTCCGTGCCGATGCACCCGCCGACGACGACCAGCTTGCGCCGCAACACCTTCTTCAACGCACTGTTCACTTCGGACGGTGACAGCAGCGGGTACTCGCGCTCGACGACCTTGACCTCGTCGAGGTCCACCAGGTGCTTCACCGAGCCGTACACGACGAAGAACGTGAAGTCGTCGCCGATGGGGTTCGAGTGGACCACCATCGCGGGGTCCATGCCCATCTTGTTCGCGAGCTGCAACGCCGCGCCGTCCGCCTTGGGGCCGAACGGCACCGGCAGCGTGAACGACGTCTGGATCATGCCGTCGCCGGTGGTGTCCCCGTACGGCCGCACGTACTTCTTCGCGTCAGACATCGCTCGCCTCCAGCATCTCCGAAGCCGGGTTGAAGTACGCGGGAGCCTTCTCCACGACCCCGTCCGCGCCCTTGCCCTTGTCCGCCGGGCGTTTCATCAACCCGAACGTCCCGTCGGCGATCGCGTTCAGCAGCCCGTCGTCCACGATCCGCTCCAGCAGGTCCACGGCCTCGCCGAGCACCTGGTGCGCGCGCTTGACGATCAGGCCGTCCGGCGAGGGCCGGAAGTCCTCGGCGAGGCTGCCCGCCGCGTTCAGCACGTACCGGACGTTCTTCAACGCGAGGTCGCGGTCGGAGAGGAACGGCGTCACGACCGCCTCGGTCATCATGCCCACCAGCAGGATCGACTGTCCCGTGAGGACACCCGCGAGGTTGAAGAACCCGTCCAGCAGGTAGCCGTCGAACACGTCGCCGGTCATGTGCTTGGTCGGCGGCATCCACTTCAGCGGCGCGTCCGGGAAGAGCTCGCGGGCCAGCAGCGCGTGCGCGAGCTCGAGCCGGAACGAGTCGGGCACCTTCGGGTTGATCTCGAACGCGTGCCCGAGGCCCAGCAGGTGGTCGGGCAGCCCCGCCTCGTGGGCGAAGTGCTCGTTGAGCAGCTGGGACACGGTCACGGTGTGCGCGGCGTCGACGGCGTCCGCGGTGGTGAGGTAGTTGTCCTCGCCGGTGTTGATGATGATGCCCGCGCGGGCGTGCACCTGGCGGGAGAACCGCTGGTCCACGAACGTCCGGATCGGGTTGATGTCGCGGAACAGGATCCCGTACATCGAGTCGTTCAGCATCATGTCCAGGCGCTGGAGTCCCGCCAGCACCGCGATCTCCGGCATGCACAGGCCGGACGCGTAGTTGGTCAGCCGCACGTACCGGCCGACCTCCTTCGACACGTCGTCGAGCGCCGCGCGCATGATCCGGAAGTTCTCCTGCGTGGCGTAGGTGCCCGCGAACCCGTGGTGCGTCGCGCCTTCCGGCACGTAGTCGAGCAGCGACTGCCCGGTCGAGCGGATCACCGCGATGATGTCGGCGCCCGCGCGGGCCGCGTTCTTGGCCTGGACGACGTCCTCGTCGATGTCACCGGTCGCGACGATCAGGTAGATCCACGGCCGTTGCGCGGGATCACCGAGCTTGGCGACGAGCTTGTCGCGCTGGACCTTGTTGCGGTCCACGGTCTTCAGTCCCTTGGCGACAGCCGAGGTCGAGGCCTTCCGCGCCGCTGTCAGGTCCTTGCCGGTCGGGATCGTGAACTGGACCTGCCCCGCGGCGGTGGCCTCGGCGAGTTCCGTCAACGAGCCGAGGTTGTGCTGGCGCAACGCGTGGAACGCCGGCAGCACCACGCCGTGCTCAAGCCCGCACTGCTCGCGCACGGTGTCGATCACGCGGTTCACCCACGGCACGTCACCGGCGCGGTGCGTGGAGTCCGCGCCGATGATGCCCGCGAGGCGGAGGGTGGCGCGCTCGACGGCAACCGTGGTGTGCGCCTTCGCGAGGGACACCACCGGTTCGGCCGCCCGCGCCGCGAGTTCGCGCGCGGTGGCGACCACCGAGGGGTCGAGGTCGAGCAACGCCATCAGTCACTTCCTCTCGTAGATCGTCCGGCCGTTCAGGACGGTCCGCACGCAGACGGGCGCGGGGCCGGTGAGGTCGGGCAGGCCGGGCACGCCCGACCGCGGGTCGGTCGACCAGCGCTGCACGCGGGCGTCGGACCCGGCGACGACGAGGTCACCGGTCTCCCACACCGCGTACGTCGCGGGCGCGCCGGGCTGCAACGTGCCGGTCAGGCCGTCGTTGACGCCCGCCGCGCGCCAGCCGCCGCGGGTGTGGGCGGTGAACGCGGCGCGCGGCGAGATGCCGTGGCCCTCGGTGCGGTGGTGCACGGCGGCCTTCACGGTCGCCCACGGGTCGATCGCCGTCACGGGCGTGTCGGAGCCGAACGCGAGCACCACACCGGCGGCGGCGAGCTTCGAAAAGGGGTTCAGCCCCACTCCTCGCTCAGCCCCGAGCCGCTGGGAGTACATCCCGGCCGGCCCGCCCCACTCGGCGTCGAACAACGGCTGGACGGACGCGATGACACCCCACCCGGCCAGTTTCGCGGCCTGCTCCTCCGACACCATCTCGACGTGTTCGAGGCGGTGCCGCGCGGACGCCAGCGACGGCGTGCCGATCGCCTTCTCGGCGAGCTCGAAGCCCTCGACCACGGCGGCCATCCCCGCGTCGCCGATGACGTGGAACCCCGCCTGCACCCCCAGCTCGTCACACCGGACGAGGTGATCGGCGATCTGCCGGCCGTCGAGGTAGAGCGCCCCGGACGTGGCGGCGTCGGCGTAGGGCTCGGTCAGCGCGGCCGTGCGCGAACCGAGGGCGCCGTCGACGAAGTGGTCCCCGGCGAGACCCCGCACCTCGACGCCCGGCAGCTCGGCCGCACCCCAGTAGGCCACCACCTCGGGCCCCTCGGTGTGCGCGAGGAGTTCGCGCAGGTCGTCCTCGCCGGAGATGTCCGGACCAGCGCACTCGTGCACGGACGCGATGCCCATGGACGCAGCGTGACGCAGGAACGCCAGTTGCGCGGCCTGACGTTGTTCGGACGTGATGGCGGCTTTCGCCGTACCGCGCACGTGGTGGTGGGCAGCGCGCGAGAGCGGGCCGTCCTCCGAGAACCCGTCGGCGTTGCGCGCGTCGTCGGTGATCAGGTCGGACGAGACCAGCGCCGAGTGCACGTCGATACGCGACAGGTAGACCGTCTTGCCCTGCGCGGCCTCGTCGATCTCGGCCCGCGTGGGCGGCCGGTTCTCGCTCCAGCGCGTCTCGTCCCACCCGTGCCCCCAGACGAGGGGGCCCTCGGCGGCGCGGACCTGGTCGAGCAGGTCGTCGGCCGAGGACGTCTTCGTCAGGTCGAGGCCGGTCAGCAGCAGGCCGGCGGACGTGGCGTGCACGTGCGCGTCGACGAACGCGGGCGCGACGAACGCGCCGTCCAGCTCGATGACCTCGGCGTCGGGGTGCAGCGCGTGCCCGACCGAGTCCTGTCCGATCCACACGACGACGCCGTCCGTGACGGCCATCGCCGTCGCATCCGGTGCGTAGATGCGGCCGCCGACCAAAAGTTGCGTACTCACGTCACGCAGTCTGCCGTTGCTCGAACAGCGCCCGCACACCCGCCCGGGTCCGGACCAGGTCCAACGCGAACTGGGCGTGACCAGGCACATAGCCGTTGCCCACGATCATCTCCACGTCCGCCGCGAGCCCCTCCGCACCGAGGGCGGCCGCGCTGAACGAGGTGGCCATCGAGAAGAAGACCACCGTGCCGCCGTCCGCGGTCGCGAGGATGGCGCCGTGCTCGCATCCGGGCACGTCCACGCACACGACCGTGACGTCGACCTGCTTGCCCACCGCCTCGGCGACGGCGACGGGGTTGCGTGCGTCGGCGATCACGACCTCGTCGGCGAGGCCGGACTCACGAACCTGTGCTGCCTCACGTTCCGTGGGCACCAATGCGACGAGACGCGACGCACCTGCCTGACGTGCGGCCGCAAGAGAGAGCGACCCGGACTTGCCGCCACCGCCGAGCACGAGCACGGACCCACCGGGGTGCCTGCGCACCACACGGTCGGTCAGTGCCGGTGCACCACACACGTCGAGCACGGACAGCGCGAGTTCGTTGGGCATGTCGTCCGGCAGGACGGCCGCGATCGACCGGCCGAACAGCACGGCGGTCCCCTGGCACGGCACCTGCTCGTCCTCGCCGTCCCAGTCCCGCAGGCCGTCGGTGATCCGGAGCGGCGTGAGCGTGAGGCTGACCAGCGTCGCGATCCGGTCACCGGCCTTGAGCCCGAGCGGCGACTCCGGCCCGGCCTCGAGGACGGTGCCGAGCAGCATCCCGCCGGACCCGGTGACCGGGTTCTGCATCTTGCCGCGCTCGGAGACGATGTCGAGGACGGCCTGCCGGACCGCGGCGCCGTCGCCGTGCTGCTCCCTGAGCTGCCGGAACGACGCCGCGTCGAGGTTCAGCCGCTCGACCGAGACGACCACCTCGTCGGGGGCGGGCACGGGGTTCGCGTCGAGCCGCCACGCCTGCTGCGGCAGTACCCCGGCCGGTTCGAGGACGCGGTGCAGTCCGTACGCGCTCACGCGAAAATCCTTCGGTCGACGACGCTGTCTCGAAGATATCTTCACGTGAACCGTAAAGATTGCGCAAGCATCACTCGACAGATACGCGGAACCAGCGGCAGTCGTAGGGTGCGAGGTCCACCTTGGCACCGGTCTTCGCCGGCTTCACGGGCTCACCGGTCAGCACGTTCGTGAGCACGCCTTCCGCCGGAACCCGGACGGTGACCTCCTCGTCCGCGAAGTTGTGCACGACGATCACGGCCCCGCCGTCGCAGTCGGCGCGATGGGCGAACACGCGCGGATCGCCGACGTCGAGCACCTTCACCTCGCCCCACGCCAGCTCGGGGCACTCCCGGTAGCACTCGACCAGCCGCCGCATCCAGGTCAGCAACGAGTCGGGGTCGTGCCTCTGCTCCCCCGCGGCACCCCAGTCCATCGGCACCCGCACGGCGAGCCTGCCCTCCAGCGACAGGTCCTCCTCCAGCCCGATCTCCTCGCCGTAGAACAGCACGGGCGTGCCCGGCAGGCTGAACAGCAGGCTGTAGACCATCCGGATGCGGCGCTGGTCGCCGTCGAGCATGCCGGGCAGTCGCCGGCGCAGGCCCCGCCCGTAGAGCTGCATCTCCGGTTTCGGGCCGAACGCGTCGAAGACCTCCTGGCGTTCGTCGACCGGCAGCTTGTCGAGGGTGAGCTCGTCGTGGTTGCGCACGAACGTCGCCCAGTGGCCGTCGCGCGGCGGGTGCGGGCGTTCCTGCAACGCCTTGGTGAGCGGACCACTCGACTTCCGCGCCAGGGCCAGGAACATCGCCTGCATGCCGACGAAGTCGAAGCACATGCTCAGCTCGTCGCCGACGCCCTGACCGTAGAACGCCATGATGTCCTTGTACGGCAGGTTGACCTCGCCCAGCAGCACACCCTCACCGTTGCGGCGGTTGAGGAACGCCCGCAGGTCCGTGAGGTAGTCGTGGGGGTCGGGCAACGCGAGGGCGTCCATCGGGTCGTTGTGCTCCAACAGGAACGGGACGGCGTCGACGCGGAACCCGCTCAGCCCCAGTTCCATCCAGAAGCCCATGATCCGGGCGATCTCGTCGCGGACCTGCGGGTTGGACACGTTGAGGTCGGGCTGGTGCTTGTAGAAGCGGTGCAGGTAGTACCTGCCGACCTCCTCGGAGTACTCCCACAGCGAGTTCTCCTTGTCGGGGAACGTGATCCCCTGCGGTCCGTCCTCCTGCGGTTCGTCGGCCCAGACGTACCAGTCGCGCTTCTCGGGGTCGTGGAACCACGGGTGCTGGTCCGAGGTGTGGTTCACGACGAGGTCCGCGATCACGCGCAGGCCGCGGTCCCGTGCGGCGCGCACGAACTCCACGAAGTCGCCGAGCGAACCGAGCCGCGGGTCGACGTTGTAGAAGTCGGTGATGTCGTAGCCGTCGTCCTGTTCGGCGGTCGGGTAGAAGGGCATCAACCACACACACGTGACGCCGAGTGCGTGGAGGTGGTCGAGGTGTTCGGTGGCACCGCGGAAGCCATCAGGGGTGAAGGTCTCCACGTCGAGGCAGTAGAGGACGGCGTTCTTCCACCAGACGTCGGACGTGCGGATCACGCGGTCACCTCCGGTAAGACGTGCTCGCCGAACGCGTCGACGAAGGCGGTCAGGTCCTGGCCGACGTGGTGCAGGTAGATCTCCTCGAAGCCGAGTTCCGCGTAGGCGTGGAGTTGCTCCGCGTGCCACTTCAGGTCCGATGACACGTTCACGACCTTGGCGACTTCTTCGGGCGTGACGTGTTCGGCGGCGATGTCGAAGTGCTCGGCCAGTTCGAGGTCCCAGCACACGGGCGGGCGGAACACGTTGGTGCGCCACTGCTCGTGGGCGGTTTTCGTCGCGGTGTCCTCGTCGGGGTCCCAGCTCAGGTGCACCTGGAGGTGCAGCTTGCCGCGGCCGCCGGCGTCGCGGTAGGCGTCGGCGAGCGCGCGCAACCGGTCCGGTGGCGCGTTGACGGTGATCAGGCCGTCGGCCCACTCCGCACACCACCGGGCGGTCTCGGGGCTGACGGCGGCGCCGATCAGCAGCGGCACCTCGTCCGGCCGCGTCCACAGCTTCGCGCGGTCGACCGTGACCAGGCCGTCGTGGCTGACCTCCTCGCCTTCGAGGAGTGCGCGGATGACGTCGACACACTCGCGCAGCCGTCGCGTGCGGACGTCCTTGCGCGGCCAGCCGTCGCCGGTGATGTGCTCGTTGCTCGCCTCGCCGGTGCCGAGCGCGGCCCAGAACCGGCCGGGGTACATGGCGGCGAGGGTGCCGATCGCCTGGGCGGTGATCGCCGGGTGGTAGCGCTGGCCCGGTGCCGTGACCACGCCGAACGGCAGGTTCGTGGCCTGCAGCGCCGCGCCGAGCCAGGACCAAGCGAACCCGGACTCGCCCTGCCGCGCGCTCCACGGCGAGAAGTGGTCGGAGCTCATCGCGGCGGAGAACCCGGCCTGCTCGGCCCTGGTCACGGCGTCGAGCAGGCGGGCGGGATGGATCTGCTCATGTGACGCATGGATGCCGTAAACGGTCATGCGCTTCCAGGTACCCACCAAGCTCGCGGGGGAAGCACTCCCAGGTCAGAGCGCTCCGAAAAAATCTTCGACGAGTTCTTGAACCGGCTCGCGACCACGTCCGTGTTGATGGCAGCACCCTCACCGCGGAGGAGGAACGGCGATGTTCAACGAGACCCGGGTCGGCACAGCCACCGTCGTCGAGTTCATCCGGCCGGACGGCTCGGTCGAGCCGATGAGCGTCGACCTCCAGTACCGATCAGACGATCCGCATGCCGTGACCATGCGTTTTCAGGCGCGCGACCAGGAGTCGACCTGGCTCGTCGGCCGCGAACTGCTCGCCGACGGCATCCTGTCGCCGTCCGGGCTCGGCGACGTCCGGCTGCGGCCCGGTGACGGGGACGTGCTCGTGCTGGAGCTCTTCACCGAGGACTCGCACGCCGTGTTCCACCTGTCGGCGGCGGAGCTGCAGAAGTTCCTCGACTCGACGTACGCGGCGGTGCCGGCCGGGCGTGAGGTCCTCGACTTCGAGCTGTTGATGAAGGACCTGCTCGGCTGAGCGCTCCGGCTAGAGGCGCAGTCCCATCACGAGCTTGTCCGCGGAGTCGATCACGCGGAACCCCAGGTGTTCCCAGAAACCGATCGCGTGTGTGTTGTGGTGCCGCACGTGGATGTGGACGCCCTTCTCCAGGCGTTCGAGCACGGTGCGCACGAGCGTGCCGCCGAAGCCCTTGCCCTTCGCGCGGGGCAACAGGTTCGCGTGCAGGTGCGCCGGATAGTCCCTGACCAGGAACGGGTCCACGCGCGGCGGGTGGTGGATGTGCCGCACGATCCGGTTCGGGTCCCCGGTCAGCGGGTAGCGCACCCGCAGGTCGGGCCACCAGTCGCGGTCGCAGCGATCTTCGAACGCCTCGGTGTCGGCCGTCGCGAGCGCGTAGCCGGCGATGCCCTCGTCGTCCTCGGCCACGAACACCAGGTCGGGTTCGAACGCCGCGTACGGGCCGACGAAGGCGTGGCCCATCAGCTTCGGATCCTCGAACAGGTGGCGCGCGCCGAGGCCGCCGTCGCCGGTGTCGAGGCAGATGTCGTAGAGCGCGTCCAGGTCGGGCAGCCGGTACGCGCGGATCACGTGAGCTCGCGCCGTTCCGTGATGACGACCGGGCCCGCGTCCACGTCGACGACCTCGCCCTCGACGACCTGACCGGCGCCGAAGCGGCGTTCGTGCTCGAACTTGAGCGCCGCGGCCTCCGCCTTCCGCGCGATCCGCCTGCTCACGAGCTTGCGCGTGGGTGGGAAGAGCAGGAACAACGCCACCACGTCGCTGATGAAGCCCGGCACCATGATCAACGCACCGGCCGTGGCGATGAGCACGCCGTCCGCCATCTCCTGGTGCGGCTGCTGGCGGTTGAACACCGACTCCCGGAACGCGGCCATCACCTGCGCACCCTGGCGGCGCACGAGCGACAGACCCACCAGGGTTCCCAGCAGGAGCAGGGCGATCATCCAGAGCCCGCCGATGGCGTTGCCGACGGCGACCATGACCGCGATCTCGGCGAACATCCCGAGCAGCAGCAGCGCGAAGAGGGGCATGTCCGTGTCAACGAACGAGGTCGCGTCTTTGCTCCCGACCAGCTCTCCACCAGGTCTTGAGCTGAAATATTTACGGCAAGCTAGCGATGTGACAGGATATCTTTACGCGACCTCGACGCTGAGGAGTACGGATGACCGCGCTGCACGACGCCCCCACGGCGCTGGAGCGGCTGGACCGCCAGCCGTACACGTACGTCCGCCGTGAGCTGGTCGAACCGGACTGGCGGCGGTTCCCCGGCTGGTCCCACGTGACCGAGGCGCAGTGGCGCGACGCCCAGTGGCAGCGCGTGAACTGCGTGAAGAACGTGAAGCAGCTCCGCAAGGTCGCGGGTGACCTGCTCACCGACAAGTTCTACGACGACCTCGCCGCCGACCAGTCGGCGTTCGCGACGATGTCGATGCTGATCCCGCCGCAGATGTTCAACACGATGGCGGTCGACGCCCCGCTGTCCCCCGACGCCTTCACCGAGGCGTTCCTGGCCGACCCGGTCCGCCGCTACATGCTGCCGGTCGCCTCGGACCGCGACCCCAACTGGCCGTCCCACCCGCACTCGCAACGCGACTCGCTGCACGAGGCGGAGATGTGGGTCGTCGAAGGCCTCACCCACCGCTACCCCACCAAGGTCCTCGCGGAGATGGTCTCGACCTGCCCGCAGTACTGCGGCCACTGCACCCGCATGGACCTGGTCGGCAACAGCACGCCGTTGATCGACAAGCACAAGCTCTCGCTCAAGCCGGTCGACCGCCAGGACCAGATGATCGAGTACCTGAAGAAGACCCCGGGCGTCCGCGACGTCGTGGTCTCGGGCGGCGACGTGGCGAACGTCCCGTGGCCGCAGCTCGAGTCGTTCCTGATGCGCCTGCTCGACATCGACACGGTCCGCGACGTCCGCCTGGCCACCAAGGCACTGGCCGGCCTCCCCCAGCACTGGCTCCAGCCGCGCGTCGTCGAGGGCCTGGAGCGCGTGGCGCGCACCGCTTCACGTCGTGGCGTGAACCTCGCGATCCACACGCACGTGAACCACGCGCAGTCCGTCACGCCTCTCGTGGCCGAGGCCGCCCGCACGGCCCTTGAGGTCGGCGTGCGGGACGTGCGCAACCAGGGCGTCCTGATGAAGGGCGTCAACGCCACCTCGGACGACCTGCTGGACCTTTGCTTTGCGCTGCAAGGGGAAGCGAACATCCTGCCGTACTACTTCTACATGTGCGACATGATCCCCAACGCGGAGCACTGGCGGGTGTCGGTGTGGGAGGCGCAGGAGCTGCAGCACTCGATCATGGGCTACCTGCCCGGCTATGCGACGCCGCGGATCGTGTGCGACGTGCCGTACGTCGGCAAGCGGTGGGTCAACCAGCTCGCCGAATATGATCGTGACCTGGGCATTTCCTACTGGACGAAGAACTACCGCACCGGGATCGAACTCGAAGACCCCGAAGCACTCGACCGCCGCTACCCCTACTACGACCCGATCTCCACCCTCGACGAGGCTGGGCAGAAATGGTGGGCTGACCAGAGCTGACGGGTCACGATGGGCCGTCTTCGAGACATCTCCCAGAGACGGCCCATCGGCATGTTCCGCCTGGTCAGACCCCATAGCACCCCATTGGGTCTCGACGTCCAATGGCCCCACAATGGACACGGCAAGGTCGACATTGGTCCCACCCCCGCGGCGCTCGTGCGGGCTCGTTTCGGACCTGAGCGGCCCACAGGAACACTCCATGCCGAAAAGACACACGCCGTCGTTCGGCAGGTAAAGCCAAACACAAGAAGACACCTGAGCGAAGGCCCCTATTTCATAGTGGCCAATTGCATCGAGAACACACGCTCGTCGACCTCGACAAGCGTTCAACGAACTCTCACAAACGCTCGAACTCGGTTTCCAACCCGACTCGTACCGTAAAGCAGAAGTATGACCCCCACCCAACGGAGTCCTCACCGTTGTTCTGACAGGGAATCCGTACACCGCCAACACTGATGGCGAACGTACCGACTATTGAGGAAATATCCTCCCAGCATTTGACACCACACGCGACATACACGCGGGCGTTAAAGCTGACCTCGCGACGCCGACCAAACTTCCACAGAGACGGACGTCGACGCCCTATACCGGCTCGATCATCCGGACATCGTTTCGTTGCTCTACTTCGGCGAGCACAACGATGCGGATATCTAATGCTTTTGCGCTTCTCGATATCCGTCTACAGGACCTTGACCATGATGTTCGGGATACCCCCAACATCGACCAAGTGAAGTACCTGGTCGACGTGCATGTCACAGGCACAAATCGACAACAACTCCTGCAACGCTCCTCGCCCCGGCGAGCCTCACCCCTTCGTTGCCCGGCGACGCACGAGCAAATCGTTATCGGCACTTGTTCGCATCCGCCGCTGCACCCTCGCGGTGCGCAGCGACAGAATGGCGTCTCAGCTTCGCACGAGCCTCCACTCCTTGGCTCGCGTCTGGGCACGCCACATGCTGCCGTACCGACCGTCCTGCTGGATCAACTCCGTGTGAGTGCCGCGTTGCACGACCTGACCGTCCTCGAACACGAGGATCTGATCGGCACCCACCACAGTGGATAGACGGTGCGCGATGACGACGACGGTCTTGCCCGTGACCAGGTTGTCGATGGCTTGCTGGACGACCACTTCGGACTCGGTGTCGAGGGCCGCCGTGGGCTCGTCGAGCAGGACGACGGGGGCGTCCTTGAGGATCGCGCGGGCGATGGAGATGCGTTGACGCTCGCCTCCGGACAGGGCCGAACCGATCTCCCCGACGCGTGTCTCGTAGCCGTCGGGCAGGCGTTCGGCGAACGTGTGGACGTTGGCAGCCTCGGCGGCGGCGAGAACCTCTTCGCGCGTGGCGTCCGGCCTGCCCATGGCGATGTTCGCGAGGATCGTGTCGTCGAACAAGTAGACGTCCTGGAACACCACGGCGAAGTGGTGCATCAGCTCTTCGGGTTCCAGTGACGCCACGTCCACACCACCGAGGCGCACCTCGCCCTGCTGCGGGTCGGCGAACCTGGTCATCAGGCGGGTGATGGTGGTCTTGCCGGAACCGGACGGCCCGACGAGGGCGGTCAGGCTGCGTTCGGGAACCTCAAGCGACACGTCGCGCAGGACCGGATCGGTGCGTCCCTCGTAGGTGAACGAGACGCCGGAGAACGTGATGCCGAACGACGAGGGCTGACGGCCGCCTGGGCGAACCGGGAGCGTGCCCGCGTCGAGCACCTCGCTGACCCTCGTGAGGGCTGCCTCGCACAGTTCGAACAGCTTGCTCATCGTCACGGCGGCGGCCAGCGGTTCGGCGAACCGGGCGGCCGCGACCACCACGGCGAGCAGCAACGGCAGTGTCAGCCTGGCGTCGAGCACGAGGGAGGCGCCGAGGACGACGAGCGCGATGACCGCGGCCTGCACCAGGAACTGCAGGGCGGCCACGGGGACTGACGCCGAGCGGTTCGCGGTGGCGTTGGCTTCGTGCTGATGCGCGAAGACCTCCACGAGGCGCGGCGAGTCCGCACCGGCCTGGCCCGTCGCCTTGAACACCGGGAGACCCTGCACGTACTCGACGATCCGGCTGGCGGCGCCGGCGTTAGCGGTGTCAACGCGGCGGAATCCCTGGTTGGACAGGTTTCGCAGCCTGCGCATCAGCGGCACGGAGATCACGACGGCGGCAACCAGCACGAGGCCGAGGCGCCAGTCGACGGCCAGCACCACTACCCCGAGCAGCGCGGGCACGGTGACCAGCTGCACGAACAGCGTGGAGAACGCCGAGATGCCGGTCGCGGCGCTGGTGACGTTGCCGCCGACCACCGTCGTGAGGTCGCCCGCCGCGCGACGGCCCAGTTCCTGCTGGGGCATCGACCGCAGCCGCTCCCCCAACCTGGTCCTGGTGTCGCCGGTGACGAGGTGCCAGTAGTCGAACGTGAAGGCACTCTCCTTCAAGCGCAGCAACGCCTCCACCACCACCAGCACGACGAGGACGCCGACCCAGAGCCACGCGGTACCGGTGTCGGCGGGGTCGGCGGCCAGCGCCGCGAGCAGCGGGATGAACGCCGCGTACGCCAGTGCCTGCACGACGGACGCGATCACGGAGATCCGCAACGTCGAGCGGAACTGCGGCGCGTACGGGCCTGCAGCCAGGAACATCAGCCTGCGGATGCGCTTCACGCGGTCACGCCCTTCACCTTGGTGCCGGCGAGACCCCAGCTCGCCGCCTGTTCGTGCCTGGCCCACAACGACGCGTACCGGCCACCCGCGCTCACCAGGTCGACGTGCCTGCCGCGTTCGGCGACCCTGCCGTCGTCGAGCACGACGATCTGGTCGACGCCGGTGATGGTGTTGAGCTTGTGCGCGATGACGATCACCGTGCGGCCGACGGTGAGTCTGGCCACGGCCTCCTGGATCGCCGCCTCGCTCTCCGGGTCGGCGAACGCGGTGGCCTCGTCGAGCACCACGACGGGCGCGTCCGACAGCATCGCGCGGGCGATCGTGATCCGCTGGCGCTGCCCACCGGAGAGCCTGCCGCCGCGCTCGCCGACCTGGCTGTCGTAGCCGTCGGCGAGCTCGCCGACGATGAACTCGTGGGCCGCGGCCGCCCTCGCCGCCGCGATCACCTCGTCGTCGGTCGCGGACGGCTTGGCGAGCCTGATGTTCTCCGCGATCGTGCCATCGACCAGGAACGGGTCCTGGAACACCAGCGTCACGTGCCGCAGCAGCACCTCGCTGGACATCTCGCGCACGTCGACCCCACCGACGAGCACCGCGCCCCCGGTGACGTCGTAGAACCGCGGGATCAGCCGGGCCACGGTCGACTTGCCGGAGCCGGACGGGCCGACCAGCGCACACACCGTTCCGGCCGGCACCTCGATCGTCACGTCCGTCAGCACCGGACGGTCCGGCGAGTACCCGAACGTCACGCCGCGCAACGCCACCTCGGCGCCGACCGGCGTGCGAGGCTCGGCGGGCTCCGGCAGCGGCGGCACGGCGAACAGTTCGCCGATCCGGACCGCGCCCGCCTTGGAGTCGTTGATCAGGTTCGTCAGGTGCATGAGCGGGGCGATCGCCTCGATCGGCATCGCGCCGATCAGCAGGCCCAGCACCAGATCCGCGGGGCTGATCCAGCCAGCCGCGAGCATCGGTGTCCCGCACGCGGCCACCACCAGCAACGTCGGCAGCGGCACGATCACCAGCCGGTTGAACGCCGACGCGCTGCGCGAGGTTTCGGTCCAGGCGCCCACGGCGTCCGTGAACCTTTGCACCGCCGCGCCGAACCGGCGGAAAGAAGTGCGGCCGTCGTCGAACGTCCGCACCACGGGCATGCCCTGCACGAACTCGACCACGGCGTTGTTGACGTCCTCGGCCGCCTGGTTGTACCGCTCGCGCTGGGTCGTGTAGTCCCGTGCCATAAGCGAGAACGACACCATCGCGACTGGGACGACGAGCAGCACCACCAGCAGTAGCTTCCACTGCACGATGGCGAGCGCGATCAAAGCGGCGACCGGTTGCGCGGCAACGCCTCCGAAGAACGGCACGGCGTCGGCGACCACGTTGTGCAACGCGGCCACGTCGTCCTGCACGATCTTCTTGATCCGGCCGGACCCGGTGCGCTGCACGACGCCGAGCGGCATCCGCGCGAGCGCGTCGGCCAGTGCGCGCCGCAGCACGACCTCGAGGTCGAACGAGGCGTGGTGGGCAACCTGCTCGGCGAGCCACTTCGCGAAGAAGGACAGGGTCAACAGGGCGAACGCGCCGCCCGCCCACCGGCCGAACGCGGCGAACGACCGGTCCGCCTCGAACAACTCCCCCACGGACAGCGCGACGCACACGTACCCGCCGACGGCGGCGATCCCGCCCAGCGCGCCCAGTGCGAGCGCGCGGGCGAGCCCCGACCGCACGGCCGGTGACAGCGCCACGAGGTCCAGCACCGGCTTCATGCCGGTGTCGTCTTCGGCAGACATTCGGTTCTACTTTCCTTCCCGCAGCGGCGCCGCGATGCCGTCCGCGACCTGGCGAACGAGGGGTGGTTCCATGCAGGAGAAGTGGTTTCCGTCCACTTCGGACACGGTGAAGTCGCCCAGGCAGACGTCCCGCCAGAACTGGAGCATCTGCTCGGTGAGGCCGGGCGCGAACGTGGACGGGCCGGTGGGAACCAGGAACCGCATGTCGCCGAAGTAGGCGGGCGGCACGAACCGCGCGGACTGGAAGCTGTGCTTGAACACCCGGAACATGCCCAGCGCCAGTTCCGCCACGACCTCCTGGCCCTTCGCCCGCGACGCCGTCTCGGCGTACAGCGCGAACCTGTCCTCCTGCGCCAGCGCGCCGAGCCGCGCGTAGAACTCGCCGGACTCGCCGGGCAGCCGCGCCAGTGCGCCCTCAGGCACGCTGCCGCCGTTGTCACGCACCAGTGCGGGGAAGGCCTCGGCCACGGTCCGCGGGTCGATCGCCCCGAGCCCGAGCTGGTCCATCGCGACGCCGAGGTTCGGCACGAACAACGTCTCGAACATCAGGTCGTCCTGGATGTCGAACGACACCAGGTGGCTGCTCACCAGCACGAGGTCGTCCACCTCGACACCGCGTTCGCCGAGTCGGCGCGCGACCTCGGTGGCGAACATGCCGCCGAGGCAGTAGCCGACGAGCTGGAACCGGGTGTGCCCGGCGGCGATCAGCCGGTCGGTGTAGTCATCGGCGAGCCTGCCGACCACGTCGGACGGGTCGATCGCGCGGTAGATCTCGGTGTCGGCGATGGCGACGCCGAGCACGGGCCCGAGGTCCTGCTCGACCATCTCCGCCGCGAGCGGCCGGAAGCACTCCATCGTGCCGAGGCCCGCATGGAACAGCACCCGCACCGGGCCGTCGCCGGTGCTGAACGGCACCAAGGCGGCGTTGCTGCCGGTGGTGACCACGGACTCCGGCTGCGCCTTGGCCTTCAGGAACGCCGCCAGCGCCGCGATAGTCGGTTCGTTGAGCATCTGCCGCAGCAACGTGTCGAACGGCACCGGAGCGGCCTCGGACAGCTGTTCGCGCAGCTTTCCGGCGGTGCGGGCCATGATCAGTGAGTCGGCGCCCTTCACGAAGAAGTCGTCCCTGCGCCCGATGGACGGCAGCCGCAGCGCCTCCGCCCACACCGCGCTCAGCGCCTCCTCCAGCGCGTCGGCGGGTGCCTCGCACTCGTCGGCGGACGCGGTGACCGGCCGCCATCCGGCGAGGGTGCGCCGGTCGAGCTTGCCGTTCGACGTGAGCGGCAGTGCGTCGACGACCTGCAGCCCGGCCGGGATCATGTGCTCCGGCAGGCGTTCACGCAGGAACGCGGCCAGCTCGTCGGGCGTGACGACCGCGCGGTCGGTCTTCACCCTGCGGGCTCCTGGCAGCTCGGCGTCCTGCAGTGTCGCACTGGTCAGGACCAGCCAGCCGCCCGGCGCGAGTAGTTCGGTGAACACCTCGTGGGGCTCCGCGGTGATCACGACGTCCACCGTGTTGGGGGCGAAACCCTGGGCGCGGTAGTCGATCCCTGTGTCGACGGTCAGCAGTTCTGCGTCGAACCCGGCGAGCACGTCGGCAAGCCCGTCCACCTCGATCTGCGCCAGCACGCGGATCGGCCGGTCCGCCCGCACCGCGACCCGGTGCGCCAGCGCGACCGGGATTCGGCCGGACTTCGAGACCAGCGCGACGAACTTCTCGTCGACCGGCACAGGTTCGACGCGGGCAGACTCGACGACGGCGAACAGCGCGCCGTCCTCCAGCACCACGCCGGCGCCCGCGACTGCGGGGTGTTCCAGCAGCGCCGCCTCGATCTCGCCCAGTTCCACCCGGTGCCCGCGCACCTTCACCTGGGTGTCCGCGCGGCCGAGGAACTCGACGTCGCCGCCGGGCCGGTAGCGCGCGAGATCGCCGGTCCGGTACAGCCGCTGCCCGTCGACGGGGTGGGCGAAGAACCGGTGTGCCGTCGTCTCCTCGTCTCCCAGGTAGCCCTGGGCGAGACCGGCCCCCGTGATGTACAGGTCGCCGGTCGTCCACACCGGACAGTCCTGGAGGGACGAGTCCAGCACCCGGAAGCCCTGGTTCGCGAGCGGCTTGCCGTACGGAATGCTGTGCCAGCCCTCGGGAACGCCGTCGATCCGGTGGAAGTTCGACCAGATCGACGCCTCGGTGGCACCGCCCAGGCTGATCAGCTCCAGCCCCGGCAGCCGTGCCGAGACCTCGGCGGGCAGCGTCGTCGGAATCCAGTCGCCCGACAGCAGGCCGAGGCGCAACGTCGGCAGGTCCATCGCCTCGCCGTCGAGGTAGGCGACGAGCATCTGCATCAAGGCGGGCACGGAGTTCCACAGGGTGACGCCGTGCTCGGCGACCAGGTCGGCCCAGTGCGACGGGTCCGCTCGGCGGTCCGGGTCGGGCAGCACCAGCGTGCCGCCGAGGGCGAGCGGGCCGAAGACGTCGTACACCGACAGGTCGAACCCGAGGTTCGCGACGCCGAGCACGCGGTCGAAGCCCGTCACGCCGAAGCGCCGGTGCACATCCACAATGGTGTTCGCGGCGGCCCGATGGCTGATCACCACGCCCTTCGGCTTCCCGGTCGAGCCGGAGGTGTGGATCACGTACGCGGGCTGGTCCGGATCGCCCGCGGGGACCTCGAAGTCGTGCACCGGTTCGAGTTCGTCGACGGCGATGCCCTCGCCGACCCACGACTGGGTCAGCACCCGCTCGACGCCCGCGTCGCGCAGGATCGCTGCACGGCGCAACGGCGGTTGCAGCGTGTCGATCGGCACGTAGACACCGCCGGCGAGCAGCACGCCCAATGCGGCGGTGACCTGTTCGGCGCCCTTGTCCATCACGATCGCGACCGGCGCGCCGGGCTTCATGCCCGCCAACGCCTTCGCGACCGCACCGGCCCGGCCGGCCAGTTCGCGGTAGGTCGTGGTGCCGCGGCGGTCCACGACGGCGGGACGGTCGGGGGTGCGTTCGGCCTGCTCGAACACCGGTTGGTGCAGCAGGAAGTCCGGCAGTTCGGTGGCGGTCGCGTTGGCCTCGGCGCGTTCGCCGGCCTGCCACTCCGGCAGGGAGACCGGCCGGTCCGCGTCCCACGGTTCGTCGCTCGTGGCCAGGCCGCGCAGCAGCGTTTCGAACGCGGCGAACATGTCGTTCACCAGTCCGTCCGGGAACACGCCGGCGCGGACGTCCCAGTTGATCCGCAGGCCTCCCGCGTCGTCCATGGCCTGGCAGTCGATGAACACCTGCGGGGTCTGGGTGATGCCGAATCCGTCGAACCGGGCGGCGGTGGGCGCTCCGCCGCCGATTCCGATCGCGCTGGTGAACACGATGGGCATCAACGCCTCTTCGCGGCCGCGGCGGCGGGCGAGTTCGCGGATCACCTCGACGCCGGAGTGCAGCCGGTGGTCGAGGTCGGCGAACAGGCGGTCGGCCACGGCCCGCGCGCGGTCGGTGAACGAGCCGCCGGTCCAGTCGACCTCCAGCAGGTTCACCGAGGTGAAGTCGCCGACCACGTCGTGCACCCTCGGGTGCAAGTCGAGGCGGTTGAGCACAGTCAGGTTGAGGCTGAACCGCGGCGAGGCGGCCCAGCGCGCGATCACTGCGGCGTAGGCGGAGAGCACGGCGGAGGACGGGGTGAGCCCGCGGGTCTGTGTGCGGGCGGTGAGCGCGGCCCACTCGAACTCGTCGAGCCGGAGTTGCCTGCGGGAGAAGGCAGGCGGCTGCTCACGGCGGTCGAGCGGCAGGTCCGGCGCGGGCGGCAGGGTGTCGAGGCGTTCGGTCCAGTAGTCGCGATCCCGTTGGTAGCGGCTGGTTTCGCGCAGGCGCAGCTCGGTGAGCAGGTAGTCGCGGAACCGCAGGCCCAGTTCGGGCAGTTCCTGATCGGGGTTGTGGTGTAGCGCTTCCAGCTCGCCGAGCACGAGCGCGATGCTCGCCCAGTCGGCGATCAGGAAGTCGAGCGACACGTGCAGCACCGCGTGGTCGCCGGTGCGGGTGGCCCGCAGGTCGAACAACGGCCACCGCGCCGGGTCGTACACGTGGTGCCCCAACTCGGTGCGCACGTCGTCCAGCGCCTTCTCGACGACGTCGGCGTCCGCGCCGGTGAGGTCGGTGACGGCGATGTCGTAGTGCGGCACCTCGGGCAACACGCGCTGGTAGCCGTCGGCGGAGATCACCGCGCGGAGCATGTCGTGCCGCGCGATCAGCCTGTTCCACGCGGCCGTGAGCCGGTCGGCGTCGAGCGTCGGGTAGCTGACCTCGACGTAGACGTGGCAGGCGACACCGCCGAAACCGAACGCGTCGTTGCGGCCCAGCAGGTACGCGGTCTGCACGTCGGTGAGCGGGAACGGCTCGAACCGGCCCTCGTCATCGGCGGCGAGCTCGACGTGCTCGGCGCGCAGGAGGTCCAGCACGGCCTCCTTGCCCGCCTTGAGCTGCTCCAGCAGGTCTCCGGTGAGCACGCCCTTCGGCGCGCGGTAGCGCAGTTTGTCGTCCTCGGCCCAGAGGGTGACGCCGGCCCTGCTGAGTGTGGCGACGAGGTCTGTTGTCTCCTGGCTGGTCACAGCTGGGGCTCCTTGGGTCGGGCGGGGACGAGGCGCAGGCCGCTGGTGAGGGTGAGGGGCGTGGTCAGGCCGGCGAGTTCGACGTCCAGCACGCCGGTGGTCGTGGCCGGCCGGGGACGCAGCCACCGGTCCTGCCCGACCAGCCGGTCGTAGTCGGCCCGGTGCTCGGGACGGAGGCCGTAGTGCACGGCCTCGACACCGGTGGCGCCGTTGGGATGCGCGATGCCGTCCGGGCGCTGGGGCGGGTCGTAGGAGGACACGACGAACGGCAGCACCGCGGGCCGTGGCGACATGAACTGGTAACGGACGCGCTCGCCGTCCGGGCGGGAGCGGCCGTTGCGGAAGATCCGCGAGATGGCCAGGCCAGAGGCGGTGAGCCGCTCACGGGTGGCGGTCAGGTCGAGGTCGTCGGTCTCCAGTGCGACGTCGCGCCAGCCGCCGTCCGCGCGAGCCCACCGCGCGAACCTGTCCCCCATGCCCCGGCCGAACCGCGCCGCCACCGGCCAGCGCAGCACGCGCAACGCGGACGGGAAGGTGAAGAACTCCAGGAATGGGCCTTCCGGAAACCACACGAGCGCGTTGTGCGCTTTCCCCGGAACACTTCCCCAAGCCACGGAAAAACCGAGTCCGGTCAACTCCTCGACGGTTTCCCGAACATTCTTGATCCGGCACAGAACATGGCTGCACCTCAGCATCTTAACCCCACTTGAACTGCTAGAAGTGATTGCGCGAGCGACACTTGAATGGTTATGCTCGCGCCGTGAAGATTGATTCGTGGCGTGATCTGCTCGGCAACGCCGAGGTCGTTCTCATCGGAATCGGGGAAACGGGTCCAGGCGGTGACGCCGCCGCAGCAGCGGAACTCAACGGTGCGCGCGTCGTGTTCGACGACCCGGCCGCGCACCCCGCTCGCACGCTCGCCGCCCTGGAGCGCAGCGGGGCCACCCACGCCGTGCTGGAGTCTGCTCGCGTGACCGCGCTGGCGGCCGAGCCCACGGCGGACTTCACCGATCTGTCGGCACTGCGCCTGGTGCTGCACGTCGGCGGGCCCGCCGAGTTCGGCGAAGTCCCAGTTCTGCGGCTCGACCTCGACCCGGACGACGCGCACGACGCCGTGGTCGCCGCCGTCGAGTCCGTGCAGCCGGTAGGGTTGACGCGGGAGCACACCGCCGAGTTCGTCGCGCGGCTGGACGACGCGGTGCTGTCGTCGATGCTGTTCACCTTGCAGCAGCACGACGTGCTGACGTCGCCCTCCGCCGGTCACGAGGTCGCCGAGGTGCTCGCGGCCGCGAGGGTGGCCGAACGGCACCACGCCGTCGTGGAGCGCTGGCTCACCGCCCTCACCGAACGGGGAGTGCTCCAGCGCGACGAGTCCCGCGTGCTGGGTGCGACACCGGTGGTCAGATCCACTGTGGACGAGAAGTGGGAGCGCGCCCGCGCGCTCTGGGTCGACGGGCTCGGCGACGCGGCCGTCGTGGACTACTTCCGCCTCAACGCGGACCACCTGCCCGGCCTGCTGGCCGGCACCGAACAGGCCGCGCTGCTGCTGTTCCCGCAGGGCCGCACGGACGTCGCCGACGCGCTGTACCGGCACACGGCCGTCGCCCGGCACCTCAACGCCGCCGTCGCCGCGGCCGTGCGCGAACTCGGCGAACCGTTGCGGGTCCTGGAGATCGGCGCGGGCACCGGCGCGACGAGCGAGGTCGTGTTCGAGGCGGTGGCGGGCCGGGAGATCGACTACCTGTTCACCGACGTGTCGTCGTTCTTCCTCACCACCGCACGGGAACGCTTCGCGCACCACGACTTCGTGCGTTACGACGTCTACGACGCGGACAAGGACAACCGCGAGCAGGGCTTCGCGGCAGGCAGCGCAGACGTCGTGATCGTGGCCGGGGCGCTGAACAACGCCCGCGACACTGACGCGACGCTGCGCCGGATCCGCGAACTGCTGGTGCCGGGCGGCTGGCTGCTGGTGATCGAACCGACCCGCGAGTACCTGGAGATCCTGGTGTCGCAGGCGTTCATGATGACCGCCGCCGAGGACGCCCGGCTGCGGTCCGGCACGACGTTCCTGTCCCGCGCTCAGTGGCTGGACGCGCTGGAGGGTGCGGGCTTCACGCGGGTGCACGTGACACCCGGCGACGACCACCCGCTGGCGCCGATGTCGCAGTACCTGTTCATGGCTCGCCGCTGACGACCTACGCATCGCCCGGCCTCCCCGGCGCGGGCGCCGGGCGATGCGCCACGTCGTACAACATCGACGCGTAGCCCAGTTCGCCCGTCAGGTCGCGCCACATCTGGCACAGCGCGAGGTGGTACTGCTCAGGGCGTTCGGTGCCGAGGGCCACGAGATCGCGGCCGATCGCCTGCGGCAGAACGGTTTCCAGGAAGTCGCGATAGGTGCCCGAACCGCTGAGCACCGACGTGCCCTCGTCCAGGTGCGTGGCGCCGAAGTCGAACGACGTCCGCGCTTCCGGCGGGACGTGCAGGCGCGGTGTCCACGAGACGGGACCGTGCGCGTCGTGCAGCGCGAGGCCGCCGCCGTCGAACCCGATGGTGGCCCGCGTCAGCAGGTGCATGTGGTTGTCGGGATCGTCCGGCGCGATCTCGTTCTGCACGCGCAGCACGAGCGGCACACCGCCGATCTCGCCGGTGACGACGGTGAACGGCCCGCTGGTCGCGACCTTCGCGAACCGCCACGGCCGGATCGTGCCGAGCGCCTCACCCAGCACGTGCAGCAGCGGGAACGACACCTGGACCGCGCAGGACGCCTCCAGGTACACGGGCTTCTGCGCGACCTCACGGACTGCCCCCGCCCACGCCCGCACGGCGGGCAGCTGCGCGTACAGGTCGCCCATCCGGAACCGGACGCCGTGCCGCCGTGCCACCTTCAGGCTCTCCACCAGGTCGTCGTGGTGGATCGGCTGCTCCTGCACCACGTGGATGCCTCTGGTCAGCAACTCCCTGGCCAGTTCGCTGCCGGGCCCGCCCATCGCCGAGGACCGGACCACGACGCACGCGACGTCGACGCCGGTCACGTCGGACACTTCAGTCCACAGTGGAACGCCGAGCCGGGCGGCGGTCTTCGCGGAGCGTTCGCTGCCGGTGCCGAGGATCCCTGCGAGCTGGAAGCCCGGCAGCGCGGCGACGGCGGCGAGGTAGGACTGCCCGAACGTGGTGCCGCACACCACCACGCGGGTCACAGCGCCCCCTCCTCGACGGCGATCAGCTCCGAGATCGGCCGGTCCTCGACCACGACGCCGAGTTCGGTGACGACGGCCGGGTCCAGCACCTCGGCGGCGGTGTGCGCGCCGGGACGAACCTGACCGCGCAGCACGGCGAGGGCCGCCTGCACGGTCACCGACGCCGTCATCTCGGCAGCGGACTCGGCACGGGCGATCGCAGTCCGAGTGCCGGCGGGGCCGTCGATCTGGACGTACAGCGCGGCGTACGGGGTGCGCCCGGCGACATCGAGTGCGGCCGCCCCGCAGAGGGAGCGGACGGCGTCCTCGCGGTCGAGGCCCGGAACGCGGTCCAGGGCCGCAAGTAGGTACCCGTTCTCGACGAACGTGTACCAAGTTCCGTCTGCGAGGGATATTTCCTTCGCCGCGGCAACGTTCTCCTCGTCGAGGAACGGCAGCGCCACGACGGGACGGGACAGGTGCGGCAGCTCGACGTCCCGCGTCCTGGTGGCGGCGTGGGCGGCCCGCCGCCCGTTGCGCCAGGCCGCGCCCGCTTCGGCGGTCCCGTGCAGGAAGTCGTCGGCGCCGGCGGGGCTGAACCTGTCCAGCACGCCCGAGTAGGAGGTGAGCGTCCGCACCTCGCCGAAGCCCCTGGCCAGGTAGCGAGGGAGGAGGCCGGAGAGGCCGGGGGTGGCGCCGGCGGCGAAGATCGCGACGCGACCGGGTGCAACGACACCGGGTCCCCCGAGCCGCACCCTGTCACCGCCGGCGTCCACGTGATCGGCACCTGCCCGCAACGCCACCGAAGCCACGTGCGCGGACGTGTCGTGCGACGGCCCGGCGCAGTTCACCACCAACCGTGCCCCCGCGACGAACTCCTCGAGTGCCGGCCGGTCCCTCAGGTCGACCCCGGTCGTCCTGCTGCCCGCCCGCACCTCCAGCCCGCAGGCGCGCAGGTCGTGCAGCACCCGGCTGCCCACCGCACCGGTGGCTCCCAGCAGTGCGATCACAGCTCGCCCTCCTCGGTGTCGGCGGCTTCGGCGAACAGCGCGGCGGCCTGCGCGACCGTCGGTCCGGCGAAGAGCTTGCGCAGCGGCAGCACGACACCGTGCCGTTGTTCGACCTGCTGGATGAACCGGGTCGCGAGCAACGAGTCGCCGCCGAGCACGAAGAAGCTCTGTGCACGTCCGGTCACCGGCACGCCGAGCAGTTCCGCCCACAGCGACGCGACCAGTACCTCGAAGTGGCCGCGTGGCGCCTCGCCCGAGTCCTCCCCTCGGAGCCCGCCGAGAGCGCGGCGGTCGACCTTCCCGTTGGGGCTCAACGAAATCCACGGCAGCACCTCGACGCGTTCCGGCACCATGTGGTCCGGTACGCGGGTGGCGGCGTGGGCCCGCACGGCGGCGAGATCGAGCACCAGCACCGACTCGGGCACCGTCGCCGTGATGACCGCAAGACCGTTGCCCGCCGGCCGGTGGGTGGCGCCGGTCAGGCCGAACGACGCGAGCTCCTCCGCCCAGCGGCGTGCGGGCAGCATCGGAGAGCCCGCGTCCCTGCGGGCCGGGTCCAGTGCGGTGAAGCCATGCTCCAGGACGGCGGCGGTCAGCAACCCGATCGGCGCGAGCTCCTCAGGTTCCACGACGATCACCCGGCCTCCTGGCGCGCACAGCAGCGCCGCGACGGCCACACCGCGCCGCACGTCGGGATACCGGTGCAGCACGTTGTTGGCGACCACCACGTCGAACCGGCCGCGCAAGGACTCGGGCACCGCCTCGACCAGACCGTCCACAGTGGTCACTTCGCGGCCGAGATCGGCCGGCACGCCCCACACCGCCACGGCGCCGGTCAAGCCGGCGATCTCCGCACGCACCACGGACAGGGCTTCCCGCGCGGCGGAGGCCACGATCGACGCCGGAGCGAGCAACGGCTCGTCCAGCAACGCCGTGGCGGGAGTCCGACCGGCGAGGACGTCGCGGTAGAGATCGACCAGCTCGCGGGCGCGCAGCACCGATCGGCCGACGGCGTCCTCCCGCGCGGAGAACGGCATCGGGCGCCACACCCGCGCGGCCAGGTCCTGCCGGGCAGGGCCGGAGAGCCAGGCTCGCCACACCCGCGCGGTGGGTTCGTGTTCCGCGGCGATCTCGCCTTTGAGCAGTTCGGTCAGCAGTGGTGCCACGACGACGGTCTCGGCGCCGTGGTCGGGAGCAGGACCGTCGTGACCACCGGCCGCGACGGCAGCGGGCAGGGCGGCCGGCACGACGGCGGCGACCAGCGAGCCCTCCACCACCGACGCCACGGCCTGGCCCACTCCCGGTGCCGACGACAGGGCGGCCTCTACCTCGCCGAGTTCGATGCGGTGGCCGCGGATCTTCACCTGCTGGTCGCGGCGTCCGAGGAACTCCAGCGTGCCGCACGGCCAGTAGCGGCCGAGGTCACCCGTGCGGTACCAGCCGCCAGCGAACTGCGCGGCCGTCCGCTCCGGCGCGCCCCGGTAGCCGCGCGCGACGCCCGCGCCGCCGATCCACAGCTCGCCCTCGACCCAGTCCGGGCAATCCCGGCCGAACGCGTCCACGACCCGGAACCGCTGGTTGCGCAGCGGGTAGCCGTACGGAATGGACGGCCAGGCGGGGTCGACCGCGTCCACCTCGAAGAAGTTCGACCAGATCGACGCCTCGGTGGCACCGCCGAGCGCGGTGAACCGGCAGTCCGGCGCGACCTGCGCGAGCCTGTCCGGCAGGTCGAGGCCCACCCAGTCACCGGACACCAGCACGACCCGCAGCGGCAGCGGCCCGGCCACCACGAGCAGCATGTCCAGTAGCGCGGGCACCGTGTTCCAGACCGTGACGCCGTGCTCGACGACCAGTTCGTGCCAGCGGCGGGCGTCGCGGCGGGCGTCCTCCTCCACGAGCACGAGCGCGCCACCGGCTGACAGCAGGCCGAACAAGTCGTACACGGACAGGTCGAAGTCCAGCGCCGACACCGCGAGGCCCCGGTCATCCGGTCCGACCTCGTAGCGCTCCGACACGTCGACGATCGTGTTCATGGCCGCGCGGTGGGTGATCTCCACGCCCTTCGGTTCCCCGGTCGACCCGGACGTGAAGATCACGTACGCGAGCCGGTCCGGGTCGCCGAACACCGGTTCGGCCGGTGCGAGCGACTGCGCCCGCGCCACGAACTTGGGTGTGACGGCCGTGCGAACGCCTGCCAGCGCGTGGATCCGCTCGCGCCGGGCCTGCGGCTGGTCGACACCGATCGGCACGTACGCACCGCCCGCCGCCAGCACGCCCAGGACCGCGACGATCTGCTCCGCTCCCTTGGGCAGGGTGACCGCGACCGGTTCGCCGGGCTCGACGTCGAGCGCGGCGGCCACCCGCAACGCCCGGTCGGCCAGTTCGCCGTAGGTCACGACCTCGGTGCCCAGCAACGCGGGCCGGCCCGGGTTCTCCCGCGCGTGCCGGAAGAACCCGTCGTGCAGCGTCACGTCCGGCAGCACGTCGGTGGTGGCGTTGACAAGCGTGCGTCGTTCCCGTTGGGCCGCCGGGAGCAGATCGGGGGCGGTCGCGGTCCAGTCCTCCGCCGCGAGCCAGCCGACGAGTGTCCGGTAGGCCTCGAACATCGCGTCCACCAGCCCGTCGGGGAACAGGCCCTCGACCGCGTCCCACACCAGCTCGACGCCGCCGTCCACTTCGGACACCTGGTGGTCGAGCCAGACCTGCGGGGTCTGCGAGATGCCGTGCACCTGCTCGGTCAGCAACGGGTTGGCGCGTGCGGGCAGTCCGAGGGCGCTGGTGAACACCACCGGCATCGTCACCTCGGCGACGCCGCTGTCCCTGGCCATCGACCGCAGCACCTTCACCGCCGACACCTCGCGGTGGTCGAGCGCGTCCCACATGCGGCGTTGCAGGCGGCGCGCGCCGGCGAGCCACGGCTCCCCCGCCTCCGGCCGGTGGTCGACGAGCAGCAGCGACGTGAAGTCGCCGATCACGTTGTGGATGTCGGGATGCACCTCGCGCCGATCGAACAGCGTCACGTTCACCGTGAGGTCCGGCTGCGCGCTCCAGCGGCCCAGCACCTCGGCGAACGCGGTCAGCAGCACCGCAGAGGGCGTGAGGCCGTGTTCCCGGACGCGCGCGGTGATCGCCTGCCACTGCGCGGCGGGCACCAGGGCGGAACGCCGGGCGAACCGAGGCGTGGTGATCGAGGCCGGGTCGAGGGCGAGCGGCAGGCGTGGTCCCGGCGGCAGTTCGCGGGAGATCCGGTGCCAGTACTCGGTCGCCGCGGTGGTGTCCCGCTCCGGGCCGAGCAGGTAGTCGCGGAACGTCAGACCGACCGGGGGCAGTTCGGCGGCCGGGTTCTCGTACAGCGCACCGAGTTCCGAGTAGAACGTCAGCACGCTCAGTGCGTCGAACACCAGGTTGTCCGTGCCGATCGCGAGCACGCCGGCGCCAACCGTGACTGAGAACAACGGCCACGCCGACGGGTCGAACACGTGGTGCGACCAGGCCTCGCGCGGGTCGTCGGCGAGCTGGACCCGGAACGGCGGCACGTGCTCCAGCACCTGCTGGCTGCCGTCGTCGAGGAACACGACGCGCAACATGTCGTGCCGCGCCACCAACGCGTCGACGGCCGCTTCCAGCCGTGCCACGTCGAGATCGGCGACCGCGTACTCGCGGTAGAAGTGACTGCCGACGCCGCCGAGGGTGAACCCGTCACCGCGGCCGACCCAGTACGCGCGCTGCACGTCGGTCGGCGGGAACGGCTCGAACCGGTGGGCCGGGTCGGCCACGACCGGGGCGAGCACGGCGGTCTCGCCGGTCGTGAGCGTGGCGGCGAAGTCGGCCAGCACCGGGTTGCCGAAGAGCTTCGCGAGCGCCACGTCCGCGAGTCCCGCCGCGGCGAGCCTGCCGACGAGCCGGGTGGCGAGCAGCGAGTCGCCGCCGAGCTGGAAGAAGTTCTGCTCGCGACCGGTCACCGGCACGCCGAGCAGATCCGACCAGACCGCGGCGACGGTCTCCTCGACCGCTCCGACCGGTGGGGTCAGCGCGAGATCCTCCGTGGCCAGTTCGGCGACGGTCCGGGCGATCGCCGCGCGGTCGACCTTCCCGTTGCGGGTCAACGGCAGCGACGGCAGCACCACGACGTGGTCGGGCACCATGACCGACGGCAGCCGTTCCGCGAGCGAGCCCACCAACGCCTGCTCGTCGAGGTCGGCCAACAGCGGTTCCGGGTCGGTGCCGGACTCCAACAGCGCGACCAGTTCGTCGGTACGTCCGGCGAGCCGGTGCACGAGCGGGTCGCCCGCGCGCGTCCACCGGAGTGTGCTCCACGAGGGCGCGTCCGCGACCCGGTCACGCCACGTTACGTCGGCATCCGGCACCTGGTCGAGCAGGTGGGCCAGGAAGGGGTCGGCGATCTCCTCCGGCACGCTCGTGGTGACAACTGCGGCGATGCGGCGTTCCGGCGTCACCAACGCGACGCCCTGCGCGACACCGGGGAACGCGGTGAGCGCCGCGTCGATCTCGCCCAGTTCGATGCGGTGCCCGCGGATCTTGACCTGGTGGTCGGTGCGGCCGAGGAACTCGACGGTGCCGTCCGGCCAGCAGCGGGCGCCGTCGCCAGTGCGGTACCAGCGGCGGCCGTCCTGCTCGACGAACTTCTCGGCGGTGCGGTCCGGGTCGTGCTGGTAGCCGAGCGCGACGCCGGTACCGGACACCCACAGCTCGCCGGGCACCCAGTCGGGGCAGTCGTGGCCGCGCGAGTCGACCACCCGGTACCGGGTGTTGCGGAACGGCTTTCCGTACGGGACGGTCCGCCAGCGCGGGTCGACCTCGCCGACCTCGCAGATCGTCACGTGGATGGCGGCCTCGGTCATGCCGCCGAGACCCGCGAACCGGCAGCCCGGTCGCAGCTCGCGCAGGCGCGTGGGCAGGTCGACGGTCACCCAGTCACCGCCGAGCATGACCAGCCACAGCGCGTCGCCGAGACCCCGACCCTGCCCTGCGACGATCAACATGTCGAGCAGGGCAGGTACCGCGCTCACGACGCTGACGTCCCAGCGCCGCACCAGATGTGCCCACGCGTGCGCGTCGCGGCGCTGGTCCTCGTCCAGCAGGACGACGCTGCCGCCGAAGCCCAGGAAGGCGAACAGGTCGTAGACGGAGAGGTCGAAGTCCAAAGCGGACAGTGCGATGGTGCGGTCATCGGAGGTCACGCCGAAGTGGTCGTTGACGGCCTCGATCGTGTTCGCGGCGGCGCGGTGCGGCACCTCGACGCCCTTGGGGACGCCGGTCGAGCCGGAAGTGAAGATCACGTACATCACGTCCTCGCCGTCCACGACCTCGAGGTCGATCGCCGGCTCGTGCTGGACGGACTTGGCCACGGCGTCGTCGGCGAGCACGATCCGCGCTCCCGCCGACTCGTGCACGGCGGCCCTGCGTGCGGCCGGGACGTCCACACCGGACGGAACGTAGTACGCGCCGGCACCGAGCACGCCAAGCACGGCGATCACCTGGTCCGGCCCCTTGGGCAGGGTGATCCCGACCGCGTCGCCGGGCTCGATCCCATTGGCGCGCAACAGGGTCACCAGCTGGCGGGCGCGGCGGGCCAGCTCGCCGTAGGTCATGGTCGCGTCGTCGCCCCAGACCAGCGCGATCCGGTCGGGCTCGGCGTCGGCAAGCGCGAAGAACCGTTCGTGCAGGGGACGGCTCGGCGCCGGGCCGTCGGTCGCGTTGACGAGTTCGCGGACCGCGCGCTGGTCCACCGGCAGCAGGCCGCCGATCCCGGTCTCCCAGCCCTCTCCCGCCGCGAGGCGGTCCACCAGCGCGGTGAACGCGCCGAACATCGCGTCCAGCACGCCAGGGGCGAACAGCTGCTCGCGGGCGTCCCAGCTGAGCAGCACACCGCCGTCGTGCTCGGTGACCTGCGCGTCGAGCCACACCTGCGGCCCCTGCGAGATCATCCACACCGGGCGGCCGACCCGGTCCCGCACCTGCGGGCCGAACAGCTCGCCGAAGTCGAGCGTGCTGGAGAACACCACCGGCGCGAGCACCTGCTCGCCGTGGTTCGCCCTGGTGAGTTCGCGCAGGACGTCGACGCCGGTGAAGGCGGCGTGCCCCGCTGCCTCGCGCAGCTCGTCCTGGGCGCGGCGGGCCGCGGTCGTGAACGGCTCGGCGAGGCCGGTGCGCATGCCGAGCAGCACCGAGCTGGAGAAGGCGCCGACGAGGTCGTCCACCTCGTCGTGCAGGGGCTCGCGGCCGAACACCGGGACGTTCAGCAGGAAGTCGCGTTCGGCGCTCCACGCCCCGACGACCTCGGCGAACGCCGTCGCGAGCACGACGGGCAGGGTGAGGCCCGCCGCCGCGGCGCGGTCCTTCAGGCGCGCGCACGCGGCGGCGTCGAGCCAGTGCTCGCGGCGGCCACCGGCGGTACCGGTGTGCTGCCCGGACTCGACGGGCAGCGCGGGCGAGCCGGGCAGGTCCGCGAGCCTCGCGAGCCACCACTCGCGGTCGGCCGCGACGGTCCCGGCACGGGTGCGGGACCGATCGGCGAGGTAGCGCGGGAAGCTGTAGCCGATGGGCGGCAACGACTCCCCGGCGAGCGCGCGGGCGAGATCGGCGACGAGAACGCGCAGGCTCATCGCGTCCGCGGCGACCATGTCGACGTTCACGTGCACGCGGGTGGCGTCGTCGCCGATCAGGGTCAGGCCGATGTCGAACACCTCGCCCGCCGCGACGTCCATGACGCGCTCGGAGAGCCGGGTGCGCACCTCGGTGAGCTCGCGCTGCCGTTCGTCTTCGGCCAGGTCGCGCAGGTCGTGCACCTCGGGACCGCGCCACGAGGTCTCGGCTGCGATGCGCTGACGTCCGGCGTCGTCGACCGCGACCCTGGTCATGCCGTGCCGGGCGAAGACCGCGCGGGCGGCCCGCTCCAGCGTGGCGGGGTCCAGGGCGCCGCCGTCGAACTCGGTGTAGAAGTGGGCGGCCACCCCACCCAGTTCCTGGCCGTCGCGACGGCCGATCCACAGCGCGTGCTGCAACGGGTCGAGCTCGAACGGCGCGCCTTCGTCCACAGCGGACTCGGCCGCCGGAGCTTCCGCCCGCCCGGCGGCGAGTGCGCACCAAGCCCCGACGGTCGGCCGTTCCGCCAGTTCGGCGAAGCTCGTCACGATCCCGGCCCGCTTGAGCTTGCCCGCCACGCGCATCATCGCGATCGAGCTCATGCCGCCCGCGATCAGGTCCGTTCCGTCGTCGAGCTGGTCCGCCGGCACTCCCAACACCGAGGCGACCACCGCGCGGACGTCCACTGTGGTCACTTCGCGTTCTCCTCGATGACGACGCGGAGCACCTCGGCGGCGTGCTCGGCGGGGAAGAAGTGGTCGCCCGGCAACACACGCCGGGTGAACGAGCCACAGGTGTAGTCGCTCCAGCGGTCGGCCTGCTCAACCGTGACCTCACCGTCGTCCGCGCCGACGAGCGCGGTGACCGGGCACGACAGCCGCGGCCCCGGCACGTGCCGGTAGGTCTCCTCGACGCGGTAGTCGCCGCGGATCGCCGGGAGGAACACGGGCCACAGCTCGGGGGTGGACGCGAGCACCTCGGCGCCCGCACCACCGACCCGCCGCACCTCGGCGACGAGTCCCTCGTCGTCGCGCAGGTGCACGTCGCCGCCGATCAGCTCGTGCGGTGCGTGCCTGCCGGACACGACCAGTCCCGACACCGGCAGCTGCCGGGCGACCTCGTACGCGACGAGCGCGCCCATGCTGTGCCCGAAGAGGACGAGAGGTGTGCCCGAGAGGGCGGCGATCTCGGCGGTCACTCCGGCCACGAGCTCGTCCATGCCGGTCGGGACCGCGTCGGCGATGCGGTCCTCCCTGCCGGGGTACTGCACGGCGTGCACCTCGACGTCTACCGGCGCGAGTCCCGACCAGGAGCCGAAGAAGCTGGCCGCGCCGCCCGCGTGCGGGAAGCACACGAGTCGCAGGCGCGCGGCGGGGCGCGGGGTCCGGCAGCGCAGCCAGCGCGCGTCGGTTCTGGACAGCACGACGAGGTCACGTCCCTTCGAGATGGAGGCTTCAGACGTAGAGCAGCGTTCAAGACAGCAAGGGCACCCTAACCCCCTGTCCGGAAATCAGCGAAACCCTTTCAGTGAATCACTGCCTGTTACTCGCGGGTATCACGCCAACGGATGCGCACTTCGACATGTATCCCCAGCTCACGAGGCAACTCTAGGCGTCATTCCGCCATTCGTCACATGCTCGGATAAGCATGTGGAAGTACCTCCGCCACGTCTCGATTGGCTTTCCAGGTGACCTGGAACTCGGTTTGCACTAAGCCGGTTGTGCCTGGCCGAACGCTGGGTTAGGTTGCACCGCGCTTAGGTACACCTAAGTTCCACCCCGCCGCGTTTGCTGGAGGTTCGACCATGTGGCTCAGTCGCCGTGATCTGCTGCGCACCGCCGGGCTCGCGCTCGGTGTCGCCGGTGCCACCTCGGTGCTCGGTGCGTGCGGCGCGAGCACGCCGGGCGCCGCTCCGGTCGAGAACGCCGGGACGCGCACGCCCAAGCAGGGCGGCAGGCTCAGAACGGTGTTCACCGGCGGTGGCGCGGCGGAGTCGCTCGACCCGTTCACCGGGCAGGCGCCGATCGACTTCGCCCGCAACGACGTGATCTTCGACTCGCTGTTCACCCTGGACGGTGGCAAGCCGGTGCCGCGGCTCGCGGTGTCGGCCGAAGCCGCCGCGGACGCGAAGTCGTTCACGCTCAAGGTGCGCGACGGCGTGAAGTGGCACGACGGGTCGCCCTTCACCGCGGAGGACGTCGCCCACACGTTCCGCTATCTCGGCGCGCCGGAACGGCCGTTCCCCAGCGAGCTCGCCATGTACGTCAACCTCGCGGGCATCGAGGTCGTCGACCCCACGACGTTGCGGGTGCCGACGTTGCAGCCGCTGGGCGATCCCGCGCTGGTGCTGGCCGCGTTCGCGGTGAAGGCGATCAAGAACGGCACGCAGTCGTTCACGCAGCAGACGGCGATCGGCACCGGGCCGTACCGGGTCGAGGCGTTCGAGGCCGGGCGTGAGGCGACGCTGACGCGCTTCGACGGCCACTGGGACAAGGCGGGGTACGTCGACGAACTGGTGCTGCTGAGCCTCACCGACCCTCAGGCCAAGACCAACGCGGTGCTCACCGGCCAGGCCGACTACGCGGCCGACATCCCGTTCACCACGGCGAAGACCGGTGCGGCGTCGGCGGACCTGGAGGTGCGCACCGCCGGGGAACGCAACCGCGTCGGCTTCGGCTTCGTGCTGAACACGACCATCGCGCCGTTCAACGACCCGCGCGTGCGACGCGCGTTCCGGCTCGCCCTGGACCGCAAGGCGTTGGTGGACAGCGTCTTCCTCGGCTACGGCACGGTCGGCAACGACCTGTTCGGCTACGGCACCACCGACTTCAGCTCCCGCGAACCGCTGGCGCGCGACCTCGACGAGGCCCGCAAGCTCGTTCAGGCGGCGAACGCGGGCGGCACGCCGATCGTGATCAGGTCGGCGGAGTACGAGATCGGCTTCAACGCCTCCACGCAGCTCGTCGCCGAGCAGCTCAAGGAGATCGGCCTCACCGTGAAGCCGGACATCGTCGGCGTGGCCGAGTTCTACGACCCGTCTGCGATCAGCGCGGCGAACGCCATGACGTTCTCGGTCGGCGCGCTGCCGTTGCCCGTGCTGTACGCGCGGCTCGCGTCGAACCCGGCGTTCGCGTTGGTGGACAACGACCTCAGTGCGGCGATGGCCACCGGTCTCGGTTCGCTCGACGCCGCAGCCCGCGGCAAGGCGTGGACTCAGCTCCAGGACGTCATGTCCGACCGCGGCAACACCGTCGTGTGGGGGCTCGCGGACACGCTCAGCCTGGCACGCAAGGAGGTCGCCGGCATCGAGGTCCGCGGCGGCATGGCCAAGTACCCCTACCTGGGTCACGCGGGGCTCGCGTGATCCGCCGCGCCGGCCTGCTGCTCGCGACCGGCGCGGGGCTCGTGCTGCTGCTGTCGCTGCTCGTGCACGTCGGTGTCGACCTGCTGCCGGGCGACGCGGCGACCGCGCGGCTCGGCCCGAACGCCACGCCGGAGCGGGTCGCCGAGGTGCGGCACCGGCTGGGACTCGACCAGCCGGTGCTCGTCCGCTACGGCGACTGGCTCTCCGGCGTGCTCCGCGGTGACCTCGGCACGTCGGTGACCGGCAAGCCCGTCACGGAGATGCTGTCCGACCGGATCGGCAACTCCGTGGTGCTGACCGCGGTGACGCTGGTGCTGCTGGTTCCGCTGTCACTCGGCCTCGGTGTGCTCGCCGCGACGCGCGGAGGCCGTCCGATCTCGGCGGGCGCGCTGCTGCTGGTGTCGGTGCCGGAGTTCGCGATCGCGGGTGGGCTGGCGCTGGTGTTCGCGGTGACGTTGCGGTGGCTGCCCGCCGTGTCGCTGATCCCGCTCGGCGACAGCCCGCTGACGCACCCGGACGCGCTGGTGCTGCCGGTGCTCAGCCTGCTGGCGGTGGGGTTGTCGTACTCGGTGCGGGCGATCCGGTCGGCGGCGGTGACCGCGTTCGGGTCTCCGCACGTGGAGTTCCTGCGGCTCAACGGGATCTCGACGCGCGGGGTGGTGAGGGCCGCGGTGGTTCCTGCCGTGCTGCCGGTCGCGGTGCAGGTGTGGCTGGTGACCGGTGTCGGCCTCGTCGGTGGAGGGGTGCTGGTGGAGAAGGTGTTCGGCTATCCGGGTATCGGGGAGCTGCTCGTGACGTCCGTGCAGACCGGTGACCTGCCAGTGGTGCAGGCGCTGGTGCTCGTGCTGGGTGGCGCGATGCTGCTGGCGCTGGCGGTCGCGGACCTCGCGGTGGTGCTGTTGACGCCGCGGTTGAGGACACGGGCGGTGGCGGCGTGACCGAATCTCGCCCGCGCCGCATCACCACCAAGACCGTCGTCCTGGCTGTCGGCGGCCTGGCCGTGGCACTGCTGCTCTTCGGACCGCTCCTCGCCCCGCACGCCGCGACCACCCCGGTCGCACCCCCTTACGCACCACCGTCCGCGGCCACGCCGTTCGGCACCGACCACCTGGGCCGCGACGTGCTGTCCCGGTGGCTGCACGGCGGCCTGCCGCTGGTCCTGACGAGCCTCGCCGCCGCGCTGACCGGCGCGGTCGCCGGTGCAGCAGCGGGGCTGACAGCCGCGCTCACGCGGTCCGGCTGGGTCGAGAACGCCGTGCTGCGGCCACTCGACGCGATCGCCGCCGTGCCACCGATCCTGGTGCTGTTGCTGACGTTGATCGCGCTGCCGTCGCGGGCGGGCCTGGTGCTCGCGGTGACGCTCGCCGCCGCTCCGCTCACCGCCCGCGTCACGATGGCCGCCGCCGCGCAGGTCGCCGGGCGCGCGCACGTCGAGGCGGCGGTCGCGCGGGGCGAGAACTGGGCCTGGCTCGTCGGACGCGAGGTGCTGCCGCTGATCGCGGCGACCGTGCTGGCGGACGCGGGCATGCGGTTCGTATCGGCGGTGCACCTCGTAGCCGCCGCCGGGTTCCTGGGACTCGGGGTGTCCGATTCGGACTGGGGACTGATGATCGTGGACGCGTTGCCCGGTGCGGCGCTGCAACCGTGGGCGCTCGCCGTGCCCGTGATCGGGGTCGCCGCGCTGGCGATCGGCGCGAACCTGCTGTCCGACCGCGTGGTCCGCACGTCGAGAGGACTGGCCGGATGATCGCGCACGTCGAGTCGTTGCGCGTCGAGGCGGGCGGACGGGCCGTGCTGGACGGCGTGGACCTCGCCATCTCCGAGGGCGAGGCGGTGGGTCTGGTCGGGCCGTCCGGCTGCGGCAAGACCACGCTCGCGCTGGCGTTGCTCGGCCACCTGCGCGACGGCGCGCGGCACGGGGGCGGGCAGGCGTTCGTCGGTGGGCGGCCGATGCTGCCGAAGCCGCCGCCGGACGTGCGCGGGCGGCTGGTCGGCTACCTCGGCCAGGACCCCGGTCTGGTGCTCACGCCGTACCAGCGGGTCGAGGCGGCGCTGAGGCTCGCGGGAGCGGCGGACGTCGGCGAGGCACTCGACCGGGTCGGACTACCTCCTTCTTTCGCGCGGCGCTATCCGCACCAGCTCTCCGGCGGGCAGCAGCAACGGGTCGCACTCGCGTTCGCCCTCGCCCGCGAGCCGCGGTTCCTCGTGCTCGACGAACCCACCGCCGCCCTGGACGTGATGGCGCGCGCGGAGGTGCTCGCCGAGCTGCGGCGGTTGCGGGACCACGGGGTGGCGCTGCTGTGGATCAGCCACGACCACGGCGCTCTGGAGCAGCTCGTCAGCCGGACGGTGGCGCTGAGCGACGGCCGGATCTTCTGCGTGCCCGACCCCGTCGCCGAGGTGCCGCACCGTCCATCCACACCGGACTCGACCGCCGTGCTGACCACGGCCGGCCTCAGTGCTCACCACGGTCGCGCGCAGGTCCTGCACGACGTCGGGCTCACCGTGAGCGCCGGGGAGTGCCTGGCGGTGCTCGGGGTGTCCGGGGCCGGCAAGTCGACGCTCGCCCGCTGCCTCACCGGTCTGCACCGGCCTTCCTCCGGAACCACCGAACTCGTCAGCTCGCCTCTGGCCGCCGACGTCCGCGATCGCAGCAGGGAGGAACGCGCGAGCGTGCAGCTCGTCCCCCAGAACCCCGCGGAGTCGTTGCACCCCAGACAGACCGTGCGCACGGCGTTGACGCGACCGCCGAAGGTCCTGCTCGGGCAGCGTGGTGACGCCGCCGAGCTGCTCCGGGCCGTCGGGCTCCCGGCCGAGGTGGCCGACCGGATGCCCGGTGAGCTCTCCGGCGGGCAACGTCAGCGCGTCGCGCTCGCCCGCGCGCTCGCCGTCCGGCCGAAGGTGCTGGTGTGCGACGAGATCACGTCCGCCCTCGATCCCGCGACGCAGGCCGGCGTGCTGACGCTGCTCGACGACCTGCGTCACGAACACGGCCTCGCGGTCGTGTTCATCACCCACGACGCGGCGGTCGCCGCCGCGATCTCCGACCGGGTGCTCGTGCTCGCCGAAGGCCGTGTGCTCGCTCACGGCCCGACCGCCGAGTTGCTCGCCCGTCCCGACGACCTCCCGTCCCTGCTGGCGCTCGGACGGCCGACCGCGGAGGACCCGTGCAAGATCTGAAGCAGCTGCCCGAGCTCGACGACGACTACCTGCAGAACCCTCACGACCTCGCGGCACGGCTGCGCGTGGAGGGCCCCGCCCGGCAGGTCGTCATGCCCGACGGCGTGCGTGTGTGGCTCGTGACCACGCACGCCGAGGCACGCGCGTTGCTCACCGACCCCAGGTTGAGCAGCGACGCCGTGTACGACCGGCTGGAGCACGCCCGTGCGCTCGCCGAGGGCAAGAAGATCGAGTTCTCGCGGTCGCTCGCCGGTCACATGCTCAACGTCGACCCGCCCGACCACACCCGGCTGCGCAAGCTCGTGAACAAGGCGTTCACCAGCCGAACCATCGCAAAGCTGGCGCCGCGCATCGAGGAGATCACCGCCGAGCTGCTCGACGCGATCACCGAGGACGAGCCGGTCGACCTGATCGCCGCGTTCGCGCTTCCGTTGCCCATCAGGGTGATCTGCGAGCTGATGGGCATCCCGGCCGACGATCAACAGCAGTTCGCGACCTGGTCCGGCCAGATGGTGTCGACGGCCGCACCCGAGGAGATCGGCGCGGCGTCCGGGCAGATGGCCGGGTACCTGATGGGGCTGGCCGAGCAGAAGCGGGCTGACCCCACCGACGATCTGCTCTCGGCGTTGGTGCACGCGAGCGAGGACGGCGACCAGCTGTCGATCCACGAGCTGATCGCCATGACGTTCGTGCTGCTGATCGGCGGCTACGAGACGACGGTCAACCTGATCTCCAGCGGTGTGCTCAGCCTTCTCCAGGCTCCTGAACAGCTGCAGAAGCTGCGGGAGAACGAGGCCCTGCTGCCCAACGCCGTGGAGGAGTTCCTGCGGTTCGAGACGCCGAACAACATGGCCTCGCCGCGCTTCACCAAGGAACCGGTCGTCGTTGGGGACGTCGAGATCCCCGAGGGCGAACTCGTGTTCGTCTCGCTGCTCGCCGGCAACCGCGACGCCGCGCGGTTCCCCGATCCCGACCGGCTCGACATCACCCGGCCGACCGGCGCGCACCTCGGGTTCGGGCACGGCATCCACTACTGCGTCGGCGCGCCGCTGGGACGGCTGGAGGGCGAGATCGCGATCGGCAGGCTGCTGGAGCGCTTCTCGCACATCGAGCTCGCGGTCGCCCCCGAGTCGTTGCGGTGGCGCAGTAGCACCCAGATGCACGGCCTGGTGTCGTTGCCGCTCGTCGTGCGCCGCTGACCCTCTTCTGACGAAACGAGAACGACGATGTGCGGTATCACCGGCTGGGTGGCGTTCGACACCGATCTCACCCAGCAGCAAGAAGTCCTCGCCGCGATGACCGCCACCCTGACCGCCCGCGGCCCGGACGCGGGCGACGTGTGGGTGCGTCCGCGCGCCGGGCTGGGCCACTGCAGGCTCGCGGTCATCGACCTGCCCGGTGGCGCCCAGCCGATGACGGCACTGGACGACACCGTCGCGCTGGTCTACAGCGGCGAGGTCTACAACTTCTTGGAGCTGCGCGACGAACTGGCCGCACGCGGGCACAAGTTCCGCACGGCGAGCGACACCGAGGTCGTGCTCGCCGGCTACCTGGAGTGGGGCGTGGCCGTCGCCGAACGGCTCAACGGCATGTTCGCGTTCGCCGTGTGGGACGAACGCGACGGCTCGTTGACGCTCGTGCGCGACCGGCTCGGCGTGAAACCGTTGTATTACGGGGAAACCCGCGACGGCGTGCTGTTCGGCTCCGAGGCGAAGGCGATCCTGGCGAACCCGCTGGCGTCGCGCAGGGTCGGCCTCGACTGCCTGCACGAGCTGGTCGGCCAGACCAAGGCCCCCGGCTGGGCGCTGTGGGAGGGCATGCGCGAGGTCGAACCCGGTACGGTCCTGACCGTGACCGCCGCCGGGGTGCGCGAGCACGTCTACTGGCGGCTGGAGACCGCCGAGCACCTCGACGACCAGGACACGACAGTCGAGACCGTGCGGTCGTTGCTGTCGGACGCGGTGCGGCGCCAGTTGGTCGCGGACGTGCCGCAAGGCGTGCTGCTCTCCGGTGGTCTCGACTCCAGCGCGCTCACCGGACTCGCCGCCGAGGTGATGCCGGGCCTGCGCACGTTCTCGGTCGGCTATACCGGTCAGGAGGAGAACTTCCGGCCGGACGAGCTGCGCGCGACGTCCGACGAGGCGTTTGTGCGCGAGGTCGTGACGCACGTCGGCTCGACCCACCGGACGGTCACCGTCGACACCCGCGAGCTGCTCGACCCGGAGCTGCGCCGCACGGTCGTCCGGGCGTGGGACCTGCCACTCGGGCTCGGCGACATCAACAGCTCCCTGCACCTGCTGTTCCGGGCGATCCGGGTGGAGTCGACGGTCGCGCTGTCCGGCGAGTCGGCCGACGAGGTGTTCGGCGGCTACCCGTGGTTCCACCACGAGGCCGCGCGCACGGCGAACACGTTCCCGTGGCTGGCGTTCGCGCACTCGATCAACACCGATCGCATGGCCGTGCTGCGCAAGGACCTCCGCGACCGGATCGACATCGAGGCCTACGTGGCCGACCAGTACGCGACGAGCGTGGCGAGGGTGGAGTTCCTCGACGGCGAGTCGCCGTTGGAACGCCAGATGCGGGTGATCTGCCACCTGCACCTGACCCGGCTGGTGCGGGCGCTGCTGGACCGCAAGGACCGCATGTCGATGGCGACCGGACTGGAGGTGCGCGTGCCGTTCTGCGACCACCGGCTCGTCGAGTACGTCTACAACACGCCGTGGGCGCTGAAGTCGTTCGACGGCAGGGAGAAGTCGTTGCTGCGAGCGGCGGTGAGGCACGTCCTGCCGGACTCGGTGGCCGACCGGGTGAAGAGCCCGTACCCGAGCGTGCAGGACATCAGGTACGCGACGGCGCTGCAGTCGCAGGCGGCGGCCGTGCTGGCGGAGGACTCGGCGTCGTTCGCGCTGGTGGACCGGGAGTGGGTGCGCGCGGCGGTGGCGCTGGCACCGGAGGAGATCACCGGGCCGCGCAGGCAGGGGCTGGAACGGGTGCTGGACGCACACCACTGGGTGCTGGAGTACCGGCCCGAGTTCACGTTCTGAGGTTCTTGATGGGGGCGGTCCGGTTGGACCGCCCCCATCGTCGTCACACGACGTCGGCGAGGTAGCCCGCGATCCCGGCCGGTGTCGGGTGGTTCCACAGCAGCGTCGCGGGCAGCGCCACCCCCGTCTCGCGTTCGAGCCGCACCCGCAGCGCCGACGCAAGCAGCGAGTCCACGCCCGCCTCCGTCAGCGGCCGGTGCGGGCTCACCGCGTCCGCAGGGACGCCGAGCACCGAGCCGATCGCCGTCGCGACCACGTCGTCCAGGCAGGACCGCAGTTCCGCACCGGACAACCCGGCCCAGGCGCTCGCCTCGGCGGGCTCTGTGGACGCCGTGAGACCGGACAGCACGGATGGCCTGGGCCCGCTGTGGTCGCGCCGGACCCGCAGCACCGCCGTGACGCCGTTCGGGGCGGCCAGCACCCGGTCGAGCGCGCGCAACGCCTCGTCCGCCGTGATGTCACCGGTGCCGCGCGCGTCGAGTTCGACATCGGTGGCCGAGGCCGAGGTGGACATCCCGAGACCGCGCCAGCTCGTCCAGGCGACGCTCGCCGTGCCGGATCCCCGGTGCACGGCGAGGGCGTCCAGGTAGGCGTTGGCCGCCGCGTACGCGGTCTGGCCGGGCAGTCCGAGCAGCGGGCCCGCCGAGGAGAACAGGACCAGGAAGTCCAACGAGCTTGCGGGGAACAGCTCGTGCAGCACGCGGGCGCCGTCGACCTTGGCCCGCATCACCTCCGCCAGGTCCTCAGTGGTGACGTCGATCATCAGTCCACTTCGGACCGTTCCGGCGGCGTGCACGACGCCGGCGATCGGCGGCAGGCCGAGTCCGTCGAGGGCGGCGCGGGTGCCGTCGAGGTCCGCGATGTCGGCCGCGATCGGGAACACGGCGACACCGGCCTGTTCCAGCTCGCGGACGACACTGCCGCCGGGATCGTTCTCCCACGACGAACGGCCGGGCAGCGGGGTGCGGCCCTGCAGGACGACGCGGCGGGCACCGAGGTGTGCCAGGTGCAGCGCGACCTTCCGGCCGAGGGCACCGAACCCGCCGGTGACGAGGTAGGTGGCGTCGGGACGGCACCGCGCCTCGCCCGACGAGCTCGCCGGCACCAGCCGGGGCACCCGGACCTCGCCCGCCTCGATGGCGAGCACGGGTTCGCCGCGAACGGTGAGAGCACGCGCGAGCGTTTCGGCGTCGAGCGCGGTCGGTTCGGCCGGCAGGTCGAGCACACCGCCCCAGAAGCCGGGGTGTTCGCTCGCCCCGACCCGGCTCACGCCGTGCAGCGGGGCGTGGTCGAGCGAGCCGGATCGCGTGGCGCACCACAGCTTCGGCTTCTCGCCGGGGAGCGCGTCGAGTTCCCGTGCGGTGTCGAGCAGTTCCCGCACGGCACCGAGCGGATCGGTGCTCACCGGGGCGAGCACGAGGTGGCCCGCCGCGTCACCGGGGCGTTCGACCAGGGGCAGTCCGAGTGCGGCGGCCAGTTTCGCGTCACCCAGCACTGATGCCGAGGCCCGCGCGCCGGGTTCGACCGGCAGAGCCTTCCAGCGGACGTCGTAGCTCAACTCCGGCAACGAGTCTCCGCTGTCGCCGTCGAGTTCCCCGTACCGCAACCCCGTCATCCACGCGCCGCCGAGGTGGACGTCCACCGTGTGCGCGCGGTCCTGGTCGACTCGGACGACGATCTCGGCGGTCTCCGGTGCGTCCCCGGTCAGGCCGAACGACGCGATCTCGGCGGGCATGCGCAGCACCGGCGGCCCGTCGAACGCCACCGAGGCGAGCGACAGCGCCGCGTCCAGCAACGCCGTCCAGCCGTCCGCGACCACCGTGCCGCGCAACGCTCTGGGCCCGCGCGACAACGCGGTGAAGCGCCAGTCGTAGCCCATCGCGGCGACCCCGAGCTCGGCGAGCCTCGTGACGACGTGATCAAGCGCCAGTTCCTCCTCCGTCTGAACGTCGAAGGGTTCGCCGAGCGTGTCCGCAACAGACGCCGTCGTGTGCACCACCCAGTCGCCGCCGCTGCGCGACACGATGCGCAACGCCGCACCGTCCTGGACGACCTGCAGCTCGCGCGGCTCGTCCTCGGGAACGGCCACCGGCATGCGCAGCCGCACGTCCCGCAGTCCCGCGCGCTCCCCCGCCACCCGGAAGGTGTTCAGCAGCACCGCGGCGGGGACGATTTCCGTGCCGAGCACCGGATGCAGGCCGGGATAGGGCCGGGTGCGAGCGGACAGCGTCGTCGTCCACGCCCGCACGCCGGACCCGTGCACGTCCACCGGGGTACCGAGGAGCGTGTCCCGCGGGTACCTCCTCGCCGGGCCACCGACCCAGTGCGGGGTGTGGCGCCACACGACTCCGGGCATCGGGACGAACCCGCCGTCCGGCTGCAGCACCGTCCAGTCGGGGTCGATGCCGTGCCCGTACAACGCGGCCAGTCCCGTCAGCAGGCTCTCGCTCTCGGGCCGGTTGCGGCGCAGGCTCGCGACCGCCGCACCATGCACGCCCTGCGAGTGCAGCACCTCGTTCACCGAGTGGCTCACGACCGGGTGCGCCGACACCTCGAGGAACAGGCGATGCCCGTCCTGCACGGCCGCCTCCACCGCGCCCGCGAACCTCACGGGCTCACCCAGGTTGGCCGCCCAGTAGCGGGCGTCCTGCCGCGGCGCCGACCGCGGATCGTCCACGGCGGTGACGTACAACGGCACGCGCGCGGTTGCCGGCTCCAGGTCGGCGACCGCCAGTGCGAGCTGTTCGGCCAGAGGCGCCATCTGCGGCGAGTGGAACGCCACGTCCGAGTCGACGTTCCGCACGACCCGGCCGGCCGCCGCCATCGCGGCACCCACCTCGGCCACGGCCTCCGGGGGACCGGCGAGCACCGTGGACGTGGGGGCGGCCGCGATCGCGGCGACCACGTCCGATCGGCCGCGCAGGTGTTCGGCGGCGTCTGCGAACGACAGGTCCACCATCGCCATCGCGCCCCGCCCGGCGACCTCCGGCAGCAACCGCGACCGGCGGCACACCAGCCGGGCGCCCTGGTCCTCGGTCAGCACTCCGGCGACCACGGCCGCGGCGATCTCGCCGACCGAGTGCCCGATGATCGCGGCGGGCTCGACTCCGCGGTGCCGCCACACCGCGGCCAGACCGACCTGCATCACGAACAGCATCGCCTGGATCCGGTCCACGCCACCGACGTCCCCGGACTCCAGCACTTCGCGCGGCACCACGCCGAACTCCTCGCGGAACGTCGCCGCGAGCCGGTCCACGACCTCGGCGAACACCGGTTCGCACGCCAGCAGCTCGCGCCCCATGCCAGACCACTGGGCGCCGTGGCCGGAGAAGACCCACACAACGCCCTGTCCTGCAACGCCGTCCACCGGTTCCACCGTGCGCAGTCCCTCGGTGAGCAACGCGCGGCCCCCGGCGACCACGGCGGCACGCACCGGCAGATGGGCGCGACGGTGCGCCAGCGTGTGTCCCAGGTCGGCCAACGGGACGTCCAGCTCCGCCAGCTGCGCGGCCTGTGCCTTCACCGCCTCCGAGGATCCGCCGGACACCGGGTACAGCCGCGGCGCCGACAGCGTCACCTCAGGACGGTGCACCGTCTCGGGTGCGCGCTCCAGGACGACGTGCGCGATGGTGCCGCCGTAGCCGTAGCTCGCTACACCGGCGTACCGCGTCGTGAGCGGACGCGCCTCGGTGACGACCTCCAGCCCCGTACTCGCCCAGTCGAAATCGGTGCGCGGCGCGGAGTCCAGCACGGTCGGGGGCACGACCCCCGCGTCCAGTGCCAGCGCCGTCTTGATCACCCCGGCGATCCCGGCCGCCGCCTCGGTGTGCCCGATCGCCGGCTTCACCGCGCCGACCAGGCACCCTCCCTCGCCCAGGACCGCCGCGATGGCACCGAGTTCGATCGGATCGCCCACCCGCGTGCCGGTGCCGTGCGCCTCGACGTACCCGACCTCGCGCGGGTCGACCCCGGCGTCGGCGTACGCGGCACGCATCAGATGTTCCTGTGCGGCACCTGAAGGAGCCATTATGCCGTCGGTCCTGCCGTCTTGACGCACCGCGCCGCCCCGCACGACGGCCCACACGTGGTCGCCATCCGCGAGCGCGTCCTCCAGTCGCTTCACCACCACGACACCGCAGCCTTCTCCGCGGCCGTAGCCGTTGGCGTCCGCGGTGAACGTCTTCGACGTGCCGTCCGGGGAGATCGCCCCGGCCTCGTCCAGCACGGCGGTGAGTCCAGGGCCGGACATGATCATCACGCCACCCGCCAGGGCGAGCGGCACTTCGCCCGACGCGACCGCCGCGCACGCCTGGTGCAGCGCGACGAGCGACGAGGAACACGCGGTGTCGACGGCGAAGGACGGCCCGCGCAGGTCCAGCGTGTAGGAGATGCGGTTGGCGACCGCGCACAGCGACGCGCCAATGCCCGTCCACGCCCGCACGCCCGGCAGGTCCTCCAGCAACCGGCGGCCGTAGTCGTCGGTGCCGACTCCGAGATACACCCCGGTGTCGGAACCCGCGAGCGAGGTGGGGTCGATCCCGGCGTGCTCCAGTGCTTCCCAGGCGACCTCCAGCGCGATGCGTTGCTGAGGGTCCAATTGAGACGCTTCCACCCCGGAGATGCCGAAGAAGGCGTTGTCGAAACCGGCCACGTCGTCGAGGAAGGAACCGCGCGCGGTCACTCGCGTCAGCGCGGCGGCGTTCTCCCTGGAGAGCCCGGCGGCGGCGTCCCAGCGGCCGGGCGGTACCGGTCCCGCGGTGCGGGAGCCCTTGAGCAGCAAGGAGAAGAAGCTTTCCGGGGAGCTCACCCCACCGGCGAAGCGACATCCCATTCCGACGATGGCAACGTGCTGACCTGTAGCGACCACATGCCCAGCAGAACAGGACGGGTAGGCCGTCGGCGTGAGTAGCACCTACTCAATCCTGGGTGAGAGCGCACACATACTCAGTTGCGAGCGGTTGAGTAGTCGGTTACTCATGCTCTTCACTCGAAGGTGTGATGACCTGACCGGGTGCGCACCGACGGTCTCTTCCTCGCCGGCATCGGCAGTCATCTCCCGCCCAGGGTTCCGTCGGCGTTCCCCGGACAGCGCGAGGTCGCGGTCAGTCCGGACGGGCCCGCGCCGGACATGGCCGTCAGTGCCGCACTGAGGGCTCTCGCCGGATGCGGCCACGAGCCCGACGAGTTCGCCGTGCTGCTGCACAGTGCGACGCATCCGCAGGGCCCCGAAGGCTGGTCCGCACCGCACTACGTGTTGCTCAACACGCTCAAGAAGCCCATTCCGGCCATGGAACTGCGCCAGGGCTGCCTCGGCATGCTCGCGAGCCTCGAAGCCGCCTACTACCGGCTGATCGCGAATCCCGGGCGCCCCGCCGCGTTGATCACGACTGCCGACAACTTCTCGACCAGCCTCGCGGACCGTTGGCACGCCTCTGATCTCTTCGTGCTGGCGGACGGCGCGGCGGCCGTCGTCGCCTCGACCTCGCACGGTTTCGCACGGGTGAAAGCTGTCGGATCGCTCTCCAATCCGGTGATGGAGGTCCTGCACCGCGCCGGAGAGCCGTTGTTCCCGCCTGGCGCGACGATCGGCCGTGGGCTCAACTTCCGCGAACGCGCCGACCGCGTGCACGAGCAGTGGGCGAACGGCGAGGCGCCGCCGATCCTCGGGTTCGGCGAACAGGTGGCGGAGATCGCCGAACGGACCCTGGCCGAGGCCGGCCTGACGCTGGACGACGTGAAACGCGTCTGCCACCCCGGCTACACCGAGGACGCGATCGACGCGATCTTCCTCGACCCGCTCGGCGTCGACCCCGAGCAGGGCACACACGAGTTCACCGGCACGGTCGGTCACACCGGTGCCGCGGACCTCTTCCTCGCGCTGGAACACCTGTGGCGCACAGGAGAAGCCGCTGTCGGCGACCACGTGCTGCTGATCGGGTCGACCACCGGCATGGAGGCCGGGTGCGCGGTCGTGGAGATCATCGAGGAGGGGGTCTGATGCTGGACGGATACACGCCGTGGCCTGATGAGGTGGCGCGGAACTACCGCTCCACCGGTATCTGGCGCGGGGAGACGCTCGGCACGGCGCTGAGCGCCGCGGCGGCCCGGTTCGGTCCGCGCACCGCGTTGGTGCACAACCACAAGCGTTATACGTACGCCGAGCTGGACGAATGGGCGAACCGGCTCGCCGCCGGGTTCGCCGACGCCGGGATCGGGCCGCGCGACTGCGTTGCGGTGCAACTGCCGAACGTGCCGGAGTTCGTCGCGATCTGCTTTGGGCTGTTCCGGCTCGGTGCGGTCCCGGTCTTCGCGCTCGCGGCCCACCGCGACACCGAACTGCGGCACTTATGCGGGCACACCGAGGCCGTCGCCTACGTCGGTCCGGGTGTGCACCGCGACTTCGACCACCGCGCGCTCGGCGAACGGCTGCACGCGGAGCTGCCGCACCTGCGGTCGACGTTCGTGCTGGATGCGCTGCCGGAGGGGCAGCCGCGCACGTTCGCCGAACCCGACGCGTCAGACGTGGCCTTCTTCCTGCTCTCCGGTGGCACGACCGCGTTGCCGAAGCTCATCCCCCGCACTCACGACGACTACCTGTACCAGGCCCGCACGGCCGCGTCGGTGTGCGAGCTGACCGGCGACGACGTGTACCTCGCCGCGTTGCCGGTCGAGTTCAACTTCGCCTGGGGCTGCCCCGGTGTGATCGGCACGCTGCTGACCGGTGGAACCGTGGTGATCGCGGACGACCCGTCACCGGAGACGTGTTTCCCGTTGCTCGCCAACGAGTCCGTCACGGTCACCTCGTTGGTGCCCTCGCTCACCCAGCTTTGGGTGGAGGAAGCCGGGTGGACCGTGGAGGATCTGAGATCGTTGCGGCTGCTGCAGGTCGGCGGCGCGCGGATGAAACCGGAGTTCGTCCGCTCGATCGGGCCGTCGCTCGGGTGCGAGCTGCAACAGGTGTTCGGCATGGCGGAGGGCCTGCTGACGTTCACCAGGGCAGGTGCCTCGGACGAGCACGTGCTGGGCACACAAGGGCTTCCGATCTCCCGCCACGACGAGATGCTGGTCGTCGACGAGGGCGGCGCTCCGCTCCCACCCGGCGGCATCGGCGAGTTGATCACCCGCGGCCCGTACACGGTGCGCGGCTACTACCGCGCCGACGAGCACAACGCGAAGGTGTTCACCGAGGACGGTTTCTACCGCACGGGCGACCTCGCCAGGCTGACAGAGCACGGCGAGCTCGTCATCGAGGGCCGGATCAAGGACATGATCATCCGGGGCGGCGACAAGATCTCCGCGGGCGAGGTCGAGGCGTACCTGGTCGAGCACCCGGCGGTCGCGGCCGCTGCGGTGGTCGGATTCGCCGACGAGTTCCTCGGCGAACGCACATGCGCCTACGTCGTGCCGCAGGGCACCCCGCCGACGCTCGCCGAGCTGCGCGAGTCCATGTACGCCAGGGGTGTCGCCGAGTACAAGCTCCCCGACCGGCTAGAGCTGATCGACGCGCTGCCGCTCACCCCGCTCGGCAAGCCGGACAAGAAAGCATTGAGGGCAAAACAATGAGCATCTCCGAGACAGAGCTGCGCGCGACCCTCGCCGACGCGCTGGGCAAGGCGCCGGAGGAGATCGGCGGCGACGACAACCTCGTGCTGCTCGGGCTGAGCTCCCTGGAGGTGATGCGGATGGCGAGCCGCTGGCGCCGGGAGAAGCGGCAGGTTTCGTTCGCCGCGCTCGTGGAGACACCGACGCTGAACCAGTGGCTCTTGCAGCTCAACGGCCGATGAGCGTTCTCCTGCTCCAAGACGGCTGCGTCCACACCGCGGACGCCGAGCACCGCGTGCTGCTACGCGGGTGCGTGCTGGTCGTCGACGACCGGATCGTCGCCGTGGGCACGGCCGAGGAGGTCGGAACCGCCGTCGCCACGCTCCCTCCGCACCGGCTGGCCGAACTCACCGTGCTGGACGCGAGCCGCGCGATGGTGTTGCCGGGGTTCGTGAACGCGCACTGGCACGAGACGTTCGCGTTGCGCCTGACCGGGCAGCAGGCGTTGCGCCCCGCCTCCGATCGGACGGACGCCGGCGGCATGCTCAGCAACGGCGGCGACCCCTACGACGTCTCCGCGTCGTTCGACGGCTCGGCCGATCTCGCCGACCTGCTCACGCCGGGCGAGGCGGCGGCCGTGGCGCGGTACTCGATGTGGACGCAGCTTCGGTGCGGCACAACGACTCTCGGCGACACCGGTTCGGTCAACCACCCGTCGGCGCTCGCGCGGGCCGCGACGGACCTGGGCATGCGGTGCGCGGTCAGCCTGTGGGCGGGCGACGTCGTGTGCGAGCCCGGTTCCGACGCGCCGGTACGCACGCGCGATGCCGCCCGGCTGCTGGCGCGCACCGAGGAGATCGTGCGGCTGGCGGGCAGCGAGTTCGTGCGAGCCCGTCCGGGCACGGTCTACATCACGAACATGTCGGACGAGCTGGGTAAGGGACTCGCCGATCTCACCGCGAGGCACGATCTGCCGTTCGTCACGCACGTCGCGGCGTTGCGCGCGGAGGCGGACGTGGTGCGCAGGCACTTCGGCACGACGGGGCTGCGGCGGCTGCACGATCTCGGCCTGGTCACCGACAGGTTCACCGCGGTGCACTGCGGTTTCCTCGACGACGAGGAGCGTGCTCTGCTGCTCGACGCCGGCGCGTCGCTCACCGTGTCTCCCGCGAAGTACGGCTGCACCGGCGAGACGCTCATGGCGGAGACCGACACGGTCACCGCGTTGCGCCGCGCCGGCCTGCCGGTGTCGCTGTCGACCGACGGATCACCGTTGCCGCACTCGGGCATGGTGGAGGCGATGCGCGCCATCTGGCACGGTTCCGCCGAACGCACGGGAGATCCCGCCGAGTTGCTGCCGACCGACGCGCTCGCCATGGCGACCCGCGTGCCCGCCACGAGCCTCGGCTGGACCGGCATCGGGTCGATCGAGCCCGGCAATCTCGCCGACCTGGTCCTCGTGCGAACCGACGACTGGCGTTACCTGCTGCAGCCCCGACCGTTGGAGAGCCTGCTGGTGCTGGGCGGCTCGCTGGACGTCGACACGGTGATCGTCGGCGGCCGGGTCCTGTTGCGCGACGGTCGGGCGACCGAGGTGGACGAGGACGGGTTGCGCTCCGACTACCTGGACGCGCTGGAGTCGTTCAGCTCGCGGTGCCTCGGGGTTGACGCGGCACCGCTGGTGCGGGCCGCGCATCGCCGGCCAGCGCCGCGCCGAGATCGGCCCGCCGGGTGATGCCGAGCTTGTGGTAGGCCCGCTGCAGGTGGTTCTCGACGGTGCGGACCGAGAGCACCAGCAACTCCGCAATCTCCCTGCTCGTCAAGTCGTTCGCGGCGTGGGTGGCGACTTCGCGTTCCCTGCTGGTGAGGGCGTGTGACTCCGCCGTGCAGGAAAGTGCCGGTGACGCCCGCATGGGTCTGAGCGCGCGCACCGGGGGCGGCGGCTCGGCCTGACCGGTGGTGGCGAGCTTGGCGCGCAGCCGGCGCGCGGTGAGTTCCGGCACGGCCGCAGCGACGACCTCGCCGCACAGAGGGAACGCGAACCGTACATGCAGCCCGCCGGTGACGATCAGCACCCCCCTGCGGTTGAGCGCTTCCGCCGCTTCCTCGAACCCAGGCAAGTCGTCCAGGCACAGCGTTCCCGCCAGCGCCACCAGGTCGATCAGCTCGGCCTCCGCCTCGGTGAGCCGGCCGAGCCGCACGCGCACCACGTCGGCGAGCCGTCCGTCCGCACAGGACAGTCCGGAGAACCGCCAGGTCGCGTCCTCCCTGCGCAGGCTGCCCTCGGCGACGGCGTGTTCGGTGAGCTCCCGCAACAGCATCGCGTTGCCGGCGGTGAGCATGCCCATGCCACGCACGGCCTCCTGGTCGACGTCACCGCCGAGCCGGGCCTGCAGCACCTCGGCGATCTGGTCGTGCCGGAACGGCCGCACCTCCACCCGTTCAGCCAGGCCGTCGAGCCAGAGCCTGCTGATCCCCTCGGGCACCCACACGCCCTCGCTCACCGCCGCGACGACAGAGACCCTGCCCGCCGCGGCCAGGTGGTGCAGCCGAGTGGCGCACGCGGAGTCGAACGACTCCGCGTCGTCGATGCCGATCACGACCGGCCCCGGCGGCAGCTCGTCGAGGTCGACCGGCGCGAGCACCACCTGCGACCCGTGAACGTGCCCAAGCGCGGCAGACAGCAGTCTGCTCCGCCCGGTGCCCCGCTCACCGGTGAGCACGACACCGCACCCGGCCGCCACCGCGGCATCGATCCTGCCGAGTTCGTCGGCACGACCGGCCAGCGGCCACCGCTCGTGCGACGACAGAGCCCGGACGGGGCTGCGCGACACACCACACATTCGGACTACCTGACTCACAGTTAGGGGAGCCTAATTAACGATCTGCCACCAAACAAGGCGGCAGACGTGCAATCTGATCGGCCTATGCGTCCATCTGGGCGCTCCGCGGCGCGAGCGTCTCAGTAGAGCGTTGTTCAACGCGTTGCCGACGACCCGATCGCCTTTTCACCACAGCCAGCCGAGCCTGCGCGCCGTCCAGAGCCCGCTCCACGCAGAACCGGTAGAACTGCGCGTCTGACGCACGCAGGTGATCGATCGTCACGGCGCGCGACCGCAACCACTCCCCCATCGCCGCCATGCCCTCGTTGACCGGGTCGCCGGCCATCTCCGCGACCTCCCGCGCCAACTCGACCCGTTCGTCCGGATCGGCGTTGCGCTCGTCCTCGACCGCGATGAGGCTCAGCGCCGTGTTCGCGAGGTAGTTGTAGATCATCGCCGCCTCGTCGTCGAAGCCCGCCTCCCCCAGTACCCGCATCCCCGCGTCGATCACCCGCTGCGCCCCGGCCACCGGCCCCAGCACCACCAGGTGCCGCGCGACGCCGGGATGATGCAACGCCACCCGGCGGATGTCCGTGAGCAGCACTCCGAACCACTGCCGCCAGGACAGGTCGAATTCGGGCAGCGGAATCAGCTCGACCACCCGCCGAGCGACCGACCGCACCAGCTGCCGACGTCCCCCGACGTGGTGGTAGACGACGGCCTGCGCCACCCCGAGCTCCTGCGCCAGAGCCCGGATCGTCCACCCGTCGATCCCGTGCCGCACGGTCAGCCGAACCGCCGCCTCCACCACCTGGTCCGCGGTCATCGGCGGCAATCCGACCGAACTTCGGGACTTCGGAGGGTGAGACGTCACCAAAGCAGCATATTTCGCCCGACCATCGACGTCTCCACCAGACCCGGACCACGTCAGAACCAGTCCCGGACATGAGCAACACCGCCCTGGTCAGCGCGGTGGCGCCGAACTCGGTCATACCGGTCTCGACAAGAGCTCCAGGCGGTGGCGAGGCGGTTCGACCTGAGCGACGCGCACTGGGAGCGGCTGGAGCCGTTGCTACCGGTGCCGCCCCGGCCGGGCCGGCCGTCGTTGTGGAGCAAGCGGCAGTTGATCGACGGGATCCGATGGAGGGTGCGCAGCCCACGTTCGGGTGACAAGTCTGACAAGCTCGGCAACTACTACGAGGGTCAGTGGATCATATGGCAGATCCTGGAAGTCACCGTTGGCCGCACGGAGTCGATCACCATCGAAGAGCTCAGCGACGGAGCCGAGTTCGTGCTCCGCTCAGGAACCAAGGTGGAGCTGCATCAGTTCAAGTTGCATCGGCGGAGATCCTCGACTTCGGACTGCCGGGCACCGCTTCCGCGAGGACGCACTGGTCGTACTACGCCGCAACGAGCGGGCTGAACTCGCGCGACTCCGATCGCACGCCAAAGGCTGGCGGAACGACGGCAACGAAGCAGCGATCCTCGCGCGGCCCTCAACCATCAGGTTCTTCCGGACCCGCAGCTGCGCGACGGTCGCCAATCCGCCGTCGATGATCGTCGCGAAGGCCTGCACCGTCTCGAAGAGGTCGAACCCGGTCGATTCCGCGTCGCGCTGGACGATCAGGGCCCTGTTAGAAGTTGACCTGGTCCGCGATGGGGTCGTCGAGGTTCTGGTCGTCTGCCCAGATGGCGAACTCGACCTCGTTCGGCACGTCGCCGTCCGAAGTCAGCAAGGCGGAGACCCTCGCACCCTTCGGTACCGAGATGATGATAAGCCTGCGGTCCAGGTCGCTGTCGAAGGAGTCCACCATCGGCACACCGGGAGTTCCCTCCTCGTACAGCCTCCAAGCGAAGCCACCCGGCGCTGCGGTGAGCGCGAAGAGGATCAAACTCAGCACCAGGTAGCGGGCAGGACTCCGCTCGATCTTGCTGCTGCGCAAGCGACAGCCCTGGACAGCCAATCGGAGTGACCGGATCGGGTGGTTTCTTGATCATGAGAAACGCGACCGATCGCAGACGACCGCCGCGTCAGCTACATCATCCACCTGCAGGGCGCGACCCGCGGACAGCCTTTGCACTACTGGCGCCGTCACCACCGACGGCACGCGGCGTGCCGCAATCGACCGGTCCGCACGTGGACACCTGTCGGTGGGGAGATCACAAGGTCCCCGGTGGCCACGCGCTCACCTGTCCACGTCCGCCAAGAGATGACGACCGACCGCTCCATCAGGTGCCGGCCGCGACCTCGGTCTTGGGATGGTGGTCTCTGTCGGACATCCGCCCCTTCGCAATCGTTCGGATCACTCCGTCGTCGGTCCTTCGTTGCGAGTGAGAGGCTCGCCGAGGTCGTTGTCCAACGGGCGGAACACGGTCTGTGCGACCAAGAGTCGCACGGATTGCGCGTCACCCTCGTTCAGCCCTGCGACGAACGGCCGTACCGCGGTCATCGCGAGGAAAGTCGCCCTGGCCTTCCTGGACTCCCTGCGGTGCTGACCGGACTCGCGGGCCGCGTAGTAGAAGATCGGCGCTACCGCCAAGGTGACCAGTGCCTTGAACGCCGTTGCCGCCGCGTTCACCCCTTGCCGCGCCAGCAGGGTGTCCGTGGCCACCCAGGCGAGCATCGCCACGCCCACAGCACCGACGACGAACGCCAGGAGGCGCAGCCTGTCCGCGGTCCTTCGCTCCTGCTCGGCCCAGGCGAGGTGGTCACCAGCGATCACCCCGCCCGCCACGGCCGCAGCCGTTTTCTCGACGTCCTCACACAAGCGCTGCAACGCCGCCAGGTGTGCGGCCGCCTCACGGCGCTCCTCTTCCCGCAGGCCGTCCACGGTTCGCTGCGCGTTGTCCTGAACAGCGGTGAGCGCGGCCTGCCAGGCGGTCTCCAGGCTTCCGATGGTGCGTTCGGTGTCTCGTTCCGCCTGGTCGGTGGCTGTTCGGAGCCGGGTGGCCGCCGTGTTCGCGACCTCGATGGTCCGATCTGACCTGTCCGTGATCTGAGCCGGTGGGTGGGTGTCGGAGATCGCGCTTCTGGGCATCCGGTGTCACGACCGAACGAGCGAGGAGGCGTGATGCAGGGCGACGTCGAGACCTACCACGAGAACGGCACGTGGAAGAACAAGGTCGAAGGCAACGCGCAAGCGTCCAGCACGCACGACACGAAGGACGAGGCCGTCGCGAAGGGCCGCGAGATGGCGATCGAACGCGGTGCCGAGCACGTCATCAAGAACCTGGACGGCACGATCGGCGAGAAGAACACCTACCCGCGCAGCAGCGACCCCCGCAACATCCCCGGCTGAGTCCGGGCGAGCGGGCCGGGGCCCACCGGGCTCCGGCCCGCTCAGGCGGTTGCCGGCGAGGACTCCGGGTCAACGACCGGCCTCAGTGGACGGTGGCAGCGCGAAGGTCTCTCCCCGGCCGACCACCCGGACGTCGAACGACCTCGGGCGTCCCGAGATCTCCGAGGTGAAATCGGACAGCGGTGACTTCATGACGCCGTACTCCTCGTAGTGCACCGGCACGGTGACGCCAGGAGCGAGGAGTTCGACGAGGTCGGCACCCTGCCGGCCGTCCATCGTGAGCAACACCCCGAGCACCTTCGTACCGCCGAGGTGCACGACCGCGAGGTCGATGCCGCCGAAGCGGTCCCGGATCCCGCTCAGCGCCGGATGCACCAGGGTGTCGCCGCTGAGGTAGATCCGGAACGGCACGGCGCCCGCCGTCTCCCGGTACTCGAGCATCGTGCCCATCACCGGCGGCAACAGACGCCGCAACGGCCCCAGCGCGTGCGCACCCGGCAGCGACGTGATCGTCAGCCTGGCCGCGCCACGGGACAGGGTCGTGGTCTCCCACGTCCGCAACGGTGCCGCTTCGCGGAATCCTCTGCGAGCCAGGCGTTTCGCCGCGTGCGGGGTGGTGAGCACGGGAACGTCGCGCCGGAGCTCCCGGCTCGCCACCCGGTCGAAGTGGTCGCCGTGCAGGTGGGACAGCACCACGGCGTCCAACGCGGGCAGGTCCGCGATCTCGATCGCCGGGTCGGTGAGCCGGCGCGACACGATGCCCTGACCGATGTGCGTCCACTGTCCTTTGTGGAGGAAGTTGGGATCGGTCAGCACCGTGAAGGGCCCCAGCCGGAGCACCGTGGTCGCGTTGCCCACGAACTGGAGGGAACCGGTCACGCCCGCTCACCCCTCGTCGGGGTCGTCGGCGGCCGAGTAGTCCGAGATGCCGACGTTGCCGGTCGGGTTCGGTTCGGGGTGCACTGAACCGGACCCGCTCCTTCCCGGCACCGCTTCGTCCTCGTCCGCTTCGTCGAGCGGGGCGCGGCTGGCTTCGTCGTACTCGTGTTCTGGGTCCTGCCGTTCGGTGCTCATGCCGTCGGCTACCCCCGTTCCGTCCTGTTGAACGCGGGCGGGATCAGAACCGGAAGACCGATCGGAGGCAGTCGTCCTCCTTCTTCTTGAACAGCTCGTAGCCACGCGCCCCTTCACTGAGCGGCATGACGTGCGTGGCGAGGTGGTCGGTCACGAGCTCGCCGGAAGCGATGCGGTCCAGCAGCATCGGGATGTAGCGCTGTCCGTGCTGCTGAGCGCCTCGCACGGTCAGGCCCTTGTTCATCAGAGCGCCCAACGGGAACATGTCGACCACACCGGTGAAGACGCCCAGCACGAACACCGAACCGCCCTTGCGGCAGTTGTAGATCGCCTCGCGCACCGCGATCGGGCGGTCCATCTCCAGCTTCAGCTTGCTCTTCACCTGGTCGTAGACGTACTGCGGTCCCGTGGAGTGCGCTTCGCAGCCGACCGCCTCGATGCACACGTCGGGCCCCCGGCCGCCCGTCGTTTCCAGCAGCGCGTCGCCCACCTGGTCGTTGGCGTAGTTGATCGTCTCCACGCCGAACGCCAGCTCGGCCTGCCGCAGCCGGTAGTCGAAGCGATCGATCACGATCACGCGCTCGGCGCCCAGCAGCTGAGCCGCGCGGGCAGCCATCTGCCCCACCGCGCCAGCACCCCACACCGCGACGACATCGCCCCGTTGCACCCCGCCCAGATCGGCGCCCATCCAGCCGGTCGGGCCCGAGTCCGAGGCGAACAGGGCGCTCATGTCGTCCACGGCCTCGGGGATCTGGAACGCGGTGTGGTCGGCGAAGGGCACCCGCACGTACTCCGCGTGGCTGCCCCGGAAGCCGCCCATGGCGTGCGAATAACCGAAGATGCCACCGGGGTCGGAGCCCCACAGGTGCTGCGTGATCGCCGGGTTGGTGTTCGTGTTGTCGCACAACGAGTACAGCTCGTTGCGGCAGTACCAGCACCGTCCGCAGACGATGAACGAGCACACCACGACCCGGTCTCCCGGCCGGTGCTTGGTGACTCCGGGTCCGACCTCGACGACCTCGCCCATGAACTCGTGGCCGATCACGTCGCCGGCCTGCATGAACGGGATGTGACCGGTCAGCAGGTGCAGGTCGGAGCCGCACACGGTGCTCAGCCGTACCTTCAGGATCATGTCCTGGTCGTTCAGCAACTGCGGGTCGGGCACGTCCTGCACGCGGACGTCGTTGATCCCCTCCCCGCACAACGCCTTCACAGCCGACCACCTCCGCCTGCGCGGCTCGTCACCAGTTGCAGCGCCTTGCCCATCGGACCGGGGTGGGTCGGTGCCACGTCGGGCCGGACCACCTCGCCCGCTTCGAGCACCGCCTTCATCCGGCGCGGTGCGAGCCTGAGTTCGTGGCGCGGCACGTCACCGGACGCCTTCGCCACCAGTTCGGTGCCCTTGTCACCCGTCGCCGGCCGGACCTGGAACTCGACCTGGCCGTGCAGGTGTGCGAGGTCCTCCGGGAGGGAGGCCCGCACCTCCTCGGGCGCGCGGCTCACCGTCACGACCGGCCAGCGGTCACTCGGCTGGACCGCCGCCGCGCGTCGCCGCCTCACCACCGCGTACGCCGCCACCACACCTGCTGTCACGGCTGCTTTTCCTGCTGTGTTCATGCTTTCCGTCCTCCCTCGCGGGTCAGGAGGGCCGGGGATACCCGTGCCGGCGCGGAACAACCGGGCGGGACCGCACTGGTTCGACGCGGTTGGCGCGGGTACCACCCCGTTACCGACAACCCCATGGGAGGCAACGATGGCAACCGGTGAGACCGGTTTCGACGACGTCACCTACGACCTGATCTCCTTGCAGTACCACGCGCTCAAGGCCGGACACGACTACGGCCAGTACGTCCGCGACGCGGACAACGCGGGCCGTCAGGACATCGCCGACTTCTTCCGCAAGGTCATGGAGGAGGACTCGACGCGGGCCAAGCAGTGCCACACCTTCATCTCGGAACTGTCCGGGTCGAGCGCTTCGGGACCCGCGGTCAGCTGAGACGTGGCCGAGGTCGTGCACCGGCTTCCGTTCGCCCGTGCAGGGCGCGGACAGCCGGGCACGACCTCATTCCTCTCAACGCGGCGGCACCTGGGCTCAGCGTGCTGACGTCGCCCCGCTCAGGGAGCTCGGCGCGTCCACGTGTGCGTCCTCCTCCACACTGACGCCGAGTCGTTCCACCAGTTCGCCGCCCAGCCAGCCGCCGAGCCCGCCCGCGAGCAGACCCAGCCAGCCCGCGATCACCGCGGGCCACGTCGGACCCCAGTCCGGGGCGCCCAGCCGCAGCGCCCAGCTCACCGCGAACACCACCAGCACGGCGGCGTTCACCACGCCGTGCAGCAACCCGATCCGCCGCGCCCGCGTGCCGCGCGGCACGACGAGCCACCAGTCCAGCCAGCCGGTCGCCGCGGTGACCACGCCCATCAGCAGACCGGCGGCGATCAGGTGCGCCGAGGTGAAGGCGAAGCTCCCCCGCTCGGTCACGAGGTACAGCACGTCGAACCCGACGGCCGTGGTCAGCAGCCCGAGCGGGAAGACGATCAGGATCGGGTGGACGGCGTGGCCCGCTGCCCGGACACGACTGCGCATCGAAGAGTCCTTTCGTGAGAACGGCTGACCGAGGCGTACCCGCGGACGGAGCGGATACCCGTGGGTCATGAAGACCGACGAACTGCGGAAGTTCGTCCTCGACCGGCTCGACGAGGACGAACGACGCCTTGCTGACGAGGAACTGCCCCTGCTCGACGAGGCGGAGGGCCGCGGCGAGCTGCGCATCGTCCGCTCGGACGACGGGAAGGGGCTGCTCCTGCTGCCCGGCCCGATCCAGGCCCCGGACGAACGGGAGCTGGTGCCGTTCGGGGAGAAGGTCGCGCTGCTGCGCGGCGAGGTCGAGAAGACGACCGACGAGGCCACGTTGCGCCTGCTCGCCGGCGCTTTCGACACCCACCACGGGTGGCAGGAGGAATGGCGATGACCACGCCGGAACCCGATCGCGCGACCGCGGAGAGCGAACTGGAGGACGCGGACATCGGCGGTGAGCACACCCGTCCCACCGTCGCCGACGAGAACACCGGAGGCCCGCACCGGGGCCCGGACGAGTCCGAACCCGAGGGCAGGGGCGGGGACGGCGGCATGGACCCCGCCTAGTGTGCGACGGCGGGGCGAGCCGCGAGCGCGAACGTGAGCCGCGAGCGTGAGGCGTGAGGCGTGAGGCGTGAGGCGTGAGCCTCGAGAGTTCCGGGGCGGGCCGCGAATCGACGCGGCCCGCCCCGATCACGCCCTATCGGCCCGTCGCCTCGCCGGAGACCCGCTGGCCGGACTCGCGGGCATGATCGCCCACGTCCTGAGCCGCGTCCTTCGCTTCCGCGGCAGTGGTGTGCGCCGCCTCCGAGGCGACCTGCTTCACCTCGTCCGACGCGGCGCTCACCGACGACTTCACGCCCTCCTTGAGGTGCTGCGCCGACTCCGACAAGGCCTCCTTGGCGGGGTCCACCACGTCGCTGAGGCCGTCGGAGAGTTGTTGCACCGCCTGCTTCTCCGCGTCCGTGCTCGGCAGGACCGCGGCGAGCAGCAGCCCGCTGCCGAACGCGATGAGGCCTGCCGCGAGCGGACTTCCCTGCGTCTGGCGCGCCACCTGGCGCGGTGCGTCCTGCACCGCCTGCACGGCCTGGTCCGCCCGTTCGGCGACGGCGTGCCCGGCGTCGTGTCCCTGGTGCCGCGCGGTCGACGCGGCGTCCGAGGCGGTGCCCATCACCTTCTCCTTCATCGAGACCAGGCCTCGCCGCACTCCCCGGACGCGGCGCTCGGCGATGCTGCTCGGACGTGCGTGGTCGACCAGGCGGTTGGCGTCGGTGCGCAACTCCGCACGGGTCACCTCGATCTCACGCCTTATTTGGTCGGGTGTTTCGCCCATTCCGCGTCCTCCTTCAGCGTTTCGACGGTGCGCTCGGGTTTCGGGTTTACGGTGCGCAGCTTGGCGCGGCCGGTGGAGTAGAGGACGCCGCCGGCGATGCCCCAGACCGCGGCCACGACCAGCGCGGCCCAGCCGAGCGGCATGACGGCACCGAGCGCGAACACCAGCGCCAGGCTGAGCAGCACGGTGGTCATGTAGCCCGCGAACCCGGCGGCCGCGAGCATGCCGGTCGCCTTGCCCGCCTTGGTGGCCTCCTGCCGGATCTCCGCCTTGGCGAGCTCGAGCTCCTGGCGCATCAGCTTCGACAGGTCACCGGTGAGCTCGCTGACCAGGTCACCCAGCGACTCCCCCGAACCGTCCACTCGCGACGGTGGCGGCATCTCAGGGACCGACATGCGGCACCCCCGCAGGCGGCGCGGTCGTCACCGGAGCGCCGTAGTCCGTTGCCACCTCGGGACGTTCGTCGGCCACCGGCACCAGGTCATGCCGCGGCGGCGGGCTGCTGTCGCCGCCGGTGGCGCTCTTCGCGATCCGTCCCACGAGGAACCCGGCCACCGCGGCACCGAGCAGGAACGTGCCGGGCTTGCGCCGGGCGTAGTCCCGCGCGGAGTCGAGCAGACCCTGCGCGCCCCGTTCGTCGAGGAACCGCGCTGCCTGCCTGCTCGTGTCGGCGGCACTTTGGATCGCACCGGCGGACATCGAGTCACCCGGAGCGTTGCCCGCCATCTCTCCCAGCTCGTCGGCGATGCGGCCGAGCTGCTTCGAGACGCGTTGCGCCTGCTCTTCCGCTTCCGCCGCAACGCGTTCCCGCACATCGCGGACGACGTGGCGGGCCTGGGCCGCGGTCTCCTGGGTCACCTGCGAGGCCTGGTCCCGGACGGTGCTCCCGACCTGTCCGGCGGCCTCCTTGGCGTGTTGCGCGACCTCGGAGCCCTCGTCCCGGGCCGCCGTGCGCACTCCACCCATCTGGTTCTCGGTCACGGCTGACTCCTCAGCTCATCGTCGTGTCCAGGCCTACGAGCTACCCTGCGAATCCGGCCGCAAACGACTTCTGCCCATGAAGATTCCCGCGGCGAGCAGCAGCGCACCCAGGACGAGGAACGCGATGTCGTAGAGCAGTTGGTCGGGGCCGTGCCGGACGTGGTGCACGCCGAGGAGCAGGTGGTCGACCACCCCCTCGACGAGGTTGAACACGCCCCACCCGGCGAGGATCCCCCCTCCCAGCACGGAGGTCGGCAGCGGCGGCCGGCGGTTGAGCATGCCGATGCCCGCGAGCACCAGCAGCAGGCAGAGCAGGTGGAACAACCCGTCGCCGATCATCATCAGGTGCACGTCGTCGAGCGGGTACCAGCCCGAGAGCATGTGGTGCCAGCCGAGCAGCTGGTGGATCACGATGCCGTCGACGAAACCGCCGATGCCCAGGCCGAGCACCAGTGCCGCGCGGTCGATGCCCGTCATCCCGTCACCGTCCTGAAGAGCAGGAACAGGTTCAGGCCCGAGATCACCAGTGCCGCCACCGCACCGGCCGCCGTGACGCCCCTCCGGTTGACCGCCGCGCCCATCACGTCGGCACGCCTGGCCAGCAGCACCAGCGGGACGAGCGCGAACGGGATGCCGAACGACAGCACGACCTGGCTGAGCACCAGCGCTTTCGTGGGGTCGACGCCGAGGGACAGCACCGCGAGCGCCGGCGCCATCGTCACCGCCCGGCGCAGCCACAGCGGGATCCTCCGGCGCAGGTACCCCTCCATGATCACCTGCCCGGAGTAGGTGCCCACGCTGGACGCGGCGAGCCCGGACGCGAGCAACGCCAGCGCGAACGCCAGTGCCGCTCCCGGCCCGAGCAGCTGACCGAGCCCGGAGTGCATGTCCTCCAACGACTCCCGCGGCGCGCCGGCCTGGTGGAACGCGCCCGCCGCCACGACGAGCATGCTCACGTTCACCAGGCCCGCGATGCCCAGGGCCACCACGATGTCGGTGCGGCTGGCCCGCAACGCACTGCGGCGGCCGTCCGGGGACGTGGTGTGGTGGCGCTGGGTGAGCGCCGAGTGCAGGTAGATGACGTGCGGCATGACCGTGGCGCCGAGCATGCCGGTCGCGAGCAGCACGCTGTCGACGCCGGCGAACCCCGGTACCAGGCCGGCCGCCGCGCCGGTCAGCGGGCCGAGGTGCAGCGTCTGGTAGAGGAACCCGCCGAGCACGATCGCGAGCAGGCCGATGATCACCGACTCGAACCTGCGCCTGCGCAACGGGGCGAGCGCGAGGATGCCGAACGACACCACCGCCGTGATCAGCGCCGCCGGCAGCAGCGGCACGCCGAACAGCAGGTTCAGCGCCACCGCCGCCCCGACGAACTCCGCCAGGTCGGTGGCCATCGCCACCAGCTCGGCCTGCACCCACAACAGCCTCGTGACCGGTCGCGGGTAGTGCTCGCGGCAGAGCTCCGGCAGGTTGCGGCCGGTCACGATGCCCAGCTTCGCCGACTGGTACTGGACGAACATCGCCAGCAGGCTCGCGCTGACGATCACCCACAACAACAGGTATCCGTGCGTCGCGCCGCCCGCCATGTTCGTCGCGAAGTTGCCGGGATCGACGTAGGCGACCGCGACGACGAAGGCCGGGCCCATGACGACGGCGGCCGAGCGGAGGCGAGCGGGCATCGTGATGCCGACCATCAGAAGGTCCTCCTCAGGTGAGCTTGCGGATGGCCTTCTCGATCAGCCCGAGGTTCGCCGGACTGGTGGCGTACAGCAGCGGATCGGGTTTCGGCGCCGACGCGTGCCCGCCCAACGGCTCCGGGTTCATCACGTAGGAGAACTCGTGCACGCCGTCCGGTGCCGTGCCGGACGCCCAGCCGCCCTCCGCGCCCAACGCGCCGTCGGAGTTGTGCCAGATCGTCCCGGCGTGCTCGGCGTGCTCCTCGTCGAACAACGCGCTCGGCGAGATCGGGCCTTCGAGCCCGTCCTCCTGGAGTTCCTCGATGGCCGCGAGCCACATGTTCTGGTGGGGCGTGTCGCGGGCGAGGTTGAACCTCAGCATGTCGCGGACACCGCTGTCGTCGGTCATGTTGTAGAGCCGCGCGGTCTGCAACCGGCCCTGCGCCTCCGCGGCGACGTTCGCCCGGAAGTCCGCCATCAGGTTGCCGCTGGCGATGACGTACCGGCCGTTCCAGGGCACACCGTTGCTGTCGGACAGCGTGGGGCCGCCGCCGCTGACGATGGCCTGCTGCGGGTCCATGCCCCCGAGCACCGCCGCTACCACGGGATCCTTCGCCGCCACCTCGTCGGTGGCCTCCGCGGGAGCGTTCTCCAGCAGACGCGCCACCATCGTCGCGAGCATCTCGACGTGGCCGATCTCCTCCGTGGCCACGTCCATGATCAGGTCCTTGTACTTGCCCTCCATCCGGCAGTTCCAGCCCTGGAACAGGTACTGCATCGTCACTGTCATCTCGCCGAACGCGCCGCCGATCAGCTCCTGGAGCTTGCGGGCGTAGTGCGCGTCCGGACGGTCCGGCTTGGCCTCGAACTGCAACCTGCTGGTGTGCAGGAACATCTCGCCTCCTGTGGGTCGTCCGACTCCACGGCGACGCTAGGCAGCGGCCGTGACCCGCACGGCTCCGCGGCGCCACCCTCCCCGCACCGCCGCGTCACCGCCGCTGGTCAGGACAGAGCAATTTCGGGGCCGGGTGTGTGAGTCCTCAACGACCGGGCACCCAGCGACTCCCCCGGCAAGGAGAGGAGGAGCGCGCCCGTGACCGAGACGACCGCAGAGCCCGGCACCCGCCCGCACATCCAGTTGCTCGACGGGTTCCGGCTCCACTTCGGGCGGACACCGGTCCACGTCGTGCCCAGTGCGCAGCGGCTCCTCGCGCTCCTCGCCGTCCGCGAGTGCCCGGTGCCGCGCACCGTGGCCGCGGCGCTGCTCTGGCCGCAAGCAACGGCCCGTCGAGCCGCCGCGTGCCTGCGGTCGTCGTTGTGGCGGCTCGGCCGCCCCGGCACCCTGGTGGTGGGCCTGGACGACGCACTCACGCTCGACGCGCAGGTCGAGGTCGACTTCCGCCAGGCCTGTGCGCTGACCGCCCGGCCGACGGCGTCCCCCGGCGTGATGGCCGTGCTCAAGGCCGACCTGCTGCCGGGCTGGACCCAGCCGTGGGTGCGGGACGAACGGGACTGGTGGCGGCAGGCCCGGCTACACGCGCTGGAGGTGCTCAGCGAGCAGTTCCGGTCCTGCGGCGATCACCACCACGCACACGAGGCGGCGCTGACCGCCGTGCAGACCGACCCGTTGCGGGAAACCGCGCACCGCGCCCTCGTCGAGCTCCACCTCGCGGACGGCAACCTCGCGCAGGCGGTGCGCCAGTACCAGAGCTACCGGACCCTGCTCCGCGCCGAGCTCGGCCTGGAACCGTCAGCGCACATCCACGACCTCATGCGCCCCCTGCTGCGGAGCAGCCGCGACCACGTGCGCGGATGACCTCCGCCCGGGCAACGAGCACTCCGCAGGCTGGGACCTCGTCGCCTGCCGCCCGCCGTCCCCAGCGGCCGGTCAGCCGCGCAGACGTGCCGCGAGCGCCGCCAGCTCGTCCGTGTGCTCGATGCGGGTGACCCAGTCCGAGGGCCACGCCTCCAGCCCGTGCGCGGCCCCGACGAACGCACCGGCGATCGCGGCGATCGAGTCGGAGTCGCCGCTCGTCCTGGCGCCTCGCACGATGGACCGCACCGGGTCGTCGGCGTGCCGGACAGCGCAGTACAGGCCGCTGGCGAGCGCTTCCTCGGCGATCCAGCCCTCGCCGGTGGCGAGGCTCGCGTCGAGGCCGTCGTCGGGGCGGGCGAGCGCGGCCACCAGGCGGTCGAGGACCGCTGTGCACTCGTCCCACCCGCGCGCGATGAAGTCGGCCGGGGTGGTGGCGCCCGGCGACTGCCACAGCTCGCCGAGCCAGTCCTGCCGGTAGGTCTCGCGCTGGTCCGCGCACCGGGCCAGCAACGCGGCGGGCACGTCGGCGAGCGCGCAGCCGTCGACCAGCAGGCGCGTCGCGTAGGCGGTGAGCTCGGACGCCGCCAGCGCCGTGGGGTGACCGTGCGTCATCGCGGCCTGGAGCTGCGAGATGCCGGCGAGGACGTCCAGGTCGAGGCCGGGCACCAGGCCGACCGGGGTGACCCGCATGTTCGCGCCGCAGCCCTTGGACCCGGCGACGGTCGCCTCCACCCACGGCATGCCCTCCGCGAGGCCGCCGACCGCGCGCAGGCACGTCATGCCGGGCGCGCGGTTGTTCTCCGGGCTGTGCGCCCACGCCACGAAACGCTTGCGCAGCTGCGGTTCCAGGGCGTCCGGGGTGAGATCGCCCGCGTCGTGCAGGGCCCAGCCGACGGCCAGCGCCATCTGCGTGTCGTCGGTGAACAGCGCGGGGTCGCCCTCGAGGTCGTCCGGGCCGGTGGGGCCGAACCGCTGGTCGATCTCGGCGACGGTCAGGAACTCCGTCGGCTTGCCGAGTGCGTCCCCGAAGGCCAGCCCGTACAACGATCCCTCGATGCGATCCATGTGACCGACCTTATGTCACCGGTCGAGGATCCGGCCGCGGTTCTCGTTGTCCGCGGGTGATCCGCGGATCTCCCGCGCCCGAGTCTGCCACACCGCTCGTCGAGGCCTGACTCAAGCCTCAAGGCCTCCACTTCTTCCGCACGTTCGAACGAGGACGCGTGACCGTGCATCTCCCGGGTATCTTTGACATATAAGGCATCTGCGAATGTTCGAGCGCGCCAAACTGCAGGAGTCCTGTTTCCACAGTTCACACCTAACTACTCTCAGGACGTCAACCATCTTCGAACTACGTGGTTGATGGCATGTCCCGTCAGTGCTGATTTTCCGGAGTTCATGAGCGCAACGGCGATGAACCTGGAGGCAGACATGAGCGAGCGGTCTCCCGCAAAGCAGCCCCGAAGGCGGATCACCAACCGCCTGAGACTCTCCCCTGCCCGTGCCCAGCAGTCGCAAGACGACGTAGCAGATGCGCTCCTCACCGACGCGGGCATTGACAGCGAACATTCTGCTGTTCCAAAGAGTGACAACGCCGAGCCGATCCTTCTGACTCCTGAGCGATCGGCAAGCCATGGCGGCCGGCGCCGCCCGCGCGAGTCGCTCGACCGCTGCGACGATCCGCAATACCGCCTGGCCGCCGCATAAGCCAGCTCAAGCCGTCACCCTTGAATCGTCACTTCGAGACGAACCTGACAGGTCTCGACTCATAGAACCATAGCTCTGCTGGAACTCCGCGCGGACACTCTTGACCAGGCGCCGGGCCAGCGCGGAGCCGATTCCGAGCTTCCCGCGCAAAGCATCGGCGGAGATTGGCCGCTGATGCACGGCACGGTGAACAGCGTCCTCGTGTCGTGCCCGAGCGAGGAGATCACCCTTGAGGAGGTGCAGAGACGACGACGGTTGCTCTGGCGCTGACAGAGTTGGCCCTTCATCGGTTTGAGGCGGCGCAGGCTCCAATCCGACTGCTTCGGCGCTCTCGTACTCACCAGCCGCCGTGTCGACCTTCGGCACGCGGATCGCGCCCATCGCCTGCAGGAGACCAGGCCCCACCTCAGCCCAGCCGATCAACAGCAACGGACCAACGGCGTCGAACGCCGCCTTGCCGTACTCGCCGGCAACGATCCGGTCGGCCACGTTCAGCGCAAGCGTGACCGCACTCGCAAACATCAACAGTCGGCGCGCTGGCCGCGGCACATTGAGCGAAGCGCCGGCGAGCGCGAGTTGCCTGATGCCGATCAGGAGGCCAAGGATCGACAGGTCCACCGCAGGCGCGACGAGCGGCGCTACCCAAACCGGTACGCCCAGCCGAAGACCCAGGCTCAGCCCATTGCCGAACCCGAACAAGAAGGTCAGCCCACGACCGAAGCCATGATCATCGTAACCGTGCGGACGACGAGGTCTTTTGCGCCGCGCTCCGTCTGGCTGCTCATCGCCCACCCCGCGGCTCGTCCACGACGAAGCTCGTCTCAAGCACCAACTTGCCGGTCAGTCGCCTAGCCGCAGTGGCGAGCAGGTTTGCGTGGTGCCTTGCCCCAGGTCCGGCCCTCCGCAAGAACGATCACGCGCAGGATGGCGCCCTCCCCAGGTCCGGCCAGGGCGGCGGCACGTACCGAGATCATCAACCGACAGCAGGCAATGCCGCCGCCACTGGCCTCCGAACACGGTCTAGACCTCCGACGGATGGGGCGGCTTCTGCATCTGACGAGCTCCGGTTCCTCGCCCAGTCGGGTTCGAGGAACCGGAGGGTTCGCCCCGGGCAGGCTACGAGGTAACCGATCTTGTGCCCTGACACCGCCACGCTGGTGTCGGTGGGTTGATTTCCCACAGAGGTGCGACTGCGCTCCACAGTGAAGGGTGTACCGCTCTCCCCCGGCGGGCCATGACGATAAACGCACCGTTCTCGTAGACACTCCATCGGTCGGCAGTCGCGAAGCGGGCGCCGTAGCGACCCACAGGATTGGACAGCACGACTGCGGCGCCGGGTTCGAGCCCCCGGCGGTTGCAGCTACCACGGGTGATGCGGATGCTCATGCTGAGGTCCCCGCCGTGGCCGAGGCGATGAGCGCAGGCTGACCCGGAGCGGAGCGCGAACCAGAGGCTCGGCAGCCTGGTGTTTGGGCAGCATCAAGGCGGCTCGCTGCCCGTGGATCTCACGGCGCCGTCGTCTGGACGGCGACGCTTGATCAACCCGTGCGGTTGTCCATCTTTCCTCTGGATGTCACCGGCGAACCGAGCGGTCGCCAGCGGAGAGCGCAAGTGGCCGCCGCATCTGGCCGTCTACCGGAGAACTCACGCTGGCTTCTGATAAGGCGGCAACCGTGTAGAGCGATCTCTCGATCGCGCGTTCTTCAGCGGCGGCCACAGACCGACAGCGGTGCGCACTTCAGCCACTGCCTCACCTGGGACCTGTGCCCGAGCCGGCAGCGAAGTGAGAGCCGGGCCCTACGGCTCGCAGGCACAAGCACTCACTCGGGCGACTTTTCAACCGCTGACCGCAGTGACGTGCTCTCATCTCAGGTACCTCGTAACGTGACCAGCCAGTGACGGAGCGTGAGAATCGATGATGGGCGATTGGTTCGACTCTCATGACGGTGAGGGGCTCCGCCTTTACTGCTTTCCGTACGTCGGTGGCAACGAGTCGTTGTTCCATGACTGGACGCCGCGGTTGCGGCTTCAGGTGGTTCCTGTGCTACTTCCTGGCCGGGGAAGACGTGCCGACGAACCGGCACTGACGTCCGCAGACGACATCGCGGTTCCATTGGCCCGCCAGATTGCAGCCCATTCACACCGCAAACCGGGCATCGCGCTGTTCGGCCACAGCATGGGGGCGCTGTTGGCCTATGTGACCGCCGTGGTCTTGGAGCGTGATCACGGGTTACCTCCGGTACGGCTATTCGTCTCGGCGGCAGGGGCGCCTCATCGCCCTCCACGTCTGAAGCCTGTGCGGATGCTGCCAGACGACGAGTTGCTGGACGAAGTGCTGGCTGTGGGCGGAACGCCTGAAGCGGTGAGGCACGACGCGGAAGCATTGCGCCACGCGGTACCGACGTTGCGTGCCGACGCCACGGTGGTGGAGACCTACCGTCACGGAGGTTACGTACTTTCTTGTCCTGTCACGGTTTTCCTCGGCCGTGACGATTCCGTGGTCTCAGTGGACAGTGCCCGCCGATGGTCAGAACTGACCACCAGGCCGGCAGTGATCCACACGCTGCCCGGAGACCACTTCTTCGTCCGTGATCCGCTGGTGTCCGACATGGTGCAGATGGAGTTGAAGGAGAACGAGCCGAGATGACCGCATTCGAACAGGTAGCTGTGGTGGGAATCGGTTGCCGCTTCGCGCAGGCGGACGGTCCCGCCGAGTACTGGCGGTTGTTGAGAGACGGCCTGGACGTCGTTCAGGAGATTCCTGCGGACAGATTCCTCATCGACTCCTATTTCGACCCCGACCCCGACGCGGTGGGGCGTACCTACAGCCGCTGGGGCGGTTTTCTGGACGACGTCGCGGGGTTTGACGCGGCGTTCTTCGGCATCTCACCACGGGAGGCCGACCGGATGGACCCGCAGCAACGACACCTGCTGGAGGTCGCCTGGGACGCCTTGAACGACGCCGGTATTGCACCGAGCACGATCGAGCGCACTCGTACAGGTGTGTTCGTCGGCGAGATCGCGGTCAACTACGCGGACCTCGCGAGCAGGCTGCCCGACCTGGACGTACACGCGGTCACGGGCACCGCGAGATCGGTGTTGGCCGGCAGGTTGTCGTTCGCATTGGATGCCAGAGGCCCCAGCGTGTCGGTGGACACGGCATGCTCGTCATCGCTGGTGGCTCTGCATCTGGCCTGCCGAAGTGTTCGCGACGGGGAGTCCGAGCTGGCCATCGCTGCTGGCACGAACGTGGTGTTGCTGCCGGACGAGGGCATCGCCTACAGCCGGGGCCGGATGCTCGCCAAGGACGGGCGGTGCAAGTTCGCCGATGCCTCCGGTGACGGTTTCGTCCGCAGCGATGGCATTGGCGTGGTCGTGTTGAAGCCACTCAGCCGAGCCGTCGCTGACGGCGACCGCGTCTATGCGGTCATCATGGGTAGCGCTTGCAACAGTGACGGACGCTCCAGCGGTTATTTGCTTACACCGTCTCACGACGGACAGGTCGTGATGATGCGCGGCGCGCTGGCTGACAGTGGCGTCGACGCGGGGCAACTCGACTACGTGGAGGCACACGGAACCGGAACCCAGGTTGGCGACGCCGTGGAACTGGGGGCTCTGGCTGAGGTCCTGGGCGCGTCGCGCACTGCGGGCAGCCCGTGCCTGGTCGGTTCGAGCAAAACCAACATCGGCCATACCGAAGGCGCGGCAGGCGTCGCGGGTCTGATCAAGACGGTGCTGAGCCTCCGTCATCGGCAGATTCCGGCGAGCTTGCACCTGAACGAGCCGAACACTTCGCTCGACTGGGAGAAGGCCGGACTGGCCGTGCCGACCACCACCGTGCCGTGGCCGCATGAAGGCCGCGCGATCGCCGGCGTGAGTTCGTTCGGCATCGCGGGCACCAACGCGCACGTCATCGTGGCCGAGCCGGACACCCCGCACCCGACTCGCCTGCCGGAGTCCAGTTCGCTGATACTTCCGGTTTCCGCCGAGGATCCCGTCGCACTGCGGGTTCTCCTGAGCGACTACGCAAGGCTTCTGCGCGAGACCGCTTCAGCTGATGTGCCGGGGATCTGCGCTGCTGCGGCACAACGTCGCGACCACCACGCCTACCGCCTCGCGGTGACCGGTCACGACGCGGAGTCTCTCGCACGGGCGCTGTTGAACGCGTCGACGCCCGGCGGCGCTGTCGACCAGGAGGCCAGGGTCGCGTTCGTCTTCCCGGGGCAGGGTTCGCAGTGGCCACGAATGGGCCGCGATCTGCTGGAGAGCGAACCAGTTTTCAGGAAGGCGTTGCAGGACTGCGCACATGCGATCGAGGAGCACGTGGGTTGGTCTCTGCTCGACGTACTCGACCGGAAGGATTCTGACGCACTGTCCGAACTGGATGTCGTGCAGCCCGCGTTGTGGGCGATGCAGGTGTCCCTCGCCGCGCTGTGGCGCGACTGGGGTGTGGAACCTGATGTCGTGATCGGGCACAGCATGGGCGAAGTGGCGGCCGCGCACGTCGCGGGCGTTCTGGACCTTTCCGACGCGGCGAGGATCATCTGTCTGCGCAGCAGATTGGCGAGGCGGGTCAGCGGGACGGGAGCGATGGCCGTCGTAGGCATGCCGTCGTCCGATGTGGAGCCGTTCCTCGACGGGAGGCTGGCCGTCGCCGCCTACAACAGCCCGAACTCCACCGTGATCTCAGGCCCGGCTGATGGCGTGCGAGCAGTGGTGCGAACACTCACGGACAGTGGCCAGTTCGCTCATCTGGTTCGGGTCGACTTCGCATCGCACAGCCCACTGATGGATCCGATCCGGGAGCAACTGCTCGAGGCGCTGGCAGAAGTCCGCCCACGGCAGGCCCAGATCCGTTTCCACTCCACCGTCCGGGGCCAGGTGATCGACGGCACGACGATGGACGCCCGCTACTGGGCGGACAACCTGCGCCAACCGGTCCTGTTCGCAGGCGCGGTCGAAGCGGAGACACAGCAATGCGACGTGTTCCTCGAAGTCAGTCCGCATCCGTTGCTCACCGACGCGATGACCGACTGCGGTGCGGCAAGAACAGTCGGCTCGCTCACGCGGAGTGAACCGGGCCTGCCCATCCTGCACGCTCGGCTGGCGGAGCTGTACGCCCACGGAGTGGTGATCGACTGGCGCAAGGTGAACGGGGGACGTGCCCCGCACCACGACCTGCCGCGCTACCCCTGGCAGCACAAGCGGTGCTGGCTGCCGGACACACCCGCGGCTGTCCCGGCTGTTCCTGCCCGGCCACCCCACTACCTGGCCGAACACCGCGTCCAAGGCTCATCGATCCTGCCGGGCATGGTCACGGTCGACCTCGCGTTGCAGGCGGCACGACGCAAGTGGGGAACCGGCCCGATCGAACTCTCCGACATCAGGTTCCACGCACCGCTGCACCTGACGAGCGCCCCTCCCCGGCTGCGAACAGAACTGGAAGACGGAAAGTTCAGCGTGCACGGCGAGGACGCCGACGGAACTTGGATCATCCTCACCACCGGCGAGGCCCGGTCGGTGACCTCCGACGTGGCCACCGATCTCGACATCAGCGCATGGAGCGACCGCTGCACCACAAAGCTCGAAGCGGCTGCCTTCTACGAGCGGCACCGCGCACAAGGCAACGACTGGGGACCGTCGTTTCAAGGAATCGTCGAGCTTCGCCACGGTGAACACGAAGCGCTCGCCACGATCGAGCTCCCCGCGCACCTCGTGGAGGAGGCGGACGCGCACCTGTTCCATCCTGCTCTGCTCGATGCGTGCGGTCAGGTCGCCGCTGCGCGGATTCACGGCCCGTTCGTCGGCGAGTCGATCGCGCGAGTCCGTTGGTACGGCAAACCCGGACGGTCCGCCCTCGCCTACCTGCACGACCGCCACGACGACGGGGTCCGCTTCGGCGGAAACCTCTGGATCACCACCCCGCAGGGCCAACCGCTCATGGAACTGACCGGGCTCCAGTCCCGCCTTCTTGACGGACAGCCGGAGTCCGGCTGGTTGCACGAACTCCGGTGGCGACCGATCTCACCCACGCCGGCCGGTCGCGAACCGCGAACACGGCACTGGGTCGTCCTCGGCGACGACCTCCCGCTGCTGCGCCACAGGCTTCCCGGTGTGGTCGACACCCAACTCGGCGCATCGGACGCCCCCGTGGGAGTGGTCTTCACCGGAACCGGCGAACAGGCGTGTACTGACCTGGTCGAGCTGGTGAAGGTACTCCAGTCACGAGAAGGCGCGACGCGATTGTGGGTGATCACCCGCGGCAGCCAGGCCGTGATCGAGTCTGATACCGTTCCCAGGCCCGAAGCCGCCGCGCTCTGGGGTCTGCTCAGGACAGTCGCGGTAGAGCACCCGGCCTTCGGCTGCACCGCGATCGACCTGCCCGAGCATCCCGCGGAAACCGACCTCCACGCTCTGATCGACGAGCTCGGACTACCCGCCGGGGAATACCAGATCGCGCTGAGGGAAGGCCGGCGCTACGCCGCCCGGCTCACCACGCGTTCACCGCATCCCGCCACTCCGTCGCGGCCCGGCACAGGCCAAGTGCTCATCGACGTCACAGCCGCTAGCGACAATCCTGGACCGTGGAGTTGCGCGGGAACCGTCATCGACACGGGCCCCGGAGTCCGGACGCCCGCGCGAGGTGACCTGGTCCTCGCTCTGGGAGCGAACCGCACAGGATCCTTCGCATTGGCCCAAGCCGCTCGCACAGTGCCGATGCCTCACGCGTTCAGTCCGGCGGAGGCGGTCACCCTTCTCCACACCTACGTGCCTGCCCTCCACGGCCTACGTGACCTGGCACGGTTGCAGGCGGGCGAAACCGTCTTGATCCATCCCGCTGCGGAACCTCGGTCAGCCGCCGCGACACACGTCGCCCGCCTGCTGGGTGCGACAGTGGTCGCCATCCACACCGGCACCGCCGAAGAACAAGCGCTGCTCTCCTGGGCCGGAATCCGCGAACCTTCCAGCAGTCCAGACGTCGTCTTCAGCACGACCAGCATGCCCGCGCCCGAGGGAAGCCGCTACGTGCAACTCGATGGGCGCCCCCCGACATCGTGGTCGCGCAACACGACCTACCACAGTGTCGACATCTCGACGCTCCCGTCCAGCCGCCTCGCCGGGCTCATCCACGAGGTGCTCTCACTTGCTCATCTCGGGAAACTGCCGCCGCTTCCCTTCACCCAGCACAGCAAGAGACAGGTCTCCGTCGGCATCGGCCGGCGCAAGCCCGCGTACATCATCACCGGCGGGCTGGGCGACCTCGGCGTCGTGACCGCGGACCTGCTTATCGAGCGCGGTGCGAAGAACCTTCTCCTCATCGGGCGCAGTCCGCTGCCGGAACACCGGATCTCCACATTGGACCGATGGCGAGAACGAGGAGTCGAGGTGGAGTACCAGGCGATCGACGTCGCCGACGAACAAGCCCTCGGCGCACTGCTGGACCGCCCGATCCGCGGCGTCGTCCACGCCGCGGGCATCGGCACGCACACTCCTCTCACAGATCTGAGCGTTGAGGAGATCCAGCAGGTACTTCACCCGAAACTTCGGGGAGCCGCTGCACTGCACCATGTTCTCGCCGACAGACCGCTCGACTTCTTCGTGCTGTTCTCCTCTGCCGCCGCAGTGCTGCCCTCGCCCCTGCTCGGCGCCTATGCCGCGGCGAACGCCTGGCTCGACGCCCTCGCACTGCACAGGTGTTCTCGCGGCCTGCCCACCCTCAGCATCGGCTGGGGCTTCTGGGAAACAGGCATGGCGGTACGCCTCAACGGGCCAGGACAACTCCGAGTACCGGCAGGACTCCGCAGCTTCACACCCGCACGCGGAGCGGCGATGCTCGGGCGTCTGCTCGACCACGGCAGCACAGGCCACGTCGTCGTGACCCCGGCCGACTGGACAACCTACGCCGACACCTATCCAGACCAGTTCACCCGGAACCTCCTGACAGAACTGGCGGTCCCCACCACGCAAGACGTGTTCGTGCCGCAAGCACGGCAGGCACCAACCACAGAACGAACACCACTTGGACCGGAGAAGAGCCACCCGGACAAAGCCAACCAGGACGGTGACCGGGTTCGCGAACTCATCGCCAGCGTGCTGCGGCTCCCCGCCGAAACACTGGACCGCCAGCGCCCACTCAACAAACTGGGGATGGACTCACTGATGGCCACAGAGATCCGAACCAACGTCAAGAACGAGTACGGAGTCGACATACCCATGCTCACTCTGCTGAAAGGTGCGACCGTCGACCAGATCGTCGCGGCACTTTCGCAAAGCCGAAGCAACGCCTGAGCGTTAGGGTCTGCTGCATGAGCAGGTGATAGGTTGACCTGCACCATCAATTCGTGCAGCAGACCCGGCAGCTGCAGGCTCGGCCTGTCCTGCTGGACACGCGGCGAACAGCGGTCTGGCACTGGCGTTCAATGCCCGACGTTGGGACGGGACTGAGCCCGTCCCAACGGGTACTACTCCGGCGCGGAAAGCTCGAAACTTGACTCCACCACCAGGCTGCCGACAGAAACCCGCTGGTCAGCCCTGTTCCCATCCTTTGGTGCTCCTGCCCGAGGCCCGGCCCTCCGCACAGCGGGTCTCGCGCAGGGTGGTGCCCTCCCCGAGGCCCGGCCCTCCGCACAGCGGGTCTCGCGCAGGGTGGTGCCCTCCCCGAGGCCCGGCCCTCCGCACAGCGGGTCTCGCGCAGGGTGGTGCCCTCCCCGAGGCCCGGCCCTCCGCACAGCGGG
>NZ_BSTF01000009.1:376097-380661 GCF_030269365.1 Lentzea sp. NBRC 102530
GGGTCTCGCGCAGGGTGGTGCCCTCCCCGAGGCCCGGCCAGGGCGGCGGCACGTAGCGAGATCACCAACTGCTCAGAGGGAACGCCGCCGCCACTGGCCTCCGACCGCGTGCCCGTACAACGGGCTTCCTCGGAGCCAGTGTCCGCTCCACCATCGGACTCGGCGAGGTCGCAGGGCTCTTGGCTGGTGCCGAGGGCACGGTGACGGTCCACTCGGCGGCGACGTTGTCCGCAGCCGGCCTTGTCACCGTCCTGGTCGACGATATTGCCGCTCTCGGCGGCAGGCAGCCGGTGCAACCCTGAACAGCCGTTCACGTCAGCCTGGGCCTGATGAGCAGCTGCCACGGGATTTTCCGTTGCTGACGCCCGTCATGCTGATCCTCGGAGCGGGGCGCTGCGGCTGATGCGGGCTGGTTGAAGCGTCGCCGCTATGCCGATTCCGGAGGTGGCCACCGCGAGTTCGCCGCGCCAGGTAACGCTCTCAAATTCCACACCGAAGCCTGCAGTAGTACATGTGACATCTGGAGGCGAGAGTTTGCGAAGGCATGTTGGCAGGCTCAGCTGCTTGATCCTGGCGGTGCTGGTCACTGCGGGGTGCGCCGGTGCTCCTGCGAACAGACCCGAAGGTGACCGTGTCGACGTGGGAGTGCCCGAGGACGGATGGGGACCACCGCGCCAGTTGTTCAGCGGAAAAACCCGTCCGACAGCAGCAGTGTTGAACTCGGTCACCGATGACACGGTTGCGGGCGACGAACGGTTCTTCCTCCATTTGCGCGAGGTCGACACAGAGGAGTGGGTGTCCGCAGGCTCTCTACCGGTCAAGGTAGGCAGCCGGTATGAAGGGATGATCCGATTCCGCAATGACAACGCGGACAGCGCGGCTGCACCAAGCCGGCAGACACGAGTGTCAATGATGCTGCCCGCGGTTGGCGATGGACGGGCACACGCCACGGCTACCGTGAGCTCGGGCTCCGCCGATCCACCTCAGGTATGGAGGTGGCTGGTACTCGCCTCGTCTGGCCCAGCCGTGCTGATCCGTATCGTCCCGAACTCGGCGAGTTTGCATACCACCCGGCTTCCGACAAGTGTGTCGCTGCCTGTTGAGGAGCTGTTCTCCGAGCCAGACGCGCTTGTTGGATGTGACGGTCCAACCGGTGATGTCACCGGCGAAGACAACTGCAGGGGCGAGGTGCGTTTCCAGTTCGCTGTTGACCAACCCGACTTCACAGTCACCCAGCTCGCCGCCACCCGCGGTACCACCGAATACACCAGCGTGCGTCGCATGAGGACGGACAATGAACTCGACATCAAGGTGAAGTACACGAACACCGGCACGATCCAACAGGACGATGTCGTGATCAAGTATGAACTACCAGCCGAGCTGACATACATCCCTGGCACGACGTCGGTGGCGAACTCTGCCACGGACGGCAAGTGGCAGAAGATCGATAGCAACGCAGTGGTGAAACGCGGCATCAACCTCGGCAGCTACGCGCCTGACGGCGCTTCCTACGTGCGGGTCTGCTGCACGAGTAGGTGACAGTGTCACCAATCCGTGCAGCAGACCCCAATTCAAACTCACCCCGGTGATGCCGTGGGTCGGGTACGTCGGATCCGACCCAGTGAACACTTTGATCGCCTGACAGCGAGAGACGACGCAAGTTCACAGCCCCTTCAGCGGTCGACGGACACGTTCATCGCTGGCCTGATGCCTTCAGTGCACTCTTGGGCCGTTCACCGATTGCGGCGGAACGCCGAAGATCAAAGCTGGGCGGCGGCCTCGGCGATGAATTCCAGGGACTCCCCCTCCCCCAGCGCCACCTCCCGCAACCGCGCGAACCGCGCCCCGCACTCCGCCGTCAGCCCCGGCTCCTCGACGTACTCGCCCTTCAGGAACGTCTCCAGGTACACCACGTCGTCGTGCTGCCGGTGCGGAAACCCCAGCAACGTGAACGGCGACCCCATCGCCGGATACGCACCCGCCCCGCGCGGCACCACCCGCACGCTCACCGTCTCCTGCTCGCTGACCTCCATCAGGTGCAACAGCTGCGCCTTCATCACCCGCGGCCCGCCGACCACCTGCCGCAGCACCGCCTCCGCGAACACCACCCGCACCACCAACGGATCCCGATCGCCCTGCCGCGTCGCCCACGCCTCCCGCACCATCGCCAACCGCGCCGTGCGCACCGGATCGTCGTCCTGCAACACCGCGTTCGTGTAACCGGGAAGCTGGAACACCGCCGGAACCAGGTCCACCGTGAACACGCTCAACGACGTCGCCTCGAACACCAGGTTCGCGAAGTCCGCCGCCGGATCGAACCGCACACCACCACCGGAACGCACCCGCGCCCGTTCCGCGTGCTGCGCGCGCAACACCACCGATTGCCATTCCGGGGTCGGCACCTTGTACACGTAACCGAGCGCCATGATGTCCACCGGAGCCGACGGCTGCACCGCGTTCTCCATCATCGACAGCTTCGCGCTGCTGAAGCCCACCCGCTGGCCCGCCTCGGCGAGGCTCAGCTCGCGCTCCGCGCGCCACCCGGCCAGCTGCCGCCCGATGGCGCGTTCGAGCGTCGTGGCCCGGAAATCCTTCGGCACTGGGAGATCATCCGGTGTGCAGCGATTTGATGAGTTCCAGTGACTTTTCTGGGCTCAGGCTCACCTCGTTGAGCTTGCGGACAACTGCCGCGTAGCCGTCGACCGCGTCCTGCTTCTCGACGAACGTGCTCGAGTTCAGTGCCTCCAGCCACACGACCGGCTCGTACTTCTCGAACTTCAGCTGGGTGAACGGACCGGACAGACCCGCGTGCGCGCCGATCGCAGCGGGCACAATGCGGATCGTCACGTAGTCCCAGGTAGCCGCGATCAAGAGCAGCAGCATCTGCTCGGCCCGCACGCCGGCGTCACCTACCTCAAGCCGCAACGCGAACTCGTGGATGTAGAAGGTGCTGGCCAAGCCGTTGCGGAGCAACTTCCGCAACTGGATCTGAACGCACAACCGCGCGGCCATCTCCTTCTCTTCCGGTACCTGCGCCGAAGCCATCAACAGCTCACGCGTGTACTCATCAGTCCGCAAGAAGGCCGGCAACACGAGCGGTTGCCAGTCGACCAGCTCTGTCGCGGTGGCAACCTGGGCCATGGCAGTGGAAGGGCAGACCGGCGCAGCCTTTCCGTGCTGTTGCCACCAACCCCGCACATCCCTGGACGGATAGAGGGCGAGCAAACGCTCTCGTTCCTCAGCCTTCGGGCGGCAGACGCTCAACAGAACTATGAGTTCGAACTCGCTGAGGTGCGCTTTGCCGTTGAGCACCTCAGAGATCTTGGCTTCGTCACAACCGACCAGCTCGGCGACGTGACGCGAGTTCAGGCCCGCGCGCTCAACCACCGCGCGTACGCCTTGAGCCAACTCGCGCAGGCGTACGGTGGAAATCCTTCGTGGCATGCTTGTTCCTTGTGCTAGTGCGATTCTAGGTCCGAAGAGGACGGTCGTAGACGGTGGCTTTGCGAACCGGCGCTCGTACGGGCCGTCATCGCCACCGTGACGGCGAGATGAACGTCGAGGAGCACTCGGCACGGTCCCGCCACTCGGCGCCAGAACGGCCCGCTCCGGCAGGCCCGGCAACACCCGTTCTCGTCCGCTCGGTGTCGGTCCGCGAGCACCTGCAACGCCGCCACGATGCCCGGAACGTCATGGCGCATCGCGGCGAGCGCCGCACCCGCGTCACCGTCCACGGCCACTCGGAACACCCGCTCCAGGTGCTCGTCGAGGTTCCGGCGAAGTCCGGCGAACAAGACCTGGTTGCTCATCCGAAGCTCCTTCCACGCCTAACTGGCTCGAAGTTCCGGCACGCTCGGCGCTGCGGCAGGACCGCCTGATTTCCGGGCGATGTCTTGCGACAGAGCCAACGCGACCGCTCGACGAATCGTCAGAAGCCCTTGGTCAGCAGCGTTGACCTCCTTGCACTCCAGCGCCGACGTGACGACGACTGCCGCCCGCGCCAGCACCGAGGCCTGCGCGAAGCTCAGCTCCACGACCACGCGCACCGTTCCCGTTCGTCCTGTCACGCGCCCACCTCCCATCCATTGATGAGGCAGCGCCACGGCCGGCGGGGGAAGACCGAGCCGTGACGCGCCCCGCTCGCCGGGATCGGATAGCGGCAGAGCCGTACGGGGAGGAACACGGGGCGGCAACAAGGCCCCGGTTCCCGGCCCGCCACTCAGCCGACGAGCGCTCTCGGAGGATCCAGTAGGTCCGCAGTGGTCAAACCGCCACTTGTCATATCGATATTGGAGATCATCCCGCAGCCTTGCCTGCATAACTCCAGCTGGATCCCTCACATCTGCAGCCTATAGCCCGATATCGGACTCCGATAATGCCCCGATCCGGTGATGCTGGTGCTGCTACTGTCCGTAGTGCCCGTCTAGGGCCCGATGCTCTGCTCAGGAGGTACACGCATGGCGTCCGTGGAGATGCCGGCCTTCATCCACAACATCCAGTGCGGTCGACTGCTGGAAGCGCTGCGCGGCGAACGCACTCAACGCGAAGTGGCAGCGGCATGCGG
>NZ_BSTF01000010.1 GCF_030269365.1 Lentzea sp. NBRC 102530
CGTCTTTGTAGAAGGGGATCTGGCCGTGCGGTGGCACGCACGCGGTTCCGGTGGTGCCGGTGCTCCAGTGGAACTTGATGAGGATGAAGCTGTTGCCGCAGTGGAAGTAGCGGGCCGTGAGCTCACCGACCGCTTGCGGCAGGGCGATGAACCCGCACCCCGGCGGCGGCATGATCTTGGCTGACCGCGTGCCGTGATCGTCGATCATGCCCAACGCGGCGGTGGCGAGCAGCATGCCCGCCGCGCTGATCGTTCGCGCGACATTGCTCTTCATCTGATGAACCCTTCTCGCTGAAGTTCCTGCAGGACTTCAGTTTTGAAGAGTCCACACCGGACAGCCTAGGTGTCTTGCGTATCGCGGTCACCTGCAGACAGCAGACGTCCGACTACAGCGGATCGAGGTAGAGCGTTCCGCCTGCTCGCAGAGTGCTCGCGACGAGCGAGTCGTTCGCTCGCTGCATCGCGTTCACGGTCTCGGGTTCGTCGGCGGGTGCGTAGCGGAGTGCGGCGACGAGGAACGCGATGTCGTGGTTCGGCAGAGCCAGGAGCGGGGTCGCGATGCGGTCTGTGCGCACCGGGTACGCCAGGGCTAGGCCGAAGTCGCTGTACAGCTCCGCGCCGAGTTCCTTTTCTATCTGGCCCAGCACCTGGGCCGCCGATTCACCCGGCACCAGGAGGTTGCACCACGGGTGCGGTGAGTCCCAGAGGCCCGCGTCGCGGAGCAGCGGCTCGCCTGCCGCGAGGCGGTTGAGGAAGTCCCAGTAGCCGGCGATCTCGCTCTCCACCTCGCTGAATATGAGGCCGTCGAATCTGCCTGTGCCCGAGGCGGTTTCGACGAAGGACACCGCTTCCAGCTCGACGACGTGTTCGCCGTCCCGGACCTTGAGCTGCCCCTCGACGTAGTCGAACGTGTCGGTGACGACCAGGCGTTGCTGGTCTTCGATCAGCTGCTCGACGGTGTCGTAGCTGAGCCTGTGCCACCTGACGGTCTGCGGCGCCGGCACGAGGCGGAGCCGGGCGCGGGTGACGATGCCATTGCGACCCCGGCCGGCGCGCACGGCGTCGAACACGTCTTGGTTGTTCGAGGGGCTGCACGAGGTGAGCGTGCCGTCTGGGGTGACGACCTCCAGCTCGATGACGTTGTCGGTCTGGGCGCCGTGCTGGTGGCTTGCCCCGCCCAGGCCGCCCACCGACAAGGTTCCGCCGACGGTGAGCTCGAGGTAGTCGGTGAGAACCGGTGGCGTCAGGCCGCGAGGCAAGGTCGCGCGCAGCACGTCGCTCCACCGCGCGCCCGCGTCGACGACCACGTGGTCGGGACCGACTTCGTGGATCGCGCTGAGTTGGTTCATGTCGACGACAACGCCGCCCAGGGCCTGCGCCTGACCGCCCGTGGAGTGCCCCTGACCGCGAGGAACGATCCGAAGGCCGTGCTGCTGCGCGAATCCGACAGCCGTACGGATGTCCGCGGCGTTTGCAGGACGCAGGACGGCGGAGGGCAGGTGGTGGACGACGTCGCCGTAGTCGCGCGCGGCCCAGCGAAGCGAGTCCTCGTCGGTGTCGAGCGTTCCGGTCAGTTCGGGCATGGTGTCGAACACCTGGGGCATTAGCTCTCCTCGCTCAAGCTGTTGATCATCTGCTCGCGCAGCTGCGTGGCGGTGGGCTCGGTGTTGCCGGTGAGCAGATCGGCCGCCGAGGACCACGCTCGATGCGCCGCCTGCTGATTGCCGAGGTCGGCCTGCAGATCACCGACGCGGCTGTGGATGTGCGCTTGACTCCAGACGTCGCCGACCCTGCCGAAGGTCTCCAGCGCGTCGTGGAGATGCCGCAGCGCCAGCTCGTGCTCGCCCTCCGACTCGGCAAGACCTGCCAGCAATCCGGACGCACACCCCGACGACATGAAGTCCTCGGCGTCGTCGAGCACTTCTCGCGTCTCCAGGAGGAGTTCACGAGCCTCCCCCACTGCTCCGAGAGCGGCGCGGGCCATCGCGAGGTGTGCGGTGGCCACCGAGTGTTGCCAGACGTCACCGACCTCAGCGCTGATCGCCTGGGCGGTCTCGCAGTGGGCGAACGAGGCGTCGTAGTCGCCGACTTGGCAGAAAGCTCGTCCGAGGCCTACGTGTCCGATCGCCAGACCTCTGCGGTCGCCGAGCCCGGCACGGATGGTCATCGCCTCCTGGTAGAGCCCTACCGAAGTCTCGGCGGTGCCGGCGTCGATTCCGGCATCTCCCAATGTTTCCAACATCCAGGCCTCAGCGTCACGGTGTTCACCCTGGCGGGCCATCGCGAGCGCGTCGTGCAGCGCGGGCACCCACCACGACCACGCCCGCCGGTGGAACAGCATCTCGTTGATGACGACCGGCAGGTAGGCGACCGAGGTGATGTTCCACTGCGCACCGCATCGGACCAGCCGGACGAGCAGACGCAGCTCGTCCTCGAACCACTTGAGCGCGTCCTTGGTGCCGCGGAAAGACAGCGTTGTCAGGCCTCGCTCAGGCAGGTTGAGGCGTCGCCGCGGGCGGGAAGGCCAGAGCAGCCGCGTGGCTGCGGCCCCGGTGCACAGGTACCAGTCGACCAGCCGCTCCAAGGCGGCCTTGTTGTCCTCCGGCGTGTTGCGCTCTCGCGCGAGCTCGAGCGCATAGGAATGGACGAGGTCATGCATCACGAACCCGTCCTGACCGGTCTGTTCCAGCAAGTGCACCGCGGCCAGCGCCAACAGGTGCCCTTCCGCCTGCGACGGCGCTTGGCCCATGAGCGCAGAGGCCGCTTCGACGCGGATGGGGCCTCCTGGATGCAGTCCCAGTGCGCGGAAGGTGTCCGACATGTTCGATGGCAGCGCATCGTACGAGTACGAAAGAACGGTTCGCACGGCCAGTGAATCGTCGACCGCGAAGACGTCGTCGGCCTGCTCATGGGCATGGACAACCTGCTCGGCATCTTCGTGCAGCCCTGGATCGCGCACCGCTCGGACAACACCCGCACCCGCTGGGGCCGCCGGATCCCCTACCTCGCGGTGGGCATGCCGCTGGCGGCGGTGTTGTTCACGCTCATCCCGCTGGCCACGGCGTTGCCGGCACTGATCGCGCTGATCTTCGTGTACTCGTTGGTGGGCAACAGCTTCAAGCCGATCGCCCAGGCGTTGCTGCCGGACTTCATCGAGCCCGAACGCCGGGGCAGGGCCAACGCGGTGGTGAAGATCGCCTCCGGGCTGACGGTCGTGGTGTCGGCGTTGATCAGCGCGTTGCTGGTGGACGACCACCCGAAGCTCGCGTTCACCGTGCCCGCGCTGCTCATGCTGGTGTGCACGGCGGTGCTCGTGTCGCGGGTGCGGGACAACACGTCGAGGGCCTACCGGCTCGCGCTCACCGAGGACACCACGAGCGAGCCCCCGCAGCGGCTTCGCGAACTCGCCCTGGACATCCTGCGCGACCGCGACCGCAGCCGGTTGCTCGTCGTCACGGCGGTGCTGCTGTTCGCCTCCGCGTGGTTCTCGTCGCGGTCGCTGTTCACCCCGTACGGCATGGAGACCCTGGGGCTGTCCCGGGGCGCGGCGGGCTCGCTCACGTTCCCGAGCGGCATCGCGTTCCTCGTCGCCGCCTACCCCGCCGCGCTGCTCGCCGAACGGATCGGGCGCATCCGGACGATGACGATCGGTATGACCGTCTTCGGCACAGCTCTTGCGTTGGGCACCCTCGTGCCGACGCCCACCGTCACGGTCGTGTCGTTCTGCGTCGCCGCCGCCGGTGCGTCCGGGTTCCTGATCAACGCCGCCGTCGTGCTGTGGAACCTCGCGCCGTCCGCCCGCGTGATCGGCGTCTACACCGGGCTGTACACGGTGAGCTGGGCCGCGGGCGGGTTCGTCGGGCCGGGTGTCGTCGGCGCCATGGTCGACATCACCGGCTGGCGCTACATGCTCCTCGACATCGCCGTCATCACCGCGCTCGCCACCGCCGTGATCCTGCGGGTCGCCGTGCTGAGCCGCCGCAACGCCGCCTCACTGTAGAACCGTTCCACCGGAAGGGAAAACCATGAGCGCTCCTGACGGAGCCGTGCGCGTCCTGACGCCCACCGGCATGCTCGGCGCCGGCTTCACCGAGTCCTCAGTGGACAGAGGGCTGGAGCTCGGTGCCGACGTCATCGCCGTCGACGGCGGCTCGACCGACTCGGGCCCGCACTACCTCGGCTCGGGCACCGCCAAGACGACCGCCGCTGCCGTCGCCCGCGACCTGCGGATCCTGCTGCGCGCCGCCGCCCGTGCGCGCATCCCGTTGATCGTCGGGTCCTGCGGCACCAGCGGCACCGACTCCGGCGTCACCTGGGTGGCCGGGATCGTCGAGGACGTGCTGCGCGAGGAGAAGCTCGACCTGTCCGTCGCGACGATCTTCAGCGAGCAGACAGCGGACTTCGTCAAGACCCGGCTGCGCGACCGTGCCGTGCACCCGCTCGCACCCAGCAGCGCGTTGGACGAGTCCACTGTGGACGAGTGCACGCACATCGTCGGCATGATGGGCCACGAACCCATCGTGGAGGCCCTGCGCGCGGGCGCCGACGTGGTGCTCGCCGGCCGCGCGACCGACACCGCACTCGCCGCCGCCGTGCCGCTCATGCGAGGTCTCCCCGCCGGACCCGCCTGGCACGCCGCGAAAATCGTCGAGTGCGGCGGCCAGTGCACGACGAACCCGCGCGCGGGCGGCGTTCTCGCCACGATCGACCGCACGGGGTTCACCATCGAACCGCTCGACCCCGAGGCCGCGTGCACACCGATTTCCGTTGCGGCGCACATGCTCTACGAGACGGTGAACCCGTTCGTCATGCGCGAGCCCGCAGGTGAACTCGACGTCACCGACGCGGTGTACACGGCCCTCGACGCCCGGCGCGTACGCGTCGAAGGCTCGCGCTTCCACCCCGCCCGGCACACGATCAAGCTGGAGGGCGCCCGGATCACCGGCTACGAGACGATGTCGTTCACGGCCATCCGCGACGAGCACATCCTCGCGAACATCGAGGAGTGGACCGACCTGTTCGTCAAGGTCTTCACCGGCCGCGTCGCCCAGACCCTGGGCCTCGACACCGCCGATTACGCCTTCGACCTGCGCCGTTACGGCTACGACGCGATCCTCGGTTCGCTCGACCCGGCCACCCGCCCGCCACGCGAGGTGGGCGTGATGCTGCTGGTCCGCGCGGCGACCCAGGAACTGGCGACCGCCGTCGCGAAGGTCGCGAACCCCTTGATGCTGCACCTGCCGACCCCGGACATGGACTACCTGCCGAGCCTCGCGTTCGCCACCTCGCCCGCCGAGACCGAACGCGGCGCGGTCTACGAGTTCGCGCTGCACCACGTCGTCGACACCCGCACCCCCACCGAAATGTTCCGCACCGAGCACCGGAAGGCCGTCACCCATGACTGAGCAGCGCACGTTGGGCGACCTCGCCCTGGAGGTCAGGTCCAAGAACGCCGGGCCGTTCTGGGTGACGATGGAGTTGTTCCTGCGCGACGAAGCGGGCTACGCGCTCGCCGCGGAGATCGTCGACGAGGACCTCGTCGCGTCCCTGCACGAGGTGCGAGCGCAGGACGTGCAGATCTTCCGCATCCCGGCGCTGAACGTCGTCAAGATCTCGTTCCCGCGCCCGGTGCCGCAGGGCGGGCTGCACGACCGCGACGTGCACGCCGGGCAGCACCACGTCCCGCTGGCGTCGGTGCCGGCCCACCCGCGCGGCTAGCCAGGACGGAACCGCGCGGCAGCCACCGCGCGGTTCCCCGGACCATCACTCGATGTTCAGCAGAGCGCGGATGCGCGGCTGCAGCCTGCCTTCCACCCCGTTCGGGTCTTGGGCATTCTCGCCGGCGTTCAGCGGAGAGGCCAACGAGTACGAGACGGCGTAGGTGGAGTTCCCGGACAGCCCCTTGTCGTCGTCGGGTCTGTCATTCCTCCACCCCGCCTCCCCCTGGCCGCCTGCATCGCCGTCCCTGAGGATGTCGAACGCCGGCACGTAGCAGTCGATGTGGTTGGTGTAGGCCATGACCCACAACGGTTCGAAGGGCTTCTTCGCCGCCCACTGGTTCTTGGTGCCGACGTGCCAGCCGCTGAGCACCTCGTGCGACATGGTCAGGATCGTCAGGCCGCCGAGATCGATCTTCTGGATGGTCATCGGCATGTGGCCGAGGACGGGATTCTTGAGCTCCTCCACCATCCGCTCGGCGTGCCGCACGGTCGCGGAGTCCCCCGACCCCCACTTCCCGCCGTCCGGGCCGGCCGCGTCGACACGTTTCTGGTATTCCCCTCTGAGCCACTCGCGTTGCGCCGCGTCGCCGACGTTTACGCGGTACGGGAGTGGCACGGTCTCGATCGCGGTGTTGATGGGGCCGTTGACCGGGAAGTACGCGGCGTTGCGGACGGTCGCGACGATCGCGTTCGTCAGGCGGAGTGCGGCGGACTCGATCGGCAGGCGGCCGGGATCGGGAGCCGCCGGGTTGATGTCGCCCGCCGCGCCCTGGAAGAACATCACGGGGACGCCGAGCCGCTTCCCCGTCTCGATCATGGCGTAGCCGCAGTACTCGGAGTCCGGGTTGGCGTTGCGGTCCACGCACACCGGATGGCACGCGTGTCCGGCCAGGACGGCGAACAGGTCGAAGTTGTCCGCCCGTCGCGCCACCAGCACGGGCACCTCGCGAGGCCTCCACGACAGGCCCCGGCGGTTGACGCCGAGTTCGGCGAACCCCTCCGCGTAGCCGAGCGTGACGCCGGTCCTCGGCGTTTGGTGGGCCTTGACGGCGACCCTCACCACCTGGTCCACGAAGCCGGCCGTGTACGTCCGTGCGACGTCGACGGCCCGCTTGCTGTTCAGCATCACGTACGGGTCGGGCTTGTCGCCGATCATGGGGCCGCTGTGGGTGTGGCTCTGCGCCAACACGAAACTGCTCGCGTTGGGAATGACGCCCTGACCCACGAGGCGCCCGACGACGTCGGTGTAGACGTGCCGGGGAATGCTGATCACGTCGGCCTGCACGAACACGATCCGCCGGCCACCGGAGTCGACGATGATCGCGCAGCGGACCTTGAGCTCGTTGGCCACCGTGCCACCGGACTGCCGGTAGGTCTCCCCGCCGTCGACACCCCAGCCGTAGCCGCCCATCGGCGTGCCGGCGGGCATGGGAATCAGTTCGTCCGCGTAGGACATCTGGAACACAGTCGCCATCGGTCAGCCCACCTCCAGCCGGACGTTCTCGAACTCCCTGCGGGCCAGCCAGCCTTCGCCGGGGCGGTACTGCATGCGGTGCACCATCTTCTCCTGCTCGTTGCGCCAGAAAGCCGACAACCTGCCGTCGCGGCCGAGCACACCGCTCGGTTCACCCGTGGTGACCATGCTCTGGTCGAGTTCGACCCAGTCGTGCCAGTTCTGGCCCCAGGAGGGCTGGGAGCGGTGGATGAGCCGGTTGTTCGCGGTCGGCCCCGCCTGTTTGGCGAACAGCACCATGCCACCGAAGGCGCCTACGGAAACGGAGGGCCTGCCGAGGATCTTCCTCTCCGGGAAGACGTTCCACTCGCCCCGCCACACGTCGGCCGCGGCCTTCTGCCAGGTGTACGCGACACCGTCCTCCGAGCCCGCGAACACGGTGATCGCCCCGGTCGGACCGACGACCGCCGACACGTCCTCGTTGACGAGGTTCCTGCCGGGGATCACGCTCCAGCCCTCGGAGAACGGCGTGCCCCAGGCCGACTGATAGCGATGCACGACGCCGCCGTCCGTACCGCGGGCGAACACGACCATGCCGCCGGTCGGCCCGATCACGGCCCACGGCCTGCCCACACTGCCGTACGGGAACGCCTGCCAGCCCGTCCAGTTGCCGCCCGGCCCGTCCTGGTAGGAGTGGTAGATGAAGCCGTCGTCCGCCCGTGCGAACAGCGACATCGCGTTGTTGGTGTTGAGCACGGGGAACGGTTCCTCGACGAAGGCGGGACCGGGCTTGCCCAGGTTCCGCCAGTTCCACGCCGGATTGCCAGGGGTGCCCTGCCACCCGGTCCAGATCTCGCCGTTCGCGTCGGTCACGAACAACGACAGGGCGCCGTTGGCGTTGAGCAGCGGGATCGGCCGCGCCTTGAGCACCGGACTGCCCGGCACGATCCGCCAGGCCTCCCAGTCGGGCGCGCCCGTGTCCTGCCACTGGTGGTAGGCCCGCTTCTCGGGGCCCAGGCCGAAGACCACCATCGAACGGCCGGTGTCCAGGGCAGCGGGGTAGCCGCGCGAGAGATGGCCGAGTCTGGGCAGCACGCCCGTCTGTGCAACTGCTTGCGGGGGCAACGTGAGGGCGCTCAGGCCGCCGAGCGTCACCGCTCCGCCCGCCAGCGCGACGCCCCGGAGCAGAGCGCGCCTGCTGACGCCGCTACTCACCGGTCCTCCTCGATGCGATCATGCTCGCCACGCTGCCAGACGCCTGCTTCATCCCGGTGTCATCACGCTGACGCCAAGCCCGAATCCGTGCAGAATGTCGAGCTGGTGCTGTCCTGGGGGGTTGCGTCAGTGACTGGTTCACGGTTCAGGTTCGGCCTGCTCGGGCCGTTGGAGGTGTTCGCCGACGGGCGCCCGGTGCCCGTCAAGGCGGCGAAGCTGCGCACGTTGCTCGCGGTGCTGCTGTTGCACGCGAACGAGCACGTGCCGCTGGACGTCCTGGTCGACCGGCTGTGGGGGGACGAGCCGCCGGGCAACGCGCGCAGGACGATCCAGGTCTACGTGATGCGGTTGCGCGGGCTGCTCGACGACGGCCCGGGCCGTTCGGTGATCCAGACTCGGCCCGGCGGGTACCTGCTGAGCACCGAACCGGGGGCGGTCGACCTCGCGGTGTTCCGGCACCTGGTGCGGCAGGCGCGCGACACCGCCGGCCCCGCGGCCAGGGCCGGGCTGCTGCGCGAGGCCGAGGCGCTGTGGCGCGGGCCCGCGCTGGTCGACGTGCGATCCGAGCACTTCGGATCGTTGACGCTGGACGAGGAACTCCTGGCGGCGATCGAACTGCGCGTCGAGGCCGACCTCGACCTCGGCTGCCACGCGGAGGTCCTGCCCGATCTGCGGTCGCTGGTCGGCAGACATCCGCTGCGGGAACGGCTGTGGGCGTTCCTGATCATCGCGTTGGGACGGTCCGGCAGGCAGGCGGAGGCGCTCGAGGCCTACCAGGACGTGCGGCGCCGGCTGGCCGACGAACTCGGCGTCGATCCCGGCGCCGAACTGCGCGACGCGCACGCCGTGGTGCTGGCCGGAGCCGAACCGGTCGCGCCGGCCCGTCCGGCCGCCCTCTCCCAGTTGCCGCGCGACCTCGGTGACTTCGTCGGCCGGGCCGAGCTGATCGACCAGGTCACCGGCCTGCTGGTGGGCGAGATGACGCCGGTGGTCGTGCTGTGCGGCCAGCCCGGTGTCGGCAAGACGGCGCTGGCGGTGCACGTGGCGCACCGCGTGCGGGAGTCGTTCCCGGACGGTCAGCTCTTCGTCGACCTGCGCGGGTACGACGCGGAGCCCGCGCTGAGCGTCGGGCAGGCGCTCACCCAGTTCCTGCGCAGCCTGGGCACGCCCGCCGAGCACATCCCGCTCGACGTGGACGAGCAGGCGGTGCTGTTCCGCTCGTTGCTGTCCGACCGGCGGGTGCTCGTCGTGCTCGACAACGCGGCCGACGCCGAACAGATCCGCAAGCTGCTGCCCGCGGGCACCGGTTGCGCCGTGCTCGTGACGAGCCGGGACGAACTGCGCGGCCTGGTCGTCACGCACGGGGCGAGGCTGCTCGCGCTCGGGGTGTTCAACCGGGGCGAGAGTTCTCAACTGTTGTCGGACATGCTCGGCGCCGCCGTCGTGCGCGCCGAACCCGAGGCGTCCCGCGAACTCGCGCGGCTGTGCGCGAATCTGCCGCTGGCGTTGCGCATCGCGGCGGCGAACATCACCGGCACCATCGCCGAGTACGTGACCGAACTGCGGGCGAGCGGCATCACGGCGCTGGCGGTGCCCGGTGACGCCCGCGCGGCCGTCTCGTCGGCGTTCGACCTGTCCTACGCGGCGCTGAACCCGTTGGCGCAGCGGGTGTTCCGCTCGCTCGCGTGGCTGCCCGGCACCGACTTCGACGCGGCGACGGCCACGGTGCTGACCGGCGAGGAACCCGCCGTGGTGGCGTCGGTGCTGCGCGTGCTGACCGGCGCGCACCTGGTGCAGCGCGCCGCGCCGGGCCGGTTCCACTTCCACGACCTGATCCGCGGCTACGCGATCGCGCTGGGCGACCCGTGCCCGCTGACCCCGGTGTACGACTGGTACCTCGCACGGGTCCGGGGCGCGGCGGTGCTGCTCTACCCCGAGATGCTGCGGGCGCAGGCGGGCGAGGTGCTGCCGTTCGACTCGGCCGACGAGGCCTGGACGTGGCTGCGCGCCGAACGCACCAACCTCGTCGCCTCGGTCCGGCACGCCGCCGACCACGGACCGCGCGCGATGGCGTGGCGCCTGACCGACGCGTTGCGCGGCTACTTCTGGCTCCAGACCAACGGCACCGACTGGGCGACGGCCGCCGAAGCGGGCCTGCGCGCCGCCGTGGCCCTGGACGACCCGGTGGCCCGCGTCCACATGCACCACAGCCTCGGCACCCTGCGCGCGAGTTTCAGCGAACACGACCAGGCGTTGATCGAGTACCACCGAGCCCTGTCCCTGGCCCACGACCACGCGTTGCTGCCCGCCGTCGCCGCGTCCTGGAACAACATCGGCATCGTCCGCCAGGACCAGGGCCTGCCGGATCGCGCCGTGCAGGCCTACGAGAACGCCCTGGTCGCCGCGCGTTCCGACGCCGCGGCCGAGGCCACGATCCGGGTCAACCTGGGCTCCGCGCACTGGGAGATGGGGTCCCTGACGTGCGCCCACGCGCTCTTCGAGTCGGCGCTGCTCGCGTTGCGCGACGTCGAGGCGCACCAGGCCCGCGTGGAGGTGCAGGACAGCCTCGCCCGCATCTGCCTGGACCTCGGCGAACTCGACCGCGCGGCCACGTACGCCGCCGCCGCCCTCGAACTGGCCCGCCGCTCGGGCCACCCCCGCACCCTCGCCGAGGCCCACAACACCCTCGGCGCCACCTGCGCCCAGCAAGGCGACCTCACCGCCGCTCTCGCGCACCACGAACACGCGCTGCAGCTGGCCGTCGACGTGGGGCACCGCCGCGCCGAGGTCGCCTCGCTGCTCGGCCTGGCCGCGGCCACCTCCGACGCCGAGCTCGCCCTGTCCTACTGCGAGCGCGCCTACTTCGTCGTGGTGGACGCCGGGCTGCGGTCGCGGCTCGGGCGGGTGCGGACGGCTTTGGCAACGGTCCGGTTGCGGCTCGGGGATCACGTCGCGGCCGTCGAGGACGCTGCGGCGGCGGTGGAGGCTCATCGGGGCACCGGGCACCGGCTGGGTGAGGCGCGGGCGTTGTGCGTGCTGGCGGACGCGGTGGAGGTGCTGTCCGGGGTGGAGGCGGCTCGGCCGCACCGGGCGTCGGCGTCGGAGATCTTCGCCGAGCTCGGGGCGGCCGAACCGCGACCGCTGAGCGTCACCTGACCCGTTTTCCACCTACCGGGGAATTCCAGCGCCGTCGACCTGGACGCGAATTCCATTTCGTCATTGCGCAAAACAACCGCGGTTACCACCGGAAAGAGCGGCAGGACAAGAGGTTTTCCACTGACCGGAAATAGCACCTCGTTGTCATTGTGCACCTGATCTCCTTGACTGACGTGCAAAGATGCTCACGCAACTCCGGATCAATCGCCGAATCCCGAGTCGACCACGCCACCGAACGACGGAATTCATTGCGTCGTCCGGTGTGATCCGCGCGCTTCTCGGATCGGGCATCTTTCCACGCCACTTGGAGAAAGCACATGATTCGCAGGCATCGAATCGCGCGGCTCCTGGCGACCGCGTGCGTGGCCGCGGCGGTCGCCGGCTGCGGCCTGACCGGGGACGACCAGCCCACCGTCGCCGCACCGCCGCCGGTCGAGAAAGCGAGGGTCAAGATCGGGGTGCTGCCGGTCGTCGACGTCGCACCACTGCACATCGCGATCAAGAACGGGTATTTCGAGAGCGAGGGTCTGGAAGTCGAGACGGTCACCGTCCAGGGTGGCGCCGCCGCTATTCCCAGTCTGATCCAGGGCGGCCTCGACATCACGTTCGGCAACTGGGTCTCGTTCCTCGCCACGGAGTCCAAAGGAGACGCGAAGGGCGTCGGCGGGATCAAGCTGATCAACGACGGCTACCAGGCGAAGCCCGGCATGTTCCTGATCCTCGTCAAGGGGAACGGCACCATCAAGACAATGCAGGACCTGATCGGCAAGAGGATCGCGATCAACACGCTGAACAACATTTCCGAGCTGACCACGAAAGCGGTGCTGGAGGCGCACGACATCGACCCGAAGCAGGTCACGCTCCTCGCGATGCCGATGCCCGACATGGAGGCGGCGATCGAACGCAACTCCGTCGACGCCGGGTTCATGAGCGAGCCGTTCATCTCGAAGGCGCAGCGCAACTCCGGCCAGCTCGCGATCCTCGACGCGGCGTCGGGCCCCACCGACGCCATCCCCATCGCGGGCTACGGCACGACCGGCGACTTCGCCCGGCAGCACCCGAACACGATCGCGGCGTTCCAGCGCGCGATGGCCAAGGGACAGCGCGACGCCTCGGACCGCGCCACCGTCCAGGCCCTGCTGCCGGACTACGCGGGCGTGGACCGCGACACCGCGCGGCTGGTGCACCTCGGCGAGTTCCCGACCTCGCTCGACCCCAAGCGACTCCAGCGGGTGGCCACCCTGATGAAGACGTACGGCCTGCTGCAGGCCGACCTCGACGTCGCGCCGATGCTGGTGCGCAGCTGAGAAGCGGGTCCACAGTGGACTGGAGACCGCCGCGGCAGCGCCACCCGTTGTTCGGCCTGGTGGCACGGGCGGGTCTGGCGATCGCGGCGCCGATCGCCAACGCGTTGCGCTGACGGTCAGGCGTGCTCCTCGCTAATCCCGGCCAGGTACTCCTGTTCGCTCGGGCCGAGCGAGTCCTGCGGGATGTCCTGGACGGGCGCCACCTCGTCGGCCCCGAGGTGCCCGCGGCCGGACAACTCGAAGAGAGCGTGCAGGAGGCTTTCCCGGCATCCCGCACCCGCCACCGCGGCGGCCGAGGCCAGGACCGCGCCGACGACCCTGGCCTCCCGCGGTGAGAACGACGACAGCCAGTCGGTGACGGTGCCGGCGGCGTCCTCGCAGCGACTGCTGTCGGCCGACGTCAGATCGTGGACCAGCTTCAGCAGCCTCGCGTCTCCGATGGCCACGTCGCTCCTCTCCGGTGATGGAGCTCCTTCTTGCCTCGGCAGCCCGCGGTCAGGCGCCCGCGCCGCCGTCGACCGGCACGATCGCGCCGTTCACCATCGACGCCCGGTCGCTCAGCAGCCAGGCCGCCACCTCGGCGACCTCGCGCGGCTGCGCCATCCGCCCGGCCGGTGTCGTCGAGGTGATCATCGCGACGACGCCGGGGGTCGCGGCCTCCCACTGGTCGATCATCGCCGTCGCGGTGCCGCCGGGGGTGATGCCGTTGACCCTGATCCCCTGCCCGCCCCACGTGACGGCGGCGGATTCGGTGAGGCTGTTCAACGCTCGCTTCATCGCGCCGTACGCCGGGAGCACCGGGTTCGCGCGGCGGCTGCCGATGCTCGACGTGTTCACGATCGCGCCACCACCGGAGCGACGCATGAGGGCGGCCTCGGCGGTCATGGCGGTCCAGTGGCCGCGGAAGTTCACCGCGAACTGCTCGTCGATCTCGTCGTCGGCCGTGGTGTCGAGCGGGCCGGGCTGCTGGACGACGGCGCCGTTGTTGAAGGCGCCGTCGAGCCGTCCGTGCAGGGCCTCGACCTGGTCCACGGCCGCCCGCACGCTCGCCCGGTCGCCGAGGTCCATCGTGATCGCGTCCGCCGTGCCCCCGGCGGCCCGGATCTCGGTGACGACCTGAGCGAGCGCGTCGGTGCCGCGGGCGGCGAGCACCACGGTCGCGCCCTCGTCGGCGAAGAGCCGGGCGGCCGCCTCGCCGATGCCCCTGCTGGCGCCGGTGACCAGCACGACCTTGCCGTTCAGAAGTCCAGAAGTGTTCATGGCGACCAGCGTCGGCCGGATCGCGAACCGGAGGCAGGCACAGGCTGTACCAGGCTCGGCACCCACCGGCCGCGCATACTCGGGGTATGGACAAGCAGCAGCTCGGAGCGTTCCTGCGCAGCCGCCGCGAACGGCTCCTCCCGCAGGACGTCGGACTCGCAGCGGGCCCGCGCCGCCGCACGTCCGGGCTGCGCCGCGAGGAGGTGGCCGTCCTCGCGCACATCTCCACCGAGTACTACGTCCGCCTCGAACAGGGCAGGGCGCCGCGGCCGTCGGCGGAGGTGCTGGCCGGCATCGCGGGCGCGCTCAAGCTCACCGACGCCGAGTCCGATCACCTGCACGTGCTCGCGGGCACGGCGCCGAGTCGCACCCGGCGGCACAGCCGCGCCGTCCGGCCGAGCGTTCTCGCTCTGCTGCAACGACTTCCGCAGACCGCGGGCTTCGTCACGTCCGCGATCTTCGAGGTGCTGGCGTGCAACGACCTCGCGGCGGCGTTGATGGAGGACTTCCGCGAACTGCCGCCACCGCAACGCAACCTGGCGCGCCGGGCGTTCCTCGGGTCGCCGTCGCTGTACGGGGTGTCGGACGCGACGGAGTTCCGCCACCACGTCGTGATGGAACTGAGGTCCACCCTCGCGCGGTACCCCTCCGACCCCGAGGTGGCAGGCCTCGTCGAGGAGCTGCGGGCCGGCAGCCCCGACTTCGCCCGGCTGTGGGAACGGCACGACGTGCAGGGCGGGACCATGCTCACCAAGACGTTCCGGCACCCGCTGGTCGGGGAGATCACCGTCGACTGCGACTCGCTCGCGCTGACCGAGAGCGACCAGCACCTCGTGCTCTACAGCGCACCGCCCGAGTCGCGCGACGCCGAGGCGCTCGCGTTGCTGAGCGTGGTGGGAACACAGGGTTTCGACACCGCGGAGAGGCGTCCGGGCACATTTCGGTGATCGCGGGTTCAAGCGTGCTCGTCGGCGCCCATCGGCGGTCCGGGGCCGTGTCAAGATCGTTCTGATCCCCGCACCGTCCCGAGAGGACGTTCATGGCCTCGCCCGCCGCTGTTTTCGCACGTCTCAGCGACAAGCGCACCCCCACCGCCGGCCCGGTCCTGATGAAGACGGCCGTCGTGCTCGGCGGGAGCGTGGCGGGACTGCTCGCGGCGCGCGTGCTGGCCGACCACGCCGACGAGGTGATCGTCGTCGAACGCGACGACCCCGGCACGAGCACGCGGCCCCGTCCCGGTGTGCCGCACGGCGCGCAGGCGCACGTGCTGCTGCCCGCGGGACTCGCGCAGCTCGAGAGGTTCTTCCCCGGCTTCGCCGACGAGGGCGTGGCGGCGGGCGGACGGCTCGCGCCGGCGTCGCACCGCCACACTTTCTCCGACGGCGTGCTCAAGGTGCCCGGCCGCGCCGACGCGGTGATGCTGTGCGGCAGCAGGCCGTTCCTGGAGGCGTTGATCAGGAAGCGGACGCTCGCGCTGCCGAACGTCCGCGCGCTCACGGCACGGGTCACCGGTCTGGAGTTCGCCCCCGACGCGGTCAGCGGTGTGCGGTACGAGAGCGATGGCGCGAAGTCGGTGCTGAAGGCCGACTTCGTGGTCGACGCGACGGGCAGGGCGAGCCGTCTCGGTGACTGGCTCGAGAACGCGGGCTGGGACAAGCCCGCGCTGACCCGCGTCGAGATCGACCTCAACTACGCCACCGCGATCGCCCGCCGCACGCCCGACCAGCCGGGCATCGAGGTCGGCCTGGCGACGTACTCCCCCGGCTCGGTCACCGAGGGCGTCGCGGCCGGGGCGTTCTGCTCGATCGAGGACGAGCGCTGGATGGTCCTGCTGTCCGGTTACGTCGCCGACAAACCCGGTCGCACACCCGAAGACCTGGTGCGGCTCTGCAAGGCCTCGATGCCCGAGGACTTCGGCGCCATCGTCACCGCCGGGATCGACAGCCTCGCCACCTACCACCTGGCGGACGCCCGGCGCCGCAACTTCCACGACCTGAGCCGCGTGCCGGCCCGGCTCGTGGCGCTCGGCGACTCGGTGGCGTCGATGAACCCGATCTACGCGCAGGGCATGACGAGCGCGGCGCTCCAGGCGTCCGCGCTCTCGGAGTTCCTGCGCTCCCAGCCTTCCCTGGACGTGCCCGCCCGTGAGTTCTTCGCACTGCAGAAGATCGTGGTGGACGCGCCGTGGGACGTCGCCACCGGCGCCGACCTCAGCCTGCCGCACGTGCAGGGGCCGCGCCCGTCCGGTTACGCGGTGAAGAGCTGGGCCGGCAAGCAGGTCGTGGCGGCGTCGGTGCGGGACTCCGAGATCAACCGGCGGTTCGAGAGCGTCATCTTCCTGCTGGAGCACCCGTCGATCCTCGCGACGCCGGGCACGCTGCTGCGCTCGGTGCGCGTGAACAGGCGGGCCCGACGCGGCTGACGGACCTCAGCACCTCACCCAGTGGTTCGGCGCGGTCTGCCGGAGACTGGTGGTGGTGTAGATGTTCCACAGGCCGAGGGCCTGGTTGGAGCCGAGCGCGTAGGTCTGGCCGAGCGTCACGTACGCCCGTGCGGCCACGGTGTGTGCGTAGTTGCTGGCCGTCACGCACCCCGACGGCGGGTTCGTGGTGGTGGTCGTCGTCGTTGTGGTCGTGGTCGTCGTGGGTGGTGGGCCGCCGTTGCTCAACGCCTTGACCATGTTCACGACCGCGGTCATCTGCGGGCCGGACTTGAGCGCGTAACTCGACGACTGGTAGCCCCACCAGTCCCAGCAACCGCGCGGGTTCGCGGTGGACGTGGTGGCCTGCGGGTAGAGCACGATGGTGGCGTTGGTGTCGGCGTACTCGTTGACGTAAGCCTTGTCCATCAAGGCGTTGCCTATCTGCCCATAGGTCTGCTGACAGCCGTGCAACGTGACCATGAGCTTGCACGGGCCGGTCTCGCACGCCTTGGGCACGTACGCGAAACCCTCACGCCCCATGGTGATCGCCGACGCGCTGCCGCCCGGAGCGTAGGTGTTCTGGTCGAACTGCACGAGCTTGCCGTTCAGCGTCGAGGTGGCGGGGTTCACCGCGCCGTACAGGTGTCCGAGCATCTCCTCGACCACGTCGTTCGCGCACTTGTTGATGTACGGCGACGCGGTGGAGCCGCAGGCGTTCGGTCCGATCGGGCTGATCCACGCGTGCCCGGCCGCGGTCGTGTTGTTGTAGACGACCCTCGACCCGAAGTCGCGGTAGTAGGTGGCGAGGTCGTTGTTCACCGCGGCGTCCACGGTGTCGTCGGCGGTGCCGTGGAAGAGCCACACCGGGTCTCCGGACAGGTTCTGCGGCGGGTCGACCGTGCCCGCCGTCGCCCGGTCACGGGTCAGCTGTTCGAGCTGGGCCGGGGTCTTGCGGGCCTGGAACGTGTCCATGCACGCGAGCAGCGCGGTGTTCACGTTGTTCTGCGCGCAGTCGTAGGCACCGGCGGAGAAGATCCCGGCTCCCTGGAAGAGTCCCGAGTACGCCACGTGCAACTGGTTCGCCATATATCCACCGGACGAGATCCCGCTGACGTAGGTGCCGGTGATGTCGTACTTGGTGAGCGTTCCGGCCTGGGGTGGCGGGACCGCCGCGAGCGAGATCGACAGGGTTGCCGCGGTCAGGCCGGTGGCCGCCGCCAGGACCGCGAGCGCGTTCCTCAATCGCATGTTTTCGCCTCCGTCGTTGCAGGCAGGACAGGCGGTTCAGAGGTTAAGAGCCGGTAACTGGTCTCCACCACGTGTCGGGTCGCCATCTCTCGCGCGGTCCTGGCGTGGACCGGCACCATTGACTGATGCGGAGGTTCAGCCAGGTCGACGTGTTCACCGACGAGTTCATGAAGGGCAACGCGCTCGCGGTCGTGCACGACGCGGAGGGCCTGTCCACGGAGGAAATGACGGCGTTCGCGAACTGGACGAACCTCGCCGAGACCACGTTCCTGCTGCCACCGCGAGACCCCGCCGCCGACTACCGCGTGCGGATCTTCACGACCAGCCGCGAACTCCCGTTCGCGGGCCATCCGACGCTCGGCTCGGCCCGGGCGTGGCTCGACGCCGGGAACACCCCGCGCGAGCCGGGACGGCTGGTGCAGGAGTGCGGGGCCGGGCTCGTCGAGGTGCGCCGCGACGGCGCGCGGCTGGCGTTCGCCGCGCCGCCGCTGGTGCGGGGCGAGCCGGTCGAGGACGTGGACGGGCTGGCGGCCGCGCTCGCGATCAGGCCGGACGAGATCGTGCAGGCGCGGTGGACCGACAACGGGCCGGGGTGGGTGGCGGTGCTGCTGCACTCCGCCGAGGCCGTGCTGGCGGTGCGGCCGGACTACACCCGGTTCGGTGAATTCACCGACATCGGCGTCGTCGGGCCTCATCGTGACGGCGGGGACGCGGCGTTCGAGGTGCGGGCGTTCGTGAACGAGGGCGGTGTGTTCGGGGAGGACCCGGTGACGGGCAGCCTCAACGCCTCGATCGCGCAGTGGCTGATCCCGGCGGAAATCGCGCAACAGCAGTACGTCGCGGCCCAGGGCACGGTGCTCGGCAGGCAGGGCCGGATCCACCTGGCGCTGACCGGCGGGCAGGTCTGGGTCGGCGGCGACACCGTGGTGGGGATCACCGGAACGGTGGCGCTGCCACCGGTCCGTTGAGGACTGCTACCCACTCCTGACCAGGTTCAAACGTTGTTCTTGATCGGGTTCGGATGAAACAATCGGATCGTGGTCACGGTCTCCAGCTGGCTGCGTTCTCCGTGCCCCGCGCTCGTGGTCGACACCGCAGGTGCCGTGCACGGCATGAACGACGCAGCCAGGTCACTGCTCCCGCCAGAGGTCTTGCCGTCCGAGTGGCAGCACGGCGAGTCCGTGCACCTCGCGGAACGCAGCTACGCCGCGCACCGGGTCGACAACGAGGACGGCTCGGTCACCTGGTGGCTGCTCGACCAGACCGACCTGCTGCTGGAACGTGATCGGGCCGCGCTGCTGACCCGCATGTCCAGCGCTCTCATGACCTCGCTCAACCCCGAGCGCTGCATGACCGTCGTGGCCGAGATGGCCGCCGCGCACCTCGCGGACGAGGCGCTGGTCATCGCGCCGCAGTCGAGCTCCGGCCACCCCGTCACCCGCTGCCGGCGCGGCGAGGCGCCGACGTACGAACTGCAGCAGGTCGACGTCGAGGAGGTCGTCGGCCTCAGCGAGGCGTTGCGCGGCTTCCCGCCGGTGCCGTCGCGGTGGATCGACCCGGCCGCGGCGCCGGAGTGGCTCGCGCGTGACGGCATGTCGATCGTCGTGACGCCGCTGCCGGGCCACGGTGTGCCGGCCGGCGCGTTGATCCTCATCCGGCGGGACAAGACGTTCAGCGACGACGAGGAGGCGTTCGCTCGGCTCTTCGCGTCCAGGGCGGGCGTGGCGATCTCGGCGGCGAGCCTGTTCACCCAGCAGGCCGAGATCACCGATCGGCTGACCCGCGACCTGCTGCCGCCGGTGCTGCGGCGCTACCCCCACGTCGAACTGGCCGGACGCTACCGGGCGGCCGCGGACACCGAACGCGTCGGCGGCGACTTCTACGACGTGCACGAACTCCCCGACGAACAGCTGTTCGTCGTGCTCGGCGACGTCTGCGGCAAGGGCCTCGAAGCGGCCACGCAGACCGGCAGGGTCCGCACGGCCGTGCACGCGCTGCTCCAGGTCGTGACGGACCACGACCGGATGCTCGCCGCGCTGAACCAGGCCTTGCTGACGACCGACACGTCCCGTTTCATCACCACGGTCGTGGGCACCGTCCGTCCCGTGGAGGCCGGTCTGCACGTGCGGCTGACGTCGGGCGGGCACCTGCCGCCGTTGATCGTGCGGGTGGACGGCACGGTGGAGGCGGCCGCGACCAGGGGCACGCTCGTCGGCATCCTGCCGGAGATCGTGACGGCGACCGACGAGGTCGTCCTCGCGCCCGGAGACTCGTGCCTGCTCTACACCGACGGCATCACCGAGGCGCACGGTGGCCCGCTGGGCGACGAGGAGTTCGGCGAGGAACGCCTGCGCCGCGCCCTCACCGCGTGCGGCGGCATGCCGGCCGAGGCGCTCGTCGAACACGTGCACATGCTCGCCGCGCAGTGGGTGGGTGACGGCGAACACGACGACATGGCGACCCTGGCGATCACCGCGCCGCGCAGGAGGCCCTAGTGGAGGCCGTCGACCTCCTGTGGGAGGCCGCCCTCGCCGGCGACGAGCACCGCGCGACCGACGTGGTGCTGGCCGCCGCCGAGGACCACGGCCACGAGACGGTCCTGCTCGACGTGATCGGCGGCGTGCAGCACCGCGTGGGCCGCGAGTGGGCGTCGAACCGCATCAGCGTCGCCCAGGAACACGCCATCACCGCGATCAACGACCGCGCCGTCACCGCGTTGTCGATCACCCGACCCCGCCGCGCCCCGGTCCACGGCCGCGTCACGGTGGCGTGCGTGGACGGCGAGTGGCACGCGTTCCCCGCCCGCCTGCTCTCGGAAGTGCTGGCGCTGCGCGGTTTCGCCGTCGACTACCTCGGCGCGCAGGTCCCCACCCCGCACCTCATCACGTACCTGCACCGCACCGGCCCGGACGTGGTGGCGCTCTCGAGCTCGATCGCCACCCGCCTGCCCACCGCCCACGCCACGATGACGGCCTGCCAGGCGGCAGGCGTACCGGTGATGGTCGGCGGCGCCGCCTTCGGCACCGACGGCACCCACGCCCGCCGCTTCGGCGCGAACGCGTGGGCGGCCGACGCCCGCTCGGCCGCGGACATGCTGCTGTCCCAGACGTTGCCGGTGCCGGGCCGCCCGCACCAGCCGGTGGACGACCTCCCCCACCTCGCCGACCAGGAGTACACACTGGTCACCCGAGGCGCCCGCGACCTCGTGCGGCAGGTCTACCGGGACCTCGAAGAGCGCGTCCCGGCGATGCGGTCCTACAGCGACGAACAGCGCCAGCACACCGCACAGGACCTGGCGCACATCGTGGAGTTCCTCGGTACCGCACTGTACGTGGACGATGACTCGCTGTTCGCGGACTTCCTCTCCTGGACCGGTGCGGTGCTCGACGCGCGAGGCGTGCCCACCCACGTCCTGGAGCCCACATTGGACCTTCTGGGCGCACAGCTCCGCGACTTCCCGCGAGCACAGCGAATGCTCCGTTTGCACGCCCGCGCAGACGCAGGGTAGTCCTCTGTAGACAGACGCGTCGAGTGCCCGCCCGATCGCCCTTCGTGTTGGTGAAGTCCTTTGTGGGCAACGCACTTGTGCCAGATAGATTCGAAATGTTTTCATCTCGCTCATGGAGATGGGGACATACACGCCGCTGGCCGCCTACGCGGTCGCCGTTCTCGGTTCCGTCCTCGGACTCCTGTCCGCGGAACGCGCCCGCCACGCGAACCGCACCACCCGCAACTGGTGGATCGGCGTGGCCGCCGTCTCCATCGGGGGCCTGGGCATCTGGGGCATGCACTTCACCGCGATGCTGGGCACCTGGATGGGCGCCAACGTCTCCTACGACATCCCCATCACCCTGCTGAGCATGCTCGTGGCCATCGTCGTGGTGGCCGCGGGCCTCTTCCTCGTGCGCCGCTACGGCATCGACGGCGACACCCGCTTCTGGCCCCTGGCCGCGGGCGGGCTCGTCACCGGCCTCGGCGTGGCCGCGATGCACTACACCGGCATGGCCGCGATCGTGATCAACGCCGACGTCTCCTACAACATCGGTCTGGTGGCGCTCTCCGTGATCATCGCGGTGGTCGCCTCCACCGTCGCACTCTGGTTCACCCGCAAGGTGAGCGGCTTCGCGGCGGTCATCGGCGCCGCCCTGGTGATGGGCGTGGCCGTGACCGGCATGCACTACACCGGCATGTACGCGATGAACATGGCCCATGACCACAGCGCATCGATCGTCGTCGGCAACTCCGAGGAACTCATCACGTCGCTCATCATCGGCGGGGCGGGCGTCAGCGTGCTCATCATCTTCCTGCTGGCCCTCACCTCCGCGGACGAGGACCGCGAGGAAGCCGAACTCCTCGACCGCGTGATGCGCCGCACCAGCCAGGGCTGAGCCCGGCCCCGCCCTGCTTCGCGGTGCGGCAGAATGCCGGGGTGCCCGACAAGCTGACCGTGGACCTGCACCCGATCTTCCGCAGCGACCAGGACATCGCGCAGGCCGTCCGCAGCGCCCTGTTCCGCGCGGCCGGGCAGAAGGTGCCGATGGTCGAGATCATCACGGGCAAGGGCTCGGGCACGTTGCGGGCCCGTGTGCTCGCGATGCTCAAGCAGCCGCACGTGAAGAAGCTCTACAAGCGCGTCGAGGTGGCCCCGGGCAACGACGGCATGGTGCTCGTGCACCTGCGCTAGGCGGCAGAAGTCCGCCGATGACCAACCGGACGAAGCACCAGTCACGAAGAGCAGCCAGAAGAACACCCAGACGAGTGAGGTTGAGCTCTCGGCGCGCTGTTAGATTGAAGGAATCTTCGGGGGAGAAGCGAACGACGGGCACGGCCGGTCCCACAAGATTTCTTGTCGGCCCCGGTTCGGACGTTCGCTTGAATGATGGCGGGAAGCCAAAATTGGGGGGCCTTCATGCCTGCTTCACCTTTGCGCAGTGCCGTGATTGCGGTGACCGCTGTCCTTGCCGGCGCCATCCTCGCACCAAGCCCGGCCCTGGCGGCTGAGAACAGCGGAGGATTCACCATCCAGGAACGGATCAGCGACTGCAATTTCAACCTGGACTGGCCGCACGACTCGCATCACGATCCCGGACACGCCAACAGCAACGCCGTGATCAAATGCGACTCACCGAAGAAGTACCTCGGCCTCCAGGTCCGGTTGCTCGAACGCACCGGCGGCGGACATCTCGCACAAGTCGGCTACGGCGAGTATGTCAACAACTCAGGCACAGGTCGGACGATCTCCAAGGCCGCCACGTCTGATTCGTGTCACAGCGAAAGCCAGTACGTGGCCGAGGCAAGCTTCTTGGTTGTCGAGCAAAACGACAATCGCATTGATCCCGACCACAAGACGCCACTCGTATCAGTGAGCTGCTGACACGAGCGACGTGACGAACTGCCACCTTGAAGGTTGCAGGCTCCCGTCGCCCCCGCGATACTGCACCCTCCAGCTCTACCGCACTCGGGAGGAGAGTGTCCGCCGTGTGGTCTGTAGGCGATGAGCTGCCCCCGGCGATGTTCGAGCTGGCAAAATCCTTCGTGGATCGCACAGAGGGAATCGAGAAATTTGACGACGTGCAATTTTATGACGAGATCGTCTTCGCCGTCAGGTCCAAGTATTCCACCGACAGGTTCGTCACCCGACGCGCGCCGGAGCTGTTGAGCGTAGTTCATCGAATTGAAAGCCGACTCGATCGAGGCTGGTTCCACAAAATCGGTCTGACATCGCCTCAGGCTCGATACGCCAGCAAACCTGAAGCAACGACGGGCTCCATCCAAGACGGCGTTCCGGACACTGTGATGCAGAAGCCACAGGGGGCATTGTGGACGTCCTCGTTCTTGCCCGACGGTCGATCCGCGTGGGCTGAACAAGAGGTCGCGTCCAGCCACTCAGCACGGCGACTTTACCGAGTGGTTTTCGCCGAAAGTGACGTGCGCGCTTACACGCTGGATTCCTTGTCTGACTTCACCCAGCTTCTTGATCTCTACCCCAGCGTGGATGACGTGGGTCGGGTCGCTGTCGCCTGGAGCAAGATGGCCTCCGACTTCGACGCGGTACACATGACCGCACGGGGATTGCTCGCCATCGAAGGGGTCGAGGTTCAGGCGAGGAACGGTGTCGGGCGGCTGGTCGGCTGGGATGCCGAATCCACTGCGTGGTTCAGGTTCCCTCGGACAACAAGACTCGATCCGGCCGAAGGCCAGGCGACTGCGGAGATTTGAGCCGAGCCGACGGTCCTGGCGAACGATTTCACGCCGTGGCCTCGAGAAGGCGCTGGATCAACGAACCCGCCCCGTCGACGAAAGGCCCTGCGGTCACTCGACGACCGCCGACCAGCGTGATCCGACAGCGGACGTCCACCCCCAAAGCCTTGGCCAGCAAGGTCTTCTCACCAAGGTCGACCGCATCGGCAACGTCAGTCCACAACGCAACAGTGCGGTGTTCGCGCCACGAGCGGACAAGCCCGCCCCCGTGCAGAACGAACCGCTCCCCCGCCCGCCCCACGTCGAGCGCCAGAACCAGGAACACCCCCGAACACCAACACCGGCGTGCCGACGAGGATCTCCACCACAGCACAAGCGTCTGGAAACTCGTCAACGCCAAGATCGCGGCGCCCAGCGGCGGACCGACGAGCCGCACGACACCGTCGGTGACGGCATTCACGAAGTTGGCGCCGCTGAGCCCGGTACCAACGCCCACAATCGAAGGAACGTGCGCTTGCGCTGCCAGACGGAACAACACGGCACCTGCGCTCTCGGCGACCAGGGCCGCGTAGATCCACCGATGGTCCGCGGCCACGGCCAGCATCAGCAGAACAGCACCCGCCCGGAACAGATCCGCGGCGATCATGACGCGCCGACGGTCCCACCGGTCGGCCAACACCCCCGCGACCGGACCCGACAGCAGTGGCGGCAGGTACTCGAAGGCCAGCGTCAGCCCCGTCGCCGGCAGCGACCCGGTCAACGCGTAGACGTGCGCCGGAACCTCGGTAGCGGCCGACGCCGGCCTGTCCGTGCCCTACACCGCCAACCTCGAGAACGGCCGGGGAAACCCGACGACGAGTGCGCTGGACCGGCTGGCCACAGCACTGGGCACGGAGCTGCCGATCAGCTTCAGTCAGGCACCCCGGAAGTGGCCGCGGAGGTGCCGCCGAACGTGGTGAAGCTGAGCCGCAGCAAGCGTTTCCGGGCAACGGTCAGCGCCCTGGCCAATCAGTCCGGGCAGGACGAACAAGAGGTGGCCGCACGACTCATCACCGCATGCGCACACATCGCTCTGGCACTCGACGACCCGAGCGAGCAGGACTGGTGCCGACTGTTGGACGCGCTGCTGCTCATGGCCGAGCACCCGGCTCACTGACTGCTGATGCTCGCGACCAGGTTGATCGTGGTGGCCAGCACACCCGTACCGAACAGGTACGACAACAGGGCGTGCTTCAACGCCGTCCGACGCATCTCCCGCCCGGACAGGCTCGTGTCCGACACCTGGAACGTCATCCCGATGCTGAACGCCACGTAAGCGAAGTCCCCGTAATCCGGCGGCTCGGCCTGGTTGAAGTCGATGCCACCGTCCGCGCCGTAGTAGTAGAGACGCGCGTACCGCAGGGTGAAGATCGTGTGCACGACCATCCACGACAACACCACGGACAACACACCGAGCCCGACCCGCAACAGCTCGGACCCACCGGTCGTGTGCGCCGCACGGGCCAACACGAACCCCACAGACACGAGGCTGGCCAATGCCGCCACGAGCAGCAGTACCTCGGCGACCCGGCGCGTGGGGTCGTTGCGCACGGCGTGCTGTGCGGTCGACTCGGCGTCCATCGGCCAGATGACCATCCACGCGCGTGTCAGGTACACGAGCGTGGCGACGTCCCAACCGACCAGGAACCCGAACTCGCCATGACCGGTGAAGGTCACGGCGAGCCCGCTGACCAAGCCGGCCGCGACCGCGACGACGACCTTGGTGCGGTCGAGCACGAACCCGTCCGGCAACGGCCGGGACGGCAGGTCAGGCACGGAGCGCCGCGTCCAGGTCGACGTAGAGCTCCAGGGTCTCGTTCAGCGTCGTCGCCTTCAGCGCCCGCAGCACGCTGCCCCGCGGGGACACCAGGCGCAGCGCGGTGCCGCGTTCCTCGCCGCGCTGGTGGTACTCGACGAGCACTGAGAGCCCTACGGACGCGAAGAACTCGACCCCGCTGAGGTCGAGCACGATCGGCAAGCCCGCGCCGTACGCCTCGGAAAGCTCGTCCCGCAACAACTCCGCGGTGTACGAGTCGACCTCGCCCTCTGCGCGCAGCACCACGACCCCGGAGAGCCGCTCCGACTCGACCTTCAACAGCGCGTCGTCCATGTCACGCCTCCCAAGCCTGCGTCAGCGCCCGCCCGAACAGCTCTACCGGCTGAGCACCGGCGACGGCAAGCCGCCCGTCGAGTGCCACGAACGGCACCCCGGACACCCCGATGTCGCGCGCACGGGACTCATCGGCCCGCACGGCGTCGGCGTACGACGACGGGTCTTCCAGCACGGCCTTCACGTCGGCCTCTTCGAGCCCGGCCTCGACCACGATCGAGGTCAGCGACTCGGCCGTGAACAACGACCGCGCCTGACCGAAGTTGGCCCGCAGCACGGCGTCGAGGACCTGCGGCTGCACGCCCCGCTCGCCCGCCAGGTGCAGCACGCGGTGCACGTCGAACGTGTTGCCGACCTCGCGGTCCAGCCGGTACTCGAGCCCCTCGTCACGTGCGAGCGCCGCGACGGAGTCCTCCATCTCGGCGGCGCGCGGCCCGAACTTGGCGGCCAGCATGTCCTGCACCGACTCCACCCCCTCCTTGGTGGGGTCCAGCTCGAACGCGCGGTGCACCACGGTGACCTCGGCACGGTGCTCGAACGCGGCGAGCGCCTTCTCGAAGCGCGCCTTGCCGATGTAGCACCACGGACAGATGACGTCAGCCCAGAACTCGACCTGCATCGTTCGATCATGTCACGACCAGGCCGGGACGTCCGTTCAGAAACGATAATCGTTGTCATGTAGGCTGCGGGCATGGCAGCACGGGTCGTATTGGTAGCCGGGTTCACGCAGCACGACGTCGCGGACGAGCTCTGGCGGGCGTCGCCGGAGTCGGCGCTGGTCAGGCACGATCTGAGCGGCCTGGCCGAGGGCGTGGTGCGACGCTGGAAGGACGGCACGCTCACCGTGCTGGAGCTCGCGCACGGCTGCGTCTCGTGCACGTTGCGGCTCGACCTCGTCCCGTTGCTCGAAGGCATCGACGGGCGGGTGATCGTGCACCTCGACCCGATGCTCGAACCCGAGGCGGTCTGCTTCGCGCTGGCGGAGACCGAGGTGGAGGTCGAGGCCGTCGTGACGGTGGTCGACACCGCGACCTGGCTCGACGACGCGACCGGCACCGACTCGCTCGCCGACCGCGGGATGCGCGCGGCCGAGAACGACGAGCGGACCGTCGCTCAGGTCGTGGTCGGGCAGGCCGAGTTCGCGGACGCCCTGGTGCTGACCGGCGAGCCCGATCCGGTGCTCACGGCGGTCCTCGACCGCCTCTCCCCCACCGCACCCCGCGAACCCGCCACCGGCGACGTCGCCGCGTTGCTCGACGCCATTGCGCCGAGCGCGCGGCGGGGCGAGATCGACGACGGGTTCGGCTCGCTGCTGTTCGGGCGGCCGCCGCTGGAACCCGCGCACGGCGTGGCCGTCGTCCACTTCACCGACCGCCGCCCGTTCCACCCGATGCGCCTGCACGACAGCATCGGCGTGCTGCTCGACGGCGTGGTCCGGGTGCGGGGCCGGGTGTGGATCGCGAGCCAGCCCGACGCGGCACTGTGGCTCGAGTCCGCGGGCGGCGGGTTGCGCGTCGGCAACCTGGGGCCGTGGGAGGGCGAACAGGACCAGGAGGTCGTCGTGATCACCCGGTCCGCCGACCCGGCGCACGTCCTCGCGGCGCTGCGCTCGGCCCTGGTGACCGACGAGGAACTGGGCCTGATCACCGAACTCGACTTCGCCGACCCGTTCACCGACTGGCACGAGGAGCTGGAACTCTGATGCGCACCCCCGTGACCGTGCTGTCCGGTTTCCTGGGCGCCGGCAAGACGACGCTGCTCAACCACGTGCTCGCGAACCGCGAGAACCGCCGGGTCGCGGTGATCGTGAACGACATGAGCGAGGTCAACATCGACGCGGCGCTGATCGACCGCTCCACGGAGCGGCTGGTCGAGCTCACCAACGGCTGCATCTGCTGCACGTTGCGCGAGGACCTGCTCGACAGCGTCGGCGACCTGGCGCGCTCCGGCCGGTTCGACACGATCCTGGTCGAGTCGACGGGCATCTCCGAGCCGATGCCGGTGGCGGCGACGTTCGACTGGACGTTCGAGGACGGCACGAGCCTCTCCGACCACGCGCGGCTCGACACCATGGTCACGCTCGTGGACGCCTCGGGCTTCCTGCGCGAGATGGCCGCGGGCGACGTCTCGGATCTCCTCGTGGACCAGGTGGAGTTCGCGAACGTGCTGGTGGTCAACAAGACCGACCTCGCCGACGACCTGCCCAAGCTCGACGCGTTGCTGCGCCGCCTGAACCCGTCCGCCCGTGTGCTGCACACGCGCCGAGGCGTCGTGGATCTGGCGGACGTGCTCGACACCGGTCTCTACGACCCGATCACGGCCGCGCAGGCACCGGGCTGGGCCGCCGAACTCGCGGGCGGGCACACGCCGGAGACCGAGGAGTACGGCATCCGGTCGGTCACCTACCGCGCCTCACGGCCGTTCCACCCCGCTCGACTGGTCGACGCGCTGGGCGACTGGGAAGGAGTGTTGCGCAGCAAGGGTTTCTGCCACATCGCATCCCGGCCGGAGGTGCTGGCGGTGTGGTCGCAGGCCGGTCCGAACCTCGTCATCGAACCCGGCGAGCTGCTCTCCGGCACGCAGGCGCGGCAGGAGCTGGTGTTCATCGGCGTCGACCTCGACCTGACCGAACCGGCCCGGCGCCTGGACCCCGCGCTGCTCACCGACGCCGAGCTCGCCGCAGGACCCGAGACCTGGCGGACGTTCGAGGACCCGTTGCCGCAGTGGGACTTCAGCGATCTGCACGACCACGCGCACCCGTGACCGCGAGGGTGACGAGGGCGAGCGCCGGGTACACCCAGCCGAGCAGGGCGAGCGGCCACGGCCGGGGGATCTCCCAGATCGACGGCTGGAGGTTGATCAGCACGGTGATCACGTCCGACAGCACCGCGACCACCCACACACCCGCGAGCACGTGATCGCGCCGCGCGTGGACCAGCCACAGCACCAGCGGGATCACCCACAGCCAGTGGTGGCTCCACGAGATCGGTGACACCAGCAATCCGAAGAGCTGCACGGTGATCACGGCCGACAACGTGTCGTTCGCGCGCACGGCGGCCCTCAACGCGAACCCCGTCAGCACGGCCGACACCACCACCGCGAGCAGCCACGGCCACGACGTCTCCACGTCGTAGCCGAGCGAACGCGACACCGCACCGCGCAACGACTGGTTGATCACCGAGCCGACCGGACCCACCCGGTCGGCCGCGCCGAGCAGCTCGAACCAGTAGCGCCACGAATCCTTCGCCGACACGGCGAACCCCAGCGCGACCGTGATCAGGAAGCCGCCGATCGACCACAGCGCGGCCATCCACCGGCGCGTGACCAGGAAGTACAACCCGGAGATCGCCGGCGTGAGCTTCAGGCCCGCCGCGACGCCGACGCCGAGTCCCGCGACCACCTGCCGGACGGCGAGCATCGCCGCGAACACCCCGGCGACCAGCACCAGGTTGATCTGTCCGAAGTCGAGGGTCTTGCGCACCGGCTCGAACCACAGCGTCACGGCCGTCCACAGCAGAGCGCGGCGCCTCCACGTCACGTCGTACGGCTGGTCCTGCGCGGCGGCCAACGCCCGCAGCGCCGTCCGCACGAGCCACCACAGGCACACCAGCGACAGCACCTGCCACACGACCCGCGCGGCGATCCACGGCAGCGCGGAGAGCGGCAGGAACACCGCGGCCGCGAACGGCGGGTAGGTGAACGGCAGCGGGAAGTCCGGCGTGAACGGCATGTCGATCGAGTAGAGCTCGTCGGTCAGCACGTTCGGCGCGAGCGTCCAGTAGACCTTGAGATCGATCATCCCCCAGTTCGCCGTCGCGGCGTAGACGGCCAGCGACACCAGCAACACCAGCGGCGCGAACCTCAGCACGCGCTGTTCGATCACCAGGCTCCTCCTGAGGACGTACGACGATCTCATCCTAAAAGCTGGTTCGGGCCGCACGACGCAACGCCCTCCCGAGACGTCACGTCCCCTGATCATGACCTGGAAAGCGCTGAGCGCGTCCGCACTCGTCCTGTCGGCGGCCCTCGTCCCGGCCCCGGCGCGGGCGGCGGAAGCGGGCCGGGTGGTGACCGGAGTGTCCGAACAGGACCGTTCGGCAGCACTCGCCCACTGGACGCCGGAGCGGATGAGATCGGTCGGCGACGGCGATCTGCCGCCCGCCGAGCAGATCTCGTGGCCACACGACCAGGTGCCGGGCGTGGGCAGGCTGTTCATGTCCACGTCGACCGGGCAGGACCACTCCTGCACCGCGACGGTCGTGCCCAGCACCACCAAGGACGTCGTGCTGACGGCCGGGCACTGCGTCAACGGCGGCTTCGACCGCTGGGACAACCCGATCAAGATCCTCAACGTGGTCTTCGCGCCCGGTTACGACCGCGGTGCGCGCAACGGGGTGTTCGCGGCACGCGCGTTCGCGTGGTCCGACACCTACACCGGGCCGACCAGCGGGCTGGACGACGACGCGGTGATCGCGCTCGACCCCGTGGACGGCAGGCACGTGCAGGACGTCGCGGGCGCGCAGGACGTGTCGTTCGACGTGGTCACGGGCCCGGTGGACACCACGATCCTGGGGTATCCGGTGTCGCAGCTCGCGAAGGGTGAGGCGCTGCTGTCGTGCGTGCGGCCGGCCACGTTGGAGGTCAACTCGGTCCTGAGCGCGTGGGAGACGGACTGCGACCTCGCCGGTGGTGCGAGCGGTGGGCCCTGGCTGCGCGGGTTCGACCCCGCCACCGGGAGGGGAACGATCTTCTCGGTCACCAGCCGGGGCAGCATGAACGGCGACCTGGTCACCACGGACCTGAGCGGAGCCGCGTTCTCCGAGGCCGTCGAAGCGCTGTACGCCGGCGCCGGCGACCTGTGATGAGGGAAGGATCGACGATGAACGACAGGTACGAGTCGGTCGCGGCCACAAGGCTGCTCGCCGGGAACGGCCACACCGTCATGGTGTCGTGGCCGGACGGGCAACAACTGAAGGGGTCGTCGGCCGAACTGACGGACGTGTCTCCTGTCTGAAAGCCAGGCCTCCCACCGTGATCGCGGTCAGCCACACGTAGGTGTCGAACTCGTGCAGTCGCGTCACGAACACGAGGAACACAGCACCCGCGAGCCAGAAGTGGCGCCGCAGCACCAGGAACACCAGCACCGGCACGCACCACACCCAGTGGTGCAGCCACGAGACCGGTGAGGCCAGCAGCCCGGCGGCCGCGATGACGAACAGAGCGACGAGGTCGTCACGCGTCCGCCGGGCCACCAGCCACGCCGTCAGCACCGCGAGACCGGCGAACGCCACCCACAGCAGGGTCTCGAACCCCGGCGCGAGACCGAACCCGCGCAGCACACCGCGGATCGACTGGTTCGTCGCGAGCGACATGTCCCCGATCCGGTCGGGGTTCAGCAGCGAGTGCAGCCAGTACTGCGAAGAATCCGTTGGGGCGGCGAGGAATCCGGCCACCGCGAGGCCGAGGAACGTCGCGGCGGACGTCCCGGCCGCCCGCCAGTCCCGCCGGGCCAGGAAGTAGAGCACGAAGATCGCGGGCGTCAGCTTGACCGCCGCGGCCACGCCGATCAGCACGCCGCGCCACCGCCGGTCCGTCACCAGCAGGACGTCGAGGACGACCAGCGCCAGCAGGTACAGGTTGATCTGCCCGTAGCCGTAGGTCATCCACACGGGGTCCAGGGCCAGCGCGCCGACCGGCACCAGCAACCCGGCCGTCCAGGTGAGACGCGGGTTCACCTTCCCCGCCACCGCGACGCACACCACCGTCAGCGCCACGAACCCGGACACGACCATCAACGGGAACAGCAGCGGCGACGGCACGAAGCTCAGCGCGCTGAACAGCACCGCCGCCGCGGGCGGGTACGTGAACGGCAGCCGCGGGTCGAGCGGCGGCCCGGTGAACCCGGTGTAGAGCGATCTGCCCTCGAGCCAGGCGAGCCCGCCGAGCCGGTACACGTCGAGGTCGATCGGGTAGTGACCCGACCAGGTGAAAAGCAGCCACGCCAGTGCCGCACACCAGGCCGCACCAGCGAGAACGGGGAAGAATCCGCGCGGAACCAGAACGGTTTTCCGCGTCGACGACACGATTGACACCCATTCGAAATTATCCACGACAACGCCGGTTCACCTTGTTGAACAACCGGCAGAACCACCGGCAGAAGTGCTCTCGCCAGCAACGACAGACGGGCTCGGGCGTCTAACAGAACGCATAATGCGCAAGAACGAAGGGGGCGCGCAGTGGGCACGACGGCGTTCGGAGACTTTCTCCGCTTTTACCGATCGCGTGTTCCGCTGACCCAGGAAGAACTCGCCGAGCAGACAGGTCTGAGCACGCGCGCGATCAGCGACATGGAGCGCGGCCGCACGCTGAGCCCCCAGTTCCGGACCGTGCAACTCCTCGTCCAGGGCCTGGGGCTGCTCGACGAGGAGGCGGCCGAGTTCACCGCGCTGGCCCGCGCCAGCCGGGTGGTCGCGGCCCAGGAACGCCCGGAGACCCCGTTCACCGCCACCTCCTGCTCGCTGCCGCCGGTGCTGATCGACCTCACCGGCCGCGAGGCCGAGAAGAAGCTCCTGACCGGGTTCGCCGCCGACGCCGCCTCGTCGTCGCGCCTGCAGATCGCGGTCGTGCACGGCGCTCCCGGCTCCGGCAAGACCGCGCTGGCCGTGGACGCTGGCCACCGCCTGGGCGCGCGGTTCGCCGACGGCTGCGTGTTCCTGGACCTGCGCGGCACGGACCCCGAACCCCTCACACCGGGCAAGGCCGCGCACCGGTTGCTGCGCTCGTTCGGCGTCGACGAACGCCAGATCCCGGCCGACCCGGAGGACAAGCTCTCGCTCTACCGCTCACAGCTGCGCGACCGCACGGTGTTGCTGGTCCTCGACAACGCCGCGAACGAGGCGCAGGTGCGGCCGTTGCTGGCGTCCAGCCCCGGCACGCTGGTGCTGCTGACCAGCCGCCGGACCCTGACCGGCCTGGACGCGCGGCACCGCCTGCCGCTGGAGTTGTTGCCGCTCGACCACTCCGTCGAACTCCTGCGGGCCGTCACCGGACCGGACCGGCTGGACGCCGAACCGCAGGCGGCCGAACGGGTCGCGGAACTGTGCGGGGGCATGCCGCTGGCGCTGCTCATCGCGGGCAACCGGCTGACCAGCAGACCACAGTGGACGATCAGCCACCTGGCCGGGCAGCTGGAGGACGAGGGCCGCCGGCTGTCCGTGCTGCGCGCGGGCGACCTCCAGGTGCGGGCCGCGTTCGAACTCTCCTACCACCAGCTCAGCCCCGCCGCCGCGACGTTGTTCCGCAGGCTGGCGCTGATCCCGAGCCCGGACACGAGCGTGTCCCTGGCGTCCGTGCTCGTCGACGACGCCGAGGAGGCGTTGGAGGAACTGGCCGACGCGAGCCTGCTGGGCATCGGCGAGACCCCTGGCCGCTACACCCGTCACGACCTGCTGCACGTCTTCGCCTCCGAACGCCTGGAGCTCGACGACACCCCGGCCACCGTCCACGAGGCCAGGACCCGGCTGCGCCACTGGATCCTCGACGTGGCCACCCGGGCGGCCCGCTTCTTCGACCACGACGTCCCGGCCGAACGCGCCGGTCCCGTGCACGACAGGGACTCCGCCGCGAAGTGGCTCGACCGGGAACTGGAGAACTGGCGCGGAGCACTGCGCGAGGCCGCCGACGCCGGCGAGCACAGCCGCGTTCTCGCGCTCGCGCAAGCGATGCACTGGTACTCGGACATGCACGGCGTCGGCGAACTGTGGCGAGAGGTCTTCGCCGCGGGTGCCCACGCGGCCCGTCAGCTGCACGCCCCGCAAGACGCCGCAGAGCAGCTCAACTACCTCTCCTGGGCGCTCTACGCGTTGTGCGGCAGGCCCCAGGAAGCCCTGACCGTGCACGAACAGGCGGCGGCGATCCCGGTGGGCACCCTCACCGAGGCCTGGACCTGGTACTACGGCTCGGCGATCCGGCGGCGGGTCGGCGAGCCGGACGAGGCCGTCACGCTAGGCCGCAGGTCCGTGAACCTGTTCGAACAGGCCCGTTACCCGATCGGCGAGAACCTCGCGCTGTCGTTGCTGGGCCTCATGCTGCACACGACGGGCAACCTCGGCGAGGCGGTCGAGGTGCAGCAACGCGCCGTCGACCAGCACCGCGCGGCCTCGGGCGACGACGAACTGCTGTCCATGATGCTGATCCGGCTCGCCACCACCAGAGCGGCGGCGGGCGAGGTCACCGCCGCGCTGGACCTCCTCGACGAGGCGGAGTCGTTGTTCCGCAAGCACTCCAACCCGGCCGGCACCGCCCGCGTGCAGCACAACCGCGGCCTGGTGCTGATGGACGCGGGCCGCGTCACCGAGGCGCGCCAGCAACTCCTGGCGGCGTTGGGCGAGGCACGCCTGTCCGACCACCGCGTCGAGATCATGGCGCGCCTCGCCGACCTCGCCGACGCGGCCGGAGAACCGGCGCAGGCGAGAGAACTGCGCGTGCGCGCCCTGGCCGAGTGCGACCGCTACGACACCCCGGCGGTGCGCGTGACGGCCGCCGGCCTGGTCCAGGCGCTGGGCTGACTCAGGCTGTCGCACTCCCCTCCGGGCCTGTGCGCTTCAGCCGGTCGAACTCCTGCGGGTCGTGGGCGCTGAAGAGCGTGATCTCGGCCTTGTGGTCGCGCGCGAGCCTCCTCAGGGCCGACTGCGAACCGACGCGGTCGTCGTGGTCGGCGGCAGCCCTGGTCTGCACGACGTCGAGCACCGGGTGCGGTTCGGGGTTCTCCTCGATTTCGCGGTGCTGGGCGTCGCCGCAGTGCAGGAGCCACCTCTCGCCGTTGTGCACCGCCACGCCGGTGTGGCCGGGCAGCGGCGCCAGTTCGAACTCCTCGGGCAGGCCCTTCGAGCGCGCCGGAGCGTCGCGGACGGACACCGCGCGCCTGCAGCGGATGCGTGCCAGTCTCGACCACGCGGCGACCTGCACCCACGAACCGCTGGTCGACTGCCCCGAGTTCGAGCGCGTGCCGGCTCCCTGAAAAGTTCGCGCTTGACCTTCCAGCGGCTGCAACGTTGAGGATCGGTTCATGGACGAAAGCACGGACCTGCTCACGATCGGCGAACTCGCCCGCCGCACGGGCCTGCCCGCGCGCACCCTGCGGTTCTGGTCGAACGAGGGGGTCGTCGCGGAGGCGGGCCGCTCGGCGGGCGGCTACCGGCTGTACGACGCCGCCGGCGTGGCCCGCGTCGAGCTCATCCGCACGTTGCGCGAACTGGGCCTCGGGCTCGACGACGTGCGCCGGGTGCTCGACCGAGAGGACACGGTCGCCGACGTCGCCGCCGCGCACGTGGTCGCGATCGACGCGCAGATCCGCGCCCTCAAGGTGAGCAGGGCCGTGCTGTCCACAGTGGCTCAACGCCGCTCGACCCTGGAGGAGACAGCACTGATGAACAAACTGGCACGGCTCTCGGCCGCGGAACGCGCGCAGATCGTCGACGAGTTCAAGACGGAGGTGTTCGGCCGCCTCGACATCGACCCGGCGCTGCGCGAACGGGTGCAGGCCCTGCGCGTGGACCTGCCGGAAGACCCCACGCCGGACCAGGTCGACGCCTGGGTCGAGCTGGCCGAACTGGTGCAGGACCAGGACTTCCGCGCCCGGCTGGGCCACTTCCTGGAACTCAACACACCAAGGCCAGACCGGAAAGCCCCGCCGGGCGCGAACGTCTGGTGGGCGCGGCAGGTCGTGAACACCGTCGCGGAGGCCAGGGAACAGGGCGTCGAACCGGGCAGCAAGGCCGCCGCGGAGCTCGTCGACACCACGTTCCGGAACACCGACCTCGCGGCCGTGCTGGCGTCCCTGCGCGCGGGGATCGACGCGGGAGCGGAACGCTACCGCGTGCTCGTCAGCCGCGTGCAGGGGCGCCAGGGCGCACCGGACTCCACTGTGGACATCAGGTGGCTCGCCACCGCCATCGAGTTCAGGCTGTCGTGAGCCGTTCCAGCCGCGCCGGCACGTGCTTGTGCCACGGCGTGCCCGCCCACTCGTCGCGGTCCTCGGCCGCGGTGAGCTCGTTGGGGGCGACGCCGGTGCGCTCGTTCACGGTCAGCCCGAGGCCGTTGGGCAGCGAGATGTGACCGGCGCGCATGGTGTCCGTGGTGTCCACCGCCACCTCCGCGCTGCCGCGGCGGGTGGTGAGCCGCACCCGGTCGCCCGTCGTGACGCCGAGCCGGGTCGCGTCGGCGACGCTCATCCGCAGGCGGCCCTGCTGGTCACGGCGCCGCCAGCTCGGGTCGCGCATGATCGTGTTGGCGGTGAAGGCCCTGCGTTCGCCCGCGGACAGCACGAACGGCCAGTCCGGGTCCTGGCGCGGTACTGGCCGTTCGCCCAGCGCGGCCACTGCGGCGAGCAGTTCCGGCACGTCGAGGTGGACGCGTTCGCCGGAGATCCGGGCCCACGACGCGTCGTACTCGTCGTCGGTGATGTGCACGCCGTGAGCACCGTCGACGATCGCCTCGAAGAGCCGCTCCCCCGCCTCCAGGCCCGTGCCGTACCCGGCTTTCTCGACCCCGGCGGGGTTCTTGCGGGCACACTCGTGCGCGGCCATCCACAGCACGGCGGCCGCCGAGGCGTCGTGCGGCAGCGTCGGGCCGAGCGTGCGGTACAGCAGCACGGACGCGAGCCGCCGTTTCGCCGGATCGGCGAGCAGGCCGAGGAACGCCTGGGCGAACCGCACGCGTCCCTCCGCCGCCGCCGCGCGCAGTGGTGCGTAGTCGGCCTCGGTGAGCGCGCCGGACGCCTCCACCAGGCGGGCGTGGATCTCCGGTTCGGGCAGCACGCCCTCGGGTGCGGCCACGACCGGGTGGCGCAGGTGGAAGACGTTGCGCGGGAAGTCGAAGTTGAAGAACGTGGCCTCGAACTTCTCGAACTGGGTCGGCGCGGGCAGCACGTAGTCGGCCAGGCGCGCGGTCTCGGTCATCGCGACGTCGATGACGACCACGAGTTCCAGCGCGGCGAGGGCCTCGCGCATCCGGGCCGAGTCGGCCAGCGAGTGCGCGGGGTTCGCGCTCTCGACCAGCATCGCCCGGTAGCGCGCCGGGTGGTCGGTGAGGATCTCCTCGGCGATCACGTTGCACGGCACGAGCCCGGTGATGATCCGCGCTCCCGCGACGGGACTGCGCGGGCCCTCGTCCCCGGCGTGCCCGCGGTCGCGGCCGATCGGCACCAGGCTGGAGGGCACGTACTGGGCGCCGCGCTTGCCGAAGTTGCCGGTGAGCAGCCACACCAGCTTCTCGACGTAGCTCACCAGCGTGGAGTCGCGGTTCATCTGGACGCCGAGGTCCTCGAACACGGCCACGGAGTCCGCGGCGGCGATCCGCGCGGCGACCGCCCGCACCAGCGTCTCCTCGACGTCGGCGACGGCGCAGTACTCGCCGACGCGCACCTGCCGCAGCACGGCGGTGACGGCGTCGAGGCCGTCCGCGTGCTCGGCGAGCCAGTCCGCGGCGACCAGGTCCTCCTGCACCAGCACGGCGGCCAGCGCGGTCAGCAGGTAGAGGTCCGTGCCGGGCCGGACCTGGAGGTGGAAGTCGGCGAGTTCGGCCGTCTCGGTCCGCACCGGGTCGATCACGACCAACGACCGGGCGGGGTCCTTGCCGATGTCCTTGAGCACCGAGCGGGCGCGCGGGAAACCGTGCGACTGGTAGGGGTTCTTGCCGACGAACAGCGCGACCTCGCAGTGTTCGAAGTCCGCGCGGGTCATGTTGCCGAGCATGCGCGCGCTGACCCAGAACTCGCCGGTCTTCTCCTGCGCGAGCGCCGAAGAGCGGTACTTGGCGCCGAACGCGGCGAGCGTGGCGGGCGAGTAGGCGCCGCCGAGGTGGTTGCCCTGACCTCCGCCGCCGTAGTAGAAGATCGTCTCCCCGCCGAACGTGTCGCGGACCTCGCCGAGGCGGGCCGCGATCTCGCTGATGGCGGTGTCCCAGTCGATCTCCTCGAACCCACCGCCGGGGAGTTTGCGCAGCGGGCGCGTGATCCGCCCGGTGTCACCGTTCTGGTGCAGGTCGAGGCGCAGCGCCTTGTTGCAGGTGTAGCCGGCGGACGCGGGGTGGAGCTTGTCGCCGCGGATCTTGTCGAACGACCGGCCGTCCTCGCCGACGAGGATCTCGATCCCGCAGTTGCACTCGCAGAGGATGCAGGCGCTGGGTTTCCACACGGTCGGGCTCCTAGTCTCGTCGCTCCAGCAGGGGCCTCATCTCGGCGAGCACGTCGTCGAGCGGACCCAGGTCGCGTTGCGCGCGGCAGAGGATGATCGCGCCCTCGATCGCGGACACGACCAGCGTCGCCAGCCGGTGAGCGCGGTCGGCGGTGAAGCCGTTGGCGGACAACGCCTCGGCGATGCCGTCCTGCCACCGCACGAAGATCTCCCGCACCACGTCACCGGCCTGCGGGACGAGGTCGCGGCTGTCCATCGCCATCGCCGCGGCGGGACATCCCGCCCGGTAGTCGGTCTTGGTCAGCGACCGCTTCCAGAAGGCGCCGAGCCGGTCCAGCATCAGCCGAACGTCACCTTCGGCCGCGGACTCGCGGACCATCGCACTGATGTAGTCGCCGGCCTGCCGGACGGCGCCGAGCACCATCTCGTTCCGGCCGCCGGGGAAGTGGTGGTAGACGGACCCGCGCGGCGCACCGCTGTGGGCCAGCACCGCGTCGACCGTGACGCCCGCGGCGCCGCGTTCGCGCAGCAGCTGCACCGCGCTGTCCAGCATGCGCTGCTTGGTGCCCCGCCTGCCCGGCTCGACCATCGCACCTCCCTGAATCTGGAGTATGGCAGAGACCATAGTCGCAGCGCACGCGCTGACGGCGTTTCCCCGCGCGCCAGGACGGTTCAGCCGAGGAGTTTGCGGATGATCTCGGTGGCGGTGTCGATGTCCGGCGGCGCCCCGGTGATGACGTCCGAGTAGCAGAACGACTCCGCGAGCCGGACCACGGCGTACGCCAGCTTGGTCACCGGGATCTCCGCCACCTCACCGCGTTCGGCGCGGATGAGGTCCGCCAGCCCGGTCACGAGGCGGTGCTGCACCACGCCCTGCTGCGAGGTCAGCACCCGCAACGCGGTCTCGGGGTCGCGTTCGAGCAGCACGCGCAACGCCGACGACGCGACCGTGTCGCGCATCGCCCGGTCCAGCACCGAGATCACCCGCGCCATGCCGCGCTCCGCACTGGCGCGCCACAGCCGTGCCCACGCCCGGTGCGTGATCGCCCAGAGCACCTCGCCGAGCACCCGGTCGCGGTCACCGAACCGCCGGTAGAGCGTCGCCCGGCCGATGCCGGCCGCGACCGCGAGCTCACCCATGTCGATGCGGCTCTGCTGGAGGAACTGCCGCAGCGCGTGCGCGACGACCGGATCCACCTCGGGCTCGGTGGTCAGGTCCACGTTGGCCACCGCGTGAGACACCATGTATAAATTGTCTCACCTGAGACATTACTTCACAATGTCTCACCCCTGCGCTGAGGAGGACCGCATGCCCCGGCTTTCGAGCATGCTGCCGTTCGCGTTGGTCGGTGTCGCGTTGCTGCTGGCCCCGGCCACCAACGGATCCGCCGGCTGGAACCTGCTCGTCCAGGTCGTGCTGTTCACCCTGGCCGCCGCGATCCCGGGGTACCTCACCCGGCACGTGTCGTACGTCGACGTGGCGTGGCCGTGGGGCCTGGTCGGCATCGGCGTGGTCACCCTGCTCACGGCGGACGACCTCACCGCGGTGACCGTCGGCGTCTCGCTCGCCTACCTCGCCATGGGGCTGCGGATGGGACTGTGGAGCCTGGCGCTGACGATGAAACACGGCTGGTGGAAACCCGGCGCGCCCAAGGTGGAACTGCCGCGCTACCAGTACCAGCGGCGGCGCTGGGAGCGGCAGGGGTTCCGCAACGAGACCTTGTCGGTCCAGTACGAGATCTGGTTGCAGGGCCTGGCGAACGCGACGGTGCTGGCCGTCCCCGCGTTCCTCGTCGCCGGCGATCCGCAACGGCCGCTGTCGTTCTGGTCCGTCCTGGCGCTGACCCTGTGGGTCGCCTCGTTCGTGCTGGAGTCGGTGGCGGACAAGCAGAAGCAGCAGTTCGCGGCCCGCGGCTCGCGCGGCACCTGCGACACCGGGCTGTGGCGCTACAGCAGGCACCCGAACTACTTCTTCCAGTGGATGCAGTGGAACGCCCTGGTGCTGCTCGCGGTGCCGTCGCTGCTGACCCTGTTCAGCGACACCGTGCTGCCCGTGTGGGTCGTGCTGGCGGCGGGTCTGGGGCTCGTCTCGTGGACGTTGTACGTCACGCTCACCAAGCACACCGGTGCGCGTCCGGCCGAGTACTACAGCCTGCGCAAGCGCCCCGACTACGCGCGCTACCAGGCCACCACCAACATGTTCTTCCCCGGCCCCGTGAAGACCCAGCGCGACCAGTGATCCGCCGAACGTGAAGGGGGCCCTCCCGGACGTCCGGGAAGGCCCCCTGCGATGGGTCAGGCGACGGTCATTCCTTGCACTTGCGGCCGTCGTTCACGCACTTCACGATCTTGGCCATCGTCTGCTCGGAGTTGACGTTCGCGAAGTCGTTGTGGTCGGAGAACGGGTTGTGCTCCTCCTCCGGGAACGCGTCGAGCTGGTACTGGCCCTTCTGCTGGACGTCGCGGGCGATGTTGTACAGGATGCTGATCCGCAGCTGCGGGATCGCCTTGAAGCCCTGTGGGCACGCGCCGGTCTGCTTGTCGGCGAACCGGACGTGGTCGCGGTGGTTGGCGCTGTCGGCGTTCTGACCGTCCCAGCAGCCCGCGAAGTCGTGCACCCGCATGACCTTGCTGCCGTTCGGGCAGATCACGTACTTGTCCGACAGACGGTCCTCGAAGCCGCTGCAGGTCCAGGTGGCGCGGGCGTTGCCCGGGCCGCGGCTGGTCGGCTTGGCGTCACCCGTGACCATCTTGAGGAACAGCGGCATGGCCGTGACCTTGCTGGTCGCGTTGCCGCGGTACTCGAGCTTCACCTCGGCGGGGCGGACGATCTTGCCGACGTTGCCGACCAGTTCGTTGTTCTTGCCGGTCGGGGCGGCCAGCGGCGGGGCGGGCGGGGCGGTGGTGGTGTTCGCCGGCGGGGCGGTGGTGGTCGTCGCGCCACCGTTGTTGCCGCCGTTGTTGTTACCGCCGTTGTTGTTACCGCCGTTGTTGTTGCCGTTCCCGTTGTTGCCGTTGCCGTTGTTCTCGTTGCCGCCGTTGTTGTTCTCGCCGCCGTTGCCCTCGTCCTCGTTGAGGCCGCACTTGGCGAGGCGTCCCAGGTCCTGCGGCTTCTCGGCGTTGCGGCCGATCGCGATCGCGATCCGGTCCAGCGTCGCGACCCGCTTGTCCTTCAGCGGCCCGAGGATCGCGTTGTCGATGAAGTTCGCCCCGCCCTGGCCCTTGGTCTTCACCAGGCGCTGGTTGGCTTCGGCGATCTGCTTGTCGAGCTGGTTGAGGTTGTTGTCGACCTCGTCCAGGGCCTGGTCCGGCACACCGGGCAGCGCCTCACGGACCGACGGGCACTTGATGGTCGGCGTCGCGGCGTCCTGCGCGTTGGCGTCCTGCTTCTGGTTGTTGTTCTGCTCGGCCTGCTGGAAGATGCCTTCACCGGCGAACTTCTTCGGCTTCGAGTGTCCACTGTGGCCACTACCGCCACCGTGGTTGCCGTGGCCCCAACGCAGGTCGCAGTCGGCCAGCGGCTTCAGGTTCGGCTTGCGGCCCTGGCGGGCCAGGGCGTTCGCCATGGCGTCGAGGGTGGCGGCACGCTTGGCGCGCAACGGACCCAGGACGGTGTTGTTGACGAAGTTCGGGTCGGCCGGGTTCTGGGCCTTGGCCACGCGGTCGTTGGCCTCACGGAGCTGCTGGGCGAGCTGCTGGAGGCTGCGGATCATCTGGTCGCGCAGGCGCTGCGGCACGGCGGGCAGACGACTCGCGACGCCGGGGCAGGCGACCTCGCCCGGGCCCATGTCCTTGATCTTGTCCGGGTTCGAGCCGACGTTCTGCGGGTTGGCAGCGGGGTTGATGCGCACGACAGGCCAGAAGTACGACGACTTGTCGCCGTTGCGGCAGCTCGTCTCCGAGTCGAGCAGGCTCTCGTCGGTCGACTCCGCGCTGATCCCCTGGTTGCCCACGAAGTCGTGCACGTGCTGGGCACCGTGCTTCAGACCTGGCTGGGCGACCGGGTTGTCGGCGCTGAACTTGCCTTCTTCGTTGGTGCCGCAGTCGACTCTGAACACGCCACTGGCGCCGTTCTTGCCGACCTTGGGCTCGACGACGTTCTGAGCCACCTTCTCGATGGGCACGAACGCGCTGAGCGGCGCAGGCTCGCCGTTCTTCGCGGCGAAAGCGTACGTCGCGGTGCCCGCAGCGACCACGGCCACCGCGGACAACGATGCGATCAGGCGAAACTTCCGTCTGTCCGTCACGCGGTGCGTCATACGGACTCCTCGTTCAAGCGGCGCATGACCGGGAGTACGTACGTGGAGGTTCATCGGCTCAATCAAATTGTTACCGGGATTCCCGAGCCTGCTCCCGGACTGTCTCAACAGGAGGTCCGCTCAGGGAGCGATCACCCTGTGCACGCTCTCACGCAACAACGCCCGCCGCTGGTCATGCACCTCGTCGGGCTCGGCGGCGGTCGCCGAGTAGACGTTGCTGACCGGTGACCACGCCATCGACATCGCGATTACCATTGCCATCAAATCGAATGGATCGCCGGCGCGGACCAGACCGGCGGCCTGCGCGTCGGCGATGGCGCCCAACTTGGTCGCGTCCACCCGGTCGGCGTCGGCGACGAGGTGGCCCGCGGGACGGCGTTCCAGCCGGGTCCAGGTGGCGAGCCGGATGAGGTCGGGGCGGCGCAGGTACTCGTCGTAGAGCCGGACCGCCCAGTCCGCGAGGTCGGTCGCGTCGATCGGCACGACCGTCATGATCCGTTCCAGCGACGCGAAGAAGATCTCGTCGAACAGGCCTTCCTTGCTGCCGAAGTACGCGTAGAGCTGTGCCTTGTTGGTGCGGGCCGTCTCCACGACGCGTTCGATGCGGGCGCCCGCGATGCCGTGGCGAGCGAACTCGTCGGTCGCCGCCTCGATGATGCGGTCCCACGTCGCGGCTCCGCGCGCGGTCAGGGGCTTCTCGGCCATGCGCGCGACCCTAGCAACAGAACAGTCGGTTTGCTTTGCCGCCCGATCGGGGTACCGTCGAGCAAAACAAACCGACTGTTCTGTTTGGGAGAGCGATGCGCACCACCACCGGCTGGCAGGCCACCCGTGACGGCCTGCGCCCGACCCCGATCGAACGCCGCGAGCTGCGCCCGGACGACGTCGCGGTACAGGTGGACTTCTGCGGCGTCTGCCACACCGACCTGCACGCGCTCAACGCGCACGACGGCGGCCCGCTCGTCCCCGGCCACGAGTTCACCGGCGTCGTCACGGAGGTCGGATCCGCCGTGACGCGGTTCGCCGCCGGAGACCCCGTGGCGGTCGGCAACATCGTCGACTCCTGCGGCAAGTGCGTGATGTGCCTGGGAGATCAGGAGAACTACTGCGCCGAGTTCCCCACCCTCACCTACGGCGGCACCGACCGGCACGACGGCACGACCACCCTCGGCGGTTACTCCCGCGAGTACGTGGTGCGCGAGGACTTCGCCTATCCGCTGCCCACCGGACTGGACCCGGCGGCTGCCGCGCCGTTGCTGTGCGCGGGCATCACGGTATGGGAACCGTTGCGCGCGTTGAACGTCGGCCCCGGCACCCGTGTCGCGGTGGCGGGCCTGGGCGGGCTCGGGCACCTGGCGGTCAAGTTCGCCGTCGCGCTCGGCGCCGAGGTGACGGTGCTCAGCCGCACGCCGGACAAGGAGGCGGACGCGCGGAAGCTCGGTGCCGTCGGCCTGCTGGTGACGACGGACGAGCAGCAACTGGCCGCCGCGGCACACCGGTTCGACGTGCTGATCGACACCATCGCCGTACCGCACGACCTCAAGCCGTACCTCGGGGTCGTGGCCGTGGACGGCACGCTCAGCCACGTCGGCGACCTCGGCACGGTCACCGTGGACGTGATGGACCTGTTGCTGGGCAGGAAGAAGCTCAGTTCGTCCGGCAGCGGCGGGCGGGCCCGGACCGCCGCCATGCTGGAGTTCTGCGGCGAGCACGGCATCACGGCGGACGTCGAGGTCCTGCCGTCCCGCGAGGTCGGCACCGCGCTGGAACGACTGGCGCGCAACGACGTGCGCTACCGCTTCGTGCTGGACCTGTCCGATCTGGACGGAGCGTGACGGAGCGGGCCGGTCGCCGACGAGCGACCGGCCCGCTGCCTCACGACGTCGTGAGCGCCTCCTGCAGCAGGGAGAGGGCCTGCTTGGCGCGGACGTTGAACATGCCCATCGTGGTGTCCCGTTCGCCGAGCACGACCAGCAACGTGTCCTCGTCGACGCCGAAGACGCCGACCTGGCCGGACTCCCCCTCGAAGAACACGGCCTTGGGACTGCCGACCCTCGCCTGCGAGGTGAACTGCGAGGCGAGACCGGCGGCCGCGGCGGCCATCGCGGCGACGCCGTCGTCCTCGATGTCGCGCGTGATCCCGCACAGCACCAGGCCGTCCCGCGTCGCGACCAGCACCCCGTTGATCGAGACGGAGTCGATGTCGTCCTGGATCGTCTTCAGCGCCTCGGTCATCCTCCTGGCGTTGTGGTCTGCTCCCTGCCGGGCGACCGGCGGTGCGGGTTTCGCCGCACCGCGCCTGCGCAGGGGCAGCGCGCCAGAGTTCTGCGGCGCCTGGGTGGACATCCCGGTCACACAATCAGGTCGGCTTCGATGGCCTTCAGGCTGTGCCTGGCCAGTGCGAGGTTCGCCCGATCGCGGTCCAGCACGAGGTAGAGGAACAGCGAGTTGCCGCGCTTGCCCCCGGTGAGCAGGCGGATCAGGTGGTACTGGCGGTGCAGGGTGATGAGGATGTCCTCGATCTCGTCGTTCAGGTCGAGCGCCGAGATCACCCGCTGCTTGGACCGGACGACCTCGGTGTTGCCGGCCGCGGCCACCTCCAGGTTCAGCCAGTCACCACCGCCGAGCGAGCCGAGCGACATGCCGCTGTCGTAGTCCACGAGCGCGACACCCACCGCTCCCGTGATGGTCATCGCCTCTTTGAGCGCCGTTTCGATGTTCATCCGAATGCTTCTCCTCGTGCGCGCCTCGTCACACGCGGTTGCGATCTCGTTGATGCCCCGCCGAAAACCGCAGGAAGACCGCGTGATCACGTCACCCTACGTCGCGATGACGGGGCCTATGACAGGCCTGTTCGGAGCAACCGAGTCCGTTCAGGACCGAACGAAAGTCCAGTGCGGACAGTCCACTTCGGCGGTTCGGGACCGGTACCGGGCCGCCCCTGCCAGGCTGTGCGGACGAGCCGGACGTGCGCCGTGGCGTCGCCGATCACCGGGACCGGTGAAGACTGTCGGGCAGCGTCCCGGATTGAGAGGAACCGTCCCCATGAGGAGCTTCACCCGCGCCGACGACCTGCGCGGCGCGACCTTCACCGGCGTGAACCTGGACGGTGCCCGGTTCACCGCCGCGGACTTCACCGGCGTGGTCATGCGAGCGGTCGACGTCGGCGGCACGGACATCGACGCGCCGTGGCTGCTCGACGGCAAGAGCACGCTGCTCGTCAACGGCGTCGACGTCGTGCCGTTCGTGGAGGCCGAGCTCAACCGCCGCTTCCCCGGCAGGGCCGACCGCTACGCGCGGGACCCGGAGGGCCTGCGCGCGGCGTGGGCGAGCCTGGAGACCGCCTGGGCGGCAGCGCTCGCCCGCGTCGAGACGATGCCGCCGGGCACCGCGGACGTCTCGGTGGACGGCGAGTGGTCGTTCGCCCAGACGGTCCGCCACCTGGTCATGGCCACCGACACCTGGCTCGGCCGCGCGGTGCTGGGGGCCGAGCAGCCGTACCACCCGCTCGGGATGCCGCACACCGGGTACGAGTCCGAAGGCCACGACATGTCTCTCTTCTCCCCCGGCACCCCGCCCTACGCCGAGGTGCTGGAGGCCAGGGCGGACCGGGCGGCGATGGTGCGCGACTTCCTCGCCACCGTCACCGAGGCCGACCTGGCCGTCCCCCGCGCCAACCCGTGGGCCCCGGACTACCAGGAGACCACCCTGTCCTGCCTGCACACCATCCTGGAAGAGGAGTGGGAGCACCTGCGCTACGCCACCCGCGACCTCGACGCGCTCGCTACTTCGTAGACCCGGCCAGCACGCCCTGCACGAAGTACTTCTGGAACACCAGGAACACCGCCAGCGGCACGATCATCGACAGGAACGCGCCCGTCGACAACATGTCGATGTTGGTGCCGAACTGCCGCAGCTGAGCCCGCAGCGCCACCGTGATCGGCGCCGAGTCCTGGTCCGCGAACACCAGCGCCACCAGCAGGTCGTTCCACACCCAGAGGAACTGGAAGATCGTCAGCGAGGCGATCGCCGGCTTGGCCACCGGCAGGACGACCCGCTGGAAGATCACCCACTCCGTCGCGCCGTCCATCCGCGCGGCCTCGATCAGGTCGCGCGGGATGCCGGTGAAGAAGTTGCGCAGCAGGAAGATGGCGAACGGCAGGCCGAACGCGACGTGGAACAGCACCACGCCCGCGATCGTGCCGAACAGCCCGACCGCCCCGAACAGCTTCGCCACCGGGATCAGCGCGACCTGGATCGGCATCACCAGCAACCCGACCACGACGACCGTCACCGCCTCGCGGCCCGGGAACTCGATCCACGCCAGCGCGTACGACGCCAGCGACGCCATCACCACGACCAGCACCGTCGCGGGCACGGCGATGTAGAAGGTGTTGAGGAACGACTGCCACACCGTCTTGTCCGCGACGAGGTCGGCGTAGTTCGCCAGCGTCAGCTCGGCCGGCTTGGTCAGCACGGTCCACCAGCCGCTCGCGGTGTTCGCCGACTCGTCCCGCAGCGACGCGAGCAGCAGCCCGACCACCGGCACCAGCCAGAACACCGCCACCAGCGCCAGCACGACCTGCACGCACCCGTTGCCCAGCCGCGAAACGAGCCGAGTCAGCACACCTCTGCGCGGAGTGCCGGACACCGGCACGTCGATGCGGACCTCGTCGGCCACAGCAGTCACGACCGCTCCCGTCGGAATCGGCGGATGTTGAACAGCATCGCCGGGGCCACCAGCAGGAACAGGATCACCGCGAGTGCACTGCCCGCCCCCTGGTCGCCGCCGGTGCCGAACGACACCTGCCACATCTGCAACGCCAGCACGTTCGCCTCGCCCTGCACCGACCCCGGCGCGATGACGAACACCAGCTCGAAGATCTTCAACACGTTGATCACCAGCGTCACGAACACCACCAGCAGCACCGGCGACAGCAACGGGATCGTCACCCGCCGGAACACCTGCCACTCGGTCGCGCCGTCGACCCGCGCGGCCTCCAGCGCGTCCCTCGGGATCGCCGAGAGCCCCGCCGCGATGAACGTGATCGCGAAGCCCGTCATGATCCAGATCCAGGACGAGATGATCACCGGGGTGATCAGCGTCGACCCGAGCCAGGTCAGCCCGCGGAACGGCAGCGCGAAGTTCTCCTCCGCCAGCCGCACTGTCACCTCTCCCGCGCCCAGGTCGGGAAACGTGAACCGGCCGTCGTCGCCGGTCGTCGTACGGCCCACGACCGTCCCGTCCCGCACGGCCTCCACGGTGATGCCGGGCAGTCCGCGTTCGGTCGGGTCGACGGTGCCCGCCCTGCCGCCGAGCGACACGTCGAGCCACAGCAGGCCGCGTAGTTCCCCCTCACCGGCGGTCGGCGGCGACGCCGGCAACGCCTGCGCAGGCACGTCCTGTGGTGGATACCCGATGAGCGGCACGGAGATCGTGTCGCCCGCCTCGGCCGGCCGGATCGACGCGTACCCGGCTTCGGTTGCGGCGTAACCATCTCGCGGCCGCGCGCCGGGGTACTGCGAGGCCGGGCTGAAGACGTCGTGCACGCCGACGACGGCCGCGTTCACGACGCCCTCCTCCGGATTCTCCGCGTACACCAACCGGAAGATGACCCCGGAGGCGAACAGCGAGATCGCCATCGGCATGAACAGCACGAGCCGGAACGCCGTCGCCCACCTGATCCGTTCGGTCAGCACGGCGAGGACCAGGCCGAGCCCGGTGACGGCAGCCGGGGCGACCACCACCCAGATCACGTTGTTGCGGAACGCCGTCAGCGTCCGGGTGTCGGTGAACGTGTCGACGTAGTTGCGCACGCCGACGAACTCGTCCCCACTGGCGTCGAAGAAGCTGCGGATCACCGAGAACACCAGCGGGTACAGCACCAGCGCCGCGAGCACCACCAGCGCGGGGAGCAGGAACGGGATCGCCTGCCGGGGCGAGCGCCCCGGCGCGGCGTCCACATTCGCGCGGAAACTCCGCTTCCCGGTCATCATTTGCCGTACGCCTTGGCCGCGTTGGCTTCCAGGCGTTGCATGATGCCGTCGACGTTCTTCGGATCGGCGAGGAAGTCCTGGAGGTCCTTCCACTCCCCCGCGCCCTTCGTGCCGCCGAACGCGGCCGGGGCCAGGTCGGACATGTCGAACCGGACGTTGTCGCCCGCGTCGACGATCCGGCGCGCGATGTCCTGCGTGACCTCGTCGGGGTAGGAGGTTTCCGGGATGTTCCTGTTGGGCGAGAGGAACCCACCGAGCTCGGCCCAGATCTCGCCGGACTCGGGCGAGGCCAGGAACTTCATCAGCTCGGTCGTCGCCCTGTCGTCCTTGAACTGCACGGCCATGTCACCACCGGCGACCACGGCGTCCTCACTGCCCGCGACCGACGGGAACGGGAAGAACCTGGCGTCCTCGCCCACCTCGGCCCGGGTGTTGGTGGTGATCACGCTCGCGACGAAGTCCGCCTCGAACACCATCGCGGCGCTCGAAGGCTCGCCGAAGACGTTGATGACGGACTTGGTGAACTCGGTCTGCAACGCGCTCGGAGCGATCAGCGTCGGGTCACCCCAGAGCTTCGCCAGTTCCTCCAACGCCTTCCGCACGGTCGGGTCGGTCCACGGGATCTCGTGCTTCGCGAGCTTGTCGTAGTTGTCCGGCCCCGCGGTGCGCAGGTAGACGTTCTCGAACCAGTCGGTGAGCGTCCAGCCGTCCGCGCCACCGATCGACACCGGCGCGAGTCCGGTCTCGGCGATCGCCTTGCTCACCGCGATCAGGTCGTCCCACGTGGCGGGCGGCGTGGCGCCGACCTGCCGGAAGGCCTTCTCGCTGTACCAGAACGCGGACTTGTTGGCGGCCTTGAAGGTGACGCCGTAGAGCGTGCCGTCGACGCTGCCGAGTCGCTTCCACACCCCGGCGTTGTGCTCGGTGATGGCCTTCTCGACGTCCGCGCCCAGCGGCTTGAGGGACCCGGCCTTCGCGAACTGGGCGACCAGGCCGGGCTGGGCGACCAGGGCGATGTTGGGTGGTGTGCCCCCGGAAATCCTGGTCTGCACCAGGGTCGGCAGTTCGTCACCGGCGGGTGTGTACCTCACCTCGGCGCCAGTCCGGTCGGCGAACGCCTGGAGGACCTGCTCGAAGTTCTTCTGCTCGTCCCCGGTCCACGGCCCGAAGACCTCGACGGTCTGACCCGAGATGTCGCCCCCGGTCGCCGTCGCACCCCCGGAGCACGCGGCGGCGGCCAGGGCGAGCAACGCGATCCACAGCTTCCTCATCGAAGCCCTACTTCCAGATGGAGGACCCGGTGGCCAGGTCGAAGAAGTGCAGCCGGGACGTGTCCACCCAGGCGGCGACGGGTTGTCCTTCGTAGATGCGGGTGCGCGGGCTGAACCGGCCGACCAGCACGGTTCCCCTGCCGCCGGACGTCAGGTCGCCGGTGCCGGCGTCCCGTGCCAGCTCCTGGGTGTCGTCGGTGACGACCGGCGGGACGTCGACCGGGAAGTGCACGAGCACGTCGGAGCCCATCGCCTCGACCAGGTCCGCGACCGAATGCAGGATCTCGCCCTCCCGCGCGTCGGCGAGGGCCGTGTCCTCCATGTCCTCCGGCCGGATGCCGACCACGACGTCGCGGCCGACGTACTGCTTCAACCGGGGACGTTGCCGCAGCACGGACTCCGGCAGCAGCAACGCGTCCGAGTCGAGCGAGACCCAGCACCGGCCGTCGGCGTCCTCGGTCAGCTTCGCGGACACCAGGTTCATGCCGGGCGAGCCGATGAACCCGGCGACGAACAGGTTGACCGGCCGGTCGTAGAGCTCCTGGGGCGGCCCGACCTGTTGCAGCACACCGCGCCGCATCACGGCCACCCGATCGCCCAGCGTCATGGCCTCGGTCTGGTCGTGCGTGACGTAGACCGTGGTCACGCCGATCTCCCGTTGGATGCGGGCGATCTGGGCGCGCATCTGCACGCGCAGCTTGGCGTCCAGGTTGGACAGCGGTTCGTCCATCAGGAACACCCGGGGCGCGCGCACGATCGCCCGGCCCATCGCGACGCGCTGCCGTTGCCCACCGGAGAGGTTGCGCGGTTTGCGGTCCAGGTGCTCGGTCAGTTCGAGCACGCCCGCGACCTCGCGCACGCGGTGGTCGATCTCGGACTTCGGGAGCTTGCGCAGCGTGAGGCCGAACGCGATGTTGTCGTAGACGTCGAGGTGCGGGTAGAGCGCGTACGACTGGAACACCATCGCCACGTCGCGGTCACGTGACGGCACGTCGTTGACGACCTGGTCGCCGATGTGGATCGTGCCCTCGGTGATCTGCTCCAGCCCCGCGATCATCCGCAGCGCCGTCGTCTTGCCGCAGCCGGACGGGCCCACGAGCACCAGGAACTCCCCGTCGCGGATCTCCAGGTCGAGGTCGGTGACCGCCCTGGTGCCGTCGCCGTAGGCCTTGCCCAGCCCCGTCAGAACGACTTCTGCCACGCCAACTCCCTGGTCCGGTGTGTCCGCAGACCTTAGGCCCGCTCGTCCCGAGGAGGATTCGAGGACGAAACACGATCGCGACAAGCCTCCCAAACGAAGCGTTCGCTGCTTACCCTGCGTGCTATGTCGAAGGTGCTCGTGGTCGAGGACGACCCGGTGGTCCAAGCAGCGCTCGTGCACGCGCTGACCGACCTCGGGCACGCCGTGCTGGCCGTCAGCACCGCTGTCGCCGCGTTGCGGGAGGCCGGCACCTCCGACCTCGACCTGGTGATCCTCGATCTCGGTCTGCCCGACCTCGACGGTGTCGCGGCGCTGCGGATGCTGCGCGGGGTCAGCAACGTGCCGGTCATCGTGGCCACCGCACGGGGTGCCGAGACGTCGGTCGTCAGCACGCTGAACGCGGGCGCGGACGACTACATCGTCAAGCCGTTCTCGGCCGAGCACCTGGCCGCGCGGATGAACGCCCTGCTGCGCCGCACCAACGGCGCCGCGACGGTGTCGGAGATCGTGGAACTGGGTGACCTGCGCATCGACCTCGCCCAGCGGACGGCCACGCTCAACGACGGCGTGCTCGCGCTGAGCAGGCGGGAGTTCGACCTGCTCGCCTACCTCGCGCAACGGCCGGCGCGTGTGGTCTCGCGCCGCGAACTGATCCAGGCCGTGTGGGGCAACGGGTACGCGGGTGACGACAAGACGATCGACGTGCACGCGTCGTGGTTGCGGCGCAAGCTCGGCGAGACGGCGGCGCATCCCCGTTATCTGCACACGGTCCGGGGTGTCGGGTTCAAGCTGGCGGCACCGGAATGAGGGCTGTCATCACCCGCGCGCTGCTGCTCGGCGCGGGACTGGTGGCCGTTGTTTTCGTGCTCACCACGGGGTTGCTGGCCCATTCGCACGCCTCGTACAACGCTGCCGAGGCTGACCGGCGCGACGCGGCCGTGGTGGCCGGGGTGCTGGCGGTGTCGTCCGACGCCGACGCGGTGCGGGGCACGATCGCGCGGACCACCGCCGGTGCCGAGGGCCGGTTGTCCGTGGTGCTGGCGGACGGCACCCGGCTCGGCGCGGGCGGCGGCGAGCCGGTGAGTTCCGTCGACGGAGCCGTGGTGTCGGTCGTGCCCGCCCCGGTCGCGTTCCCGTTCCTCCTGATGTTCCTGGTGGTCGTGCTCGCCGGCGTGTCGCTCGTGGGCGCGCTGTGGCTGGGACACCGGACCTTCACGCCGGTGCTGCACGCGTTGCGGGACCTGAAGTCGTCGGTCGGGCGGCGGGTGCGGTTGCGCGGGCCGCGCGAACTCGAAGAGCTCGCGGACTCGATCGACGAGGCGTCGTCGCGCACCTCGATGCTGCTGGCCAAGGAACGCGAGATGATCGCGGACGTCTCGCACCGGCTGCGCACGCCGCTGGCGGCCCTGCGGCTGGACGCCGACGCCGTCGGGTCGGGCGCGGTGGCCGACCGGATCCGCAGCGCGGTCAGCACTCTCGGCCACGACGTCGACCGGATCATCCAGTCACTGCACCCCACCCAGGTCGAGGTCGCCGGCAAGTGCGACGTGGCGGCGGTCGTCGAGGCCAGGATGGCGTTCTGGTCGGCGCACGCCGCCGACCAGGGCAGGCTGTGCGAGATCGACGTCGGCGAACCGTGCTGGGTGCCGCTGTCCCCCGACGCGCTCGGCGCGGTGGTGGACACGTTGCTGGAGAACGTCTTCCGGCACACCCCGCCCGCCGCACCGGTCGGCGTCTCGGTGGTGCGGCACGCGGGCTGGGTGACGCTCGTGGTCGAGGACGGCGGCACGGGCCTCGCCGACCCGTCGTCGGCGTTGCACCGCGGCAGCAGCGGAGGCGGGTCGACGGGCCTGGGCCTCGACATCGCGCGCGCGGCCGCGGAGGCCACCGGCGGCACCATCCACCTCGAACGCGGACGGCTCGGCGGCGCGCGCGTGCGGTTGCGGTTCGGGGAGGCCAACAGCCACCACGAACCGGAGAGCCCGCGGGCGTGGCGGCTGTGGCAGGGACACCACTAAGCCACGTCGAGCTTGTACGGGTCGTGCTCGGTCAGCAGCTTGTCGAGTCTGGCGCGGTCCACGCGGCTCGTGATGTAGCTGTCCTCCTGCCGGTCGCGCAGCACCTTGGCCAGGGTGAACGCCGAGGTCACCGTGTAGAGCATGGCGATGCCGAGGAACGCGCGGACCCAGCCGTCCACGGGCAGGAACACGACTCCGATGCCGACGGCGGTCAGCGAGAGCCCGAACGAGAGGACCGCCTGCACGTAGAACGCGGCGGTCGTCGGCGTGTGCGAGGGTGCGGGAGCAGTCATGCTCCGAGAGTCCTGGGTCACCGCGCCGCTGTCATGAGTACGGCTACTCAGGTCGTGGTCACGGTTACGGCGTTCACATTACGGAACGACCACTCGTGCTTTTGCCCTAACGCTACCTGCTCCTTTTGCGGCGTTATCAAAATATGACCTCGGCATCGATTAGTTCCGCGAACGAAGGTGACGTTCCGCATTCGTGGTGACCAGGCGAGTACGCCGATCCGACACAGCTGGTTGAGCATGCAACCACCAGGGCCATCCGGCCTGTGTTCGCCTGCATTTGCCGCTCTGGCGCACGTCTTTTATTGCATCGGGCCCGGATGCGTGGATTGTTCGGGTTGAGACATCTCGATAGGGTCCGCGTATCACCACAGGGCATCACGTTAAGAGGACTCTCTTTGATCGGGCAGCGTGGACGACCGCCGTCGGATGCCGACCTGATCGACGCCGTGAGAGACGGCAAGGTCGAGGAGTACGGAAAGCTCTACGAACGGCACGTGCGCTCGGCGTCCATCCTGGCGATGCAGCTGTCCTCGTCGTCCTCGGACGCCGACGACCTCGTCGCGGAGGCGTTCGCGAAGGTCCTCGCCGCGTTGCGCGCGGGTGGCGGGCCCGGGACGTCGTTCCGGCCGTACCTGCTGACGGCGGTGCGGCACGCGGCGTACGACCGCACCCGCAAGGAGAAGCGCCTCGAACTGGCCGGTGACGTCGAGGAGGTGCCCGGCGCCACCAAGGCGACCAGCGTGCCGTTCCGCGACGTGACCGTCGAGGACCTCGACCAGACGCTGGCGGCGACGGCGTTCGCGACGCTGCCGGAGCGGTGGCAGACGGTCCTGTGGCACACGGCGATCGAGGGTCAGTCGCCCGGCGAGATCGCGCCGTTGCTCGGGCTGACCGCGAACGGCGTTTCCGCGATGGCGTTCCGTGCGCGCGAGGGGCTGCGCAAGGCGTTCCTGCAGGCGCACGTCAACCAGGAACCGGCGGAGAAGTGCCGGGCCACGGTGACGAAGCTCGGCGCGTGGACCCGCGGTGGCATCAAGGGTCGCGACGCCATCTCGATCGACGAGCACATGGACACCTGCCCGGAGTGCCGCAAGCTCGCCAGCGAACTGTCCGACGTCAACGGCGCGTTGCGCGGCCTGGTCGCGCCGATCGTGCTCGGCACCGGCACCGCGGGCTACCTCGCCGCCGCCGCGACCGCGGGCAAGGGCGCGGCCGTGGGCATCAGCCTCACGTCGTGGCTGGGCGTCGCCGCCTCGGCCGCGGCGGTCGTCGTGGTCGCCGCGTCCGGCGTGGTGAGTTCGGACAGCGTGCCCGGCGGCGGGAGCACCACCGTCCAGGGCGCCGCGCCGGTCGCCGCCGACGCGAGCGCCTCCGAAGGCGTCCAGCAGACCGGTCAGCCGGGGCAGCCCGCCGCGTCGCGGAGTTCGGGCGCGCCGCCGACGGGCACGTCCGCCGGGTCCGCCGCACCGGGCGTGAACACGAGCGAGGGCAACGGGCCCGCGACGACGACGTCTCAAGGCCCGCTGGTGCAGTCACCGGTGCTGTCGGGGTCCGGCCCCGGCACCATCCCGATGACCACCGACGGCCCGGCGAACGAGATGAACATCGTCATCACCAACAACGGACCGGGCACCGCGACCGTGCCGGCGTTGACGCTGAGCATGCCGGACAAGATCAAGACGGTCGGGCCGGGCAAGACGTCCGTCGGCGTGGTCGGCTGCCCGGCGGGCAAGGGCAGCGTCACCTGCGAGGGCGGGCAGTCGCTCGCGGCCGGCCAGTCGATCACGTTCCGGGCGCGGCTGCAGGCGGGCAACCGGGCGGGCGACGGCGTCATCACGGCGGTGGCGGGCAGCGTCACGGTGACCGTCCAGATCACGATCGCCCAGGCCTCCGCCTGAGAGTCCACTTCGGACGGCGGGATCGGCGCGGCCGTCGCACCATGGACGGGTGGACGAGCTCGTTTCGGCGTTGACGGAGCTGGAAGCGCCGTTCCGCACGCTCGTGGACGACTCGGAGTGGGCGCACGCGAGCGTGGAGGGGCTGGTGCTCGACGCCGGTTCGTGGTGGACCGCCGGCGACCGAACGCGCGTGCAGCCGCAGGTGACGTTCAGCGACGCCTTCAGCGAGGCGGGCCGGCACGACGGCGGCGTGTACGTCGAGGGGTTCATCTGGGCCGCCGGTCAGGCCGTCGCGGCGGCGTGGTGCGGACTCGGCACGTCCGTCGTCTACGGGCCGCGCGCCGAGGCGTACCTCGGGGTGCCGCTGGCGCCGCACTTCTGCCGCCGGGTCCAGCAGCGCAACGGCACGGCCGCGGTGCTCATGAGCAAGCACCCGCGGCTGCTGCCGTTGCTGCGGGACGGATTGCCGCGCGGGGCCGTGCTGCCCGGCGGACGGCCGGGGCCGCGCTCAGCCGGTGCCTAGCGGTGTGGCTCGGAACGTCTCGCCGACGTGCCGGGTCACACCGCTAGCGCGGCGAACCTCTCGTCGGCTTCCCGCTGGTGCTCCTGGGCTTTCACCGGATCGGTGACGGCCCGCGCGAGGTGTTTGTGCGCGTTCGCGGCCTCGCGCCGGTCGTCGATCCGTTCGGCGAGTTCGAGCGCCTCGTGCAGCCGGGTCACGGCCTCCTCGGGGCGTCCGGCGGCGGTCAGCACCTCGCCGAGGTAGTTGAGCACCACCGTCTCCGTCGTGACGTCGCCGATCGCGCGCACGGCGCTGAGCGCGGACTCCAGCGCCTCCAACGCCTCGCCGTGCCGTCCCATCGCGTGCAGGATCATGCCCAGGGCGCTCTGGGTGTCGGCCTCGTCGCGGCGACTGCCCATCTCGCGCATGAGCGCGAGCGCCGACGTGCACGCCTGCAACGCCTCGTCGTAGCGGCCGAGCGCGCTGTAGATGTTGCTGACGTTGCTCATCGCCTGCGACTCGAGGTGCCGGTCGCCGAGCTGCCGCGCCACCGTGATGGCCTGTTCCAGCAGTTCGGCGGCCTCGGTGTGGCGTTGCAGGGTGCGGTAGACCAGCGACAGGTTGTTCAGCGTGCCCGCGACGCCCTGCAGGTCGCCGAGGTCGCGGAGCATCTCGATCGCGCGCTCGTTGTAGTGGATCGCCTTCGGGTACTGCGCGGTCTGCCAGAACACCATCGCGTAGTTCTTGGTGGTGATCGCGAGCGCGCCCGGCTCGTCCTTCGCCGCTTCCAACGCGAGTTCGTTGATCGTGGCCCAGTCACGCGTGTGACCGCGCACCATGCAGAAGAACGTCAACGCGCGCGCGAGCTGCCACGTGTGCGTACGCCAGTCACCGTCCAATGAGAGCGCTACGGCGGCGACGAGCGTTTGGCGTTCGGTCTCCAGCCACTCGACGGCGTGGTCGTAGTCGCGCAGCACCAGCCGTTCCTCGGGCCGGTAGGTGATGTCGACCTCGTACTTGCGCGCGGCGGGTGACATCAGCCTGGTCGCCTGGTTCGCCGTGTCCAGGAAGTGGTCGAGCAGCCTGGTCAGCGGCTCGCGCGTGGTGTGCACCTTGGACTGCGCGTACTGCCGGAGCAGGTCGTGCATCCGGTAGCGGCCGACCGTGGTGGCTTCGAGCAGGTGCACGTCGACGAGGTCCTCGAGCATGCCGTCGCACTCCAGCACGCCGAGGTCGCCGAGCGCCGCGGCCTGGTGGACGTCGAGGTCCGTGCCGTGGTGCAGGCCCAGCAGGCAGAACAACCGCTGGTGCGCCGCGGGGAGCTGGCCGAACGACAACGCGAAGACCGCGTCCAGTTCGGATAATCGTCCCTCGCGCAGCCGCGTCGCGAGGTGGGCGGTCGTCCACGTGGGACGGCTGCGCAGACGCCCGGCGGCCAGCCGGACGGCGAGCGGCAGGCGTCCGCAGAGTTCCACGACCTGGCGGGCCGCGTCGTCGGTGCCGCGTTCGTCGCCCACGATCGTGGCGAAGAGTTGCAGTGCTTCTTCTTCGGACAGCACGTCGAGCGTGAGCGTTGACGTGCCTTCCAGTTCCGTGAGGCGCGCACGGGACGTGACGAGCACCAGCGAGCCCGGGACGCCCGGCAGCAGCGGACGCACCTGGTCTGCGCTCACCGCGTTGTCGAGCACGACGAGCAACCGACGTCTGGACAGCTCACCTCGCCACATGGCGGCGCGTTCGTCCAGGCCGACCGGGATCTCCTCCAGGCCGAGCGCGCGCAACAGCACGTCGAGCGCGTCTGTCGGTTCCACGGGCGCACGACCTGCCGTGTGTGCGTGCAGGTCCACGAACAGCTGACCGTCCGGGTATTCCAGCCGGTGTGCTAAGTGGACGGCCAGGGTGGTCTTCCCGACGCCCGGCATGCCGTCGATCGCGGAGATCACGACCGCGGCCTTGCCGGTGACGGCCCTGGTCAGCCGTTCGATCTCGGCGGTGCGGCCGGTGAAGTCGGCGACGTCGCGGGGCAGCGTGTTGAGCGCGGGCCTCGGTTCGTCGCCCCTGAGCAGCTTCGCGTGCAGTTCGCGCAGCTCGCTGCCGGGATCGGTGCCGAGCTGGTCGGCGAGCAGCACCCGGACGTCCTCGAACGCCCGCAGCGCCTCGGCCGGCCGGTTCGCGCGGTGCAGCGCGTGCATGAGCTGCAACCACAGCTGCTCGCGCAGCGGGAACTGCTTGGTGAGCCGGCGCAGCTCGGCGATCAGCCGTTCGCCCTGGCCCAGTTCGATCGCGAGCCGCGCGTGCTGCTCGGCGACGGTGAGCCGGCGCTCCTGCAGCAGCGTGAGTTCGGCTTCGAGCCTCGGCCCGACGGTGAGCCCGTCGAGCGCGGGCCCGCGCCACAGTGCCAGCGCCTCGCCGTAGTGAGTGACCGCCTGGGCGTGTTCGCCCTGTTTGAGCGCTTCGTCCCCGGCCGCGCACTCGCGTTGGAAGACCTCGACGTCCACTTCGGCGTCCGGCACCTTGAGCCGGTAGCCGCCCGGAACGGTGACGAGGTCGTCCAGCACGAGCTTGCGCAAGGCCGCGACGTACGTCCGGATGTTGGATTCAGGAGCGGCGGGTGGAGATTCCCACACCGCTTCGCTCAGGTGTTCAAAGCTGACCGTCTCGTTGGCGTGCAGTGCCAACGCCGCCAGCAGAGCCCTTTGCCGGGGCCCGCCCAGCCGCAGTTCCACGCCCCCACGCCAGATCTGCAGCGGCCCAAGAAGCCGATACCGCACTGACCCTCCTCGGGGACGCATGGTGCCAGAACCGGGACGCGCTGTGCGCGATTTGTGCACACGATCTTGCACACTCGGCGCGGCCCCGCCGCGAGGAGGGAGAACACACATGGCCCTGAACAGATCATGGTCCGGCCAGGCAGCCTAAGATGACCGCATGACCGAGACGGCGAAGCGACGTCCCGGCCCCCGGATCGAAGAGGTCGCGCGGGTCGCCGGGGTGTCGAAGTCGACCGTTTCGCGCGTCATCAACGACGAGCAGTACGTGAGCGCGAAGGCCCGCGAGGCCGTGCACGCCGCCATCGCGGAGCTCGGCTACTCACCCAACCAGGCCGCCCGCGCGTTGGCCGGCAACCGCGCCAACGCCATCGCCCTGGTCGTCTCCGAACCCACCGGCCGCGTCCTGTCCGACCCGTTCTTCGCGGGCGTCCTGCGTGGAGTCCACGCCGAACTCGCCGGGCGGCACATCCAGCTGCTGCTGATGATGTCGCAACCCGCCGACGTGGGCGACCTGGTGGCGTACCTGAGCAGCGGGCACGTGGACGGCGCACTGCTGGTGTCCCTGCACGGCGAGGACCCGCTGGTGCCGATGCTGGCCGGCATCGGGTTGCCCGTGGTGTCCGGCGGAAGGCCGCTCGGCACGACCGTCCCGTTCGTGGACGCCGACAACTTCACCGGCGCACTGGAGGCCGCCCGGCACCTGACGTCGTTGGGCCGCAAGCGGATCGCGACCGTCGCCGGCCCCGAGGACATGGCCGTGGGGGCGGATCGGCTGAGCGGGTTCAAGCGGGGCCTGAGCGAGGCGAAGCTCCCGGCCGGCCTGGTCGCGCACGGCGACTTCACGCCGGAGAGCGGCGCGCGGGCCATGGAATCGTTGCTGCGCAAGGACCCCGACCTCGACGCCGTCTTCGTGGCCGCCGACATCATGGCGCTCGGCGCGTTGCAGGTGCTGCACGCGCGGGGCAAGCGCGTGCCGGAGGACGTCGCGGTGGTCGGGTTCGACGACTCGGTGTTCGCGACGACCGCGACGCCACCGCTCACCACGATCCGGCAGGACGTCGAGGAGCTCGGTCGCACGATGACGTGGCGGCTGCTCGCGGAACTGGCGGGAGAGACCGGTCTCCCGCCGTCCCTGCTGCTGCCGACGTCGCTGATCAAACGCGCCAGCGCCTGACCAGGTCGATCACCTCGTCCACGTGCTCGCGGTGGGTGCGGTGGCTCAGCACGCACATCCGCAGGGTGACCCTCCCGTCAAGCCTCGTGCTGGACACGAAGAACCGGCCGGAACCGTTGATGTCCTTGAGCAGCCGTTCGCTGTCGGCACTGCGGAACACCACGACCGTGAGGCCGGACGGGAGCACCTCGATGCCGTCGATCGCCGCCAACTCGGCGCGGAGGTGGCGGGCCAGGTCCAGCTTCTCGTCCAGGGCCTCGCGGAACGCGGCGACGCCGTGCAGGTGCAGCGGGAGCCACACGCGCAGGCCGCGGTACTCGCGGGTGAGTTCGGGGCCGAGGTCGGCGTAGTCGGGCAGGCCGGTGCCGTGGTCGAGGTCCTGGAGGTAGTCGCCGTCGGCCACGTGCGCGGCGCGCAGCTTCGCCTCGTCGCGGACCAGCAGGACGCCCGTGCCGTACGGGAGGAACAGGCTCTTGTGCGGGTCCCAGGTGATCGAGTCGGCCCTGGTGATGCCGTCGAGGACCGCGCGTCCGCGTTCGGTGAGCCGGAAGGCGCCGCCGTACGCGCCATCGGCGTGGAACCACAGGCCTTCACGGCCGGCGAGGGTGGCGATGTCGTCCAGCGGGTCGACGATGCCGGTGCTGGTGGCTCCCGCCGTGCCGATGATCAGGAACGGCTGAAGGCCGTTCGCACGGTCCTCGGTGATCATCGCTTCGGCCTCTCCGACGTCCATGCGCAGGTTTGCGTCCGTGGGCACGACGCGGATGCGTTCGGGGGCGAACCCGGTGATGTGCGCGGCCTTCGCGACGCAGTGGTGCGTCTGCGCGGTGACGTAGATCGTGCCGCTGGGGTCGTGGGCGCCCAGGCGGTCCTGTCTGGCCGTGTGCAGTGCCGAGAGAGTGGCCAAGGACGCGCCCGTGGTGAAGATGCCACCGGAGCCGTCGGGGAGGTCGAACAGGTCGCACATCCAGCGGATCACGCTGTGTTCCAACGCGACCAGCGCCGGAGCGGTCGAGGCGACGCCGGTGTAGCGGTTGGTGGTCTGCGCGAGGAACTCGGCGAGCACCGAGCTGTACAGGCCGCCGGACGGGAAGTACGCGAGGTAGCGCGGGCCCGCCGTCTCGACCGCCTGGCTCGCCGCCTCTGCGAACGTCGCGAGCAGCTCACCGAGTTCGCCGGGCGTTTCCGCCGGTGGCGGAGAGAGGAAGGCCGTGCCCGGCGACGAAGCGGGCGCGGCCTCCAGTCCTTCGATGAAATCCTCGACGAAGGCGGTCACGGTCTTCGTCCACTCGGCCCTGGTCTCGCGGTCCGGCTGCAACATGAGCACACGGTACGAATTTCGGCCGTCCGCTTGCTCGCGGGTCGTGCGGTTCGCACTACGCCCGCCACGGCGTGTCCAGCGCCATCGGATCTCCTGTGGGTGAAGGTGTTGCGCCCTTTGGCCCAACGTAGCGTGGAAGCGCTCTCCCGCACGAGTCGCGTCTCAACCCGGGACGGCGTGGAAAGGATTTACATCGGCGATGATCGACCGTCCGTGACGACTTCGGCTGATATTCACTCGTTCGGCGCAACCTCGCAGCACGGTCAGTAACACCTGGAGTGGGCCTTCGATGGTCAGGCCGTACGAACCCACCCCCGAGGGAGTTGCGACAGTGATCGAGAACTCGGCTGCCGGCCTGGTGATGGTCCCCGGCGAGGTGACGGTGACCGTCACCGGCGAGCAGCACCACCAGGACGTGCTGTCCCGCTACGCCGTCCCGGAGGGCGTGACGCGGCACGTCGCCGTGAACCTGACGTGGTGCATGATCGCGGCCGGCAAGTACCGGGGTCAGCGCGGCATCGAGGTGCGGCTCGACGGGTACCGGGTGGGCGAGCTGACTTTCCTGATGTCGCAACGGTATGCGCCCGTGCTGATGCACGTGGAGTCCGGCGGCGGGGCGACGGGCTGCGCGGCGTACGTGCACCGCGCCCCCGGCGGACTGCTGCAGATCTCGCTGCGGATGCCGCGCGACGTGCCGCGGGGCGCCGTCGTGCCGGTGCCGGCGGGGCGCAGGTCGTGGGTGGCGCCGGTGGCGATCGGCGCGGCCAGTCTGCTCGCGTTCTTCTTCGCGATCGGTGTCGTCGGCGTGATCGCCGAGGGGCCGCGTGACGTGAACAAGGCGGCCGGTCTCTCCACCACCACGGCCGCCCCCACCACCACGACGACCAGCACGACCACAACGACCAGCACGACCACAACGCAGCCGACCACCACCACGACAACGACCACCACTCCCCCGGCAGCGCCCCAGCCCCAGCCCCAGCCGAACCCGCAGCCCCAGCCGAAGCCCAATCCGCAACCGAACCCCCAGCCGCAGCCGCAGCCCCAGCCGCAGCCGGCGCCCAAGCCGTCCTGCGACCCGAACTACAGTGGGTGCGTGCCGATCGCATCGGACGTGGACTGCGCGGGCGGCAGCGGCAACGGTCCGGCCTACGTGAGCGGCCCCGTCCAGGTCATCGGCACCGACATCTACGGACTGGACCACGACAAGGACGGCACCGGCTGCGAATGACCATCCCCGAGGCAGTGCTGCACGCCGTCGGCCCCGACGCCGTCTGGTCCGCCGACCACGAAGGACTCTCCGGCGACGTGTGGCACGTCGGCTCCAGCTACGTGAAGCGCGCGGGCGCCGACGAGCACGACCGCCTGCGATGGCTGGGCGAGCACTTCGAGGTGCCGGAGATCAGGGCGTTCACCGACGGCTGGCTCGTGCTGGCCGACGTGGGCGCTCCCTCGCTGGCGTCAGCGGACCCGGTCCACGCCGCGACCGTCCTGGGCCACGTGCTGCGCGACCTGCACGCGTTGCCCGTCACCTCGTGCCCGTTCGACGCGACGATTCCCGTTGTGCTGGAGCAAGCCCGGCGCAACGTCGCCGCGGGCCTGGTCGACGCGGACGACTTCGACGACGACAACCTCGGTGCCACGCCGGAGGAACTGTTCGAACGGCTCGTGGCCACCGCTCCGCAGCACGAGGACCTCGTGGTGGCGCACGGCGACTTCTGCCCGCCGAACGTGCTGCTGCGCGCCGACGGCACGACGGTGCTGATCGACGTGGCCAGGCTGGGGGTGTCCGACCGGCACCGCGACCTCGCGCTGGCACATCGGGAACTGGGCGAAGAGGCCGTAGCCGCGTTCGACCGCGCCTACGGCCTCACCCCCCGCCCCGAGGTGCTGGCCTGGTACCGGTTGCTGGACGAGTTCTTCTAACCGCGCTCGTACGGCGTCTTCTCCCCCGCCTCGACGCCGAACGCCAGGTGGTTGCCCTCGGGCGGCAACGGGCAGGTGGCGAAGTCGGTGAACGCGCACGGCAGGTTCGTCGCGCGGTTGAAGTCGAGCACGACCCTGCCGTCGTCCGGGGTGGCCGCGAGCTGCCGGTTCGCCGCGTAGGTCGTGACGCCGCTGGTCTCGTCGGTGAACAGGATGCTCAGACCGCCGTTGCGTCCGTTGAACGCCGTCAGTGTGTGCTCGGTGCCGTTGAACGTGAACCGCACACGGCCCGGTGCCTCGTACACGTGACTAAGACCCTCAACGACCGCACCAACGGTCGTGGGAACGGGCTCGTCGAACGGCTCGTACGCTCCCTCCACCACCCACTGCTCTTGGGGTTCGTACGCCGGAACACCCTTGAACTGCCGCAGCACTTCGGCTTTCGGGTCGTGCACGCGGATCAGGTACCCGCCGCGCCGGGCGATCTCGATCTCGACGTCCCCGGCCACCACCCGTGTACCGGCGCCGCTCTGGACGAGTTCGAACCGCTTGGTCTCCCCGCCGTCACGCCAGTACGCCGCGTCGTCGTCCTGCCACCACTCGCCCGGTAGGCCGTCATAGGCGCGTGGGGTCGTGTCCAGCCAATCCAGGGAGACCAGCGCCAACCACCCGTAGGGGTCGGCGAGGGTCTTCTCCCGCTCCGTCTTCCAGGTCTGCCAGTCCTCCGCGAAGGCGCTCATGTCCTTGCGAACGAAGGACTCGGCGCCGCACTTCCCCGTTCCACTGAGTGGGAAACGAGGGCGTCGCCGAGTTCCGTGCGGGCGTACACAACGCTCCGTCCGTGCCGCTGCGAGGCCAGCAGTCCTGCGTCGCGCAACGCCCGTAGGTGCTGGTTCACCGCGGACACCGTCACGCCCGTGCGTCGTGCGATGCCCGTGGAGGAGGAGGGTTCCGCCAGTTCGGCCAGCAGATCCGCACGCACCTGTCCGAGAACACCCGCGAGTGCCCGTGGGCCGCGCACGCGTCCTGTCTCCCACACGACGCCGGCACCCCGGGCTGCGTAGATCAGCAACGATGGCGCACCTGGGTCGACGGGCACCGCCGTCCGCCGGGCGAACACGCTGGGCACCAACGTGAGTCCGTGGCCGCCGGCGTCGACCCGCCGGGGATCGGCCCCGACGATCCGCACGCCCACGACGGGTGGGGCGAAGGTGATCCGGTCGGAGATGCCGGACAGCATCGTCCCCAGGCCGTGCTGGGCCATCTCGCGGCCCCGGTGCGCGATGTCGGCTTCGAGCACCGCGCGCATCCGGTCCCACCGCGGTTCCAGCGCGACGTGCCAGTAGGTCTCCAGCGCGGCGAGCACCCGGCGCCGGTCGGTCAGCACGGCGGGCACCTCGCCGAACAGGGCGCGGAAGTCACGGCGCACGGTGCGGGCGGGGAGTTCGCTCACCGCCGCGAACTCGTCCTCGAACCGGGCGAGCGGGGTGCTCGGGCGCGGGCTCAGGAAGTCCGGCGTCCAGCCCCGTCCGGTGCTCAGCGCGAGCAGGACCTCGGTGTCGACGTCGCCCATCCGGCGCAGCCAGGAAAGGTGCAACGGGTACTTCGCCGGCTCCTTGAGCACGCGCAGGCTGAGCGTCAGTTCGCTGAGCGGCGAGACGGCGAACCGCACGTCCACCAGGTCGGACTCGCCGAGCACGAACTCGATCATGTAGCACGACGCTACATCAGTTCAGCCTCTCCCACCTCGGCTCCAGGCTTGCGCCTCATGTGGAACGACATGTGGTTGGCGTTGCGGATCGCCTACCGGGCGGCACAGGTGGCGCAGCAGGCGTTCGGGGGCGGACACGAGGTGCGGCGCAAGGACGACGGCAGCGTGGTGACCTCGGTCGACCTCGAGGTCGAGGACCTGGTGCGCGCATTGCTCGCGGAGGCGGTGCCGGACGACGGCGTCGTGGGCGAGGAACGTCCTGAGCGGCACGGCACTTCGGGACGGCGGTGGCTGGTGGACCCGATCAGCGGCACCGCCGACTTCGTGGCCGGACGGCCGACGTACTCGGTGGACCTGGCGCTGGAGAACGCCCTGGCGGTCTCGGCGATGCCGTCGCTGGGGCTGACCATGGCGGCGGGAAGGGGCATGGGTTGCCGGATCTTCCGCGGCGAACAAGAAGAAGTCGCTCGTGTGTCCACACGGGACATGGTTCGCGGCGCGCGCGTGTGCTTGCACGGCAAGAAGAAACCGACGCTGGAGGAGTGCGTGGTGGTGGACAACTCCACATCGGTGTTGCAGCTGATCACCGGCGAGGTCGATGCGGTGATCGCGGCGGGAGCCGGGCTGGACGAGTTCGACCTGGCGTGCCTGCCGGTGCTCGTCGAGGAGGCGGGCGGCCGGGTGACCGTGGTCGAGGAGGACGTCGTGCTGGCCACCAACGGCCTGCTGCACGACGCCTTCCTCGACCTCGTGGTCGCGCGTCCTGGTGTCGAACCAGGCACCCCGGGCTCATGAGGCCTGGGTGATCGCCGGATCCCGCGCGTGGGGTGACCGACCGGACTCGCACCGGCTTCGACCAGGACCACGACCTGGCGCCTCGACTGCTTCGGCTTCGGTCACAGCTGCCCGTCGAGGACTCGAACCTCGATCTCCGCGTCCAGAGCGCGGCGTCCGTGCCGATTGGACCAACGGGCATCAAAAAAGCCGCCTCGTCGCTGCGGTGCGACGGGACGGCTCCCCGGGGTGTCATGAGGGTTCAGCTCATGCCGAGGAGCACCAGTCGTGCTGATGGCGCATGTGTTGCTGCATCACGGCTGGCCCCTTTCCTCCGGTTCGTCGAGATCACTCTGACGGATGACGGCGGAGGGTCGCAACGCATTAAACGGGGGTGCAAAAGTTTGCAGGAATATTCGATCTGTTCAAGCAATCCTCAAGCCGACTTGCGGAAAACTTTTGCAACGTCTTTCCTGGACCGCTGACACACCCCATCGGAAGGCATGGACATGTCCCAGAACTGGTGGCGACACGCCGTCATCTACCAGGTCTACGTGCGCAGCTTCGCCGACTCCGACGGCGACGGCGTCGGTGACCTGCCCGGCATCCGCTCACGCCTGCCCTACCTGCGCGACCTGGGCGTCGACGCGGTCTGGATCACGCCGTTCTACGCGTCGCCGATGGCCGACGGCGGGTACGACGTGGCGGACTATCGCGCCGTTGACCCGCAGTTCGGCGGGCTGGACGACGTGCGCGCGTTGGTCGACGACGCACACACGCTCGGCATCAGGGTCATCGTCGACATCGTGCCGAACCACAGTTCCGATCAGCACAAGTGGTTCCAGGAGGCGTTGGCCGGACACGGCCGTGAGCGCTACATGTTCCGCGACGGTGTCGGCGACCAGCCGCCGAACGACTGGGAGTCGGTGTTCGGCGGGCCCGCGTGGACGCGCGTGGCCGACGGATCCTGGTACCTGCACCTGTTCGCGCCCGAGCAGCCCGACCTGAACTGGGAACTGCCCGAGGTGCGCGCGGAGTTCCGCGACGTGCTGCGGTTCTGGCTGGACCTGGGCGTCGACGGCTTCCGGGTCGACGTGGCGCACGGGATGATCAAGGCGCCGGGGCTGCCCGACATCGGCCACGCGGACCAGCTCAAGCTGCTGGGCACGGAACCGTTGCCGTTCTTCGACCAGGACGGCGTGCACGAGATCCACCGCGAGTGGCGTGAGGTCATCGACTCGTACGAGGGCGACCGTGTGCTCGTTGCGGAGGCATGGACGCCGTCGGCCGAACGCACCGCCATGTACCTGCGTCCCGACGAGATGCACCAGGCGTTCAACTTCCACTACCTGACCGCGGAGTGGACGTCCGAGGCGTTGCGCTCGGTCATCGACTCGTCGCTGGCCGCCGTCGAACCCGTTGGCGCGCCGACGACCTGGGTGCTCTCGAACCACGACGTGCAACGCCACGTGACGCGGTACGGCGGCGGCGAAACGGGCGTGCGCCGTGCCCGCGCCGCGCTGGCCCTGATGCTCGCGCTGCCGGGTTCGGTCTACCTGTACCAGGGCGAGGAACTGGGCCTGCCCGAGGTCCTGGACCTCCCCGACGAGGTGCTCCAGGACCCGATGTGGGAGCGGTCCGGTCACACCGAACGGGGCCGCGACGGCTGCCGCGTCCCGCTCCCGTGGTCGGCCACCGGCCCGTCGCTGGGCTTCGGCACGGGCGGCTCGTGGCTGCCGCAGCCCGCCGACTGGGCCAAGCTCAGCGTGGAATCCCAGGCGGGCGACCAGGACTCGATGTTGTCCTTCTACCGCAACGCCTTGCGGGTGCGCCGCGAGAACCCGGCCACGGGCACCGACCTGCACTGGGTGGACGGCCCGGCCGACGTGCTGTGGTTCGAACGCGACGGCGTGGCCTGCGCGGTGAACCTGTCCGGTGCGGTCGTCGAGCTCCCCGACCCCGGCTCGGTGCTGCTCGCCTCGTCCTACTACGGCGTCCGCGACGGCCTGCTCCTCCTGCCCCCGGACACCGCCCTGTGGTGGAAGCTCTGACCAGCGACTTCACTTGATCGACCAAAACTGTCAGACCCCCTGGGTACGGTCCTGGACATCGGTTCCGGATCGAACTCAGGGGGTCTCGCGGTGGGCAGGTGGGAGCTGGTCTCGGGTGGCTCGGCCAAGTTCTGGGAAGTGACCCGGAGCGCCGGCTCGGTGACCGTCCGCTTCGGACGGTTGGGCACCGCCGGCCAGACCCAGACCAAGGAGCTGGTCTCTGAGGCAGCCGCGACCGCGCACGTCGCGAAACTGGTGGCCGAGAAGGAGAAGAAGGGCTACCAGGCCGTCACAGCCTCCGCGGTCCCCACAGCCTCACCCGCCGGTCCCCCGTCACCCCCCGACGAGGACACGTGGATCATGCCGGCCGAGTGGCTGGCCCAGGTCTACCGCAGACGCGACGTCCGCCCCCGGCCGGAGTTCACCGTCGACTCGGTCCAGGCACAACGGATGCGCGACCACGCTGCGGCGAACACCGCGAAGGTCGAAGAAGCCCTGACGTCGGGCAAGCACGAGTCAGAACTGGTGCGGGCCCTGCGAAAGCACCACGAGGGCACCCCCGATCCGCTGGGCGCCGCAACCCAGCTCTCGCTCATCGGCCGGCCGTACGAGCTCTCCCCGGTGCACTGGTGGATCGAGGACCACGGCCTCACGTTCGCCACCGAGGCGACCGTGCACCTGGGCACCGTGAGCAACACCCATCAGGGCCTGATGGTGTACCTCCCGCACTCCCTCTCGAGCGACTCGCCCGACGGCAGAGCACTGATCGACCTCCGCACCGCACTGGCCGCCGCCGACGACGCGGCGTTCGCGGAAGCCTTGGCAGCACTGGAGAAGCTGGACACGAACTGGTTCGTCCACGCCTCCAGGGCCTTCCTGGCCCCGTCCCGCGGTGACTGGTTCGCGGAGGCCAACACCACGCGCGGCCCGTACTGGCTGATCCACGCGTCGGCGACCACCCTCGACGACTTCCGGAACTTCACCGACGGTCATCTCCTCTGGTCGGCGGCGAGCGTCTGCACGGCGCTGTACGTCCTGGGACCCGACGTGGCCGGAGTGCTCGACGCCGAACTGCGCGCGAAGGCCGAGTGGAGCGGCGACAACCGCCGCCTGGCCCTGGAGGTGCTGTCCGCCCTCCCCACCGACGAAGCGTTCCTGATGCTGTTGAGCCGCCTGCACGAACGAAACGCGCGCCCGGCCCTGGTCTCGGCGATCGAACGCTTCCCCGCCAGGGCCCTGCGCCTGATGGCACCGCGAGCGGCCGCGGACGCCGACGTCCGCAACCTGCTCCGCACGCACGTGCTCACCCGCCCCGGCTTCGAACTCCGCACCGGCGCCACCCACCCCGGTCTCGAACTCCTCGCCGACCTCATCCCCGCGAGAGTCCCGGACGCACCGGCCGACGCACTGCCCCGGGTGCTCAGCGCACCCCCGTGGCTGCACCGCCGCCCGCAGCCGAAACCCGTTGTGCTGCAAGGCCTCCCGCTCCCCGATCCCGCCCTCGCCTGGCTCCCGGGCGAGCGCGACGAGTGGCTCGCGCTGAAGGGGTGGTGGACCGCCCGCCACGGCAACTGGGAACCCCTGGCCGCGAAGATGCGCGAGGGCCGTTATCCGGCCCGCGACGACCACAGTCTGTTCGAGAGCGCGCCGGAAGAGCTGGCGCGCCCGCTGCTGGCCGACTGGACGCCCGCCGACACGTGGGGCAGCGAGGGCTGGGGCAGGCGCATCACGGCCCGCTTCGAACTGGACGCCCTGCCACCCATGCTGCGCCTGGCCGCGAGCAACCCGCACGTCTCCGGCGTGGTGCTGCTCCCGTACGCCACGGCCGAGGTAGCGGCTCTGATGGCGGACTGGCTCGTGCGCCTCAAGACCGCCCGCGCGTTCGCCGTCTCGTGGCTCGCCCGGCACCGCGACCGGGCCGCGCACCTCCTCCTGCCGGCCGCCCTCGGTCCGGCCGGTCCTGCCCGGCGCAACGCCGAGTCCGCCCTGCGCCACCTGCATTTGGAGACCGGCGTCGACGTCGTCGCCCTCGCCACCGCGCACAGCCCCGAGGCGGGCGCGGCGATCCGGACCCTGATCGAGGTCGACCCCCTCGACGTCCTCCCGGCGAAGCTGCCGCCGATCGCCGCCTGGGCCGACGTCTCAGCACTGCCGCAGGTGCTGCTGGCCGACGGCTCCGGCGCGCTGCCGGCGTCCGCAGCGCACCACCTCCTGACGACAGCCGCACTGTCCAAACAGGACGCTGTCTACCCCGGGCTGCCGCTCGCCGTCGAAGGATGCGACCGAGCGTCGCTGGCGGAGTTCGCGTGGGCGCTGTTCGGCCGCTGGCTCGACGTGCACGCGCCGTCGAAGGACAGCTGGGTGCTGGCCGCGCTCGGCTGGTTCGGCGACGACGAGACGGTGCGCCGTCTGACCCCGCTCATCCGCCTCTGGCCGGGCGAGGCCCAGCACGCCCGCGCGGTGGCGGCCCTCGACGTGCTCGCCCAGATCGGCAGCGAGTCGGCGCTGACCGCGCTCAACAGCATCGCGGAGCGCGTGAAGTTCAAGGGCCTCAGGACGAAGGCCCGGGAGAAGGTCACGGACATCGCCGCCGCCCTGGGCCTGTCCCGCGATCAGCTCTCCGACCGCCTGGTCCCCCGCTTCGGCCTCGACGAGGCGGCGACCCTCGTCATCGACTACGGACCCCGCCAGTTCACCGTCGGCTTCGACGAACAGCTCAAGCCCTACGTCCAGGACCCGGACGGCAAGCGCCGCAAGGACCTCCCCAAACCAGGCGTCAAGGACGACCAGGCCCTGGCCCCGGCCGAGCACAAGCGGTTCGCGACGCTCAAGAAGGACGTCCGCTCCATCGCCGCGGACCAGATCCACCGCCTCGAACGGTCGATGGTCGACCAGCGCACGTGGACCGCCGAGGAGTTCCACACCGTCCTGGCCGGACACCCGCTGCTCTCCCACCTGGTCCGCCGCCTGGTGTGGATCACCGACGAGGGCACGTCCTTCCGCCTGGCCGAGGACACCACCCTCGCCGACGAGAACGACGACGAGTTCACCCTCCCGCAGGCCGCCACCGTCCGCCTGGCCCACCCCGTCCACCTGAACGGCTCGCTCGAGACCTGGGGCCGGCTCTTCGCGGACTACGAACTCCTCCAGCCGTTCCCCCAACTGGGCCGCCCCACCCACGCGTTCGCACCGGGCGACGTCCTCCCGCAACTGGACGCGTACCTCAACCGTGACGCCCCGGTCGGCAGGGTCCTGGGCCTCACCCAACGAGGCTGGCTGCGCTGCCAGCCCCAGGACAACGGCACCGAACCGTGGATGACCCGCCCATTGCCCTCCGGCGGCGCCCTGGTGGCCACGCTGGACCCCGGCATCACCGTGGGCGTGGTCGACATGTTCCCGGAGCAGAAGTTCAGCGAGCTCTGGTACTCCGCCACCGGCGAAGGCGCCTGGGGCGCCCCGCGAGAAGGCACGCCCAGCACGTTCGAGGTGGACGAGGTGACCGCCTCCGAACTCCTCGCAGAACTCGAATCGCTGCACGCGTGACCGCGGGAACGGTTGATCGACCTCCAACGTCAGACCGGCTCGGCATCGCCGAAGCCACACCCGGACCGGAAGCAGGGAGCAGTCAGTGCGCAGGTGGGAGCTCGTCTCGGGCAACGCGGCGAAGTTCTGGGAGATCGACCAGGACGGCACGACGGTCACCGTCCGCTTCGGACGGCTGAACACGGCCGGCCAGACCCAGACCAAGGACCTGGCCACCCCCGAGGCAGCCCAGGCGCACGTCGCGAAACTGGTGGCGGAAAAGGAGAAGAAGGGCTACACGCCGGTAGCGTCCCCGACGCACCCCACCACCGTTCCCGACTCTGCCGCCGGCCCCGCCTCCCAGGCCACCGCCGACCCCGCAGCCAGTCCCACCGCCGTTCTCCTCACCGCCAGTCCCTCCACCGGCCCCACCGCGGGTCTCGTCACAGCCGGTCCCACCTCCGAGCCGGCCGCCGCAGGCGTTCCCACCACCGGTCCCGCCGCCGCTGAGCTCCCCGCCGCCGGCCTCTCCACCCCCGAGCAGCCCACCAACCTCCCCACCGCCGGTCCCGCCTCCGCACCGGCCGCCGCTGGTCCCGCCGCCGCGCAGCCCACAGGGCCCACCACCGAGCAGCCCTCCACCCTCGCCTCCACCGGACCCGCCGCCACCCCGTCCCCCGACGAAGACACCTGGACCATGCCCAAGGCGTGGCTCCGCGACGTCACCCGCCAACGCGGCTTCCACCCCGCCCCCGAGTTCGCCGTCGACCCGGACCTGGCCGAGGAAGCCCGCCGCCGCCAAGGCAAGCAGCAGGACACGACCATCGAGCGGATCCTGTCCGAACCGGAGTCCGACGCCGACATCGTCGACGCCACCCGCGCCCACCTGGCGGGCTCGCCGAACCCGCAGGGCGCAGCAGCCGTCGCCGCCATGATCGGCACCGGCGAGCAGTCCGTGCACGCCTGGATCGCCGACCACGGCCTGGTCTTCGCGACGGAGGCCACCGTCGAGTACATGCGGCTGCTGTCCGGCCCGACCTGGCTTCCGAAGCAGAGCACGCACGGCCCCGAGCGTCTGACGTGGCGCGGCGGCTACTTCCACATCATCCAGGGGGATGTGGAAGCCAAGATGCTCAAGACCGTCCGGTACGCCCTCGCCCTCGCCCCCGACGACGAGCGCGACGCCGCCGAGGCCGTCCTGGCGAGGCTCGGCGACCTCGACGAGCAGAACGCGAAGCTGGTGCGCGCCTACCTGTTGCCCGGCAGGCCCGGCTGGTTCCAGGACGCGTGCCCGACACCACACACGGGCACGCGCTGGTGGATGCTTCCGCTGAGCGCCAGCACCTACGAGGAGTTCGAGACGTCCGGCGCCTCGCTGGCCCACAGCACGGCGATCCTCCACACGGCGCTCTACGTGCTGGGCCCGTCGATCGCGCCGTTGCTCGCCGCCGAACTCGACGGGCAGCACCAACTGGCGGACAGCCGCAAGCAAGCGCTGAAGGTGCTCGCGGCATTGCCGACCGACGAGGCGTTCACGATCGTGCTCGACCGGCTCGACGGCAAGTACGTGCGGCCCGCGTTGCTGACCATGATGGCGGCCTTCCCGGCCCGTGCGGCGCGGCTCCTCGGCGAACGCGCGACCAACGCCGAACTGCGCCGGCTGCTCACCGTGCACCTGAAGACGTTCCCGCACCTCGAAGCTCCTGAGGGCTTCGTCGCGGTCGAGACGGTCACCGTGCCGGACGCGCCGCGGGAGGCACTGCCGCAGGTGCTGGCCTCGCCGCCGTGGGTGGACCGCAAGCCGCAGCCCAAGCCGGTGGTGGTGCCGGACGTGCCCGTGCCCGCCGCGTCGATCACGTGGCTGCCGGGTGAGCGCGAGGAGTGGCTGAAGGACGGCCACTGGGACACGCACCCCTACAAGACGTGGCAGCACTGGCTGGCGGAGTTCAAGGTCGGCCGGATCGGCTACCGCATGGCGGACCTGCTCATCGGCGCGCCCGAGGAGGAGGTGCGGCACCTGCTCGCGGACTGGACGCCCAACCTGGGCTGGAGCGCCGAGACCGTCGGCAAGCGCCTGTCGTCGAAGTTCGGGTTCGACGCGTTGCCGCCGCTGCTCAAGATCGTGGAACGTAACTCGGCCGCCGCCGTCGTCGTGGCGCCGTACGCGACGCCCGAGGTGGCCGCGCTGATGGCCGACTGGCTGGTGCGCCTCAAGCAGGTCCGCAAGATCGCGATCGGCTGGCTCGGCCGCCACCGCGAACAGGCGGCGCGCCTGCTCGTCCCCGCCGCGGTGGGCAAGCCGGGTGCCGCCCGCCGCAACGCCGAGACCGCGCTCCGCCACCTGCAGGCCCTCGGTGTCGACGTGGTGGCGGCAGCTCCCAGCAAGGCCGCCGCAGACGCCGTGCGCGCCTTCCTCGCCATCGACCCGGTGGACGTGCTGCCCGCCAGGATGCCGGTCCTCGGCGACTGGACGGACACCCGCCACCTGCCCCAGGTCCTGTTGCGCGACCGCAAGCAGGCCCTGCCGGCGGATGCCACCCGCAGCCTCGTCATGACGGCCGCGCTGTCCAAGCCCGGCGACGTCTACGCCGGGCTGACCACCGCCCGCGAGGCACTGGACCCCGACTCCCTCGCCGAGTTCGCGTGGGCGTTGTTCCAGCGCTGGCAGGAGGTCGGCGCCCCGTCGAAGGAAGGCTGGGCGCTCAGCGCCCTCGGTTGGTTCGGCGACGACGAGACCGTCCGCAGGCTCTCGCCGCTGATCCGCAACTGGCCCGGCGAGAGCCAGCACACCAGGGCCGTGACGGGCCTCGACGTCCTGGCCGACATCGGCACCGAGGTCGCGCTGGCGCACCTGAACAGCATCGCGGAGAAGGTGAAGTTCAAGGGCCTCAAGACGAAGGCCCAGGAGAAGGTCACCCAGATCGCCGACGAACTCGGCCTCTCCCGCGACCAGCTCGCCGACCGCCTGGTCCCCCGCCTGGGCCTCGACGACGCCGCCACCCTGGTCATCGACTACGGTCCCCGCCAGTTCACCGTCGGCTTCGACGAACAGCTCAAGCCCTACGTCCAGGACCCGGACGGCAAGCGCCGCAAGGACCTCCCGAAGCCGGGCGCCAAGGACGACCAGGACCGGGCCCCGCAGGAGCACAAGCGCTTCGCCGCCCTCAAGAAGGACGTCCGAGCCGTGGCGGCGGACCAGATCCACCGCCTCGAACGCGCCATGGTCGACCAGCGCACCTGGACCACTGAGGAGTTCCACACCGTCCTGGCCGGACACCCGCTGCTCTGGCACATCGTCCGCCGCCTGGTCTGGATCACCGCCGAGGGCGGCACCTTCCGCTTGGCCGAAGACCGCACGCTCGCCGACGCGAACGACGACGAGTACACCCTCCCCGCCGACACGACGGTCCGCGTGGCCCACCCGGTCGACCTCCAGGCAGACCTGGAGACGTGGGGTGAGGTCTTCGCCGACTACGAGGTCCTCCAGCCGTTCCCGCAACTGGGCCGCCCGCTCCACCTCGTCCCCCAGGACGAGGACCTGCTGACCCATCTGAAGAAGTACTGCGACGTCGACCACCCGATCGGCAAGATCCTCAGCCTCACCAAGAAGGGCTGGGTCCGCGGCGAACCGCAGGACGGCGGCGTCGAGTGCTGGATCACCCGCCCCCTGCCGGCGGGAGGCGCCCTGGTCGCCTCCCTCGACCCCGGCATCGCGGTGGGCGCGATCGACGTCTTCCCGGAGGTGAAGTTCACCGAGCTCTGGTTCTCCAGCACGGGCCACGGCTACTGGAGCTCCGTCCGCGGCGACAAGCCCACCGCCGTCACCGCCGACGCCATCACGGCCTCGGAAGTCCTGTCCGAACTGGAATCACTCCAGCAGTAGCGGGCGACTCAGGGGGTCTGACCCTGAAGAATTGTCAGACCCCCTGGGTAACGTCCAGTGCACAACACCAACTCCCTTGTGTGGCCCCAGGAGGTACAGCAGTGCGCAGGTGGGAACTCGTCGCGGGCGGCTCCGCGAAGTTCTGGGAGATCGAGCAGGACGGCACGACGGTGACCGTCCGGTTCGGACGGCTGGGCGCTTCCGGTCAGACCCAGACGAAGGAGCTGACCTCGGCCGAGGCGGCCGGCGCCCACGTGGCCAAACTGGTGGTGGAAAAGGAGAAGAAGGGCTACAGACCGCAGACGGGCACCCCCGCGACGCCCGCCACCTCGACCAGCGCTGCCTCGTCCAGCGCTGCCTCGTCCAGCGCTGCCTCGTCCAGCGCTGCCTCGATCGGCCTGGCCTCCGCCGCCACGCCCGCAGGCATCACGCCTGCCGCCCCTTCTGACCCAGCCACCGCCACCACCGCCGCCGCAGCCGCAGCCGCCACCTCCGGCCCCGCCGCCACCTCGCCCGCCGCCACCTCGCCCGCCGCCTTCTCGCCTGCAGCAGCAGCCGCCGCTGACTCGTCCGGCGCCGGCGCAGCAGCCACCTCCGGCCTCACCACCTCCGGCCCCACCGCCACCTCGTCAGCAGCAGCTGGCTCGTCCGGCGCCAGCGCAACAGCCATCTCAGGCCCCACCACCTCCCTCTCCCCCTCCTCCGCAGCAGCGCCCACCCCGGCTCCCGTCCTCGACGAGGACACCTGGACCATGCCGAAGGCCTGGCTGCGCGACGTCGTCCGCCAGCGCGGCTTCACCCCGGCCCCCGAGTTCGAGGTCGACCCCGCCAAGGCCGCCCAGGCCCGCCGGCAGATCGCCGACCAGGCCGAGACCATCGAGCGAGCCCTCACCGTCAAGGGCTCCAAGCCCGAACTGGTCGCCGCCGCCCGCGCGCACCTCGACTCGGAGCCCAACCCGCTGGGCGCCGCCGCCATCGCCGCCGTGATCAAGCCCGGCGCACCGGCCGTCCACGCCTGGATCGCCGACCACGGCCTGCCGTTCGCAGCGACCGCGGCGGTGCAGCTCATGGGTCTCACGTTCTCCGAGCAGTGGAACCAGAAGCGCGGCAAGTGGACCGGCGTCTGCCTGCAGTACGAGACCGACGGCTTCCGCACGTCGCTGTCCGACCCGGAGGGCCAGCTGCTGACGGCTGTCCGGTACGCGATCGCGACAGCGGAGGAGGCCGAGCGCAAGGCCGCCGAGGCCGCGCTGGAGGAGCTCGACGGGTCGAAGCAGGAGAAGGAGCTGCGGGCGTACCTGATGCCCGAGCGCGCCGACTGGTTCACGCAGTACCGCAAGCAGAACTACTCGCCCAGCCGGTGGTGGATGCTGCCGAGCAGCGCGCGCAGCGTCGAGGACTTCGAGAAGGCCGGCGAGTCCATCACGATGTCGGCGGGCCTGCTGTACACGGCGGTGTACGTGCTGGGTCCGGCCGTCGCGCCGATGCTCGCGGCGGAGCTCGACGGCGACAGGTACTACCAGCGCGTGGACGGGCGCAAGCAGGCGTTGAAGGTGCTGGCGGCGCTGCCGACCGACGAGGCGTTCACGATCCTGCTCGACCGGCTGGACGGGAAGTTCGTGCGGCCCGCGGTCATCCAGGCGATGGCGGCGTTCCCGCGGCGGGCGGCGCGGCTGATGGCGGCAAGGGTGCAGGACAAGGACGTCCGCACGTTGCTCCAGGCGCACCTCACGTCGAACCCTCACCTCGAGGTGCCGGCAGACGTGGCCGAGCTGATCGCCGCGTCCGGCCCGGCGGTGCTGCCGGAGGCGTCTCCCGAGCAGGTCCCGCCCCTGCTCGCCACACCGCCGTGGTTGCACCGCAAGAAGCCGGTGAAGCCCGTGGTGCTGCCGGACGTCCCGATGCCGGAGGACGCGGTGTCGTGGCTGCCGGGTGAGCGGGAGGAGTGGCTCAAGGCCGGTGCGGAGTGGCTGCAGGACCACCACGACTGGCGCAAGCTCCTCAAGGAGTACGAGGCCGGCACGATCGGCTACTACGACAACGACCTGTTCCTGCTCGCGCCGGACGACGAGGTGTGGCACCTGGTGCGGGACTGGACGCCCAACTACAGCTACGGCGTCGAGGACTGGGGCAGGAACATCGCCGCCCGGTTCGGTGCCGACGCCGCGCCGGCGCTCGTCAAGCACGTGCAGGGCGCGCCCGCGGGCAGCGGTGGGGTGCTGATGCCGTTCGTCACGGGCGAGGTCGCCACGCAGATGGCCGACTGGTTCGCCCGCACCAAGCAGGCGCGTCGCTGGGGTGTCGAGTGGCTCGCCCGGCACCGCGAGCAGGCCGCGCGGCTGCTGATCCCCGCCGCGTCGGGCAAGGCGGGCGTTGCGCGCCGCAACGCCGAGGCTGCGCTGCGGCACCTGCACAACAACGTCGGGGTCGACGTGGCGGCCGTCGCGAGACAGTGCGGCGCCGAGGCAGCGATCGACGTGGTGCTGTCGGTCGACCCGGTCGACCTGCTGCCCGCGAAGCTGCCGGTGATCGGTGAGTGGGCGGACACCCGGCTGCTGCCGCAGGTCCTCCTCGCGGACCGCAGGCACGCGTTGCCGGCGGAGGCGACGAGCCACCTGCTGATGACCGCCGCGTTGTCCAAGCCCGGTGAGCTCTACGCCGGGTTGCCGATCGTCCGCGAGGCGCTCGACCCCGCGAGTCTCGCCGAGTTCGCGTGGGCCGCGTTCAAGGCGTGGGAGCAGGGTGGCGCGCCGTCGAAGGAGAACTGGGCGCTCGCCGCGCTCGGCTGGTTCGGCGACGACGAGACCGTCCGCAGGCTCTCACCGCTGATCCGCAACTGGCCCGGTGAGAGCCAGCACGCGAGGGCCGTCTCGGGGCTCGACGTGCTCGCCGAGATCGGCACCGAGGTGGCGCTGTCGCACCTCAACAGCATCGCCGAGAAGGTGCCGTTCAAGGGCCTCAAGACCAGGGCGCAGGAGAAGGTCGCGCAGATCGCGGCCGAGCTCGGGCTGTCCCGCGACCAGCTCTCCGACCGGCTCGTCCCGCGCCTCGGCCTCGACGACGCGGCGACGCTGGTGATCGACTACGGCCCGCGCCGGTTCACCGTCGGGTTCGACGAGCAGCTCAAGCCCTTCGTGCTGGACGCGGACGGCAAGCGCCGCAAGGACCTGCCGAAGCCGGGCGTGAAGGACGACGCGGACCAGGCACCGCTGGAGCACAAGCGCTTCGCCGCGCTCAAGAAGGACGTCCGGACGGTCGCGGCCGACCAGATCCAGCGCCTCGAACGGGCCATGGTCGACCAGCGCACGTGGTCGGCGGAGGAGTTCCAGACGGTCCTCGCCGCGCACCCGCTGCTGTGGCACCTGGTTCGGCGGCTGGTGTGGATCACGGACGGAGGCGGTTCGTTCCGCCTGGCCGAGGACCGCACGCTCGCCGACGCGAACGACGATGAGTTCACGCTGCCAGAAAGTGCGACGGTCCGCGTCGCCCACGCGGTCGACCTGCACGGCGACGGCACCGCCGCGGCGTGGGGCGAGGTGTTCGCGGACTACGAGATCCTGCAGCCGTTCCCCCAGCTCGGCCGCCCGGTCCACCTGGTGCCCGAGGAGGAGGCGCTGCTGCCGCTGCTGAAGAAGTCCTGCGGCACCCCGTACCCGATCGGCAAGCTCCTCGGCCTCACCAAACGGGGCTGGGTGCGCGGCGCCCCGCAGGACGCGGGCGTCGAGTGCTGGATGACCCGGCCGTTCCCGGCCGGTGGCGCGCTCGTCGCGTCGCTGGAACCCGGCATCGCGGTGGGCGCCATGGACGTGTTCCCCGAGGTCGGGTTCAGCGACATGTGGTTCTCCCCCAACGGGTACGGCACGTGGTCCGCGCCCAAGGACGCGCCGGACTCCCTCCCGGTCGACCCGATCACCCTCTCCGAGCTCCTCTCCGAACTGGAGTCCTTGCAGTCATGACCAGCACGCAGACGATGCAGCGCCCTCCCGCCGAGGTCCGCTACGCCGACGAGCTCGCGCGCCTGCGCGAGCGTGACAAGGCACCCAGGCCGCCGGGCTGGGCGTTGAGCCTCGAAGCCGCGCGCAAGTTCGTGGTGGGGGACGAGAAAGCCGGGATCAGCAAGAAGTTCGTGGGCGATCCGTCCCTGGTGGACCGGGCGCTGGTGACGCTCGCGACCAGCCGCGGCCTGATGCTGGTCGGCGAGCCGGGCACGGCGAAGTCGTTGCTGTCCGAGCTGATCGCGGCGGCGGTGTGCGGCGAGTCGACGCTGACGATCCAGGGCGGCGCGGCCACGACCGAGGACCAGATCAAGTACTCGTGGAACTACGCGCTGCTGGTGGCCGAGGGGCCGTCACCGCGCTCGCTCGTGCCGGCGCCGATGCTGCGGGGCATGGCCGAGGGCAAGATCGTGCGGTTCGAGGAGATCACCCGCTGCCCGCTCGAGGTCCAGGACTGCATGCTGTCGATGCTGTCGGACCGGGTGATGGCGATCGGTGAGCTCAACGGCCCGGACGGCATGGTGTTCGCGCAGGACGGGTTCAACGTGATCGCCACGGCGAACACGCGCGACCGGGGCGTCAACGAGATGAGCGCCGCGCTCAAGCGGCGGTTCAACTTCGAGACGGTCTTCCCGATCGCCGACTTCGACACCGAACTGGCGCTGGTCGAGCAGGAGGCGGCGAAGCTGCTGGCGAAGTCCGGGGTGGAGCTCGCGCCGAAGCGGGACGTGCTGGAGGTGCTGGTGCGCACGTTCCGCGACCTGCGCGAGGGCGGCGACCGGCTCACCACGGTGATGAGCACGGCCGAGGCGGTGTCGGTCGCGCACGCGGTCGGGCTGCGCGGCTGGTTCCTGCGCGGTGAGGTGGGCTCGGCGGCGGACGTCGTGGAGTGCCTCGCGGGCACGGCGGCGAAGGACAACGCGGAGGACCTGGCGCGGTTGCGCCGCTATCTGGAGCAGCACGCGTCGCGGCGCAAGGGCAAGCAGTGGCAGGAGCTGCACCGCGCCCGGCACCTGCTGCCCGGCTGATGGGGGCCGTGTTCGTCGGCGTCCGGCACCACAGTCCCGCCTGTGCCCGGCTGGTCGCCGCCACGATCGACGAGCAGCGGCCGGCGTACGTGCTCGTCGAGGGTCCCGCCGACTTCAACGAGCGCATCGACGAGCTGCTGCTGGGGCACGAGCTGCCCGTCGCGTTGTTCAGCTACTCCGACCAGCACGCGTCGTGGTCGCCGTTCTGCGACTACTCGCCGGAGTGGGTGGCGATCACCGAGGCACGCCGGGTCGGCGCCGAGGTCAGGTTCATCGACCTGCCCGCGTGGCACGAGGCGTTCCGCGACGTCAGCAACAGGTACGCCGACGCCGAGCTGCGCTACACCGAGGTCGTCGACCGGCTGTGCGCGGAGTTCGCGGTCGACAACGTCGACGTGCTGTGGGACCACCTCTTCGAGTCCGAGGCCGCGCCCAGGGGCATGGCCGAGTACTTCGACCTGCTGCGCGGCACCGCGCAGGCGGACGAGGGCGACTCGGCGCGCGAGGAGTACATGGCGCGCTGGGTGCGGGCGGCGGTCGCGGACGCGGGCGACCGGCCCGTCGTCGTGATCACCGGCGGCTTCCACACCGCCGCGCTCAAGGCCCAGCTCGACGGCGGCACCGAGTGGCCAGAGGTGCCGGAACGCGAACGGGGCGCGAGCTACCTCGTGCCGTACTCGCACGCACGGCTGGACGCCTTCACCGGCTACCAGTCGGGCATGCCGTCCCCCGGTTACTACCAGCAGGTCTGGGAGAACGGGGCGCAGCGCGCGGCTGACTGGCTCGTCGAGTCGGTCGCGACGAGGCTGCGCGGGCGCAAGCAGCCGGTGTCGACGGCGGACCTGATCGCCGCGCACACGCAGGCCGGGGCGCTGGCGCGGTTGCGCGGGCACGAGGTCCCGGCGCGCACCGACGTGCTCGACGGGCTGACCAGCGCGTTGATCTCCGAGGACCTGACGCAGCCGCCGCCGTGGACGCGGCGCGGCACGCTCCAGCCGGGCGCGCACCCGGCGTTGCTCGAGATGATCGGGGCGTTGCGGGGCGACAAGGTCGGGCGGCTGCACGCGAGCACCCCGGCGCCGCCGCTGGTCAACGCCGTGCAGGAGTTGCTGCGCACGCACGGGCTCGACCAGGAGGGCAAGGTCGCGCTCGACCTCACCGACGCGGGGCAGCTGGAACGCAGCCGGATCCTGCACCGCCTGCGGGTGCTGGGGATCCCGGGCTTCGAGCGCACGAGCGGGCCGTCCGAGGGCACCGAGCTGAAGCTGGACGAGCAGTGGACGCTGCGCCCGGTGGAGGAACGGCTCGCGGCGTTGATCGAGGCCGCCGAGAACGGTGCCACGCTGGAGGAGGCGGCCGGGGCGGTGCTGGAACGCCGGTCGCGCGACGCGCACCTGGAACAGCTCGCCGCGATCCTGTTCGACGCGGTGCTGTGCGGGATCTCCGCGTTGTCCGGCAAGGTCCAGCAGTCGCTCAACGAGGGCGTCCGCGCGACCGGTGACCTGGCGGCGCTGGGCCACGTGCTCAGCGGTGTGCTCGGGTTGTGGCGGCACGACAGGCTGTTCGGCACGAGGCGGGACCCGTTGCTGGGCTCGGTGATCGACGCGGGCACGGCACGCGTGCTGTGGCTGGTCGAGGGCCTGCACGGCGGTCCGGCACCGGCCGATCCGCACCGGCTCAAGGCGATGGCCGCGACCAGGGACGCCGTGCTGCACGCGAGATCGGCGCTGTCGCTGGACGTCGTGGACGTCACGGGCGTCGCGACGAGGGTGAGCGATGACGCGCAGGCACCACCGGACCTGCGGGGCGCGGCGCTCGGGCTGGCCTGGACGCTCGGCAGTCAGCCGGACGTGCGCAAGGTGCGGGCGGTCGACGCGCTCGGCGACTGGCTCGCCGGGTTGTTCGCGGTGGCGCGCGAGGAGGTGCTGGCGAGCCCCGACCTGGTCGGGGTGCTGGACGAACTCGTCAGCGCGATGAACGAGGACGAGTTCCTGGTGGCGCTCCCGGCGTTGCGGCTCGCGTTCAGCTACTTCCCGCCCAGGGAAAGGGAGACGATCGCGTCCACCGTCCTCGCCCACCGCGGCGTGGAGGGCAGCGCGCGGGGCGTCACCCGGCTGAACGTCGACCCGGTGGTCGTGGCGGAGGCGATGGCGATCGAGAAGCGCGTGGACGCGTTGCTGGTGAAGGGCGGCCTGGCATGACGGACCTGGAACGCTGGCGGCTGATCCTCGGCGAACCCGCGTCGCGCTGCACCGGCGGCCTGCAGGGCGAGGCCGCCCGGCGGGACTCCGCGCTGGAGTGGCTCTACGGGCGTGATCCCGAGCTGGCCGAACGCGGTGTGCGCAAGAGCGGCGGCACCGAGGACTCGGTGCTGCAGACCGTCGACTGGCTCGACGAGGTGCACCGGCTCTTCCCGCGCGAGACGATCGAACGCCTGGAGCGCGACGCCGTCGAACGCTACGAGATCACCGACGTCGTCACCGATCCCGAAGTGCTGCAACGGATCGAGCCGAACCCGGCCCTGCTGCGCGCGGTGCTGCGGACCAAGCACCTGATGAACCCGGCCGTGCTCGCACTGGCGCGCAAGATCGTCGAAGCGGTCGTGAAGCAGCTGATGGAGAAGCTGAAGACGGAGGTGCGCACGGCGTTCAGCGGCACGAAGTCGAGGCGCCCGAGCATCCACAAGAACTCGCGCAACTTCGACTTCCGCTCGACGATCAAGGCGAACCTCCAGCGCTACCAACCGGAGCAGCGCAGGCTCGCGATCGAGCACCCGAAGTTCGTGTCGCGCACCAAGCGGCACCTCGAGCAGTGGCAGGTGATCCTGCTGGTGGACCAGTCGGGCTCGATGACCAGCTCGGTGATCCATTCCGCGGTCACGGCGGCCTGCCTGTGGGGCCTGCCGGGCCTGAAGACGCACCTGGTCGCGTTCGACACCAACGTGGTCGACCTGACCTCGGACGTGACGGACCCGGTCGAGCTGCTGATGAAGGTGCAGCTGGGCGGCGGCACCGACATCGCGAAGGCCGTCGCGTACGGCGCGAACCTCGTCGACAGCCCGCGTCGCTCGATCGTCGCGCTCATCAGCGACTTCTACGAGGGCGGCAGCGAGGCGAACCTGGTGCGCACCGTGAAGAACCTGTGCGAACAGGGAACCCACGTGCTGTGCCTCGCGGCGCTCGACGACGAGGCGAACCCGGACTACGACCGGGCACTGGGCCAGCGGCTCGCGAACGTCGGCGCCCACGTGGGCGCGATGACCCCGGGACAGCTGGCGGAATTCGTTGCGGAGAAGCTCAGGTGACCAGACCCGATCTGCTGGCACTGACCCCGGACGCGCTGGCGGCGCTCGCCAACCGGGGCCTGGTGAAACGCGCCGTCAAGGAACTGGACGCGGGCGTCGTCCCGGCGCTCGACACCGACCCGTCCGGTGCGGTCCAGGGCAAGTTCCCCGACGGCACCACCACGACCTTGCCCCCGGCCACCGCGCTGGACGCGGCCCAGTGCAGTTGCGGCGCCACCGGAGTGTGCCGTCACCGCATTGCCGTGGTCCTCGCCTACCAACGCACCGGAGAATCAAGCGCGCCGACAGAACTGTGGTCGCCGGGTGCGGTGACCGACGCCGACCTGGCCGCGTTGATGGGCGAACGCACCCTGCGCCGCGCCCGCCGGGCCTTCCAGGCGGGCTACCGGGCAAAACTGCGCCGCCCGACCCAGGAGGACCAGACCGCGCAGGCGGAACTGCCCACCTGCACCGTCACGTTCCTGGTGCCCGGCGATCTCGCCTACGTCCACACGGACGCGATCAACAAGGACGAGGCCACCGCACTGGCCGTGTGGGCGTTCCAGGAAGCGGACGCGCAGGGCACCGACACGGTCGACGTCGGTGGTTCTCCCACCACGGCGTCGGACCTCACCGCGGTGACCGACCTGCTGGACCAGCTCCTGCTCGACGGCGCCACGAACGCGAGCGAGGTGCTCGACGTGGCGTGGCAACGCCTGCACCGCGACCTCACCGCGCAACGCCTGCACTGGCCGGCCGCCGTGATCACCGACCTGCTGGCCCAGCTGGCCGCCTACCGCGCCCGGAGCGCCGACTACGAGGCCGAGCAGTTCGCGGCCCTGCTGTCCGAACTCCACGCCAGGACCACGGCCACCGGTCCCCGGGCCGAGGTCCTCGGCCCGGACGAACCGGCGGAGACCCCGCTGAAACGGGTCCGCCTCACCGCTCTGGGCGCCCGCCTGCGCACCGAGAACACAGCCGACGTCTACTTCGCCTCGGGCGACGTCGTGCTGGTCCAGCGCGACACGCCCCTGCGCACCGGCCAGAAGCTGGCGGCGGCGAACGTGGTGTCGGAGTCCGCGAGCCGCAGCGCGAGCCGGGCGGTGACGCTGAAGACCAGCAGGGTCGCCAAGACCTCGATCACCCCGGTCGGCACGGCCTGGGACCACCTCCCCCAGGCCCTGGTGGTCGACGACTACGACGAGGCCGCCGCCCACCTGGCCCACCTGCCACCACGTCAGGTCCGCGCGCGGGTCGAGGCGGAACTGGTCCGCGCGGTCCGGGTGGCCGAGGTGACCGACCTGGCCTACGACCCGGCCGCCCAGCGCCTCACCGCCACGCTCCACTCCCCCACGGGCAGGACGTGCGCGCTGGTGGCGACCCACCGGGCCGTCGCCCCGCACGCCCTCGACGCGCTGACCACGGCTCTGCGCGCCGGACCGACCACGATCACCGGCAGTGTCCGCCGCCACCGGGGCACGCTCGTCGTCGATCCGCTGGCCGTCCGGACCGGGACCGGCGTGGTCGTGCTGGACCTGGCGAAGGACACGACACCGCAACCGCTGGCGCCGGGCCTCACCACGGCGGATCCGTTGAGCGCCGCGGTGGACAGCGCCCTGGCGGTGCTGGCCGAGGTGGCGCACCGGGGCCTCGACCACCTGACGGACAGCCTGCTCAGCCGCGTCCGGGAGGCCGGCGCCCACCTGCAGGGGGCGGGCCTCAAGACCTCGGCGGCGCACGTGACGGCGTTCGCCGACGGTCCGGCCGCGGCCACCTGGCTGCGGGCTCACCTGCGATTGCTGGTCACGGCCGACGCGCGCTGACGAGACCTCGCCCGACCCCTTCCGGTGCGATCGGCCCCGCCACGACGGACGAGGTGGGGTCGATCCGCTGGGAGAGCACGTAGTCCTCGGCGGCCTCGGCCACGCGCCCGAGCCGTTCCAGCACGAACCCGCGCAGGTACGCGGCGCGGGCGGCACCCCAGCCACCGAGCGCGATCCCGCGGCCGTAGGCGTCGAGGGCGGCTTCGAACTGTCCGCACGCGGCCAGGGCGTCTCCGCGCGACGCCCACGTCCTGTCGTCGCCCGGGCTGAGCGCGATGAGTTCGTCGGTGTGGCCGAGGGCTCGCTGGCTCAGGCCCACGGTGAGGTGGGTGCGCGCGAGGAACGAGTGCAGGGCGTACGCCTCGTCGGCCCACGCCAGCCGGTCCAGGCCGGTCTGGTCGGCGGCGGGCTTGATGGCGGTCAGGGACTCCAGCGCCCGGCCGAGCAGGCGGTGGGTCTCGGCGATGTCGCGGCGCACGAACGGCACCGCGGCCAGCGCGCGGTGCAGGCGGGCCCGGTGCAGTGCGGCGGCGAAGCCGTGGTGCGGGAGTTCGGAGGAGGCCTTGGTCGCCAGGGCGGCGGCAGCCTGCAACGACGTCGAGTCGGCGCCGCGGGCGGCGTTGCGGAAGACGACGAACAGGGCGAGGTCGCGGCGGGTCTCGGCCGGCAGGCCGGACCGGGCTCCGCGCAACGCCATCGCCTCGACGGCGGAGGACGGGAGGTGGCAACGCAGGACGGCCAGCTGTTCGAGGGCGAAGTCCGGTGAGAGGACCTGCTTGCGCGGGTCGATCACGGTCAGGCCGATCACCGCGGCCGCGGAGTGCGGATATCCCAGGCGCAGCAACAGGTCGCAGGCCACCCGCTGGTCGTGCGGGCGCAGCGTGCCCTGGATCCGGGCGTGCACGCGCCACCAGAGTTCGGAGGCCAGGTCGACCGGGAACGTGGTCGTGTCCGGGCCGACGGCGTCCAGACGACCCCAGCTCGCGGCCGTGAGCAGGCGCAACTGGGCTGACGGCGGAGCTTCGAAGCGGGGCACCTCCGCCGCCCGGCTCGTCACGAACGCCTGCGCCGCGGCGTGGGTGATGCGGGCGTGCAACGCCGACGAGGCGACGGGCGTGGAGAGACCGGCGTAGACGCCGCACGCCACCGGAACTCCGGCTTTGCGCAACGCGCGCAGGCGGGTGGCCAGCGCCTGGGGACTCGGGTCGGTGCGGTACCGCGGCATCGCGGTCATGCCGGTCTCCCTTCAGTTCAGCAGTTCCCAGCCTCGGCGGGTGAGGCGGTGGCGGACCGATCTGCCGTTGCGGTGGGTGGAGACGAAGCCCGCGGTGCGCAGGGCGGTCGCGTGCTGCGACGCCGTGGGCAGGCTGATGCCCACGTGCTTGGCGAGTTCGGTGGTGGTGCGTTCGCAGGTGAGCGCGCGCAGGACGAGCGTGCGGGTGCGGCCCAGCGCGAGTTCGAGGCTGGCGCCGCTCGGCTGGGGTGCGGTGACCGGGTAGAAGAGCAGCGGCTGCGGTTCGGCGAACATCGACACGGCCGGGCGGGTGAGGCCGTTGAGCACCGGCACGAGCAGCATCCCGGTGCCGCGCAACGAGATCTCGGTGTCCCAGCCGAGTTCCACGTGCAGCGCGGGCGAGGTCCAGGAGATCGACGGGTGCAGGTGCCCGAGCAGGTCGCCCAAACCGCGCGACACGGCCTGCGAGGACCGCAGCCGGACCTCGGCGTCGAACGCCTGGCGGGTCTGCGACCAGTGCGGGCCGAGCAGGTCGCGGAAACCGGCCGAGAACGCGGACCGCAGGTCCTGGCGCGAGGTCGGCGTACCGGCCGCGAACGAGCGCAGCCACGGCGACGTGGTGCCGAGCATGCTCGCGATCTGGTCGCGCACCCGTGTGGACGGGACGTCGAGCACCTGGCGGACGGCCTCGTCGAAGTCGGGGCGCGCGGAGTTGAAGAAGTCCGGGATGAACCGGCCGGGCCTGATGAGTTCGGCGAGCGGGCGGATGTGCGGCAGCAGCAGGCGGTCCCAGTTGCCGCTGTGCACCGAGAACACCAGCTCGTACATGGGCAGTGGTGCCGGCGCGAACCGCGTGCGCGCCAGGTCTTCGAGTTCGAACAGAATCGTCAGTCCACGCCCTTTGGGCACGGCTTCCGACATCACGATCGGCATGAGCTTCCCCCCGGAGTGCCACCCACTTCCGAAGGTACGCAGAATTCGTTGTCCGGTGTCAGCGCCGTTCCACTTGACAACGTTCGGTGGACAAACTCCCAGACGAGCGGCCGGGCCTGTTCGGTGCGCTCGAGCAGCAGGTCACGGATGCGGGCGCGGTCCCGTCGAACTCCAGGCCCGCACCGCGGCGGATCGGCCGGCGTCACCCCATCGAGTGCACGGGAACCGAGGCCGCCCGGGTGCGGAAGTGGTCGCGGCAGGCCGTTCGCCGCCTCACCGAGGGGCGAGGTGGTCCCAGGCGGGGCCGGGCGCGGTGAGGCTGACCAGGAGGGCTTCCAGGTCGATCGGCGGCTGCCGGTCCGGGTGGTGATGCCAGCCGGGTATGGCGCTGATGCCGTCAGCCGCGGCCGTGATCAGTGCGGTGATGTGGGGCGGGAGACCGTCGGCGGCGAGGTCGTCGTACCAGCGCAGCGTGTCCTCGCGGGCGAGGTCGGTGATCTCCGGGACGGTCGCCAGGTGGCTGAGCACGGGGACCAGGTCGCGGAAGTTGCCGGGGTCGCGCGAGAACGCCGCGCTGACCCGGACGTAGGCGCGGGTGAGGCGCCCCGCCGCGGTGTCCGCGGGGTCCACCGCGGCGAGGACGTCGGCGCGGAACCGGTCGAACAGGTCCTGGGCGAGTGCCCGCACCAGGTCGTCCTTGGTGGCGAAGTGGTGCAGAAGACCACCCTTGGACACCCCCGCCTCCTTGGCGATGTGGTCGAGGGTGGCCGAGGTGCCGCGGGTGCGGATGCAGGCACCTGCGGCGTCCAGCAGCGCACGGCGGGTGTCCTCAGGGGTGCGCCCGGCTACCCGCGGCATGGACTACTCCTCGATCGGGGTCGTGGTGGTGCCGCTCTTCCTACCGGAGGGGATGGTGCGCCAGGCGATGAGGGCGGCGATCACGGTGATCGCGGCGGCGACGACCGAGGTGACCTGCATGGCGGTCGTGAACGCCTCCCGCGCGGCCTCGACCACGCCCGAGTCGCGGGCGGTGTTGACCGCGGTGGCCAGCGAGTCCTCCACGGCGGTGCGGGTGGCACCGGACAGGTCGGCGGGCAGGTCCAGGGACGCCCGGTAGACCAGGGTCACCGTCGAGCCGAGCAACGCGATGCCGAGGGCCCCGCCGAGTTCGAACGCCATCTCGGAGATGGCCGAGGCGGCGCCGGCACGTTCGGACGGCACGGCGGAGATCACGGCGTCCGTGGTGAGCGTCATCGCCACGCCGATGCCCAGTCCCAGCGGCAGCAGGGCCGCCGCCAGCCACAGGACGTCGCCGGTGTTCTCGGCGGCGGCGACGAGCACCAGGCCGAGTGCGGCGAGCAGCAGGCCCACCCCCACGGCACGGCCGGTGCCCAGCCGTGCCACGAGCAGCCCGACCACGGCGACGGCCAGGATGGACGCCACCGTAGTGGGCAACTCCACCAGCCCCGCGGCCAGCGGCCGCAGGCCGCGCACGAGCTGCAGGTACTGGGAGAAGAAGAACAGCACCCCCATCAGCGCGAAGATCGCGACGAAGTTGGCCAGCACCGCTCCGCTGAACGCCTTGTCGGCGAACAACTCCACGTCGATCAGCGGCGTCTTCAGCCGGCGCTGGCGGCGGACGAACAGCACACCCGCCGTCACGCCGACCACCGTCGCGAGCACCGACCGGAGGTCCACACCGGTGCCGATGGTGTGCTTGACCGCGTAGACCAGCGGAACGACGGCCGCCATCGACATCGCCGCCGAGATCAGGTCGAACCGGCCGGGCCGGGGGTTGCGCGACTCCGGCAGCAGGACCGCACCCGCCACCAGGAACACCAGGACCACCGGCACGTTGATCAGGAACACCGAGCCCCACCAGAAGTGCTCCAGCAGCAGTCCCCCGACCAGCGGCCCGAGCGCCATGCCGCCGGCCGAGGCCGCTGACCAGATCGCGATCGCCCTGGTGCGTTCGCCCTGCTCGGGGAACATGTTGCGGATGATCGACAGCGTGGACGGCATGATGGTCGCCCCGGCCACGCCGAGCAGCAGCCGTGCCGCGATCAGCATCTCCGCGTTCGGCGCGAACGCGGCCAGCGCCGACGCCGCACCGAACGCCGCCGTGCCCGCCAGCAACACGCGCTTGCGTCCGAGCCGGTCGGCGAGCGTGCCCGTGGTCACCAGCAGGCCCGCCAGGGCCAGGGCGTAGATGTCCCCGATCCACAGGATCTGCGTCGAACTCGGCGCCAGGTCGGCGGTCAGCGACGGCACGGCCAGGTAGAGCACCGTGCCGTCGATGGCCAGCAGCAGCATCGAACCGACCAGCACCACCAGCGCCGCCCACCTGCGCTTGTAGGGTGCCGGCACCTTCGTCGCCATACGGGCGTCACCAGGAGTCACCTGGTTATTGTACCGGCTGGACGGTGCAATAAGCTCAGCACGTGACGGGGCCGACCACCCCGCGGGTCACTTCTTCGGCGAGATCACCCCAGCGCGGAACAGCACGATCGGGGCCAGCACGGACACCACGAACAGCGGCAGGTACCGCGTCCAGGTCTGACCGGTCAGGTGCTGGACGTAGGACCCGGCCACGCCCGCCAGCGCTCCCAGGAGCAGGAGGGCGAGCACGACGAGAACGCGTTTGCGGCGACCGGGCTTCTTCATCCGCACATCACTTCCGATCGTCGGTTCGGTTCTCCGCCCTGGTTCTCGCCCCGGCGCGCCGGCAAACCCCGGGCCACCTGATCGGACCAGTCGATCAAGGGCGCGCGTCGAGCCGCCCGCACGCCTCGTTCGCCGCCGCGGTGATCCTGCCCAGGAACGCGGTGACCAGGCGGAGTTCGGCCGATGGCGTCGTGCGCAGGACGTCCGCGATCTCGGCGCCGGCGACGGCGAGGAAGCGGCGGGCGTGCTCGCGTGCGGCCGGGGCGGGCCTCAGCGTGACGCGGCGGCGGTCAGCGCTCTCCCGGCTGCGGACGAGGTGCCCGGCGGCCTCGAGCCGGTTGAGCAGGATCGTGGTGGCGCCGGTCGTCATGCCGATCTGACGGGCCAGCCGCACGGGCGAGAGAGGTGTGCCCGCCTCGGCCGCCCAGATGATCTGCCCGAGCGCGTTCGTGTCGGAGGCGGGCAGCCGTGTCCACGCGGCGAGGTGCTGGTTGAGCGCGGTGAACGCCAAAGTCCAGTCGCGCAGGCCGTGCATCACCTCGACCTGGGCCGCTGACCAGCTCTCCGCCAGCGGGTCCGTGCCTGTCATGCAGCCTCCTTCACGGCGAAGTAGCTTTGCTGCAAAGCTATCAAGGGGAGTGGCACATGACGACACGGCACGCGGCGATCTCCGGCGCGAGCATCGCCGGGCTCTCGGCCGCGTTCTGGCTGCGGCGCACCGGCTGGGAGGTGACCGTGCTGGAGCGGGCGGAGGCGTTCCGCGACGGCGGGCAGAACGTCGACGTCCGCGGCACCGCCCGCGAGGTCCTCACCAGGATGGGACTCTTCGACGCGGTCAAGGACCAGAACACCACCGAGACGGGCACGGTGTTCGTCGACTCCTCGGGCCGGGTGCTCGCGGAACTGCCCGACGCGGGCCCGGACGGCGCGACGGCCGAACTGGAGGTCCTGCGTGGCGACTTCGCCGCCACGATCCTGCACAACCTGCCGGACGGGGTCGAGATCGTCTACGGCGACACGGTGTCCGGCGTCGAGGACGGTCCCGAGCACGTCACGGTGAGCACCGCCGCGGGCCGCCACCTGCGCGCCGACCTCCTCGTGATCGCCGAGGGCGTCCGCTCCGCCACCCGCGACCTGCTCTTCGGCGACCTCGTCGAACGCCGCGACCTCGGCGTCGCCATGGTGTTCGGCACGATCCCCCGCACGGCGAGCGACGACACCCGCTGGCGCTGGTACACGACCACCGGCGGACGGCAGGTCCACCTGCGGCCGGACAACCACGGCACGACCCGCGCGATGCTCGCCTGCACGGGAGACTTCGGCGGGCTCGGCCGCGCCGACGCCCTGAGCCGGTTCCGCGACCGCTACGCCGGCGCGGGCTGGGAGACCCGCCGCGTGCTCGACGGGTTCGACGACTCCGAGGACGTGTACGTCGACCAGCTCACCCAGATCCGGATGCCTGCGTGGCACCGCGGCCGGGTGTGCCTCGCGGGCGACGCCGCGTGGTGCGTCACGCCGATGGGCGGGGGTGGCGCGTCGCTGGCCCTCATCAGCGGCTACGTCCTGGCCGCCGCGACGGCCGCGCCGGGACGGCTCGAGGACGGGCTCGCGGCGTACGAGGACTGGATGCGGCCGCTGGTCGACGACGTGCAGAACTTCCCGGGGTGGCTCCTGCGGTTCGCCTACCCGCGCACGCGGTTCGGGCTGCGGCTGCGGCGGCTGGCCGACCGGGTGTTCACGTCACGCCTGCTGGCACCGCTGACGGCGAAGATGACCCAGGTCGCGTCGAGCGAACGGGCGCTGCCGCCGGTGGAGTCGGTGCGCGCCGGCTGAGCCTCGGCCGCACCCCGAGGTTATTGACAGATCGATCCATAACCTCCTACGGTTCAGGACATGGCGCGACCGCGTGAGTTCGACCGGGCAGAGGCGTTGCAGAAGGCCACCAAGGTCTTCTGGGACAAGGGTTACGCGGCCACGTCCACCGACCACCTCCTCAAGGAGATGAACATCGGTCGGCAGAGCCTCTACAACGCCTTCGGGGACAAGCGAAAGCTCTACCTCGAGGCGCTGGAGTCCTATCAGGACGCCACGGTCGCCGGCCACGTGCGACGCCTGACCGACCCCGAGTCCCCCTTGGAAGGCATCCGGCAACTCCTCGCCGGAATCGCCCCCGAAGACGACGAACTGCGATCCCTGGGCTGCCTCGGCGTCGGGTCGGTCAGCGAGTTCGGCCCCGCGGACCCGGAACTCGCGCGCCTGCGGGACCGGACCAACCGGATCCTGGGCGAGGAGGTCTCGACCAGGATCCGGGCGGCCCAGGCCCTCGGCGAGATCGACGAGTCGGTCGACGTCGCGGACGCCACCGGGTTCGTGCTGCTCACGATGACCGGCCTGCAGGTGTCGGCCCGCGCCGGCGCCGACGTGGCGTCCATGCGCCGCCAGGCCGACTTCGTGGTCGACCGCCTCGCGGCCCGCTCCTGACACTTCCCGGGCACGACGGCGCGTTTGTCGTACCCCAATTATTGACTGATCTGTCCAGAAAGGGATTTCCCATGAGCAGCACCACCTCCCGGTCCCGCCGTCCGGCCGCCCTCGTCTTCGGCGGGTCCCGCGGGATCGGGGCCGCGGCGGTCACCCGGCTGGCCGCCGAGGGCCACGCGGTGACGTTCACCTACAACACGAGCCCCGGCAAAGCGCAGGACCTGGTCGAAGCGGTCGAACGCGACGGCGGCCGCGCGTTCGCCGTGCAGGCCGACAGCGCCGATCCCGCGGCCCTGCGCGCGGCGGTCGACCAGGCCGTCGAGCACTTCGGTGAGCTGGGGGTCGTCGTGGTCAACGCCGGTGTCCTGCGCACCGGCACCATCGACACCGTCACCCTGGAAGACCTCGACCTCATGCTGGCCGTGAACGTCCGCGGCGTGTTCCTCGCGATCCAGGCCACCGTGCCGCACCTGGTGGACGGCGCCCGCGTCATCACGATCGGCAGCAACGTCGCGATCCGCACCGGCACCCCCGGCGCCAGCGTCTACCAGCTCACCAAGACCGCGGTGGCGGGCATGGTCAAGGGCGTGGCGCTGGACCTCGCGCCCCGCGGGATCACGGTGAACAACGTCCAGCCCGGCCCGATCGACACCGACCTCAACGCCGGGGCGCTCGACCAGCTCGCGGCGGGCAGCCCACTGCGCCGGGTCGGCAGCACCGCCGAGATCGCGGGCCTCATCGCGTTCCTCGCCGGCGACGACTCCCGGTACATCACCGGCGCGAGCCTGACCGCCGACGGTGGCTACACGCTCTGACCCCTTCCCGACCGTCGTCGGCGCGTCGCGGTGACCGTCATGACCACGGTCATCTGACGGGCACTGCGCGCGGGCCGACGCGCCGACGATGGTCCTCACCAACACCACGCAGCACCACGAGGAGTCCGGCCATGTCGAACAAGGAAGTCCTCCGCACCGCGATGCGCGAGCTCTTCGAGGAGAAGGACGTCACCGCGCTCGACCGGTACTGGGCGGAGCCCTACGTCCAGCACAGCCCGAACCTGCCCAACGGACTCGACGGGCTGCGCGCCGCGGTGCCGTCGCTCGCAGGGTTCCGCTGGCGGCCCGAACGGATCTTCGAGGACGGCGACTTCGTGATCGCGCACAGCAGGGTCAGCGGCTGGCTGCCCGAGGGCGACGCGGCGATCGTCGACATCTTCCGCTTCGAGGACGGCCGCATCGTCGAGCACTGGGACGTGGTCCAGCCCTACGTGCCGGCCGAGCAGACCGCGAGCGGGAACGACATGGTCTGAACCGGGCGGTCGCCCCTCACCCGGCGACACCCGGTCCCGCCAGGAGGTCCTCGGTGGCTTCCCACAGCGCACGCTGCACCGCCTCGTCCCGACCGGGCGCCGGGCACCGCAACGGCCTGGCGTCCCTGACCGAGAAGTAGCCGCCGGTGACGCCGTCGAAGACGGGGTCGGTCGCGAGGCGGGTGATGATCGAGGCGCCCCTGGCCGGGTCGCCGACCCGCACCGCGTGCAGCACCTTCTCCAGCACGCCCGCGAACGGCAGTTCCCGTCCCAGCCCGGTGGTGTTGAAGCCGGGGTCGCAGCAGTTCGACGTGACCCCGGTGCCGGCCAGCCGGCGCGCGAGCTCCTGGCTGAACATGATGTCCATCAACTTGGTGCGGCCGTAGTGGGAGGCCGACGTCAGCGCGGTCGCCGGATCGATGCCGCGGGCCTGCCGCGCCGCCTCGGACGCGACGGTGACGACACGCGCGGACGAAGCGATCAGCTTGGCCCGCAACGCGTTCGTCAGCACCCAGGGCGCCAGGTAGTTCACCGCGGTCATCTCGGGCAGGCCGTCCGCGGTGAGGCGCGGGCTGAACGCGTGGATCCCGGCGTTGTTGATGAGCACGTCGACGCGGTCGTAGTGCGCGTCCACGGCATCGGCGGCGCGGCGGACCTCCCGCAGCGAGGACAGGTCGGCGACGAACGCGGTGACGGTCACGCCCGGCCCGATCGCGGCGCGCAGCTCGTCCACCTTGGCGGCGTTGCGGGCGACCACCCCCAGGTCGACGCCCCGGCGGGCCAGGTCGAGCGCGACGAGCCTGCCCAGGCCGTGCGTCGCGCCGGTGATGACAGCGGTGGTCATGACTCTCCTATATCGTGAGGTACCTCAATACTGTCACAACACTGAGGTACCTCACGAAATGAAACCCCGCACGGACGCCGGCGAGACAGGGCTGCGCTACCTCACCACGTCCGCGAAGATCCGCAGGAAAGTCGACGAGCACATGGCCGGCGGCGTTTCCCTGGCCAGGACGAAGGTCCTGCAGGTGCTCGCCGAACTGGGCCCCGTCAAGCAGACGCGACTGGCCGAGGAACTGGGCATGGCGCCGCGGTCGATCACCCAGGCCGTCGAGGCCATGGAACGGGACGGCCTGGTCGAACGCTCCCCCGACCCCGCCGACAAGCGGGCGAAGGTGGTCGCCGTGACCGAACGGGGCGCGCTCGCCCTCACCACCGGCGAACAGTCGGGCCGCGAGGTGTTGAAGTCGATCTTCGAGCGACTGAGCCCCGACCAGCTCAGGGCGCTGGACGAGGTGCTGGACGTGCTGAACCGCGCCTGAACCCCGGCACGACGCCTACCGGCTCACTCCGGACGGGACGCCTCGGCCAGCCGTTCGTGCAGGCGCTCCCTGATCTGGTCGGGCGTGTACGCGGCGCGGCGGCGCTGGTTGCGGGCCACGACCACGCCGCTCGCCGCGACACCCGCCAGTCCGGCGATGCCGAGCAGCTTCCAGAGCTTCATGTGAATAGGGTACGGGGCTATGCCGACCTCCCTGGACGAAGCCGTCGAGATGACCCGCACCGGTGACGTGTGGGTGTTCCGCGGGCGCAGCCCGGCGGACCGCGCGATCCAGGCCATGACCAACAGCCCGGTCAACCACGTGGGCATGGCGATCGTGCTCGACGACCTGCCGCCGTTGATGTGGCACGCCGAGCTCGGCAAGTCGCTCAAGGACATGTGGTCCGGCACGCACCAGCGCGGCGCCCAGCTGCACGACCTGCGCGACGCCGTGGTGACGTGGCACGACAAGTACGGGCAACGTGCGTGGCTGCGGCAGCTCGACGTCGAGGTGACGCGCGAGATGGAGGACGCGGCGCTGCGCACGGTGGCCCGGCTCGACGGCACGCCGTTCCCGTCGACGGCGAAGCTCGCGTCGCGGTGGCTGCGCGGCCGGGTTCCGCTGGGGCCCAAGGCGGACGCGACGATCGAGAGCGCGTTCTGCGCGGAGGTCGTGGCCGTGACGTACGAGGAGATGGGGCTGCTGCCGAAGCGCCGGCCCAACTGGTACGACCCCGGCCGCTTCTGGAGCGGTGACGACCTGGACCTGCTCGGCGGCGCGAAGCTCGGCCGGGAGATCGAGATCGTCGTCATGTGAAAAGCCTGTCCGCAAGAGGACTGATAACCATCAGCCCCTTGACCGGGAAGAGATCCGGTCCCAACGATGGGAGCGGTCTCACCCCGGGAGCTGACAACGATGTCACGACTGCTCGTCCTCGTGCTCGCCCTGCTGTTGCCCGCCGCACCCGCCGTCGCCGCGCCGTCCGGCTGGACCGTCACCGGGCCGGGCCGCGTCACCGCGCAGGTCACCCTGACCAGCGGCGACCTCACGTTCTCGATCCGCAACCAGGGCAGAACCGTGGTGCAGCCGGCGTCCGTCGGGCTCACCACGACGACCGCGGACCTCACGCAGGACCTGACGTTCACGGGACGGTCTGACCGCGTTGTCACCGAGCGGTACTCGATGCCGACCGGCAAGCGGTTGCAGCGCGACACGCGCATGACCGAGACACGGCTGGGCTTCCGCAACGGCCAGGGCAGCTTCTCCCTGGTGGTGCGCGCGTCGGCGGACGGCATCGCCTACCGGTACGTCCTGCCCGGCGCCGCGACGATCACCTCCGAGGCGTCGAGCTTCGCCCCGCCCGCCGACGCCAAGGCGTGGCTGCTGCCCTACAACGCCTGGTACGAGGCCAATCGCGTGCGCACGACCGCGGGTGAGGCCACCGGCGACTTCGGGTACCCGTCGCTCTTCCAGACCGGTCCGGACTTCGCGCTGCTCACCGAGTCCGACGTGGACGGCCGGTACGCGGGCAGCAGGCTCCGCAAGGAGGGCAGCGGTTTCCGGGTCGTGCTGGCCGACCCGCAGGTGGCCTCGACCGGCACGACCCCGTGGCGCACCGCGATCGTCGGCGACCTGGCCACCGTCAGCACCTCCACCCTCGTGGACGACCTGGCGAGCCCCGCGAGGTACGCCGACACGAGCTGGATCAGGCCCGGCAAGGTCGCGTGGTCGTGGCTGAGCGAGCACTCCAGCCCGAGCGACTTCGCGCGGCAGAAGCAGTACGTGGACTTCGCCGCCCGCCACGGCTGGGAGTACGCGCTGGTCGACGAGGGCTGGAGCGCCGCGTGGGTGCCGGAGCTCATCCGGTACGCCCGCGCGCGGGGCGTCGAGATCCTGCTGTGGCTGCGCTGGAGCGATCTCGACACCGAGCAGGAACGCGACACCGTGCTGCCTCGGATCAAGCAGTGGGGTGCGAAGGGCGTGAAGCTCGACTTCATGGAGTCCGACTCGCAGGACCGTTACCGCTGGTACGACGCGGTGCTGCAGAAGACGGCCGAGCTGAAGCTGATGGTCAACTTCCACGGTTCCACCATCCCGCACGGCCTCGCCCGGACCTGGCCGCACGTGCTCACGATGGAGGCCGTGCGCGGCGCCGAGAACCACCCGCCCGCGGCCGACAACCCCGTGCAGTTCTTCACCCGCAACGTCGCCGGGTCGATGGACTACACGCCGGTGTCGCTCGAGGTCGGCACGAAGGAGGCGTCGATCGGGCACGAGGTGGCGCTGCCGGTCGTCTACGAGTCGGGGTGGACGCACTTCGCCGACAAACCCGAGGCGTACGAACGGCACCCGCAGGCGTTGCGCTACCTCGACCAGCTCCCGACGACCTGGACCGAGACCCGCCTGCTCGACGGCGACCCGGACTCGCACGCCGTGGTCGCACGCCGCAACGGCGACCGGTGGTTCGTCGGCGGCATCGCCACTCAGGACCGCACGCTCCAGGCGCCGCTGGGGTTCCTCGGCGGCGGCCGGTGGCTGGTCGAGACCGTCCGCGACCCGGAGGTCCGCGCCGACGTCGTCCGCGACACCAGGATCATGCGCGGCACCGACACCCTCACCATGCCCACCAAGCGCAACGGCGGGTTCGCCGCGGTGATCTGCCGCTACCGGCCGGGGTTGCAGACGTGCGACCAGCCGATCCGGCAGGTCCCGAGGACCACGCTGACCGTCACGCCGGCCGGCCAGACCGACGTCCCGGCAGGCTCGACGATCGAGGTCACCGGCACGTTCACCAACGGCGACCAGGAGATCCGCGACGTCAGGCTCACCGCGACCGCACCTCGGGGCTGGACGGTCACCGGTCCCGCGATCGAGCGGCGCAGGCTCGCCCCCGGCGAGTCGATCACCGGCCGCTGGCAGCTCGCGGCGGGCGGGCAGACCGGTCCGATCGACGTGCCGGTCGTCGTCACCTTCGGCGACGTCCACGTCGAGCAGGCGGTCAAGGCGTTCGTGCCGCCACCGGTGCCGGCGAACGGCTCGCAGGTGAGCGACCTGCCGTTCCTGAGCGAGACGAACGGCTGGGGCCCGGTCGAGCGGGACAGGTCCAACGGCGAGAACACCGGTGGCGACGGCAATCCGTTGTCCATCGGCGGCGTCACCCACGCCAAGGGACTCGGCACGCACGCGCCGTCCGAGGTCTCGGTCTACCTCGGCCGCGGCTGCACCCGCCTCACCGCCCTGATCGGCCTCGACGACGAGACCACCGAGACGGGCTCGGTCGCGTTCCAGGTGTTCGGCGACGACAAACCCTTGTACGACAGCGGAACCGTCCGGGCGAAGGGCGCGGCGGTCCCGATCGACGTCGACGTCGCGAACGTCCGGATGCTCAGCCTCCGCGTCACCGACGGCGGCGACGGCCGCAACTTCGACCACGCCGACTGGGCGGAGGCAGCCCTGACATGCTGATCAACCGCAGGACGTTCCTCTACGGCACCGGCGTGCTCGCGCTCGCGCCGAAAGTCTCGCTCGCCCAACTGAAAGACACCTACTACGAGGTGCTGCTCCGGCACACCAGGTGGGCCGAGACGCAGTACGACGCGACGGCCGGGCGGTACCGGCGCACCGACTTCGGGTTCGCGGTCGTCCTCGGCAACGCCGTCCTGCTCACGCGCGGCACCTACGACGCCGGCCTCGCGGGCGTCGAGAAGGACGTCCTGCGCGAGCACACCCTCGCCACGATCAAGCACTTCGCGGCGAGCAACGTGCTGGCGGGCGGCACCGAGTGGGGCAAGACCCTGTTCTGGGACACCACGTTCCAGTCGTACTTCGTGCTGGCCGCCCGGCTGCTCTGGCCCGACCTCGACGCGCAGACCCGCGCGAACGTGGAGACGATCGCGCGCGGCCAGGCCGACTACACGACGTCGCTCGGCACCGCGAACGACCCGCGCTCCGGCAGTTGGACGCCGAACGGCCTGACCGGAGGCCACCGGGGCGACACCAAGCTGGAGGAGATGGGCGTCTACGCCCAAGCGCTTGCGCCCGGGCTGGCCTGGCACGGCGACGGGCCGGGCTGGCGCGAGGCGTTCGGCCGCTGGAGCCGCAACGAGGCGGGGCTGCCCGCCGCGGACCTCGCCAATCCGTCCGTTGTGGACGGCACGCCCATCAGCGCCAACACCGCGACGAACCTGCACGACACGTTCATCGTCGAGAACCACGGCTCGTTCGGCCCGCACTACCAGGAGGAGCTCTGGCGCACGTCCGGGCGCAACGCCGTGCACTTCCTGCTCGCCGGACGACCGCTGCCCGAGGTGCTGACCAAGCAGCCGAACGGCGAACTGTTGTGGCGCACGATCCTCGCCACGATGAGCGACGCCGGTGAGCCGTTGATGCCGATGGTCAACGACCGCGAGCACCTCTACGGCCGTGACGTCATCCCGCTCGCCTTCCGCTCCACCGTGCTGCGCGACCCGATGGCCGCCCGCGCCGAGGCAGCGCTCGCGTCCAAGCTCCTCGCCTACCAGGCCCACCCGCCCGTGCACCGGCTGGCGAAGTTCTCCGGCGAAGCCAAGTACGAACCGGAGGCCCGCGCGGAACTCGCGATCAGCTACCTGCTGCACGAACTCCGCCCGCCCGCGACACCGGTGCCGGAGCTGGAGTTCTTCTCCCGTGCGGCGATCACGATCGACCACGGCGCCGACCCCGGCCTGCTCACGCACCAGTCGGCGTCGGCGTGGGCGGGCACGGTGACCAAGCCGGGCTTCACGAAACTCGCCTGGCAGCCGTCGCACGACGACTGGCTGTTCAAGATCAGCGGCGCGACCCCGATGCTGCTGCCCCCGCAGGCCGTCACCCGGCGCACCACCGTTGCGTACCAGCGGGTGCGGGACGGCTTCGACGCGACCGCGGCCCTGCTGCGGTTCGCGGACGGGTTCGCCGGCACCGCCACCCTGCCGACCGGCACGATCGTGTGCGCACTCCCCCGCCCCGGCCGCGTCGACGTGCACAACCTCGCGCTGGCCGGGATCCTCAGCGGCTCCCGCACCTACACGGGTTCGGCAGGCCGCGTCACGGTCGCCGCGCGCGAGGGTTTCCGGGTCGACGAACTGACGTTCGCGCCGACGACAGCCCGGCACGTCCGGATGATCGGCGTGACGCCCTACCCGACCTACGGCTACTCGCTCTTCGACTTCGAGGCGGGGCAAGCGGTTGCGACCACCGCGTCGTCGTTCGACCCCGGCTACGAACCCACCAGGGCGACCGACGGCAACCCGGCCACGCGCTGGGCGGTCGCCCGTGCCGAACGCGGCCGCGCCGACAGCTGGCTCGCCGTCGACCTCGGCACCCCCACGACCGTGCAGAAAGTGCGGCTTCGCTGGGAGACGGCCGCCGCCGTCGCCTACCGGATCGAGACCTCGCTGAACGGCACCGAGTGGACGACGGTCGCGCAGTACCCGAGCCCCGACCTCAGCACACCGGGCTGGCTTGACGTGGACGGCAAAGCGGGGTTCGTCGCGCGCTCCACCACGCCGTTCGTCGTCAACGGCGACACGATCACCGTTCCCGCCGGCCTGGTCGAGGGGTACGTCCGCGGCGACCTCCGCGAGATCGCCGCGCAGCCGGCACCGGTCTGCCCCGCCGGGATCGCGGCCAGCACCGCCGACGGGTTCCTGAGCCTGTTCAACCTGACGGACGCCGACGTCACCGGGACCGTGCGGCTGCGCGGCACCCGCCTCTACCGCGGCGACCAGGTCACCACCCGCGACGGCACCGAGTACGCGCTCACCCTGCCCGCCGCGACCGCACGGGTCGAGGCGCCGTGGTTCACCGCCCGGAACCTCCCCGCCGGCATCACCGCGACCGTGCACGACGGCCGGAGCGTGACGTTCCGGGGCGGCCCGGCGATGTTCGTGCTGACCCACCGCGACGGCCGGTCGCTCCCGGTCGTGCTGGGCCGCTCCGCTCGCACGGTGGTCATGCCCGGCGCGCAGGCGTTTCCGTTCGACGACCTGGCGCTCGGCCGTGTCACGTTCCCGAACTCGGTGCTGCCGAACGGCATGAGCGATCCGGCGGCCGCGGTCGACGGGTCCGGCCGGACCGCGTGGACGCCGGGACGCGACGGCCGCATGGTGGTCGACCTCGGGGCTGTGCACGACGTCGCCGTCAGTCTGGAGTGGACACCCGGACGGCCGCCGCCGCACACCGTCACCTACAGCGTGGACGGCAGGACGTACGGCACCACACCGTCCGCCCGGTACGTGGCCGTCTCGACGAACTGGCGGCCGGGCCACGCGTCGTTGCGCAGCGTTGTGGTGAGGCCGTCCGGCGTCAGCTGACCTCGACGATCCGGGCGTCGAGCAACTCGCCGTCCTCGATGTCCAGCAGGCCGAGCGTGCCGTGCGGCTGCCGCCGTTTCTCCGTGGGCGAGCCGGGGTTGAACACCCGCACGCCGGCTTCCTGCTCGTCCCACGGGATGTGCGAGTGCCCGAAGACGATCAGTCTGGCGGCGGGGAACATCCGGCGCATCCGGGCCGTGCGGCCGGTCTTCTGACCGCTGTCGTGGATCATCGCGAACGGCAGCCCGGCGATCTCGCCCTCGACCACGTCCGGCGCGCCCCAGGCCGCCACGTCCTCGCCGTCGTTGTTGCCGCGCACCACCGTGACGGGCGCGTACTGCGCCAGTTCGTCCAGCACGGGTGCCACGCAGACGTCGCCGCCGTGCAGGATCAGGTCCGCGGACCTCAGGTGGTCCGCGACGGCCGCCGGGCAGCGCTTCCAGAACCGCGGCCCGTGGGTGTCGGACAGCACGACGACTCGCACATCCGCGACGGTAGCAAAGGAGTTCCTCACCGAGGCCCGGCGGACCGGCACGACCGGCTGGTCCACCCCGGGGCACACCAGAACTCGTCCAGGCCTGCTCCGAACCCGGCCACCGCCGAAAGGTGACGTTAGAACACCGACGAACCCGGGTACCCACCCCGGCATGGCGAGGGCGATCTGGAGCGGGTCCATCAGCTTCGGCCTGGTGAGCATCCCGGTGGAGCTGTACAGCGCCACCGAAGACCACACCGTGCACTTCAACCAGTTCCAACGCGGCACCTCGGACCGCATCCGCTACAAGCGGGTGAACGAGCGAACCGGCAAAGAGGTCCCCTACGACAAGATCGTCAAGGGCCACGAGACCAAGTCGGGCGACTACGTGATCCTGGAGCCGGAGGAACTGGACGAGATCGCCCCTGGCCGCAGCCGCACCCTGGACATCGAGGCCTTCGTCGACCTGGACGAGATCGACCCCGTCCACTTCCAGAAGACCTACTGGCTGGGCCCGGCGAAGGAGGACTTCGCCCGCCCGTACAAACTCCTGGCCCAGGCCATGAAGAAGACCAACCGGGCCGGCATCGCCATGTTCGTCATGCGCGGCAAGCAGTACCTGACCGCCCTCAAGGAGGACAAGGGCGTCCTGGCCGTCCACACGCTGTTCTTCGCCGACGAGATCCGCGACCCGAAGGACGTGCTGGACGTGGTCCCGCCCAAGCAGGCTCCGAGGGGCAAGGAGCTGGACATGGCGGTCAGCCTCGTGGAGTCCATGGCGGACGACTGGCGTCCGAAGGACTACCGCGACACCTACACCGAGAAGGTCAACAAGCTGATCAAGGCGAAGCAGAAGGGCCGCAAGGTCAGGCCCGAGGCGGAACCGCGGGAGTCCACCGACGTCGTCGACCTCATGGAAGCGTTGCAGCGCAGCGTGGAGGCGAGCAAGAAGAAGCGCGGCAAGAAGGTCAGCTGACGACCAGCGCAGTCGCGTTGTCGGTGCCGCGCGCGTACAACGCCGCCCGCACCAACCGCTCCGCCGAGGCGTGCCCGGACATGATCGCCGAAATCCCGTTGTGCCCCAACGGCCCGTAAACCCCGTCAGACACCAGAGCGAGGCGAGACGCGCGGGTGAACGCACGCCCGATGTTCGCCGGAGTCGCGTGGCGCACGGTGTTGGTGACGACGTGCTCCATCCGTGCCTCCGCGACGATCCCCCGCGCACGGAAGTACTCGGCGACGGTGTGGTCGGAGGTCAGCTGCACGAGCTCGGACCCGTCCGACCCGTAGGCCCGCGCGTCGCCGGCCCAGGCGACGTCGAACCCGCCCTCGACCCGAGCCGCCGCGACGACGATCACCGCGTCGCCGGCGTGGACCTGCACGGCGTCACGGGCAGCCAGCACGGCGGCCACCGGGTCGGCCACGAGAGCAGCGGCACGAGCAGCCGCCCACGCTGCCTCGGCAGCGGCGGCGGAGTCCCCCACCCCGTCGGCCACGACGAACGTGCGGCGGCCGACGGCGAAGGCGTCGGCGTTGAAGGCGCGCGGACCGCGGTCAGACGCGTGGGTCACGGTGAGCGCGGCGCCCAGTGGCATGGTGCGATCGATCAGCATGGCGGACCTCCCTGACCTCCACTAAGCCTCGTGCGCCTAGGAGTCTGCTGTCAGGACCCTGAGAAATTCTCTAGAACTTCGCCGCCCGGCGAAACCGGGCCGCGGCCTGCACCAGCGCCTCGGACAGCTCCGGCGGCGACACGACCGAGAACTCGACCGTGATGCTCGCGAGCATGAACACCACGTCGTCCATCGTCTCGCCTCCGACGCGCACGTGGCACGACGTTTCGTCCACAGCCGAAACCTCGCCGTAGCTGCGCCAATCCGAGGCCTGCGACGCGGGCACGCTCAGTCGCACCACTCCCTGCACCGGCCACCGATCGGCCACCCGCGCGGCCACGAACGCCCCCGCGTCGCCGCCCGGGATCTCACGCGGGGTGAAGCGGGCCCCGAACGGGGTGCGCACGCTCATCCGATCGAGTCGAAAAGTGCGCCAGTCCGCCCGGGACACGTCCCAGGCGACCAGGTACCACCGCCGCCCCCACGTCACGAGCCGGTGCGGTTCGACCTCCCGCTCCGACGCCACCCCCGAGTGCCCGACGTAGGAGAACCGCAGCAGTTGCCGATCGCGGCACGCCGTCCCCACCGCCATCAACGACGACGCGTCCACCACGGGACCAGACCCGACGAACGGCACCGTGGAGATCTCCAACGCCGCGACGCGGTGCCGCAGTGCAGAAGGCAGCACCTGCTCGACCTTCAGCAACGCGCGCACGGCCGTCTCACCGATGTTCTCGATGCCACTGGCCGTGCGCAGCCCAACGGCCACAGCGACTGCTTCGTCGTCGTCGAGCAGCAACGGCGGTAGCTGCGCGCCGGACCCGAGCCGGTACCCGCCACCAGAGGTGCCCATCGACGCGTGCACGGGATAGTCGAGAGAGCGCAACCGATCCACGTCACGGCGCACCGTGCGCGTGGTGACGCCCAACCGGTCCGCCAGCTCCGCACCGGACCATTCACGACGCGCCTGCAACAGACCGAGCAACTTCAACAACCGGGCAGACGACACTGTAGGACCATAACTGTCCTACAGGCCCAATAGCGTCGGCGACCATGAAGCCGTTCGAGATCAACATCCCGCAGGAAGACGTCGACGACCTGCACCGCCGCCTCGACCAGATCCGCTGGCCGGCCGACCCGGAGGGCGCGGGCTGGGCCCAGGGCACCCCGCAACGACGGCTCAAGGCCCTCGTCGAGCAGTGGCGGAACTCCGACTGGCGCGCGAAGGAACGCGAGCTCAACGAGATCCCGCAGTTCATCACCGAGATCGACGGCACGCCGCTGCACTTCCTGCACATCAGGAGCGAGAACCCGAACGCACGCCCGTTGCTGCTCACGCACGGCTGGCCCACGACGTGCTTCGCGTTCCAGGACATGATCGAGCCGCTGAGCGACGACTTCCACCTGGTGATCCCGTCGGTGCCCGGCTTCGGCCTCCCCGGCCCCACCACGACCCTCGGCTGGACCATCCCGAGGGTCGCGGACGTGGTCGCCGAGCTCATGCGACGCCTGGACTACGACAAGTACCTCGCCCACGGCTACGACCTCGGCGCCAAGCTCACGAGGCACCTGGGCATGCGTCCCGAGGTCGAGGCGATCCACGTCAACCAGATCTTCTCCGCCGGGGTCACGCAGGAGACCGCGGACATGACCGTCGAGGCCGAGCGCCTCTCCGTGGAAAAAGCTTTCCGCTACGAGTACGAGCAGTTCGGGTACGTGTCGATGCAGAGCACGCGGCCGCAGTCGGTCGCCCACGCGCTCACCGACTCGCCCCTGGCCCAGTTGGAGTGGATCGAATGGGCGTTCCACACGTGGAGCGACCCGGAGATCGGGGTACCAGACGACAAGCTGCTGACGACCGCCTCGCTCTTCTGGTTCACCCGGACGGCGGGGTCGTCGGCGCGCTACTACCAGGAGGGTGACGAGACGTGGGGCGAGCTGGAGCCGGTGTCGGACACGCCGACATCGGTCGCGGTGTTCCCGCACGACGTCGGGGTGGCGATCCGGCGGATGGCCGAACGCAACCACGCCGTCGTGCGGTGGACGGAGATGCCGCGGGGCGGCCACTTCGCCGCGCTGGAGGTTCCGGACCTGATGGCCCAGGAACTGCGAGAGGCGTTTCTGTTGTGAGGATAGTGTGATCGTGTGAGGTTCACGGCGGGCGAAGGCGGACACCCCGAACAGGGCGTTCCGGAGCGGCTACGGTGATCACCGTGCGGTTCACGGTCCTCGGCGGCGTCACGGCTCGGGTGGACGGTCACGTCACCGAGTTCGGCCCGACGCGCCCCGGCGCCCTGCTCGGCGTGCTGCTCGCCGGGGCAGGCCGGGTGGTGAGCGCCGACGACCTGGTGGAACGGGTGCTGGGCGCCGCTCCCCCGCCGCGCGCCCGCGCGTTGGTGCAGACGTGGCTCACGCGGTTGCGGCAGACGTTGCCCGGCCTGATCGAACGCGAGGGGGCCGGGTACGTCGTGCGGGTCGATCCGCTGGAGATCGACCTGCACCTGTTCCGGCACCTGGTGCGCACCGGCCGCACGGAGGACGCGCTTTCGCTGGCCCAGGCCGAGCCGCTGTCCACATTGGACACCCCGTGGGCGGTGCGGCTGCGGGAGGACTTCGCGACCGAGCTGCTCGCCGCCCGGCTCGCCCACGTCGACGCCCGGCTGGCGGCGGGCCGGCACGCGACGCTCGTGCCGGAACTGCAGGCCCTCGCCGCCGAACGCCCGCTGGACGAACGGATCGCGGCGCAGCTGATCGAAGCGTTGCACGGCAGCGGTCGCGCCCCGGACGCGTTGCGGCACTTCGAGGTCGTGCGCGAGAACCTCGCGAACGAGCTGGGCGCCGAACCGTCACGGCACCTCACCGCGCTGCACCGGCGGCTGCAGGCGGCCTCGGCACCGCGGCAGCTGCCGGCCGCGCCCAAGCCGTTCACCGGCAGGGCGTCGGAACTCGCCGAACTCGACAGCGTGCCGACGGGCGTCGTGGTGATCACCGGAACGGGCGGCGTCGGCAAGACCTCGCTCGCGGTGCACTGGGCGCACCGGGCGGCGGAACGGTTCCCCGACGGCCAGCTGTACGTGAACCTGCACGGCTTCGGCCCGAGCGGCGCCGCGGTCAGCCCCGGCGACGCGGTGCTGCGGTTCCTGTCCGCGCTCGACGTGCCGCGGGCGCAGGTGCCGCACGACCTCGCCGGCCAGTCGGCGTTGCTGCGCGACGCCCTCGCGGACAAGCGGGTGCTCCTGCTGCTGGACAACGCGACCGACGCCGAACAGGTCGAACCTCTGCTGCCGCGCACCCCGCACGCCCACGTGGTGATCACCAGCCGCACCGCGCTCAAACCCCGGCACGCCAAGGAGTTGCCGCTCGGCCTGCTGCCACCCGACGACGCCCGCGCGCTGCTGACGGCCCGGATCGGGCACGACCGGGCACGGGCCGAACCGGACGCCGTCGACACCGTGGTCCGGCGCTGCGCCCGCCTGCCGCTGGCCCTCGCGGTCGCCGGGGCCCGGGCCGCGACGCAGCCGGAGTTCCCGCTGGCAGCGCTCGCCGACGAACTCGCGGACCTCGACGCGTTCGCCGACGACGATGACGTCACGGCGGACCTGCGGTCGGTGTTCTCCCACTCCTGCAAGGCGTTGAGCCCGCCCGCGCTGCGGCTGTTCCGGCTGTTCGGCCTGATGCCGGGCTCCGACATCAGCCGCGCCGGCGCCGCGTCGCTCGCGGGCACCACCCTGACCGAGACCGCGGACCTGCTCGCGGAACTGGCGCGCGCCAACCTGATCGACGAACCCGAGCCCGGCCGGTTCACCTGCCACGACCTGCTGCGCGACTACGCGGCCGAACTCGCCCTGGACAGCGAACGGGAAGCCGCGCTGCACCGGCTGCTCGACCACCTCGCGCTCACCGCCGTCGAAGCGGGCGTGGCGTACACGCCGAGCAGGCACCGCCCGGCCACCCCCGAACCCGCGCCCGGCGTGATCGTGCAGCGGTTCGGCTCGCACGAGGAAGCGCTGGCGTGGCTCATGGCCGAGCACCCGACGCTGATGGCCGCGATGCCGCACGGCACGACGGAGCAGACGTGGCTGATGGGCTGGTCGCTCGCCGACGCGCTCGACCGGCAGGGCCGCTACCGCGATCTCCTGACGTCGCAACAACTCGCGGTCGCCGCGGTGCAGCGGCTCGGCGACGAGGACGGCCTGGGCCGGTCGCTGATCAACCTCGGCCGCAGCCTGGCCAGGATGGACCGGCCGGACGAGGCCGTCGCCGCGCTGCACCGGGCGCTCGACGTCTACGAGGGCAACCCGGCGGGTCAGGCCGGGGTGCTGCTCAACATCGCGATGCTGTGCCCGGACGACCGGATCGAGGAGGCGCTGGAGCACACCCGGCGCGGGCTCGCGTTGTTCGAGGAGGTCGGCGACGCCTACGGCCAGGCGAACGCCCTGACCGGACTCGCCTGGGGCCACGGCAAGCTCGGCGAGTACGCGCGGACGATCGAGTACGCCGAGCGCGCGATGCGGATGTGGCAGGAGATGGACCACCTGATCGGCCAGGCCGAGGCGTGGGACAACCTGGGCACCGGCTACCTGGGGCTGGGCGAGCACGCGAAGGCGGTGCGGGCGTACACGCGGTCGTCGGAGCTGTTCCGGCTCGGCGGGGACATCCCGCTGGAGGCCGGGTCGTACGAACAGCTCGGCGACACCCACGCGGCCGCGGGTGACGCCGAGCTGGCCAGGCAGGCCTGGCAGCGGTCGGCCGAACTCCGCACGAGAGCGGGACTTTCGGCCGACCAGGTGCGCGCGAAGCTACAGGCCGAAGGCCAGTAGCACGTGCCCGTGCGGGTTCGTGAAGCCCGACGAGTAGCCGGACTGCACGTAGACCATGCCGTCCGAGATCACCGCGCCCGCCCCGGGACCGGCGAGGGTGCCGCCGCGCCCGGTCAGTCCGTTGACCCCGCGGACGTCCTGGATGGTGTCGTAGGACCAGAGGATCCTGCCGGTCCTGCTGTCGTACGCGCGGAACTTGCCGTCGAGCGCGCCCAGCCACACCACTCCGGGTGAGCTGGACACGGGCAGGCCGTGCGCCTGGAAGCAGCCGGGCTGTCCGGCAGCGCCACCCGTGGTGCAGCCGTCGGCGGGGGCCGGCGTCTGCCACAACACCCTGCCGGTGGCGGGATCCACCGCGAACAACGTGCCGGGGTCGGCGTAGTAGGTCGCGATGTAGAGCCGTTTGCCGTCGTAGCTCGACCCCCACTGGATGCCCGAGATGCCACCGCTGGGCAGCGGCACGCCGAGCTGACGGCGCCACACGACCTGCCCCGTCGTGGCGTCGAACACGTGGTACACGCCCGACTTCTGGCCGACGCCGACCAGCTGGCGGCCGTCGACGGTGAAGAGGTTGGGTGTGGCACCGATGTCGTAGTCGAGGTTCGTGCCGTCCTTGAGCCCCGGGCAGTAGCCCTCGGCGTCGGGTTCGTTGCACGCGCCCCGCCACGTGTCGGCGTCGGTGACCTGGTTGGTCCACTTCACGGCACCGGTGCGGGCGTTCAGCGCGAGCAGCGAGTCGAACTCGCCGCCCTTGCCGGTGTAGTTCTGGCCGGTGCCGACGTAGAGCGTGCCGGTTCTGCGGTCGATCACCGGCGAGCTCCACACCCCGACGCCGGACGGCTCGAAACGCTTGGCGCCGTTGGGCCAGGTGCCGACCTGCACCGGCTCGGGCACCGTGTAGTGCCGCCACACCAACGCACCGGTGTCGGCGTCGAACGCGTCGATGTGCCCGCGGAACGTGCAGCAGTCGTGCGTGTTCGGCAGCACGTTCTCGGAGCTGGACGTGCCGACGTACACCAGTCCGTTGTGGACGATCGGCGAGCTGGTGGTGATCGAGGCGATGCCGGCGTCCAGCCGCACCTGCCACTTCAGCCGCCCGGTGCGCTGGTCGAGCGCGAAGAACCGGCTGGCGCTGTCGCCGAAGAACACCTTGCCGTCGGCGACGGTCGGACTGTCGGAGTTGAACGCGTACCGGTCGGCCGCGGGGAGCGCGTACTCCCACTTCGCCCGCCCGGTGCGCGCGTCGCGGGCGTAGAACTTCCCGTCGGGGCCCCCGAAGTAGACGGTGTTGCCCACGACGGCGGGCTGGCTGCGCACGCCGTTGTAGACGCCCTTGGGGTAGGCGAACGCCCACTTCAGCTCGAGCTTCGAGGCGTTGCCCGCGTTGATGCGCCACTCCTGCGCGGCGTGACGCGATCCGTTGAGGTCCTTCTGCCACCCGGGCCAGTCGCCGGTGCCGTGGGCGGTGGCGGGTGACGCGGTCAGCACTACGAGCGCCGCGGTCAGCAGCGCGGTGGTTCTGAGCATGAAAGTTTCCCCCTTCCGCCCTCCACACTGGCAGCGGCGGAAGGGGGAGACGTCCCCCGAAGGTCTCGACGAGGCCTAACCGATCGGTTGATGCGTCACGACGTCGACACCGGGGAAGCCGTTGCCGACGATCGGGTTCTTCCTGCCGTTGAGGTACTGCTGGAAGAACGCCGGGATGTAGGTCGTGGCGATCCTGCGCTGCTGCTGCGGGGTCAACGCCCGGTCAGCGCACGTGCTGTCGTTCTCGTAGGACCATTCGGTGTTGAAGTAGTTGTGGTTGGCGTTCTTCGGCGTGACGGCGTGGATCGGCACGACGTTGCGGCCCTGGGCGTTCTCGATGAACGTCGTGCCGCTGACCGCGCCGTCGCAGCTGCCGGTCATGGCCGCGAACGGGATCTTGGTGATCCGGTAGTCGAGGTTCTCCGGCGCCTCCGGGCCCGGCGCGTAGTAGTCGGCGGGCGCGAGCGGCAGCACGGCCCTGATCCGCACACCCTTCGGCAGTTCACCGACGTGTTTGTCCGAGGCCTGGTAGACCGCGCCCCGGCCGCCGCGCGAATGGCCGAGCGTGCCGACGTTCGTCAGGTCGACGTGCCCCCGGAAGCCCGGCAGCTTCCCCGCGAGCGCACCCTTGCCGGCGTCGAGATCGCGCCACAGCTCCAGGTGCTTGCTCATCACGGCCGCCCGTGCGACGTCCGCGATCTCGCCCGTCTCGCCCGCGTTGACGCCGTTGACGCTCACCGACACGACCACGAAACCCTGCCGCGCCAGCTCTTCTGCCAGGTAGTCGTAGCCCCGGTAGCTCGGGAACGCGTCACCCGAGGGGCACGGCCAGACCCACTGGCCGTCGCGGCACGGCTGCCAGTACCCGTGCGCGAGCAGCACCAGCGGGCGCTTGCCGACGAGCGTGCGCGGCGCGTGCACGACCGCGGTGAGTTCGAGGTCCGCGACGGGTCCGCCTGGTGCGCTGTGAAAGCCGGGCACCTGAAATGCCCGATCACCGAGCGAGTACTCGACTTTTTCGACGCCGGAGCCGTGCTGGTCAGGAGCCGCTGAGGTCGTCGGGGCGGTCAGCACCATCGCGATCGCAACGGCGGCCGCGGCTTTTCCGATTGCCATGCGCCGATTCCATCGGGAACTTGTGGTCGTGATGTGAGGACGTTGTCACGGTTCTGCCACAACGACGTGGTGCGCGAAGCCGGCGAACCGTTCCGCCAGCGGTCCGGTGCCGGCGCTCAGCTCACGCCACAGCTCGCGGTGCCGTGGCAGCGCGGAACGATCGTGCACGAGCACCACCACAGCTCCCTGTCGCACGAGCCGCTGCGCCGAGATCTCGCTGGTGAGCACCAACGGCCGCGCGCCGACGAGCGTGCGCGGCGCGTGCACCACCGCGGTGAGGTCCCCGATCTCGTACGTCATGGTCGTCGTCGCGGGACGGGATTCTTCCTGAGCGGGGGCGGCCGCCGTGCTCGGCGCGGTCAGCGCCAAGGCGCACGCGACCGCAACTACAACTCTCCCGATCGCCATGGGCACGATCTCATCGAGCCCATGTGCCGGGGACGTCCGGGGTTTGTCACGGTTTTGCCACAGCGCCCTCGATGCCGTCGAGGAGCACTTTCAACCCGCCGCGGAAGTTCTCGAGCGCGTCGTTCTCCAGATAGGGCAACGATGGATCCACCGGATCGCGATCGCTCTCCAGGACGTGCAGCATCGGGAACTTCTTCTCCAGGTCGGGCTCGACCTCCAGCAGCACGGCCGACCGCGCGTACCACCACTCCTCGTCGCCCTCCCCCGTCTCGCCACCCGCCGCACGAGCCTCGGCGACGGTCTGGGCGGCGCCGCGCACGAAGTAGTTGAGGGCACCGGTGATGCCGCGCAGCTGACGGCCGGGCAGCCCGGTGGTCACCAGGATCGCCGCGAGCGCCTCGATCACCGCGAACTCGTGCGGGCCGAGCACCGGGCGCGCCTGCGACACCTGGAGCACCCACGGGTGCCGGGCGTAGCACTCCCACAGGTCCTGCGCCCACGCCGTGACGGCCGCGCGCCAGCCGTCGTCGAGGCCGTAGGAGGTGGGCAGTTCGGCCATCGCGCGGTCGTACATCAGGTCGACCAGCTCGTTCTTGCCCGGCACGTAGGTGTAGAGGGCCATCGCGGTGCGGCCCAGGCGTTCGCCGACGGCGCGCATCGAGAACGCCATGCCCTGCTCGTCGGCGACCTCGATGGCCGCGTCGACGATCAGGTCCACGCTCAGGCCGGGCTTGCGGCCGGGCCGTTGCTCCGCCGCACCCGCACGCCAGAGCAGCTCGATGGACCGGCGCGGGTCACCCTGACCTGCGTAGACGACCACGGTTGCGACTCCTTACAACGTAAAGTAACCTCGACGGCCGCATACTTTACGGCATAAAGAATCAAACCGGGGGAACTGTGAACGCTGTCGCGGACAGCCACGACCTGATCCAGGTCCGCGGGGCCAGGGAGAACAACCTCGCGGACGTGTCGCTCGACGTCCCCAAACGCCGGCTGACCGTCTTCACCGGCGTGTCCGGCTCCGGCAAGTCCTCGCTGGTCTTCGGCACGATCGCGGCCGAGTCGCAGCGGATGATCAACGAGACCTACACCGCGTTCCTCCAGTCGTTCATGCCCTCGATCGGACGCCCGGACGTGGACGCGCTGCACAACCTGAGCGCGGCGATCATCGTCGACCAGGAGCGCATGGGCGCGAACTCCCGGTCCACCGTCGGCACCGCGACCGACGCGCACACCATGTTGCGGATCGTCTTCAGCCGCCTCGGCGAGCCGCACGTCGGCACGTCCGGCGCGTTCAGCTTCAACCTGCCCGAGGGCATGTGCCCCGAGTGCGAGGGCCTGGGCAAGGTCACCACCATCGACGTCGACGCGATCGTCGACCGGTCGAAGTCGTTGAACGACGGCGCGATCGACGCCCCGAACTACGGCGTCGGCACCTGGTACTGGCAGGTGCTCGCGAACTCCGGCCTCTACCCCGCCGACCAGCCGATCTCGACGTTCACCGAACAGCAGCTGCACGACTTCCTGCACAAGCCCACGACGAAGCTGAACATCAACGGCACCAACGTCACCTACGACGGCCTCATCCCGAAGCTCCAGCGCACGGTCCTGTCCAAGGACCGCGAGTCGATGCAGCCGCACGTCCGCGCGTTCGTCGACCGGGCCGTCACGTTCGCCACCTGCGGCGCCTGCCACGGCGCCCGCCTGAACGAGGCCGCGCTCCACTCGAAGATCCGCGGCGCGAACATCGCCGACTGCTGCGCGATGCAGATCAGCGACCTCGCGCGGTTCGTGCACGGCATCGACGACCCGTCCGTCGCCCCGCTGCTGGCGACGTTGCGCAACACCCTCGACTCGCTGGTCGAGATCGGCCTCGGCTACCTGTCGCTCGACCGCGAGTCGGCGACGCTGTCCGGCGGCGAGTCGCAACGCGTGAAGATGGTGCGGCACCTCGGTTCCTCGCTCACCGACATCACCTACGTCTTCGACGAGCCGACCGTCGGCCTGCACCCGCACGACATCCAGCGCATGAACAACCTGCTGCTGCGGTTGCGGGACAAGGGCAACACCGTGCTCGTCGTCGAGCACAAGCCCGAGACCATCGAGATCGCCGACCACGTCGTCGATCTGGGTCCCGGCGCGGGCGTCAACGGCGGCCACGTCTGCTACTCCGGCGACGTCGCGGGCCTGCGCACGTCCGGCACGCTCACCGGCCGCCACCTCGACCACCGGGCCAAGCTGCGGTCGGAGTTCCGCTCCCCCCAGGGATTCCTGCCGATCAGCGGCGCCCGCACCAACAACCTCAAGGACGTCTCGGTCGATCTGCCGCTCGGCGTGCTGACCGTCGTCACCGGCGTCGCGGGCTCCGGCAAGTCCTCGCTCGTCCACGGCTCGCTGCGCGGACGGCCGGACGTGGTGACGGTCGACCAGTCCCCCATCCGCGGGTCCCGCCGATCGAACCCCGCCACCTACACCGGCCTGCTCGACTCGGTGCGCACGGCGTTCGCCAAGGCCAACGGTGTGAAGGCCGCGTTGTTCAGCGCGAACTCCGAAGGCGCCTGCGAGAACTGCAAGGGCATCGGGCTCGTCTACACCGACCTCGCGATGATGGCGGGCGTCGCCACCGTCTGCGAGAAGTGCGAAGGCAAGCGCTTCACCCCCGAGGTGCTGCGCTACACCCTGCGGGGCAAGAACATCAGCGAGGTGCTCGGCATGTCCGTCGCCGACGCCCGCGACTTCTTCCCGTCCGGCCAGGCGAACGCGGTGCTGAGCCGCCTGCACGACGTCGGCCTCTCGTACCTGTCGCTCGGCCAGCCGCTCACCACGCTGTCCGGCGGCGAACGGCAACGGCTCAAGCTCGCCATCCACATGGCCGAGAAGGCCTCCACCTACGTGCTCGACGAACCCACGTCCGGCCTGCACCTCGCCGACGTCGACCAGCTCCTCGGCCTGCTGGACCGGCTGATCGACGCCGGCAACACCGTCATCGTGATCGAGCACCACCTCGCCGTCATGGCGCACGCCGACTGGATCGTCGACCTGGGCCCCGGCGCCGGGCACGACGGCGGCCAGGTCGTCTTCTCCGGCACCCCCGGGGACCTCGTGTCCACTTCGGACACCCTCACCGCCCGGCACCTGAAGGAGTACCTGTCGTGAGCCGGCTGAGGGTGACCTCGGTCGTCCCGCTCACCCCGCGGATGACCCGCCTGACGTTCACCGGCCCCGGCCTCGGCGAGCTCGGCACCTGGCCGGACCAGCAGCTCAAACTGCTCTTTCCCAAGCCAGGCCGGTCGGCGCACGTCTCGAACGCGCCGGACGTGGGCACCTGGTACCAGGCGTACATGGCGATGCCCGAGGACGAACGGCCGTGGATGCGCAGCTTCACCGTCCGCTCGTTGACCGACGGCGTGCTGACGATCGACTTCGTACTGCACGGCGACAACGGTCCGGCCTCGCAGTGGGCGTCACAGGCGCAGATCGGGGACGTGATCGGACGCTTCGGCCCGTCCCCCGACTACGCCCGGCCGTTGGGAGAGGCCGACCTGCTGGTGTTCGCGGGCGACGAGACGGCGTTGCCCGCCATCGCCTCGCTGCTCGAACTCCTGCCCGACACCCGACGACGTCAGGTGTTCGTCGAGGTCGCCGATCCGGCGGAGGAACAGGACGTCCCCGGCGTGCGGTGGATCCACCGCAGCGCCGGGGAGGACCTGGTCTCGGTGGTCACGGCCGCCGACGTACCCGCTGACGCCTGGGTGTGGCTCGGCGGCGAGGCGTCCGCGGTTCGCGCGCTGCGCAGGCACTTCGTCGGCCTCGGAGTGTCCAAGAAGGACATCGAGTTCGCCGGCTACTGGCGTCGCACGCTGACCCAGGACGACGCGCCGACCGCCGACGACCTCGCCGAGGCGCAGGAACGGATCGCCGCGCTCAGCGAGTGAACTCCAGCAGGCTGCGCCCGCTCACCTGAGTCACGGACTCCAACGTGAGCCCGTGACTCGCGGCCATCCGCTCGAGGTCGTGGAGCCCCCGGTCCCGCCCGCCGAAGTGCACGAGCATGACGAGGTCGAACTCCGTGCTCTCGCCGAGGGACTCCACGACGAGCACCCTGGTGCCCAGGGCACAGCGCGCCAGGATCTCGTGCGCCCTCTCGTCGTCCCAGTTGTGCAGGACGTCGACCAGCAGGTACGTGTCCCCGGCAGGCAACGGGTCGAAGAAGCTGCCCCCGGTCACCTCGGCGTCGAGCCCCCGTTCGCGGAACATCTCCGCCGCTCCCTCGACCGTCTCCGCGAGGTCGACCAGGTGGCCGCGCATACCGGGGTTCGCCTGGAGGATCGCGGCGAGCGTCCGGCCGTTCCCGCCGCCGACGTCGACGAGCGTGCCGAACCGCGACCAGTCGACCGCCGCCACCAACTGCGGAATCCAGGCCGCCATGCGGCGGTTCATCTGCCGGTCGAACGCGCCGCGCAGGTCCGGCCGCTCAGCCAGGTCGGCCCAGAAACCCTGGCCGTACCGGGCCTCGTAGGCCGCCTCGCCGGTGCGGACGCTGTGCAGCAGGTCCGCGAACGCCAGGTCGGCGCGGCCCGCCGGGGAGTCCTGGTGCAGGAAGCCGTGCAGGCCGTTGCCGGCGTCGGCGCCGAGCAGCGCGCCGAAGTCGGTGGTGCGGTAGCCGGCGGCTGTTCTCTCGGTCACCCCGAGGACTGTCAGGTGGGCCAGGAGCAGGTCGAGAGCGACGGGATCGGCCTCCAGCTCCGGTGCGATTTCGGCTGCGGTGGCGGGTTCGTCCCTCAGGCGGTCCGGCAGTCCCAGGGTCACGGCCACGCGCAGTGCCATCGGCGTGACCAGCCCGGACATCTCTCGGAGCCTTTGCACATCGGTGTCCACGTGGATCAACCCTGCCATCACCGGCAATTCAATTTCGGTCAACACTGAAGCGATAGTGTTAACACAGTCCCAGCCAGTGGACGTGGACGACTCCGCCACCTGATCGGCCTACTGTCTCGCCGCGACAGATCAACACGGCAGAAGAAGCAGGTCACGCAGTTGTCCACTCCCGTCGCGCGGTCGGTGCCCGCCGCGATCAGATCGGTGCTCGCCCGCGACCGCTGGGCGCTCGCCGGCACGGTCACCGTCGTGGTGATCGGCCTGGTCGCGATCTTCGCGGACGTCCTCACCGCCATCGAGGGCCACGACCCGTACACCTACGACGCGACCGCGCTCGACCCCGCGACCGGCCTGCCCGCGGGCTCGTTCGGCGGCATCAGCGCCGAGCACTGGTTCGGCGTCGAACCGCTGACCGGGCGCGACCTGTTCGCGATCGTCGTGCACGGCGCCCGCACGTCGTTCCTGATCGGTCTCGCGGCGACGGTGGTGTCGATCGCGCTCGGGCTGCTGATCGGCGCGGCGGCCGGGTACCTCGGCGGCTGGGCGGACCGGGTCATCACCTGGACCGCCGACGTGTTCCTGGGCTTCCCGTACCTGGTGTTCATGATCGCCCTGGGCGCCGTGGTGCCGGCCGAGTTCCCGCGGGCGCTGCTGCTGATCGTGGTGATCGGGTTCTTCGGCTGGCCGTCGACCGCGCGGATCGTGCGGGCGCAGGTGCTCACGTTGAAGGACCGCAACTTCGTGAAGGCCGCGCGGGTGCTCGGCGCGTCGCCGTGGCAGATCTTCCGCACCGAGCTGCTGCCGAACCTCTGGGGCCCCGTGCTCGTCATGGCAACGTTGTCAGTGCCCGGCAAGATCGGGCTGGAGGCCGCGCTGTCGTTCCTCGGCGTCGGGGTGCTGCCGCCCACGCCGAGCTGGGGCCGGTCGATCAGCGCCGCCATCGACTGGGTGCAGGTCGACCCGGTGTACCTGCTGATTCCCGGACTCGCGCTGTTCGCGGTCACCTGGGGCTTCAACGCGCTGGGCGACGGGCTGCGCGACGCGCTCGACCCGAAGTCGGTGACGAAGCGATGAGGTACGCGCTCACCCGGCTCGGCGGCATGGTGCTCGTGCTGCTGATCGTCGCCTTCTGCACGTTCGTCGTGTTCTACCTCGTCCCATCGGATCCGGCTCTGCTGGCGTGCGGCAAGCCGTGCACGCCGGAGAACCTCGCGCTGGCGCGGGAGTTCATGGGCTTCGACGAACCGTGGTGGCAGCAGTTCCTGACGTTCCTCGGCGGGATCTTCACCGGGCGGACGTTCGGCACCGGCGCGACCGCGATCCACTGCGCCGCACCGTGCTTCGGCTACTCGTTCCGGCAGAACACCGACGTGCTGGAGCTGATCGGCGACCGGCTGCCGGTGACGTTCTCGCTCGCGATCGGCGCCGCGGTCCTCTGGGTCGTGGCCGGGGTCGCGATCGGCGTGCTCGCCGCCCTGCGCAAGGACACCTGGTTCGACCGGGTCGCGCTGGCCGGGTCGGTGATCGGCGTGTCCGCGCCGGTGTACCTGGTGGGGTTGCTGGGGATCCTCGTGCTGGGCTTCCAGCTCGACGTCGTGCCGGTCGGCAACTACACCGCGTTCGCCGACGACCCGGTGCGGTGGGCGTGGGGGCTGGTGCTGCCGTGGTGCGTGCTGGCGTTCGCGCACGGCGCCCACTACGTGAAGCTCACCCGCTCGCAGATGCTCGAAACGATGTCCGAGGACTTCATCCGCACCGCCCGCGCGAAGGGCGTGCCGGAGCGGACCGTCGTCGGGAAACACGCGCTGCGCAACGTGTTGCTGCCCGTCGTGACGCTGACCGGCATCGAGTTCGGCTCGTTGCTGGGCGGCGCGGTGATCACCGAACGGGTGTTCAGCCTGCCCGGTCTGGGCGGCCTGTTGATCGAGGCGGTCCACAACCGCGACCTGCCGACGTTGCTCGGCTGCACCTTGTTCTCCGGTTTTCTCGTAGTCGTCGCCAACGCCGTCGTCGACCTGTCCTACGGCGTGCTCGATCCCCGAGCACGGCTCACCTGAGGGAGGAAAGTCCGTTGTCCAGCAAGAAACTTCTTGCGGTCGTGCTCGTCGGTGCCCTGGGGGCGGCCGCCTGCGGCGCGAACGACCAGAAGCCCTCCGGTGACGCGGCGGCCAAGCCCGACAAGGGCGGGACGCTGCGCGTGCTGTCCGAGTCGCGCACGCTCAACTTCGACCCGGCCAAGTCGCAGAGCCTCGCGATCACGACCCTGGGCCTCGTGCACCGCAGGCTGACCGGCTGGCAGAACGCCGTCGGGCAGCCCGCGAAGGTCGTGCCCGACCTCGGCGACACCGGCAAGACCACCGACGGCGGCAGGACCTGGACGTTCGTGCTCCAGGACGGCCTGAAGTTCAGCGACGGCACGCCGATCACGTCCGCGGACGTGAAGTGGGGCGTCGAACGCTCGTTCGCGCCGGCGTTCGGCGGTGGCCTCGGCTACCACAAGGACCTGCTCGGCGGCGCCGACTACAAGGGACCGTTCGAGGGCAAGGAGCTCGACTCGATCGAGACGCCCGACCCGAAGACGATCACGTTCAAGCTGACCCGCCCGTACGGCGACTGGCCGTGGATCGCCTCGACGCCCGCGTTCGCGCCGGTGCCGAAGGGCAAGGGCGCCGAGCCCGACTACCAGGAACACGCGATCGCGTCGGGCCCGTACCAGATCCAGACCTACACCAAGGGCGTCGAGGTCAAGCTCTCCCGCAACCCGAACTGGGACGGCTCCAAGGACCAGGTCCGCGCGGGTCTGCCGGACGAGGTCGTGTTCCAGCTCGGCCAGGACGCCTCGGTCGTCTCGCAGCGCCTCGCCGCGGACTCCGGTGACGACCAGTTCGCGTTCGGCGCGTCGTTCGCCTCACCGGCGCAGCTCGCGCAACTGCAGGCCAACGCCTCGGCCAAGTCCCGCGTGGTGACGTCGAAGTCGGGCGCGGTCGCCTACGTGGCGCTGAACACCCAGAAGGCGCCGCTGAACGACGTCAAGGTGCGCCAGGCGTTCCAGTACGCGGTGAACAGGTCCGCCTACCAGATCGCCTCCGCCGGCACGGCCGCGCTGGCCGGGGACGCCGCCACGACGTTGATCACGCAGGGCATCGAGGGCCGCGAGCAGTTCGACCTCTACCCCTCGAAGCCCGAGGGCGATCCGGACAAGGCCAAGGCGCTGCTCGCCGAGGCGGGCTTCCCGAACGGCCTGGAGAACCTCTCGCTGGTGCTGAACAAGTCCAACAACCAGACCGAGAAGGCCGAGGCCATCCAGGCGGCGCTGGCGCGGGCGAACATCAAGGTCACGCTGCGCACGCTGGAGGCCGACGCGTTCGAGACCGAGACGAACCTCTCCGAGAACCCCACCTACGACCTCACGCTCTCGTCGTGGCAGCCGGACTTCCCCAGCGCCAACGCGAACATCCAGCCGTTGTTCGCCACCTCGGAGATCGGCAAGGGCGGCTACAACATCTCGCGGTACTCCAACCCCGAGGTCGACAAGCTGATCGAGGAGGCGCAGTCCACCGTGGACCCCGCCGAGGCCGGCAAGAAGTGGGCGGCCATCGACAAGAGGATCCTGCAGGACTCGCCGGTCGTGCCGTTGATCTACACCCGCAACTCGTTCATCCACGGCTCGAAGGTCGGCAACTTCTTCATCGCCGACTTCCCCGCCTACCCGAACTACCTGCAGGTGGGTATCTCGAAGTGAGTGCGCTGCTGTCCGTCGAGAACGTCTCGGTGGACTTCGGCACGGGCTCCCCGGCGGTCAGCGACGTCTCGTTCGCGCTGACCGCCGGGGAGGTCCTCGCCGTGGTCGGCGAGTCGGGCTCGGGCAAGACCGTGACGGCGATGTCGTTGCTCGGGCTGCTGCCCGCGACGGCCTCGGTGTCGGGGCGGGCCGTGCTGAACGGCCGCGACCTGTACTCGTTGTCCGCGGAGGAACTGCGGTCCGTGCGGGGCAACGAGGCGGGCATGGTGTTCCAGGAGCCCATGAGCGCGCTGAACCCCGTGTTCACCGTCGGCAGCCAGATCGTCGAGGCCGTGCGGGTGCACCGCGCGGTCTCGCGGTCCGCCGCCCGTGCGCGGGCGATCGAGCTGCTGGAGCTGGTCGGCCTGCCCGCCGACCGGTTCGGGGCCTACCCGCACGAGATGTCCGGTGGCCAGCTGCAACGCGTGGTGATCGCGATGGCGGTGGCGAACGAACCGTCGTTGCTGATCGCCGACGAACCGACGACCGCGCTGGACGTGACCGTGCAGGCCGAGGTCCTCGGGTTGCTGCGGGACCTGCGGGACCGGCTCGGGGTGGCGATCCTGCTGATCACGCACGACATGGGCGTGGTCGCGGACCTCGCGGACCGGGTCGTGGTGATGAACGCCGGACGGGTCGTGGAGAGCGGGCCGGTGCGGGAGGTGTTCCGCGAGCCGCGCGAGGAGTACACCCGCACGTTGCTCGACTCGGTGCTGCGCCTCGACACGCGCGAACTCCCCGTGCGCGAGGTCGAAGCGCCCGTGCTCGAACTCTCCGGCGTCTCCGTCACCTACGGCAAGTTCCGCGCCGTCTCGGACGTGTCCCTCTCCATCGGGCGCGGCGAGACCCTCGGCCTGGTCGGCGAGTCCGGCTCCGGCAAGTCCTCCCTGGCGGGCGCCGTCACCGGCCTCACCCGCTACACCGGCCGGATCGCCATCGCCGGCACCGAGGTCGCCACCCTGCGCAAGGCCGGCCGCGGCCGCATCGGACTCGTGTTCCAGGACCCGCTGTCGTCGCTGAACCCGCGCGCCACCATCGCCCGCTCGATCGCCCAGCCGCTCGTGCTGCACACCCGCACGCGCGGCAGGGAGCTGGCCGCGAAGGTCGACGAGCTGCTCGACGCGGTGCAGTTGTCGAGGGAGTTGCGCGACCGCTACCCGCACGAGCTGTCCGGCGGGCAACGCCAGCGGGTCGGCATCGCCAGGGCCGTCGCGCTCGGTCCCGACCTCCTGATCGCCGACGAACCGACGTCCGCGCTGGACGTGACCGTGCAGGCCAGGGTCTTGGAGCTGTTCCAATCGCTGCAGCGCGAGTTGCGGTTCGCGTGCCTGTTCATCAGCCACGACCTGGCGGTGGTGCGGCACCTCGCCGACCGGGTCGCGGTGCTGCACCGGGGCGTCGTCGTCGAGGAGGGCACGGAGGTGTTCGCCGCGCCGCAGGACCCGTACACGCAACGATTGCTGGCGTCGGCGCTTACCGTGTCCGTATGAGCACCAACTGGGCTGGCAACGTCACGTTCTCCTCGGCCCAGGTCGTCAGTCCGGCGACGGCCGACGACCTGCGTGCGATCGTGCGCGGTTCATCGGCCGTGCACGTGGTCGGGTCGGGGCACTCGTTCAGCCCCGTCGCCGACACGACCGGCGTGCTGGTGTCGCTCGCGGCCATGCCGGAAATCTTCGAGGTGTCCGGCCGCACGGTCCGGGTGGGCGCAGGGACGACGCTCGCGTCGCTGGCCGTGAGGCTGGAGGCGGAGGGCCTCGCCCTGCACACGCTGCCGTCGTTGCCGCACATCACGCTGGCCGGTGCGATCGCCACGGCCACGCACGGCTCGGGGTCGCGGTCGCTCGCGGGCGCGGTGCGGTCGGTCGAGGTGCTGCGCGGGGACGGGTCGGTCGTCGAGCTGACGTCCGCGGGCGCGGCGGTGTCGATGGGCGGGCTGGGCGTCGTGCTGACCGTGACGCTCGACGTGGAGCCGTCGTTCCAGGTCGAGCAGACGGTGTACGAGGACGTCGCGTGGACGACGTTGCTGGTGCAGATGGAGCAGATCTTCGGCGGCGCCTACAGCGTGAGCGCGTTCGTCGACTGGCAGGGCGGCGCGACGATCTTCGCGAAGCACCGGGTGGGCGAGCCCGCGTTCCGCTTCCCCGGCCGTCCCGCGACCGAGCCGGTGCACCCGGTGCCCGGCCAGCCCGGTTCCCGCTGCACCGTGCAGGGTGGCGTGCCGGGGCCGTGGCACGAGCGGCTGCCGCACTTCCGGGCCGAGTTCACGCCGTCGGTCGGCGAGGAGCTCCAGACCGAGTACTTCGTGCCCCGCACGCGCGCCGTGACGGCGTTGCGGGCGCTGGCGGAGATGTCCACGGTGATCTCACCGCTGGTGCAGGCCTGCGAGATCCGCACGGTCGACGAGGAACCGCAGTGGCTCTCCCCCGCCTACGACCGGGACAGCATCGCGATCCACTTCACGTGGGTGCCGAACACCCGTGAGGTGCTGCGGCTGCTGCCCCGCCTGGAGGAGGCCATCGCGCCGCGGCCGCACTGGGGCAAGCTCTTCACCGTGCCGCCGGCGCTGCTGGCCGCGCGCTACCCGCAGTGGGACGCCTTCCGGTCGTTGCTGCGCGAGCACGACCCGAAAGGCGTCTTCCGCAACGAGTTCCTGACCCGCTACTTCGGTCCGGCGGCCTGAGGCCCCTTCGCGCGCAGGGCCTCCAGCTCGTCGTCGGAGAACCCGTAGGTCGTCACGACCGTCATCTTGGCGCTGGTGACCAGCAGCCCCGGCCCCCACTCCTCGACGACGACGCCGCGCTGGTTCTCCGACTCGAAGAACGGCTTGCCGCTCACGCCGAGGTCGGTCTCGGACGGCCAGAACAACGTCCTGCGCTGCTCGCCGGGGTGGTGCTCGTGGGCGAACTTGAGCTGGTGCAGGAACGTGATCCAGCCCTCGGTGATCTCGTCGTAGTAGTCGTCCCACTCGGGCGAGGTGCCCAGGGGCGCACGGGTCAGCACGACCCGCGTGCCCTCGGGAACGGCCGTCAGCGCGAACGTGTCGTGGCCTTGGACGACCAGCGTCGTGCCGTCCTCCTCGACGTTCTGGAAGTAGATCTGGTCGATCTCGGCGTCGAGCTCCGGGATGTCCCAGCCGTGCCAGTGGCGCAGCTTCTCCTTGTCCCGGAACGACCGCCACACCTCGTCCACCGGGGCGGCGACGGTGATCTCGATCCGGACGCCTTCCTCACCACTACCGCTGATCATCTGCAACTCCGGGGTGGCCCATCGCGACCACCCGGTACGGGCGGCCTGTCTCGGTGTCGTACTTCAACGCGATCTGCCGCACCGCTTCGGCCAGGTCGCTGGTGAACCCGTGGACGTCGCCGGGCGCGCCGAAGCGGACCGTCGTCTCCACCGTGAACGTGAGCAAGCGCTTTCCCGCGTCGGCCGCCGCCCCCGACATCCGCCCGACCTCGCGAGCGGTGTCCTCCGCGACCGACACCAGGTGCGTTGCGGCGAACTGGTCCTGGACGTCCGCGGCGATCTCCCGCCCGGGCCGCGCGCGCAACACGCGCTCGACGCACCCGCGCCGTTGCCGCTCCTCCACGAGCTCGACGAGCCCGGCCTGCTCCAGGGCTCTGACGTGGTAGTTCACCCGCTGCCGGGGCAGCTGCAAGGCCGCCGCGAGCTGCGTCGCCGAGGCGGGCGACTTGAGCAACTCCAGCAACGATCGACGCAACGGCGACAGCTCCACGCCTAGCACGGTCTCATTTGACAAAATCATTTGTCAATACCGGAACGGGACCGGAAACGGTTAGGTTCGTTGACGGTTGCAACAAACCACCCCCACCCTGTGACCCGTGAGAACCCCCCTGCTGGTGGCAGCGTTGGCAGCAGCGGCGATCGTTCCTGTGTGGACGGTCGCGGCGCAGGCCGACGTGGTGCCCGGAACCGCTTATCAAGTGACGAACGTCGGCAGCGGAAAGTGCGTGGAGTCGCTGGGAACGGCCAACGGCGCACAGCTCCGCCAACAAGGATGCACGGGACAGACCTGGACCTTCACGCCCACGAGCGACGGTTACCACACCGTCGGCCAGGGCCAGGTCTGGGACGTCTCGAACGTCTCGACCGCGGACAACGCGGCCGTCCACATGTGGCAGTCCTTCACCGCGAACAACCAGCAATGGCGTCCTGAACAGGTCGGCACGGACACCTACCGGTTCGTGAACCGCAACAGCTCCAAGTGCCTCGACGTGCCCGGCGCGTCGACCCAGGACGTCCAGCTGGTCCAGTACACCTGCAACGGGACCAACGCCCAGCTCTTCCGCCTGTCCGGCGGCCCGCAGCAGCCGGGCAACCCGGACTTCGGCCCGAACGTGCTGATCTTCGACCCGTCCATGCCGGCGGCGACGATCCAGGCACGCCTGAACGAGGTGTTCCGGCAGCAGGAAGAGGGCCAGTACGACGCCCGCCGGTACGCGATCATGTTCAAGCCGGGCAACTACAACGTCGACGTCAACATCGGCTTCTTCACCCAGGTCCTCGGCCTGGGCATGCTGCCCGACGGCGTCACGATCAACGGCCAGGTCCACGTCGAGGCGGACTGGTTCCAGGGCAACGCCACGCACAACTTCTGGCGCGGCGCCGAGAACCTGGCCATCCGCCCGCCCGGCGGCACCAACACCTGGGCCGTCTCGCAGGCGTCGGCCATGCGCCGCACCAAGACCTACGGCAACATGCAGCTCGACGACAACGGCTGGTCCAGCGGCGGTTTCCTCGCCGACTCGGTGGTCACCGGCCAGGTCCGTTCGGGTTCGCAGCAGCAGTGGCTGTCCCGCAACACCGAGTGGGGCTCCTGGACGGGCGAGAACTGGAACATGGTCTTCGTCGGCGCTCGCAACGCACCGCAGACCTCGTTCCCCGAACCCCCGTACACCACCGTCGCGCAGACCCCTGTCGTGCGTGAGAAGCCGTTCCTGAACGTCGACGGCAGCGGCAACTACAACGTGTTCGTCCCGGCACTCCGCTCGAACTCGAGCGGCACCACCTGGGCGTCCGGCACCCAGCAGGGCACGAACATCCCCCTGTCCAACTTCTACATCGCGAAGCCGGGCACCTCGGCCGCCACGATGAACGCGCAACTCGCCGCCGGCAAGCACCTGCTCCTCACCCCGGGCATCCACCAGGTGTCCGAGCCGATCCGGGTGACCCGCCCCGACACCGTCGTGATGGGCCTCGGCCTCGCGACCGTCATGCCCACCAACGGCAACATGGCCCTCGACGTGGCCGATGTGGACGGTGTGAAGATCGCGGGCCTGCTCGTCGACGCGGCCCCGACCAACTCACCGCTGCTCGCGCAGATCGGCGCGCCCGGCAGCAACGCCAACCACTCCGCCAACCCGACGTCGCTGCACGACTTCTACGTCCGCATCGGCGGCTCGGCGGTGGGCCGCGCCACGAACTCGCTCGTCATCAACAGCCACAACGTGATCGGCGACCACCTCTGGCTCTGGCGGGGCGACCACTCCATCGGCGTCGGCTGGGACCTCAACACGGCCGACACGGGCCTGATCGTCAACGGCAACAACGTGACGATGTACGGCCTCTTCGTGGAGCACTACCAGAAGTACCAGACCATCTGGAACGGCCAAGGCGGCCGAACGTACTTCTACCAGAACGAAATGCCCTACGAAGCCCCGAACCAGCAAGCCTGGATGAACGGCTCGACCCGCGGCTACGCGGCCTACAAGGTGGCGAACAACGTCACCTCCCACGAGGCGTGGGGCCTGGGCAGCTACATCTTCATGCGCTTCAACGCCTCCGTGACGGCCGACCGCGCGTTCGAGATCCCGAACACGCCCGGCGTGAAGCTGCACAGCATGGTGACCGTCTCCCTGGGAGGCAACGGCACCATCCAGCGGATCGTCAACAACGCGGGCGGCACGGCCACGGCAGGCTCGACTGAGGCCTACCTGGCGCATTACCCGAACCCGTAACTCCTCCGCACCAGAAGAATCGCCCGATCCCCTTGCCCCGGCCCAAAGCCGGGGCAAGGGGATTCTCTTGGCACCAGCACGCAAACCGCAGTCGCCAACGCAAGGCGACCACCGTCTTGGCCAGGCGCGCGCTCACCGGACAGCCGACATCGCACCCCAGCCACCTACGAATCCTGGCGTGGCGAAGCGGAGCGAGCCCGAACGGGCTGCTTCTCGTCACCGAGCCGGTTCGGCCTGCCTTGGCGATGGCGGCTTGCCTTGAGGGGGCGGGGTGCCACCCTGTTCGGTCCGGCCGGGGCGCTCTCAATCCCGGCTTTGGAGGCCGCGAACCCCCGCCAGAGGCTCGAGGTCAAGCCCCAATCGCACCCCACGTGGTCGAACCGACCCGCGCGAGCACCCTCGCAACCGCAGCCCGACCAACAAAACGCGACCAACCCCGCTGGAACGGGAACCAACTCGCACAAGCCCGGCCAGCGTCAGCCCAACCGCCGAGGCCGGTTGATCTTCATCTCGTCCATGTCGGTCACCTTGGCCTTCAAGCCCTTGAAGTCCACGCCCAGCGCGTCCAACGCTCCGGCAGCCCGCCTCAACCCGGCCTCGTCCGGCTTCTCCTCAGCCACCAGAATCACCCGATAGCTGAAGAAGTCGAGCTTCTCGTCATAGGTCAACGCACCCTCCTCGCTGAACCCCGCATCCCGCAGGAAGTCGAAGCCGCCCAGACGCTCCTTCAACGCGACGCGCTGCGAATCGGTCAACTCGGCGAAGCGCCCGCGCACGAGCACCCGATAGGTGTGTTCAGCCACGAGCGAGCATGTTCCCCGATGACCAGCCACTCTGGCGAACGATTTCCAACCTGCGGAAGAATCGCACCATGAACGCAAAAGAGCTGGTCAAGCGCATCCGGACCGAGCTGCACCCCGGTGAGCACGACAACCTGGTGGTGAAGCTGATCGAAACGGGCGAAGCGCCGCGTTCGGTCATCGCGACCTTCGCCGCCGAGGAAAGCCACATCGTGTCGTCGGACTGGCGAACATTCCTCTCCCTGGCCGCGAAGGCCGAGGAGCCGAACGCACGGGCGTTCTTCACCCTCCTCGCCGGCGGCGAGGAGCTGGTCCTCCCCATGCTCCAGCCGCTGGCCGAGGCGGCGGGCATGTCCGCCAAGGACTTCCAGTCCTACGAACCGTTCCCCGGCTGCCAGTCCTACCCCGCCTACCAGGCGTGGATGGCGCTCAACGGCGAGCCGACCGACGTGATCCTGGCGATCCTCGCGAACTTCACCGCGTGGGGCGGCTACTGCGCCCGCATGGCCAAGGGCCTGCGGGAGCACTACGGCTTCTCCGAGGAAGCGACTGCCTTCGTCGACTTCTTCGCCACGCCCGCGCCCCAGCTCGAGGACCGGGCGGTCGCCGCCGTCCAGGCCGCACTGGACGCGGGCTGGCAGCCGAAGCACGCCTGGCGCTACGGCCGTCTCCTGCAGGCCTACGAACTGCAGTTCTGGTCGACTCTGGCGTGACGCGAGAACCGGGGGCGGCCACACTGGCCGCCCCCGGCACACGACCCACAAGCTACCGGGGCAGGTAAGCCCTGTGCGCCTTGGAGAACTCGTAGTTGTTGTACTTGTCCCAGTTGATCGACCAGGTCATCAGCCCACGCAGGTTCGGGTACACCCCGCGCGGCTTGTAGCTGCCGCACCGCGTCCCCTTGGTGAGGCAGTCGAGCGCGGTCTGCACGTCCGCGACCGACGTGAACCCGTTGCCCGCGTACTGGGCGGCGGGCAGGCCGATCGCCACCTGGTCCTGCCGCAACGGCGCGAAGAACTTCGACGCGTCGCCACGCACGTTGAACCCGGCCAGCACCATGTCGGTCATCGCGACGTGGAAGTCCGCGCCGCCCATGTTGTGGTACTGGTTGTCGAGGCCCATCACGGGCCCGGAGTTGTAGTCCTGCACGTGCAGCAACGTCAGGTCGTTGCGCATCGCCTCGATCACCGGCAGGTACGCACCCGTGCGCGCGTCGCCGGTGCCCGTGCCGCCGTAGAACTGGTAGCCGACCTGCACGAAGAACGTCTCGGGCGCCATCGTCAGCACGAAACTGGCGCCGTAGCGGGCCTTCAGCGAACGCAGCGCCGAGATCAGGTTCACGACCACGGGCGTGGTCGGGTTCTTGAAGTCGAGGTCACCGGGGTTGAGCGAGAGCGAGTGGCCCTCGAAGTCGACGTCGAGACCGTCCAGGCCGTACTTGTCGATGATCGCCGACGCCGAGCGCACGAACGCGTCGCGCGCGGCCGTCGTCTCCAGCCGGACCTGGCCGTTCTGGCCGCCGATGGAGATGTTGACCTTCTTGCCCTTCTGCTGCTGGGCCCGGATGCCGGCGATGAACTCGGCCTCGGACTCGACGTTCGGGCACTCCGCGGCCGGGCACTGCGCGAACCTGAGCTCACCCGAGGTCGCGCTGGTGGGCTCGGCGAACGACAGGTTGATGACGTCCCACTCGTCCGGCACGTCCTTCATCCGGATGTACCCGGACCCGTTGGCGAAGCTGGCGTGCAGGTACCCGACGAGCACCTTGCGCGGCAACTGCCCCGTGGGCGGCTGACCGGTCGTGGTCGTCGTGGTCGTCGTGGTGGTGGTCGTAGTAGTCGTCGTGGAAGTGGTCGACGACGTCGTCGTAGGCCCGGTTCCACCAGTACACGCGGCACCGTTGATGGTGCAGTTCGCGGGATCGGCGGTCCCGGCGGCGTTGAACCCGAAGGTCACGCTGGCACCGGGCGCGACCGTCCCGTTGTACTCGCGGTTGACGAACGTGTTGCGGTTGCCGCTCTTGGTGAGCAGCGAGTCCCAGTAGGCCCCGACGGAGGTCGAGGACGGGTAGTCGAACTCGACCTTCCAGGACGTGATGGCCGCGCTGGTCTCGTTCTTGATCGTCACCGTCGCGGTGTACCCGGTGCTCCAGCCGTTCTTCGAGAACGTCGCCGTGACTCCGGCGGCGCTGGCAGGGGCGAGGCTGACGATCACGGTACCGAGCACCAGGGCGGCCACCGCGGATATTCGAGCGAACAGCAGCATGGGTAGCTCCATCCCTCACACGTGGCGGCCGGCAGGGGGTCCACCCCGAATTGGACTAGACCATCTACCGCGAAGTCAAGGTTCTAGACTTCTCGCCGTGCCCCACGCTCGTGCCGCAGACGGAACCAGGCTCTTCTACGACGTCGAGGGCTCGGGGCCTCCGCTGCTGCTCATCGCGGGCCAGGCGAACTCGTCCCGCTGGTGGTCACAGGTCCGCCCGGGCTTCTCCGAGCACTTCACGACGATCGTCACGGACCACCGCGGCACCGGTTCCAGCGACAAGCCGGACGTCCCGTACAGCACCCGGATGTTCGCGCAGGACTGCGTCGCGATCCTGGCCGACGCGGGCATCGACAGGGCCCACGTCTACGGCACGTCGATGGGTGGCCGCATCGCGCAGTGGATCGCCGCCGACCACAGCGCCCACGTCGACAAGCTCGTGCTCGGCTGCACCTCCCCCGGCGGCGCGCACGGCGTCGAGCGCAGCGCCGAGGTGCGCAGGTCGCTGGCGCAGGTCGAGCCCATGAAGGCGCGCCGGGCGTTGGAGGAGCTCATGTACACCCCGGCGTACCAGGGCCCGTACAGCACGCTGGGCGACCCGAACATGCCTCCCCACGCGCGCAAGCGGCACCTCTTCGCGAGCGCCGAGCACGACGCGTGGGACGTCCTGCCGTCCATCAGCGCGCCGACGCTCGTAGTGCACGGCACCGACGACATCTTCAACCCGACGGCCAACGCCCCGCTGATCACCGCGCGCATCCCCGGTGCGCGCATGCACCTCCTCGAGGGCGCCCGGCACGGCTACTTCGAGGAGTTCGCGAGCGTGGCGACCCCGCTGGTGGTCGACTTCCTGCAGGACAGGGCCTAACCAGTCACCCACCGCAGGCCGCGCATCAACGCGTGCCCGGCGAACCGCACCCCGGTGGCCTCGGCGATCGGCAGGTAGGGCAGCCGCAACGGCATCCGCGCCCACACCGGCAACGACGCCACCGCCGTCGCGGCCAGGATCGCGTACGGACCGCGCGCGAGCAGCGGCAACGGCGCCTTGAACAGCAGGAACCACGCCGCCTCGCGCGCCTGCGCGGTGCCCTTCAACTCGGCGCGGTACGAGTCGAGCCGCGCCTCCAACTCGGCGACCGTGCGCGGCGGGTCGGGGATCCCCATCTCCTCGGCGAGCACGGCCATGTCGGCGACGTACCCGTCGTAGTCGTCCAGCGGCTTCTCCCCGTACCGCTGGTGGCACCGCAGGAAGCTGTCGACCTCGGCGACGTGCACCCACGCCAGCAGGTGCGGGTCGTCGGCCCGGTACCGCCGCCCGTCGGGCGCGACCCCGTGGATGTGCGTGTGGATCCGCGCGAGCCGGGCCACCGCCGCACGTGCGTCCTCGGCCGTGCCGTAGGTCGTCACGCCGATGAACAGGCTCGTGCGCTGCAAGCGTCCCCACGGGTCCGTCTTGTAGTCGGAGTGCTGCGCCACCGCCGCCATCGCCAGGGGGTGCAGCGACTGCAGCAGCAACGCCCGCAGCCCGCCGATGAACATGGCGTTGTCGGCGTGCACGTGCCGGATGGGCCGGTCGTCGGCGAACAGCCGCGGCCCGGGCGAACCGTGGATGCGCTGCGCGTGCTCCTCCCCCTCGGGACCCACGACCATCCCGAAGAGCCCCCGGCTCAGTTTCCTGCGCACCGCCTCCAGCACCACTCCATCATGCGCTCCAGTAGTCCCGGTCGGGAAGGACGATCCACTGGTCCGGCTCGGTGAACGCCTTCGCGTTCGCCGGCCGCAGCCCCGCGTACGCGCAGCAGAACGCCACGGCACGCCCGGTGTAGAGGTGCTTCATCAGCACCTCCGCGGTGTCACCGTCCTCGTCGGGCCCACCGCCGGGATGCAGGTCCCAGCCGACGACCGCGCCGTCGCGGTGGCTGTTGCCCTGGTTGCCGCTCTTGGGGTTCGCGTACATGCCGTACCCGACCGTGCCCGCCGTCAACGCCCTCATCACCACGGGAGTCGAGGCGAGGAAGTACTCCGGCTGCATCAGGACGCACCCACCGGGCACGTCGGTGACGGCCGCGACGAACTCCGACCGCTCTTCCAGCAACTCCTGGGCCTCGTCCGCCGGCACCACCTCGGCGTCCAGCAGCCGGACCGCGTCGGCGGCACCGATCCCCGCCACGCACGCGAGGCTGTAGCCGTCCCCGAACGGGAAGTCCTGCAACGCCACGACCAGCCTGCCGCACTCCGCCGCGGTCTCCCACTCGGACTGCGTCAGCACCTCGTCCGACGGGATCACGTGTGGTGTGGTGAGGCTGAGCCGCGCCGGCGACCACCCGGACATCATGGGCCGCAACGGATCCGCGCCCGCCGCGAGCAACACCCGCGCACTCTCGCGCTGCCCCGTGTGCACCGCCGCCCACAACGCCGTGTGCCCCCGCACCACCTGGTCCACGTCCGCGACCCGGCCGGCGAGTTCGGCGACCACCTCAGCGGTGCCGAACTCGACGGCCGTGTGCAACGGCGTCCCCCAGCGCAGCCCGCCGTCCGGGTCCGCGCCCGCCTCCAGCCGTGCCCGCACGGCCGCGAGGTCCTTCCAGCCGTAGTATGAAACCCTTGCCACCCTTGGTCTTCCACCCCCATGGACGGCACCCTACTGGAACGAAGCCGCAGGCTGGGCCGACCGAGCGCAAGCATCGCGACGACGCAGCCGAGCCCGCCAAGAACCAACGCGATGCCGCAGGCGAGACGTCCGTCTCGGCTGCACCGTCCAGCCGGTATCGGTGACGTGCCCGCCCAACTCAGCCAATCCCCATCGGCGCGCCGGCGGCGATGCATGGGCCGTGCTCGTCATAGTCCTTGCACCCCAACGCAACCACCGCACAAAGGTGACACGCACCAACGCTCAACGCAGCGCCTCGACCACCTTCGACACCATCTCCCGCTCAGCCGGAGCCACATCCCCGTCGGCCCCAGCCACGGACCGGCACATCTCCGCGACAGCAGCCCGGAAGATCTCCACATCCCGGGCCTCACGCCCAGAAATGATCACCACCGACTCCCGCAAAGCCGCCAGCACCCCGGCCTCGACGTCCGCGGCCGACCCGGCGGGCAACGAAGGCGGCGCGGCCGACACGATCGCCCGCAGGTCGTCCGAGAGCAGCGTGATCGCCCGGACCCCGGCGTGGCTCTCCACGTCCACCGCCCCGGGGTCCGCAGTGGACACCAGCACCATGGCACCGAAAACGGCCGTGCGGAGGATCTGCCCCTCCGCCTCCGTGTACGCAGTCATGCCCGCAAGCCTATGCAACGATCAGCAACCATGAGTGCGGGTCAGGTGCTAGGCGCCAACCTCAGGGCGTTGCGCGAGCAACGGGGACTGTCCCTGTCCGAACTGGCCAGGCGGTCCTCCATCGCCAAGGGCACCCTCTCCCAGCTGGAGAGCGGCACGGGCAACCCGACCATCGAGACAGTGTTCAGTTTGTCGAACGCTCTGGACGTCCCCGTCTCGGAACTGGTCACCGAACGAACACCCCCGGACGTGGTCCTCGTCAGGGCGAGAGACGTCGAAACGCTCAGCAGCAACGCCGTGGACCTGCGCCTGATGCGCCGGATGGACATCGGCGACACCGTCCTGGAGATCTACGACCAGCGGGTGAGACCAGGCCAGACCCAGACCACCGAGGGCCACCCCGGCAAGGAACACGTGCTGGTCACGAGCGGGAAGCTCAAGGTGGGACCGGTCGAGAAGCCCTACGAACTGGGCCCCGGCGACTACGTCTGCTTCCCCGGCTCGACCCCGCACCTGTACGAGACGGTCGACGGCGAAGTCAGTTCGGTACTGGTGCTGGAGTATCCGAAGCACTAACGTTCATTCTATTGAACGGAGGTGGCGATGCACCCGGACGTCGTGGTCATGGGCGCGGGCATCATCGGGGCCGCGTGCGCCCAGGCGTTGCACCGGCGCGGCCTGACCGTTCTCGTCGTCGACCGCCACGGACCGGCCTCCGGCACCAGCGCGGCCGGCGAGGGGAACGTCCTCGTCAGCGACAAGGAACCCGGCCCGGAACTGGAACTCGCCCGGGCGAGTCGCCGGCTCTGGCCCGCTCTCGCCGAAGACGCCGAATGGGAGGAAAAGGGCGGACTGGTCGTGGCGACCACCGAGAACGCCGTCGCCCCGCTCCAGAAGTTCGCCGCCTTCCAGCGCGCCGCGGGCATCGACGCGTGCGAGATCAGCGCAGAAGACGCCCTGCACCACGAACCCCACCTGAACCCCGAGATCACCGCCGCCGTCCACTACCTGCAGGACGCGCAGCTCAACCCGGTCAAGGCCACGCGAACCCTCCTGCGCGGCATACCGTTCCGCCAGGCCGAAGTGTCCACAACGGACGGCCGCAGCGTGACCACGACGCGCGAGACCATCAGCTGCGGCGCCGTGGTCAACGCAACGGGCCCGTGGGCACGGAACTTCGGCGTCAACGTCCTCCCCAGAAGAGGCGTGGTGCTCGTCACGACGCCGATCCCGGGCCGGATCCGGCACAAGGTCTACGACGCCGACTACGTGGGCGCGGTGGCGAGCGGCGACGCCGACCTCCAGACGTCCGGCGTGGTCGAGTCCACTCAGGCCGGCACGGTGCTGATCGGGTCGAGCCGCCAGCGCAAGGGCTTCGACGACACGATCGAGAGCAGGGTGCTGAAAGCGTTGGCGCAACGAGCCATCGCGATGTTCCCGATGCTCAGCACAGTTCCGGTGATGCGCGCGTACGGCGGCTTCCGCCCCTACGCCCCGGACCACCTGCCGATCATCGGCGAAGACCCGAGAACCCCGGGCCTGTGGCACGCCACGGGACACGAGGGCGCGGGCGTCGGCCTCGCCCCGGCGACCGGTCACCTGCTCGCCGACCTGCTCACCGGCGCCACCCCGATCACGGACCCCGAACCGTTCCGCGTCGACCGGCCGGAGGTGATGGTGTGAAGGTGACGTTCAACGGCCTGCACAAGGAGGTCGCGCACGTCGCGGAGTTGCTGCCCGGAAGGTTCTTCTGCGGCATCGGCGTGTGCTTCGGCTGCGTCGCGGAGATCAACGGCGTGCCCGAGGTCCGCGCGTGCCGGCATCAACTGCGCGACGGCGACGTGATCACCACCCAGGACAGGCAGCCATGAGGGTCGTAGTAGTAGGCGCAGGCCCGGCCGGAATGGCCGCCGCGAGAACAGCCGCCGACGCCGGCGCGGACGTCACCCTGGTCGACTCCGAACCCGAGGCGGGCGGCCAGTACCTGCGCGGCAGGGCCAGGTTCAGCCACGACGGGGTCACGCACCTCAAGAACACCGAGGCGTGGATGGTGGAGAACCAGACGCTGCACCTGCGCGGCCACCCGCCACTGACCTTCGACTCGCTGGTCATCGCGACCGGTGCCTACGACCGCCCGCTGCCGTTCCCCGGCTGGGACGGCCCCGGCGTCATCACCGCGGGCGCCGCCCAGGCGCTCGCCAAGCAGGGCGTCACCCTGGCCGAACGCGTCATCGTCAGCGGCTCGGGGCCGTTCCTGCTGCCGGTCGCCACCGCCCTGCAGGACCTCGGCGCCACGATCGTCGGCGTCTACGAGGCCTCCTCCCCCACGAAGTGGCTGCGCGAGGCCAGGGCGATCGCCGCCAACCGGCACAAGATCGCTGAACTCGCGAGCTACCGAAGGGTTCTGCCCCACCTGGAGACGCGCACGGCCGTGATCGCCAAGCACGGCAGCAGGGTCACCGTCGCGAAGCTCGACGGCCAGTGGCGCCCGACCAGCCACCGCACCGAGCACGCCGACCTCGTCTGCGTCGGCTACGGCTTCCTCCCGCGCACCGACCTCGTCCCCGAGGCCGCACGGACGAACGACTTCCTGGACGTCGACGAACGCCAGCGGACGTCCGTCCCGAACGTCTACGCGGCCGGCGAGGTCACCGGCATCGGCGGCGCCGACCTGTCCGAGGCCGAGGGCGTCGTCGCCGGCGCAGCGGCAGCCGGCCGGCAGCCACCACCACGAGCCCTCAAGGCGATCAGGAACGGCCGCCTCTTCGCCGCGGCCCTCGACAGGGCGCACGCCGTCCAACCCGGCTGGCAGACGTGGCTGAACGACGACACCACCGTCTGCCGCTGCGAGGAGGTCCGGCGAAAAGACCTCGGCCGGGCCACCACCATGCGCGAGCTCAAGCTCACCAGCCGCGTCGCGATGGGCAGGTGCCAGGGCCGCATCTGCGCCCGCAACGCCGCCGACCTCACCGGCGTCCCGTTCGACGGGCAACGCCGCGTCATCGCGATCCCCATCCCCCTCGGCGAACTCGCAGAACTCCCGGAGGAACAACAGTGACCACTCGTTCTGGGACGGAACGCCTGGACGGCGTCATCGTCGCCACCGCACTCCCGTACGCCGAGGACCCCGAGGCGCCGGCCGGACTGCGCCCCGACCTCGACAAGTTCGCCGAGCACTGCCGCTGGGTCGTCGAGAACGGCTGCCGCGGCGTCGGCCCGAACGGATCGCTCGGCGAGTACAGCTCGCTCACCGACGCCGAACGCCGCGAGGTCGCGCGGACGGCGATCGCGGCGGTCAAGGACAAGGGCATCGCGGTCATCGGCGTGCACGGCGTGGGCGCGCACCAGGCGCGGCACTGGGCCGAACTCGCGGCCGAGGACGGCGCGGACGGCGTGCTGTGCCTGCCGCCGACGATGTACCGCGCCAACCGCGGCGAGGTCGTGCACCACTTCCGCGAGGTCGCGAAGGCCGGACTGCCGATCATGGTCTACAACAACCCGATCGACACCAAGGTCGACCTGACGCCGGACCTGCTCGCCGAGCTCGGCCAGATCGAGAACGTGGTGGCGGTCAAGGAGTTCTCCGGCGACGTGCGCAGGGTGCTGGAGATCAGGGCCGCCGCCCCGCACCTCACCGTCGTGGCGGGTGCGGACGACGTCGTGCTGGAGAGCCTGCTGATGGGCGCCACGGGCTGGTTCGCGGGCTACCCCAACGTGTTCCCGGCCGAGAGCGTCCAGCTCTTCACCCTCGCCCAGGAGGGCAGGCTCGACGAAGCCCGCGCACTGTACGAGAAGCTCGTGCCGGCGTTCCGCTGGGACTCGCGCACCGAGTTCGTGCAGGCCATCAAGCGGTCGATGGACTACGTCGGCCGGTACGGCGGCCCGTGCCGTCCCCCGCGCGGCCCGCTGAGCGCCGAGCAGCTCGCCCAGGTCGACGCGGACATGAAGCTGGCGACGTCATGAGGTTCAAGAAGTACTTCAGCGCCGTCGACTCGCACACCGAGGGCATGCCGACGCGCGTCATCACCGGCGGCGTCGGCGTGATCCCCGGCGAGACGATGGCCGAGAAGCGGCTGAACTTCATCAAGAACCACGACCACATCCGCAGGCTCCTGGTGAACGAACCGCGCGGGCACGCCGCGATGAGCGGCGCGATCCTGCAACCGCCGACCCGCCAGGACGCCGACTGGGGCGTGCTGTTCATCGAGGTCTCCGGCCTGCTGCCGATGTGCGGGCACGGCACGATCGGCGTCGCCACCGTGCTGGTCGAGACCGGCATGGTCGAGGTGACCGAGCCCGTCACGACCGTGCGCCTCGACACCCCGGCCGGGCTGGTGCTCGCCGACTACGACACGCGCACCAGGCTCGTGACGATCCGCAACGTGCCGGCGTACGCGCACGAACTGGACGCGAAGGTCACCGTCCCCGGACTCGGCGAGATCACCTACGACATGGCGTACGGCGGCAACTTCTACGCCATCCTGCCGCTGGAGCAGCTCGGCATCCCGTTCGACAGGGCCGAGAAGGACACGATCCTCGCGGCGGGTCTGTCCATCATGGAACAGATCAACGCGACCAACCGCCCGGTGCACCCGGCCGATCCGGCGATCAGCGGCTGCAAGCACGTGCAGTTCACCGCGCCCGGCGAGGACGGCGCCGACTCGCGCAACGCGATGGCGATCCACCCCGGCTGGTTCGACCGCTCCCCTTGCGGCACAGGCACCTGCGCCCGAATGGCCCAGCAGCACGCCCGCGGCCTGCTCCAGATCGGCGAGGACTACGTCAACGAATCGTTCATCGGCACCAGGTTCATCGGCCGGCTGTTGGAAGAGGTCTCGCTGGGCGACCGCACGGCCGTGGTGCCCACAGTGGCCGGTCGTGCCTGGATAACGGGCATGGGCCAGTACTTCCTGGACGAGACGGATCCGTTCCCGGAGGGATTCGCGCTCTAGTCACCCGTCAGTCACTAGAGTCAAGTCCGTGACAACGACGCCCAGTCTGGAAGCGCTGCTGCGGATCGGACCGTTCCACTCGGCACTGCGCGCGGCCATCCGCCGCCGCGGGCTCACACTGGAACGGCTCCGGCTGCGCCTCGCGCAGCAGGACGTGGCCGTCGCGCTGTCGACGCTCAGCGACTGGCAGCAGGGCAGGGTGCGGCCGGTGTCCCCGAAGTCGCTGGCGGCCGTGGCGGTGCTGGAGGAACTCCTCGAGCTGCCGCCGCGGTCGCTGCTCACGTTGCTGGAGCACACCGGACCGAGCGGCTGGCCCGCCGTCGTGCCCGGCATGATGCCCGGCTTCAACGCCAACGACCTGGAGATCCTCTCCCGCCACGACAGGGTGTTCGTCGACGCCGACCGGCACGCGTCCCGCGTCGAGGCGAAGGTCGTCGTCCGCGCCCGCACCGACGGCGTCGACCGCTTCCACGCGCACTACTTCTGCGACGACTCGGTGGAGACCGCGCAGCTGCGCCAGGAAGCCGTCCGCAACTGCCGTCGCGGCCGGTCCACCCGCGACGAGTCCGAGCGCCTCGTCGTCGACGAGCTGCTGTTCGACCGGTCGTTGCGGGAGGGCGAGACCTGGGTCTTCGAGTACACCGCGCACGACCCGACGAAGCTCGACAGCATCGAGTACGCGCACGGCGTGCGGTGCTTCCTGGCGCAGAGCCTGATCGAGGTGCACTTCGACCCGGCGGCCATGCCCGTCGACCCGCACGTGTACCTGCAGGACTGGGAGGAGCGGGAACCGCACCGCACGATCGACCTGAGCGCCGACCACACCCACTCCTTGCACCACTTCGAGACTGACGTGTCGGTGAACTGGGTAGGTATCCGCTGGAGGTGGGCATAGTTGATCACTACTGAGTTCGTCCCCGGCGCACCCGCCTGGCTCGAGCTGGGCTCGTCCGACGAGGCGGCCGCGGCGGAGTTCTACGGCGCGGTGCTGGGCTGGGGGTACCACCCGGTCGACTCGCCGGGCGGTGGCGTGTTCACCTGCGGTGGCCTGGCGGTGGCGGGGCACGTGAGCGCGCAGGCGGCCTCGTGGACCGTCTGCTTCGCCGCGTCCGGACCGGGCGCGGCCCCCCGGCTGACCGATCCGCACGGCACGGACGTCGGGGTCTGGATGGCGGAGACGGGCACGCCGAGCGGTGCCGGGCTGGGCGCGGTGTCCACGCCCGGCTCGCTCACCTGGCTGGAGCTGCACTCCCCCGCGCCCAGCGCGTCGGCGGCGTTCTACCGCGCGCTCTTCGGCTGGGAGATCGAACTGGTCCCCGGCGCGCCCGGCCAGTTCCTGCAGCCCGCCGGCGCCGATCCCGGCCGGATGTTCGGCGCGATCGTCGCCGACACCCAGGCGTTCTGGCTGCCGTACTTCGAGGTGACCGACGTGGACCGGGCGGCGGCCTCGGCACCGGTCCTGCTCGCACCCCGCGACCTGGACGACGTCGGCCGGATCGCGGTGCTCGTGGACCCGTTCGGAGCCAGGTTCGGCGTCATGCGTTCTGTTACCACCGAAAGCCTCCCCAAATCCTGAGTCGCCGGTTAGCGTGCGCAGGTGCAGTTGCCGTGGAGAGCCGCGCCCGGGGCAGCGCTGTCGAGCCCGCTCACGTTGCTGGTGAGCATCGCGACGACGTTGCTGCTGGGCTTCGTGGTGGCCGCGGCCGCCCTGCACTCCTCCGCCGCCGGCAGTGCCGCGCTCGCCTACCAGCAGAGCCGCATGTGCCCGCATTCCGTGCACCCGGCGCTCGACGGGGACGGCCTGCCGCTGTCCACGGCCGTGACGATGGCGGCGCGCAGCGATCTCGGCGGCGCCTACTCGCGCATCGGCAGGCCTGACTTCAACGGTCTCGCGACCTACGGCAGGTTCGGCTATCGGCCGGACGCCCAGGCGCACCTGGCGGTCGTGCAGGGCGGCGGCAGCGGGCTGTGGGTGCCGCAGTCCATCGCCACGGCCGCGAAGGTGGAGATCGGCGACCGCTTGACCGGGTCACCGCTGGTCGTGAGCGCGATCTACGCCGACCTCGCGCAGCCGGTGGACGGCTGGTGGTGCTCCGAGGCGCAGACCGTGGTGCCGAACCCGCTGGGCGGTGACGGCGCCAGCACGTCGGTGATCTGGGTGTCCTCGGTGGACGACCTCGCGAAGCTGCCGGAGGAGTTCGCGCAGGGCGCGACGGTGACGCTGCGCTTCGCCGCCGACGCGCCCGCGACGATCGCCGAGGCGGAAGCGTTGCGGGACAGCGGGAACGCGCGGTTGTCCGCATCGGGACTGCCGTTGACGCGCACGGACCTGCTGTCCGGGGCGATCACGGCGGCGCGGACCTCCGAACGCAACGTGTCGTCGGCCCTGCTGCCGTTGGTGGTCATCAGCGTGCTGGTCGGGCTCGCCGGGGTCGGCACCGTGACCGTGCAGTGGGCGCAGCGCAGGCATTCCGAGCTGCGGCTGCTGTGGGTGCGCGGGGCGAGCCCGCTGGCGCTGGGCCTGCGCGGAGTGCTGGAACTCGGACTGCCACTGGTCGCCGGCGGCGCCCTGGGGTTGCTGGCCGCACGGCTGTTGCTGCCGCTGTACGCGCCGGGTGTCGTGCTGGCGCCGGGAACCTTGTGGCTGGCCCTGGGTTTCGTGCTGGCCGTGGTGGTGCTGAGCCTCGCGGTGACGGTGCTCGTCGCTTCCTGGCGGGCGCATCGGACGTTCCAGCGACAGGCGCGGTCGCGGCGGCTCGGGCTGGTGCCGTGGGAGCTCGTGGTCGCCGGGCTCGCGGTGCTCGCGTGGTTCCGCCTGTCCGCCAACGGGTTGGGCACCTCGCCGAAGCTGGGGACGTTGCCGCGCGTCGACGTGGCGGCGCTCGCGTTCCCGTTGCTCGTGGTGCTGGCGGCGGCGTTGCTCGCGACGCGGCTGCTGCGCTGGTCGCTCGGGTGGTCGCACCGCGTGCAGTGGTGGCGGGTACCGGCCGCGCAACTCGCGTTGCGCCGCCTCGCGGCCGCCGTCGGGCCGGTGACCGGTGTGCTGCTGGTCGGGGTGCTGGCGGTCGGCACGATCGCCGTCGGCAGTGCGGTCGCCGGTGCCCAGCAGTCGGCGCTGGACTCGAAGTCGGGGGTGTTCGTCGGCGCGAACAGCACGGTGCAGGTGTCGCAGGACGTCGCGCTGGGCCGGGTGGCGCTGCCGTCTTCGTTGCAGGGCAGTACCACTCTGGTCGGCGTGAGCACGGGCGCGCTGGTGGTCGACCCGGCCACGTTCACGGACGCGGCCGTGCTGGACGACGCGCCGGCGGTGCGATCGCTGCTCTCGGGCTTGAAGCGCGAGGGTGAGGTGGCGCCGGCGTTGCGGATCGGGCGGTCGGCGAACCAGGAGATCCAGATCGCCGGGCTGCCGTTGCTCAAGCCGGTGGCGCAGCTGCCGTCGTTCCCCAAGCTCGGCACGCGCGGGTACGTGGTCGTGAAGGACTCGGTGCCCGCCGTCGAGCAGGTCGGCTCGTGGCACCTGTGGTCGTCGCTCCCCTTGCCCGCCCTGACTTCCGCGTTGCAGGACGCGGGCATCCACTACACGAACGTCGCGGACCGCGCGCGGGTGCTGGACGGACTGCCGTTCCTGACCGTCGAGTGGACGTTCGGGTTCGTGGCGGCGATCGGGGTCGTGCTGGCCGTCGTCGCCGCCGTGGCGCTGCTGCTGGCCGTGGAGGTGCGGCGGCGCCAGAACGCGGTGTCCGGCGCGTTGTCGACCCGCATGGGCATGCGCCCGTCCGTGCTGTGGTCGAGTCATCTGCTCGAGGTGGGCGCGTTGGCGTTGCTGGCGATGGGGATCGGCGTGGTCGCGTCGTTCGCGAGCGCCGGGGCCGCTGTTCCGCGCCTCGATCCCGCGCCGTGGATGAACCCGGCGCCGATGCTGCCGGACCTGGTGCCGTTGCTGGGATCCATGCTGACGGGTGGCGCGCTGGTGGTCGTGGTCGCGGCCTGGCTCGCGTTGCGCGGTGTGCGCACCGCACGGATGGGAGAGTTGCTCAGGTGATCCGCGCTTGTGGCGTCGGGGTGTCCTACGGTCCGGTGCGGGCCGTGTCGGACGTGTCGCTGTCGATCGCACCCGGGCTGACCGTCCTCTCCGGACCGTCGGGGTCCGGGAAGTCGACGCTGCTGCGGGTGCTGTCGCTGGTGGAACGCCCGTCCGCCGGCGAGGTGTTCGTGCGGGACGTGCCGACGTCGGCGTTGTCGTGGGCGGAGCTGAGGGCGTTGCGGCGCAAGGAGATCGCCGTGGTGTTCCAGAACCCCGCGGACAACCTGATCGCGCACCTGACCGTCGGGGAGAACCTCCGCGCGGCCGGGGCGGACGACCACTCGTTGCTCGACCGGCTGGGGCTGGGCGGGTCCGCGACGTGGCGGATCGGCGCGCTCTCCGGTGGGCAGCAACAACGTCTGGCGTTCGGGTGCGCACTGGCCCGCGGTGCTTCCGTGGTGGTGGCGGACGAACCGACGTCGCAGCTCGACGTGCGGTCGGCCGACCTGGTGCTGGAGGTCCTGGAGTCGTTGCCGGTGCCCGCCGTGGTGGCGTCGCACGACCCACGCCTGGTGTCGCTGGCGGACCTGTGCATCCCGCTGGCCGCGTCATGATCCGCGCGGACGGGGTGCACCGCGCGTTCGGCGGGGTGTCCGTGCTGCGCGGGGTGGACCTGGCCGTGGCGGCCGGTGAGCTGGTGACGCTGAGCGGGCCGTCCGGATCGGGCAAGACGGCGTTGCTGTCGTTGTTGTGCGGCTTCGACTTCCCGGACAGCGGGTCGGTGCTGCCGGGGCTCGCGTCGTGGTCGGCGTGCGCCGTGCTGCCGCAGTCGCTGGGGCTCGCGTCCGAGCTGACGCTGGAGGAGAACGTCGCGCTGCCGTTGCGACTGGCCGGACGTGAGGTCGCCGGGGTGGCGGAACTCCTGGCGGAGCTGGGGATCTCCGGGCTGGGCGCCCGGTATCCGGGACAGGTGTCGTTCGGTCAGCAGCAACGGGCCGCGCTGGCCCGTGCCGTGGTGGCGCGGCCCTCGGCGTTGCTCGCGGACGAACCCACCGCGCACCTCGACGCCGTCAGTGCCGTGGCCGCCGTCGGGTTGCTGCGGCGCGTGGCCGACGAGGGCGCCGCGGTGCTGATCGCCACGCACCACGACGCCGTGCACGCCATCGCCGACCGGGTGCTCGTCCTGGCCGACGGACGGGTTCAGACCGCCGGGGGCCTGTCCTCGTAAGGCGTCGACAGGACCACCGTCGTCCGCGTCGACACGTTGGCCGACTCGCGGATCTTCTGCAGCAGTTCCTCCAGGGCCACCGGCGAGGACACCCGCACGCGCAGCACGTACGAGGCGTCGCCCGCCACCGAGTAGCAGGCCTCGATCTCCGGCAGGTGCTCGAGGCGCTTCGGGTAGTCGTCGGGCTCGGAGGGGTTGATCGGGAAGAGCGAGATGAACGCGGACATCGGCAGGCCGATCTCCGCGCCGTCCAGACGGGCCGCGTAGCCCTTGACGATGCCGCGCTGTTCGAGGCGCTTCACGCGCTGGTGCACGGCCGACACGGACAGGCCCACGCGCTCGGCGAGGTCGGTGAAGCTGCACCGGCCGTCCGAGGCGAGTTCCTTCAGTATCGCTCTGTCGATCTGTTCGAGGGTCAAAGCACCACCAGTTCGTGAGGTCGGTTGTTGAAGGACTCGACGCCGTCCTGCGTGGCGACCACGATGTCCTCGATGCGCGCGCCCCAGCGGCCGGGCAGGTAGATGCCGGGCTCCACGCTGAAGGCCATGCCCGCTTCGAGCGGCAGGGAGTTGCCGCTGACGATGTAGGGCTCCTCGTGCACGTCCAGGCCGATGCCGTGGCCGGTGCGGTGCACGAAGTACTCGCCGAAGCCCGCGTCGGTGATGACCCTGCGCGCGACGGCGTCGATCTCCTCGCACGTCACACCGGGCTTGACGGCCTCCACGGCGGCCTTCTGCGCTGCTTCGAGGACGGCGTAGGTCTCCCAGACGTCGTCGTGGGCCGGCTCGCCCATCACGTACGTGCGGGTCGAGTCGGAGTTGTACCCCTCGGCGACGGGGCCGCCGATGTCGATGACCACGACCTCGCCCGCCTGCACGACGCGGTCGGAGTCGCGGTGGTGCGGCGAGGCCCCGTTGGGCCCGGACCCGACGATCACGAAGTCCGCCACGGTGTGGCCTTCCTCGACGATCGCCGCCGCGATGTCCTTGGCGACGTCCCGCTCCGTGCGTCCCACCCGCAGGAACTCACCCATGCGCGCGTGCACCCGGTCGATCGCCTGCCCGGCCTTGCGCAGGGCGTCGATCTCAGCCGAGTCCTTGCGCATCCGCAGCTCGCGGATGATCGGCCCGGCCAGCGCCTGCGTGCCCCCGATCGCGTTGTTCAGCTTGATCGTGTGCAGCGCCGGCATCATGTCCGCCACAGCCGTGTTCTTGCCCTTGAGCGCGGCCTTGACCAGCGCGTACGGGTCCTCGCCGTCCACCCACGTGACGACCTCGACCCCGAGCTCGTCCGTCGGGATGGCGGCGTACCCCGGCTGCTCCAGCTTCGGCACGACGAGCCGCGGCGTCCCCCCGACCGGCAGCGCGAGGCAGGTGAGGCGTTCGAAGGAGTCGCCACCGGCACCGATCAGGTACCGCAGGTCCGAGCCGGGCGAGATGAGGAGGGCGTCGACGCCCGCCTGCTCGGCGGCCGCGGTCGCACGGTCAAGCCGCGCACGCAGCGCGGACACGTCGATGGGTCCGGTGATCGTTGCCATGCCCGAAATCCTAGTGCGTGGACCCTTCCGCCCGCCGCGCGCGTTCACGTGGGCGACCGCGACACCAGCGCCCCGTCTGCGAGCGCCAGCCAGCCCCGAGCCCTTCCGCCAACCCCGACCGACCCCTCACCTCTGCGCACCCTCCACACCCAGCGCGCTCTTCGCACCCAGCGCACCCTCAGACCTAGCGCCCCTCGCGTCCAGCGCGCCCCTCACACCGCAGCGCACCCCTCAGCCCAAGCGCACCCCTCAGCCCAAGCGGACTCCTCGCGTTCAGCGCACCCCTCGCACCTAACGCGCCCTTCGCACTCCAGCGCACCCCTCACGCCGAGCGCGCACCCTCCACACCCTCCACACCCCAGCGCACCCGTCACACCCAGCGCGCCCCTCACACCGAGCGCGCACCCTCACACCCGGCGCGCCGCCTCCCGCCCTACCAGCGTCACCGCCCACCGCACTAGTAACTTGTCCCTTCGTGGCCAATCCCCTCGTGCTCCTCGACTCCGCGAGCCTCTACTTCCGGTCGTACTACGCGCTGCCGGACTCGATGACCGCTCCCGACGGCACGCCGGTGAACGCCGTGCGCGGGTTCGTCGACACGATCGCCCGCGTCATCACCGAACGCGGTGCCGCCCGCCTGGTCGCCTGCCTCGACGCCGACTGGCGCCCGGAGTTCCGGGTGAAGGCGCTGCCGTCCTACAAGGCGCACCGCGTGGCCGAGGACGCCGCCGACGGCTCCGAAGAGGTGCCGGACACGCTGACGCCGCAGATCCCGATCATCCTCGACGTGCTCGACGCGGCCGGCATCTGCACCGGCGAGGCGGCGGGCCACGAGGCGGACGACGTGATCGGCGCCCTCGCCCACCGCGAGACCACCTCCCCCGTCGAGGTCGTCACCGGTGACCGCGACATGTTCCAGGTCGTGCGCTTCGAGCCCACGCCCGTGCACGTCGTCTACGTCGGCCGGGGCTGGAACAAGGCCGAGGTCCTCGGCCCGGAGGAGCTAGCCGCCAAGTACTCGCTGCCCGTCGAGAACGCGGGTTCCGCCTACGCCGACATGTCCGTGCTGCGCGGCGACCCGTCCGACGGCCTGCCGGGAGTGGCGGGCATCGGCGAGAAGACGGCGGCGAAGCTCATCACCGAGTTCGGCTCGCTCGACGCCGTGCTGAAGGCCGTCACCGACCCGATGGACCGCAAGCTCACCACCAAGGCCCGCAACGCCCTCATCGCCGCCGAGGACTACCTGGCCGTCGCGCCCGTGGTCGTCCGCACCGCGCTGGACGCGCCCGTCGTGCTCGACCGGTCCGACGAGGTGCCGCGGGTGCCGGCCGACCCCGAGCGGCTGCGCGAACTCACGCAGCGCTGGGGTCTCGGCAGTTCGGTGCCGCGTCTGGTGAACGCCATGGAACGACGTCCCTGACCCCTGGTTAGCATCCGCACGTGGCGATTCTGAACGCGCGGCCCGTCGACTCCCCCGAACCCGAGGCTGGGCCGGCCGTCGAGGTCACCCCGGCCGAGGTCGTGCTGCGGGAAAGCGGTGGTGCCGTCCGGTGGCGGCACGCGTTCGCCCCGCCGTCGGCGACGACGTCGATCGCCCGCGGCAGCGGGTGGTTGTCGGCGAACGGCGAGCACGTCTGGGTCTTCCGCCCGGACGAGATGCTCGGCCGCGGCGAGGGCGACGGCTGGCTCGTGCTCAGCGCGTCCGACGGGCAGCTCGTCGCGGAGGTGCCGCTGCCGACGGTCGGTCAGGGCGCGGGCCACCTGCCCCACCCGGACGGTGTACGGGTGCTGCTCGACGTCGGCGAGGGCCAGGACGGCACCTGCCTGTTCCTCGGCCGCCTCGACGGGACGACGCTCGAGGTCCACGCCTACCCGTGGACCGACCGCGTCGCGTCCGGCTTCTCCCCCGACGGCAGCGCGTTCATGACGGTGGACCACGACCAGAACGACGCCGCGTTCCACGTCTTCCCGTCCGGTGACCGCACGCGCACCGTCGAGCTCGACGACCTGCCCCCGCCCGAGACCGACGAGGACGTCGACCTGGTGTTCGGCTGGGGCGGCGGGTATCTGGACGGCACGCGCGCGGTCGTCATCGTCGAACAGCACACCGACGAGGACGAGACACGGGCCTTCCACGTCCTCGACCTCACCACCGGCGCCGTGCTCGGCCGGCTCGCCGTCCCGGAGGACGCCTACGACATCGAACTCCCGGGTGACGGCACGTGGATCGTGCGGGACGAGGACGGACGCCCGTCCCGCTGGGCCCTCGCCTAGAAGAACGTCGAGCAGAGCGGGGCGACGGGGCTCGCGAACAACGCGTCCGCCTCGTCGAACCGCGACCCCTCGATCCGGCGGGCGGCGGCGAGGTCCGAGAACCTCGTGTCGCCCAGGTACACCGCGCCCAGCAGGTCCACGGGGATCGTGATGTCGGCAGGCGCGTCCACGCGTTCGACGCCGTCGGACGACACCCGGTAGCGGCCTTCGTTGGCGGGCAACAGCTTGTCGTGCACTTCGATCACCACGGGCGCCGCGGCGCCGTACGTGCGGGCGGCGAGCATGCGCGGCACGTCCACCAGGCGCAGCCAGATCTGGTCGAAGACGTCCTTCGTGAACACCACGCGCGGGTCCTCGAAGAGCCAGTTGACCGGGTCGTCGAGCGCGGCGTCGACGGTGATCGTGTCGACCAGGTCGAGACGGGTCAGGTAGATCCAGAGGTCGCGCCACGCGTCGGTGTTGGCCCACGCGAAGTCCTCGACCTGCATGTGGTGCTTGAAGTCGTCGTCCTCGCTCACCTTGTAGCTGACGTAGCCGTCGTCGCCGTCCGGTCCACTGTGGACGACGGTGACGAGGTTCTCGGCCTCTCCCTTGCGGTCCTGGTGGATCGCCCACCAGCCGGGCCAGCGCGAGATCTGCCCAGGCCGGTCGAGACCGAACGCCTGGTGCAGCTGGGGCACGAGCTCGTCGGACGTGTCGGGGTCGACCATCCGCACGCTGCCGACCGGGGAGCCCGGGATGACGGCCTTGCGCGCGTCGATCCGCAGGAACCGCACGCGCCCGGCGAGGCCGTAGCCGAAACGGCCGTAGATGCGTCCCTCCGACGCGCGGAGTGTCGCCACCGGATCAGGCACTGTGGAGAGTTGCTCGCGCATCAGTCCGCTCAGGACGCCACGGCGCGTGTAGTCCGCACGCACGCCTACCCGTGACACGGCCGAGTGCGGCACCACGGCGCCGCCGGGCACCACCATCGAGTTCGCGAACGTCTGGGTGGTGCCGACCATGGTGTCGCCGTCGAACGCGGCGATCACCCGGCCCGGCTCGTAGGTGAGCCTGCCGATCTCCCACTTCTCGTCGGTGGGCGGGCCCCAGTGCATCGCCCGGCGGAAGAGCGTGTTGTGGGCGCGGTACTGCGCGTCGTCGGCGAGAACTCGGATGTCCGTCACGCCCGCGATCGTCGCTCAGGGCGACGGCTGGCGCACCTCAGTTTCCAGCCGCCCGTACACGCGCCACCGCAGTCGCGACCACTCGTCGCGCAGCCGCACGCACTCGTCGGCCTCGGCCTTCGTGATCGGCAGCTCCGCGTCGAACCACGCGCGCTCGTCGTTCCTGGCGCGCACCCAGGAGTTGTCGCGCCAGCCTTCGAACGGCTTCCACTCCTGCGCGCGTTTCGGATCCCCGTCCGGGAGCCGCACCAGGTTCCTGGCGAGCATCAGGTCACCCACCTGTTCGAAGTCCTCGAACAGCACGGAGTAGTCGTAGCCGTCCTCGCCGCGCGGCGGGACCGGTCGTGTCCGCTCCAGGACCTCCAGGTGGATGATCATCGCCTCCCTGGCCCGGCCGACGGCCTCGCGTTCACCGTTCCACTCGAACGGCTCCCAGCGCAGGTCCTCGGTCAGGACCTCCACCCGGCCGTCGGCGTGCTCCCGCGCGCTGCGCCGCCGGTGCGTTTCGCCGGCCGGCACGACGAACGGAGTCGGAGTCCAGGCGATGCCGCGCGACGCCAGCCGGTCCGCCTCCTCGGCGCTGATCGCCACTCGCACCGCGGATCGCGGATTCCTCCACTGCCGCACCATGTGGTAGTAGCTCTCGGGGACGCTGACGGACCACCGGTCGTGCGTCCAGGTCCCGGGAGGGAGGAACCTCTCCCTCGTGCCGTTGCCGTGATCGCGGACCATCGCGCAGGCCTTGTCCAGGTCGAAGACGTCGGACGGTCGCGCGAACCACGCGTAGATGTTCGTTCCTTCGCCGTACGGCACCTCGTACCGTTCGGCCCGCACGCCCTCAATGATGTCCACGACCAATTGCTCGACATCGTCGGCCGTGATCTCGAAGACGGTCGGCTCACCGCCGTACCGCGCCAGCAGGTCGGACGGACCCCACGCCAGTGAGCGGGTGAACGCCTCCTCGGTGCCGTCCGGCGACACCCGCACCACCGCGACCGGGCAGCGCTGCGATTCCTCGGCGCGAACGACGAAGTACTGCGAAGACACGAAACCTCCCCCAAGGTGACCTCGGGGGAGGTTAGCGCGAAGTGCGGACGAAGATCAGCCGGTCGGCTGGCCGACCTCGTACTCGCCGTCCTCGGTCTTGACGACGATCTTGACCTTCTTGTCCTTGCCGCCGACCTGCACCTTGCACTCGAACGAGGTGTTGGGCTTGACCTCGTTCTCACCGGAGCAGCTGGCCGCGCCGACGTCGGAGATCTTGTACTCGTCCTTCAGGATCTGGACGATGCCGGTCTGCACGGCCGTGTTGTCGAAGATCTTCTTCTTGAAGAACGCCGGCGTCACGAACCCGGTGAACAGCACCGCGCCCACGAGCAGGACGACGACCACCGCGGCCACCCAGATGCCCGCGCTGGACTTCTTCTTCGGCGGCATCGGCGGGCCGTAGCCCGGCTGCTGGCCGTACGGGTTGGGCTGCTGCTGACCCGGCATGCCGTACTGCTGCGTCTGCTGGCCGTACGGGTCCTGCGCGGGCGTGCCGTACGGGTTCGACTGCGGCTGGCCGTACTGCTGGGTCTGCTGCTGCGACGGGTCGAAGCCCGGGTACGGCTGCTGCTGGCCAGGCTGGGGCTGCGGCGGTCCGTAGGGGTTCTGGCCCGGCTGCTGGGCCGGGAACCCGCCGGACGGGGTGCCGGGAGGGAAACCGCCTCCATAGGGCTGCTGCGGCGGTTGCGGCTGCTGGCCCCAGGGCTGCTGCGGATCGTTCCCTCCGGACGGTCCGTACGGGCTGCTCATCTGTCGACCTCCGTGTGTACGACGTTGCGGCGAAATCCAATCACACCGTGCAGGTCAGTCTTTACTCCGACTCGCAAAACCTTCGTCAGGCTCATGTCACATCATCGCCACAACTCCGCGCCGCAGCGCGTCGACGGCCTTGGCCGCGGCCGCGCCGACCGGGTCCTGTCGGCCGACCACCTCACGGATCTGGTCCAAAAGGTCGATCACCTGCCGGCACCAGCGCACGAAGTCGCCCGCGCCGAGCTCGTTGCCGCCCGCCTCGGCCGCGCTCAGCACCTTCTCGAGCGACTCGCCGCGCGCCCAGCGGTACACCGGCCACGCGAAGCCGGGGTCGGGCTGGCGGGTGATGCGTTCGAGCTTGTGACGGCGCTCGTCGTCCTCGATCTCCGCCCACAGCCGCACGGTCTTGAGCATCGCGTCCGCGACCGGGCCCTGCGGGAGCCGCGCCTCGACGGGACCGTCCCGGCGCGCCTCGTAGACCAGCGACGACACGACCGCCGCCAGCTCTTCGGGCTTGAGGCCCTTCCACACGCCGCCCCGGATGCACTCGGCCGCGAGCAGGTCCGACTCGCTGTAGAGCCTGGTCAGGCGCTTGCCGTCGGCGGTGACCTCCTCGGCCTCGCTCAGGTAGCCGCGCTCGCGCAGCAACGCGCGGATGCGGTCGAACTGGCGCGCGAGCGAGTGCGTCGTCGCCGCGACCTTGCGCTCCAGCTGCTCGGTCTCGGCCAGCAACCGGTGGTAGCGCTCTCCCCAGCGGGCGTGGTCCTCGCGCTGGTCGCACCCGTGGCAGGGGTGCGCGCGCAGGGCCCGGCGCAGCGTCGCGAGCTCGGGGTCGTCGTCCGCCGTGGTCTGCCGGCGGCCCCGGGACGGCACGGTGATGCCCGTGTTGCGGATCGTGGACGCGAGGTCGCGCCGTGACTTGGGCGAGCGCACGTCGACCTGCCGGGGCAGCCGGACGTGCCCGAGCACCTCGACCGGCGCCGGGAAGTCCGCCGACGTGAGCCGGCCGGACCAGCGGTCCTCGGTGACGACCAGCGGCCGCGCCTCGCCGAGCGGCTCGATGCCGGGGTCGATGACGACGGCGAGACCGCTGCGACGCCCGGACGGCACCGCGATCACGTCGCCCTTGCGCAGCCGTTCGAGCGACTTGGCCGTCTCGATGCGGCGCGCGTTGGTGTTCTGCTTCGCGAGCTGCTTCTCCCGGTCGCCGATGCGGCGGCGCAGCGACGCGTACTCCGCGAAGTCGCCCAGGTGGCACGTCATCGACTCGGAGTAGCCCGCGAGCGCCTCCTTGTTGCGGTCGATGCGGCGCGCGAGCCCGACGACCGAGCGGTCGGCCTGGAACTGCGCGAACGACTGCTCCAGGATCACGCGCGCGGACTCGGCTCCGAGCTGGTGCACGAGGTTGACGGCCATGTTGTAGCCCGGCCGGAACGACGAGCGCAGCGGGTACGTGCGGGTGGACGCGAGGCCGCCGACCGACTTGGGGTCCATGCCCGGCTGCCACACGACGACCGCGTGCCCCTCGACGTCGATGCCTCGCCGGCCCGCACGGCCCGTGAGCTGCGTGTACTCACCGGGCGTCAGGTCGACGTGCGCCTCGCCGTTGTACTTCACGAGCTTCTCGAGCACGACCGTCCGCGCGGGCATGTTGATGCCGAGCGCGAGCGTCTCGGTCGCGAACACGACCTTCACCAGACCGCGGACGAACAGCTCCTCGACGGTCTCCTTGAACGCGGGCAGCAGCCCGGCGTGGTGCGACGCGATGCCCCGCTCCAGCGCCTCCCGCCACTCCCAGTACCCGAGCACCATGAGGTCGGCCTCGGGCAGGTCGCGGGTCTTCTCGTCGATGATCCGGCGGACCTCTTCGGACTCCTCCGGCGTGTTGAGCCGCAGCCCCGCGCGCGCCGTCTGCGCGACCGCCGCGTCACAGCCCGCGCGGCTGAACACGAACACGATCGCCGGCAGCAGGGACGCGTTGTCGAGCCGCTGGATCATGTCGGTGCGCGACGGCGGCTTGTAGCCGGTGTTGCGCGGCGGGCGGCCACCGCTGCCGCCGCCGCGGTTGCGGCCGCGGCTGAACGGCACGTGGTACCGCGTGAGCTCCTCGGTCTTGCGCAGCACCTGCGCGTTGATCCGAGCGTGCGTCTGGTCGCCCTCGAACAGGTCGAGCATCTGGTTGCCGACCATCATGTGCTGCCACAGCGGCACGGGCCGGTGCTCGTCGACGACGACCGCCGTGTCGCCGCGCACCTCGACCAGCCACTCGCCGAACTCCTCGGCGTTGCTGACCGTCGCGGACAGACCGACGACCTGCACGTGCTCGGGCAGGTGCAGGATCACCTCTTCCCACACCGGCCCGCGGAACCGGTCGGCGAGGTAGTGCACCTCGTCCATCACGACGTACGCGAGACCGTCCAGAGTGGACGAACCCGAGTACAGCATGTTCCGCAGCACCTCGGTCGTCATGACCACGACCGGCGCGCCGCCGTTCACGCTCGTGTCACCGGTGAGCAGGCCGATGTTCTCCGGCCCGTACCGCGCGGTGAGGTCGGCGAACTTCTGGTTGCTCAACGCCTTGATCGGCGTCGTGTAGAAGCACTTGCGGCCCTCGGTCAGCGCGAGGTGCACGGCGAACTCGCCCACCACCGTCTTGCCGGCACCGGTGGGGGCGCAGACGAGCACTCCATGACCGTCCTCCAGGGCCTCGCAGGCCTGGCGCTGGAACGGGTCCAGCTCGAACGAGATCACGGACAGGAAGTCGGTCAGCTTGGGCCGTTCGGCACGACGCCGGGATTCGGCGTAGGCCTCGGCCGGGGACCGCGAAGCACTTGACACCCCATCAGGCTTTCACATCACCCCGACAATTGCCGTCGAGATAGCTCAACTTCAACCGACACTGAAACAACAGAGGGCGATGTCTCCACGACATCGCCCTCTGCCTGCGGTTATGTCAGAACGTGCGCTGCACCCGGTCCGCCACCAGCGACACGAATCGGGACGGATCGGCCAGTTCGCCGCCCTCCGCCAGCAGCGCCAGGCCGTGGACCAGCTCCGCGGTGCCGGCCAGCGAGTCGCGTTCGCCCGCCGCGAACGCCTTGTGCATGCCCTCGACCAGCGGGTGCGCCGGGTTGAGCTCGAGGATGCGCTTGATCTTCGGCAGCTCCTGCCCCATCGCCTTGTACATCTTCTCCAGCGTGGGGGTGATGTCGTGCGCGTCGCCGACGACGCAGGCGGGCGAGGTCGTCAGCCGCGACGAGAGGCGGACCTCCTTGACGTCGGCCTCCAGCTGCTCGCCGAGCCACGTGAGCAGGTCGCCGAACTCCGCGGCCTTCGCCTCGTTGGCGGTCTTCTCCTCCTCCGTCTCCAGGTCCACCTGGCCCTTGGCGACGGACTGGAGCGACTTGCCGTCGAACGACGGCACCGAGTCGACCCACATCTCGTCGATCGGGTCGGTGAGAACGAGGACCTCGTACCCCTTGGCGCGCAACGCTTCCATGTGCGGCGACTTCTCGACGGCGACGCGCGAGTCACCGGTCATGAAGTAGATGTGCTCCTGGCCTTCCTTCATGCGCCCCACGTACTCGGCGAGGGTCGTGAGCGACTCCTCCGAGTTCGTCGAGGCGAACGAGCAGATCTCCAGGATCGCGTCGCGGTTGTCGGTGTCGGAGAGCAGGCCCTCCTTGAGCGCCGCGCCCACCTCGCCCCACAGCTTCGCGTAGTCGTCGGGGCGGGAGCCCTGCAACGACTTGATGGACGACAGCACCTTCTTCACCAGGCGGCGGCGCATCAGCTGGATCTGGCGGTCCTGCTGGAGGATCTCGCGCGAGACGTTCAGCGAGAGGTCCGCCGCGTCGACGACACCCTTCACGAACCGCAGGTACTCCGGCATCAGCTCGGCGCAGTCGTCCATGATGAAGACGCGCTTCACGTAGAGCTGCACGCCGCGCTTGCCGTCGCGCATGAACAGGTCCATCGGCGCCTGCGAGGGCAGGAACAGCAGCGCCTGGTACTCGAACGTGCCCTCCGCCTGCATGCGGATGGTCTCGAGCGGCGCGTTCCAGTCGTGGCTGATGTGCCGGTAGAACTCGGCGTACTCCTCCTCCGTCACCTCGGAGGCCGGGCGCGCCCACAGCGCCTTGCGGGAGTTGATCTCCTCGCCGCCCAGGCGCACCGGCCAGGTGATGAAGTCCGAGTAGCGCTTGACGATCTCGCGGATCTTCGCCGGCTCGGTGTAGTCGGGCAGGCGGTCCTCGTCGTCGGACGGCTTGAGGTGCAACGTGACCGAGGTGCCCTGCGGCGCGTCGTCGACGTCCTCGATCGTGTACGTGGCCTCGCCGGACGACTCCCAGCGCACGCCCTTCTCGGCGTGCGGGTGCTTCGTCACGAGGGTGACCTTGTCGGCCACCATGAACGACGAGTAGAAGCCGATGCCGAACTGGCCGATCAGGTCGGAGGTGCTGCCCGACTGCTGTTCCTTGAGCTGCTTGAGGAACTCGGCCGTGCCCGACTTCGCGATCGTGCCGATGAGCCGCACGACGTCCTCGCGCGTCATGCCGATGCCGTTGTCCCGCACGGTGAGCGTGCGCTCGGCGGGGTCGGACTCGATCACGACGTGCAGGTCGTCGACGTCGACGTTCATGTCCTTGTCGCGGAACGACTCCAGCCGCAGCTTGTCCAGCGCGTCGGAGGCGTTCGAGACCAGCTCGCGCAGGAACGTGTCCTTGTTCGAGTAGATCGAGTGGATCATCAGCTGCAGCAGCTGACGCGCCTCGGACTGAAACTCCAGCGTCTCCATGAATCCCTACCGAAGAACGAAAAACGGACCGAACCAGTGGCGTGGCTCAGCACGTTGCCGGTGCGTTCGTGGTCAGACGGGTGTGTCGGGGTGCCGCCCCCACGCCCTCGTACTGGTTGTACGGGGGCGTGGGGCGGTGCCGCGACATGCCCTGCTGAGCGCGGACACGCCGCCCACGTGCTGGGCCGCGTCACTGGCCGTCTAATTTAGCGACCCACGACCGTGAGAGCGTCAGGAACCGTCCGAACCGAGACGGGAAGCGCCTCCTGGCGTTCGCCGTCGGCGTAAGCGATCCAACCGTTGTCCCCGGCCAACGACACCTCGCGCGCGCGGAACGTCCTCACGGCCGGGTGTTCGGTGTGCTTGCCTGTGCGCAACGTCGGCAGCATCCGCACCAGCGTCGACCGGCTGCCGCCCTCGACGACCGTCACGTCGAACAGCCCGTCGCCGGCGTCCGCGCCGGGACACACGGGGATGCCGCCGCCGTAGTTGGGCGTGTTGCCGACGGCGACCAGCGTGGCGTCGAGCTCGAACTCGTCGTCCTCGGTCGTCACCCGCAGCGGCGCCGACCTCAGCGAGGCGAGTTCGGCGAGGATCGCGAGGTCGTAGCGGCGCGGACCGGCGGGCCAGCGCATCGCGTTCGCCCGCTCGTTCACCGCCGAGTCGAACCCGGCGCACAGCACCGTCGCGAACCACTGCCCCGTCGACAACCGGCCGAGGTCGAGGGTCTTGCGGGTGCCGTGCACGACGTCCTCGACCGACCGCGACCCGATGGCCGCCGCCAGGTCGTTGCCGGTGCCCGCCGGGACGATGCCCAGCGCCGTCCGCGTGCCCGCGACCGCCTGGATGCCCAGGTGAGCGGCCCCGTCACCGCCGAGGACGACGAGCAGGTCGACCCCGTCCGCGACGGCCTCGTGCGCCATCGCCAGGGTGCCCTCGGCGTCGTGCGCGACCAGCTGCGTCAGTTCCGCGACGTGCGGCCTCAGCGCCGCGGCGGTCGACCCGGCCATCCGGGCCGCCCGCCCCTTGCCCGACGCCGGGCAGACGAGCAACGCTGCCCGCGTCACGTGGCGTCGTCGTAGTTCACGCGCTTCGGGGGTTCCGAGGCGATGGCCTTCTCACCGGGGTCGTTGCCCTCGGCGTCGGACGCGACGTAGTTGAACGGCGCCGCCTCGTCGTCGTCCAGCTGGTCCCAGCCCTCGTCCTTGCGCAGCTTGGCCTTGCGCTTGTCGTGCACGCGCGCGATCTGGATCGCCATCTCGAACAGCAGCACCAGCGCGAGCGCCAGCACGACCATCGAGATCGGGTCGGTGCCCGGCGTCGCGATCGCGGCGAAGACGAACAGGCCCATCATCAGGCCGCGCCGCCACTTCGCAAGCCGCTCGTAGGAGAGCACGCCCGCGCGGTTCAGCATGACCACGACCAGCGGGATCAGGAAGCTGACGCCGAAGATGAACAGCATCGTGATGACGAAGTTGATGTACTTGCTGCCGGTGAGCGCCGTGACCCAGTTGTCGCCACCGAAGCCGAGCAGGACCTTCAGGCCCTCGGGCACGACCAGGTACGCGAGCACCGCGCCCGCCACGAACAGCAGCGCGCCCGCGCTGACGAACAGCCGCGCGAACTTGCGTTCCTTCTGGTAGAGCCCGGGCGTGATGAACGCCCAGATCTGGTAGAGCCAGCCGGGGCTGAGCAGCACCGCGCCCGCCGCCGTGCCGACCTGCAGCCGGACCATGAAGATCTCGAACGGTTCGGTCTGCAGCAGCGCGCACTTGCCGTTGTTGCTGATCTCGGCCCGGTACTGCGCCAGGTCGGGCTGGCAGTACGGCCCCGTCAGGATGTCCCCCAGCGACGGGATCGGGCCGAGGCGCACCTCGAACCAGATGAAGCCGAAGATGGCGCCGATGGCCACGATCAGCATCGCCATGCCGAGCCGGTACCTCAGCTCGTACAGGTGATCTTTGAGCGACATCGTGCCGTCGGCGTTGCCCCGACGGCGCTTGCCGCGTTCCCGGCGCTCAGCGAACCACCGGAACGGACTTGCCACCGCGTTGACCGTCCTTACAAGTCAGAAGAGACCGGAGGGTCAGCTGTTGGCGGCCTTGTTCTGGGTGGTCTGCTCGATGGGAGGAGCGACCTGGGGAGCCTGCTGCACCGGCGGCTGCGGCTGGGCCGGCGGGAGCTGCTGGACCGGCTGCTGCACGGGCTGCTGCTGGACCGGGGCGTCGTCCGACGAGTCCTGGTCGCGCAGGCCCTTGGTCTCCGCCTTGAAGATCTTCGCCGACTTGCCGAGCGAACGCGCCATGTCGGGAAGCTTCTTCGCACCGAACAGCAGAATGATCACCACAGCGATGATGATCAGCTCGGTGGGTCCGAGGTTACCCATTGGTGATCCTCCTGTCTGCCCCGCCACGACGATCGTACGCGGGGTTCGCCCTGGTGCGGGCCTGTTCCGTGGTGCGCCGTTGTGCGAAGGCCACCTTCAGCGCCGCGGACCGCGCCTTGAGCAGACCGACGCGATCTCCGACCCTGTCCCCCACCAGAGTGCGGGTGCGGGCGAATCGACGCAAGGATCGGATGACTCGGATCGCGGCGATGATGACCACGAGCAGAGCGACGACGACCAGCGCGAGGGTCGGTGTGGACGGCACAAGCACACGTTATACGTCTTAGGTGGACAGCAGGTGATCTGCCCGTCGCAATGCCTCGCCCGCCTGGCGCACCACCTCGGCCTGCAGTTCCGCGGGCTGCTCTACGTGCACGTCACCGCCCAACCCGAGGAGCAGGCGGACCATCCAGGACGGGTCGTCGTAGCGCATGAGGACACGCGTGCGGCCGTCCGAGAGCTCAGCCGCGTGATCAACCGGGTAGTACTCGGCGACCCAGTGGGCGTCCGGCTCGAGCAGCAGCACGGCGATCTTCTGGTCGTCCCTCGGCTGGAACAACCCCTCCGATGTATCGGTCAACTGGGCGTGCGGCGGCGGCGCGGACGGTTCGTCCAGCACCTCCACCTCGTCGATGCGGTCCAGCCGGAACAACCGCACGCCGAGCGCCGACCGGCACCATCCTTCGAGGTAGCCGCGCCCCTCCACGAGCAGCAGACGCATCGGATCGACCACACGGTCGCTCATCGCGTCGTGCGACTGCGAGTAGTAACGGATGCGCACGGCCCGTTCACGCTTCACGGCGTCCTGCACGGCGGACCGGACCTCGGTGGTCTCGCCCCGTTCGAACGCTCCGAGCCCGACCACCATGCCCGCGGGTTGCGCCTTGCCGACGGCCGCCTCGATCTTCGCGAGCGCCCGCTGCACCGCGTCCGCGTCGACCACGCCGGGGGTGTCGGCCAGCGCCCTGAGCGCGACCAGCAGCGACGCCGCCTCGGCCGCGGTCAGGCGCAACGGCCGGTCCAGGCCCGCGTCGAACGACACGGTGATCGTCTCGCCCTCGAACGACAGGTCGATGAGGTCGCCGGGGCCGTAGCCGGGCAGACCGCACATCCACAGCAGTTCGAGGTCCTTGCGCAACTGCTTCGGCGTGATGCCGAAGTCGGCGGCGGCCTCCTTGACGGTGATGGCGGGCCGGTTGAGCAGGTACGGCACGAGTGCGAGCAGACGCGGCAGCCGTTCGTTCGACGCGGTCACCGCGCTCCTTCCAGTGCGCCCTGCAGGCGGTCCCGCACGGACTTGGCCAGCACCTCGGGCTCGAGCACCACGACGTCGGGCCCGAACCCGGCGAGCCACTTGGCCGCCGAGTCGGGGAACTTCAGGTCGATCTCGACGACGTCGCCACCGTCGCGTTCCTCGACGACCTTCGCGTGCCGGCGCACACCCTGCGCCCGGTCCTTGGCGACCCAGATCCGCGCGGGCGCCGTGTGGTGCGGATCAGCCTCCGTGCGCGCGATGAGACTCATCAGGTCTGTTCCTTCAGGCACCGTGAACGCGCCGGGCTTGCCCACGGGCCGTACGGCGCCCACGACCCGTGACAGCCGGAAGCACCGCGTGTCCTCACGTTCCCGGTCCCAGCCGACGAGGTACCACTTGCCGCGCCACGCGACGACACCCCACGGCTCGACCGTGCGTTCCTTCTGCCCACCGGGCGGCGGCTTGCGGTAGCCGAACGAGACCGCCTGCCCCGCCTGCACCGCCTGCAGCAGCGGCGGAAAGGCGGGTTCGCTGGCCCGCACCTTGGGTTCGACGGCGGCGGGCGTGTCCTGGTCGACGTCGACGCCGGCCGCCCGCAGCTTGATCAACGCACCGTGCACGGCACCCGTGAGCTGCGGCGAGTCCCAGAGCCGTGCCGCCAGCGCCACCGCGGCGGCCTCGTCGGGTTCGAGGTCGATGTCGCCGAGCTCGTAGTCCCGCCGCGCGATCCGGTACCCGTCCTCGGCCCCCTCGGCGTTGGACTGCCGTCCGGTCTCCAGGGGGACGCCGAGGTCCCTGAGTTCGGACTTGTCGCGTTCGAACATGCGGAAGAACGCCTCGTCCGTCGGCGCTTCGTGATAGCCGGGGACGATGGCGCGGATGCGCTCCGCTGTCAGGTACTGACGGGTCGACAGCAGGCACAACACCAGGTTGACGAGGCGTTCGGCGCGTGCGATGGCCACGGACAAACCCTAACGCGTGCGCGCGCCGAAACCTCATCACCACCTGCCGTGAACGGTCCGTTCAGAACACACGGCGGTTGTGGGGTCTCTGGCGCGACTGGGGAAACTGCGGATACGAGAAGGACCGGTGGCCCTGCACCACCGGTCCTCACGCTCGGCAAAACCTCTTCGGCGTCCCTGCAACGCCTCCGAGAGTCATCGTTCACCTACCGGGGGTTACCCCCGCGAAGTGCGGCCGACACATCCCCTTTCGCTGCCGACCCCGCAAGCGTTACCAACCGCCTCTGATCAGCGCTGAAGCACGAGCGGCGAGTTCTGCGGGACGATCGTCCAGCGCTGGTTCGCCGCACCGTTGTACGGCCAGTTGAGCGCACGCGTGTCGGTGCCCGAGGCGTCGAGCACGTGGTTGTTGAGGTACGACACCCAGAAGTCACCGTCCAGCGCCCACGCCTGGTTGTTGCCCAGGTGGCAAGGGTGCCGGAACAGATCGGGACCGACGTTGTCGAAGACGTCGACGCAATAGGTGTTCGCCGTCTCCGGCTTGATCTCCCACCGGTTGCGCACCGGGTCCTTGGTGAACCGGAACATCTGGCTGTTCCCGAAATGGCAGGAGGAATGAATCATCCGGGTACCGAGACGCCGTTGACCGTTTCGACGTCCAGGCACCTGCCGTTGTTGTTCCTCATGTACCCGACGACGTCGACCAAGGGCACCTCCGCCTGTGCAGGTGCCGCCACGAGCACCGACAACACTGCCACGATTGACGCCACAACCTTGCTTTTCACTGCCATCCCCCTTTTCACGGACAGGTTTCTTCACCTCCGGAGGACAGCCTGAAAACGACGATTCACCAGCCCCAGCAGGCACCGCCTGCCCTGGACGGTAACGCGGTCCCGGACAGCACAAGGGCCCGGTTGAACACAACCGGGCCCAATGCGAATCCACGCGGGACGGACTCAGCGGTGAATGCCGACCCGCCCCTTCTCTCCCGCCGCCCAGCAGGTGAACCCGGCGCAGTCGACGGTGTCGAAGCTCCCGGTGTCCGCGACCTTCCAGCTCCTGCCGTCCTGCGAGACGTCCGTCCCCGACGGCCCGACCGCGACGAGTCCGTTGCCGCGGTAGGCGATCCCGGACCGGTACCCGACCGGCGCCTGCTCCCCGGCCGTCCACCCACGCCCGTCGTTGGTGGCGAACGCCGGCGTCGGATCCGTCGGCTTCAGGTAGTCCCCACCGATCGCGACCCCGCGCCACGGCGTCTTGAACGCCACCGCGAACACCCCGGCCGCCTCCCCGGACGGCAACGGCACGTCACTGGCCCGCCACGACCGCCCACCGTCGCGCGACTCCAACACCCGTGCCTTCGCCCCGCCGCCGGTGGCGATCCACGCGTGGTTGCCGCTGGTGGTCACGCACTGCCCGGACGCCGCGAACGCGAACTCGCCCGCCTGCGCGTCCGGCATGCCCTTGGGGTCGTTCACGTGCCACGACCGCCCACCGTCCCAAGTCCTCAACACCCGGAACTTGCCGTCGACGGGATCGCTCAACGCCAGCCCGCGGAACCGGTCGAAGAACGCCACGCAGTCGTAGAACGCCTTCGGGTCCGTGTTCCGGAACTCCTCCTGCCACGACTTGCCGCCATCGGCCGTGCGGTAGATGCGCGACGACTCCCCTTCACCGATCGACAACGCCACCGCGTTGCGCGCGTCGAAGGCCTCGATGTCGCGGAACTCCAGCGCCTCCGTGCCGGGAGGGCCGACGGACTCCCACGTCCTGCCGCCGTTGATGGTGCGCAGGACGGTGCCCTTGGACCCGCTGGTCCACGCGACCTGGCCGCTGACGGCGGACAGACCTCTCAGTCGCGCGTCCGTTCCGGTCGGCTTGAGCTCCCAGTAGGGGTCGGCGTGCGCGACCCCCGGCAGCAACAGGAAGGCGGCGAGCGCCGCCGCGATGATCCTCATGCGGTCACTCTCGTCCAGCCGGTGATCGCTTCCTACCCCCGATCGGCCCGTGCCCGGACATGACCGAGCGGGCGGAACCCGGAGGTCCCGCCCGCTCGAAGGTCAGCCGCTACAGCGACGAGATGAGGCGCTCGACGCGCTCGTCCACCGCACGGAACGGGTCCTTGCACAGCACGGTCCGCTGCGCCTGGTCGTTCAGCTTCAGGTGCACCCAGTCCACCGTGAAGTCCCGCCCGGCCGCCTGCGCCGCGGCGATGAAGTCGCCACGCAGCTTCGCCCGCGTGGTCTGCGGCGGCGTGTCCTTCGCGGCCTCGATCTCGCCGTCGTCGGTCACCCGCTCGACCTGCCCCTTGCGCTGCAGCAGGTCGAACACGCCACGTCCACGCCGGATGTCGTGGTAGGCGAGGTCGAGCTGGGCGATGCGCGGGTTGGACAGATCCATGTTGTGCTTGGCCATGTACCTGTTCATCAGGCGGTTCTTGATGGCCCAGTCGATCTCGCGGTCGATCTTCGACAGGTCCTGCGACTCGACGGCGTCGAGGGTGCGGCCCCACAGTTCGAGGACGCGCTGCGCCATCGGGTCGGGCGAGCGCTTGGCGACGTGCTCGACGGCCTTCTCGTAGTACTCGCGCTGGATGTCCAGCGCCGAGGCTTCCTTGCCGCCGGCCAGGCGCACGGTCCTGCGGCCGGTGAGGTCGTGCGAGATCTCGCGGATCGCGCGGATCGGGTTGTCCAGGGAGAAGTCGCGGAACTGGACGCCCTGCTCGATCATCTCGAGCACGAGGTTGGCGCTGCCGACCTTCAGCAGGGTCGTGACCTCGGACATGTTCGAGTCGCCGACGATGACGTGCAGGCGCCGGTAGCGCTCGGCGTCGGCGTGCGGCTCGTCGCGGGTGTTGATGATCGGGCGGGACCTGGTGGTCGCCGAGGAGACGCCCTCCCAGATGTGCTCGGCGCGCTGCGAGAGGCAGTAGACGGCGCCGCGCGGGGTCTGCAGGACCTTGCCCGCGCCGCAGATCAGCTGGCGGGTCACGAGGAACGGCAGCAGCACGTCGGCGATGCGGGAGAACTCGCCGGCCCGTGCGACCAGGTAGTTCTCGTGGCAGCCGTACGAGTTGCCCGCGGAGTCGGTGTTGTTCTTGAACAGGAAGATGTCGCCGCCGATGCCCTCGTCGGCGAGCCTGCGCTCGGCGTCGACGAGCAGGTCCTCGAGGATCCGCTCACCCGCCTTGTCGTGCGTGACGAGCTGGGCCAGGTCGTCGCACTCGGCCGTGGCGTACTCCGGGTGGGAGCCGACGTCGAGGTAGAGCCGGGAACCGTTGCGCAGGAAGACGTTCGAGGAACGACCCCAGGAGACGACCCGGCGGAACAAGTACCGCGCGACCTCGTCCGGGGAGAGACGACGCTGCCCGTGGAAGGTGCACGTCACCCCGAACTCTGTCTCAATGCCGAAGATCCGCCGCTGCATCCCTCAACAGTAGGCGACGTGGAGGTGCAGCAGGGTGATCCGTTCGGGCGGCACGCCGGTTGCGGTTTAGTGTCAGAGGGGTGTGGAAACGGGTCAGCGCTCTCGACAAGAAGCTCATGAGCTCCTCGGCTGCTCTGCGTCCGAGCAGGCTCGACCGGGGTTTGAAGAGGCTTTCGAAAGCCGCCAACCACAGTCTGCTGTGGTTCGTGATCGCGGCAATTCTGGCGGCCAGGAAAGGCCCGTTCCGGCGGGGTGCGCTGCGGGGTGTCGCGGCCATCGCCGGGGCCTCTGCCAGCGCGAACCTGGTCGGGAAGTCACTTTTCCCGCGCCGCCGGCCCGCCGCCGATCTGCTCGCGATGCCGCGCAGGCTGTCGAAGCGGCCGACGTCCTCGTCATTCCCGTCCGGTCACTCCGCGTCAGCGGCCGCTTTCGCCACGGCGGTGGCGCTGGAATCACCCAAAGCAGGCGTCGTGGTGGCCCCGATCGCGGCGGCCGTGGCTTATTCACGCGTGCACACGGGCGTTCATTGGCCGACCGATGTCGCGGCCGGTGCGGCCGTGGGTGTCGGCGCGGCGTTCCTGACGCGACGGTGGTGGCCGCTCGGCCTGAACGAGCCCGCGTCGGCCTACGAGCACGCCGACCTGACGTCGCTGCAGGAGGGCGACGGGCTGGTCGTCGTCGTCAACCCGAACTCCGGCATCGGGCCGGACCCGACGCCGCAGATCACCGAGGAGTGGCCGAAGGCGCAGATCGTGTCGGTCGCGGACCTCGACGACCTGCCGGACGCGAAGGCGCTCGGCGTCGCCGGTGGGGACGGCACGGTGGCCGCCGTGGCCGCGGTGGCCGCCGAACGCGACCTGCCGATGGTCCTCATCCCCTCCGGCACGCTCAACCACTTCGCCCGCGACGTCGGCATCACCGGCCTGCACGACACGGCGCAGGCGGTCGCGGACGGCGTGGGCGTGCGCGTCGACCTGGCGCAGGTCAACGACCAGTGGTTCGTCAACACGGCCTCGCTCGGCGGCTACCCCGACATGGTGCGCATCCGCGAGAAGCTCGAGAAGCGCTGGGGCAAGTGGCCGGCGGCGGCGATCGCGATGTTCCGCGTCCTGCAACGGGCCAAGCCGCTGAAGATGACCATCGACGGCGACAAGCACCTGGTCTGGATGCTCTTCGTCGGCAACGGGCCGTACCGGCCGAAGGGCTTCGCGCCGACCATGCGCCCGCGGCTGGACGACGGGCTGCTCGACGTGCGGTACGTCCGGGCGGACCGCCGGTACTCGCGGACCCGCTTCTTCATCGGCGCCCTGCTCGGCGCCCTGGAGCACTCGCGCATGTACACGCACCTCGAACTGGCCTCGCTCAACGTCGAGGTGCACGGGCCGCCCATCTCGATCGCGACGGACGGCGAGGTGCGCGAGCGGGCCAACCACTTCAAGTTCCGCTCCCGTGCCGCCGCCCTGGGCATCTACCGGCCGTAACCAGCAGTTGTTCGACATTGTCGAACGTGCGCAGCTAGAGTGGGGCGCGTGCCCGGACCCATTCAGTCCATCCAGCGAGCGGCGGAGGTCCTGAAGCTGCTCGCGCACGGCGGCGCGCACCAGCTGAGCGTCGGCGAGATCTCCCGAGCCCTCGACCTCGCGAAACCGACGGTCCACGGCATCCTGCGCACGTTGCAGGAGGTCGGGTTCGTCGAGCAGGAGGTCGAGGGCGGCAAGTACCGCCTGGGCGCCGCGCTGTTCCAGATCGGCACGAGCTACCTCGACGGCAACGAACTGCGCGCCAAGGCGTTGAACTGGTCGGACACGCTGGCGATGCGCGCGCGTGAGGCGGTGCGCATCGGCGTGCTGCACGGCAACCACGTGCTCGTGGTGCACCACGTGTTCCGGCCGGACAACAGCCGGCAGACCCTCGACTCCGGCGCGTTGCTGCCGTGGCACGCGACGGCCCTGGGCAAGGCCCTCGTCGCGTTCAGCGACGACTGGCCGAACAACGACCTCCAGCCGTTCACCCGGCACACGCTGAACGCAGACCGGCTCGCGTCCGCCCTGCACGAGGTCAAGGACCGCGACTGGGCCTACGACCTGCACGAACTGGTCGAGGGTGAGGCGTCGGTCGCCGCCCCCGTGCGCGACCGCCGGGGCGTGGTCGTCGGCGCGATCGGCATCTCCGGGCCCGTCGAGCGGCTGTGCGACTCCCCCGACCGGCCACCCCGCCTGGAGCTCGTCTCCTACGTACGTGAGGCAGCTCGCAGCGTTTCCAGGGAGCTCGGGGGCCTCTCCTGGTAGTAACCTGACACCGTTCGACATTGTCGAACGGCACAGAGAGGTGCTGACCAGGTGAGCTACATCGCTGCGATCGACCAGGGCACGACGTCGTCCCGGTGCATCGTGTTCGACCAGTCAGGCGGGATCGTGTCGGTCGCCCAGCGCGAACACCGGCAGATCTTCCCGAAGCCGGGCTGGGTGGAGCACGACGCGACCGAGATCTGGACGAACGTCCAGGCCGTCGTGCGCGACGCCCTCTCTCACGCGTCGCTCACGTACGCCGACATCGCCGCGTTCGGCATCACCAACCAGCGCGAGACCACGGTCGTCTGGGACCGCGAGACCGGCGAACCCGTGCACAACGCGATCGTCTGGCAGGACACCCGCACCGACGCGGTGATCAAGCGACTGGGCGAGCAGGACAGGTTCCGCGAGCGTTCCGGGCTCCCCCTGGCCACGTACTTCTCCGGCCCGAAGCTCCGCTGGCTGCTCGACCACGTCGACGGCCTGCGCGGCAGGGCCGACCGCGGCGAGGTCCTGTTCGGCACCATGGACACCTGGCTGATCTGGAACCTCACCGGCCGGCACGTCACCGATGTCACGAACGCCTCGCGCACCATGCTGATGAACCTGGAGACCCTCGACTGGGACCAGGAACTCCTCGACGCCATGGACGTGCCACGCGCCGTGCTGCCCGAGATCCGTTCCTCCTCCGAGGTGTACGGCACCTACGAGGGCGTGCCCGTCGCGTCGGCGCTCGGCGACCAGCAGGCCGCGCTGTTCGGCCAGACCTGCTTCGCCCCCGGCGAGGGCAAGTGCACCTACGGCACGGGCGCGTTCCTGCTGATCAACACGGGTGACCAGCCGGTGCACAGCCAGAACGGCCTGCTCACCACCGTCGGGTACAAGATCGGCGACGAACCGGCCGCGTACGCGCTGGAAGGCGCCGTCGCCGTCACCGGCGCGCTGGTGCAGTGGTTCCGCGACAAGGTCGGGCTGATCAGCTCGGCCGCCGAGATCGAGACGCTCGCCCGCACGGTCGACGACAACGGCGGCGCGTACTTCGTGCCCGCGTTCTCCGGTCTGTTCGCCCCGCATTGGCGCAGTGACGCCCGTGGGGTCATCGCGGGCCTGACGGGGTACATCTCGCGCGGGCACCTGGCACGGGCCGTGCTGGAGGCATCGGCGTGGCAGACGCGCGAGGTCGTGGACGCGATGAACGCCGACAGCGGTGTGGACCTCACGACGTTGCGCGTCGACGGCGGCATGACGGCGAACAACCTGCTCATGCAGTTCCTGTCGGACGTGCTGGACGTGCCGGTGGTGCGCCCGATCGTGGCCGAGACGACGTGCCTCGGCGCGGCGTACGCGGCCGGCCTCGCGGTGGGCTACTGGAGCAGCACCGACGAGCTGAAGGCCAACTGGCACAAGGCGGCCGAGTGGGAGCCGTCGATGGAACCGGCTGCTCGAGCGAAGGGCTACCGGAAGTGGAAGAAGGCGGTCGAGCGGACCGTCGGGTGGATGGACGAGGACGATGACTGACTCAGCACAGCGTTCCAGGGCTCGCGAAGAGCTCCAGCACGGCAAGTTCGACGTCGTCGTGATCGGCGGCGGCATCCTGGGCATCGCCACGACCTGGGCCGCGGCCCGGTCCGGCCTGCGCGTCGCCCTGGTCGAGAGCGGCGACTTCGCGGGCGCCACGTCGTCCGCGTCGTCCAAGCTCGTGCACGGCGGCCTGCGCTACCTCGCGATGGGCCCGTCGGCGGTGCCGATGGTGCACGAGAACCACAAGGAACGCCGTGCGCTGGGCGACCGGCTCGCGCCGCACCTGGTGCGCCCGCTGCCGTTCCTCGTCCCCGTCTACAAGGGCGGCCCGCACAGCCGGTTCGTGCTGGGAGCGGGCGTCACGTTGTACTCCGCGCTGTCGGGTTTCGGCGACGGCATGGGGAAGGTGCTGTCGGCGCGCAGGGCTGTGGAGTGGGTGCCTGACCTGCGCGCCGACGGTCTGCGCGGGGCCGCGATGTACTACGACCACCAGATGAACGACAGCCGCGTGGCGATCACCGCCGCGCGCGCCGCCGCCGAGGCCGGTGCCGTGCTGCTCAACCACATCTCGGTCGTGGGCCTGCGCAAGACCGGCGCGAAGGTCACGGGCGTGGACCTCCGCGACGGACTCGGCGAGTTCGGGGTGGACGCCCGCGTGGTCGTCAACGCCACCGGGCCGTGGCTGGACGTGCTGCGGCGCATGGAGGACCCGGCCGCCGACCCGTCGATCCGCCTGTCCAAGGGCTCGCACCTGGTGCTGCGCCAGAACTCCGAGTGGAAGGCCGCGCTGACGATCCCGGTCGACGACGTGCGCGTGTCGTTCGCGATCCCGTGGGAGGGCCACCTGCTGCTCGGCACCACCGACGAGGCGTACGAGGGCGACCCGGCGAAGGTGGCCTGCACCGACGCCGACGTCGACCAGATCCTCGGCGAGGCGGGCGTCGCGGTGACGGGCCTGGACCGCTCGCGCATCGCCTACACGTTCGCGGGCCTGCGCGTGCTGCCCGGCGGCCCCGGCGACACCTCGCACGCCAAGCGCGAGACCGTGATCACCGCGGGTTCCGGCGGCATGATCAGCGTGGCCGGCGGCAAGTGGACGACGTTCCGCAAGATCGGCGCCACCGTCCTGGCCCGCGTGAACTCCGAACTGGGCCGCACCTTCGAGGGCCCGCTGGACGGCGTCGCGCTGCCCGGCTCTGCCCTGCCCGACACCGTCGGCTCCGTGCTCGGGCACGCCTACGACGCGCTGCCCGACGACGTGGTCCGCCACCTCGCCACGCACTACGGCACGACGTCGCACGAGGTCGTCGCCCTGGGCCTGGAGAACCCGGCGCTGCTGGAGCGGGTGCACCCGGACGGCCCGGACATCTGGGCGCAGGTCGAGCACGCCCGCCGCACCGAGTGGGCGTCCGAAGTGGACGACGTGCTGCGCCGCCGCACGACCGTGATGGTGCGCGGCCTCGACTCCCCCGAGGTGCGCAGCAGGGTGTCGGAGCTGCTCGCCTCCTAGAGGGCCAGGGCGCGTTCCACGAGGTACTCGGCCAGTTCGGGTGCCGAGTGGAACGCGCTGCGCACGGCGAGCATCCCGTCGCAGCCCAGCACGACCTCTTCTCGCGTCACGCGCCGGTTCTCGAGCCTCAGCCCGTCGAGGTAGGCGTCGATGACGACCTCGCGGATCCGCGGCAGCGCCGAGACCGGGGTCTGCCCGGTGTGGGTCAGCCCGACGAGCAACTGGCCGAGGTCCGCGCCGATCGGGCTCGGGGTCTGCCAGGCGACGTCGATCACCACGAACGTCTCGGGATCCTCCCGCGGTACCAACAGGTTCTGCGGGCAGGCGTCGTGGTGCCCGGTGGCCTGGGGCAGCGCCTCCAGCCGCTCGACGAGCTCGGGCACGCGGCGGGCGAGCGCCGTGCGGTGCGACCGCAGGAACGCGTCCCTGACCAGACCGCCCTCGTACAGCGCGCGCAACGACCGCCCCGGCGCGCCACCGAAGCGACGTCCCGCCCACCTCCCGAGCGCCAGTGCGGCCCGCCGGTACCGCGGCAGGTCCCACTCGGCGTCGGCGCAGCGCACGTCCTCGAGCCACAGCGCGATCCGGTCGCCGAGGTCGTCCGCCCGCAGCACGCGGGGCCGGCGCATCCCCGGTGGCAGCTCGAAGTCCGACAGCAGGAACTCGGCCTCGTCGCGCCAGGGGAACTCGCCGACGGCCTCCTTGAACTGCTCGGGGATGTACGGCCGGCGCAGGACCTTGACGAACGCCGTCTCCCCCGCCGACACCACGCGGTAGACCGCCGCCGTCGTCGGCGCGACCGGGTCGAAGGCCACCGGCACCACGCGGGTCAGCGGTAGGGATCGGTGATCTCGCCGAGCATGTCCAGAGCTTCTCTCAGCTGCGCCATGCGGCGCTTGCCGATGTGCTGTTCCCATTCCGCCTCGATCCTCGCCATCTCCGCGTTCGCGACGGGGACGGCCTCCTGGGCCTTGTCGGTCACGCGCACCAGCCGCGCCCTGCCGTCGGAGGGGTCGGGCACCCGTTCCACGTACCCGGCCTTCTCCAGCTGGTCGACCAGGAACCCGGCGGTCTGCTTGGTCACCTGCGCCGCCTCGGCGAGCTCGGTCAGCCGCGTTCCGTCCGGGCCGACGCGCATCAGCACCCGCGCCTGCGCCTGGGTGATCTCGAATCCCGCCTCGACGACCGCGGTCAGGATCCGGTTCTCCACCGCGCGGGACGGGATGAAGAGCAGCAGACCGATGTTCACCCGTTGGCTCCTCTTGTTCTAGTCAGATTCTCTGATTAAAGTAGTCAGTCTATCGAACTAAATCAAGAGGAGAGGGACATGGACGAGGCGCAGATCTGGGAGACGATCGACTCCGAGCGCACGGCGACGGCGGACCTGCTCGCGGGCCTGACGGACGTCGAGTGGACCTACCCGTCGCTGTGCGAGGGGTGGACCGTGCGCGAGGTCGCCGGGCACCTCTCCCTCGCGAACCGCGTCAGCGTGGGCATGGCGTTCAAGGCTTTCGTCCGGGCTCGCGGCAGCTTCAACCGCATGGTCGACCAGACCGCCCGCGCCGAGGCGCGCAGACCGACGGCGGAGATCGTCGCGAACGTGCGCGGCGCGGTCGGGCACCACACGCTCGCACCCGGTCAGACCCTCAAGAACGCCCTGATGGACTGCATGGTGCACGCGCAGGACATGGCGATCCCGCTGGGCATCGAACGCCACATGCCGATCGACGCCGCACGGGTCTCGGCGGACGACCTGTGGCGGATCGGGTTCCCGTTCCACGCGCGGCGCCGGCTCGCCGGACACCGCCTCGTCGCGACCGACACCGACTGGTCCGCCGGCGAGGGCGCGGAGATCAGCGGGCCGATCGAGGCGCTGGTCATGCTGCTCGCCGGGCGCACGGCGACGGTCCCGCGACTGACCGGCATCACAGCCTGAGCTCGCGCACCAGCCTGCGGCACACGTGGACGCGCTCGAACCGTTGGCGCATCTCGGCTTCCCGTTCGATCCGGGCGTGCAGCACGGCGCCGGACACCACCAGCCCGTACCGGGCGCTCACGGCCGTGTCGGCCTCGTCGGCGGACGCGTGCAGGCGCAGGTACGCCTCGGCCTTCACGAACTCGTTGCGCGCGAACCAGTCCAGTGCGGCCCCGTCCTCGAGGATCCACGCGTCGAGCGTGCGCACGCCGCAGCGCTCCAGCCGAGACACCGCCTCCTCCAGCAACGCCGTCGCGATCCCGGTGCCCTGGTGGTCCGGGTGCACGACGACCGTCTCGATCGTGGCCTCCTCGGCCGGCACCGTCACGTCCAGGATTCCGGTCACCGCACCGGCTTCCAGCGCGACGAGTTCGAGGTCCGTGCGGCGCTTGAACCGCCACACGTCGTCGAAGTGGTTCGTCTCCAGCAGGCCCAGCACCCGGCAGCGCAGCCACGAGGGCTCGTCCGCCGGTTCGTAGTTCCTGATCTCGGCGGGCAGTCCCGGCGCGACCCCGGTCCGGCCCGATGCTCCCAGCAAGTGCACTTCCCCAGTTCGTTTCCCCGTGGCGTCGACCACGACGTCCCCCAGTCCACCTGAGCGCCGCCGGACGTCTCCGGCACCGTCCAGGGTTCCTGATGAAAGCCCCCTCCGCACGTACCTGGGCGCGGTCACCGTTGCCAGGAACATACTCAGTATGCATACTCGGTAGGCATGTCGGTCAAACACGGTCTGCTGGCGCTGCTGAAGCGCGGACCCATGTACGGCTACCAGCTGCGCGCGGCCTTCGACTCGGCCACCGGTGGCACGTGGCCGTTGAACATCGGGCAGGTCTACACGACGTTGTCCCGCCTGGAACGCGACGACCTGGTGACCGCCCTGCCGGAGAGCGAGGGCCAGCGCCCCTACGAGATCACCGAGCACGGCCGCGCCGAGCTGAAGAAGTGGTTCGCGACGCCCGTCCAGCGCGGTGACCGTCCCCGCGACGAGGTGGCCATCAAGCTCGCGCTGGCGATCACCACACCGGGCGTCGACGTGGCCGGGGTCGTGATGACGCAACGCACCGCCACCATGCGCACGCTGCAGGAGTACACGCGGCTCAAGACCCAGCCGTCCGACCTGCCGTGGCTGCTCGTGCTGGACGCGATGATCTTCCAGGCCGAGGCCGAGCTCCGCTGGCTCGACCACTGCGAGGCGAGCCTCCTGCGCCGCACCCCCGCGCCCGTCCCGACGGACGTCGAGGTGCCGAGATGAGCGCGCTCGAACTCCGCGACGTGCAGCGCGTCCACGGCACCGGCAAGACACGGGTCAACGCCCTGAACGGCATCTCGCTGACCTTCGTCCCCGGCGAACCGGTGGCGATCATGGGCCCGTCGGGCTCCGGCAAGCAGACGTCGCTGAACCTCGCGGACGGCCTCGACAGCCCGGCCGGCGGCGAGGTCCTCGTCGACGCGACCAGCCTGCGTTCGTCGTCCCGCAAGCCTCAGCCCTCGCCCCGCCGGCGGCCCTCAACCAGGGCTACCCGAACATCTGGCCCGAACCAGACCTCACCCCGTTGACGATCCCCTGGCCCCCTGGGAATCTCGGTCCTGCTGGTCCCGGCCGCGGCCATGCTGGGCGCGGCCCTTCACCAGATCCCGCCTGCCGACCGAACGCCGCGCATAAGCTCGGCCGCATGACCACCTTCGCCATAGCGCACGGAGGCGGCGACGTGGGCTGGTCCTGGCACCTGGTAGCGAACGAACTCCAGGCCCAGGGCCACACCGCGGTAGCCCCGGACCTCCCGATCGAGGACGACGACACCACCCTCAGCGACTGGGCGACAGCCCTCGTCGAAGCCCTACCGTCCACAGAGGACGTAGTAGTCGTGGGCCACTCCTTCGGCGGCCTGGTGGCCCCGATCGCCGCAGCCCGCCTCAACGCCCCACTGATCTACGTAACGGCGATGCTCCCCGCCGCAGGCGAAACCCCAGGCGACTGGTGGACCAACACGGGCTACGAGGACTCGGGCCTGGAGGACCAGTTCTTCCACGACGTCCCACCAGACCTGGCGGCAGAGGCCCAGAACAGAGAACGCGGCATGTCCGAGGCCGCCATGGGCACGCCGTGGCCGCTGGACGCACTACCGCAGGTACCAACGCACTTCGTGCTGTGCACCGAGGACCGCTTCTTCACGCCGACGTTCATGCGCAAGGTGGTGGCAGACCGCCTGCCGGGCATCACGCCGGTGGAACTGGCCGCGGGCCACTGCGCCTCGCTGAGCAAGCCGAAGGAACTGGCGGCCTTGCTGATCGCCTGCGCGGCAGGCTGACGCAGGGGTCCCCTCGGGTTTGGCTCCCCCGCGACCCAACGTACCGAGAGGGTCTGACAGTCCGGCACGGCGAGAAGAGTGCAGGCTGAGAAGAGTGCACGACGGCAGCGAGGCACGGCGAGCGTAGGCCAAGAGCGAGGTAGCCGAGAGCTGAGCAGCCAATGGCTTGGGGAGAACGAAGCCGCAGGCGAGACCGAACGAGCGCAAGCATCGCGACGGCGCAGCCGAGCCCGCCAAGACCCAACGGCAACGCCGCAGGCGAGGCGTCCTTAGCTCTTGGCTGACCGCACGCCCGCCCCACGCAATGCCGCAGGCGAGCCGTCAATCTTGGCTGAACCTTCGAGCCGGTGTGGTGATGTACGCACCCCAACGCGACCACGCACGCTTCGAGATCGGGGCTTGACTTTGGGTGCGAGGTGCTACCACTTGTGGCTCGGCCGGGCGCTTTTCAGCCCGGCCTTTCCGGTCCGACCAGCGCCTCGCAAGGGCCCCGAAGTCAAGCCCCGATCTCCATCGTCGCGCAGCGGCGATGAAATGACCCGTCCCGTCCGAAGTCTTTGCACCCCAACCCAACCACCACACAAGGCGACCAAAGCAAAAGGCCCCCAGGACAACCCCAGGGGCCAAGAGCCTCACGACCGCTTACTTGGACGAGTCAGACGAGTCCGGCGGCAGCTCGACGTCCTCAACCGCCTTGCCGTCCTTCTCCGCAGCAGGCATCAAAGCGTCCAAAGCCGCCCCGGCGATCCGCCGGAACGCCCGCCGCGGCCGAGCCCGCTCCAACACCGCCACCTCCAACTTGGCGGCAGGCAGCAGTTCGGCCGACCCGTTCCCAGTGGACGGAGACCCGGCGGACAACGCCCGCACCGCCACCGGAACAGCCTCGGCCAACGAAAGCCCGTCCGCGAAGGCGTCCTTCAACGCCGTGTTGGCGGCATCGACCGTGCCACCCATCACGATGTACTGGGGCTCGTCCACAATGGACCCGTCGTACGTCAACCGGTACAACGTGTCCGTGTCGGACGAATCCCCGACCTCGGCCACGCAGATCTCCACCTCGAACGGCTTGATCTGCTCGGTGAAGTAGGTGCCCAGGGTGGTCGCGTAGACGTTGGCCAGCGACCGCGAGGTCACGTCCCGCGGGTCGTTCTGGTACCCGCGCACGTCGGCGAACCGGATGCCCGCCTGGCGCAGGTTCTCGAACTCGCTGTAGCGGCCGACGGCGGCGAAGCCGATGCGGTCGTAGATCTCCGAGACCTTGTGCAGGGTGCTGGAGGGGTTTTCCGCGACGAACAGAATGCCGTCCGCGTACTTCAGCACGATGACGCTGCGACCCCTGGCGATGCCCTTGCGGGCGTACTCGGAGCGGTCGCGCATCACCTGCTCTGCCGATGCGTACAGCGGCATCGTCATGGGTGGTGCTCCTGACGTCGAACCTGTGGGGGACTCAGCCTGCTGGGCGGGACCTGCGGCCTTCGACGACCGCGTCGGCGACCGTCTGGACCTGGGGTTCCGGCACCTCCACGGCACCGTCGGCGCCGTTGATGGTGACCACGATCGGGTAGAGGCGGCGGACCGGGTCCGGGCCGCCCGTGGCCGAGTCGTCGTCGGCCGCGTCGTACAAAGCCTCGACCACCGAGCGGATCGCCGCGTCCACGTCGGCGTCCGGGTTGTAAAGCTTCTTCAACGCCGACTTCGCGAACAGCGAGCCGGAGCCGACTGCCTGGTAGCCCTGCGACTCCTCGTAACGGCCGCCGGTGACGTCGTAGGACACGATGCGGCCCGCGCGGTCCGGATCAGTGGCCGAGGTGTCGTAGCCCGCGAAGAGGGGAACCACGGCGAGGCCCGCCATGGCGGCGTCGAGGTTGCCCCTGATCATGGCCGACAGGCGGTTCGCCTTGCCGTCGAGCGACAGGGGCACGCCCTCGATCTTCTCGTAGTGGCGCAGCTCCACCGTGTACAGGCGCACGATCTCGATCGCGATGCCCGCGGTGCCCGCGATGCCGACGGCCGAGTGGTCGTCGGTCACGAAGACCTTCTTCATGTCGCGCTGGGCGATCACGTTGCCCATGGTCGCGCGCCGGTCGCCGGCGATCACGACACCACCCTTGTAGGTGGCCGCGACGATCGTCGTCCCGTGAGGGGCCTGGACGGTCCCCTCCGGGAGCTTCCGGCCGCTGGGCAGCATGTCGGGTGCCTGGGCCCGCAGGAAGTCCGTGAACGACGACGAGCCCGGCGTGAGGTACGCCGAGGGCAGCGCCGCGGCCGGGTAACGCCCGGTCGAGCTGTTGTCCATGTGTTGGTTGTTCTCCCGTCCCCGAGGTGGTCCGCAGGCCCCCGAAGGCCTACTGACCGCCCTTCTGCACGTATGCGCGGACGAAGTCCTCCGCGTTCTCCTCCAGCACGTCGTCGATCTCGTCGAGGATCGCGTCCACGTCCTCGCCGAGCTTCTCGCGACGTTCCTGACCGGCTCCGGCGGCGTCGTCCGCGCCGTCGTCGCCGTCGCCACCGCCCTGGCGCTGCTTCTGTTCCTGGGACATCTCGGCCTCCCACTGACTCGCCTGACAAGAACACTACCCAGCGGCACCGACAAAAACCCTGAGCCACTCGGGTAGACGATCACCCGCGGGTCAGCGCGTCCACCAGCTGCTCGGCGGTGTCGGATGCCTCCAACAACGCTCCGACGTGCGCTTTCGTCCCACGGAGGGGCTCGAGCGTCGGAATTCGCACGAGGGATTCTCGACCGAGATCAAAGATCACGGAGTCCCACGAGGCGGCCGCCACGGAGGTCGGGTAACGCTCCAGGCAGCGGCCGCGGAAGTACGCACGCGTGTCCTCGGGCGGCGTGGTGATGGCCGCGCGGACCTCTTCCTCGCTCACGAGCCGCTTCATCGAGCCGCGCGCGACGAGGCGGTTGTAGAGGCCCTTGTCGAGGCGCACGTCGGAGTACTGCAGGTCGACCAGGTTGAGCCGGGCCGCGCCCCACTCCAGGCCGTCGCGCTGCCGGTAGCCCTCGAGCAGCCGCAGCTTCGCGACCCAGTCGAGCCGGTCCGCGCACTCGGACGGGTCGCGGGCCAGGGCGTCGAGCACCTCGCCCCAGATCCGCAGGACGTCGCGGTCGCCGACGCCCTCCTTCTCGACGAACGCGGTCGCGCGCTCGTGGTAGGCGAACTGCACGTCGAGGCCGGTGAACTTGCGCCCGCCGGTCATCTCGACCTTGGTCTTCAGCGTCGGGTCGTGGCTGATCTGGTGCACCGCGCGCACCGGGTCGACCATGCGCAGGTCGTCGAACCGCTGCCCGGCCTCGATCATGTCGAGCACCAGCGAGGTGGTGCCGACCTTGAGGAACGTGGAGTACTCGGCCAGGTTCGCGTCACCGATGATGACGTGCAGGCGGCGGTACTTGTCCGCGTCCGCGTGCGGCTCGTCGCGCGTGTTGATGATGCCGCGCTTGAGCGTCGTCTCGAGGCCGACCTCGACCTCGATGTAGTCCGAGCGCTGCGAGAGCTGGTAGCCGGCCTCTTCACCGGACTGCCCGATGCCCACGCGCCCCGACCCGGTCACGACCTGGCGCGACACGAAGAACGGCGTCAGACCGGCGATCACGGCCGTGAACGGCGTCGACCGCTGCATCAGGTAGTTCTCGTGCGTGCCGTACGACGCGCCCTTGCCGTCGACGTTGTTCTTGTACAGCTGCAGGCGGGGCTGGCCGGGCACGGACGCGGCCTTGATCGCGGCCTCCTCCATCACCCGCTCCCCCGCCTTGTCCCAGATCACCGCGTCACGCGCGTTGGTGACCTCGGGAGCCGAGTACTCGGGGTGCGCGTGGTCGACGTAGAGCCGCGCGCCGTTGGTGAGGATGACGTTCGCCGCGCCCAGGTCCTCGACGTCGGAGTCGGCCGGGTGCCCACCGGGCGAACCCAGGTCGAACCCGCGCGCGTCGCGCAACGGCGACTCCACCTCGTAGTCCCAGCGCGCCCGCCTGGCGCGCGGTATGTCCGCCGCCGCCGCGTACGCGAGCACCACCTGTGTCGAAGTGAGCACCGGGTTCGCGGTCGCGTCGCCCGGCACCGCGATGCCGTACTCGACCTCGGTTCCCATGATCCGCCGCATGCGCAACACCTTATGACCTGACCCCGGCAAAAGCGTGTGGGGAGCCTCGCGTTGAAGCTCCCCACACCCTATTCACCCGGACGCCAATCCTGCTGCAGGCCGAATCCTCGATGCGCCGCGAGAAGGCCCGAAAGCGGCGATCACCGCGAGTGCTACGACCGCCAGCGCGCCGATGACCAGCGGCAACAGGACTTTCAGACCTGGCAGGGTCATGTCGATGCCGACCGAAAGAATCGCGATCTGGGCGTAGGCGAACCCGAGCACACCGCCTCCGATCACCCCGACGAGAGCCAACATGATCGCTTCAGCGATGACTCCGCCCTGCAGTCCGCCTTGAGTGACGCCCAAGGCGCGGCGCAGTGCGAGCTCCTTGCGGCGCTCCTGAACCGAGATCGTCAAGGCCGTTCCGATACCGGTCACGGCGACCGCCACGGACAGTCCCAGCAGCACCATCATCAGCACGGTGCCGAGGTGCATGTACCGCTCGGCCTCGGCGCGCTCGTCCGCGTCCGTCTCGACGATCACGGTCGGGTTGGCGGGCAGGGCGGCCTGCATCCCCGCCCGGAACTCGGCCGGGTCGACCCCGGGCTTCAACGCGACCAGCACCTTCTCCGCGGGTCCGGACGTGACGCCGCCGACGATGGAGGTGTACCCGGTGAGGCGGCCGGGGATCGTGCCCACGACCTCGTACCGCTTGCCGTCCGCCTCGATGAACGGCCGGTCGAACCAGTCGGGCGCGAGCGCGGCGCCCTCGGTCAGCTGTCCGGCACCGGAGGCGTCCTGCGCCTTCAGCCACGCGTTGAACTGCGCGGGGTCCGCACCCGACACGCCCTCGTCGATCTTGTGCAGCACCACCGAGGCCTCGACCCCTGGCTGTGCGGGGATCTCCGGCAACGGCCGCTGCCCCGCGTCCACGACGGTCGCGTCGGGCCGCTGCTCGTTGGCGTAGGAGTACGTCATCTCCTGCGCGCCGCCGAGCAGCACCAGGAAGAACGTCACCATCGAGCTGGCCAGCAGCAACGGCAGCGCGACCGACGCCGACCTGGCGGGCATCCGGCGCACCTCGGCGCCGGCGAGCTTCCATTGAGTGCCACCGATCTTGCCGAACAGCCGCGCGATGAACGGCACCGTGACGGGCCCGAGGATCCAGAAGAGCCCGGTCACCGCGGCGATCGCGGAGAACGTCACAGCCAGCGGGGCAGCCGACGTCCCCTTGGCGGCGATCGCGGCCATCGCGAGCAGTCCGGCACCAGCGGTGAAGAGAATGCCGAACACGAGCCGAAGACGACGCACGGACCGTGGCGGTACCTCGTTGTCCGCGTCCCGAAGGGCAGCAAGGGGCGACACGCGCGCAGCGTTGATCGCGGGCCGGACAGCGGCCATCACGCTCAGCACCGCGGCGACGACGACTCCGAGGATCACGTACCCGAGCGACGGCAGCAGCTCCGGGCTGAGTTCCACGGCCCCGAACAGCGCCGAGATCCCGGTCGCGTCGAACGTCCGCGCGAGCAGCCACGCCATCGGCCCGCCGAGCAACGCCCCGCCGACGCCGGCCGCCGCGCCCGTCACGAACGCCTCGAACAGGCTGCGCCGCACCAGCGGACCGCGCTGGGCACCGATGCACCGCAGCAACGCCGTCTGCCGCTGCCGTTGCGCGTAGACCGCCCGGAACGTGGCCGCCGCGACGAACACCGCCGTCGCCAGGGCCAGCACGCTGAACGGCAGCAGGATGAACGTCAGGTCGTTGCCGATCTTGTCGGCGTCCGGCCGCGGGTCCGAGACCCAGTACGCCGCACCGGCCGCGCTCGTGACGGCCTCGCGCGACCCGCCGAGCACCCACACCTCCTTGGTGAAGGGCTGCGGGTCGAGCTTGCGCGCCAGGTCGGGACCGGCCACCAGCACCGGCCGCGAGTCGAGCCCGCCGCGCTTGAGCACCCCGCTGACCGTCACGTCGAACGGCTTGCCGTCGGCGGAGGCGAGCTGGATCTCGTCGCCGGGCTGGAGGTCGCGCTCGAACGCGGTGATCTTGTCGACGGCGACCTCGTCGTCGGCGGCCGGCTGCCTGCCCTCGGCGAGCGGCCAGCGCACCAGGTCCGGCTGCTGGACGTTGACCTCGGCCCGGTGCTCCCCCGCGCGTCCGTCGCCGTCCAGCAGGTCCGCCTGCGCGACCTGCACGGGCACCGCGCGGCCGACCGAGGAGAGTGTGGTCAGCAGGGCGTCGTCGAGCTTCGCCGGGCTGCCGCCCTGGACGTTGCGCACGTCCACCACGTGCCCGACCGAAGAGGGTGTGAGGGGCGCGCCCTCGTCGACCGACCTGGTGAGCGCGTCGCTCAGCACCAGGGCGGCCAGCAGGCAGGCCACGCCGACGACGAGCGCGACGCCGGGCAGCAGCGCGCGGCCCGGCCGGGCGCGGAACTCGGCGACGCCGAGCCGCAGGGAAGTGGACACGAATCCTCCTCGGTGACGTCTGACGTCCCCGAAGGTAGGAAGAATGGCGATCAGCGGGCGTCGGACTGGGGTAGCAAGCTCGCGTACGACCACAGGAGGACACCGGGATGATCACCCTCTACGACGAGGACGCGAACGCCGTCGGCGAGGTGACGCGCGAGCGGATGCGCGCCGAGAACCTCTGGCACGGCTGCGCCACGATCGTCGTGAGGTCCCTCGACGGCGAGCGCGTCTACGTGCACAAGCGCACCGACACCAAGGACGCCTTCCCCGGCCTCTACGACTGCACCGCGGGCGGCGTGATCGACGCGGGCGAGAGCCCGGCGGTGGCCGCGCAACGGGAACTGCGCGAGGAACTCGGCGTCGAGTCGCCGCTCACGTTCCTGTTCCAGACCACCTACGTGGACGGGCTCACGCGCTACCACGCGTGGATCTACGAGACGCGCACCGACGGACCGTTCGTGCACCAGCCCGAAGAGGTCGCCTGGGGCGACTGGATGGACCTGGCCGAGCTGCGCGTGAAGATCGAGGACCCGGACTGGGCGCTCGTGCCGGACGGCCGGGTCATCGGCCAGGAGTGGTTGCGGCGCACTACGACCGCGTGAACCCGTGACTGCGCTCCACCTTCGCCACGTGCAGCGTGTAGCTCTCGTACCAGGTGGCACGGCCGCGCTTCTGCGCCACCTGGTGCTCGGCGTCGGTGCGCCACCGCTCGAGGGCCTCGGCGTCGCGGAAGTACCCGACGGTGATGCCGAGCCCGCCGGGGTTCTGCGCGTGGTCCATCCCGAGGTAGCCGGGGATGTCGCGCACGAGCTCCTCCATGCGCGCGTTCGTCTCGGCGTAACCGGTCTGGTCCCGGGTGCGCACGGTCGTGAAGATCGCGGCGTAGTAAGGGGGTTCGAAGGCCGGGAGGGGTGCGTCGCTCACCGCGTCACCGTAACTAGTTCCAGCTGAGCTCGGAACGGGTTTTCCAGTACTGCTCGGCGGGCTCGGCCAGATCGGGCAGGTCGACCTCGACGCGCAACGCGTCCAAGTTGGACAGCAGCTGCTCCGGGCTCGCCGCACCGGACAGCACGACGTCCACGAACGGCTGTCGCGCGATCGCCGCCAGCGCCACCGCGTCCGGCCCGACGCCGAGCGCTTCCGCCTGTGCCGCAACCGCTTGCGGCGGTGTCACGACGAGCCGTCCGTTGGCGACGCCCTCCTTGACGATCACCCGCAGGCCGGCGTCGTGCGCTTCCCGGAGTGCGTCCCCGGCCGAGGTCTCCAGCACGTTCCAAGTGGACTGGACCGACTGGAAGATCCCCAGGTCCAGGGCTTTGCGGATGGTGTCGGCCTGACGCGGCCCGGACGTCGAGAACCCCAGCGGCACCCCGATCGCGACCATCGCGTCCTGCAACACGCGGTCGGCGAACAACGGGCTGTCGACCGTCAGCGAGTGCACCTGGTAGAGGTCGACGCGGGACAGCAACGCGCGGGTTTCCCGCCACTGCTGGGTGAACCGGGCGAGCGAGTGCTCCTTGACCTCGTGCACCTCGGCGTCCGGCCGCCAGTCCGCGGTGTAGGCGTAGCCCCACTTGCTGGAGATCGTCACGTCGTCGTGGCCGGGCAGCCAGGACGACAGGAAGTCCTCCGACAGCCCGTACGACCGGGCGGCGTCGACCCACCGGACACCCGCCGCATAGGCCGTGTCGAGCACTCGGTGGCACTGCGCGCGCATGGACTCCACGTCGCGCACGGCCGGTAGCGCGCCCTCACGTCCGAGGTTGATGTACGCGGGACGACCGAGGGACGCGAGACCGAGCGCGAGTTGTGCCATGCCGACAACGGTAAACGGCGGCCCCGCAGGACCGCCGTTCACGTGACCCGCCGGGGTCGGTCGATCAGAGTGCTCAGAAGTCGTCGGCCGTGCGGATGTGGTTGCGCACCCACTTGCCGGCGTCCTTCAGCGGGCCCTCACCGGTGAAGCTGCTGCCGGAGCACGTGCCGCTCTTGAACACCGCACCCGTGCGGTGGTCGTCGGAGAAGTTCCAGTTCGTCCACGAGATCTTGGCTTCCTTCATGAACGTGATGAACTTGTTCGCCATGGTGAAGTCGTTGGGACCATCACCCGACGCCTCCTGCGAGCCGAACTCGGTGACGAAGACCGGCACCTGGCTCGAGACCGTGCGCAACGCGTTGAGGTACGAGTCGCGGTGGTCCTTCGCGTAGAAGTGGAACGTGTACATCAGGTTCGAGGCGTTGACCTTGTTCCGGCTGACCTCGTTGATGTCCTTGCCGTCGGACAGGCCGAACGTCGACCAGCCGTGCGTGCCGACGAGCACGAGGCTGTCCGGGTCCTGGGCGCGGATCGTCGGGATGACGGCCTCCGCGTAGGACTTCACCCGCGACCACGTGACGCCGTTCGGCTCGTTCGCGATGTCGTAGATGATGTTCGTCTTGTCCTTGTGCCGCTGCGCGATCTCGTTGAAGAACGTCTTGGCGCGCGCGGTGTTGTGGTTCGGGTCGCCCGGCGACAGCTGGTGCCAGTCGACCAGCGCGTACAGGCCGCGCTTGGTGGCCTCCTCGATGTAGCCGTGCACCATGTCGGTGAACTTGCGAGGGTTGCTCTCGTAGCCACCTTCCTGGATGTACATCGAGATGCGGAGGACGTCCGCCTTCCAGTCGTTGGCGAGCGCGTCCAGGGACGCGGTCTTCACGCACTGGGAGTACCACTGGATGCCGTGCGTGCTCATGCCGCGCAGCTGGATCTGCTTGCCGTTCTGGTTGCACAGCTTGACGCCGCACACCTTGAGCTGCCCGTTGACCGCCGCGGGCGAACCCGGCGGCAGCGCGGCAGCGGCGAGGTTCTCGCCCTCGGGAGCGGCGGCGACGGAACTGCCCGCCATCGCACCGGTCAACGGGAGCACCACTGCCGCGGCGAGCGCCACCACAGACTTCTGCCAGGACATTCAGCGTCTCCTCTCGGACTGCGGCGGCGGAGATAGTTAGGTAAGTTTCCTTACCGATTAAAGGTATAGATGACCATAAGGCTGCCTAAAGAGGGAGTCAAGCGTCTCGTCGCAGAAGGGTCACAGTTCCGGTACTGAGGGTCACCAGTGCGTAGATCGCCAAACATGCGACGGCGGCCAACGGGCTCAGCGGGGCGTCCTCGACCACCCCCGACACCTCCCACACCAGGTAGGGCACCATCACCGCGGACGCGTCGACGTTCCACGGGTCCGGCAGCATCGGGGTGATGGCGGGCAGTCCCCACAGCAGCACGCCGACCACCACGATCGTGACGGCCGTGGACCGCACCGCCAGCCCGATCCCGAGGCCGGCCAGACCGGTTACCAAGATCGACAGCAGCGCGGCGCCCTGCCACGGCAGCACGTCGCCCAGGCCGTCCCACGGCGCGATCGGCGGCGGCCGGTCCCCCATGACCACCCAGCTCGCGCCGACGCTCGCGGCCAGCGCGACCGTGCCGAGCACCACCGCCGCGGCCGCGACGAGCACAGTCTTCGCCGCCAGCAAACGCGACCGGACCGGCACGGCGGTCAGCGCGGTGAGCCGCGGGTCCGAGGTGGCGACCAGGGCGCCGAGCGCGGCGACCAGGAACTGGATCACCGGCGTGATCACCACGGTGGCGTCGGCGGAGGCGAACTTCGCCTGTTCGGCGGCCGGGGACGTGTCGTAGTCCCGGACCATCAGCCACGACAGCAACGCTCCGGCGACCACCATCAGGCCGATGGTCGCGGCGAGGGCCTGGGGCGCCCGGACGGTCCGCAGCTTCAGCCACTCGGCGGCGAGCGCGTTCTTCACAGTCCCCTCCCGGAGGTGAGGCCGAGGTAGGCGTCCTCCAGGGAACCGTTGCGGGTCAACGCCTCCATCGGTGTCTCCTTGACCAGCTGTCCTCTTGCGACGATCACGACGTGGTCGGCGGTCAGCGCCATCTCGCTCATCAGGTGGCTGGAGACGAAGACCGTCCGGCCTTCGCCGGCGAGTCCGCGCAGGAGGTCGCGGATCCACCGGACGCCCTCGGGGTCGAGACCGTTCACCGGTTCGTCGAACATCAGCACCCCGGGGTCGCCGAGCAACGCGGCCGCGACGCCGAGCCGTTGCTTCATACCGAGCGACAACGCCCGGATCCGCTTGTGCCGCACGCCTCCCAGACCGACCTGCTCCACCAGCTCGACGGCGCGCTTCTCGCCGATGCCGTTGGACGCGGCGATCCAGAGCAGGTGGTCGAGCGCCCTGCGCCCGTGGTGCACCGCCGCCGGGTCGAGCAACGCGCCGACGTGCCGCAGCGGGTGGTCGAGCGTCGCGTAGCGGCGGCCGTTGATCAACGCCTCCCCGCTCGTGGGCCGGTCCAGGCCGAGGACCATGCGCATCGTCGTGGACTTCCCGGCACCGTTCGGGCCGAGGAAGCCCGTCACCAGTCCGGGGTGGACGGTGAACGACAGGTCGTCGACCGCCTTGGTGTCCCCGTACCTCTTCGTCAGGTTCCGCACCTCGATCATGCGGAAGAGAGTGTGCTGTCGCTGCCGGAAACGGATCGGCCTGGGCTCCGATCCCCGGAATCGGACCGTGGTCCGAGGTGGCGCGGCACCGGGGTCGATACGGTGCGTTCCGTGTTCGCGAGACTGCACCTCTACCTGGTCGACGCCACCGCCGCGCTGGTGATCTGGGTCCTCGTCGCGTACGCGATGCTGGAGCCTTCCCAGCACGCGTCGCCGTTCGTCGCGGTGCCGCTGGCCGGGCTGGTCGCGGTGCCCGTCGCGGTCCGGCGGTGGTGGCCCTCGCTCGCGCTGGCCGTGACCCTCGCCGCGATGGCGCTCGTGGTGATGACCAGGGTGCTGCCGGTCGTGGCGCTCGGCGCACCGGTGGGAGCCGTCTGCTTCGCGCTGTACACGGTGGCGGTCGACCGCGATCGCACGTGGTCGCTGGGGGCCCTGGTCGTCAGCGTCGTCGTGACCGCGGGGCTCTCCGGCGGCGAGGTGGAGAGCGTGCTCGTCGCCGTCGCCGCGCTGGGTTCGGTGTGGGCGATCGGCTACACGACCCGCCTGCGGCGCTCGATGCTCGAACGCGAGACCGCCCGGGCCGCCGAGCAGGCGCTCGCCGACGAACGCCTGCGCATCGCCCGCGAACTGCACGACGTGGTGGCGCACAACCTCTCCCTCATCGCCGTGCAGGCGGGCAACGCCGCACACGTGCGCTCACCCGAGCACGCCTACGAGGCGTTGCAGGTCATCTCGGAAACGAGCCGTGCGGCCCTCACGGAGATGCGTGGTCTTCTCGGCGTGCTGCGGTCCGACGCCTCGCTCGCCCCCTCCCCCGGACTCGACGGACTGGCGGAGCTGGCCGGCCGCGCGTCGCTCGCCGGGGTGCGCGTGACGGTGGACGTGCGCGGGGAGGCCGTTGTGCCGGAGGGGATCGGGCTGTCGGTGTACCGGATCGTGCAGGAGGCGCTGACCAACGTGGTGAAGCACGCGGCCCCCGCCGCCTGCACGGTTCTGGTGGAGGTGACGGCGGAAGCCGTCCGCGTGGAGGTCGAGGACGACGGCCCCGGGGTGAAGGAGCTCGGCGTGGGACACGGGTTGATCGGCATGCGCGAACGCGTGGCGGTGTACGGCGGCACGTTCGACGCCGGACCCGGCGACGGCGGCGGTTTCCGGGTCGTCGCGGAGCTGCCGGTCCGATGACGACCGTGCTGATCGCGGACGACCAGGCGTTGCTGCGGGCCAGCTTCAGGATGCTGGTGGACCACGAACCGGACCTGACCGTCGTGGGCGAGGCCGGCACCGGCGCCGAGGCGGTCGCGCTGGCGGCGGAGCTGGAGCCCGACGTGGTCCTGATGGACATCCGCATGCCCGAGATGGACGGCATCGAGGCCACGCGGCAGCTGGACGGCCCGCGCGTGCTCGTGCTGACGACGTTCGACCTCGACGAGTACGTCTTCGGGGCGTTGCGGGCCGGCGCGTCCGGGTTCCTGCTGAAGGACACGCCTCCCGCCGAGCTGCTGGCGGCGATCCGGGTGGTGGCGTCCGGCGAGTCGCTGCTGTCGCCGACGGTGACCCGGCGGCTGATCCGGGAGTTCGTCCGGCAACCGGCGGCACCCGCGGTGCGCGGCCTGGAGCGGATCACCGAGCGGGAGAAGGAGGTCCTGCTGCTGATCGCGCGCGGGCGGTCCAACGCGGAGATCATGGCCGAGCTGCACGTCAGCACCGGCACGGTGAAGACGCACATCGGGAACCTGCTGGCGAAGCTGCACGCCCGCGACCGGGCGCAACTGGTGATCGCGGCCTACGAGTCGGGCCTGGTCCGCTAGATCGTGGTGTCGCGCAGGAGGCGACCGTCCACGTCGTAGGCCCGGACCCGCACCGCGGAGATCTTCTCCGGAACGCGGCAGACGAAGACCTCGCCGTACATCTCGGCCTGGACGACCTTGCCGCTCGGCAACGCGAACTCGAGGGCGGCGATCTTCGCCGCGACCCGCCCGACCTCGACGCTCCCGCCGTCCTGGACCAGCCCCACGCGCACGGCGACGTGCTCGACCGCGAGCGGGTCCGCCTCGTCGCGGGCCCAGGTCAGCGCGGTGACGACCCCAGTGCTGCCAGCACGTACCCGGTGCGTCTCATGTCTCCCCCTGCCAGGAAGTCCAGGCAGGCGGTCACCGCGCGGGTAGGCGGGAACGCGGCACCGCCCCGGCCGCGAGGTGCGGCCGGGGCGGTGCCGGACTGCGGTCTTACAGATACGTGCCGGTGTTCGTGGCCGTGTCGATCGCGCGACCGGTGTCCTGGTTCTTCCCGGTGACGAGCGTGCGGATGTAGACGATCCGCTCGCCCTTCTTGCCCGAGATGCGAGCCCAGTCGTCCGGGTTCGTCGTGTTCGGCAGGTCCTCGTTCTCGGCGAACTCGTCGAGGATGGCCGCCTGCAGGTGCCGGACGGAGAGCCCGGGCTGCTTGGTGTCGAGCAGCGACTTGATCGCCGCCTTCTTGGCCCTGTCGACGATGTTCTGGATCATGGCGCCGGAGTTGAAGTCCCGGAAGTACAGGACCTCCTTGTCACCGTTGGCGTAGGTGACCTCCAGGAACCGGTTGTCCTCGGACTCCTCGTACATGCGCTCCACGGTGTGCTGCACCATGCCCTCGATGCAGGCCTTCGGGTCCCCGCCGAACTCGGCGAGGTCGTCGGCGTGCAACGGGAGGTTGGGCGTCAGGTACTTGTTGAAGATGTCCTTCGCGCCCTCGGCGTCCGGTCGCTCGATCTTGATCTTCACGTCGAGACGGCCGGGCCTCAGGATCGCCGGGTCGATCATGTCCTCGCGGTTGGAGGCGCCGATGACGATGACGTTCTCCAGGCCCTCGACGCCGTCGATCTCGGCGAGGAGCTGGGGCACGATCGTCGTCTCGACGTCGGACGACACACCCGAACCACGGGTGCGGAAGATCGAGTCCATCTCGTCGAAGAACACGATCACCGGGGTGCCGTCGGACGCCTTCTCACGAGCCCGCTGGAAGATCAGGCGGATGTGCCGCTCGGTCTCACCGACGAACTTGTTGAGGAGCTCGGGGCCCTTGATGTTGAGGAAGTACGACTTCGCCTGCTTGTCGGTCTCGCCGCGGATCTCCCGCACCTTCTTGGCCAGCGAGTTCGCCACCGCCTTGGCGATGAGCGTCTTGCCGCAGCCGGGAGGGCCGTAGAGCAGGACGCCCTTGGGCGGGCGCAGCTCGTACTCGCGGAAGAGGTCGGCGTGCAGGAACGGCAGCTCCACGGCGTCGCGGATCTGCTCGATCTGCCGGGAGAGGCCACCGATGTCGTTGTAGTCGATGTCCGGGACCTCCTCGAGCACGAGGTCCTCGACCTCGGCCTTGGGGACCCGTTCGTAGGCGAAACCCGCCTTCGAGTCGACCAGCAGCGAGTCGCCGGGCTTGAGCGGCGAGTCGAGCAGCGGCTGGGCGAGCCAGACCACCCTCTCCTCGTCGGCGTGCCCGACGACCAGCGCACGCGCGATGGTGTCCGCACCGTCGTCGTCGGTGAGCACCTCCCGCAGTGCGCAGACCTCGCCGGACCGCTCGAACCCGCCGGCCTCGACGACCGTCAGCGCCTCGTTGAGGCGCACGGACTGGCCGTAGGCGATCTTCTCCGGTTCGACCGCGGGGGACACGGCCACGCGCATCCTGCGACCAGAGGTGAAGACGTCCACGGTTCCGTCGTCGTACCGCGCCATGAAGACGCCGTACCCGCTGGGCGGTTGCGCCAGCCGGTCGACTTCCTCACGCAGCGCGAGCAGCTGGCTTCGTGCTTCGCGGAGGGTGTCTATGAGCTTCGTGTTTCGCTCGGTCAGCTGGCTGACGCGCTCTGTCGCCTCAGCCAAGCGCTGCTCGAGCAACCGCGTGTGGCGCGGCGACTCGGTCAGCTTGCGACGCAACGACGCGATCTCGTCCTCGAGGAACCTGATCTGCGCAGTCAGCTCAGCAGAATTGTTGCCATGGTTCAGCTCGCCACCCTCATCGGGTTGGCTGCCGGGATGACCGTGCTGCATGTCGGCACCCTCCTCCCGTGTTCGTACCGATTACGGTACCGGCGATCACCGACAAAATGGGGTACTCACAACATCATCTTCGCTCGTGTGACGCAACGGCAAGGCCTCCAAGAGAGGTCGACTGGTCCATCTCGGTGTCCGGCGCGACCGCCCACCGGCTACGGTGCGTCCCAGAAGCCACGACCGGCGTTTCGCCCCGCGACACGCCAGACGACCTGCGAGAAGCCCGAGGAGAGGGTCATGGGAGCACCAGGGCGGGCGCCCGGTCTCCACTGTCCGCGACCACCCTCGGACGCCCCTGGACACACCTGGTACGGCTCGCGGCCCGGCGACGGGCGGCGATCCGCCATGTTCCCACCAGGTGGACCAGCGATCGACCCGTTCGGCGGTCACGCACCGCAACCCACCCCGTTCGCGACCGGCGGAGGACCCGCGCGGGCGGGCCTCCGGAGCGTCCGGAGGGCGTGCGGCCATCCGGGTGGTTCCACCGACGCGACCGGCGCACCACCCCGACAGCGCAGAGCATCGCGCTCGATTACCGGTGGAGTTGCCACAATCGTTATCAGACGCGACCTTCGCGCGGCCGGATCGCAACTCGCGGCCGTGTGCATAACCACTCGTGCGTGTCGATAGGCACCATTCGCCCGCGAGTTGTCGGGCGAAGCACCACAATGTCCAGCGAAAGATCACCTCATCCGCATCGGGGGAGTTTCGATGACCTACCCGCCGCAGCAGCCCGGGCCCTACGGGCAGCAGCCGCCGCCCGGTGGGCCGTACGGGCAGCAGCCGCCGCAGCAGCCGGGTCACGGCCAGCAGCCCCAGCCCGGGTACGGCCAGCAGCCCCAGCCGGGCTACGGCCAGCAGCCGCCGCCCGGTTACGGCCAGCAGCCCGGCCCGTACGGCCAGCCGCAGCAGGACCCGTTCGGCCAGCAGAACCCGCAGAGCGGTGGCTTCCCGCAGCAGGGTCAGCCAGGTCCTTACGGTCAGCAACCGGGCCCGTACGGCCCGCCCCAGGGCTACGGCCAGCCCGGCGGCTTCGGCGGCCCGCCGCCCAAGAAGAGCAACACCGGCCTGATCGTCGGCGTCATCATCGGCGTGCTGGTGCTCGTCGGCGGCGGTGTCACGGCGGCGGTGATGCTCTCCGGCAACAGCTCCTCCAGCTCCAGCAGCTCGTCCTCCGACTCCGGCTCGAGCGACTCGGGCGGCGGTGACGACGCGGCGGACGTGAAGAAGGTCGCCGAGGAGTACTACGCCGCGAGCGCCTCGAAGAACGAGAGCAAGGTCAAGTCGATGGCCTGCGACGCGGCCCTCAAGGAGGCCGAGGAGGCGGAGAAGAAGCTCACGCCGGACCAGCGCAAGCTGGCCGAGGAGCTCAAGAAGATGCCGTCGCCGAAGGTCAACGTCAAGGACGTCAAGGTCAGCGGCGACACCGCGGACGTCGGCGTGTCGACGACCGTGACGATCGGCACCGAGTCCAAGAGCTTCGACACCACGGTGAAGTTCAAGAAGGAGTCGGGCGACTGGAAGTTCTGCACGCTCGCCAAGGACATCAAGCTGCCCGACTTCCAGGTTCCGACGATCCCGACCAAGTGATCGGGTTCAGCACTTCAGTTTCGGGGGATTTCCGATGACCTACCCGCCGCAGCAGCCGGGTCCCTACGGCCAGGGCCCGCAGCAGCCCGGCCACGGCCAGCAGCCGCCCCAGCCGGGGTACGGCCAGCAGCCGCCGCCGGGGTACGGGCAGCAGCAGCCTCAGGGCCCGTACGGCCGGCCCGGGCAGCAGGGGCCGCCGAGCGGTGGCTTCCCGCAGCAGCAGCCGGGTCCGTACGGCCAGCCCCAGCAGGACCCGTACGGCCGGCCTGGCCAGTACGGGCAGCCCCAGGGCTACAGCCAGCCCGGCGGCTTCGGCGGTCCTCCCCCGAAGAAGAGCAACACCGGCCTGGTCATCGGTGTCGTCGTCGGCGTGCTGGTGCTCGTCGGCGGCGGTGTCACGGCGGCCGTGCTGCTGTCCGGTGACGACTCGAAGCCGTCGACCACGGCGGCGGCGGACAGCGGCGAGAACACGGCGGAACCTCCGCAGGAGACCACCAAGCCGTCGTCGCCGAGCAAGTCCGGCAGCGGGGACGCGAAGCTCGAGGAGATGGTCGCCGACTTCGCGGCGGAGAACCAGAAGCAGGGCCGCGAGGGCAAGTTCGACCTGGCCGCGATGAAGCCGTACATCTGCGACAAGATGGCGGCGGACGCCGAGAAGGCGAACAAGTCGCCGAAGCCCGCGCCCCAGCTGAAGATCACGGCCGGTGAGGTGACGACGACCGGGACGACCGGCACGTTCAAGGCGGACTACACGGGCATCCCGGACCCGCAGGGCGGCACCGGCACGGTGAAGTCGTTCATCATCTACAAGCTCACGCAGGAGGGTGGCGACTGGAAGGTCTGCGGCGTGCAGAGCGCCGGCGCACCGTCCAAGTGACCACGCGCTGAAGGGGGCCCTCTACGACCAGAGGGCCCCCTTCAGCGTTTCTCAGCCCTTGCTGGGACGGCGCTGCGGCTTCGGTGCCGTCACGCCGTCGGCGAGCTTGCGCGTGGTGAGCAGGAACGCGGTGTGCGCGATCATCCGGTGCTCCGGGCGCACGGCGAGACCCACGACGTGCCACGGCCGGACGAGCGTTTCCCACGCGTGCGGCTCGGTCCAGCACGTCATCTCCCGCAGCGCCTCCGTGACCACCGACAGCTGCGTGGTGGTGGCGACGTACACGACGAGAACGCCACCGGGGATGAGGTTCTTCGCGATCGTGGGCAGGACCTCCCACGGCGAGAGCATGTCGAGGATGACCCGGTCGACCTCGCCCTCGTGGTTCTTCACGTCGTCGACGGTGATCGACCAGTTGCCCGGCCGTTCGCCGAAGAACGTCTCCACGTTGCGGATGGCGTGGACCGCGTGGTCGTCACGCACCTCGTAGGACTGGACGCTGCCCTTCTCCCCCACCGCGCGCAGCAGCGAGCACGACAGCGCGCCGGACCCGGCACCCGCCTCCAGCACGCGGGCGCCCGGGAAGATGTCGCCGTACATGCAGATCTGCGCGGCGTCCTTGGGGTAGATGACCTGCGCGCCCCGCGGCATCGACAGCACGTAGTCCGGCAGCAGCGGGCGCAGTGCCAGGAAGTTCGTGCCGCCCACCGACGCGACGACCGAGCCCTCGGGCTGCCCGATCAGCAGGTCGTGCGGGATGGCGCCGCGATGGGTGTGGTACTCCTTGCCGGGCTCGAGGACGACGGTGTAGTGCCGCCCCTTGGGGTCGGTCAGCTGAACCCGGTCGCCCGGTCGGAACGGTCCACTTGCGCTAATCACCGCGCAATGGTGTCAAACGCCCTTCTCAATGGCCGCACGCAGGTCCTCCCTGCGCAGCACACCGGCGGGACGGCCCTCCAGGTCGACGACGAGGAACTGCCACGCGGCCGTGCCCTGCACGCGTTCGACGATCTCCTCGCCGGGTTCGTCGGCGAGCAGCACGGTCTCCGGCCGGATCGGCTCCGCGGCCTGTTCGGCGGGGGCGAACGGGCTGGCCGCGGCGAGTTTGCGCGCCAGTTCGGTGTCGAGCAGGCCGGCCGCGACGCCGTCGGCCCGCACCAGCACCACACCGCGTCCCGCCGACGTGCTGAGCGCGTCCGCCACGGGACTTTCCGCCGGCAGTTGCAGGACGGGCAGGATCAGATCGTTGAGCGTGACGCCCTCGGGCCACGTCCTGCGGCGTTCGCTGGCGAGTTCGCTGCGCGCACCGGCAACAACAACCCACGCCGTGAGCACGCACACACCGAACCGCAGCCAACGGTCCTCAGCGCCTTCCATGACGCCGTAGAGCGCCCACACCACCAACGCGACGGCCACGGCGAAACCACCGACCACAGCGACTCGCGTGCCCGTCGCCCGTTGCCCGGTCGCGGCCCACACGCCCGCGCGCACGATCCTGCCGCCGTCCAGCGGCAGTCCCGGCAGCAGGTTGAAGATCGCCACCACGAGGTTCGCCCCGGCGACCTGCACGACCAGCAGCCACAGCACGCCGCCGGACGTCATCGCGAACCCGCCGAGGCCGAACACCACGGCGAGCGCGATGGACACCACCGGCCCGGCGCCCGCGACCACACCTTCGTGACTGGGTTTGCCGGGGGTGCGCATGATCTCGGACAGCCCGCCGAGCAGGTAGAGCCTGAGTCTCCTGACCGGGAGGCCGAGCCTGATCGCCGCGACGCAGTGGCCGAGTTCGTGGGCGAGCACGGAAAGTCCGAGGAAGACGGCGAACAGCGCCGCTACCAGAAGGCCCGTGGCCGGCGGCGTGCCCGGTGCGAGGTCGTCGACCAACGGCGCGTAGAACGCCACCACGATCGCCGAACCGATCCACCACGACGGCGCGAGCACCACCGGGATGCCCGCCACCCGGAACAGCAGCAGGCCGCCCTCTCGTTCACTGATCCGCGCGGCCACGGGAGCACTGTAGAGCGGGTGGTGTGATCTCGCGGTTCGGTGGCCGCTCCCGGAATTGTCAGACCCCTGTCCTATCGTGCGAAGCATGAGCACCACGTTGCGCAGGCCCGCGCTGTCGCCGTCCCGGGCAGGGGACTTCAAGCAGTGCCCGCTGCTCTACCGGTTCCGCGCGGTCGACCGGTTGCCGGAGCGGCCGACGAAGGCGCAGGTGCGCGGCACGGTGGTGCACGCGGTGCTGGAGGACCTGTTCGCGCTGCCCGCCGCCGAACGCGTCCCGGACCGGGCCCGCGCGATGATCTCCCCCGCCTGGGACCGGGTGAAGGGCGAGCGCCCGGAGTTCGCGACGCTCTTCGAGTCGGAGGGCAGCGAGGAGGAGGCGGAGTGGCTCGCGTCCGCCACGAAGCTGCTCGACGGCTACTTCGGCCTGGAGGACCCGCGGCGCCTGGAGCCGGAGTCGCGCGAACTCCTGGTCGAGTCCGAACTGCCGTCCGGTGTGCTGCTGCGCGGCTACATCGACCGGGTGGACGTCGCCCCGACGGGTGAAATCCGGGTCGTGGACTACAAGACCGGCGCCGCGCCGCGCGAGATCGGCGAGGCGAAGGCGTTGTTCCAGATGAAGTTCTACGCCCTCGTGCTGTGGAAGCTGCGCGGCGTCGTCCCGCGCCAGCTGAGGCTGATGTACCTGGCCGACCGCCAGGCGCTGGCCTACCAGCCGGACGAGTCCGAACTCGCCCGCTTCGAACGCACCCTGGACGCCATCTGGCAGGCGATCATGCGCGCCGCGCCGACCGGTGACTTCCGCCCCAACCCGAGCCGCCTGTGCGACTACTGCGACCACAAGGCGTTCTGCCCGGCGTTCGACGGCACCCCGCCGCCCTACCCTGGCTGGCCGGAGCCCGACGACACCGAGCCCCTCCAGGACCGCGACTGATGGCCGCCTTCTACCTGCCGCTGGGCGACGACAGGTTCCGCTCCACCGAACACACCGTCGGCCCGTGGGGCCCGGACAGCCAGCACCTGGGCCCGCCCTCGGCGTTGCTGGTGCGCGCCCTGCTGGGCCTCGGCAACCCGGCGTCGTCCTTGGCGCGCGTCACGTTCGAGGTGCTCGGTCCGGTCCCGGTGGCGGACCTGACGGTGTCCACTTCGGTCGAACGCCCCGGCCGTTCCGTGGAACTCCTCGCAGCTTCCCTTTCGTTCGAAGGCCGTGCAGTGCTCACGGCCCGCGCGTGGCGCATCGTCGACGCGGACACCACCGCCGTCGCGGGCGGCGAAGCACCTGAGCTGGCAGCGCCTTCCACCGCCGTGCCGATGGAGATCCCCGAGCACTGGGGCGGCGGCTACCTCGCGGCCGTCGAGTGGCTGTCCGTGTCCGGTGGCATCTTCACGCCGGGTGACGCCAGGGTGTGGGCCCGCCCGCGCGTCGCCGTCGTCGAGGGCTCCGAGCCCACCCCGGAAGAGCGCCTGTTCTCCGTCGTCGACTCGGCCAGCGGCGTCTCGTCCCGTGTGGACATTCGCAAGTGGTACGCCATCAACACGGACCTGACGGTCCACCTGCACCGCCGCCCCACCGGCGAGTGGGTGGGCATGGACGCGCGCACCACCATCGGCCCGGACGGCGTGGGCCTGGCGACCAGCGTCGTGCACGACGTCCACGGTCCGGTGGGCACGACAGCACAGGCGTTGTTCGTCCGCGAGCGCTAGGTCAGCCGCTCCACGGTCACCCGGCGATCACGCGGGTCGAACGCCGCCGCGGCCTGCGCGTACCCGACACCGACGGCGGTGACGCGTGCCGGCGACAACCCGGCGTTCACCAACACCGTCCGCACGCTGTCGGCACGCAGTTGGCTCAGCCTTACCGCGCTGTCCTCAGCGCCGAGCCGCGCCGTGTGCCCGAGGACGACAACCCGGTCGTCGTCCTCGAGGTGCTTCATGAACTCCCGCAGCACCGCCAGGTCGGCGTCCTCCACCTCCTCGGAGTCCGGCCGGAACCAGACGACGACGAGCTCGCGCCCCACCATCTCGGCGCCGGGCGATCCCGTCATCGGCGCGCTGGGCCGCGTCTCGGCCAGTTCGGAGTGCCTGGTGGTGCGATCCAGAACCGCGGAGGACGGCGGCACCTCGCTCGGGCGCACGAGCTCCAGTTCGGGCGCGGACATGACCGGCAGGGAGTTCATCGCCATCGGTGTCACGGACGTCCCCCCGATCACCGCCACCGCCGCCACCGCGACCCCGAGTCGTGCCAGTGACGACACGCGCCCGCGCGGAGCGGGTGGGCCCACCGGCACGGCCGGCAGCCGAGCCGGTGCCAGCACCAGCTCGAGGTCGGCGACGTGCACCGCGTGCCGTGCCTTGAGCTTCTCGTCGAGGTCGTCGTTCATCGTGTCTCCTCCCCAGTGGCGAGCATCGAACTGATCGCGTCGCCCGCCTTCTTCGCGCGGTCCTGCACGGTGCGTTCCGCGATGTTCAGCTCCACCGCGATCTCCGCGGTGCTGAAGTCGTCCAGCCGCAACGCGATCACCTCGCGCTGGTGCCGGGGCAGGCTGTTGATCGCCTGGACGAGATCGCTGTTGCGCTCCAGCAGTTCCTCGATGACGGGGTCGATCCGGCCTTCCACCGGCCGCAACCCGCGCTCCAGCAAGCGCTTCAGCGTCGAGGTCCGCGAGATCTTCTTCCCCGCGATGCGCCGAGCGGTCGTGCGCACCCACATCCGGCGGTTCGTGCGCACCTCGGCCCAGGACCAGTAGAGCTCCACCAGCGCTTCGGACGCCGACTCGTCCGCGATGTGGTGAGCGAACCCGAGGTAGCGCAGGAAAGCGACCACGGCGGCGTGCTCGGCGCGGTGGAAACGCAGGTACTCCGCGTCGGGCGAGTCCGCCATGGGTCTCCGTGGATCGTCGGGTGCCGGGTCACCCACGAGATCGCGTGCCAGTGTCATCCCGTCACGACCCGTCCGACCGGCCGAGGATCGAGAGCGCGGCCAGTCCGGCCGCCAGCACGGCGGCGCCGGCCGTCACCGGCACCGAGCTCGTCAGGACGTACAACGAGCCCACACCCGCCAGCAGTCCGTTGACCAGCACCGCCGCCTCGCCGCGGCCGGCCGTGCCTCTGTTTCGTCCAGTCATGCCCCAGAGGGCCACCTGGCGGAAGATCGGCGCAACCACCGGCCCGAATTCACTCGACCGGGTCAAAACGATTCCACGTCAACGGATCCAGGCGTGCCGGTACCTCGCAGGACGCACCGGGAGTCGTGGCACCACCACCGTCCACAGTGCCGCAACGGCGTGCCGTCCATCTCGATGACCGCGGACGTCATGGGCCTGTTCGACTGAACGAGGGAAGGCGTAGCGTCAGGACGACGATGAAGAGGTTCGCGAACCGGCAGGAAGCGGGCCGCGCCCTCGCCGCGCGCCTCGCCGGACAGCCCTGGCACGACCCGCTGGTCCTGGGCCTCCCACGAGGCGGCGTCCCGGTCGCCAAGGAGATCGCGACCCGCCTGAACGCCGAGCTCGACGTCGTCGTGGCGCGCAAGATCGGTGCACCGGGCCACCCGGAGTACGGCGTCGGCGCCGTCACCGCCGACAGCGAGCCGATCTACGACCCGAGGGTCCTCAGAGCCCTCGACCTGACCGAGGAACAGCTGGGCCACCAGGCCGACGCGGAACGGCAGGAGGCACGGCGCCGCACCGCCCTCTACCGCGGCGACCGGCCGCTGACCATGGCGAACCGCGACGTCATCCTCGTCGACGACGGCCTGGCCACCGGCGTCACCGCCAGAGCGGCGCTCCACCACATCGCGCGACACACCCCGAAGAGCGTCACCCTCGCGGTGCCGGTGGCCGCGCGGGACGCGCTGAAGACGTTCCGGACGCCGATCGTCGCGATCCTCACGCCGAAGCACTTCCAGGCCGTGAGCCGCTGGTACGTCCGCTTCGATCAGACCACGGACGACGAGGTGCTCAGCGCGCTCTCGTAGTGCGACACGACCGGGAACGGAGAGTAGAAGCGGTGCAGCAGGGCAGACCACCGCTCATAAGAAGGCCCCTGCCGGAACCCGACGACGTGGTCCTCCACGGAATCCCACCGCACGAGCAGCAGGTAGCGCGACGGCGTCTCCAGGCAACGCAGCAGTTCGAGGCCGCGGAAGCCCGGCGAGGCGGAGATCAGCTCCCGCGCCTCGCCGAACGCCCACTCGAAGTCCTGCTCGGAGCCGGGCAGGACGTCGAGCAGCGCGTGCTCCGTGATCACAGGCGGCAGAACCTGATGTCCGAGGCCAGCACGGCCTTGGCACCGATGGCCGCGAGCTTGTCCATCACGTTGTTCGCTTCCTTGCGGGACACCATCGCCCGCACGGCCGCCCAGTCCGGGTTGGCCAGCGGCGCCACGGTCGGCGACTCGAGGCCCGGGGTCAGGGCGATCGCCTCGTCCAGGATCGACCGCGGGCAGTCGTAGTCGAGCATCAGGTACTGCTGCGCGAACACGACGCCCTGGAGGCGGGCGGTGAGCTGCTTCTTCGCCGCGGTGAGCTCGGAGCCGTTGCGGTGGATCAGCACGGCCTCGGACTCGCAGATCGGGTCGCCGAACGGCACCAGGTCGTGCTGGCGCAGGGTGCGGCCGGAGCCCACCACGTCGGCGATCAGGTCGGCGACGCCGAGCTGGATCGAGATCTCCACCGCGCCGTCGAGGCGGATCACCTTGGCGGTGATGCCGCGGGCGGCGAGGTCGCGGCCCACGAGCTTCGGGTACGCCGTGGCGAGGCGCTTGCCCTCGAGGTCCTCGACCTTCCAGTCGGTGCCGCGGGGGCCCGCGTAGCGGAAGGTCGACGAGCCGAAGCCCAGTGCCAGCAGCTCCTCGACGGAGGAGCCGTTGTCGTCGGCGCCCGAGTCGGCGGCCAGGTCGCGGCCGGTGATGCCGAGGTCGAGGTCGCCGGACGCCACGTAGATCGCGATGTCCTTGGGGCGCAGGAAGAAGAACTCGACGTCGTTGTTGTTGTCGAGCACGGTCAGGTCACGCGGCTCGTGCCGCTGCCGGTAGCCGGCCTCGGTGAGCATGGCGGAGGCGCGTTCGGCGAGCGCGCCCTTGTTCGGGACTGCTACGCGCAGCATGTGGAAGTCTTTTCAGTCAGAGGTACTTGTAGACGTCTTCGAGGGTGAGCCCACGGCCCAGCATGAGCACCTGGAGGCGGTAGAGCAGCTGCGAGATCTCTTCGGAGAGCTTCTCGTCGGACTCGTACTCGGCGGCGATCCAGACCTCGCCCGCCTCCTCCAGGACCTTCTTGCCCTGCGCATGGACCCCGGCCTCGAGCGCGGCGACGGTGCCGGATCCCTCCGGCTTGGTGGCGGCTCGTTCGGTCAGCTCAGCGAACAGGGAATCGAAGGTCTTCACGGCATGACATCCTCCCATCCCCCGACCCCCCGTCCACACCGCGGTCGCATCTGTCCCAGGCCGTGGACGTGATCTGTCCTGCATGGACACCCGGTAGCGTGAACTTCCGTGTCTGAGTTCGCCGAGGTCCTCGAAGCCCTGCGCCGGGTGCGCGGGATCAACCCGTTCTTCGCCCTCGACGTAGGCCGTCCGGACGAGTCGTGGCTGCCCGGAACGGCGTTGCTCGAAGGCCCGGCGCTCAAGACCACCCTCGACGCCATCGCGATCCGCTACCGGGCCGACGAACCGCGCGTGGCCGCCAGCCTGTTCTTCCTCAGCTACACGGCCCGGCTGCTCAGCCCGCTCACGGCCGCGAACATCCCGATCGACGTCCGGCCGGAGAACCTGTGGTGGCACCACCACCCCGCCAACGGCCTGAGCGTGCGCATCGACCAGCCCCGGCTCGGCCCGCCCGCCGCCGAGGCGCTCGCCCCCGTGGTCGAGGCGGTCCAGGCCGTCACGCCGGTGGCGAGCGGGTTGCTGTGGGGCAACGCGATGTCGAACGTCGCGGGCGCGCTGAAAATGGTCGTGCGCGCACAGATGCTCACAGCGGAGGAAGCGGAAGAACGCGGCGAACAGCTCATGAGCACACCGCCGTTCGAACAGGCGGGAGAATTTCTGGCTTTTCCCGGCGAGCTCGGGTTCCGGCGCCGGTCGTGTTGTCTGTACTACCGCGTTGCCGCAGGTGGGAAGTGTGGTGACTGTCCACTCGCGAAGTGAGGAACGCAACAACTCTTATGGCCGGTTGTGCTTAACAGCCGACTCAACTTACGGTGCACGCGCCGCAGTGACGGGAAGCCGGTGAGAATCCGGCGCGGTCCTCGCCACTGTGACCGGGAAGCGATCCCCGCCGAGCACGTCACTGGTCCCCGCCGGGACTGGGAAGACGCGGGGGCAGCGTTGATCCGGGAGTCAGGAGACCGGCTGCGGCGCCGCTAGGAGAGTTGACCTTCCACGAGGTATGGAGGAGCCCGTCATGACGAGCCCCGCAGCAAGCCTGTCCGCCGTCCGCGTGCCCAAATGGGCCTTCGCCGTCTCACTGCTCGGCCTGATCGTCACGTACCTGGTCCTGCAGGAGAACGGCCTCGCGCTCGGCGCGGGTTCCGAGTTGCTGCACGAGTTCTTCCACGACGGCCGTCACGCGCTCGGCGTCCCCTGCCACTAGATCCACGCAGATGACGACGACGTACAAGTCCATCGCACTGCGCGGAGTCGCGGCCGGCGCCATCGCCGGTGTCGCGTCCGCGCTCGTGCAGCTCCTGGTGACCGAGATCCCGATCCGGGCCGCGCTCGCGGTCGAGGAAGCTCGCGCACCCGCCGGTGAGGAAGCCGGCCACTCCCACGGCGGCGAGGAAGAGCTCGTCAGCCGCGGCGCCCAGGTCGTGGGCGGCATGCTCGGCGTGGTGATCGTCGGCATCGCGGTCGGCCTGGTGTTCGCCACGGCCTACGCGCTGTCGAAGCGCTGGTTCACCGACCGCACGCCGTTCAGCCGCAGCTTCGCCTTCGGGGCCGCGGTCTTCGGTGCCGTGGCGCTGCTGCCGTGGATCAAGTACCCGGCCAACCCGCCCGCCGTGGGCGATCCGGCGACGGTGAACCACCGCACGGCGCTCTACCTCGGCGTGGTCGTGGCCGGTCTGCTGATCGTGTGGGGTGCGAGCTGGCTCGCCGCGCAGCTGCACGCGCAGTCGCAGCCGGTGCGCACGACGGCGGTGCTGCTCGCGGTCGTCGCGGCCGCCGCCGTGGTGCTGCTCGCGTTCCCGGCCCCGCCGGACACGGTTCCCGCGGACATGCCGGTGAACGTCCTGTGGCAGTTCCGCCTCAGCTCGCTCGCCCAGCTGGCCACGCTCTACGTCGGCATCGGCGTGGTGTTCGGCCTGCTGATCGACCCGGCCGCGCGCAGGGCCAAGGCCCCGGCGAAGGCCTCCCGGGAGAGCACTGTCGCCTGATGGTGTGGGGTGGCCGCGCGTGCGGCCACCCCGCCCAGGCGCCGTTGGTACGTTCGGCGCATGCCTGACAGCGCGGAGTTGCTGGAACAGATGCGTCAGAAGCTCGACTTCTTCGAGCAGGCGAACCGCGCCGCCGACGCCCGCGCCGCCGGTTACGGCGCCGCCAAGAAGCCGGGCACGCTCAGCGAGGCGTTCACCAAGTCGTTGTCGGGCAACGCGGAGAAGGTCGTGGGGCTCGACCAGAGCGGTCCGGACGGCATGAAGTACACCGACCCGGTCAAGATCGCGAACAAGGCGGCGGGCTTCGTCGACGGCGCGGTCAGGACGATCACCTACGACCGGCGCGGCACCGACCAGGACGCGGCGCGAACCGACCGGGAGCTCGACTTCTGATGTGGTGGCGGCCCAAGCGCTTCACTCCCACCGAGGCCGTGACGTCCGTCGGCGGGCGCACGTTCACGACGCGCACCGAGGTCCGCGTCGTCGGCCTGGACTCCGCCGGTGGCGACCAGAAGGCGCGCGAGGAGGCGTTCGTCTCGGTCGGCACCGCACTCGGCCCGTGCCCGCCGTTGCGGGTGCGGGCACGGGCCACCGAGGACTGGCGGCGCATCACGCACGACGAGAACAAGGGCGCGATCGCGGTGGGCGTGCCCGCCTTCGACGACTCGTTCCTGGTGTTCTGCGACGAGTTCGCGTTCGTCCGCCTGCTCACGCCCGCGCTGACCGCCGCGCCGTGCGAGTCGACCGGCGGCCTCGAACTCGGCGGCGGCCGCATCACCGTGCACCGCGAGGGCGTCGGCCACGAGGGCGCCGCCGCCGAGTTCCTGAACGCACTGATCCCCTTGCTGCCACCGGAGTTGCGCCGATGAACGACGCGCCGATCGTCGTCCCGCTGTCCGGCGAGGCCGCCGTGGTCGTGGAGCAGGACCGCGTGCTGTTCACCCGCCTGGTCGGCGGCGCCCGCATCGCCACGGACGTCATCGGCGTACCGCTGGCGGGCGTGCTGAAGGTCGAACCGGGCGTGCTGCTCAAGAACGTGAAGTACCGGACGCCCGAGCACTCCTCCAGCCACCCGCTGCGGTTCGACCTGCCCGCCGGCCCCGCCGTGTGGCTGCGCGCGGCCTACGACGTCATCATCCCGACCCCCGACCCGCGTGGCCTGGCCGCCGAGATCGAACGCCGCCGCCACCGCGTCGCCCGCTACGGCGGCGTCGCCTCGTCGGTGGTGTGGAACATCAACCCGCGGCTGCGCGTGGCCGGCCCTCAGGGCTACGTCCCCGGCGTGCTGACCGGTGCGCCGACCGCGCCCGACATCGGCAGGTGGGAGTCGACCGCCCCGGCCCCGGCCGGCCCGTTGTCGCCGGGCTGGCCCGCGGGCGACCCCGTGGTGCCCAGCCGCGTCCCGTACCCGGAGTCGTTGCCGGTGGTGGCCGAGACGCTGGCGAACGGCGTGCGGTTCTCGGTGTCGGTGCGGCGGACGTTCCTCGGCTTCGACGCGGTGTCACCGGGCGTCGTGAACGACGTCGCGCCCACGTCGTCGTTGAGCGAACCCCTGGCCGTGTGGCACATCGTGCGCGCGGGCACGGTGCGCGGCACGCATCGGCCCGTGCGGTGGTGTGCGGCCGATGGACGCACCGAGATCCGCACGGAACTGGTCGACGGGCCCGCGTTGTGGCTGTGGGGGCCGGTGCAGGAATGGGTCGTGTGCACGCCACGGGCCGTGGAGCTGGCCGAAGAAGTGCGGCTGCGGCAGGGCGTGGGGATGGTCTACCCGTTGTCGAGCGACCTCGGGGCCGAACGCCGGACGTGGCGTAACCTCTCGTCGACGCGCCCGGTGGACACGCCGTCGGGACGGGCGTTGCCGCCGGTGCCGGAGTGGGCGCCGACGACACCCACCCTGCTGCCCCGCGACTGCTGGATCCACTAGCTCATCAGGCCCCGCACTTGCCCTTGGCCCGGTTGTCGGCATCGCACCAACGCAGGACGAGATTTCCCGGACCGGTCATGACCAAGCCGGGAGATTTCTGTTCGAACGTCACTACAGCACCCTGAGGCAGGGCCGTGTCGGTGCTGGTGAGCACCGTCGCCGTGGCCTGTGCACCAGTCACCCCGGTGATGCGCATCGTGAGTTCCGGGAAGGTCGGCATCACGGTCGCGGTCGACTGGTAACTCATCGTCACCAGGCCGCTGGGGTCGATGGTGAGACCACCCGCATGCTGCGACCACGTGCCGGTGAAGGCGGCGGGAGGAGCGGCGACCGCGATCGAACTGGCCGTCGGTCGTGGTGAAGGCACGCTGACAGGAGGCGCGGAAAGAAACAGTGCTTTCTCGTCGACGACGGTGCGCTGACCGTTCCGCAGCACCGCAAGTGTGCCGTACGAGCAGTTCGCTTCCGAGCTGGCACGTCCTATGCAGCTCGGCACGGTCAGCACCGCGGTGGCGCCGTCGCTCAGCTCACGCACTCTCGTCACGGGGCCTGTGTCGCGCTTGACCCACTTGCCATTCTCCAGCGCCCACATGTCCCCCGCGCTGCGCAGAACCTGCTTGCCCTGGTTGTTCGCGGTGAGATCGGTACAGGTCCACGACGAGGCGGTCGCCCTCAGTTCGCCCCTCGCGGTCCACCACAGATCCTCGATCTGAAACCCACTCCCGGTGCCGGGCGGCATCATTGCGGACGTGTCTGTGTTCTTCGCAGTGCCATAGGCGTCCATCAGCTGCACCGAAGATCGCTCACCGCATGCGCTGCTTCCGCCGAACACAAGTGCATATCGTTCACCGCTGCCGTTCTCGTAGGGGACGACAAGCGAGGGCGAGCCATTGGTCAGGTCGAGCTTCTTTCCCGCCACCGCACCGAATTCCACCAGCACCACGTCAGAGCCGCCCCTGCTGGAGGCCTGCCCGGTGATCACGTGGCTGCGGGTGCTGGCGAGGAACTTTCGCGGATTGGCCGAGCCGAGCGCGGGCGGGAACTTCAGGTCCTCCTGCCTGGCTGCGGACTTCAGATCGATCGTGTGGAAACCGTCCACAGCCGAATCCTCGGAACCGATGTTCACCAGCACGCTGTCCGCCCCCACGGCAGTGACGTCCGTGCATCTGCGGCACGGGTAACGGCGTTCTTCCCCGGTGCTCACGTCGATGGCGATGAGCTCGATCTGCTCCTTCCGGTCAGGACGGAGGTCAGCGTCGGAGAACAACACCACGTGGTCCCCGCTGTTCGTCCACACGACCTTGTTCCGTTGAGCGTCCCGTCCGAAGAACCGTCGCAGACGGGTGACGACCTGCTCACCGCGCATGAGGACGAGGTGTGTTTGAGTGAAGTAGAGGAAGTCGGCTCGGCCTGAACCAGGCGGAACTGTGGCCGGTGAAGGGGATGACTCCGTGGCCTCGGAACTGACCGGTGGCAGCACTGGATCGAACGCCTGTTGGTCCCATGGTCTCAGGACGAACACCGTCATGACCGCGGCGACGAGGCACAGCCCCGTGAGCACCGCCAAGAGCTTCTTCACTGTCATCGCGGCCTCGCTAGGAGCGGTACGTGCGGGGATCGACGCGTGACCAGTTGTTGTAGCTGCGCACGTACGCGGCCTGGTAACCGGAGAGCGGCACTTCCTGCGCGGTCGGTGTGGCCATCCCACTGACCTCGAACGGCTTGCCGTTGTCGTCGATGTCGAGCGAGTACGAACCAGTCGCCGCCGCGATGATCAGTCTCAGGCTGAACTTGCAGTGCCGCGTCTTCGTGAGAGCGGCGAGCACCAGGTCCTGTTGCTCACCTGGACGCAGCTCGATCGACTTTTCGGCGAAGTAGCTCTCGCCGATGAGATCGGGGATGGTCTTGTCCAGCAGCACCATCTCCTGGACCGTGGGGCTCGGTTCGTCGAGGTCGAACCCGAGCTGCACCACTCCGGACGGGCTGCCCTGGGTGAAGCCGCTGAAGTACGTGCCCGCGATCGGCGACGCGCACTCCTTGATCACCTCGATGTCGGTGATGCGCACGGGAACGCTGTCCCTGCCCATCAACGTCACCTTGGTCAGACCGAACCCGATCGGCACACCGCCGTTGCGGTCGTACCAGGAGACCTGTTCCTTGGTGTTGTCCAAGACTTCGGCGAACGTCGCAACCTGGGCGTCCGTCATCTCGATCTTGGTCGGCACCGTGAACGCCGACGCGCCTCCACTGCGCCGCTGCACCCGCTCGGTTCCCATCACGGTGACCACGGGTGCGTCCGTGGGCATCGGCTGGACACCCTTGTGGACGGCGACAGGGGTCGTGGTCGTGGCGGCGGGCGGAGCCGGAGTAGCGGTGCTGACCGGCTGCCGGCTGATCTGCACGACGCCCGCGGTCGCCGAGACGGTCAGCAGCAGTGCGGCGATCGTCAGCAAGGCGGCTGCCCGCCGGCTCACCCGAGCCTTGGGTTGACCGGCGGTCTTCAGCCGGCGATCGCCGGGAACGAGGGGGAGGAAGTCCTCCACGCGTGCCGTCCACACGGAGTGCTTCAACCAGTTGTCACTGTTGTAGCGGGCGGAGACCACACCGATCACCACGTCGTCGGCAGCTCGGCGCACCGGAGCCCCGCTCATGCCCGGCGCCACCGAGTCCGACGTGAAGTAGCCCTGCGGAACGTCGTTCCTGGTGACCGCGCCTCGCCACTCTCCCGTCGTGGCGACGAACTTGTAGCTGTGTTCGGGATCGTCGATCCTCGCCACCCCGGTCACAACGATCTTGGTGCCGGGTGTCACCACGTCCGTCGGCGAGACGGCTTCGACCGTGCCGGCCAACGGCGCCTGCCTGTGGAGCACAGCGAGGTCGCGTTGCTCGTCAATGGCGACCACCTCGGCCGGCAGCACGGGTTGGTCACCCGCGAGCGCGTCCACGCCGACGAACGAACCGACCCCACCCGCCCGCAATCCGCGCAACACGTGCTGCGCGGTCACCAGGACGCCGGGGGCAACCTGGAAGCAGGTACCCACCGGAGCCTCGGAGTCGGTCAGGATCCGGCCGAGATACGGCGGAATCCGTTCATCACCAGGCATCTGTCCTCCCGTGACGGATCTGCCTGCCCATCGCGGTCAACGGGGCGTCGCGTTACTCCCGTCCTAAGTGGATTGATTTCTCCACGAGATGGAATTCCGCTTCGGTAACAACGAATCCACGTCGGAACGATCAGACAACGACGAAGGAGGGCGTGATGGCGGGCAAACTCGTACCGATGTGGATCGGCGACGTCGAGGTGGAGGTGGAGACGCTGGCAGGGCCGTGGAGTGAGGACACCTCGGCGCTGGACGAGGCCGGCAAGCGAGTGCTGGACGCCTTCGCCATCGCACGCGAGGTGATCGTGGGCGCGGCCATCGCCACCGCTGAGACAGCAGGCAAAATCGCTGCGCGGTCAGTGCGGCCGGACAAACTCGAGGTCGAGTTCGGGCTCGGCTACTCGATCAAGGGCAATGTGGTCGTGGTGAGCGGTCATGCCGATGCCACTCTCAAGGTGAAGCTGACCTACGACGCCCCCGATCAGGAGAGCAGTGCGGACTCCGGTTCGCCGACGCCCGCGACCACGCCTTAGAGGGCCCGCAGGACCTCGACGTCCACGCCGACGAGCGAGTCGCGGAACACCCGCCGCTCCCCCGCCTCCACCTCGACGTCACAGGGCACCACCAGCACCGTGCACCCGGCCGCGACCGCCGCCGCCACCCCGGTCGGCGAGTCCTCGATCGCCACGCACCGCGCGGCGTCCACGCCCAGCAGCCGCGCCGCCTTCAGGTACGGCTCGGGCAGCGGCTTGTTCAGCCCGTCCACCTCGTCACCGCACACCGTCACGTCGAACAGGTCGCGGCCGATCGTGTCCAGCGCGACCTCGGTCAGCGCGCGTTCGGTCGACGTCACCAACGCCATCGGCACGCCCGAGGCGCGGACGGCCTTCAACGCCTCCTGCGCGCCCGGACGCCACGGCAGCCCGGCGCGGAAGACCTCCTCGGTGCGGCGGGAGATCCACGCGGCACCGTCGGTCAGGTCCGCGTCGGTCGGCTCGATGCCGACGTCGGCGAACAGCAGCCGCATCGTGGTGGGCACGTTGGTGCCGACCATGCGCTCGCGGGTCTCCAGGGACAACACGCCGCCGAGCTTCTCCGCGTACTCGTAGAGCGGGATGTCCCACAGCTTCTCGGAGTCCAGCAGCGTCCCGTCCATGTCCCACAGGACTGCGTGCAGGTCAGACATCGAAGTACTTCGCCTCCGGGTGGTGCGCCACGAAGGCGCCGGTGAGTGCTCGGCCAGCGCTTCGATGAGCTGGACCCCCAAGTCCACGGACTTCCAGCCAGTCACGATACGCGTTCTCGCCGGGCAGTTCGCCGCAGGTCGGGCCACCACGCACGCCCTTCGGACCGGAGTGCCGGTTTCGACGGCATCGCACCATTAGCGCCGACAACCCCGCTTGACCAGGGCTTTCAGCAACCGCGACGCTTCACGATCACCCGTGGGCCAAGCCTCCGATGAGTTGACTCGCCGAACCCGTAGTCTGGCGCCGTGAACGATCCGTCCCAGGAATCCCCGACCCCCTCGAACCCGCGCATCCCGCTCACGGCTCCGATCATGGTCTGTGCGTTCGAAGGCTGGAACGACGCAGGTGACGCCGCCAGCACCGCGATCGAGCACCTCCAACTCACCTGGGACGCCACCCCGCTCGCCGAGATCGACCCGGACGACTACTACGACTTCCAGGTGACGCGCCCGTCCGTGCGCCTGGTGGACGGCGTCACGCGCCGGGTCGACTGGCCGACGACGCGGCTGTCGGTGTGCCGCCCGCCCGGTTCCGACGTGGACGTCATCCTCGTGCACGGCATCGAGCCGAACATGCGGTGGCGCAAGTTCGCCGCGGAACTGCTGGGCCACATCGACGCGCTCGGGGTGACGACCGTGGTGACGCTGGGCGCGTTGCTCATGGACACGCCGCACACCCGCCCGGTCCCGGTCACCGGCACCGCCTACGACGCGGACGCGGCCGAGAAGTTCGGCCTGGAGCACTCGAAGTACGAGGGCCCCACCGGCATCGTCGGCGTGTTCCAGGACGCGTGCGTGCAGGCCGGCATCCCGGCGATCTCGTTCTGGGCGGCCGTGCCGCACTACGTCTCGCAGCCGCCCTCCCCCAAGGCCACGCTGGCCCTGCTGCACCGGGTCGAGGAGGTCCTCGACATCGAGGTGCCGCTCGGCGCGCTGCCCGAGCAGGCCGAGGAGTGGGAGCGCACGGTCTCCGAGATGGCCGACGAGGACGAGGACGTCCGCAACTACGTCCGGGCGCTGGAAGAGCGCGGTGACGCGGCCATGCAGATCACCGAGGCGTCCGGCGACGACATCGCCGCGGAGTTCGAGCGCTACCTGCGCCGCCGTGGCCGCGGCCCCGGCTGGCCGTCGACCGGTCCCCGCCAGTAAGCAGCAGAGAAGGCCCCCGCTCCGGGGGCCTTCTTCGTTTTCGGGTGTGACGACCGCGGACCTGCCGGACAGGTAGGGGGTGAAGGGTCACCACCGAAAGGACGACATGAGGGAATCCCCACCTGGCAGCAGGGAGGACCGCTTCCGGGACCTGCACCGCCGCACCTACCCGGACCTGCTGCGGTTCGTGGAACGGCGAGTGCCTCCCGCCGAGGCCGAGGACGTCGTCTCCTCCGTCTACCTGACCGCGTGGCGGCGGCTCGCCGACGTGCCGGACGACGCCCGGCCGTGGCTGTTCGCGGTGGCGCGCAAGACCATGGCGAACCAGACCCGCGGCCTGCGCCGCAGACGCGCGCTGGACGTGCGGATCGCGTCGTCGTTCGACGAGCTGGTGCCGGACGGGTCGGCCGAGGTCGCGGCACGCCTCGACCTGGCCCGCGCCTGGCGGACGCTGAGCGCCGCCGACCGCGAGGTGCTGGCGCTGGTCGCGTTCGACGGCCTCACCGCCGACCAGGCCGCCACCGTGCTCCGGTGCCGCCGGACGACCTTCGCGATGCGGCTCAAACGCGCGCGGCAGCGACTGGAGCAGGCCCTGAACCCCACACCCGGACGAGCACCCGCAGGAGTGCGCGCATGATGACCGATCTGAAGGACCTGGACCCCGCGCGCGACCGCGAGCCGAGCCAGTTGGAGTGGGTCCGGTCCACCGCCCACGTCGAGCGCGTCATCGGCGGCACGCACGCCTCCGAGCGCTCGTCCCGGTCGCGCCGGACGATCATCGGACTCGCCGCGACGGCGGCCGCCGCGAGCGTGCTGGCGGGGATCGCCCTCGTTCCCGGCGCCACCGACGAGGCGTTCGCCCAGTGGACCCCCACGCCGGGACAGCCCGCCTCCGACCTGGTGCTCCCGCAGGCCCGCGCGTGTGCGTCGGAGTGGGGCGCGAGCGCGCCGGCGGCGACGGACGTCGTGCTCGCCGAACAGCGCGGGATCGCGACGATCCTGATCCTGAAGAAGGACGCCGGCCTCGCCGAGTGCATGGCGATCGGCGAGGAGGTCTTCAACTACCAGTTGCTCACGAACGGACAGGTCGAACCGCTCAGCGGGGCCGGGGTGACGTACGAGACGTCGAGTTCGAGCGGCAGCGGCGACGACCAGTACTCGCGGATCGTCGGACGCAAGGGCCCCGACGTCACGAAGGTCGAGATCCAGCTGGCCGACGGTCGGGTGATCACGGCGGGAACCGGTTCGGAGTGGTGGACCGCGTGGTGGCCAGGGCCCGAGGGGGGCGAGGTCGGCACGTGGAAGGTCGTGGTGCACACCGCGCAGGGCAGCACCGTCCACGATCCGGGTGAACTCCGCCGCTGAGCTCGCTTCACGCAGGTCAGGAGCCGTCCCGGTCATTTGGGCCGGGACGGCTTTTTCACGCTTCCGAGTGATCGAGTACGGGTTTCCACATGCCGAGGAATGGGTACAAGATCCACCTCTCAGACAGGAACCACCGTGTCCCTCGTGCGCAAGATCGCTGTCGGTCTCGCTGCGGGCGGCGGCGTGCTGTTGGCCGTGTCTCCCGCCAGTGCTGCTCCCCTCTCCTCCGTCGACTCCCTCGGGGAGAACGGCCCGCACACGACCGTGAGCGACGTCCGGGAGTCGTTCCAGGGCAACCTCGCCGGGGTGCGGGAGCAGACGCAGGGTTTCACCGCGAAGCTCGGCGGTTAGCGGCGTGACGCGGAACGTCGGCGGTGAATTCACGGCAACGTTCCGCGCCACGCCGCTAAAACTTAGCGACAACAACCACTTTTCGGCGCTCTCCGCCGCTCACCGCAATAGGGTGGGCGGCGGAGGTGTCTGTGGGACGGTTGGCACGCGCCGGGTTGTACGCGGGCGCGGTGATCGGGCCGTTCGGCGGCGCCGTCACCACGTCGATCCTGCCGGAGATCGGGGCCAGCTTCGGCCGGTCACCGGGCTCGGCCGCGGCGACGCTCACGTACTACCTGGTGCCGTTCGCGGTGCTGATGCTGGCTTCCGGGACGCTGGCGCAGCGCTGGGGTCCACAACGGACCGTCCGGATCGCGTACGTCGCCTACGCCGTCACGTCCGCGCTCGCCGCCTGCTCGTGGACGTTCGAGGTGCTGCTGGCCTCACGGGCGTTGCAGGGCGCGGCGAACTCGTTCACGACGCCGGTGCTGCTCGCGGTGATCGCCGCCTCGACGCCGAAGGAGAAGCTCGGGCGCGCCCTCGGCCTGTTCGGGTCGATGCAGGCGGCCGGGCAGACGTCCGCGCCGCTGGTCGGCGGGCTGACCGCCGAGATCGACTGGCGGCTGGCGTTCGCGGTGATCGCCGTCGTCGCCGTCGGGCTCGCGGTGCTGGGCGTGCCGCAGACCGACGCCGAACCCGAACGCGACGCCAGCCTGCGCAGCGCGTTCGTGCCGAGCACGCTGTGGCCCGCGCTGGTCGGGTTCATCGGCTGGGGCTGTCTCGGCGGGTTGTCGTTCCTCGTGGCGTTCCGGCTGGACGACGTCTTCGGGCTGAGCGCGGGCCAGCGCGGCGTGCTGCTGACCGGGTTCGGCATCGTCGGGTTCCTGACCGCGCGCTACGTCGGCAAGGCGATCGACCGGTTCGGCGCCGGCACCACCGCGATCCTCGGCGCCACGCTCGGCGCGGCGATGGTCGCGGCGGTCGGCACGGCGCCGTTGGCCGCCGTGGTGGTGTTGTGCTGGGCGTTGACCGGTGCTGCTGGTCAGGGTGTGTTGGTGAGCATCAACGCGTTGGTGTTGCAGAGCGAGAACGCCAACAGGGGCGGCAGCGTCAGTGTCGTGCAGTCGCTGCGCTTCATGGGCGCGGCCGCGGCCCCGCTGGCGTTCGTCCCGCTCTACCAGTCCCACCCGTTGCTGGGGTTCCTGGTCCCCGCCGGTCTGCTGATCACGATCCCCGCGATCATCACGTGGTCACGTCGCGCCGGCGGAACCCGGCGACCCCCGCCGCCAGGAGCACCACCGCGACCAGCGTGAGCCAGGCGAGCGGACCGAAGGTGATGTCCGGGTACTTCGGGACGTGCGTGAACGGCGAGACGTCGATCATCCACTGGTCGAGCTGCAACGCCGGGCCGAGCAACGTGAGCACCAGCGCCACCGACACTGCCGCCCAGCTCACGGCCGTGAGCTGGGGGAACAGTCCGAAAAGGACCAACGCCACGCCCGCGATCACCCAGGCCGCCGGCAGCTGCACCAGTGCCGCGCCGAGCAGTTTCGGCAGGACGGTGCCCACGTCGTCGATCTGGACGCCGTAGACCAGGCCGAGCCCGAGCCCGGACGCCGCCAGCACGAGCGCACCGCCGGCCAGGGCGAACACCGCGTGCGACGCGACCCAGCCCCAGCGCGACACGGGCGTGGCGAGGATCGGCTCCGCGCGGAACGACGTCTCCTCCGAGCGCAGCCGCAGGATCGCCTGCACCAGGTAGATCGACGTGATCAGGCCGAGCAACTGCGTCACCGTCGCGAAGAACGCGTCCACCATCGCGTCGGCGCCGCCGATCTTGCTGACGATCTGGCCGAGCGTCGGGTTGTCCTGCACCATCTGCCCGACCGCCTGCGCGACGCTGCCGTAGATCACGCCGACCGCGAACAACGCGAGGGACCAGCCGATGAGCGAACCCTTCTGCAACCGCCAGGCGAGCCCGAACGGCGTGCCGATGGTTCCGGTCGGCGGTCCGAGACGTGCGGCCAGCAGACCGAGGCCCACGTCCCGTCGCGTCACGATGTACGCGGACACGCCCACGAGCACACCGAACGCCACGAGCGGAAGCAGCAGCACCCAGAACCTGTTGTCCGCGAACGACCTGACGTGCTCGGTCCAGCCGATCGGCGAGAGCCAGGTGAGCCACTGCGGCCCGGACTCCCCCGCCGCGTCGCCCGCGGCCCGGAACATGTAGGTCACGCCGAGGAAGCCGCCCGCGATCGCGTTGGACACGCGGGAGTTCTCCGAGAGCTGCGCGGTGAACGCGCTGACGCCGGTGAACACGAGGCCCACGCTGGCCGTGGACAGGCCGAACGCGAACGCGCCCGCCGGGTCCAGGTCCTTGCCGATCAGCGCCAGCGCCTGGAGCACGCCGATGAGCAGGCTCGTGCCGCCCGCGACGATCACGGCGGCGGTGAGTGACGCGTGCCGTCCGACGACCGTGGCGCTGATGAGTTCGGTACGGCCGGCTTCTTCTTCTGCGCGCGTGTGCCGGGTGACGACCAGCATGGCCATGATCGCGATGAACAGGCCGGAGAAGACACCCCAGCGCCACACGACCAGACCGCCGAGCGACGACCAGTCGTGCAACGGGCCGAGCATGGCGAGGAACGCCGAGTTGGCGTTCGCGGTGATGCCCAGCAGGTCCCGTGACTGCTGCGTGCCGTACAGCTCCTCGAGCGCGGTCGTCGTCGAGTAGGTGACGCCGACCAGGAAGAGCACCCAGATCGGCAGCAGGATCCGGTCCCTGCGCAGCGCCAGCCGGACGAGGTGGCCGGATCCGATCAAGGCCGTGCCGATCATCTCGCGTCCTCGTAGTGGCGCAGGAACAGCTCTTCGAGGGTCGGCGGCTGCGAGGTCAGCGTGCGCACGCCGGTCGACACGAGCTGCTTGAGCACGGGGTCGAGCTCGTCCGAGTCGACCTCGAACCTGACCCGGTTGCCCTCGGCGACGAGGTCGTGCACGCCCCTGAGGTCCGCGAGGCCGCCGGGCGGGCCGGCGAGCTCGGCGGAGATCGACGTGCGGGTGAGGTGCCGCAGGTCGGCGAGGGTGCCGGTCTCGACGATGTGGCCGCCCCGGATGATGCTCACCCGATCGCACAGGGCCTCGACCTCGGCGAGGATGTGGCTGGAGAGCAGCACGGTGCGGCCGCGCTCGCGTTCGTCGTTGATGCAGTCCTGGAAGACGGCCTCCATCAACGGGTCGAGGCCCGAGGTCGGCTCGTCGAGGATGAGCAGTTCGACGTCGCTCGACAGGGCGGCGACCAGCGCGACCTTCTGCCGGTTGCCCTTGGAGTAGGTGCGGCCCTTCTTGCGCGGGTCCAGTTCGAACCGCTCCAGGAGCTCCTCGCGGCGGGCCTTGTTCAGGCCGCCGCGGAGCCGTCCGAGCAGGTCGATGACCTCGCCACCGGTCAGGTTGGGCCAGAGGTTGACGTCGCCGGGCACGTAGGCGAGCCGACGGTGCAGGGCCGCGGTGTCCTTCCACGGGTCGCCGCCGAGCAGCCGCGCGGTGCCGGAGTCGGCACGCAGCAGGCCGAGGAGGATCCGGATCGTCGTCGACTTGCCGGCACCGTTCGGGCCGAGGAAGCCGTGCACCTCACCGGTCTGGACGTCCAGGTGGAGATCGTCCAGTGCACGCGTCGGGCCGAAGGTCTTCACCAGGCCCGACACGGATATCGCGGATGTCATGCCGCGTAAGCTACACTTCTTTCACAACTTCGTGAAGCACGTAAATTTTGCCCGATCGGCTGACGAAAGGGGATGATGCCGCCGTGACGAGTACTACGGAGCGTGACACGCAGGCGGTGAGCCAGTTCGTCGAACGGTTCGGCGGGATTCTGGCGGACACCGGCGTGCCCCGCATGCCGGCTCGCATCCTCGCGGCGCTGCTGACGACGGATTCGGGACGGCTCACCGCGGCCGAGATCGCCGACCTGCTGCAGATCTCCCCGGCGGCGGTGTCGGGCGCGGTGCGCTACCTGACCACCGTCCAGATCGTCAGCCGCGAACGCGAGCCCGGATCGCGCCGCGACGTCTACCGGATGCGCGACAACGTCTGGTTCGAGGCGACGTTCCGCAAGGACCAGATGCTGGGGATGATCGACGAGATCCTCACCGAGGGCGTCCATGCGCTCGGCCCCGCCACCGACGCGGGGCTGCGGCTGGACGAGACCCGCGAGTTCTTCCGGTTCGCGCACGCCGAACTCGGCACGATGCTCGACCGCTGGCGGGTGCACCGCGAAAAGTGGCTGGAAGAGCGCCAGGGCTAGTCGGTACGGTCTGCGCCAATGGCGTTCCTGAGCGTTCCGCACTGCTGTTTCGTGTGATTTGAGGGCTTGAGGGCGACACCGCCACCGGTGTCGCCCTCCTTCGCATGCCCGTCTCACACCAGCCCAGGAAGTGCTCATGCCTTTTCCGCATGCCCTCGAACAGTCTCTTGACCTGCTGCGCTGCCCCGCCTGCCGGGAGCGGTTGTGGCCCGGTGACGGCGCGGTGCGGTGCCCGTCTGGCCACACCTTCACCCTCGGGCGCCCCGGCTACGTCAGCCTCCTGGCGGACACCCGCGCCACCAGCGGTGACGATCCGGGCATGGTCAGTGCCCGCGACCGGTTCCTGACCGGCGGCCACTACTCCCCCGTCCGCGAGGCCGTCGCCGCGCTGGCGTCCGCCTCGCGGCCCACGACCGTGCTGGACGCCGGGTGTGGCACCGGCTACTACCTCGCCGGAGTGCTCGACCACCTGCCGCAAGCCCGTGGGCTCGGGCTCGACACGTCCGTGCGTGCGTTGCGTTCGGCCGCACGAGCCCATGCCCGAGCAGCGGCGGCGGCGTGGGACGTGTTCCGGCCGTTGCCGCTGGGTGACGGGGTGGCGGACGTGGTGCTGGACGTGTTCGCGCCGCGCAACCCCGCCGAGTTCCGCCGCGTGCTGCGCGCAGACGGCCGGTTGGTCGTGGCGCGGCCGACGTGGCGGCACCTGGCCGGGCTGCCGACGGCGGCCGACGTCGACCCGTCCAAGGAGGAACGTCTGCGCCTGGCGCTGGACAGGTACTTCGCGCCGGTCGTCACCGAGCACGTCACGTACTCGATGGCACTGGACGAGCAGGACGCCGCGGACCTGCTCGCGATGACGCCGAGTGCCCGGCACGCGCGCCGTGAAGCGCACGTGCCGGGCACTCAGATCACCGTGTCAGTGCTGGTCACGGCATACCAGGCCAGGTGATCAGCCGGTGGTGAGGGTCAGGCCGTAGGCCTCCAGGATCTCGTTGACCGGCTGGTAGTAGGTCGTGCCGCCGCTGGTGCAGTCGCCGGAGCCACCCGAGGTGACGCCCTGCGCCTGCGTGCCGCTGACCCACGAGCCACCCGAGTCACCGGGCTCCGCGCACACGTTCGTGCGCGTGAGGCCGCTGACCGAGCCCTCCTGGTAGTTCACGGTCTGGCTCTTCGCCTGGACCTCGCCGCAGTGCCAGCCCGTGGTCGAGCCGGAACGGCAGATCGACGCGCCCACCGCGGACTCGGTGTGACCCGAGACCACGACGTCCTCGCCGCCGTAGTGGTTGACCTTCGGCGTGGAGGTCCACGACGAGTTCGTCCTCACGAACGAGTAGTCGTTGCCCGGGAAGGACGACTTGTCGAACTCACCCATCGCGGTCTTGTCGACGCCGGTCACCGTGTCGCCGGGCGACCCGCAGTGGCCGGCCGAGACGAAGCCGCCCTCGACCGCGAAGCCGACGGAGCAGCGTCCGGCGTTGTTGATGTAGTACGCGTCGCCACCGCGGGTGTCCTTGAACAACCGCGGGGCCTCGTCGGTCTCGACGACCTTCGCGACCGTGCCCGCCTTCTCCACCAGCGGCTTCGCGGCGTCGGACTGCCCGCGCTGCACGGTGATGGTGACGGCGTTGGCCTTCGTGTCGACGTACCACCCGGTGACCTCGACCGGAGCCGGCGTCGCGTCGAGCTTCTGCTTGGCCGCGTCGAGGTCGCTGGCCTTGTGCGCGACCGTGCGGGGCTCCGCTCCGAGCCTGCGCAGACGGTCCGTCTTGGCCGCGTCGGTCACGCCCACGACGAGCTTGCCGGTGGCCGCGTCGAACCACGCGCCGCCGAAGCTCTCACCGGCGAACCCCTCGGCCACCCGCTGCAGGGCAACGGCCGCGCTCTCCTGGCGCAGCCTCTCCGCCGCCTGCGTGGCGTCCAGTCCCAGGTCGCGCTGCATCGCGGCGAGCAGGTCGGCAGAGGGTCCCTCGGCGGCGACGGCGGCAGGGGATGCCGTGGTCGCGAGAGCGCCTGCCAACACGGCCACAGCTGCGACAGCCATGCGCTTCATAGGCATTTCTCCTTGATCTTCGGTTTGTGCAGGGCCGGTGTAACGCCCGACCGGGCAACCGCGATAGGGAGATCAGCTGTGCTGCAACACAGCCTGTACGACACCGGATGCATGGCGTCCCCAGGCGGCGAACTGCCCGTTCAGTTCGTTCCTCCGTCTGGGGGACGCTACTTCGGCATGTCTACCGGACGGTAGGGTCGATCGAGGGGTGGACCTCGCGGCGTCCGAGTTGATATAGGGAATGCAAATGCCTTCTCTCAGCCTATTTCCGTGACGCAGAGCAACCATTCGCCCTGCCACGAAATGTCAAATCTGTCAACAGTTCGCACTCGACGGCGTATCCCTCTGACCTGCGGTTTAGGGCTAGCGTGCTGGTCACCCTGTTCCCTGCACGAGGGAGAAACCCTGCCATGCGAAGAGTCTTGGGTGCGGGACTGACAGCCGCTGCCGCCTTGTGTCTGGCCGCCGCTGTGGTTCCAGCCGCTTCCGCTCAAGAAAACGTGGGGACGATTCTCGGCGCCGACCGCGCCGACGTCGTGAAGGACAGCTACATCGTCTCGCTGAAGTCCGGCACGGCGTCGAGGGCCGCCGCTCCGGGCCTCGCGTCGAAGTACGGCGGCCAGGTCGGTCAGGTCTGGCAGCACGCGCTGAACGGCTTCTCGGTGAAGATGACGGCCAAGCAGGCCGCCCGTCTCGCCGCGGACCCGAACGTCGCGTTCGTCCAGCAGGACGCCGAGGTGCACGCGCTCGACGTCCAGCAGAACCCGCCGTCCTGGGGCCAGGACCGCGTCGACCAGCGCGACCTGCCGCTGAGCAACAGCTACCAGTACGACACCACGGCGTCCAACGTCACCGCGTACGTCATCGACACCGGTGTGCGCACCACGCACAGCACGTTCGGCGGCCGCGCCTCGTGGGGCACCAACACCTCCGGTGACGGCAACAACAGCGACTGCAACGGTCACGGCACGCACGTCGCCGGCACCATCGCGGGCTCGCAGTACGGCCTCGCCAAGGCGGCCAAGATCGTCGCCGTCAAGGTGCTGAACTGCTCCGGCTCCGGCACGACCGCCGGTGTCGTCGGCGGCATCGACTGGGTGACGGCGAACGCGGTCAAGCCCGCCGTCGCCAACATGTCGCTCGGTGGTGGCGCGGACGCCACCCTGGACGCGGCCGTGCGCCGTTCCATCGCCTCGGGCGTGACCTACGCGATCGCGTCGGGCAACTCGAACACCGACGCCTGCAGCACCTCGCCTGCACGCGTCACCGAGGCCATCACGGTCAACTCCTCGACGAACACCGACGCGCGTTCGTCGTTCTCCAACTACGGTTCCTGCACGGACATCTACGCTCCGGGCTCGAACATCGTGTCGGCGTGGAACACCAACGACACCGCCACGAACAACATCTCCGGCACGTCGATGGCCACCCCGCACGTCGCGGGCGCGGCGGCCCTGTGGCTCGCCACGCACCCGACCGACTCCCCCGCCGCCGTGTGGAACGGCATCAACGCCGCCTCCACGCCGAACAAGATCACCAACGTCGGCGCCAACACGCCGAACAAGCTGCTCTACACCCTGTTCGGCGGCGACCCGCAGCCGGGCAACCCCTCGGTGACGAACCCCGGCACGCAGACCTCCACGGTCGGCACCCCGGCGTCGTTGCAGCTCTCGGCCTCGGGCGGCACCGCGCCGTACACCTGGTCCGTGAGCGGCCTGCCGGCCGGCCTGTCGGCGAACGCCTCCGGCGCCATCTCCGGCACCCCGACCACGGCGGGCACGTCCTCGGTGACCGCGACCGTGACCGACTCGGCGAACAAGACCGGCACGGCCACGTTCTCCTGGGTCGTCAACGCGGTCGGCGGCAGCTGTGACGCCCGCACCAACTCGACCCCGGTCGCCATCCCCGACCAGTCCACCGTGACCAGCACGATCGTCGTCTCCGGCTGCGCGGGCAACGCGTCGGCCACGGCGTCGATCAAGGTCGCGATCACCCACACCTACAAGGGCGACCTCGTGGTCGACCTGGTCGCGCCCGACGGCACGGTCTACAACCTGCACAACCGGACCGGTGGTTCGGCCGACAACATCAACGAGACCTACACCCGCAACCTCTCCTCGGAGGCGGCGAACGGCACCTGGACGCTGCGCGTGCGTGACGCGGCGTTCCTCGACACCGGCACGCTGAACAACTGGACGCTCGACGTCTGAGCGCTCCACCGCTGAACGAACCGCCCCCGGTGCTTCCGCCTCGGGGGCGGTTCCTCCACCCGGCGAAGTACGCGCGCCGGTGCTCGAACCGCAATCCGTCCGACACCGGTCCATTGCGGCCGTAACGCATACTCTCGTTCGTGAATCCTGGGGAGAGATGGAACGTCGTCGTGCACAACGACGACCACACGCCGTTCGCCGTCGTGTGGCACCTGATCCGCAAGGTCTGCGAACTCGACGCGAACACCGCCTACGACCTGACGAACCTGATCCACCACAGCGGACGCGCGGTGGTCGGCGCCTACGACCGGGACGCGGCGGAGTCCGTCGCCCTGCGGTTCGTGCGGGCAGGTGTGCGGGCGACGGTGCTGCGCGGTGTGATGACCGGCGACGAGCCGATCTTCACCGCCGAGCGGGTCGACGGGGGCGTCCGGGTGATGGTCCCCGAGGAGTTCGCGCGGGCCTGGGAACCGGCGTTCCGCCTGCTGGAGAACCTCTACCGCCGCAACGCGATCGTGTACGGGCTGCGCTTCCCGCGACCGGCCATGACGCGCCGGCCGTTCCTGCGCAGGATGTTCCCGGACGTCGCCGGGTCGCGGTGGCGGTCGGCGCTGGTGCGGCGCAGGAACCGGGAGCTGCTCGCGGACCGCGCCCTCGTCGACCGGGTGTGGGACCAGTGGATCAACGCCGAGTCACTCGTGCTGACCACTGCCGAGGCCGAGGACTGGATCGTGGTGTTCGGCCAGATCCGCGCGGTGCACCTGCAGCTGCGCAAGGCGACCGCGCTGCACTTCCACATCCTCGCTCACATCCAGCACCAGCTGGTGGCGGCGGTGGACCCCGAGGTGCACGTCCCGGAGCAGGCGCCGGGAGCCGTCACGCAGACGGCTCCCGTGCAACCTGTTTAGAGCTCCACGCCCAGAAGGGCGTCCACGGCGGTACGGACCTGCGACGGTCCGTGCTTGTCCGACCCGCCGTGCGTCAACGCCTCGTCCGCCCACGCGTCGATGGCGGCCAGCGCCTTCGGGGTGTCGAGGTCGTTGCCGAGGTGGTCGCGCAGCCTCGTGACGGTGTCCACTGCGGACGGTCCGCTGTCGAGCGCGGTGGCGCGGCGCCACCTGTCCACGCGGGCCAGTGCCTCGTCGAGCAGGGCCTGGGTCCACGGGCGGTCGGCGCGGTAGTGGCCCGCGAGCAGGGCGAGGCGGACGGCGTTCGGGTCAACCTTCTCGGCGCGCAGCTTCGACACGAACACCAGGTTGCCGCGCGACTTCGACATCTTCTCGCCGTCGAGGCCGATCATGCCCGCGTGCACGTAGTGGCGGGCGAACGGGTGCTCGCCGGTCTGCGCCTCGGCGTGGGCGGCCGAGTACTCGTGGTGCGGGAAGATCAGGTCAGAGCCACCGCCCTGCACGTCGAAGCCCATGCCGAGACGGTTGTGGGCGATGGCGCTGCACTCGATGTGCCAGCCGGGGCGGCCCTCGCCCAGTTCGGACGGCCACGCGGGCTCGCCCTCGCGCTTCATCCGCCACAGCAGGGCGTCGAGCGGGTGGCGCTTGCCGGGGCGGTCGGGGTCGCCGCCGCGTTCGGCGAAGAGCTTCAGCATCTGCTCGGAGGAGTAGTTCGACTCGTAGCCGAAACGGCCCGTGGCGTCGTGCGAGTAGTAGATGTCCGGGTACTCGGCGTCGTCCGCGCGGTAGGCGTGACCGTCGGCGACGAGCTTCGCGACGACCTCGACGATCTCCGGGATGGCCTCGACGATGCCCACGTAGTCCTGCGGCGGCAGCACCCGCAGGGCCTCCATGTCCTCGCGGAACAGGGCGGTCTCGCGCATGGCGAGCACGACCCAGTCGTCCTTGTCGCGCTCGGCCCGCTCGAGCAGCGGGTCGTCGACGTCGGTGACGTTCTGGACGTAATGCACGTTGTGCCCGTTGTCGAGCCACACGCGGTGCACTAGGTCGAACGCGAGGTAGGTGGCGGCGTGGCCGAGGTGCGTCGCGTCGTACGGCGTGATGCCGCAGACGTACAACCTGGCGGTGTCTCCTGGAGCCGTGGGGCGCACTTCGCCCGTAGCCGTGTCGAACAGCCGCAGCGGGCGGGGGTCCCCCGGAACCCGCGGCACAGGAATGGATGACCAGGTCTGCATGCATCCGACACTAACGCGTGCCGCCGTACGGAGTGCGATTTCCGGCTGTTGGGACGACCACGATCGATTCGTTCGGACAGAAAGACAGGACATCCGTTGACGGTCCGGTCGCGTCGCCCCTAGCTTCCGAAGGCATGCTTCGTGTCGTCGTAGCCACGGTGGTAGCGCTCTCACTGTCCCCTGCAACCGCATCGGCCGAGCCGCTGGATGCGTTGGCGTACCTGGAGAATCCCCGGATGACCGGGGAGCACCAGGAGCCTCCGCACCCGGACCTGAGGCCCGAGCGGCGGCTGAGCCTGAACGGGGACTGGCGGCTGCGGATGTTCGACCGGCCGCAGGACGTCCGCGACACACCCGACGGCTGGCGCACGGTGCAGGTCCCCCACACGTGGCAGACGGACTTCCTCGACCACCCGATGTTCCGCAACATCCCCACCGAGCTGTACCCGGACAACCCTCCGTCGGTGCCCCACGACGTCAACCCGACCGGGGTCTACGAGAAGACGTTCGTGCTGCCGTCCGACTGGGACCGCACGCTGGTCCGCTTCGAGGGCGTGACCAGCGGGTACTTCGTCTGGGTCAACGGCGAGTACGTCGGTTACGACCAGGGCGGCTACACGCCCGCCGAGTTCGACATCACCTCCAGGCTCAAGGCCGGCCGCAACACGCTCAGGCTGCAGGTCCACCGCTGGGGCTCCGGCTCCCACCTGGAGGACTACGACCAGTGGCGGTTCTCCGGCATCTTCCGCGAGGTGTGGCTCTACTCGACGCCCCAGACCTACCTCGCCGACGTCACCATCAGGACCGATCTCGACGCCGAGTACCGCGACGCGACGCTCAGCGCGGACGTCAGGATCGGCGGCCCTGCCGCCGGTCACACCGTCCGGACCAGGCTCTTCGACCCGCGGGGCCGCGAGGTGCCGGTCGTCGGCGGCAAGGTCGCGAACCCGCTGAAGTGGACCGACGAGACCCCGAACGTCTACGAGCTCAAGATCGAGCTGTTGAAGGACGGCCGCGTCGTGCAGACCGGCACGCAGCCCGTCGGGTTCCGCGAGATCGAGATCATCGACCGGCAGCTCAAGATCAACGGCCAGCGGGTGCTGTTCCGCGGCACCAACCGGGCCGAGACCAGCGTGCACGGCAGCCGCTACGTCACACGTGCTGACCAGCAAAAAGACGTCGAGCTCATGAAACGCTTCAACATCAACGCCGTGCGCACGTCGCACTACCCGAGCGACCCGTACTTCTACGAGCTGGCGGACCGCAACGGGTTGATGATCGCCGACGAGGTGGATGTCGAGACCCACCACCACGACGGCTGCCCGGACAACTGCCTCGCCGAGCGCCCCGAGTGGCAGGACGCGTTCCAGGACCGGTTCGTCGCGATGATGCAGCGCGACAAGAACCACCCGAGCGTGGTCATGTGGGACACCGGCAACGAGGCGGGCCTGGGCAAGGCGCACCACACGATGGCCGAGTACGCGCGGAAGAACGACAGCCGGCCGCTCTACCACCAGCCGAACGTGCCCGACGGCGACGCGCCGTTCGCGGACGTGGCCGGACCGCGCTACCCGTCGCCCGCGAGCCTCGAAGCCAAGGCCAAGACGACCACCAAGCCGATCATCATGGGCGAGTACGCCCACGCGATGGGCAACAGCCTCGGCAACTTCAAGGAGTTCTGGGACGTCGTGCGCGCCTACCCGCAGGTGCAGGGCGGGTTCATCTGGGACTGGGCCGAGCAGAACATCGCGCTCCCGCTCTACACCACCCCCGACGACGCCAACGGCATTCTCACCTACCTCTCCGGAAAACCGTCCCACGTGGACGGACCGCACGGCAAAGCGTTGCGGCTCAGCGGACTCGACGACTTCGTCGAGGTCTACCGCGACCGCGAACTCGACGAGGTCAGCACCGGGCTGACCCTCGACGCCCAGGTGAAGCCCGACACCTGGACCGGCGACTTCACCGTCATCTCCAAGGGTGACCACCAATACGCGCTGAAGATGTCCAACGCCACGACGCTGGAGTTCTTCGTGCACAGCGGTACCTGGCGCACGGTCCGTGCGACCGTCCCGGCGGACTTCTACGGCAACTGGCACCGCGTCACCGGCACGTTCGACGGCACGAGGCTGCGGCTGCTGATCGACGGCCGCGAGGTCGCCACCACGGAGTTCACCGGCACGATCGACTGGTCGCACTGGCCGGTCAACATCGGCCGCAACGCCGAGACCATGCAGGAGAACGTGGGCACGCGGATGGCGCACGGCAGCGTGGACCAGGTCCGCGTCTACCACCGCGCCCTCACCGACGCCGAACTCGCGGCCGACCCGAAGCGCGAGGCCGTGCTGGCCCTCGACTTCGAGACGCTCGAGGACAAGGGACGCCACCAGTCGTACGGCGCCGGCACCGGCGGTGTCGACGGCGTCGTCTGGGCCGACCGCAGGCCCCAGCCCGAGACCACCGAACTGATGGCCGTTCATTCACCCATACGCTTCTCCTTCTCCGGCAACGACCTCACGATCGTCAGTGAACGCCGGTTCACCGGCACCGACGACCTCGAACTGCGCTGGCAGGTGCAGGACAACGGCCGCACCGTCGCCCAGCACCGCGGCCCGCTGCGGCCGGGCACCGTGACGCTGCCCGACTTCCACGCGGACACCGACCGCTGGCTGACCGTGCGCGCGACGGACCGGCGCGGCACCGATGTCGGCATCGCGCAGTTCCCGCTGGGTGGCTCGCAGATCGCGGGCCTGCACGCCCCTGGAACGCCCGGAAAGCTCACCACCACCCAGACCGGGTCCGAGATCGTGGTGTCCGGCAAGGACTTCCGGTACGTCGTCAGCAAGACGTCCGGCACTCTCACGTCGATGCGCGTGCGCGGCACCGAACTCCTGCGCACGGGCCCTGAGCTCGACGCGTGGCGCGCGCCGCTCTCGAACGAGTTCATGAGCGAGGACTCGTCCTGGTACCGCAACGGCCTCGACCGCCTCAAGACATCACCAGCCGACATCACTGTCTCACAGGGGTCCGACACTCTGATTTCGGTGAGGTCGACGGCTCAGGCCGTGGCGGACGCGTCGTTCGGGCAGACCTTCACCTACCGCGTCACCGGCTCCGGTGAGATCCACGTCGGGCACCGGGTGGCGGCGCGCGACCGCATGCGCGACCTCAGCTACCTGCCGGGCATCGGGTTCACGCTGAAGGTGCCCGACAGCTTCGGCAGGTTCACCTGGTACGGCCGCGGCCCCGGCGAGAACTACGACGACCGCAAGTCAGGCAACCCGATCGGCGTCTACCAGTCCACCGTGGACAAGGAGTTCAACGACTACTACAAGCCGCAGGACTTCGGCAACCACGCCGACACGCGCTGGGCGACGCTGTCCGACGGCCGCGCGGGCCTGCTCGTCGCGGGCGACCTGGACGTCCGCGTCTCCCGCTACGACGACCTCGACCGCGCCGCGCACCCGTTCGCGCTCAGGAAGAACGACGGCTGGACCAGCCTGCACGTGGCGCACCGGGTGACCGGCGTCAGTGAGACGTTCCACGAGCCGCTGCCGCAGTACCAGGTGGAGGCGGGCAACGAGTACGCGTACTCCGTGCTGCTGCGCCCGCTCACGCCCGTGGAGGCGGCGACGGGACGACTGGGCCACCACGTCGACTGCGCCCCCACGGCACAGCTCGACGCCGCCGACACCGTCCTGGAACCGGGCGAGCAGGTCGAGGCCGAACTGGTCGTGACGAAGCCCTGCCCCGGCACCACCACCGCGCGGCTGACCGCGCCGGACGGCTGGTCCGTCACCCCCGGCACCGTGGACCTGTCGAGCGGCTCGGCGAAGGTGACGATCACCCGCGAGGGCGGCCAGACCGGCACCCGCCCGGTCTTCGCGGAGATCAGCAGCGGCAAGGGGACCACGAGCCTCACCGCGGACTTCACCGCCACCCCGCGCCCGCCGTCCGGCGACACCGCCGTGTCCGCGCTGGAGTTCCTGGACGAGCGCAACGGCTGGGGCCCGCTCGAACGCGACCGCAGCAACGGCGAACAGGCCGGCGGCGACGGCAGGTCGCTGAGCATCCGCGGCACGGCGTTCGACCGCGGCGTCGGCGTCCACGCCGACTCGGAGTTCCAGGTCTACACCGGCGGCAGGTGCTCCAGCCTGACCGCCACGATCGGCGTCGACGACGAAACAGGCGGCTCCGGCAGCGTTCGCTTCGAAGTGTTGAAAGACGACCGATCGGCCTACCGGAGCGCCGTTCTGACCGGACAGAGCGCAGCCGTCCCGATCACCGTGGACACGACCGGAGCAACCGTGCTGACGTTCCGGGTGACGGACGGAGGCGACGGCAACGCCCACGACCACGCCGACTGGGCGGTGCCCGTCCTGCGCTGCTGAAAATTGTCGGACCCCAGGCGTACCGTCGGAGATCAGGGCATTCGCCGGTCGAAGGGCGGGTCTCATGATCGTGGAAATCCTCGGTGGACTGGCGGCGTTCGGCGCCCTCGGCCTCGCCATGAGCGCACGCGTGATCAAGCAGTTCGAGCAGGGCCTGGTCTTCCGGTTCGGCAAGCTGCAGGAAGCCGTCCGGGGGCCGGGCCTCACCATGCTGGTGCCCGGGGTGGACCAGCTCCGCAAGGTCAACATGCAGATCGTGACCCTGCCCGTCCCCGCGCAGGACGGCATCACCCGGGACAACGTGACGGTGCGCGTGGACGCCGTCGTGTACTTCAAGGTGCAGGACCCGACGAAGGCCGTCATCAACGTGGAGGACTACCGCTTCGCCATGCTCCAGGTGGCGCAGACGTCGCTGCGTTCGATCATCGGCAAGAGCGAGCTCGACGACCTGCTGTCCAACCGCGAGAACCTGAACCACGGCCTGGAACTGATGATCGACACCCCGGCGCTGGCGTGGGGCATCGACATCGACCGGGTGGAGATCAAGGACGTCGCCTTGCCGGAGAGCATGAAGCGCTCGATGTCCCGCCAGGCCGAAGCGGAACGTGAACGCCGCGCGCGCATCATCACCGCCGACGGCGAGCTCCAGGCGTCCAAGAAGCTCTCCGAGGCCGCGGGCACGATGGAGGAGACGCCGGGCGCGCTGCAGCTGCGGCTCCTGCAGACCATCGTGGAGGTGGCGGCGGAGAAGAACTCGACGCTGGTGCTGCCGTTCCCGGTGGAGCTGCTGAGGTTCCTGGAGAAGAACACGAACCTCGAACTCCCCCGGCACCCGGAGCCACCGGCGGCGCCACCCGGCCCGGCCCCGGACCTGCCCGCACCGCGGCTCGAGCCGGTCAAGGATCCGGACCAGGCGTGACCGAGGCGCTGTCCGCCCGCCCCGCCCGTGCCGGCGCGGGCGGACGGCACCTCTCCCCCGCGTTCCTCCATGTGAGTTACCCGCCGTAACGCCGCACTCCGGCGGGCGACGTGTGGACAGGGGGTAGTGAGGCATGCAGGAGAGGGTCAGAGGCAGGTTCGTCGGCATCGGCGTCAGCTCCTACGAGGCGCTGCAGCCGCTGCAGCACGCCGTCAGCGACGTGCGGGAACTGCACGCCCTCCTCAAGGGCTACGACGGCGAGCCCCTGGCGGACCCGGCCGAGTTCGAGGTCCGCACGTTCATGAAGGGCCTCAAAGGATCGCAGGACGGCGGCGCTCTGGTCGCTCTGTGGAGCGGGCACGCGATCCCGGAGGACAAGAGCCTCATGCTGCTCGCGAAGGACAACAGCGGCGACGGCGACGGCATCGGGCTGTCCGAGTTCGCGGCGTGGTGTGCGCGATCGGGAGCTCACCAGGTCCTCGTCGTCATCGACGCCTGCTACGCCGGCGCCCAGCTGGACCAGGTCATGGGGTCGATCGCGTCCGTCCAGGACAACCTCTTGCAGGGTCAGGTGCACTGGGCGGGCGTCCTGGTGTCGTGCTCGGGCATCGAAACGGCACGGGACGGGCTGTTCGGCGGGAAACTCCGCAAGCTGCTGCGTGCCGGTCCCACGGCCGTGGAGGACGCACGGCGGTGGAGCGACCGCATTGCGTTGGTGGATGGTGGTGCGGTCGGCACGGCGTTGCTGAACGCGTGGGACAGCGACATCCAACGGCCTCGCTTCATGCAGTACGGGTCCGCACAGCCGATGTTGCCCAATCCGCTCTATGCCGCGAACACGGTCGTGAAGCACCTGCTGCTCGCGGCGCGCGGCGGTGACTCGCAGGACAACAGGTCGTGGTTCGCGGGCCGGACCGCGCAGGTCGACCAGGTCGTGAACTGGGTGAGGTCCGGGGTGCCCGGGCTGCGGGTGGTGACGGGGTCGCCGGGCACGGGCAAGTCCGCCCTGGTCGGACGGGTGGTCAGCCTCTCCAACCCCGCCGAACGCGACCTGCTGCTGAGCGCGGGGCCGTCGTTCCGGCACGCCGATCCGGGGCCCGACTCGGTCGACGCGGCCGTGCACGCCCGCGCCATGGACGCCGACCGCGTGGCCGACCTGCTCAGCCGCCAGCTCGTCGCGGCCGGACTGATCGCCGCACCCGACGGGCCGCGCCGGGGTGCCGCCGAGCTGGTCGGCGTCGTCAGCGCGTTGACCGCGCCACCCGTGCTGGTGGTGGATGGTCTGGACGAGGCGCGCGGCGAGTCGTTCTCGATCGCCACCTCGTTGCTCACCAAGCTCGCGGGCTACGCCGTCGTGATCGTGTCGACGCGGCAGGCGCACCGGGTCGCGGGTGGTGCTCCCCTGCTCACCGAACTGGCGCCGGCCGAGGTGCTCGACCTCGACCAGGCCGACAACGAGACGGACGTGCGCGAGTACGTCGTGGCACGGCTGGGGCCGGGCGCGCCGCGGTCCACCGTGGACGAGTTGGCGAAGCTGCCGTTCCTGACCGCGTGGATGATCACCGACCAGGTGCTGGCCGACGGTGGTGCCGACCTGAAGCTGTCGCTGGACGCGGCGTTCGACCGTGAGCTGGCGAAGGTGCCATCGGCGCGTGCGTTGCTCACGGCACTGACGTGGAGCTACGGCGCGGGGTTCCCCGAGGCCGAGTGGATGGCCGTGGCGCAGGCGTTGTCCGGCAAGGAGTTCAGCCGTGACGACATCACTGCCGTGCTGACCGAACTGGGCCGTCACGTCGTGCAGGACGGTGAGGAAGGCACGGCGGTTTTCAAGCTCACGCACCAGACGTTCGCGGACCACCTGAGGCCGCAGTTCGCACCGAGCCGGGAGGTGGTGTTCGCACCGGGCGCGGACCAGGTCGCGTGCGCGTTGATCGGGCTGTACCGGCAGCGCATGGAGGCGGGCGTGCCGCCGAACGTGCCGGGCTACCTGTGGAAGTACGCGTGGCGGCACTGCGGGCACGCCGGCACGCGGGCGTTGGACGGGCTGCGGGCGCTGGCGCGGATGAACCGGATGTTGTTGCCGGACATCGCACTGGCGACCACGACGGCGGCGAACGAGCTGATGCACTGGGGCCGCGGCGAGGAGGCCATCGCACCGCTGGAGGAAGCCGCCGAACACTTCCGCGCGCTCGTCCCGACGGTGCGGATGTACCTGGCGGACCTGGCTTTCGTGCTGAACAAGCTCGGCAGGAGGTTCCGGGAGGCGGGCAGGCTGCAGCAGGCCGTGGCACCAGCCGAAGAGGCAGCCGTGCGGTACCGCGAGCTGGTGGCGTCGACACCGACGACGGCGGAAAGCCTCACGCACAAACGGTTGGCACAACGCATCGCGAAGACGACGGCGCACGGTGGCGAGAACCCGACGTACGCGGCACACCTCAGCGGCGCGTTGGTGGACCTGAGCGAGGTCTACGCGATGCTGGGCCGTAGGCGAGAAGCGTTGTCCACGGCACGTGACGCCGTTGCGGCCGTGGACACCGGTGCGCCGCACGCGCGCGCGATGACGTGCCTCGCGGCCAGGTGCAGTGACTCGGGCCTGCGCTACGAGGCCATGCAACGCTCGAAGCAGGCCGTGGAGCTGTACTACGAGCTCGCCCAGACGAACCCGGTGTTCCTCGCGGACCTGGTCAGCGCGCTCGTCGAACTGAGCCGCGACCACCTGGCGCTCGGCAGGCTGTCCGAGGCCGACGCCACGACCCGGCAGGCCGCGGAGATCAGCGGCACGCTCGGCCGGCACGCCGCGTTCCGCCCCCAGCTCGCGGACGCCGCGCTGAGCCTGAGCGTCGCGTACAGCATGGTCGACCGCACCGACGCGGCACTGAACACCGCGCGTCAAGCAGCAGACCTCGCCGAGGGACTTCCCGTGCACGGCCAGGCGCTGCACAACCTGATGCGCCGCCAGCGGGACGCGGACAAGCCGAGGGAAGCCCTCGCGACGGGTCTGCGGACCATCGAGGTCTGCCTCCTGCCCGAGAACACCGACCGGCTGTCGACGCTCGCGGCCGCGTTGTTCACGCTCGACACCGTCTGCGCGGGTCTCGGGCAACCGGAGATCGTCGACGAGGCCTGGGAGAAGGTCACCGCCCGGTTCAACGGCCCATACCTCGCCACGTTGCTGATGTTGCGGGCGGCCGCGACCAGAGCCGGTGACCCGGCCGCGGCGAAGTGGCTGTGCCAGGCCCTCACCCACGTCGGCCAGTCACGGCAGGCGACCCACGACGTCCATGACATCGCGCGCCGCCACTACGACTCCGGGCCGTGGCCGTGGGACAGCACCCCGGACTGGTTGACGGTCGATCGCACGCTCCTCAAGACCGCACGGTCATGGGTGTTCGCACGGTCCTATGTCGAGGAACGGGCGATTCTGCTCGCACACCCCGAGTTGTTGTCGACCGAAGCGGATGTCGCCGTCACGGAGGCGCTGTACGGCACGAGCCTGATCGAAGCGCAGGTCATCCAGTCCCGCCGGACGACCGCGCAACAGCAGGGAGTCGCGCTCGCCTACCGGCCGTGGCTGCTCGCCAGCCTCGCGGACGAGTTCGTCGACGCCGGCCCCGCCCGCCGCCGCGAGCTGCTCGCGACGCGCCGGGAGGAGTTGCTGGACAAGGAAGTGCTGAAGAACGTCCGCGACAACAGGCCCGTGCACGCGATGCTGCTGCTGGCCGACGAGGACGGCGACGTGCTCGATCTCGTGCTGGACGCCGTGGAGGACCCCACACGCGTTACGGACATCCTGCGCTCCCTCGCAGCACACGCCTCCCCTCAGGCGCTGACACAGGCCGTCACGGCGTTGGAACCACACGCGTTGGCAGCGCTGTACAAAGCGGTCGCGCGCGCTCGTGCCGGTGACGAGCGCCTGGCGTTGCCCGCCCCGAGCCAGCGCCTGACGTGGATCCGCGAGCTGACCTACCTCGTGCCCGCGAACCTCGCGCTGCTCTCCCTCATCCGCAAGCTCGCCGAGGAGTCCTAGATGAGCGATCTCGTCGTCGTCCTGCCCGGCATTCTCGGCAGCACCCTGCGCAACTCCGACGGCATGGTCTGGGAGGTGTCCGGCAAGGCCGCGTTGCGCGCGGTGCTCACGCTCGGCCGCAGCCTGAAGCAGCTGAAGCTGCCGGACGGCATCGGCGACGAGCACCCCGGCGACGGCGTCGAACCGGTGGGGCTGATGGCGGACCTGCACGTCATCCCGGGCATCTGGACGCCGTTGAAGGGCTATGACCGCGTCACGCGCCGGATGAACTCACTCGGCTACACGGTCGAGAAGGGCAACCTGCTGCTGTTCGCCTACGACTGGCGCCTGTCGAACCGCTACAACGGCGCGTTGCTCGCTCGGCGCGTCGACGAGGCGTTGGACCGCATCGGCCCGAACGCCAAAGTCAGCTTCGTGTGCCACTCGATGGGTGGGCTGGTCGCACGGTGGTGCATCGAGCAGTGCGGGATGGCCGAGCGGACGGCGAAGCTGATCACGATGGGCACGCCGTACCGCGGTGCGGCCGCCGCGCTGGACCAGCTGGTCAACGGCGTGCGCAAGGGGCTCGGGCCGTTGGCGGTCGACCTCACGGAGTTCGCGCGGTCGATGCCGTCGCTGCACCAGCTGCTGCCCGAGTACGCGTGCATCGAGTCGCCGAACGGCCTGCTCAAGACCACGGAGGTGTCGTTGCCCGAGCTCGACACGAAGATGGTCACGGACGCGATGGCGTTCCACGGCGCGTTGACCGACTCGTTCGCCGATCAGACGTACGCGATCATCGGCGGTAAACAGCCGACGGCGACCACGGCTCGAATTGCCGACGGCAAAGTCACCTGTTATCGGACATATGAAGGCGACGATCTTTACGGCGATGCGACCGTGCCCGCCGTGGGAGCCGCACGGCGTGGTTTGGCGTTGTCGTCGAACACGCTCCACCGTGTGACGGAGCAGCACACGTCGTTGCAGGACAACGCCGCTGTGCTCGACGCCGTGGAATCGTTCCTGACCTCGAAGGCCATCGTCCCGCGCACTGTGATCAACACGGAACCGCAGGTCAGCGTGCCCGATCTGGCACTCGTCGGGGAGGGCCTCGAGGTCACGGTCGAGCTGAAGCACACGACCCCGCGGGCGGTGAAGGTGGCGTTGCTCGACGAGAACGGCAAACAGGTCGAATCGCGCGCCCCGGCGATCTCCGAGAAGATGTCGGTCAAATTTGACGAATTGGCCCCCGGCGCTTACTACGTGCAGGTCAGCGGTATCGCGGTGGGTGCTCCGGTGGTCCCGGTGACCGCCGCGGCGCTCGTCGTGGATTGCCCCTGAGTCTGACCCGGAGGACGATTCACGTCTGGCACGGAGGAGGCGCGATGACCACGATCAAGCCAACGCCCGTAGTGCCCCATCCGGGGGCGGCGCGCGCACGGCCGAAGGGCTCGTACTTCCTCCAGCTGTTCAAGACCACGGATCCCAAGCAGATCGGGATCATGTACCTGACCACGTCGTTCGCGTTCTTCATGATCGGCGGCGTGATGGCGCTGCTGATGCGCGGCGAACTGGCGCGGCCGGGGCTGCAGTTCCTGTCGAACGAGCAGTACAACCAGCTGTTCACCATGCACGGCACGATCATGCTGCTGCTGTACGCGACGCCGATCCTGTTCGGGTTCGCGAACTTCATCCTGCCGTTGCAGATCGGCTCGCCGGACGTCGCGTTCCCGCGCCTGAACGCCTTCTCGTACTGGCTGTACCTGTTCGGTGGCATCATCGTGGTCGCCGGGTTCGTCACGCCGGGCGGCGCGGCGGACTTCGGCTGGTTCGCCTACACGCCGCTGTCGTCCGCGGTGCACTCGCCGGGCGTGGGCGCCGACCTGTGGATCATGGGTCTGGCGGTGTCCGGTCTCGGCACCATCCTCGGCGCGGTCAACATGACCACGACGGTGATCTGCCTGCGGGCACCGGGCATGACGATGTTCCGGATGCCGATCTTCACCTGGAACATCCTCGTGACGTCGGTCCTGATCCTGCTGGCGTTCCCGATCCTCACCGCCGCGCTGATGGGGCTCGCCGCCGACCGGCACCTCGGGGCGCACGTGTTCGACCCGGCCAACGGCGGCGTGATCCTGTGGCAGCACCTGTTCTGGTTCTTCGGCCATCCCGAGGTGTACATCGTCGCGTTGCCGTTCTTCGGGATCGTGACGGAGATCTTCCCCGTGTTCAGCCGCAAGCCGTTGTTCGGCTACAAGGGCCTGGTGTTCGCCACCTTGGCCATCGCGATGCTGTCCGTGGCCGTGTGGGCGCACCACATGTACGCGACGGGTGCGGTGCTGCTGCCGTTCTTCGCGCTGATGACGTTCCTCATCGCCGTGCCGACGGGCATCAAGTTCTTCAACTGGATCGGCACGATGTGGAAGGGGCAGGTGACGTTCGAGTCGCCGATGCTGTTCTCCATCGGCTTCCTGGTGACGTTCCTCTTCGGTGGCCTGACGGGCATCCTGCTGGCGTCGCCGGCCGTCGACTTCCACGTGTCCGACACGTACTTCGTGGTGGCGCACTTCCACTACGTGCTGTTCGGCACGATCGTGTTCGCCACGTACGCGGGCATCTACTTCTGGTTCCCGAAGATGACCGGGCGGATGCTCAACGAGCCGCTGGGCAAGCTGCACTTCTGGACGACGTTCCTCGGGTTCCACGGCACGTTCCTGGTGCAGCACTGGCTGGGCAACGAGGGCATGCCACGCCGGTACGCCGACTACCTGCCGTCGGACGGCTTCACGACGTTGAACATGATCTCGACCATCAGCTCGTTCGTGCTGGGCCTGTCCTTGCTCCCGTTCGTGTGGAACGTCTTCCGCTCGTACCGCTACGGCGACCCGGCACCGCAGGACGACCCGTGGGGCTTCGGCAACTCGCTGGAGTGGGCGACGACGTCACCGCCGCCGAGGCACAACTTCAAGGAGCTGCCGCGCATCCGGTCCGAGCGGCCGGCGTTCGAGCTGCACTACCCGCACATGGTGGAGCGGATGCGCGACGAGGCGCACTTCTCGTTGACCCATCCCGGCAAGCACAGGGCGGGCAAGGACGAGGTCACCGAGAAGGCGCTCGCGTCGACGGACCGGGACACCGACTAGCGCCGTCCGGGCACCATGCCGGCCTCCAGCACGGCCTTGCTGAGCGGTGCGGCCAGTTCGACGAACCGCTGCTTCTCCTCCTCGGACAGCACGTCGTAGGCGGGCGCGGCCATGCGGTCCGTGTCGTCCTCGATGCCCTGGCGGAGCTCACGCCCCTGCTCGGTGAGGAGCTGGTCCTCGCCGACGAGGCCGCGGTTCTGCAGGTCCTGGACCGTCGCGTCCCACTGCTCCTGCGACCACGCGCGGGTCTTGCGCAGCACGTCGGCCGGGTAGTCGCCGGTCGCCACGTGCAGCACCAGCGCCTCGATGCCGGTGATGTTGTGCCGCAGCAACGCCGCGAGGTGCCCGTCACCGCGGAACTCGCGCAGCAACGTCTGGGCGTGGAACAGTTGCAGCCGCGGCTCCTCCGGCCACTCCAGGGCGGCGTGCGCGGCGAACAACGGACGCCCGTGCAGCATCTCGGTGGCCCGCTCGGCCGCCCGCCGCGCGAGCTCGTTGATCTCCTTGAGGTCGTCCGGCAGCACCTTGGCGAGCGCCTCGTCCGCGGCTTCCCAGCGCAGCTCGAGCATCCGCTGCGGCGACACCTTCTCCCAGGCCTGAGGGATGCGCGCCCGCACGATCGCCGGGTTGAAGTTGTAGAACGTGGCGATCACGACCTCGGCCCCGACCGCCCCGAGCGCCGCCGCCCGCGACGCGAAGTACCCACCGGGCCGGTCGAGTCCGACACCGGCGTACCGCGTCTCCGCCTCGGGGACGAAGTAGATCATTCCGTGCACGGCCTCGAGCGAGCGAAACAAAGTCCTGATCATGCTTCCAACCTAGAACGTCAGCGCCGGTTCGTCAGTCTTCAAAAATTGTCAGACCCCTCTGCCAAGCTCGACCTGTGAACGAAACCGCCCTCTGGACCCTCATCGCCGACGCCCGGTCCACCGTCCCCGACCCGTCCGACGGCGAGGCCGTCGCCGCCGAGGCAGCGGCCCGGCTTTCCACCCGCTCGCCGGCGGAGATCGTTGCCACTCAACAGGTCCTGTGGGACGTCCTGGTCAGCTCCTACACCAATCCATTGTGGGCGGCGGCCTACCTGATCAACGGCGGCTGCTCCGACGACGGCTTCGACTATTTCCGCGGCTGGCTCCTCACCCAGGGCAAAGAAACCTACGACGCGGTCCGCGCGTCCCCGGACTCGCTGGCCGGCCTGCCCGACGTGATCGCGGCAGCGGAGTCGGGCATGGAGTTCGAGTGCGAGGCTGCCCTCTCCATCGCCTGGGACGCCCACATCAAGGCGACGGGCATGCAGTTGCCCCAGGACGCCTTCCGCATCCGCTACCCGGAGCTGGACCCGGACTGGGACTTCGACTTCGACGACAGCGCCGAACTGGCCGCACGCTTACCGCGCCTGGCGGCCCTGTTCCTGAACTGACCCAGGCGTCCTCGCCACCACGAGGACACCGAACGCCACGTGGTCGAGCCACTGCGCAACCCGTGGCAACGCCCGGATCTGAGCGTTGTGCCGCCCGACGACCTCCAGATCGAGCAGGGCGATGGCCAGCCCGGCCACCACCCCACCCACGGTTCCCCGCACGCGGAGCCGCCTCAGCACCACCACCCAGAACGCCGACACAGCGAGGTGCACCACGATGCCCGCACGAGCCCCACCGCCGACCAACGACCCGGCAGCCCGAGTGGCGCGCGCCAGGTCGTCGCCCGTCAGCACCGCGTGCACGGTCGACGGCACACCGCTCAACACCACGGCCAGCAGAAAGCGCTTCACCGCCGCCGCGATCTCGGGAAGTCACCGACCACCGCGATGCCAACTCCTCCGTCCCGACCCGGCAGCCCGACTCGCGCGCACCAAAGTGCCACCAACCGTCCTACCAGGCGCGGCCGACGGCACAACAGCCGGCAGGAAGCGCTTCACCTCCGCCGACGCCGGGACTTCAGGTAGTCGCTGACCACGGCAGCCCCGAGACCTTCCTCGTCCGCCGCCACCACCCGGCCACCACCCCGCCGAGCCACGATGTCGACGAACGCGGCCAGTCGCGGGTCGTCGCCCAGCTTGAACACCGAGATCGTCGCCCCGAGGCGCGCGAGCGAGTCGACCTCGTTCAGCGTCTTGCTCAACGTCCTCGGCAGCGGCGGGTAGTTGAACTCGGCGTCACCGTCGGGTTCGAGGTGCGCGGTCGGTTCGCCGTCCGTCACCACGAGGACGACGGGCTGCGCGTCGGGGTGCCGGCGGACGTGCCGGCCGGCCAGGAGCAGCGCGTGGTGCAGGTTCGTGCCCTGCTCCCACACGCCTTCCAGCGCCGTCAGCTGCCCGATGTCCACGGACTCGGCGTAGCGCCCGAACGTGACGAGTTGCAGGGCGTCGGTGCGGAACCTCGTGCGCACGAGGTGATGCAGCGCCAAGGCCGTGCGCTTCATCGGTACCCAACGGCCGTCCTGCACCATCGACCAGGAGGTGTCCACACACAACGCCACTGCCGCACGGGACCGGTGTTCGGTCTCGGCTACTTCCAGATCGACCACGTCCAGGGACATGGACCCGGAGCGCAGCACGGAGTTGCGCAGCGACCGCGGCACGTCCCAGGGTTCGGTGTCGCCGAACTGCCACGGCCGGGTCGAGCCGATCAGCTCGCCCGCCGCGCCGGCCGAGGTGGTCTCGCGTGACCCCTGCGACGAGCGGAGCTGGTCCACGACGCCGCGCAGCGCGGTTTCGCCCAGGCGCCGCAACGCCTTGGGCGTCAGGCGCAGCGAGCCGTCGGGGGCCCGTTCCACGATGTTCTGCGACTTGAGCGCCTTCTCCAGATCGGACAGGCGGCGCGCGTCGACCGACGCCGACTCGCCGAGCTGGCGTTCGAGCGCCTCCAGGTCGATGTCCTCCAGGCGCGCGCCCGGGTAGGACTGCGAGAGCTGTTCGGCCAGGGCGTCCAGTTCGGCGAGGTCCGCCATGGCCTGGGCACCCTCGCCCAGACCCAGCGGGTCCTGGCCGCGGAAGCGGGCGGAGGACGTCCAGTCCTCGCCAGGACGGAGCTGCTGCAGAAGGGAGTCCAGAGTGGACAGTTGAGAGCCGATGCCGCCGAAGGCCTGCTGCGACAACGCGGACAGCTCGGCGCGCTGGGCGTCGGTCATCGAGTTCATCATGCGCTGGGCCGCGGCCGAACGGGCCGCCAGGGCGTCGATGAGCTCGTCGACGTTGCGCGGCTTCTCCGGGAAGAACTCGCCGTGCTTGCGCATGAACTCGTCGAACATGCGCGGCGTGTCCGGGGAGCCCGAGGCGTGCGCCTCCAGCAACGAGTTGAGGTCGCGGAGCATGCGCTGGATGCGCTCCACGTCCTTGGCGTCCACGTTGGACAGCGCGTCCTTCATCCCCTGGAAGCGCTGGTCCAGGAGTTCGCGGCCGAGCAGTTCGCGGATCTTGTCGTACGCCTCGCGCGCCTCGGAGGAGCGCCAGTCGTAGGAGGAGAGCTCCTGCACGGCCGCGGCCGTGCCCGGTGGCAGCGCGTCCAGCTGCGCCTCGCGGAAGCGGGCGTCGTCGGACGGGTCGGGGAACAGCGTGCGGCGTTCGGCTTCGACGGCCTGGTCCAGCAGCCGCCGGACCTCGGTGAGCGTGCCGTCGAGCCGGTGCCGGCGCTGGATGGACGCACGGCGCTGCCACAGGCGTGAGGTGAGGTCGTCGAGGCCGCGGGTGCCGTCGACGCCGCGCCGCAGGAGTTCGCGCAGGGCGGACTGCGGCGAGGCGCCTTCCATGATCTCGCGGCCGAGTTCGTCCACGGCCGCACGGAGGTCCACCGGGGGCGCCAGCGGATCGGCGCCGCCGCCCCAGCGTCCGTAGCGGTATCTCATCCGTACACCGATCGGTCGTCGTCGGAGGAGTTGTCCTTCGACAGGTGGCGGGTCAGGTAGAGCGACTCCAGGGCGAGTTCGACGGCGGAGGCGATGCGGCCGACCGGGTCCTTGGGGCCCGCGCCCATGCGGGCCGCGACCTCGTGCAGGATCGGCAGCTCCGGCAACGCCGCGAGCAGGTCGCCGGCGTGCACGCGGTCGCCGGTCGCGACCGGGTGGCCGTCGGAGACGACCTCGGCCAGCGCGCGCAGGTTGAGGCCTGCCAGGCGGGCGCGGGCGGTGTCGGCGATCGAGCGGCGCAGCAGGTGGACGAGGACCTCGTCCTCGCGGCCCTCCTCGCCCGCCTCGAACTCGAGCTTGCCGCGCAGCACGTCCGGCACCGACTCGAGGTCGACCGGGCGGGCGATGGCCGGCGTCTCGCCGATCAGCGCGGACCGGCGCAGCGCCGAGGCCGCGACGGTTTCCGCCGCCGCGACGGCGAACCGGGCGGAGACGCCGGAGCGCTGGTCGATCGACGACGACTCGCGCAGGTGCCGCACGAACCGGGCGATGATCTCCAGCAGGTGGTCGCCCACCTCGGCGACGAGGTCGGCTTCCTGGCGGACCAGGTCGACCTCGGCGTCGATCTCCAACGGGTAGTGCGTGCGCACCTCGGCGCCGAAGCGGTCCTTGAGCGGCGTGATGATGCGGCCGCGGTTCGTGTAGTCCTCGGGGTTCGCGGTGGCCACGAGCAGCACGTCGAGCGGCAGCCGCAGCGTGTAGCCGCGGACCTGGATGTCGCGCTCCTCCATCACGTTGAGCAACGACACCTGGATGCGTTCGGCCAGGTCGGGGAGCTCGTTGATGGCGATGATGCCGCGGTGGGCCCGCGGGAGCATGCCGTAGTGGATGGTCTCGGGGTCGCCGAGCGAACGGCCTTCGGCGACCTTGACGGGGTCGACGTCGCCGACGAGGTCACCGACGGACGTGTCGGGCGTCGCGAGCTTCTCGGCGTAGCGCTCGTCGCGGTGCCGCCACACCACCGGCAGGGCGTCACCGAGCTCGAGGGCACGGCGCTTCGACTCGGGCGTGATCGGGTCGAGCGGGTGTTCGCCCAGCTCGGAGCCTTCGATGACGGGCGTCCACTCGTCGAGCAACGCCACCAGGCTGCGCAGGAGCCGCGTCTTGCCCTGTCCTCGTTCGCCGAGCAGGACGACGTCGTGGCCGGCCAGGAGCGCGCGTTCGAGCTGCGGCAGCACCGTGCGGTCGAAACCGACGATGCCGGGCCACGGGTTGCGTCCTTCGCGCAGGGCCGCGAGGAGGTTCTCCCTGATCTCGGTCTTGACGCCGCGCGGCAGGTGCCCGGCGGCGCGCAGTTCGCCCGCCGTGCGGGCCAGGTTCTGGGTCACGCAGACGACGCTACGCACCGAATCCGACCCCGTCGATGTGGAGCAACTCCAGGCACGGGCCTGGCGCGTGCGCCAGAATGCGGGGCGACATGAGTGACAGCGTTGATTTCAGATGGGCCCCTTCACCCGCGGACTGGCGAGCCAGCCTGCGCACGATGGTGCCGTTGTTCAGATGGGCGCCGTGGTTCGCCCTCGTGCTCGGCGTGTTCTCCCTGGTGCTGCTCTTCGGGTTCGAGGACGCGCTCGTCGTGGGTCTCTTCGGCCTCGGCTGCGCGCTGGTCATCGGCTTCATGGAGCCGGTCGCGGTGTGGTGGCGGTTCACCTCCGACGAGATGATCAGCCGGACCGTCGTGGGCAGCGCCGACGACCAGTCGTTCCGGATGGCGGTGGGCAACGCCGTGCGCGAGGAGATCGTCTGGCAGGAACTCCCCGGCTGGACCGAGACCCGGCAGGGCTTCGTGCTGGAGACGCTGGACGACGGCGCGGCGTCGCTTTCCGTGCCGCACCGGGCCTTCGCGTCCGATGAGGACGTCACGTCGTTCCGGACGCTCCTCGAGAACCACATCGGTCCAGCCAAGTAGGTGTCTCGGATCGGGCACACCGGGTGGGGCGGACCGGCCGGGGCCACGTAATCTCGTCGCGTGTCCTGTGCGAGCGCCACGCTGGTCGTGTGGGCGTCGGGATGGCTGCACGGTCTGGCCGCCTCCGACGACGTCCTCGACGCCCTGCACCTGTGGGCCGAGCAGCACGAGGTGGTGGCCGACGACGACGGCACCGCCACGGCGCTCGACCTCCCCGGTCCCGACGAGGCCCCCGTGGGCCCCGCCCTGCTGCTGGCCGCCCTGCGGCGCGCGGGCGCCACTTCGGCCAGGCTGGTCCTACCGGTCCCGGGCGACGTACGAGGCCTGGGCGGCAAGGGCCCCCTCTCGACGTGCGCCCTGCGCTCCGGCGAGGCCCTGGTCGTCCCGTCGGTGCACATCGGCCTGGTCCCGAAGATCGTGGCCGACGGCGTGATGCGCTGGACCGTCTTCGACCTGCCGTCGTCCAACGGCCTGGAGCACATCCCGATCGGCGAGGCCGAGCACGGCCTGGGCACCGCCCTCCGCGAGGCGACGGCGGCCCTGGCCAGCCTCGACGTGGCCAAGCACCGCCCGAACGTGCGCCAGGAGATCGCCGACCTGGCCACCGAGAACTCGAAAATCCCCTGGCCGGACGCCATGCCCCCCAGGGCCCTGCGCGTCCTCCAACGAGCCGCCGAGGTCGACGCCATCGTGAAGGTGGCGAGCTCCGACGCCCCAGGAGGCGCCCTCTCGGCGTCCGCCATGACGGCCCGCACCGAGGCCCTCCGCCCGGTCTCCCTGGCCGTGCGCCGAGCCCGCTGCGCAGCGGTCGACGAGGCAGTCCGCGTCCTGGCCGACAGCGGCGCCGGCAGGCACTGAGCAGGTTCACACGGTCGGGTCATCCGCAGCCAAACATCTTCGGCTGACCCGCCGCCGCTGAAAAGCTGCCGCCGTGGCACCACGCACCTGGGTGATCACGGCGGGCTTCGCCGTGGTCGCCGTCATCCTGTTCGTACTCACCCAGGTCCCGCTCGACGACAGTGACGCCTACAGCAGCATCGCGGCCGCCCTGGTGGCGATCGGCACGGCGTTCACCGGCATCGTCGTCTACCTCTCCCGCGAGCAACGCCCCAGACCGGCGGGCGAGGAGGCCGACACCCTGGCCGCCGGCCTCCTGGAGCAGTGGGCACCGGAGGTCGAGCACCGGCGCGAGCGGTTCGGCTCGCGCACCCTGATCCCGCTCGGCTGGACCGGCGTCGGCGCGGGCCAGACGCGCGTGCGTTCCAGTGGCTGCCTCAAGAGCAGCCTCAGCGCCGCGGCCGGCGGTCTGGCCGACGACTTCAGCAAGATCCCGTCCCGCCGCCTGGTGGTGATCGGCGAACCCGGTGCCGGCAAGACGTTCCTCGGCATCCTGCTGACCGTGGGCCTGCTGCGCCGCCGCGCCGACGGTGACCCGGTTCCGGTGTTCCTCTCGCTGTCCTCGTGGGACCCGGTCGCCGACAGCCTCGACGACTGGCTCGTCCGCACGTTGGCCACCACCTACTACAACGGCCGCAGCAAGGCCGTGCGCTCGCTCCTGATCAACCAGCTCCTCGTGCCCGTGCTCGACGGTCTCGACGAGCTCCCCGACCATGCCCGCCGCCGCGCGATGAACCGCCTCAACGACGTCCTCGGGGACGAACGCCCGTTGGTGCTGACCTGCCGCATCACGGAGTACGAGGACCTGATCGCCGGTGGCGCCCCTGTCCTGCTGCCCGTCCCCGTCGTCCGCATCACCCCGGTGAGCACCGCCAACGCCGTCCGCCACCTCCAGAAGTGGCCGTCCGTCGCGAACCACGTGAAGACCCGGCCGGACAGTCCCGTCGCCGCCGCCCTGAGCACACCGCTGATGCTCTCGGTCTTCACCGCGGCCTACCAGACGCGCTCACCGGACGAACTCCTCGACACCACCAGGTTCGGGAACCGGCACGCCGTCGAGGACCACCTCGTCGACCTCATGGTCACCGCGCTCTACCCGGACGAGAAGCACCGCCGTTGGCTCACGCACCTCGCCGGTCTGCTGCACCGCCACGGCGACCGCGACTTCCGCTGGTGGCAGCTCGCGGAACGCACCCTGTCGCCGTGGATCGCGCCCGTGGTCGGCGTGCTGGCGGGTGCCGTCGCGTTCGTGCTCGCGGCCGTGTTCCTCCCGGCGAGCGCCATGGTCGGTGCCACACCTGTCGCGGCCGTCTTCACGATCGTGATCACAACGGTGTGGCTCACGGCGGGCAGCCGGGCTCCCGCCGCGGTCGCCGCGGTCCCGGGCGTGCGCGGTTTCGGCAGGGGCACGCTCACCGGTGCCGCGCTGGTGCTGGTTCCCGGCGTCCCGATGGTGCTGCTGAGCATCGACGGGATGGGAACGAGCGAGGTGGCGGCGAACACCAGCGCACTGCTCGCGCTGTCCCTGATCACCGCGCTGGGCGTTGGGTTGCACGAGGTGCTCGCGGCGAGGACCGAACGCGTCCGCGGTGCGGGTCCCGAGGAGCTGCTGGCCCAGGACCGGAGGTCGGCACTCTCCTCGGCGGCGGTGACGGGCGTCCTCGTCGGGATGCTCACCGTCGTCACCTGCACGTGGGCCGCCGCGATCGGTGGTCATCTCGCCACGCGGTTCGAGGCGCGCGATCGCCTGGTGATCGAGCACCTTGACCTGCCGGCGTTGCAGACGCACGTCCCGTGGCCCGTGGGCGAGCAGGACCGGCCAGCGCTGGTCGTCTACAGCGTGCTGGTCCTGCTGCTGTTCGCGGCGGCGGTGCTCGTCACTCGCGCGTGGACGCGTTTCCTCGTGGCACGGGCCGCGCTCGCACTGGCGGGCCGGTTGCCGTGGCGGTTGATGCGGTTCCTGGCCGCCGCCAGGGAAAGCGGACTGCTGCGCGTCGCAGGCAACGGCTACCAGTTCTGGCACGTCCGGCTCCAGGAACGTCTGGTGATGACAGCTGGCCGGACTGCGCCCGTGCGGCAGGCGCCGCGCAAGGCCGCACTCGTGGCGGCCGTCGCGGTGACGCTGACGACCGTCACCGCGGTGACGTGGGCGGCCAGACCCGACGACTGCCCCGCCACCCCGTGGTCCGAAGTGGACGATCACATGGCGCGGGTGAGCCTCAACCACACCAGCGGTTGCTTCGCGCACGTCGACAGGAAGGACTGGCGACTGCTGACTGGTGGCGACCTGCTCGGCAAGATCGCCCTCGACCAGCCGGCGGACGACGACACCCGCCACGACCACCTGGTCGTCGTCGGTGATCTCCACGGCGGCGGGCAGCGGTGGGAGGAGGTCCTGGAAGGAATCGCCGCCGCACAGGAAGTGCACGAGAAGCCGCTGGTCGTGGATTTCGTCCACACCAACACGCCGTACGAGGCGACGGAGGACTACCGGGAGCTGGTCGCGAGCCTCGCCGGGCACACCGGAGGCCCCACCGCCAAGGGCGCGGCGATCCTCCTCGACGGAACCCAGTCGCACGTGGCGGGGAACTGGGACGTGATCGGCCTGCGGGACCACGAACTGCCGAACATCGCCGAGAAGTACGCGGGCGCGCTCCTCAGCGTCAACCACGCGCAGGAGCCGGTGATGACGAAGGACGAGCTGAAGGACGGCATCTCCGACGAGGAGTGCCGGTTCCTCCGCAAGGAGAAACCGGCGTCCGGCGTGCTGGACCTCGACCTCCGCGGCATCCGGCCGAGCTACGAACTGCTCGACCCGCTCGGTGCCTGCTCGCGGGCCCGTCTGCTCATCAACGAGGAACACGCCTACGACATGCGCTCGATCTCACCGCGGTTGCCCTCGATCACGGCGTACTACCTCGAGGACAGGACGACGTCGGCGTGGACCGACTGCGCCGACCACGTGACGGCACTGACGGCGACCGCCACCTGTGCGTTGGCGCTGCTGGTCGCGGACGAGGGCAGGGTGCGCATCATGCCCGCGTCCGAGGGAGCCTGACGGTCAGGAGGTGCGGGCCGGCCTCTTGGCCGGCTCGCAGCACAACGGCGCGCAAGGCGCTCCGTTCACCGTGCACCCCGCCGCCACGAACGACGACAGCTTCCGCACCGGCGCACCGGAAGTGTGCTCCGCGACCAGTTCGGTGACGAGCTCGGCGAACCGCGGATCCGCGTTGGGCGTGGCGGCGCGGGCGAACTCCATGCCGAGCTCCAACGCCCGGTCACGTGCCTCGGTGTCGAGGTCCCACACCACCTCGAGGTGGTCGGACACGAAGCCGATCGGGCACACCACGACCCCGGTGACCCCCTTGGCGTGCAAGGCGTCGATGTGGTCGACGATGTCCGGCTCGAGCCACGGGATCTGCGGCGGCCCGGAACGGGACTGCCACACCACGTCGTACTCGGTGATGCCCAGTTCCGCGGCCACCAGGCGGGAGGCTTCGACGATCTGGCGCGAGTAGCGGTAGCCGCCTTCGGCGGGCGGGCCGGCTGCCTTGTCGGCGGACACCGGCACCGAGTGCGCGGTGAACACGAGCCGATAGGCGCCGTTCACAGCAGATGCGGCCGAACGGATCGCATCGGCGAAGGAGGAGATGAAGAGCGGGTGGTCGAAGAAGTGGCGCAGCTTCACCAGTTCCGGGCCGTCCGGGACGGCCTGCAGCGCGCGGGCGATGTCCTCGTCGTACTGGCGGCAGGCGGAGTAGCCGCCGTAGGCGCTGGTCGGGAACACGAGGGCGCGGCGGATGCCGTCGGCCTTCATCTGGGCGACGACGTCCTCGACCATGGGGTGCCAGTTGCGGTTGCCGAAGTAGATCGGCAGGTCGAACCCGGTGGCGCGGACGGCCTCGATGGCTTCGAGGTTCAGGCGGTTGATCGGCGAGACGCCGCCGAAGTGCTGGTAGTGGGCCTCGACCTCGTCCAGCCGCTCCGGCGGTACGCCGCGTCCGCGCACCACGTTCTCCAGGAAGGGACGGACGTCTTCTGGACCTTCTGGGCCGCCGAACGACAGCCAGAGCAGCGCATCGAAACTCACCGCTCCATCCAATCAGACGCCCGATCCCCTCACATGACGAACGCGTGTGACGTCAGAGACCGAGGAAGTGCACGCCGCCGTCGACGAACACCATCGAGCCCGTGGTGGCGGGGAAGAAGTCGGACAGCAGGCCGCACACGGACTTCGCGACGGGCTCGGCGTCGTCGACGTCCCAGCCGAGCGGCGCCTTCTCGCCCCACATCTTCTCCAGCTCGACGAAGCCCGGGATGGACTTCGCGGCCATGGTGCGGACCGGGCCGGCGGAGATGAGGTTCACGCGGATGCCGTCCGGGCCGAGGTCGCGTGCCATGTAGCGGTTGATCGACTCGAACGCCGCCTTCGCCGCGCCCATCCAGTTGTAGGCGGGCCACGCCTGGCGGGCGTCGAAGTCGAGGCCCACGACGGACGAGCCGCGCGTCAGCAACGGGCGGGTGGCCTGCACGAGCGCCTTGTACGAGTACGCGGAGACGTGCATCGCGACCGAGACGTCCTCCCACGGCGCGTCCATGAACGGCGCGCCGAGGCAGCTCTGCGGGGCGAAGCCGATGGCGTGCACGACGCCGTCGAGGCCGTCGACGTGCTCGCGCACGCGGTCGGCGAGGGTGTCGAGGTGCTCCTGGTTCTGCACGTCGAGCTCGACGACGGGCGCGGGCTTGGGCAGGCGCTGGGCGATGCGCTGCACGAGGCTCATCCGGCCGAACCCGGTCAGCACGACCTCGGCGCCCTGCTCCTGGGCGACGCGTGCGACGTGGAAGGCGATCGACGCGTCGGTGATGACACCGGTGATCAGCAGTCGCTTGCCTTCGAGCAGTCCGGTCACTTGATCCAACCCTTTCGCAGTTCTGGAAGAAAAACCGTCAGTGGCCCATGCCGAGGCCGCCGTCGACCGGCAGCACGGCGCCGTTGATGTAGCCCGCCTCGTTCGCCGCGAGGAACGTGACGGCGCGCGCGATCTCCTCGGCCGCGCCGTAACGAGCGGCGGGGATCTGCTTCAGCGCGGCGTCGCGCACGGCCTCGGGCAGCTCGGCCGTCATGTCGGTGGTGATGAAGCCGGGGGTGATGACGTTCGCGGTGATGTTGCGCGAACCCAGCTCCAGCGCGATCGAGCGCGCCATGCCGATCATGCCGGACTTGGACGCCGCGTAGTTCACCTGGCCGGGGCCGCCGGTGAGGCCGACGACGGACGAGATGAAGACGATGCGGCCGAACTTCTTGCGCAGCATGCCGCGGGAGGCGCGCTGGGCGAAGCGGAACGCACCGGTGAGGTTCGCGTCCACGACGGACGTGAACTGCTCCTCGCTCATGCGCAGCAGCAGCGTGTCCTGCGTCATGCCCGCGTTGCACACGAGCACCTCGACGGGACCGTGCGCGGCTTCGACCTCGGTGAACGCGGCGTCGATCTCCTGAGAGTTCGTCACGTCGCACTTCACGCCGAGCAGACCTTCGGGAGCGCCGGACCCGCGGTGCGTCACCGCGACCTTGTCGCCCTGCGCCGCGAACGCCTGCGCGATGGCGAGGCCGATGCCGCGGTTGCCTCCGGTGACCAGAACGGACCGACTCACTAGCTCTCCTGAGAATCGCTGCTGGTTGACCGGGTGAGGTTATCGGCTACCGGCAGGTAGACCGGCATCGGCGGGGACATGTCACACCGGGCGGGGCATGATCGGGTGATGCGGGCCTTCCTCGATCAACTCCGGCGCCAGGTGGACGGCGACGTCCTGGACGACCCGGCGAGCCGGGCCCTGTACTCGGCGGACGCCTCCAACTACCGCCACGTGCCGCGCGTCGTCGTCCGTCCACGCACGACGGACGCGGTGATCACGGCTGTGGGGCTCGCGGCGGAGCACTCGGTGCCGATCACGAGCCGGGGCGCGGGAACGTCCATCGCGGGCAACGCGACCGGCACCGGCCTGGTGATCGACTTCAGCCGGTACCTGAACGCGTTCGAGATCTCCGGCGACCGCGCGCACGTCCAGCCGGGAGCGGTGCTCGACAAGATCAACGCCCAAGCGGGCGAGTACCTGTTCGGGCCCGACCCGTCCACGCACTCGCGGTGCACGATCGGCGGGATGATCGGCAACAACGCGTGCGGCGCTCACTCGGTGAAGTGGGGCAAGACCAGCGAGAACGTCGAGAACCTGCACGTCCTCACCACCGACGGCCGCACGTTCGACACGAAGAACCCGCCGCCGCTCCAGCTCCCGGCCCACGACGCCAAGTGGTTTCCGCAGCTCAGCCGCCGGGTCAGCGGGTACGCGCTGGACGCCCCGACGCTCACGCAACAACTCGTCGGCACCGAGGGCACGTGCGTGGTGCTGCTGGGCGCCGAGCTCAAGCTCGTGCGGCGGCCGGAACGCCGGATCCTCGTCGTGCTCGGCTTCGCGGACACCTACGAGGCCGCCGACCAGGTCACCCAGATCGAGGACGCCCTCGCGATCGAGGGCCTGAACGAGTCACTCGTCCACAGCGTCAAGACCCGCCCCGACCTGCCGGAAGGCCGCAGCTGGCTGTTCGTCGAGGTCGAGGACCACCCCGAACGGATCGCCAAGCTCACCAGGAACTCGATGATCATCCACGACCCGGCGCACCAGCGGGCGCTGTGGCGGATCCGCGAGGACGGCGCGGGCCTCGCGACCCGGATGGCCGACGGCAGCGAGGCCTGGTCGGGCTGGGAGGACTCGGCCGTGCCACCGGAACGCCTCGGCACGTACCTGCGCGAGTTCGACCAGCTCCTGACCCGCTACGGACGGCGCGGCATCACCTACGGCCACTACGGCGAGGGCTGCATCCACGTCCGCATCGACTTCGACCTCGCGCACGGCTACCGCGAGTTCCTCCAGGACGCCGCCGACCTCGTCGTGAGCCACGGCGGCAGCCTGTCCGGCGAGCACGGCGACGGCCAGGCGCGGTCCGAGCTGCTCAGCCGCATGTACCCGCAGGAGGCGATCAGGGCGTTCGGCGAGTTCAAACGCGCCTTCGACCCGCGCAACCTGCTCAACCCCGGCCGGATCGTCGAGCCGCTGAAGCTGGACGACGACCTGCGGGTCCTCGTGGCGCCGCCGAGGATCCCGACCCGGGCGGAGTTCGCGAGTGACACGCGCCGGTGCGTCGGCGTCGGCAAGTGCCTGAACACCAGGGGCGGCGTGATGTGCCCGAGTTATCGCGTCACCAAGGAAGAGAAGCACTCCACACGAGGCCGCGCGCACCTGCTGTTCGAGATGCTCAACGGTGACGTGATCAAGGACGGCTGGCGCTCGAAGGAGGTCGCCGAGGCGCTGGACCTGTGCCTGGGGTGCAAGGGCTGCAAGCGCGACTGCCCGGTCGACGTCGACATGGCGAGCTACAAGGCCGAGTTCCTGCACGAGCACCACAAGAGGCGGATCAGGCCGCTCTCGCACTACACGATGGGCTGGCTGCCCACGTGGCTGAAGTACGGGCTGGTCAACAGGATCACCACGAGGTTCGGCCGGTTCGCGGGCATCACCCCGGAACGCGAACTGCCGCGCCAGACCACCCGCCTGGTCCGCCAGCTGCACCCCGTCGGCGACGGCGATCCGGTGCTGCTGTTCCCCGACACGTTCACGAACCACTTCGAACCGGGCGTCGGCCTCGACGCCGCGACCGTCCTGGCGCACCTGGGAAACCGCGTCGAGGTGCCGTCGATGAACGTCTGCTGTGGACTGACCTGGCACTCCACCGGCCAGCTCGGCAAAGCCCGGCGGGTGGTCGAACGCACCGCGCGGGCGTTGCTGCCGTGGACGAGCCAGGGCGTCCCGGTGATCGGCCTGGAACCGAGCTGCACGGCGTTCCTGCGCGCCGAAGCCCCGAAGCTCTCGGACGACCCGGCGGTGCACACGCTTGCCAAGGCCACCAGGACGTTCGCCGAGCACGTCGCCCCGAAGCTGCCACGGCTGCAAGGCGCGCGCGAGGCCGTCGTGCAGACCCACTGCCACCAGTACGCCGAGCTCGGCTTCGACCGCGACCGCGAGGCGATGACCAAGGCGGGCATCAGGCCCACGGTCGTGGAGGGGTGTTGTGGCCTCGCCGGGAACTTCGGCTTCGAGCGGGGCCACTACGACGTCTCCATCGCGTGCGCCGAGCAGGACCTGCTGCCGGCGTTGCGCGCCAACGAGGACGCGCTGGTGATCGCGGACGGCTTCAGCTGCCGCACGCAGATCCGGCACACCACCGAACGCAGGCCGGTGCACCTCGCCAGCGCGCTCGCGGCCCTAATCGCGGTCGAGGACTGAGTCCTTCGACGTCTCCCGCATGAACCCGTAGACCAGCAAGGAGATCAGCACACAACCCGCGACGTAGTAGTAGAAGACCGACTCCATGCCGGCCTGTTTGAACCACAACGCCACGTACTCCGCGGTGCCACCGAAGATGGCCACCGTCAGCGCGTACGGCAGCCCGACACCCAGCGCGCGGATGTTCGTGGGGAACAGTTCGGCCTTCACGATCGCGTTGATCGAGGTGTACCCGGTCACGATCACGAGGCCGCCGAGCATGAGCAGGAACGCGGGGATCACCGCGGACGTCGTCGCCAGCGTCGACAACAACGGCACGGTCGCGAGCGTGCCCAGCACCCCGAAGCCCAGCAGCAGAGGACGACGCCCGATCCGGTCCGACAACGCGCCCGCAAGCGGTTGCAGCACCACGAACACCAGCAGCGCGGCGAAGTTGATCCAGCTGACCGTCGCGGCGTCGATCCCGCTCGTGTTCACCATGAACTTCTGCAGGTAGGTCGTGAAGGTGTAGAACGCGACCGTGCCGCCCAAGGTCAGGCCCACGACCGTCAGGCATTCCTTGGGGTGCTTGAGCAACGCCCGGATCGTGCCGTTCTGCTCGCCACTGCCCTTCTGCTTCTCGAAGTTCGCCGACTCGTCCATCCCGCGCCGCAGCCACATCACGACGATCGCCCCGGTCGCGCCGATGACGAACGCGATCCGCCAGCCCCACTCCGTCATCTCGGCCTTGGACAGGAACTGCTGCAACACGATCTGCACGCCCAGCGCCACCAACTGCCCGGCGGTCAGCGTCACGTACTGGAAGCTCGAGTAGAACCCGCGCCGGGCAGGAGAGGCCACTTCGGACAGATAGGTCGCGGAGGTCGCATATTCACCACCGACGGACAAACCCTGCAACAGCCGTGCGAGCACCAGCAGCACCGGCGCCGCCACGCCGATCGTCGCGTACGACGGCGTCAACGCGATGATCAACGACCCGGCGGCCATCAGCGTGACCGACAACGTCAAGGCCGCGCGTCGCCCGTGCCGGTCGGCGTACCGGCCGAGCAGCCAGCCCCCCAGCGGGCGCATGAGGAAACCGACGGCGAACACGGCGGCGGTGTTGAGCAGCTGCGCGGTCTGGTCGCCCTTGGGGAAGAACGCGGCCGCGAAGTAGATGCTGAACGCCGTGTAGGCGTACCAGTCGTACCACTCGATCAAGTTGCCGACCGACCCGCGCAGCACGTTCGCCACCACTCGGCGTTCGCTGCTCTTCTCCTGAACGACTGTCATGACCGACACCATCGCGACGGTCCGTGACCACCCACAACCTGGGGTAAGGCTTCTTTACAGTCACTTAAGCGCGTCGGTACGCGCGGGCAACAGTCGTTATGACCGATACTGCTGGAATGCGGGTGCTGTTGGTCGAAGACGACGACGGTGTCGCCGACGCCCTGGTGGAAGCGCTGCGGGCGAACGGCCACCGGCCTGCCCGCGTGCGCCGCGGAGCCGACGCCCTGATCGCCCACCGCGACGCGGACGTGGTGCTGCTCGACCTCGGCCTGCCCGACCAGGACGGCCTGGAGGTGCTGCGCAAGCTCCGCAAGATCGACCCGGTGCCGGTGCTCGTGCTGACCGCGCGCGGTGACGAACGCACGGTGGTCCGGGGGCTGCGGCTCGGCGCGGACGACTACCTGGTGAAGCCGGTCAGGCTCGCGGAACTGCTGGCACGCATCGACGCGGTCGCCCGCAGAAGTGCGGCGCGCTCGCAGGAACCCGACGACGTGGTGCGGGTGTCCGATGTGGAGATCGACCTGCAGAGCCGTCAGGTCGTGGTCGGCGGGCGCGAGATCTCGTTGACCACCAAGGAGTTCGACGTGCTGGCGGTGCTCGCGCGCAGGCCCGGCACGGCGGTGAGCCGGCAGCAGTTGATGGACGAGGTGTGGGGCAACGCGTTCGTCGCGGTGTCGCGCACGCTCGACGTGCACCTCACGCAGTTGCGGGCCAAGCTCGACCGGCCCGGGTTGCTGCACACGATCCGCGGTTTCGGCTACCGGCTCGGTGAATAGATGCGGCAACGGCTTCTCTTGGTGCTGCTGCTGTTCTCGCTCTCGGCCGTGACGGCGTTCGCGTTCCCGTTGCTGATGAGCACCGCGAACGAACGCACCCAGCAGTTCGTGATCAGCCGCACCGCCGACCTCGACCGCTTCGCCACCCTGCCGGTCGACGTCGTGGTGTCCGAGGCCGAGCGGTACGCCGAGGTCTACGGCGAGGAGATCGTGGTCGTCGACGCGTCCGGCACGCCGGTCGTCGAGTCGGGCATGACGGCGGAGGACGTGTCGGCGCAGATCGACGCGGCGTTGCGCAACCAGCCCGCGAAGACCGTGCCGACGGTGCTGCCGTGGAGCGGTGGCGACGTGCTGTTCGCGCGGCCGGTCGGCATCGGCACGAAGGTCGCGGGCGCGGTGGTGCTCAGGGCCTCGACGGAGGTGGCGGCGCTGGACGTGGCACGGCGCTGGGCGCTCGTGCTGGCCGGGGCGTTGCTGGCGGCGTGCGCGTGCGTGCTGCTCGCGCTCGTGGTGTCGCGCTGGTTGCTGAGGCCGTTGAAAGAACTCGACAGGGGTGTGCGGGCGGTCGCGGCGGGGCAACGGCGCACCCACGTCGCCGACACCGCCGGACCGGCTGAGCTCAGGGCGTTGTCGGAGTCGTTCAACCGCATGTCCGACGCCGTCGCCGAAGCCGCCGACCAGCAACGACGCCTCATCGCCGACGCCTCGCACCAGCTGCGCAACCCCATGGCGGCACTGCGGATCCGGGTCGACATGCTGCCGTCCAACTCCTCGTTGCTCACCGAGGTCGAACGGCTGGAACGGTTGCTGGACGGGCTTCTCGCGCTCGCCTCGGCCGAGAGCACCGCCACCGAACGGGCCGCGGGCGGCGTCGAACCCGAACTCGCCGACCTCCAGGTCGTGGCGCACGACCGGGTCGACGCGTGGCGGGCGGCGGCGCAGGCCGAGGGCGTCACGATCACCGTCGACGACCGGAGCCACGGGCTCGTCCGGTGCGCGGTGTCGGACCTCGCCCAGGTGCTGGACGTGTTGCTGGACAACGCCATCAGGTACGGCGCCACCGAGGTCGCGGTGATCTGCGACCGCGCGACGCTGACCGTGCGGGACAACGGGCCCGGCCTGTCCAAGAAGGACATCAAGCACGCCACCGAACGGTTCTGGCGCGGCGACGACTCACGGCGCGGCACGGGCCTCGGCCTGGCGATCGCCGAGCGGATCGTGACGGCGCACGACGGGAAGCTGACGCTGCACAGCGACAACGGCTTGGTCGCCACGGTCGCACTGCCGAAGGAGCCGCTGCTGTGAGGCCCCGCCACCCCTCGCCCGGCACGCGGCCGGGCAACACCGCGCTCAGCCGCCGCACCTTCCTCCTCGGCACCCTGGCCCTCACCGCGTGCGGGACGAGCGAGCCGGACGGCACCATCCGCATCGCGGGCGGCGAACCCGGCGGTTTCTACAACGACTTCGCCACCCTGATCTCCCGCCTCGCCCCGAGCCCGCTCACCATCACCCCCGTCCAGACCGGCGGCAGCGCCGACAACCTCAGGCACCTCCGCGAGGGCACCGCCGAACTCGGTCTCTCCCTGAGCGACAGCGCCCACATGGAACCGGGCCTCGTCGCCCTGGGTCGCGTTTACGAGAACTACCTGCAGCTCGTGGTCCTGCGGAACTCGCCGTACAACTCGGCGGCCGACCTCGTGGGCAAACCGGTGTCGCTCGGCGCCGACGGCTCCGGCGCCGCTTTGCAGGGCAGCAGGCTCGCGCTGGGCGTGCAAGAGCAGCACTACCCGCTGCGCAACGCCATCGACGCCCTGATGTCCGGCGAGATCGCCGCCCTGCTGTGGTCCGGCGGCGTTCCCACCCCGGAACTCGACAAGGCAAGCGGCATCAGGCTCCTCCCCCTCGACGGCTTCCTGCCGAAACTGCGCCACGAGCACGGCAAGGTCTACGAACGCGTGGACGTCCGCATGGGCGTCTACGGCTCCCCCGTCGACGTCCCCACGATCGGCACGCCGAACCTGCTGGTGTGCCGGCCCGACCTGAGCGCCGAGTACGCGGGCGCCGTCGTCCGGCTGCTCGTGGGCAAGGCGGCGGAACTCGTGCCGGAGCAGGCACTCGGCACGCAGTACCTCGACGTGCGCAGTCTGATAGACACCGGCAAGGTCCCCCTGCACCCCGGCGCGGCGACGGAATACCGGAGGCTCCACGGATGATCAGCACGATGGCGTCGGTCTCGCTGGACGGGTTCTTCGAGGGCCCCGGCCACGACATCGACTGGCACCACATGAGCGACGAGCTGCACAGCCACATCAACGCCGAGCTGGCGAAGTTCGGCACTTTCGTCGACGGCCGCCGCAACCACGAGCTGATGCTCGCCGCCTGGCCGCACGCCGAGGACCACCCCGAGTGGCCGCAGGCGATGCGCGACTTCGGCCCGATCTGGCGCACCGCCCGCAAGATCGTCTACTCGCGCACGAGGACGTTCTCCGACTGGAACACCGAGACCCGCACCGAGGTCGACCCGGACGAGATCCGCGCGATCACCACCGACGTCGTGGTCGGCGGCAACGAGCTGCTCCAGACGTTCTTCGAGCACGACCTGGTCGACGAGGTCCGGCTCTACCTCAACCCCGTCGCGCTCGGCGCGGGCACGCCGTTCTTCCAGAAGCCGAACGCCCTGGCGCTCAAGAGCACCAGGGCGTTCGACAACGGAGTCGTGGAGCTGATCTACGGCAGGCGCTGACCGAAGAGCAGGGCAGCTGCGGCGGCGAACATCGCCGTCATCGTGCCCAGCAGCAGCCACGGTTTCGAGGCGTCCGCCTGCTTCTTCTCGTACCCGATCTGCTCGCCCAGGGTGTCGTAGACCCGGCGGAGTTCCTCGGCGGAGGCGGCCTTGAAGAACTCGCCGCCGGAGATCTTCGCGATCTCCTTCATCGAGTCGTCGTCGACGGGCACGGACTGCTGCCTGCCCTCGATGTCGACCACGCCGTCCTCAGTGCCGAACGAGATCGTGGAGATCGGGGTCCCGGCCTTCTTCGCGTCCTCGGCCGCGTCGAACGCCTTGCGGGTGCCGACGGTCTCCTTGCCGTCCGTCATCAGCACGATGCGGGCGGGCGGAGGTCCTTCGGCGCCGCCGACGACCTTGCCGAACGAGTCGATGGACGCCATCGCGGCCACCAGCGCGTCACCGGTCGCGGTCGACTGGGCGAGCTTGAGCCCGTCGATCGACTGCGAGACGGCGGCCCGGTCGGTCGTCGGCGCGACGAGCACCGTGGCGGAGCCGGCGAACGAGATCAGGCCCAGGTTGATGCCCGGCGTGAGACCTTCGGCGAACGACTTGGCGGCCACCTGCGCGGCCTCCAGCCGCGACGGCTTCACGTCGGTGGCCTTCATCGACAGCGACACGTCGACGACCAGCATGACGGTCGCCCTGTTGCGCGGCACGCGTTGCTCGGACGTCGGACCGGCCAGCGCGACCGTCAGCAACGCGAGCGCCGCCAGCAGGAACGCCGCCGGGACGTGCCGCGACCAGCGTTCCCGCTTGGGCGCGACCCTCTCCAGCAGCTCCAGGTTCGTGAACCGCAGCACCCTCTTGCGCCGCAACCGCTGCACGAACACGTACGCGGCGCCCAGCACCGCGACGGCGACCAGCAGCAGGAACCACCACGGGGCGACGAAGTTCGAGAAGCTCATGCGACACCCCCGGACCAGCGGCGCTTGCGCGCCACCACGAAACGAACCGTGTCGGCGATCCAGTCCGAGTCGGTCCGCAGCACCAGGTGCCCGGCTCCCGCGCGGCGCAGGCCCGCCGCCACCTCGGCCCGGTGTTCCGCGGCCGCGGCGTTGAACTCCTTGCGCAGCAAGGCGGACGCGGTCACCTCGCGCTGCCGCCCGGTCTCCGGGTCCGACAGCACGACGGTGCCGACCTCGGGCAGGTCGACGTCACGCGGGTCGACGACCTCGATGGCCACGATGTCGTGCCGCGCGGACAACGCCCGGAGAGGCCGCTGCCACTCCATGCCGCCGAGGAAGTCGGAGATCACCACGATCAGGCCGCGCCGGCGCGGAGGCCTGCGCAGCTGTTCCAGCAACGCCGCCAGGTCGCCGCGGGTGCCCTCGGGCGCGCGGTCGATCTCGGCGATCTTGCGGATCATGCCGCGCGCGTGCGCCAGCCCGCCGCGTGCCGGGACGCGGACGTTCTCCGCGCCCGTCGAGATCGCGGCGCCGATCCGGTTGCCACCGCCGCGGGTCAGGTGCGCGACCGCGGCCGTCGCGGCGATCGCCAGGTCGCGCTTCTCGCACGCGGCGGTGCCGAAGTCGAGCGACGGCGACAGGTCGATCGCGACCCACGTCTCCAGCTCGCGGTCGGCGACCGTCTCGCGGATGTGCGGGATCGTCGTGCGCGCCGTGACCGCCCAGTCCATCCGGCGCACGTCGTCACCGGGCTGGTAGGTGCGCGCCTCGCCCGGCTCGGTGCCCGGCCCCGGCACGAGGCCGAGGTGGTTGCCCTGCAACAGGCCGTCGAGCCTGCGCCGGACGTCGAGCTCCAGCATGCGCAGCGCGGCCTCCATCCGGACCCCGCGCAACACGGGCGGCGCCCAGGACGGGCGCTCCTCCGCCTTGTCCCGGCTCACGGCCTACCAGCCGGCACCGGCTGCTGCGGACGGGCCGACACCTGCGGCAGCGGCACGATCTGGAGCACTCGCGTGATGATGTGGTCGATCGGCACGCCGTCGGCCAGCGCGTCGTAGGACAGCACGAGGCGGTGGCGCAGCACGTCCGGGACGACGTCCACGACGTCCTGCGGCAGCACGTAGTCACGACCGCGCACGAGCGCGAGGCCACGCGCGGCGGCGATGATGCCGAGCGACGCACGCGGCGAGGCACCGTAGGCGACCCAGCCGGCGACGTCGGTGAGGCCGTGCTCGGCGGGCGCGCGGGTCGCGATCACCAGGCGCACCACGTAGTCGACGAGCGCGTGGTGGACGAAGACGCGCGACGCGACGCCCTGCAGGCGCACCAGTTCCTCGGGTGAGAGGACCTGGTTCGGCGTGGGCGCCTCGACGCCCATGCGGTAGACGATCTCGCGCTCTTCCTCGGCCGTCGGGTACTCGACCTGGATCTTGAACAGGAACCTGTCGCGCTGCGCCTCGGGCAGCGGGTACACGCCCTCGTTCTCGATCGGGTTCTGGGTCGCGAGCACCAGGAAGGGGTTCGGCATCGGGAACGTCCTGCCGCCGATGGACACGTGCCGCTCGGCCATGACCTCGAGCATCGCCGACTGCACCTTGGCGGGCGCGCGGTTGATCTCGTCGGCGAGCACGAAGTTCGCGACGACGGGGCCGAGTTCGACGTCGAACGCCTCACTGGACTGGCGGTAGATGCGGGTGCCGAGGATGTCGGCGGGCACCAGGTCGGGCGTGAACTGCACGCGGGAGAACGATCCGCCGACCACGCGGGCGAACGTCTCGACGGCGAGCGTCTTCGCGACACCCGGCACACCTTCGAGCAGCAGATGGCCCTTGGCCAGCAGACCCACGAGCATCCGCTCGACGAGCCGGTCCTGGCCGACGATCACCCGCTTCACCTCGAACACGGTGCGTTCGAGCAGCTGGGCGTCACGAGCCGGGGTGACGGGCGCCGGTGCGTTCGGCGTTGCCTCGGCGGCGGGCTCGGTCACGTGCGGGCCTCCATGCGGAACAGGGTTTACCGATCGTTGACAGTCTTACTCTTCGCCTGTTCAACCGCTGTGAAGGGTGTCCAGGTCGTCCGGTGTGTCGACGTCCCGGGCCTCACCGAGCAAAGCGGACACTTCGACGGGTTCGAGCTTCAGCAAGGTGCGGCGCAACGGCAGGTCCGCCGGCTCTTCAGGGAGGGCTTCACGCAGCTCAGCGGCGTTCCAGAAGCCGATCAGCCACTGCACGCGGTCGTCCCTGAGCACGGCGTTGCGCCCCGGGGCCCGCAGGCGCGCGATGGTGTCCTTCGTGAGCCCGGGTTGATCCACCGCGAGCACGGCGACCCACTCCTCGGTGACCCGCGCGAGCCCGGCGGCCAGTCCGGCGAGCGGACCGCCACCGGGTGGGTCCTCGCGCGCCCAGAGCACGCCGGGAAGGTCCTTCTCCGGCCCCACAACGACCTTCTGCGCGGCGTCGTCCACAACGGACAGCACGTGCTCGAGCAGGGTGCCGTCCCGAAAGGACAGTGCAGCCTTGTCGACGCCGCCGAGGCGTTCACCCTTGCCGCCGGTGAGGACGATCACCGCGTACGTCACGCCCTGCCTCCGATGTGCGCGGCGACGCCTTCCAGGAACAGGTGCAGGCCGAAGTCGAACTCCGCGGCCATGTCGTCCGCGTCGAGGAGGTCGTCCGCGTCGAACACCCCGGCCGCGACGATCTTCGCGAGCGCGGGCATCCGGCGCGGGTCGACGATCTCGCGCAGCCGCTGCCCGTACTGGGCGCTGAACCGGTCGGGGTCCTGCTCGTAGCCCCGCGTCAGGCCGACGGTCAGCCACGCCTCGCCGTGCACGAAGGTCATCAGGCCCATCACCACGCCGACCTTCTCGCCCGCCTCCAGCGGCGTGTCGTCGAGCGCCCCCAGCGCGCGGTCGAACCAGGCGAGGCTGCGCGGGCCGCTCGGCGGGCCGTTCAGCGGGAGCTGCAGGAACCACGGGCGCCGGCGGACGCCGCTCAGCAACGCCTTCGCCCACACCCCGAGCTGGGCGCGCCAGTCACCGTCCGGCAGCGACGGCGGCTCGTCGAACGCGGCGTCGGCCATCAAGGTGAGCAGCTCGTCCTTGTTCTTGACGTGCCGGTAGAGCGCCATCGTCGCGTTGCCCATCTCCTGGGCGACGCGCGCCATCGACACGGCGGCAAGCCCTTCGGCGTCCGCGATCGCGATCGCGGCGCGCGTGATGTCGGCGGCGTCGATCGTCGGCTTGCGCCCCCTCTTCATGCCCCCTAGTCAAACAGATGCGTATGCCATACGCTAATTTGGGTTTTGCGTATGAGCTACGCATAAAAGGGGGTTCGATGATCGTCGAGACAGAGGGTCTGACGAAGAGCTACGGGCCGACGACCGTGCTGAGAGGCCTGGACCTGGAGGTCACCGAGGGGTCGGTGCTCGCACTGCTCGGCCCGAACGGCGCCGGCAAGACCACCACGATCCGCATCCTGAGCACGCTGACCAGGCCGGACGGCGGCACGGCCAGGGTGTGCGGGTTCGACGTGGTGCGCGCCGGGGCCGACGTGCGCGGCGCGATCAGCCTGACCGGGCAGTACGCCGCGGTGGACGAGGAGCAGACCGGCCGCGAGAACCTGGTCATGATCGCCCGGCTGCGCGGTTTCCCCAGGCCGGCGTCACGCGCGCGGGCCGCCGAGTTGCTGGAGCGGTTCGACCTGCTGGACGCGGCGGACCGGCGGGTGCGCACCTACTCGGGCGGCATGCGGCGGCGCCTGGACCTCGCGATGAGCCTGGTGGCACGGCCGCGGCTGCTGTTCCTGGACGAGCCGACCACCGGCCTCGACCCGGTCAGCCGCACGACGGTGTGGGACGCGATCACCGACCTGGTGCGCGACGGGGTGACGATCTTCCTCACCACCCAGTACCTGGAGGAGGCCGACCGCCTCGCCGACCGGATCGTGGTGCTGCACAACGGGGGCGTCGTCGCGGACGGCACCGCGGACGCGTTGAAGAACTCGGTCGGCGGCACCCGCCTCGACCTCACGTTCCGCTCCCCCGCGGACGCTTCACGTGCCCGGAACGTCGTCGGCGGCGTGGCGGACGGACCGACGCTGAGCGTGCCGTCCGACGGCAGCGCCGCACACCTGCACCGGGTGCTGGACGACCTGCTGGGGGCGCGGGTCGAGGTGCTGCGCGTGGCCACCCACCGCCCGACGCTGGACGACGTGTTCACGTCGTTGACGGCGGTGGCGGCATGACCGCCTCGCTGACCATGATCGGCCGCAGCATCAGGCTGAGCCGCCGCAACCTCGACCTCGTGATCATGGCGATCGTGCTGCCGGTGCTCATGATGGCGTTGTTCGTGTACGTCTTCGGCGGCGCGATCAGCTCGACGCAGTCCTATGTGGACTACGTGGTGCCCGGCATCCTGGTGCTGTGCACGGGGTACGGCGCCACCTCCACGGCGATGTCCGTCACCGACGACGTGAAGAAGGGCGTCGTCGACCGGTTCCGCTCGATGCCGATCAGCGGGTTCTCCGTGCTGACCGGGCACGTGGTCGCGTCGGTCGCGCGCAACGGGCTCGCGACGTTCGCGGTGGTGCTGGTGGCGTTGCTGATGGGGTTCCGGCCGGCGGCGTCGTTCGGGTCGTGGATCCTCGCGATGGGGCTGCTGGCGCTCTACGTGCTGGCGTTGTCGTGGCTCGCGGCCGGGTTCGGCGTGGTCGCGCGGACCGTCGAGTCGGCCAGCCTGCTCGGGTTCTTCATGCTGTTCATCCCGTACCTGAGCAGCGCGTTCGTGCCGGTCGCCACGATGCCGTCCTGGTTGCGCGCGGTGAGCGAGCACCAACCGATCACGCCGGTCATCGAGACCGTGCGGGCGTTGCTGACCGGCCAGGAGGCGACCTCGGGCTGGCTCGCGCTCGGCTGGTCCGGTGGCCTGCTGGTGGTGGCGTTCGGCTGGGCGACCTGGCTGTTCAGCCGGATCAGCCGCCGCTGAGGTGCGCGAAGTCGAGGCGGGTGAGTTCCTCCGGGCTGAGCAGGAGATCGCCCGCCTCGACGTTCTGCCGCAGGTGGTCCGGGTCTCCCGTGCCGGGGATGACGAGCACGTGCGGTCCGCGCGCGAGCGTCCACGCCAGCCGGACCTGGGCGGGCGAGACGTCGCGGGCGCGGGCGATCTCGGTGACCTCGTCGTCCTCGGCGGACGTCCCGGCCTCCTGGTTCGCCCCGGCCAGCGCGAAGAACGGCACGAACGCGACCCCGCGCTCGCCGCAGACGCCGAGGAAGTCGTCCTGCTCGGGGTGGTGGCCGAGGCCGAAGGAGTTCTGCACGCACACGACCTCGGCGATCCGTTGCGCCTGGTCGAGGTGGTGCGGTTTGACGTTGGACAGCCCGAGGTGCCGGACCAGCCCGGCGCGCTGGATCGCCGCCAACGCCTCGAAGTGCGCGCTGACGTCGTCGAGGCCGCTGATCCGCAGGTTGACCACGTCGAGGTGGTCCCGGCCGAGTTGACGCAGGTTCTCCTCGACCTGGCCGCGCAGCTGCTCCGGTGTCGCGAGCGGCAGCCACTCCCCCTGCGGCGTGCGGCCGGGCCCGATCTTGGTGACGATCACCAGGTCGTCCGGGTACGGCGCGAGCGCGCTGTTGATCAGTTCGTTCGCGGACCTGGTGGCGGAGAAGTAGAAGGCGGCCGTGTCGACGTGGTTCACGCCGAGGTCGACGGCCGCGCGGAGCACCCGGATCGCCTGGTCCCGGTCACGGGGCTGAGCGCTCGGGTCGAAGGCGGTGCCGTGCTGCGGCAGCCGCATCGCGCCGAAGCCGATCCGCCGCACTGTCAGGTCACCCAGTCGCCACGTCATTCCGTGCACTGTGCCAGCCTTGGTGTCGTGTCACTGTTCACGCTCGCCGAGGCCAAGACCGAACTCGCGCGGCTGCTGCCCGTGCTGGACGAGATCGTGCGGCTGCGCGCCGACGCCGCCGAACTCGCCGCCGGCGGCTCGTCGCTGGGCGGGATACCGGAGTTCAAGGCCGCGCAGGCCCGCCTCGACGAGCTGATGGAGACCGTGCAGCACACCGGCGCCGAGCTGAAGGGCCTCGCGCCGTTGCTGGTGGACTTCCCCTCCGAACGCGACGGCGTGCCGGTGCTGCTGTGCTGGCTCGAAGGCGACCGCGAACTGTCCTGGTACCACCGGACCGACCTGGGGTTCGCCGGGCGCAGGCCCCTCTAGGGTGCGAGGAACCCGGCGACCAGCAGCACGCCGACGAGCCCGGTGATGAGTCCGAGCGCCGCCAGGACGTGCTTCGCGGTGGTGCGGCCGGGCATGCGGGTCAGGATGATCGCGGCGGCGATCGTGAGCGCGCCCGCGATCGGGGTCAGCGCCCGCCACGCCTTGTCGGCCGTGAACGGCAGGTGGTCGTCCGCGCCGTAGAGCGACAGGATCAGCGCGGGCAGGCCGAGTCCGGCGGCAGCGGCGGCGGCGAGCGTGTTGAACCGTTGCTGCGCCTCGCCTTCCTGCGCGACGGCGAACGTCGAGACGCTGCTGAGCAACGCTTGGAGGCGGGTGACCTCGTCGCCCAGTTCGGTGTTCATGGCCTCGCAGTGCCGCATCGTGACGGTGGTGAAGCGGCCCTCGCGAATCGCCTCCTGGGCGAGGTCGCGGGCGCGGCTCACCGCCATCGACAGCTCCACCAGCTGGGCCATGACCAGGCGCAGCGCGGTGTTCCCGCGTTGTGCCAGCAGGTCGGCGACCTGGCGTTCCATCTCGTAGCGCAGGCCGCGCAGCTCCGCGACGGTGTTGCGGGACCCCTCGGCGAGCGCCTTGGCGATGGTGAGCGCGCGTTCGCGTTCCTCGACGCGGTGGGCCGGTTCGGCGAGCGTGCCGTCGAGGTCCTGGGCGGTCCAGGTGCTCTGGCCCCAGCCGTGGTCGTCGCTCCACGCCGCCCGGACCACGATCTCGACGTTCGCGCCGTCCGTCCGCGCCTCCCCCACGAGGATCTTGCGGGACCTGGTGAGCCGCAGGAACGGCACGGCGGGTCCGCGCAGCAGGCCCTCGCTCAGGGTGACCTCGACGCCCAGGTCCGCGTTCGCCGGATCGCCCGCCAGGATGCGCATGTCCGCGATCTTGCCACGATGACCGGATCCGTCCGCCCTTCGGCCGGGCCGTGCCTGTTCCGACCGGTTCTCGTTGGCGAGGCTCGGGGACATGAAGCGAGCATTGATCGTCATCGACGTGCAGGAGTCGTTCCGGCAGCGGACCAGCTGGGCCGAGGTGTCGAACCCGGACGTCGTGGGCAAGGTGAACCAGCTGGTCGATCTGGCGCGCGACGCCGGCGACCTGGTGGTGTGGGTGCTGCACTCCGAGCCCGGCACCGGCGACGTGTTCGACCCCGCGCTCGGGCACGTGCGGCTGATCGACGGCCTCAAGCCACTCGACGACGAGCCCCTGCTGACCAAGACCGCGCACAACGCGTTCACCACGACGAACCTCCAGCAGACGCTCACCCGGCGCGGCGTGCGGGAGCTGCTGGTCAGCGGCATCCGCACCGAGCAGTGCTGCGAGACGACCACGCGGGTCGGCTCCGACCTGGGGTTCGACATGACGTTCGTGACGGACGCGACGGCGACCATGCCGTTGCCGCACTGGCGGACCGGGAAGGTGCTCGGCGTCGAGGAGATCATCGAGCGGACCGAGTACGTGCTGGCCGGTCGGTTCGCGCGGATCTCGGATGTCGCTACGCTGACCGGATCGTGACCAAAGTCGTTTTCGTGCTCGTACCGGGAGTGCACCTGCTCGACCTCGCGGGGCCGGCGCAGGTGTTCTCCAGCGCTGCCGACCTCGACTGCGGGTACGCGCTGTCCTATGTGGGCGATTCGGATACCGTGCCGAGTCATCAGGGCGTGCCGCTCGGTGTGTCCGTGGAGCTGCCCTCTCTTGAGGTGGACGACCTCGTGTTCGTGCCGGGGTGGCGTTCACCGCGCATCGCCGGAACCGGACATCTGAGCGAACGCGCGTTGGCGTGGTTGCGCGCGCACCACGACAACGGCGGCACGGTCGCGAGTGTGTGTGCGGGCGCAGATGTGTTGGGACGCACGGGTTTGCTCGACGGCCGCCGTTGCACCACACACCACGAGTTGCAAGATGAACTCACACGGCGCTACCCGTCCGCCCACGTCGTGCGTGACGTCTTGTACGTGGAGGACAACAGGGTCGTGACGTCCGCGGGCATCGCGAGCGGCATCGACCTCGCGTTGCACCTCGTCGCCGTGCGCCACGGACCGGCCGTGGCCGCCGCGATCGCACGCACGATGGTCATCTACGCGCGCAGGAACGGCGACGACCAACAGGCCAGTGTGCTGCTGCGCCACCGTTCGCACGTCAACGAGACGGTGCACCGCATTCAGGACGTGATCGAAACACGGCTCACAGACCGCTTGTCGCTCGCGGAACTCGCCGTCCACGTGGGATGCAGCGAACGGACCGTGACGCGCTTGTTCAGCCGTGCGACAGGCATGACGCCGTTGAAGTACCAGCAGGCGTTGCGCCTCGAACGCGCCGAACACCTGATCGGTCAAGGTGCCACGGTCGAGACCGCCGCCCGCACCGTCGGATTCGAGGACGCCCGCATGCTGCGCCGCCTGCGGTCGCGCTGACGGGCCTAAGCTGGGCCGCGTGACGACACTGGCGAACCGACCCAACACCGCGTTGCTCGTGATCGACGTGCAGAACGGCGTGGTGAACCACGCTCACAACCGCGACGAGGTCGTGGCGAACGTCGCGGCGCTCGTCGACAAGGCGCGGGCGGCCGGCGTCGACGTCGTGTGGGTGCAGCACAGCAGCCCCGAGCACATGCCGAAGGAGTCCGACGGCTGGCAGTTCGTGCCCGAGCTGAAGCCCGCCGACGGCGAACCGGTGGTGCACAAGACGTACGCCGACTCGTTCGAGGCGACCGACCTCGAGGAAGTGCTGGCGGGCAAGGGGGTCGGCAGCCTCGTCGTGTCCGGCGCGCAGACCGACGAGTGCATCCGCTCGACCCTGCACGGCGCGATCGTGCGCGGCTACGACGCCCTGCTCGTGAGCGACGCGCACACGACCGAGGACCAGTCGGAGTGGGGAGCGCCCACCCCGGACAAGGTCATCGCGCACACGAACCTCTACTGGGAGAACCACACCGCGCCGGGCCGCACCGCGGGCGTGGTGAAGACCGAGGACGCCTTCAGGGCCTGAGCACCCCGTCAGCCGGTCGTGGCGGAACCCGCTCCCGCCACCCGGTTGATCTCGTCGCTGCGCAGGACCCGCTCCGCGTGCGCGCCCTTGGCGAGCGCCAGCATCGCCCGGCCGAGCAGCTCCGTCGTCGTCACGTACTTCGGCGCGACCTTGCGCAGCACCGGGAACAACCACGACGACCACGTGTAGACGTACCGGTAGATGCGTGTGCGCGAGGTGATCCCGTGCAGCGGCTGGATGAACCCGGGCCGCACCACGAACACGGGCCGGTCGAGCGCCAGCAACTCGTTCTCCGTGCGCCCCTTCACCCGTGCCCACATCGTCTTGCTGTCGGCACCGGCCCCTTCACTGGACACGTACACATAGGTGCCGCCCACGACCCGTGCGGCCTCCACCGCGTAGTCGTGCGTCACGGGCGTGTACTGGGCCTCGGTGAGACCGGCCGAAGACAGGCCCACGCAGTAGAAGCACGCGTCGGCGTCGGCGAGGTCCGCGGCGATCGGCGACAGGTCACCGAAGTCGGCGTGCACGACGTGCCGCAGCTTGGGGTCGCTCGCGGTGGAGGGCGACCGTCCCACGGTCACGACGGAGGCGACGCCGGGATCGAGCAGGCTCTCCCGCAACGCGCCCTGACCGACCATTCCGGACGCACCGAAAATCACTACCTTCACCCCGTCAAACTAGTCGGGTGAACACGACGATCCACCGCCGCAGGCCGGGACCGGTTCCCGGGGTGCCGTCCGCCGACGTGCGCCTGGTCCAGGACGACGACCACGAGGCGATCGCCCGGCTGCTGGGTGCCGGCGGCGAGTCGGAGATCGGCTGGTGGCGGCTGTTCGGCACGCCTCAGACGAGCTTCGTCGTGGAGGCCGGCGGCATCGTGGCCGTGAGCCTCGTCGTCGGGTACATGGGCAAGTTCTGGATCACCTACGCCTCCACGGCCCCGGGACCGGCTGTCACGGCCGTGGTCGCGGCCTCGTTGCGCGCGCTGGACGCCCCTGTGCACGCCACGGTCGACGAAGGCGACACCGCGAGCGAGGAGATGCTCATCGCCCTCGGTTTCACGGCCGAGCTGGGCGACCTGCCCGTGCTGGTCGTCGACGGGGCCCTCTTCTCCGACTTCGACGGGTTCGCGCGCGAGTTCACCAAGCTGCTCTGCCACTACGAGTGGACCGGCAACCTGGACGCGTTCAACGACATCCTCCGCGGCGGCTTCGGCACGCCCGAACTCGGCTGGGTCTTCCGCTGGGTCAACGCGGAGAAATCCCGCACCGCGCTCGGGCACCGCGCGACGGCCAAGCGCCTCGAAGGGATCCTCAAGACCTGTCACCCCACCAACCGGGCGAGCGTCGAGGCGAGGATCGAGGCCGCCCGCCGCGGGGAGGGCCCCACCCTGTTCGACGACATCGTCGAGATCATCAGGGACCACGGACCGGGCGGCGACGAGTCCGAGGACAACGTCATCCTCGAACTGCGCTGAGCACCCGCTCGGCCTCGCCCGTCGCCAGCAGGTCGAGCAACGCGCCGCGCAACAACGCGAGTTCCCGCGTGCGCGCCGCGAGTCCTTCTGCGGTGTCGCGCACGTCCTCGGGCTGCGCCGCCCGTAGCACCTCCAGCCAATCCTCGACGGTCGCGCGCGCGAAGCCCGCCCACGGCCCGTCCGGCTCCACGAGAGAGCGCGCGTAGGCCTCCAGCCAGAGCGTGAGCAACGGCCGGTGTGTGGGCGCCGACAGCCACTCCCACAGCCGTTCGACCACGCCCGGCCCGGTGCCGATGCCGTCGAGCAACGCCAGTTCGTCCGCGCGTGCCCGCGCCAGCAACGCCCTGACCAGGCCGTCCTTGCTCTCGAACAGGTAGAGCAGCACGCGCGTGCTCGACCCGATGGCCGCCGCGAGCGGACGCAGCGACACGTCGGCCAGGCCGTGGGTGAGCACGTAGCGGTAGGCGGCTTCGAGGAGTTCGGTCTCGCGGGCGGACGGCATGGGGCTATTCTCGCATTACTGAAACACTCGTGTCAGTGGAGGACGTCCATGCAGATCCGCCCGCTCGACCAGCCAGGTGACCTGGGCTGGGTCGTCCAGGCCCACGGTGAGCTCTACGCGTCCGAGCTCGGCTGGGACACCACGTTCGAGGCCTTGGTCGCCAAGATCGTCGGCGACTACGCGACGGACCACGACCCCACGAGAGAGGGCGCGTGGATCGCGGACCTGGACGGTCAACGCGTCGGATGCGTGTTCTGCGTCCGTGAAGACGACACGACCGCAAAGCTGCGCGTGCTGCTCGTGCACCCCGACGCGCGTGGGCACGGAGCGGGCAACAAGCTCGTCAGCAAGTGCGTCGAGTTCGCGCGCGACGCCGGCTACGAACGCATGGTGCTGTGGACGGTCAGCGGCCTCGACTCGGCCCGCAAGATCTACGAGGCGCACGGGTTCGCACTCGCGGAGGAAACCTCGCAGCACAGCTTCGGCCACGACGTGACCGGTCAGGTCTGGAGGCGCGAGTTGCGGATCTCATGACCGCCGAACAGTCCGCAACCACGTTCGCCCCCGCTGGAGGAGGTCGTCGTCCGCGGTCCGCACGACGACCATCCACTCAGCTCACAGCAGGCGGGTCACGTACGGCATGATGCCGCCGTACCGCACGGGCGAGATCCGCACCACGGCACCGGAGTGCGGCGCTTCGACCATCATCCCGCCACCCAGGTAGAGCGCCACGTGCGTGCCGCCGCCGGGGCCCCAGAAGATCATGTCGCCGGGAGCCATCTGCGACAGCGGCACCTTGCGGCCCGAGTTGTACTGGTAGCCGCTGTAGTGCGGCAGGTACACGCCGACGCCCGCGAAGGCGTACATCATCAGGCCCGAGCAGTCGAAGCCGATCTTGCGGTAGTCGCCGTAGGAGTCGGCGACGCCGCCGTCGCGCACGCCGTACGTCGGGCCGTAGTAGTTGCCACCGCCCCACGCGTAGATGACGCCGCGCTGGGCCAACGCGCGGTTGATCACCGTCTGCACGCGGTTGCCCGACGGCGCCGGTGCCGACGCGATCGGCCGGGGCGCGGGTGCCTGCGGCCTCGGCGCGGCGGCGGCAGCGGCGGCCGCGGCACGGCGGGCGTTCTCCTCGTCCTCCAGCCGCTTCGCCTCCGACCACTGGTCGTACTGGCGGCGCTGGGCTTCGAGCCCGCTCACCTCGCCGCGGGCGGCGGCCAGTTCGCGTTCGACGGCGTCCTTGTTCGACTGGAGTTCCTGGGTCGCGGCGGACTGCGCGGAGTGCGCGTCGACCGCCGCCTGCTGGGCCTGGTCGGCGACCTTCTTGGCCTCGTCGGCGGCGGCCTGCTTGACCTCGGCGTTCTTCAGCGCGGCGCGGGCAGCGGAATCGAGGTTCGCGGCCGTGCCCTGGTCGCGGGTGACCTGGTCGAGGCGGTTCAGGCTCGACGCCGACACCGCCTCCAGCATCTGGGCGCGGGCGAGCAGGTCCTCCGGCGACTTGGCGCCGATGTAGGCGGAGAACGAGCCGACCGTCGTGCCCTGCGCGTAGGAGGCGGCGGCGAACTCGTCGAGCTGCTTGCGGCTCTCCTCGACGGCGGCGGACGCGGCGTCGGCCTGCACACGGGCGGCGGCGGCGTCCTTGCGGGCGGCCTCAGCCTCGGAGATCGCGGTCTCCAGGTCGACGCGGGCCTTGTTCGCGAGCTCGCGCTTGTACGACAGGTCGTCGAACAGCTCCTGCAGGCGTGACTCGGCCTGCGTGAGGCGTCCGGTCAGCTCCCCGACGCGCGAAGCCTTGGCGTCCGCCTCGGCCCGGGACGCCGAGATCTCCGCGTCACTGGGGTTCGGCGGAGGCGGCGGCACGGCCGCTGCCGTCCCCGTGAGGACGGCCGTCATCAACACCACCACGGCGGCGGAGAGTCGTGTCAACACTGAGCATCACCTCCGACCGCATTAGACCAATCAGACGCATCCGGCGCATCAGGAACTAACGCACCGTCAACCACACGTGTCACAGTGGAACACGGTCGGTGGTCCTTTTGGGACGATCGAAGTCCGGCGTGTCGCCGGTATGGACTAGTTCACCTTTGTCAGTTCACGCCGCGATCGCGGCCCGTCCAGTAGGGCTCGCGGAGCTTGAACTTCTGGATCTTCCCGGTGGCGGTGCGCGGGATGGAGTCGCGGAACTCGATCGAGGTCGGCGCCTTGTAGCCCGCCAGCCGCTCCTTGCAGTGCTGGATCAGCTCGGCCTCGGTGGCCTCGCCGGAGAGCACGACGAGCGCTTTGATCGTTTCACCCCACTTCTCGTGGGGCACGCCGATGACCGCGACCTCGGCGACGGCCGGGTGCGAGAACAGGCAGTCCTCGACCTCGATGGACGAGACGTTCTCGCCGCCGGTGATGATCACGTCCTTCTTGCGGTCGGAGATCGTCAGGTAGCCCTGGTCGTCGAAGTAACCGCCGTCGCCGGTGTGGAACCAGCCGTCCTCGATGGCGTCCGCGGTGGACTCCGGGTTGTCCCAGTAGCCCTCCATGACGACGTTCGAGCGCGCCATCACCTCGCCGTTGTCCGAGATCCGCAGCTGCGCGCCCAGCGCCGGCGCTCCCGCCCGCGACTGGAGCTTCGCCTTCTCCTCCCCCCGCGGGCCGGGCTGGGCCCGGTTGAAGGTGAGCAGCGGAGCCGTCTCCGTCAGGCCGTAGATCTGGAGGAACTCCCAGCCGAGCTCCTCGGTGACGCGCTGGATCGTGCGGGAGGGCGGCGGCGCGCCGGCGCACACGATCCGCACGGTGTCACGGCCGGGGATCTCGCCGTCCCACGTTTGCGCGGCATCGAGCACGGCGTTCCACACGGCCGGTGCGCCGCACATGAGCGTGACGCCGTGGTCGCGCACACGGCGCAGGATCTCGTTGCCGTCGACCTTGCGCAGCACCACCTGCGGCACGCCGAGGCCCGCGAGACCGAACGGCATTCCCCAGCCGTTGCAGTGGAACATCGGCAGCACGTGCATGTACACGTCGCCTTCCCACGCCCGTGTGTGCATGGCGAACGTGACGGCGTTGAGCCAGATGTTGCGGTGCGTCAGCTGCACGCCCTTGGGCCGCGCGGTCGTGCCCGACGTGTAGTTGATGGTCGCCGTCGCGTCCTCCGAGGGCGCGCTCCACGGCCGTGGCTCCACATCGAACCGAAGCAGCGACTCCGACTCCTCGCCGAGCGTGAACCGATGGCGCGCCACGACGTCATCGAGTTCGAGTTCGGGGTCGACGAACAACGCCGACGCGCCGCTGTGCTCGACGATGTACTTCACCTCGTCGGGGCGCAGCCGGAAGTTCACCGGCACGCAGATGCGCCCGCTGCCGGGCAGGGCGTGCAGCAGTTCGAGCATCCGCGCGGAGTTGTGGCTGACGACGGCGACCCGTTCACCCTCGCCGATGCCCAGCGCGTCGAAGCCCGCCTGCCACGCGCGCACACGGTTCGCCATCTCCGCGTACGTCGTCGTCTCGACCGGTTTCGCGGGCTGGTCCGGTTCGTCGATCGTCGCCGTGGTCGCCGCGAACGCGAACGACGCCCGGTCCAGGAAGTCCGTGGTGATCAGCGGTACGCGCATGGACCGACACTACGACCAGGTGCTCGGATCTCCCCAGGACGAGAATCGTCCTCCCCCGGATGGAGGAACCGAACTGAGATCGGGGAGCACCTCGCCGACGGGTTCGTGCAGCACGACGGCCGCCACGTCGTCGTACGGCGTCGGCTCGGCGTTGCAGATGAGGACCTGCGCGCCCGCCTTCGCCGCCAGCGGCACGAGTCCCGCGGCGGGTTGCACCGACAGCGATGTTCCCGCCACCAGCAGCACGTCGCAATCCAGGACGGCGAGCCGGGCGCGGCGCAGCACCTCGCCGTCGAGGTGCTGCCCGAACGACACCGTGGCGGACTTGAGGATGCCCCGGCACCGCAGGCAGTCCGGGTCCTCCTCGCCCTCCGCGACGCGCTTCACCGCGTCGCGCATCGGGCCCGTGGCGCCGCAACTGAGGCACACGGTGGCGTGCAACGTGCCGTGCAGCTCCAGCACGCGGTGCGGGTCGGAGCCCGCTTTCTGGTGCAGGCCGTCGATGTTCTGGGTGATGACGGTGCGCAACCGCCCGGACCGTTCCAGTTCCACCAACGCCTTGTGCGCGGCGTTCGGCTTGGCCGTCCACACGGGACTGTCGAGCTTCGCCCGCCAGGAGAGCCTGCGCACCGCGGGGTCGGAGACGTAGGAGTCGATCGACGCGCCGAGCCCCGCGTCGGCGTCACGCGTCCAGAGCCCGTCGGGGCCACGGAAGTCCGGAATGCCCGAATCGGTGGAGACTCCGGCGCCGGTCAGCACCGTGATCCGGTGGGCGGACGCGACCAGCGCCCGTGCCGCTGCGCACGCCTGGGACCCCATCGGTTCACACTAGTCGCGTGCGCAGCGCTGTGGGAGCCGCCATCGCGGCAGTGGGCTTGGTCACGACCATCGCGGGGACCTTCCTCCCCTGGCTCAAATCCGGATCGACCACGAGGGACAGTTACGAAGTGCTCTCACTGCGTGATCTGGCCGGGTTGGACGGGGTGGCGGGGACGGTCGTCACGTCGATCTGGGTGGGGCTAACGCCGCTGGCCGTGGTTGCGATTGGTCTCTACGTGGTCCGTTTTCCACGATTCGCCGCGTGCGTCGCACTTCTCTTTGGCACGATCGGGGGAACCGTGGCCCTACTGGCCACAGTCCAAGGGGATAGCAAGGGTTCGTTGGTCGGAATCAGCATCGCCGGACCAGTCACGACCCTTGCCGGTGCCGTACTGACGATCGTGGGGGCGATCACGGTGCTCACCTCGACCAGGCGCAGCGCAGTGAGAACCTCAGGAGGGAACCCGTGAGCTACCCAGGTGGTGGCGGTGGCCAGTGGCAGCCGCAGAACAACCCGTACGGCCAGCAGCCGCAGCAGCCCCAGCAGGGCGGCTACCCGCAGCAGCAGCCCGGCGGATACCCGCAGCAGGGCGGCTACCCGCAGACCGGGCCTCAGGGGTTCCCGCAGCAGGGTCAGCCGCAGCAGGGTTTCCCGCAGACCGGGCCCCAGGGCTTCCCCCAGCAGGGTTTCCCGCAGCAGGGCTTCGAGCAGCAGCCGTACGGCTACGCGCCGATGGGCGGCGAGCCGCCGAAGAAGAAGCGCACCGGCCTGGTCGTCACGGCCGTCGTCGCCGTGTTGCTGCTGATCGGCGGCGGTGTCACGTTCTTCGCGCTGAAGAAGGCCGACCCCGGTTCGAACGCCGGTCAGGACACCCCGGCCGTCGCGGCGAAGAACCTCATCGAGCAGCTCGGCAGCGGTGACGTCGTCGGCATCATGGCCTCCCTGGCACCGGCCGAGGCCGCGTTGTCCAAGGACTACATGGAGTCGATGACGAAGGAGATGAAGCGGCTCGAGATCCTCAAGCAGGAGGCCGACCCGAACAAGCTCACCGGCATCGAGTTCAAGAGCGAGGGCATCAAGTTCGACGAGGCCAAGGCCGAGAAGATCAACGACCACCTCACCATCAACAAGCTGGTCGAGGGCAAGATCACGATCACCTCGGACGCCTCGAAGATCCCGCTCACGGACAAGCTCGTGGACGCGCTGGGCGACGACCTGAACCTCACGTCGACCAAGTCCGAGACCCTCGACATCACCGCCGAGGTCAGCAAGCGCGGCGCCCCGATCGGCATCGCGTCGATCAAGGTCGACGACAAGTGGTACCCGAGCGCCTTCTACACGATCGCCAACGCGGTCCTGGAGGAGGAGAAGCTGAAGTGGCCGTCGCAGGGCATCGCCGCCGCGGGCGCGAACTCCGCCGAGGAGGCCGCGAAGCAGATGGTCAACGCCGCGCTCGACGCCGACCTGACCAAGGTCATCGCGCTGCTGCCGCCGGACGAGGCCGGTGTGCTGCAGGACCTCGGCCCGCTGCTGCTCGACGAGGCGGGCCCGCAGAAGCCGACCGGCGCCAAGCTGAACGCGCTGGAGACCGACGTCAAGGACGTCACCGGCGGCAAGCAGGTGACGATCAAGAAGCTGTCGATCACCGCCGAGGGCGAGACCGTGACGATCACCCGCGAGGGTGACTGCTACGCCGCCGACGTGCCCGGCCAGGGTTCGCAGAAGCTGTGCGCGGACGAGATCACCCAGCTGCTCCAGCAGCAGGGCGGCGCGAAGATCCCCGCCGAGGCCGTCGAGGTCATCGGCCGGGTGGCCGGGTCGATCATGAAGACCGGTGTCGGCGTCGTGACCACCGAGGTCGACGGCAAGTGGTACGTCAGCCCGGTCCGCTCCTACTACGAGCTGGCGCTCACGCTGTTCCGCGGCTTCGAGCCGAAGGACGTCGACGCGCTGATCGAGCTCATGAAGAAGTGAGTTCCACCGCTCCGGCCAGGGCCCTGTCACCCGCAACAGCGCGGTGACAGGGCCCTGGCAGTTCCTGGGCGGAGTGTTGCCGCCATGGACACACAGGTTCTGATCATCGGTGCCGGCGCGACCGGCCTGACCCTCGCCCTCGACCTCTCCCGCCGCGGTGTCCCGTTCCGCATCGTCGACGCCGCCCCCGCGCCGTTCGCCGGCTCCCGCGGCAAGGGCCTCCAGCCGCGCAGCATGGAGGTCTTCCACGACCTGGGCGTGATCGAGCAGGTGCTGGCCTCTGGCCGGTTCCACATGAAGATGCGCGCCTACCGCGGCACCGAGGTCGTGCGCGAGTGGGACGTGCACGAGGGCCGCGAACCCACCGCCGACCGGCCGTACGCCGCCACGATGCTGATCCCCCAGTTCCGGGTCGAGCAGATCCTCCGCGAGGCGCTCCCCCGGGCCGTCGAGTACGGCACGCCGCTGACGTCGTTCAGCCAGGACGAACACGGCGTGACGGCGGTGGTCGGCGGCGAGACCGTGCGCGCCCGCTACCTCGTCGGCTGCGACGGCGGGAAGTCGTTCGTGCGCAAGGAACTCGGCGTCTCGTTCATCGGTGAGACCCACGAGGACATGCGGATGCTCGTCGGCGACGTCCGCGTCTCCGGCCTCGACCGCGACCACTGGCACCAGTGGGGCGGCCGCGCCGACCAGTGGCTCGCACTCTGCCCGTTGCCCGGCACCGACCTCTTCCAGTTCCAGGCGACCGGTGACGGCGACCCGTCGGCGGAGCTCTACCGGGAGATCATCCGCGAACGCACCGGCCGCGACGACCTGGTGCTGCGCGACGTGACGTGGATGTCGTTGTTCCGCACCAACATCCGCATGGTCGACCGGTTCCGCGTCGGCCGGGTCTTCCTCGCGGGCGACTCCGCGCACGTGCACTCCCCCGCCGGCGCGCAGGGCATGAACACGGGCATCCAGGACGCCTACAACCTCGGCTGGAAGCTCGGCATGGAAACCCTGCTCGACACCTACGAGTCCGAACGCAAGCCCGTCGCCGAGTGGCTGCTGGGCATGACGACCGCGATCGCCATGTCCGGCGACCCGTTCCAGCGCCGGGGCGACGAGACCCTGCAACTGTCCCTGTCCTACCGCACCACCGACGGCCCCGGCCTGCAGCCGGGTGACCGCATGCCCGACGGCGTCACTCCCGAGGGTCGTGTCTTCGACCTGCTGCGCGGCCCGGACTTCGTGACGCTCGACCTGCCCGACGGTCCGGTCCTCGTCCGCCCCGACGGCTACGTCGCCGCCGTCGGCAGGTCAGCGATCGACGCCTACTTCGGCGCGAACCCGGTCACGCAACTGCACCACCGCCGGGTCGCTGCTGGGAGCGCCGCGTAGCCGTTCCGCGTCGTCCAGGGCGTTGCCCGCGCTGACGGGATCGCCCTGGGCGAGCAGCCAGTCCGCGTACGACTCCAGCACGCCGGCCCGCGCCGGACCGTCCGAGCTCAGCCCGGCGGTGTCGAGCGCCTGCCGGTGGTGCGCGCCCGCCTCGTGCAGGTTCCCGAGGCGGGTGAGCGCGAGTCCGAGTCCGGCGTGGACGGCCGCCCGGAACTGGTTGGCCTGCGAGTCCGTCGTCACGTCCAAAGCCTTGCGGTACAACGCGACGGCGTCCTCGTAGTCACCCCGGAAGAACGCCGCCTCGCCGTACGCCTGGTCGATGCGCGCACGATCCAGCACCGTCACCGAAGCCGCGGCCGACGCGAGATCCCGACCGGCGCCCGCGAGGTCCCCCACCCTGAGCTTCAGCCGGGCCATCTGCACCAGCACCGGCATCGGGACCAGCACGCTCTCCGGTTCCCCGAGCTCGGCCACGACGTCCTTCGCCTCCGACGCCGCCGCCAGCCCTTCCGCGAACGCACCCCGGTTGACCAGCACCATCACCAGGCAGGACAACCCGAATACCACGGCCCACCGGTCTCCCACGGCCCGGAACCGCACCAGGGCCTCCCGGTACGCGGCCTCGGCCAGGGGCGCCGCCCCCTCGCTGAACTCCCCGGCCACCACCCCGCGCACCAACGCCGCGAACGCGCGCATCCACTCGTCCGCCGACCGCTCCAGCCGATCGGCGAGCGACGTGAGCCGCTCCCCCAGCGCCGGCGCACCCCACACCTGACCGCTGGTCAGCACCAGCGCGCACAACGCCGTGGGCTCGGCCTCCTCCCACAACCGCTCGGCGGCGGCGACCACCCCGGGCGTCCCGAGCAGGGCCAACGCCTCCGACAGCGGATCCCCCGGCAACGCCGGCGCCCACCGCCGGATCTCCTCGAACCGCTTGGTCATCACCAGCCAATGCCACACGCGCGCGGCCATCATCCGCCCCGCGTGCCCGGTGTCGTGCCCGATCGCCCACGCGAGCGCGGCGTCGAGGTTGGCCCGCTCCACGTCGAAGAACGCCAACGCCTGCAACTGCTCCCGCCCGCGCAGCAACGGCTCGTTCCGCTCGGCCAGCTCCACGTAGTACGCCGCGTGCGCGGCGGGATCGGCTCGCCCCTGCTCCAGTGCGTACTCGCGCACCGTCTCCAGCAGCCGGTACCGATCCCCGTTGCGCACCACCAGCGACTTCTCGACGAGCGCCGCCAGCAGGTCCTCGGTGTCCCAGAGGTCCTGATCTTGTCGGGCCCCCTGAGTACGTTGAAACGCAGGGGTTCCCGATTCGGGGGTACCCCTGCGCGAGCCTGCCCCGCACACGTCGTGCACCGCCTGGGCGGTCGCCCCGCCCACGAACACCGCGAGCCGCGCCAGCAACGCCCGCTCGGCGTCGTCCAGCAGCTCCCAGCTCCAGTCGATCACCGCTCTCAACGTCCGGTGCCGCGCCGGCCCCGTCCGCGCGCCGCGATCGAGCAACCGCAGCCGGCTGTCCACCCGCGACTCGAGTTGTGCCGCCGACAACGAGCGCGCCCGCGCCGCCGCCAGCTCCACCGCAAGCGGAATCCCGTCCAGGGCAGCACAAACCCGGCGCACGACCTCAGCGTCGAACGCCACCCCGACACGCGCCGAGAACAGCCGTACGGCGTGGTCGAGGTCCAGCGGCGCGACCGGGTGCACGACCTCGCCCGGGATGCCGAGCGGCTCCCGGGACGTCGCCAGCACGCGCACGCCCGGCGCCTCGGCCAGCAGCCGCACGCACAGGGCCGCGGCCGCGTCGACGACGTGCTCGCAGTTGTCCAGCACCACGAGCGACGACCCGAGGCGCGTGAACACCGGCGCCGCCAACGGGTTCGGACCGAGGGCGGCGTCCAGCGCCGCCAGAGGCTCGGCCGCCGAGTCCAGCTCGACGAACCACGCCTCCGCCGTCGTGGCGGCGTGCGTGAGCGCGAGACGGGTCTTGCCCACACCGCCGAACCCCGTGAGCGTCACCAACCTGTTGGCGCGCAACAGGTCCGCCAGCGCGGCCAGGTCCTCCTCGCGGCCCACGAACGACCCGACCTGGGCCGGCAGGTTGCCGCGCGACGCACGCTCGCGCAGCACCGCCAGGTGGGCGGCCGTCAGCGCCTCACCGGGGTCCACGCCCAGCTCGTCCGCGAGGGCCGTGCGGACGCGCGCGAACACCGCCAGCGCGTCCGACCGCCGTCCGGCGGCGTTCAGCGCCAGCATCAGCCTGGCCTGGACGTCCTCGCGCAACGGGTGCGCGGCCGCCAGCGCCTCCAGACCCGCCAGGTCGGCGCGCAGCAGAGCGAGGCGCACGGCCTCGTCCACCGCGAACGGGGCCTCCTCGAACGCCGCGCCCCGCCACAGCGCGGGGTCGCGCGTCCGCGAGAACTCCTCGACGTCCGTCGGCACCTCCAGCCGGTAGCCGGAGGCGTGCGACGACACCGCGGCGGCACCCACCGACCGGCGCAGCCGCGACACGAGCGACTGCACCGCGGCCGGGCCGTCGACCGGCGGCTCGTCCGGCCACAGGTCGGTGATCAGCCGGTCGACCGGCACGACGGAGCCGGGCTCCATCGCGAGCCGGATCAGCAACCAGCGCAACCGTTTGCCGCGCACCTCCACAGCGGCGCCTTCGGCGGACACCACCTGGAGCGGCCCGAGCACGTTGACCCTCATCAGGCCCGCCGTGCCCCGACCACCACCGCGGCCGCCACGAGCGCCACGCCGACCGCCGCCGTCCCCAGCAAGGACGGCGACACGCGGTTGTGGCCCAGCGCGTCCAGCACCCAGCCGAGTGGGGTGGCCCGCCCGAGCGGATAGGTCAGCACCACCACCGAGAACACCGCCAGCACGGTGCGCCCGATGGAGTCGAGAACGGGGCGGGCGAACAGCAGGCCCACACCGACGCCCAGCAACGCCACTCCAGTATGCGCGGCGAGTCCGACAAAGAATTCGCCCGCCGTGTACGGGTGCGGGTTCGTCAGCACCGGCCACACCGCCGCGAGCAACGCCAGCACCAGGCAGATCAGCACCGCCACCAGCGCCGCAGCTGCCAGCACCCGCGGCCAGCCCCCGGCGGACACGACCGTGATCTCCCGCCGCACCACGTCCTCGGACGTCGCCACCACCACGGCCATCCACGCCGCGATCGGGTACAGCAACGCCGACGACCCCGAGTACGCCTCCAGCGGCTGCCCGGCGTCCGACGAGAACAACATCCCCATCACGCCGAGGAACACCAGCAGCGGCGCCAGATACCGTTGCCCGCGAAAGACGTCCGCCGCGAGGTACCGGACGAGGGCGATCACCGCACGCTCCGCACCGAGCACCCGAGCCGCAGCGCCTCCGCCAGCACCTGATCACTGCGGTCCGGCGCCACGACCACCCGCACCGACGCCCCGACGGTCTGCACCGACCGCACGCCTTCCAACGCCTCCAGCACGTCCAGAGCCGACACGCGGCTCAGGTCGATCGTCACGTGCCCACCGGCGAGGTCCACGCGCGTCGCCGACGCGAGGTGGCCTTCGTGGTCGGACACGAGCGCGGTCCGTCCCTCCAGCAGGGACACCAGCTCCGCCGCGGCCACCGGGTCGAGTCCGGTCCACGGCTCGTCCAGCACCAGCACGTCCGTCGCCAGGAAAGCCTGTGCCAGAGCCACTTTCTGCGCGTTGCCCTTGGACAGCTCGGCCATCGGCGCCGTCAGCGAACCGACGAACCCCAGGCGTTCCAACACGTCCGACGCGGCAGCGCGCCGCACCCGTCCCATGTGCGCCAGATACGACGAAGCGGACATCTTGACGTCAGAGGGAAAGCGCTCGGGCACGTAGCCGATCGAGGCGGGCCGCGTGACCCGGCCCGAGGTCGGCGTCAGCACCCCGGCGGCGATCTTGAGCAACGTCGACTTCCCGGTGCCGTTGGCCCCGGTCAGGACCGTCAGCCCGGACACCTCCAGGGTGAGGTCGCGCAGCACCCAGGGCCCGCGCCCGTACCGCTTGGAAACCTGATCGAGGTGCACCACGCCAAGATAACCACCCATGACGCACCTTCCGCTCGCTTTGGCGTGCATCTGGCTGGGCATGGTCGTGGCCATCTCGATCGAGGCGCCGCTGAAGTTCCGCGCGCCCGGCATCACCCTGCCGCTGGGTCTCGGCATCGGCAGGCTGGTGTTCCGCGCCCTGAACGCGTCCGAGATCGTGCTGGCGGCGGCCACGGCGGTCACGTTCGCCCTGGCCCCGCGCCCACGAACGGCGACGATCATGCTCGTCGCGCTGGCCGTGACTCTCGCGGTCCAGGTCGCGGTCATCCGCCCGCGCCTGGAAGCCAGAGCCGCGGTGATCATCGCGGGCGGGACACCGCCGAAGAGCAGCACGCACCTCGTCTACATCGCACTCGAAGGCGTGAAGGTGCTGGTGCTGGTCGCGTTCGCGGTCATCCTGCTGTGATCAGGTCCGCCGGCTCGGCGGGCCGCGACAGGAACGACGAGTGCGAACCGGGCAGTTCCACCGCACCCGCGCACGGAGCCGTTGCGCGAACAGCGGCGGGAAGATCACGTCCTCCGCGCACACGATCGACGTGGTGGGCACGGTCTGCCAGGCCGCCGCCGTCACCGGTTCCTCGAACGGCCTCGCGCTCTGCGGCCGCAACCCCGCGGCCTGCCCCGCCCCGCCGATCGGCACCCCGGCGTACGAGTGCGCGAGCACCGTGACCGGTCCGCTCAGCGCGGCGATCGCCTCCCGCACCACCTCGGCGTCCTCGCGCACCCCCGCGCCGGGCGATCCCGACGCGCTCGGCAGGTCGACCACCGACGGCGTCCAGCCCCGTGCCACCAGCTCGGGCACGAGCAGGTCCCAGCACCACGACCCGTGCCAGACACCGTGCACGAGCAGCAGGTTCCCGCAATCCATCGATCTCTCCCCCGTCCGGTTGGCGCTACGCCGGCCAGGCAAGATCAACGGCCACCGTCGTCAGAAGTCCGCAGTCGTGTCGGGAGAGTCCGTGCTCGAACAGGGCCTGGCGGAGCTGAGCGTGAACTGGGCCGTCGCGACGCCGCTGCACGCCGGCGGGCGGTGGGCGCTGCACTTCGCCGGTCGCCTGGACCTGCGGGGCGAGGTGGTCGTCCGGGGTCGTGCGCACATCACCGCGGCCGGCCGGGGCTTCTGGGCGGAGCAGGGCGACTGCTACGTCATCGTCGGGCGACGGCCGTACCGGATCGCGAGCGATCCGGACACGTCGTCGGTGTTCGCCGCGCCCTACCACGAGGACGAGCACGGCACCCCGCGTGACGAGGCGCGGGTCGGCGAAGGCGACGGCACGACGTTGCTCGGCGCGGGTTTCACCAGCGAACCCGAGACCGCCCGCCTGCTCGAGGTGCTGCCTCCGGTGATCCACGTCCGCGCCGGCGGCGATGTCGCGCTCCGCGTTCTTCGCGCGGTTCCGGAAGACCACCGGCCTGACCCCGCTCGACTACCTGTACCGCCTGCGCACGGGGCGCTCGCCCAGTCACTACAGGGTCACCACAGGCAAGTGACTTAGGGCAACCTGAGTTGAACAGGCTTACAGGACAAGCGTACTGTTTGGGGTCGAGGGGCAGCCGTCGACCGCTTGAGGAAGACTCTGACCCATCCCGAACTGACCACCGCGCTGTCACCAGTTATGGAGTTGCACGTGACTGCACCAGCTAGCAAGGACAGCTTCGGCGCCCGCGGCACGCTCAACGTCGGCGACGCCTCGTACGAGGTGTTCCGGCTGAGCGCCGTGGAGGGCGCCGAGCGTCTTCCGTTCAGCCTGAAGATCCTGCTGGAGAACCTGCTGCGGACCGAGGACGGCGCGAACATCACCGCCGACCACGTGCGCGCTCTCGCCAACTGGGACCCGGCCGCCGAGCCGAACACCGAGATCCAGTTCACGCCGGCCCGCGTCGTGATGCAGGACTTCACCGGTGTCCCCTGCGTCGTCGACCTCGCCACCATGCGCGAGGCCGTCACCCAGCTCGGCGGCGACGCCGAGAAGGTCAACCCGCTCGCGCCCGCCGAGCTCGTGATCGACCACTCGGTCATCGCCGACATCTTCGGCCGCCCGGACGCGTTCGAGCTGAACGTCGACCTGGAGTACGAGCGCAACCGCGAGCGCTACCAGTTCCTGCGCTGGGGCCAGACCGCGTTCGACGAGTTCAAGGTCGTCCCGCCCGGCACCGGCATCGTGCACCAGGTCAACATCGAGCACCTCGCCCGCGTCGTCATGGTCCGCAACGGCCAGGCGTACCCGGACACCCTGGTCGGCACCGACTCGCACACCACGATGGTCAACGGCATCGGCGTGCTGGGCTGGGGCGTCGGCGGCATCGAGGCCGAGGCCGCGATGCTCGGCCAGCCGGTCTCCATGCTGATCCCGCGCGTCGTCGGCTTCAAGCTCTCCGGTGAGCTGCCCCCCGGCGCCACCGCGACCGACCTCGTGCTCACGATCACCGAGATGCTGCGCAAGCAGGGCGTCGTCGGCAAGTTCGTCGAGTTCTACGGCGAGGGCGTCGGCGCCGTGCCGCTCGCGAACCGCGCCACCATCGGCAACATGTCGCCGGAGTTCGGCTCCACGGTCGGCATCTTCCCGATCGACGGCGAGACCATCGACTACCTGCGCCTGACCGGCCGTTCCGAGGAGCAGATCGCGCTCGTCGAGGCCTACGCCAAGGAGCAGGGCCTCTGGCACGACCCGTCCAACGAGCCGGTGTTCTCCGAGACGCTGGAGCTCGACCTGGCGACGGTCGTCCCGTCCATCGCCGGCCCGAAGCGCCCGCAGGACCGCATCGAGCTGACCTCCGCCAAGGAGGCGTTCCGCCAGGCCCTGGGCGCCTACGTCGCGCACGCCGACTCCCCCGCGCTGTCCGGCGTGGACGAGGCCGTCGACGAGACGTTCCCCGCCAGCGACCCGGTCGCCGTGCACGAGGGCGAGAACGGTTCCGGCGCCCCGAAGGTGTTCCAGACCGCAGCCGAGGGCTCCACCGGCCGCGTCTCGAACCCCGTCAAGGTCACCGTCGACGGCAACGAGTTCGAGCTGGACCACGGCGCCGTCGCGATCGCCGCGATCACGTCGTGCACCAACACCTCGAACCCGTCCGTGATGCTCGGCGCGGCCCTGCTCGCGAAGAAGGCCGTCGAGCGCGGCCTCGAGCGCAAGCCGTGGGTCAAGACGACCCTGGCGCCGGGCTCGAAGGTCGTCATGGACTACTACGAGCGCGCCGGCCTCATGCCGTACCTGGAGAAGCTCGGCTTCCACCTGGTCGGCTACGGCTGCACCACCTGCATCGGCAACTCGGGCCCGTTGCAGGAGGAGATCTCGGCGGGCGTGCAGGAAGGCGACCTCGCGGTCGTCTCGGTGCTGTCCGGCAACCGCAACTTCGAGGGCCGGATCAACCCGGACATCAAGATGAACTACCTCGCGTCGCCGCCGCTCGTCGTGGCGTACGCGCTGGCCGGTTCGATGGACAAGGACATCACCACCGAGCCGCTCGGCACCGACACCGACGGCAAGCCGGTGTACCTCTCCGAGATCTGGCCGTCGCCGGCCGAGATCGCCGAGGTCATCTCGACCTCGATCTCCGCGGAGGGCTTCACCAAGGGCTACACGAACGTGTTCTCCGGTGACGAGCGCTGGCAGTCGCTGCCCACGCCGACCGGCAACACGTTCGAGTGGGACACCGAGTCCACCTACGTGCGCAAGCCCCCGTACTTCGAGGGCATGGAGATGGAGCCGAAGCCGGTCACCGACATCTCGGGCGCTCGCGTGCTCGCGCTGCTGGGCGACTCGGTCACCACGGACCACATCTCCCCCGCCGGTTCGATCAAGGCCGACTCGCCCGCGGGCAAGTACCTGACCGAGCACGGCGTGGAGCGCAAGGACTTCAACTCCTACGGCTCCCGTCGCGGCAACCACGAGGTGATGATCCGCGGCACGTTCGCGAACATCCGCCTGCGCAACCTGCTGCTCGACGACGTCCAGGGCGGCTTCACCCGCGACTTCCTGGCCGAGGGCGCCCCGCAGACCACCATCTACGACGCCTCGGTGTCGTACGCGGAGGCCGGCGTTCCCCTGGTCGTGCTGGCGGGCAAGGAGTACGGCTCCGGTTCGTCGCGCGACTGGGCGGCCAAGGGCACCTCGCTGCTCGGCGTCCGCGCCGTCATCGCCGAGTCCTACGAGCGCATCCACCGCTCGAACCTGATCGGCATGGGCGTTCTCCCGCTGCAGTTCCCGGCGGGCGACAACGCGTCGTCGCTGGGCCTCGACGGCACCGAGACGTTCGACTTCAGCGGCGTCACGGAGCTCAACAACGGCACCACGCCGTCGACCGTGCACGTCGTCGCCACGAAGGCGGACGGCTCGAAGGTGGAGTTCGACGCGGTCGTCCGCATCGACACCCCCGGTGAGGCCGACTACTACCGCAACGGCGGCATCATGCAGTACGTGCTGCGCAAGATGGTCCGCAGCTAGATGTCAGTGTGAAAGGGCCGCTCACCGATAGGTGGGCGGCCCTTTCGCCGTCTATGCGTTCGTAACGGTCCACGTTCGCCCCGCGATGCCAAGACACCCTGATCATCGCGGGAGATTCCATGAACTTGAGCGTGCTCGGCGACCTGAACTGGTCAGCCGTGGTCGTGGCCACGATCGCCTACTTCGGGCTGGGCGTGGTCTGGTACGCGGAGTACGCCTTCGGCAGGGCCTACCAGCGCGCGTCCGGCCAGGACCTGAGCCCTCCGGAGAAGCGGAGCGCGGCCGCCGTCGCCGTCCCGCTGTTCACGTGCTTCGTCATCACCCTCGCCACCGCGATGATCGGGCACGCCTCCAGCACCGACACCATCATGGAAGGCATCCTGCTCGGCCTCGTCGTCGGCATCGGCGTCGCGGTGCCCGTCAGGATGGTGACGGGCAGCTACGACATGACGAAGCCCGCCCCGATGACGTTCGCGGCCATCGGAGCGGGCTACCACATCGTCGGACTCACGCTCGCGGGCGCGATCCTCGGTCAGTGGGTCTAGATCCGCGCAGCCTTGTGCAGTTCCCGCAACGCGCGCACGGACGACACCGCGTACTCGCGGTCCGTCGCCTGCACGGCCATGATGGAGACGTATTCGTCGTCGGGCAGTTCCAACCGGGCCCACGCGGCGCCGTCCGGGAAACTGACCGACAGCACGTCGTTCCAGTCGTAGTGGTGGGACGTCACGACGTTGCGCACGTCCACACCCGACTCATCGGCCGTGACGCGCGGACGCGTCAGCAGCAGCACACCGCCCGCCAGCAGGAAACCGAGCACGATCATCGCGACCTGGTCGGAGGTACGGAAGATCACGCCGGTCGGGGTGTCGCCGAGCAGGATGCCCACCACCGTGAACACGGCGACGAGGCCGATCGCGCACGCCCACGCGACGCGGCGGATCTTCTTGGGGCGCAACACGATCGCCGTCATCATTCGAATCCCTGCTCGGTCCACGGCTGACGCAGGCCGCGCAACACCAGTGCGGTGTCGATCGCGGCGACGGTCGCCTCGTATCCCTTGTCCTCCACCGAGTCCGGCAGCCCGGCGCGGGCCAGCGCCTGCTCCTCGGTGTTCGTCGTCAGCACGCCGTTGCCGACCGGCGTCGACTCGTCGAGCGCGACGCGGGTGAGCCCGTCGGTCACCGAGTCGCACACGTACTCGAAGTGCGGGGTGCCACCGCGGATGACCACGCCCAGCGCGACCACCGCGTCGTGGTGGCGCGCGAGTTCCTGCACCACCACGGGGAGTTCGATCGCGCCCGCGACGCGCACGACCGTGGTGTCGACGCAGCCGGCGTCTTCAGCGGCCTGCAGGGCACGCGAGACGAGCTGGTCGGTGATCTTGGTGTGCCAGCGCGTCGCCGCGATGGCGACGCTCAGGCCCTTGCCGTCGAGCTTCGTCTGCTCTGGACGGCCCTCGCCGCTCATTCCTGGTCCTCCGTAGCGGAAACAACGGTCTCGTACTGTTCCAGCTGGCTCAGTTCGTGACCCATCCGGTCGCGCTTGGTGCGCAGGTACCGCAGGTTCTCCGGGTTCGGGGAGATCGGCAGCGGCACCCTGTCGAGCACGCGAAGACCGTATCCGGCCTCCAGTCCGACGCGCTTGGCCGGGTTGTTCGTCAGCAGCCGCATGGACTTGATGCCGAGCTCCACGAGGATCTGCGCGCCCGTGCCGTAGTCGCGCGCGTCGGCGGGCAGACCCTGCTGGAGGTTCGCGTCCACGGTGTCGGCGCCCTGGTCCTGCAACTGGTACGCCTGCAGCTTGTGCATCAGGCCGATGCCACGACCCTCGTGGCCGCGCATGTACAGCACGACGCCACGGCCTTGTGCCGCAACGGCTTCCAGCGCCGCGTCGAGCTGCGGGCCGCAGTCGCAGCGCAACGAGCCGAGCACGTCGCCGGTGAGGCACTCGGAGTGCACGCGCACCAGCACGTCCTCGCCGTCACCGATCTCGCCGTAGACCATCGCGACGTGCTCGATGCCGTCGAGCAGGCTGTCGTAGCCGAACGCGGTGAACACGCCGTGCGCGGTCGGGATGCGGGCCTCGGCGGCGCGCACGACCTGGGTCTCGACCCGGCGGCGGTACGCGATGAGGTCCGCGATCGTGATCAGCGCGAGGTCGTGGTCCGCGGCGAAGACCTCCAGCTCCTCGCGGCGGGCCATGTCGCCCTCGTCCTTCTGCGACACGATCTCGCAGAGGACACCGGCGGGTGAGAGACCGGCGAGGCGCGACAGGTCGACGGCCGCCTCGGTGTGACCGGGACGGCGCAGCACACCCCCCGCCTTGGCACGCAACGGCACGACGTGGCCGGGCCGGTTGAAGTCGGTCGCCTTCGACGTCGGATCGGCGAGCAACCGGATGGTGCGGGCGCGGTCGGCGGCCGAGATGCCCGTGCTGACGCCCTCGCGCGCGTCGACCGTGACGGTGTACGCGGTGCCGCGCGCGTCCTGGTTCGTGTGGAACATCGGCGGCAGGTCGAGGCGGTCGCAGTCGTCCTCGGTCAGCGGCACGCAGATGTACCCGGACGTGTACCTGACCATGAACGCGAGCAGCTCCGGCGTCGCCTTCTCCGCAGCGAAGATCAGGTCGCCCTCGTTCTCACGGTCCTCGTCGTCGACGACGACGACGGGCCTGCCGGCGGCGATGTCCCTGATCGCCCGCTCGATCTCAGTGAAGTCGTTGCTCACTGGGCCTCCTCGCCCGCGATGGCCCGCAGGTGCGGGACGGCCAGTCGTTCGACGTACTTCGCCAGCACGTCGACTTCCAGGTTCACCAGGTCGCCGGGCAGCCGGTGCCCGAGCGTGGTGAGTTCGAGCGTCGTCGGGATGAGGCTCACGGTGAACTGGTCCTCGGAGACGGTCACGACCGTCAGCGAGACCCCGTCGACCGTGATCGAGCCCTTTTCGACGACGTAGCGGGCGAGGCCCGGCGGGAGTCCGATGTGGACGATCTCCCAGTGCTCCGCCTTCTCGCGCGCGAGAATCGTGCCCGTCCCGTCCACGTGCCCCTGCACGATGTGCCCGCCGAGGCGCTGGCCGACCGCGGCTGCGCGCTCCAGGTTGACCCGGTCGCCCGCGGCGACCTTGGCGAGGCTGCTGCGGGTGAGGGTCTCGCGCATCACGTCCGCGGTGAAGGCGCCGTCCTCGACCTCCACGACGGTGAGGCACACGCCGCTCACCGCGATGGAGTCGCCGTGCTTCGCGTCGCTGGTCACGATCGGCCCGGTGATGCGGATCCGTGCCGCGTCGGGCAGGTCCTCAATCGCCTCGACGTGGCCGAGTTCCTCGACGATCCCGGTGAACACCGCTCCTCCTAAGGTTGCGGAACCGCGCTGATCCGCAAGTCCGGTCCGCTCATGGTGACGTCTTCCACGGTCAACCTCACAGCCTCCGTGATGGTCGACACGCCCGCACCCAGCACCGCCGCGGGACCGTCCCCGAGCAGCGCCGGCGCGACGTAGGCGAGCACGCGGTCGATCCTGCCCGCGCGCAGGAACGCGCCCGCCAGGGTCGGACCGCCCTCCAGCAGCACGTCGACCACTCCCCGTTCGGCCAACGCCGTCAGCACGGTGTCCGGGTCGTGCGTGCGCAGGTGTAGCGCGGTCTGCTGGAGCTTCGCTCCACCCGGCAGGTCGCTCATGCCCACGACCACCGGCAACGGCTGGCGGGCCAACGGCATTCCGCCGGCGTCCCTGGCGGTCAGCGCGGGGTCGTCCGTCCTGACCGTGGTGGTGCCGACCATGATCGCGTCGAGCTTCGCGCGCAGGTCGTGGACCTCCTTGCGGGAGGTCTCCGAGCTGATCCACTGACTGGTGCCGTCGCTGGCCGCGATCCGGCCGTCGAGCGACGCCGCGTACTTCCACGTGACGTGCGGGCGGCCCGTGCGCGCGTAGTGCAGCCACGCCCTGAGGGGCCCCTTGGCGACGTCGTCCGCTCCGAGGCCGCTTTCGACCGTGATTCCGGCGTCTTCCAGGACCTTCGCACCGCCCGCGGCCCTCGGGTTCGGGTCGCTGATGGCGTGGATGACGTGCTTGATGCCCGCTTCTCGCAACGCTTCGGTGCACGGCGGCGTACGGCCGTAGTGCGCGCACGGCTCAAGGGTGACCACGGCGGTGCCGCCCCGTGCCTTCGTGCCCGCTTCTTTGAGCGCCATGACCTCGGCGTGCGGGCCGCCGACGGGCTGGGTGGCGCCGAATCCGACGGCCTCGCCGTCCTCGTCGAGGATCACGCAGCCGACCGGCGGGTTGGGGCTGGTGGAGCCCCGTACCCGTTCGCTCTCGGCGATGGCGAGCGCCATCGCGTCCTCGGGCGTCACGGTGTCCTGGTTCCCCGGCCACCGGCTGCCTGGGCCCGCAACGCCTCGATGGCCTTGCCGGGGTCGGCCGAGTCGTAGACCGCGGAGCCCGCGACGAAGCAGTCGACGCCCGCCTCCGCGGCCTGTTCGATCGTGTCGGCGTTGATGCCGCCGTCGATCTCGACCAGCAGCTTCAGGTGGCCGGTGTCGACGAGGTGGCGGGCCTGGCGGACCTTGTCCAGCACGTCCGCCATGAAGCTCTGGCCACCGAAACCGGGCTCGACCGACATGACCAGCAACGTGTCGTAGTGCTTCAGCACCTCGACGTACGGCTCCAGCGGCGTGCCCGGCTTGATGCTCAGGCCCGCCTTGCTGCCCGCGGCCTGCAGGTTCTTGGCGAGCGCGATCGGGTCGTTCGCCGCCTCGACGTGCACGGTCACGTTGTACGCGCCCGCCTCCGCGTAGCCGATGGCCCAGCGGTCGGGGTCCTCGATCATCAGGTGGCAGTCGATCGGGATGTCGGTGACCTTGAGCAGCGACTTCACCACCGGCAGGCCGAGCGTCAGGTTCGGCACGAAGTGGTTGTCCATCACGTCGACGTGGATCCAGTCCGACGTGGGCACCGCGGCGAGCTCGTCGGCGAGGCGCGCGAAGTCGGCGGACAGGATGCTGGGAGCGATCATCGGCGTGTGGACCACAAGTGTGAAGTCTAGGTGTCCAGCAGGTCGAGCAGCGTGCCGGGAGGCACGTCTGAGACCACGACGACACCCGCTCCGGTGAGTGTCGTGACGTGCGTCTCCCACATCGGGTGACGGCGCTTGTCGGCGTTGGCGTGGGGCTGGACGACGACCTTGCAGCCCTCGACGCCGATCGCCTCGTTCAACGCGGTCAGCGCCTGGTTGTCGCCGATGCCCAGGGCCAGCTTGGCCACCGAGTTCGCGCTGGCCGGGGCGAAGATGAACGCGTCCGGCGTGCGGTAGGGCTTGGGCTGGCCCGGCATCCTCGGCTCCCAGCGGATCGGGAGGTCGGTCAGCGCCTGGAGCTGGTCGAGTTCCCCCGCCTCCTCGAACCACGGCGCGACCGCCGGGGTGAACGTGATGGCCAGCTGCCAGCCCCGTTGCACGGCCGGTTCGGCGAGGTCCGTGCGGAACCACTTCTCCACGCCGCCGCAGCCCGACGCGACGAGACCGAGCAGACCACGTGTCATGCCGACGATCTTAGGCTCGGCGGTTCCCGGCGAACGGCCTGCGGGTGTCGCCGGAACCGCTGCTTCGCGACGACACGATCGAGACCGAGCCCGACACCATCAGGGCACCCGCCTCTCCACGACGTGACTCCCTGATGCCGGCCTCCGCCGCACCGTCCGTTTGAGACCTCACCGCGGGCGTCACGCAAGTGGGTGACGCCGATCCGCACGTCACCCACCGTGTTGCCACCGGGCTCGTCGTGCCCGTACTTCCGCTCTCGACCCGTCCGGCTCTGTCGGACCCCGTCGCTAGCGTCCTTCCCGAGCGCTCAGTTCGGGCGTCGCAGCACCGCGCAGAACATCGCGTCGGTGCCGTGCAGATGGGGCCAGAGCTGGACGTGCGGCCCTTCCCCGAGGTCCGGAACTCCGGGGAAGAACTCCCTCGTGTCCAGCACCTCGGCCCCGGTCCGCTTCGCGACGTCCGTCACCACCCCGACGGTCTCCGAGAGATGAGGTGAGCACACGACATAAGCCACTACGCCTCCAGGGCGTACCAGCCGCAACGCCTCGGTGAGCAACTCACGTTGCAACTTCGTGAGCGTGCCGACGTCGGCGGGCTGGCGCCTCCACCGCGCCTCCGGGCGCCTGCGCAGGGCACCGAGACCGGTGCAGGGCGCGTCGACCAGAACTCGGTCGAACGCCCCTTCGACGAAGTCGGTCTCGCGGCCGTCGGCGACCTCCACGGTCACCGGCAGGCCGGTGGTGATCTTGCGGACGAGCTCCGCGCGGTGGGGTGCCTTCTCGACGGCGATCAGCTCGCCGCCTTCCAGGCCGACCAGCGCGGCCAGCAGGGCGGCCTTGCCACCGGGGCCGGCACAGAGGTCCAGCCAGCGGTCGTCCGTGCCCTCGATCGGCGCGCGCGTCAGGGCCAGGGCGCACAGCTGGCTGCCCTCGTCCTGGACGCCTGCCAGGCGTTCCCGGACCGGTTCCAGATCACCGGGGTCGCCCGCGCCGGCTTCCAGGTGCACGCCGTAAGGCGAGTAGGGCGCCACGTCGCCGCCGACGATCGCGGCGAGCTCGTCGGCGCTCACCTCGCCGGGGCGGGCGACCAGGTGCACGGCCGGCCGGGCGTCGTCCGCCTCCAGGGCGAGCTTCAACGGTTCCTCACGGCTGCCGAGGGCTTCGGCGAACGCCTGCGCGATCCAGCGCGGGTGGGCGTGCCCGAAGGCCACGTTGCCGATCGGGTCGGTGTCCGGGTCAGGTGCGAGTTCGTCGATCCAGGCGGCCTCGTCCTGCTCGGCCACGCGGCGCAGCACCGCGTTGACGAAGCCCGCGACACCGGACCCGAGCTCACCGCGCACGAGGTCGACGGTCGAGGCGACGGCGGCGTGGGACGGGATGCGGGTGCGCAGCAGCTGGTACGTGCCCAGCCGCAACGCGTCGAGCGCCGAGCCGTCCACTTCGGACAGAGGGCGGTCGGAGCACGCCTCGATGACGGCGTCGAGCAGGCCCTGTGCTCGTGCCGAGCCGTAGGTGAGTTCGGTGGCCAGTGCCGCGTCACGGCCGGTGATGCGACGGTCGCGGAGCATCTGCGGCAGCACCAGGTTCGCGTACGCGTCACGCTGCCGCACGGCGCGCAGGGTTTCCAGCGCGGCGAGGCGGGCCGGGTCCTCCACGGGTGGCCGGGAGGGGCCGGTGCGCCGCTTCGGCGGGTGCGGCCTGCGCGGGCGGGAAGGCTTGGAGGCGCCTCGGGCGTGGTCGGTCATGCGGTGTGCTCCACTGTCTTGAGCTGCCTCGCGGCGAGGACCACGCTCTCGGACTCCCGTGCGGCCGCACGGGTCTCGAGTGCGCGATGCCCGTCCTGCGGCTGGCGGGTGAGGTGTGCTGAGCCGGGCCGGGGGAACGTCACGCGATGCGCTCCCCTGCTTCGATCCGGACGCCGCGCGCCCAGTCGGTGGCGGCCATGCGCTTCTTGCCCTGCGCCTGGACCTCGCCGAGGGCCACGGCGGTGGTCGCGGTGCCCACGAGCACGCGCTTGCGTTCGACGAGCACCTCGCCGGCGGGCAGCGTCACGTCGGCGACCGGCGTCACGGGGCCGAGCTTGAGCCGCTCGCCGCGGAACTCGGCCCACGCGCCGGGTTCCGGCGTCACGGCGCGCGCCAGGCGGTCGACGGCCGCGGCGGGCGTGGTGAAGTCGAGGCGCGCGTCCTCGACGGAGATCTTCGCGGCGTAGGTGACGCCGTCGGCGGGCTGGTCGACGGCGACCAGGGTGCCGTCCTCGATGCCGTCCACAGTGGACAGCAGCAGGTCGGCGCCCGAGATCGACAACCGGGTGAGCAGGTCGCCGGAGGTGTCGCGGTCGCGCACCTTCTCGGTGACGACGCCGAACACCGGGCCCGCGTCGAGTTCCTTGACGATGCGGAACGTCGAGGCGCCGGTGATGTCGTCGCCGTTGCGCACGGAGGCCTGCACCGGCGCGGCGCCGCGCCACGCGGGCAGCACGGAGAAGTGGAGGTTGACCCAGCCGAACTTCGGCACGTCCAGCGTGCGCTGGGGAAGGAGGTTGCCGTAGGCGACGACCGGGCAGAGGTCGGGTTCCAGCGCGCGCAGGCGGTCGAGGAACTCGGGATCGCCCGCCTTGGCCGGGGTGAGGACCTCGATGCCGTGCTCGTCGGCCAGGGCGGCGACCGGGGAGCGCTCCAGCTTCCGGCCGCGGCCGGAGGGTGCGTCGGGACGGGTGACCACGGCGACGACGTCGTGGCGGGAGGAGTCGATGAAGGCGCGCAGCGAGGGAAGTGCGACCTCGGGCGTACCGGCGAACACGAGTCGCATGGTCAGCTGGACCTGCCGAAGAGTGGGTGCGGGCTCTGCTTCAAGGTGGGCACCGTACCGTCGAACCAGGAGGACTGCCGGATCTCGCGCATGGCCTGCTTGCGCGTCTCGGCGTCGAGCCGGTCGAGGAAGAGCACTCCGTCGAGGTGGTCCGACTCGTGCTGGATGCAGCGCGCCAGCGTCTCGGTGCCTTCGACCTCGACGGGCTCGCCGTGCATGTTCCAGCCCTTGGCCACCACGTGCAGGTGGCGCTTGCAGTCCCACGACATGCCGGGGATGGACAGGCAGCCCTCGGAGCCGTCCTGCATCTCCTCGCCGACGACGTCCCAGGTGGGGTTCACGAGGTGACCCGCGAAGCCGTCGCAGTGGTAGGTGAACACCCGCAGTCCGACACCGAGCTGAGGCGCGGCGAGGCCCGCGCCGCCCGCGTTCTGCATCGTGTCCCACAGGTCCTTGACCAGGGTGCGCAGTTCCTTGTCGAAGTCGGTGACCTCGGTGGCCGCGGTGCGCAGCACGGGGTCGCCGAACAGGCGGATGGGTTGGACGGTCACGCAGTGCTCCTCGTGTGGACTGGGAGTCAGTCTACGAGGAGCGCGGTCAGTGCTCGGACGCGCTGCCGAGGAAGATCACGCCCACGAGCGCCACGACGAAGTGGCCGGTGAAGCGCAGGGCCGTCAGAACGGGGCGGAAGAGCGCGGCGAGGTCGAAGTGGGTGGCCGGGGCGCTGGTGACAGTGGTCGTCGTCATGCCACAACTGTGCCGTTCGCGCAGGTCAGCCCACATCGGCTCGGGGTATCGAACCCAGGTCAGCCCGAGGTAGGAAGATCGCGTGCAACACTCGGCCGGAAGGTGGACACCTCCAGGTCATGAGGCTGATGCGACCGAGCTGGGAGGGGGCGGCCGCGGTGCCTGGGGACGCCCCGTCGGACGCCGAACTGTGGGCACGAGGCGACGAGCACGCCTTCGGCGAGCTGTACGACCGGTACGCCGAGGCGGTGTGGAACCACGCCTACCGGCTGACCGCGTCGTGGGCGACGGCGGAGGACCTGACGTCGGCGACGTTCATGACGGCGTGGCGCCGGCGTGCCCAGGTGACGCTGGTGCGGGACAGCGCGTTGCCGTGGCTGTTCACCGTCGCCGGCAACCTCGCCCGCTCGGAGTTCCGCCGCAAGGCGAGGTTCACGCGGCTGCTGCTGCGCGTGCCCCGCGACGACGTGCAGGACGACCACGCCGACGCGATCGTGTCGTCGCTGGACCACGAGTCGCGCCTGAGCGAGGTGCTGCGGGCCGTGGAACGCCTCCCCCGCGCCGAGCGGGAGGCCGTCGAACTGGTCCTGCTCGGCGAGCTGAGCGCGGCGGAGGCCGCCGAGGCGCTGGGGGTGGCCGAGGTGAGCGTCCGCTCTCGGCTGTCCCGGGCCCGCAGCCGCCTGCGCAAACTGCTCTCCGACGACACCCTGGAGGTGGAGTGATGAAGATCGACCTGCCACCTCGGCGCGCGTTGCCCGAGGACGTCAAGGAACGGATGCGCCCGGACGTCGGCCAGGTGCGCGACCGCCGCCTCACGCCACTGGCCGTCGCCGCCGGTGTGGTGCTGCTCGTGCTGGGCGGCGTCGTCCTCACCCGGCCCACGTCCTACGAGGTCGATCCAGGCCATGAGGCGGTCGTCGCTCCGTCCGAGCGCGACGTCACCCGCTGCCGCGACGCCCTGCGCGACCCTGCCTGGTCCTCCACTAAGATGGTCGTCTTCGGCCTGCGCAAGGTGCTCATCGGCGCCGACGGCCGGTTCTGCGAGCTCACGAAGACCAGGGCGACGGTGGCGTCGACGGAGTTCGTGCCGGTCGCCCTGGGAACGGGCCGGATGACCTACCGCACCGGCCAGGTCATCGCCGGTGTGCCGCCGAAGGGCGCGCGCACGGCCAAGGCGCGCGAGGTGGGGCCCTCGCACAGCCGCGCTTCCAGCGACAGCGTGGTCACCCCGGAGTTCTTCATCGTCTACTCGCAGGGCTCGATGGGAGCGTCCGAGCTGGTCTTCGACGACACCACCGTCCAGATCCCGAAGTTCTCCGCGTGGTCGGCCGACGGCGAGTCCGACAACTACGAGAGCGGTGACGCCAACCCGCGCAGCCGGGTGAACCTCCTCGCCCGGTGCGCCGACAACGCGTTCGCCAACAGCGCTAAGCCGGAGGACCTGACGGACTGGGAACCGTTGCTGATGACGGATCCGGCCCAGTCGCTGGGCATGCTGGTCGCCCACCGCGGCCACGGCGAGTGGGCGACCTGTTCCCTGGGCGAGTACACAGGTGCCCTGTCGACGATCCGGACGGCGTACCAGAGCACGAAGTCCACCGCGTACTTCCTGGCCGGCTACCAGGCGGAGAACCAGTTCGTGATGGTCGGGCGGACCCAGTACACGGCCAAGACGGCGGAGGTGTCGGACAGCGGTGGTGCGCCGGTGACCACCGAGGTCGCTGACGGCCACTTCATCGTGACGCTGCCCTTCGCCGCGGGCACGACGCTCAACCCAGCCACCCTGCGCGTGGTCGCCCGCGACGCGGCGGGCGCGGTCGTCTACGACGGCGGCGTCAAGTAGGGCCGAATGCGGCGAGGGCCCGCGCGGCGGTTGCCGTACGGGCCCTCACCGATCGTGGTGGAACGGTGGTGGTTAGCCGACCTTCACGACGCGGGCGGCGCCTCCGCCGCGGCGGGTCGGTTCGGCGACGGCGCGCCAGCGGCCGTCCTCGGCCCGTTCCACCGCCGTGGCGGCGCCGATCTCGGCGTTCTGGCTGAACCGGTGGCCGATGGCCTGCAGGCCCGCGGTGGTGGAGGCGGTGATGAACTCCGCCTCGGCCGGGGTGGTGGCCGCGTTGCGCTGGGAGGCGCGCGGGGCCTTGACGGCGTCGACCAGGGACATCTTGCGGTCCAGGCGGGCGGTCAGGATCTGGGTGACCGTGGTGATGATGGTGGCGCCACCCGGTGAGCCGACGGCGAGCAGGACCTTGCCGTTCTCGACGACGATCGTCGGGGCCATGGACGAGCGCGGGCGCTTGCCGGGGCCGGGGAGGTTCGGGTGCGGGACGCCGGTGCTCGGGGCGACGAACTCGAAGTCGGTGAGCTCGTTGTTGAGCAGGAAGCCGCGGCCCGGGACGACGATGCCGCTGCCGCCCTCCGCCTCGATGGTGAGCGTGTAGGCGACGACGTTGCCCCAGCGGTCGGCGGTCGTGAGGTGGGTGGTGCGTTCGGCGTCTTCGCGCAGGGCGGAGGTGCCGGCGGTGGCCTCACAGGCCTTCGGGTTGTACGGGTCGGCGGCGGGCTGCGGGGCGGGCAGCACGGCGTCGGGCTTGATCAGGCACGCGCGGCTGTCGGCGAACTTCTGCGACAGCAGGCCCTCGGTCGGCACGCGGCTGAACTTCGGGTCGCCGACCCAGCGCAGGCGGTCGGCGAAGGAGAGCTTCGTCGACTCGATGAAGCGGTGCAGGTACTCGACGTCGGAGACCTTCGCCAGGTCGGTCGACTCCAGGATGTTGAGCGCCTCGCCGACGGTCGTGCCGCCGGAGGACGGGGCCGCCATGCCGTAGACGTCGAGGCCGCGGTAGCGGCTGTGCGTGGGCTCGCGGCGTTCGACCTGGTAGCGGGCGAGGTCGGAGAGCTGCATGTCGCCGGGCCGGACGTTGCGGGTGGAGCCGGGCACGACCGGGGGCTTCTGCACGGTCTTCACCAGGTCGCGGCCGACGGCGCCGCCGTAGAGCGAGGCGAGTTCGGTGCGGGCGAGTTCGCGGTAGGTGTCGGCGAGCTGCGGGTTGCGGAACGTGCTGCCGACCGCGGGCGGCTGGCCGCCGGGCAGGTAGAGGTCACGCGTCGAGGTGAAGTCGGCGAAGCGGGCGGCGTTGTTCGCGATCTGCGAGTTGAACGTCTGGTCGACGACGAAACCACGCCGTGCCAACGACTCCGCGGGCCCCATCGCCTCGCGCAGGTTCAGCGTGCCCCACTTGCGCAGCGCCTGCTGCCACGTCTTGGGCGTGCCGGGGACGCCGACGGACTTGCCGCTCGTCATCGCCTCGGCGAACGGCAGGGGCTTGCCGTTCTCGACGAACAGCTGGTCGGTCGCGGACCTCGGCGCGGTCTCCCGGCCGTCCAAGGTGGACACCTTGCCGGAGCGGGCGTCGTAGTAGACGAAGAAACCGCCACCGCCGATGCCCGCGCTGAACGGGTCGGTGACGCCGAGCGCGGCGGCGGTGGCGACGGCGGCGTCCACGGCGTTGCCACCGCGGCGGAGCACGTCGATGCCGATCTGGGAGGCGTCCGGGTCGACGCTGGACACCGCGCCTCCCCAGCCGACCTGCTCGGGTACGCGTGGCGCTGGCGAGGACTCCGCCGCTCCCGCCGGGGCGGGGGCGACCAGGGCTACGGAGAGCGTCAAGGCGGCGACCGTTCGCAACATGCGGAAACTTCTACTCCGTTGTGACCGGATGGCAACACCCCTTGAGGAAGGCCTAAGGTGCGGGCGTGTCGATCGATCTTGACCAGTTGCGAAACGATTTCACGAACACCCCGCTCGACGAGGCCGACCGCGAGGAGGCGTTGCACCTCCTGCTGCGCGAACGCCGCGACGGCGACGCCGACCTGCTGCGCCACCTGCTCGCCGAGGAGACCGCCGCGCACCAGGAGGGCTGGGGCGTGCGCGAGGCGCTGGTGCTGGCCGCCCTGCTGCTCGCCGAGTGCGGCCGCGAGGACGACGTATGGGCGTTGTGGGAGGCCAAGAACGCCTCCTTCGACACCATGGCGGGCCTCGACGGGTTCCTGCTGTTCCCGGCGGGCATCGCGGGCACGACGGCGCACGTGATCGCGAACGAGCAGCACGCCGAGCGCAACGACCTCATGACCTACATGAGCGAGTACCTCGAGTACGAGAAGCTGACCGACGAGGACATCCGCGAGCACATCGCCGGCCTGCGTTCCCACTACGCGAACTGAGCGCTACAGCACCTCGAGCGGGTCGAGCTTGATGCGCACGAGGTCCTGTTCCTTGCGGGCCGTCCGCACCGCCTGGGCCTCGGCCAGCACGGCGGCGAGCTGACGGCCTTCCGCGCGGGACACCCGCACCAGGGCGCGTTCCTTGGACTCGTCCTCGCCCAGCGGCACCGGCCCGAGGATCTCGCCGGTCGAGGGCAGCCGCAGTTCGTCGAGCATGGCGTTGACGGCGTCCGGGGTGCCGTCGACCGTCGCCATCCGGACCGCCGGCGGGAACCCGAGTTCGGTGCGCGCGGCCAGTTCGGTCGCGGCGTGCCACACCGGGTCCCAGCGGACGAGGGCCTGCACCGGCGTGAGCGACGAGTCGGCGATCACCACCACCCGCCCGTTGCCCGGCCGCACCAGCCCCGCGGCCGTCATCCACCGCCGCAACGCCTCCTCGGACGCCCTCAGATCCGCCCTGCCGAGCAACGCCCACCCGTCGAGCAGCAGCACGGCGCCGTACCCGCCCTCGGCGACGGGCTCGGCCCCCGGCGTGGAGACCACCAGCGAGGGCTTGCCGGGCACCTTGGTCAGCACCTCGTCCGCACCGCTGGTCCGCACCGGGTGCCCGGGGAACGCCCGCCCGAGCTCCTCTGCCGTCCGCCGGGCGCCGATGATTTGCCCGCGCAGCTTGCGCGACCCGCAGGTGGGACAGCGGAACCCTGCCTCGGTCGCCGCGCACCACCGGCAGTAGGCGGGCTTCGGCAGCCCGTCCTGCGTGCCCCCGGGCAACGCCAGCGGTCCCGCGCACCGCCGGCACCGCGCGGGCCCCCGGCACTGCCCGCAGGCGAGCGACGGCACGTACCCGCGCCGGGGCACCTGGATCAGCACCGGCGAGTCGGCCAGCGCGAACCGCGCGGCGTCGAACGCGATGGACGGCAACCGTGCCGTCCGGGCCGCCGGGTCCTTGACGTCCTGCCAGTCGTTGTCGCCCACCGACACCACGCGCGGCGCCACGGACCTCAACGTCTCGCGCGACGCCACGATCTCGTGCGCCCAGCCCGTCTCGACGAGCAGCTGCGCCTCGGCCGTCCGAGCGAACCCGCCGATGAGCAACGCCGCACCCGTCATGTGCGCGCGCTGCACCAGCACGTCCCGCACGTTCGGATAGGGCGACCGCTGCTCCACGTGCAGGTCGTCGCCGTCGTCCCACACCACGAGCAGGCCGGGGTCCCGCACCGGCGCGAACGCCGTGGCGCGCGTCCCGACCACCACCCGCGCGATCCCGCGCCGCACCGCGAGCCAGCGCTTGTACCGCTCCGACGGCCCGAGGTCGGCCGACAGCGTCACCACGCCCTCGATGAGCTTCCCGCAGGCCTCGGCGACCCGCGCGAGGTCGCGGTGGTCGGGCACGACGATCGCCACCCCGCGCCCGGACGACGCCACCGCGGCAGCGGCCTCGGCGAGGCGGGCGGGCCAGTCCTCCGCCGGCAGGGCCTGCCAGACGGCGTGGGCGGGACGGCCCTCGTGCAGGGCCTCCAGGTACTTGGGGCCGCGGGGGTAGCGCGACCAGGCGTCCGCGGGGACGGGCGGCAGCGCGGACCGCGGCGGCTGCGGCGGAACGGCAGGGGTGGGTGCTTCGGGCGTGAGATCGGCGAGTGAGTCGGCGAGTGCGGCGGAGGGCGCGGGTACGGCGGAGGGCGCGGGTACGGCGGTGGGGACGGCGTCGGTGGAGGCAGAGTCGGACTCGGCGGGGGCGGCAGGCGCGGCACCGGCAGAACCGGACTCGGCAGGGGCTGCAAGCGCGGCACCGGCGGGGGCGGCACCGCTGGCGAGGGTGGTGTCGGTGGAGGCAGCGTCGGCTGGGGCGGCAGGGGTGGACTCGGCGGCAGGGGTGGACTCGGCGGCAGGGGTGGACTCGGCGGCAGGGGTGGACTCGGCGGCAGGGGCGGCACCAGCGGGGGCGGCACCGGTGGCGAGGGTGGCTTCAGGGGCGGCAGCGTTGGCTGGGGCGGCGTTGTCGGCGGGAGCGGCGGCGTTGGCTGGGGCGAGAGGAGCGGGCTCGGCGGCGGGTACCGAGGCGGTGCCATGCGCAGGCGGCTGCTCCCGTACCCAGGCCGGCGGCTGCGGCTGCGGCGGTGCCTCGCCCGGAGCTGCCGCCTCCGCGCGGGCGTGCCGGGGTGGGATCGCCAGCCGCAGGACGTCGATCATGCCGCCCGCGTACCTGTCGGCGACGGCGCGGGCCAGGGCGGCGATCTCCGGTGCCAGCACCGGTTCTGGGGACACGACCTTCTCGAGGAAGGTGAGTTTCTTGCCGTACTCGGAGCTCTCCACGCGCTCCAGCAGGTAGCCGTCGACCAGTTGGCCCGCGAACCGCACGCGCACGCGGCAGCCGGGTACGGCGGTGTCGTCCAGTTCGGACGGAACCGCGTAGTCGAACGGCCGGTCGAGGTGGGCCAGGGGCACGTCCACCACGATCCGGGCGACCGGCAGCGACTCCGCGGGGACGCGCTCCCCTTTTCTCGCTCCGGTCTTCGCGCTCATGCCTCCTGGTGTATCAGACACCCCCGACAGTCACGCGTTGCGCCTCACCAAACCGGTGAAGCCCGCCACGAACAGGGTCGCGAACGCCCACGCCAGGACCTGCAGCAGCCACGTCGAGGCGAGCACGAGCTGTCCTGCGCTTGAGGCCACGTCGACGGTGCAGCGGGCGGCGTCCACCTTGACCAGCGGTGTGGCCACGTTGAGGGCGTAGCCGACCTGTTCCACCACCGAGCACCGGACGGCGCCGCTGGTGAGCACGACGCCCACCGACACCGCGAGCACCCCGGCCAGCCACACGAGGGCGAGGCCCGGGCGGTAGCCGTGGCCGACGGTCACGCCGCGGACCAGGTGCCAGCCCCGGCCCCAGCGCGAGAGCTGGCCGCGGCGGCGCAGATCACGTTGCTGGGCAACGCGGATGCGGCGCACGTCGCGTTCGTGGCCGGCGGCCTGGTGGGCCGCGGCGAGCTGGGACCACGGCTGGGCCGAGTAGCGCAGGGTGCGGGTGGACAGCAACGTCAGCCATTCGTCCACAGTGGCGTCTCGCGGCAGGCCCTCGTAGACGAGGCCTTCGAGTTGCACCTGGCCGTCGATGCCGGCGAACGGCATCAGCAGGTCCTTGCCGACGCGCACGTGCCGCAGGTCGAGGGCGACGGCGGAGCTGAACCGGCCTTCCCGCGTGATGAGCTGCCCGTCGACACGGGTGCCGCGCAGGCGCACCGCCGCGTGCCGGCCGCCGCCGGAGACGTCGCAGCCCTCGTTCAGGAAGATCCCGTCGCCGATCTGCAGGTCCACCAGGACGAGGCCCGCCTCGAACCGGCCGCCGCCGCACATCAGCACACCGGCGACGCGGGAGCCGCTCAGCGTCACGGTGCCCGCCGCGTGGAAGCCCTCGTCGAGGTAGACGCTGCCGCCGATGCGCAGGTGCAGCGCGTCGATCGACTCCGGGGCGGTGAGCCGGGCGCCGCTGAGCCGGAGGTGGTGCTCGACGGCGAGGCCGCAGGCCTCGATCGACGGCGCGACCAGCCCGCGCAGGTCCAGCAGGCTGAACTGCGCCCGGCTGAGCAGCACCGGGTGTTCCGTCTCGCAGTCCCGCAGCACCAACGGTTTCTTCGCGACGACGTCGGACAGGTCGAGCTGCCCCGTGATCGTCGCCCCGACGATCTGCAGACCGCCGGGGTCCAGTAACTCGTGCTCGATCATCCGCCGCTGGATCTCGTCCCCCGTGATCTTCACGGGACCACGTTAGCCGGAGATCGACTCCCGGCCGTTCTCGATGTGACCGCAGAGCCGCCTGCGGAACTTCGGCTCCTCCTCCACGGTCACCGTCAGGTCGTACCAGCCGGAGTTCATCACGGTCAGCCACGGGATCACGGTGCGATGGCCGGGCCTCACGACGTAACGACGCCGTCCCAGCACGAACGTCAGCCGCGTCGAACCGCTGTTCTCGAACGTCAACGTCAGCACACGGCTGTACCCGCGCACCGACGACGACACGCGCGCACGGTCCGAAGAACTGCCGCCGAACTCACGGCGGAAACCGTTGGGCCCCAACAACACGAGGTCGTGTTCACCGGCAACCTCGACTGTCGCCTCCGCGGCAACGTCGAAGTGCTGCGGCAACGCGAACTGCCCCGAGTACGGATAGAGCGCGAGGTGCACGGACGACGAACCCGAGTTCGACATCTCCAGCGTCGTGCCACGCAACGACGCGTCAGGCTGGTACGGCAGAGCGCGCGCACGCCTCCGTCCGGCCTCCTGCTCCGGCATCTTCTGCTCGGACGGGGGCGCGGGCCGCCACCGGGGCGTGGCGGGCGGCACGGCAGCGGGTTCCCCGACCTCGGGCCAGGTCCGGCGCCGCTCGAAGTCGAACGCCGACGTCAGGTCGCCGGCCACCGTGCGACGCCATGCGGAGATCTCCTCCGAACGCACGCCGGTCCACTTCTCCAGGAACCGCGTCATCGACGTGTGGTCGAACACCTGCGAGTTGACGTAACCACCGACAGACCACGGCGACACGACCGTCATCGGCACACGCGCACCAAGCCCCAACGGCCGGTCACCCACGTATTCGTCCGTGACGGCCAACGGCGGCCGCGGCGGCGGTACGTGGTCGAAGAACCCGTCGTTCTCGTCGTAGGTGATGAACAGAACCGTGGACTCCCACACGTCCTGGTTGGAGGCCAACGCGTCCAGCACCTGGTAGGTGATCGACGCGGACGCGGCGGGCGACGACGCCCCGGGGTGCTCGGAGTCCACGGACGACGGCACGAGGTAGGACACGGCGGGCAACCGCCCGGCGGCGACGTCCGCCCGGAACGCCTCCCCCAGCCCGCCCGGCGCGACCCGCCTCAATCCCCTGTCGTACAAAGACTTCTCCGCCGCCGAGAGCCTCGACAGGTCCAGCGACCCGATCACCGCGGCGTCGCCGGTCCCGTACAGCTTGTCGAGCGACTTGAACCCGGCGGGCAGCACCTTGCGCGCGATCTCCTTGAACCGCGCGTAGAACTCCAGGTTGTTGTCCTGGAAGTTGTCCCACTCCTGATAAACGCGCCACGACTTCCCGGCGGCCTCGAGCCGCTCCGGGTAGGTCTTCCACGTGTAGCCCGTGTGCGTGTCTTCGCTGTACGCCGCGTTGCCGGTCGCACGGCCACCAGCGGGCTTATAGCCCGTGTAGCCGGAAACCCAGTAGTTGCGGTTCGGCGACGTCGAGGACGGCACCGAGCAGTGGTAGGCGTCGCACAACGTGAAGGTGTCCGCGAGCTCGTAGTGGAACGGGATGTCCTGGCGCGTGTAGAACGCCATCGTCGCACCGGTCTTGGCGGGCACCCAGTTGTCGTTCCACCCGCCCCGCAACGCGGAGTGCCCGCCGTTCCAGCTGTGGTCGAGGTCGCCGATGTACTGGATGTCACGGCCGGACGCCGCCTCACGGACCGGGAACGGCATGACACCGGACTGGTTGAACACACCCCTCAGCGCGTTGCGATCCGAAAACCCACGCACGCCACGCAACGACCCGTAGTAGTGGTCGAACGAACGGTTCTCCTGCATCAACATCACGACGTGCTTGATGGCGCGCAACCCACCCGCACGGGGCTCACGGGCCAGCGCGGCGTACACCGACGGCGGCAACAACGTACCCGCACCAGCAGCAGCGACCGCGGCCATGAACCCACGACGAGAGAGCGTCATAACTTGAGTTTGTAGTCCGGGTACATGTCGCGGAACCGACCCACGTATGAACAAAGGCCCAGGAAGGCCGGGGTGTTGTTCACAGATCACAAGAGTTTCGGCCGAGTTGTGTATCAAGGGCTCCCGTGCGGACTCCGCTCGTTCGTGGGCCACGTCCGCCTGCCTTGCCCCCTGAAGCACCTCAGGGCAGGCGTGCCCGCGTCTCGCCGGTACGCGCCAGCGCTCCCTCCTGGCGCTGCCGGCGAGACGCACCCTCCCGCGGACGCGAAACGGCCCGCCTCCCTGGGGAAGCGGGCCGTAGCAGAGCGGACCGGTCAGGCGCCGGCGGCGTTGCGCAGGGCCTCCGCGCGGTCGGTCGACTCCCAGGGGAGGTCGACGTCGGTGCGGCCGAAGTGGCCGTACGCCGCGGTCGGGGCGTAGATCGGGCGAAGCAGGTCGAGGTCGCGGATGATCGCGGCGGGCCGGAGGTCGAAGACCTCGGTGATGGCCTGCTGGATCTTCTGCGGGTCCACGGTCTCGGTGCCGAAGGTCTCGACGAACAGGCCGACGGGCGCCGCCTTGCCGATGGCGTAGGCGACCTGGACCTCGACGCGCGTCGCGAGGCCGGCGGCCACGGTGTTCTTGGCGACCCAGCGCATCGCGTACGCGGCGGAGCGGTCGACCTTCGACGGGTCCTTGCCGGAGAACGCGCCGCCGCCGTGGCGGGCCATGCCGCCGTAGGTGTCGACGATGATCTTGCGGCCGGTGAGGCCCGCGTCGCCCATCGGGCCGCCGATGACGAAGCGGCCGGTCGGGTTGGTGAGCAGGCGGACGTCGGTGGTGTCGAGGCCCAGCTCGGCGATCTCGGGGGCCACCACGTGCTCGCGGAGGTCGACGCCGAGGAGCTTCTCGAGGTCGATGCCGTCGGCGTGCTGGGTGGAGATGACGACCGTGTCGAGGCGGACGGGCTGGTCGCCCGCGTACTCGATGGTGACCTGCGTCTTGCCGTCCGGGCGCAGGTACGGGACGGTGCCGTCCTTGCGGACCCTGGTGAGGCGGCGGGACAGGCGGTGGGCCAGGGCGATCGGCAGCGGCATCAGTTCGGGCGTGTCGGTGCACGCGTAGCCGAACATGAGGCCCTGGTCGCCGGCGCCCTGCTTGTCGATCTCGTCGTCGGCACCTTCGACGCGGTTCTCGAAGGCGGTGTCGACGCCCTGGGCGATGTCCGGGGACTGCGCGCCGATGGCGACGTTGACGCCGCAGGAGTGGCCGTCGAAGCCCTTGGCGGACGAGTCGTAGCCGATCTCGAGGATCTTCTCGCGGACGATCGTGGGGATGTCGGCGTAGGCCTCGGTGGTGACCTCACCCGCGACGTGGACCTGGCCGGTGGTGACGAGCGTCTCCACGGCGACGCGGGAGCGCGGATCCTTGGCCAGCAGGGCGTCCAGGATCGAGTCGCTGATCGCGTCGCAGATCTTGTCCGGGTGTCCCTCGGTCACCGACTCACTGGTGAACAGCCTGCTGCTGTGCTGGCTCACGGACACTCCTTAGTTGCGGGGTTGGACTGAGGAAAAACTCTACCGAGACCGAGTCAAGCGAGCGGTAACCGCGTCCCAGACAGCGGACGCCACTTGAGTTTTCGGCCCGTGGGGTATAGGTGTCTCGGCGCCGTCCGGGGACAGCAGCCAGCCGGCGTTGTCGTCCTGCTCGAACGCCTTGCCGTCGCCGACGGCGTTGAGCACCAGGAGGTCGCAGCCCTTGCGGCGCAACTTCGCCCGGCCGTAGTCGAGCACCGACGTGCTCTCGTCGCCGGTCTCCGCGGCGAAACCCACGATGAGCTGGCCCGTCCTACGTGCGGAAACGAGTTCCACGAGGATGTCGGGGTTCTTCGTCAGCGCGATCGGGTCGGGATCGCCGTCGGTCTTCTTGATCTTGTGCCCGGTCAGCGACAACGGCCGGAAGTCGGCCACCGCGGCGGCCATCACGACCACGTCCGCGTCCGCCGCCACCTTGTGCATGGCGTCGCGCAGCTCCACCGCGGAGCCCACCCGGACCAGGTCCACGCCCGCAGGTGTGGCCAGATCCGCTGTGTTTCCCGCGACCAAAGTCACCCTCGCACCGCGCTGGGCGGCCACTCGGGCGAGCGCGTAGCCCTGCTTTCCCGACGAGCGGTTGCCGATGAACCGCACCGGATCGAGTGGTTCTCGCGTGCCACCGGCGGAAATCGCGACGTGCACGCCTTCGAGCGTGCGTTCCAGCGCGTCGCCCCGCACCAGCAGGAGCCTGGCCAGTTCGACGATCTCCGCCGGGTCGGGCAGGCGGCCCTTGCCGGTGTCCTTGCCGGTGAGGCGCCCCGAGGCGGGCTCGGCCACGATCACGCCGCGGCTGCGCAGCAGCTGCACGTTGTGCTGGGTGGCCGGGTGCTCCCACATCTCCGTGTGCATCGCGGGAACGAGCAGCACCGGGCAGCGCGCGGTCAGCAACGTGTTGGTGAGCAGGTCGTCGGCGAGCCCGTGGGCGGCCTTGGCGATGAGGTTCGCGGTCGCGGGGGCCACGACGACGAGGTCGGCGTTCTGGCCGAGCTTGACGTGCGGCACCTCGTGCACGTCGTCGAACGGGTCCGCGGACACGACCTGGCCGGACAGCGCCTCGAACGTGGCCGCTCCCACGAACTTGAGCGCGCCCTCGGTCGGGACGACCCGCACCGAGTGGCCGGACTCGGTCAACCGCCGCAGGACCTCACAGGCCTTGTACGCGGCGATGCCCCCACCAACACCCAGGATGATCCTGGGCTTGATGGGGGCATCAGCGTCACTGGACGCGGAGGTCACTCGCCCTCGGTGTGCTCGAGGAGACCCGCGTGGATCTCGCGAAGAGCGATGGAGAGGGGCTTCTCACGCGGGCCCGGCTCGACGAGCGGGCCGACGTACTCCAGCAGGCCCTCGCCGAGCTGCGCGTAGTAGTCGTTGATCTGGCGGGCACGCTTCGCGGCGTAGATCACCAACGCGTACTTCGAGCTCACCTGCTCCAGCAGGTCGTCGATCGGCGGGTTGGTGATGCCCTCCGGAGAACCGGTCAAGTGACCGAGCTCGGTGTGGGTGATCACTTGTCAATCTCCTGAAATTCGTGGTCCGACCATCAAGGATAGCAAGTCGGCCGCAGCCGACTGCACGTCGGCGTTCACGACGACCTCGTCGAACTCCTTTTCGGCCGCCAGCTCCTCGCGGGCGATCTCCAGGCGACGCTCGACGACGTCCGGGTGTTCGGTGCCCCTGCCCGTCAACCGGTCGACCAGGTGCTCCCAGGACGGGGGCATCAGCATGACCAGCTGGGCTTCCGGCATGGCCACACGGACCTGGCGCGCACCCTGCAGCTCGATCTCCAGGAGCGCGGGACGGCCCGCTGCCAGAGCTTCTTCGACGGGCCTGCGAGGGGTTCCGTAGCGGTTGCCGGCGAAGTCGGCGTGCTCGAGAAACTCGCCCGCCTCGACCATCTGCTGGAACTTCTCGTGGTCCACGAAGTGGTAGTGCACTCCGTCGACCTCGCCCGGCCTCGGCTTCCTGGTGGTCGCCGAGACGGAAAAGTAGACATCGGGCTGCTGCTGACGCAGCTCCGCCAGGACGCTGGACTTGCCAACGCCGGACGGCCCGGACAAGACGGTGAGGCGGGAACGGGCGGAACCCGTCCCCGCCTCGGTGCCAATCACTCTCCGCTGAACTCGGAGAGCAGGGCCTTGCGCTGACGGTCACCGAGACCGCGCAGGCGACGGCTGGGAGCGATCTCGAGGCGCTCCATGATCTGCTGCGCGCGAACCTTGCCGACGCCCGGGAGGGCCTCGAGCAGCGCGGACACCTTCATCTTGCCCAGGACCTCGTCGCTCTCGGCGGCCTTGAGCACGTCCGTCAGGGTCGTGCCGCCGCGCTTGAGGCGCTCCTTGAGCTCAGCCCGAGCGCGACGAGCGGCAGCAGCCTTCTCCAGCGCTGCGGCTCGCTGCTCCTCGGTAAGCTGGGGAAGAGCCACGATTTCCTCCGTGGTGTGGATTCTTTTCGGATCGGTGCCGCGACCGTACCGACCGCAATTGCCTGAGTACAACGTGACCCAGTCAGGTAAATCTTCAGCGGTGGTGAGTGATGCGGCGGGTGGTAGTAGTACCAACACCCTCCGGCGGCCTGATCACTGCCTCCGGCAACTCGTCGCCCACGTTACGTGTGCTATGAGCCCGGTGACCAGCGGGGCAGCCGGTGGCGTGGACCCTACCAACACAAGTTTCCCCAGGTGAGCGCGCCACACCCCAAAAGTCGTGGCGCGCCCGTCCCCTAGAGGCTCTCCTGGACCCTCCGCACGGCGCTGACCAGCGCAGACACGTCCGGACCGTGCTTCAGAACATCTCGTGAAGAAGTCGGCAGAACGCCCCGCATGTCGGGCCCGAAGAGCCGTTTTAGATCTGCCACAGAGCCGCCCTGGGCACCGAAACCGGGGGCCAGGATCGGCCCGTTGAACCCGGAGAGGTCTACATCCGTTTCCCCGATCGTGGCACCCACGACGAGCCCGACATCACCGCTCGGGGAAATGCCTGAATTCCGAGCGGTTGCGAAATCGATGATCGTCCGGGCCACGGTTCGCCCGTCCGGAGCAACGGCGCGCTGGACCTCGGCACCCTCCGGGTTCGAGGTCAGCGCGAGCACGAACACGCCCCGGCCGGTCGCCCGCGCCGTGTCGAGCGCGGGCTGCAGCGAGCCGAAGCCGAGGAACGGCGACAGCGTCACGGCGTCCCCGGCGAGCGGCGAGCCGTCGCTCAGGTACGCCTGCGCGTAGGCGGCCATGGTCGAGCCGATGTCGCCGCGCTTGGCGTCCACGAGCACGAGCGTGCCCGAGTCGCGCAGCTCCGCGATCACCCGCTCCAGGACGGCGACGCCTCGGGACCCGTAGGCCTCGAAGAACGCCGCCTGCGGCTTCACCATCGCCACCGTGCCGCCGAAGGCCTCCACGGCCGTCAGGGCGAACCGTTCGAGGCCCTCCGCGGTCGGGGAGAGGCCCCACGCCTCCAGCAGGCTCGGGTGCGGGTCGATCCCGACGCACAGAGGTCCGTGCGCACCGACGGCCTTCTCGAGCTTCTCGCCGAACGTCACGCGTCACCCCGCAGCGCGGCCTGCAGGGCCTGCAGCGGCTGGACCCCGATGTCACCCCGGATGAGCGCCTCGATGCCGTGCACGGCCGCGGCGGCGCCCTGGATGGTGGTGACGCACGGGATGTCCTTGGCGACGGCGGCGGTGCGGATCTCGTAGCCGTCCACGCGCGGGCCGCTGTTGCCGTACGGCGTGTTGAAGATCATGTCGATCTCGCCGTTGAGGATCATGTCGACGACGTTGCCCTCGCCCTCGAAGTGCTTGCGCACCTCGGTGCACGGAATCCCGTTGCGCTTCAACACCTCGGCGGTGCCGGCGGTCGCGAGGATCTGGAACCCGAGGTCGGCGAGGCGCTTCACCGGGAAGATCATCGCGCGCTTGTCGCGGTTCGCGAACGACACGAACACCTTGCCCTTGGTCGGCAACGAGCCGTACGACGCCGTCTGCGACTTCGCGAACGCCTTGCCGAACGACGAGTCGATGCCCATGACCTCGCCGGTCGACTTCATCTCCGGGCCGAGCAACGAGTCGACGCCGTGGCCCTCGGGCGTGCGGAAGCGGTGGAACTGCATGACCGCCTCCTTGACCGCGACCGGGGCGTGCTCGGGCAGCCGGGCACCGTCACCGGTGGCCGGCAGGATGCCTTCGACGCGCAGCTCCGCGATCGTCGCGCCGAGCATGACGCGCGACGCGGCCTTCGCCATCGACACCGCGGTCGCCTTGGACACGAACGGCACCGTGCGCGACGCACGCGGGTTCGCCTCCAGGACGTACAGCACGTCGTCCTTGAGCGCGTACTGGACGTTCAGGAGCCCCTTCACGCCGATGCCGCGCGCGATGGCCTCCGTGGAGCGGCGGACGTTCTCGATGTCCGAGGCGCCCAGCGTGATCGGCGGCAGCGCGCACGACGAGTCGCCGGAGTGCACACCGGCTTCCTCGATGTGCTCCATGACGCCGCCGATGAACACCTCGGTGCCGTCGCACAACGCGTCCACGTCGATCTCGATGGCGTCGTCGAGGAACCGGTCGACCAGCACCGGGTGCTCGGGCGTCACCTCGGTTGCGCGGGCGATGTAGCCCGACAGCGACTCCTCGTCGTACACGATCTCCATGCCGCGCCCGCCGAGCACGTAGGAGGGGCGCACGAGGACCGGGTAGCCGATCTCGTCCGCGATCTCCTTCGCCTCGCCGAACGACGTGGCCGTGCCGAACTTCGGCGCGGGCAGACCGGCCTCGGTCAGCACCTTGCCGAACTGGCCGCGGTCCTCGGCGAGGTGGATCGCCTCGGGCGTGGTGCCCACGACCGGCACACCGGCGTCCGACAGGCGCTTCGCGAGACCGAGCGGCGTCTGGCCGCCCAGCTGCACGATCACCCCCGCGACCGTGCCCGAACGCTGCTCGGAGTGCACGACCTCCAGCACGTCCTCGAACGTCAGCGGCTCGAAATACAGGCGGTCGGAGGTGTCGTAGTCCGTCGACACCGTCTCCGGGTTGCAGTTCACCATCACGGTCTCGTACCCGGCCGCCCGCAACGCCATGGCCGCGTGCACGCACGAGTAGTCGAACTCGATGCCCTGGCCGATGCGGTTCGGCCCGGAGCCGAGGATCAGCACCTTGGGCTTCTCGCGCTGCTCCGCCACCTCGGTCTCGGCCGCGGGGTCGAGCTCGTAGGCGGAGTAGTGGTACGGCGTCTCCGACTTGAACTCCGCCGCGCACGTGTCGACCGTCTTGTAGACCGGACGCACGCCGAGGCGGTGCCGCAGGGCGCGCACGCCGTCCTCGCCGGCCAGCTCCGGGCGGAGGACGGAGATCTGCCGGTCGGAGAGACCGGCGCGCTTCGCCTTGCGCAGCAACGGTTCGTCGAGCACGGGGGCTTCCAGCAGCTCCGTGCGCAGCGTGCCGAGCCAGGCGATCTGCTCGATGAACCACGGGTCGATCTTCGACGCGTTGTAGACGTCCTCAATGGACGCTCCGAGCCGAAGGGCGCGCTCGACCGTGTACAGACGCCCGTCGTGACCCCGTTCGAGCTGGGCCAGGACGGACTCCAGGGTAGTGCCCTCCGGGTCGGGCTGAGTCCAGAAACCGACCGATTTCGTTTCCAGCGAACGCAGTGCCTTGCCCAGCGCCTCGACGAAGTTGCGGCCGATGGACATGGCCTCGCCGACCGACTTCATGGTCGTCGTCAGCGTGGGGTCCGCACCGGGGAACTTCTCGAACGCGAACCGCGGCGCCTTCACGACGACGTAGTCGAGCGTGGGCTCGAACGACGCCGGGGTCTCCCCCGTGATGTCGTTGGTGATCTCGTCGAGGGTGTAGCCGATCGCGAGCTTCGCGGCGATCTTGGCGATCGGGAAGCCCGTCGCCTTGGACGCCAGCGCCGACGACCGCGACACGCGCGGGTTCATCTCGATGACGACCATGCGGCCGTTGTCCGGGTGGATCGCGAACTGGATGTTGCAGCCACCGGTGTCGACGCCGACCTCGCGGATGACCTGGATGCCGACGTCGCGCATGTGCTGGTACTCGCGGTCGGTCAGCGTCATCGCCGGCGCCACGGTCACCGAGTCACCGGTGTGCACGCCCATCGGGTCGATGTTCTCGATCGAGCAGATGACGACGACGTTGTCGTTGCGGTCGCGCATCAGCTCGAGCTCGTACTCCTTCCACCCGAGCACGCTCTCCTCGATGAGCACCTCGGTGACCGGGGACTCCTCGAGACCGATCGCGGCCAGGCGCTCCAGCTCCTCGTGCGTGTACGCCATGCCGGAACCCAGGCCGCCCATGGTGAACGACGGCCGGATGACGACCGGCAGGCCGAGCTCGGCGACGGTCGCGCGGACCTCGTCCATCGTCTTGCAGACGGCCGAACGCGGGACGTCCGAGCCGATGCGGCGGACCAGGTCCTTGAAGATCTGCCGGTCCTCACCGCGCTGGATGGCGTCGATGTTCGCGCCGATCAGCTCGACGTCGTACTTCTCCAGCACCCCGCGCTCGTGCAGCGCGATGGCCGTGTTCAGCGCCGTCTGGCCACCGAGGGTCGCCAGGATCGCGTCCGGGCGTTCCTGCGCGATGACCTTCTCCACGAACTCGGCCGTGATCGGCTCGATGTAGGTGGCGTCGGCGAACTCGGGGTCGGTCATGATGGTCGCCGGGTTGGAGTTCACCAGGCTGACCCTGATGCCCTCCTCCCGCAGCACCCGGCACGCCTGGGTGCCGGAGTAGTCGAACTCGCAGGCCTGGCCGATGACGATCGGGCCGGAGCCGATGACCAGGATGTGCTTGAGATCAGTCCTCTTCGGCATCAGCGGGCCTCATTCATCATGGTCACGAAGTCGTCGAACAGGGGCGCGGCGTCGTGCGGACCGGCCGCGGCCTCGGGGTGGTACTGCACGGAGAACGCCGGCGCGTCGAGCAGCCGGACGCCCTCGACGGTGCCGTCGTTGGGGCAGTAGTGCGACAGCACGGCGCGGCCGAACTCCGAGGAGAACTCCTCCCCCGGCGTCCCTTCCAGCGCGAACCCGTGGTTCTGCGAGGTGATGGCGACCTTGCCGGTGGTCACGTCGATGACCGGGATGTTGATGCCGCGGTGGCCGTAGCGCATCTTGTACGTCCCGCGGCCGACCGCGCGGCCCAGGATCTGGTTGCCGAAGCAGATGCCGAACAGCGGCAGCTTGCGGCCGAGGGCCTCGCGGGTCAGCTCGATGGCGTGGTCCTGCGTGGCCGGGTCACCAGGGCCGTTCGACAGGAACAGACCGTCGGGGCTGACCTTCAGGATGTCCTCGAAGGTGCTGGTCAGCGGCAGGACGTGCACCTCGATGCCGCGCGCCGCCATCATCCGCGGGGTGTTGGACTTGATGCCCAGGTCCAGCGCCGCGACGGTGTACTTCTTCTCGCCGACGGCCTCGACGACGTACGGCTTGGAGGTCGTCACGTCGACCGCGAGGTTCGCGCCGACCATCTGCGCGGACGCCTTGACCTGCTCGACCATCGACGCGTCGTCGGTCAGGTCGGAGCCGGAGAACACGCCGGCGCGCATCGCGCCCTGCTCGCGGATGTGGCGGGTCAGCGTGCGGGTGTCGAGGCCCGCGATGCCGACGACGCCCTGGTTCGCGAGCTCCTCGTCGAGGCCCCGCTTGGAGCGCCAGTTCGACGGCGTGCGCGCGGGGTCGCGGACGACGTAGCCCGCCACCCAGATCTTCGACGACTCGTCGTCCTCGTCGTTCCAGCCGGTGTTGCCGATCTGCGGCGCGGTCTGCACCACGATCTGGCGGTGGTAGGAGGGGTCGGTCAGGGTTTCCTGGTACCCGGTCATGGCCGTGGAGAACACGACCTCGCCGAGCGAGACGCCGGTCGCTCCGTACGCCTCACCGCGGAAGACACGTCCGTCTTCCAGCACCAATGCCGCGTTCGTCACGCCTTGCCTCCCACTAGAGCAGCTACCCATTCGTCGTAAACGTCTTTGTCGTCACCGCGAAAGCCAGTGTCGAACAGGTGGCCATCGTTTTCCCACTGCACCACCAACAAGCCCTCTTCGCTGAACATGACCTTGCCGGCGAGGCCCCGGTCCGTCCGGGCGTCCCGGATGGACTCGGCCGGGATGAACAGCGGCGAGGCGCCGGTCCGTTCGATCGCGATGCCCTCCGGCACCAGGCTGAGCGTCGCCTCGGCGCGGTGGCCGATGTCGCCGACCTGGATGCGGTCCTGCCAGTTGCCCGCGTTCGTCGTTCCGATGTAGACGCCGGTGGTCTCGAGGCGCGCGGCACCGAGCTGCTGCGGCGTCGAGGGGAACGCCGGCAGGTCGGCCTGCTTGCGCTGACGCCGCTTCCAGCCGTGCCACATGCCGTAGACGCACAGCGCGAAGAAGACGAAGACCGCCAGGGACAGGAGGATCCGGGTCATTCCGCAATCCTTCCCGCCAGGGCGGTCACCCGGCCACGCAAGATGGTGGCCGTCACCGCGGCAGGCAGCTCCATGCCCTCGAACGGGGTGTTGCCCGCGATGCTCGCGAGCTCGGCGCCGGTCACGGTCCAGGAGGCGTCCGGGTCGACCAGCACGAGGTTCGCGGGCTCGCCGACCGCGATCGGACGGCCCTGGTCGGTCAGCCCGGCGATCTCGGCGGGCTTCTCGCTCATGACCCGCGCGACGCCGCGCCAGTCCAGCAGCCCCGTCCTGACCATGGTCTCGACGACGATGCCCAGCGCGGTCTGCAGGCCGAGCATGCCCGGACGGGCCGCCGACCACTCGCAGTCCTTGTCCTGCACGGCGTGCGGGGCGTGGTCGGTCGCGACGCAGTCGATCGTGCCGTCGGCCAGGGCCTGGCGCAGCGCGTCCACGTCGGTCTGCGTGCGCAGCGGCGGGTTGACCTTGTTGACCGGGTCGTAGGTCTCGAGCCGGTCGTCGGTCAGGATCAGGTGGTGCGGGGTGACCTCGGCGCTCACCTTGGTGCCGCGGGCCTTGGCCCACTTCAGGACGTCCGCCGTGCCGGTGGTGCTGACGTGGCAGACGTGCAGCTTCGCGTCGACCTGCTGCGCGAGGATGCAGTCGCGGGCGACGATCGACTCCTCGGCGGCGGCGGGCCAGCCCTGCAGGCCGAGACGCGAGGCGTTCTCGCCCTCGTGCGCCTGAGCACCGACCGTGAGCCTCGGCTCCTCGGCGTGCTGGGCGATGACGGCACCGAGCGCCTTCGAGTACTCCAGGGCGCGGCGCATGATCAACGGGTCGTGCACGCAGTGGCCGTCGTCGGAGAAGACGCGGACGTTCGCCTTGGACTTGGCCATCGTGCCGAGCTCGGCGAGCTTCTCGCCCTTCAGGCCGACCGTGACGGCGCCGACCGGGTGGACGTCGACCAGGCCGACCTCCTGGCCGCGGCGGGCCACGTGCTCGACGATGACGGCGTTGTCGGCGACCGGGTCGGTGTTGGCCATCGCGAACACGGCCGTGTACCCGCCGAGAGCGGCCGCGCGCGACCCCGTCTCGATGGTCTCGGTGTCCTCGCGGCCCGGTTCACGCAGGTGGGTGTGCAGGTCGACGAAGCCCGGCAGCAGCACCGCGCCGTTGCCTTCGACCACTTCGGCGTTGTCGTCCGTACCTTCTGCGATCACGCCGTCGCGGATCAGCAGATCGATCGGTTCGCCCTCGCCATAGGGACGTACGCCCTTGAGCAGCAAGGGTTTCACGCGGTTTCCTCCTCGTGGGCAAGCAGGTGGTACAGCACGGCCATGCGCACGTGGACACCGTTGCGGACCTGCCCGGTGATGGCGGCCTGCGGGCTGTCGGCGACGACGGAGGCGATCTCCATGCCGCGCAGCATCGGGCCGGGGTGCAGCACGACGGCGTGCTCGGGCAGCAGCTTCAGGCGGCGCTCGTTGAGGCCGTACGCGATCGAGTACTCGCGCGAGCTCGGGAAGAACCCGCCGGTCATCCGCTCGGCCTGCACGCGCAGCAGCATCACCGCGTCCTGCGAGGCGAGTTCGGAGTCGATCTCGTGCGAGACCGTGACCGGCCAGTTCTCCACGCCCGTGGGCAGCAGCGTGGGCGGGGCGACGAGCGTGACCTCGGCACCGAGCGTGGTCAGCAGGTGCACGTTCGACCGGGCGACCCGGCTGTGCAGGACGTCACCGACGATCGCGACGCGGCGGCCGTCGAGGCTGCCGAGGCGGTCGCGCAGCGTGGCGGCGTCGAGCAACGCCTGGGTGGGGTGCTCGTGCATGCCGTCGCCCGCGTTCACCACGGACGTGCTGGTGTGCTTGAGCCAGCCCGCGAGCCGGTGGGCGGCACCGGACGCCGGGTGCCGCACGATGACGCAGTCGGCGCCCGCGGCCTGCAACGTCAGGGCGGTGTCGCGCAACGACTCGCCCTTGCTGACGCTGGAACCGGAGCTGCTGACGTTGATCACGTCGGCGGACATCCACTTGCCGGCGATCTCGAAGCTCACGCGGGTGCGGGTGCTGTTCTCGTAGAACATCGTGATCACGGTGCGGCCGCGCAACGTCGGCAGCTTGCGGACCTCGCGGCCGAGCAGCGCCTGCTTCAGCCGGTCCGCCGTGTCGAGGATCGCGACCGCCTGGTCGCGGCCGAGGCCGTCGGTGGAGAGCAGGTGCTTCACTTCAGCACCACTCCGTCGCGGCCGTCGAACTCCTCGAGGTTCACGACGACGTCCTCGTTCTTCGACGTCGGCAGGTTCTTGCCCACGTAGTCCGCGCGGATCGGCAGCTCGCGGTGACCGCGGTCGACGAGCACGGCGAGCTGGACGGCTCGGGGCCGGCCGTGGTCGCGCAGGGCGTCGAGGGCGGCGCGGATCGTGCGACCGGAGAACAGCACGTCGTCCACGAGCACGACCAGCTTGTCGTCGATGCCGCCCTCGGGCAGCTTCGTCGCCTCCAACGGCCTGGTGGGGCCTCGGCGGAGGTCGTCGCGGTAGAGGGTGATGTCGAGCGTGCCCTCGTGCACCGTCCGGCCGGAAAATTCGGCGATCTTAGCGGCAAGGCGCCGTGCGAGGGGGGCTCCCCGGCTGGGAATACCCATCAAGACGACGTCGGGTGCGCTGGGTGCATCGAGAGCGGTCTTCTCGATGATCTGATGGGCCATTCGGGCGACAGTGCGCGCGACGTCACCGGCCGAGAGAATCTCGCGATCCCCGGCCGGATCCGTCGCGCCACGTTGACGTGACGCCACGGCTGGACCTCCTTCCCCGCCTCACTGGACGGGTCCTTAAAGGACGTCGGACACCTAGTAATAGCTAGGCTGACCTGCACCGTATCACCTACGGACGGTCAACCATCCGAGTGGTAGGCCAGGCGTGGCGCGCGTCTCTCCTTGAGATCAGCTTGACCTGCCGACCACGGCGAGTAATCATTACTCTGCGTATCGATCTAAGCCTCCCCGCAGCCAGCGTGTACTGCTGACGGGGCGAATGAACGGAGAACCGCCACATGGGCGACTACGCCAAGGCGCTGGGGGCCAAGCTCCGCGCTATCCGCCAGCAGCAGGGTCTGTCCCTGCACGGCGTCGAGCAGAAGTCCGGCGGTCGCTGGAAGGCCGTGGTCGTCGGCTCCTACGAGCGCGGTGACCGCGCGGTGACCGTGCAGAAGCTGGCCGAGCTGGCCGACTTCTACGGGGTTCCCGTCGCCGAGCTCCTGCCGGAGGGCCGCGTGCCGTCCGGTGCCGAGCCGGCCACCAAGATCGTGATCAACCTCGAACGGCTCCAGCAGCTGCCGGTCGAGAAGGTCGGCCCGCTGGCCCGCTACGCAGCGACCATCCAGTCGCAGCGCGGTGACTACAACGGCAAGGTCCTCTCCATCCGCACCGAGGACCTGCGTTCGCTCGCGATCATCTACGACATGACGCCGGGCGAGCTCACCGAGCAGCTCATCGACTGGGGTGTGCTTCCTCCCGAGGCGCGTCCCGCGAAGGAAGACTGAGCTTCCTCGAACCGCCACGCGAGGCTCCCCCGACGTCCTGCCAGTCGCCCTGAGGACGTTCGTGGGAGCCTCGTGCGTTCACCGGGTCATTCGGGCGAGAACAGTCGGCGGACGTGCTCCCGGTCCGTGATCGCGTGGATCGCCGCGATCTTCCGCTCGCGCACGGTGAACGCCACGAGCGCGACCGGCTGGCCCTCCACGGTGGACACGAGACCCGCCTCGCCGCCGACCACCGCGCGTTCCACGCACGGCGCCGTCTGCAGCACCGCCGCCTTCGGCCCGACCATGCCCGCACCGCGCAGCCAGATCTCCTCCGAGCGCAGCGTGACGTCCGGGTCCAGCACGTCCTTGCCGGCCAGGAACGCGTCGACGACCTCGCGTTGCTCCGCCAGGCCCACGTCGGACACGGGCCGGTTCTCGACTCTCTTGCGCGCCCGCGCCTCGACCTGCAACGCACCGAGCGGCGTGCGGCCGATCAGCGGCGCCACCTGCTCGAACGGTTCCTCGAACATGTCGTGCAGCACGTACGCGACGCGTTCATCGGGGGTCAGCGCGTCGAGCGCGGTCAGCACGCCGAGGCCGGGTTCGTGGTTCGGTCCCGTGCTCACCACCGGATCCGGCATCTCGAAGCCGTTCTTCGCCCGCGCCCGCAGCATCGTGAGACTCACCCGCGCGACGACGGTGTGCAGCCAGCTCGGCTCTCCGGTCTTCTCGATCTTGCGCCGTGCTTGCCGCACCGCGTCCGCCGCCTCGGCGAACCGGCCCAGCATGCGGTACGCGAGCCTGTTCTCCTGGTCCCACTCCCCGATCACGTCGGTCCCCTTCACCGTCGAGCGCCCATCTGACCAGACACCTCGCGGGCGGTCGATGTGACCAGCGACGGCAGTGGTATTGCTCACGGAACAACCGACGCCAGCTGCTGCCGGTCCTGGATCACGTGGATCGCGGCGATCAGCCCGTCGCGCACCGTGAACGCCATGATCGAGAACGGCTCTCCCCCGATCCGGGTGACGAAGCCGATCTCGCCGCCCACGAGGACGAACTCGATCTCCGCCCTGGCCGCGTACCCGCGGAACAGGCTGGCACGACCGGCGACGTTCCGCCCGCCGATGACCTCGAGGGCGCCCGCGCGCAGCAGCACGTCCGGGTGCAGCACGGCGACCAGCCCCCTCCAGGTCACCTTCGCGGGAAGCCTTGAGGAACGCGCCGACGACCTCGCGTTGCGTGGCCGGATCGGCATCGGGCCGAGGGCGTTCCTGGACACGTTTTCTCGCCCTGCTCGCCGGCTGCCGGGTGGTGGCCGGGGTCTTGTCACATCGCGAGCCCGACCTGGTCGCTCGTGACGGCCCGCTGCTCGGGTTCCTCGCTCTTCTCGATCACCGGGTCGGGCATGTTGCAGGCGTGCTCGCGGCGGTCGCGGAGCATGTTCAGGCAGACGCGAACGAGCTGAGCACGCGGTGGGCGATCGACCGCGGGCGCGGCCGTTCCTGCTCGAACTGTTCGGTGAACACCTTTGGCATCCTGTCAGGGTGACCACTGCCGACGCAGGACTTCTCAGTGACCAGAACCCGTTGCCGTCCGTTGTGGACTCCCGGCTGCGCGAGCACCTCACGTTCCTGATCGAGGTGGACCGCCTCAAGACCGTGTTGCGCGCCTCCCCCCTCGCGGCCGCCGACCGGCGCGAGAACGACGCCGAGCACTCGTGGCACCTCGCGCTGATGGTCATGACGCTCGCCGAGTACGCCGACGAACCGATCGACGTCGGGCACACGATCAAGCTCGTCGTGGTGCACGACCTGATCGAGATCTACGCCGGGGACACGCCCATCTACGACACGGCACTGGCCGAGAGCCAGCAGGAACGCGAGGAGGCCGCGGCGGACCGGCTGTTCGGGATCCTGCCGGACGACGCGGGTGCGGCGCTGCGGGCGTTGTGGGACGAGTTCGAGGCGCGGAAGACGCCCGAGGCGCGGTTCGCGAAGGCCGTGGACCGGCTGCAACCGTTGCTGCTCAACTGGATGGCGCGCGGGGGGACGTGGCGGACGCCCGGCGTGACGGCGGCCGACGTGCGGGCGCGCAAGGCCGTGATCGGGGACGGCTCGGCGCGGCTGTGGGAGGCGGCGCTGCAGCTCATCGACGAGGGGGAACGGCGCGGCTGGGCGCGGAGCTGAACGCGCGACGGCCGCCCGCCCCGGGAAGGGGCAGGCGGCCGTCGGGCGGATCGGAGAACTACAGGACGGCGCGCAGCTGGTCCGCGATGACCGCGATCCGGCCGAGCACGCCGTTGACGAACCGCGGCGAGTCGTCCGTGGACAGGCCCTTCGCGAGTTCCACGGCCTCGTCGATCGCCACGGCGTCCGGCACGTCGGCCGCCCAAAGCAGCTCGTACAGGCCGATGCGCAGGACCGCGCGGTCGACCGCCGGCATGCGCTGCAGCGTCCAGCCCTCGGCGTGTTCCGAGATCAGGTCGTCGATCCGCGCGCGGTGCGCGGTGACGCCCTCGACCAGGGAGACGGTGTAGTCGTTCACCGGCGGCACGTCCGGGGACCCGACTCGTTCGGCCAGCAGCGTCACCGGGTCGGTGCCCAGCAGGTCGGCTTCGTAGAGGAAGTCGACCGCGCGCTTGCGGGCCTTGCTCCGAGCACCCATCAGGACTTGTCGCTGATGCGGCCGAGGTAGCGGCCGTCGCGGGTGTCGACCTTGATCTTCTCGCCGGTCGTGACGAACAGCGGGACCTGGATCTCGGCGCCGGTCTCGAGCGTGGCGGGCTTGGTGCCGCCGGTGGAGCGGTCGCCCTGCAGGCCAGGGTCGGTGTGCTGGATGACGAGCTCGACCGAGGTCGGGAGCTCGATGAACAGCGGCACGCCCTCGTGGACGGCCACGACGGCCTCCTGGTTCTCCAGCATGTAGTTGGCGGCGTCGCCAACGGTGTCCGCCGGAACCGGGATCTGGTCGTAGGTGTCGCCGTCCATGAAGATGAAGTCGGAGCCGTCCTTGTAGAGGAACGACATGCCGCGCTTGTCCACGGTGGCGGTCTCGACCTTGGTGCCCGCGTTGAAGGTCTTGTCGACGACCTTCCCGGTCAGCACGTGCTTGAGGGTCGTGCGCACGAAGGCGCCACCCTTGCCGGGCTTGACGTGCTGGAACGCGGTGACGGTCCAGAGCTGGCCGTCGAGGTTCAGCACCAGGCCGTTCTTCAGGTCGTTCGTGGTGGCCACGGTGGGATTTCTCCTGTGTAGGACGGGGGTGTCAGACGACCACGAGTTCTTTCGTGGTCAGGGTGAGGAGCTCCGGACCGCTTGCGCGGACCACGAGGGTGTCCTCGATGCGGACCCCGCCCCGCCCCGACAAGTAGACGCCGGGCTCGACGGTGACCGCCATACCGGCCGAAAGTGTACCGGCACCCACCTTCGACAACGCCGGTGCCTCGTGGATCTCCAGGCCGACCCCGTGGCCGAGGCCGTGCAGGAACTCGTTCCCGTGCCCGGCCTTCTCGATCACCTCGCGCGACGCGTGGTCGACGTCGCTCACCCGCACGCCCGGCGCGAGCGCGGCCCGCCCGGCCGCCTGCGAGCGCGCGACCAGGTCGTACAGGTCGCGCTGCCAGTCGGCGGGCTTGCCGAGCACGAGCGTGCGGGTCATGTCGGAGTGGTAGCCGTCGACCAGCGCGCCGAAGTCGAGCTTGATGAAGTCGCCCGCGTGCAACGTCCGGTCCGTCGGCGAGTGGTGCGGGACGGCCGAGTTCGGGCCGAACGCCACGATGGAGGAGAACGACGGGCCCGCCGCGCCGTGGTCGAGCATGCGGCTCTCCAGCTCGCGCGCGACCTCGCGTTCGGTGCGGCCCGCGCGCAGGCCGCCGTGCCCGATCAACGCCGCGAGCGCGCGGTCCGCCGCCGCGCACGCCATCCTCAGCGCCTCGATCTCGACCTCGTCCTTGACCAGCCGCAGCTTCTCGACCAGGCCACCCGCCTTGTGCAGCTCGGCCTTGGCCGCCGCGGCTTGGAGCTCGTCCAAGCCGTCGACGGTGACGTGGTGGCTCTCGAACCCGAGCCTGCCCTTCGCCCTGGCCGCGAGCGTGGTGTCGCAGGGGCGGTCGATCAGGCGTTCCAGGTCCGGCACCTGCTTCTCCGACTGCGTGAGGTAGCGGCCGTCGGTGCAGAACACGTCGTCGCCGTCCGCGCCGACCAGCACGGCGGCGTTCGATCCGGTGAACCCGGTGAGGTACCGGACGTTCAGCAGGTTCGTGACGAGCAGCGCGTCCAGGTTCGCGGCCTGGAGCTCCCGGCGCAGGGCGGTTCGGCGTGCGGCGTACGACGACATGCCTCGCAGGGTACGACCAGACCTAAGCTGTCCGCATGCGTCCTTGGTTCGTCCGTGCGTTGTGGATGGGGCTCCTGCACGGAGCCGTGCAGACCGGCGTCGCGGCCGTGGGCGTGCGCAGCCCGGAGGCCTCGTCGGTCCGGCCGATCGCGCTGGGGCTGCTCATCGTCGCCGCCGTGCTGTGGGGCGCGGTCGACGCGCTGCGCGAACTGGACGAGCGCGGCATGCAGTGGTTCGTCGCGGCGTTGATCGCCGGTCCGTTCGCGGGGGCTCTGGGCGTGATCGGGTCGGCGCTGCTGGTCGACCAGACCGGGCAGGAGGCGCTGTGGGTGGCGCTGACGGGCGGCGCGGCGTTCACGGCGTTGCTGGTGCTCGCGCCCGCCGGCCTGGGGATGCTGCTGGGCGGGTTCCCCGCGAAGAAGGAATCAGCGCGCGGCTAGTGCGTCGTGGCAGGTCCTGCCGCGGCCCGTCCGCAGCAGCGTGGCCACGCGCCACCCGGTGAGCTTCGCCGGGCAGCAGGTTCGCGCGGCACCCACCCACCAGCCGGCTGCGACCAACCTGATGGCCGAGTACGCCTAGTCCGAGCCGCTGACCGTGAGGACGTAGCGCGCGGACGTCTTGAAGGTGCCGAACTCGCCCTGCACCCGCAGTTCGTGCTCGCCGGGGCTGAGCGGCGGGATCCACGCCCACAGCCCGCACGCCGTGGCGTCGACCTTGCCGGTCGGGGCGCCCAGCACGTTGTCCCGCACGGCGTCGAAGGTGATCGGGGCCGGGTCGATCCGGCGCAGCTCGACCAGCTGGCCGTCGAGCGTCACCGACCCCTTGGCCGTGGTGAAGAACGTGTCGCAGTTCGTGTAGGTGTTGACCGCCGGGCCCGCGAGCGGCCTGCCCGCCGGTACCTGGCAGCGGCGGTTCACCGGGCCGCCGAACGTGCCCGCGAAGAACCACACGTCCTTCGGCTGGTCCTCCGCGCACCACTGGCCGCTGTCGTCGACGACGGGGTTGCGCTTCTCCGTGCTCGACGCGGCCCACGTCCACCACTGCCCCTGCAGTTGCGCGTCCGACAGCGGCCGGCCGGGCTGGGTCGTCGTGTCGCTGCTGACGGGCGCGGGCTCCGGAGCGGCCGCGCACCCGGCCAGGAGCAGGGCGAACGCGGCGATCAGCAGTCTCGGCACGTTTCGAATCTTTACACGGTCAGGCCCCTACGAGCTCGATTTCGAACCCGTCCTCGTTCTCCATGAACGCGGCGTAGTGGTCCGGTCCTCCCGCGTGAGGATGCCTGTCCGCGAACATGAGCTTCCAGCCGTTGGCCTCGGATTTCGCCACCAGGCGGTCGACGTCCGCCCGGGTGCCCGCGTGCAGGGCGAGGTGGTTGAAGCCTGCCTTCATGCGGTCGTGCGGACCGGTCATGGCCGGGGACTGCTCGACGACGACGTAGGTCTCGGCCTGTTTCCAGCTGACGCCGGCGTCCCAGCGCTGGTGCTCGGTCCAGCCGAGCTCGGTGAGGATCCACCCGAACGTGGCTTCGGCGCGGGCGAGGTCCGGGACCCAGAGTTCGACGTGGTGCAGCATGCGGCGGCCTCCTACGATCGGGTTGGTGGAGATCGTCTCGAACGGCTCGCGGCCCGATCTGCAGGGGCCCGCGCAGGCCGCGTTGCGGGACGGGTGGCCGCCGTTCGTGCTGCGCGGCCAGGTACCGCGCGACTGCCGCGCCGCCGTGGCCGAGTACTTCCCGCGCTACGACGTGCTTCTGCTCGATGACGACGACTCGGTGCTGGCGCGCGCGACGGCCGTGGCGTTGCGCTGGGACGGTTCGGTGCCGGGGTTGCCTGACGGCGGGTACGACGGGGCGTTGGCCGCGGCGGTCCGGGAGCACGAGGCCGGACTCGCGCCGGACACGTTGTGCGTGGTCGCGGCGACCGTGCGGACCGACCGGACCGGAGGCGGGCTGGCCGGGCGGGTGCTCACCGGGTTGCGCGAGCGGGCGGCGGAGGACGGGCTCTCGCGGGTGATCGTGCCGGTGCGGCCGACCTCGAAGGCGACCTACCCGCGGACGTCCATGGAGGACTTCCAGCGGTGGGCGCGGGAGGACGGCCTGCACCTCGACCCGTGGATCCGCACCCACCAGCGGCTCGGGGCCACGATCCTCGCGCCCGCGCCCCGGTCGATGGTGGTGACCGGGACCGTCGCCGAGTGGGAGCGGTGGACCTCGACGGCGTTCCCGCGGAGCGGGCGGTACGTCGTCGCCGGTGGACTGGACCTGCTGCGGATCGACCGGGAGCGCGACCAGGGCGTCTACGAGGAGACGAACCTCTGGATGCGCCACCCGGTGCGCGCTACTCCTGCTTGAGGGCCAGCCAGCGCAGGGCGAGGAGGTAGCCCTCGACGCCCAGGCCCGCGATCACGCCGACCGCGACCGCCGAGACCACGCTGTGGTGCCGGAACTCCTCGCGCTGGTGGATGTTCGAGATGTGCACCTCGACCAGGGGTGCGGTGAGCTGGGAGCACGCGTCGCGCAGGGCGATCGAGTAGTGCGTCCAGGCCGCGCCGTTGAGGACCACCGGGGTGCCCGCGTCGGCTGCCTCGTGCAGCCAGCCGACCATCTCGCCCTCGTGGTTGGTCTGGCGGACCTCGACGTCGAGGCCGAGGTCCTTGCCCTCGGCGACGCACATGTCCACCAGGTCGGCGTGGGTGGTGCTGCCGTAGATGAGCGGCTCGCGGGTGCCCAGGCGGTTCAGGTTGGGGCCGTTGAGGACCAGGACCTTCACAGCAGCACCGTCCCGCCCGACGACTTGGGCTCGGCGGCGACGGCGCCGTACGCGGCGGCGATCAGGGCCGGGTCCGGGCCTTCGAGGCGGCCGGGCTTCGCGAGGCCGTCGAGGACGACGAAGCGGAGCACGCCCGCCTTGTTCTTCTTGTCGACCTTCATGCCCTCCATGAGCTGCGGCAGGGCGTCCGGGTCGTAGGTGGTCGGCAGGCCGAGGAGTTCGAGGACGCGCTTGTGGCGGTCGGCGGTCTCGTCGTCGAGGCGGCCCGCGAGGCGGGCCAGTTCGGCGGCGAAGACCAGGCCCACGCTGATGGCGGCGCCATGACGCCAGCGGTAGCGCTCGCGGCGTTCGATGGCGTGGCCGAGGGTGTGGCCGTAGTTGAGGATCTCGCGCAGGGACGACTCGCGCAGGTCGTTCGTGACGACGTCGGCCTTGATCTGGATCTTGCGGCGGACCAGGTCGGCGAGCACCTCGCCGGCCGGGTCGAGGGCGGCGGCGGGGTCGGCCTCGATCAGGTCGAGGATGACCGGGTCGGCGATGAAGCCGCCCTTGACGATCTCGGCCATGCCGGCGACGAGTTCGTTGCGCGGCAACGTCTCCAGCGTGGCGAGGTCGACGAAGATGGCGTCCGGCTCGTAGAACGTGCCGACGAGGTTCTTGCCCGCGTCGGTGTTGATGCCGGTCTTGCCGCCGACGGCCGCGTCGACCATGCCGAGCAGCGTCGTCGGGATGTTGACCAGCCGCACGCCGCGCATCCAGGTGGACGCGACGAAGCCCGCGAGGTCGGTGACGGCGCCGCCGCCCAGGCCCACGACGACGTCGGTGCGGGCGAGGCCGATCTTGCCCAGGACGTCCCAGCAGAAGCCCGCGACGGCGAGGTCCTTGCCGTCCTCGGCGTCGGGGACCTCGACGCGGTGCGCGTCGGCACCCACGGCCTTGAGCTCGTCGACCAGCACCTTCGCCGTCTCGGCGAGCGTGGGCTGGTGGATGATCGCGATCTTCGCGGCGCCGCTGAGGAACTCGACGATGTCGCCGAGCAGGCCGCGGCCGATCACCACGTCGTAGGGCTTCTCCGCGGCGACCCGGATGCGCACGGGCTCGGTCATGCTTCAGCTCCCTTGATCACCGCGTCGGTCACCTGCTGCGGGTCGAGGGCGTCGGTCAGCACCTCGATCGTCGCGACCTCGCGGTACAGCGGCAGGCGCGCATCGAGCAGCGCCTTGAACGTGGCGCGCGGGTTCACGCCGGTCAGCAGCGGGCGGTTGGACGCGAGCCCGGTGCGGCGCACGCCCTCGGCCATGCCCACGTTCAGGAACACCACGGTGTGCTCGCCCAGGCGTTCGCGGGTCGTCGCGGACAGCACCGCTCCCCCGCCCAGGGCCAGCACGCCCTCGTGCTCGACGAGTGCCTTGGCGACCGCTTCCTCTTCCATGGCGCGGAAGGCGGGCTCGCCGTCGTCGAGGAAGATGTCCGAGATCGGTTTGCCGGCCAGCTCGACGATGTCGGCGTCCACGTCGCGGAACGGGACGTCCAGGCGGGCGGCGAGCAGCTCGCTGACCGTGGTCTTGCCCGCGCCGGGCGGGCCGACCACGACGAAGCGCGGGCTCACATGCCCTCCCAGCGGGCTTCCAGGGCCTTGAGGTACGCGTGGGCGTTGCGGCGCGTCTCGTCGAGCGAGTCGCCGCCGAACTTCTCCAGCGCCGCCTCGGCGAGCACCAGCGCCACCACGGACTCCAGCACGACACCGGCGCGCGGCACGGCGCAGACGTCCGAGCGCTGGTGGATCGCGACGGCGGGCTCGCCGGTCCGGACATCCACAGTGGACAGTGCACGCGGGACGGTCGAGATGGGCTTCATGGCCACGCGGGCGCGGAGGATCTCGCCGTTGGTGATGCCACCCTCGAGGCCACCGGCGCGGTTCGAGCGACGGGTGACGCCGACCGGGCCGCTGCCGCGGTCGATCTCGTCGTGCGCCTGCGAACCCCAGCGCTTCGCCGACGTGAACCCGTCGCCGATCTCCACGCCCTTCATCGCCTGCACGCCCATGAGCGCGGCGGCGAGGCGGGCGTCGAGGCGGCGGTCCCAGTGCACGTGCGAGCCGAGACCCGGCGGCAGGCCGTAGGCGAGCACCTCGATGACGCCGCCGACCGTGTCCCCGGCCTCCTTGACGGCCTCGACCTCGGCGACCATGGCGTCCGTACCGCGCTGGTCGAAGCACCGCACCGGGGAGGAGTCGATGGCGGCCAGGTCGTCCGGCGTCGGCAGGGCCGCGTCCTCGGGCGTCTCGGCCTTGCCGATGGACACGACGTGGCTGACGATCTGCACGCCGAGCAACTGCTGCAGGAACTGGCGCGCGACCGTGCCGAGCGCGGTGCGGGCGGCGGTCTCCCTGGCTGAAGCGCGCTCCAGCACCGGGCGGGCCTCGTCGAAGCCGAACTTCTGCATGCCCGGCAGGTCCGCGTGACCGGGCCGCGGGCGGGTGAGGGCCTCGTTGCGGCCGGTCGGCTTGAGCAGGCTCGGGTCGACCGGGTCCGGCGACATGACCGTCTGCCACTTGGGCCACTCGGAGTTGCCGATCGTCACCGCGACCGGACCGCCCTGCGTCCTGCCGTGGCGGACGCCGCCGAGGATCTCGACCTCGTCCTGCTCGAAACCCATGCGGGGCGAGCGACCGAACCCGAGCCTGCGGCGCCCCAGCTGGGCGACGAGGTCCTCGGTGGTCACCTCCACCCCGGCGGGCATGCCCTCCAGGACGGCGACGAGGGCGGGGCCGTGTGATTCTCCAGCGGTGATCCAGCGCAGCACGTTCACAATCCTTTCACAGCGTCGTCAACGCCCAGGTGGCGGCCAGCAAGCCCGGACCGTGGGGCACGGCGCGGGTGCGCTTGAGCGCGGCGAGGGCGAGGGTGACCGCGCTCGACAGGATCGCCGCAGGTAGGAGCTGCGGCAGCGAGAGCGCGGCGCCGAGGCCGAAGGTCAGCTTCACGTCGCCGCCGCCCATGCAGGCCGGCTTCAGACGCCTGACGGCGAGATGCGCGCCACCGAAAACCGCCGCCGTCAGCAGCGCTCCTCCCAGCCGGTGGGACTGCAGGAGCAGCAGGGCGGCGGCCAGCGGGAGGGTGAGGGCGTCCGGCAGGCGGTGGTGCCGCAGGTCGACCGCCGCGAGCACGACGCCGAACCAGGCCAGCACGAACGACGCGGGTGGTGCGCCGAGGACGGAGGCGACCGTCCACAGCGAAGCCACGAGCGCGCCTCTGAGGAGCGCGCCCGGCGTGAACGCGGGCAGGACCGTGGTCATGGCACCACGGTCCTGCCCGGCACGGCTCGGGCCAAATTCCGCGCTGTCGTGAACGGTCCGTTCACGACACCGGGGAACACGGCTCATCGCACGCGCAGCACCGACCTCTCGAAGAAGACGTCGTCCCAGGGATCGCAGAGCTCGCGGTACCGCTCCGCTTCCTCCTCACTGCGCACCCTCCCCAGCAACGCGCAGATCAACGCGTCCACGTGCCGTCCGGAGGGATCGACGGCGCTGTCGGACACCAGCGCGCTGTCCTGCCGCGTCCGCACGGCGTGCACCAGGTCCTCCCTGGTCACCACGCCACCGGCCACCTCGGCCATCGAACGGAAGTACAGCGCGTCCACCGGACCCAGCCCGTCGCAGAACAGCAGGACGGCGCCCCAGTCCCGGGCGGCCGCGAACCCCTGGCACGAGAAGACGAGCGCGAGCCTGAGGTAGTCGGTCGCGTCGAGGAGGTCCCCCGTCCCGGTGTCACGGCCCACGAGAGCGCGCAGCGCGTCGCACAGGCCGGCGACCTCGTCCCGGCTGAGCACGGGCAGACCGTCGCGGACCAGGAAGTACAGCCATCGGGGGTTGGCCGGATCGGCGGCGCGCGCGGCTCTGAGCAACGCGAGGTTGCGCTGCCTCTTCCCCTTGGCCTCGACCACGTCCCGGCGGTAGCCGTCGTGGTGGAAGACGAGGTCGAGCCCGACGACCCCGACCGGTTCGTCGCGGTCACCGCGCACCACGGGGTACTCGTGCACCGCTCCCCTGAACCGGACGTGGCCCTCCGCCCTGAGCACGCGCGGGATCGTGTCCTCGAACACCTCGCGGTCGACGTCGAAGACGCGCGGCGCGAACACGAGCCCCGGCAACCCCTCGAGGTCGGCCACCGAGTCGAGGCAGTCGCGCAGTTCGCGAGCGGTCCGCTCGGTCATCCACTCGTCGGCGTCGAGGAAGACGACCCAGCCCGTGCCGACGGCCTCGACCGCGAGGTTGCGCACCTGCGCGAACGAGCCGGGCCACGGCACCCGCACGAGCCGGACGCCCAGGTCCGCGTAGGCCTGCACGACATCCGGCGTGCCGTCCACCGACCCGGTGTCGACCACCAGCACCTCGTCGAACCCGCCGGCCAGGACGCTGTCCAGGCAGCGCGCAACGCAGCGTTCCTCGTCCTTCGCCAGGACCACGACGCTCGTCCTGCCGCTCACCCGCCGCCCGGTGTGGCTCAGCCCGGTGAGCGGCGGCAGGACCTGCCGCACCCACGGCGCGTTCTCGTCACGCATTCACGTCCCCCGTCGAAAGCCTGATCTCGTTCCGCAGTTGAACGCGGGTGCCGCACACACGGCGACACCCGCGTCCTTTCTCACGCTCAGCCGCAGGCTTCCTTGCGGCCGATGTAGTACCAGGTGTTGCACGTGAACGAGTGGTGGTCGAAGACGTAGCAGACGACGACCTGGTTGGGTGAATAGCGGTACAGGTAGGTGAACCTCTGGATGTCCAGCCCACCGCAGCGCTTGGTGTGCGTGTAGTCCTTGAAATCAGGCTGGAAGCAGTCGGCGGCGACTACCGCGGAACCGTTCTGGGACGCGCTGGCCGCACCGGCCGACAACGCGAAGAAAGAAGCGCTCGCCAGCACGGTGGCGGCGAGGTGGCGGATCCTGCGACCCAGCCCGCCGGTAGCCGCAGTGCCGCCGTCTGCCTGGCGGTTCACGGCGGGAGCGGTCAGCTCCGCCTCGAGGTCGGCCAGAAACGCCTGCCGTTGCGAAGTCACGGTTGCATCCTCCGTTGCTCTCGGATTGTCCATGAATTGCGAAGACACCTGAGCGGCCGGAAAGGACCCACGAGCAATCGAGCGCACAACGCGATGAGTTCGAGGACGTGCGGCGACCGAACTCACGCGTGATGCGCAGAACCCGCCCCCTGCGGGACTGCATGGCCGCGATGCGGCCGAAAACAAAGCGGCACCGAAGAATCGGATCGATGAACGCGTTTATTTCCCCCAGTGTGCATTGGCCTCCCCAGGCCGTCACATTTCGAACCGTACCGCACGTCCTGTTCGCAGTCCACCCCGGACGGGAAAGCAAACGGCTGCCTTCGCCGGCCGTGAAGCCGGTGGAGGCAGCCGCGGGAAATGCTCAGCGAGACCAGTCGAACAGCGCGTCGTTCGCCGTCACGTCGACGCCCAGGGCGAGGTCGCCGAGCGCCTCCGCCGTCGCGTCCAGCGCGATGACCGGGCAGATCGGCGCGTACCCGGCCGCCTCGACCTCGGCCGGGTCCCACGTCACGATCTTCTGACCGGCCTGGACCTGCTCACCCTTGACGACGTGCACCTCGAAGCCCTCGCCCTTGCGCTTCACGGTGTCGATGCCCAGGTGGACCAGGACGGCAGCGCCGTCCGCACCGGCGACCACGAACGCGTGCGGGTGCAGCGTGACGATCGTGCCGTCGAGCGGGGAGACGACGTCGGCCTTCACGCGGGCGGGCTCGACGGCGACGCCGGGGCCCACCATCGCCTCGGCGAACACCTGGTCCGGGACCTCGGAGAGCGCGACCACCCGGCCGGCCACGGGGCTGCCGACGCGGACGCTCACAGGAGGTCCTCGATGTCCGACGCGATGGTGTCCGCCTCGGGGCCGACGACGACCTGGACGACGTTGCCGGAACGCATGACTCCGTGTGCTCCCAACGCCTTCAGGGCCTTCTCGTCCACGATCGCCCCGTCCTCGAGTTCGCACCGCAGACGGGTGATGCAGGGCTCGATCTCGATGACGTTGTCGCGCCCGCCCAGCGCGGCGAGGATCTTCTGCGCCTTCTCGTCAGCCACGTTCGTACCTCTCGTTCCCGTAACAGCGGTTGACACCCGCTCGGTGCGCGGAGCATTCTCCCGCACCAACTGGTCTAGACCGGAAAGTACCACTAGCGAGGAGGTGAGCGAGTGAACGAGATCGTGGAGGGGCCCAAGCCCAAGCACGCGCAGCTGCGCGAGATCCTGCGGCGGCTGGCCGAACAGGAGCTCGCTCCCGGCTCCCCGATCCCGTCGGAGCGCGACCTGGCCGAGCGGTACGGGGTCTCTCGCATCACCGTGCGGGCCGCGGTCGGCCAGCTGGTCGCCGACGGCCTGCTCACGCGGGCCAAGGGTCGCGGGACGTTCACCGCCAAGAGGCGCTACGACCTGCAGCTCTTCCTGGCCTCGTTCACCTCGGACATGAAGGCTCGCGGGGTCGAGCCGAGCACCGAGGTGATCAGCGCCGGCCAGGCGGCGCCGGGCTCCAAGGCGTCGCTGGGGCTGGAGCCGGACGAGTACGCGTACCGCGTCGTGCGGCTGCGCAAGGCCGACGGGGCACCGTTGGCGCTCGAGGCCGGCTGGTACAGCCCGCACATGCTTCCCGAGCTCGACCGTTGCGACCTGACCGGATCGCTCTACGAGATCATCGCGACCCGGTACGGAATCCAGCTCGACCACGCGCGGCAGACCGTGTGGGCCGAGACCGCCGACGCGGAGACCGCGAAGGCGCTCGACGTCCGCAAGGGCAGCCCGCTCCTCGTGTTCAGGAGGGTCGCCAGTGCCAACGGGCAGCCCTGCGAAGACGTGACTTCCTGGTACCGGGGCGATCTCTACCAGGTGACCATGCAACTGGACCGGACCGTCCCGGGTTCCGCTCCTCACTCCGCCAAGGGAGGTACCACATGAGCGCCAGCGCCCCAGAGGCGACAGGCGGTCGCGGGTTCAAGGGCCTGGCCGGTATGCAGCGGTTCGGCCGCAGCCTCATGCTGCCGATCGCCTCACTGCCCGCCGCCGCACTTCTCCTGCGTCTCGGCCAGCCCGACCTGCTCGGCAAGGACGGTCTGGGCTGGAACAAGGTCGCCGCCGTCATCGGTGGCGCGGGTGACGCCCTGTTCAGCAACCTGCCGCTGCTGTTCGCGGTGGGTGTGGCGATCGGCTTCGCCCGCAGGGGCGACGGTTCGACCGCGCTGTCGGCCGTGGTCGGTTTCGTGGTGACGCAGGCCGTCTTCAAGGCCATGTCGCCCATGGTCCTGCCGCTCGCCGAGGACCCGACCAAGCAGGAGCAGATCAACTACTCGGTGCTGACCGGCATCGTGGTGGGCCTGATCTCCGCCGTGCTGTGGCAGAAGTACCACCGCATCAAGCTGCCCCCGTACCTCGCGTTCTTCGGTGGCCGCCGCTTCGTGCCGATCATCGTCGCGGGTGTCATGATCCCGGTCGCCGTGGTCATGGGTCTCATCTACCCGTGGTTCGACAAGGGCCTGACCGCCGTCGGCGAGGCCGTCGCGGGCAGCACGATCGTCGGTGCCGGCATCTACGGCGTGATCAACCGCCTCCTGATCCCGCTGGGTCTGCACCACATCCCGAACACGTTCATGTGGCAGGTCTTCGGCGAGTACCAGGTCGACGGTGCCACCAAGACCGGTGACATCCCGCGCTTCTTCGCCGGTGACCCGACCGCGGGCACGTTCATGTCCGGCTTCTTCCCGATCTTCATGTTCGCGCTCCCCGCGGCCGCCCTGGCGATCATCCACACCGCCAAGCCGTCGCAGAAGAAGATCATCGCCGGCATCATGGGCTCCGCGGCCCTCACCTCGTTCATCACGGGTGTCACCGAGCCGCTCGAGTTCGCGTTCATGTTCGTCGCGTGGCCGCTGTACGTCATCCACGCGATCCTGACCGGTACGTCGCTCGCCATCACGAACGCCCTGGGCGTGCACGACGGTTTCGGCTTCTCGGCCGGTGTGATCGACTACCTGCTCAACTTCAACATCGCTACGCGGCCGCTGCTCATCATCCCGATCGGTCTCGTGTACGCGGCGATCTACTACTTCGTGTTCCGCTGGGTCATCACCAAGTGGAACCTGAAGACGCCGGGCCGCGAGGACGACGAGTCGCCGGAGGCCGACGAGAGCGTCGTGGGTGCCTCGGGTGCGGCCGACACGGCCGTGACCGAGAAGCCCGCCAGGCACGACAGGCAGTAGTCAGCTCAGCTCAACCAGCTCTACCGGGAGGAACCATCATGGCCGAGCGACGGGTCACCGTGGCCAGCAAGGTCGGACTGCACGCCCGGCCTGCCGCACTGCTGGCGAAGGCCGCCGCCGACCAACCGGTGACGGTCACCATCCGCAAGGACGGCGGCGAAGCCGTGGAAGCGGCGAGTGTCCTGGGACTCATGACCCTGGGCGCGATGCACGGTGACGAGGTGGTGCTCAGCGCCGAGGGGGACGGAGCGGACGCTGCTCTCGACGCCATCGCCGAACTGATCGCCACCGACCACGACGGGTGATCCCGGTCGTGAGTGGTCCTGCCCGCCCCGACGGACGGGACCACTCACGGCCCACCCGAAGTGCAGCACCACACCCGCGGTCACGACGCCGGCGAGAGTCGACGGCGTGGCCTGCGGGTAGCTCACCATCAGCCACACCCCGCCGGCCGCCAGCGCGGGCGGCACGACCAGTCCCGCGGTCCACCTGCGCAGCAGCAGGAACGCGAAGGTCGAGACCAGCAGCGCCGCGCCGAGCGTGTCGCTGAACCGGTGCCAGCCGAGCGACACCGTCTCCGCCGCCACCGCTCCCGCGCCGATCGCCCCGGGCACCGCCACGAACAGCGCGAACCGGCGCGGCACGGCCATCGTCACCGCGATCACCGACGCCACCGCGGCCGTCGTGTGTCCACTCGGGAAGCTGTTGTGCACCAGCACCGCCTCGTCGTCCATCGGCGGCCGCACCAGCACGTGCAGCTTCAGCACCTGCGCCCCCAGCACCGAACCGCCGAGCAGCAGCAACGGCATGAGCGACTTCTTGCGCGCGAACACGATGACGAGCACGGCGGCGACGACGATCGCCATGTCCACGTCGGACGCCCACGAGCGTTGCAACGACAACTCGGGCAACGCGGCGTTCTCCGCCTTCTGCCCGAACGACGTCCACACCAGCGCGAAGTATGTGAAGAGGAATCCCACCAAGCTTCCGGCCATGCGTTCGAGATTCCGCGAGCCGGTCCATGAGAACGTCCACACCATGTCATGGTTCCGCTACAGAACGGGCGACCCCGCGTTCTCCCGCCGATAATGGATCTCGTGGCGATGGTCTTGCTGGTGGAGGACGACCCCTCGGTGCGTGAAGGACTCGGACTGGCGTTGCGCCGGCAGGGGCACGAGGTCCGCGCGGCGCCGACAGGTGAGGAAGGCGTCGAGCGACTGCGCGAGTCCCGCCCCGACATCGTGGTCCTCGACATCATGCTGCCGGGCATCGACGGCTTCGAGACGTGCCGCCGGATGCGGTCGCACGCCGAGGTGCCGATCATCATGCTGACCGCTCGCGGCGACGACTTCGACGTGGTGGCGGGCCTGGAGGCGGGTGCGGACGACTACGTGGTCAAGCCCGTCGAACCGCGCGTGCTGGAGGCCCGCATCCGGGCGGTGCTGCGGCGGACGGTCTCCGAGCCGTCGTCGGTCGAACGGCACGGGTCGCTGCTGATCGATCGGGCAGGACTTCAGGTGCTCAAGAACGACGTGAAGGTCGCGCTGACCCCGACCGAGCTGAAGCTGCTGCTCGAACTGTCCCGCACCCCCGGCCGCGTGCTGACCCGCCAGCAGATCCTCGAAGCGGTGTGGGAGCACGACTACCTGGGCGACTCGCGGCTGGTCGACGCGTGCGTGCAGCGGTTGCGCGCGAAGATCGAGGACGTGCCCGGCGAACCGGGGTACGTGCACACCGTGCGCGGCTTCGGTTACCGCTTCGGCCCGCGATGAGCGTGCGATGAGGTCGTTGCTGCGCGGCCTGCGCCCGCGGCTGATGGCGGCGTTCCTGCTGCTGACGGTCCTGGGCGCGGTCGGCGCGGCGGGCGCCTCCTACGCGACGGCCCGCACGTTGCTGCTGGAGGACGCGCAGGACAGCTTCATGAACCCGCTGGTGCAGAACGTCCGCGAGTACGCGCAGCGGCTGACCGTGCCTCCGTCGCAGCGGGACCTGGACGACTTCGCGGCGTTCCTGCGCGGGTCGTCGGTCGTGACGTTCGAGGGGATGCGGTCGGGCAACGGGCCCGATCCGTCGTTCGTCCCCGCCGAGATGCGCGAGATGCTCGAGTCCAGCAGGACGATCCTCTGGCAGCGGCGCACCGACATGATCAACCCGTACGTCGTGGTCGGCATCCCGTTGCTGCGCGCCGACGGCACGCCCACCGGCGTCGAGGTGTGGGCGGTCACCGAGCTGACCGCCACGCAGACCGCCATCAACAGCTTCTCGACCGCCGCGTGGGTCGGCGTGAGCCTCGTGGTGCCCCTGGCGCTGGGTCTCGCGCTGTTCACCGCGCGGGGCGTGCTGCGGCCGGTCCGCAGGCTCGGCGCCGCCGCCCGCGCCCTCGGTTCCGGCCGCCTGGACACCCGTGTGGACGTGCGGGGGTCGGACGAGCTCGCGGACCTCGCCCGCACGTTCAACGCCGCCGCGGAGCAGCTGGAGGCCTCGCAGGCCGCCTCCCGCCGGTTCGTGGCGGACGTGTCGCACGAACTCCGCACCCCGCTGACGGCCATGAACGCCGTGACCGGGGTGCTGGACGAGGACGCCGGCACGCTGCCGCCGGACACCGCCGTGGCGGCCCGCCTGGTCTCCGCCGAGACCCGCAAGCTCACCCGCCTGGTCAACGACCTGATGGAGATCTCCCGCTTCGACGAGGGCCGCAACCTCCTCGAACTGGACGACTGGGACCTCGGCACCGCCGTCCGCGACACCCTGGCCGCGCGCGGCTGGACCGGCTCGGTCGAGGCGTCGCTGCCCGAGGGCGTGGTGGTGCGGGTGGACCGCCGCCGGCTCGACGTCATCGTGGCGAACCTCGTCGGCAACGCGCTGAAGCACGGCGGCGTGCCGGTGCGGGTGACCGTGCGGCCCGGTGTCGTCGAGGTGGCCGACCACGGCCCCGGCATCCCCGCCGACGCCCTCCCCCACATCTTCGACCGCTTCTACAAGGCAGACACGGCCCGCTCCCGTTCCGAGGGCAGCGGGCTGGGATTGGCGATCGCATGGGAGAACGCACGCCTGCACGGCGGCTCCATCGAGGCGGCCAACGCCCCCGGTGGCGGAGCGGTCTTCCGATTGCGCTTGCCCTCGTGACGCTCACGTCGTGCGGCATCCGCCCGACCCCCGTGCTGACCGGCGGCGACGGGCCGACGGTCTCGTCGCACACGTTGACGATCTACCTGGTGAAGCCGGAAGGGGACGGCCTGGTGCGCCGGACCCGTTCCTACACGGGCAAGGTCGACATCACGACCTCGATGAACCTGCTGCTGGCGGGCCCCGACGAGGAGGAGAAGAAGCTCGGCCTGCTGAGCGAAGTGCCGGTGACGGACGAGAAGGCGCAGATCGTGCTCGGCCGGATCGCGTTGCCGCCGGGCGTGCAGCCGACGTCCAAGTGGGCGATCCTCCAGATCGAGTGCACCGCCCTGGCGGCCCGCGCGAGGGTCGAGGGCGTGGAGTTCACCGACGAGAACTGCCCCTAGAAGCGTTCGTACAGCACGTCTTCGTCGTTGGTGAGGTGGCCGTCGTACGGGCCGACCTTGGTGATCCCGACGCCTTCGCGGAACACCACCTGCAGGCCGTGCTCGACCTCCCACGCGCACTCGGCCTCGACCGACACGAACACCGGCTCACCCTCGCCGCCCCGGCTCACCGTCACCTCGTGGCCGACGAGCGTGACGTGGTCCCAGACCTGGTCCGGCCCGGCGATGCGCGGGAAGTCGTCCAGCCCGTCACCGAAGACCTCGCCCATGTGCCGGTAGTAGTCGAAGACCGCGGCCGAGGCCGCCTCCAGGGCCCGGTGGTCGAGGGCCAGGAAAGCCCTGACGGCGGCGTGGAACTCGTGCGGCGCCGGGTCGTCCTGGTAACCGTCTACGTGGAAGCGCAGGGAGCCGCCCAGCACGGGGACGTGGACGGGTGCGCTGACCAGACCGTCGTAGTCGTCTTCGGTCAGGGTGCCGAGCCCGGGGAACTCCATGCGGGCATCGTAGGAAAGTGGAGGGGCGCACCGGCGGCCGTGGTGCCGAAGCCGGTAGGCCCACGCGCCCGAGCGGAGCCCTCGGCCGGCACACCCGTGCGCCCCACCCGCCGGTTCTCCCGCAGAACACCGGCATGCGATGACCGCGGGCGAGTGGCACATCGTCCGCGGTCAAACGAGTCACGCGCAGACAACCACAGGACTGGCGCGTGCCGGTATCGAACGGCGCGGGATCAGGCCGAAAGTTACGACCGGGCGGCCAGTGCGGCGGCCAGCGCACGCCGCATCACGTCCTGCGGCGCGGGCTTGCCGGTGAACTGCTCCACCTGCCCGAAAGCCTGGTGCAGCAACATGTCCAGGCCCGTCGCGAGCCTCGCGCCGGACTCCTGCACGGCCGCGGCGACCGGGGTCGGCCACGGGTGGTAGATCACGTCCAGCACGTACGGCGCGCGGGCCAGCGCGGCGGCCAGCGGGACGGTGGCCTCGGCGGGCACGGTGGACACCACGACGTCCGCCGCGCCGCACAGCAGCGGGAGGTCCACTGAGGACAGTTCGAGCACCTCGACCTCGACGCCGACGCGGGACGCGGTCTCCAGGGCCTCGCCCGCGCGCGAAGGATCGCGCACCACCAGGGAAACCGTCTTGACGCCCAGGTCCGCGAGGCCGGCCAGCGCGGCGGTGGCCGTGCCGCCCGCACCGAGCACCACGCCGTTCGTGCCCTCGGAGAAACCCTTCTCCCGCAAGGCACCCACGACGCCGTCGACGTCGGTGCAGTCGGCGTGCCACTCGGAACCGTTGCGCACCAGCGTGTTCGCCGCGCCCACGGCCGAGGCGCGCGGGGTCACGACGGACGCGAACGCCAGCGCGGCCCGTTTCGTGGGCATGGTGCAGGACAGGCCGACCCACTCCGGGCCCAGCCCGGACACCAGGTCGGGCACGTCCGCCTCGGCGCACTCCAGGCGGGTGTAGTCCCAGTCGAGGCCCAGTGCGGCGTACGCGGCGTTGTGCAGGACGGGTGAGAGCGAGTGCTCGATCGGCTTGCCGATCACCGCCGCCTTCCGCAGCACCACTAGTAGACGCCCTCCTGCCGTGCCTTCTCGTCCTTGGCCTGGTGCTCCGGGTAGGTGTTCGAGAAGCACGAAGTGCCGTTCTTGTTGCACTTCACGAAGTACATGATCTTGTTGCCCGCGTCGCCGCCGTCGGGCTTGATCGCGGCCGCGACGGCCTGCTGCGAGGGCGAGCCGATGGGGGTCGGCGTCAGGCCCTTGCGGTTGTAGGTGTTGTACGGCTGGTCCGCGTTGCGGTCCGCGTCGGACGTGCGGATGTGCGGCTGGTTGTTGCGGTAGTTGATGGTCGAGTCGAACTGCAGCTCCATGTTCTCGGCCATCCGGTTGTAGATGACCTGCGAGACCTTGCTGAAGTCCGCCTCGATCGCTTCCTTCTCGATCAGCGAGGCGATGATGAGCACCTCGTACGGCCGGAAGCCGGTGTTCATGGTGCCGCCGGGGATGCCGGCGCCCTGGAGCTTCTGGGCCGAGGAGACGATGACGCTGCGCAGCAGCTCGACCGCGCTCACTCCCGGCTTGACCTGGTACACGCCGCGCATGATCAGGCCTTCGAGGCGGAACTGCGGTTCGGCGGCCTTCACGTCGGCGAGCGCCCAGTCCGGCACGCCCAGGGCGACCGGGTCGGTCTGCTCGGCGGCGGCCTTGATCTCGTCGGCGGTCAGGCAGACCTTCTGGCCGTCCTTCTCCGTGCAGCTCGCGGCGGCGAGCTTGGAGTAGATGCCCGCGACGGTCTGGCCGTTGGCCTGGATGTCGGTGAGCTTGAGGCCGCCGATGATCTGCACGGCCGGCACGCGGGTCTTCGGGTCGATCATCTTGGCCACGGCGCTCTGGCCCGACATCTTCGTCTTCATCAGGTAGAAGCCGGGCTGGATCGACGTCACGCGGGCGTCGGTCTTGCTGGCCTCGATGAAAGCGCGCGCGGAGGCGGTGACGCCGTTCTCGTACAGCGTCGACGCGATCTTGCTGACCACGTCGCCGTCACCGACCTCGACGATCGTGTCGGCCTCACCGGTGCCCGCGAAGTCCTCGAACGACCCGATGCCGCGCAGTTCCCGGTAGCCGTAGTACGCACCACCCATGCCGACGGCGAGCACCATCGCGACGACCAGCCACAGGACCGTCTTCTTGCGCTTCTTGGCCTTGGCGCGCGCGTTGTCCCGCTCGCGGTCGCGCTTTCTGACCGGCCTTCGCTCGTCCACGTCGGGGTCGGTGAACAACCCGAGATCGTCGCCGCTCACGCCTCGTCCTTTCGGGCGGACACCGAACGTGCCCGTGCGTCCAGCCAAGATTGCAGGATCTCGACAGCAGCGGCCTGGTCGACCACGGCTCGCTGTTTCTTGCCCTTCACACCGCGCTGTGCCAGCACCCGGCTCACCACGACCGTCGTCAGGCGTTCGTCGGAGAGCCGCACCGGCACCGGGGCGATGCGCCCGGCCAAGGCGGCAGCGTACGCCGTCGCCGCCTCGGCTGCGGGGCCGTGCCTTCCTGCCAGCGTCTTCGGCAGACCGACCACGACCTCGACCACGTCATGTTCGGCGACGAGGCGTACGAGTTCCGTGAGGTCCGCGCCGCCCTTCTCGTCGCGTTTCAGGGTGACGAGCGGGGTGGCGAGGAACGGACTCGGATCGCTCAGGGAAACCCCCACGCGAACCGATCCGACGTCGACGCCGAGCCTCCGACCGAGGCCCGGATCGTCGACACCAGGAACATCAGCGCTGCTCAAGCACCTTGTCCAGTTCGTTGGTCAGGGCCGTGATGGCCTCGGTGACACCGGCCGGGTTGGTGCCGCCACCCTGGGCCAGGTCCGGCTTGCCGCCACCGCGGGCGGCGATGGCCGGGCCGAACACCGGGACGAGCTTGCCGGCGGCGAGGCCCAGGTCGCGGGCGGCGGCCGTGGTGGCCACCACGAAGCTGACCTTGTCGCCGTCGATCGAGAACAGGGCCACCACACCGGGCTTGGCGCCCAGGCGGTTGCGGACCTCGCCACCGAGGGTGCGCAGGTCGTTGCCCGACACGCCCTCGAGACCCAGGGCCACCAGCGACAGGCCGCGGATGTCCAGGGCCTTGTCGGCCAGGGCGCCGGCGTTGCCGAGCAACTCGGCGGCGCGGACCTTCTCCAGCTCCTTCTCGGCGACCTTCAGGCGCTCGACCAGCGACTCGATCCGCTCCGGCAGGCCCTCGGAACCGACCTTGAGCATGTCCGAGAGGTTCTGCACGATGGCGCGTTCCTTGGCCAGGAACCGCATGGCCTCGATGCCGACGTAGGCCTCCAGGCGGCGCACACCGGAACCCACGGACGACTCGCCGAGCAGCGTGATGGCGCCGATCTGCGAAGAGTGCTCGACGTGCGTGCCACCGCAGAGCTCGCGGGACCACTCGCCACCGATCTCGATGACGCGGACGGTCTCGTCGTAGGTCTCGCCGAACAGGGCGACGGCGCCCAGCTCCTGGGCACCGGCCATGTCGGTGTAGACGACGCTGACCGGCAGGTCGCGGCGCACGGCGAGGTTCGAGACCTCCTCGATCTCGCTGCGGGCCTCGGCGGACAGGCCACCGGTCCAGGCGAAGTCGAGCCGCAGGTAGCCGGGCTTGTTGTACGAACCGCTCTGCAGGGCCGACGGGCCGAGCACGTGGCGCAGGGCGGCGTGCACGACGTGCGTGCCCGAGTGGCCCTGGCGGGCACCGGTGCGCCACTCCGGGTCGACGCGGGCCTCGACGTGCTCGCCCTCGCTGATCTCGCCGGAGGTGACGCGGACCTGGTGCACCCACAGCTTGCGGGCGACCTTCTGCACGTCGAGCACTTCCAGCTCGGCGTTGGCCGTGACGATGGTGCCGGCGTCGGACTCCTGGCCGCCGGACTCGGCGTAGAGCGGCGTGCGGTCGAGGACGACCTCGACGATGTCGCCTTCCTTGGCGCTCTTGACCCGCTGGCCGTTCAGCACGATGCCGCGCAGCGTGGCCTCGGAGCTCAGCTCGGTGTAGCCGGTGAACTCGGTCGGGCCCTGCTCCAGCAGCTCGCGGTAGACCGACTGGTCGCCGTGACCGGTCTTCTTGCCGGCGGCGTCGGCCTTGGCGCGGGCGCGCTGCTCGGCCATCAGCTTGCGGAACCCGTCCTCGTCCACGGACAGGCCGGCCTCGGAGGCCATCTCCAGCGTCAGGTCGATCGGGAAGCCGTAGGTGTCGTGCAGCTGGAAGGCCTTGTCACCGGGCAGCGTGGCGCGGCCGTCGGACTTCACCTCGGCGGCGGCACCCTCGAAGATCCGCGAACCGGCGTCGAGCGTGCGCAGGAACGTGTCCTCCTCGGCCTTGAGCACCTGCTGGATCCGGGCGAACCCGGTGACCAGCTCGGGGTAGGCCTCACCCATCGAGTCGCGGACGACCTCGGCGAACGTCTGCAGCACCGGCTCGGTCACGCCGAGCAGGCGGCTGCTGCGGATGATGCGGCGCAGCAGGCGGCGCAGCACGTAGCCGCGGGCCTCGTTGCCGGGCGTGACGCCGTCGCCGACCAGCAGCACACCGCTGCGGGCGTGGTCGGCGATGACGCGGAAGCGGACGTCGTCGGTCTCGTTGGCGCCGTACTTGCGGCCGGAGAGCTCCTCGGCCTTGTTGATGACGGCGCGGACCAGGTCGGTCTCGTAGACGTTGTCGACACCCTGCAGCAGGTAGGCGACGCGCTCGACGCCCATGCCGGTGTCGATGTTCTTCGACGGCAGCTCACCGATGACCGGGTAGTCCTTCTTGGCACCACCCTCGCCGCGGATGTTCTGCATGAAGACGAGGTTCCAGATCTCCAGGTACCTGTCCTCGTCGACGACCGGGCCGCCCTCCTTGCCGTAGGCGGGGCCGCGGTCGTAGTAGATCTCCGAGCACGGGCCGCACGGGCCCGGGACGCCCATGGACCAGAAGTTGTCCTCGATGCCGCGGCGCTGGATGCGCTCCAGCGGCATGCCGGCGACCTTCTGCCACAGCTCGATGGCCTCGTCGTCGGTCTCGTAGACGGTGACCCAGATGCGCTCCGGGTCGAAGCCGTAGCCGCCCTCGTCCTGGGACTTGGTGATCAGCTCCCAGGCGAGCCGGATGGCGTCTTCCTTGAAGTAGTCGCCGAGCGAGAAGTTGCCGGCCATCTGGAAGAACGTCAGGTGGCGCGTGGTCTTGCCGACCTCGTCGATGTCGGGCGTGCGCACGCACTTCTGGATGCTCGTCATCCGCGGGGCGGGCGGCGGGGCCTCGCCGAGGAAGTACGGCTTGAACGGCACCATGCCGGCGTTGACGAACAGCAGGTTCGGGTCGTCGAGCAGCAGCGAGGCGCTGGGGACGTACTTGTGGCCGGCGTTCTCGAAGTGCTCGCGGAAGCGCTTGATGATCTCGTGGGTCTGCACGGGAAGTTCCTTGCTCGTTGCTGGGGAAGGTCAGGGCACGGCTGTCTGGCGAACGGTGACTAGTGCTTCCCGTTCGCCCTGGGCGCTCGACGCCCCGGCGTGAATCCCGTCTGACGTTCCACGGTGTCCTGCAACTCCTGTTCCCGTTCGGCCATTCCCGCGCGCACCTCGGCCCCGAAGGAACCGAGGGCGCCGGCGAGTTCCCGCAGGCCTTCGCCCACGTTGGCGCCGATGCCGGCAGGGGTCGCCTGCTTTGTCACCTCGGCGGCCTTCTTCGCGACGAAGAGACCGGCCGCGGCGCCCAGCCCGAACCAGAAGAGGCGGCTCACTTCGCACCTCGCCTGGGACGGCGCTTGGCGTGCTTGTTGGGCTGCTCGGCAGCCGTGCGGCGCGCCTTGACGGCCTTGCTCACGCCGTAGGACAGCGCGGCGGCCTTGACCAGCGGACCGCCGAGCGTGGCGGTGAACAGGCTGGTGAGCGCCGAGACGTTGCCCGTGACGGCGCGCGCGTTGGCGGTGATGCCGTCGACGCGTTCGAGCTGCGTGTTGACGTGCGTCAGCGTCGTGTTGGCCTCGGTGAACAACGGGTCCGTGTTCTCCTGCGCCTTCCGCATCGCTTTGGTCGCCTCGTCGAAGAACCGCGCCGCCTTGATCCCCACGAACAGCACCACGAGCGCGAGCAAAACGGCTGCACCGGCGGCGAGCCACCCTGGCGACACAGATCCTCCTGGTGAACAGGCGTGCGGGCTTGGTTGCGGGTGAGATTACCGGGTGGGTCCGACACCCACATGGGGGGCATCATTTGTTGATCTTCAACAACCCGCGGAACCGCCTCACCGGCGGGCGTGGCCTGCACGCCCTCGCCGTTTCCGATCGGGACGACCGAGGGCACTTCGGGGCGTACGACCGCGTCGATCACGCTCTCGCCGTCCGCGATCGCCACCGGTCTCGCTTCACGCCGGTCCATCGCATTCACGAGAACGTATCGGGACAGCTCATTGACGCCGGTTGTCACAGCCTGTGAAATACCCGTCACACAGGGCTTGACACCCGGCCCTGCACCGCGTGGAGTTAGGCAACCCTAAGTTCGACCGTGCAGGAGGCCCCGTGAACCCGGTGACGCACCTGGACTCCTACCGGCCCCAGGTCACCGCCGGGCCTCCCCCGGTGCCCGTGCTGCGGATGCCCTGGGGTGCGCGCCCGGCCCGTCCGGACGGCTACGACCTGCACCTGGTCCACCGCTGGAACTCGGCGCCGCACGTGGCGGCGTTCCGGCGCCAGGCCTTCCCGCTGGCGCTGTGGGAGCAGACCCTGCGGGCGCAGCTCGCGGGCGACGACGTGCGGCCGTTGCTGATCAGCTGGCACGGCCGCCCCGTCATCTTCGCCGAGGTCTACCGCGCGGCCCGGCACCCGGTGGCGTCCGGCTACCAGGCGCGGCCGCACGACATCGGCCTGAACGTCGCGGTCGGCGATCTCTCGATGACCGACCGCGGCCTCGTGCGCTCCCTGCTCCCCCGCCTCACCGACGCGTTGTTCGAGGCCGATCCGCACTGCACGCGCGTCGTGCTGGAACCGGACGTGACCAACACGCGCGCCATCAGGTCGTTCGAAGCGGGCGGCTTCACGGCGCTGGACGAGGTCGTGCTGCCGGGCAAGGTCGCACTGCTGATGGTGCGCCGTCGTTAGAACGCGGTGATGTCCTGCGGTGCGCGTTCCTTGCGGCTGAGCGCGCGCACCACGTCGATCGCCTTGTGCTTGTCGAGCGCCATGCGGGTCAGCAGGTCGATGACTGTCTCGTTGACCTCGCGCGGGAACTCGGGCGTGTCGACGCCGACGCTCACCGCGAGGTCGTCGCTGTGCACGACGAACTCCATCAGGCGGCTGACGAGGTACTCGTCCAGCGGCACCGCCCACGGCCCCCAGTGCGGCATCCGCACGCCGCGGTTCTCGCTGTGCGGCAACAGTTCTTCGAGGGTTTCGAGCGTGCTTTCGAACCGCGCGCACAGGTCTGCCTGGCCCTCCGCCGCGAGCTTCTCGCCGCCCGCGCGGATGCGGGTGTGGAAGTCGGAGTCGACGTCCAGGTCCGTCCACTTGGCGCGCGCGTAGTGCTCCATCAGCGACACGACCGGCTCGTCGCCCTGGGGCGCCTCGATCATGCCCGGCAGCGGCAACGCCTGGTACGCAAGGTGTCCAGCCAGTCCGCTGACCCCGAACTCCGGCAGCGCACTCGGCTCGTTCCAGTGCTTCGCGACCTGCTCGTGGCGCAGCAGGTCCAGGGCGATGCGGGCGCTGGCGAGGAAGTCTTCTCTGATCGTCACCTCGTCGAACCTAGTCGCGGCCGATGTCGTCCCGCTGACGCTGCACGTGCGCGACGATCTCCTCGGGCGAGGAGCAGGGCTTCGGCATGTGTTTGCGGCTCAACAACCACTGCATCACGCCCATCGGGCCGTTCGCGCTCACGTCGACCTGGCAGACGTACCAGGCATTGAAGTCGCCGGTCAGCGCGACCGGGTGCTGCCGCTCGCACCGCGAACTGCTGCCGTTGTCGCCGAAGTCCTCGTCATCGTCGCGGCTCGTGTGATCACCCGACGCGACCGGACTCCACTCCGAACGGATCAGCGCTCCCCGGCCGCGACCACCTCGATCTCCACCAGCCAGTCGCTGACCAGCGTCGTCGCGACGACCGCCGTCGTCGTCATCGCGCGGCCACCCTCGCCGCCGCGTTGGCCTCGGCGCACCCGAGGCCGGTGCCGGGGCCCCTGGTGCCGGAGACGTCGGTCGGGTTGTGCGGCACGAGTTCCCTGTGCCGATCATGGGTGATGGCCGCAACTGAAAATCCGGTCGTGCGGGACGCACGGCCTGAGGACATCGCGGGGATCTGCCGGTTCGGTGAGGAGCACGTCGAACGGCACTACGCCCCGCTGATCGGCGACGAGGCCGCCGCCGCCCAGGTGACCCGGTGGTGGAACGAGGAGCAGATCACCAGCGCTGTCCACGGAAACCTGGTGGTGGTCGCCGCGGCGGAAGGCCGGATCGTCGGGGTCGGGCAGCGCGGGCGGCGGGGCGACGACCACGTCATCTACAAGCTGTACGTCGACCCCGCCCTGCGTGGCGGCGGCATCGGGCCGCGACTGATCGGCGCGCTCGTGGCGCACGTCGACGCGGACGAGGTCTTCGTCGAGCACTTCGCCGAGAACGAACGGGCGGGCGCGTTCTACGAGCGGGAGGGGTTCGTGGTGCGCGGGGTCGAGGACGGCGTCGTGTGGCGGTCGTTCACTCGCCCCTGATGACGCGGCGCAGGCGGGGCAGGCGTTCCGCCACGGCCCGTTCGGCACCGCGGGAGGTCGGTTCGTAGTAGTCGCGGCCCACCAGGTCGTCCGGCGCGTACTGCTGCGTCAGCACGCCCTCGGGCACGTCGTGCGGGTAGCGGTAGCCCTGGGCGTTGCCGAGCTTGGCCGCGCCCGCGTAGTGACCGTCGCGCAGGTGCGGCGGCACGGAACCGATGGCGCCCTTGCGGACGTCCTCGATGGCGCCGTAGATCGCGGTGGTGACGGCGTTGGACTTCGGCGCGGTGGCCAGGTGGATGGTGGCCTGGGCCAGGTTCAGCGCGCACTCGGGCAGGCCGATCAGCTGCACGGCCTGGGCGGCGGCGACGCAGGTCTGCAGGGCGGTGGGGTCGGCCATGCCGACGTCCTCGCTGGCGTGGATCACCAGGCGCCGGGCGATGAAGCGCGGGTCCTCGCCCGCCTCGATCATGCGCGCCAGGTAGTGCAGGGCCGCGTCGACGTCGGAGCCGCGGATGGACTTGATGAACGCCGACGTCACGTCGTAGTGCTGGTCGCCGTCGCGGTCGTAGCGCACGGCAGCCTTGTCCACCGTGGACTCCAGCAGCGGCAGCGTGATCACGCCGTCGTTCGAGGCGAGCGCCGAGTCGGCGGCGGCCTCCAGGGCGGTGAGCGAGCGGCGCGCGTCGCCGCCGGCCAGGCGGATCAGGTGGTCCTCGGCGGCGGGCTCCAGCGTCACGGAACCGCCCAGGCCGCGTTCGTCGGACACGGCCCGCTGGATCACGGAGCGCACGCCGTCGTCGGTCAACGACTTGAGCTGCAACACCAGCGACCGGGACAGCAGCGGGGACACGACCGAGAAGAACGGGTTCTCCGTGGTGGCCGCGACCAGCAGCACGATCCGGTCCTCGACCGCGCCCAGCAACGCGTCCTGCTGGGTCTTGGAGAAGCGGTGCACCTCGTCGATGAACAGCACGGTCGACTCGCCGGAGCGGACCAGGCGGCGCCGGGCCTCGTCGATGACCGCCCGCACCTCCTTCACTCCCGCCGACAGCGCCGACAGCGCCACGAACCGGCGTCCGGTCGCCTTCGAGACGAGGGTCGCCAGGGTCGTCTTGCCGGTGCCGGGAGGGCCGTAGAGCATCACGGACGCCGGGGTGGCGCCCTCGACCAGGCGGCGCAGCGGCGCGCCCGGCCCGAGCAGGTGGTCCTGACCGACGACCTCGTCCAGCGTGGCCGGACGCATCCGCACGGCCAGCGGGGCGTTGGCCGCGATGCGCTCGGCCTTCTCCTCGTCGGTCGCGCCGAAGAGGCCCTCGTCGAACAGACCTTCGCTCATGCGTTCGAGCCTAGCCTCCGCCTCCGCGGCTCTCGACCGGGCTCACGGCGGACGACCTCGCCGGGCAGGGGCCGGGTCGTGTGCGAGGATCGCGTTCCGTGCCCATCCCTCGTGCCGTGCTGCTCGCCGGACCCTCCGGCTCAGGCAAGTCGACACTCGCCGCCCACCTCGGCTGGCCGGTGCTGCGCCTCGACGACTTCTACCGCGACGGCGACGACCCGCTGCTGCCCCGCGACGAGCACGGCAGGGCCGACTGGGACGCCGAGGACTCGTGGAACGCCGACAAGGCGTTGCGGGCCGTGATCGAACTCTCGAACACCGGACGGGTCGAGGCGCCCGTCTACTCGATCAGCGAGGACCGCGCGGTCGGCACGCAGACGATCGAGCTCGGCGACGCGCCCGCGTTCATCGCGGAGGGCCTGTTCGCGGACCTGCTGGTCCAGGGCGCGAAGGACGCGGGCGTGCTCAGGGACGCCATCGTGCTCGCGCCCAGTCCGCCCGTCACGTTCGTGCGGCGCTTCGCCCGGGACGTGGCCGAGGCGCGCAAGCCGGTGCCGACGCTGGTCAGGCGCGGGCTGAGGCTGATGCGGGAGCAGCCGCAGGTCGTCAGGAGGTGCGTCAGCGCGGGGATGCGACGCACGACACCGTCGAGGGCGAGGACCGAGCTCGTTTCGTGATCGGGTTGACCGGTACCGGTGGGGCTGATCTGGCAGGATGCCGCTCACACTAGATCCGGGGGTAGCCGAGATGTCCGAAACGCCCGGCTGGTCCTCACCCGACCAGCCCCAGAACCAGCCGCCGCAGAACCAGCCGCCCTCCTACGGGCAGCAGCCGCAGTACGGCTACAACCCGCCGCCGACCGGGCCGTCGATCCAGCCCGGCGTGATCCCGCTGCGCCCGCTGGCCGTCGGCGAGATCATCGACGGCGCCATCAAGACCATGCGCGCGTACCCGAAGCTGATCATCGGTGCCGCCGCGGTGGTCGCCGCGGTCACCCAGATCCTCGGCCTGCTGGTGAGCCTGCCGTTCCTCGACGACATCACCTCGCTCGCGACGATCGACCCGAACTCCACGACGCTGACGCAGGAGGAGCTGTCGAACCAGTTCACCGGCGCCGTCACCGGGTTCCTGTCCGGCACGCTGCTCACCGTCCTGCTGTCGCTGCTCGGCACGGTGTTCCTGTCGGGCTTCATCACCGTGGTCGTGGGCCACGCGGTGCTCGGCAAGCCGGTGTCGTTCGCGCAGGCGTGGGAGGAGTTCAAGCCCCGGCTGCTGCCGCTGCTCGGCGCGACGCTGCTGTCCGGCCTGATCATCACCGTCGGCCTGCTGCTGTGCATCGTCCCCGGCATCTGGCTCTGGGTGATGTTCGCGCTGGTCACGCCCGCGCTGGTGCTGGAGCGCTGCGGTGTGGGCGCCGCGTTCGGCCGCTCGCGCAAGCTCGTCGACGGCGCCTGGTGGCGCACGTTCGGCATCGTGCTGCTCACGGTGGTCATCAGCGCGGTGATCGGCTGGATCGTCGGCCTGCCGTTCGAGGCGATCGGCCTCGCGGTCTCCGGCGGTTTCGGCGACGACCCGACGGCCGTGCTGAACGCGGGCTACCTGGTGCTCGCGACCATCGGCGCCATCATCGCCTCGACGATCACGCTCCCGTTCAGCTCCGCGGTGACCGTGCTGCTCTACGTCGACCGCCGGATGCGCTCCGAGGGCATGGACATCGAACTCCAGCGGGCCGCGGGGCATGGCGGTCTCTGACGTACCGGTAGATCTCGGCCGCGACGACGCGAGGGAAGCGGCGATCCGGGAGCTCAGGGATCCGGCGTACGTCTCCGGTGACCCGAACCCGTTGCAACGCGCCCTCGACTGGATCCTCGAACGCCTCGGCGCGCTGTTCGCCGGGGCGGGCGGCATGAGCGGCATCACCGCGATCACGATCATCGTGGCCGTGGTGGTGCTGATCGTCATCATCATCAGGCTCCGCACCGGACGCACGGGCCGCGCGCTGCGCAAGAACGGCGAGGTGTTCAGCACCGCCGTCCTGAGCGCGGCCGAACATCGCGCCGCCGCCGAGAAAGCGGCGGCGGCCGGTGACTTCGCCGAGGCCGTGCGCGAACGGTTCCGGGCCGTGGTGCGGGAGTTGGAACAACGCGGCGTGCTCGACGCACGGGCCGGACGCACGGTGGACGAGGTGGCGCACGAGGCGGGCCGGGCGTTGCCGGTGCTCGCCGGTGACCTGCGCGGGGCCGCCGTCCAGTTCGACGACGTCTGGTACGGCGGCAGGCCCGCGACGGCAGAGGGGTACCAGCAGCTCGTGACCGTGGACGGCAAGGTGCGCGGATGACGTCGGTGTCCCCCGGCGCCGGGCGGATCTGGACGGCCGCGCGCGGCCCGTTGCTGATCGGCGTGATCATCCTGTTCGCCGCCGTCGTGATCACGTTGCTGCGCGGCAGCGGTCCCGGCGGCGCGCTCGACCCCCGTTCCTACCAGCCGGACGGCAGCCGCGCGCTCGCGCGGTTGCTGGAGCAGAACGGGGTGCGGGTCGAGCTGACCGGCGACGTGTCCTCCCTGGACGGTGCGACGCTGTTCGTGCCGCAGCCGAACCTGATCGACCCGGCGCGGCTCGACCGGCTGAGCCGGGAGGCGGCGGCGACGGTGCTGCTCGCTCCCCCCGGCGCGACGGACCGCGTCGAGGTCGAGACGCGCGAGCCCGGCTGCCCGTTCGCGGCGAAGGCCGGTGCGGCGACCATGGGCGGGCTCGTCTACAAGGGCGAGCAGAGCTGCTACGACTCGACGCTGGCGCGCGTCGGCACCGTGACGATGCTCGGCCACGGCGGGATCTTCACGAACCGCAACCTCGACGAGGAGGGCAACGCGGCGCTCGCGTTGTCGTTGCTGGGCCAGCACGAACGGCTGGTCTGGTACAAGCCGGCCGAGGCCGACGTCACGCAGCAGAAGACGTTCGGCGAGCTGATCCCGGACGGCTGGAAGTTCGCCGCCCTGCAGCTCGGGATCGCGGCCGTGGTGCTCGCGCTCTGGCGGGCCCGCAGGCTCGGTCGCGTGGTGCCGGAACGACTTCCGGTCGTGGTGCGCGCCGCCGAGACCGTGGAGGGCAGGGCCAGGCTCTACCGCCGGGCGCACGCCGCCGGCCACGCGGCGACGGTGCTGCGGCAGGCGGCGCGCGACCGGCTCGCACCCCTGCTGGGGGTGCCGGTGGGCGACGACCCGTCCGAGGAGATCGCCCGCAGGACCTCGCGTCCCGTCACCTCGGTGCGGGCGCTGCTGTACGACGACGGGCCGGTGGACGACCGGGGGCTGGTCGCGCTGGCCGCTGATCTGGACGCTTTGGAGAACGAGGTGCGCAAGGGATGACGGTCACCACCGAGGAGGCGCGCACGGCGCTCGTGGCGCTGCGCGCGGAGATCGGCAAGGCCGTGGTGGGCAACGACGCCGCGGTGACGTCGTTGATCCTCGCTTTGCTGTGCAAGGGACACGTGCTGCTGGAGGGCGTTCCGGGCGTCGCGAAGACGCTGCTCGTGCGTGCTCTCGCGCGCGCGTTGGACCTCTCCACGACGCGCGTGCAGTTCACGCCGGACCTGATGCCCGGCGACCTGACGGGGTCGTTGGTCTACGACTCGCACAACGCGGCGTTCTCGTTCCGCGAAGGCCCGGTCTTCACGAACCTGCTGCTGGCGGACGAGATCAACCGGACGCCGCCGAAGACGCAGTCGGCGTTGCTGGAGGCCATGGAGGAACGGCAGGTGTCCGCCGACGGCACGACGCGGCCGCTGCCGGCGCCGTTCATCGTCGTGGCGACGCAGAACCCCGTGGAGTACGAGGGCACCTACCCGTTGCCGGAGGCGCAGCTCGACCGGTTCCTGCTCAAGGTCACCATGCCGGTGCCCGCGCGGGAGCACGAGATCGACGTGCTGACGCGGCACGCGACCGGGTTCGACCCGCGCGACCTGTCGGCGTTGCGGCCGGTCGCGAGCGCGGCGCACCTGGAGGCGGGGTCGGCGGCCGTGCGCGCGCTGACCGTGGCTCCCGAGGTGATCGCGTACGTCGTGGACGTGTGCCGGGCGACCCGGCAGCACCCGGCCGTGCGGCTGGGCGTTTCTCCTCGTGGCGCAACGGCTCTGCTGGCCGCCGCACGGGCGTGGGCGTGGCTCTCGGGCCGTGACTACGTGACGCCGGACGACGTGAAGTCGTTGGCGCGCCCCGCGTTGCGGCACCGGCTGGAGCTGCGCCCGGAGGCGGAACTGGAGGGCGTGACGGCGGACGGCGTGCTGGACGGCGTGCTCGGCGCTGTCCAGGTGCCGCGCTGACGTGGCGCTCACGGGTCGCGCGGGGCTGCTCGCGCTCGTCGGGGTACTCGTCGTCGGACTGCTCTTGCCGTCGTGGCAGGGGATTCTCATCGTGCTCGCGGTGCTGCTCCTGTGCGTCGCCGTCGACTTGGCGTCGGCGGCGAGCGTCAAGGCGTTGACGTTCTCGCGCGCGGGATCGACGTCGGTGCGCACGGGTGAGCTGTGCACGGTGCAGTTGACCGTGCACAACCCCGGTCGTCGGCTGCGGGGTGTTCTCCGGGACGCCTGGGCGCCGTCCGCCGGGGTGGTGAACGACCGCATCGACGTCGACGTGCCCGCTCGTGGCGCTCGCACGGCGTCGTTCGAGCTACGGCCCGTGCGTCGGGGCGATCGCGTGGCCGACCGTGTGAGCGTGCGTTCCGTGGGGCCGTTGGGCATCGCGGCACGGCAGGGTTCGCACGAGGTGCCGTGGACGGTGCGCGCGCTGCCGCCGTTCCACAGCCGACGGCACCTGCCGCCGTTGCTGGAACGCCTGCGGGAGCTCGACGGCCGTCGAGCGTCGTTGATCCGGGGCGCGGGCACGGAGTTCGACTCGTTGCGCGCGTACGTGATCGGTGACGACGTGCGGTCGATCGACTGGCGTGCGTCGGCCCGGTCGTCGGACGTCGTCGTGCGCACGTGGCGTCCGGAACGCGACCGTCAGGTGACGATCGTGCTCGACACCGCCCGCACGTCGGCCGGCCGCGTGGACGGCGCGCTGGGCGGCCTGCCCCGGCTGGACACGTCGATGGACGCCGCGTTGTTGTTGTCCGCCTTGGCCTCGCAGGCCCGCGACCAGGTCGACTTCGTGGCGTTCAGCACCAGGGTGCGGGCCTCGGTGCCGCGCGCGACGGTGCCGACCCTGGTGCAGGCGATGGCACCGCTGGAAGCCGAACTGGTCGAGTTCGACTCCCGCGCGGCCGTCGCCGAGGTGCTGCGGCGGGCCGGACGCAGGTCGCTCGTCGTGCTGCTGACGACGCTCGACCCGTCGATCGAGCACGGCCTGCTGCCGTTGCTGCCCACCCTGGCGTCGCGGCACCACCTGCTGATCGCGTCGGTGGCCGACCCGGCCGTGCACGCGATGGCGTCCGGCCGTGGCGACCTGGAGGCCGTGTACTCGGCTGCTGCTGCGGAACGCACGTTGGCCGAACGCCGTCGTCTCACCGCGTTGCTCGCACGGCACGATGTCGACGTCGTGGACGCGCTGCCCGACGACCTGCCGCGCACGCTCGCGGACCGCTACCTGTCGTTGAAGGCAGCGGGAAAGCTCTAAGCAGAGACGGGAACGACGTCCTCGCGTTCGCTCGCGTCGACGTCGCCGGTCTCGCCTTCCTGCGCGGCCCGCCGCCCGATCACGAACACGTACAGCAGGAACAGCACCTCGGCCACCACGCCGATGCCCACCCGCGCCCACGTCGGCAGCCCGGACGGCGTCACGAAGCCCTCCAGCACACCGGCCACGAGCAGCACCACGACGAGTCCGAGCGCGACCGCCACGACCGACCGTCCCTCCGCGGCGAGCGCCTGGGCGCGGGTGCGCTTGCCGGGGTCGATCACCTGCCAGCCCAGCCGCATGCCGATGCCCGCGGCGACGAACACGGCCGTGAGCTCCAACAGGCCGTGCGGCGCCAACAGGCCGAGGAACAGCTCACCGCGGCCCGCGCCGAACATCAGCCCGACGCCGACGGCGACGTTCAGGGCGTTGGTGAAGAGCAGGTAGATCGGCGGGATCGCGAACAGCGCGCCGAGCAGCAGGCACGCGGCCGCGACCCAGGCGTTGTTCGTCCACACCTTCGCCGCGAACGACCCCGCCGGATCGCTCGAGTAGTACGACTCGTAGCCGCCGCCGACCCTGGTCATCTCGCGCAGTTCCTCGGGCGCGGCGATGGACGCCTGCACGTCCGGGCTGGACGCGATCCACGCCGCGATGATGCCGGTGACCAGGTAGAACGCCAGCCCGGCCGGGACCCACCAGCGCCAGCCGAGGTAGATCGCGGCGGGCAGCCGGTGGGTGAAGAAGCGGGTGAACACCTTCCACGCCGGCGTGTGCGTGCCGGTGAGCGCCGAACGGGCCTGTGCGAGCAGCGACGACAGTCGTTCGACCGTGGCCGGATCGGGGGTCTGGCTGCGCACGAGCGACAGGTGCGACGTGACGCGCTGGTACAGCTCGATCAGCTCGTCGGCCTCGGCACCGCTCAGCCTGCCGGGCCTCTTCGCGAGCTTCTCGAGCCGCTGCCACGACGCGCTGTGGCGTTCGATGAACACGTCCAGATCCACGATGAGTCACACTATCCGGGTGGGGGACCTAGTCACCGGTGAAGCCGTAGTTCTTGACCTTCGCGTAGCCCAGCTCGCGAGCAGGGCGGTCGCGTACGCGTTCGATCTCGTCCTGCAGTTCGGTCTGCTCGTCCTCGTGTCTCTGCTCTCGCCGATCGGGTTCGACGACGCGCTGCAGACGGCGCTGTCGCTGACGCTCGCGGTGCTCGTCATCATCGGCTACCCGACGCTGGTGGAGTCGCTGTCGCGCGGGCGGTCCCTGGGCAAGCTCGTGATGGGCCTGCGCGTGGTGCGCGACGACGGCGGCGCGATCCGCTTCCGGCACGCCCTGGTGCGCGCGCTCGGCGGGTTCTTCGTGGACTTCTGGGCGCTCGGCTTCGGCGGCGCGACGGCGCTGTTCGTGTCGCTGTTCTCGCCGCAGGGCAAGCGGGTCGGCGACTACCTGGCGGGCACCATCGTGATCCACACCCGTGTGCCGCGCCAGGAGGTGGAGCTCGCCGTCATGCCGCCGCAGCTCGCGGAGTGGGCGTCGGGCCTCGACCTCTCGCAGCTGCCGGAGGAGCTGGTGCTCGCGACGCGGCAGTACCTGAGCCGGTACGGCGACCTGAACGAGCAGGCCCGCTGGGACCTGGGCGCGCGGCTGGCGAACGACGTGGGCGTGGCGATCCGCTCGCCCCGCGTCGAGCACACGCACCCGCACCCGTACCTGTCGGCGGTGCTGGCGGAACGGCGCCGCCGCGCGCTGGCTGGTTAGGCCCTGTCCTGCAAGTCCGTCAGGTGGCAGGCGCGGGTGAGCGAGCCGGAGGCGGTGCCTAGGCACCGGCGAGCCGCAGCCGTTCGGGGCCTTGCTCGTGCACCGCGTCACCTGACGGGGTCGGATCGCCGTGCAGCACTTCCCACCGTGCGTTGTGCACGGCGGTCCACATGCTCGCGGCCCACGCGATCTCCCTCTCCTCGGCGGAGAACGCCCGCCCGCGCACCCGTTGGTACGTCTCGATGAACGCCGCCGAACTCTCGACCGGCACCCACGCCGGCGGCGACGCGTTGGCGAACGCCCCGGAGGCCGCGCCCACCAGGGCGGCCTCCGGTTGCCACGCCAGGCTGTCCCAGTCGTGCACGGCGAGCACCTCGCCGTCGTGCCAGCGGAGGTTCTGCGCCTCGAAGTCGGCGTGCCCCAGCACGCACGGCAGATCGGTGGCCAGCAACCGCTTGCGCACCCGCGTGGCGGCCTCCACGACGAACGGCGGCACGACGCTCTGGTCGCGGGCGTCGAGGAAGTCGATGGCGGGCCACACCCCGGGACCGTCGTGGTCCCACCGGGCCCAGCGGGGCGCGGGCACCGGCGGCGGCACGGAGACGTCCGCCAGCAGCACCATCGACCGGGCGAACACGGAGGCGTAGCGCCGGGCGACCTCGGGGGTGTCGCCCGCCAACACCTCCCCGCCGGGCAGCGGTTCCTCGGCGTGCACGGCCACCCCGCCGGCCCGCACCACCGGCGTCAGCGGGCGTGGACACGGAAACCCCCGCTCCGCCAGCGACTTCTGCGCGGCGAGGCACGAGGCCGCCCGCCCGTCGTCCGCGCGAGCCTTCACGTAGGCCGAACGCCCGTCCGCCAGGCGCACCCCGAAGACCGACGAGATCGAGACGCGCTCGTAGAACACCTCGACTGGCCCGCTCCCCAGTTCGGCTGCGCACCAGGCGGACAGGTCGAACGTCATGCGCCGAGCAACTCGGTCAGCAGCAACGGGTTCATGTAGTCGTCGTACCGGGCGATCTCGCCGTCGCGCAAGTGGATGATCGCGATGGCGGTGAACGAGTAGTGGTCCTGCTTCACCTTCGACCAGCCGCGGTGCGTGATCTCGGCGACGACGACGTCCGGGTCGTCGGTGAGCCGGGTGATCGCCTCGACGTGCTGGATCTCGATCTTCTCCCGGACCCGTGCGCCGCGCATCCGGTCGAAGTAGGCGCGGATCGCGTCCCTGCCCTTGATCTCCGGCTCCTGGAACGGCGCTGGGAAGCGGTAGGCCATCACGCCGTCCTCGGTGAAGAGGTCGGCGAACGAGTCGTGCGTCTGCTCCCCCGCGACCTGCCGCCGGACGTGGTCCACGATCTCTGCCGGTGTGCGCCTCATGATCGACCCCTCGTAGAATCGGAACGGTGACCCCGCTTAGTACGATACGGAACGCACGCCCCGGTTGGCAACGATGAGGGCCGACGCCGCGCGCAACCGCGAGAAGGTGCTGTCCGCCGCCCGGGAACTGTTCGCGGAGCAGGGCTTCGACGTGCCGCTGGACGAGATCGCCGGGAGGGCGGGCGTCGGGCCCGGCACCGTCTACCGGCACTTCCCGACGAAGCAGGCGCTGTTCCAGGCCGTCACGGAGTCCCGCGTGCAGGCCATGATCTCCTCCGCCGCGCCCTCCGAGGACCCCGGTGCGGACCTGACGGCGTTCCTGACGAAGATGGCCGGCGAGGCCGCCGCCAAGCGCGACATGTCCGACGCGATCGCGGTGCCGTCCGAGCTGCGCGACTCCCTGCACGCCACGCTCGGCGGTCTGCTGGAACGAGCGCAGGCGGCCGGTGCGGTGCGGCCCGACATCACGACCCAGGACCTGGTCGCGCTCATGAAGGGGATGCTGCAGAGCATGCACGAGGGCGCGAACCCCGCCGTGCTGCTGGAGATCGTGCTGGCCGGGCTTCAGTCCAGCCGGAAGCCGTAGGGCAGTTCGAGCCGGTGCCGGGCGAGGAGTTCGGCGTCGGCGAGGAGTTCCCGCGTCGGGCCGTCCGCCACGACCACGCCGTCGTCGACCAGCACGCTGCGCGGGCAGATCTGCAGCGCGAACGGCAGGTCGTGCGTGACCATGAGCATGGTGGGCGCCAGCGAGAGCAGCAGCTCGGCGAGTTCGCGGCGCGCCACCGGTTCGAGGTTCGCGGACGGTTCGTCCAGCACCAGCAGTTCCGGCGAGCAGGCCAGCACCGACGCGAGCGCGACACGGCGCCGCTGACCGCCGGACAGGTGCAGCGGCGAGCGGTCCGCGACCGACTCCATGCCGACCGACCGCAACGCCTCGCGCACGCGTCCGTCCACCTCGGACAGACCGAAGTTGCGCGGGCCGAACGCCACGTCCTCGGCGACCGTCGGGCAGAACAGCTGGTCGTCGGGGTCCTGGAAGACCAGGCCGACCCGGCGGCGGATCTCGCGGAGGTTCGCGCGGGTCACCTCGAGCCCGGCGACCGCGATCGACCCCGAGCCGCCGGACAGCACCCCGTTGAGGTGCAACGCGAACGTGGTCTTGCCGGCGCCGTTCGGACCGAGCACCGCGACCCGTTCACCGCGCTCGACCCGCAGGTCCACGCCGAACAACGCCTGGTGGCCGTCCGGGTAGGCGAAGGCCAGCTTCGACACCTCCAGCGCCGCCGCGGCCGGGGTCTCCGGCACGATCGTCGCCGACCCGGAAGGCCTGCCCGTCCAGCCGCGCGACACCATGGCGAGGTGCACCCTCTCTCCGCGTTCGTAGGACCGGATGAACAACGTGCCGACCGACCGGGCGAGCGCGCCGGCCTGCCACAGGAACCGCGGGTCGTCACCGCGGGAGATGCGGGCGACGCGCATGCGTTTCGCTTCTCCCACCACGACTTCGCCGTAGCGCAGCATCAGCGTGGCGATCATGACCAGCGGCGCGGGCACCCGCAACGCCTGCAACCCGCGCAGCAGGTCGCCGGGAGCGGTGGTGGCCGCCAGGGTCAGGCTGATCAGCACGCCGAGCGTGCCCTTGACGAGGATGTTCCAGCCCGCGAGCGACCCCTCGACGGACACCGAGACGCCCAGGACGTCGGTGCGCGGGTCCGTGCCGAAGATCGGCAGCAGGAACGCCAGCACCACGAACGGCGCCTCGATCACCGCGCGCTTCACGAACCACAGCACGGGCACGCGGGCCACCGCCCACACCGCGACGATCAGCAGCAGGTAGATGCCGAACAGCGGGAACCACGTGCGCGGCGTGGCCACGACGCCGAGCACCGCCGCGAACGCCACGAGGATCTTCACGTGGGGCCCGAGGCGGTGCACCGGCGAGTCGCCGGCGTGGTGCAGGACGTCGTGGCTGCCGCTCACCTACGCGTCGGACTTCTTGCGCAGGAACCAGAACAGGCCGAAGGACACCGCGAGGACGACCACGACCCCGAGCACGCCCGCGAGCCCGGTGAACTTGTCGTCACCGCCGAACGCGTAGTCGGCGAAGGTGCTGCCCGCGAACGGGTGCTCCTGCGCGTGCTCGGCGATACCGGTGTCCTCGACGGTCTTGTCGAGGCCGTCCGGGTCGCCGGACGCGAAGTACGACAGCACCCCGGCGATCAGCAGCGACACGAACGCGAACCCGATGAAGAACTTCCTCACGACCGCACCTCCAGCGGCTTGGCGCCGCCCTTGAGCAGGTGGACGAGGTCGGGGCGGATCGCCGCGACCGACGTGACGGTGGCCGCCGTGATCAGGCCCTCGCCGATGCCGATCAACGCGTGCAGCCCCCACATCAGCAGCGCGACCTTGCCGATCTCCACGCCGCCCGCGCCGCCGATCGCGTACTCGACGACGAAGCCCGTCGCGGCCAGCAAGGTGTTCACGAACGCCGAGACGAACGCGACGGCCGCGAGTCCGCCCTTGCCCCTGAGGGCAAGCTTGCGCAGCGCGACGGCGACCAGGAACCCGGCCGCCGTACCGATCAACGCCATGTTCGTGACGTTCGCGCCCAGGGCCGTGAGGCCGCCGTCCGCGAACAGCAGCGCCTGCACGACGAGCACGATCGTGACGCACAGCGCGCCGACGTACGGGCCGACCAGGATCGCCGCGAGCGCACCGCCCAGCAGGTGCCCGGAGGCGCCCGGCAGGATCGGGAAGTTGATCATCTGGACGGCGAAGACGAACGTGGCCACCAGGCCCGCCATCGGCGCCGTGCGGTCGTCGAGGTCCGCACGGGCCTTGACCAACGCGAACCCGACGCCCACCGCCGCGACGACGAGGAAGACGACCGAGACCGGTGCGTTCAGCAGACCGTCGCTCATGTGCATGGCAACAGGTGACATGAGCTGAGACGCTAATTGCCCGATGTCGGCTATGGCTAGGACTGTGCAACAACGATTTGCGGGCAAGAAGGCGTTGATCGTCACAGCGCACGCTAGTCATCGGATGACTCTTGCGGTTAGATCCGTTCCGCCGCCGCCACGGCACGGAGGGACGACCAGTGACAGAGCTGTCGCGCAGAACGTTTTTGTACGGGACCGGCGCCACCGTGGGGGCTTCCGCGCTCGGGGTGGGCACCGCCTCCGCAACCCCCGAAACATCGGGTCACAGCGTGCATCGGGACGTGGTCCGGGACGCTCGCATGGAATGGAAGCGACTTCCGGCGAATTGGGGCGATAGTCCCTTTCTCGCCAACGGTTTCCTCGGCGTCCAGGTGTACGCGGGCCGCACGCCCGACGAGCTGAAGCTGATGCTCAGCCATTCGGAGGTCCAGGACCAGCGCGAGCACTGGGAGGCCGCGGTGGGCCTCTCCCGGCTGCCGATCGGTTACCTGACCGTGCGGTTCGCCGGCGCGATCACCGCCGTCGACTGGACCCTCGACCTGTGGAACGCCGAGCTGACCGGCTCGGTGACGACGACGCAGGGCTCCGCCACGTTCACGATGCTCGTGCACAACGACCGCAGCACGTTCCTCGCGTCCGTCCGCGGCGAGGCGACCTGGGGCTTCCAGCCGCTGGAGTCCTCGACGACCCGGCAGATCCGCAGGCCGGCCGACTACACCGCCAACCCCGCCCCCACCCTGGGCACCGCGAACGGCGTCTCGTACGCCGCGCAGCCGTTGCACGCGGGCGGCGGCTACACGACGGCCTGGCAGACCCGCAACGGCCGCTTCGCCGCCCACGTCGCGTACACACACCCTGCGAACACGCACACGTCCGAAGCGATCCGCGAGGTCAGGCAGGCGCTCGCGCTCCCGTTCGACCTGCTGGTCCTGCAACACCGCCGCTGGTGGAACGCCTACTTCGCGAAGTCGCTGGTCTCGGTGCCGGACAAGCTCGTGCAGCGGTTCTACTGGCTCCAGCTCTACAAGATGGCCGCCGCCACCCGCGCCGACGCCCCGGTGATCTCCGAGTGGGGCCCGTGGTTCCCCGAGCAGGGCAACAGCTGGACGGCGGTCTGGTGGAACCTCAACGTCCAGATCTCGTACCCGCTGGTCAACGGCTCGAACCACCACGAACTCGACGCCGTCACCACGACGCTGAAGCGCTACGAGCACAACCTCGAGCTCAACGTGAACCCGTCCTACCGCGACGGGAACTCGTACGCGATCTGCCACCCCGGTGACCGCACCCTGCGCTCCGGCCCGCGCTACTGCGGTGTCCCCGGCGTCGCCCCCAACGACCACACCGGCAACCTCCTGTGGGCGTGCCACAACGTCTGGCTGGGCTACCGCCACACGATGGACCGCAGGATCCTGTCCGACGTCCTGTTCCCGATCCTCACCAAGGCCGTCAACTACTACGCCCGGTTCCTGGTCGAGGGCACCGACGGCAGGCTGCACCTGCCGGAGACCCGTTCGCCCGAGTACGCCAACGCGACCGACACGACGTACGACCTGTCGTTGATCCGCTGGGGCGTCCGCACGTTGCTCTCGATCGAGGACAACCCGCGCTGGCGCGACATCGCGACCCGCCTGGTCCCCTACGCCCAGGGCCCGAACGGCACGTTGATCGGCAAGGACGTGGCGTTGAACGACTCCCACCGCCACTTCTCGCACATGCTCTGGTTCTACCCGTTGCGCGAACTCACCTACGACATGCCCGAACACCGCTCGCTCATCGACAAGACCTTCGACCACTGGGTCTCCCGGCGCGAAGCCTGGGCGGGTTACAGCTACGGCGCCGCGTCCGCGATGGCGTCGGCCATGAACCGCCCCGAGGAGGCGCTGTCGTTCCTGCGCCACTTCCTGGACCGCAAGCAGGTCGGCTCGAACGCCGTGCTGACCGAGAACACCTTCTACCGCGAGGGCGGCAACCTCGCCATCGAGTCGCCGCTGATGTCCGCGCAGGCCGTCCTCGAGATGATGGTCCAGTCCCACAACAACACGGTCCGCGTCTTCCCGTCCGTGTCGTCCACTTGGGCCGATGCCTCGATCTCGTCGCTGCGCACGCAGGGTGCGTTCCTGGTCGACGCGTCCCGCTCGTCCGGCCGGACAGACTGGGTCAAGGTCCATTCGGAAGCAGGCGCGCCCCTGCTCCTGGACCACGGCATCGAGGGCGAGGTCGACGTCCGCGACGCCTGGGGCCGCCGTCTGGAGTGCAAGCCACGTGGTTCCGCGCTGGAGATCCCGCTCCGCCGGGGCCAGACCGCCGTCGTCAGCCGCCGGGGCACGCGCCCCGACGTCTCAGCACGTGATGTGAAAGCGAACGGCTCGTCTTCCCGCTGGGGTCTGCCGTAACGTACAAATTCGAACATTTCGTGGACCGAGTGGGGTGTGCGGTGGACCTTCAACACTGGCTGAACGAGGCCCTGGCCAACCACGAGAAGTGGACGGCCGACTACGGCACCTTCACACCCCACTCGTCCCTGCAGGTCGATCCGACGCTCTTCGGCTCGGCCCTCGCCGAGCTCCAGGACCGCCTGCGCGACAACTACCCGTTCTTCCACCCGCGCTACGCGGGCCAGATGCTCAAACCCCCGCACCCGGCGGCCGTGGTCGGCTACCTCAGCGCCATGCTGATCAACCCGAACAACCACGCCCTGGACGGCGGCCCGGCCACCGCCACCATGGAACGCGAGGTCGTCGCCGACCTGGCGAGGATGTTCGGCTACACCGGACCGCACCTGGGCCACCTGACCTCCAGCGGCACCATCGCCAACCTGGAGGCCCTCTTCGTGGCCCGCTCCCTGCACCCGGCGCAGGGCATCGCCTACTCCTCAGAGGCCCACTACACCCACTCCAGGATGTGCGGTGTCCTGAACATGGAGGGCCACTCCGTCCCGGCGGACGCGCACGGCCGCATGGACCTCGACGCCCTCGAAGCGCTCCTCAAGACGGGCAAGATCGGCACCGTGGTCGTCACCCCGGGCACCACGGCCCTCGGCGCCGTCGAGCCGGTCCACGAGGTCCGCGCCCTGACCCGCCGCTACGGCGCCCGAGTCCACGTGGACGGCGCCTACGGTGGCTTCTTCACCCTCCTCGCCGGCACCGACCTGGCCCCGGAACCCTGGCGGGCCATCGCCGACTGCGACTCCGTGGTCGTCGACCCCCACAAGCACGGCCTGCAGCCCTACGGCTGCGGCGCGGTCCTCTTCAAGGACCCCGAGGTGGGCCGCTTCTACCTGCACGACTCCCCGTACACCTACTTCACCTCGGACGAACTGCACCTGGGCGAGATCAGCCTGGAGTGCTCCCGGGCGGGCGCCGCGGCGGCAGGCCTCTGGCTGACCCTTCGTCTGCTCCCGTTGACACGGGACGGCCTGGGCGAGGTCCTGGCGGCCGGACGCCGGGCCGCCGTCCGCTGGGCGTCGATGATCCGCGACTCCGAGGCCCTGGAGCTCTACCAGGAGCCCGAACTGGACATCGTGACGTACTTCCCGCGCACCGACCCCCGCGCGCTGTCCGCGATCGACGCCGCGTCGCACCGGGTCATGGACACCGGCATGCACGCCCCCGAGGACCCGATCTTCCTGAGCGTGGCGAGGGCCTCGAAGGACGCCTTCGCGGCCAGGCACCCCGACATCACCGCGGACGCGGACGGCGCACGAGTGCTGCGCAGCGTCCTGATGAAGCCGGAGTCCGAGGACTACCTCGACACGCTGCACGCACGGGTGCTCAGCCTGCTCTGAGCACCCGAACCGGCTGCCGAGCGCCAGGTCACCGCGCGTCCCGCAGCCGAACGCCAGGCGACCAATGGCTTGAGGAGAACGAAGCCGCAGGCGAGGCCGACCGAGCGCAAGCATCGCGACGGCGCAGCCGAGCCCGCCAAGTCCCAACGGCAATGCCGCAGGCGAGGCGTCCATAGCTCTTGACTGAACCGTCCAGCCGGTGACGGTGACGTACGCACCTAACGTGCCCACGCACCCAATCCCCATCGTCGCGAAGCGGCGATGGGGAAACCAAAGCTCGTCCAGGTCTGCGCCAAAGCCGACCACCGCACCCGTGACCCGACAACGCCGAACAGGGCGACTCACCCCCGGTGAGTCGCCCCCGTCAGCCGAACAAGCCTCAGCCGTGCTTGGCCCGCCGACCGGACCGGCGAGGCGGCAGCGGCGTGTCCCCGCGCAGGTCCAACCGGCGCTGTTCGCCGTTGGCCTCGAGGTGCGTGACCATCCGCCGCAGCATCTCCGCCAGCGACTGGGCCTCGGAGGACTCCAGCGGGTCCGAGACGAACACCTCTTCCTCGTTGAACTTGGGGAAGAGGTCGGCCATCAGTTCTTCACCCTCAGGGGTGAGCCGCAGAACGGCCAGCCGCCCGTCGGTCGGGTGCCCGAGACGTTCCAGCAGCCCCCGCGACTGCAGCGTCTTGGCGACGCCGGTCAGGGTGCCCTTGGAGATCCCGGCCTCCTCGGCGACGTACCGCGTCTCCATCTCGCCCCAGATCCACACGACCCAGAGCACGACGAAGCCGGTCCAGGTCAGATCGCTGGTGCGCAGCACCGAGTTCTCAAGGTGCTGGCGGATCGCGGTGGCGGCGCGGTGGATGTTCGACACCGCCGCCATCTGCTCGCGATGCAGCGGCACCGCACCGAGCTTCGCCTGGACGGCTTTCTCGGTCTCGGCAATCGTGTGGTGACCAGACAACTCAAAGTCTCCCGTGCTCGGACCTCAGGTGTTCCCGGCACAATACTTGCGGTTCCGAACTATGTCTGTGATGTGGTGCGAGACAGTCCGCAACCACTTTGATCACGATCCCACATCGTGCATGATCTCGTGACGGTCGTCACCCGTCCAGTTACGGACTGTTGCCCGGTGGTGGACGATGAGTGCGGAGCACCGACTGGTCTTTGCTCCACGGACGGGTCGATAGCGTTTGTCCCTCAACGTTATCCCCTCCGCGTCAGCGACACACTGTGCCGGAAAGGTAGTTCGACGTGGTCGGTGAACAGGTGACACGGGAACTCGCGGCAAGACTCGGCGAGGACGGGATCGACGTGGTGCGCGTCGTGTTCCCCGACCTGCTCGGCACCGATCGGGGCCGTGACGTCCTCGTAGAGCATCTACCTGCGGTGATTCAGCGCGGGCTGTCGTTCTGCCGGGCCGTGTACAGCACGACGCCCGGCGGTCAGACCACCGAGAACGGGGGTGTGCTCGACGCCGGGCTGCCCGACGTGATCGTGGTCCCGGACCTCGACACGCTCCTCCCGATCCCCTGGGAGCCGGGCGTGGCGTGGTGCATCGGCGACGCCGTCAGCCCCGCGGACGAAAGGCCCGTGGACGAATCGCCGCGGCAGGTGCTGCGCAGGGCCCTGGAAATATTCGAGACCACCGGGCTGAGCCCGGTGGTCGGTCCCGAGCTGGAATATTTTCTCTGCGAACCGGACGAAGATCGCCCGAACGGGTGGCGTCCCTACTGCGATGAGCCGGGCAACGTCTACGCGACCGGCCGCCGCGGCGATTCGGACGGTCATCTGTTGAGAACTCTTCGCACGCTCTCCAGCGCGGGGTTGCAGACGACCGGCGGCAACCACGAGTACGCCGGTGGGCAGTTCGAAATCAACCTCGTCCATTCGCCCGCCATGGACGCGGCCGATCGCGCGTTCCGGTTCAAGACGAGCGTCAAGGAACTCGCGCGGCGCGAAGGCAGGCTCGCCACGTTCATGGCGAAACCGTTCAACGACGGCGGCGGCAGCGGGTTCCACCTGCACCTCTCGTGCCACCAGGAGGACGGCCGCAACGCGTTCCAGGCGCCGGGTACCTCGAGCGGCCTGTCGGACGAGGCGCGCTGGGCCATCGGCGGCATCCTCAAGCACGCCCCGGCGCTGGCCGCGCTGCTCAACCCCACGGTGAACTCCTACAAGCGGTTCGGGCCGGACTCGCTCGCGCCGTGGCTGATCGACTGGGGTCTCGACAACCGCAGCGCGATGCTCCGGGTGCCGGCCGAGCGCGGCGAGACCACCCGCCTCGAACTGCGGCTGGGCGACGCGAGCGCCAACCCCTACCTCGGCATCGCCGGCCTGATCGCCGCCACCTACCTGGGCATCCGCGACCAGATCGAGCCGCCGCGGCCGTCGGCGGGCTACGGCTACGACCCGTCGAAGGCCCCCACGCTGCCCGCGACGCTGCCGGACGCCCTCGCCCACCTGGAGGAGGACACGGCGATGGTCGACGTGCTGGGCAAGGACTTCGTCCGGTCCTATGTGGACTTCAAGTGGGAGGAGGTGGCCCGGTTCCAGCGGTTCGTGACCGACTGGGAGTTCACCGAGTACGCGTACCACCTATAGTTCACCTGCGATGACTGCACTCACGGACCGGCTCACCTCGATCGCCGACGAAGACGAACTGTTCGACGCTTTCTCCACCTGGGCGACCGAGCGCGGCCTGGCGCTGTACCCGGCGCAGGAGGAGGCGGTCATCGAGCTCGTCTCGGGCGCGAACGTCATCCTCAGCACCCCCACGGGGTCCGGCAAGAGCCTGGTGGCCATCGGCGCCCACCTGGTCGCGATGGCGGGCAACCAGCGCAGCTTCTACACGGCGCCCATCAAGGCGCTGGTCTCGGAGAAGTTCTTCGCGCTCTGCGAGGTGTTCGGGCCGGAGAACGTCGGCATGATGACCGGCGACGCCAGCGTCAACGACCAGGCGCCCATCATCTGCTGCACCGCCGAGATCCTCGCGAACATCGCGCTGCGCGACGGCGCCGACGCCGACGTCGGCCAGGTCGTGATGGACGAGTTCCACTTCTACAGCGAGCCCGACCGCGGCTGGGCCTGGCAGGTCCCGATCGTCGAACTGCCGCAGGCGCAGTTCCTGCTGATGTCGGCGACGCTCGGCGACGTCTCGTTCTTCGAGAAGGACCTGACCCGCCGCACCGGCAGGCCGACGGCGGTGGTCCGGTCGGCGCAACGCCCGGTGCCGCTGAACTTCCAGTACGTCACCACGCCGTTGCACGAGACGATCGAAGACCTGCTGCACGGCCGTGAGGCGCCGATCTACGTCGTGCACTTCACCCAGGCGGCCGCGCTGGAACGCGCGCAGTCGCTGATGAGCGTCAACGTCGCGACCAAGGCGGAGAAGGAAGAGATCGCCTCGACGATCGGCAACTTCCGGTTCTCGTCCGGGTTCGGCAAGACGCTGTCGCGGCTGGTGCGGCACGGCATCGGCGTGCACCACGCCGGCATGCTGCCGAAGTACCGCCGCCTGGTCGAGCAGCTCGCGCAGGCCGGTCTGCTGAAGGTCATCTGCGGCACGGACACCCTCGGCGTCGGCATCAACGTGCCGATCCGCACGGTCGTGTTCACCGCTCTCTCGAAGTACGACGGCACGCGCACCCGCATCCTCAAGGCCCGTGAGTTCCACCAGATCGCCGGACGGGCGGGCCGCGCGGGCTACGACACCGTGGGCACCGTCGTCGTGCAGGCGCCGGAGCACGAGGTCGAGAACATCAAGGCGCTCGCCAAGGCGGGCGACGACCCGAAGAAGCGCCGCAAGGTCGTGCGCAAGAAGGCCCCGGACGGCTTCGTGTCGTGGAGCGAGTCGACGTTCGAACGCCTCGTGGGCGCCGAACCGGAGCCGCTGACGTCGTCGTTCCAGGTCTCGCACGCGATGCTGCTGAACGTGATCGGCCGCCCCGCCGGGGGCGCGTTCCAGGCGATGCGGCACCTGCTGGAGGACAACCACGAGGACCGCCCGAAGCAGCTCAAGCACATCAAGCGCGCGCTGGCGATGTACAAGGCGCTGGTCGCGGCCGGTGTCGTGGAACGCGACGGCGACGACTTCCGCCTCACGATGGACCTGCAGTTCAACTTCGCGCTGAACCAGCCGCTGTCGCCGTTCGCGCTGGCCGCCATCGAACTGCTCGACCGCGAGGCGCCGGGCTACGAGCTCGACGTCCTGTCGGTGATCGAGTCCATCCTCGACGACCCGCGCCAGATCCTGGGTGCCCAGGAGCACAAGGCGCGCGGCGAGGCGATCGGCGCGATGAAGGCCGACGGCATCGAGTACGACCAGCGGATGGAGCTGCTGGAGGAGGTCACGTACCCGAAGCCCCTCAACGACCTGCTGGAAGCCGCGTTCTTCACCTACCGCCGCGGCCACCCGTGGGTCGGCGACTACCACCTCTCCCCCAAGGCCGTCGTGCGCGACATGTACGAGCGCGCGATGACGTTCACGGAGTACGTGTCGTTCTACGGCCTGGCCCGGTCCGAGGGGCTCGTGCTGCGCTACCTCGCCGACGCCTACAAGGCGTTGTCGCAGACCGTCCCGGACGAGGCGAAGACCGAGGAACTGCAGGACCTGATCTCGTGGCTCGGTGAACTCGTCCGCCAGGTCGACTCCTCGCTGATCGACGAGTGGGAGAAGCTCACCAACCCGGACGCCGAAGCAGCCCCCGAGGTCCGCGTGGACCTCCCGCCGGCCGTCACCCGCAACGTCCGGGCGTTCCGCGTCCTGGTCCGCAACGCCCTGTTCCGCCGCGTCGAACTGGCCGCCAAGCGCGACTGGTACTCGCTGGGCGAACTCGACCACGAGTCGGGCTGGACGGCCAAGGAGTGGATGGACGCCCTCGAGCCGTACTTCGAGGAGCACTCGGACATCGGCGCGGGCCCGAACGCGCGCGGCCCGGCGTTCCTGATCATCAACGTCGAGCGCGAGCGCTGGGTGTGCCGGCAGATCTTCGAGGACCCGGCGGGCGACAAGGACTGGGGCTTCAACGCCGAGGTCGACCTGGCGGCGTCGGACGAACTGGGCGAGGCGGTCGTGACCATCACGGACGTCGGCCGCCTCTGACCCGGCGGTTCCTGCTCAGCGGGTGTCGAGGCGCTCCATCAGCCGGTGCGCCTCGTCGGGGCTGATCGGCAGTTCCTCGTAGGTGTTGCCGCCGTTGCTGATTCCCCTGAGCAACGAGCAGCGCACCCATTCGCCCTTGCCGTACTCGTACTCGTCCCAGGCGTCGCCCTTCACCAGCGCGATCGCGTTCGCGAGGTCGAGTGCGCCCCTGGCGCTGTTGAAGATCGCGTAGTAGGGGACGCCCTTCCACCGGTGGTGCCTCAGGAACGTGCGCTGCGCGAACGCGAGGTCGTAGGCGGCGTACTCCGCCGACATCTGCTGCGGCAGCTCGACGACGCGCAGTCCGCTCAGGTGGCCGAGCCCCGCCAGCAGGTCGGACGGACCCCACGCCAGCTCGCGGGTGTACGCCCGCTCCTGCTGCCCGTCCACCTCGACCACCGCGAACGGCAGCTTCGGCCCCTCCACCGACAGCACGCGGAAGCACCGCCGGGCGGGCCTCGCGGCGATGACCGCCCCCGCCTGCTCCTCGGTCACCTGCTCCGCCCTGTGGAGCAGGTCGTCGCGCCTCAGGTACCGGAGCACGTCCGACGGCACCCAGCCGGCCGCCCCGGCGTGGATCTCCTCACCCACGAGCCTGGTGCGGACCACGGCCTGCACGTCCGAGCCGAAGTCCCGGACTACGTAGTACTTCATGCGATCCCCCCAGATCAGCGCGAACCCCAGTCATATCACCCCGACAACCGCCACAAACGGCGCAGCGACTACGACAAATGAGTTGATCCGCACACCGGCCGGCGGTAACGCGACACAACTCCAATGCCGCCCGTACGCGCCCGCGAACCCTACGTGACGTCGGAAAACTCACCGGCTGGTTGAAAGAACACACATATTTCCCAGTTGAGACGAGCACCAGTTGAGACGGAATGCGCAATCGATTGACCGCGCGACACCGTTGGGGGCAACATCATTGCGCTGCACCACTGAGGGCGGGATATGGTGATGCCCAGTGGGAGGAATTCCTGGCGCAGCCCGGCTGGAGGAGTGAAGTGGACCCGGCACTGGACGCCTTGCGCGACCGGCTGGCGGAGATCGTCGCGTCACCGCCGGACAACACCGAGCAACTCGTGGACACGCTGAGCGGTCTCGCCAAGCTCTCGAACCAGTGGTCCGAGGCGATCCAGGCGTTGCGCGCGCCCACCCGCCGGCTGATCGGCCCCGCCGCCGCCGCGTCCGTGAGCGTGGCCGCCCGCCGCGCCGAGGAGTCGTTCATCGAGCTGGAGATCACGCTCGGTGACGCCCTCGCGGCCAAGCCCCGTGCGCTCCGGCAGCCCTGAGAACCGCCTTCTTCGCGTCTCAGATCGCCGCTTTTTGACTGACAAAACCGGCCGACGTGCCTGACCAGGCAACTGCACGCTGCGTGATAGCGGCATCGGTCTCCTGTCCGAGACACACCCGATCGGAGGGTTTCCGCACGTCCTCCCCTTGGCGGATGATGCGGCCGATCGGGGTTGCGCGGGCAGGAGGGGGTTGACGCGGTGCACACCCAGTGCAACCGGACCCCCGCGGCGGGTCACCCTCCGTGAGGGGGCATGATCGCGTATCCGACGCCCTCGGCTCACCAGGCGCGCGATGACCGAGCGTGGTCCAATCGCAGCCACGTGAGGATCGGCCGTACACAGTTTGGACTCGATCTCGAATGACCTCAGGTCTGCCCTGCCCCATCTGCGAGGGGCCGGATCGACGTGGCAGCCTCGAGCGCTCGCTGCGGGTGCTCGCCGTCGACGACGAGGCGCCCGCGCTGGAAGACCTCACGTACCTGTTGCGTTCTGACCCGCGCATCGCTCACGTGGAGGCGGTCACCGACGCCACCAAGGCGTTGCGGGTGCTGCACCGCGCCATGGACGCCGGGCAGCCGTTGGACGCCGTGTTCCTCGACATCCGCATGCCCGGGCTCGACGGTCTCGACCTCGCCCGCGTGCTCTCGCGGTTCGCGCAGCCGCCGCCCGTCGTGTTCGTGACGGCGCACCAGCAGCCCGCCGTGGAGGCGTTCGAGCTCAAGGCGCTCGACTACCTGCTCAAGCCCGTGCGGCCGGAACGGCTCGCGGAGTCCGTGCACCGCATCGTGCACGAGGTCCTCGACTCGAAGAGCACCGCGGAACCCGCCGCGCCCGCGCCGGTGCAGCAGGCCAACGCCACGCCGCCGGAGATGGGTGACGAGGTCATCCCCGTCGAGCTCGGCGGCGTCACCCGGTTCATCCGCCTCGCCGACATCCGGTACGTGGAGGCGCACGGCGACTACGCCCGCCTGCACACCGCGACCGGCAGCGGCCTGGTCCGCGCGGCGCTCAACGGTCTCGAGGAGCGGTGGCGCAGCGCGGGGTTCGTGCGCATCCACCGCAGCCACCTGGTCTCGCTCGGCCACATCGACGAGCTGCGCCTGGAGGACGGGCACCTGAGCGTCACCATCGGCGGCGCGGTGCTGCCGGTCAGCCGCCGCCACGCCCGGCACCTGCGCCAGCTGCTCGTCCGCCGCGCCCGGCCCACGCCCGTCGCGGGTCAGGCCGCGTCCGCCGGTGTCCTGCAACCGAGGAACGGGCTGGGGTCGTGACGACGCCACCACCTCCGCGGCCGGACCCGAAACCGTCCCAGCGCGTGGTGGTGACGAGCCCGCGCACACGGGCACCCCGTGCGCGGCGCCCCTACTCGGGCACGCGCGAGATCAACGAGCAGAGCGAGCTCGGCGCCGTCTACATGCGCACGCTGATCCGCGCGCAACGGCGGCTCGGGCTGTCGGTCTGCCTGGTGGCGTGCGGTGCGCTGGGGTTGCTGCCGTTGCTGTTCGCGATCGAGCCGGAGCTCGGCAAGTTCCGGATCCTCGGGCTCGGGCTGCCGTGGTTCCTGCTGTGCGTGGCGACGTGCCCGATGCTGCTGCTGGCCGGCTGGTTCTACGTGCGGCAGGCCGAACGCAGTGAACGCGAGTTCGCGGAGCTGGTCGAACGTCCATGACGAGTGGTTACGCCATCGTGGCGGTGGTGGTCGTCGCTCTCGGCACGATCCTGGTCGGCGCCTACGGGCTGCGGGTCTCGCGCACCACGTCCGACTTCTACGTCGCCTCGCGCACCGTCTCGCCGTGGTGGAACGCCTCCGCGATCGGCGGCGAGTACCTGTCGGCGGCGTCGTTCGTCGGCATCGCCGGGCTGATCTTCGCCTACGGGCCGGACATGCTGTGGTTCCCGGTCGGCTACACCGCCGGGTACCTGGTGCTGCTGACGATGGTCGCCGCGCCGCTGCGCCGTTCCGGCGCGTACACGCTGCCCGACTTCGCCGAGGCCCGCTTCCGTTCGCGGGGCGTGCGCGCGGTCGCGTCGATCCTGGCGCTGGCGATCGGCTGGCTGTACCTGTTGCCGCAGCTGGAAGGCGCGGGCCTGACGCTGAACACGGTGACGGGCGCGCCGGACTGGGTGGGCGCGCTGATCGTCACGGCGGTCGTGACGGCGAACGTGATGTCCGGCGGGATGCGGTCGATCACGTTCGTGCAGGCGTTCCAGTACTGGCTCAAGCTCACCGCGATCACCGTGCCGATCGCGTTCCTGATCGTCGCGTGGCAGGTGCACGGCGCCGAATCGCTGACCAGGCCCGAGTACCCGGTGTTCCGGCAGGACACCGAGGTCTCGTTCCAGCGCCCGACGACGATCCACGCCGACGCGTTCATCTCGATCAAGGGCACCGGTGAGATCGACGGCGCGCGCGTGACCGACACCGTGGTCGTGCTGCCCGAGGGCTACCACCGCATCGGGGCGGGCTCGGAGTTCACGTTCCCGAAGGACGCGCCGGTCCCCCATCTGTCCACGATGGAGCACAACACCAACGAGATGTGGTCGCTGCCGATGTCGAGCGGCCAGGAATTCCCGTTGTACGGCGCGTATTCGCTCATCATCGCGACGTTCCTGGGCACCATGGGCCTGCCGCACGTGATCGTGCGCTTCTACACCAACCCGAACGGCACCGCCGCGCGCCGCACGACGTTGATCGTGCTGGGCCTGCTGTCGGTCTTCTACCTGATGCCCCCGATGTACGGCGCGCTCGGCCGCCTCTACACCCCCGAACTGCTGATGACGGGCCAGACCGACGCCGTGGTGCTCGTCCTGCCGACGCGGATGATCGAGGGCATCGGCGGTCAGCTGCTCGGCGCCCTGGTGGCGGGCGGCGCGTTCGCGGCGTTCCTGTCCACGTCCTCGGGCCTGGTGGTGTCGCTCGCGGGCGTGCTGTCCCAGGACGTCCTGCGCCTCGGTGGAGTACGCGGCTTCCGCATCTCCACGGTGCTGGCGGGCCTCGTGCCGCTGGCGATGACGTTCGTCGCCACCGGCATGCCCGTGGCGGACATGGTCGGACTGGCCTTCGCCGTGGCCGCGTCCTCGTTGTGCCCGTTGCTGATGCTGGGCATCTGGTCGACGCGGACGACCACCGTCGGCGCCATCGCCGGCATGCTCGCGGGCGGCGTCCCCGCCCTGACCGCGGGCCTCGTCACGATGTTCACCGACGCCGGCAACGCCTGGTACCAGATCCTGCTCTCCCGCCCCGCGGCCTGGACGGTCCCCCTCGGCTTCGGCGTGATGTACGTCGTCTCGCTGCTCACCCAGCGCCACACCCCACCGGGCGTGCCGCAGACGATGGTCAAGCTCCACGCGCCCGAGAACCTCGGGCTGGACGGCTCCGGCAACTCCCAGGCCGACGAGCGAAGCTAGAAGGTGACGCCCCGATGCAAGACTTCCTCACCGCGGCCGCGATCCTGATCGTGGGCGGCGCCGCCGTCCTGGTCCTGTGGCGAGGCACGCGCAACAAGCAACAACTCTCCACCGAGGCCCAGCGCGTCACCTACGAAACCCTGCACACGGCCTGGTCGGCGGCACCTCCGTTGCGCGCGGGCCTGGTCCCCGACGCCGCCAAGAAGTCCGCCCGGCACCTCCGCACGTTGCTCGACACCCCGGCCCTCGCCCTGACCGACGAAACCGAGGTGGTCGCCTGGGAGGGCGTCTCCGACCACCACGCGGCAGACGCGATGGCCCAGGCGGAGGACGTCTTCCACACCGGCCGCACCCAGGCGTTCGACATAGGCTGCGCGGAACCGAACTGCCCGATCAACTGCGCGGTGGTAGCGCCACTGACCGTCGAGGGCCGAGTGGTCGGCACCCTCGCCGCCTACTCGCGGGAGGCCTCGGCGGGCCTGGTCCGCGCCACCAACCAGGTGGCCCGCTGGGCAGCGGGCCAACTCGAACTGGCCGAACTGGACCGCTCCCGCACCCGCCTGGTCGAAGCCGAGGTGCGTGCCCTGCGAGCCCAGATCTCCCCGCACTTCATCTACAACTCGCTCTCCGCCATCGCCTCCTACGTCCGCACCAACCCGGAACGAGCCCGCACCCTCCTGCTCGACTTCGCCGACTTCACCCGCTACTCGTTCCGCCGCCACGGCGACTTCACCACCCTCGCCGAGGAGCTCCGCTCCATCGACCAGTACCTGGCCCTGGAACGAGCGCGCTTCGGCGAACGCCTCAAGGTCACGCTCCAGGTGGCGCCAGAGGTGCTCCCGGTGACGGTCCCGTTCCTCTGCCTGCAGCCACTGGTCGAGAACGCGGTGCGGCACGGCATGGAGGGCAAGGTCGAGCCGGGCCACATCCAGATCTACGCCAACGACGGCGGCGCCGAAGCCCACATCACGATCGAGGACGACGGCATCGGCATGGACCCCGAGAAACTCCGCCGCACCCTCGCGGGCCAGGTGGACGAGTCGGCGGGCATCGGCCTCGGCAACATCGACGAACGGCTGCGCCGCGTCTACGGCGACGAGTACGGCCTGGTGGTCGAGACGGCGTGCGGGCTGGGCACGAAGATCACGGTCCGCGTGCCCAAGTACCACGCGGGCATCAACGGCATGTGAGCCGCTGCGCCACCGAGGCACCGAGGCACCTGGCACGGCGGCTGAGCGCCAGGTAGCTGAGCGTTGGCTGGTGGAGCGCTGGGCGGCAGAGCGCAGGGCGGCCAAGAGTTCGGTAGCCGAGAACTAGGCGACCAATGGCTTGAGGAGAACGAAGCCGCAGGCGAGGCGTCCATAGCTCTTGACTCAAAGACAACGCCCGCCCCACGCGATGCCGCAGGCGAGCCGACCGTCTTGGCTGAACTGTCAAGCCGGTGTGGTGACGTACGCACCCGACGTGCCCACGCACGCGTGGGATTGGGGCTTGACTTCGGGTGCGAGGTGCTACCCCTCGCGGATCGGCCGGGCGCTTTTCAGCCTGGCCTTTTCCGGACGACCAGCGCCTCGCAAGGGCCCCGAAGATGCTCCTATGGATTGTCAAGCTGTGCTGGGTATGGCGGCGAGGTCTGCGATGAGGCGGGGATAGATCTCGCGGGCGAGGTAGCGT
>NZ_BSTF01000011.1 GCF_030269365.1 Lentzea sp. NBRC 102530
TATCCCCGCCTCATCGCAGACCTCGCCGCCATACCCAGCACAGCTTGACAATCCATAGGAGCATCTTCGGGGCCCTTGCGAGGCGCTGGTCGTCCGGAAAAGGCCGGGCTGAAAAGCGCCCGGCCGAGCCACAAGTGGTAGCACCTCGCACCCGAAGTCAAGCCCCAATCCCTTCGGGTGCGTGGCTGGGTTCGTTGGCACGTCACGGGTACCGGCTGGACGGTTCAGCCAAGACGGTCGGCTCGCCTGCGGCATTGCGCTTGTGCCTTGGGTGGCTCGGCTGCTCATCTCCCGGCCGCTGCGCTCCGCGCAGCTCGCCGGAGCCGCACCGCTCCACCGCCATCCTCCGCCGCGGCCCCCACGCGCCGCAGGCCTTCCCCGGCGCGGCCCTCCCCTTCCCGGACACGACGAAGGCCGCCCAGGCGGACCTGGGCGGCCTTGTCAGGGGACCGAGAGGGTGGTGCGGGTTTACGGCAGGCCGAGCTTCGCCCGGCAGCCCGGCCACGCGCCGTAGGTGCCGCCGGCGCGGTCGCGCAGCTTGGTCGCGATGGCGATCTGCTGCTCGCGCGTCGCCTGGTGCGGGAGCTGGGCGTAGGCGGTGCCGCCGTGCGCGGCCCAGGTGCTGGCCGAGAACTGGAGGCCGCCGTAGTAGCCGTTGCCCGTGTTGATGGCCCAGTTGCCGCCCGCCTCGCACTTGGCGAGCCTGTCCCAGACGTCGCTGTCGGGCAGGGGCTTGGTGCCGACGGTGATCTTCTTCGGCTTCGGTTCCTTGGTGACCTTGGAGCTCAGCTTTTCCTTGCTGACCTCCTTGCCGTTCTTGATGGTCACCTTGTACTGCGAGATCTGCTCGCCGGGAGCGCCGGGGTCGGTGACCGTCTGCTCGCCCGCGTTCATGTTCGGGTCGTTGGTCTTCTCGACCGGCGGGGCGACCGGCTCGGTCACGTTGATGACCGTGACGCCCGTGCGGGAGATGTAGACCTCGGCGCCGCTCGCGAGCTTCACGTCCATGCCGGACGTGATGGAGTCCTCGGCGCCCAGGGTGATGTTCTCGGCCTTGAGGAGTTCCTCGACGGAGAGGGCCGTGGTCTGGATCTCGCGGACCGGGTTGGCGCCGTCGAAGAGCTTGATGCTCTTGCGGGTCTTCACCTCGAGGTTCATGCCCTCGAGGGGGATGTCCTGGCTGCCCTGGGCGGACATCCACGCGCCTTCGAGGTTCACGCCGAGCTGCTTGGCGGCTTCCTCGACGGTGATGGAGCGGACCCAGTCCTCGCGGGCCTGGCCGTCGACGCTCATCTTCAGCAGGCGGCCGCGGTCGAGGCTGATCTTGCCGCCGTCGGAGATCGGGGTGTTCAGCGACGGGGACAGGGCGTCGTGCTCACCGACGACGATCCCTTCCTCCGCCAGGACGTCGCCGACCGTGCCCTCGTAGGAGTGGACGGTCTGCATCGCGCCGTCGATCTCGACGGTCAGCGACTTGTCCATCGCCATGGCGGTCACGCCGCCGCCGGAGATCGAGACGAGGATCGCGGCGACCGTGCCCTTGAGGAAGCGGCGCTTCCAGTTGGTGACGGTCTTGGTGAGGAGCTGCGGGTCCTGCTGCTCCTCTTCCTCCGACGGGAGGACGAGGGGCGGCATGATCGTCGTCTCGGCGTTGATGAGACGGATCAGCTCGTCGACGTCGACGTTCGCGGTGGCGAGCAGGTCGTCCGCGTCCGGGCCGAGCACCTCGAGCACGTCCGCGGGCGTGATGGTCAACGCACCGGGCGGGAAGCTCGGGTGGGGATCGGCGACGCTCACCGACGTCTGCCCGACCGGCGTGAACCAGTCGGTGTCGTCGTTGAAGTCGTAGGGCGCGGCAGTTCTGTCGCTACCGGACATCAGGGTCGATACCTCCATTGCGGAAGCTGTGAGGCCACCGCACAGTTGGCGTTGACAAGATCATTCGAGTTGGAGCTCGAAGGTTCCCGGCAACTCCTCCTACGTGGTCTCGCTTCTTCGCGCTTCTGGCTTCGGTCCCGCCCCGACTGCGGGCGTGCACCGAACCGACAACATCGGCTCTGGTGGCACGGTCACGGGACAGTAACGGGGCAACCGACGTTGCGCAAACACCCCCACCAATGTTGTGACGTCAGTCACCCCGTGGGGGTAGGAACCGCCTACTCCGTTCGCTCCAAGTCGCATTTCAGTCCCCGAGTCCGAACACTCGTTGAGCAGTACGGGTGACAGCGGAGCAGAGTTCAGAAAGATCTTCACCACGGAGAGTAGCGAGATCCCGAATTGTGTAATTCACACAATAGGGTTCGTTTGGACGCCCGCGGAACGGATGAGGGGTCAGGAACGGCGCATCGGTCTCGACGAGGAGCTGGTCCTGCGGTACGAGCACCGCCGCCTCCCGCAGCGCACGGGCGTTCTTGAACGTCACCGGGCCCGCGAACGACAGCACGTACCCCGCGTCGACGCACCGCCGGGCGAAGTCCGCGTCGCCGGAGAAGCAGTGGAACACCACAGTGGACGGTGCGCCCTCGGCGTCGAGGATCTTGAGGATGTCCTCGTGCGCGTCCCGGTCGTGGATCATCAACGGCTTCCCGACGCGCTTGGAAAGGTCGATGTGCCAACGGAAAGCCTCGTGCTGGGCGGCCGGCGGCGAGTAGTCCCAGTAGTAGTCGAGACCCGTCTCGCCGATCGCCACGACGCGATCCAGCACGGCCAGGCGCTCCAGTTCGGCCTTCTCGACCTCACCGAAGGTGGAGGTTCGCGTCGGGTGCACGGCGACCGCCGCGTAGACCCTCGGGTCCCAAGTGGACGCCTCGGCGGCCCACGTGGCGGAGGCCAGGTCGTCCGCGACGGTGATCACGTGCGAGACGCCGGCGGCGCCTGCCCGGTCGAGCAGAACGGCCACGCCGGCGGCATCGGTGGCGCCACACGCGTCGAGATGCGTGTGAGCGTCGATCACCGGTGCCGGAAGAGCTTCCGGCACCGGCGGTCGTTCGCGCTGGTCCGCCACTAGTCGGTGACGATCGGAGCCCACTCGGGCCCGGTCTCGCCCAGCTTCGCGTCGAGCTTGCCGAACAGCGGCGACGGCTTCTCCAGCGGGCGGCCCACCTCGAGCGGCGTGGACTCCCACCTGGCCTGCTCACCGGCGTAGTCACCGGTCAGCACCGGGTAGGAGCGCTCGGGGACGTCGAGGTCCTGGACCTCGTTCATCTGCGGCTGCGCGGCCCACACGCCCGTGCCGCCCAACGCCTCGTGCACCTTCTGCGCCGAGTGCGGCAGGAACGGCGTCATCAGCGTGTTCGCGTCCTGCACGACCTGCAGAGCCGTGTGCAGCACCGAGTCGCGGCGGTCCGGGTCGTCCTTGAGCTTCCACGGCTCCTGGTCCGACAGGTACTTGTTCGCCGCCGAGATGACCCGCATGGCCTCGCCCGTGGCCTGCTTGAACCGCGACCGGCGCAGGTGCGCGCCGACCGTGTCGAACGCCGCGCGGGACTGCGCGAGCAGCTCGTGGTCGGCGGGCGTCAGCGAGACGGCCTTCGGGATCGCGCCCACGTTCTTGTGCGCCATCGAGATCGAGCGGTTGACCAGGTTGCCCCACTCGTTCGCCAGCTCGAAGTTCGTCCGCCGGACGAACTCCTCCCAGGTGAAGTCCGTGTCCTGGTTCTCCGGGCCCGCGACGGAGATGAAGTACCGCAGCGCGTCCGGCCCGAACTCCTTCAGGAAGTCGCCGACGTAGATCACGGTGCCGCGCGAGGTGGAGAACTTCGAGCCGGACATCGTCAGGTACTCCGACGACACGACCTCGGTCGGCAGGTTCAGCGTGCCGAACCGGCCGGGCTCCCCGCCCTTGTCGCCCGCGCCGTTCTGCCCGAGCAGCAGCGACGGCCAGATCAGCGAGTGGAAGACGATGTTGTCCTTGCCCATGAAGTAGTAGCCCTGGGCGTCACCCGTCCAGAACTCCTTCCAGGCATCGGGGTCGCCGGTGCGCCGGGCCCACTCGACCGACGCCGACAGGTACCCGATGACCGCGTCGAACCACACGTAGAACCGCTTCATCGGCTGGTCGCTCCACCCGTCGAGCGGGATGGGGATGCCCCAGTCGAGGTCGCGGGTGATCGCGCGCGGCCGCAGGTCCTTGATCAGGTTCTGCGAGAACTTGAGCACGTTCGGGCGCCAGTCGGCGCGCGTGCCCATCCAGCCCGACAGCGAGTCGATGAACGCCGACAGGTCGAGGAACAGGTGCTCGGTCTCGACGAACTTCGGCGTCTCGCCGTTGATCCGCGAACGCGGGTTCTTCAGGTCGATCGGGTCGAGCTGGTTGCCGCAGTTGTCGCACTGGTCGCCGCGCGCGCCGTCGTACCCGCAGATCGGGCAGGTGCCCTCGATGAAGCGGTCGGGCAGCGTGCGGCCGGTCGACGGGCTGATGGCGCCCATCTCGACCTTGGGCACGACGTAGCCGTTCTTCCACAGCGCGAGGAAGAGGTCCTGCACCACCCGGTAGTGGTTGCCGGTGGTGGTGCGGGTGAAGAGGTCGTAGGAGAGGCCGAGGCCCTGCAGGTCAGAAGCGATGACGCGGTTGTACTTGTCGGCGAGCTCGCGGGCCGTCAGGCCCTCCTTCTCGGCCTGCACCTGGATGGGTGTGCCGTGCTCGTCCGTGCCGCTGACCATGAGCACCCGGTGTCCGGACATTCGCATGTAGCGGGAGAAGACGTCGGACGGGACACCGAAACCGGAGACGTGACCGATGTGCCTGGGGCCGTTGGCATAAGGCCAGGCCACCGCGGTCAGTACGGAGGCACTCATGCACATAGCCTACGGAGGCGGTGCCAGGCGGTTTTCACCGAGTGGGAGGTCTGATTGTCCGCGACCAGAATGCTGGTGCTCGGGATCGTCAAGCTGGTCGGCGAGGCCCACGGCTACGTGGTGCGCCGCGAGCTCAAGTCGTGGTCGGCCGACTCCTGGGCGAACGTGCAGCCGGGGTCGATCTACCACGCGCTGAAGTCGCTGGCCAAGGACGGACTGCTGGAGCCGGTCGGCGTCGAGTCCGGCGAGGGCCCGGCCCGCACCACGTACCGGATCACGGCCGCCGGTGAGCACGAGCTGGACGACCGCATCGGGCACGCGCTGGCGAACCCGACGGCGGGCAACGACGAGGTCTCCGCGGCCGTGGCCATGCTCAACCTCGTCCCCCGCAAGCAGGCCGTCGTGCTGCTGAAGAACCGGCTGGCCGGCCTCGAAGGCCAGCTCACCCCCACCCGCCACGGCATCTCCTCGATGCCGGAGATGGGCAAGCCCGCGCACGTCAGCGAGCTCTTTCGACTGTGGCTCGTCCATCTCGAAGGTCAGGTCCGGTGGACTCGGGAGTTGATCGAGCGCCTAGAGGCCGGCGAGTACGAGCTGACGGACTAGTCAAACTTGATTAGTCGGGGCTAGCCTCTAGTCAAACTTGACTAGAGGGGGTTTCGTCATGATCGAGGCACGCGGTCTCGCGCGCCGGTTCACGACCAAGACCGGTCCGGTGGACGCGGTGCGGGGTGTGGACATCGACGTCGCGGAAGGCGAGCTCGTCGGGTTCCTCGGCCCGAACGGCGCCGGCAAGTCCACGACGTTGCGCATGCTCACGACACTGCTGCAACCGACGGCGGGCACGGCGACGATCGCCGGGCACGACCTGTTGAAGGACCCGGCGGGCGTGCGCCGCAACATCGGCTACGTCGGCCAGAAGGGCGGCGGCGGCCTCGACCAGCGGGTCGGCGACGAGCTGGAGTTCCAGGCCCGCTTCTACGGCCTGGCGAAGCACGACGCCCGCCGCAAGGTCGCCGACCTGCTCGACCGGTTCGACCTCACGGGTCTGGAGAAGCGCGGCGTCGTCACGTTGTCCGGCGGCCAGCAACGCAGGCTCGACATCGCGATGGGCATGCTGCACGACCCGCGGCTGCTGTTCCTGGACGAGCCGTCGACCGCGCTCGACCCGCAGAGCCGCCGCAACCTGTGGGACCACATCCGCCAGCTCAAGGCGGACGGCACCACGGTCTTCCTGACCACGCACTACCTGGACGAGGCCGACTTCCTGAGCGACCGGCTGCTGGTCATCGACCACGGCGCGATCGTCGGCGAGGGCTCGCCGGACGACCTCAAGCACCGCGTCTCCGGCGACCTGGTCGAGCTCGGCACGGCCCAGGCTGCCGTCGTCGCCTCCAAGTTCGAGGACGCCGTGGTCGACGGCGAGAAGGTCAGCTTCCGGATCCCGAACGGCGACCGCGCGTTGCCGGGCCTGCTGCGCGACCTCGACAACATCGGCGTCGAGCTGCACTCCGTCCAGGTGCACCGGCCGACGCTCGACGACGTGTTCCTGACCATGACCGGCCGATCACTGCGGGAGGGCAGCAATGCCGCATAGGAACCTTCTGCGCGACACCTGGCTCGTCTTCTGCCGCGTGATGCTGCCGGTGCTGCGCAACCCCGTCGCGGTCGTGTTCGGCATCGCCCAGCCGTTGCTCTACCTCGGGCTCTTCGGACCGCTGCTGGGCGAGGGCGGCTGGCAGTGGTTCGTGCCGGGCCTGCTGGTGCAGATGGCGTTGTTCGGCACGGCCTACGCGGGCTTCTCGCTGCTGCCGGAGGTCCGCACGGGCGTGATGGAACGGCTGCGGGTCACCCCGGTCAGCCGGGTCGCGCTGCTGGTCGGACGGGTCGGCAAGGACGTCGTGCTGCTGGTCGTGCAGAGCCTGCTGATCATGCTGGCCGCGATGCTGTTCGGGTTCCGCGCGTCGGCCGGCCAGATGCTGCTCGGGCTCGGGCTGGTGGCGGTGCTCGGCATCGCGATCGGCTCGGTGTCGTACGCGATCGCGTTGAAGGTGAAGCTGGAGTACGTCTTCGCGTCGGTGCTGTCGGCGTCCATCGTGCCGTTGATGCTGCTGAGCGGCGTGCTGCTGCCGATGTCGAACGGCCCGGAGTGGCTCTACTGGCTGTCGCGGATCAACCCGCTGGCGCACGTCGTGGACGCCGAACGCTCGATCTTCAACCCCGGCACGATGACGTACGGGCTGGTCTCGGTCGCGGTGCTCGTGCTGGTCGGCGTCTGCTACGGCGTGCGCACGTTCAACAAGGAGTCAGCTTGACCTGACCGCCGCGTCGTAGAGGGTCTTCTTGCTGATCCCGGCCGCTTCCGCGACCTCGGCGGCGGCCGACTTCATCCGCTCCCCGTCGGCGACGCGCTGCTTGACCTCGGCGACCAGCGTGTCGAGGTCCGGCGTGTCCTGCACCGGCGCGGGACCGAGCACCACGGTGATCTCGCCGCGTGCGCCCTCCACGGCCCATGCGGCGAGTTCTTCGAGGGTTCCGCGCACGACCTCTTCGTACTTCTTCGTCAGTTCGCGGCACACGGCGACACGGCGGTCCGGCCCGAGCACCTCGACGGCGTCGGCGAGGGTGTCCGCGAGCCGATGGGGTGCCTCGAAGAAGACGACCGTCCGTTGCTCGGTGGCCAAAGGTGCGAACCAGCGCTTGCGTTCGCCGGACTTGCGCGGCGGGAAGCCGTCGAACGCGAACCTGTCGCTCGGCAGGCCGGACAACGCGAGCGCCGTCGTGACCGCGGACGGCCCCGGCAGGCAGGTGACGGTGATGTCCTGCTCGACGCACGCGGCGACCAGCCGGTAACCCGGATCCGACACGGACGGCATTCCGGCGTCCGTCACGAGCAGCACCGTCTCGCCCTTGTGCAGCGCTTCGAGCAGTTGCGGCACGCGCCCGACCTCGTTCTGGTCGTAGAAGCTGAGCACCCGCCCGGACGGCTTGACCTGCAACGCGGCCGCGAGGCTGTGCGTTCTCCTGGTGTCCTCGGCGGCGATCACGTCGGCGGTCTCGAGCGCCTCGATCAGGCGCGCGGAGGCGTCGCGGATGTCGCCGAGAGGGGTGGCTGCCAGGACCAGACGGCCTGAACCGGATACAGGACTCACAAGGTTCACCCTACGATCGGCGGCGTGACAGTCCTCGTGCAGCCAGGTGAGGCGCCCGTCGTCGTCGAGGAGCCGCGCACGGATCGTGCGGCCGCGCTCGACCCGCCTCCTTATGGAGACCGGATGCGCGGGTGGCTCATGACGGCCGTCGTGACCCTCATCGGTGCCGTCGTGCGCTTCTGGAACGTCGGGTATCCGACGGACAAGGGCACGCCGATCTTCGACGAGAAGCACTACGTGCCGCAGACGGCGCAGGTGCTGCGCAACGGCGGCTACGAGGACAACCCGGGCTACGAGCTGATCGTCCACCCGCCGCTCGCCAAACAGCTGATGGCGATCGGCCAGGACCTCTTCGGCTACGACGGCCTCGGCTGGCGGTTCGCCTCGGCGCTGGCCGGTGCGATCACGATCCTGCTGATCGTGCGGATCGCCCGCCGTCTGACCCGCTCGGACCTGCTGGGTGCTCTCGCGGGCGTGTTGCTCATCGCGGACGGCGTGTCGCACGTCCAGTCGCGGATGGGCATGCTCGACATCTTCCTGGCGTTGTTCGTCGTCGCCGCGTTCGGCTGTCTGGTGGTCGACCGCGAGCAGGTGCGCGAACGACTGGCCGTGGCCGTGCGCGAGGGGTTCGTCAACAACTCGGCGTTCGGGCCGTGGCTGGGCTTCCGCTGGTGGCGCTTCGGCGCGGGCGTGATGCTCGGTGCCGCGTGCGGCATCAAGTGGTCGGGCATCTGGTACATCGCCGCGTTCGGCCTTCTGACGGTCGTGTGGAGCGCGCTGGCCCGCCGTGCGGCCGGTGTCGAGGAACCGTGGCTGGGCGCGCTGGTGAAGGACGTGCTGCCGTCGCTGGGCGGTCTGGTCGCGATCCCGGTGCTCGTCTACGTCGTGACGTGGTTCCCGTGGATGGCCAGCGAGACCGGCATCGACCGGCACGTGGTCGGCGGCAAGGTCAAGGACGTCTCCTACATCCCCGACGTGCTGCAGTCGCTCTGGTACAACGCCCAGAACGTCTACAAGTTCCACGTCGGCCTGGTCACCTCGGCGACCAACACGCACCCGTGGGAGTCGAAGCCGTGGACGTGGCCGATGGGCCTGCGTCCGATGCTCTACTACTACGACAACACCGTCACGGGTTGCGGTGCGGCGTCGTGCCTCGGCGCGATCATGCTCATCGGCACGCCCGCGATGTGGTGGCTGGCGTTCCCGGTGATCGGCTGGGCCCTGTACCGCACGATCGGCCGGATGGACTGGCGCTACGCCGCCGTCCTGGTCGGGTACGCCGCCGGTCTGCTGCCGTGGTTCCTGAACCTCGACCGGCAGATGTACTTCTTCTACGTCACGCCGATGGCGCCGTTCCTGGTGCTGCTGATCGTGCTGGCGCTGGGCGAGGTCCTGGGTCGTTCGTCCGCCGGTTCGGAACGGCGCGGCACCGGGATGCTCGTCGTCGCTCTGTACGTGGGCATCGTGGTGGCGAACTTCGTGTGGCTGTGGCCGATCCTGAACGGCGTGCCGATCACACCCGAGCTGTGGCAGCAGCAGCTGTGGTTGCCTAGCTGGCGCTGATTTCGAGAGCTCGTTCCTTGGTCAGGTCACCTTCGAGCCGGAAGGTGACCTGATCTCTTTGCCACAGCAGGGTTTGGCCCGCCTTCTGCGGTTCCTCGGTGCGCCACTCGCCGGTGCGGTCGACGTAGAAGAACACGTGCGGGTACGGGATCCAGATCTTGTCGTCGATCTGCTCGACGCCGTCCTGGTGGACCAGCTTGCCGACGGTCGAGCTGATGGTGCCGTCGAACTGGTCGAGCCTCAGGTCGCCGTAGTGCAGGGTGACGAACCGTCCTTCGTGGACGGTCACCTGGTCCGGGGTGCCGAGCTGTCGCGGCAGGTGGATCTCGAAAGGCATCTGCTTGCGCGCCTCTTCGAGTGAGACGTCCTGGCTCGGCAGCGGCGGCGCGATGCTCCGCGGCGCTTCCGTGCGGAACTCGACGCCGGCGAACTCCAGGAGTTGCTGCACGCCCGCGCGGACGGCCGGGGACACCGCGAACGCGATGGCGAACGCCGTTGCCGCCGCTACGAGTGCTCTCAGCCAGGTGCGGCGCTTCGGCTCGTTGATCTCCGCGAGGACCTGTGCGCTGATGTCCGGTGGATCCGGCACGTGCAGGTGGCGGCCGAGGTCGCGCAGGGCTTCCGCCTGGTCATCGATCATGGGCCACCTCCTCCAGCATCGGGCGCAGCTTGTGCAGCGCTCTGGACAGCCGCGACTTCACGGTTCCCTTGGCGAGCCCCAGGGTCTGCGCGGTCTCGGCCTCGCTCAGGTCCAGCAGATACCGGCACGTGACGACCTGCCGGTCGCTCTCGCTCAGGCTCTGCACGGCCTTGAGGAGTTGTGTGCGCGAGTCGTCCACCAGCGTGCCGGGATCGTCGTGGTCGACGGTATCGGTGATGGTGGCGAGCCTCAGCTCCATCAGGTTGCGCCGCCTCCTGCTGCGGTGCAGGTTCTTGGTCTCGTTGGCGACGATCTTGAGCAGCCACGGCTTGAAGTCCGCGCCCGTCTTGAACGTGTGGAGCTTCCGGTACGCCTTCACGAACGCCTCCTGCACCACGTCCCCGGCGTCCGCACCGGCCCCGAGCAGGTACGCGGTCCGGTGCGCGAGCGCGGTGTACCGGACGACCAGCTCGCCGTAGGCCGCCTGGTCGCCTGCGATCGCCCGTGCCACCGCTTCGTCCGTGATGCCCTCTCTACACCGGGAACCCGCGGTCGGTTCCCGGTGTATCCGCACCATGAGGATTCTCGCCTTGATGTGCGCTTTCCTGCTGATCAGCACACCCACCGCGGTCGCCGGCGGCTGGGCGGTCACCTACCTCGACCCGGTCCCGTCGATCCAGCCGTCCGTCGCCCACACCGTCGGCTACTGGGTGCTGCAACACGGCACGCACCCGGCGTCCGGCGACCTGGGCAAGACGGGCCTGCGCTTCCAGTCCGGCGCTGACGCGCGTTCGTTCGTGGGCGTCGCCCTCGGCGAACCCGCGCACTACGCCGTCACCTTCGCGCTGCCGGCCGGCACCTACGAGGTGTTCGGGGTGCAGGGGTGGTTCGAGGAGCACCCACTCGGGACGTTGACGGTGCCGGGCACGTTGCTGGTGAAACCCGTGGACCCGCAGGTGGTGCAGGGTCTCGACGACGCGGGGTGGCCGTGGCAGGAGATCGCACCGCCGCTGGCTAAACCCGCTTCGCCCGCGCCGGCCGCCGCGGTGTCGCCGTCTTCGGGAAAGCCCTTGCCGGTGTGGCTCGCCGGACTCGTGGTCCTCGGCGCGGCAGGGCTGTTCTTCTTGCTGCGCAGGAGGTTGCGGCCGTCCGGCCGAAGGTGAGTGGTGAGGCGATCGGCGGAAACCGCCTCACCACTCTTCGCATGGCATCCCGTGAGATGCCGGGGCTTGCGGGTGAACCACGACCTAGGTCGTTGAAGGCTGAACCACCGTTACGGACCGGTCCAACGTTCACCCGGTTCGCCTAAGCGTCGACCGGAACGTCGGACGACTCCTGCACCGGAACCGCGACCGGCGGGTGGAGTCCGGGCCCGTCCTGCGACGACGGCGGGCAGCACGAACGCGGCCTCCGCATGGCATCGTGATCTCCACCCGGATTCCTCGGATCTTCTACTGCGGGTCGGCGATGAGCAGCGCGGGGTTCGCCCAGACCGCAGCCGGCAGTTCGGACGCGCCGGCTCCCCTACCGTGCGCCACGAACTGCGTGAGCCGCCGGGAAGCCGGACCCGGGGTTCGGCGAGGTCCTTGCGAGACAACGCCGGCCTGACGTCCGTGCCGACGCCACGGTCGAGTTGCCGCGCCACCGCCACGACAGCCGTCGCGGTGCCGAGTCCTTCTTTCCCTTCGGCACCGCTGACGGCCGCGCGAGCCGTTCGCCTACATCGGCATGTGCCTCGTCGGCGGCGGACCCGGCTTGGTGATCATCTTGGTCACCGGGCCCTCCTTGCTCATCCCCTGCTGGTCGAGGAACGAGGACAACTGCCCCCGCACCTGCGCCAGCGACGGACGACGACCCGGTTCGGGGTCCATCGCCGCCAGCAACAGCCGCGCGTGCGCGCTGTTCTGCGGCAGCTTGGTGATCGGCTCACCCTGGGCCGCGGCCATCAGCGAGGAGATCGGGTTCTCGCGGGAGCCGCGCGGCGGGTGGCCCGTCAGCGCGTACGACACGGTGGCCGCCAGCTGCCACGAGTCCGAGGCCGGTGACGCCGTCTCGCCCCGTGCCGTCTCGGGCGCGAGGAAGTCGGGCGTGCCCACCATCATGCCGGTGGCGGTGAGGGTGCTGTCGCCCTTGGAGCGGGCGATGCCGAAGTCGATCAGGTGCGCGGTGCCCTGGCCGTCGACGATCACGTTGGACGGCTTCACGTCGCGGTGCAGGACGCCCCGGTCGTGGGCCGCTGCCAGGGCGTCGGCCATGTTCAGCCAGAGGCGGGCGGCGAGCTTGTCGTCGATCAGGCCGTTCTTCAGCACCGTCTCGGACAGCGAGGCGCCCTCGATGTACTCCATGACCAGGGCGAGGCCGTCCGGGTCCTGGACGATGTCGAACACGCGCACGCAGTTCGGGTGGCGGACGGCGGCCAGCGCGCGGGCCTCGCGGAGCATGCGGGCCTCGGTCTCGTTGTCCGGGGCGTGCGCGAGCTTCACGGCGACGGTGCGGTCGAGCTGTTCGTCGACGGCGAGCCAGACCGTGCCGAAGCCGCCGGAGCCGAGCTGGCGGACGCGGCGGAACCGGCCGTTGCCCGGGTTCCAGACCTTGCCCGACTTCTGCACGGGTGCGGGTGACTCGGCGTTGGCGGCGCCCGGACCGAACGGCAGCGGGCCCGGCGTGTCCGCGAGCACCGCCGGGTTCGACGGCTGGGGCGGACCGGGCTGCGGCACGACCTCGGCGACGCGGGTCGGCGGGTACTGGCGCGGCGGCTGGTTCTGCGGCGGCTGCTGCGGCTGGGTGACCGGGCGCATCGGCCGGTTCATCGGCGCCGGCTGGTACTTCGGCACCTGCGCCGGCTGGTAGGGCGGCGGGTTCTGGCCGGGCGGCTGGTGCTGCGCGGCCGTGATCGGCTTGGTCGGCGCCTTCTGCTTCGGCTGACCCTGCGGCAGCTGGTTGTTCTGGGGCTGCGGCGTGCGCGCCACCGGCTGCGGTGGCGGGTTCTGCGAGTTCCGGTCCTGGGACCGGTCGCGGCCGGGGCGGTTGAGCATGGCGGTAGTCAACCCGAAAATCCGCACGACGATTGACCCGATTACCGCAATCGGCAGAAACCCGAGGAGCACATGGCCCACCAGGGTCACGGGGAATGCCGACGTCGTCACCAGCAGTACCAGGAACATCGGCCAGAACACCCGGCGCGGCCAGTTCGGCCCGAGCCGGAACGCCGAGCCCGACTGCAGCATGACGAACAGCAGGCAGAGCAGGGCGAGCACGATCGTGATGCCCGCGGCGACCAGGAAGACGACGGACTGGCCGGGCCGCTGGATCACGCCGATGATCGACGGAGCCCCGTCGACCAGGTAGTTGCCCTGGGAGAACGTCCCGAAGCAGGTGGCCGCGTCGAGCGAGTCGGCACCGATGATGCTGCGGTCCTTCAACCCCTCGACGGTCCCGCGCATGATCAGCCACGGCAGCACCAGGCAGCTGGCGACGCCGAGCACGGTGAAGATGGCACCGGTCACGGGTCCGTAGGAGTTGCCGACTACGCGGCGCACCGCGATGGACAGCAACGCACCTATGGTCGGGAACAACCCGAGCACCGCACCGAGCGCCGTGGTGGTCCACACCCAGTCACCGGGGCAGACACTCGCACCCACGAAGCCGTGCAGCCACGTGAGCAAGGACTCAGCGAGCCCCACGACTCACACCACCCCTTCCGAGATCACCCCCAGCCTAGGCGCCCTGTCAGCTTACGGTGCGTAATTGGCCTGCGGTTGACGCCACAGCAACCCTTTCCTTGATCACCGCGTTGTACCTCCGCCCAGCGCACGTTCGGCCTGTTGGCTCTTACACGTTGCGATGGACGGCTCCGTTGACAGGAGTCGGCCTTTTTGCGCGATTCGTTATCGAAGACACGCCGAAGGACGCCGTGGCGAACGGGTGATCAGGAACGGGTCTGGTGATCGATCCTGGTGAGGGTGCTCCCCCGCCCCGCCGACGCGCTGGAGGTCTGCACAGCCGGGTCGGGCGCCACGGGCAGGTCACCGAGGCCGGCGACGAACTCGACGGTCCACAGGTGCGAGCCGGTCTTCTCCGCGTAGGAGTCGGAAAGGCCGTAGGTGGCGACGCGGGTGTTCTTCTGGTCGAACATCTCGACGGTGGTCTGCGAGCCGGCGTGGCCCTTCTCACCGGGTCCACAGGTCAGCTGCAGGCGGGCGCGGATCCACTGCGGCTCGGTGGCCGGGTCCGCTTCGAGTTCCTCGGCGAGCGCGCTGCACTGCGTGCCGTGGGCGCGGAAGGTCAGGGCGGCCCGGAAGACGACGAGCTCACCGGCCGTGCAGCCGGTGAGAACGCGCGCTTCGACAGCTGTCTCCGTGCTGGAGACGACGGGGCGGGCGGCCGTGCACCTGGCGGCAGGGGCCTCGGAGGCCGTCGCACCGCTGGAGGTGACGGCCCCGAGTAATAACGCGGCGACCACAGATCTCATGAGAGAAAACTATTTGTCGACGCCGCGTTCTTCACCCAACTTCACCCCATAGATGGGTGAGCGCGAAAAAGAGGTTCTACCCCAGGTGGGCGCGGTTGTCGCCGCGCCCGTCAGGACGTCCGGACCGCGCGGAAACGGCGGCCTGTCAGTGGTCGTGATCGTGGTCGTGCTCGGCGGTCGGCTGGTAGATGTAGAACATCGTGACCGGCTCGTCGCCCGCGACGGTCTCGTGGTCCACGCCCGGCGGCACGAACGCGTACGAACCCGCCGTCGCCTCCACGCCCCCGATGCTCACCGTGCCGTCGACGACCCACGTGTGCTGCGTGGCCGACGGGTGGTTGTGGCCGACGTCGCGCGCGCCCGGTGCCATCTGGAGCAGGCCGACGATGGTGCCCCCGTCGGGGGACTTCCACAGCAGCTTGTTCTTCAGCCGTTCGTCGCCGTGCAGCGGGAACGCCTTCATCTGTGCAAGGGCATCGGCGGACAGGACCGTGACCTTGTCCTGCGGCGCGTCGCTCATGGGTGCAGCCTTTCGCGGGAGCTGAAGGAACGTACGGCCTCTATATAGACGAAAGTGCCGCTCACATTACGGTGAACGGCCCTTTCCCGGTCAGCTCAGACGCACTCGGCCGAGGCGTTGAACAGCATGAACGTCGTGACCTTGCCGTCGGCGACGTGGAAGCTCAGCACGACGTCGGTCCGGTCGGGCACCGGCACCTCGAACGTCTTGCCGGACTCCTTCTCCACGGCGTTCGGGTAGGCGGCCTTGAGCTGCTCGACCGTCGCGCCCTTGGCGATGTCCTTCGTCGTCGTGACGCCCGGCGGCGGCAGGATCATGCGGATCTTGTCGCCCGCGAACAGCACACCACCGCCTGCCTCCCTCGCCTCCGCCCGCGCGACCATCCGCTTCGTGGACTCCGAGATGAGTTCGGTCGCCTTGGCGCTGAGCTCGGCCGACGCCGCGGACTTCTCGGCGTAGGCGGCGAACTCGGCGGCACCCGCGTTCGCGCCCGGCGCCGGGCCCAGCGCCGCCTCCGCGTCGTCGGCGGCCTTCTGCGCGGCCTCGTACTTCTTCTCGAACTCGGCCTCTTCCGCGAGCTGTGCCGCGTCCGGCTGCGGCGCGCCCGCGTACCGGTAGTCCTCGCACTTGCCGGTCCTGCCCGCGGCGCTCGCGGCGAGCTCGCCGGTCGCCAAGGCGTCCTGTTTGGACATTCCCGGCTTCAGCTTCCCGAAACCGCTGACGTCGAGGACCTTCTTGTCCGGCGCGGGCTGCTGGTCCCCCGACCCCGAGCCCGGTCCCGCCGAACAACCGACGGCGGTGAGTGCCACCGCCACGACGCACGCTGCTTTCAATCCCCCAAGGATGTTCACGCCGCACAAGGTATCCGGCGCAGCGCACCGAGCCGAACGGGTTTCCCGAGGTCCGCAGCACTCGTCCACATCGGACGGACGCAGAACCCCGACCCACCGGTCAACCTACGGGGGTCCGGGGCGTGCCCCCGGCGTGGGGCCTGGGGGCTCGGCCCCCAGAAAACACTTCGGGCCGAGCAGTCTGCGCTTTCTGCAGACGTACTCGGCCCGAGGAACGAACGTGGAGCTGAGGGGAATCGAACCCCTGACCTTCTCGATGCGAACGAGACGCGCTACCAACTGTGCTACAGCCCCTTGCTGCCTTACGAAGAGAACTATAGCAGTCCCGAGAGGGGTGTTTTCACCACCCCCTCTAAGCCCCGACAGCACCCCTGTACCGCAGCGACTCCAGTCCCTCTAACTCGACGAAGACCGGGTCCTCGTCGTCGGAGTCGACCGGGATCGTGCCGGGACGGACGTGGTGTTCGAAGCGCGGCAACGGCGGCAGCGCGGGACGTTCCTCGACGACCTCGACCTGCGTGGTCTCCTGCTCGTCGGCACCGGCCTGCTTCGGCAGGTCCGCGACGACCGGAGCCGGCGCCTCCTGCGGCTGCGGGCCCGTCGCCCGGCGGCGGCGCACCTGCTGCAGGCGGGCGAGGCGGCGGGCGCGGATCTCCTCCTCGATCCGCACCTGCCGGCGCAGGTACGTCAGGTACCCGACGAGCAGCAGGTCGATCGCGGCGTGGCCGTACCAGAGCTTCGCGAAGAAGACCCCGGCGACGATGCCCGACACCACGGCGGCGACGAACAGGAACGCGACCACTCTGCGCCGGAACGCGTACTTGGCCTGGGCGACCAACGCCGCGGTCTCCGGGTCGTAGCCACCGCGGCCACGCCGGAACGGGCGCTCGACGTACTCCTCCTCGTCGAAGTAGTCGTCGTCGATGTCGTGGATGTCGTCGTACTCGGCGTCTGGCATGGCGTCGTACTCCTCCCCCACGCTGCGCGCACTCTCCTGGCGCTTGCGGGCCATCATGGGGACGAGGACCACGAGCCAGGCGACGACCAGCGCAACGATGATCAGCGAACTCGGCATTCCCCGTTCACCTCCCCCGGCCCACGCGTGGTGCTGCCAACCACGCTAGTCACAACAGTCACACCTGTCTCGGAGGCTCGCCGGACTCGGTGCGTACGAAAGTGTGGTGTATCACCCACTTTTGGGTGAAGTGATTACGACGAACGGAAGCGCGGATCAGGGAAGACGGGCCTCTCCGCGTGCGACCAAACGGCGCACTAGGCCATCAGTGACCTCTTCGGACGTGAGCGCGAAACAGAGGTGGTCGCGCCACAGTCCGGCAACATCCAGATAACGCTTGAAGAGGCCTTCCTCGCGGAAGCCGGACTTCTGCAGCACCCGGATCGAGGGGCCGTTCTCGGGTCGCACGGTCGCTTCGAGCCGGTGCAGACCGGCCTCGCGGAAAGCGTGGTCGGTGAGCAACGCCACGGCCGCCGTCGCGACGCCGCCTCCCGCCCGATCAGCGGCTACCCAATAGCCGATCCACGCGGACAGCAGCGAGCCGCGCACGATGTTGCCGACGGTGATCTGACCGGCGACCTCGCCGTCCACGAGGATCATGAACGGCAGCGTGGTGCCGCGCCGGGCCATGCCCCGCAGCGACGACCACTGGGCGGGCCAGGAGAGCGCCGCGTTGCGCTCGTCCCAGCCCTCCTGCGCCGTGGGTTCCCAGTTTTCGAGGTAGGAGCGGTCGCGGATGCGCAGCCTCGACCACTTCGAGCCGTCGAAGAACCTGGGCCCGCGCAGTTCGACGGTGCCCGCGCGCACCTGGAGGGGCCCCAGCCGGGCAGGCCAGCCGGGGTGTCTGCCCAGATCGGCGAAAGCGTTCATCCACGCTGCGCTAGGAAGCTGACCAGCACCTCTTCACCGACGGAGATCTCGGTGACGTCCTCGTCGACCATGATCAGGCAGTTGGCCTCCGCCAGTGAGGCGAGCAGGTGCGACCCGGACGTGCCGAGCGGCTGCACCAGGTACTCGCCGTTGTCCGCGTCGCGCAGCAGCTGGCCGCGCAGGAAGCCCCGGCGGCCCTTCGCCGACTGCAACGGCGAGAGCAGGCGCGCGGACACGGCGCGGCGGTACGGGTTCTTCTTGCCGAGCGCGGCCCTGATCAGGGGCCTGACCAGCACCTCGAACACCACGAGCGCGCTCATGGGGTTCGCCGGCAGCAGGAACGTCGGCACGGCGTCGGGCCCGAGCCTGCCGAATCCTTGCGCGGAGCCGGGGTGCATGGCGACGCGGTTGACGTCCATGTCGCCGAGGTCGGCCAGCGCCGCCTTGACCTCGTCGCCGACGGTGCCGCCGACGCCGCCGGCGATCACGACGATCTCCGAGAGCAGCAACCTGCCCTCGACCACCTCGCGCAGCCGGCGCGGGTCGGCCGACATGATGCCGACCCGGCTGACCTCGGCGCCCGCGTCGCGGGCGGCGGCGGCCAGCGCGTACGAGTTCACGTCGTAGACCTGGCCCTGACCGGGCGTGCGGTCGACGTCGACGAGTTCCTCGCCGAGCGAGATGACGGACACGCGCGGACGTGGGTGCACGAGCACCTTGTTGCGTCCGACGGCGGCCAGCAGGCCCACCTGAGCGGCACCGATGGACGCGCCACGGCGCACCGCGACGTCACCGGTCTGCACGTCCTCGCCGGTGCGGCGGACGAACCCGGCGGACGGCACGCTGCGGTTGACGGTCACCTTGGCCTGGTGACCGTCGGTGTAGCCGAGCGGCACGACGGCGTCCGCGAGCGTCGGCAGCGGCGCGCCCGTGGCGATCCGCACCGCCTGACCGGGCTGCAGCCGCCGCGGCTGCCGCGACCCGGCCGGGATCTCGCCCACGACCGGCAGCTGCACCGGGCTCGCGTTCGCGCCGGACACGTCGACGCTGCGCACCGCGTAGCCGTCCACGGCGGCCTGGTCGAAGCCGGGCAACGCGCGTTCCGCGACGACCTCCTCAGCGCAGAGCAGGCCCTGCGACTCCGAGATCGCGACTCGCACGGGTGCGGGCCGCACCGCGGCCGCGATCACCCGAGCGAGCTGCTCGTCCACTGACCTCATGTGATTGGTCCTCGCGCTCAGGAGTTGTCGAGGCGTTCCCGCAACCACTCGCGCAGATCGGGTCCGTACTCCGGGGTGTTGAGTGCGAAGTCAACCGCAGCCCGCAGGAATCCGGCGGGATTGCCGAGGTCGTGTCGCCCGCCGCGGTGGACGACGACGTGCACCGGGTGCCCCTCGTTGATCAGCAGCGCGATGGCGTCGGTGAGCTGCAGCTCGCCGCCCGCACCAGGCGTGATGCGCTTGAGGGCGTCGAAGATCGCCCGGTCGAGGAGGTACCGGCCGGCCGCGGCGAACGTCGAGGGCGCGTCCTCGGGCTTCGGCTTCTCGACCATGCCGACGACCTGCTTGACGTCGTCGCTGCCGGTGTCGCGGACGTCGAACACGCCGTACGCGGAGATCTGCTCGCGCGGGATGTCGAACGCCAGCAGGACGCTGCCGCCCTTCTCCTCGCGGACCTTCGCCATCTTCTGCAGGGCGTCGCCCGGCAGGATGATGTCGTCCGGCAGCAGCACCGCGACGGCCTCGTCCTCGCCGGTCAGGTTGCCCTCGGCGCACCCGACGGCGTGGCCGAGCCCGAGCGCCTTCTCCTGGATCGCCGTCTCGGCCTTGATGAGCTTCGGGGCGCGCTGGATCTTCTCGACCAGGTCGGTCTTGCCCTTGGCGGTCAGCGACTCCTCGAGTTCGGGGTTCTCGTCGAAGTAGTTCGCGACCGACCCCTTGGTCGGCGACGTCACGATGACCAGCTTCTTCGCTCCCGCCTCGGCCGCCTCGCGCGCCACGTACTCGATGGCGGGGGTGTCGACCAGGGGCAGCAGTTCCTTCGGCACGGCTTTGGTCGTGGGGAGGAAACGGGTGCCCAGACCGGCCGCGGGCACGATAGCGGTGTGGAAGGCGCTGCTCATGGGCTGCGATGCTAACGACATACCGAGGGGTACCCGACATGACGTCCGATCTTCGTGACCGGAAGGCCACGTTGCGTTCACAGTTGCTGGCCGCTCGGCGTTCCCTTCCTCCCGAGGTTCGCGCATCTGACTCTCGCGCCCTGGCCGCACACGTGGCTTCGCTGGACGTTTCCGCTGATCAGACCGTGTGCGCCTTCATCCCGGTCGGATCGGAGCCCGGTGAGGCGTCCTGGCTGGAGGGGTTGCGGTGCCGCGTCCTGCTACCGATCGTGACCGGGCCTTCCGCGCTGGACTGGGCGGTGTACTCGGGCCCCTCCTCGCTCGCGCCCGCCGGGTTCAAGTTGCTCGAGCCGACCGGTGAGCGGCTCGGCGCCTCGGCGATCGCTGGAGCCTCGCTGGTGCTCGTGCCCGCGCTGGCCGTGTCGGTGACCGGGGTGCGGCTGGGGAAGGGGCAAGGTCATTACGACCGGTCGTTGCCGCTGGTCACCGCGCCGCTGGTGGGTGTCGTCCGGGATTGCGAGGTGCTTTCCGAGGTCCCCGGCGAGCCCCACGACGTGCGGATGAACGGCGTGCTGACCCCCTCGGTGGGCCTGCGATGGCTGTGACGTTGACCTGGGGTGTTTGCGCTCCGGGAAGGTCCTGAGCGAAAATCGTGTTGGCACTCACAACGGTCGAGTGCCAGAGCTAGGAGCAAACCCAGTGCCTACGTACCAGTACGCCTGCACCGCGTGTGAGCACCGGTTCGAGGCTGTGCAGTCGTTCAGCGACGCCTCCCTCACCGAGTGCCCGGAGTGCTCGGGCAAGCTGCGCAAGCTCTTCGGCGCCGTCGGCGTCGTGTTCAAGGGCAGCGGTTTCTACCGCACGGACAGCCGCTCGGGCTCGTCGAAGAGCACGTCCTCGTCGACGACCTCCTCTTCGGACTCGAAGTCCTCGTCGTCGTCCTCTTCGACCTCGTCCTCGTCGTCGGAGAAGAAGTCCACGTCGTCCTCTTCGTCTTCGTCGAGCGCTCCGGCGGCCGCCGCGTCCTGAAGATCGCAAGTTGTCCACAACTCACGAGTTGTCCACAACTTGGACTTCAGCCCGGTCTGACATGCCTCCGACCCCCCTACGGTCGGAGGCATGACCTTTTCCGCCACCCTCCCCGACCGCCTCCGCGCCCTCCTCCGCCGCCCGCTTTCCGTTGCGTGGCGCCGTTTCCTGGCGCTGGGTCTGGCTTCGCTAGCTCTGGTCACGTTCTTCTGGCCCGACGTGGGCCATCCCGCGGTGGTCGCCACCCGCGACCTGCCGGCAGGTGTACCCCTGGCCGCGGCAGACCTGCGTCTGGTCTCCCTGGCCTCACCCGTAGAGGGGACTTTCGCGGATTCCACCGATCTGGTGGGCAGACCGCTCGCGTCCCCGACCAGAGCAGGCATCCCGCTGACCGACGTCGACCTGGCCACCACCCCGCCGAACCAGGCCGCGGCCGCCGTACAGCTGGCTGACCAGGCCCTGGCCGCTGTGATCCGCCCGGGTGCACGAGTGGACGTGATCTCACCGTCCGGCGAGGTGCTGGCCGAAAACGCCACGGTCCGCGAAACCCAGGGCCGAGTGGTGGTCCTGACGTTGCCCAGACTCAATGCGACTCGTGTGGCCGCGATGTCACTGGACCAAGCGTTAGCCGTTACTCTCCGCTGATGCTGAAGGGATTCAAAGACTTTCTGATGCGCGGAAACGTCGTCGACCTGGCCGTGGCCGTGGTCATCGGCGCCGCGTTCGGCGCGATCGTCACCGCGTTCACCACGAACATCATCAACCCCTTGGTGGCGCTGTTCGGCGGCAACAACGTCGAAGGTCTCGCGTTCAAGCTCATCGAGGCGAACGAGAAGACGAAGATCGACCTCGGCGCGTTGATCACGGCGATCATCAACTTCGCGATCGTCGCGGCCGTCGTCTACTTCATCTTCGTGCTGCCGATGAACAAGATCAAGGAGCGCCGCGAGAAGGGCGTGGAGCCGGGCCCGTCCGAGCCCACCGATGTCGAACTGCTCAAGGAGATCCGCGACCTCCTGCAGGCCCAGGCGGCGGCAACCCAGTCGGCGCCCCAGCACCCCGAGCGCCGCGGCCCCGCGGTCTGACCACCCTCGTCCCCGCCGAGACGAAGCGCGCCGCCTCCGGGCCCGCGCGCTTTGTCGAGGCAACGCCGGCGAGATGCGGCGACCGCACCGCGGTACGACCGACGCGGGTCGACCGGCAACACCACGCGCAACGGAATGCGGGGCCGAACCGCGCGACCGGCGCAGGCCGACCAAGTGGCGCCACACGCGACCGGATGCGGCGGCCGAGCCACGGCACACCTGACGCGCACCGCCCAGACAACGCCAGCGGGATGCGGGGGACGAGCTGCCGTGCGGCTGGCGCGCACCAACCAGGCACCGCCACACGCAACGAGATGGGGCGGCCGCCCCAGAGCGCGTTGTACGGCTCGCGACTCAAAGTTTCAGACAGCGCGGCGGAGGCGACACCAACCGCGATCGGCACCCCAGCCCGGCCACGCACACAACACCAGGCACTCAGTGCCGAAAACCAGGCGTTCAGCGGCAACCGCGGTCATCGACGCGAGATCTGGCCGCGGTCTCGGCCGGCGCACGGCGCCGACTCACCCGCCGTGGTGCGGCGGCCGGTTCTCGCGGTACCAGGATTCGCGGTCATCGGACCCACGCTCACCGCGCTCGTCCGATGTGGTCTCCGGCAGCACGTCACCGAACACCTCTGCCAACCGGCGACGGCGCTGCACGGCAGCGTCGTCGCCGGACGGCTTCGGCTCGTCACTCCTCGTCAAGACCGCTCAGCTGCTCGATCACGTAGGGCACCAGGGCCGACAACGTCGCCATGCCGTCGCGGACCGCGGAACGCGAGCCCGCGAGGTTCACGACGAGCGTGCTGCCGGAGACACCGGCGAGGCCGCGCGAGATGCCCGCGTCGACCGCGCCGGCGGCCAGGCCGGAGGCGCGGAGTGCCTCGGCGATGCCGTGGATCGGGCGGTCGAGGACACCCTGCGTGGCGTCGGGGGTGACGTCGCGCGGGGACACACCTGTGCCGCCCACGGTGACCACGAGGTCGACGCCACCGATGACTGCCGTGTTGAGGGCTGCCCTGATGTCGACCACCTCACCCTCGACCGCAACGGTGCCGTCGACGATGAAGCCCACTTCCTCCAGAAGCTCGGTGACGAGAGGCCCGGAGTTGTCATCCTGCTCACCGTGCGCCACCCGGTCGTCCACGATCACGACCAAAGCGCGGCCAAGGCGCTGCGCGCTGCGTTCCATACCGATCACCGTAGCGGGAGTCTGACTTCGAAGCGGCAGCCAGGACCGTGGTTCTCGACGCCGATCCGGCCGTGGTGGGCTTCGACGAGGCCACGCGCGATGGAAAGGCCCAGCCCGGCGCCGGACGGGTTGCGCGCCGACGAGCCGCGGAAGCCCACGTCGAAGACCTGTGGCAGCACGTCTTCGGAGATGCCGCCGCACGCGTCGTCCACGCGCACCACGGCATCGGGTCCGTCCACATCGACCTGGACGGCCACCGAGCCACCCTCCGGTGTGTGGCGGATGGCGTTGGACACAAGGTTGCGCACGACACGCATCAGTTCCGGATCGGAACCGCGCACGACCGGCCATTCACGAGCGTCCGCCCGCAACTCCACGCCCTCGCGCGCCGCCACCGGACGGGACGCCGCCACGACGTCGGAGACCACGTCGGCCAGGCTCACGTCGTGCATCGAGAGGTTCAGGGCGCCGGCGGTGATGCGGGAGAGCTGGAAGAGGTCGTCCACGAGCTTCGCGAGGTGATCGGCTTCCAGCGCGATCTGCTTCGCGTAGACGGCGACCTCGCCCGGTTCCGAGACGACGCCGTCCTCCAGCGCCTCGGTCATCGCGCGGATCCCCGCCAGCGGCGTGCGCAGGTCGTGCGAGATCCACGCGACGAGCTGCCGCCGGGCCGCCTCCGCCTCGCGCTCCCACATCGTCCGCCGCGCGATGGCACGGCCCAGCATGATCGAGAACGGCACCGCGACGACGGCGACGACCGTGCACACCATCAGGGCCGCGCCGAGCATCGGCGTGAACATGAACCCGCTGACCACGACCACTCCGGCGATGGTGGCCACCACCGGCACGATGACCATCACGGTCATCACGGTGGTCAGCGAGACGCGGCTCAGTCGGTCGAACACGGGTCGTACCTGTAGCCGACGCCCCACACGGTGCTCAGCCGCCGGGGCTTCGCGGGGTCCTCCTCGATCTTCTCCCGCAACCGTCGCACGTGAACGGTGACGGTCGACTGGTCGCCGAACTGCCAGCCCCACACCCGTTCCAGCAGCTCGGACCGGCCGAAGGCCTTGCCGGCGTTGCCGATGAAGAACGCCAGGAGATCGAACTCGCGGGTCGTCAGCTGCAACGGCCGCCCGTCCAGCGTCGCGGTGTGCGCGGCCACGTCCAGCACGAGGTTCCCGTCCCGCACCACCCTGGGCTCGAACGCGCGGTGCGCCCGCCGCAGCACGGACGAGACGCGCAACGCCAGCTCACGCGGGCTGAAGGGCTTCGTGACGTAGTCGTCCGCGCCGATCTGCAGCCCGGCGATCCGGTCTTCCTCCTCGCCCAGGGCCGTCAGCATCACCACGGGCGTGCTGCCGCGCTCCCGGATCCTCCTGCACACCTCGAGGCCGTCCATGCCGGGGAGCATCAGGTCCAGCACCACGATGTCCGGCTCCTTCGCGGCCAGCAGCCGCAACGCCTGCTCCCCGTCACCGGCGAGCTCGACCGCGTAGCCGGCGTGCTCGAGGTAGCGGCGCACCACGTCGCGCACCGTCGTGTCGTCGTCGACGACCAGAACCTGTTCCACGTCGCCACGATAAGCCTCGCGCGACGGGCGGCTCAGATCCGTAATCAACTGGCAACAGTTAAAACATCAATTTGTTCCCAATGCATCTTCGAGCCCTGGCGCACAGGGCTACGGTCGAAGCCGTTCTCGCTTGGAGGATGACTTCCACAGAAGGACGCATCTCCTCGGCGAGAATTGAAACGAACTGAAGTAAAAAAGTGTCCTGGGGGATTCATAGTGAAGACGAAACTAGCCGTGGCGTGCGCTTTTGTCGCGTTCGCCTTCATGGGCGCGAGCCCGGCGGGCGCCGAACCGGCCCCTGCCACCCCGTCCGGTGCGGCGATTCAGCAATCCGGTGAAATGTCGGCGCAGGCGTGTTTCCCGCGTCGTGCCACCTCCGGCAACAAATGGCAGACCTCGTACTGCGACGACGGCCAGCTCAGCGGAAAGATGATCACCACCCCGACCGGTCAGTGCGTGGTGGGGCGCTGGGAGTGGTGGCGCGAACGGTCTTTCCCCAACCGCATCGTCCTCGGCGACCAGTACCTCTGCGTCGACAGCTGGAACAAGATGGCCGACAAGGTGTACGCGGATGACAGCCTCAAGATCTGCGCCCGCGTGATGCTCAGGCAGGGCGACGGCTCCTACGTCGAGTGGGGCAGCGCGGCCTGCGCGTGACCGGCCGCGAGGACGTGAGAAGAGGCCCGGGCCTGTGTGCGGGGCAGGTGCGCACAGGTCCGGGCCTCAGCTGGGGTCGCAACGCCTCGGCTCGGACGGGCGGCGGTTGTCCGAGACGAGGCGTTCCCCCGACCTATCCCACCTCGACACCGTCGAGGGTGGCTTCCACGGTCTTGTTGTCGGACAGCGTGATCGTGACCTTGTCGCCGGGTGCCTTGGACCGGACGGCGGCCACCAGCGTGTCCGACTCGTCGATGCGGCGGTCACCGAACTTGGTGATCACGTCACCGGCCTTCAGACCGGCCTTCTCGGCCGCGCCACCGGAGGTGATCTCCGAGATGCGCGCGCCCTGCTCGGTGTTCTCGACCTTCACGCCGAGCACGGTCTGCTTCGGCTTGCCGGTCTTCACGATCTCGTCGATCGTGCGGCGCGCCTGGTCCATCGGGATCGCGAAGCCGATGCCGACGGAACCGGCCTGGCCCTGTCCCTGGCTCGGGCTGTAGATCGCCGAGTTGATGCCGATGACCTGGCCCTTCATGTTCACCAGCGGCCCGCCCGAGTTGCCGGGGTTGATCGCGGCGTCGGTCTGGATGGCGTTGAGGACGGTGGCCTGCGAGTTGCGGTCGCCGCCGGCGGAGACCGGGCGGTCGAGCGAGCTGACGATGCCGGAGGTGACGGTGCCGGCCAGGTCGAACGGCGAACCGACCGCGACGACGTTCTGGCCGATCTTCATGTCACCGGAGTTGCCGAGGTCCACGACCGGGAGGCCGGAGACGCCGTCGGCCTGGATGACGGCGATGTCGGAGCTCGGGTCGCGGCCCAGGATCTTGCCGGAGACGGTCTTGCCGTCCTGGAAGACGACCTTGATGTCGCCGCCGGTCGCGGCACCCTCGATGACGTGGTTGTTCGTCACGATCTGGCCGTTGCTGGAGATGATGAAGCCGGAGCCCTCGCCGGCGCCGGAGCGCGTGGTGACGCGGATCTGCACGACGGACGGCAGCAGCTTGTTCGCCACCTCCTCGACCGAGCCCGCGGGAGCGTTGGACGTCTGCGAGGCGGGGCGCGGCGAGTCGAGCGAGCTCACCGACGACGACTCGTTCGCGAAGTTGTAGCCCAGGTAGCCGCCGATGCCGCCGGAGAGGCCTCCGACGAGCAGCACGAGGGCCGCCACACCGGCCACGACCTTGCCGCGGCCCTTGGGACGTGCGGGCGCGGGCGGCAGCTGGCCGGGCGGGAGGTAGTACTGCCCCGTCTGGGTGCCCTGCTGACCGGGCGCGGCGAACGGGTTGGGCTGCTCGAACGACCCGGAGTGCGGTCCCGCGTGCTGCTGCGCGAACGGACCGGAGTGCGGTCCCGGCTCCGCGCCGAACTGCGCGGTCGTGGCGCCGAGGCCGAGCGGGTGAGGTTGGCCGGACCCGGAGGGTGAGGAGTGCTGCCGGCCGGGTCCGGACCCGCCGAGCTGCGTCTGGCCCGCGTCAGGTGAGGGCACCTGCGGCTGAGCCGAAGTGAAGGAGGCGGGAACGTCGCCCAGCCCCGCCGGCGCGGCCGGAGCCGCCGCCTGCTGCGCTGCTGGTGCGGAAGGTGCCCCAGCCTGGCCGGATCCCCCCTGCAAAGGATCCGGCTGGCCGGGTTCCGGCTGCGACGGGCCCTGCTCCCGCGCACCGGAGTCTGTCTGACCGGCGCTCGTCGGCACGGAGTTGGCGTCTTCCGGCTGTGGCGCGGGCTTGTTGCTCTCGGTCATGGCCATAGTCTCGCGGCCCGTCCTGAGAGAACCCTTAAACCAGCCTGGGAGCTACTTGTGTGTTCCCCGGAGGCGCTCGGCGATCTGCTCCGGCGTCACGTCGTTGATCCAGACGGCCTCGCCCGACTCGGACCCGGCGAGGTACTTGAGCTTGTCCTTCGTCCTCAGCACCGAGAAGACCTGCAGGTGGAGCCACATCTCCTCGCGCCCGGCGTTCACCGGCGCCTGGTGCCACGCGGCGATGTAGGGCAACGGCCGGTCGTAGAGCGCGTCCAGGCGGTGCAGCACCTGCAGGTAGAGCGACGCGAAGTCGTCACGCTCCACAGAGGACAAAGCGGCGATGTCGGGCACCTGCCGGCGCGGTGCCAGCACGACCTCGACGGGCCAGCGGGCGGCGGCGGGCACGAACGCGACCCAGTGCTCGGACGTCTCCACCACGCGCGCGCCCGCGCGGAGCTCGGCCTCCAGCACGTCGCCGAACAACGGCCGACCGTGCTCGGCGTGGTAGTCGAGGGCCGCGGAGAGCATGCGCTCGGTCCGCGGCGTCACGAACGGGTAGGCGTAGATCTGGCCGTGCGGGTGCGACAGGGTCACACCGATCTCTTCGCCGCGGTTCTCGAACGGGAAGACCTGTTCGACCCCTGGCAACGTTGACAAGAAGGCAACGCGATCCGCCCACGCGTCCACCACGGTGCGCACGCGCTCCTGGGACAGCTCACCGAAGGACTTGTTGTGGTCGGAGGTGAAGCACACGACCTCGCAACGACCACGCCCCGGCGCGCGCGGGAACACCGACTCGCCGTCCACAGTGGACGGCACGTCGGGCACGTTCTGCGCCAGCGACGGGAAGCGGTTCTCGAACACCACGACGTCGTAGTCGGCCTCGGGGATCTCCGTGGGACGACCGGGCGTCGACGGGCACAACGGGCAGAGGTCCGCCGGTGGCTTGTAGGTGCGCGTCTGGCGGTGGGCCGCCATGACGACCCACTCGCGGGTCAACGGGTCCAGCCGTGCTTCGGACATCGGCTGGGTCTCGGGAAGGTCCCGGGTGTCCACCGCGACTCTCGGTGGCGCCTCAGCGCTGTCGTCGAAGTAGATGATCTCCCGGCCGTCCGCCAGTTTGCCCGCGGTACGCCTCACGCCAACTCCTCGCCACTTCCCGGTACATGAGCCAACACCAACTCGCCGACCTGCTCGGAGAGGATCGCCCGTGCGTCGTCCGGCAAACCCTCGTCCGTCACCAGGACGTGCGCCTCGTCGAGGTCGGCGATCGTGGAAATGCCCACGGTGCCCCACTTCTCGTGGTCCGCCACCACGACGACGCGCCCGGCGGCGTCGACGAGCGCGCGGTCCGTCTCGCTCTCGTTGAGGTTCGGGGTGGTGAAGCCGGAGCGCTCGGCCATGCCGTGCACGCCCAGGAACACCACGTCGAGGTGCAGCGACCGCAACGCCTGCACGGCCACGGGGCCCACCAGCGCGTCGGACGGCGTGCGCACGCCACCGGTCAGCACGACCGTGCGGTCCGTGCGCCCGCTCTGCTGCAACACGTCGGCGACGCGGATGGAGTTCGTGACGACCGTGAGGTCCGGGATGTCGTCGAGGAACCGGGCGAGCGTCCACGTCGTGGTGCCCGCGGACAGACCGATGGCGGTGCCGGGACGCACGAGGCCCGCGGCGGCGGCCGCGATCGCCTCCTTCTCCGGCAGCTGGCGGACCGACTTGGCCTCGAACCCGGGCTCGTCGGTGGAGCGGCCGACGACGGACGTGGCGCCGCCGTAGACCTTCTCCACCAGGCCGCGCGCGGCGAGCACGTCGAGGTCGCGGCGCACGGTCATGTCCGAGACGCCGAGCCGCACGACGAGGTCGCTGACGCGCACCGCCCCGGTGCGGCGGACCTCTTCGATGATCACGGCTTGCCGTTGACGTGCCAGCACCTCACACCTCTTCCCTGAGGACTACGACGTCCCCGGCTCGCACGGTGAGGCGTCCGGAGACCTGCGTGCCGGACAACACGTCGACGCCGGTCGCTTCGATCTCCGCGTCGGCGTCCGTGTGGTTCACGGCGAAGAGAAACGATACGTCTCCCCTGCGCCGCACGAGCTCGATCGGCGAACGCGACACCGCAACGCCCGCACCGGAAAGCGCGTTTTCCACCGTTCGGCCGAGACCTGCCCCGTCGAGATCGCAGGCCACGTACCAGGCGGTGCCGTTGCCGAACGCGTTGCGTGTCACCGCCGCCACACCGGGCAACGGCCCGTCCGCATAGGAGACAACGACGTCGGCGGTGCGGGTGTGCAGGTGCTCCGTCCACAACGAGGCGGTCGAGCCGTCGCTCAACGAGACCGTCTCGCCCTCCTTCAGCGGGTGGAACTCCTCCGACCACACGCCGAGGACGTCCCGGAACGCGCCGGGGTACCCGCCGAGTCGTACCCGCGTGTACTGGTCGGTGACGCCGGACAGGTACGTGACGACGACGTGCCCGCCGCCCGCCACGTAGTCCGCGACGACGGCCGCGTGCGCGTCGGACACCGCATAGAACGCGGGCACGACCACGAGGGCGTACTTCGAGAGGTTCGTGCCGGGTGCCACGAAGTCGACGGTGACGCCGAGGTCCCACAGCGCCTTGTAGTACCCGAGGACGTGCTGCCAGTAGTCGAAGTCCTGCGTCGGGTGGGCGTCTTGGCGCAGCGCCCAGCCGGACTGGAAGTCGAACAGGACCGCGACCTGAGCGTCCACAGTGGAACCGACGACGTCGGCGAGCTTCGCGTACTCGGCGCCGACCTCGCAGACCTCCCGGTACACCTTGGTGTCCGTGCCGGCGTGCGGCACCATCGCCGAGTGGTAGCGCTCGCTGCCGCCGCGCGACTGCCGCCACTGGAAGAACAACGTGCCGTCCGCGCCGCGCGCGACGTTCTGGAACGAGTGCCTGCGCTGCTCGCCCGCCGTCTTGGCGATGTTGCGCCGCTGCCAGTTCACCGCCGAGGTCGAGTTCTCCATGAGCAGCCACGGCTTGCCGCCCGCGAGGCCGCGCACGAGGTCGGCGGACATGGCGAGTTCGACGTGCCGGTCCGGTGACTGGGCCTGCGTGTAGTGGTCGTTGGAGACGAAGTCGACCTCGCGCGCCCACTTCCAGTAGTCGAGGTCGCCGAACGTCCAGTTGACCATGAAGTTCGTGGTGATCGGCACGTCCGGTGTGATCAGCCGCAGCGCGTCCCGCTCGGCCTTGTACAGCTCCAGGATCGCGTCGTCGGAGAACCTGTCGTAGTCCAGCACGTGCGCCGGGTTGGAGAACGTCGGCGTCACGCGCGGCGGCAGGACCTGCGCGAAGTCGGTGTAGCCCTGGCTCCAGAACGCCGTGGACCACGCGTCGTTGAGCTGGTCGAGCGTGTACCGGGCCGCCAGCCACTCGCGGAACGAGGCCGCGCACGTGTCGCAGTAGCAGCGCTTCACGTGGCACGCGTACTCGTTGCCGACGTGCCACGCGGCCAGCGCGGGGTGGTCCCGGTAGTGCGCGGCCATCTCGGCGGCGAGCGCCGTCGCCCGGTCGCGGTAGATCGGCGACGTCGGGCAGTACGCCTGCCGTGAACCGTGCGAGAGCCGCACGCCGTCCGCGCGGACGGGCAGCATCTCGGGGTACTCGGTCGTGAGCCACGGCGGGGGCGCGGCGGTGGCGGTCGCGAGGTCGACCCGGATGCCGCCCTCGTGCAGCAGGTCCATCACGCGGTCGAGCCAGTCGAACCGGTACTCGCCCTTGCTCACCTCGATCTTGGCCCAGCTGAAGATGCCCAGGCTGACCATGGTGACGCCGGCCCGCCGCATGAGCTCGACGTCCTCGGCCCAGACGTGTTCGGGCCACTGCTCGGGGTTGTAGTCGGCCCCCCAGCCGAGCCCGGGCAGGTCCGTTGGCCATGTCGTCACGGCCGCAAGCGTGGCCGACAACAACCCCCAACGTCAACACAAGCAAACATAACTCTGCGTTGAGGTCTGTTCATAAAGTTCCCGGTACGAGTACCGGGAACCGCCCAGAACGGTGCTACGCACTGGTTTAACAGCTCCGTAACGACACTTGACAGGATGTGTGCCTGGGACCACATTGTGCGCAACTTTGTTTGAGTCCTGTTCGGTTCGCACGAGCGAGTGTCACCCGTAGGAGCGATGATGGTTCTGCACACGCCTGGTTCCACTCCGTTACCGCACTTCGGTCGGCGCACCATGCTGCGAGTCATGCTGGCCGGTGCCGGCGTCGCCGCTACCAGCGGTCTTCTGTCGGCGTGCGGCGGCGGCGCGAGCTCGGGCGGTGACTCGAAGGTCGTCACCTTCGGCAACAACCTGTCCGACCAGGTGCCGAAGGACGCGATCACGGCCGCGGTGAAGGCTTTCGAGGCCCAGTCGGGCGGCCTGTCCGTCACGATCAACACGAAGCAGCACGAGCAGTACCAGGAGCAGATCAACAACTACCTGCAGGGCAAGCCGGACGACGTGCTCGCGTGGTTCGCCGGCTACCGCATGCGCTTCTTCGCGGACAAGGGCCTCACGAGCGACCTCAGCGACCTGTGGGGCAAGGTCGGCGGCAACTACTCCGACGCCCTCAAGCAGGCCTCCACCGGCACCGACGGCAAGCAGTACTTCGTGCCGTTCACGCAGTACGCGTGGGGCATGTTCTACCGCAAGAGCCTCTGGCAGGAACGCGGTTACGCGGTGCCGAAGACGCTCGACGAACTCGTGGCGCTCTCGACGAAGATGAAGGCCGACGGCCTCATCCCGATCGCCTTCGCGCAGAAGCAGGGCTGGCCCGCCATGGGCACGTTCGACCAGCTCAACTTCCGCGTCAACGGCTACCAGTTCCACGTCGACCTGCTGGCCGGCAAGGAGGACTGGCAGGACAAGCGGGTCAAGGACGTGTTCGACACCTGGAAGCGGCTGCTGCCGTTCCACCAGGAGAACGCGCTGGGCCGCGAGTGGCAGGAAGCCGCGCAGACGTTGCAGCAGAAGAAGTCCGGCATGTACCTGCTCGGCGCGTTCGTCGGCCAGCAGTTCCCGGACGCCGACAAGGACGACCTCGACTTCTTCCCGTTCCCGGAGATCAACCCGGAGCACGGCACCGACACCGTCGAGGCACCGATCGACGGCTACATGATGGCGAAGAAGCCGTCCAATTCGGACGGTGGCCTGAAGCTGCTGGAGTACCTGTCCTCGGCCGAGCCGCAGCTCGCCTACCTGAAGGCCGACCCGACCGCGGTCGCGACCAACCAGAAGGCGGACCAGGCGAGCTACAGCCCGCTGCAGAAGAAGGTGGCGGACACCATCAAGAACGCCAAGCACATCACGCAGTTCCTGGACCGCGACACCGACCCCGGCTTCGCGAGCGAGGCGGCCACCAACGGCCTGATCGCGTTCATCAAGGACCCGAACAGCGTCGACTCCGTGCTCAAGGGCATGGCTGACCAGGCGAAGAACATCTTCAAGTGACCGCGGTGCAGGAGAAGCCGAAGGCGGTGGCCCCCTCCGGGCCGCCGCCTCGTCGGCGTGGAAAGCGTGCCACGGCCCTCGCCGGCACGGACAAACTGGTGCTGGCGCTCATGCTCGGCATCCCCACGATCGTGCACCTGCTGTTCGTGTGGATCCCGACGCTGGGCTCGGTCGCGTTGTCGTTCAGCGAGTGGAACGGCATCGGCGGCTTCGAGGACATCGAGTGGATCGGTGTCGGCAACTACGTGGAGATCTTCACCGAGTACCCGCGCTTCTGGCCCGCGGTGCAGCACAACCTGATCTGGCTGGTCTTCCTGCTGGTCGTCCCGACCTCGGCGGGCCTGCTGCTGGCCGTGCTGCTGGACCGCGAACTCCGGTTCAGCCGCATCTACCAGAGCGCGCTGTACCTGCCGATGGTGCTGTCGCTGGCCCTGGTCGGCTTCATCTGGCAGCTGATCTACACCCCGGACGGCGGCCTGCTGAACTCGTTGCTGGGCCTGAGCGCCAACCCGGTCGACTGGATCGGCGACTCGGACATCAACCTGTACGCGGTCCTGGTGGCCGCCGCGTGGCGGCACACCGGCTACATCATGCTGCTGTACTTGGCGGGCCTGAAGTCCGTCGACCCGGCCCTGAAGGAAGCAGCGGCCCTGGACGGCGCCTCCTCGGCGCAGACGTTCTTCCGCGTCACGTTCCCGGTGATGAAGCCCGTCAACATCGTCGTCCTCGTCGTGACGGTCATCGAGGCGCTGCGCGCGTTCGACATCGTCTACGTCATCAACAAGGGCCGCAACGGCCTGGAACTGCTGTCCGTCCTGGTGACCGACAACATCATCGGCGAGGCCTCCCGCATCGGCCGCGGCTCCGCGGTCGCCGTGGTCCTGCTGACGATCTCGCTCGGCTTCATCATCACGTACCTGTACCAGGTGTTCAGCAAGGAGAACCGGACGTGACGGCCACCTTGGAACGCCCAGCACCAGCCCGCAAGCGCACGGTGACGCCTGCCCGGATCGCCCTGCACGTGTTCCTGGTCCTTACGTGCCTGATGACGCTGGCCCCCTTGCTGTGGGCCGTCTACGCGTCACTGCGCACCTACGAGGACACGTCGGTCAACGGCTACTTCTCGATCGCCAAGTCGCTGACGTTCGAGAACTTCGCCAAGGCGTGGGAGATCGGCGACCTGCCGCACTTCTACTGGAACACGCTGCTCATCACGATCCCCGCGCTCGTCGTCACCCTGCTGCTGAGCTCGATGGTGGCGTTCGGCGTCTCGCGGTTCAGCTTCAAGTTCAACATCGCGCTGCTGATGCTGTTCACCGCCGGAAACCTGCTGCCGCAACAGGTGATCGTGACGCCGCTCTGGCGCCTCTACCGGTTGATCGTGGTGCCGGAATGGGTCTCCGAGAGCGGCTCGCTGATCGACTCGCAGCTCGGCGTGATCCTGATCCACATCGCGTTCCAGATGGGCTTCTGCACGTTCGTGCTGTCGAACTACATGAAGACCATCCCGTACGAACTCACCGAGGCGGCCCGGGTGGACGGGGCGTCGGTGTTCCGGCAGTACTGGCAGCTGACGCTGCCGCTGTGCCGTCCGGTGCTGGCCGCCCTGGCGACCCTGGAGTTCACCTGGATCTACAACGACTTCCTCTGGGCGCTGGTGCTGATCCAGGACGGCGACAAGATGCCGGTCACCTCCGCACTCCAAAACCTCAAGGGCACGTTCTTCACCGACAACAACCTGATCGCAGCGGGCTCTCTCCTGGTCGCGCTGCCGACGCTGGTGGTGTTCTTCGTGCTGCAACGGCAGTTCGTGGGCGGCCTGACCCTCGGCTCCACCAAGGGCTGACCAGCAAGCCAGACCCACGCGAAGCCGAAGGCGAGCCCGAACGAGCACCGCACATCGAACCAGCGGTGTGGTGACGTGCCAGCACAAACCCAGCCACGCACGCTTGGGATCGGGGCTTGACTTCGGGTGCGAGGTGCTACCCCTCGCGGATCGGCCGGGCGCTTTTCAGCCCGGCCTTTCCGGTCGACCAGCGCCTCGCAAGGGCCCCGAAGTCAAGCCCCGATCTCTGTCGTCGCGAAGCGGCGATGAATTGACCCGGCTCGTCTCAAGTCTTTGCTCCCCAACGCAACCACCCGCCCAAGGTGACGTGACAACACGAAGGGCGCAGGACCGCCAGGTCCTGCGCCCTTCGTGTCTGCTTCTTGGCTACTTCCCGCCGGTCTGCGGGTTGTAGTCCGAGATCGTCCCCCACCGGCCGACCGGGATCACGATCACCCGAGCCTTGCCGACCACGTTCGAAATCGGGATCGCACCATCGGCCGGAGTCGGATCCCCGTGCTTGCGCGAGTCCGACGAGTTGTTCCGGTTGTCACCCATCACCCACAACTTGCCCGCGGGCACGGTGACCTTCTCGAACGCTTCCTGCTGCCGGGGACCACCACCGAAGTTCAGGTAGGGCTCGTCCAACGGCTTCCCGTCGACCATCACCCGGCCCTGGTCGTCACAGCACTCCACGGTCTGCCCACCCACCGCGATCACGCGCTTGATGAAGTCGGTCCCGGAAGGCTCCGACAGGTTCACCATCGACCCGAGGTCCTGCAGCGTCCCGACGACGAAGTTGGGCGGCTCCTGGCCCCCGGTCCAGTTCGGCGGACCGCGGAACACGATCACGTCACCGGGCCGTGGGTCGTTGAACAGGTACGTGATCTTCTCGACCAGCACCTTGTCGTTCACGCACCCGGTGCACCCGTGCAGCGTCGTCTCCATGGAGGCGGACGGGATGACGAAGACGCGCGCGACGAACGTCTGGATGACGACGGTCAGCAGCAGCGCCACGCTGAAGATGACCAGCAGTTCCTTCCAGAACGGCTGCTTCTTCTTCTTTTTGCGGAACCGGGGTTCCGGGGCTTCTTCCTCGTAGGCGGAGGAACGCGACGAACGGTCCTCGTACGACGAAGCGCGCGAAGCGGACGTCGAGAAGCGTGACGTGGGCTCGGCGGGGCCGTCTCCGGAGGGAGGGGTGGTCTCCCAGGTCGACGAATCGTCGTTCACGCGATGACTCACACGCCCCACCTTACGGACGTCCGGGTAGGCGCAACGTGAACAGGGCCCCGCCCTCGGGGGCTCTGCCCGCCGTGGCCGTGCCGCCGTGCCGTTGTGCCACCTGCTTGACGATGGCGAGTCCGAGTCCGGAACCCGGCAGGGTCCGCGCCTCGGACGAACGGTAGAACCGCTCGAAAACGTGAGGTAGATCGGCGTCCGCGATGCCGGGGCCCGCGTCCGCGACCTCCACGATGGCGCTGCCGTCACCCATCTGCCGAAGGGTCAGGCGCACCGCCGAGCCCGACGGGCTGAACTTCACCGCGTTGTCGAGGAGGTTCAGCACGGCGCGCTCCAGGGCACTGGAATCACCCAGAAGTGTCCACGGTTGCAGCTGCACGTCGAACGTCACGGTGTTCGAGGCGCGGCGGCGCGCGCGGTCCAGGGACCGTTCTACCACCTCGACGAGGTCGACCGGCTCGTGCACGACCTGCGGGGCGTCCTCACGGGCGAGTTCGACCAGGTCACCGATCAGCGTGGTCAGTTCGTCGATCTGGGCGCGCACGTCGGCCTGGATCTCCGATTTGTCCTCCTGCGACAACGTCGGGGAGCCGGGGCGTTCCGAGGCGAGCAGCAGTTCGAGGTTGGTGCGCATGGACGTCAACGGCGTGCGCAGCTCGTGGCCCGCGTCGGCGACCAGCCGGCGTTGCCGTTCCTGCGACTCGGCGACGGCGCCCAGCATCGCGTTGAAGCTGTGCGTCAACCGCGCCAGCTCGTCGTCGCCCGACACCGGGATCGGCGTCAGGTCGCCGGTGTTGGCGACGCGCTCGGTGGCTTCGGTGAGGCGCTGGACGGGTCTCAGGCTCGTCCTCGCCACGGCCGTGCCCGCGATGGCCGCGAGCAGCACGCCCGCGCCGCCGATCAGCAACAACACCACGCTGAGCTGCGCCAGCGTCGTCCGCTGCGGCACCATCGACTGGGCGATGATGATCGCCTGACCCGACTGGTACGGCACGGCGATGACGCGCGACTCGGTCTTGTGGTCGGTCCAGATGAACTCGAGACGGTCGCCGTCCGCGACGTCCCAGGCCTCCTGGACCGTCGGCGGCGGCTCGGACTCCTTCGGGTACGAGAGCTTGCCGGAGTCCGCCATCAGCACGCCCATCTTCACGTCGCCGGCCGCGAGGAACGCGGCCGGGTAGTTGATGAGCTCGTTCGGGTCGTTGACCTTCTTGCCGTTGGCGACCGTGGCGGCGCGCTGGCGCAGACCGTCGTCCAGCGCGTCGTACGTGCTCTTGCGCACCACGACGTACGCGCCGAGGGACACCAACGCGACGGCGCCGGCGACGCAGAACGCCGCGAGCCAGGTGACCCGGGCCCGCAGCGACGCCCTCTGCAGGCGCCCCTGCGGTTCGATCACGGAGGGGTCTCCCGCAGGACGTAGCCCACCCCGCGCACCGTGTGGATCAGCCTCGGCTCGCCCTCCAGCTCCGTCTTGCGGCGCAGGTAGCCCACGTAGACCTCGAGAGCGTTGCCCGAGGTCGGGAAGTCGTATCCCCACACGTCCTCCAGGATGCGGCTGCGGGTGAGCACCTGGCGCGGGTGCGCCAGCAGGAGCTCGAGCAGCGCGAACTCGGTGCGGGTGAGGCTGATCGGACGCTCGCCGCGGCGGACGTCGCGGGTGGACGGGTCCAGCTCCAGGTCGGCGAACTTCAGCGCGGCCGCGGACTGCTGGGCCGCGTCGTCGTCGTGCGCGGCCCTGCGCAGCAACGCGCGCAACCGGGCCAGCAACTCCTCCAGAGCGAACGGCTTGGGCAGGTAGTCGTCGGCGCCGGCGTCCAGACCGGACACCCGGTCGCTCACGGCGTCCCGCGCGGTCAGCACGAGGATGGGCAGGTCGTCACCGGTGCTGCGCAGCCTGCGGCACACCTCGAGGCCGTCGAGGCGGGGCATCATCACGTCGAGCACCATCGCGTCCGGCCTGGCGGCGGTCACCGACTCCAGGGCCTGCATGCCGTCTCCGGCAGTCTCGACCTGGTAGCCGTTGAACTGGAGCGAGCGGCGGAGTGACTCCCTGACCGCCCGATCGTCATCGACAACGAGGATGCGCATGAGGGCAGTCTTGCCGAGGCATCTGAGAAGTGCCTGAGAAGGGCCTCAACAGCGGGTGTGAGTTCGGCGTTAACCTTCCAAGCCACGCGCGACCGGTGCGTTCCACTTCCGCCAGAGCGCGATCAGCCTGATGGTGATGATTGTTGACGCACCGATCAGCGCGACCAGGCCTTTCGGGAATCCGGCCCATTCACCAGCAGCGACGATGACCGCACCGGACAGCGCGGCCACGGCGTAGATCTCTCTCCGCAGGACCAACGGGATCTCCCGAAGAAGAAGGTCACGCAGCGCGCCACCGCCGATTCCGGTCGTCATACCGATCAGGCACGCCGCGTAAGGAGTCGCGCCAAGTGTGAGGGCAGTTGACGTTCCGGACGTCACGAACAGACCGAGCCCCACGGCGTCGAGCAGCAGCACGGAGCGGCGGAGCTTGGCGACCTGCGGGTGGAACCAGAAGACGATCAGGCCCGTGCCGCCGGCGACCAGCAGGTACGGCCAGTTCCGCAGCGATGTCGGCGGGTGCACGCCGAGCAGCACGTCGCGGATGATGCCGCCGCCCAACGCCGTGGTGAGCGCCAGGATGATCACGCCGAACACGTCCAGGCGGGCCCGCACCGCGGCGACCGCTCCGGAGGCGGCGAAGACCGCGATACCGATCAGCTCCAGGACGATGAGCAGCACGAACGGAGAGAATAGTGCCTTACTTGGGCAGCGCTTCCCGGCGGTAACCGGCTTCCATCCGCCCGCCCGCGGCCATGAGGATCCCCTCCACGGCCGCGATGAACCGGTCGGCACCGGACCCGCGCACCAACTCCCGGTAGGAGTCCACGAGCTCGTCCTCCCCCGCGTCCCGCAACCGCCGCAGCAGCCACTTGCCGTGCCCGAGCCACCGGTTCCGCACGACCAGCGCCAGCTCGCCCGCGCGGGTCAGCAGCTGGGCAGCGACGAACAGCCGTTCGTCCTCGTCCCGCGCCCCGATGAGGTCCTCGAGCAGGTCGGTGGCGCCGTACCGGCGGTCCTCCAGTTCGGACGCGCTCGCGGGCGCCGGTCCGGCGTCGAGCAACGACCGCGCCTCTGCCCGCATGCGCTGCCCGGTGCCGTCGGAGTCGAGCATGAGGAACCCGTCGGCGCACATGTTCAGCAACGGCGGCCGGCGGCCCTCGGCGTCGCGGGCCACGAAGTCCCAGAACGACTCGATCGTGTGACAGAACAGCTCGACCGGCCAGCCCCGGTGCCGCAGCGTCTCGCGGAACGCGCCGGGCAGGTCGCGCACGATGACGATCATGTCGAGGTCGGAGTTGGCCGTGTAGGTGCCGGCCGCCACGCTGCCGCCGAGGAACGCCGCCGTCGCCAGCGGGTAGTACGTGTCGAGCAGGTCCCGCGCCACCTGCACCGGGTCCTTGTCCCAGTCCAGCGGGTGGCCGGTGACGTAGTAGTCCTCGTCGGGGTTCAGCGGGCCGAGCACGTGCTCGACGCACGGCCGGATCGCCGGCAGCACCTCGTTCAGGTCGACGAGCCAGGGGTTGTCCTCGGCGTCGAAGAACGGCCTGATCATCAGGAACTCGGTGCGCGAGATCTCCCGCACGCTGACGGGGGCGCCACTGAGGTGCCTGGCATAGCCCTTCAGGCGCCAACCCATGTTGTCGCCGTAGGCATGCCTGACCTCGTCCTGGTCCCCCGCCACAAGGCCATTGTTCACACGCGTGCAACCGCCAGCAAATACCCCAGTGACGGTTGGATGGCGAGCGGCGACAGGATCTCGTCCAAATAGCGTCGTGCTTCTTCTCCGTGCGCCGCAACGAGAGCGTCGTAATGCCTGCGTGCGCCCTCCTGCATCCGCGGCACGGTCCTGCGCGTCTCGTTGCTCAGGTCCAGCAGCTCGACCACCTGCAAACCGGCCGCCGCCAACAGCTTCGGATATCCGGCGAACGTCGGCAGCTCGTCGATGTCGTACGTGGTCAAAATGGACTGGATGTCGTCGATCAGGCCGTCCGGAACCGGTCTGCGCTGCACGAAGTCCGACACCACCACCAGACCGGACGGCTTCACGACACGGGCGAACTCGCGCAACACGCCGACGCGGTCCCCCAAGTGCGGCAACGTCTCCAAGGCCCACGCCGCGTCGAACGCGTCGTCCGGGAACGGCATCGCGTGCGGGTCGGCGTGCACGAACCGCACCTGCTCGTCCACGAACAACGCTTCGGCCCGCGAGTTGGCCGCCGAAACGTGCTCGGCGAACGGCGACACCGACACGATGTCCGCGTGCGAGGCCTCGGCCAGCCGGAACGCGGACGTGCCGACGCGCCGGCCCAGGTCCAGCACGCGCGAGCCGTGCCACGCGCCGAGCTTGTCGATGTGCAGCGCCGTCATGCGTTCGGCGGCGATGCGGTTGGAGGAGTCGTCCTCTTCGGACGTCCACAGGCCGAAGTGGAGGTTGTGGTCCCAGATCGTCCGCATGACCTCGTGGTAGACGTCGGCCATCAGAAGAAGTCCGCGAGCCGGGGACCACCGGACGTGCCGGTGAGCTGGTCGAGCACCACCGCGTCGGCCGGGTCGCCCTCCAGCAAACCCGCGCGCCGCAACGCATGCGTGTTCTGCGCGCCGGAGAACCACGGCCCCAGGGCGCGGGCGTGCAGCCGGACCGCGCCGGTGCCGCCGGGTTCGAGGCGCACCGCGCCGTCCTCGACGACGAGCCGGTGCAGGCCGGCGTGCCACGGCGCGTGGGCGTCGACGACCTCCAGGTCCACCACGGTGTCAGCGAGCCGTGGCCAACCGCGGGCGGCCACGGCGGCGGGCAGGTCCACGACGCGTTGCATCCACGTCGAGCTCCACACCGAGTGGCGCATCGGGGTGCTGCCGAGGAAGTTCACCGTGGCCGGGTCGGTGATCCGCACGTCGATCGCCTCCAGCGTGCCCGCCCACGACGCGAGCGAGGCGAGGAGGGTCAGCTGGGCGTCCACGTCGACGGCGATGAGGTCGAACACCTTGAGGCGGCCCATGTCACCGCCGGGCTCACGCTTCGCGGTCAGGTACCCGCGCAGGCCGTTCGGGCCGGGCAGCACCGTCACCAGGTCCATCTCCAGCACCTTCTCGACGTCGATGCGCGGTGGGCGGCGGTCCGCCATGCCGTCGATCGTCCTGGCCACTTCGAGATAGCAGTCGTGCAGCGCGGTGAGATCGCTCCCGGTCGCCGGGCGCGAAGCTATCAGCTCGGAGGGCTTCGGAACTGAGAGCAGCCTGTCCATCGGCAGCTCGACCCACTCGAAGACCCCGGCCTTCTCCCAGCCGCGGCCCCGGTACAGCGCGGGCACCGTCGGGTAGAGCGCGGAGATCGGCTGGCCGTGCTCGCGCATGACGTGCAGCGCCGCGTCGAGCAACGCGTTCGCGACTCCCCTGCCGCGGAACGAGCCATCGACGGCGACGCCGCCGATCCCGCCCATGGGGACCGCGGCGCCGCCGTAGAACTGGGCGAACGCACCGATGCCGAGCACACCCGCGGCCTGGCCGTCGATCTCGGCGAGGAGACCGCGGGTGCCCTCGCGCACGAGCCTTTCCGGCAGTTCGGTCGCGTTGAACGCCACCTTGCGGAGCCGGAACACGGCGTCGCGGTCGTCCTCGGTGTACTCGCGGATGTGCACGGACAACTATCTACCAGGAAAAGAAGCCCTGGCCCGTCTTCTTCCCCAGCTCGTTGCGCGCGACCTTGTCGCGCAACAACCGAGGCGGCTCGAACCGGGGCCCGAGCTGCTCCGCCAGGTTCTCGGCGATCGCCAGCCGGACGTCGAGTCCGACCAGGTCGGTGAGCTCCAGCGGGCCCATCGGCCAGCGGTAACCGAGCTTCATGCCGGTGTCGATGTCGGCGGCGGAGGCGACGCCCTCCTCGACCATCCGGATCGCTTCCATGCCCACGGCGACGCCCAGCCGCGAGGTCGCGAACCCGGGAGAGTCACGCACTTCGATCACGGTTTTTCCCAGTTCTTCAGCCCAGGTCCGCACCTTGGCCACGTTCGCCGGGTCGACGCCGTCGTGGTGCACGAGCTCGACGAGCTGCTGCACGGGAACCGGGTTGAAGAAGTGCATGCCCAGCACGCGTTCGCCGGGGAGTCCCTCGGCGATGTCGGCGATCGAGAGCGACGACGTGTTGGACGTCAGCACCGCGTCCGGGCACTTCGCCGCCGCGTCGCCCAGCACCTTCTGCTTGAGCGGCACGTTCTCCGGCACGGCCTCGACGACGAGTTCGGCGTCGGCCGGCGGTTCGCCCACCGTCAGGTTCTCCAGCAGCTCGTCGGCGTCACCACCGTTGAGCTTGCCCTTCGCCTCGGCCTTGTGCAGCGAGGACTTCACGCCCAGGAAACCGGCATGCGCCCGTTCCGCGTCGGCCTCCACCAGCCAGACGTGGTGGCCACCCGCGAGCAGGAGATGCGCGATGCCCGCGCCCATCGTGCCGCCGCCGATGACGACGGCCTTCACGACTCGACCACCTCGGCGGCGAACATGGCCACGAGCTCCATGCCGCCGATCTCGGCGAGGTTGGCGCCCGACGTGGCCCACTCCGGGGACTTCAGGGCAGCCTTGAAGGTCTCCTCGGACGTGAAGTACATCTCGGCGATGAGGTGCGGCTCGGTGTCCCCGAGGAACCCGGCCAGGAACACCTGCTGCACCTTGGCGACCTCGGCGCGGACCAGGCCGGGAACGGAGTTCACGACCGGCAGGTGCGACTCGAAGTACTTCCGGTCGAAGCCCTCGGGGTCGTCGGGCCGCCGGTACAGCGCGATGTACTTGATCATGTGACACCATCCTCCTCGACTCGCCGAGCACTGTAACGCCCGGAGCACCCGGCGAGCTGAGGCACGATGGTGGAGTGCGGATCATCCTGCTGCGCCACGGACAGAGCCTCGGCAACGTCGACGAGCTCGCCTACTGCCGCATCCCCGACCACGCCCTCCCGCTGACGGCGGTGGGCGAGGACCAGGCGCGGGCGGCCGGAACGACGATCAAGGAGCTCGTCGGCGCCGGCCCGGTCGCGGCCTACGTCTCGCCGTACAAGCGCACCAAGCGGACGTTCGAACTGCTCGGCCTCGACGCGGAGCGGATCGTCACCGAGCCGCGGGTGCGCGAGCAGGACTGGGGCAACCTGCAGGACCCGGTGCAGCAGGAGGTGCTCAAGCACCAGCGGCACGCGTTCGGGCACTTCTTCTTCCGGCTGCCCAACGGCGAGTCGGGCGCGGACGTGGACGACCGGGTGGCGGCGTTCCTCGACGGCCTGACCGTGCGGATGCACAAGGACGACCACCACCCGAAGACGGTGCTGGTCGTCACGCACGGCCTGACGATGAGGTTGTTGTGCCGCAGGTTCTTCGACTGGAGCATCGACCTGTTCGAGTCGCTGTCCAATCCGGACACCTGCGAGCACCGCGTGATCGACCACGACGGTGCCGGGTGGAGGCTGGACCGCCCCTTCGACCAGTGGCGCGACTCACCGGACGGAACGGTCCAGCACCCGGTCTAGATCAGGCCCCGCTGGTAGGCCGCCACGAGCCGGCGAGGCACGAGGAGTTCCTTGCCGTCCAGCGTCCGCACGGTCACCAGGTCCGGGGCGACGGCCTTCCACTGCGACCGGCGGTGGCGCGTGTTGGACCGGGACGTCCTGCGCTTGGGAACGGCCATCAGCGCTCTCGCTTTCCATAGCGGCGGTTGAACTTCTCGACCCGGCCCGCGGTGTCCATGACCCGCTGGGTACCGGTCCAGAACGGGTGCGAGTCGGCGGTGATGTCGACGACCAGCAACGGGTAGGAGTTGCCGTCCTCCCACTCGATCGTCTTGGCCGACGTCGCGGTCGACCGGGTCAGGAAGGTCTTGCCGGTGGACGCGTCCTGGAAGACGACGGGGTGGTAGTCGGGGTGGATTCCTGGCTTCATACGTCCAGCTTTCGGATCGAGTCCACGAAGGACAGTTCGTCGTCGGTGAGCAGAGCCTGGGCGAACGCCGCCGTGATCGTGTCCGGCTCGCCGAGGGTGATCGCCACGATCTGGGTGGTCTTGCCGCCGCGCGGCCCGCCCTCGCCGACGTGCAGGCCGCAGCCCGCGGATTCCAGGTGCAGCGCCACGTCCGGTTCGTCGGCGACCCAGAGCCGGCCGCGCGAGCGCACGACCGTTCCGTCCAGCAACGAGTCGAGCGCGTCGTTCAACCGGGCCGGGTGGAACGGCCGGTCGGCCGTGAAAACCGCCGTCGAGACACCGCACTCCGGTGTCAACGGCACCAGTCGCGGCCGTGCGGACCGCCGCACGCACACCGTGTCCGGCGTGCAGCGGTGCGCGCCGGGAGCGAGCCGGTCGAGCACGGCGATCGTGCGTTCGTCCGCTTCTCCCTGCAGCACCAGCACGTCCGCGGCCTCGGCCTGCGCGACGACGACCTGCGCCACCGTCCGCTGGTCGCTGACCATGGACGCGTCGCCGAGGGCGTCGTCCAGCCAGGTGGCCGCGTCGAGCACGGTGATCACGCACTCGACGTCGACGTCGAGCTTGCGCCGCACCGCGTCGGGTTCCAGCAGCGGGTCCAGGTGCAGCACGACCGTGTGGCCCTCGAGGCTCTCGAGCAGCTCACGCAGGTCTTCGCGCACCGTGCAGGACACGCAGCCGTGCAGCAGTTCGACGTCGGTCGCGATGCCGTCGACCCACCGCCGCACGCACGTTTCCTCGGCGACGTGCCGCACGAGCACCGAACCGGGCCGGTCGCGCCACACCCGCACGGCGACGTCGTGGTCCACCAGCCCCGCCACCATGACGACAACGGTTTCCATGTGGGGTACCGTAGATGAAAACGAAAGTCGTTTCAATCTGGAGGTACTCGTGCGCTGCCAGCTGACCGGCCGGGAGCCGGGCTTCGGCAACCGCGTCTCGCACTCGCAACGCAAGACGCGGCGCCGGTGGGACCCGAACGTCCAGCGCAAGCGGTACTTCGTGCCGTCGCTGAACAGGTTCGTGACGCTCACGCTGTCCGCGAAGGGCATCAAGACCGTGGACAAGATCGGCATCGAGGCCGCCGTGGCGAAGTTGAGGCAACAAGGGGTGAAGGTCTGATGGCCAAGAGCACGGACGTCCGGCCGATCATCAAGATGAGGTCGACCGCCGGCACCGGGTACACGTACGTGACCCGCAAGAACCGCCGCAACGACCCCGACCGCCTGGTGCTGCGCAAGTACGACCCGGTCGCGCGCAAGCACGTCGAGTTCAAAGAGGAGCGCTGACGTGGCGAAGAAGTCGAAGATCGCCGCGGATCAACGGCGCCGCGAGGTCGTGGCGAGGTACGCGGAGCGGCGGGCCGAGCTCAAGGAGAAGCTGCGGCACCCGGAAACGCGCGAGGAAGCGTTGCGGGGCCTGCAGAAGCTGCCGCGGGACGCGTCCCCGACCAGGCTGCGCAACCGGGACGTCGTGGACGGACGGCCGCGTGCCTACAACCGGAAGTTCGGCCTGTCCCGCGTCAGGCTCAGGGAAATGGCCCACCGCGGCGAACTGCCCGGCGTGTCGAAGGCGAGCTGGTGATGCGCGAACGGAAGCCGCTCAAGCGCAGGGTCAACCTGCTCGCGAAGGAGGGCGTGGCCGTCGTCGACTGGAAGGACGTCACGCTGCTGCGCAAGTTCATCTCGGACCGGGGCAAGATCCGGTCCCGCCGGGTGACCGGCCTGACGCCGCAGCAGCAGCGCCAGGTCGCCACGGCCATCAAGAACGCACGGGAGATGGCCCTGCTGCCGTACCCGTCACAAGGGCGATGACGCGGATCGCCGCGCTGGCCAGGAACGCCAGCGCGGCGAGCTGCACCAGCAACGCGAGCGCCCAGGTCGTGTGTTCGTCGACCGTCAGATCGCCACGAACACCCACCAAGAAGGTCGCGTAGAGGCCCCAGCACTGCACGGCGGCCAGTCCGGCTCCGACGATCGTGGTCTTGAGCGAAACGACGACCACGACCGCGGCGAGGAGCATCAGGGCCGGCAGCGGCCAGGCCCCGGTGAACGTGGTCACGCCGACTCCGCCGCCGAATCCGAGCGCGGAGCCGTAACCACCCTTCATTCTGCGCATCCGATCGGTGTATCGCGTCAGGTGAGATCAGCGCCACCTCCCAGGCGTGAAGTTGGTGCTTTCGAGTGAGGCACGATCGGTCGAATGAGCCTGTACGACGTGGTCCACCGCCGCAGGGACACCCGCGCCGAGTTCTCCGGTGAAGAAATCCCGGAGGACGTCCTCCGCCGCGTGCTGACGGCCGCGCACGCCGCCCCGAGCGTCGGGTTGTCGCAACCGTGGGACTTCGTGCTCGTGCGGGACGAGTCGATCCGGCGCTCGTTCCGCGACCACGTCCACGCCGAGCGCAGCGTCTTCGCGGCGCAGCTCGACGAGGAGCGCGCGGAGACGTTCGCGCGGATCAAGGTCGAGGGCGTCATGGAGTCGTCGCTCGGCATCGTGGTCACCTACGACCCCGACCGGGGCTCGCCGGCGGTGCTCGGCCGGCACGCGATTTCGGACGCGGGCTTGTACTCGGTGTGTCTGGCCATCCAGAATCTGTGGCTCGCCGCCACCGAAGAGGGCCTCGGTGTCGGCTGGGTGAGCTTCTACCGAGAAGATGTGCTGCGCCGCCTGCTGGACATCCCTGCCAGAGTCCGCCCGGTGGCGTGGTTGTGCGTGGGACCGGTTCGATCGCTGCCCGATGCGCCCGATTTGGAACGTCACGGATGGCGCAACCGGCTACCCCTCGACGACGTCCTGCACCACGATCGGTACGGGGCGCGGCACACCCGGTAGCCTGTGCGGGCCGCTCGGCGAGTCGGAACGGAGTCGATGAACGAGTGGAGCAGCGCGATCCGCTGGTAGCGGGCCAGATTCCGCGATTGGACCTCGAAGTCCGCGCGTTGTACAACGCTGGCCGCGTGCCGGAGGCGAACAGCCTCTTCGACGAGGTGGTCACGAAGGTGTCCCCCGGCGCTGACCGGTGGGTCCGGTCCGCCGTGCTGGTCAACCGGGCCGTGATGGCGTGGCGGCTCGGCCGCATCCCCCTCGCCCTGGAACTGGCCGCCGAGGGCTGGACCGACCTCGACGCCGAACGGTCGGACAGCCCGGCCGTGGCCCACACGATGGGCTCCCTCGGTTATCTGATGGAGGGCATCGGCAACCGCCGCGCCGCCCTGGACATGCTGCGGCTGTCCGTCCAGGTGGCGCGGCGCGCGGGCAACACCGACGTGCTGGCCCAGTGCCTGCAACGCCTCGGTGGCTCCCTCAACTTCCGCGCCTGCTCCGGACCTCCCGCCGCGGCGCCCGCGATCTTCGAGGAGGCCCTGGCCTACCTGGACGAAGGCCTGGGCATCGTCAAGGACGAGGGGCACCGGCGTGCCCTGCTCGGAGCGTGCGGGCGGTCGCTCGCCGGTGTCGGCCAGCTGGACAAGGCCGAGGAGATGGGCGAGGAGACCCTGCGGCTGTCGGTCGACGCCGAGGACCTGTGGGGCATCTCGGTCGGCAACTGGGTCCTGTCCGTCGTGCGCCGCGAACAGGGCGATCTCGACGAGGCACGCACACTCGCGTCCCGTGCGGTGTCCCACGCCGAACGCATCAACGACACGTCCCTGCTGCTGCGGTTCTCCACGGAGCTCGCGGACATCTGCCACGGGCTCGACGACGCGCAGGGCGAGGCCGAGGCGTTGCGCCGGTCCATGCAGGCGTCCCGCACGGCCAGGGAGACGTTGCAGGAGGGCCTCGGCCAGGCGCTGGAACAGCGGCGTGTGGCCGTTCAGGCGCAACGCCTCGCGGTGGCGGCGCAGGAGGCCGCGGCGCGGGACCCGTTGACCGGCCTCGCGAACCGGCTCGGGCTGGAACGGGCGGCCGCGGCGCTGCTGGAGTCGACGGCGGCGCGCGGGCGGGTGCCGTGGCTGGTGCTGGTCGACGTGGACTGGTTCAAGAACGTCAACGACGACGCCGGGCACGCGACGGGCGACGCAGCGTTGCGCGAGATCGCGACGCTGCTGCGGCGCGAGTGCCGTGCGGACGACCTGGTGGCGCGCTGGGCCGGTGACGAGTTCGTGGTGCTGCTGGGCGACACCGGGCCGAACATGGACGTCGGCCCGAACGTGGCCGAGCGGATCCGCGCGGCCGTCGACGGCCACGACTGGACGATGGTGCTGGGCGCGGTCCGCCGCCCGACCGTGAGCATCGGCGTGGCGGCGGGACCGGCCAAACTGGACCAGCTGTTCGCGGCCGCGGACATGGCGCTCTACCGCGCCAAGCGCCACGGCCGCAACAGGGTCGAGGTCGAGCCCTCGGTGGACGAGGTCGTTCCCTAGTGCAGCACCAGCGGCAGGTCAGGCGATCAGGCCGCCGCGGTAGGCCACCAGCGCGGCCTGCACGCGGTTGACCGCGCCGATCTTGCCGAGCACGGACGAGACGTAGCCCTTCACCGTCGCCTCCGACAGGTGCAGGGTGCCGCCGATCTCCGCGTTGGACATGCCCTGGCCGATCAGCACGAGCACCTCGCGCTCGCGTTCGGACAGGCTCTGCAGGAGCCGTCGCGCCGGCTCCGCCATTCGTTCGCCGTCGGCCACCGCCGCGAGAACTCTCGCCGCGACGCCGGGGTCGAGAACCGCTCCTCCGCGCGCGAGATCGCGCACGGCTTTGACGAGCTGTTCCGGTTCGGTGTCTTTGAGAAGGAAGCCGGCCGCGCCGAGGCGCAGTGCTTCCGAAACGTATTCGTCGACGTCGAACGTGGTCAGGATGCAGACCCTGGGTGGGTCCGGCAGGGTCCGCAGCCTCCGCAAAGCCACGAGCCCGTCCGAGGTGCGCATCCGGATGTCGAGCAGAACCACGTGCGGACGGTGCTGGCGCGCCAGGTCGGCTACCAGGTGCCCGTCATCGGCCTCAGCAACAACTTCGATGTCTCCGACGCTGCTCAGGATCATGCGAAGGCCGGAACGGACGAGATCCTCGTCGTCGGCCAGCAGAACCTTGATCACGACGCCTCCCGCATTGGCGTTCCGTGCTCCCTCATGTTCGTGATCTTCGCGTACGCACGCCGAAGGTCACGTTAATTCTCAGTTATCTCATCATGTGGTAACGGATTTTCGAGATCACCCGCAACGTTCACAGTTACCGGAATTGGCGCCCGACTTCGCTGCGTAGGCATGCCACCAGGGCTTTAGAGGGGCCATCGGAACTGTGTGTGACCAAAACTGGAAATCCCACTGAGTGGAATGGCGTACCAGAAACACGAGTCCACCCTCGGTAATCCGATTCAGATGTCTCGCTTCGCCTCGTTTCTGCCCATATGGCTTTTCAATGGGCTCCCGTACCGATACAGAAGCGTCAGCTGGGTCACGGAAAACGCGAAGGTCTTTCGCAATAGCTGTACCGGAAAGTAACGTGCGTCACAACAGCCCTGCCCTGCACGGAGAGGAGCTTCGCGCGATGCGGAGAGCCAATCCGGTGACGTCCCTGCTGGCGACAGCCACCGTCACCGCCTCCCTTCTGATCGTTCCCACCGCCGCCGCCGAGGAGCCGCCGCGCGCGGCCGCGTTCGCCGCCGACGACTACTGTCTCGGGCAGTGCGGCGACATCGTGCCGCCCGGCAACAACGGCAACGCGACGCTGGCCGAGATCCTCACGCACAAGGCGTTCGGCACCAGGCCCGCGCACTCGGCCGACCAGCTGGGCAAGTACGACGCCCTGGTGTCCGGTTACTCCGGCCTGACCAACTCCCAGCTGACCGACTTCTTCAACGACGCGTCGTTCGGGGTGCCGTCGGACCAGGTGGAGAGCACCCTGAAGCCGCGGTCGGACGTGACGATCGTGCGGGACAAGAAGATCGGCATGCCGCACATCACCGGCACCACGAGGTCCGGGACGATGTTCGGCGCCGGGTACGCGGCCGGCCAGGACCGGCTGTGGCTGATGGACCTGTTCCGCCACCTCGGCCGCGGCCAGCTGACCGGGTTCGCGGGCGGCGCGCCGTCCAACCGGGTGCTGGAGCAGAGCTTCTACAACCAGATCCCGTACACCGAGGAGGACCTGCAGCGGCAGATCGACTCGGCGGCGGCGAACGGCGGTGAGCGCGGACGGCAGGCGCTGGCCGACGTCAACGACTACATCTCGGGCATCAACGCGTACCTGACGGCTTCGGTGGCCGCGCGGAACTTCCCCGGCGAGTACGTGCTGACCGGGCACGCCGACGCGATCACGAACTGGAACGACATCCAGCCGTTCAAGTCGACCGACATGGTGGCGATCGCCGCGGTGGTCGGCGGCCTGTTCGGCGCGGGCGGTGGCGGTGAGGTGCAGTCGGCGCTGGTGAAGCTGGCCGCGCAGAACCGGTACGGCGCCGCGGTCGGTGAGCAGGTGTGGCGGGCGTTCCGGGCGCAGAACGACCCCGAGGCCGTGCTGACCCTCCACGACGGACAGTCGTTCCCGTACTCCGCCTCGCCTGCTTCGCCCCAGGGCGTGGCGCTGCCGGACGGCGGTTCGGTCACGCCGGAGCGGATGGTCTACGACGAGGTGGGCGGGACGGGTGCCTCCGTCGCCGTTCCGGCGTCCGCCGAGGTCGCGAAGGCCCGTGGGATCTTCGAGGACGGGGTGTTGCCGCCCGACCTGCTGAACAAGAAGCACGGCATGTCGAACGCCCTCGCGGTGTCGGGTGCTCACACGGACTCCGGCAACCCCGTCGCCGTGTGGGGGCCGCAGACCGGGTACTTCGCGCCGCAGTTGCTGATGCTGCAGGAGCTCAACGGGCCCGGCATCCGTTCGCGCGGGGTGTCGTTCGCCGGCGTCTCGATGTACGTGCAGCTCGGCCGCGGTGTCGACTACTCGTGGAGCGCGACCTCCTCCGCCCAGGACATCATCGACACCTACGCCGTCGAGCTGTGCAACGCCGATGGTTCTCCTGCTTCTGCCGCTTCCACGTCGTACGTGTTCCACGGTGCTTGTGTGCCGATGGAGCGGTTGGAGCGTCGTAACGCCTGGAAGCCGACCGTCGCGGACGGGACGCCGGCCGGGTCGTACACGCTGGTGATGTACCGGACCAAGTACGGGCTGGTGACGTCGCGGGCGACCGTGGGCGGGAAGGTCGTGGCGTACACGACACTGCGGTCGACGTACATGCACGAGGTCGACTCGATCATCGGGTTCCAGGAGCTCAACGATCCTTCGGCGATCCGCTCGGCCGCGGACTTCCAGCGGGCGGCGCACAAGATCGGGTACGCGTTCAACTGGTTCTACGTGGACTCCCGCGACACGGCGTACTTCAACTCGGGCCTGAACCCGCTGCGCCGGTCCACTGTGGATCCGAACCTGCCGACCTGGGGCCGGGCCGAGTACGAGTGGGTGGACTGGAACGGCGAGGAGAACGTCAGCGCCGTGCTGCCGTTCGCCGCGCACCCGAACTCGATCAACCAGGACTACTACGTCTCGTGGAACAACAAGCAGGCCAAGGACTTCACGTTCGGCGGGTTCGGTCACAGCGCCGTGCACCGCGGTGACCTGCTGGACCGCCGGGTCAAGGCACTGCTCGCGTCCGGGCAGAAGGTGACCCGGGCCGCGCTGACCCGCGTGATGGCCGAGGCGGCCGTGGCCGACCTGCGGGCCGAGCAAGTGTTGCCCGAGTTGCTCAGGGTCGTGGAGTCCGCTCCCGTCGATCCTTCGCTGGCCCCGGCCGTGAGCGCGTTGAAGGCGTGGCAGGCCTCCGGCTCGTTGCGCAAGGAGACCGCGAAGGGCAGCAAGACCTACGGGCACGCCGAAGCCATCCGGATTCTCGATGCCTGGTGGCCGTTGCTGGTCGAGGCGCAGTTCAAACCATCGCTGGGTGATGGGTTGTACAACGCCGTCGTGGCGGCGCAGCAGGTGGACGAGTCACCGTCCGACACGCACGGTGCCGCGCCGCACAAGGGTTCCTCGTTCCAGTACGGCTGGTGGGGTTACGTGGACAAGGACCTGCGCAAGGTCCTGGGCGACCCGGTGCAGGGCGCGTTCCCGCAGTCCTACTGCGGTGGCGGCGCGTTGTCCGGCTGCCGCACGGCCCTGGTGGCTTCTCTGTCCGCCGCCGTGGCCAAGCCCGCTGCGACCGTCTACCCGGGCGACGCCGACTGCGCCGCAGGCGACCAGTGGTGTGCCGACACGATCATCCACCGCGCCATGGGCGGCATCACCCAGGACAAGATCCACTGGCAGAACCGCCCGACGTACCAGCAGGTCGCGCAGTTCCCGTCCCGCCGCGGCCAGAACACCACCAACCTGGCAGCGGGTCGCGCGGCCACCGCGTCGTCGCACGAAACGGGCTGGAACAACCTGCCGCCGTCGCACGCGGTCGACGGGAACCCGACCTCCCGCTGGGCCAGCGACTGGAACGACAACCAATGGATCCAGGTAGACCTTGGCTCTGTGCAACGGATCGGTCGCGCCGTGTTGCGCTGGGAGTCGGCGTTCGGCAAGAGCTACCGCATCGAGATTTCCAATGACGGCACGAACTGGCGGAACGTTTTCTCCACAAGTGCTGGCGATGGCGGCGAGGATGTCGTAGCGTTCTCACCACAGGACGCGAGATACCTCCGGATGACCGGTACCCAACGGTCGGGTCAGTACGGATACTCCCTGTACGAGCTTGAGGTCTACAGCTTGTAGGCCTTCGAGATGAGGACGCCGATCCACCCCCAGGGGTCGGCGTCCTCTACTTTTCCGGCCACTTTGCGAAGTGCGCGTCAATGAGTGCGACGTGCTCGAGGTCCCGCGGTCGCCCCAACCTCGCCTTGGTCGCGCGGATGACGCCGAGCCGCACGAACCTCAGTCCGTGCAGGACATCCGCCTCGTCGATGAGCGCCGCAGTGTTCCAGCCGGGAAACCACCTGTCGAGGATCTGGATGTCTCCCAAGGTGATCTCGGCTCCCACGGCCAGCGGAGTCGGTTTCGGTTCACCCAGCCTCCGTGCCCGTTCCCACGCGGCGCCGCGTGCCAGCACGTCGAGATCCCGGGGATCGTCGATCAGGCCGTGGGCGTACAGCACCGCGCTTCCCGTGACCGCGAAGTCCTCGACCGGCAGCTCGAGGGCAAGCAGGGCGCGGAAGTACTCGTGCTCCCAGAACCTGTTCATCACAACCTTCAGAGCGGCGACAGTCCCAGCCCGAGCCGCACGACGATCGCCACGGTCGTCGCGAGCACCACGCTGGTCAGCGTGCCGACCAGGTAGTACTCGGTGAAGTCACGGGTGCGATCCGTACTGATCCGGAACAACGCTTTGATCGTAATGGCCAGCGCCGCCGCATCCGCCTGTCCACCCGCGACCAGGATGAACACCAGAGCCCTTTCCATCCATCCGATGTGCGCGCTGGTGGGTGCGAGCGAGGCCACGTCGACCCCGTGCTCCTTGAGCTGCCGCACGAAAGGCCTCAGCACAGCGCGGATCAGGTCGTCACCGACGAACACGGCCGTGATCAACCCGGACAGCACGACCGACCAGCGGTCGTTGCCCAGCGCCCCGGTCACGAGGTCCATCGTCTTCGCACCCCGGCTGGTGAGCAGCGCCGCGAACAACGTGCCGGCCAGGGCCAGCGTCAAGGTGACCGGCCACCACTGCCGCCGGAACCACCGTGCGACGTCACGGGCCGACCGCCGCGGCCGTACGACCACCGGTTTCTCGCCGGCGCGGCGGCTCAGCACGCCGAGGAGCGCGGTCGCCACGCCGGCACACAGCCAGCAGACGACGCCGGCCACCCCGTCCACCACCGGGAACACGACGTAAGCCGCGTACGCCAAGCCGACGATCGTGCACACCCACAGCCGTTGCCCACGCCTGGCGACCCCGACGGGCACCATGACGGCGACGAGCAGCCCGAGGCTCAGCCGGGCGATCTCCAAGTTCTCCTGCACACCCGTCAGACGCACCCCGGATCGTCGCCGTGCAACGACAACCCCAGGTTCGCTCGCCTGGCCTAAGCGCGGAAGAGGTAGTTCCTGACGTCGTCCCCGATGACGTTGGTGGGCACCCACTCGCTGCCGTGCCACGTGCTCATCCGGTACCCGCGGCCGGTGAGGAAGTCCGCGACGTCCTTCGCGTGGTACCCGAAGCGCTCCACGTGCCGTTCCTCGATCTCGAGCAGGAACGCCGGCTTGAGCCGCGCGATCGTCTCGACGGCCCCTTCGAGCACTTTCAGCTCGGCCCCCTCGACGTCGGCCTTCACGAAGTCCAGCTTCGTGATCCCCTGCTCCTCGACGAAGTGGTCGAGCGTGTCCGTCTTGACCAGAACGTCCAGGTGCTGGTCGAACTCCTCGTTGGACCCCAGCCCGTTCGCGCCGACCGTGAGGAACGACCGCCCGGTGACCGGACTCCCGTGCCGCACGGGAACCGACATGACCTCGCGCCCCTGCTTCTCGGCCCCGAGCGCAACCGAGTGCCGCACGATGTTGGCCCCTTCCCGCGGCCGCAGGACGTACGAAAGGGCGGGGTGCGCGAAAACCAGGGGCTCCACGCTGTGCACAGTCCCTTGTGGACCGACCAGCCTGGACAACGTCGCCGTGTAGAGCCCCAACGCGGCCCCGACGTCCACGCAGACGTCTCCAGGCTTGACGACCTTGCGGAGCCCGATGAGCTCCGCCTCGGCGTAGGGCGTGAGCCGGGCCAGCGCCCGCAACCCGGCGACAACCGCGGCACTGCGAAGTTGGGTCAACACCCGGTCCAGCCTAGACGTGCCCGTTCGAGTGCCGTTCGCCCGCAGGCAACCCGACCCGATCAGCGAACTCGGCAGCCACCCGAGCCCCTCCGTACACGCTGAGGGCCTTGACCAGGTGCACCTTCAGGTCCCGCCGATGAGCGTCCTCGAGCTCAGGCATGGCCCGTTCCACGCTGCTGACCAACGACTCGGCCCAATGAGCACTGGGCTCCCGTTGCGCGATCTTCACCAGCTCACCCAGCTGATCGGCCAGCCGCACGGCCTCCTCGACCCGATACCCGTTGCGCTGCAACCACCAGATCGTCGCCGTGCCGACGTCCGTCAGCACCTCGTCCCTCAGGTACCGGATCTCAGCCCGCTCGACGTCCCGCTCGGCCAACTTGAGCGTGGAGTTGCGCAGCAGCTCGACGTGCTTCTTGGCCATCTCCAGGTCGTCGCCGTCAACGCTGATCTTCACCTGCTCGGCCCGAGCCCACACATGAGTGCCGGGCACCTGCCGCTCAGTGGCGAGCTCATCCCCCAACTGCACCTGCAGGGCGGCGTGATGCACCAACATCGCCTTGCCGCTGATCTCCTTGGCCCGCTGCAAAACGTGGTGGATGGCAGCACTCTTGGGCGAGTTGTGCCGCAACCCGGTAGCCAGATCCAACCGCCACACCACCGTCAGCTTGAGCTGGAAGTCCAGCCCGTAGACCGCACTGGCCAAGGGCGTCTCGAACTCCTGCTGATGGCTGCTCACCGGCGGCACGAACGTGATGTCGTCACCACGCCTCGGCACCCGCCGCCGCCACCAAGCCTTGAGGGCGCCAAGGGGTCCAGGACGGAAGTCGGGCCAGGGTCTGCTCACAAGCCCTCCCTACCTGACGTTTGTGCCCGGCAGAAGGTGGCCTGGCTCACTTCCCTCCAACGGCCGCAGGCCCCCGACAGCACTCCTCACGGTGCGTGAGCAGCCCTGCCGGCCGGCTAGCCGGGGGCGCTGGTCAACTCGGTAGCGGCACCCCGCTAGACTGCTGTCGCCAGCCCTAGTAGCTCAGGGGATAGAGCATCGGTTTCCTAAACCGTGTGTCGCAGGTTCGAATCCTGCCTGGGGCACCACCTTTCGCCGGGTGAAACTAAGGGCTCTGACCAGTGCAAACAGGTCGGAGCCCTTGGTCTTTAGCCGGGACTGAAGTTGATCTCGTCGCCCGTTCGTGGGGCTAGACGTGGTGCGAGTTCGGCGTAGTTTCGCACCATGAGCACCCCGAAGCGCCCCGCCAAGGGCCGCCAGCGAGGGGAGATCGAGCCCCTCCCGAGCGGTTCGCTGCGCGTCAAGGTCTACGCCGGCATCGACCCGATCAGCGGTCGTCGGCACTACATCACCGAGACCATCCCGGCCGGTCCGAACGCTGACAAAGAAGCCGAGAAGGCACGCACTCGGATCATCAACGAGATCGATGAGCAGCGGAACTCGAAGACCAAGGCCACGGTCAACCGGCTCATGGATCGCTACCTCGAACTGCTCGACGTCGACAAGAAGACGCGGAGGAGCTACGAGGGCTATATCCGCAACCACATCCGGCCGATCCTCGGGAAGCTTCAGGTAGGCAAGCTCAACGGCGAGACGCTGGACTCGTTCTACAGCGTGCTCCGCCGCTGCCGCGCCCACTGCGACGGCAGGCCGTACATCGAGAAGCACAAGACCACCGACCCCCACGACTGCGCGGAGCAGCAGTGCAAGCCGCACGTGTGCAACCCACTCGCGAAGTCGTCCATCCGACAAGTGCACTGGTGTCTAAGCGGTGCGCTGAAGCGGGCCGTCAAATGGCGTTGGACCGCAACGAATCCGCTCGCACAGGCAGAGACGCCTAGGCCCGTCGCAGCCGACCCTCACCCACCCACGCCGGAACAGGCGGCGGCCATCGTCAACGAGGCCTTCAAAGACCTCTCCTGGGGAATGTTCGTGTGGTTGGCAATGACCACGGGCGCCCGACGCGGCGAGATGTGCGCCTTGCGCCTCGATCTGCTCGACCTGGAGAACGCCGTACTGCCGGTCAAGACCAGCATCAGTCAGGACGGCGCAGCCACGGAGGAGAAGGACACCAAGACCCACCAGCAACGCCGAATCGCACTTGACCAAGAAACCGTCGGGCTTCTACGCGCGTACCTCCAGTACCGCGGGACGAAGGCAGCCGAGTTGGGCGTGAAGGTCGCGAAGGACGGTCGCCTCTTCTCCCCCGGCTTCGATCACGCGGACTGGATCAAGCCAGACACCGTGACGCAGCGATATCGCCGTATGTGCGCACGGCTCGGTTGGGACATGCACATTCACTCGCTCCGCCACTACTCCGCGACGGAACTGATCGCGTCCGGTGTGGACGTCCGCACGGTCGCCGGACGACTTGGCCACGGCGGAGGAGGCGCAACCACCTTGCGCGTCTATTCCGCATGGGTCTCAGAAGCAGACCAGCGCGCGGCAGGAACCATCGGCGGACGGATGCCCACCCCGCCGATCAAGGTCGACATTTCCGGTGCCCCGGTCTCCACTCTTGAACCAGCAGCAGACAACCCGTACCAGAAGATCGCGGCCGACTTGCGCGGAGCGATCACCTGCGGCGCTCTCAAGCCCGGAGACCTTCTCCCTACGGTCATCGAACTGAAAGCGCGGTATGGGGTGTCAGCAGGCACTGCCAACCGCGCCATAGCCGAACTGAAGGCGTCCGGACTCGTAACCGCCAGTCGCGGCAAACGTGCCGTGGTGCTCGCACCAGGAGAAGAACCTGACGTGGCAGACGTCGTGATCATCAAACGCAAGCGAAAGGCCGAGTGACCTACCAGATCTCGCCTGCGACTCACCTGCTAGTTGATCTTTTGCGCACCGCCCTCCTCTCGAAGCACAGTCTGTTGCTCCAAGCACCGTTGCACCAGCGAGGCTGTGACGCGCGTCGCACACAAAATGTTGCCGCGCGCCCTTCACTGCGGGACAATGGAGTAGCTGCGGACTTCCGAGTCTCGGCATTAGGGCCAGGTGGATTCCGACGACGCCTCGCCTGCCACCCAGGCCAGATCGGCTTGGGGCTGCACTGGGATACGTCCCGTGAGTGAGCCTTGCCCGCGATCTGATATCGGCCTAGCGAGCCGACTTGAGTTCTAGCCCGTCGGAGGCGGACCTCGGTTCAACCAGCATGAGCTGGTCGAGCTGAGGACGCCTGAGATCGTCAAAGCTTCTCGGCTCGACCCTCGTTGAGACAAAGGACGAGGATGTCGACCTTCTTAATGATCACGGCTGTAGTTCCATCGGTGTGCGCGCTGCTGCGATGGGTCGTGTATTTGTTGCTTGTCAAACATGTGCTCGACACTCACGGACCCAATGCCGTCAAGAGTGCGATCCCTCCGGCTGTTCGCGCCTTCCCTCGATTGCGTTCAGTCGTGCCTCATTGGACACAAGCGAGACCCGCTGTAGATCAAGCTCAACAACCAGGTGAGTCATCAGCGATGTGATACGCGGCCGCGTTCGGCAGCTGCTATCTGATGTGCCGTCAGCCCGCGAGTGCAGCAAGCCGCTTCTGTTGCCTCCGCGAGCCAACCCGAGCAGCTAGCAGCCGCGCACGCTCAATGTGTGCGGCTGCTGCGTCTTTGGCACCGATTGCCGTGAACACCTCGACAAGATCCACTCGGAGTGTGGTCTCGGCGCGAGCAAAAGTCGGATCGAGGCGCTCAAGAACGTCCGAGAGCACCTCGATAGCTTCCGGGTCGCCAAGTCGAGCAAGCGCGTTTCCGCGCCACCGTGCAAGGTGCGTGGAATCGAACACCAGGTACGGCGTTTCCGATACATCGACCTGCGCCGGCATCGCCCGAAGAGCGTCATCGAACGCGATCAGACATCGTGCACGCTCGCCGCTCGCGGCGCACGCTTCGCCGTAGCCCGCAGACAGCCACGAGTAGAGCAGACTCGGCACTCGACCACGAGCAAGTTCGAGCGCGTGCCGCGTCAACTGCACGGCGGCATCCGCTTCACCGATGTCAAGCAGAACCACGGCCTGCCCAGCGCACGCATACGCCTCAAGCTCGACCGACCTAGCTTCCCGAGCGGCGGCCTTCGCGGTGTCGTAGTGGTTCCAAGAATCGTTGACCAGTGCCTGGTCGAGCGACTGCCACCCGGCAAGCGCAGCCGCGTCTACCAAGAGTTCGGCCAACGCTGCACGAATCGGTTGGTCGAGCACGTCCCGGAGTGCGCGCTCCATGTGATCGATCTGTGCGCACAACTCACTGCGCAGAGCAGACGCGCCCAGTTTCCTGTCAATGACCCGAGTGATGTCGAGCTTCTGCCGCATCAAGCCCACGGTGCCCAGGTCGAGGGCACGACTCGCCGCGAACCTTGCACGCAACGCGAGTTCATCTTCCGTGGCCGTGGGAGCGACCTGTTCGACCGACTCCAGCAGACGTTCGATCGGCACGCCCAACATCTCTTCGAGAAGACGCCCAGTCGCAGCCGTGACGGGTCCAAGGTCGCGGCCGTCATCGCGTTTGCCGGATGCCAAGCGGCGCACGTGTCGAGGGCTGATCGTGCCTTTCAGTCCGTGGTCGCGCGCGAACACCTCGGCAGCCTCGCTGAACTCTTCGGCGGTCTGCCTGCGCTGCCGCAGCAGCTCGCCGAACAGCGTCTGTGCCCGTTCCTGCCCGCGTGCCGAGCCCATCGGTCGACCTCTCATGCGCCAATGTCAGCGTTGCTTAGCTCAGGTCCAATCATGGCATGCCAGGGCAATACCAGGTCATTTACACCTCAGGTCAGTCGCGTGAAAGCTGATGTCTGCGGTTCCGAGGTGATGATCTGAGGTGATGAGCAGTGAAGTCGAACGAAGACTGGTGGGCCAAAGCCGCACGCGCAGAAACGCTGATGCAGGCCCACGAGGCACTGAGCCGTGCACGTCCGCGGCCAGGCACGGCCGACCCGCGCGTGTGGCGTGACTACCACCTACGCAGCGCGGCCATCTACACCGAAGTTGCCCAGATCGACCGGGGTCACTTCCACGAAGCAACGGCGTGGGCCACGTGCGAGCGGCAACGCGGCGAAGAGTTCGACAAGCAGATCAAGTCCAAGAAGACGGAGACGGCAGCGGCTTCATCCTCAGTGGACAAAGCGAGCTGACGACATGGCACAGAAACTCGTCAAAGGCAGAGCAAGCCTGGAGCTACGTGCGTTGGGCCGAACCGTCCTGGGATGGCGCCACATCCGGAACTGGTCTCTCGCCGAGTTGGGCGAACTGGTCGGCTACTCCACCGCAACGATCTCCGAAATCAGCAGGGCCGTGATACGACCATCCCCGAGCGACGTCCTGAGGATCGGCGCTGCGTGTCACGCACCGGAAGACGAGATCGAACTCTGCATCCGCGTGGCACAGCGGGCGAACGACCCTCTGATGTGGGACCGGATCAACGGCGACGCATGGGCTCGTCTGACGTGGACACCTTGGGACGTCATGGCGGAGGCCAACGAACTACTGATCATCGCGTCCGAGGTAGTGCCCGAACTGTTCCGCATCAGCACATATCACGAGGCGCTGTGCCAGGCAGGTGCGGCAACCACCGGCCTCAATCTCGATCAGCAGCAGAGCGTGCAGGCACGGCTGGACATGGACGCCAAGGAAGCAGCACGACCGGGCAACCACGGACCGCTACACGTGCGTCTTCTTGTGACCGAAGCTGTTCTCACGGACAACGTCGGCGGAGCTCGGACCATGATCGAACAGCTTGGACACCTGGAAGACCTCACCGAACGGACAAGCTTCGAGTTCGGCGTAGTGGACAGCAGCGCAGGGCCGTACTTCGGGATGAACCAGTCGTTCACCGTCATGCGTTTCCGAGCACCACGCTTCGATGACGTCGTCCTCACCCGCACGCTGCACGACGGCGACGTATGGCTTGAGTCTGCCGTTGAACGCGCACCGTACGAACGCGCGCTTCTCGCGCTCAACGACGTCGTCAGGTCGCGGCAAGACTCTTCGCACTGGCTCAGCCGAGCGTCACTGGCCCTGCAATAACCGTTGCCTGACAACAACTCTGAACGTCGCCAGCGTCGGCTGCGCACGGATACTGCCCAGGCGGGAACCCAAACATGCCAAAGAGAATGTCCACCGCACGCGGTCGCGAGTTCGGGGCAGGAGTTCGAGCGCTGATCGAACGCACCGGGCTCAGCTCACGTGAGATCGCAACGATCATGGGCTGTCACGAGTCCAAGGTTTCGGATGTCGTGAACGGCAAAGGTGGGGTCACTCAGGTCGAGGTCGCTGTACTGCTGGGAGTCTGTCGCGCCAAGTCGCCAGAAGCCGACCACTTGATGAACCTGTTCCCCCAACGACACGACGGCCGTGGTTGGTGGCAGCAGCACGGCGCTTGCCCGCCCATCAAGCTGCGCACGGCCTTCGAGAACCTGAAGGCCTCCAAGACACTCGTCAGTTGGCACGCGAGCATGGTCCCGTTCTTCCTTCAGACGGCCGACTACCTCCGCGAAGTGCTGCGCGCCTCCGCCACGATCCCCGGCGAAGAACTCGAAGAGCGCGCCAAAGCACAACTTGAGACGCAACAGGCCCTGCCGAGCAACGCTAAGCGTCTGTTCTTCGTCCACGAATCCGCGTTGCGCCTGCAAGTTGGCGGACCCGAGGTGCACGCGTGGCAGATGCAGCACCTCGCCGTCACCGCTAACCAACCGAACACCACCGTCAGGATCGTCCCTGCGGCACGCGGTGCACACGCGGGTATGGCCGGACCGTTCACCCTCTTGACCTTCGGGAAGTTCGAGCCGCTGGTGTGGGTGGACACGGAGAACTCAAGCCTGTTCGCCGAAACCAGTGACGCAGTGGAGGGCTATCACCTGGTCATCAGCGCGCTCACCGCCGCGAGCCTGAGCGAAGCCGAATCCAAGGAGTTGATCGCCGAGTTGTCTGAGAACGCATGGACTCTTGCGGACCTAAGCGCAGGGTTGCAGGCGCCTCACCCACCAGTGCCGTAGGCGGCACCCTGAACGGCCGGCCTTGGCATCCTCCGTCACATGCCCCGCCAAGGCTGGCACCCGAAGGCCGTCGCGGTACCCGATTTCATGTCATCGGGTACCGCGACGGCCGCATGTGACGGGACGACCCGTCACGCGTCACACCCGTCACGGTGGATCGTTCGCGCAGGTAGAGCACCGTTTCGAACCCGTCACAGAGCTTGTGACAGCGTGACGGGTCCGCGGGACAGGCTGTGACGGGTCAGCGCTCACCGTCGATCACCTCGCCTTCAATGACAGCCGCGCCCCGCAGACGCTCGGCAACCGCGAGCAGATCGGCGACGGCGTAACCGCGCACCTGCCTCACACCTTCAGCCGTAGCCACGCGGTCCCGAGTCGACCGGCAGCCCAACTCCACCATGTCGCGGCCGAACGTGGTCATCTCCAGCCCCAACGCCTCCACAAGCTCAGACGTGGGAACGAAGTCGCGGCTATCACCTCCGTCCGCTACGTAGTCCACAACGGACGCCAAAGGCTCAGGAAGTTCAACTTCCTCTGCGCGAACAGCCTCTGCTGCCATCGACACTCCGCTACCGATCGCCTTCGCGACGGCAGCGTGATCGAGCATCGGCCGTGCCTCCTGCCCTGCCGCGTGCCCAGTCAACGTCCCCTCTGCCTCACGCAGCCCACGGCCGCGCTCGCACAACTCCCTCCAGTCCTCGTTCGGCATGTAGAACGTGCGCACGGTCAGCGCGAGCACATCGGCGCCTGCCTCCGTCTCGCCGTCCGGCCGCAGGATGCCCACGCCCTTGTGCGACGGCAGCAGTCGACTGCTGTCGTAGCCGCGGGTGTTCATCTGCTCGCCCAGAACGATGTTGCTGTCACGCCAGTCGATGACCCGCAGCGCGAACCGTGAGCCGAGCACCGCGCGCAGCTTGGACGGGATGGTCTTGCTGTCCGGCCGCTGCGTGGCGAGCACCAGGACCAGCCCGGCCGCCGGCGCCTTCTTGGCGAGCCACGTCAGCAACTCGCCGATGTACTCCCCCGCCGTGAGTTTCTTTCCCTGCACCTCAACAGGAGTCCGGTCCTCCAGCGGTAGCTGAACCTCATCGATGAACACGGCCGTGATCGGCATGTCGAGCGCTCGATCACGGGACATGTCCGGCGTGACCTTCGATTCCGGGCACGTGAGGTCGTCCAACTCCTGCATCCGTCGGTAGCGCCCCTGGACCTCACCTACGAGTTCCACGAGCCAGTCAATGAGCGCCAGAACGTGTTCTGTGTCGTCGCCGGACATGAACCGGTGCGCCACCTGCGCCGCTGAAATCCAGTCCTTTCCTGCCTTGAAGTCAGCGACGTACAGCCGTACGTGTGGGTCCAAGATCAAGGCCGCAGCGACCAGTCGAGCAGCCATCGTCTTGCCCTGCCGGGGAATCGCACCGATGAGCAGCGACGTCCACACCAACGGAAGGTCGATCCGCCGATCACGAGCGTCCCGCCCGAACGGCAACGGCCGCCAGGCGTCCCACCTCTGCACGGCGAGCAAGGGCGTCCGCAACGGAGGTGCCGCGTACGGGTCTTCATCAGCAACCCACATCGCCACCCGGCCGGCGTGACCGCCGTTTCCCCGGACTCGTTCCACGATGAGCTGCACCTCATCGACCGCGAGCGCGGAGGCCAAAGCGTCCCGGTTCTTCACGACGTCCGCGGCCTTGCGGGTGGCCGGTAGGTCCACGGTGATGGCCCACCCGTCGCCCTGCCTGGTCGCCCGCTCGACCAGGCGCAGCGTCTCGTCCTTCCCGATCAGCTTCGCGTCCCGGAACGCGTCCACGAGCACCTGAGGGTCCATCGTCCACGTCAACGTGCGCGGTCCGGCAAGCACCGCCTTACGCCCAGGACTGCCGTCCTTCCTCCTACCGAGGACAGCGAGCGCCACTGCAACGACACCGCCACCGATCCACAGCGCTCGGTGCCTGTACACGAGATCGGCGACGGCACCGACGATCGCCGCACCTGCGAGCACGGCCGCGGTGACCTTCCACCGGAAGAGCGTCAGTTCACGGATGTCTCCGAACTTGTCCGCGAGCTTCTCCGACTGCTCGGCTGCCTCCCGGTAATCCCGCACGGTGACCCACGACCGCCACCAGCGGACGGCGACCATCAGGCCACCCACTACCGCCCCGAGGAACCGGAACGGTGAACGCAGCAGAGCCACCACGAGATCCTTCGCGGCCTGCACCGCGTGAACGCGATCCTTCGCCCACAGCGGCACGCGCGGTGAACGCTTCCACCAGTTCATGAACCGGCGCACCCACGTGGCGCGCGGCGCCCGTGGACCGTCGTTCACGAACTCACCTTCGAGCACCGCGCGCACCGGCAGACGCGGGTCCGTAACAGCCAACTCCTGATCATCGGTGCTCATGGCCGTCACCACCTTCGGCGATCTCCGCGGCCAGCACCGACGCCAGCCGTGACGAGAGGCCACGAGAGCACCCGGTAACTTCGCGAACCCACGCTGGACTAACCGTGACTTCAGGCGTCCACAGTTCGCGAGCCTTGGCCAGATAGTCCGCAGAGGACACGCGCGCAGACACTTTCTTGTTGGTGCGCTTGGCCTTCGGCGGCTCAGGCTCCGCAGCGGCGGACGCCAGAGGCTTGACCGCGGGGATCAGCACCGCCTGCTGTTCCGCTTCCGCGAACGCCGCGGTGACGGCTTCCGTGAGCTTGTCCCGCAGGTCCGTGACAGCCTCCGCCGCGACAAACACCACGAGCGGCGGAACGGAGTGCAGCACCACCCCGGACACCGAACCAGTCGCCCACGAGTGCCACGTGTTCATGACGTACGTAGCGGCGAGCGTGAACCACTTCGCACGACGAGTCCACGAACCCGTGCGCACGCGGTACCGCGCCGTCACCTGCTCCGCCCGAAGGATCGCCAGCAGCACCAGCGACACCGTTGGATCGAGCAACCACGCAGCGAGCCACGGCAACGACCACGCCGGCGTACCCGCTGCCGCAAAGCTCTGCACGTTGGTCATCGTGAACCCGAGCCCGAGCACGATCCCCGCCCAGCACAGCCGGTCGACCTCCGCCCGGACCCGTTCCACGCGAAGAGCGACCACGTCCGGATGCGTCGCGTAGGCCCTCAGTTCCGCAGCCTCCGCAGCGTCGGCGGCGAGTTGCTGCGCCGCCGGGGCGGCGGGCAGCCGCCCGAAGGCGGCTACCCCTTCCCGAACCCGAGTGACCGCACTCATCGCCGATCACCCTTGCCACGCGGACTGTCGTAGGACGTGATCGTGAGGGCACGGGTCAGCGTGTACGCGGCGAACAGCGCGGGAAGACCAAGCACCACGAGCAACAACACGGTGTCGCCCCGGTGCGTGATCACCACCCACTGAACCCCGACGATGACGCCGGCCATCACGAGCACCCGCCCGGTGAGCGAGAGCAACCGGGCACCCGTACGTGCTGCGCTCGCAGCGGCCTTCGCCCTACGGGCGCTTGCTCGCCAGATCCACAGCACCACAACAACCGCACCCAGTACCGCGAGAATCTGCGTGGGAGTCAGGTTGATCGTCATGACGGCTCACCGCCTTCACGGCGAGCCCTCCACACGCGGTAGAGCGCGCGTCGATCGTCCTGCGACAGCCCACCCCACACCCCGACCGTCTCCGCACCGGCCGTGCGCAACTCCAGCTCCAAGCACACGTTGCGGATGGGGCAGCCCGCGCACAGCCGCACGGCCAACTCCCGATCGGTCAGGTTCTCGTTCTGCCACTCCGGCTCTTCCTCGTTCGCCCACAACCACATGCAGGCGCCGTCACGCGTCACGATCTCCAGCAGCACGTCATCCGGGACCTTCGCGTAGCGGTCGAGCTCGGCCGCGATCACCTCGTAGTAGTTCTCCGGGTTCACCACGCACCCCCGGTCTTGGCCTCGAACTCGCGAGCAGACCGGCGCTCGGCCGTCATCCGGGCGACGTCAACGACGCTGCCGGACTCCGACGCCTGCCGAACGATCTCCTCAACGGCACGTGCAGGGATCACGTAGCGAGTGCGCAGGCGCACCGCCGGAAACGCGTCCTCCCGGATCGCCCTGTAGATGGTCGCGACGTCCACGCGCAGGATGCGCGCTGCCTCTGCGACTGTGTAGAAGATCGGCGGGTTGCTTCCCGCCACAGCTGAAGTACTCATCAGATGTAGCCCTTTCGAAAGAACTGATTTCTTCTCCGAAAGCGCTGACATTGGCGTTGATTCTTGCCGATTCACCGCCGATGTCAGCGCTAGATCCGCTTTTAGGCGAGATCGCGCGCTAACGTCGGCGCTGAAGGCGGAGCCCGGAGGCGTACGTGACAGAGGACTGGTCGGCAGTCGCGGAGGCAATGAATGCCCGCGCGGCAGAGCTGGCTTTGAAGCAGAAGGAACTCGCGACGAGATCCGGGGTGTCCCTTGCGATCGTCCGCGAGATGCAACAGGGACGAATCCAACGGCGCCGCAACCGTCGAACGCTCGAAGCGCTTTCGATCGCCCTCGACTGGCACCCCCAGCACCTGACCGCGGTGCTGCAAGGAAAGACGCCGCCTGAAGCCGAACCCCTGGTCACGGCCGCGGAGGACCCGCTCGTTCCACTTCTCAACACGATTATTCGAGAACTCCGCGGCCTTCGCGCCCAGGTCGGAGCGCTGACAAATCGTCTCGATGACGGGAGTCATCGAAAGGACTAGGTCGCCTTCGCTGATTTGTTTCGGTGTCGCTGTCATGTGAACAGAAGACAGCCGGAGAGGGGGTCGAAATAATTGCCAGCGGCTATCACGCCGCTTGTTAGGAGGAGTTAGGTCCGCAGGTCACGACCGTTGGGGAACGGGGGGACGTGGCGACAAGGAAGCGCGGTGAGCAGCCTCGATCGAGGCTGCGGGCAGTCCGCGACTCACTCGGATACACGCAGGCGCAGGTGGTCAGGTTCTTCCTGGCGCGTGGGCAGCAGATCGGCAGCACTCAGGCGACAGAGCAATCAATGCTCATCATGATGTCGCGCTGGGAGAATAGCCACGTAGAGGTGACCGATCCTGCCTACCAACGGTTGTTCCGCGAGTTCTACGGACGAACCAACGAAGAGCTGGGCTTCCCGCCCGAGGTCGAGAACCACAGCGCGGAAGAGCTACGCGAACGACTGATCGTCGCGCGCAGCATCGATCCCGCAACGCTCGACATGTTCCAGCGACAGGTCAACGACCTGCGAAGCTCAGACCACAAGTTCGGCGCCGTCGTGGTCCTGGACCAGCTGAACAGCCTCGTGCGCCAGATCGAGGACTACCGCACGTTCAGCGTGAGCTCACGTCACCGTGAACGCCTCGCCGCGATCCTCACGGACGCGCGAACGCTCGCCGGCTGGACAGCCCTCGACAGGGGCTCACAGCTTCAGTCGTGGCAGTACCACGAGGACGCGAAAGTCTCTGCGCGTGAAGCCGACTCGCCACACCTCTTGGCACACGCGGCCGCCCAGCAAGCGGTGATCCTGCTCGACATCGGACAGCCTGCCGAAGCCGTCGAACTACTGGAGTACGCGCGGTACGTCGCGGAGAACCGCGCACCGTCGCTGCTCCAATCATGGCTCGCCGCGGCACACGGCGAAGGGCTCGCCGCTGACGGTCAACGGGACGCTGCGCTGCGCGCGTTCGATGACGCAAGCGCTTTGCTGCCAGCAAATCCCGTCGATCCCGAGATGCCCTTCCTGCTCCTTAACGATGGGCAGCTCGTGCGTTGGCGCGGCAGCTCGCTTCTCCGGCTGGGGGATCAGGACGCGATCAACCAACTTGAAGCCGCAGTTCGAGGTCTTGCCACGCCCGGACTCAACGCGGTGCGCGGTCAGACCAACCTCTATGTGGATCTTGCGTTCGCATACGCCGCTGCCGGCGACAGTCGGGGAGCACTCAGGTACGCGCGTACAGCACGACAACTCGCGTCCCGCATCAAGTCCGATCGCCAGCAACGGCGGCTTGCAAACCTCGAACTACCTGCTCCCAGACGAGGCCCCAGCACGTGAAGCTAGGTAGTACAACAGCGGCACAATCGCCCCAGAGCCAAGCACCTCGCCGCGACGAACCAGGTCAAGAGCGCGATCAACCGGAATCCACTCGATGCGCGCTGCCTCCTCACCGTCCGTCGGCTCCCCGACCTTCTCAGCCGCCCGCCAAACATACGCATCGACCGGTGAATCGATAATCCCTGGCAACGGCTGAAATGTACCAATGTGTTCCGGCTCACCGATTGGCTTCCAGCCGGTTTCTTCCACAGCTTCACGGGCCGCAGTGACCTCTGGCTCTTCACCCTCTTCAACCAGGCCACCAATTAGCTCGTAGCCCCACTGGTCAACAGCGAACCTGTATCGCCAGAGTGTTAGTACTTCATCGCGCTCATTCACGAGAAGCGCAACCGCTACGTGGTCAAGCCGCACTACATGGTGCTCAAACCTACTGCCATCCGGCGGCTCGACGTCGACGAGATCAACTTTGACCCACCGATTGTCGTAAACCGACCGTCGACCATGCACTTTCCATTTCAGTTCCTCAGGTGGCTCCGTCACTCCGAGAGCGTACTAGGCGCAGAGTTACGAAACCAGGCGAACAGGCGATACACAGTGTGCCACTAGGTCATCACCGACTCGCTGGCGAGCTAGCAGCCTGGACACCCGACACCCACAGAAGAGGTCTCGTCCGATGAACGACGAAACGCGCGCATTGTTCGAGCGACCGCCTCTGTACTTGGTGTTCTTCCCTACAGGCAAGAACGCCGAAAACCTCTACTCCGCTCTCGCATACGAGCAAGTAACAGCCGAAACGGGCGTTACGGCGCCACACGGGTTCGACACTGATGTGGCCAAGATACTCGCATCGCTCTGGTATTGCCTGCATCTTCCAAACACGTTCTACCAGCTCATTGACATACCCGCATTCGATCTCATCAGGAGCCAAGCGCTTCATCTCGACCACCATATCAAAATCATCCCAATCGGAATGATCAATGGCGAGCAAATCAAGAATCTCACAAGCTCGTATGTACCGACGCTCGCAATATGCCTAGACGAAGATCGCGATAAGGTCAGTCAGGAAATTGAAGGGCTTGACTTCCTCCTCCCGCTGAAGACTCAATCCGAACTAAGCCAGGAACTACTTGACCATCACTGGTCCGAACTTCACAAAAAGCTTGTTCCAGAGCGGGAGCCTCTAGAACAGTCGATCAAATTGACTCGAAGAATGGACCTTGCGCCGGCGGATCTTCCGCATAAGTTTCTTGCACGCCAAATGCATTTCGAGGTTGACCCTCCAGAGAATGATGAAGACAATCGGCTCCACCTCACGCTAAACCTTCAACTCATCACGGCAGCAACAGCACGGATGGAAGCAGACTCAGTACCAGAAGAGAAGCACGAGGAACTCATCAAGAGTTACATAGCCCGCGAGATCCAGGATCTGCACTTTCCGGTCACTATTGCGCTGCCCGGAGTTCCCGCCCGGTATCACCGGATCGCATTTGACCGCAGCTTGCACGAGCGAATCGTTCCACTCGCGGCAATCGACGCCACTGACACCTGGTCTACAGATATGGCAGAGCGTTCTGACTCTATGATCGAGAGAGCCACCATTGAGCTCCTCGCCACACATCAATCGATCGCCCGCGGTGGAGTTGGGCTGATGCTAGGTAGTGTTCCTCAAGAAGCCTTTGTCATTCTATCGCAGATCGAGCAACATTTCGTCGACGCTATGCGTTCTAGACGTATCCAGGGGATCAAAGTCTGGAAGCTGCTTGAAAGACTAAACGCCGCCACGGCCTCCATTTGGACCGAGCCCCTCATCGGCGCAGTCGCTCGCGCTTCCCACATCACCGCATTCACGAACTTTCCAATCGGCCTACTCACTCCACCTGTCGGTTCCTCCCCTTTGCAATGCTGGAAGCCTATTTCATACAGGCCGATACTGCCGTTGACCCGCGCGCTTCAACTGGAACTGGGCCACGTCCTGCCGCGACAGCTTAGGAAAAACCCAAAGATCCTGGTTGCAGAATGCATCGATGACTCTGACCCTGTCGGCAGAGTCTCCAGGGCAGGCTGGAAAGCGTCACAAGAGGGATTGCAAAATTTCGGCTTTGATCTATCAATCGAGATTGCCGAAACTCCGTCAGTCGCCAAACTTCGAGAAGCAATTGACAAGCACAAGCCGGACATACTGGTGATCAGCGCGCATGGCGGCGCAAGCAAAGAGACCAACGCAGCGGGGATCGAGATAGGTGGAGACCTCTATCTCGGCCTAGGGTTGGACCCGCTCCCGCCCGTAGTAATTCTGAGCGCGTGCCAGGTTTCCCCAAGAGGCACGGGCACTGTCAGCATTGCCGATCTTCTCATCCGAGAAGGCGCAACAGCGGTGCTCGGAACACAGGTTCCGGTTGACGTTTTCCACAACGCAATTCTCATGGGTCGGTTCTTCGTCAACATCGCTGCATCACATGCTGCACAGGAAGACAGCTTTGCTAGTCTACTCGACGTATGGCAATACACTCAGGCCGGAAACGCAATAAATGATATCGCACGAGGCGCAAAGGGTTTGCTTTCCTGGCTAGGCGGCGGCACACGGGGCGAGTCCGCCGTATTTGAGTTCATGAACAATCGCGCAAACGGACGACTACGCATGACTCACATATACGAAGACACCGAGAAGGTGCTTGAAGAAATCGCCGTGGAGCACGGAATCGGCGATAAATTCAGAACCTGGATGCGATCCCCGCGCTACGTCCCAGAGTCAATGTTCTACACATTTTATGGATGGCCAGAGCGCGTCTATCTCCGCGATCGCATGTCCCCGCAGACAGCCAAGGATGGCAGCAAGGATCAGCGGGCACAGTCGTCGTGAGTCGCACAGGCACGCCCTCGGCCGGCAAGTCACGCCATGACCTCCAGCCATGGTGCGGTTCGTGGTGCGAACTGTGGCTAAATCGAGACCACGCAGCCCATGGTGCGAGCATGAGCCGACCTATCGACGCAGGTAGAAGCGCGATCCACCCTTGATCAGCACATTCCTAAACCGTGTGTCGCAGGTTCGAATCCTGCCTGGGGCACCACCTTTCGCCGGGTGAAATCAAGCTCTGACCAGCGGCAACGCGGTCAGGGCTTGATCTTTTTGACCAGTCAGCGTCAGCGGGAATCCGCCCCTGTTTGCCGCCGTCTGCGAAACCATCGCGAAACCAGCCAACCCATGACCAGGCCCTTGCCATCCAGGACCAACCAACGCTCGCCGAGAACTCCTGCGCGAGCGGAAGCCTGAGCGCCGGCCCCTACGCGACACCACTTGACCAGATGAGCCCGGACGTCGGCCGCTCGAAGATCTCGAACCATGAGACCTAGCTCGCCAACAGCCCTCCGGTGGCCGGACGTCTCGTCCGGCGCAGACTGAACGAATAACTCTATAAGGGTCGAAAATCGGCCAACACAAACGCTCTAGGAGTCAAAAGTCTTCGTCGAGTATTCGCCGACGTAGCTCTTGCTCTTTCTTCAACGCCTCACGCACCTCTTCTAGACTTTCTTCCATTCGCACTTTTGCAATAAATTCGCGCTCCCTTGTTACCGCCTGAGCCCACACCTGTGACATAAAGCTACCAAAAGCAAAGAGCGAACCGACGATCAACGCAATACCAAGCGCTCGATTGCTCACCCAGAGCACCGTGATGAGCACGCCAGAAACTCCCGCAACGAGGTGCCAGCACACGAAAAATTGCATGATGCGCATGCTGCCAAGCGCGGCACTGAAGCCAACGGGCCTCATCCGAAAATTCCATGACCTAACCGAGTTTTCATGCCTTTCAATCAGAGAAGCATGGCGAAACCACTCCTCAAGCAGCTCCTCGCGCTCAGAGAGTTTTTCAGAATCCCCATTGAGACTCTGTCGATCACGCTTCCCATCGTCACCACTATCCTCGGTCGACTCGTAATCCATTGACCCTCTTAGATATAGATGGCAAGCGGAACAATCTGCACCCAAGGGCTCTTTACTGCCACTTCTGGGATCTTCAGCTCGATATCAGTGTTCGCCATAGAGTTCATCAAAAGCTCAAGCCGCTCTTCGCCAATCAAGCCGATCACACCTCGGCGAACCGTCGTGAGCTTCTTACCCTCGACAACTTCAGCACGCGTGACCTTGCCGAGCACCTTGAACTCGCCGCCGAGAAGCGACGCTTCAACCTCATCCGTAAAATACTCGCGACTAGCAGCAAGCACCGCTCGAATTTGCACGCCGGCGATAGTCATTGGAAGATCGACAACTTTCGACTTTCGAACATCCTCAGCCACTACCTTGAAGATCTCATCCATGTCGATGATTTCTCTGTCCGCTTCCTCTCGCACCTCGTCCTCAGACAGAGACTCATCATCTTTGCGTATTTCCATCCGTTTCTGCTGGAGAAAATACGGGCGAGCATCCTCGTAAAGATCCGCGACTACATCCATCGGATTCTTCTCAATGACCCCAGCGCACTCAATGAGCGCTCCAGGCTGCACTTTCTGGAGGTCTTCAATTGATGTCACAACCTTGATAAGCTTCGCTTTATCGAGCGTCGTTCGCAATCGGTTGAAGAGCGAAGCCGCAGTGTGCTGTCGAACGAACTTGCTTTCGGTGGTTTCCTGATTATTTCGCTCATGCGACAGCTTTCCGGACGCAGAGAGATTCAAGCCAAGCAAGCTTGCAACACTTGGCACAGCCCCCGATGCGGTGCCTTCGCCGGTCGTCTTCCGGATGCGGTCATACTTCTGCGCCACATCACTTGAGAACGACACCCCATCATCGATGCTCGCAAGAAAGTTAATCAGCATCGGCGTGTTGAGATAGGTAGGGTGCACCAGGTCGGCAACCCGGCAGACCGATTCGATCGGCTTCTTCTTGCGCTTAAACATGCGTCCTACTTCCGGCGCGAGATTGGTGTCACAATCATACATGCAACAACAACTACCGCTGATGATCAAGAACGGCCCGTCTAAATGACCGCAACGCGTTCAGCCCCCTGGCTCGCACTCAACCAGAGGGCCGCATCGAACAGTGCAGCTACGCCGCATCAAATAGTCGCTCGATCGTCGCGTTGATCGTCTCTCGCTGCCCATCGATGCACTTTGCGTAGATCTTGAGTAGCACCTCAACCGAATGTCCCGCCCGCTCCGCGACCTCTGTTGCAGGCACACCTCCGTTAAGCCAGAGCGACACGGCCGCGTGCCGCAGGTCGTAAGGCCGAGCGGCGAGCGGCGAAGCAACCTGTGCCGGTGTGAGCGCGTAGGGCCGCGCGTCCTGCCACACCCTGTAGTACGTCGAAGACGACACCACCCCACCCTTCGGCGACCAGAAGAGCCGACCATCTGTCGCGACTCCGAACCGGTCGACATGGTTCCGAATCCGCTGCACCAGCACCGGAGGGATGGGCACAGGCCGCACGTCCTTCGCTCCCCGGTGCTTCAGCCCGCGCTGATCGTGCACCTCCCCCGAGTCCGTCCATCGCTTCCCCGCAGACGGCCGGGACTCACCAAGCATCAGAAGCCCCCAGCCCTCCTCAGGAAGCGTGCAGTCGTCCAACTTCAGCCCAAGCCCTTCAGCCGGCCGCGCCGCCGCGTAGTAGCAAGTGGCAAAGAACGCTTCGAGGTGCGCGCCTCGATCCGCGTTCCGCCGTCCGACGTACGACACGGCCGTAAGCAGCTCCTCGATCTGCCGAGGATTGGCCACCACACGCGGGTCAACCTGCTCGACCAGCTTCGCGACCTTGCGCTTGATCCGGTTCAACGGGTTGTCCGTGATCAACTCTCGCTCGACCGCCAACGCCAGCAGGTTGAACAGCACTGCCCGCTTCCGCGAATAGACGGTTGCAGCCGCGGACTTCCCATTAAGCTTCGTCGCCAGCGCGTCCAGGACCTCCCGAACCGCCACCGCGTCCGTCATGTCGTACAACGGCCGCGAGTACCGAACCAGCCAGTCCACGACCTCCTGTTGTTCGCGGTCGAGCTGATCGTCACGAGTCGTCGGCGGCAACAGGTGACGCGTCAGCACCCCACGCAGCTCTGTCACCTCCGGCCGGCCAGGCCCGTTCTTCACGAACGCAGCACAGGCAGTCGCCAACGCATCCACCGTGCTGCTCCGCGTCTTCGCAGCTGAGTCGGGCCACTTCATGTCCACGTAGGACTGTGCGAACTCCAAGAATGAGAAGGAGTTCTTCCGCTTCAGCTCCGACAGCGGAAGCCCAGTCTCCACATCGAACTCTTCACCGAGCCGCGCCGCCTTCATCAGGTCGGAACGCCGGTTGATCGCCTGGGCCTTGTTCGCGAACCACTCCGAGTGGCTCTTCTTCTCCGTCACCCACCGGACGCCCCACGGCTTCGGCCGCTTCTTCCCCTTGGCCGTCTTCTTCTTCGTCCAGTCGGCGATCTCCCAGAAGGTGACCTTCAGCGTCGTCTCGCTCATGCGGCCCGCCCGTAGAGGTCGTCCATCCAGTCCAGGAAGTCCGAGCGCCTGCACCGCAGCTCCCCGTTCGGAAGCGGGAAGCAACGAGGTCCCTTCCCCGTCTGCCGCCACTTGTAGAACGTGTCCCGAGAGACGTCCCCGCCGAGCGCCTCCAGCATCTCCGGAACAGACATCAGTTCAGCTATCTCACGCGCCTTGCCGTTCATGATTCCCCCCGTTTACGCAGCTAGATGAGTTGCCGAACTTTCTGGCGGTCCAGCAGATGCGAGCAGCGCGGCCGTGTATTCGGCCTTCCACCTCCGCCGCTCAGCGACAGCGCTCAAGAGCAGATGCGCCCGTGGAGGCACGTTCGGATCACCGGGCTGGACGTTGTTCCAGACGACGCGCTGCGCCCGGTCCTCAGGCTTGATCCCGACGTCCGCGAGCAGTTGCCGAACGAACGTCTTCCGGTCGTGCTTGTGGTCCGCCAACGACTTCCCCGACCACTTCCGCGAAACGAGCACTCGGCGACCAGCCACCCCGAGCGTGGTTCGCTTGTGCGCCTTGCCTTTGCACTTCCCAGGCACCGTGGACAGCCGAGCCCCACGAGGCTGGACACCGTACAGCAGCCACACCGCGCACTGCGGCGAGCAGGGCGTCACGGCCAGCTCCGCGCACAACCGTTCGGCGTGGTCTTCCTGCCGCGCAGTCTGGGCATCGAAGCACTCGTTGATGCTCTTCGTGAGGTACTTCGTCAGGTAGCCGATGTGACGGCCGGCCTCCTCAGTGCCGCCCAAGATTCCCTTGGAGTGCACCTGTACCCCGAACCGCGCCACATGAGCCGGACGCTCGACCTCGTCCAGGGCTTCTTCCCAGGTAGGCAAGGCCCTTCGAGTCTGCGGGTCCACGAAGCCCTTGACCCGCACATCCCAGAACGGCAGCTGATCGCCGCTGTACTTGATCTCGTCATGCTCGGGCCACCAGACCTGGTGATACGTGGCCTCGGTGACCGCCTTCAGCTCCGCCCGCGAGATCGAGCCCCGGACCGCCGCGTGCCAGTGAGGAGCAAGCCGACGCTGTGGCTCGACCGCCGAGAAGTACTGGACCTCCCAGCCGACGCAGCGCCGGAGGTTCTGGACAAACCGATCAAGCAGCGCCGCGAAGTGCACCGCGTCCCGAGCCGCACGGCGGTAGTCGTACTTCGCCGGGTCAACCGGGGTGCCGTCGCTGCGCACCTTGCCGTAGGTGTCGAGCGTCAGCGTAAGGAAGGTCGAGGGCTGGTACTTGCCTCCGAACACCTTGCCCACGGTGCGCTTGCTGACCGGCCGCCGAGGCAGGTTGGGCGCGTCCTGCCGCCGCCTGGTGGACCGCTTGCGCGCGCCCTTGAGCGGAACTTCCAGAGAAGGAAGCGAACCGCGGACTCCGAGTTGCCGAAGTTCGGCGTCGACCTCCGCGACCTCCTCCCGAACCTCCTCCGCGCCCACTTCGTCGCCCTCATCGAGGGCCAGGCGGAAGGCCTTGACCAGGTCAGCCCGGTACTCGGTCAGCTCCCGCTGTTCGTCGCTCGGAGCGTCCGGAGCGAAGTCCGGTTCCTCGGTCAGGTGCCATCCCTCACGACACTGCGCCATCCGCAGACGCCGGTTCTTCTCAGCGCAGGTCGGGCAGACACTCGCGACCGTCGAGCCGCACGGCACTGGCACGATGTCCACGCGCCCGGTGTCGAGATCGATCCGCTCCTTAGCCAATGGCCGGACACAGACGCCGTGTTCCTCAGCCACGGCCCGGACAACGTCGAGCGCGGCCGGCTGCTTCATCCGCTCGGATCGAGTCAGGTACTCAGTCACGCCGCCGCCCTCCCGTCCGTCAGCTCGGGGAACTCGTGCACGGTGGCCGGAGCGAGGTAGGCACCCAGCTCGACCAGGTCCGCATCCGTAACGTTGAAGGCCCGCGCACGCTCGGGTTCGCGCTGCCCGTCCTCCTTGCCCCACGCGACACCGGGCGTGTTCTCGCTGATCTCGTGAGCAGCTGCACCGCGTTGACGGACGCCGTCGCCCAGGACCATGTCCACCTGCACCGGCTCATCGAGGCGCAGCGCCACCCGAGTCGTGAACAGATGCCGGAAACCGACGATCTCCTTGCGCGGGTCCTGGACCAGGCCGACGACGGCGTAACCAGGAGCACGTCCCTGAGAGGTGATCGTCTGGATTGCCCGCGTCGCCCGTTCGCGAAGGTTCCGGTCCGACTGGTAGGCGATCAGGTCCGCCAGCTCATCCACGACCAGGACCGTGAAAGGCTCCCCCGTGCTTCGCGCCCACAGTCGCCGAACGCCCCGGTATCGGGTGGCCCGCTCCTTCACCTCTGCGGCGATTTCTTCAAGCAGGGCAACAGCTTCAGGCCCGTTGTCGTAGACGACCTTCTCGAACGCGTCCGGGCACTGCCCCAGCTCCATCCCTCCCTTGGGGTCGATCCCAACGAGCCGGACCATGCCGGCCTTGATGGCCGGGGCGAGCTGCCAGACGATCGACCACAGCACCGAGCCCTTGCCAGCACCGGGAACGCCGACCACGAGGACCTGCGACCCGAGCAGCCTCAACCGCCAGGGCTTCCCCGTCTCCGTACGACCGACGACGACGCGCTTGAGGTCAACCTCTCCGGGGTCGGCGAGCTGCGGCACCGCAACCGAACGCGCCAGCGGGTCAGCGTGGATGAAGTCGAGCTCAACCACACGAGGCTTCAGCACCCGCACCCGACAGGACCGAGCGTTGAACGAGTGCGCCAGGTTGTCTCGCCGCAACTCCCACTGCTCAGGAGACTGCGCCGGGATCATCCGCACACGCACCTTGTCCCGCCAGCCCTCAGACCGGATGCGGCGCAGCTTCGGAAGGTACTCCTTCCCGCGGACTTCCTTCGTCAGCTCAGCAAGCCGCACCACGGTCCGCCACTGCGGCACGTACACGGTGAGCCGCCGCCACTCAGTCAGCACGCGGTACCAGCCGTGCCGGAGGAACGAGTCCCGGTCGAGGCCGTACCAGACCGCCAAGGCGCACACGAACGACAGCAAGGCGAGCACCAGCGGCGAGAGTCCGAACCGGTGATAGGCAACGTAGCCGCCGAGGCCGGCCGTGACCGCAACCGGTATCGAATGGCCAGAACGACCAACCGCACGACCAGACGGACCGCGAGCCACAGTAGGGCAACAGGCGCGAGCACCAGCTTGACCCAGCCTGGAAGCCATACCCACCAAGGAACCTGCGGACGTGCACCCTCGAACGGTGCGGGATCAACCCAACGGTTTCCCTTCATCGCGCACCGCCAGCGCACCTCGGGCACTGGAAGACGCTTCCCACGCTCGGGATGCGTCCAACAGGCTGGAAAGCCCCCGAAGCGGCGGTGTGCTGCGCCCGACAGGTCAGGCATTCGAAGCCCCGAGCCTGCGCCGCCGTGAGTTCCATCGTCTCCAGCGAGCCGCCATCGAGCATCACGGCATAGCTGGAAACGGTCTGCCTGATGGAGATCATCCGATCCCCGTCTAGCGCACGAATGCGCTCAGGCTCTACGCTCATCGTTGTTCACTCCTGAGTTGGGTGGACAACGCAGGAGCGGCGAGGTTGGTAGCCGGGTTCCGCTCCTGCGTCTCACGTTCTCTCTGCACCGCAACAAGACGTGCGGCATCGCCACGTGACCCAGCAGAGTCACGCGCTCTGTCCAATGAGGACTTCTGCTACTTCTTCGCTGTCTTGTTGACCTTGATCGCCTCCCCCTTCTCGCGTTCACGGTTCGCCCAGTACATGGCCTCGTGGTGGTGGCTGCGATCGGTCTCAGCGACGCGGGCGTAGATGGCGGCGGACCGGAGGTAGTAGTCCTTCAGCACGGCGGGCGCGGACTTGGGATTGGGGAGGAGTTTGCTCAGCACGTCATGTGCCTCGCTCAGCGTTCGAGCCTGCTCAGCAAGGCCCCAGTGCATCGCCTCAACCGCGGACATCAGGATCTCCCTCCGCCAGGGCGTGCCGGCCTTCCTGGCTGCCGAGGTGATCCGCCAGCTTGGAAGCTTCACGCGACAACTCCCGGCAGAACCGCATCAGCACGTCCGAGCCGCCAGGGAAGGGCGGGAGCTGGATCGCGATGTTGACCGGGTCGAGGTAGATGGCCAGCGCCGGAACCTCGGGCGTCACCCGGATCATGGCCGCGCCCGCGTCTTGCCCAGGCGTACAGGTGGCGTTGAACCCCATCACTGACCACCCCGCGCCGCATCGAGAGCCGTCTGCCCCTCAGCCACAGCCTCAGCAAGCCGGGGCAGCGCTTCCGCGTCGACCACCAGCACAGCCGGGAACGCGTTGCCCAACCGGAACTCGACCCGTCCAGCGAAGACGAGCGGTTCCACCCGGATCGGCAGGTTCGCCGTCAGGTGCAGGCGCATCAAATCGGGCACGGATCACGCCGCCTTAGGTGCGGGCTTGGCCGCGACGATGGTCTTCATGCCGGTGGCCCGCAGGCTGTAGCCCAGCTTCGCCCGGCAGCGGTGACGCTCACCGACGTGACCACCACGGCAGCCCTTGTCATCGATCCACGGCGTCACCGTCAAGCCCTCGAACATCGCCGGGCGGATGTCCGTGCCCGGAATCGCCTCCGGCGGCACGGGCTGGTGAGGTGCGGAGATCTTGACCGTGACCGCAGCGTCCGCCTTGCGCTCCGCAGCCTGGTCGATCACCAGGACGGACCACACGAGCTGACCGGTCTCCTTATCCTTCTCCTGCTCAGCGGGGAGCCCCTTGGCGCGCTCCTCAGCCGACTGGAACTTGAGCACGGGCTCGACGCCCATCACGAGCGCGCCCCTCGGAAACACGAAGTCGTGACCCGCCGGGAACCTGCTCCCACCTGTGATCGCCATCGTCGTTCTCCTGACGTTTGTGCCGGTCGGGGCCACTCCCCGACATCTCGACACCTACGACTTTCGACGAATCGAGAGGACGTCAACACCACACAACAGGACAACTACAGACGTCTCAGCTACATTGAAGTCGTCCCTAGTTGTACGGAGGGTGGGTCATGCCGAACCAACGCCTACGGGATGCGCTGCTGCGCAACACTTTGGGCTTCGATGAAGTTGCCAAGGCAACCGGCGTAGACCCGAAGACTGTCGAACGGTGGATCACGCAGGACCGGACGCCGTACCCACGCCACCGGCACGCCATCGCCGCGATGGTCCGCGAGACCGAGACCTACCTCTGGCCGGACGCGGTCGCGCCGGAGAAGAAGAAAGAGATCAACGAGTCCGAGGTCGTGCAGGTCTACGCGCACCGCCACGCGGTATCGCACGACATCTGGGGCCACCTGATCGAGCAGTCCAAGATCAGCATCTCGATCCTGGTCTACGCCGGCATGTTCCTCGTGGACAACCCAGCCCTGATCAAGACGCTGCGTCAGAAGGCAGAGAGCGGCGTCCGGATCCGGTTGCTACTCGGGGACCCGGCAAGCCGCGAGGTCGCGCGCCGCAGCGAAGAAGAGGGCATCGGCAAGACCACGCTTGGCGCAAAGATCCGCAACGCTCTCGCGGTCTACAAGCCGTTGGCCGAAGTGCCCGGCGTGGAGATCCGGATTCACGGGACGACGCTCTACAACTCGATCTACCGGTTCGATGACGAGATGCTCGTGAACACGCACGTGCACGGCTTCATGGCAGCTCACGCCCCGGTCCTGCACCTACGACGGCTGTCCGGCGGCGACCTGTTCGAGACGTACGCCGAGAGCTTCCAAGGCATCTGGGATGGCGCGAAGCCACCGAAGTGGTAGGCAGGTAAACATGGCTCGCACTGATCACTACAACGACCCGAACGCACCGAAGGCGACCAACATCGTCGTGGCGGTGACCGCGTTCGTGCAGGACGAGCACGGCCGGCTGTTGATGATCCGGCGGACCGACAATGACCTGTACTCGATCCCGGGGGGAGCCCAGGACGTCGGCGAGACCATCGGCCACACCGTCATCCGCGAGATTAAGGAAGAAACCGGGATCGATGTCGAACCCGTCGACATCATCGGCGTGTACTCCGACCCCGCGCACGTCATCGCCTACACGGACGGCGAGGTGCGGCAGCAGTTCTCTATCTGCTTCCGGGCACGGTTGATCGGCGGCGAACTGCGGACCAGCGACGAGTCCAGCGAAGTTCACTGGGTAAGCCGCGGAGACCTCGACGCGCTCAACATCCACCCGTCCATCCGGCTTCGGATCGAGCACGGGTTCCAGGAGCGCACGACGCCCTACTTCGCGATGTAGCCGATGCCAGCAGCCTGCAACCGTTCCTCCGTGCGTTCAACTGCTCCAGCCAGCTCTGACTTGGCTTGCCGGATGAAGAACGTCACCAGGTCCTCAGGACCGTACCTCTTCTGAATCTCCTCGATACGATCATCGATGTTGGTCGGCTTGCCATCAGGCGTAGTAGTCATGTCAGCCCACCACAACACGTCGCGCAGGTCTGACGCCTCGTCTACCCACTCCGCGAGGTCAGCAGCCAAGCCGCGGAGCTCTGCTTCCCGGTACGCACACGAGTGATGGGCAACGAGCGCGCATAGACGCCGGGGAAACCCTTGCGCGCGAAGGTACCGAGCGCCATCCAGGGGATGAAAACGGGCCGTCGACAAGCGGCTGACATACCCAATGTCATGCAGCAGCGCGGCCGCCACGAGCAGGTCAGCATCGTCAACCGAGAAAAGAGGCGACGCCAGAGCGGCACGCCTGGCAACACCCTGGACATGCTCCCATCGCCTAGGAAGCTCGTCTTGGAGTAGCTCTCGTGCGACCTGCTCAGCTCGCTCCACCATCGATCCCACGACGGCAGAGTAGCGGGTTAACGCCCCTACGCCGGAGGCCGATAGAGGTAGATAACAGCTTCTGACCGAAGGCAGGATCGCGTGATTCGCAGAGCATCCGCCAGGACCGTTGAGTCCAGCGTGCAATCCGCATGGTCCTGCCTTGATTGGGAAATGAGAATCGGCGACATCAATGACATTGCCGATTGGCACGATGCCCGATCCCTCCGGGAGCAAATCACTCCACATGTACTGGCTCGAATTCATGACGACAACGTCCGCCCAACAGGCGTACAAATCGTCGACTACCCTAAGGACGTAATTAACGTCCGGCCGCTAGCTAGATTTACAATCGACGACCATCTAATCTACAGCACACTAGTATTCCAGATAGCTAGGTCCATAGATAACACGATCGGCCGAGCCGTACACAGCTACCGATGGCTATGGAATGACAATGGATTTCGCGCGCCTGTTCGATCCTGGATAAGGATGCAACGCCGCTGTCGCTCCCTACTCAAAAAAGACGGGACCCTCAAACTCGCCAAAACTGATATCTCATCATTCTACGAGGGAGTCGACCTTGACACCCTTGTCGACGATATCGACTACCTAGATATCGGGAACTACAATCCCGGGCGATTGCGCGGCTTCCTAGATGGGTTTCAAGAGGCCCATCACGCATGGGGGCTCCCCCAAGGACTTGACGCTTCCGGCCTGCTCGCCAATCTCTACCTCACACCCGTAGACGAATACCTGAGACGCAGGAAGCTTCAATACTTCCGATACTCCGATGACATAGACATCTTCAGCAGAGACTGGGAGGAACTAAGAGAGGCCATCTCCGATATAAACAAGATCCTTCGAGCAAAGCGCCTATCGATGTCTGCCGCGAAAACTCGAATCTACGAACCGGACGAAGCCCTACGCAAGTTCGACGACACCGAGAAAGAAGCACTCCAGTACAACATCGACATTGGATCAACTTCATCCCCAGACGAAGTAAAGGCGTTCTTCATCAAGGCATCAGAGGCTGACCCGTTGTCCGCAAGGGATATTCGCTGGTCACTCAGGCGACTGGGCCAATTTGGGGTTGACTATGCGATCGGATGGGCTTTCGACAACCTGGTCAGAAGCCCACATCTAGCACGAACAATATTCGACTATCTGCACTACTTCCCGAGCGAGACAGGGAAAATATCTCGACACCTCTCGAAGCTCGCAAAAGACACGTCATGGCTGAACCCGCACCTAAAGAAGGAGATCTTTAGGTATTTCCTAACCGCGCAGATCGACGATCGTGCCATCCGGGAACTGGCTTGGTTGGCACTTGACGACCAAAACACCGAAACTTTCGTTCGCGAGTTTGCGACGAGATACATCGGAAGAACATCAAAATTCGGTGACGGACCTCGCATAAAACATGCATACGAGTCCGAGTCCAACCTATACATGCGACGAGCACTCCTGATAGCAATGTATGAGTCTCGATACTGCCCGACACGGATGCTAAGTGGCTTAACCAAGGAATCTACACTGCTTCGATGGACCGCGTCGTATCTTCTCCAAGAACCCAAGGTTCCATTGCCCAAGGAGAGCCTCTAGTGCCAACCTCCAGTCAGGCCGACATCCCAGCTACAGAAGCTTTGAGATCCCTGGCCGAAAGCTGTAAATATAACGCTCAGGCATACTTTGAGGCCGCCAAGAGTGCCGAGTTCTGGGGCAAGACGATCGTGTTCATCCCAGCAATTCTTTCAGCCGCAGCCGGCACACTTGTAGCACTCGGATGGGACAAGAGCTGGGGCGTGGCGTCAGCCATGGCAGGACTAATGGCAGCGACCGGTTCGTTCTTGGGCGCGGAACGAAAAGCACCGTCATATAAGGAATCCGCGCGCAAGTATACGACGCTTAAACACGAGGTACAGCTCGCAGTCACTCTCGCCGGCGAGGCAGAGTCGCCCGAAGTCGTACGACAGACCCTGCGAAGCCTCACCGACCAGTACCAAGCGATCGCATCTCGCGACGAGCCCGTACCCAACCGGCACTTCGACAAGGCCAGCAAACGGATCAAGGCTGGCACCGTCTAGGCAGCGCCCTCGACGCCACCAGGCATCCTCAGCTCAGCATACGAGCGCCGCACCGGTGCGACCAGCAGAAACGAACTGCCACCTTCGTGGGTTGCGCGAAATCCAACCACGATCGTGGTAGCGTTTCACGCAACCTGCCAGAAGGGGTTGCCATGACACAGTCGGTCCCCACCTCTGCGACGCCTCCGGACGGCGAACGTCGTCTGCGCGCCTTCGGCCTGTCCACTGACCTCGTCCACACCGCGCTACGTCCTGGACTCTCGCGTGCGGCTAACCGCACGTCGATGGCGCTGCGTTCCACTCCTGGGACCGACGTCTACCACGACGCGATGGAGCAGTTTCACTTGCTGCTCGCCGACGCCGGCTGGCAACTGGTGTACGTGAAACAGCAGCCACGCCTGCTCCACCCGAAGGGCATCCGCTCCTTCACCATCGCTTCTGGCACCAACGTTGCGAATCCCGACCGGCGCCAGCAGCCCCGCACTCGACGCAAAGGCCAAGCGACACGCGATTCGCTGGCCGGACCGCGGGCAGAACTCATGGAGGCGCTGTTTGAGGTGCCTGCAACTCCACAGGATCCAGACCTGGTTGCCACAGCTGAAGCGGCACCGCTGTGGTTGCTAGTCCACGAACGCACAGAGCGCGGTCTCAACCTTGAACTGTCCCGCCCCGCCAAGATGACCTTCAGCGGCGTTGTGACAGAGTGGGACGACCGGATCATCATCGGGTTCTTGGATCTTGACGGGGACCTGTCGATCTTCGACGATCCGGACGATGGCACCGGCCCCTACAACGTCACTGTCGAGCCCCACTGACCGCAACACAACCCACCCCACACATGTTCAATCCATCTCGCCTCAAGGTCGCGCGCCAACGACTCGCGTGGACCCTCACAAGGCTGGCCAGCGAAAGCGGTGTATCACTTCGCTCTCTGACCAGCTACGAGAACGGCAAGACACCTAGCGACGAGATCCTGTTTAAACTCGCGAACACCCTGGCGGTCCCGCCTGAGTTCTTCGAACGCGAGTCGGTTGAACCTGTTCCGGTTGAGGCCGCAAGCTTCCGTAAGCTGAGCAAGACAACTTCGACACGACGTGATGCCGTACTGGCCAGCGCTAGCCTTGCTGTCGAATTCTTCTCAGTGATCGAGCAGAAGTTCAAGCTTCCCGAATCCAGCGTTCCATCACTGGACAAGTTTTCTCCTGAACTTGCCGCCGAGTTTGTTCGCCGCCGATGGAACCTTGGCGACCGCCCCATCACAAATATGGTTCATCTACTCGAATCCAATGGAGTTCGAGTAGCAGCCATCCAGCACTCTTTCGTTGACGTGGATGCATTCTGCTTCATCCGAGATAGCACGCCTTACGTCTTTTTGAACACTTCCAAGTCAGCGGAACGTCAACGCTTTGACCTCGCGCATGAGCTTGCACACTTGGTCCTACACAGCGAGCAGGACATGGAACTGAGCACGTCGAAGGAGCGGGAGTCCGAGGCCAACCGCTTCGCGGCCAGCTTCCTGATGCCTCGCAGCGCGGTTCTGACTCAATCCATGAGAAGCGCCAGCATAGCTCGCATTCTTGCCGCGCGTTCATACTGGAAAGTGTCCGCGATGGCAATGACACATCGCCTGCACGAACTGCACCTCCTCTCAGACTGGCAATATCGAAATACTTGCATGAATTTTTCAGATCAGGGATATCGCTCATCAGAACCGGGGGGCATCATCCCCGAGACGTCTCAGCTACTTCGAAAAGTGATGTTCGGCCCGACAGGGAAAGTGAGCATCCGCGATGCGGCCGCCAGTCTTTCCCTCCACCAAAATGACATCCGCGACTTTGTTCGCGACCTGGTCCCAGTCGCCGCCTAGCTGTAGCACTACGCCTCTACATCACGAAGCTGCCGAATTGGGCTCTATGGGATCAAGGCCGCCGCTGGCGGCACGCTCCGCGCGCACGGCGAACACCTTCCATCCCGGCACTCCCGGCATCCGCTTCGCTGCGCCGGTCGGCCGGGCGGCGCTGCGCGCCGTCCTCCGGCCTTGCCCACGCGACGAGTTCACCCGCAGAGCCATGCTGGCCAGCAGCTCCCTACGAGCGCCGTCAGGGTCACCGCGGACTTGCCGGTCCTGGCGCTCGACTGCCGCGCCGGCTTCGCCGCCTTGCCACCGATCATGAGCACGCGTCGACGAGGCTCCATGTCGACAAGGAGACGGCGCGCCACCAACCCACCCCCGCGAGCATGACGAACGGCCGGCACCGACGCGTCAAGGCTGGAGGGCGTACCTTGACGCGACGGCACCGGCCGCGTGCAGGCTGGGGATCGGGTTGATGGCCGCGAAATGGCAGGACGCGAACCGCGAAACCATCGCGAAACGCGGAACCCAAGCGCCACAACGAAAGCAGCCGAAGCGGCAGGTCAGCGGACGTGATAGGACCTAGGTCTGTCGTGCCTTCCTAAACCGTGTGTCGCAGGTTCGAATCCTGCCTGGGGCACCACCTTTCGCCGGGTGAAATCAAGCTCTGACCAGCGGCAACGCGGTCGGAGCTTGATCTTTTTGGCCGGCGGGCTCAGGCTCCTGAGCGGACGTGCGCGATGTAGGGCTCGTAGGCCGTCAGGTCGCGGTGAGGCTCATAGGTGCTGAGGTAGTAGTAGTCGGCGATGATGTTGGCCTGCTGCTCGGTGTTGAAGTCGGCGAAGGTCTTGTCGCGCAGGCCTTCTGCGCCGCCGTAGTCGTAGAGGCTCTTGTTGAAGAAGCCCGCCATGGCGGTGGGCAGCAGGCTCAGGACGCTGCGGCCGTGCTGGTACTGGTAGGCGTGGGTCAGTTCGTGGACCAGCCAGCGCTCGTACCGCGCCTGGTGTTGCGGTGTGGTCAGGACTCCCTTGGGGAAGGTGACCAGTCTGGGGAGGGTTCTGGCCACGCCGAAGCTGCCCAGCAGGCCTCCCTCGGCGAGGGTCAGGGCGCTGAGGTCCAGGGCGTCGCCGAACACCTTGGCGGCTATGGAGATCTCGGTGGACTCCAGGTTGCGGCGGAAGGCTGGTCGGAACATCGTTGCGGCTCCCGGCTCGGCGACAGAGGTGATGGTAAGCCGGGGTGGTGCCGAAGTCAGTCGGCGGTGAGGCGGTAGCGCATCTCGGCCAACGCCACACCGCCGATGGTCTCGGTTTTCACGAGGCCGTCGGTGCGGAAGCCGAACCGCTCGTAGAAGCGGCGCGCTCGCGGGTTGTCCTCGAACACCCACAGCCCCACGTCGGTCTTGCCCTCGAGCGCCGCCGACGCCAGCGCGAAGCCGAGGCCGGTGTCGTAGGCGGACGCCAGCACGTAGATCGCGTACAGCTCGTGTTCCGCGTCCGGTTCGCGGGACGGTCCCACGCAGGCGAAGCCGACCACCTCGTCGCCGGCCAGGCCTACCCAGACGCCGCCGTGCGGGATGTCGCGCTCCCACATCTCCGTGCTGCGCTCGATCGAGCGGCCGTCCAGCACCTCGTCCGGCACCAGGCCGCGGTACGCGTCCTTCCACGCCTGCACGTGCACGTGGGCGACGGCGGGTGCGTCGGTCACGACCGCTGGACGGACTGTCACGGCTTCCCCCAAGATCGAACGCATGCGGATCATCGTCGACGCGGACCCCGGCATCGATGATGCCCTCGCTTTGTACTACCTGCGCGCGCAACCCGACATCGAAATAGTGGCGATCGGGACGGTGCACGGGAACGTGCCGGTGGAGCAGGCCACCAAGAACGCGCTGAGGCTCGTCGAGCGGCTGAACATCGAGGCGCCGGTGGCCATGGGTGCCGCGAAACCGCTGGCCCAGCCGCTCATGACCGCCGAGGACGTGCACGGCCAGGACGGGCTGGGCGGGTACGCCGGCGACGAACCCGCGACCACGCACACGCAGGAGAGCGCTGCCGAGCAGTTGGCGAACCTGGCTCGCGCACACCCGGATGAACTCGACCTCCTCGCCATCGGGCCGCTCACCAACGTGGCGCTGGCGCTGCAGATCGAGCCTCGGCTGCCGGACCTGCTGCGCAGGGTCGTCGTCATGGGCGGGGCGCTGAACGTGCCCGGCAACATCACCTCCCACGCCGAGGCCAACTTCTGGCACGACCCGGAGGCGGCCGACCTGGTGCTCGCGGCGGGCTTCGAGGACCTCACGATCGTCGGCCTCGACGTCACGATGGCGAGCCACGCGCCGCAGGAGTGGTTGGAAGCGCTCCCACTGGACTGCTATCCGCGGCGGATCCTCGGCTTCTACGCGGACTTCTACGGCAGCTTCCTCGGCAAGAAGGGGTTCGTGCCGCACGACCCCCTGGCGGCGGCGATCCTCGCACAACCACACCTCGCCTCCTACCACGAGGACCGGTTCGCGATCGAGCTCACCGGGCGCTACACGCGGGGCAAGATCGTTGCCGACCAACGGTTCCTCGCCCCGGACAGCCCGTTCGGCCGTGACGTCGCGCCCGAACGCACGAAGGCCAGGTACGCCGTCACGGCCGACCACGCCACCTTCCTCGACCAGCTGAGGCACGCTGTGACACAACCATGACAATTCGCCTACGGGAACCGAACAATCGCCGGGGACCGTAGGGAGCATGAACGTCCACTTGAAACGATGGCTCGTGGTCTCGGGGGCCGCCGTGGTCATCGCGACGGGCGTCGTGGTCGGGGGCTCCTACTGGCGGCTCGAGAGCAACCTCAAGACCGTCGACCTCGCGAAGGAGATCACCCACCCCAGGCCTCCGTCGACGCCGGGCCGCCCCCTCAACATCCTGCTCATCGGCAAGGACGACGGCCGGTCCGACACCGCCATGGTCGTCCAGCTGAACGCGAAGGGCGACACGGCCCGCGTGATCAGCATCCCGCGCGACACGATGGTGCCGAGGCCGCGGTGCGGGAACAACCCTCCCGCCGCGCTCGCCATGTTCAACAGCGCCTTCTCCACGGGCGGCGCCGCCTGCACGGTCGCGACGGTCGAGCAGATGAGCGGCATGCGGATCGACCACTTCGTGCAGATCGACTTCAACGGCTTCCGCGACGTCATCGACCGGCTCGGCGGCATCGACGTCACCATGCCCGAGGCGATCGACGACGAGAAGAGCGGACTGCACGTGCCGGCCGGTCCGACGAAACTCGACGGAACGCAGGCGCTCGCATTCGTGCGCACCCGCTACAGCATCGGTGACGGCAGCGACCTCAACCGCATCAAGAACCAGCAGTTGTTCATGCGGGCGTTGAGCGAGAAACTCGCGAACGAGAACTGGCTCGCGAGCCCGCAGAAAACGCTCGAACTCGCCGACATCCTCACGAGGTCGATCGTCACGGACTCCGAAATCGGATCGATCGCGCAACTGGCCGATCTCGCGGGCAAGCTCACCGCGTTGAAACCGGACGCGATCACCTACGTGACGCTGCCGACCGAGACCTATCTGCCCGACCCGAACCGGGTCCAGCCGAAGCAGCCGGAGGCGGACGCTCTCTGGCAAGCAGCGTGAGTCAGCAGGCCGCGCCCTGCCAGTCATCCGGAACCATCCCCGCGGACCACGGCTGAGGAGACCCCCAGCGCTCCTCAGCCGTGGTTGCCCTGCCCCAGTCGGTCACTGCCACTCCCACGGTCTCCCGCCGGTTGAAAGGACGTCCGGTCGAGGTTGTCAGACCACCTCGTTATGGTGGGTCTTCGACTGCCTGTGCGGTGCGTGCGCCGCAGCTCAGACGTGCGGTCGGAGTTTTCCGGTCCGGACGGGGAGGAGGCCGCTTGGGACCCCGTGGCGTCTTCGCGGAGCGGTTCGCGCTGCTCTACGCGGAGGCAGGCGACCCTCCGCTGAAACGAGTCACGGAGTCGGTCGCGCGTGCCCGCCGAACGGATGAACGGGGCAGGCCGCTGCGGGTGCCCGCGCAACGGGTGAGCGACTGGCGGCGCGGGCGTAACGTGCCCGCGCGGTTCAGCGGCCTGAGCGCCGTCCTCGAGGTCCTGATCGGCGAGGCCCGCAAGCGCAGGCCGCAGCCGGCGATCGGCGGTCTGTACGAACTCGACGCGTGGCGCGTGCTCTGGGAAGAGGCGCTGGCGAGCCCCGTCACCGACCAGGGCCCGCCACCGCAGGAGGACAACGCCGTCTGCCCGTACATGGGCCTGAGCGCGTTCGGTCCCGAGGACGCGAATTGGTTCTTCGGGCGGGAAAGGGCGACGAACGCGCTTCTGGAAAAGCTGAGCGAAAACGGCATCACAATGCTCGTCGGCGCATCGGGCGCCGGTAAGTCGAGTTTGCTGAAAGCGGGCGTGCTCCCCCGGCTGGGCAAAGAGGCGGTCGTCATTTCGCCGGGCACCGACCCGTTGAAGGAGTTCACGCTCCAGGTGCCGGAACTCGTCCCCGCGCTGGAGAACACCGACTCCTTCGCGCAGCAGGTGCAGCACGCGGTCGGCGACCGGGTGGTGATCGTCGACCAGTTCGAGGAGGCCTTCACCCTCGGCGGCGACGAGGACCGGCTGCGGATCTTCGTGCAGGCCCTGCACGCGGCCGCGGGCGGGACGGCGGTCGTGCTCGGCGTCCGGGCCGACTTCTACGCCCGCTGCCTCGACTTCCCCGAGCTCTCCGAGGCCCTGCAGACCAGGCAGATGGTGCTCGGCGCGATGTCCGCGGCCGAACTGCGCGAGGCCGTGGCGAACCCGGCCAAGGCCGCGGGCCTGCACCTGGAGGCCGGTCTGGTCGAGGTGATGCTGCGCGACCTCGGCACGCACAACAGGCGCGGCAAGGACGCCTACGACGCGGGCGCGCTCCCCCTGCTCAGCCACGCGCTGCTGGCCACCTGGCAACGCAGGCAGGCGGGCAGGCTCACGACCGCGGGCTACCGGGCGGCGGGCGGCATCCAGGGCGCCGTCGCCGCCACCGCGGAACGGGCCTGGTCCGACCTCGACGAACCGGCCCGCGCCGCCGCCCGCCAGCTGCTCCTGCGCCTGGTCAGGGTGGGTGACGACACGCAGGACACGCGCCGCCGCGGCAGCCGGCACAGCCTGCTGGAGGCGAGCGCGAACCTGCCCGCCACGGAACGCGCCCTCGAGGTCCTCACGCACGCCCGGCTGATCACCGCGGACGCCGGCTCGGTGGAGATCACGCACGAGGCGTTGCTCCAGGCGTGGCCGCGGCTGCGCAGCTGGATCGACGAGGACCGGGCGGGCAACCTCACCCGGCAACGGCTGGAGGAGGACGCGGCGGCGTGGTCCGAGCACGGGCACGACTCGTCGTTGCTCTACCGCGGCGCACGGCTGGAGGGCGTGCGTCAGCAGCAGAACGTCACCACGGTCGCCAAGGAGTTCGTGCGGGCGTCCGAACGCCAGCACCGCAAGAGCGTCTGGCTGCGGCGCAGCGCCGTGTCGCTCGTGGTGGTGTTCGCGCTGATCGCCGCCACCGCCGCGGTGATCGCGGTCAGGCAGCGCAACGACGCGGTGTTCCGGCAGGTGGTGGCCGAGGCGGACCGGCTCGCCGACACCGACCCGTCGGTCGCGGCCCAGCTCCTGCTCGCCGCGCACCGGATGCGGCCGGACGACCTGGACGTGGGCTCGAAGCTGCTCGCGAACCAGCAGACCCCGCTGGCCGTACCGCTGCACGGCCACACCGGCGCCGTCTACCTGACGTCGTTCACCAGGGACGGCGCGGTCCTCGCGACCGCGAGCTACGACCGCACCGCCCGGTTGTGGGACGTGCGCGACCGGTCGCACCCGAAGCCGCTGGCGGTGCTCCCCGGCCACGCCGGATGGCTCAGCTCCGCTGTGTTCTCCCCCGACGACCGGGTGCTCGCCACCACCGGCGAGGACCGGACGATCAAGCTGTGGGACGTCGCGGACCGGGCGAACCCCCGGTTGCTCGAGACAGTCGACACCGGCAACGGCATCACCTACCTGCTGGAGTTCAGCCCGGACGGCCGCACGCTGGCCGCGGCGAACGACGACAAGACCGCCCGGCTGTGGGACGTGAGCGATCCGGCCGCGCTGCGTCCGCTCGGCGAACCGCTGGCCGGCGCGGCCGCGGCGGTCAGGACCCTCTCGTTCAGCCCGGACGGCCGGACGCTCGCCACCTCGGGCGACGACCGCACGATCCGGTTGTACGACGTGGCGTCGAGGTCGCCGGTCGGCAAACCGATGACCGGCCACAGCGACGGGCTGCACTCCGTGGCGTTCAGCCCGGACGGCACGCTGCTCGCCTCGGGCAGCGACGACTCGACGGTGCGGCTGTGGGACCCGGCCACGCAGGAGCCGGTCGGCGACGCACTGGTGGGCCACACCGGTGGCGTGTGGTCGGTGAAGTTCAGCCCCAACGGCCAGGTGCTCGCGTCCGGGGCCGCGGACGGCACCGCCCGGCTGTGGAACCTGAGCGATCCGTCGGCGCCCAGCGCGATCGGCAGGCCGCTGACGGCGCCCAGCGGCGGGGTGTTCGCGGTCGGCTTCACGCCGGACGGCCGGGCGCTCGCCACCGGTTCCGGGGAGAACGCGGTGCGGCTGTGGTCGTTGCCGCAGAACATGGTCCTGGTCCGCGCGACGAACCTGGTGCAGCCGGTGTTCAGCGCGGACGGCGGTCTGCTGGTGGCGGGCGACGGCGTCCGCACGGCCCGGTTGTGGAGCGGCAAGGACCCGATCACGTCGCTGGGCACGGTGGTGGTCGGGCCGGACCGCGGCACGATCAGGCCCAAGCTGCGGCCGGACGGCAAGGTGCTCGCCACCGCCAACGGGCTGACGGACCAGTCGGTGCGGTTGTGGGACACGCGCGATCCCGCTGCCGTCACCCCGCTCGGCTCACCGCTCGTGCTCGACACCCGGTTCAGCTCCACGGTCGGGTTCTCGCCCGACGGCCGGATCATGGTGACGGGGAACGACGACAAGTCGGTGCGGCTGTGGGACGTGGGCGATCCGGCGCACCCGAAGCCCCTGGGCGCACCGCTCACCGGGCACCGCGAGTACGTCAACGACGTGGCGTTCAGCCCCGACGGCAGGACGCTGGCGACGGCGAGCACCGACCGCACGTTCCGCCTGTGGGACGTCAGCGATCCCGCGAAGGCCGCACCGATCGGCGATCCGGTCACCGGCAACGTGGAACCGGTGCAGCGCATCGTCTTCACGCCGGACGGGAACACGGTGATCACCGGCGGGACCGACAAGACGATCCGGCTCTTCGACGTCCGCGAGCGCGGGAAGCCGAGGGCGATCGGCGTGCTCACCGGGCACGGGCAGCAGGTCAGCTCGCTGTCGATCACGTCGGACGGGAGGACGCTGGCCAGCGCCAGCGCGGACAAGACGTTCCGGCTCTGGGACATCAGCGATCCGGGGAAGGCGAGGGCGCTCGGGCAGCAGATGTCGCTGGCCTCCGGGGCCGAGCCGTCCGTCCACTTCCGACCGGACAGCCGGGTGCTGCTGACCAGCGGCGGGGACGGGGTGCTGCGGTTCTGGGACATCGACGCCGAGCACGAGGCCGAGCGGATCTGCGCGACGACCCGGGGCGCGTTGACCGAGGAGTTGTGGCAGTCGCGGCTGCCGCAGGTGGAGTTCCAGGACCCCTGCTGAGCGGCGGGGCGGCTTGACCGGTCCCGCGCAACTGGTCTCACGCGCCGCACCCCATCGGTTACTGTCCGCTGCATGCGTCTTCTTGCTCGGGTCGGCAGCTTGCGCGCGGTCGTGGCGGTGACCGTGGGGTTCATCGCCCTCAACATGATTCTGGTGGTCCTCGGCAACGTCACGGACTACGGCACCAACGAGGCGTTCGTCCAGCACGTGCTCGCCATGGACACCACGTTCGGCGAGGGGCTGAAGTGGCGGGCCATCACCAGCCCCGTCGTGGTCACGATCGTCTACGTCGCGATCATCGGGTGGGAGGCGATCGCCGCGGTGCTGCTCACCGCCGGCACGATCGCGTACCTCCGCGACAAGGAAGAGAGCGCGCGGAGGTTCGCCTCCGCCGGGCTGATGATGGTCGTGGCGCTGTTCCTGGGCGGGTTCATCACGATCGGCGGTGAATGGTTCGCCATGTGGCAGTCGAAGGACTGGAACGGGATCACGGCCGCCCTGCGGATGGTGACCATCGCCGGGTTCGCGTTGGTGCTGGTGCACCTCAGGCGGGAGAAGGCCACTCCGTAGTCGGTTCCACGCAGAAGGCGGCGCCGACGCCCGCGTCGGCGCCCAGTTCGGTCCACCAGTCGCGTTGCTCGGCGTCCTCGATCGCCTCGACGACCACCAGGCCTCCCGCCTCGTGGACGAAGCCGATCAGGTCGCTGAGCACGTGCGAGACCAGTTCGTCCGGCTTCTGGCAGCGGCCCTTCATCCGCACGGCTCGCACGCCCAGGGAGCGGACCAGTTCGATCTCGGCCGTGGCGCCCTTGAAGTCTCTCGCGCCGATGTGGATCCCCATGTCGGACAACAGGTCCAGGTTGTCGGCGGCCTCGCTGTCCTCGGAGGCGAGGACGTGCACCGGGAAGCCGAGGAGCAGGCGACTGGCCTGCAGGCCGGTGTCGGCGAGGATCCGGCGGACGTCGCGGACCAGGTCCGGGCTGTTGGCCATGCTCTCGGTCAGGCAGACGGCGAGCATTTCGTCGTGGGCGCAGGCGGTTTCGGCCGCGGTGCGGAGCATCCACTCGCCGAGCGGGAGCATCAGGCCGGTGTGCTCGGCCATCGAGACGCACTTCTCGTGCGGGATCAGGCCCGCGTCGCGGTGGCGCCAGTTGAGTTCGGCCTCCACGCAGACGCGGGCGGTGCCGTCGAGGCGCATCACCGGGTTGAAGACGACCTCGATCTCGCCGCTCTCCCAGGCGCCGGGCATGACCGCCGCGAGGGCGAACTCCTCCTGCTCGCGCTTGTCCTGGGTGGCGTCGTGCAGGCCCCACTGGCGGCGGCCGCTGCGCTTGGCGCGGCGCAACGTCATGTCGGACGCGCGCAGGACCTCGGCCGGGTGGTCGCCGGGGTGCAGGCGGGGCAGGACGCCGATGGTGGCGGAGACGGCCACGCCCTGGTCGCCGAAGTAGGTCGGTTCGGCCAGTTCGTGTTCGATCGTCCGGATCGTCGTGTCCACGTCCGGGGTTTCCGGGCCGTTCTCGACCAGGACGGCGAACTCGTCGCCTTCGAGGCGGGCGACCATGGCCTTCTCGCTGGCGAAGACGGCGCTCAGGCGTTCGGCGACGAGCTTGAGCACCCGGTCGCCGATCTCCCTGCCCAGGCCGTCGGTGACGACCGCGAACGCGTCCAGGTCGAGGTGGTACAGCGTCACGCCGTGCTCGATGTCGCTGTGCAGCAACGATTCCAGTCGCGTGGTGAGGTACTGGCGGTTCGGCAGGCCGGTCAGCGCGTCGTGCAGCGACTGGTACTGCAGGCGGCCGCCGAGCAACGTCAGCTGGCTGTCGTCGTCGATCATCACGACGTAGTGCCGCGGGTTGTCCTCGGCGTCCTTCTGCACGGTGGCCGCGAGCAGGACGCGGAAGTGCTCGCCGTCGCGGTCGATGAGGCGCGGCCGTTCCTCGACCCGGCGCATCCGCCCGTGGCGCAGCCCGGCCAGGGCGTCGTTGATCAACGGCAGGTCGGCAGGGGCGATCAGGTCCGTCAGCGTCATGCCGTCGACGTCCTCGCGGCGCAGGATCGCGCACAACGCCTCGTTGGCGCGCACCAGTTCGCCGTCGAGGCTCACCATCGCGATGCCCGTGGACGAGTGGGCGAAGATGTCCTCGAAGCGTTCCTCGCTGGCCTGCAGGTCGAGCTGGACCGCGCGGTTCGCCCGCAGCAACGCCTGGCTGACGCTCTCCTGCTGCTCCAGCACGAACGCCTGGATCGCCGCCGTGTACGCGGCGGAGACGGCACCGATCACCCGTGCGGCGGACGAGGCGTCCGCGCCCTCCTGCACCACGAACTCGGCGAGGACGTCGACGGAGACGCTGAGGCTTTCGGCGCCGACGCAGTGGATCTCGACCAGCCGCGTGCCGACGAGCGAGGCGACGCCGGGTTCCTCGGTGAGCGCCTCGGCGACGACGTTGAGCAGTTCGTGCAGTTCCTCGGTCAGCTTCGCGGCCGACAACGGGATGTACGCGGTACGACTGACCTTGTGCGCCCAGTCGCGCGCCAGCTCGTCACGGCCCCGCGGGCGTGACGGTCTCGCGTCGTCCTGGCTCGGCAAATCGATCCACCTGACCTGCTCGGCGAGCAACGGTCCGGAAGCCTACAGCCAGCAACCCGCACCGTCCCCTTGCACGGCCCCGTTCCCCCCAACGGGGGTATAGCCGCCTCATAGCGTTACCGCTTCCCTGCGCACGATCGAACTAATTTTCTCATGACCACGCCAAACCCTCACCTCTCCATCGAGGGACAGGCGGTCAGCGGAGGGTTGGCGACGGTGAACGGGCGTCAGGACCCGATGATGTGGCGCAGCTGGGCCAGCAGGTCCGAGCGCGAGGTGGAACCGAGCCGCTGCCGCATCCGGGCCATGTGGTGCTCGACGGTCTTGGCCGAGATGAACAGCCGGTCGCCGACCTGCTTGTAGGTCATGCCCTCCACGACGAGCTGCGCCACCTCGCGTTCGCGGTCGCTCAGCTTGCCCGCGTCCTCCACGATCGGCACGACGTCGGCCTCGGCGGCCCTGCGCGCGGACACCGGCCGTCCCTGCAGCAACCGGGCGCAGTCGAGCAGCCGGACCATCGCCTGCCGGTCGGCCGTGCGGATCGCGGCCTGGCCTGCCAGCCTGGACGCGTCCCACCACAGCCCCACGGCGTGCAGGCCGCGCGAGGCCTCCTCGACCCGGTCGGCGTCGACCTCGCCGGCGACGACGTCCAGCCAGCACTCGGCGGCGGCGGACAGGGTCGCGCAGTACCGGCTGCGGTCGCGCACGGCACTCAACGCGCCGGCGTGTTCCTCGGCCGCGGCGGTGTTCTCGTCGATGATCGCCGCGTGCAGCAGGCTCCAGTGCAGCTGCGTCGCCCACAACGGCGGATTTCCCAGCGACCGCAGCAGAGCCGAGGCCTGCGCGAGGTGCGGCCTCAGCCGTTCCTGGTCGCGCAACCGGGCCGCGGCGGCGGCGAACTCCCCCAGCGGCAGCAGGCTGAACAGGTCGACGGGGTGCCGCAGCACGGCCTCGCAGGCCTGTTCCCAGGTGCGCCGCAACGTGGCGAGGTCGCTGTTGCGCCGCGCCACCCCGACCTCGAGCGCCACCGCGAAGATCCAGTCCCGCGGCTCGAACGCCCCGCGCACCGACATCAGCGTCTCGCGTGCCACGGCCAGGTTGCCGCGCAGCATGTGCAGCCAGGCCTGCAACAACCGGTGCCGCACCGACATCAGCACGCCGCCGGTCCCGGTCTCGACGGCCCGGTCCAGCACGGACTCGGCCACGTTCGGCTCACCGCAGTGCACCGCGACCAGCGCGGCGAGCGCGGCGGGGCTGTCCGGCAGCAGCACCGCTCCCCCTGCCGGTTCGAGCATCGACGAAGCACGCACCAAAGTGGACAGTGCGGTGGTCTCCGCGCCGACGACGGACTGCCGGACGCCCTGCAGCATCAGGGAAGCCGAACCGCCGAGCATCGTCGGCGGTTGCGGCGGGTTGTCCTCGTGCAGGTGCCCGGTGCCGATCAACCCGATGCCGGCGAACGCCGACGCGTACGGCGTCGCGGCCCACCGGAACAACTCGGTGCTGCGGGCCAGCTGACCGCGGTGGGCCAGCGCGACGGCCGCCACCTCGGCCGCGGTCCGCCGGTGTGGCGAGTCCGGCACGCTGATGACCTGGTCGGCGAGCCGCAACGCACCGTCGAGGTCCCCGGCCATCGCGGACGCCGTCGCCCACGAGGCCGCGGTCTCGGCGGACGGCGTGCCACCACCGGTCGAGGCCTTGAACAACCGCGCGGCCAGCGCGGGATCGGACGACAACGCCTCACGCGCGGCGGCGACGAAGACAGGCCCGCCGATCCCGGTGTCCAGCAACGGCCGCACCAGGTCGAGCACCGGCCCGCCGCGTTGCATCTGCAGCTGCGCCAGCTTCTGCCGCACCGCGATCCGCCGCTCGGCCCTGGTCAACGCCCCGACCGCGCGGTTCGCGAGCGGCAGCAGGGTTCCGTCCTCGGCCAGCAACCCGGTCGCGCGGGCGGCCTCGATGATGTCGCTGACCTCGTCGAAGTCCTTGTCCAGCAACGCCGACAGCAGGTCCAGCCGCTGGGCCGCACCGGCTTCGGCGGCCAGCAGGAACTTCTGCAGGTCCGCGTCCAGCCAGTCGAGCTCGGCCCGGAACGCACCGAGCACCTCGGCGGACACCTCGGACACGGCCCCGAGGCGTTCCACGAACCGAGGAACGCCACCGGTCTGGGCGAACACGAAGTCCGCCACGGGCTTCGGCGCGTTCAGCACCTCACGCACCTGATCGCGCGTCAACGGTGCCAAGGGCACGACGACGGCGCCACGGGTCAACTCGGCCAGCACCGCCTGTCGCGGCCAAGGGCGGTAAGCCAGCACCAACAGCGGTTCGGCGGTCAGCGCGCGCAGAGCGGCATCATCCAGCAGGTGCGCGTCGTCGACGACGCGCACGGCAGAGTTGGTGATCTCCGAAAGCAGCGCTGTCTTGCCGTAACCACCAGGCGCCGCAACGACGACGCGCAGGCTCGTGCCCGCTTCCGCGTCGTTGATCCGGTCGAGCACACCTCGCACGGAGGCGTCCAGCACCAACCTGGCTCGCGTGGTCACGCTCAACGGCCGTCCTCATCGTCATCTCGGGATCGGGAGCTGGAGCTCGAACGGCGTCCGACGGGCTTCAGCACGCTCGTCACGCGCTTCACCCGCCTCGGCGGCAGCTCCAGCGGGGACACGTCCACCGGCGGGCGGGGCGGTGGAGCGGAGAACTCGTCGTCGTCGGGGCTCGGCACCTCGCCGACGGGGAAGCGCAGGGCGGATTCACGGGTGTGGACCAGGACCGACGTGTCGAACGGTTCGGGTTCGACCTCGGGGCCCAGCAGGACGAGCCGCGCCGCGACGGCCAGGCCCTTGGCGACGGAGTGCTCGGGCGCGGCCTCGGCCAGCACCCGGCAGTCGACGGTCGACGACAGCACGTCGCCGATCACCGGCATCCGGCAGCCTCCGCCGATCAGCAGCACCGCGTCGGGCTGCACCGTCCCGACCGCGCGGACGAACGTGCTGACCAGGTGTTCGACGGCGGGACGGAGCTCGTCGACGAACTCGTCGCGCCCGACCTCCACGCCGCTGACCACCACGGACTGACCGGACGGCCAGAACGCCCGCTTCGCCGCCTCGCACTCGGCGGCCGACACGGGCACGTCCTTGCCCGCCCGTCCGCGGACGAGCGCGAGCAGCAGGTCGTCGAAGTCGGCACCGGTGTGGTGGTCGACCCCGTCGACGTGGTTCACCAGCTCGAACGTCCGGTTCTGGGCGCGCCTGACCACGGAGGCGGAGAACGCGTGGCTGCCCAGCGAGAACACCGCGAGCGACGCGTTCGGCGTCACGCGGGACCGCACGGCGTGGTTCTCCGCGGCCGCCAACGGCTCGGACACGAGCGTCGCGTCGTGCAGTCCGACGGCCCGGAGTGCGGCGTAGAGCTGTCCCCGGCGATAGGGGCCCCACCCTGCCGGGTGGCTCACCGCGAGGTGACGGGGCTGTTCACCCTCCCGGGCGACGACCTCGCCGACCACCCACATGATCAGCAGCGCGGTGAGCTCCTCGGCCGGGCACAGCTCGGGACCCAGCGAGAACGGCACCGCGTCGCCGACCCGGCGGGCGAAGCCGGAGGCACTCCAGCCGGGCACCGGGCGATCGCCCACCGAGAACGTCCCCGCGTCCGTGAGCTGCAACAACGACGGCACCACCAGGACGATCTCGGCATCCCTGGCGCCGTCGAGGCGGCACACGGCAGCCGTCGTGCGGGTGGTCCCGACATCGACTCCGAGTACGTACGCCAAAGCTCTTCCTCACCTGTTCGCAGCAGCGACCAGTACCTACACGGGTGAACGAGAGACGCTCAAGCGAGGCCCCTAATCCCTTAGGGGGTCAACGAGCGTCACCCGTCTGGGGAACGGGGATTGACTGGGAGTGATCCCCGATGCCGGTGCAAACCTGATTCCCATAACTTTCTGGCCGCACACCCCACTTGCTACGACGTGCCCCAACAGGAGCTCCTTCGATGACCCAGCCCAGCAACCTCCACGACTTCGTGCTCACCCTCCTGAGCGACCCGACCCTCAAGGCCGCGTTCGCGAACGACGCCCAGGGCACCCTGGAGCAGGCTGGTCTGGCTGACATCACCGCGCTCGACGTGCAGGAAGTCATCCCGCTGGTGCTCGACCTGGTCCCCGCCGTCGACGGTCTGCCCACCGTGGAGAGCCTGGACCTGAACCTGCCGGCCGACGACCTGCTCGCCGAAGGCCCGCTCGGCGCCATCAGCCAGCTGCAGGCGGTCGCGTCGCAGCTGACCTCGTCGGGCGTGAGCCTCAGCGACCTGCACACCTCGTCGGCCGGCGTGCTCGCCGCGGACGTGGACGGCCTGAACCTGCTCGTCGCCAACAACACCCTCGGCGAGCTCACCTCGGCCGGCCTGGGCCTGGGCGGCGACTTCTCCGCCGTCACCGACGTGACCTCGGTCCTCGACCAGACCGCGTCCCCGCTGACCGGCACCGTCCTCGACGTGGCCGACACCGCGACCGCGACCGTGGACGCGCCGCTCGACGGCGTGACCTCGGCGGTGCCCGGCCTCGACGGCGTCCTCGGTCAGCTCGGCGGCGTGACGGGCCTCGCCCACGACGCGCTGGGCGTGCTGGGTGGCGCTGACGCCAACCTCGGCGCCGTCAACGTCTCGGGCCTCGGCGACCTCGCGACCGGCGACCTCGGCGTGCAGTCCCACGACACCATCACGCAGGTCACCGGCACCGCGACCGGCGTCGTCGACACCGCCACCGGCCTCGCCGGCCACGCGACCGGCCTGGTCGGCGACACCGCCGGCGTCGGCAACGTGCTCGGCACCGTCACCGACGTGGCCCACAACGTCCCGGTCGTCGGCGACCTGGACCTGGGCCTGCTCGGCTGAGCCACCCTCCCCCACGCGGACCGGCCTTGACCCACGCGGTCAGGGCCGGTTCGTCGTCTCGGCGCAGTGGTGACAAAAGTCTGAAAACGGTTCACGTCTTGCTCGGTGAGCAACGTCACCGTCCTCCCGAACTGCCCCATCCCCTCGAACAAAACCGGTATTGCGTTCGAGGCTTTCACCCAAGGGGGTGAACACGGCACTATGAGTCAGGTGATGGCACCGCCCTGGCTCGACGTGCTCGACGAGACGATCGGGGCCTGCGTCACGCACCGGAGGCCCGATCTGGAGGCCCGGCTGCGCGAAAAGCGGGCACAGCAACTCGACCCCAAGTTGCGCGTTCTCGTCGTCGGCGAGTCCAAACAAGGCAAGAGCCAGCTCGTCAACGCGTTGCTCAACGCCCCCGTCTGCGCGGTGGGCGACGACATCACGACGACTGTGCCGACCTTCGTCCAGCACGCCGACACCCCGTCGGCGGCGCTGGTCCGCAACGCGTCCGCGGGCGGCTCGATCTTCCACACCCCGACCGAGCGCATCGCTGTGCCGATCGACCAGGTGACGAAACAGGCGGCCGCGCAGCACGTCGTGCGGGCCGAGATCGGCATCCCGCGCGCGTTGCTCGACAGCGGACTGGTCCTGATCGACACCCCCGGCGTCGGCGACACCCGCTCCGCGCACACCGCCAGCACGTTCGCGACGCTCATGCAGGCTGACGCCGTGCTGATGGTCTCCGACGCGACCGGCGAGCTGACGGCCGCGGAGATGACGCTGCTCAAGAAGGTCATGGAGGCCTGCCCGAACGTCACGGTGGTCGTCACCAAGATCGATCTCGTGCCGTCGTGGCGTGCCGTCGTGGAACGCAACCGGGCGCTGCTCGCGCGGGCCGGTGTCCGCGCGAAGCTCATCCCGGTGTCCTCGGCGTTGCGCCTGCGGGCGGCCAAGACCGGCGACCAACGCCTCAACGCCGAGTCCGGGTTCCCCGAGCTGGTGTCGTGCGTGCAGAGCGACATCGTGGCCTCCGCCGACCTGCTGGCCCGCCGGGCCGTCGCCGTGGTGGCGTCCAGCGCGATCACGCAGCTGGTCACGCCGCTGCGCGAGGAGCTGACGGCGCACGACTCGTCCCGCACCGTCGCCACGATCTCGACGTTGCAGGAGGCCCAGCGGCGCGTGGACGAGCTGCGGCGGCGTTCCGCGCGCTGGCAGAACGTGCTGAACGACGAGATGGCCGACCTGATCTCCGACGTCGAGTACGACCTGCGCGACCGGACCCGCAAGATCCTGCGCGAGGTCGACAAGACCTACGACGAGGCCGATCCCGCGATCGGCTGGGACAAGTTCGAGCAGTGGCTGGAGGACAACCTCAACGAGGCCGCCACCACGAACTTCGCCTGGCTGATGGAACGCGCGGAGTGGGTCGCGGCCAAGGTGGCGCGGAACTTCCCCGTCTACCGCGAGGACCTGATCCCCGGATCGGTGCTGCCGGACGACCTGCTGGAGCCCGCGAGCAAGCTGGAGAAGCCGAAGATCGAGCCGTTCTCGGTGCCGCAGAAGCTCTTCACGGGTCTGCGCGGCTCCTACGGCGGCGTGCTGATGTTCGGTCTGGTGACCTCGCTGGCCGGCATGCCGCTGATCAACGTGATCTCGCTGGGCGCCGGTGCGCTGTTCGGCGGGAAGTCCATCCTGGACGAGTCCGACCAGCGGCTGAAGCGGCGCCAGGCCGCCGCGAAGGCCGCCGCGCAACGGCACGTGGACGACTTCTTCATGAAGTTCTCCAAGGACGTGCGCGACTCCGGCCGCCACATCCAGCGCTCGCTGCGCAACCACTTCAGCACCCTCGCCGAGGAGCTGCAGGAGACGTTGCTCGAGTCGGCCCGCAGCGCCAAGCGCGCGGTGCAGGACGACCAGACCGAACGCGAGCGCCGGCTGCGCGAGGGGCGCAAGGAGCTGGACCGGCTCGTCACGCTGTACAAGAGGGTGCAGGCACTCGGGGGTCCCGCTATGGAGCTCACCGCGTGACATTGGACCGCGTCGTCTGGTCGATGCTTCAGGAGGCGCTCGGCGTCTACCGCGACAGCCCGCGCGCCACGGCCTGGCTGCGCTCGCACGTCGAGCGCTACACCGAGCCCGTGCGGATCGCCGTGGCCGGGCGGTCGAGGATCGGCAAGTCCACCGTCGTCAACGCGCTGATCGGCGACGAGTTCACGCCGCAGCACTCGTTCGTCTGGTACCGCGGCGGCGCCGAGCCACGGGCGCACGTGTTCTCCGGCCCCGGCCGCCCGCACGAGGTCGCGATCGGCCGGCGCGGCAGCCGCAACCACGTGGAAACCGGCCAGTTCGACAGGTCCGACCGGGTCGTCGTCGACTGGCCCGCGCGGACGTTGCGGGACGTCGTGCTGATCGACACGCCCGCCGAGGCGACGCCGGAGCAGGTGCTCGGGGACGCGGACGCGTTGCTGTATCTGATGCGGCACGTGCAGGACGAGGACCTGAAGTTCCTGCAGTCCGCCAACGACCACCCGATCGCGCGGACCGCCGCCGTGCACACCGTCGCGGTGCTCGCGCGGGCCGACGAGATCGGCGCCGGGCGGATCGACGCCCTGTCGTCGGCCAAGCAGATCGCGCGCCGCTATCGACGTGACCCGGCCGTGCAACCGTTGTGCCAGAACGTGGTCTCGGTCGCCGGGCTGCTCGCGGTGGCGGCGAAGACGTTGCGGGAGGACGAGTTCGCGGCGTTGCGGACCCTGTCGTCACTGGGCCGCGAGGAGCTCGAGGACCACCTGTTGTCGGCCGACCGGTTCGTCGGCGAGCAGTTCCCGGTGGTCATGGAACCCGCGGTGCGGCAGGCGTTGCTGGAGCGGTTCGGGATCTTCGGCGTCCGGCTGATCACCGCGTTGATCCGGCAGGGCTTCGACTCGCAGGTGAAGCTGACCGGCCAGCTGGTGCAGCGCAGCGGTCTCGGCGAGCTGCGGGACTCGATCGCGGTCCACTTCTCCGAACGGCGCGAGGTCCTGAAGGCGCGGTCGGCGTTGCTGGCGCTCGACGTGCTGTTCCGGATGGAACCGCGGCAGAACTCCCGCAAGCTGATGGCCGACCTGGAGCGGGTCGTGGCGTCGGCGCACGACTTCCGCGAACTCCGGCTCGTGGCGGCGTTGCAGTCGGGCCGGACGAAGCTGCCCGCCGACCTGCAGACCGAGGCGTTGCGGCTGGTCGGGGCCGAGGGCGTCGCGCCGTCGGCCCGGCTCGGGTTCGAGTACGAGGCCGAGCCCGGTGAGCTGCGCGAGGCGTTGCTCGACGCGCTGCTGCGCTGGCAGGCCCAGGCGTTGGACGTGCACGCGTCCTTCGACCACCGCAAGGCCGCCCAGATCGTGGTTCGCACGTGTGAGGGCCTGCTGCCGCAGTTCTCCTGAGGCACGATGGGTTCCATGGAACTCGTGCGCTGGGAGGACTCGCACTTCGGCTACATGCTCCGGTGGGCCTCCGATCCGCGGATCACCGCGTTCGTCGGCAACGGGATGCCGTGGAGCGGCGAGTACGTGTCGTTGCGGCACGCGCAGGCGTTGGAGCACTGGGAGGTGCACGGGTTCGGGCTGCACGTCGTCGTCCTGGACGACGTGGTGGTCGGGCTCGCGCAGATGCTCGACGGGGATCTCGGCGAGATCGAGATCGGCTATTGGATCGACCCCGCGTGGTGGGGGCGCGGGATCGCGTCCGCCGTTGCCGTGGAACTGCGGGACAAGGCGCTGGCGATCGCCGACCGGGTGATCGCGGGGACGGATGAGCGCAACGCCGCCTCGCAGCGGGTGCTGGAGAAGGCCGGGCTGCGGTACTTCACCAGCAAGGTGATCGATGGAAGGCTTCAGCACTGCTTCGCGTTGGACCGGGGTATGAGCGACAAGGGTGTCCTGCGGTACAGCGCTTTCTCCACCGATCCGGCCGGCGGCAACCCCGCCGGGGTGGTGCTGGACGCGTCCGAGCTGAGCGAGGCCGAGATGCTCGGGATCGCGGCGCGCGTCGGTTACTCCGAGACGGCGTTCGTGTTCCCCGGCGGGCCGCGGGAGTTCGACGTCCGGTACTTCAGCCCGGTGGCCGAGGTGCCGTTCTGCGGGCACGCGACGATCGCGACCTCCGTGGCGCTGGCCGAACGGCTCGGGGACGGGCCGTTCACGTTCCACACGCCCGCCGGGGAGATCAGCGTGGCCACGGCCGCGGGGACGGCGACGCTGACCAGCGTGCCGACGAGTTCTGCTCCGGCTGATCCCGCGTTGGTGTCCGCCGCGTTGGACGCTTTGGGGTACAAGGAGATCGGCTCGCTGCCCGTGCACGTGGCGTTCGGCGGAGCGCGGCATCTGGTGGTGCCGTTGAAGGACCGCGACCAGTTGCGTTCGCTGTCCTACGACTTCGACGCGTTGCGCGATCTGATGCTGGCGCACGACCTGACGACGGTGCACCTGTTCTGGCGCGCGCCCGACGGTCTGGTGCACGCGCGCGACCCGTTCCCCGTCGGCGGGGTGGTCGAGGACGCGGCGACCGGGGCTGCCGCCGCGGCGTTCGGCGGTTACCTGCGGGATCTCGAAGGGCCGCAGCGGTTCGTGATCTCGCAGGGCGAGGACATGGGGCGGCCGTCGCGCCTCGAGGTCGACGCGACACGGCCGGATCGCCGGGTGTCGGTGACGGGCGCGGCCGTGGTGATCCCCTAGGTTTCCCCCTGGCTCTCCGGGTTTCTTCGGTTTTCCTTGGGCTCGACGCCGCTGCCCCGCAGCGCAGGGTACGTGACAGCAGCGTCGAACCGAGGGGTGCGCACCCTCCCGCACCGGACCCGTTGAGCGCTGCCGCAAGCGCCGGGCCGGAAGATCGATCGAAAGCCACTATGCCCCGATCGAAGGGTGGTGGCGCATTCAGAAGGGGGATACAAGGTCTTTATGCCCGAGCTGGAGCTACGCCACCTCCGCGCGGTACGGACCATCGCCGAGGAAGGCAGCGTCACCAAGGCCGCCACACGACTCGGCCTCACCCAACCTGCGCTGTCCGCGCAACTGCGGACGGTGGAGCGGCTGGTCGGAGGCCAGCTGTTCGACCGGACCCGCAACGGCTGCGTGCCCACCGACCTGGGCCGGCGCGTGCTGGGGACCGCCCGGCTCGTGCTGGACGAGATGGCCCAGCTGATGGCGAACACGCGGTCGTCGGACCGGCGCGGGCCGCTGGTGGTCGGGTCGGTGCCGATCCTTTACTTCGCTTCGCTCGTATCGGGGCTGAGGGCGTTGAACTCCGATGTCCGGGCCGAGGTCCGGCCTTCGTCCGCCGAGATCGTGGACATGCTGGAGGGCGGGCAGGTCCACGTCGCGCTGTTCGAGTTCTTCGACGGCATGCACGCCCGGGACCTGGCCGGGATCGAGCTGCGGAAGCTGGTGACGGAACCGGCTTTCGTGGCGTTGCCGGAGACGGATCCGTTGGCGGCGCTGGAGGAGGTGGACCTGGCGTTGCTGGCAGACCGGGACTGGGTCACGCCGCCGCCCCAGCACATCGGCAGCCGGACGCAGATGTTCCAGGTCTGCGCTGATGCCGGGTTCGTGCCTCGGCTGACCCACCACACCGGCGAGGCGAGCATGGCTCGCGGGCTGGTGGCCGGCGGGTGTGTCTCGTTCGCCGCCGCGCCGTCCCGGGGCGGGGAGGGGATCGTGATCCGGCGGCTGCGGGGGATGCCGTTGATGACCGACATCTTCGTGGCCATGCGGCGGGATTCGCCGGTGGCCGGGCGGGCGCACGAGGTTTTCGCTTGTGCGGCTGAGGCTTATCGGTCGGTGCTGGATCGGAACCCGGAGTACCGGAAGTGGTGGGACGCGCATCCGGAGGCACATCCGGAGTTCAACTGAGCTGGTTCTGGGGCGCGGGTGCCGTTGGTGGGTTCCTGTTCCAGTGGGGTTGGTCGGGCCGCGGTTGCGCGGGTGCTCGCGCGGGTCGGTTCGACGAGTTGGGGTGCGATTGGGGCTTGACCTCGAGCCTCTGCGGGTCGGCCTCCCGCCCTTCGAGGTCGAGCCCCGATCGCCGAGGCAGGCGGAACCGGCTGGCGTGGCGTGAAGCAGCCCGTCGCCTTGTGTTGACGACTGCGGTCCCGTGCGTGCGTCAACCGACCTTGATCGGGGTGGTCGGGCGGCCCAGGAGCTTCTCGAGGTCCGGGCGCACCTCGGCGAAGGTGCCGATGCGGATGTTCTTGAAGAAGTCCACCAGGAAGGCCGGCACGCCTGCGGCGATCAGGTCCTCGTCGGTGACGTCCTGGAACTTGTCGCCCGCCAGTTCGGGGAAGGACCAGCTCGTCGAGCCGGTGAGCTCGTAGGTCTGGTTCTCGTGGCCCGGGGTGGTGAGGGCGACCGCGGCGGCCTCGGCGAACTCGTCCCTGGGGGCGCTCGCCACCCGGCCGTCCTTGGTGGAGAGGGCGACGGTGTCCGCGGCGAGGGCGCCGAGGTAGTTCTCGTGGTACATGCCGTTGCGCAGGAACGTGTACGTGATGCCGGTGGCCTTGATGGCCTCTTCGGTGGCCTTGTGGACCTCGGCGGCGAGGGACGGGGACGTGGTCGCGTCGGTCAGGCTCGTGTAGAAGATGTGGCCCACGCCGTGTTCCACGGCCTTGGCGATGGCGTTCTCGTGCTGCTGGATGCGCGTGGCGGTGTCGTGGTCGTCGGCCGAGACGATCAGGAGCTTGTCGGCGCCGCGGAAGTTCAGGGTTTCGGGGGCGTTGAAGTCGCCCTGGCGGACCTCGACTCCCTCGAGGGTGAAGTTGGCCGGGGTGCGGACCGAGACGATGACCGGCTCGGTCGTGCGCTTGAGGGTGTGGCGGACTGCCGCGTTGCCGAGTTGGCCGGTGGCTCCGGTGATGAGGATCGTCATGTCCCCAGGTTGCGGAAAGTGCTAACTTTTGGAAAGTACCCACTTTGGAGTGGGGTACTTACGTGGAGGTGAGCATGCAGGTCACCATGTGTCCGGAGCGGGCGATCATGGAGCACGTCACAAGCCGGTGGGGTGTGCTGGTGCTCCAGGCGTTGTCGAACGGGGAGGCTTGGCGGTTCAGCGCGCTCAAGCGGGAGTTGGCGCTGGCCAGCGAGAAGATGCTGACGCAGACGTTGCGCACGCTGGAGCGGGACGGGTTCGTGCACCGGGAGGTGTTGCCCGTCATCCCGCCGCACGTGGAGTACACGCTGACGCCGTTGGGCAAGGGGGCCGCCTCGCACCTCGTGGCGTTGGCCGAGTGGATCTTCACGCACCGGAGCGAGGTCGCCGAGGCGCAACTGACCTATGACGAGTCCTGAGTCCGACCGGAGATCGGCCGGTCAGAGGTCGGGTCAGCCACTCGTTTGCGCAGTGAAAGTTCTCACTCCAAGCCAGGAATCACGAGCAAGAGATCGGATGGGTCACGATTAGGGGGCGCCATCCGGCCCCTGGGACTGGCATTATGGACCAATGGCCCAACCGTTCACCGACGAAAGCCATCCGGCGGAGCCCTATCCGGGCACTCGTCCAGACCACTGTTTCGTCCACGTCGACGAAACCGGCTGGCCAGTGCGCCCGGACCTCACGATGGAGTCGGGGTGGCGTGTCGAGCCGGAGAACGTCGATCTAGACCAATGGCTCGCTGACCATGGTGAGCCGCCGTTGGCCGGTCGGATGCCGGTGCTGGGTTATGGAAGCAACGCGAATCCGAGCAAGCTGACCTGGCTTCGCGAAGAGCTCGGACTTGAGGGCCCCGCGGTCGTGCTGCGCGCACGGTGCGAGGGCCTTTCTGCTGTCTGGGCCGCGGGCTTGCGGATGCGCGACGGGCAGCGCCCGGCGACGTTGGCCGGCGCGCCCGGTGTGGTGGAGGAGCACTCCATCTGGTTCGCGACGCCCGAGCAACTGCGGGTGCTCGACCGGTGCGAGGGGCGCGGGCTGCGGTATCGGCTCGTGCGTGTTCACACCGGCCGGGTGGTGCTCTACAACGGTGGCGTCATCGACAGCGTTCTGGCGTACACGGCGGGTTCCAAGAAGCGGATGCCGGTGCTCTTCAACGGCCGTATGGTCCGGTGCGCGGACGTGTCGCAACGGGGTGCGCGCGTGCTGGGCGAGAGGCCTGCCATGACCGACGGACTGGACGTGACCGAGATCCAAGGGGACCCGTCGGCGGACGACTGGCCCGAGCTGCTCTTCGTGTACGGGACGCTGAAGCCCGGCGCAAGCGCTTGGCACCTGATGGAGCCGCACGTCGTCGAGACCGAGGAGACGCACCTGCCCGGCACGTTGTTCGACACCGGCCTGGGCTACCCGGCGTTGCGGCCCGGTTCCGGGCTCGGGGTGCCGGGGCACGTGCTGCGCCTCAGGTCGCCCGAGGAGTCCCTGCCGATGCTCGACGAGTACGAGGGCGACGACTACCGCCGCGTGCGCGTCGTGCTGCCCGACGGGCGGATCGCCTGGACGTACATCTGGACCGCGGCGGTGCAGGGCATGGCGGAACTTCCGGACGGATGGGACGTCCACCAGATCCGGTGAATTTCCGGCACGTTGTGTGGGTTGATCGATAGTTGGGCACATCCTTCGGTGGTAGGAGGTGCACCCATGAATCGACGGTTGATCGGCTGCGGACTGGGACTGCTGGTGCTCGCTTCCGTGACGGCCTGCGGTGAGAGAACCTCGGGAAGCGGCTCTGCGGAGACGTTGCCGACCTCGACGCCACCGTCGTCGACCTCGCCGTCCACCACCGTCGCCGCGGCCAACACGGGCGCCGCGGCACCGGCCGTGAAACGGTGTGACTCGACCGTCCTGAAGGGCGAGATCACGCCCACGGACGCCGGTGCCGGCAACCGGTACGGCAAGTTCGTCGTCACGAACTCCAGCACGATGCCGTGCACGCTCAGCGGCTACAGCGGTTTCCAGCTGGAGAACGCCTCCGGCGCGGTGCCGACCAAGCTGGAGCGCAAGGCAGACCCCGGGCCCGTCCAGATGACGCTCGCACCGGGCGGCAAGGCGTCGGCGAACCTGCACTGGGGCGTCGTGCCGTCGGGCAACGAACCCGTCGAGGGGCCGTGCCAGCCGGAGCCTTCGAAGGCGGCGGCGATTCCACCTGACGAGACGGCACCGCTCACCGTGCCGTGGACGCTTGGCCCCGTGTGTTCCGGTGGCCGGATCGAGATCAGCGCCTTCTACGCTTCGTAGATGGACGCACCCGGATGGCTCGCCGTGCTACCGCACGGCGAGCGCATCGCCCTGTCGTTGCGCTCGGCCGGTGTGCCCACGACAGTCTCCGACGACATCGCGGCGGTGGTGAAAACCGCCGACCGGCCCGTGGTCCTCATTGGACACTTCACCGGCGCACCCGCCGCGGTCCGGTTCGCACAAACGCACTCCGGGCTCGCCGCGCTCGCGTTGATCTCCCCCGTGCTCGGCACGTGGGACGGCGCGTCCGCCGATCTCGCGGACCTCATGGACGAGGTCAGCTCCGGGCCCCCGCTGGGCACCCTGCCGACGTTGTGGCTGCACGGGTCCGACGACGAGATCGTGCCGATCTCCGACACCCGCGCGGGCACCGACCGCGTCCGCGGCTCGGCGTTCGAGGAGCACGTCGTCGACGGACTGCTGAGCGACGGCGAGGCCGTCACCCAGGTGCTGGAGTTCGCCCGAAAGGTCATCTGACACCATTTCGGGTGCCATGGACCAAGACGACCTCGTGCTGCTGATCACCGTGGTGGTCGAGGCGGCGGACGAGCACCAGGCGCGCGCCGCGTGCGACGCGCTTCTCACCCGTGCGGGTGCCCAGATCGTGGACGCCCGCGACTGCTCCGACGAGGAACCCGGCTGCTGGGCCGTCGTCATCACGCGGCCGAGCACCGAGAAGGCCACCCACAACGTCTCCGCGGCCCTCGCGCGGGCCGTTCGCACCTTCGTGCGCGGACTGGGTGACGACTTCCCGACGCCGCGGGTGGCGTGCGAGCCCCCGACGGCCTGGACCGTGCTGGACGAACCGGCCTTGATCAGCACGCTCGTGCCGGGCGCGGAACGCGTCATGGTCGAGGTGTGGGCCGGAGATGACCCGTTCGGTGCAGGCACTCCGCGTGACAACTCGCCCAGCAGGCCGTCTTGATTCACCCGGCCGGTCGGCAGTTCTCCACGACGGGCTGTAGGCGGCATTGTGAGAGTCATGACACGCGTGAGCAAAGGGCCAGCAGCGCGCTCAACTGATCATTAAATCAAGGCCCGTTCGAGTGGATTCAGGCATCCACCCGGTTAGCCGATCTTCGCTCTCAACTGTGAAAATCTGGGCACAATCTCTACTAAGGGTGGTCGTCAGACCATCTTGTTCCGGAGGGTTCGGGAGCCGACATGGCCAGCATCGAAGAGGTCCGTGCCGCAATTGCCCAGGCGATCGACAAGGCGGCTCAAAGCCAGTCGGCCCTCCAACAGGCGGCTGAGCTCGCCGAGGACGCGCAGCAACTGCTGACAAGTGTCACGCAGGGCTCCGTGCAGGCGGACGTCGAGACGACGAACGCCCAGTTCGCCCAGGTCGTGTCCGGCGTGAGCGAGCTGCAGAACTACCTCGGCGCCGGCATCTCCGGGGCCGAGGGCATCAACAGCAGGCTTTGATGGCGTCCATCGGCGAGGTTCGTGCCGCGCTCGAGCAGGCGGGCGAGATCCTGCGGGAGTCGTACCGCAGTGTGCGCACCGCGCAGGAGGACCTCGACGAGGCGGTCGCCATCCTCGCCGAGTCGAGTGAGAACCACCACGAATCGCTTCTTCCACCCGAGTTCGTGCGCGCGAAGGAAAGATTTCCTGATCAGCTGGAGCTGATGGTGGGAACCCTAGAGCGCATCCAACGACTCACCGTGGAGCTGTGATGAGCAGGCGGGACGACCGGCGGGCGAAGATCGAGAACGCCTTCGCGGAGTTCCAGCGCGCCGTTTCGGCCGCGCTGGGCTCCGTGGCGCGCGAACACCGGGCGCTCGCCACCGAGCACGCCAAGGACATGTTCGAGTTCACCGTGCGTGGCATGGGCGTCGACAAGGCGTTGCAGGACGTCGCCCTGCGCGACGTCACCGCGTTCCTGACGGTGGACGAGAAGCGCGCCAAGAACCCGCGCCAGGCGCCGTTGTCGATGGCGCAGTTCCAGGAGCGGCTCGACCAGATCCGCTACGACTGGCAGCAGTCGTTCCACGAGTGGACGTCCTCCGGCCCTGCCCAGCTGACCGAACTGGTGAACTCGGTCGCCGCCGGGCCCGCGTCGTGGCCGCACGAGTCGTGGCTCGGGCACCCCGGCACGCACGACGGCAGCGAGGGCGTGCCGGAGCTGTGGCGGATCGGCACCGGCGTGGTGACGTCGGCGCCGGAACCCGTGCCGTTCCCGGTGGCCGTGCCGCTGCTGGACCAGGCGCACCTGCACATCTCGTCCACTCCGGACAGTCGCCAGCAGGCGGACACCCTGGTGGAGTCGCTGCTGCTGCGGGTGCTCTCGCACTTCCAGCCCGGTCTCGTGCACGTGCACGTGTGGGACGTCGGCCAGCTGACCGGGTCGTTGCCGGGGCTGTACCCGCTGACCCGCGCGAACCTGCTGACGGTGCACGACCCCGCCCGGCTGCACGAGCTGCTGGACGAACTGTCCGAGCACATCCGCCAGGTGCACACCAAGGTCCTCGTCGACGGCCACCTGACCGTTCGCGCGGTCAGCGGTGAGGGCAGGCGGACCGAACCGTGGCGGATCGCCGTGCTGTTCGGCAACCGCAAGGCGTTGAAGGAAGACCAGCAGCAGCAGCTGCAACGCGTGGCGCGCAACGGTTTGGCGTGCGGTGTGCAGCTGTTCATCGTCGACATCCCGATCACGATCAACTCGCCGGTCGAGACGGTGTCGTTGCGCGGGGACGGTTCCGCGACCTGCACCATGACCGGCAAGCACGTGACCGTGACGCTGGACCCCGCACTGCCGAGGACGCTGGTGCCGCGCGCCTGCGCCGCCATCGCGGAGAAGCGCGAGGAACGCCGGTCGCGCATGGGCACGTTCGGCGACCTGCTGCCGGACCGGCCGTGGACGGAGAACTCGGCGGCGGGAGTCGTTGCGCCCGTGGGGTTCGACGACGGCGAGCAGGTCTGCGTGCAGCTCGGCGACACGTCGCCGCACGCGTTGATCGGCGGCCCTTCCGGTTCGGGCAAGACGAACTTCCTCTACGCGATGCTCGGTTCGTTGTGTGCGCGCTATTCGCCCGACGAGCTCGAGCTCTACCTGTTGGACTTCAAGGAAGGCGTGTCGTTCGCGCAGTTCGCGCCGGGCCGCAAGGACCCGTCGTGGCTGCCGCACGCACGCCTGGTCGGCGTGAACGTCAACACCGACCGCGAGTTCGGCGTGGCGCTGCTGAGGTTCCTGTCCGACGAGATGCGCCGGCGGGCGGACGCGGCCAAGCAGCACGAGGTCACCAAGCTGCAGGACCTGCGCGCCGAGGACCCGTCCGGCCGCTGGCCGCGGATCATCGCGGTGATCGACGAGTTCCAGTACCTGTTCGGCGAACGCGACCAGGTCACCGCCGCCGCCACGCAGCTGCTGGAGGACGTGGCGCGCCGCGGCCGTTCGCAGGGCATCCACCTCGTGCTGTCGTCCCAGGACGTCTCGGGCATCGAGGGCTTCTGGGGCAAGTCGGCGATCTTCGAGCAGTTCACGGTCCGCATCGCGCTGCCCAAGGCGCGGCGGGTGCTGGCGGAGCCGCAGAACGACGCCGCCGTCGAGCTCCCCCGCTGGCACGCGGTGATCAACCACGAGTCGGGCGTCAAGCCCGGCAACGAGATCTGCCGCGTCCCGGACTCGACGTCCAAGGGCACCATGGACTTCCTGCAGAACGAGCTGTGGCGGCGTGAGCCGGGCCAGGCGCCGGGCCTGTTCGACGGCAGCAAGATCCCGCTGCTCGACGCGACGCCGGACTTCCTCGATCTGCGGCCCGGCGACGCATCGCCTACCGTGCTCCTCGGACAGGTGATCGACGTCGCGGGCAGCGCGGCACGGGTGCGGTTCGCCCGCACGCCGGGCCGCAACATCGCGGTGATCGGCTCCGTGGTCCAGGACGCGGCCGCGGTGCTCGGCGGAGCGGCCGCGTCACTGGGCAGGCAGCACCACCCGCACGAGGCGGTGTTCACGCTGGCCTGCCTGGTCGAGGAAGCGATGCCCTCGGCGTTGCATCTGATGAAACGCCTGAACAACGACGGGCATGATGCGGAAGTGATCCAGATCGACCGCATCAAGGAGGTGCTGGGCGAGACCGCGGCCCGGCTGCAGGCGATCAACACGGGCCAGGCCGACGCGCCGCTGAAGCCGCACTACCTGGTGCTGTACGGCGTCGACGCCGCGCAGACGTTGCTGGAGCAGAAGGATCCGACGACGCGAACGTCCGGTGTGGACAGTCTGCGCACGGTGCTGAAGCACGGCCCCGAGAACCGGACGCACGTGCTGGGCTGGTGGCGCGGCGTGACGAGGCTGAAGGCGAGCCTCCCGCCCGGCGTGTACGACGACATCGGCGCCTGGGTGGCGTTCGACGTCCAGGGCAAGGAGCTGCTGTCGCTCGGACCGGAGCAGGTGATGTCGTGGTCGCCGAGACCGCGCCGCGGCCTGTTCTTCGACCGGTTCGAGCACTCGCGACCGCAAGTGATCATCCCGTTCGACACAGGAGAAGCGTGATGAACCCGATGATGACCTCGATGTTCGAGTCGGTCCCGTCGCAACGTCAGAGCGAGGAGGTGATCGAGGTGCCGACGATCTCCGCTGTCGAGCGCTACAAGGAGATCATCGCCATCGCAACGGACGCGGCAGCCCGCCAGCGCAAGCTGGACGAGGTGAGGTGCACCGAACTGGCCGAGCGGATCGCGGCGACCCAGCACGAGATCGCCGAGGTGCGCGATCGCGAGCGGGTCGTGCGGATGGGCGCCGCGCTGCACTGGGAGGCGGCGGTCGAGCAGCTCTGGAACGAACGCTGGCTCCAGATGGTCACGCCCCCGCAGCCCGACGAGTCGGTCCCGCCCCGCCCGCAGGGCGAGTACAACCGGGCGATGGACCTCGCGTACCAGGAGCTGGAGGAGTCGCTGCAGAAGCGAACCCTGCTGCGCCGCAAGCAGAAGGACTGAGTGCGCCGCTTACGCACCCCCGCCGACGTGCAGGACGCCAGCACGGACCCGTTGGTCCGCTGGGCGGCCCAGGCACTGTCGGCCGGTGGTGCCGCCTGGGAGCACAACGGCGCGGTAGCGGTGCACGCCCCGTGCCTGACCCGACGCCGCCGCCTGGTGCTGTCGGGCCCCGCCGAGGGCGTGGCGTCGCTGTTGGCCGCACACGGCCGTGGCGTGAACCTGCGCCCGTTGATGGAACGTCAGCTCGCCTCCGTCGTCGAGCCCCTGATGCCGACGCCGTGGATCGAGGACAAGCCGTTCGGCTGGATGGACCGCACCGGCGCGCTGGACCTGCCCGATGACGCCTCCTGGCTCTCCTCGCTGGACGACGTGGAACCGCTCCTGCGCACGGCGAACCCGGACTCGTGGGCGTGGCCGGGCGAGAAGGGCGTGACCCGCTGGGCAGGCCTTCGTGTGGGCGACGAGCTCGTGGCGACAGCCGCAGAGGCCTGGTCGTCGGCGGACGTCGGCTTCATGATGGGCGTGGCCGTCCACCCGTCGCACACCAACCAGGGCCTGGGCCGCCGCATCTGCCAGTTCGTCACGTCCTCCCTGCTGACCCTCTACGGCTGCTGCGCCCTGTTCGTGGAGAACCACAACGCGCCGGCCATCGCCGTCTACCGCAAGCTCGGCTTCGAATACCGCGACGTCACGACACTTCTTCCTGCGGTCTGAGTCACAGTGCGGAACAGTCGGACCCGACGGTCGGTTGAAACGGATAACTGATCCGCAACCCACGAGGGAGATGGTCCGATCATGACCAGCACCGCACTCGAAGTCCGCCTGGCCTCCCGCCCGACCGGCTGGCCGACCGACGAGAACTTCGAGATCGCCGAGGTCGAAGTCCCCACCCCGGGCGACGGCGAGATCCTCGTGCGCAACGTGGTCATGAGCGTCGACCCGTACATGCGGGGCCGCATGAACGACGTCAAGTCCTACGTCCCGCCGTTCCAGGTGGGCGCCCCGCTGGAGGGCGGCGCCGTCGGCGAGGTCGTGACCTCCAACTCCCCCGACTTCAAGCCGGGCGACCACGTCCTGCACGGCCTGGGCTGGCGCGACTACGCCGTCGTGAACGCCGCCCACACCGTGAAGGTGGACGGCTCGTTGGCCCCGCTCTCCACGTACCTCGGCGTCCTGGGCATGCCGGGCCTCACCGCCTACGCGGGCCTCCTCGCCACCGCGGAGTTCAAGCCGGGCGACACCGTCTTCGTCTCGGGCGCGGCAGGCGCCGTGGGCCAGATCGTGGGCCAGATCGCCCGCCTCAAGGGCGCGGCCCGCGTGATCGGCTCCGCGGGATCAGCCGACAAGGTCAAGTACCTGACCGAGGAGCTCGGCTTCGACGCCGCCTTCAACTACAAGGACGGCCCGGTCCTCGACCAGCTGGCCGCCGCGGCCCCCGACGGCATCGACGTCTACTTCGACAACGTGGGCGGCGAGCACCTCGAGGCAGCCATCGAGGTCATGAACCTCAACGGCCGCATCACCATGTGCGGTGCCATCTCGCAGTACAACGAGTCCGTGAAGCCGACGGGCCCGAGCAACATGATCCAGATCCTGGCGAAGCGCCTCACGCTGCGCGGCATGCTGGTGGGAGACCACAAGGCGTTGCAGCCGCAGTTCATCAAGGAGGTCGCGGCCTGGATCGCCTCCGGCGAGCTGAAGTACTCCGAGACGGTGGTCGAAGGCGGCGCTCGCCAGGCACCGGCAGCGTTCCTGGGCATGCTGCGCGGCGAGAACACCGGCAAGATGCTGGTGAAGTTCTAACAGCCGGGCACGCCCGACCAGCAGTCGTGCCCACTGTCGCGAGCCCGCTTCACATTGCTGGACCGCACGCGGGGCGCTTTCGTTCGTTCAGCGCGAACGAAAGCGCCCCGCGTGCGGCAAGAAACGTGAAGCGGGCTCGCGCCGGCGGCGGGTCCGTCTTCCGGCCAGCTGCTCAGACCAGCTTGCCCGGGTTCAGGATCCCGGTCGGGTCGAGGTCGTTCTTGACCGCGCGCAGCACTGACACGCCGACCCCGCCGATCTCCTTCTCCAGCCAGGGCAGGTGATCCCGCCCGACAGCGTGGTGGTGGGTGATCGTGCCGAGCCGGGAGATCGCGTCAGAGGCCGCGATCTTCGCCTTCTCCCACTGCGCGACCGGATCCGCGAGGTCCCGGGGCACCAGCACGGTGAAGTACAACGAGGCCCCGGTCTCGTAGGCGTGCGAGACGTGGCACATCACCACGGGGTTCCCGAGCTCCGCGACCAACGCCTGCCGCACGGCATCACGCAGCTCGGACACCGAGGACCAGCGGGTGGCGGTCTCCAGGGTCTCCACACACACCCCGGCGTCCAGCAGAGCGTCCCGCTGCCGGGGCCCGTTGAACCGCCCGTGCAGCCAGGACTCCCCCATGGCCCGCCCGAGCCGGACGACCTTGTGCCGCCGCAACACCTTCAAGGTGGCAAGTCGATCCCGGCACTCCCACCCGAGGATCACCAGGCAAGGCGCAGCAACCCGCCGCACCCGCAGGTACTTCTTCACCACCTCGGCCTTGCCCCCGGCCAACGCCAGGGCAACCTCGGTCTCGTCCACATCGGACAGACGGGTGACGTCGGCCGGCGCCCCGGCCTGAGCCAGGTCGCGCACCAACGCGACCCCGGACTCCCAGCCGTCGACGACAAAGCCTTCGTACCGAGGCGAAACAGGCACAGGACGCACCCGCACGGACACCTCGGTGATCACCCCGAAGAGCCCCTCCGACCCCAGCACCAGCTGCTTCAGATCAGGGCCGGCAGCCGAAGCAGGAGCAGTACCGACAACCCAGGAACCGACAGGCGTGGCCACCCGCACCGACTCGACCATGTCCTCGAACCGCCCGTACCCGGACGAGGCCTGCCCAGCAGACCGGGTGGCGGCGAACCCGCCAATGGTCGCCCGCTCAAAGGACTGCGGCACGTGCCCGAGCGTGAACCCGTGCTCCCTCAACAGCTTCTCGGCCTCAGGCCCGGTCAGCCCGGCCTGCAACACGGCCACCCGGGAAACCGGATCAACGGACACGAGCCGGTTCACCCCGGCGAGGTCCAGCGCCACCACGGCGGACTTGGACCCGCGCAACGCTTCGACGCCGCCGACCACCGACGTCCCTCCGCCGAACGGCACCACGGCGACGTCGTACTCGACGCAGACGCGGAGCACCTCGGCGACCTCGTCGTGCGAAGAAGGCGACACGACAGCGTCCGGCACGGCCAGCGTCCCGTGCCCGCGACGACGCAGCAGGTCGAGGTAGGAGAAGCCGCCGGCGCGCCCGAGCCGGTCAGGGGCGTCGACGGACACGGAGCACACCGCCTCCAAGGCGGTGAAGGCGTCCGCCGACAGCGCGGAGGCGGGCGCGGACACCGGCACCTCCGCGAACGGCTCCCCGAGGCCCACCCGCTGGCTCAGCCAGGCCAGGGCGTGCGGGGGCAGCGGCACGGTTTCGGTGGTCCATCGGGCTCTGGTCACTGCTACAGTGTTACACATGACGTCTCAACGTCACACCCACGACGCCCTGCTCGACGCCACCCGTGAGTGTGTTCTCGAGGTGGGGGTGCGCCGGACGACCCTCACCGACGTGGCCAAGCGCGCCGGCGTGAGCCGGATGACCCTCTACCGGCGCTACCCGGACGTGGACCACCTCGTCAGGGCCCTGATGACCAGGGAGTTCGCCGCGATCCTGGAGCAGGTCGAACAGGCGAGCGGCCGCGGCAACGCACGCGAGCAACTCGTCCGGCGCGCCGTCGACGCCATCCGGTTGCTGGAGGCCAACCCGGTGATGCAACGGGTGTTGCAGCTCGACGCCGACCTGATGCTGCCGTACCTGACGGACCGGCTGGGCAGCACGCAACGGCTGGTCGAGCAGTTCCTCGTCGCCCAGGTCGAGGCGGGGCACCTGGACGGGTCGATCCGGTTCGGGGACGCCAAGACGCAGGCGCGGGTCGTGCTGCTCAGCACGCAGTCGATGGTGCTCAGCACCAGGCCCGCCACCTCCGGGCTCGACTTCGGCGCCCTGCTGGACGAACTCGCCAAGCAACTGGACGGAGCTCTGAAGCCGTGAACACGTCCCTGAACGCCGGCAGGCGCGCGCAGGACCTCGAGGCAGCACAACAGGAAGTCGCCGACGTCCTCGTCATCGGCGGTGGCGTGACCGGCGCGGGGGTCGCGCTGGACGCGGCGTCGCGCGGCCTCAGGACGGTGCTGCTGGAGGCGCACGACCTGGCGTTCGGGACCTCGCGGTGGTCCAGCAAGCTCGTCCACGGCGGCCTGCGCTACCTCGCCAAGGGCGACGTGCGGCTCGCGCACGAGAGCGCGGTCGAGCGGGGCATCCTGATGACCAGGACCGCGCCGCACCTGACCCGCACGTTGCCGATGCTGTTCCCGTTGCACGGCACCGCCGGGCACTTCGTCATGTCGGGCTTCCGCGCGGGCAACGCCCTGCGCGTCGCCGCCCGCACCCCCGCCGACGTCCTCCCGCCGCCGCGCCGGGTCTCCCGGCACGAGGCCCACACGCTGGTCCCCGGCCTCGACACCCGGCACCTCACGGGCGGGCTGCTCAGCTACGACGGCCAGCTGGTCGACGACGCCAAGCTCGTCGTGGCACTGGCCAGGACGGCGGCCGGCCTCGGGGCGAAGATCATCACCAGGGCGAAGGTCCTGACCCTGCACGGTGACGGCGCCGAAGCCGAGGACACGCTCACCGGCACGAGGTTCACGGTCAGGGCCAGGGCGGTGGTCAACGCGACCGGCGTCTGGGCCGGCACCCTCGCCCCGGTCAGCCTGCGCCCGTCCCGGGGCTCGCACCTGGTGCTCGACGCCCAGCGGGCAGGGATCACCGGCACCGCCCTGACCATCCCGGTCCCCGGCGAACGCAACCGCTACGCCTTCCTGCTGCCCCAACGCAACGGGCGCGTCTACCTGGGCCTGACCGACGAGCCGGTGGACGAGATCCCGGACGTGCCGCGGGTCCCGCAGTCCGATGTGGACTTCCTCCTCGACACGGCTTCCCGCTTCCTGCACCGGGAACTCACCCAGAAGGACGTGATCGGCAGCTACGCCGGCCTGCGCCCGCTGCTCGAAGCCGAAGGCACGACGGCGGACCTCTCCCGCCACCACGCCACGCTGAAGGCACCGAACGGCGTGATCACGATCGTCGGCGGCAAGCTCACCACGTACCGCAGGATGGCGGAGGACGCGGTCGACGCCACGAACATCACGCAGATCCCCTGCCGCACCAGGGACATCCGCCTGGTCGACGACGCCCCGGCCCCGACCGCGCCGATCGCACCGGGCATCACCGAGGCCGACGTCCTGCACGCGATCCGCCACGAAGGCGCGCTCACGATCGACGACGTCCTCGACCGGCGCACCCGGACCGGTCTGGTGCCGCAGGACCGCGCCGAGGCCGAGCCGGCGATCGCGAACCTCCTGGCCACCGCACAGGAACCCGCGTAGAAAACGGGGCGCCCCGAAGGGACGCCCCGTTCACAGCTCAGCGCAAGGACTGCAGGATCACTCGCCGATGACCGGCTTCGCGGCCTTCGGCGGCTCGACCAGGGACTCGCCCTCGATCCGCACCTTCCGCTTGTGCTCGTTGCTGCCGCCCTGCTGGCCACCCGCACCGGCCATCGGGGCACCACCCATCATGCCGCCCATGCCACCACCGGGTCCGCCCTTGCCCGCGGCACCGGCCGCGGCGGCAGGAGCGGCACCGGCCGCACCGCTGCCGGAGGCCATGACACCGGCAGCGCCACCGAACTGCGTGGCCGAGGTGCCACCGGCACCACCGCCACCGGCCGGGCCGCCACCGAAGCCGGCGGGCATGCCGCCACCTCCGCCGCCGCCCATGCCCTTACCGGCACCACCGCCACCGCCGCCGCCCGCCGACGCCGTCGCGGCGTGGTCGGTGGTCGCCGGCCGGTACCAGTCGGAGTTCGGCGTGGTCGGGGAACCGATCGACGGCGGCTTGGTCCCGGTGCCGCCACCGGCCGTCGTCGTGGTGTCGGCCGGCTCCCAGTGACCGGGCACCCAACGGCCGGGGCCGGACGTGCCCGCACCCGTGCCGCTGCCGCCCGGCGGCACGTAGCCGGGGCCGGAGACGCCGCCCGAGCCCGAACCCGCGCCACCGCCGGCGTAACCGCCCTGGCCACCCCGAGGAGGCGTGTAGGCCGGAGGGCGCCCGCCCGTCCCGGCACCCGCGCCGGTGCCCGGGTACGGGCCCTGGTAGCCGTCGGTGTTGCCGCCCTGGTAGCCGGGACGGACGTTGCCGACACCGTCACCGGCGGTCAGCGGGCCACCGGCGTAGCCGCCACCCGCGCCGCTGGTGAACGTGCCGCCCGCGCCCGCGGAAGCACGGTCCTGGTCGCCGCCGCGGATGCCGTCGAAGCCACCCGCGGTGTTGCGGACCGAACCGCCGCCGCCACCGCCCTTGCCCTGGTTCGCCATCGTCGAGATCGCGTCGATGATCGACTCGGCGGCCTTGGCGATCTGCGAGACCGACTGGATCAGCTTCAGCAGCTTCTGCACGGAGCCGACGAGCTTCTGCAGGAAGTCCGAGAGCTTCTTCGCGTAGTTGACCGCGGTCGTGACGATGTCCGCGATCGCGCCCGCGATGGCCGCGCCGAACGTCAGGAACGACGCCGCGAGCCACTGGATGATCTTCATGACCATGTCGGACACGGCCTGGCTGATCAGGTCCATGATCATCTTGCGGACGGTGCCGACCAGCTCACCGGCGCCCTTCACCGCGCCCGCGATGCCGTCGACGGACTTCGCGAGGGTCTCGAGGCCGGTCGCGTGCCGCTTGGCGGCGGCGCGGTAGCCGTCGGCCGCCCTGCCCTGCCACTCGCGGGTCTGCGAGACGCAGATCTTCTCGTACTCGGTCGCGATGTCCTTGACCTGCTTGCCCGCGTTCTTGAACGACTCGGACATCTTGGCGATGGACTCGGGGCTGCCGAGCAGGACGTCGAACGGCTCCCGCAGGAAGTCGACGTGCTGGATGGCCCAGCTGAAGCCCGCGGCCAGGAAGCCGCTGAGGGGGTTCGAGCCGTTGCCGACCATGCTCATGGCCGCGTTCGCGATGCCGAGGCCGCCGCTGACCCAGTCGCCGCTCTCGATCGACCTGTAGGCGTTCGAGACGTTGTTGAACAGCTGCGCGGTGTCACCACTGGACTGCGTCGCAGGCGCGTTCATCAGCGGCCTCCCTTGAAGCCGAACATGTTGTCGAGGTCGACCTGCTCGTACTGCTCAACGGTCTTCTTGAGGCCGTTGCCCATGTCCATCAGCGAGTTCGCGGCCTTGCCGAGCATGTCCTGCGACAGGCCCGCCTCCTGGAGGACCTTCGACGCCAGGAACCCGAGGAAGACGCCGAACGCCTCAGTGGTGAGGGCACCCGGATCGCACGTCTCGGTGGCCTTGCGCATCCGTTCCATGAGCCGGTCCACGCTGGCGGCGTGGGTTCTCAGCTCGTCGAGATCGATGTTGAAGTGCTGCTGCACGACTTACCCCCTCCTGCACTCAGGCCATGACGTCGGGCGGGTTGGTGAAGTAGTCGTCGTCAGGCCGCGTGTCCTTGCGCTCCAACTCCGACTTCGGTTCGTCCTCGTCGGTTCCGTCGCCCTTGTACCCGTTCGGCATCTGCGCCTTCACGAACTCGAGGGCCGGGCTGTCGCCGACGAAGTCCGTCATGATCTGCACCACCCGCCCGGAGGCGTCGCGCTGGGCCTTTGACGAGGCCGTGAGCACCGCGGAGGCGATCTCGCTGGGGTCCATGCCGCGCGCTTCCGGCTTGATCTGGAGATCGGTCAGCACGCCTGTTGCGTTAACTGTCACCGTGATCAGGCCGTCTGGCGAGCTGGCGCTGCCACCCACACCACCGAGCTGGTCGCGGGCCTGTTCGGCGTGCTGCTTGGCCTGCTCGATCTTGGCCCCGTACTGCTTGAGCCACTGATCCGGGTCAATGGGCTGCATGGTCACCCCCGTTGAGTGAATTGGTCGTTCGTTCGATTCGCCGTAGACGCCCGTATCGTTTCACTCGTTCCCTGCTCACCGATACTTTCAGTCCGATTACCGCCATCCGGGCTAACGAAGGGGTTCACCGTGCCTGAGGGAGTGCTGGAGATCGACCGGATCTCCAAGCGCTACGGGGAGGTCGTCGCCCTGCGGGACATGTCTTTCGACGTGCGCGCCGGCGAGCTCTTCGGATTCGTCGGCAGCAACGGCGCCGGGAAGACCACGGCCATGCGCATCGCGCTGGGCGTGCTCGTGGCCGACTCCGGCGAGGTGCGGTGGAACGGGAGAGCCGTCGACCTCGACACCCGGCGCCGCATCGGCTACATGCCGGAGGAGCGCGGGCTGTACCCCCGGATGAGGGTGCTCGACCAGCTCGTCTACCTGGCCGAGCTGCACGGCATGGGCACCAACGAGGCCCACACGAACGCGGAGAACTGGATCGCGCGCCTCGGCCTGCGCGACCGCCGCTCCGACGAGGTGCAGCGCCTGAGCCTCGGCAACCAGCAGCGCGTCCAGCTGGCCGCCGCACTGGTGCACGAGCCGGACGTGCTGGTGCTCGACGAGCCGTTCTCGGGCCTCGACCCGGTCGCGGTGGACGTGATGAGCCAGGTGCTGCGTGAGAAGGCCTCCGCGGGCGTGCCGGTGGTGTTCTCCAGCCACCAGCTCGACCTGGTGGAACGGCTGTGCGACCGGGTCGGCATCGTGAGCGCCGGTTCGATGGTCGCGAGCGGAACGGTGGACGAACTCCGGTCGGGTGGCACACCTCGCCTCGTGGTGGAGTCGCCAACGACCGACTGGGCTGCCACGCTGGACGGTGTGCGGGTGATCGAGAGGAACGGGACGCGGTGCGTCCTCGACCTCGCCGACGGCGTCGACGACCAGGCCGTGCTGCACGCGGCGCTCGCCGCCGGTCCCGTGCACGAGTTCTCCCGGCAGCGCCCGTCGCTGACCGAGCTGTTCCGCAACGTCGTGACCACCGAGGGCAGGACTGGATGACGTCGGCCCGAGCGGTCTCGCTGGTGGCGAAGCGCGAGTTCGTCACGAAGGTGCGCACCAGGTCGTTCCTCATCGGCACCGCGGTGATCATCGCCGTGCTCGCCGGGTACGTGGTGCTGCAGTCCGTCCTGTTCGACGACCAGCAGCGCAGTGTCGTGGGTCTGTCCGGGCAGGCCACGCAGCTCGCCGATCCGTTGAAGGACAAGGCGAAGGCGTTCGGCATCGAGCTGGAGACGCGCGACGTCACCACCGGCGGCAACCCGGAGGACCAGGTCCGCGACGGCTCGCTGGACGCGCTGGTGACCGGTGCGCCACCGGTGCTGAAGATGATCGTCAAGGGCTCCGGCGACGAGGTGCTGACGACCGTCCTGAACGACGTGCTGCGCCAGCAGGTGCTGGTCGCGCAGCTCGCGGAGGCAGGCATTGCGCCGCAGGAGGTCGCGCAGAGCCTCGCGAAGGTCGGCGTGGAGGTCACCGCGCTGGAACCCGTTGACCCACAACGGGGTCAGCGCCTCGCGATCGGGTTGATCGTGGCCGCGCTGCTGTACTACTCGTTGCTGGTCTACGGGACGATGGTCGCGCAGGGCGTGGTCGAGGAGAAGTCCAGCCGGGTCGTGGAGATCCTGCTCGCGACGCTGCGACCGTGGCAGTTGTTGCTGGGCAAGGTGATCGGCCTCGGCGCCGTCGGCCTGCTGCAGCTGCTGGTGATCTCGACGGTCGGCCTCGGGCTGTCGTCGGCGTTCGACGTGATCGACGTCAGCGCGTTCGGCGGCGCGGTCCTGCTGACCGGCGTGCTCTGGTACCTGCTGGGTTTCTTCCTGTACGCCACGGTGTTCGCGGCCGCCGCGTCCCTGGTGTCGCGGCAGGAGGAGCTGCAGTCGGTGCTGACGCCGATCAGCATGACGATCATCGTGGCGTTCGTGGCCGGCATCAACCTGATGATCGGCAGCCCCTCCGGCTCGACGGTCACCGTCCTGTCGCTGCTGCCGCCGTTCGCCCCGATCCTGATGCCCGGCCGGATGGCGCTCGGCGTCGCACCGGCCTGGCAGGTGCTGCTGGCCGTGGCGCTCGCGTTGCTGGCCATCGCGGCCATCACGTGGCTGGGCGGCAAGGTCTACGCGAACGCCGTGCTGCGGACCGGCGCTCGCGTCAAGCTCCGCGAGGCGCTCAGGACTTGATCGCCTGGTAGCGGTCGAGCGCGATCTGGCGTTCGACCGCGTGGTCGACGATCGGCGTGATGGTGTGGGAGTCCGGTGCGTACCTCTTGACGTACGCGCCGTCCGGGTCGAACTTCTTGGCCTGCGTGGTCGGGTTGAAGACGCGGAAGAACGGCGCCGCGTCCGTGCCGCAGCCCGCGACCCACTGCCAGTTGTGCTGGTTCGAGGCGATGTCGCCGTCGACCAGGTGGTTCATGAAGTGCCGCGCGCCCCACCACCACGGCAGGTGCAGGTCCTTGACCAGGAAGCTGGCCACGATCATGCGCACCCGGTTGTGCATGAAGCCCTCTTGCAGCAGCTGCCTCATGCCGGCGTCGACGATGCCGAACCCCGTGCGGCCTTCCTTCCAGGCCTCGAAGAGCTCCTCGTCGTGGTCGAGTTCCATGCGGTCGAACTTGCGGTCGTAGTTCTCGCGCGCGGTCTCGGGCTTGTGCCACAGCACGTCGGCGTAGAACTCCCGCCAGGCGAGCTCGCTGCGATACGTTCCGTCACAGTCCTGCAGGAGCGTGCGGGGGTGCAGGACACCCCACCGCAGGAACGCCGACATGCGGCTGGTCGCGTCCATGTCGGGGCGGTCGCGCGTCTTGTCGTAGTCGTCGAGGCGTTCGTCGCGGAACTTCTCCCAGAGCGCGAGGGCGTCCCCGAGTCGTTCCTCCGTCTTCGGGATCTCGGCGCTGTGCGCGGGTTCGATCCAGTCCAGGGTGGACGCGTCGGTGTCCGCGGGCTTGCGCCAGCCGTGTTCCAGCCAGGCGTTGCGGAACGGCGTGAAGACCTTGAACGGCGTGCCGTCCTGCTTGCGCACCCGTCCCGGCGCGACGGCGTACGGCGAGCCGGAGCGGACGAGTTCGACGTCCCCCAACGCTTCCTCGACGGCCTCGTCCCTGCGCCTGCCGTAGGGCGCGTAGTCCGCGGAGATGTGGACGCTTTGAGCGCCGATCTCCTTGGCGATGCGGGGAACCGTCTTCACCGGATCGCCGTGCACGACCATCAGGCGCCCGCCGAGTTCGTCGTTCAGGGCGTGCAGACAGCGATGCAGGAAATCGATTCGCGCCTGCCCCGACGGTTTCAGCAACCGGTCGTCGAGAACGAACAACGCGAGTGCGCGGGGAGATCTTTCCGCCGCGGCGAGAATGGCGGGATGATCGGATGTCCGCAAATCACGGCGGAACCAGACGAGTGACGGGGAAGAACTCACGTTCCGACGCTAAGGCGAGCGGGACGGGTCTGCATGATGGGCGCCGTCGAGCACGATCAGCCGGACCATCTCGCGCAGCCTGCCGTAGTAGTGCGCGGCGTACGGGCGGTGGTGCGGCGACGCGGGGTCGGCGAAGAGCGGGACGACCCGGTGCAGGTCGTCGAGGCAGCGGGCGGCCGTGCCGAAGATGTCGTCGTTGAGGACACCGCGATTGACCAGCCAGTTCTGCGTGCAGCCCGAAGCATCGGCGTCGACCGTGACCATGCAGACGCCGTCGATGTCGGCACCCCGCAGGCCGTGGGGGAACTTCAACTTCCGGTGCAGCGCGTACATCCGTTCGACTTCCGCTCGCACGTCCTCACCCCCAGGTAACGCGAAAGGCGCGCCGCCCGTGGCGACGCGCCTTTCATACTGCCTGAAGAACTAGCCAGTGATCAGCGGTTTTCCATCGCGACGAAGTCGCGCTCGGTCGGGCCGGTGTAGATCTGCCGCGGGCGGCCGATCTTGGTGGCCGGGTCGTTGATCATCTCGCGCCAGTGCGCGATCCAGCCGGGGAGACGGCCGAGCGCGAACAGCACGGTGAAGAACTTCGTCGGGAAGCCCATCGCCCGGTAGATCAGACCCGTGTAGAAGTCCACGTTCGGGTAGAGCTTGCGGGAGATGAAGTACTCGTCGCTCAGGGCGGCCTCTTCCAGCTGCTTCGCGATGTCGAGCAGCTGGTCGTCGGCGCCGAGCTTGCCGAGGATCTCGTCGGCGGTCTTCTTGATGATCGCGGCGCGCGGGTCGTAGTTCTTGTAGACCCGGTGGCCGAAGCCCATCAGGCGGACGCCGTCCTCCTTGTTCTTCACCTTGTTGACGAACGACTGCACGTCGCCGCCGTCGTTCTTGATCTTCTCCAGCATCTCCAGCACCGCGCTGTTCGCGCCGCCGTGCAGCGGGCCGAACAGGGCGTTGATGCCCGCGGAGATCGAGGCGAAGAGGTTCGCCTCGGAGGAGCCGACCAGGCGCACGGTCGACGTGGAGCAGTTCTGCTCGTGGTCGGCGTGCAGGATGAAGAGCAGGTCGAGCGCGCGGACGAGGTCCGGGTCGAGGTCGTAGGCCTCGGCCGGGAAGCCGAACGTCATGCGCAGGAAGTTCTCCACCAGGCCAAGCGAGTTGTCCGGGTAGAGGAACGGCTGGCCGACCGACTTCTTGTACGCGTAGGCCGCGATGGTCGGCAGCTTGGCGAGGAGGCGGATCGTGGAGATCTCCACCTGGTTCGCGTCGAACGGCGACAGCGAGTCCTGGTAGAAGGTCGACAGCGCGGAGACCGCGGACGACAGCACCGGCATCGGGTGCGCGTCGCGCGGGAAGCCGTCGAAGAAGCGCTTGAGGTCTTCGTGCAGCAGCGTGTGCCGGCTGATCTTCTTGTTGAAGTCCTCGAGCTGCGCGGCGGTCGGCAGCTCACCGTAGATGAGGAGGTACGAGACCTCCGCGAAGTTCGAGCGCGCGGCCAACTGCTCGATCGGGTACCCGCGGTAACGCAGAATTCCGGCGTCACCGTCGATGTAGGTGATCTCGGAGGAGCAGGAGGCCGTGTTGACGAAACCGGTGTCCAGGGTTACCAGACCGGTGGTCGACAGCAGCTTGCCGAGATCGATGCCGGACGCGCCTTCGGACGCCCGCACCACCTTCATCTCGAGCTCTGCGTCCCCGTGGCGCAGCGCGACGGTCTGTGGGTCGGTCGGCGCAGTCGTCGCGTCGGGCATTCAAGTCCCTCTCAACGCTCGGACGGGGTGGCGGCAGGCCACGCCGGGCCTGCCGTCGTCTCGGACCACCCCGTTGGGATCTGAGTCTTCAAGTCCAGTCACGCTAGTCGGCGGAAGGCCCGCCTCGCAGCAGCGGTGTGAACCGATTCTGTGAGATGGGACCGGCATCACATCCGTAATGCCAGTTTCTAGCGCGGCTACCCCACGGTAGTCCGATCCTCCGTTTTATCCACCCAAGGCGGCGGTGAGTTCGCTCGCAAAGGGCGGTTCGGCACCCGCACGGGAACATGTGATCGCGGCGGCCGCACCGGCGTACGTCAATGCGGTGGTCCATTCCTCGTCCGAGAGGCCGCGGATCTTCTCGGCGCTGAGCGCGTCGTGGTCGTGCAGCCACGCGAGCAGGGCGCCTTGCACGGTGTCGCCCGCCCCGATCGTGTCGACCACGTCCACCTTCACGGGTGGCACGTCGACCTGTCCGGTGGCCGTGATCACTGACAGACCGTCGCCACCTTTCGTCAGGACGACGGCGGCCGGCCCCTGTGAAATCCACGTCCTTGCGATCTCGATCACGTCGTCGGACTCGGCGAGCCACTGGGCGTCCTCGACCGAGAGCTTGAGCAGGCCGACGTCGGGCAGCCACGACCGGAACCGCGCGCGGTAGGCGCCCGGATCGTCGATGAGACCGGCCCGGATGTTGGGGTCGAGCGCCGTGAGCAAGCGCTTGCCCTCGCGCCGCAGCACCGTCTCGTAGACCGAGGCGCCGGGTTCGAGGACGAGGGACAGCGTGCCGAACGACACCGCCTTGGCGTCCGCGGGCAACGGGCCGGGGTCCTCGACGAGCCGGTCTGCCGTGCCGTCGACGTAGAACGCGTAGCGCGCGCTGCCGTCGTCCGCGAGGCCCACGACGGCGAGCGTGGTGTTCTCCGGTCCACGTTGGACCAGGTCCGTCGTCACGTTCGCCGCGTGCAGCCGCTTGACCAGCTGCTCTCCGAAGTGGTCGGTCGACACCCGCGACAGGAACGCCGTCGGCACGTCCAGCCGTCCGAGCGCCACAGCCACGTTGTACGGCCCGCCGCCGAGCTTCGGCGCGAGCGGGGTGAGCTCGTCCTCGCCCACCGGCACCATGTCGACCAGAGCCTCACCAGCAACCACGATCACGCGCTCTACTCCTTCTGGGAGACCCCGTTCCTCTGGAGCCCATCCAACAACAGTTCGCCCAGGGCGGTGAACGCCTCGGCGTCCGAAACGCCTGCCCGCTTCGTGAGGACCCCGGTCTGGATGCCCTCGATGAGCAGACCGGCCATCTCGGCGAACAGCGTGGCGTGCACCTCGCGGAACACGTGGCGTTCGACGCCGTCCTGGATGAACGCCTTGATGCGCTCGGCCGCAGCGCGCGCGTTGCGTTCGTAGGTGGCCCTCGTCGGTGGGAACTCGGACACGTCCGCGATGAACGCCGCCGAGGCCTTGTTCAGCTCCTCCGCGGCCCCCGCGAGGTAGCTGCCGATGCGTTTGCGCACGTCGTTGAGGCCCGCGATGCGCTTCTCGATGCGTTCGGCGGCGCCCTTGAAGTACCGGCCGACGACCCGGACCGCGAGCTGCTCCTTGCTGCCGGCGAGCGCGTACAGCGTGGATTTCGAGCAGTGCAGCCTGCCCGCGATGTCGTCCAGCGTGAGATGCCCGAAGCCCTCGGTGAGGAACAACGCCTCCAACCGGGTGAGCAGCTCGGCCTGCCGCTGCGTGAGAGCCCGCGTCATATGAGGACCTTGCCACAGTCACTGGCTGCTGTACTGCACAACGCACTAGAGTACAGCTACCAGTACACCACCGGAGGTCGACGATGCCCGCCGAGCGGCTGCTCCCCACCCAAGAGGCCGAGGACCTGATCGCGCTGGTCAGGGAGATCGCGCGGGACGAACTCAAGCCCCACGCGGCCGACGCCGAGGAGAACGAGAAGTTCCCCCGCGACGCGTTCCGCCTGCTGGGCAGGTCGGGCCTGCTGGGCCTGCCGTACGCCGAGGAGTTCGGCGGCGGCGAGCAGCCCTACGAGGTGTACCTGCAGGCGTTGGAGGAGGTCGCCTCCGCGTGGATGACGGTCGCCGTCGGCCTCTCCGTGCACGTCATGTCCTGCTACGGCCTGGCGCAGTTCGGCACCCGCGAGCAGCAGGAGCGCTGGCTGCCCGAGATGCTCGAGGGCGAACTGCTCGGCGGCTACGCGCTGTCCGAGGTGCAGGCGGGCTCCGACCCGGCCGCCATGGCGACCCGCGCCGTCCGCAAGGGCTCCGAGTACGTCGTGAACGGCACCAAGGCGTGGATCACGCACGCCGGCGCCGCCGACTTCTACACGCTGATGGCCCGCACGTCCCCCGACGCGGGCCGCGGCATCTCGTGCTTCCTCGCGCCGGGTGAGGCGTCCGGTCTCGTGGCCGCCACCCCTGAGCGCAAGATGGGGCTCACCGGTTCCATCACCGCGCAGCTGGCGTTCGACGACGTGCGGTTCGGCGCGGACCGGCTGATCGGCAACGAGGGCGACGGCCTGAAGATCGCACTGTCCGCTTTGGACTCCGGCCGGCTCGGGATCGCCGCCTGTGCGGTGGGTCTGGCGCAGGCCGCCCTGGACGAGGCCGTGGCGTACGCCAAGACGCGCACGCAGTTCGGCCGTCCGATCATCGAGTTCCAGGGCCTGGAGTTCCTGCTCGCCGACATGGCCGCCGCCGTGGAGTCCGCTCGGGCCACCTACATCTCGGCCGCGCGCCGGCGCGACCGCGGGTTGCCGTTCCGGCAGCAGGCGTCGATCGCCAAGCTCATCGCCACCGATGCGGCGATGAAGGTGACGACCGACGCCGTGCAGGTGCTCGGCGGTGCCGGCTACACCCGTGACTTCCCGGTCGAGCGGTACATGCGCGAGGCCAAGGTGTTGCAGATCTTCGAGGGCACCAACCAGATCCAGCGCCTGGTGATCGGGCGCGGACTGCGTTAGTCGCTTTCGCGGTAGAAGGGGTCGGCCACGGCCCCTTCGCCCTTCTGCTCGTTCCACGTGTAGACCTCGCGGCCCTGGACGTAGACGTTCAGGGCGCGGCTCATCACGTCGAGCGGGTCACCGGACCAGATCACCACGTCGCCGTCGAGCCCGGGCCTGAGCGAACCGACCCGGTCGTCCAGGCCCATGATCCTGGCGGGGTTGGTGGTGATGGACTTCAGGGCGGTGTCGCGGTCGAGGCCTTCCTTGACCGCGAGGGTGGCCTGGTGCACCAGGAAGTGGATCGGCACCACCGGGTGGTCCGTGGTGATCGCGAGTTCGACACCGGCGCGCGCGAGGATGCCCGGGTTGCGCAGGCCCCGGTTGCGAAGCTCCACTTTGGACCTGCTGGTGAACAGCGGGCCGATGATGACCGGGATCCGCTTGTCCGCGATGACGTCCGCGATCAGGTGGCCTTCGGTGCCGTGGTTGAGGATCAGGCGGTAGCCGAACTCCTCCGACAGGCGGATGGCCGTGGCGATGTCGTCGGCCCGGTGCGCGTGCTGGCACCAGCCGAGTTCGCCGCTGAGCACCTTGCCGAGGATCTCCATGGTGTTGTCGCGGTCGAACGGCTTGCCGTCCTTCTCCGCCTCGGCCTTCTTGGCCGCGTAGTCCTGGGCCTTGGTCAGCTGGTCGCGGATGACCGCCGCCACGCCCTGGCGGGTGGACGGCAGCTTGCCCTTGTCGCCGTAGACGCGCTTGGGGTTCTCGCCCAGGGCGCTCTTCACGCTCACCGGTTCCTTGACGAGCATCTCGTCGACCGTGCGACCCCAGCACTTGATCGCGACCGTCTGGCCGCCGATGGGGTTGCCGCTGCCCGGCTTGATCACCGCGGTGGTGACGCCACCGCTCAGGGCGTCCGCGAAGCCCAGGTCGGCGGGGTTGATGGCGTCGAGGGCACGCATCCTCGCGCCGACCGGGTCCGTCATCTCGTTGGTGTCCTGGCCGGCCCAGCCCTCGGCCTCCTCGTGGACGCCGATGTGGCCGTGGGCCTCGACGAAGCCCGGGAGGACCCAGGCGCCGTTCGCGTCGACCGTTCTGGTGCCGTCCGGGATGTCGACGTTCTGGCCCACGGCTGCGATCTTGCCGTCCTGGATCAGGACGGTGCCGCCTTCGATCGGGGCGCCGTCCACGGGGACGACGTAGCCGCTGGTGATCGCGAGGTTCATGGTTAGCGACGCTAACGGTTTTGGTCGGTGGTGGCCACCCGGTACGTCACCTTGGTCCCGCTCGGCTCAGCAGGTGGTCAGAGCGGGCGGATGCCCCACCGTGCGCCCCAGGACTCCCCCGGCGAGACCCAGATCAGGTCCACCCCCGAGTTGAGCGCGTCCGGCGGGCACGTCATGGGCTCGACCGCCACCGCGCGGCCCCGGTTCGGGTAGGAGTCCGGGGTGTAGACCTGCACCCAGCGGAACGCCGGGTCCGCCCACACCTCCACACCACTGTCCTTCGAGGTCAGGGTGTGGTGGATCAGGCCGTCGGACGCCGGTTCGCAGCCTCCGAAGGGCGTGTCCAGCTTCGCGCCCTCCAGCGGGCGGCCCCCGCGGAAGTCGAACTGCGTGCCCTCGACCGGGGTGGCCGGGCCGGACGGGACCATGCGGTCGGTGTCCAGCGGCAGCACGGTGGTCGCGGCGAGGGTCAGGGTGCACGCGTCGGTCGCGGCGTTGCCCGCTCGGGGGTACGGGTGGGTGCCCACGCCGAACGGGGTGGGGACGTCGCCCACGTTCTTCACGCCGTGGGTGACGGTCAGGCCGTTGTCGTCGAGGGCGTAGGAGACGGTGACGTCGAGGGCCGCCGGCCAGCCCGGCTGGGGTTCGATCAGGGCCCGCAGCGACACGAGGGAGCCGGTGTGTTCGAGGACCGACCACGGACGGCGGCGGACCAGGCCGTGGATGGCGTTGCCCCTGGCCGGCTCGGTGATCTCCAGCTCCTGCCGGACGCCGTCCAGCACCCAGGTGGCACCCGCGGTCCGGTTCGGCCAGGGGACGAGGACAGCGCCCGCGCTCATCGGAGGTTTCTCGTCGGCGCCGAACGTTTCCACGTATGGGACGTCGTCGACCTCGAAGGAGCGCAGGCCCGCCCCTACAGTCGTGATCACGGCGGTGGCACCCTCGTACGAGATCCCCAACATGAGGCTGAAGCCTACGGGGCCGGCGAAAGGATTTGCCCATGAAGGTTCATCACCTCAACTGCGCCACGTTCCGGCCGCCCCTGGTGGCCGGTGGGCTGGTGGCGCACTGCCTGCTGATCGAGTCCGACCAGGGGCTGGTGCTGGTCGACACGGGTTTCGGGATGAACGAGGTGACGAACCCCAAGGGGACGATCGACCCGATGAGCCGCACGTTGCTGCGGCCGGTGCTCGACATCACCGAGACGGCGATCAGCCAGGTCGAGAAGCGCGGGTACACGGCGGACGACGTGCGGCACGTGCTGGTGACGCACCTGGACCTCGACCACGCCGGTGGGTTGCGGGACTTCCCCAAGGCGACCGTGCACGTGCTGGACGCGGAACTGGAGGCCGCGGTCGGGGCCAAGGGGACCAAGGAGAAGGCGCGGTACCCGAAGGCCCAGCGGGACGGGGTGAACTTCCGGACGCACAAGGCCGAGGGGGAGAGCTGGAACGGGTTCGAGGCCGTCAAGGACGTCGATGGGCTGCCGGACGACATCCTCATGGTGCCGCTGATCGGCCACACGCGCGGGCACACGGGCATCGCGGTCAAGGGCGACGACGGGTGGTTGCTGCACGCCGGGGACGCCTACTTCTACCGCGGCGAGGTCGAGACGCCGCCCAGCAACATCTTCGCGTTGAAGCTGACCGCGCGGCAGACCGAGACGATCCGCGAGCAGCGGCTGTCCAATGTGGAACGCCTCAGGGAGCTCAAGGCGTCGGGTGAGGTGGAGGTCTTCTGCGCCCACGACCCGGTCGAGCTGGCGCGGCTCGCGTGACGTTCATCCACCAGGTCCGCCTCGACCAGGCCGGCGACACGCACCGGTACCCGTTCACGTTGCCGGTGGTGCGGCACCTGATCGAGCAGCCGTTGCACTTCCGCACGCCCGTCACGTTCCTCACCGGGGACAACGGCGCGGGCAAGTCGACGCTGGCCGAGGCGATCGCGGTGGCGGCCGGGTTCAACGCCGAGGGCGGCACGCAGTCGTTCCGGTTCGCGACGAAGGCGACGGAGTCGTCGCTCGGTGACCACCTGATCCTGAGCTGGGGCACCAGGAAGCCGCGCACGGGGTTCTTCCTCCGGGCCGAGTCGTTCTACAACGTCGCCACCGAGATCGACCGCATCGGCGAGGGGATCCACGCCTCGTACGGCGGGAAGTCGTTGCACGAGCGGTCCCACGGCGAGAGCTTCATCGACCTGATGACGCACCGGTTCGGCGGTCGTGGCCTCTACGTGCTGGACGAGCCGGAGGCCGCGCTGTCGGTCAAGGGCTGCCTCACCGTTCTCCGGCGCATGCACGAACTCGTCGAGGAGGGCTCGCAGTTCATCATCGCCACGCACTCGCCGATCCTGCTCGCGGCGCCCGGCGCGACGATCCTGGAGATCACCGACACGATCGACGAGATCTCCTACGACACGGCGGAACCGGTCAGGCTCACCCGCAACTTCCTGGGCGATCCCGACCGGTTCCTGAAACACCTGCTGGACTAGGAGATCACTTGCCGAGGTTCTCCGGGTGCGTCTCGACCTTGCCGTGCAGCACGCGGTTGATGCCCCAGAGCACCAGACCGGCGAGCAGCAGGTAACCCGCGATCTTGTAGTCGTCGATCGGACGACCCGACAGGCCCGGGATCGCGAGGTACGCGCAGGTGATCGCGCCGAGCACCGGTGCCCAGGTGGGCGCCCGGAAGTGCTTGTGCTCGGCCTTCTCCCGGCGCAGCACGAGGCACGCGACGTTGACGATGGTGAAGACGATCAGCAGCAGCAACGACGTCGTGCCACCGAGCTTGCCGATGTCCGCTGTGGACACCAGGATCACCGCGACGCCCGTCGTGAAGACGATCGAGATCCACGGCGTGCGGCGGAACGGGTGCACGGTGCCGAAGAACTGCGGGATGATCTTCTCGTTCGCCATGCCGTACAGCAGGCGGGACGCCATCAGCATGTTGATCAGCGCCGAGTTGATGACGGCCAGCAGACCGATCAGCGCGAAGATCCACAGCGGGAAGCCCGGCGCGCCGACGGTGACGACCTTCAGCAACGCGCCGCTGCTCGCCTTCGCGAGTTCGTCGGACGGGATCAGCAGCGACGACGTGATCGCGACCAGCACGTAGATCAGGGCCGCGACGCCCATGCCGATCAGCATCGCGCGCGGGAAGATCTTGGCCGGGTTCTTGCACTCCTCGGCCATGTTGACCGAGTCCTCGAAGCCGACCATCGCGAAGAACGCGAGCGCCGTCGCCGAGGTGACCGCGAGCATGATGTTGGACCCGGACGGCACGTGGATCTCGGTGAGCCGTGAGGGTTCTCCGTCGCCGACCGCCACCGCGTACGCGCCGATCGCGATGATGATCAGCAGGCCGGACAGCTCGATGCAGGTCAGGACCACGTTGGCCTTGACGGACTCCGAGACGCCGCGGAAGTTGATCAGGGCGAGGCCGCCGATGAAGACGATCGCGAGCCCGGTGAACACGAGCGACTCCGGCCGCAGCGAGACGTCGAAGAACTCCACCAGCAGCTGCCGCAGGTACGTGCGACCGAACGCCAGCGCCGCCGACGACGCCGAGGTGATGCCCGAGCACATGACCGCGAACGCGACCATGAACGTCAAGAAGTGGATCTTGAACGCTCTGTTCGTGTACAGCGCCGCGCCCGCTGCCTTGGGGTACTTCCCGACCAGTTCCAGATAGCTGAACGCCGTCAGGAACGCCACCAGGAACGCGAGCAGGAACGGCAACCAGAGCGCGCCGCCGATCTTGCCCGCCACGTTGCCGGTGAGCGCGTAGATGCCGGTGCCGAGGATGTCGCCGACGACGAAGAACAGCAGCAGCTTCGGGCCGATTGCCCGATGTAGCTCTGGTTGCTCCGTTTGTGGAGTCGCTTCAGCCATGCCCGAAGATTCTGCTCCTCTTGATCGGCTACCTGCGGGAACGGACGCTGACCTCACCCAATTGGTGTAACAATCGCCCGATGAGACTCGCGGCAACCGCGATCACCGCCGCCCTGGCGCTGACCGCCTGCTCCTCGTCCGACCCCGCGAGCGACACCGGCGGCCCCCAGCACCGCGACGTGCCGGGTCTCGTGGCGGCGGTGAAGAAGTCCGTGAACGACAAGGGTTCCTACCGCTTCACCATCGACCCGCCGCTGGCCGGGACGTCCGGCCGCGCACCGGCGAAGGGGAACGTGCGGCTGGGCGGCGAGGTCCCTGCGATGGACGCGACCACGAACCGTCCTGTGCAGACCGACGGCGACGCCGTGGAGCTCCGGCTGGTCTCGACCACCAAGGACACCGCGTTCGTGCGGCTGCCCGCCGACGTCTTCGGGCTGCCCGCCGGCAAGCCGTGGGTGAAGCTCGACCGCGGGGTCGACGACGAGTTCACGACGACCGTGCTGGGCTTCCACGACATCGTCTACCAGCAGGCCGTCTTCACGACCTACCACCTGCCGGTGATCGAGGCGGGCGGCGAGATCAAGCTGACCACGCAGGCCGGTGGCAGCACCCGCTACTCGATCTCCGTCGACTACCGGAAGGCGTACGACACTCTCAAGGACGAGGCGTTGCGCGCCGAGATCAAGCTCGCGCTGGACCAGAAGGTGCCCGGCACGACCGCCGAGGTCGAACTGGACGGCAGCGGCCTGCCCACCCGCATCGGCTTCTACACGGAGTTCCAGGGGAAGCGGATCGTCGACGCGACCCGGTTCACCGACTGGGGCTCCCCCGTCACGATCACCGAGCCGAACCCGGCCGAGATCAGCCCGCGGGGTTGACCTTGTAGCGCCAGATCGCCGGCAGCGCCGCCACCATCGCGACACTGGCCACGACCACCAGCAACCCGCCGACCGACACCGCCGCGGCCGTGCCGAACGCCGCGCCACCCGTGCCGTGCAGCAGGTCGGCGATCCGCGGTCCGCCGGCCACGACGACGATGAACACGCCCTGCATCCGTCCGCGCATCTCGTCGGTCGCGGCGGACTGCAGGATCGCGCCGCGGAACGCCATCGACACCATGTCGGCGGCACCCGCGAGCGCGAGGAACGCGGCCGCGATCCACAGCGACCCGGCGAGCCCGAAGCCCGCGATCGCGACGCCCCAGCCGACGACGGCCAGGGTGAGCGCGACGCCGTGACGGTTGACGTTCGAGATCCAGCCGGACGTGAGCCCGCAGATCACCGCGCCGACCGGGATGGCCGCGAACAGCACGCCGAGCGCGAACCCACCGCCGGCGGGATCGCCGAACGTGTGCTGGGCCATCTCCGGGAAGAGCGCCCGCGGCATGCCGAACACCATCGCGATGATGTCCAGCAGCATCGACGCCATCAGCACCTTCTGCGCCCACAGGTACACGAACCCGTCGAGCACGTCCCGCAGTCCCGCCCGCCGGATCACGCCGTCCAGCGGGGGCATGGCGGGCAACTTCCACACCGCGTAGACCGTGACGGTGAGGGCGATCGCGTCCACCAGGTAGAGCGTCGAGAGCCCGACGATCGGCATGAACGCACCCGCGAGCAACGGCCCGAGCACGGCGCCGAACTGCATGACCGTCGACCCGAGCGCACCGGCGGACGGCAGCAGCTCGGCGGGCACGAGCCGGGCGATGGAGGCGGAGCGGGCCGGCGCGTTGGCCGCGAAGAACACCTGCTGCAGGCCGAGCAACGCGATGACGAGCCACACCGAGCCGACGTTCATCGCCGCCTGCGCCCACAGCAGCACCGACGAGACCGCGATGCCGGTGTTCGTGACGAGCAGCAGCTTGCGCCGGTCGACGGTGTCCGCGATGGCGCCGCCCCACAGCCCGAAGACCAGCAGCGGCACGAGCGCCACACCGGCGGCGATGCCGACCCACGCGGACGAGCCGGTGAGGTCGTAGACCTGCTTGGGCACGGCGACGGCGGTGAGCTGGGAGCCCACCGCCGTCACGATCGTGGAGAGCCACAACCGGCGATACGCGACGATCTTCAACGGTCGGGTGTCGATCACGAACGTCGAACGCGCGCTTCTCCCCACAGTGGCCACTTGGTTAGCCTATGGCAACTAACAAGCCCTTCATGTGGATGTGTCGCCAAGACCACTCGTCAGAGGCGGACGGGATACACCGGCTCGGGCACCTTGGGCGTGATCCGGCCCTCGACGAAGATCCCGTGCCAGATCATGAAGCAGAGCACGGACCACAGCTGCCGGCTGCGGTCGAACTGCTCCGACTTGTGCTCAGCCAGCAGGTCGAGCACCGCGTTCTTGTCGAGCAGGTGCCCGGTCTGCGAGTCGTTGATGATCGCGCGCGTCCAGTCGTACATCTCGGCGCGCAGCCAGTGCCGGATCGGCACCGGGAACCCGAGCTTGGGCCGGTTCAACACGTGCGGCGGAATGATCTTCGCCAACGCCTTGCGCAGCGCGTACTTGGTCGTGCCCTCGGTCAGCTTCTGGTCGAGCGGCACCTCGGACGCGACCCGGAACACCTCGGGGTCGAGGAACGGCACGCGCAACTCGATCGAGTTGGCCATCGTCACCTTGTCGGCCTTGACGAGGATGTCGCCGCGCAGCCACGTGAACAGGTCGATGTGCTGCATGCGCGCCACCGGGTCCCAGTCCTCGGACTCGCGGTACCAGGGCGCCGTGACGTCCTTGAAGCCGATGCCCTCGACGTAGCCGGGGAACACCGCGCGCACCTGGTCGTCGCTGAAGTTGCGGGCGTTGCCGTAGTACCGGTCCTCCAGCCGCAGCGAGCCGCGCCGCAGCAGGTCCTTGCCGCGCACACCCTCCGGAATGGACTTGGACACCGCGCCCATCAACTTGCGCACACCGCCGGGCACCTTCTCGAACGGCGCCAGCGACAACGGCTCGTGGTAGATCACGTAGCCGCCGAACAGCTCGTCAGCACCCTCACCGCTGAGCACGGCCTTGACGTACTTACGAGCTTCCTTCGCGATGAAGTACAACGGCACCAACGCCGGGTCCGCCACCGGGTCGTCCAGGTACCAGATGATGAGCGGCAACTCGTTCATCATCTCGTCCGCCGACACCGTCCGGACCACGTGCCGCACCCCGATGGCCGCCGCCGTCTCCGCGGCGACGTCGACCTCGGAGTACCCGTCCCGGTCGAACCCGCTGGTGAAGGCGATCAGGTTGGGGTTGTGCTGCTTGGCCAGCGTCGCCGTGGCCGTCGAGTCGATGCCGCCCGACAGGAACGCCCCGACCGTCACCTCAGGATCCGAGATCATGTGCTTGGCGACGGAGTCCCGCATCACGTCGGCAATGCGCTCGTGCAACGCCTCGGCCTCGTGCGCCCCGTTGACCGGCCGCGGGTTGAACACGGGCTTGAAGTACCGGTTGAACAGCACCTGCCCACCCGGCGACACCTTGAACGACGTCCCGGACTCCACCCGCCGGATCGCCTTGTGCAACGACTCGGGCTCCGGCACGTACTGCAGCACCAGGTAGTGCTGCAACGCCGTCTGGTCCAGCTCCTGGCTGATCCCCAGCACGCCGGTCAGCTGCAGGAGGCTCTTCTTCTCCGACGAGAACCCGACACCGCCGGGCCCCGCCGCCCAGTACAAAGGCTTGATCCCGAACGGATCCCGCGCCCCGAACACCACGCGCTCCTGCGCGTCCCAGATCATGAAGGCGAACATGCCGCGCAACATCTTGACCCAGTCGGCACCGAGGTAGTGGTACCCGGCGACGATGGACTCGCCGTCGCCCTTCGTCTTGAACTGGGCCCCGAACTTCCGCATGAGCTCGGCCCGGAGCTCCTTGTAGTTGTAGATCTCGCCGTTGAAGTTCAACGTGTACCGGGTGGGGTTCTCCGGCGGCCCCCACACCAGCGGCTGGTGCGAGTGCTCGAGGTCGATGAACCCGAGCCGGTTGAACCCGTAGATGACCTCAGCGTCGGCCCAGGTGTCCTGCTCATCGGGCCCACGGTGCCGCTGGCAGCGCAGCGCCGCAGCGACGGAGTCACGCGCGGAGGCCGCACCGGCTTCCGTAGAACAGATGAGTCCGAGCACTCCGCACACGTGAAATCGCACCTCGTAGCTAGCTGTTGCTGAAATCCCAGTATGCCGAAGCGGGGATCCGGACCTTCTCGCCACCCGAAGGACGCCCGACCCCCAGGTCAGGTTCCGCACGGGGCCGCGCAGGGGGTGGAGGTGCAGGGGCCGCCACGAGGGTGGCGGAAGAGGTGGACCGAGAGGCGGCGGCGCAGAGGTGGGCGGAGAGGTGGCGGCGCAGAGGCGGGGGCGAGGGGAAGTAGGCCGGGCACGAGCCAGCCGAGCGTTGGGTAGCTGAGCGTGTGGCAGCCAAGAGCTAGGCAGCGATGCGCTCCAGCAGTGGCTTGAGGAGACGCGATGCCGAAGGCGAGCCCGACAGAGCGCGAGCATCGCGACGGCGCAGCCGAGCTCTAGCCCCAACCGCAGTCGCCAACGCAAGGGTGACCACCGTCTTGGCTCGGCGCGCGCACTCAACCGGACAGCCGACATCGCCAGCCAACCACCTACGAAACCTGGCGTGGCGAAGCCGAAGGCGAGCCCGAACGGGCCGATCCCCACCACCTGGCCGGTTCCACCGCTCTGGGCGATTGGGGCTTGACCTTGAGGGGCGGGATGCCACCATCTCAGACCGGCCGGGGCGCTTCCATCCCCGGCTTTTGAGGCCGATACGCATCCCGCCAGAGGCTCAAGGTCAAGCCCCAATCGCACCCCACATCTTCGTCCCGACCCAACGGGACCACCCTCGCAACCGCAGCCCAACCAACAAAACGCAACCAAAAACGGGGCGCCTCCCCGCCCACAGGAAGACGCCCCACGAAAAAGCCAAGTCCTACGGAGCTACTCGCTCCAAAGCCCACCCGTCCCGTCCGAGCCGGAACCGCAGCCGATCGTGCATCCGATCCCGCCGCCCCTGCCAGAACTCGACCTCCTCGGGCCGGATCCGCCACCCGCCCCAGTGCGGCGGCACGGGGATCTTCTCGGTCTCGGCGAACTGCCGCTCGATCTTGTGCAACGCCGAATCCAGAGTGGACCGTCCGGTCACGACCCGCGACTGCGGCGAGGCCCAGGCCCCGATCTGCGAGCCGCGGGGCCGCGAGTTCCAGTACTCGGCGGTCTCCACGGGCCCGACCTTCTCGACGGTCCCGCGCACGTGCGCCTGGCGCTGCATCGCGAACCACGGGAACGTGGCCGAGGCGTACCGGGTGGCCATCAGGTCGTGCGACTTGTTGGACGTGTAGTTGGTGAAGAACACCAGCCCGCGCGCGTCGAGTCCCTTGGCCAGCACGGTCCGCGACGACGGACGGCCCTTCACGTCCGTGGTGGCGAGCACCATCGCGTTCGGCTCGGGCAGCCCGGCGCCGTTGGCCTGGTCCAGCCACAGCTGGAGCTGCTCGTGCCAGGTGGCGGCAAGCTCGGTCTCGCTGAGCGAGCCCTGCTCGTATGACACGCGCATCGCCGGTAGTGCGATGTTCGTGGTCTCCGTCATCGGCGAACCTCCAAGCGGCGGCAGAACTCGTGGTCCCTGGACCCGCGACCATACGCACGGCGAACCGATCCCGAAACCGCCTGCGCGGTGATGACCACCACCTGAACGGTGACTGTCCGTGCAAAGAACAGTTCTGGATCGAGTCCGTGATCGAGTCAGATGGCGTCGAGCACACGTGTGACGGTGACCACGTCGTCACCCAGTGCGGTAGCAAGGGTTCCGCCCGCTGCCAACGGAACGACGCTCCACCACTCACCGCCGTCGGCCTTTCGCTCGATGCCGTCCAGCACCAGCGAACTCCCCACGACACGCCGTCCTGCCAGTCCGCTGACAGATCCGTCGACCGACGGGTCGCCCACGACCAGCTGCTGGTGCAACAACGGCTTGCCGCAACGGGTTGCGCGCACCGACGACGACAACGAACCGGCCGGCTCACGAGCGCGGCCCAGCACCAGGACCTCGCGCAGCCGCAACTCTGCGTGACCGTCCAATTCAGCCTCCACCACTGCGGTGTGGTTCGCCCGCGCCGTCACCACCGTCGGTTCGGGCAGGTAGGAAACGGTGCCCTCGACGGAGAACCGCACAAGAGACGAAGAAGGCTCACCGGACGAACCGGGCAGCACCAGCGTCGCCGCAACGCCTCGAAGGTCCAATGTCGCCCCAGGACCGACTTCGACGGTCAGGCACAACGAATCGCCGCCCAGCGGCGCGGTGACCGAGGAAACCAGGTGCACCAACGCAACCGGGCCCACGCGCCGCGCCGGGACCAATGTCAACGGTGTCATGGAGCGCAGCACTCGCACGACGCTGTTGCCGTGCGAGTCCAACGCCACCACGAGCCGTGCCGAGGCCTTCACCGGAACGCCTTCACCCGAGATGCCTTCACAGCCCCGCCAGCACCCACTTCGCGACCTCGGGTGCGTCCGGCGTCTCCACCAACGACTGCGCGATCACGGGCAGTTCCCCGCGCATCCGGTGCGCGTCGGAGATCATCACGTCCATGTCCGCGCCCACGTGCGGCGCCAGGTCGACCTTGTTGATCACCAACAGATCCGCGGTCGTCACGCCGGGCCCGCCCTTGCGCGGCACCTTGTCGCCACCGGCCACGTCCACCACGAAGATCTGCCGGTCGACCAGGCCGCGCGAGAACACCGCGGTCAGGTTGTCCCCGCCGCTCTCGATGATCACCAGGTCGAGGTCGTCGAACCGGTGCTCCAGCCGTTCCACCGCGTCCAGGTTCGCCGTGATGTCGTCCCGGATCGCCGTGTGCGGGCAGCACCCGGTCTGCACCGCCTCGATCCGCGACGGGTCCAGCACGCCGGCACGACGCAGGAAGTCCGCGTCCTCGGTCGTGTAGATGTCGTTCGTCACGACCGCCAACGACAGCTGCGACCCCAACGCGTGGCACAGCGCGGCGGTCAGCGCGGTCTTGCCGCTGCCGACCGGGCCGCCGATGCCGATGCGCGGCGCGACCCCGTGGTGGTGCCCGTGCGGATCGGGTCCGTGGTTAGCTCCCAAAGAGACGCACCCCTTCACGTCGAACATGTGCCTCGGCCAGCAGGTCCAAGGCAGGTGAACCCAAAGCGGGAAGCTCGGCGCACGCCCGCGAAGCAACGTCCTCGACCGGCAGCGCGGCCACGATCGCGTTGACGCCGAACGGATCGAGCCCCAGCAACCGCACCGCCGCCGACGCAGGCCCGCTGACCGCCAGATAAGCGCAGGTCAGAGCCGCCTCGAACGGATCACCGGCCAGCACCCCGATCACCAGCGGCTGGTGCGGGTCCCGGGGCAGCGCGTCCAGCCTCGCCGAAGGCCAGGCCCGCCGCGCCGCCCGCAACATCCCGCGCCCCTGCGCCCGCGAGGCCTCCCGCTGCGCAGGCGACGGCGTCCGGGCGTCCAGCTCGGCGTCGAGCTCGGAGAGGTCCTCCCCGCGGGCCGCCGCCGCGGCGAACCCGGCCGCCAGCAACCCGGCCGTCACCAACCGCCCGTGCAGGAACGACCGGAGCGTGGGCTCGTCGACGACCAGCCCGCGCGCGGCCGCCTCCTCCAGCCCGCCGGAGTGCACGTGCCCGCCGCCGGGGAACCGGGAGTCGGAGAGGATCAGCGCTGTCAGCATCAGAACAGGAAGTACCGTTGCGCCATCGGCAGTTCCGCCACCGGAGACGGCTCCACCAGGTCCCCGTCGACGTGCACGGCGAAGCTGTCCGGGTCGACCTGGACGTCCGGCATCGCCGAGTTCAGCACCATGTCGGCCTTGGTGACCGACCGCGTCGAGTCCACCGGCAGCACCCGGCGCGCGTACCGCGACCCGATCCCGGCCTCGACCGCCTCGGGGGACACGAAGAACACCGAGGACGCGGCACCGGCCGTGGCCCCGAACATCGGCCGCGCCCACACCGGTTGCGGCGTCGGGATCGACGCGTTCGCGTCGCCCATCTGACCCCAGGCGATGAACCCGCCCTTGAGCACCACCGACGGCCGCACCCCGAAGAACTTGGGCTCCCACAGCACCAGGTCGGCGAGCTTGCCGACCTCGACCGACCCGACCTCGGACGCGATCCCGTGCGCCACCGCGGGGTTGATCGTGTACTTCGCGACGTACCGCTGCGCCCGCAGGTTCGCCTCGAGCGTCCGGCGCGACGACATGACGTGCGCCGTCTGCCAGGTCCGGATGATCACCTCGCCGACGCGTCCCATCGCCTGCGAGTCCGACGAGATCATCGAGATGGCGCCCATGTCGTGCAACAGGTCCTCGGCCGCGATCGTCGTCGGGCGGATCCGCGACTCGGCGAAGGCGAGGTCCTCCGGCACCGACGGGTTGAGGTGGTGGCACACCATCAACATGTCGAGGTGCTCTTCCAGCGTGTTCACGGTGTGCGGGCGCGTCGGGTTCGTCGACGACGGCAGCACGTTCGGCAGCGACACCACGCGGATGATGTCGGGCGCGTGCCCGCCGCCGGCGCCCTCGGAGTGGTAGGCGTTGATCGACCGGCCCCCGATGGCGTCCACGGTGGACTCCAGGAAACCGGCCTCGTTCAACGTGTCCGTGTGGATCGCGACCTGCACGCCGGACTCGTCGGCCACCCGCAGGCAGGCGTCGATCGCCGCGGGCGTGGTGCCCCAGTCCTCGTGCAGCTTGAACCCGCCCGCGCCACCGGCGAGTTGCTCGCGCAGGCCTTCCAGCGAAACCGTGTTCCCCTTGCCCAGCAACAGGACGTTGACGGGCATGTGGTCCATCGACGTCAGCATCCGGTCGAGGTTCCAGGCGCCGGGCGTGACCGTCGTGGCCTTGGTGCCCTCGGCCGGGCCGGTGCCGCCGCCGATCAGCGTCGTCAGCCCGGACGCCAGCGCCTCGTCGACGATCTGCGGGCAGATGAAGTGCACGTGGCAGTCGATCCCGCCGGCGGTGAGGATCTTCCCGTTGCCGGACAGGATCTCCGTGGACGGGCCGATCACCAGCGCCGGGTCGACACCGTCCATCGTGTCCGGGTTGCCCGCCTTGCCGATGCCGACGATCCGGCCGTCCCGCACGCCGACGTCGGCCTTGACGACACCCCAGTGGTCGAGGACCACCGCACCCGTGATGACCAGGTCGGGAGCGCCCTCGGCCCGGGTCGCGATCCCCTGCCCCATCGACTCGCGGACGACCTTGCCGCCCCCGAAGATCACCTCGTCGCCGGACCCGGCGCCGCGTGAACGGTCCTCGGCGACCTCGATGAACAGGTCGGTGTCGGCGAGCCGGATCCGGTCACCGACCGTCGGCCCGAGCAGTTCCGCGTAACGCTCACGATCGATCACCGCTGCAACCCCCGCACGATTCGCAGCCCCGCCAACGGAACCAGCGTGACCTCGCGTTCGACGCCGGGCTCGAACCGCACGGCCGTCCCGGCGGCGATGTCGAGCCGGTACCCGAACGCGGCTTCCCGGTCGAACAGCAGCCCCGTGTTCACCGAGGCGAAGTGGAAGTGCGAACCGACCTGCACGGGCCGGTCGGCGACGTTCGCCACGACCAGCGTCACCCGCGGCCGTCCGGGGTTCAGCTCGACCGGCTCGGCCCCGACGACCACCTCCCCCGGCGCCGGTCCGGCGGACGGCGCGATCGGGTGGTGGACGGTGACGAGCTTGGTGCCGTCCGGGAACGTGGCCTCGGCCTGCACCGAGTCGATCATCTCCGGCACACCCCGCATGACCTGCTCGGGAGCCAGCACGGCACGTCCGCTCTCCATGAGCTCGCTGACCGTGCGGCCGTCCCGCGCGCCCTCCAGCACGTGGTCGGTGATCAACGCGACGGCCTCGGGGTAGTTGAGCAGCACCCCGCGCTCGAGGCGGCGGCGCGCCACGTCGGCGGCGACGTGCACGAGGAGCTTGTCGCGTTCATGCGGCGTCAGATGCACCCCGCCGTTCTAACACGCGGAAGGGCGCTTTCCCGGAGTGGAAACACGGCCGAAACACGACCGCGTGTCCACCGACCGGTTGACAACCGGGGTCGGCGGTGCGGTCGTCCCGCGGAGCCCCCTCCCGAACGCAGGATTCACGACATGAACGCGATCCGAGTGAGGGGCCTCAAGAAGGCCTACAAGGACCACCAGGCGGTGGCCGGGGTGGACCTCGACGTCGCCCGCGGGGAGGTGTTCGCGGTGCTCGGCCCGAACGGCGCCGGCAAGACCACCAGCGTCGAGATCATGGAGGGGCACCGCGACCGCGACTCCGGTGAGGTCAGCGTCCTCTGCGTCGACCCGGCCAGGGGCGGCCGCGAGTGGCGTTCGAAGCTCGGCATCGTCCTGCAGAGCGCGACCGACGCCGCGACGCTGTCCGTCCGCGAGGCCGTGCACCACTACGCGCGGTACTACGGCGACCCGCGCGACCCGGAGGAGGTCATCGACCTCGTCGGGCTCACCGAGAAGGCGAAGGCCCGCGCGGGCACGCTCTCCGGTGGGCAGCGGCGCCGTCTCGACGTGGCGCTCGGCATCATCGGACGCCCCGAGCTGGTGTTCCTGGACGAGCCGACGACCGGGTTCGACCCCGAGGCGCGGCGCCAGTTCTGGGGCCTCATCAGGCTGCTCGCCGCCGAGGGCACCACGATCCTGCTGACCACGCACTACCTCGACGAGGCCGAGGCGCTGGCCGACCGCGTCGCCGTGCTCGCCGGTGGCCGCATCGTCGCCGAGGGCACGCCGCAGACGCTCGGGGGCCGCGCACACGCCGAGGCCACCGTCCGCTGGCGGTCCGACCGCGGCTACCAGGAGGTCCTGACCTCCGAGCCCACCAAGGTGATCACCGAGGCGTCCCGGCACGGCGAACTGGCCGAGCTCACCGTCACCCGCCCGTCGCTGGAAGACGTCTACCTGGAGCTGATCAAGTGACCACCCCCGTGCTCGCCACCGCAGCCCGATCCACGACCGCCGCCCTGCCGTCCGCTCTCGCCCTCGGCTTCGCCCGCGGTGGCACCGAACTGCGGGAGTTCTTCCGGCAGAAGGAAAATCTCATCTTCACGATCTCGTTGCCGGCGCTCCTGATGCTGCTGCTCGGCACCGTGTACGTGCAGGAACCCGCTGCCGCGCAGATGTTCGCGGCCAGCATGATCGGCGCCGGCATCATCTCGACGTCGTTCGTCGGACTCGGCATGAGCGTCGTCGCCGACCGCGAGGACGGCACGCTGAAGCGCCTGCGCGGCACGCCGATGCCGTTCTCGTCCTACTTCCTCGGCAAGATCATCCTGGTCTTCGTGTCGAGCCTCTTCGAGGCCGTGCTGCTGCTGGCCGTGGGCATCCTGCGGTTCGACGTGGAACTGCCTTCGAGCGCGGAGAAGTGGTTCACGTTCGGCTGGGTGTTCGTGCTCGGCGTGATCTCCTGCTCGCTGATCGGCGTGGCGCTGAGCGCGATCGCGAAGTCCCCCCGCAACGCCGCCGGCGTGCTGAACCTGCCGTACATCGTGCTGCAGTTCCTCAGCGGTGTGTTCATCATGCAGTCGGCGCTGCCCGAGTCCCTGCGCACGGCGGGATCGCTCTTCCCGCTCAAGTGGGTGTGCCAGGGTTTCCGCTCGGTGTTCGCTCTGAACGACGACTACGCGGTCATGGAGGCGGCGGGATCATGGGAGCTCGGCAAGATCGCGCTGGTGCTGGGCGCTTGGACGATCGTGGGTCTGGTTCTCGTCAGCAGGACTTTCAAGTGGAGCAACACCAGTCGCTGATCACCTGGTACGTGCTCTTCGCGGTCACCCAGGTCACCGCGCTCGTGCTGATCCTGATCGACGACAACACCCTCGCCGACCGGCTCTCGGCGGCGGGGTTGTTGCTCTTGAACGCCCTCTGGTTCCTGTTCTACGGCGTGAAGCTCGTCCGGCGCGACCACCAGGACTGGCGCGGCCTCGTCTACGCGGCGGGCTCGCTCGCCACCTTCGCCCCGGCGGTGTGGTTCAGCGGCAACGCGACCTTCGCCCTGTTCGGCCTGGTCCCGCAGATCTACATGGTGCTGCCGGTCGCGTGGGCGTTCGTGCCGATGGTGGTCTTCGTCTTCACGCCGCAGGTGCTGACCTGGCTGGCCGGCGCCGTGCCCGCGCTGGAGTGGCCCGCCGCGATGCTGATCGCGGGCTTCTCGCAGGCGTTCGGCTGGGCCATCGGCCGCATGTCCGACCAGAGCAGGCAACGCGCCGAACTCCTCGACAAGATCGAGGCTTTGACGCTGGAGGCCGAACGGGCCCGCTGGGCGGCCGAGATCCACGACACGCTCGCGCAGGGCTTCACGTCGATCATCACCCTGCTGCAGGGCGCGCAGCCGAACGTCGACCTGGCGTTGCGGACCGCGCGCGAGAACCTCCGCGAGGCCCGCGCCCTGGTCGCCGCCAACGCACCGTCGCCTTTGGACGGTTCGTCGCTGGAGGACGCGGTGCGGCGGTTGGTGTCCGGGGTTCCGCTGCCGTCTTCCTTCCGGGTGATCGGGGACGTCCGGCCGCTGGCCACCTCGGTCGAGGTCGTGCTGCTGCGGACCGTGCAGGAGGCGCTGAACAACGTGGCGCGGCACTCGGAGGCGTCCCGCGTGGACGTGACGATGAGGTTCGACACCGACGGCATCTCGCTGGAGGTGCGCGACGACGGCCGCGGCTTCGGCGACGCACCCGAGGGCTTCGGGCTGCGGGGCATGCGTGCGCGACTGGAACAGGTGGGTGGGACGCTCTCGTTGTCGTCCGACGAGGGGGCGTCAGTGCTGGTGGAGGTGCCGCTGTGATCAGGATTCTGCTGGTGGACGACCACCCCGTGGTGCGTCAGGGGCTGCGCGGGATGCTCGTGGGGGACGACCTGGAGGTCGTCGGGGACGCGGGGTCGGGGCAGGAAGCCATCTCGCAAGCCGCCTCGTTGAAGCCGGACGTCGTGCTGATGGACCTGCGAATGCCCGAAATGGACGGTGTGGCCGCCACCGCGCGGATCGTCGGGACCGGACCTCGGGTGCTGGTGCTGACGACCTACGAGACCGATTCGGACATCCTCCGCGCGGTGGAGGCCGGGGCCTCGGGTTACCTGCTGAAGGACTCGACGACCGAGGACCTGATCGCGGCGATCCGGGCGGCCGCCCGCGGGGAGACGGTGCTGGCGCCGTCGATGGTCGCCAAGGTCGTGGGGCAGGTGCGGACGCCGCCGCTGTCGGCCCGGGAGGCCGAGGTGCTGAAACTGGTCGCCAAAGGGATGTCCAATGTTGAGATCGGACGGACTTTGTTCATTTCCGAGGCGACGGTGAAGACGCACCTGTTGCGGGTGTTCAACAAACTCGGGGTGTCGGACCGCACAGCGGCGGTCACCACGGCGATGGATCGGGGAATGCTCCGGTAACCTTCCGGAACGCGGCGTTGCTACACATCAGTGAACCGCGTTCGGCCATTCGAGCACGTGCGACGGTCCAGGCCGGGAACGGCGCGACAATCTGCTGACTCGACGGGCAGTCATCGCATTCTGCTCGCGACATCAGCCGGGGGTGCGGGTGCTGCGGGAGACGATTCTGTTCCTGGAGGAATTCCTCCGTGGTCATGGTCCACCCGCGGTCGCCAAAGCCGCAGTGGGCCTGATGTCGTTCGCGGTGGTGATCGGCGCGGTGCTCGGCAGCTCGGCGATCAAAGCCAGCGCCCTGGTCACCGCGGTGTTGCTGATCGTCGCCACCGGCATCGCCTTGCTGACCCGCCGGCGTGCGGAGCGGCGCGAACTGGAGGACCACAGGTACCTCGTAGCCCAGTACTGCAAGTTCATCAACGACAGATGGCCCTCGTTCGAGGTCATCAGCTGGGAGGAGACCGCCGTCATCGGCGAGCGCGGTGACACGAACAGCAAGCTGAAGATCAAGCTGCGTGCGACCCGCGATGACGTGCGCTTCATCCGGTTGCGATTCGGCTGCGGCTGGCCCCAACCGGCGCGCTACAGGCGCGCTATCAGGATGACCGTGCGCAACCTTCTGATCGACGGATCCCCCGGAACCACGCTGCGGACGACCGTCTCGTGGCCGCGCGCCGGATCGATGGCGGCGATCGCGCATTTCCACACGCCCCTGACGGCGAACTCCGAGGTGTCCTTCACCGTCGACCTGAACTGGCCCAAAAGATCCGCGCCGCTCCTGGAGGGCGCGCCCGACGAGTTCGGGCTGATGTTCTGGGAACCGACACATCGCGCCACCTACCGGGTTCTGCTGCCGAAAGGCGTGGAGGCTTACGCCGAGCCGGTCGGCAGGACCGAGTCATTCGCCGGAGTCGAGTTGCTCAGGAGAGTCGATGACGACGGCCGGGAAATGATCATCTGCCGACTGTCCGAACTGCCGATCCGTCACCGCGCAGGTATGCGGTTGCAACTGAAGGAAGCCCGCTACAAGATGGCGTCGCCCTGATCCTGACCATTCGTCCTCGTCGCTCGTGCCGCTGTCTCCACCCTTGCAAGCACCAATTGTTGACATGAACACCCTCCGCGATCTTGCCGGGCTCGGTCGCAGAGGATTACAAATCGGACAGACCATGATCAACTTCGGGTGGGGCTCCACAGTGACCCAGGACACCCGGCTGTCACCTCCGGTACACCGGCCTGCAACACTGTGAACTCCGGCAACGGCGCCGGTCAGGTCCCTGAAGCTCAGTCAATCGCCCCGGAGGCGTGACCACATGACCCAGACCGCCGATCCGACCTCGTTGGTGCTTCCCGCCGAGCTCAAGCCGTCTGACGGCCGCTTCGGCTGTGGACCGTCCAAGGTGCGTCCCGAGGCCGTCGCGGCCCTCGCGTCCGAGGGTGCCGCGCTGCTCGGCACCTCGCACCGGCAGAAGCCCGTCAAGAACCTCGTCGGCCGCGTGCGGTCCGGTCTGCGCGAGCTGTTCCAGTTGCCGGACGGGTACGAGGTCGTGCTCGGCAACGGTGGCACCACGGCGTTCTGGGACGCGGCGTCGTTCGGGCTGGTCCGCGAGACGGCCCAGCACTTCACGAACGGCGAGTTCTCGTCCAAGTTCGCGAAGGTCACGCAGACCGCGCCGTTCCTGAAGGACTCGCTGGTCACCAAGGCCGAGCCGGGCACCTCGCCCGAGCTGTTCTACGCCGAGGGCGCCGACCTGGTCGGCTGGGCGCAGAACGAGACGTCGACCGGTGTCGCGATGCCGGTGACGCGCATCGAGGGCTCCGGCGAAGCGCTCATCGCCATCGACGCCACGTCGGGTGCGGGTGGTCTGCCGGTCAAGGCGGAGGACTTCGACGTCTACTACTTCGCGCCGCAGAAGTCGTTCGCGTCCGACGGTGGCCTGTGGCTCGCGTTGATGTCGCCCAAGGCGCTGGAACGCGTCGAGGAGCTCAAGGACCGCTGGGTGCCGGAGTTCCTGTCGCTGCCGACCGCGCTCGACAACTCCACGAAGGACCAGACGTACAACACGCCGTCGGTCGCGACGCTCTTCCTGCTGGCGCACCAGATCGACTGGATCAACGGCAACGGTGGCCTCGACTGGTCCGTCGCGCGCACGAAGGACAGCAGCGACCGGCTGTACTCGTGGGCCGAGAAGACCGCGTACACCACGCCGTACGTCGAGAAGGCCGCTGACCGCTCGCAGGTCGTCGGCACGATCAACTTCTCCGACGACGTCGACGCGGCCACGGTCGCGAAGGTGTTGCGCGCCAACGGCATCGTGGACGTGGAGCCGTACCGCAAGCTCGGCAAGAACCAGCTGCGCGTCGCGATGTTCCCGGCCATCGAGCCGAACGACGTCACGATCCTCACGCAGGCGATCGACTGGGTCGTCGGCCAGCTCTGACCCGACAGCAACCTGGGGCGCACCGAGTTCCCGGTGCGCCCCAGGGCTTTTCAGGCAAGTGCTTCCGTGGGCGACTGGCGGGCCGCCCGCACCGCGGGATAGACGCCGGCGATGGCGCCGATGAGGATCGCCGAGCCCACTCCCCCGAGCAGGGCCGGCCACGGCAGTGCCGCAGGCCAGTGCTGGCTGATCGAATACCCGGCCGTGACCGCGATGCCCACGATCACGCCGACCAGCCCGCCCAGACCTGACAACAACACCGACTCGGTGAGGAACTGCCACCGGATCTGCCGCCGGGTCGCCCCGAGCGCCCGCCGCAGACCGATCTCCCTGCGGCGTTCCAGCACCGAGATCACCATCGTGTTCGCCACGCCGACGCCACCCACCAACAACGCGACTCCGCCCAAACCCAGGAACAGCGCGTTGTAGGAACTCTCGGCCAGCTGCTGCGCCTCCAGCGCCTCAGACGGCCGGGAAACCTTGACCTCGTTGGACTTCTGCGGGTTCAGCGTCGGGCCGAGCAGGGTGCGGACGTTGTCCACCTGGTCCGGCGACGTGCGCACGTAGACCGTGTTCGCGTGGCCCTCGAACCCGAACGCCTCCTTGGCCGCGTCCCAGCCGACCAGCGCCGACCGGTCGATCTCCGGCGAGAGCGGCAACGGCCCGAGGATGCCGACGACCGTGAACCACTGGCCGTCGATCCACAGCTGCACCCCCGGCTTCTCGATGCCGAGCCTGGCCGCCGCGGTGCCCCCGAGCACCACCGACTTCTCGCCCGGCGACAGCCACCGGCCCTCGCGGACCTCGGCGCTCAGCACCTTCAGCAGGTCCTGCTCGGCCGCCTGCACCTGCAACCCCAGCGTGTCGCTGGACGGCACCAGGTCGTTCTTGCGGACGCTGGCGCTGACCTTGCCGGTGGCGCTCGCCGCCGACACCGCCCCGATCCGCTTGGCCATCGGCACCGCGGTCTCCGGCAGCTTCGCGTCCTGGCCGAAGAGGTCCTGTCCGGGTGCGGCGGTGAGGAGGTTGGTGCCCAGCTTGGACATCTTCTCGCTCAGAGCCGCCGCGCTGGAGGCCGGGATGCCGACGACGGCGACCACGGCGGCGATGCCGATCGCGATGCCCAGGGCGGAGAGGACCGCGCGGATCGGCCGGGTCTTCATGCCGAAGAACCCGAGGCGCAGCAGGTCGATCACGATGCCCTCCCTTCAACAGCCCTCGTCCGATCTGTCATGTCGCTGCCGATAAGTTGTCGTTCGTGCGAACGGCCTACAAGTGCCGGGCCTACCCGACCTCCGATCAAGCCGCAGTGCTTTCCCGAACCTTCGGTTGTGTACGTCTCGTGTGGAACAAGACGCTCGGTGAGCGGATTCACCGCTACCGCAACGAAAACGTGCGCACTTCGTATCGAAGGACAGACGCGACGCTGACCGAGTGGAAGCGAGGTGACGAGCTCGCGTTCTTGTCGGAGGTGTCGTGCGTGCCGCTGCAGCAGACGCTGCGGCATCAACACACTGCGTTCCAGAACTTCTTTTCGGGACGTTCCCGCCATCCCAGGTTCAAATCGCGGAAGTGCCGTCAGAGTGCGCACTACACCAGATCGGCGTTCCGCATGCGCGGTGGCTCGCTGGTCCTGGCCAAGATGACTACCCCGTTGCAGTTCACCTGGTCGTTCGGTGACGTGGACGTCACCGAGTTGGCCCCGACCATGGTCGTCGTCTCCCGCGAACCCGATGGACGCTGGTACGTGTCCTTCGCTGTGGAATCCGCGCGAACCACCCCAGCCCCGGTGGCGAACCACGCGATTGGAGTCGATCTCGGACTGACGAACTTCCTCGTGACCAGCGATGGCGTCCGAGTGGCCAACCCGCGGCTTCTCACCCGAAAGGCGCGAAACCTCGCGCGCTACCAGCGCAGGCTGGCTCGCTGCCGCGCCGGAAGCAACAACCGCCTCAAGGCGAAGGCCAAGGTGGCCCGCGCGCATCGGAAGATCCGGAACGCCCGACAGGACTTCCTTCACCGCACCAGCACCCGGCTGGTGCGATCTGCCGACGTGATCGCGATCGAAGACCTCAACGTACGCGGCATGATGCGCAACCGAAGGCTCTCCCATGCCATCGGCGACGCCGGATGGGGCGAGTTCCGCCGACAGTTGGAGTACAAGTGCCAACGCGCCGGCCGAACGCTGGTGGTCGTCGACCGCTGGTTTCCCTCCAGCAAGACCTGCTCCCAGTGCGGGCACCTGCTCGCGGAGATGAAACTGTCCGCCCGGCACTGGACGTGTCCGGGTTGCCGTGCCCGGCACGACCGGGACCTCAACGCGGCGAAGAACATCCTTGCGGCTGGTCGAGCCGTGACCCGAGACGTCTCGGGTGATGCCTGTGGAGCTGATGTCAGACGGCAAGGAACACCCCTTCCGCAATCGGCTGCGAAGCAGGGACCCGATGCCGTGAGGCTCGGCGCGTGAGCGAAGTCAAACGATCACCCCGTCCCGCACCTCGACGCGACGGGGAGCCCACGCCGCGATGTCCCGGTCGTGCGTGATCATCACGATCGTCGTGCCGTCGGAGTTGAGGCTCTCCAGCAACTCCAGCACCCCGGCCCCGTTCTTCGTGTCCAGGTTCCCGGTCGGCTCGTCGGCCAGCAGGATGCCCGGCGAGTTCACCACGGCCCTGGCGATCGCCACCCGCTGGCGTTCGCCGCCGGACAGCTCGTGCGGCTTGTGCAGCGCCCGGTGGATCAGCCCCACCCTGTCCAGAGCGGACATCGCAAGAGCGCGTCTCTTCGAGCGCGGCACGCCGGCGTAGACCAGGCCCGAGGCCACGTTCTCGATCGCGGACAGCCCGTCGGTGAGGAAGAACTGCTGGAACACGAACCCGATCGTGCGCGCCCGCAGCGCGGACAGGGCGTTGTCCGACATCACCGAGACGTCGTTTCCGTCGATCTCGACCTTGCCTGCGGTCGGCTTGTCGAGCGTGCCCATCAGGTGCAGCAGCGTCGACTTCCCCGAGCCGGACGGTCCCACGATCGCGAGCATCTCCCCGCCCCCGACGGTCAGGGAGACGTCGCGCAACGCCTGCACGCCGCCGGGGTACGTCCGGCTCGCGTGGTCGACGGTGATCACTCGGTGGTCACCACCTTCATGCCCTCGCGCAGGCCCTCGCCCTGCACCTCGACCTGGCCCTTGGCGAAGATGCCGACGGTGACCGGGATGGTCCTGCCGTCGTCGGTGACGAGGCCGTAGCCGCCCTCGTTCAACGCCAGCAGCGCGCCGATCGGCACGGCCAGGACGTTCTGCTTCTTCGACACGGTGAACAGCGCGGTGACGCTGCCGCTCTCGATGCCCTCGGCGGCCTTGGGGTCGTCGACGGAGATCGTCAGCACGATCTTCGGCTTGGAGCCCTGGTTCGGGTCGCCGGTGGTGCGGGTGATGCCGTTGATGGTGCCGGTGGTGGGCTTGCCGCCGGAGATGGACAGCTCGACCTTCTCGCCCTGCTTGGCGAGGCGTTGCTTGGCCTGGTCCAGTTCGACGGTCACCGCGCGTTCGGTGCCGGTGACCTTCATCAGGTCGCCGCCCGCCGGCGCGCCGAGCTGGGCGGTCAGCGACGAGACGCGGATCGCTCCACTTTGGATGATCACGTCACCGGCGCCGAGCTTGCCGGTCTGTTCGAGGCCGAGCGCCTTCTGCCACTTCCTCAGCGCCGAGGCGGTGTACGAGGTGAACTTCTCGTCGGGGGCGCCGAAGTCCTTGAACCCCAGTGCGGCGAGGTTCTCCTCCACCACCTTGACGTCGGGTCCGTTCGACATGCCCGCTTCGAGGTCTCGGTAGAGCGGCATGTCGGCGTAGAACAGCGGCACCGGTTTGGCGTCCGAGTGGAACACCGGTCTGCCGCGCTCGATGACGTCGCCCTGCTTCGGCAGTGCCGTGACGGTGCCGCTTTTCCGGCTGGCCAGAGCTCGTTCCGAGCCGTGGCCGAGCTGGCCGGTGACGGACTGCTGGTCGGCGAGGTTCGTCTTCCTGACGGGCGCCGTCTTCGACGGGTCGTTCTGCAGCGGGGCGGCGTTGGCCTGGTCGGCCGCGATCCTGGTGAGGACCACGACCCCGCCGGTGCCGAGCACGACGGCGGCGACCAGGGCCGCGATGACGACCTTGCGGTTCACGCGGCGTTTCATCCGGCCGGCCTCACAGCGATCATGCCCTCGCCCATGCCGCAGTCCTTCATGTCCTGCTTGACCTTCTCGTCGGACATGTCGGGCAGTTCCTGGACCTGGTTGCCCTCGGGGCCGGTACCGTCGAAGTTCGGGTCGGGCCAGTCATACCCCTTGTCCCGCATGCACTTCGCGTCCTTGCGCATCTTGTCCTGCACCTCCGGCGACGGTGGCTTGAACTCGCCGCCGTTGGGGAGGTGCTTCTTGCAGGCCTCGTTGGCTGCGCTCATCTTGTCCATGTCCGGGGCGCCGGCCTCGCCGCCGTCGGCGGGCATGGCCTCGATCATCACGCCGCCGCTGCCGTCGTCCTTGGGGTCCGGCATGTTCACGCCGTTCTCCCGCATGCACTTGGCGAACGCGAGCATGTCGCCCTTCTCGTCCTTCTTGCCGTCGGCCGCCTGGTCCTTCGACCCGCAGGCGGTGAGCGCCAGCAGCAGGCCCAGCAGCACCGCGATGGTGGATTTCATGGCGACAGGTCTACGGAGGCGCCCGTTCGGGGGCGTTAAGCGAAAGGCCTTATCCGGCGCTTATGCCCTCCGCGCGGAAAATGGGCGTCATGCGTGTGCTGGTGGTCGAGGACGAACAGCTGCTCGCGGACACGATCGTCGAGGGACTGCGCAGGTTCTCGATGGCGGTCGACGTCTGCTACGACGGCGAGGCGGCGCTGGAACGCGTCGGGGTGCACGCGTACGACGTCGTGGTGCTCGACCGCGACCTGCCGCTCGTGCACGGTGACGAGGTGTGCAAGGCGGTGCACGCGACCGGCGGAGAGGCGCGGGTGCTGATGCTGACGGCGGCGGCCGAGGTCGACGACCGGGTGGCCGGCCTCGGGCTGGGCGCCGACGACTACCTGACCAAGCCGTTCGCGTTCGCCGAGCTCGTGGCCCGCGTGCAGGCGCTGGGCCGCCGCGCTCGTCCCGCCCTGCCGCCGGTGCTCGAACGCGCCGGGGTCACGCTCGACCTGCCGCGGCACCAGGCGTCGCGGGACGGGACGTTCCTGCCGCTGTCCCCCAAGGAGTTCGCCGTGCTGGAGGTGTTGATGCGGGCGGAGGGCACCGTGGTGAGCCCGGAGGAGCTGCTGGAGAAGGCCTGGGACGAGCACGCGGACCCGTTCACCAACGCCGTGCGGGTGGCGGTGATGACGCTGCGCCGCAAGCTGGGCGCGCCGCAGGTCATCCAGACCGTGCCCGGCGCCGGCTACCGGTTCGGCTCGTGAAGCTGCGGACCAGGCTGACGGCCTGGTACGCCGGGGTGTTCCTGATCGCGGGCGTCGCGCTGATCGGCCTCAACTACTGGCTGCTCGCGTCGTTCGCGCCGGTGGACGCGGGCATCGCCGTCTCGCGGGCGATTCCCACCACCGAGCTGGGCGCGGTGTACCCGGGCTACGCGGACTTCTCGGCGGTGCCCGCCGGTGAGCTGCCCACCGACACGCTGGTGGTGTCCGGCGCCGAGGCCAAGAGCGAGGTGATGAGCACGGTCCTGTGGGGGTCGATCATCGCGTTGCTGGTGGCGGCGGTGTTCGCGGTGTGGCTCGGCTGGGTCGTGGCCGGGCGCGTGCTGGAGCCGTTGCACTCGATCACCTCGACCGCGCACCGGCTGGAGGCCGAACGCCTCGACCAGCGCATCGAGCTGGACGGGCCGCCGGACGAGCTCAAGGAGCTCGCGGACACCTTCGACGGCATGCTCGACCGGCTCGCGTCGTCGTTCGACAGCCAGAAGCGGTTCGTCGCGAACGCCTCGCACGAGCTGCGCACGCCGCTGGCCGTGCAGCGGACGCTGATCGAGGTGGCGGTGGCCGCCCCGGACGCGACCGAGGACATGCGCCGTCTCGGAGCGCACCTGCTCGACACGAACGAGCGAAGCGAGAAGCTCATCGACGGGCTGTTGCTGCTCGCTCGCAGTGACCGCGGGCTCGCCGCGCGTGAGCTCGTGTGGCTGGACGAGGTCGTCGAGGACGAAGTGGAGTCGTGTCGCGCGTTGGCCTTGGAGAAAAAGGTCACGTTTGAGGTTCGGACTCGCAGGTATCTGGTCGACGGTGATCCGGTCTTACTTGCCCAGCTCGTGGGCAACCTGTTGCGCAACGCGCTTCTGTACAACCAGCCGGGCGGAACGGTGACCGTAGAACTTGATCAAGAGCTGATCGTTTCCAACACGGGGCCCACCGTGCCTGCCCAGGCAGTACCCGGCTTGTTCGAGCCCTTTCGACGTCTCCGCGATCGCACGGGAACGGCCGGATCGGGCCTCGGGCTGTCGATCGTGCAGTCCGTCGCGCGCGCTCATCAGGGCTCCGCGAAGGCTCGTCCGAACGGGGGAGGCGGGCTGGTGGTCCAGGTGAACCTTCCGGAAACGGGCGTGCGACAGGCCTCGTGAACTGGCAAGATCACGTAGAGATATCGGCGAGCCTCCCACTCGTGGACCGCTCGTTGTCCTAACGTTGTCTGCTGGCGAGGTGCGAATTCAGGGAGGCCACGATGCGAGCGCTGCGAGTCATCGGGCTCGACGAGGACGGTAAGTCCGTCATCCTCGAAGACCCCGAAAACCGCGGCGAGCGCTTCACGCTCCCCGCGGACGAGCGTCTTCGAGCGGCTCTGCGAGGTGACCTCGCGCGCCTCGGCCAGATGCAGATCGAGTCCGGCGAGGCCCAGATGCGGCCGCGCGAGATCCAGGCCCGCATCCGTGCCGGCGAGTCGATCGAACAGGTCGCCGCCGCCTCCGGGATGCAGACGCACCGCATCGAGCGCTTCGCCTACCCGGTCCTGCTGGAGCGTTCGCGCACCGCGGACCTCGCGCAGCGCGCGCACCCGGTCCGTGAGGACGGTCCGGACGTGCAGACGCTCGGCGAGGTCGTCGCGCACTCCTTCGGCCTGCGCGGCCACGACCTGTCCGACACGAAGTGGGATTCGTGGAAGGGCGACGACGGCCGCTGGATCGTGCAGCTGCACTGGACGACCGGGCGTTCGGACAACCGCGCGCACTGGGCGTTCCACCCCGGTGCGCAGGGCGGCACGGTCACGGCGCTCGACGACGCGGCCGTCGACCTGATGGACCCGAACCCGAACCGCACGCTGCGCACGGTGCGGCCGGTGACGCAGCTGGCACGGCAGGCCCTGGAGGCGACTCCGGTCCTGCCCGCCATCCCCGTGCTCGAGGAGCCGATCCCGGTCCCGGCGCAGGCACCCGCCCCCGTGGCGACGCCTGCTCCCGCGGTCGCGGAGAAGCCCGCCCAGGAGAAGCTGCCCGAACCCGAGCCCGCCCCTGCTCCGCCGCCGCCCCCGGTGAAGGAGCAGGAGCCCGTCGCGGAGAAGCCGGTCCGCAAGGACCCTCCTCCGAAGCGGGGGAAGAAGAACCACCCCATCGTGCCTTCGTGGGAAGACGTTTTACTGGGCGTGCGGTCGAACCGCTGAGTGAGAAGCTGACGCCGTGGGACGTCGTGTCGCGCTGGCTGCCGGAGTGGGTGCACTCCTCGGCCTGGCCTGGTGGGGAATGTTCGAGCTCTACGTCTCGGGTGCGGTCTGCACGAAGGACGAGTGGGGCTGCCTCGGGGTCTTCGTGACCTCGATACCGATCTTCGCCGTGGTGGGGTCGGTGCTGGGTGGATTGGCGTTGCGATCGCTGAAGGTGTCGCGGGCGTGGCTGGTGGCCGTGCCCGCGACCCTCATGGCGGTGGTCGCGATGGTGTTGTTGATGGGGGTCACCTTCCTCGCGTTCGCGGTGTTCGCGGCGCTGTACGTGCTGATCGCCGTGCTGACCGGATCGGTCGAGGCCCGCCGCGAATCGCCGTGACAGGTCCTTGGAGGGTGCCGACCGCTGCCGCGGCGGGAGCGTTGTGCGGGGCGGGGTGGTTCGCGTCGATCGAACCCGCCGGCGACCTGACCTGCCCGGAGAGCGGCATCGGGTGCGCGCTCCTGGTCCTGTTCATCCTCATCCCGGCGCTGGTGGTGCTGTGGGGCCTGGCCGGGTGGGGGCTGCTGAGGCTCGTCCGGTTCGGCTCGGCCGGGCGAACCGCCGCGCTGGGGACGGCGGGGGCGGTCCTGCTGGTCGTACTCATCTCGTTCGGGCTGAGGTTCGTGCGGTTCCCGCTGCCGGAGTGGAGCGGGAGCCTCGTGGTGGCGTTCGGGACCTCGTGCGGTTACGCGCTGGCTTCGGTGGTGACCGGGGCGCGCGGTGAAGGTGCTGTGGAGGGTTCGTGAAGGACGGCTTCCCGTCGTCCTCGATCAGGTAGCTGTGGGCGCATGGTCCTGCGCACCGTGGTGGGGGCGGTCGCCGGAGCCGTCGCCGGCACCGGGTTCTTCCTCACGCTCGACGGCTTCTCCCGGTACTGCTACCTGAGGCCCGGCCGCACCGGGTGCGGCGTCACGCTTCCCCTCCTCCACCCGCCGGTCTTCGCGTTCTGGATGGTCGTCGCGGCCGCCGTGATCCTGGCCGGGTTCCGCGTCGGGCGGCAGGAGCGCGGGTGGGTCGCGACCGGGATCGGCAGCGGGCTCTGGCTCGTGCTGATCGTGGCGGTCGTCTGGTTCGAGATCGGCTGCCTGGAGGTCCACCCCGAAGACCGGCACCTCGTCCTCGGGGTCACGGCGGTGGTCGTGCCCTGCGTCGCCTACGCGGTCGCGACGTCCTCGGCCGGTCAGGCGCGACGGTGCTGACGCGGGCGGTCACCGGCCTGGTCGCCGGGCTCGTGGGGGTGCTGGCGACGGGTCTGGCCGGCATCGGGCTGGTCATCGGGTTCTGCGGGTTCGAGAAGCCGCGGCCGTGGTCCGATGAACGGTGTCTCGTCGGCGACTACGCCGAGTACGGGCTGCTGCTGATCCCGGTCGTGCTGCTGGGCGGGCTGGCCGGGACGGCGTTGATGCACGTGTGGTTGCTGCGGCTGCGCGGGCAGCCCAGGCCGTCGTCGGTGGTGGCACCGGGCATCGGGCTGGTGCTCGTGTTCACGTTCTTCGGCACGCTCACCGGGGTGGTCGGGCTGGTCCTCGTGCCCGCGCTGGCGTTCGCGCTGGCCGGCGTGCTCACCGGACTCGGGCGCAACGGTCTGTGATCGAGCCCTTGGCTCACGCGGCAGGCGCTGGTTACGGTGGGCGGCGTGACCGAGCAGAGCACCGCGGGCAGGACGGGCAGGGCAGGACGCCGGCTTCTCTTCCGGGTCGTCCTGTCGATGGCCGTCGGAGCCGGGCTGGTGCTCGGGTGGACGTGGGCCTACGAGTCGGGCTTCCTGAAGTCGTGGCTCGACAGCACGTCGATGTCGACGTTCCTGCTGCTCGTGCTGGTCGGGCTGCCGCTCGCACTGGTGTCGTCGCTGGTGCTGGCCGGGCCGGTGCTGTGGGTCTTCGGGGTGCGGCCGGTGTGGCCGATCATCCTGCTCGGGCCGATCGTGCTGGGCATCGGGCTGTACTTCAAGGTGCACGAGCCGGTGCTCGGGTGGTTCGCCAACAGGCACCACGCCGAGGCGTTGCTCGCGGCCGTCGCCTACGGACTCGTCGGGCTGGTCACGTTCAAGAGGTCGTAGGCACCTCGTCGAGCAGGTCCAGGTTCCAGCCCTCTCGTTCGCACCAGTCCTCGGCGTCCTCCCGGGACACGAGCATCGCGTGCCGTGGCCGTGGACCCGCGAGGTGGTCCCAGCCGTCGGGGGCGAGCACGAAGTTCACCCCGTCGCGTGAGGCGATGAGCCGTCCGTGTGGAAACGCCATGGTCTGCTCGGTTCGCAGAAACCGCGTCATGGTGGTCATCGTGCCCTTGACCTCGACCTAAGTCGAGACAGCAGGCTCCGGTGGGGAGAAAAACCGGATGCTGAGTGTCGGTCCTCCTTCGTACTTTGGAGAGGACCTGGAGGGGGCTCATCGCGTGAGCGATCAACGTAACTCGACGATTCAGACCTTGCGGAGGTTGTGGCCGTACGTGCGGCCGCACCGCGCACGGATGAGTGTCGTGCTGTCGGCGACGATGCTCGCGATGCTGTGCGGTCTCGGCATCCCGCTGCTCACGCAGCGCATCGTCGACGGTCCGATTCAGAACAAGGAAACCGGTCCGCTGCCCTGGCTGATCCTGGGCGTGCTGGCGCTCGGGCTCGGTGAGGCGCTGCTGTTCTACATCCGGCGCAAGGTCGTGGCGCGGCCCGCCGCCGAGGTCGAGGCGCGCATGCGGTTCGACCTGTACAAGCACCTGCAACGGCTGCCGGTCGCGTTCCACGACCGCTGGCAGTCGGGCCAGCTGCTCTCTCGCGCCACGAACGACCTCACGACCGTGCGGCGTTTCGTGGCGTTCGCCATCGTGTTCCTGATCGTCAACTCGCTGGTCGTCCTGATCGGCCTGGGCATCATCGCGTCGCTCTCGCCGTGGTTGCTCATCGTGTCGTTGTGCGGCGCACTGCCGTTGATCGTCATCTCGTACTTCTTCGAGTCGAAGTTCAAGATCGTGGCGCGCCAGGCGCAGGACCAGGCGGGCGACCTGACCACGACGGTCGAGGAGTCGGTGCTCGGCATCCGGGTGCTCAAGGCGTTCGGCCGCGGGCCGGAGCTGTCGAAGCGGTTCCTGGCGCAGGCCCGTGAGCTGCGCTCGACGGAGCTGAACAAGATCTCGATCCTGGCGTCGCTGTGGTCGGTGCTGATCGTCCTGCCCGAACTGTCGATCGCGGGCATGCTCGGCGTCGGCGCGATCGGCATCGTGCAGGGCTGGATGACGGTCGGCACGCTGGTCGCGGCCGTCGCGGTGAGCGCGTACCTGCGGTGGCCCATCGACTCCATCGGCTGGCTGCTGGCGGAGACGAACCAGGCCGCCTCGGCGCTGGAACGCTACTGGGAGGTCATCGACTCCCCCGTCACGATCACCGGCCCCGCCACGCCCGCGCCGCTGCCCACGCCGCTGCGCGGGCACGTCCGTTTCGAGGGCGTGCGGTTCGCGTTCGAGGACGGCCGCGAGGTGCTGTCCGGCGTCGACCTCGACCTGCGTCCCGGTGAGACGGTCGCGCTGGTCGGTGCGACGGGCTCGGGCAAGACGACGCTGACGGCACTGGTGCCGCGGCTCGCGGACGTGACCGGCGGGCGGATCACGATCGACGGCGTCGACGTGCGGGACCTCTCGCTGGAGGACCTGCGGACCGTCGTGGGCACGGCGTTCGAGGAGCCCGTGCTGTTCTCGGCCTCCGTGACCGAGAACGTGGGCCTGGGCGTGCCGGACGTGACCGAGGCCCAGGTGCGCGAGGCGTTGCGGGTGGCGAAGGCCGAGGAGTTCGTGGACGCGCTCCCGTGGGGGCTCGCGACCCGCATCGGCGAGCAGGGCCTGTCGCTGTCCGGTGGTCAGCGGCAACGGCTGGCGCTGGCCCGTGCGGTCGTCGGCAAGCCCGCCGTGCTGGTGCTCGACGACCCGTTGTCGGCGCTGGACGTCCACACCGAGGCCGAGGTGGAGGCCGCGCTGCGCCGGGTGCTGAGCGAGACCACGGCCCTGGTCGTGGCGCACCGCTCGTCGACGGTGCAGCTGGCGGACCGGGTGGCGCTGCTGGCCGACGGCAGGATCGCGGCCATCGGCTCGCACCGGGAACTGCTGGACACCAACGAGGAATACCGGCATCTGCTGTCCAGCATGGACGACGAGCTGGTCGAAGAGGAGGTGGCGTCGTGAGTGAAGTGACCGCACCCGTTGCGGCAGAAGAAGAATGGCGCGGCGTCGCCGCCGAGGAGATCGAGGAGATCTCGCACTCGACGGGCCTGCGCCTGCAGGCCCGGTCGCGCAGGCTGCTGGGTTCGTTGCTGCGTCCCCACATCGGCCTCACGTCGCTGGCGATCGCGGCGGTGGTCTGCGGCAACCTGGCGGCGCTCGTGGGCCCGTTGCTGATCGCCGCCGCGATCGACAACGGCATCCCCGCCGCGATCGGCGGCAGCGCGTCGATCCTGGTGTGGTGCGTCATCGGCTACGCGGTCTCGGCCGTGCTGATGACGTTCCTGCGCTGGGCGTTCCTGCGGCTCGCCGGCCGGGTGGGCCAGGACGTCCTGCTGGACCTGCGCGGCCGGATCTTCCGCCACTCGCAGGGCCTGTCCGTGGGCTTCCACGAGTCGTACACGTCGGGCAAGGTCATCGCCCGCCTGACGAGCGACGTGGACTCGTTGCAGGACCTCCTCGAAGAGGGCATCGACAGCCTGTTCAACGCGGCCCTGTCGGTGACCGGCATCGCGATCATCCTGCTCTACCTGGACGTCCCGCTGGCGTTGGTCGTGATCGCGGGCTTCATCCCGATCTACTTCATCTGGCGCTGGTTCCGCCGCCGCTCGATGGACGCCTACCGGGGCACGCGCGGCGCGATCGCCAAGATCATCGTGCAGTTCGTGGAGTCGATGAACGGCATCCGCGCCGTCCAGGCGTTCCGCCGCCAGCCCCGCAACGAACAGATCATGACGGGCTTCAACGGCCAGTTCCGCGACGCCAACACCGACGCCCTCGGCGTCATGGCGATGTTCGTCTCGACGGTCCGCGCCATCGGCAACGTGTCGCTGGCCGTGGTCCTCGCCTGGGGCGCCTACCGGGTCGCGGGCGGGTCCCTGGAACTGGGCGTCCTGACGGCGTTCACGGTCTACATCCGCCGCTTCTACGACCCGTTCGACGAACTGGCGATGTTCGCGAACTCCTACTCCTCGGCCACCGCGGCCCTGGAGAAGATCTCGGGCGTCCTCGAGGAGAGGCCCTCGGTCCCCGAACCCACGACCCCGGTCCCCCTGGCCGAGCCGCGCGGCGCGGTCCGCTTCACCGACGTGGAGTTCCAGTACCCGGGCACCACCCGCCTGGTGCTCCCGCGCTTCTCCCTGGACGTCCCGGCGGGCCAGACCGTGGCCCTGGTCGGCGCCACCGGGGCGGGCAAGACCACGGTCGCCAAGCTCGTGGCCCGCTTCTACGACCCGTCGGCGGGCGCCGTCTCGCTGGACGGCACGGACCTGCGTTCCGTGGCGGACACCGACCTGCGCAGAGCGGTCGTCATGGTCACCCAGGAGAACTTCCTGTTCTCCGGCTCGGTGGCGGACAACATCGCCCTGGGCCGCCCCACCGCCACCCGCGAGGAGATCGAGGCGGCAGCGCAGGAGGTGGGCGCGCACGGCTTCATCAGCGCGCTCCCCGACGGCTACGACACGGACGTCCGCAAACGAGGCGGCCGCCTCTCCGCGGGCCAACGCCAAATGGTGGCATTCGCGCGCGCATTCCTCGCAGACCCGGCCGTACTGGTCCTGGATGAGGCAACATCGTCCTTGGACGTGCCCACAGAACGCGCCGTGCAGGCGGCCCTGGAAACAGTGCTGGCGGACCGGACCGCGTTCATCATCGCCCACCGCCTGTCGACGGTCCTGATCGCGGACCGCGTACTGGTGCTGGATGGTGGCATTGTGGTGGAAGACGGCTCCCCAGCGGAGCTGATCGGTGAGCGGGGCCGCTTCGCGGCCCTGCACACGGCCTGGAGCGACTCGCTCGCCTAGGTCTGCAGGTCGCGTTCGCGCCAATGGGGATCTGGCGCGAACGCGACCTCACGCTCACCCGAGCCGAGGCCGACCGAGCACAAGCATCGCGACGGCGCAGCCGAGCCCGCCAAGGCCCAACGGCAATGCCGCAGGCGAGGCGTCGGTCCTGGCTGAACCGTCGAGCCGGTATCGGTGACGTGAGCACCCAGCGCCTCGCAAGGGCCCAAAGTCAAGCCCCGATCCCCATCCGACGCGCCAGCGGCGATGCCGAAACCACAGCTCGGCTCAAGGCCCTGCACCAAACCCGACCACCGCATTGGCGACGCACCCCACCACCACCGTCCGATAGGTTCTGCCACGAACGCGACAGACCCCCGAGGAGGGCCCAGTGGAGTTGCGAGTCCGGGACGGCCGCGCCGTGCTCGCCGGCGAAGACGAGTCCGGCGAACGCGAGGTCGACCCGCACAGCCTGCCCCTGGGCGCCGATCTGGCCGAAGCCCTCCACGAGTGGGCGAAGGTGGCCGAAGCGGTCACCCGCACCGAAACCCCGCAGGACGGCGTGGCGAACGCCCTGATCGCCCGCCGGGGCAAGCAACTCGCGATCCGGATCGCCACCGTGATGAACTCCCAGGTCAGCTACACCGACCCGGTGAGCGGCGAGTTGGTGAGCGTCGACGCCCCCGAACAGCCGGAAGAACCCGAGCACGTCGCGGAGCCCGAGCCGGCCCCGGAACCCACCCCGTGGGGCACGGGCCTCACGGTCAGCCTGATCACCGCGGCCATCGTCACGGTGACGGTCGTGTCCCTCTCGCTCGGTCTGGGCGAGACGAGCCGCTGGCTGGCGCTGGTGGCGAACGTCCTCGTGGTCGGCGGCCTCGCCCCGAGCGTCTGGCTGGGCCGCAAGGTCCCGGTGTGGCGCTGGGTCGCCTACGGAGTCGTGACGGGAGTCGTCGTGGCCTGGCTCTCCCTGATCCTGACTCTGCTCTGAACCCCGAACCCCGAACCCCGACCACAGATCTCAGAGCAACGCGTAGAACGCCACGGCCCCGGCCGTGGCCACGTTCAACGAATCCACCCCGGACGACATGGGGATCCGCACCGCCAGGTCGGCGGCATCGATGGCCTCGTCGGTCAGCCCCGGCCCCTCGGACCCCAGCAACACGGCGACTCTCCGCCCGCGCAACCCCGCATCTGCAAGATGCAGAGCGGATGCCCGGGGCGTCAGAGCGGCAACCGTGTAACCCTTTTGCCGCAACAGGTTCAGCGCCGCGGGCCACTCATCCGTGGTAGCGAACGGCACGCGCAGCACGTGCCCCATCGAGACGCGCACGCTGCGGCGGTAGAGCGGATCGCTGCAGCCGGGCCCCAGCACCACCCCGTCCACGCCCAGGGCGGCGGCGTTGCGGAAGATCGATCCGAGGTTCTCGTGGTCCCCCACGCCCTCCAGCACGGCGAGGCGGCGAGCCGAGGACACCAGCGCGTCGAACGAGACCGCTGGTGCCCGGTCGGCGGCCGCCAGTACACCCCGGTTCAAGTGGAAACCGACGACCGACGCCATAACCTCTGCTGAGGTCACGTAGGCGGGAACGTCCAGGTCAGAAAGGTCGAGTGCCTCGATTCGGCGGCGCACCCCGAGCAGCCCGCGCACGGGGTAGGGCGACGCCAGCAGACGTTCCACGACCACCACGCCCTCGGCGATGACCAGGCCTCGTCCTCCCGGGCGGTCCGGCCTGCGGTCGGCCGTCGAGAGGTCGCGGAAGTCGTCGAGCCGGGGGTCGGCCGGGTCGTTGATCTCGATCACGTCTGCCACGCCGGAAGTTTCGCATCCTGGCCGGTGTGGAACAGGCGAGGTAGTCCGGAGGGCGGAACCTCGCACGCCCGACCAGCGGATGATCGCTGGTTGTTACCTCGACGTGACAGAGAGCACCGATTTGGGCGATGTAAAGGAGGTTTCCGCTGTGTCACGTTGGGCGTTCCGCCTGGCCCGCGCCCACCGGCGCCGAGCGAAGGGGTAGCGGCATGGGAAGTGAAGTGTCCAGCCGCACTTTCACCAGAGACGACCGCCAGCGTTACCGGGAGAAGATGCAGCGGAGTCTCGACGCACTGGCCACGATGCTGGCCGAAGACACGTTTTCCTTTCCCCGTCGGCAGATGGGGCTCGAAATCGAGTTGAACCTCGTCGACGACGCGATGCGGCCGGCGATGGCGAACTCGGAGGTGCTGGAGAAGATCGACGACCCGTCCTACACGCTGGAACTGGGTCAGCAGAACCTGGAGATCAACGTTCCCCCTCGTGAGCTCGCGGGGGGCGAGATGCTCGGCCTGGAGGAAGAACTCAGGCAGTCGCTCGACAACGCGGACTCCAAGGCCAACGACGTCGGCGCCAACCTCGCCATGATCGGAGTGCTGCCCACGTTGCGGGAGCGGCACTTCGACCGCAAGTGGCTCTCCGAGGCGCCGCGCTACGCGTTGCTCAACGACACCATCTTCAAGGCCCGTGGCGAGGAGATGGTGCTGCGCATGGAAGGCCCGGCGATGCCGGGCAAGACTCCGGAGAAGCTGCTGAGCTACGCGGAGTCGATCCTGCCGGAGGCCGCGTGCACCTCGGTGCAGCTGCACCTGCAGGTCGAGCCGACGCACTTCGCCGCGCACTGGAACGCCGCCCAGTGCCTCGCGGGGGTGCAGGTCGCCATCGCCGCGAACTCGGCTTTCCTGCTGGGGAAGGCGCTCTGGCACGAGACCCGGATCCCGCTGTTCGAGCAGGCCACCGACACCCGTCCGGACGAGCTCAAGAACCAGGGCGTCCGGCCGCGCGTGTGGTTCGGTGAACGGTGGATCACGTCGATCTTCGACCTGTTCGAGGAGAACGTGCGCTACTTCCCCAGCCTGCTCCCGGAAACCGACGACGAGGACCCGTTGGAGGTCCTCGAAGCCGGCGGTGCGCCGAGACTTTCCGAGCTGCGGCTGCACAACGGCACGATCTGGCGCTGGAACCGGCCCGTCTACGACGTCGTCGACGGGGTGCCGCACCTGCGCGTCGAGAACCGGGTCCTGCCCGCCGGGCCCACGGTGCTCGACACGATGGCCAACGCCGCGTTCTTCTACGGCGCCCAGCGCGCGCTCACCGCCCAGGAACGTCCACTGTGGACTCAGATGTCGTTCCAGGCGGCGGAGGAGAACCTCTACACCGGCGCGCGGCACGGCATGAACGCCCAGCTGTACTGGCCGGGCATCGGCTGGATCCCGCCGGACGAGCTGGTGCTGCGCCGCCTGCTGCCGATGGCGCACGACGGCCTGCGCGACTGCGGTGTCTCCGACGAGGCCCGCGAACGCTACCTCGGAGTGATCGAGCAGCGTTGCCTCGCGCGCCGCACCGGATCGTCGTGGCAGCGGGAAACCGTTGCGCTGCTGGAGGAACGGGGCATGTCGAGGGAAGCCGCACTGTCCGGCATGCTCAAGCGGTACATGGAGCTGATGCACGCGGGCGAGCCCGTGCACACGTGGCACGTCGGCTAGTCCCTGTCCTGCAAGTTCGTTCGGTGAGAGGCACGGGCGAGCGACCCGGCTGCCACTGTCGCCCTGCGGACTCGCAGGACGGGGACCAGTCGCCACGTCATCAGCTCGTCCTGGAACGACCGCGGCATCTCGCTGGGCAGGCCCGTCCCCGTGACCGGCCTGCCCTGCACGTCGGGCCGGGACTCTCCGCCTCCCGTGACGCGGGTGACGAAGTGCGTGTCGTGGTGCACGCCGCCGCGTTCCGGCACCGCGGCCAGCGGGGTGGCCCAGAACGCCGCCGGTGCATCCGCGCACGTCCTGAGCCACGGAACTACCGGCGGCGGCCCGACTTCAGCGGGGCCACGTCCGCACCGTCGTGGGACGTCCGGCACTCCTCCGGCGTGACGGCCTCGACCGCCAGCGTCAGCTCGCCCTTCACCCCCGTGTAGATCGACTCGCCGCGCGACGCCAGTGAGGCGTGCACGCGGTTGGAGTCGGTGAAGTCGCGTTCGTCCTTGACCCGCTTCTTGCCGGTCTCCTCGGGCCGCGTGGCGCTGCGGAGGTTGACCTCCAGCCACGCGGCGACCTCGGCCGGCGACGTCAGGACTTCCTCAGGGGTGCGTTCGAGCCGAACCTGCCGAGGAGAGGCGTGATCGAGTGACGTGTGCTCCACATAGGCGTGCCAGTGGGTGTTGCGCATCGACCAGGTCTGTTCGACCGGCCAGTCCTCCTCGGTGGTCATGCGTCATATCTTCCACCCTTCACACGAGGAAACGTGAGAAGGTCGAGGACCTCTATCTCATGATCCACCCGCACGGCCGAAGCGAGCCGTCGGTCGTGCGTGACCAGCAGCAACGTTCCTTCGTAGGTTTCCAAGGCCTGTTCGAGCTGTTCGATGGCCGGCAGGTCGAGGTGGTTGGTCGGTTCGTCGAGGACCAAACAGGTCGTGCCGCGGGCCTGGAGCAACGCCAAGCCCGCGCGGGTGCGTTCGCCCGGTGACAGGTCGCGGGCCGGTCGCAGCACCGCGTCGGCGCCGAGCCGGAACTTCGCCAGCAACGTGCGCACCTCCACGTCCTGCAGGCCGGTGGCGTCCGCGACGATCCGCAACGCGCTGGCGTCGCTCGCGAACTCGGCCCTAAGCTGGTCCACCTCGCCGACGACGACACCCGGCCCGATGGACCTGTCACCTTCCCGCAAGGGGATCCGGCCGAGCAGCGCGCCTAGCAACGTCGACTTGCCCGCGCCGTTCGGGCCCGAGATCCGCCACCGCTCGCCCGCGCCGATCGTGAGGTCGATCGGTCCGAGCGTGACGTCGCCGCGGCTGACCACGGCCCCGCGCAGGGTGAACGCGATCGCGCTGCCCCGCCCGGCGGACGGCAGGGTGAGCCGGAGTTCCCAGGCCTCGCGCGGTTCCTCGACCTCCTCCAGCCGGGCCAGCTGACGGTCCACAACGGACGATCGCGCGGCCGTGTTCTCCGCGCCCCGCTTGTGCCCCGCACGCGCGTTGCGGTCCGGTTCGTCGTTGAGCATCTTGGCGCTCGTCGCCCTGCGGACGCCCTTGCGCGACCACTCCTTCACCTGGCGGCTGCGCTGGGTGAGCTCGGAGCGCCTGGTCTCGTACGCCTCGTAGTCCTCGCGGGCGCGACGGTCCGCGTTCGCCTTCTCCTCGACGTAGGCGTCCCAGCCGCCACCGAAGACGGTGAGCCCGTGGCTGAACTCGTCGAGTTCGGCGATCGCGGTCGTGGTGCGCGCGAGGAACTCCCGGTCGTGGCTGACCAGCACGATCGCGCCCTGGTAGCCGGTGACGTGGGACTCCAGCAGGTCGAGCCCGGCCGCGTCGAGGTCGTTGGTCGGTTCGTCCAGCAACAGCACGTCGGCGCGCGTGAGCAGCACGGCCGCCAACCGCAGCCGTGCCTGCTGGCCACCTGACAGCTCGTCCGGCGCACGGTGGACGAGCAGGTCGGCGGGCAGGCCGAGGCGCCCACAGACGACCTCGGCGCGTTCGTCGAAGTCACCGGCACCGATGGCGGTCCAGTGGTCGAAGGCGTCGGAGTACCCGGCGCCGCCACCGTCCGCGAGCGCTTCGGCCTCGCGTTGCAGCCACTGCTCGGCCTCGGCGACGCCGGTGCGGCGGGCGAGGTGGTCGCGCAGCGACTCCCCACCAATGTGGAGGGTCTCCTGCGTCAGGTGCGCCACGGTCCCGGTGGTTGAGACAGATCCGGCTTCCGGTGACAGCTCACCGGAGAGCAGACGGAGCAACGTGGACTTGCCGACGCCGTTGGGCGCGATCAGGCCGACGCGGTCACCAGGCGAAACATCGAAATCCACCTCCGAGATCACGGTCCTCGGACCGAACGACAGCGAAATGTTCCTGGCTGTCAGCACGGACACGCCCACGACGCTACGGACGCCCGCAACTGGTTTACTCACCCTTATTGCTAGTAAGTTGCAAGTACCAAGAGATTGCAGGAGTTGTCATGGGCCAGTACGTGCTGCCGGATCTCGACTACGACTACGGCGACCTCGAGCCGGCGATCATCGGTGAGATCAACGAGCTGCACCACGGCAAGCACCACGCCGCGTACGTCAAGGGCGCGAACGACACGATCGAGCAGATCGCGGAGGCGCGCGACAAGGAGGCCTTCGGCTCGATCGTCGGCCTCGAGACCACGCTGGCGTTCCACCTGGCGGGCCACGCGCTGCACCAGGTGTGGTGGAAGAACCTCTCGCCCAACGGCGGCGACAAGCCCGTCGGCGAGCTCGCGGCCGCGATCGACGAGCACTTCGGTTCGTTCGACAAGTTCCGCGGCCAGCTCAACGCCGCCGCGTCGTCGATCCAGGGTTCCGGCTGGGGCATCCTCGCCTGGGAGCCGATCGCGCAGAAGCTGATCACGTTGCAGCTCAAGGACCACCACTCGAACCTGTCGATCGCGGTCACGCCGCTGCTCGCGTTCGACATCTGGGAGCACGCGTACTACCTGCAGTACCGCAACCTGAAGGCCGACTACATCTCGGCGCTGTGGAACGTCGTCAACTGGGAGGACGTCTCCGCCCGCTTCGAGGCGGCCCGCGGTGGCCAGAACGGCCTGCTGCTGCCCGGATGATGCCGCGGCACTGATGCTTCGGCAGTGGATGCTCCGACAAGCTCCCGCTGCCGAACACGACGAGGCCCCCCTCTGCCCAGAGGGGGGCCTCGTCCGTTCCCGAACTGACTGCCGCTCCCACCACGAAGCGACGAGACTTAGGTTAGCCTAACTTCGCTACCTTGGGAAGTCCTCCTGATCAGACTTCTCGCGATCAGCTCGACCACGGTCGCCACGGCGGCCGCTTCGACCGCCAGCAGGGCCAGGAGAACCACGAGTTGGAGGGCACCGGCCTGCCAGACCGGCGCACCGCCGAGCAGCATGCCGACGAAGGCACCCGGGAGGGTGACCAGCCCGACCGTCCTGGTCTGGTCGAGCGGCGGCAGCAGCGCCTCGGCAGCCGGCTGCCGGATGACCAGGTAGACCGCGGCCCTTTCGTGGAAGCCCAACGCGCGCGCGGCCTCGTATTCGCCGTAGCGCTCTTCCAAGGCGTCGAGGGCTCGCCGCGCCGACAACGTCGTAGCGGTCATCGCGCCGCCGATCAGGATGCCGCCCACCGGGATCAGCGCGATGCCCTCGACCGGGAGCAGGCCGATGGCGAGCAGCAGGCCGAGCGCGGGCACGGTGCCCACGAGGATCGGGAGCGCGGCCCAGCCGCCCTTCCGCCCCGCCCCCGTGCGACGGGCCGACGTGAGGGTGGCCACGACGGCCATCACCACGAGGAACGCCCAGGTGAGGCCGAGGTGGGAGAGGACGACGGTGATCACCGCCGAGACCGCCGCGAGCTGGACGACGGCGCGGACGGCGGCACTGAGGAACGGCTTCGGGCTGGTGAGGCCGGTGTAGTGCGCGATCGCGGCCGCGGCGGCCACGAACACGACGCAGACGATCAGCAGCCGGACCCAGTCGGCGACGAGGACCACGGGCGGCTACGCGTCTTCGAGGCCCTGCTGGGCGCCGCGTGACCCTCGCCTCGCTGCCCGGCGTTGCCAGTAGAAGACTCCGTACCCGATGATCCCGAGCAGACCGCCGGACAGGGTCGTCCAGAGCAGTGTGCTGTTCTCGCGGTCGAAGATCACCACGACCAGGAGTCCGAGGAACCACAGCGCGGTACCACCCAGCACTACGGGCACGGGGTCTGCCAGCCTGTGCGGCAGCGCCGGCGGGTGCGGTGGGGTGGAGTCGCGTTCGGACACATCGTTAGGAGACCAGATGCTGGACGGGTTCTTCAAGATTTCCGAGCGCGGATCGACCGTGGCGCGCGAGGTCCGCGGTGGCGTCGTGACCTTCTTCACGATGGCGTACATCGTCGTGCTGAACCCGCTGATCATCGGCAGCTTCGCGCCGTCCGGTCCCGGATCGCACCCCGACGTGCTCGGCAACATCCTTCCCGTCGGGCAGGTCGCGGCGGTGACGGCGCTGGTCGCCGGTGTCATGACCATCCTCTTCGGACTGATCGCCAACTACCCGTTCGCGCTGGCCACAGGCCTGGGCATCAACTCGTTCGTCGCCGTGTCGGTGGCCGCCAAGGTCACCTGGCCCGAGGCGATGGGCCTGATCCTGGTCAACGGCCTCGTGGTGCTGCTGCTGGTCGTCACGGGTGTGCGGACCGCGGTGTTCAACGCCGTGCCGAACGAGCTGAAGGCCGCGATCGCCGTCGGCATCGGTCTGTTCATCTGCTTCATCGGCCTCGTGGACGCGGGCTTCGTGCGCCGCCTGCCCGACGCCGCCAACACCACCGTGCCGGTCGGGCTCGGCATCAACGGGTCGATCGCGAGCTGGCCGACGCTGGTGTTCGTGGTCGGCCTGGTGCTCACGGGCGTGCTGTTCGCGCGGCGGGTCAAGGGCGCGATCCTCATCGGCATCGTCGCCACGGCGATCTTCGCGATCGTCCTCGAGGCGCTGGTCAAGGCCGGGCCGTCGGCGGGCGTCAACGCCAAGGGCTGGAACCTCGGCTACCCGGCGCTGCCCGACCAGGTCTTCGGGATTCCGGACCTGTCGCTGCTCGGCGAGGTGTCGTTCGGCGCGTGGACGCGGATTCCGGCGCTGGCCGCCGCGTTGATCGTGTTCACGCTGGTCCTCACCGACTTCTTCGACACCGTCGGCACGATGACCGGTCTGGGCAAGGAAGCCGGCCTGATCGACAAGGACGGCCAGCTGCCGAACGTCAGCAAGGCGTTGTTCGTGGACGGTCTGGGCGCCGTCGCCGGTGGTGCGGCTTCGAGTTCGTCCAACACCGTCTACATCGAATCGGCGTCCGGCATCGCGGAGGGCGCGCGGACCGGTCTGGCCAACGTCGTGACCGGTGTGTTGTTCCTGCTCGCGATGTTCTTCACGCCGCTCTACGAGGTCGTGCCGATCGAGGCGGCCGCACCGGCGTTGGTCATCGTCGGCGCGTTGATGATGATGCAGGTCCGTGAGATCGACTTCACCGACTTCACCATCGCCCTGCCGGCGTTCCTGACGATCGTCGTCATGCCGTTCACCTACTCGATCGCGAACGGCATCGGCGCGGGCTTCGTCAGCTACGTGCTGCTCAAGGCCCTCACCGGCAAGGCCCGCGAAATTCACGTCCTGATGTGGATCGTGGCGGCCGCTTTCGTCGTCTACTTCTCGTTGGGACCGATCCAGGCCCTGCTGAGCTGACCTTTCGGCAGGAAACTATTTCGTGAGGTATGCTAACTACGTGGCGACCGATCAGCACGGACTGGCGAGCAGGCTGAGGCTTGCCGTCGTTCGCCTCAACCGTCGCCTGCGGGCGCAGCGCACCAACTCCTCGGTGTCGCTCACGCAGGTGTCAGCGCTGTCCACCCTGCACAAGTGCGGGCCGCTGACCCCGGGAGAGCTAGCAGCCAAGGAAGGCGTGCAGCCGCCGTCGATGACGCGCGTGATCGCCGCCCTCGAGGAGTTCGGGTTCGCCACGCGCAGCCCGCACCCCACCGACGGCCGTCAAGCCATCGTCGAGCTCACGGGCGAAGGCTTGTCGTACCTGGAGGACGAGATCACGGCCCGCGAAGCGTGGCTGGACAAGCGGCTGGCCGAACTGGACCCGGAGGAACGGGAACTGCTGACACGGGCCGCCGACATCATCGACAGGATGGCGGGTCAGTAAGAACGTGACGGGTTACGCGGGTGGTGGAGCAGACAGTTCGCCACCTCGTCGTACCGGAATGTTCGGATCGTTAGGCATATACAACTACCGCCTCTACGCCTCCGGCCAGATCATCTCGCTGGTCGGCGTGTGGATGCAGCGCGTGGCCCAGGACTGGCTGGTCCTGGAGTTGTCCAACGGCTCCCCCGTCGCCCTCGGCTTCGCCGCCTCGCTGCAGTTCCTGCCCGTCCTGCTGCTGTCGATGTGGGGCGGCGTGCTGGCCGACCGCATGGACAAGCGCAAGCTCCTGCTCTGGCTGGAGTCGGCACTGGGCCTCTGCGCCCTGGCCCTGGGGTTGCTGGACGTCTTCGGGGTCGTCGAACTCTGGCACGTCTACCTGCTGTGCCTGCTGCTCGGCGCCTTCTCCGCGGTCGAGACGCCCGTGCGGCAGTCGTTCGTCGTGGAGATGGTCGGCCGCGATCAGCTGACCAACGCCGTGGCGATCAACTCGATGATGTTCAACCTCGCGCGGATCATCGGCCCGGCCGTCGCGGGCGTGACGATCGTGGCCATCGGCACCGGCTGGGTGTTCCTGGCCAACGCCATCAGCTTCGTGGGCGTGGTCGGCGGCATCTGGCTGATGCGGACCGCGCAACTGCTGCGCTCCGACCCCCTGCCACGCGAGAAGGGCCAACTGCTGTCGGGCCTGCGCTACGTCCGCGGCCGCCCGGACCTGATGACGGTCATGCTGCTGGTGTTCTTCATCGCCACGTTCGGCATGAACTTCTACATGACGCTGGCGATCATGGCCCGCAACGTCTTCGGCGGCGATGCCGACGCGTACGGGTTGCTGTCGACGTTGATCGCCGTGGGAACGCTGGCCGGTGCGACGCTGGCGGCCAAGCGGAAGACGCCCAGGATGACCGTGTTCATCGGGTCGGGCGTGGTGTTCGGCGTGCTGGAGATCATCTCCGGGATGATGCCGACGATGCTGCTCACCGGCCTGATGATGATCCCGGTCGGCGTCGCGATGATGACGTTCAACACGACCGCCAACGCCACCGTCCAACTGGCCGTGGAGCCCGAGATGCGCGGCCGGGTGATGGGCATCTACATGCTGGTGTTCCTGGGCGGGAACCCCGTGGGCGGCCCGCTGATGGGGTGGCTGGGAGAGATCAACGGCCGTGCACCGATCATCATCGGCGGCGCGGTGTCGATGATGGTGACGATCACCGCGTGGATCATCCTCGTGAAGCGGGGCGACATCCCGAAGCCACGGCTGCGCAGGCAACGCCTGACCGAACGCGAAGCCGAAGGCGAGCCGTCCTTGGCCAGCCGCTCTTAGCGCGCGGCTTCGGCGGTGGGTCCCATCACGAGTCGCGCCACAGCTCTTGCTGCACCTGCCTGGGTGTGTCAAACCGCCACGCTTTTCGGCGGTTTGACACACCCAGGCAGGTGTGGCTCGCTCTTGGCTCGACTTGTGATGGGACCCACCGCCAACGCAACCAAACTACGAAACCGGCAGCCGCTCTACGCAACAGGCGTGCCATCAGCCCGCTCGCAGCGCTGGCCCCCTGATCAGATTGCCGGGGGTCTGGGGGCAGAGCCCCCAGGGGAAGCACGCAAGCGCCAGCCGCCAACGCACCCCGGGAACGCGCCCCCCAGGGAACGCAAGCTGACGCAGGCGTCCCCGATCGGTGATCAGCCCAGCAGAGTCGCGGCCGTCGGATCGGTGATCAGCGCCGCGAACGCGTGCCGGTCATCCCACCGCCCCGCAACCCAGGCCAACGCCCGCGACAACCCCTCAGGCGTGTCGGCAGCGTGCGGCACCCCGTCCACCATCCACCACTCGACCCGCTGACCGTCCACGAACAGCGAGTCGTGCACGACGACCACCCCATCGGGCAGCTCGACTTCCAGCAGTTCGCAGGCTTTCCGAACAGCTCCGAGATCCCGCCACGACACGACCTCGCCGACGTGGTCAGGCGACCCGTCGAACTCCTCCGAGGCCAATGCCAGGTCCAGCAGGTCGGCCAGTTCCTCCGACCCGTCCGCCAGCAGCACGCGGTCGGCGGGGGCGACGCCCATCAGCCACGGGTGGTCCAGCACCACGACGTCGTCCGCGGCGGCCACGGCACCGGACAGCACGCGCACCCGTTCCGGCGGCGCGAAATCACCTTCGGGCAGTGCCGCGTAGGCGCGCAGCACCACCGCGTCCGCGATCACGCGGTCGGCGTCGCCGAGGCGGTCCAGCACGAACTCGGCATCGTCGTCGTCCCAGATCTCCAGCCGGGACCGGACGCCGGCCGCGCGCAGCACGTGCTCCGCCAACTCGAGGTCAGGCACGGTGTCGAAGAGTCCGTCCAGCAGCGTCGCCTCGGCGAGCCGGTACTCGCGTGGGGCCTTGCCGGCCAGCGACGCGTGCCGGGCGATCCACCAACCCGTGTAGCCGTCCGGCTCGGAAACGGCCCGCCAGGTGACCGGGTCGGACGCCAGCAGGCGCAGGGCCGCGGGCCAGTCCGCGACCAGGTCCAGGTCGCGCACGGCCACGACGCGGCGCGGTTCGTCCGGGACGGACGACCACCACGCGGACTCGTCCGGCAGGTCGTGGTCGGGTCCGGCGGGCTCGTCGTCGATCACCAGGGAGAAGCCGTCGACGACGCCCACGGCCACCAGGGCGGCGCGCGGGTAGGTCTCGGCGATCTCCTTCGACAGCAACGGGAACGCGTCCGCCTCGACCACGCCGACGAGCGGTGAGTCGGGCAGCAGCAGTTCGTCGGCGCGGTGCCATTCACCTGCCGAGTCGGGCAGGGCCAGGGCGCCGAGCCACGGTTCCTCGCCGGCTCGCACGGCCGCGCGGTCCACGAGGCGCAGGACCGTCTCGATCAGGTCCTCGCCGTCGAGGCCTGCCTCGGCGTCCTCCAGCGAGCGCGCCACGTTCTCGCGCAACGAAGGGTCCGCGAGCAGTTCGGTGGCGCCTGCTTCGACCGCGCCGAGGCGGACCAGCAGCGGGTGCACGGCGTCCGGGTGGACGACGCGCAGGCCGGGGAGCGGTTCGTCGGCGATCAGCGTGGTGTGCGGGCCCGTGACGGTGCGGCCGTCGGCCAGCGGGACGGGCAGGGACTGGAGTGCCTCGCGGACGTCCGGGTCCACCTCGGCGAGCGGCGCGAAGGCGGCGTAGACGTCACGCCACCAGCCGGGGTCACCGGAGACGCCGGCCAGTGCGGCGACGACCTCGGCGGTCGTGACGCGCGGGACTTCCAGTGCTGCCAACGCCTTCGCGTGCACGGGCGCGGAGAGTTCGGCGTCGAGCAGGCCCGGCAGGGCGTCCTCGACCAGGTCGACCAGTTCCTCGGAGCCCACGTCGAGGACGCGGGCGCGGGACGGTTCGATCCACTCGCCGGAGGCGAGCGGCAGCCAGGCCGCGGCGCGCAACGAACGCAGCAGCGCGGTGCGCAGTCGATCGTCCACTTCGGACAGCGGGAAGCCGGGCAGCGGCACCAGCGCGGTGCGTTCGACGGCCGGGATCCGCGCGATCAGGGCCGGGTAGGCCTCGGCGGCGGCGTCCAGGACCGACCACGCGGCGGGGCCCGGCAGGATGCGGCGGCGCGACGGCTCGACCGGCAGCGTGGCGATCAGGCGGGCGGGCAGCGACAGGCGTTCGTCGGTCGGGGTCGGCGCGTGCAGCACGTCCTCACCCAGCGGCTCGTCCAGCGGGTACGCCCACGAGACCGTCCACTGAGGACGGTGTTCGACGCCCTGCACGAGTTCGTCCGGCAGTTCGCCGACCGTGCGCTCGACCAGCCAGCGCGCCGAGCCGACGGTGACCACGCCGTCCGCGGTGACGAACCGCTCCCACGACTGGGAGCCGACCTCGATGCGGCGCAGGCCCGGCAGCGCCAGCAGCAGGTCGGGGACCTCCTCGGCCAGGTCCGGGAGCGTGAGGTCGACCTTGAGCGGCAGCCTGACCTCGGTGGTGAAGCCGTCCGGCACGGTCTCGGAGACCGGCCACACCAGGCGCAGCACCGGCACGTCGCCGCCGCGTTCGGAGGCGAGTTCGGGCACCTCGGCGCGGGTGCGTTCGGCGGAGAACTCGACACCGCCGGACGTGGAGATCACGCGCGGGGCGTCGGACACGGCCAGCACGGCCGCGAAGCCCACGCCGAACTGGCCGACGCCGGACTCCTTGGAGGACGCCCGCAGCGAGGCCAGCGCGGCGACACCGGCCTCGGTCAGCGGGGCACCGGTGTTCGCGGCGCGCAGCTCACCGTCGACCAACGTGATTCGCAACACACCGGGCTCGTCGCCCGCCGCGTCGGCCGCGTTCTGGGCGAGTTCGACCAGCAACCGGTCGCGGTAGCCGCCGAGGCGCAGGTCCTCCTCGGCGTTGGCGTCCTCGCGGAAGCGGGTGGGCGAACCACGCCACGCCGAGAGGACCGAGGCGCGCAGGACCTCGGTGCCGAACGGGTCGGTCACTCCGAGACGCTCGCTGCCTCGATGGTCTGAGCGGCCTCGACGGGCTCAGCGGCGGACTCGGAGGCGGCCTCCGGAGCGGCTGCCGGAGCCGGCACGGACTCCACGACCTCGAGCTGCGCGTCGTCGTAGACCAGGTCCGCGACGGGCACGAGCGACCCCATCTCGACCTCGACCTGCGAGTGCGCGCCGCAGCCGTACTCGACGTGCACGACGTGGCCGTCGGCAGGCGCGATCTCGTTCGCGCACACCCCGAACGCCGAGCCGAACGCACCGGCGACCCGCGTGTAGAAACCGCAGGTGCCGCAGTGCGCGGGAGCGCTGCGGGCCATGTCGGAGCGCGGGCCGAAGTCGGAGGCGGCCCAGCGGTCGGCGGCGTCCAGGCGGCCCTCGCGGGACAGGACGCGGGTGCGGCCGAGGCCGATCTCCAGCGCCACCTCCTCGACCGCGGGGTCGTCGGACTGCACGTACGCCTCGACGAGGCGCGGGTCGTTCTCGCGGGGCGGCATCAGGTCGCCGACGCCCAGGTCACCGGCGCGGACCCGTTCGCTCCACGGGACCCACTCGGGGGCGACCAGCGCGTCCTGGCCGGGCAGCAGCACGACCTCGCTGACCGACACCGGGGAGCCCTCGCCCGCGTAGGCGACGGTCACCGCCCAGGTCCAGCCGCGGTAGCCGGCGTGCTCGGCTTCGAAGAGGTGGGTGACGGAGTACTCGTCTTCGCCGAGCACCCCCACATGAGCACCGACGCGTTCCATGCCGGCTTCGTCCTGCGCGGCGGTGCGAGCGAGGTCAACGGCGTCGGCGAGCAGTTGCGTGGCGTTCACGAACTGAATTGTGCCGCAGGACTTCGCCGGGACGAAAACTCGTGCCACCCTCCGTTGGGTGCGCTCACCCGTCTGGCTGGTCCTCGTCGCGGTCCTGGCCGCCTGCTCTGCTCCCGAGGCCGCAAAACCGCAGGTAGAAGTCCTCCAGAAAATCCCGCACGACACGTCGGCGTTCACCCAGGGGTTGGAACTGGTCGATGGCGTCCTCTACGAGGGCACCGGCCTCGAGGGCGAGTCGACGATGCGCGCCCTCGATCCGGCGACCGGGAACGTCCAGAAGAAGGTCGACCTGCCGCCGGAGTTCTTCGGCGAGGGCATCACCGTCGTCGGCGACACCATCTGGCAGATCACGTGGCAGAACGGCGTCGCCATCGAGCGCGACCGCCGCACGCTCGACGAGCTCCGCCGCGTCTCCTACCAGGGCGAGGGCTGGGGCATCTGCGACGACGGCAAGCGGTTGATCATGAGCGACGGCACGGCGAAGCTCACGTTCCGCGACCCGAAGACGTTCGCCGAGACCGGCAGCGTGCAGGTCACGCGGGACGGGCAGCCCTTGACGCAGTTGAACGAGCTGGAGTGCGTCGGCGGCAAGGTCTGGTCGAACGTGTGGAAGACGGACGAGATCGTCCGCATCGACCCCGGCAACGGTCAGGTGCTGAACACCTACGACCTGTCGTCGTTGAAGCCCTCCGGCGACGTGGACGTGCTCAACGGCATCGCGCACGTCCCCGGAACCGACGAGTTCCTGGTCACAGGCAAGAACTGGCCGACCATCTTCCGGGTGAGGTTCAACGGGATGGGGCAGGATTGACGGTGTGACGGGCGACCGCGGGGACCAGCCGCCGAAGCGCTACCCGTGGCAGGACGACGAGTACCAGCCGCGAGGTCGCCGAGGCGTGCCGTCCGAGCACGGTTTCCAGCCCCCGCCGCAGCAGACCCGTCCGCTGCCCAACTCCGACCAGCAGACGACCCCGACGCCCAAGCCGCCGCGCAAGCTGACCGTCACGCGCGTGGCGTGGTTCCGCAGCAAGCAGATCTCGGCGCAGGCCGTGGCGGCGTTCCGGCGGGCGGCGCGCGCGGACGGGGCCGGCAAGTCCGGCATGACCTCGGTCACCTACGCGGTGATGATGAACTACGCCGCCGACGCCGCGATGGCCGTGGCGCTGGCGAACACGCTGTTCTTCTCGGCCGCGTCCGCCGAGTCCAAGACGAAGGTCGCGCTCTACCTGCTGATCACGGTGGCGCCGTTCGCGTTGATCGCGCCGGTGATCGGGCCGTTGCTGGACAAGATCCAGCGCGGCCGCCGGCTGGCCCTCGCCGCGTCGTGCGTGCTGCGGATCGGCCTGTCCGTCGTGATGGCGTTGAACTTCGACAACTGGCTGCTGTACCCCGCCGCGCTCGGCAGCATGGTGCTGTCGAAGTCGTTCACGGTGCTGAAGTCCGCGATCACCCCGCGCGTGTTGCCGCCGGAGATCACGCTGTCCAAGACCAACGCGCGCATGACCGTGTTCGGGCTCGCGGCGGGTGCGGTGTTCGGTGCGCTGGCCGCCGGGTTCGCGCACCTCTTCGGCTCGCCGGGCGCGTTGTGGTTCACGGCCGTGCTGTGCGGGGTGAACGCCTGGCTGTGCATGAAGATCCCGTCGTGGGTCGAGGTGACCGAGGGCGAGGTCCCGGCGACGCTGACGTCGAAGCCCGCCAGGCAACGGATCTCGCAGCACGTCGCCGTGTCGTTGTGGGGCAACGGCTCCATCCGCATGCTGACCGGGTTCCTGACCCTGTTCGCGGCCTTCGTGGTGCGCGAGCAGACCGAGGGTGACGCCGTGCGCCAGCTGCTGCTGCTCGGCGTGATCGCCGGTGCGGCCGGCGTCGGCAGCTTCCTCGGCAACGCGATCGGCGCACGCCAGCACTTCGGCAAGCCGGACGAGGTCGTGCTGGCCTGCGTCGTCACCGCGCTGGCCGCCACGATCGGCGCCGCCGTCTTCCCCGGCCTCGTCACCGCGGCCATCGTCGGACTGCTGGGCGCCACGGCCTCGTCCCTGGCCAAGATCAGCCTCGACGCGGTGATCCAGGACGACCTGCCGGAGGAGTCGCGCGCATCGGCGTTCGGCCGTTCCGAGACGATCCTGCAGCTCGCCTGGGTCTTCGGCGGTGCGCTGGGCGTGCTGCTGCCCGCGACGTTCTGGATCGGCTTCACGGTGCTCTCCGTCCTGCTGGCGCTGGGGCTCACCCAGACCTGGATGTACCGCAACGGCACCTCGCTGCACAGGCTGGTCCTGCGCAGGCCCGCGCCGGTGACCCCGTAGGCTGCCTGACGTGCGTCGACTTGCTTCTTTGATGGCTGCCAGCGTGCTCGTGCTGTCCGGCTGCTCGTTGCAGCAGCACGACCCGGAGGTCACGTTCTACGCGAACGGCAAGACCATCCGGCTCGAGCCGACGATCTACTGCGCCCTCGACGGCTCCGACTGCGCCGAGAAGAACCCGCCGGGCTCGTTGAAGGTGCCGGCGGGCAAGGTCGTGCAGATCTCCGTGGACGGCCAGCTCGCCAAGGGCCTCTGGGAGGTCGTGTGCGTGTACGAGAACGCCGCGCGCGTCCAGGAGGGCTGCACGTCCCCGTTGCTCGGCAAGGGTGACGACTACTCCTACACCCTGGCCGTGCCGAACGACTCGGACCAGCTGGTGCGCATCGAGGTGCACGAGGCGGCCGGCGCGGTGCTGGAGAACGGGCAGCCGCTGATGCGCGGCTCCTGGGTGGTCGACATCACGCGCTGATCAGCGCCTGCCGAACGCCTCCCACCACTCGGTGGGGGCGATGCGCTGGGCGGCCTCCATCAGCGCCTTGCCGGTGTCGGTGACCACGGACGCCTGCATGGTGTGGATGAAGCGGTCCATCTTGGCGATGCCGTTGGTCTGGTACTCCCTGGCCTGCAACAGGAGTTCGAGCTTGTCGGCGTCCCTGGAGCACCTCGCCTCCGGCGTGTGGTCGAGGTCCTTGGCCGCTTCGTGTTCGGCGATCAGCCCGACGATGTGGGTCGCCAGTTGCGGGGGCAGGTGCCGGACCTGGTCTCGTGCGACCGCCTCCGGGGGCACCTTCACGTCGAGGTAGAGCTTGCCGACGTACGGGATGTCGCCGATCCGGGTTTCCGGGACGTCGTGGAAGAGGCCCAGGGTGGCCGCGCGGTCCGGGTTCGCGCCCTCCTGGACGGCGATGGCGTGGGCCAGGACGCCCACCCGGAAGGAGTGGGCGGCGACGGTCTCCGGGTTCTGCACGCCGGCGAAGAGCCAGCCCGCTCTGGGGAGGCGCTTGAGCTGGCCGACCTCGTAGACGAACTCGACGATCCTGTCAGCGTCAGACATGCCGCTGATCCTTTTACGGATCGGGGTGCGGCGCCAGCGCCCGTGGGGTGTCGTGTCGGGTTCGTGCGCGTGTTGGACGCGTACGGGCGTTCAAGGCACACGCACTCGTTGCGGCAGAGGCAAACGCTTGCGAGTCACGGCCCGCGCCACGCCTCATCAGTTGCGGGCGGCGACCGCGCGTCACCGCTCATGCCGTTGTGTCCGGCGCATGCGCGCGTTGGGTGCGCACGGGCGTGAAACGAAAGTGCGCGCTACCCGCACAACCTGCGGGCGCGCGCACTCAAGCCAGAACAGCGTGCGTTTACGGGTCGAGGTCCCGCGCCACCGCGCGAACGACCTCCGCCACCAGCTTCATGCTCTTCTTGTCCGACGGGTACCGCCCCCGCCGCAGATCGGGCTGCACCTTGTTCTCGAGCAGCTTGATCATGTCCTCGATCAGCCCGTGCAGCTCCTCGGCGGGACGGCGACGTGCCTCGGCGACGGACGGGGCCGGGTCGATGAGCCGCACGGACAGCGCCTGCGGGCCGCGGCGGCCCTCCGCCATGCCGAACTCGATGCGCTGGCCGGCCTTCAGGCCGGTGACGCCGGGGGGCAACGCCGCCTTGCGGACGTAGACGTCCTCGCCACCGTCCTGGGTGACGAATCCGAAGCCCTTCTCCGTGTCGTACCACTTGACCTTGCCGGTCGGCACCGCGCTCACCATTCCCTTACCTCTGCACAACGAACGCGCCCCAGGCGTACCCGAGACGCGTTCCACCAGAGTAGCCAGAAGACCAGGCGGAAGGCACCTCCGTTAGCGCGACTACAGTCCCGGTCATGACCGCTCCGAAGTTGATGCCGCTGGCCATCGGCCTGTTCGCCGTGGGCGTACTGGCGATCGTCGCGGTCTTCGTGCTCTTCATCGCCGGCTACAGCGACCTGCCCGTGTGGCTCAACGTCGCGGCCACCTACCTGCCGGCCGTCGGGCTGGGACTCGGGATCATCGCGGTGATCAGGAAAGCACGCCAGAAGAAGTCCTGAGCCACTCCGGGAACTCGCGGAGGTCGTCGAAGACCACGGCCGCGCCCGCTTCGAGGAGTTCCGCGCGCGAGCACGGGCCCGTGACCACGCCGACGCCCAACGCCGAAGCGGCGAGAGCACCGTTCATGTCGCCCACGTGGTCGCCCACGTAGACGGCGGCGCCGTGCAGCTTCAGGGACTCCGCCTTGCCGGTCGACCAGAGTTCGCCGTAGAGGTGGTCGACCTCCCAGCCCAGCGCCTCGAGGTGCAGGGCGGCGTTCTTGCGGTACTTGCCGGTCACGATCATGGTCGAGCCGCCCAGCTCGCGAACGCTCTGCAACGCGAGGGAGGCGCCCGGCAGCGCCACGGTCGCCGGGATCACGACCTCCGGGTAGAGCGAGCGGAACAGCGCGACGAGGTCCGGGATCTCGGCCTCGGGCACGCCCATCTCGCGGTAGGTCATGTCGAGCGGCGGGCCGAGGTTCGACGCGAAGTGCTCACCGTCGAGGTCGTAGCCGCTGCGGACGCCCACCTCGTTCATCACGGCGGCCATGCCCGGTCGCGGGTCGATGAGGGTCATGTCCAGGTCGAAGCCCACGGTGAACGGCACGGAACCTGACTCTACGTCTTTACAAAAGCAATAAACGTGTAAAGGTGAGGTGGTGAGCGACATCACCGAGCTCTTACTGGACGCGGCCGCCGACCTGTTGGCGGCCCGGGGATTCCACGGGCTGCGCATGATCGAGGTCGCCAGTCGCGCCGGGGTGAGCAGACAGACCGTCTACAACGAGTTCGGCAACAAGGAGGGCCTGGTCCAGGCCGTCGCCGTGCACAAGACCGAGGAGTACCTGAGCGGGGTCATGACCCGGCTCCAGGACGACCCCGACCCGTGGGAGGCGATGCGGTCGGCGTTCCGCTTCACGTTCGAGCAGACCGAGAAGGACAGGCTGGTCTCGGCCGTGCTGACCGGCCAGAACGCCGAGGACCTGTTGCCGTTCATCACGATCCGCGGCCATCCGATCCTCTTCCACGCCACCGAGGTCGTCGAGCAACACCTGAGCAGGCACTTCCCCGGTCGGCACGTGCGGTTCACGGCGGAGACGACGGTCCGGCTCGCGCTCAGCCACCTGATCATGCCGAGCGGTGACCTGGACGGCGCGATGGACGCCGTGGTCAAGGTCGCCAGAGCGACGATGGACACATGATCTGAAGCCCCGTTGTTGCCATACTCTGGCAACAACGGGGAGGTGTCCTGGTGGTTGCTGTGTCGGCGCGGCTGCGCGCGGGTGCGGCGTTGCTCGGTCCGGCGTTCGTCGCCGCGATCGCGTACGTCGACCCCGGCAACGTGGCCACCAACACCGCGGCGGGCGCGACGTACGGGTACCTGCTGGTCTGGGTGCTCGTCGTCGCGAACGTCATGGCGGGGCTCGTGCAGTACCTCTCGGCCAAGCTCGGCCTGGTGACCGGGAAGTCGTTGCCGGAGGCGGTGCGCGACCACCTGCCGCGGCCGGTGCGGCTCGCCTACTGGGGGCAGGCCGAGGTCGTCGCGATGGCCACCGACCTCGCCGAGGTGCTCGGCGGGGCGATCGCGCTGCACCTGCTGTTCGACCTGCCGCTGCTGCTCGGCGGTGTGATCACGGGCGTGGTGTCGACGCTTTTGTTGCTGGTGCAGGACAAGCGCGGGCAGCGGCCGTTCGAGCGGGTGATCACGACCATGCTCGTCGTGATCGCGGTCGGGTTCATGGCGGGGCTTTTCGTTGCGCCGCCGTCGATTCCGGACGCCGCAGCCGGTCTGGTGCCGCGCTTCGACGGCACGGACAGCGTGCTGCTCGCGGCGGGCGTGCTCGGTGCGACGGTGATGCCGCACGCCGTCTACCTGCACTCGGCACTGGCGCGCGACCGGCACGGCCGGGACCCGTCGGTGCTCAAGGCCACCAAGGTCGACGTCGTCGTCGCGATGGTGCTGGCGGGCGCGGTCAACATGGCGATGCTGCTGCTCGCAGCGACTTCGTTGCAGGGCAAGGAGAACGTCGACACGCTCGAAGGCGCGCACGCGGCCGTCGGCGCCACGCTGGGCGGCGGGATCGCGTTGCTGTTCGCGCTCGGCCTGCTGGCGTCCGGGTTCGCCTCGACGGCCGTGGGCTGTTACGCCGGCGCGGTGGTGATGGACGGCCTGCTGCGCGTCCGAATCCCTTTGCTGGCAAGGCGTCTGATCACCTTGGTGCCCGCTTTGGCGGTCCTGGCGCTCGGGGTCGACCCGACGTTCGCGCTCGTGCTCTCGCAGGTGGTGCTGTCGTTCGGCATCCCGTTCGCGCTGGTGCCGCTGGTGTGGCTGACCGCACGCCGGTCCGTGATGGGGTCCCACGCGAACCGGCGTGCCGTCACGATCGCCGCGTGGATCGTGACGGCCGCGGTCGTCTCGCTGAACGTGGTGCTGATCTACCTGGTGACGTCCGCGTAGGAGACGCCGAGCTGTCCCAGCGCGGTCTCGAGGATCCGCATGATCTCCAGCGAGTCGGTCCACGTCATGTCGGTGTGCTCGATGAACCCCATCACCCAGAAGGCTTCGACCGACTCGATCTGGTGCGTGTAGCCGCCGTCCTCGATCACGTGCTCGACGCCGTTGATGATCGCCCTGGTGGGGTTGAAGAACGACTCGGGGATGTCGATGCGCCCCTTGGTGCCGACGATCGTGGCGCTCGCGCCGGTGTCGGCGGTGAGCGAGCAGCTGAGCAACGCCTGCGCGCCGTCCTCGTAGCCCAGCAGGATGCCCGCGTCGGCGTCCACGCCCGTCGGCGCGAGGCTGCCGTGCGCGTGGATCTCGGTGGGAACGCCCAGGAGCAGGTGCGCGAGCGAGACCGGGTAGACGCCGAGGTCGAGGATCGAGCCGCCACCCGCCTCCTTGGCCCACAGGCGGTCGTTCGCGTCGAACGCGTGCCGGAAGCCGAAGTCGGCGCGGATCAGGCGGACGTCACCGATCTCGTCGTCCGCGACGGCCTGCGCGATCTTCTGGATCAACGGGTTGAAGCGCGTCCACATGGCCTCCATGAGGAACTGCTGCGTGGACCTTGCCCGTTCGACCATCTCCTCGGCCTGCGCGACCGTCAGCGCGAGGGCTTTCTCACACAGCACGTGCTTGCCGGCGTCGAGCGCGGCGAGCACGACCTCGTGGTGCTGGCCGTGCGGCGTGGCGACGTAGACGATGTCGACATCCGGGTCCGCGAGCAGTTCGTGGTAGCTGCCGTACGCGCGCGGAATCCCGAACTTCTCCGCGAACTGCTGGGCTTTCGCGATGTCCCGCGACGACACGGCGCCCACCTGGACACCCGCCTTGAGCATGTCAGCGGTCACGGCATGCGCGATTCCGCCCGTAGCGATCACACCCCACGTCATGGGATCAGCTTAGATTGGAGGCATGCGCCTCATCCTGAACGTGATCTGGCTGGTGCTCGCCGGTTTCTGGATGGCCGTCGGCTACGCGGTCGCCGGCATCATCTGCTGCATCCTGATCATCACGATCCCGTGGGGCATCGCGTCGTTCCGGATCGCGAACTACGCCCTGTGGCCGTTCGGCCGCGAGGTCGTCGACAAGCCCGGCGCGGGTGCCGGGTCGCTGCTGGGCAACATCATCTGGATCGTCGTGGCCGGCTTCTGGCTCGCCATCGGCCACATCGTCACCGGCATCGCCCTGTGCGTCACGATCATCGGCATCCCGCTCGGCGTCGCGAACTTCAAGCTCGTGAAGGTCTCGCTCGTCCCGCTGGGCAAGGAGATCATCGAGCTGCCGTGACGGTCAGCCCTCCACGAGCTCGTGCAGGCACAGGATGTTGCCTTCGGAGTCGTGGAACCACGCGGCGCGCTCGGTGCCCATGACCGCGATGTGGTTCGTGGTCTTGAAGTCCGGCAGGTCGTAGTCCTCGAAGCGGACGCCCCTGCCTTCGAGCTCGCGGATCTCGCCTTCGAGGTCGGGCACCTCGAAGCTGAGCACCGTGTGGCCGGTCTGCGCGCCCTTCTCCGCGGGCATCAGGCCGAGCGCGTCGCCCTGGCCGAGCGCGAAGATCCGCGTGCCGTCCGGCTGCGTGGCGAGGGGTTTGAGACCGAGCTGGTCCTCGTAGAAGCGACCGGCGCGGTCGGCGTCCTCCACGGGCAGCATCGTCGTGGTCCTGGTGGCGGTGAGCATGCTCGCCTCCTTCGACTCCGGAGACCGCCGATCCTCCGCTCACCGCACCCGTTCGACCAGGGTCTTTACGCCTCATCGCGCCGTAGTGCGGCGACCACGCTCAGGCGTGTCGCGCGCTGTCGTCGAGGCCGAGCAGCTCCACCGACCTCGCCCGCATCTCCACCTTGCGGATCTTGCCGGTGACCGTCATCGGGAACTCCTCCACGACGTGGACGTACCGCGGGATCTTGTAGTGGGCGAGCTTGCCCGCGCAGAACTCGCGCACGGCCTCGGTGGTCAGCTCGGACGCGCCCTCGCGCAGCCGCACCCACGCCATCAGCTCCTCGCCGTACCGCGCGTCCGGCACGCCGATCACCTGGGCGTCGAGCACGTCCGGGTGCGTGTAGAGGAACTCCTCGATCTCGCGCGGGTAGATGTTCTCGCCGCCGCGGATGACCATGTCCTTGATGCGGCCGGTGATGTTGACGTAGTCGTCGTCATCCATCACCGCGAGGTCGCCGGTGTGCATCCAGCCCGCCCGGTCGACGGCCTCTGCGGTCTTCTCCGGTTCGTTCCAGTAGCCGAGCATCACCGAGTAGCCGCGCGTGCACAGCTCCCCCGGCACGCCGCGCGGCACGGTGAGGCCGGTCTCCGGGTCGACGATCTTCACCTCGAGGTGCGGGCCGACCCTGCCGACCGTCCCGACACGACGGTCGAGGGAGTCGTCGACGCGCGTTTGCGTGGACACCGGCGAGGTTTCGGTCATGCCGTAGCAGATCGACACCTCGCGCATGCCCATCCGGTCGACGACCTGCTTCATCACCTCGACCGGGCACGGCGAGCCCGCCATGATGCCGGTGCGCAGGCTGCTCAGGTCGTAGCCGTCGACCAGGTCGAGCATCGCGATGAACATCGTCGGCACGCCGTACAAGCTGGTGCAGCGCTCTTCCTGAACGGCCGCAAGGGTTTTCGCCGGGTCGAACGCGGGCGCCGGGATCACCACGCACGCGCCGTGGCTGGTCGCCGCGAGGTTGCCCATCACCATGCCGAAGCAGTGGTAGAACGGCGGCACCACGCAGATGCGGTCGTGCTCGGTGTAGTTGATCAGCTCGCCGACGAAGTACCCGTTGTTGAGGATGTTGTGGTGCGAGAGCGTCGCGCCCTTGGGGAAGCCCGTGGTGCCGGACGTGTACTGGATGTTGATCGGGTCGTCCCGGTCCAGCTCGACGTCCGGCAGCTCGTCGCCGGTCCACCGGGGGTCGTCGGTGAAGACGACGTGCTCCAGCTGGGGACAGCGTGGCCGGACCTCGTCGATCATGCCCGCGTAGTCCGACGTCTTGAACGACCGCGCGGACACCAGCGTGTGGATGCCCGCCTGGTTCAGCACGTACTCCAGCTCGTGCACGCGGTACGCCGGGTTGACGTTGACGAGGATCGCGCCGATCCGGGCCGTCGCGTACTGCACGAAGACCCACTCGGCGCAGTTGGGCGCCCAGATCCCGACCCGGTCGCCCTTGCGCACCCCGAGCGCGTGCAGCCCGGCCGCGGCCTTGTCGACCTCGGCCGAGAGCTCCGCGTACGTCCACCGTCGATCAGTGGCTTTGTCGACAAGTGCCTCGCGATCACCGAAGCGCGCGACCGTGGCCGCGAGGTTCGCGTGGATCGTGTCGCCCAGCAGCGGGGCGGCGGACGTGCCCGAGGAATAGCTGGAGGTCATCCCCCAGACGGTAGTCAGGCTCCGGCGTATGGCAAGGGCACTACCAGGCACGGACCACCGCTGTAGAGGCCCGCGTCGATCGCCAGCACCTTGTCGTCGGCGTACACCAGAGGCCCGTCGATCTGGTCCGGCGTCACCCCGAGCTGGTCCGCGATGACGCTGTGCCCGTGCACGATCCGGCTGCCGCCGAGCGTCGCGAGCAGCTCGTCCGCGATTTCGGGCCCCTGCGGCCCCCGGAACGCGTACCGGGTCGTCATCTTGCGCCAGCACTCCCACCAGTCGACTAGGTCGTCGCCCTTGAGCACCTGCCGGACCGACTCGTTGACCTCTTCGATCGAGGCCCCCCATTCGAGGTAGGCCACGGTGTCGGAGTGCATCAGCAGGTGGTCGTCGCGCAACTTCAGCACGGGCCTGCTGGTGAGCCACTCGACGTGCGCCTCGGTGAGCCGGTCCTGGTCGCTGCGCAGGCCGCCGTTGAGCAGCCAGCTGCGCGCGAACGACCGCGGCCCGAGGCTGTCCGGCACCTGCTCGTCCCCGAACCGGTACATGCCGAGCAGCAGCACCTCGTGGTTGCCGATCAACGAGCTGACCGTGCCACCGGCCTCGGCCGCCTCGTCGCCGAGCCGCATGACCAGGTCGATCACGCCGACGCCGTCGGGCCCGCGGTCCACGAAGTCGCCGAGGAACCACAGCTCGCTCTCGCCACCGATCCAGTGCCCTTCCTCGTCGCACAGCTCGGCGACGTGCAGGGCTCTGATCAGTTCCGAGAGGTGCCCGTGCACGTCACCCACGACGTACATCGGGCGTCGATCCGTGTCCACCTCCGCGACGATAGGTGATGAACCCCCGCGCGTCAGTGGGCCGCCCGAATCAGCGGTCGCGCCAGGCGAGCGGGGACACTGTGAGTGCTGCTTCGGCGACCTTGCGTGCGGTTTCGGTCTTGACGCCCTCGAGGGCCGAATCGATCCACCCGTCGACCCGGTTGATGCCCGAGTTGCCCAACCCGCGTGGTGTGCTCGGCGACGGACTCCGGGTCACGCACGCCCACGTGCCACCAGCCGGCGCGGCGGATGCGCTTGGGGATGCCCAGCTCGTAGCCGAAGGTGGCGAGTGCGACCGCTGCCTCGTCTGTCCCTCTCGGTGGCCGGCGATGCGCAACGCGTACCGCGGTCCGGCGGCCTGGTCACGTCCCGTGCCGGTGAGGTTGCCGCTCGGCGCAAGCCGGTCCAGCACCTCGCCGAGCGGTTCGCGGGCATCCGGCCGCCCCGCGGGCAGCGTCGGCACGGCCGTCCGGAGTTCGTCTACCGCCTGAACCCGGACGCCGGGGACCACGCGGACGCGCTGCTCTGCGCGCCCACGTCGTCGCCTCGCCGGACGCGCTAGGCGGTCCAGTCGCCGAACGGGTCCGCCGCGTGACCGACCAGCTCCGCGATCGACTTCAGCACGCGCGTCGGCCGGTACGGGTACATCTCGGCGGTCTCGGCGCTGAAGACGCCGGACAGCACGAGGATGGTCGACAGGCCCGCCTCGAGGCCGGAGCGCACGTCGGTGTCCATCCGGTCGCCGATCATCAGCGCCTGCTCGGAGTGCGAGCCCAGGGTGCGCAGGGCCGAGCGCATCATCAACGGGTTGGGCTTGCCGACGTAGTACGGCTCGCGGCCGGTGGCCCGTTCGATCAGGGCGGCCACGGCGCCGGTCGCGGGCAGCGAGCCCTCGCGGGACGGGCCGGTGGCGTCCGGGTTGGTCGCGATGAACTTCGCACCCTCCTCGACCAGGCGGATGGCCTTGGTGATGGCGGTGAAGCTGTAGGTGCGGGTCTCGCCGAGCACGACGTAGTCCGGGTCGCGGTCCGTCAGCACGTACCCGATCTCGTGCAGCGCGGTGGTGAGGCCCGCCTCGCCGATGACGAACGCGCTGCCGTTGGGGCGTTGCGAGTCGAGGAACTTGGCGGTGGCGAGGGCGGAGGTCCAGATGGACTGCTCCGGGATGTCGAGGCCGGTGCGCTGCAGGCGGGCGCGCAGGTCCCGTGGCGTGTAGATGGAGTTGTTGGTGAGCACGAGGAACGGGGTCTCCGACGCCCGCAGCTCGGCCACGAACTCGTCCGCTCCGGGGATCAGGTGCTCCTCGTGCACGAGGACGCCGTCCATGTCCATCAAGTAGTGCCACATGGGCCTAAGTATCGATGACGCGCTTGCGAAACGTCTCGATCTGGAGCTTGAGATAACGATCGATCACGTCGAGCTCGGTCTCGGAGAACTGGTCCAGGACCTCGATCATGCTCTGCCGCGCGACCTCGAAGATCGCGCCGAACTTCTCCAGGTCACCCGGCGTGACCTCGACGAGGACCTTGCGGCGGTCGTGCGGGTCTCGGACACGGCGGACATATCCGGCGCGCTCGAGGCGATCGATGACGCCCGTGACGGCTCCGGTGGAGAGGCCGGACAGCTCGGCGATCCGGCCCGCCGTGACGGGGCCCTCCGCCCGCATGGCGAGATCGAGGCACTTCTCGTCGGTCGCGGACAGGCCCATCTTCTCGGCCACCCGCGCGTGGAACATGACGGTGAGCGCGCTCTGCTCCCTCATGTACAGGGTGAACCTCTCCAGGACCTCAGGTTCCATGTCGAACATCTTAGCGACTAAGACAATTCCTCGTCAGAGTGCTCCAAACGGGCGGAACGTGAGAAACCTCTTTTGTGGAGTCACCTACAACGGGTTGTTCATTAAGCTAAATAAGGTGACAGCAGTGGAGTTGGGACTACCGGTCGTGCGCGGCACGCCTGACGCGTCCGCACGTCCGGACACGCCGCTGCTCCTCGACAGGTTCGGGCGGGTGGCGAAGGACCTCCGGGTCTCGCTCACGGACCGGTGCAACCTGCGGTGCACCTACTGCATGCCGGCCGAGGGCCTCGACTGGCTCAAGAAGGACGAACTCCTCACCGACGCCGAGCTGATCAGGCTCATGCGCATCGCCGTGGTCGACCTGGGCGTCACGGACATCAGGTTCACCGGCGGCGAGCCGTTGCTGCGGCGCGGGCTGGAGCAGGTCATCGCCGCGACGGCCGAGCTGGAGCCCCGGCCGCGCATGTCGATGACGTCGAACGGCATCGGGCTCGCCCGCCGCGCGCAGTCGTTGAAGGACGCCGGGCTGAACCGCATCAACGTCTCGCTCGACACGCTCGACCCGGCCAGGTTCGCCACGCTGACCAGGCGCGATCGCATCACGGACGTGCTGGACGGCCTCGACGCCGCCCGCGCGGCCGGGCTGGAGCCGGTGAAGGTCAACTCCGTGCTGATGCGCGGCATGAACGACGACGAGGCCGTCCCGCTGCTGCGGTTCTGCGTCGAGAACGGCTACCAGCTGCGGTTCATCGAGCAGATGCCGCTGGACGCGCAGCACGGCTGGACGCGCACCAACATGGTCACGGCCGACGACATCCTCACGATGCTCGCGTCCGCGTTCACGCTCACGCCGTCGGAGACCCCGCGCGGCGGCGCGCCCGCCGAGAAGTGGCTGGTCGACGGCGGCCCCGCGGTCGTCGGCGTGATCGCGTCGGTGACCAGGCCGTTCTGCGCCGCCTGCGACCGCACCAGGCTCACCTCGGACGGCCAGATCCGCAACTGCCTGTTCAGCCAGGGTGAGACCGACCTGCGCGCGCTGCTGCGCGACGGCTCCCCCGACGCCGCGATCGCCGACGCCTGGCGCGCGAACATGTGGGCCAAGAAGGCAGGGCACGGCATCAACGAGGCGGGCTTCGAACAGCCCGACCGTCCCATGAGCGCCATCGGAGGATGACAGTGAGCACCGCCGTGAACATCCGCTACTTCGCGGGTGCGCGGGCCGCGGCCGGGGTGGCCGACGAGGACCTGCTGCTCGACGCCTCCGAGCCCACGGTGGCGCTCGTCGTGAGCACCATCGGGGCGAAGCACGGCGACAAGCTGGGCAAGGTGCTCGCCGCGTCCAGCTTCCTGCTGGACGGCGTCGCGGTGCGCGACACGTCCGTGCGCGTGCCCGCCGGGTCTCAGCTGGACGTGCTGCCTCCGTTCGCGGGCGGCTGAGCGAGCCTCGCCTCCCACGCCACGCGTCCGGTCTCGCGCGCCAGTTCCAGTGCCAGCAGCCGGTGCCGTTCCGCCTCCGCGGTCGCGCCCGCCGCCCGGTGGACCTCCGCGAGTTCGGCCTCGACCTGCACCTGGCGGACCCGCAGCTGGCCGCGTTCCGCGATCTTGTTCGCCTCGTCGGCGCACAGCAGCGCCTCCGCGAGGTTCCCGCGCACCCGGTGGTCGGCCGCGAGCCCGGTGAGCGCCTGGACCTCGCCGCGCGCGAACGCCGCCGTCCGGCACCCGGCCAGCGCCTGCTCGTGTTGAGCCGCGGCCTCGTCCGGCCGTCCGAGTCGCCGCAGCGCCACGCCGAGCGTGCAGCGGGCGTCCCACTCGGCCATGTCCTTCGCGTTGCCGGAGGCGACCTCGACCGCTTGCCGCGCAACGACTTCGGCCTCGTCGAGCCGGTCCTGTTCGAGCAGCAGGAACGCGCGGGCGTCCAGCACGCGCGACTGGAACGTCGGGCCGAGCTCGGGTGTCGTGAGCGGCTCCACCTCGTCCAGGTACCGCTCGACCCGGTCGAGGTCGCCGCCGAAGAGGTGGGTGATCACGAGGCCGTGCAGGCAGAAGGCGATGCCCGCGGTCAGGTTCCGCTCGACCGAACTGCGCAGCGCCTCCTCGCAGTAGGACACCGCGAGCCCCACCGGGCCGAGGTCCTGCAGCACGCAGCTCAGGTTGAACAACGTGTTCGGCGTGCGGGTGATGGCGAGCGACTGGTGCATGGCGTCCGCCGCCTCGGCGAGGTTGCCCAGCTCCCAGTGGATGATGCCCAGGTTGCCGACGTACGACGTCAACGAGGTCAGGTCGTCCGCCTGGCGGGCCAGTGCGACGGCGCGCTCGTACTCGGGCAGCGCGTCGGCGAACCTGCCCGCCCGCCAGTGCGCGAGCCCGATCGTGCCGCGCATGCTCGCCTCGGCGGCGACGTCGCCGAGGTGCCGCGCGGCCTTCAACCCCGCGCGGGCGGCGACGTACCAGTCGACGACGTTCGCCGCGTGGTGCAGGAAGTACGCGCGCATCGCGTCGGCCAGCTGCCAGGCGATCGGCTGGTCCCCCGCCGCGACCGCCGCGGCGACGACGTTCGCGTGTTCGGCGTTCAGCCAGGCGAGCGCGCGCGGCATGTCGCTCACGTCGTGCACGGGCAGGTCCTCCGGCAGCCGCGGCAACGCCAGCCGGTGCAGCTCCGGGTTCATCATGCGGCCTGCGGCGTGCGCGTTGACCAGGTAGTACTCGTACAGGCGGACCGGCGGTGGAGCCCCGAAGCGACGCGCGTACACCCCGAGCAGGTCGTGCAGGGCGTACCGGTCCCCGGCGCGCTGGACGAGGTTCGCCGTGACGAGACCGGCGAGCGGGGCCGTCGCGTCCCGGCCGAGCAGCGCGGTGGCGGCCTCGGCCCCGAAGTCGGCTCCCGGCACCTGGCCCAGCAGCCGGAACAGCAGGCGGGAGAGTTCGGGCTGGGCGCGGTAGGACAGTTCGAACGTGGCGTGGACCGCCTGGTCGTCCTCGATCTCCAGCGCGTCCAGCCTGTCCTCGCCGCGCAGGTCGGCGAGGTAGTCGGTGAGGTCGCGGTCCGCCAGGTGCGCGGCGGCGATGCGCAACGCGAGCGGCAGGCCTGCGCACAACCGCACGAGCTCGGCGCGTTCGTCCTCCTCGCCCGCGACGCCCATGCCGCCGAGCAACGCCTGCGCCTCCGCGTCCGCGAGCACGCCGACGCGGATCTGCTCGTGCTCGGGCAGGTCGGTGCGGCTGGTGACGAGCAGCCGGGACCCGCTCCCCTCCGGCAGCAGCGGCGCGATCTGGTCGCGGCCGGCGTTGTCGAGGACCACGAGCACCGCGCGGTCCGCCGTCATCCGCCGGTACAGCGCGGTCTGGGCGTCGAGGTCGGCGGGCACCTGCTCGGCCCCTAGCGCGCGCAGGAACCGCGACAGCGCCTGCGCCACCGTGACCGGGTCGCCCTCGGAGAAGGCGCGCAGGTTCACGTGCAGCTGACCGTCCGGGAACCGCTCGCTCATCCGGTGCGCGAGGTGCACGGCCAGGGAGGTCTTGCCGACGCCGGGCGGGCCGGTGATCGCGAGCACCCGCGCCCCCGATCCGAGCGCGGCGTCGATCTCCTGGCCGCGGCCCACGAAGTCGGGCAGGTCGGCGGGGAGCTGACGGGGCCCGCGCGGACGGGGCACCAGCCGGTAGCCGTACGGCTCGGTGACGACGTGGTCGGTGACCCGCAGGCGCTGGACGAGCTTGCGCAGGGAGGCTCTCGGGTTCGCGGGCGTGTCCGCAGGGCCCCAGACGGCCTCGACCAGCTCGTCGAACGACACGGGCAGACCTGGCCGGGCGGCCAGCGCGGCGCGCAGTGCGTCGATCCTCGTCATCGCGTTCGATCGTATGGGCCCGCGCACGCTCAGGCGCGTTGGTGCCCGCGGTCCTGCTGCTTCCGGCGCCTCCTCGGCGTGCCTCGGGCGGGTCGTGGAACCGAGTCCGAAGTCGTCCCCGGAGGGCCGCTCCCGCTTGCCCGAGCGGACCTCCCACGACCGTGACGGAGGCTCTCAGATGGCGCAACACGCGTGAGCCACGCCTCACTTTCCGTGATAGATCTCGGTCGATCTCAGGATGGAAACGAACCGATAACGACACCACTGAGCTGCGCTTTTGCAGGCTCCCACCAACACCCTGGGTCGTTACTGTGACGCGCGTCACAGCTCGAAACATTTGGTGAGGGCGCCGGCGGTTACGTACGGTCGCTCCTCGGCTGGCCCGAACCAGCCGCAAGCACGATCCGGAGGACCGAGCACCGAACCCAGTCCGAGGGTTCTCCGGCACCTACCCCGAGCGAGAGAAACCGCCGGACTGGGACGCAGGAACGCACCGGGCCCCGAACCCGAGTTCCTGTCCGGAGGCGCGGTGGACCGAGAGGCACATGGCTTTCAACCGTGGCAACGAGGGCAAGCAGGGTTCCGTCGCTCGCACCATCGCCAAGGTCGCGGCAGTCGGCATCATCGCCGGCGCCCCTCTGGGCCTGGCCGTTGGCACCGCCAACGCGGCCCCCGTCAACTGGGACGCCCTCGCGCAGTGCGAGGCAAGTGGTAACTGGGGCGCCAACACGGGCAACGGCTACTACGGCGGCCTCCAGTTCACCCAGCAGACCTGGAACGCCTACGGCGGCCAGGGCAACCCGGCCAACGCCTCCCGCGAACAGCAGATCGCGGTAGCGGAGCGCGTCGCCGCCGGCCAGGGCGTCGCGAACGCCTGGCCCTCCTGCAGCAAGCGGATCGGCAACTACACGGGCGCGGCGCCCAAGACCGCCCCGGCCCCGCAGCAGCGCAAGGCGCAGCCGCAGCAGCAGCGCCAGGCCGCCCCGGTCCAGCAGGCACCGGTCGTGCAGCTCGCGGGTTCGAAGTCGAACCCGAACGGCAACTACGAGATCAAGGCGGGCGACACCCTGTCGAAGATCGCGGACGCCAACAAGGTCGCCGGCGGCTACCAGGCCATCGTGGAGAAGAACAAGGACTTCCTCACGAACCCGGACCTGATCTTCCCGGGCGACAAGATCCTGATCTGAGCCCCTGAGCTGAGCCTTCGACTCAGTCAGCGCACCTCGATCGGTCGCATGATGGCCAGTCCGCTTCGTGCGGGCTGACGCAGAACCAGGGACCTCACCGTTATCCCCCCGACGGTGAGGTCCCTGCCTGCGTGTGTGGGGTGCGGCGAGTGGCAGCGGGATACGGAACTGCTGGACGAGGCTGCTGGATGAGGCGAGCTGCGGGACTGCCGCAGGGTTGGTCGCGGTGCCAACCGCAGTCGTCAACGCAGGCCGACCACGCACGCAGGCCCGGCGCGCGGTGCCAACCGGACCGCCGAATGCGTAAGCCAGCCACCTACGGGTCCTGGCGTGGCGAAGCGCAGCGAGCCCGAACGGGCTGCTTCACACCAGGCCAGCCGGTTCCCCTGCCTTGGCGATTGGGGCTTTACCTTGAGGGGGCGGGATGCCAACCTGTCCGGTCCGGCCGGGGCGCTCTTATCCCCGGCTTGTGAGGCCGCGAACGCATCCCGCCAGAGGCTCAAGGTCAAGCCCCAATCGCACCCCACATCATTCGAACCGACCCGCGCGAGCACCCTCGCGACCGCAGCCCGACCAACCCCGCTGGAACCGCAACCAGCCAACGCAACCGGCTCAGGGGCAGTTGACCCACTCGTCGGACCCGTCCGAGAACACCTGCCGCTTCCACACCGGCAACCGAGCCTTGACCTCGTCAACCAGGTCGGCGCACAACGAGAACGCCTCCCCCCGGTGCTCGGCAGCCACCGCACAGGCAAGCGCGACGTCCCCGATCTTCAACGGCCCGACCCGGTGCGACACGGCGATCCCGTGCACCCCGGAGTACTTCTCCGCCAAAGAGGCAACGACCTCCGCCACCACATCGGAAGCGGACGGGTGCGAGTGGTACTCCAACTCCAGCACCGACCGCCCACCGTCGTGGTCCCGGACCACGCCGGAGAAGGTGACCACCGCACCGGCCCGGTCGGACTCGACCAGCGAGGCGTGCTCCGAAACCGACAGCAGCGATTCGGTGACGACGGCCCGCAGCACCACGCTCACTTGTGATCCCCTCCACGCAACTGGTCGAGCGCATGCTCCAGCACCGACTCCAGAACGGACAACCCGTCCCGAACCCCACCGGTGGACCCGGGCAGGTTCACGATCAACGTCCGCCCGGCGACCCCGGCGACCCCGCGCGACAACACGGACCCGGGCACACGAGGCCACCCGGACATCCGGATGACGTCGGCGAGCCCGGGCACCTCGAAGTCGAGCACGGCACGGGTCGCCTCGGGAGTCCGGTCGGTGGGATTGATCCCGGTACCGCCGGTGGTCAACACCAGATCGGCGCCGGAAGCCACCGCATCCGTCAGGGCCGACTGAACTGGATCTCCGTCCGGCACCACCAAGGGCGAGGACACCGAGAACCCGCGGTCGGTCAGCCAGGACACGATGACCGGCCCGCTGCGGTCCTCGTACACGCCGGCGGAAGCCCGGTTCGAGGCCACGACGACGACAGCCTTCACGGGCGCTCCCACAGACCGGACTTGCCGCCCTCCTTGCGCTCCACCCGGACCGCGTCCAGCGAAGCAGCGGGGTCGACCGACTTCACCATGTCGTGCAGCGTGAGCCCGGCCACCGACACGGCGGTCAGGGCTTCCATCTCCACGCCGGTGCGGTCGGTGGTGCGGACGGTGGCGGTGATCAGCACGGCCGAGTCGGCCAGTGCCAGGTCCACCACCACCGACGACAACGCGATCGGGTGGCACAGCGGGACGAGTTCCCACGTGCGCTTCGCCGCCATGATGCCCGCGATGCGGGCGGTGGCGAGGGCATCGCCCTTGGGCAGGCCGTCGGCGCCCAGCAACTCCACCACTTCTGCGGTCGTGTGCAGGACTCCGGTGGCGACGGCGGTCCGGGTGGTCTGCTCCTTGCCGGAGACGTCGACCATCCGGGCCGCGCCGGCGGAGTCCAGGTGGGTGAACTGCTTGGTCATACCGCGATCGTATGCCTGCGCACGCGAACCGACCGGTGCGCAAAGCCCCTAAGAGGTCGCAGCCTTGCGCACTGCCTCGGCCACGGCCGGGGCGACGGTGTTGTCGAAGACCGACGGCACGATGAACGACGCGTTCAGGCGGTCACCGTCCACCACGTCGGCGATGGCAGCGGCGGCGGCCAGGAGCATCGCGTCGGTGATGGTGCGGGCGTGCGCGTCCAGCAGGCCGCGGAACACGCCGGGGAACGCCAGCACGTTGTTGATCTGGTTCGGGAAGTCCGAACGGCCCGTCGCGACGACGGCGGCGTGCTGCTGGGCCTCCATCGGGTCGATCTCCGGGTCCGGGTTGGCCAGCGCGAAGACGATGGCGTCCTTGGCCATCGTGGCGACCTGCTCGGCGCCGAACAGGTTGGGCGCGGACACGCCGATGAACACGTCCGAGCCGACCAGCGCGTCATGCAGGCGGCCCGCCTGGTTGTCCTTGTTGGTGGACGACGCGATCGACTTCAGGTTCGCGTCGAGGCCGGGGCGGTCGCGGTGCACGATGCCGTCGACGTCCACGGCGATGATGTCGCCGGGCGTCTGCGCCTGCAGCAGGCGGATGATCGCGGAACCGGCGGCACCGACACCGCACACGGTGATGCGGCAGTCCTTGATGTCCTTGCCGACGACCCGCAGCGCGTTGCGCAGGGCCGCCACGACCACGATCGCCGTGCCGTGCTGGTCGTCGTGGAACACCGGGATGTCGAGCTTCTCGCGCAGGCGGGCCTCGATCTCGAAGCAGCGCGGCGCGGAGATGTCCTCGAGGTTGATGCCGCCGTACACGGGAGCGATGAGCTCGACCGCGCGGATGATCTCCTCGGTGTCCTGGGTGTCCAGGCAGACCGGCCAGGCGTCGACACCGGCGAACTTCTTGAACAGCGCGGCCTTGCCCTCCATCACGGGGAGAGCGGCGGCGGGGCCGAGGTTGCCGAGGCCCAGCACGGCGGAGCCGTCGGTCACCACGGCGACGGTGTTGCGCTTGATGGTCAGGCGGCGCGCGTCGTCCGGGTTCTTGGCGATGGCCTCACACACACGGGCCACACCGGGCGTGTACGCGCGGGAGAGGTCGTCACGGTTGCGCAGCGGCACCTTCGACGCGATCTCGATCTTGCCGCCGAGGTGCACGAGGAACGTGCGGTCCGACACCTTGCGGACGACGATGCCGGGCAACGTCTCCAGCGTGTCGGTGATGTCCTTGGCGTGGTTCGCGGAGAGCGCGTTGCACGTGAGGTCGATGACGACGCGGTCGTTGTGCGACTCCACGACGTCGAACGCCGTGATCACACCGCCGGCGCGGCCGACGGCCGAGGTGAGGTCACCCGCGGCGCTCGCTGACGGCGGCGCCTCCAGACGAACGGTGATCGAGTAACCAGGGCCGGGGACCGGCATCGTCGTCCTCCCACGAAGTACAAGCGGGAAACGAGCCTATCCCCGGGCCCTTTGCGGTACGCACGCGACTCGGCCAGTTTTAAGACCGGCCTGACAATCCACTCAGGACTTGTTGATCTCGGTCACCGGGTGCCGGTACGGGAGGTCCTCCGACGGCAGCGGGAACGTCACCGTGCCGAACGGGGAGAGCGCACCCTGCAGGTCACTGGTCAGTTCGGTGACGGGGTGACCGCCTTCCGGACCTTCCGGCCAGTGCGGGTCGACCCGTCCAGGGCGTCCTTTCGCCACGTTCTCCTCCTCGGTGGTGTCAGATGACGCGACAAGTGTGACAGAGCACGTCGGGATCCGAAGCGGCCCATATACCGTGGTGAGAATGTCCGGCATCACACTCGCCGACTGGCTGCGTGCCCAGGACGACGCTGCTCTCGTCGCGCTGCTGCGTGCGCGTCCTGACCTGGCAACGCCCCCACCTGCCGATATGTCCGTCCTCGCGACGCGGATCGGCACCAGGGCGTCGATCGCGCGCGCCTGCGAGGACCTCGACACGTTCACGCTGGCCGTCCTCGAGGCCCTGGTGGTCGAGGGTGCGGACGCCGCTCCCGTGGCGTTGCCCACACAGCTGCTCGGGCCGGACGTGAAGCCCAAGCCGCTGAAGCAGGCGGTCGCACGGCTCAAGTCGCTCGCGCTGGCCTGGGGCGAGGACGACGCGTTGTCGGTTCCGCCCGTCACCAGGGAGGCGTTCGGCGCCTATCCCGGTGGCCTCGGCCGCAGAACCGGGCAGACCTACGACCTCACCGGTATCACCGAGGGTGAGCAGCGGGTCATGCAGAAGCTCGCCGCCGGACCGCCCATCGGCGACACCAAGGACGCCTCCCGCGTCATCCCGCTGGAGAAGGCCGACACCCCGGTGCAACGGCTGCTCGCGCGTGGCCTGCTGCTGCGCCGCGACCCCGGCACCGTCGAACTCCCCCGCGAGATCGGCCTCGCCCTGCGCGGCGAGCGGCCGCTGGGCCCGATCCAGGTCACCGAGCCGAAGCCCAAGACCAGCGCGCTGGCCCAGACGAGCGTCGACGCGACCGGCGGCGGCGAGGCGCTCGAACTCGTCCGGCACGTCGAGAACCTGATCGCGAGCTGGTCCGCCGAGCCCCCGCCGGTGCTGCGCACGGGCGGCCTCGGCGTCCGGGAGCTGCGCAAGGTCGCCAAGGACCTCGACGTCGACGAACGCAGGGCCGCGCTGCTGATCGAGCTCGTCGTCGGCGCCGACCTCGCCGCGAACACCGAGGCCACCGAGCCCGAGTGGGTGCCGACGACCAAGGCCGACGTCTGGCTCGCCGCGACCGCCGAGGTCCGCTGGGCCACGCTCGCGAACGCCTGGCTGGAGCTGCCGCGGCTGCCCGCGTTGATCGGCCGCCGCGACGAGAAGGACAAGCTCTTCAACCCCCTGGCGGACGAGATCCGGCGCGCCCAGGCCCCACGCGACCGGCGCTGGGTCCTCGAGACGCTGGCCGCGTTCCCCAAGGGCACCGCGATCGCGAACCCCGCCGACCTCGCGGCCCTGCTCGGCTGGCGGGCGCCGAGGCGCGGTGGCAGGCAGCGCGACGAGCTCGTGCGCTGGACCGTCGAGGAGGGCACCGCCGTCGGCGTGCTGGCCCTGGGCGCGATCACCGCCGCCGGCCGCGTGCTGCTCGACGAGGGCCCCGGCCACGCCGCCAAGACCCTCGGCGACGCCCTGCCGGAGCCGCTCGACCACGTGCTGGTGCAGGCCGACCTCACCGTCGTCGCGCCCGGCAGGCTCGAACCCGACCTCGCGGACGAGATGGCGCTGGTCGCGAACGTCGAGTCGGCGGGCAGCGCCACGGTCTACCGGATCAGCGAGGCCACCGTCCGCCGTGCCCTCGACGCCGGACGCACCGCCGACGACCTGCGCGAACTCTTCACGCAACGCTCGCGCACCCCGGTCCCGCAGTCGTTGTCGTACCTGATCGACGACGCCGCCCGCCGCCACGGCAGGCTGCGCGGTGGCGCCGCGGGCTCGTTCCTGCGCTGCGACGACCCGGTGCTGATCACCGAGGTCCTCGCCCACCCCGAGGCCGCCCGGCTGGAACTGCGCCGGATCGCGCCGACCGTGATCGTCAGCCCGGTGCCGCTGGCCGACGTCCTGGACGGGCTGCGCGCGGCCGGGTTCGCCCCGGCCGCGGAGGGCCCGGACGGGCAGGTGCTGGACCTGCGGCCCGGTGGCCGCCGGACCACCCCGAGGCAGCGGACGGCCAGAAAACCGGCGTCACCGGCCGTGCCCGCCGACGAGCGGTTGGGTGAACTCGTCCGGCTGGTCCGGGCCGGAGATCGCGCCGCGGCGACACCACGGGGTGAACGCGTGGCTGTCCCGGGTCATCTCGGCGCCGGCCCGTCGGCGACGTTGTCGTTGCTCCAGCAGGCCGCACGCGCCCGGCGGCGGGTGCTCGTGGGGTTCGTCGACTCGCACGGCACGGCGGCACAGCGCGTGATCGAGCCGCACGTCGTCGGGGGTGGCGTGCTCGAGGGCTACGACCACAGCTACGGAGAGGTGCTGAGGTTCCCCCTCCATCGCGTCACGTCCGCCGCATTGGTGGACGAGGACTGACGGTCGGTCATCCCCCGGTCGGTTCTCCCGATCACCCTTGCGTGGCCGAAGCGCGACCTAGCGTCGGTTGACGTGGACGTACCCGAGACACGTCCGCCGACCAAGGAGGTCACTCGCACATGGTCAGCTCCCGGTGGGCTTTGAGAGCCGCCGCCACCGTCACGACCCTGGCGTTCGCCCTGCCGTTCGGCACCGGCACCGCGAACGCCGACCCGATCATCCAGGTCCTGGGTGACAACAACGTCAACGCGACGGTGGGGGTGAGCGGCAACGTCGACATGCTCGACGTCGCCGCCGGCGCCCACGTCGCGATCGACACCGGGCCCGGCATCAGCGTCATGAGCAACGGTGGCATCCAGGTCGCACTCGGCCTCGCGGCCCAGGTGGACGCGGGTGTCGGCGCTGAGGTGGAGGTCGACGCCTACGAGTCCGAGATCGAGATCGAACTCGACTCGGTGGTCGACGCGGAAGTGGAAGTGGAACCGGCCGTGAACGCCGCGGTGGTAGCTGACACGGATGTCGCTGCCGACGTGAGCGAAGCGGACGGGGACCGCGCACCCGCTGCCGCACCCGCCGTCGTGGCCGAGCCGGTCATGCCGACCGTCGAACCGGTGCCCGCGGCTGCTCCGGCCGAGGCTCCCCTCACCGCGGCGGCCGCGGTCACCGCGGACGCGGTGGCGGACGTCGGTGTCGACGCCGGCCTCGTGGTCGACGCGGACATCGACGCGGACGTCGACGCCGGGATCGGCATCGGCATCGGCATCGGGTCGTACGGGCACCACGACTGCCACCACTACCACCACGGCCTGCTGGACGGTCTGCTGAACATCGGGATCGGCGCCGGCGTCGGCGCGGGAGCCGATGTGGACCTCGGCAGTGGTGACGTGTCGATCGGTGCGTTCGTCGGGGTCGGCCTGACCATCGGGTAGCAGGGCCGCACGGCGAAAGGACGACCGCTTGGACCCACCGGAACCGGACTGAGTCAGACCGCAACGACGAGGCGAGCGCCGCACCCGAAGGTGGCGCTCGCCTCGTTCAGTTGTCGTGCGGTGCGAGAACTCCGGCGGAAGGAGTTCAGCCCGCGCGGACGGACATCCACTGGCGCATCGCGTGCTCCACCAGCGTGATGAGCGTCTGCTTCGTCGACTGCCGGTTGCGCGCGTCGCACGTCACGATCGGCACCGACTCGTCGATCGTCAGCGCTTCGCGCACGTCCTCCAGCCTGTGGTGCAGGAGGCCGTCGAAGCAGTTGACGCCGACGACGTACGGCAGCTGCCGGTCGTCGAAGAAGTCGATCGAGGCGAACGCGTCGGCCAGGCGGCGGGTGTCGACCAGGACGATGGCGCCGATGGCACCACGGACCAGGTCGTCCCACATGAACCAGAACCGGTGCTGACCCGGTGTACCGAAGAGGTACAGGATCAGGTCGCTGTCGAGCGACACGCGGCCGAAGTCCATCGCGACGGTCGTGGTGACCTTGTTGGGCGTGGCGGAGAGGTCGTCCACCCCCGCGCTGGCCTCGGTCATCACCGCCTCGGTGGTCAACGGGACGATCTCGGACACCGAGCCGACGAACGTCGTCTTGCCCACACCGAAGCCACCCGCCACCACGATCTTGGCGGAGGTCGTCGGCTTCCGTGCGCCCTCGGCGCCCTGGGGACTAGAGCCTGCGAAGCCCACTGAGCACCCTCTCCAGGAATTCCATGGAAGGCCGGTCCCCCACGACCAGACCGCCCTGGTGAATCAAAACCAAACCCATGCTTGCCATGTCGCCGATCAACACCCGCACGACGCCAAGTGGCAAGCGTAGGAGTGCCGCGACCTCGGCCACCGACCGCGTGTCCACACACAGCCCGCAGATCGACCTGTGCTCGGGAAGAACTGCGGCATCCCGTTCGAGGCCCTTCTCACTGGTGGAGATGAGCGCCTCGATAGCAAGGTCGTAGTCGGGCCGTGTGCGTCCACCGGTGCGTGTGTAAGGCCGCACCAGTGAACCCGAGTCCGCAGAAGCATTCTCCTCCGGACGCACCGAAGGCTGTGCACCGGTGCTGTACGCCGGTTGCGCACCGGTGCTGTACACCGGATGCGAACCGGTTGTGTACGGCAACTGCTCCGGTACCGCGTCCGGCATCTCGTGCTGGCCGAAGAGGTCCGCACCGGGTCCACCGAACAACCCGGTGCCGTACCCGTCTATGTCGAACCTGTTCGGCACGTCGTCGTACGGATACGACGACGAGTCATCCACCTCACGCTGAGACATATCGCCTAGCCCTTGCCCTGTAACCCGCTCATCGTGGGGGGTGTCCTCGGCTTCCTCTGGTTCTTGGGGTATCGCATCAGGCTCTTCGAACTGGAACCCACCAGAAGCCCACTCCTGGTAGTTGAAGTTCCTACCGAAGCCACGGCCTCTAGCGCCAGATCTACCAGCCATTTGTTCTCACCCCTGAACTTCAGATGAGGTCTAGCGACGGACCACGCCCTGAAGCTGCGCGCGCAGCTCAGGGGTGAGTTGTTGACCGACTCTCTCCACCAACAGCGTCATCTCGTAGGCCACGAGGCCGATGTCGCAGTTGGGTGCCGCCAGAACGGCAAGACAAGAGCCGTCACTGATCGACATGAGGAACAGGTAACCCCGCTCCATCTCGACGACCGTCTGGTTGACCCCGCCTGCCTCGAAGCAGCGGGCAGCACCCTGGGTGAGGCTGACCAGTCCGGACGCGACCGCGGAAAGCTGTTCTGCGCGGTCCCTGGGCAAGCCCTGGGAACCGGCGAGCAACAGCCCGTCCGCGGACACCACAACGGAATGTGCCACACCGGGCACCCTCCGCACGAAGTCGGTGATAAGCCAACCAAAGCTGCCTGGCTGCGCTGCGGTCGTCACTCCTGCTCCTCGTTCTGCCGGCTCGACTGGTCACCAGCGTATGCCTCGATCAATGCGTGCCGGCCTCGCTTGACACCACTCTGCAGGCTCGACATCCGTCCGCGCACCGCGTCGGCGGTGCGGGGCGGCAGCGGCGGGCGCTGCGCTGTCGATGTCAGGGACTGCGGCTTGGGTGCAGCAGATCCTGGCACGAGCTGAGCCTTCGGTGTCCGTTTCGGCAATCCTGCCGTGGTCTTCGTCTCCGGCGTCTTGTTCAACAACGCCTGAGCCGCGTGCCATCCCTCATCGGCTGGCGATTGCCAGGCCGACTCGGAAGTGGATGCCGCCGCTGGAGTCTCCTCCACAACGGGCTCCGGTTCCACAACTCGCTCCTGCTCGGCGGGTGCGGGTACTTCCTCGGCCGCCGGCTGGATCTTCGAGCGCGGCGTGCGCACGGGAAGACCAGCGGCCGACGTGGTGGTGGGTGCCACCGCCGGGACAGGCTTGCGGGTTCGGGTCGGGAGCTCCGGTTCCGGCCCGTCCGACAGCGGAGGGGTCGTCGGCGGCTCGTCGATGTACTCGACCGAACCCTTGTCGGTCCCGCCGAGCCTCGACTCGACGTGCCCGTTGGTGGTGGCCGGCGCGTCGTCCTCCGCGTTCGCGGGGACCGGCTGAGCGGCCGAAGCGGACGTCTCGCTGCCCACGGCCTGGAACCACTGCGACAGGACGGCCTCGTAGATCGGGAGGCGTTCGGTCGGGGCGTCCAGGTCGTGTTCGACCTTCTTGCTCGACGAGCCGTTGCGGTGACCCATCCCGATGTCGAGGCGGCCCTCGTCGGCCGAGGCGTGCGACACGCCGTTGGTCGAGGAGCGGTCGTCGTCGATCGGCGGGATCGGGACGAACTGCGTGGTCTCGTAGCCGGGCTCGAAGGAGATCTCGCCGGCCTCTTCGTTGCGGTCCTCGTAGGCCGTGAAGAGCGTGGGCTCTCCGAACGACCCCTCGGGCTCCACCGCGGAGAGCTGGTCGCGGCGCCACCGCTCGGACGGCGTCACGTCCTCGACCGGCGGCGGGTCCTGGTAGACCGGGATCGCCGTCGCGCCCGCACCGGTGTCGGTGATGCCGCTCGGGACGAAGCTGACCGGGATGCCGGGGTTGCTCGGGCTCGACTCGTCGATGCGCGGCTGCATGCCGGTCGAACCGCCGAACGCGCCGGCGATGCCGCTGGCCCTCGTCGCCGTGGTGCCGATCTCCGTCGTGTGCTCGGCCGGTGCCATCGGCATCGACACGGGCGGCATCGAGGGCGAGGACGCGGTCGGCGACATGCCGAACGCGGACGCCAGCCCACCGGAACCGGACGGCGGCGTCGAGGTCGGTGCCTGGCCGGGGATCGCGATGAGCGTCTCCGGCACGATCACCAGTGCCGTCGTGCCGCCCTCGATGTCCTCGTTGCCGCGCAGGCGGACCTTGATGTCGTGGCGCTTGGCGAGCCGCGCGACCACGTACAGGCCCATCCGGCGGGAGACGGCGACGTCGACGTCCGGCGGGTCGGCCAGGCGCTCGTTGGCGTCGATGATCTCCTGGTCGCCCATGCCCACGCCGCGGTCCTGGATCTCGATCGCCAGCTCGCCCTTGCGGGTCTTGGCCGTGCGAACGGTGACCTTGGTGACCGGGTCGGAGAACGCCGTGGCGTTGTCCAGCAGCTCGGCGATGAGGTGCACGAGGTCGTTGACCGCGCGACCCTGGACGGTGAGGTCCGGAGTCTGGCCGACCTGCACGCGGGCGTACTGCTCGACCTCGGAGACCGCGGCGCCGAGGACCTCGGCGGCCGGGACGGGCCGGGTCAGGCGACGCGAGAGGTCCGTACCCGAGAGGACCAGGAGGTTCTCCGAGTTGCGGCGCATGCGGGTCGCGAGGTGGTCGAGCTCGAACAGCGAGGCCAGCTGGTCCGGGTCCTGCTCGTCCTGCTCCAGCCGGTCGATCAGGTTCAGCTGGCGCTCGACCAGGGCCTGAGAGCGACGGGACAGGTTGACGAACATCGCGTTGACGTTGTCACGCAGGAGGGCCTGCTGGGCGGCCAGTCGCACCGCTTCACCGTGCACCGCGTCGAACGCGCGCGCCACTTGGCCGACCTCTTCCCGCGTGTGCACCGGCACCGGCTCGACGGCGGTCTTGGCCGCGTCCTCCGGGTTCGGGTCCGCGAGGATGCGCTCGACCGCGTCGGGGAGTCCGTGGTCGGCGACGTCGAGGGCGGTGCGGCGCAGCGTGCGCAGCGGGTTCAGGATCGAGCGGGCGACGAACAGCGCCATCAGCAACGCGAGCGCGAGGATCGCGAGGACGAGGCCGGACTCGACGTACGCCCTGGTGCGGGTGTCCGCGGCCAGTTGGTCGGTCTTGGTCTGCAGCTGCTCGACGAGCAGGTTCTCGACGTCGCGCGTCAGGTTGACCGTCAGCGTGGCCGCGATGTCCCACTTCTCGGGCGTGACCTGCGTGAAGGCCTTCTGGCCGGCCTGCGCGTTGATCGCCGATTCCTGCATGTCGTTCGCGTTGTCGACGATCAGGCCGGTGACGGTGTCGTCGTAGATCTTGGCCTGTTCGGGCGTCGCGGACTTGCGGAAGTCGTTGCGGGCCGCGCCGAGTTCGGCGTCCGCCGCCTGCAGGGAACGCAGCTGGGACGGCGTGAACGCCTTGCGCTGGAAGACGTCCAGGAGGATCGCCCGCTTGAGCGACTCCTGCTCCTTGATGCGCGCGATGGCGTTCGTGGTGAGGTGCAGTCGCACCAGTTCCGGGTCGCTGATCTCGGCGATCGTCTGCTCACCGAGGTTGATGAGCGTCTCGATGGACTCCGAGTAGGTCCGCTGGACGGCCTCGGCGGGGTACTGCGTGTCCCGCACCGAGTTGCGGAGGCTGTTGAGGCGGTCGAGCTGCTTGGCGGCGACCTGGAAGCGCTCGACGGCCGTCGAGTTCAGGTCGGAGCTGAGCTCGGCGATGCGGTTGCTGAACGCCTCGGTGGTGTCGTTCACGCGGCGCAGCTGGCGTTCGAGGACGACCCTGTCGACCCTCTTGTTCGACGCGACGTAGCTGACCGACAGGTCGCGTTCGCGCTGCAGCTGCTGCACCAGGTCCGCGACGGCGGTCTCGAGGCGGATCTGGTTCGCGAGGTTGTTGAACTCCGTCGCGGCCTGGAGGTCGGTGCGCACGCGCAGACCACCCAGGGCGAGCGCACAGACCGTCGGGATGAGCAGAACGGCGAGCAGCTTCGTGCGCAGCCGCCAGTTGCGCAGGCGCCATCCCGCGGATCGGGCAGATCCTGAACCGGGTGCGGAACCGGTGTCGTGCTTCACCGGGTCCGGTGTCACGTCCATCGGTCCGTTACCCAGCGCAGCCAGTCCGTCACCCGATTCGGGCCTTTCGGAGCGTGTGGTGTCACCCACGCCAAACTGGCTGGGACCTCTCTCACGTCGGGCCACTCTGGGCTTCCTCTTCCAGCAGCAGTGTCCCGGTCTCTCCCCAGGACCGAGCATGGACTCGTCAAACGGGCCGAATTGCAGCACAGAGGTCGTTCGCCCGGTGAGGCGCCCTACCCCGTCTGAAGACACGTCGGTCTACTACAACCTGTGCCACCCGAGCCGGAAGGGTAATGGGCACCCCCTGTGTTGGGGAAGTCTCCAGAAGCACTCACCGTATCGAGATGGGGTGTCGTTTCATACGTTCAGGTGGTTAACATCCCCGGTTGTCGGCACACCCCATGTCCGTCCGAACGCGCAGTTCGGACTGCGGACGCCCTGGTCTGTGGCGACACTCACTGATCAAATCGAAGCTACCCAAGGCCTACCGGCGAGAGGTGCCATGGCTACCCGAGCCAAAGCTCTGCGGCTTGTCGCAGTGCTCACCACGTGTGTTCTGACCGCGAGCTGCGGCCTGTTCGGAGGTTCCTCCGACGGCGCGAACGCGGACATCGAACGCAACGTCCTGCGCATCGGCGTGCTGCCGGTCGTCGACGTGGCCCCGTTGCGGATCGCGCTGACCGAGAAGCTGTTCGAGAAGGCCGGACTCCAGGTCAACCTGGTCACGCAGCCCAGCGAGCAAGAAGCCATCAAGCAGCTGGGCACGACGCTCGACCTCACGTGGGCGACGCACGTCAGCATCTTCCGCGCGGTCGCCGAGGGCACCGAGCTCCAGCTGCAGGGCGAGGCCTACCAGGCCGGCCCGAACTCGATGGCGCTGGTCGCGAAGTCCGACTCGGACTACGACGATCCCGGCAAGAAGGACGCGCCGCGCATCGCCGTGAACAGCGAGACCGACATCGGCGCGCTCACCACGCGTGCCGTGCTGGACACCGCCGCGGTCGAGAAGCAGAAGATCAAGTTCACCAACATGCCGTTCGCGGACATGGAAGCCGCGCTGATCGGCGGCAGTGTGGACGCGGCCTTCATGATCGAACCGTTCATCACGAAGGCGCAGCGCAAGATCGGCGCGAAGATCGTCACGGACACCGCGCGCGGCCCGACACTCGACTTCCCGATGTCCGGGTACGCCTCGTCGAAGAAGTTCGCCGAGGAGAACCCGAAGACGATGAAGCTGTTCCGGGACGTGCTGCGCCAGGCGCAGCAGCGCGCGCAGAGCAACAAGCTCGCCGTGCAGGACTCGCTGACCAGCTACGCCGACGTGGACGCGCCGACCGCGGCCCTCGTGTCCGTGGGCACGTTCCCGCTGTCGCTGAACCCGATCCGGCTCCAGCGCGTCGCCGACATGATGGACACCGAGGACGTGCTGTCCGGGCGTCTCGACGTGCAGCAGCTGCTACCGCCCGGCACGACGAATTAGTTGCTTTCGGGCATGAGAATTGGCGGGCCGGTTTTCCGGCCCGCCATTTCTCGTTCGATCACTGTCCGCCGAGCGCCGTTACGCAGTAAGTGATGCCCGGCGCCGGTTCCGCGTACGAAATCGGGTTGCCGGCGGCGCACTGGGCGTTCCCCTCGCGCACGACCTTCTCGATCTTGAAGACCTTCTGGACGGCGAACTCGTTACCGCCCTTCGAACAGTCGACGGGCTTCATGCCCTCCATGTTCATCTTCACGAGCTCTTCCTCGTAGCACTTGCCCTCTTCGAGCTTCTCGACGAGGCAGAGCTTGAGCGACGAGGTGCGCCTGCCGGACTCGGTGTACTCGGCGTACTCGTCACTCGGGCACGACTCCGACGTGGACTTCATGGCCTTGGCGATGAAGTAGTTCGCCTCGGGCGAGGAGCAGTCGACCTTCTTGTACTTCGGGCTGAAGGTCGTGCCGGTGACGCTCGCGCAGTCGCCGGGCTTGGCCGACGGCTCGGTGAGGCCACTCAGACCGCCGCTGACCAGCATCTTCACCACGATGACGACGCCGGCGATCAGGACGAAGCTGAGGATCGCGCCGATGACCTTGCCGGCCTTGCTCTTCTTCGGCGGCACGGGCGCGCCGTAGGGCATGGGCTGGCCGGGCATCCCGGGCGGCGGCGGTCCGTACGGGCCGGGCTGGCCCGGTTGTCCCGGCTGGCCCGGCTGGCCCGCGTAGGGCTGCTGGGCGTAGGGGTCACCCGGCTGACCGGGCTGTCCCGGCTGGCCCGGGTAGGGCTGCTGGGCGTACGGGTCACCCGGCTGACCGGGCTGCGCGGGGTAGCCCTGGGGCGGCGTTCCGTACGGGTTCGGCTGGCCGTACGGCTGTTGCGGCTGACCTCCGGGAGGTGGGCCGTAAGGCCCAGGCTGCTGCTGGGGGTACTGGGGGTCGGTCACTGGATTCCTCTCGGACGGGTCGCGCGAAAGACCGCGAAGACCGGAGCGCTGGGATGCGCCTCCGGTCTCGTCAGGTCGAAGTCGGGATTACCCCAGACGGCCCATGTCCCCCGACACGGCCGGAGCAGAGCGTGCCACGCGCGGCTGCGGACCGCTCGCGCTTTACGGAAACGTTACGGCGGCTTGGATCACCTAGGCCCTGTCCTGCAGGTCCGTCGGGCGGCAGTGGCGGCTGAGGGCCCCGGAGGCGGCACCGCCACGACGCCCGAATACCTCCGGTATGAGGACATCGTGGCGGCACCGCCTCCGGCTCGCTCACCCGCGCCTGCCACCTGACAGACCTGCAGGACAGGGCCTAGACGGCTTGGGTGCAGTAGGTCAGGCCGACCTCGGGGTAGCTGTAGCGCTTCTCGTAGACGGCGCAGGACGGCGCCGGCACGTCCCGGCTGACCCGGTTCACCCGGAACGCGCCCTCGCCGCAGTCGACGGTCGTGAGCTCCATGCGGGAGAACGCCGTCGGGTAGCAGGCGCCCTGCTCCCACAGCGGGGCGAGGCAGATGCGGATCGACGGATCTTGCGCGCGTCGGGTGACCATGTCGCCGTAGGCGTTCTGACATCCCTCCGACCTGGCGACGACGCCGGTGACGACGTAGTTCGCGCTGGAGGAACCGCAGCTCACGGCATCGAAGTCCGGCTCGTTGGAGTAGCCGGTGACGTCCGCGCAGTCGCCGGCCTTCGGCGTCTGGACCGGGGTGAGGAACTCGGAGACGCCGTAGATCGCGACCGCCGCCACGAGCACCGTGAGGGCGTAGGTCAGCACTCGCCTGGCCAGGCTCTTCCTGGGCGCGGGCGGCTCTTCGATCATCACGCCGGGAAGCGTTCCACGTCGCCGCGGGGCTGTGGTGCGGAATCCGGCAAGATCACTGCCGCTGGTCGCCGCGCTCCAGGCAGAACGTGACGGCGGGCTCCGGGAAGACGGCCGCGCGCTGGTCACCGCAGGCGGCGCCGTCGGCCTTGCCGGAGACGACCTTGGCCACCTTCACCGAGTCCTTGGTGGCGCAGTCGACCTTGGCGATGCCGGTCTCGGCGCTCTGGCCGTAGCAGGCGCCCTCGACGAAGTTCGGCATCAGGCACAGCGTGGCGTCACCGGTGTACGTCGAGTAGTCCATGCCGCCGGACGGGCAGGTCTTCTCGTTCCACTGCAGGACCTTGGCGATCTTGACGTTCGCCTGCTCGGACCCGCAGTCGAGCGCCTCGTAGGTCGGGTTGTCGAGCGCGCCGGAGATCCGCGCGCAGTCGCCCGCGCGCGCCGCCTTCGCCACGTCGCCGAGCTGGCTCACCACGAACCCGCCGATGAGGACGAACGCGAAAACAACAGCGATACCCAGGCCGACCTTCTTCATGGCCTGGGTATCGGCGTCATACGGGGTCGAACTCAACCGGGTTCACCCGATCAGGAGCCTTCGTGGACACCCATGCAGTAGACGGAGGCGGGCTCGCTGAACCGCAGCTCGCTCGAGCCCTCGGGGCACACGGTGCCCTCCTCGGGCAGGCCGTCGACCTTCTTCACGATCTTGACCGGGGACTCGGTCGTGCAGGCTTCCTTCTTGAAGGCGCCGTCGTCACCCGAGGTGTAGCAGTTGCCCTCGGCGAGGTTCGGCATCAGGCACATCGTCCTGCTGCCGTCCTTCACCGGCTCGTAGATGCCCTCGGCCGGGCAGGGGTCCTCGGCGTTGTTCAGCACCGAGGCGACGCGGTGCGTGGCCGAGGTGCTGTCGCAGCCCTCCGAGGAGATGTTCCAGTCACCGTCCGGCTTGTCCACGTCCTTCGGCGAGGCGCTCACGCAGTCGCCGACCCCGGTGGTGTTGAGCGCCGTCAGCGCCCACACGCCACCGCCGACCAGCACGATCGCCAGCACGCCGACGATGGCGAACTTCAGCCAGCTGTTCTTCTTGGGCGACTCGTCGGTCTCGGGCTCCTCCGCGGGGTTCACCACGGCCGAAGGCTCGACGGGATCAGTCGACTCGGTGCTCATGGGCGAGAACGTACGACACCGCGTGTGGGCTTCGTGTGTCGCCTCACACTTGTCGTCGCCAATTGACGCAGGTCGAACGCATTTGGCGTCGTCAGGGAGACTTGTCGGCGTGACCGATGGCCCTTTGATCGTCCAGTCGGACAAGACGCTGCTGCTCGAGGTCGACCACCCGCTCGCCGACGACGCGCGCACGTCCATCGCGCCGTTCGCCGAGCTGGAGCGGGCTCCCGAGCACGTCCACACGTACCGCGTGACGCCGCTGGCGCTGTGGAACGCGCGCGCGGCCGGGCACGACGCCGAGCAGGTGGTGGACGCCCTGGTGCGGTTCAGCCGCTACCCGGTGCCGCAGCCGCTGCTGGTGGACGTGGTCGACACGATGAGCCGGTTCGGCCGGCTCGTGCTCACCAACAACCCCGCCCACGGGCTGGTGCTGCACTCCAACGACCGCGCGGTCCTCGAAGAGGTCCTGCGCAACAAGAAGGTCGCGCCGATGTTCGGCGCCCGCATCGACGACGACACGGTCATCGTGCACCCGAGCGAACGCGGCCGCCTCAAGCAGCTGCTGCTCAAGGTCGGCTGGCCGGCCGAGGACCACGCCGGGTACGTCGACGGCGAGGCGCACCCGATCGAGCTCGAGGAGAACGGCTGGAAGCTGCGCGACTACCAGCGCCTCGCCGCCCAGGCGTTCTGGGCGGGCGGCTCCGGCGTCGTCGTGCTGCCGTGCGGCGCGGGCAAGACGCTGGTCGGCGCGGCGGCGATGGCCGAGGCGCAGGCGACCACGCTGATCCTCGTCACCAACACGGTGGCCGGACGGCAGTGGAAGCGCGAGCTGATCGCCCGCACGTCGCTCACCGAGGACGAGATCGGCGAGTACTCGGGTGAGCGCAAGGAGATCCGGCCGGTCACGATCGCGACCTACCAGGTGATCACCCGCAAGTCGAAGGGCGAGTACAAGCACCTGGAGCTGTTCGACTCGCGCGACTGGGGCCTGATCGTCTACGACGAGGTCCACCTGCTGCCCGCGCCGGTGTTCCGGATGACCGCCGACCTGCAGTCACGCCGCCGGCTGGGGCTCACGGCGACCCTGGTGCGCGAGGACGGTCAGGAAGGCGACGTCTTCTCGTTGATCGGGCCGAAGCGGTACGACGTGCCGTGGCGCGACATCGAGGCGCAGGGCTGGATCGCGCCCGCCGAGTGCACCGAGGTCCGCGTGACGCTGACGGACAACGAGCGCCTGCAGTACGCGACGGCCGAGCCCGAGGAGCGCTACAAGCTCTGCTCGACCGCCCGGACCAAGATCCCGGTGGTGCGGCGGATCATCGACCAGCGTCCCGACGAGCCGACCCTCGTGATCGGTGCTTACCTGGACCAGCTCGACGAACTGGGCGAGGAACTGGGGGCACCGGTGATCAAGGGGTCGACCCGCAACAAGGAGCGCGAGGAGCTGTTCGACCAGTTCCGCCGCGGTGAGATCCGCACGCTGGTGGTCTCGAAGGTCGCGAACTTCTCGATCGACCTGCCCGAGGCGTCCGTCGCGATCCAGGTGTCCGGCACGTTCGGCTCGCGCCAGGAGGAGGCCCAGCGCCTCGGCCGCATCCTGCGTCCCAAGGGCGACGGCCGGCAGGCGCACTTCTACTCGGTGGTCGCGCGGGACACCCTCGACACCGACTACGCGGCGCACCGCCAGCGCTTCCTGGCCGAGCAGGGCTACGCGTACAAGATCGTCGACGCGGACGACCTGGTCGGATGACCGGCTGGTGGATGTGGGACCCGGCCGGAACGGTGCCGTCGCGCCGTTTCCGGTCGGAGGAGTCGCTGGCTTCGTCCGCACCTGCCTCCCAGGTCGTCCGGTCCTCCGACTTCACCTGCCCCGTGCAGCGCCGCCGGGCCACGGCCGTGCGGTCCGACTTCCTGGCCGTGACCGGTGACCCGGTGCAGGTGGCGCTGGTCGAGCAACGGCTGTGGACGTTGCTCGTGGCGTTGCGGCGGGCTCAGCCCGTGCGCGACGCCCTGGCGACCTCGGTGGGACGCGCCGGCCGTGCCGCCCTGGTCGCGGAACCGTCCCGCGAGCTGGCCGAGTTCGACCGGCGCTTCGACCAGTTCGCCGACGCCCTGCGCGTGCTGGTCACCTCGCCGTCACCGGAGCAGCTGCGCCACACCGCCGCTCTGGACTAGCGCCGGGATCTCCGCGACGCTGCCGAGCAGGTGCGTGTGGTCGGCGGTGCTCAGTTCCTGCTCGGTCTGGCTGCCGCTCAGCACGCCGACGACGAACCCCGCCCCGGCGTTCGTGCCCGCCTCCAGGTCGCGGACGGTGTCCCCGGCGGTGAGCACCCTGCAGACGTTCCGGACGCCGGTCAACTCCATCGCCCGGTGGATCATGAACGGCGCCGGGCGGCCCGCCCGCACGTCGTCCACGCAGACGACGGCGTCGAGCTCGTCCCCCCAGCCGGGGACGGCGAGCAGGCCGTCCCCGACCGAGCGGTCGAAGCCGGTGGTGAGCGCGACCTTGATGCCGCTGTTCCGCAGCTGTGCCAACGTCTCCGGCACGCCGGGGATCGGGGTCGGCGGCGTAGCCCTCCAGTCCCGCAGCAGGGCCGGGTGCGCCTGCTGGGAGTTCTCGATCGAAAAGCTCACCAGGTCGGTCCGGTAGCGGTCGTCCGAGCACTCGACGGGCCGTCCGTCCACTCCGGACGCGCAAGGGTGTTCCCGCGGAAGTGGTGCTCCCAAAGCGATCTCGAGGAGTTCTCGATGCTCGGGAAGTCCTCGGAGGCAGCCGTGATCACGCTCCACATCGGACTGCCGGGCACCACGTTCTCCATCCCGTTCGCGCTCGCACTGGCACTTCTCGCTTCCAGGGCAACGACTTCCGCCGCGTGGGCGCAGCAGTCGGCACGCGCGGCGCTGTCGTTCCTGCGGGCGGTGCCGGACGTGGTGTTCGCGTTGATCTTCGTGACGGCGGTGGGGCTCGGGCCGTTCGCGGGCGTGCCGGCGCTGGTGTTCCACAACACCGGCGTCATGGGCAGGCTCTGGGCCGAGGCGATGGACGAGAGCGACCGCGGGCCGCGCGACGCGGTGCGGGTGACCGGTGCTTCCGGTCCGCAGGTCGCGCTGCACGCGGTGCTCCCGACCGTGTTGCCGTCGCCGGCGGGACTCCTGCTCTACCGGCTGGACGTGAACGTGCGGTCGTCGCTCGTCCTCGGCCCGGTCGGCGCGGGCGGCATCGGGTTCCTCGTCAACCAGTCGATCAAGCTGGTCCGGTTCGACGAGATGGTCACGCACATCCTCGTGGTGCTGGTGGTCGTGGTCGATCAGGCGTCCGCACTGGTGCGCAAGAGGCTAGGTGCTTGACCTGCTGGCCGTAGCGGGCGCCTTGGCGCACGGTCACCGAGCCGTCCGCTGCGACCTCGCAGGGGTTGTCGGCCGTGCACTGCTCACCGCTGTCGTTGCCGGTGCTGTGCACTCCGACGACGGTGACGCCGTCCCGCAGCACGATCGGCGCACCGGAACCACCGTGCGACGGCGTGCACTCGGGGTTGTAGCGATAGGCGTTGTCCTGCGTGTAGCCCTCTTCGCGCAGATGCGGGACAACAGCCTCGATCGTGCACTGGAAGCGGTTGCCGTTGCCCGCCGAGATGACGTCGACGCGCTCGCCGGGCCGTGCGGACCGGTCCGCGAGCGTGAAGACCTTCACGCGCGCGGCCCTGAGCTGCGCGTAGGTCCGGTCGAGCTGGAAGAGCGCGGTGTCGGTGCCGGACATGGACGCGCGCAGCAGGTGCGTCGTCTTCACCTCGGCCTGCGGGTAGCCCTGGCGGTCGCCGATGGTCACGGGGATCTCCAGCGGCACGTTCCGCAGGGTCTCGCCCGGTGCGGGGCGTTCGGGGACGCAGTGGCCGTTGGTGAGCAGCAGCGCGGGGTCGTCCTCCCTGGTCTTCGAGGTCCGGACGACCGAACCCGAGCAGACGCCACCGAGCGATGCGGCGCCTTCGAGGTTCGGCACCGGGGTGTCCGGCGGGTTCAGGCGGCCGGTGACGACGTCGGCGACCCACCCCTTGAAGTGGTGCACGTCGGTGTACATGACGGGCCGGTCGTCGCCACCCGAACCGCTGACCAGGCCCGCCATCACCCAGCGGGCGCCGTCGCGGACGAGTGCGGGGCCGCCGGAGTCCATGTTGGTGGCGGCGACGCTGCCGTCCAGCGCGCCGATGCACAGCTCACGGTCGGCGTGGATGCCGTCGCAGGCGGACGCGGGCTGGATGACCGTGTCGGCCTCGCGCAGCTTCTGCGGGTAGCACTCGGGGACGCGGCGGTCGCACGTCATGCCCCAGCCGAGGATGCGCGCCCGCGTGCCGTCGGCGGGCCTCGCGTCCGGCAACGCCACGGGCTCCGTCTTCGCCGGTCGCTTCAGCTTCAGCAGGCCGATGTCGCCGTCCTGGACCGGGTGCGGTGAGTAGGTGATGAAGCGTTCGACCGCGATCACCTCGCCGCCGCTGCCCGCGTCGAGCGTGCCGAGCCGCACCGACCAGTCCTTCGGCCTGCCGACCTGGGCGAGGCTCGGGTTGTTGCGGGTGCAGTGACCCGCCGTGACCGCCCACTGCGGCGCGACCAGCGTGACACCGCACGTGTGGCCGTCCGGGCGGGGCGAGTCGGGACGTTGCAGGGAGCCGGAGAAGCGGTAGGCCTGCGGGGCCTCGTCGCCTCCCCTGATGGCGTGCGCCGGGGTGCCGGCGGTGATCACCGCAGCCACCGCGAAGATCGTCGTCAACAGGGATTTTCGCATGTCGCAGAGGCTGTCGGATGCGTGTCCGCACGGCGTGATGGCCGGGCAACAACTGCGCACGGGAGGTCGTTACGCAACGATGACGTCGCAAGAACGTCCCCATGAGACCCGTCCGGAAAGCTGGAGGGCATGCCGCGCGTACTGCTGATCGAGGACGACGAGGCGGTCCGCGAGGGACTGTCGCTCGCCCTGACCTACCAGGGCCACACCGTGGACGCGGTGCCCACCGGCGAGGAGGGCCTCGACCTGTTGAGCAGCGTCACGCCCGACGTCGTGGTGCTGGACCTGATGCTGCCGGGCGTGGACGGGTTCGAGGTGTGCCGCCGCATCCGCGCCACCGGTGACCTGCCGATCATCATGCTGACGGCGCGCAACGACGACATCGACGTGGTCGCGGGCCTGGAGGCGGGCGCCGACGACTACGTGGTCAAGCCGGCCCAGGCCCGCGTGCTGGAGGCCCGCATCCGCGCGGTGCTGCGCCGCTCGTCCGCCGCCCCGGTCGCCGAGGTCGTGGCCGAACGCCACGGCGACCTCACGATCGACCGCGACGGCCTCGTGGTGACGCGCTTCGGCCGGCCGGTCTCGCTCGCGCCCACGGAACTGCGCCTGCTGCTGGAACTCTCGTCGTCACCGGGCCGCGTGATGTCGCGGCAGCAACTGCTGGGTTCGGTGTGGGACCAGGGTTATCTCGGTGACTCGCGGCTGGTGGACGCGTGCGTGCAGCGGCTGCGCTCGAAGATCGAGGACGACCCTGCGGCGCCCGTGTACGTCCAGACCGTGCGGGGCTTCGGCTACCGCTTCGGACCGCTGTGACGCTCCGCCTGCGGCTGCTGCTGGCGATGGGCCTGCTGACCATCGTGACGGCCGCGGCCGTCGCCGGCGCGGGGTACGTGCGCGCCCGCGACGCGATCGTGCAACGCGCCCAGGACAACGCCGTCATCGAGACCACGAACCGCGTCGAGCAGCTCTACCCGCTGCCCGCGCGGGCGTTCGACCACGCCGCCCTGGAACGCATCGCCGGCCGCGTGTCGGGCCGCGAGGGTTCCGCGATCGCTTACGGCGACGGCATCTCCGCCGGCGGCATGGACCCGTCGGTGATCACCGCCGAGCTGCGTTCGCTCGTGTCGTCCGGACGCGTCGGCTGGCAGCGCGTGTCCTACGGCGACGGAGTGTGGCTCGTGGTGGGCATGCAGCTGCGGGTGGCGGCGGACGGTTCGTCGCGGGCGTCCGGCGCCGAGGTGTACGTGCTGCGGCCGTTCACGTCGGAGATCCAGGTCGTCGACGAACTGGCCCGCAACGCGTGGCTGATCGGCTCAGCGGTGCTCTTGCTGGCTCTGGGCCTGGGTTTTCTGGCCGCGCGGGGTGTGTTGCGGCCTGTCCGCGAGTTGCAACTGGCCGCGTGGAAGCTCGGCCAGGGCGACCTGACCGCGCGGGTGCCGGTGCGCGGGCGGGACGAACTGGCGTTGGTCGCGTCGACCTTCAACACCACGGCCTCTGCCCTCGAGCACCACGTCGGCGAGCTGACCAGGATGGAGGCGGACGCGCGCCGGTTCGTGGCGGACGTGTCGCACGAACTGCGCACCCCGCTGGCCGCGATGACGGCCGTGACCGACGTCCTGGACGCCGAGACCGCCTCGCTGCCGGGCGTCGCGGGCCAGGCCGCCCGCCTGGTGAACCGCGAGACGCTGAACCTGACGCGCCTGGTCAACGACCTGATCGAGGTCACCCGCTTCGACTCCGGCACGGCTGCGCTCGCGCTGGACGACGTCGACGTGGCCGAGGTGGTGCGGACGTGCCTGCGGATGCGCGGGTTCTCCGACGTCACCGCGACCCTGCCGGACGGCGTGCGGGCGCGGCTGGACCCGCGCCGGCTCGACGTGATCGTGGCGAATCTGGTCGGCAACGCCCTTCGGCACGGCGCGCCACCGGTGTCGCTGGTGCTGTCGGTGGCGGGGTCGTCGCTGGTGATCCACGTGGCGGACGCCGGGCCCGGGCTGCCGGAGGAGGTGCTGCCGCACGTGTTCGCGCGGTTCTACAAGGCGGACTCGGCTCGCGGCCGGTCGGAGGGGTCGGGGCTGGGACTCGCGATCGCGTGGGAGAACGCGCGGCTGCACGGGGGGACGCTGACGGCGGCGAACCGGCCTGGAGGCGGGGCGTTGTTCACGCTGCGGCTGCCGCTGGGTGGTGAGGAGTGAAGCCGGGGACTGTCGGTGGTGGCTGGGAGGATGAATTCAGGGGGACCCCCTGGAGGGGACGCCTGCGCGAGCTTGGGCGGATGGCCCGGTTCGGGCGGCGCGGCGGACCTGGGCAGGTGAATGGACTGGGACAGGCGGTCGGGCGTGGGAAAGAGGCCGGGCGCAGGCAGCAGGCCCGGCCCCGGCGGGTGGTCAGGTTCGGGCAGGTGGCCGAGCTTGGGCACGCGGCTCGGTTCGAACAGCAGGCCGGAGTCGTGCAAGAGGCCGGAGTCGTGCAAGAGGCCGGACTCGAGCAAGAGGCCGGAGTCGAGCAAGCGGTCGGGTTCGGGCGGCTGGCTCGGCTCGGGCGGCGAGCCAGGCCTGGGGAGGCGGTCGGGCTTGGGCAGGCAGCCGGACTCCGGCAGGCGGTCCGGCTTGGGCAGCGAGCCAGGTCTGGGCGGGCCGTCCCGCCTGCGCAGGCGGCTCGGGTCGAGCGCGTGGTGTGGCTCGGGCGGGCTGTGGGGGTCGTGGCGCTCGTGCTGGCCGTGCTCACGGCGTGCGGCATCCGCCCGACCGACCCGATCCCCGGCCTCGAAGCCCCCAGCGGGCCCGTCGAGAACACCTCGCCCTCGCTCTTCTGGCTCCTCGGCGGCCAGGTCGTGCCGGTGCCGCGCCCCCAGGGCAGTCTGAGCGGGCGGGACGTCGTGGCGTTGCTCGCCCAGGGGCCGAGCGCGGACGAGCAGGCGCGCGGGCTCACCAGTGAGGTGCCGTTCGACGCCGCGCCCGCGACGGTCGACCGCGTCGGCAACGGGTTGGACGTCACCGTCGCCAGTGACGTGTCGCAGCTCAGCGCGGCCGCTGTGCAGCAGATCGTGTGCACGTTGCTGGCCCTGCAGCCGGTGGGGACGGTCAACCTGCGCGGGGGTGGGCATTCGCTGGAGTTCCAGCGGTGCGCTTGAATCGGGGCGTGCACGTCTACTCCATTCCGATGCGCACCCGGTTCCGCGGCATCACCGCGCGGACCGGGCTGCTGTTCGAAGGTCCGGCCGGGTGGGGCGAGTTCTGCCCGTTCGAGGAGTACGGCGACGAGGAGGCGCAGGCCTGGCTGGCCTGTGCGGTGGAGGCCGCGAACGTCGGGTGGCCGGAGCCGGTCAGGGACCGCGTTCCGGTCAACTGCACCGTGCCCGTGGTCGGTCCGGAGCGGGCCCACGAGATCGTCAGCGGGTCCGGGTGTTCGACGGCCAAGGTGAAGGTGGCCGAGTCGACGCTCGAAGAGGACTGCGCGCGGCTTGAGGCCGTGCGGGATGCGCTGGGGCCCAACGGGTTCGTCCGGGTCGACGCGAACATGATGTGGGACGTCGACACGGCTGTCACGGCCATCAGGGCGATGGACAGGGCCGCCGGTGGGCTTCAGTACGTGGAACAGCCGTGTCACACGTTGGACGAACTGGCCGCCGTGCGCCGGAAGGTGACCGTGCCGATCGCCGCGGACGAGTCGATCCGCAAGGCCGAGGACCCGGTGAAGGTCGCCGTGGCGGGGGCAGCGGACATCGCGGTGATCAAGGTGGCGCCGCTCGGCGGGGTGCGGAGGGCTCTCGAGGTCGCCGAGGCGTGCGGGTTGCCGTGCGTGGTGTCGTCGGCGTTGGAGACGTCCGTCGGGATGGCGGCCGGGGTCGCGCTCGCCGCCGCGTTGCCGGAGCTCGACTACGCGTGCGGGCTGGCCACGCTGCAGTTGCTGGACGGCGACGTCACCTCGGATTCGCTGCTGCCGCAGGACGGGTATCTGCCCGTGCTCACGAAGGCGCCGGTGCCCGACCGGATCGCGGAGTTCGAGACCGGCGACCAGGCCTGGGTGGAACGGTTCCAGCGCGTGCTCAGCCGCTGAGCCGGTCCAGGTGCAGTCGTAACGGGAACGGGTCGCGCGCCTCGAACACCTCGACGGCCGGGGGCGCCTCCTCGTACGAACGCTCCGGGGTGAGGCGCAACGCGGTCAGCGACACCGGCGCGGTCAGGTCGACCAGCCAGTAGAACGGGATGCCCGCCTCGGCGTAGTCGAGGCGCTTGCACCGGCGGTCCGTGTAGCGCGAGTGCGGCGACACCACCTCGACCGCGAGGACCACTCGCGACGCCGGGACCAGGTCCTGACCGGGGTGGCACACCACCAGGTCGGGGCGCCGGACGAAACCGGGGGCGTCCGCGGGGGCGAGTTCCAGGTCGACCTCCGGGGCGTACGTGACCTGGAGGTGGGCCGGGAGCTGGGCGGCGAGCTGGGAGATCAGGTTGCCGCAGGCGTGGTTGTGGTCGGTCGACGCGGCCGGTGACTGGACCAGGCGGCCTTCCACGAGCTCGCGGTACCCGGACTCGGCAGCTCCCAGAGCGGCGTATTGAGCGACGGTGAGCACCACACGACCGTCGCACATGGAGGAGCTCCGATCAGGAGCCCGACTTCACACCTTCGAGCGGTCTACGGCTTGCCTCGGGTGAGGCCCTGCTCGGCCGCTCCCAGGCTGAACACGATGCCCTCGGTCCGGTTGATCGCCTCGGTCCGGCGCTCGGACGGGGACACACGGGTCAGGTCCACCAGCCGGATCGGCGGCCCCAGCTCGACCAGGGTCGGCGTGTAGGAGGCGTCGACGACGGACCAGCCGGTCGGCCCCTGTTCGAACTTGAAGCGCGCGACCACGCCCTCCTCGGTCACACCGCGGGGTTCGGCGTGCCGGGCGACCTCGTTGCCCAGCCCGTACGCGACCCACTTGCCGCCGATCTTCTCGAACGGCTGCACGACGTGCACGTGCGTCCCGATGATCAGGTCCAGCGCCGGGTCGGCCAGCAACTGACGGGCCAGCGCCTTCTGCTCGGCCGTCGCCTCGTGCTGGTACTCGTTGCCCCACTGCACGGACAGCACGACGACCTCGGCACCGGCGGCACGGGCGGCCCGCGCGTCGGCGAGGATCTTCGCGGCGTTGATCTGGTTCGCCCGCCACGGCTGCGGCAGCGGAATCCCGTTGAAGCCGTACGTGAACGACAGCTGGGCGACCTTCACCCCGCCCGCGTCCAGGATCAACGGCGCCGCGGACTCCTCCTGCGTGCGGTACGAGCCGGTGTGCTTCAGCCCGACGGCGTCCATCGCGTCCAGCGTCGTCGTGATCGCCGAGACACCCCGGTCCAGCGTGTGGTTCGAGGCCGTCGAGCACGAGTCGTACCCCACGTCGACGAGGCCCTTCGCCACCTCGGGCGGCGCGAGGAACGCCGGGTACCCGAAGAACGGCCCCTCCTTGGGCCCCAGCGGCACCTCGAGGTGGCACAGCGACAGGTCGGCCTTCAGCGTTTCCTTGATCCCCGAGAACAACGGCAGGTAGTCACGCCCGGCCGCGCCACCGTCGGCGACCGCCTGGTCGGTCAGCGCCGGGTGGATCAAGATGTCCCCGCCGGCCGTCAGCGTGAACGACCGGGGCGCGGGCGGCCCCTCGGACGTGGTCGAAGCAGGCGGAGGCGCCGAGGTGATCACGGTCGGCGAGCCGGTGCACGCGGACAGCAAAAGGCCGGTGGCCAGCACGAATGCCGGCCACCGGACCACACGCTTCAGCGCTGCCGCCGGCGTCGCAGGACCACGAACAGCACGACGGCGAACGCCGCGGCCGCGACGGGCAGCACGCGCTTCAACACCGGAACGCCTGCCGTGTCGATCAGGTCGATCGGCTCGTCGGGGACCACTCGGAGATGCTGCTGTTGCGCCACCTCGTCAGGATCCACGGAACTCAGCGTGCCCGCCAGGCATTCCGCGAACTGGTCGACGAGCTTGCCGCTGACCTCGGCGATCAGGCCGCGGCCCAGTTGCGCGGGACGCCCGGTGATCGCCAGGTCGGTCTCCACCTCCACGGTGTCGCCGACGACGAAGGTCACCAGCGCGGACGCCGTGCCGTTGCCGCGGGTGTCCTTGCCGGCGGCTTTCATGACGGCACGGCGCGCCACCGGGTCGACCTCGACGAACTCGCCGCTGCCCCGGTACAGCAACTGCACCGGGCCGAGCTTCACCTTCACCTCCCCGCTGAACGTCTTGCCGTCCACCGAGGTCAGCGTGGCGCCGGGCAGGCAGGGCGCCACCCGTTCCGGGTCGAGCAGCGCCTCCCACACCTCCTCGGCCGGACCCGGTGCGGCGAACGAGTGCGTCAGCTTCATCCGACCGCCGCCGTCAACGCGCGGCCGGTCAGCACGCGGGCCAGGTTGTCCTTGTACCCGTCGCCGGACGACGCCAGGCGGGCCGCCTCGGAGATCGCCGAGGTCGGCTGCCCGACGAGCGCCGCCTCGACGTCGACCGCCCGCACCGGCCCGGACCCGACGTTCGTGAGGCCCACCCGAGCGGCGGAGATCACGCCGTCCCGCACCTGGACGGTCGCCGCCACCGCGACGATCGACCACGCCTGCGCGACCCGGTTGAGCTTCTCGTAGTGCGCGCGCCAGCCCGTGTACTTCGGCACGCGGACGTCGATCAGGATCTCGTCGGGGGCCAGCGCCGTCGTGAAGTAGTCGACGAAGAACTCCGCCGCGGGCACCTCACGCCGTCCGCCGGGGCCGGCGATGATCATCACCGCGTCCAGCGCGAGCGCCGGGGCGAGCAGGTCGCCTGCCGGGTCCGCGTGGCACAGCGAGCCGCCGAACGTGCCGCGGTGCCGGATCTGCGGATCGGCGATGGTGTCCGTGACCAGCCTCAACAACAACGCGTGGTCCTGCACGAGGTGATCGCGCTGCACTTCGTAGTGCGTGGTCATCGCACCGATGAGCAACGAGTCGCCGTCGTCGCGCACGCCCGTCAGCTCGGTCAGGCCGCCGATGTCGATCAACGCCGTGGGTGCGGCGAGCCGCATCCGCAGCACCGGCACCAGCGACTGCCCTCCCGCGATGATCTTGGCGTCCTCACCCTCCTCGGCGAGCATCCGCACGGCTTCGTCCACGGAGGACGGGAACAGGTACCTGAAGTCCGCGGGGATCATGCCTGGCCTCCCTGCGCGTCGATGGAACCGAGCCCGCCCGCGGCGACCTCGCCGGCACCCGTGTCCTCACGACCCTGCAACGCGGTCCACACGCGTTCCGGCGACATCGGCATGTCGATGTCGCGAACACCCAGGTGCCGCACGGCGTCCAGCACCGCGTTCACCACGGCGGGCGTCGAGGCGATCGTGCCCGCCTCGCCGACTCCCTTGGCGCCCAACGGGTTCGAGGTCGCGGGTGTCGTGGTGCGGTCCGTCAGGAACGCCGGCAGGTCGGCCGCCGACGGCACGAGGTAGTCGGCGAACGTCGCCGTCGTCAGCGTGCCCATCTCGTCGTGCGTGGCCTCTTCGTACAACGCCTGCGCGATGCCCTGCGCGAGCCCGCCGTGCACCTGTCCGTCGACGATCAACGGGTTCACGACCGTGCCGACGTCGTCCACCGCCACGTACCGGCTGATCTTCACCAGGCCCGTCTCGGTGTCGACTTCCGTTGCGCACAAATGGGTTCCGTGCGGGTAGGAGAAGTTGTCCGGGTCGAACGTGGCGTCGGCGTCCATGCCGGGTTCCATGCCCTCGGGCAGGTCGTGTGCGACGTGCGCGGCCAGCACCACGTCACCGAGCGTTCGGGCGGTAGACGTGCCGCGGACCGAGAACGAGCCGGAGGCGAACTCCACGTCCGCCTCGTCGCACTCCATCATGTGCGCGGCCAGGGTCTTCGCCTTGGCCAGCACCTTGTCGGCCGCGTGCACCAGGGCCGTGCCACCGACCGCGAGCGACCGCGACCCGTAGCTGTCCATGCCCTTGTGCGACGTGGCCGTGTCGCCGTGCAGCACCTCGACGTCCTCGAACGGCACGCCGAGCCGGTCGGCGACGATCTGCGACCAGACCGTCTCGTGGCCCTGCCCGTGCGGCGAGGTCCCGGTGATCACCTCGACCTTGCCGGTGGGCAGCATGCGGATCGACGCAGTCTCCCACCCGCCTGCGCCGTACCGCAGAGCGCCCAGCACGCGGGACGGCGCGAGGCCGCACATCTCGGTGTAGGTCGAGATCCCGATGCCGAGCTGCACGACGTCACCGCCGGCGCGCCGCCGCGCCTGCTCCTCGCGCAGTTCGTCGTAGCCGAACAGTTCCATCGCCCTGGCCGTCGCGGCCTCGTAGTTGCCGGAGTCGTAGGTGAGCCCGGCGACCGTGGTGAACGGGAACTCCTCGTGCTTGATCCAGTTCATCTCGCGGAGCTTCATCGGCTCCATGCCGAGTTCGACCGCGAGCTCGTCCATCATGCGTTCGATGGCGAACGTCGCCTCGGGCCGGCCGGCCCCGCGGTAGGCGTCCGTGGGCACCTTGTTGGTGAAGACGTTGGTGCACACGAACCGGTAGCCCGCGAACTTGTAGATCGAGTTGAACATGAACGCGCCCAGGATCGGCACGCCCGGCGTGACGAGCCGCAGGTAGGCGCCCATGTCGGCGAGCAGTTCGACCTTCAGGCCGGTGACCGTGCCGTCGCGGCGGGCGGCCATCGTGATCTTCTGGATCTGGTCGCGGCCGTGGTGCGCCGACAGCATCGACTCGGTGCGCGACTCGGTCCACTTGACCGGGCGGCCCATCCGGCGCGCGATCAGCAGGCACAGCAGCTCTTCCGGCGTGACCTGGAGCTTGCCGCCGAAGCCGCCGCCGACGTCCGGGGCGATCACCCGGAGCTTGTGCTCGGAGATGCCCGTGACGGCCGAGAGCATCCACCGCAGGATGTGCGGGATCTGCGTCGCGGACCAGACGGTGTACATGCCGGCGGTGACGTCCACGACGACCGACCGCGGTTCCATGAACGCCGGGATCAGCCGCTGCTGCTTGAACGTCCGCTCGAGCACGACCTCGGCGGCGGCGATCTCGTCCTCGACGTTCGTGCCGGACCCCGCCTCGGCGGAGTCGAAGACCCACGTCGCGCACTTGTTCGTGCCGAGGTCGGGGTGCACGAGGTCGTTGTCCCGCAACGCTTCTTCCATGTCGAGCACGACGGGGAGGTCCTCGTAGTCGACGTCGATCGCTTCCAGCGCGTCCGCGGCGTGGTAGGCGCTGTCGGCGATCACGACGGCGACGGCCTCGCCGGCGAAGTTGACCTGGTCCACCGCGATCGCGGGCGCGGCAGGCGACTTCATGTCCTCGGTGATCGGCCACGCGCAGGGCAGCGAGCCCTGCTCGGCGGCGAAGTCCTCCCCGGTCAGCACCAGCGCCACCCCCGGCATCGCCGTCGCGCGGCTGACGTCGACGTTCGTGATGCGGGCGTGGGCGACGGGGCTGCGCAGCACGGCCATGTGCAGCATGCCGGTGAGCTGCAGGTTGTCGGTCCACCTCGTCTGCCCGGTGATCAGCCGGGCGTCCTCCTTGCGGAGCCGGGCCTTGCCGACCTCCGACTCTGCCGTGGCGGTCATTCGCCACCTACCGGCTGCTTCGCGGTGATGTGCTCGTCGCTGTGCCGCTCCTGGTCGGGACCGGCGCCGGGTTTCATCCGCTGGGCGGCGTCCTGCACCGCGCGCACGATGTTCTGGTAGCCCGTGCAGCGGCAGAGGTTGCCCTCCAGGCCCTTGCGCACGGTCTCGTCGTCGGGATCGGGTTCGTCGGCGAGCAGGTCGATCGCCTGCATGATCATGCCGGGCGTGCAGAAACCGCACTGCAACGCGTGGTTGGAGTGGAACGCCTCCTGCACCGGATGCAGCTTGCCGTCGCGAGCGAGGCCTTCGACGGTGGTGACGTCGTGGCCGTTCGCCTGCACGGCCAACATCTGGCACGACTTCACGCTGTGGCCGTCGAGGTGGACGGTGCAGGCGCCGCAGTTGCCGGTGTCGCAACCGACGACGGTGCCCGTCTTGCTCAGTCGCTCACGCAGGTAGTGCACGAGCAGGAGGCGTGGTTCGACCTCGTCGGCGTACGTGACTCCGTCGACGTTGACCGAGATGTGCATTCGAACCCTCCCAGGGTGGTGGGGCCTTGAGTGACGAGGGTCACTCCAGCTTGCTCCCTGTTTGCGGGTTCAACAACCCGATCACCGATGAATCGGGACTTCCAGCCCTGTGAGTCGCTGACCGGTTCCCTTCCACCGCAAGGAAATGATCTCGGCGGCAATCGCAACTGCGGTTTCCTCCGGGGTTCGGGCGCCGAGATCGAGCCCGATCGGCGACGACAACGCCGCAAGTTCGGATTCGCTCATTCCCGTGTCCCGCAACCGGTTCAGTCGATCTTCGTGGGTCCGGCGGGATCCCATCGCGCCGACGTAGCCCACTTTCAGTCGCAATGCGACTTCGAGGAGTGGCACGTCGAACTTCGGGTCATGGGTCAGCACCGCGATGACGGTGCGTTCGTCGAGCTTGGACGCTTCGGCCTGGAGGTACTTGTGCGGCCAGGCGACGACGACCTCGTCGGCCTCCGGGAAACGGCTGCGTGTCGCGAACACGGGCCGTGCGTCGCACACCGTCACGCGGTACCCGAGGAACGCACCGAGCCGCGCCATCGCGGCGGCGAAGTCGATCGCTCCGAACACGAGCATGCGCGGCGGCGGTTCGAAGGAGTTCACGAAGACGCTCATGCCCTCGCCGCGCCGCTGACCGTCCGGTCCGTACTGGAGCACGCCGCTGCGGCCGGACGCGAGCATGCCGCGCGCGTCGTCGGTGACGGCGTCGTCGATGCGGGACGAGCCGAGCGTGCCGTCCCGGCGGTCCGGCCAGATGACCATGCGGCGGCCGATGCCGCCGGGGTGTTCGATGACGGTCGCGACGGCCACCGGTTCCTCGGCGCGGACGGTCTCCACGACCTCGGCGAGCTGCGGGAACGACTCCGCGTTGATCTTCTCGACGTAGATGTCGATGATCCCACCGCAGGTCAGCCCCACCGCGAACGCGTCGTCGTCGCTCACGCCGTACCGCTGCAGGACGGGTTCGGAGGTCTCCTGCGCGAGGTCGTAGACGGCCCCCTCGACGCAGCCGCCGGACACGCTGCCGACCGCCTCGCCGTCCTGGGTCACGAGCATCGCGGCGCCGGGTGGCCGCGGCGCGGAACTGAAGGTCGCGACCACCGTGCCGACGCCGACCGTCTCGCCGTTCGCCACCCGTCCGGCCAGGTCGTAGAGGACATCACGCACGGCGCACCTCCTTCAGCAGTTCTTCGAGCGCGTGCACGCTGTGGCCCGCGATCATGGTGTCGACGTGCGGGAGGGCCGCCAGCACCCCGGTCTGCACCGGACGGTAGCCGGGCTTGCCGGCGTGCGGGTTGGCCCAGATGACCTTGTGGCTCACCCGCCTCAGCCGCGCCATCTCGGTGGCGAGCAACGTCGGGTCGCCCCGCTCCCAGCCGTCGGTGAACAGCACGACGACCGCGCCGCGTTGTCTCCATTGCTGGTTGAACCTGCGCAGCGAGTCGCCGAGCCGGGTGCCGCCCTCGTAGTCGGGGATGGCCCTGCCCGCGGCCTTCAGCGCCCGTTCCGGGTCCCGTTCGCGCAGCTGGCGGGTCACGCGGGTGAGCCGGGTGCCGATCGTGCGGACCTCCACCGGCATGGCCCTCGACACCACGTGCGCGAACCGCAGCAGGGCGTCGGAGTAGGCGGCCATCGAGCCGGAGACGTCGATCAGCAGCACCAGCCTGCGGGCTTTGGTGCCGCGCCTGCGGTGTCTCGGGAGGGCGATCTCGCCGCCGGTCTCGATCATCGCGCGGACGGTCCTGGCCAGGTCGAGGCGGCCGCGGCGTGCCCTGCGGAGCCTGCGGGAACGCCGGCGCGGCGGGAGCGGGTGCAGGCGGGCGATCAGCGGCGCGGCGTTGAACTCCGAGATGTCCTTGTGCTGCAACACCTCCACGTCGGACGCGGCCACCCCGACGGTCACCGCGTCGAGTTCGGCCGTCGCGCGCGGACGGGGCGGGGTGCCGCCGAAGTACGCCCGGTAGACGGCGTCGTAGCGCGGCAGGTCGTCGGGGTCGGCGCAGAGGGTGAGGCGCCCGGCCCAGTAGAGGTCGACGTGTTCGGTGGCCTTCAGGAACGCCTGGACGCGGTCGGGCCCGCACGGCAGCCCGGCGCCCTTGAGGACGCTGGTGAACCCGACGCAGGCTTCCGTCATCCCAAGATCGTGCTCCCGGCGACGCGTTCCGCGTCCTCCCGGTACTTCAGGACCGCGCCGAGCGTGTCGGCGTCCGGCTCGCTGCGCCCCAGCGCCCGCAACGCGCGCGCCCAGTCCAGCGACTCCGCGACGCCCGGCGGTTTGAGCAGGTCCAGGCCCCGCATCCGGTGCACGGCCTCGGCGACCTTGCGCGCCAGCCGTTCGTCCAGGCCGGGCAGGGTGCGGCGGAGGATGGCGACCTCGCGTTCGAGGTCCGGGTGCTCCAGCCAGTGGTAGAGGCAGCGGCGCTTCAACGCGTCGTGCACCTCGCGGGTGCGGTTCGAGGTCAGCACGGTCAGCGGGGGCGTGGTCGCCCTGATCTCGCCGAACTCGGGGATGCTGACGGCGTTCTCGGACAGGACCTCCAGCAGGAACGCCTCGAACTCGTCGTCGGCCCGGTCGATCTCGTCGACGAGCAGCACGCACGGGGCGTTCTCCAGCGCCTGGAGCAACGGGCGGGCCAGCAGGAACCGTCGCGTGTAGAGGGACGCCTCGTCGACCTCGCCGCGGGTTTCGAGCACGCGCAGGTGCATGAGCTGGCGCGGGTAGTCCCAGTCGTACAACGCCTGGGTGGCGTCGATGCCCTCGTGGCACTGGAGCCGGATCAGCGGGACGTCCATCGCCTTGGCGAGCGCCAGCGCGAGTGAGGTCTTGCCGGTGCCGGGCTCGCCTTCGAGGAACAGCGGGCGTCCCATCGCGACCGCCAGGAACGCCGCCGTGGCGACGCCGCCGTCCGGCAGGTACCCCGCGCGGTCGAGGGCTGCGCTGAGTTCCTCAGGGGACTCCATCGGCTCAGGGTACGACTACGGTGGGCGAATGGGGTCGATCAAGAAAGTCCAGATCACGTTCGACTGCGCGGAACCCGTGCGCGTCGCGGAGTTCTGGAGCCAGGTGCTCGGGTACGGCGCGCCGCAGGACAGCGACGGCTCGTGGTCCGCGGTCGCCGATCCGACGGGCGAGGGTCCGCGGTTCTTCTTCCAGCGCGTTCCCGAGTCGAAGGTCGTCAAGAACCGCGTCCACGTCTGCGTGCGGGCGGGCACCGGGCTCGTGGGTGCCGAACGGCTCGCCACGCTGCAGGCCGAGCGGGCACGACTGGAGGCGATCGGCGCGACCCTCGTGCGCGTGATGGAGGCCGACGAGGAGAACGAGTCCTGCATCGTCATGCAGGACGTCGAGGGCAACGAGTTCTGCCTGGACTGAGTGCGACCCCGGGGTCGCGGATCAGGGTCGGGTTCGGGGTGGTTCCCGATGTGCGGTGCGTGTGAAAACGCGATTCTGGGTACATGACGAACAACGTTCTCAACGACGCAACGGCCCAGGTCAAGAAGCTCCGCAGGAGTCGCAACGACAAGATGATCGCCGGCGTCTGCGGCGGTGTCGCCAAGATGGTCGGCGTGGACGCGGCGATCCTGCGGATCATCCTCGTGGCGGCGACGCTGCTCGGGTTCGGCACCGGAGCGGTCCTCTACGTCGCCGCCTGGCTCCTCATGCCCGAGGAAGACGCTGCGATGTGATCACCGTGGAAAACCGGGAACACCGGGTAGTCGCTGCCAGGGGTGGGGACCGGCGAGGGGTCGGTACTCCACCCCCAGGGCGTCGAGCCTGGGCAGGTGGTGTTCGCGCAGCCGCGTGACGAACGCCGGGTCCTTCTCCGCCGGGGACCACACGACCTCGGCGAACGCGGCCAGCCTCGGGAACGCCGCGTAGTCCAGGCGCCGGGGCGAGTCGAGGTGCTCGCTCCAGATGTTCGCCTGCGCGCCCAGCAGCCGTCCGGGTTCCTCACCCGTCAGGCCCGCGGGCACCGGGTCCCACGCGTAGACGTCCTCCAGCGTCGTCACCGTGCCGACCGGGATCGGTTCGTCCGGCCCGTCCGACTGGCGGTAGTCCAGGTAGACGTGCTGCTCGGGGCACATGACGACGTCGTGGCCCGCGCCGAGCGCCGTGACACCACCCTCGACCCCGCGCCACGACGCGACGACCGTGCCGTGCGGCAGCGGACGCGCGTCGAGGACCTCGTCCCACCCGTACGGCCTGCGTCCCTTGCTGACGATGTGCTCGGCGATGGCGCGCACCAGGACGCCGTCCTCGTGACCGGGTGCCTCGTCCCCGCCGAGACCGATGACCTCCGCCGGGAAGACGTCCATCAGCTCGTCGAACACGTTCCGGTAGAAGTCCACTGTGGACTCGTTCGTGTTGAGCACGCGTTCGTTGACGCCCCAGTCGGTCCAGACTCCCCCGCCGTGCAGCCCGAGTTCCGGGTAGGCCGCGATCGCCGCCTGGGAGTGGCCGGGGATGTCGATCTCCGGGATCACCGTGATGTACCGGGACCTCGCGAACTCGACGATCTCGCGCAGGTCGTCCTGGGTGTAGAAACCGCCGTGCGGACGGCCTTCCATCCCGCCGGAGCGCCGGTCGCCGAACCGCGAGTCCTCCCGCCACGACCCGACCTCGGTGAGCTTCGGGTAGCGCCTGCACTCGAAGCGCCAGCCCTGGTCGTCGGTGAGGTGCAGGTGCAGGACGTTGAGCTTGTGCGCGGACATCAGCTCGACGTAGCGCAGCACCTCCCGCTTGGGCAGGAAGTGCCGCGCGACGTCCAGCATCACGCCGCGCCACTCGAACCGCGGGTAGTCCACGACCTCGCACGCCGGGATGACCGACGGCTTGTCGCCCGCCGCCCGGAACGCCTGCGCGCCGAGGAGTTGCCGCAGGGTCTGCAACGCGTTCATCTCGCCGGCCGAGTCGCTCGCCTCGATCAGCACGCCCTCGTCGGACGAGACGAGCCGGTAGCCGCCGGGTGGCGCCTCGGCCACGACGGTCTGCCAGCCCTTGTACTCACAGAGCCTTCCACCGTCCACATAGGAAACGGGGCGGGGCAGCAGGTTCATCCCTTCACCGCCCCCGCGAGGCCGGACACGAGACGACGCTGCACGAGCACGAAGAAGATCAGCACGGGGATGGTCATCAGGGTGGAGCCCGCCATGATCGCGCCCCAATCGTTCTGGTCGGGTTTGACGAACACCTGGAGAGCCAGCGGCAGGGTCTGGTTCTCCACGGCCGAGATGATGAACGTCTTGGCGAACAGGAAGTCGTTCCAGGCGTGGATGAACGACAGCACGCTCGTGGCCACCAGGCCGGGCGCCACGAGCGGGAACAGCACCTGCCACAGGAACCTCAACCGCGAGGCGCCGTCCAGGGTGGCGGCCTCCTCCAGTTCCACCGGCACCGCGGCGACGAAGCCCCGCAGCATCCAGATCGCGAACGGCAGGCTGAAGGCCAGGTGCACCAGCACGAGCGAGCCGAGGTGGTTCAGGCCGAACACCGGCACCGAGTCACCCACGGACCGCATCAGGAAGAACAGCGGCACGGTCAACGCCTCGACCGGCACCATCTGCACGACCAGCAGCATGATCAGCAGCGTCGTGCGGCTGCGGAACCGGAAGCGGGTCAGCGCGGTCGCCGCGAGGAACGAGATCAGGATGCTCAGGGCGACCACGATCAACGCGACGATGATGCTGTTCATGAAGTAGCGCCCGAAGTTCGCGACGGTCAGCGCCCGCGTGAAGCTGTCGAGCGTCGGCCGCGTCGTCCACGGCACCGGGTCGGCCGAGATGATCTCGTCCTCCGGCTTGAACGCGGACAGCACCATCCAGAACAGCGGGAACGCCACCACCGCGGCGATGATGAGGACGAAGCCCTCGGTCAGCCAGCGCCTCACAGGACCTCCCCCGACTTCTTGAGCGCACGCAGGTAGAACATCGTGATTCCCAGCAGCAGCACGGTCATCACGACACCGATGGCCGCGCCCAGGCCGTACTCCGACGCCGCGAACGCCTGCTGGTAGGCGTAGACGTTGAGCACGAGGTTGCGCCCGGCGATGCCGCCGCCGTTCGTCATCACGTAGATCTGCGTGAAGACCTTGAAGTCCCAGATGATCGACTGGATCGTCACCACGAGGATGATCGGCTTGAGCAACGGGAGCGTGACGCTCCACGCCGTGCGGAACGCCGACGCGCCGTCCAGCGCGGCGGCCTCCAGCACCTCGCCCGGGATCGCCTTGATGCCCGCGAAGAGCGTCACCATGACGAACGGGAACGAGCACCAGATCACCTGTGCGGCGACGAGTCCGAACGCCGTCCACTTGTCGAACGTCCAGGAGAAGCCCTGGATGCCCAGGACCTCGTTCACGAACCCGAAGTTCGCGTCGAACAGGAAGAGCCAGATCGTCGAGCCGGCGACGGCGGGCGTGGACCACGCGCCGAGCGCCGCCAGGAACAACGTCATGCGCACCCACGTGCGGACGCGGGTGGCGAGGATTGCGAGAGACGCGCCCACAAGCAACGTGCCGACCACGCAGACCGCCGCGAACGCGACGGTCTGCCCGAACACCGTCCAGAACTGCTGGTCTCCCAGCAGCTTCTGGTAGTTCCCGAGACCGAGGAACTCGAGCGGCGCGCCGCCGCTGACCTGTTCCTGGCCGTAGTCGTAGAGCGAGATGAGCACCAGCTGGTAGATCGGGTAGGCCAGCAGCCCCCCGAGGACCAGCAGCGCTGGAGCCAGGTAGGCGAACGCGGTCCGCCCCTGGCCTTTGGCGGTCATGCTCACGACGTGAAGGCCGCGTTCATCGTCTTGGCGGCGTCGGCGGTGGCCGTGTCGACGTTCTTCGCGCCGGTGACGATCTCCTGGATCATCGTCGGCACCACGGTCTGCGCCTCGATCTTCGCCCACGCCGGCGTGACGGGGACGAACTTCGTGCCGGACTGCAGGGTCTTCGTGAACGGCTCCAGGAACTTGTCCGCGTCCGAGACCTGCTTCTGCACGTCGGTGAACGTCGGCAGGTTGCCCATCGCCGTGTACATCTTCTGCTGGTACTTCTTCGACGCGAGCAGCTGCGTGAACTCGTTGGCGAGCGTCTTGCGCTGCGTGCCCTTCATGACGCCGAGCAGGTTGCCGCCGGCGAACGCGGGCGCGACCGAACCCTTGTCCTTGCCGGGCAGCGGCACCACGGCGTACTTGCCGGCGGCTGAGGACGCGTCGACGGACTTGCGGTTGAAGTCGCCGCCGATGGTCATCGCGGCCTTGCCGGCCCGGAACGCCTCGACGCTCGCGTCGCCGCCGTTGCCCGCGCAGGCGGCGGGCGGGCAGATGTCGTCCTTGATCAGCTCGGTGTACTTGGCGACACCGGCCTTCGCCTCGGGGCTGTCGATCGTGGCGGTGAACTTGCCGCCGTCGGACTTCGCGAGGTCGCCGCCCTGCGCCCAGATGTACGGGAGCGCGGCGAAGAGGTACTTGCCGCCGGCCGAGATGCCGATCATGTCCGGCTTCTTCTGCCTGATCTCGCGGGCCGTCGTCGCGATCTCGTCCAACGTCGCCGGCGGCTTGAGGCCGAGCTCGTTGAACACGTCCGTGCGGTAGTACAACGCGCGCACGCCCACGAACCACGGCACGCCGTACGTCTTGCCGTCGACCTTGGCCGTGTCGAGGATCGTCGGGACCAGGTCCTTCGACTCCTCCCACTTGCCCAGGTCGAGCTCGGAGAAGCCGCCTGCGGAGACGTAGCCCGCGAGGTCGGTGTTGCCGAACTCGGCGACGTCCGGGGCGCTCTTCGGGTCGCTGAACGCGGCCTTGAAGCGCTCGGCCCGGCTGGACACCTGGATGTACTGCACGTCGACGGTGACGCCGCTGTGCTTGCCCTGGAACTCGGAGATCGCCTCCTTGACCACGGCCTCCTTGGGGCCGCGGTTGACCTCGTCGAACAGCCACACCCGCAGCTGTCCCGTCTGCTCGTCCGTACCCGTGCTGGTCGGTCCCGACTGCACCGGTGCGCAGGCGACCACCGCGCCCACGCCCAGCACCGCCGCAAGTGTCTTCAGCCGCATCGTCGTCGCGCCCTTCACGTTGCGTATGTTGCAACAGCTATTTCACAGGAAGCAACGTGACTGTAGAACGCGATTAGGCAAGGGTCTAGACCAGACGATTGACCCATTCCCGAACTGATGCGGAATCGACGGCGGAGTCCCATCCACCAGGCCTGACCGCGCTACCAACGTGAAACCCGTTCACGCCCGCTGCCAGCAGTTCCGGGACGTGGTGCTGCTGAAGACCGCCGCCGACGAGCAGCGCGGGCGGTCCCTGGGTGACGAGCTTCTTCAGGTTCTCGATTCCGTCCTTCACACCGGTCCTGGCGCCCGCGGCGAGCACCGTGTCGCAGCCGAGGGTCTGCACGGTCGCCCACGAGCGGAAGACGTCGTTGGAGTTGTCGAGCGCACGGTGGAACGTCCAGGCACACCCTTCCAACTCCGCGAGGAGGTTGAGGGTGACGCCCTCGTCGATCTCGTTCTCCGCGTCGAGGAAGCCGAGGACGAACTCGGTCGCGCCCGCCTCCCTCAGTTCCCAGGCCTGGCGACGGAGGTGCTTGAGGTTGCCGGGCGCGAAGCCCTGGGCGTCCCGGAGCATCACGCGGACGGGGATGTCGACGGCGTTCTTGACCTCTTTGAAGGTGGCGGTCGACGGCGTGAGGCCGTCGCTCGCCATGTCGGCGACCAGTTCGAGCCGGTCGGCGCCCCCGGCCTGGGCGGCCTCGGCGTCCTTCGCGGTCAGTGCGATCACTTCGAGAATCGGCATGGTCTAGACCATAACGTGTGCTTTCGTGAATCGGGAGCCTTCGCGGCCGTTGCCGCGTCAGAGGGCTGTATCTGATCGCCTGAGTTCCGCTCTTGTTCAGTAGAGCGCTTTGTTCAGGCGTGGAGCGAGTGCCGGCCGGTTCGAGGGGTGCCGGTCGGCGCGAGCTCCCACCACTGGCGGCCCGTGACTCGGAGGGGGAATCACGGGCCGCTGGCGTGCTCGGAGGAAGATGAGGGTCACCTTGGCGGTGATACTGCTCCAATCGAGTGAATTTTGTATCTACCGCCCAGTTAGCCCTTCATGAGTTGGCGGACGGCGCTGACAGGGCGGCCGATCGGAGGTGCCACATGGACGAGCTGCACACGGCGGATGACCGTCCGCCGTGGGACGGGCTTGAAGGCACCGAACGACACGCGATGTGCGTGGCGGCCGCACGAGAGGGCAACCGCAACGCACTGGACGTGCTCGTGACGGAGCTGACCCCGCTGCTGTGGCACGTGGCGCGAGGGCAGGGCCTCGACCGCGCCGCCGCGGAGGACGTCGTGCAGACGGTCTGGCTCGCGTTCCTCAAGAACATCGAGAACATCAACGAGCCGAAAGCCCTGGTCGGCTACCTGGTCGTCACGACGAGGCGTGAAGCACGCCGAACTTGGACACCTAATAAGCGTGAAACGCACCTCTCGGACGAGTACGCCGAGCAGCTGGAGTCCGACACCGGCCTGCCGGAGGACGTCACGCTGCAGGACGACCGCGACCGCCGCCTGTGGCTCGCGTTCGGCCGCCTGACCACGAGGTGCCAGGAACTGCTCCGACTCACCGTGCTCGCGGGCCGCGCGGAGTACCGGGCAGTGGCCGAGGCCCTCGCCATGCCCCACGGCAGCATCGGTCCGACCAGGGGACGGTGTTTGACACTGCTGCGCAACTACCTGGAGACGGAAGGAGGATCGCGGTGAACGAGATCGACCCGCGCGACGACCGCAGGGGCCCCGAGGACACCGCAGTCCTCTCCGAACTGAACAGGCTCGTCGACGAACTGGACCCGCCGCCCGCCGACCTGGTGGACCGCGTGAAGTTCGCGATCGCTTTGGAGTCCCTGGACGTCGAGGTGGCGCGGTGGGAACGTGCCGGATCGTTCGCCGGCGTGCGGGGCGGGCAGACCGGCACCATCACGTTCACCGTGGACAACCTGACCCTGATGGTCAACTTCACGTCGACCGGGTCACGGCACCGGATCGACGGGTGGTTGGTGCCGGCCGGGGAGCACGAGGTGGAGGTCCGGGTGGCCGATCACCAGTCCTCCTGCACTCGGGCTGATGACGGTGGGCGGTTTGTTCTTCCCGATGTTCCCACCGGGACCACGCAAATCCTGGTGCATTTGGTGAATTCTCGTGGGGAGCCTGGGCGGACCGTTGTCACGCCCACGATCATGCTTTGAGGTTTTGCTGGGGTTCTGGGGTTCCGGTCGCCTTCGTACTGGTGGTCGCGTTGGGGTGCAAAGACTTTGGACGGGCGTGGTTTCGTCATCGCCGCTGCGCGACGATGGGGATTGGGGCTTGACTTCGGGGCCCTTGCGAGGCGCTGGTCGGACCGGAAAAGGCCGGGCTGAAAAGCGCCCGGCCGAGCCACGAGTGGTAGCACCTCGCACCCGAAGTCAAGCACCAATCCCTTCGGGTGCGTGGCTGGGTTTCGTTGGCACGTCACCGATACCGGCTATTCGGAGCTGAGAGCTAGGGACGGCTCGCCTTCGGCATTGCGGTTGGCGGGCGGTGTGGTGAGGCAAGAGCTCTGACGCCTCGCCTGCGGCATTGCCGTTGGGTCTTGGGTGGCTTGGCTGCGCCATCGCGATGCTTACGACTCGTTGCCGCCCGGCCCCATAACCGCGCCCCACGGCCCCGGCATCGCGGCCTACTCCCGCCGTCCGCAGCCAGCCTTCTGCCTCCCGTAGCCCGCCTCCCGCAACTCCCCTCGGCCCTCCGGCCCCGCAACCCGCCTCCCACAGCCCGGAACTCCCCTCGGGCCCCTCAGCCTTCAGCTCTCCACCCCCTCTGCCCTCCAGCCCCCTCTACCCTCCAGCCCCCTCAACTCTCAAGCTCGCCTTCAGCCCGTCTTGCCTGCCCGCCGGTGTGCGCTGGCACCACCGGCGGCTGTCGTGCTCACCTCGGCCGCGACAGCGAGCGCGATTGCGGGGCCGGAAAAGCCGGAAGGCCCGGCTCGCGGAGCGAGTCGGGCCTTCCTGGGTGGTGCGGTGGTGCTGCGGGTGGACTCAGAAGTCCATGCCGCCGGCGTCCGGCGCGGCCGGGGCCGCGTTCTTCTCCGGCTTGTCCGCGACGACGGCTTCCGTCGTCAGGAACAGCGCGGCGATGGACGCGGCGTTCTGCAGCGCCGAGCGGGTGACCTTGGCCGGGTCGATGATGCCCGCGGCGACCAGGTCCTTGTACTCGCCGGTGGCGGCGTCGAGGCCCTCGCCGGCGGGGAGGGACTTGACGCGCTCGACCACGACGCCGCCTTCGAGGCCGGCGTTGACCGCGATCTGCTTGAGGGGCGCCTCGACGGCGACCTTCACGATGTTGGCACCGGTGGCCTCGTCGCCCGTGAGCTTCAGGCCCGCGAAGGCAGCCTCGGCGGCCTGCAGCAGCGCGACGCCACCACCCGCGACGATGCCCTCTTCGACGGCGGCCTTCGCGTTGCGAACGGCGTCCTCGATGCGGTGCTTGCGCTCCTTGAGCTCGACCTCGGTGGCCGCGCCCGCCTTGATGACGGCGACGCCGCCGGCGAGCTTGGCGAGGCGCTCCTGGAGCTTCTCGCGGTCGTAGTCGGAGTCCGACTTCTCGATCTCGGCGCGGATCTGGTTGACGCGACCCTGGATCTGGTCGGCGTCGCCCGAGCCCTCGACGATGGTCGTCTCGTCCTTGGTGACGACGACCTTGCGGGCCTTGCCCAGCAGCGAGATGTCGGCGTTCTCCAGCTTCAGGCCGACGTCCTCGGTGATGACCTGGCCACCGGTGAGGGTGGCGATGTCCTGGAGGATGGCCTTGCGGCGGTCACCGAAGCCGGGCGCCTTGACGGCGACGGACTTGAAGGTGCCGCGGATCTTGTTCACGACCAGGGTCGCGAGGGCCTCACCCTCGACGTCCTCGGAGATGATCAGCAGCGGCTTGCCGCCCTGCATGACCTTCTCGAGGAGCGGGAGCAGGTCCTTGACCGTGGAGATCTTGGAGCCGAACAGCAGGATGTACGGGTCCTCGAGGACCGCTTCCTGACGCTCGGGGTCGGTCACGAAGTAACCGGAGATGTAGCCCTTGTCGAAGCGCATGCCTTCGGTGAGCTCGAGCTCGAGACCGAGGGTGTTGCTCTCCTCGACGGTGATGACGCCTTCCTTGCCGACCTTGTCCATCGCCTCGGCGATGAGCTCGCCGATCGTGGGGTCAGCGGCGGAGATGGACGCGGTAGCAGCGATCTGCTCCTTCGTCTCGATCTCCTTGGCGGCCTTCAGCAGCTGCTCGGCGACGGCCTCGACGGCCTGCTCGATGCCGCGCTTGAGGCCGAGCGGGTTGGCGCCCGCGGCGACGTTGCGCAGACCCTCGCGGACGAGCGCCTGGGCGAGCACGGTGGCGGTGGTGGTGCCGTCACCCGCGACGTCGTCGGTCTTCTTCGCAACTTCCTTGACGAGCTCGGCCCCGATCTTCTCCCACGGGTCCTCGAGCTCGATCTCCTTCGCGATGGAGACGCCGTCGTTCGTGATCGTCGGCGCACCCCACTTCTTCTCAAGAACGACGTTGCGGCCCTTCGGGCCGAGCGTCACCTTGACGGCGTCGGCGAGGGTGTTCATACCCCGCTCGAGACCGCGGCGGGCGTCCTCGTCGAACGCGATCATCTTGGCCATTGCGGTGTGTTCCTCCGCCTTTGTGGATTCTGGGCCACTGTGAGCCGGCAGAGCCCACAGCGGAACACGATGCGAGTGGCAAGGGTCGGTGCCCGCGACGGACGACCCCCGGAGAGGGGCCTCACCTTCCTAGCCTCACTTCTTGGCACTCGATGGAGCCGAGTGCTAGTTCGTGTTTAGCACTCGGGCACGACGAGTGCAAGCGAACTCAGCGTGAGGTGCGGACCGGCACAGAGGTCGGGAGGGGCTTGTTCGAGGTCGGGTCGTCCCCGATGTGCAGGGACGGGGCGGAGCTCGTCTTGGGCTGACGTGCGGGCTCGTCACCAGGCGAGAGGATCACCACCACGATGATGATCACCACGATCGCCACCGCGGCCGCCACGACCGGCGCGAACCAGGCCGGGCGCTCCTTCTTGGCCGACGACGTGAAAGCGCTCACGCCCACCTGGTTCGGCGGGCGCAGCCGGACCGGGTCCTGCAACGGCTGCTGGTACCCGCCGCCCTGGTACGGCCCCTGCTGCTGCGCGGGCACCGGCCCGGACACCGGCGAGCCCTGAGCGGGGAACGAGCCGGACTGCGGCCCGGCTTGAGCGGGAGCCGAGCCCTGCGCGACCCCGGCGAGGGCGACGCGCGCGGCGGCGATCAGCTCGGCGCAGTTCGCGTACCGCTGCGCCGGGTCCTTCGAGGTGCCCTTGCGGATCACGTCGTCGATGGCCGGCGGCAACGCCACGAGCTGCGACAACGCCGGCACGGCACTGCCGAGGTGCCCGGCGATGACCTCCTGCACGCCGCCCTGGAACGGCGGGCGCCCGGACAGGCAGGCGAAGAGCATGCACGCGAGCGCGTACTGGTCGGTGCGGCCGTCGACGGGCTCACCGCGCAGGTGTTCCGGCGCCGCGTAGGTCGGCGAACCGAGGAAATCACCCGTTCGGGTGCGGTGGCCGGTGGCGCCGCGGCGGGTCAGGCCGAAGTCGGCGACGTAGACGTGCTCGCGCACGCCCTCCTTCTCGGTCACCAGCACGTTCGCCGGCTTCACGTCGAGGTGCACGAGGCCCTTGCCGTGCAGCATGTCGAGCGCTTCGGCGACCTGGCCGAGCAGCGTCAACGTGCGCGCGGGCGTGAGCGGGCCCGACTTGATGTGCCCGGCCAGGTCCTGGCCGTCCACCAGCCGCATCGCGATGTAGAGCAGGCCGTCGACCTCGTCGAAGTCGTACAGCGGCACGATGTTGGCGTGGTCGATCGCGGAGGTGTTGCGCGCCTCGTCGACGAACCGCTCGCGGAACTCCGCGTCGGGCGCGAGGTGCTCACCGATGACCTTGAGCGCGACTTTCCGGCCCAGCCTCACGTCCGTGGCCCGATACGTCACGCTCATGCCACCGCGGCCGAGCACTCCGTCGATCCGGTAATGCGCGATTCGCCGTCCGCTCAGGTCCTCCGACACGCGAGGCAGCCTAACGTCCGCCGAGATCGGCTTGCTCCGGGTTCACCGAAGCCGTGATCAGAGCGACGTCCAACCGACTCGGTCAGCCCGCCCGGCGCACGTCCGACGCCTGGCTGCGCCCGTCCCGCCCGGCCTGCACCTCGAACTCCACCCGGTCGCCCTCTGAGAGCGTCCGGAAGCCTTCCATCTGGATCGCCGAGTAGTGCACGAACACGTCGGGCCCGCCATCGGTTGCGATGAAGCCGTATCCCTTTTCGGAGTTGAACCACTTGACGGTACCGAGAGCCAAGACGTCCTCCTTCAGATCACGCATCTCACGCAAAGCGCAGAACGCAACGCTAAAAGAAGAAAACTCACTCGGATACCTCCTTACGGAGTCATGAACGGGGGCTGACTCCGTTGGCGCGCAACCAGGTGGTGAGTCTGCGAGGCCCGCGCGTCTGCGTGAGCACGGCACCGGGACCTGCGAAGTCGAACACCAGGCCCTCACCCGTCTGAATGGATTGCACGCCATCGGGTACCGACGGCCGCAGCCGGCATTGCAGCGTGTCCGCGAACGCGACGACGTGATCGCTGCTGATGGTCACCGCTTCGCCGGCCTCCAGCGTCACGAGGTCGAGCGCGCCGCAACAGGCGAGGACGACGACGCCCTGGCCGTGCGCGTAGTTCATGAACCCCTCGGCGCCGCCGAAGATGGCCTGCATGGGCGGCGCGTCCGGGTTCATCGCGACGGTGCTGCTCTGGGCGATCCAGCTGTGCCGGGCGAGACACCAGCCGTGCGAGCCGTCGAGCTCGACCTGGTGCAGGTCGCCGGGCAGCACGGGGGCCGCGTCGAGCCAGCCTCCCTCGGCCCCGGCGGTGGCCAGCGCGACGGCCACGGAGCCCGCGCCCTTCACCTCGACCGCGAGTCCGTAGCTCGTGGCCGCGATCGTCAGCGGGTCGACCAGCACCGCCTCACCGGGCGCGAGGACGAGTCTCGCCACGCCGAACGTCGGTGTGTGCCTGGTCCGGACCTGCACGAACAACACCTCCGGTGAGGATTGCGGGCAATGCGGCGCTCGCGAACGGCGCGACGTTGGCAGTATGCAGTCGTGTCCCCCACCTCTGTCGCCGAACACCGCCAGCGCGTCGCCGGGCTCGTCGGGCTGATGCCCGTGCTGAACCTGCCGCTCGAGGAGTGCCTCGGGCTGGTGCTCGCCGCCGACGTGATCGCGCCGCTCGACCTGCCGCCGTTCGACAACTCCGCGATGGACGGGTACGCGGTCCGCGCCGCCGACCTGAACCCCGACGATCCGACCCGGTTCGCCGTCACCGACGACATCCCGGCCGGCCGGACCGAACTGACGCCGCTGGTCCCCGGCACCGTGCAGCGGATCATGACCGGTGCCCCGGTCCCGCCCGGCGCCGACGCCGTCGTCCAGGTCGAGTGGACCGACGGCGGCACCGAGACCGTCACGATCAACCGGCCCGTCGAGCCCGGCCAGAACATCCGGGTCGGCGGTGACGACGTGCGGAAGGGCGATCCGGTGCTGGTCGCGGGCACGGTGCTGCGCCCGTCCACGCTCGGTCTCGCCTCGGCGCTGGGTCTGCCCGAACTGCCCGTCCGCCGCCGCCCGCGCGTGCTGGTCCTGTCGACGGGCTCCGAACTGGTCGAGCCGGGTCAGCCGCTGCTACCGGGCCAGATCTACGAGTCGAACGGCATGATGCTCGCGTCCTCCGTGCGCGACGCGGGCTGCGAGGCGATCCAGCTGCGGTTCGTGCCGGACGACGTGGAGGCGTTCCACGCCGCACTCAAGCCGTACGTCGGCGCGGTGGACGCGATCATCACGTCCGGCGGGGTCAGCGCGGGCGCGTACGAGGTGGTCAAGGACGCCCTGGCGAGCCACGACGTGCAGTTCACGAAGGTCGCGATGCAGCCCGGCGGGCCGCAGGGTTCCGGCCGCTACGAGGGCGTCGCGGTGCTGTCGCTGCCGGGCAACCCGGTGAGCGCGCAGGTGTCGTTCGAGGTGTTCGTGCGTCCGGCGCTGATGGCGGCCATGGGGCACACGGATCCGGAACGCCGCACGGCGCGTGCGCGCATCACGACGGGGCTGACGTCGCCCGCGGGCAAGACGCAGTTCCGGCGCGGGCTGCACGACCCGGCGTCCGGCGAGGTCGTGACGCCCGTCGGCGGGCCGGGTTCGCACCTGCTGTCGGCGCTCGCGCTGTCGAACTGCCTGATCGAGGTGCCCGAGGACGTCACCGAGCTGGCGGCGGGCTCCGAGGTCACCGTGCGCTACCTGCAGTAGTTCCGAGCGTTCTGGGGGAACTGGTCATGAGAGCGGTGCTCGCGCTGGCGTTGCTGGCGGGGTTCTTCGTGCTCGCGCTGGGGTTGCTCGCCACCCTGGGCGCGCTGGCGTACACGCAGTTCGAGCAGGGCGAGGTCGTCACCGGCGGCGCGCTGGCCCTGATGGCGCTCGCGCTGGGCGGGCCCCCGCTGGTGGCGATGGGCATCGCGCTCTGGGTGACGCCGCGGCCGGACGGCGTCCCGCTGACCCGCGCGGACCACCCCGAGCTGTGGCGGCACGTCGACGAGCTGGCGCGGATCGCGGGCACCCCCGGTCCCGACGACATCCGGCTGATCAGCGAGCCGAACGCGAGCGTGTGGGAGCACGGCGGGGCGCGGTACATGTCGCTCGGCCTGCCGTTCGTGGCCGGGATGAGCATCGGTGAGCTGCGGTCGGTGCTCGCGCACGAGCTCGGCCACTACAGCGGCGGGCACACCAAGCTCTCCGCCCTCACCTACCGCGCGACGCTCACCCTCCGGCTCACGACCGAGCGGTTCGACACGACCGGCGTCCTCTACGCGTGGGCCCGGCTGTACGCGCTGGTGGCCGCGCCGGAGAGCCGCAAGCACGAGCTGTTCGCCGACGAGGTCGCGGTCGCGGCGGCCGGGCGGGAGGCGGCGGCGCGGGCGATGCTGCGGATCGGGCCGGTCACCGAGGCCTGGAGCGACTACCTGACCTGGTACGTCTCGCTCGCGGCGCACGCGGGCCGCACCCCGCCGCTGGTCGAGGGCTTCCGCTCCTACCTCGACCACCCGCGGCGCGTGCACCAGCTGCGCGAGCTGGAGCCGTTGATGGCCGAGCTGGAGCCGACGTCGGTGTTCGACAGCCACCCGCCGGTCCGCGAGCGGGTAGCGGCGATGAGGTCGGCGTCGCCGGTGGCGGAGGCCGTCGACGAACGGCCTGCGCACGCGTTGCTGGCCGGCACGCAGGTCGCGGAGCTGGTCGGGGTGTCCGGGCCGCCGATCACCTGGGCCGAGCTCGCTCCGCTGGCCGGGCCCGCGCTGGTGCGCTGGAAGGCGGACGCCCTGCGGCACGCCGGCCGGGTCGGCAAGATCGGCGACACCCTGCCCGACGTGCTGCGGGCGTTGGAACAGGCGCGGCTGCACGACCTCACCGGACGGCCCGTGGACGGCTCGCTGTCGTCCGGGCAGGTGCACGAGGCGGCCGTCGAGGCCGTGACGGAACTCCTCGGCTGCATGGTGGCTGACCAGCTCGTGACGGCTAACCGCGCGACGCTGGAACTCAACTGGGGCGGGCTGTTCGTGCTGCGCACGGCCGACGGAGCTGCGATCTACCCGGACGACCTGGTCGAGCCCGCCGTCCGTGACGCTAACCGGGTCGCCGAACTGCGGGCGAGATTGCGGTCCCTCGGAGTGGACGGACTGTGACGGAACGCTCACCGAGCGACGTTGTTAACTCCATGTGACGGGGATTACACTGCCCGCAGGTGCCGGTCGGCCCGTGCATTCGTCGGGGGATGCACGGGCCTACCGGCCGCTTGTCTTTCCGGCAGTCCTGATGGGCGGTTCGGGCCGTTGCCGTAGCGTGATGACGCCCGACACTCCCCCAACCTACGGAACCCACAGACACGATGAGCAGCGAGAAGCCCGTCTCCCACTTCCTCGAACTCGCGCGCGGCATGGTGCCGCCGATGCACCCGGCTGGGCGCCCGTTCGTCGCCGCCGCGGCGATCGCGACCCTCCTCGTCCGGCTGCGCTTCAAGCGCCTGGGCGTCGTCCTCGCGCTGGTCACGGCGTGGGTGGCGTGGTTCTTCCGCGAGCCGAAGCGCGTGACGCCGACCCGTCCGAACCTCGCCGTGGCCCCGGCCGACGGCACCGTCTCGCACGTGGTCGACGCCGTCCCGCCCGCCGAGCTCGGCCTCGGCTCGCAGCCGATGACGCGCGTCAGCGTGTTCCTCTCCGTCTTCGACGTGCACGTGCAGCGCGTGCCCGCGGACGGCGAGGTCGTCCAGGTCTCGTACCACCCCGGCAAGTTCCTCTCGGCCGACCTCGACAAGGCCTCCGAGGAGAACGAGCGCAACACCGTGTGGCTGCGCACCGTCGACGGCCACGACCTCGTCGTCGTGCAGATCGCCGGTCTCGTCGCCCGCCGCATCGTGTGCGAGGTCGCCGAGGGCGAGAAGGTCACCGCCGGTCAGACCTACGGCCTGATCCGCTTCGGTTCGCGCGTCGACCTCTACGTCCCGCGCGGCAGCCGCGTCCTGGTCGAGGCCGGCCAGCGCACCATCGGCGGCGAGACCGTTCTCGCCGAACTCCCGGAGGCGTAAGTGGCACCCAGCGGGCCCGGCGTTCGCCTGCTGCCGAACGCGATCACGGTCCTGGCCATGTGCTCGGGCCTGTCCGCAGTGCACTTCGCGAACGTCGGCATGTGGGGCGCGGCCATCGCGTCGATCGCGGCGGCCGCCGTGTTCGACGGCCTCGACGGCCGCATCGCCCGCCTGCTGGACGCGACGTCGAAGATGGGCGCGGAGCTCGACTCGCTGGCCGACGCCATCTCGTTCGGCGTGGCACCGGCGTTGGCGATCTACCTCTGGAAGTTCGAGGGCAACCGCGCGGGCTGGGTCATCGCGCTGATCTTCGCGGTCTGCATGGTCGTCCGCCTCGCCCGCTTCAACACGTTGCTGGAGAAGGAACAGCCGCCGTTCGCGAAGGAGTTCTTCGTGGGCGTCCCGGCGCCCGCCGGTGGTCTGTTGCTGCTGCTGCCCCTGATCATCGAGGAGCAGGTGCGTTCCGACGGCTGGTGGAACAACTCCTACGTCGTGGCCGCGTGGACCGTGCTGGTCGCGCTGCTGCTGGTCTCCCGCATCCCGACGCTGTCGGTGAAGACGGTGAAGGTGCCGCCGCGCGCGGTGGCCCCCCTGCTCGTCGTCGTGGGTCTGGCGGCGGCCGGGATCATCACCTACCCGTTGGTCGCCTTGATCATCGCGATGGTCGTGTACCTGGCCCACCTGCCCTATTCGGTGCGGCGGTACCTGTGGCTGTCGAAGCACCCGGAGGCGTGGACCGTCACCGGTGCGGACCGCCGCGCGATCAAGCGGGCGCACGGGGTGGCGGCTCGTCGTCTCGGGTTGCGGCAGCCGTTGCGCGGCCGGGTGGCCGGTGCGGCCATGCGTGCCGTTCGCCGGCCCCGGCGGGATGGTTCCGCCGCGATCGCGGCGGAGAACGCCGAGATCTCCGGGAACGGCCGCCGTCGTTCGTGGCGGCAGCTGGGCCTGCGGCGCCAGCCGAAGCGCTAGGACGTTGTGCGAACGGCCCCGGACACCTCGCGTGTCCGGGGCCGTTCGCCGTTCAGGCCAGCCGCTGCCGGGCGTGGGCGATCATCGCCAGCAGCACGGACTCCTCGACCTCGCCGTCCACGCTGATGTGGAGGGCCCAGGAGGGGTCGTCGTCCTTCCTGCTGACCGCCACGAACGGACCGTCGTCCGCGATGAACTCGATGCTCTCGCTGTCGTCCATGATGTTGCTCATCGAGGTCACGCGGAACTCGACGCCGCCGAAGGACAGCACCCGCCCGGTCATGCCGGCCGGCCGCGGTGCAGGGCCGAGATCGCGCCCTCCTCGAACCCGACGACCCCGGCCTGCTCCGACAGCCACGCCCGCAGCTCCGCGTAGTCGGTGGTGGGCGGGACGTTGACGGAGATCAGGTTCGGGAACTCGCTCAGGGTGCCGATGTCGCACCCGGCGTCGCGCAGCCGGTCCTCGACCGCCTCCCTGCCGTCGTCGCCGCGGAGGAAGACCAAGCGGACCGTCGAGTGGTCGGACTCGGCCACGACGCCGTCGAAGACGAACTCCCGGCGCTCGTGGTCGGGCCTGATCCTGATCCGGTCGCCGAACGCGATGCCGCGCACGAAGAACGGCGTGTTCAGCAGCCGCAGCTCGGCCTTGCCCGACTTCTCGCCCCACAGACGTTCCGACCCGACCGGGGGCCAGCCCTCGTCGTCCTGGTCCAGCTCGAAGACAACCTTGGTCATCGGGTTGCCGTCCGGCGAAACAGGAATCTCCCCAGGATCACTCACGTCCGCATTCTAAGAAGGCGGAGCAACTAGAGTCGGCGGCGTGATCACGCTGACGGCTCGCCTGTCCCCGTCCGCACTGGACACCCGCCGCGGTGTCGTCCGCCTCCACCCCGAGGTGCTCGACGCCTTGGGGTTGCGGGCCTGGGACGCCGTGAAGCTGACCGGCGCCCGCGTGAGTGCCGCGCTGGCCGCCGCCGGTGAGCAGCCGCCGGGGGTGGTGCTGGTGGACGACGTCACGCTCACGAACCTCGGCGTGGTCGAGGGTGCGGAGATCGTGGTGGCGCCGGTGCAGGTGGCGGGCGCGCGGTCGATCACCGTGGCCGGGTCCCGGCTGGCCACCACCGCGTTGACGCCCGAGCACGTGCGGATGGCGTTGACCGGGAAGGTCATCACCGTGGGCGACAACGTGTCGTTGTTGCCGCAGGACCTCGCGCCGCCGCCCGGTGCGAACGTGTCCGAGACGCGGCGGAAGCTGTCCAACGCCATCGGGATGACGTGGACGAACGAGCTGATCACCATCACCTCGACCGATCCGGCCGGGCCGGTGGCGGTGCAGCCGTCGAGCGTCGTGGGGTGGCGGTCCGCCTCGGCTCCCGCCGCCGAGGTGACGCCGGTGGTGGTGCAGGAGAAGCACGAGGCGTTGCCGGTGGCGGACCTGGTCGGGCAGCGCGAGCAGGCCCGGCGGCTGACGGAGTGGCTGGAGCTGATGTTCCGGCAGCCCGAGCTGCTGACGAAGCTGGGCGCGTCGGCTCGCCTCGCCGCCATGGTCAGCGGGCCGGAGGGCGTGGGCAAGGCGACGCTGGTGCGCGCGGTGGCGCGGTCGGTGGACGCCTCGGTGGTGGAGCTGGCGGCGCCGAGCATCGCGGTGCTGGAGCCGGGCGCGATGGCCAAGCAGCTCGGGGACGCGATCGCGAGCGTTCCGGAGAAGCCCACGGTGCTGCTGCTCACGGACGTCGACGCGCTGCTGCCCACTGCCCCGCCGCCGGTGGCGACGGTGGTGCTGGACATCCTGCGCACGGCGATCTCCCGCCCCAACCTGGCGCTGGTGGTCACGTCGGCGCGCGCCGAGTCGGTGGACGCCCGGCTGCGGGCACCTGACCTGGTGGACCGCGAGCTGGCCCTCCCCCTGCCCGACGCGTCCGGGCGGACGGAGCTCCTCCGGGTGCTGCTCAGGGACGTGCCGCTGGAGTCCGATGTGGACTTCGGTGAGGTGGCGGCGCGCACGCCCGGGTTCGTGGCGGCCGACCTGTGCGCGTTGCGCCGGGAAGCCGCGGTCCGGGCCGCGTTGCGGCAGCGCGAGGTGGCGGAGCCCCGGGTCGGGCAGGAGGACCTGCTGGCGGCGCTCGGAACGGTGCGGCCGATCTCCATGTCGGCGTCGGACACCGTCCAAACCGGAGGGTTGACGCTCGAGGACGTCGGCGACATGAAGGAGGTCAAGCAGGCCCTCACCGAGGCTGCCCTCTGGCCCCTGCGCTACCCGGACTCCTTCGCCCGGCTGGGCGTGGAACCCCCGCGCGGCCTGCTCCTCTACGGACCGCCCGGCTGCGGCAAGACGTTCCTCGTGCGGGCGTTGGCGGGTTCGGGGCAGCTGAACGTGCTGACGGTCAAGGGTGCCGAGCTGATGGACAAGTTCGTCGGCGAGTCGGAACGGGCCGTGCGCGAGCTCTTCCGGCGAGCCGCGGACGCCGCGCCCGCGCTGGTCTTCCTGGACGAGGTGGACGCGCTGGCGCCGCGGCGCGGACAGTCGTCCGACTCCGGGGTGGCCGACCGGGTCGTGGCCGCGCTGCTCACCGAACTGGACGGCGTGGAGCCGTTGCGGGACGTCGTGGTGATCGCGGCGACCAACCGGCCCGAGCTGATCGACCCGGCGTTGCTGCGGCCCGGCCGGTTGGAGCGGATCATCTACGTGCCGCCGCCCGACGCGGAGGCGCGCACGGAGATCCTGAAGGCCTCGTCGCGGAACACACCGCTGGCCGGGGACGTCGATCTCGCGGCACTCGCCGGTGAGCTGGACATGTACTCGGCGGCGGACTGCGCTGCGCTCATCCGCGAGGCGGCGCTGACGGCCATGCGGGAGTCGCTGGACGCGGCCGAGGTGACGCAGGCGCACCTGGCGAAGGCGCGGGACGTGGTGCGGCCGTCGCTCGACCCGGTGCAGCTGGCCGGGCTGGCGGCCTACGCGCAGAACCGCTGAGCGTGGGGGCGGCGCGGCCGCCCCCACCAGCCATTACTTGTTCTTGGCCGGACCCTGGTAGTCGTTGGTGACGATCAGGATGATTCCCGCCGCCGCCGACTGGATGCCGTCGAACCGGGGCTCGACGCGCGCCCGCAACGCCGCGGCGAGCTCCTTCGCGGAGGCCTCCTCCTCGGTGCCGGGGCGGAAGTAGACCGTCGTGGTCGGGATGGTGCCGCCCGAGTAGTTGCCGGTCTCCGCGACCGTCCAGCCGTTGCCGCGGACCTCGTCGGACGCCTTGGACGCGAGGCCGGTGATCGTCGAGTTGTTGTAGACCCGGACCGGGGCCTTGGTCGCCCCCGGCTGCGTGACCGGTGGAGGCGGTGTCGTGGTCGCCGGAACGGTCGGCGAGGCCGTCGTGGTCGCGGGCGGCGCGGACGACGGTGTGGAGGCGGGCGGCTGCTCGGAGACGACCGTGGTGGTCTGCGCGGGCGGCGCGGTGGACGTGCCCTCGGCGGCCGGCGGGGTGTCCTCGGAACCCCCGCCGAACAGCGAGATGACACCGATCACCAGCGCGACGGCGGCGACACCGAGCAGGGCGAAGCCTGCTGCCTTGGCGGGACGGGACGGGCTTGCGGACTCGGGGGAGGTCATCAGTCCTCGGTGCTCCTGGCGCGTGCGCGTACGCGAACCCTCTGACGGCCTGTCCGGACGCCTCGCAACCGCTTGATCAGCATCGGATCGGCGGCCAGGGCGGCTTCGGATTCCACGAGCGCGTTGAGCAGCTGGTAGTAGCGGGTCGCTGACATGTCGAACAGTTCCCTGATGGCCTGTTCCTTGGATCCCGAGTACTTCCACCACTGGCGCTCGAACGCGAGCATGGTGCGTTCGCGGCTGGTCAGGCCGTCAGCGGAGGCGAGCGTCTCGGTGTGATCCATCTGGCTCCCCACGGTCGCCACACCATCTCAGGTGCGGGCAATTCAATCACGTGATCGTTCCAACCTACCGCGCGACACCGACAGTTTTGGACCGCTTATGGTCTGACCATGGCCGTCCACCGCATCCGCATCGCAGGCGACCCCGTGCTCCACCACCCGACGCGCGAGGTCACCGAGTTCGACACCGAGCTGAAGACCCTCGCCGACGACATGTTCGAGACGATGGCAGCCGCTCGCGGAGTCGGGCTCGCGGCCAACCAGATCGGCATCGACCTGCGGGTTTTCGTCTACGACTGCCCCGATGACGAGGGCGTCCAGCACCGCGGCGCGATCTGCAACCCCGTGCTCGAGACCGACGGGATCCCGGAGACCATGCCGGACCCGGACGACGACTTCGAGGGCTGCCTGAGCGTGCCCGGCGAGGCGTACCCGACCGGACGCGCCCGGTGGGCGAAGGTGACCGGCCAGGACCTCGACGGTCAGCCGTTCGAGGTCGAGGGCACCGGCTTCTTCGCGCGCTGCCTGCAGCACGAGACCGACCACCTCAACGGCTTCCTCTACATCGACCGCCTCGTCGGCCGGTACAAGAAGGAGTCGAAGCGGATGCTGCGCGACAACGAGTGGGGCGTGCCGGGCAACTCCTGGGACCCGGCCGACCCCGCGAACTTCGAGGACGAGGACTAACGCAGCGCGGCCTCGATCTGGCCCAGCTCCTCCTCGCTCAACGCACCGAACGCCAGCGCACCCGCGTTCTCCTCGACCTGGGCCACCGTCCGGACGCCCGGAATCGGCACCAGGCGGGGAGAACGCGCCCAGAACCACGCCAGCGCGCCCTGCACCAGCGTCCGCCCGCCCGACGTGAGCACGTCGCGCACGGCCTCCCGCGCCTTGAAGTAGTCCGGCGTCGGCCTGCCGTTCTCGAAGAACAGCAGCCACGCCGGGTCCGACGCGCGCACGTCGTCGGCCGGGATGTCGAACTCGTCCCGCGCCAGCAGCCCCATCGCGAGCGGACGGCGGCACAGCACCGCGTACTCCCCCGCGTACATCTCGGGGTTGTCGAACAGCACGTTGATGTCCGCCTGAGCGGCGATCCCGTGCTCCCCCTCGCAGAAGAACCGCGCTCGTTGCGGGTCGTCGGTGCTCCAGCCGTACGCGCGGATCTTGCCCGCTGCGACCAGCGCCTCGCACTCGTCGCGCAGCACGGCCGCCTGGTCGAGCCCGAGGTCGCCGAGGTGCAGCTGGTACAGGTCGATGTAGTCGGTACCCAGTCGCCGCAACGACCCCTCGACGGCGCGGCGCAGGTACTCGACGGTTCCGTCGTACCCGGTCAGCTCGCGCTTCGCCGGGTCGAACTCGTCACCCCACTTGGTCGCGATCACGACCTCGTCCCGCACGTCCGCAAACGCTTGCCCCACCAGCGTCTCGGCGTGCCCGCAGCCGTAGACGTCCGCGGTGTCGATCAGGCGAACCCCCAGGTCGTAGGCCCTCCTCAACGCCCTCAGCGACTCGCCGTCGTCCGCGGGACCCCAGCCGACCGGCTGCCCCTGGTAGGTGAACGGGCCACCCATGGCCCACGTGCCGAACCCCAGCTTCCCCAGTTCCACCGTCATGGGTCCACCGAACATCCTGGAGCGCGCACCAGGTCAAGAAACCAGTTGCAGCCACCGGCGACCATCGAGGCATGCCACTCGAAAACATCGTCGCGTTCGTCGCGGCCTCGTTCCTCATCGCACTGTCGCCCGGACCCGGCACGGCCATGGTCCTGCGACAGTCGGTGCACGGGCGCAGGGCCGCGCTGGCGACGGTGTTCGGCATGGAGGTCGGCGTCGCCTGCTGGGCGGTCGCGGCCGCTCTCGGGCTCAGCGTCCTGCTCACGGCGTCGGAGATCGCCTACCACGGCCTGCGGATCGTGGGCGCCGTCTTCCTGATCTACCTGGGCGTGAAGGCCCTGATCAGCAAGACGATGCCGCTGTCGGAACCCCCGCCCGCGAGCCACGCGTTCCGCAGCGGCCTGGTCGTGAACCTCGCCAACCCGAAGCTCGGCGTGTTCGCGATCTCGTTCCTACCGCAGTTCGTGCCTGCCGGGGAGGCCGGCCAGGGGGTTCTGCTCTTCCTCGCCGTCGGCTGGGTCCTGATCGACACCGTCTGGTACCTGGTCATCGTGTCGGTCCTGCACACCATCCGCGGCTGGCTGAGCAGGCCGCGCGTCCGCCCCGCGCTGGAGAAGCTGTCGGGCGGCGTGCTGCTGGCGCTCGGAATCCGGCTGGTACTCGACCCGCGTTGAGATCGCGTCTCCTCCCCGGCGCCAGAACAGCTCGGGGAGGCCCGCCAGCTCGGCGAACGTGTGGCAGGCCGCCATCGACGCGTAGCCGCCCGCGAGGACGTGCGCGCGGATCCGGTCCAGCCGGCCGAACTCGATCACCTCACCGGCGATCAGGAACGGCAGCACCAGCTGCCAGGCCTGTACGACGGCCGGGCGGCGCCGGTGGGGTGCCCGCAACGCCGCGCGGGCGACGCGGAGCAGGTGCTCGTTGGCGCTCATCGTGTACGGGTGCGCCGCGTGGTCCCAGTTCCAGCGGCGTTCCTCGGTGACGGCGCAGCGCACGCACTCGACGGGCCCGGTGCCGAGTTCGGCACCGCAGCGCGAGCACGCCAGCAACGTCATCGCCCAGTCCACGCACGTCCACGGGTACTGCCCGACGTCCGCCGAGGTCACCAGCTCGGCCAGTTCCCGGTCGGCGAGCTGCGACGACGTCCGCAGCGCTTCCCAGTCGGCCAGCCAGAACTGGTCGAGCAGTTCCGCGCAGAAGCCGCAGTCGGGGTAGCCGCGGCCGGCGAGCTCACCGCAGGACGGGCATGCCGAGACCACGGCGGGACGCTGGCCGCGTCGCGCGCCGGGCGGGAACGGCTGGTGATCAGCCACGGGGAAGAGATTAGGGCCAAACCGGGCCCTTGGCAGTAACGGCGCGCTCTGACTATGGTCGGTTCTCGACAACTCAACACAACGCGGGAGCTCGCGCCTGAGCGGGCTGAGAGGGTGACTGGCCGTCGTGCCGGTGTCACCGACCGCCTGAACCTGACCGGGTAATGCCGGCGTAGGGAGGAATGTCGTGACGGCACTTGACGACCGTTCGGTCAAGCCCAGTGTGACCACGGGCCCGATCTCGGGCTCCCGCAAGGTGTACCGCGATGGTGTGCCTTTCCGCAGGGTGGAACTGACCAACGGCGACCATGTCGATCTGTACGACACTTCCGGTCCGTATACCGACGACAACGCGACCATCGACGTCCACAGTGGACTGCCCGACCTGAGGTCGGGGTGGATCGCCGCACGGGAACCGATCAACGGAGCTGTCAGCCAGCTCGCGTACGCGAAGGCCGGGATCATCACCCCGGAGATGCGCTACGTCGCGGTGCGCGAGAACCTCGACGCGGAGTTCGTGCGCGAGGAGGTGGCCATCGGGCGTGCGGTCATCCCGTTGAACCGCAAGCACCCCGAGGCCGAGCCGATGATCATCGGCAAGAAGTTCCTCGTGAAGATCAACGCCAACATCGGCAACTCCGCGGTGTCGTCGTCGATCGAGGACGAGGTCGACAAGATGGTGTGGGCGACCCGCTGGGGCGCCGACACGATCATGGACCTCTCCACCGGCAAGCGGATCCACGAGACGCGCGAGTGGATCCTGCGCAACTCGCCCGTGCCGGTCGGCACCGTGCCGATCTACCAGGCGCTGGAGAAGGTCAACGGTGATCCGGAGAAGCTGTCGTGGGAGGTCTACCGCGACACCGTGATCGAGCAGTGCGAGCAGGGCGTCGACTACATGACCGTGCACGCGGGCGTGCTGCTGCGGTACGTGCCGCTGACGGCGCGACGGGTCACCGGCATCGTGTCGCGCGGCGGTTCGATCATGGCCGCGTGGTGCCTCGCGCACCACAAGGAGAGCTTCCTCTACACGCACTTCGAGGAGCTGTGCGACATCCTGCGCGCGTACGACGTGACGTTCTCGCTAGGTGACGGGCTGCGGCCGGGTTCGATCGCGGACGCCAACGACGAGGCCCAGTTCGCCGAGCTGCGGACGCTGGGCGAGCTCACGCACATCGCGCGGGCGAAGGACGTCCAGGTGATGATCGAGGGCCCCGGCCACGTGCCGATGCACAAGATCGCCGAGAACGTCCGGCTCGAGGAGGAGTGGTGCGGTGAGGCGCCGTTCTACACGCTCGGGCCGCTGGCCACGGACATCGCGCCGGCGTACGACCACATCACGTCGGCGATCGGCGCGGCGCAGATCGGCTGGCTCGGCACGGCGATGCTCTGCTACGTCACGCCGAAGGAGCACCTCGGCCTGCCGAACCGCGACGACGTGAAGACCGGCGTGATCACGTACAAGATCGCGGCGCACTCCGCGGACCTCGCCAAGGGCCACCCCGGCGTGCAGGACTGGGACGACGCGTTGTCCAAGGCGCGCTTCGAGTTCCGCTGGGAGGACCAGTTCAACCTGTCGCTCGACCCGGACACCGCGCGCTCGTTCCACGACGAGACGCTCCCCGCGGAACCGGCGAAGACGGCGCACTTCTGCTCGATGTGCGGCCCGAAGTTCTGCTCCATGAAGATCACGCAGGACGTGCGGCGCTACGCCGAGGAACGCGGACTGTCCACTGTGGAGGCCATCGAGGCCGGCATGGCGGAGAAGTCCGGCGAGTTCGCCGACACGGGCAACAAGGTCTACCTGCCCGTCGTGGAGACCTCGTGACCGTCGCACCTCCCAGGGTGCTCACCATCGCCGGAAGCGATTCCGGCGGTGGTGCGGGCATCCAGGCCGACCTCCGCACGCTCTTCGCGTGCGGGGTGCACGGCTGCGTGGCCCTCACGGCCGTGACGGTCCAGAACTCCCTGGGCGTCACGGGGGTGTCCGAGATCCCACCGGACGTCGTCGCCGCCCAGATCGAGTCGGTGGTGCTGGACATAGGTGTGCAGGCCGCGAAGACCGGCATGCTCGCGTCGGCGGCGATCATCGAGGCGATCGCCCCCGTGCTGGACCGCGTGGGCATCGGCCGCGGCGGCGTGCCGTTCGTCGTCGACCCGGTCTCGGCGTCCATGCACGGCAACCCGCTGCTGGCCGACAACGCCCTGGACGCGTTGCGCGGCCTGCTCTTCCCGCGCGCGACGCTCGTGACGCCGAACCTGGACGAGGTGCGGCTGATCACCGGCATCACGGTGAAGGACCGCGCGGACCAGCGCGTGGCGGCCGAGGCGTTGCACGCCCTCGGGCCGGAGTGGGTGCTGGTGAAGGGCGGCCACATGTGGGACGACCCGGAGTGCCTCGACCTGCTCTACGACGGGCGGTCGTTCATCGAACTGCCCGGACCTCGTTACGACACCGACCACACGCACGGCAGCGGTGACACCCTGGCGTCCTCGATCAGTTCGGCTCTCGCGAAGGGCGCTTCGGTGCCGGAGGCCGTGCGGTTCGGCAAGGACTTCATCGTGAAGTCGGTGGCCGCCGCTTACCCGTTGGGTGGCGGGACCGGGCCGGTGTCACCGTTCTGGAGCCTCGACCGGTAGCGGGAGTACTTCGCCCGGAGGTCGGTCGTCTCCGGGTCTGGCAGCCAGACCGTCAGCGCGCCTTCGAGGAACGCGATCAGCTCCAGCGCGGCCACTTCGCCCAGCACGGCGGCGAAGTGGCCGCGGAGCAGGCGGTTGCGGGCGCGGAACCGGCGCGTGATCTCGTCGTCGCGGGCCAGATGCTCTGCCTGCGGCACCGTGTGCAGGCACGCGGCTGGTGAACGTGGAGCGCTTCACCGGCGCGATGGCCGCGGGCGTGCCGGAGCGGACGCGTGAGGTGCTCGTGGCCGAGTTCGACGCCTTCACCGAGGCACTGAGGCAGGAGGTCGCCGGCGCGCGGGACCCCTCACCGATCGCTACCTCGACTCTTCGTTCTCGTTGCCGAGCCGGGGAGCCCAAGGTGACCAGGTGGCCTGGTAGACGGGGAGCCCAGCTTCTCGAAGATGGCTGACCACGCGCGGATCGTCGTCCACGATCACGACGACCGCGCGATGGTGCCGGAGTTCCTCGATTCGTTCGAGCTTGGCCACCCGGGCCGGCCGCTTGTCGCCCTCGCGCTGCATCAGCAACACACCGGTCGGCAAGCCGTGCTCGGCAAGCCACCGCCGGGTGAGTTCCATGATCCGCGCCGGTCTGCCGGTCAACCAGACGATGTCGTGGTCAGCCGCCAGCTTGTGGGCGAGTTCAGCGCCCTGCGGCAACAGCTCGTCAGCTTGGGCGGCGTCGAAGAAGTCCGCCCATCTGCCGGGTGAGTCCGAGTCGAGCAGGTGAAGGCGATGCCGAACATCGGCAACGGTTCCATCTATGTCCATGACTGCTACGGGGCGGCTCACGCGGCGACGACCAGCTTCTCGGTGAACAGCGTGTCGGCGTCGACCAGCTGTCGTCGGCCGATGAACCGGCCGGTGACCAGAAGCCCTGCCTCGTGCGGCCCCTGTCCCGCGTGGCTGTAAACCGCATCCGTGATCACCCACGGCGTCAGACCACGTTCGAAGGCGTCACAAGCTGTCTTGAGAACACACGATTCCGTGGCGATGCCGACGATCACGATGTCCGTCCATCCATGCTGCGCTACGACCGCGGTGCCCTCATCGGTGAACAGGGAGTAGATCGGCTTCTCGAGAACCATCACCGCTCGACGTGATGCCTCGATCAGGTCCCCCACGATGTCGATCTCCGGTGGCTCTTGCATCCGCGACCAGTGGATCAGCCGTTCGTACGGCGACCCCGGATAGTTGACGAACCTGGTGAACAGGGTTGCGCCGCCTAGCTCTTCCCAACGCCTTACCACGTCGGTGACGCGAGGCACGATGGGCGCCGACTTGCTGGACACGAAGCCGTTCTGCACATCGACTACGACCAGCACGCTCTTGGCCAGATCCACTACTTCATTCTCCGTCCACATCTCGCATCAGCTCCAGCGCGGCGGTCAGGTGTTTTCCCAACTCGCTGGTCTCCAGCACCGCGCTGCGCATCGAGGCGTGCTGCGCGGTTTCCTGTGGTCTGGTGACCGTCAGGCGAGACCTGACAGCCCGGATCCAGCGCCAGCCGTATTCAGTGGGAACAACAGGGTCACGTCCTTGCTCGACCTGCTCACGCACGTGATGGCAGTAGCACCACAATGCCTGTACCAGCAGTTCGCAATCGACCAGATCGGATGCCTGGAGGGCACGTCCCGGAGCCTGCGGGTAGTAGCTGAGGCCAGCCCAGCTGGCACATCCGATGGACAAACCGCTGATCCCGAACTCATCAATCCGTCCGTCGTGGAACCCGTCCCGCAGCAGCGCCTGCTCCACCAGTTCGGCGTGGTGAAGCGACGGCCCAGCGTCGTCAGTTCCCCGTTCGAGCAGCACACGCGGCATGCTCAGCAGCCGAAGCGCGATCGACAGCTCACGACCTCTCCACGGCGGCTCGTACACCCAATAGGCGGACAACACGTAGTGCGCCACCGGGATGGCAGAACCAGTGATCTCGCGAAACCAGTCAGTCGCCCACTGCCGAACATCGCGATACGTCTGACGTCTCCACACCGCGAGACTCGCGATGTTCGGCACGCTGAGTTCTTCAACCAGATGGAGAACCACGACGCCCCAGGGGAAGGCGTACAACGTGCACGCTCCCGCCGGATGCTCGATCTGTCCGGCGTAGCAGTCCGCCCACTGCACAGTGTTCGGTGCGAGGCCTGCTGCTTCGACGAGAGCGGGGAGCAACTCCGTCCCGAGGAACACGGGCACGAACTTGTGACTGGTGAGTCCACACGATTCGCCGGTCTGGGCGACGCCGCTGAGAGTGCCGAACAGTTCATGTGGGCTGGCCCCGAACGCGGCGCAATAGAGCCGGATGTAGATCTCGTCTCGAACAGCGGCACGCCCTGTCTCATGGCGGTAGATGGCCTTGGTCATGGCGCTCAACTCCGGCGTCGGAAGGTCCATCGCCCGACCAAGCCTCTCGAACTCTCTCGCGAGCCTGTCGCGTCCCCACCCCTTGGCTTGGCGCCGCGCGATCAGCACGACGTTGGGCGTGAGCCTCTTTCCCTCACTGGTCGCGCCAACCTCACTGGACATCGCCCATGTCCTCCCATGTCCACCGCTGTCGTCTCCCGCCGCCGGATCAGCCTGTCGATCCTTCAAGTGTGACCGAACGTATTGCATCTGCACTGGATGGGCTTTCTCCAGGAGGGCTGGCGCTCAAGCGGCACATTCTCGATCGGCTTCTCGGCAGCACACCGCAGTCGTTGACGGCCGCACAAGCCGCCCAGGGCGGACCCCGACGCACATTCGCCTCTGTCTGGTACGCGTTGAAAACACTCCAACGCATTGGCGTAGTGACGCAGGCAGATCTGGCGAACGGGATTGCCCACTACCGGTTGACGGAGGGCACCGAAGACGTTGTTCGAGGTTTCCTCGCGAATGATGAGGACGGCGAAACGCGTTCGGTCTCGCCGCTACCCGGCCTGCCGCGTTATCAGCGAGTCCTCAAGGTGCTGCACGACGAGCCCGACCAGTCCTTCACCGTGGCCGGACTGTGCGACAAGACCCGCCGCAGAGACGTTGCCGTCCGCCGAAGTGTGCAGGAACTCCACGAGGCCGGCTATGTGGTGCGCGACCTACCTGACCAGGACACGCCCGGTCGCCCCCAGTTCCACTACCGACTGAACCCGGAAGCGGCAGAGCATGCTTCTGTGCTGCTGCTCGGAGCGGTCGAGGGCGCTTGACGTCGCTCAGTGAGGTCATCGCGACCATCGACCGCATCCTGGTGCAGGTCTCGAATGCTTCGGACCTGCTGGGCTCGGCCGAGTCGCTGTGGATCGACGCTGCCGAGCAACTGTCCAGCGCTGTGGCCGGGTCCGGGATGGCCGAGGCTGGAGAACTGGCCCGGCTGGACGACATCGCGAGACTGCGGTTCGCCGACGTGCGCACCGAGTTGGGTGACATCTGCGACCGAGTTGCGGCCTACCGCAGGTCCCTGCTCGGCGATGAGCGCCTCCCTGACCAGACCGTCTCGCCTGAGCCGACGGTGTTGGAAGCCGTGACAGCACCGGATGGCTCTCGCTACTCGTCCTCATCAGCCTGGTGTCTGGATCTGCTCCCACCTCGTGTCGTGGTGAACAACGACCACAAGACGGTTGGTTATGTCGCGCATGCACCGATCCCGTTCGTGTCCGGGCGAGATGACACGTGGACCTCCGAGATCGTGCGGAGGATGCGTGAGCTCGGTATCGCGACGTCAAGCCAGCGCAGATTTCTTTCGACCCACGTCGAACTGAAGGTCGCCACGATGATGGTGATGCAGGGGCGTCGTCACTGCGAAGTGACCATCAACCATGTTCCCTGCCGGGCAGGACGGATTCAGCCACTCGGGTGTCATGACGTCCTGAGCCTGTATCTGCCGAAGGGGTATACGTTGACCGTCCACGGCACTACTCAGCAGGGTGAACCGCTTTCACAAACCTATGAGGGACAGGCATGACAGCGTTGTCCGAGCTGCAGCGGCAGAACATCTACCGGGCTGAGGTCTCCGACACCGACCGGTTGATCTCCGGCATGGCGGGGTTCGTTCAGCAGTTCGGAAGTTTCGACGCCGGAGTCGTCTGGTTCTTCCAAGGCTCGCCGGAACAGGACGTGCCCAGCCTCGTAGTGGGTATGAGGAGTGACAAAGGCGCTTTGCTGTGGTGCGAGCAAGACGACGCCTTCGTCCCCGTCTCCGACGTCGAGTCCGCCTGGACGGACTACTTCACCTGGGACAGCCACCACTTCTGCTTCCCGCCAGGCGGCGAGGTGCCGATCGAAGTGGTTCGTGAGGCCGTGCACGAGTACGTGCGCACCGGCAAGAGGCCCGCCTGCGTCGAGTGGAGGCTCGACGAGGAAAGCTGAACCGGCTCGGCACCGGTTCAACGACCGCCTACTTCGACTCCTCGCCCACCAGCGTCTCCAGGGCGTCCAGCGCGCCCACCAGCGCCGAGATGTGTTCCGGCGTCAGCTGTTCGATGCGCCGCTGCAGTTCACGCACCCGCGCGGAACGCACGCCGGACACCATCGTCTCGCCCTCGGGCGTGGGGGTGGCGAGCCAGGCGCGGCCGTCCTGCGGATCGGGTTCCCGCTTCACGTACCCGGCTTCCACCAGGGCGGCGACGATGCGGGACAGCGTCGGGGGTGCCACGCCCTCCTTGTTCGCGAGGTCGCCGAGACGCATGGGACCGCAGCGCGCGAGGGTGGCGAGCGCGGAGACCGCGCCGGGGCCGAGTCCGGGGGAACCGGTGCGTCGCAGCAACCGGGCCAGCCGGCCGATCGCCAGGTACAGACGCGCGGTCGCGTCCTCGACCTCGGCGTCAATGGGGGCCGTCACGGCTTGTCGTCCTCCTCGGCGGATTTCAGGTAGTGCTCAATCATCCCCCAACACGTGTGCACCCACGGTAGCGACCTCAGCGACTCGGCGAAGACGCTTGGGCCCAAAAGCGTTGCGGAATGCGTCCGGCCAGCCGCGCCAGCCGTCCGCCCTCGACCGCACAACGCATGGCGGCGCCCATCCGTTCCGGGTCCTGAGCTCGTGTGACGGCGGTCGCGAGCAGCACGGCCGAGCACCCCAGCTCCATCGCGAGGGCCGCGTCGGACGCCGTGCCGATGCCCGCGTCCAGGACTACCGGAACAGAAGCACGAGAAGTGATCAGCTCGATGTTGTGCGGGTTGCGGATGCCGAGGCCGGTACCGATGGGAGAACCCAACGGCATGACCGTCGCGCACCCGATGTCCTCCAGCTTCCTGGCCAGCACCGGGTCGTCGTTGGTGTAGGGCAGGACGACGAAGCCGTCGTTCACCAGCCGCTCGGCCGCGTCGAGGAGTTCGACGGGATCAGGCAGCAGGGTCTCCTCGTCGTGCACCACCTCGAGCTTGACCCAGTTCGTCTCCAACGCCTCGCGCGCGAGCTGCGCGGTCAGCACGGCCTCGGCGGACGTGCGGCAGCCCGCGGTGTTCGGCAGCACCTCGATCCCCAGGCGCCGCAACAACTCCAGCACCCCGGTCCGGCCCGCCGCGTCCACCCGGCGCATCGCCACGGTGGTGAGTTCGGTGCCGGACGCGACCAGCGCGCGTTCCAGCACCGAGAGGTTCGCGGCACCGCCGGTGCCGGTGATGAGCCTGGACCGGAACTCCCGGCCCGCGATGATCAACGGATCGTCCACGTCAGCCTCCCTGGACCGCGGTCAGCACCTCGACCACGCCGCCGTCCGGCACGATCGTGGAGTCCCACAACGCCCTCGGCACCACGGCGCCGTCCAGGGCCACGGCCACGCCCTTGTCCGGCGCGCCCACCAGCGTCACGACCGCGGCCACCGACGTGCCCGCGGCCAAGTCGCGGGAAGTCCCGTTCACCTGTGCCTTCACGAAGTTCCCTCCTCTAGCAGGCCGACCACGAGCTGAGCCGTGTGCGGGGCGAGCAGCAGACCGTTGCGGTGGTGGCCCGTCGCGGCGATCACGCCGGGTTCGAGCCGGCGCACCACCGGCACGTTGTCCGGGCTGCCCGCGCGGAACCCCACGGCGGCCTCGGTCAGCGCGTACTCGGCGATGCCCGGCAGCACGGTCTCCGCGTCCCGCAGCAGGTCCCGCACACCCGCGACGGACACGTCGGTGTCGAACCCCGCCTCGTACTGGGTGGCGCCGACGACCAGTCCGTCGTCGCGCGGCACGAGGTACACCGGACGGCCGGAGACCAGCGCGCGGATGGTGTGGCGGGGCGGTGGCAACGCGCCGGGCCGGTGCGTGAGCCGCAGGATCTCGCCCTTGACCGGCCGGATGACGTCGCGCAGCGCCGGGTGCAGCTGACCGCTCCACGCCCCGGCGGCGATCACCTGGACCCGTCCGTCCACATCAGACCGCACACCCAGTTCCTGACAAGCCTTCCACAGCGCGGAAAGCAGCAGCCTGTTGTCGACGGCGAGGTCACCCGCCGCGTGGACGCCACCGCGCACCGCCGGGCCCAGCGAAGGTTCGAGGGCCCGGATCTCCCGTGACGTCAGCAACTCCCCCGCGTGCCGCAGGTCGGCGAGGTCGCCGGGTTGCGTGCCGACCGCCAGAGTTCCGGCCTCGAACAACGGCACGCCGATCGACGCGGCGAACGCGGGCCACTGCGCGAGGGCCTCAACCCCCTGCGCCACCACGTCTTCCTCGCCGGGCCACGCCTCCGTCAACGGCGCCAGCATCCCGCCCGCGACCCGGGAACCGGCGTGCGGCGACCCGTGGTCGGAGACGGAGACCGAGAACCCGGCCCGTGCCGCGAACAACGCGACGGACAGGCCGATGACACCGCCACCCCGGACGGCCACTTCCACACTGCTCAAGGCATTCACGCTCCCTGCGCCGGCATGACCCGGATCAGGTTCGACGGTCGGAGCGAACCACGCTCCCTCTCAGCCCGGTGTTCTCCAGGCTCCCGTGCGGACCAATGCCAACATAACGGTTAACGTGCTCGCGTGCCAGGACTCGACGGAAACCTGATCAGGCAACGACTCGCCGCCGCGACGCTCTACCTCTGCACGCCGAACCGGCCTGATCTGGCCGAGTTCGCGGACGCGGCCCTCGCGGGCGGTGTCGACATCATCCAGCTGCGGGACAAGTCACTCGAGGCCAAGCAGGAGATCGAGGCGATCGAGGTCCTCGCGGAGGCCACCGAACGCCACGGCAGGCTGCTCGCCGTCAACGACCGCGCGGACATCGCCCACGCCGTCGACGCCGACGTGCTGCACCTCGGCCAGGACGACCTGCCGGTGCCGCTGGCTCGCAGGATCATCGGCGACGAGGTGGTCATCGGCCGTTCCACGCACGACGTCGACCAGATGACGGCGGCGGCCGAAGAACCCGGCGTCGACTACTTCTGCACCGGCCCGTGCTGGCCGACCCCGACCAAGCCGGGCCGTCCGGCACCGGGGCTCGACCTCGTCCGCGCCACGAAGACCGACCGCGCGTGGTTCGCCATCGGAGGCATCGACCTCACGAACCTGCACGAGGTCAAGGAAGCCGGCGCCACCCGAGTCGTCGTCGTCCGGGCCATCACCGACGCCGAGGACCCCCGCCGCGCCGCCGAGTTGTTCAAATCCGAACTTGATCGTTGAAATTTGAACTATCAGGCGTACTCTCGATGACGTGAGCGCACCTGTGCTGTACCTGAGCCACGGGGCACCCCCGCTGGCTGACGACGAGAAGTGGACCAGAGAGCTCCAGGACTGGTCCGCCGCCCTCCCGCGCCCGGAGGCCGTGCTCATGGTCTCCGCGCACTGGGAGGAGGCGCCGACCACCATCGGCGCGACCACCACCGTGCCGCTGGTCTACGACTTCTGGGGCTTCCCGCAGCGCTACTACGAGGTCACCTACGAGGCGCCGGGCGCCCCGGAGCTCGCGAACGACGTGCGCAAGCTCCTCGGCGGCCACGTCGAGCAGGACCCCGCCAGGGGCCTCGACCACGGCGCCTACGTGCCGCTCAAGGAGATGTTCCCGGACGCCGACGTCCCGGTGCTGCAGATGTCGATGCCCACGCTCGACCCCCGCGAACTGCACGAGATCGGCCGCAGGCTCGCGCCGTTGCGGGACCAGAACGTGCTGATCGTCGGCAGCGGCTTCATGACGCACAACCTGAGCTGCGTGCACTTCGAGAAGGGGCCGGACCACGACGCGCCGTCGTGGTCGAAGGAGTTCGACGACTGGGCGGGCCGGCAGCTCGCCGCCGGTGACGTGGACTCGTTGCTGGACTTCCAGACCAAGGCACCGGCCGCCGGGATCGCGCACCCGCGCACCGAGCACTTCGCGCCGTTGTTCGTGGCGCTGGGCGCGGCGAGCGACGAGAAGGCCACGAGCACCGTCGACGGCTTCTGGTACGGCCTGTCGAAGCGGTCAGTGCAGTTCAGCTGAGCCGTCCAGGAACAGGGTGGCGAGCCTGCGCGCGATGGCGGGCGTCCCGTTGCGGACGCCCGCGCTCGCCATCAGCAGCAGCACCACGTCGTCGACCGAGAAGTCAGCGCGCAGCCGTCCGGCCGCCTTCGCCCGGCGGATGAGTTCGCCGAGCTTGCGGAACGCCGAGTCGCGCACCGCCGTGAAGTCGACCGCCTTCGGGTAGGCGGTGCTGAACGCCGCCGCGAACCCGCGGTCGAGCACGTGCAGCCGGCAGACCTCGGAGACCGTCCAGCGGAAGCCCTCCCACGGGTCCGGGTGCGCGAGCCCCTCGTCGACCGCTCGGGTGCAGGCCTCCACCTGCTCCGCGAACGCCTCCACCACGAGCGCCTCCTTGGTCGGGAAGCGGCGGTAGAGCGTCGCGGGCCCCACCCCGGCGCGGCGGGCGATCTCCCGCATCGACACGTCCAGGCCTTCGGCGGCGAACACCTCGCGCGCCACGGCCATGATCCGGTCGCGGTTGTCCCGGGCGTCCGAACGCAGGTTGTGAGTCAGATTCCTCGTCACCGTCTCAGTTTCGCCTAAGTGGACGCCCTGTTCCATAAATTCGTCGGCATGCGAGCACTCCAGTTCACCGAGTACGGCCCCGCTGACCTGCTGCACGTCGCCGAGGTCGAGGAACCGCGCGCCGGTCCCGGCCGGATCCGGATCGCCGTGCGCGCCTCCGGCGTCACGCCGGGCGACACCTACCTGCGCTCCGGGATGTTCGGCGAGCGGTTGCCGTTGCCGCACGTGCCGGGCGTGGACGCGGCCGGGGTCGTCGACGAGGTCGGCGAGGGGGTGACGGGCGTCGGCGTCGGCGACGAGGTGTTCGGGATGGTCGACCTGACGCTGCTCGGCGGGGCCAACGCCGAGTTCGCGGTGCTGGCCGCGTGGGCTCCCAGGCCTGCCTCGTGGAGCTGGGAGCAGGCGGGTGGAGCGGCGGCGAACGCGGAGACCGCCACGAGGGCGTTGGACCTGCTCGGGGTGCGCGACGGGATGACGGTGCTGATCGCGGGCGCGGCGGGCGGGGTCGGCACGGTGGCGATCCAGCTGGCGACGGCGCGAGGTGCGAAGGTGATCGGCACGGCCGGTCCCGGGACGCAGAACTTCGTCGGCTCGCTGGGCGCGATCCCGGTGATCTACGGCGAGGGGCTGGTGGACCGGGTCGGCGCGGCGGGAGCGGGCGTGGGCCGGGGCGGGGTGGTGGACGCGGTGCTGCACTGCGCGGGGCCCGTACCCGACCTCATCTCCCTCGCAGGCTCACCGGACCGCGTGGTCACGATCGCCGACCTGTCCGGCGAGCACGGGATCCGGCTCACCCACACCGCGGGCGGTCCCGGCGCCGACCCCCAGGCGCTGCACGGCCTCGCCATCGCCGCGGAACTCGCCGAACGCGGCGCGTTCACGGTCCCGCTCGCCGGGGTCTTCCCACTCGCGCAAGGCGCCGACGCGCACAGGCTGAGCGAGACCGGTCACGCCCACGGCAAGATCGTCCTCGTCTGAACGCGGAAGCGCCGCGACACCCGGTGCAGGTGTCGCGGCGCTTCGGTCGGAGAACTAGCCGCGAGTCAGCGTGAGGCCGTAGCGCGACAGGATCGGGTTGAGCGGCTGGAAGTACGTGGTGCCGCCGGACGAGCAGTTGCCCGAACCGCCGGACGTCACGCCCTGGGCCTGACCGAAGCTGGTGCCCGCCACCCACGAACCACCCGAGTCGCCACCCTCGGCGCAGGCGTTGGTGCGGGTGAGGCCCCGGACCTGGCCCTGCGGGTAGTTCACGGTCTGGTTCTTGGCCTGGACGGTGCCGCAGCGCCATCCGGTCGTGGAGCCCGAGCGGCAGATCGAGGCGCCGACGGCGGCCTCGGTGTTGCCGCGCACGATCACGTTCGTGCCGTTGTAGCGGTTGACCCACGGACGCGAGGTCCAGTTCGCGTTGGTGCGGACCCAGGCGTAGTCGTTGCCGGGGAACACCGAGCCGGCGAACGTGCCCTGCGCGACGCGGTTGTAACCGGAGACGGCGGTGCCGGTGGTGCCGCAGTGGCCGGCCGTCACGTAGCCGCCGGTCACGGAGAAGCCGAGCGAGCAGCGGCCGCCGCCCATGTAGATGGCGTCACCGCCGCGCGAGTCGTACAGCGGGGTGGGGCTCTCGGTGACCTCGTCGACCTTCACCGAGCCGCTGATGGACTTCGCGGTCGCGATCCACTGGTCGGCGGCGGCGTCGCGGACGTTCTTGTTGACCTCGACGACGACGCTGTTCGACTTCTCGTCCACGCGCCAGCTGGTGATGGCCGCGGGGGCCGTCATGAGGTCGAGGACCGACTTGGTCCCGTTGAGCTGGGAGAGCGAGTTCGCGACGACCTTGGTGTCCGCTCCGGTCACGGAGAGTCCTGATTTGGTCACCGCGACGGTCAGTCTGCCGCTGGCCTGGTCGATCCAGGCTCCGCCGAACGCGTCGCCGAGAGAGGCCTTGGCGGACTCGGCAACTTGGCCTGACTGGGCGTCATTGGCCAATCGGACGCGGGCCTGGTCAGCGTTCAGGCCCAAATCACGCTGGACCGCTTGGAGCAATTCGGCCGGGTAGCTCTCCGTATCGGAACCGGTTGGGGCGACTGGTGCGGCAGGGGCGCCAAACGCCGGTACGCTGAGAGCAGTCAGGACTCCGGTGGCGAGAACAACGGCACCGGTTACGCGGGCCGCACTCGTGCGGTTCATCAGACGTCTCCCTCACTTTCGGGTGCAGGGGAACCCGAGAGATCGGTTGCAGGGACCTCTCTCGGGGGCTCTAGGGGGACGGGTGGTGGGGCGGCGGCAGGGGTCGCCCCACCCCTCCCATCCCTTCGTGCTTCTCGCGATCACGGCAGGCGCCGGGCTCAAGCGGACGTGCCACGAGCCTCATTGCGCCTCCTCCCGGTCTCTTTCGGACCGAATCCTTACGCCCGTTCGAGTGAAGTTGCGGAGCTGTCGGCTATGACGCCCCGCCTCGAACGTGAACGAAGTGTGTCACAGCTCACGACAGATCAACTGCGGTGCGTAGCAATTGACAGTTAACTGTCGCTCAACGTAGTGACGTGATCACCGAATGGGGTCGCTGCTCGGCGGCGCCGTCGAGCTGCCCGGAACCTGTCGGGAATCTGTCGTCGACGACGGCGGTCCGGTCGGCGTCGTGCTCTCGGTCGGCGACTGAACGGACGTGGTCGGACTAGGCGAAACGGTGATCGTCTCGATCTTCGTGGTCTCGATGCGGGTCTCGGTATGAGTGCTTGTGGACGGTTTGCCCGGATCGGCCGTGACGGGTTTGCCGGTGACGAGCTGGACGCTCGTGGCTGTGAGCACGGTCACCACGAACACGAGCACCGCGCCGACGGCGATGACCTGCCAGCGCTTCTCGCGTTCCATCGACCGTTGGTAGAACACGGCACCCAAAGTGGTCACCAGGCTCGCGAGGATCGCGCCGATGACGGTGCCGACGAGGTTCAGGCGAAGGCTCAGCACGGCCGCTGTGGCGGCAGCGAGCACACTCGCGACGAGCTTGACGGGGGTGATCTTCTCCTTCTCAGACATGACACACGTAGGACGTTGGGCACAGTTCACCGGTTGTGGCCCGGTGACGTGCATCATCAACGCCATGCGCCTGGTGACTCTCGAAGACGTCCACGCGGCCGCCGCCGCGATCGCCCCGCATGTCGTCCACACCCCGTTGCTGTCGTTCGACTCCGGACTGTGGATCAAGCCCGAGTCGTTGCAGCCGATCGGTGCCTTCAAGCAGCGCGGCGCGGTGAACGCGTTGTCCCGCATACCTTCCGAGGATCGCGAACGCGGTGTCGTGGCGTACTCGAGCGGTAACCACGCGCAGGCGGTGGCCTACGCCGCCAAGACCCTCGGCATGCCGGCCGCGATCGTCGTGCCGGAGAACACCCCGCAGCTCAAGATCGACGCGACCCGCGCGCACGGCGCCGAGGTGTTCGTCGTCGGCATCACCGAACGCGAGTCGCGCGCCTACGAACTCGTCGAGGAGCGCAAGGCCACGCTGATCCCGCCGTTCGACCACCCGGACGTCATCGCCGGCCAGGGCACGATCGGCCTGGAGATCTGCGCGGATCTTCCCGACGTGGCAACGGTCCTGGTGCCGGTCAGCGGCGGCGGCCTGATCTCCGGCGTCGCGGTGGCCGTGAAGGCGTTGCGCCCCAACGTCCGCGTCATCGGCGTCGAGCCCGAACTGGCCGGCGACACCGCCGCGTCGTTCGCCGCCGGCGAGCAGGTGCACTGGGACGCGCACGACCGTGCCCGGACCGTCGCGGACGGACTGCGCGCCGAACCGTCCGACCTCACCTGGGCGCACATCCAGGAGCACGTGGACGACGTGATCACGGTGTCGGAGGACGAGATCCGCGACGCCGTGAAGCAGATCGCCCGCCGCACGCGGGTCGTGTCCGAGACGAGCGGCGCCGTCGCCGTGGCCGCGTACCTGAACCGCTCGCTGCCCTCCGGTCCCGCCGTCGCCATCGTCTCCGGCGGCAACATCGAGCCCACCCAGCTCGCGTCGATCCTCGGATGATCGCGCTCCCAGACATCCGTTCGGCGGCGGCGGTGATCGCACCGCACGTGGTGCGCACACCGCTGCTGCCGTTCGGTCCCGGATGGATCAAGCCCGAGAACCTCCAGCCGATCGGCGCGTTCAAGCTCCGCGGCGCCCTGAACGCGTTGGCGCGCCTGGAGAACAAGGCGAACGGCGTCGTCGCGTACTCCAGCGGCAACCACGCCCAGGCCGTGGCGTTCGCGGCCAGGCTGCACGGCGTCCCGGCCGCGATCGTGATGCCGGACAACACCCCGGCCGTGAAGATCGAGGCCACGAAGGCCCTGGGTGCCGAGGTCCTCATCGTCGGCATCACCGAACGCGTCGAACGCGCCGAGGCCCTGGTCGCCGAACGCGGTGCGGCGCTGATCCCGCCGTTCGACCACCCGGACGTCATCGCCGGCCAGGGCACCATCGGCCTGGAGGTCCTGGCCGACCAGCCGGACGTCTCGACCGTCGTGGTGCCCATGTCGGGCGGTGGGCTGATCTCCGGCGTGGCGACGGCGATCAAGGCGTTGCGCCCGGACGTCCGCGTGCTCGGTGCCGAACCCGCACTGGCCGCGGACATCGCGGAATCGCTCAAAAAGGGCGAACTGGTGCGCTGGGACCCGCTGAAGCGGGCTCAGACGGCCGCTGACGCGTTGCGGGACGAACCCTCGGCGCTCACCTGGGAGCACATCCGGGCGCACGTGGACGACGTGATCACGGTGTCGGAGGACGAGATCCTGGCAGCGGTGGCCGGCCTCGCCCGCAGGGCGCGGTTGATCGCCGAGCCGAGCGGCGCGGTGGCGGTGGCCGCGCTGGAGAAGATCGGCGGAGCGGGCGTCGCGATCGTCTCGGGCGGGAACGTGGACCCGGCGCTGCTGGCGAGCCTGCTGAAGAGCTGAGCCCTACTGGTGCGCCTTCTCCCCGCCTGAGCGGATGTGCGTGGGCGGTCCCTCCACCCCGCAGTGCAGGCACTCCCCCGGATGCGGCGCCTCCTGCTGCTCCGGGGCCGCGGCCAGCACGCGGTTGTCCACGCCGATCGCCAGCAGGCCACCCGCGATCGCGGCGACGGCGCAGAGCACCAGCGCCATCTCCCACCCGGCCGTCATGACCTCGGGGTTCGCGTAGTCCTCGCCCATCAGCCCGACCGCCGCGGGCAGCACGGCCATGGCGAGCAGGCTGCCGGTGCGCGCCACGGCGTTGTTCACCCCGGACGCCACCCCGGCGTGGTGGTCGGGTGCCGAGGCCAGCACGGTCGCCGTCACCGGCGCCACCACGACCGCGAGCCCGATGCCGAACACCAGCACGCCCGGCAGCACGCCGAACACGTACGAGGCGCCCGGAGTGGCGTTGCGCAGCAGCAACATGCCCAGGCCGACCAGGATCGGCCCGGCGATCAGCTGCAACCGGGGCCCGTGGCGCTGGGCGATCTTCCCGGACGTCGAGGACGCCAGCAGCATGATGATCGTGATCGGCACGCTCGCGAGGCCCGAGGCCGTCGGCGAGTAGCCGAGGGAGATCTGGAGCTGCAACACCAGCAGCACCATCACACCGCCCAGCGCCGCGTAGACCAGGAACGTCAGCACGTTCGCCACGAGGAACGTCCGGTTGCGGAAGAGCTCGGGTGGCACGAGCGGGTCGGCCGACCGCTTCTGCACGACGCCGAACGCCACCATCGCGGCCACACCGAGGATCGCGAGCAGGTACGACTGCTCGACCAGTCCGCCGGTCAGCAGCGCCAGTCCCACGGCTCCGACCAGCGCGGACAGGTAGTTCGGGTGGCCGGCGGACTCGTCCTTCGACTCCGGCACGTACTTCAGGGCCAGGAACACGCACAGCGCCGCGACCGGCAGGTTCACCAGGAACGCGAGCCGCCACGACCAGGCCTGCACGAGCAGCCCGCCGACCAGCGGCCCGACCGCCGTCGCGACACCCGACAGCCCGGACCAGGCGCCGATGGCCCGCGACCGGTCCTCCCGGTTGAACGACGACTGCAGGATCGCCAGGGCCCCTGGCGTCAGCAACGCCGCCCCGACGCCCTGCAACACGCGGGCGGCGACCAGCACCGGGACGTTCCAGGCGGCACCGCACAGCAACGAGGCCACGCCGAACCACACGACGCCGACCACGTACACCCGGCGCCGGCCGAACCGGTCGCCCAGCGACCCGGCGATCAGGATCAGCGAGGCCAGGGCCAGCAGGTACCCGTTCAGGATCCACTGCAGATCGGTGACCGACGCGGAGAACTCCGCGCCGATCCGGGGCAGCGCCACGTTGACGATCGTCCCGTCGAGCATCGCCATGCCCGAGCCGAGGATCGTCGTGGCCAGCACCCAGCGGGCGCGCGGCGTGCCCCAGGCGATCAAGACGGCCTGTTCAGCGTGGCGACGAACTTGTAGCGGTCACCCCGGTACACCGAGCGCACCCACTCGATCGGGTTGCCGTCGGTGTCGTACGAGTGCCGCGACAGCAGCAGCATCGGCAGGCCGATGTCGGCGCCGAGCAGCTCTGCCTCTTCGGGCGAGGCCAGCGCGGTCTCGATCGTCTCCTCGGCGTGTCCCATCTCGACGCCGAACCGCTCCGAGAGCACCTGGTACAGCGACGCTCCCGGCGCCAGGTACCGGCGCAGCCCGCGGAAGCGACCCAGCGCGAGGTGGGTCGTCTCGATGGCCATCGGCTCGTTGTCGGCGAGCCGCAGGCGGTGCAGGCGCAGCACCTTCGCACCGGGACGCACGCCGAGGAGCCGGGCGAGCTCGGCCTCCGCGGGCATCTCGGAGGCCTCGATCAGCTTCGACGACGGCACGCGGCCCTGGGCGCGCATGTCCTCTGTGTACGAAGACAGCTGCAACCTCTGGGCGACTTTCGGTTCCGCCGCAAAGGTGCCCTTGCCCTGCACTCGGAGCAGGCGGCCTTCCACCGTCAGCTCGGCGAGCGCCTGGCGAACGGTCGTCCTGGAGACGTCGAACTCCGCCGCGAGCGACCGTTCCGTGGGGATCGGTGAACCCGGCGGCAGCGCCCTCAACAGGTCGAGCAGGTGCCGCTTGAGACCCCAGTACTTCGGTTCGCGTTGCGCACGCGTCCTGGCGTCCACGCCTGATGCAGGCGTCGTCTCCAGCATGGCCTCCTCCTCGCACTCCATGTCACGCATCACAAGGATGCCTTGTCCGTGCCGATTCGTGCGTCCGAACCCCCGACATGAGCCACGAAATTCGTCCGATGACTTCGCAACGTCTTGGTCACGCGCTTGACAGACGCGGTGACGCAGCACACGCTGTTCCGCATTGGTCTACACCACTTGGACGTTCCGGCCGAGAGCCGGGCTTGGTGAAAGGGCGCGAACTGTGAAGGGCTGGAGAGGACTCGCTGTCGGTGCCGCCGCGCTGGCAGTGGCCGTGTCAGGTTGTGGCACGAGCACGAGCAGCGGTGGAGCCACGGAGACCAAAGAGATCACCGTGTGGCTCATGGACGGCTCCGCGCCGACGACCCTGACCGACGCCTTGAACAAGGAGTTCGAGTCGGCGAACGGGATCAAGGTCAAGTACGAGGTCCAGAAGTGGACCGGCATCCAGGAGAAGCTGACCACCGCGCTGGCGAGCAGCACGCCGCCGGACGTCATCGAGCTCGGCAACACCCAGACCGCGAGCTTCGCCGACCAGGGCACCCTCGCCGACCTGACCGCGGACGCGGGCCAGTTCAACGGCGGCGAGTGGCTCGGCGGCCTCAAGGACTCGCTGACGCTGAACGGCAAGCAGTACGGCGTGCCGTTCTACGCCGCGAACCGCACCGTCATCTACCGCACCGACCTGCTCAAGGCCGCGGGCGTGGAGAAGGCGCCGACGTCGCGTGCCGAGTGGCTCGACGCGATCAACAAGCTCAAGGCCGCGAACGCGTCCAACCCGGACTTCCAGGCCCTGTACCTGCCCGGTCAGTCCTGGTACTTCCTGCTGTCCCTGATCTGGGACGAGGGCGGCGACATCGCCAAGCAGGACGGCGGCAAGTGGACGGGCACCCTCGACACGCCGCAGGCGAAGGCCGGTTTCCAGGCGTACAAGGAGCTCTACGACGCGTCGGCCACCAAGAAGGTCCCGGCGGACATCGACGAGGCGAAGCCCCAGCAGATGGAGGTCTTCGGCACGGGCAACGTCGGCATGATGGTCGGCCTCCCGTGGGAGCTCGGCGGCGCCGTGAAGGCGAAGCCGGACCTGGCCGACAAGACCTCGGCGTTCCCGATCCCGTCCAAGAAGGCCGGTTCGGCCGCGCCGGTGTTCCTCGGCGGCTCGAACCTCGCCATCCCGGCGTCCAGCAAGAACGCCGACGCGGCCAAGAAGTACCTGGCGCTGCTGTCCTCCAAGAACTACCAGGACCAGCTCGCCGCGGGTGGTGCCGTCCCCGGTACCTCCAAGGACACCTCGAAGCTCGCCAGCAACGCGATCGGCAAGGCCATGGCGGACTCCTCCCCCAACGGCAAGGTCACCCCGGTGACGCCGAAGTGGGCGGCCGTCGAGGCGGGCCAGAACCCGCTGAAGGACGCGCTCACCGCGTACCTGACCGGCGCGAAGACGCTGGACCAGGCGACGAAGGACGCGAGCGACGCCATCACCAAGGCGATGGCCTAGCCAAGCTGAGATGACGGCCGTCAACACGACCGAAGCGGCAGCGCCGGCGGGGACCATCCCCCCGGCGCTGCCGCCTGCCACGACCCGGGGGGCGCCCAAGCGGCGCCGCCGGGGCAGTGCCTTCGACCGGGCACTGCCCTACCTGCTGCTCGCACCCGCCCTGATCGCGATCCTCTGGCTGATCGGCTGGCCGGTCGTCTCCGTCTTCGTGACGAGCTTCCGCCAGCTGAACCTCGGCGAGCTGGTGCGCGGCGAGGTCGTGTGGACGGGCCTCGACAACTACGCCGCCGTCCTGCAGGACGAGCGGTTCTGGATCGCCTCGCTGCGGACCGTCGTGTTCACCGTCGCCGTCGTCGGCGCCTCGGTGGGCACGGGTCTCGGCATCGCGTTGCTGATGCGCGTGCTCACGCCGTGGGTGCGGATCGCGTTGCAGATCGCGATGCTCTGCGCGTGGGCCATGCCGATCCTGGCGTCCACCACGGTCTACCAGTGGATGTTCGACCAGAACTACGGCATCTTGAACAAGACGCTGGTGCAGCTGGGTTTCGACTCCTACGCCGGCTACTCGTGGTTCTCCTCGGGCACGTCGACGCTGTCCGTCGTCGGTCTGCTGATCATCTGGCAGGCGATCCCCTTCCTCGCCTTCTCGCTCTACGCCGGGCTCGTCGGCATTCCGCGCGACCTCTACGAGGCGGCGGGCATCGACGGCGCCTCGCCGTGGCAGACGTTCCGCGCGGTCACGTGGCCGGAGATCCGGTCGCTGCTGATGATGGTGACGTTCCTGTCGACCCTGTGGGACTTCAAGGTCTTCGCCCAGATCTGGGTGTTCCGCGAGGGCGGTCCCAGCGGTGAGTCGACGACGCTGCCGGTGCTGCAGTACCTGGAGGGCATCGCGAAGAGCCACTTCGGCGTCGCGGCCGCGATCTCCGTGCTGATGATGCTGATCCTCGGCCTGATCACGTTCCAGTACCTGCGCAAGCTGCTGCAGACCGAGGAGGGCAAGCTCTGATGCTCAAGAAGTCTGCCGCGAACATCACGGGCCTCCTGCTCGCGTTGTTCTTCATCTTCCCGACGTACTGGATGATCACGTCGGCGTTGAAGCCCAAGGGCACGACGATCACGTCGGACTACGACCTGATCCCGTTCTCGGTGACGTTCTCGAACTTCGTCACGGCGTGGACCAAGCCGGGCTTCCTGTCGTCGCTCGGCAACAGCCTCCTCGTGACGCTCACCGCCGTGCTCGCCGCGGTGGTCATCGGCATCACGGCGGCGGTCGCCATGTCGCGCTTCGCGTTCCGCGGCCGCAAGAGCTTCGTGCTGCTGATGCTGATCGCGCAGATGGCGCCGTTCGAGGCGTTGCTGATCCCGATGTTCCTGATGATGCGGGACCTCCAGCTCTACGAACACCTGTCGTCGCTGATCCTCGTGTACTTCGCGGTGACGCTGCCGTTCTGCGCGTGGACGTTGCGCGGGTTCGTCAACGGCATCCCGGCCGAACTCGAAGAGGCCGCGATGGTCGACGGCTGCGGGCGGTGGAAGGCGTTCCAGAAGGTGACGCTGCCGCTGCTCGGTCCCGGTCTCGTGGCCACCTCGGTGTTCGCGTTCATCACGGCGTGGAACGAGTTCCTCTTCGCCAAGGTGCTGATCCGCAGCCAGGACAGCGAGACGCTGCCCGTGTGGCTGTCGGGGTTCCAGACCGCGTTCGGCACGGACTGGGGTGGCGCGATGGCCGCGTCCGTCCTGTTCACCGTGCCCGCGCTGGTGTTCTTCCTCATCGTGCAACGCAAGATGGTCGCCGGCGTCACCGCTGGTGCTGTGAAGGGATGACGCGTGGATCAGTTGGCCGCAGCCGTTCTGCTTCCCGGCTTCACCGGAACGACCGCCCCCGACTGGTTGTTGCGGCGCGTCGCTGACGGGCTGGGCGGCGTTGTGCTCTTCGGGCGCAACGTCGTCGACGACGCCCAGGTGACCGCGCTGTGCACCGAACTCCGCGCGGTGCGCCCGGACGTGGTGATCGGCATCGACGAGGAGGGCGGCGACGTCACGCGTCTCGACGCGGGTCGCGGTTCCGAGGTGCCGGGCAACCACGCGCTGGGCGCGGCGGACGACCTCGACCTCACCCGCTCGGTGGCCGCCTCGATCGGCGCCCGCCTGGCGAAGTGCGGCATTTCGCTGAACCTCGCGCCGTCCGCCGACCTCGTGCTGACGCTCGACGACCCGATCATCGGCGTCCGCGCGTTCGGGTCGGACCCGGTGCTGGCGGCTCGTCACGTCGCGGCGTGGGTCGAGGGACTGCAGGCCGTGGGCGTCGCCGCCTGCGCCAAGCACTTCCCCGGCCACGGAGCGTCCACTGAGGACTCCCACGAGCAGCTGCCGGTGCTCCCCCGCACCGAGGAACAGCTGCGCGCCGTGGAGCTCGTGCCGTTCCAGGCGGCGGTGAACGCGGGCGTCCGCTCGATCATGACCGGCCACCTGGTCGTCCCCGAGTGGGGCCCGGCGCCGGTGACGCTGAACAAGCACGCGATCGACCTGCTCCGCACCGAGCTGGGCTTCACCGGCGCGGTGATCACCGACGGCCTGGACATGAAGGCGGTCGGTGGCGACCTGGCCCAGGGCGCCGTGCGCGCGTTGGCAGCAGGCGTCGACGCGATGTGCCTCGGCGGCATGTCGTTGGACGACAACGACATCCAGTGGTTGATCGACTCGATCGTCGCGGCCGTGAAGTCCGGTGAACTCTCCGAGGAACGCCTGACCCAGGCAGCCGCCCGCTCGCTCGCCCTCGGCCTGCCGCCGTCCACCGTGGACGCCCACGACGCGGAGATCGGCATGACCGCCGCCCGCCGGGCCGTGGAGGTCCGGGGCAGGGTCGACGTCGGTTCCGCTCCGGTCGTCGTGGACCTCGTGGTCGACCCGTCGATCGCCGTGGGCGACGTCCCGTGGGGTCTCGGCCCGTACCTGCGCGAGGTCCTGCCGGGCACCGAGGTGATCGCGGCCCGCGACGTCTCGGCCGACGAAGTGGCCGCCTCGGCGGGTACCCGGACAATCGTGGTCGTGACCAGAGACGCTCACCGCCACACGAGCGCTCGACAACTGGTAACAAACTTAACTAATCTGGGCCTGGACGTGGTGCACGTGGAAACCGGCGTGCCGGGTCCGGACCTGGGCAGCGTCGCCCGCATCGACACCCACGGCGGTTCTCGGGTGAGCCTCCGAGCCGCGGCCGAGCTGATCCTGAAAGGCACCACATGACCACGCCCCAGCCAGGCCGGCACATGGCAGCGGAGATCGCGGCCCAGCCGGAGATCTTCTCGTCGCTCTACGCCTCGCGCGCCGCGATCGCCGAGGTGGCGGCCGTGATCCGCGAACGGGCCCCGCGCTTCGTCCTGTTCGCGGCCCGCGGCTCCAGCGACCACGCCGCCATCTACGCCAAGTACCTCACCGAGATCCTGCTGCAGCTCCCGGCCGGTCTGGTCTCCGCCTCGACGACCACGCTGTACGGCGCCGAGCCGGACCTGCGCGACGTCCTGCTGGTCACGGTCTCCCAGTCCGGCGGCTCCCCCGACCTGCTGGAGGTCACCGCCTCCTACCGCCGCCGGGGCGCCCTCACCGTCGCGGTCACCAACACGGCCTCCTCGCCGTTGAACGCGGCGGCGGAGCTCTCGGTGGACGTCTCCGCGGGCGTCGAACACGCCGTGGCCGCCACCAAGACCTACTCGGCCACGCTGCTGGCCCTGTACCTCCTGGTCGACGCCATCCGCGGCGGCAACGGCGAGGCGGCCGCGTCGCTGGGCGACCTGGCCCAGGTCACCCTGGACGCGTCGGCCCCGACCGTCGACGAGGCGGTGCGCCGCTACCGGTTCGTGGACCGCGTCCTCACCACGGGCCGCGGCTACTCCTACGCCACCGCCCTGGAAGCTTCGCTGAAGCTGGCCGAGACCTCCTACCTGGCGGCCCGCGCGTACAGCGGCGCGGACCTGCTGCACGGCCCGGTGGCCGCGGTGGACGGCGAGACCGCGGTCCTGGCCGTCACGTCCCTGGGCAAGGGCGGCGACTCGTTGCGCGACGCCCTGGACGTGGTGCACCAGCGCGGGGCGGACGTCGTGGCCGTCGGCTCGGCCTCGGAGAAGGTGGGCGCGACGCTGTCGATCCCGATCCCCGAGACCGCCGAGGAGGTGGCGCCCGTCCTGGAGATCCTCCCGGTGCAGCGCCTGGCCTACGGCCTGGCCCTGGCCCGCGGCGGCGACCCGGACAGCCCGCGCGGCCTGAACAAGGTCACCAGGACCCTCTGATCCGCACCACCGAGGAGCCCCGCCCGGTCCCCCCGGGCGGGGCTCTTTTCCGTCAGTGGAACGTCTCGTCGACGAGCCTCTTCGTCATCTCCTGGAACGCCGGTGCGAGCGACAGGCCGGCGTCGTCGACGTAGTTCAGCGCGGCGGTCAGGACCTTGCCGCCGTCGGCCGTCGCGTACATCAGCGCGGCGTGGCCCATCGCGCCGCCGTTGTGCGAGATCACCTTGCCGCCGCCCGTCTCCTGGACGAACACGCCCAGGCCGTAGCCCACCTTCGGGTGCGGGTCGAGCATCTCGGCGAGCAGCGGGGCCGGCAGGAGTTCACCCCGCACCAGCGCGCCGACGAACGTGGCGAGGTCCGCGGTCGTCGAGATCATGTCACCGCCGCTCGAGATCCACGACGGGTCGAGGCGGGTGAGGTCGATCGTCTCGTCCTCGTGCCGGTGGTAGGCGTGGGCGTGCGGTTCGGCGATCTCCGGTCCGGTCGGCACCGAGGTGTCGTCCAGGCCGAGCGGGTCGAGCACCAGTTCGCGCATCGCCTCGGCGAACGGGACGCCGGCGATCCTCTGCACGAGGAGCCTGGCGATCACGTAGTTGGTGTTGGAGTAGCTCCAATCCGCACCCGGCTCGAACCGCGCGGGCTTGGCCAGCGCGAACCGCACGAGGTCCTCCGGGCGGTGCGACTGGAAGCGGTTGTCCAGCCACTCCCTTCCCTGCCAGGGGATCCCCGGCGCGACCGTGCCGTCCTCGTAGTACTCGCCGGTGTGGTTGAAGATCCCGCTGGTGTGCTGGAGCAGCATCCGGACCGTGATCCGGGGGTCGACGCCGAACTCGGGCAGGTGCGCGTCCACCGCGTCGTCCAGCCCGACCCGGCCGTCCGCCACGAGCCGCAGGACCGCCGCCGCGACGAACGTCTTGGTGTTGCTGCCGATCCGGACGTACCCGTTCGGCGGTGGCTGCGCGCTTCCGTCCAGTTCGCTCGACCCGGCACACGCGATCTGGTCGCCGTGTTCGTCACGCACGCGGATCGTCACACCGAGGAGACCGGCGTCGACCATGACCTGAGCAAGTTCGTTTCCCATGAGCGAAACGCTACGGCGCGTTTCCTTATTGCAACAACATCCTTGCAGGCCTCAAGCCGATTATCAGCAGCTGAAAGCCTCAAGATCGTTGCATCGGGTGTGCACTCAACGCAACGATATCGTTGCAATGGATGGATTCTGAACCCCGCGCACGACAGAGGGCGCTCCCTCCCCGTGCGACGGGGGACGGAAGCGCCCTCTGAGCGTTGGTGCTACTGGCCCGCGGTCGCGTACCCGGCCGCGACCGGCGCGGCCACCACCGGGGAGTCCGCGTCGAACACGACCTGGCCGTCGACCCAGACCTTCCTGGGCCGCAACTCGTCGTCCCACCACACCAGGTCGGCCACGGCACCGGGCGCGAGGCGACCGAGACCGGACTCGCCGATGACCTCGGCGGGCACGATCGTGGCCGATGCGAGCGCGTCGGCCACCGGCACGCCCACGGACACGATGTTGCGCACGGCGCGGTCCAGCGTGAGCGCGGAGCCGGCGATCGTGCCCTCCGGCGAGCGCGGCACGCCGTCCTCGGTGAGCAGCACGTCCGCCCCACCGAGGTGGTAGCGGCCGGGCGGCATCCCCGCGGCGGCGACGGCGTCCGTGACCAGTGCGACTCGTGATCCGGCGGCGTTGAACACGAGGCGGCACACGTCCGGGCCCACGTGGGCCAGGTCGGCGATGAGGCCGAGGGTGAACCGCTCGTCGACCAGGGCGACCCCGGGCACACCGGGTTCGCGGTGGCCGAGCGGCCGCTGGGCGTTGAACAGGTGCGTCACCATGCGGGCACCCGCATCGGCGGCGGCGCGGGTCTGCTCGCCCGTGGCGTCGGAATGGCCCACCGCGACGAGCACACCGGCCTCGACGAGACGGCGGACCGCCTCCAGACCACCGGGCTGCTCGGGAGCCATGGTCACCATCCGCAACGCGCGGCGGATCAGCTCGTCGTCCAGCAGGGCCGAGATCTGGTCAGGACCAGGCTCGACCATGAACGACGGGTCGTGCACCCCTGCCCGTTTCGGCGACAGGAAGGGGCCTTCGAGATGTACGCCCAACGGCCGCGCTCCCACGCCGTAAGGCAGGGCAGCGGAAGCCGCCAGAACGGCACGGGCCTGCCTCAACACCACGTCGACCGGTGCGGTGATCAACGTGGGCAGGAACCGGGTCACACCGGTGGACGGCAGTGCTTCGGCCACGGAACGCATCCCGTCGGCGTCCACCTCGGCGAAGTCGACGCCGACGGCGCCGTTCACCTGCACGTCGACCAGGCCCGGCGTCAGCAGGCCGTCGGACAGGACCTCCGCGCCGGGTGGTGCTTCACCGGTGGTCACCTCGACGATGCGGCCGTCCCTGATCCGCACCGAGGCAGGACCGACGATCGTGCGACCGAGCAATGCGCGCGGTGCTGCGACAACGGCGTCCAAGATCCCTCCTTGAATGGTCCAGACCATTATGGCCACAACAGAGGTCCACGTCACGTGTCGTTAGTAGATAACCATCTCACATAAAACCTGGTTAATCAGCGCCGGAAATGCCGGGATGCGCCGAAGATGACCATCTGTGGCGCATACTGGTCCCCAGACATCCGAGGTCTACGACGAGTTGAGGGTGCCGTGGCAGTCACCGACGATGCGATCCTGCGCGTCAAGGAGATGATCGTTTCGGGCGAGCTGAAGCCCGGCGACCGTCTCCCGCGAGAGGCTGACCTGGCAGAACGCCTCGGGCTGTCGCGCAACTCGCTGCGCGAGGCCGTCAAGGCTCTGTCGCTCGTCCGGGTGCTGGACGTCCGCCAGGGCGACGGCACGTACGTGTCGTCACTGAGGGCTGACGACCTGCTGGGCGCGCTCTCGTTCGTGCTCGACCTGCACCGCGGCGAAGACTCGGTCTTGGAGGTCCTCCAAGTTCGCCGGATCCTGGAGCCCGCAGCCGCCGCGATGGCTGCCCAAAGGGTCGACCCGGACGAGATCGTGAAACTGCGGGCGCTGTGCGACGCGGCCGAGCACGCCAAATCCGTCGAGGAACTGGTGGAGCACGACCTCGACTTCCACCGCGCCATCGCCCAGTGCTCCGGCAACGCCTACCTGGCGCAGCTCCTCGACACGCTGGCCGGCCCGACGGTCCGCGTGCGCATCTGGCGCGGCATCACCCAGTCCAACGCCGTCGACCGCACGGTCGCCGAGCACCGCGCCATCGTCGACGCACTGGCCGCCCACCAGCCGGAACTCGCCCGCAGCTGGTCGACGGTGCACGTGGCCGGCGTCGAGCAGTGGCTCTCAGACCTGGCGTAGCTGCTCCAGCACCGCCCGCACCGCGGGCTGGCCGTCGGCACGGTTGCGCACCACCGCCGACACCGTCCGGAACACCTGCTGCTTCAACGGCCGCAACGCCACCCCTGGCCGTCGCGCCACCGACGGCACCAAGGCCACCCCGAGCCCGGCCTCGACCAGCCCGCACATCACCCCGAAGTCGTCGCAGTAGGCCTGCGCCCGGGGCACGAACCCGGCGGCGCCGCACGCCCGCTGGGTCAGCTCGTGGCACGACGCGTCCGTCCGAGGCATGATCCACGGCCGGTCGGCCAGCACCGCGAGGTCCACGGAATCCTGCTGCACCAACGGATCTGACAACGGCAGCGCCACGTTCACGGGTTCCACGAACAGCTCGAACGACTCGCAGGACGTGGGCAGCGAGCGCGGCATGATGTTGTAGGAGTGGATCACCGCGATGTCGATGTCGCCGCGCCGCAACGCGGGTAGGGACGCCTCGGGTTCCATCTCGTGCACGAACAGGTCCACATCGGACCCGTGCTGGGACCGCAGCACCTGGATCACCCGCGGCAACAACGCGGCCACCGAAACGAAAGCACCCACGCGCACCACCCCGGACACCGAAGTCCGCAGCGACGCCAGATCGGCCTCGGCCGCGGCCAGCTGGTCCAGCACCAGCTGCGTGTGGGCGGCCAGCACGTGCCCGGCACGGGTCAGCGCCAGCCGGCGGCCATCACGTTCGACCAGGGCGACGCCGGCCTCGCGTTCCAGGGCAGCCAGCTGCTGGGACACGGCCGGAGAGGTGACGTGGAGCGCCTCGGCAGCGGCCGTGACCGTGCCGTGCACCGACAGGGCGTGGAGCAACCGGAGACGCCGCACATCCAACACAAAGCTCAGCTTAACGTTCCGAGCAGAACTTCTAACTGGAACTTCGCGAAAACTAGAGCCACGCTGGAGTCATGTTCGGACGAGTGCTGGTAGCGATGGTCACCCCGTTCACCCCCGACGGTGACCTGGACCTCAAGGGTGCGCAGGAGCTGGCGGCGCACCTCGTCGACAAGGGCGGCGCGGACGGGCTGGTCGTCAACGGCACGACCGGCGAGGCGCCCACGACCACCGACGCCGAGAAGGCGCAGGTCATCAGGGCCGTCAAGGAGGCCGTCGGCGACCGCACGCAGATCCTCGCGGGCGTCGGCACCAACTCCACACGGCACACCGTCGAACTCGCGCACCAGGCGGAGCAGAACGGCGCCGACGGCCTGCTTGTCGTCACGCCGTACTACAGCAAGCCCACGCAGGAAGGCGTCGAGAACCACTTCCGCGCCGTCGCCGACGCGTCCGGCCTGCCCGCGCTGCTCTACGACATCCCCGGCCGCACCGGTACCGCGATCGACACCGAGACGCTGCTCAGGCTCTCGGAGCACCCGCGGATCATCGGCGTGAAGGACTGCAAGGTCGACCTGCTCGCGACGGCACGGGTCATCGCCGAGACCGGCCTCGACTACTACTCCGGCAACGACGAGCTGATCCTGCCGCTGTACTCGATCGGTGGCGTCGGCACGGTCAGCACCGTCGGCCACGTCGTCGGCAACGAGATCAAGGCGATGCTCGACGCCTACGACGAGGGCGACAACAAGGAAGCCCTGCGCCGCCACCAGGCGTTGCTGCCGGTCATCACCGCGATCATGACCCGCGAACCGGGTGCCGTCGCCGTCAAGGCCGCTCTCACCATCCTCGGACTGCCCTCGGGTCCGGTCCGCGAACCGCTGGCCGGGGCGACGCCGCAGCTCATCAACGAGCTGAAGGCGCTGTTCTAAATCCCGTAGACCCGGCGAGCAGTACCCGCGAAGATCGCGTCCTGCTCGCCGGCCGACAGCTGCGAGACCAGTTCCTGAGCCGCGCCAAGCCATTCCTCGTAGGAGGCGGCCAGCAGCACGACCGGCCAGTCCGAGCCGAACATCAACCGCTCAGGCCCGAACGCGTCCAGCACGACCTCGAAGTACGGCCGCAAAGCAGCGACGTCCCAGGACTCCCAGTCGGCCTCGGTGACCAGCCCGGACAGCTTGCACGTCACGTTCTCGTGCGCCGCCAGCGCCCGGATCGACGAGGCCCACTCCCCCGGATCCGCACCGACAGCGGGCTTCGAGCAGTGGTCCACCACGAACTCGACCTGCGGCAACGCCGCCGCGGTCCGCACCGCCGCAGGCAGCTGCACCGGCAACGTCAACAGCTCGTAGACCAGCCCGGCAGAGCCGACAGCCGCCAGCCCGTGCCGGACGTCCTTGCGGCACAACCACTCCGGGTCGGCCTCGCCCTGCACCTGGTGCCGGATCCCGCGCAGCCAGGAGCCGTCCGGCGACTCCACCAGCGAGGCCAGCGAATCCGCCACGCCGGCCGACGTCAGGTCGACCCACCCCACCACCGCGGACACCACGTCCGAAGAGGCCGCCACCGCGAGGAACTCCGGCGTCTCCTCCGGCACGCACACCGTCTGCACCAGCACGGAAGCGGAAACCTCGGGCGCGGCGGCCACGAAGTCGGACTCCAGGAACGACCGCCGGATCACCCCCATCGGCGGATCGGTGATCCAGTCCTGGTCCCGCACCGACAGGTCCCACAGGTGGTGGTGAGCGTCGACGATCACGGCGTCGGCACCTCCGCACCCAGCAGCCCCAGCGACTTCAGCTCGTCCCACACACCGGCAGGGATCGACGACGAGAAGTAAGCGGCGTTGGACGTCATCTGCTGAGCGTTGCGAGCCCCGATCACCACCGACTCCACGGCGGGGTGGCCGAGAGCGAACTGGATCGCCACCTCGGGCAACGTCACGCCGTGCCGCGAGCACACCTCGGCGACGGCCCGAGCCCGCGCGACCAGCGCGGGAGGCGCGTCCTCGTAGTCGTACTTCGAATCGGCCGCCACGACGGGCTTCGACAGCAGCCCGGAGTTGAACACCCCGCACGCCACCACCGAAACACCGCGCTCGACGCAGGCGGGCAGGAACGAAGGCAGGGCAGGCTGTTCCAGCAACGTGTACCGCCCGGCGAGCATCACCACGTCGATGTCGGTCTCGCGGACGAACCGCTCCGGCATCTCCCACTGGTTCATCCCGACGCCGATCGCGCCCACGACCCCCTGCGACCGCAACGACTCCAGCGCCGGATAGGCCTCGCCGAAGGCCTCGTCCCAGTGGTCGTCCGGGTCGTGGATGTAGACGATCTCCACGTGATCGGTGCCGAGACGCTCCAAAGAGGACTCGAGGGACCGGCGGACACCGTCCGCCGAGTAGTCGCGGACGCGCCGGAACGTCCGCGGCACCGCGAAGCCCTGGTCGTCCATCCCGACCCCGTCGGACGGCTCCAGCACCCGCCCGATCTTCGTCGAGATCACGAACTCCTCGCGCGGCTTGCCCGCCAGCACGGCCCCGAGGCGGCGTTCCGACAGCCCGAGCCCGTAGTGCGGCGCGGTGTCGAAGTACCGGACCCCGGCGTCCCAGGCCGCCTCCACCGCACCGGAGGCATCGGCGTCGGAGGTCTCCCGGTACAGGTTGCCGATCGGCGCGGCACCGAAGCCCAGACGAGAAACAGCAACCTTCACGGCAGCTCCCACACGAGTCGCACATCGGGTTCAGCACCGGAGTAGTCGTCCTCGACCTCCAGCAACAACGCCATCCGAGCCTGCCACGGAACGTTGGCGGGGTGCGAGGCCAGGAACGCCCGCATCGCCCGGTAGTCGTCCACCTCGACCAGGTGGAACAACTCGCGCCCCGACCGCCAGATGCGCCACGAGTGCACCCCGGCCTCGCGCAACGCCCCGTCCAGCTCCGGCGGAATCGTGGCGTGGACCCGGTCGTACTCGGCCTCGGCGCCGGCACGGAGCCGGGTGTGCAACGCAACGGTCTCCAACGAACTACTCCTGCTTCTGCCCGGTGGCGAACCGCGTCACGATCAACGCGAGGATGATCACCGCGCCGTACGACGCCTTGATGTAGAAGCCGGACACGCCCTGCAACCGCAGGATCTGCTCCACGAGTCCCAGCATCAGCACACCGGACAGCGCACCAAACAGCGTGCCCTTGCCGCCCTGCAACGAGATGCCGCCGATCACCGCGGCCGCGAAGACCTGGAAGATCATGCCCTCGCCCTGGGTCGCGGCGACGGATCCGAGGCGCCCGGTCATCAGGATGCCCGCGATCACCGCCAGCACCGAGCCGATGATCAGCACGGTCCACACCACCCGGTCGACCCGGATGCCGGCCGCACGGGCCGCCTCCGAGTTGCCGCCGATCGCGTACAACGACCGCCCGGCCCGCAGGTACTTCAGGACGAAGATGCCCACGGCGTAGCAGACGACGCAGATCCACACCGCCGCCGGCAGCCCGAGCCACGTCGTGGAACCCAGGTACAGGAACGACTCCGGCACGTCGATCAGCGACTTGCCCTCGGTGATCGCGAGCTGCAACCCGCGCAGCATCGTCAGCATGCCCAGGGTCACCATGAACCCGGACAGCCCGACCTTCAGGATCAGGAACCCGTTCAGGCCACCGATCGCGACGCCGATCAGGATGCACAACGGCAACGCGAGCCAGGCCGCGAGACCGACGTCCAGCCCACCCGCCGACGACGGGATGATCAACGCGACGGCGAGCGCGGGCGCGAGACCGACGGTCGATTCGAGCGACAGGTCCATCTTGCCGACGATCAGGATCATCGCCTGCCCGAGCACCAGCAACGACAGCTCGCTCTGCTGGGTCAGCACGGCGATCAGGTTGTTGGCGGTCAGGAAGATCGGCGACAGCACGGCACCGATGACCAGCAGGAGGATGATCACCGGGACCAGCGCGAGGTCCTGGTAGCGCGCCAGCCGGAACTTCTGCTTCTCCGCGGGCGCGGGCGCCGCGACCTGCGGTGTCATGGCCTTGGTCATTCCGAGCTCAGTCCTTCGATCGCAGAGATCAGTTCCTGGTCACGCCAGCCGCGGCCGAACTCCCGCACGACCCGGCCGTGGAACAGCACCAGCACGCGGTCGCAGACCCGCAGGTCGTCGAGCTCGTCCGAGACGACGATCGCCGCCTTGCCCCGCCGCGCCTGGGCGTCGACGACCCCGAGCAGCGACTCCTTCGACTTCACGTCGACACCCGCGGTCGGGTTGATCAGCACCAGCACCGACGGGTCGCCCGCCAGCGCCCGCGCCATCACGACCTTCTGCTGGTTGCCACCGGACAGGTCCGAGACGGGCTGGTCCGGCCCGGCGGCCTTCACGTCGTACGAGTCGATCGCGTTGCTGCCGGCCGAACGCTGCGCCGACGGCCACACGAAGGCCCCGGCCGTGCTCATCGTCGCGTTCTCCGCGATCGACAGGTCCAGCACCAGCCCCTGGTGGTGCCGATCCCGTGGCACGCAGCCGATTCCAGCCTGCAGAGCCGCCGGGACGTCACCGCCGCGCACCGGCGAACCGTCCACCGAAACAGCACCGGCCGAAGGCTTGCGCAGTCCGTAGATGGTCTCGGCGAACTCGTGCTTGCCGGACGACGCACTGCCGGCGAGCCCGATGACCTCACCGCGGGTGGCCAACAGGGTGATGTCCGAGAAGTGGTCGCCGCTCAACGACGACACCGCCAGCACCGTCTCGTCGGACGAGGGCCGGTCGTCGCCGGACGGCACGTTCAGCCCGCCGGCCTCGCCGGTCATCGCCTCGATCAGGTCGGGCTTCGACATCTCGGCCACCGGCGCGGTGACGATGTGCCGCGCGTCGCGGTAGACCGTCACCGTCTGGCAGACCTCGTAGACCTCCTGCAGGTGGTGGGAGATGAAGAGGAACGTCACCCCCTTGTCCTGCAACGACCTCATCCGGTCGAACAGCCGCTCGATCGCCGGTCCGTCGAGCTGTGCGGTCGGTTCGTCGAGGATCACGAACCGCGACCCGATCGACAACGCCCGCGCGATCTCGACCAACTGCCGTTGCTCGACCGTCAACGTCGACACCAGCGCGTCCGGGTTCACCGCGACGTCGTAGGTCTCCAGCAACGCCGAGGCCTCGGCACGCAGCTTCTTCCACCTGATCAGCCCGCCGCCGAGGTCCTGCCGGTTGATGAACAGGTTCTCGGCGACGGACAGGTCGGGCACGACCGTCGACTTCTGGTAGACGCACGCCACGTGCCGGCGCCACGCCGCGCTGTCCGCGACGGGCGGCGCGGGTTCGCCGAAGAAGCTGACCTCGCCCGCGTCCGGCACCTGCATGCCGGTCAGCACGGACACCAGCGTCGACTTGCCCGCGCCGTTGCGACCGACGAGCGCGTGCGACTCACCGGCGCGAATCTCGATGCCCACGTCGTCCAACGCGAGCGTGCGCCCGAAACGTTTCGTCACGCCGCGCGCGACAGCCGCGAATTCGCTCATCAGATCTGATTACCCCAGAACGCCTTGTCGTCGACGTTCTCCTTGGTGATCAGCGGAGCCGGGAGCTGGTCCTCCAGCCGGCCGCCGCCGGTGTCGACGATCGTGGAGTCGTGGTCGGTCTTGCCGGGCTGGAACGTCTTGCCCTCGACCGCGGCCTTCGCGTAGAAGAGCGCCCACTGCGCGTAGAGGTCGGCCGGCTGCGAGACGGTCGCGTCGATCTCACCCTTGCGGATGGCCTCCAGCTCCTGCGGGATGCCGTCGTTGGACACGATGAAGATGTGCTTCGGGTCGGTCGGCGGCACGATGAGGTTGCGCTGCCGCAGCACCTGCAGCGTCGGCGTGAGGAACGCGCCACCGGCCTGCATGTAGATGCCGTTGATGTCCGGGTGCTGGTTCAGCCGGGTCTGCAGGGCCGCGGACGCCTTCGGGCCCTCCCAGTCGGTCGGCTCCTCGAACACCGTGATGCCGGGGTAGTTCTGCTTCATGCAGGCGGCGAACGCCTCCGAGCGGTCGCGGCCGTTGACCGACGCCAGTGCGCCCTGGAACTCGACGACCTTGCCCTTGCCGCCCAGCTTGTCGCCGAGGAACTTGCAGGCCTTCTCGCCGTACGCCTTGTTGTCCGCGCGCACGACCATGTAGGTCTTGCCCTTGTCCGGACGGGTGTCGACGGTGACGACCGGGATGTTCGCCTTCTCCAGGCGGTCCAAAGTGGACGCGATGGCACCCGTGTCCTGCGGCGCCATGATGATCGCCTTGGCGCCCTGCGACTGCAGCGACTGGGCGTTGGCGACCAGGTTCTCGACCTTGTTCTGCGAGTTGGTCGGGTTCAGCAGGTTGACCCCGAGGTCCTTGGCCTTCTCCGGGAAGTACTTGATGTACGAGTTCCAGAAGTCGGTGTCGGCACGGGGGTGGTCGGCACCGATCGGGCCGACACCACCGGCTCCGGTGCCGGCGGCTCCACCGCCGCCACAGGCGGACAGTGTCAGTGCACCGGCGAGCGCGAGGCACACCGCGGCGGTGAGGTTGCGACGCTTCATCGTTGTGTTGCCTTTCATGACTGCTGGGGACGCAAGCGCAAGCCGTGCATGCCACCGTCGACGGCGAGGATCGTGCCGGCGGTGGAACCCGAAAGCGGGCTCGCCAGGTAGGCGATGGCTCCCGCGACCTCCTCGGCGGAGACGAGCCGGCCGTGCGGCTGGCGTGCCTCCAACGCGGCCCGCTCGGCAGCGGGATCGGGCGCCGAGTCGAGGAGACGGCCCACCCACGGGGTGTCCGCCGTGCCGGGGGCGACCGCATTGACGCGAATGCCTTCGCGCACGTGGTCGGCGGCCATCGCGAGCGTCAGCGAGTACACCGCGCCCTTGCTGGCCGAGTAGAGCGCTCGCTGCGGCAGCCCGGCCCAGGCAGCGATGGAGCAGGTGTTGACGATCGCCGCGGCCGGCGACTTCCGCAGGTGCGGCAGAGCGGCGCGGGAGACCCGGACCATGCCGAGGACGTTGACGTCCAGCACCTTCGACCACTGGGCGTCGTCGTTGGCCGTCACGTCGCCCTGCGCGCCGATGCCGGCGTTGTTGACCACGACGTCGAGCCGTCCGAAGCGTTGGACGACCTCGTCGACGGCGGCCCGGACGCTCTCGTCGTCCGAGACGTCCGCGCGGATGCCGACCAGCGGGTCCTCGACGTCCGGGTTCAGGTCCAGCGCGACGGCCGTGGCTCCACGGGACGCCAGCAGCTCGGCGGTGGCGAGACCGATGCCGGACGCCCCGCCCGTGACGACGGCGACGAGACCTTCGAAGTCGGTCATTCCGCACCCTCCAGCTCAGTCCACACAGGACCGTCTGGGTAGACGTAGTCGGCCAGCGTCTCGTCCTTGAGCTGGGCGGAGAAGCCCGGCTGCGTGGGCGCGAGGTAGCGGCCGTTCTCGACGACGGCCGGGTCGAGGAAGTGCTCGTGCAGGTGGTCTACCCACTCGATCACGCGCTCGCCGACCTCGCCGGACACGGCCACGTAGTCGAAGAACGACAGGTGCCGGACCAGTTCGCACAGGCCCACACCGCCGGCGTGCGGGCACACCGGGATGTCGAACTTCTTGGCCAGCAACAGGATCGCGACGTTCTCGTTGACGCCCGCGACCCGGCACGCGTCGAGCTGCAGGAAGTCGATCGCCCCCGCCTGCAGCAGCTGCTTGAAGATCACCCGATTCTGCACGTGCTCGCCGGTGGCGACCCGGATCGGGGCCAGCGCGTCGGCGATCGCGCGGTGCGCCAGCACGTCGTCCGGCGAGGTGGGCTCCTCGATCCAGTACGGGTCGTACGGCGCGAGTTCCCTCATCCACCGCACGGCGGTGTCGACGTCCCAGCGCTGGTTCGCGTCCACCGCCACGCGCACCTCGTCGCCGACGACCTCGCGGGCGAGCTTCATCCGGCGGACGTCGTCGTCGAGGCTGCCGCCGACCTTGAGCTTGATCATGTCGAAGCCGTCGGCGAGGGCTTCCCGCGCCAGCCTGGCGAGCTTCTCGTCGGAGTAGCCGAGCCAGCCCGGTGACGTCGTGTACGCCGGGTACCCGTCGCGGGCGACGGTGTCCATGCGCTCGGCCTTGCCCTGCTCGGCCTCGCGCAGGATCCGCAACGCCTCGTCGGGCGTCAGCGCGTCGCTCAGGTACCGGAAGTCGACCAGGCTGACGATCTCCTCGGGCGTCATCTGCGCGAGGAACTTCCAGACCGGCAGTCCGGCGCGGCGGGCGGCGAGGTCCCACGCGGCGTTCACGACGGCGCCGATCGCCATGTGCGCGACGCCCTTCTCGGGCCCGAGCCAGCGGATCTGCGAGTCGCCGATGAGCTCGAAGTACAGCTCCGCCAGCGCTTTCGCGTTCCCCGGCACGTCCTTGCCGACGACGTGCGGCGCCAGCGCCTTGATCGCGGCGGCCTGCACGTCGTTGCCGCGGCCGATGGTGAACGCGAGCCCGTGGCCCTCCGGCCCTTCGTCCGTCCGCAGCACCACGTAGGCGGCGCTGTAGTCGGGATCGGGGTTCATCGCGTCGGAGCCGTCCAGCTCGCGCGACGTCGGGAACCGGATGTCGAGGACGTCCAGTGCGGTGATCTTCGGCATCGTCAGGCCTGCCCGAGGGTCTGGCGTTGCTTGCCGAGGCCTTCGATCTCCAGCTCGACGACGTCCCCTGCGCGCAGGTACGGCTTCGGCTCCGGCTGGCCGAGCGCGACACCAGCGGGTGTACCGGTGTTGATGACGTCACCCGGACGAAGGACAAGGAACTGGCTGAGGTAGCGAACGACCTCCGCGACCGAGAAGATCATGTTCTTGGTGGAGGAGTTCTGCTTGATCTCGCCGTTCACCCAGAGGCGCATTTCCAGGCTCTGCGGGTCGGCGATCTCGTCGGCGGGCACGAGGAAGGGGCCGAGCGGGTTGAACGTCTCGCAGTTCTTGCCCTTGTCCCACGTTCCGCCGCGCTCGATCTGGAACTCGCGCTCGGAGACGTCGTGCGAGAGCACGTACGCGCCGACGCACGCCAGAGCCTCCTCCTCGGACTCCAGGTAACGAGCCGTGCTCCCGATGACGACGCCGAGCTCGACCTCCCAGTCGGTCTTCACGGACCGGCGGGGCACGAGCACCTGGTCGTACGGGCCGACGATCGTGTCGGGCGTCTTGAGGAACACCACCGGCTCACCCGGGATGTCCGCGCCGGTCTCCTCCGCGTGGTCGCGGTAGTTGAGGCCGATGCAGATGACCTTGCCCGGATGCGCGAGCGGCGGCCCGACCCGCAGGTCCTCGTGGTCGAGCACCTCCAGCTCGTTCGCTTCGAGTGCGGCACGCACGCGGTTGACGCCGTCGTTCGCGAGGAACGCCCCGTCGATGTCCGGGGTGATCGGCAGGAGGTCGTACGTGATCCCGTCGTCGGCCCTGACTGCGGGACGCTCGTCGCCGACCGGCCCCAGGCGCAAGAAGTGCACGGCCGTTCCTCCTCTGCTCACACCTACGAAATACATCGGATGTATAGCCCTGCGAGGGCGCCCTCGTCTAGGGCTCGGCATGAAGTCGTCCGATGAATAAGAGGAGTTGATCATGAATCTGGCCGCCGCATCGCTCCTGGTGGGCGCACTGCTGGCACCGGCCGCACCGGTCGAGCCTGTAACCGTTTTCGTGGAGCTGACCTCGGCCGCAGCGGTCGACGCCGGCACGGTTTCTCAGGCCCGTTCAGCACGGGACAGAACCTCGGAGCACGTGTCCCGGATCGTGTCCCGATCCGGTGGCCGGGAAGTGGCCCGAACGACCAACGCCGTGCCCGGCGTGGTGCTCTCGGCCGACAGGTCGCGGTTGTCCTCGCTGTCGCGCATGCCCGAGGTCCGCGCGGTGCACCGGATGGTCCCCAAGCAGGTCTCGAACGCGCACGCCGTTCGGCTCACCCGGACGTCCGACGTCTGGAAGTCGCTCGGCAGGTTCGGGGACGGCGTGCGGATCGGGGTGATCGACACCGGCATCGACTACCGGCACGCGGACTTCGGCGGCGGCACGTTCCCGACCGCCAAGGTCGTCGGCGGCTACGACTTCGCCGGTGACGCCTACACGGCCAAGCCGGGGTCGATCCCGGAGCCGGACGCCGACCCGCTCGACTGCGAGGGCCACGGCACGCACGTCGCCGGCACCGCGGCCGGGTTCGGGGTGAACGCCGACGGCACGACCTACCGGGGTTCGTACGCCTCGGTCGATCTCGATGCGTTGAAGATCGGCCCTGGTACGGCCCCCAAGGCGTCGTTGTACGCGTTGAAGGTGTTCGGCTGCGAGGGCGGCACGAACCTGACCGCGCAGGCACTGGACTGGGCGCTCGACCCCAACGGCGACGGCGACTTCTCCGACAAGCTCGACGTGGTGAACCTGTCGCTGGGCAGCGACTTCGGCGCTCCGGACGACCCCGACGCGTTGTTCGTGCGCAAGCTCGTCGAGAACGGTGTCGTCGTGGTCGCGGCGGCCGGCAACGGTGGCGACTTCTACGACGTCTCGGGTTCGCCGGGCAACTCCGCCGAAGCGATCTCCGTGGCGAACACGCGCGACTCGTTCTCGATGCTGGACGGGCTGGAGGTGGCCGGGAAGCGGTACGCGGGCCAGTACAGCCAGAACTACAAGGAGTCGTTCGACCTCTCGAAACCGGTCGTTCGACTGTCGTCCAACGTGGACGGTTGTCAGCCGATCTCCGAGCCGCTGGCCGGGAAGGTCGTCTGGCTGGAGTGGGACGACAGCGACGCGACCCGCGCGTGCGGTTCGGGTGCCCGCACCGACAACGCCTGGAAGGCCGGAGCGGCGGGTGTCCTGCTGCCGACGACCCTGCCGGTGTTCGCGGCCGGGATCGCCGGGAACGCCCACATCCCGGCGTTCCAGCTGACCGCTGAGGCCTCCGCCGCACTGCGGCCCTCGTTGACGGCCGGAACGCTCACGGTGCGCCTGACCTCGTCGTTGAAGGTCGCCGTGCCGTCGATCACGCCGTCGATCCAGGACACCATCACCCCGTCGTCCTCGCGGTCGCGCTCGTCGATCGCGGTGGCCGCACCGGGTGACACGATCTTCTCCGCCGCGTCCGGCACCGCCTCGGACGGCGTGTCGATGGGTGGCACCTCGATGGCGTCACCGCACGTGGCGGGCATCGCCGCACTCCTGCGCCAGGTCCATCCGGAGTGGACGGTCGCGGAGGTCAAGGCCGCGTTGATGAACACGGCCTCCGGGATCATCAAGGACTCCTCGGGCGTGCGTGAAGCGCCGATGCGCGTCGGTGCGGGCCGGGTGGACGGGCTCGCGGCGTTGAAGTCCGACGTCCTGGTGCTCGGTGACGCGTCGTTCGGCACGGTCGAGGCAGCCGGACCGGTGTCGCTCAGCCGGACGTTGAGGCTGGTCAACAAGGGCACGCAGACCGTGTCGCTGAACACCCGCTACGAACCGATCACCACCGTGCCCGGGGTGTCGTTCCGGGTCGTGGTGCCGCAGGTGACGCTGCGGCCGGGTGCGTCGGCGTCGGTGCCCGTGCAGGTGCGGATCACCGACCCCGCCGCGTTGCGCAAGGCGGCCGACCCGACGGTGTCGCTGGACGAGGGCCGTCAGTTCCTCGCCGAGGCGTCCGGCCTGGTGGTGTTCACGGGTGATCGCTCGCTGCGCGTCCCGGTGTACGCGGCGCCGAAGCCGGTGTCCCGCCTGACGCTGGCCGGTGGCCGGGTCGCCGGGCGCGGCCTCGACCAGCCCGGTTACCAGTCGCGGATGACCGTGCTGAACCTCGGCGCGCGCTCGGACCGGCTGCCGGCCTGCGGTGAGGGCGTGCAGAACGACTGCGCCGTCAACCGCACGGCTCGCGGCGGCGACCTGCGGTACGTCGGCGCCACGGCGACCGAGGACCTGCTGGCGTTCGGCGTCGCGACCTGGGACACCTGGGCGAACATCGGCAGCATCACCAAGCCGGAGGTGAGGTTCTCGGTGGGCGGCAAGGACTTCGTGACCACCGCCGAGAAGCAGAGCAACCCCGACGGCGACGTGACGGCCGACGTCTGGTTCGCCCGCACGGTCGTGGCCGGTACCGAGGACGTCGTCGACGAGCAGCCGCTCAACGGGTTCGACGGTGCGACCGACACGAACCTGTTCGACAGCGACGTGGTCGTGTTGCCCGTTTCGCGTGCTTCGCTGCCGTCCGGGCCGGTCACCTACACCGTCGGCGTGCAGAGCCGGTACACCGCTCCGGCCGACACCGACGACCTGGTCGACGTGGCCCCGCAGGCGACGTTCGACTACAGCTTGATCGTCCCGGAACTGTCCACAGTGGTCCGTCCGGGTGATCGGGTTCCCTCTGGATCGTTGGTGCTGTTCCACCACAACGCGAGCGGTAACCGCGCGTTCGTGCGGTGACACCCGGTTGGGCGTGCCTCCCGCCCGAGTCTCTCGGCATACTCGGCTTTCATGGATCTGGTCGTGGGACTCGACGCGGGCGGCACGTCAACCAGGGCACTGGTGCTCGACCTGGACGGCGCCCGGCTGGGCCAGGGCCTGGCCGGGGGCGCCAACCCCAACTCGCACCCGCCGTCGGTCGCCGCCGCGCACATCGGTGAGGCGCTGACGGAGGCGTTGGACGGTCTCGACTCCCGCAAGGTCCGCTCCGGCGTGCTCGGCATGGCGGGCGCGTCGAAACTCGCGGACCCGGCGATCTTCGACCTGTTCCAGGAGGCCTGGACGCACGCGGGCCTGCACTGCCCGATGCGGGTGATCACCGACATCGAGGCGGCCTTTGCCACCGGCACGTCGTCCCCGGACGGCACGGCCCTGGTGGCGGGCACGGGATCCATCGCGGGCCGCATCGCCGGGCACCGGATGGTCGCCCAGTCCGGCGGCTACGGCTGGCTGATCGGCGACGACGGGTCGGCGTTCTGGCTGGGCCGCGAGGCCGTCCGGGCCACCCTGAAGCTCCTCGACCTGGGCGCCCCGCTGGAAGGCCTCGCCACCGCCGTGCTGACGGCGGCGGGCGTCAAGAACCGCGGCCGGCTCATCAACGCCGTCAACGACCGGCCGCCGATCGCGCTGGCGAAGTTCGCGCCGCTGGTCAGTTCGGCCTACCACCACGGCGATCCCGAGGCTCTTTCGATCGTGGCGCACGCGGCCCGGTTGCTCGCCGACACGGCCACCGCCGTCCGCGAGCCGTCCGACACCTCACCGATCGTGCTGGTGGGAAGCCTGATCAAGACGCCGGTCGGCACGCGGCTGAAGGAGGAGCTGCTGGCCCGGTGCAGCGCTCAGGTGATCATGGCGACGGAAGGGGCGGCCGGGGCGGCGTGGCTCGCGGCCGTGGACGTGCTGGGGCCGGACGCGCCGAGGCCGAACCGGTCCTGACTCGCCGGGACGCCCGCACCGGGTCCCCACACCGCGTCACGAGGCCAGCAACCGGCCCGAGTGCGGCGTCCTCTCGTGGTATGCGCGGAGCAGCCCGGCGTGCACGTCGTCCACGTGCTCGGCGGCGTCGTCGTTCCACACCAACGTGATCCGCCGGTGCAACGGGTTGCCGATGATCGGCTTGAGCAGCACGCCCGGCACGTCGTGACCGGGGAAGAACCCCGCCACCGCACCGGTCGAGCGCACCAGATCGGCCGCCACCCCCGGATCGACGCCGAAGTGCGCGCACCGGGGCGTGAACCCGACGGCCTCGCAGGCCAGGTCGAGGTTGAGCCGTCCGCCGTGGTGCTCGTCCGGCACGACCCACTCCTCGCCGGCGAGTTCGGACAGCAGCACCTCGCTGCGCCCGGACAGCCGATGCCCCACCGGCACGCCGATGAGCATGCGTTCCGTGACGACCCCGCGCAGGCCGACGGCCTCGGGGTAGCGCAACGGAGAACGCGGGAACTCCACCACCAGCGCCAGGTCCAGCTCACCCGTGCGCACCAGTTCCAGCACGGTGTCACCGGCGCGTTCGATGTGCGTGGTCTGCGGCAAGCCCGGCAACATCTCGCGGACGACCCCGACCAGCAACGCCGTCGGCGACCCGACCACGCCGCCGAGGCGGAGGCCCGCGTCGCCGCGACGGGCGAGCTTGTGCGAGGTGACGAGCAAGTCGTCGAACCGTTCGACCAGGTCCTGGGCCCGCAGCACGACGTGGCGGCCCAGTTCGGTCAGCTCGACGCCGTCGGTGCGGCGCAGGAACAACGGCCCTCCGAGACCCGCCTCGATCCTGCGCACCTGCGCGGTCAGCCCGGCCTGCGCGATCTTCAGCTGGGAGGCGGCCCTGCTGATGCTCCCCGCCCGCGCCACGGCCAGCACCACGTGCAGATGTCTCAGCTCCATTCGCACTGACGAAGCCTAAGGCAGTTGAGGAACCACAAACACGGCCACGCGGGTGTCACCAGATAACGCACAGTGGTCGTCGTAAGGCCGATTGCTCTGTCAGGCCGATAACTCGCGAGTTATCGGCATCTCACACCTGCCGCTGCCCGCGCGGGCTCCCCCAGGCTGTTGACCACCAAACGAGTTCAGGAGGTGGGAGCGCCCATGAGGAAGGCGTTGCGGCTGCGACGGCTTTCCCGTCCGAACGACGACAGGTACCTCTTCGTGCCGTTGGACCACAGCGTTTCCGACGGCCCGGTGGTGCCGCGCGACCGGTGGCACGAGCTGGTCCGATCCGTCGTGCTGGGCGGCGCGGACGCCATCATCGTCCACAAAGGACGGGTGCGCACGATCGATCCCGGTGTGCTGGGCGAATGCGCGTTGATCGTGCACCTGAGCGCGGGCACGGCGCACATGGCCGACGCCAACGCCAAGGTGCTCGTCGGCGAGGTCGACGAGGCGTTGCGGCTGGGTGCGGACGCGGTGAGCGTGCACGTCAACATCGGCTCCGACACCGAACCCCGCCAGCTCACCGACCTCGGCCGGGTGGCGGCGGCGTGCGACTCGTGGAACGTCCCGCTGGTCGTGATGGCCTACGCTCGCGGCCCTCGCGTGAGCGATCCTCGCGACCCGGCGTTGCTCGCGCACGTCGTCAACATCGCCGCCGACCTGGGCGCGGACATCGTCAAGACCACCCTCGCGCACTCCGTCGAGGACATGGCCGACGTCGTCGCGAACTCGCCGATCCCCGTTGTCGTGGCCGGTGGTCCCGCTTCCACGACCAGCCTCGCCGGACACGCCCGCGCCGCGATGGCGGCCGGGTGCGCGGGTCTCGCCGTGGGACGCCGCGTCTTCACCTCGCCGGCCCCGCTGCCGCTCGTCGCCGAACTCGCGTCGATCGTGCACGCCCCGGCCGACGAGGGCCTCATCCACGCACTGACAGCTTGGGAGAACCGGTGAAGTTCGCCTGGATCGACCTCAGAACCGTCGCCGCCGAGCACCGGACCGCGGTGGTCGACGCGGCCGTGCACAGCCGCGTCGCCGGAGTCGTCGCGGACGATCCCGCACTGCTCGACGACCTGCCACCGACGATCACCCGCGTGCTGTTCTCGGACACCTCGGTCGAGAGCCCGCACCTGGTGGTCGTGCCGGTGGACGACCAGGACTCGCTCGACCGGTCGCCCTCGCGGTCGGCGTTCGTGACGGTCAGCGACGACCGCACGCTCAAACTCGCCTGTGCCGCGGCGGAACGGCTCGACCACACCGTCGTCGCGTTCACCGACCCGACCAAGATCCCCCTGGAGATCGTGATCGCGGCCGCGCACGGCGCCCCCGGCAAGCTGGTCACCGTCGTCTCCGACCTGGTCGAGGCCGCGATCGTGCTGGAGTGCCTGGAACACGGCTCCGACGGCGTCCTGATGGCCCCCGCCGACGCGACCGACGTGTTCCGGCTGGCCCGGCTGCTGGAAGCGAAATCCCCACCGCTGACCTTGACCACGCTGACCGTGGAAGCGTTGACGCACAACGGTTTGGGTGACCGCGTCTGCGTCGACACCGCCTCGCACTTCGCCGAGGACGAGGGCATCCTCGTCGGCTCGTTCTCGTCCGGCTTCGTTCTGTGCTGCAGCGAAACGCATCCGTTGCCGTACATGCCGACCCGGCCGTTCCGGGTGAACGCGGGCGCGCTGCACTCGTACGTCCTCGGGCCGGGCAACCGCACGAACTACCTGTCCGAACTGCGCTCCGGCAGCAAGGTCCTCGCCGTCAACGCCGACGGCCGCACCCGCGAACTCACCGTGGGCCGCGCCAAGCTCGAATCCCGCCCGATGCTCACGATCACCGCCCGCTCCCCGGAAGGCGTCGTCGTCGACCTGATGGTCCAGGACGACTGGCACGTCCGCGTCCTGGGCCCCGGCGGCGAGGTCCGCAACGTCACAGAACTCCGCCCCGGCGACGAACTCCTCGGCCACATCGCCACCGAGCAACGACACGTGGGCTTGCCGATCGGCGAGTTCTGCAAGGAGTCCTGACACATGCGCGCGTTCATCACCGACCTGCTGCACCGGCACGGCGACTCGTCGCCGATCTTCAGCCACCGCACCACCGTCACTCACGGCCTGCTCCGCGCCGACGTCCTGGCGCACGCCGACCGGTTCGGCGCGGTCGGCATCGGCGAGGGCAGCACGGTGGCCGTCCAGGTGCCGCCGAGCTTCAGCCACCTCGAAGCCGTGCTGGCGTTGTGGAGCCTCGGCGCCCAGGTGATCTCGATTGACCACCGCCTGAAGCCCGCCGAGGCGCACGCCCTGCACGCGTTGACCCACCCGCAGTTCCTGGTGCACCCGAGCGGCTCGTCGGCATCCGGCTTCCAGGAGCGCTACGGCCTGGTGGCCACGCGCGTCGACGGCCTGCCCGCCTCTTCTCCGCACCGGCTGGTGCAGTTCAGTTCCGGCTCGACCGGCCGTTCCAAGGTGATCGGCCGCAGCACGCAATCGCTGATCGACGAGGTGGCGCGCTTCGAGGCGTCGGCAGGCATGGCACGCCGCGGCGAACGCCTGCTGCTGTTGAACTCCCCCGCCCACAGCTTCGGCCTGATCGGCGGCCTGCTGCACGCGTTGTCGGCCGGCGTGCACCTCGTCTTCGCCGAAAAGCCCACCGCGGCAGCGATCCTGCGGCAGGCGCGGGAGTTCGCGGTCGACTTCGTCACCGGCCTGCCGTTCCACTTCGACCTGCTCGCCTCCTCCCCCGACCGAGCATCCCTGCGCACCGTGCGAGGAGCCTTCGCCGGCGGCGAACTGATGCCGCAGGAAGTCGCCTCCCGCTTCCTCGCCGAGTACGGCATCCCGGTCGGAGAATGCTTCGGCACCACCGAAACCGGCGCGCTGACCATGGCCGTCGGCGGCACGATCCGCCCGTCCGTGGGCCCGCTGATGCCGAACGTCACCGCCCGCGTCCGCGACGGCCTGGTCGAGGTCGCGTTGCCCTCCACCCCGTACCTCTCCTCGGACGACCCGGCGCGCTTCTCCGGCGGCTGGTTCCGCACCGGCGACCGCGGCGAGTTCCGCGACGGCGAACTGCACCTGCTCGGCCGTTCCGACTCGCTGGTCGTGGTGCGCGGCAACAAGGTCGACCTCACCGAGGTCGAAACCGTCCTGCGTGGACACCCACAAGTGACCGAGGCCGTCGCCGTAGGACCAGAAATCCGCGCGTACGTCGGCACGTCCACCAACACGCTCACCGCACAGGCGTTGTCCGACTGGTGCACGGAAAGGCTCGCGGAATTCAAACTCCCCCAGCACATCCACGTGATGGACACACTTCCCCGTACTCCTACCGGGAAGATCATCCGAAACATGGAGCCGCTCCACGCGTCCTACCTTCAGGCACATTCGGCCGGAAACAATGGCAGGGAATGACTTCCCGGCCCTAACTTTCCGGCATGCCCAAAAGATCCTCCAGCGTGGTGGGCCGTGAGTTCGGCGGCATGATGCGCGCCATCATCGCCAGAACCGGCTACACCCACCGCGAACTAGCGGAACGACTCGGCTGGCAGGAAGCCAAGATCTCGGACATGACGCTCGGCAAGGGCGGCGTGACCGAGCAGGACGTCGTCCTGGTCCTCGGCTACTGCCACGCCACCGTCGAAGAACGGGAACACCTCCTCGCGTTGTTCCGCGAATGCGGCAGCGCCTGGCTCCAGATGCCGAAGGACGGCGTCCCGGACCAGGTGCGCACGCTCATCGAACACGAGCAGATCGCCAACGAGGTCATCACGTGGTCGATGATTCTGGTGCCAGGCCTGCTGCAAACACTCGACTACGGCTACGTCGTGACCGAGTGTTCGCCCGTGATCGAGGCGAAGGACGTTCCTGAGGTCGCCGCCGCCAGGACAGCACGCGCGGAAGTGCTGGAACCTGGCCGGAAATTCGTGTTTCTCATCCACGAACAGGCGTTGGAGATCCCCGTCGGCACCGTCGAGGTGTGGCGCGAGCAACTGGCGCACCTGCTCAGGATGTCGGTGCGGAAATACATCAGCATCCGGATCGTACCCCGATCAGCAGGCGTGCACGCGGGCACCTGCGGCGACTTCTGCCTGATGAAGTTCCCGAAGTACCCACCGGTCGTCTACGCCGACAGCGTCAACTACTGCCTCTTCTTCGATGACCCCGAGACCATCAAGGTCCACGAGAACATCCTGACGGCGCTCGCGGCCGTCGCGCTGAGCGAGGAAGAATCGAGGGCGGTGATCGACAACATCTTGGAGGGCCTCCAATGACCGCCTGGCGCAAGAGCAGCTACAGCGGCAGCAGCAACAACTGCGTCGAAATCGGTCGAGGCGTCGGCATCCGCGACAGCAAGGCCCCGGCGACCCATCTCCCGGTCTCCGCCGCCGCCTGGTCCGCTTTCCTCCGTTCGCACCGCACGAACCGGTAACCCTCGGTAACGTCCCCCTCACGCACGTGCAAGGGGGACCCGCATGACCGATCCGAACCAGCTCATCGAGGACTACGAGCAGCGCACCGCAGCCCTGCTCACCCAGGCCGAAGAGGCCAAGTCCCAGATCGCGAACCTGACCGGCGCCGCCACCAGCGCGGACGGCGCCGTGACGGTGAGCGTCAGCGCAGGGGGAGCGCTGCTCAGCCTGAGCTTCGGCACCAAAGCCGACGACATGCCCAAAGACCGCCTGGCCGCCCTGGTCATGTCGACGTCCAAGCGGGCCCAGGCCCAGGCCGTGGCCCAGATCGCCACCATCATGGCCCCGCTCATCGGAGACAACAGCGAGGCCATGGAGTTCGTCCAATCCCAGATCCCGCAGATCGACGTCCCGGACGAACCCACACCCCAGGCACCACAGCAGTTCGTGGTGAACGAGGAACAACAGGACGCCGTCGCCACCCAGCCCCCACCCGCGCCACGACCGGCCCGCCGCCCCGCCGAGGACGACGACACGGACTTCGACCAGCGCAGCCTCTTCAAGAAGGAAGGTGGCTGGTGATGACGGGCTTCAACGTCGACCTGCAGGCCCTCGACGTCCACCGACGGGAGCTACAGGCCCTCCTCGGGGGTCTCCCGGACGCCAAAGCCTCGGGAGCGAACAACCTCTGGAACTTCGAGGCGTGGGGCGTCGCCGGTCAGCCGTTCGCCGCTCTCATGAGCAACTGGACAGGAGACGCGAGCGAGTACGTCGATGCCGTCAAGGAAGCGGGTGACGTGCTGGTCCAGCGCTTCGCTGACATGTGCAAGACCTACGCTGACCAGGAGGAATCCGCCGCCGAGATGTTCAGGAAGCTGCGTGAGGGCCTGGACGGGGGTCAGCCGTGAGCGAGCCCGGTCCGAAGAACATCGGCGAGTTGAACCCGCTCGACGCGACCAAGGAGCCCGAAGACGGCGGGGTCGAGGTCTTCTCCAACTTCGACAGTCCCACGCAGGCCTGGGACGCGGCGGGCATCTTCAGCAGCTCGGCGAACCTGATCTACGACGGCATCAAGGGTGACTGGACCGCCGTGCTGGGTGACGCGGCCGGATTCGGCATGGACCTGCTCGGCTTCGTGACGAACCCGCTCGGCAGCCTGTTGTCCGCGGGGATCGGCTGGTTGATCGAGCACATCGCGTTCATCAAGGAGGCGCTCGACCTCGTCGCGGGTGACCCGGACGCCGTCAACGCCATCGCCGAGACGTGGACGAACATCGCGAAGCGCATGCAGGAGACCGCGGACAAGTACACGAGCACGCTCAGTGCGCTGTCCGGCGCTCAGGGGCCGGCGATGGACGGCTACCGCAAAGCGGTCCAGGACTTCTCGAACGTCGTCGCCGGCGGCGCCAGTCATGCCACCTCCGCCGCGCAGGCGATGACCGTCGCCGCGTCCGCGGTGGGCGTGGTGCGCGGCGCGATCCGGGACGCCATCGCGACCTTCGTGTCGAACGCGATCATCAAGTTCGCGGCGGCGACCGCACTGGCACCGGTGACGTTCGGTGCGTCGGAGGCGGCGTTCATCGCCGACACCGTCGCCCAGGGTGCGATCACCGCGGGCAAGAACGCGAAGAAGATCAGCAAGGTCGTCAAACAGCTGGAGAAGGTGTCCGACGAGGCCAAGAACTCGCGGAACATGATCAAGGGCACGACCGAGAACCTCAAGAAGACCGTCACCGACTACAACCGCGACGCCGCCAAACACGCCAACAAGGCGCTGCACATGGCGAGGAAGGCGGAAGCGGGCAAACTGGACGCCGACGACGCCAAGAGTTTGCGGGAGTTGGGCGAGCAGGGCGAGAAATTGATGGCCGACAAGAAGAAGGTCATCGACGACCTGGTGGAGACCCGCGGCGACAACCTCCGCGACCGTCTGGGTACCGGCGACCCGAGGCTGGACAGCGCTGCCGACGTGCTCGAACGCGAGTTCAGACCCAAGATCCTCGGCCACGAGATGCCGGTCTCGGCACCGAACTACCCCAAGGTCCTCGGCAACGCGGTGGTCCAGGAGTGGAGCGATCAGACGCACCGCGAGGCGGACGCTGAGGCCAAGCAGAACGACAAGGACGAGGCTTGGCGCGAGTACTGGGCCGGCCAGCGCGCGAACGTAGAACAGCCGAAGTCGTTCCAGCGCATGGAAGGCGATCTGTGATCGAGATGCTCGCGCGCAGAACCGCAGCCCTGCTGCTGGTCCTGCTCGCCGCGGTGGTGCCCGTCGTGGCCGCTGCCCGGCTGTCCGCGTGGGAGAACGAGCTCGCCGGGAGGAAGTCGGTCGAGCCGCTCGGCATCGCGGACGTCGCGGTCATCGGCACGCTGCTGTGGGGAATCATCCTCGTGGGCCTGTGGTGGCACTGGCGGCGGACGACGATGTGGCCGGTCTGGTCGCGCTGGGCTTCGGCCACCGGCCTGTTCGCGGCCTTCTTCGAGTGCGTCCAGCTCGCGGGCGACCGCGGCCGGCCGGTCGCGCTCGCCGTCTGGCTGGGCCTGGCCGTCCTGTGCTGGGCGCTGGGCGAGGCGGTCCGGCTCGTCCTGACGCGCCCCGTCACACCTCGGTTGATCGCGTCGAAGCTCGAGATCCCGTTCCCCCTGCGGGGTCTGAAGGCGAGGCTCTGCGTGCGCGCCGACCGGCTCGTCCTCGACAGCCTCGCCTCGCGGCGCAAGCGTTCGCGTGACGTCGCCGCCGTCCCGTGGACGACCTTGAGATCGATCGAGCTCGTCGAGGTCGACCAGGAGATGACCTGTTCGGTGTTCGTGTTCTCCGCCACGAAGGTGGGGAACGTGCGCAGGTTCGACGTGCCCCCCGGCCCCGCACTGCACGTGATCGGCACAGCCCGCGAACTGCTGGTGCCGGTGACCGAACAGCTGGGCCGCGTGGTCGTCGAGGCCGTTCGGCAGCGGTCGGCAGGAGTCGAACTCGACGAGTCACCTCTGACCGAGGAGGACTGGTGTCGCCAGTCCGGCGTGCCGAGGTACGACACCACGATCTACAGCGAACAACTCCGGCGCAACGAGAAGGTCGCCAACTACGCCACCGACAAGAGGCCGTACGTCCTGGGCGTCATCGGCACGTTCCTGCTCATGCCGCTCGTGATGCTCTGCGGGACCGCTCTGTCGGTCATCACGGGATCCGCGTACCTCCAGAAGCAGTTCAAGGTGTTCGACGGTGTGATCGACCCCATCTGGGTCGCGACGCTCGGGGTCGGGTCGATCGTGTTCCTCTACCTGCTGAACGGCTTCGTGATCCAGGGCTTCGTCAGCAGCATGAAGTTCCAGGACTACATCGAGGCCTTCCCGGAGGCACCGGCCCCTCCGCCCAAGACCGGGACGGTGCCGGGTTCGGGCAAGAAGCGGAAGAAGCGCTGACCTAAGGGGCAGACTCCGGCACCCGCGGATGCCGGAACCCGGGGTGCTCCGCCGGCAGTGCCCGCCGCAGCACCCACCCCGACACCAGGATGCAGACGATCTGCAACGGCCACGACAGCGCGACCCGCAGTGTGGCCAGCCAGAACACCTGCGCGTCCAGCCACAACGGCGTGAACACGGCCACCCGCAGCACGTACTGCCCGACCCACGGCCACGACGCGACGGAGTACGCCCGCAACAGCTCGGGGTCGCGCCGCCACCGGGTCTTCTGCCCCAGCAGAGTCCCGACGACCAGCCCGAGGAACGGCCACCGCACGGCGATCGACCCGGCCCAGGCCAGCGCGGAAGCCACGTTGGACAGCAGCTGGATCAGGAAGAAGTCCTCGACGCGCCCGGTGTACAAAGCCACCAGAGCGGCAGCCACGACCAGCAGCACGGACAGCAGCACCGCTCGGGGTTTGTCGCCGCGCACGAACCGCACCACCGCGATCACCACGCCGCACAGGACGGCCGCGATCGCCCCTGCTCCGATCGAGTGGCCCCAGATCAGCCACCCCGCCACGAACGCCAGCGGCGGCAGGGAGGCGTCGAGGGCGCCGCCCCTGCCTCCCAGCAGTGAAGCGAGCGACTCCTGGCGCACGTCCGTCATGTCTCCAGGGTGCCTTAGGTGAGCCTAAGTCAGGTAACGGACCCGTATCGGGGATTGACCCGCGTGAACGGCGTCACTACCGTTGCCCCGAAATCGTCTGGAAAGTTAACAGACAGGAGCGGACCTAATGCGTGCCGGAAGCCCACGACTGCTGCGGGAGATCAACGACCGCGCAGCCATCGAGGCTCTGCTGCGCAACGGGCCGCTGACCAGGTCGGAGTTGGAAGGCCTGATCGGTCTTTCGAAGCCGGCGACCGCACAGCTGCTCACGCGTCTCGAAGACGCCGACACGGTGGTCCGCAACGGACTTCGTGGCGGCGGACGCGGGCCGCGGGCCCAGCTGTGGTCGGTCAACGGGGCGCTTGCGCACATCGCCGCTGTCGACCTCACCCCCGAGACGGTCGACATCGCCATCGCGGACATCTCCGGGGCCGTGCTCACCGAGCACAAGGCCCCGATGCCCGTGAAGCACGGCGTGCTGGAGGCGTTCGTGAGCGCGGTCGGCAAGGCTTGCGGGCAAGCGGGCCTGAGCGCCGACCAGCTGCTGCACGTCGTGGTGGGCTGTCCGGGAGCGGTGAACCCCGCGAACGGCGAGCTCGCCTACGCACCACATCTGCCCGGCTGGAGCGGTTTCGACGTGCCCGGCCGGTTGCGGGAGCGGCTCGCGACCTCGGTGAGCGTCGAGAACGACGTCAACCTGGTCGCGCTGGAAGAAATGGTCGCCGGACGGGCCACCGAGGTGCGCGACTTCGTCGTCATCTGGCCCGCGGACCTCGTCGGTGCCGCCGTCGTCGTCAACGGGGCGCTGCTGCGCGGTGCCTCCGGTGGCGCGGGCGAGATCGACGGGCTCATGATCCCGGACCGCGCGGCGGCCGACACCGACACGGACCGCTCCGGCGGCACGTTCGGTGAGCTGCTCAGCAGTACAGCGATCTGCAAGCTCGCACGCGCCCACGGGCTCGCCGCGCGCAACGGCCACGGGGCCGTGCGCAAGGCGTTGGCCGCGGGTCCTGCGGGCCGTGAGTTCATGGCCGATCTCGCCAAGCGCATAGCCACGGGCGTGGCTAGCGTCGTCGCGGTGCTCGACCCGGAACTCATCCTCCTGTCCGGCGACATCGCCCAGGCAGGCGGAACCACGCTGAACGACCTCGTTGCCGCGGAACTGCGGCAACTGGTGGTGCCGCGAACACCTGTCCAGCTGGCCCTGGTGACCGGGAAACCGGTGCGCAGCGGCGCACTGCACTCGGCCCTGGCCGTGGCACGCGAACAGGTCTTCGGCCTCCCGGCCGCCACCACGGCTCCATTCCGCGGCCCTGTGGTCGCCGGGTCCCCACGTTGATCGAGAAGGAGTGCACATGCGCAAGCACACCCGTGCTGCCTTGCTCTGTGTCGCCGCAGCGCTGACCCTCACCGCATGTGCGGCGGGCAAGGGTGGTGGCGCCAACTCTGACGCCGCAGCTGCTCCTGGCAAGGACGACAAGCTGACTCTCACGGTCTGGAGCAACTACTCCGACCGCGAGCTCGTAGAAGTCACGAAGGCCCTCAAGACGTTCAACCAGAAGTTCCCGAACATCGAGATCAAGCACGAGGGCTCGCAGGACGACGACAAGATCACCGCGGGTATCCGGTCGGGCAACACCCCGGACGTCGCGCTGTCGTTCACGACGGACAACATCGGCCAGTTCTGCTCCTCCGGGGCGTTCCAGCCGCTGAAGTCCTACATCGAGCGCGACAAGGTCGACCTGAACCAGCTCACCCCGGCGGTTCAGCAGTACACCGAGTACAAGGGCAACCGCTGCGCGATGCCCATGCTCACCGACGTGTACGCCATGTACTACAACAAGGACAAGCTCGCCGAGGCCGGCATCACGGCCCCGCCGAAGACGCTCGACGAGCTGTACGACGCGGCCGTGAAGGCGACCAAGAAGGCGCCGAACGGTGACATCGAGGTCGCGGGCTACCTGCCCACGATGGGCTTCTACGCCAACCGCCCGACCATCCTCGCGCCGACGTTCGGTGCGGAGTGGGAGAAGGACGGCAAGTCCGCGCTGGCGAGTTCGCCCGGCTTCACCGAGATGATGACGTTCCAGAAGAAGCTCGTCGACTTCTACGGCTACGACGCCCTCGAGCGGTTCCGCGCGGGTCTCGGCCAGGAGTACTCGGCCGACCACGCGTTCCACCAGGGCAAGATCGCGATCATGATCGACGGTGAGTACCGCACCGCGTTCCTCAAGGCCCAGGCGCCGCAGATCAAGTTCGGCACCGCGCCGTTCCCGACCAGCAAGGACGCCGCGTACGGCACCGCGTTCACCACGGGCACGATCATGGGCATCCCCAAGGGCGCCAAGAACCCCGGCGCCGCGTGGGAGCTGATCAAGCACCTGACGTTCGACACCGACACGATCGTCAACCTGTCGAACGCCATCAAGAACGTCCCGAGCACCAAGGCCGCCATGGAGAGCCCCAAGCTCGAGGTGGACGAGCAGTTCAAGACGTTCATCGACCTGGCCAAGAGCGACAAGCTCAAGGGCAACCCGGTCACCCCGATCGGTGACGCGCACATCAAGGCCGTCACGGACTTCTCGATCTCTTACCAGGCGGGCAAGGTCCCCGACCTGAAGGCGGGCCTGGCCGAGGTCGACAAGAACATCGACGACCTGATCGCCAAGAGCGGCAAGTAGGGGATTCGGCAGATGACCGCCACGCTCGGCGCCCGACCCGCCCCCGGCAGGGGGCGGGCTCGTGCCCGCCACCGTCTCGCCGTGCTCGGGTTCATGGCCCCGGCAATCATCGGCTTCGCCATCTTCTTCGTGTACCCGTTGATCGCCACGGTCATCTTCAGCTTCACGAAGTACGACCTGATCAACGCACCGGAGTTCAACGGCCTCGCGAACTACGAGTTCATGTTCAAGGATCCCCTGCTCACCAAGGCGATCGGGAACACGCTCTGGTTCGTCGTGGTGCTCACGATCGCGCGGACGGTGTTCGCGCTGGGCGTGGCATCGGTCATCGCTCGACTCAAGTCGGGCGTCGGGTTGATCCGGACGCTCTGCTACCTGCCTTCACTGGCACCGCCGGTGGCCGCGACCCTCGTGTTCTTCATGGTCATGCGTCCCAACGGCGGCCCGCTCGACAGCGTGCTCGGCTGGTTCGGCATCGACTCGCCGCTGTGGTTCGCGGACCCGGCCTGGTCGCGTCCCGGCATCACGGCGATCATGCTCTGGATCTCCGGCGACCTGATGATCATCATCCTCGCCGCGATCCTCGACGTGCCGCAGGAGCAGTACGAGGCCGCCGAACTCGACGGCGCCGGCCCGATCCGGCGCTGGTGGCACGTCACGCTGCCGACCATCTCCCCGGTGCTGCTCTTCGGCATCGTGAACTCGGTGATCCTCGCGTTGCAGCTGTTCACCCAGGCGGTCGTCGCGGGGTCGGCCGCCTCGGGAGCCGCGGACGCGACCGGATCGACCAAATATCTCGGTTTCCCGGACAACTCCACGCTGACGTTCCCGGTTTACCTGTACACGCAGGGCTTCCGCTACTTCGACATGGGCTACGCGGCCGCCATGGCCACGGTCCTGTTCATCATCTCGTTCGCCGTGACCATCGTCCTGGTCCAGCGGATGCGCAAGAACTCCACCGCTGAGGAAGGGGGTCCGGGAGCATGACCGCCACGCTGACCAAACCACCGGTCGACGTCCCCGCGGAGCCCGAGCAGCCGCGCCGCAAGATGAACGTCGGCGCCGTGCTGAACTGGGTCGCGACCCACGCTCTCGGCCTCGCCCTCGGCCTGATGTTCGCCACCCCCGTGGTGTTCGTCTTCCTCACCGCGGTGATGTCGGACGACCAGGCGTTCACCGCGGACCTGTGGCCGCGCGAGTGGCACTGGGAGAACTTCGTCGAGGTCTTCGACAAGGCCCCGCTCTTCCAGTACCTGGTCAACAGCCTCACCTACTCGCTGCTGGCGACGGCGGGCATGCTGATCTCGTCGATCCCGGCGGCCTACGCGCTCGCGAAGCTGAAGTGGCGTGGCCGGAACATCGCGTTCATCCTCGTCATCGGCGCCATGATGCTGCCCCCGCAGGTCGTCGCCGTGCCGCTGTACGACACGTGGTCGTCGCTGGGCCTGACCGGCTCGCTCGTGCCGCTCATCGCGCCGTACTTCCTGTTCGACGCGTTCAGCATCTTCCTGCTGCGCCAGTTCATGCTGACCATCCCGCAGTCCTACGTGGACGCGGCACGGGTGGACGGCTGCTCGGAGTTCCAGGCGCTGGTGCGGATCATCGTGCCGATGGCGAAGCCCGGCATCGCGGCCACCGCCCTGTTCTGCTTCCTCTTCACCTGGAACGACTACTTCGGGCCGTTGCTCTACACCGGTGAGGTCAAGGAGCAGTGGACGTTGTCGCTGGCGCTGGCGACGTTCAAGGGCATGCACATCGTGCAGTGGAACTCCTCGATGGCCGTCACGTTCCTGACGATGATCCCGGCCGTCATCCTCTTCGTCTTCGCGCAGAAGTCGTTCGTCAAGGGCATCACGTTCACGGGGGTCAAAGGTTGACTTCCTCTCGCTCGTGTCCGAGGAGAGTCCTACGGCTCGCGCCGCAGGGTTTCTGCTTCAACGCCGACAGCCCGCTCGGAGTGTTCCGTTGAGGACTTACGTCAGCTCCACAGACCGAAACCGCCAGCCCGGCGGCCAGGATGTTGCGTGCTGCGTTCACGTCCCGATCGTGGGTCGTGCCGCAGGCACAGGTCCACGTGCGCACGTGCAGCGGCAGCGCCGCGACGAGCGCACCGCAGGCCGAGCACTGCTTGGACGACGGGAACCAACGGTCGACCACGACCACCTGGCGCCCGTACCAACCGGCTTTGTACTCCAGCAGCTGCCGGAACTGTCGCCAGCCCGCGTCGCTGATGGCGCGAGCCAGGTGCCGGTTGCGGACCATGTTGGACACGGGCAGGTCCTCGATCACGAGCGTTTGGTTCTCACGCACGAGCCGAGTGGTGACCTTGTGCAGGAAGTCGGATCTCCGGTCTGCGATCCGAGCGTGCACTCGGGCGACTCCCACGCGGGCCTTGTCCCGGTTGGCGCTGCCCTTCTGCTTGCGGCACAGAGATCGCTGAGCTCTGACGAGCGCCGCGCGGTCTCGGCGTCCGTGCCGGGGGTTGCCGATCTTCTCGCCGGTCGACAGCACCAGCAGGTGGTCGAGGCCGACGTCGATCCCGACCACGGCATCCACCGCGGGCAACGGTGTCACGCCGGGGTCTTCGCAGAGCAGGGACACGAACCAGCGTCCGGCCGAGTCCCGGGACACGGTCACCGTCGAGGGCGCCACGCCCTCCGGCAGTGGTCGCGACCAGCGGATGTCCAGTGGCTCGGCCATCTTGGCCAGCGTCAGCACGCCGTCACGCCAGCGGAAGGCCGAGCGCGTGTACTCGGCGCCGGCTCGACAGTTCTTGCGCGACTTGAAACGAGGGTGTCTGGCGCGCTTTGCGAAGAAGTTCGCGAACGCAGCCTGCAGGTGCCGCAGCGTTTGTTGCAGCGGCACCGCCGAGACCTCTTTGAGGAAAGCAAGTTCGTCGGTGCGCTTCCAGGCGGTCAGCAACGCCGACGTGGCGTCGTAGCCGATCCGTTCTCCGCGCTGCGTCCACGCGTCGACACGTTCCTGCAGAGCCAGGTTGTAGGCCTTGCGAACGCACCCGAACGTGCGCAACAGCTCCGCCGCCTGCGCCTCAGTCGGATAGAAGCGGTACCGAAACGCCCGCTTCACCTGCCCGTTCATCGTTCGCAAGGTACCAAACGATTCCTCGCCCTCTTACCGGACGGGGTCTTCTCGAAGGACTTCTCATGAAACTCACGGTCGTCGGTGGCGGGTCCACCTACACACCGGAGCTGATCGACGGCATCGCCGGCCGTCGCACCAGCCTGGCGGTGGACGAGATCGTCCTCGTGGACCCGGACCAGCACCGCCTCGGCATCGTCGGCCCGTTCAGCCAGCGTCTGCTGGAGCACGCGGGCCACCCGGCGAAGGTGCGCACCACCTCGTCGCTCGAAGAAGGCATCGAGGGTGCGTCGGCTGTCCTCCTCCAACTGCGGGTGGGCGGGCAGAAGGCGCGTGCCTCGGACGAGACGTTCCCGCTCACCTGCGGGTGCGTCGGCCAGGAGACCACCGGCGCGGGAGGCCTCGCCAAGGCCCTGCGGACCGTGCCGGTGGTCCTGGACATCGCCGAGAAGGTGCGCAGGATCGCCGGGCCCGACACGTGGATCGTGAACTTCACGAACCCGGTGGGCATCGTGACGCGCGCGCTGCTGCAGGAGGGCCACAAGGCGATCGGCCTGTGCAACGTGGCGATCACGTTCCAACGGTGGACTTCGCAGCTGCTCGGCGTGGACCCGTCCACCGTGGAGCTGGAGCACGTGGGTCTCAACCACCTCACGTGGGAACGCGGCGTGTACGTGGACGGCGTCGACCGGTTGCCGGAGCTGCTCGAGAAGCACGTCGAGGGGCTGGCCGAGCACATCGGCATCGACGGCGGGCTGATGCGGCGCCTGAACATGGTGCCGTCGTACTACCTGAACTACTTCTACAACCACGACGCCGTCGTGCAGAAGCAGCTGGACTCCCCGCCGCGGGCGGAAGTCGTTGCTGCCGTTGAGAAGGAACTGCTCGACATCTACGGCGACCCGTCGGTCGTGACGAAGCCGGAGCAGCTGTCGCAGCGCGGCGGCGCGTACTACTCCGAGGCGGCCGTGCAGCTCGTGCACGCGCTGACCGGTGGCGAGGGCGCGGAGAAGCACGTGGTCAACGTGCAGAACAACGGCTCGCTGCCCTTCCTGCCCGACGACGCCGTGATCGAGGTTTCGTCCACTGTGGACGCTGATGGTGGCAGGCCGCTGCCCGTGCGTCCCGTGGAACCGTCCATCTCCGGCCTGATCTCGCACGTCACCGCGTACGAGTACCTGGCTCTGGAAGCCGCAAAGCACGGCGGCCGGGACCGAGTGGCGAACGCGCTGCTCGCGCACCCGCTGATCGGCCAGCACGCCATCGCGGACCAGCTGGCCGACGAGCTGATCGCGCAGAACCGCGATCTGCTGCCGTGGGTGAAGGGAAACTGACAACGATGACCGACCGGGTGCTCGCCATCGACGGCGGGAACAGCAAGACCGCGGTGCTCCTGGTGGACGCGGACGGCAAGGTGCTCGCGCAGGTGCGCGGGCCCGGTGCCCCGCCGCAGACAGTGGGCATGAAGCGCGGACTCGACGTGTTCGAGGGACTGGCACGCGAGGCCGCAGCTCAGGCGGGACTGTCCCCCGACGAGCCGATCGCCACGCACACGTCCGCCTACCTCGCGGGAGCTGATCTGCCCCGCGAGGAGGAGGACCTGACGCGGGCGATCATCGAGCGTGGTTGGTCCAAGACGACGTTCGTCGGCAACGACACGTTCGCGTTGCTGCGCGCGGGGACCGCCGCCGCTGGGGGTGTGGCGGTCGTCTGCGGTGCCGGCATCAACGCGGTCGGCGTGGCGCGCGACGGACGGACCCACCGATTTCCCGCCCTGGGCGCGATCTCGGGTGACTGGGGTGGCGGTGGCCAGCTCGGCAACGACGCGCTGTGGCACGCCGTGCGCGCCGAGGACGGCCGCGGCAAGCCCACGCTGCTGCTGGACGCACTGCTCGCGCACTACGGTGAGACGTCGATCTCCACCGTCGTGGAGAAGATCCACTTCGAGGAGCTCGAACTCGACCCGCACGCGTTGTGCCCCTTGGTCTTCGAGGTCGCGGCGCGGGGTGACGAGGTCGCGCTGGCCCAGGTCGACCGCCTCATCGAGGAGATCGTCCTGCTGTCCACCGTCTCGATGCGCAAGCTCGACCTGATGAACGAGCCCGTCGACGTCGTGCTCGGCGGTGGCGTGCTGACGCACACCGGCGACGTCGTCGTCGGGCCGGTTCGGCAGCAGATCCTGGAAGTCGCACCGCTCGCCCAGGTTCGCCTGGTCGACGTCCCACCCGTGGTGGGTGCGGCACTCCTCGGCCTCGACCACATCGGGGCCTCGCCGAGCGCGGAGCTGAGGCTGCGCTCGGCCTACCACGACCACGAGCCGGCGCCCGCGCTGGACGTGGCGGCGAGCGGCTGACGCCGTTCGCGGAACCCGTCTCAGGGGGTAGATCGGCGGCGGCGCCCCCTGAGACGGTCCCCACGAACACCTTTCCGGGTGGCCAAGACCGGCGGCGGCGTCCACCCGGAAAGGCCCCACTGCCCCCGCAGCGACCTCACGCGCCGAGGTCGTTGCGGGGGTTTTCCGTTTGCGGTGGAACGGGCGTGCCGGTCCGGGGCGTCACGACGGGGTGGGAGTGCGGGGGCGGGGTGATCCCACCTCCCGGTGGGTCGCTCAGGACCGCGGCGGCCAGGGCAGCGGCTGTGAGAAGCGCGACACCGAGGGAAAGGAACGGAAGGGGCAAACCAGAACGCATCCGGCAGAAGGTAGCGACCCAACCCGGCGAACCTCGCGGAACGCTCTCCAGCTTCCCTCAATCGAGTGGTAAAAGAATCGTCACCTACTGCAACGAAACTTACGATGAAATAACCGACGGTGGCGTAACCACGGGTTCGTTGTGCATGCTAACCAGTCGCCTTCGGACGGGAGCCCGCAGGCGGTCGTCAGGCAGGCACGTCGCACGGAGATAGGGGGATGTTGTGCTGCTGCGATGGAACAGTCTCGTGTCCCTGGGGGACAGCTTCACCGAAGGCATGGACGACCCGGGGCCGGGTGACACCTACCTGGGCTGGGCGGACCGGCTGGCCGGCATGATCGCCCAGCAGGCGCCGGAGTTCCGGTACGCGAACCTCGCGGTCCGCGGCAAGATGCTGCAGGAGATCATCGACGACCAGGTGTCGCTCGCGATCTCGCTCAAGCCGGACCTGGTGACGTTCTGCGGTGGTGGCAACGACCTCATGTTGCCCAACAGCGACCCGGACGCGCTGGCCGAGGTGTACGAGGTGGCGGTGGCCGACCTGCGCGCCACCGGTGCCGACGTCGTGATCTTCACCGGTTTCGACACCCGGTCCACTCCGCTGCTGCGCAGCATCCGCGGCAAGGTCGCCATCTACAACACGCACCTGTGGTCGATCGCCGAGCGCTACCACTGCCGGATGGTCGACCTGTGGGCCATGCACCCGCTGCACGACCGTCGCGCGTGGAGCGCGGACCGGCTGCACCTCTCCCCGGAGGGGCACCAGCGGGTCGCGCTCAAGGCCGCCGAGGTGCTCGGGCTCGTCGACGACCACTCGTGGAACGAACCGTGGCCCGCGCTCGAGCAGACCGACTGGGTCACCCAGCGCAAGGCCGACCTCAAGTGGGCGCGCGAGCACGTGGTGCCGTGGATCGGCCGCACGCTGCGGGGCGAGTCCATGGGGGACGGTCTGGCGCCCAAGCGTCCCGAGCTGCTGCCCGTCGCGCGCCGCGGTGACGAGACCTGCGTCGGCAAGTGACAAGAGGAGGGCCCGACCGGCACTCTCCCCCGAATGCCGGTCGGGCCCTCCAGAAGCAGGTCGCCTTACCCCCTCGGTAATCCCCCACTCGGCAACCTGCTCGTCCAACATCCCATGTTTTGGGACCAGACGACTAAACGCTGACTAAACCTCGGACGAGAGCATGTCCAAAGCGGCCCGCACCTCGACCGCGCGCGCCGAGTTGACCTGCGCGTAAAGGCGCAGCGCCTCCGTCAATTCCGCTTGTGCAGCAACCCGTTCCGCCCGCTGGAGCAGCACCCCGCCGAGCACGTGCCGCCCGAACCCCTCCAGGTACGTCACCTCGGCGACGGCGGCCTGGTCGACGACCTGGCGGGCGAGCCGCTCGGCGTGGTCGAGCGCCCCGGCCTCGAGGTGCAGCTCGGCCAGGTTCGCGAGGCCGCGGATCAACGCCACGGCGTCGCCGGAACGCCGGTACACCTCGACCGCGTGGGCCTGGTGGCGCAACGCCACGTCGACGTGCCCGCGGGCCTGCTCGACCTGCGCCACGTTGTTCAGGCCGTGCGCCTCGCCGACGACGTCACCGGACTGCTGCGCGAGCTGCACGGACTCCCAGAAGTGCAGCAACGCCTCGTCGTGCAGTCGCAGGCGGAACAGCACGTCGGCGAGCTGGGCGAGCGTCAGCACCAGGTACTGGCGCTCTCCCAGTTCGGTCGCGATCCGGTGCGCACGACGGGCGTCCGCCAGCAGGACGGGCCGTCCCAGGCGGGCGTTCGTCGTGTAGGTCGTGTCCAGCATGAGGACCTGACCGAGGCGGCTCCCCGTCACCTCGGCCGCGGCCAGACCGAACCCGACCAGCGCCACCCACTCCCCGGTGAGCGCGCGCACCGTCGCGTAGTGGTGCAACAGCCGTACGAGCTGCCACACCTGGTCGTGCAGGCCCCGTTCGGCGGACGCGTGCACGACCGCGACGATGTTGGGCCACTCCTGGTCGAACCAGTCGACCGGGTCCTCGAACACGGGCAACGGCGTGGAACCGTTGTCCTCCAACGAGAAGTCCAGTCCGTCCCTGGCCGGCCGGAGGTAGCGGCGGACGTGGTCGCACGCGACGAGGTAGTAGTTCACCAAGCGCCGCAACGAGTCCAGGTCCGGCCGTCCGGCGCCGCGCACGTACAGGCGCACCAGCTCGTGCATGGTGAAGCCGTCCGGCCACGGTTCGACCAGCAGGTTCACCCCGACGAGCTGGGCGAGCCGCGACCGCGCCGCCTCGACCTGCGTGCGGGTCAGCGCGGCGACGGCGTGCGAGGACATCCAGCGGCCGGGGGCCATGCCGACGGACTGGAAGACCTCACCGAGCTCCTCCGGCAGGTCGCGGGTCGACAGGTCGAGCGCCCGCGACACCCCGACCCCGGCTTCGGGCAGGTCTAGGCCGCGCAGCCGGTGCTCGTCGTCGGCCAGTTCCCCCACCAGTTCGTCGACGGTCCACTCGGGACTGATCACGAGCTTGGCCGCGGCGACCCGCAGCGCGAGCGGCAGTCCGCCGCACAGTTCGGCCAGCTTCTTGGCCGCGACCGGGTCCTCCTCGGACAGCGGCCTGCCCAGCACGTCGTCGACCAGCGCGCGGGCCGGTTCGTCCTCCAACGGCCCGAGCTTGCGCACGCGGGCGCTGTTGGTGACGACGAGGCGTTCCATCTGCGAGCGGGACGTCACGACCACCACCGAGCCCGAGCCCGGCGGCAGCAGCGGCTGGACCTGCTCGAACGACGTCGCGTCGTCCAGCACCACCAGCACGCGGCGGCGGTTGAGCAGCGAGCGGTACAGCCCGACGCGGTCCTCGACGCCGACCGGCACGCCGTCCGCCGGCACGCCCAGCGCCACCAGGAACCGGGTCAGCACCTCGCCGGGTTCCTGGTCGCCGAGCGACGCGAACAGCACGCCGTGCGGGAACATCTCGGAGTTCTCGTGCCCCCACGTGATCGCGAGGGCGCTCTTGCCGACGCCGGGCGGACCGGTCAGCACCATGACCGTCGTGGCCAGCAGGTTCCTGACCGTCACGACGTGGTCGAGCCACATCAGGTCGTCGTCGCGGCCGAACAGCCTCGACGCGGACGCCGGCAGCAACGCGGGCGCCACGATCCCGGCGCGGGGTGCGACGGGCCGCGACTCGACCGGTCCGATCACGCTCAACGACGGGTCGTCGCGCAGCACCTGCTCGTGCAACGCCCGCAGCTGCGGACCGGGGTCGATGCCCAGCTCGTCCACGGCCCGGCGCTGGAACCGCTGGTAGGCCTCCAGCGCGTCGGCGCGCTGCCCGGACCGGTAGAGCGCGCGCATGCTGTGCGCGACCAGGCGTTCCCGGTACGGGTATTCGGTGCAGAGGCCGCGCAGCTCGCCCACCAGCTCCAGGTGGCGGCCGAGTTCGAGCTCGGCGTCGATGCGTTCCTCCAGCGCCGACAGCCGCAGCTCTTCGAGGTCGGAGGTCATCGGGTCACCCGGTACGTCGGCGAGCACCGGCCCGCGCCACAGACCCAACGCCTCGCGCAGCAAGCCCGCCCTGATGGCGGCGGGCTTGCCGCGAGCGGACGCCACGAGCTGCCGGGCGCGGTGCAGGTCGAGTCGCCAGGGATCGACGGTCAGCTGGTACCCGGTGGGCGTGGTGCGGATCGTCGCGGAGCCCGCGGGATCGGACTCCTCCAGCACCTTGCGCAGCCGGGACACGTAGCCGTGCACGATCGTCCGCGCGGTGGCCGGAGGCGTGTCCGTCCACAGCGCGTCCACGATCTGGTCGATGGAGACGGGTCGGTTCGCCTCCACGACCAGCATGGCGAGCAGTCCGCGCATGCCGCGACGGCCGAGCTGCACGAGCCGTCCGTCCGCGAGCACCTGAAGTGGACCGAGCACGCCGAACTCGAGTCCGGTTTTGCTCCGCATGCCCCTCCTCAAGTGCGCTGACCTCGTCACTTCAGAAGGTGGGCGAGCCCGTGTCTCAGATACAAGTTCGGCCCGAGTTCGCGGGACGCTACTGTTCACACGTGCCGCGAGACAGGAATTCCGTGGTGGACCGCGGCGCCGGGTGCCTTCTCGGCGGCGCTCTCGGTGATGCGCTCGGAGCCCCCGTGCAGTACCTCGGCTGGGCCGACATCCAGCGCGAACACGGACCCGAGGGCGTGCTGGGCCCGCCCAAGCCCGCGTTGTTCACCGACGACACCCAGCTGACGTTGTTCACCGCCGACGGCTATCTGCGCGCCTGGGTGCGCGGCAAGCGGACCGGCGAGTGGGAACCGTCCGAGATGGTCTGGCACAGCTACCGCCGGTGGCTCGTGACCCAGCAGCAGCCCGCACCCGAACGCGGTGCGGTCGGTCTGCTGGCCGACGAACGGCTGTACGAGAGCCGGTCTCCCGGGTTGACGTGCCTGCGCGCGCTGGCCGCCGAGACACCGTCCACTCCGGAGAACCCGCACAACGAGTCGTCCGGCTGCAACGGGGTCACCCGCACCGCGCCGGCCGGGTTCGCGCCCTCCGCGGCGATCGCCTACGACCTCGGGTGCCGGTTCGCGGCGTTGACGCACGGCGGCACCGGTGGGTGGGTGTCGGGTGGCGCGCTGGCGTTGCTGGTCCACCTGCTCGCCGTGAAGGCGCGGCCGTTGCGTGAGGCCATCGACCAGGTCATCGGCCGGGTCCTGCGCGATGACACCTACACCGCGACGGTGCTGACCCGTGCCGTGGTGCTGGCTGAGGAGCACGACGGTTCTGCTCCGGTGCGCGTCGATCGGCTGGGCAGCGGGTGGACCGGGCCCGAGGCGTTGGCCATCGCGGTCTACACCGTGCTGACGCACCCGAAGCCCTCGCAGTTCGTGGACGCGATGCGGGCCGCGGCCAACCACTCCGGTGGCAGCGACGCCACGGCGGCGTTGACCGGGAACGTCCTCGGTGCGCTGCACGGGACCGACGCGTTGCCGCGGGACTGGCTGACGGGGCTCGAGATGGTGGACGTGCTGGACGCGATGGGACGCGACCTCGGCATGTCCGCGGTGAACCTGGACTTCAACGAGGACCGCTACGCCTAGAAACAGAGAAGGCCTGCTGTGTCGCGCTCCCGAATTCGCGACGCAGCAGGCCTTCCCGCACGAGTAGTTGGTCAACAGCAGGCCGGGTCTCGCCCCGAGCGCGAGTTCCGATCCAGCTCTTGATCAACGAGAAACGTGCCCCGGAGTCAAAGCTCCGTTGGGCGGGCATGTTAACAGATGTGTACGGGAAGTCCAGGGCTCGAGTACACCTGACGATCTTCGTCGACGATGAAGACCTCGCAGCCCTCCTGCTCCGCCGCCCACTCGATCCCGTCCCTGCCCAGCGCAAACGCTGCTGTGGCAGTGGTATCCGCGATCGCCAGGTCGTCGGAGAGAACTGTGACCGAAAGAATCCCCGAGACCGGCTTCCCGGTGCGGCCGTCGAGGATGTGCTGACCGCGTTCGTACAACGCTGACGTGGCAACGGCTCCGTCCCGCACACCGAGCACGACGCTCAGCCGATCGGCGAGATCGGGATGGCGAACGCCTACGCGCCAAGGCTTTCCGGGTTCCGGTTCACCCGACACGACGACGTCGCCACCGGCGTTGACGCAGAACGAGGTGCAGCCGCCGTCGCGCAGCATGTCCGCGGCCCGTTGCACGGCCCAGCCCTTCACCACCGCGCACGGGTCGAGGCCGCGGCCCGGCACCCGAGCGGTGAAGGCGCCGCCGGTGGACTGCTCGTACCAGTCGCAGAGCGAGAGGACCTCGACCAGGTCCGGGGTGAGCTCATCCCTGGTGAGCTCACCCCGGTCCAGCCGGGACACCTCGCTGTCCGGTTTGAAGGGCGAGAACTGGGCGTCGGCGGCACGCAGCCACGCGAACGCCCGTTCGGCCAGTGCGGCGTCCCCGTCACGCAGGTCCACCGAGATCGGCAGGCCCATGATGTGCTCGACGCGCCGCACGGCCACGGTTACTTCGCCCCGTCGAGGGCCGCCTGCAGCGACTGCTTGTAGCCCTCGGAGGTCGCGGTCGCGCCGGACACCGTGTCGATGTCCGCGCTCTGGGCCTTCAGCGCCGACTGCTTCAGCAACGGCAGCGCCATCCTGGTCGGGTCGGAGTTGGGGGCCCGCAACGCCTTCACGTCGACGATCTTCTTGCCCTGCAACGTCACCTGCACCTGCACGGTGCCTTCGGAGGTGTTCACGGCAGGCCCGGCCACGGTGCGGTTCTGCTGCTGTTGCTGGGTTTGCGGGGCCTGCTGGGTCTGCGGCGTGCTGCCGCCGGTCTTCGGCGCGGACCCGGTCGTCTTCGGTGCGGTGGTGGTGGCCGGCGGAACGGTCTGCTGTTCCTGCGCGGGCGGGGCCGCGACCTCGTTGATCTCACCCTCGTGCGCCGCGCCGGGCGAGTAGAGCCACACCGGGACGAGACCGGCCACGCTGAGCACCGCTACGGGAATTGCCCACTTCACGTCGTCGAACCCCTTCAGTTGGCCAGCGCGAAGCGCTCGGCGTGGATCTGGTTGGCGGGCACGCCCAGCTCGTCCAGGCTCTTGATCACCGCGCCGGTCATGCCGCCGGGGCCGCAGATGAACACGTCGCGGTCCTGCACGTCCGGGACCAGCGCGACGATGTTCTCCGGGCCGAGCAACGGGCCGTTGGCGGTGATGGTCTTCGACGAACCGGTGACGAGGCGCAGCACCGCGCCCTTGGCACGGGCCAGGCCTTCGAGTTCGCGCAGCAGCACGGCCTCACGCGGGTCGCTGACCCGGTAGAGCACCACGACGTGGCCGCGGATCTCCTCCAGCAGCGCGCGCACCGGCGTGACGCCGACGCCGCCCGCGACGAGCAGCGCGTTGGGCTTGGTCTGGTGCATGGTCGTGAAGGCGCCGTACGGGCCCTCGGCGAACACGCGGGTGCCGACCTTGACGTTGCGGATGTCGGCGCTGCCGGTGCCCAGGGCCTTCGCGGTGAGGCGCAGGTACTTGCCGTTCGGCGCCGCGGACAGCGAGAACGGGTTGGCCTGCCACCAGCGGTCCTTGGTCACGAAGCGCCAGAGGAAGAACTGGCCGGCGCGAGCCCCGAGCTGGTCGAGGTCCTTGCCCTCGATGTAGACCGAGACGACGTTGTGCGCCTCCGGCACGACGGCGGCGACGCGGAACTGGTGCTTCCAGTTGCGGTAGAGCGGCAGGAGCACGCGTCCGACGAGGACGGACCCGAGCGCGAACGCCCACAGGCCCCACCAGTAGCCGGTCGCGAGCGCCGACTTGCGGAACGTGCTGCCCACCGCGACCTGGTGCGAGAACGCCAGAAAGATCGCCACGTAGGTGTAGAGGTGGATGAAGTGCCAGGTCTCGTAGGCGAGCTTGCGGCGCGCGAACCGGGCCGAGACGATGCCGACGGTCATGATGATCGCCCACGCGACCAGCGCGCGGAGGATGCCTTCGAGTTCGGTCGCCTGCCGGACGACCTCGGCGATCGGGCCCTCGTCCCCGGCGTTGCCGAACGCGATGAAGACCAGGTGGCCGATCAGCAGCCAGAAGATCGAGAAACCGACCCAGCGGTGCCACCCGGTGAGCTTGTCCATGCCCAGACGGCGGTCGAGCCACGGCAGCCGCGCCACCAGGAGCAGCTGGAACGCCATCGCGAGCGCGCCGTAGAGGCCCGCGAGCCGACCGAAGTTGATGAGCTTGTTGGACCCCACCCCGGCCGCGTTGAACAGGTACGTCACGAAGGCCGCGTTGGCGAGGAGGAACACGTACAGGCCGGCTTTGGCCAGCACCTTGTGCGGCGTCGCGCGACCGGCCGGAGCCTGTCTCGCGGTGTGCTGCAGGGTGGTCGTCACGGCGGGCTCCTCGGTCGGGCGGTCTCTGTCGGTCGGTGTCGATCCTCAGCGGTCGAGCTGTGGCTCCCCTTTGCACGCGCTGTCGACTTCCTGTCGATCGAGCGCGCGGGCCACGGGGTGACGCACCATGAGCACGTGGACAAGGGGAACTCGGTTCGATTGCTCGTCGTAGATGACGAGCCGCACATCGCTGACCTGGTCGCGACGGTCGCCCGGTACGAGGGCTGGCAGGCCGCGACCGCGCTCAACGGCGAGGACGCGTTGAGAGAGGCGGCCGAGTTCCAACCCGACATCGTCGTGCTCGACCTCATGTTGCCTGACCTGGACGGATTCACCGTTCTCGATCGAATGCGGGCGGCCGGCGCGATGGTCCCGGTGGTCTTCCTGACGGCTCGGGACGGCACCGCGGACCGGGTGGCGGGACTCACCAGGGGCGGCGACGACTACCTCGTGAAACCTTTTTCGGTCGAGGAGCTGATGGCCCGGTTGAGGGCCGTGCTGCGCCGCTCGACCGGTCCGTCGTGGAAGCGGTCGGTGCTGAAGGTGTCCGACCTGGTGATGGACGAGGACACCCGCGAGGTCCGCCGCGGCGGCAAGCTCGTGACGCTCACGCCGACCGAGTACGAGCTGCTGCGGTACCTGATGCGGCGCTCCCCGGCGGTGCTGACCAAGGCGCAGATCCTCGACCACGTGTGGGAGTACGACTTCGGCGGACGGTCGAACGTCGTCGAGCTCGTCATCTCGCACCTGCGCCGCAAGCTCGACGACGGCCGCGAGCCGTTGATCCACACCGTGCGCGGTGTGGGGTACGTGCTCCGCCGAGCAGCGGAGTGAGCCCCCGATGAGGTTCCGCTTGAAGCCCGTCCGCGACTGGCGGCTCGGCACCCGCCTCGCCCTGGGCCTCGGCGCACTCGCGCTCACGGTGTTCGTGATCGTCGGCTGGGTCATGGTCACGTCGATGAAGGACTTCCTCGACCGCCGCCTGGACGACCAGATGATCATCAGCCAGCAGGGCTCGGTCAAGGAGCTGGAGTACTACGGCAAGCTCACCAAGCTCCCGCCGGACTGGTTCGCGGTCGTCTACAAGATCGACGACGGCGAGCTGCAGGCGCTGCCGGGCGACCAGCAGCCACCGGACAGCGAGGACCGGGCGGAGTTCGCCGCCCTGGCGAAGAGGGCCCTGGTCGCCGACGAGTTCGAGACCGAGTACCTGCGCGACGAGGGCAAGTTCCGGTTGCGCGCGTGCCAGGTCATCAAGAACGAGTACATCGTGGTCAGCGCGGCCCCCATGCACGACCGCGACGGCACGATCTCGCAGCTGGTCACGGTCGGTGTGATCGCGTTCCTGGCCGCCCTGGTCGCGCTGGTCGTCGGCGGTCAGGCGTTGATCCGCAAGGGCATGCAGCCGTTGTCGGACATGGCCGACACCGCGCACGACATCTCGTCGCACGACCTGACCGACTCCGGCGACCTGAAGATGCGCGTCGACGGCCGGGGCGGCGGCGTGGAGGTCGAAGAGCTGCGCGAGGCGTTCAACAACATGCTCGCGCACATCGACTCCTCGCTGGCTGCGCGCACGGCCGCGGAGCAACGCCTGCGCCGGTTCATCGCCGACGCCTCACACGAACTACGAACGCCCCTCACGTCGTTGCGCGGCTATGCGGACCTCTTCAAGTACGCGGCAGCCAACGAACCGGGCGAACGCGAGAAGCACCTGGAGAAGCTGCGGTCCGAGGCGTCGCGGATGAGCGTGCTGCTCGACGACCTGCTGCTGCTGGCCCGCCTGGACGCCGCCGAGTCCGAACCGCCGCTGCGGCCTGAGGAGGTGGACCTGTCGGTGGTCGCCGAGGCCGCCGCCGACGCGTTCCACGCGGCCCGCTCGACGCACCCGCTGACGCTGGACGCAGACACCGTGCGGATGACGGCCGACCCGACGCGGTTGCGGCAGGTGCTCGACAACCTGCTGACCAACGCGGCCGTGCACACGCCCGCGGGCACGGCCGTGACGGTGAAGGTGACGGCCGAGAACGGCTGGGCGGTGATCAGGGTGAGCGACACCGGTCCCGGCATCCCGGAGGCCGACCAGGCGCGGATCTTCGATCGGTTCTACCGCGTCGACGACTCGCGGACCCGGCAGCGCGGCGGCAGCGGCCTGGGGCTCGCCGTGGTCCAGTCGCTGGTGGAGGCGCACGGCGGCACGATCGAACTGGCGAGCAGGCCGGGGTCGACGGTCTTCACGATCCGCCTCCCCCGGCACGCGGCCTGACTACTCGGCCTGGGAGCTCGTGGCCCACAGGTCGATGCCCGACTCGACGGCGTACTTGTCGATCTCGGCGAGTTCGTCGTCGGTCAGCGGCGGAGCCTGCAGGGCCGCGAGGTTCTGCTCCAGCTGCCCCACCGACGAGGCGCCGATCAACGCCGACGTGACCCGCGGGTCCCGGATCGTCCAGGTCAGCGCGAGCTGCGCCAGCGACTGCCCGCGCGACTTCGCGATCTCGTTGAGCGACCGGATGCGCCCGAGGTTCTGCTCGGTCAGCAGGTCCGTCGACAGCGACTTGCCCTGCGACGCCCGCGACCCCTCCGGTACGCCGTCGAGGTAGCGGTCGGTCAGCATGCCCTGGGCGAGCGGCGAGAACGCGATGCAGCCCGCGCCCACCTCGTCGAGGGTGTCGAGCAGCTCCGGCTCGATCCACCGGTTCAGCATCGAGTACGACGGCTGGTGGATCAGCAACGGCACGCCCGCGCTCTTGAGCAGCTGCGCCGCCTCCCGCGTCTTCGCGGGCGAGTACGACGAGATGCCGACGTAGAGCGCCTTGCCCTGCTGCACCGCGGACACGAGCGCGCCCATGGTCTCCTCGAGCGGCGTCTCCGGGTCGAACCGGTGGCTGTAGAAGATGTCGACGTAGTCGAGGCCCATCCGGGTCAGCGACTGGTCGAGCGAGCTGAGCAGGTACTTGCGGCTGCCCCACTCCCCGTACGGGCCGGGCCACATGTCGTAGCCCGCCTTGGTCGAGATCACCAGCTCGTCGCGGTACGGCCGGAGGTCGTCCTTCAGGATCTGCCCGAACGTGATCTCCGCACTTCCGTACGGAGGTCCGTAGTTGTTGGCGAGGTCGAAGTGCGTGACGCCGAGGTCGAACGCCCGCCGCGCGATCCCGCGACCCGACTCGTACGGCCGGTCGCCGCCGAAGTTGTGCCACAGGCCGAGCGAGATGGCGGGCAGCTTGAGGCCGCTGCGTCCCGTGCGCCGGTAGGTCATCTGGTCGTAGCGCGCGCTATCCGCGAGGTAGGACATGTGCCCACGATGTCACGTCCTAACGAGACAGTGCAGGACATGATCTCGTGGGCACGTGCCGGGATCACAGCCGGACGAACTTCCAGTGCTGGTCGTTGTAGTTCGGGTGGCAGTCGTGCTGGAACGCGGGCGAACCGTTGTAGTTCGCCGCCGCCGGGACGACGAGGCAGCGCGCGGTCACGTTGTTGATCAGGATGCTGTAGAGGTAGTAGCCGACCGAGTCGTGCGCGTCGACGATGAACCACTGCTGGTCCGCGTACAGCACGCAGTCGAGCTGGAACGCGGGCGAACCGTTGTAGTTGTCCGCCGACCGGATGGACAGGCAACGGCCGGTGTAGTCGTTGCGGACCTCCCAGCGGTCGCTGCCCAGGTGCCGGATCGTCCAGGCCTGGTCCGCGAACCCGCAGTCGTGCTGGAAGGCGGGTGATCCGTTGTAGTTCGCCGCGCCCCTGATCGCGAGGCAACGACCGGTGTTGATGTTCCTCAGGTTGTAGGTCTGCGCGGCGGCGCTCACATCGCCGCCGGTGCGCTTGACGTAGGTGATCGTCCCGTCCGCGGCCTGCGCGGCGGTGCCGAGTGACGCGACCATGAAGAGCGCCGCTGCGATGACCAGAACACGCCGAAGAAACGCCATGAGCAATCCCCCAATTGCGGTGTGGTCGAAGCAAGAACGGTACTGGTCACGGGAGCCGCGGCGGGCCCAGTTGCACGGCCGCGAATTCAAGCCGTTCCCGAGTTCCGCCGAGCCGGCCCGCAACCAAACGACTACGGAACGCACATGCAGCGGTGCGGATAGTGCCGGAAACTGCCCGGATGAGAACAGCGCACGAACTGCGCGGAGACGCGCGAGCCTCCACCCGCCGGCGCGATGGGCGTTCAGTTCGGGCACGCGAACTGAACGCCGCGCAACCCCGGGAAGCAAGAAGGCGCCCCGGCCAACCGTCATGGCTGGTCAGGGCGCCTTGAAAGAGCCGGCGAGGGGAATCGAACCCCTAACCTTTCGCTTACAAGGCGAGTGCTCTGCCAATTGAGCTACGCCGGCCGGCTCGTGTTCGCGAACATCGTAAGCGCCCGTTGCGGGTGCTACCTGCGGCGAACGGTCTGCTCTCAGTGTGATCGGATTGCTCCGACCGGAGCCGGACCAACCAACTGAGTGGATCAATGCGTCGGACTGACCGCCTTGACCAGGTCAGGAGGGTAACCAACGGACAGTGATCATGTCCTCCTTTTCGGGTCGCCCGATCGGAGGTGGCCGACGACACAGCAACAGTCGAAGAGTCCGTCACGATCACACGACGGAGGTGCACGAGATTTCCGCGAACAGCCTGCACGGCCCTGCTCTGCCCGATGACACCACGGTTCACCTGGTACTCGATCTCGCACTGAAGATCGGCGAGGTCCAAATGGCCAGTGGAGCGGGTGCGGCCGATGTGACAGCGACGATTCTCTCGGTCACCGAGAGCTATGGACTTCCGCACACGGAAGTCGACGTGATCTACACCTCTATCAGCGTGTCGTGTCATCGCGGCACGGAAGCGCTGCCCATCACGTCCATTCGCGTCGTCCGGCAGCGCGGACTCGACTACACGCGACTCGCGGACGTCGAACAGCTCGTGCGCAATCTCCCGCCCATCGAAGAGGCGCACGCACGGCTCGAGGACATCACGAACGCCGCGCACCCATATCCGCGTTGGGTCGCCACGGTCGCATGGGGTGGCATGGCCGCCGCCGTCGCGTTCCTCGTCGGTGGTGGTGTGGTGCTCGCGTTGACCGCCGCCGGCATCAGCGCCGTGGTCGACCGGGTCGGGCGCCTGCTCAACCGGCGCAACCTGCCGTTCTTCTTCCAGCAGCTCGTCGGCGGTGCGCTCGGCACGGGTGCCGCGCTCGCCATCTACTCGACCGGGTTGCTGCCGGTCCGGCCGAGCCTGCTGGTCGCGGTCGGGATCGTCGTGCTGCTGTCCGGGCTCGCGCTGGTCAGCACCGTGCAGGACGCGATCTCCGGCTACAACGTCACCGCCGCCGGCCGCACCGTGGAGACCGTGCTGCTCAGCGCCGGGCTCATCGTCGGTGTCGCGCTGGCGATCCGCGCGGCCGTCCACTTCGGACTGGAGATCAAGCTCAGCGAGCCGTTGCCCGCCCTGATCTCCGCGGTGCCCATGCAGTTCGCAGCCGGCGCGGCGACGAGCGCGTTCTTCGCGCTCGCCTGTTACGCCCGGCCCCGCGCGCTGGTCGCCGCCGCCGTCTCCGGTGCGATCGGCACCGCCGCCTACGGCCTCATGACGAGCCTCGGGCTGGACGCGTTGCTGGCCTCGGCCGTGGCCGCCGCGATCACCGGGTTCGGTGGCGCGACGATGACCCGCCGGTTGCGCATCCCGACGCTCGTCGTCGTGCAGGCGGGCGTCGTCCCGCTGCTGCCCGGCTGGACGACGTACCGGGGCCTGTTCCAGCTCACCGCCGAGGGCGACACGGCCGGTTTGAGCACGCTGGTGTTCGCGAGTGGGATTGCTCTCGCCCTGGCCGGAGGTGTCGTGTTCGGCGAGTACCTGGCCCAGCCGGTGCGCACCGGACTGGGGCGGCTGGAGCGGAAGTTCGCAGGTCCACGCCTGTCCGGGCCGCTCAAACCCACCAAGCGTCGTTTGGAGTGAAACTCGCTGTGACGGGGGTTACACGACACGCCGAGGACACGCACACCGGCTAGCGTCTTTCGCGTGAGCATGGACATTGGCGAGAACGGGGCAGAGTTCGTAGTCGTGGCCAACCGGCTGCCGGTTGACCTGGAGCGGCTCCCTGACGGGACCGAGCGCTGGAAGCACAGCCCTGGAGGGCTGGTGAGCGCGCTCGAGCCGTTCCTCCGCTCACACAGCGGCGCCTGGGTCGGCTGGCCCGGCGTCGCGGACACGGACGTGCCACCGTTCGAGGACGACGGCCTGCTGCTGCACCCCGTGGAGCTCTCGGCCAAGGAGGTCGAGGACTACTACGAGGGCTTCTCCAACGGCACGCTCTGGCCGCTCTACCACGACGTCGTGGCGCAGCCGGCGTTCCACCGGCACTGGTGGAACGCGTACGTGAAGGTCAACCAGCGGTTCGCCGACGCGACCGCGAAGGTGGCCGCCCAGGGCGCGACGGTGTGGGTGCAGGACTACCAGCTGCAGCTCGTGCCGGCGATGCTGCGCGAGCAGCGGCCCGACCTCAAGATCGGCTTCTTCCTGCACATCCCGTTCCCGCCCGTCGAGCTGTTCATGCAGCTGCCGTGGCGCACGGAGATCATCCGCGGCCTGCTGGGCGCCGACCTGGTGGGCTTCCACCGCCCCGGCGGCGCGCAGAACTTCCTCTGGCTGGCCCGCCGCCTCGTGGGCTTGGAGCCCTCGCGCGGGACCGTTGGTGTCAGGACCCGGCCAGGTGTCGTGCAGGTCGGCGACCGCACGGTGCGGGTCGGCGCGTTCCCCATCTCGATCGACAGCGCGGGCCTCGACGCGGTGGCCCGGCGCAAGGAGACGCAGGCCCGCGCGAAGCAGATTCGAGCGGACCTCGGCAACCCCAAGCGCATCCTGCTCGGCGTGGACCGCCTCGACTACACGAAGGGCATCGACGTCCGGATCCGCGCGCTCTACGAGCTCATCGCGGACGGACGCGTGGACCCGGAGGACGTCGCGATGGTGCAGCTCGCCACGCCCAGCCGGGAGCGCGTCGACCACTACGTGACGATGCGCAAGGACATCGAGCAGTCCGTCGGCCGGATCAACGGCGAGTTCGGCCGGGTCGGCAAACCCGTCGTCCACTACCTGCACCAGTCGGTGAACCGCGAGGAGCTCGTCGCGTTCATGAGCGCGGCGGACGTCATGGTCGTCACGCCCGTTCGGGACGGAATGAACCTCGTGTGCAAGGAGTACGTGGCCTGCCGATATGATCTTGGTGGAGCTCTGGTGCTCAGCGAGTTCGCCGGCGCTGCCGCAGAACTGACCAGCGCGTTCCTGGTGAACCCCCATGATCTGGACGGTGTCAAGAACGCTCTGCAGGCCGCCCTCGACATCGATCCCGCCGAAGGCCGCCGTAGGATGCGCGCGCTGCGCCGTCAGGTCCTCACCCACGACGTTGATCGCTGGGCAAGGTCGTTCCTGGAGGCGTTGGGCACGCAGACCTCGGTCTGAATCCTTTCAGATCCACCTGACCCATCTAGTGCTCCAGGAGGGGCGTTGACCGCCGAGGCCCTCCCCGCCGAACTGCGCAGAGCGATCGTTCAGCTCGCGCGGACCCCACGACTTCTCGTCGCGAGCGACTACGACGGCACGCTGGCGCCGATCGTCGCCGACCCCGAGGCGGCCCGTCCGCTCCCGGAGTCGGTGAACGCACTGCGCTCGCTGGCTTCGCTGCACGAGACCACATCCGCGGTGATCTCGGGACGCGCGCTGCGCGACCTGGCCACCCTGTCCCGGCTGCCCGGCGAGGTCCACCTCGTCGGGTCGCACGGCTCCGAGTTCGACGTCGGCTTCGTGCACGCGCTCGACGCGGACGCGAAGGCGTTGCTGCGCCGCCTCGAGTCCGAGCTGGAGCAGATCGCCGAGGGCCAGGACGGCGTCCAGCTGGAGGTCAAGCCCGCCTCGATCGCCGTGCACGTGCGGCGCGCGGCCTCCCCGGAGATCGGCGAGACGGTGCTGTCCGCCGTCCGCTCCGGCCCGTGCACCTGGGAGGGTGTGCAGGTCACCGAGGGCAAGGCCGTCATCGAACTGGCCGTCGTCGAGACCAACAAGGGCCACGCCCTCGACATCCTGCGCCACCAGGTCGGCGCCACCGCGGCGATCTTCCTGGGCGACGACGTGACGGACGAGAAGGCGTTCGCGCGCCTGTCCGGCCCGGACGTCGGCATCCGCGTGGGTGCCGGCGAGTCGCTGGCGTCGTACTACGTGTCCGACCCTGCCGACGTGGCGACCGTGCTCGCGTTCCTGCTGGAGGAGCGCCGGGCGTGGCTGCACGGCGACCAGGCCGTGCCGATCGAGCGCCTGACCATGCTCGCCAACGAGCGTTCGGTGGCCCTCGTGACGCCGGACGCCAAGGTCAACTGGCTGTGCCACCCCGAACCGGACTCCGCGGCGATCTTCGCGGACCTGCTGGGCGGGCCGTCGGCCGGTCACTTCTCGATCAAGCCGGAGCACGGGTCGCTGCCCCTGGGCCAGCGCTACCTGCCAGGCACGATGATCGTGGAGACCCGCTGGTCGCGGTTGCTCGTGACCGACTACCTGGAGCACGACCTCGCGTCGCACCGCACCGACCTGGTGCGGCGTATCTCGGGCTCGACCAACGCGGTGATCACGTTCGCGCCGCGCCCGGAGTTCGGCCAGGTGCCCGTGCGGTTGCTGCGCGAGCGCGACGGCCTGCGCATCGTCGGCACGTCCGACCCGATGGTGCTGCGGTCCCCCGGCGTCGACTGGGAGATCTCCTCGGACGGCCAGCAGGAGACGGCCCGCGCCGTCGTGCGGCCGCGCGAGGGCGCGCCCGTGCTGCTGGAACTGCGGTGCGGCACCGACGACCTGTCCGAGCACGTGTCGCCCGAGTCGGTCCGCCGTGACCGCGCGGCCGGCTACTGGTCGGACTGGGCCGCCGGCCTGCACCTGCCGAAGGTGCAGACGGACCTGGTGCTGCGCTCGGCGTTGACGTTGCGCGGCCTGGTGCACAAGGACTCCGGCTCGATCATGGCCGCGGCCACCACGTCGTTGCCCGAGGAGCTCGGCGGCGTCCGCAACTGGGACTACCGCTACTGCTGGCTGCGCGACGGCGCGATGACCGCCGCCGCCCTGGTGTCGGTGGGCTCGTTCGCCGAGGCCGACGGCTTCCTGGCGTGGCTGCACGGCGTGCTGGAGACCATCCCCGGTCCCGAGCGCCTGCACCCGCTGTACACGTTGCACGGCACGCAGCTCGGTGCCGAGGCCGTGATCGAGTCGCTGCCCGGCTACGCGGGTTCCCGGCCGGTGCGCGTGGGCAACCTCGCGAACCAGCAGGTGCAGCTCGACGTCTTCGGCCCCGTCGTCGACCTCGTGGTGTCCCTGGCGACCGCGCGGGGTTCGTTGTCCGACGCCGACTGGACGATGGTCCAGGCGATGGCCGAGGCCGTCTCACGGCGCTGGCACGAGCCCGACCACGGCATCTGGGAGGAGCGGCACGCACCGCGCCACCACGTGTACTCGAAGGTCATGTGCTGGCTGACCATCGACCGCGCGATCAAGCTCGGCGAGCAGTTCGGCCGGTCGCTCGATCCTTCGTGGGTGCCGCTGCGCGACACGATCGCCACCGACGTGCTGAAGAACGGCTGGAACGACGAGGTCCAGTCGTTCACCACGGCCTACGACGGTGACGACCTCGACGCCGCCTCGCTGTTCGTCGGCCTGTCGGGCCTCATCGACCCGGCCGACGAGCGGTTCCAGTCCACCGTCACCGCCATCGAGGCGGAGCTGCGGTCCGGTTCGACCGTGTACCGCTACCACCGCGACGACGGCCTGCCGGGCGACGAGGGCGGCTTCCACCTGTGCGCGGCGTGGATGATCGAGTCCTATCTCCTGACGGGTCGCCGCACCGAGGCCGAGGAGTTGTTCGGCCAGATCGTGGCGGCCGCGGGCCCGACCGGCCTGCTGCCCGAGGAGTACGACCCGGTGGCCGAGCGTTCGCTGGGCAACCACCCGCAGGCGTACTCGCACCTGGGCCTGATCCGCTGCGCCCAGCTGCTCTCACAATGATCTAGCTTCTGGCTCGGAGCCGCCGCGGTCCTTTCTCGGGACCGCGGCGGTTTCTCGTCTCAGAGCCTCGGCGGGACCTTCTCGATGATCCTGGCGGTGCCCGGCGAGGTGCCGTGCAGCGTGATCATGTCGCCGCGGATGAGGTGCGCCCACGCCGGCGGCACGAACGGCCTCAGCCTGGCCGTGGCTCGTTCGCCAGGGCCGAGGACCGGCTTGGACTCGATCCACAGCGCGGCCACCCGCTGCGTCTTGCCGGTGACGTCCCACAGCGGGCGCTCTCCCCTGGCCCGCAACGGTTCCGCGTCCACCGCGAGGGTGAGCTCCACCCTGATGAGACCTTGGATCGACTCCACGCAACGCCACTGGAACCACGCCTCGTCCTGGTCCATCTGCGTGGCCGCCTCGGCCAGCAGGGCCCAGTAGCGCGGTGTCTGCCAGGTGTGGCCGTCGAAGTCGCCCAGCAGCTGCAGGACCAGGTCCCACTCCTCGAGGTCGAGGTAGTCGGGCAGCTCGTCGCCCCGCACCTCGGGCGGTACCAAGGACACGGCGTACCGCAACAACTCACCGATCTCGCTGTCGTGTCTCCCCAACACCCGCGTATTCGATCACAGTCGCCGTGCCCGCCACCGGCTGTCCCTCGTGCATGGTGATGACGTCACCGGGCCTGAGGTGCCGCCAGCCCTCCGGGCTCAGCGCGACGAGCCGGACGGTGGCGCTTTCCCCCGCCGGGAGCTCTGGTCGCGCCTCGACCCACACCACGGCCGTCCAGTGGTCCCGGGGGCCTCGGCCGAGGTTCCAGAGCGGCCGGTAGACGCCCTGGGCCGGGATCGGGTACCTCCTGTCGTGCACCAGGTCCGCGCGGACCAGGCCCAGGCGCGTCTCGGCCTCGCGCCAGTGGAACCACTTCGACGGCAGGTACAGCTCCTCGGCCGCGGCGGCGAGGAGCTTCCAGTACGCGGACGTCTGCCAGGCGATGCCGCCGAACGCGCCGAGCAGTTCCAGCGCGAAGTCCCACTCGTCCTGGTCGAGGTAGGCGCGCACGTCCTCCGCCGACGCACCGGCGTCGTTGCGGGCGTCGGGCGGAACCAGAGTCAGGGCTCGGCGCAGCAGTTCAGTCATCGGCGGGTAGGTACGAGGACCGAGGCACGGCGCAGGCGATCCATCGCCGCAGAGCGCGGCTCAGCCTTCTTCCCTCTCCTCCTTCTTCGTGGCACGCCTCCGGTTCAGGCCCAGCACGTCCAGCGCCGACACGAGGTCGTTCGCCACCAACGCGCGCACGCCGTCCGGCAGCGGGCCGTGGTCCGGGGGCACCAGGGCCTTCTTGAAGCCGAGCCGCGCGGCCTCCTGCAAGCGCTTGCCGACGCCGTTGACCCGCCGGATCTCCCCCGCGAGACCCACCTCGCCCAGCACCACGAGGTCGGCCGGGAGAGCGATCTCGCGTTCCGCCGAGGCGACCGCGAGCACCACGGCGAGGTCCGCGGCCGGTTCGGTCAGGCGCATGCCGCCCACGGTCGCGGTGAAGACGTCCTTCTGGAACAGGTTGACCTTGCCGCGCTTCTCCAGCACCGCCAACGCCATCGAGATGCGCGCCGAGTCGAGACCGCTCACCGCGCGCCGGGGCGCGGGCAGGTTCGTCTTGGCCACCAACGCCTGCACCTCGCCGAGCATCGGCCGCTTGCCCTCGACGATCACCGTCACGCAGGTGCCCTCGACGGCCTTCTCGCGGCGCGTCAGGAAGAGCCCGGACGGGTCCGGCACGCCCACGATGCCGTCGTCGCGCAGCTCGAAGCAACCCACCTCGTCGGCGGCGCCGTAGCGGTTCTTGATGCCGCGCAGCAACCTCAGGCTGGAGTGCCGGTCGCCCTCGAACTGCAGGACGACGTCGACCAGGTGCTCCAGAACCCTGGGCCCCGCAACGGATCCGTCCTTGGTGACGTGTCCGACGAGGACGACCGGCAGGCCGCGTTCCTTGGCCATCGCGATGAGTCCTGATGCGACGGTCCGCACCTGCGTGACGCCGCCGGGCACGCCCTCCACACTCACCGTCGACATGGTCTGCACCGAGTCGACGATCAACATCGACGGCTTCACCTGGTCGACCTGCCCGAGCAACGCGCTGAGTTCGCTCTCGGCCGCCAGGTACATCTCGGCGTGCAGGTTGCCGGTGCGTTCGGCGCGCAACCGCACCTGCCCCGCCGACTCCTCACCCGTGACGTAGAGGCAACGCCCGTGCGACTCCGCCCACCGGTGCGCCGTCTCCAGCAGCAACGTCGACTTGCCCACGCCGGGCTCGCCGGCGAGCAGCACCACGGCACCGGGCACCAGACCACCACCCAGCACCCGGTCGAACTCGCTCACACCGGTCGACAAGGCCCGCGCCGACTCGATGTCGACCTCGCCGATCGGACGCGCCGCCGACGTCGGCGCACCCGCCACCACCCGCGTCACGGACGCGGTGCCCCGCTCCTCGATGCTGCCCCACGCCTGACACTCGGGGCAGCGGCCGAACCACTTCGCCACCTCGTGCCCGCACTCGGCACAACGGAAGATCGGCCGCGCTGTCTTCGCCACGAAACGAACGTTAGAGCAAGGGTCTGACAGTGTTCGTCGGCGCTCGCTCCGCTCGCGCGGCTCGTTCGCCGGGGAGTCGGTCGTCGCGAACTCGCGAGCCAACGAAGCCCGGCTGCCTGCCGAGAGGCGCGTCTGACCTCTGTCCACCGGCAAATCCACAGCTCAGGGCCTGTTCGACAAAACTTCCAAGATTTTTCGTGCGCCGTGTCGATCCGGCGTGGGTGCCGTTCGACGCATCAGTGGAAGGACACGACACAGCCTGGAGGACACCGTGAGCACCGCCACCGCGACGCAGACGCAGACCCGCAAGTTCGCCCTCGGCCGCTACGCCACCGTCGTCACCCGCGTGCTGACCGGCCTGCTCTTCACCACGACCGGCCTGAACGGCTTCCTGCTCTTCATGCCCGCCCCCGACCCCAGCACGCTCGCACCGGGCGGGGTCGCCTTCAACACCGCGCTCTACGAGACCGGCTACATGCTGCAGCTCACGTGTGCCGTGCAGCTCGTCGCGGGACTGCTGCTCCTCGTCGGGAGGTTCGTGCCGCTGGCGCTGGCCCTGCTGGCCCCGGTGATCGTGAACATCTTCCTGTTCCACGTCTTCCTGGAGCCGAGCGGCATGGTCATGGCGCTGGCCGTGGTGGCCGCCGAGATCGGACTCGCGTGGGCCTACCGCGACAGGTTCCGCCCGATGCTCAAGGCCTGAAACGCGAAACGCCGCCTCCCGAGCGTCGGGAGGCGGCGTTTCGTGCGTCAAGAGGTCAGTGACCGCCGGACTCGTGGTTCTCGCTCGTGCGCTTGTGCTCGGACGGCGCCACGGGCACCTCCAGCGTCAGCGAACCGGCCTTCTCGAAGAGGAACGTGACCTTGACGGTCTGCGCCGCCACCACGTCGCGGTTCAGCTTCTTGATGGTGCAGCGGATCTCCAGCACCTCGAGGTCGGGGTCGACCGCCGCGGACGAGCTCGGCGCGGCCGACGAGGAACCCGACGGACGGCCGGAGGACGGCGCACCCGAGGACGGGGCGGACGACTCCGCACCGGACGAGGGCGTCACGTTCGACGAGACGGCACCGGACGACGGGGCGCCGGAGGACGGCACGCCCGAGGACGGCGTCACGTTCGACGAGGGCGCACCCGAGGTCGGCACGACCGACGACGGCGCAGAGGTCTTCACGGGCGCCTTGGAGGCGTCGTACTCGGCCCGCAGCGCGTACTGCGCCGGGATCTCCTTCGCACCGACGACCTCGGCCTCGGATTCCGCGGCCTCCGTCTTGACGGAGAGCAGCTTGTCCGGGGCGGAGCCCGTGTTCGCGATGACGAAGGTCAGCGGCGCGTCGTCGCCTTCGTGGTACCGGTTGCCGTCCGGCGGGAAAGCGAGCATGACGTTGCGCACCGCGATCGGGCCAGCGTTGCCGCTCGCACCGTCCACGGCGGCGACCTGGGTGTCGGTCTGGGTGACCTGACCGGCGCTGCAGCCGACCGCCACCAGGCCGAGGCCCGCGGCCAGCGCTGCCGTCACGATCATCCGGCGAGACACTCCTGAGTTCACGGCTCCAGCGTCCTTCCTAGGGAACAACCACCAGGCAAGGAGCCTAACCGGGGCCCGAATCGAGGGCGCGACTGGCTGCCAGTCGATCTTCGATGAGACGTACCTTGCACGCGAACAGGTGGTTTGTCAACCCCCCGCATGGCCCTGACCAGCACTTACGGATCATCGAGCAGCGATCGAAGGGTTGCCGGACGTGTTAGGATGGAGGCATCGAAAGGGGCAGAGGACACATGGTTTTCAAGGTCGGAGAGACCGTCGTCTACCCGCACCACGGTGCCGCTCTCATCGAAGCAATCGAGACCCGTGTGATCAAGGGCGAGGAGAAGAAGTACCTCGTTCTCAAGGTCGCGCAGGGTGATCTCACGGTACGGGTTCCCGCTGACAACGCCGAAATCGTAGGCGTGCGTGACGTTGTCGGCCAGGAAGGGCTCGACCGGGTTTTCGAGGTCTTGCGCGCTCCTCACACCGAGGAGCCGACCAACTGGTCTCGGCGGTACAAGGCCAACCTTGAGAAACTCGCTTCCGGCGATGTGAACAAGGTTGCGGAAGTGGTGCGCGACCTCTGGCGGCGCGAAAAGGATCGCGGGCTTTCCGCCGGCGAGAAGCGGATGCTGGCGAAGGCGCGGCAGATACTGGTCAGCGAGCTGGCGCTGGCCGAGGGCACCGACGAGGACAAGGCCGAGGTTCTCCTCGACGAAGTTCTCGCCACTGCTTCTTAACCAATCACATAGAGCATCGGATTCAGTCGCGAACATGAGTGTTGTCGCGCTCGTGCCCGCGGCAGGGCGGGGTGAGCGTCTGGGCTACGGGATGCCCAAGGCGCTTGTGCCGGTCAACGGAGTTCCGCTGTTGACGCGTGCCGTGCGTGGCCTGTTCGAGTCAGGCCAGGTTCATCACGTCGTCATCGCCGCTCCACCGTCCGATGTGGACCAAGTGCACACCGCAACCGCCTCGCTGGCCCCGGCCGGCGGGGCGGTGCACGTGCTTTCAGGGGGCGCCGAACGCACCGACTCGGTGCGCCTCGCCCTCGACCACGCGCTCAGCGTGATCCCGGACACCTCCATCGTGCTGGTCCACGACGCCGCACGTGCCTTCACCCCTCCCGAGGTCATCGCCGCCGTCGTGGCCGCTGTGCGAGGCGGGCACGACGCCGTCATCCCGGTGCTGCCGGTAGCCGACACGATCAAGCAGGTGGACGAGGTCGGAGTGGTCGTCTCCACACCTGATCGAGCAGCGCTGCGAGTCGTGCAGACCCCGCAGGGTTTCCGCGCCGAGACTCTCAAAGCCGCCTATTGCTCCGGTATTGCCGCGACTGACGACGCTGGTCTCGTAGAGAAGAACGGCGTCCCCGTGCACACGGTTCCCGGGCACGCCCACGCCATGAAGATCACCACCCCGTTCGACCTAGCGGTCGCGGAAGCACTGTTCAGCGGAGGCCAGGAGTGAGGATCGGCCAGGGCGTCGACGTCCACCCGATCGAGTCAGGTCGCGAGTGCTGGATCGCCGGCCTCCTCTGGGAGGGCGTGGACGGCTGCGCCGGACACTCCGACGGCGACGTCGCCTCCCACGCCCTGTGCGACGCCCTGCTCTCCGCAGCGGGCCTGGGCGACCTCGGCGCCGTCTTCGGCACCTCCGACCCGCGCTGGTCAGGCGCACACGGTGTGGTCCTGCTCACAGAGGTACGCCGCCTGATCGAGGAGGCGGGCTACCGAGTGGGAAATGCCACAGTGCAGGTCATCGGCAACGAGCCCCGCATCGGCAAACGCCGCGAAGAGGCCCAGAAGGCCCTCTCGGAGGCCGTCGGCGGCCCCGTCTCGGTCGCCGGCACCACCACGGACGGCCTGGGTCTCACAGGGCGGAACGAGGGCATCGCAGCGATCGCGACCGCCCTGCTCCTGCCCCTAGCCTGAACGCATGGCAACGCTTTCAGACGCACAGCGCGAACTGCTGGACAGCCCCAACTACGGCACGGTCGCCACGCTGACCAAGGACGGCAGCCCGCAGACCTCCGTCGTGTGGGTCAAGCGCGACGGCGACGACGTCCTGTTCTCCACCGTCGTGGGCCGCGCCAAGGAGCGCCACCTGCAGAACGACGCACGGGTGAGCATCACCGTCATCAACAAGGACAACCCGTACCAGTACGCGGAGTTCCGCGGCGACGCGCAGCTCACCACCGAGGGCGGCCGCGAGCTCATCAACGAGCTGTCGCACAAGTACCTGGGCAAGGACTACCCGGGCGACGAGGGCACCGACAACGTGCGCGTGATCGTCCGCGTGAAGGTCGCCAAGACCACCGGCAACGCCTAGCCACCCGGCAACCGCCAACGCGAGGTGACCACCGTCTTGGCCCGGCGCGCGGTGCCAACCGGACAGCCGAAGACGTGAGCCAACCACTTACGAGTCCTGGCGTGGCGAAGCCGGAGGCGAGCCCGAACGGGCAATGCCCAGCTGGACAGCGGTACACCCCGCTCGCGGCGATGGGGGCTTGACTTTGGGTGCGAGGTGCTACCCCTCGCGGATCGGCCGGGCGCTTTTCAGCCCGGCCTTTTCCGGACGACCAGCGCCTCGCAAGGGCCCCGAAGATGCTCCTATGGATTGTCAAGCTGTGCTGGGTATGGCGGCGAGGTCTGCGATGAGGCGG
>NZ_BSTF01000012.1 GCF_030269365.1 Lentzea sp. NBRC 102530
AGGTGGTCATCGATCTTGACGTAGAGTGCGGTCAGAAGGGTGTTCAGGTCGGTCCTCACAAACTGATCTTGAACACCCTTCGTCTGTCTCCAGACACCGCCCAGGCTTAGGACTTACTCATCTAGGCCTCCCACCTCACGTAACGCATCGTCGCCGTGAAGCCCGCACGGTCGAAGATGCCGAACGCTCCGGTGGCGTTCTGAGAGTCGACGCTGAGCAGCGCGCGGTCGTAGCCCTGCTGAGCGGCGGCGGCCAACGCGTGTGCGATCAACGCGCTCGCGATGCCCTTACGGCGGTGCGATGGCAACACACCGATGAGCATGAAGTGGGCGTCGTTGATGCCGGTGGCCTCTGTGTCGGCCTCCCAGTTCATAGTCACGAGCATGCCTGCCGCCACCCCGTCGGCGTCACGCAGCAGGAAGCTCATCGACGGCCTGAACGTCTGGTTGGTGATCTTGTTCTGCCAGAGCGGCACCGACATCGGGGTCGTGCCCCACGCAGAGCGGTAGGCCTCGTTGCGCAGCCCACGGAACTCCTCGTCGGAGGACGGCGACCACGGCTCGATGCGCGGGTCAGAAGAAGGCGGCACGTCGTGCAGCCCGCGCTCCATCCGCTGGAAGTAGCGGACGGGCGTGAAGCCTTCTCCGGAAAGGAGCGGAGAAAGGCCCTCGATGTGTTCGGCCTTGTGGACGTTGACCGCGAGCTTCAACGTCGGGTGGTGCAACGCGTGCAGGGCGCAGGCCGCCTCGACGCCCGCCCGGACAAGCCGCGTGCCGATGCCCTGACGGCGGTAGGCGGGGTGCACTCCACCGTCCAGCGACACGCGGTGCACCTCCGCGGTGGCGGGCCGGAACTGGAGCTTCATGTAGCCCACCATCGTGTCGCCGTCGAAGACCGCGAGGCTGGCGCGCTCCAGGTCGGCGTGCGGATCGACGAGCTCGGTGAGGGTGTCCTCCGCGGTGTAGTTCTCGCCGATCTTGTCGACGACCTCGATCGCGTTGAGGAGGTCGGCTGACGTCCGGGCGTCGTCGCGGGTCAGCGGACGCCACGTGAGGTCTTCGCGCATGAGACGACCGTATTGCGGGTGTCGCGTCATTTTGGCCGCACGAGTGGCAGCCTGGCGGGCATGGGCCTCCCGGGGCCTCGACGAACGGACCGCGCTCGTCCTCGCAGAGCAGGCCGTCGACAAGCTCAACGCCCTGCACGCCCCGGCCGAGGCCCCGAACTCACCGCCCTGCTGGACTTCGAGTGGGCCCGCTTCGGCGACCCGCTCGACGACTGGTTCTTCCTGGCCAGGTTCAGCGGCCCGCACCTGCACGCCGTGCTCGGTCTCATCGCCGCCGAGACCGGCGTCCCCCTCGACGAGCTGCGGGTCGAGTGCGAGGTCCGCGAGGCGTCGCACCTCGTCGCCGACCTGCCGTTCGGCCGCCGGAGAGTCCTGGAAATGCTCGTGGCCGGCCTCTGGCACCCGCAGTAGCGTCGCGAGATGACCGACGTTCTCGTGATCGGCTTCGACCCGCACACCATCCCCGGCTTCGACCCTGCACCCGTCGCCGCGGGCATCGAGCAGGGCCGCAGGCGGTTCGCCGAGCTCGGCCTCACCGAGGACCTCTTCCTCATCGACTTCGCCGAACTCGACGGTCGCGCCCAGGCCGCGCTCGCGGAGAAGCTCCGGCACAAGGAGTACGACGTGGTCGTGGTCGGCGGCGGCATTCGCAAGGGACCCGGTCTCCTGGAGCTCTTCCAGGTCGTCGTGAACGAGGTGCACTGGCATCAGCCGGAGGCCGCGATCGCCTTCAACGACAGTCCCGGCGACAGCTCGGACTGGGTTCTCAAGGCGTTGGAGCAGAGGCGCAAGCGTTAACCCACAACATCGGGTGAACCGCTGAGGCGCTCTCTCCGTACCCCTCGTCAGACCGAGAAAAACGCTGTCCAGCGATCAAGTCCTCGCAGGTCAGCTCCCCGCACCCCAACAGCATCACGAAGCGTGACCGCATCACTCGATCGCGTGGTCGTGGACGTAGCCCATAACGAGAGCCGGGACAGCAGCGAACTAACAGACAGCTCCGCCAGTTCGTCAGGAGGCAACGATGAACTTACGCAGCACTCACAAGGCGCGCTGACTGTCTGTCAGCAACTGCTAGCCCGACCCGACGCAAAAGTGACGAGAGTCACCCAACGGGCGCTCAAGCTTGCCTGCGCTCGTGACGCGAGGTTACGTTCTCGCCCGCCGATAACGGTTTGGTCACCGGCAGGACACAGGAGCTGCAGCTACTAGGGCCCTTTGTCCGCTCAGAGTCCCCCGCCTGGGTTTGCCGGAGACCAAGCTCCCCGACGCAGGAGGCTCCCCCTTGGCCCGGCACAGCAAGGCCGATGGCCGAACCGTGTACACGGTCGTGCCCAGACAAGAAGTCAAGCCCGGCGCTCACCGCGTCGAGGACGACAAGGTTCCGCTTGCTCACCGCGTGAGCGCGATCGTCGTCGCAGCAGGTGTCGCCGCCGGCACCGCCGCCATCGCCAACGCCGCGACCAGCGGTTCCTCCACGGAACTCGCCGCGGGCGCGGCCGAGCTGGGTGCTCTTCCCGACCAGCAGGTCAAGACGATCCAGACCGTGCACGACGTCAACCCCGGCAACCAGGTCGGCCGGCTGCTGCAGTTCCAGCAGATGTACGCGCAGCAGACGTTCGAGCAGGCCACGAAGGTCGCCGCGGACGCTCACGCCGCGCGCGAGGCGGCGGCGAAGGCCGAGGCCGAGCGGCAGGCGGAGATGCGCAAGCCCGCCAAGCAGCGCGAGGTCGAGGGCTGGATCAAGGAAGCCATCAAGGTCCTGCAGGCCAACGGCACCAACATCGACAACGGCTCCGTCGACGAGATCTACACGATCATCATGAAGGAGTCGAACGGCAACCCCAACGCCGTCAACAACTGGGACTCCAACGCGATGCGCGGCACGCCCTCCAAGGGCCTCATGCAGTGCATCGACCCCACGTTCAACGCCTACAAGCTCGCGGGCTACGACAACATCCTGGCGCCGGTCGACAACATCATCGCGGGCGTCCGCTACACCTACGCGCGCTACGGCGGCTTCCACAACCACCCCGGCCTCGTCTCCATGGGCCTGGGCGGCGGGTACAAGGGGTACTGATCCAACTCGTCGGGGTGCGGGAAACCTATCGGCGAGCGATGCTGTCAACCAGGTTCACCCACAAGCATGGCGGCCCTAGCGGGCACACGCCCGGTAGTGCTCCCATCGAACGCGATCCCCGAACGCAGGGAGTGGCCGATGAACGAGCAACAGGCACGCGACGACGAGCTGGAGAAGATCCGCTCGGAGGCGACGAGCTGGCTGGCCAAGATGGCCAAAGCCCAGCACCGTCCCAACGTCGAGCAACGCAGGCCTGAGCACGACGCCATGACACCCGCGAAGAAGTAGAAGGAAGCAAGAGCACCAGCGCCTCGGCTACGGCCGGGGCGCTTCTGCTTGGAAGGCCGACCACAGCAGGTTGAGCGGGTGATCCGCCGGATGCTTCGCCAGCTCATCCGTTCGGGCGAAAACGCCGACAAGCCGCTCCAGTGAGTCATCTGCGAGCTCGACGACCCGGAGGCCTCCTCCCTCCCGGAGTTCGTTGTTCGACGCCACCACGCCCAAGCCAGACGTCACGATCATGGCTCCCTGGACGAGGTTCGAGCGCAGCAGCGAGATGCCGTACTGGATCTCGTCGATCTCCGCGGCGATGTCGAGCCCCTGGCGGTAGTCCGGCCCGAACCAGCCCCGCAGGAACTCGGCGATCAGCCCCGCCCCCGGCACGACCAACGGGACCGACCTCAACTGAGGTACCCGCACCCGGTCGCCCACAACCGTCGTCGGCAGGTTCGTCAGCAACGCGAGCCCGCCGCGGCGCCACTCGATCACGTCGAACTCGGGCCGTTCCCACCCCGCGCCGGCCCGCGTCACGACGCTGCCGCACACGAGGTCGACCTCCTGCGTCTCCAGCTTCGTCCAGATGTCCTTGGTGCGGATGTGCACGACCTTGAGGTCCACGTCGCGCTCGCGGAACTCGTCGGCGACGTGGTGCCACGCCTTCGCGAGCGTGTCCAGCATGTATCGCGTGGTGCCGACGGTGACGGTCGTGCCGAGCTTGCGGCGGCACTCGTGAATTCCGTCGAGCCACTCCGCGAGCGTCTCCCGCGCCAATTCGACGAGTGACTCACCGGTCGGCGTGAACAGCACGTCTTTTCCGCGTCCCTGCTTCACCACGAGCGCTTCGCCGCACAGTTCCAGGAAGTTCCTGTTCAACGTGTCCAGCTGCTTCTGAACGCTCGACTGCTCTCGTCCCAACGCACGAGCGGCGCGTAGGGCCGAACGGGTCTCGTGAACGGTGAGAAGCGTCCTGAGCTGGTCCATCGTGGTATCCAGTAGGGCACCGGGCATGTTCAGCAGGCGGTGCAGCGAGGTGCTGGTGGGAAGCACCAACTGGGACGAGCCGGACATCGGAACCCTCTCTGATGTTCTACCGATCAGTTGAACTGAACTTGACCGCATTTCGCCGACAAATTATCTGCAGATCCTGTCGGCAAATCCCTGGACACCTATCCCGCGGTGTACAAAACTATCTGCGGCGACCACGCGTGGGAGCCGATTCCGGGGGGAATCATTGGGGGGTGGGGGTCCGCCAGGCGCAAGCCGGCGGACCCCCAAGTATTACCCTCAGCCGTTGTGACGGCTTCCGCTCGCCTGGACTGGGGCACCACCTACCAGGTCACCGTGCTCGAACTCGGACTCGCCTGCTGCGGAGTCGAAGTGATGGCAGCTCTCGACCGCCTTCCCGACCTCGGCGTCACGCCTGTCGACGGCGCGGGCGAGGCGCACGTTCTCGTCGTTTCCGGCACCGTCACGGACGTCATGTTGCCCGCAGTCCTCCGCAGTTACGAGGCCATGCCCGAACCTCGGTACGTGATCTCCGTGGGCGCCTGCAGCAACACCGGCGGCCCGTACTGGGATTCCTACAGCGTCACCAAGGGGATCGACCAGGCCCTGCCCGTCCACGTCGCCGTCCCCGGCTGCCCGCCACGGCCCGAAGCGCTGCTGGAAGGCCTCAAGGCCCTGCACGGGCTGGTGAACGCGTGACCACCACCCCGAAGACCGCCTTCGGCCAGACGATCCACCACGTGGAGCTCACCGACTGGCTCACGACGGCCGCGGAACTCCACGGCAGCGGCCACACGATGTTCGACTGGCTCGGCGTCGAGGACGCGGGCCGTCCGGGTGCCGTCGGTCAACGCCACGCGGTGTTCCTGCACGTCATCGACCCGAGCACGCGCGAGGGCGTCATGCTGCGCACCGAACTCGGCCCCGACGAGGCGCTCCCGGGCGTCGCCCACCTGTGGAAGGGCGCGCGCTGGCACGAGCGCGAAGCGGCCGAGATGTTCGGCATCACCGTCGACGGCGAGCCCGAGCACCTGCTGCTCCCCGAGAGCTTCCAGGGCCACCCGCTGCGCAAGGACTTCGTGCTCGCCTCCCGCGTCGTGCGCCCGTGGCCGGGCCGCCTCGAACCGGGCGAGGACAACACGAGCGCCCCCAGCCGGCGCCGCACCGCACCACCTGGCGTTCCCGACCCGTCCTGGGGCCCGCGCCGCGAAGAGGAGCAGCAGTCGTGACGAACCTTCCCCCGCGCACGAGGGGTGTCATCGCGCTGTTGGACGCCAACTGCACGGTCTGCATGATCTGCGCGCGCGAGTGCCCCGACTGGTGCATCCACATCACGTCGCACACCGAGGTCGAACAGCAGCCCGGCAGCGCACGGCCGCGCAGCCGCAACGTGCTCGACCGGTTCGCGATCGACTACGGCCAATGTCTGTACTGCGGCATCTGCGTCGAGGTCTGCCCGTTCGACGCCCTGCACTGGGCGCCGGACTTCGGCTATCCGGGCACGGGTTCGCTCGACGGCGAGGGCGCCGTGGCGGAGCTCGTCCACGAACGGGACGTGCTGTCCACGTGGGTCGAGAAGGTGCCGCCGCCACCCGCGCTCGACCCCGCCGCCGAGGCCGCGCCGGAAACGGCCACCGGAACCGGCAGGAGGCCTGGTTCGTTGAGGGGTAGGACGTAACAGACCCGGAGGCGCAACCGTGCACAAGCACTTCAACGGGTTGAAGACGGCCGTGCTGCTCGGCGGGATGAGCGCGCTGATCGTGGCGGTCAGCAGCCTGTTCGGCCGCACGGCACTGGTCATCGGCCTGGTGCTGGCCCTGGGCGTGAACGCCTACGCGTACTTCAACTCGGACAAGCTGGCGCTGCGCGCGATGCGGGCGGTCCCCGTGTCGCAAGTGGAGCAGCCGCAGCTCTACGCGATCGTGCGGGAGCTGTCGCAGAAGGCGCGCCAGCCCATGCCCAGGCTGTTCCTGAGCCCGACGGTCGCGCCCAACGCGTTCGCGACGGGCCGCAACCCGCGCAACGCGGCCGTGTGCTGCACCACCGGCATCCTGGAGCTGCTCGACGAACGGGAGCTGCGCGCCGTCCTCGGCCACGAGCTCGCGCACGTCTACAACCGCGACATCCTGATCAGCTGCGTGGCGGGCGCGCTGGCGGGCGTGATCACCATGCTCGCCAACCTGGCCCTGTTCGCCGGCATCTTCGGCGGCGGGGACTCCGACGACGACGGCCCGGGCCCGTTGGGGCTGCTGCTGATCGCACTGCTGGGCCCGATCGCCGCCACGGTGGTGCGCCTGGCCGTCAGCCGCTCGCGCGAGTTCCAGGCCGACCAGTCGGGTGCCGAACTGACCGGCGACCCGCTGGCGCTGGCCTCGGCGCTGCGCAAGATCGAGCTGGGGACGCGGGCGGCGCCGCTCGCACCGGAGCCGGAGGTGGTGTCGCAGAGCCACCTGATGATCGCGAACCCGTTCCGCACCGGGGAACAGTTCGCCAGGTGGTTCTCGACCCACCCGCCGATCGCCGACCGCATCCGCAGGCTCGAGGAGATGGCCCGCAGGTAGTACCGCGACCTGAAAACCCGCCGGCGAGTTCTCAGGCCACGGCGCTAACGCCCTGCCTTCGCCACGGCCATGAGGTACTCGCCGTACCCGGACTTGCCGAGCTTCTCGCCGAGCGCGTAGCACTCCTGCGCGGAGATGAAGCCCATGCGCAGCGCGATCTCCTCGGGACACGCGATGCGCACGCCCGTCCGGTGCTCCAGCACCTGCACGAACTGCCCGGCCTCGAGCAGCGAGTCGTGCGTGCCGGTGTCGAGCCACGCGAAGCCCCGGCTCAGGTCCACGAGCTGGGCGCGCCCCTCGCGCAGGTACGCGAGGTTGACGTCGGTGATCTCCAGCTCGCCGCGCGGCGACGGCTTGAGGTTGCGGGAGATGTCCACCACACCGTTGTCGTAGAAGTAGAGCCCGGTGATCGCCCGGTTCGACTTCGGCTTCGCCGGCTTCTCCTCGATGGACAGCAGCCTGCCCGTCGCGTCGACCTCGCCCACGCCGTACCGCTCGGGGTCCTTCACCTGGTACCCGAACAGCACACAGCCGTCCAAAGAGGACGCGTGCTGCTGCAGGGTGGTGGAGAAGCCCTGGCCGTAGAAGATGTTGTCGCCCAGGACCAGCGCCACGTCGTCGTCCCCGACGAAGTCGGCGCCGATGATGAACGCCTCCGCGAGCCCGTTCGGCGCGGCCTGCTCGGCGTAGGAGAACGACATGCCCCACTGCGACCCGTCGCCGAGCAACCGCCGGAACAGCGGTAAGTCGGTCGGCGTGCTGATGATCAACACCTCGCGGATGCCGGCCAGCATGAGCACCGACAGCGGGTAGTAGATCATCGGCTTGTCGAACACCGGCAGCAGCTGCTTGGAGACGGCCTGCGTGATCGGGTGCAGGCGCGTCCCGCTGCCACCGGCGAGGACGATGCCCTTCACCGGTAGTTGGTGAACTGGAGGGCGATGCCGAAGTCAGAGCCCTTCAGCAGTGCGATGACGTCCTGCAGGTGGTCCTTCTTCTTGCCGGACACCCGCAACTGGTCGCCCTGGATCTGCGCCTGAACGCCCTTGGGCGCCTCGTCGCGGATCTTCTTGGCGATCTCCTTGGCCTTCTCGGACGTGATGCCCTGCACGAGATTTCCCGTGACCTTGAACACCTTTCCGGACACCGCGGGCTCGCCCACCTCGAAGGCCTTCATCGAGATGTTGCGCTTGACCAGCTTCTCCTGGAAGACGTCGATCGCCGCCTTGCAGCGCTCCTCGGTCTCGGAGGTGAAGGTGATCGCCTCCTCGCCGGCCCAGGCCACTGTGGTGTTGGTCCCGCGGAAGTCGAAGCGCGTGCTCAGCTCCTTCGAGGCCTGGTTGAGCGCGTTGTCGACCTCCTGCCGGTCCACCTTGCTCACCACGTCGAACGACGGGTCCGCCACGACTTCACTCCTCAACGATCTCGGGGTCACAGCCTGCTGCGATGCTACTGGGGTACCCCGATTTGGGGCGTCCCGAAGGGGTTATGTATTGTTCTGCCCGCACCGTTACGACGGTGTGGGGCGGGTTGCCCGAGCGGCCAATGGGAGCGGACTGTAAATCCGTCGCGAAAGCTACAGAGGTTCGAATCCTCTACCCGCCACAGCAGGACCGAAGGCCCTGTGACCAGTGAGAACCGGTCACAGGGCCTTCGTCGTGCTGTCCGGCAGCGTACGGCTCGATCCGGCCGGTTGCTGGTGTCTGTGCCGAATGCGTGCCGAAGTTGGGCACTGCCTGTTCGCATCGCGCTGACAGGAACGCTACGGCCGAGTCCCCTTGCGTCTCTTGCGCTACTCGTAGGACTTCAAGACGAGGCGTAACGAGGGCCGACCACGATGACCTGAGGCACGGCCGCCTGCCCTGGGAGCGGGACTGCGCTAGTAGTTCAGGTTGGCCGCCAACCAGGGCCTGCTCTGTGTCTGGCAACACAGGTCTACGATCTGCCGATGCCGCGCCCCGCCTTGGTTCAGTTCCCTGCATTCCGACACCACGAGGCCTCCAGGGAGAGCGCCAACAACGCCATGATGGCGTTGTTGGTGGGCGCGCAGGTATCGGCCCAGTTCCTTGAGCTCACTCGTGACTCGCCACGGCAGCTGTCGGAGATCTTCCCTTCAATCCCACACGTTGAGCGGTTCGACCTGCGCCCCAGCGATGCCCAAAACATCCTGAGGGGTGCTGAGGAACACCTGGGAGCAATGGCAGTGCCCCAGGCTCTGGCGATCCATGAGGGGTTCATTCTGGACTGCCTGGAACTGCTGAACGCAGGATCTGCAAAGGCGTGGGAGATGCACGACAAGCTCGCGATGCACGCCGGAGGCACCTTCGATGCTGATCGGATGAGCCGGTTTCATGTGCTCCGCGAGATGCGCAACGCGATCATCCACCGCAGCGGCATCGTCAACCAGCGCCTCATCGACAAGATCAACGATCTGACACCAGCCGGTGAGAATGAGTGGTGCAAGCACACGGGCCGATCCCCGCGCCGGCTGAAGATCGGCGACCGCGTCACCTTCATGCTCGGTGAACTCGTGGAAGCCCTCGCCACGACGAAGGCGCTGGCCCGCGAAGCGAACTGGCTGTTGATTCCTGCCGTCCCGTCCTCGAAGTGGGCGGAGGTCATCATCGATGACCATCTGCAGCACACCGCAGGACAGCTCAACCCGACCAAACGCCGCAAAGCGGTCATGGGGTTCTGTCGTCACAACTATCGAGCCGTCACTGTGGCGGAGGCCGATCTCAAGGCGGCGGCCTCAACGCGTGGAATCGACATGGCATAGCGAGAGGCCCAGGTCCTGTCGGACCTGGGCCTCTCAGCAGGAAAAAAGGGGCTTTACTCGTTAAGCTACACCGACTTCGTCGTGCTCGGACTTGCACCGAGAACTTCCTGCTCCGGTTCCTATCGTAGCAGACGCCTTCCGGGTGGCCATTCATTTAGGTCGCTAGGTTCGAAGCGTCAGCTTGCACTGCGGATCCGCCGCGTTCGATCACTCTCTGTGTTGACGGCGGTCACGAAGCGATGAACATCGCAGCTGAGCCACCTAGCCCCTCTTGAACGCTCCGCAGGGCCTCCTGTTCGCCTCCGTCGATGCACTTCGCGTACTCGCGCAAGAGAACATCCAGCCGCGGCCCGTGAACCAGGCAGCGTTGGACACCTGTATGAGCCGCAGCGACCCGGACACGCATGCGCGCTTCACCTTTCTGGTGGGCGACTCCGTCGTTGGCGCAGGGGAGAAGGACGTCCAGGTCGAGCCGATCGGTAGCGGCCAGGTCCACCACCCGACCGACGGCAGCGCGATGATCTTGGTCGAGGGGAGCGTCTTCTTCGGCGGCCCGAGCAACACCCCCGCGTGGATTGCCAGCTACTACATCGACGTGTTCCCGGTGTCCAATGAGGACTACGCGCGCTTCGTTGCAGCGACTGGACATGAGCCGCCGTATCACTGGCCGGATGGTCAGTGCCCTCCCGAGATCCGGGACCATCCGGTGGTCTTCGTGACGTGGAACGACGCGAGCGCCTACGCGGCCTGGGCGGGGAAGTCCCTGCCGACCGGCCAGCAGTGGGAGAAGGCGGCCCGAGGAACGCGCGGCACGGTCTACCCGTGGGGCGACCAGCCGACGCCGGCCAAGTGCAACGTGAGAGAGAACGGCGTCGGTCTGACCACGCCGCGCGACTGCTACCAGAGCGGCGTAAGCCCGTACGGCGTCTACGACATGTGCGGGAACGTCTGGGAGTGGTGCTCCACCGAGACGAAGCCCGGTCGCCACGAGCTCAAGGGCGGTGCCTGGACGAGCCCGTTCCTGCGCTCGACTCCGTCGTCCTTCAACGACGCGAACGCGACGATGAAGGACGATGACACGGGCTTTAGGTGCGTTGTCGCCGCGGACGCGATGGAAGAGCTTCTTCGCGGCCGCTGATCACAGGTCCGCAGCAGCCTCGGCGATGAGTTCCAGCGACTCGCCGGGGCTGAGTGCGATCTTCTGGAGTTCCGCGAATCGTTGTGCGAGCTTCTCCACGAGCGCCTGGTCCTCGACGTACTCACCCTTGATGACCGTCTCCAGGTACGCCACGTCGTTGTGTTGGCGATGCGGGAACCCGAGCAAGGTGAACGGGCACCCCATCGCCGGATAAGCCCCGGCAACCACCGGTATGACCTGCACGGTCACCGTTGGGTGTTCGCTGATCTCCATGAGGTGGAGCAATTGCGCCTTCATGACGCGAGGCCCACCAATCAGGGGCCTCAGCACGCCCTCTGGAAAGACCGCCTCGACCATCGGCGGGTCCTTGTCGCCCAGTCGCGTCGCCCACGCTTCTCGAACCATCGCGAGCTGCACGATCCGTTCAGGGCTGCCTGCGGCTTGTGCGTAGCTGCGGAGCTGTAGCCCGATGGGAACGAGGTCAATGGTGAACGCGCGCAACTCCGTCGCCTCGAACACGAGATTCGCGAAGTCAGCTGTCGGATCGAAGAGCGGTTCGGCGCTGCCTCCGCCCATCCGTGCGGTCTTCGCGTACTCCGCCCGCAGCACCACGGCCTGCCATTCCGGCGTGGGCACGTTGTAGACGTAGCCGAGCGCCATGATGTCCAACGGCATCGAGGGTTGTACCGCGTTCTCCATCGTCGACAGCTTGGCGCTGCTGAAGCCGACACGTTGGCCGGCTTCAGCAAGACTCAGTCCCCGCTCGTCTCGCCACCACGCCAACTGCCGACCGATGGAACGCTCGAGCGCTGTGGCTCGGAAGTCCTTCGGCATCTCCGCTTACTTCACGTCCATCGCATCGCGCAGCTCGTCGAACGGGACAAAGCTGCACCCGCGTAGTTTTCGGATCAACGCCACGGCGACCAGCCAGCGAATCTGGGGATTTCCGTAGTCGAGTTCGGAGGCCGCGATCGGAGTTGGAGCGAACATGCCTGGTCGGTAGAGCGTCCCCCGCACACCCACAATCGCGAAGCTTCTAACCCGGACGGCGACGGCCCCGCGCTGAAGGGCTGGGCACCGCTTCAGGGAGATCGCGACGCACCGCGCACAGACGGGCGGCTCCACCGAGGCCATGCCTTCAGGCCAGCGCGGCCAGTCTTCGCGGTGGTCGCGCAACAGCCACAGGACACCGTCCGACGTCTGGTCAGCCGGTCCCGCGCACACCTGGCACAGCAGTTCGTACATCGCACGCCGCTGCCGTGCCGGGTGCACCCTGGCGAACTCCGGCTTGCCTTCCTCTGGGCGCTCGGCGACCTTCTGCCACAGGACGCCAAGGTGGTCACGGTCTCCAGGAAGCTCCTGCGCGTACCCGATCCCCAGGCTTCCAGGGCGAACGACCAGGCTGCATTTGAGGTCCTGCTCCGCGGCGGTCGCGGTGACGTAGGGCGCGACGATGCGGCCGGACTGAGCGAGGTTCGTCCCGGTCATGGCGTCCAGAGCTTCGGTGCTTTGCCGACGACCAGCGTTGGTGCGTGTCGGGTGTCGGGCTCTGGGAGCTCCAGGAGGCGGAAGACGACATCGGCGAGAGTTCCGCTTCGCTCCCACACGATCTCTGAGGGCTGCCCGGTACTGAGGCGGATGCGCAGGCCGAGTGCATCGGTCTCGTCGCGAACCCGGAGGCAGTCCCGCCACCCGGCCGACCAGACCCTGGCCCCGTCGAGGACCGCATCGGGATCACCGGGGTCGTCGACCGGCAGGAAGATCCAGCCCGCCTCACGAATGAGGACCAGGTACTGGAGGCTGGGAAAGAGCTTCACCGCCTCGGCGTCGGTGAGCGGACTCATGCCCCGCCCACCGATGCGCCGTAAACACTGATGATCAACCACATGCTCGGAACGTAGAACCGTTCCAACAGGCCAAGGGGTACGAGCTGTACCCCCACCTGATCAGGTCAAGCCGCGATACCGACCCGCTCGCACAGGTCGAGGACGTCCTGGCGCAGTCCGGCCGGCGGCTTGCTGCGCAGGTTGATCAGCATCTCCCGAGCGAAGCCGTTGTACTTGATCGTCTCGGGTGCCGTGCGCTCCGAGTGGTTGAGCAGCGCCCACACCGCGTGCTGCTCCTGCCGCTGGTCGTGAGCGCGAGCAACTTCGATCAGGTGTCGAGCCCGACGCGGCACCGAGACGATGGTCTCCGGCTCGATCTGGTCGGCGGCGCGCAGAGCCTCGGCGGGGCGTCGCAGCTCCACACCGAGAGTCGTGGCGTGCGCGGCCATCACGGGACGGCTGAACGAGGACTGCGTGTGCCGGTAGCCGATCGGGAGTTCCTGGGCGATGCGGTCCGCGAGTTCCCACGCTTCCCAGGCTTCGCCGTGGCGGCCGCGGCGAGCGTGCACGTAGGCGACCTCTACCTTCAGCGCGCCCCACATGCCGCGCCAGTCGTTGCCGCTGTCGAGGTAGGGCTCAAGTTCGCGGGTGCCGAACGCTGCCACGTCCAGCGCTTCATCCCAACGGCCGACGTCGCGCAGCGCCTGGACCTTCGCCCACGCGCCTCCAGCGATCGCGAGCGGGTCATCTGCTTCGAGCGCCTCGTTCATCGCTCGGTCTGCGACGAGCCACACCAGCTCCGCGGCTGGCTGGTAGGCGCAGAAGAAGTCGGCGAGCCGGTACACGCCGGCTAGCACTCGACGGGCGTCACGACGTTCCTCACCGCGGATGACTCGGACGGCGCGTTGAGCGTCGCGGATCAGGTCGGGGAGGAGCAGACCGAGTTGGGTGCGGTGGTCGGGGCTTGCATGCCGTACCTGCCATGCCTGGTCCAGGCGGACTGCGAGGTGGGCGACGTTGGGTGGGCGGGCGTCGCTGGTCAGGTGGTAGTCGGTCAGCGCGGCCTGTACCGCGGCTAGGGCTACGTGCTTCTCGCCGGCGAACACGGAGACCGGTACGGCGTGGCCGTTGCCGGTGAGGTCAGCGAGGTCCTGGACGCCGAGTGCGTGGGCGATGCGGAGCAGCATGGGCAGGCGTGGTGCTTGCAGGCGGCCGTTCTCGACTGCCTTGACCCACTCGGCGCTCCTGTCGACCAGGCCACCGAGGACGGGGCGCGACATGCCGGCGTGGTCCCGAGCCCACCTGATGCGCTGCCCAATCGTGGTGTGAGCAGGATCGGGAAAACCCGAGGTCACCATAGGTCCACCTCTTTGCCGAATTTACCCCGCCGTCGCCTTCGCTATCAACCTTGAGGACGTGCATCTGGCGAGGTTGCCAGCCTCCAGGGTATCGGCGACTGCGTGCGTTGCACATGCTCCGTCCGGACACTGCCGGTCAAACTACGCCGGACTGTCGTCTGTTGCGGCTTACTCAGGTCGCAAGTGAGTAGAGGCTGTTGCGCTGTCCTCGTCCGCCGTCGAGGTTGACTCGACCCGTTTCGCGCAGTCTTGCCAACGCATACTGGGCTTGGCGGTATGTAAGTCCAGTCGCTTCCTGGATTTCGTTCATGGTCAGCGGTTTGCTGCGGAGGGCTTCCAGTATTGCGACCGTTGTTTCTGGAAGGTCCGCTTCATCAATTAGATCCATCGGTGGTGGCTCGATGGAATCCTCATCTAGATCCTCTGCAAGTTCATAAACGCGGCCACCGCGTTCCCCTCGTGCTTGTGCTAGTCCTTCTTCGACTAGTCCGGCAAAAGTTCGAGTTGCGTCCCGTGAATCCATTGGGAAGGCGTCGCGCAGGGTTTTGTTAGTCCAGGTTTCACCATGTCGCATGGCGACCAGCACGTGACGCTGAACATCGCTAAGTGCAATTCCATTTGTGACAACACTTAGCCAGCGAAGATCGTCCTCGGCAAGCAATGCGTGGTTGGGCATTAGGACCGCAAATCGGATTCCTTGGTCGTGGAATCGTGGAGGTACCATGCCTGCTTGTTGAACAGACCGCAGGACGGTAGGGATGCCGCTCGCAAGCGCCTCGACAACACGTAGCTCGCCGCTGTATCGAACATTTTGGCAGATCCGTACGAGGAAGCCGTTTCGTGCTGATGTCACCCCGGTTTGACCAAGGCGAGCCGTGGTCAGGCCCCAAAGACCGCCTGGATTCGATAGGACGAGCTGCGAGTTCTCCAGGCGAAGTGTGATGGCTTCACCGAGGGCGTGCGGGCCTAGGTCTCGGTGTACGAGCGCATTGGACAGGAGCTCTCGCACTGCTTCGGCTGGGTATTCTGGCTCATCTCGGCCGTGGCCGTCGCGACCGAACCGTATGCGAGTTCTGGTGTTTCTGTTTACCCATCGGAGTGCCTCATCCAGCATGACCGGTATCGGCCCATCGAAGCGGCGGGCATCCACTGCCCGAGTTCCGGGCGGGTCTTGAGGCCCAGGGCTGACGCTAGCTTGGATTACTAGATTTGGAAAGAACTGCTGAGGGTATGAACCGAGAGCGAGAATTCCTGCAATGCTTGGCTTTCGATCCTCGCCTACCAGGACTCCGGTGCGAAATAGTACTTCTTCGCGTGGAAAGCGCTGCAGTGCGGTTGAAGTTGAATAGCACGATGAGACGTATGAGGCTACTAGTTCCTCGTCTAGGTCATCTATTGACGCCTCTGTGACTTCCTGCTGGTCAAATCGAGGCGTTTCGCGACTTGCTAGAAAGGCCTGCTCTTCCAGCTCTGAAATGGGGTAATCGCCATCGTACGACCGAAGGTACGCGCGGTTGTTAGAGCGGGCGCGGCATGGCTTGCTAGTGCTGGGTAGCTCGCCGATCTCTGCGACAACGATCTGTGCTTGCTCAAAGGTTAGGCTGGTTGTTGTCACGGTCAGCGGAGGACTTACAGAGTTACGTGCGGCGGCCGCCACGGCCTGCTGGCATGCGGCAACGTCGTATACGCCTCGCGCCTCGAATCCGGATTTTTCGTCGAGCCCGAAGATGATGAGGCCACCGCCGGGAGTGTTGCCAAACGCGGACAGCGTCGGAGCTAGGTTCTCCGGGAAGCCTTCGGCCGCACGTTTGACCTCGACCTCGGCGAGGTCGCTGCCCTCGGTGCGCAGGTCGGCGACAAGCAAGCCAAGCTCGGCAGTGTCCATCTGGCAAATCTACATCAGGGCTGTGTTGATTTGATGATTTGAAGCCGTGGTGTGGGTGGCTAGTCTCTGATCGAAGCGTTTTCCCTGGTCAGGAGGGCTGTAGGTGCTTCGTCGTGTTGAGCTAGGGGCGTGCTGGGCTGTTGGCCGTCCAGCTGTCGAAGATCAACAACTGCTCAACGTCTAAGGCGGAAGGCTGCGTGCCGAGCCGCCGACTCGGAGTGCGGTGGACGAACGGTGCCGAACTGGTGCCGAAGCTGCGGCTGTAGACTCCGAAGTACCAGGTCAACCGTGGTGGTCGCGGCGCACTGTAAATCCGTCGCGAAAGCTACAGAGGTTCGAATCCTCTACCCGCCACATAGTCGGAAAGGTCCCTGTGACCAGCGCGAGCTGATCACAGGGACCTTTCTGTTGTGCCCGGTCGATTCCGGCGGATTCAGCTGACGCGGAAGACCGGCCAGCCGATCTCGGTGCGCCACTCGGCGGGATCGCTCGAGTCACGAGGCCCGGCGAGGTAGACCTCCCGCACCGGTCCGGCCACCGACATCGCGTTCTCCACCACCCACGTTCCGAGTGCGCCGTAGGTGACCTCGACGCCGTTGTGCTCGCCGACGTGGGTGGTGACGGCCAGTTCGGCGGCCGGAAGGGTCACGGGGTGCACGCGTCCGGTGCGAGGCGGCGCGTCGGTGGGCAGGTAGACGAGCGCGCGACCGCGCTCCTCCTCGAAGAGGGCGTTGTCGTAGTTGCCGCCCAGGGGGCCGGTCGCGGTGGTGCCTACGGCCGCCTGCAACTCGGCCACCGCGCCCGCGAACCACGCCTCGACCTCGCCGTGCTCGACCACGGCCTCCACCGCCGCGACCGTCCTGGCGGGTTCCGCACGCAACTCGACGTCGATCGGTGCGGGGTCGGGGCGGAGCAGGCGCCGCAGCGACACGACCGCGGCCCTGGTGCGGTCGAGCACGTCCTCCAGGCGTTGCAGGTGGTCGGCGACCAGGGCCGCTCGGACGTCGGGGTCGGGGGTCCGCAGGATCCGCTGCACGTCGCTCAGGGGGACGTCGAGCTCGCGGAGCCGGTGGATGACCTGTGCGGTCGGGATCTGGTCGACGCCGTAGTAGCGGTAACCGGTGAACTCGTCCACCACGGCGGGTTCCAGCAGGGCCGCCTCGTGGTAGCGGCGAAGGGTCCGCACGCTCAGGTGGGTCAGGCGCGAGAACTCCCCGATGGTCAGCATGTCCGCATTCTGAACTCTCTCCCCGGGGGAGGGTCCACGGCTTGACCCTCCCGCGCCGCGAGGTCACACGGTGGGCTCATGACACAGAACACCGACCTGCTCCCCGCCACCGTGCGCGAGTTCTTCGCCGCCCACGTCGTCCACGACGCCGACGTCTCCTCGTCGTTCCTCATCGAGGACGCGGTGATCGTCGACCAGGACGAGACCTTCCGAGGCCGCGAGAAGACCTACGCGTTCCTGCGCGACGCCGGGACCGAGTTCGAGTACACGACCGAACAGATCGGTGCCCACCGCGTCGACGACACCCACTGGGTCGTCACCGTGCGGCTCGAAGGCGACTTCCCCGGCGGCGTCGCCGAACTCGACTACCGGTTCACCTTGCGCGACGACCTCATCGCCGAACTCGTCATCGCCAACCACGCCTGACCTCGATCTTCAGTGGAGAGAAAAGACATGTCTGGAACGGATCGCGATCGTCTCGACGGTCGCAGGGCATTGGTCACCGGCGGTTCGAAGGGCTCGGGCAAGGCCGTGGCGCAGAGGCTGCGGGAGATGGGTGCCGACGTGTACGTGACGGCGCGCACGATGCCCGACGGGTACGAGCACCCCGACCGGTTCATCGAAGCGGACACGACGACGGTCGAAGGCACCGACCTGGTGGCCGCTCGGATCGCCGAGGCCGGCGCCCTCGACGTCCTGGTGCACGTCGTCGGAGGCGCGTCGACGCCGGCCGGTGGGTTCGCGGTCATCACGGATGACCAGTGGCTCACCGAGCTGAACCTCAACTTCCTGGGAGCGGTGCGGCTCGACCGCGCCCTCCTCCCGGCGATGGTCGGGGCCGGGACCGGCGTGGTGCTGCACTTCACCTCCATCCAGCGCGAGCTGCCCCTGTACGACGCGTCCCTGGCGTACGCGGCGGCGAAGGCCGCTCTGCGCACGTACAGCAAGGGACTCGCCAACGAGCTCGCGCCCCGCGGCGTGCGGGTCAACGCGATCAGCCCCGGCGGGATCGAGACCGAGGCCTACGAACGGTTCGTGGACCGGATCGCCGAGGGCAACGGGCTCACCCGTGAGGCAGCGAAGCAGACCATCTACGACTCCCTCGGAGGAGTGCCGCTGGGACGGTTCGCGCACACCGCGGAAATCGCCGACCTGGTCGGGTTCCTGGTGTCGGACCGCGCCACGGCGATCGTGGGTGCCGAATACGTGATCGACGGCGGCACCGTTCCGACCGTCTGAGCCAGGGGAGAGCACATGACCACGCAAGTCACGGAACGGTCCGCCGCCCAGCCGGTCGGACCACCACCACCCTTCGACCCGGAGCTCGCTCCCGTCCTCGAGGTGCTGAGCAGCCTGCGCCCTCCTGACGCGTACCGCCCGGACAACATCGTCGAGATGCGCAAACCCGTCCCCGGCGTGGAGAAGCCGACCGACGAGGTCCTCTCCCGCGGCGGCGCCTACAGCGTGCGGGAGCGGGTGGTGCCGGGGCCCGCCGGGCAACCGGACGTCTCGCTGCTGATCTGCCTCCCGAAGCACGCGGAAACCCCGACTTCGGCGATCTACCACGTCCACGGCGGCGGCATGATCGTCGAGAACAACCGGTTCGGCCTGGCCGAGATGCTCGACCTGGCCGAACCGCTGGGCATGGCCGTGGTCTCCGTCGAGTACCGGCTCGCACCCGAGACACCCCACCCCGGTCCCGTCGAGGACTGCTACGCGGGCCTGGTGTGGACGGCGGAGCACGCCGACGAGCTCAACATCGACCCGGCGCGCATCGTCGTCGGCGGTGCGAGCGCCGGCGGCGGCCTCGCGGCAGGGGTCACCCTGATGGCACGCGACCGCACCGGCCCTGCCGTCCTGGCCCAGCTGCTCCTGTCGCCGATGCTCGACGACCGCAACGACTCGCCCTCCGCGCACCAGATGCGCGGGCTCGGCATCTGGGACAGCTCCTCCAACGAGACGGGGTGGAACGCGCTCCTCGGCGACGGCGTGCGCGGAGGACCGGACGTGTCCCCGTACGCCGCTCCTGCCCGCGCCGCAGACCTTTCCGGGCTGCCGTCCACGTTCATCGACGTCGGGTCGGCCGAGACGTTCCGGGACGAGGACGTCGCCCACGCGAGCCGCATGTGGCAGGCGGGCTGCGACGTCGAGCTGCACGTCTGGCCCGGCGGGTTCCACGGGTTCGACGTCGTGGTCCCCGGTGCCGTGCTCTCGCAGGACGCCATCGCGGCCCGGGCGGCATGGCTGCGCCGTCAGCTGCGGGGCTCCCGGCCTTGATAGCGTTCGCGCGCAGCCTTGCGAGGCCGGACCGAGGGGGATCCCAGTGCGTACGCAGATGGCCACGGAGGCCGGCAGGACGACGGCGCCGAGCGAGGACCGCGCGCTGGTCGGGCCGAACCTCCTCGCCGTGCTCGACGGCGTCACGGCCAAGCCGGAGAACGGGTGCGAGCACGGCGTCGGGTGGTTCGCCGACCAGCTGGCCGCGGAGATCCTGCGGGTCGCTCACCTCGCCCCCGCCGAGGCGCTCGCGAAGGCCGTCGAACAGGCTGCCGAACTGCACGCGGGCACGTGCGACCTCGACCACCCCGACTCGCCGTCCGTGGCGATCGCGGTGGTGCAGATCAAGGACGACGTGCTGCGGTACCTGGTGCTCGGGGACGCCACGGTGGTGGTCGACACCAGGCAGGAACTGCGCGTCGTGAGCGACACGAAGACGCAGCGGACGGCCGGGGCCAAGGCCGCGGACGTCGAGCACGCGCTCACCGGCGAGATCGCGCTCCAGGACGTGCGGCGGGTCGCGCTCCTGTCGGACGGCGCGGCGCGGGCGGTCGACCTGTTCAACCTCTTCGACTGGCGGCAGGCGTTGGAACTGATGGCCGCCAACGGTCCGGACGATCTCATCCGCAAGATGCGGGCCGTCGAGAAGGAAGACGCCAAGGCCGTCGACTGGCCGCGGCAGAAGATCTCGGACGACGCCACCGTCGTCTACCTCGACCGGTAGCCCTCAATGCCGTGGAGCGGGCTCCACTCCCCGGCGGCGGGCGATGGCGCGCATGTTGTCCTCGCCCCAGTCGCCCAACGGCAGCAGGGCCTCGTTCAGCCGCACGCCCAGGGCGGTGAGCGAGTACTCGACGCGGGGCGGGACCTCGTGGAACACCTCGCGGTGCACGATCTCGTCCGCCTCCATCTCGCGCAGCACCTGGATCAGCATCTTCTCGCTGATGCCGGAGACGGAGCGGCGCAGGTCGCCGGTGCGCACCGGGCCGTGGTGCAGCGCCCAGAGGATGAGGGCCTTCCAGCGGCCGCCGATCACGTCGATCGCCGCGTCCAGTCCGCACGAGTACTGCCGTGGCTTCATGCTGGATCCTTACCAAAAGGTGGGTACCTGACAAAATAGTAGGTACTTGTCGAAAGAACAGTGTCAAACCAGCATCTCCGGGCATGGGGATCAAGAAGACCGTGAGCGTGCTCGGCCTCGGCCGGATGGGCAGCGCGCTCGCCAGGGCCCTCGTCGAGGAGGGCTACGACGTGACGGTCTGGAACCGCACGCCCAAGACGATCGAGCACACCAGAACCGCCGCAACGCCGCAGGAAGCGTTCCAGAGCGACGTCGTCGTCACCTGTCTGTCCACGTACGACGTTCAACAACCGTTGCTCACCAACGAGATCAAGGTGCTCGTCAACCTGACGTCCGGCACGCCGGAGCAGGCCAGGCAGACCGCGCGCTGGGCCGAGGAGAACGGTGTCGAGTACGTCGACGGCGTCATCCTCGCCGTGCCCCAGCAGATCCGCACCGAGCAGGCGCGGATCCTGTTCAGCGGCAACGAGAACCACCACGTGCTCCACGCGTTCGGCGAGCCCGTGCACGTGGGGGAGGACGCGGGGCTGGCCGCGCTCCACGACCTGGCCCTGCTCGGCATCATGTGGGCCACCTTCGGCGGCTACGTCCAGGCCGTCGCACTGATGGGCTCCGCGGGCGTCAAGCCCGCGCAGTTCACGCCGATGGCCATGGACTGGCTGGGTGAGATGACCACCCACCTGCCCGAGATGGGCGCGGTCACCGAGTCCGGGAACTACGAGACCGACGTGTCCGCGCTGGACATCAACGTGTCGGGGCTGCGCCTGCTCACCGAGGCGAACGAACAGCAGGGCCTCGACGCCACCATCCCGCGGGCCCTGCACAGCGTGTTCGAACGCGCCCAGCGGCTCGGCCACGGCAACCACAGCATCGCGAGCATCATCGAGGGGATCCGCAAGTGAAGTACCTGGGGAAGAAGGTCGTCGTCACCGGCGGCACGCACGGCATGGGCCGCGCGACGGTCGACAAGCTCGTCGCCGGGGGCGCCGAGGTGCTGCTCACCGGCCGCACGACCGAGAAGGCCGAGGGCGTCAAGGCGCACGCCGTCGCGTTCGACGCGGCGAGCCTCCACGACGTCGGGAAGCTCGAAACCGAGGTGCGGGAACGGCTCCAGAGCATCGACCTGCTCTTCGTCAACGTCGGCTACTCGACGCTGACGCCGTTCCCGGACGCCACCGAGAACGACTACGACCGCACGTTCGACATCAACACCAAGGGCGCGTTCTTCACCGCGCAACGCCTGGCACCGCTCATCAAGGACGGCGGCGCGATCGTCTTCACGACGAGTGTCGCCACCGAGCAGGGCGCCGAGGGCCTGACCCTCTACGCCGCGGCCAAGGCTGCTGTGCGGTCGTTCGCCAGGGGGTTCGCCGCCGAACTCGCGCCGCGCGGCATCCGGGTCAACGTCGTCAGCCCCGGCTTCATCGACACCCCGTCGATGGGCGTGGTCGGCGCGTCGCCCGAGATCCTGCAGGAGTTCAAGGAGATCGGTGACCGCATGACCCCGTTGAAGCGTCACGGCACGATGGACGAGGTCGCGGACGCCGTGCTGTTCCTCGGCTTCGACGCCACCTTCACGACCGGCTCCGAACTCGCCGTCGACGGCGGTCTCGGCCAGGGCGTCCAGGCGTAGCGGAAAAAATCTTCGAGCGACCTGTCACATCTTCCGGACCTGCCGGGTCGAGCAGGTAGCAGACGGACGAGACAGGGAGAACGAAGATGAGGATCGCCAACCCGATGATGTCGGTGCCCGGTGCTGTGCAGGCGCTGCTGGGGCTGTCCGAGGCCGCGGAGAAGACGGGGCTGGACAAGAACTTCCTGGAGCTGGTCTACCTCCGGGTCAGCCTCGTCAACAGCTGCGGCGTGTGCATCGACTACCACGGCAAACTGCTGCGCAAGCCCGGCGAGACCGACGAGCGGATCCAGTGCGTCGCGGCCTGGCGGGACGCGCCGTACTACACCGGCGCGGAGAAGGCGGCGTTCGCGCTCGCCGAGGAGATGACGCACGTGCACGTCAGCGACGCCGTGTGGGCCGGGGCCGCACAGCACTGGAGCGAGGAGCAGCTGGCCGGGCTCACGATCGCGATCTCCGCGATCAACGTCTGGAACCGGCTGAACGTCGCCACGGGCCAGAAGGTCGCCTGAACAAAGGTGAAGCCGGCGCGCAAGAGCTTCCTCTCTCTTGCGTGCCGGCCTCAGCGCGGAGCATACCCCATGTCGAACAAATGTTCGATCACTGGGCGATCAACACGCCGTTCAGGACGCGGCGAGCGCCGCGCGGCCGTCGTCGGTCAGTTCCGCACCGACGCGCAGGCCGAAGCTCGTGGGCCGCGACGCGCGCAGCAGGCCGGCGTGCACGAGGTCGTGCGTCGCCATCCGGTCGCAGCACGGCAGGCCGTCGACGTACAGGTCGGGCTCCGCACCGCCCGTCACCTCGGCACGTCCCGCGGCGACCGCCCGCAGCATCGCCCTCGCTCTGGCACTGAGTTCCATCTCGACCCCCCAGGTGTGGCGTCCGAATCCGCTTACCCCCTTTGTCGAAATAGAGGCCGGATTCGTTCCACAAGTACGGGTTCGTTTGGGTTCTTCGCTTGTGTGAACGGGTAGATCATGTCCCACTAGGCCGTTCGGGTTGCGCCGACACGCCGGACGACGCGCGCAACGCGGGCCGTCGAACCCACGTCGTCCAGCGCGGGCGGTAGCCGTTCGAGTTCCAGAACGGCGTCGAGCGCGGGTTCGGCAGGGCGTGGTGGAGCAGCGTCGATGCCACCCCGGAGGAGTCCAGGACCTCGTGCGCGTGGGCCAGCAACGCGCTGCCCGCACCCGTCCCGCGCGCATCGGGCCGCACGCCGAGATGCCCGAGGTACGCGAACGGCCGCGCCGAGGCGAAGCGGTCCATCCACGCCGCGTCCTGCGGCATGTCGACGTAAAGCATGCCGACGGGCGTGTCGCCCGACACCGCCAGCCACATCGCCTCGTGGCCGCGGTCGAGCACCTCGGCCAACGCGGCGCGCAGGTGTTCGGCGGTGTTCGGGCGTTCGGTGACCATGCCGAACGCCGTGTCGTACCGAACGGTGTGCATGTTGATTTCCACCGCGACGTCGAGATCGGCACGTACGGCCGGACGCACGACCACGTCGGACGGCCGCGCAGGAGTCGTCCGGCCCGCCAGACGTTCGGCGATGACGGTCAACGGCGCGAAACCGCGGTGGATCAACGGCAGCGTGCTCGCCGTCTCGTGGCTCGGCACCGTCACCACCGCCGCGGTGTCGAGGTCGTCCCGGCCGGTCAGCCTGGTCTCCCACGCGTCGAGCAACGACGGCAGGTCCCAGCCCTCGTGCCAGGCCAGCGAGTGCAGGCGCAGCGGCCCCCAGGTCGCGAGCAGGGAGTCCGGATCCGTTTCACGGTAGGAAAAAGTCTCGGCCACGGCTCATCTGAGCATGGCAGGGTCGGTGTTGTGGAGATCTACGTCGTGGACGCTTTCACCGACCGGCCGTTCGCGGGCAACCCCGCCGGGGTCGTGCTGCTGACCGAGCCGCGTGACGACGCCTGGATGCAGCAGGTCGCCGCCGAGATGAAGCACGCCGAGACGGCCTTCGTCACGCCCGACAACCACCTGCGCTGGTTCACGCCGGAGGCCGAGGTGGACCTCTGCGGGCACGCCACCCTCGCCACCGCGCACGTGCTGGGCGGCGAACAGGCGTTCACCACGCGTAGCGGGGTGCTCACATGCGCAAATGACGATGGGTGGGTCCGCATGGACTTCCCCGCGGACCCCCCAGAGTTGACTGACCCGCCAATCGGTCTAGCGGAAGCGCTGCCACATGCGACGATCAAGTCCGTGTCGCGTGAGCGCTTCGACTTCCTGATCGAGTTGGAGAGCGCCGCGGAGGTCCGTTCCCTGCGACCTGATGTCCAAGGACTGGCACAAATCCAGTCACGCGGAGTAATCGTGACGGCCCTCGGTGACGGAGATGTGGACGTCGTCAGCCGCTGCTTCTACCCGGCCGTCGGCGTGCCGGAGGACCCCGTCACCGGATCGGCCCACTGCACCCTTGCGTCCTATTGGGTGCCCCGGCTGAACCGGGCTGACCTGCTGGCGGAGCAGGCGTCACCCCGTGGCGGGCTCGTGCGCGCGACCCTGGCACAAGATCGCGTACTGCTCTCGGGGAGGGCTGTGACGGTGCTCCGGGGACACCTCACGGTGTGACCACGTCTGGGTGAATCGACGTCACCAAACGTGCTCGACCTGCCATTTCGTCCCCCGAGCGGGGTACATTGGTGCCCCTGGAGGGGTCCTGATCGCCAAGTGCGGGACCCCTCAGTCACGCCTAGAGGTTCCCCCACCCAGGCCGACGAGGAGGCTGGATGTCCGACCGAGCGTCGGCCCCCGTGTCGGACTCGGCCGCCTGGTCGGCCAAGTCGACCAACCGCGCGTTCAGCGCGTTCGCCGTCACCCTCCTGGTGGCAGGCGTCGTCTGCGCGGGCATGGTCGCGGCCTGGCTGCCGGAGAGGGAGACCACCTCCCTGTTCTGGATCGGCCCCCTGCTCGTCGTCGGCTTCCTGCTGGCGGAACAGCTCGCGATCAACGTCGACGTCCGCAGCGGCGTCGCCTGGACGATCTCCTTCACCGAGATCCCGCTGGTCCTGGGCTTGCTGGTGGCACCGTTCGAGATCGTGCTCGCCGCGCACGTGGTCGCGGGCGTGGGCACGTTGCTCGGCCGCCGGATCCTGGACCGCGCCGTCTACAACGCGGGCCTCATGTTCATGGAGATCTCCGTGGCCTTCGCGGCCGCGACCGCCGTGAACAACATGCTCGGCAAGGGCGGGCCGTTCTGGGCCGGCGCGTTCGTCGGCACCATCACCGTGCCGCTGCTCGCGAGCGTGCTGGGCCTCTGCGCGTTGCGCCTCATGGGCAAGTCGATGCGCGCCGGCAACAGCGTGCGTCTCGTGCTCCAGACGCTGGTCGTGGCGCTGCTGAACACCTCGGCCGGCCTCGTCGGCTACCAGATCGTCACCACCACCGAGTGGGGTGGCGTCCTCATCGTCCTGGTGCTCGCGGGCATCGTGGCCACCTACCTCGCCTACTCCGGGCTGCTGCGCGAACAGCGCGACCTGGAGGCGTTGAGCGAGGTCAGCCTCCGCGTCGCGCGCTCGGGCCAGCACGGCACCGGCCCGCGCCAGCCCGACGACGACCTCACCGCCGGCGTCGAAGAGGACGAGTGGCAGCTCATCGCGGAGCGCATCCGTGAGCAGCTCAACGCCAACAGGGTCGTGCTGCGCCTGCGCACCGACCCGCAGGAAGCCATGATCACCCTCGTCGCCGGCGAACCGCTGCCCGACGAGATGACCGCGACGGACCCCCGTGCCGTGCGCGAGGACCCGGTCCTGCAGCTGCCCGGCACGCACGTCCGCTACTACCGCGTGGCCGACGCGACCGAGGACGTCACCGAAGCCCTGCTGCGCCGCGACGCGCAGGAAGCGCTGGTCGTCCCGTTGCGCGGCGCGACCCAGCTGCTCGGCGCCGTCGAGGCCCACGACCGGCTCTCGCGCTGGCGCGGGTTCGGCAAGGCCGACATCCAGCTGCTGCGCACGCTGGCCTCGCACCTCGCGACGGCCGTCGACAACCGCCGCCTGCTGGCCCGCCTGCGCCACGACGCCTACCACGACCCGCTGACGGGCCTGCTGAACCGCGCGGGCTTCCGCGAGGCGTGCGCCGAGCCGTTGCGCGAGTCCCAGCGGGGCGTGGTGCTGCGCATCGACCTCGACATCCTCTCGACCGTCTCCGACGCACTCGGCCAGGCCTGGGGCAACCGCATGGTCGTCGCCGCCGGACGCCGTCTGCGCGACGCACTCGGTGCGGACGTGCCGCTCGCACGGCTCGAAGGCGGCGCATTCGCCGCGTACCTCGACGACGAACGTGCGGCCGCCGCACACGAAACCGCCGAACGCCTGCGTGCCGGCCTGTCGGTGCCGTACCCCGTCGACCGCCTGACGGTCGAGGCCTCCGCGGTCGTCGGCTACGCCTCGAAGGCCGACTCCGAGACCGAGGACCCGGACCCCGACGTGTTGCTGCAGCGGGCCGACGTGGCCGTGCGCGCGACGTCCGAGGGCACGCCGGTGAAGGCCTACGCGCCGTCGATGGGCCACCTGTTCCTACGCCGCTTCCAGCTCGTGACGCAGTTCCGCCAGGCCGTCGAGACGGGCCAGATCTCGGTGCACTACCAGCCGAAGGTCGCGCTGCCGTCCCGTCAGGTCGTGGGCGCGGAAGCGCTGGTGCGCTGGACGCATCCGGAGTTCGGCCGCGTGGACCCGGACGAGTTCGTGCCGGCCGTCGAGGCGACCGGGCTGGTGGACGTGCTCACGGACTTCGTGATGGACCGCGCTCTTGAACGCGTGCGCCGCTGGCTCGACCGCGGGCTGCGGATGTCGATCGCCGTCAACCTGTCCGTGCGGACGCTGGGCGACGAGGACTTCCCGAACCGCGTCGAGGCCGCGCTGGAACGCCACGACGTGCCGTCGGGCCTGTTGACCTTCGAACTCACCGAGTCGGGCGTCATGGCCGACCCCGAACGCGCGCTGCCGGTGCTGCGGCGCCTGCACGCGATCGGCGTCGTGCTGGCGGTCGACGACTTCGGCACCGGCTACTCGTCACTCGCGTACCTGCGCCAGCTGCCGGTCGACGAGGTGAAGATCGACAAGTCGTTCGTGCTCGGGATGGGCACGGACCTCGGCGACATGGCCGTGGTCCGGTCGATCGTGGAGCTCGGGCACTCGCTCGGACTCGTCGTGGTCGCCGAAGGTGTCGAGGACGACGCCGCCCGCGATCAGCTGGTGGGCATGGGCTGCGACGTGGCCCAGGGCTACCTGATCTCCCGGCCGCTGTCCGAGGACCGCTTCGAGGCGTGGCTGCGCGCCCGAACGGTGCAGGTCAGGGGTGCTCGCGATGAGACGGTGCTCACGCTGGTCCACTAAAGGGACCCCCGGATTTCGTTCTTGGTTGCAGGGTGTTGTAGAGTTCTCCTTGCTCGGCAAGAACGAAAGAGCAAGCCCCTTTAGCTCAGTCGGCAGAGCGTCTCCATGGTAAGGAGAAGGTCTACGGTTCGATTCCGTAAAGGGGCTCCACTACTCGGCCGCAGTGCAGTGCGCTGCGGCTTGAGTTGTGTAAAGCGGTGTAGCTCAGTTGGTAGAGCAAGCGGCTCATAATCGCTGTGTCGCCGGTTCAAGTCCGGCCACCGCTACGTGAGTGGGTGGGTCGTGTCCGCGGAGAACGCGGACCTTCCTCACTCCGTCATGATTTTGGGGGCCGAGCCCCCATGCCCCCGGTGAGCAGGTCGACCGGGAAGCATTGCCAGGGCAGCGCCTCGCTGCCCGCCCCGCCAGACGGTAAGCCCGGACTGGGTTCGACGGGGTCTCGTGTGCTCTCAGGAAGGCAAGGACCGTGGCTGCAACCGACGTACGCCCCAAGATCACCCTCGCGTGCGAGGAGTGCAAGCACCGGAACTACATCACCAGGAAGAACCGGCGCAACGACCCGGACCGCCTGGAGATCAAGAAGTTCTGCCCGAACTGCAAGACGCACCGCGCGCACAAGGAAACCCGCTGAGCGCGTAGCAGCTTTCGACCGAGGCCCGTCCCACACGTGGGGCGGGCCTCGTCGCATATAGGCTCATTCGGTGCCTCTCGACCCCGCTTTCACCGGACGCAGTTATCCGCCGTCGCAGCCGTACGACGTGAGCCGCGAGAAGATCCGCGAGTTCGCCGAGGCGATCGGCGCGACCAGCCAGGCCTACTTCGACGCCGACGCGGCGAAGGCGTTGGGGCACAGGGACGTCATCGCGCCGCCGACGTTCGCGATCGTCGTGTCGATGAAGACGAACGAGACGGTCATGTTCGACCCGGAGCTGAAGCTCGACTACAGCCGCGTCGTGCACGGCGACCAGAACTTCACCCACCACCGCCCCATCACCGCGGGGGACCAGCTCGTCAGCGTGGCGCACATCGACTCCATCACGTCCCGCATGGGCAACGACATGGTGACCGTGCGGACGGAGATCAGCACGGTCGACGGCGAGCTCGTCGCCACCGCCAAGTCGATGCTCGTCGTGAGGGGAGAAGACGCGTGACCGTCGAAGTCGGAACCGAACTGCCGGCGCTGTCCGTCCGCCTCAGGCGCGCCGACCTCGTCCGCTACGCGGGCGCCTCGCTGGACTTCAACCCCATCCACTGGAACGAGAAGACGGCCAAGGAGGTCGGCCTCCCGGACGTCATCGCGCACGGCATGCTGACGATGGCCGTGGCGTCCCGGATCGTCGCCGAGTGGATCGGCGACCCCGGCGCGATCGTCGAGTACGGCTGCCGCTTCGGCCGTCCCGTCGTGGTGCCGAACGACGACGAAGGTGCGCTGGTCGAGGTCACCGCGAAGGTCACCAAGGACTTCGAGGACGGAACTGTGAAGGTCAACATCAACGCCGCTTTTGACGGCAAGTCGGTGTTGACAGGCGCTTTCGCCCGCGTGCGGGTCAGCTGATCTTGTGATCAAGAACACCACCGGACAACCCGGTCCGGTGGTGTTTGCGGTGCTCAAGCGAGATTCGGGCCTTGGTCGTGCTTCAGTTGCACGACCCTGATTCGTGTTCTCGGCCCGCGTATGGGTAGGCTGTGCGACAGGCCGCTCGGCAAGTGCTTGAGCGGTCTGGTTGGAATGGACGGGACAGGCTCCCGTACACTTCCTGCTTGGCCAGGGGATCCCCACTCGGGATCTCAAAGGGGTGTAGCTCAACTGGCAGAGCAGCGGTCTCCAAAACCGCAGGTTGCAGGTTCAAGTCCTGTCGCCCCTGCTGTCGAAGCGCGTCATGGGTGGAGTGGAGGACGGCATGAGCGAGGGCCGCGAGCAGGACCAGCCGGAGGAGCGCGAAAGCGCGACCCGGCCGTCCAACGCTGCGGCGCGACGTGAACGTCGTGCCTCCTCTCGCCCAGCCGCCCGCAAGGACGGCAGCAGCGCTGAGTCGAAGAAGAGCGTCGCCAAGTCCGAGGAGTCGGACGAGGACGCGAAGAAGGGTCGCCCGACCAAGACCCGTGAAGGACAGGAAAAGCGTCCCTCGCTGATCGGGCGGGGCTTCCGCTACATCCGCGAGGTCGTCAGCGAACTCCGCAAGGTGATCTGGCCGACCCGCAAGCAGCTGGTCACCTACACGGGTGTCGTGCTCGTGTTCGTGGTCTTCATGGTTGCACTGGTGTGGGCTCTCGACCTCGGCTTCGGCGCGGCTGTTTTCGAGTTGTTCGGCTGAGCCGGACAGCTGCCGCTGCAACCAGGAAGCGAGATCCACAGTGAGCTCCGACAACGGCGTTGACGCCCAGGAGAAGACCGACCTCATCGACGACGAGGTGTCCGAGGACACCGCCGCCGACGAGACGGTCGAGTCGGAGGCTGTGGACTCCGAGATCGACACCGACGGCGTTGACGAGAGCGACGAGTCCGAAGAGGACGTCGACGTCCTCGCGATCGACGAGACGCCGATCGACGAAGAGATCGCCGACCCCGCCGAAGAGCTGCGTCAGGCCCTGCGCCACGCGCCCGGCGACTGGTACGTCGTGCACTCGTACGCCGGTTACGAGAACAAGGTCAAGGCGAACCTCGAGACTCGTATCCACACGCTCGACATGGAGGACTACATCTTCCAGGTCGAGGTGCCGACCGAAGAGGTCACCGAGATCAAGAACGGCCAGCGCAAGCTGGTGCAGCGCAAGGTGCTGCCCGGCTACATCCTGGTCCGCATGGAGCTCACCGACGCGTCCTGGAGCGCTGTCCGCAACACGCCGGGCGTGACCGGGTTCGTCGGAGCCACCTCCAAGCCCTCGCCCCTCACGATCGACGAGGTGCTGAAGTTCCTGCTGCCGCAGCAGGAGCAGAAGCCGGCCGAGGGCAAGAAGGCCGCCTCCACCAGCGCGCCGAAGCCGACCATCGAGGTCGACTTCGAGGTCGGCGAGTCGGTCACGGTCATGGACGGCCCGTTCGCCACGCTGCCCGCCACGATCAGCGAGGTCAACGCGGACGGCCAGAAGCTGAAGGTCCTGGTGTCGATCTTCGGCCGGGAGACGCCGGTCGAGCTGTCGTTCAGCCAGGTCTCCAAGATCTGAGCGGTCTCCCGCGAGGGACGACCGATCGGCCACGCTGCGGCTGGCAGAGCCGCGCGCGGACACTGCAATAACAGGAAGTACGGACAATGCCTCCCAAGAAGAAGAAGCTGTCAGCGATCATCAAGCTGCAGATCAAGGCTGGTGCCGCCAACCCGGCGCCGCCCGTCGGTCCCGCGCTTGGTCAGCACGGCGTCAACATCATGGAGTTCTGCAAGGCCTACAACGCCGCGACCGAGTCGCAGCGCGGTCAGGTCGTGCCGGTCGAGATCTCCGTGTACGAAGACCGCTCGTTCGACTTCAAGCTGAAGACCCCTCCGGCCGCGCGACTCATCCTCGCCGCCGCTGGTGTCGACAAGGGCAGCGGCGAGCCGCACCGCGTCAAGGTCGCCAAGGTGACCATGGAGCAGGTGCGTCAGATCGCGCAGACCAAGATGGTCGACCTGAACGCGAACGACATCGACCAGGCCGCGAAGATCATCGCCGGCACCGCCCGTTCCATGGGCATCACGGTCGAAGGCTGATCGCACCCTCTCAAGAAAGCGTGGGAGAGCCGAGCGCGGCTCACGAACCACGAACTGATCTCTGAACTAAAGGACAGTTGGAATGAAGCGCAGCAAGGCCTACAAGGCCGCCGCCGAGCTGGTGGACCGTGAGCGGCTGTACTCGCCGCTGGAGGCCGCCAAGCTCGCCAAGGAAACGTCCAAGGTGAAGCTGGACGCCACCGTCGAGGTCGCGATTCGCCTCGGCGTCGACCCTCGCAAGGCCGACCAGATGGTCCGCGGCACCGTGAATCTGCCGCACGGTACGGGCAAGACCGCCCGCGTGATCGTCTTCGCAACCGGTGACAAGGCCGCTGAGGCCGAGGCCGCCGGTGCGGACGCTGTCGGCACCGACGAGCTGATCGAGCGCATCCAGGGTGGCTGGCTCGACTTCGACGCCGCCATCGCGACCCCCGACCAGATGGCGAAGGTCGGCCGCATCGCCCGCATCCTCGGCCCGCGTGGCCTGATGCCGAACCCGAAGACGGGCACCGTGACCCCCGAGGTCGCCAAGGCCGTCAACGACATCAAGGGCGGAAAGATCAACTTCCGCGTCGACAAGCAGGCCAACCTGCACTTCGTCATCGGCAAGGTGTCGTTCGACCACGAGAAGCTGGTCGAGAACTACGCCGCCGCGCTGGACGAGGTGCTCCGCGCCAAGCCGTCCGCCGCCAAGGGCCGGTACGTCAAGAAGGTCACCGTCTCCACGACGATGGGCCCTGGCATCCCGGTCGACCCGAACCGCACCCGCAACATGCTGGTCGACGAGGCCTGAGCCTCCGCGGTTCGTAGCTAGCTGAGAAGGCCCCCGGTATCGCACCGGGGGCCTTTCTGCTGTTCAGGACCGGTGCTTCCGGTAGTCGGTCGGGGACTCGCCGACCTGCTTGAGGAAGTGGTGGCGGAGGTTGTTGGCCGTGCCGATACCGCTGAGCGCCGCGATCTTCTCCATCGGCAGATCGGTCGACTCCAACAACACCTGCGCCCTGGTGATGCGTTCGTTGAGCAGCCACTGCAACGGCGTCGTGCCCGTCGTGGCGTGCAGCCTGCGGTAGAAGGTCCGCGGGCTCATGGCGGCCTGGCGGGCCAGGATCTCGATCGTCAGCGGTTCGTCGAGGCGGGCGCGAGCCCAGTCGAGCACCGGCGTGAGGCCGTCGGAGTCGTGGGCGGGGACCGAGAGATCGACGTACTGGCCCAGGTGGCCGGGGCGGTGGCCGGGGACGATCATCCGGCGGGCGAGCTGGTTCGCGACCTGCGCGCCCAGGTCGCGGCGGACCAGGTGCAGGCAGAGGTCGAGGCCCGCGCTCATGCCGGCGCTGGTGAGGACGTCGCCCTCGTCGACGTAGAGCTGCGACGCGTCGACCTGGATCTCCGGGTAGCGCTCCGCCAGCAACGCCGTGTGCATCCAGTGCGCGGTGGCCCGTTTCCCGTCCAGCAGACCGGCTTCGGCCAACGCGTAGGCACCCACGCACGCCGAGACGATCCGCGCGCCGTTGCGGTGGGCTTCGCGCAGTGCTTCGACCAGATCCGGCGGGACCGGGGCGGTCTCCTCGAAGACCTCGTCCGGCACCCACGACACGATGACGGTGTCTGCGCGTGTGACGTCGTTCAGCGTGTGGGTGCTGTTGAGGGTGAAGCTCGGTGTGGTCGTGCGCGTGCGGTTTCCGGTGCCGCACAACCACAACTCGTACCAGGGGTCGGCGAGGTCGGGCTGCGGCGTGCCGAAGACCGCCGCCGGGATGCCCAGCTCGTACAGGTCCGCGACGCCGAAGTCGCCGGGGACGATCAGGGCCACCGAACCAGCGCTCATGGTCTCCAGCCTATGGCAGGAATTTGGTGACAGGGGTCATTCCGGTCACTGGTCGGAACGATCACCCGTGGCGAAGCTGGAGGCATGACAGCTGAAGCGATCACCGTGCTGGGACTGGGAAATCTGGGACGCGCGCTGGCGGAGGCGTTCTCGCGCGGCGGCCATCCGGTGACGGTCTGGAACCGTTCCGCGGGGAAGGCCTCCGGGCTCGCGGCGACCGTGGCCCGTAGTGCGCCGGAAGCGGTGGCGGCCAGTGGGCTCGTGGTGGTCGCCCTGCTCGACCACGAAGCGGCACACCAGGTTCTGCGTGACGTGGACGTGCGCGGGAAGGCGTTGGTCAACCTCACCTCCGGCACGCCGGACGACGCTCGTGACCTGGCCCGGTGGGCAGATGAGCACGGCGCCGAGTACCTGCACGGCGCGGTTTACGCGGTGCCGCAGACGATCGGCACCGACGCATCGTCGATCATCTACAGCGGCTCGGCCGAGGTCGCCGAGCGGAAGTCGTTGACGCTACTGGGAAAGATGACCTACCTCGGCGCCGACGCCGGTCGTGCGTCCGGGTACGACGTGGCGATCCTGGCCGGGATGTACGGGCTGCTCGGCGGGTTCCTGCACGCGGCGGCGCTGGCGCGGGCGAACGGGATCGGGGTCGCCGACCTCACGCCGCTGCTCGCATCCTGGCTGACCGACCTCCAGCCGGCGCTGACGACGTTCGCCGCCGAGATCGACGCTTCGACCTACGACAACGCGGAGTCGAGCCTCGCGATGAACCAGTCGGGACTGGCCACGCTGATCAGGGCCGCACGGGCGCAGGGCGTGCCGTTCGCGGGACTCGACGCGGTCAAGGCGCTGGTGGACCGGCAGGTCGACGCCGGGCGCGGGCAGGAGAGCCTGGCCCGCGCCGTGGAGTCGTTCGGCGTTGCGTCACAAGGGCTTGCGGGCGGCCAGCAGGAAGATCGTCACTGACGCCAGGAAGTCGCCCTCGCGGAGTTCGGCGAGCCAGCGTTCGCCGTCCGCGCGCTCGATCGCACCGGCGCGGATCGCCCGTTCGGTGTTGCGGCTCAGCGCGAGCGTGTAGTCGGCCCTGGCGAAGTCGCGGAGGACGGTCGTGGCCGCGGTGACGTTCTCGACCTCGAACCCCGCGTCCCTCGCCAGGCGGGGGAGTTCGCGGCCGATGGTGGAGTTGCGGACCATGTCCGCGCAGACGAAGCGGTTGAACCGCCTGTTCATCTCGAGGTCGCCGTCGACCAGCAGCGCGTCCCAGTCGGGTTCCGCGATCCGCAGCAGACCGCCCGGCTTCAGAGCCCGGTGGAGTTCGGCGAGGACCTGCGCCGGGTCCTCGACGTGCTGGAGCGCGCGGTCCATCCGGGCGCGGTCGGCGGTGCCGTCGTCCACCGGCAACGCGTGGGCGTCGCCCTGGCGGACGTCGACCTGCGGGTAGAAGTTCAGGAAGCTGCCGGCCGCGGCCACCATCCTCGGGTCCACGTCGATGCCGATGACGCGGCCGGACGTGGTGACCGCGTCGGCCATCACCGGTAAGTCGGTGCCGGGGCCGCAGCCCACGTCGAGAACGGTGTGGCCGGGCTTCAGGTCGAGCGAGACGAGCATCTGGTGCTTGTAGTCACGACCCAGCGAGGCGGCGTCGGCCATGTACTCGACCTTGTCGGGGCTGGGCACCCCCAGTGCGTTTGGCATGCACCCCAATCAACCACAGGTGCTGGGGCTCCAGTCGGTGATCACCCAACCGTTCTTGATCTTCTCCACCGTGAACGTGCCGAGGCGCGGGCCCCCGTCGACGGTCAGCAGGCACGAGTCGACCGTGATCTTGTCGCTCGTCGGGGTCTTCATCATCTCCGGCGGGAAGTTGATCTGCTCGTACTTCGCGACGCTGGTGACCTGGGCGTTCAGCTTCGTGAAGGCTTCCTTGCAGTCCTTCGCGCCGTACGCCTGTGCGAACTTCGCCCTGGTGGGCTCGTACACCATCAGGGGGCAGCCGAGATCGGGGTTCTTCTGCCCGATGTGGTTGTAGAACAGGCCGACCGTGCCCTGCTGGCCCGTGGGCGACCGCGGACCTTGGGCCACGCCGGTGACGCCGCCGCTGCCCTGCGCGATGTCGCCGGGGTCGTCGACGCCGAAGTAGTGGTCGTAGGCCCACATCGCGGTGCCGACGACGACCAGGAAGAACAGGGCGCGCCAGAAGATGCGGCTGCCCAGCACGACGAGCCACCAGCGCTTGCCCTGCTGTTTGGGGGCTTGAGGCGACTGGCCCGTCGCCTCCTGGTAGCGCTGGAACTCCTGGAACCGCTGGAACTCCTGGAACTGCCGCAGCTGCTCCGGGTCCATCGGCGGCGCGGGCGGCTGAGGCGGCTGGCGGGGTGCGAGGTCCTTGCCGGGCTCGTCGGTCACAGGTCACATCATGCCGATTTGGAGCGGCCGTACACAGTCGAGTAGTCTTTTCGTGGTTCTACCGAAGACCGCAGGTTTTCTCCGCGAGGAGAACGAAGGCCCCGTTGCAACACGGGCGGCCCGCGCAGGGAGGACGAGGCTTCAGAGTTTCTCTGTGTGACGCCCCGTGCTGCTTGTGCGCGTGGGCGTTTTTGTTGTTTCGGGACCTTCTCCAGACTGGCGGTCTAACCCAGCCCAGAGAGGAGGCGATCATGGCGAAGCCCACGAAGGTTACGGCGGTCGCTGAGCTCGCGGATTCGTTCCGCAGCAGCTCAGCAGCGGTTGTCACTGAGTACCGTGGCCTCTCCATGGCGCAGCTCACCACGCTGCGTCGCGCTCTCGGCGCGGGCACCAAGTACACCGTCGCGAAGAACACTCTCGTCAAGCTCGCTGCTGCGGACGCCGGTGTGGAGGGCCTCGAGGGCCTTCTGTCCGGTCCGACCGCCATCGCGTTCGTCGAGGGCGAGCCCGTCGACGCCGCCAAGGCGATCCGCGACTTCGCGAAGGACAACAAGGCCCTGATCATCAAGGGCGGCTACATGGATGGCCGCCCGCTCTCGGTCGACGAGGTCACCGCCATCGCGGACCTCGAAAGCCGTGAGGTGCTGCTCGCGAAGCTCGCGGGCGCGATGAAGGGCAACCTGGCCAAGGCCGCGGGTCTGTTCAACGCCCCGGCTTCCCAGGTCGCTCGCCTGGCTGCTGCCCTGCAGGAGAAGAAGGCCGCCGCGGCTCCCGCCGCCGAAGCCGACGCTCCCGCCGAAAGCTGATCACCCAAAGACACGCCCGACGCTTTCGCGCGGGAAATTAGAAAGGACCGCCGATCATGGCGAAGCTCAGCACCGAAGAGCTGCTCGACGCTTTCAAGGAGATGACCCTCCTGGAGCTGTCCGAGTTCGTGAAGCAGTTCGAGGAGACCTTCGAGGTCACCGCCGCGGCTCCGGTCGCCGCTGTCGTTGCGGGCCCCGCGGGTGCCGCTCCGGCCGAGGCCGAGGAGAAGGACGAGTTCACCGTCGTCCTCGAGGGCGCCGGCGACAAGAAGATCCAGGTCATCAAGGTCGTCCGCGAGGTCGTCTCGGGCCTGGGCCTGAAGGAGGCCAAGGAGCTCGTCGAGTCCGCTCCGAAGCCGCTCCTGGAGAACGTGGCGAAGGACGTCGCCGACGCCGCCAAGGAGAAGCTCGAGGCTGCCGGCGCCAAGATCTCGCTCAAGTGAGACTCGCCCCTTCGGGGGCTGGCGTTTGATCTGCCTTGACGGGCGTGCACCTTTCAACGGGGGTGCACGCCCGTTTTGCTGTGTCTGGGGCCGGGTCCCTGGTTCAGCGGGGTCGGTTGCGTTCGGTTGGTTGGGTTTTGTTGGTTGGCTGCGGTTGCGAGGGTGCTTGCGCGGGTCGGTTCGAATGAGCGGGGTGCGATTGGGACTTGACCTTGAGCCTCTGGCGGATGCGTATCGGCCTCAAAAGCCGGGGATGGAAGCGCCCCGGCCGGTCTGAGATGGTGGCATCCCGCCCCTCAAGGTCAAGCCCCAATCGCCCAGAGCAGCGGAACCGGCTAGGTGATGAGGATCGGCCCGTTCGGGCTCGCCTTCGGCTTCGCCAGGCCAGGTTTCGTAGGTGGTTGGCTGGCGATGTCGGCTGTCCGGTTGAGTGCGCGCGCCGAGCCAAGACGGTGGTCACCCTTGCATTGGCGACTGCGGTTGGGGTTGGAGCTCGGCTGCGCCGTCGCGATGCTCGCGCTCTGTCGGGCTCGCCTTCGGCTTCGCGTCTCCTCAAGCCACTGCTGGAGCGCATCGCTGCTTAGTTCTCGGCTCCTTAGCTGGCTGGCTGCTTAGCTGGCTGGCTGGTCGGCTTGGAGTGTCAGACCTGCTCGGTACGTTGAGTTGCGGGGGATCCTCAATCGGAGGGGACGCCTGCGGGAGCCTGCCCCTGTTCCCCGCTCCTCGCCTCCTGCCGTGCTGCCCTCCGCCCCGCTTGCAGGGTGTGCCTCAACTCACAATCAGGTGGAGTTTCCCGGTTGCAGGGCAGTGGTCTACGTGCGCTTGCCCGTTTTGCGAGGTCACCCAGCGTGCTGTTATCTGAACGCAACCGGCATTAGGCCAACTGGTGAGTAACCTGCCGCGAACGAACTCGTTGCCCAGGTGTGACGCCGATCGCTGCGGCGTCCCTGGGCGTGTGTGCGGAGGTGCGGATGGGCGTCGAGGTGGTCGTCGAGGGTCTGACCAAGTCCTTCGGCAAGCAGACCATCTGGCAGGACGTCACGCTCACGATCCCGCCCGGCGAGGTCAGCGTGATGCTCGGGCCGTCCGGTACCGGCAAGAGCGTGTTCCTGAAGTCGTTGGTCGGGTTGTTGAAGCCTGAGCGCGGGAAGATCGTCATCAACGGGACGGATCTCGTGCAGTGCTCCGAGCACAAGTTGTACGAGATCCGGAAGATGTTCGGCGTGCTGTTCCAGGACGGCGCGTTGTTCGGGTCGATGAACCTGTACGACAACATCGCGTTTCCGCTGCGGGAGCACACCCGCAAGACGGAGGCCGAGGTTCGGCGCATCGTGCTCGAGAAGATGGAGATGGTCGGCCTGGTCGGGGCCGAGAAGAAGTTGCCCGGTGAGATCTCCGGCGGCATGCGCAAGCGGGCCGGGTTGGCCCGCGCGCTGGTGCTCGACCCCGAGATCATCCTCTGCGACGAACCCGACTCCGGCCTCGATCCCGTCCGGACCGCGTACCTGAGCCAGTTGCTGATCGACCTGAACGCCCAGATCGACGCGACCATCCTGATCGTCACGCACAACATCAACATCGCGCGGACCGTGCCGGACAACCTCGGCATGCTGTTCCGGCGCGAACTGGTCATGTTCGGGCCCCGCGAGGTGTTGCTGACCAGCGACGAGCCCGTGGTGGAGCAGTTCCTGAACGGGCGGCGGCTCGGGCCCATCGGCATGTCCGAGGAGAAGGACACCGCGACGATGGCGGCCGAGCAGGCCCACGCGGACGCCGGGCACTCGGACGGGTCGCCCGAAGGGGATGTGCGCGGGATCGTGCCGCAGTTGGAGCCGACGCCCGGGTTGCCGTACCGGGAGGCCGTGCGGCGGCGCAAGGACCGGGTCATGACGATCATCCACCAGCTGCCCCACGAGGCCCAGCAGGGCATCATCGCGAGCCTCACGGCCGAGGAGCAGGTGCGGTACGGCGTGCACGCCGGTGTGCAGGCGCCCACGCCCAGCCCGTGGCCCCGGCAGGGTGGTGTCCTGTGACCACGCAGGCCTCGTTCCCCGGTGCCGGTGCGCTGCGGGAGACCGGCAAGCTGTGCCAGCTCGGGATCGACGTCGTGCGGACCACGTTCCGCCGGCCGTTCCAGCTGCGGGAGTTCATCCAGCAGAGCTGGTTCATCGTCAGCGTCACGGTGTTGCCGACGGCGCTGGTGTCCATTCCGTTCGGCGCGGTCATCGCGTTGCAGCTCGGCAGCCTGACGCGGCAGATCGGCGCGCAGTCGTTCACGGGTGCGGCGAGCGTGCTCGCGATCATCCAGCAGGCCAGCCCGATCGTGACGGCGCTGCTGATCGCCGGTGCGGGTGGCAGTGCGATCTGCGCGGACCTCGGCTCCAGGAAGATCCGCGAGGAGATCGACGCCATGGAGGTGCTGGGCGTCAGCCCGATCCACCGGCTCGTGGTGCCGCGGGTGCTGGCGGCGATGCTCGTCTCGGTGCTCCTCAACGGCATGGTGAGCGTCGTCGGCGTGATGGGCGGCTACTTCTTCAACGTGGTCATGCAGGACGGCACGCCCGGCGCGTACCTCGCGAGCTTCAGCGCTCTCGCCCAGTTGCCGGACCTGTGGATCAGCGAGCTCAAGGCCCTGATCTTCGGGTTCATCGCGGGCATCGTGGCCGCCTACCGGGGCCTCAACCCGGCCGGTGGGCCCAAGGGCGTGGGCGACGCGGTGAACCAGGCCGTGGTCATCACGTTCCTGTTGTTGTTCTTCGTCAACTTCGTCCTCACCACGATCTACCTGCAGGTCGTGCCCGCGAAGGGGAGCTGATGGCGAACAAGGTGCTCTCCACCCTCGACGGGTTCGGCGACCAGCTGTCCTTCTACATCAAGGCGCTGGCCTGGACGCCGCGCGCGCTCAAGCGGTACTCCAAGGAGACGTTGCGGCTGCTGGCCGAGGTCAGCTTCGGAAGCGGAGCGCTCGCGGTCATCGGCGGCACGATCGGTGTGATGGTCGGGCTCAGCGTGTTCACCGGAACCGTGGTCGGTCTCCAGGGGTTCACGGCGCTCAACCAGATCGGCACGAGTGCGTTCGCCGGGTTCGTGTCGGCGTACTTCAACACCCGTGAGATCGCGCCACTCGTGGCGGGCCTCGCGCTCAGCGCCACGGTCGGATCCGGCTTCACCGCCCAGCTCGGCGCCATGCGGATCTCCGAGGAGATCGACGCGCTGGAGGTCATGGGCATCCCCAGCCTGCCGTTCCTGGTGACGACCCGGATCATCGCCGGCTTCGTCGCGATCATCCCGCTGTACGTCATCGGCCTGCTGACCAGCTACCTGGCGGCCAGAACGATCACCGTGGAGTTCTACGGGCAGTCGGCGGGCACGTACGACCACTACTTCAACCTGTTCCTACCCCCGATCGACGTGCTGTGGTCGTTCGGCAAGGTGCTGGTCTTCGCGGTCGTGATCATCATGACCCACTGCTACTACGGCTACCGCGCGTCCGGCGGTCCGGCCGGTGTGGGTGTCGCGGTCGGGCGCGCGGTGCGGACCGCGATCGTCACGACGGCGCTGCTCGACTTCTTCCTGAGCCTCGCGATCTGGGGTGCCACTACGACCGTGAGGATCGCCGGATGAGGAAACGCGTGCTGGGCATCGCCTTCCTCCTCGCGATCGCCATGTTCCTGTCGCTCACGGTGGCGCTCTACAAGGACGCCTTCAGCGACTACGTGAAGGTCACGCTCAAGACCGACCACATCGGCAACCAGCTGCAGACCGCGAGCGACGTCAAGGTCCGCGGCCTGATCGTCGGCTCGGTGAAGGCCGTCCGCACGAGCGGGGACGGCGCCGAGCTCGAACTCGCGCTGCTGCCGGACAAGGTCGAGCAGATCCCGTCGAACGTCAGCGCGCGCCTGCTGCCCAAGACGTTGTTCGGCGAGCGGTACGTGAACCTCGTGCTGCCGCAGCAGAAGCAGGCCGCGATCACGAACGGCGCGGTCATCGAGCAGGACCGCACCAGCAGCGCGATCGAGCTGGAACGCGTGCTGGACAACCTGATGCCGGTGCTGCAGGCCATCCAGCCGGAGAAGCTCGCCACCACCCTCACGGCGTTGTCGCAGGCTCTCGACGGCCGGGGCAAGCCGCTCGGCGAGACCCTGGTGTCGCTCGACTCCTACCTCGGTGAGCTCAACCCGCAGCTGCCCGCGCTGAAGGAGAACATCTCCCGGCTCGCGGACGTCGCGAACGTCTACTCCGACGCCGCGCCGGACCTGCTGCAGGCGCTCAACGACATGACCACGACGACGAAGACCGTGGTCGACCAGCGCGAGAACCTGCTCTCGCTGTACGGGACGATGACCACGACGTCGCAGGACCTCACCAGCTTCGTCACGGTCAACAAGAACAACATCATCGGCCTCGCCGACACCAGCCGTCCGACGCTGGAGCTGCTCGCGAAGTACGCGCCCGAATACCCGTGCCTGCTCAAGGGCCTGGCGGAGTTCGAACCGATCATCAGCAAGGCGTTCGGCGCCGGCACCGACAAGCCCGGTCTGCACATCACGCTGGAGATCACCCAGAACCGCGGCAAGTACAAGCCGAACCTCGACGAGCCCGAGTACAAGGACAAGCGCGGTCCGCGCTGCTACGACATCATCCCGCGGCCGGATCCCTTCCCCCAGTACCCGCCGGAGGGCCCGGTGCAGGACGGGTCGAGCTCGCCGCCGCCCGCCCGCGTCGCGAACGACGGGATCATCCCGCCCGGCGCGACCATGCCGCAGTCCGCCGACGTGCGCAGCCTCGCCAACTCCCCGGAGGAGGCCCGGCTGGTCGCGGCGCTGTTCGGGCCGCGCGTCGGCGTCGACCCGCAGGACATGCCCGGCTGGTCGAGCCTGCTGCTCGGACCGCTGGTGCGCGGGACGGAGGTGACCGTCAAGTGAAGGGACTGCTCGCCCCGCTGCTCAAGCTGATCGCCTTCGCGGTGGTCACGATCCTCGCGACCTCGCTGCTCGCCGTCACCATCGCCAACGTGAACCTGGCGAGCGCCACCGAGTACAAGGCGCGGTTCACCGACGTCACGGCGTTGAACGAGGGTGACGACATCCGCATCGCCGGTGTGCGCGTCGGCCAGGTCGACGGGATCAAGGTCGTCGACCGCAAGACCGCCGAGGTCGAGTTCTCGATCGACGGCGACCGCAAGCTGCCCGAGGCCGTCACCGCGACGATCAAGTACCGCAACCTGGTGGGACAGCGGTACATCGCACTGGAGGCCGGCACCGGCGACACCAGGGCCGTGCTGCCCGAGGGCGGCACGATCCCGGTGGAGCGCACCAAGCCCGCGCTGGACCTGACCGTGCTGTTCAACGGCTTCAAGCCGCTCTTCCAGGCCCTGAACCCGGACGACGTGAACAAGCTGTCGTTCGAGATCATCCAGGTGCTCCAGGGCGAGGGCAGCACGATCGACAGCCTCCTGCAGCACACGGCCTCGCTGACCAGCACGCTGGCGAGCAAGGACAAGGTGATCGGCGAGGTCGTCGACAACCTCAACACCGCGCTGGAGACCGTGAACTCGCGCGACGAGGACTTCAACAACCTCGTGATCACGTTGCAGACGCTCGTCTCCGGCCTCGCGCAGGACCGCCAGCCGATCGGTGACGCGATCACCGCGCTGGGCGACCTCACGAACGCCACCTCGGGCCTGCTGGAGCAGGGGCGTGAGCCGTTGCGCAACGACATCGCGCAGCTCGGCATCGTCTCGAAGACGCTGGGCGACAACGAGGTCCTGGTCGACCAGATGCTCCAGCGCCTGCCCAACAAGCTGGAGACGATCACGCGGACCGCGACCTACGGCTCGTGGTTCAACTTCTACCTGTGCGAGGCCAGCGGCAAGGTCGCCGTGCCGCCGGTCATCAACGACCCGATCCCGATCACGGCGTTGCCGGTGACCCAGCAGAGGTGCCGCCGATGAAGACCTCGAACCCCATCAGGACGGGTGCGATCAGCCTGACGTTGATCGCGCTGCTGTTGCTGGCCGCGTTCTACTCCGACGACCTGCCGATCGTCGGCGGCGGCACCTCGTACGCCGCGGACTTCAGCGAGGCCGCCGGACTGGTGCCGGGCAACGAGGTCCGCGTCGCCGGCGTGAAGGTCGGCAAGGTCACCAAGGTCAAGCTCAACGGCGACCGCGTGCGGGTCACGTTCAAGGTCAAGGACGCCTGGGTGGGCGACCGCACGACCGCGATGATCCGCATCAAGACGTTGCTGGGCCAGAAGTTCGTGGCGCTCGACCCGCAGGGCAGCGCGCCGCTCTCGCCCGGCGACCCGATCCCGAAGGAACGCACGCTCGCGCCGTACGACGTGAACGAGGCGTTCAACGGGCTCGCGACGACCGTCGGCCAGATCGACACCAAGCAGCTCGCGGACAGCTTCACGGTCCTGTCCGACACCTTCAAGAACTCGCCGGAGCACGTCCGGGGCGCTCTCGACGGCCTGTCGGCGTTGTCGAAGACGATCTCCTCGCGTGACGAGCAGCTGGCGAAGCTGCTGGACAACACGCGGCAGCTGAGCAAGACGCTGGCCGACCGCAACGCCGAGTTCGAGAAGCTGCTGGCGGACGGCAACCTGCTGCTCGGCGAGCTGCGCAAGCGCCGCGAGTCGATCAGCGCGCTGCTGACCGGTACCCGCGATCTCTCGCGCGAGCTGAGCGGGTTGGTGACGGACAACCAGAACCAGCTCAAGCCCGCGCTGGAGCAGCTCGGCCGGGTCACCACGATCCTCGAGCGCAACCAGGAGAACCTCGACCGCAGCCTCGCGCTGATGGCCCCGTTCTACCGGGTGTTCGCGAACACCCTGGGCAACGGCCGGTGGTTCGACACCTACATCTGCGGCCTGCTGCCGCCTTCGGTGAACCTCGGCGTCGTCGGGTTCAACGAGGAAGGCTGCCTGCCTCCGGGGGTGCAGCGATGACTGATGTGGCGCAGTCCAGGGTCGGCCGGTTCATCGCGATCGCGTGCGTGCTGGCGCTGGTCGTGACGGCCGGGCTCTGGTGGGTGTTCGGAGCCATGAACGGGCGCAGGGTCACCGCGCACTTCGCCGCGGCCGTCGGCGTCTACCCCGGCGGTGACGTGCGGGTGCTGGGCGTGAAGGTCGGCACGATCGACGAGGTCACGCCCGAGGGCAAGACCGTGAAGGTCGTGTTCACCGTCGACCGCGACGTGCGGGTGCCGGAGAACGCGCAGGCCGTCGTGGTCTCGCCGAGCGTCGTCTCCGACCGGTACGTGCAGCTCGCGCCCGCCTACACCGGCGGTCCCGCGATGGCCGACGACGCCGTGATCCCGCGCGAGCGCACCGCGACGCCCGTCGAGTTGGACGAGCTGTACTCGTCGCTGGACAAGCTCACGACGGCGTTGGGGCCCAACGGGGCGAACGCCGACGGGGCGCTGGCGGACCTGCTGAACTCCGCGGCCGCGAACCTCGAGGGCAACGGTCAGGCGCTCAACGACACGCTGAAGAACCTCGGCCAGGCCACCCGCACGTTGTCGGGGTCCAAGGAGGACCTGTTCGCGACCGTCGACAACCTGCAGAAGTTCACCGCGATGCTGGCCGCGAACGACAGCCAGGTGCGCGACTTCAACAAGCAGCTCGCGGACGTGTCCAAGATGCTCGCCGACGAACGCGGGGATCTCGGGGCGGCGTTGTCCGAGCTGGCGACGGCCCTGGGACTGGTGCAGGGGTTCATCAAGGACAACCGCGAGGTGCTCAAGTCCAACGTGGACAAGCTCGCCTCGATCACGCAGGTGCTGGTGAACCAGCGGGCCGCGCTGGCCGAGACGCTGGACGTCGCGCCGCTGGCGTTGGGCAACCTGCAGAACTCCTACAACGCGGCGTCCGGGACGTTGGACACCCGCGCGAACATCAACGAGCTCAACCAGCCGCCGATCGTGCTGATCTGCAAGCTGATCCAGCAGGCGACGCCGAACAACGTGCCGCCGGTGCTGACGAACACCTGCAAGCAGCTGGAACCGTTGCTGACCGGAGCGATTCCGCTGAAGTCCCCGGCCGAGGTGCTGGGTGACCTGAACGCGGGCAAGCTGCCGTTGCCCCTGCCGCTCGCGGGGGTGCCCCAATGAGGAAGCTCGTGGTGGGGTTGACGGCGCTGCTGCTCGTGTCGGGCTGCGGGTCCGGTGGGTTCGACGGCGTCTACAACATGCCGTTGCCGGGTGGCGCGGACGTCGGGGATCACCCGTACCGGGTCAAGGCGCAGTTCAAGGACGTTCTGGACCTGGTGCCGCAGGCCGGCGTGAAGGTCAACGACGTGCCGGTCGGGCGGGTCGAGAAGATCGATCTCGGGGCCGACGGGTGGACCGCCGAGGTGACCATGCTGGTCAACGGGGACGTGCAGCTGCCTTCCAACGCGTTCGCGAAGCTGCGCCAGTCGGCGTTGCTCGGCGAGAAGTTCGTGGAGCTGGGCAAGCCCAAGGACGCTGCTGGACGCCTTGCCGACAACGCGGTGATCCCGCTGGACAAGACCAACCGCAACCCCGAGGTCGAAGAGGTCTTCGGCGCGTTGTCGATGTTGCTCAACGGTGGTGGTGTGGCTCAGCTGCAGAACATCACCAAGGAGCTCAACGCGGCGATGGAGGGCAACGAGGCGGAGATCCGTTCGTTGCTGGGCAACCTGAACACGTTCGTCGGGGAGCTCGACGAGCACAAGGCGGAGATCGTCCGCGCGCTGGACTCGATGAACCGGCTGGCCGGGACGCTGGCCGGGCAGCGGGAGAAGATCGCGGTGGCGCTGACCGATCTGGAGCCGGGGCTCAAGGTGCTGGCCGAGCAGCGGACGCAGCTCGTGACGTTGTTGCAGTCGTTGAACAAGCTGTCGGACGTCGCGACGGACACGGTGAACCGCAGCCGGGACGACATCGTGGCGGACCTGAAGGCGTTGCAGCCGACGCTGACCAAGCTCGCGGAGTCGGGGCAGAACCTGCCGAAGTCGCTGGAGCTGCTGCTGACCTACCCGTTCCCGGACGAGGCGGTGGACGGCATCCGCGGTGACTACACCAACGCGTTCATCGACCTCGACCTGAACCTCGGGACGGTGCTCGACAACCTGTCGCGGTCGCGGCAGTCGCCGATCGACTCGCTGATCCCGTCGCAGGGGACGCCGTTGCCGATGCCGAACATCCCGCTGCCGAACCTCGGGCAGGGGACCGGATCGGGCCTGGGCGACCTGCTCGGTGGCCTGCTGGGAGGTGGTCGCCGGTGATCCTGCGGTCGACGAAGCTCAAGATCGGCGCGTTCGTGCTGGTCGCGTTGCTGGGCGTGTCGTACGTCAGCGCCACCTACATCGGTCTGTTCAAGTCGTCGTCGACGGTCGTGACGATGCAGCTCGCCGATTCGGGCGGCATCTTCACCAACGCCGAGGTGACGTACCGCGGCGTGACGATCGGGCGCGTCGGGCAGTTGCGGCTGATGGGCGACGGCATCGAGGTCGACCTGGAACTGGACGCGGACGCGCCGCGGGTGCCTTCTTCGCTGGAAGCCGTGGTGGCGAACCGGTCGGCGGTGGGTGAGCAGTACGTCGACCTGCGGCCGAAGTCCGACGACGGTCCGTACCTGGAAGCCGGCTCGGTGATCCCGCGGTCGGCCACGCGCACGCCGCCTCCCGTGGACGGGTTGCTGTCCAATTTGGACGCTTTCGCCTCCTCGGTGCCGACGGACTCGTTGCGGACCGTCGTGGACGAGCTGCACACGGCGTTCTCCGGGACCGGTGGCGACCTGCAGGTGCTGATCGACAACACGGCGGCGTTCACGGCCGCGGCCAAGGAACACCTGCCGCAGACGACGCAGCTGTTGCAGGACGGGCGGATCGTGCTGGCCACGCAGGCCGCGTCCGGTGGCGCGATCAGGTCGTTCAGCGGGGATCTGCGGTTGCTCGCCGAGCAGCTCAAGGCCTCGGACGGCGACCTGCGGCGGTTGATCGTCGCGGTGCCGCCGGCGTCGGAGCAGGTGTCGGCGTTGCTGAAGGAGAGCGGGCCGAACCTCGGGGTCGTGTTCGCGAACCTGCTGACCACCTCGAACATCCTCGTGACCAGGCGTGACGGCTTGGAGCAGATCGCGGTGACGTACCCCATCGCCGTCGGTGGTGGGTTCTCCGTGGCGCCGGGCGACGGGTCCGCGCACTTCGGCCTGGCGTTGAACGTGTTCGACCCGATGCCGTGCACCGTGGGCTACGAGGGGACGACCATCCGGCCGGGCGGCGACACGTCCGCCGCGCCGCTGAACACGCAGGCCTACTGCGCTCTGGCGCGCGGGTCGGCGACGTCGGTGCGAGGCTCGCAGAACGCGCCGTACGGCGGCACGCCGACCACCCCGGTCGGCAACGCGACGACGCAGCCGGGCCAGGAACCCACCACCGGCCAGGCGGCTCCCGAGGTGCCGTTGCTGACGTCACTCGGCCAGCTGCTCGGTCTGCCTTCGGAGGGGAAGAAGTAGTGCGGGTCTTCACAGGTGTCGCCGTGGTCTTCGCGGTGGTGATGTTCGTGTTCGCCGTGTTCAGCGGTTTCGTCTGGTACTCGGCGCGCGGCTCGTCCGAGTCGTCGTTCGCCGCCGAACGCGACGACGCCCTGCGCTCCGGCCAGGTGGGCATCACGAACTTCCTGACCCTCGACTACAAGAAGGTGGACGAGGACCTCCAGCGCTGGCTGAACTCGTCCACCGGCGACCTGCGCGCGGAGATCGACAAGGACAAGGACTCGCGCAAGAAGCAGCTGGTCGACGCCAAGTCCGTGACCACCTCGAAGGTGCTCGACGCCGCCATCACCGAACTGGACGACCGCGCGGGCACCGCCTCCATGATCGCCGTGGTCGAGAGCACCGTGACCCCGGACGGCGGCCAGCAGGTCACCAAGATCAACCGGTACCTGACCAAGCTCACCCGCACGGACGACGGCTGGAAGCTGAGCCAGCTGGGCCCGCTGCGGGCAGGCGTCTGACCCCCGGCCAGAGCTGATAGGAATCGAGCGCACGTGCCCCCACCCCGCCGCCGCCCAGTCCCGAGCACCCCGGCAGGAGGCCGCCCGAAGGTGGCCGGCCTGAACCGCCGCACCCCGTCGTCGCCCGAAGCCCCGGCCGTGGAGGCCGTCGAGCCCGTCGAGCCCATCGAGCCCATCGAGGCCGCTGAGGTCGTCGACGCCGCCGGGTCCGCCGAGGCAGCCGAGGCCGTGGCACCGGACGCGCCCGAGGTGCCGGACGTGCAGGAGCCGGCGTCCGAAGAGGCAGAGCTGAAGGCGCCGGAAGCCGTCGTCTGGAACCCCTCGCCCACGCCGAAGAAGACGCCCCGCGCCGCGGCGAAGGCCGAGCCCGTCGAGGACCCCGAGCCGAAGCAGCCGGCGAAGTTCAACTGGCCCCTCCCGGTCGCCCTGGTCGTGGTGGGCCTCCTGCTGGGCGGCCTGGCGACGTTCTTCCTGGTCAAGTCCCGCTCGGTCAGTTACGACGAGGCCCTGGTCGACGCGGGCGCCACCTCCGAGGTCAACGGCCAGATCCGCGAGGCCGTGGAGAAGTCCTTCTCCTACAACTTCGCTGACGTCGAGTCGACCGAGAAGGCGGCGAAGGAACTCCTCACCGGCAAGGCCCTCTGCCAGTACAACGCCGTCTTCGGGCCGGTGAAGGAGGTGGCCCCCCAGCAGAAGCTGGTGGTGACGGTCCGAGTCGTCTCCTCGGCCGTCTCGTCCCTCAAGGACGGCCACGCCACCGTCCTGGTCTTCGCCGACCAGGTCACCACCCGCACCACCGACAACCAGACGGGCGGCGGCACCGCCATGCTCCGCGTGAGCGCGGTGGACGACGGCGGCCGGTGGAAGATCGACAACATGGAGATGTTCGGCGCCACCGCGGACCAGAACCGCCAGCTCCAGGGCTGCTGACCGCTCACCCGCAGGCGGACGTCCGGCGTTGTGGTGGACAACGCGCGAACCGAGGCTCAGGTCAGGCGAGGCGATGTCGGCCTGACGCACAGCGACACCCGCAGGCGTCGGCGTCGAGCCCCACCCGGCCCCGAACCCTCCGCGGAGCCCCCGGCCGGCCGCCTCACCCCGGCAGGCGTTCCACCCCGGCAGGCGTTCCACCCCGGCAGGCGTTTCACCCCGGCAGGTGGCCCGCCCCGACCCCGAACCCTCCCCGGAGCCCCCGGCAGGCGGCCCCACCCCGACAGACGGCCCGCCTCTGCCCCGAGCCCTCCGCCAGCCCCTACCGCCACCCTGTCGTTTGGACCGGCCCGGTGTTCACCCGCCGGTTACCATCCCCTAAGATCAACTCCGCTGTGAGGACGTCACAGGAGCCCCAGAAGCACCTGAATCGCATCCTCCGCCAGCCCCGACACGCGTGATCTCGGTCACACGAAATCCTGTGGCGCTCTGTAAGTTCACTTGAAGCCGCCAACTTCCAACCAAAACGGCCGCACACGTGTTTGTGCAGGTCAAATGGGTGAAGCTGAGAAAAATGCGCTCCATCCAGAGGGTGGATCGGCCCGCAACATCTTGACTGCGCGCTCATGCAGGGTCACTCTGTCGGTGAGCAAGAGGAGGGTCCTTCCAGGTGCCTCTCGACAGTCGCCGTGCGCGTGGCTAGACTGCCCCTTTGCGCTGCCCATTTTCCGCTTGCCCTTCGCCGAGAGCGTGGATTAGTCGGGCATCGCCGCACCCTTGACAGCCGTGCTAGCTCGCTCTAGCCAGCTATTTGTCCCTGGAAGGACGCATCTTGGCGATCTCTCGCGCGACCAAGGCCACTGCTGCGACCAACTCCACGTCGGGGATCCCTGGAGCGCCGAAGCGGGTCTCGTTCGCGAAGATTCACGAGCCCCTTTCGACGCCCAACCTGCTTGACCTGCAGATCCAGTCCTTTGAATGGCTCACCGGTGACGAGGCGTGGTTCCAGCGCCGCGTCGACGCCGGTGACGAGACCCCGACGGGCGGCCTCGAAGAGGTCCTCAACGAGATCTCGCCGATCGAGGACTTCTCCGGCTCCATGTCACTGTCCTTCTCCGACCCGCGCTTCGACGAGGTCAAGGCCTCGACCGAAGAGTGCAAGGACAAGGACATGACGTACGCGGCACCGCTGTTCGTCACGGCGGAGTTCACCAACCACACCACTGGCGAGATCAAGAGCCAGACGGTGTTCATGGGTGACTTCCCGATGATGACGAACAAGGGCACGTTCATCATCAACGGCACCGAGCGCGTGGTGGTCTCTCAGCTCGTGCGTTCGCCCGGTGTGTACTACGACACCGCGGTCGACAAGACGACCGACAAGGACGTCTTCAGCGTCAAGATCATCCCGTCCCGGGGTGCTTGGCTCGAGTTCGACGTCGACAAGCGCGACACCGTCGGTGTCCGCATCGACCGGAAGCGTCGCCAGCCGGTGACGGTGCTGTTGAAGGCTCTGGGCTGGAGCACGGAGCAGATTCGCGAGCGGTTCGCGTTCAGCGAGACGTTGCTGACCACGCTCGAGAAGGACCACACCGCGGGTACCGACGAGGCGTTGCTCGACATCTACCGCAAGCTGCGTCCGGGCGAGCCCCCGACGAAGGAGTCGGCGCAGGCCCTGCTGGAGAACCTGTTCTTCAAGGACAAGCGCTACGACCTGGCGAAGGTTGGCCGTTACAAGGTCAACAAGAAGCTGGGCCTGGACACCGACATCAACACGGGTGTCCTGACCGAGGACGACATCGTCACGACGATCGAGTACCTCGTTCGCCTGCACGCGGGTGAGACCCTCATGGACGCTGCCGCCGGCGGCGACGTGCCCGTCGAGGTCGACGACATCGACCACTTCGGCAACCGTCGTCTGCGCACGGTCGGCGAGCTGATCCAGAACCAGATCCGCGTCGGTCTGTCCCGCATGGAGCGCGTCGTCCGCGAGCGCATGACCACGCAGGACGTCGAGGCCATCACGCCGCAGACCCTGATCAACATCCGTCCCGTCGTGGCGGCGATCAAGGAGTTCTTCGGCACCTCGCAGCTCTCGCAGTTCATGGACCAGACCAACCCGCTCGCGGGTCTGACCCACAAGCGCCGCCTGTCGGCGCTGGGTCCGGGCGGTCTGTCCCGTGAGCGCGCCGGCATGGAGGTCCGCGACGTCCACCCGTCGCACTACGGCCGCATGTGCCCGATCGAGACGCCGGAAGGCCCGAACATCGGTCTGATCGGCTCGCTCTCGAGCTACGCGCGGGTCAACCCGTTCGGCTTCATCGAGACGCCGTACCGCAAGGTCACCGACGGCCGGGTCACCGACCAGATCGACTACCTGACCGCGGACGAGGAAGACCGCTTCGTCAAGGCGCAGGCGAACTCGCCGACCGACGACGAGGGCAACTTCACCGACGACCGCGTCCTGGTCCGCAAGAAGGGCGGCGAGGTCGAGTTCATCGACCCGACCGACGTCGACTACATGGACGTCTCGCCGCGCCAGATGGTGTCGGCCGCGACGGCCATGATCCCGTTCCTCGAGCACGACGACGCGAACCGCGCCCTGATGGGTGCGAACATGCAGCGTCAGGCCGTGCCGCTGCTCCGCTCCGAGTCGCCGCTCGTCGGCACCGGCATGGAGCTGCGCGCCGCGGTGGACGCCGGTGACGTCGTCGTCGCGAAGAAGACGGGTGTCGTCGAGGAGGTCTCCGCCGACTACATCACCGTCATGGCCGACGACGGTGCGCGCAACACCTACGCGCTGCACAAGTTCCGCCGCTCGAACCAGGGCACCTGCATCAACCAGAAGCCCATCGTGAACGAGGGCGACCGGGTGCAGGAGGGCCAGGTCCTGGCCGACGGGCCGTGCACCGAGAACGGTGAGATGGCGCTCGGCAAGAACCTGCTCGTGGCGATCATGCCGTGGGAAGGCCACAACTACGAGGACGCGATCATCCTGTCGCAGCGCCTCGTGCAGGACGACGTTCTCACCTCGATCCACATCGAGGAGCACGAGATCGACGCCCGCGACACGAAGCTCGGCGCCGAGGAGATCACCCGGGACATCCCGAACGTCTCCGAGGAGGTCCTGGCCGACCTCGACGAGCGCGGCATCATCCGCATCGGTGCCGAGGTGCAGCCGGGCGACATCCTCGTCGGCAAGGTCACGCCCAAGGGCGAGACCGAGCTGACGCCCGAGGAGCGCCTGCTCCGCGCGATCTTCGGTGAGAAGGCGCGCGAGGTCCGCGACACCTCGCTCAAGGTGCCGCACGGCGAGTACGGCAAGGTCATCGGCATCCGCGTCTTCAGCCGTGAGGACGACGACGAGCTGCCTCCGGGCGTCAACGAGCTCGTCCGCGTCTACGTGGCCCAGAAGCGCAAGATCCAGGACGGTGACAAGCTCGCCGGCCGCCACGGCAACAAGGGCGTCATCGGCAAGATCCTCCCCGCGGAGGACATGCCGTTCCTCGAGGACGGCACGCCGGTCGACATCATCCTGAACACCCACGGTGTGCCGCGTCGTATGAACATCGGCCAGGTGCTGGAGACCCACCTCGGGTGGATCGCCAAGCAGGGCTGGAGCGTCAACGGCGACCCGGACTGGGCGAAGAACCTGCCGGAAGAGCTGTACGACGTCGACCCCGGCACCAAGACCGCCACCCCGGTGTTCGACGGTGCGAAGGAAGAAGAGATCACGGGCCTGCTGGGCTCCACCATCCCGAACCGCGACGGTGAGCGGATGGTCAAGGAGAACGGCAAGGCGCAGCTCTTCGACGGTCGCTCCGGCGAGCCGTACCCGTTCCCGGTGTCGGTCGGCTACATGTACATCCTGAAGCTGCTGCACCTGGTGGACGACAAGATCCACGCGCGTTCGACCGGCCCGTACTCGATGATCACGCAGCAGCCGCTGGGTGGTAAGGCGCAGTTCGGTGGTCAGCGCTTCGGTGAGATGGAGTGCTGGGCGATGCAGGCGTACGGCGCCGCATACACCCTGCAGGAACTGCTCACCATCAAGTCCGACGACGTGCTCGGCCGCGTGAAGGTCTACGAGGCCATCGTCAAGGGCGAGAACATCCCGGAACCCGGTATCCCGGAGTCCTTCAAGGTGCTGCTCAAGGAGCTGCAGTCGCTCTGCCTCAACGTCGAGGTCCTGTCTTCGGACGGTGCCGCGATCGAGATGCGCGACGGCGACGACGAGGACCTGGAGCGCGCGGCCGCGAACCTCGGCATCAACCTGTCGAGGTCCGAGTCGCCCTCCGTGGACGACGTCGTCAACTAGTCACCTCGCCGGTCGGGGGAGGGCGATGCCTCCCGCGTCGCCCTCCTCCGGCCCTCCGACCAGCTCCTTTGCCACCGATCTAAAAAGGGGAAGAGAGTAGACGTGCTCGACGTCAACTTCTTCGATGAGCTCCGCATCGGTCTCGCGACCGCGGACGACATCCGCCAGTGGTCTTTTGGCGAGGTCAAGAAGCCCGAGACCATCAACTACCGCACGCTCAAGCCCGAGAAGGACGGCTTGTTCTGCGAGAAGATCTTCGGTCCCACCCGGGACTGGGAGTGCTACTGCGGCAAGTACAAGCGCGTGCGCTTCAAGGGCATCATCTGTGAGCGCTGCGGCGTCGAGGTGACCCGTGCGAAGGTGCGTCGTGAGCGCATGGGCCACATCGAGCTCGCCGCTCCGGTCACGCACATCTGGTACTTCAAGGGCGTCCCCAGCCGGTTGGGCTACCTGCTCGACCTGGCCCCCAAGGACCTTGAGAAGATCATCTACTTCGCCGCCTACGTCATCGTGGGCGTGAACGCCGAGCTGCGCCACAACGACCTGCCGACGCTCGAGAGCGAGATGCAGGTCGAGCGCAAGCGCGTCGAGAACCGTCGCGACGCCGACGTGGAGGCCCGCGCCCAGAAGCTCGAGGCCGACCTGGCCGAGCTCGAGGCCGAGGGCGCCAAGTCCGACGTGCGCCGCAAGGTCAAGGAGGGTGGCGAACGTGAGATGCGCCAGCTCCGCGACCGCGCCCAGCGCGAGCTGGACCGCCTCGACGAGATCTGGTCCACGTTCACCAAGCTCGAGCGCGCTCAGCTGATCGCGGACGAGCTGCTCTACCGCGAGCTGTACGACCGCTACGGCGACTACTTCACCGGTGCCATGGGCGCGGAGGCCATCCAGAAGCTCCTGGGTGACTACGACGTCGACGCCGAGGCCGAGGTCCTGCGCGAGACGATCCGCAGCGGCAAGGGCCAGAAGAAGCTACGTGCGCTCAAGCGCCTCAAGGTCGTTGCCGCCTTCCAGGCGACCCGCAACAACCCGCAGGGCATGGTGCTGGACTGCGTCCCGGTCATCCCGCCGGACCTGCGCCCGATGGTGCAGCTCGACGGTGGCCGTTTCGCGACGTCCGACCTGAACGACCTGTACCGCCGCGTGATCAACCGCAACAACCGCCTCAAGCGACTGATCGACCTCGGCGCGCCCGAGATCATCGTCAACAACGAGAAGCGGATGCTGCAGGAGGCCGTCGACGCGCTGTTCGACAACGGCCGCCGCGGCCGCCCGGTCACCGGTCCCGGTAACCGCCCGCTGAAGTCGCTGTCCGACCTGCTCAAGGGCAAGCAGGGCCGGTTCCGCCAGAACCTGCTCGGCAAGCGCGTCGACTACTCCGGCCGTTCGGTCATCGTGGTCGGCCCGCAGCTCAAGCTGCACCAGTGCGGTCTGCCCAAGCAGATGGCCCTGGAGCTGTTCAAGCCGTTCGTGATGAAGCGGCTCGTGGACCTCAACCACGCGCAGAACATCAAGTCCGCCAAGCGGATGGTCGAGCGTGCGCGCCCGGCCGTGTGGGACGTGCTGGAAGAGGTCATCACCGAGCACCCGGTGCTGCTCAACCGCGCACCCACGCTGCACCGCCTCGGCATCCAGGCCTTCGAGCCGCAGCTGGTCGAGGGCAAGGCCATCCAGCTGCACCCGCTGGTCTGTGAAGCGTTCAACGCCGACTTCGACGGTGACCAGATGGCAGTCCACCTGCCGCTGTCCGCCGAGGCGCAGGCCGAGGCCCGCGTCCTGATGCTGTCGTCGAACAACATCCTGTCCCCGGCGTCCGGCAAGCCGCTGGCCATGCCGCGCCTGGACATGGTGACGGGTCTGTACCACCTGACCCGCCACAAGAAGGACGACATCGGCGAGGGCCACTTCTACTCGTCGCCGGCCGAGGCGCTCATGGCGTTCGACCGCAAGGTCCTGGGCCTGCAGGCGATGGTGAAGATCCGCGTCTCCGACAAGAACCCGCCGAAGGGCCAGGAGCCCGAGGGCTGGGAGCCCGGTCAGCCGTGGCTCGCGGAGACCACGCTGGGTCGCGTGCTGTTCAACGAGATCCTGCCGCAGGACTACGCCTTCATCAACGAGGTCATGCCCAAGAAGCGGCAGGCCGTGATCATCAACGACCTGGCCGAGCGCTACCCGATGGTCACCGTCGCCCGGACGCTGGACAAGCTGAAGGACGCCGGTTTCCACTGGGCCACCCGCTCCGGTGTCACGGTCGCGATCTCGGACGTCCTCGTCCCGCAGGCGAAGCAGGGCATCCTCGACGAGCACGAGCGCCTCGCGGACGCCGTCGAGAAGCGCTACCAGCGCGGTCAGCTCTCCCACGAGGAGCGCAACTCCGAGCTGGTCAAGGTGTGGACGAAGGCCACCGAGCAGGTCCACGAGATCATGGAAGACAACTTCCCCGAGGACAACTCGATCCGCGTCATCGTCCAGTCCGGCGCCGCCGGCAACATGACGCAGGTCCGTTCGCTCGCGGGTATGCGTGGTCTGGTGACCAACCCGAAGGGTGAGTACATCCCGCGTCCGATCAAGAACTCGTTCCGCGAGGGCTTGTCGGTGCTCGAGTACTTCATCGCGACGCACGGTGCCCGCAAGGGTCTGGCCGACACCGCGCTCCGTACCGCCGACTCGGGTTACCTGACCCGTCGTCTGGTGGACGTCTCGCAGGACGTCATCATCCGCGAGGTCGACTGCGGCACCACCCGTGGTGTCCAGATGACCGTCGGCGAGCAGCTGGGTGACAAGGTCGGCCTGCACGAGTTCGCGCAGACGTCGGTCTACGCCCGCACCGTCGCGGACGACATCCTCGACGCGTCCGGCAACCTGGTGCTCAACCGCGGTGACGACCTCGGCGACCCGGCGCTCGCGTCGCTGGTCGAGGCCGGCGTGGTCCGCGTCAAGGTCCGCTCCGTGCTGACCTGCGAGTCCCCGGTCGGTGTGTGCGCGTCCTGCTACGGCCGCTCGATGGCCACCGGCCAGCTGGTCGACGTCGGCGAGGCCGTCGGCATCGTCGCCGCCCAGTCGATCGGTGAGCCCGGTACGCAGCTGACGATGCGTACGTTCCACCAGGGTGGTGTGGCCGGTGACGACATCACGACCGGTCTGCCCCGTGTCCAGGAGCTCTTCGAGGCCCGCGTCCCGAAGGGCAAGGCGCCGATCGCCGACGTCGACGGCCGCGTCCGCATCGAGGACGGCGACCGCTTCTGGAAGATCACGCTGATCCCGGACGACGGTTCCGAGGAGATCGTGTTCGAGAAGCTGTCGAAGCGTCAGCGTCTCGCCAACACGGCGACCGGCCCGCTGCAGGACGGCGACCACGTGGCCGTCGGCCAGCAGCTGCTGGAAGGTACCCCCGACCCGCACGAGGTCCTGCGTGTCATGGGCCCGCGCGAGGCGCAGCTGCACCTCGTGCAGGAAGTCCAGAAGGTGTACCGCGCCCAGGGTGTGGCCATCCACGACAAGCACATCGAGGTCATCGTCCGGCAGATGCTCCGCCGGGTCACGATCATCGACTCGGGTGCGACGGAGTTCCTCCCGGGCTCGCTGGTCGAGCGCGCGGACTTCGAGTCGGGCAACCGCGCCGTCGTCGCCGAGGGTGGCGAGCCGGCGGCCGGACGTCCGGTGCTGATGGGTATCACGAAGGCCTCGCTGGCGACGGACTCGTGGCTGTCCGCCGCGTCGTTCCAGGAGACCACCCGTGTGCTGACCGACGCCGCCATCAACGGGCGTTCGGACAAGCTCATCGGTCTGAAGGAGAACGTCATCATCGGTAAGTTGATCCCGGCTGGTACGGGCATCAACCGCTACCGCAACATCCAGGTCCAGCCGACCGAGGAAGCGCGCGCCGCGGCGTACGCGATCCCCTCGTACGACGACGGGTACTACACCCCCGACGTCTTCGGCACGGGCACTGGCGCTGCGGTGCCGCTGGACGACTACGACTTCGGTCGCGACTACCGCTAGTCGGTTGTCTTGTAGAACGGCCCCGGAGCCTCGGCTCCGGGGCCGTTCGGCGTATCAGGGCCAGGCGGACACGGCGATGCCGACGGCGTACCGCTGGCGTCTTGCCCGAGGAATCCGCTGACTGCGTGCCCCAGCCTCCCCGGCGTGTCCCGCCACAACACGCGTGTCCGCACCGCACGCGGGGGCCAGCGTGCCTTGTGAACGGGCGTAGAACGGCTTGGGTGCCGGATTTCTGGCGCGGGAAGCTAGCGGTTCGCGATGCCGTCCAGGCGCAGTGTCGTCGACTCGTCGCGGTGGGTTCCGGTCGTGCCCACGTGCTTGTCGCTGATCTGCGGACCGTTCTTGAGCACGTGGAACAGTGCCATGCCGTGCCCGCGCCCCAGGTCGTAGTCGGTCTTCAGCCACTCCAGGAACACGCCGGCCTTCGTGCTGCCGTCGTACCCGCGTTCGGCGGCGGTCGCCAGCAGTTCGGCCGGGGTCTTGCCGGTCTTCTTCTCGGCGCCGTCGAGGTAGGCCTGGAAGGACATCGTGGTCTCCGATCGTCTGGTGTCACGAGCGTAGACAACGTTTCTCGCCTTGACAAGAAAATTTGTCGGTGAAACCCGGTTGCGACCGCCTGATTCCATGAAGGCATGCGTGACCTGCGGTGGAGTGACGTCAGCGAGTGGTTGGACCCGGACCACGGCGCGTTGCACGACGGGTGCGTCATCGGGGTCGTGCCTGGTGCGTGGCAGGCGGTGGCTGACTTGGTGAAGGCCCGCGCCTGGTCCGCCCGGGAAGGGGAGGGGACGCTGCTCGTGTCGCCCGCCGAGGGGTTCTTCGTGAACTTCTTCGAGGTCCCCGACGAGGTCGTCTTCGACGTTCACGTCGGGGAGCTGCAGGGGCAGCAGCGACTCGACCTGCTGTCGGCGTTCCTGCGGGAGTTGGGGCAGGTCTGGGCGAAGCCGGTCGCGCTGGCGTTCGAGGGCCTCGACCCGGCGCAGGAGCCCTACCTGCACTACGACCCCGTCGCCGACGGGTTCGTGCTGGACCGGCGCTAGCGGCGGCGGGCCCGTGCCAGCGCCCTGGCCCTGATCACCAGGTCGTCCACCAGGTGCTCGTCGACGAGCGGCGGAACACCGGACTCGTCGGTGCAGCAACGCGGTTTGGTGCGCTTCTCCGACATGCGCGGACGCACGCCCGCCATCTCGTACAGCGCCTCGTACAGGTCCAGGCCCGGGTCGTCGTCGTGCGGGCCCACCAGGAGCACCCACACGACTTCGGGGGAGGGGAACGCGACCACGACGCGGTCGGCGCCGCGCAGGTGCTTCACGCACAGGCGGGGCAACGGTTCGGGGCCGGTCACGCGGTAGCCGAGGGCCGCGCAGCCCGAGTGGGCCAGTTCGTCCAGGAAGCGTTCGTAGGCCACGCGGGCTCGGCCGCGCAGGCCGTTCGCCTGGGCGTGAGCCGTGGGGGTTTCGACGACCTCGATCAAATCGGGCGGACCACGCGTCCCTTGCCGCTGCGCATCTCGTCGAGGGAGGTGGCGAGGTCGGTGCGGTCCAGCAGGGACTGGTCGCTCAGGCGGCGGTGGACCTCGTCGAGGAGCGCGCGGGTCTTGCCGGCGCGGCGGAGGTCGGAGACCAGGTGGAGGACCTCGTGCAGGCGCACGGTGTCGAGGAGCATCCGGGGTTCTCGGCTGTGGATGGCCAGTACGCCCTCACGGGCCCAGGCCTTCACGGTCTTCTCGGTGAGGTCGAGGAGTTCGCCTGCCACCACGGGACGTACCGGCGGGGCCTGGCGGAGGGTCTTGGCCACCACGCCGTCGAGGCGCGCACGGCGTTCGTCGTCCTCCGACAGGGACGACGCGACGGCTTCCAGTTCTTCGATCGTGTCGAAGAGGTCGCGGATCTGGGCGGCCTCGGTCGCGACGGACATGGCTACTCCTCCCGTTGACTACCGATTATCCACCTGTTTTTCGGTAGTCGTCAACGGCCCCGGAGCAGGGATCCGGGGCCGTCGCGTCACATCAGGAGGAGAAGAACAGGCCGCCGAGGCCACGGTGCTTGCGGTGGCCGTAGCCGTAGCCGCCGTGACCGCCGTGGTGGTGGTGGATCTGCTGCGGCTGGGCACCCCAGGCGGGCTGCGCCGGCGCCGGGTACGCCGCGGGCGGGGGAGCGGCCACGGGCGGCGGCGCCTGCATCTGGGCCTCGAGGCGCGTGATGGACTCGAGCTCGCCGTAGTCGAGGAAGACCCCGCGGCAGCCGTCGCACTGCTCGATGTGGACGCCCATGCGGTCGAACGTGCGCATGTTCGCATGACACTTGGGACACTGCATCGTGGTGAGCCTCCTGCGGTGGGACCGGACAAATACGATATTAGCCGCGGTCACTGCTCTCGTGCGTCGCGACGATCCGACGACAGGCTTCAACCAGCGGTTCCACTGCCTGCAACCCGGACATGAGAGCCCGCGCTGCCATCTGCACAACGTACGCCTGAGCCGGGATGTTGAGTGCTTCCCATTCCGATGTCGGCAGAGCCACACCTCCCGTTTCACGGTAGGCACCCATGAACCGCGCCCAAAGATCATCGGGAAGCACCCCGGCGGCGAACAGAGCCGCAGGTCGGGCCAGGTCCCAGACCGGGTCGCCGACCCCGACGTCGTCCACGTCGATGAGTCGCCACGAACCCCGGTGAACGAGCTGTCCGAGATGCCAATCGCCGTGGATCAACGCACGGCCGTTCATGTCCAACGGCGGCAAGACTTCATACGCGCGCAGCACGACATCGGCATGCGGCAGGTCCGGTGGCAATGCCCGAATTGCGCGCACAATCCGTTCCGGCGTTCCGGCCACCGGGCCCCACGCCGGCAACGAGTGCAGCTTCGCCAGCAGTGCCGCGCTCTCCTCCCACGGCGCCCCGTCCGGATCGGCCTGGCTCACCGGTGTCCCGTACGGCCACACCGTGACGGGCCGGTCGTCCACGAACCGCACTGGAGCCAGCGGCGGCACGAACAGCTCGGGGTGCGCCGCCGCGATCTCCAGCCGTTGTCCCAGCGCCACCAGGTCGGTGTCCGCGGGCAGCGCCTTGGCCACCACGTCGCCGACGCGCACCACGACGACGTCGCCGCGGTCGCCGCCGAGCACCTCCGGGTCGGCGGAAGAGCCGGTCAGCGAGGCCATCGCCGCGATCAGGTCGTCCACGCGCACAGTGAATCAGGCCCGCATGTGGTCGCCGAACATCGCCAGGTAGCCGGAGACGTACGTGACCGCCTCCAGCGGCGTGTCGAACTCCGCGTACATCTGCCGTTCGCCCTGGTTCAGCCAGTACACGGCGAACCGGTCGCCGGCGCGGACGAGGCACAGCGCCTTCTCACGGTCCTGGCCCACCGACACGCGGTCGTCGCTGATCTGGAACCGGCTGAGCGACGCGACGAACCAGTCCATCGCTCCGCCCCACTCGCCGTCGAAGCCCGGCAACGGTTCCGGGGCGCCGGTCGCGGCGGCCAGCGCACGGCTCCTCGTGATCGACGGCAGGCGTTGCGGCACCTGGTAGCCCCGGCTGCGGATGTGAGCGAGGAAGTTCTGCGCGGGAGCCAGTTCGTACCGCTCCAGGTAGTACGCCACCTCCGCCGACCAGACCCACTGGCCGTCGGTCTGGAACACCATCGGCACCTGTTCCGGCCGTCCGGCCGCGAGCAGGTCGGGCGCGAGGCCGCGGCCGGTCAGCACCACGTGACCGGCGTTGAGGTAGCTACTCACCAGGCTCATCTCTCGCATGCTCAGCGGAGCCCGGTAGTTGATCGGCGTGCCGTCCGCGCGGAAGCCGTCGAACACGCGCGCCAGCCGCATGTCCGCCGGCGGCTTCGGGTCCCCGGCGACGGGCTCCTGCGGAGTCGGGTTCCTGCGCAGCTCGGCGAGCAGCCCCACGTACCACTCGGGCATGAGGTCGCGGTGCCGCGGGAAGTGCACGGTCTCGGCCTCGAAGTCGTAGCGCGCGAACTCCTCCTTGGAGTCGCGCACCGAGCGCCAGTCGGGCTCGGCGTCGAAGTCGAACGCGAGCTGCGGCAGCTCACCGCGCCGCAGCACGTAGTCCGCGCGGAACCAGGCACCGTGCGGGTAGCCGGAGGTCGTGATGCGCAGTCGGACGAACCACTGGTCGACCATCAGCGGCGGCAGCCAGTGGTGCTCCTGCCCGTCCTCGGTGACGACGGTCGCGGAGAGGTCCTGGCGGGAGGCGAGCGCATCGCAGCGCAGCCGGATCTCGCGCCACTGCGGGGGAGCGGCGGCGAGCAGGGACTTGGTGATCTCGTCGGTGATCTCGTCAGGCGGCCTGACGGGGAGCGTCCGCTGCAGGAGCAGGTCCACCGGGTGCTCGTTGCGGACGTGGGCGCCGTCGTTCACCCTGCGGCGGTAGACGCGGTCGAACTCGGCGACCGGCCTCGCGAGCTTCCACACCGGCCGGGTGCGCGGGAGCTGCTGGGTGACGACGAACTGGTCGTCACGCACCTCGAGCAACTTGTAGTGGGCGCCTCGCGACTGCGCCATCACGTGGTGCCGGAACTCCGACTCGACCTGGCTCGGCAGCACCGACACCGTGCCGTGCCCTGGCCCCGCGTCGAACTCGAGGTACGTGACCTGGCGCTGCTCGTCCACCGTGCGCCTGCCTTCGAGCAGCAGGCCGTTCCAGACGAGGGCGCTGCCGGACGGCATGACTCCGGAGATCATCGACTTCATCACTGCGCTCCGATGGTTCCCGTGGTCGTGAACTCGGCGGGCACCGGCGCCAGCTTCGTCGTCCGTTCGATCGCGTCGAGAGCGGCCGCGTCGGCGGCCTCGCTCAGCAGTTGCGCGGAGACCCGCAGGGCCGGGCCGCCATCGCGGTTGAAGCACAGCGTCAGCTCGGCCCCGCGGCCGAGGATCTCGATCACGTCGGCGCCGGCGACCCCGACGACGTGCTTGCAGTCCTCCGGAATCCACATGCCCGCCGACCAGACGTCGAGCTCGGTCGTGTCACCGGCCCTGGTGAGCAGCAGCTCGTCGCCGCCGCGCGGGTCGCCCTTGACGTTCAGCGTGTGCTTGTACAGGGCGTGCACGAGGTCGATCACCGGCACGAACCCGTTGGCGAGCCGCCACAGCAGCATGTCGAGCTTGCAGGTGATCATGCGTTTGACCGTGTCGGGGTGCGGCACGATCTCGGGGTTGCGGTGATCGTCGCCGGTGAAGTTGCCGTCCGCGTCGACGTTGCGCCAGCCGAAGGCGTTCATGGAGCTCAGCGGTCCGTCGGCGGGCTGGTTGGGGTCGTAGTAGGTGATCCCGCGCCCGGGATTCGCCCGTGCTTCGGCGCGCTGGGCGTCGTCGATCGGCGGAAGCGGCGACGGAGCCAGGTAAGTGAGGTGCTTCGGTACTTCGCTCATTGCTCGTCCTACCTGAAGTCCGGCATGCGGAAGCGTTGGTTGGTCACGGGCTCGCCGACGATGCGGGACATGAGCATCTCGCCCTTCTCGTCGTAGTAGCACTCCTGGGTCCAGACCCGGCTGATCTGCTCGGGCCGGATGTGGCCGAGGTGGAGCACCTCGCCCTCCTTCAGCCCGCTGTCACGCGACTGGCCCCGGTCGACGTCGCGGACCGTGGCATCCACGTCGATGACGTGCTTGCTGTAGATCTCGGTGATGTAGAAGCGTTTCATCCGCACGCCTTCGCCGACCTCGATGAGGCCCTCGGTCGGGGTCTTGCTGCCCCGAGCGGAGACGGGACGGTCCTCGCGGCGCATGACGTGCTCGGGACTCCTGCTCGCCGACTTGTACCCGCTCTCCGTGGCGCCGCCGACGTGGCCGCCCATCTCCAGCTCCGTGCCGCGGACCCGGATGCCCTGCTCCATCGTCTCCCACGGCGGGTTGGCGTCCCGGCGGTAGGAGCGAGCTTCGGCCGGCGTGGTGGCGGTGTGCCACATCACGCTCTGCTTGCCGGGGGTGTCGGCGTACATGGGGCCGTGCGGGTTCATGGCCAGCAGCGGGTGCTGCCGCAGTTCGGCCGGGGTCTCGCGGCTCAGGCCCGGCGGCAGCAGGCGCGAGCCGGGCACGAAGTCGTAGCCCTCCATGCCCGCGTACTCGGTCTCCTTGCGCTTCCGATCCTCCATCAGCTTCTGCTGCTCCTGCAGCCAGAGCGTGCTGAAGTGCTCCGGGCGCTGGATTCCCGGTGCAGGCGGCAGGGGATCGGCGAACGTGCCGTCCGACCGCAGCGGTTTGCCGGCGTTGAACTCCTCGGCGAAGTCCAGGTCGATGCCGTGGCGTTCGGCGAAGACCTGGTTGCCTTGGCGGCGTTGCGCCGGGGTGCCCAGGTCCTGCTGCTGCGGCGGTGGCGTGAAGTCGTACGTGGACGCCCGGGACCGGGTGGGCGGGAACGGCGGCTGCTGGGTGGGAGCAGCGGACTGGGGCTCGTGCTCGTTCGGCCGGGCCTGGTCCTGGTGCCGCTGGTTCTGGTGCTGCTGGTGCTGTGGCTGTGGGTGCTGCTGCTGAGGTGGGCCCAGGACGCGGCCCTGCCGGTCGATCGGACGTCCCTGCGCGTCCAGGCCCACCGCGACCGGGCGCACCTCGGCCAGCCGGTAGATCGGGTTGCCGTGCGGGTCGCGCCCCGCGACCACGTGACCGGGCGGCGGCAGGTGCGCGTTGTGACTTCCCCGGGGACCGAACGAGCCCCAGCCGGAGTCGTTCGCGTTGCGGCGGTGGGAATGCGGCGCGGTGTCGGGGGCCGTGTCACCCCACGTGGGCGTGTGGCCGGGAGGAATCGGGCTGCCGTGCTTGACGTTCGTGCCGTCCGGCTTGAACGTCACCCAGTCACCGTTCGGCGGCCAGCCGGGCTTGTGCTGCTGCCCGGCCTTGAAGCTGTCGTGCGACGAACTGGCGAACACGTTGCCGTTGCCGTCGACCCAGGCGTCTTTGCTGGGCGCGAGCACCTCGACTCCGAGCTCACGCGACAGTTGCGCGGCGAACCCGTCCTTGGTGGTCCCGGTCTGACACGAGATGAGCCGCACCGGCTGCTTGCCGTCCCAGCCGCCACTGGCCCGGATGACGTCGGCGACGTCCTTGGCGCTGAGCCGGTGGTCGCCGACCTTGGCGATGTCCGACGCCCCGTGCAGGTCCACGGTGAACCGCTGCGGGTCGGGCGCCACCCGCTGGGCGGACCGGTCGAGCGGCGTCGTGAAGTGCCCCCGCGGGTGCAACGACAGCCCGGCCCGGCTGTGCGTGACCATCCCGCGCAGGTGCCCGAGGTGGGCGGGCACGCCCGCGTCAGAACCCGGCGCGGGCCCGTCCTGGCGCGCGTCGACGGCCTGCACGACCGGCGCCGCGTCGGGCGCGTGGTGCACGGACGTGGGCCCGGTCTGGTGGGGAGCCGGGTTCGAGCCGGTGTGGTCGTGGCGGGCCGGGTCGTGGTGGTTCGGGTGCTGGGTGGGAGGGGGCGCCGCGACGGGTGGGGCGGCGGGTGCCTGCCGGTGTTGCGGCGCCTGGGATCGGGGCGCCTGGTGTTGGGCGGCTTGGGGGCTGCGGTGCTGGTGGCCCTGCTGCGGGGCGTGTTGCGGCGGCGTGTGGCGAGGTGGCGTGTGGGGCTGGGCGGCCTGATGTTGCGGCTGCCGTTGCGCGGCTTGGTGCTGTGGTGCTTGCCGTGGTGGCACCTGGTGTTGCGGTGCCTGGTGCGGGGGAGGCGCCTGGAGGGCCGGGTTCTGGTGCGGGCCTGCCGGGTCCTGCTGGAACCGGGGCGGCGGGGCGAGCGGCGGCGCGGTCGACGCCTGATGCACGGAGTCCGCGGCGGGTGCGCGGTGCTGGTTCGGAACGGGCCCGCCTGCCTGCGTCGGCCCGCCGCCGTGGTGCGGCCCGGCCGATATCGGCCCGGCGGGGTTCGCGGGCGTGTGCCCGTGGCCCGGTGGGCCTGCGGGCACCTGGCTTCCGGGTCCTGACGCGTGGTGCGCGCCTGCCGGACCTGGGCCACCCGACACCGGTCCGCCGCCAGTCGGTGGCGTGGAGTGGTTCGGGGTCGGTCCACTGCCGGGTGGTGGCGTGGAGTGGTTCGGGGTCGGTCCACCGCCGGGTGGTGGCGTGGAATGGTTCGGGGCTGGTGCATTGCCGGCCTGCGGTGCCGAATGGTTCGGGGCTGGTGCGTTCGCGCCGGGGCCGGGGCCTGCCGGACCGTGGTTCGGACTGCCCGCAGCCGGGGCGGGCGTGCCGGCCGTTGGCGTGGCGTGGGCGTTGCCGTGCGAGGACGACGGACCGCTGGGCGAGTACCCGCCACCGCTCGACGGCGCCGGCCCACCCGTCGGCGGAGCGGCCGGCATCGCCGCGCGAGGTGCCGCCGCGGCGCTCGGTGCCGAGGAGTTCGGTGCCGAGGAGTTCGGTGCCGCGGCGTTCGGGGCCTGACCCGGTGGCTGGCCTGGAGACTGGCCCTGCGACTGGGCGAAGCCCTGCTGCTGTTGTGCGGGCGCGGGGGAGTCCGGCGCCGCGCGGTGGGCAGGCTGCTCGGTCGGCGGGGCCGCGTAGGAGGTGTTCGTCGCGTCGGACGAACGGCGCGGTGGGTCGGCATCCGGCGCGGTCGGTGCGGAGGACGTGGTCGTGGACGGGCCTGGGAGAGCGTCGGGCCGCGGGGCCGCGTCGGTGCGCGCGGTCGGGCCGGGCAGGTCGGTGGAGTTCGGGCGGGGCATGTCGCCGGACGTCGGGACGTCGATGTCGGCGTTGATGCCCTCGATGCCCGACTTGGTGCCGGAGACCGTGCCGCTCACGGCGCCCGAGGTCGCGCCGAACAGGACGTCCTTCGCCTGGATGCCCTCCTCGCTGAAGGCGCCCTCGGCGAGGGCCGAGCCGGCGCCGATGACGGCTTCCTCGGCGGCGTTGCGGCCGATGGAACGGCCGATCGAGTCGCCGACGCCGTCGCCGAACGCCTTGCCCGCTCCGGCGCCCACGCCCGCGCCGACCACGCCGGAGATCAGGCCCGACTTGGCGGCGTCGAGGGTCAGCGAGGTGTCGAGGCTGTCGCGGGTGCCCTTGGCCAGCTGGATGCCCTGGACCGCCAGGTCGGTGGCGACGGACGTGGCGACCTCGATGCCCACCTGCAGCGCGAGCTTGCCGATCAGATTGCGGCCGACCTGCTGCGTCAGCTGCTGGACGAGTTGGCGGAAGACGATCTGCACGCCCGCGCGGGTCGCGAGCTGGGCGGGGACGATGCCGGCGGTCGAGGCACCGAACGACACCACGGCGGACGCCAGCATCATCGCGATCTGGATGGCCAGGAGGACCAGGGCGATGATGATCGAGAGCTTGGCGTACTCGATCTGCATCGCGCAGTTGCGGCAGGCCGTCGCCAGCTTCGCGGAGACGTCCTTCATCTTGGGGAGGGTGGCTTCCTCGCCCTTGACGAACTTCTCCCAGTACTTCTGGAACGCCTCGGCGGCCTCGCCGTCCATGTTGGACATGGCCTGCTTGACGGCGTCGTCCGCCTCGCGCATCGCCGCGTCGACGTCGGTGGCGGCCTGCTGCCAGACCTCGCCGAGCCGTTGCAACGCCGTCTCGTCGCCTTCCGGCCAGCTGTCACCCACCACGATCGGGATGAGCCAGCGGACCTCGGCGGGCATCTCGATGCCCATGTGCAGCAATCCCCCAGACTGCTAGCCGCTGATCCCTCGAGCGTTGAACTGGTCCTGCTGTTCCATCAGGTTCGCGGATTCTTCGAGGTTCTTCCCGATGTCCTGCAACGTCTTCGCGACCTCCGCCATCACCTTGCGGACGCCGTCGGCCGCGGGCACGTAGTCGGTGGCGAACTTCTGGCCCGCCTCGTCGCCGCCCCAGCACCGGCCCTCGGCGTCGAGGCCGCGGGCCAGCGCGGCCGCGTCCGTCGCCATGTCCTCGCCGGCGCGGGCCATCTTCGCGGCGGCCGAACGCACGCCCGCGGCCTCCAGGTAGGTGCGGCCGGTCACCAGCGGTTCCCCCTGCCCATGATCGAGTCGCCGCCGAAGTCCTCGTCCTCGTCAGGTGACGACACCGCCCGCTGCACCGGACGGGACTCCTTGCGCAGCACCGAGGAGCCGAAGTCCTCGTCGGACGGTGGCGGCGGCGCGGCGGGCTCCGAGCGCTGCTCGACGCGGAAGATGTCCTTGATCGACGGCGCCCCCGGCACGACGTCGGGCAGGTCGATGACGCCCTCTTCCGACGTCAGCGGGGCCATGCGCGCGGTGACCTGCTCGCGCACGTTCATGGCGGCCCGCCGGGTCACCTGCGTGATCGTCTGCGCCAGCTGCTCCGGCGTGACGCGCTCGAACGCCCGCGGCCCGAGCTCCAGCACGTCCAGCACGCCCGTCGAGTCCACGGTCACCACGACGTTCCCGTCGGGGGAGGACGCCACCCCGGACATGGCCGCGATCGCGGCCTGGGCGTCGCGCAGTCCGTCGGTGCGGTCCTTGAGTTCCCGCATCAGGTTGTCGAGGGTGCCGCGCAACTCTGCGTTACGAGTTGCTAGCTGATCGTCATCGAGCACCCGGGCAACCTACCCAACGTGATCATCGGGTGTCGGCCGAACGGCTCAGTTCGTGATGCAGATCGTCCTCGGCGGCTGCGAGTACGTCCGGGAGTCGGCGCCGTCGCACAGCGCGCGGTCGGCCTTGCCGTCGACGACCTTGGAGACCTTGCGCACACCCGCGCCGCACGGCACCCGTGAGAAGTACTGGTTCACCGGCTTCAGGCAGTCGCCCTCGGAGACGTTGAGGACGTAGCAGAGCCGCGTCTTGCCGTTGGTCCGCGAACGGCCGGAGGACTCCGTCAGGTAGTCGCCCTCCGGACACATCGTGCGCCGCTCACGGGACGAAACCCGGTACACCGCCTCAGAAGTGGAACAGTCCACTTCGGTCATCCCGACCTCGGCGCTGTTCAGGTCCACCTGGGCGGCGCACTCGCCGACCCCCGCCTGCACCGAACAACCGGCGCACCCGGCCAGCACGAGGACCGCGACCATGCCGGCGGCCAGTCCGGCGGCTCGAACCTTCACAGTGCGTTCTCCGTCACCCGAGTACCGTGTGCAGCGGGTTCCATGTCTACTGCACGGCGGCGGGGTGGTACCCCCGTTTTGACCCGGGTAGACGTGGGCGGGTATCTTTGCTACTCGTGCCCGACCCATGTCGGGCCGCTCCGCGTGCCCGTGAGGCCGCGGTGTCCTCCACTCGCAGGGGCAGTTGAACTGTTGCCTGCGGACCTTGGGAGCGGGCGACACGCCCGACCTCGGGTGCAGAGAGGGATCAAGAAACACGAGGGTGAACCGCAAGGGGATCCCGCAAGGACGGAAGAAGCAGCCGGCGAATGCCAACGATCCAGCAGCTGGTCCGCAAGGGCCGCCAGGACAAGGTGGCGAAGCAGAAGACGGCGGCCCTCAAGGGCTCGCCGCAGCGGCGCGGTGTGTGCACCCGCGTTTACACCACCACCCCCAAGAAGCCGAACTCCGCACTGCGCAAGGTCGCTCGCGTGAAGCTGACCAGCGGTATCGAGGTCACGGCGTACATCCCCGGTGAGGGTCACAACCTCCAGGAGCACTCGATGGTGCTCGTGCGCGGTGGTCGTGTGAAGGACCTCCCGGGTGTTCGTTACAAGATCATCCGTGGCTCTCTCGACACTCAGGGTGTCAAGAACCGCAAGCAGGCTCGCAGCCGTTACGGCGCGAAGAAGGAGAAGAGCTGAGATGCCCCGCAAGGGACCGGCCCCCAGGCGGCCGCTGATCTCCGACCCGGTCTACAGCTCGCCGCTGGTGACCCAGCTCATCAACAAGGTGCTGGTCGACGGCAAGCGCTCGGTGGCCGAGAAGATCGTCTACGAAGCGCTCGAGGGTGCTCGCGAGAAGACCGGCACCGACCCGGTCGTCACGCTGAAGCGCGCGCTCGACAACGTCAAGCCGGCCCTCGAGGTCAAGAGCCGCCGCGTCGGTGGCGCGACCTACCAGGTCCCGGTCGAGGTCAAGCCCGGCCGCTCCACCACGCTGGCGCTGCGTTGGCTGATCACCTTCTCCCGGCAGCGCCGTGAGAAGACGATGGTCGAGCGTCTGATGAACGAGCTGCTCGATGCGAGCAACGGTCTCGGTGCGAGCGTCAAGCGCCGTGAGGACACGCACAAGATGGCCGAGTCCAACAAGGCCTTCGCCCACTACCGCTGGTGATGTGACGCCCGGCCTGGACGACAGGCCGGGCGCTCCCAGCCCTAGTGAGCTGACAAGCTCAAGACAGGGGAAAGACCCGTGGCACAGGACGTGCTCACTGATCTTGCCAAGGTCCGCAACATCGGGATCATGGCGCACATCGACGCGGGCAAGACCACGACGACTGAGCGGATCCTCTTCTACACGGGGATCAGCTACAAGATCGGCGAGGTTCACGACGGCGCTGCCGTGATGGACTGGATGGAGCAGGAGCAGGAGCGCGGCATCACGATCACGTCGGCCGCGACGACCTGCTACTGGAAGAACCACCAGATCAACCTGATCGACACGCCCGGCCACGTCGACTTCACCGTCGAGGTCGAGCGCAACCTGCGCGTCCTCGACGGCGCCGTTGCCGTCTTCGACGGCAAGGAAGGCGTCGAGCCGCAGTCCGAGCAGGTCTGGCGGCAGGCGACCAAGTACGACGTCCCGCGCATCTGCTTCGTCAACAAGATGGACAAGCTGGGCGCTGACTTCTACTTCACCATCAAGACGATCTCCGACCGTCTTGGCGCGAAGCCCCTCCCGATCCAGATCCCGATCGGTGCCGAGAGCGACTTCATCGGCGTCGTCGACCTGATCGAGATGCGCGCTCTCACGTGGCGTGGCGAAGTCCAGAAGGGCGAGGACTACGCGATCGAGGAGATCCCCGCGGATCTCGTCGAGCGCGCGCAGGAGTTCCGCGAGCAGCTCCTCGAGGCCGTCGCCGAGACCGACGACGCGCTGACCGAGAAGTACTTCGAGAACGGCGACCTGTCCGTCGACGAGATCAAGGCGGGCCTCCGCAAGATCGTCGCCGAGGGCACCGCGTACCCGATCCTCTGTGGCTCGGCGTTCAAGAACAAGGGCGTTCAGCCCATGCTCGACGCGGTCATCGACTTCCTGCCGTCGCCGCTGGACCTCCCGCCGGTCGAGGGCACGCTGCAGGACGGCGAGACCGTCGTGTCGCGCAAGGCCTCCTCCGAGGAGCCCTTCTCGGCGCTGGCGTTCAAGATCGCCGTGCACCCGTTCTTCGGCAAGCTGACCTACATCCGGGTCTACTCGGGCAAGGTCGCCTCCGGCACCCAGGTCATCAACGCGACCAAGGACCGCAAGGAGCGCATCGGGAAGATCTTCCAGATGCACGCCAACAAGGAGAACCCGGTCACCGAGGCCATCGCCGGTCACATCTACGCCGTGATCGGTCTGAAGGACACGACGACCGGTGAGACCCTCGCCGACCCGGCGAACCCCATCGTCCTCGAGTCGATGACGTTCCCCGAGCCGGTCATCCAGGTCGCCATCGAGCCCAAGACGAAGGCTGACCAGGAGAAGCTCGGCACCGCGATCCAGAAGCTGGCCGAGGAGGACCCGACGTTCCGGGTCAACCTCGACCAGGAGACGGGCCAGACCATCATCGCCGGCATGGGCGAGCTCCACCTGGACATCCTGGTGGACCGCATGCGCCGCGAGTTCAAGGTCGAGGCCAACATCGGCAAGCCTCAGGTGGCGTACCGGGAGACCATCCGCAAGGCGGTGGAGAAGTACTCCTACACCCACAAGAAGCAGACCGGTGGCTCCGGCCAGTTCGCGAAGGTGCTCGTCACCGTCGAGCCGCTGGAGAAGAAGGAAGACGGCGCGCTCTACGAGTTCGTCAACGCCGTCACCGGTGGTCGCATCCCCCGCGAGTACATCCCGTCGGTCGACGCGGGTGCGCAGGACGCGCTGCAGTACGGCGTGCTGGCGGGCTACCCGCTGGTCGGCGTGAAGGTGACGCTGCTCGACGGCGCCTACCACGAGGTCGACTCCTCGGAAATGGCGTTCAAGATCGCTGGTTCGATGGCCCTCAAGGAAGCCGCCCGTCAGGCGTCTCCCGCGATCCTCGAGCCTCTGATGGCCGTCGAGGTCACGACGCCCGAGGAGTACATGGGCGACGTGATCGGCGACCTGAACTCCCGCCGTGGCCAGATCCAGGCCATGGAGGAGCGCAGCGGCATCCGTGTCGTCAAGGCACTGGTTCCGCTGTCGGAAATGTTCGGGTACGTGGGTGACCTGCGGTCCAAGACCCAGGGTCGTGCCAACTACTCGATGGTGTTCGACTCCTACGCAGAGGTTCCCGCGAACGTCTCGAAGGAGATCATCGCGAAGGCGACCGGGGAGTAATTCCCCAACCGGAGCACCGCAGTTCCATCGCGGGCTCTCCGGGGGTGAATCCCTGGGGTCCGCACTTTTCGACCCTGACGTGTAGTCCGGCGGGTGGCCACAGATGCCCGCCGGACCAGCAAAAAGAAGTCCAGGAGGACAATCCAGTGGCCAAGGCGAAGTTCGAGCGGACGAAGCCGCACGTCAACATCGGCACCATCGGTCACATCGACCATGGCAAGACCACGCTGACCGCGGCGATCTCCAAGGTTCTGCACGACGCGTACCCGGACGTCAACGCCTCGTTCGCGTTCGACCAGATCGACAAGGCGCCGGAAGAGAAGCAGCGCGGCATCACGATCTCGATCGCGCACATCGAGTACCAGACGGAGAACCGTCACTACGCGCACGTCGACTGCCCCGGGCACGCCGACTACATCAAGAACATGATCACGGGTGCGGCGCAGATGGACGGCGCCATCCTCGTTGTGGCGGCGACCGACGGTCCCATGCCGCAGACGAAGGAGCACGTCCTCCTGGCCCGCCAGGTCGGCGTCCCCTACATCGTTGTCGCCCTGAACAAGGCCGACATGGTGGACGACGAGGAGATCCTGGAGCTCGTCGAGCTCGAGGTCCGCGAGCTGCTCTCCGAGTACGAGTTCCCGGGCGACGACCTGCCGGTCGTGCGCGTCTCGGCGCTGAAGGCGCTCGAGGGCGACGAGCAGTGGGGCAAGTCCGTCCTCGAGCTCATGGCCGCCGTTGACACGGCGATCCCGGAGCCGGAGCGCGACACCGAGAAGCCGTTCCTCATGCCCGTCGAGGACGTCTTCACGATCACCGGCCGCGGCACCGTGGTGACCGGTCGCATCGAGCGCGGCATCATCAACGTCAACTCGGAAATCGAGATCGTTGGTATCAAGGAGACGTCGAAGAAGACGACGGTCACCTCGATCGAAATGTTCAAGAAGTTCCTCGACGAGGGCCGCGCGGGCGACAACGCCGCGCTGCTGCTCCGCGGCATCAAGCGCGAGGAGGTGGAGCGCGGCATGGTCATCGTCAAGCCGGGCACCACGACCCCGCACACCGAGTTCACCGCGCAGGTCTACATCCTGTCGAAGGACGAGGGTGGCCGCCACACGCCGTTCTTCAACAACTACCGTCCGCAGTTCTACTTCCGCACGACGGACGTGACCGGCGTTGTGACGCTGCCCGAGGGCACCGAGATGGTCATGCCGGGTGACACCACCGGTATGGACGTCAAGCTCATCCAGCCGATCGCCATGGACGAGGGCCTCCGCTTCGCGATCCGCGAGGGTGGCCGCACCGTCGGCGCCGGCTCGGTCACCAAGATCATCAAGTGACCTAGCTCGACCCAGTTCGGCGTGAGGCCGGGCCAACGATCTTCGTTGGCCCGGCCTTCGTCGTAGTCCGACCCGGTGTGTGCGTCAGCTCACGCCGGATTTGTTCGCAGGCGCGCTCTGGCAGGCTCGCCGCGGAGACTTGTTGCCGGGCAACGCAAACGGGTCCGCCCGTCAGTCCACACGCGACGGACAGGGCGGCTCACCGGCCAAGATCCAGACGTGATCTGCCTCCAAGACACCCACCCCGATTTGGAGCGCCTCACGCCCGTGTGGCATCCTTGACGGGTTGCTCGATGAAGGCCGAGCGCGCTTCACGGCGTGTTCGAGTCTTTCGATCGAGCGTCCGCGCCCTGTTAGTGAACGCCTCCTTGCGGAGATGGGCATCAGGGTGCAAGGGCTGTGGTAGGCCCAATCCCACCGGGGAGACCTTGAGTGGGACCGGTATGCGCACCGGGCGCGACACGCCCGACCGCGTGGACCGGGCACCATGACACTTCAACAGGGGCGGAGCGCGCCAAGAGGCTGTAGCAGGCCTCATCCGAGGCACCGCACCGCAGCGGTAACGAGAAGCAGAGGAACGGCAAGCCATCATGGCGGGACAAAAGATCCGCATCCGGCTCAAGGCCTACGACCACGAAGCGATCGACGCGTCTGCGCGCAAGATCGTGGAGACCGTGACGCGCACCGGCGCTCGGGTCGTCGGGCCGGTGCCGCTGCCCACTGAGAAGAACGTGTACTGCGTCATCCGCTCGCCGCACAAGTACAAGGACTCGCGCGAGCACTTCGAGATGCGCACGCACAAGCGGCTGATCGACATCCTCGACCCGACGCCGAAGACGGTGGATGCGCTCATGCGCATCGACCTGCCGGCCAGTGTCGACGTCAACATCCAGTAAGCGTTGGGCGCGGAGAGTAACGGACCAATGTCTGACAGGCAGATGAAGGGCATCCTGGGCACCAAGCTCGGCATGACTCAGGTCTTCGACGAGAACAACCGGGTCGTCCCGGTGACCGTCGTCAAGGCTGAGCCCAATGTCGTCACCCAGGTTCGCACCGAAGAGAAGGACGGCTACACCGCCGTCCAGCTGGCGGCCGGCGCGATTGACCCGCGCAAGGTCAACAAGCCCGTCGCGGGGCACTTCGCCAAGGCCGGGGTCACGCCCCGTCGCCACCTGGTGGAGCTGCGCACGGCGGACGCCGGCGAATACGAGGTCGGCCAGGAGATCACCGCTGAGGTGTTCGAGGCCGGCGCTGTTGTCGACATCACCGGCACCAGCAAGGGCAAGGGCACCGCGGGTGTCATGAAGCGCCACAACTTCCGGGGCCTCGGCTCCAGCCACGGCACCCAGCGCAAGCACCGCTCGCCGGGTTCCATCGGTGGCTGTGCCACTCCGGGTCGCGTCTTCAAGGGTCTGCGCATGGCCGGCCGCATGGGCCACGTGCGCGTCACGACCCAGAACCTGAAGGTGCACAAGATCGACGTGGAGAACGGCCTTCTGCTCATCAAGGGCGCCGTTCCCGGTCCCAAGGGTGGTCTGGTGTTCGTCCGGACGGCCGCGAAGGGTGGTGCCTGATGTCGACGGTTGAGATCCGTACGCCGGACGGCAAGTCCGCCGGCACGGTCGAGCTCCCCTCGGCTGTTTTCGACGCGCAGGCGAACGTCGCGCTGCTGCACCAGGTCGTCGTGGCCCAGCAGGCCGCCGCGCGCCAGGGCACGCACGCCACGAAGACCCGCGGCGAGGTGTCCGGTGGTGGCAAGAAGCCGTACCGCCAGAAGGGCACCGGTCGCGCCCGCCAGGGTTCGACGCGTGCGCCGCAGTTCGCCGGCGGTGGCGTCGTCCACGGCCCGCAGCCGCGTGACTACTCGCAGCGGACGCCCAAGAAGATGAAGGCCGCCGCTCTGCGTGGCGCCCTCTCCGACCGGGCCCGCGCGAACCAGGTCCACGTCGTGTCCGGCCTGGTGGACGGGGACACCCCGTCGACCAAGACCGCGCGCAAGGTCCTGGAGTCGGTCACCCAGGCCCGTCGCGTTCTCGTGGTGCTCAACCGCACCGACGAGGTCGCCTGGGTCAGCGTGCGCAACCTCGCGCACGTCCACGTGATCGCGCCCGACCAGCTCAACACCTACGACGTGCTCGTCAACGACGACGTGGTGTTCACCAAGGACTCGCTCGACGTGTTCCTCGCCAGCAAGGCCCAGCAGGGTTCTGGCTCGGCCGAGGCCTCGGCGGCGGTCGTGGACGAGGAGGGTTCCAAGTGATCCCCGACCACAGGGACATCTTGCTCGCGCCGGTGATCTCCGAGAAGTCCTACGGGCTCCTCGAGGAGAACAAGTACACCTTCCTGGTGGCGCCGGGGTCGAACAAGACCCAGATCAAGATCGCCGTGGAGAAGGTCTTCGGCGTGAAGGTCGTCAGCGTCAACACCATCAACCGGCAGGGCAAGCGCAAGCGCACCCGCACCGGGTTCGGCAAGCGCAAGGACACGAAGCGCGCGATCGTGACGCTGTCGGCTGACAGCAAGGCGATCGAGATCTTCGGCGGCCCTGCCGCCTGATGACGAGGACTGCGTAGAGATGGGCATTCGCAAGTACAAGCCGACGACTCCCGGTCGTCGCGGTGCGAGCGTCTCCGACTTCGCCGAGATCACTCGGTCGACGCCGGAGAAGTCGCTGATCCGCCCGCTGCACAAGCTGGGTGGCCGCAACGCCTCGGGCAAGATCACCACCCGGCACAAGGGTGGCGGTCACAAGCGGGCGTACCGCTTGATCGACTTCCGTCGCAACGACAAGGACGGCGTGCCGGCCAAGGTCGCTCACATCGAGTACGACCCCAACCGCACCGCGCGCATCGCGCTGCTGCACTACGCGGACGGCGAGAAGCGCTACATCATCGCCCCGGAGAAGCTCAAGCAGGGTGACACGGTTGAGAACGGCCCCAAGGCCGACATCAAGCCGGGCAACAACCTGCCGCTGCGCAACATCCCGGTCGGTTCCGTGATCCACGCGATCGAGCTCCGCCCCGGTGGCGGCGCGAAGATCGCCCGCTCCGCCGGTGCCTCGGTGCAGCTCGTCGCGAAGGACGGCCCGTACGCCCAGCTGCGTATGCCGTCCGGCGAGATCCGCAACGTGGACGTGCGCTGCCGCGCCACGCTCGGCGAGGTCGGCAACAAGGAGCACCAGAACATCAACTGGGGCAAGGCCGGCCGCATGCGGTGGAAGGGCAAGAAGCCCACCGTCCGCGGTGTCGCCATGAACCCCGTTGACCACCCGCATGGTGGTGGTGAGGGCAAGACCTCCGGTGGTCGCCACCCGGTGAACCCGGCTGGTAAGCCCGAGGGTCGCACCCGCCGCCGCAAGCCAAGCGACAAGCTCATCGTCCGGCGTCGTCGCACCGGTAAGAAGCGCTGAGCAGGGAGGGAGTGAAGGATGCCTCGCAGCCTTAAGAAGGGTCCCTTCGTCGACGACCACCTGCTCAAGAAGGTGGACGTTCAGAACGAAGCGGGCAAGAAGACCGTCATCAAGACGTGGTCCCGCCGGTCCACGATCATCCCGGACATGCTGGGTCACACCATCGCGGTGCACGACGGCCGCAAGCACGTCCCGGTGTTCGTGACCGAGGCGATGGTCGGGCACAAGCTGGGCGAGTTCGCCCCGACCCGCACCTTCAAGGGTCACATCAAGGACGACCGGAAGTCTCGTCGCCGCTAGGCGTCGAACTGAGAAGAGCAAGGGAAAAGCAGCGATGAACGCCCGTAAGGACGCTGAGGCGCAGGAGTTTCCGCGCGCCGTGGCTCGGGCTCGTTACGTTCGCGACACCCCCATGAAGGTGCGTCGCGTCATCGAGCTCATCAAGGGTCGTAACGCCAGCGAGGCCCTGGCCGTGCTCCAGTTCGCGCCCCAGGCCGCCTCTGAGCCGGTCGCGAAGGTGCTCGCCAGCGCCATGGCCAACGCCGAGAACAACCTGTCCCTGGACCCGAGCACCCTCTGGGTGTCCGTGGCCTACGTGGACGAGGGTCCGACCCTCAAGCGTTTCCGCCCGCGTGCCCAGGGCCGCGCGTACCGGATCCGCAAGCGGACGAGCCACATCACCATCGAGGTGGAGTCTCGTCCCAAGAAGACCAGCGCGAAGGGAACGCGGTAGTGGGCCAGAAGATCAACCCGCACGGCTTCCGGCTGGGGATCACCACCGACTGGAAGTCCCGCTGGTACGCCGACAAGCAGTACGCCGAGTACGTGGCGGAGGACGTCAAGATCCGCCGCCTGCTCAGCAAGGGCATGGAGCGTGCCGGCATCTCCAAGGTGGAGATCGAGCGGACCCGTGACCGGGTGCGCGTCGACATCCACACCGCCCGTCCGGGCATCGTCATCGGCCGTCGTGGTGCCGAGGCGGACCGCATCCGCGGTGAGCTGGAGAAGCTCACCAAGAAGCAGGTCCAGCTCAACATCCTCGAGGTGAAGAGCCCGGAGTCGGACGCGCAGCTCGTGGCACAGGGTGTCGCCGAGCAGCTGTCCAACCGCGTCGCCTTCCGCCGCGCGATGCGCAAGGCCATCCAGTCGGCCATGCGTTCGCCGCAGGTCAAGGGCATCCGCGTGCAGTGCGGCGGTCGCCTCGGCGGCGCCGAGATGTCCCGCTCGGAGCACTACCGCGACGGCCGCGTGCCGCTGCACACGCTCCGCGCCAACATCGACTACGGCTTCTTCGAGGCCCGCACCACGTTCGGCCGCATCGGCGTGAAGGTGTGGATCTACAAGGGCGACATCGTCGGTGGCATCTCGGCCAAGCGCGCACTCGACGCGGCCCCGGCCCAGGGTGCTGACCGCGCCCCGCGCCGCGACCGTGGCGAGCGTCCGAACCGGGCCCGCCGCTCCGGTGCCAGTGGCACCACCGCGACGAGCACCGAGGCCGGCCGCGCCGCAGCTGACGCCACCGCGTCGGCCGAGGCCCCGGCTTCTGCAGAGAAGACGGAGAGCTGAGTCATGCTCATCCCTCGTAGGGTCAAGCACCGCAAGCAGCACCACCCCAAGCGGTCGGGTGCTGCCAAGGGCGGCACGAAGGTCACCTTCGGTGAGTTCGGCATCCAGGCTCTGGAGCCGGCGTACGTCACCAACAGGCAGATCGAGTCCGCTCGTATCGCCATCACGCGTCACATCCGCCGTGGCGGCAAGGTCTGGATCAACATCTTCCCGGACCGTCCGCTGACGAAGAAGCCGGCCGAGACCCGCATGGGTTCCGGTAAGGGTTCGCCGGAGTGGTGGGTGGCCAACGTCAAGCCGGGTCGCGTCCTCTTCGAGATGGCGTTCCCGAACGAGCAGGTCGCTCGCGAGGCGCTCCGCCGCGCGATCCACAAGCTCCCGATGAAGTGCCGCATCGTTACGCGTGAGGGTGGTGAGTTCTGATGGCAGCGGGTACCACCGCTTCCGAGCTGCGTGAGCTCACCGAGGAAGAGCTCGTGCTGCGTCTGAAGGAATCGAAGGAAGAGCTCTTCAACCTTCGTTTCCAGATGGCCACGGGCCAGCTCGACAACAACCGGCGGCTGCGCACGGTCCGGCACGACATCGCCCGGATCTACACCGTGATGCGGGAGCGGGAGCTCGGGCTCTCCGTTTCGCCGGATTCCACTGGTGAGGGTGCGGCATGACCGACAGCAACGAAGTTCAGACCGAGAAGCGCAACGACCGCAAGGTCCGTGAGGGCCTCGTCGTGTCCGACAAGATGGACAAGACGATCGTCGTCGCGCTCGAGGACCGCAAGAAGCACCCGCGTTACTCCAAGATCATGCGCTCCACCACCAAGGTGAAGGTGCACGACGAGGAGAACGCGGCGGGCATCGGCGACCGCGTCCTGCTCATGGAGACCCGGCCCCTGTCGGCGACCAAGCGCTGGCGCCTCGTCGAGATCCTCGAAAAGGCCAAGTAAGTCCTTTCTAGACAGACCGAGCCCGTCGGGTCGGAAATCCGGCGGGCCAGGAATGGTCAAGGAGCAAGTAAGTGATTCAGCAGGAGTCGCGACTTCGTGTCGCCGACAACACCGGTGCGAAGGAAATCCTTTGCATCCGTGTTCTCGGTGGCTCGGGTCGCCGCTACGCGGGCATCGGCGACATCATCGTCGCGACCGTCAAGGACGCGATCCCCGGTGCCGGTGTGAAGAAGGGTGACGTCGTCAAGGCCGTCATCGTCCGCACCGTCAAGGAGCGTCGCCGTCCGGATGGCTCGTACATCCGCTTCGACGAGAACGCCGCCGTGCTCATCAAGAACGACAACGAGCCCCGCGGCACGCGCATCTTCGGCCCGGTCGGGCGCGAGCTGCGCGACAAGAAGTTCATGAAGATCATCTCGCTGGCTCCGGAGGTGCTCTGACCATGAAGGTGAAGAAGGGCGACACGGTCGTCGTCATCGCCGGCAAGGACAAGGGCGCGAAGGGCAAGGTCATCCAGGCCTACCCGGAGACCGGCAAGGTCCTGGTCGAGGGTGTCAACCGGATCAAGAAGCACACCAAGATCACGCAGACCCAGCGGGGCGCGCAGTCTGGTGGCATCGTGACCCAGGAAGCCCCGATCAACGTCTCCAACGTGATGGTGGTCGACTCGGACGGCAAGCCGACCCGTGTTGGTTACCGGACGAACGACGAGGGCAAGCGGGTCCGCATTTCCCGTCGTAACGGGAAGGACATCTGATCATGACTACCGCAGAGAAGATCATCCCGCGGCTCAAGACGCGGTACCGCGACGAGGTGAAGGGCGAGCTGCAGAAGCAGTTCAACTTCGCCAACGTCATGCAGATCCCGGGCGTCGTCAAGGTCGTCGTCAACATGGGTGTCGGCGACGCCGCTCGTGACGGCAAGCTGATCGAGGGCGCCGTGCGCGACCTCTCGATCATCACCGGCCAGCGTCCCGAGGTTCGTCGGGCCCGCAAGTCCATCGCGCAGTTCAAGCTGCGTGAGGGCATGCCGATCGGCGCGCGCGTCACGCTGCGCGGCGACCGCATGTGGGAGTTCCTCGACCGTCTGCTGACGATCGCGCTGCCCCGTATCCGCGACTTCCGCGGCCTCTCGGGCAAGCAGTTCGACGGCAACGGCAACTACACGTTCGGTCTGAACGAGCAGTCGATGTTCCACGAGATCGACCCGGACGCTATCGACCGGCCTCGCGGCATGGACATCACCGTCGTCACCACCGCCACGAACGACGAGGAGGGCCGGGCGCTGCTGAAGCACCTGGGCTTCCCGTTCAAGGAGAACTGAGTCGATGGCCAAGAAGGCGTTGATCAACAAGGCCGCGAAGAAGCCGAAGTTCAAGGTCCGGGGTTACACCCGGTGCCAGCGTTGCGGCCGCCCCCACGCGGTGTTCCGCAAGTTCGGCCTCTGCCGGATCTGCCTGCGCGAGATGGCTCACCGCGGTGAGCTGCCTGGCGTGAGCAAGTCCAGCTGGTAATTCCAAGCTCCATTACTTCGCTGTAGGCCCGCACACGACCGTCCTGCTCTCTCCCCCTCTGGGGAGAGGGCGGGTCTGGACCCTGAGCCGGTGAACCGCAGCGAGAAAGGTTGACCAGGTCACCATGACGATGACCGACCCGATCGCAGACATGCTCACGCGTCTGCGCAACGCGAACTCGGCTTACCACGACAAGGTCGTGATGCCGCACTCGAAGCTGAAGGCCAACATCGCCGAGATCCTCAAGCGCGAGGGCTACATCGCCTCGTACCGCGACGAGGAGGGCGAGGTCGCGAAGAACCTCGTCGTCGAGCTGAAGTACGGCCCGAACCGGGAGCGCAGCATCGCCGGCCTCCGCCGCGTGTCGAAGCCCGGCCTGCGCGTGTACGCGAAGTCCACCGGTCTGCCCCGAGTTCTCGGTGGCCTCGGTGTGGCGATCATTTCGACCTCTGGTGGTCTCATGACCGACCGCCAGGCCAACAAGGCAGGCGTGGGCGGAGAAGTCCTCGCCTACGTTTGGTAAGGGGGAGTAGACATGTCGCGCATCGGTAAGCAGCCGATCATTGTCCCCTCCGGGGTCGACGTGAACATCGCGGGCCAGGACGTGAGCATCAAGGGTCCGAAGGGCCTTCTGACGATCACGATCGCTGAGCCGATCAGCCTGGAGAAGGCTGAGGACGGCACGCTCGAGGTCAAGCGCCCGAACGACGAGCGTCGCAACCGCGCGCTCCACGGCCTGTCGCGCACGCTCGTGCACAACATGGTCGTCGGCGTGACCCAGGGCTACGAAAAGAAGATGGAAATCCACGGCGTCGGTTACCGCGTCGCGCTCAAGGGCACTGAACTTGAGTTCGCGCTCGGTTACTCCCACCCGGTGAAGGTCGAGGCCCCCGCGGGCATCACCTTCGCGGTGGAGACCCCGACCCGCTTCTCCGTCTCGGGTATCGACAAGCAGCTGGTCGGTGAGGTCGCCGCCAACATCCGCAAGCTGCGCAAGCCCGACCCGTACAAGGGCAAGGGCGTCCGCTACTCGGGCGAGAAGATCCGTCGCAAGGTCGGAAAGACGGGTAAGTGACATGAGCGAGTCGACTGTTACGAAGCGCAAGCCGGTGGGCAAGGACATCTCCACCAGGCGTCGTGTTGCGAAGGCCCGTCGCCACTTCCGCCTCCGCAAGAAGGTCAACGGAACCGCCGAGCGTCCGCGCCTGGCCGTGCACCGTTCGTCGAAGCACATCACCGTGCAGATCATCGACGACCTCAAGGGCCACACGATCGCGTCCGCTTCCTCCATGGAGGCCGACGTCCGTGCCCTCGAGGGCGACAAGAAGGCCCGTGCGGCCAAGGTCGGCCAGCTGGCCGCGGCCCGTGCCAAGGACGCCGGCGTCACGGCGGTCGTGTTCGACCGCGGTGGCAACGCGTACCACGGCCGCATCGCCGCTCTGGCTGACGCCGCTCGCGAGGCGGGGCTGGAGTTCTGACAATGATCATCACCGGAATTGAGAGGGACGCCTGATGCCAGGACGTACGCGTCGCGAAGGCGGCGGGGGCGAGCGCGGAGAGCGCCGCGACCGTCGTGACGGCGGCCGCGGCGGCGCGGCCCAGGAGAAGACCCCCCACCTCGAGCGCGTGGTTGCGATCAACCGCGTCTCCAAGGTGGTCAAGGGTGGTCGTCGCTTCAGCTTCACCGCACTCGTAGTGGTGGGCGACGGCGACGGCATGGTGGGCGTCGGCTACGGCAAGGCCAAGGAAGTTCCCGCGGCCATCGCCAAGGGCGTCGAGGAGGCGAAGAAGAACTTCTTCCGCGTCCCGCGCATCGCCGGCACCATCCCCCACCCGGTCCAGGGTGAGAAGGCCGCTGGTGTGGTCCTGCTGCGTCCGGCCTCGGCCGGTACCGGTGTCATCGCGGGTGGCGCTGTCCGCGCCGTCCTCGAGTGCGCCGGCGTGCACGACGTGCTGTCGAAGTCGCTCGGCTCCGACAACGCGATCAACATCGTGCACGCGACCGTGGCGGCCCTCAAGGGCCTGCAGCGTCCCGAAGAGGTCGCGGCCCGCCGTGGCCTGCCCCTCGAGGACGTCGCCCCCGCCGGCATGATCCGCGCTCGCGCGGGCCAGGGGGTGTGACATGGCGCAGCTGAAGATCACCCAGGTCCGCAGCACCATCGGTACCAAGCACAACCACCGCGAGTCGATGCGCACCCTCGGGCTGCGCAAGATCCGCCAGTCGGTCGTGCGTGAGGACACCCCCCAGGTGCTCGGCCTGATCAACGCCGTGCGTCACCTGGTTGTTGTCGAGGAGGTCCAGTCGTGACCATCAAGATTCACGACCTGCGTCCGGCCCCCGGCGCCAAGACCGCCAAGACCCGCGTCGGTCGTGGTGAAGGCTCCAAGGGCAAGACCGCCGGCCGCGGTACGAAGGGCACGGGCGCTCGCAAGAACGTCTCGCCGCGCTTCGAAGGTGGCCAGATGCCGCTGCACATGCGGCTCCCGAAGCTCAAGGGCTTCAAGAACCCGTTCCGCACCGAGTACCAGGTCGTGAACGTCTCCGCCATCGCTGCCTCCTTCCCGGAGGGCGGCTCGGTGGACGTTCCCGCGCTGGTGCTGGCCGGGCTGGTCCGCAAGGGCTCGCTCGTCAAGGTGCTGGGCGATGGTGACGTCAGCGTCAAGCTGGACGTGACCGCGGACAAGTTCTCCAAGTCCGCTGTGGAGAAGCTGGCTGCTGCCGGTGGGTCTTCCACGATTTCTGCCTGACGCGGTTTCGCGTTTGAAGGGCCTCGGGGCGTTTGCCCCGGGGCCCTTTTGCTGTTTGTTGCGTCCCTGGGGTTCGGTCACCTTGCGAGGGTGGTGCCGTTGGGTCGTGACGAAAGAAGTGGGTTGCGATTGGGGCTTGACCTTGAGCCTCTAGCTGGATGCTGATCGGCCTTAAAAGCCGGGGTTGTAAAGCGCCCCGGCCGGTCTGTCATGTTGGCATCCAGCCCCTCAAGGTCAAGCCCCAATCGCCAGGAGCGGTGGAACCGGCTGGCCTACCTGGTAGCAGCCTGTTCGGGCTCGCCTTCGGCTTCGCCATGCCAGGTTTCGTAGGTGGTTGGGTTGCGTGGGTGGCTGTTCGGTTGGCACCGCGCGCCGAAGCCAAGACGGTGGTCACCTTGCGTTCGCGACTGCGGTTGGGGCCAGAGCTCGGCTGCGCCATCGCGATCCGCGCGCTCTGACGGGCTCGCCTTCGGCTTCGCATCTCCTCAAGCCACAGTGGCCGAACGCATTGCGACCGAGCGCTCTGCTGCCTCGCGCTCAGCTACCTAGCGCTCGGCTGCTTCCGCCCCACTCCGCCCTCCGCCTCACTCCGCCTCCCGGCCCCACTCCATCTCCCGCCCCACCTCATCTCCCGCGCGATCCCGGCCCCCTTCGGCGTGCTCGGCTGTGGCCCCAGTTGGCCGCGAGTTCGTCTCGGTTCGATGGGGGGCGCAGGTTCGCTCTGCGGGGATTTCTGCGGGAACTTTGCTGCTTCGCGAGGCGTCCGCCGGCGGCGTTTTGGGTGGTCGTAGCACGGAAATCGGGGTTGCGGTACCCCGGATGGGCTAGTGGGGTGGTCAGAGATCAACGAGTTGGAACCTGTGATTGGGCGCTGGGTACGGGGTGGTGCGGGAGGGCTGTTAGAGTCGCGGGCTGAACCCGGATGTCCTCCGGGTTGCTTGGTCGTGGCTACCTGACTCGGCCTGCCAACTACCGCATGTGCCGGTCCCTGGGGGTCGGCAACGCTCAGGAGGTTCGCGTGCTCGGCGCATTCCGCTCGGCTCTCGCGACGCCGGATCTACGCAAGAAGATCCTGTTCACGCTCGGGATCATCATTGTGTATCGGCTTGGTGCGACCATGCCCGCGCCGGGCGTGTCCTTCAAGAACGTGCGGGCGTGTGCCGAAGCTCTTGAAGGCCAGAACATCTACTCGCTGATCAACCTGTTCAGCGGTGGTGCTCTGCTCAACCTCTCGGTGTTCGCGCTGGGCATCATGCCCTACATCACCGCGAGCATCATCATTCAGCTGCTCACCGTGGTCATTCCCCGGTTCGAGCAGTTGAAGAAGGAAGGGCAGGCCGGTCAGGGCAAGCTGACGCAGTACACGCGCTACCTGACGATCGGTCTGGCCATCCTGCAGTCGACCGGTCTCGTGGCGCTGGCGGTGCGCGGGCAGCTCTTCGGCGAGTGCGACCAGGACGTCATCCCCGGCAAGGACAGCATCTTCACCCTCATCGTGCTGGTCATCACCATGACCGCCGGTACCTCGGTCATCATGTGGCTGGGTGAGCTGATCACGGAGAAGGGCATCGGCAACGGCATGTCGCTGCTGATCTTCACCGGTATCGCCGCCCGCATCCCCGCCGAGGGCAAGAACATCCTCGACAAGGACAAGCTGACCTTCGCGCTCGTCGTCGTCGCGGCTCTGATCATCATCGCGAGCGTCATCTACGTCGAGCAGGCCCAGCGTCGCATTCCGGTGCAGTACGCCAAGCGCATGATCGGCCGCCGCATGTACGGCGGTACGTCGACGTACCTCCCCCTCAAGGTGAACCAGGCCGGCGTCATCCCGGTCATCTTCGCCTCGTCGCTGCTCTACCTGCCGGACCTGATCGTGCGCCTGACCCAGGGCTCCTCCACCGAGCCGAACTGGTTCTCCTCGTTCGTGCAGACCTACCTGGTCAAGCAGTCGAGCTGGGTGCACATCGCCACGTACTTCCTGCTGATCGTCTTCTTCACGTACTTCTACGTCGGCATCACGTTCAACCCGGACGAGCGCGCTGACGAGATGAAGAAGTTCGGTGGCTTCATCCCCGGCATCCGACCTGGTCGCCCGACCGCCGAGTACCTCAAGTTCGTCCTGGGCCGCATCACGCTCCCCGGTTCGCTCTACCTCGGCATCGTGGCGATCCTGCCGAACCTGTTCCTGGACCTGACCGGTGACGGCCAGAACCAGAACTTCCCGTTCGGCGGTACCGCGGTTCTGATCATGGTCGGTGTCGGTCTCGACACCGTGAAGCAGATCGAGAGCCAGCTCATGCAGCGCAATTACGAAGGGTTCCTCCGCTAGATGCGACTCGTTCTCGTTGGCCCGCCCGGCGCGGGCAAGGGCACCCAGGCCGAAGTTCTGAGCCGCAAGCTCGGCGTGCCGCACATCTCGACGGGCGACCTCTTCCGGTCACACATCAGCAACCAGACCGAGCTCGGGCTGGAGGTGCAGAGCATCCTCGACGAGGGCGCTCTCGTGCCGGACTCCATCACGAACGAGATGGTGCGCAAGCGCTTGGCCGAGGCCGACGCGGCGGACGGGTTCCTGCTCGACGGGTTCCCCCGCAACGTGGCCCAGGCCGACAAGCTGGGCGAGTTCCTGGCGGTCGGCGGCCACTCGCTGGACGCGGTGCTGGAGTTCCGGGTCGACGAGGACGTCGTGGTGGAGCGGCTGCTCGCGCGCGGGCGCACGGACGACAAGGAAGACGTCATCCGGCACCGCCAGCAGGTGTACCGCAACGAGACCGCGCCGCTGCTGAGCTACTACGCGGACAAGGTCATCTCCATCGACGCCGTCGGTGAGATCGACGAGATCAGCGAACGGGCTCTCGCGGCGCTCAACGAGAAGTGACGGGCGGGCTGCTTCAGCGGCTCCGTGCTGTCCTCACCGGCCCAACAGATCGTGAAGGCATGAGCAAGATCGAGATCAAGACCCCCGGCCAGCTGGAGGCCATGCGCGCCTCCGGCCTGGTCGTGGCGAGGGCCCTCAAGAACGTGGTGGCCGCGGTCAAGCCCGGCGTGTCCACGTGGGAGCTCGACGAGATCGCCGAGCAGACCATCCGCGACGCCGGCGCCATCCCATCGTTCAAGGGCTACCACGGCTTCCCTGCGAGCATCTGCGCCTCGGTGAACGAGCAGATCGTCCACGGCATCCCCAGCAAGACCCAGGTGCTGGCCGCGGGCGACCTCATCTCCATCGACTGCGGCGCGATCCTCGACGACTGGCACGGCGACTCGGCCGTGACGGTCGGCGTCGGCGAGATCTCGCCCGCGGACCACAAGTTGTCGGAGGCCACCAGGCTGTCGATGCTCGCGGGCATCGAGGCCGCGGTGCCCGGCGGCAGGCTCACGGACATCTCGTTCGCCATCGAGTCCTCGGCCATCGAGTCCGGGGACCGCGACGGCATCGAGTACGGCATCGTCGCGGACTACGGCGGCCACGGCATCGGCACCAAGATGCACATGGACCCGTTCCTGCCGAACTACGGCAAGCCCGGCCGCGGTGCCCGGCTCAAGGTCGGCATGGCCATCGCGATCGAGCCGATGCTCACGCTCGGCACCGACGACTCCCAGGAGCTCGAGGACGGCTGGACCGTCGTCACGCTCGACGGCACCCGTGCCGCGCACTGGGAGCACAGCGTCGCGATCACCGAGGACGGCCCCTGGGTGCTCACCGCGCCCGAAGAGGACTGAGTCCCGCACCACCCCGTTTTCCGGATCAGCCCCGTTCTGCCCTCAGGCGAACGGGGCTAATTCGTTTGCCGGAACGGATACGGTCGAAGTGACGAGCGAGTCCAATGCTTGGGGGCATTGTGGGGGTAACCCGTTTCGTCCTGTCCGCCCTACTGATTCCGCTAGCAGGCTGCGCTGCCTCTAAGCCGGCCACCGATTTCACCTACCAGGACGTCCCGGCGACGCGGATCGCCGACCGGATCTTCCTGGCCGGCACGATCGCCGCGGTCGAGCACTGCGATCCGCCGTTCTCCGACGTCAACGTCAGCAGCCCGAACTTCGTCACCCCGCCCGTGCCCGTGGACGGCGGTTGCGGCGGTTCGACGAGGGCATCGGCACCGTGGGAGTACGTCGACGCCGTGAATCGCATCACTGCGCTGCACGACACCGTCGTCCGCGAGTGGGAGGTGCGGTTGCGGAGCGGGCCCGAGGCCGCCGAGACGCGGGCCACCGAGGCGGTGCTGCGGCACTGCCTCGACCGCGCAGGGTTCGACCACCCCGGGCCGGGTGAACCGACCATCGAGGGCTACGGCTTCGGCAAGGGCGACCACGCCCTCGACAACGCAGCTCAGAGGTGTTCTGACGAGACCGGATACGGCGTCAGGACCGCCACGCAACGCCTCAGAACGCTCAGGTCGGTGCTCGGCACCCACGAGGCCGAGATCAACGACATCGCGCGGCTCAAGCCCGTCCTGGAGCGGGCCACGCGGCCGGACACCGGCCCGGAGCGGACCCGATTTGGGTTGCCGCAGTGAACTGCGTACACTGGTCAGGTGGCGCATCTGTCGCGCCGGTTCCGTCATGCCCTCGCAGGTGAGATCGAACCGGGCTGGGACGTGCCCAAACGTATTTATCACCGTCACGAAACGCGGAGGACATGGGCAAGAAGGACGGGGCCATTGAGGTCGAGGGCCGCGTAGTCGAGCCGCTCCCCAACGCGATGTTCAGGGTCGAGTTGGAGAACGGTCACAAGGTACTCGCGCACATCAGCGGCAAGATGCGACAGCACTACATCCGCATCCTCCCTGAGGACCGGGTTGTCGTGGAGCTCTCGCCCTACGACCTGTCCCGCGGGCGCATCGTCTACCGCTACAAGTGACCTCCAGTAGCAGGAGATCTCAGGCGTGAAGGTTCAGCCGAGCGTCAAGAAGATCTGCGACAAGTGCAAGGTGATCCGCCGTCACGGCCGGGTCATGGTGATCTGCGAGAACCTGCGCCACAAGCAGCGCCAGGGCTGAGCAGTTCCACCGCGCGCTCGTCGAGATCTTCTTCGATGACGCAGTAACGAGACACTCCTCGCACCTACCGCACGGGCCAGACGCGTGCGGACACCCCCGGATTCCAGGCCGGGGCCGGGACACCGGCTGTGAGAGCAGCCGGACACGACACACAGCGAGTCAGTCACCGGAATTGGGCGAGGAGCAGACCTGGAAGTAATCGACAGGAGTTAACCGCCACATGGCACGACTCGCTGGCGTCGACCTCCCCCGCGAGAAGCGGATGGAGATCGCGCTCACCTACATCTTCGGCATCGGTCGTACGCGCTCCAAGGAGCTGCTCGCCGCCACGGAGATCTCCCCGGACCTCCGGGTGAAGGATCTGACGGACGACGACCTCGCCAAGCTGCGGGACCACATCGAGACGAACTACAAGGTCGAGGGTGACCTTCGCCGTGAGGTCGCGGCCGACATCCGTCGCAAGATGGAGATCGGCTGCTACGAGGGTCTTCGGCACCGTCGCGGCCTGCCCGTTCGCGGACAGCGCACCAAGACGAACGCCCGTACCCGCAAGGGTCCGAAGAAGACCGTGGCCGGCAAGAAGAAGGCCGGCAAGAAGTAAGACCTCGCGTCTACTGCCCTCAACTTAGGAGCTCGTTTTGCCACCGAAGTCCCGCCAGGGCGCCGGGGTCAAGAAGATCCGGCGCAAGGAAAAGAAGAACGTCTCGCACGGCCAGGCGCACATCAAGAGCACGTTCAACAACACCATCGTGTCGATCACCGACCCGATGGGCAACGTGATCAGCTGGGCGTCCGCCGGCCACGTGGGTTTCAAGGGCTCGCGCAAGTCCACGCCGTTCGCGGCGCAGATGGCTGCCGAGAACGCCGCCCGCAAGGCCGCCGAGCACGGCATGCGCAAGGTGGACGTGTTCGTCAAGGGTCCCGGCTCCGGCCGTGAGACCGCGATCCGTTCGCTGCAGGCCGCCGGTCTCGAGGTCGGCACCATCCAGGACGTGACCCCGCAGCCCCACAACGGCTGCCGCCCGCCCAAGCGGCGCCGGGTCTGAGGCACGGGGAGGAGTAAGAACTCATGGCTCGTTATACGGGACCCGCGACGCGCATCTCGCGTCGCCTCAAGGTTGACCTCGTCGGTGGGGACCAGGCGTTCGAGCGCCGTCCTTACCCGCCCGGCCAGCACGGCCGCGGCCGCGTCAAGGAGTCCGAGTACCTGCTGCAGCTCCAGGAGAAGCAGAAGGCTCGCTACACCTACGGCGTGCTCGAGAAGCAGTTCGTCCGGTACTACAAGGAAGCGGTTCGCCGCCCCGGCAAGACCGGCGAGAACCTGCTCCAGATCCTCGAGGCCCGCCTCGACAACGTGGTGTACCGCGCGGGCCTCGCCCGCACGCGTCGCCAGGCTCGCCAGCTGGTCAGCCACGGTCACTTCATCGTGAACGGCCACAAGGTCAACATCCCGAGCTACCAGGTGTCGAAGTTCGACATCATCGACGTGAAGCCGAAGTCGATGCCGACGCTGCCCTTCGAGGCCGCGCGCGCGTCGTTCGGTGACCGCCCGATTCCGGCTTGGCTGCAGGTCGTTCCCTCGAACCTGCGCATCCTCGTGCACCAGCTGCCCGAGCGCGCGCAGATCGACACGCCTGTCACCGAGCAGCTCATCGTCGAGCTCTACTCGAAGTGATCCTCTCCGAGCCACTGTCCCTCGTGGATGGTGGCTCGGGTCGGGTCCCGCATCGGCGCGAAGGGTGTGCCGAGTGCGTTTGCCGGTCCTCGCGGCTGGCTGTTGTTGACGGCGTCAAATAGCGGGCGTCGTTGCTGAAAGGAAGAACCCAGTGCTGATTTCCCAGCGCCCCTCGCTCGCCGAGGAAGCGGTCTCCGAGACCCGTTCCCGGTTCGTCATCGAACCGCTGGAGCCGGGCTTCGGTTACACGCTCGGCAACTCGATCCGCCGCACGCTGCTCTCGTCGATCCCCGGTGCTGCTGTCACGAGCATCCGCATCGACGGCGTGCTGCACGAGTTCACCACGGTTCCCGGGGTGAAGGAGGACGTCACCGACGTCATCCTGAACCTCAAGGAGCTCGTCGTCTCGTCCGAAGAGGACGAGCCGGTGACCATGTACCTGCGCAAGCAGGGCCCCGGTGTGGTGACCGCGGGCGACATCGTGCCTCCGGCCGGTGTCACCGTGCACAACCCCGACCTGCACATCGCGACCCTGAACGGCAAGGGGAAGCTGGAGATCGAGCTCGTCGTCGAGCGCGGTCGCGGCTACGTCCCGGCTGTCCAGAACAAGCAGGCGGGCGCCGAGATCGGCCGCATCCCCGTCGACTCGATCTACTCGCCGGTTCTCAAGGTGACGTACAAGGTCGAGGCGACTCGTGTCGAGCAGCGCACGGACTTCGACAAGCTGATCCTCGACGTGGAGAGCAAGCCCTCGATCACCCCGAGGGACGCGGTTGCCTCCGCGGGCAAGACCCTGGTTGAGCTGTTCGGCCTCGCTCGCGAGCTGAACATCGACGCCGAGGGCATCGAGATCGGCCCGTCGCCGGCCGAAGCCGACACCATCGCCGCGTTCGCGATGCCGATTGAGGACCTGGACCTCACCGTCCGGTCTTACAACTGCTTGAAGCGGGAAGGCATCCACACCGTCGGCGAGCTCGTGTCGCGCAGCGAGGCGGACCTGCTGGACATCCGCAACTTCGGTGCGAAGTCGATCGACGAGGTCAAGATGAAGCTCGTCGGCCTCGGCCTCGCCCTGAAGGACTCGCCTCCTGGGTTCGACCCGTCCGCGGCTGCTGCCGACTACCACCCCGGTGACACGGGCTGGGGCGCCGGTGCCGGCCTGGACCCGCACGACGACGGCCAGGACTACGCGGAGACCGAGCAGCTCTGACGCTCTCAGAGCCAGAGGATCTCTTTCAGTTACAGGAGTAAGCGATGCCCACCCCTACCAAGGGCCCACGGCTCGGTGGGTCTCCGGCGCACGAGCGGCTGCTGCTCGCCAACCTGGCGACGGCGCTGTTCCAGCACGGCCGGATCAAGACCACTGAGGCCAAGGCGAAGCGGCTGCGTCCGTACGCCGAGAAGATCATCTCGAAGGCCAAGGCCGGCGACCTGCACAACCGTCGCGAGATCATGAAGGTGATCCGCGACAAGGACGTCGTCCACAAGCTGATCGCCGAGATCGGTCCGTTCTTCAGCGACCGTTCCGGTGGTTACACCCGCATCACCAAGACGCTGGCGCGCAAGGGCGACAACGCCCCCATGGCCATCATCGAGCTGGTGCAGCAGAAGCTCGTCTCCACCGAGGCCGAGGCTGCGCGCAAGACCAAGTTCGCCAAGGACGAGAAGCCGGCCGAGACCGCCGTCGTCGACCAGGACGCTGACGCGCCCGAGTCCGCGACCAAGGACGCTGCCGAAGAGCCCGCTGAGGGCGCTGTCGAGGTTGACGGCGAGCCGTCGGCCGAGGACGTCAAGGCGGAAGAGGCCAAGGACGAGTCCGCCAAGGACAAGTCCTGAGTCTGAACGCTGACGAGCCCGTCGTTCCCGGTTCCGGGGGCGGCGGGCTCGTTCGTGTTCGGTTTGATCTCGGGTACGACGGGACCTCGTTCTCCGGGTGGGCCCGCCAGCCGTCCCGGCGGACCGTGTGTGGCGTCCTCGAGGACACGCTTTCGATGGTGTTGCGCGAGGACGTTTCGTTGACCGTGGCCGGTCGGACCGACGCCGGCGTGCACGCCTCCGGTCAGGTCGCCCACGCTGACTTGCCTGTGTCCGTGGATGTTGCCGGGTTGGCCAAGCGGCTGGCCCGGGCATTGCCCTCGGATGTTCGGGTTTTTTCCGCTCGTGTGGTGCCTTTCGAGTTCGACGCCCGGTTCTCGGCGTTGCGGCGGCACTACGAGTACCGGGTCACGGATGCCGAGTTCGGCGCGCATCCGTTGCGGCGGTTGGACACCCTGGCCTGGCCTCGTCCGCTGGACGTGTCCGCGATGAACGTGGCTGCCGGGTTGTTGTTGGGGGAGCACGACTTCTGCGCTTTCTGCAAGCGGCGTGAAGGAGCCACGACCATTCGGGAGTTGCAGCGGCTCGAGCTGGTTCGGGCTGCTGGGGATGGTGTGATCACGGCGTTTGTTTCCGCTGACGCGTTCTGCCACTCGATGGTTCGGTCGTTGATCGGGGCGTTGCTGGCGGTGGGGGAGGGGCGGAAGGCAGTTGAGTGGCCGGGCTCCCTTTTGTCGCTGCACGGGCGTGCCAGCGGGGTGACTGTGGCTCCTGCCCACGGGTTGTCATTGGTGCGGGTGGATTTTCCTTCGGATTCGGAGTTGGCGGCTCGGGCTGAGGCGACTCGGCGGGTTCGTACGTTGTCCTCTTGATGCTGTCGCTTGGTCCTTGGGCGGTTGCTGTTGCATGCGGCCTGTTGCGGTTGCGTGCTTCCCTCTGAGGGCTCTGCTCCCAGACCCCCGGCAATCTGATCGGGGGCCCGCGCCGTGAGCGGGTTGACGGCACGCCTGTTTGTGTTGGGCGGCTGCCGGTTGCGTTGGCGGTGGGGCCATCTTGGTCAAGGGCAGAAGCCAAGACGCCTCGGCTTCGCCGTCGGGGCGGCTCACCTTCGACCTCGCTCACCCTGCCCCAGCCAGCCGCCACCCTTGCCCGCCCGCCGTCGCCCACCCATCTCTCGCCGCTGCCAAGCGCTTGCGCCCTCGGCGCACGGTTGCCCCACCCTGTCCTGGGTCCTGGCATGGGCGGAGCCCCCGGCCGGGGTGCCGAGGGCTCCGAAGGTGGTGCGGCTGGTCAGGGGCTAGATGTCGAGCGTCCACGAGTCGATGTAGCCCGTGTCCTGGCGGTAGTTGTCACGTACGCGGAGCTGCCAGGTGCCGTTCGCGTCCTCGGTCGCCACGTTCACGCTGTAGGTCGCGGTGAGGTCGTCGGCGCTGTCGGAGCCGTTGGAGACCTTCAGGACCTTCACGGCGCCTGAGGGGGTGATCAGGGCCAGGTCCAGGTCACCTCGGTAGGTGTGCTTGATGGCCACCTTCACCGTTGCGGTGGCGCTGGCCTTGCCGTTGCAGTCGGCGATGGTGATGGGCGACTTGACCTCGCTGGCGTCCGGGATGGCGGTGTCGGTGTCGTTGGTCGCCGCGGGGCACTGGCCGGGCGGGTTGCCGGGGGCCGTGCCGGTGATGTGGAGGAGCTTGTTCGGGCTGCCGGTACCGGGGGAGGTGACAACGTCGGACGTGGCGTTGTCAACGAGGGCGTCCCGGACCTGCTGCGGGGTGGCGGTGGGGCTGGAGCCGAGGTAGACGGCGGCTGCGCCTACGACGTGCGGGGTGGCCATCGAGGTGCCGCTGATGGTGTTGGTGGCCTCGTCGTTCGTGAGCCAGGCGCTCGTGATGTCGCGGCCAGGGGCGAAGATGTCGAGGCAGGTGCCCAGGTTTGAGAACGAGGAGCGGGCGTCGGTGCGGTCCGTGGAGCCGACCGTTATGGCTTCCGGGGTGCGGGCCGGGGACGTGTTGCAGGCGTTGCCGCCGCTGTCGTTGCCCGCTGCGAGGCCGTAGGTGACGCCTGCGGCGATGGAGCGCTTCACGGCGTCGTCGACGGTCTGGTTGGCGCCGCCGCCGAGGGACATGTTGGCCACCGCGGGCTTGCGGGCCGGGTTGGCCTGGACGTCCGCGGTGACCCAGTCGATGCCGGCGATGACGCCCGCGAACGTGCCGGAGCCCGAGCAGTTGAGGACCCGGACGGCCACCAGCTTCACGTCCTTGGCGACGCCGTACTTCGTGCCGCCGACGGTGCCCGCGACGTGGGTGCCGTGGCCGTCGCAGTCCGAGGCGTCCGAGTCGTTGTCGACGGTGTCGGTGCCGGACACCGCGCGGCCGCCGAAGTCGTTGTGCGAGAAGCGGATGCCGGTGTCGATGATGTACGCGGTGACGCCCGCGCCGCGGTTCGGGTACGTGTAGCTGTTGTCCAGCGGGAGTGCTCGCTGGTCGATGCGGTCGAGGCCCCAGGACGGGGTCGGGGTCTGCGTGTCGGCCTTGCGGACCTCGCCGTCCTGCGTGACGTGGTCGACGCTCGGGTCAGCGGCGAGGCGCTTCGCCTGGGCTTCTGACATCGTTGCCGAGAAACCGCGCAAAGCGGACTGGTAAGTGTGCTTGACGGTGGCGCCGTACTTAGCGCTGAGGTTCTCCGCGCTCGCCGTGCTCACGTCCTTCAGCACGACGATGTAGCTGTCCTTCACCGAGTTCGGCGCACCGAGGTTGCGAATCTCCCCCTCGGGCGCAGCGGTGGCGGAGACGGACGAGAGGACGAGCGCAGTGCCCGCCACCAGTCCGATTCCACCCGCGCGTCTGGCCCACGATTCTCCCATAGCAGCAAGCTCCCTCGTCGCAGGGTTGTGCAGGTGAGAATTTTCTTAGTGGTGCGGACTGATTTCACACAAGGTGGTCCACGCAAATGCGTTCGAATGGCGAATCAACAGATTTGCTTCGGCCTGTGAATTAGTTGGTGCCGCTGATCTCTTTACAAAACAATTGCGCCCCGAACGGTTGTCCGTTCGGGGCGCAAGTTTCGCCTATTTAGTCGAGCGTCTCAATCGCCTCTGCGGACGGCTCCGAGGATCTGCTGTTCGGCCGGGGTCGTGTAGAGGCGCAGGTGCGCCCACATGTCCTGGCCCATCGCGATGACCTGGTCGTCCTTGAGCTGCGTCAGCTGCTGGAACATCTGCGGGCGCAGCCGCCACATCTGACCCGCCAGCTGGGCCTGGCCCATCGGCAGCCGCTGCAGCAGCACGAGGTCCGCGTTGTTCGCCGTGGACGAAGCCTGCGGGTGCAGGTACGGCAGCACGTACATCGTGGTCTGCCACGCGGCACGCGGCGGGAACAGCTCCTGCGGAACGTGGCCACCGTCGTGGATGACGAGCAACGGCATGTCCTCGGTCGGGCGCGGCAGGTCCGCCGGGGACAGTCGGCGCAGCTGCACCAATTGGGACGGACGGCCGTCCGGGCCCTGACCCGCCGCGCGGACGACGGGCTGCCAGGCCTGCGGGCGGCCCGTCGCGATGATGATCCACGCGCCGGTCGCCATCGCGCGCAACGCGATCTGGCGCGCCAGGTACAGGCCGCCGACGACGACCATGCGGGTCGGGGTCGGGCGCAGGACGGACACCGAGAGCGGTTCGCCCTTGGTGCCCTGGCCGAGCATCATGCCGCCGCGGTCGCCGCTCGGGCTGACCAGGTCGAGCATGGTCGGCGACACCAGGAACTCCGGTGCCACCGCACCGCGGCCGCGGGCGTCGAGCAGACGGGACGAGGAGCTCATGCCACACCTCCGAGCGGCAGCGTCGCGGCGAGGCCCGCGAGCTGCATGCCCCGCAACGGGGTCAGCGTGATGTCGAGCTTGTCGCCGATCTTCGACAGCTGGTCCTCGGCGCGGTCGAGTTCGCTCGGCGTGCGGGCGCTCACCCGGACCAGGCCGCGCAGCGACACCTGACCGTCCTCACGGGACGGTGAGATGGACATCGCGAGCGTGGACGAGAGAGCGCGCACACCGGTCAGGGCGTTGAGGTTGCCCTTGAGGCCCTTGGTCGGCCAGCCGGTGATGGCGTAGCTCGCGTGCCCGACGCCACCCGCGGTGACGCCCTTCCACTTCTCCCGCAACGACACCGGGTTCGTGTTGCCGACGGCCGCGGTGAGCTCGGCGGACGAGATCGCCGCGCGCAGCAGCTCGTCCGAGTCGAGCGGGCGGATCGTGACGCCGGCGGACTCCAGGGCGTTGCGGACGCGGGAAAGCGCGCCGATCAACGCCCGGTGCGCGCCGACGACGCCGCCGCCGCGCTCCCGGATCGCCTCGCCACAACGGCGCGGGTCCAGCCGGACCGTGATCCACGTGGTGCGCCTGGCCGCCGCGGGCAGCGGGCCGAGCACCTCCATGTACGAGCTGACGGCGGGCGAGTTCGGCGGGAGTGCCGCGCTGCCGGGGTAGCAGTGCCAGAGCACGGTGATCGCGTCGAGGACGACACCGCGGTCTTCGAGGCACGGTGTGAGCGCTCCCAGGGGCAGCGAGGGCGCCGAGCCGACCGCGGAGATCAGCGGCGGCGTCGGGTCGACCAGCAGCACCGCGGTCCACACACCGTCGTGCCACGACAACGCGAGCGGGCGGCGTTCGTGGTCGACGCCCTTGGCGATCACCAGGTCCGGGATCGCGAGGCGCAGCAACGCGACACGCGGGTCCTCCGGGCCGAGCACCTGCAACTCGTCGTCACCGGGCTTGGACTCCGTCGGCTCCTGGCGCTTCGCGGTCCGGCTGTGCGACCGGAAGTTGTAGCGCAGGCGGACGCCGATCCACTGGGTGAGCCAGCGGCCACGCGAACGGGTGAACGCCAGGATCAGTGCGATGAGCAGCACACCGCCGGCGATCGACACCGAGACGACGTTGAGCGCGTCACCCTGCTTCACACCCATGATCGACAGCACGAGGAGGGCGATGGCGAGACCGACCTCGATCGTGACTACGTTCGACACGGGCAACGAGCCGAGGCTCACGCCCGCGGCTCTGCGACGGACACGCCCGACCGGACGCGGAGGCGCGGGAGCCTGCTGACCAGGGCCCGCGGGTCCCTGCGGCGGCCGTGCCATCCCTGGGTTGGGCCGGGGCGGATGTGGAGTGGTCACGGACATCCGTTGTGGTCTCTTTCCCCTCGATGGTCGGTGGGCTTGGCGAACCGGCCCACGAAGCAACCTGCGTCCGGCTATCCTGCCGAACCGTACCGCGACTGGGAGAGCAGCGAGCCGAGAATGGCATCAACACCCACCACCAAGGCACAGGTCCAGGCCTACCAATTCGTCTTGAAGCGGATGCAGTCAGCTCTGGTCCGCAGAGACGCGGTGATGCTCAACGACCCGATGAGCACCCACTCGCGCGCGACAGCCGTGGGTGTGGTGCTGGGCGTCCTCGGTCTGATCATCTTCCTCGTCATCGGGCTCTTCAGCCCGGCGCCGAGGCTCGACGACCAGACCCAGATCGCCATCAGCAAGGAGACCGGCCAGGTCTACGTCGTGGACAACGCCCCCCGGCGGTTGATCCCGATGACGAACCTGGCGTCGGCCCGGCTGCTCTGGCTCTCGCGCAGCAACCCCGACGCACAGCAGGGCCAGGCGGGCGGCGACGCCCCGGCCGGCCAGGCGGGCGCGACGCAGGGCGCCGCGGGCGGGACCCCGAAGCTCGTGAGCGAGAAGGCGCTGGCGAACCTGCCGCGCGGCCGGCTCACGGGTCTGCCGGACGCGCCGGACGTGCTGCCGGCGCCGGAACTCCGCATCGACGCGCAGTGGTCGGTGTGCGACACCCTCCAGCTCGACCGGTTCCGCGAGGACCAGGCGGCGGAGAACCAGATCAAGACGTCCGTGATCGCCGGTGTCAGCGGTGGCAACGCGGAGCTGGGCTCGGAGGCCGTGCTCGTCCAGCAGCGCACGGGTGCCAAGAAGGCGTACCTGATCTACAAGACGCCGCAGAACCTGCGCGACGTCTCGTCGTCGACGGTCCGCGCCGAGGTGGACCTCAAGAACGACCGGGTGATCAACGCCCTCAAGCTGACCGGCAAGAAGCCGCGCGCGATCAGCACCGCGCTGCTCAACGCCATCCCCGAGGTCGCCCCGCTGGTCGCGCCGACCATGCCGAACCAGGGCAAGAAGGCCACGTACGTCACCGAGACCAACGTCAACATCGGTGAGGTCGTCCAGGTCGAGCGCCAGGAGGGCTTCGAGTCCATGGTCGCGCTGGAGGACGGCTTCCAGACGGTCGAGGAGACGGTCGGCGACCTGCTGCGCTACGCCTACTCGAACAACCGCGCCGCGATCCGGCTCTCGCCGAGCGCCGTCGCGAACCACCGCAGCCCGGCGAAGCCGCTCACCCTCGACTCCTACCCGGAGAAGATCCCGACGACGCTGGAGCCGAACCCGAACAACGTCGTGCTGTGCCTGGGCTGGAAGGCCGAGAACTTCACGGCCGACAACCGCGCCGAGCACACGTCGGTGACGATCGGTTCCGCGCTGCCGGGCCCGAAGGACATGACCCCGGCGCAGCTCGGTTCGGCCGGTGCCAACGGCGAGATCATCGACGAGTTCCTGATGCTGCCGGGCAAGGCGTCGGTCGTGCGGGCGAGCCAGGGCAAGAACGACTTCGGCACCGGACCGGTGCAGGTCGTGACGGGTCGTGGCGTCCGCTACGGCGTCCCTGACGGGGCGACGGCGGCGGCACTCGGCCTCGAGGGCACGTTCCCGCCGGCGCCGAACCAGATCCTGAGCCTGTTGCCGATGGGTCCGCAGCTCAACAAGAACGACGCGAACCGCAGCTACGACTCGATCCCGGCACCGGGCGGCAAGATCCAGGATCCGGCCGCCGTGCAGAAGTAGCGGAACCGGACCGGGTGCGTCACCGTCGAAAAGGGACGAAAGCGCACCCGGACGTGTCCTAGGGGGAATCAGCTGTGGCCGGTCGCATCAGCGTCGATGCCGAGTGGTTGGAGAAGTACGCCGACCGCATCGACGGGACGACGGACGATCTGAGGCGGGTGCGGGACGCCATGAAGGTGTCCCCGCTGCGCCCCCAGTCGTTCGGCGAGATCGGCAGGACCGTCGGCACGGCCCAGGCCTACGCGCGGGCGGCCGAGCTGCTCAACTCCCAGCTCGCCCGCGCCTGCGACGCGCTCGACTCGGCGGCCAAGGGCCTGCACGAGGTCTCCAAGCAGTACGGGGCCGGGGACGAGGAGAGCGTGCAGGCCATCAAGAAGGCCGATCGGCGGTAGGGGCTGTGGTGACCAAGGACGGCAAGCAGATCGCGGCCGAGGTCGGTCCCGAGCTCGACTACCTCTCGCGGGTGAGCCGCAAGCTCGGTGTCGCGGACCTCGTGCACGACTTCTTCGACCCGCTGGTGGGCGACTGGAACGACCTGCGCGAGGAAGCCGAACGCTGGCGCAAGGCCGCGAAGGTGACCGAGGCGGTCAACAACCACGTCAAGGCACCGCTGGGCGGCGTCGACGAGCGCTGGCACGGCAAGGACGCCGAGGCGTTCCTCGAGCACATGCGCAAGGTCGGGCTCGCGGGCGGTGACCTGTCCGAGGCGATGAACGCCATGGCGGACGCGCTGGAGGAGACCGCGGACGGCGTGCGGACCATCGTGCAGGACATGGCGCACGTGCTCGCCGACGCCGCGGACTCGGTGTCCGGCACGGCCTCGCTGCCGCTGGACGGCGACCAGCGCGCGCTCAGGCACATCGAGGAGCTCAAGGAACCGGTCCGCGAGCTGCACGAGTCGGCGCGGCAGGTGATGGAGGCGTTCCTCAAACTCTGCGACGGGCTCTCCGGTGACGCGTCGGCGTTCGGCGCCGTGCGGATGGAACACCGCTACCCCGACCAGAACTGGACCTACACCGCGCCCGCCAAGCCCGGGACCGCGGTGCCCGCGCCGGCCGGTGCGTCCGCGACGGCGGCGGCGAGCAGTGCGCCGTCGTCCGGTGGCGGTGGAGGTGGCGGTGGTGCGGTCGGCGGCGGTGGTGGCGGGGTCGGCGGTGGCGTCGGCTCGGTCGGAGCGCCCGCCGCGGCCGAGCAGTCGATGCAGTTCGGCGGGGCCACGGGCGTCGCTGAGCAGGCTCCGGCGGCTCAGCAGGGTGGTGGCGCCGGACAGGGCGCCGCGGCCGCTGGAGGCCGTTCTGGGGCCGTTCCCGCCGGCGGCGGGATGATGGGCGGCGGCATGGCACCGATGATGGGTGCGATGGGCGGTGGTCAGCAGGGCGGCGACAAGGAGCACAAGCCGCGGCAACGGCTCACCGGCTCCATCGAGGACCTGCTCGGCAAGCCCAAGAAGGCCGCGCCGAAGACGATCGGCGACGACGACTGACGCTCGTTCGCCGGGCGGCCCACCAAGATCGACATTAGGCTGGACGGAGCAATGTCCGACCTGGTCGTCCGGGGGTTCTTCAGTCGTGCGCAAGACATTCGTCGCGGTGGCGGCCGTCGCCGGCCTGTTCGCGGGAGCGGTGCCGGCCAGTGCGGTCGCGCACCAGGAGTACGTCGGTGGCTACTGGAGCTACCAGCACTTCGAGCAGGGGCAGGCGTTCGGCAGCAACGGCGCGCTGATCCCGCAGATCTGGATGGATCGCGCCACCAGCGGCAACCCCAGCCGCTGGGACGGCTGGATCGGTGCGCAGCGCAACTCCTTCTACACGCAGAAGGTGCCGTTCGGGAACTACTGGTGGCGCACCTGCTTCGAGGGCAACGGCGGCCGCTTCCACTGCGGCTCCTGGTTCCACGCGTGAGCTGAAACGAAAAACGGCCCCGCTGAAGAAATCTTCAGCGGGGCCGTCGTTTCGAAACTCGTTTCGAAACAAAGCGTCAGGCGGGACGCCCGCGTTTGCGGTTCAACGAATTGCGGATGAACAACGTCAACGCGAGCAGCACACCGCCGATGCCGATTCCGCTCAGCGCCACGATGATCGGCGGCCAGTCGAGCCCCTGCGGCGGCGTCACGCTGGTCGTGATCTGCTTCTGCTCCTGCGCCTTGAACCCCGCGGACTCCGCCGGGAGCACGGCGGTGAGCGCCGCGATCGGGTTGACCATGCCGAACCCGGTCTTGTTGTCCTTGCCGGTCACGCCACCGGGGTGCAGCGCCGTCATCTTGAGGCGCTCCATCACCTGGCGCGCCTTGAGGTTCGGGAACCGCTCGCGCACCAGCGCCGTGATGCCCGCCACGTACGGCGAGGCGAAACTGGTGCCCTTGATGTCCTGCACGCCCTGCGCGGTGACGTTCGCGTTCGTCAGGCCGGTGCCCTTGGGGTCGACGGAGATGATCTCCTCGCCCGGCCCGGCGATGCTGACCCACGGGCCCCACACGCTGAACGACGAGACCGCGCCGGACTGCGCGATGGACGCCACGGACAGCACGTCGTTGGCGAACCATGCCGGCGACGACACCGAGTTGACGGTGTTCGGGTCCATGTTGTTGTTCTGCTGCGCGCAGCCGGTGCCCTGGTCGCTCAGGTTGCCGGCCGCCGTCACGACGACGACGTCCTTGACGTCCACCGCGTACCGGATGGCGGCCTGGAGGTTCTTGTCGTCCGCGCTGAAACCCTTGGGGGAGCTGCAGTTCGTCAACGAGATGTTGATGACCTTGGCGTCCTTGTTGGCGGCGCGCACGATGGCCTGCGCGAGCGTGCCGACCTTGCCGGCCGAGGTGCGCTTGTCCGTCGGGCTGTCGAACTCGAAGCGGTCGCTCGTCTGGCGGATCGCGAGGATCGTCGCCTCCGGTGCGGCGCCGACGAAGTCGCCCTCGGTCCTCGCCGCGGCCGCGACGCCCGCCACCTCGGTGCCGTGCCCGTCGCAGTCGTCGAGGCCGTTCGCCTTGGCGACGTAGTCACCGGCGCCCTCGACCCGGCCGCCGAACCGCGGGTTCTGCGGGTCGACGCCGGTGTCGATGATGGCGATCCTGATGCCCTTGCCGGTCGCGAAGCGGTGCGCCTGGTCGAGGTTCAGCTGGACCTGGCCCCAGGGCTTGGTCTTGATCAGCTCGCTCTTCGTGTCCGACTCGACGCAGGCCTTGTTGGTGCGCTTGTACTCCACGTCCGGCACACCCTTGTCCTCCGGAGGAGGGGTGCCGGCGGGGAGGTCCGGCGGTACCGAGTTCGGCCGCGCGGACTGCGACGTCGAGGACGGCTGGGCGGAGGCCTGCGGCAGCGTCCCCGTCAGCAGCAGCAGTCCGGCGGTCGCTGCCGCCGTGGTGCGCCTGATGCCGGTCCTCATAGCGTGATCAGACCTCGGAACACCTGGTACATGTCCATCACGGCGAGCGCGAGCGGCAGCACCGACGCGATCAGGATCGCCTCGATGATGTCGACGGTGCGGCGCAACGGCGGCGAGAACTTCTGGCCGGGGAAGATCACGCCGAGCACCAGTGCGAGCGCTCCCAGGACCAGCAGCGCGCCGAAGACGAACGCGATGCGGTCGAACGAGTTGGAGGCGATCAGCCAGCCGAGCAGGATGCCCGCGCTGGCGACCATGCCGGTCGACAGCAGAGCCACGGCCTGCGCGCCGTTCGCGTACGCACGACCGCGCATCATCAGCACGATCGCGACGACGACGGCGTAGATCGGGCCCCAGACACCGGGTGCGCCCGCGGCGACGATGGCCGCCAGCGCCGCGACCACGCCGGTACCGATGATCATGCCCGTCAGGTACTCGTGGGCGACGGCCGTGCGGCGCTCGATGACGGTGAACTCCGGGAAGCCGCTGTCCTCCTTGAGGTCCTCGGCGTTCGTCGGCACCACGGGCGGCGGGATCTTGGCCAGCCGCAGCGTGAGGCTCGGCAGCAACGACAACGCGGCGAGCGCCACGGCACCGGTCGCGGCGGCCACACCGGTGAGCGGGTGCTCCACGAACGTCGCGACGAGGAACGCCAGCGCCACCAGGGTGCCGCCGGTCGCGGCGGCGATGAACACCGTGATGCCCTGCCCGATCAGCAGGATCCCGCCCCACGCGAAGATCATCATCAACGCCGAGGCGAGCAGCATCTTCGGGTTGAAGCCCACGCCGGGAACGGCGTGGAAGCCCGCGACGAACGCCAGCGGCAGCGATCCGCACGCGGCGATCAGCACACCCGTCGACGTCGAGCTGTAGGCCCGCGCGATGGTCGCGCCCGCCGCCAGCATGGCGATCGCGCCGACACCACCGGCGATCGCGGCGGCGAGCCCGCTGCCCGAACCCGCCGTCGTGACGGGGCCGGAGAGGAACAACGCCACCGCCGCGGCGATCAGCGCCAGCGCGCCGGCGAGGTGACCGAACTTCTGCGCGGTCTCCTTCGTCCACGGCCGGAACGAGTCCGGGTCGGACTCCGCGATCGCGTCGACGACGTCGTCGTACAGCGGAGGCGGGGGATTCTCGTTGCGGCGCCGCAACTGCAGCAGTTCGCCGTCGACGACACCCAGCGACGCCAGCGTGCGAGCCGGGTCGAGCGGGTTGTCGCCGAGCTTGGCGATGCACCAGCCACCGTGCCGGACGCCACCGTCCGGAGTGGCCTCTCTCGCCATGTCCAGCAGCATCGGGAGGAGATCGGCCACCGCCACGTCGGCAGGCAGCGCGACGTCGATACGCGTCCGAGGTGCCACCACCGTGACACGGCTGAACACCGTCGTACCGGTCGCCACCAGGGCCCCCTAAGTCAGATCAGTGCTTGCAAACAATGTGCCCGACCTTATTGGTCCACTCGGACGGTTGCCGGGCGGCCCTAGTATGGACGCACCGACGTCTCCTGCACGTGTCGTTTGCAGAACACGTTCGGTCAGGTTTTTTCCCGACCCACCTTCGTGGCGCTCGCTGATGCGCAATAGTGTCGGTTGCTACTGGTGGCGTAACGAGTCGAAGAGGTGCCTGTCAGTTGAGCACGCTGCAGTTCAAGCGAACGGCACGCCTTGCTGCTCCCCGGCCTCCGGGCGGTGAGGTCCACCTCGAACCGCCACCCGAGGTGCCCCGGATCATCCCCGGCAACATCATGATGAAGGCGATGCCCGTCGTCATGATCGTGGCATCCATGGGCATGATGGGCATGATGCTGGTCTTCATGCCGCGCCAGCCCGCGGCGATGATCATGCCCGGCATGATGATGATCTCGACCATCGGCATGATGGCGAGCGGCATGGGCTCGGGCAAGGGCCAGAAGAAAGCCGAGATGAACGAGGACCGCAAGGACTACCTGCGGTACCTCGGCCAGATGCGCGACCGCGCCCGCGAGGCGGCCGACGAGCAGCGCGCCGAGCGCGAGTGGGTCCACCCGGACCCGCAGATGCTGTGGTCGCTCGCCACCACGCGCCGCATGTGGGAACGCCGCCAGAACGACCCGGACTTCTGCCACCTGCGCGCGGGACGGGGCTCGCAGCGCCTCGCGACCCGGCTGGTGCCGCCGCAGACCGGTCCCGTCGAGGAGCTCGAGCCGATCGCGACGCTGGCGCTGCGCCGGTTCGTGCGCGCCCACTCGCTCGTGCCCGACCTCCCCATCTCCATCGCACTGCGCGGCTTCGCGGCCGTGGGCCTGCTCGGTGAGATCGAGGACCGCCGCGACCTCGCGCGCGCCCTCATCGCCCAGCTCGTCACCTTCCACGCCCCGGACGACCTGCTGATCGCGGTCGTCAGCGCGGGCCGCACGAAGCAGCTGTGGGAGTGGGCGAAGTGGCTGCCGCACGCGCAGCACCCCACCGACATCGACGGCATCGGCCAGCGCCGCATGATGGCGAACTCGCTCGCCGAGATCGAGGCGATGCTGGACGAGAACCTGCGCGACCGCCAGCGGTTCACCCGCAACGCCCCGCCGCCGCCGGACCAGCCGCACATCGTGATCGTCATCGACGACGGCGACATCAGCCGCGAAGAGATGATCATCCTCGAGGAGGGTCTGGTCGGCGTCACGCTGCTCGACCTCTCCGAGTGCCTCGGCAACCTGACGGCCCGGCGGGGCTTGCGTCTCGTCGTCGAGAACAACCAGCTGGGCGCCCGTTCCGCGACCGGCGTCGAGTGGTTCGGCGCGCCGGACCGGCTGACCATCGTCGAGTCCGAGGCGCTGGCCCGCCGCCTGTCGCCGTACCGCATGGGTGCCGCCGGCGAGGCCGGTGGCGACAGCGGTGAAGACCCGTTGGCGATGAGCAACAACCCGCCGCTGCTCGAGTTCATGGGCATCCCCGGCGACCCGATCACGTTCGACGTGCAGCAGGCGTGGCGGCCCCGGCCCAAGCGCGACCGCTACCGCATCCCGTTCGGCATCGGCGAGCACGGCCAGCAGGTCGAGCTCGACATCAAGGAAGCCGCGGAAGACGGCATGGGCCCGCACGGCCTGTGCATCGGCGCGACCGGTTCCGGCAAGTCGGAGTTCCTCCGCACGCTGGTGCTCGGTCTGCTGGCCTCGCACTCGTCGACGGCGCTCAACATGATCCTCGTCGACTTCAAGGGTGGTGCGACGTTCCTCGGTCTGGACAAGGCACCGCACGTCGCCGCGACGATCACCAACCTCGCCGGCGACCTCAGCCTCGTCGACCGCATGAAGGACGCCATCGAGGGCGAGGTGTCCCGCCGCCAGGAGGTGCTGGCGAAGGGCAACTACAAGAACGTCTGGGACTACGAGAAGGCCCGTGAGAACGGCGCCCAGCTCGACCCGTTGCCCGCGCTCTTCATCTGCATCGACGAGTTCTCCGAGATGCTGACGGCGAAGCCGGACTTCATCGACATCTTCCTCCAGATCGGTCGTGTCGGCCGGTCGCTGCAGATGCACATGCTCCTCGCGTCGCAGCGACTGGAAGAGGGCAAGCTGCGCGGTCTGGACACGTTCCTCTCGTACCGGATCGGTCTGAAGACGTTCAACGCGGCGGAGTCCCGTGCGGCGATCGGCGTGCCCGACGCGTACGAACTGCCGCCGATCCCGGGTTCGGGTTACCTGAGCGTGCAGGGCATGCCGCTGACCAGGTTCAAGGCGCTCTACGTCTCGGGCACCTACCGTCCGGCGGGCATGCAGTCCGTCGGCGAGTCGGTGGCCGTGCGCAGCGACAAGCGGCCGCGGTTCTTCGTGCCGGACTTCATCGAGATCCCGAAGGAGCCCGAGCGCCCGATCGAGCCCGTGAAGGTCGCGGAGCCGGTCAAGGAGGACGCGAACGAGCCCACGCAGCTCGAACTCATCGTCGACCGCCTCGTCGGCCAGGGCCCTCCCGCGCACGAGGTGTGGCTGCCACCGCTCAACGAGCCGCCCACGATGGACACGATGCTGCCGCCGCTCGACGTGACGCCGGACCGCGGTCTGACGTCGCCGGGCTACCCGGCCAACAGCACGCTGCAGGTCCCCGTCGGCATCGTCGACAAGCCGTTCGAACAGCGCCGCGACCTGCTCTGGGCCGACTTCTCCGGTGCCGCGGGCCACGGTGCGGTCGTCGGCGGTCCGCAGTCCGGCAAGTCGATGATGCTGCGCACGATCATCGCGTCGATGGCGCTCACCCACACGCCGGAGGAGGTGCAGTTCTACTGCATCGACCTCGGTGGTGGTTCGCTCGCCGCGATGGAGGACCTGCCGCACGTCGGTGGGTTCGCCGGCCGTCTCGACGTCGACAAGGTCCGCCGCATGGTGGCCGAACTCCAGACGCTGATCGCCGAGCGCGAAGTCCGCTGGCGCGACCAGCGCATCGAGCTCCAGGAGTTCCGCAACCGCAAGCGGCGCGGTGAGATCAAGGACGACTCGTTCGGCGACGCGTTCCTGATCATCGACGGCTGGATGAACTTCCGCCAGGAGTTCGAGATGGTCGAGCCGCAGATCCAGGCGCTCGCCGCCCAGGGTCTGTCCTACGGCGTGCACGTGATCGTCGGCGCCAGCCGCTGGGCGGAGATTCGCCCAGCCATGAAGGACCTCCTCGGCACCCGCTTCGAGCTCCGCCTCGGTGACCCGAGCGAGTCCGAGGTGGACCGCAAGGTGGCCGTCAACGTGCCGCCCGGCCGTCCCGGCCGCGGCATCACGGTCGATGGCGCCACCGGCCGCAAGCTGCACTACCTGGTGGGCCTGCCGCGCATCGACACCTCGCAGGACGCGAGCACCGTCACCGCCGGCGTCGCCGACCTCGCCAACAAGCTCACCCAGTCCTGGCAGGGCCCGCACGCCCCACAGGTCAGGATGTTGCCCGACCTGCTCGACCACGGGCAGTTCATGGCGCACGTGCAGCAGGTGTTCCCCAACCGCGGCCACCTGGTCCCGGTCGGCGTCAACGAGGACGAACTCGCGCCGGTCTACCTGGACTTCGACGCGGACCCGCACTTCGTGGCCCTCGCCGACGGCGAGTCGGGCAAGACGAACCTGCTGCGCACCATCGTCCGCGGCATCATGCAGAGCTACACCTCCTCGGAGGCGTTGATCCTGCTCGCGGACTACCGCCGCACCATGCTCGGCTTCATCGACACCGACCACCTGCTGAGCTACGCGGTCTCCGGGCCGCAGTTCACGCAGAACGTCCAGGAGATCCGCGGCTCGCTGGCCGGCCGCATGCCCGGCCCGGACGTGACGCAGGAGCAGCTGAAGAACCGGTCCTGGTGGAAGGGGCCGGAGGTCTTCGTCATCGTCGACGACTACGACCTCGTCGCGCCGCAGGGTGGTGCCAACCCGATGGCTCCGCTCGCGGAGTTCATCCCGCAGGCCAAGGACGTCGGCCTGCACGTGGTCGTGGCGCGCCGCATGGGTGGTGCCTCCCGGGCCATGTACGACCCGATCATCGGCAAGCTGAAGGAGATCGCCGCGCCGATCTTCGTCGGGTCCGGGTCGAAGGAGGAGGGCAACATCGTGGGCAACCTGAAGCCTTCGCCCCAGCCGCCCGGGCGGGGGACGCTCGTCACCCGCAAGAGCGGGCAGCAGCGGATCCAGTTCGCTTGGATCCCGCCGGACTAAAGGTCTTCGGGTTTGTGGCTTCGTGGGTGGTCTCGCTTGGGTGCGGGGCCACCCACTTGTCGCTGGTGGGGTTGGTCGCGTTCTGTTGGTTGGGCTGCGGTTGCGAGGGTGGTCGGGTTGGGTCGGGACGAAAGAGAGTTGGGGTGCGATCGGGGCTTGACCTCGAGCCTCTGGCGGGGCGCATTCGCGGCCTCACAAGCCGGGGATTAAGAGCGCCCCTGCCGGACCGAACAGGTTGGCACCCCGCCCCCTCAAGGTAAAGCCCCCATCGCCCAGAGCGGCGGAACCGGCTAGGTGATGAGGATCGGCCCGTTCGGGCTCGCTCCGCTTCGCCACGCCAGGACCCGTAGGTGGTTGGGTTTGTGCTTGTGGCTGTCCGGTTCGCACCGCGCGCCTGGCCAAGACGGTGGCCGGCTTGCGTTGGCGACTGCGGTTGGGGCTCGAGCTCGGCTGCGCCGTCGCGATCCTTGCGCTCTGACGGGCTCGCCTCCGGCTTCGCATCTCCTCAAGCCACTGCTGCCGAGCGCTCGGCCACCCGACGCTCGGCAGGCTTGCGCTCGACTGCCTTGTGCTCCGCCTACCTGCCGCCCCGCAGCCCGCCACCCGGTCGCTGCCGTGCCGCTCCGCCGCCGCTTCCCGGCCTCCGTCGCGCGCCCCAACTAGAACGAGCCCACGGCCGAAGCCGTGGGCTCGTGCAGGTAGCAGGGGTACTACCTGCCCCCCAATGGCCGGGTCCGGAACGCTGGTGCGGTCAAGAGGGAGGCGACCGCACCGGCGTTCCGGACCGTGTTCGGGTGGGTGGTTCCCCCAGGTACCCGGCCCTTCCGAACTGGCTGGCGCGAACTCTGCCTCATCGCGCTCACACATCGCTCACGTCTCGATGACATGCGTGAGAGCGGGGTGCGCCCGGGAATGAATAAGGCCCGCAGCCGGGGCTGCGGGCCTTGACCGAACAGCAGGGGACTGCTCGGTGTTCCCCCCAGACCGGAGTTCCTCCTCCTGCCGCACCACTGGGAGGGCGGCGGGAAGGGGAGTTCGGTGAGCGTGACATCCCCCCAGTAGTTCTGGTGTCACGTTCTCCGCTCCGGCTGCTGTTCACTTTGCCCGTTAGCGCTCACACTTCGGTCACACCCAGTTCTCACCCATACACTCGGCGCTCGGTCACCTAGCGGACGGGAGGGTGGCGTGCGGGTCGACTATCGCGTTCTGGGGCCGCTCGAAGTCCTGCGGGACGGTGTGCCGGTGGTGGTGCCCGCTGGGCGGTGCCGGGTGTTGCTCGCCACGCTCTTGTTGCGCGCCAACGAGTTCGTGTCCGTCGGTGAGATCGTGGAGCGGTTGTGGGACGGGGCGCCGCCTCAGGCTGACCGGGCCGGCAAGACGTTGCACATGGTGGTCACCCGGCTGCGGCGGGCGCTGGGTGAGGCGAGTTGCGTCCGGACTCGTGAGGGCGGGTACGTGGCTGTGGTCACGGCCGAGCAGCTCGATCTCCTGCGGTTTCGCGAGCACGTGCGGCGGGGTGAGCACGAACGGGCCACCGGGTTGTGGCGGGGGCCGGTGCTGGCGAACGTCGTGTCGGAGTCGTTGCACCGGGATCTCGTGCCTGCGCTCGGGGAGGAACGGCTGCGGGCGCTGGAGGCTCGGATCGACGCCGATCTCGAGCGGGGGCGGTCTGCGGATCTGGTGCCCGAGTTGCGGACGCTCACCCAGCAGCACCCGTTGCGCGAGGTGTTCTGGGCCCAGTTGATGGTGGCGTTGCACCGGAGCGGGCAGCAGGCGGACGCGTTGGCCGCGTACCAGGAGGTCTCGGTCGTGCTGGCCGAGCAGCTGGCGGTCATGCCGGGGGCGCGGCTGCGGGAGGCACAGCAGCAGGTGCTCACGACCGCCGAACCGCCCCGGCACGTGCCGCAGCACGTCCCTCGGCAGCTGCCGACGGCGTTGCCGCACTTCGTCGGGCGCGAGGTGGAGTTCGACCGGCTCGACGCGGTGCGGGCGTCCGGGCAGGTCGTGATCAACGGGAGCGGCGGCATCGGCAAGACGTCGCTCGCCGTGCAGTGGGCCCACCGGATCGCGAACCGGTTTCCGGACGGGCAGCTCTACAGCGACCTGCGCGGGTTCGACCCGACCGGCTCGCCGGTCAACCCCGCCAACACCGCGCGCGACTTCCTGCTCGCGCTCGGGGTGCCCGCCGGGGAGATCCCGGCCGGTACCGAGGCGATGCTGGAGAACTATCGGGCGTTGCTGGCGCGGCGCAGGGTGCTGGTGCTGCTCGACAACGTGCGGGACGTCGCCCAGGTGCGGCCGTTGCTGCCCGGCGGCGAGCAGAGCCTGGCCGTGATCACGTCCCGCAACCGCTTGCGCGGGCTGGTCACGCAGCACCACGTGGTGCAGCTCGACGTCCTCGGGCCCGAGGAGTCGATGGTGCTCTTCGGCGGCCGGGTCGGGGCGGAACGGGTCGCGGAGGAGCCGGAGGCGGCCGCCCGGCTCGTCGAGCTGTGCGCGGGGTTGCCGTTGGCGCTCGCCGTGGTGGCGGCGCGCGCGACGCTCGACCAGCACCCGCTCAAGATGCTCGTCGAGGAGCTCGAACACGCCGCGCTCGACGCGTTGGACACCGACGACCCGCTGACGAGCGTGCGGGCCGTGTTCTCCTGGACGTTCGGGTGCCTGAGCCTGGTGGCGGCCCGGCTGTTCGTGTTGCTGGGCCTGCACCCCGGCCCGGACGTCACGGAGGCCGCCGCGACCAGCCTCATGGGACGGCCGGTGCCGGAGGCGTTGGACGAGCTGGTCCGCTACAGCCTCATCAACAGCCAGAACGGCCGCTACCGGCTGCACGACCTGATGCGGTCGTACGCGGCGGAGGAGGCGGCCCACCGGTTGTCCCCCGACGAACGGGAGAAGGCCCAACGGCGGTTCTTCGACCACCTCATGCACTCCGCGCTGGCCGCCGCCACGAAGTCGGACCCGTTGCGCCAGCCCATCACCACGCCCGAACCGGCTCCCGGCGCGGTCGTGCTCGCGTTCGAGGTGAGCACCGACGCCGACCGCTGGTACGCCGAGGAACGCGCGGTCTTCGGCCCTGCCGTGGTGGCCGCGGGCGAGGCGGGCTTCGACGGTCACGTGTGGCGCACGGTGTGGGCGATCAGGCACTTCCTGCTCGCGACGAGCCGCTGGCGGGAGGGTGAACGGCTGCAACGGCTCGCCGTCGCCGCCGCGCGACGGGCCGGTGACCTCGAAGGCGAGTGCCGGGCCCGGCGCGGCCTGGTGTCGTGCCTCATCCCCCGGCAGGAGTTCGACGAGGCCGAACGCCAGCTCCGCGAGGCCGTCGCCCTGGACGAACGGCTGGGCGACCTCATCGGCCTCTCCAACGACCTGCGCGGGCTCGCGTACCTGCTTTCCCGGCAGGGCAGGCACCTGCGCGCGCTCGACCCGTTGCTGCGCGCCCTGGACGTGGCGACCCGCAGCGGCGACCGCATCGAACTGGCGAGCGTCGCGGCGTCACTCGCGTTCGTGCACCACGAGCTGGGCGACCACGTCGAGGCCGCCGCACGCGCCGAGCAGGCCCGCGACATGTACCTCGACCTGGTGCCGGACGAGCGGGACACCGTGGTCGCCTCGAACCGCGACACCCTCGGCAGCATCTACCGCGCGCTCGGCCGCTACGAGGAGGCGGAGGCGAACTACCTCAGGTCGGTCGAGCTGCAGGCAACGTTGTCGTACCGCCACTACCAGGCGGACACCCTGGTAAGACTGGCCGACATGAAACGGGAGCTGGGCGAGCTGGACGCGGCCCGCGGCTACTACCGGGCGGCACTCGACGTGTACGACGAGCTCGGCAACGCGCAGGCGGACCACGTGCGCGCCGTGCTGTCGGCGTCAGAGCTGGGGTAGCGGTGGCCGTGCGCTACGGCGTTCTCGGGACGCTGGAGGTGACGCTCGACGGCGCCGACGTGCCGGTGCCGATCGGGCGGTGCCGCGTGCTGCTGGCGGCGTTGTTGTTGCGCCCCAACCGGTTCGTGTCCGTCGACGAACTGGCGGAGCTGGTGTGGGACGGCGCGCCGCCCGCGCAGCCCAGGCAGTCGCTGCACCAGGTCGTCCGGCGGCTGCGGGCCGCGCTGGGCGCGGCGGACTGCGTGCGGACGCACGCCGGCGGCTACGAGGCACGGGTGCAGCCGGCAGAGCTCGACCTGCTGCGGTTCCGCGAACTCGTGGCGGCACAGGACTTCGCGGGCGCCGCGGCGCTGCGGCGCGGGCCGATGCTCACCGACGTCGTCTCGGAGACGTTGCACCGCACCGAGGTCCGGCACGTGGAGGAGGAGTGCGCCGAGGCGCTGGCCCGGTCGGAGCGGCACGTGCCCCGGTTGCTCCCCGCCACCCTGCCGCGCTTCGTCGGACGGGCCGGGCACCTGCGCGGGCTGACCGCACTGGCCGACCGGGGCGAGCCGGTCACCGCCACGATCACCGGCACCGCGGGCGTCGGCAAGAGCGTGCTCGCCGTGCAGTGGGCGCACGGCGTGGCCGACCGCTTCCCGGACGGTGTGCTGCACGTGAACATGCGCGGGTTCGACCGGCACCGTGACCCGATGGCACCCGGCGACGTGCTGACCCGGTTCCTGGAAGCCCTCGGGGTCCCGGCGGACCGCATCCCGGCGGGGCTGGACGATTAGGCCGCGCTCTACCGCGAGCGGACGGAGGGCCGCCGACTGCTGGTGGTGCTCGACAACGTCCGCGACGCCGAGCACGTCCGCCCGCTGCTGACCGGCCCGTCGTTCGTGCTCGTCACGAGCCGCGACCGGCTCAGCGGCCTGGCGCGCGAGGACTTCGCGCTCGACGTGCTCGACGCGGAAGAGGCGCGGACACTGCTGGTCAGCAGGCTCGGCGAGGAGCGCGTGGACGCCGGCGACGAGCTGGTGGCGTGGTGCGGTGGCCTGCCGCTGGCGCTCGCGATCGTGGCGGCCCGGGCGGCCGAGGACCCGCACCTGCCGCTGTCCGCGTTCGCCGCCGAACTGGCCGACGAACGGACCCGGCTCGACTCGCTCGACACCGGGGACGCCGAGACCAGCGTCCGCACCGTGTTCCAGTGGTCCTACCAGCAGCTCAGCCCGCGGGCGGCGCGGATGTTCCGGCTCGTGGGCGTGCATCCGGGACCGGACCTCACGATCCCGGCCGCCACCAGCCTCGCGGGCGAGCCCGCCGAGGAGGCCGTGCGCGAACTCGTCAGGGCGAACCTGCTGGTCGAGCACACTGCCGGCCGGTTCACCTGCCACGACCTGTTGCGCGTCTACGCCGCCGACCGCGCGGAGGCCGACGAAGCGGAAGCGTCCCGCGCGGTGGCCGTCGAACGCATGCTCGACCACTACCTCCACACGCTCGAAGAGCTCAACCGCGCGCACTACTGGGACCACCGCGGCGTCCTCGAAGACCCTCCCGTGCCGTCACCGGGCACGACTCCGGAAACGTTCGCGCGGCAGGACGAGGCCGAGGTGTGGTTCCAGGCGGAACGCACGGTGATCAGCGCGGTCGTCGCGCTGGCCGACGAGCGCGGGCGCGACCGGCACACCTGGCAGCTGGTGTGGTTCGTGGCCGACCTGGTCGAGCGGTTCGGGCTCTGGCGCGAGTGGATCAGCCTCTTCGAGCGGGCGACGCGGGCGGCTGACCGGCTCGGCGACCAGGTGCAGGTGGCCAGGTTGACCTTCCTGCGGGCGGCCGGCCACGCACGGCTCAGCGAGCTGGAACGGGCACTGGAGCTCTTCGAAACCACCGACCTGATCTGGCAGGAGGTGGGGTCGGTCGCCGGGAGGGTGCGGGCCCAGGCGGGCGTGGCGTGGGTGCTCGGCGAGGTCGGGCGCACGCACGAGGCGATCGAGGTGGCGCGGAAGTCGCTCGACCTGCTGCGCGGCGACGAGTGCCGGACGCCGGCCCGGATGCGGCTGGCCCTGCACCAGCTCTGCGGTGCCCTCGTCCTCGCGGGCAGGTTCGCGGAGGCGCTGGACCTCGAGGCCGAGTGGGAGGCCCAGGACGGCCCGGTGAACCCGCACAACGTCGGGCACATGCAGTCCGAACTGGCCGCCGCGTGCATCGGGCTCGGCAGGCCCGCCGAGGCGGTGCCGAGGCTGATGGCCGCGCTGGAGGCGCTCGGGCAGATGGGCACCTGGGTCGACATGGCCTACGCCGAGAACCTGCTCGGAGACGCCCACCACGCACTGGGTGATCCCGCCGAGGCACGCGCGTGGTGGGAGAAGGCGGCCACCCGGTACGCGGAGCACGAGAGCCCGGAGGAGGCGGCGGTGAGGGCCAAGCTCGCCGGCTCGAACTGAGCGCGGAAACGAGTGAGCGGTGCTGGTGGCCCCCCAGGAACCTTTGCCACCAGCACCGCTGAGAACCACCTTGCCCGACCCCGCTCACACTTTGCTCACACTGCGATCACACACCGTCTAAACTGGCCTGGACCTGGGGGGACCTGTGCGAGTCGAGTACCGGGCAGCTGAGCTGCGGCGCGCTCTCCGCGACGTTCGCGACCACCGGCTCGGCGGGGCTGAGCAGCAGCCGGCCGGGCGGGAAGCGGGTTGACGGGGTGGAGCCGAGGCGCCGCCGCGGTGGAAGAGGTGTACCGCGACGGCGCCGGACGACAGCGGCCCCCCAGCCGATGTATCGCAGTTGTCGTCCTCGGCTGGTGACCACTCTGCCGGGTGCCGCTCACACATCGGTCACACACTTCTCGCATCCACAGTGGACGAACAGGGTGAAGGGGTCATGAACGTCGAGTACCGCGTCCTCGGGCCGTTGGAGGTGCTGCGCGACGGCGTGGGAGTTCCGGTCCCCGCCGGGCGCGGGCGCGTGCTGCTCACGACGTTGCTGCTGCGGCCCAACCGGTTCGTGTCCGTGGACGAGCTGGTGGAACGGCTGTGGGACGGCGAGCCGCCCACGCTCGACCGCGCGCACAAGACGTTGCAGATGGTCGTGCGGCGGGTGCGGATGGCGCTGGGCGACGCCAACTGCGTGCGCACGGCCACCGGCGGCTACCTCGCCGAGGTCGATCCGGAACGCCTCGACTTGACCCGGTTCCGGCGGCTCGCGGCCGAGGGCGAGTTCGCCGCCGCGCTCGAGCACTGGCGGGGCGAGGTGGCGTCGAACGTGGTGTCGGAGCACCTGCACCGCGAGGACGTGCCGCCGCTGGTCGAGGAACGACTCGTGGTGCACGGCAGGCGCGTCGAGGCCGACCTGGCGCGCGGCCGGGGTGCCGAACTGGTCGGCGAACTGCGCGAGCTGACCGCGGCACACCCGTTGCGCGAGGGGTTCTGGGCGCAGCTCGTGCAGGCGCTGCACCAGGCGGGCCGCCAGGACGAGGCGCTGGCCGCGTACGAGCAGATCCGCGACCACCTCGACGAGGAGCTCGGCGTCGAGCCCAGCCAGCCGTTGCGCGACCTGCACGCCCGGCTGTTCGACCGGACGGGCACCCCGCGGCAGCTGCCCGCCGCGCCCGAGCACTTCGCCGGGCGCGCGGCCGAACTGGCAAAGCTGACCGGCGTCACCACGGGCGGGGCCGCAGTCGTGATCACCGCCATCGACGGCACCGCGGGCATCGGCAAGACGGCCCTGGCCGTGTGGTGGGCGCACGCGGTCGCCGACCGGTTCCCCGACGGGCAGCTCTACGCCGACCTGCGCGGGTTCGACCCGGCGGCGGAACCGGCCGACCCCGCCGAGGTGCTGGCCGCGTTCCTCGGCGCGTTCAGGGTCTCCGGCGGCGCGGTGCCCGCCGACCTGCCCGAACGGGCCGCGCTCTACCGCAGCGTGCTGGCCGAACGGCGGGTGCTGGTGCTGCTCGACAACGCGCGGGACGTCGAACAGGTCCGCCCGCTGCTGCCCGCGGGCAGGGGCTGCCTGGTCGTGATCACCAGCCGCAACCGCTTCACCGGGCTCGTCGTCCGCGAGGGCGCGGTGCCGGTGACGCTCGGTGTGCTCGGCACGCAGGACGCCGTCGCGCTGCTCACCGCGAGGCTCGGTGCCGAGCGGGTCGCCACCGAACCCGCCGCCGTCGCCGACCTGGTCGCGTTCTGCGGCGGCCTGCCCATCGCGCTCACCGTCGCCGCCTCCCGCGCGGCCGAGGACCCCGGCCTGACGCTCCGCGCGCTGGTCGACGAACTGCACTCGGCGGACGGCCCGATGAGCCAGGTCGAGGCCGTCTTCGCCACGTCGTGCCGGCGCCTGGACGACGACACGGCGCGGCTCTTCCGGCTGCTCGGCCTCCCGGCGGGTCCCGACATGTCCCTCGACGCCGCCACCGCGCTGGACGGGCGCGCCCGCGCCGACGTGCGCAGGTCGTTGCAGGCGCTCGCGAACATGCACCTCGTCATCGAACGGGTGCGCGGCCGGTACACCACCCACGACCTGCTGCGCGAGTACGCGTGCTCGTTGCGGGACCAGGATTCCGAGCAGGACCGGGACGCGGCCGTGCGGCGCTTGCTGGAGTTCTACCTGCACTCCGTCGACAGCGCCGACCGGCTGTTGCGGCACAGCCGTGCGGAAGTCGAGCTGGAGCCGCTCTCGGAAGGCGTGCGGCCCGCGCGGTTCGAGGACTCGGCGGTCGCGGCGGCCTGGTGCGAGACCGAGCACGACAACCTGCTGGCGGTCGTGCGGCTCGCCGGCGCGCACGGCCTGCACGACCACGCGTGGCAGCTCGCGACCGTCATGTTCGGCTACCTCTCCCTGCGGCAGCGGCCGGCCGAGCGGATCGAGCTGTGCCGTGTCGCACGGGCGGCCGCGCGGGCGGCGGGAAACCGGTTCGCGGAGGGCATCACCCTGCACTCGCTCGCGAACGCCCTCTCGTCGCTCGGCTCGTTCGCCGAAGCCGACGGCGAGTACGCGGCCGCGTTGCGGGTGCGCGAGGAGATCGGGCACGTGCACGGCATCGCGATCACCCTCGACCAGTGGGCGATCAACCACGCGATGAGCGGCGACCTGGCCGGGGCGAAGGCCCTGCACGAACGGGCCATCGCGAAGCGGAGGGAGCAGGGCGTGCCGGCCGGACTCGCCCTCGCGCTCAACAACTACGCGATGACGCTGGTGGGCCTGGAGGAGTTCGACGCCGCGCTCGCCGCGAACGACGAGGCGTACACCGTCATCACGCGGGCGGGGCTGTCCGAGCTGGTCGCATCCACTTTGGACACCCGCGGCCTGCTGCACCTGGAGCGCGGCCGGCTCGCCGAGGCCGTGGCGACGTTCCGGCAGGTGCTCGCGTTGCCCGCGGACCAGCTGGGGGACGCCATCAAGACGGTCAGCCTGGAGAACCTCGCCGACGCCCACCTGCGGCTCGGGCGTCCCGGGGACGCCGTGACCGCGTTGCGGGAAGCCCTGGCGCTGCGGGAGGCGAGGGGCAACGTGAAGGCGGCCGAGCGGCTGCGGGTGCGGATCGCCGAGCTGTCCGGGGGAGACCGGTGAGTTCGGGTGAGGCCTCGCCACGCCAGGACCCGTGGGTGAGCGGCTTGCGATGGGTCCGGCGTGTGCTGCGACGGATCGCGCCCACTCGGCGTTGAACTCTCGTGGCGAGGTTGGCCATCCGTGTCGTCCAGGCCAGGCGCATCGGGTAAGCATGTGCGCGGAAGAGGGGAAGGTGCATGAGCCTGCACGTCGCGGTCGACTTCGGCACGTCGAGCACCTGCGTCGCGATCTCCGCGCACGGGCGGGAGCCGCAGGTCGTCGTGTTCGACGGCCAGCCGCTGGTGCCGTCCGCCGTGTTCGCGGCCGCGGACGGGACCCTGTTCGTCGGGCAGGAGGCCGAGCGGCAGGCCGCTGTGGACCCCGCCCGGTACGAGCCCCACCCGAAGCGCCGGGTCGACGAGGGGGAGTTGCTGCTCGGCAGCACCGTGCTGCCCGTCGTGGACGTCGTGCGCGCGGTGCTGGCACGGGCCGTGGGCGAGGCGCGGCGGGTCGCCGGTGGCGCTCCGGTGGACCTGCTGGTGCTCACGCACCCCGCTGACTGGGGAACGGTGCGCACTCGGGTGCTGATGCAGGCGGCGCGCGGGCTCGGGCGCGAGTTGGTGCTGGTGCCCGAGCCGGTGGCGGCCGCCGTGTTCCATTCGGCGAGCCACTCGGTGCCGGACGGGGCGGCGCTCGCCGTGCTGGATCTCGGTGGCGGCACGGTCGACGCGAGTGTGGTGGCCCGGACCGGGAAGAGCTTCCGGGTGCTGTCGGCCAAGGGCGATCCCAGCTTCGGCGGTGCCGACGTCGACCAGGCGTTGCTCGAGCACGTCGGCGGGCTGGTCGCGGCCAAGGACCCCGAGGCGTGGCGGCAGCTCGTCGAGGGACGCGAGATGGCCGACCGGCGCAAGCGGCGGGTGCTGCGCCAGGACGTGCGCGGCGCCAAGGAGACGTTGTCCCGGCACGCCTACACCGACGTGCCGATGCCGCCGCCCTTCCCCGACGCGCACGTGACGCGGTCGGACCTCGAGCAGTTGATCGCCGCGCCGCTCGGCAGGGCCGCCGCGCTCGCCGCGGCCGCCGTCCGCGACGCCGGGGTCGCGCCCCAGCAGCTCGCCGGGGTGTTCCTGGTGGGCGGGTCCAGCCGGATCCCGCTCGTCGCGCGGCTGGTGCACGACCAGCTGCGGGTGGTGCCGACGAGCATCGACCAGCCGGAGACCGTGGTGGCCCGCGGTGCGCTGCGGGCCGTGAGCCTCGACCCCGAACGGACCGGTGGCGTCGACCGGCAGCCCGGCCCGTCGGGTGAGGTCACTCACAACATCAGGGTCGGCGAGGAGACCACCCGCAAGATCACCCGCCGCATCACGCCGCCGCCGCGGCAGTTCCCCCCGGCCTTTCCCCCGCAGGGGCCCCCGGCGCCCGCCAGGAAGAGCCGGGCGCCGTTGTTCGTGGCGATCGGGGTCGTCGCGGTGCTCGTCGCGGCCGGGATCGGCGGCTACTTCTGGCTCAAGCGGGAGGACGACCCCCAGACCCCGCCCGCCCCGTCCGGCAACCAGATCGCCGTCTACGACTACAGCTTCACCCTCCCGGACGGCTGGGAGCAGACCGGTGGCGCCGCCATTGATCGACAGGTGCTTTTGCAACCGATCGAGCGCACGAATTCCAACAGCAAACAACCCGACGCGCGTATTGCTGTGCAGGAGCAAACTCTCGAGTACGACAGCGACCGGGATAGTGCGCGCGCGTTGAGCGAGTTGAAGAACATGTACGAGGAACGCAAAAGCAAAGGCGACGGGGTCACCGACTTCGCCGACAACGCCACATTCGCGGGCAAGTCTGTTGTTCACTATCGCGAAGCGGTCGGGGAGACCGGCGTCGAGTGGTACATCCAGTTCTCCGGCGAACACCAGGTGAGCGTGGGCTGCCAGGCGTCCCGGGCCGCTCAGGACCAGGTCCGCACCGCCTGCGAGCAGGTCGTCCGCTCACTCGTCATCAAGTGATCCAGGGAGTCGCCGATGTCCGCCAATGAGGTCCTCGCCCGGTTCCGTGCCGAGGTCGGAGCGGCCGTCACCCGCGCCCGCCGCGCGTCGGGAGAGATCGGTGAACGCAATGCCAAGCTGCGGGAACGCACGCGTGACCTCGCGGCGCAGGCCCGTGAACGCAAGGTCGAGCCCGGTTCCCGGGTCACCCCGGCCGACGTCCGGGAGGCCGCCACCGGGTTCCGCTCCGACCGCGGTCTGGCCGTCGAGCAGGTGCCGGAGGCCGCCGAACTGACCGCGCCCCGTCCAGTTGAGACGGAGAAGCCGGCCACGCTGGGTTCCACCGCCGTCGCCGGTCCGAGTGGCCAACTTCCCCGTGTGAGTGACGATGACGAGGACTTTTCGCAGTCGCGAATCCTCTACTGAGGCCTGGTTTCACCCGGAGCCGTTTACTAGCGCAACTACTTCCAAAGAAGTCGCGACACGGCGGAACCGGCATGGCATGGTCTTGCGTCGTAAGGGACGTACGCACCAAGAAGTACGACCTGAAGTTCTCTGAAGGGGGCATCTCCCAATGGCATTGGAAGTTACCGCAGCCGAGCTCGACGCCCTGGCCAAGCAGATCATCGACGTCGATGGTCAGACGCAGGGCTCGCTCCGCCAGGTGCAGAACGCCGTCGACACCGTTTCCTCCTCGTGGTCTGGTGAGGCCTTCACGGCGTTCCAGAACCTGATGGGCCGCTTCCACGAGGACGCCCGCAAGCTGTCCGAGGCCCTCAACACCATCGCCGAGTCGATCGCGAGCTCCGCGGACGTCTACGCCCGCCAGGAAGAGGACAACAAGTCCTCCATCGGTGGTCTCGCCGGTCGCCTCAGCGGCAGCTGATCCCGGCTCGCACGCTCCGCAGTACCGCTCGACTTCTTTGAACAACCAAGACTTCTAGGGGAGATGAAATGTCGCTGAGGGTCACTTTCGCCGAGATCCAGAACGCTGCCAGCACGATCAACAGCCAGGCCACGCAGATCGACGGCCAGCTGTCCGACCTCAAGGCCGACGTCACCAAGACCCTCGCGGGCTACACCGGTGACGCCCGCGACCGTTACGAGGAGGCGCAGCGCAAGTGGGACGAGGCCGCTGCCGACCTGCAGAAGGTGCTCGCCGCCATCGGTACCGCCGTCGGCCAGGCCGGCGAGGCCTACGAGGCCGCTGAGAAGCAGAACGCCGGCCGCTGGTAAGCCTGCGCCGCCTCAACCGCTAGACCCCTTCGCGAGCCCCGGAACCACGTGGTCCGGGGCTCGCGTATGTCCTCGGCAGGTGGCTTCGGAGGACCCGTTTTGGTCCCCGCACCACCCATCCGGTATCTTCTGACGTTGTTGTGCGGTAGCTGGCGCCCGTGTGTGCCGCGCCTGTCTCGGAACCACCGCTTGGCCAGTCCAAGATCGGTCTGGGGCAACCGCCGCAGTGACCCCAGACGCAAGTGACGACGAGGTAGATCCGTGCGCACGTACAGCCCGAAGCCCGGTGAGGTGACCCGCACCTGGCACGTGATCGACGCCCAGGACGTGGTGCTCGGCCGGCTCGCCACCCAGGCCGCGACGCTGCTGCGCGGCAAGCACAAGCCGACCTACGCCCCTCACGTTGACACCGGTGACTTCGTGGTCATCATCAACGCTGACAAGGTCGCCCTGACCGGCTCGAAGCGGGACCAGGAGTTCCAGTACCGCCACTCGGGTTTCCCCGGCGGTCTGCGCAAGCAGTCCTTCGGTGAGGTCCTGGACACCCGTCCGGACCGCCTGGTGGAGAAGGCGATCAAGGGCATGCTGCCCAAGAACCGCCTCGGCCGTCAGATCGCGAACAAGCTCAAGGTCTACGCAGGCCCGAGCCACCCGCACGAGGCGCAGCAGCCCCAGGCCTTCGAGATCAAGAAGATCGCCCAGTGAGCGACGAGTACACCGAGGAAGTTCCTGTGACCACCCCTGAGAACGAGACCCCTGAGGTCGAGACCCCCGAGGTCGAGGCTGAGGTTGTCGAGGCCGAGGTCGTCGAGGCTCCTGAGGCCGAGGCCGCTGAGGCCGAGGTCGAGGAGACCTCCGCACCGGTGGTCGCGCCCTCGCTGAACGGCGCCGCGCACCTCGCGCAGACCGTCGGCCGCCGCAAGGAGGCCGTCGTCCGCGTCCGCCTCGTGCCCGGCACCGGCAAGTTCACCCTCAACGGCAAGACCCTTGAGGCGTACTTCCCGAACAAGGTGCACCAGCAGCTCATCCGTGAGCCGCTCGTCACCACGGAGAAGCCCGAGACGTTCGACGTCATCGCGAACCTGCGTGGCGGCGGCATCACCGGCCAGGCCGGTGCGCTGCGTCTCGCCATCGCGCGTGCGCTGATCGCGGTCGACTCCGAGGACCGCCCGGTCCTCAAGAAGGCCGGCTTCCTCACCCGTGACCCGCGGGTCAAGGAGCGCAAGAAGTACGGTCTGAAGAAGGCCCGCAAGGCGCCTCAGTACTCCAAGCGTTGATGCTCCACCGCGGGGCGGGCTGTGTCTGCGTTCGTCAGACCACTGCTCTTCCGCGGTGAGTGCGGGGAAACCCGCACTCCGAGCGTCATCCAGCTGTACCTGCGGGAGCAGCAGTTCACTCCGAACTGCTGCTCCCGCAGTGTTTTCCGGGTTTTCCGGGTGTGTCCCCGCCGCCTCGCAGTGTCCACATCGGAGGTTCCATGGCCCGCCTGTTCGGCACAGACGGAGTACGCGGTCTCGCCAACGCAGCTCTCACCCCCGAGCTCGCGATGTCCCTCGCCGCCGCCGCGGCACGCGTGCTCGCCGAGCACGACCGCTCCCACCGTCCCGTCGCCGTCGTCGGCCGCGACCCCAGGGCGAGCAGTGAGATGCTCGACGCCGCCGTCACCGCGGGCCTCACCTCGGCCGGCGCGGACGTGCTGCGCGTCGGCTCGCTGCCCACGCCGGCCGTCGCGTACCTGGTCGCCGCTCTCGGCGCCGACATCGGCGTGATGATCTCCGCCTCGCACAACGCGATGCCGGACAACGGGATCAAGCTCTTCGCGGCCGGCGGCCACAAGCTGCCCGACGCGGTCGAGGACGAGATCGAGCAGCACATGGGCCAGGGCTTCGACCGCCCCACCGGTGCCGCGATCGGCCGGGTGCGTGACGTGCCCGACTCCGAGACCCAGTACGTCGAGCACCTGCTCAAGGTCACGCCGCACCGCCTCGACGGCCTCAAGGTCGTGGTGGACTGCGCGAACGGTGCCGCGTCGGTGGCCGCACCGGACGCGTACCGCCGCGCCGGGGCCGAGGTGATCGCGATCAACGCGACCCCGGACGGCCTGAACATCAACGACGCCTGTGGTTCCACTCACATCGACGTGGTGGCCGCCGCCGTCCGCGAGCACGGCGCCGACCTCGGCATCGCGCACGACGGCGACGCCGACCGCTGCCTCGCCGTGGACGCCGACGGCAACCCGGTCGACGGCGACCAGATCCTCGCCGTCCTCGCCCTCGCCATGCGCGACGCCGGCGAACTCTTCGAGGACACCCTCGTCGCCACGGTCATGAGCAACCTGGGCCTGCACATCGCGATGCGCGAGTCCAAGATCAACCTGCGCACCACCGCCGTCGGCGACCGCTACGTGCTGCAGGACCTCAAGGCCGGCGGCTACTCGCTCGGGGGCGAGCAGTCCGGCCACGTCGTGCTCCCGGCCCACGCCACCACCGGCGACGGCCTGCTCACGGCGCTGCGCCTGATGGCCCGCATGGCCGAGACCGGCAAGTCGCTCGCCGACCTCGCCTCCGTGATGCGCCGCCTGCCGCAGGTCCTGATCAACGTGAAGGTCTCCGACAAGGCGGCCGTGGCGAAGGCCACGTCGGTCAGCGAGGCCGTCGCCGCCGTCGAGGCGGAGCTCGGCGAGACCGGCCGCGTGCTGCTGCGCCCGTCCGGCACCGAGCAGCTCGTGCGGGTGATGGTCGAGGCCACCAGTCACGAACAGGCCGAGTCGGCCGCGCAACGCCTGGCGGGTGTGGTTTCCTCGGTGCACTGAGGACGGACGGGGGCTGGAGATGACCGTGCTGATGTTGCTCGTACTCCTGGTTCTGCTGGGAGGTGCGGTAGCGGTCGTCATCGCCGTGGTGCTCGCGAACAAGCGCAAGGCCCAGCCCCCTCACCCACCACCGGGTTTCCCCCAGCGGGGGTACGTTCCGCAGGGCCATCCCCAGCAGCACCCCCAGCACCAGCACGGACATCCGCAGCAGCAGCCCTACCCGCAGGGGTACGGGCAGCAGCCGCCGCCTCCGCCCGGTCAGCCGTCCCCCTGGAACGGTGGTGACCCGCGATGAGGATCGGGCCCGTGCAGTTGATGGTCTTCCTGTTCATGCTCGTCGTGGCGGCCATCGTCGTGGTGGTCGTGGTCGTCGCCAAGAAGCAGAACCGCAAGCACCTGCCTCCGACCGGCTACGGCACCGAGCCCCCGCACCCGCTGCAGACTCAGCCACACCCACCACAGGGCCACGTCCCGCAGGGCTATTCGCCACAGGGTCACGCGCCCCGGGGTTATCCGCCGCAGGGTCACGCGCCGCAGGGTCACGCGCCGCAGGGATGGCAGCCGCAGAGCGCGCCCCCGCCGCCGCACCCGCCTGCCGGCCACCCGCAGCCCCACCCCGGCCAGGCCTACCCGCCTCCCGGTGGCCGGCCGCCGCCGAACAGCCGGTGACCTGTCCGCCACCCGATCAGCGGTGAACATCGGCGACAGCCTCCGAATGGCTGTTTACTAAGGCAACCGACATCGTGGAGCTCCGGTCGCCGCGCGACCTGAACTGGCACTGTATGGCGGAACCCGATGAGGCCGAATTGCGTCAGATCGGGGACGAAGGGGAGGCGGGAGATGTCTGGGTTCGGCGTGCAGTCCGGCGATTTGACCAAGGTGGCGGGGGCCTACGAGGCAGAAGGATCAGGTCTGATCCAGATGAAGGCCTCGGTGACACCGGGTGTGGGTGCCGGGCAGGTCGGCCGGAAGTTCCAGGGCGTCGCCGCCACCTACAAGACCTTCTTCGACCAGTTCGGTGTGAGCCTGGAGAAGTTCGGCAAGGAGGCGACCGGTATCGCCACTCGCCTGAAGGACGTCGCCAAGACGTACGAGTCGAACGAGGCGCAGACCTCGAGCCAGTTCAAGGGGTAACGAGTCGTGGCGGACCAGAACGAGATCAGGAAGCTCCTCGACGACCCGAACGTCACGCCGGAGACCAAGAAGGAACTCGTCCGCGCCCTCGCCGGCGCCGGTGCTCCCCAGGAAGAGGTCGAGCGCTACGGCAAGGCGAACGGTGTCGACGTCCCCGACGACCCGAGTGTCGGCGACCACGTCGTCGGAACGCTCCTCTCGCCGTTGACGCTGGGCTTCAGCGAGTCCAACAACATCCGCAAGGAGATCCAGCACGGCGCCTTCACCATGGAGGGCTCCGACGCGGACAAGCTCGTCAGCAAGGCCAAGGAGGAGCGCGAGCTCGGCTCCACCCAGAAGGTCCTGAACGAGCAGGGTGACGTCCCGAACAGCAACACGCTGCTCGACGCGGGCGCGCCGGGCCTGCGGTTCTTCGAGAAGTTCATCCCCGTCTACCAGAAGGCCGCCCCGGCCTGCGGGCACCAGGGTGCCGCCCCGAACCTCCAGGGCGACATCTACCGCGTGTACGACGAGGTGCGCGACATCGACTTCGCGAAGTTCCGCGAGGACGCGCACAAGATGACCGAGAACGTGAAGAAGGCGGAGGCCCACGACAACGCGCTGGGCACCGCCTGGAACGGCGTCGGCTCGTGGGAGGGCCCCGCCGCCGAAGCGGCGCGCGGCTACCACGACAAGTTCGCGACGACGTCGAAGACGTTCGTGCAGAAGGCGGGCACGGGTCCCGGTGCGATCACCGGTGGCGTGACCAACATGCAGAAGCACGTCAAGGACTTCGCGCAGCAGATCCACGACCAGTACTCGGAGAAGTGCGGCGGGCTGACGGTCGAGGAGGCCGAGACCGCGATCCGCCACGCCAACGGCGACCTCTTCGAGAACGACGGCGGCATCCTCGACTGGATCGCCGGAGTGCCCGGTCCGATCTCGGGCGCGATCATGGGGGCGATCTGCGGCGGTGGTCTGCCCGGCGCGCTCATCGGGCTCGGCTGGGGCACGTTCGTCGGCAACACCCGCGACAACATCATCAACGAGGCCAAGCAGAAGCTGAAGGCGCTCTGCGAGGAGTTCGACGGGAAGAAGAAGGCGTTCGACGGTTACTGCCAGGCCGTGCAGACCGGTGTGGACGGTGACTACAGGGTCATGTTCCAGGGCCTGGGCGACGCGTTCGGCGGCGACCCGTTCCAGCAGGTCGGTGACCCGCCCTCGTTCACCGACGCCGGCAAGGCCCGCAAGCCCGTCGACAACGGCGGTGGCGGCGGAACCCCGCCCGGTGGCGGAGGAAGTCCGTCCGGTGGTGGAAGTCCGTCCGGCGGCGGCGCGCCGGAGATGCCGAAGCCGGAGAACCCGCTCGACAAGGACGGCGACGGCAAGCCCGACGTCCCCGGCGACACCGACGGCGACGGCAAGCCGGACGACCTCGACGGTGACGGCAAGCCCGACCAGCCGAAGCCGGAAGAGGAGCTGGAGACCGTCACGGTCAAGGCCGGCGACAACACGATCAAGGTCACGGAGCCCGACTCGAACGGGCACGTGAAGATGACGATCGACACGCCGAAGGGCGAGCCGAAGACCTACGACCTCGACTTCAGCAAGAACCCCGAGGCCGCGAAGGCCCTGATGGGGCAGAACGGCACGCAGGCCATCACCAACATGGCCAACCAGCTCACCGCCACGACGCCCACCGCGGGCGGGCAGACCCCGGCGGCGGGCAGCACGCCGGCGCCCGGTGGCGGCGCGGCCCCGGCGGCGGGCCCGCTCGGTTCGGAGTCGAACCCGATCCCCGTCGAGGTCGGCGAGGACGGCAAGATCCACATCGAGCAGGACGGCGTCAACTTCACCGCCGAGGTGAACGCGGACACCGGCGAGATCAACATCAGCGCGGACGACGGCGACGGCACGCCCGACGAGATCGGGGTGTCGTTCGGCGAGGACGAGAACCCCGCCGCCCAGGACCGCGGCAGCGGTGGTGGCGGTGCCGAGGGCGGCAGGCTCGAGGACGGCCTGCGCACCCCGGACGGCGACTTCCCCGACGACGTCAGGACGCTGCCCGCCGAGGCGGGCTTCCAGCCGATGCCCGCCCCCGCGGGCGACTTCCAGACCATGCCCGCGCCCGCCGCGGGCGACCAGGTCTGGAGCGCGCCCGGCGAGACCGCCCCGGCGGCGCCGAACGTGGCGGAGCGCTTCCAGGACTCGATGGCCAGGAGCTTCATCGAGGACAACGGCATCATGCCGAGCGTCGGCGAGCCCAGGATCGCGGCGGACGCCCCGAGCCCGCAGTTCGCGCAGGCCTCGGACAGCACCACGACGTCCGGTGTCTCGTTCACCGGCGGTGCGGGTGGCAGCGGCGAGTCCGTGCTCGGCGGTTCGGCCGCGGACAGCGCGTGGACCAGCCCGAACTCGGGTGACAGCAGTGGCGGTTCGTTCAGCACGAACCCGTCCGAGGCGGGGCAGCCGGGGTCGGCCAGCCTGCCGACCCTGCAGGACGCCCACGGCCAGGCCCCGAGCGGTGCCGCGTCCGGCGGGATGATGGGCGGCGGCGGGATGATGGGCGGCGGCATGGCCGGTGCCGGAGCGGGCGGCCAGCAGGGCGGCGACTCCGAGCGCGGTGCCAGCCAGTGGCGCACCACGGGCACGTTGTTCGACGACGACAACAACAACCCGTTGAGCGCCATGCAGACCACGCTGGGCGAAGACCGAGGAGAGGCGGCCAACCCGTGGCGATGATCGGGGAAGTCAGCCCGCAGGTCCAGGCGGCGCTGGACGACAACCTCGCCAGGACCCGCCGCGCCACCGCGGAGGTGTCGGCGGACCTCAAGGCCAGCCAGGACAAGGTCGCCGCCGACATCGCCGCGCGCGAGGAGAAGCACAAGAGCGACCTGGCCGCCGCTCGCGAGAGCGCGGAGAACCTCGGAAAGCAGGGCGAACGGCAGCAGCCGCGCCGACCGCAGTGGGACCGCCCCGACCGCGGCACGGGCGAGATGGCGTTCGGCCCGGAGGACGACGACGGCGGCTACGCACCGCAGACGTCCACTCCGCCCGCACCGCACCCCGTGGCGCCGCCGGTCGCACCGCCGCCTCCGCCACCGGCACCGCCTGCCCGCCCGCGTCGCCCGGCGCCAGTGGACGACGATGACGACCTGAGCGGCCAGACCTGGCTCTCCTGAACGCGGAACGCCCCCGAAGCCGGTCGGCGTCGGGGGCGTTTCTCGTGGTCTCGTCGGCCGGACCTTCAGACGCGGCCCTGCCCGAGCGACCTGGCGGGTGGCAGGGCCTCCCGCTGGAAGGCCAGCTCGGCGTTCTTCACATCGCTGTCCAGCAGCTCGTCGTAGGTTCGCTCACCGGTCAGCACGCGCAGCAGGAACGCCGTCACGTACGCCCGCCCGAGCTTCTGCGCGCCGCGCTCGCCGTGCCCGTCGAGCATGAGCTCGCTCCAGTGCCGCCCCTCGGTGAAGCCGAGGTGCGAGGCCTTGGGCAGCAACCGGAGTTGCACCGGGCCACCCCACGCGGACGCGATCGCCTCGGCGTGGCCGACCGGCGGTGCGATGCGGTCCTCGCCCGCCGCGAGGTGCAGGCCGGGCGCGCGCACGGTCCTGGCCGCGTCGAGCGCCGAGGGGTGCGTCTCCGTTGCGGCCAAAGTCACAACGGCCCGGACGCGCTCTGCCTCGGAGGCCGCGAGGACCGCCGCGCCGCCGCCCATCGAGTGGCCCGCCAGGGCGAGCTTGGCGGGGTCGACGCTGATCTCCCCGGTGCCGAGGCGCACGCCGGTGCAGACGTCCAAAGTGGTCAGCAGGTTGGCCGCGAGGACGCGCGCGGACAGCAGCGGGCCGCGTTCCACGGCGGGGGCCGCGGCGACGACGCCCCAGGACGCCAGGTGCCGCAAAAGGCCGTGGTAGCGCCGTACGGGCTGCATCCAGCCGTGGCCGAACGCGACGGCGGGCAGGCCCAGGCCGGCGCGCGGGGTGAAGATCACGCCCGGCAGGCCCACCAGGGCGAGGTCACCGCGCAGCACGGGGTGCGGGCCAGGCCTGCTGAGCTGCTCGAGTGCCTGTTTCGCGGTCAGCGTGATCACGCGGCGAGCCATGTGCTGAACCGTAGTCGATCCTGTCGCGCGCACCACATCCGAGATTGGTCTACACCATATGTGGCCCTGACCAGTGCAAACAGTGGCCGCTCACTCATTAGGGTTAGCGGCGTGGTCTAGCTAGTCTGTTTTCCGTGTGCGGAATCGTGGGATACGTGGGTCACCAGTCGGCGCTCGACGTCGTGCTGGACGGGCTGAGGCGCCTCGAGTACCGGGGTTACGACTCGGCGGGCGTCGCGGTCGTGACGGGCGACGACCTCGCCGTCGAACGCAAGGCCGGGCGGTTGCAGAACCTGGAGACGCTGCTCGACGAGGTGGGTCGCGAGAACTTCGCGGGCACCGTCGGCATGGGTCACACCCGGTGGGCGACGCACGGCGCGCCGATCGACAGGAACTCGCACCCGCACCGCGACACGACGAACCGTGTCGCCGTGGTGCACAACGGCATCATCGAGAACTTCCTCGCGCTGCGCTCCGAACTCGAAGGGCTCGGCGTCGAGATGGCGTCCGACACCGACACCGAGACGGTCGCGCACCTCGTGTCGTTCGCCTACACCGAGGGCGACACGAAGGGTGACTTCGTCGCCAGCGTGCGCAAGGTCGTGAACCGCCTGGAGGGTGCGTTCACGCTCGTCTTCACGCACGCCGACGAGCCCGACACGGTCGTCGCCGCGCGCCGCAACTCGCCGCTGGTCGTCGGCGTCGGCGAGAACGAGTACTTCGTCGCGAGCGACGTGGCCGCGTTCATCGCGCACACCAAGGAAGCCGTCGAGCTGGGCCAGGACCAGATGGTCGTGCTCACCCGCTCCGGCTACGAGGTCACCGACTTCGCGGGCGAGCCCGCGCAGGCCAAGCCGTTCACGGTCAACTGGGACCTCAGCGCCGCCGAGAAGGGCGGCCACGAGTACTTCATGCTCAAGGAGATCGAGGAGCAGCCGGAGGCGCTGGCGAACACGCTGCGCGGCCACTTCGCGAACGGCCGGATCGTCCTCGACGAGCAGCGGCTGTCCGATCAGGACCTGCGCGACGTCGACAAGGTCTTCGTCATCGCATGCGGCTCGGCGTACCACTCGGGTCTCGTCGCGAAGTACGCGATCGAGCACTGGACGCGCCTGCCCGTCGAGGTCGAGCTCGCCTCGGAGTTCCGCTACCGCGACCCGGTGCTCGACCGCGACACGCTCGTCGTCGCCGTGTCGCAGTCCGGCGAGACCGCGGACACGCTGGAGGCCGTCCGCCACGCCCGTGCCCAGAAGGCGCGCGTGCTGGCCGTCTGCAACACCAACGGCGCGCAGATCCCGCGCGAGTCCGACGCCGTGCTCTACACGCACGCCGGCCCGGAGATCGGTGTCGCGTCGACGAAGGCGTTCCTCGCCCAGATCGCCGCGAACTACCTCGTCGGCCTGGCGCTGGCGCAGGCGCGCGGCACCAAGTACCCGGACGAGGTCGCCCGCGAGTTCCACGAGCTGGAGGCCATGCCCGAGGCGGTGCAGCGGGTCCTCGCCACGAGCGAGCAGGTCCGCGCGCTCGGCCGTGAGCTCGCCGACTCGAAGGCGGTGCTGTTCCTCGGCCGCCACGTCGGCTACCCGGTGGCGCTGGAAGGCGCGCTGAAGCTCAAGGAACTCGCCTACATGCACGCCGAGGGCTTCGCGGCGGGCGAGCTCAAGCACGGCCCGATCGCGCTGATCGAGCAGGACCTGCCGGTCGTCGTGGTCATGCCGTCGCCGAAGGGCCGCGCCGTCCTGCACTCGAAGCTGGTGTCCAACATCAGCGAGATCCAGGCCCGCGGCGCCCGCACGATCGTGATCGCCGAGGAGGGCGACGAGACGGTCCGCCCGTTCGCCGACCACCTGATCGAGATCCCGGCCGTCCCGACGCTGCTGCAGCCGCTCATCTCCACGGTGCCGTTGCAGATCCTCGCTGCCGAGATCGCGTCCGCTCGCGGCTACGACGTCGACAAGCCTCGCAACCTCGCGAAGTCCGTTACCGTCGAGTGAGTTGACCCCGCAGGGCAAAGGGGAAAGATGCGGAGCGTCTGGCACACCGAACGCGTCAAGTCCGCTGAAGCCGAGCTCATGGCGGTGGTTCCGCCGGGCTCGCTGATGCGCAAGGCCGCGTTCGGTGTGGCCACCCACGCCCTGCGACTGCTTTCCGGACGTCGTCGCGTCACGTTGCTGGTCGGCGCCGGCAACAACGGTGGCGACGCGTTGTGGGCCGGCTACTTCCTGCGCCGCCGCGGGGTTTCCGTGTCTGCGGTGTTGCTGTCTCCTGAGAAGGCCCACGCCGAGGGGCTGTCGGCTTTTCGGCGTGCAGGCGGCCGGATCGTCACCGAGGTCGGCACCCCGGACCTGGTGATCGACGGCATCGTCGGTCTCTCCGCGCGCGGCCCGTTGCGTCCGGCGGCGGCGGAACTGGTGGCTTCGGTCCGCGCCCCGATCCTGGCCGTGGACCTGCCGTCCGGCATCGACCCGGACACCGGTGAGATCTCCGGGCCGCACGTGCGGGCGCACACCACCGTCACGTTCGGCTGCCTCAAGCCCGTGCACGCCCTGGCCGACTGCGGCGAGGTGCACCTGGTCGACATCGGGCTGCGGCCTTCCGACCCGGACTTCGTGCTGCTGGACCGCGCGGACGTCGCGTGGCCGGTGCCCGGTCCGTCCGACGACAAGTACACCCAGGGCGTCACGGGCGTGGCCGCCGGCAGTTCGACCTATCCGGGCGCCGCGGTGCTGTCGACCGGCGCGGCCGTCCTCGCGACCTCGGGCATGGTCCGCTACGCGGGTCCGGCCGCCGACGCCATCCGCGCGCGCTGGCCCGAGACGATCTGCACGGGGTCGATCACCGACGCCGGGCGCGTCCAGGCCTGGGTCGTCGGGCCGGGCATGGGCACCGGGCCGTCGTCGGCCGAGGTGCTGAGGTTCGTGCTGGACGCCGGGGTGCCGACGATCGCCGACGCGGACGCCATCACGCTGCTGGCCTCGAACCCGTCCCTGTGGGACGCCCGCGACCCCGACGCCGCGCTGGTGCTCACCCCGCACGACCGCGAGTTCGAACGCCTGGCCGGCCCGGTGGGCGCGGATCGCGTTGCGGCCGCCCGGAAAGCCGCACGCCGGTTCAACGCCGTGGTGCTGCTGAAGGGGCACCGGACGGTGGTGGCGGCCCCGGACGGACGGGCGCTGGTGAACTCGGCGACCTCGTCCTGGCCCGCGACGGCCGGGTCGGGCGACGTGCTGTCGGGACTCATCGGCGCGCTGCTGGCGAGCGGCCTGGACCCGTTCCTGGCGGCGGGGTACGCGGCGTACGCGCACGTGCTGGCGGCGGAACTCGGGGCGAACGGCGCACCGGTGCCCGCGTCGGGGCTGATGGAGGCGATCCCGGACGCGATCCGGACGATCTTGTCGGTGCCGTCTGGGAGAATTGAACCAGGGGACCCCCTGGAGGGGACCCCTGCGTGAGCGCTCGCTCACACTCCTGAGCTGCGTCCTCATGGCACGATGAACAGGTTATGGCTCGTTCAGAAGTTGTCGTCGACCTAGGCGCGCTGCGGCACAACGTCGCCCTGCTCGCCGGTCTCGCGCCGTCCTCGGACACGATGGCCGTCGTCAAGGCGGACGGGTACGGCCACGGCGCGGTCCAGGTCGCCCGCGCGGCACTGGAAGCCGGTGCCACCTGGCTCGGTTCGTGCAGCACGCAGGAAGCCCTCGCCCTCCGCGCCGCGGGCATCCGGGCGCCGATCCTCGCCTGGCTCGACGCGCCCGACGAGGACCTGGCCGCCGGGCTCGCGGCGGACGTCGACATGTCCGTGGCCTCGCTGGCCGACCTGCGCCGGGTCGAGGCGGCCGCGGCGGAGGCCGACGCCCGGCCGCGATTGCACCTGAAGATCGACACCGGCCTCAGCCGCAACGGGTGCCAGCCGCAGGACTGGCCCGAGTTGGTCGAGCGGGCGAAGAAGCACGAGGTGGTGGCCATCTGGTCGCACCTCGCCTCCGCCGACGAGATCGGCGACCCGTCGATCGACCTGCAGGCCAAGCGGTTCGACGACGCGTACGAGGTCGCGAGGGCCGCGGGGCTCGACCCGAAGAGGCACATCGCCAACTCGGCGGCCCTGCTGACGAGGCCCGACCTGCACTTCGACCTGGTCCGGCCCGGCATCGCGATGTACGGGCTGAACCCGGTGCCGACCAAGCACGACCTCAGGCCCGTGATGAGCTACCGGTCGCACGTGGCGCTCACGAAACGCATCCCCGCCGGCGAGTCGGTCTCCTACGGGATGACATGGACCGCGCAGCAGGACACGACGCTGGCGCTGGTGCCGGCGGGCTATGCGGACGGTGTCCCGCGCGCGCTCTCCGGACGGATGGAGGTGCTGCTGCACGGGAAGCGCCGGCCGGTGGTCGGGCGTGTCTGCATGGACCAGATCGTCGTGAACTGCGAGGACGACGAGGTGCCGGAGGGTGCCGAGGTCGTCCTGTTCGGCGACGGGAGCCGGGGAGAGCCGACGGCGACGGAGTGGGCGGAGCTGACCGGGACGATCGACTACGAGATCGTCTGCGGGATGTACCGGCCGCGAGTGCGGAGGATCTACACGTGAAGCCGGTGTGGAAGGTCGTCGGGTGGGTCGGCGGCGCCGTCGGTGCCGTCGTGGCCGGTGCCGCCGTGGCGCAGACCGCGAAGGTCTCGCACGAGCGCAAGACCGCGTCGGACAGCCTCGCCGACGAGCCGCTGGGGCAGCTCAGGCCCGATCGCGAGTCGACGGTCGCCGCGGAGGACGGGGTGCCGATCTCCGTCGAGGAGGTCGACCCGAACGACGGGGGCGAGCCGGACATCACGGTCGTGCTGGTGCACGGGTTCGCGCTGGACCGGCGGTGCTGGCACTTCCAGCGGCGCGACCTCGCCGAGCTGATCGACCCGCGCGTGCACCAGGTGCTGTACGACCAGCGCAGCCACGGGCGGTCCGGGCGCTCGACGCCGGAGAACAGCACGATCGAGCAGCTCGCGCTGGACCTCGACTCGGTGATCCGCAGCGTGGTGCCGGACGGGCCGCTGGTGCTCGTCGGGCACTCCATGGGCGGCATGACGATCATGGCGCTGGCCGAGAAGCACCCCGAGCTGTTCGAGGAACGGGTGCGCGGCGTCGCGCTGATCGGCACGGCCGCCGGTGCCGTCGGTGGCGCGGGGCTGCCCAAGTCCGTGCTGTCGCGGTACAACCCGGTGACGCTCGGCGTGGGACGGCTCGCGGGTGTGCAGCCGGGGCTGGTCGAGTGGGTGCGCAAGAGCGCCAAGAGCCTCACGTGGAGCGGTATCCGCATGGGGGCGTTCGGCGACCGCAGGGTGGCTCCGTCCCTTGTGGACCTGATGGAGCAGATGATCAACGGGACCACGGTGAAGGTGCTCACCGAGTTCCTGGAGACCCTCGGCACGCACGACCGCTACAAGGCGCTGGCCGGGTTGCGGCACTGCGAGGTGCTGATCCTGAGCGGCGACGCGGACAGGCTCACGCCGTTCTCGCACGCCGAGCGGATGGCCGAGGAGATGCCGCACGCCACCCTCGTCCGGGCCCCCGGTGCCGGGCACATGGTGATGATGGAGCAGGCTGATCTCGTCAACGACCACCTGGTCGCGCTCGTCGAACGGTGCGCGACCGATCGCGGAGAGAGTCGGAAGAAGTGGTGGCGCCGAGCGTGAAGACCGTCGAACTGCCGTTGGTGGAGGACACCGAGGAGTTCGGCCGCAAGCTGGGTGAACTCGTGCGTGCGGGCGACCTGCTGCTGCTCGCCGGGCCGTTGGGCGCCGGCAAGACGGCGTTCGTGCGCGGGCTCGCGCGGGGCATGGGCGTGCAGGGCAGGGTGTCGTCGCCGACGTTCGTCGTCGCGCGCGTGCACGAACCGGCCGAGGGGCGGAGCGTGCGGCTCGTGCACGTCGACGCGTACCGGCTCGGGGGTCACCTGGACGAGCTCGACGACCTCGACCTGGACACCGACCTGGTCGACGCCGTCGTCGCCGTGGAGTGGGGCGAGGGCGTCGCGGAGCGCCTGAACGATGATCATCTGCTGATCCGTCTCGAACGCGGAACCGACGACGTTCGCACAGCTCAGCTGATCCCGCAGGGCGAGTGGGTCGATCGTCCCCTGCCTGTGTGACCTTCTCTGCCGCATGGGGTGACGTCCATTAAGGACAGAGCGTGACGGGCCGATGAGAGTCGCATGATCAAGAAGACGCTCTTCGCAACCGCAGTCATCGGTGGCGCGCTGCTCGCGGCCGCTGCTCCCGCTTCCGCCGGCGAGCACGACCGCCACGGCGGCATCAGCGTTGCCGACAACCTCTGCGCCGCGCCGTGGCAGTGGAACGGCCCGTTCTCGCTGCTGCACGAGGGTCACGCGCCCGGCTACGCCGCGTGCAACGACAACCACGCCGCCGGCGGCCACGGCATCAGCGTGCTGAACAACGCCTGCGTCGCGCCGTGGCAGTGGAACGGCCCGCTCGAGATCTTCACGGTCGACCACTCGCCGTCCTACGTCGCCTGCAACGGCAACTCGGCTGGCTGACCGACGGACGTCAGCGGATGGCCGAACGAGCCCGTCGGCCATCCGCTGACAGTCCTCTCAGGACAACTCCTTCTTGAGGACCTTGCCCATCTCGTTGCGCGGCAACGCCTTCAGGAAACGCACGACTCGCGGCCTCTTGTGCGGCGAGAGCAGTTTCGCGACGTGGTCGCTCAGTGCCGATGGTTCCGGCGCTTCGCCCGCTGGAACCACCCAGGCCACGATCCGCTCGCCCAGGTCGTCGTCCGGCTCGCCCGTCACCGCCACCTCGGCCACCGACGGATGCTCGAGCAGCACGTTCTCGATCTCGCCCGCACCGATCTTGTAGCCACCGCTCTTGATCAGGTCCGTGGCCCTCCGCCCGACGATGCGGACGTACCCGTCGGGATCGCGCACCGCCATGTCGCCCGTCCGGAACCAGCCGTCCCGGAACGCCGCCCCGGTCGCGTCAGGACGGTTGAGGTACTCCAGGAACAGGTTCGGCCCGCGCACCTCGATCTCGCCGATCGCCCCCTGCTCGACCTCGTGGCCCTGCTCGTCCACGACCCGCACGTCGACGCCGTCCACCGGCAGGCCGACCGCGCCGGGCCTGCGGTCGCCGTCGAACCGCACGCTGACGTTCATCAGCGTCTCGCTCATGCCGTACCGCTCGACGATGCCCTGCCCGGTGGCCCCGGCGATCCGCGCGTGGTCGCTCGCGGGCAGCGCCGCGCTCCCGGACACCAGCAGGCGGGCCTTCCCGAACTGCTCGGCGAGGGCATGGTCGTTCTCCACGGCCTCGGCGATGCGGTGGTACATCGTCGGGACGCCGAACATCATCGTGGCGCCGTTCTGCAGTTCGTGGCCGATCGCTTCGGGCGAGAACTTCACGTGCCGGACCGAGCCGCCGAGCCGCAGCGGTCCGAGGATCCCGATGCCCAGGCCGTGCACGTGGAACAACGGCAGGCCGTGCACCAGCACGTCGTCGGCGGTCCACTGCCAGGCCTTGGAGAGCGCGTCGATGTTGGACGTCAGTGCGCGGCGGGGCAGCACGACACCTTTGGGTGGCCCGGTCGTGCCCGAGGTGTAGATGACCAGGGCGGGCGTCTCGGGACCTGGTTCCGCGAACGTTCCAGGCTCGCCGAACACGATCGGTTCGTCGCGCAGCACCAGATCAGGCCGGCTGTCGCCGAGGATGTGCTCCAGTTCGCGTTCGCCGAGCTTGGGGTTGAGCGGCACGATCGCCACCCCTGCCAGCACCCCGGCGACGACCGCCACGCAGGTCTCCAGCGTCGAGGTCGCCCACACCGCGACCCTCGTGTGGTCGCGCAGCCGTTCCGCCAGGGTCCCCGCGGCGTGGTGGAGCTCGGCGTACGTCAGAGACCGGTCTCCGAAGCGCAGAGCCTCGCGGTCACTCGGTTCAGCGAACATCTCCCCAGGGTCGTACGAGGTCCTGGAGGACGCATCGGAAGTGTGGGTTCGGACACGTACTACCCTGGACAATCGTGCTAGTGCTCGCCGTCGACACGGCCACCCCCGCAGTCACCGCCGGTGTGGTCGAACTCGCGCCAGACTCCCCGCCGCGCCTGCTCGCGAAGCGGGTGACGCTCAACGCCAAGGCGCACGGCGAGCTGCTCACCCCGCACATCAGCGACGCCCTGGCGGAAGCCGGCAAGACCTACGCCGACCTCGACGCGATCGTCGTCGGCGCGGGCCCCGGTCCGTTCACCGGCCTGCGGGTCGGCCTCGCCACCGCCGCCGCGCTCGGCCAGGCCCTCAACCGCCCGGTCTACCCGGTCGCGACCACCGACGCGCTCGCCAAGGACGCCGCCAGCGGCCACCCGCTGCTGGTCGCGACCGACGCGCGGCGCAAGGAGGTCTACTGGGCCGCCTACGACGCCGCCGGCCGCCGCACGGACGGGCCGCACGTCGAACGCCCGCAGGACCTCGCCGAGAAGCTGCCCGCGCTGGGCGTGCACCAGGCGACCGGCGAGGGGGCCGAGATCTACGCCGAGGTCCTGGGCCTCGAAACCCTCGACGCGAAGCACCCGAGCCCCGAGGGCCTCGTCGCCGCCGCGGCCGCCGAGGTGCTCGCGCAGGCCCGTCCCGCCGCGCTCACCCCGCTCTACCTGCGCCGTCCTGACGCCGTCGAGCCCACCGGGCGCAAGCGGGTGACCAGGGCATGACCACCGGCACCGTCACGCTCGCGCCCCTGCGGCACGCCGACGTGCCCAGGTGCCACGAGATCGAGCTGGCGTTGTTCCCCGGTGACGACCCGTGGAGCGAGAAGTCGTTCCACAGCGAGCTCGACAACGGCAACTACTACGTCGGCGCGCACGCCGACGGTGAGCTGATCGGGTACGCCGGGCTCGCCGCCAGCCCGTACGAGGCCAGCGTTCACACGATCGCGGTCGTGACGTACTGGCAGGGCAAGGGCGTCGGCAGGAAGCTCCTGCAGGACCTGCTCGCGCGGGTCGACGAACTCGGCGTCCCGGTGTTCCTCGAGGTCCGCACGGACAACGAGCCCGCGATCGCGATGTACCTGGCGCACGGCTTCGAGCACCTCGGCCTGCGCCGCCGCTACTACCAGCCGTCGGGTGCCGACGCGTACACGATGGGAAGGCCTGCCCAAAATGTCTGATCGCCTGATCCTGGGCATCGAGAGCTCGTGCGACGAGACGGGCTTCGGCATCGTCCGCCTGGGCGACGACGGCTCGCTCGAACTGCTCGCCGACGAGGTCGCCTCCAGCGTCGAGGAGCACGCCCGCTTCGGTGGCGTCGTGCCCGAGGTCGCCTCGCGCGCCCACCTCGAAGCGCTGGTCCCGACCATGCGCCGCGCGCTCGACACCGCCGAGGTCGAGCTCTCCCAGATCCACTCCATCGCCGTCACCGCGGGCCCCGGCCTCGCCGGCGCGTTGCTGGTCGGCGTGTCCGCCGCGAAGGCGTACGCGGCCGCGCTCGGCAAGCCGCTCTACGGCGTGAACCACCTCGCGGGCCACGTCGCCGCGGACACGTTGCAGCACGGCGCGTTGCCGGACCGCTGCCTCGCGCTGCTGGTGTCCGGCGGCCACTCGCAGCTGCTGCTGATCGAGGGCGGTCTCGCCAACTCGATCACCGAGATCGGCTCCACCGTGGACGACGCGGCGGGCGAGGCCTACGACAAGGTCGCGCGGCTGCTCGACCTGCCGTACCCCGGCGGCCCGCCCATCGACAAGCTCGCCAAGCAGGGCAACGGCTGCGCGATCGCGTTCCCGCGCGGTCTCACCGGCCCGCGCGACGCGAAGTACGACTTCTCGTTCTCCGGCCTGAAGACCTCGGTCGCCCGCTGGGTCGAACGCGCCGAACGCGCCGGCGAGGAGGTCCCGCTGGCCGACGTCGCCGCGTCGTTCCAGGAGGCCGTCGCGGACGTGCTGACCGCCAAGGCGATCCGCGCAGCGAAGGACCTGGACGTCGGCACGCTGGTCATCTCCGGCGGGGTCGCGGCGAACTCACGGCTGAGCGGGCTCGCCGCCGAGCGCTGTGCCGAGGCGGGCATCGAACTGCGCGTGCCGAGGCCCCGCTTCTGCACCGACAACGGCGCGATGATCGCGGCACTCGGGGCGCACCTGGTCGCGGCGGGCGCCAAGCCGTCCTCGATGGACATCTCGACCAACCCGGGCCTACCGGTCAACACGGTCCAGATCTTCTGATCACAGCTTGTTGAGGCCCGGTTTTCCATCCTCGACCACGAACGTCGCCTTCGTGGAGATCGGAGAGCCGGGCCTCGTCACGTAGTCGAGGCCTCGGAAGTCCGTGCGCAGCTCATCGGGCGTGAAGCGGGTGAGTGTGTAACCGCGCCGGTTGTTGAAGTACTTCACGTGCGGGTTCTCGCGCAGCCACAGCGGTGTCTCGGCGTACTCCTCCGACCCGTCCCCACCGGCCGTGATCGACGTGGTGACCAACTCGGTCGCCAACGTCCGGGACGACGGGTCGTCCCAGCGCTCCTTGACGTCCGCGCCCCACGCCGCGTGCACGTCCCCGGTCAGCACGATCGGGTTCCGCACGTCCGCGAACCCGGCCACCACCCGGTCGCGGTCGGCGACGTAGCCGTCCCACGCGTCCAGCAGGAACTTGTCGACCTCGCCGGGGATGTAGTCGTACTGCGAGAAGAACACCTGCTGGCCGAGCACGTCCCAGCGCGCCTGCGCGTCCCGCAAGCCGGTGAACAGCCAGTCCTCCTGCGCCGCGCCGAGCATCGTGCGGTCCGGCTCGAGGCGTTCCGGGCAGAGCTGGAGGCCGTCCCCGCAGGCCTGGTCGGTGCGGTACTGGCGGGTGTCGAGCATGTGGAACGTCGCGAGCCCACCCCACCGGATCCGCCGGTACAGCCTTGATGACCTGCGCAAAGGCATGTTCTCGTAGTAGGCCTGGATGGCGGCGGCCCTGCGCGCCGGGAAGTTCGGCTGCGGCTTGTCCGGCAGCAGGCCCGCCCAGTTGTTGTCGATCTCGTGGTCGTCCCAGATCACCGACCAGGGCGCCACGGCGTGCGCCGCCTGCAGGTCGGGGTCGGTCTTGTACTGGGCCTGACGGCGGCGGTAGCCCGCGAGCGTCGTGGTGGTCGGGCCCTCGACGTGCCGGACGTTGCCGCTCGGGGCCACGTGGATGCCGGCCTCGTACTCGTAGGTGTAGTCGCCGAGGTGCAGGACCAGGTCCGGCTCGTCCTCGGCCATGCGCTGGTAGGCCGTGAAGTAGCCGTGCTCGTACTGCGCGCACGATGCGAAGGCCATCGTCAGCGGTACCTGCAGCACGTTCGGAGGGGGCGCTGTGCGCGTGCGGCCCGTACGAGAGAGGTGGTTGAGGGCCTTGAACCGGTAGTAGTACTCGCGGCCGGGTGCCAGGCCGACCAGTTCGACGTGGACGCTGTGCGCCTCCTCCGGTCGAGCCGTGGTGGAGCCGCGTTGCACGATCCGGGTGAATCGTTCGTCGTCGGCGACCTGCCACTCGACCTCGAACGGACGGGCCGGCAGGCCGCCCAGACCGTCGTCGGCGAGCGGGTCGAGGGCCAGCCGCGTCCACAGGACCACCCCGTCGGGTGTCGGGTCTCCCGAGGCCACACCGAGCGTGAACGGGTCGCCGGGACGCGCCGACGCGGTGACCGAGAACGCTGTGAGTCCGGCCACGCCTGCGAGCAGCAGCGTTCGGCGAGTCAACGGGGACATGCCCTGAATACGGCTCCCAGAGGGTGATCGGTTCGGGGGTCTCGTTGAAGGCTTGGCACTCTCGTGGGTAGAGTGCCAACTGCACGGCACCAGCACCGCCCCGACCCCCGCGACGGCGGGGTGGCAGGAGCCGTTGAACACGAACCTGCCAAAGACCCGTGGAGGTCATCCCGGTGAGCGTGAACATCAAGCCGCTTGAGGACAAGATCGTTGTCCAGGCCTCGGAGGCCGAGACGACCACTGCCTCCGGCCTCGTGATCCCGGACACCGCGAAGGAGAAGCCCCAGGAGGGCAAGGTCCTCGCGGTGGGTCCCGGCCGCATCGACGACAAGGGCAACCGCGTCCCGCTGGACGTGGCTGTCGGCGACGTCGTCATCTACTCGAAGTACGGCGGCACCGAGGTCAAGTACAACGGCGAGGAGTACCTCATCCTCTCCGCGCGCGACGTGCTGGCCGTCGTCAACTAGACGCAGCGGCTGTCATGCCTGACGCCCCGGCGCCCCATCCGGGGACTCCGGGGCGTTTCGCTTTCCCGCGGCTCACCCGCGGCTCAATTGAGGATTGGTAATGGCAAAGCAGATCAGCTTCGACGAGGACGCTCGTCGGGCGCTCGAGCGCGGCGTGAACAAGCTCGCCGACACGGTCAAGGTCACCCTTGGCCCGCGTGGGCGCCACGTCGTTCTCGACAAGAAGTTCGGTGGCCCGACGGTCACCAACGACGGTGTGACGATCGCGCGCGAGATCGAGCTGGACGACCCGTTCGAGAACCTCGGCGCTCAGCTCGCCAAGTCGGTCGCCACCAAGACCAACGACGTCGCGGGCGACGGCACCACCACCGCCACCGTGCTGGCGCAGGCCCTGGTCAAGGAAGGCCTGCGCAACATCGCCGCGGGCGCCAACCCGACCGCGCTCGGCCGTGGCATCCAGGCCGCCGCCGACGCCGTCGTGGACGCGCTCAAGGGCAAGGCCACCCCGGTCAAGGGCCGCGAGAACATCGCGCAGGTCGGCACCGTCTCGTCGCGTGACGAGTCCATCGGCGCCCTGCTCGGCGAGGCCATCGAGCGCGTCGGCGAGGACGGTGTCATCACCGTCGAGGAGTCGTCCACGCTCGCGACCGAGCTCGCGATCACCGAGGGCGTGCAGTTCGACAAGGGCTACGTGTCGACGCACTTCTCGACCGACCTCGAGGCGCAGGAGGCCGTCTACGAAGACGTCCGCATCCTGCTGCACCGCGAGAAGATCTCGGCCCTGGCCGACGTCCTCCCGATCCTCGAGAAGGTCGCGGAGTCCGGCAAGCCGCTGCTGATCATCGCCGAGGACGTCGAGGGCGAGGCCCTGTCCACGCTGGTGGTCAACGCCGTCCGCAAGACCCTGAAGGTCGTCGCCGTGAAGGCGCCGTTCTTCGGCGACCGCCGCAAGGCGTTCCTGGACGACCTCGCGGTCGTCACCGGCGGCGAGGTGATCTCCACGGAGATCGGCCTCAAGCTGTCCGAGACCACGCTCGACCAGCTGGGCTCCGCCCGCCGCGTCGTCGTGACCAAGGACGACACCACGATCGTCGACGGTGGCGGCACCAAGGCCGACATCGCCGGCCGCGCGGAGCAGCTCCGCCGCGAGATCGAGGCCACGGACTCCGACTGGGACCGCGAGAAGCTGCAGGAGCGCCTCGCGAAGCTCTCCGGCGGCATCGCCGTGATCAAGGTCGGCGCCGCCACCGAGACCGAGCTCAAGGAGCGCAAGCACCGCATCGAGGACGCGGTCGCCGCTACCAAGGCCGCGGTCGAGGAGGGCATCGTCCCCGGCGGTGGCTCCGCTCTCGTGCACGGCTCCAAGGTGCTCGACGGCGGCCTCGGCCTGTCCGGTGACGAGGCCACGGGTGTCGCGCTCGTCGCGAAGGCCCTGTCCGCGCCGCTGTTCTGGATCGCCACCAACGCGGGCCTCGAAGGCGCCGTCGTGGTGAACAAGGTCCGCGAGGGCGAGTGGGGCTTCGGCATCAACGCCGCCAAGCTCGAGTTCGGCGACCTGCTGGAGCAGGGCATCATCGACCCGGTCAAGGTGACGCGTTCCGCCGTCGCCAACGCCGCCTCGATCGCGCGCATGGTCCTCACGACCGAGAGCGCCGTCGTGGAGAAGAAGGCCGAGGAGCCGCTGTCGTCCGCTGCCGCGGGCCACGGCCACGGTCACGGCCACTGAGTTGTCCGTCCCGCCTCCGGCGGGACGGCGAGTTCGCCGGGAAGCCGGCGTGCTCGCTTGACGGAATGGGCGCAGCGAACTCGCTGGCGCGCTGAAGTTCGAGCTCAAATAAAACCGGCTCGGCACCATTCGTTTGGTGCCGAGCCGGTTTTGTTGTTCAGACTATTGCCAATTGTCGCTTTCGTGCCTTGATGATGTGGTCGCGCTCCGATTCCGAGAGCCCGCCCCAGATTCCGTAGGGTTCCTGCACCGCCAGCGCGTGTTTGCGGCACATCTCCAGCACCGGGCAGGCGAGGCAGACAGCCTTGGCGCGAGCTTCCCGCCGTGCTCTCGCCGGACCCCGTTCGCCGTCGGGGTGGAAGAAGAACGCACTGTCCATGCCCCGGCACGAACCGCGCATCTGCCAGTCCCACAGATCTGCGTTGGGACCGGGGAGCCTTCGGGTGTCCGCCATCGAGACCGCCTCCGTGACGACTGCTCCATTCGGCTTAACGATGATCCACCGTAGAACCGCGTCAAAACTTGTTCAAGAGGCTGAAGACCCTTATCAACTGATGGGTGACGGCACGCGTGTTCGATCACTCACCGCCCGGAGTTGCCGCCCGGATGAGGTGAACGGAACATGGCTCTCGTGATGACACCGCCGGAGCACAGGTCTGCCGGGAGTCACACGACTGAGCCCCTTCTCTCAGTGGCCGCGGTGGCCAGGCGACTCGGCGTGGCTCCCGCCACCCTGCGCACCTGGGACCGCCGCTACGGACTCGGTCCGACGGGCCACACCGTTGGGCGGCACCGGAAATACGGCCCGCCCGATGTGGCCAGACTCGAATTGATGCAACGCGCTCTTCTTCGTGGCGCGTCCTCCGCGGAGGCGGCCCGTTTCGCGCTCGACTCGAAATCGTCGATGACCCACGGAGAGGTTCCCGTCGCCCCATCGGGTGGACGTGGTCTCAAAATGCCCGGAGCGTCTCGATTGGCGCGTGGACTGGGCCGCGCCGCCGTCGCGATGGACTCGATCTCCGTCCAGGAGATGCTGGCCGACTCGCTCGCGTCCGAGGGCGTGATCGCCACCTGGAACGAGGTCGTCCGGCCCGTGCTGACGGCCGTCGCCGCGCGCTGGCAGCTCTCCGGGGCGGGCGTGGAGGTCAAGCACCTGTTGAACGAGTGCGTGCTCGCTGCGTTCGTGCGTGCCACACCGCTCGTGACGAACGGGCGCAACCATCGGCCCGTGTTGCTCGCGTGCATGCCGGAGGAGAGGCACAACCTTCCTCTCTATCCGTTGGCCGCGGAGCTCGCCCACAGAGGAGTGGTGGTGCGGCAGCTGGGGGCGGCGCTGCCGGTGGACGCGCTGGCCTCGGCGGTGCGCCGGACCGCGCCGGCGGCGGTGGTGCTGTGGGCGCAGTTGCCCCGGTACGCCGACGCCGGGGTGATCGCCGCGCTGCCCAGGACGCGGCAGCAGGTGCGGGTGTTCGTGGGCGGGCCCGGCTGGCGGCGCGGGGTGGTGACCGCTCCGGCCGAACGGGTGGAGGACCTCGCCGCCGCCGTGGACGCCGTCGAGGCAGCCGTCACCTGACCGAACACCGCCTTCCTCAGGCCGGTCGGCCACCCGCTGCCCGGCCGCCTGTTGCCCGGCCGCCTGTTGCTCGGCTGCCTGTTGCTCGGCTGCCTGTTGCCCGGCCACCTCGCCCTCCGTCCGCGGGCAGGCGGGCACACTCCTCCCGTGATGGAAGAGGACCTGCGCCGCGCCGCCTTCGGTGACTCACCCGGTCTCGACGTCTGGCGGGCCCTCGGCGCCCCCAGTTCCCGCGTCCGCTGGCTCGCCGCGGTGGTGCTGGGTGGGCAGGGCCACTACGCCGCGGCCGCCACCGCGTTGGACGCGCTCCGTCACGACCCCGACCCGGTGATCGCGTCGCTGGCGTTCTCGACTCGCGCGTCCCACCTCCGTCAGGTAGGCGCCCACCGGCTCGCCCGCCCCCTCGACGGCGCCGCCCTCGCCAAGGCCCCGCGCACCGGCCCGCCGGACGAGGACGGGATCGACGCCGAGGGCGCCAGGACCGACGCGCTGCTCGGACTCGCCGCCGATTCGCTCGGTGCCCAACGCCTGGGCGAGGCCCGCAGGTTGCTCGCGCGAGTGGAGACGCGGTCGTGGCGCGGTGAGGTCCGCCAGGGGTGGGTGACCGCGGAGATCGAGCTCGCGTCGGGCCGCGCGGAGCACGCCGTCGCGCCTGCCGAGCGGGCCCACGCGACGTCGACCGGGCGAAAGGCGCTGCGGCACGAGCTCAAGTCGGCACTCGTCCTGGGCACCTCGTTGGTCGTGTGGGGGACACCCGACGGCCTGAACCGCGGGCTTGAACTAGTCGAGTGTGAGCTAAATCACAGCGCCTCAGAACGTTTGAAACCGTTGATCTGGCCGAGCGCTCTCGTCCTGGCGGGCCATGCCCCCACGGTGGGCGCAGTCGCCATCGACCGGGCGACTGAGGCTCTGAGCTGCGTGTTACGCAGAGCTGATGCCGTCAGCCGACAGGTCGCCCTTGATTCCCCGTGGGTGCCGAGTGGGCTGCTCCGTTCCGGGGAACCCCCGAACGCAGACCCTCAGACGAACTTCTTGACGGATTAAGCACCGGATCGTGTCAAGGTTGGGCCGCCAGCGTCCGATAGGGGAGATGGAACGTCACTCGGCTGCAGGAAAGGAGTCCCCGTGACCACGGTCCTTATTTGCGACGACCGGCGCAGTGTGCGGGAGGGTCTCACCCGCGTGATGTCGGCTGTCCCCGGGGTTAGCCGCATCGACTGCGTAGCGCACGGTGACGAGTTGTTGGCTCGCTTTTCAAGGCAGCCGGTCGACGTCGTGCTGGTGGGAACCCAGCGCGCTGTCCCGACCGGGGTGGAAGCAACCCGTCGGCTCGTCTCCGCGAACCCGCAGGCAAACGTCATCGTCTTCGGCGCACCCGACGACGCCGGGAGCATCGCCGCGGCGATCGCCGGCGGTGCCCGTGGCTACCTGAGGTGGGACGCGTCGCGTCCCGAGCTTGTGGCAGCCCTCGCGCACACGCTCGCCAGCACTTCGGTGCCGGCACCGCGCCAGCCCTCCGACCCCGGCGTGCAGCTCACGGAGCGTGAGCTCCAGGTGCTGCGAGGCATGAGCCAGGGCAAGAGCAACGGCCAGATCGGCCGCGAGCTCTACCTGTCGGAGGACACGGTGAAGACGCACGCTCGTCGTCTCTTCCGCAAGCTCGGTGTTCGTGACCGCGCTCAGGCGGTCGCGCACGGCTTCCGGCGAGGCCTCGTCCAGTAGGTCGCTCTTGCCGCACCGGCCCCGCGTCTCCATATGCCGCATGTGGGGAAGCGGGGCCGGTGGCGTGAGACGGACCACTCGTTCAACTGGTGATCCTTCGGGTCGCGAAGTTAGCCCAGCCCGGTGACAATGTCGCCGGGCTGTCAGCCGTTCGGCGTGTCTGCTGGTCACTAGGGGTGTCCATAGCCCCCTGATGAACAAGGGGCCTGAAGACCGGTACGGTGAGGCTGCTGCAACGGGTCGCTGTGAGTGACTCGTGCTGTTCTCTGTCGGTACGCCAACAAGTAACACCAGGGCTGTTGTCTGCGATGACCAACTTGGGGGACGGACTGGACGCCGAAGTGGGCGCGGCCGTCGACGGCGACCGTGCCGCGATCGAACGCCTGTTGGCATCCATTCGTCCTCTTGTGGTGCGGTACTGCCGCGCCAGAGTTGGCAGGCAGGAGCGGAGCTTCGCTTCGGCGGACGATGTGGCCCAGGAGGTGTGTCTCGCGGTGCTCACGGCATTGCCCAGCTACCGCGACCAGGGTCGGCCCTTCCTCGCGTTCGTCTACGGGATCGCGGCGCACAAGGTCGCCGACGCACATCGGTCCGCAGCCAGGAACCGCTCTGAGCCGGTTCCCGAAGTCCCCGACGCACCGGAAACCGAAGCTGGTCCGGAGCAACGGGCGATGCAGGGCGAACTCTCCGAGCGGATGGCCGTTCTGCTGCGCGTCCTGCCGGAGAAGCAGCGGGAGATCCTGCTGTTGAGGGTGGTGGTCGGACTCTCCGCCGAGGAAACTGCCGAGGCGGTCGGTTCGACTCCGGGTGCGGTCCGGGTGGCGCAACACCGTGCGCTGGCTCGGCTGCGCAAGTCGCTGGCAGCGGAGGAGGTGGTCTGAGTGGCCGACGAACACGGGAAGGACGACGAGGAAGTGCGCGGACAGGACGATAGAGCCCCGCACGAACCCGTCGCCGACGATCTTTCGGCGGTACAGGCCGATGACAAGCTGCTGGACGCACTGGGGTCCGCGACACCGGGTGCGGCCGGCTCGCTCGTCGACGACGAGCTCAACGCGTTGCTGCTCGCATGGCGCAACGAGGTGGAGACCGAGCCCTTCGGCGAACTGGTCGACACCGACACCGCCATCGCGACGATCCAGGCTGCCCGTCCGCAGCCGGTCAGCAGGCACCGCTTCCTGATCCCGCTGGCGAGCGCCGCGGCGGTCCTGGCCATCGCCTTCACCGGCGTGAGCCTCGTGGCCCGCGACGCGCAACCCGGCGACACGCTCTGGGGCCTGACCCGCGTGCTCTACTCCGAGCACGCGAAGTCGATCGAAGCGGCGGCCATCATCAACGGCGACCTCGACGCGGCCCGCCTCGCCCTGCGCGAGGGCAAGGTCAACGAGGCCCGCGAGAAGCTGGACAAGGTGCAGGCGAGCCTCGGCTCCGTCTCGACCGCCGACGGCAAGGCGCAGCTCGAGGAGAAGCACAAGGAGCTCGAGAAGGAGCTCGACACGAACACCTCGACGGCGCCGCCCACCACGACGACGCCCTCGGTGACGCAGCCGAGCGAGTCCTCGCAGCCGGCGACGTCCACGACCACGCCGTCGACGCAGCCTTCGACCACGACGCCGTCCACGCCGCCGTCGTCGGAGACGCCTCCGCCGCCGACCTCGGTCGGTGGCGAGGAGAACCCGCCGCCGCCTCCGCCGCCGGACCCCAACGAGAACCCGGGTTCGACCGGCATCGGCACCGGCACGAACGGTGAGGCCACCAGCCAGTCGGTCACCGGCTCCAACTGAGACGCAGTGTGAACGGCCCCTGACCTGTCCCAGGTCAGGGGCCGTTCACATGCTCGGGTGTTCACACGTCAGGTGGAATGTGACCGGAGTGGCTCGTGAGATCTCTCTCAACGGCAGGGCGGGCTCAGCGGGCGGACTCCGTCGCCGTCACGCCGTCCGCGTAGCCGCGGCAGTACTCCCAGCTGACGTACGAGCCGGGGTCCGGGTCGAACGCCGGCTCGTGCGGCCGCATCCGGCCGTCGGCGAGCAGCTGCTCCAGTGAGGCTCGTAACAACGCCCAGTCGTGGTAGTGCGGTTCCTGGCACTCGCCGCAGTCGACGACGATGCCTCTGACGCCGCGATGTTCGAGCAACGCCTGGTAGACGGCGAGGTCGCTCAGGTCGCTGACCAGCTCCGTCCGTTCGTCGTCGTCCATCGGGGGGTGGTCGTGGTGGGGCTCGCCCAGGGAGAGTGCGGGATCTTCCGGGTCGCCCTCGAAGGGGTCTGGTGGCAACGCGTCGTGCGGCACGACCCCGCACGGTACCCGCCGTACCCCCTCGGTCGTCCAGATACCATGGGTCGCACCGCCTCCGCCTGCGGAAACCACGCTCGCAGGAGGGGGAGCAGACCGCACGACGGAAGGCATGTCACCCGCTATGACCAGCGAGCTCAACGCTGACGGAGTCCCGGCCAAGTTCGCGATGCTGGGGCTGACCTTCGACGACGTGCTCCTGCTGCCGGCCGAGTCCGACGTCGTCCCCAGCGGCGTCGACACGAGCACCAGGATCTCGCGCAACATCACCCTCAAGATTCCGCTGGCCAGCGCCGCGATGGACACGGTGACCGAGGGCCGGATGGCGATCTCGATGGCCCGGCAGGGCGGCATCGGCGTGCTGCACCGCAACCTGAGCATCGAGGACCAGGCCCGCCAGGCCGAGACCGTCAAGCGGTCCGAGGCCGGCATGGTCACCGACCCGGTCACCTGCTCGCCCGAGGCCACGCTGGCCGAGGTGGACGCGCTGTGCGCCCGCTACCGCATCTCCGGCGTCCCGGTCACGGACGAGAACAACAAGCTCGTGGGCATCATCACGAACCGCGACATGCGCTTCGAGCTCGACCACTCCAAGCGCGTCGTCGAGGTCATGACCAAGGGCCCGCTCGTCACGGCCCAGGTGGGCGTGTCCGCGGAGGCCGCGCTCGGCCTGCTGCGCCGCCACAAGGTCGAGAAGCTCCCGATCGTCGACGGTGACGGCAAGCTCAAGGGCCTGATCACGGTCAAGGACTTCGTCAAGACCGAGCAGTACCCGAACGCCACCAAGGACCCGGACGGCCGCCTGCTGTGCGCCGCCGCCGTCGGTGTGGGCGAGGACTCGTTCGTGCGCGCGATGACGCTCGCCGAGGCCGGTGTCGACGTGCTGATGGTCGACACGGCGCACGGTCACTCGCGCGGCGTGCTGGAGATGGTGGCCCGCATCAAGAAGGAGCTCGGCGACTCGACCGACGTCGTCGGCGGCAACGTCGCGACGCGCACGGGCGCCCAGGCGTTGATCGACGCGGGCGCGGACGGCGTGAAGGTCGGCGTCGGCCCCGGCTCGATCTGCACCACGCGCGTCGTCGCGGGTGTCGGCGTGCCGCAGATCTCCGCGATCTACGAGGCGTCGCTCGCCTGCCGCCCGGCCGGTGTGCCGGTGATCGGTGACGGCGGCATCCAGTACTCCGGCGACATCGCGAAGGCCATCGCGGCCGGCGCGTCCGCCGTGATGCTCGGGTCGCTGCTCGCGGGCACCCAGGAGGCGCCCGGCGACCTGATCCTGGTCAACGGCAAGCAGTTCAAGACCTACCGCGGCATGGGGTCCCTGGCGGCCATGCAGTCGCGTGGCGAGAACAAGTCGTTCTCGAAGGACCGCTACTTCCAGGACGACGTCCTCAACGAGGACAAGCTCGTGCCGGAGGGCATCGAGGGGCGCACGCCGTTCCGCGGTCCGCTGTCGCAGGTCGTGCACCAGCTCAACGGTGGTCTGCGCGCGGCGATGGGCTACACGGGTTCCCACACGATCGCCGACCTGCAGGACGCGCAGCTCGTGCGGATCACGGCGGCGGGCCTCAAGGAGTCCCACCCGCACGACATCACGATGACCGTCGAGGCCCCGAACTACACCACCCGTTAGAGTCACTCGGCTGTTCTGGCTGCTGGCAAGCTCGCTCTAAAGCTCTGGAGAGGAACCACAGGTGCGCGATCTGGTCGAGATCGGCATGGGCCGGACCGCGAGGCGGGCCTACGAGCTGGACGACATCGAGATCATCCCGTCGCGTCGGACGAGGTCGTCGAAGGACGTCTCCACGACGTGGCAGATCGATGCCTACCGCTTCGACATCCCGCTGATCACCCACCCGACCGATGCCATCGTGTCGCCGGGCACGGCGGTCGCGGTCGGCGAGCTCGGCGGCCTCGGTGTGCTGAACGCCGAGGGCCTCTGGGCGCGGCACGGCGACGTGGACGAGGCGTTGTTCCGCCTGGTCCAGGCGACCGAGGACAACGAGGACCCGGCCGCCGCGGTGAAGGTGCTGCAGGAGCTGCACGCCGCCCCGCTGCGGATGGACCTGATCGCCGAGGCGGTCAAGCAGGTCCGCGAGTCGGGCGTCACGGTCGCGGTCCGCGTGAGCCCGCAGCGCGCCGCCGAGCTCACCCCGGACCTGCTGGCCGCGGGCGTCGAGATCCTGGTCGTGCAGGGCACGATCATCTCGGCCGAGCACGTCACGCGCGGTGGCGAGCCGCTGAACCTGAAGTCGTTCATCGCGGACCTCGACATCCCGGTGATCGCGGGCGGCGTCGGTGACTACCGCACCGCCATGCACCTCATGCGCACCGGCGCGGCGGGCGTGATCGTCGGCTACGGCTACACGCCCGGCGTCACCACCACCGACCAGGTCCTCGGCATCGGCGTGCCGATGGCCACCGCGATCGCCGACGCCGCGGCGGCCCGCCGCGACTACCTCGACGAGACCGGCGGCCGCTACGTGCACGTCATCGCCGACGGCGGTGTCACCACCTCGGGCGACGTGGCCAAGTCGATCGCGTGCGGCGCCGACGCCGTGATGCTCGGCGAACCCCTCGCCGCCGCCACCGAGGCACCGGGCCAGGGCCTGTACTGGACCGCGGCCTCCGCGCACCCGTCCGTTCCGCGCAGCCTCGTCGCCGAGGCCGTCGACCAGGAACTGGACCTGCGCAAGCTGCTGTTCGGCCCGTCCGCCGACCCGCGCGGCGTGACGAACCTGTTCGGCGCCCTCAAGCGCGCGATGGCCAAGACCGGCTACTCGGACCTCAAGGAGTTCCAGAAGGTCGGCCTGACCATCCGGGGCTGAGTTCTGCTGCAGAAGGGCGCGTTCCGGCCGGGACGCGCCCTTCTGCTTTGCTGGCGTCCGTGCCGCTCGTCGAGATCAACTACGCACCCCACGTCCCCCACGCAGTGCTGAAGGACCTGGCGGCGATGCTCCCGCACGCGGTCTCCCTGGCCGTCGAGTGCCCGGAGGAGCCCTACGACGGCGACCTCCAGCCGGGCGACGTGGACCTGCGCTTCCGCCCGCGCGGCCCGTTCGACTCGACGGGCATGGACATCGTTGTCGAGGTCCGCTCGAAGTACTTCGAGAGCCGCGCGAAGAACCGCCAGGACCGCGTCGACGACCTGTGTTCGGCCATTTCCGACGCCACGGGCCTCGCTGACGTGGGCGTTTACCTCAGCCTGCCGATCGCCGCATGGGCCCAAACCTGATCCTGCAACCGAACGGCTACCCCGTGCGTCCACTTGAGCGTGGAATTGGATGCCTTGTTCGGCGACGGCAAGAACAGTGATGTGGACACGATCGACCCGGACGCCGAGGTCCAAGAGTTCGAGGACGAGGACGACTCGGTCGAGGAGACCGAGGAGCGCGTCGGGGGCATCGGCTGGAAGCTGCTGACCCTGTTCGTCTGCGGCGGGCTGGTCATCACGGCGCTGGCCGTGGCGTTCATGGTGTGGGTCATCGAAGGTCTGGTTCTCTGAGCCGGCGGGGTGCGTCCCCGGACGCACCCCTCGCTACTGTTGTGTAGTTTTCTGTATAGTTCGGCGCATGACCGCTGTTCACGACGCTCGCGAGCTGACCGTGACCGAGGCGACCAAGCGTGGTGTCGCCGGTCTGGTCGCCGACGCCGAGAACGGCGATCCGGTGGTTGTCACGCGACACAGCCGTCCGGTGGCGGCAGTCGTCCCGGTGAGCCGGCTGGCGGAGATCGACGAAGCAGCGGCGGATCTGCGTGATCTGGCGCTCGTGCTCGCACGGTCGGCTGCCGACACCGGTAGGCGCACCTCCTTCGACGACGTGCTGACAGCGTTCGGTCATACCCGCGAGTCGCTGGCCGCGGTGGAGGACGACGACTCGCTCGATGGCTGAAGTTCTGTTCATCGACGCTGCCATTGATGACCTGCGTCGACTGGGGCCGGACGTCGTGCCCAAGGTCCTCAAGAAGATCCAGATCCTGTTCGACAGCCCGGAGGCCGGACACCCGCTCGGTGGTGAACTGACTGGCTTCCGCAAGTTGGTGGTCGGGCGCAACCACTGGCGAATCGTCTATCGGATCACCGATGACGGCGTGGTCGAGGTGTGCGAGATCTGGTGCGCGGGCGCGCGTTCGGACGCGGAGGTCTACGCCGAGGCCTCGGCCAGGATCGCTTCGATGGCGGTCGCGGATTCCACGCTGGCCAAGCTGGCTGACGTGATCGGACGGTTGGGTCGCCTCGCCGGCGACGTGACCGTGGAGCAGGCTCCGCCACGCGAGCCGGTTCCGGACTGGTTGGCGGAGCGCCTCGTGCACACCGCAGGTGTGCCGCGAGAGCAGGTGGCCGCGCTCAGCCTGGAGCAGGCCGTCGACCTCTGGACCGCGTTCATGACCGCCCCTCCCCGTTCTGAACCGATAGGGGACTAGGCGTTACCCGAAGTAACGCCTACTCTCCGGTTCATGGGTGAACTCGTCGGTAACTTCGATGTCGTCATCGTCGGCTCCGGGTTCGGTGGCAGCGTGGCCGCGCTCCGCCTGACCGAGAAGGGCTACCGCGTCGCCGTGCTGGAGGCGGGGCGCCGGTTCGCCGACGACGAGTTCGCCAAGACCAGCTGGGACCTCCGCAAGTACCTGTGGGCGCCCCAGCTCAGGTGCTTCGGCATCCAGCGCATCCACACCCTGCGCAACGTGATGGTGCTGGCGGGCGCGGGCGTGGGCGGGGGCAGCCTCGTCTACGCGAACACGCTGTACCGGCCGCTCAAGCCGTTCTACGAGGACCGGCAGTGGGCGCACATCACCGACTGGCAGGACGAGCTGGAGCCGTTCTACGACCAGGCGAGCCGGATGCTGGGGGTCGTCACGAACCCCACGACGACCCCGAGCGACGTCGTCATGCAGAAGGTCGCGAAGGACATGGGTGTCGAGGACAGCTACCACCCGACGCCCGTCGGCGTGTTCTTCGGCGAGCCGGGGAAGAAGGCGGCGGACCCGTACTTCGGGGGTGCCGGGCCGGAGCGGACGGGCTGCACCGAGTGCGGCAGCTGCATGTCGGGGTGCCGGGTGGGCGCCAAGAACACGCTGGTCAAGAACTACCTGTACCTGGCCGAGAAGCTCGGCGCGCAGGTCTTCCCGCTGACCACGGTGACGCGACTGCAGGAGCGCGACGGCACCTGGACCATCGACACGAAGAGGACCGGTGGCAAGGCGACCAGGCAGTTCACCGCGGACCAGGTCGTCATCGCCGCCGGCACGTGGGGCACGCAGCAGTTGTTGCACAAGGCCAGGGCCGGTACGTTGCCCAAGATCTCCGGCAAGCTCGGTGAGCTGACCCGCACCAACTCCGAGTCGATCATCGGGGCCGCGCGGTACACGGTCGACCCGAAGACCGACTACACGCAGGGCGTCGCGATCACGAGTTCCATCCACCCCGACGAGATCACGCACATCGAGCCGGTGCGGTACGGCAAGGGCAGCAACGCCATGGGCATGCTGCAGACCCTGGCGACGGACGGTGCGCTCAGCACGCCGCGATGGGTGCAGTTCGTCAAGCAGGCGGTCCGGCACCCGCTGCGCCTGCTGCGTCTGCTCAGCGTGCACCGGTGGAGCGAGCGGACCGTGATCCTGCTGGTCATGCAGAGCCTCGACAACTCCATCACCACGTTCCTCAAGCGCGGCAAGCTCACCAGCAAGCAGGGGCACGGCGAGCCGAACCCGGCGTTCATCCCGGCCGGGCACGAGGCGAACCTGCTGGCCGCCAAGCACATCGACGGCATGGCGGGTGGCACCTGGGGCGAGCTGTTCAACATCCCGCTGACCGCGCACTTCATCGGCGGCTGCGCGATCGCGTCGGACGAGGAGCACGGCGTCATCGACCCGTACCACCGGGTCTTCAACTACCCCGGACTGTCCGTTGTGGATGGTTCGGCGATCAGTGCCAACCTCGGCGTGAACCCGAGCCTCACCATCACCGCGCAGGCCGAACGGGCGTTCTCGCTGTGGCCGAACAAGGGCGAGCAGGACCAGCGGCCCGCCCAGGGCCAGGCGTACAAGAGGATCAACCCGACGAAGCCGAAGAACCCGGCGGTGCCCGATCAAGCTCCAGCCGCATTGCGGTTGCCGATCGTGAAGGCCTCCTGACAAGTTGGAGGCATGGCCAAAAAGCCTTTCGCCTCCAGCGCGGACCTCGCTCCCAAGGACGAGGTCTTCGTCGAACTCGCCGACGGCGTCTACACCCTGACCGCCGAAGGTGATCCCAACGTCGCGGCCATCGAGGCCGAGGACTTCCTGATCTGCTTCGAGGCACGCGCGACACCCGCGGCGGCCAGAAGGTGGCTCGCTCAGCTGCGCAAACACACCAAGAAGCCGGTGCGGTACCTCGTGCTGAGCCACTACCACGCCGTGCGCACGCTCGGGGCCAGCGCGTTCGAGGCGCAGGAGATCGTCGCGCACGAGATGACGCGCGTGCTGATCGCCGAACGCGGGCAGCAGGACTGGGAGAGCGAGTTCGGCCGGATGCCGCGGCTCTTCGAACAGCCGGAGGAGATCCCCGGCCTGACCTGGCCGACGCTCACGTTCTCCGACCGCATGACGATCCCGCTCGGCGACGAACGCGGTGACCTCGTGCTCCAGTTCCTCGGCCGCGGCCACACGGCGGGCGACATCGTGGCGTGGCTGCCGCAGCAACGCATCCTGTTCGCGGGCGACCTGGTCGAGTCGCAGGCCGCGCTCTACACCGGGGACGCGTTCCACGACGAGTGGGCGACGTCCACTTTGGACGAGATCGAGGACCTGGGGGCCGAGGTCCTGGTCGGCGGGCGCGGCAAGGTCGCCCGCGACCGCATGGAGGTCGAGGCCGCCATCGCGCAGAGCAGGCACTTCCTCAACGAACTGCGCCGCACGGTCGGGGGCGTGCACGCCGAGGGCGGCTCGCTCAAGGAGGCCTTCCGGCAGGCCCACGAGGCCCTCGTCGGCCGCTACGGGCGCTGGCCGATCTTCGAGCACTGCCTGCCGTTCGACGTGAAGCGCTACTGGGACGAGTGCGACGGCAGGGACTGGCCGGAGATCTGGACCGCCGAACGCGACCGCGCCGTCTGGGACGCCCTGCAATGACGGTCCTGGTCGTCGGCGCCGGACCGGTCGGCCTCACCGCCGCGTTGTTCCTCGCTCGGGCGGGGGTGCCCAGCATCGTGCTGGAAGCCGCTGACCAGCGCGATCGGGCCGGCAGCCGGTCGATCTGCGTGCAGCGCGACGTCCTGGAGGTGCTCGAGCGGATCGGCGTCGGCCAGGCCGTCGCCGACGCCGGGATCACCTGGTACACCGGCCGCACCTACCACCGCGACCGCGAGGTGGTGACGCTGACGTTCCCGGAGGCGCCGGGCTTCCCGCCGTTCGTGAACACCCCGCAGACCGTCGTGGAACGGCTGCTGGAGGAGCGGGTCCGCGCCGAACCGTTGATCGAACTCCGCTACGGCCACCCGCTCGAAACCCTGACCCAGGACGAGACCGGAGTGTCCACGCCGGACGGAATCCGCGCCACGCACTGCATCGCGGCCGACGGCGTGCACTCGCGGGTGCGTCAACTCCTGGACATCGGGTTCGAGGGCTTCTCGTTCGACGACCGGTTCATCATCGCCGACGTCCGCGTCGACCTGGACTTCGCTTCCCCCGAACGCCGCTTCTACTTCGACCCGCCCTGGAACCCCGGCCGCCAGGTGCTCCTGCACCCGCAACCCGGCGGCGTGTGGCGGATCGACTGGCAGGTGCCCGAGGACGTCCAGCTCACCGACGCCCACGTCCGCGCGATCGTCGGCGACCGGCCGTACGAGGTCGTCTGGCAGTCCACCTACCGCTTCCAGCAGCGCCGGGCGTCGAGGTTCCGCGACGGCAGGGTGCTGCTGGCGGGAGACGCCGCGCACGTGATGAGCCCGTTCGGCGCGCGCGGCCTGAACTCGGGCATCTGCGACGCCGACAACGCAGCCTGGAAGATCGCCGCCGATCGCAGGGGAGAGGCCGGTCCGGGGCTGCTGGCGTCCTACGACGCCGAACGCGGGGCCGCCGCCGACGAGAACCTCCGCATCACCGGCGACACCATGCGTTTCCTCGTCCCGGGCACGCCGGAAGAGCGTGCGCACCGGGAGGAGGCTCTGGAGTCCGGCGAGGGCATCGACTCCGGCAAGCTCTTCACGCCGTTCGCCTACGCCGACTCGCCGCTCACCACGAACGGCGGTGAACTGGTGGCCGGATCACGCGCCGCCGGACCGGGTTTCACGGTCGCGGACGGGCGCCTGATCCGGCCCGACGGTCACGTCGCCGGACCCGCCGGCGACGACCGCGTGCTCAGGAAAGCCCTGGGCTACAGCTGAACGTCCGTCAGGACCGTCACCCGTTCCTCGGTGAAGTCCTCCATCGCCGACCGCACGCCCTCACGTCCGGTGCCCGACCCCTTCACCCCGCCGTACGGCATCTGGTCGGCCCGGTACGACGGCACGTCGCCGATGATCACGCCACCGACCTCGAGCTCGGCCGCCGCCTCGAACGCCACCTGCACGTCCCGCGTGAACACCCCGGCCTGCAACCCGTACTTGGAGTCGTTGACCTGCGCGAACGCGTCCTGCACGCCGTCCGCGACGGACACCACGAGCACCGGTCCGAAGATCTCCTCGGTCCACACCTTGGCGGTCCTCGGCACGTCCGCGAGCACGGTCGGTTCGACGGTCGCCCCGGTCCGCTTGCCGCCGACCAGGACGCGGGCACCGACGTCGGTCGCCATGTGCACCCACTCCTCGACGCGGCGCGCGTTGTCCTCGTCGATCAACGGCCCGACCTCGACCTCGGGGTCGTGCGGGTCGCCGGTCTTGAGCGCCGACACGGCCTCCACGAGCTTCGGCACGAACTCGTCCGCGACGGACCGGTCGACGATCACCCGCTGCACGGCGATGCACGACTGCCCGGCCTGGTAGTTGCCGAACGTCGCGATCCGCCGCGCCGCGTGCTCCAGGTCCGTCCAATCAGGACAGATGACCGCCGCCGCGTTCGACCCCAGCTCCATCACGACGTGCTTGCGCGGCGCGGCCTCCATCAGCGACCAGCCGACCTTCGTCGACCCGGTGAACGAGATGACCGGCAGCCGTTCGTCGGTGACCAGCACCTCCATGTCCTTGCCGCGCACGGGAAGGATCGAGAACGCGCCCTCCGGCAGACCGGTCTCGGCCAGGACCTCGCCCAGCAGCAACGCGGACAGCGGCGTCGCCGAAGCGGGCTTCACGATCACCGGCGCACCCACCGCGAGCGCCGGCGCGACCTTGTGCGCCACCAGGTTCAGCGGGAAGTTGAACGGCGCCACCGCCAGCACCGGCCCGCGCGGCACGTGCCGGACGATCGCCATCCGCCCCTCGCCACCGGCGTCGGTGTCGAGCCGCTGCACCCCACCGCTGAACCGCCGCGCCTCCTCGGCGGCGAACCGGAACGTGTTGACCGCCCGCCGCACCTCGATCTCGGCCCACTTGAGGGGCTTGCCGTTCTCGGCGGTGATCGTCTCGGCGATCTCCTCCTCGCGTTCGGCGAGTGTCCGCGAGACCTGGAGCAACGCCTCGGCCCGCACGTGCGCCGGCGTGCGCCGGAACTCCTTCGCCACGGACGCCGCCGCGGCGATCGCACGTTCCACCTGATCTCTGCCCGGCACGGCGACCGAGGCGACCTCGGTGCCGTCGAACGGGTGGAGAACCTCTAACGCCTGCTCGCCCTGCTCGGGGCGGCCGGCGACCCAGCACGGCCTGGGTTGCGGCGTGAACGCGTCCATATGGCTCACGTTAGGCCCTTTCACCTCTATGCACCTGACAAGTGCCAAGTAGTAGTCATCGTGCTTTTCAGCGCGCTGAAGTGTGAACGCCGGGTGCTCCCGAATCGTCCGGATCATGTCGTCGAGCCTGATCAGCACGTGTTCGGGGTCGTACTCGACGCCGTAGGTCTCGCAGAACAGCCGCGTGCGGCGAGGACGGTCGTCCGGGAGAGCCAGCACGAACTGGATCAGCGCCCAGCTCACGTCCCACCAGCGCGGCCCCGGATGCGCCGAGTCCCAGTCGAAGACTCCCACGGGCAGTCCCCGGTCGAACACGATGTTGTACGGCGCGAAATCACCGTGCAGCAGCACCTCGACGGGCTCACGCGGTGGGTGCTGCCAGCCGTCGCGCACCGAGACGAAGTGGCTCGTCTCGTCGTGCAGCCGTCGCAGCAGCAGCGCCGACGCGACCAGCGCGGCGTCATCCGGAGGGGGCACGTGGCCAACCTCACCCGGCAGATAGCTCAGCAGTTCGTGCTCAGCGTCCAGCCCGAGCGGAACCGGCGCGATCCCCAGCGGTGCCAAGTGCCGCAACAACTCGTGCACCCGCGGTGCCCACGGCCCGGCCGGCCTGCGCACCGCCTCACCCACCCTGATCACCTGGTTCAGCCCGCCACCGGTCAGCAGTTCCTCGTTCACGCATGAGATCCTTGGCGGCGTGTCCGACACCAGCAACCGCCCTGTTCTCGTCGTCGACTTCGGCGCCCAGTACGCGCAGCTGATCGCCCGCCGCGTCCGCGAGGCCCAGGTCTACTCCGAGGTCGTCCCGCACACCGCGAGCGTGAGCGAGATGCTCGACAAGAACCCGCTGGCCATCGTTCTGTCCGGTGGCCCGTCGAGCGTGTACGCGGAGAACGCCCCGCAGGTCGACCCGAAGCTGTTCGAGGCCGGCGTCCCGGTCTTCGGCATCTGCTACGGCTTCCAGGCGATGGCGAGCGCACTCGGCGGTGCGGTGGAGCAGACCGGCACCCGCGAGTACGGCCGCACGGACCTGAGCGTCCCGACCGAGGGCGGCGCGCTGCACCAGGAGCTCCCGGCGAGCCACCCGGTGTGGATGAGCCACGGCGACGCCGTCACCAAGGCACCCGAGGGCTTCACCGTCACCGCGACGAGCGAGGGCGCGCCGGTCGCCGCGTTCGAGGACACCGAACGCCGCTTCGCCGGCGTCCAGTACCACCCCGAGGTGCACCACTCGCCGCACGGCCAGGAGGTGCTGCGGCGGTTCCTGCACGACATCGCGGGCATCCGTCCGCAGTGGACCACGTCGTCCATCGTGGACGAACAGGTCACCCGCATCCGCGAGCAGATCGGGGACGGCAAGGCGATCTGCGGCCTCTCCGGCGGCGTCGACTCGGCCGTCGCCGCGGCCCTGGTCCAGCGCGCCATCGGCGACCGCCTCACGTGCGTGTTCGTCGACCACGGCCTGCTGAGGTCCGGCGAGCGTGCCCAGGTCGAGCGCGACTACGTGGCCGCCACCGGCATCCGCCTGGTGACCGTCGACGCCCGCGAGCGCTTCCTCAACGCCCTCGCCGGCGTCACGGACCCGGAGGAGAAGCGCAAGATCATCGGCCGCGAGTTCATCCGCGTCTTCGAGCAGGCCGAGCGCGACCTCAAGGCCGAGGGCGACTACAACTTCCTCGTCCAGGGCACGCTCTACCCGGACGTCGTCGAGTCCGGCGGCGGCACCGGCACCGCGAACATCAAGTCGCACCACAACGTCGGCGGCCTGCCGGACGACCTGCAGTTCGAACTGGTCGAGCCGCTGCGCGCCCTGTTCAAGGACGAGGTCCGCCGCGTCGGCACCGAACTGGGCCTGCCCGAGACCATCGTGCAGCGCCAGCCGTTCCCCGGCCCTGGCCTCGGCATCCGCATCATCGGCGAGGTCACCCAGGACCGCCTCGACACGCTGCGCCAGGCCGACGCCATCGCGCGCGAGGAGCTCACCGCGGCCGGCCTCGACCGCACCATCTGGCAGTGCCCGGTCGTGCTGCTCGCGGACGTGCGCAGCGTGGGCGTGCAGGGCGACGGCCGCACCTACGGGCACCCGATCGTGCTGCGGCCGGTGTCGTCGGAGGACGCGATGACCGCGGACTGGACGCGCCTGCCGTACGAGGTGCTGGAGCGGATCTCGACCCGGATCACCAACGAGGTGGCCGAGGTCAACCGCGTGGTGCTCGACGTGACGTCGAAGCCGCCGGGCACCATCGAGTGGGAGTAGAGACGTAAGAGGAAGGGCCCCGGTCGGTGACCGGGGCCCTTTTCTCATTCGTGGGTCTTTCGCCTGAGCGAGTTCGTCAGCAGCACCAGCCCGACCACGATGGCCGTCCCTCCCAGCGCCCACCGGAAGTCGAACCAGAAGGACCCGCCGGTCAGCACGTAGGCCGCCATCAGCCCGCCGCCGATCCCGAAGACCAGCGTCAGCGGGTCGATCCGCCGCCGCATTCCCTGCTCAGTCACGGAGCACCCGCACCTCTCCGACGCTCGACCGCACGTCGAGATCGATCTTCAGTCCACCCTCGCCGTTGTCGCCGAGGTCGCGGCCGTCCACGGCCACGCTGCTGCCTTCCGCCCGCTTGCCGAGGCAGTCGAGCTCACCGATGGACGACGCCTCGCACCTGAACGTCACGTCGGCGTCGCGTGGCACCCGGACCACGGCCTCGCCCAGTTCGACGTCGATCGCGGTCTTCACCTCACCGGTGTCCGGCAGGTCGCGCAGGTCGAGGTGGACGCTGCCCACGCTCGTCTCGTAGCGGTCCCGCACGTCGGTGATGCTCTGCGGCTTGTCGTCGAAGCTGCTGATGCGGGTCTCGCCGTCGAAGTCGACCGCGGTCAGGGCGAAGCCGGCGACGGACAGCGGGATCATCAGCCAGATCAGGCTGCGGCCACCGCCGGTGAACGAGCCGATCAGCAGGCCCGCCGCGAGCACGGCCAGCACGAGGCCGATGGTGTGCGCCACGGTGAACCACGGCACCCAGGCGCCGAGGATCGCGGACGCGGCCACGGTCAGGACGGCCACGCCCAGGGTCGTGGCGCCGATGCGCGACTTGCGCGGACGTGGGGCCGGGGGTTGCGGCCGGGGGGCCGGTTCGGGCAGGTCCCAGGCGAACGGGGCGGCGCCCAGCGGGTCCCAGGCCGGCGCGCCCGGCACCGGTGGCGTCGGCGCGGTCGCCGGGTCGGGCAGGGTCGCGGCCGGCTGCAGGTGCCCGCGGTTCTTCTGCAGCAGGTAGATGCACGCGACCGCCGCGGCCAGCGTCACGAAGACCTGGAACCCGCCGTTCTCCCCGAACATGTAGGCGAGCGCCGGGAACATCAGGATGCCCACGAACACCGTCGTCGACGACGAGGCGGAGCTGTGTCCCTTGTGCAGCAACGACTCCAGCGGCGACACCTGGTCGCCCTCCTCCGGCAGCAGCAGCCAGCCCGCGAGGTACAGCGGCAGGCCGACGCCGCCCGACAGGGCGAGCGCGACGAACGCGATCCGGACGATCACCGGGTCGATCTGGAAGCGCAGGGCGATCCCGGTGGCGACGCCTCCGAGCTTGCGCCCTGCACGGGGCCGCACCGGACGGTGGGCCCAGAACTCTCTGAGCGTGTCCGCCACGCCCTGCACTGCCTTCTCAGTCCCGCTCACGATGACAACCTTGCGCGACGGCCCGCGAAACCACATCAGGGACCAGCCCTGATTCAGGGAACCGGGGTCATCCCTGATGAACAACTCGCCGGGACGTGTGACGATCGGTCGGTGAGTGCACGGATTGAGCCGATGCGCCGCCGGCGCACCGGCCGGGTGGTCGCGGGCGTCGCGAGCGGACTGGCGGACCACCTGGGCGCACCCGTCTTCTGGGTGCGCGCGGTGTTCGCCGTGTTCGCGGCGTTCAGCGGGGTCGGGATCATCGCCTACGCGTTGCTGTGGATGTTCGTCCCGCAGTCGGCGGTGGCGGAACCGGAGACCGACAAGGACCGCAAGGAGTGGCAGCAGGCCGTCGGCCTGGCCGCTCTCGGTGTCGGCGTCGCGGTGTTCACCGGCCTGCTCGGGGGAGCGTGGAGCGGGTGGATCACCGGGCCGATCGCGGTCGCGCTCATCGGCGCCGCGGTCGTGTGGCGCGAGGCCGACGAGGCGCAGCGCCGCCGTTGGAAGGACGGGGCGTTCGCGCAGGGCAAGGCGGGGATCGTGCGGACGGTGGCGGGTGGCGCGCTGGTCGTGGCGGGGGTCGCCGCGTTCCTCGTCGTCAACGACACCGTCCAGAACCTGTCGACCGTGTTCCTCTCGGTGATCGCGACGCTGGTCGGCGTGGCCGTGCTGACCGTGCCGCTGTGGATGCGCCTGGTGCGCGACCTTGATTCGGAACGGCGGGCGCGCATCCGCACCGAGGAACGCGCCGAGATCGCCGCCCACCTGCACGACTCGGTGCTGCAGACGCTGGCCCTGATCCAGAAGCAGTCCGAGTCGTCACGCGAGGTGAAGCGCCTGGCCCGCAGCCAGGAACGCGAGCTGCGCAGCTGGCTCTACGGCCGTGAGGTGGGCGAGCAGCCGCACTCGATGAGCGTCGCGATCGCCCAGGTGTGCGCGGAGGTCGAGGACGACTTCGCCATCGCCGTCTCGCAGGTCGTGGTCGGGGACTGCGAGCTGGAGGACGGGATGTTCGCACTGGTCCAGGCGTCGAAGGAGGCGATGGTCAACGCCGCCAAGCACGCGGGGGTGGGTGAGGTCAGCGTCTACGCCGAGGTCGAGCCGGACAAGGTGACGGTCTTCGTGCGCGACCGCGGCAAGGGCTTCGACCCCGACGCCGTTCCGGAGGACCGGCATGGCCTCGCGGGGAGCATCCGGGGGAGAATGACGAGGCACGGCGGGGAGGTGCGACTGCGCACGGCTCCGGGAGAGGGGACCGAGGTGCAGCTCGAGATGCCGAGGAAGCAGGAGGCCAGGACGTGAGCGTGAGGGTGTTCCTGGTGGACGACCACGCCCTGTTCCGCGCGGGGGTGCGGGCGGAGCTCGACAGCATCACCGAGGAGGTCGAGGTCGTCGGCGAGGCCGGCAGCGTCGGCGAGGCGGTCGCGGGCATCGCGCACCACAGGCCGGACGTCGTGCTGCTGGACGTGCACATGCCCGACGGCGGCGGCGCCGAGGTGCTGCGGCAGATCCGCACCAAGATCCCCGAGGTCACGTTCCTCGCGCTGTCGGTCTCCGACGCCGCCGAGGACGTCATCAACGTCATCCGCGCCGGTGCGCGCGGCTACGTGACCAAGACGATCTCCAGCCAGGAGCTGGTCAAGGCCGTCGTGCGGGTCTCGGAGGGCGACGCGGTGTTCTCGCCGCGGCTCGCCGGGTTCGTGCTGGACGCGTTCGCCGACCGGCCGGGTGCCGCGCCGATCAGCGACCCCGAGCTCGACCTGCTGACGCCGCGCGAACGCGACGTCCTGCGGCTGCTGGCCCGTGGTTACGCTTACAAGGAGATCGCGTCCGAGCTGTTCATCAGCGTGAAGACGGTGGAGACGCACGTGTCGAGCGTCCTGCGGAAGACCCAGCTCTCCAACCGGTACGAGCTCTCCCGCTGGGCGACGGATCGCAGACTGGTCTGAGGGGCTTTGATCAAAAAGGTCGCCCGCGGTGCCACCGAGGTGCTGGCGCCGTGGGTCTGGGTGGTCCTGTTGCCGTTCGCCGTCGCGCATGCGACCGAAGGCATCTGGAAGACGTTGTTGTGGGGGTTCGTCGTCGCCTTGACGGCGTCCGTCATCCCGATGGCCGTCATCGTGCGCGGAGCCCGAAAAGGCAAGTGGGACGGGCACCACGTCACCAACCGCGAGGGCCGGCTGGTTCCACTGGTCACGGCCGGAGCGTCGCTGGCGGCCGGCACGGTGATCATGGTCCTGGGCGACGCCCCGCGGAACATGCTCGCGCTCGCGGGCAGCATGTTCGCGTCGTTGATCGTCAGCATGGCGATCACGTTCGGGCTGAAGTGGAAGATCTCGCTGCACGCGGCCGTGGCCTGGGCCGCCGTCGTGACGCTGACGATCGTCTTCGGCCCGTGGTGGCTGCTGCTGGCGGTGCCCGCGGCGCTGGTCTCGTGGTCGCGCGTCGAGCTCGGTGACCACACGACGGGTCAGGTGCTCGCCGGGTCCGTGATGGGCGTGGTCGTCGGCGGCGGGGTGTTCTGGCTGCTCAGCTGACGCGCTTGGTGCTGACGATCTTCATCTGCTTGTCGACGTTGCCGACCTCGATGTCGTAGGTACCGAGCTCGGTCGTGCCGTTCTTGGTGGTGCTCAACTGGATGCTGACCATCCAGTTCGCGCCCTCCGACCGGACCGTTCCCGGGCCGGACACCACGACGTCCGAGTAGGTGCTCCACCGCTTGAGGTAGTCGCCCCTCGGCTCGGCCGCGGCGCCCCTGAGGTTCTCGTAGGCCTTCTCGGCGTTCTCCGGCAGCAGGCGGTAGTGCTCCTGCACGAAGTAGTTCGCCTGGTCCGCCGTGAAGTAGACGGGCGAGTCGTACACCGGCGGGAACTCCGACTGGTGCGTCGGCGTGCCGCCATTCGTGCCGTTCCAGTACGCGGCGGCCGCGCCACCGCCCACCGCCAGCACACCGATGATCGCGAGGATCATCAGGATCCGCCGGTTCGGAGGCTTGAGCCTGCGTTGCTGCGGCGGGATCAGCAACGGCTGCGAAGGCTGCGGCTCGGCGCCCAGCAGATCTGCCGCCTCCTGCGCCGTGGGCCGGTCCTTCGGTTCCTGCGAGAGCAGCCGCATCAGCAACGGCGTGAGCTCACCGGCGTTCTTCGGGTCGCGCAGCTGCCCGCTCGCCGCCCGGTAGATGAGGCCGAAGCTGTTGTCGCTCGGCCCGAACACCGACTCGCCCTCGATGGCGGTGTAGATGGTGGCGCCGAGCGAGAACACGTCGGACGCCTCGTCCGGCTGCTCACCGCGCGCCACCTCGGGCGCCAGGTAGGCGGGAGTGCCGGAGATCATGCCGGTGTCGGTCATCGTGCCGTCGCCGGTGGCCTTGGAGATGCCGAAGTCGGTGATCTTGACCGTGCCGTCGTGGCCGATCAGGACGTTGCCGGGCTTGATGTCGCGATGAACGAGCCCCGCCGCGTGCGCCGCCGCGAGAGCAGAGGCGACCTTGGCGCCGATGCTCGCCGCCTGCGCCGGCTTGAGCGGCCCGCGTTCGGCGATCAGCGCCGACAGGCTGTGCGAGGCCAGGTACTCCATGACGATGAACGGCTCTTCGTCGTCGCTGCCCACGACGTCGAACACCGCGATCGCGTGCTGGTGGTGCAGCCGGGCGGCGTTGCGCGCCTCCCGCATCGCCCGCTGGTGATCGCCGGTCACGAGCTGCTTGACGGCGACCTCGCGAGCCAGGACCTCGTCCCGTGCACGCCACACGACGCCCATCGCTCCGCTGCCGATGCGCTCGATCAGCGTGTAGCGGCCCCCGATGGTTGTCACACCCTGAGACTAATCAATCGCGGAGACGAGCATCCCTGGTTCCCCGCGCAAGGGGTGGTGCAGATCGCTCCGAGCCGAGTTCGCCGGTGGGGACTCGCTGCGTTGACTCGCCCGGACCTGGTGAGACGTGCCCTCCGCCGCTGCCCACAGCGTCCGGCACCGCATCGTGGTGGTCTGAAGGTGACGAGCTGGTCGGCCACGCTGCCCCGCGTGCCGGCACCTCGTCCCGCGCCCTCGCAGGACCACCGGGGAACCACTAGTCGATCGTCGACACCAGCTTCTGCAGCTCGCGGTCGAAGTCGATCCACAGGTCCTCCTCGCCCGGCTGGACGACGTCGTACGAGTTGTCCAGGAACTCCGCCACGTCCTCGGCGACGGCGCTGAGGATCGCGAACCCGGTGGGCGCGTTCAGCTCGACCAGGACGCGCTCGGGGTCGTCGGACGCCGGGCGGACCAGGATGTCGCCCTCACCGGACGGCGTCAGCAGGCCGTCGGCGAGCAGGTCGCGGGCGAACATCCACTCGACGCGGCCGGAGCCGGTGAAGAAGACGACGGCGACCGCGTAGGGGTCTTCCGGGTCGTAGACGAGTTCGGCCTCGACGGGGGCCGGGGCCGCTCCGGGAGCGAGGAGCTGAAAAGTCGTCCGGCTGGTGACCTTCAGGTTTTCGTTGTTCATGTCGATGTCCTTCCCAGACTGGTCTCCATGTCCGCTCACAAAGAGGAGACGGCCAACCAGCTCGATAAGGACGCGATTCGTCTCGGAACCATCCTATTGGGGGAGACGTGCGTCTCACCCTTCAGCGTTTGACCAGGTCACGCGTCTCGTTTGGTGAGACGGTCTGACCAGCCGAGACGGGCTTGCGACGGGTCAGCGCGACGCCCAGCAGGACCACCAGCATGCCGACGACGACCCTTGCGTTGAGTTGCTCTCCGAGGAAGATCGCTCCAAGGAGTACCGAAACCACGGGCAGAAGGTAACCGACGGTAGTCGCCGTGGTGGCACCCTCGTCGGCGATGACGCGGTAGTTGAGGATGAACGCGACGCCGGTGCCGAAGACGCCGAGGACCGTCACGGCGACCACGCCGATCCAGTGCAGGTGCAGCGGCTGCAGGCCCCCGAACGGCAGCGCGAGGATCAGCATCCCCATCGCGGTGGTCAGCTGCATCGCGGCCAGCTGCGTCGAGGTCGCACCCGTGTTGACCAGGTACTTCCCGGCGTAGGAGTAGCCGATCGCGTAGCTCGCGGCGCCGATGAGGCACAGCACGGCGCCCCAGCTCGCGATGCTGTTGGCCGACTGCCACGGCGCGAAGATCAGCAGCACGCCGGCGAAGCCGAGTCCGAGGCCGAGCATCCGGACCAGGTTGCTGATCTTCTCCGACCCCAGCACGAGGCCGATGGCCAGCGCGAACAGCGGGGTCGTGGAGTTCAGCACGCCGGAGACGCCCGAGTCGACGGTCTGGCCGCCGAACGCGAACAGCGTGAACGGGACGGCGCTGCCGAAGAGCGCCACGAAGAGCATGTGACCCCAGATCTCCCGGTCGCGCGGCAGCGTCATCTTCGCCAGGGCGAGCACGACGAACAGCACGAGCGCCCCGAAGAACGTCCGCACGAGCGAGATCTGCAACGGCGCGAGCGAGCCGAGCGCGAGCTTCATCCACAGGAAGCTGGATCCCCACAGCAGGGCGAGCACGCCCATCCTGATCAACGTTCCGCGTTGGTTCACACATCAACCATGCGCCCTGCGACACCTGAAAACAATTTAATTGTTCTGGGAAACCTTTAAGCACCGCTGTAAGGTCTGACCATGCTGGACGTGCGACGAATGCAGGTGCTCAGGGCCGTCGTGAGCTCGGGCTCCATCACCGCGGCCGCCACGAACCTCGGCTACACCCCGTCGGCGGTGTCGCAGCAGGTGGCGGGCCTGGAGAAGCAGGCGGGGCTGCCGTTGCTGGAACGCGTCGGCAGGGGCGTCAGGCCCACCGCCGCGGGCCGTCTGCTCACCGAGCACGCCACCCGCCTCGCCGAGCAGCTGGCCGAGGCCGAGAGCGCCCTGACGGCGTTGCGCAACGGCTGCGCGGGCACCCTGCGCGTCCGCTACTTCGCCACGGCCGGAGCGGCGCTCGTGCCGCCCGCGGTGGCCACCTTCCGCGCCGAACGCGCGGGCGTCGAACTCGACCTCAAGCTCACCGAGCCGAACGACCCGTTCGAGGAGCTGGCGGCGGGCCGCGCGGACGTCGCCATCACCGTCCTCGAACCCGACGCCCCGGCACCGGAGGGGATGGTGGCGCGGCACCTGCTCGCCGACCCGTTCTACGCCGTCCTGCCGCGCGGCCACGCCCTCGCCCGCAAGCGCGTGCTGGACCTGGCCGAACTGGCCGACGAACCGTGGATCGACGCCGACTGCGGCACTCCGGGACCGTGCGCGAGCCTCGTGCGCAACGCGTGCGCGGGTGCGGGCTTCTCGCCGCAGGTGGCGGTGGAGAGCGACGACTACGCGACCGCGCAGGGGTTCGTGGCGGCCGGGCTGGGCGTCACGATCATCCCGCGGCTCGGGCTCGGCTACGCGCACCCCGGAGTCGTGCTCCGCAAGGTGCGCAATCCCGAGCCCGTCCGGCACATCCACGTGGTCTACCGCGAGGACGCCGCCTGGAACCCGGCCGTCCTCACCCTGGCCGAAGCCCTGGAGAAGGCGGCGCGGGCCTCCTGAAAGCGCGTCAGGCGTTGCCGAACGGCTTGTCGTAGCTCAGCATGAAGTTCGGCGAACGCCACTCCAGCGAGCACTGCCGCTGCATCGACGACTTCGACCCGTCCTTCTTCTCGACCTCGAGGGTCACCACGAAGTAGTACGGCTGCCGTTCCTCGACGCTCGTGACCTTGGCCGACTTGTAGCCGCCCCAGAACGTCTTGAAGCCCTCGAGGCCGCCCTGGAACTGCCCCTGGAAGTTGGCGTTGCCCATCGCCCACGCCTGGTCGGGCTTGGTGGCCGCGAGCTTGAAGTAGTCCGTCAGCAGGTCTTTCTTGTTCGCGTCGGTCGGCGTTTCCGTCCAGTTGCCTGCCTGCGGAGACGACTTGTCCTCCGTCGACGGGTTGGTCGGGTTGTTGCCGTTCGTCTGCTGCGTCGACGTGTTGGCGCCGGCGTTGTTGTCCGTGCCGCCACCGGTCTTGTCGGAGATCATGCTCGCGAACATGATTCCGATGACCGCGGCCGCCACGATGGCGAGCGCGGTGATGACCGTCGACTTCTTGTTCTTCGAGACCGACGCGAGCCCGGAGGGCCGCGACTGCTTCGGGCGCTGCGAGTACTGCGGTGCGGCGGCCGGGCGGTGGTTCGACGGCGCCTGCTGCGTGGGCATGGGACGCGGCGGCGTGCCCAGGTCCACCCTCGTCGCGTTCGGCGGCGGGGACTGCTGCTGGACGTGCTGCTGCGGCGGGAGGGCGCGCGTGGCGGCCTGCTGCTGCGGCTGCTGCACGGGCGCACCGCGCCACGACGGCGGGTGCGTCGGGGCGACCACGGCGGGCGTGAACGCGGGGGCGGCCTGACCGTTCGCGACGGCGGCGAGCGCGTCCCGTGCCTCGGCCATCGTCGGCCGGTCCTCGGGCTCCGCCCGCAGCAGGCGCATCAGCAGCGCGGTCAGCGGACCCGCGTTGCGCGGCGGGTTCACCTTGCCGGACGCGACCTTGTGCAGCAGCGCGATCGTGTTCTCGCTCAGCCCGAACGGCGGTTCGCCCTCGATCGCCGCGTACAGCGTCGACCCGAGCGAGAAGACGTCCGACGGCGAGCCCGGGTCGTAGCCCTTCGCCACCTCGGGTGCGAGGTAGGCGGGGGTGCCCGCGAGCATGCCCGTCGCGGTGACGGTGACGTCACCGGTCGCGCGCGAGATGCCGAAGTCGGTGATCTTGACGGTGCCGTCGTCGCCGAGCAGCACGTTGCCCGGCTTGATGTCGCGGTGCACGATGCCGGCGTTGTGCGCGGCGGCCAGCGCGGAGGCGACCTGCATGCCGATCGACGCCACGTCACGCGGCGGGAGCGTGCCGCGCTCCGAGAGCACCGCGGAGAGGCTCTTCGAGGGCAGGTACTCCATGATCAGCCACGGCTGGCTGTCGTCCTCGGCCACGTCGTAGACGGCAACCGCGTGCGGGTGCTGCAGGCGCGCCGCGATGCGGCCCTCGCGCATGGCCCGTCTCTTCGCCTCGTCCGTGTCGGATTCGGCGAGCCCGGGCTGCAGGAGGAGCTGCTTGACCGCGACGGTGCGGTGCAGACGTTCGTCGTGTGCCGTCCAGACGACGCCCATGGCGCCACTGCCGATCCGCTGGCTCAATCGGTAGCGACCAGCGACCAATCGGCCATCATCGGTCACAGTTGCTCCCCGCTGTGCGGTCACTTGCTCTCTGTTCAACGGATGATCACACCTTCGGGTTCAGCTCACCCCATTAGGTGCGGGTACCCACCTTACGAGATTTGTACGGCGTAGCGACGCTTAGCCCGCAGGAGGCGGTGGCGTTGTGGTCGTGGCCGCAGTGGTCGTCGTAGTGGTGGTGGTTGTTGTCGTCGTAGTGGTCGACGAGGACGACGGTGGTGGAGGCGTCGTCGTTGTGGTGGTTGTGGTCGTCGTAGTGCTAGACGTCGTTTGCGGCGTTGTCGTTGCCTCGGGGGTGGTTGTGGTCACCTCGGGCAACGAAGACGTCGGTTCCACCGTCTGCGAGCTGCTCGCGGGCGGTGCCGACGGCGTGTTCTGTTCCTTGTTGAAGACCCCGAGCGCGACCATCAAACCGCCGATTACCAGCAACAACGCGAGAACCACCGCCGCGATCACCAGCGGCCTGTTGTTCTCCTGAGGCCTGGTCGGTGCCATCGGCGGAGCGGTCCGCGGCGGCGACGTGCGGGGTGCCGGGCGGACCACGCGGGTCCGTTCGGGCTCCACGATCGTCGTCGGGTCGGGTCCGGCCACCACCGACAGTCCGGTGAACGACGGCGACCGGCCGTGCCCCACGGCGTTCAGCACGTCGCGCGCCTGCGCCATGGTCGGCCTGTCCGCCGGCTCGAAGTTGAGCAGGTACAGCAGCGTGTCGGCGAGCGGGTGGTCGACGGTCGGCGGGTTGATCCGCCCCGCCGCGACGGCGTGCAGAACACCGAGAGTGTTCTCGCTCACTCCATAGGGCGGTTCGCCCTCCATCGCGGCGAACAGCGTCGAACCGAGCGAGTAGACGTCCGAGGCCGGCGTCGGATCCTGGCCGCGCGCGATCTCCGGCGCGAGGTACGCGGGCGTGCCGGCGATCAGGCCGGTCTTGGTGACCGTGATGTCGTCGGACGCGCGCGAGATGCCGAAGTCGGTGATCTTGACGACGCCGTTCTCGGCGATCAGCACGTTGCCGGGCTTCACGTCGCGGTGCACGATCCCCGCCGCGTGCGCCGCCGCCAGGGCCGCCGCGCACTGGGCGCCGATGCTCGCGACCTCGACCGGGTCCATCGGCCCGCCCTCGGCCAGCGCGTCGGCGAGGCTGTAGGACGGCAGGTACTCCATGACCAGGCACGGGACGCCGTCTTCCTCGACGACGTCGTACACGGCGATGGCGTTCGGGTGGTGCAGCTTCGCGGCGATGCGACCCTCGCGCATGGCGCGCTGGATGGCCTCGTCCTGTTCCTTCTCGTCCAGGCCGGGCGCCAGCAGCAACTGCTTGATGGCGACCTCGCGGCCGAGGCGTTCGTCGTGGGCTCGCCAGACGATGCCCATCGCGCCGGAGCCGATGCGGTCGAGGAAGCGGTAGCGGTCGGCGATCAGACGGCCGTCCGATGTTCCGGACGTCGTCACAAGCTCACCTCGCGGGTGCTCGAAGGCGTGACTGCGGCTGCGGCAGCAGATCCCACGCTCGTGCTCCTCGTGCGGTAGTCAACGGGTCGTCCGGAATTGCCCGCACAGGGTACCTGCCGGGGGCCGCCGCTGAGCTACCTGTCGTGCCTCAGTTCGCCGGGGCGAAGAAGTCGAATCCGCCGACGGTGTCGCCCACGGTGTTGAGCACCGGGTCGAGGAGGCCGAGGTCCACGCTCACGTCGACCGGGTTGGAGGTCGGCGGCAGCGGCGTTTCGGACTTGGGCGGGGTGCTGGTGCTGTTGCTCGGCGGCGTGGTGGACGAGCTCGGGGGCGCGGGCGTCTCACTGGACGGCGGCGTGCTCGGGGTGCTCGTCTCGGTGGACGTCGACGGCGCGGTGGAGGTCGGGGTCTCCGTGGACGGCGCCTGCGTCTGCTGGGTCTGCTGCTGCGTCGGACGCTGCTGCTGCGTCTGCACGTACGGCGCGACGCGCGTCGTCGGGTCCGAGGTCGTCGTCTCGGCCTGCGGCGTCTCGGTCGCGTCGGCCTGCTGCGTCTTGTTCGACGGCAGCTTCACGACGCCTTCGGTGCCGGCGCTCGCGCCGCGGGCCTGGGCGCGCTCGTCGAACCGCACCTCGGCGAGCGGGCGCTCGTCCGGCGAGGACAGCCACGAGGAGGCGGCGAACGCCACGGAACCGCAGATGATGACGCCACCGCTGGCCGCGGCGGCCAGCTTGCCGACGGTGAACCCGCCGCGCTGGGTGTCGTCGGCACGGCCTTCGCGGCGCAGCAGCTCGGTGATGTGCAGCTCCTTCATGGGCTGCTTCTTGAGCTTGCCGGGCACCTTGACCGGCTTGAACTTGACCGTCGGCTCGAACGCCTCCGGGGTGATGTCGTCGGTGATCACCGGGATCTCCGCGGTCTCCGCCTCGCGACGGGCGATCAGCTCGGCGACCGACAGCTGTCCGGTCGACTCGGCAGATCCGGTCAACCGCCGACGATGGTCCTCAATCGACACCGCTCGTTCACCCTTCCAAGTTCGCGTTCGCGCACTGGCGGGAACATGGATACCGAATCGTGACCCGAGATGTAACCCCTTCGGGGGAATTTTCACGTCCGAAACAGAGTTTCAGAGACGAACGGTCACCGTTCGACTGCGAACGGCGAACTCAGTTGGGCGCGACCTAACTCCGCTGCGCCGAAAGGACCTCGGTGCCGACGATCCGCGGCTGGGTCGTTGACGTGAGCCAGAAGAGCTGCTCGATCCGCAGCCAGCTGCCGTCCGCCTCCTGCATGGAGACGACCGCGAGCACCGATCCGTCCGGCCGCACCGACGTCTGGTCGACGTTGACCGTCTTGATCTTTCCCCAGGACTGCACGAACTCGGCGGGGTTCCCGCCGACCAGCTCGGGCGAGAGCAGCTTGGCCGCGGCGCCGGGCTTGGTCGTGAGCAGCTCGTAGAACTTCTTCACCACGTCCACCTGCGGCAACGGGCCGACCGAGACCTCGGGCGTGGCCGGTTCGGACGTCGCCTGCGCCGCGGACTCCTGCTGGGCGTTGTCCTCCAGCAGCAACGCGGACGGCTGCGGCATGGGCACGGCGGCGTCGGTGGTCTGCGGCGGCGGGCGGTCGTTCGGCAGCTGGGCCGAGAGGACGTCCGGGCGCAGCGCGCTCGAGCCGGACAGCGCCACGGGCCGTTCCGAGACGGGCACGCCGACGTTCTCCGGCCGCTTGCCCGCGAGGATCGCCGCACCCGCGATGGACGAGACGAGCAGGACCGCGCCCGTGACCAGTCCGGCGACCCGGCCGGCTCTGCTCGGCGTCGCGGTGCGCCTGCGGCGACCGGGGACGACGGGGATCACGGCGGTCGTCGCCGTCATGTTCTCCGTGGGGCCCAGCAGGGACGTGACCAGTGCGTCTGTGGCGGCATCCTCGTTGGAGAGGATGCGGATGGAGGTCGGCTGCTGCTTGATCAGCTCGGCCACGCTGATCGAGCCGGCGCGGTTGTGCCGCCGTCCGGTCGTCGCCGCGGGACGCTGCACTGCTCTGGTCCTCCGTACTGTCCGTGTCCGCCTGAATGCGTACCGTGGCTCCGCGTGAACACGCCAGTGTCCGGACGAACTTCATCCGATCGTGGCGGCCAGCGGTGCCCAGGGATCGCTCGGTGGCTACTTACTACGTTCGGTAGGTCCGGCCGCGACCTTTAGCCACTTCAGCCTCCGACCTTCAACCGTTCACCGTTGATGAGCGGGAGGTCCCCGAGCGTGAAGCTGAGCTCGCGCTTCTCGGTGCTGACCGAACCGTCCTTCTTCGTCACCTGGAGCAGGCTCACAGTGAGGCCCTTGCCGGGGTCTACGGCGATCTCCTTCACCTCGATCAGCGAGATGTCGGCGAGCCTGCCCTCGAGCAGCGCGTCGGCGTTCGAACGCACGGTGTCCGTGGTCATGGCGAGCGCGGTGTCGGCGTTCGTGGCCATCGCGCGGTAGAAGTGCTCGGTCTGCTCGGCGATCTTGCCGCCGTCCACCACCGGGGCCTGGGTGACCGGCACGGTCGTGATGACCGGAGGCGCCGACCCGGTGGGCTGGGGGGCGGTCGCCGAACCCGGGCCCGTGCCGGTGCCGTTCGCGGCGGAAGTGCGGGTGCCCGTGCCCGGCACCGGGGCGCCCCGGCCGGTGTTCGCGGCCGACGGCTTCGTGCCCGCGACCGAGGGCGTGGTGCCGCCGGTGGGCAGCGCGGAGATGATCGGCACGTCCGAGGGGTAGCCGGGCAGCCCGACCGTCTCGACCTCGCCGCCCCCGCCGACCAGCTTGGCCGCGGCGACGCTCAGCCCGACCAGCACGAGCACCGAGGAGACGACGGCGAACCAGGCGGCGCGTTTCCAGGTGCGTGGCGGCGTGACCGACGCGGGCACCAGGCCGATGTTGAACTTGCGCAGGCCGTCGGTGTCCTGCAGCGGGTCTGTCTGGCGGCGGCGGGGCAGCGGGATGCGATCGCCCCCGACGACGGGCCGCTGCGGCGGCGCGATCCCGTCGTCGAGTCGATGTTTGCCCGGCAGTTCGTCCATCCCGACACCCCTCTGCGACGCAACCAGAGTAGGGCCGTCTGGAGGTACCCAACCAACCAAAAGGGGGTGTTCAGGACGAGTGACACTCTTTTGTGTGAAGTTCTCAGCGGGGCGGGAGTTGCGCTTGACCGCTGTTCAGCTGCTTGCGGGTGTTCTGCACGCCGTTGAGCGCGGCCAGACCGCTGCCGCCGGCGATCAGGGCGCCGATCACGTCGGCGCCGAGCGAGTCGCCGCCGGTGATCAGCAGGCCGATCACCGCGCCCGCGGTCGTGATGATCGCGGTCTTCCAGCGGCTGCGGACGAACTGCGAGACAGGAGCCCCGGAGAGGCCCTTCTTGTTCGCGGCCGATCCGAGCAAGCCCAGGTAAGCGTCGTGCGCCAAGGCGGCGAGCAGGCCGGCGATGGCGATCAGTGCGGCGATGAGGCCCATGACTCCAGTGTGCCCCCAGATTTTTTCGATGGACCATCCGTGATCGCCCTGATATCCGATTCGGGTGGACATGTTCTGGCACGACGACTGCCTCGAGCACGACGCCGGCGAGGGTCTCTGGGAGCTGCCGGGCTCCTGGCCGTGGCTGGACGTGGCCGAGCCGCACCCGGAGAACGCCGCGCGGCTGCGCACGTTCCGGCACGCGCTGACGCACGGCCCGGTGGCGCCGCACCTGACGTGGCACGAGGGGCGGCATGCGTCCGTTGACGAGCTTCTGCGCGTGCACACCGCTGGGTACCTGGACTCGTTGCGCGTGTCTGAGCGTGTGGCCCTGGAGGTGAACACGGTCGTCGGGCCGGAAACGTGGCGTGCGGCCTCTGCGGCGGCGGGTACGGCGTTGGCGGCGTTGGAGTCCGGCGCGCCCATCGCGTACGCGCTCGTGCGGCCGCCGGGACACCACGCGCAGCCGGACATGGCGGACGGCTACTGCTTCGTGAACAACGCGGCACTGGTGGCGGAGACCGCGCGGCGCCAAGGGGTGCGGGTCGCCGTCCTGGACTGGGACGTGCACCACGGCAACGGCACGCAGGAGACGTTCTACGACCGCCCGGACGTGCTGACCATCTCGGTGCACATGCGGCACGGCGCGTGGGGCACGAACCACCCGCAGACAGGTGCGCCATCAGAAGTGGGCGCTAACGGCAGGAACGTGAACATCGAACTGTCGCTCGGTGCGGGCGACACGGCGTACATGCGCGCGCTCGACGAGATCGCTTTCCCACTGCTGCGCGACTTCGCACCGGACCTGCTGGTGTGCGCGTCCGGGTTCGACGGGTCAGCGTTCGACCCCAACGGCCGCCACAACCTCACGGCGGACGGGTACCGCGAGATCGGCAGGAGGGTGGCGTCGTTCGGGACGCGGGTCGTGCTCACGCAAGAAGGCGGCTACCTGCGCGGCTACTCGGCGTTGTGCCTGCACGCGCTGGTCGAGGGCTTGCTGGGGCTGCCGGAGCCGTTGCTCGGGGACCCGCTGGCCTACGTGCCGGACGACACCCAGCTCGTCGACGCGGACCTCGACCGCGTGCGCGCGGCCCTGCAGCCTTTTTGGCCCGGCGTGCTGTGACGCCGGGCCACCGCTGGTGGAACTACCTGCCGAGCGGGCCGCGGCCCATCTTGAGCAGGATCATCGCGAGGTCCTTGCCCTCGGGGCCGAGCGGCTTGTAGCGGGCGAGGACGTCGATCTCGCGGTTGTGCACGATCTTCGTGCCGCCGGCGGCCATGCGGGCCGCGCCGATGATCTTCGACACCTCGACGCGCCGTTGCACGAGGCGAAGGATTTCCGCGTCGAGGTGGTCGATTTCCTCGCGCAGCTCGTTGATGTCGGGTTCGGTGGTGGTGTCCATCATTGGTGACCTCTCGGGGAACTTCGAGTCCTTGGCCCGGAAGCAGCGAAGCCCCGGGGTCCGATGGACTCCGGGGCTTCGTGGTGGCTTTGTCAGCGCTGGACGACCACGGGAGCCGGAGTCCGGTTCCCGTAGAAAAACTCGAAGTACGTCGCGCGCATGGATTCAGTGTTGCACAGAACGGGCCCGGGCCGCCAAGCCCGCGCGGTGAAAGGGCTCACCTGGTGGGACGTCAACGCTTGGAGTCCGCGACGTAGCTGTTCCAAGGCCTGGGGGCACAGGAAGCACGCACTCGGGACGGCGGCCGCCCTGGCGCTGTCCGTCGTCGTCGCTCGGTCCGCTGCGGCGGAACCCGGCTTCGCCACCGTCGAGTTCACGAGGGTGTCCGGCTGGTTCGGCCCGGTCACCGACTGGACGACGGGGGCAGCTCCACCGCCCGGCAGAAGTTCGACCTGGTCGTCACCAACGTGGTGGGCCACGACGAGCAGGGCCTCTCCGTCTTCGGTGGCCGAGGGCCCCGGCGCCGAAGGCCTCCGGTGCGAGCAGGACCACCTGATCGTGCACGAGGAGGCGTGGCCGACGCTGACCGTCGAGACCAGGGCCGCCGCGATCTGGACGCAGGACAGCATCGACGTGTACGCCGAGGCAGGCGGCCACGACGCGGTGCACGCGGGGCAGAACTTCAAGATCGACACCAGCACCTGACCGGTCCGTTCATCGAACACATGGTCGGGCGGTACCGGATTCGTCGGTGCCGCCCGGTACCGTGGATGGACGATGAGCGCCTTGTTCGACTTGCCCTCAAGTCCCCCCGTTTCCCGCGCGGGCCACCTGCTCGACGACCTGAACCCCGCGCAGCGCCGTGCCGTCGAGCACGCCGGTTCGCCCCTGCTCGTGGTGGCGGGCGCCGGCTCCGGCAAGACGCGTGTCCTCACCCGGCGGATCGCGTACCTGCTCGCGGAACGTGGCGTGCACCCCGGCGAGATCATGGCCATCACGTTCACGAACAAGGCCGCCGCCGAGATGAAGGAGCGCGTCGCCGACATGGTGGGCGCGCGCGCCCGTTCGATGTGGGTGTCGACGTTCCACTCGATGTGCGTCCGCGTGATGCGCCGCGACGCCAAGGTCCTCGGCATGTCGTCGAACTTCTCGATCTACGACAGCGACGACACCCGCCGCCTCATCACGCTCGTGGCGCGCGACCTCGACCTGGACCCGAAGAAGTACGCGGCCCGCACCCTCGCCGTGCACATCTCGAACCTCAAGAACGAGCTCGTCGACCCGGAGACCGCCACCGCCCAGGCCACGAACGACCTGGAACGCCGCGTGGCCGAGGTCTACACGGTCTACCAGCGCCGCCTGGGCGAGTCGAACTCCCTCGACTTCGACGACCTGATCATGAAGACCGTCGAACTCCTGCAGACGTTCCCGGACGTGGCCGAGCACTACCGCCGCCGCTTCCGCCACGTCCTGGTGGACGAGTACCAGGACACCAACCACGCGCAGTACACCCTGGTGCGCGAGCTCGTGGGCAAGGCGGGCGGCGAGATCCCGCCGGCGGAGCTCTGCGTGGTGGGCGACGCGGACCAGTCGATCTACGCGTTCCGCGGCGCGACGATCCGCAACATCGTGGAGTTCGAGCGCGACTACCCGGACGCCACCACGATCCTGCTGGAGCAGAACTACCGCTCCACCCAGAACATCCTCACGGCGGCGAACGCCGTCATCTCCCGCAACCCGAACCGCCGCGACAAATCGCTGTGGTCGGACCTCGGCGAGGGCGAGAAGATCGTCGGCTACGTGGCCGACAACGAACACGACGAGGCCGCGTTCGTCGCGAACGAAATCGACCACCTCGTGGACAGCGGCGAGGTCAACAACTCCGAAATCGCCGTCTTCTACCGCACCAACAACCAGTCGCGGGTGTTCGAGGAGATCTTCATCCGCCTGGGCCTCCCGTACCGGGTGGTCGGCGGCGTCCGCTTCTACGAGCGCCGCGAGGTCCGCGACGCCCTCGCCTACCTGCGCACCCTCGCCAACCCGGACGACACGGTCTCCCTCCGCAGGATCCTCAACGTCCCGAAGCGGGGAATCGGCGACCGAGCGGAAGCCTGCGTGGCCACCTACGCGGAACGCGAACGAATCAGCTTCGCCACAGCCCTCCGCGACGCCGTCGAGGACCGAGTCCCACTCCTGAACCCGCGCTCCCGCAACGCAATCGCGGGCTTCGTGGAAATGATGGACCAGCTGGGCGAAATGGTCGCGCGCGAAGACGACGTGGCCGACATCCTCGAAGCGGTCCTCGAGAAAACCGGCTACCGCACCGAGTTGGAAGCCAGCGAGGACCCGCAGGACCACACGAGGATCGAGAACCTCAACGAACTGGTCACCGTGGCCCGCGAGTTCACCGAACTGGAACTCCCGGAAGGCGCGGACCCGGTCCCGTCCCTGCCGGCGTTCCTGGAACGTGTCTCCCTGGTCGCGGACGCCGACTCCATCCCGGACGCGGACTCGGACGGCGTGGTCACCCTGATGACCATCCACACGGCCAAGGGCCTCGAATACCCGGTCGTCTTCAGCACGGGTTGGGAAGACGGCGTCTTCCCGCACATGCGAGCCCTGGGCGACCCAGCGGAACTGGCAGAAGAACGCCGCCTCGCCTACGTGGGCATCACCAGGGCCCAACGCCGCCTCTACCTCTCGAGGGCCTTGGTCCGCTCGGCGTGGGGCCAACCGTCAGCCAACCCGGCGTCCCGCTTCCTGGGCGAAATCCCCCAGGACCTGCTGGACTGGCGCCGGGTAGAGCCTTCCCGCGCGGCCCCGACAGCGGCCACCACCTGGGGCCGCTCAGCCTCAGGAGGCATCGCCTCCCGAGGCCTGACCCGCCCGGCCCCTGGCAAGGCGGGCTGGAAGGACGCCCCGGCCATGAAGCTGGAGGTGGGCGACCGAGTGACCCACGACAAGTACGGCCTGGGCCGAGTGGTGGCGGTGGACGGCGCGGGCCTGCGGGCCACGGCCACGATCGACTTCGGAGGCTCAGGCACAGTCCGCCTGATGCTCATAGGCAGCGTCCCGATGACGAAGCTCTAAAAAACCCACGCAGAGCCACAAGCCAAGGCCCGCGCCCAGTCCCCCGAGGGGCACGGCAGCGGGCCTTGCGCACACCTGAGGCAAGCCCGACAGAGCGCGCACATCGAGGCACGCCTGGTCGCAATGCGATGCCGAAGCCGCCCCGCCGATGCAACCACCCACGCAACAGCAAGCCGCCCAACACGAACAGGCGTGCCATCCACCCGCCGACGGCGCCGGCCCCGGCCTTTGGCCAGATCGGCGGGATCCGGGCGAAGCCGCGACCCGAGCTCGCTCAACACCAGCCTGACCAGCGACTTCATCCCCAACCAAGAAAATCCGCAGAAATCCGGAAAATCCGCGCAACGACAGCCCACCGAGTGCGTCTATGTGGGTGTCGCAAGCAGCACAGCCGGGGAACGTTCGGGGCGGTCCAAGGCACAACGAGCAGCCTGCAGACGAAGGGGAGCGAAGGGACGGCGGGGGCCTAACTTCGCGGCGAAGTGCGGCCGGACCGAACGGGAGAGCGGTCCGGCCGCATTGTCTTGGCAAGCAGCCCGGCCTTCGGAACAGCACTGCCCTTCCGAACAGCGCTGTCGCCTGTAGACACCACCGCACGTTCCCCAGTCGCAGCACCAAGAAAACGCCAAGCGCCCAGCCGACCAACCCTGGCAGCCGCAGAGCCCACCACCGGCAGCCGGCAGAGCGATCACCGCAGGTCACCGCCACTGCGTCCAAAAATTGTCAGACCCCCGGAGCAGAATCCTCCGCATGAGGCAGAACCCCCAGCGGAAGTGCTCACGATGGATCACGTACTGGCCGGCGCCCTGCACGAACGTGTGTTCGCAATCCTCAACCAGCTGGAATCCCCGGCCACCCGCAGCCTGGTCGAAGCCTGGCGCACTCTGCTCAGCCATCACGAACCGACGGAGAGCGGGGCCTGCAAGGCCTGCGGCCCACGCTGGCGCAGGCACATGTGCTCGGTCTGGCGGGTAGCGGCGACCTACTTCGTCCGCGAAGCCCTGGCATCCCACGAGGCTCCAGGACTTCCGCAACGACCTTGAAGCCCGCAGGAGCGTCGGTCCGCACCGCCCCCCCCAGGTCCGCACCGCCCCCCAGGTCCGCGCCGCCTACAAGGCCCGCACCGCCTACAAGGCCCGAAGGGGCTCCCGAGCCCTCCCGATGCCCGAAAGGCCCCAAGATCCGTGACCGCTCGACCCAGCCCGCCGCTAGAGCGGGAATAGAGCGCCACCGGAGGTTGCTGAGCCACAAGAGGCCCCTGAGTCGACCAGAACCACCCGACCCACCCCAGGAGGTGGCCAGGCCGAGAACGGCCGCCAGAAAGCTACTGAGCCGTAGTTCAGAACCGGTCGAACGATCGGACAGGCCGGAACCAGGTTCCCGAACAGACTCAGACGGTGCTCGAAGCAGTGCCCGGAACGAACGTCGGGCGGTTGTCGGCCGGTCGTCAGACGGTGACGCCGCGAGCGTTCAGCCAGGTCAGCGGGTTGATCTTCTGGCCGCCCGGGTTCCACACCTCGAAGTGCAGGTGGGGCCCGGTCGAGAAGCCGCGGTTGCCCATGCGGGCGATCTGCTGGCCCGCCTTGACCTGCTGGCCTTCCTTGACGCTGTAGGTGTCGACGTGGCCGTAGACGGTGATGGTGCCGTCCTCGTGCTGCACGCGCACCCAGAGGCCGAAGCCGGAGGCCGGGCCCGCCTCGATCACGACGCCGTCGGCGGCGGAGAGGATCGGAGTGCCGATGGGGCCCGCGATGTCGATGCCGAGGTGCATGGTGCCCCAGCGGCCGCCGTAGCCCGAGGTGAAGTCACCGGCTGCGGGGCGGACGAACTTCGGGCGCTTCTTCTCGGCCTCGACGGCCTCGCGCTCGGTGGTGAGCTGCTGGCTGCGCAGGAGCTTGGCGGCTTCGGCGGAGCCCTCGGACGTGGTCTTGGAGACCGCGAGGATCTGGGGGGCGGAGGCGGTGTCGCCGCCGACGCCGTCGAAGGTCGCGGCGCCACCGGAGTGGTTCGCGAGCTGGACGTCGGTGCCTTCGTCGGCGGCTGCCTGGCCGAGTTGGCCGGCGCCTGCCGCGGCGAACGCGCCTACTGCGACGGCGGCGACGACGATGCGTCCGCGAAGCGCCGACGGTGGCGGGGGGAGCCGGTGAGAGCTGACCGGACGCACGGATGCGCGGTCGACTGCCTCTTCAAGCGCAGCACTGCGTTCATGGCCGCCGGGGGAGCGGTGGTGACTCAAAGCTTGCCCTTCCGCCTTCGGGGAGCCTGATCGGGTGGACAACCGGGCGGGGGATTCCCGGCGAGTCAGGATTCGGGGTTCTGACTCGGTGTCCTTCTGTGATCAGACCGTGACAACGGACCCGGGGACAGTAACGGCGGGCAGGCTCGGAGGGCAAACCCCAGTTCGTTATGTCCTACGAATGGGCGGCAACCAGCGGGTTTCAACTGTCAACTGTGACTGTCGGTCAAACCGGAGGGGCGACACGCCTCGCCGCCAGCGGCGATGGGGTGAGTTGACAAGTCATCCGATCGGGTGATGGCCGTCACAACTACGTGAAGGGTCCTCGTGTCAACCGGCAAAGAAAGGTGACCTGAATCACGTATCTGGTGCTCTTCGACGAGTAATGACGAGTGCTCCAGCCGGGCGTTGCGCTGAGGCACGATGATCTGATCCATCTCGGACCAGACCACGACGAACTTCGTCCGGCACGGCCGGCACGGTTCGGCCAACTCGGACAACAGCTCCGAACCCGGACGCAGCTGCCGGGTCAGGGGCGTCGGCACCAGATAGGCGGCGAGCGTGCCGCTGTGGGGCGTCCCCAAGGTCACGAGTGTGCGAACGCGTGAGTCGCCGTGCAGCCGTTGTACGTAGTACCTGGCGATGAGCCCGCCGAGCGAATGGCCGACGACGTGCACCTGATCGGATCCGGTCTGCTCGCAGATCCGCTCGATGTGCGCGCCCAGCAGGGCGGCGGAGCGACGGACGTCCCCGGTCAACGCCGTCAGCACGCTGTAGTTGATGGCGTGCACGACCCCGAAGCCCCGCCTTCGCAGAGCCCCCGACAGCACCGCGAAGGCGGAACGGTTGTCCCCGATGCCGTGCACCAGCACGATCGGGGTGCCCGCCGCGTCCATCGCCGAAACCATCAGCCCGCGCTGGCGGGGCGGGAGACCGTCGGTGCGGTAGTGCCGGTACTGCCCTTCCGGACGGAGCTGCTCGGTGATCGCACCCCACGGGTAGAGCACCGCGTGGGCCGTCAACCAGGCCGCTTCCATCGCGACGCCACGCACACCGCCGGGCGTGGCCATCGCCCGCAGCGCCACCTTGACCTCTTCCGCGACATCACGGGCCGTGTGCACGCCCCACCCGGCACGGTCCAGGGCCGCGTCAGTCAGACGCGTGATCCACGACCGGCCGGTGTCGCTCATACGAGCGACGGTAAGTGATGAAGTCACGACCCAGGAGTACCCAGCGGATGTTTTCCACACGCGAACGAATTTCGTCTTAATACGTCAGCAGAGGTCACACGCAGTGCTACTCAGGTCTTGCTAGGTTCGCCCGCGATGACTCGCACCGAGCTCGACAACCAGACCCCGGCGGCCGCCCGGCTGCGCACGTCCTGGGCCCTCGCCGCGGCAGGCGCCCTCCTGCTCGCCCTCGGCCCGCTGCTCGGCGTGGTCGACGGCGCCGAACCGGCCTTCACGTCGTGGCCGCTGCTCGCCCTGCTGGCGCTCGCACCGCCCGTGGTCGCCGGCGTGCTGCTGATGCGCGGCCGTCCGTTCGTGGCCGCCGGACTGATCGCCGCCACCGGTGTCTTCGCGGTCGGCCGGCTGCTGAGCGACGCGCAGGTCTTCCTCGACGCCATGGACGTCGCCCGTCCCGAGCTCTTCCGCCCGGTCACGCTCGTCGCCGTCACCCCGGCGCTGGGCGTGTGGCTGCTGATCGCCGGGCACCTGCTCACCATCGCGGCGGGTGCGCTCTCGGCCGGTCGCGCCGGCATGCCCGCCGACGAGTCGGAGCCCCCGACCCTGGTCGCCGTCCCCGTGTTCTTCGCGCTGGTCGCCGCGGTGGGCCTGCTGGGCAAGCCGTTCGTCTCGAACGACCCGTTCCAGCTCGACCGCAGTCCGTGGGACCTGCCCGCCGTCGGACTGGTCGGCGGCCTGCTGATCGCCGTCGCCGTGCCCCTCGCGACGGCGCTCGCCGCCAGTTCCCCCGACCCGGACACCCGCGAGGGCGGCACGCTCGGCGTCTCCCTCTCCCTGCTCGCCGTCGTGGTCCCGCCGCTGGCAGCCGGAACGTTCGCCCAGGGCCTCGGCATCACCGCGGGGTCCGTGTCCGCGTTCACCGCCGCCCTCCTGCTCCCCGCCGTCCCCCTGCTCGGCCGCACCGCACGGTTGAAGCAGGGCAAGCGCGACGCCACGCGCGACCCCGAACTCCCCACCCCGAAGCGCATGCACGTCACGGCCGGTGTGTTCGCCGTGCTCGCCGCGACCGCGATGCTCGTCGGCGCGTTCCTGCCCCAGCTCACCCTGTCCACCGGCGGCCCCGCGCCCGACCTCGCGTCGGTGAGCCTGCTGTGGGTGGCCGGGCTCGCGTTCGGCGTGCTCGGCCTGCTCCTGTTCGTGCCCGCGGTGGCCGCGACCGTCCGCCCGGCGCTGTTCGGGGCGTTCCTCGCCATGCAGCTCGCCGCGGCGGGCATCACCAAGGTCGTGACGGCGGCCAGTCAGCTCGGCGTCGCGCAGCCCGGCGCCGGGTTCTGGCTGATGGTGGTCGAGGTCCCGCTCGGCCTGCTCGCGCTCACCTGCACCGGCCTCGCCGCCGCGGTCGAACGCGAGAACGCGGGAGAGGTGAAGAAGGAACAGGTGCCGGTCGCCGAACTGGGCGCGATCCTGCTCGCGGGTCTCTTCGCGGCCGGCGCGTTCGTCCTGCCGACCCTGCGCGGCGACAAGTACACGTCGCCCACGCTGCTCCCGGACAACGACCCCGCCGCGTCCTGGACCATGCTGCTCTGCCTCACGCTGCTGATCATCACGCTCGTGACCGCGTTCCGGTCGAGGCCCGCTCGCGGCGCCGCGTCGCTCGCGGGTCTCGCGCTGCTGATGGGCGTCCGGGCGCTCGAACTGCCGCTCACCGGCGACCAGGTCGAGGGCGCCGTGGTGGCCCCCGGCACGTGGCTGGCGCTCGCGTCGATCGCGGCTCTCCTGGCCGCGGCCGGCTTGATGGGCAGTCGCGCGAACCGGTGAAACGTGTCGCAGAACTCGCGTTTCCTTATATCGCGCGCGTGCGCGTGATCGACCTCACCGCCGTTGAGACCGACCTCACCGGTGGTGACGTGCGAGCGGTACCCGCAGGTCGATAGTGTCTGGGCCCAGCCGCGTCAAGTGGGTTCGCACGGCCCCTTGAGGACCACCCAGGCGCGGTGTTCCGACACCGACGTCGCAGGAGACCCGAGTGGACCTGTACGAGTACCAGGCGAAGGACCTCTTCGCCGCCCACGGCGTCCCGGTACTGCCGGGCGATGTGGCTACCAACCCCGCCGACGCCAAGGCCATCGCCGCGAAGTTCGGCCAGGCCGTCGTCGTCAAGGCCCAGGTGAAGACCGGCGGCCGCGGCAAGGCCGGTGGTGTGAAGCTCGCTTCCACCCCCGAGGAGACCGAGGAGAAGGCGACCGCCATCCTCGGCCTCGACATCAAGGGGCACATCGTTCACCGCGTGCTGGTGACGCCCGCCTCCGACATCGCGGAGGAGTACTACTTCTCGTTCCTCCTCGACCGCGCCAACCGCACCTTCCTCGCCATGGCGAGCGTCGAGGGCGGCATGGACATCGAGGAGGTCGCGGCCACCAAGCCCGAGGCCCTCGCGAAGATCGCCATCGACGCCATCAAGGGCGTCGACGAGGCCAAGGCCCGTGAGATCGCGGACGCCGCGAACTTCCCGGCCGAGGTCAAGGACCAGGTCGTCGACACCATCGTGAAGCTCTGGGAGACCTTCGTCTCCGAGGACGCCACGCTGGTCGAGGTCAACCCGCTGGTCCGCGACCCGCAGGACAAGATCGTCGCCCTCGACGGCAAGGTCACGCTGGACGAGAACGCCGACTTCCGCCACCCGGCCCACGCCGAGCTGGTCGACAAGCAGGCGGAGAACCCCCTCGAGGCGAAGGCCAAGGAGAAGGGCCTCAACTACGTCAAGCTCGACGGCGAGGTCGGCATCATCGGAAACGGTGCCGGTCTGGTCATGTCGACGCTGGACGTCGTCGCGTACGCCGGTGAGCAGTACGGCGTGAAGCCCGCGAACTTCCTCGACATCGGTGGCGGCGCGTCCGCCGAGGTCATGGCCAACGGCCTGGACGTCATCCTCGGCGACGAGGCCGTCCGCTCGGTGTTCGTCAACGTCTTCGGTGGCATCACCGCGTGCGACGCCGTGGCCAACGGCATCGTGAAGGCGCTGGAGATCCTCGGCGACTCGGCCACCAAGCCGCTCGTCGTCCGCCTGGACGGCAACAACGTGGAGGAGGGCCGCGCGATCCTCGCCGAGGCCAACCACCCGCTGGTGACCGTTGTCGACACGATGGACAACGCGGCCGCCAAGGCCGCCGAGCTCGCGGCTGCGGGGGTCTGAGTCAGATGGCTATCTTCCTCAACGAGAACAGCAAGGTCATCGTCCAGGGCATGACCGGTGCCGAAGGCACCAAGCACACCAAGCGCATGCTCGCGTCCGGCACGAACATCGTCGGTGGCGTGAACCCGCGCAAGGCGGGCGAGAAGGTCGACTTCGACGGCACCGTGCTCCCGGTCTTCGGCACCGTCAAGGAGGCCATGGAGGCCACCGGCGCGAACGTGACCGTGATCTTCGTCCCGCCGGCCTTCTCGAAGGCCGCCGTGGTCGAGGCCATCGACGCCGAGATCGAGCTCGCGGTCGTCATCACCGAGGGCATCCCGGTGCACGACACCGCGTACTTCTGGGCGCACGCCGTCGCGACGGGCAACAAGACCCGCATCATCGGCCCGAACTGCCCCGGCATCATCAGCCCCGGGAAGTCCAACGCCGGCATCATCCCCGCGAACATCGCGGGCAGCGGCAAGATCGGTCTGGTGTCGAAGTCCGGCACCCTGACCTACCAGATGATGCACGAGCTCAAGGACTTCGGTTTCTCCACCGCGATCGGCATCGGTGGCGACCCGATCATCGGCACCACGCACATCGACGCCCTCGAGGCCTTCCAGGCCGACGACGAGACCGTCGCGATCGTGATGATCGGTGAGATCGGTGGCGACGCCGAGGAGCGCGCGGCCGCGTACATCAAGGACAACGTGACCAAGCCGGTCGTCGGCTACGTCGCGGGCTTCACCGCTCCCGAGGGCAAGACCATGGGCCACGCCGGCGCCATCGTCTCCGGCTCGGCGGGCACCGCGCAGGCGAAGAAGGAGGCCCTCGAGGCCGCCGGCGTCAAGGTCGGCAAGACGCCGTCCGAGACCGCCGCCCTGATGCGGGAGATCATGCAGAGCCTCTGAGGTCTCTCCGGGACGACGCAGCCTCGTCGAGGTTGCTGAGTTCCTGATCTCAGACACGCACGGCCACGCGAAGGCCGGATTCCGAGTAACTTCGGAGTCCGGCCTTCGCTCGTATGGCGGAACCGGCATGATCGGTCCATCGTCCTAGTAGCGGGTCGCACTGCTAGCGTCACTCGACGCACCCTGGTTTGAGGAGGAGACCTCGACATGTCCGTGCCTTACGGCGCACCCCAGCAGCAGCCGCCGGGTCCGGCACAGCACCAGGCACCGCCGGCGGGCCACGGGGCTCCAGGCGCCAACAACATCAACCTGGCCCAGATCCTCCCGCTGGTGGCGGCGGGGCTCGGTCTCGTCGCGTACCTCGTCGCGTTCGCCGACGACGTCAGCAGCGGCAACGTGGTCTACCTGCTCGCGGCGGGCGCGCTCGCCGGCCTGTCCGTGCTGCCGAGCACCCCGAAGGGCTTCGTGCCGGTCGCCGCGGTGCTCGCGGGCGTGCAGACCCTGCTGCAGCTGCAGCTCATCATCAAGTCGCCGTCGATCCAGGGCCTCGACATCGTGCTGCTGATCGTGGCGCTGGTGGAGACGGCCGCGATCGTGCTCGCGTTCCTGATGGCCGAGGGCATCGTGAAGTTCGAGCCGAAGCCCGCGAACCCGTACGCGGGTCAGCAGGGGCAGCCCGGTGGCTGGAACCCGCAGTCCGGCGCGTTCCCGCAGCAGGGCCAGCAGCAGTTCGGCCAGCAGCAGGCCGCCCCGCAGCAGCAGGCGCCCCAGCAGCAGGGCCAGCAGCCGTCGTTCGGCCAGCAGCAGTTCGGCCAGCAGCCGCAGCAGCCCGCACAGCCGGGTCAGCCGCCGCAGCAGACGAGCTTCATGCCGCAGCCGGGCCAGTTCGGCTCGCCGGGCACGCCGCCCGGTGGCTTCGGCGGACCGCAGCAGTAAGGTCCGCACACCGTTCGACCTTTCAGGGGTGGTGCCGGTTCTCCGGCGCCACCCCTGTTCGCATGACGCGGCGTGCCTGACCCGAATGGCTCAGGCGGCCTGACACAGTGGAGAAGTGCCCGTGCTGCAACGCGAGGTGACCCGCGAGGTCAACACCGTGCGCCCACCGGAGTTCTCTCGATCCGAACGCATGCGCGTCCTCGTCGCCGCCGCGGTCGGATCGGTGGTGGTCGGGTACGCCGCGGTCGCCGCCGTTCTCGCGCTGGTGTCCGCGACGGCCACCTACGCCCAGTTCTCCACGTCCGGCGTGCTCAGCGCCGCCGCGCCCGCCTGGCTCGCCGCGCACCACGTGCCGTTGCGCTTCGAGTCGGGCCAGCTCGGGGTGCTGCCGCTGCTCGCGACCGCGTTGCTGATGTTGCTGGTCGGCCGCACCGCCGCGGGCACCGCCGACCGCCTCGGGCTCTACGAACCGCTGCAGGCGCGCGGCGTCGTGCTCAGCATCGCCGGGGCGCACGCCGTCACCGGTGGCGCGATCGCGTTGATCATGGGCGACGGGGTCGTGCGCGCCACGCCGGCCGTCGCGTTCTTCGGCTGCGCGGCGGTGTCCGGGATCGCGGCCACCCTCGGCGTCGCGCGCCGCTGCGGCCTGTACGAGGTGGTGTTCGACAAGCTCGACCCGGTGGCGCTGCACGGGCTGCGGGCGGGCTTCATGGCGTTGTTCGCGCTGGTCAGCGTGGGTGCGTTGGCGGTGGCCGCCGGGCTCGCGGTGTCCTGGCCGACGACCAGCGGGCTGTTCGCGGGCGCCGGGCCGTCGTTCGGCGTCGGGCTCGGCGTGTTCCTGCTGTGCCTGGCCTACCTGCCGAACGCGATCATCGCGGGCTTCTCCTACGTCGTGGGCGCGGGCTTCTCGATGGGCGGTGTCGAGGTGTCGCCGCTGAAGTTCGTCGGCGGTGACGTGCCGCCGGTGCCGTTGCTCGCGGCCATGCCGGAGGGCGAGGTCGTGTGGAGCCCCGGCGTGCTCGTCGGCGGCCTGCTGATCGGCCTGATCGTCGGCTGGACCTGCCGCAACGTGTCGGACCGGTCGACCTCGCGGGTGCGCGCCGTGCTGGTGGCCGCGATCACGGCGGGGGTCGGCAGCCTGGTGCTCGCCGCGACGGCCGGCGGGAAGCTCGCTGGCGGCGCGTTCGACCCGGTGACGGTGCCGGCGGGGCTGCTCGCGATGGCCGTGCTGCTGTGGGTGCTGGTGCCGGGTGCGCTGGTGGCGTGGCTCGCGGGCAACCGCACGAAGGCGGTCGCCGCCGCCGGTGCCGCCGAGTTCGTGGAGCCGGACTTCGACGAGGACGCCGAGGCCGTCGACCAGGACGTCGTGTTCGAGGACGACGAGCTCACCGACCAGTTCGAACAGCTCGAGGTCGTGGACGAGGACGAGTTCGAGGTCGAGGAAGACCTCGAAGACGACGACTACTACGACGAAGACGAGTACGAGGAAGAGCCCGAGGACGAACTCGACGAGGAGTTCGAAGAAGAAGAGCCCGAGGATGAGGAAGAACCGCTCGGCGAGGACGACGAACCCGCTGAGGCGGAGGAGGAAGACCTCGACGCGGAGTTCGACGAGATGCTGGGCATGGAGCCCGAGGAGGACCTGGACGCCAAGCCCGAACGGTGACGGCCTAAACTGCCCCTGAGCTGCTACAACACCACGCAACGCCCAGGAGTAGACGCTGAGCACCGAACTTCGGCTTCCGACACCGGCGCGCGTCGTCGTCCTCGTCTCCGGTTCCGGAACCCTCATGCAGGCGTTGCTGGACGCCGACCTGCCCGCCGAGGTGGTCGCCGTCGGCGCCGACCGCGAGAACATCGAGGGCCTCAAGCGCGCCGAACGCGCGGGCGTGCCCCACTTCGCGGTGAAGCTGCGCGACCACGCCGACCGCGACGCCTGGGACGCCGCCCTCACCGAGGCCGTCGCGTCGCACGAACCGGACCTCGTCGTGTCGGCCGGGTTCATGAAGATCATCGGCGAGCGCTTCCTCGCCCGCTTCGGCGGCCGGATGATCAACACCCACCCCGCGCTGCTGCCGGCCTTTCCCGGCGCGCACCCCGTGCGGGACGCGATGGCCTACGGCGTGCACGTCACCGGAGCGACGGTGCACCTGGTCGACGCGGGCGTCGACACGGGCCCGATCCTCGCGCAGGAGGCCGTGGCCGTCGAACCCGGCGACACCGAGGAAACCCTGCACGAACGCATCAAGGTCGTCGAACGCCGGCTGCTCGTCGAGACGGTCGGCAGGCTGGCCCGTGAGGGCTGCACCGTGAACGGACGAAAGGTGAGCATTCCGTGAGCACTCCTGCCGAGAGGCGACCGGTACGCCGGGCCCTGATCGGGGTCTCCGACAAGGCCGGCCTGCTGGAACTGGCCACCGGCCTGCACGCGGCCGGAGTCGAGATCGTGTCCACCGGCGGCACCGCCAAGGTGCTGGCCGACGCGGGCGTCCCGGTGACGCCGGTCGAGCAGGTCACCGGGTTCCCCGAGTGCCTCGACGGCCGCGTGAAGACGCTGCACCCGCGCGTGCACGCCGGTCTGCTGGCCGACCTGCGCAAGGACTCGCACGTCGAGCAGCTGCGCGAGATGGACATCGCGCCGTTCGACCTGCTGGTCGTGAACCTGTACCCGTTCACGCAGACCGTCGCGTCGGGCGCGTCCCCGGACGACTGCGTCGAGCAGATCGACATCGGCGGCCCCGCGATGGTCCGCGCGTCGGCGAAGAACCACGCGAACGTCGCCGTGGTCGTCGACCCGGCCCGTTACGACTGGGTGCTGGAGAACGTCCGCGAGGGCGGCTTCACGATGGCCGACCGGCAGCACCTCGCCGCGGACGCCTTCCGCCACACGGCTTCCTACGACGTCGCCGTCGCGTCCTGGATGGGCAACGTGCTCGCGCCGGACGACGAGGGCAGCGGCTTCCCGGGCTGGGTCGGCGCGACCTGGAACCGGTCGAACGTGCTGCGCTACGGCGAGAACCCGCACCAGAACGCCGCTCTGTACGTCCAGGGCGACGGCGGGGTGGGCCTCGCGTCGGCGCAGCAGTTGCACGGCAAGGAGATGTCGTACAACAACTTCCTCGACGGCGACGCCGCGTGGCGGGCCGCCTGGGACCACGAACTGCCGTGCGTCGCGATCATCAAGCACGCCAACCCGTGCGGCATCGCGGTGTCCGAGCTGAGCATCGCGGACGCGCACCGCAAGGCGCACGAGTGCGACCCGGTCAGCGCGTTCGGCGGCATCATCGCCTCGAACCGCGAGGTCACCGTGGAGATGGCCGAGTTCGTCTCGGAGATCTTCACCGAGGTCGTCATCGCTCCGTCCTATGAGGACGGTGCGGTGGAGGTGTTGCAGCGCAAGAAGAACGTGCGCATCCTCGTGGCCGAGCCGCCCGCCCGCGGTGGTGCCGAGATGCGTCCGGTGTCCGGCGGTCTGCTGCTGCAGCAGCGCGACGCCATCGACGCGTCCGGCGACTCGCCGGCCAACTGGACGCTCGCCTGCGGCGAGCCCGCGGACGAGAAGACGCTGGCGGACCTGGAGTTCGCGTGGCGCGCCATCCGCGCCGTGAAGTCGAACGCGATCCTGCTGGCCAACGACGGCGCGACCGTCGGCGTCGGCATGGGCCAGGTCAACCGGGTCGACTCGTCGCACCTCGCGGTGAAGCGCGCCGGTGAGCGGGCCCGGGGCGCGGTCGGCGCGTCCGACGCGTTCTTCCCGTTCCCGGACGGCATGGAGGTGCTGCTGGAGGCCGGTGTGCGCGCGATCGTGCAGCCCGGTGGTTCGGTGCGCGACCCCGAGGTCATCGCCGCGGCCGAGAAGGCGGGCGTCACGCTGTACCTGACGGGCACGCGTCACTTCGCCCACTGAGCCTCGTTGCTCGAAGGGGCCGCTTCCGTCGGGGGAGCGGCCCCTTTTCACAGCTTCTGGACCATCTCCCGGGCGATCTGGGTCGCCGCTGCCTCGAACTCCGCCAGGTCCGGCTTCGTGTTGGCGAACAGTCCCGCGTCCCAGCCGGAGTGTTCGACCCTGACGATCAGCTCGCCCTTGCGCACGAGCGCCGTCAACTCGGTGAAGGCCGACTTCGTCTCCACCAGGATCACCACCGCCTCGTCGCCGAGGTCTTTCAACGGCTTCTGCAGGGGCCTGCCCTGGGTGGTGCCCATGTACATCGAGATGGCGCGGCTGAAGGCGGACTCGGCCTCTTCCCGCTCGTTGGTGACGGAGACGTCGGTGCTGCGGTGGCCGCTGCCGTCGGTGCCGCGGGTCTGGTTCCACGAGCAGGTCGTGCGGACGCCCTTGGACAGCTTGGTCTCGCGGGACATCAGGCCGTTCGGGTTCGTGGTGCGGGCCTCGGCCAGTGCCTGCTCGGAGACGTTGCCGCACAACGCGGGCAGCCTGTCGGCGCGCTTGTCGTCGCCGCCGTCCTTGTTGACGTCGAGGTGGACCACGAGCCCGGTGACGGCGACGCCGAGCACCAGCAGTCCGACGGTGATGGCGATGGCCAGCGGGGTCTTGCTCTTCCTGGGCGGTGGACCCCAGTTCGGTGGCGGGTGGCCCTGGTGCTGGTGCCAGCCGTGCGGAGGCGGTTGGTTCACAACTTCCCCAGGATCTCGTCGAGGACGGCGCGGCTCATCGCCTGGAGCTGCGTCACGTCCGGTGTGGTCTCGGCGGTGAACAGGCCGGGGTCGGCGCCCACGTACCGGACCACGATCACGCGCTCGCCCTTGCGGACGACGTGCCCGGACACCGCGCGCGGGTCAGAGAACTTGACGGTCAGCACGGACTTCGCCTCGTCGCCCACGCCGGCGAGGTCGCTGACCTGAGACGCCTGGCCCTGGGTCTGCTGCTCCACGCGGCTCTCGAAGGCGAGCTCGGGGGTGTACGGCTCGTCGATGTTGACGACCAGCGTGCGCATGCCGGGCCCGTCCCGCCCGGCGGTCTGGTCCCACACGCACGAGGTCCCGCCCCCTGCCGCCGTGGAGTACCTGGCGTCGCCGTTGGTGGTGCGGGCCTTGACGAGCGTCTCCGGCGAGACGATCTCGCAGAGGTCGGGCAGGGTGTCGTTGCGCTGCGCCACACCGCCGTCGCGATGGGCCGTTCGGTACTGGGCCGCGATCAGCACGGCGGCGGTCAGGACGACTGCGCCACCGAGGATCAGGAACAGCAGCGTTCTGCCCGTTCTGATCGCAGGTTCTGGTGTGCTCACCTGGGGTTCCCCCTTGTCCACACGGTGATCGGGCAACCGTAGAGGACCCTTCGGACCCGTGTGGCCGTGTCCACCAAAAGGGTGACGTCTTGGCATTGACACAAGGGTGCGTTCACGCGCTACGATCATCTCGTTCGTTCGAACAAGAGTTCGAATAAGCAAGTCGCCGAACTTCCCGCGGCGGCCGTGCACAGGGGTGCGCACGGTCCGAGACGGGAGGTGGGTGGAGTGTCCAGGTCGGCAACGGCGTCGTTGGCCGCGCTCGGGGTGAACCCGGCCAGCGAGCTGACCAGCACCACCACCGACCACGCCACGGGGCGGGTCCTGCCGGTTCGCGGGGAACTGGCGGGCCTGCTGCCGTGGGGCGGCTTGCGGCGTGGCAGCACGGTGTCGGTGGGCGGATCGACATCGTTGCTGCTCGCCCTGCTGGCGGGTGCGACGGCGGACGGCTGCTGGGCCGCCGTGGTCGGCCTGCCGCAGCTGGGCGTCCTGGCCGCGGCCGAACTGGGCGTGGCGGTACAGCGCCTGGCCCTGATCCCCAGCCCGGGCACGGACCCTGGCCCGGTCATCGCCGCCCTCCTCGACGGCATGGACGTGGTCGCCGTCGCCTGTCCGCTCCCTCCTTCCCTGGCCCGCCGCCTGACCGCACGAGCCCGCCAGCGCAGAGCCGTGCTCATCGCCTGGGGCACCTGGCCCGCGGCGGACGTGGAGCTGACGGCGGAGTCCGTCACCTGGAACACCCTCGACGACGGCGCCGAAACCCTGCGCCACCAACAGATCAGCGTGCGCAGTGCCGGCCGGGGAGCAGCGGGCCGGGGCAGGCACGTGCTGCTGACGTTCGGCGACGAAGAGATCGAGCTCCCGCTGGCGGCCGGTGGACCGGCCCGCTCCGACGAGCCGGCTGATGCCGGTCCGGACCGGGCCGACGAACCGGCCGCTAGGCGGGCGGATACCGCGGGAAGTCGCGGCGTGGCGGGGAAGCGCGGCACGGCCGGGAACCTCGGTGTGGCCGGAAGTCGCGCCGCCGAGGGCCGGTTCGCGTCGCCGGCCACCGCGTCCGGCCCGGTGAGCGACGAACTCACCGCGCGCCGGGCCGCCGCCATCGAGCGCCTCGTCCAGCTCGCCCAGCAGTCCGCACCCGAGAGCCCGTCCGCGTGAAGGACTCCCGTCTGCTCGCCGTCTGGTGCCCCGACTGGCCCGTCATCGCCGCCTGCACCGCCACGGCCACCGCCCTCGACGTCCCGGTGGCCGTGCTCGACGGCAACGAGATCGTCTCCGCCTCGGCCGTGGCGCGCAAGGAAGGCATTCGCAAGGCGATGCGCAAGCGCGCGGCCGAGGCGATGTGCCCTGAGCTGGTGACGTTCGAGCACGACTCGCAGCGCGACGCCCGGTTCTTCGAGCCGGTGGCGGAGGCGGTGGAGGAACTCGCGCCCGGCATCGAGGTCGTGCGGCCAGGGCTGGTGGCGGTGCCGGCGCAGGGGCCGGTCGGGTACTTCGGGACGGCGGAGCTGGCGGCCGAACGCATCGTCGACCACGTCGCCGCCAGGACCGGCACCGAGGCGCAGATCGGGGTGGCGGAGAGCCTCTTCGCGGCCACGAAGGCCGCCCACCGCAACGTGATCGTGCCACCGGAGGGCACCGCGGAGTTCCTGAAACCGTTGGGGGTGCACGAACTCGACGCGCCCGAGCTGGTCGACCTGCTCAGAAGGCTCGGGCTGAAGACGCTCGGCGCGTTCGCCGCGGTGCCGGAGAGCGCGGTGGCGTCGCGGTTCGGCGGGCCCGCGGTCCGGCAACACCGGCTGGCGCGCGGGTTGCCGGAGCGGCCGCTCGACAAGCGCAGGCCCGCGCCGGAACTCGCCGCGCAGGAGACCTTCGACGAACCCATCGCGCGGATCGACGCGGCGGCGTTCGCGGCACGGCACCTGGCCGCGCGGCTGCACGAGAACCTCGCCGCCCGCAGCCTCGCGTGCACCAAGCTCGGCATCCTCGCGCGCACCGAGAACGACGAGGAGCTGCACCGGGTGTGGCGGGCCGCGGAACCGTTGACGCCCAGGGGAATCGCCGACCGGGTGCGGTGGCAGCTCGACGGCTGGCTCACCCGCGAACGCCTCACGTCCGGCATCCGCACGCTCACCCTCGAACCGGTCGAGGTCGTCGACGGCACGGCGTTGCAGCTCGGGTTGTGGGGCCACGACGACGAACGGGCGGTGCGCGCGCTCCTGCACGTCCAGGGCCTGCTCGGCCCGGATGCCGTGCTGACCCCGGTGATCGACGGCGGCAGGGGGCCGGAGGAGCAGGTCAGGCTGGTGCCGTGGGGTGACGAGAAGACGCCCGCGAGAAACCCGGACCACCCGTGGCCCGGCCGGCTCACCAGGGCCCCGGCGACGCTCGCGGACGACCCCGCGCAGCTGAGGGACGGCACCGGCCAGGAGGTCGGCGTGACCGGGCGGCTCGAACTCACCGCAAGACCGAAAACGCTGACCGTCAAAGGGAGAACGCGGGAGATCACCGCGTGGGCGGGGCCGTGGCCGGTCGACGAACGGTGGTGGGCGCCGGACCCGCACCGGGCCGCGCGCGTGCAGGTGCAGACGGACGACCAGGCGTTCCTGCTGATCCGCAGGGACCAGAGGTGGTTTCTGGAAGGGGTGTACGACTGATGAAGGACGAGTACTGGGATCTGCTGGAGGCCCTGATCCCGTTGCCGCGCAAGGAAGCCGATGGGCTGGAATAACCCACCGGTCCGCTGGCGGGAGCTGGAACGCGCGCTCTCGGGCAAACCCTACGAGCAGAAACCCGACGGAGGTGACGGTCCGGGGTGGGGAAGACACCGCGACCGCTACACCGCACCGCCGGGGTTCGCGCTGCACGCCGACGAGATGGCGGCGTCCCGCAAGCGCGTGCCGTACGCGGAGTTGCACTGCCACAGCAACTTCAGCTGGCTCGACGGCGCGAGCCACCCGGAGGAGCTGGTGGAGGAGGCGCAACGGCTCAAGCTCGACGCCATCGCGATCACGGACCACGACGGCATGTACGGCGTGGTCCGCTTCGCCGAGGCCGCCAAGGAACTCGGCATGCACACGGTGTTCGGTGCCGAACTGAGCATCGGCCTGTCCAAGCCCGCCAACGGCGCACCGGACCCCGAGGGTGACCACCTGCTCCTGTTGGCGCGCAAGCAGGAGGGCTACCACGCGCTGTGCCGCACGCTCACCACCGGCCACCTCGACGACAACGCCGAGAAGGGCAAGCCGGTCTACGACGTCGACCAGATCATCGCCGACACCAAGGGCGACGTCGTGGTGCTCACGGGCTGCCGCAAGGGAACCGTCAGAAGAGCGCTCGCGAGAGAGGGGCCGGAAGCGGCGTTCGAGGAGATCGTGCGGCTCACCGACATGTTCGGCCGGGGCCGCGTGCACGTCGAGCTGACCGACCACGGCCTGCCGGAGGACAGCAGGCGCAACGACCTCCTCAACGCCATGGCCCAGCACCTGCAACTCCCGGTCGTGGCGACGAACGCGGTCCACTACGCCACCCCGAGTCGTGGCAGGCTCGCCGCCGCGATGGCCGCCGTGCGCGCGCGGAGCAGCCTCGACGACATGGCGGGCTGGTTGCCGCCGTCCCCCGCGGCGTTCCTGCGCAGCGGTGAGGAGATGTTCCACCGGTTCCGCCGTTTCCCGGGTGCCGTGCACAACGCCGCGTTGCTCGGCATGCAGCTGGCGTTCGACCTGCGGCTGGTCGCGCCGAAACTGCCACCGTTCGACGTGCCAGAAGGCCACACGGAGATCAGCTGGCTGCGCGAACTCACCTACCGGGGCGCGCACCGCAGGTATCCCGACCGCGACGAGAAGGCGTTCCGGCAGATCGAGCACGAGCTGCGGATCATCGAACAGCTCGGCTTCCCCGGCTACTTCCTCGTCGTGCACGACATCGTGGACTTCTGCCGGCGCAACGACATCCTCTGCCAGGGCAGGGGCAGCGCGGCGAACTCCGCGGTGTGCTTCGCGCTCGGCATCACCAACGTCGACGCGGTCCGGTTCGACCTGCTCTTCGAACGGTTCCTCGCGCCCGCCCGCGACGGCCCTCCCGACATCGACGTCGACATCGAGTCGGACCGGCGCGAGGAGGTCATCCAGCACGTCTACGCCAAGTACGGCCGCAGGCACACGGCGCAGGTCGCGAACGTCATCACCTACCGCGCGCGGTCGGCGGTGCGCGACATGGCCCGCGCGCTCGGCCACTCGCCGGGCCAGCAGGACGCGTGGAGCAAGCAGATAGACCGGTGGGGGCCGCTCGGCACCACCACCGACGACTGCGACATCCCGCGGGACGTGCTGGAGCTGTCCGCGCAGCTGGAGAACTTCCCGCGCCACCTCGGCATCCACTCCGGCGGCATGGTGATCTGCGACCGCGCCGTCAGCGAGGTGTGCCCGGTCGAGAAGGCGCGCATGGACAAGCGCACGGTGCTGCAGTGGGACAAGGACGACTGCGCGTCCATCGGCCTGGTGAAGTTCGACCTGCTCGGCCTCGGCATGCTCTCGGCGCTGCACTACGCCATCGACCTCGTCCGCGACCACGAAGGCGTGCACGTCGACATGGGCGAGATCGACCTCGCCGACCCCGCCGTCTACGAGATGCTGCAGAAAGCCGACTCCGTGGGAGTCTTCCAGGTGGAGAGCCGCGCGCAGATGGCGACGCTGCCGCGCCTCAAGCCGCGCGAGTTCTACGACCTGGTCGTCGAGGTCGCGCTGATCCGGCCCGGCCCGATCCAGGGCGGCTCGGTGCACCCGTACATCAGGCGCCGCAACAAGGTCGAGGAGTGGGACTACGACCACCCGTTGCTGGAGAACGCCCTCAAGAAGACCTACGGCGTGCCGTTGTTCCAGGAACAGCTCATGCAGATCGCGGTCGACGTCGCGGGCTTCACCGCCGCCGAGGCCGACGAACTGCGCCGCGCGATGGGCGCGAAGCGCTCGACCGCCCGGATGGAACGCCTGCGCGACCGCTTCTACGAGGGCTGCGCGGCGCAGGGCATCGGCGAGGAGCTGGCCGGGCGGATCTACGCGAAGCTGCTGGCGTTCGCCAACTTCGGCTTCCCGGAGTCGCACGCCCTGTCGTTCGCGCACCTGGTGTTCGTGAGCGCGTGGTTCAAGCTCTACTACCCGGCGGCGTTCTGCGCGGCCCTGCTGCGGGCGCAGCCGATGGGCTTCTACTCGCCGCAGTCGCTGGTGGTCGACGCCCGCCGCCACGGTGTGACGGTGCACGGCCCGTGCGTGAACCGCTCGCTGCCGTGGGCGGGCCTGGAACCGTTCGAGGGCGCCAACGCCGTGCGCATCGGGTTGACGGCCGTGCGCGGCATCGGGGACGCCGACGCCGAGCGGATCGTTGCGGCACAACCGTTCCGCGACATGGAGGACTTCGGCACCCGCGTGCAGCTCACCGCGGCCCAGGTCGAGGCGCTGGCCACCGCCGGCGCGTTCTCCTGCTTCGGCCTCGAACGCCGCGAGGCGCTCTGGGCGGCCGGTGCCGTGGCCGCGATCCGCCCGGACCGCCTGCCCGGCACCGTCGTCGGCGTCGACGCGCCCGCGTTGCCCGGCATGGACGACGTCGAACTGGCGGTGGCGGACGTCTGGGCCACCGGCCTGTCCCCGGACAGCTTCCCGACCCAGTTCGTGCGGTCCACTTTGGACGGAATGGGCGCGCTGCCGGTGACCGCGCTGGCGGACGTCGAACCCGGCACGCGGGTGCTGATCGGCGGCGCCGTGACGCACCGCCAACGGCCGGCGACGGCGGGCGGCGTCACGTTCCTCAACATCGAGGACGAGACCGGGATGGTGAACGTCGTGTGCTCGCCGGGGTTGTGGGCGCGGTACCGGCGGGTGGCGCGGGGCAGCGGCGCGATGCTGGTGAGGGGAGTGGTGGAGTCGGCGGAGGGCGTGATCAGCCTGCTGGCGGACCGGTTGCAGCACCTCGACCTGCGCATCCCGTCGAAGTCGCGCGACTTCCGCTGACCGGTCCGCGGGAAAACCCGGTCAGGCACGCCCGGAGCCGTGCCATCATGCGGTGACACCTGATCTGATCTGGGGGATTTCATGACCTGGTGGCGTAGAACGCTGCTGTCCCTGACCGCTGCCACCCTGGCAGCCGGAGTCGTGACGACGCCCGCCCTGGCCGCCGCACCGGCGGTGCCGACCGACCTGAAGATCGAACGGAGGGACAAGCCCGCCCTGCCCTGCGACCCGGCTTCTCCCGGCACCTACGTGAACCCGGACGGGCTCAACGACGCCCGCGCCGTCGTGTTCAGCGCGAAGGTGGCCGACCCCGAGGGGGTCGAGGTCGAGTACTCGACCTGGCCGGTGGGCGACCCCGCCGCACGTCAGTCCGTGCGCGTGCCGGTGCTGCTGGACGGCATCGCCTACGCGCAGGTGCCGGACTGGTACAAGGTCGACGGCACGTACGCGTGGACCACGAAGGCACACGACGGCACCTCGTCCTCCGCCGAGACGGCTCCCTGTCACCTGACCGTCGACCGCACGCGTCCGGTCGCCGCGACCGTGACGTCCGCCGTCTACCCGCCGGGCTGGACCCCGGGCGGTGGCGTCGGCGTGCCCGGTGACTTCACGATCGCGTCGACGTCGCCGGACGTCGCGCAGTACCGGTACCGCTTCAGCGGGGCGTCCGACTACACGTACGTGACTCCCGCGCAGCTGGGCGGCCCGGTGACGGTCAGCTTCACGCCGCAGAACTACGGCTACCACTCCCTGCAGGTCGACGCGATCGACCGGGCCGGGAACCACCCGTCGTACTCGCCTTCGTACTCGTTCAACGTCCTCGAGAACAGGCCGATGGTCTTCTCCGCCCGCTACCCCGCGGACGGCACGAACTGGGAGGGCGGCATCGGCGTTCCCGGCGACTTCGACCTCAGCTCGAACCTGCCGGACGTCGTGAGCTACGCCTACCGCTTCAACGACGACCCGGAGCAGACCGTCGCCGCGAACGCCGAACGCAAGGCGCGCATCAACTTCACGCCTGCCAAGGGCGACTTCAACGTCCTCAAGGTGCAGAGCGTCAGTTCGACGGGCGAGCGGTCGGTCCTGCGCGAGCACAGGTTCAAGGTCGACAGCGCGCCGCGGGTGACCTTCGACCGCTTCCGGATCGGCTCGGTCACGACGCTGACGTTCCAGTCGCGCCTGCCCGGCGCGGTCGAGCACCGCTACTGGTTCACCCGCTGGGACGACACGAAGACCGAGCCGGTGGTGGTGCAGGCGGGTGCCGGCGGCACCGCGACCGCCACCCTGACCACGACCGTGCACCAGCTCAAGTCGTTGCACGCGGTCAGCTCGGACGCGGCGGGGACCACGTCGACGGAGTCCTACACGTCGATCTCGGTCGACGGAGCGGCGCCGTACATGACGGTGACCGGCGGCGCGCACCCGGAGGAGCAGGGCACCGTCACGTTCAGCACGTCCATGGAGAACCCGGTCGAGTACGAGTACTGGCTGAGCTACGACCGCGCCACCAGGTACAAGGTCGCGGCGGGCCCGGACGGCAGGGCGACCGCCACGTTCACCGCGGCGGACGCGCTCGGTGGCCAGTGGGTGATCGGCCGCGTGCGCAACGCGGCGGGCATCTGGTCGATCGAGGGCAGTGCGATGTTCGGCATCACGAACCACCCGGACGTCACCTCGGCGGACTTCCCGACGTGGCCCGCCGTCGCGTGGCGCAGCGGCACGTTCAAGCTCAAGGCGAACCAGCCGCGCGCCACCGAGTTCGTCTACACGCTCGACGGCGTGACGCACGTGACCCCGGTCGGTGCCGACGGCACCGCGACGATCGAGTGGACGCCGACCAGGGCGGGGCAGATCTACCTGGTCGCCACGACCCGCACCGCCGCCGGCGTGGGCTCGGGGAACAACCAGTACTCGTTCACGATCAGCGACGCCCCGGTGGTCTCCTCGGCCGAGTACAGGTCGGGTCAGTCCAACACCGGCCCGCTGAACCGGCCCGGCACGTTCACCTTCACCTCGGCGGTGCCCGGCGTCACGGAGTACGTGTACTCGGTGAGTCGTTGGGGGACCGCGGTGGTGGGAGACACGACCGTCGCGGCGACCGGAGGCGTCGGGACCACGACGTACGCGCCGGCCTCCTACGGGACCCACCAGGTCAAGGTGGCCGCGCGCAAGGCTGACGGCTCGCTGTCCGCCTACACCTACTACTCGTTCGACTACTACTCCGGCTAGCGAACGGTGAAGGGGGCGTGTCCCGCGGTTAGTTCCGCGGGACACGCCCCCTTCGTCGTTCCCCTGCCAGGATTCGAACCTGGTCCTCCCGCGTAACAGTCGGGCGTGCTGCCACCAGCACTTCAGAGGACACGGTGCTCTAACGGTGAAACCAGTCGGATGCCCGCGAGTCGAACGCGGTGTTTCCTCATCCCAAATGAGGCGGGTTGCCGTCTCCCTCGCATCCGCGAGTACCCCTGCCAGGAGTCGAACCTGAATCTCGGCGTTCGTAGTGCCGCACTCTCTCCATTGAGCTACAAGGGTGAGAATTAAATGCACAACAAAAGAGCCGCCTGTCGGTTTCCCGACGGGCGGCTCCTGGTGGTGGCCGAACTGCACGCCACTACAAGGAGCTCACCTGCGCAAACGGTCGCACGAACGGTCGCGCGGGGCAGTCGCCCGAAAGGCGTCGGTGCTGCAAGCCCGTCATGGCTATCCCCTTCCCGTTCGGTGTGTGGCACAAGTATTGCGGGCGCACGAGGCGCCCGTCAATCATTTTCTCAAACGCGGTCGTAAGTCATGAACGAAACTCCGCTCTCGAACAACGTCGCACCGGTCCTCGCGAACTCGCGGATGTCGGCCTTTCCGTCGAACAACGGGATGCCGCGGCCGAACACCACGGGGTGGATCTTGAGCAGCAGCCGGTCGATCTCCGGCAGCAGGGACGCGGCCAGCTTGCCGCCGCCGCACAGCCAGACGTCGAGGCCGTCCTCGGCCTTCAGGGCCTGTACGCGACCCGTCACGTCCGACTTGACCACCTCGACGTCCGCCGGGGTGTCGAGGTCCGCGGAGGTCACGACGAACTGGCGCAGGTGCGCGTACGGCGAGGCCAGGCCGCCGGGGACCTGGTAGGTGTGGCGGCCCATCAGCACCGTGTCGAAGTGCTGGTTCGGCGCGTCCGCGAGGCCGAACGGTTCGCGGAGCTGGGTCGGCAGCGTCTCCGGGTAGTGCGCGTTGATGCCGGCCATGTGGTCGCCTTCGAAGATGAAGCCGTCGTAGGTGCCGTCCTCGGCCGCGATGAAACCGTCGAGCGTGACGGCGACGTAGTACACGAGCTTTCGCATGGAGAAACCCCCTGAGTTCGAAACAACCACTACAACCGTAGTACTATGGATGTAGTGGTTGTCAAGGAGGTGTCGTGGTCAAGAACGAGGCGAGGCGGACGGCGCTGCTGAACGCGGCGATCGACGTGCTGGCGGAGGAGGGCGCGCGAGGGCTGACCTACCGCGCGATCGACGCGAAGGCCGGCACCCCGCCGGGCACGGCGTCGAACTACTTCGCGAACCGCGACGAGCTGATGTCGGCGGTGATGACGCAGGTGCACGTCAGGCTGATGCCGTCCGACGAGTCGGTCGAGGAGTCGCTCAGGGCGCCGCGCGACCAGGCGCTGAGCGTGAAGTTCATGCACGACATCGTCAAGCGGGCGGACGCCGACAAGGCCTGCTACCTCGCGATGATGGAGCTGCGGCTGGAGGCCACGCGCCGGCCGGACCTGCAGGCCGCGCTCACGAAGACGATCGCCGAGGGCATCGAGTTCAACGTCGAGTTCAACGAGCAGTCGAAGCTGCCGGGCGACCGGATGACCGTCATGCTCATGTACTTCGCGATGACGGGGTTGATCTACGAACGGCTGACGCTGCCCGGCGCGGCCGCGGCGGCCGTGGACCTCGACGAGTTCGTCGAGGTCCTGGTCGACCGCGCTATCGGCTGAGCGGACCGCCGGTGATCGTCAACGCGACGGCGATCACCACGATGCCCAGCGTCGAGTACAGGAACGCGTCCATGCCGCGGCCGCGGATCTTGATCAGACCGGCCTGCTCGTCGGTCACGAGGATCCGCAGCACGGCCGCGACCAGCAACGAGACGCCGAGCAGCACGGCGCCCTGCCGCCAGTGGTACTGGAAGATCCGGACCAGCCCGAGCGCGCCGACCCCGAGCACCAGCGCGAACGGCAGGTGCTTGCCAGGACCGGAACGCCAGCTGGTCTCGCCCATGAGCGCCTGCGCGTCAGACCGCTGCATGAGCGCGCTCGGCGGCTTCGACGGTGTTGGTGAGCAGCATCGCGACGGTCATCGGGCCGGCGCCACCGGGGATCGGGGCGAGCCAGCCGGCCACCTCGCGCACCTCGGGTGCCACGTCGCCGACGAGTCCGGCCTCGGTGCGGGTGATGCCGACGTCGACCACGGCCGCGCCGGGCTTGACCATGTCCGCGGTGATCAGGCCGGGGCTGCCGGCACCCGCGATGACGATGTCCGCGCGGCGCACCTCCGCCGCCAGGTCCTTGGTGCCGGTGTGGCACAGCGTCACGGTGGCGTTCTCGGAACGGCGGGTCAGCAGCAGGCCGATCGGGCGGCCCACGGTGACGCCGCGGCCGACGACCGTGACGTTCGCGCCCGCGATCGGCACGTCGTAGCGGCGCAGCAGTTCCACGATGCCGCGCGGGGTCGCGGGCAGCGCGGCGTCCTCGCCGAGCACGAGCTTGCCGAGGTTGACCGGGTGCAGGCCGTCGCCGTCCTTGGCCGGGTCGATCCGCTCCAGGATCGCGTTGGCGTTGAGGTGCTTCGGCAGCGGCAGCTGGACGATGTACGCGGTGACCTCGGGGTTCGCGTTCAGCTCGTCGATGACGGCCTCGAGCTCCTCCTGCGTGGTCTCCTCGGGCAGGTCGCGCCGGATCGAGGCGATCCCGACCTTCTCGCACGCGCGGTGCTTGCCCTTGACGTAGGAGTGCGAACCGGGGTCGTCGCCGACCAGCACGGTGGCGAGACCGACGGAGCCGGGCAGCGCGGCGACCCGCGCCTTCAGGTCCTCGAACAGCGCGTTCCGGGTTTCGTTGCCGTTGAGCAGCGTCGCAGTCACGTCCTCATCCTCCCACTGGGCAGCGCGGCCACGCCCACCGACACCAGCGTCAGCACCACGCCGATCGCCGTCGGCGGCGCCAGGTGCCCGCTCACCGCGTCCAGCAGCACGGCCCCGACGAGCTGCCCGCTCACCCCGCACAACCCGACCATCAGCACGCCGATGAACCGCACCGACGCGATCGCGCCACCCACGCCGACGATGCCGAGCAGTCCGCCCAGGTAGAGCCACCAGCCGTCCGGGAACGCTCCGGGCACGCCGCTCCAGGTCACGGCGTTGACCAGCAGCAACGCCGCCGTGCCCACGCTGAAGTTGACCAGGATCGTCGCCATCGAGTTGTCCGCGGCCTCGCGCACCAGCCCGTTCACCGCCTGCTGCCAGCCCATCAGCAGGCCGGCGACCAGCGGCAGCACGGCGAGCCACAGCCCACCCGGCGAGGTGAACCGGTCGGACACCGCGATCGTGACGGCGATAACACCGACGGCCGCTCCGACGACACGAGTCTTCGTAATCGCCTTCGGTTCGCCGGGGCCGACCCCGAGGTTGTCGATGACCATGCTGCTCACGACCTGCCCGATCACCACCGCGACCGTGAACACCGCCACACCGATGGTCGCGACGGCGAGCCCCTGCGACCCCACCAGCACGGCACCGCTGATGCCGCCGACGCACTCCCACCACCGGATGCGCCGGTGGGCCAGCGCGTCGCGCAGTCGCAGAAGGCCGTTCCGCCCGGACTGTCGCGACAGGACCACCGCGAGCAGCACGAACCACCCGCCGCCGAAGGAGATCAACGCCGCCAGCAGTCCGTTGCCGAGTTCGGTGGCGAGCGTTCCGTTGACGCGGGCCTGGACCGCGATGGCCACTCCACCGGCCGCGGCCAGCAGACCACCGGTCACCTGCGCGGACCGCGTCACTAGCCCTCCAGAACGGACGAACGTGTTCTTGATCGGCTTTAAGCATGCACGTCCGCCGCGTTATGGTCGGGCCTCCACCGTTCGGCGCAGTGGCGGGGGACGTGTGCGATCCGGCGAGTTGCGGGGGAAGATGTTGGCGTGTCCGAGCCGAAGCCGTTGAACCCTACCGAGCAGGACGCTCTGGTGAAGCAGATCGGCCTGACTCTGATGCGGGCCGCACCAGAGGACTGGCGAAGCGTCATCGCGCAGTACCGCGCCACCGGCCGGTACTTCGAACTGGAGGCCGAGCTCAAGCTGCAGGACGGCTCGAAGCGCTCGTGGCAGGCGCCCCAGGAGGCCGCCTCGCTGTTCGCGCGCCTGCGGGCCGGCATGCACCGCGAGGGTCGCGGCAGCTGGACCAACGCCAGGTACCAGCTCGACCACCCGTCGAGCTACAACCTCGACTTCGACCGCGCTGAGCCGAGCTGGCAGACGCCTCCGCCGCAGCAGGCCTACGTCGACGAGATGCGGTTCTTCCCGCGCGCCGAGGAGAACGTCCCGGACTGGTTGCGCCGTCGGTTGAACCCGCCGACGCCGGTGTTCCGCACCGTCCGCGTGTTCGACGGCGCCGGACCGAACGGTCGTCCGTCGGTCAACCGCCCGCCGGTGCCGGAGCCCGAGGTCGCGCCGCTGCTCGCGTACCTGTCGAACGCGCCGGTCGCCGTGGCCGGTCGTGGCTTCGACAACGACGTGCTGCACCCCGACGCGCCGCCGGTCGTGCCGTCCGGGTTCCAGACGGACGGTGCGTGGATCTGGCCCGCCGGGGTCTCGTACTACCTGCGCAAGTACGGCGTGCCGCCCGAACCCGAGCTGGTCGAACGCGCGCGGGCAGCGGGCTTCACCCTGCCCGAGGTGAGCGAGGAGTCGAGGCTCGCCGCCGCGGCGAACCTGGGTGCTCCCGCCGCACCTCCCGGCACCGTCGTGCCGGTGCCCGCCGAGCCGGAACCGAAGCCGCAGCCGCAGCCGAAGTCCCAGCCGGAACCCGAGCCCGCCGCCGCGGACGCGACGCAGTTCGTCGTCGCCCCGAAGTTCGAGGCCGAGCAGCCGCCGAAGGCTCAGCAGCCGCCGAAGGTTCAGCAGGAGGAGCCGGAGGAGGAGTACGACTTCGAGCCCCTCTACCCGGAGCCGCTGGCCGCCGAGGAACCGGTCAAGCCGGTCGTGCCGCCCGCGCCGGTCTCCCCGCCGATGGCCGGCGACGGTCCGCCGTACCGGGTGGTCTTCGACTCCGACGGCGTTCCGGACACGGTCGACGACCGGACGTTGCGCGACACGTACGGCGCGGGCATGGACCTCTTCGCGCCGCACGCGGACGAGCCGGAACCGGTCGCGGTCGCCGAGCCCGTGCAGGAGAAGGCGCCCGAGCCGGAGGCCCGCGAGTTCGAGGACCGCGCGCTCGAGGACCGGACGTTCGAGGTCAAGCAGGCCGCGGCCCCGAAGTTCGAGGAGCGCAAGCCCGAGCCCGCGAAGTTCGAGGACCGCACCTTCGAGGCGCCGAAGTTCGAGGCCGAGCCGGAGCCGGAGGAAACCGAACCGGCCCCCGCCGACGAACTTCCCCACGTGGACCCCGAACCCGAGATCCCGACAGCAGGCCCGGACGAGCCCGAGCTCCTCACGCACCACCGCGAGGCCGAGCTCACCGACCACCTGGACGCGGAGACCGAGGAACGCCCGCGCGACGCCATGCAGGACACGATGGCGTGGAGCCCGGTCCTCGACGAGCCGGCCGAGAGCCCGGCCGAGGTCACCGAGGAGCACCCGGTCGTGCCCGCCGTCGAGGTGACGGCGGACGAACCGGACCTCGCCGAGGAGGAGATCGAGTCCACGACCTCCTTCGAGGCGGCCAAGTTCGAGCAGGAACCCGAGCCGTTCGAGCAGCGCTTCGACGCGCAGCTCGACTCGCACTTCGAGCCGGAGCCCGAACCCGAGCCGCTGCCGCCCGTTCCGGCCCCGACCAAGTCCGAGGAGACCACGGTCTTCGACTCGGCCCTGGTCGCCGCGCACGAGCCCGAACCGGAACCCGAGCCCGAACCGGAGCCCGAACCCGAGCCGGAACCGGTCAGGCCGCCCCGCCAGGTCACGCCGGAGGAGGACCGCGAACTCGCGGGCACCCGCCGTGCGCTCGACGACCTGAACGTGCCGCACGGCGTGTTCCGCATCGGCGAGCCCGCCGACCGCACCTGGACCCTGCACCTCGACGGCGACAGCTGGGAGGTGTGCTGGTTCGACCACGGCCCGAAGAACCCGGTGCGGTTCGACAAGGTCGAGGACGCCTCGGCGTACCTGGTCGGCAAGCTGGTGCTGGGCAACTTCCGCACCGTCCCGCGGGCACCCCAGCCGCCGCGGCCGATGGCCAACGGCTTCCGGGAGGAGCCGCGCCGCCCGGTTCCGCCGCAGCGCCCGCCGATGCCGCAGGCCCAGGCACCGACGCAGGTCCAGCAGGCCCCGCCGATGCCCCCGCAGGCGGCACCGACCCAGGTGCAGCCGGTGCCGCCGCCCGCACCGCAGCAGGCCCCGGCCCCGTCGCCGGTCGCCGCCGCGGTGGCGCAGGAGGAACCGTCGAAGCGGAAGTTCCCGATCTCGCCGCTCGCCGGTGAGCCGCCGCTGACGTTGTTCCGCCACAAGCAGATGTTCGAACTGCCGGCGGGCACCGAGATCGACCGCTACGGCGACCAGTCCGGCAACCTCGTCTACGTGGCGGGCACGCCGTTCCCGGAACGCAGCCTCGTGCCGTCGTGGATCAACCGGCCGTACCGCGTGTACCGGTTGCGGCGGCCGCTCGAGGTGCTGACGGGCGTGGCCGTGCCGTGGTTCGAGCAGCCCGGTGGCGGCACGGCCTACCTGCTGCCGAAGGCGATCGAGGAGATGGTCGCCGACGGCGTGCTGGTGGAGATCTCAGCTGACAACTAGTCCATAGGCCGCCGCGAACGCGATGGCGGTGTCGATGTCGATCAGGGCTCCGGCGAGCTTCGCTTGCCGGAGCCCGTTCGCGTCGATCTTCGCTCCGCGCAGGTCCGCGCCGTCCAGCTTGGCGTCCAGCAACCGGGCGCCCATCAGGTCCGCGGCGCTCAGGTCGGTGTTGCGCAGGTCGGCCTCGCTGAGGTTCGTCTCCCGGAACCGCTGACCGCCGAGCTTCAGGTCGTGCAGCGGCGCCTTCACGAACGACGCCAGCGTGAAGTCCACCTCGACGAACGTGACGGGCCGCAGCACGCAGTCCACGAAGTTCGATCCCATGAGGCTGCAGGAGTGGAACGACGACCGCGTCAGCACGGTGCGGTCGAAGGTGCACTGCCGGAACGCCGTCGCGTGGTGCTTCGACTCGCCGAGATCCGTCCGGGTGAAGTCGCAGCGGGTGAACGTGCACCCGCTCGTGACCAGTGAGCGGAGATCGGCTTCGGTGAAGTCGCAGTCGGTGAAGGACCGCTTCTCCCACTGCTGATCAGGCAGGTTGGCGTCGGAGTAGTCCTCCCCGACCTCTTCGACCAGGTTGTCCACTCTCACACTCTCGCAGAACCCGCGTGTTGGTAACGTGCGGGACGCCGGGCGACCTGCCCGACGTCAACGAGGACCGTCATTCGGGAAGGCTCATGACCCGCACGCCCGTGAACGTCACTGTCACCGGTGCGGCCGGCCAGATCGGCTACGCACTGCTCTTCCGCATCGCTTCCGGCCACCTGCTCGGCCCGGACACCCCGGTCAACCTGCGGCTGCTGGAGATCACCCCGGCGCTGAAGGCCGCCGAGGGCACCGCGATGGAGCTCGACGACTGCGCCTTCCCGCTGCTCAAGGGAATCACGATCACCGACGACGCGAAGACCGCGTTCGACGGCGTGAACGTGGCCCTGCTCGTCGGCGCCCGCCCCCGCACCAAGGGCATGGAGCGCGGCGACCTGCTCGAGGCCAACGGTGGCATCTTCAAGCCGCAGGGCGAGGCGATCAACGCCGGCGCCGCTGACGACGTGAAGGTCCTCGTGGTCGGCAACCCGGCCAACACCAACGCCCTCATCGCCCAGCAGCACGCGCCGGACGTCCCGCGCGAGCGCTTCACCGCGATGACGCGCCTGGACCACAACCGCGCCCTCTCGCAGCTCGCGAAGAAGCTCGGCGTCGCGGTCACCGACATCGAGAACATGACGATCTGGGGCAACCACTCGGCCACCCAGTACCCGGACCTGTTCCACGCCAAGGTCGGTGGCAAGACCGCCGCCGAGGCCGTGAACGACCAGGCCTGGCTGGAGAACGACTTCATCCCGACCGTCGCGAAGCGCGGTGCGGCGATCATCGAGGCCCGTGGCGCCTCGTCGGCCGCTTCGGCCGCCAACGCCGCCATCGACCACATCTACGACTGGGTCAACGGCACCGAGTGGACCTCGATGGCCATCCCGTCGGACGGTTCGTACGGCGTGCCCGAGGGCATCATCTCGTCGTTCCCGGTCAAGTGCGCGAACGGCGAGTACGAGATCATCCAGGGCCTGGAGATCGACGAGTTCTCCCGCGCCCGCATCGACGCCTCGGTCGCCGAGCTCGTCGAGGAGCGCGACGCCGTGAAGGGCCTCGGCCTCATCTGAGTTCGTGGCAGTGTGGGGCACGTGCGCATTCAATGGGACGTGCCCCAGCCACAGCTCACCGATGACGTGCATCCTGCGCTCGCCGACGCCGCCCGCGCGGCGTCGGCGGCGTACGGACGCGCCCGATCCCTGCACACCCGCGCCGAACTCCGCGAGGAAGTCGCGGACGGCGCCGACGGAACACCGACGATGCGCGTCGACCGCATCGTCGAGGACGCGATCCTGGAGTCCATCCACCGCAATCGCGTGAACCTGCTCTCCGAAGAGGCGGGGTTCGTCGACAACGGCTCGTCGATCACCCTGGTCATCGACCCGGTCGACGGGTCCGCGAACGCCGCGTTCGGCGTTCCCCTCTCTTGCTTCGCCGGTGCGCTCGTCGAAGACGGCACCGCGAAAGAAGCCCTCACGACGTGGTTCGACACGGGCCGTGCGTGGCATGCGCGCGCAGGGGTGCCGACGTCGTTCCGCACCACCGGACGCACCACGTTGGACGGCGCGTCGGTGTGCTTGATGCGCCCCAAGACAGGCACTCAGGACGCGTGGCTGCGCATCGCGAACCGGGCCGACCGGATCCGCGTGCTGTGCACGACCTGCCTGGAGACCATGCTCGTCGCGGAGGGCACGGTCGACGCGTTCATCGACCCCGGCAGCGACACACACCGGATCATGGACCTCGCGACGGCCCTGGTCACCGTGCCCGCGGCGGGAGGAGTGCTGCTCGACCTGCACGGGCGGCCGTTCACGTTCGAACCCGACCTGACCCACCGGTGGTCAGGGGTGGCGGCAGCGACTCCTCAGCTGGCCGAGGAGCTCATCGCGACCGTGCTGGGTTAGACCGTTCCCCGCGGCTCGACAACGCAGTCGGGCCCCGGGAACACCAGCCCTTCGTGCCCGTCGTTGAACCTGACGAGGTAGGGCGGGTGTCCGTCGTTCCCGCGGACTTCGAGGATCTCGCCGAGGCGCTCCTCGAGTCCGATGGAACGGCTGTGGACGTGGAGCCTGTCACCCACTGTTGCTTGCATGGGTTGCGACACCTCCGGTGTGCGGCTTGAGGTAGGCCTAAAGCCTAGGCCGCCGCCGGAGGTGCGCAACAGGGCTCAAGTGCTCATCCGCCGCAGGCCGAGGACACCTTCGCGACGAGGTCCGCCTTCTGCTGCACCCAGTCCGCCGCGGAGCTGACGTTCTGCATGCCGTTCGCGGCCTCTTCGAGAGCCTTCTTCACCTGCTCGTCCGGCGCGGAGCCCGCGAGGGTCTCCAGCTCCTTCGCCTTGGCCTGCGTCTCCTCCAGAGCCTTCTGGGGGTCGGACATGTCCGGCGAGAACCCCACGAGCTGGATCGCGTCGGCGCACAGCTTCACCTTGTCCGCGGTGTCGCTGACGCCCTGGATCGTGTCGCAGGCCGTGAGGCTGCCCAGCGCGAGGGCAACCGCTGCCAGCGTTCCAACAAGGCGCATTCGCTCTCCTATGCCCGAAGTGTCCGGTTCTGTTGTATACAACTCTACCGAGTAACTGGTTGATCGAGTTGGCGTTGGTAGAGCTTGCGGATGACGTCGTCGATTTCGGGCTCCACGACGGCGAGGTCGTGGACCTCCACCTGCCGCACCACCTGGGTGATCAACTGCGCCGCCGTCGTCTCCGCTCTCCTGAACGTGAGGTGGTGGCGCAACCCGTTCGCCTCGCTGCGCACCGCCGTTACTCCAGGGACGTCCGGCGCAGGTCCGGGTTCCCTGAGGTCGATGACCAGCTCCCGTTCCGGGGTGACCTCGGCGCGCAGGTCGTCGAGCGGTCCGTCGGCGAGCACCCGGCCGCGGTCGATCACCATCAGCCGCGGGCAGAGGCGTTCGATGTCGTCCAGGTCGTGCGTGGTGAGCAGCAACGTCGTGCCGCGGCGGGCGTTGAGGTCCGCGAGGAACTCCCGCAGGCGTTCCTTCGACTCGAGGTCCAGGCCGATCGTCGGCTCGTCCAGCACCAGCAGTTCCGGGGCGTGCAGCAGGGCGGCGGTGATCTCGCCGCGCATCCGCTGCCCCAGCGAGAGCTGTCGCACCGGCGTGACCAGGAGCTCTTGCAGGCCGAGGAGTTCGACGCATTCGTCGAGCCGCGTCCGGTAGTCCTGCGCGGACACCCGGTAGATGGACCTGAGCAGGTCGAAGCTGTCCTTCAGCGGCAGGTCCCACCAGAGCTGGCTGCGCTGGCCGAACACGACGCCGATGCGCTTGGCGAGATCGCGCCGCTGCCGTGACGGATCGACGCCGTGCACCCTGATGTGCCCGCTGCTCGGCACCAGGATCCCGGTCAGCATCTTGATCGTCGTGGACTTGCCGGCGCCGTTCGGCCCGACGTACCCGACGGCCTCGCCCGCCTGCACGTCGAACGTGACCCCGTCGACCGCGGTGACCGTCTTGTAGTTGCGCCGCAGGCCTTTCGACGTGGCGACCTTGAACTCCCTGCGGAGCTCCCTGACCTCGATCATGATCCCGTCCCCCGGTAGTGCCTGACCGCGAACCGCCACACCAGCGCGGCGACGCCCGCGGCCAGTGCCGCGACGAGCGGTGATGTCCAGCCGACCCAGCCCGGCAGGCCGATCGGATCTTGCTTTTCGAGCAGCGCGAGGCTCGGGTAGTACGCGACGAACGCCCCCGGCACGATGAACGCCATCACCCAGCGCAGCGGCCGGGAGTAGACGTTGATCGGGTACGACGTGAAGGCGTTGCTGCCGTAGGTGACCGCGTTGGCGAACTCGCGGCCCTCCACGATCCAGAAGCAGATCGAGCAGGCCACCACCCACACCGCGCTGTAGATGACCGCGCCCGCGATCGGCGTGAGCACGGTGAGCAGCACCTTGGCCGGCGACCACGCGACGTCGACGTGCGCGAGCGCGTAGCCCATCACCGCGAGCGCACCGGTGATGCGCCCGATCCTCCTGAGCCGGATGTCGGAGCACATGATCTGCGGCAACAACCGGAGCGGTCGCATCAGCAGCACGTCGAAGCTGCCGGTGCGGATGTAGGTCGGCAGGTGGTCGAGCTGCCCCGCGAAGAGGTCCGCGACACCGAACGCCGCGCCCGCGAACGCGTACATCAGCAGCACCTCGTTCTGCGAGAAGCCGCCCAGCGCGTCGATCCGGGTGAAGAGGATGAGGATGACGATCAGCTCATAGCCCTGGGCCAGCACCTGCGTCAAGAAGTCCATCGCGAACGACACGCGGTACGACATCTGGCTCTTCAGACGCGCGCCGATCAGCCTGGGGTAGATGGTCTCAGCCACCCTGCAGCACCACCTTCCGCACGGCGCGGTTCAGCGTGAAGTGGCCGATCGCGATGATCACCACGGCCCAGAACGCCTGCAGCGCAAGGATCTTGGCCGGGTCACCGTGCCCGAGGAACACGTCGATCGGTGCCTGCAGGATCGCCGGGAACGGCGTCAGCCAGAGCACCTCGCGCGCCCACTCCGGGAAGAACGAGATGGGCACCGTCAGGCCGCACAGCAGACCGGACGAGATGTTCCAGAACCCGTAGAGCCCCCGGTTGTCGAGCAACCAGAACGAGCTGAGGTCGATGAGGAACCGGAAGCCGAAGCTGATCACCAGCGCGATCAGCGCGCTGAGGGCGAACAACGGCCACTGGAAGGCGTTCTGCGGGAACTGGAACGGGAACAGCACCATGCCGAACACCATCGGCGGGGCGAGGCGCGTGAGGAACGCGTACCCGCTCCGCCCGACGTCCTCCGCGAGAAGGGCGCCCTGCAGGTTCCACGGCCTGTACAGATCTACTACCACGTCACCGGATCGCACTCGCTCGGCGAGCTCGTTGGTTCCCCACAACAGGACGAACCCGAGCAGCCCCTGCCCGATCCAGACGTACGTGTTGGCGGCAGCGACGTCGTAGTCGGCGATCTCGCCGTCGGCAGCCTTGAGAGCGGCGACGAGAACGGCGACCCGCAGCAGGCCGAAGACCACGTTCGTGGTCATCCCGGCCAGCATCGCTTGTCGGTAGGTCGAATACCTTCGGAAGCCGGCAATGATCAAATCGGCGTGAACACGCACGTCGGTCTACGTTAGCGACCGTCGCAAGTGGATTTCCGCCGCTGTGCCTCAGCCGCCGAACGCGCTGGTGACGACCTCTCCCGCCTCCGGCTGCGACGCGAGGCAGAGGAAGTAGTTGCGGGTGCCGTCCTTGAACCCGACGGCGCTCATCTCCCAGCCCGTCGTGTCCACGGTCGGGCGCGAGTTCGCCTTCATCACCGCGGCCGTGCAGACGTCCTTCAGCTCCGGCGACGCCATCAGCTCGTCCGAGTCGACCGCCGGGATCTCGCCGGAGAGCCAGCCGCCGGCGAACGCCTCCCAGTAGTGCAGGTCCGAGCAGCTGCTGACCTTCCTGGCCACCGCCGGCATGCCGCCGATGTTCGTGATGCCGCGGAAGCAGGTCGACGTCTCGATGCAGAACCCGGAGTCGCACTTCTTCAGGTACGGCGGGATGTCCTCCGCGCCGCCCTGCTGCGTGGTCGACGGCCCGGCACCCTGCGCGTTCGTCTTCTGCTCCCCGCCGAACGGGTTCCAGATGAGCACGCCCGCGACGATCGCGACGACCGCTCCCGCCGCTGCGACCAGTGGCCAGATCTTGCGCTTGGGCGGTTGCGGGACCGGCACGGTCGGCATCCGCATCGGGTCGACCAGTTCGTCCCGCAGCTGCGCCGCGCTGGGCGTGCGCAGGTTGGCGTCCGGGTGCAGCGCCCGCGCCAGTGCCTCGTGCAACGCGGCGGGCACCCCGGGCACCGCGGGCACGGGCCGGCGCAGGATCTCACCGAGCTGGTCGAACGACGTGATCGGCCACGGCACCGGCCGCGGCGGCTTGCCCGCGAGCAACGTGTAGAGCGTGGCGGCGAGGCTGTAGACGTCCGCCTGCGGCGTCGGCTCGGCCATCGCGAACGCCTCGGGCGGCGCGTAGCTGGGGCTCAGGGCGTCCCGCGTGACCGTGCTGCCGCCCTGCGCGTCGAGCAACGCCGCGAGCCCGAAGTCCGCGAGCTTCGGCGTCCCGTACCGGTCGACGAGGATGTTGCCGGGCTTGATGTCCCGGTGCAGCACCCCGGCCTGGTGCGCGGCCGCCAGCGCGTCCGCGAGCTTGATCCCGAGGTCCCGCACCTGATCGGGGTGCAACGGCCCGGTGTTGTCGAGCTGGTCGGCGAGCGACCCGCCCGTGCACAGCTCCATGACGATGTACGGCGTGCCCTGCGCGGTGATGTTCGCGTCGTGCACCCCGACGACGTGCGGATGTCCGGAGAGCTTGGCCGCGGCCTGCGCCTCGCGGAGGAACCGCCGCCGGTCCCGTTCGTCGACGAGGACCCGGTTGTCGATCTTCACGGCCACGTCGCGCCCGAGTTGCGCCTGGTGGGCGGTGTACACCGTGGCGAACCCGCCCGCCCCCAGCGGTCTCAGTGCGGTCAGGCCGGGAATGTGGGGTGCGGTCACGCGGCGCAGCTTAGTTCCGCACCCCGACACTTTTCCGCCTAGGCCGTGCAGTTCAGCGACCCCGTGTGCAAGGCGTGACCCTTGGTGTTGTCGTCGTCCGTCCAGAGGGCCGTCTTCTTGCCGTTGACGCACGTCGGCGCCAGGGCAAAGCCTTCGAGGTTCACGTTCGGCAGCTTGGCGGGTCGGTCGTACGTGGCCTTGAGCGTGAACTTGCCGTTCGTGATGGCCAGGGTCGTGGCCCGCCCGCTGCAGTTGTTGTCGCAGGTGGCCCAGAGCCTCGAACCTTCCCACTCGAGGTCCATGACCTCCTTCTGCCCGCTGGCGAACTTCGCGACCAGCTTCGCCCCGCTGTCCTGCAGCGCGTAGAGGAAGATCCCGCCGGTCGCCTCCAGCCCGACCGCGACCAGCCCCGTTCCGTGGTTCGGGTAGTCGGCGGGGTTGTAGACCTTGCCGGCGTCGTCCCTGAACCCCTGCGCCGTCAGGAACGAGTCGGGAATCCACGAGATCCCCTCGGGCCCCTCATTGGGTTCCACCGAGGGCATCCCGGGCAGCTTCCACTCGTTCGTCGCGTTGCTGCCGGTGCCGACCTTGAGCACCATCGGCGAACTGACGTCACCGTTGTCGTTGTCCCGCTCGCTGACCACGAACAACCCGTCCGGCGTGCTCACGACACCCTCGGCGTCCGGGTCACCCCCGCCGTTGCGGAACTTCAGCGACCGCTTGGACTCGACCTTCCACGTGCTCCCGCTCGGCACCAGCCGGTACAGCGTCGAGGGCCCGTTCTTCACCGCCCACACGACACCCTGGCTCTCGAACGACACCCCGCTGAGGTTCTTGCCGAACACGTTCGACCCGTCAGCCGTCTGCGTGGCAGCAGCACCGGGCCACGCCGTAGCGGCGTCAGCGGTGCTGATGGTCAGCCCCAGCGTGAGGACCGTGAGGACACCGATCGTCTTGATGCGCAACGGAAACGCCCCTTCTCTCCCGAAGCGCTCAAGATCGCACTCCGGTCTGGCAGGCGGCGTTCGACCAGTGGACCAGACGATGAACTCCCCGGCTACTTCTTCGCGGCGGCCTTCGCGGCCTTCTTGAAGTCGCGCACCTCCAGCAACGACTTCGAATCGCGCACATCAGCCACGCTACGTCGGCTTCCTTCGTCCCCGTAGCTCCCCGCGGCCTTCCGCCACCCCTCCGGCGTGACCCCGAACTGCTTGCCCAAAAGGGCGAGGAAGATCTTGGCCTTCTGGTCCCCGAACCCGGGCAGCGCCTTGAGCCGCTTGAACACCGCGGCCCCGTCCCCGTCGGCCCAGATCCTCGTGACGTCCCCGTCGTACGTCTCGACCACGAACTGCGCCATCGCCTGCACCCGCTTGGCCATCGAGCCGGGGAACCGGTGCACGGCGGGAGGCGTGGCCATGATGGCGGCGAAGGCCTCGGGGTCGGCCTCGGCGATGCGGTGGACGTCCAGCCCGCCCATGCGGTCGGCGAGGACCTTGGGGCCGGAGAAGGCCTTCTCCATCGGGATCTGCTGGTCCAGCAACATTCCAGTCAGCAGGGCGAACATGTCCGACGCGAGGAGTGCGTCCGCGTCGGGGTTCTGCGCGAGGCACACCGTGCGGGTCATGGGGAGAGCATCGCATGCGGGACGGACCGGTGCCGCCCCGACAGGCGCAGCCGCCTGGTTGAGCGAGAACGCGGTATGACGCTCTCCGAACGGCCTCAGGTGCCAGAGGGGTGTCGTGGCCGTTCGGACTTCCCCTGCCAATGTTGATCAAGAGACGCGCGCCTGCCCACGCGTGGCAATTCTGCGCGTCAACCCATGAGCCGGCCCAGCATTGCGCGGAGTTCGCTTCTCCGCGGATGTGCAGGACCGAGGTCGGCGAGCAGCGCGCGAACCTGTGCTTCGGCTTCTTGCGCGTCTCCGGCCGATGCCCGCAATCTAGCCGCTTCCCGGCGCAGTTCGATGATCTCGTCGTCGATGGGGCCAAGTTGTCGTTGCCGCACTTCCAGCACTGGTCCCAGGTGCGCTAGGGCTTCGGATGCGTCACCGAGTGCGGCGTGGCAAGTTGCGATCTGCACCCGCCAGTGCAGGACGTCCCCGTCCTCGGCGCCCCGTTCGGGCTGGATCTCAGCAACGAGGAGTTCGTACTGCGCGAGAGCGCGCGCATAGTCGCCGCCGAGCAGCAGGGTGTTCGCCAGTTGGAGCCGGATACCTCGGTGTTGGGCGCGCGGTAGTTCGACCGCACTGACATTTCCGAGGAGGTTCTCCAGCAGCTCCGCTGCCTGGGTGAACCGACCTGCCAGAACCAGTTCGGCCGCCTCGTCGCGCGTGCCGGTGAAGTTCGGCGTTCGAATGGGCGCGGGCACCGATCGATGCGAGTGGCCCCGGCTATGAGGAGCGAACGGTTGCCGATACGGGCGGGTGGGATCGGAAGGGCTCGATGGTGCGTCGGAACGGACACCCGACTGCGGCGTGGGCAGGAAGGGCAGCAGTCGCTCGTAGACCTCCTGTGCGTCGGTCGGGCGGTCTTCCGGTGCCTTGGCGAGCAGGTGCAGGACCAGTTCCTCGATCTCGACCGGCGTGTCGGCACGTTGTGTCCGCAAGGGTGGCGGTGGCTCCTCCACGTGCTGGCGCATCGCCGGATAGGTTCCCTCAGCGGTGAAGGGCCGCGTGCCCGCGAGGAGCTCGTGCAAGATGCAGCCCAGTGCGTAAAGGTCGCTGCGCGGGTTGGGGACACCGCCGAGAACCTGCTCGGGAGACATGTAGGCGGGGCTGCCAACGGCTTCGCCGGTGGTCGTGAGCCGGGTCAGATCCGCTTCCAGCAATGTCGCGACGCCGAAGTCCAACACGGTGACCGTGCCATCAGGCTTGACCATCACGTTGCCAGGCTTGAGGTCGCGGTGCACGAGGGACTGCGCGTGTGCCGCGGCCAGTACCGACGCGACCTGTGCAGCTACGGCTGTTGCCCAGTCCACGGGCACCGGCTGGTGCTGGACGAGGAAGTCACCCAGGTCGATCCCGGGGACGAACTGCATCACCAGGTACAGCTCGTTCCCCTCCGTACCCGCGTCGAACACCGCTGGCACGCCAGGGTGCTCCACGCGTGCGGTGAGCCGTGCCTCACGCAGGAACCGCTTGACCAGGGTCGTGTGGTCAGAGCCGAGCGGCAGCACGTCGGGACGCAGCAGCTTGACGGCGACTGACCGGTCCAGCCGCTTGTCGTAGCCGGACCACACCTCGCCCATTCCTCCGCGGCCGATTGGCGATGTGAGCTCGTACCGCTCGGCCAGGGTCCGTCGTGGGGTCATGGATCAGGTCACGTCCCGGCGTAGCGACTCGTAGGCGTAGCGACGGGCGATGCTCTTCAGCTCAGAGTTGAACTGCGCGTCATCGGCGAACATCTGCACCGCCTTGGTGTCGTTCTCGATGCGTTCGTACAGCTTGTCCTCGAACACCTCGTCGAAGACGTGCCCGAAGTTCTCTTCGTCGTTGGCGAACGCCGCGGCCCGCACCTGCGGTTCGGACATCGCCGCTTCCGCCGGTCCACGCACGAGATCGCTCTCGCCGAGGTTGCTGCCGAATCGTTCGTTCAGCTCCGCTATCAGCTCGGCGAGAGACGAGACGGGGCGTTCCTGCTGCGCCCCACCGCCTTCTCCGGTGAATCCCGGAAGCACTTGCTCTCCCTCGGCAGCGAGTGCCATGTTGTGCTCACCGGTCTTGCCGATCCGAAGGTGGGTGAGATCGACCTGGCCGAGGTCGACGCCGGGGTCCTGCCGACGGGGCAGCCTCGGGAGGAGCATCTTGCCGTAGACGTAGAGCCGTTCCAGCGTGCGGTCGGGGTAGCCGACGACCTGGGCGAGGAACCCGTACTTGCGGACGTAATCGCGTAGGTCGGAGCGGAACGCTTCGGCCTGTTCCGATTCGTCTTCCAGGAGTTGGGCGAACCGGTCGCGCGCCGGGTCGGTGAGCCGGTACAGCGCGGCGTGCGCGTGGTTCCACTCGGTCCCCTCACCAGTGAACTGCTGTGCGCGCAGGTACTCGTCGGCGAACGCCTCCATCTCCGACTCGACGAGCAGTTGGTGGTCCATCACCGCCCGTTCCGCGTCGTAGATCAGGTTCGGGTCGGTCGAATTGGTGATCGTCGTTTCGAAGAACGGCTTGAACGCCTGCTGGACGTCCTCGGCCTCGTTGGCGAGGTCCAGAACGAACAGGTCATCCTGTCCTTTGCGCGGATGGGTGCGGTTGAGTCGGGACAGCGTCTGCACCGCGGCAACGCCCTTGAGCGCCTTGTCCACGTACATCGTTGTCAGCAACGGCTGGTCGAACCCGGTCTGGTACTTCTCGGCCACGACGAGGATGCGGTATTCCGGCCTTGGGGTGGTCGCCGCGTTCGGGTCGTCGGCGCGGGTGTAGGCGAACGCTTTCGGCAGCGCCGCCTCGCTGAAGCTGTTCAACGAAGGCTCGGTGACTTTGTCGGAGTCGAGGTTGTCCACTTTCACCTCGCCCGAGAACGCGACGAGCACCCCGCAACCCTCGTACCCGCGCATGTCGGCATAGGCCTTGATCTTGCGGTAGAGCTTCACCGCGTGTTCGCGGGAGCGGGTCACCACCATCGCCTTGGCCCGGCCGCCCAGCCGTCCGCGGGTGTGCTTGACGAAGTGCTCCACGATGAGTTCGGCGCGCTGCTCCAGGCTGTTCGGGCTCAGCACGGCGAACCTGGCCAGTGCAGCGCTGGCCTTGCGCTGGTCCACCTCGTGGTCATCGTCACCTACAAGCCGCCAGTACGTCTTGTAGGTGACGTAGTTGCGCAGCACGTCGAGGATGAACCCCTCCTCGATGGCCTGGCGCATCGAGTAGACGTGGAACGGCCGCCACGTCTCGCCCCTACGGGTCCCGAAGAGTTCCAGCGTCTTCGGTTTCGGCGTGGCGGTGAACGCGAAGTAGGACAAGCTGTCGTGTTGCCCACGCGCCAGCGCCGCGGCGGTGAGCGGGTCGTTGTCCTCGTCGATGTCATCGCTGCCGAGCTTCGTCAGTACCCGCTTGAGCGCGGCCGCCGACTCGCCCGATTGCGACGAGTGGGCCTCGTCGATGATGATCGCGAACCGCTTCCCGCGCAGGCCGTCCACTTTCTCCAGCACGTACGGGAAAGTCTGGAGGGTCACGATCAGGATCTTCGTCGTCTCGCCTGCCAGCTTCTCGGCGACCTGCTCCGACTTGGAACCCTCCGCCTTGTTGCTGATCTTGGAGACCACACCCGCGCGGTGCTCGAACTGGTAGATGGTGTCCTGCAACTGCCGGTCCAGCACCGATCGGTCGGTGATCACGACGACCTTGTCGAAGACCTGCTGGTCGTCTGCCCCGTGCAGGTTCGACAGGCGGTGCGCCAACCACGCGATGGTGTTGGACTTGCCGGAACCGGCTGAGTGCTCCACCAGGTAGTTCTGGCCGGCGCCGTGTTGGGCGGCGTGGTCGACCAGGGACCGCACCGTGTGCCACTGGTGGTAGCGGGGGAAGATCAGGTTTCTCGAGTGCGGGCCTGGCTTGCGGCCACCGCGCAGCTGCGTGCCCTCCTCCATGTGTACGAAGCGGCGGAGAATGTCGAGCCATGCCTCGGGCTGCCAGACCTCCTCCCACAGGTAGGAGGTCCGGTATCGGCCGGGTTCCGCGGGCGGGTTGCCCGCTCCGCCGTGGCTTCCTGGACCCGCGGAGCCGGTGTTGAAAGGCAGGAATCGCGTCTGCTCGCGAGCGAGTCGCGTCGTAAGGAAGACCAGGTCGGGATCGACGGCGAAGTGCACGAGCGTCCGCTTGGCGAACAGCAGCTCTCGCGGGTCCCTGCAGTGCCGGTATTGCTCCTTCGCATCTTCGACGGTCTGCCCGGTGAGCGGATTCTTCAGCTCGGCTGTGGCGACCGGGATGCCGTTGACGAACAGCGCCAGGTCGAGCTCCTTGCCGCGGTCTCGCCCGGAGTAAGCGAGCTGACGGGTCACCGACAGCCGGTTCTGCTCGTAAAGGAACAACGCGTCGTCGGCGAGCGTGTGCGCGGGACGGAAGTATGCGAGCCGGATCAGGTGTCCTCGGTCTCGCACACCGTGCCGCAGCACGTCGACCGCGCCGCGCTTGTCGATCTCCTTGGCGACGTGGCGGGCGAACGCCCGACGTGCCTCACCGATGCTGTCGCCGTAGTGCACTCTCAGCTGTGTCCACACGTCCGCTTGAGTCGCGTTGACGAAGGCAGCCAGTTGCTCGGTGTCCAAGCCGAGTTCCGGGTCGTAGTCGCGGCGCCGCCCCTGCTGCCACCCAGCCTTGATCATGGTCGCCTCGATGGCGTCCTCGAACTTCAGCTCCGTGTGCACGGCCATCGGATCGTCCTCTCACTGGGCGACACTGCCGGCCCGTCGATCATTCAACGCCACCTTGGCGTGGCGGGCGGTGACCCGCATGTTGCGGAACGTCGTCAGCCGCCGAACGAGTGTTACTGGTTGTGGGCGTCAGGTCGACGCCATTCGAGACTTGTTGCGCTGTCAGCAGCTCGATGCCTAAATCCGTGGTGGTCTGCACCGACCGATCCGCTGTAGATGCTGGTCTCACGCGCCCTGCCGCAACGGTCGCACCGACACAGGGAACTCGCTGTGATTGTGTTTCTCGGTGATGACCGACCATTCGCCCCGGTGTCAGCGGGCGAATGCACTTGTACCGTCGGTCGTCCGGAAGCCCCACGGAATGACCGGGTCTGATGATGTGGATCTGGTGCGCCGCGGGCACGTGGTAGACGATGGAACCTGTGCTGGCGAAGTCTGTCCGGTGAACGCCGGCGCGCTCGACCCGAACAACCCCTGCGTTGAAACCGCCCGGCCTGCCGCAGCTCGAGACATCGGCCGGTTCGACCGCCTCTCGATCAGAGGCCGCGCCTCTGCTCGTCGTGCGCGGCCTCTGCCTACAAATCAATGCACTCCGGACCGCGCCGTCGTCACGTCGAGTTGGCCTGTGACAGCAGCAGTGATCAACGCCTGTCGTCGTTCAGTCAGCAGCTTTATCTGCTGGTTGAGGGTGGTCGCCAGCTCTGAAATTTTTGTAATTTCCTGAGTGGTTGCATGAGCTCGTCTTTTTTGTTCACTCAAGCTTGGAAGTGGAACGCGGAACGCCAGGATTTTCGAGGCGCTGGTTGATGCTAGATTGGTCGTTTTAGCCCCCGTCATTTCGAAGTAGGATCGAGCCAGTGTGGTCCTGGTCAGAAGTGCGAGGTAGTGGCCGGAAATTCGTGGTCCGGGACGGACTGCGAATACATGGTTCTGATGCAGGCATCCGTCAATTTCGCCTGACCACAAGGTGCCCCGTCCGAGCTTGTCGATATCCCCTCCTTCCGTCATGAGGACGTCGCCGAATCGCAATTCTGCGCGCTTGGCCTGTGGCCGGTCGACCAGGATGGAGGTGACGTCCGTCAGATCGAGTCCATCCGCCTTTACGTTTGCGACTCGAAGGTAGGGGCGAAGCTCGCTGTTGTCGGTTTTGCGACTGCTGTCGACCGTGACTCCTGTTTGGATCCTGCACAGGCGCGACAGCGCTACCCGCTGGTCTGTTTCTGTCACCATGTATCGATCAATAACTGCACGTTCACGCTCGGCGAGCAGGCTGAGCTGAACGCTTCGCAGGCGCTTGACCTTATCTATTTTGGAAGTTTCGGCGTCGAGGAAGTCGGCGATCCGTCGCTGTTCTTGCATTGACATTCTGGCCACTGGGAAGTCGCGTATGAAGTCTTCGGGAACTCGTTGGAGTCCGGCAACTCCTTGAAAGGAGGCGACGCCCATCGACAGGAATGGTGTCGACGTCACCACATATCGAAGAAAGCGGGACTCTGTCCCTTGCTTTGGTCTCAATATGTGAAGTTCAGTGCTTCCGGCTCCTGCGTTGTTCGTAAGAACGCTCATGATCGCGGATCGACCCGCTTGAAATGTCGGAGTCACTTTCGGGACTATTATGTCATTTTCTTGGAACCGGGTGTACCCGGTTGAGACTTCACTCTTGGGGCGCGTTCGGCTCATGTCCAGCCTGTGGTCGGCCCAGACTGCTTCTAGCGGCATGAAGGTGACGTGCTCGTCCGGCGAAAGACGGTCGAATCTGGGAGTGGACGGGTTGACCTCGGCGAGGTGCCGGATGCGGAGGCTCATTGCGTCACCTCGCTCAGCAGGAGCTGGATCTGCGCTTCCAGATCCTTCAATTCGGTATCGATCTCGTCGAGCGGCCGCGGCGGCGTGTACTTGTAGAAATGGCGCGTGAACGGGATCTCGTAGCCCACTTTGGTCTTCGTGTGATCCACCCATGCGTCCGCCACATGTGGCAGGACCTCGCGGGCCATGTACGCGTCGATGTCCTCATCCATTGGGACGTTCTCGTTGTCGCGCAGGTCCGGGTCGGGCAGAGGGTTGCCTTTGGCGTCGGTCTGCAACTCGCCGTCGGGGTCGCTGATCGACACCGCGGCCCAGATGGCCTTGTCGACGGCCACGGGCAGTTTGCCAAGCGGCGCCAGCGTCTCCTTCAACGTCTTCGCGAAGTCGATCTTACGCTTCGCGGCTGGTCGGTCGACCAGGCCACGCAGGGCCTCGACCAGCTTGTCCCGGCTCTCGTACTTGGCCAGTGGCTTTGCGTCTTCCAGCTCGGTGAGGGCTTCCTCGGTGATCTCGAAGCGGAGCTTCAGTGGTCGTTCCACGGTGATGCGCTGGTAGCCGAAATCCCTGGGAGCGAAGACCTTCACCTTCTCGTGCATCGGGTGCTCGGTGTCCTCTGCGGCGGTCAAAGCCCTCGCATACAGCTCGGTGAGCTCCGCAATGCCCTGCTCCGGGACGTACTTGCGCTTGTCGCCCAACGACTTGCGCATCTTCGACCAGTGCTCGCGCGCGTCGAGCAGGATCACCTTGCCTCGGTGCGCCTCGTCCTTGCGGTTGGTGAGAATCCAGAAGTACGTGGAGATGCCGGTGTTGTAGAAGAGCTGGTCCGGTAGTGCGACAACTGCTTCCAGCCAGTCGTTCTCCAGAATCCATTGGCGGATCTTCGACTCGCCTGACTCGGCGGCGCCGCTGAACAGCGGCGAGCCGTTGAAGACGATCGCGAGGCGTGAGCCGCCCTGCTCCGGCTTCTTCATGTGGTGGATCATGTGCTGGAGGAACATCAGCGAGCCGTCGTTGATTCGCGGTAGCCCCGCGCCGAACCGACCTGCGTATCCGATCTTCGCTTCGGCCTCGACGTCGTCCTTGACCTTCTTCCATTCCACCCCGAACGGCGGGTTGGCGAGTAGGTAGTCGAACGTCTTGCCGTAATGCTTGTCGTGGCTGAACGAGTTGCCGAGCTGGATGTTCGACGAGTTCTCGCCCCTGATCATCATGTCTGACTTGCAGATGGCGTAGGACTCGGCGTTGAGCTCCTGGCCATGCGGTACGACCGTGGCTTGCGGGTTGTGTTTGAGGATGAACTCCTCGGCAGCGGTGAGCATCCCGCCTGTTCCGCACGCCGGGTCCAGCACGGTCTTCACCACGCCGGGCGTCGTCAAGTCCTGCTCGTCCGGGGCGAGGAGGAGGTTCACCATCAGTTCGATGACCTCACGCGGCGTGAAGTGCTCGCCGGCGGTCTCGTTCGAGATTTCCGAGAACCGCCGAATCAGCTCCTCGAACGCGTAGCCCATCTGGTGGTTGTCCACCGCTATCGGCCTGAGATCGATCTCCGCGAACTTCGAGGCGACCTGGTAGGTCAGGCCGGCTCCGTCGAGGCGGCTCAGCTGAGCGGTGAACTCGTACGCTTCGAAGATCTCCCGGGCGTTCTCTGAGAACGCGCCGATGTAGGACTTGAGATTGTTCGCGACGTTGTCCTGGTCGCGTACCGCGGACTGGAAGTCGAGCTTCGAGGTGTTGTAGAAGCTGAGTCCGCCAGTCGCGCGTTTGAGCATCGCGAGGTTCTGCACGCCCTGAGCTGCGAGCTTGGCCTTGCGCGCCAGCACGGCTTCCTTGGTCGGCGCGAGCACGCAGTCGAGTCGGCGCAACACCGTGAACGGCAGGATGACCTTGCCGTACTCGGACTGCTTGTAGTCGCCGCGCAACAGGTCGGCCACCGACCAGATGAGGCTTGCCAACCTCGTGTGCGTACTGCTCACAAATTCTCCCTTGGGGTTCGGGGGACTTCCGGCATGTCGTCAGGGCAACAGAGGACGTTTCTACTCGGGTGGCTCCACGGCTCCGCGAGCGAGTCCTTCAGTCAACTGGTGGGCCAGGTCGGCGCCCAGCGAGGCGGCGACGCGCAGTTTCGACTGGAACGCGTCGAGCCGCTGGAATGCTGCGCCGAGCTGTCGCTGCCGGTCCAGATCCAGCACCGGTACCTCGATGCGGCGCAGGTCGATCCTGCGGGAACCCGAGGACGTCGTGCTGCTCGACCTGGCGTCGCTGTTGACGCGGATCTGGGCTGCGAGGAAGTGCACGTCCAACTGCTTCGGGTCTACCCGGATGAGGGTCAGGCCTGGCCCGAGGACGAGTCCGTCGGTGTCGATCACCCGGTTCGGGTGTTGTTGTTCAACGACGACCAGCGGCACCACCAGGTCACCGGGAATCAGGTGGATGGGGTCGTGTTCGTCCGTTCCACCGAAGCGACCCTCCGGTTCGCTCCCGATCACCACGTCACGTCCGGTCAGCACCGGCGGACCCGAACCGGCCTCGTCCACGGGCAGCGGCCCGACGTGCTGGCGTACCACCAGTGCGCCCGCGCGCGCGAGATCGTTGATCGTTGTGGTCGCCTGCGGTCCTCGTCTGCTGCCAGAGAACTCCGGCAGCAGGCCGCCGAGCTCCTCCAGCAGTCGAGCCAGGTCCTGTCTGGTGCGTTCGAGCGTGCGGGGGTCCAGTGTCGATTGCGGCTGCGGCAGGTGCCGGGCGGGGGTGAGGTCGACGTCTTGGTCGAGCAGGTGAATCGGCTCGAAAACCTGCTGCGTGCCCGAGACCTCCTTCACCGTTCCGGTGTTCCCGAACTCGCGCCATGCGTCCACCACCTCGTCGCGGAGGGCGGGCCAGTCCACCTGCCCGCGCCGTGACGGCTGGTGGTGGCTCATGTCCATGAGCAGGACCGGGCCGACGCCACCGGAGTCCGGTTTGCGCAGCACCCACAGATGAATCGGAATGCCGGTGGACATCAGCACCCCGGCAGGCAACGCGATCACCGCACGGACCACGCCCCGGCGCAGCAGCGCTTGTCGAATCACTCGTCCCGACCGGCGGAAGGCCACACCAGCCGGGAGTGCCAGCACCACCGAGCCTCCCGGCTTCACGTGGGCGAGGCAGTGCTGCACCCACGCCAGCTCGGGTTCACCTTTCAACGGGTACCCGTACTCCCAGCGCGGGTCCATACCCAGCTCGTCGTGCCCCCAGTCCCTGTAACCGAAGGGTGGATCGCATACGACGGCGTCGGCCTGCAGGTCCGTGAACGCGTCGGCGCGCAGTGCGTCACCCGTCGCGATGTCCGCCGGCACCGGCTCCGCCAGCCGTGCCCTGGCCAACCTCGCCAACGTGGAGTGAATCTCCTGGCCGACCAGACGGTCTGCTCCAGAGAGTCCTGCGGCTCGCAGGATGTTCCCCGCGCCGCATGCCGGATCGAACACTGTGCCGATCACCGGGGCGGTGAGTTCGACCATCAGCCGAGCCAGGTCAGTCGGAGTTACCAGGTGCTGGCGCTGCTGCCGGTCGAGGACCCGCCCGGTGAGCGACTCCACGAGGTCGTCAAGCGGCAGCTCGGTCAGGTCGTCGAGCAGGTGCCGGATCTCGTTGGGCAGTTCGGCCGCGAGCGGGTTGCGCAGATGGGTCGCCACGTCGGCGACCAGTTCCAGGGCGTCCGTGTCGTGTCGACCGGCGTTCAGCGCGAGCCACAGGGCGTCCGCAGGTTCGCTGTCGCTCAGCTTCCGCTGTCTGCGCAGCCAGCGTTCGACCTCGACAAGGCGGAACGCTGGAGAACTTCCGGGGCCGGTCACCGGCTCGGGAAAGTCCGAGTACCGCTTTCGCCAGTTTCCCACTGCGGCTCTGCCCACGTTCGCCAACCGGGCGATCTCCGCAGCCGTCACCAGCGTGTCTTCCGGCATGCACACCTCCCTGAGGAATGTCTGTGAGCCTAGCGCACACCATATGTGTTGTTGACTGTGTACATCGGTATGTGTTTGCATGACTGCGTCAACATCAAAACCATGGGTTCCTGTTGGAGGACTCCTGATGACGTCCCTCATCGACTCCGACGCGGCCTACGGCGTCTTCGTCGAGGCCGCGGTGCGGGGAGATCGGCAAGCGACCAGCGAGCTGCTTGCCCGTCTGCAGCCTCGCGTCGTCCGCTACTGCCGGGCCCGGATCATCGGCAGCGGCACTGATGCGTCCGCCGACGACGTAGCGCAGGAAACCCTGTTCGCGGTGCTGACCGCGCTGCCGTCGTACCGGAACGAAGGGCACGGGTTCGGCGCCTTCGTCTTCGGCATCGCCGGACGCAAGGTTGCCGACTTCTACCGCAGGAAGGGCCGGGATCGGACGACGCCTGCGGCCGAACTTCCCGATGTTCAGGACGAGTGCGGCGGCCCTGAGCAGAGTGCGTTGCGGGCGGAGTTGGTGCGGAAGGTTCAGGGGATGCTGGGAACGCTGAGCGAGAGTCAGCGCGACATCTTGGTGTGCCGGCTGGTGGTCGGCCTGTCCGCAAAAGAGACGGCGGACCTGCTGTCGACGACGCCGGGCGCCGTCCGCGTCGCCCAGCATCGCGCCCTGGAGAAGCTCCGCGGTCTGCTCGGAATCAAGCCTCGGCCGGTGTAGCCGCGCGGTCCGGACGCTACATGTGGTCGGCCTGGGTTGATGTTGCGGATGACCGGCCCGTCAAGGTGGTTGCCGTTCGGAATCGTGCTGCGCTTCAGGTCTTTCAGGAAATTTTCGAAGATCGGGTGCGCGACGCAGCGGGCGTTGGAGCTGTCCGGGTTTGCACTCGTTTCTGGGTGGGATGACTTGCTACACGTAGGTGTAGGCGTTCGTTCTGCGGCAGGACCCCGGGTATGCGCAGAAGTCCCACTTCTGCTTCTCGTGGGACTTGAAGTCCTTGCCGTTCAAGGGAAGTCGGTAGAATGACCATGCCGCTTCGGTGTGGACGATGAACGAACGAGACCCGCGAGGTTCAGATCCTGGAAGTCACCCGATGCGCTCGACGCAGCTGGTCAGACGGCTCCATGAGCCACTATGCGTCAGGCGATGTGCTGGCGCAGCATGGCTAACAGGTCCAACGCGAGGAATGCGCCTGTGCCGAGGTCCTGGCGAAGTGGAAGTGTCGCTCCAGTCTTTCGGCGGCGCTTCCATCAATGCTGTAACCGATTCGTCGAACCGCAGTCGACTGTTCTTGCGAGGAAGGTCTTGTCGTTCGGCTGAACGTGGTGAAGGACGGGTCGATGTAAATGTTCACGTGGTGGCTCGGTTCCACGTCAGGCCCCGGCCACCCGCACCTCGGACACCACCTGGCGCACCAGCACCCGCAACGCCTCGCGGTCCACCGTCGCCGGGTCGTCGGCCAGCCAGTCGCCCATCTCGTCGACGAACTGCTCCGGCGTCATCGGCGGCACCTCGTAGTCGAGGTCGTCGTCGCAGGTGACCTCGCCGGCGCGGCTCGGGTAGACGATCACGGCGCCGCGGATCTCGAGCCACGGCAGGAGTTCTGCGAAGCGCTCGACGCTGTCGAGCAATGACGAGGAGCCGCCGCGGAACGGGTGGCCGTTGCGCCACAGTTCGCCGTCCTCGTCGCAGTAGTAGTGGCCGGGGAGCCACGACTTCGACTCGATGAGGACCAGGCGGCGGCCGCAGAGCAGGGCGTGGTCGACGTCGGTGAAGACGGATCCGGGCCAGGCGAGGCCGTGGAAGATGCGCACGCCCGGTAGTTGCGTCATGTACTCCGTGAGCAATCCGGCGGTCAGCCGTTCGCGTCTGTTTTCACCCGGACGGCCGAAGATGGTGTTCCCGTCGTACTCGCCGGCGAACGCCCGTTCGGCCCGCGCGACGGCCAGGTAGCGGCGCACCAGTCGGAACGCGCCGTAACCGGCGCCCGCGACGAGGGGTAGCCAGACGGCCAGCAGGAGTGGTGACAGAGGGAGCGTCAACGGGATGAGCAGGACGAACCACCCACCGATCGCGGCCGCCGCGGGGGCGTGGCCGAGGCCGGTGGCGGGGACGTAGCGGACTCGTGCGCCCAGGTCGATGCGGTTCCACCACTCCATCGAGCCCAGGTCGACTCGGGGGCGCGGTGCCATGTAGTTCGGGTCGTCGCCGAAGTCGCGCAGCCTGCCCGTGTGGCCTGTTCGGCGAGGTCGCGGGCGTGTCGCGGGGCGGACGACCGTCGTCGCGGACCTGGCCGGGCGGTCGTAGTCGGCGCGGCGGACCGGGTCCTTCAGCGTCTCGTAGGCCTCCTGGAGCAGGCGGAAGCCGCCAGACGTCCCACCCGCGTCGGGGTGCATGACCTTGGCGAGAGAGCGGTAGGCCGACTTGATCTCCGAGGCGCTGGCGCCCCGGTTGACACCGAGCAACTCGTAGTAGTCGATCCCTGGCACGACACCGTCCAGTTCGAGGTTGGTCCGTGAACCTTATTGGGTCCAACACTTTCGCAGGGCATACGGCCCGGACTTCCCCGACTAGTGTGAAGGGTGCGGTGGCGATGGGGCCTGTAGCGCAGTGGTCGACGCGCCCTCCGGGACGGAGGGAGAACGCCGGTTCGAATCCGGCCGGTCCCGCTCGGAAACGGGCTTCCGCATTCCCTCGATCCGTCCTTTGTGGACGGGGTGTGGACGCGTGAAGTGGCGCAGGATGGCGGAGTGGACGCACTCGAGAACCTGCGGCGCCTCTGCCTCGCCCTCCCCGAGGTGACCGAACGCCTGAGCCACGGCGAGCCCACGTGGTTCGTCCGCGGCAAGAAGACCTTCGTGACGCTGGCCGACCACCACCACGACGACCGCAGCGCGTTCTGGTGCGCCGCACACCCCGGCGTCCAGGAAACCCTCGTCGCCCAGGCGCCGGCCCGCTACTTCCGCCCGCCCTACGTCGGCCACCGCGGCTGGCTCGGCGTGTACCTGGACGTGCCCACCGACTGGGACGTCATCGCGGACCTCGTCGAGGACGCCTATCGGGTGATCGCCCCGAAGACGCTCGTCGCGCGGCTCGACGTTCGAGTTGCCGACCCGCCTGACCTGCCGCAGTCTTCCGCGCATGGCGACCTGTGACGTCTGTGGCAACGAGTACTGGATGGCCTTCGAGGTGCGCACCGTCGGCGGCGGCGTGCACACGTTCGACAGCTTCGAGTGCGCGATCCAACGGCTCGCGCCGCGCTGCGAGCACTGCGACTGCCGGGTGATCGGGCACGGCGTGGAGGTGGAGGGCAAGTTCTTCTGCTGCGCCCACTGCGCGCGCTCGGGCTCGGCGGACCTCGGCGCGATGATTCGCGACACCGTCGGCGCGCATCCGGGCTAGGAGAGCACCAGGTCCAAACTCAGTGGCACGGGCGGCGGCAGAGCGTCCGTGCCACTGCGGAACGACTCCAGCAGGTACGCGACCAGCCGGCGGGACGCGGCCATCGCTGTTTCCACCGGCACGCCGGACAACCCGGCGTTGGCCAGCAGCACCAGCGTCAGGTCGTGCGGCGAGAAGTCCGCGCGCAACGAGCCGCTGTCCTTCGCGCGTTGCACCAACGCGCTGAAGTCCGCCCACGTGCGGTCACGCACCTCGGAGTGCAGTTCGGGGAACGACGCCGTGAACGCCGCGGTGAACCCACGGTCAGACGCCTGCAACAAACAAACCTTCTCGATCACGGTGGAAAAACCCCGCCACGGGTCGGGGTCCTGCAACGCCTCGTCGATGACGGCCTGGCACACCGCGAACTGCTCCGCGAAGGCCTCCATGACCAGCGATTCCTTGGTGGGAAAGCGCCGGTACAACGTCGCGACGCCGACCTGGGCGCGCCGGGCGATCGCGGCCATCGGCACCTCCAGCCCGCGTTCGGCGAACAGGTCGCGGGCGACGGCCAGCACGCGTGCCCGGTTCTCGCGGGCGTCTGCCCGCATCTGAGACGGTTCGGCGGTCACTTCTTCTCACTTCGGGCCAAGTGGAGGGGGTTCTCCACTTACGAGGCTACGGTCGGAGCCATGAACTTCGGAAGCCCGATCGTGAACCGCGTCAACAAGCTGGTCGTCGGCCTGCGCGACGCGCCGCTCGTCGGAAGGCTCGTGCGCAAGGGGATCACCGTCGTGTCCTACACGGGCCGCAAGTCGGGTCGCACGTTCAGCACACCCGTTGGCTACCAACGCAAGGGTGACACCGTCGACATCAAGGTGATGATGCCGGACGCGAAGTCGTGGTGGCGCAACTTCAACGGCGAGGGTGGTCCGCTCACGCTCGAACTCGATGGCACGCAACGGACCGGACACGCGACATCGCACCGTGACGACAAGGGCCGTGTCACGGTGCGAGTGCAGCTTTAGAAGCTTTAAGCGGCAAGGCGTCGACGCTCAAGCAGCGCCGCCACGAGGTACGCGCCGCCGCCCAGCACGGCCAGCACCCCGAAGAACCCGGCACCGGGCACGAACAGCGTCGCGGCGGCGACCAGCATCAGCCAGGTGCCCAGGTTGTGGTGCAGGGCGTTGCCGCGGATCGCGCCCTCGGCGATGTAGATCAGGCCGACGACGATGGTCGAGCCGGCGGGCCACAGCACGGTCTGGAGTTCGGGCTGGTCGAACACCGTGCTCAGGCCCGTCACCGCTAACGCCAGCGCGGCGAAGCCGGTGATCCAGGCCGTGCCCACGAGCTTCTCGGCTCGTCGGCGTGCCTCCGTGGCGGCTTTCTGCGCTCGCAACGACGACGACATGGCGAAGGCGGTGCCGGCGATCAGGCCGGTGGCCAGCAACGCGATCGGCAGCCACGACGGCATCAGGACCGCGCCGGACTTCGACAGCAGCGCGGCGCCGTGGCCGAAGACGTAGGCGAACGCGAAACCCAGGTAGGCGACGCGGTTGTCGACCTCGGCGGACGCGACGGTGGTGGCGCGGACAGCGGTGGCGTTCATGGTGACTCCTGGCAGACGAGGGAGTGGATCAGGCGTGGTGCGATGACCGTGAACTGCGGCGAGCGGCGGATCGAGGCGCGCTGGTCGGCGAGGCCGTGCAGGCCCAGCCAGAACGTGAGGGCGCGGTCCGGGTCGGGGAGGACCCTGGTGAACAGCCGCAACGCCGCGGCGGAGAGGTCGGCCGCCCCGAACATCACGCGGTAGCGGCGGGGGTGCAGGACGGCGAAGTCGAGATAGGCGAGGCCGGCGGCGTAGACGTCGGGTGCGCCGAGAACGGCGGCTTCGAGGTCGCGGAAGGCCTCTTCGCAGACGGCGAGCAGGATCGCCGGAACGTCGGGGAACTGCTGGTAGATCGAGGAAGTCGGCACCCGGGCCGCGCGGGACACGGCCCGCAGCGTCACGGCGTGCTCCGCGTCGATCAGGGCGGTCGCCGCCGCCACGATCGCCTGGCGGCAGGCGGGCCCGGTCACGGCTCCGGGACGATGACGACCTTGCCCAGTACCGTGCGCGACTCGGCCAGCGCGAGCGCCGAACCCGCCTCGGACAACGGGATGCGCGCGGCGATCTGCGCGGTCAGCACACCGGCCTTGACCAGCTGCAACACCTGCGTGAGGTCCTCGGCGAGGCGAGCCCGGAACGCGGCGCGGCGGAAACGCTTGCCGGCCCAGAAGTTGTAGAAGCCCGCGCGCTTGCCGTTGGGCAGCAGGTTCCAGACCATCAGCTGACCGAACAGCTTGAGCACCGCCAGCGTGCCGCTGCCGGCCTCGTCCTTGGTCGCCGCCGAGCCGTAGTTGACCAGCGCGCCGCCCTGGCGCACCAACCGCCACGACTCGTGCAGGCCGGGGCCGCCGACGTGGTCGAACACGGCGTCCACGCCCTCGGGCGCCAGCTCGCGGATGCGGGCGTACATGTTCGGGTCGCGGTAGTCGACCGGAACGGCGCCGAGCGCGCGCACCGCGTCGTGGTGGCGCTCCGCCGCCGTGCCGATGACCTTGATCCCCGCGTGGCGAGCGAGTTGCACCAGCGTCGAGCCGACGCCGCCGTTCGCGCCGAGCACGACGATCGTGTCGCCGCGCTTGACCTTCGCGGTGCGGTACAGCATCTGCCAGGCCGTGACGCCGTTGACCGCCACGGTCTCGGCGGCGGCGGAGTCCACGCCGTCCGGCACGGGGACCAGGTCGGCGGCCTCGACGATCAGGTGGCTCGCCCACGCGCCGATCTTGGTGACCACGGCGAACCGGTGCCCCCGCAGGTCGCGGTCCACGCCCGGTCCCGCGGCGACGACCGTGCCGACCAGGTCGTAACCGGGCACGAACGGGAACGGCGGCTGGTCGTAGTACTTGCCCAGGCGCATCTGCTGCTCGGCGAACGAGACGCCGGTGGCCTCCATGCGCAGGACGACCTGGCCCTCGCCCGGCGCCGGCAGGTCGCGGGTCCGGACGTGCAGGCCGTCGGTGCCGACCACGCCCGGCAGGACGATCTCGGTGGCGCGGGTGGCGGCGGTCGTGGCGTTCATCTCGTGGCTCCTCGGTGGGGCTCCGGTTGTGCTTACGGACATAAGCTAACGCCCGTAAGTTCACGACCGCAAGACCTAACAGCCATAAACTTTCAGGTGTATGGTTACGGCCGTGACGAACACGGAACCACGCAGGCGCAACCGCCGGGGCGAGGGCGGGAAACTGCGGGACGAGATCATCGCGGCGGCCGTCGCGCTGCTGGACGAGGGCGGCGACGAACGCGCGGTCACCCTCCGCTCGGTCGCGCGCAAGGCGGGCATCGCGGCCCCGTCGATCTACCCGCACTTCGCCGACCAGCCGTCGATCATGCTGGCCGTCGTGCAGCAGGAGATGGACGCGCTCACCGCGGCACTGAAGGAAGCCGGCGACAACGCACCGCAAGGCGCGCGCGCTCGGCTGTTCGCGGTCTGCAACGCCTATCTGGACTTCGCGCGCGTGCACCCGCAGCGCTACCGGATCATGTTCGGCGGCCTGTGGACGCCGTCGACCGAGGACACCTCGATCACCGACGCCGACCTCGACGCGTTGGGCGTGGAGGCGTTCACGCTGCTGGTGGAAGTGTTGGGCGCGTGCGTAGAAGAAGGCATCGCGCACGGCAGTGACGACCTCTACGGCGACGCCGTGGCGTTGTGGCTGGGCCTGCACGGCCTCGCGCACCAACGGGCCGTGGTGCGCAAGATGCCCGGACCTGCCGACGTCGGTGACCGGCTGATCAGGGCACTCGCGCACCTCAAGTAGTTACGGGGCCTCGAACAGGGTCGACACCGACTCGCCGACGTTGATCCGCCGCATCGCCTCGGCCATCGCCGGCGCGATCGACAGCACCTTCAGCTTCGGCACGGCCTTCTCGTCGGGGATCGGCACGGTGTTGGTCGCGACGATCTCCAGCACGTCGTCGAACGCCTGCAACCGGTCGAGCGCCCCGGACGAGAACAGCCCGTGCGTGCACGCGACCCGGATCGACCCGGCGCCGCGTTCCCGCAGCTTGTCCAGCAGTTCGATCACCGTCGAGCCCTTGGCGATCTCGTCGTCCAGCACGATCACGTCGCGTCCCGCCACGTCACCGATGACCGTCGAGATCTGCACCTTGTCGTCGGCGAACCGCTGCTTGGCGCCGGCCGCGACCGGCAGCCCGAGGATGCGCGCGAAGTGCGCGGCCTCCTTGGCGTTGCCGAGGTCCGGCGACACCACGACGGTGTTCGACAGGTCGTGCCGCGAGAAGTGCGCGGCCAGTTCGCGCAACGCGTGCAGGTGGTCGACGGGCACCGAGAAGAACCCGTGCACCTGCGGCGAGTGCAACGTCATCGCGAGCACCCGCGAGGCGCCCGCGGCCACCATCAGGTCGGCGACCAGGCGGCCGCCGATCGAGATCCGGGGCGCGTCCTTCTTGTCCGACCGCGCGTACGCGTAGTGCGGCAGGACGACGGTCGTGCGCGCGGCGGAGGCGCCGCGGGCGGCGTCGAGCATCAGCAGGAGTTCGACGAGGTGTTCCTGCACCGGCGGCACGAGCGGCTGGATCAGGAACACGTCCCGCTCACGGCAGTTCGCCTGCAACTGCACCTCGAGGCAGTCGTTGGCGAAGCGCGTCAGCCGGCTGGGGGAGAGCTCGACGCCGAGGTGACCACAGATCTCGGCGGCGAGTGAGGGATGGGCAGAACCACTGAAGACAGCGATGTCACGCACGCCCGCGAACTTAGTCGATGACCAGCACCAACTTGCCGTCCCGGAAGAACGGCGTGAGGTTCCCGCGCGTGTCGACGGTGTGGGTTCCGCGCGGCAGAACGGCTTCTATGGCCGTGAACGCGAGGATGTCCGACACGCCGTGACGGCCGCGCAACGACCGTTGGCCCTGATAGCGAAGAGCGCGCCCCTCGCGGCGGTACTGGTGTGCCTCAGCAGCAGTGGAGGCACCTACTCGCAGCGTCTCCGGGCCTACCTGACGGGCTGAGGACGCACCGCGCACGGCGACGCCGAAACCCTGTGCGACCAGTGAGTTCACCACTGCGTCGGACGGGGGGACCGGCAGCAGGAAGGACATCGCGTAGTGGCCCTCGACCTCGTGCACCACGACCGTTCGGGCCGTGGTCAGCACGGTGTCGTGCAGCTCGATCGCGATCTTCTCCGCTTCCCAGCGGTTCTCGTAGCCGGCGTCGATGCCGACGAAGGTGCTGGTCACCTGACCTCCACGAAGATCGGGTTGGTGTAGCACCACAGGTCCTCCCACGGGTTCGCGGCTCCGGGTGTGTCCGCCTGCGGTTCGAACGCGCCGCGGTTGCCGTCGGTTCCGCGCAACCGGACGAAAAAGGGCTCCCGGACGTTGCGGAACGTGTGCGTGAAGACCGCATAGTGCCAGCGCGGCTCGTAGGATCGCTCGACCTTCACATGTGGCGTGGCCAACGTTTCAGATGATGATCGTCCGGTAACAGCGCCCTTGATGAGGTCCAAACGGCGCAACCTGGGGATGAATCCGGCGCTGTTGGGCCGGGTCGCGAGACGTGCCTTGACCAGCACGGTCACGTCCGCACCGCGGCGCACGCGCAGACGGCCGCCCATAGTCTCGGTTCCGCCGGATGCGTAAACGTCGAACCGGAGATCATCGACGAGTCCGCCGTGCGACACCCACGCCCGTCCGGCGCGCAGGCCCTCCATCACGGCACCGCGCGTGCGCCGGGTCGCGCCGACGACGGTTCGCGAGAACTCGCACGGGAAGAAGTCGACGTACGGCGGCAACACCTGGGGCACGGCACCGGCAACGGGATCGAGGTGCTTGCCGGTCAGGTCGAACTGGTCGCCGGGCTCCGGCACGCGGACGATCGTGTCGCGCGAGTTGAAGTGCGAGTCGGAGTTCGACGTGATCCACCAGCCGAGCCCCTCGGCCAGCAGCGCGTCCCACACACCGCCGACCTTCGCCGTCATCCAGTCGAAGCCGCCGTAGGTCCGGTAGGCCTCGGGCGGGTAGGGCGCGTAGGAGTTCGCGCCGGGGCTGTTCGCGTACCCGCCGCGATGACCGCCGGGCCCGCGCAACGGGTCCCCGTCGCCCTGTGCACCGGGCGCGCCCTCCATGCCGACAACGATGTCGGGTGCCAGGTCGCGCATGCTCCGCAACTCGTGCGGCGCCACCCGGCCGTTGCGCATCGGGTGGTTCACGAACACCAGCGCGGACTTCATCGTGCCGTTGCGGATCTTGGTCTGGAGGAACCGGATCGCGTCCAGCGCCTTGCGCTCGTTGGCCGGGCTCGACGCCTCCTGCCCGTTGAGCCGCCAGTCGAACTGCCGCTCGAAGTCGCGCAGCACGCCGGCCTCGTCCCGGCAGTCCTCGAAGAACACCGTGGCGTGCTCGGCGCCGGGGACGTTCCACTCCATGCCGTGCCACAGCAGCAGTTGCGGGAACTTCCCGCGTGCGCGCCGCAGGTCGGCGGCGGTCGCCTCGACGGAGTGCGCCTCGTGCGACGCGTGCCCGTGGTCGGTCACCACGAGCCAGTCCGTGCCGTGCCGCAACGCGCCGCGGATCTGCTGCTCGACGGTGTACATGCCGTCGTACGAGTACTGCGTGTGCGTGTGGTGGTCGCCGGAAAGCCAGTGGTAGCGCCCATTCGAAGCCGACGCGGTCCCGGTGCCGAGCGCACCCGCCACACCGAGCACGCCGGCTCCCTGCAGGAACCGCCTGCGGGCTACTTCGGACACGGCTGACCTCCACGCACCGGATCTGGGTCCGTGGAGGCTAGAGCGATCGGGTGAGCCGGAGGTGGACGGCGGATGAACTAGATCGGAAGCAGGTCGACCCAGCTCAGGAACGGCAGCGCGCCCGTCGCCTGCAACGCCGCGAGCCCCAGCCAGATCGAGAGGACCGTCACGATCGGACCGACGACCGCCATCTCGACGACCCCACCGGTCTTCATCCGCATGATCTTCGGCGGCGCGACCGGGTACCAGGTCTTGCCCATGATCGGGATCGGCCACAGGATCGGGCAGCCCTGCTCGGTGATCGCGTCCCCGACGTAGTGCGCGAAGCAGCCGATGCCGACCGCGATCCCGCACGCCGCCGCGGAGGCGTCGGTCTGCGAGGTCCACGCGATCATCGCCCAGGTGATGCCGCCCGAGACCACGGTGATCCACAACGCGTCCTGCTTGGGGCACCAGTCGTTCATGATGCCGCGCACCGCGAGACCGGCGAACACGAACATGAGCACCGGCAGCGCCCACTTCTGGCTGTTCTGCACGACCGCGGCGGTGAAGACGGCGGCGAACAACGCGAAGACGAGCGTGTGTGTGAGACCGCGATGTCCGCCGTCTCGCTTGGAATCTCGTTTCAGCCGTGTCGTCCGGTAAACGAAGCTGCTCAACGCGTTGATGCCCGCGGACAGCCCGCCGCTGAGTGCTCCGAACGTGCGCGAGATGGTCGAACCGGGGTGGTCGAGGTCGGGCAGAAGTGCTGCTCCAGTGGCGAGAACTGCTCCGACTGCCCAGCTCTGCGGCGAGAGCTGGCCGATCGGGTGACTCGACGCGAGTGCGGTGACGGCGCTCCAGGCGAGCAGTCCACTCATCGCATGTGTTGGCCCAGTTGACACTTACGCCCCTTCTAGTGATCACCCGTCGGTGAAAACAGTAGTCGCCGGTATCAGGTGCCCGTGCCGGAACTCCATATGTCCGGACAACCATCTCGTTCCAAAGGAGCACGGACATGGCACAGGTTTGGCTCATCACCGGCAGTTCGCGTGGCGTCGGCCGCAAGACCGCGGAGGCCGTTCTCGCCGCCGGGCACCAGGTCGTCGCCACCGCCCGCAACCCGCGCGATCTCGACGACCTCGTCTCTCAACACGGCGACCGGGTCAGATCTGTTGCACTCGACGTGAGAAACGCGGATCAGGCGAGGGAGGCCGTGGCGACCGCGGTGCGCGAGTTCGGCCGGCTCGACGTGGTGTTCAACAACGCCGGAGCGGGCCGCGTGACGTCGATCGAGGAGTGCTCCGAGGAGGACTTCCGCGACCAGTTCGAGGTCAACCTGTGGGGCGCGGTCAACGTCACCCGCGCCGCGTTGCCGGTGCTGCGCGCGCAACGCTCCGGGCACTTCCTGCACGCCGGTTCGACCGCGGGCCACACCGCGCTCGGCGGCGGGCTCGGGCCGTACGTGATGTCGAAGTTCGCGCTGCGCGGGTTCAACGAGACGCTGGCCGCGGAGTGCGCGCCGTTCGGGGTCCGCTCGACGCTGATCGAGCTCGGCGGCATGCAGACGGACTGGACCGGCAGCTCTCTGGTGGTGACCGAGCACGGACCGGACTACGTTCCGACTGTCGGGGTACTGCTGGGCATGGTCCGCGGCGCGGACGGCAACATGCCCGGCGATCCAGCCAAGGCGGCGAAGGTCATGCTCGACGTGGTAGCCATGGACGAGCCGCCCCTGTGTCTGCTGCTGGGCAGCGACGCGGTGGATATGGTGCGCCTGGCAGACCAGGCACGGAATGCGGAAATCGACAAGTGGGAGCACGTGAGCCGGTCGACCGACCGCAACCCTGAATCGGTGTAACCAGGGTCGCAGGCGCGGGAGGACGGTTTACCAGTACGCTTGTCTTGCTTGCATCGTCGCGAGAGGAGCGCCCAGGGTTATGGGCAAGATCAAGGTTCAGGGCACCGTCGTCGAACTCGACGGCGACGAGATGACCCGGATCATCTGGCAGTTCATCAAGGACAAGCTGATCCACCCGTACCTGGACGTCACTCTGGAGTACTACGACCTGGGCATCGAGCACCGGGACGCCACGGACGACCAGGTCACGATCGACGCCGCGAACGCCATCAAGAAGCACGGCGTCGGCGTCAAGTGCGCCACGATCACGCCGGACGAGGCGCGCGTCGAGGAGTTCGGCCTCAAGAAGATGTGGGTCTCGCCGAACGGCACGATCCGCAACATCCTCGGCGGTGTCGTCTTCCGCGAGCCGATCATCATCTCCAACGTCCCGCGGCTGGTCCCGGGCTGGACGAAGCCGATCATCATCGGCCGTCACGCCCACGGTGACCAGTACAAGGCCACCAACTTCAAGGTGCCCGGCGCCGGCAAGCTCACGATCACGTTCCAGCCGGAGGACGGCTCGGACCCGATCGAGCACGTCGTCACCGAGTTCCCGGCGGAGGGCGGTGTGGCGATGGGCATGTACAACTACAACAAGTCCATCGAGGACTTCGCCCGCGCCTCGTTCTCCTACGGCCTGCAGCGGGGCTACCCCGTCTACATGTCGACGAAGAACACGATCCTGAAGGCCTACGACGGCGCCTTCAAGGACATCTTCCAGCGCGTGTTCGACGAGGAGTTCAAGGCGGAGTTCGACGCCAAGGGCCTCACCTACGAGCACCGCCTCATCGACGACATGGTCGCCGCGGCCATGAAGTGGGAGGGCGGCTACGTCTGGGCGTGCAAGAACTACGACGGTGACGTCCAGTCCGACACGGTCGCGCAGGGCTTCGGCTCGCTCGGCCTCATGACGTCGGTCCTGATGACGCCGGACGGCAAGACGGTCGAGGCCGAGGCCGCGCACGGCACCGTGACGCGTCACTTCCGCCAGCACCAGGCCGGCAAGCCGACCTCCACGAACCCCATCGCGTCGATCTACGCGTGGACCCGTGGCCTCATGCACCGCGGCAAGCTGGACAACACCCCCGAGGTGGTCCGCTTCGCCGAGGCCCTCGAAGAGGTCGTCATCGAGACCGTCGAGGCCGGTCAGATGACCAAGGACCTGGCCCTGCTGATCAGCAAGGACCAGGCCTGGCTGACCACCGAGGACTTCCTCGCCGCGCTGGACGAGAACCTCAAGAAGAAGATGGCGTCCTTCTGATCGCCTGATTCTCGCGAGAAGGCCACCCCGGTTACGCCGGGGTGGCCTTTTTCGTGGCGCATCACCCGGTCGGTTCCTCTTGCGGGTGGTTGCCGCGCCGAGCCGTCCACACAGGTCTCGCAGCCGCTATATCTGCTGATCCAGGGCTTGTGTCAGGTGGAGGCGTTCGCGATGTTCGGTGTGCCGGTTCGGGGAATGATCGTCATCGGGGTGCTCGGCGTCGCCGGCGTGATGTACGCGGTGAACGGCGGCAAGCCGATGGGCAGCGACACGTCGCCGGGGATCTGCAAGATCACGGTGACCGCGGACATCCTCAACGTCCGCTCCGGCCCCGGTGACATGCAGCCGATCGTGTCGACGATGCCGCGCGACGCCGTGGCCGACGCCCAGGGGCGCGTCGAGAACGGCTACCGGATGCTGAGCGACCGGCGCTGGGTGAGCCAGTCCTTCACGGCGCTGACCAGCGATTCCACCTGCAAGTAGCGAAAATTCCAGGGATTTCCCGGTCCGGAAAGGCCTTTCCTGTCCGGGGCGGCCCTCTTTAGGATTGATCCGGCTGGCCTAGCGCGGGCAGCCGGAACACGCCGCCACGTGTTCGCAGTGCGTGCGGCGAAGGGACGTATCCCGTGGCGGTGGTGTCTGACCGCAGACGTGAACTCGCGGTGGTGCGCGAGGCGCTGGGGAACGCCCCGGCGGTCGTGTGCGTCGAGGGCCGGGTGGGCCTCGGCAAGACCGCGGTGCTGACCGAGACCGTGCGGATGGCCCGTGAGCTGGGCTTCTCGGTGTTCCGCGCGCAGTGCTCCGGCTCCGAGTCCGGGTTCCGGTTCGGCGTGCTCGCGCAGCTCTTCGAGAGCGAGGCCGACGAGATCCTCGCCGGGGGCGCCGACCAGGCCGCGTTGCACCGCGTGCATCGGCTGGTCCGCGAGCTCTCCGCCGACTCGCCGGTGCTGCTGGCGGTGGACGACGCCGAGTTCGCCGACGAGTCGTCGTTGCAGTTCCTCTCCTACCTGCGGCGCCGTCTTGGCGAACTGCCGGTCGTGATGGTGGTGACGCGCGGTCTCGTCGATGAGCCGCCATTGCTCCGTGAGGTGGTCGGGGACGCCGTGCGCGTTCGGTTGCGCGGGCTCGACCAGCTCTCGTGTGGCCGGTTCCTGCGGACGTTGTTCTCGGCCCAGGTGCCGGACGACGTCGTCACGGACTGGCGGGTGGCGACCGCGGGCAACCCCTTCCTGCTCGGACTGAGACCTCGTGACCTCGGTGAACGGGCCGGAGAGCTGGTCGCTCGGTTGGGAGCGGCCGGACCTGACGTGGTGGCGCTGGCGCGGTCGTTCGCGGTGCTCGGCGAGGCCGACCTGGCGTTGGCGGGCGCGGCCGCGCGGTTGGTGCCGGAAGAGGCCGCCGAGGCGTCGCGGGTGCTGGGAGGCATCGGGTTCGCGGGCGTGCCGATGGTGATGTCGACCCTTGCGCAGAGCACGACCGCGTTGGACCGTGCGGCGATCCACGCGCGCGCAGCGCGGTTTCAGCACCACGACCAGGCTTCTGCCGAAGAGATCGCTGTGCACCTGCTGTGCGCTGCGCCCCTGGGCGAGGAGTGGGTGCGGGACGTGCTGCTGTCGGTGGCCCGCCGGTCCACTTCGGACAGAGCGATCGCCTGCCTGCGCCGGTTGTTGCGCGAGCCGTTGCCGGACGACCTGCGCGGCGAGGTGCTGGTCGAGCTGTCGGAGGCGCAGTCGCTGGTCGATCCCGGTGCCGCCCGCGCGTCGCTGACGAAGGCCGCCGGGGCGTCGATGGACGTGCCGGCCGAGGGGCGGATGGCGTTGCTGCTCGCCTACGACCTGGCCGGGCGGCGGCTGTACCGGGACGCGGTCGCGAAGGTCGAGTCGGTGATCGCCAGGGTGTCCGGTGTGGACCCGGACCTGGCCCAGCGGCTGGACCTGTACGCGTTGTCGCTGGGGATGGAGGAGTCGTTCTTCTCCGGCGAGGTGGAGACGCGGATCGCCCGGCTGGTGGGGTCGCGGATGACCTCGGCGCGCAACGCGCGGTTCCTCAACACGGTGCTCGCCTACCGCGGCGCGACGATCGGGGCGAACCCAGGGGAGACGCGCCGCCGGGTGCACGCCGCGTTGCCGGTGCGGCTCGGGCGCGACCTGATCGACCAGTTCTCGTTCGCGCACATGATCGTGGCGCTGGTCGGGATCGACGAGTACGAGCTGGCGGACCGGCAGTGCGACGAGGCGTTGCGGGTGACGTCCGAACGCGATCTGGGCGTGTGTTCCGCGCTGGTGCAGGGGCTGCGGTGTCACGTGGCGCGCCGGCTGGGGTCCTTGGGGACCGCGGAGCGGCTCGGGCTCGCGTCGTTGGCGCGGCTGGATTCCCTTGGGGCGCACCAGGACGACAACGTGGTGGTCGGCGTGGCGGGGCTAGTCGGCGCGTGGGTCGACACGGGCGACACGGCGTCGGCGTCATCGCTGCTGCGCGAACGGTCGCTGGACGGCGACCTGCCCGAGTACTCGCACTACAACACGCTTCTGCACCAACGTGGCCGCCTGCACATGGCGTTGGGCGACCCGGTTTCCGCTCTGCGCGACCACCTCGTGTGCGGGCAACGGATGGAACGGCGCGGCGCGCGCAATCCGTCGTTGCAGCCGTGGCGTTCGCACGCGGCGCTGGCCCACATGGCGTTGGGGGAGAAGGAACAAGCCTCGTTCCTGGCGTTCCAGGAACTCGAAGTGGCGCGCGAATGGGGGCTTGCCGTACCCGTCGGCGTCGCGGCGCGGGTCGCCGGTGTGGTGGCCGACGACCTGGAGTTGCTGGAGGAGGCCGTGGTCGTGCTGCGCGACACCCCGGCGCGGCTGGAACTGGCGCGGGCGCTGGTCGACTGGGGCGTGGGCCTGCGGGGCGCCGGGCGCCGGCCGGAGGCGCTGGCGGCGTTGCGGCAGGGCCACGACGTGGCGAAGCGGTGCGGCGCGATCTCGTTGATGGGGCTCGCCTCCCGCGAACTGCGCGCGGCGGGTGGCCGTCCGGCGCGCGTGCCGTCGGGTTCGACGCTCACCGCGCAGGAAGAACACATCGTGCGCCGCGCCGTGTACGGCCTGACGAACCGGCAGATCGCGGCCGAACTGTTCGTGACACCGCGAGCCGTCGAACTGCATTTGACCCGCGCCTACCGCAAATTGGGAATCTCCGGCCGCCGAGATCTGGCCGCGGCTTTGGAAAAGGCCGGCGCGTGAGGGCGGCGCCGGCCTTTTCCCGCGCACTCACTTGAGGACGATGATGCCCAGCGCGATGACCTTGCCGCCCAGCTTGATCCCCTTGACGTCGACGTTCGCGCCGACCTTCAGCTCGCCGGAGATGGCCGTGGCGAGGTCGTAGTCCACGTCCAGCGTGGTGGAGGCGTTGACCTTCACCTTGATGGACTTGCCGTGGACGACCGCGACGACCTTGCCGGTCACGTCCGCGGTGGCCTGGGCCGAGACCTCGGTGGCCGGAGCCGCGAACGCCTGCGCGGCACCACCGAACAGCACGGCGGTGGCGGCGAGACCGGCGAGAACACCCTTGATCGCGTTCATTGTCTTCTCCTTGGTGCTTTGTGCTTCGGGGTTTTTCTGGGCCCGTCGAAAACATGCCCGATCAATACCCGCACGATCAATGGTGTGTCTTTGATGTTTCGTTCTCGCCGAAGTCCGCCTTTGCAACGGTGAACGACTTCGGTGGCGTGTGGCAAACTTGCGGGCATGCTGAGGAACGTGTTTCGGTGGGGCAGAGGCAGGGGCGTCACCCAGTGCTCGTGCGACCCGGAGTGGCAGGGCCTCTACACGGAGATCGACGGCCAGCGCCAACTCGCCCTGCCGCGTGACGAGATGGCCACCATCGTCGGCTACCTCGACCTCACCGCGCACTGCGCCGGCTGCAACGCCGAGTACCCGAAGCCCTGGGGCCTGGCCTCCAAGTAGGCTCCTCCGTCGTGCTCACGGTCTCCACGGTCAACGTCAACGGCCTGCGCGCCGCCGCGAAGAAGGGCTACCTCGAGTGGCTCGCGACTTCCTCCGCGGACGTCGTGTGCCTCCAAGAGGTCCGCGCGGAACCGGCCGAACTGACTCCTGAAGTCCACTCACCCGACGGCTGGCACGGCGTGTACGCCCCCTCGGTCCTGAAGGGCCGTGCGGGCGTGGGCATCCTCTCGCGCGTAGAACCGACCTCGGTGCGGGTGGGCTTCGGCACCGCCGAGTTCGAGTCGAGCGGCCGCTACGTGGAGATCGAACTCCCCGGCGTCGTCGTCGCGTCCCTGTACCTGCCGTCCGGCGACGTGGGCACCGCGAAGCAGGACGAGAAGGACCGCTTCATGGCGGCCTTCCTCCCGTACCTCGTCTCGCTGCGAGAGAAGGCGGCCGTATCGGGCCGTGAGGTGCTCGTGTGTGGTGACTGGAACATCGCGCACCAGCAGGCAGACCTGAAGAACTGGAAGACGAACCAGAAGGAGTCCGGCTTCCTGCCGTACGAGCGGGAGTGGATGACCTCCGTCTTCGCGTCGGGCTACCACGACGTGATGCGCGCGCTGCACCCCGACGTCACCGGTCCGTACTCGTGGTGGTCGTACCGCGGCAAGGCGTTCGACAACGACTCCGGATGGCGCATCGACTACCAGGTGGCGACGGACGGGCTCTTGGCTCGTGCGCAGACCGCGGTGGTGGAGCGGGCCGCGACCTACGCCGAACGCTGGTCGGACCACGCTCCCGTGACGGTCACCTACTCCGACTGAGGGCGGCGGCGCGTCGCCCACAGGTGCTGAATCCCGAACCCGGCCGCGCCGAGCGCCAGCAGTCCGCCGATGAGCGGCACCCCGGCCGGGTACCCGTTCTGTCCCTGGTCCGTGAACACCTCACCGGGCGCGCCGATGTCGAACGCGCGGATCGTGTCGCCCTTCTTCAGGCCCAGCGGCATGCCGCTGCGCACGTGCACGCCGGTGCGCTTCACCGTGCCGTCGTCGCTGGTGAACGTTCCGGTGCGGGTGTAGCAGCGGGTCGAGGAGCATTCCGGCAGGTCGCCGACCACGTATGTGCCGGCCGGGCCGGCGGCGAAGGCGACCTTGAGCGCTTTCGGGGCGAAGGGGATGCAGAGGATCAGGACGAGCGCGCCGACCACGATCGCGATGATCGCGATCAGGTCGTTGCGGTCCGACTCCTCCTCAGGGCTCCTGTACTCGCGCCTGTCGTTCGGCTCGGGCAGAAAACCATCGTCCAAGACACACCCCCTGTGTTGGGCAACCACGCTTCAACGTCAACCGCGAGGTGCCCGTTGCACCTACTCCGTGTGATCCAGCCCGACCAGCCTTTATCGCTCCCGTCGCCCACCTGACGGCTCGATTCACCCTGCCCGTTCCCCGAATATGAAGACGATTCAGTACTCGAATCGAGGGGGCGGCATGGCAGGGCTGCGGCGACGGTCTTTCCTGATGGCGATGGGTGTGGGCGCGGCGGGCGTGCCGTTGCTCCCGGGCCAAGCGTTTGCGGACACGACGGGCACCACGCTCGACACGACGGCCACACCCATCGGCACCAGCGGTTATCGCCGACTGCAGGCAGGGCCTGGCTGGCCGGCGGTCGTCCGGAACGATCTCGTCACGGCCAAGGTGAACCGCGAGGCCCGGCGCAGTGCGTTGACCAGCTTCGTGCAGTTCAGCGACATGCACATCTGCGACGCCCAGAGCCCGCTCCGGTTCGAGTACCTGCACCCGATCATGGGGTCCAGCGCGCACCGGCCGCAGGAAGCGCTCACGACGCAGGGCTCGACGAGCCTCGTGCGGAGGGTCAACGCGGTCCGCAACGGTCCGCTCACCGGCAGGCCGTTCGACTTCCTCATGACGACCGGCGACAACACCGACAACCACGAGAACGTCGAGCTCGACTGGTACCTCACGGTCCTCAACGGCGGCACCATCACGCCCAACACCGGCGACAGCCGCTACGAAGGCGTGCAGAACGCGGGCATCAGCACGTTCTGGCAGCCCGGCCTGAGCGGCGCCGACGACTACAAAGCCGCAGGATTCCCACAGCTCGACGGCCTGTTGGACGCGGCGGCCCGCAGCTTCACGAGCCCCGGCCTGACCATCCCGTGGTACTCGACGATCGGCAACCACGACGACAGCGTCGTCGGCGCGCTGCCGGACGGGCTGCTGGACAGCTGGTACACCGGCGGCAAGAAGATCGTCGGTTTCGGCGACCCCGTGCAGAACGCCAAGGTCGCCAAGGCGTTCAACGACCCCGCGGCCATCCCGGAAGCGATGGCCATCCTGGCCGGAGGCGGCGTCGTCCGCACCGTGACGCCGGACAGCAGGCGACGGCTGTTCAACACCGGTGAGTTCGTGCGCAAGCATTTGCCGACGGGCGGTCACGGTTACACGGACGCCAACGCCGATGGCGTGGACGTCTTCTACACGTTCCGGATGGCGCCCGGTGTCACGGGCATCAGCATGGACACCACGAACCTCGCAGGCTTCTCCACGGGCTCCATCGGGTTGCACCAGCTCAACTGGATCGAGCGGACCCTCAAGCGCAACAGTTCGCTCTACTACGACTGGCTCGGGCTGCCGCAGCGGCAGAACGTCACGGACGAGCTGTTCGTGCTGTTCAGCCACCACACGAGCAGCACGATGGGCAACGTCCTGCCGGACCGCCGGCGGCCGCTGGACCCGCGCATGACCGGCGACGCGCTCGTGAACCTGCTGCACCGCTTCCCGAACGTCCTGGCGTGGGTCAACGGCCACACGCACCGCAACGTCATCACGCCGCACCGGCACAACACGCCGTCCCGCGGCTTCTGGGAGATCAACACGGCCGCGCACGTCGACTACCCGCAGCACGCCCGCGTCATCGAGATCGCGGACAACGGTGACGGCACGTTGTCGCTGTTCACGACCTTGCTCGAAGCCGACGCGCCTTACCAGGTCGACTACGACGACCGCAGTGACACGGCCCTGGCCAGCCTATGCCGCGAGTTCACCTACAACGACATCCACTCGCGCACGAACCCCCTGGGCACACCGCTGGACCGGAACACGGAACTGCTGGTCTCCGTGCGCTGACAGTGGGATGTCCCACACCCGGGTCGCGGTGATCAGGAATTTCAGCGGCCTAAGGTCGTTGACGTGGCAGTGGACATCTCGCTAACCCCACCGCAGTCCCGTCCGAGCGCGGCGGCCATGAGGCGTGCGCTGCGCCGGGCCTCCGACGGTGCCGTGCTCGACGCGACGGAAGCCGCCGTGTTGTTGCACGCTCGCGAGGACGACCTGGACGCGCTGCTGACAGCCGCGGGCAAGGTGCGGGACGCGCACCTGCTCGCGGAGGGACGGCCGGGGGTGGTCACGTACAGCCGGTCGGTGTTCATCCCGCTGACCAGGCTGTGCCGCGACCGGTGCCACTACTGCACGTTCGCGACCGTGCCGCACAAGGTGCCCGCCGCGTTCCTGGAACGCGACGAGGTGCTGGCGATCGCGCGCGCCGGTGCCGCGCAGGGCTGCAAGGAAGCGCTGTTCACCCTCGGCGACCGGCCGGAGGACCGCTGGCCCGCCGCCAAGGAGTGGCTGGAGGCGCGCGGCTACGAGTCCACTTTGGACTACGTGCGGGCGAGCGCCATCGCCGTGCTCGAGGAGACCGGCCTGCTGCCGCACCTCAACCCCGGCGTGCTGAGCTGGGAGGAGCTGACGCGGCTGCGGCCCGTCGCGTCCAGCATGGGCATGATGCTGGAGACCACGGCCGAGCGGCTGTGGAGCGAGAAGGGCGGCCCGCACTACGGCAGCCCCGACAAGGACCCCGCGGTCCGGTTGCGCGTCCTGACCGACGCCGGGCGCGTGAACGTCCCGTTCACCACCGGGATCCTCATCGGCATCGGGGAGACCATCGCGGAGCGCGCCGAGTCGCTGCTCGCGATGCGTCAAGTCGCGAAGCAGTACGGCCACATCCAGGAAGTCATCATCCAGAACTTCCGCGCCAAGCCGGACACGGCGATGCGCGGCATGCCCGACGCCGACCTGACCGAACTCGCGGCGACCATCGCCGTCGCCCGCCTGGTGATGCCGTCGACGGTGAGCGTGCAGGCGCCGCCGAACCTCGTGGGCGGCGAGTTCGGCCTCATGCTGCGCGCGGGCGTCGACGACTGGGGCGGCGTCTCGCCGATCACGCCGGACCACGTGAACCCCGAGAAGCCGTGGCCCCAGGTCGACCAGCTCGCCGACATCACCGAGCAGGCCGGTTTCTCCTTGCAGGAGAGGCTGAACGTCTACCCGCGCTACGTCCGCGCGGCGGCCGGGCAGTGGATCGACACGAGGCTCACGGCTCACGTTTCCGCGCTGGCACTGGAAAGCGGCCTCGCGAACCCGGACGCTGCCGTCGAGGGGCGCGAGTGGCAGGAACCGGACGGCGGCCTCGACACGTACGGGCGCGCGGATCTCAACACCGCGATCGACACCGAGGGCCGCACGAGCGACCGCCGCGGTGACTTCGACGAGGTCTACGGCGACTGGGACGAGCTGAAGATCCCCGTTGCGCCCCAACGTCTTTCCGAGGACGTCCAACGTGGACTGAAGATCGCGGCGAACGACCCCGCGTCGTTGCTCGACGACACCGACGCCGCGATGGCGCTGCTGACGGCCGACGGCGACGCGCTCGAGACCATGGTGAAGCTCGCCGACGACCTGCGCCGCGAGGTGGTGGGCGACGACGTCACGTACGTCGTCAACCGCAACATCAACTTCTCCAACGTCTGCTACGTCGGCTGCCGCTTCTGCGCGTTCGCCCAACGTGAACGGGACGCGGACGCTTTCAGGTTGAGCGCGGAGGAGGTCGCCGACCGCGCGCAGGAGGCGTGGGACGACGGCGCCACCGAGGTCTGCATGCAGGGCGGCATCGACCCCAAGCTGCCGGTGACCTACTACGCCGACGTCGTGCGCGCGATCAAGAAGCGCATCCCGGGGATGCACGTGCACGCGTTCAGCCCGATGGAGATCGTCTCCGCCGCCGCGAAGGCGGGCGTGAGCGTCCGCGAGTGGCTCACCGAGCTGAAGGAGGCCGGGCTCGACACGATCCCCGGCACGGCGGCCGAGATCCTCGACGACGACGTCCGGTGGGTGCTCACCAAGGGCAAACTGCCGACCGCGACCTGGCTCGACGTCGTCGGCACCGCCCACGAGCTGGGCATTCGTTCGTCCAGCACGATGATGTACGGCCACGTCGACCACCCCGGCCACTGGCTCACGCACTTCCGCGTGCTCGCGCGGCTGCAGGACCGCACCGGCGGGCTCACCGAGTTCGTCGCGCTGCCGTTCGTGCACCGCAACGCCCCGATCTACCTGGCGGGCGTCGCCCGTCCCGGCCCGAGTCGTCGAGACAACCGGGCGGTCCACGCGTTCGCACGCCTGGCGTTGCACGGCCGCGTCGACAACATCCAGTGCTCGTGGGTGAAGCTCGGCGACGAGGGCACCGCGGAGATCCTCAACGGCGGTGCGAACGACATCGGCGGCACGTTGATGGAGGAGACCATCAGTCGCATGGCCGGGTCCGAACACGGGTCGGCGCGCACTGTGAGTGAGCTTGAGACCCTGGCATCACTAGCAGGGCGTAACGCGCGTCAGCGGACTACGACATATGGGCGAGTGCGAACCGATCATCAGTGACCGATAGTCTGAATCGGCGCGCAGAGACGCTACCGGTGTTCGGTAGCTTGGCGGCCATTCAGTCAGCGAGGTTCACCCGTTCCGGGGGGATCTGTGCCATGGGGAGGCTCGGCAAGTGCAGGGCATGAGTCTTGTAGTGAGCGCTGCGGTCGAGAGCAGCATGACCGGCACGGCTGCCGGTCCCGTGGGCCTGGTCGCCGTCGCGGCCGGCGTCGGTGGTCTGGTGTACGGCCTGGTCAAGCGGCGCAAGCCGGCCCCGGTCATCGCGGCCAACCAGCGCATCGACCTGGGTCAGCAAGACACCACGCAGAACTGATCGACCCTGGTCTGAGAAGATTTCTCCCGTGTCCACGGAGAACGCCCCCGCAGAGCCCGTCAAGCGCCCTCGCGTCCTGTCCGGCATCCAGCCGACGGCCGGGTCGTTCCACCTCGGCAACTACCTGGGTGCGGTGCGGCAGTGGGTGGCCCTGCAGGAAGCGCACGACGCGTTCTACTGCGTCGTCGACCTGCACGCGATCACCGTGGAGCAGGACCCGAAGACCCTGAGGCAGAACACCCGCGTCTCGGCGGCACAGCTGCTCGCGCTGGGCATCGACCCGGACCGGGCGACCCTGTTCGTGCAGTCACACGTCCCGGAGCACGCCCAGCTCGGCTGGGTCATGCAGTGCATGACCGGCTTCGGCGAGGCGGCGCGGATGACGCAGTTCAAGGACAAGTCCGCGCGCCAGGAGCAGTCCGTCGGCGTCGGCCTGTTCACGTACCCGATCCTGCAGGCCGCGGACATCCTGCTGTACCAGGCGCACTACGTGCCGGTCGGCGAGGACCAGCGCCAGCACCTGGAGCTGACCCGCGACCTCGCGACGCGCTTCAACTCGCGCTACGGCAAGACGTTCCGGCTGCCCGAGGCGTACATCGTCAAGGACACGGCCAAGATCTTCGACCTGCAGGACCCGACGTCGAAGATGAGCAAGTCGGTGCCCGGCGGCGTCGTCGAGCTGCTGGAAGACCCGAAGCGCTCGGCCAAGAAGATCCGCTCGGCCGTCACCGACACGGGCCGCGAGGTGCTGTTCGACGTCGAGAACAAGCCCGGTGTCTCGAACCTGCTGACGATCTACTCGGCGCTGACCGGTCGTTCGGTCGAGTCGCTCGTCGCGGACTACGACGGCAAGGGCTACGGCGACCTGAAGAAGGACCTCGGCGAGGTCTTCACCGACTGGGTCACGCCGGTGCAGGAGCGCGTCCGCACGTACCTCGACGACGTGGCCTCGCTGGACAAGATCCTGGCGCGCGGTGCCGAACGGGCCCGCGAGGTCGCGGCCGGCACGTTGCGCCGGACGTACGACAAGATCGGCTTTGTTCTGCCCGAGTAGTCCAGGTGCATTAGCGTCTTATGCGTGGACAAGTGGCGGCAGAAGTACGCATGGCTCGACCACATCATGCGCGCGTATGAGCGCTTCGACCAGAGATACGGCACTCAGCACGCCGCTGCGGTGACGTACTTCAGCGTGCTGTCGCTCGTACCGATCCTGATGATCGGCTTCGCGGTCGCCGGTTTCGTGCTCCAGTCGCAGCCCGACCTGCTGACGTCGTTGCGCGGCAGCATCGCCGAGGCCGTGCCGGACCAGCAGTTGCGCACGCAGATCAACGAGGCCGTGGACACCGCCCTGGAGTCCAAGGGCACCGTCGGCATCATCGGCCTGCTCGGCGCCGCCTACTCCGGCCTCGGCTGGATGAGCAACCTCCGCGACGCCCTGACGGCCCAGTGGGGCCAGGCGAAGGGCGAACTGCCGTTCCTCGGCACGCTCTGGCGCGACCTGCTGGCGTTGGTGGGCCTGGGGCTCGCGATCGTGCTGTCGTTCGGCATCACCGCTTTGGGGTCCGGGTTCGCCGAGCAGGTCCTGGAGTGGATGGGGCTCGCCGAAGCCGGGTGGGCGCACGTGTTGCTGCGGATCGGCACGATCATCCTGTCGCTGCTGGCGAACTGGATGGTGTTCCTGTGGGTGCTGGCTCGGCTGCCGCGCAAGCCCGTGGGGTGGCGTTCGGCGTTGCGCGGGGCGTTGGCTGCGGCCATCGGGTTCGAGGTGCTGAAGCAGGCCGCCACGATCTTCCTGTCGTTCACGACCAAGTCGCCCACCTCGGCCGCGTTCGGGTCCGTGATCGGTGTGCTCGTGTTCGCGAACCTGGTGGCGCAGTTCATCCTGTTCATCACGGCCTGGACGGCTACCGCCCGGGAGAACCGCGAGCCCGAGGTGGTCAAGGCTCCGCCGCCCGCGGTGATCGCTCCCGTGGTGTCGGTGCGGTCCGGGCCTTCGCCGTCGTTGTTGGTCGGGGCGGGGGCTGTGGTGGGCGCTGTGCTCGGGATGCGGTGGCGGCGCCGGTAGGTCGTCTGCGGGTCGGCTTTTGCTGCTTCGTGTTCCTGTTCCAGCGGGGTTGGTCGCGTCCCTGGGGTTCGGTCGCCTTGCGAGGGTGCTCGCGCGGGTCGGGACGAAGATGTGGGGTGCGATTGGGGCTTGACCTCGAGCCTCTGGCGGGATGCGTATCGGCCTCGAAAGCCGGGGTGTAAAGCGCCCCGGCCGGTCTGTCATCCCGCCCCTCGAGGTCAAGCCCCAATCGCCCAGAGCGGTGGAACCGGCTAGGCGGTGGGGATCGGCCCGTTCGGGCTCGCCTTCGGCTTCGCCAGGCCAGGTTTCGTAGGTGGTTGGGGTGCGTTGGTGGCTGTCCGGTTGGCACCGCGCGCCTGGCCGAGACGGTGGTCGGCTTGCGTTGGCGACTGCGGCTGGTTTGCTCCGCACGCGAAACGGCCCCGGCAGTGGTGGTCTCACTGCCGGGGCCGTTTCTTTGGTGCCTGTAGGGCCCCTCAGAAGCCTTGTGCCGCCTGGGCGGCCTGTCGGCGGGCTCGGGCTGCCTTGGCGCGTTTGTTGCGCACGAAGAGCAGCAGGGCCGCCACCAGGCCCAGTCCGGCCGCCGCGGTGATCGGCAGGCCCACCGTGCCGAACGCGGTGGGGGTCGGGCGTCCCGTTTCGGGGTCGGTGCCGGCCGCCACGTCCGTGCTGTCGTTGGTGCTCTGGGTCGGGACCACGTTCTGCTTGGGCTGCGGAGCGCCGTCCACCAGCTTGCCCACGCCGCCGGGGCCCATGGCGAAGCCGTAGTCGAGCAGCTTGCCCGCCTGGTTGTCGATGCGCGTCGGGGTCTGCTGGCCGCGCAGCAGGACGACGACGAGGCGGCGGCCGTTGCGTTCCGCGGCGCCTACGAAGGTGTGCTGGGAGTCGTCGGTGAAGCCGGTCTTGCCGCCCAGCGCGCCCTCGTAGTTCTGGAGCATGCGGTTGTCGTTGAGCAGCGGGATCGTGCCGCCGTTGCGGCCCGGGAACGTCGACTGCGGCAGCTTGATGGCCTGCGCGAACTCGTCGTACTTCATCGCGCCGCGGAAGATCAGGCCCACGTCGTAGGCCGAGGTGCTGGTGCCGGGGCCGTCGAGGCCGGACGGGGTGACGGCGCGGGTGTCGAGGGCGCCGAGCTCCTTGGCCATGGCGTTCATCTTGCGCAGGGCGTTCGGGACGCCGCCGAGCTGGCGGGCGAGGGTGTGCGCCACGTCGTTGCCCGAGGTCAGCAGCAGGCCGTGGAGCAGCTGGCGGACCGTGTACTGGCCGCCGTCCTTCAGACCCACGCAGGTGCACTCCTGCTGGGTGTCTTCCGCGCTGGCGGTGACGACGAGGTCGCCCCGCAGTTCCTTGGCGACGACCATCGCGAGGAGCACCTTCATGATGCTCGCGGGGCGCTGACGGCCGTGCGGGTCGTACGCGGCGAGGACCGCGCCGCTGTCGATGTCCGCGAGCAGCCACGAGGCGGCGGTGATGCCGCTGGGGGGCTGCGCGGAGTTCGGCGGCAGGATGAGGCCGCACTCACCCAGCCGGTCACCGCCGATGGGCTTCTCCGGCACTTCCAGCGGGACCGGGGCCTTCTGGCCGGGGGCCGGCTGCTCGGACGTGTCCACCGGGGGCGGAGGGGTCTCGCGGTTCGCACACTGCGCCGAGCCGGCGGCCTGCTGTGCGGTGCTCGTCGGTGCGGCGAACGCGGCGGTGGCCGTTGCTAGGACCAGGGCGACGATGAGCCGTTTGGGGAAGGGCACGCCCCCAGGCTATCCACCCCCGTTCAGCGGCTTGCACGCAGCACGTCTGATACTGGGTGCTGTGAAGCTCTCGCGCCCGATGTCACTCTTCCTGGTGGCTTTCGGAGTGTGGTCGTGGGTGATCTGGCCCACGTTCCTGAAGAACATCTGGAAGGACCCACGTTCGTTTAGCGACGGACCTACCGCCTTCTTCACCGTGCACCTGGTGCTGGTGATCGCCTCGCTCGTGTTCGGCACCGTCATCGGGGTGCTGGGCGTGCGGGGTTTCCTGGCCACTCGACGTCGATAGGGAAAAGCTGTGGAGTTCGTACGCCTGCTGCTGGTGTTCCTGCACCTGCTCGGCATGGGCATGCTCGTCGCGATGATCATGTTGCAGGCCCGGGCCGGCAAGGACGCGCCGGTCAACAAGGGCTGGCTGCACGGCGCGGCGTTGCAGCTGCTGACCGGTGTCGCGCTGGTCGCGATCGACCCGCTGGTCGACTCGGTCCAGTACAACCACATCAAGATCGGCGTGAAGCTGCTGGTCGTCGTGGCCATCGCGGCGGTCGTGGCGATCAACGTCAACAAGCCCAAGGCGCCGTCGTGGTTGATGCCGACCGCCGCGTCGCTGGTCGTGTTGAACGTGGGCATCGCCGTCTTCTGGACCTGATCGAACCCTGATCGGGGGATGTCGCGCTCACGCGTGGGTGACGTGGGCGTGCTTTTGCCCCGGCGTGTTGTACGGGCGCGCCACCATCCGTGTCATGTCACGTATCGCCTATATCGGTGTGCTCACCGCCGGGGCAGTGTTGACGCTCGTCTCACTGCACGGTGCCGCCCCGGAGGCCGAGGCCTCCGGGGATGGCCAGGTGTGCTCCGCTGCGTGGTGCCCGCAAGAACGTCCCGGATGGCGCGCGCCGTCGCCGAGAGGTGAAGAGCCTCCGACGTCGTCGACGACCACTCCGCCGACCACGACCACCACCCCGTGCACGACCACGACGACGCCGCCGGTGACCACCACCACGACGTCGTACACGACCACCACGACGGACTCGACGACGACCACTCCGCCGTCGACGACCACCACCACGGATTCCACGACCACGACGACGGATTCGACGACGACGACCACGCCGTCGACGACCACGACGACGGATTCCACGACCACCACCACGGACTCGACGACGACCACTCCGCCGTCGTCGACCACGACCACCACCAGGCCGTCGACCTCGACGACCACCACCACGCCCCCGGTGACCACGACCACCACCAAGCCGTGGCTCACGACGCCGCCGGCCACGACCAAGCCCCCGGTCCACCAGGACAACCGGCTGGCCAACACCGGCACGTCGCCCGTGTGGACGCTGCTGCTCGGCGTGCTGATGCTCGTCGGCGGCTCGATCCTGATGCTCCTCGACCGCGCCAGGCGCCAGCCGCGGCGCTGACCGCCGAAACTGTCGGTGCTCCTCGCCACACTGGTGACGTGCGAATCGAACACCTGCGCGAACGCAGCGATCTCGGCGTCATCAGTGCCGGCACCCTGAAGTCCCTGGGTGTCTCCAACCCGTGGCGGAGGTGCGTCCCGGGCGGACCGTGGCAGCGCATGCACCCCGGCGTGGTGCTGCTGCACAACGGTCCGCCCACCCCGGACCAACACCTGACGGCCGCCCTCCTGCGCGCAGGCCCGGGAGCCGTCGTCACGGGCGCCGAAGCCTGCCGCCGCCACGGCCTCCCGGCGCGCGGCACCGAGATCCACCTCCTGGTCCCGGGCTCCCGGCGCGGCAGCGGCACCCTGGTCCTCGAACGGGCCACCCCGGTCCCGCCGTCCACCGACGTGGGCGGCTTCCGGTCGTCTCACCCGCGAGGGCCGTCGTCGACGCCTGCCGCTTCCTCCGCACCGCCGACGAAGCCACCGCCCTGATGGCCGCGGCCGTCCAACGCAACCACTGCACGGTCGCCGACCTGGCCGCGGAAGCCCGCACCAACCGCTACGGCACCAAACTCGTCCGAAGCGTGCTGAAGGACCTGGGCAGAGCCGAGTCCGTGGCCGAACGCGACGCCCGCCGCCTGAGCCGCAGGATCCGCCTGACCACCCCGCACTGGAACACCGCCATCGCGGGCCGGGACGGCCTGGTCATCGCCAGACCGGACGCCTGGTACGACGACGTGGGCCTGGCCTGGGAGATCGACTCGCGAGCGTTCCACCTGGGCCCACGCGACCACGAACGCACCCTTGCCCGCAACGCCCGCTACGCCGCGGCAGGCATCCTCGTGCTCCAGACCCTGCCGACCCGCCTGCGCGACCACCCGGAGGCCGTGGCGCGCGAGCTGAGGGCCGCCCACGCGGCCGCAAAGGCCCGCCCACGCCCACCGGTGCACGTCGTGGAGGTGAGCTGACCCCGCGAACGCAGAAGCGCCGCGCCCCCGACGGGAGCACGGCGCTTCGACGAGCAGGAACTCAGACGCGCTTGAACAGCAGCGCGCGCTTCACTTCCTGGATCGCCTTCGTCACCTGGATGCCGCGCGGGCACGCGTCGGTGCAGTTGAAGGTGGTGCGGCACCGCCACACGCCGTCGATGTCGTTGAGGATGTCGAGCCGCTCCTCAGCGCCCTCGTCGCGCGAGTCGAAGATGAACCGGTGCGCGTTCACGATCGCCGCCGGGCCGAAGTACGAGCCCTCGGTCCAGTAGACCGGGCAGGACGTGGTGCAGCAGGCGCACAGGATGCACTTCGTGGTGTCGTCGAACCGCTCACGGTCGGCGACGGACTGGATGCGCTCACGCGTCGGCTCGTTGCCGTACGTTACGAGGTACGGCTTGACGGCGCGGAACGCCTCGAAGAACGGCTCCATGTCGACGAGCAGGTCCTTGTGCACCGGCAGGCCCTTGATGGGCTCGATGGTGATCGTGGTCTGCTTGTCGCCCTTCTGCAGCAGGTCCTTCAGCAGGACCTTGCAGGCGAGGCGGTTGACGCCGTTGATGCGCATGGCGTCCGAGCCGCAGATGCCGTGCGCGCACGAGCGGCGGAACGTCAGCGTGCCGTCCACGTACCACTTGATGTAGTGGAGGAGGTTCAGCACGCGGTCCGACGGCAGGGCCGGGATGTCGAACGAGTCCCAGCGGGGCTCGTCGTCGAACTCCGGGTTGAAGCGCCGGATCTTGACGGTGACCGTGACAGCGCCGTCCGGAACCGGCGGCTGGGAGCCGCGCGAGCCAGCAGTGGTTTCAGCGGTGGCGGTCATCAGTACTTGCGCTCCATCGGCTTGTACCGGGTAAAGGTCACGGGCTTGAAGTCCATGCGGATGTCCGCGGTGAGACCGTCACCCTGCTTGTAGAACATGCTGTGGCGCATGAAGTTCGTGTCGTCGCGGTTCGGGTAGTCCTCGCGGGCGTGACCGCCGCGGGACTCCTTGCGCGCCAGCGCACCGTGCACGAGCACCTCGGCGAGCTCCAGCAGGAAGCCGAGCTCGACGGCCTCCAGCAGGTCGGTGTTGAAGCGCTTGCCCTTGTCCTGCACCTGGATGTGCGCGTAGCGCTCCTTCAGGGCCTGGACGTCGTGCAGGGCCGTCTTCAGCGTGTCCTCGGTGCGGTACACGGACGCGTTGGCGTCCATGGTGGCCTGCAGCTCGGTGCGGATGTCCGCGACGCGCTCCTGGCCGTGCTCCGACAACGCCAGGGCGACCTGCGCCTCGACCTGGGCCGCCGGGTTCTCCGGCAGGTCGACGTGGGTCTCGCGGGAGTTGGCGTACTCCGCGGCGGCGATGCCGGCGCGGCGGCCGAAGACGTTGATGTCCAGCAACGAGTTCGTGCCGAGGCGGTTCGCGCCGTGCACGGACACGCAGGCGCACTCGCCGGCGGCGTAGAGGCCGGGAACGATGTTGTCGTTGTCCCGCAGCACTTCGCCGTGGATGTTCGTCGGGATGCCACCCATCGCGTAGTGCGCGGTCGGGTACACCGGGACGGGCTCGACGACCGGGTCGACCGCGAGGTACGTGCGGGCGAACTCGGTGATGTCCGGCAGCTTCGTCTCGAGGACCTCGGCACCGAGGTGCGTGCAGTCCAGCAGCACGTAGTCCTTGTTCGGACCGGCGCCACGGCCTTCCAGCACTTCGAGGGCCATCGACCGGGCCACGATGTCGCGCGGCGCCAGGTCCTTGATGGTCGGGGCGTAGCGCTCCATGAACCGCTCACCCGAGGCGTTGCGCAGGATCGCGCCCTCACCGCGGGCACCCTCGGTCAGCAGGATGCCGAGACCGGCCAGACCGGTCGGGTGGAACTGGTAGAACTCCATGTCCTCCAGGGGCAGGCCCTTGCGGAAGACGATGCCCATGCCGTCGCCGGTCAGCGTGTGGGCGTTCGACGTGGTCTTGAAGACCTTGCCGAAACCACCGGTCGCGAACACGACGGACTTGGCCTGGAAGACGTGGATCTCGCCGGTCGCGAGCTCGTAGGCGACGGCGCCGGTGCAGACCGGGCCGTTCTCCGTCTCGGTCAGGCAGATGTCGAGCACGTAGAACTCGTTGAAGAACTCGATGCCGTGCTTGACGCAGTTCTGGTACAGCGTCTGGAGAATCATGTGACCGGTGCGGTCCGCGGCGTAGCAGGCGCGGCGCACGGCGGCTTCACCGTGGTTGCGCGTGTGGCCGCCGAACCGGCGCTGGTCGATCTTGCCCTCGGGCGTCCGGTTGAACGGCAGGCCCATCTTCTCGAGGTCGAGAACGGCGTCGATCGCTTCCTTCGCCATGATCTCGGCGGCGTCCTGGTCGACCAGGTAGTCGCCGCCCTTGATCGTGTCGAAGGTGTGCCACTCCCAGTTGTCCTCCTCGACGTTGGCGAGGGCGGCGCACATGCCGCCCTGGGCCGCGCCGGTGTGCGAACGCGTGGGGTAGAGCTTGGTGAGCACCGCGGTGCGGGCACGCTGGCCGGACTCGATCGCCGCGCGCATTCCGGCACCACCAGCGCCGATGATGACTACGTCGTACTTGTGGAACTGCATTGTGGTGGGCTCCCCGCGCGGGTCAGTTCGAGATGTTCGGGTCGAAGGTGAAGATCACGAACGTGCCGAGCGAGATGATCAGGACCATCGACACGTAGAGCAGCATCTTCAACCAGAACCGGGTGGAGTCCTTGCGGGCGTAGTCGTTGATGACCGTCCGCACGCCGTTGCCGCCGTGGATCTGCGCGAGCCAGAGCATCGCGAGGTCCCAGAACTGCCAGAACGGCGAGGCCCAGCGGCCTGCGACGAAACCGAAGTTGATCTTGTGTACGCCGCCGTCGAGGATGTTCATGATGAACAGGTGGCCGAGCACCAGGACGACGAGCAGCAGGCCGGAGAGGCGCATGAACAGCCAGCTGTAGAGCTCGCCGTTGCCGCGACGAGCCGCGGGGCGGCGCGGCTGGCGGGGCTTGTCGAGTGCGAGTGACATGGCTCAGTGACCCCCAACCAGGTCGGAGATCGTGCGCTCCATCATGAAGTAGAAGCCCGGGATCATCACGAGGACCCACACGACCAGCACGGACCACAGCATGACCCGCTGGTACTTGGCGCCCTTCTCCCAGAAGTCGACCAGCATGACCCGGATGCCGTTCAGCGCGTGGTAGAGCACCGCGCCGACGAGGCCGACCTCGAAGAGGTTGACGATCGGGTTCTTGTAGGTCTCGATCACCGCGTCGTACGCGTTCGGGGACACCCGCACGAGGGCGGTGTCGAGCACGTGGGTGAAGAGGAAGAAGAACGTGAGGACACCGGTGATCCGGTGGGCGACCCAGGACCACATGCCCAGATCACCGCGGTAGAGCGTCCCACCCCCTCGGGTGGTGCCCGACCGCTCGGGTGCGCCTGCGCTGGTCATGCGCCGAGGCCTCCAACGTCAGTGGTGGGTGGTCGGTGAACACGTTCTGTCCGACCATGACCGGGAAATGCTAGTCCCGCACGTTGGACGCGTCCCAGCAGGCGCACCCGCTCTGTGACCGATGAGACACGCTGTCGATCGGCCAAGCGGTCTTGATCGATTCGGAGATGCGGTCCACGCCACATTTCGGGCATTTGTACCGGGACAAAAGTGAGGACGGCGACCAGGACCTCCGCCTTGGTCCTGGCCGCCGTCGTCGGCAAGGGCACTTGCCACCACCAACACGCGTGACGGTGCGCGAACGGTTCAACGGGGTTCGCAAGAAATTTCGTCCGAACTCGAACCGCAGGTCGCGGTGGCCTCGGCGAGCGGAACTGCTCCATCCGGACGAAGATCAGGGCGAAGAAGAGCCTCAAGAGGACGAATCGCCACGCGCCGAACACGAGTGATCACCACTCGTACGGCCAAAGCGTCGAATGCGTAACCGATAGGGGTCTTTGTAGGTGCTGGCGGCAACGGGGTTGGTTACTAAGAGGTACGGTGCCGCGTCTAGGACCCAACAACGTCGTTGGGGATGAACCTCAGGGAGGAGACGAGCCGTGCGTCGTCGTATGCGTGGTGTCGCGGTTGCCGCGATCGCGTTGACCAGCGTGATGACTATGGCCGCCTGCGCGAAGGACTCGGGTGGCGGCAGCAACAACACGGGTTCCGGTACCGGTGCCGCCTGCGAGTTCGCTGAGGCCCCGACGGCGCCCGCGACGTCGAACACCAGCGCCGCCAACGGTGCCAAGGTGGACGCGAGCGCGCTGAAGATCGGTCTGGCCTACGACATCGGTGGCCGTGGCGACGCGTCGTTCAACGACTCCGCCGCCGCCGGTCTGGACAAGGCCATCGCGGACATGGGCGTGAAGAAGGAGAACACCCGCGAGCTCTCCGCCGCCCCGAACGAGGACGAGTCCGCCAAGCAGACCCGTCTGCGCCAGCTCGCGTCCGAGGGCTTCAGCCCGATCATCGGTGTCGGCTTCGCCTACGCCGAGTCGATGAAGCTCGTCGCCGCGGAGTTCCCGAACGTCAAGTTCGGCCTGGTCGACTCGGCCGTCGAGGGTGCCGCGAACGTCACCCCGCTGCTGTTCGCCGAGCAGGAGGGCTCCTTCCTGGCCGGCGTCATCGCCGCGTACCAGAGCAAGAAGTGCCACGTCGGCTTCGTCGGCGGCGTCGAGATCCCGCTGATCCAGAAGTTCGAGGCGGGTTACTTCCAGGGTGCCAAGGCCGCCGCGCCGAAGATCCAGATCGAGAAGAAGTACATCACCCCGGCCGGCGACTTCACCGGTTTCCAGGACGCCCCGAAGGGCCAGGAAGCCGCGAAGGGCCAGATCGACAAGGGTGCCGACGTCATCTACCAGGCCGCGGGTGCGTCCGGTAAGGGCATCTTCTCGGCCGCGAAGCAGGGTGGCGTGCTCGCCATCGGCGTCGACTCCGACCAGTACAACCAGGCGACCGTCGCCGACACCAAGGACGTCATCGTCTCGTCGATGCTCAAGCGCGTCGACGTCGCGGTCTACGACTACATCCAGGCCGTCGCGAAGAACGACCTCGCGGGTCTGCCGAAGGTCTTCGACCTGAAGGTGGACGGTGTCGGTTACGCCACGTCGGGTGGCAAGATCGACGCGAAGCTCCAGGGCATCCTTGAGGGCTACAAGGCGCAGATCATCGAAGGCAAGATCAAGGTCGCGGACAAGCCGTAGTCCCGCGTAACCGCAGCATCCGGGCCCTGTGAGGAATGACCTCGCAGGGCCTGGTGCGTGGTAGGAGGAGCACTCGACGATGAGCAGTTCCACGTCCGCAGGGACGGACGTACACCCCGCGGTGGTGCTCACAGGCATCACCAAGCGATTCCCAGGTGTCGTCGCCAACAGCGACGTCCACCTGACCGTGCGCCGCGGCGAGGTCCACGCCCTGTGCGGCGAGAACGGCGCGGGCAAGTCGACCCTCATGAAGATCCTCTACGGCATGCAGCCGCCGGACGAGGGCACCATCGAGGTCAACGGCGAGCAGGTGCGGTTCCGCACGCCTTCCGACGCCATCAAGGCCGGCATCGGCATGGTGCACCAGCACTTCATGCTCGCCGACAACCTCACCGTCCAGGAGAACGTCGTCCTGGGCGCCGAGGCGATGCACGGCATCGGCAAGAAGGCCCGCGCGCGCATCATCGAGCTCTCCGGCAAGACGGGGCTGAACGTCGACCCCGGCGTCCTGGTCGAGCAGCTCGGCGTGGCCGACCGCCAGCGCGTCGAGATCCTCAAGGTGCTCTACCGCGGCGCCAAGGTGATCATCCTCGACGAGCCCACCGCCGTGCTGGTGCCGCAGGAGGTCAACGAGCTCTTCGACACCGTGCGCGGCATGCAGGAGCAGGGCTACACGTTCCTGTTCATCTCGCACAAGCTCGACGAGGTCCGCGCGATCGCCGACTCCGTCACGGTGATCCGCCGCGGCACGACCGTGGGCAGCGCCGACCCGAAGACCGTCAGCTCCCGGCAGCTCGCCGAGATGATGGTCGGCAGCGAGCTGCCCAGCCCGGAGACCCGCGAGTCCACCGTCACCGACACGGTCGTGCTGGACGTCAAGGGCCTCAAGCTGATGACCCCGGACGGCTCGCGGCCGATCCTCGACGACGTCGACATGGTCGTGCGGTCCGGCGAGGTCGTCGGCATCGCGGGCGTCGAGGGCAACGGCCAGACCGAGCTGGTCGAGACGATCATGGGCATGCGCAAGGCCGGCAGCGGCACGATCACGCTGCAGGACAAGGACATCACCAAGCTCGGCACGCTGTCCCGGCGCGAGGCGGGCATCGGTTACGTGCCCGAGGACCGCCACCGCCACGGCCTGCTGCTCACGCAACCCCTCTGGTACAACCGGATCCTCGGCTACCAGACCCGCAAGCCCACGGCCAAGGGCATCTGGCTCGACACCGACGGCGCCAAGAAGGACACCGAGCGGATCGTCGCGGACTTCGACGTCCGCACGCCCGGCATCGACGTTCCGGCGGCCGCGCTGTCCGGTGGCAACCAGCAGAAGCTGGTCGTCGGCCGCGAGCTGTCCGGCGACCCGGTGCTGCTGATCGCATCGCACCCGACCCGCGGTGTGGACGTCGGCGCACAGGCGTTGATCTGGGACGAGATCAAGCGCGCCCGTGCCGCCGGCCTCGCCGTGCTGCTGATCTCCGCCGACCTGGACGAGCTGATCGGCCTGTCGGACACGATCAAGGTCATGCTGCGCGGCCGTCTGGTGGCCGACGCCGACCCGAACACCGTCACGCCCGAGGACCTCGGCAGTGCGATGACCGGTGCGGGAAGCACCAGCGCAGCGGTTCAGCAGACCGCCGCGGTCGAGGAAGGCGAGAAGTGATGGGACACCTGCGCGGCAAACTCCTGCCGCCCGCGTTGGCGATCGTCTTCTCGATGCTGTTGTGCGGTGTCGCGCTCGTCATCTCGGGCGCCAACCCGTTCAGCGCGTTCGGCGCGATGGTGACGCAGGTCGGCAAGGGCACGACGTTCGTCGACATCATCAACTCGACCGGCATCTACTACATCGCGGCGCTCGCGGTGGCCATCGGGTTCCAGATGAACCTGTTCAACATCGGTGTCGAGGGCCAGTACCGCGTCGCCGCCGTCGTGGCGGCTGTGGTCGGCGGTTCGATCGCGCTGCCCACCGGCATCCACACGCTGGTGATCATCATCGTGGCCGCGATCGCCGGTGCCGCCTGGGCCGCGATCCCCGCGATCCTCAAGGTGACCCGGGGCGTCAACGAGGTCATCTCGACGATCATGATGAACGGCCTGGCGATCGGCCTGTCCGCCTACCTGATCCGCCGGGACGTCTTCGGTGAGCTGCGGGGCAACAACATCCGCACCGCCGAGATCCCGGAGAGCGGCTGGATGCCCGGCATCTCGTTCGGTGGCGGCGGCACGATGTTCGGCTTCATCTTCGTGGCCATCGCCCTCGGCGTCGGCTACTGGATCATGATGAACAAGACCCGCTTCGGCTTCGAGCTGCGCGCGTCCGGCGAGTCCTCGACCGCCGCGTCCGCGGGTGGCGTCAACGCCAAGAAGATGGTCCTGGTCTCGATGCTGATCTCGGGCGCCATCGCGGGCCTGATCTCGCTGCCGGAACTGCTCGGCCGCGACCACACGTTCAGCCTGAACTTCACCGCGGGCATCGGCTTCTCGGGCATCGCGATCGCGCTGCTCGGCCGCAACCACCCCGGTGGCATCGCGTTCGGCGCGCTGCTCTGGGCGTTCCTCGACAAGGCGGGCCTCGCGCTCGACAACGTCGGCGTGCCCAGGGAGATCGTCACCATCATGCAAGGCTCGATCGTCCTGTCGGTCGTCGTCGCCTACGAGGTGGTGCGTCGCTTCGAGCTGGCCTCGGAACAGCGTCGCGTCGGCCGTGAGCTCGGAACTGTCGGAGGTGCCGCGTGATCTCGACGATGGAGGAGAAGCCGCACATCCCGGCGGCGCCTCGCAAGCGCAAGGTGCCCGGCTGGGCCGTCGCCATGCTCGGTGTCGCGGGTGCGATCGCGTTGCTGTCGATCACGTCGATGCAGACCGGGTTCCCGCAGCTCACCTCGTCCGGCACGACCCAGACGGCGGTGCGGCTCGCGCTGCCGATCCTGCTGGCCGGTCTCGGCGGCCTGTGGGCGGAACGCGCCGGCGTGGTCAACATCGGCCTCGAAGGCATGATGATCATGGGCACCTGGGGCGCGGCGTGGGCCGGGTACCAGTGGGGTCCGTGGGCCGCTGTCGTGGCCGCCGTGGTGTTCGGTTCGCTGGGCGGCCTGCTGCACGCGATCGCGACGGTCACGTTCGGCGTCAACCACATCGTCTCCGGTGTGGCGATCAACCTGCTCGGGGCCGGTCTGACGAAGTACCTGTCGACCCTGGTGTTCTTCCCGCTGTCGAACAACCCGCGGCAGTCGCCGCCGGTGGCGCCGTTCGACACGTTCTCGGTGGCGGGCCTCGGTGACTGGCTCGGTGAGCTGGAAGCCGGGCAGCGCCTGTTCATCTCGGACGTCGCGGGCATCCTGCGCGGTCTCGTCACCGGCGTCTCGCCGTTGACGATGCTGGCGATCCTGCTGCTGCCGCTGTCGTACTGGCTGCTCTGGCGCACCCGCTTCGGCCTGCGCCTGCGCTCGGTCGGCGAGAACCCGCACGCGGCGGACTCGCTGGGCGTGAAGGTGTACTTCCACAAGTACGTCGCGGTGATCGTCTCCGGTGGCCTCGCCGGCCTGGGTGGCGCCTCGCTGGTGCTCAACCCCGGTCAGCTGTCCTACCTGGAGGGGCAGACCGGCGGCCGCGGCTACATCGGCCTCGCCGCGATGATCTTCGGCAACTGGCGGCCCGGTGGTCTGCTCGGTGGTGCGGCGCTGTTCGGCTACGCCGACGGCCTGCAGCTGCGGTCCGGTGGCGAGACGGTGCTGGCGCTGGTCTACGGCGTCGTGCTGCTGCTGGGTGTCATCGTGGTGTGGCAGCTCATCAGGCAGAAGTGGTTCTCTGCGGCTGCTGCCGTCGTTGTCGCCGTGTTGATGTACCTGCTGTACATCAGCCTCGACGAGATCCCGAGCGAGTTCGTGTCCTACGCGCCGCACATGGTGACGTTGGCCGTGCTCGCCGTCGCGTCGCAACGATTGCGAATGCCGGCGGCCGACGGTCTGGTCTACCGCCGTGGCTGAGGTCGACTGGGACCTGCTGCGGGCACGGGCGGTGGAAGCGGCGTCGTTCGCCCACTGCCCGTACTCGGGGTTGCAGGTCGGCTCCGCCGCGCTGTGCGACGACGGCCGCATCGTGACCGGGTGCAACGTCGAGAACGCCTCGTACGGCGTCGGCCTGTGCGCCGAGTGCGCGATGGCCGGGCAGTTGCAGCTCACGGGTGGCGGCCGGTTCGTGGCCGTCGCCTGCCGGTCGGGTGCCGGTGAGCTGCTGATGCCGTGCGGCCGGTGCCGTCAGGTGTTGTACGAGCTGGGCGGCCGCGACTGCCTGGTGGACACGCCGTCCGGGATCCTGCCGATGTCCTCGGTGCTGCCGGACGCGTTCGGACCGGAGGACCTGCCATGAGTTTCTCGGCCGTGGACGTCATCCGCGCCAAGCGCGACGGCGCTGTGCTCTCCGGTGACCAGATCGACTGGGTCATCGACGCCTACACGCGTGGTGCCGTGGCGGACGAGCAGATGTCCGCGCTGGCGATGGCGATCTTCTTCAACGGCATGACCGCCGCGGAGACCGCGCGCTGGACGCAGGCGATGATCTCGTCCGGCGAGCGGTTGTCGTTGCACGTCGATCGCCCGACCGTGGACAAGCACTCGACGGGCGGCGTCGGCGACAAGATCACGTTGCCGCTCGCGCCCCTCGTCGCGGCCTGTGGTGCGGCCGTTCCCCAGCTGTCCGGTCGCGGTCTCGGCCACACCGGCGGGACGCTGGACAAGCTGGAGTCGATCCCCGGGTGGCGGGCCGCACTGTCCACTTCGGAGATCCTCGACCAGCTGTCCTCGGTCGGTGCGGTCGTTTGTGCTGCCACCGAAGGACTTGCTCCGGCTGACCGCAAGCTCTACGCGTTGCGGGACGTCACCGGGACCGTCGAGGCGATCCCGCTGATCGCCTCCTCGATCATGTCGAAGAAGATCGCCGAGGGCGCCGAGTCGTTGGTGCTGGACGTGAAGGTCGGCTCCGGCGCGTTCATGAAGGACCTCGGCTCTGCTCGCGCCCTGGCCGAGGCGCTGGTGGCCATCGGCGTCGAGCACGGCGTGCGCATCTCGGCGTTGCTGACCGACATGTCCGTGCCCCTGGGCCGGGCCGTCGGCAACGCGGTCGAGGTGGCCGAGTCCGTCGACGTGCTGCGCGGCGGCGGCCCCGCCGACGTGGTGGAGCTGACGGTGGCCCTGGCCGCCGAAATGCTGTCCCTGGCGGGGATTTCCGCCGATCCGGCCGCCGTGCTGGCGTCCGGTGAGGCGTACGAGGTGTGGGCGCGGATGATCCGTGCCCAGGGCGGCGACCCGGACGCCGCTTTGCCGGTCGCGTCGCACAAGCACGTGGTGGAGGCGCCCGCCTCGGGCGTGCTGTCCACTTTGGACGCTTACGGCGTCGGGGTGGCGGCGTGGCGTCTCGGTGCCGGTCGTGCCCGCAAGGAGGACCCCGTGCAGTCCGGTGCGGGCGTCCTCTGCCTGGCCAAGCCGGGCGACGTCGTGGAGGCCGGGCAACCGTTGCTGGAACTCCACACCGACACCCCGGACGCGGTCACCGGTGCCTTGCAGGCCCTGGCAGGTGCCTACGAGGTAACGGATTCCGCGCCGGAGCGTTCACCGCTGGTGATCGACACCATCCGCGGCTAGTTCACGAGCGAGCCCGCCAGGGGCGACCTGTCCTGCTTCCACAGCACGCACAGGACCTCCTGGCGGCCCGGCGCGGCGGCGTCGTTGTAGGCCTCCCACTCCTTCTGCGTGGGCACGAGCCCGGTGAAGCCGAGCGGCTCCTTGATCTTCGGCTCGATGACCTTGAACTGCTCGGTGCAGTAGTTCTTGGCGAAGTCCGCCAGCCACTTCTCGCCGGGGTACGCGATGTCCTTCGGCTTGTCCCACATGGGGGTCGCGGCCGAGAACAGCTGGATCCCGTGCGGCCCGCTGCACGGCACGTCCTGCCGCACCGGAGACCCCTGCGTCAGGAAGTCCTTGGCGCACTGCGTTCCCGACAGGTTCCACTCGGGCACGTCCCCGCCCCGCCCGAACGTGGCGATGCGCCGCGAAGGCAACGCGGCCCCCACCGGCAACTCCTGCGGATCACTCCACTCGCTGGAGTTCTCCTGCGTCTGCCCGGTGCTGGGGTTGGCGTTGTCGCTGGTGGTGTTGTCGGGCTTGAAGGCCTGGTACCCGGCGAACGCCGCACCGGCCAGCACCACCACTCCCAGCACGATCGCGCCGACGGTGACCAGCCGCTTCTTCTTGGCGCCCGGTTCGAGCCGCCTGGTGCTGTGGAGCTGGGGAACCGCCGTTCCCTGCACGATCGCCGTGAGCATCTGCCGCGCCTGCGGAGCGGTGAGGCGGCGGGCGGGGTCGACCACCAGCAGACCGCGGATGACTTCCGCGAGCGCCGGCGAGGCGTTCCTCAACACCGGCGGCTCGTTCATGATGGCGTGCAACGTGGACGCCGTGGACGTCCGCTCGAACGGACTGATCCCCTCCACCGCGTTCGCGATCGTCACGCCGAGCGCCCACAGGTCGGACGCCGGCGAGGCCTCCCACCCGCTGAGCCGGTCCGGCGACATGTACGCGGGCGAGCCGATGATGCCGCCGTTGTGCGTGAGCCGGGGGTCGTCCATGGCCTGCGCGATGCCGAAGTCCGTGAGCTTCACCGCCCCGTCCGGCCGCACCATGATGTTGCTGGGCTTGACGTCCCGGTGCACGATGCCGGCCTGGTGAGCGGTCTCCAGCGCCCCCAGCACCTGCAACGCCACCCCGGCCATCCACGTCGAGTCCCGCGGCCCGTGCCGCTCCACGATGGTCGCCAGGTCGAGCGCGTCCACCAACTCCATCGCGAGGTACGTGCGCCCGTTCTCCCGCACCACGTCGTAGACGGTGACGACCGCCGGGTGGTTCAGCCTGCCCGCGGTCCGCGCTTCCCGGAGCATGCGCTCTTCGAGAACGGCGAACTCCGCGGCGGCGATGCCCTGCGGCGGGTGCAGCTCCTTGAGCGCGACCGACCGGCCGAGCAGCTGGTCCTGGGCACGCCACACGACACCCATCGCACCTCGGCCGAGTTCGGCCAGCAGTGCGTAGCGGTCGGCGATGAGTCGCTGTTGCTGCACGGACTATCCCTTCTGGACGCCCCCAGATTCCGGCGAGCCTACCCACGGGCGTGTGAGCGCTCTCCTCATGGTCACGTCTCACCCGGCCGGCGGGTTCAACGGCCGGCGGACTTCGTGGGAAGGCCCAGCTCGGGAACCGGGTCCGCGACCAGCACGTCTCCCACCCGCACCGAGCGCACGGCCGCAGACGACGAACGGCCCCTGGAGCGACGTTGCTCCAGGGGCCGTTCCGCGAGGAAACGTCAGGCGATCAGGCGCCTTCGGCTGCCAGGTCGTCGTCGTCCACGTCCTTGCCGCCGTTCGCCGGCTTCGGGCCGCCGTTCTTGCGGGTGCGGCGCTGCGGGCGCGGCAGGGCGGTGGGCGGCGGGGGAGGCGTGGGCGAGCCGCCGCCGAGGATGAGCTCGGCGAAGGTGGCCATGGCCTCGTCCAGCTGGCCGCCGATGCGCAGTTCGGACTCCTGGTTCGACTTGCGGACCAGGGACTGCAGCGAGTCGGTGTCCGGGCGGGCGCCGACGGTCTCGGCGACCTTGGTGAGGCTCGCGTCGACGGTGCCGCCGAGCTCGGAGATGCGGGCGGCGAAGCCGTCCTCCACCTTGTCGAGGCGGTTCGTCATGTTGTCGAGCTGCGAGGTGACGAGCTCGAGGCGGCGGGCCAGGGACTCGAGTCGGTCGGCCGCGTCGACCTGGTCGCGCGACTGCTCGATCGCGGCGTACAGGGCGGTGCGGGCCTCGTCGAGCTTGCCGTTGACGACGTTCTGCGTGTCGGTGACGGCCGTCGCGAGCTCGGTGCGGGTCTCGGCGAGCGAGGTCGCGAGCGAGTCGCGGGTCTCGGCCAGCGAACCGGCGAGCGACTCGCGGGTCTCGTTGAGCGAACCCGTGAGCGACTCGCGGGTCTCGTTGAGCGAACCCGTGAGCGAGTCGCGGGTCTCGTTGAGCGAACCGGCCAGGGAGTCGCGGGTCTCCGCCACGACGCCGGACAGCTCGGTGCGGGTCTCGGCCAGCGAGCCCGACAGCTCGGAGCGGGTCTCCGTCAGCGACGCGGCCAGCTGGTTGTGGCGGTCGGTGAGCGCGCCCGTCAGCTTCTCGCGGCTGTCGGTGATGGCGCCCGCGAGCTCGCCGCGGCTCTCGGCGATGGCGGTGACCAGCTCGGCACGGGCAGCGGCGAGGGCGTCACGCTGCTCGTCGGCACGGCCGTGGACGCTCGAGAACGACTCGGCGAGGATCTTCTGCAGCGCCTCGCGGGTGCCGTCGAGGTGCTCGTGCACGCCCTCGTCGACCTCGTCGAGACGGCCGCGCAGCGCGGCTTCGAGGGCCTCGATGCGCTCGCGCAGCGGGTTGGTGACGGCGCCCGGGATCGCGTCGACCTTGCCGTCCTGCTTGTCCATGTGACCGTCGAGGTCGTCGATGCGCTTGTGGATGGAGGCGAGCTTGTCCTCCAGGCCGTCCATGCGGCCCGCGACCCCCTCGAAGCGGCCGGCGACGCCGTCGAGGCGTCCGTCCAGCTGCGCGAACGGCTTGGCGAGCTTGTCCACCAGGGCGTCGACCGCGCGACCGATGTCGGCGACGGCGTTGTCCTGGGCCTCCAGCTTGGCGAGGGCCTCGTCCAGGCGCTCAGCGAGAACGCTGACCTCGGTGCGGTCCGGCAGCTCCGACAGGCGCTTGCGAACCGAACCCAGCGACTCCAGAGGCGACATCCGGGCGTGGATCTCGTCCAGCGCGTCGAAGATCTGCTGCTGCTCGCTCTCACGGATCTCCGCGGCGCGCGTGAGCATGTTGCGCATCCGATCGAAGGACATCGTGGAGTTGTTGTTCTCTGTCACGGCTGAGTGCCTTCGTCCAGGGGAGGGGGAGACCACGGGAGCCTATCCGCGTCGCGGGACGTCGCTGTACCACCCCCGTCACAGAACGGCCGGGTGCGGACGGGCAACTGACCCGATCAGGCTACCGGACTACTCTGAACGCTCGGTGACGGGTCGGCAGCGGGTGGTAGCGGCCGTTGATGTTCCTACCTTGGGGTGACTCAAGCCGCGCGTTGGTTGCAGAAAGTTGCTGATCACGGATCTGCAACGACGGGCAACCGACAAATGATCATATCGGCTCCAAGATCATCTAGGCCTGATTGGGAACGGCGTGTCGGCGCAGTTCACCAGGTCGGGGGCGGGTTCGGCCTGGAGTAACGTGTAGCAATGTCCACGCCGCTTACCTTGGAGACCATCCGCAGCGCGCCGAAGGTGCTGCTGCACGACCACCTCGACGGTGGCCTCCGCCCGCAGACGGTGATCGAACTCGCCGATGCCACCGGCTACCAGGGCCTGCCCACCACCGACGCGGGCGTCCTCGGCGGCTGGTTCCGCGACAACGCCAACTCCGGCTCGCTCGTGCGCTACCTCGAAGGCTTCGCCCACACCTGCGGTGTCATGCAGGACGAGGCCTCGCTGGTCCGCGTCGCAGCCGAGGCCGTCGAGGACCTCGCCGCCGACGGGGTCGTGTACGCGGAGATCCGCTACGCCCCGGAGTTGAACACGGAGAAGGGGCTCTCCCTGGAGCAGGTCGTCGAGGCCGTCCAGGAGGGCTTCCGGATCGGCGCCGCGAACGTCGCCGCCACCGGGCGCAAGATCCGCGTCGGAACCCTGCTGTGCGCGATGCGGCAGAACGAGGGCTGGCTGCGCATCGCCGAGCTGGCCGTCCGCTACCGCGACCTCGGGGTCGTCGGGTTCGACATCGCCGGGCCCGAGGCCGGGTTCCCTCCCACCAGGGGCCTCGACACGTTCGAGTACCTGCGCCAGCAGAACGCGCACTTCACGATCCACGCCGGTGAGGCGTTCGGCCTTCCGTCCATCTGGGAGGCCATCCAGCACTGCGGTGCCGAACGGCTCGGCCACGGCGTGCGGATCGTCGACGACATCAAGGTTTCCGGTGACGGCACCGTCCAGCTGGGACGGTTGGCGGGCTACGTCCGCGACCGGCGCATCCCGCTGGAGATGTGCCCGACGTCGAACCTGCAGACCGGCGCCGCGCCCACGCTCGCCGAGCACCCCATCGGACTGCTCGCCAAGCTCCGGTTCCGCGTCACGGTCAACACCGACAACCGTCTGATGAGCGACTGCAGCCTGTCGAGCGAGTTCGCCGCGCTGGCCGAGACGTTCGGGTACGGCTGGGCCGACCTGCAGTGGTTCACGATCAACGCCATGAAGTCGGCGTTCATCGGGTTCGACGAGCGGCTCGCGATCATCAACGAGCTGATCAAGCCGGGCTACGCGGCGCTCAACGCGCAGTAGCCGCCCAGGCGGTCTCGTCGATCGTGCTGCGCCCCAGCAGCGGCTCCCACCAGGCGCGGTTGGCGGCGTACCAGCGGATGGTGTCCCGGACCCCGGCCTCGAAGCCGATCTCCGGGCGCCACCCGAGCTCCCGCTCGATCCTGGACGAGTCCAGCAGGTAGCGGCGGTCGTGGCCGGGACGGTCCGCCACGACCGCCTTCCGGGACGCCGGCAGGCGCAGTTCGTCCAGCACCAGCCCCGCGATCTGGTCGACGTCCGCCTCGACGCCGGTGCCCACGTGGTAGGTCTCGCCGACGGCGCCGTCCCGCAACACCGCGTCGATGGCCCGGCAGTGGTCGAGGACGTGGATCCACTCGCGGCGGTGCGAACTCGACGCGTAGACGGGGAGCTGCTGCCCGTTCAGGGCCCGCGTGGTGAACAGCGGCAGGACGTTCTCGGGGAACTGGTTGGGGCCGTAGTTGTTGGCGCAGTTGGAGATCGTCACCGGCAGCTCGAACGTCTCGAAGTACGACCGCACGGCGTGGTCAGCGCCCGCCTTCGACGCGTTGTAGGGCGTGCGCGGCCGGTAGGGCGTCTCCTCGTGGAACGCCTCGGTCGCGTCCAGCGCGAGATCCCCGTACACCTCGCACGTCGACACGTGGTGGAACCGCCGCACGCCCGCGCGACGGCAGGACTCCAGCAACGCCTGCGTGCCCAGGACGTTGGTGCGGAAGAAGCGTGCGGGATCCAGCACGGCGAGGCTGTTGTGGGACTCGGCGGCGAAGTTGACCACCACGTCCACGCCGGACACGTCGGCGGAAGCGATGTCCCCGTGCACGAACGGCACGTCGGACGGCAGGTTCGCGCGGACGCCGCGGTAGGTCAGCGCGTCCAGGGCGACCACCTCGTCCGCCGGGTGTTCGCGCAGCCAGTAGCGGGTGAAGTGCGAGCCGATGAACCCGGCCGCACCGGTGACGAGCACGCGCATGATCAGTCCTCCGCGGGGATTTCGGCGACGCCGGGAGGTTCCGCGCCGGGCCAGCCGCGGAACTCGACCTCCAGCTGGAACCGGTGGCCCAGGTAGTGGTGCTCGGACAGGGCGATCGGGTGTTCCTCGGCGTCGAACGCGGTGCGGCGCACCAGCAACACGGGCGTCGCGGCCGTGACGCCGAGCAACGCGCCGAGCTCGCCTGCCGCGACGGCCGCGATGCTCTGCCGCACGACCGCGATCTGGGTTCCGTTGCGCCGCAACGTCTCCCAGGTGCCGGGCGACTCGGCGTCGGCCCGGCTGACGGGCGCGGCCAACGCCAGCGGCACCCACTCCGTCACGACGTCCAGCGGCGTCTCCCCGGTGCGGCGCACCGAGCGCACGCGCAGCATCTCGCCCGCACCCAAGGTCGGGGCGACCGCGGGAGGGGCCTCGCGGTAGCCGTACTCGAGGACGGTGCGCACCAACGCCACACCGGCCTCGGCCACGGCCGACCGGGCGTGCTGGAACGTGCCGAGCGCGAGCGGCTGGGCGAACGAGACGACGTACCAGCCGGCGCCCTTCCGCGACGCCAGCAGGCCTTCGTCCCGCAGTTGCTCCAGCGCACGGCGCACGGTCACGCGGCTGACCTCGTGGCGACGGCCCAGTTCGGCCTCGCTCTCGATCGCCCCGGCCGGACCGTAGTCGCCGAGCGTGATGCGTTCCCGCAGCTCAGCAGCGAGGCGCTGCGACCGAGAACCTGTCATAAACCTGTATCATACAGCCGAGTCAACCCGCCGGAACGTGAAAGGGCCGCTCGCAGGAAGCGAGCGGCCCTTTCACAGAAATGACGTCAGTTGGTGTGCAGCCGGTCCTCGAACGCGGCCTGCAGCGTGCGGAACGCCGCCACCTCCGCGTCGTACGGCGCGGACGGCGCGAGGCGCGTCGGGTCCGGCGACACGACGAACGACACCAGCCAGCCCAGCGACTCGGACGAGGCGAGCGCGTCCTTCACGGACCCGTCCTCGGCCCACTCGCCCGCGTCCTCGAACAGCTCGACGGCGAGGTCGAGCTGCTGCGGGTCGAGGGAGTCGGGGCCCTCCTCCATGTCCTCGGCGATGCCCGTCAGCACGTAGACGTTGGCGTCGTCCACGTCGACGTCGAGCTCGCCCGCGGTGGCCTTGACCTTGACGTCGTTCCAGGTCTCGACGTCGGCCAGGTCGTGCTCGTCGTTCTCCGCGACGAACCGGCTGAGCGCGCGCTGCGAGGTGAAGACCTCGATCTTGCCGCGGCGGCCCAGGAACACCGGGTCGTCGCCGAGGTAGGTGCGCAGCGTGTAGAACTCGCCGGCCGACGTGATGATCTTGATCGGGTCGATGCCGACCTCGGCCCAAAAGCCGGTCGGCTCCTCCTCCTCGGTCTCGGAGTCCTCGTCCGCCGGGTCCTCGACGGCGGCGGCGGCCGTGGCGGCCTCCAGCGCGGCGAGTTCCTCCTGCGCGACCGACAGTTCCTTCTCCGGGACCTCGGGCGTGTTCACGACGCCGTCGATCGCGTCGAGGACCTCGTCCCACTTCTCGGAGACGACCTCGGACAGCTCACCCCACAGCTTCGCGCCGTCGCGGCCGCTGAACGGCAGCGTGCCCTGCGGCAGCAGGGAGAAGCCCTCGGCGCTGTCCAGCACCTCGTGGACCTTCTCCAGGTCGCAGACGTCCGCGAGGGCGCGCACGATCGCGACGACGTCGGCGAGCTCACCGATCGTCCAGGTGTCCGGGTCCTCCGCGACGAGCTCGGGGACGCCGACCAGGTCGAACTGGTGGTTGTCGTCCGGCGAGAGGTCGGCGACGCCCAGCGAGGGCACGACCGGCCACGCCGGGTGGTCGGTCAGGTCGTGTTCCTCGGCGGTGCGCACGAACGCGGCGAGGTGCGCGGCGTCGGGGAAGACGAACAGGTCCTCCTCGTCACCGAGGAACGCCTCCCACTCCTCGCCCTTCTCGCGCCAGCGAGGTGCCCACAGCGTGACGACGTCACCCTGCGTCAGCCCCAGCTCGATGGGGACGATGTCCTGCGCCATCCTGACCTCCCGGTCACGCCTGCCCGATGCCGTCGTCGAGCCTAACGGTGCTGATCACCGAAGCCACGAGGGGTTGTCGAAGAAAGCGTCGTCGTCGAGGTTCTCGGTCTGCGGACCCCGCGGCCGGCGTTCCGGTACCGCCTCTTCAGCTGGGGCTTTGGGCGGCACGACGGGGTTCCAGGTCGAGCGGAACGGCGAGTCGCCGGCGATCGATTCGACGTCGATCGCCATGCCGTCGCCGAGCGCCAGGGCCATCTTGTTGAAGCTCACCTGCACGGCCGCGCCGGTCGCCAGCCGCACGGTCTCGGTCACCACCTGCCCGACGGCCTGCGCACCCTGGGTGAGCAGCGCGGGGTGCAGGTGCAGCGCCTTGATCTCGCCCTTCGGCGTCACCGTGGCCATGCAGACGCCGGTCGGGTGCTCGGCCGTGGCGGTCAGCGCCGCGAGCTCGCGCCGCAGGCGTTCGGTGGCCTGCATGCGTTCCTCGTTCACCGCTGCCACCCGAAGTCGTCCTCGTCCGGTCCGCGTTCGATGCCCATCGCGGTCAGTTCGCGCGGGTCGACCACGCGTTCCAGCGTCTGGTGCAGGCGGGTGTTCGCGTCGCGCCGGGCCTTCTCGGCGATCCGCACGATCTCGGCGGCGAGCCCCTGCGGGCCCATCCGCAACGCCGCGGGGCTCACCGAGATCTGCTGCGGCGGGCCGCCGGGCGTCGCGACCACGGTCACCGCGCCGTCCGGAGAGGACGCCCGCCCGGTGACGGGACCACTGCGCGTGACGTGCTCGGACACGGCCTGCTCGACCTCGCGCACCTTCCGCGCGGCGCGTTCGACGTCATCCACCTGCATCACCCCGCAGACCAGTGTGCCGCACGACCGATCAGCCGGTCGGGCGGTAGAAGCCGTAGAACGACATCCCGCTGTTCGTCGTGCGGATCGGCTGCACCTGCACCGGGTCACCGGCCTCGACCATCTGCCCGTTGCCGATCACCATCGCGACGTGGCCGTCCCACACCACGAGGTCGCCCGGCAGCAGCTGGTCGGCGGGCACCGAGGCGCCCATCGCCTGCGACGACGCCGGCCGCGGGATGTCGAAGCCCGCGCCCGCGTACGCCCACTGCGTGAGGCCGGAGCAGTCGGTGCCCTGCGGCGGGTTCGCGCCACCCCAGACGTACGGGGTGCCGAGCGCCGACAACGCGTTGCGCACGGCCTTGGCCGCCGTCTCGTTCGGGGCCTCGGCGCTGCTGCCGTCGGGCAGGTTCACGCCGACGCCCTCACCGGGCTGCGGCGGGATCGCGACGGGCAGCCGGGGGCCTGAGCCGCCGCCACCTCCACCGCCGCCCGATCCGCCGCCACCGCCGCCACCGGATCCGCCTCCGCCACCGCCACCACTGCCGCCGCCGGAACCGCTGCCGGACTGCGATCCGGGACCGGACTCCTGCTTGGCGGGGGTGTCGGTGGCACCGGACGTCGAGGTGGTGCCCTCGTCACCGCCGAGCGGCTCGCCGAGCTTCGCGAGCGCGCCCGCGTCGGGCTTCTGCAGGCCGTTCAGCTGGCCGACGAGCTGGGTGAGCTGGTCGCGCACCTTCTGCAGTTCGGCCGAGGTCCTGCCCTGGTAACCGGCTGCCATGCCGGCGAGGTCGGCCAGTGCGGCGAGCACCACGCCGGGCCCCGCCAGCAACGACGCGGCCAGCGCGGCGGCGAGCTTCGGGGTCGCCTTGGCGGTGAACTCGTCGATGAGGCCCTGGATCGCGGTGCGCCCGCCGGTGACCGCGCTGACGCCGGTCGAGGCGGCGGTCTTGAGCACCGAAGCGTTGTTCGCCAGCAGGGTCGTCGCCGAGGCGAAGGTCGAGACGCGGGCGGTGAAGGCGTTGGCCTTGTCGCCGGTCCACGTGTTGAGCACGGCCGTCGAGGCCGAGGAGTGCCGCGTGCCGAGGTCGGTCACCGCGGTCTGGGCGCGCCCGAACGCGTCACCCGCGCGCGTGGCGCCGCCGGTGTCGCCGTCGAGCTTCGCCAGGTCCTCCTTCATGGGCGCGATGAACTGGCTCAGCAGTCCCTCGACGCTCATACCCGGGCCGCCTTGGTGATCGCCGCCTTGTGCGCGTCCTCCTGGGCGATGTAGGAGTCGCGCGCCTTCCCGACGGCGGTGCCGAGACCCGCGAGACCGGTCGAGGCGGCCTTCAGCGCGTCGAGCTGGGCCTGCGCGGCGGCCTGGAACGCGGCGTTCAGCCCCACCTCGTTGCCCAGCTTGCCGAAGCAGTCGCCCGGCAACGCCGTGGTGCCGTTCAACGTGCCGGTGCCGACGTTCCCGACCTCGCTCGCCAGACCGCTCACCGCGGACGCGTATCCGGTCAAGGCGTCGAAGTCGACCTTGAGGCCTTGTTCCGCCATCTGAAAGCACTTCCCCCGGTCGTGACGTGTTCGCCTTGATCCTGCCCCGATGAGCGGTACCTCGCCCGACGTTCCGCCAAGATCATGGAACGGTGGGTGTGATCGAGCACTGGAACCGGATCCTGGCATGGCTGGCGGAGAACGCTCCCGCCACCCGAGCCGTCTTGCGTCCGAGGTATGACGCGCTGCCGGATCTTCGGGTTCCGATCGATCTCCAGCTGTGGTGGAGCGTCTACGGCGGCACCGAGGAGGGCCTGTTCGCCGAGATCCTGCCGCCCTTCTACACACCGCTCGACGCCGACCGCGCGTTCGTGCTCAGGGACACCCACGCGAGCAAGCCGGTGGACTCCTCCGAGGCGGGCGCGCCGACCAGCGGGTTCCACCCCGGCTGGCTGCCGATCGCGTTCGACGGCACCGGCGACGTGCTCGCGGTCGACCTGCGGCCCGGCGTGCTGCGCGGCTGCGTGGTCGAGTGGGACCAGGAGCGCAACGAGATGGTCAAGCCGGAGTGGACGTCGATCGTGGAGATGTTCGACCAGGTGGCGACGGCCCTGGAGACGCGCAGCGTGGTCGGGCACTGCCACCCGGAGGTCAACACCGCGGGCGAACTCGGCTGGCGCACCAGCTGAGCAACTGCCCAGAGGCCTTGTCCGCACCCACCTCCACGTTTCCCTGCCGCACGCGGGGCCCTCGCGTGCGCTCAGCGCGAACGAAAGCTCCCCGCGTGCACTCCGGCAACGTGAAACGCGCTCGCGACGCGGCGCGACCACGGACAGGCCTTCTGGCCCGGTGCTCAGACCCGTTCGAGGATCCCGAGCGTGATCAGGCCCTCGATGATCTGGTCCACGCCGAGCGCCGCGAGCAGCACGCCGAGGACCCGGGAGAGCACCCAGGCGTAGGTCATCTTCACCCAGCGCATCGCGATGCCCAGCACCGCGATCGCCGCCAGGTCGAGCGCGATCACCGCCGCGAACCCGCCCGCCAGCACGAACGTCGTCTCGACCGACTTCGTGTCCGACAGCAGGAACAGGTACGCCAGCGCCACCGGGTTCGCGTAGTAGGCGGTGGCGAGTTCGTGGGTGCCGCGGGTCTCGTCGTGCAACGGGTCCTGCTTGCGTCCCAGCACGAGGTCCAGCGCGTGCACGAACAGGATGACGCCGCTCGCGAGGTACAGCGCGCCCTCGCTGATGTGGAAGAGCGAGAGCAGCACCCGCCCGGCGACGATGACGAACAGGCCGACGCCAAGTGCGATCGCGGTCGAGGAGAGCGCCACCCGCCAGCGCTTGCGGGCGTCGGCGCCCTCGGTGTCCATCAGGAACGCCAGCAGGATCTTCGGCGGTCCGACCACGGCGACGAGGATGGAGAAGGCCTCCACGAACTTCATGGAGGCCATGATCGAGCTGGTGGAACGACCCTGCGCGTTACCTCACGCTGGCGAGTGAACGCTGCGTCCGCGGCACCGAGGCGGCCTTCACGCGGGCGTACACCTTCACGGCGGCCAGTGCGCCGAGCCAGCCGAGCGCGGTGCCGGTGGTGTTGGTGATCAGGTCGTCGACGTCGAAGATCCGGTTGGCCCACAGCAGCTGCGAGCCCTCGATCGTCAGCGAGACGCCGTAGCCGATCAGCGCGGCCTGGCCGACGGTGCGCTTGCCCCACCACAGCAGCATCGCGCCGAGCGGCACGAACAGCAGCACGTTCAACGTCATCTGGTCGAACGCGATCCGGCCGTCGCGGAACGTGTCGGCGACCCACTGGAACGGGACCAGCTGCACGGCCTGGCGCGGCGGCACGGTCTGCATCGGCAGGAAAGTCGCCGCGAACAGCATGCTGGCGTAGCCGGTGATGGCCGCGGACTTGAGGGTCAGCTGACGGAAGAACAGCTGCGGGAGCATGAAAACGACCGACAGGAAAACGCCCCACTGGATGCTCGCGAGCTGTGCATTCGTCATGAATCAAAGGTAGGAAAAAGGCCCTCCGCGCACATCGCGCTGAGGGCCAGTTCCATCCTCGTACTTCCGGCCGAGTTCTACTCCGCCGCGTAATCCCGAGGGCTGATGCCGCGTAGTACCGGACCGCACGCCAGTGCCGCTACCAGCGCGACCAGCATCCCGACGGCCACGGGTGTCACCACCCACGGAGTGAGCGGCAAATCCTCGCCGCCCATCATCCCGCGCGCGAGGGTGAGCAATCCGAGGCCCATCACAATTCCCGCCGCACACGCCGCTATCGTGGCGGCGAGCACAGGAAGCACCACTTCACGGCGCAATGCGTGAGCCAGGACACGAATTGGCGTTCCCGCCGCGATCAACGCGCCGAAAGTGCGCCTGCGGTCGATCACCGACCCCGCCGCGGCGACCGCCGCGCCGATGCCGCCGAGCACGCCGGCGATGGACAAGCCGATGATCGTGGCCCGTTCCAGGTCCTCGGTCAGGGTGTCACCGCGCACGCCGCGGGCCAGTTCGGTCAGCGGTGCGCCCGGCAACGCGCGCATGAACGCGGTGTGCACGGCCTCGCGGTTCTCCGCCGTCGTCGGCACGCCGACCAGTGACACCCTGCCCTGCACCGCCGGCAGCAGTTCCGGGTCGATCACCGCCTCGTAGCGGTACCCGGCCGGCGTGAACGGCCGCGTCTCGTACCGGTCGGGCAGCTCCGCCTTGACCTCGCCGTCGCGCGAACTGCTGCGGAAGTGGCTCCACCGCAGCGTCGACGGCGCGTAGACGGCTGGGCCCTCACCGCAGTTCAGGCCGGTCATCAGAAGCGCCACCTCCGTGCACTTGCCGACGAGGACGGACGGGCCGTAGTGGTCGCGGGAGCCGTCCCCGACGGTGCCGGAGGTCATCGTCACGATCGGTGCCGAGGTCGCGAGCCGCAACGGCGTCACGTCGACGCCCACCTCCTCGGCCACGATGGCGTTGTCCCGCCACGTCCTGTCGCTGGTCGGGATCGTCGTCTCCAGGCCGGGCAGCATGGTCAGCGCCATCGACCCGGTGAAGACCGCGATCACCACCCCGGCCGAGCCGCGGAACGCCGCCACCGGATCACCGGAGAGCCTGCGCCCGGCCAGCAACGTCGAGGGCTTCTGCCACCGGCCGACGAAGAACCTGCCGACCCACGCGGTGACGACGGGCCCCGCCAGCACCAGCGCGAGCGCCACCGCGCCGAGGCCGAGCAGCACGACGGTGAACCGGGAGCCGCCCGAGCCGGTCTGCGCGACCGTGATGCCGAAGAAGAACACCGCGATGGCACCCGCGATCGCGAGCAACCGCCACGACCGCACCTTGCGCTTCTGTTCCGCCGCAAGGGGCTCCTTCACCACCCGGCGCAGCCCCATGACCGCCGCGAGGACGACGAGCACCGGTGCGAGCACGGCCACCACCCCGGTCGTCACCGGGTCGGACACGAAGTCGCCGGGGTACCACGTGCCGCCCTCCCAGGAGATCTTCGCGGTGAGGTGGCTGAACGGCTGGGCCAGCAGCACCCCGAGCGCGCTGCCGACGACGGCGCCGACCGCGGTCTCCAGCGCGGTCATCCCGACGACCTGCCGGGGCGACGCGCCCGCGAGCCGCAACGCCGCCAGCCGTCGTTCCCGCTTCGCCGCCGTCAGCCTGGCCGCCGACGCGACCAGCACGAGGCACGGCACCACCAGCACGACGAGTCCGACGCGGGTGAGCAGGAACAGCAGACCGTGGTAGTCGTCGGTGTAGGAGGCGCCGCCCTGCGCGAGCCCGGTCGTCTTGTCACCGTTCGACACGGCGTCGTTGCCGACGATCGCGACCAGTTCGCCCTCGTACTTCAGGGCTTCCGGGCCGAGTTCGGCGATCACCCGGCCGGGGAAGCGGTTGCCGAGGTTCTCCGCGGGGGCCTCGCGCACCAGGTTCGCGAGCGCGGGCGAGAGCAGCACCTCGCCGGACTCGGGGTAGCGCGCGATGCCCTCGGCCACCGGGACGTCACCCGGTTCGTTGCGGGCGACGTCGAACCGTTCGATCAGCTGGCCGCGGTAGACGTCCCTGGTCGTGGCGACGGAGATGGTGGACCGGCCGCCCTCGTTCGTCCAGAAGTCCCGCCACGCCGTGCGGTCGGCGCGCGCCTGCAGGCCGTTCGGTGCGGCGAGCAGCCAGAGGACCAGCGACACCGCGATCATCACGCCGAGTGCGACCAGCACCGTCGCGACCTGGCTGCGGCGGTCCCTGCGCAGCACCGCGAGGGCGATCCTCACGCCGACACCCCCGTGTCGATCTTCTGGGCGATCCGGCCGTCCTGGATCTCCACGACGCGCAACGCCCGGTCGGCGATCGCCTTGTCGTGCGTGACGATCACGACGGCGGCACCGGTCTCCTCGGCCGCCTGCAGCAGGGCGGTCATCATCTCCTGGCCGGTGCGGGTGTCCAGGGCGCCGGTCGGTTCGTCCGCGAAGATCACCCGCGGCTGGTGCGCGAGGGCCCTGGCGATCGCGACGCGCTGTGCCTGCCCGCCGGAGAGTTCGCCCGGCAGCCGCTTCTCGAGGCCCTGCAACCCGAGCCGCGCGAGCCACAGCCTGGCCGCCCCGAGCGAGGACTCCCGCGACCCGCCCGCGAGCAGCATCGGCAGCGCCGCGTTCTCCTCGGCCGTGAGCTCGGCGACGAGCATGCCCGACTGGAACACGAACCCGAACGCCGTGCGCCGCAGCGCGCTGCGCCCCGCCTCGTTCAGCTCGCCGATCGCGCGCCCGTCGAGGAACACCTCGCCGCCGTCGGCGCGCAGGATGCCGGACAGCACGTGCAGGAGCGTCGTCTTGCCGGAGCCGGACGGACCGACGACCGCCAGCACGTCCCCGGCCGAGATGTCGATGTCCACCCCGGCGAGCGCGTGCACGTCGCCGTAGGTCTTGACGAGGCCACGAGCGGCCAGAACCGAATTCATGTTCCTCAAGGTGCCGGGTGAGGGGTGACAAAACCTCAGCCTTGACGACACACCGGATCAGCCGGATGACCGAGGCCGGAGGGGTCGGGTGGTCCTACCGTTGTCTTCCGTGGACAGTCATCGGGGCCAATGGCCGATCGCCGCCTTCCTCGCCTTGCTGATGGTGGGCGAGCTCCTCGTCATGGGCGAACCGGGCCAGGCGGGGGCGCTGGTGTGGCTGCTGACGGTGCCGGTCTGCATCGTGGCCGTCACGTCGTTCAAGTCGCGGGCGTTCACGGTCCCGGTCGCGGTCGTGTCGGCCGTCCTCGTGTCGTTCGTGATCACGACGTTCCAGGTGAACGTGCCGACGATCCTCAGCCCGCTGACGATCGCGGAGACCGGGGCGTTCCTGGTCATCACGGCCGTGGTCGTGCGCGAGGAACCGCGCCGGTCGGCCACCTGGTCGGTCGGCGCGCTGGTGGCCGTGAGCTTCTTCGCCGCCATCGTCCGCGGCAACTGGTTCTCGTCGGGCAACTACAACGAGCTGCTCGGCTCGCTCGTGCTGGGCTTCGGCGCGGTCGGCGTCGGCCTGTACTTCCGGGCCCGCGACACCGAGAGCGGCCGCCTGATCGCCGCCGCCGTCACCGACGCGCAGAAGGAAGAGCGCATCGCGCTGGCCCGCGAACTGCACGACGTCGTCGCCCACCACGTCACGGGCATGCTCGTGCAGGCCCAGGCCGCCCTGGAGGTCTCCGAGGACGACCCGCAGGCCGCGCACCGCCTGCTGCCGGGCATGGTCCGCTCGGGCACCGAGGCGTTGCAGGCGATGCGGCGCCTGGTCGGCACCCTGCGCCAGGGCGAGACCGAGGCGGCCACCACCGACCTCGCCGCCGACGTCATCGCGGCCGTCGAACGCACCCGCGAGCTCGGCATCGAGACCCGCCTGCGCATCGACCTGCCCGCCGAGGTGGCGCCCGAACTGGGCCGCTCGGTGTTGCGCCTGGTCCAGGAGTCGCTGACCAACGTGCACAAACACGCCAAGTCCCCGACGATGATCGACGTGGACATCTCCCGCACCGACGGCGGCGCGTTGCGCGTGGTCGTCGCGGACGACGGACGGCCCGGCGAGTTGAACCAGGGCGGCTACGGTCTCGTCGGCATGCGTGAGAGGGTCGACCTGCTGGGCGGCCTGTTCTCCGCGGGTCCGCGAGAGAACGGCTGGCAGGTGCTGGCCGAGCTACCCCTGGAAGGGTCCAAGTGATCTCGGTTCTCATCGCCGACGACCAGGAGATGGTCCGCGTCGGGTTTCGGATGATCCTGGAGAAGCAGCCGGACATCACCGTCGTCGCCGACGTGGCGGACGGCATCGCGGCCGTCACCGCGGCCCGCGAGCTCAACCCCGACGTGGCGTTGCTCGACATCCGCATGCCGGGGCTCGACGGCCTGGAGGTGACGAAGAAGCTGTCGCCCACCACCAAGGTCGTGGTGGTGACCACCTTCGACCTCGACGAGTACGTGCACACCGCGCTGGAGAACGGCGCGTCCGGCTTCCTCACCAAGGACGCCGGTCCGGCGTTGCTGGTCGAGGCCGTGCGGGCCGCCGCTGCCGGCAACGCGTTGATCTCGCCCCAGGTGACCGTGCGGATGCTGGAGCACTTCGCGCGCCCGGCCGAGCGGCCCGACCTGTCGTTGCTCACCGCGCGCGAGCAGGACGTCGTGCGGGAGGTGGCGCGCGGGCTGTCGAACCAGGAGATCGCGTCGTCGCTGTTCCTGTCGCTGTCGACGGTGAAGACGCACCTGGCGTCGGTGCAGACCAAGCTGAACGTGAAGAACCGCGTGGGGATCGCCTCGTGGGCGTGGCGCGCGGGGCTGGTCAACTCGTGACCGACACCGAGTTCCCGCGCACGATCGGCAAGGTCGCGGCCCGCGAGCTCGCGGCGCACGGCTACCCGACGTTCGAGTCGCTGACGAAGGTGTCGGCGAAGGAGCTGCTGAAGATCCACGGCGTGGGCCCGAAGGCCGTCCGGATCCTGGGGGAGGAGCTGGCGGCGCAGGGCAAGGCCTACGCCGCCGATCAGCTGCCCTAAACACCCATCGGGTGCCAGACCGTCTTCGTCTCCAGGTACGCGCGCAACCGCGACATGTCCGGCGTCGCCGTGAAGTCCTCGTTCTGCTTGTTGCGCAGCACGCGCTTCACGGTGCCTGCGGCCGACCGTTCGAGGTCGGCGCGGATGTCCGCCGGCGCACCGGTCAGGTCGAGCGCGTTCACGTCACCGTGCGACGCGAGCCACGGCGCGATCTCCGCCGTGCGGCCGGTGACGATGTTGACGACGCCGCCCGGCACGTCCGACGTCGCGAGCACCTCGGACAGCGTGATCGCGGGCAGCGGCCGGTCCTGCGAGGTGATGACCACGCAGGTGTTGCCGGACGCGATCACCGGCGCGATCACCGAGATCAGGCCCAGCAACGACGACTGCTGCGGCGCCAGCACGGCGACCACACCCGTCGGTTCCGGCGTGGAGAACGAGAAGTACGGGCCCGCCACCGGGTTCGAGGAACCCAGCACGGCCGCGATCTTGTCCGTCCAGCCCGCGTACCAGACCCAGCGGTCGATGGCGGTGTCCACGAGGGTCTGCGCCTTCTTCAGCGCGACGCCCTCGGAGGCCGCGACCTCGGTGACGAACTGCTCGCGGCGGCCCTCCAGCACCTCGGCCACCCGGTACAGGACCTGGCCGCGGTTGTAGGCCGTGGCGCCGGACCAGCCGCCGAAAGCCTTGCGGGCAGCGGAAACAGCGTCGCGGGCGTCCTTGCGCGAGCCCTGCGCGGCGTTCGCGAGGAAGGTGCCCTTCGAGTCCGAGACCGGGTAGCTGCGGCCCGACTCCGAACGCGGGAACTTGCCGCCGATGTAGAGCTTGTAGGTCTTCGCGACCGTGATGCGATCAGACATCGAGGTAGGCCTCCAGACCGGTGCGGCCGCCCTCACGGCCGAAGCCCGACTCCTGGTACCCGCCGAACGGCGCGGTCGGGTCGAAGCGGTTGAACGTGTTGGACCACACCACACCGGCGCGCATCCGTTGTGCCATCCAGAGGATGCGCGAGCCCTTCTCGGTCCACACACCCGCCGACAGGCCGTACGGCGTGTTGTTCGCCTTGGCCACGGCCTCCTCCGGCGTGCGGAACGTCAGCACGGACAGCACCGGGCCGAAGATCTCCTCACGGGCGATGCGCATCGCCTGCGACACCCCGGAGAACACCGTCGGGGCGAAGTAGAAACCCTTGTCCGGCAACGGGCACGACGACGTCCAGCGGGTGGCGCCCTCGGCCTCGCCCGCCGCGGTCAGCTCCTGGATCTTGGTGAGCTGCTCGCGCGAGTTGATCGCGCCGACGTCGGTGTTCTTGTCCAGCGGGTCGCCGACGCGCAACGTGGACACGCGCGCGTGCAGCTTCTCGATCAGCTCCTCGGCGATCGACTCCTGCACCAGCAACCGCGATCCGGCGCAGCACACGTGGCCCTGGTTGAAGAAGATGCCGTTGACGATGCCCTCGACGGCCTGGTCGAGCGGGGCGTCGTCGAACACGATGTTCGCGGCCTTGCCGCCCAGTTCCAGCGTCAGCTTCTTGGACGTGCCCGCCAGCTGCCCCTGGATGATCTTGCCGACGTCGGTCGAGCCGGTGAAGGCGACCTTGTCGACGTCCGCGTGCCCGACCAGCGCGGCACCGACGTCACCGGCGCCCGGGATGATGTTGACGACGCCCGGCGGCAGGTCGCACTGCTGGATGATCTCGGCCAGCACCAGCGCGGTCAGCGGCGTGGTCTCGGCGGGCTTGAGCACGACCGTGTTGCCGCACGCCAGCGCCGGCGCGATCTTCCACGCGGCCATCAGCAGCGGGAAGTTCCACGGGATCACCTGGCCCGCCACACCCAGCGGCTTCGGGTCCGGCCCGTACCCCGCGTAGCCGAGCTTGTCCGCCCAGCCCGCGTGGTAGAAGAAGTGCGAGGCGGCCGTCGGGACGTCGACGTCGCGCGACTCCTTGATCGGCTTGCCGTTGTCGAGCGACTCCAGCACCGCGAGCTCACGGCCGCGTTCCTGGATCTGCCGCGCGATCCGGTAGATGTACTTGGCCCGCTCGGAGCCGGGCATCTTCGACCACACGCGGTCGTAGGCCTTGCGCGCGGCCTTGACCGCGGTGTCCACATCGGACTCGCTCGCCGTCGACACCTCCGCCAGCACCTCCTCGGTGCCGGGGTTGATGGTCTTGAGCGGCTCGCCGGTGCCCTCGACGAACTTGCCGTCGACGAACATCTTGTAGCTGGGCTTGAGGTTCGCGATGTCCCGCGACTCGGGCGCGGGGGCGTATTCCCACATGTCTTCAGTCCACCGTCACGTAGTCCGGGCCGCTGTAGTGGCCGTCCAACTGGGTCCGACGCTGCATCAGCAGGTCGTTGAGCAACGTCGACGCGCCGAACCGGAACAGGTTCGGATCGAGCCACTCACGCCCGGCCACCTCGTGCACGGCCACCAGGTACTTGATCGCGTCCTTGGTCGTGCGGATGCCACCGGCGGGCTTCACCCCGCGCAGCTCACCCGTCTGCTGCTTCCAGTCCCGCACCGCCTGCAGCATCACGTGCGTCACCGGCAACGTCGCGGCGGGCTGCACCTTGCCGGTCGACGTCTTGATGAAGTCACCACCCGCGAGCAGCGCGAGCCACGACGCGCGGCGCACGTTGTCGTACGTCACCAGCTCGCCGGTCTCGAGGATCACCTTGAGGTGCGCGTCCCCGCACGCCTCCTTGATCTTCACGATCTCCTCGAACACCTGCCCGTACCGGCCGGAGAGGAACGCACCGCGGTCGATCACCATGTCGACCTCGGACGCGCCCTGCTCGACGGCGAACCGGGTGTCGGCCAGCTTGATGTCCATCGTGCTGCGGCCGCTCGGGAAAGCGGTCGCGACGGACGCGACGTTGATGCCGGTGCCCACGAGGTCGTCCGCGGCCGTCTTCACCATGTCCGGGTAGACGCAGACCGCCGCGACCTTCGGCACGTCGGGCCGTTCGGGGTCGGGACGCTTGGCCTTGGCGGCGAGTGAGCGCACCTTGCCGTGGGTGTCGGCACCTTCGAGGGTGGTCAGGTCCACCATGCTGATCGCCAGGTCGATGGCGTGCAGCTTGGCGGCCTTCTTGATGCTGCGCGTGCCGAGGCCCGCGGCTCGTTGCTCGACGCCGACCTGGTCGACGCCGGGGAGCCCGTGCAGGAAACGCCGCAGCGACGATTCGTCGCGCACGGCGTCAGCCAGGGCCGACGGCAGTGTCGTTGGAGCAGCCATGCCTGGGAGTCTAAGCGGAATGGGACGCCCGTCCTAAGTGACGAGGTTCGCCCAGGTCAGGCGGCTACCAGCCCAACTTCGCGAGCCCTTCCAGAACGCACGCGTCGAGGGTGGGAAAGCCCTCGATCTTGTCCTTGGCGGCGAACAGCACCCACTTGGTGTCGAGGCTGTACTGGACGATGAACAACTCGCCCTTCGCGCCGATCGCCTCGAAGAGTTCGGCGTACGCGTCGGCGTCACTGATCGGCTCGCCGATCCACGACCAGTCGCCGGGCAGTTCGGCCACCGACCTGCGTGCCCGGTCGAGCAGGTCGTCGAGGGTCTCGTGGTCACCGCCGCCCATCCAGTAGTCATCGACGACGAACGGCGTCTTGTTGATGCGCAGGGTCCACTTCTTGCGCGGCCGCGGCCCGTCCATCTTGATCATGAACACGAGACCGGTGTCCGCGGCTCGTTCGACGAACTCCGCCAGCAACATCAGTCGAGCAGTTCGCGCAGGACGTTCTTCTTGGGCTTCTTCGGCCCCTTGACCTCGACCGCGCCCATGAGCGCGAGCCCGGTGATCCGCACCGTGGGCGCGCCCGGGACGTGCCGGCGGTTCGGCAGGTTCTGCTCGAACGCCCCCATGAACCCGAACCCGTCGACCTTGACGTTGATGTCGTCGGGCACCCGGATCTCGATGCCGCCCCAGAACGCGAAGCAGCTGATCGTCACCTCGGCCTCGGCGAAGTTCGCGTGCGTCAGGTCGATCTCGATGCCGCCCATGATCGCCACGGCGTTGTGCATCCGCGGCACGACCCAGCCGCCCTTGCGGTTCACGCCGGACCAGAACGCCACCGACACCGCGCTGCCGGGCGTGCCGCCGATGCGGTCGTTCGTCGCGGGCTGGTACTGCGGCACGGCCGGGGTCTGCGGCAGGCCGCTCAGCACCAGGTCGGCCGTGATGGGAACGAGTTCGCCGTAGGTCTTGGCCGAGTAGACGGCGGCGAGGCGCTCGTCCAGCTCGTGGATGTCGAGGCGACCTTCCGCGGTCGCCTTGTGCAGCACCTGGGCGACCTGTTCTCGGTCCGCGTCCGAGGCGCGCATCTGATTCGGGTCGGCCGGTACCAGCTCGTCGCTCACCCGATTGAGTCTAGGGCCTGTGTCGAAGTCCGATCCGCGATAGTCGGGCCTGAGGCGGCCCCTGGCGGCACGGCCGGACGGCCCACGTACAACACCGGTACGCGGGCCGCCCGGCCGCACCACCAGGAACCACCTCAGGCGCGACTCTCATCGAACCGGCCTTCGACACAGGCCCTAGATGAGTAAGTCCTAAGCATGGGCGGTGTCTGGAGACAGACGAAGGGTGTTCAAGATCAGTTTGTGAGGACCGACCTGAACACCCTTCTGACCGCACTCTACGTCAAGATCGATGACCACCTGGGCAGACCCGCTCGGACCGGTCG
>NZ_BSTF01000013.1 GCF_030269365.1 Lentzea sp. NBRC 102530
AGGTGGTCATCGATCTTGACGTAGAGTGCGGTCAGAAGGGTGTTCAGGTCGGTCCTCACAAACTGATCTTGAACACCCTTCGTCTGTCTCCAGACACCGCCCATGCTTAGGACTTACTCATCTAGGGGGTGGAGGGCGGCGGGCTGCACGGGGGGCGCAGGGGCGGCCGAGAGTTCGGTTGCCCGGCGCTGGGTGACCAATGGCTTGAGGAGAACGAAGCCGCAGGCGAGGCCGACCGAGCGCAAGCGTCGCGACGGCGCAGCCGAGCCCATCCGAAGGTGACCTCACCGAGGCGCAACCCGAGGCCCCTCGGCATCGGGCAACGGCCGAGCCTGGTCCAGCACCTCGTCCGTGTACTTGTCCAGCAACCGGGTCCCGATCTGCTGCGCGTACCCGAAGATCACAGCCCACAACAACAAGGCGGCAGCCGAAGGAATCCCGATCAACCCACTCGTGACCCCGGCCCCCAACGCCAGGATCCCCACCACGGCCAACGCCGCCCCCAGCATGATCTTGATCAGCGCCTGGTAGCCGATCATCACGTAGGGCGACAACGAGGGCCGCCGCCGCAACAACAACACGACAGCAGCCAGCACAGCCCCGAAGGCCCCCAGCACCTGCACCAGCCACACGTCCACACCGGACGCCCGAGACCCGCCCCCGGGACACACCGTGGGCAACGCGTTCTCCTTGGGATCAACGCACAACGGGATGATCCCCGGCCGCAGGATCCCCACGACGCCCAGCACCGTGTTGATCACGAACAACACCAGCGAAGCCGCGATCAGCTTGTTGCGCAACGCCCGCGACCCGGCGTGCGCGAAGTCCGAGTTGTCGTAGGCGGCCCGCAGGGCGTCCACCACGATCGCCCGCTCCACCGCGGGCGTGAACTCCCCCGGCCGCAACGCCTCCAGCGCACGCCGCCGCGGATCGTCCTCGTCGAGGTACTGCGCCACCCGCGCCCGCAGGCCGGGCAACCGCCCGAGGAACCCGCGCTCGGCCGAGATCGTCGCCACCTCGGCCTCGTGCAGCGCACGCCAGGCACGTTCGATGTGCCACCCGGACCACCAGGACGGCACCGCCCGCCACCAGGGGTCCCGAGCCCCCAGCATCGCCTCGACCACCGCGGCCTGTTCGACGGCCGTGCGCCGCCACACGTCACCCTCGGGGTCGACCGGGTCGGACGGCCCGAGCGCAGCCAGATCCGCGCGGACCCGGTCGAGCCGGGACTGCACGACGAGTCGCCAGTCGGTGACTCTGGGTTTGCGCTCAGCCATGTCCCGATGGTGACACCCACCTCCGACTGTGTCGGCAGCCATCCGTGTGACGTGCGAAAACGTCACCGAATCGCCTCAGAGGGTGATCAGGTCAGCGGCTTGAGGGTCACGTGGTCACACACAACGCTTTCAGGGCGTCCTCCGCGCCGAACGGCTTTCCCACCGGTCCTGGAACCGGGCGACCCAAGCGTGCGCCCGCGCGAACTCCGCAGCGGCGTCTCCGCTGTACCCCCAGGGCCATTGCGACGCACGCTCGCCGCCGCGCGCGAGGTGCGCTGCGAGCCGGTCCGTCGCGAAGAGCCGGTAGTAGTAGTCCGCGAAGATCTGGTGCGCCCACGGGGACCGCGGGTGGTCGTCGGAGCCGGCGAGCAGCCGGTCCGACACCGCGTCGACCTCGGCGCGCTGCTTCTTGAGGTACGAGCGCGTGACGCCCTGCCACATCCGCACCGCGAAACTGGTCTTCCAGGTCAGGTACACCTGCATCTCGATGTGCGCCGCAGGGATCAGCGCCGGCATCGGGTGCCCGTCCGGCAGGCCTTCGACGGCGCCGCGCGCGAACCCGTACATCTCCTCGTGGCTGCCGTACCACTTGGCGCAGGCCGCGTGCAGGCGGCGGAAAGAAGCGTTGAACAGGTCGGGGACGCGCCGCACCACCTCGTCGTGGACGTCGGCGGCCTCACGGCGGTACTCGGGCATCGCCACGGCCATCGACATCATCAACGCCCACGGCTGGACGTCGGCGGGGTCGAGTTCGGCGGCACGTTGCAACGTGCGGTGTGCAGCGGCGGAGAACCTGCGCAGGCCGGTCCACTGCTCCTCGCTCGTCCTGTTCGCGCCCGCCGCGCCGCGCGACTCCCAGCCCGCGACGGACTGGGCGCTGCCCAGCAGCAGCAACAGGTCCACGTCGTCCCGGTGCTCCTCGGCCGCGTCGAGCAACTTCGGCAGCACGGCGTTGCCCGCGGCGCCCAGGACGTCGAACGCGAGTTCGCGGCGGTGCGGGTCGGCACGGACGAGAGCGAGCAGGCGGAGTGCGGAGTCGATGTCGCCGGCGACGAGAGAAACCGCCGCGTTCACGAGTTCGTCGTCGTCGAAGTCGGTGCCGACGCAGGAGGGGAGCTGGGAAACCACGCGCGGAAGCTGACACCGTGTCAAACGCGACAGTCCACAGTTGACCAAAAGGCGGTGCGGGAGACGCTCCCCCACGTCCCCCGCACCGCCGCGGGCTCAGGCGGTCTGCGAAGGCCCCACCAGCGCACGGAGCCGGGGAGGCATCCTCTTCTCCAACCCGTACGGTTCGAGGTGCGCCTGCAGAACGCCCGTGAAAGCCCGCTCCACGGAAGCCGTGTCCCAGTTGTCGCTCTCCAGGATCGGTTGCTTGAAGTACGGCTGGCCGACGATGTGCAACTGCCTGCCGTTGCAGCGGATGACCTGGCCGGTGATGCCCTCCGCGCGGTCGGAGAGCAGGAACAGCACGAGCGGCGCCACCTTGCCCGGCGTGCGGTCCGCCGGGATGGCGCGCAGGGAGCGTTCCGACTTCCACACCATCCGCGTGTGCGCCACGGGGCACACGGCGTTCACGCGGATGCCCTCGGCTTCGAGGTCGAGCGCCCACGAATAGCTCAGTGACGCGACGGCGCCCTTGGTGGCCGAATAGGTGGCGAGTTTGCGCTGCCCGAAGGAGGCACCGGAGGAAATGTTGATGATCGAGCCGCCACCGGAGGCGCGCATCGCCCGCATGGCGGCGATTCCGGTGTAGATGACGCCGAGGACGTTCACCTCGACGACGTGCTTGATCGTCTCCGGGTCGTCTTCCCAGGGCGCTGTCTCGTAGTTGAGGCCCGCGTTGTTCACGAGACCGTCGACGCGACCGAATTCGTCCAGGCACAGGTCCACGATCTTCGCGGCCTCGCTGGGGTCGGCGACGGTGTGGTTCGACGCGACGGCGTTGCCGCCGAACTCGCGGATGTGCTCCGCGACCCGTTCTGCCAGGTCACCGTCGTTGTCGTTGACCACAACGGACGCGCCGGCGAGGGCCGCGTGCATGGCGTAGGCCTCGCCGAGGCCTCGCCCCGCCCCGGTGATGACGACCGCTTTCCCGTCCAGGATCCCCATTGCACGCTCTCTTTCAGTCGGGCGGCGGTTCCCCGGAAACCCCCCGTGGTCCTTGTACCCGCCTTCGACAAGCGTGCGGACGTTCCGAAGGCGCGTACTCCATGTTTCGACGAGATGTCGCTGCCGAGCGCCCAATGGCGAACCCAGTTCGGCAGGGCAGATGACCCCGACTGATCGGCCCTTGCGAAACCGAGTCTTTCGTCCTAATCCGATCGAGTGACATAGAAAGAGCCGCCTTCCCGGAGGGGAAGGCGGCTCGGTAAAACGAGAATTCACCGTTCCGTGTACGTCAGGTTCTTACCGCTCGACGGGTCGAAGAGCTGCACCTTGTCGGCGTCGAACCAGATGTCCGCGGGCTCGCCCTCGACCGCGCCGGACGCCGACGACAGGCGCGTCACGAGCGAGATGCCGTCCCCCGGCACGTCGTCCGATCCCGCGTCCGCCGCGAGCTCCTGCAGCTCGGCCGAGGCCGCCTGCTCGCCGGTGAGGTTGAAGTAGGCGTACTTGTCCGAACCCATGGACTCCAGCACGTCCACGTGGGACGTGAACTTGCCGCCCGCCGACAGCTTCGCGGGCTCGACGATCGCCGCGTCCTCGAAGTGCTCCGGGCGGATGCCGAGGATCACCTCGCGGGGCGCGTCGGCGCTTTCGACGAGCCGGCGGATCCGGTCCGTCAGCGTCACGTCGCCGATGACGGACCGCAGCGCGCCGTTCTCCAGCGTGGCCGGCACGAAGTTCATCGACGGGGAGCCGATGAAGCCCGCGACGAACAGGTTCGCCGGCTGGTCGTAGAGGAACTGCGGCGCGCCGATCTGCTGCACGACACCGCCGCGCATGACGACGACCCGGTCGCCGAGGGTCATGGCCTCGGTCTGGTCGTGCGTCACGTACACCGTCGTCGTGCCCAGCTGTTTCTGCAGGCGCGACACCGAGGTGCGCATCTGCACGCGGAGCTTGGCGTCCAGGTTGGACAGCGGTTCGTCCATGAGGAACGCCTTCGGGCTGCGCACGATCGCGCGGCCCATCGCCACGCGCTGCCGCTGGCCACCCGACAGGTTCGACGGCTTGCGCTCGAGGTGCTGGGAGAGATCCAGGATCTCCGCCGCTTCCTTGACCTTCTTCTCCACCGTCGCGTTGTCGACCTTGGCCAGCCGCAACGGGAAGGCCATGTTCTCCTTCACCGTCATGTGCGGGTACAGCGCGTAGGACTGGAACACCATCGCGATGTCGCGGTCCTTGGGCGCCTTCTCGTTGACGCGCTGCCCGCCGATGCGCAGCTCGCCGTCGGTGATGTCCTCCAGGCCCGCGATCATGTTGAGGGTGGTGGACTTACCGCAGCCGGACGGCCCGACGAGGATGATGAACTCGCCGTCGGCGATCTCCAGGTTGACCTCCTGGACGGCCAACGCACCGTCCGGATACCGCTTGGTCACCTTGTCCAGAACGATCTCTGCCATTGGTCAACTCACCCCTTGACGGCGCCGGAGGTCAGGCCGGCGACGATCCGGCGCTGGAAGAACAACACGAAGAGGATGATCGGGATCGTGATGACCACGGCCGCCGCCGCGATCGACCCGGCCGGGTCCTCGAACTGCGAGCTGCCGGTGAAGAACGACAGCGCGGCTGGAACGGTCCGCGACGCCTCGGTGGACGTCAAGGTGATCGCGAACAGGAAGTCGTTCCAGCAGAAGATGAACACCAGGATGGCCGTCGTGAACACGCCCGGTGCGGCGAGCGGGGCGATCACCTTCTGGAACGCCTGAGCCGGGGTGGCACCGTCCATCTTGGCCGCCTTCTCGAGCTCCCAGGGGATCTCGCGGAAGAACGCCGACAACGTGTAGATCGCGAGCGGCAGCGCGAACGTGATGTACGGCAGGATCAGACCCGGCCAGGTGTCGAACAGCCCGAGCGCCCGTTCGATGTCGAACAACGGCGACACCAACGAGATCTGCGGGAACATCGCGATCAGCAGCGAGATCCCCACCAGCAGCCGCTTGCCGGGGAAGTCGAGCCGGGCGATCGCGTAGGCGGCCATGGTGCCGAACACCACGGCGATCGCGGTGGCGATGACCGCGATCCCGATCGAGTTCACCAGCGCGCGGATGAACTCGGTCGTGGCGAAGATGTTGCGGTAGTTGTCGAAGCTCCATTCGCGCGGAATGAAGTTCCCGTCGGTCAACGTCGCCGACGACTTGAACGAGAGCGAGACGATCCACAGCACGGGTACGAGCGCGTAGATCACGGCGACCGTGTTGAGCAGGCCCCACCCGATGCGCTTCGCCTTGGTCTCGGCTCCACTGATGCCTGCCATCAGCGCCTTCCTCCTTCGTCGCTACCGGGTGCCGCCGTGCCGAAGACCTTGATGAAGACGAAGGCGATGATGGCGACCGCGATGAAGATGAGCACCGACATCGTCGATCCGATACCCAGGTTGAGTCCTCTGATCAAGTTGTTCGCCGCGATCACCGAGACCGACGACGTGCCGTTGGATCCGCTGGTGAGCACGTAGATGTTGTCGAACACCCGGAAGGCGTCGAGCGTGCGGAAGAGCAGGGCGACCAGGATGGCGGGCTTCATGATCGGCACGGTGATCTTCAGGAAGCGCTGCCAGCCACCGGCTCCGTCCATCGCGGCGGCTTTGAGCAGGTCGTCCGGTACCAGCGCGAGGCCGGCCATGAGCAACAACGCCATGAACGGCGTCGTCTTCCAGACCTCCGCGAGCGTGATGATCAGCAGCGAGGGCACCTTCTCCGTGAGCGGTGCGCTGCCCTCCTCCATGAGAGCCACCAGATAACCGGTGCCCGGCGTCCACGCGAACCGCCAGGAGAACGCCGCGACGACGGTCACCAGGCCGTACGGGATCAGGCTGGACGTGCGGACGATCCCGCGCCCGACCAGGGTCCGGTGCATGAGCAGCGCCAGGGCCATGCCCAGCACGAGTTCGATGGCGACCGAGACCACGGTGAGCAGCACCGTCACCCACATCGCGTTCCACCAGTAGGGACTGGACAGCACCGCGACGTAGTTGTCGAACCAGATGAACTCGCGATCGTCGGGGAACTTCAGGTCATAACGCTGCAGCGACAGCCAGAAGGAGTAGATGATCGGCCACCCCGTGACCGCCACCATGATCAACGCCGCGGGTGCGCACAGCAGGAGGCCCAGCTTGCGTTCCGCTTTCTTGCCCTCGCTGAGCGCGGCTTTGCGCGGTGACGCCGCTACCTGCTTGGCCGGTGTGGCCGGCGGTTCCGTCGTCCGGGTCACGGCAGCACTCCCTTGGACTCGATGGCGTCCTGAAGCTCCTTGCGCATCCGGTCGGCCGTTGGTTTCGGGTCGATGTCAGCGGGCGGAGAGAGGATCGTGGAGATGACGGTCGAGACGTTCTGGTACGCCGGTGAAGCGGGACGCGAGCTCGCGTTCTCCAGCGTCTGCAGGATCGCGTCCTTCATGGGGTACGCCTGGTCCATCTCGGGATCGTCGTAGACGCTCCTGATGGTCGGTGGCACACCGTCCTTGGTGGCCGCGATCTTCTGGTTCTCCGCACTGCGCAGGCAGAGAACAGCCTCGAACGACTCGTCCGGATGGGCCGTGTACCTGCTGACCGCGTAGTTGATGCCACCGACGGTCACCTTGGACTCGCCACCGCCCAACGCGGGGTAGGGCGCCCACTTGAAGTTGGCGGCGAAGTCCGGCTTCTTCTGCGCGGCCGAGTAGACGTACGGCCAGTTCAACTGGAAGGCGGCCCTGCCCGCCTCCATCGCGAGTCGCGCGTCGTCCTCCGCGGCATTGGAGAACGACGGGTCGATCGCCTTCGACGTGGCGAGCTTCTTCAACGCCGCCAAGGCTTCCACGGCCTTGTCGTCGACGACGGCCTTGGTTCCGTTCTCGTCGAGGATCTTGCCACCGTTGGAGTTGACCAAGGTGTTGAACAGCACGACGAGCCCCTCGTACTGCTTGCCCTGCCCCACGATGCGGCCGGGCTTCCCCTCCGCCACCAGCGCCTCGGCCATGGAGATCATCTCGTCCCACGTCTTCGGGGGTGTGGGAACGAGGTCGGAGCGGTACCACAGGAGCTGGACGTTGGTGTTGTCCGGAGCTCCGTACAGCTTGCCCTCATAGGTCGCCGTCTCGAGCGGGGTCCGCAGGGTGCCGTCCTCCACCTGCGACTTGACCGAACCGGTGAACTCCCTGATCCAGCCGGCCTTCGCGAGCTCGGCCGTCCAGGTGACGTCGAGCCCCAGAACGTCCATGCTGGCGTCCTCCGCGGCAAGTCTGCGCACCATCTGCTCGCGCTGACCGTCCGCCTCGCGCGGCAGCTTGTTGTAAACGATCTTGTAGCGGCCGCCCGCCTTCGCGTTGCAGTTGTCGACGATCGCCTGGAAGTTCTCCTGGTTGTACTTGTAGACGTTCACGGTGATGCCCTGGTCGCCAGACCCGCACGCCGTCAGAGTTCCGGCCGCCAGAACCGCGGCACCCACTCCGGCCGCGAGTCGATAGCGCCTTGTCGCACCCATCGGCCCTGCCTCCTTCCCGACTGCACGGAGGAGCCAGACCGCAGCGCCCGGCACCTCGTCGTGCCACCGGCCGCACCGGGCGGACCGGTCAGATGAACCTAGGCCGGGTGATCACGGGCCGCAACCAAAGGAAGCAACGATTCAGAACCAATGGCCTTATGAAACCTTTAAGAGCTCGGGTTGACCGGCCGCATCGCGAGCTTCGCGAGCAGGTCACGGCCCTTCTCGGCCGACTTGGGGTGACACAGCACGTCATACCTGTTGGCCACCAACTGGGACGCTGACTGGAAGTCCCTCTTGCCCTTCGCCGACCCGTACCCGACGGCCGCGAACACCAGCCCGAAGAACACACCGGTGATCAGACCCGTGAGCACCGGCCCGACCGTCACGCCCGGCTCGGGGCTGAAGAGGGTGAGCAGCAGACCGACGAAGAGACCGAACCACGCGCCGCTCGCGGCACCCGTGGCGAGCACGCGTCCCCAGGTGAGCTTGCCGGTGATCCGCTCGACCAGCATGAGGTCCACACCGACGATCATCACGTCCTGGACCGGGAAGTCCTCGACGGCCAGGTGGTCCACCGCGCGCTGGGCTTCCTCGTACGTGGCGTAGGACCCGATCGGCCAGCCCGTCGGCGGGGTGGGCAGACGGGGAGGGACGCCGGGTCGGTTCGGATTGGCGAACGGACTCGTCACGGGGACCACCTCTGTCGGACGCGCTGATCGTTCCATCCTGCCAGTGCCCCGTGCGCGACGCCGAGACGCCTACGGGTGTTTTGCCGGGATCGTGACGCCGGAGCCCGCCGCACCGTCCACGTCGACCCACTCGGCGACCAGGTCGGCGGCCACCACGGTGATCGTTCCGCCGGTCATCCGGATCTCGTGACCGCACCCGTTCTCGCGGGGCAGGACCTCGTCGAGCTGGAGATCGCCCAGGCGCCGGGTCTCCGGCCAGACGTTCCTGCTCCTCGGCGCGGCGGAGACGTCGACCGCGAACTCGGTGACGTCCGCGTACCTGATCGACAGCGCCCGGTCGTGCTTGAACCGGTTCGGCGCGAACAGGACCTCCAGCGAGACCGCGTCCTCCCGATCGGTGAGCACCACCCGGTCGAGCTTCAGGTCCTTGACGCACCTCGGTCCGAAGAAGTCGTAGTGGTCCGGGTCCTCGGCGAACCTCCGCGCGCCCTCGGGCAGAGCGGCCGCGAACGCCGGGAGCTCGGCCAGGTAGGCGTCGGGATCCAGCAGGTAACCCTTGGGCCGGCCGTCTTCCACGACGGCGTCGACTCGGATGAACTTCATGTCGGCGGACTGCCCTCGCGGTAGACGTGGAGTTCGGAACGTACCCGGTGCACGTCAAACGTGGTTGCGGACCAGCTCCGACAACCTCGGCGCGCTTGTGGTGTCCCCCAGCGCCTCGCCCAGTGCGACCAGCCGGACGTGGTGGTCGTGCTCGATCTCCAGCTGGTCGTCGAAGATCCAGCTGCACATGGTGTCGAACGCGAGCTCGACCTCCCCGGCCGCGACCAGCTCCTGAACGTCGGCCCTCACCTCGTCGCGCGTCACGGGCGACTCGGCGAGCAGGCTCAGGACGGCTGCGTGGAGTTGGCGAGAATCCATGGCTTCTCCGTCAGAGGAGGAGGGCGAGGCGGTTCCCCGCATTGAACCAAGCAGGCGTCCTAACGCGTGAACGCCAGCTCGAAGCGGTGCGCGAACGCCCGGTACGAGCGCGCGTAGACGTCCCGGCTGTCCGCCACCCGCTCGCGTTCCTTCTCCAGCACCTCCCCCGCCGCGCCCGCGTTGCCGTTCAGCACGTGGATGATCGCGAGCTTGCGCGCCCGTTCGAAGTCCAGCAACGACTCGGGCTTCGCGACGAGCTCGCGCGCGACCGTCTCCCACTTCGCGTACTTGTCGACGTACGGCTTGCCGAACTTCAGAAACGCGGCCACCACAGCGGAAGCGACCGCCGCGTGGTCACCGCCGGGCGAGAAGTTCCAGTGCCACACCGGTTTCTCGCCCATCAGCGCGCCCACCGGCGTGGAAACCAGTGGTGTGCCGGGGATTCCGACGCCCAGAGCGCGGCACACCTCGTCGTAGCGGCGGAAGCAGACGCCGACGAGCGGGGTGAGGTCGAGGGAGCCGGAGACGCCGAAACCGAGCCAGCCGGCCACGCCGTCGCCGCGCTCCTGGAGCCAGGCGTGGCCGCGGCGGACGAAGCCGGTCGGGCGCAGGGCGGTGTCCACGGCGACGAGCACATCGGTTTTCGGTGAAGGCCTCACGAACGACAGGGTCCCAAACGAACGCGCATCCCGCCGGTCAACGCGGGCGCGCCATCACCTGGTCCACCGGTGGCAACCGGGAGGGCGGCTCGTCGGTGACCCAGGCGTACTCGATCGCCGACAGCCTGCCGCCGGTGGTCCACAGCAGGATCTCGCCGACGTACTCCCCTGCCGCGTGCACGGGGGCGTCGACCGGGAGGACGCCGTCGGCGACCTCGGCGGCCGGGCCGCTCGTGTCGACGTCGAGGCTGGCCGAACCCTCGTACCAGGGCTTCAGGACGCGGACGTGGTCCAACTGGGCGCGCAGCCCGGCGGCGCCGGGGACGTCGGCGGCGAGGATTCGTGCCAGCACGGCGCGTTCCGAGGGTGCCAGCGGGCGCGGGCCGCCGTCGAAAGGCAACAGGCGCAGGAGCTCTGCGGCGAGCGCGCGCACCTCGGCCCACTGCGGGGACCCCTCCAGCGCGTCGACGTGCCAGACGGGACCGGGACCGCTCATCTCGTCCAGCAGGGCGTCGACGCGCTCGGCCACGGCGACGGCCTCGGGAGCCTGGCGCAGCAGGTAGTGCTTGACGTCGTCGAACTCCAGCGCGAGTTCGTCGGCGGACGGGGCGGTGCCGATCGACTCCAGGTACTCGCGTTGTGCCTGCGCCGGCAGCGCGAGCCGCCGCACCGGGTTCACGAGTCCGCCCTCGGAACGCACGGGCACCCCCTCAGTGCAGGACCGGCGCGAGGAACTCGGCCAGCTTCCGCAGGACGTCCGACGGCACCTCGTCCAGGTGCTCGGTGAGCTGCAAAAGTATGCGGCCGCCACCGAGGTGCTCAACGGAATAACAGGGCGCCGTCGCGCAGACCTCCTGCACACCACCCAAAGCGGCGACTTGACGTGGTCCGAGCAACGTCGCCCAGTGCGGTCCGCGGGCCAGTTCGGCCGCCATGAACAACGACTCGTCCAGGCCGACGCCGACGGACACCTCGTGCGCGGTCCGCACCCCCACCCGGTCGAGCGTGATCCACCCGCCCGAGGCCTGGACCAGGGACGCGCCCGTGCGGAACGCCGACAGCCACTCCCCCTGCACGGCGTGGGAGATCCAGCCGCCGAACAACGTCCGCGAGGCCGTGACGACGACCTGGTGCGGGAACGCCGGGTCGTCCTTCAGCAGGACCTCGGCGCTCCAGCCGTCGTCCGCCAGCGGCAGGCCCTGCGAGTCGAGCTGGACGAGCTGCACGCGCAGGAACGACGGCAGGTCGGCCAGGGCCGCCGTCCACGACGATCGGGTGAACTCGCCCGTGGAGAGCCGCAGCCGGGCGTATCCCGGCGGGCCCCAGGGCGTTGTGTCAGAGGGTTCGTAGTCGCGCGCCACCGCGATGAGTTCGTCGATCGAGGCGGGGCACAGCGGCGTGAGCAGGTCGGTGAACAGCGCGCCGAACCACTCGGCCAGCGCAGGGCGGTCGACGCCGGAGAACGTGTCCAGCTCCAGGCGGACGACGTGGGGCGGCGACACAGGTCTCGGAAGCGTCAGATCTGTGCTCAAAGTGAGCGAACCTTATGGCCCGCAGGCGAAATCCGTTAGGGGCCAGTCCCGTGAAAGATTGGCCCCTAACGGGTTAACGCGAATTTCGTCTAACCGCGAGACTGGTAGTCGCGGAGCAGGCCGCGGCTGATGATCGTCTTCTGGATCTCGGACGTGCCCTCGCCGATCAGCAGGAACGGGGCCTCGCGCATCAGGCGCTCGATCTCGTACTCCTTGGAGTAGCCGTAGCCGCCGTGGATGCGGAACGACTCCTGGGTGACCTCGGCGCAGTACTCCGAGGCGATGAGCTTGGCCATGCCGGCCTCGACGTCGTTGCGCTGACCGGAGTCCTTCAACCGGGCCGCGTTCACCATCATCAGGTGCGCGGCCTCGACCTTCGTCGCCATCTCGGCGAGCTTGAACGCGATGGCCTGGTGCTCGGCGATGGCCTTGCCGAACGTCCTGCGCTGCTGCGAGTAGTCGATCGCGAGCTCGAACGCGCGGATCGCGATGCCGCACGCGCGGGCGGCCACGTTCACGCGGCCCACCTCGACGCCGTCCATCATGTGCCGGAAGCCCTGGCCGGTGACGCCGCCGAGCACCTGGTCCGCGGCGATCTCGAAGCCGTCGAACACCATCTCGGTGGTGTCGACGCCCTTGTAGCCCATCTTGTCGATCTTGCCGGGGATGGTGAGGCCCGGCAGGACCTCGCCATAGCCCTCGGGCTTCTCGACCAGGAACGTCGTGAGGTTCTGGTGTGGCTTCTCCGCGCCCTCGTCGGTCTTCACCAGCACGGCGGTCAGGTTGGACGTGCCGCCGTTCGTCAGCCACATCTTCTGGCCGTTGATGGTGTACCCGGACTCCCCGCGGACGGCGCGGGTGCGGATCGCGGCGACGTCGGAGCCGAGTTCGGGCTCGGACATGGAGAACGACCCGCGCACCTCGCCCGCAGCCATCCGCGGCAGGTACTTCTCCTTCTGCTCGGGCGTGCCGTGCTGCTTGAGCATGTGCGCCACGATGAAGTGGGTGTTGATGACGCCGGAGACGCTCATCCACCCGCGCGCGATCTGCTCGACCACCAGGGCGTACGTCAGCAGGGACTCGCCCAGGCCGCCGTACTCCTCCGGGATCGTCAGGCCGAAGAGGCCCATCTCCTTCATGCCGTCGACGATGTCGGCGGGGTACGTGTCGCCGTGCTCCAGCGTCTGGGCGTGCGGAATGATTTCCTTGTCCACGAACGTGCGCACGGTCGCGAGGATTTCTTCCTGGATGTCCGTGAGACCCGCGGTCTGGGCGAGGCGCGCCATCGCACTTCCCTTCCAAGGCTGAGGTTACCGGCGAGTATGGACCGGTTAACGCTCGTTTGCGACCGGGGTGTGCTCTCCGCAACAACGCGGGTGCCCGCTGTACCGAAACAGCATCGCCGCTCGCGGTAACCCTCCGTCCACCAGACGCGAAGAGGTGGTGGAGCGGCGTCCTCGCCGCTCCACCACCTCGACCGTTCGACCTACGGGCGCGTCTCACCCACGTTCTGGCAGAGCTCTCCCTTATACCAGGCGAAGTACGCGAGATCGCGCAGAGCGTTGTAGCCGGGACCGGCACAGAGGTCGTAGCCGGGAGACGCCGACATCTCGACCCTCACCCACACCTTCGTGGAGGAGTCGCAATGCACGTAACTCGGCGGGTAGCCGCCCAGGCCGGTCTTACCCGGCACGTAGCCGCACTGCTGAGCCGACGCGGCGGGAGCCAGGACGACCGCCGACGCGAGCGCGGCTCCCGCCAACGCGAGCCCCATGACGCCCTTGCGCAGATTTGTTTTCATTTTTCCCCCAGATGCGATCAGCGCGGGTCGCGAATGTCGCCAACGGTGTTGCACAGAGCACCCGCATACCACGCGTTCTGCACGATGAACACATTTCCGAGTTCAGTGCGACCCGGCCCGACACACAACTCGATGTCGGCATGGCTGATGAAGTCGACGTGGATCCACACCTTCGACGACCCGTCGCAGTGGTAGTAGACCGTCTGCGTGGCAGGCGTTCCCTCGACCTGGTAGCCGCAGGCCATGGCCTGCGCCGAGGTCCCACCGACGAGCAGAAGGCCGGCTGCGACGGCAGCGGAGGACAGCACCGCGAAGGATTTCCGCAGAGAGGTTTTCATTCAAAGCCCCCATTTATCAGCAACACGGAACGCAGGACCGAGTCAGTCCCCCAGGACGCCCCGTGCGCATTGCGCGAACTTTCATCCGCATCTCCGACCCTGGCACAGCAGTAACGTGATCGTCAAGCACATCCGCGAACTATGCAAACTATTTGCCCGCCGAAGGAAACGACACCATTGAAGGACTGCCGCGGTACCCACCGCCACGCGAATCCAAACCTCGGCGGACGGCCTTATACGCTCTGCCCTACAACCGCCAGGGGGAACACGATGACCTACGACCCTTACAACCCGAAGCAGCCGGGTGACCCTTACGGCCAGCAGCAGCCCTACGGCCAGCCGGGCGCCTACGGCCAGCCGGGTCCGTACGGTCAGCCAGGCCCGTACGGCCAGCCGATGTACGGCTACGGCTACCCGCCGCCCATGCCCAAGCCGCAGACGAGCGCGATCGTGTCGCTGGTGCTGTCCATCGCGGGGTTCGTGACGTGCGGTCTCTCGTCGATCGTGGGCGTCGTGTTCGGCCACATCGCGATGGGGAAGATCAAGCGCGGCGAGGAGGAGGGCCACGGTCTGGCGCTCGCCGGCATCATCGTCGGCTACTGCGTCCTCGGCGGTTGGTTGATCTACCTGGGGTTCTACCTCTTCGTGATCCTCGCGGTGTTCAGCGGCAGTTCCTACAACTGAACCGAGCGCTCACCCCGCGAGGGCGATCTCCAGAGCGCCACCGCAGTGGCGGCAGACGTCGGCGAACACGTGGACGTCGGCGGCACAGCCGGGGCAGCTGCGGAAGCTGCGCTCCAGCAGGTCGTCCTCACGGCGTTTGAAGAGCCGCAACCGTCTGCTCGTCTTGCCGTTACTCGAACGTGACATGACGACGAGCATGCACCCGCACCAGGGCTTGATCGCAAACTCTTGTCACGGATTGTGCCCCACTTCACCCGTTTTGAACGCAACCTGTGACGGTCGACCACGTCCAGTGATGACTGGGGTGAAGTAGGGCACAACCAGTAACGGATTTCAGCCCTCCGGCGGCGTCCAGACGTTCGCGCGCGCCATGCCCGCGGCACGGCCCTTGCCGGAGATCACCAGCGCCATCTTGCGCGACGCCTCGTCGATCATCTCGTCGCCGAGCATCACCGCGCCGCGCTTGCCGCCCGCCTCGGACGTGTAGAACTCGTAGGCGTCGAGGATGTTCTCGGCGTGGTCGTAGTCCTCCTGCTTGGGGCTGAAGACCTCGTTGGCCGCCTCGATCTGGCCGGGGTGCAGCACCCACTTGCCGTCGAAGCCGAGCGCCGCCGAACGACCGGCGACGCGCTTGTAGCCGTCGACGTCGCGGATCTGCAGGTAGGGGCCGTCGATGGCCTGCTTGTCGTGGGCCCGCGCGGCCATCAGGATGCGCATCAGGATGTAGTGGTAGGCGTCGCCGACGTCGTAGCCGGGCGGCTGCTCGCCGACCACCAGCGACTTCATGTTGATCGACGCCATGAAGTCCGCCGGGCCGAAGATGATCGTCTCGACGCGCGGCGACGCGGTGGCGATCGCGTTGACGTTGTTCAGGCCCAGGGCGTTCTCGATCTGCGCCTCGATGCCGATCTTGCCGACCTCGTAGCCCATGGTCTTCTCGATCTGGGTGATCAGGAAGTCGAGGGCGACGACCTGCTCGGGCGTCTGCACCTTCGGCAGCATGATGCAGTCGAGGTTCGCGCCGGCGCCCTCGACGACCTCGGTGACGTCGCGGTAGGTCCACTCCGTCGTCCAGTCGTTGACGCGCACGACGCGAGCCTTGTCGCCCCAGCCGCCCTCGTTGAGCGAGGCGACGATGGTCTTGCGGGCGTCCGGCTTGGCCAGCGGGGCGCAGGCGTCCTCCAGGTCCAGGAAGACCTGGTCCGCCGGCAGCGTGCGGGCCTTGTCGATCATCTTCTGGCTGGAGCCGGGCACCGCAAGGCACGAACGACGGGGACGCTGCTGGTCGACCACTGGAGTACCTCCTTGTACCGGCCGGTAACTATGAGCGCCACAGTGGCACGCATCATCTCCGGGCGCATATCCGCTGAGTCCCGTTTCACAAACCCTGGCAGGCTGAACCGGTGGAGATCACTCGAATCCTGGACGCGGCGCTGCGGAAAGCCGCTGCCGTCTGGATCACTTCGCCCGGCCACGAACCGCGCCTGGTGCACGCTCACTGGCGTGCCGACGCGCTGTGGGTGATCAGCGGCGGCACCGAACCGGCGGCGCCGTTGAGCGACGGCGCGGAGGTCACCGTCACCGTTCGTTCGCCCAGCACGCACTCGCACCTCGTCGACGCCCAGGCCGTCGCGCACCTCACCGAGCCGGACGACGAGACCGTGCAAGCGCTGAAGACGGCCCGCCTCAACACGAAGCCGGAGTGGGAAGCCGTGTACCGCTTGGAGTTCAGCTCGTGATCACCGTGCCGGAGGGGTTCGGCGAAGGGCTCGGCGACGGCGCCGACGCGTGGGTGGCGTCGTTGCCGAAGCTCGCGACGAAGGCGTGCGCGCGCTGGCGGCTGACGCCGGACGGCCCGTTGATGAACGGGTTCTGCGCCGTCGTGCTGCCGGTGCGCCAGGCCGACGGGCACCCGGCCGTGCTCAAGCTGACCTGGGTCGACACCGAGACCGAGCACGAACCGCTCGCGCTCAAGATCTACGACGGTGACGGCGCCGTGCTGCTGCTGGACCACGACGCGGAACTCGGCGCGCTGCTCCTGGAACGCCTGGACCACACGCGGTCGCTGCTCGGCGAACCGATCGAGGTCGCGGTCGACGTGATCGGCTCGCTGCTGCGCCGCCACCGGCGGTTCGAGGCACCGGCCGAGATCCACCGGTTCCACAGCGAGGTCCGCGACCACCCGGCCGTGCCGGGCAGGCTGGTGGACGCCGCACGCGAGGTGGCCACCCGTCCGATGGGCAGCACCCTGGTCAACGCGGACCTGCACTACGAGAACGTGCTGCGCGGCGACCGCGAACCGTGGTTGATGATCGACCCGAAGCCGCTGGCCGGCGACCTGGAGCGCGGCGTCTTGCCGTTGCTGTGGAACAGGTTCGACGAGATGGACGGCCGAAAGGGACTCACCGACCGCTTTCTCGCGTTGTGCGAGGCGGGTGAGCTGGACGTGGAGAAGGCGCGGGACTGGACGCTGTACCGGGCCGTCACGAACTGGATGTGGTGCCTGGACGAGGGGGACGAGGGCCAGGCCGTGATCTGCGCCGAGATCGCCGGGTGGGCGGCCAGGGCGTGATCTAGCCTGGTCCTCGTGGTGGCTGTGAACCGGATCTACATCGCTCAGCTGGCCGGACTTCCCGTCTTCGGCCCCGATGGCGAACCCGTCGGCAAGGCCCGCGACGTCGTGATCAGCCTCCGCATCGACCGGCAGCCTCCGCGGGTGCTCGGCATGGTCGTGGAACTGGTGACGCGCCGGCGGATCTTCGTGCCGATGCTGCGCCTGACGTCGATCGAGCCGAACGCCGTGACGCTCGCGACCGGGTCGGTGAACCTGCGGCCGTTCCACCAGCGCGTCAACGAGGTGCTGGTGATCGGCGAACTGCTCGACGCCAAGATCCAGCTCGAGGACGGCGGCACGGCCGTGGTCGTCGACGCCGCGATGGAGCTGACCCGCACCCGCGACTGGCGGATGGTGCGCGTCGCGGGCCGCGAGCGCACCGGCCGGTTCAGCCTCAAGGGCCCGGTGCAGGTGTGGCGCTGGGAGGACGTCGGTGGCCTGAGCGTCAACGAGATCGCGGGCCAGCCGCAGAGCGCGCAGCAACTCGTCGCGGTCTTCGAGGGCATGCGCGCGGCCGACGTCGCCCACGCCCTGCACGAACTCCCGCCCAAGCGCCGCCACGAGGTCGCCGACGCCCTGGACGACGAGCGGCTCGCCGACGTCGTCGAGGAACTGTCCGAAGAGGACCAGAAGGACATCCTCACGCACCTGGACGAGGAACGCGCCGCCGACATCCTGGAGGCGATGAACCCGGACGACGCGGCCGACCTGCTGGGCGAGCTGGCCGAGGGCACCAAGGACCGGCTGCTCGAACTGATGGAACCCGAGGAGTCCGCACCGGTCCGGCGCCTGCTGGAGTACTCGTTCGACACCGCCGGCGGTCTGATGACGCCGGAGCCGATCATCCTCACGCCGGACGCGACGATCGCGGAAGCGTTGGCACGAGTGCGAAATCCCGACCTCACGCCCGCGCTGGCGTCGATGGTCTTCGTGTGCCGCTCGCCCTCGGCGACCCCGACCGGCCGCTACCTCGGCTGCGTGCACATCCAGCGGCTGCTGCGCGAACCGCCGTTCGACCTCGTCGCCGGCGTGCTCGACACGAGCATGGCGTTCCTGTCACCCAACGCGTCGTTGAGCGACGTGACCCGCTACTTCGCCACCTACAACCTGGTGTGCGCCCCGGTGCTGGACGAGGACGAGCACCTGCTCGGCGCCGTCACCGTGGACGACGTGCTGGACCACCTGCTGCCGGACAACTGGCGCGAGACGGGACTGAGCCATGCCTGAACTGCTGCCCCGGCGCAGACTGGACCAGCCGCGAGGCCCGCGCGGCTTCCGGTTCTCGATCGACCCCGACACCTTCGGCCAGCTCTCGGAACGGCTCGCGCGGTTCCTCGGCACCGGCAAGTTCCTGTTCTGGCAGACGCTGATCGTGGTCGCGTGGATCGTGGTGAACCTCGTCGCGGTGTCGCTGCGGTGGGACCCGTACCCGTTCATCCTGCTCAACCTGGCGTTCTCGACGCAGGCCGCCTACGCCGCACCGTTGATCCTGCTCGCGCAGAACCGGCAGGACGACCGGGACCGCGTGTCGCTCGAGGAGGACCGGTCGCGGGCCGCACAGACCAAGGCGGACACCGAGTACCTGGCGCGGGAGCTCGCGGCGGTGCGGCTCGCGCTGGGCGAGGTGGCGACGCGCGACTTCATCCGGGGCGAGCTGGAGAAGCTCGTGAAGGAGCAGAACAACCTGAAGAAGGTCAGGCCCTGACCTGTCCACCCGCGACCAGGTCGTCCAGGACCTCGTGGATCGCGGGAGCCGTCTCGGCGTGCGCGCGGTACTCGTCGCGGGTCACGTAGGTGAGTTCGGCGATCTCGCCCGTGGGCTGCGGCGTGCCCAGCAACGACGCCGTGAAGCACGTCATGTCGACCATCGCGCCCTCACCTTCGCCGTAAGCGGGGGCGACGTAGCGCTTGAGCTCGCCGGGTGCGTCGATCTCGACGCCGAGTTCCTCGCGAACCTCCCGGCGCACCGCGTCCACCAGGGACTCACCGGGTTCGATCTTGCCGCCGGGGAGGTAGAAGGCCTTCTTGTTGCGTGAGCGCACAACGAGGAGACGGCCGGCCTCGACGTGCACCAGTCCCACCACGACGATCACGGCAGCAGGTCGTCCGCTGCCAGGCGGTCGCACGTGCGGCCGAACGCCTCGAGCTCACCGGGGCCGAAGCTCTCCCCGAAGTGCTCGGCGACGCCGGCGAGGTGGGTGGCGGAGGCACTGCGCAGACGCTCAGCGCCAAGAGGTGTGAGCACGGCCACGATGCCGCGTCCGTCACCGTCGGCGCGTTCGCGTCCGACAAGACCGGCACGTTCCAAACGGTCCACGAGGCGGGTCACGCCAGAGCGGGACAGCAGGACGGCATCGGCCAGTTCGGTCATGCGCATGCGCATGGAAGGCGTCTCGGCCAGTTGAACCAGCACGTCGTACGCCGCGAGCGATAGGCGCTGCTCAGCAATCAGTTCGGCCTCGAGGACCCTCGTGATCCGTGCATGCGCGCGGAGGAACGATCGCCACACCCCGAGCTCGACACGGGTGGGCAACCGGGAACTACCCGATTCCGGCACGGACGTCGATGTTACGGACAGCGCCCTCGTGGCTACGACCTGGGCCTGTGCGCAGATGTGACCGGCCGGTAGGACGGGCACGAACCGGACGTAGCATGGATCGGTGACCACCACGCAGCCCCGCCCCACCGTCGAGGACGTCCGCAAGGCGCTCGCCGGGGTGCAGGACCCCGAGATCCGCCGCCCGATCACCGAGATCGGCATGGTCAAGGACGTCGAGGTCGGCGCGGACGGCGCCGTGGTCGTCGGTGTGTTCCTGACGGTCGCGGGCTGCCCGATGCGCGACAAGATCACCGCTGACGTCACCACGGCCGTCTCCGCACTGGACGGCGTCTCGTCCGTGCGCGTCGACCTCGACGTGATGAGCGATGCCCAGCGCACCGAGCTCCGCAAGACGTTGCGCGGTGGCACCGAGGAACCCGTCATCCCGTTCGCCCAGCCCGGGTCGCTGACCCGCGTGTACTGCGTGGCGTCGGGCAAGGGCGGTGTCGGCAAGTCGTCGGTGACCGTGAACCTCGCGGTGGCGATGGCGGCTCGCGGGCTGTCGGTCGGCATCGTCGACGCGGACATCTACGGGCACTCGATCCCGCGCATGCTGGGCGCCGACGGCCGTCCCACCCAGGTCGAGAAGATGATCATGCCGCCGCAGTCGCACGGTGTGAAGGTCATCTCGATCGGCATGTTCACGCCGGGCAACACGCCGGTGGTGTGGCGCGGGCCGATGCTGCACCGCGCGTTGCAGCAGTTCCTGGCGGACGTGTTCTGGGGCGATCTGGACGTGCTGCTGATCGACCTGCCGCCCGGCACCGGTGACATCGCGATCTCCGTCGCCCAGCTCGTGCCGAACGCCGAGATCCTGGTCGTCACCACCCCGCAGCAGGCCGCCGCCGAGGTGGCCGAGCGCGCCGGGTCGATCGCGCTGCAGACCCGTCAGCGCGTCGCCGGCGTCATCGAGAACATGTCGTGGCTGGAGATGCCCGACGGCTCGCGCATGGAGGTCTTCGGGGCCGGTGGCGGCGAGGCCGTGGCGGAGTCGCTGACGAAGGCGATCGGGTCCGACGTGCCGCTGCTCGGCCAGGTGCCGCTCGACCCGCGGCTGCGGGAGAACGGCGACACGGGCACCCCGATCGTGCAGGCGGTGCCGGACTCGGCCGCCGCGCAGGTGCTGTCCGAGGTGGCGAAGAAGCTGTCGGTGCGTTCGCGCGGCCTGGCGGGCCGGTTGCTGAACGTGTCGCCCGCAGGGCGCTAGCGCTCGCACAACGCGAAGAGGGCCCTCTCCGGATGGAGGGGGCCCTCTTCGCGTTCAGGAACTCAGGTGGCGTCCGGGTCGTACGGCGGGCGCTCCCCCGGTGCCAGCGGGCGCTGTTCCTGCACCGGCGGCGTCGACGGGGTCGGGTAGCCGTTCGACTTCGTCGTGGGCTCGGGGTCCTCGAAGAGGTGCTTGGTGACGGCGCGCTTCGGGTCGAAGTTGCGCAACTCCCGCAGATCCTCCAGCGGCTTGCGGAGCGACTCGAACTCCGGGCCCATCTCCTGCTTGAGCTGCTCGCGCGCGCCGGTCGCGTACTCGCGCACCTGACGCACCGTCTTGCCCAGCCAGGCCGCGGCCGATGGCAGGCGTTCGGGCCCCAGGATGAAGAGACCCGCAACGACGATGATGAGGATCTCTACCCATCCGATGCTGTCGAACACGGGTCCCAGCCTACTTGTCAGTCGCTCTTGAGTGTGACGTCGAGTTTGAGCTCACGGCCTTGCCGGGCAAGGGTTACCTGCACGGTTTCGCCGATTTCGTGTTCCCTGACCGCTACGACCAGTTCGGCGGCGTTGCGGACCATGCGGTCGCCGACCCTGGTGATGACGTCGCCCTCCTGGATGCCGGCGGCCGCCGCGGCACCGCCCGCGGGGACGTTCTGGACCTGCGCGCCCTCGGAGGTCTCGGCGGACACCGACTTCACGTTGACGTTCATGTCGGCGTGCTTGACCTGGCCGTTGCGGATCAGCTCCTGGCTGATCTTGCGGGCCTGGTTGCCGGAGATCGCGAAGCCCAGGCCGACGGAGCCGCCGGTCTCGGTGCGGATCGAGGAGTTGATGCCGATCAGGGCGCCGCGCGAGTCGACCAGCGCGCCGCCCGAGTTGCCCGGGTTGATGGCGGCGTCGGTCTGGATCGCGTCGTAGGTGACCTGGGGGCCGCCGTTCTCGCCCGCCGCGGTGACCGGGCGGTGCAGGGCGGAGACGATGCCCTCGGTGACGGTGTTGGAGAGCTGCAGGGGCGAGCCGATGGCGATCACGCTGTCGCCCACCTGCAGTTCGTCGGAGTTGCCGAACTGCAGGACGGTCGGGTTGGTGACCTCGACCTTGATGACGGCCAGGTCGGTCTTCGGGTCGCGGCCGACGACACGCGCGGCGGCTCGGGTGCCGTCGGTGAAGACGGCGCTGAGCTTCGCGGACGAGTCCTGCGCGGCGGGGGCGACGACGTGGTCGTTGGTCAGGATGTAGCCGCCACCCTCGATGACGACGCCGGAACCGACGCCCGCGACGTTCGCGCCCTTGAACTCGATCGAGACGACGCTCGGGGTGACGCGCTTCGCGATGTCCGAGATGGAGCCCGCGGGACGTTCCTTGCCCTGTTCGACCTCGGCCAGGGTGACCGTCGAGTCGGTCAGCGGGTTGCCCGCGCGGCCGATCAGCCAGCCGACCAGGCCACCGACGGCGCCGAGCACCAGGGCGACGGTCAGCAGCAACGCCATGGCCGTCGGCTTCACGCGGCGGCCGAAGAGCAGTTCGGGAACGCTCAGCTGCGGGCCGGGCTCCGGCTTGCGCTCGGGTTCGCCGGGCGGGTCCTCACCGACGGCGGGCGGGCCGATCACGGCACCGGACGCCGGGTCGCGCCACGGGTCACCCGCGGGCTTGTCGCCCCAGAACACCGGGTCGATGTCCGGGTCAGGGTCGGAGGTGGGCTGCGGCGGGCGCTGGAGGAGTTCGGAGGAGCCCTGGCGGCCGAACGCCGTCACGAGGGACTCGGGAGGGGGCGGCGCGGACTCGACCTGCGTCACGGGCACGTCGCGCGTGGCGAACGCGCCGGGAACACCGTCCGGGCGGCCGAAGGCCGTGGCGTACGCGGGGTCGACCGGCGGCTGCACCAGGGGCCGTGGCCGGAGCCTGCGGTGCGCTCCGTCGTCCACTCCGGAAACGGGTGTGGACGTCTGGCCGTTGGGCGACTGCTGGCTCATCTCTCCCCGGTTTTCGCGCTAGGAGTGCTGAACTACAGCGTGCCTCACGAACAGTGAAATGGCTGTCAGGGGGTGGTCGCGAAGACCGCGCCGGCGTTCTGCGGTGCCGGAGCAGGCGCGGGCGCGTCACTGCTGTCGGGCGTGGTGAACGCGAGCGCGCCGAGCAGCATGCCGCTCACGACGACCCCGGCTCCCTGGCGGGCGCGACGGCCGCTGAACCAGCCGTTGCTGCCCAACGGTCTGGAAGAGCCGAGCACCGGGCCCGCGCCGAACGCGGGCTTGTCCGTGCGCTGAACGGCGACGAACTGTCCGTCCTCCGTGATCGCGAGCCCGTCCGGAGCGGACGGCAGCTCGACCTCCTGGGGGATCGCGCCGAGCCTGTCGAGCAGCGACGCCGGCGCCGTGGGCGCCGAAGCGGTGCGCACGGCCGCACGCGCCTGCTGCTGCGTGAAGGTCTCGAAGGCGCAGAACCCGCAACGCTGGATGTGCGCGGCGGCTCGTTCGTGGGCGGTCGAGGAAAGCTCCCCGTCCACGAACGCCACCACCGCGTCCAGCGCGAGGTGTCCCTCAGGAAGGCCCCAACCACGGAGGTCGGTCATGCAGAGTCCTCCAGCAACGATTCCTGACGACGGCGCTCGAGAGCGACCTTCAGGGCCTGGCGGCCCCGATGGATCCTGCTCCTCACGGTACCCATCTTCACCCCGAGCGTGGCGCCGATCTCCTCGTAGGAGAGGCCTTCCACGTCACACAGGACGACGGCGGCGCGGAACTCCGGCGGGAGCTCGTCCAGCGCGGCCTGCAGGTCGGGGTCGAGGTGGTTCTCGTCGTAGATTTCCTCGGGGGACAGGTCGTCACCCTCGAGGCGGTCGTTGTCCTCGGGCAGCGCCTCCATGCGCACGCGGCTGCGCCGGCGTGCCATGTCGAGGAAGAGGTTGGTGGTGATGCGGTGCAGCCACCCCTCGAAGGTGCCCGGCTTGTACGACGCCAGCGAGCGGAACACGCGGATGAACGTCTCCTGCGTGAGGTCCTCGGCGTCGTGCTGGTTGCCGGTCAAGCGGTACGCGAGCCGGTAGACCCTGTCCGCGTGCTCGCGGACGATGGAGTCCCACGAGGGCGGCGTCCAGTCGGCCGTCTCGATGGGCGCGACGGCCTCCGGCGAACTCGACTGCGTGCGCATCAGGTGTTTCGGCACCTCCATGTGGGCCGCCCGGCGACCCTTATGCGGCTCAACGGGCGACGGGTCCGGCTTGTTCCCGACTAGAGCCTGGCTTCTTGCTTCTGTACCTTCTCCTGCTCCCTTTAAACGATCGTGAGAGTGGGCTGAGAGCATCCTGAGAATCTCGGTTCGGGCCGCGTTCACCCGTTTTGGGCACGCTTGGCACTAACCTGCTAACCCGTGACCACGGAATCGGCCCTGCGGGAGTACGTCGAGCAGTACCTCCCCGAGGACGACGTGCACCTGGCGGCGAGAGCTCGCGGCCAGGAACTGGGCTGCGTGCCCATCGGCGCGGGCGGAGGCGCCGCCCTGCGGTTCCTCGCGACCGCACTCCAGGCCCGCGCGGTGGTCGAGATCGGCACCGGAGCGGGCACCAGCGGCCTCTACCTCCTGGCGGGCATGCCGCCCTCCGGCATCCTGACCTCGATCGACGTGGCCTCCGAACACCAGCGCGCGGCTCGCGAGGCCTACGCGTCCGCAGGCGTCTCCCCCTCGCGCACCCGCCTGATCATGGGCAAGGCGCTCGACGTCCTGCCCCGGCTGACCGACGCGGCCTACGACCTCGTGTTCGTGGACGCCTACAAGCCCGAGTACCCGCAGTACCTCGAACACGGCGTCCGGATGCTCCGGCCGGGCGGCGTCATCGCGTTCGACAACGTGCTGTGGCACGGCGCGGTGGTCGACCCGGCGCAGCGCGACGAGTCGACGCAGGCGATGAGGGACATCGCGCGCCTGGTGAAGGAGGACGACCGCCTCGTGCCGGTCATCCTGCCGCTGGGAGACGGCCTGCTGGTGGCGGCCCGCCGCCCCTGAAAGCGCACGCGGGGAGCTTTCGTTCGCGTAGCACGCACGAAAGGGCCCCGCGTGCGGTGAGTCAGTAAGCGCGGACGCCCTTGCCCAGGACCGTCACGCCGGACGCGGACACCGTGTAGCGCTCGCGGTCCATCGGCGCGTCCACACCGATCAACGCCCCGTCGGGCACCACGACGTTCTTGTCCAAAATGGCCCGCCGCACCACAGCGCCCTTGCCGATCCGAACCCCGGGCAACAGCACCGACCCCTGCACCACCGACCCGACCTCGACGGTCACGTCGGACGAGATCACCGATCCGTGGATCTTCCCGGAGATGATCGACCCGGGCCCCACCATCGAGTCCTCGGCGGACCCGCCGGCGATGAACTTGGCCGGCGGCAACGGCGGCGTGGCCGTCCGGATGGGCCACAGCTGGTTGTAGAGGTTGAAGATCGGATGGACCGAAACCAGGTCCATGTGCGCGTCGTAGTAGGCGTCGATGGTCCCGACGTCCCGCCAGTACCCGCGGTCCCGGTCCGTGGCGCCGGGCACCACGTTGTCCTGGAAGTCGTAGACGTGCGCCTTCCCGCGGTCCACCAGCATGGGGATGATGTCGCCGCCCATGTCGTGGTCCGAGTCGGGGTTCAGCGCGTCGCCCCGCAGAGCGTCGAGCAACGCCTCCGTGGTGAAGACGTAGTTGCCCATCGAAGCGAAGGTCACTTCGGGGTCGTCCGGCACGTGCGGCGGCTCGGACGGCTTCTCCAGGAACCGGGTGATCTTGCCGGAGGCGTCGGAGTCGATGCACCCGAACGCCTTGGCCTCGGCGCGCGGCACGCGGATGCCGGCCACGGTGACGGCCGCGCCGGACTCGACGTGCTGCGAGATCATCTGGCCGGGGTCCATCCGGTACACGTGGTCGGCGCCGAAGATGACCACGTGGTCCGGCTTCTCGTCGTGGACCAGGTTCAACGACTGGAAGATCGCGTCGGCCGAGCCCGTGTACCAGCGCGGGCCCAGGCGTTGCTGCGCCGGGACCGGGGTCACGTACTGACCGAGCACATTGGACAGGCGCCACGTCGTCGAGATGTGGCGGTCCAGTGAGTGCGATTTGTACTGCGTCAGCACGCAGAGTTTCGCGAGCCCGGCGTTGACCAGGTTCGACAGCACGAAGTCGACCAGCCGGTAGTTGCCCCCGAAGGGCACAGCCGGTTTCGCGCGGTCGGCCGTCAACGGCCAGAGGCGCTTGCCTTCACCACCGGCAAGCACAATTCCGAGAACGTGCGGCTGCCCCTTCACAGCATGTGACCCTATCCGTGCGATCGTTCTCGAACCAGACGCAAAGTGGCCAGTCCCAACACCTGTGCGAGTGATCTACGGTGAGTGCGTGCGAGTTGCGCTGCTGACCCGGGAGTACCCGCCGGAGGTTTACGGCGGAGCTGGCGTGCACGTGGGATTCCTCGTGCCCCACCTCCGCGAGCTCGTGGACGTCGACGTGCACTGCTTCGGTGCGCCCAGATCCGACGCCACGGCCCACAACGCCCCGCACAGCCTCGAGCAGGCGAACGCGGCCCTGACGACGCTCGCGGTGGACCTCGAGATGGCCGCCGCGATCTCCACGGCGAACCTCGTGCACTCGCACACCTGGTACGCCAACATGGGCGGTCACCTGGGCAAACTCCTGCACGGCATCCCGCACGTGGTGACCGCGCACTCGCTCGAGCCGCGCCGCCCGTGGAAGGCCGAACAGCTCGGCGGCGGGTACCGGATCTCGTCCTGGGCGGAGCGCACGGCCTACGAACACGCCGACGCGGTCATCGCGGTGAGCGACGGAATGCGGGCCGACGTGCTCGACGCCTACCCCGCGCTCGACCCCGCCAAGGTGCACGTCGTGCGCAACGGAATCGACAGCAACGCGTACCGCCCGGTTCAGGAAACGGACGCTTTGACGTCTCGTGGAATCGATCCCACCAAGCCGATCGTGGCCTTCGTGGGAAGGATCACCCGCCAAAAAGGTTTGAGCCACCTCGTCGCCGCGGCGCACGAGATCGACCCCGAAGCGCAGATCGTCCTGTGCGCCGGGGCACCGGACACGCCGGAGATCGCCGAGGAGATCCGGACGGCGGTCAGCGAGCTCGCGGAGAAGCGACCGGGCGTGTTCTGGATCCAGAAGATGCTCCAGCCCGCCGAGGTGCGGCAGATCCTCAGCCACGCGACGGTGTTCGTGTGCCCGTCGGTCTACGAACCGCTCGGCATCGTGAACTTGGAGGCGATGGCGTGCGGCACGGCGGTCGTCGCGAGCGACGTCGGCGGCATCCCCGAGGTCGTGGTGCATGGCGAGACGGGTCTGCTCGTCCACTACGACGAGCATGATTTGTCGACATATCGACACCAGCTCGCCGAATCGATCAACGAACTGGTCACGGACCCCACACGGGCGCAGCGCTTCGGAACAGCCGGGCGCACGCGGGCTGAGCAGGACTTCTCGTGGTCGACGATGGCCGCGCAGACCGTCGAGGTGTACCGCAGTGTGATCTGAGACACACCCTTCCAGGGCAACCCCGAAGAGTGAGCGCCGCCTTTAACCAGTAGTGACGTTTCGGTTTCAACTGGTGAGGGGCGCGAGGACTGTGCGTTGTGCGGTGCTGGGTCTGACGGTCCTCCTGGCAGCGACCGGATGCGCCACATCAGCACCGGCGTCGCAGCCGGCGTCGATCCAGGTCACGATCGACGGCAAGAAGCTCGCCGACGCCACCGACCTGCAGGCGAACGCCGAGGCCCAGCTCGCCTACACGCTGGAGTACGGCTACGTCGCACGGGCGGGCGCGGCCGCGGTCAGCTGCTGGTTCGCGAAGACGGGCGTCGAGTCCGAGGTCGACGAGCGGCTGTGGTGCGGTCCCGTCCAGGTCCCCGGCACCGGCGCCGGCACCGACTGGGTGCCCGTGCCGCTGAAGGAAGTCACCAAGACGGAGGACGAGGTCCGTTACGAGGTGCAGTCGCCGCAGGTGCCGGAGAAGGGCAACCGGAGCAACCCCGGCGGCATCCTCGTGCGCACCGACGGCAAGGAGTTCGACCCGTCCAAGCAGCAGGACATGACCGCCGGACGCGACTTCCTCGCCGTGCTGCCCGACGACGGCAAGCGCGGCAACGTCGACCTGGGCCTCGGGAACGCGGACGTCAAGCTCCGCGACGACCTGCTCGGCGTCGCCGTGACCGGCTGGGCCAACCCGGACATCTGGTACACGTCCGAGGGCACCGTGCGCGCCGAGTCCGGCTCACGGCTGCGCGTCCTCCGGATGAAGGTCGAGAAGCTCAACGAGACCGACAGCGGCTTCCACCGCACCAACTGGCAGGGGTTCGCCCCGCAGCCGTCGGAACTCGCGCTGGAGGTGCCGGGCAAGCGGCAGACCCTCCCGGCGGACCGGCTGCCCGCCACCGGTTCGGTGTTCGTCGTCTTCACCGTGCCGGACCCGCAGGAGGGCACCGAGTCGCTGGTGCTGAGCACGCTCGGCGCGAAGTCGCTGGAGCAGCGGGTCGAGGTCCAGACGGGCAAACGCTCCGACACGCCGCCGCCCGTGCTGCAGCGCGCCGCGGCGCCCGGCCAGTTCTCCGAGCACACGCAGAAGATCCGCTTCGGCGACCGCGAGCTCGGCATGAAGGTCACCGGCGTCCGGCTCGGCCGCCAGCGGCCGATCAAGCTCGGCGAGAGCCAGTACGACGTGGCCACGATCTCGGCGCCGGACAAGGCGTTGCTGGAGGTGCGGGTCGAGGCCGTCGGCAACCTGCCGGACACGGCGGGCGGCCTGCTCACCAAGGACCTGATCACCGTGACCCTGCCGGACGGCTCGACCGCCCCGCAGGTCGGCGCCCGCTACGACGGCGGCCCGCTGCCGTTCGCGGTCGTCGTCGAGGTCCCCGCGGACACCCGCTCGGTGTCGGTCGGCATGGTCGAGGGCAGCCCCGAGCTGCCGCGCCTCGGCAGGACGACCATCGCGCCGGTCGACTCGCGCGTCACCCTCGCGCTGGAGTTCTGAGCGAGCATCGCGGCGAGCGCGAGCCAGCCGAGGACCACCAGCACCAGCCCGCCCCAGCCCCACTCCTCGTACGAGGTGGCGCCGGACGTGCCGCCGACGCTGCTGCCCAGGTAGAACCCGGCGAGGTAGAGCCCGGAGGCCTGGCCGCGGGCGTGCGAGGGAGCCCGGGCCGCGACCCAGCCGCTCGCCGTGGTGTGCGAGGCGAAGAACCCGGCCGTGACGATCGCCAGCCCCAGCGGCACCCACACCAAGCTCGCGAGGGCACCCAACGCCAGGACGCCGATGCACAGCAGCAGCACGCGCCCACGGCCGTAGCGGTCGGCCAGCCTGCCCGCGACGGCCGCCGCCGTGCTGCCGAAGCCGTAGAAGAGGAACACCAGCGTCTCCAGCCACGCCGGACCGCTGAGCTGGAAACCCGCCACGTTGTAGAACGAGATGAACGCGCCCACGAGCAGCACGGCGACCACGTACAGCGAGAGCAGCACCGGGTCCCGCAACGCCGCCCGCATGCCGCTGGGCGCCCGCTTCGGCCGGTGGTGCTGCTTCGGCAGCAGGAACACCACGACCAGTGCCGCGACCAGCCCGAACGCCCCCGCGAGCAGCACCGAGTGCCGCCAGCCGAGCCAGTCCGTGGTCATGCCGGTGACGAGCCGCCCGGTCATGCCGCCGAGGCTGTTGCCCGCGATCATCGCGCCCACCGCGGCGCCGAGGCTCTTCTTCTCCAGCTCGTCCGCCAGGTACGCCATGGACGCGGCGGGCACCCCGGCGGCCGCAACCCCCTGCAACACCCGCAGTGCGAGGAACACCTCGTAGTTGGGTGCGAACGGCAGCAACAGCCCGAGCACCGCGGCCACCAGGACGCTGACCACGATCACCGGACGGCGCCCGAGGCGTTCGGACAGCATCGCGATCGGCACGACCACCACGGCCAGCGCCAGCGTCGCCGCCGAGAGCGCGAGCGAGGCAGCGCTCGGCCCCAGCCCGTACTCCGCGGCGATCTGCGGCATGACCGGCTGCGGGGTGTAGAGCAACGCGAAGCACGCGAACCCCGAAGCGGCGATGGACGTGGTCAACCTGTTCACGCATCTGACGCTAAGCCATACGTCCAATACGGAAATGCACGAGAATCAATCCATGAACGAATCGGACCTGGCCCCGAAGCTGGCGGTGCTGAAAGCGCTTGCCGCGGACGAGCACGTGACTCGCGTCGCAGAACGCGTCGGGCTCCCCCAGCCGACCGTCAGCCGCTGGATCGCCGAACTCGGCGAGCAGCTCGGCGCCCCGCTGTTGGTGAAGACGGGCCGCCGGGTCCGGCTCACCCGCGCCGGCCGGCTGCTGGCCGAGGCCGCCACCCGGTCGCTGGCCGCCCTCGAACCCGGCCTGCGCGAGGTGGAGGAGGAACTCGACCCCGAGAAGGGCCACGTGGCGCTGGGGTTCCTGCACATGCTCGGTCGCGCGATCGTGCCGGAACTGGTGCGCAGCTACCGCGCCGAACACCCGCACGTGCGGTTCAGCCTCGTGCAGAACGCCCGCCACGCCGTCGTCGAGAAGCTCATCGGCGGCGAGATCGACCTCGCCCTGGTCGCCCCGCCACCGGCCGGGCCGGAGTTCGAGTCGATCGTGGTGTTCGAGCAGCCGCTGATCGTCGTGGTGCCGGCCGGGCACCGGCTGGAGTCGCGCAGGGCCGTGCGGATCGAGGACATCGCCGACGAGGACCTGATCACCCTCGAACACGGCTACGGCCTGCGGCAGATCACCGACGACATGTGCGCGGCGGCCGGGATCACGCCCCGGTACGTCTTCGAGTGCCAGGAGATCGAGACGGTGCGCGGGCTGGTGGCGGCCGGACTCGGCGTGGCGTTGCTGACCCACGCCGAGTTCGTGCCGCCACCGGGTCTGCGCGAACTGCCGCTGACGCCGCGGACGGGCCGGATCTTCGGGTTGGCCTGGTTGAAGGACAACCCGCTGCCACCCGCGGTCAGGGCGTTCCGCGATCACGCCCTGAAGACCCACGGCGTCGAACGCTGAACCGTCGAGCGCTGAACCCGTCGTGCGCGGGCTCAGCGGCTCCAGGTCTGCGACCGCGACCACGTCCGCAGGTACGACTCGGCGCCGCTCAGCATGTCCTGCACCAGCTGGTCGCCGCCGAGCTGCCGCACCTTCTCCACCCAGTCCGGCAGCAGGCCGATGTGCGCGCCACCGTCGACGTTGATGTCCCACACCCGCTCACCGGTCCGCTGCCGGTCCACCAGCGGCCCGTCCGGGTAGCTGCGGAACGGGTAGGTCACGCCGGTCTGCGGTGCCGGGTGCGATCCCACGCCGTTGTAGTCGGAGCCGAACCCGATGCCCACGTCGTACTTGCGCCGCAACGGTTCCGCGGCCGCCGCCTGGGACACGTACCCCTCCGGCGAGTTCTCGTAGCCCGCGACGAACCCGCCGAGCGCGTAGACCTGCTCGGTCCACTGGGCGTCCATCCAGCTGTGGCTGGAGACGATGCCGGGGTACTTCGCCTGACTGGCCAGCTCCAGCGTCCGACCGGCCGCCTTCACGCTCATGTGGTCGATCTCGATCATCATGTGCCGCTTCATCATCGCCTGCACCGCGTACTCGCCGAGCGACGTCAGCCCGCGCACGTTGCAGCGCTTCGCCGGGTCGTAGGCCGGCGCGACGACGGAGGCGGGGATCAGCGCGTTCGGGCCGACCGTGCCGATCGGGTTGTCCTGCTGCGGGCCCTTGCAGACCTCGGTCTGCCACCACTGGCCGGTGCGCAGGAACTGGCCCGCGTTGATCACGCCGCCCTGCGTGCCCGAGTCGAACCGGACGCCGCACAGGGCGTTGTCGAACTTGTGGCACAGGAACGCGCTGCGCACCCCGAGCGCGTACATCTCGTCGAGGCCGCGGTCGATGTCGGACCTGGTGCACAACGGGATGTCCAGGAACGTCCGGCAGCCGAAGATCTCCGAGGTCTCGATGCCGAGCACCACCGCGAGCTTGCCCTGGGTGATCACGTCGCGCGCCTGCTCGGCCGAGGTGACGATGCGGAACCAGCCCTTGCCCGCGCCCCCGAACATCTTGTCGATGAACGCCTGCATCTCGTAGGTGCGCTGGGCCTGCAACCGGACCGACTGCATCTCGTCGCAGGGCTTGTCCTTGAACGGGTGGATCACGCACAGCGTCGCGTTGCTCGTCAGGTCCTGGACCAGCACGCGTTGCCCGCCGCGCCACGCCCGTTCCAGCCAGGCGTAGTAGTTCTGCTGGTGCGAGACCGTCGTCGAGGACGGCCAGTCGGAGAACGTCGGCCAGCCCACCGGGTCGTGGCCGTCGAAGTCACCGGTCACGATCGCCTCGAAGATCGCGCCGAGGCCCGCCGGGTGGTGCTCGGAGCAGTCCTTCAGCGCGTCCGCGATGCCCTGCTCGGAGAACGGCTTGCCGCAGATGAGCTTGCCGCCGAAGCCCTCGTTGGTCATGAGGTGGTTGTGCGCGTCGACGAACCCGCGCACCCTGCCCTGCCCGTCGACGCCCTTGAAGGGCTCGCCCGTCACGTTGATCTGCGAGTCCGGTGCCGGACGAGCCACCGGTTCCCACCACGGCGTCGCGGCCGTGGCAGGGGATGACGACGCTATGACCAACGAGACGGCGAGAGCCAGGCGAAGTAACACGAGAGCTCCTCTACGGCGTTGTGAAGGAGCTCACATCATGCCGTGGAACGCCGCCGTCTCGTATGGCCGATCGTAGGTTAACGCGAATATTTTTCAGCCAGCTGGACGAGCGTCCGCGCGCCGAAGCCCGTCGCACCCGCGACGACCTCGTCGTAGACCTTCTCCGACCGGGCGGGACCGGCGATGTCGAGGTGCGCCCACGGCACGTCGCCCGCGAACTTCTGCAGGAACAGCGCGGCCGTGATGCCACCGGGGCCGGGCGGGCACTGCTTGTAGTCCGCGATCTCGCTGGCGACGGCACCGACGTGCTCCTCCAGCAGCGGCATCCGCCACCACTTCTCGCCGACGCCCGCACCGGCCTCGACGACCTCGGCCGCGAGCTCGTCCGACGCGCTGAACACCGCGCCGGTGCGCAGGCCGAGCGACACCTTCATGGCGCCGGTCAGCGTCGCCACGTCCACGATCAGGTCGGGCTTCAGGTTCTTCACCGCGTACGCCATCGCGTCGGCCAGCACCATGCGGCCCTCGGCGTCGGTGTTCTGCACCTCGGTCGTCGCGCCGCCGTAGTGCCGCACGACGTCGCCGGGGCGGTAGGAGGACGCGCCCACGTGGTTCTCGGCGCACGGCACGAGCCCGGTGACCCGGACCGGCAGCTGCCGGCGGGCCACGGCGAGCAGCGCGGAGATCACCGCGCCGCCACCGGCCATGTCGGTGCGCATGAGGTGCATGCCGTCCGCGGGCTTCACCGAGATGCCGCCGGTGTCGAACGTGATGCCCTTGCCGACGAACACCAGGTGCGGCCCGGTCGTGCCGTAGGTCAGTTCGATGAACCGCGGCGGGCGGGCCGAGCCGCCCCCGACCGCGAGCACACCGCCGAAGCCCTGCTGCGCCAGCCACTTCTCGTCCCGCACGGTCGCGGTCAGGCCGTCGACCTTGTCCGCGAGCTTCGCGGCCGTGGTGGCGAGCCAGCGCGGGTCCTTGACGTTGGACGGTGTGTTGGCGAGGTCGCGGGCGAGCGAGGTGGCGGTGGCGAGCGCGTGGGCCTTCAGCGCGGCCGACGTCAGCACCTCCTCGAACCCGGTGTCACCGGTGACGAGCCGCAGCGAGCCGACCCGCTTCGGTGCCTGTTCGGCGGTGACCTTGAACCGGTAGCCGCCGAGCGCCGCGCCGAGCACGAACGCCCGCACCTTGTCGGCGTCGAAGTCCGGGGTCAGCAGCACGTCGGCGGTCCTGGGGGCGTCCTCGCCGCTCAGCGCGCGCACCAGCGACGCACCGGCCACGCGGTAGTCCGCGAGCGAGCCGGTGCCGACGCCGAGCGTCCAGGTCGCGTCGTGGCGGACCGCCTCACCCGCCTTGCCGGTGAGGTCGGAGACGTCGATGCCGTCGCCGCCCGGTCCCAGCGCCGGTCCCGTGGCCGTGAGCACGACCTGCGGGACGGCGCGGCGCGAGGTGGTGGCCACCTCGACGTCCACGAGCTTGCTCGGCACTGACGGCACCGTCGACGCCACGACTGGACCTCCCCTAACGCATTAACGACCGTTCATTCTCACCCAGTGCTCAGACCGCCTGCGTCCGCCCCGGCCGGAGCACGGCGAGAACGAAGCGATGCCCCGGTCTCCACTGTGGAAACCGGGGCTCGACAGCTCCTCGCCGGGGCCTCAGCCGGCGGCGGCCTTCAGCGCGTCGCCCAAGGCGCTTGCCTCGTCTGCCGACATCTCGACGACAAGGCGCCCACCACCCTCAAGCGGCACGCGCATGACGATGCCGCGCCCCTCCTTGGTGACCTCAAGGGGACCGTCGCCGGTCCGGGGCTTCATGGCCGCCATCGCGTGCTCCCTCCGTCAACATCTTCCCCGTCCGGCCAGGCCGGATCTGCTCCATTCTCCCCTATCGCGACTCAGGGGCGAAACCGAACCGATCTTTTGGCGAGTCCGGGTGACGGTTGTCGATCTTGACTTGTGCCTGATCAACACCTGTATCCACGACACCACAACACTATCCGCTCACGAAGATCGTGCCGGGCGATTCCGCCCCGGGAAGGTCACGACCCGGCGACGGCGGGTGTGAACGGCGCGAGGACGCACCGCCTCGTCCGGGGCGTGACAGACTGGGCCGGGTGCGAGCCCGTTCCGCGCTCTTCGACGTCTACGGCGGCCACCTCCGCGACCGCGGTGGCGCCGCCACCATCGCCGCCCTCGTCCGGTTGCTGGAGCCCCTCGGTTTCGCCGCGCCCGCCGTCCGCACCGCCGTCTCGCGCACCGTCCGGCAGGGCTGGTTGCAGCCCACGCGGCTCCCTGACGGGCCCGGATACGCGATGACACCTCGCGGGGAACGTCGTCTGGACGAGGCCGCGGCCCGCATCTACCGCACCGGGCCGTCCACCTGGGACGGTCGCTGGCACGTCGTGGTGCTGGAGGAGCTGCCGGGCCGCGACTCGCGCGACCACCTGGCGTCGGAACTGCAGCTGCTGGGCTACGGCGCGCTCGGTCCTGTGACGTGGATCGCGCCCAGGCCGTCCCCCGAACTGGCCGACGTGCTGGCCGCCGAGAGCGTTCCCGCACGAACTTTTCACGGTTCACACGACGGTGGCGACGCCGAGCTCGCGGCGAAGGCCTGGGACCTGGCCGAACTGGGCCGCGACTACGCCGGTTTCGTCGCGCACTGGCACGAAGTGGTGTCCGATGTGGACGAAACGGACGACGCGGCGGCGTTCGCGGCCTCGCAGCAGCTCCTGCACGCGTGGCGCAAGTTCCTGTTCCGCGATCCCGGTCTTCCTGCTGAACTGTTGCCACCGGACTGGCCGGGGCACGCGGCAGCGTCGTTCTTCGACGAACAGACCCTGCGGCTCGCACCGGGCACGAGTCGGTTCGTCGACGAGTGCCTGCGGCCGGTGCGCAACGTTTCCACAGCTTGATGGAGGTCCAGTGTCCGAGCTCCTCGTCGACGACGCCGATGGTGTGCGCACGCTCACGTTCAACCGCCCCGAGTCGTACAACGCCTTCACGACCTCGTTGAAGGAGTCCTTCCTCGCCGCGCTGAAGGACGCCGCGGCGGACGCGGAGGTGCGCGCTCTGGTGATCACGGGCGCGGGCCGGTCGTTCTGCGCGGGCCAGGACCTCAAGGAGCACATCGGGTTGCTGCAGGCGGGCGATCCCGCCCCGTTGAACACGGTCGAGAAGCACTACAACCCGATCGTGCGCGAGCTGATCGCGATGCCGAAGCCGGTGATCGCCGCCGTCAACGGCAGCGCGGCGGGTGCGGGCGCGTCGTTCGCCTACGCGGCGGACCTGCGCATCGCGGGTGCCTCGGCGAAGTTCCTGATGGCGTTCGCCAACGTGGGCCTGACCGCCGACTCGGGCGCGTCGTACACGTTGCCGCGGCTGATCGGCTACGGCCGCGCGATGGAGATGATGCTGCTCGCCCAGCCCGTCGGCGCCGAGGAGGCGTTGCGGGTCGGCATGGTCAACCAGGTCGTGCCGGACGAGGAGTTGCTGTCCACCGCGCAGCTGCTGGCCGCGAAGCTCGCCAAGGGGCCGACGACGGCCTACGCGAAGATCAAGGAAGCGCTGGCGGCGGCCGCGGACGGCACGCTGGAGGACGCGCTCGAGGCCGAACGCCGCACCCAGGCCGAGTGCGGCGCGACCGAGGACCACCGCGAGGCGGTCGACGCCTTCGTGAACAAGAGGGCCCCGAAGTTCATCGGGAAGTAGCAGCGGAGTCCGGCTGCCACTCGACAGCGGTCGGAAGCTGCCCGTCAGACTCCATGAACTGCAAGATCGCGCCCCGCACGACGTCGATCGGGTACAGCGAGTCCGCGGGGAAGTCCCGGCGGTTGTTCATGTAGTAGAAGAGCTGCGCGTCCGCTGGAGGTGCCGTCGAGTCGGGGTTCTTGCTGTAGACCCCGTCGACGTGGTCTCCTCCGGCGTACCGCAGAGAGCCGCGGTCGCCGCGGATTCCGACGTTGAGGATCACTCGGTACGGCGATGCGGCATCGAGGGCTTCCAGCAGAACACCGTGATCGGCGGTGCCGGCGCGCTCCAGCAAGGCATCGAGCTCTTCTGGCGTCCGGATCAGCAACGACTCGTCGCTGCTCTCGTCCCCCCACACTTCTAGCTCCACGGCGCAGGCGCTCCTCCCGTGTAGGTCTTCCTCGTGATCCTGCCGTCCGAGGTGATCCCGTGGACGGTCAGGGTGCTGCCTTCCGGGAGCACGACCGGCACGAGGACATCGCATCCGAAGCGCCCCTTGCACGGTGTGTTGTTCAGCACGACCGTTGCGTGCTGAACGTTGTTGCGCGCCATGTGCACGGCCAGTTTCACCTCAACGTCGACCGCCGTGACAGGCGTGCCGGGCACTCCCATCTCCTTGAGGTGTTGCCTGGCGACCTCGTACCACTCGTCTTCACCACTGGTGAGCTTGCGGACGGCCCTGTCGGCGTCCGTGAACCAGCTGCCGTGCGTTCTTCGGCCTGATCGAGGCTGTACGGGTGGCGGTTGATCACGCCGTAGCCGCTCGACGTGCTCGCGGCTGCCGTGTTCCGGCAGATTTCTCACCGATCTGGATGACGGAGCAGCATCTTCGAGAGCAAAACGGTGCGGCATCGACTCGACACCCGCGATACCCGCACCGAGAAGCCGGTGCAGTTCGGTAGCTCCGCCGACGACCTCAGCGAACTGCGCGTTCGTGGTCTCGGCATCAGATTGACCGCTGGCACCGACGGCCGACGACAAGAGCTGCTGCGCGTCCTCCGCCAGCTCAGCTGCGGTCTGGAGGGCCGCGCCTGCCTCGGCCGCCTTGTCCAGCACCTGGTCGAGGCCGTCCCTGATCTCCCGGAACGATGTCACTCCGGCCCCTCATCGGGAAGTAGCAGCGGCCTCCTTCGCCCGGAAGCAGGCCGAGATGTGGTCGTCGACCATGCCGGTCGCCTGCATCAGCGCGTAGCACGTGGTGGGGCCGAGGAACTTGAAGCCGCGCTTCTTCAGTTCCTTGGCCATCGCCTTGGACTCGTCGGTGATGGCCGGCACGTCCGCGAACGTCTTCGGCCGCTTGTGCTTCTTCGGCGCGAACGACCACAGCAGGGCGTCCAGGTCCACGCCCTCCGACACGATCACCCTGGCGTTGTGGATGGCGGCATCGATCTTCAGCCGGTTGCGGACGATGCCGGCGTCGGCCATCAGCCGTTCCACGTCGGCCGGCCCGAACTCGGCGACCAGCACCGGGTCGAAGTTGCCGAAGGCCGCGCGGAACGCCGGGCGCTTGCGCAGGATCGTGATCCACGACAGGCCGGATTGGAACGCCTCCAAGGACATCCGCTCGTAGAGCTCCGGCGTGCCGTGCAGCTCCACGCCCCACTCGGTGTCGTGGTACTCGGCGTAGTCCGGGGTCGAGTCACCCCACGGACAGCGGACGATCACCGGCACTCCTCGGCGAGACGGACGAAGCGCCGCACGGCGAACACGCCGGTACCGCGACCCGGGTGCTGGACCTCGACGGTCAGCTCAAGCTCGGTGGTGCTCACTGCTCTCCAGCTCCTCGACGCGGGCCCGCAGCGTCTCGACCTCGGCCGAGAGCCGTTGCAGCGCCCAGTCGACCTCGCTCATCTTGTAGCCGCGGAAGACCTGCTGGAACTTCAGGCCGCGCACGTCGGCCGCGGTGATGTCCTCGGACGGCAGGCGCGTGGGCGACGCTCCGGGCGGCAGCGGCGCGAGCTCCTCGCCGCGCCCGAACACCAACGCCGCGAGCAGGAACACCACTGCCGCGACGGCGATCATCACGATCAGGTAGATCAGGGCGTTGGTCACGCGACGATCGTGGCACAGCTCAGGCTGCGGCGAGCGAGCAGACCGAGACGAACGATCACGATCCAGGTGATCAGGCTCGCGATCGACATCGGCAGCGACTGCACGAGCCGGGACGCGTCGACGTGCGCGGTGGCCGCGATGATCGAGAGGTTGCCGAGCAGCACGGCCCCGACAGCCCCCAAAGCGACGCCCGCACCGATCTTGGCCAGCAGTTTCGGGTCGAGCCGGCGCGCGAGCACCCGGCCGAGGATCAACACCACGAGTGCCACGCCGGACGCGATGCCGCTCGTCAGGTCGTTGGCCTTGGCGATGAACAGGTACCAGGGCGGCGGCATCGCACCGAAGTCCTGCCACGGCCCGATGAACAGCATCCGGCCGTACTCCCACGTCATGTGCATCAGCGGCAGCACGATCGCGAGCCACACGAGCGTGCGCGTGCCATAGGCGACGGCGAGTTCGGCCTGGTACTCGTTGGCGATCTCGCGGACCGGCCCGAACTCCTCGACCGCGCGCCGCTGCGCCTCGGTCTCGTCCAGCCCGCGGTCCAGGTGCGCCTCGGCGGCGTCGGCGAGGCTGTCCCGCGTCTCCGTGAGCATGTCGCGGACCTGCTTCTTCGAGCCCCGCAACCGCGACCCGAGATCGGCCACGTACCTCTCGATGAGGTCCGCGTCCATCACGTCTGCGCCCACTTGCCGTCACCCCCCAGCACGCCGTCGATGACCGTCGTGAACTCGCGCCACGCGCTGCGCTCGGCGCGCAGGGCGCGTTGCCCTGCCTGCGTGAGCTGGTACGTGCGCCGCTTGCGCCCGCCGACGGTGCTCCAGTCGCTGACCACGTGCCCGGCCCGTTCCAGGCGCCGCAACGCCGGGTAGACGGTGCCGGTCGGCAGGTCGAGCGCTCCCCCGCTGCCCTGCTGCAACGCCTCGATGATCGCGTAACCGTGCAGCTCCCGGCCGTCGAGCGTGGCCAGCAGCAACGCGTCGAGGTGACCGCGGAGCGCGTCGGGCTTCATGAGTAGCGAGTCTACTGATGCAGGCCCTCGGAATGGCCCCTGAAATCCACGTTCAGGGTGAGCCCTGAGATCCCCCTGAGATGCGTGCGGAAGCCTTAATAAGTAGGCGAGCTACACATAGCGTCCCTACCCATGAGCGCAGTAGACCTCGCCCGCCTCCAGTTCGCGTTGACGACGTCGTTCCACTTCCTGTTCGTGCTGCTCACGCTGGGTCTCGTGACGTTGCTCGTGATCATGCAGACGCGCTTCACGATCACCGGCGCACCCGTGCACGAGCGGATGACGCGGTTCTGGGGCCGCGTCTACGTGATCAACTACGCGCTCGGGATCGTCACCGGCGTCGTGATGGAGTTCCAGTTCGGGCTGAACTGGTCGGGCCTCGCGACCTACGCCGGTGACGTGTTCGGGGCGCCGCTCGCGCTGGAGACGCTGATCGCGTTCTTCCTGGAGTCCACGTTCCTGGGGTTGTGGATCTTCGGCTGGGGGAAGCTCAACCGCTGGGTGCACCTCGCGTTGCTGTACTTGACCGCACTGACGGCGTTCGCGTCGGCGTTCTGGATCATGGCCGCGAACGGGTTCCTGCAACACCCGGTCGGCTACCGGATCGACGGCGATGTGCTGCGGCTGGACGACTTCGGGGCGCTGCTGACGAACCCCACGTTCACCTCGGCCCTGACGCACGTGGTCTTCGCGGCGATCACCGCCGGCGGCGTGTTCATGACGGGTGTCTCGGCGTACCACTTCATCAAGCGGACGCCGGAGGTCGACTTCTTCCGCCGCTCGCTGCGGATGGGCGTGTGGACGACCGCGCTCGCCACGCCCTCGCTGATCGGCGCCGGCTTCGCGCAGTTCCCGGTGATCTCGCAGTACCAGCCGGGCAAGTCCGAGGCGACGCCGTGGGTCGGCGCACCACTGGGATTCATGATCATGATCGGGATGACGCTGACGACCGTCAGCTGGTTCACCCTGCCGCTGCTGTTCCGCGACGCCGTGATCCGGATGCGCTTTCCGTTGTACCTCATGGTGATCGGCATCCCGCTGCCGTTCGCGGCGGCCGTCTTCGGGTGGATGTTCCGGGAGATCGGGCGGCAGCCGTGGCTGATCTACGGGCTGTTGCGCACCGAGGACGCCGTGTCGCACGTGGACGCTTCGCGGATCCTGTTGTCGCTCATCGTGTTCACGTCCCTGTTCGTGGTGCTGGCGTGCGTCGACTGGGTGTTGATCGCGCGTGCGGTCCGCCGTGGTCCGGACGTGGCGCCCGCCCCTGTCTCGCCGTTGGTGGTGACGCTCTGATGGAAGCTCTTTGGTTGACCGTGCTCGGTGTGCTCGCGGTCGGGTACTTCGCGCTGGCGGGGTTCGACTACGGCTCGGGGTTGCTGCTGCCGTTGCGGCGGCGCGAGGTCGTGCTGCGGCAGATGAACCCGTTCTTCCTGGGCAACGAGGTGTGGCTGGTCGCGGCGGTCGGCGTGCTGTTCGCGGCGTTCCCGCGGCTCGAAGGCGAACTGCTCTCCGGCGCGCACAGCACGTTCACGCTGGTGCTGGCCGGTCTGGTGCTGTTCATGGCGGCCGTGCAGCTGCGGTTGTGGTGGTGGCTGGTGTTCACCGGTGCGTTGCTGGTGTCGGTGGGGTGGGGACTCTTCCTGGCTCACCTGCTGCACGCGCCGTGGCCCGTCGCGTTCGTCATGCCGGTGTTGTTCGGGGTGCACGGCTGGGTGTTCCAGGCGCGGCTGTGGAAGGTGTTCCCCTTCACCGCGGCGTTGTGCGCGTTGCCGATCCCGCTGGCGTTCTCCTCGATCGACGTCACCGGGCTGATGGCGCACTCCGACACGCTCGGTCTGCTCGCCTGGGTCGCGATCCCGATCATCCCGCTGGTGGTGGTGCTGCAATGGTCGATCGTCGCCATCTCCTCGCGCTGATCCCGATCCCGTTCCTGGTGCTGGCGCAGGCCGAACTGCTGGCGTCGGTGCTGAGCGGCGGAACGGGACTGGCCCTGCTGTGCCTGGTGATCGGCGCGCGCGTGCTGGTCTGGTGGGCGCACCGCGTTCTTGCGCACCGGGCTGCCGAACGCACCCGAACGCGCCTGCGGGAAGCCTTTCTGCGCACGCCGGGCTCGAAGGCCGGCGAGGTCGCCACACTGGTCACGCGCGGGGTGCACGACGTGACGCCGTACGTCGTCGGTTATCTGCCGCAGCAGGTCCTGGCCGTCGCGGTGCCCCTCGCGGTCGTGGTCAGGCTGGGGTTCGCGGACCTCATCGCGGCCCTGACGATCCTCGCGACGCTGCCGTTGATCCCGATCTTCGGTGCTCTGGTGGGCGCACACACCCGCGAACGCACGGCCCGGCAGTGGGACGCGCTGGCCACGCTCGGCGGGCACTTCCTCGACGTGGTCAGGGGAATCGGCACGCTGCGGGCCTTCGGCCGGGCCGAGGCGCAGTCCACGACGGTGCGCGAACTCGCCGCTCGGCACAGGACCGAGACGATGTCGGCGCTGCGCGTCGCGTTCCTGTCGGCGTTGGTGCTGGAGGTCGTGGCGACGATGTCGGTGGCGCTCGTGGCCGTGCCGGTCGGGCTGCGGCTGCTCGACGGCGGGGTGCCGTTGCAGACCGCCCTGCTCGTGCTCTTCCTCGCGCCCGAAGCGTTTCTTCCGCTCAGGGCGGCCGGTGCGCAGTACCACGCCAGCGCGCAGGGACGTGAGGTGCTCGCGAAAGTCCCGCAGTACGAGGAAACCAGCGGCCAGACTCCTCCTGACCTCGCTCACGCCGAGATCGTGTTCGACGGCGTGACGGTCCGCAGCCTCAAGGACTTCTCGCTCACCATCCGGCCCGGTGACCGGATCGCGCTGGTCGGCCCGAGCGGCGCGGGCAAGAGCACGGTCCTGGGACTGCTGCTGGGGTTCGTGCGGCCCGACGACGGCCGGGTGCTCGTCGGCGGCGTCGACCTGAAGGACATCGACCACCGGCAGTGGCTCGACGCGCTGTCGTGGGTACCGCAACGCCCCACGCTCGTCCCGGCGGACCTGTCGTCCGGCGAGCGGCAACGGGTCGCGCTGGCCGCCGCGCTCGACCGTCGCCGGGCCGGGCTCTTCCTGCTCGACGAACCCACCGCGCACCTCGACGCGGACACGGAATCCCTGGTGCTCCAGGCGACGCGCGAGTTCACCCGCGGCCGCACCGCCGTGATCGTCGCGCACCGCCCGGCACTGCTGGACGAGGTCGACAGGGTGGTCCGGGTGTGAAGCTCGCGATCCTCGTCGGCACGCTCGCCGAACTGGCCGGCGTCGGCCTCACCGCCACCGCGACGTGGTTGATCATGCGCGCCGCCGAGCATCCGCCGATGCAGGCGTTGACGGTGGCGATCGTCGCGGTCCGCACACTCGCCCTCGCCAAGGGCGCCCTGCGCTACCTCGAACGCCTGACCAGCCACAAGGCGGTGCTCAGCGAAGCCGTCGAACTGCGCGGCAAGGTCTACGACGACCTCGCGCGCCGCCGGCACGTCCCGTCCGGCACGGCGCTCACCCGCATCGTCACGAACGTCGACCAGCACCTCGACACCCGGCTCCGCACCACCCTGCCGTGGCTCACCGCGGCCCTGGCTGGTGCCGTCGTCGCGGTCGCGTCGGGCTTCTCGCTCCCGTTGATCGCCGGCCTGCTGATCAACCTGGCACTCCTGCCGTGGTTCGCCACCAGGAACCCGCGCGACCTGACCCCGTTGCGCGCCAGGCTGACCGACCAGACCACCGAACTCGTCCACAGCCGGGAAGAGCTGATCGCCTACGGCCTGTTCGACGCGAAGCTCGCCGCAGCAACGAAAACCGCGGAGGAACTCTCGCGCGGGGAACGCACCGGGGACCTCACCCCGCTGGCCGTCGCCGTCCAGTTCGCGGTCGCCGTCACGATGCTCGTCCAGCACGAACCGGCGTGGCTGATCATGGCCGCCGTCGCCACGTTCGAGATCACCGTCCCGCTCGCGGCACTCTCGAAGCCCAAGCCGGAACCCACCGACGAACCCGAGCCCTCGGCCACCCACCAGACCCCTGAACTGCGGGGACGTACCGCGATCGTCGGCCCGAGCGGCGCCGGCAAGACCACCCTGCTCAACGCGATCGCGCACGACCTGGAACCCAGCATGGGCGCGCTGGCCGACGCGCACGTCTTCCACACCACGGTCCGCACCAACGTCCTGCTGGCCAAACCCGATGCCACGCAACAGGAACTCGACCGGGCCGCCGAGATCACCGAGCTGGACCTCGACTGGGACCGCGTCGTCGGCGAACGCGGCGAGGAGATCTCCGGCGGGCAGCGCCAGCGCCTGATCCTCACCAGGTCCGTCCTGGCCCGCCCCGAGGTCCTCCTGATGGACGAACCGACCGAAGGCTTGGACCCGCTCCAAGCAGACCGGGTCCTCGCGAAGGTTCTGGACGACCACGGCGGCACGGCCCTGGTCGTCACCCACCGGACCGAGCAGCTAGCCCTTTTCGATCACGTGCATCATCGGCGGCCGATCGGCGACGACGACGTCGGTCGAGTCGGGTAGCCACTCGCCGCCGACCTGCACGAACTGCGTCAACGGACCGGATTCCGCAGCGACGCCGCAACGGGCCAGTGCCGTCCCCATGATCTGCGAGGACATCACGCCGAGCTGCAACAACGACCGGTTCCGGTGCTTGCGCACGCCCAGGTTCACCTGCGCCAGCGCCGCCAGCCCGTGCATCCGGTGCACGTCCAGCAGCAGCCCGATCTCCACCCCGTACCCGGCCGCGAACGGCACGGACTCGAGGAAAGACCTCGTGGCCGCGTACTCACCGCCGAGCGGCTGCACCACCCCGGAGAGCTCCGGCCGCACCGTGTTCAGCAACGGCCGCGCCACCAGTTCCGTGACGCGCCCGCCCCCGGAGCTCTCCAGCCGCAACGGCCGCCGGTAGAACCCCTTCACCAGGTGCACGTCGGAGTCCAGCAGCAACGGCCCGAGCAGCGCCGTCACGAACGCGGTCTCGGGGTCCACCAGGTCCGAGTCGAGGAAGACGACCAGGTCCCCGGACGTGGCGGCCAGCGACCGCCACAGCACCTCGCCCTTGCCGGGCAAGGGCTCGAGCCACGGCACGACGTCCTCGCGCAGCACCACCCGTGCCCCGGCCTCGGCGGCGACCTCGACCGTCCGGTCGGTGGACCCGGAGTCCATCACCACGAGCTCGTCGACGAGCGTTCCGAGCAGGGGCCTGACCACGGCGACGACGTCACCGACGGTCTCCTCCTCGTTCAACGCGGGCAGCACCACGGACACCGTCCGCCCGCGCTTCAGCGCCACGAGCTCGTCGACGGTCCAGGACGGCTGCTGCCAGGTGTGCGTGGCGAACCAGGCTTCGACGGAGGGCAGCATCAGGCGAGCGCCCTCATCGCACGTGCCGGCGGACGGGTCCCGGCCACACTCGCCACCATCTCCACGACCTTCCTCGCCTGCCGCACGTCGGACGCGCGAACGGCCCGTGCGCCGGACAGCGCGGCTTTCGTGGCGGCCGCCAGCGTGAAGTCCTCGTCCCCTGGAGGGATCGTCACCACGTCCAACGTTTCGGTGAGCGACGGCAATTCCAGTTCGCCGTCGAACTCGACGACGTCGGCGCCGTCGGCGACCACCTGAGCCAACGCGTCCGCGCTGGTCAGATGCGCAACGACCAGGACCCGGTCTTTTGGCAGCTCAGTGACGCGGAATCGGTTCACGCCACCCAGCGTAAACACCACCGCGCGAGGTGAGCTGGCTCACACGGTCTTGCTACCCACGAGTAGCCGCCTGGTTTACTCCGCAGTAACAACCCTGTGTGATCTACGTCATGGTCAAGGAGGACCAGCGTGCGACGATCACTTGTTTTGGTCCTGGTACTCCTCACAACCCTGCTCGGTGCTCCGGTCGCCGCAACGGCCGCTCCCGGACACCAGATCACCTACCGCTCGATCCCCGGCGTCGGCGGCACCGTCCTGAAGGCGCTCGTCGTCGAACCGACCGGTCAGGGCGGTGGCCCGTTCCCGCTGCTCGTCATGCCGTCCAGCTGGGCGGTCCCCAACATCGAGTACGTCGGCGCGGCCGCGAAGCTCGCCAAGCAGTCCGGCTACGTCGTCGTGAGCTACACCAGCCGCGGCTTCTGGGACTCGGGCGGCACGATCGACGTCGCGGGTCCCGAGACGGTCGGCGACGTCAGCAAAGTCATCGACTGGGCCATCGCCAACGCGCACGCCGACGGCACCAAGGTCGGCGCGGCCGGCATCTCGTACGGCGCGGGCCAGTCCCTGCTGGCCGCGGCGACCGACAGGCGCATCAAGGCCGCGGCCGCGCTGAGCACGTGGACGGACCTGGCCCGGTCCCTCTACCCGAACAACACCGTGAACAAGCAGGCCGTCGAGGTCCTGCTGGCGGCCGGCAAGGCCACCGGACGTCCCGGTCCCGTCCTGCGGGAAGCCGAGGACGCGTACCGCGACGGCCGGTTCTGGGAGGTCGTCCCGATCTCCGCCGAACGCTCGGCGGCCGACCGGATCGCGCAGATCAACGCCAACGGCACCGCCGTGATGCTCGGCAACGCCTGGAACGACGGCATCTTCGCGCCGGGCCAGATCGCCGACTTCTACGGCGGGCTGACCGGACCGAAGCGGCTCATGCTCTCGCCGGGCGACCACGCCACCGCCGAACTCTTCGGCGCGGCAGGCCTCCCGAACGAGATCTGGGAGTCCGTCGGCCGCTGGTTCGACCGGTACGTCAAGGGCGTCGCGAACGGCATCGACGCCGAACAGCCCGTCCAGCTCAAGCCCAACAACGGCGGCGCCTGGAGGACGTTCGGCGCCTGGCCAGACTCGAACCGGGAGACCCTCCAGCTCGACGCCAGGCGCATCACCGCGGGCTGGGGCACGGTCGCCGACAGCGGCACGATCCTGCTCTCCGGTGCCCTGCAAGGGTTCCTGAACATCCCGACGGGCGTCTCCCTGCCGTTCGTCGACCGGAACGTGGCCGGTGTCTGGAACGGCCCGCACTACTCCCGCACCACCACCCTGGCGGGCACGCCCCGCCTCACCCTGACGGTCACCCCGAGCGCCGAGACCACGACCCTCTTCGCGTACCTGTACGAGGTGGGCCCGCTGGGCCTCGGTGCCCTGATCACGCACAAGCCGATCAAGGTCACCGGCGCGGGCCGCACCCAGACCCTCGCCGTCGACCTGGAGCCGACGGTGTGGAACGTCGACGCGGGCAACCGCCTCGCACTGGTGATCGACACGGTCGACCCGCGTTATCTGACGGAATCAACTCGCGGCTCAACCGTCACCTTCGGACCGTCGAGCCTCACGGTTCCGAAGGCGTAAGAATGTCCGGGTGGACCTCACCCGGCAACAGGTGCTCCTCCACCGGATCCATCAGCACGAACTGGACCGGCGGACCAGCGACGCGGACGAGCTGGCGGTGTTCTCCCTGGGCGTCCAGGACAACACCGCCGGCTCGGCCCTGCTGAGCCTCGCCGCCAGGCTGAAAGCACCTGCTACAGACGACTTCACCGTCACCTGGTCCGTCCGCGGCGCCCCGCACCTGCACCGGGCGGGCGAGCTGAAAGCGTTCTCCCGAGCCCTCTGGCCGTGGAGCGACGCCGACGCGAGGGCCAGAGCCGCCCGCCCGAAGACCGACGACATGCTCGCCGCGCTGCGCCACATCGCCACCGCGATGCGCTCGATCGTCACCAAGCCGATGACCAAGGGCGACGTCAGCAAGGCCCTGACCCCGCTGGCACCACAACAGACCGTCGAACCCTGCCGGAGCTGCGGCACCGAGCACGTGAGCGACCCGATCTTCCGCCTGGGCGCCCTCCCGGCAGGCCTGCGCATCATCCCGGAGGAGAAGACCGTCACGTTCGAACGGATCCACGGCTGGCCGGGCGTCCCCCGCAAGACCGCGGGCTTCGACGAACTGGTCCACCGCTACCTGACGCTGCACGGCCCGGCCGGACCGTCCGAAGTGGCCGGTTACTTCGGCACCACGGTCCGCGAGCTGAAGAAGCGCTGGCCCAAGGAGGGCCTGGTCGAGGTGAAGGTCGACGGCGTCACGGCCTGGCTCCCGGAAGACGTCGAGATCGCCGACGCCGAACCGCCGGACGTCCGCCTGCTCCCGCCCACCGACCCGTACCTGCAGGCCCGCGACCGGGACCTGCTCCTCCCGGACAAGGCCGCGCAGAAGGACGTCTTCCGCATCCTGGGTCGCCGGGGCGCCATCCTGGTCGACGGCGAGATCGCGGGCTCCTGGCAGGGCAAGGTCGTCTCGGGCAAGCGCTACGAGGTCACCGCGACCCCGTACCGCCCGCTCCCCGACCTCCTGCCGGAAGTCGAACTCCTGGCCCAGGCCAAGGGCCTAGACGACGCAAGCGTCAAGAGCAACTGACACGTCGTCCGTGACGACCAGTGAATTCAACGCCGCGTGCGACACGAAACCCTTGTCCCGCAACTCGGTCAACCACTCCACCAGCCCCTTGTAGTGGTTGTCGACGTCCAGCAGCACCACGGGCTTGCGGTGCATGCCCAGCACCCCGGCCGTCCACACCTCGAAGAACTCCTCGGCGGTACCGATGCCGCCGGGCAGGGTGAGGAACGCGTCCGCCTTGTCGTCCATCATCTTCTTGCGCTCGCGCATCGTGTCGACGACGTGCAGCTCGGTCGACTCGCGGTCCGCGATCTCCCGCGTGGCCAGCCCCTTCGGGATCACGCCGTAGGTGTGCGCGCCACCGGCGCGGGCCTCCCGGGCCACGGCACCCATCATCGACGTCTGCCCGCCACCCCACACGAGGTGCCACCCGCGGGCGGCGATCTGACGCCCCACCTCGGCAGCCAGCTCGACATAACTCCGGGGAACGGTCGCGAGGCTTCCGCAATAAACAGCTACGTACATCAGTCTGAAGTCCACTCCTGACGAGGAAGGCCGCACACTATCGCCCGCGCCACCGCCGAAGCCACGCGAATCACGGGCCGGGACCGGGCGCGCCCCGTCACGGCCGCGCGCAGCACGAGGCCGTGACGGGGCGCGGGGCCGGCGTCAGTGCGCGGGGCCGGCGTCAGTGCGCGTCGCCCCAAGCCTTGTGCGCGTCCTTGACCACCCGAACCGCGTCGTCGATGTCGTCGGTCAGGTGCAGCAGGGCGAGGTCCTTCTCCCCGACCTTCCCACCCTCCAGCACCGAGTTCTGGATCCAGTCGTACAGCCCCTGCCAGTACGAGGTCCCGAACAGCACCACCGGGAACTTCGTCACCTTCTTGGTCTGCACCAACGTCAACGCCTCGAACAGCTCGTCGAGCGTCCCGAACCCACCCGGCAGGCAGATGAACGCCTGCGAGTACTTGATGAACATCGTCTTCCGCACGAAGAAGTACCGGAAGTTCACCCCGAGATCGACCCAGGGGTTCAGCCCCTGCTCGAAAGGCAGCTCGATCCCCAACCCGATCGAGAACCCGCCGGCCTCCGAGCACCCGCGGTTGACGGCCTCCATGGCCCCAGGGCCACCACCGGTGATCGCGGCGAACCCGGCCTCGGCCAGAGCCGCTCCGAGGTCGCGCCCGATCTGGTACTCGGGGTGGTCGCGCCCGGTCCGGGCCGATCCGAACACGGTCACCGCGGAGGGCACCTCGGCCAGCGCGCCGAAGCCCTCCACGAACTCGGCCTGGATCCGCAGCACCCGCCACGGGTCGGTGTGCACCCAGTCCGAGGGGCCGCGGGAGTCGAGCAGCCGCTGGTCGGTGGTGGTGAGCTCGTCCTTGCGGTCACGCCGCAGCACGACCGGTCCGCGCTGCTTCTCGGTGGGGCGCTCGTCGACGGCGCCGTTCTTCTTCTCCTCGTTCATCACTGAGATGCTAGTGATCAGCTCAGCAGAAATCGCTTAAGCACGTCGAAACAACCGGTGATCTGCTGGACCGGCACGTGCTCCTCCTGGGTGTGCGCGAGCGTCGGGTCGCCGGGGCCGAAGTTCACGGCCGGCATCCCCAGCGCGGCGAACCGCGCCACGTCGGTCCACCCCAGCTTGGCCACCGGGTCACCACCGGCGGCGGCGACCAGCTCGGCGGCGGCCGGCGACTCCAGGCCGGGCAGCGCACCACCGGCGAAGTCCGTGACCACCACGTCGAAGCCTTCGAACACCTCGCGCAGGTGTGCCTCGGCATCGGCGACAGACCTGTCCGGCGCGAAGCGGTGGTTCACGGTCAGCACGGCCGAGTCCGGCACGACGTTGCCCGCGACACCGCCGACGATCTTCACGGCCTGCAGGCCCTCGTGGTACTGGCAGCCGTCGATCAACGGCTGACGCGGCACGTACGACTCCAGCCGCCGCAACGCCTCGCCCAGACCGTGGATGGCGTTGGAGCCCATCCACGCCCGCGCCGTGTGCGCACGCTTGCCCGAGGTGCTGATCTCGATCCGCATCGTGCCCTGGCACCCGGCCTCGACCACGCCGTTCGACGGCTCGCACACGATCGCGAGGTCGCCCAGCAGCCACTCCGGCAGGTCGCGCTGGATGCGGGTGAGGCCGTTGCGCTCGGCCTCGATCTCCTCGCAGTCGTAGAACACGAACGTGAGGTCGTACGAAGCGTCAGCGCTCAACGCGGCCAGGGCGAGCATGACCGCGTCGCCGCCCTTCATGTCCACGGTGCCGCAGCCGTGCAGGACGTCGCCCTCGCGGCGGCTCGGGAAGTTCTGGTTGATCGGCACGGTGTCGAGGTGCCCGGCGAGGACGACGCGGCGGTCGCGACCCAGCGAGGTCCGCGCCAGCACGGCGTTGCCCGATCGGGTGATCTCCAGGTGGGGCGCGTGCGCGAGCAGCGAGCGTTCGACGAGGTCCGCGATCTCCGCCTCCTCCCCGGACACGCTGCGCACATCCACGAGCGCGGTCGTCAGGTCGATCGGGTCGGCGAGGAGGTCAAGGGTGTCGGACACGCGGTTCACCCTACTCAGCGCGCTTGGGCGCTGGGCCGTTCAGCCGATACGGTGCGCTGCGTGATCAAGCGCACACTCCTGGTCATCTCCCTGCTGCTGACCGCGACCGGCTGCGGTGAGGCCCCCGCCGCGTGCGGCCGGCAGTGCGGCGAGATCCGGACGCTGTTCACCGCGCCCTGCGGTTCGCAGCACAGCTTCACGCCCGCGGACTGCGCCGGGTGGGTCGAGGACGTCAGCTCGATGACCCGCCGGCTCGACACGTCGTTGCAGGGCAAGCACGTCCGGGAGGACGTCAGCGAGGTGCTGCCGCGGCTCATGACCGCGGTCGGCGACTTCGAGGCGCACCGGTGCGGCGAGGTGCGCGTCGACAACGTCTCCAGCACCGACGCCCGCCAGTCCAAGTGCAACGAGGCCCTCATCGCCACCCGCGGCGACCTGGGTTCGCTCTACTTCAGCGCGGACGTCCCCGACTGACCCCGGTACCGCTGCCGGCTCTCCACCCGTGGCCGTGACGGGAGGACACCCTCGTCCCTCAGCTGCGGCAACGGTTCCGGCACAGGGGCTGCGAGGGCACGTCGCACTTCCCCGCCGGACGGTCGCGGGCGGGGCGCTCGGACTAAGCTCGGTAGCCGTGAGCACCGCATACGGCATCGGCCTGGCCACTGTGACCCCGGACGGCACCGTCCTCGACACCTGGTACCCGTCCCCCGCCCTCGGTGACGTCGAACCCGGCACGACGCGCGTGTCGTCGGCCGAGATCGCCGAGGCCCTCGGCGAGGCCGCCGCGAAGCTGCTCGGCGAGGACCTCGAACGCGGCGTCGAGGTCGTCGGCGTGCAGGTCGCGATCGACCTGGACGCGGCCCCGCGCGACACCTACGACGTCTGGCTGCGCCTGCACCTGCTGAGCCACCGCCTGGTCCAGCCGCACGGCGCGAACCTCGACGGCGTCTTCGGCCTGCTGACCAACGTCGTGTGGACCAACCACGGCCCGTGCGCGGTCGACGGCTTCGAACAGACCCGCCTGCGGCTGCGCGTGCGCGGCCCGGTGACGGTCTACGGCGTGGACAAGTTCCCGCGCATGGTCGACTACGTGGTCCCGTCCGGCGTCCGCATCGGCGACGCCGACCGGGTCCGCCTGGGCGCGCACCTCGCGTCCGGCACCACGGTCATGCACGAGGGCTTCGTGAACTTCAACGCCGGCACCCTCGGCACCTCGATGGTCGAGGGCCGCATCTCCGGCGGCGTCGTGGTCGGCGACGGCTCGGACGTCGGCGGCGGCTCGTCGATCATGGGCACCCTGTCCGGCGGCGGCAAGCAGGTCATCAGCATCGGCGAGCGCTGCCTGCTGGGCGCGAACGCGGGCCTCGGCATCTCGCTCGGCGACGACTGCGTCGTCGAAGCGGGCCTCTACATCACCGCGGGCACGAAGGTCACCCTGCCGGACGGAGAGGTCGTCAAGGCCGTGTCCCTGAGCGGACAATCGAACCTGCTGTTCATCAGGGACTCCGTCACCGGCACGGTTCTGGTGAAGGCCCGCAAGGGCACCGGCGTCGAACTGAACTCGGCGCTGCACGCGAACGACTGACAGACGCCCGAAACTCGGTGTCAGGGGCCGGTCTGCCGAGGCAGACTGGCCCCCGGCCGGCCAGAGGGAGGTGCACGTGCTGAAACAGCGACTGGAGTTGAACGCTCGCGCCGCCATCGAACGTGCCCTCCAGGGCGCGCAGTCCGAGGACTCCTTCGTGGAGTTCAAGACCCAGTGGCCGGTGGACCACGGCAAAGCGGCCCGCCAGATCGCCGCCCTCTGCAACGCGGCCCGGGGCTCCGAGGCGATGTGGATAGTCGGCGTCGACGAGAAGGGCCGCTACGTCAAAGGAGCGCCGGCCGAGGAACTCTCCTCCTGGTGGCCCCGAGTGGAAAGCCACTTCGACGGCGTGGCCCCGGGCCTGACCACCGTGGCCTTCGACTGGGCGCGCGGCCGCACCGTCGTCGTCCTGTCCTTGCAGACCGACAACGCCCCGTACGTCTTCGTCACGAAAAAAGAGCCGTACAGCCGCGAGATCCCGTGGCGCTCAGGCGAACGAACCCGCTCGGCCCGCCGGGGCGAGGTCCTGGAACTCCTCGTCCCCAAGCTCGACATGCCGGGCTGGGAGTTCGTGAGCGCCAGAGCCACCCTCAGCCAGCACTCGCCGACGTTGCGCTTCGAGGGCGACCTCTACCTGGAGACCAACCAACCCCTGTCCCTGCCGCACCACCGCTGCCACTCCTACGCGACCTTCGGCCTGGACAGCGAGACGGTGGACCTGGCGTTCAGCTTCCGCACCAACACCCGAGACGTCCGCGCCGTCGAGCGCGTGGTGCGGGTGGCCGAACCTGCCGTGCTTCACGTGAGCGCGGACGCGGACGTGGAGCTCGACGCGTTCGCCGACCTCTGGGACCTGCACTGGCACCTCGTGCTGGGGCTGGGGTTGAGCGGCGAGGAGATCAGCACGAGCGTCCGCCTGACGACGGACGCGGTGCCACCGAACCAGTTCACGCGCCGCGTGTGGTCAGCCCTCAAGCCCTGACGGGCAACGCATCCACCAGAGGCTCGAGGTCAAGCCCCAATCGCAACCCCACATGTTCGTCACTGCCTGCGCGCCCACCCCCGCGAGGTGAGCCGAAGTGCGGGACGCGACCAACCCCGCCGAAACAGAACCTCAGCCCTGCAACCGCTCCACCGCAGCCGCGACCCGCTCATCCGAAGCCGTCAAAGCGATCCGGACGTGCTTCTCACCGGCAGGCCCGTAGAACGTCCCAGGCGCGGCCAGAATCCCACGATCGGCCAACCAGGACACGGTCTCCCAAGCGTCCTCACCCCGAGAGGACCACAGGTACAACCCGGCCTCGGAGTGAGACACGACGAACCCGGCGGCCTCCAGAGCGGGCTTCAACACCGCCCGCCGAGCCAGATACCGCGAACGCTGCTCAGCAACGTGCGAATCGTCCTCCAGCGCGGCCCGCATCGCTTCCTGCACCGGCCGGGGCACGATCATCCCGGCGTGCTTGCGCAGCTCCAGCAACCCGGCGATCAGCTCGGCGTCACCGGTGATGAACCCGGCCCGGTAGCCGGCCAACGACGAGGACTTCGACAACGAGTGCACAGCCAGCACCCCGTCGAACGACGAAACCACCGACGGGTGCAACACCGACACCGGCGAAGAGTCCCAAGGCAACGCGAGGTAGCACTCGTCCGAAGCCACCACGGCACCGACGGCACGAGCGGCCGTGACGGCGTCCCGCAGCTGCGCGGCGGACAGCACCCGGCCGGTCGGGTTGGACGGCGAGTTCAGCCACACCAGCCGAGTACCGGCAGGCGGCGCCTCGCCATCGGCCAGCCGCACCACGGTGGCCCCGGCCATCAACGCCCCGACCTCGTAGGTCGGATACGCCACGGCGGGCACGGCCACGACGTCCCCCGGCCCGACGCCGAGCAGCGTCGGCAACCAGGCCACCAGTTCCTTGGACCCGATCGTCGGCAGCACGGCGTCAGCGGACAGCCCGACGATCCCGTACCGGCGCTCCACCGCGGCGACGAAGGCGGCACGCAGCTCAGGGGTGCCGTGGGTGGTCGGGTAGCCGGGGACGTCCGCGACCGACGACAGCGCGGCCTGGATCACGGCCGGGACCGGGTCCACGGGCGTGCCGACCGACAGGTCGACCACGCCGCCGGGGTGCTTGCGCGCCTTGGCGGCGTGGCCGGACAGCTGGTCCCACGGGAAGTCCGGCAGCGCCGGACCCCTGCGTTGGATGATCAATGCCCCTCAGCCTGCTGCGGCTCGAGCGCCTTCACGAACGGCGGGTCGTTGCTGACCTTGCCGACCTTCGAGGCTCCACCGGGCGAGCCGAGCTCGTCGAAGAAGTCGACGTTCGCCTTGGTGTAGTCCTTCCACTCGTCGGGGACGTCGTCCTCGTAGTAGATGGCTTCCACCGGGCACACGGGTTCGCACGCGCCACAGTCCACACACTCGTCGGGGTGGATGTAGAGCATCCGGTCGCCTTCGTAGATGCAGTCGACGGGGCACTCTTCGATGCACGCCTTGTCGAGCAGATCTACGCACGGCTGGGCGATCACATAAGTCACTGCGCTCTCCAACTTCATCTGGTCCACACCGCGCAAGCCGGAGAGTACGCGGCGCATACGAGTATCACCCGGTCAGGCTTGCCTTAGCTGTGCGGTGCGCCACGCCACAACTCCCGCTCGGAAATCCTCTCGACAACCTAGTCAGGATGGACGGGTGCACACCGTGGATCACCTCGAAACGCTCTGCGCGCGAGCATGGCCCGCGCTGGCAGAAGTTCCGCTCGGAAACTGGTTGATGCGGGCCGCCGCGGGGTTCACGGGCCGCGCGAACAGCACCCTGACCTGCGGCGATCCCGGCGTGCCCGTTCCGGACGCCCTCGATGCCGTGCAGAGGTTCGCCCGCGAGCACGGGATCAAACCGACGGCGCATGTGGTGAACGGCTCACCGGCGGAGGCGGCGGTCGAAGCCGCTGGCTGGCGGGTCGATCTGGATCATCCGGGAGGGGCCGAGTCGCTCGTGATGACCGGTCCGCTGGAGAAGTTCGCGCAGGGCGTAGCCGAGAGCCGTGATCTTCCCGGATGGTGGGAACTGACGGCAGGATCCGAGATCAGCGCCGCCCAACGGCACGTGCTCGGTTCGGGCGGCGACGTCTGCTTCGCGAGCCTCACCGACGAGCACACCGTCACCGCGGCCGTGCGGGGCGCGGTCGTCGAGGACGTCCTGCACGTCGCCCGCCTCGCCGTGCGGCCGTCACACCGCCGTCAGGGCCTCGCGCGGGGCCTCATGGGCGAACTGGCCGGCTGGGGTCTCGAGCAGGGCGCCACGACGTGCGTGCTGCAGGTCGCCGAGCACAACGAACCGGCGATCCGACTGTACGAGGACCTCGGCTGCACCGAGCACCACCGCTACCGCTACTGGATCCCGGCGGTCTCGTAGAGCCCCGGCCGGTTGGCGGCGTTGCGGGCCATCACCGCGCCCACCGCGACCGCACCGGGGAACGCGCCGGCGGCGAAGAGCAGCAGTCCCCGCCAGTCCTGCAGCAGCAGGGCCTTGCCGGAGACCGCCCCCGGCTCCAGGTACCCGAAGACGAACAGCGTGAAGAACCAGACCAGCAGCGGCAGCGCGGCGGTCAGCACCCGCGTCGACAGGGCGGCCGCCCACGACACCATCAGCGGTGTCATGACGGCGGCCACCACGATCGTGATCGGGAACGGCAGGTCGGCCACCCTCGGCAGCAGCGTGCCGTCGAAGCGGAGGGGCAGGTAGATCACTTCGAGCACAGCGAGCATTGCCGCCTCGACGCACAAGAGCAGCAACAAGAACACTCGCCGGCTAGCGGTCACCCAGTCCTCCGAACAGATCCGTCGCCGCCCCCTCGGGCGAGCCCTTCGCCAGCACGTAGAACTCGCCGCCGACGAGCGGCTGAGCGATGTTGTTCGACAGCGCGTACCCGTCGTCCCACACACTGACCTGCGTCGAGTGTGCCCTCAACGCACGCCGTTTGGCCGTCAGGTGCTCCGAAACGTCGACAACCGTTGTGATCTCTTCATCCGGCGTCACCGGGAGCTCGCCCGGCTCGGGCAGCCGGAACGCCTCGGGGAAGTTCTCCAGCGCGGCCACACCGGCCTCGGTCGCGTCGCGGGACGTCACCGCGTAGAAGACCCGCTCGACCTCGGAGACCTGGGCGCACGCGGCGACCGTGATCTCGTGCGCGCGGATGTGGTCCGGGTGTCCGTAGCCGCCGAACGCGTCGTAGCTCACGACGACCTGGGGCTTGACCTCGCGCAGGATCTCGACCAGCTGGGCGGTCTGGTCGTCGAGCGATCCCTGGATGAACGCGCGCGCCTTGGCGTTGGACGGCACGTCGACCATGCCGGAGTCGCGCCAGCGGCCGATCCCGCCGAGGAACCGGTGGTCGGTCACGCCGAGGGCCGCGCACGCGGACCTCAGCTCACCGACCCGGTACCCGCCGAGCTGATCGGCCTCGTCAGCGGCCAGGTGGGCGAGCGCGGGCGGGATGATCTCGCCCTCCTCGCCCAGCGTGCAGGTGACGACGGTGACGTGCGCGCCCGCCGAGGCGTAACGCGCGATGGTGCCGCCGGTCCACAGACTTTCGTCGTCGGGGTGGGCGTGCACGAAGAGCAACCGCGGTGGGGCAGTCAGGGTCACCGGAAAAGAGTAAAGGCCGCCTTCATCGGTTGATAAAGGCGGCCTTTGCTAACGGTCCGAAGACAGCGGTCTGACCGCTACACCACCGAACGTTCCTCGGCGAAGTGGCACGCGGACAACGTGCCGTCCGGCCCACCACGCCTTTCCAGCCGGGGTTCTTCGGTGGCGCAGATGTCCTGCGCCTTCCAGCACCGCGTGCGGAAGCGGCAGCCCGACGGCGGGTTGACGGGCGACGGCACGTCACCGGTCAGCACGATCCGCTGGCGCTTGCGCTCCGCCTTGGGGTCGGGCATCGGCACGGCCGACAGCAGCGCCTGCGTGTAGGGGTGCATCGGCTTGTTGTAGATGGCCTCGCGCTCACCCATCTCGATGATCTTGCCGAGGTACATGACCGCGACCCGGTCCGAGATGTGCCGCACCACCGAGAGGTCGTGCGCGACGAACAGGTACGCGAGCCCGAGCCGTTCCTGCAGCTCCTCCAACAGGTTCACGACACCGGCCTGCACCGAGACGTCCAAAGCGGACACCGGCTCGTCCAGCACCAGGAACCGCGGGTTCAACGCCAGGGCGCGGGCGATGCCGATGCGCTGGCGCTGGCCGCCGGAGAACTCGTGCGCGTACCGGCTGCGGTGCTCGGGGTTGAGGCCCACGAGCTCCATCAGCTCGTTGACCCGCCGCTGCACGCCGCCTTCGACACCGTGGATCACCAGGGGTTCCGCGATGATGTCGTTGACCTGCCACTTGGGGTTCAGCGACGCGTACGGGTCCTGGAAGACGATCTGGATGTCCTTGCGCAACGGCCGCAACTGCTTGGTGCTCATGGACGTGAGCTCGCGGCCCTCGAACTTCACCGAGCCCGAGGTCGGCTTGTGCAGCTGCAGGATCGCGCGCCCGGTCGTGGACTTGCCGCAGCCGGACTCGCCGACGAGACCGAGCGTCTCACCGGGGTGCAGGGTGAACGACACCCCGGACACGGCCTGCACCGTGCCGACGTTGCGCGGGATGATCCCCTTGCCGCGCACCGGGAACTCCTTGACGAGGTCGGTGACCTCCAGCAGCGGAGCGGTCACTTCGCCTCCTCTTCAGAAACCAGCGAGCCGTGCACGGCCGTCACTTCGAGCGACTCGTCGGGGTTGGCCTCGGCGAACGCCGCCGGGTTCTCGATCGTGCCGATCTCGTCGTGCAGGAACAGCCGTTGTGGCGTCTCGATCGTCGCCAGGTGCTCCCAGCGGTGGCAGCGCGTCGTGTGGTTCGCCGCGCCGGCCTCCTCGAGCTCCGGCTCCCACTCGTGGCACACGTCGGTGACGAGCGGGCAGCGCGGCGAGAACGAGCAGCCGGACGGCAGGTTCACCAGCGACGGGGGCGCGCCCTTGATCGGGGTGAGCCGCTTGCCCAGCGTGGACGGGTTGGGCACGGAGCCCAGGAGTCCCACGGTGTAAGGCATCCGCGGCCGTTCGAAGACGTCGTCGACCGGGCCGGACTCGACCACGGTGCCGCCGTACATCACCTGCACGCGGTTGACCATGCCCGCGACCACGCCGAGGTCGTGCGTGATCATGACGATCGCCGCGTCGGTCTCGGACTGCAGGCGCAGCATCGTGTCGAGGATCTGCGCCTGCACCGTCACGTCGAGCGCGGTGGTCGGCTCGTCCGCGATGATCACGCTGGGGTCGTTGATGATCGCCATCGCGATGACCACGCGCTGCCGCATGCCGCCGGAGAACTCGTGCGGGTACTGGGCCGCGCGCTTGTCCGGCTGCGGGATGCCGACGAGTTCGAGCGCCTCGACCGCCTTGGCCCACGCCGCCTTCTTCGAGACGTCGTGGTGCGCGCGGTAGGTCTCGGCGAGCTGCCACCCCACCGTGTAGACGGGGTTCAGCGACGTCATCGGGTCCTGGAAGATCATCGAGATGTGCTTGCTGCGGAACGGCTGCATCTGCTTGTAGGTGCGGCCGTTCAGCTCCTCACCGCGGTAGCGGATCGAGCCTTCGATGACGGCGTTCTTGGGCAGCAGGCCCATGATCGCCATGGAGGACACCGACTTGCCGGAGCCCGACTCGCCGACGATGCCCAGCACGTCGCCGGGGTTGAGGTCGAACGAGACGTTGCGCACGGCGCGGACGTCGCCGTCGTCGGTCGGGAAGGTGACGCTGAGGTCCTTGACCGAGAGCAACGGCGCGGTGGTGCCGGAGGGCAGGAAGTCCTCCGTCAGTTCGGAAACACTCATCAGGCACGCACCTTCGTCTGCCTCGGGTCGAACGCGTCGCGCAGGCCGTCACCGATGAAGTTGACGGCCAGGGAGAGCGACACGAGCACGATGAACGGACCCCAGAAGAGCCACGGCCGGTTCATGAACTGCCCGTAGTTCTCCAGCACGATCACGCCGAGCGAGGTGTCCGGGGGCTGGACGCCCAGTCCCAGGAACGACAGCGCGGCCTCGGTGAGCACCGCGGCGGCGATCGCGAGCGTGGCGTTGACGGTGATGCTGCCGATCATGTTCGGCACGAGGTGCTTGAAGATGATCCGCGGCGTCGAGGCGCCGCACGCGCGCGCGGCCTCGACGAACTCCCGCTGTGCCAAGGAAAGCGTTTCACCCCGGGTGATGCGGGCGATCGACATCCAGGCGAACGCGGCGAGCACCAGCGCGACGACGTACCAGCTGCCCGAGAACCCCTTGACGACGATCGCGGCGACCGCGATCTGGGGGATGATCAGCAGCAGGTCGACCAGACGCATCAGCGCCGTGTCCACGAAGCCGCGCAGGTAACCGGCGAGCGCGCCGAACGTCACGCCGATCGCGGTCGCCAGCGCGGCCACGATCAACGCGATCTGCAGCGAGTAGCCGGTGCCGCGCATGAGCAGCGCGAGCATGTCCTTGCCGACCTGGGTGGTGCCGAGCGGGTGCGTGCCGCTCATCGGCTGGTAGGACTTGCTGCTCACGTCCTCGTAGTCGAACGTCCAGATGAACGGTCCGAGGAACGCGAACAGCACGAGGAAGACGAAGACGCCGAGGCTCACCATGGCGAGCCGGTGGCGCAGGAAGCGCCGCATGACCAACTGGCCCTGCGTGCGGGTCTTGGTGGCGTCGAACTCGTGGGAGTCGGACTGGGGAGCGCTGTTCACCACGCCGCCCTCGGACGCCAAGTTGATGTTAGCCAAGGCGAATCCTAGGGTCGAGGATGCCGTACACGACGTCGGCGATCAGGTTGAACAGCACGATCAGGGTGGCCGTGACCGCGAGCCAGCCCATCAGCATCGGCGGGTCGAACTGCCGCACCGAGTTGACCAGCAGCGTGCCCATGCCGGCCCAGCCGAACACGGTCTCGGTGATGATCGCGCCGGACAGCACGGCACCGAAGTTCAGCGAGAACAGCGTCGACACGGGGATGAGCGCGTTGCGGAACGCGTGCTTGAAGATCACACGGCTCTGCGAGATGCCCTTCGCCCGCGCGGTGCGCACGAAGTCCGAGTGCAGGATCTCCAGCATCGAGGCGCGTTCGAACCGGCTGTAGGCGGCGAAGCTGATCAGCATCAGCGCGACCGTCGGCAGCAGGAACGTGCCGGTGTACTTGAAGATCACTTCGCCGAAGCTGCCGGTGAACCCTCCGGGCCGGGGGCCCGCGGTGGTGAGCCAGCGGTCCAGCCCCATCGACTCCAGGACGTTGTTGAACTGGATGCCGTAGTTCTTCACGATGACCGCGACGCAGAAGATCGGCATCGAGAACATGAGGAACGCGGTGCTGGTGGCGAGGTAGTCGAAGATCGAGTACTGGCGCACGGCGGCGAGCACGCCGACCGAGACGCCCAGTGTGAGAGCGAGGAGTTCGGCGCCGATGACGAGGCGGCCGGTGGTCCACAGCGCGTCGGTGACGGCCGGGAAGACGGCGGTCTTGGCCTGACCGAGGGCGATGCTCTGGCCCCAGTCACCGGACAGGAAGTCGGTGAGCCAGTTCCAGTAGCGGATGAAGACGGGCTTGTCCAAACCGAGCGAGACTTCCGCCGCCTTGATGTCGGCTTCGGTGACGCCGGGCCGGAATCGCATCTCCGCCAAGGGGTTTCCGGCGGTGGCGACGAGGACGTAACAGGCGAAGCTGCCGATCAGCAGGATGGGTATGGAGATCAGCAGGCGCCGGATGATGTAGCGGATCACGGGCGGGCTCCTAGGGGGCAACCCGGCTCGGGCGGGGCCGGACTCGTGGTCCGGCCCCGCCCGGTCAGGCGTTGCGCACTTCAGCTATGGCGATTTACTTGGTCTGCCACTCGTTGGCGTTCCACAGCGCGCCGTAGTAGCTCTGGAAGTACACGCGGTCGAGCTCCTTGAACGCCCACATGTTCGGCATCTGGAAGAGCGGAAGCGAACCGTAGGCGTTCGCGATCTCCTCGTCGGCCTTCGCGAAGAACTTGAGCGACTCGGAGATCGACGTCTGCGAGACGGCCTCCTTCATGGCGGCGTCAGCAGCCGGGACGCTCAGGTTCTGCCAGTTCTGGCCACCGCCGGTCTCGTAGATCGACTTCTTGTCGCTCTTCAGCGGGCCACCGGACCACGCGAACAGCGCGACGTCGTAGTCACCCTGCGAGACGCGCTCGTCGAGGAAGTTCGGGTCGGTGTCGTCCTTGACCTCGATGCCGGCTTCCTTGCACTGGCCCTGGATCAGCTCGACGGTCTGCTTGCGCCGCGGGATGTCGGTGTGGCTGATCCGGAAGGAGGCGCGCACGCCGTCCTTCGCGAACACGCCGTCCGCACCCTGCGCCCAGCCGGCGTCGGTGAGGATCTTCTTCGCCTCGGCCGGGTCACCCTTGGCCTTGTCGGCGTAGACGTCCTTGTAGCCCTCGTCCTTCGGGAAGAAGATCAGGCTGCCGAGCGGCTTCGCGTCGGCCTGGACCTCGGTGATCAGCTTGTCGATGATGTCCTGGCGCTTGACGCACATGAAGAACGCCTTGCGGATCTCTTCCTTGGCCAGCACCGGGTTCTTGAACTGGATGTCCAGGTGCTCGAACGACAGGCCGGGGCCCGCGCCGAACGTGATGCCCTGGGCGCTCAGGCCCTTCAGCTTCGTCGCGGCGTTCGCGTCGGGCTGGGCCATGGAGTTGACGGCGACCTCACCGTTCTCCAGCGCCTGCGCCTGCGCGACGGGGTCCGGCACCGCCTTCAGGATGATCTTGGCGGGGCCACCGGGCTTGCCGGCCCACTTCGGGTTGCGCTCGAGCGTGACCGACTGGTTCGGCTCGAAGGCGGTCAGCATGTACGGGCCCGCGCCCGGCATGAGGTCCTTCGTGAAGCCGTTCCACTTCTCGTTCCAGAAGTCAGCAGCCTTCTGGATGTCGGCGGGAGCGGAGTCCTTGTTCAGCTTGGTGATGTCGGCGATGCCGGCGTTCTTCTCCAGGATGTGCGCGGGGAGAACGTCGTTGTTGAACATGCCGATGTAGTCCGGGTACGGCGCCGAGAACGAGCCGACGAACGTCTGGTCGTCCTTGCACTCACCGGTCATCAGGTCGTACCCGGTGGTGCCGGCCGGCTTGAAGTACTTGCCTGCGTCGGCCTTCTTGGCGGAGTTGCTCTGGGTGAACCAGGCCATGTAGAAGTCGTCGCAGTCCCAGGCCTCGCCGTCGGACCAGGTGACGCCCTTCTTCAGCTTCCACGTGACGACCTGCGGAGACTTCGAGGTGACCTCGACGCTCTCCATGGTGTCCTTGTTGAGGCTGTACTTGTTGTTGCCGTTCAGGATGTGCGCACCCGGCTGTGCGAGAACCAGCGCGAACGTGTTGTAGGACTGGTTGGCGTCCTCGGTCGCGTTGTTGTACGACGTGAACGCCTTGTCCGTAGAGACGACGATCTGGTCGCTCTGCTTGGTGTCCGGCGCGGTGTACCCGTCCCCGGACTCACCGCGTGCGACAGCCATCTCCGCGATGGTGGCGTCGCCACCGTTGGCGTCGCTGCTGCCACCTCCGCCGCCACCGCAGGCACCCAGCACGAGTGACGCGCTGGCCACCAGCGCGATCGCCGGCAGTGCTTTGGTTCTCCTCATCGACACGTGCCCTCCTAGCACTGGGCGGCCGTGGCCTGGTCGGCTTGCACGCCCATAACCGTGATGTGCCATACGCGCCCCGAACCGGCACATCGTGGGCAGCACGGTAAGAACCCGCTGAGGTGGTGGTCACTACCTGGGAGGGCGATCGTGACCCAATGGAAACAGGTTGTAGCGCGGCGCAATGGCCCGATTACCGGGCGAAAGCGTTCGTTGACCGGGCGCCAGAAATTCTGTCAACGAGAACGGCCGAACGTAGCAACGGCCGAACAACCCGCGCAAACGATTTACGGCCCCCCGACTACTTGTCGAGGCGCCGCCATTCGGGTGCATCGCTGAGCACGCCCGCGAGGGGTGCCCCGGTTCCGACTCCCGAAACCATCGTGGGGAGAACTCCGAGCAGATCGACCACCTGGAACAGCGGCACCGACACCGCCTGGGCCGCGATCAACGGCTCGACCCGCGCGAGGACGTCGGACAGCAACGCCTTGCCGTTCAGCGCGGCGTCGATGTCGCTCTGCAGGGCCGGGTCGCAGAAGCCGGCGGGGTTGCCGGGGCTCGGCGTCGCACCGTCCGGCGCGTCCCCGGCGCACCCGAACTCGCTCGCGAGCGCCGCCGCCGAGTCACCGGCGTCGACGCGCGGCACGACAGCGATGTCGAGGTTGCTCTCGACCAGTTCCTTGCTGAAGAGGTCCTCGGCGGTCGGGGTGACGACCTCGGAGTCGATCCCCCGGTCCTTCAGCTGCACCTTGATGCGGTTCGCGAGGCTCACGTACGGCTCGGACTTCTCCGGCGCCGCGATCCGGAGCTTGAGCGGCTTGCCGTCCTTCTGCCACCCGCCGGCGGACTTCACGAACCCGGACTCGGTCAGCAGCTGATCGCTCAGCGCCGCGTCGAGCGTGTTCGCGGTGATGGACTTCGCGTACCCGGCGCGGCTCGGCGGCACGACGTAGGAGTCGGCGCGGAACGAGGCACTGGGCCCGCTCTGCGTGCCGGACGCGATCAACGCCTCCCGGTCGAGCGCGGCGAGCACCGCCTTCCGCACCTTGACGTCCTTGAGCTGGGTGCTGGCGGGCCTGAGCAGGACCTGCACGACCTCGTTGCGCGGCACGGGTTGCGTGGTGACCTGCTCGATGGTCTTCAGCAGGTTCACGTCGGCCGCGTCGGCCCGCAGCAGCGCCGCCTGGTTGTCGCCTTTGGACAGTGACTCGGCCATCTGACTGTGCGTGGCACGGCGGATCACGACCCGGTCGAGCGTCGTCGGCACCTCCCAGTACCGGTCGCTGCGCTCGAGCACGACCTCGCCTCGTGGTTCGTCGAGGCTGCGCACCTGGAACGGGCCCGCCGTGGCCGGGAAGCCGGTCGCGAGCACGTTCGACCACGTGCCGGGCGCGTCCTTGAGCAGGTGCGCGGGCAGCAGGTTCGAGAAGAGGCTCCGCCAGCCCGGGAACGGCTTCCCGAAGGCGACCTCGACGACCTTGCCGCCCTCCCTCGCGCTGATGTTGTTGATGAGCCTGTAACCCGCCGGATCCACGACACCCGGCTCGGTGCGCATACGCTGCCAGAGGTAGTAGAAGTCCTCGGCGGCGATCGGCGCGCTGTCCGACCAGCTGGCGTCCTTGCGGATCGTGTAGGTGACCGTGAACGGCTCGGCCTTGGTGACCTTGGCGCTCACCATCAGGTTGCGGTCCAGCTGGGGCGCGCCGTCGTTGCCCGGCCTGAACGGGGACGGCAGCAGGAGCGAGCTCAGCGCGGTGGTGATGGGGCTCTGGGCCGCGAGGGAGTGCGGGTTGTAACCGCCTGCCACGTCGTCCACGCCCACGACTATCTCGGTGACCTTCGGGCCCGTCGTCGTGATGACCGGGGCCTCGGTCTTCGGCACCAGAGGTGGAGGGGGCGCGTTCGTGCACGCCGCGGCTGTGGTGCACAGCACCGCGGCGGCCAGCACTCCCCCGAGTCGCCTCATGGTCCTCACATTGCCAGAAGGGTGGTGGCGGTGTTCGGGCAACCCAGGTTTTGTCACCCTTGCCACTCGTGGGACGCGTGCGGGTGGCGCGGGGTTGCTCCTCCCCGCCACCTCCCCCAAAGGCCAGAAGCGACGGCCACACAGTCCCGCACCGAAATCCAGTACCCGACCCGATCTTCGCCGTGTGACCGCACGGCGTGGCGTGGCGGGACACGCCGGGGGGCGGTGCGACGCAGTCGGCGCATTTCGGGCTTGGACAGTGGCTCGTGGCTGCCCGGGTTCAGCCGCCCAGCGCTCGTCTGGAGCCCTGTGGCGCGGTGCTCTGCCACTCACCTCGTAGCCCCCAGGAACGCCGAAGGGCGGCAGAACCCTGGTGGGGTCCTGCCGCCCTTCGGTCAGCGGTGGTGCGGTCAGACGCGGTTCTTGAGGCGCGAGCGCTCGCGGCCTCGCAGGTTCGCGTCCAGGATCACCTTGCGGACGCGGACGACCTCCGGGGCCACCTCCACGCACTCGTCGAAGGCGCAGAACTCCAGCGCCTCCTCCAGCGAGAGCTTGCGGGGGCGGGCCAGGGTCTCCATCACGTCCGCCGTGGAGGAACGCATGTTGGTGAGCTTCTTCTCGCGGGTGACGTTGACGTCGAGGTCCTCGGCGCGCGGGTTCTCGCCCACGACCATGCCCTCGTAGGCGTCGGCGCCGGGCTCCACGAAGAAGGTGCCGCGGTCGGCCAGCTGGATCATCGCGTAGGCGGTGATGGAGCCGCTGCGGTCGGCGACCAGGGAGCCGTTGTGGCGGGTGCGGATCTCGCCCGCCCACGGGCCGTAGCCCTCGGAGACGGCGTTGGCGATGCCGGTGCCGCGGGTCTCGGTGAGGAACTCGGTGCGGAAGCCGATGAGGCCTCGCGACGGGACCACGTAGTCGAGCTTGATGCGGCCGGTGCCGTGGCCCGACATGTTCTCCATGCGGCCCTTGCGGTTCGCCAGCAGCTGCGTGACGGCGCCGAGGTGCTCCTCGGGGCAGTCGACGGAGAGGCGCTCGAACGGCTCGTGCACCTTGCCGTCGACGGTCCTCGTCACCACCTGGGGCTTGCCCACGGTGAGCTCGAAGCCCTCGCGGCGCATCTGCTCGACCAGGATGGCCAGGGCGAGCTCGCCGCGGCCCTGCACCTCCCAGGTGTCCGGGCGCTCGGTCGGGAGGACGCGCACGGACACGTTGCCGATGAGCTCCGAGTCGAGGCGGGTCTTGAGCATGCGGGCGGTGAGCTTGGTGCCACCGTTGCGACCCGCCAGCGGCGAGGTGTTCACACCGACGGTCATCGAGATCGCGGGCTCGTCGACCGTGATGCGGGGCAGCGCGACCGGGGCCTCGGCGTCGGCGAGGGTGTCGCCGATCGTGATGTCCGGGATGCCGGCGATGGCGACCAGGTCACCCGCGCGGGCCAGCTCGGCCGGCTGGCGGTCGAGGGCCTCGGTGATGAGGAGTTCGGTGATGCGGACCTTGACGGGCTCGCCGTCCTCGCGGCACCAGGCGACGGTCTCGCCCTTGCGCAGCGTGCCCTGGTGGATGCGGCACAGCGCGATGCGGCCGAGGAACGTCGAGGCGTCGAGGTTCGTGACGAGCGCCTGGAGCGGGCCGTCGATGTCGACCTGAGGAGCCGGGATGTGCTCGAGCAGCACCTGGAACAGGGTGTCGAGGTTCTCCTCGTCCGGCAGGCCGCCGTCCTCGGGCTGGGTGAGCGACGCACGACCGGCGCGCGCGGAGGCGTAGACGACCGGCAGGTCCAGGACGGACTCGTCGGCGCCCACCTCGGTCGCGAGGTCGAGCAGCAGGTCGTGGGCCTCCTCGACGACCTCGGAGATCCGGGCGTCGGGGCGGTCGACCTTGTTGACCAGCAGGATCACCGGCAGGCCGGCGGCCAGGGTCTTGCGCAGCACGAAGCGCGTCTGGGGCAGCGGGCCCTCGGACGCGTCGACGAGCAGGACGACGCCGTCGACCATGGACAGCGCACGCTCGACCTCGCCGCCGAAGTCGGCGTGGCCGGGGGTGTCGACGACGTTGATGATCACGTCGCCGTCCGGCGTGTGCCTGCGCACAGCCGTGTTCTTGGCGAGGATCGTGATGCCCTTCTCACGCTCGAGCTCGCCCGAGTCCATGACCCGGTCGACGAGCTCGGCACGCGCGGAGAAGGCGCCGGACTGGCGCAACATCGCGTCGACCAGGGTGGTCTTGCCGTGGTCGACGTGCGCGACGATCGCGACATTTCGCAGGTCAGTGCGCGTCTGGAGGGCAGACGCGGTGGCCGTGGGCACGCAGAACTCCTAGAGCTTCGAAGGCGTTGGAGGGGCTCGCGCCGGACACTTCGATGCGCAGGGCCGCGTTTGATACTACCGGCTGCGTCGCCATTACCACACAAGAGTGCCAGTGAAGTGAGCCTCACCTACTCTAGCGATACGTGGCGGAGTGGAGTTCAACCAGTGGGTAAAAAGCTCAAGAAGAAGTGCTGCCGGTCGAAGCCCCAGTGCAAGCGCTGCCCGGTCCCGTTCCTGCTCAAGGAGCGCGACAAGGCCAGGAAGAAGGCGGCGAAGAAGGCTGAGAAGGCCGCCAAGAAGGCTCTGAAGAAGGCCGCTTGAGACCGGAGGAGTGCGCGTACGTCGACAGCGCGCTCGACCTCCTGCAGCGTCACTCGATCGAGAGCGCCCACGCCGTCTGGCCCGCATTACGTGCTCAAGCTCACGCCGCCGAGAACGCTCACGAGGCGGTCCGGCACGCGATCGCGGCCCTCGGCAACCCGCACACCCACCTGATCACGGCCGAGCGGGCCGCCTCCCCGCCGCCCGTCGTGCCGACCGGTCAGCTGACCGGGACGACCGCCGTCGTGCGCCTCCCCGAGATCCACGCGAGCCACGGCCGCACCTACGTCTCACGAGGCCTCCGGCTGATGCGCGCCCTCGTCGCGGCGGAACCAGCCGGGTGGGTCGTGGACCTGCGCGGCAACCGCGGCGGTGCCATGCACCCGATGCTCACGGTCGTGGCCCCGCTGCTCGGTGAAGGCGAGTGCGGGAGGTTCGTCGGCCCGCACGGTGAGACCGGCTGGGGCATCAGACGCCGGCACCTCTGCAGCGGCGGCCGGCGCTCGTACCGCCTGCACCGGGTTCCGCGATCACGACCAGGCCCGGTGGCGCTGCTCGTCGACGGCAGGACCGCCAGTTCGGGTGAAGCGGTGCTGGTCTCGTTCCTGGGCGTACCCGGCGTGAAGACCTTCGGCGCGCCCACCGCAGGCTTCGCGACGGCGAACCAGACCTACCGACTCAAGGACGGCGCACGGCTCGCCATCACCACCGCCGTCATGGCCGACCGCACCGGCAGGACGTACGGCAACGCCCCGATAGCCCCGCACGTGTCAACAGACGACGCGCTCACCAAGGCCATCGAGTGGATCGAAGCCGGAGCCTAGTGCTGGAGCACGGCCTCGTTCAGCTTCACCAGCTCCGGCGCCGTCCGAGTCGCCTCGAACTCGCAGATCTCGTACTTCACGAGCTTCTGCTCCGCCCACGGGTCCGTCGCGAGCAGCGCTTCGAGCTTGCCCCGGGGCATCGGCCGCGTGATGATCACGCCGCCCGTCCTCGGCACCTGACGCCCCGAGGCGAGGAAGAGTCCCCGCTCGTACTGCTTCTCGACCCATGCTCGGTGGTCGGGGAGGGCGTAGTCGATCTGTTCCAGTGGCGCGGCGTACTTCAGCAGCACGATGAACATGCGTTGACGGTAGACCTATACTCATGATCGTGCGCATCCTCAACGCCTTCTGGTGGGCCGCTTTCCGGCGGCCGGAGTAGACGCGCGCTCGTAAGAGACGCAGGCCGCCCCGACGGGCGGCTTTTTTCATGCGTTCGCCCCGGGGTGGTCACCGAAACCCCAGGGAAGGACCACCATGATCAGGCTCTCCGCCATCACGCCCTCCGGCCAGGTGCACCTCGGCAACTACCTCGGGGCGCTGCGCACGTGGGCGACCGAGGGCACCGACGAGGACGTGTACTTCATCAGCGACCTGCACGCGATGACGTCGTCGCACAACCCGCAACGCCTGCGATCCATGACGCGCGAGCAGCTGGCCGTGCTCGTCGCGTCCGGCATCGACCCGGCGAGCGTGTGCGTGCAGAGCGACCTCATCCGCGAGCTGGGAGCCCTGAACTGGGTGCTGGAGTGCACCTGCACCTACGGCGAGGCCGCGCGGATGATCCAGTTCAGAGAGAAGTCGCTCGGCCGCGAGTCCGTGCGGCTCAGCCTGCTCACCTATCCGGTGCTGATGGCCGCGGACATCCTGTTGCAGGGCACGGCCGAGGTGCCGGTCGGCGAGGACCAGCTCCAGCACGTCGAACTCGCGCGGGCGTTGGCACGCAGGTTCAACCACGCCTACGGGGATGCGTTCATCGTGCCCACGGCGGTGGTGCCGAAGGTCGGCGCGCGCATCAAGGACCTCGCGGACCCCGCGCGCAAGATGGACAAGTCGGCGCAGAACTCCGCGGGAGTGGTCTTCGTGCTCGACGACCCGGACCTGGTGCGGCGCAAGGTGCGCAGGGCCGTGACGTCGACGGAGGGCGTCGCGAACCTGACCGAGGTCCTCGCCTCCTGCACCGGCAAGGAGCCCGAGGACTACACGAGCAGGTTCTCCGAGCTGAAGGACGACGTGGCGGAGGCCGTGATCGAGGAACTGCGGCCGGTGCGCGAACGCACGCTGGCGTTGCTCAACGACCCGGCTGAGCTGGACCGGATCCGCCAGGCCGGTGCGCAGCGGGCGCGGGACCGCGCCCAGCACCGGCTCACCGCGGCGCTGCGGTTGTCCGGTCTCAGTTGAGGAGGGCCTGAAGGGCGGGCACCAGCACGCGATCGGCGGGCAGCCAGTCCACCGAGGGCAGCTCGTCGGCGGTGAACCACCGGACAGCGTTGTGCTCCAACGCTTCCGGCTCACCGTCGGCGAGTTCCGCGGCGAAGATCCGCAGCACGAGATCGCGCTTCAACGGCACGTCCGGCCCGACCTGCTCGCCGGCCACGACCGTGGCCCCCAGCTCCTCCAGGCATTCGCGCACCAGCGCGTCGGCGGGCTTCTCGCCGGGCTCGACCCGGCCGCCCGGCAGTTCCCACTTCCCCGCCGTGTCAACGGGAAACGACCGTTGCTGGGCCAGCATCCGTCCACCCCGGACGATCGCCGCCCCGACCACGACCCGCGCCGACACCAGCTCGGCGCAGCGGGTGGCCAGCAGCGCGGACCGCTTCTGCAGCACGCGCAACGCCATCCCGCGCCCGACCGTCACGTCCGCGAACCGCCCGACGACCCCGCCGACGGCCTTCCACGAGACCCGGTCGACCACCATCGTCCCGGCCCCGGTCACGACGAGATCCGTGTGCAGCTCCAGGAAGTCACCGGCGGCGGACACACCGGACAGATCGGCGCGGGTCACCACCAGCCGGACACCGAACGGCCCGACGAGCTCGTCCCCCAGGCACAGCAACGGTCCTCGCACCCGCACGCCGAACCCCGCGATCAGCGAGGTGTCGAGCAGGGCACCGGCTACGGCGGCAACGGGCGCGTCGACCAGTGCCGACGCTCGCAACTCTGGCACCGGAGCTTGCTACCAGGACGGCCAGCGGATCTCCAAACGCGCACCACCGGCGGGTGACTCGGCGGCCAGCACGCTCCCTCCGCGTCGCTGCACGAGGTGCGCCACCAGCGCGAGCCCGAGACCGAACCCGCCGGAACGACGGCCGCGGTCCTCGTCCACCCGGTAGAAGCGGTCGAACACCTTCGCCCGGTGCTCCACGGGGATGCCGTGCCCGTCGTCGTCCACGATCAGCCGCACGTCCCGCCCGACCGGCGCGAGCGTCACGGTGATCGTGGAGTACGCGTACCGGGCGGCGTTGCGCAGCAGGTTGTCCAGCACCAGCTCGACCTCGGACCGGGTGGCCGACACCAGGCACGCCGACGGCGGCGCGTTCAGCCGCACCAGCAGTTCCGCGTCCAGCCGGGAGATCGCGGCCTCGGCCTCCAGCACCAGGTCGACGGCCTCGGCGCGCGGCGGTGCCCCGGTGTCCGCGCGGGCGAGGATCAGCAACGAGTCCACCAGCGCGCTGAGCCTGATCGACTCCTCGACCACGGACTCCAGCACCTCGATCGAGAAGTCCGGGTCCGGGTGCGCCACGGCGACCTCCGCCTGCGCGCGCACCGACGCGACCGGCGACCGCAGCTCGTGCGCCGCGTCCCCGGTGAAGCGCCGCAACCGGTCCGAGGCGTCGTCCCGGCGGGCCAGCAGCGCGTTCAACGCCTCGGCCAGCGCCTGCAACTCGTCGCGCGACGGCGGTACCGGCAACCGTTCGCCGTGCGGCAACTCCCCCGCCGCGACCCGCATCCGTTCGACCGGCCGCAACGACGACCGCACCGCGAGCCACGTCGCGACCCCCACCAGCCCGGCCACCAGCACGGCGGCGACGGCCAGCCAGCGGGTGCCCAGCGCGTTGGCGTTCTGGTAGCCCAGCAACGTGCTCGCGTACACCTCGAGGCGCGGCGTCCCGTCGCCGGTGAACACCACCCGCCCGCTGAACCGCAACGCCGACGCGCCCTCCATGCGCAGCACGGGTTCGCCGGACTTCAACGACCGGATGTCCTGTGACGTCAACGGAAGCGGCGGCCCGCCGTCCACCGGCGCCCCGGCCACGTCGAGCACGCGCGGCGGTGCCTTCTCCAGTTCCTGGTCCACCGCGGTGATCTGGATCAGCCCGATCAACGCCGGCGCGATGCTGGTGAACGCGAGCAGGCACAGCAACGCCACACCCGTCGCCACCACGGTGATGCGGAAGCGCAGGGTGCGCCGCAGCCACCAGCCAGGGGTCACCTGTTGCCCAGCGCGTTGTCGAGGTCCGGGGTGGACGCGATGTAGCCGTGGCCGCGGATCGTCCGCACGACCTCGCCCGCGCCGACGGCCTCCAGCTTGCGCCGCAGGTACCCGACGTAGACCTCGACGGCGTTGCGCGTCGCGGCCTGCTCGTCGCCCCAGACCGTGCGCAGCAGTTCGTCCTTGGTCACCACGGACCCGGCGCGCGACGCCAGCACGTCGAGCACCGCGTACTCGCGCGGCGACAGCGACACGTCCTGCCCGCCCCAGCTGACCTCGCGCAGTCCGCGGTCGATCACGAGGCTGCCGAGCGTGAGCTTGCGGCGAGCGCCTCCCCCGCGCCGCAGCAACGCCCTGACCTGCGCGACCAGCACGACGAAGCTGAACGGCTTGACCAGGTACCCGTCGGCGCCGAGGTCGAGGCCGTCCGCCTGGTCGATCTCGCCGTCCTTCGCCGACACCATCAGCACCGGCGTGCGCACCCCGTCGGCCCGCATGCGTTGCAGCACCCGGTACCCCGAGAGGCCCGGCAGCATGATGTCCAGCAGCACGACGTCGAACGCCCCGGTCAGCGCGACCCGCAACGCCGTGGGCCCGTCGGAGGCCGTGACGACCTCCATGCCCTCGGCCGAGAGCCCGCGCTCCAACGCCCGGCGCACGCCGACTTCGTCGTCCACGACCAGCACACGAGGCTTCACGGGTCACAGCATGCCGCGCGCGGCTGCCCGCTGCCCGCAAGATCTCAGCCGACTCTCAGAAAACACTGCGGAGAGGGCACATAACCGCAGGTGGGCGTAGTCTCAGCACCATCTCAGCAACCCACCACCAAGCTAAGAGCACAAGCCCTTGGAGGAGGGGACCACTGATGAACAAGCGAAAGGTGACCCTGGCCGCTGCGGCGGCCGGTGTGATCACCGGCGCGGCAGGCCTGAGCCTGCTCGCCATGCCGGCGGGTGCGGGCCAGCCGCCCACCCTGCCCGACGTGTCCGCCGAGTCGCTCGTCGAGCAGGTGCTCACGAGCAAGCCCGGTGCGTTCGGCGGCACCGTGGAGGTCGACAACAAGCTCGGCCTCCCGTCCATCGCGGAGATCCCGCAGCTCGCCGACGGCAAGCACAGCGCGCGGATCTGGACCGACGGCAACGGCAAGTTCCGCGCCGCCCTGCCGAACGGCCAGTCCGAGCAGACCATCGTCGACGACGGCACGACCACCTGGTCGTGGAACTCCGCCGACAACGAGGTCACGAAGTCCGAGCACAAGGCCGACCAGCCGCGGCCTGCCGAGGACAAGTCCGAGTCGGTCAACCCGGCCGAGGCGGCCAAGCAGGTCGTCGGCATGACCAAGGAGTTCAGCGACATCACCGTCGACGGCACCGCGCGCGTCGCGAACCGTGCCGCCTACGAGTTGGTGCTGACCCCGAAGGCCAGCGAGAAGACGCTGATCCGCGAGGTGCGGATCGCCGTCGACTCGGAGCTGAAGATGCCGTTGCGCGTTCAGGTGCTCACCAACGGCACGAGCGAGCCCGCGGGCACGGTCGGCTTCAGCGAGATCAACGTCGGCCCGCAGGACGCCAAGCTCTTCGAGTTCACGCCGCCCGCCAACGCCAAGGTCACCACGCCCGAGGCGAAGGAGGAGCGACGCGGCCAGAAGCCCGAACTGGGCATCGAGCAGGCGTTGCAGGGCAAGGACCCGCAGTTCTTCGGCACGGGCTGGGACACGGTCGTCGGTGCGCGCATTCCGGCCGAGGCCATGACCCAGGTCCCCGCCGAGGCGCAGGGCCTGGTCGACAAGTTCACGAAGAAGGTCAGCGGTGCCTGGGGTAGCGGTCAGATCTTCACCACGAAGGTCGCCACGATCCTGATCGCGGACGACGGCCGCGTGGTCGCGGGCGCCGTTCCCGAGCAGGTGCTGTTCGACACGATCGGACAGGTGAAGTGACCACCTCGACCAGCGCGCCGGTGACAGCGCCTGCCAAGACCGCTGTCGCCGCGCGGACCAGGGGTCTGCGCAAGGAGTACGGGAGCACGGTCGCCGTGGACCGCGTCGATCTCGAGGTGCCGGAAGGAGCCGTGCTCGGCATGCTGGGCCCCAACGGGTCCGGCAAGACGACCACGATCCGGATGCTGCTCGGGTTGGTCCGCCCCACGCAGGGGGAGATCGAACTGCTCGGCCGGCCGCTGCCGGACGGTGCAGAGCAGTCGCTGCCGCACGTGGGCGCGCTGGTCGAGGGTCCGGGGTTCCACCCGTTCCTCAGCGGGCGGGAGAACCTCGTCCGCTGTGCCGCGTTCGAACCCCTGCTGCCCCGCAAGGAGATCAAGCAGGCGGTCGAGGACGCCATCGAACGCGTCGGGCTCGCCCAGGCGGCCCACCGCAGGTACCGGGGGTACTCGCTCGGCATGAAGCAACGCCTCGGCCTGGCCGCGGCGTTGCTCGTGCCGCGCAAGCTGGTCGTGCTCGACGAGCCGACCAACGGCCTCGACCCGGCGGGCACGCGGGAGATCCGCAGGATCATCGCGGACCTGCACGCGGCCGGCAGCACGGTGGTGGTGTCGAGCCACCTGCTGAGCGAGGTCGAGGCGACCTGCACGCACGTCGCCGTGCTGCACCGGGGAACCGTGGTGGCACAGGGAGAACTGACCGAACTGCTGCAGGCGGGCGGTTCGGCGCTCCAGGTCATCACCCCGGACGTCGAGAAGGCGCTGAGCGCGTTGCGCCAGGCCAAGATCTCCGCTCGCCCGCTGGGTGACGGACTGCGCGTCGAGCTCGCGGGGACGAGCGCGCCGCAGGTGATCGAGACGCTGGTGAAGGGCGAGGCCCGGGTTTTCGAGGCCACGCGGTGGAAGACGGGCCTCGAGGAGCTGTTCGCGCGGCTCACCGAGGCCGAGGAGGCAGAGCGCGGGATGTCCGCTGTGGACACCCTGGACGGGGGACGCCGGTGATCACGCGCCAGTTGGGTTCCGAGGTGCGGTGGATGCTGCGCCGCCCGCGCACGTTGATCGGGCTGTTCGGCCTGGTCCTCGTGCCGATCGTGATCAGCTTCGGCATCTGGACGGCGGGCGAGGACGGCGGCGGTGGCCCCGGTCTCTCCGCGATCATCCAGGGCAACGGCCTGGTCGTGCCGATCTTCACGTTGTTCCTGTCGCTCAACCTGCTGCTGCCGCTGGTGGCGTCGATCTGGGCGGCGGACGGCCTGGCGGGCGAGGCCCAGCACGGCACGTTGCGCGGTCTGCTCGTCGCCCCGGTGTCGCGCGTGCGGCTGTTGTTCGTGAAGCTCTTCGGCCTGGCCGCGATGTCGTTGTTCGCCGTCACGCTGATGGCCGTGGTCGGCATCATCGCCGGCACCGCGTTCCTCGGCTCCGACGGCATGGCGACGCTGTCCGGCACCACCCTGTCCACCGGTGAGGGCCTGGTCCGCATCGCGTTGTTCGTGGTGCTGGTGACGTTCCAGATGGTGTCGGTGGGCGCGGTCGCCCTCGCCGTCTCCGCCACCACCGAGCACCCGCTCGTGGTGCAGGCGGCGACGATGGTGACGATCATCGTGTTCCAGGTGCTCGGGCAGTTCAGCTCACTCGACTGGCTGCACCCGTTCCTGATCACGACGGGCTTCCCGGGGCTGGTCGACGTGATGCGCGACCCGATCCCGTGGGACCAGATCGGCGACAGCACGCTCCTGGCCGGGTGCTACCTGCTGATCGGCACGGGCCTGGCGGCCATCCGCCTGGTCACGAAGGACAGCTAGCAGTTTCTCGGCGAAGGGCCGCCGCTGCGCGGCGGTGGCGAAACCCGGCAGCGGCGACGACCCGTAGAGGCCGTCGCCGCTGTACCGCGGGATGACGTGGACGTGGAAGTGCCACGCGTCCTGGCCGCCGGCCGGCTCGTTGTGCTGCCGGGTGGAGATGCCTTCGCAGCCGTACGCGGTGCGCATGGCCACGGCGATCTCGCGCACCGCGTCGTGCACGGCGTGGCCGTACTCCGCGGGCAGGTCGTAGATGTTCTCGTGGTGTGCGTTCGGGATCACGATGACATGGCCCTCGTTGTTCGCCCACCACTGCGAGGCCAGGAAGGCGGTGGCGCGTTCGTGACGGAGCACGACGTCGGCCTGGCTGTCGATCTCGGTCTCCCCGCCTGCCAGCAGGAAGCAGAACGGGCACTCGTACCCGTGCGGCGCGTGGCTGATCACCGCCGGAAGCCTCCCTCGCTGTTCAGCACCTGCCCGGTGATCCACGCGCCGTCCGGCGAGCACAGCCACGAGATCAGCCGGGCCGCGTCGTCCGGCGCGCCCCAGCGCTTCGCCGGCATCCGCTCGTTCACGAACTCCGTGAGCTCCGGCCCCGCCCAGCCCGTGTCGGTCGGCCCCGGGTTCACCGCGTTGACCGTGATGCCCCGGTCCGCGAGTTCGTGCGACAAAGTCGCGACGATGGCCGCCAGGGCACCCTTCGAGGCCGCGTAGGCCACCTCGCCGGGCATCGGGCCGAGGTTCTGGCCGGAGGTCATGAACACGATCCGCCCGCCATCGGTCCTGGCCCACTGCCGGGCAAACGCCTGCGCGAGCAGGATCGACGAGCGGGTGTTCACGGCGTAGTGCTCGTCGAGCCTGGTCGCGTTCATCTCGGCCAGCGAGCCGTCGCCGCCGGAGCGCGCGTGGTTGCACACCAGCACGTCGACCCGTCCGTGAGCCTCGACCGCCGCGGCCATCAGCTCCGCCGGTGCCTCGGACCTCGCCAGGTCGACGCCCAGGCCCTGCACGCCGAGGTCCGCCAGCACCTCGCCCACGTCGTCGGCGCCCCACGGCTGTCCGGCGTCATGCGCGACGTGGTGTTGTACGAACACCTCCGCGCCCAGCCCGATCAGGCGCTGCGCGATGGCGTGGCCGATGCCCTGCCGCCTGCTCACGCCGGTGACCAGCGCGACGCGTCCCCCGAGTTGTCCCATAGGACCTAACAACTACCCGACGCGCGCGACGCCGTCCAAGTCGATTGCGAGCCGCACGCGGTCGCCGACGGACACCGGACCGACGGCCTCGTACTCCTCGCCGCCGATCTCCACCAGCAGCCGCACGTGGTCGCGCCGGTGCACCCGTTCCAGCACGGTGCCTTCCAGCAGGCCGTCCGGGTCCACCCGCAGCGCCGTGGCGCGCAGCCCGACGCGTTCCACGTCCAGGCCGACGAACGAGCCGGGCACGAACTTGCTGCAGCCCAGGAACTTCGCGGTCTCCACGTCGACCGGTGACGACCACACCTCGGCCGGCGGGCCGACCTGGACGACGCGGCCGCGCGACATGATCGCCACGCGGTCGGCCAGGGTGAACGCCTCGTCGTGGTCGTGCGTCACGACCAGCGCCGTGGTCGCCGCCTCGCGCAGCAGCCGGGCCAGGTCGACGGCGAGTTGTTCGCGCAACGCCCGGTCCAGCGCCGAGAGCGGTTCGTCCAGCAGCAGCAACCGGGGTGACGGGGCCAGCGCACGGGCCAGGGCGACGCGTTGCTGCTCGCCGCCGGACAACTGCGTCACGCGACGGTCCGCGTACCCCTCCAGCCCCACCAGTTCCAGCAACGACAGCACCCGCTTGTCGCGCGCCTCGCGTTCGACCTTCTGCATGCGCAGGCCGAACGCCACGTTGCCCGCGACCGTCCGGTGCGGGAACAGCTGCCCGTCCTGGAACACCAGCCCGAACTCGCGCCGGTGCACGGGCACGCCCGCGAGGTCGGCCGCATCCCACCGCACCGCACCGGAGGACGGCTTCTCCAGGCCCGCGACCGTGCGCAGCAACGTCGACTTGCCGCAACCCGACGGCCCGAGCAGCGCCACGACCTCACCGTCCGCCACGGTCAGGGACACGCCGGAGACCGCCGTCGTCCGTCCATAGCGGACGGTGATCGAGTCCAGTTCCAGTGCCATCAGAACTCCCCGCTGCTCGGCACGCGCAGCCGTTCGATCAGCAGCACGCACCCGACCGTCACGACCATCAGCAGCGCGCACGCCGCGTAGGCCATCTGGCTGTTCAACTCCCCCGGCCGCGACATCAGCCGCGCGATCACCACCGGCAACGTCGGCGCGTCCGGCCGGGCGAGGAAGCTCGTCGCCCCGAACTCGCCCAACGCCACCACGTACCCGAACCCGGCGGCGGCGGCCAACGACCGGCCGACCAGCGGCAGGTCCACCTCGCGCCACACCCGCGCGGGCGAGGCACCCAGCGTCGCCGCCGCCTGCCGCAGCCGTTCGTCGACCGCCCGCAACACCGGCAGCACCATCCGCACGATCAACGGCGTCACCACCAGCGCCTGCGCCAGCGGCACCAGCATCGGCGAGGTGCGGAAGTCGCCGGGCAACGCGTCCATCGTGATCAGGTAGCCGAAGCCGACCGTCACCGCGGACACCCCGAGCGGCAGCATCAGCGCCGTGTCGAGCACCTCGGCGAACCGCGCCCCCGACCGCCGCAGCCCGACCAGCACCACCGCCGAGAACACCCCGACCACCAACGCCACCAGCGTCGCGTCGAAGGCCGTGCGCACCGAGTTCACCGCCGCGTCGATCCCGGTCACCGCCAGCGTGCCGCGGTCACCCCTGGTGTTCAGCGCCACGTACCCGGCGAGGCTCCATCCGTCCCGAGTGGACAGTGATCGCGTGATCAGCCCGACCACCGGCAGCAACAACAAGGCCACCACGGCGAATGCGGCCCCCACGACGTACCACTCGCCACCGGACGGCCTGCGCGCCAGCTCCTCCCTGCCCCGCAACGCCAGCGCCGTCTCCCGGCGCCTGCGGGCCAACGCTCCCAGCACCAGCACCGCGAGCACCGCCGCGAACTGCAGCAACGACAACGCCGCCGCCCCGGACAGGTCGAACAGCTCGACGGTCCGCAGGTAGATCTCGGTCTCCAGGGTCCGGTACCGCGACCCGCCGAGCACCAGCACGACACCGAAACTGGTGGCGCAGAACAGGAACACCACCGCCGCCGCCGACCCGATCGCCGGCGCCAGCGCGGGCAGCACGACCGACGCGAACGCGCGCGGCCGTGACGCGCCAAGAGCCCGTGCCGCGTCTTCGGCACGGCGATCCGTGTGCGCCCACAGCCCGCCGACGGTCCGCGCGACCACGGCCACGTTGAAGAACGCGTTGGCCAGCACGATCGGCAGCACCCCGCCGTCCGGCCAGAACGTCCGGAAAGCCAGGCCCACCACCACGGTCGGCAGCACGAACGGCACCATCACCGCCGCCCGGACCACACCGAGGCCGCGGATCTTGCAGCGGGCCAGCACGAACGCGAGCGGCATGCCGGCGAGAACCGCCACGACGGTCGAGGCGAGGGCCTGGCCGAGGGTGAAGCCGACGAGCTCCCAGGTGTCGGCCTCGACGAGTGCCTTCAGCACACCGCCTTCGCGCAGCCCCAGGTTGATGATCGCGAGGACGGGCCAGGCGAAGAAGAGGGCGAGGAAGGCCAGCGGCAGCAACGCGGCCGCGGACCACCCCGTCCGGGAACTCAGCCCTGCACCAGCTTGCGCCACTGCTCGACCCAAGCCTCGCGGTTGTCCTTCACCTTGTCCGCAGGCAACGACTGCGGCGCGGAAGGCAGCGGAGCGTCCTTGGCCCACGACTCGGGCAGCGCGACGCCCTCACGTGACGGGTACACGTACATCTGCTCGGCCACCTGGGCCTGGAACTTCTCGCCCAGCAGGAAGTCCAGCACCTTCTTCGCGTCCTCGGGGTTCTTGGCGCCCGAAAGCACGCCCGCGTACTCGACCTGGCGGTAGCAGGTGTCCAGCACCGCCTTGGTCTTGCCGCCCTCGGCCGACGGCGACGACGCGTACGACACGACGATCGGCCGCGTGCCCTTGGTGGCGGAGAACTCCTGGTTGTAGGCCTCTTCCCAGCCGCTCACGACCTTGACGCCGTTGGCCTTGAGCTTGGTCCAGTAGTCCTGCCAGCCGTTCTCGCCGTACTTCGCGATCGTGCCGAGCAGGAACGCGAGACCGGGCGAGGACGTGGCCGGGTTCTCGACGACCAGCATGTCCTTGAACTTCGGGTCGGCCAGGTCGTCGTACGACCTGGGCTCGACGCCGCCGAGCTTGGCCGGGTCGATGTTGAGGCACACGTCCCCGACGTCGACGGCCTGCAGCCGGTTGGTGTCGTCGGCCTTGTACCGCTGGGCACCCTTCGCGGCCTCGGGTGAGGCGTACTCGGCGAACACGCCCTCGCTCAACGCCCGCGACGCGAACGTCGAGTCGACGCCGAACGCGACGTCGCCGATCGGGTTCGCCTTGGTCAGCACCAGCTTGTTCGTCAGCTCGCCGGCGTCACCGCTGGCGAGCTGCTTCACCGTGATGCCCGAGGACTTCTGGAACTCCTCCAGCACCTCGGGCTTCACCGCGAACGAGTCGTGGGTGACCAGCGTGACCTCGCGCGACTGCGGTGCGGTCGACGTGCCGGCCGAGCAACCGGCCAGCACGAGAGCAGCGCAAACAGCCAGAATCCTTCTCATCAGACCTCTCCCTACGCCGGTATGACCCGGATCAGGTGGACGGTCGAGGGCTTGCGAGCCCTCCTCTCAGCCCGGCGCTTCACCGGACTCCCGTGGTAAACGCGCAGCTTACGTCACGTGGTGGGACGATCAGGACATGGCCGAGCTGTTGAGCGACGATCAGTTGGACGACGTGCTGCCCAAGCTGCCCGACTGGAGCGCCCAGGACGCGGCGCTCGTGCGGACCGTGGAGCTGGAGAGCTTCCCGAAAGCGATCATGGTCGTGAACCGGGTCGCGGAGATCGCCGAGAACGACAACCACCACCCGGACATCGACATCCGTTACAAGACACTGACATTTCGCCTGTCCACGCATTACAAGGGAGGAATCACCGCGCTCGACGTGAGCCTCGCCGAGGAGATCGACGGGGTCCTGGACGCGCTGGGCTGATTCGGTCAAGATGTGCGCTGCCGCCGCCCGCGGAGATGAGAGGGAACACCCTCATGCGGTTGCGCACATCACTTTTCTCTCTGGTTTTGACCGGCACTCTTACCGTGATTCCGACCGGGGCCCAGGCCGTGCCGTGTGCCGTGACGGACACGATGATCAAGGCCAGTCAGGCCTGGGTCGACCACGGCACCGACCAGGCCGCGAACAACTGGTCCAACGCCGGCTTCCACGTCGGCAACCTCGCCCGGGTGCGCACCACCGGGATCAGCAACCACAAGACGTGGCCGTGGGTGCAGGCGAACTCCTACCTGCTCCCGATCGACCCCGCGAACCCCTTCGCCCCGGACGCGCAGGCGACCGGTGAGCCGTACCTCGACGTGGCGTTCTTCCACCCGGAACCCGAGGTGCTGCAACCGTTGCGGGACAACCTGCGCGCCCAGGTGGCGGACGGGGAGAACCACTGGACGCAGCCGGACGCGCTGAACATGGCGCTGCCGTCGTTCACGCGGATCGCCCTGGCGGACAACGACAAGGCGATGCTCGACTACTCGTTCAAGTCCTACCAAGCGCTGAAGGCGAGGACCTTCAACGAGTTCACGGGCCTGTGGAGCCTGAACGTGCAGACGAACGGCTGGGCCGTGCAGGGTCTCGCCAAGGCGGTGCTCGCACTCCCGGCCGACCACCCGTACCGCGCCGAGTACGCCAGGACGTTGGCCAGGAGCCTGAAGACCCTCAAGCTCCTGCAACGCCACGACGGCTTCTGGGGTGCCACGGGCAAGGACTCCGCGGCCACCGCGATGATCACCTACGCGATCGCGGCCGGCATCAACGCGGGCGTGCTCGACAAGGCGACGTACCTGCCGCAGGTGCGGAAGGGCTGGCAGGCGTTGCTGACCGCGTTCGACGCCGACGGACTGCTCGGCTGGACCGCGGCCCGCAACTCCTGGAAGCCCGCGTCAGCCGGCGACTCGGCTGGGTTCGCCGTCGGCAGCTTCCTCGTCGCGGGGCAGCAGATCGTCCCTCTTACGCCGGGCTGCTAGGCCGATCGCGACCAGCGTGAGCACGCCCGCCGCCGGATAACCCCAGCCGAGCACCACGAAGACGAACGGCCGCGGGAAGTCCCAGATGTTCGGCTGGGCGAGCAGCAGGAACGAGATCAGGTAGCCGCCGGTCAGCAGCACCCACAGACCGGCGGTGATCTTGCAGAGCAGGTGCCCGCCCTCGTAGACCAGCCACAGCAGGGCGGGCACCATCCACACCCAGTGGTGGCTCCACGAGATCGGCGACACGAGCAGGCCGAGCATCTGGACGCTGACGATCAACGCCAGCACGTCCTTGGTCTTGCTGACCGCGAACCACGTCAACGCGGCCGCGACGAGCACGGCGACGATGTAGAGGGGCCCGGTCTTCACGTCGTAGCCGACGGTCCGGCTCAACGCGCCGCGCATCGACTGGTTGATGGCGCTGCCGACCGGGCCGACGCGACTCGCGTCACCCAGCAGCTGGAACCAGAACTTGTCCGACTGCGACGGGGAGATCGCCCAGCCGATGCCGTAAACGACGACGAAGGCGACGAACGACCACACAGCGGCCATCCACCGGCGTTGGATCAGGAAGAACAGCCCCGAGATCGCGGGCGTGAGCTTGATGCCCGCGGCGAAACCCACCCCGGCGCCGCCGACCCAGTTGCGCGCGCTGGCGAGCGTGCCGATCAGGATCGCGACGAGCACGAGGTTGATCTGGCCGTAGTTCAGCGTGGTGCGCACCGGCTCGATCCACAGCGTCAGCGCGGTCCACAGCATCACGCGGCGCGGGTCCTGCAGCTTCAGCAGTTTCAGGGTGACGTGCACGATGTAGTAGAGGCAGCCCAGGCAGATCAGCTGCCAGATCCAGCGCGACGCCTCCCACGGCACCCAGCTCATCGGGGTGAAGATCGCGGCGGCGAACGGCGGGTAGGTGAACGGCAGCGGGAACACGTCCGCGTACTGGTCGAGCCGCCACTCGTAGAGGTCGCCGGAGAACAGGTGCGGCGACCCGTTGCGGTACACCAGCAGGTCGATCATGGTCATCTTCGTCTGGAACGCGACCATGAACAGGTGCCCGAGCACCGACAACCCGAACAGCCACGGCGCTACGGAGAGCACACGCGCTTCCACAGCACGGAGTTTCACCCCGAAAACGTTACCCGAGGCAACGAAACGGGGTACCCCGGCGTCAACTGAACGGGAGAGATCGCAAGAGGGAGTTTTTTCGATCATGTCAGTTGATGTTGTCGTCGCCGCTGTCGCCGCTCTGGTCATGCTGGGGGTCGCGTTCGGAGTGTTCGCGGCTGCCGCGCGCACGAAGAACCACGTGTGAACCAGTTGTGAGAACGAAGAAAGGGCCAACCTCCACAAAGGAGGTTGGCCCTTTCGCCGTTCCGAGGGGGGAGGGAACGGCCGATCAGAAGTAGTGCGCACGCCCGCCGATCGGCTTGCCGACCGCGCCCAAAACGGCGAGGATCGCGCCGATCACCAGAAGCACCACGCCGAGCGTCGTCAGGATGCTGATGCTTGTCAGCCAGCCGACGACGAGCAGGATGAGACCAAGGACGATCATGACACCTCCAGGTGGGGAATCCTCTTCTGGATTACCCCTGGGAGGTCGGTACAAACCTCGCTTCATACATTGGTTTCCGATGAAATCCGCTCCCGCACCGACGCCGCCTTCTCGTCACCCAGGTCCTCGTAGACGGACAGCGCCTCGCTGAAGGCCGCACGCGCCGAGGTGCGGTCGCCCGCCGCCAGATGAGCGGTGCCCAGTTCGACCAGCGAGGCGGCCAGGTAGGGGAGGTCCCGCACGGTCCGGGACATCTCGACAGCCACCTCGTAGTGGTGGATCGCCTCCGCGGGCCTGTCGAGCTTCAGCAGGATGTCGCCGATCGTCCGCCTGTTCTTCGTCACCGGGTCCGCCAGCGCGGAGCGGTCCTGTCCGGAGAAGAGGGCGTCGGCCTGGCGGCAGAGCTCGAGTCCGCGCTCGTCCTGCCCCACCCGGTGGTACGCGCGCCCGAGCGCGGCCTGGTAGGTGGCCTGCTCCACGACGTGCCGCTCCGCGAGGGTCGGCAGCAGCGTCAGCAGGACCTCCAGCGCCTCGGCGTCACGGCCCTGCAACTCACGCACGTAAGCCAGCCCGCGCACGACGATCGACAGGCCCTCCGGCCTGTTCAGGAGCTCCTCGCAGCGCAGGGCGGCGCTCAGCTGCTCCTCGGCCCGCGCGAAGTCGCTCCGCGCGATCAGCACCCCGGCCAGTGAACGGTGCAGCCTGGCCATCGCGAAGACGTCGTCCCGCCTCGTCGCCGCGCCCAGGGCGACCAGTTCGGTCGCCTCCGCCTCGCCGAGGCGGCCTCGGTTGAACAGGTCGAGGTGCAGCATGTACCCCATCCGCCAGGCGAGGTCGTCCTCCCCCGCGGCGACCATCGAGGACACCACACCCCGCAGCACCTGGAACTCGGCGTCGTACCAGGCGGTGGCGGCGGAGCGGTCCGCGATCGGCACGGACACCGCCGGTTCCGGCGGGGACACCAGCGGCGTCCACTTCACCAGGGGCTCCAGGATCGCGTGCGCGGCCAGCGTCGTGTGCAGGTAGTGACCGAACATCCTGCTCAGGGCCTCGGCGCGCGGACCGGCCGGCAGCTCGCCCGCGCGTTCGGCGGCGTAGTCCCGCAACAGGTCGTGACGGGTGTACCGGCCGCCGGGCACCGCGGTGAGCAGGCTCCCGCCGACGAGCTCGGTGAGGGCTTTCCTGGTTCGCGCCGCGGGCAGGCCGGCGAGGCTCGCCGCGACCTCGACGCCGAAGTCGGGGCCGGGGTGCAGACCCAGCAGCACGAACAGCTCCGCCGCGGTCTCGCTGACCGACCGCAACGACCAGGAGAAGACGGCGCGCACGGCCGTCGCCGGGTCCTCGATGTCGAGCGCGTCGAGCCGTTCTCGCTCCAGCTCGTCGGCGAGGGTGGTGAGCAGGTCGCCGTAGGCCGCGCGGGCGGCCACGATGCCCAGCGCGAGCGGCAGGCCCGCACACCGTTCGACCAGGCGGGCGACGGCCTGCGGCTCGGCGGCGACGCGGTCGGCACCGATCCTCGCGGTCAGCAGCACGGTCGCCGCGTGGTCGTCCAGCACCTCGACGGCGAGCGGCCGCGCGCCCTCCCGCACGACCAGGCCGCTCAGCCGGTTGCGGCTGGTGACCAGCACCAGGTTGCCCGCACCGCCGGGCAGCAGCGGGCGGACCTGGTCGACGTCGCGCGCGTTGTCGAGCAGGACCAGCAGCCTGCGCCCGGCCAGCGCCGACCGGTACTCGGCGATCAGCGCGGGACCGGCCGACGGGAGGTCTCCCTCGGGGACGCCCAGCGCCAGCAGGAAGTCGCGGGCCACGGCGAACGGGTCGAGCGGGTCGGCGTCGAGGTCGAAGCCGCGCAGGTTGACGTGCAGCTGGCCGTCCGGGAAGCGGCCGGCGACCTGGTGCGCCCACTGCAGCGCGAGGGCCGTCTTCCCGACCCCGCCGATACCGTTCAGGGCGGAGATCACCACGGGCTCGCCCGGCCTGGTCCTGAGCATCTCGGTCAGGGTCTCGAGCTCCTGCTCGCGGCCGACGAAGTGCGGGTGCGCGGGCGGGAGCTGCCGAGGTACCTCCGCGGCCGCGGGCACCTCGCCGGCCAGCACCCGCGCGTGCGCCTCCCGCAGCCGCGCGCCGGGATCGACACCCAGCTCGTCGGCGAGGCGTGCGCGGACCTCCTGGTAGACCGCGAGCGCCTCGGCCTGCTGCCCCGCCTGGTTCAGGGCCAGCATCAGCTGCGCCCAGAACGTCTCCCGGTCGGGGTGCTGCCGCACGAGCGAACGGAGTTCCGGCACCAGCACGTCGGTGACACCGGCGAGGTCCGCGTCGATCCGGCGTTCCAGGGCGACGATCCGCTCGTGTTCGATCGGCGGCACGTCGTCGCGCCGCAGCGAATCCGACTGGACGTCGGCGAGCACGGGACCGCGCCACAGCGCCAGCGCCTCCCGGTACGCACCCTGCTCGGTGAGCCGGCGGAACCGCGTGAGGTCGAGCTGTCCGTCGTGGACCTCCGCCGTGTAACCGCGGGTCCCGGTGCGGACGCAGTTGGCCGCCCCCAGTGACTGCCGCAGCCTCGCGACGACCATCTGCAACGTCTGGCGCGCCCGGTCGATGGCGGGCGGGTGGCCGTCCCAGACCCGGTCGACGAGTTCGTCCACCGGCACGAACTCGTTGGGGCGCAACAGGAGTGTGGCGAGCAGCACGCGTCCGCGCCCGGCCGGGACGTCGACCTGCTCACCGTCGAGGAGAACTTCCAGCGGCCCCAGAACGCGGTACTCGACGATCACGCGGCGAGTCTATTGGCCGTTCACGCCTCGGGCAGAGCCGCGAGCAGCTCCCGGACCTCGGCCGCCTCCGGCCGGTCGAGCCGCTCGTAGACGGCGAGCGCCTCGGTGAGCAGTTCCGCGGCGGTGGCGGGTTCTCCCGCGGTGGTGCTGAGCTTCGCCAGGCGGACGAGTCCGCTCGCGATGTGGAGGTGGTGGTTCATCCTCCGCAGCACCGCGATGCCCGCGCGGTAGTGCTCCGCGGCCTCCCGGTACCGGCCCAGGTCCGCGTAGATGTCCGCGATCGACTCGATGTTGTTCGACTCGGGCATGGCCGGCTCGCCACCCTGCGAGATCTCGGCGAACAGCGCCTGCGCCTGCAGGCAGAGCTCCAGCGCGCGGTCCAGCCGGCCGACCTGGTGGTGGGCCCTGCCGTACGCCCCGACGAAGCACGCCCGCTGGTACGCGTCCAGTTCGGCGATCCTCGGGTACAGCGAGTCCAGCAGCCGCAGAGCGCGATCGGGCTGCCCCGTCTCCTCGTAGACGTGCGCCAGGCCGCGCGAGACGTCCGCCTGCCCGTTGACGTTGCCCATCTCCTGCTCGCACCGGAGGGCGGCGCGGAGGTGGACCTCGGCCTCGGGGTAGTCCTGCTTGGAGATGTTGACCCCGGCGAGCGCCCGGTGCATGCGCTTCACGCCGAACACGTCGTCCCGTCGTCGCGCGGCCTCCAGCCCGAGCAGTTCCGCCGCCTCGATCTCGGTCAGCAACACCTCGCGCAGCATCGTCAGGTGCATCGTGTAGGCGAGCCGCCAGACGAGGTCGTCCGCACCCGCCGCCGCCATGTCGCGCAGGACTCCCAGCAACACCCGGTGCTCGCGGAGGATCCACTGCCTCGCCGACGGCACGTCCGGCACGGGCAGGACGACGGCCTCCGGTGACGGTGGCGCGAGCGGCGTCCAGACGACGCGGGGCTCCGCGCACCGGTTCGCGGCCAGGGCGGTGTGCAGGTAGTGGTCGAACATCCGCCGCTGAGCCGCGGTCTGCTGTTCCCCCGGCAGTTCGGCGAAACGCGCGGCGGCGTAGTCGCGGAGCAGGTCGTGCAGCGCGAACCGGCCCGTGCCGGTGCGGGCGACGAGACTGCCCGCGACCAGTTCGTCCAGCGCGCGCCGTGCTGTGGTGGGCGGCACCGCGGCGAGGCTCGCGGCGGCGTCCGCGGTGAAGTCCGGACCGGGATGGGCTCCCAGCGTGACGAACAGCCTGGCCGCGCTCTCGCTGACGCACCGCAGCGACCAGGAGAAGACCGCGCCGACACCGGTCGCGGGGTCGTCGATGTCGAGCGCGCCCAGCCGTTCCCGCTCCAGCTCGTCCGCGAGTGCCGTGAGGGAGTCGCCGTAGGTGGCGCGGGCCGCCACGATGCCCAGCGCCAGCGGCAGACCGGCACACCGCCTGACGAGCCTCGACACGGCGTCCCGCTCGGCCGCGACCCGTGCCGCGCCGATCCGCCCGGTCAGCAGGTCGGTCGCCACCTGCTCGTCCATCACGTCGAGCGCGACGGCCTGGGCGCCCTCCCGCACGACGAGCCCGCTCAGCCGGTTGCGGCTGGTGACCAGCACCAGGCTCCCGCCGCCGCCGGGCAGCAGCGGACGCACCTGCTCGACGTTCCGCGCGTTGTCGAGCAGCACCAGGACCCGGCGCTGCGCCAGCAGGGACCGGTACGCCGCGATCACGGCGTCGTCGGACCTCGGCAGTCCCTGCGCGGGCACGCCGAGCGCCACGAGGAAGTCGCGCGCCGCCGCGACCGGGTCGAGCGGCTCGGCGCGCAGGTCGAACCCGCGCAGGTTCACGTACAGCTGGCCGTCGGGAAAGCGGTCGGCCAGCTGGTGCGCCCACCGCACGGCGAGCACCGTCTTCCCGACCCCGCCGATGCCGTTGATGGCGGAGATCAGCACCGGTTCGCCCGGCCGTGCCCTGAGCATCTCGGTCAGCTGGCCGAGTTCGGCTTCCCGGCCGACGAAGTGCGGGTGCACCGGCGGGAGCTGGCGCGGCACCAGCACCGTGGCCGAGACGTCGCCGGCGAGCACCTGCTCCTGCGCCTGCCGCAACCGCGGGCCGGGATCGGCACCGAGTTCGTCGGCGAGGAGCGTGCGGATCTCCTGGTAGGCCGCGAGCGCCTCCGCCTGCCGGCCCGTGCGGTGCAGGGCGAGCATCAACTGCGCCCAGAACGTCTCGCGCAACGGGTGTTCCCTGACCAGCGACCGCAGCTCCGGCACCAGCACGTCGGTGGAGCGGGCGAGATCGGCGTCGATCCGGCGTTCCAGGGCGAGGACGTGCTCCTCGACGAGCCTCGGCACGTCCTCGGCGTGCAGCGAGTCGGACCTGACGTTCGCGAGCACCGGACCCCGCCACAGCTCCAGCGCCGCACCGTGCGCCCCCTGCGCCGCGAGCAGCCGGAACCGCAGGAGGTCGAGCTGCTCCGGCGCGACCTCGGCCTGGTACCCGCGCGTCGACGTCCGGACGCAGTTGGCCTCCCCCAACGACTGCCGCAGCCGCAGCACGACCGTCTGCAGCGTCTTGTGCGCGCGGTCGGGGTCGGGCGGAGCACCGTCCCAGACCCGCTCGACCAGTTCGTCGACCGGCACGAACTCGTTGGGGCGCAACAGGAGCGTGGCGAGCAGCACCCGACCGCGACCGGCCGGGACAGCGACCGGCGCACCGTTGCGGAGCACCTCCAACGGCCCGAGAACTCGGTACTCGACGATCACGACGGCGAGTCTAGGTGCGTTCGGGCACACCGCACGCGCGACGAAGGGCGACAGCCTGCGCCTGCGCTTCCCCGGCACCGGCCACGTCCCCCGCGGCGCGGCGCACGACGGCCAGCGCGTCGAGCGACCGCGCCTCGTTGAGGCGCTGGTGGTAGTGCCGGTGCTGGGCGACGGCGTCCTCCGCGTGCCGAAGCGCCTCCTCGACCTCACCCCGGGCGAGGTGCAGCAACGCGCGCTCCTGCGCTTCGTCACCCAGGCACAACCCGGCTCCGGTGCCCGAACCCGCGCGCATCTGGTCCAGGTGATGCGCCGCCCGTTCGAGATCGCCGAGGTTGCGGTGAGCCCGCGCGGCCACGAAGTTGGCCTCGGCCGTGTTCTGGAGCACGTCGACCTGGGAGGCGGCTTCGAGCAGGATGCGCGCTACGGCCAGCGCGTCCTCGTGGTCGCCGGCGTGGTTCAACAGGTCGGCCATCAGCTCCCAGGCATCGCTCTGCTCCTCGAAGCTGGACCGCGCCCGCAACCCTTCGAGCACGTCGAGCATGATGTCGAACGCCTCGTCGGCCAGCTCGAGGTGCAGCTTCGCCCTCGCCACGGCGATGGTGCCGATCGTGATCGGCTGGGGGTTCCCCAGCTCGGCCTGCAACGCCCGGTGGTCCTCGTGGTTGGCGATGGCCTCGGGCAACCTGCCCAGCTCGGCCAGGACACCGGTCAGCGACGCGCGCACGTGCACCTTCACCGCGGCTGAACCGGCGAGTTCCAGGGCCCTGAGCAACGCCTGCTCCGTACCGGGGAGATCGGGCCGCTGGAACAGCGCGGAAGCGATGTTGAGCAGGGCGACCGCCTGACCTTCCCGATCGCCCATCCGCTCGTGGATCTCCAGGGCCTGTCGCTGGTGGTGGAGCCCGTCCCCGCCGGTCATGCGGGACAGCCCGCCCAGGAGCTTGTGCGCGGTCGCCTGCGCTTTCAGCCCGCCGGTCCGGATGCTCAGTTCGAGCGCCACGTCCGTGAGTTCCCGGACCCGGTCGAGATTGCCCTGGTACATGTGGAAGATCGCGTGGGACAGGTTCGCGTCGGCGATCAGCTCGTCCTCGCCGGAGGCCTGGGCGGAACGGTCCCGGACCTCGCACAGCGGCTGCCAGTTCGTCAGGTCGCTGAGCTCGTAGCAGTACGCGCTGAGCACGGCGCCGATCTGGTTGGCGGGCCAGTGCTCGCCGCGCTCGGCCGCCAGCACCACCGTCGAGAACAGGTTCTGGTACTCGGCGGCCATCCACGCGTAGGCCTCTTCGGACGTCTTCAACACGACGCCGGGCAACTGGGTCGTGGTGGTCCGGAGCGGGAACCGGCGCTGGTCGGGGAACAACAGCTCGCCTGCGTCGTCGGTCATGCGGCGGTAGAAGTCGTACAGCCTGGTGAGGGCCTCCCCGGCCTCGTCCCGGGCGCACTTCGCGTGGGCGTACACGCGCAGCAGGTCGTGCAGGGCGAAGCGGTCGCCGTGGCCTTCCACGAGGTGCACGGCGACGAGCAGGTCGAGCTGCTCGCGCGCGTCGGGCAGGCCGGCGATCACGGCGGCGTCGTGCGCGGTGAAGTCGGCGCCGGGCAGCACACCGAGCCGGCGCAGCACGCGTTGTGCCGGCTCGGGCAACGCGGCGTAGCTCTCGTCGAACACGATGCCGACCGCGGCCGCCGGATCGCCGGGCACCGCCAGCTCACCGAGCCGGTCCGCGCCGAGCCGCGCGACCTTGCGCGTGATGGTCATGTCCTCCTGGGCGCGCAGGTCCGCCGCCGCGATGCGCAACGCCAGCGGCAACCCTCCGCACAACCGCACGAGCGCGGCCGCCGCCTCCTTCTCCGCGTGCACCTTCTGCACGCCGAGGACGCGTTCGAGCAACCGCATGCCGCCCTCGTCGGTGAGCGTCGGCAGCCGCACGAGGTCGGCGTCGTTGAGCGTGAGCCCGCGCAGGTCGCCCCTGCTCGTGACGATCGTCAGCGCCCCGGCCGACGCGGGCAGCAACGGCCGCACCTGCTCGGCACTGGCCGCGTTGTCCAGCAACAGCAACAACTTCCGGTCCGCCACGAGCGACCGGTACAGCGCGACCTGCTCGTCGAGGCTGCCCGAGGCGTTGTCGACGCCGAGCCCCTTCAGCACGAGCATCAGCGCTTCCTGCGGCGCCATCGCACGCACCTGGTCCTGGCCGCGCAGGTTGACGAAGATCTGCCCGTCCTCGAACCGCCGCGCGATCCGGTGCGCCCAGTGGACGGCGAGCGAGGTCTTGCCGACACCTCCGGTCCCGGAGATGACGACGACCCGTGCCTCGCTGGCGGCGAGCCGTTCGACGTCCCGCTCCCGCCCCGCGAACGTGGCGAGGTCCGGCGGCAACTGCCGGGGCGTGACCCGCTTCTCCTGGGGCGCCGCGACCTCGCCGCGCAGGATCTGGTCGTGCAGCGCGCTCAGCTCGGGCGTCGGGTCGATCCCCAGTTCGTCCGCGAGCATCTCGCTGACCTGCCGGTAGGCGGCCAACGCCCCCGCCTGGCGCCCGGACCGGTACAACGCCAGCATGAGCTGGTGCCAGAACCGGTCGCGCAACGGGTGCTCGCGCGTGAGCTCCTGCAGCTCCGGCACCAGTTCGACCGACCGACCGGCGGCCAGATCGGCCTCGATCCGCTTCTCGACCGCCGCGAGCCGTTCCTCCACCAGCAACGGCACCTCGTCGCGGTGCAACGACTCGGAGGTCACGTCGGCGAGCACCGGTCCCCGCCAGAGTGCGAGCGCGGCCGCGAACTCCTCGCGTTCGACGAGCCGGCGGAACCTCGCGAGGTCGAGCTGCTCCGGCTCGATCCGGACGAGGTACCCACCCCGTTCGGTGTGCACGCAGTTCGCCTCGCCCAGCGCCTGCCGCAGCCTGGTCACGACCATCTGCAACGTCTTGTGCGCCCGGTCCAGATCCGGTGGCTCCCCGTCCCAGATCCGCTCGACCAGTTCGTCCACCGACACGAACCGGTTGGCGCGCAACAGAAGTGTGGCGAGCAGAACTCGTCCCCGCCCCGCGGGCACCGCCACGGGCGTCCCGTCGAGAACGACTTCCAACGGCCCCAGCACCCGGTACTCAGCCCTCACGGTGCAGAAGTCTAGGGGCGCCGCGCGGAACCGGGGTGGTGGCGGGGATCGGCCGGCGTCAGGTGCCGGCCCGTTCCCGGTCCGGCACCCGCGGCTCAGACGTTGAAGCGGAACTCCACCACGTCGCCATCGGACATGACGTAGTCCTTGCCCTCCATGCGGACCTTGCCCGCCGCCTTCGCGTCGGCCTTCGAGCCCGAGGCCACCAGGTCGTCGAACGACACGACCTCGGCCTTGATGAAGCCCTTCTCGAAGTCCGTGTGGATCACGCCGGCGGCCTGCGGGGCGGTGGCGCCCTGCGGGATCGTCCACGCCCGCGCCTCCTTCGGACCCGCCGTCAGGTAGGTCTGCAGGCCGAGGGTGTGGAAGCCCGCGCGGGCCAGGGCGTGCAGGCCCGGCTCGGCCTGGCCGATCGACTCGAGCAGTTCGAGCGCCGACTCCTCGTCGAGTTCGAGCAGCTCCGACTCGACCTTGGCGTCGAGGAAGACCGCGTCGGCCGGGGCCACGAGCTCGCGCAGTTCCTTCACGCGGGCCTCGTCGCTCAGGACGCCCTCGTCGGCGTTGAAGACGTAGAGGAACGGCTTGGTGGTGAGCAGGCTGAGCTCGCGGAGCAGTTCACCGTCCACTTCGGACTGCGCCGAGAAGAGGGTGCGGCCCGAGTCGAGGACGTCCTTGGCCTTCTTGGCGTTCTCGAGGGCGGCGCGGCGGTCCTTCTGCATCCGCGCCTCCTTCTCGATGCGCGGGATGGCCTTCTCGAGGGTCTGCAGGTCGGCGAGGATCAGCTCGGTGTTGATCGTCTCGATGTCGCTCGACGGGTCGACGCGGCCGTCGACGTGCACGACGTCCGGGTCGTCGAAGACGCGGATGACCTGGCAGATCGCGTTCGCTTCGCGGATGTTCGCGAGGAACTTGTTGCCGAGGCCTTCGCCCTCCGAGGCGCCCTTGACGATGCCCGCGATGTCGACGAACGACACGACGGCGGGCACCTCGCGCTCGGAGCCGAAGATCTCGGCGAGCTTGGTGAGGCGCGCGTCCGGCAGCGGCACGACGCCCACGTTCGGCTCGATGGTCGCGAACGGGTAGTTCGCGGCGAGCACGTCGTTGCGCGTGAGCGCGTTGAAGAGGGTGGACTTGCCAACGTTGGGCAGGCCGACGATACCGAGGGTCAAACTCACGGGGAGCGAGTCTACGGCAGCCGACGGTCGTGTCCGATTCCCGCGAGCCAACGCCCGTTCTCGCTGGCAGGATCGTCGGCATGGTCATCGACGAAGAACACGCGTACCGGGTGTGCTCCGCACGTGACGCCCGTTTCGACGGGTGCTTCATCCACGCGGTCCGCACGACCGGCATCTACTGCCGTCCGTCGTGCCCCGCGGTGACCCCGAAGCGCCGCAACAGCCGTTTCTTCCTGACGGCGGCCGCCGCCCAGTCCGCGGGCTTCCGCGCCTGCCGCCGCTGCCTGCCCGACGCCGTCCCCGGCTCACCGGAGTGGAACCTCCGCGCCGACCTCGCGGGCAGGGCGATGCGCCTGATCAGCGACGGCGTCGTGGAACGCGACGGCGTGACGGGCCTGGCGTCCAGGCTCGGCTACTCCGAACGCCACCTGACCCGCGTCCTCACCGCCGAACTGGGCGCGGGCCCGCTCGCCCTGGCCCGCGCGCACCGGGCCCACGCGGCCCGCCTGCTGATCGAGACGACGGAACTCCCGTTCGCCGACATCGCGTTCGCCGCGGGCTTCGCCTCGGTGCGCCAGTTCAACGACACGATCCGCATGGTCTTCGCCTCCACCCCGTCCGACATGCGGGGCCGGGGCAAGGCGCCGATCGGCACGCCGGGCCGCATCGTCCTGCGCCTGCCGTACCGCTCGCCGTTCGACGCCGAGGGCCTCCTGCTGCACTTCCGCGCCCACGCGCTCCCCGGCGTCGAGGAGGTCACCGCCGACTCCTACGCGCGAACGCTGGCCCTGCCCCACGGCGAGGCGACGGTCCGCCTGACGTTCCCCGCGGACCACGTCCTGTGCTCCCTGCGCCTCGCCGACATGAGGGACCTGGGCGCGGCGGTGGCCCGCGTCCGCCGCCTGCTCGACCTCGACGCCGACCCGGTCGCCGTGGACACGTTCCTGGGCGCTGACCCGACCATCGGCCCGCTGGTCAGGGCCACCCCGGGCATCCGCGTGCCGGGCAGCGTCGACGGCGCCGAAACCCTCCTGCGCCTCGTGGCGCCGTTCGCCGGCGTCCCGCTCCGGATCCCGGACGGCACCCTCACCCACCTCTACTCGGCGGCCGACCACCCCCTGACCGAGGCCCTGACCACCGGCGAACTCGCCGTGGACGTGGGCAGGACCCTCGAAGACCTGACCGAAGAACTCACCACCGTCGCAGGCGCCGAAGTGGCCGACGAGGTGGCCATGCGGGTCCTGGGCGCCCCGGACGTCCCGGCACTCCCCGCCTCGGCACGGCACCTGGCCGCCGAGTCCCAGAACTGGCGCCCGTGGCGTTCGTACGCGGCAGCACACCTGACGAGGAAGGCAGCAACATCATCATGACCGTCGCCCACGCGTCCACAGTGGACACCCCAGCGGGCCCGTTCACCGCGATCGTCGCCCCCGACGGCGCGGTCCTGGCCAGCGGCTGGACCGCCGACCTCGCCCTGCTGACGCCCCAGATCCACGCCACCCTGATGCCGTCGGAGATCACCCAGCGCCCGGACCTCGGCGACGTCACCAAGGCGGCGATCGCCTACCACGAGGGCGACCTCACGGCGATCGACGGCATCCCGGTCCGCCAGAAGTCGGGCCCGTTCCTCCAGCACGCCTGGGACGTCCTGCGCACCGTCCGCCCCGGCGAACCGGTCACCTACTCCGAGTACGCGCGACTCTCCGGCCGCCCGGCCGCGATCCGGGCGGCGGCCTCGGCCTGCGCCCGCAACTCGGCGGCCCTCTACGTCCCCTGCCACCGGGTGATCCGCCTGGGCGGCGACCTGGGCGGCTTCCGCTGGGGCCTCGACGTCAAGCGCTGGCTGCTGGCCCACGAGAACTAACCGACGAGGTTGATCTCCGGCGGCCCGCCGATGGTCACCAGGTCCGTGCCACACCGCGCGCACGGCCTGGTGATCGGCCACACGAGGTTCGTCTGCACGGACTGCTCACCGCCGTACCAGTCGGCCACGCCCGCGTCACGGCACGTGTGGCAGCCGACGCGGTAGTAGAACCGGACCCACGGACCGGCCCCCAGCTCACCGGTCTGCGCCGCCGGACGCTCGACGTCGGTGAACGGCGACCACCAGAAGGACAACCGGCAGCGCAACGTCCGGTCGGCACCGTCACCGGCCGAGTCGAAGCCGGTGACGCGGATGGGCGCCGGGTGGGTACCCGGCCGGATCCCGGTCTGCCCGGCCTGCCCGGTCTGCCACTCCAGCGGTGCCTGGGACGAGTGGCACACGCCGTGCTCCGCACCGTGCCGCAGGCTGACGGTCCGGCCCGCCCGGCGGCACACGAAGCAGTCGTGCGAGTACTCCACCTTGTTCGACCACCCGAAGTGGGCGGCCTCGGTGACCGTGACGCGCGCGGTGATTTCCACGTGGGACAGCACCGGCCGAGGGTAGGCCCTGTCCTGCAAGTTCGTCAGGTGGGAGACACGGACGAGAGTCCCGAAGGGACCTCGGCCGCCGCTCTCGCCCGACGAGACTTGCGGGACGGGGCCTAACCGAGCGAGACCTCCAGCGTGGATCCGGAACGCGCCTTGCGCACCCTCAACCGGGTGGGAATCCGCTGCCGCAGTTCCTCCACGTGGGACACGAGCCCGACGACCCGCCCGCCGGCGCGCAGTTCGTCCAAGGTGTTCATGACGATGTCCAAGGTGTCGGAGTCCAACGTGCCGAACCCCTCGTCCACGAACAGCGTGTCCAGCAAGGCCCCGCCGGTCTCGTTGGCCACCACGTCGGCCAGCCCGAGCGCCAGCGACAGCGAAGCCAGGAACGACTCCCCGCCGGACAGGGTCTTGGCCGGCCGAGCCCGCCCCGAGTAGTCGTCCAGCACGTCGAGGTTCAGCCCACCGCGGGTACCGCGGGCACCGGCCGAGTCGGAATGCACGAAGCTGTACCGCCCCTGGCTCATCCGGTGCAGCCGGGCAGAGGCGGCGACGGCGACCTCTTCGAGGCGAGCCGCCAGCACGTACGACCGCAAGGTCATCTTCTTGGAGTTCTGCCCGCGGCCGTTGATCACGTCGGTCAACGCGTCCAGCTCGGCGTAGGTGGCCTCCAGCGGCTCCAGCGACTTCCACTCCGCACGCAACCGGGCCGCCAACTGCCCGACCCGCTCGAACGCGGCCTGAGCCTGCGCCAAGCCGGTGGCCGCGGCGGAAGCCGCGGCACGAGCCGCCGCGGCTGCGGCGGACACCTCGCCGACGTCCACCGACGAGGCCGGGTCGACCCCGTCCAGCTCCTCCAGCGTCGCCAGCGCCGAGGCACGCGCGCGTTCCCAAGCAGCGATCCGCTCGTCCAGCGCCTGCAGCTTCACCGCCGGGCGGGCAGCGGCCAGAGCAGCGTCGACGTCCGGGAAACCCGCCTCGGCGGCCAACGCCGCCACCAGGGCCTGTTGCTCCTCCACCCGGCCGAGAGCGGCGTCGCGCGCGGCACGGCGGTCGGCGAGTTCGACCAGCGCCTTGGAGACGCGCAGCAGGTGGTCGCGGCGGGTCAGGACGTCCTCGTGGTCGCCGCGGGCCTTGTCGAGGCGGGCGCCTCGTTGCTCCACCACGGTCACCAGCGACGTGTGTTCGGTGCGCAGGACGACCAGGTCCTGTTCCACCTGGGCCTTCTCGGCGCCCAGTTCGCGGCTCTTGGCTTCGAGGCCCACGAACTCGGTCTGGCGCTGCGAGCGGGTGCGGGCCAGCTCCGACGCGCCGCGGTACTCGGCGATGGCGACGGCGGGCTCGTCCGAGCCCAGGGCTTCCCAGCAGGCCTGGATGCGGAGTTCGGCGGCGTGGGCGGAGCGTTCGGCCTCGTTGCGGCGGTCCAGGGCCGACTGTTCCTCGGCAGACGCCGAGTCCTCGTCGTCGGCGTCCACGCCGCCCAGCATCGGCTGCGCCGGGTGGGGGTGGGACGGGGAGCCGCAGACCGCGCAGGGCTTGCCCCGTTTCAGGGCGCCGGCCAGTTCGATGGCCATGTTCTCCAGGCGTTGGTGGCGGACCTGCTGGAGGACGTCCTTCGCCTTCTGGTGGACGTCGATGGCCTCGTGGAGCTCTTTCTTGGTGCGCTCCAACGCTTTCACGGCCTCGGGCAACGCCAGCGCCGCGTCGGAGCGGGCCTTCAGGGATTCCAGGCGCGCTGAGGCTTCCACCGCCTGGTCCAGTTGCAGGCGGCACTGGGCCAGGCGTTCCGGCAGCACCTCCAGGTCGGCGTTCAGGGCCAGCAGGCGGCGTTCCACCTGGTGCGAGGAGTTCTTCAGCACGGAGAGGCGGCGGACGTCGGCCTGCTGGCGTTCGGCCTCGGCGGCCAACTCGCCCAGGCCGCCCGCCTCCTCCCGGTAGCGCTCGGCGTCCTCGCGCAACGACGTGCCCGTGTAGCCGAGTCGGTGCACCGACTCGGCTACACGGGCCTCGTCGCGGACGGCGAACTCGTAGGACTGCTGGAGTTTCGCGATCTCGCCGTGGGCCGGCACCACCGGGACGGCTCGGCGGGCCGCGTCGCGTTCGGCGAACCACGACGCCGAGTCGGCGGCTTCGACCCTCGCCAGCAGGTCGTGGGCTTCGCGCACGCGGCGGACCTGGTCGGCGTGCACGCGCGCCTGGGCCAGCAGCGCGTCGGCGCCGTCGGCCACGCCCGCCGTCTCCTCCGAGAGCGTGCGTGCCTCGCTCACGGCCGCACAGAGGCGGTCCAGCACCGATTCCAGCCAGCCCGGTTCGCCGGACGGTTCGGCGGCGGCCGCCTCGGCCACGCGGTGCAGCAGCTCGTCGGCGCCCCTGCGGCGTTCTTCCAGCACTCGGCCGGCGGCCACGCGCTTGTCGCGGAACCACTTCTCGACGTCGAGGAAGCGCTCGGTGCCGAAGAGCTTCTCCAGCAGCACCTCGCGTTCGGCGGTGTCCGAGCGGAGGAAGCGGGCGAACTCGCCCTGCGGCAGCAGGACCACCTGGAAGAACTGCTCGTACGACATGCCGAGCATGTCCTCGACGGCGCGGGCCACGTCGTCGATGCGGGTGATGCCCTCGCCGTCCCAGCCCTCGAGCCACGTCAGGCTGCACTTGGCGGGCTGGGTGGTGAAGCCGCCGCCGCGCTTCTTCGGGCGGTCGAACTCCGGCGAGCGCACGATCCGGAACCGCCGCGACTGCACCGTGAGTTCGAGCGACACCTCCGTCGGCACCTCGGGGTCGGCGTACTCGCAGCGCAGCTTCTTCACGTCACCGCGTGCACCCGGGACACGGCCGAACAGCGCGAACGCCACCGCGTCGAGCAGCGTCGTCTTGCCCGCGCCCGTGTCGCCGTGCAGCAGGAACAGGCCGTCCGCGCCCAGTTCGTCGAAGTCGACGACCTCGGGCTTCGGGTAGGGCCCGAACGCCGTCAGCTCCAGGCGGTGCAGTCTCATTGCTCCTGCTCCCTCGCCACCGACGCGAACGCCTCGCGCAACAACGCCTGCTCTGCGGCCGTCGGCTCGGAGCCGCGCGCGTCCGACACGAAGCAGCACGCCACTTCCTCGTCGGAACGGCCGCGCACCCGTTCCGCGTAGGTCATGTCGTGCTGCAGGCCCTGCTCGGGCCGCCACTCCACGTGCACCGCGTGCTCGAAGCGCTTCTGCAGCTGCCGCAACGCGTCCATCGGGCGCACCTGGTCCGTCAGCACCACCGACAGGAAGTGGTCCTCCAGCGGCGTGTGCGCCGGATCCTCCAGCACCTCGGCCAGCGTTCCCGACACCACCGCCAGCTGCCGCGGCACCGGCAGATCACGCCGTTCCACGCCGACCAGCCCACCGGCGTCGAGCTCCACCAGCCACACCGACTTGCGGTGCCGCGCCTCGGAGAACGAGTACGCCAGCGGCGAACCCGAGTAGCGCAGGTTCTCCGCCAGGGTCTGCGGCCCGTGCAGGTGCCCCAGGGCCACGTAGTCGACGCCCGCGAACACCTGCATCGACACGTCCTGCACACCGCCCACCGCGATGGTCCGCTCGGACTCCGAAGGCGCCCCTCCGGTCACGAAAGCGTGCGCCAGCACCACCGAACGGGCATCCCGCGACGCCAGGTCGGCGCGAATCCGCCGCATGGCCTCGCCGAGCACGGGCGCGTGCCCCTTGTCCGCCACCCCGAGCACGTGCCGCGCCGGTTCCGGTTCGAGGAACGGGATCCCGTACACCGCCACCGGACCGTGCTCGTCCGCCAACTCGACGGGCTTGTCCAGCAACGAGATCTGCGTGCGCAGGTGCAGCCCGCCCGCCGCGGCGAACTCGCCGAACACCCCGATCCGCGCCGCCGAGTCGTGGTTGCCCGGGGTGATCACGATCCGCGCTCCGGCGGCCCGGATCCGCATGAGCACCCGCGCGCACAACGCCACCGCGTCCGCCGAGGGCACCGCGCGGTCGTACAGGTCGCCGGAGATGACCACGACGTCGACTTTCTCGGAAGACACCAGGTCAGCGAGGCCGCTCAGCACCGACTCCTGCTCCACGAGCAGGTCACGGCCGTGGAACGTCCGCCCCACGTGCCAGTCGGAGGTGTGCAGGAGTCGCATGGGACCAACCGTAGAGACGGGGTCTGACAAATCTCCGGGAGGGTTCCCGGCGTGTCACCCGATCGAGTTCAACATCTCTGGGGGAGCATCATCGGTGCCGTGACCGCAGTGATCATCACCGCCCTGATCGTCCTGGCGCTCGTCAGCGCCGGGGCGCTGCTGTTCGTCTGGCGCCTGTACCAGGACAGCGTCCGGCGCACCGACGAAGCGTTGGCAGCCATCAGCACTGAACGCGCGCGCTACGACTCCCAGCAGCAAGCGCTCCAGCGCTACGAAGTGGCGTTCTCCAGCGTGAGCGGACGCGGCGAACTCGGCGAACAGGTCCTCGTCGAAACGGCGCGCGCACTCGGTCTGAGGGAAAACCTCCACTACACGCTGCAGACGGACGTGGCGGGTGGCGGCGCGGTCCGGCCGGACATGGTGCTGAACGTCGGCGGCGGCCGCGCGGTCCCGGTCGACTCGAAGATGTCCATGGCCACCTGGGCAGAGGCCGTCGAGACGGACGATCCGCAGGAACGCCAGGACGCGCTCCGCGTGCACGTGCGCAACATCCGTTCGCGGGCCGCCGAACTGGCCGGCAAGGGCTACCAGCGCTGGGCCGACGCCATCTACGGCACGATCATGTTCGTCCCCAACGACGGCGCGGTCGTCGCGGCGCTCGACACCGATCCCGAACTGCTGCGCTGGCTGCTCGACCGGCGCGTCTTCCTGTGCGGCCCGACGGGGTTCGCGGTGATCGCGTCGAGCGCGATGTTCGCGGTGACCGAACGCGCGCTGGCCGAGGACGTCGAGCAGGTCAGGCTGTCCGCCGGGCGCGCGAACCGGGCCGCCGACAGCGCCATCGAGGCCGTCAACCTCTCCACCACGCACCTGCAGCGGTTCCTGAGCGCACGCCGCCGCGAACTGGAGGCGTTGGAGGGTTTCCGGGCGAGCGTGGAGCCGTTGACGGACGCCTCCGCCACGCCCACGCCCCTTCCTCTCGTCCGAAGGGCTGACGAACAGTCCGCTTAAAACGCACGCACTGTGTCCGCAGGTTGCTTCTGGGTGAGAAACGAACGGACTGACGAACACCGAATGGCCGAACGGCTACCGTGTGCGTCGTGAGTGAGTTGCGCGAGCGTTCAGCGGCCTTCGATGACGACGTCGAAGACTACGACGCGGTGCCGTGGAACTACCGGGCCCTCTTCGGCGAGTTCAAGGGCATCCCCTGGTGGGCGGCCATCCTGGCCGCCCTGGTCCCGGCGTTCATCGGCGCTTTCATCGACATCAACTCCAGCAAGACCGTCGGCTGGACGTTCAACGTCGTGTTCTTCGCGGGCGCGCTGGCCGCGATCGTGCTGGTGCAGCGCCGCAGCCTCTTCGGGCCGATGGTGCAGCCGCCGCTGGTCCTCGCCGCGACCGTGCCGACGCTCGTGCTGCTCACCGGCGGCGTCCAGAAGGGCGGCCTGTCCGCCATGGCGCTCGGCCTGGGCAAGCCGTTGATCGACAGCTTCCCGGTCATGGCCGTCACCACCGTCGTCACGGTCGGCCTCGGCATCCTGCGGATCTTCCTGCAGAAGGACCCGAACCGGCCGTCCAAGGACGAGGTCCGCGAGGCCAAGGCCGAGATCAGGGAACGTTCCAAGCCGGTCCGCCGCCCGCGTGAGGACGCCGACGAGGACGTCGCGCGTGAGGACCGCCCGCGCCGCCCCCGCCCGGAGCGCGCCGAGCGTCCCGACGACGACCGCCCGCGCCGCCCGCGTCCCGAGGGCGCGCCCGCCCGCCGTCCCCGCCCGGACGGTGCCCGCGGCGAGCGTCCGGCGGGCCAGCGCAGGCCCCGCCCGCCCCGCGACGACCGCTAGAGCGTTGTTCGCGGCCACTCCCCCAACCGCGAACAACGAGGTCGGAACAACTTCGGGGAAGCACAGCAGCACTCTGCCGGCATGAGTGCGATGCCTGGGGGAGAACGTCCACTGGACGAGGGCGACAGCCCGTTGCCGCGGTTCGCGAGGAATCTGCGCCGACTCCGCGCCGACGCGGGCACCCCGACCTACCGCGAACTCGCCAGACGCGCGCACTTCTCCGTCCCGACGCTGTCCGATGCCACCGGCGGCCGCGAACTGCCCGGCCTGGACGTCACGCTCCCCTACGTACGCGCGTGCGGCGGCGACGACCAGGCGTGGACGCAACGCTGGCACGAGGTCGACGAGAGCTGCACCCTCTCGAAGACCAGCCCTTCGCCGTGCCCAGGCCTGAGCGAGTTCACGAGAGAGGACGCGGACCGTTTCTTCGGCCGCGAAAACTCACCAACGCCCTGAAGCACCGCCTGGAGACGCACGACTTCCTGGCCGTGTTGTGAGCGTCCGGCGAGGCAAGCCACGGATCGCGAGCGGCGGCAACGACAAGACCGTCGTCTGGGACGTGAACACCACACAGGCGTAGGCGACTTTGCGCGGTCACGCCGAGGGCGTCACGCACGTCGCGTGGATGCCCAACGGCCGTGCGGTGGTCTCAGCGGCCCTCCTCGTATGGCAGCTCGACGTCGACAAGGCGCTCGCCGCGCTGGGCTGGTTGTTCGCCGTCGGACCCTCGAACGCCGTACAACGGATCCCGCACAACAACGCCCTGACCAGCACGCATTCTGCGAACATGAGTGCGATGCCTAGGGGAGAACGTCCACTGGACGAGGGCGACGGTCCGCTGCTGCAGTTCGCCGCGGACCTGCGCCGGTTGCGGACCGACGCGGGGAAGCCGAGCTACCGGGAACTGGCCCGGCGCGCGCACTTCTCGGCGAGCACGCTGTCCGACGCGGCGGGCGGCCGGAAGCTGCCGGGACTCGACGTGACGCTCGCGTACGTCCGCGCGTGCCACGGCGACGAGGCCGGGTGGGAGCAGCGCTGGCACGACCTCGCCGTCACGCTGGCGCAGAGCCGCTCGCTCGACGGGCCGTCGCCGTACGTCGGCCTGACGCCGTTCACGCGTGACGACGCCGACCGCTTCTTCGGCCGTGAAGCGCTCACACACACGTTGGTCGACCGACTGCAACGGCAGCCGTTCCTGGCCGTGTTCGGTGCGTCCGGCGAGGGCAAGTCGTCGCTGCTGCGAGCGGGCGTGGCGGCGCAGTTCACGAACGCCGTGGTCTGCACGCCCGGCCCCGACCCGGACGCGGCCATCGCCGACGCCCTCCACCAGGGCCCGGACCTGCTGGTCGTCGACCAGTTCGAGGAGCTGTTCACGCTCTGCGAGGACGAGGTGCAACGGCAGGCGTTCCTCGACGCCCTGCTGACCGCCGGCTGCCGCCGCGTGATCGCCGTCCGGTCCGACTTCTACCCGCACTGCGCGCGGTACCCGCGGCTCGCGGAGGCCCTGACGGACGCCCAGGTGCTGCTCGGCACCATGACCCCCGACGAACTGCGCCGCGCGATCACCCAGCCCGCGGCGACGGTCGGCTGCACGGTCGAGACGGCCCTGCTCACCACGCTCGTGGCCGAGGCGGCGGGACGCAGCGGGGTGCTGCCGCTCGTGTCGCACGCGCTGCTCGAGACGTGGCACCGCAGGCGCGGCAACACGCTCACGCTCGCCGGGTACCAGGCGGCGGGCGGCATCCAGGGCGCGCTCGCCCAGAGCGCCGAGGCGGCGTTCGCGAGCCTGGACGACGAGCAGCAACGCCTCGCCCGGCAACTCCTGCTCCGCCTGAGCGGCAACGAGACGCGGCGTTCGATCGCACGGCAGGAGGTCGTCGGGGAGGAGGTCCTCGACACCCTCGCCGACGCCAGGCTGATCACCGTCGACGAACACACCGTCGCGATCACCCACGAGGCGTTGTTCCGCGCCTGGCCCCGCCTGCGCGCCTGGCTGGACGAGGACCGCGAAGGCCTCCGGACGCACCGCAGGCTCACCGACGCCGCCCGCACGTGGCAGGAACTGGGCCGCGACCCCGACTCGCTCTACCGCGCCACCAGGCTCGCCGAGACCACCGAGTGGCTCACCCGCGCCCGGCCCGAGCTGACCGGCACCGAACGCGAGTTCCTGAGCACCTCCCAGGCCCTGCACCGCCGCAAGGCCAGGAGACTGCGCTGGGTGGCGGCAGGCCTGTCCGCGCTGTTGCTCGCCACCACGGCCACCACCGTCGCGGCCGTGCAGCAGCGCGGTGAGGTCGACCGCCTTGAACTCGTGCGCAAGTCGCAGCAACTGGCGGAGCTGTCCGAGTCGTTGCAGACCACCGATCCGGAACGGGCCGCGCAGACCGCGGCCGAGGCGTACCGGACCTACCCCACCGCCGAGGCGCGCGGCCGGGTGATCAGCGTGGCCGCGGCCAAGTCCAGGGGCGACGAGCTCACCCTCGACACGAGTCGCGCGCTGGAGCACAACGGCGCGTGGAGCATGGGCTTCACCGGCGACACCATCGTGCTCGCGGGCAACAGCGGCTTCGACGTGCACGACGCCACGACCTTCAAGCGCATCAAGGCGATCCCGAAGAGCGAAGCGACCTACATCTTCGGCTGGGACGTCGCGGACGACGGCACGCTGGCGATCTCCGACGGCTTCGGCCGCATCTCCCTGCGGGCGCCGAACGCCGAGCCCGTGCTGTTCGTGACGACCTCACGGCCTATGGGCGTGCGCTTCCTGAACAACAACAAGTCGCTCCTCGTCGGCGGCACCACCTACGACATCGCCACGAAGCGGAAGCTCGACGAACTGCCCGTCGGGCAGATCACCGGCCCGTTCTCGATGCGGGACGAGATGCTCGCGGTCGCGTCCAGCGGCTCGGTCGACGTGTGGGACATGACCACGCGGCACCGCGTCGGCGGCTTCGCGCTGGGGTCCGGTTTCGTCCACCGGGTCGTCCTGCTGCCCGGCGCCAAGCAGGCCGCGGTCTCCACCGACGAGGGTCTCGTGCAGATCCGCGACGTCACCACGGGCGCGATCATCGCGACACCACCGAGCCACACCGGCGGCCCCGTCACGTCCATCACGCTGAGCCCCGACCAGCGGACGCTGGTCATCGCCGGCCACGACGGCCGGGTGCGGCTGTGGGACGTCGCGCGCAGCACCACCCTCGCCACGCTCGCGGTCGGCGAACCCGTGAACAGCGTGACCTACGCCCCGAACGGGTCGCTCGCGATCCTGTCCCAGCACAAGATGCGGTTCTGGCCCGCCGCGGCGATCCCCCGGGCGACGAACAAAGCGGTGCGCGCACTCGCGACGGATGCCGACGGCACGGTGCTCACGATCGACAGCGAAGGTGTGATCGAACGGCGGGACAACGCTTTGCGCGTCACGCAGAGGCTGGAGACGGGGGTGGCGCAGAACTGGATGGCCCGCTTCAGCCCCGACCGCCGGTTCGTCGCGACCAGCGAGCCGTTCGCGGTGCGGGACGTGGTGACGGGCAAGCCGGTCAGCCCCCAGTGGGCGATCGGCGTGCGCAGCGAGGGCGCGCTGCCGGTGGCGCTCGAGTTCAACGGCCGGACGGTGCTCACGGTCGGCGGTGAGGTGCCGGACGGCCTGTGGCCCGTCGACCGGGTGCGGCCGACGTTGATCGGCGGCCTGTCCTGGGGTCAGCGGACTTCCGCCGTGTTCGGCAGGAACGACAACGAGATCCTGATCGGCCGCGAGGACGGCGGCATCAGCGCACGCGACACGACGACGTACGACGAGACGGCGTTGCCCAGCCCGCACAAGAAAAGCGTGCGCGCGTTGGCGATGTCACCGGACCGCAAGGTGCTGGCGAGCGCGGACGACAACGGCCTCATCGTGCTGTGGGACGCCACGACGTGGCAGCGGATCGGCGAACTGCGCGGCCACACGCAAGCGGTGACGGCGTTGGAGTTCAGCCCTGACGGACAACGCCTCGCGAGCGGCGCCAGGGACAGCGACGTGATCGTCTGGGATGTCGGCACCAGGTCGCTGTGGGCGTCGTTGCGCGGCCACAGCCAGCCGATCACGCACCTGGCGTGGCGGCCGGACGGCACCGCTGTGGTGTCCGCGGGGGCGGACGCGATGACCGTCTGGCCGCTCGACGCCGAGAAGGCCTTGGACTAGCGGACGAGGTCCTTGCGGAGCTCACGCGGCAGCGAGAACGTGATGCGCTCGTTCGCCGTCGTGATCTCCTCGACCTCGCCGAAGCCGTGCGTCTCCAGGAACTTCAGCAGTTCCATCACCAGCAGGTCCGGCACGGACGCGCCCGACGTGACGCCGACGGTCTCGACGCCCTCGAGCCACGCCAGGTCGACCTCCTTGGCGTAGTCGATCAGGTACGAGGCCTTGGCGCCGTGCTGCAGCGCGACCTCGACCAGCCGGACCGAGTTGGAGGAGTTCTTGGAGCCCACGACCAGCACCAGGTCGCACGACGGCGCCATCGTCTTCACCGCGGTCTGGCGGTTCGAGGTGGCGTAGCAGATGTCGTCGGACGGCGGGTCCTGCAGCTCGGGGAAGCGGTCCTTGAGCTGCCGCACGCGCACCATCGTCTCGTCGACCGACAGCGTGGTCTGGGACAGCCAGATGACCTTGTTGGGGTCGCGCACCTGGACGTTCGCGGCGTCCTCGGCGGTGTCGACGAGCTGGACGTGGTCCGGCGCCTCACCGGCGGTGCCCTCGACCTCCTCGTGCCCCTCGTGGCCGATCAGGAGGATGTCGTAGTCCTCCTTGGCGAAGCGCACCGCTTCTTTGTGGACCTTCGTCACCAGCGGGCAGGTGGCGTCGATCGTGCGCAACGAGCGCTGCTCGGCCTCCGCGTGCACCGCGGGCGACACGCCGTGCGCTGAGAACACCACGAGCGCACCCTCAGGAACCTCGTCGGTCTCGTTGACGAAGATGGCGCCGCGATCGGACAACGTCTCCACGACGTACTTGTTGTGGACGATCTCCTTGCGCACGTAGACAGGTGCGCCGTACTTCTCGAGGGCGAGCTCGACCGTCTCGACGGCACGATCAACGCCCGCGCAGTAACCACGCGGCTTCGCCAACAGGACTCGCTTGGGCATGGCTCCAGGGTACCCAGTTGCGTTCCTAGGCATTTCAGACGCGGTTGCGGCAGGCTTAGGACCATGAAGCCACTGCCTTTGGGTGTTCGCGTCGCCGCCGGCCTCGCGGTGACCGCCCTCGAACAGGCCCGCAGGCTGCCCCAGCAGCTCGCCGGACTCCCGTTGACGGTGGTCAGCGAGGCGATGCAGCTGTCCATGCGCGTGCAGCAGCATGTGACCGAACTCGCCATCAAGGGCGACGACGTCCTCTCCGGACTGAGGCCCGCCGAGGAAGAACCGGAGTGGGCGACCTTCGACGAGGACGAGACGCCCGTCACGACTTCTCAGGAAACTCCCCCGGTCGACGCCCTGGCGGACGACCCGTGGGAGGAGGAGGAACGGGCCATCGTCGCCGAGGTGCCCGGCTTCCTGCCGGCCTACGACGAGCTGTCGATCGCGCAGCTGCGCGCCCGCCTGCGCAACCTCGGCGTGGCGCAGCTCGAGGAGCTCCTGAGCTACGAGAAGGCGCACGAGGCACGGCCGGAGTTCGTGGGCATGCTCAACCGGCGGATCGCGACGGTCAAAGCGCAATCGTGAGTGAAGCAAAATCCACGCCGGAGAACCCCTGGCCGGTGCGGACGGTCGCCCGCAAGCTGCTCGACTGGATCAACCGGCTCGGCGACGTCTGGGTCGAGGGCCAGGTCACGCAGCTCAACGCGCGCAGCTCCACGGCGTTCCTGACGCTGCGCGACGCGAGCGTCGACATGTCGATGTCGATCACCGCCAACTCGTCGCTGGTGCGCGAGCTGCAGCTCACCGAAGGCAGCCGCGTCATCGTGCACGGCAAGATCAGCTTCTACCCGAACCGGGGCACGCTGTCGTTGCGCGCGGACGAGATCCGCGCGGTCGGCATCGGCGAACTGCTGGCGCGCATCGAACGGCTGCGCAAGCTGCTGCACGCCGAGGGCCTGTTCGACCCGCGTCGCAAGCGCCGTCCCCCGTTCCTGCCGGGCAAGATCGGCCTCATCACCGGACGGGCGTCCGCGGCCGAGCGCGACGTGCTCACGAACGCGCGGAACCGATGGCCCGGCGCGCACTTCCGCGTCATCAACGTCGCCGTGCAGGGCCCGACCGCGGTGACCCAGGTGATGACCGCGCTGTCCACTTTGGAACGCGACCCCGAGTGCGACGTGATCATCATCGCCCGCGGCGGCGGCAGCGTGGAGGACCTGCTGCCGTTCTCCGACGAGGCCCTGTGCCGCGCGGTCGCCCAGTGCCGCACGCCGGTGCTGTCCGCGATCGGCCACGAACCGGACACGCCGCTGCTCGACCACGTCGCTGACGTGCGATGTTCGACGCCGACCGACGCTGGCAAACGGGTGGTTCCGGATGTCGCTGAGGAGAGTGAACGCGTTCGCCAGATGCGCGATCGCGGCCGGCGCGCGCTGCACGGCTGGGTTGATCGAGAACGCAAACTGCTCGACGCGTTGAGGTCCCGACCAGTACTTTCGGACCCTCACGGCCCACTGGAGCGCCGTTCCGAAGAAGTGAAGCGTTTTCGCGACCAGGGTCGCAGGGCCATCACGCAACGACTCGATCGGGAAGACGTCCACCTGTCGGGGACCAAAGCCCGCTTGACGACCCTCGGACCAGCCGCCACGCTGGCCCGCGGATACGCCGTTGTGCAACTCGTCACACCTGACGGGCCTGACGGCGTGTTGCGCTCGGTGGCGGACGCGCCGAGCGGAACACAGCTGCGGGTGCGCGTCGTTGACGGAGCAGTGCGGGCGATCGTCACCAGTGAGGAAGGGGGAGGTACCGATGATGCGTGATGCCGTGTTCCTGCCCCTCACCCTGGAGGCTGCGGGTTCCTGCGGGACCGGTCTGCAGACGTTGGCGGAGGCGGCGAACCGCGCCGCGTCGGAGTGCTGGACGGCGATGGTGGGCGACTGCGACACCCCGAGCCGCCGCACGCTGGTCCTGACGTTGCACGACCTGAGCGAGGCCACCGCCGGCACGGTGCAGTACCGGCGCGTCGCGGAGGCCGAGGCGCTCATCGACGAGGCGGTGCGAGAGGGTGACGGCGAGGAGTTCGCGGAGGCGCTGGTCGGCTACGACCTGGCCGTCGCGACCGTGCTGAGCCGTCTGAGGAGTCAATCCGCGTGAGTTCGGAAACACTCGGTTACGAAGCCGCCCGCGACGAGCTGGTCGAGGTGGTCCGCAAGCTCGAGGCCGGTGGCCTGTCGCTGGAGGACTCCCTCTCGCTGTGGGAACGCGGCGAGGCGCTCGCCAAGACGTGTGAGCAGCATCTCGCCGGTGCGCGCGAGCGAATCGATGCAGCTCTGGCTGTCGTCGAGGAGGACGTTTCGGACGCGTGATCCCGTGCAAGGATTCAGTTGCCGATCACAAAATCCGGCACGCTGAGTAGTCGCATGGAGGCGCGCAATGGTGAACACCCCCGCGGAACGACGTCGCGAAGCCCCCGACCGGAACCTGGCATTGGAGCTCGTGCGCGTCACCGAGGCTGCGGCGATGGCCGCGGGCCGGTGGGTGGGGCGCGGCGACAAGAACGGCGGTGACGGCGCGGCCGTCGACGCGATGCGCAAGCTCATCCACACCGTCTCGATGAGAGGCGTCGTGGTGATCGGCGAGGGCGAGAAGGACGAGGCGCCCATGCTGTTCAACGGCGAGGAGGTCGGCAACGGCGAGGGCCCCGAGTGCGACGTCGCGGTCGACCCGATCGACGGCACCACGTTGATGGCCAAGGGGATGCCGAACGCGCTGGCGGTGCTCGCGGTCGCCGAGCGCGGCGCCATGTTCGACCCGTCCGCCGTGTTCTACATGGAGAAGCTCGCCGTGGGCCCGGAGGCGGCCGACGTCATCGACATCACCGCGCCGCTCGCCGAGAACATCCGGCGCGTCGCGAAGGCCAAGCACAGCGACGTCTCCGACGTGAACGTGTGCATCCTCGACCGGCCCCGGCACGAGAGCATCGTGCGGGAGGTGCGCCAGGCCGGTGCGCGCATCCACTTCATCTCCGACGGCGACGTGGCCGGTGCGATCGCCGCCGCGCGCCCCACGTCGGGTGTGGACATGCTCGTGGGCATCGGCGGTACCCCCGAGGGCATCATCGCGGCGGCGGCGCTCAAGTGCGTCGGTGGCGCCATTCAGGGCCGGCTGTGGCCGAAGGACGACGAGGAGCGCGAGAAGGCGATCGGCGCGGGCCACGACCTGTCCCGCGTGCTCACCACGAACGATCTCGTTTCGGGTGACAACGTCTTCTTCTGCGCGACCGGTGTGACCGATGGTGACCTCCTGCGCGGCGTGCACTACCGCGCGGGCGGCTGCACGACCCAGTCGATCGTCATGCGCTCGAAGTCCGGCACGGTCCGCATGATCGACGGCTTCCACAGCCTCCACAAGCTGCGCGAATACGCCTCGGTCGACTTCGACCTGCCCGAGGACGTTCAGCAACCTTTGCCGTAATCGTCCCATTCACTGTGAACTGTGAACGCTCGGTAACCAGACGAGTGACCCTAGTGACAGTGTGACCTTCGTCCATAACTTCCCTCCTGACCCCGGCAACCCTGCGCCGGGTTCAGGAAAGGAAACTCAACGATGAGGGCACGTTCGTTGTTCTCCGCAATCGTCGTGGCCGCGGGCGCCCTGCTCGCCACGGTCACCGCTGCGGCCGCGGCACCGGCTCCCACCGCCGACGGCGAGGTCTCGCCGATGATCGTCGGTGGCACCAACGCCTCGCAGGTCTACTCCTGGATGGTCTCCCTGCAGAGCACCTCCGGCAGCCACTTCTGCGGCGGCACGCTGATCAAGGCCAACTGGGTCGTGACGGCGAAGCACTGCGTCCAGGGCTCGTCGGCCGCGTCGATCCGCACCCGGATCGGCACGACCAACCGCACCAGCGGCGGCACCACCACCGGGGCGTCCCGGATCGTGACGCACCCGTCCGCCGACCTGGCGCTCGTGCAGCTCAACACCTCGGTCAGCCAGGCCCCCGCGGCCGTGTCGGCGTCGTCCGGCGCGGTCGGCACCGCCACCCGCATCATCGGCTGGGGCCAGACCTGCCCGACCCGCGGCTGCGGTGGCGCTCCCGTCACCCTGCAGGAGCTGAACACGTCGATCGTGACGGACAGCCGTTGCGCCGGCATCAGCGCCGCGTCGGAGATCTGCACCAACAACACCGGTGGCAACAAGGGCGCCTGCTACGGCGACTCGGGTGGCCCGCAGGTGAAGTCCGTGGGTGGCCGCTGGGAGCTCATCGGCGCGACCAGCCGTTCCGGTGGCGGCGCGACCTGCGCGACCGCTCCGTCGATCTACGTGGACGTCCCGTACTTCCGCTCGTGGATCAGCCAGTACGCCGGCACCGTCTGAGTCCGGTAGCCCGGTAACGCACTCCGAGGCCCGTCTCCCAACCGTTATGGGAGGCGGGCCTCCGCTGTGCAACCCGGGTGATCCTCCGGTCGTCTACTTCGGCAAGGGATGGAACGACCAGGGGGTGGGCCGTGCGGATGGTGGTCGCAGCGGTTGCGTTGATGTCGCTCGCGGGGTGCGCACAGAGTTCCGTGCAGGCGGAAACCCCCACGTCAGGCCCACCTTCGTCGTCCTCGGTGCTGTCGTCCTCGACCCCACCGTCCTCCACTGCGCCGTCCTCCACGGCACCGTCTTCGGAGACCCCGCCGCCTCCGCCGCCCGTCGTGAAGCCCACGCCGTGCTCGATCAGCGACGGCGCCTGCATCCAGCTGTCGACGAACCAGTCGTGGGTCGTGCGCGGCGACAAGATCGTCTTCGGGCCGGTGCCGATCACGCACGGCCGCAAGGGCTTCGAGACGCCGCTCGGCAACTTCCCGGTGCTGCGCAAGGTGAAGAACGAGTGGAGCCGGCCGTACAACGCGCCGATGCCGTGGTCGACCTACTTCACCGAGAGCGGCATCGCGTTCCACGAGGGTGAGCTGGACGTGCCGTCGCACGGCTGCATCCACCTCGACCCGCAGGCGGCGCAGTACTACTTCACCAACCTTTCGATTGGCGAGACCGTCCAGGTGGTCTCATGATCATCAGCCATGAGAGTCCTGGCCGTCGCGGCCCTCTTCCTGCTCAGCTTCACCGCTCCCGCACAGGCTTCCGGCTGCACCGTCCACAACGGAGCGTGCGTGCAGAAGCACACGAACCTCGCCTGGCTCGTCACCAACGGCGTGACGAGCTACGGCCCGGTCCGGATCAGCCACGGCAAGCCCGGCTTCGGCACGCCCGTGGGCAACTTCCCGGTGCTGCGCAAGGTGAAGAACGACTGGAGCGTCCCCTACAACGGCCCGATGCCCAACGCGGTGTACTTCACCACCGACGGCATCGCGTTCCACCAGGGCGACCTCAACTCCCAGTCGCACGGCTGCGTCCGGCTCTCCTGGAACGACTCCGAGGTCTTCTACAACAACCTCCTCCCCGGCGAGCGCGTCCAGGTACTTCCATAATCCGGTGATTGAAGTCACCCCATAGTGGCTACTCCACCACTGAGGGGTGATGAGAGATGCGAGTTCTGATCGCGACGGTGCTCCTGATCCTCGGCTTTGCTGTTCCCGCACAGGCTCAGGCGGGATGCACCGTCTACAACGGAGCGTGCCTGGAGAAGCACACGAACCAGGCGTGGCTGGTCTTCAACGGCAACGTGAGCTACGGGCCGGTGACCATCAGCCACGGCAAGCCGGGGTACGAGACCCCGGTGGGCACGTTCTCGGTGCTGCGCAAGGTGAAGAACGACTGGAGTGTCCCCTACAACGGCCCGATGCCGAACGCGGTGTACTTCACCACGACCGGTATCGCGTTCCACCAGGGTGACACCGCGGTCCAGTCGCACGGCTGCATCCGCATGCCGTCGGACGCCTCGCTGGTGTTCTACGACAACCTCATGATCGGCGAGCAGGTGCAGGTGCTGCCGTAACGGTTTCCGTTGTCAGGCCCGTCCGTCCGCGGCCGGGCCTGTCAGCACTTCTCGCGCTTCCCGGCGAACTCGTCGGTGGTGAGGTAGTCGCCGTCGAACTTGACCTTGCCGTCCTTCAGCGCGTCCAGCGTGAACTCGACGGTCGAGGTGTCGTCGTCCTGCCGCACCGACAGCCGGACCGGCTGATCGCCCTTCGGCGGCTGCCAGGCGACCTTCTCCCGCGCGCCCTCCGGCTTCTGGCCGACGGTGACCTCGCCGATCCTCACCGGCTGCGCGAACTCGAGCCGCCAGATCTCCTTCTCGCCCTGCTCGACCCGCAGGTCCGCCACCGCCGGCGCGTCACAGCCGGTGTCGACGAACTGCGGCAGTCCGGTCGGCGTGAGCTTCACCGCCCAGGACTGCGCGGGAGAGCACCCCCCGAGCGCGGCCACCGCGGTCAGCACCGCGACCAGCTTCCACCGGGTCATTCCACGTCTCCTCAGCCGATCGCCGCCCACCAGCACCCATCATCGCGTCCCATCACCGAGACGCGCGCGGCGATACCGTTCGGCAACCAGCCCGTGAGCCGTTCGAGTTCCTTCCCGGCCACGACCAGTGCCGTCGCCGGGTCCGCGGACAGGTTGTCCAGCAGCACCGGCACGTCGACCGCGCTGAAGTCCACATCGGACATCGGCCGACCGGCGGGTTCGTCGTGCGCCCGCACGACCCGCCAGCCCTCGTACCCCTCCCAGGGCACCTCGGCGGCGTTCAGCGCGTCCAGGCCCGCGTGCGGGGCGACGAGCGCGATAGTCCCGCCGAACCGCCCGGCGAGCGTGCTGAGCCGCAGGGGGTGCTCCAGGTTGCCCGGCTCGGTCCGGGTGCGCTCGTACGGCCTGCCGAGGCGGCGCGCGACGCGGTCGACGGTCGCGTGCACGCCGTCCTCCAGCGCCGCCACGACCAGTTCGACGTCCCGCGACCGGTTGAGCGCCTCCGGCAACGCGAGCTGCGCGACCGCGAAGCCGGGCAGCACCGCGATGTCGGGCACGATCAGGTCGGGCACGGTCAGTTCGACGAGGACGTCCGAACCCCAGCGCGAGGTGTCGACGGCGGCGTTGACGCGGCGTTCGACGAGGTCGGACAACGGCTGCCAGTACACGGTGCGCTGGGCACGCGAGATGGGACCGGCCCACCACGGCGTGCCCGGCACCACGTCGGCCCAGTACACGTGAATCACAAGCCCCCCCCCCAGGAATTGTGCTACCCGGTCAGGCTACGCAGGTCCGCTGTCCTCCCGCTGACGCAACACCCGCCCCGCTGCCACCTCGGTCCCGCGTTCCGCCGGCAACCCGGCCACGCCTGAGTCATCGCAAGGAGATCGTCGGCTTCCGCACGTCGATCACCTTCCAGCACCTGGCCGAACACGATCCGGTCCCCGGCGCCGCGGGGTCAGGTGCCGTCGCTCGAGTGCCCGGGGAACAGGTGCGCCGACGGGTTGAGCGCCACCGCGATGTTGTTGACCGCGGTCGCCGCCTCCCCGAAGCCGGTCGCGATGAGCTTGACCTTGCCGGGGTACTGGGCCACGTCGCCCGCCGCGTAGACCCGGTCGAGCCTGGTCTTCATGGTGGAGTCGACGAGCACCGCGCGGTGGTCGAGTTCGAGCCCCCACGACTCGATCGGGCCGAGGTCGGCGGTGAACCCGAGGGCAGCCACGACGGTCTGCGCGGGCAACGTCCGCGCGTCGCCACCCTTGACCTTGACGTCCACTTCGGACAGCGGCTCGCCGCGCAACGCGAGCACCTCGGCGTCGGTGATGATCTCGACACCGAGTTCGCGGACCTGCCGCACGGTGGCGGCGTGCGCGCGGAAGTTGGCCCTGCGGTGGACGATCGTGACGCTCGCGGCGATCGGGTGCAGCGCCAGCGCCCAGTCGAACGCGGAGTCGCCACCGCCCACGATCACCACGTGCTGCCCCGCGTGCTCGGCGAGCACCGGCACGAAGTGCACCATGCCGCGCCCCAGCCAGCCGTCGCCGGCGGGCAGCGGCCGCGGGTTGAACTCGCCCATCCCGGCCGTGATCAGCACGGCCTTCGTGGTGATCGAGGACCCGTCCGCGAGCCCGATCCGCAGACCGTCCTCAATGGACTCACAGGTGCGCGCCTGCCGGCCGAGCAGGTAGGTGGGCTTGAACTGACCGGCCTGCTCCACCAGGCCGTTGACGAGGTCACGTCCTCGCACGGCGGGGAACCCGGCCACGTCGAAAATCATCTTCTCCGGATACATCGCGGTGACCTGACCGCCCGGTTCGGGCAGGGCGTCCACGACCGCGACGTCCATCTCCCGGAAGCCTGCGTAATAAGCGGCGAACAACCCAGTCGGACCCGCTCCCACGATGAGGAGGTCGACGTCACGCTCCATGAGTGGTGCCCTTCTGCCAGTGGTGGGTGGCAGTGCTGTGATCGACCATAGAGACTCGGAGGTATGTCTGAACAGGAGTACCGCGTCGAGCACGACACGATGGGTGAGGTCCGCGTGCCGGTCGACGCATTGTGGCGCGCCCAAACCCAACGCGCGGTCGAGAACTTCCCGATTTCCGGTCGAGGCCTGGAACGCGCGCAGATCCGCGCGCTCGGTCTGCTCAAGGCGGCGGCCGCCCGTGCCAACGCCCGCCTCGGCGTCCTCGACGAAGACGTGGCCTCCGCCATCGCCGCCGCCGCCGACGAGGTCGCCGCGGGCGAGTGGGACGACCACTTCCCGGTCGACGTCTTCCAGACGGGCTCCGGCACGTCCTCGAACATGAACGCCAACGAGGTCATCGCCACCCTGGCCACCCGCGCCCTGGGCCGTGACGTGCACCCGAACGACCACGTCAACGCCTCGCAGTCGTCCAACGACACGTTCCCGACGACCCTGCGCGTGGCGGCCACCGAGGCCGTGATGACCGACGTGATCCCGTCGCTGCAACACCTCCTCGGTGTCCTGGAGACCCGCGCCGCCGAGTGGTCCGACCTGGTCAAGTCCGGCCGCACGCACCTCATGGACGCGGTCCCGATCACGCTGGGCCAGGAGGCGGGCGCCTGGGCGTCGCAGGTCCGCTACTCCGTGGAACGCCTCGCGGCCTCCGTCCCGCGCCTCGCGGAACTCCCGATCGGCGGCACCGCCGTGGGTTCGGGCCTGAACGCCCCCGCCGAGTTCGGCGCCCTGGTCTCGGCCGAACTGGCCGCCGCCACCGACCTCCCGCTCGCCGAGGCCCGCGACCACTTCGAGGCGCAGGCCACCCAGGACGGCGTCGTCGAGATCTCCGGCCAGCTCCGCGCGACCGCCGTGGCGTTGTTCAAGATCGCCAACGACCTCCGCTGGCTCGGCTCCGGCCCCCGCACCGGCCTCGGCGAACTCGCCCTGCCCGACCTCCAGCCGGGCAGCTCGATCATGCCGGGCAAGGTCAACCCGGTGATCTCCGAGGCCACGATGATGGTCGTGGCCCAGGTGATCGGCAACGACGCCGCCGTCGCGTTCGCCGGCTCGCAGGGCAACTTCCAGCTCAACGTGATGCTGCCGGTCATCGCCCGCAACGTCCTGGAGTCGTCCCGTCTCCTGGCCGCGGTCGCCCGCCTGCTGGCGGACAAGGTCCTCGTCGGCACCGAGCCGCAGGCCGACCGGATGCGCGAGTACGCCGAGTCGTCGCCGTCCATCGTCACACCGCTGAACCGCTACATCGGCTACGAGGAGGCGGCGTCGATCGCCAAGCAGTCGCTGAAGGAGCGCAAGACGATCCGCGAGGTGGTGCTGGAACGCGGCCACGTGCCGGGGAAGCTCACCGAGGAGCAACTGGACGCGGCCCTCGACGTCCTGCACATGGCCCGCGGCGGCCGCTGACGTTCAGGCGCTCCGGTCGTCACGCCTCGACGACCGGAGCCGCCACGCCGCCGTCCCAGAACGGAAACCTGAGGCGGCACAGCTCGTCCATGTCGTCGTCGCTCATCGGCGGCACCGTCCACGCGTTGGCCGCCATGTGCGCGAGGAACTCCTCGGGCAAGGCCACGTGATATCTGCGCAGGTAGTGCACGAGCGTGCCGTCCCACACCCACACGCCGTCGGTCCACTCACCGCGTTCCTTGACCCGGCGCCCTGGATCGAGCAGGTCGGGCGCGTGAGACAGCGGGATCACGACGAGCTTCCCCTGGCCCCAGGTAGCGCAGCGCGTCCGGCTCCCAGTCGTGCGGGGCATCGCTCATCGCGGCACGGATGTCGTCGGCGGTCTCGTAGAAGCCCGCCTCCCGGGCCACCAGGCCACCGAGCAGTTGCCGACGCCGGACCCGGAACTCGCCCTGCCCGTCCGCCGTCGTCACGCCCCACGGCCGTGCGGTGGACACGACGACACAGTCACCGTCCTCCCGCACGACCTCACAAGCGAGGTAGATCGCGTACGGCAGCGGATCACCGGGCTTGAAGAACTCGTCGCCGACCACAGCGGCCTTGTCCACGAGCGTCCAGTCGGTGCCGTCGGCATCGGTCAGCCGGACCTCGACGAACTCGTCGTCCACCCAACGAACGATCTGGCACCCCACACGCAGCATGGGCGAACCGTAAGGAACGTCAGGAGTACATCGCGAGCCAAATAGCGATGTAGTGGCAGATCGCCGCCACGACCGTCGCCGCGTGGAAGAACTCGTGGTACCCGAACACCTGCGGCCACGGGTTCGGCCACCGCGTCGCGTAGAACACCGCGCCCACGGTGTACAAAGCGCCACCCACCAGCAACAACACCAGAGCCGCGACCCCGGCGTGGTGCAGCAGCTCGGGCAGCACGAACACCGCCACCCACCCGAGCGCGATGTAGATCGGCACCCCGAGCCAGCGCGGCGCGTGCGGCCAGGCGAGCTTCAGCGTCACGCCGAGCAGCGCGCCGATCCACACGACCCACAGCACGGTGGAACCGGTGCCGGGGTCCATGGCCAGCAACGCGAACGGCGTGTAGGTGCCCGCGATGAACACGAAGATCATCGAGTGGTCCATGCGCTTCATCCACGTGCGGACGCGGTCGGACTTCCACGTCACGCGGTGGTACAACGCCGAAACGCCGAAGAGGCCGAGGACCGTCAGGCCGTAGACGGAGGTGGCCAGGGCGGCTCGCGCGGACACTGTGGACGCCGCGAGAGCGATGAGTGTCGCGCCTGTCGCCACCGAGGCGATGAACGACCAGAAGTGCAGCCATCCACGCAGGCGCGGCCGCAGTCCGGGCTGAGGAGGAACGGTCGCAGTGGTCACGGGGTCCTAGGTTACGCGACCGTAGGTTTCCGACCACGGCTCAGTGATGAACCTTGCACGGCGTACGCTGTTCGGACGTGGCACTCCGCACCCGTGTGAAAGACGTCGCAATCCACTTCTACGAGTGGATCCTCCGACGTGAGGTGAGCTCGAGCGCCCAGGCGCCCAAGCACGTGGGCGTGGTCCTCGACGGCAACCGCAGGTGGGCGAGGGAAGCCGGTTTCACCGACGTCGCACATGGACACCGGGCCGGCGCGCGCAAGATCCTCGAACTCCTCGAGTGGTGCGGCGAGGCCAACGTCGAGGTCGTCACGCTCTGGATGCTGAGCACCGACAACCTCAGCCGCGACAACGACGAGCTGGCGCCGTTGCTCGACATCATCGCGGACATCACCGACGAGCTGGCCGAGGACGGCAAGCCGTGGCGGGTCCGGCACGTCGGCGCCCTCGACATGCTGCCCAAGGAGCACGCCGAGCGCCTCGCGAGCGCGACCGCGCGCACCAAGAACCGCACGGGCATCCAGGTCAACGTCGCCGTCGCGTACGGCGGCCGGCAGGAGATCGCGGACGCGGTCAGGAAACTCCTGCAGGCGCACGCGGAGCGCGGCGGCACGATCGAGGAGCTGGCCGAGGTCCTCGACGTCGACCACATCGCCGAGCACCTCTACACGTCCGGGCAGCCCGACCCCGACCTGATCATCCGCACGTCCGGTGAGCAGCGGCTCTCCGGCTTCATGCTGTGGCAGTCGGCGCACTCGGAGTTCTGGTTCTGCGAGGCCTACTGGCCCGGGTTCCGCCGCACCGACTTCCTGCGGGCCATGCGCGAGTACGCCAAGCGCCACCGCCGCTACGGCGGCTGAGAAGGACCCCCGCACAACGCCGAAGGGGCGCCCACCGCGAAGGTGAGCGCCCCTTTGACGTCGCTACGACGATCAGCCCCAGTAGTGGCCGAAGTCGTCGCCGTCCTCGATGCCGCCGGCGGCGCAGGTGTCGGTGATGGAGGGCGAGTTCACCGGAACCGCTCCACCGAGCACCGCGACGTTGTTGCCGCAGGCACCGACGACGCCGTTGAGGTTGTTGGCGTTGCCGACGATCAGCAGCGGCTCGTTGACCCAGTGGTGGCCGGGGGCGGCCATTGCCGGGGAACCGATGGCGACGAACGCAGCAGCGACGCCGAGAGCGGCGGCAGCCTTCTTCAGCACGATTTTTCTCCTCATGAAGGTTTAAAGCGGGAAAAACGCGACTGGGGGCGCCAGAAATGACGCCCCCAGACGTGGATCAAAGGGAGATCAGCCCTCGTCGACGATGCCGCCGGCGGCGCAGGTCTCGGTGATCGACGGCGAGTTGATCGGCACGGCGCCGCCCAGGACACCGACGTTGTTGCCGCAGGCGCCGATGGTGCCGTTCAGGTTGTTGCCGTTGAGCAGAACCAGCAGGGGGCCGTTCTTCCAGTGGTGTCCACCGTGGCCCTCGCCGGCCATGGCGGCCGGGGCGAACGCGAGCGACAGCGCGGCGGCAGCAGCCACCACGGCACAAGCCTTCTTCATGTGATTCTCCTTCATGTCGGGTTATCCCCGTCATTTCCGGAGTCTTCGGGGATCTCCGGAGTCGGTGGGGTCTCCGGGCGGAAACGCTATAGGTGTTGATCCCAATTGGCGGCCCGCGTGACCCCATTGTGTGACGCCAAGATCAACAACATTCCCCGATGGAGTGGTCGTCGATTCACGATTCGGTCGCGAGTAAGACGCTGTGGTAGACGCTCTAAGCTCTCCGGCTCATGGACGCCAACGAGCTCGTGCGCGCGTACCTGGTGCTGGGGCTGCGGCTCGGGCGCCTGGTGTCCGGGTTCGTCGACTCGTTCACCGGCGACCCGGCCCTGAGCCGCGCCGTCGACAACGAACCGCGCCTGCACCCCAGGGCGTTGGGTGACCACGCCCGGCTGCTGCGCCGCGAACTCCCCGGCAGTGACCTCGCTGACCAGCGCAAACAGTTCCTCGACGCGCACCTGCGGGCGTTGGAGTGCACCGCGCGCAAGCTCGACGGCCAGCCCGTCTCGTTCGTCGACGAGGTCCACCAGTACTTCCAGGTGCGCATCCGCCCCGGCGACGAGGACGCGTACCGGCAGGCCCACCGCAGCCTGAACGCCGTGCTGGACGGCCCCGGGACGCTCGCCGAACGCCTCGGCGACTTCCGCGCGGACGACGAGGTGCCCCGGCGCCGTCTCCAGGGCGCCGTGCAGGCGTTGTCGAGCGCGCTGAGGGACCGGGTGCGGCAGAAGTACGCGCTGCCCGAGCAGGAGATCGTCGAGTACCAGGTCGTCACGAACAAGCCGTGGAGCGGCTTCAACTACTACCTGGGCGGCTACCGCAGCCGGGTCGCGATCAACGCCGACCTGAGCCACCGCATGTCGAACCTGCCGCACCTGGTCGCGCACGAGTCCTACCCGGGCCACCACACCGAGCACTGCCGCAAGGCGGCCGGGCTGGTCGCGAAGCGCGGCCACGCCGAGCAGTCGATCTTCCTGATCAACACGCCGCAGTGCCTGATGGCCGAGGGCATGGCGGACCTGGGCCTGCACGCCGCGGTCGGGCCGGGCTGGGGCCGGTGGACGGAGGAGGTGCTCGGCGACCTGGGGTTGCGGATGGACGGCGAACTGTCCGAAAAGGTCGAGGCGGCGGCGTCCGGCCTGCTCACGGTGCGGCAGGACGCGGCCCTGCTGCTACACGATCGGGGTGCGGATCAGGATGACGTGGTTGCGTATCTGTGCAGGTGGCTGCTAGTCCCCGAGGCCCGCGCGCGGCAAATGGTTCGTTTTCTGGCGGACCCGTTGTGGCGCGCGTACACGACCACATACGTCGAAGGGGTGCGTCTGGTGCGTGCGTGGCTCGACGTTCGCGCGCCCGGCGAGTCGCTCGACTCCCGCTATCTGAGACTTCTCGACGAGCCCCTCGTGCCGGTTTCACTCGAATCCCAAGTTCGCGACGGTCTGTCATGGCTTGCGCGCAACACCCAGGAGAACGCCACCTGACCAGCTAGAACACGGCTGCGGTCATGTTTCGGGCGGTTGTCCGGAAGATGACAAATTCGGATTCACCTGTGTGGCTTCGTGCAGATGGGGCACTTCCACAGGTAACTTCGAAAGCGGCGGGACGCGACCACTGCGGACCGCGCAGGGAGGCTCTGATCGTGGCAGAAAAAGTCGCGAGGGGGCCGGCACCCGGCCCTCGTGGTCGACCTGCCTGACGCCCTCACCGGCGGAAGGCGAGACGACCGATCAGGGTGGTGCCTGGCCCAGCGAGGAGCGGACGCGGGTGCCGCGTTCGTGAGGGAGTTGCCGTGAACGCACGACGTCCCGCGAGCCGTACCTCAGGCTCATCGCGCAGTTCTTCCTCCCGGCGCAAGTCCGCCGCCCCGGCCATCACGACATATGTGCTGGACACGTCGGTACTGCTGTCCGACCCCCTCGCCCCCACCCGGTTCGCGGAGCACGAGGTCGTGCTGCCGCTCGTGGTGATCAGCGAGTTGGAGGGCAAGCGCCACCACCCCGAACTGGGCTGGTTCGCGAGGGAAGCCCTGCGCCTCCTCGACGACCTGCGCTTGCGGCATGGTCGCCTCGATTCGCCGATCCCCATCGGGGATCTGGGAGGCACCTTGCACGTCGAGCTCAACCACTCCGACCCGGAGGTGTTGCCATCAGGTTTCCGAACGGACTCCAACGACGCCCGAATCCTCGCCTGCTCCCTCAACCTCGCTGCTGAGGGGCGCGCCGTCACCCTGGTGACGAAGGACATGCCGCTGCGGGTCAAGGCCGGATCGGTCGGCCTGCCGGCGGAGGAGTACCGGGCGCACGACGTGACCCTGTCGGGCTGGACGGGAATGTCCGATCTGGACGTTCCGCAGTCCCTGGTGGACAGCCTGTTCAAGGAGAACGTCGTCGACCCCACCCAGTACGAGGACCTCGAGCACATCGCCGAACTGCCCTGCCACACCGGACTCCGGTTGCTGTCGGGCACGTCGAGCGCTCTGGGCCGGGTGACCGCGGACAAGCAGATCAGGCTGGTGCGCGGGGATCGGGAGGCGTTCGGACTGCACGGGAGGTCCGCGGAACAGCGGATCGCCCTGGATCTCCTGCTGGACTCCGATGTCGGCATCGTCTCGCTGGGCGGACGTGCGGGCACGGGCAAGTCGGCACTGGCGCTCTGCGCGGGCCTCGAGGCCGTGATGGAGCGCAGGCAGCACCGGAAGGTCGTGGTGTTCCGGCCGTTGTACGCGGTCGGCGGCCAGGAGCTCGGGTACCTGCCGGGTAGCGAGAACGAGAAGATGGGGCCGTGGGCGCAGGCGGTGTTCGACACCCTCGGCGCGCTGGTGAGCCAGGCGGTCGTGGAAGAGGTGATGGACCGCGGCATGCTCGAGGTCCTGCCCCTCACCCACATCCGCGGCCGTTCGCTGCACGACTCCTTCGTGATCGTGGACGAGGCGCAGTCGTTGGAGCGCAACGTGTTGCTGACCGTGCTGTCGCGACTGGGCAGCAACTCGCGGGTGGTGCTGACGCACGACGTGGCGCAGCGCGACAACCTGCGGGTGGGCCGGCACGACGGCGTGGCGGCGGTGATCGAGAAGCTGAAGGGCCACCCGCTCTTCGCCCACGTCACGCTGACGCGCTCGGAGCGTTCGCCGATCGCCGCTCTCGTCACCGAGATGCTGGAGGACTACGCCTCGTAGTCCCTGTTCGTGGAACGGCCCCGCGCACTTTCGGTGCGCGGGGCCGTTTCGTTTCAGTCGAGGGCGCGTTTCATGAAGCCGCGCAGGCCGAGCGCCCCGAAGCCCGCGATGGCGACGACGAGCACGAGCAGCACGATCGGCAGCGGGATGTGCGGGACGTCCGGCACGAGTTCGGCGCGCATGCCCTCGCTGATGTAGGTGAGCGGGTTGAGCGCGCAGACCACCTTGAACCACAGCAGGTCGTCGCTCAGCGACCGCCACGGGAACTGCGCCGAGCCGGTGAACAGCAGCGGCGTGAGGATGACCGCGAACATGACGTTGACCCGCCGTGCGGGCACCGACGTGCCGATGACCATGCCGACGCTGCCGCCTGCCAGACAGCCCAAGACTATCACGAGCAGCGCGCCGGGAATCCCTTCCCAGGCCCAGGAAACGTCGAGCATGACGAACCCGACGGGCACCATCAGCACGGCCGCGAAGAAGCCGCGGACGGCACCGAACACGATCTTCTCGACGGCGACGAGCGGGATGGAGATCGGCGCGAGCAGCCGGTCCTCGATCTCACGCGTCCAGCTGAAGTCCAGCACCAGCGGCAACGTGGTGTTCTGCAGCGCGCCCAAGAACCCGTTCATCGCGATGATGCCCGGTAACAGCACCTGCGCGAAGTCGTCCTGCACGTACCCGATGTCCCCCAGCACCTTCGCGAAGATGAAGAGGATGAAGAACGGCTGGATGATCACCTGGGCGAGGAAGCTCGGCAGCTCCCGGCCCGTGACGAACACGTCGCGCCACAGGATCGCCCGGAACGTCCGGAGTTGGCTCACCGCAGCTCCCTGCCGGTCAGGTGGATGAAGACGTCCTCGAGGCTGGGCTTGCCGATCGCGACGTCGCTGACCGTCACGTCCAGGTCCCGCAGCACGTTCAGCACGGCGGGCAGCGTGATCGCGGTGTCGGCGTCGGTGTAGACGCGGAACACGTTCCCGATCTCCTCGACCCGCTGCACTCCGTCCACTCCGGACAGTGCTTGGGTGGTCCCGGCGGTGTCGTGGCCGTTCGGGCTCACCGTGACGCTGACCGTGTTGCTGCCGGGCAGGCTCTTGGTGAGCGCGTCCGGCGCGTCGAGCGTGAGCAGCTTGCCGTGGTCGACGATGCCGACCCGGTCGCACAACTTGGTGGCCTCGTCCATGTCGTGCGTGGTGAGCACGACCGTGACCCCGTCCGCGTGCAGCGCCGCGACCCGCTCGTGCACGAACAACCGCGCCTGCGGGTCCAGCCCGGTGCTCGGCTCGTCGAGGAACAACACCTTGGGCCGGTGCATCAACGCGCGGGCGATCATCAACCGCTGCGCCTGCCCACCGGACAACGTGTCGACGAGCGCGTTCTGGTGGTCCTTGAGCCCCATCCGCTCGATGATGTCGTCGGCGAGCTGCTGCCGTTCCTTCGGCCCGATGCCGTGATAGGCCGCGTGGAACAACAGGTTCTGCCGCGCGTTGAGCGACCGGTCGAGGTTGTTGCGCTGCGGCACCACGGCCAGCAGCTGCCGCGCCCGTTTCGAGTCGGCCACCACGTCGACCCCCTCCACGAGCGCCTGCCCCGAGGTGGGGCGGACGCGCGTGGTGAGAACCCCGACCGTCGTCGTCTTGCCGGCCCCGTTGGGCCCGAGCAACCCGAAGACCTCACCGCGGTGGACGTCGAAGCTCAATCCGTCCACCGCAGGCTTTTGTCCCGTTTTATAGACTTTGCGGAGATCTCTTACCGAGACCGCTTCGTCCACTTTCTCACCATCCCCCTGGCAACGGCCTTCCCTCCGCAAAACCAGCGGCGGACTGAACGCCGAGCACAGCCTTGTCGTGGAATTCCTCCAGCGAGGTCGCACCGGCATACGTGCAGGCCGAGCGAACGCCGGACGTTATCGCATCGAGCAGGTCCTCCACGCTCGGACGCACCGGGTCCAACCGCATCTTCGAGGTGGAGATCCCTTCCTCGAACAACCCCTTCTTGGCCCGCTCAAACGCGTTGTCCCCCCGCGTCCGAGCGCTCACAGCCCGCTTCGAAGCCATTCCGAAGGATTCCTTGTAGAGGTTGCCGCGCTCGTCCCGCTGCAGATCCCCGGGCGACTCGTAAGTGCCCGCGAACCAACTGCCGACCATCACACTGCTGGCCCCGGCAGCCAACGCCAACGCCACGTCCCGAGGGTGCCGAACACCCCCGTCGGCCCACACGTGCTTGCCCAACTTCCGCGCCTCGGCAGCACACTCGGCCACAGCGCTGAACTGGGGCCGCCCCACCCCGGTCATCATCCGAGTGGTGCACATGGCGCCCGGCCCGACCCCGACCTTGATGATGTCGGCCCCGGCCTCGACGAGATCCCGCACCCCAGCCGCCGTGACGACGTTGCCCGCGGCCACCGGCACCCCGGGCTCGGCCTCCTTCAACGCCTTCAGGGCAGCGATCATCTTCTCCTGGTGCCCGTGAGCCGTGTCCACGACGAGCACGTCCACCCCGGCCTTGACCAACGCCTCGGCCTTGGCCTTCACGTCCCCGTTGACCCCGACAGCAGCCGCGATCTTCAACTTGCCGCCGTCATCGGTTGCAGGCTGGTAGACCTCAGCCCTGAGCGCCGTCAACTCGGTCAACACCCCGCGAAGCCGCATGGCCTCGTCCACACCCAACGCAACCTTGTGCGCACTGTGGTGCAACTCGTCGAACACGTCCTGCGGCCGCGACTCGAGCGACAACTTCAACACGTCGGTGTTCATGACGTCCCCAAGCCGCGCAAACCGATCCACCCCGGTCAACGCGGCCTCGTCAACCACCCCGAGCGGCCGTCCACCGTCGTCCACCACGACCACGGCCCCATGAGCCCGCTTGTGCAACAGGTTCCACGCATCCGCCACCGCATCACCGGTGCCGAGCGTCAACGGCGTGTCCCAAACAGGATGCCGCTCCTTGACCCACGCGATGATCTCCGCAACGGCCTCGGTGGGCACGTCCTGCGGAATCACCACCAGCCCTCCACGCCGCGCGATGGTCTCAGCCATCCGCCGCCCGGCCACAGCCGTCATGTTCGCGACGACGATGGGGATCGTGGCCCCAGTCCCGTCCGAAGTGGAGAGGTCGACGCCGAACCGCGACTCCACAGCACTCCGGCCGGGAACGAGGAACACGTCGTCGTAGGTCAGGTCGTAAGAGGGTCGATGCCCTTCGATGAACCGCACGTGCTTCCACGATACCCGCAGCGTCTCACTTGGGCACGCGCCTCGACCGCACCCGACGCCCGCACGCCTCGCCGTCGCTCCCGCACCTGCGCGCCTTGCCAGCCCGTCTCACCCACCGTGGCGGGCCAGTTCGATGCCGTGGCCCGTGTCCAAGCCCGGACTTCGCCGACCGCATCCAGCCAGCTTCACCGGCGAACCATCGGCACGGCGCGCCTTTGCCGACCGCCCCCCGCGCTTCCTCACCTTGCGGAACGAGCGAAAACCAATTTGGGTTCCCGGCTATCCACAGGTTATCCCATGCGCGAGTTTCCGCAGCTCAGGATGCCACGAGCCTGTGGATAACTCGCGATCTTGCGGTGGCCGGGGCTGGCCGGCCCGGCTGGCGGCGGACCTCGCTCGGCCGAAGTCAGGCGAGGTCAGGCGAGGTCAGGCGAGACAGGACCGGGACCGACGCCAGTTCGTCCAGCACGTCGCACCGCCGACAGCACGCCGAGAGGTCAGGGCTTCGGGGTCCACGCGTAGCCCGTTGTGGTCGTGATGGTGGTGAAGCCCAGGCGTTCGAGGATCGGGCGGCTGTCTTCGGACGCGTCCACCTGCAGGTACCTGGTGCCTCGCGCCACCGCCAGGCGGGCTCGGTGGGCGATCAGGGCTCGGTAGATGCCCTTGCCCCGCCAGGCTTGCAGGGTGCCGCCTCCCCACAGGCCCGCGAACTCGGTGCCGGGCACGAACTCGATGCGCGAGGACGAGACGACCTCGCCGTCGGCTTCGGCGATCACGGCCACCACGTTCGGGTCGTTCTGCTTCTCCAGCAGGTGGTCTACCAGCCAGTCGTGGTGGCGGCCGAAGACCTTGGTCGCGGTGGCGGCCAGCTTGTGGATGTCGGACTCGTCCCTTGCCTCGCGGATGACCACGCCGTCGAGGTCGACCGGGGTGGTCATGTCGGTGGCGAGGCCCACCAGGACCGTTTCGCGGCCTTCGGATTCGAAGCCTGCTGCTTGCAGGCGGGCCGGCAGGTCTGCCGGGGTGTCGTGGCCCCAGGTCTTCCACTCGACTCCCTGGTTGCGGGCCGTGAAGAAGTCGCGTTGGCGCGCGATCAGGGCGTCCAGGTCGGTGCCTTGCACGCCCAGGTTCGGTGGGCCGCCGATGAAGCCTCGGCGGCGGGGCCAGGTCACGCGGAACACCGGGCCGTCCTGGTGCACTTCGGCGCCGTCAGCCGGTGCCGTCCACTCTGCTGGGCGGGCCTGGGTGTCGAAGGCGCTGAGCAGCGCGGCAGCGGAGGTCATCGGGCGACGCTATGGCCGGCGGCGGTGGCGCGCATTCGAATATCGGGGCGGTGTCAGGCCTCCGGATTCGGTTGTGCGCTGGGCAGGAGTGCCCGCACCTCCTCGATCGTCGTTGCTTCTGACGGGTCCTTGTCCGGGCGGTAGCGCACGACTCTCGCGAAGCGCAGGGCCACGCCTCCCGGGTAGCGCGGGGAAACCTGGACGCCGTCCAGTTCGATCTCGATCACCAGCTCCGGGCGGACCATGACCACCCAGTCGTTCTGGTCGGTGGCGATCTCCTGAAGGGCCTGGGTCTGCCACTTCAGGAGTTCGTCGGTCAGGCCCTTGAATGTCTTGCCGACCATCACCGGTGGGCCGCCGTCGGGGTCTCGGGCGCCCAGGTGCAGGTTCGACAGCCAGCCCCGGCGGCGGCCGCTGCCCCACTCGACGCCCAGCACCACCAGGTCGAGGGTGTGGACGGGCTTCACCTTCTGCCACGCCCGGCCGCGACGGCCGGCCGCGTAGGGCGAAGCCAGCGACTTCACCATCACGCCCTCGTGGCCCGCGGACAGGGCGGCCTCCACCGTGGCCGCAGCCTCCTCAGGGGACGGGTCCAGCACGCCGCGGATGACGTGCTCGCCCGCCACCTGCCGGAGGGCGGCCAGGCGGTCGCGGAGCGGCTCGTCGAGCAGGTCCTTGCCGTCGAGGTGCAGGCAGTCGAAGAAGTACGGGTGCAGCAGCAGCTCCCGTTCGTCCTGCGCGCCGAAGCGGCTCATCGTCTCCTGGAACGGGCGGGGTCTCCCCTCGTCGGTCAGGGCCAGCGTCTCGCCGTCGAGCACCACTGACGTGCACGGCAGGCCGCGGACCAGTTCGACCAGCTCAGGCACGGTCTTGGTGATCTCGCGCAACGTGCGCGTGTAGACGTGGACCTCGTCGCCGGAGCGGTGCACCTGGATGCGCGCGCCGTCGAGCTTGTGCTCCACCACGCAGCTGCCGAGCTCGGTCAGCGCCTCGTCGAGCGATTCGGCGGGCGAGGCCAGCATCGGGCGCAGGGGACGCCCGACCTCCAGCCGGAACGCCTCCAGGGCCGGTGCGCCGCCTTCCAGCGCGGCCACGGCGGTCTCCGGTAACCGGCCGGACAGCATGAACGCCCGCCGCACGGTGTCACCGGGCACGTCGGCCGCGGAGGCGATCGCGTCCAGCATCACGCCCTCGAGCGCACCCTGGCGGAGCTCGCCGGTGAGCAGGCGGCGCAAGAAGTCCTGCTCGGCCTCGGTCGAGCGGGCGAAGAGCGCGGTGAGCAGGTCGACCCGGCGTTGCGCCGAGCCCTTGCCGGACGTCGCGGCCACCTCGGCGAGCGCCGCGTCGACCTCGGCGATGGTCAGCTCGGCGCGGTCCACGGGGGCCACGGCCAGGTCGACGACGGTGCGCCAGCCCGCGCCGATGCGACCCTGCCGCGGCGTGCCTATGAGGAAGGACACCACCGCGACCACGACGTCCGCCGTCGCCGCGCGCAGCAACGCGGACAGCGCCTTGACCTTGGCCAGGCGCGACCGGGTCGCCGCCACGGCGGCTGACGTGTCGACCACTTCGGAGAGGAGCACAGGTCTCATGGTGCACCCGAGCACTGACAATTTCTGGAGACGCGGACTAGGCTGGGCGCGTCAACCGCTCTACCTGGGGGTTTCTCGCGCCATGCGTGCTTTCATCGCTGCCGCCCTGCTGTTCGTCGCCGTCGCCGCCACTTCGTTCGGCGGTCCCGCCACGGGCGACCGCGAGCACATCCTCGGCGCCGACTCGAGCGCGAAGCGCGAGCACATCCTCTAGGCGACCGCGACGTCCGCGATCTCCCTGACCGCCTCGCGCAGGCGGTCAGGTGTGAGCGCCGCGTAGCCGAGGACCAGCCCGGGCCACATGGGCGTGCGCGTGTACTGCGCCAACGCCCAGACGTGCACGCCACGCTCCGCGAGCCTGCTCTTCAACGCGAGGTCGTCCGTTCCGTCGGGCATGCGCAGCACGACGTGCAATCCGGCCGCAACGCCGATGGGCTGCCATGCGGGTAGATGTTCCGCAACGGCTTCCAGCAACGCATCCCGTCTCTTCCGGTAGAGCGCGCGCGTACGGCGCAGATGCCGGTCATAGCCGCCCGTGCGCAACAAGTGCGCGAACGCGGCTTGCGGGATCGTGCCGGTGCCCATGTCGTTGTACTGCTTGCGTTGCACGATGCCCTCACGCAGACGTTCAGGCACCACGAGCCATCCGAGGCGCAACGCCGGCGCCAGCACCTTGCTCGTCGTCCCCTGGTAGACGACGTGGTCGGGCGCGAGGGCCTGCAACGCGCCCAGCGCCGGACGGTCGTAGCGGTGCTCGGCGTCGTAGTCGTCCTCGATGATCAACCCGTCGCGCTCGCGCGCCCAGTCGACGAGCGCCCTGCGCCGTTCCGGGTGGAGCACGACGCCCAGCGGAAACTGGTGTGCCGCAGTGACCAGCACGGCCTTGCAGTCCGTTTTGGACAGCAGGTCTACCCGGATTCCCTTGTCGTCCACCGGAACCGGCACGGTGTTGAGTCCGTGCGAACGGAGCATGTTCTCGCCACCGAGGTGACTCGGTTGCTCGATCGCGATGCTGCCGTTGAGCATTCGAGCGGTGAGCTGCAGGCCGTCCGCGGCGCCGTTGGTGATCACCGCGTCCTTCGCGACGACCGCTCGTACGCGCGCCAGGTAGTCGACGATCTCCTTGCGCAGTCCCACGAAACCGGCCGGGTCGGGGTAGGCGAGGTCGTCGTCGGGGAGCTCGGCGAGCGCTGCCCGGTGTGCCGCCACCCACTCGGCTCGCGGGAAGGCGCCGAGTGCGGGCAGGCCGGGCCGCAGGTTGTAGCGCCAGCGCTGAGGCGGTTCCGGGACGCCGCACGTGCCGGCCGGGCCGAGGCTCGCGACCGTCGTGCCCGAGCCGCGCCGCGTCGTGAGGTAGCCCTCGGCGACGAGCTGCGTGTAGGCCGAGGTGACGGTGCCGCGCGCGACGTCGAGCTGGGCGGCCAGGTCCCGGCTGGACGGCAGCCGCGTGCCCGGCAGGAGGCGCCCGTCGCGGATCGCTCTGCGCAGCTCGACCTCCACCCCGCGGCGCCGCTGGTGCCCGGGCAACAGCAGTTCGCGGAAAGTGGTCCAGTTCGTGGCCATTGAAGTGGAGCTTATGCCTGGACCAGTTCGGCGCAAGGCTTTCAGTCATGAAACTCGGGGTGGCCGCGGGAGCGACAGCGGCAACGATCGTCGGCGCGTCGGTGCCGATCACGGGCATGTTGGAGGGCTACCCGGTCCTGACCGGTCAGGCCATGCGCTATGCCCTCGGTGCGGCGGTGCTGCTGTTGGTGGCGCGCCGTCTGCCGATGCCGTCGTGGCGCGATGTGCCGCCACTGCTCGGTGTGGTCGTCACGGGCATGCTCGGCTTCAACGCCGTGCTCATCGCCGCGCAGCAGTACGCGGAACCCGGCTTCGTCGCGGCCGTCATGGGCGGCGCGCCGATCGCGTTGGCGCTGCTTTCTCGCCAACGCACCGTGGCCGCCGTCGTGGGTGCCGTGGTGGTGGCGGCGGGCATCGTGCTGTTGTCCGGTGGTGGCTCGTGGCACGGCCCTGGCCTCGTGCTGGCGTTGGTCACCATGGCCGGTGAGGTCTGTTTCACGCTTTTCGCCGTGGGAGTCGTACGGCGGCTTGGTGTGTTGGGTGTGGCCACGTGGACGTGCATCCTCGCGACGGTGATCGGCGCGGTGCTGGGGACGTTCGTCGGTGGCTGGCGGATGCCGGACGCGCGGCAAGCGTTCGCGCTCGGGTTGCTGGCCGTGGTGGTGACCGCGCTGGCGTTCGGGCTCTGGTACTTCGCCGTGAACCGCCTGGGGTCTGACCGCGCCGGGGTGCTCATCGGACTGATGCCGGTGTCCGGCCTTGCGACGTCCGTGCTGCTGGGCGCGCAGTCACTCTCTCTCGTGTCCGTCTTTGGCGTCAGCACGGTCGCACTCGGGTGCGTCATCGGGTTGCGGCGGCAGGGAACGGAAACGGGGCCGCTGCCGACAGATCGTCGTGCGAGCGACCCCGAGCCTCTTCCGACAACGCAGCAGGTCAGGTGAGATCCGGACCTTGGGAGCGCAGGTCGTCCACGCGGGACATGGCGTCGCGGAGTTCGTCCAGCCACGTGTCGGCGTGTTCGCCCACGAGGCGTACGGCCCATGCGAGGGCGTCTGCTCGTGAGCGGGCCACGCCGGCGGCTACGAGGGTGTCGAGCACCTGGCGTTCCGGCTGGCGCAGGCGCGTCATGACCGGCACGGCCAGGTGTGTGAAGAGTTCGCGCGTGCCGCCCTGGACGGCGCCCCAGGCGACCTTGCGGCCGTAGCGGTGTTCGGCCTGGCGCGCGATCTCGATGCGTTCGTCGCGGGTTTCCTCGCGCCAGCGCGAGATGCGGCCCGACTCCGCGGCGGCCCGGGAGGCGTCGTCGAAGTCGCCTTCCAGGTCCGGCAGGGTGCCGATGACCGTGATCTCCTCGCGGTCGACGATCACCTCGGCCGCGCTCGTGAACCAGCCGTCCGGGAGCCTGCCCGCGAACCACGCCGCCGCGTCGTCGGCCGAGGGCAGGTCAGCCTGCTGCCACCCGCCTCTGCCTCGCCATCCACGTCCCATCACAACCACCTCTGATTACATGATTACGTCATTACTGACGTTACGCCTGCAATCAACGGCCGGTGTTCGCCGTCAGCGAAGTGACCAGGGCTTCTGCCGAAACGACGGGCCGATCGCAGACGTAGCCGCGACACACGTAGGCAGCGGGGCCCTCGTCGACCAACGGCCGGTCTTCGAGCAACGGGACTGATGACGGCTCACCGGCCACAACGACGCCGCCTCCGGGCACATGGGCCACGGCTGCCGCCCACAGCGACGCGCGCCGTGTGTCGTCGGAACCCACCACGGCCACCTGCAGCGGCCCGGCCACCAACGCCTCGGCCACGGTCAGCCAGTGCCCGGCGAAACGCGGGGCCCGTGCCGCCAGCAGACCTGCCCGTGTGACGGCCGCAGCAGCAGCCTCGTAGTAACGCGACGAACGATCGGCGCCGGCCAGCAGTGAAGCCGTCAGCAGGGCCGACGCCAGCGACGACGCCCCGGAAGGCGACGCGTTGTCCGTGGAGTCGGCGGGACGCCGGACCAACGTCTCAGCGTCGTCTGCCGTGTCGTAGTAGGCGCCGGGAGAATCAGGAACGGCGAAACGAGAGAGTGCGGTGTCCAACAGACCGCACGCGAGGTCGAGCCAACGGATCGACCCGGTCACCTGATGCAACGCCAGCAGCCCATCGGCGACGCAGCCGTAGTCCTCCAGCACGCCGAACGACGGCCCGGCGACACCGTCCCGCGAGGTCCGCAGCAGCCGCCCCTCCACCAGGTGCACGGACGCCAGCAACGACGCCGCGTCCGAGGCCGCGTCGATCCACGACGGCTCTCCGAAGAACGCCCCCGCCTCGGCCAGCGCCGCGATCACCATGCCGTTCCAGGAGGCGACCACCTTGTCGTCACGACCGGGCTGCGGGCGCGCCGCACGCACGGCCAGCAGCGACGCCCGCACCTCCTCCCCCGGCTCCGACACGAACCGCAACGTCGACTTGCCGTCCTCGAAGTTCGGCTCGGCGGTCACGCCGAACGCGGCGGCGGCAGCCCCCAGCTCCTCGTAGGACCACACGTAGGTAAGGCCTTCGACGCCAGCGGTGTCCGCATCCAACGACGCCGCGAACCCGCCCGAAGAAGTCCGCAACTCACGCAACAAGAACGCAGCCGTGTCACGCACCACGCGCTCGTAACGCTCAGCTGCGGTCACACGAGAGAGGTGCACGTAGAACCGGAGCAACAAAGCGTTGTCGTACAACATCTTCTCGAAGTGCGGCACCGTCCACGACGCGTCGACGCTGTACCGAGCGAACCCGCCCCCGAGCTGGTCGTAAAGCCCGCCGTCGGCCATCGCGTCGGCCGTGGACGTCGCCATCGAGATCGCCTCGACCGACCCGGTCCGTTCGTGGTGGCGTAGCAGGAACTCCAGCACCATCGACGGCGGGAACTTCGGCGCCCCACCGAATCCGCCGTTGCGCCGGTCGAACTCCCCCAGCAACGACACCACCGCACCAGCCAGCACATCGGCATCCACAGCGGACGGCGGCAACGGCACCGCCTGACGAGAAATCTCGGCCACCACGGCGGAAGCGGACTCCAGGATCTCGTCGGGGCGCGAAGCCCAAGTCGCCGACACGGCCTCCACGAGCTGCCGGAACGACGGCATGCCCGGCCGCGGCGACGGCGGGTAGTAGGTGCCCGCGTGGAACGGGCGCGCGTCCGGCGTGAGGAACACCGTCATCGGCCATCCGCCGTGTCCGGTCATGGCCTGCGTGACCTCCATGTACACGGCGTCGACGTCCGGGCGTTCCTCCCGATCCACCTTCACGGACACGAAGTTCTCGTTCAGGAACGAGGCAACCGACGCGTCTTCGAACGACTCGTGCGCCATCACGTGGCACCAGTGGCAGGCGGCGTAGCCGACGGACAGCAGCACCGGCACGTTGCGTCGTCTGGCCTCCTCGAACGCCTCCTCGGACCACGGCCACCAGTCGACCGGGTTGTCCGCGTGCTGCAGCAGGTACGGGCTGGTCGCGTCCGCGAGTCGGTTCGCCATGCCTTCCACCCTAAATCGCCTGCGAAACAGGCGACTGTCGATCAAACTCGACCTCGTGGACGACTCGACGAGCGGCAGACCCGCACACGACCTCACACACGAGACCGGACCTTTCGACGTGTTCGGTGACGTGCACGGATGCCGTGCGGAACTGGAAGAACTGCTCGCGGAGCTCGGCTACGAGATCCAGCACGACGCTGAAGGCCGCGCCACCGACGCGATCCCGCCCGGAACGCGCAAGGCCGTGTTCGTCGGCGACCTCGTGGACCGCGGCCCGGACACCCCCGGCGTGCTGCGGCTGGTCATGGGCATGGTCGCCAACGACCACGCCTTCAGCGTGCGCGGAAACCACGAGGAGAAGCTCGTGCGCGCGTTGCGGGGCCACAACGTGACGGTGCGCCACGGCCTGGAGAAGTCGCTCGACCAACTCGCGCAGGAAACGCCCGAATTCCGCCGCGAAGCCGAGAAGTTCTGCGACAGCCTCGTTCCGCACTACGTCCTCGACGGCGGCAACCTCGTCGTCGCGCACGCCGGCCTGCCCGAACGACTGCACGGCCGCGAGACCGGCAAGGCACGCAGCTTCGCGTTGTACGGCGACACGACCGGCGAGAAGGACCAGTACGGGCTGCCCGTGCGCCTGCCGTGGGCGAACAACTACAGCGGCGCGGCCATGGTGCTGTACGGGCACGTGTTGTCAGCCGAGGCGGAATGGGTCAACAACACCATGTGCCTCGAAACGGGCGTGGTGTTCGGCGGCAAGCTGACCGCGCTGCGTTATCCGGAGAAGGAACTCGTCTCCGTCCACGCGCATCAGGCCTGGTACCGCAGCGACGCGCCGTTCCCGCCGAACGCCGACAGGGTGGTGTCATGATCCTGCAGGTCGTCATCGGCTCGCACGCCTACGGACTCGCCGGCGAGCAGTCCGACGTGGACAGACGCGGGGTGTTCGTCGCGCCCACGGAAGCGTTCTGGCGCTTCGAGAAACCGCCCACGAGCGTCGAGGGTCCCGAACCGGAGCTGCTCAGCTGGGAGGTCGAGCACTTCTGCAAGCTGGGCCTGAAGTCGAACCCGACGGTGCTCGAGACGCTGGTGAGCCCGCTCACCGAGATCAGCACGCCGATGGGAGAGGAACTCAGGGAACTGTTGCCCGCGTTCCTCTCGCAGTACGCCGTGCGAGCGTTCACGCGCGCGACGGAGATGCAGCTGTCGCGCGCGGGACGCAACCTCAAGCCGAAACAGCTCATGCACGTCGTACGGCTCCGGCTCGTGGGTCTCAACCTGCTCCGCACGGGCCGATACGACATCACGGCGGACCGCGAGCTCCTCAAGATCCGCCACGAGGAGATGCCGTGGGACGACGCCGTCGCGTGGGCGCACCGGCTGGGTGACGAGATCGCGCAAGCGAAAGGCCCGCTGCCCGAGGAACCGGACAGGGCACGCGTGGAGGACTGGGTGGTGTCGGTGCGCAGGAGGATGTTGTGAGCTACGAGGTTCCCGACCTGACCGAGGTGGTCGCCGAGCAGTCGCACGACCTGCTGTTCGCGACGGTCTCCGGTGCCCACCTGTACGGCTTCCCGTCCCGCGACTCGGACGTGGACCTGCGGGGCGTGCACGTGCTGCCGCTCGCCGAGGTCCTCGGACTGAGGCACGGACCGGAGACCAAGGAACGGATGTGGGTGCGGGACGGGGTGGAGATCGACCTCGTCACGCACGACGTGCAGAAGTTCTGCCGTCTGCTGACGCGTCCCAACGGCTATGTGCTCGAACAGCTGCTTTCGCCGTTGGTGGTGCACACGACCGACGCGCACAAGGAGCTGACCGCGCTGGCGAAGGGGTGCCTGACGTCACGACACGGGCACCACTACCGCGGGTTCGCCGTCACGCAGTGGCGGCTGTTCGAGAAGACGGGCGAGATCAAGCCGTTGCTGTACACGTTCCGTGCGTTGCTGACGGGCGTGCACCTCATGCGCACCGGCGAGGTCAACGCGCACCTGCCGACGCTCGTGGAGGAACTCGACGGCCCCGACTACCTGCCGGGACTCGTCGAGGCGAAGGTCCTCGGCGAGCACCGCGCGCTGGCGGGCGTCCAGCACAGGCCGGGTCCCGAACGGCTGGAGGCCGACGTCGCGCACTGGCACGAGCAGCTGCGACTGGCGCGGGAGACCAGCGACCTGCCGCTGGAACCGCCCGCGTTCGAGGAGGTCCACGACTTCGTGGTGGACCTCAGGCTGACCTAGTCCTTCTTCTCCGCAGCGGTGTCCGCGGTCTTCGAGGGTTCGGCCGGCTCGTCGAACGACGCCGGCAGGCCCTTGATGTGCTTGTTCATCGACTTGACGAGGAAGAACACCGCGATGAAGAAGACGATCAGCAGGACGAGGCCGACCGGGGAGGACTTGCCGAAGTCCTCGCCCTGGCCGCCCTTGTCGGTGTCGTTCGTGTTCGACGGCTGCACGGCGACGAGCGCCACCGTGCTGCCGAGGGAGAAGTCTGGGGAGAGCACCCCTAGACCTTAACTCCGGCGAACAGGTCGGTTTCCGGCAGCGTCGAGTCGACCTGCGAGCGGACGAGCTCGTACTCCTCCGTCGGCCAGATCTCGCGCTGCAGTTCCATCGGGATCCCGAACCAGCGGCTGGTCGGGTCGATCTGGGTGGCGTGCGCCTTCAACGCCTCGTCGCGCACGTCGAAGTAGTCGGCGCACTCGACCTGGGTCGTCACGCGCTGCATGACGTCCGGGCGGTCGGTGCTCCAGTTCGCGAGCCACTCGCCGTACGGCGACTCCAGGCCGCGGGCCTCCATCGCCTCGTGGAACGCGACGATCTTGGCGCGCGAGAAGCCGTGGCCGTAGTAGACCTTCAGGGTCTCCCACGCCTCACCGAGCTCCGGCTTGTACGAGGCGTCGGCGGCCGCGTCGAGGGCGGCCATCGAGATCTCGTGCGTGCGGATGTGGTCGGGGTGCGGGTACCCGCCGTTCTCGTCGTAGGTGACGACGACGTGCGGGCGGAAGTCGCGGATGGCCTCCACCAGGGACGGCACCGACTCCTCCAGCGGCACGAGCGCGAAGCAGCCCTCGGGCAACGGCGGGAGCGGGTCTCCCTCGGGCAGGCCCGAGTCCTTGAAGCCCAGCCAGCGGTGCTGGATGCCGAGGATCTTGGCCGCGTTGGCCATCTCCTCGCGGCGGACCTCGACGATGTTCTCCAGCACGTCCGGCTTGTCCATCGCCGGGTTCAGAATGCTGCCCGCACCGCCGTCGGTACAGGTCACGACCATCACGTCGTGGCCTTCGGCGATGTAGCGAGCCATCGAGGCCGCGCCCTTGCTCGACTCGTCGTCGGGATGTGCGTGCACTGCCATAAGGCGCAGCTTGTCGGCCATGACCCCCGTGGTCCTCCTGTGTGAACGGTCCTGCGACACTCATCAACTGAACGTCGGGCACCATTGTTCCCCAGAGACCGAGGAGGGCGCGGACAAGTGGCACAGCGCGTGCTCCCCGAGGGGCGCTACAGCAGGCAGAGCCGCAAGCCGCTCTCGAAGTGGGCTCGCTGGGCATTACTCGCTGTAGCGGTGGCGGTAGGTGCCGTCATCGCCTTCGTCGGTTACCGAAATCTCGGCACAAAACCGATCGAGGCGAAGCAGACCGCGTTCATCCTCCTCGGCGACGACCAGGTGAAGGTCAGTTTCGAGGTTTCCCGCGATCAACCGGAGCGCGCTGCCGTCTGCATCATTCGGGCCCGATCCAAGGACGGGGACGAAGCAGGTCGGCGTGAAGTTCTGGTACCGCCGGGAAATGACGTCGTCGTCGAGACAACAGTTCTGCGCACTTCGAAGCCGCCGGTCACCGGCGAAGTGTTCGGGTGCTCCTACCAGGTTCCCGCCTACTTGTCCACGAGCTAGCGGCCAAGCGGGTGATCTGCGGTTTAAACGGCGAGATGGGGAACAAATCGCCGTCGCTGAACGTTGTCTCCGTGTTACTATTGCAGCTCAAGCACGGCCCCGGTGTGGGCCGTGTTTTTCCGTTCCGAGCCCCGGCCCGGGAACTATCTGGTGCACACGCGTGCACCAGAGCAAGACGAGGAGTTGGTGACCGTGAGCGACACCCAGGTGACCTGGCTGACCCAGGAGGCCTACGACCGGCTCAAGGCTGAGCTGGACGAACTGATCGCGTACCGCCCGGTCATGGCTGCCGAGATCAACGCTCGCCGCGAAGAGGGCGACCTCCGCGAGAACGGCGGCTACCACGCGGCACGCGAGGAGCAGGGCAAGCAGGAGGCGCGCATCCGCCAGCTGCACGAGCTGCTCCAGGCCGCGAAGGTCGGCGAGGCTCCCACCACCAAGGGTGTCGCGGCGCCGGGCACGGTGCTCACCATCCGCTACGAGGGCGACGACGAGTCGGAGACGTTCCTGCTCGCCACCCGCGAAGAGGGCGCGCACGGCGAGATGGAGGTCTACTCCCCGCTGTCGCCGCTCGGCAAGGCGCTGAACGGCGCGAAGGACGGCGAGACCGTGTCCTACGAGCTGCCCAACGGCAAGCAGCAGAAGGTCACGCTGATCTCCGCGGTTCCGTACTCGGCGTAGTCACGCCGCACAACGTGCGAGGGGCCGGTCACTTCGGTGGCCGGCCCTTCACGCGTTCCAGGAGCGGTCGCACGCGTGGGGGCACCGGCGTCGACAGCGCGATCGACGTCGAGAGACGGCGGACGTGCGGAACGTCGACGATGTGATCGACGACGCGCTGCAGGTCGGAGTTCGACCGCGCGACCATCCGCACGAACAGGTCGCCCTGGCCCGTCGTCGCGTGCACCTCGCACACCTCGGGGATCGCGGCCAGGCCCTCGCACACCTCCGCGCGCCGGCCCTGCGCGATCTCGACCGTCGCGAACGCCGTCAGCCCGTAGCCCATCGCGCCGAGGTCGAGCGCCGGCGGGAACCCGGTGAGCGCACCGCGTTCGGTCAATCGATCCAGTCGGGCCTGCACGGTTCCGCGCGCGACCCCCAGTCGTCGCGAGCATTCGAGGACGCCCAGGCGGGGCTCGTCCGTCAAGAGCAGGAGGAGCTTCGCGTCCAGTTCGTCGACGAGCTGGTCAGAGTGCTCACTCTGTTGGTCGTTGTGCACAGATCACTATACAAATTGCCCTGAGAAATCGCTGACTGTTGCTCACCCTGTTAGGTCTATTCATGCTGAACGGCATGACGCAGCAGCTTGACGACGTGAGCTACGACCAGCTCCGGCAGCTCGTGGGGTTGGTCGACTACGACGCGACCAAGGACCCCTTCCCCGTGCGCGCCATGGACGCCGTGGTGTTCGTCGCGGGCAACGCCACGCAGACCGCGTGGCTCTACCAGGTGGCGTTCGGCATGGAGCTCGTGGCCTACGCGGGCCCCGAGACCGGCCAGCGCAGCCACAAGTCGTTCGTGCTGAAGTCGGGCTCGGCCCGCTTCGTGATCCACGGCGGCGTCACGCCCGGTTCCGAACTCCTCGACCACCACCGCCGCCACGGCGACGGCGTCGTCGACCTCGCGCTGGAGGTCGGCAACGTCGACCAGTGCGTCGAGCACGCCCGCAAGCAGGGCGCGACCGTGCTGGAAGAGCCGCACGACGTGTCCGACGAACACGGCACGGTGCGTCTCGCGGCCATCGCGACGTACGGCGAGACCCGCCACACGCTCGTGGACCGCTCCCGGTACAACGGCGTCTACCTGCCCGGTTACGTCCCCCGCAGCTCGACCGTGAAGCGTCCGGAAGGCGCCCCGAAGCGCCTGTTCCAGGCCGTCGACCACTGCGTCGGCAACGTCGAGCTCGGCAAGATGGACTACTGGGTCGACTGGTACAACCGCGTCATGGGCTTCGTGAACATGGCGGAGTTCATCGGCGACGACATCGCCACGGACTACTCGGCGCTGATGTCGAAGGTCGTCTCCAACGGCAACCACCGCGTCAAGTTCCCGCTCAACGAGCCGGCGATCGCGAAGAAGAAGTCGCAGATCGACGAGTACCTCGAGTTCTACGAGGGCGCGGGCGTCCAGCACATCGCGCTGGCCACCAACGACATCATCGCGACCGTCACGGCCATGCGCGACGCGGGCGTCGAGTTCCTGGAAACCCCGGACTCCTACTACGACGACCCCGAACTGCGTGCGCGCATCGGCGAGGTCCGCGTGCCGATCGAGGTCCTCAAGGAGCACCGCATCCTGGTCGACCGCGACGAGGACGGCTACCTGCTGCAGATCTTCACGAAGCCGATCGGCGACCGGCCGACCGTGTTCTACGAGATGATCGAGCGGCACGGCTCGCTGGGCTTCGGCAAGGGCAACTTCAAGGCACTTTTCGAGGCGATCGAGCGCGAACAGGAGCGACGGGGCAACCTCTGATGGCGATCCCCCGGTAGGCTGCCTTACGGGGGACTCACATCGTCTGGAGGTGGCATGGCATTCGCACGACGCGTGGCCGCGGTGATTCCGCTGGTCGGAGCCGTGACCACGGCAGTGGCACTGACCGGCGCGGCGTTCCTGACGGTGGCGCACGCGGGCTGTGACGAGGCCGGCCGCTTCGTCCGCACCGGCGACGCGATCCAGTTCGTCGGCGGCTGTGTCAACGGCGCCGACCTGCCGGCGGCGCCGACGGCCGAGGCCGAGAACGTGGACAGGTTCGGCTCGAAGAAGCCTTAGCGAACGACGAAGGCCCCCTCACCAGCGTGAGGGGGCCTTTCGCGTACGCGAGGAACCTCAGCCCAGCGCGGCCAGCAGGTCCGCCACCAGGTCGTCACCGGACTCGATGCCCACGGACACGCGCACCAGGTCCGCCGGCACCTCCAGCAGAGACCCGGACGTGGACGCGTGCGTCATCTTCCCGGGGTGCTCGATCAGCGACTCGACGCCACCGAGCGACTCGGCCAGCGTGAACAGCTTCGTCCGCGCGCACACCTCGAGCGCTGCCGCCTCGCCCCCCTCGACCAGGAACGACACCATCCCGCCGAACCGGCGCATCTGCTTGGCCGCCACCGCGTGCCCGGGGTGCGACTCCAGACCGGGGTAGATGACCTTCTTCACCCGCGGGTGCCGCACCAGGGCCTCCGCCACGAGCTCGGCGTTGTCGGAGTGCTTCTCCATCCGCAGCTCGAGGGTCTTGATGCCGCGCAACGTCAGGTAGGCGTCGAACGGTCCGGGCACCGCGCCGGCACCGTTCTGCAGGAACCCGAACGCGGCGTCGATCTCGGCGTCGGACGTGATCAGGGCACCGCCGACCACGTCGGAGTGGCCGCCGATGTACTTGGTGGTCGAGTGCAGCACGACGTCCGCGCCCAGCTCCAGCGGAGTCTGCAGGGCGGGCGAGGCGAAGGTGTTGTCGACGACCAGGCGAGCGCCGGACTCGTGGGCGACCGAGGCGATGGCCGCGATGTCGCCGATGTTCAGCAGCGGGTTGGTCGGCGTCTCGATCCAGATCAGCTTCGTCTCGGGGCGGACGGCCGCGCGGATCGCGTCGATGTCGGAGACGGGCGCCGGGGAGTGGGTGACGCCCCACTGCGAGAAGACCTTGTCGATCAGGCGGAACGTGCCGCCGTAGGCGTCGTTCGGGATGACGATGTGGTCGCCGGGCTTGAGGAACGTGCGCAGCGCGGCGTCGGTCGCGCCCATGCCGGAGGAGAACGCGCGGGCGTACGTGCCGCGTTCGAGGGACGCGAGGCACGTCTCGAGGGCGCGGCGGGTCGGGTTGCCGGTGCGCGAGTACTCGAAGCCCTCACGGAGGCCGCCCACGCCGTCCTGCGCGTACGTCGACGTCGCGTAGATGGGGACGTTCACCGCGCCCGTGGTCGGGTCCGGGTCCTGACCGGCGTGGATCGCCCTGGTGGCGAAGCCGTACGGAGTGCTCATGTTCGAAGGGTACTCACCCGTCCGGCCGACGATTCCCACAGTCCACCAGGTGAACGCCCTGAAAACGCACCAGCCCCCGGCCACCGAGTGGTGACCAGGGGCTGCGCGGAAAGGCCTACCAGCCCTGCTGCTGACCGCCGTAGCCCTGCTGCGGGGGCTGGCCGTAGCCGCCCTGCTGGGGCTGCTGCGGGTAGCCGCCGGTCGAGGGCTGCTGCGGGTAGCCACCGGTCTGCGGCTGGCCGTAGCCGCCCTGACCGGGGTAGCCACCGCCCGCGGTGTCCGGCCAGTTGATGACGACCGTGCCGCAGATCTTGTCCGAGTAGGTCTCGTTCTTCGGCTTGTTCCACAGCGGCGACAGGTAGTTGATCAGCGAGCCGATGCCGCAGAGCAGGCCGAACGCGTAGTTCAGCAGGAGGCGCAGGAACGCGGTGCCACCGCCGGGCGGCTGCTGCGTGTCCTCCTTGATCACCTTGATCTTGGCGACCTTCTTGCCGATCGACTGTCCGGTCGAGCCGCCCTTGAGGACGGTGTTCCAGATGAAGAAGCCGAACAGGCCGCCGTAGCCGACCACGTACGCGATCAGCACGAGCATGCCGCCCGTGGACGCGTCACCGGTGGAGGCGCCGATGCCGGCGAAGATGGCGATGATGATGCCCGCCACGACGCCGGGGGCGACGTAGTCGATCAGACCGGCGATGGCGCGCGGGCCCCACTCGGCGTAGCCGGTGGGCGGCATCGGAGCCATGCCGTAGCCCGGCTGGCCGTAGCCGGCGGGCGCGCCGCCGTAGCCGCCCGCGGCCGGCTGGCCGTACGGGTTCGACTGCGGAGCGCCGTAGGGCTGCTGCGGGGCGCCGTAGGCACCGGCCGCGGGCTGGCCGTACGGGTTGGACTGCGGTGCGCCGTACGGCTGCTGCGGCGGCTGCTGGCCGTAGGCCTGCTGCTGCGGAGCACCGTAAGCGGGCGGCTGCTGGGCCGGGAAACCGCCGGAGCCGGGGCCCTGCGCAGGGAAGCCACCCGAGGACGGGGGCACCTGCCCGGGGCTGACGACCTGGGTGGCGTCCGCGTTCTGCTGCGGTGCAGCGGGAGCCTGCCCTGGCGAGACGACCTGCGTCGCGTCCGGGTTGGGGTTCGCCGCTGCCGGCTGGCCACCTCCCGGAACGATCTGCGTTGCGTCCGCGTTGGGCTCCTGCGGCTGACCGCCGAACGGATTTCCTGGCGGCTGCGGAGCGTTCATCCGGTTTCCAACCCCCTTGGCTGGGCCGTGTACGAGTGAGACAGGTGTTGATCTGGGGCGTCACGCTATCGGACGCACCGGGTTCTACGCTCAGCGACCAGCCAAGAACCCCAGAATGTCCTGTCGGGTCACGACACCGGCGGGCTTCCCGTCCTCCAGGACGAGGGCCGCGTCGGCGTGGGAGAGGGCGCTCATGGCGATGCCGACCGGCTCGCCGGCGCCGAGCGTGGGCAGCGGCGGCGACATGTGCTTGTCCAGGCGGTCGGCCAGCTGCGCCTTGCCGGCGAACAGCGCGTCGAGCAGGTCGCGCTCGTTGACGGCGCCCGCGACCTCGGCGGCCATGATCGGCGGCTCGGCGTTGACGATCGGCATCTGCGAGACGCCGAACTCGCGCAGGATCGCGACGGCGTCACCGACGGTCTCGTTCGGGTGGGCGTGCACGAGGTCGGGCAGCATGCCGCCCTTGCGGCGCAGCACGTCGCCGACGGTCGCGCCGGTCGAGTCGGGCGGCAGGAAGCCGTAGGACGCCATCCACCGGTCGTTGAAGACCTTGGACAGGTAGCCGCGGCCACCGTCGGGGAGGATCACGACCACGACGGCGTCTTCCGGCAGGTCCTTCGCGATGCGCAGCGCGGCGGCGGCCGCCATGCCGCAGGAACCGCCGACGAGCAGGCCTTCCTCCCGGGCGAGGCGGCGGGTGATGTCGAACGAGTCGGCGTCGGAGACCTCGATGATCTGGTCGGCGACGGTCTTGTCGTACGCCTCGGGCCAGAAGTCCTCGCCGACGCCCTCGACCAGGTACGGGCGGCCGGTGCCGCCGGAGTACACCGAACCCTCCGGGTCGGCGCCGATGACCTGCACCGCGCCCTCGGAGATGTCCTTGAGGTAGCGGCCGGTGCCGGAGATGGTGCCGCCGGTGCCGACGCCCGCGACGAAGTGCGTGATCTTTCCTTCGGTCTGCCGCCAGATCTCGGGGCCGGTCTGGTGGTAGTGGCTCGCCGGGTTCTCCGGGTTGGAGTACTGGTCGGGCTTCCACGCGCCGGGGATCTCGCGAACCAGCCGGTCGGAGACGTTGTAGTACGAGTCGGGGTGCTCGGGCGCGACCGCCGTCGGGCACACCACGACCTCGGCGCCGTAGGCCTTGAGGACGTTGCGCTTGTCCTCGCTGACCTTGTCCGGGCACACGAAGACGCACTTGTAGCCCTTGCGCTGGGCCACCAGCGCCAGGCCGACGCCGGTGTTGCCCGAGGTCGGCTCGACGATCGTGCCGCCGGGCTTGAGCGCGCCGGAGCGCTCAGCGGCCTCGACCATGCGCAGCGCGATGCGGTCCTTCACGCTGCCGCCGGGGTTCAGGTACTCGACCTTGGCCAGCACCGTGGCCTTGATGCCCGAGGTCAGGGAGTTGAGCTTGACCAGCGGCGTGTTGCCGACCAGATCGACGACGTGCTCGACGTACTCCACCGGTATCCACTCCCTGTTCCACTCTCCGAGATAGCGAAACGAAGCCTAGCTCTAGTGGCTGCGGAGGTTAATTCGAACGGCGGTGCCGACGATTCCACTGGAGAAGAGGTGGTGCGGATGATCGGGCTGAGGACGCTGCGGGCGGTGGCCATGACGGCCGCGACGCTCGGAGGGCTGTCGGGTGCGGCCATCGGCCTGCTCACCGAGCAGGGCAGACGTGCTCGGGTGGCGATCGGGGTGCTGGAACACCTCTGGCCGGCGCCCGACGGCGTGTACCTCGACGACGGCCGCGACCCGTTGCGGTTCGCGGTGCTCGGGGACTCGATGGCGGTGGGCGTCGGTGTGACCCATCCCTCGCAGATGCCGGGTGTGTTGCTGGCCGAGGCGCTCGCCGAGGAGGCCGAACGGCCGGTGCGCCTCTCGACGTACGCCGTCAGCGGCTCCACCACCCGTGACCTGGTGCCCCAGGTCGACGCGGCCGTGCTGGACGACCCGCAGGTCGCGTTGATCATCATCGGCGCGAACGACGTGACGTCGCGGCTGGGCACCGGCGAGTCGGCCCGGTTGCTGGCCGAGCAGGTGCGCAAGCTCCGCGCCGTCGGTTGTGGCGTCGTCGTCGGCACCTGCCCCGACCTGGGCACCGTGCGGCCGATCCCGCAGCCGTTGCGGATGGTCGGGCGCCAGTACAGCCGGCGGCTCGCGGCCATGCAGACCGTCGCGGTGCGCCGTGCGGGCGGCGTGCCGGTGTCGTTGGCGAACCTGCTGGCACCGGAGTTCACGGCGCGGCTCGACATGTTCAGCTCGGACCGGTTCCACCCGAGCGCGGTGGGATACGAGGCCGCGGCGGGTGTGCTGCTGGCGCCGTTGTGCCAGGTGGCAGGGCTGCAGCCGGGCTGGGTCGCGCCGGTGCTGCCGTTGCGGTCGGCGGCGGCTCTGGCCGTGCGGCCGTCACGGGTGCCGTCGTGGCTGCTGAAGCGGCACGCATGAGTTTCGGAATCCTCGTCACTCGCGCTGGCCGGGGTGAGCGGGCGTTAACTAGGCTCGACGGCAACCTTGACTCTCAACGAGGAGTTTCGTGATGCCTGAGGCCGTGATCGTCTCCGCCGCCCGCTCCCCCATCGGACGCGCGGGCAAGGGTTCGCTGAAGGACGTCCGTCCCGACGACCTGGTGGCGCGGATGATCCGCGCGGCGCTGGACAAGGTGCCGCAGCTCGACCCCGCGCAGATCGACGACCTGATGCTCGGCTGCGGCCTGCCCGGCGGCGAGCAGGGCTTCAACATGGCGCGCATCGTGTCCGTGCTGCTGGGTTACGACAATCTGCCCGGCACGACCGTGACGCGGTACTGCGCCTCGTCGTTGCAGACGACCCGCATGGCGCTGCACGCCATCAAGGCGGGCGAGGGCGACGTGTTCATCTCGGCCGGTGTCGAGGCGGTGTCGCGGTTCGCCAAGGGCAGCTCCGACTCGTGGCCGGACACGCACAACCCGCTGTTCGGCGAGGCGGAGGCGCGCACGGCCGCCACCGCCGCTTCCGGCGCCTCCGAGTGGGTCGACCCGCGCACGCTGGACGTCGTCCCGGACGTCTACATCCCGATGGGCCAGACCGCGGAGAACCTGGCGCTGCTCAAGGGCGTCTCGCGCCAGGAGATGGACGAGTTCGGCGTCCGGTCGCAGAACCTCGCCGAGAAGGCGATCGCGGACGGCTTCTGGGCCCGCGAGATCACCCCGGTCGAGCTGCCCGACGGCACCGTCGTCTCCGCTGACGACGGCCCGCGCGCCGGCGTCACCTACGAGGCCGTGTCGCAGCTCAAGCCGGTCTTCCGCCCCGACGGCCGCATCAACGCCGGCAACTGCTGCCCGCTCAACGACGGCGCCGCGGCCCTCGTGATCATGTCCGACACCAAGGCCCAGCAGCTCGGCATCACGCCGCTGGCCCGCATCGTGTCGACCGGCGTCTCGGGCCTGTCGCCGGAGATCATGGGCCTCGGCCCGGTCGAGGCGTCGAAGCGCGCCCTCGCGCTGGCCGGCCTGTCGATCTCCGACATCGACCTCGTCGAGATCAACGAGGCGTTCGCCGCCCAGGTCATCCCGTCCTACCAGGACCTCGGCATCGACCTGGACCGCCTGAACGTCAACGGTGGCGCCATCGCCGTCGGCCACCCGTTCGGCATGACGGGCGCGCGCATCACCACGACGTTGATCAATTCGCTCCAGTTCCACGACAAGCAGTTCGGCCTGGAGACGATGTGCGTCGGCGGCGGCCAGGGCATGGCGATGGTCATCGAGCGGCTGAGCTGAGCGTTTGCTCGCTTTCGCACCAAGATCTGCAAATTGACGCTTGCAAGTAGCTCCGCTTCACCCGAACGGAGCTACTCACAAGCCCCCTTTCTGCCGATGAGATGAATCATCGCCCAATGGCGTCATCTGGCGAGGGGAAGTCCGTCCCTACCGATGAGTAAGGAGGGGTCGGACATGCCCTACGTGTGGTGGCAAAGCGAATACGACCTGCAATGCCATGCTTTCTCCCTCGATCAAGCCGAAGGCCCGCGCAGCTTTTACGAGGCGGTTTGCGACCATTCGGTGCCGGACGAACGGGTCTCGCGGGCCCAGGCGGGTGCGCTCTGCGTGGACTGCCTGATCAAGGTCGGCACCGAACTGCCGGACGTGCGCTGGCGCGTCTGACGCGCGCTAAGCCAGACGCATGCCGATACTCGCCGGTGCGCTCTCCACGAACCCATGTCGTGCGTAGAGACGACGGCCGGGCGGGTCGGCCAGCAGGTTGACGTACGCGTTGGGCGCGTGCGCTTTGATGCGCTCGACCAACGCGGTGAGGATCGCGTCACCGATGCCTTTGCGTTGATGGTCCGGCAGCACCGCCATGTCGATGACGTGGAAGTACCAGCCGCCGTCGCTGAGCACCCGGCCCATGCCGACGGTTTCACCTGATTCCACGTGAATGACGATTGCGCTGGCCCACGCGCCGTCGATGCCGTTTTCGGCTTCCTGCCTGGTGCGCGCACTCAGTCCGGATTCCGCACGCAGTCGCAGGTAGTCGTCCACTGACGGCGGTTCCTGGACGAGCCGATAGGCCGAATCCACCGCAATTCCCCCTCAGTTGTGCGCATTGTTCGCGCGATGACGATAGAGGGCGGTGCGCGCCTCTTTGGTGTCGAGCTTCCGCAGACCGGTGACGGCCCAGCTCGCGAACGATTCGTCCTCGTGGCCGAGGTGTTCGACCAGGATCGGCAACGCCTCCGGTGACCGGGCGTCACCGACCAGCTCAAGCAGCCAGCACCGCAGGCCGTGGTCCTCCTCCGCCCGGAAAGCCGCGATCAACTCGCCGAGGTGCTCCGCCGCGTGCGGCTGGAGCAGCCCGAACCCGTCCTCCCGGGCCTGCGGGTCGCGGCGGCGCATCAGCCACATCGCCCGCTCGAAGTGGTTCGTCATCCCCGTCCCCCTGAAACACCGGAGGGGCGCCCCGCCGCAGCGGAACGCCCCTCCAGCACACCCGAAGCGTCAGTCCGAGTTGAAGTACGACAGCAGGCGCAGGATCTCGGTGTACAGCCACACGAGGGTGACGGTGAGACCGAACGCGATCTGCCACGCGTACTTGGCCGGCACGCCGGCGCGGATCGCCTGGTCGGCGGCGTCGAAGTCGATCAGGAAGCTGAACGCCGCGAGGCCGATGCAGACGAGGCTGAAGATGATGGCGATCGGGCCGCCCGAGCGGATGCCGAGGCCTTCACCGGAGCCGAAGAAGCTCAGGATGAAGTTGAACAGCATCAGGACGCCGACACCGATGATGGCGCCGGTGATCCACTTGGTGAACTTCGGCGTCACGCGGACAGCACCGGTCTTGTAGACCACGAGCATGCCGAGGAACACGCCGAGCGTGCCGATCACGGCCTGGCCGATGACCGCGATGCCGTTGCCCGGTACCACGTTGTCGAGCGCGCGGCCGATGATGTAGCTGATGCCACCGAGGAAGATGCCTTCCGCGACGGCGTACGCGATCACGAGCGGCGGGCTCGGGTTGCGCTTGAACATGATGATCAGCGCGAGCACGAGGCCGACGATCGCCGCGGGGAACGCGAGGGCGTAAAGGCCGGTCACGAAGGTGGCGACCGCGCCCACGGCGACCACGCCGAGGGTGATGGCGGTCTTGGTGACGACGTCGTCGATCGTCATCGGCCGCTCGCTGGTCAGCGGCGGCGGGGCCTGCTGGTAGCCAGCCTGTTCTGGCTGGCCAAAGCCTGCGTAGCCTCCGTACCCGCCGCCTGTCGGCAGGTTACGGAAAGCCGGGTTGCTGCTCGAGCGCACCTGGTCCTCCTGGGGCGTTGCTTTACGCCGTCACGGGGTACAACGAGCACGTTCCGTGCTGTGTTCCCCGTCGGTAAAGGCGACTTTACCCGCAACGACGATCACACGTGCGCAAATACTGCGCTAACTCCGGAGCGTAGTGAGACTACGGCGTGTCGCGGCGTGTCACCCACAATGGGAGTAACACCCGTCACATTTCAATCACGTTCACACCCTGGGTAGCGCGAGACTTCCCCCTCGTGGCGGCTTGTCCCCGTTCTGGGGGACCGACAAGCTCGCACGCGGGATACACACAGGTCAGAGGGGATCACGATTCACCATGGGCTGGAAACGTCTGGCCGCCGTGGCGATGGTTTCGGGGCTCGCGCTCCTCACCGTCCCCGCGACGGCGACAGCTGTCGGCGTCAAGGGCATCGGCCACAACGCGTCAGGGCTCCAGCCCAACGCCACACCCGGTAGCGAGTGGCACGGCTCATACGTCTGGCAGGGCAAGCACGTGTGGTGCGTGCAGTACGCCCTGCCCGCGCCGGACAGCAACGTCGGCTACCAGGAGGGCGACGAGCTCAAGACCAAGGCCGGCAAGTCGCTCGCCCCGGACATCGCGGCCAACATCTCCTACCTGCTGCTGCGCTACTCCACGACGCAGTCGCCGGACGAGGCCGCGGCGCTCGCGCACCTGCTGCACACGTGGACGTCCGTCGTGGACGGTCCGGTGCGGCTCGACACGACCGACCCGAAGCTCCTCGCCTACGACTCCGCCTTCTACGCCGCGCGTCTGCCGCAGTCCGTGATGGACACCGTCGCGCGCATCAAGGCCGACGCCGAAGCCAACCGCGGCCCGTGGAAGCTCACGGCCACCGCGCCGAAGGAGCCGCTGATCATCGGCGCCGAGTCCACCTGGACCACGTCGTTGCTCAAGGCCAACGACAAGGGCGTCACGAACGCCCCGATCGCCTTCACGCTGACCGACGCGAAGCTCGCCGACGGTTCGACCAGCGGCACGGTCAAGACCGGCGCCGACGGCAGCCCGGCCGCGATCAAGCTGGTGGCCACCGGCCCGAAGCCCGCGATCGCCGTCACCGCGGACTCCCCGGCCGACCGGCCCGTCGTGCACTTCCCGATCCAGACCGAGAACATGCAGCGCATGGTCACGACCGGCGGCGAGAAGAAGCTGAACGCCGGCGCGAACACCACCGCGAAGACCGCGCCGGGCGCCGTGAAGATCACGAAGATCGACTCGGAGACCAAGAAGGCCATCCCGGGCGTCGCGCTGCGCGTCACCGCGAAGGACCAGACGAAGGCCGCGAAGAAGCAGGACGACACGGACCTCGTCGGCACCGACGGCAAGCCGCTCGTGCTGCAGACAGGTCCCGACGGCACGGTCGAGGTGCCGGACCTGCGCACGCCGCAGGAGATCTGCCTCGTCGAGGTGTCCGCGCCCAAGGGTTACGAGGAGTTCTTCGACCCGAAGGCCCCGCCGTCGGCGTGCGGCACGCTGGCCGCGGGCCAGACGCTCGCGCTCGAACTGGTGAACAAGCCGAACACGCCCGTCGTGCCGAGCACGATCCCCGCGGGCGCGGACGGCCGGACGCCGGTCGCGACCGCGTCGTTCGACACGCAGCTGCGTCCGGGCCTGATGCTCGCCGTGGGTGGACTGGTGCTGCTCGGTGCGGCGCTGGCAGGCTTCCTGGTGTGGCGCAGGCAGTGAGTCCGAAGGCTTTTCTGACCGGTGCGCTGGTGGCGGGCATTGCCGCCGCCGGCGTGCTGGTCGGCACGTCCGAGACCGAGGTCCTGCGCGGGCGCGCGGTCGCGGACGAGATCCCGGTCGTCGGGCCGGGACCGGTGGCGGACAGTCTGAGCACCGGCCGCGGCGCCGACCTCACGGGGTTGCTCGGCGGGGCCAACACGGCCAACGCCAAGCCCGCCGATCCCCCACCGCAGCAACAACAGCCCGCGCCACCCAAGGCCGGACCGGGCTCGGTGCGGCTGCCCGCGGGCGGGTCGGCGACGCTCGTGCGCAAGGAGGTCAAGGACGGCGTGCTGCCGGTGCCGGACGGCATCGGCGAGGCGACGTGGTGGGGCACCGAACTCGCGGGCGCGGAGGGCGCCACGGTGCTCGCCGGGCACGTCGACTGGAAGGGCGCGAAGGGCCCGTTCGCGGAGCTGTGGCAGGCGCAGAACGGCCGTGAGGTCGTCATCGCCGACAGCGCGGGCAAGGAGTTCAAGTTCCGCATCAAGCAGATCGAGACCGTGCGCAAGGAGGAACTGCCCGCGCGCGCGATGGAGTTCTTCGGTCCGCGCGGCCCTCATCGGCTGGTCCTCGTCACGTGTGGTGGCACGTGGATCGGTGGTCAACAGGGGTACGAGGCGAACCGGGTCGTGATCGCCGAACCCGTTCAGTGACCAATCGCGCACCTCGCGCAACCCGTTCGGGTAATCAGTCGTCTCCTTTAGTGTGAAACGGTGGGGATGGTTGACCACGGGCCTGGCTCTGGGGCTGGTTCTAGCGATGGTGTTCACGCTCGGCTCGAACAAGGAGCCGGCGAACCAGGCTGAATCAGGACCGCTGCCGATGGCACCGAGACTGCCCGCTCCCAGGGACGCCGGGCCGACGCCGACGGTGCCCGCGCCCTCCCCCGAACAGCTCGCGAAGCAACCGTGGATGCGCAAGCTCGCCCCCGGCGAGAAGCCGCCGCAGTTCGTCCTCTTCTCGTTCGACGGCGCGGTGTCGAAGCAGCACTGGGACAAGGTCCTGCCGATCGCGAAGGCCAAGAACGCGCACGTCACCGGTCTGTTGTCGGGCGTCTACATGCTCGCGGACCCGGACAAGAACCAGTACCAGCCGCCGGCGGGTCTCAAGCGCGGCATCTCCGACATCGACTTCGGCGGCAGCAGGCAGGACGTCACGTCCCGCATCGCCTACCTGAACCAGGTGATCGCCGACGGCCACGAGATCGGCACGCACTACAACGGCCACTTCTGCTCCAACGGCACCCAGCCGTCGGTCGACAAGTGGGACACCGCGGCCTGGAACGCGGAACTGGCCCAGTTCAAGCAGATCGTCGACAGGTCGCGCGCCGCCGGCCTGAACCTGCCCGCCGACGCCGTCCGGGGTGGACGGACGCCGTGCCTGGAAGGCAACTGGGACCAGGCCTTCCCGGCGATGGCCGCGAACGGGCTCGTCTACGACACCAGCAAGGTCGCGCTCGGCGTGCAGTGGCCGACCGTCCAGAACGGACTGTACGAGTTCCCGATGCCCGAGGTCCGCGTTCCCGGGTTGGGCAAGCAGGTCGTCATGATGGACTTCAACCTCTGGTACTCGCTCAACAAGGCGACGGAGCAGCCGGAGCGCGCCGCGGACTTCGCCCAGATCGTGCTGGAGACCTACAAGTCGGTGCACCAGGCCGCGTTGAACGGCAACCGCGCGCCGATCGTCGTCGGCAACCACTTCAACGAGTGGAACGGCAACGCGTTCTCCACGGCGATGGAGCAGTTCATGGAGTTCGTGTGCGACAAGCCGGAAACGGTGTGCGCCACCTACACCGAGGTGATCCAGTGGATGCAGCTGCAGGACCCGGCGGTGCTGGACCAGCTCCGCCGGATGCCCGCTGCCCGCAACTGATCCTCCTGCCGGCTCAGCCGTCGGTGGAGATGATCCGGTCGTCGTTCGCACCCGGTGATCCGTTCGCGTCCTGGTTGGACGTTCCGAGCCACAGCGTGCCGTCCGGCGCCGGAGCCACCGCGCGCACGCGGCCGTAGCTCGAGAACACCGCCTGCGGGGTGCCGAGCGTCGTGCCGTTGACCGGGATCTTCCAGACGCGCTTGCCGGTGACGGCACCGACGTAGAGGGCGTTCTTGTAGAACGCGACACCGGCGGGACCGGCCTGGCTCGTCGACCAGGTCTTGACCGGGTTGGTCATGCCCGCGGTGTTGCAGTTGCCCTCGCACGTCGGCCAGCCGTAGTTCTTGCCGGCCTCGATGCGGTTGAGCTCGTCGGTCGAGTTGTTGCCGAACTCGGTGGCGTACGCGGTGTTGCCGATCCACGTGATGCCCTGGACGTTGCGGTGGCCGATCGAGTAGACGACGCTGCCGGCGCGAGGGTTGCCGGCCGCGGGCCTGCCCGCGGTGTCGAAGCGGAGGACCTTGCCGCCCAACGAGTTCCAGTTCTGCGCGGTGGACGTGTTCTGGCCGTCGCCCGTGGTGGCCCACAGGAAGCCGTCCGGGCCCCACTCGAGGCCGCCGCCGTTGTGGTAGCGGTTCTTGGGGATGCCGGTGACGATCGGCTGCGGGGTGCCGCCGAGCTGAAGCTTGGCGACGCGGTTGTCGCTCGCCGTCGAGTAGTAGATGAAGACCGAGTTGTCGGTCGCGAACGTCTTCGACACGGCGAGGCCGAGCAGTCCGCCTTCGCCGCCTGTCGTCTGGGCCTGTTCGACCGTGTCCAGTTCGGTCACGGTGGTGCCCTTGATCTTCTTGATCTTGCGGGTGTCCCGCTCGGTGAAGATCCCGCTGCCGTCCGGTAGGAACTCGATGTCCCACGGGATGTCGAGCTTCGTGGCGAGTGTGCGTTCCGCCAGTGCGGACGGCCCGTCCTGGGCCGATGCGGGCATGACGCACAGGGTCGCGGCCATGGCAGTGCAGGCTGCCGCTGCTGCGATACGACGAGCACGCATGGAGTGCTCTCCTTCGGGTCCGCTCGAATTAGTCTGCGGCGGCGGTGTTGCAGGGCGTGTTTACGCAATCACACATCGAAGGCACCCGCAACACTGGTCCGATGTTCCGGAATCGACAGCTTCGCGGAACGGACGAAGCGCAGGACGATTGCGCCACTCCTCCGATCACTACTGGGAACTTCGTGAACAGCTCTAGACCTTGATGCCGTTCACCCCATACCGTGTGGTTCGCCGCCGCAACCACGGAAAGCGCTTGCCCGCCTGACGGCCGGCGAGCCGGAGACCGAGGAGTTGCGCCATGAACGTTGCCGTCACGACCACCGAGACGAAGCTTCCCGAGGTCAAGCGCGAGTGGGTCAAGCCCGACTTCCGCGACTTCGAGACGCCGATGGAGGTCACCGCCTACGCGGCCCGCAGCTGACGTCAGGCATCGCGCCGGGGTTTCTGGTCTGCTACCGGGAACCCCGGCTCCGCGCGTCGTTCCTGGAGGTTCCCGCCCATGACTGCCGTTGCCCCTGCGGAGTTCGTCGCCGAGTTGCGCGCCCTCGCCCCCCGGTACTGGGACAGCCACCCGTTCCACCTGCGCATGCACGCCGGTCTGCTGAGCAAGCACGAGCTGCAGGCGTGGGCCGCGAACCGCTGGTACTACCAGCGCTGCATCGCGCAGAAGGACGCCGCGATCCTGTCCAACTGCCCGTCGCCGGAAATCCGGCGCCAGTGGCGTGAGCGGATCATCTGGCACGACGGCACGCAGCCGGGTGAAGGTGGCGCGGAGAACTGGATCCGCCTCGCGGAGGCCGTCGGGCTGACGCGGGAAGAAGTCCTCGACGAACGGCACGTGCTGCCCGGCACGCGGTTCGCCGTGGACGCGTACGTGAACTTCGCACGCACCAGGCCGTGGGTGGTCGGAATCGCCTCCGGGCTCACCGAGATGTTCTCGGGTGCGTTGATGCGCAAGCGTTTGACGGCGTTGCGGGAGCAGTACCCGTGGATCGCCGAGGAGGGCTTCGCCTACTTCACGCACCGCATCCAGGCGGTCGCCGGCGAGGGACAGGCCACTTTGGACATCGTGGTGGAGCACTCGCGGACCCGTGAGCAGCAGCTCGACGCGGTGGCCGCGTTGTCGTTCAAGTGCGACGTGCTGCGGGCCGTGCTGGACGCGGTCGACTACTACTCGGGCAAGGGCAGGCCGTGATGCTGGAGGCCGTGCCGCGGATCCGGCGCGGGGTGAAGTGCACCTACGACCAGATCCGTGAGGCGCACGTCGTGCTGTTCCCCGAGGGTGTGCTGGTGCTGAACGAGACGGCCGCATCCGTTGTGGCGCTCTGCGATGGCGTTCGGTCGATCGGCGACATCGCGGTGGTGCTGGCGGACGAGTACAGCGGGGTGGAGCCGTCGGACGTGGCCGCGCTGGTGTCGCGGCTGGTCGAGCGGAGGGTGGTGGACGTCGATGGCTGAGGCGCCGTTCGGACTGCTGGCGGAGCTGACGCACCGGTGCCCGTTGCAGTGCGGGTACTGCTCGAACCCGCTGGAGCTGGTGCGGCGGGAGGCCGAGCTGTCGACCGAGGACTGGCGACGGGTGTTCGACCAGGCCCGGTCGCTCGGCGCGTTGCAGGTGCACCTGTCGGGCGGCGAACCGCTGCTGCGGCCGGACCTGCCCGAACTGGTGGCGCACGCGAACAGCCTCGGGTGCTACGTCAACCTGGTCACGTCCGGGGTCGGGCTCTCGCGCGACCGGGTGCGCACGTTGGCCGCGCGCGGTGTCGATCACGTGCAGCTCTCGTTGCAGGACGCGACGAAGGCCGGGAACGACCGGATCGCGGGCATCAAGGCGTTCGACCGCAAGGTGGAAGCAGCGGCGTTCGTGCTGGCAGAGGGGTTGCCGCTGACCGTGAACACGGTGCTGCACCGGCAGAACCTCGACAACATCGCCGGCATCATCGCGATGGCCGAGCAGCTGGGCGCCGAACGGCTGGAGCTGGCGAACACCCAGTACTACGGCTGGGCGTTGCGCAACCGGGCCGTGCTGCTGCCGACGCGGAAACAGCTGGCCGTCGCCGCTCCGATCGTCGCCGCGGCGCAGGCGCGGCTGAAGGGGCGGATGGAGATCGTCTACGTCATCGCGGACTACCACGAGGCACACCCGAAGCCGTGCATGTACGGGTGGGGTGCGCGGCAGTTGACGGTGGCGCCGAACGGGGACGTGCTCCCCTGCCCCGCCGCCTCGGTGATCTCCTCCCTGCAGATCGAGAACGTGCTTTCGGCGTCGTTGCACGAGATCTGGCACGACTCGCCGTCGTTCAACGCGTTCCGCGGGTTCGACTGGATGCAGGACCCGTGCCGGTCGTGCCCGCGCAAGGAGATCGACTTCGGCGGGTGCCGCTGCCAGGCGTTCCAGCTGACCGGGGACGCCGCGGCGACTGACCCCGTGTGCTCGCTGTCCCAAGACCGGTCCACTGTGGACCTGATCCTGGAGACGGAGATGGAGCCCGCTCCCGTTCCGGCGATGGCGATGGCGATGAGGAAGATGCGGTGAAGGCGGTTCTGCTCGGCACGACGGCCGGTGGCGGGTTCCCTCAGTGGAACTGCGCTTGTGCGTTGTGCGTGCGTGCCCGTTCGGGGACGTTGCCCTCGCGGACCCAGGACTGCCTGGCGATCAGCGCGGACGGCACCGACTGGTGGCTGGTCAACGCGTCGCCGGACATCCGCACGCAGATCGCCGGGTGTCCGGTGCTGGACCCCGGTCCCGGCGCGCGAGAGACCCCGTTGCGCGGGGCGCTGTTCACCGACGCCGAGCTCGATCACACGCTCGGGCTGCTGACGTTGCGCGGTGGCGCTGGGTTGACCGTGTGGGCGCCGGGGCCGGTGCTGCACGCGTTGCGGGACCAGTTCGACCTGCGGTCGGTGATCGACGGGTACGCGCCCGTGGCGTGGCGGCAGGTGGACGGCGACTTCGACCTCGGGGGCTTGCGGGTGTCGGCGATCCCGATCAGCGGCAAGCGGCCGAAGTACGCCCGCTCGTCCACTGTGGACGGCCATTGGGTGGTGGCCTACCGGTTCTTCGACCCGGCCACCGGCGGGGTGCTGGTCTACGCGCCCTGCCTGGCGTCGTGGCCGCCGGGCTTCGACGAGGTGGTGGCGGGTGCCTCGTGCGTGCTGCTGGACGGCACGTTCTACGCGGCGTCGGAGATGGGGTCGGCGACCGGCAGCTCGTCCGGGCAGGCCGCGATGGGGCACCTGCCGATCACGGCCAGCCTGCCTGAGCTGCGCCGATTCCCTGCCGTGCGGCGGATCTACACGCACCTGAACAACACCAACCCGGTACTCGACCCGGCCTCACCCGAGTCCGCGAAACTGCGCGAGGCGGGGGTGGAAGTCCCGCTGGACGGCACGATCCTGGAGATCTAGGCCAGAATCGGCGGATGTCCTACGTGATCGGTGGACGTCCACTCGCCGCGCGGCTCGTCGCGGAGATGCCGTCGTTCGTGCGCCAGGTGGTGTCGGCGCTGGTCGAGCGCGTGCCGGCGTACGCCCAGCTGCCCGCGGAGGAGCTGTCCGGCGACATCTACCGGGTCACCGAGCACGCGTTGCGCGCGTTCGCCCTCGTGCTCGACTCGGGCGAGTTGCCGTCGGCCGACGAGCTGAGGTTCCTGCGCGAGTCGGCGGCGCGGCGGGCCGAGGAGGGCGTGCCGATCGACGTGGTGCTCACGGCGTACCACGAGGGCATCCAGGTCGTCTGGGAACGGCTGGTGCCCGAGGCGCGGCCGGAGGAGGTGCAGGACGTGCTGGCGCTGAACGCGTTGGCACTGCGGTACTTGCAGCTCGTGACGCCCGTGGTGAGCGCCGGATACCTCGACGAGCGGCAGACGATGTTCGACGACGAACGCTCGGCGCGGGCGACGTTGCTGACCGGCCTGCTCGCCGGAACCGTTGAGGCGCAGGGGCCTTACGTCGTGCTGGCGTTGTCCGTGCCGCCGCACCCGGACGAGCTGCTGCCGGGTGTGGACACGGCGGTGGCGTCGCGGCGCAAGCTGCGGCGGTTGCGGGTGGAGCTGGAACGGCACAGCCGCGAGCCGCTTTCCTCCTTGACGCCGGAGGGTGGTCTGGCTCTGCTGCCCGGCGAGGACCTGCCGTTGGAGCGGATCGTGGCGGACGTGACGCGCGCGGCCGGTGTTCCGGTGACGGCGGCCGCGGTCGCGGCCCCTCCCTCCGGGGTCGCGACCGCCGCCGTGCTGGCGCGCGAGGTGCTGGCCGTGGCGTCCGGTCCCGGCCTCTTCCGGCTCACCGACGTGCTGCTGGAGTACCAGCTCTCCCGGCCGAGCGCCGCGCTCGGGCCGTTGGCGGAGATCGTCGCACCGCTGACCGAGGAACTGGTGCAGACGCTGGAGGTCTACCTCCGCCGCGGCTCACGCCGTCCCGCGGCAACCGAGCTGCACGTGCACCCGAACACCGTCGACTACCGGCTGAGGCGCGTGGCGGAGCTGACCGGCCTCGACCCGACGCGCATCGAGCACGTCACGCTTTTGACGGCTGCGCTTGCTGCGCGGCGCGCGCGACCGTAGTCCCGAAGGCCTGCATGCCCGCCGCGTTGGGGTGCAACGGCGCCGCGATCGTCGTCGGGATCAGGCCCTCCAGGTAGCGCTCGGACGGCTTGGCGCACGTGTCGTGGCCGACGCTGACCGCCGCCAGGTCCACGTAGGACGCGCCGCGCTTCTCCGCCTCCGCCTTGGCCGTGGCGCTCAACAGGTTCACCGAGCCCTGGATGAAGTCGGCGTCCCGCGCCCAGATCGGCTGCACCGGGTAGCACCCGCCGGGCCGCACGTACGTCCCGTAGCCGGTGACGAGGATCTTGGCGTGCGGTGCCCGCCGCTTGACCTCGTCGAGCGCGGCCCCGAACTCGGGCGCCCACTGGGCGATCTTCGCCGCCACCTGGTCACCACCGGCCGTGAGCCGGTCCCTGCACGACAGCCCGATCGGCTCGGGCAGCAGGTTGATGCAGCCCAGTGCCGTCTGCACGAGCCCGACGTCGTTGCCGCCGATGGTGATCGACACCAGGTCGGTGCTCTTGGAGAGAGCCTCGTACTGCGGCTTCACGAACCCGAACTGCCGACCCGCGAAGTCGTCCGTCGTCGCGCCCGAACACGTGACGTCCGTGAGCTTCGCGTTGAGGATCTTCGCCGCGACCTGCGGGTAGTTGTTGTTGCTGCTGCGCAGGCACCACAGCGCCGGATCCTGGTTCGGGATCAACGGCCCGGCCGCCGCCGAATCGCCCATGGCCACGTACTCGACGACGTCCGCCTGCGCCGTGCTTGTTCCGGCGACCAACATCGCCAGCGCCGCCACGCCCGCCAAGATTCGCATCCCGATCCTCCAACGTCGTTGTCAGGTCTGCTCATCGTGGTGGTTCAGGTCACGTGTGCGGGTAGGACGTTGCCCAGAGTCATCCGGTCGTGTTTGTGACCGATCACAATGAGCGCCGTGACCCCAGCCGAACTGCTCGACCTGGCCGCCCGCTCCTGCGTGGACGCCGCCGTCCTGTTGCGCGACGTCCACGTCGACGTGTCGTCGAAGGGCACCTACGACCAGGTGAGCTCCGCCGACCTGGCGGTGGAGTCGTTCCTGCGCACGACCCTGATGGCCGGCGCACCCGGCTCGGCCGTCGTCGGCGAGGAGCTCGGCAGCGCCACGGCCCCGGTGACCTGGTACGTCGACCCGATCGACGGCACCCGCAACTTCGTGCGCGGCATCCCGTTGTCGTGCATCTCCGTGGCCGCGGCGGTGGACGGTGTGCTGGTCGCGGGCTGCGTGCTCGACCCGTTCCGCGACGAACTCTTCACCGCAGCCGTCGACGTGCCGTTCTCCGTTCGGTCCGGTGGCCTGGTGATCCCGCCGTCCGCCGGTCCTCGTCCTCTCGTGCTGACCGACATCCCGTTGCCCGGCAGCCCTTACTCGGGCGAGATGGACCTGCTGGGCTCGCTGCTGGAGATCGCCGACGTGCGCCGCGTCTACTCGACGGCCTTGGCGTTGGCCTGGGTGGCGGCCGGGCGCGCCGACGCCGTCGCCAACATCGGCACCTTCCCGTGGGACGTGGCGGCCGGCGCCGTGCTGGTCCGCGAGGCGGGTGGCAGGTTCGTGGAGGTCGCCGGCAACGCGTTCGCCGCGGGCCGTGGTGAGATCGTCGACTGGCTGGTCTCCCACGTGAAGGGCATCGTCTCGTGATCGATCTCAGCGGCAGGGTGGTCCTGGTCACCGGCGCAGGCGGCGGTGTCGGCGCGGGCATCTGCGATCGTTTTCTGGATGCGGGCGCTCACGTCGTGCGCCACCGCGGGCTGGCCGACGGCGACCTGCGAACCTCGGCGGCACGCGTGGTCTCCGACGCGTTTGCTCTACATGGCCGTTTGGACTGCGTCGTCAACAACGCGGGCGTGCAGCCCGTGGAACCGTTGCCGGACATGACTGTCTCGCAGTGGCAGTCCGTTGTGGACACCAATCTGCTCGGCCCGTTCGCCGTCACCCAGGCAGCAGCCCCGCTGCTGCCGGCCGGTGGTTCGGTCACGCACATCGCGTCGATCGAGGGCACCCACCCCGCGCCGGGCCACGCCCACTACGCCGCGTCGAAGGCAGCGCTGATCATGCACGCGCGTGCGGCAGCGTTGGAGTACGGACCGCGCGGCATCCGCGTGAACACGGTCTCGCCCGGCCTGATCGCCCGCCCTGGCATCGCCTCGGAATGGCCGGAGGGCGTCGCCCGATGGGAGGAGGCGGCGCCGTTGGGGCGGTTGGGCACGCCGTCGGACGTCGGCGATGCCTGCGTGTTCCTCGCTTCCGACCTGGCCCGCTGGATCACCGGCCACGACCTCGTGGTGGACGGCGGCGTGACGACCCGCCCCACCTGGTGACCACCCACAGCATCCTTCGTACCGCCCCAAATCACCCGTCCGGTTCATCCTGAATTGCCCACCCTCGTGACACTCACTCACAGCAAGCAGCTATGACCGTGAGCAGGTGGAACAACTGCTAGGCCAGCAGCGTGGTTCTCCGCGAGCAGCGCAGCGGAACCCGCCCGAATCTGTAACGCTCCTTAGACCATTTGGCGACTAACGACATGATTGCCGGGTCACACACCGTTGGGGAGCGGGGTGTTTTCGGGGGAGGGAAGCCACCTTGGCTGGGGAGATCGTCTGCACGTTCGCCGAGCTGGACCTGCTGGGCGCAGCACTGCAACTCGACGTGCGCCAGTTCCCGTTCGCCATCCCGCACCATGCGACGGCGACCGACGAACGCCTGCGCCTCGCCCACACCGCGCAGTCCGACCTGGCCGCCCGAGGCCTGATCCGCAACGGCGACCTCGCCCCCGAACTGGTGCGGACGCTCACCGTGTTCGCCAAGGCCCGCGTGTCGATCGCGATGTGCGGCAACGCCGACCAACACCACCACCTGGCCGTGGCGGCCATCGACGACCACACGGCCGTGATCGCCGTACAACAACACGAGTCACTGCACTTCACGTTCGCCGAACCAGACGCGGTGGTGCGCCGCCTGATCGGTCTGCTGCCGCCCCTGAAGCCGGGCCCCGGCACGTCGATCACCGTCGCGGCCGACCCGCCGAAGCCCGCCCGGCGCCCCGAGCAGGACTTCTCGGAACTCACCTTCACCTCGACCGTGAGGCAGGCGACGACCCCGCGAGCCGCCGCCGTCGAACTGCTGCGCCAACCGCGTCTGGGCGGCGGCGACTTCGTTGTGACCGTGCGCAGCCGCCACAACAGCACCTCCACCACCATGGGTTGGCTCGACACCCACTCCGGCCGCTACGCCGTCCTGAACGAGACGGATCAGGACGGCCGCCTGCACGCGACCTACACCCCGTCCGACCTCGCCGGCTTGGACCGCCAGCTGACCCGAATCGTCCGTTCGGTCGTCTGATGGCCAATTCCTGGCCAACTCGTGGTCACACACTGCAACACTCAGACACGGGGAGCGACGGCTTGCTAACTTTCAGACACCTGCTGGGGGAGGCCTGTCATGAGTGAGTTTTGGTCGGACTTGACTCCGTGGGAGACCGAGCTGACGAACCTGAAGTCGGCCGGTGGTGGCTGGGCCATCAACGATTCGGGCGGCGACGCGCTGATCAACGCGGCCAACGAGCTGTACGACGCCCTCTCCGATCTGGCCTTCCAAGCGGACCAGCTCACCGAAGAACTGCCGCTGGGCACGACACCCGCCGCACAGGTGTACAAGCCGTTCATCGCCACAGTGGCCTCAGACCCGGTGCAGGGCGCGACCACCGTCCTCAAGAAGCTCCAGCAGGAAGCGCTGGAGTTCCGCAACGAAGTCCAGAAGGCGATGGACGCGTACGAGGCCACCGACAGGGGCTCCGCACTCGACCTCAAACAAGCCGGTCCCCACTCGTGAACTGCAGAGGAACGCACGTGACCGCACGCCTCAGCCTCACCGCCCTCGCCGCAGGCGCGCTCGTGTTCGTGGCCGCGTGCGGAGGAACGACCAGCGGTACGGCCCGCCCCGCGGCAGAACCGACGGAGACGGGTTCGTCCGCGACCAGCGCCCCCACCACGGCGTCCAGCGCGGCCGGCGTAGCGCTGAGCGGCGTGGACCCGTGCTCGTTGGTGGCGACGAAGGAAGCGGGCGACCTCGGCGCCGTCAATCCGAAGCGGCAGACCGTCGGCACCGCCGACACCTGCCAGTGGCGGATCGGCGACACGGGCTTCAGCATCGCGGTCCGCACGAATCTGGGTTTGGAGGAGGTCCAGGCGAGCGGTGGCCAGATCACCGAGATCAAGGTGGGTGACCGACCGGCGAAACAGGTCAGCGGCAGGAGTTCGGGCGGGTGCATGGTCACGCTCGGCGTCACGTCGTCATCGCGCGTGGACGTGCTGAGCATCCCCGTGGCCGGCGGCGACGGATGTCCCCTCGCCCTGCAGGTCGCCGGCATGGTCGAACCGAAGCTTCCGTGAGACGGGATCAGCGATGAACGAGACGACACCAGGTCGGTCGAGCGGCGACGTCTACACGCGTTACGGCCTGGAGCAGCGCGGTCAGGCGCAGAACGCCCAGCAACTCCACGACCAGGTCGTCGCAACCAACCTCGCCGCCCACGGCCCGTTGATCGGCCCGCTGCTCGCGTTCTTCCAGGGCAACGGTCAGGTCGACGACCTGCTGGAGTTCCAGGCCGTCGAACTGGGCAGCAAGGACGTACCGCGGCGGCAGGCCCCAGCCGCACCGGGTGTGCACTACCTCGGCATCACGCACGAGCAACTGCACGAGATGGTCAACACCAAGGTCGATCCCGGCGTGGTCGGCGCGGCCGGCCACACCTACAACGCGATCGGCAACACGCTCACCCAGTTCCACAGCCGGATCGCCCAGGCCATCAGCAACAGCGAGACCGCCTGGGAGGGCACGGCCGCCGAGAACGCCCGCAAGGCCATCGCGGGCCTCGGCAACAAGGCGTCCCAAGCAGGCAGGGCAGCCCAGCTGGCGGGCACGCTGATCACCCAGCAGTCGCGGGCCTTGAGCACCGTGAAGTCCACCGTGCCACCACCTCCGGCCGTCCCGTACGACCCTGCGGCGGCCAACGCGCGGCGGATGGCCATCACCGACCCGATCCAGCTCGCGACGCAGATCTCCGCCGACCAGGCAGCGTTCGCCGAGCAGAAGAAGCAACACCAGGCAGCTGCGGACGCCGTCGAGGTGTACGACCGCACCGTCGCGCAGACCGCGACAGCCCAACCGGCGTTCGCCCCGCCACCTCCGGCTCCCCCAACGCCACCGCAGCCGGAACCGCAGCCCCAACCCCAACCTCAGCCCCAACCTCAGCCAAGGCCGCGGCCGATCAACCCCGGCCCCGGCGACACCGATCGCGATGCCTCCCAGCCGCCGAGACCGGGCGACACCACGAACTCCGCGTGGACGGCACCGCTCACCAACACCGGCAGCAACACCACGACGAACACCAGCGGCTTGAGCGGCAACCAGAACGTTGGCTTGGGCGGCAACCACGTGACGGACCACAACAATCCGCGCACCGGTCTGGTCACCCCGGGTGTCCTGCCCGGCCAGTTGCCGGGCGACAGGGGCACCAGCCGAACCGGCTCCGGTGGTGGCGGCGGCCGAGGTTCCGGCGGAGGCATCGGTGGGTCAGGTGGCCTGCGCGCCACCGGCGGTGCCACATCGAGTGTTCCCAAGGGATTCGGCCCTGGCGGCTCGGCCGGCGTGCTGCCGGGTGAGGCAGCGACCAGCCGCGGCGGCACCGGTGGTGTCGGACCGGGTGGCGCGGCGGGAGCACGCGGCGCGGTGGGCGCGGGCGCCATGGGAGGCATGGGGGCCGGTGCGGGCGGTGCAAGGGGTCAGGGCGACGAAGACCTCGAACGGACCACCCCGTCCTACCTGCTGGAGCCGGACCCCGACGCGACGTTCGGCAGCGACGAGATGGTCGCACCACCGGTGATCGGCGACTGGAACGACTGACCCGGCCCCGTCACTCCCCCACGAGGTACCGGAAGGACACCGGTGTCAGGTTGGGCACCGCGATCTGCCACGGGTGGATGACCCGCAACTCCCCGCCCGAGGCCGTCGGCGGCGTCGCGGTGCGGTCGAGCACGATGCGGCTGACGATGATCAGCATCGTGTTCGGGTGCTGCTCCAGGTGCAGGTCGACCTCGTTCTTCGTCAGGACGATCTCGGAGCTGTCCGTCCACACGGTCGTGGTGCCCTTCACCTCGACGAACAGATGCTCGCCCGCACGTCGGGCATCGATGTCGTAGGACTCTTTCGCTCCCACGTCGTCCACCGCGTACCCCTCCCCGTCGAGGTGCGCCATCGCCACCGCGACGGCACGACGTTCGATCGCGACGCGTTCCGCCGAGCTGAGGCGCAGCCGACGGCGACGCCGGGCCTTTCCGGCTGAACGCTCGGCCTCGACCTCCGCGTCGGCGATCTCGGGCGCCTGCTCGCCGGGAAGGTCGACGGCTCGTTCGACGATCTCGTAGAGCTCGCTGAGGACACCGCCGAGGAACGTCAGGTCGGCCTTCAACACCTCGTCGGTGGGCAGTTCGTCCAACGAATACTCGAACGCGACGACATTTCCGGCTTCGTACGCCCGCCCCAGATCCGTCTTGCGCGCTTTGAGCTCGATTTCGTCGACGAGGTCCGGACGCTCGAGCAGACGCGTCGCCAACTGAGCCCGCATCCACCGCGCGCGCTCCCGCAGTTCGCGTCGGGGCCGCGGCCTGAACTCCCCGTTCTGCCAGCGGGTCGCACCCTGCATCAACGACAGATAGACGCGGTCGCCCGGCGCGGAGAACAGGTAGACGACGTACCACCCCTTGGTCGCGGAGTCCGAGCGGCTCAACGAATGCACGCGGGCCCAGGGGATCTCCGACTTGAGGCCCGTGCCGTCGCTTCCCTCGGCCCGCCAGTCATCGATCTCGACCGGTGCTGCCTGCTGGATCGTGGGCAACTGCTCCGTCAGCCAGTCCGCCACCTGATCCCGAACCAGCTGACCACGCCGCTTCATCCCGGACGTGTTCTTGGAGGTCCACTCGGGCTGAAGCTGCAGAACAGCGCGCAAGTGCTCACGCATGAAGAACGGGCCCTCCCCCAACAGCACGATCAGTAGTCACAAGATCGCATGTCGCCCGTTCGGGTGTTACTCAATCGAACCTCTCTTGCCGGTATTCCACTCCATTCCGTCGCAGCGTGAGGCCTATCGACGAGCAGGAGGGGTCGCCGAAGTCCCCAGGGGGCACTCGTGATCAAGGCCACACCGGAACGCGACCGTGAATGGTCTTGGCGGCGTCGACGATGATCACTGACGGTCACCGCGCAACGCGACGTCACCGGCAGTTACAAGATCACCCCCGACTGCGTCTTCGCAGGTCAGAGGGTGATCCATATAGGTGAACGGAAGTACCCCCGACGGGATTCGAACCCGTACTGTGATCCTTTTAAGGGACCTGCCTCTACCGATTGGGCTACGGGGGCGCGGTGAGCCTAGGCCTTGATCGTCGGCTTGTGTGAGCGGATGGTCGTTTCTCGCCCGAGCGGCCCAGCGAATTGGACTAGAGCGAGCATCCGGGTAAGCGTCGAACGGACCCGAACATCAGCGTGCCCTCCCGGCGCCGAGGAGCTCCTTGAAGCGGAGCGCCACCCAGTCGTGGACCGCGGTGGAGACGCTGGTGTCGTCCGCGCGGTGTTCGAACCAGCGCCAGTCGCAGTTGACGTTGATCTCCAGGAACACGTGGTCTCCACCGGTCACGAGCAGGTCGAACGCCGCCACCTGCACCCGCCAGTGACGGGCCAGGGCCAGCAACTTGTCCGAGAGGGACGCGGGTACCGACGTCGGCGTGACGCGGACCGCGTCGGGATCCACCCAGAGCTGGGCCGGGTCGAGCTTGTCCACCTGGTAGGCGATGCACTGTTCGCCCACCACGAAGACGCGCAGTTCCGTCTCGGACGGGACGTACTCCTGGACGATCACCGGGGCCGGTTCCGGGGCGTCGGAGGCGCGGGAGGTTTCCAGCGGTCTGGGGAAGAGGCCGTGCTGGACGCCCGGGCGGGGTTCCAGGAGGTGCCTGCCCGCCGTCTTGACGATGCAGGCGCCGCCTCCTGGGCGCGTTCGGCCTGGACGGGTTGTCACGGCCGTGCGGGGGACGCGGAGGCCGAAGGCGGAGGCGTCGGAAAGCTGCGTGAGGCGGTCCAGGTGCGTTGAGAAGCGCGAGGGGTTCACATGAGCCCAGTCGGCGCGTGAGGACAGCCAGTTGGCCACTGAGGCCCATTGGTCGACGGCGTAGGCGCCGGCGAGGGTGCCTGGTTCCACGGGGACCGCGGAGAGTTCGAAGTGGCGGCGCCAGACCAGCAGGGGGCGCAGGAGCCAGCGGTCGAGTTCGATCAACGGCTGGTCGGTGTACACGGAGAGGGGGAGGTCCACGCAGCGGTCGGCGTCGATGCGGGCCATGCGGATGCCGCGTTCGGCCAAGGCGATGGAGAGTTCGTTCATCTCCATGTCGGCTGCGCGGGCGAGGACGAGCACGCACGGTTGCGGGTTGCCGTCGCCCTCGTCGACCATGCCGAGGCGGTGGACCTGCTCCTGGAAGTCCAGGCACTTGGGCGGTGAGCGGAAGAGGTATTCCTGGCCCTGGAGGAGGAGAGGCCTGGCAGCCTCGGACGGGGCACCTGGCACCCGCCCGTCAGCCGACCTGCTCAATCGTCCTTCTTGCTGCGGAAAACTTGCCCCGCCTGCGCGTACTCTGCGGCGTACTGCGCCAACGCGGGGTCCTCGATCTCGCCGCGACGAAGCTGTGCGGCCAGCTCCTCGAGAGACATCGGGATCACCTCTCTCCCCACATGGCGAATCACGCATTCAGGTGATGCACCAGCCGTAGTCTCCGAAACACGTAACGCAATGTCAAGGCAGCCCCTGGAGCTTACTCCGATTGGGGGCTCAAGTTCCGCCTCCGGACCAACGAAGTGCCCCGAACGGGATCCCGTTCGGGGCACTTCGTCACTCACAAGGAGTGATGGTCTAACCGTGCGTCAGGACGACGTCAGGACTGGACCGCGCGGTCGAAGTCCGACTTCGGGTCGTTGATCTGTCCCAGAGCCACGATCTCGCGGCCGTAGAACAGCGCCTGCGTCCAGTCCATCAGCACGCGCAGCTTGCGGTTCACGGTCGGCATGAACGCCACGTGGTAGCTGCGGTGCATGAACCACGCCGGCACGCCCTTGAAGCGCAGGCCGAACACGTCCGCGACCCCCTTGTAGAGGCCGAGGCCGGCGACCGAGCCGAGGTACTTGTGGAAGTAGTCCTTCGGCTTCTGGCCGCGCAGCGACGCGACGATGTTCTTCGCCAGCAGCTTCGACTGGCGGATGGCGTGCTGCGCGTTCGGCACGCACGTCGCCGTCGGGTCCTCCTCGATGCGCGAGAGGTCCGGCACCGCGGAGCAGTCACCGGCGGCCCACACGCCGTCGAGGCCCTGGACCTGCATGGCGGCGGTGCACCGGACGCGGCCGCGCTCGTCGAGCGGGAGGTCCGTGTTGCGCAGCACCGGGTTCGCCTTCATGCCGGCGGTCCAGATGATCGTGTCGGAGTCGAACTCGGTGCCGTCGTCGAGGATGACGTGGCCACCCTCGAGCGACTTCACGCGGGTGTCGAGGTAGATCTTCATGCCGCGCTTCTCGAGCGCCTCGACCGTCCACGCGCCGAGCTTGGCGGAGACCTCGGGCATGATCCGGCCGGCGGCCTCGACCAGGACCCAGTTCATCTCTTCGGGCTTGATGCCCTCGTAGTACTTGAGCGCATACCGCGTCATGTCCTCGAGCTCGGCGAGCGTCTCGATGCCCGCGAAGCCACCACCGATGACGACGAAGCTGAGCAGCTTCTTGCGCAGTTCCGCGTTGTTCGTGCTCGCGGCCTGGTCCAGGCGTGACAGCACGTGGTTGCGGACGTAGATCGCCTCGCCGATCGTCTTCATGCCGATGCCGACCTCGGCCAGGCCGGGGATCGGAAGCGTGCGGGAGATCGCACCCAGCGCGGAGACGAGCACGTCGTACTCGATCTCCTCGACGTGGCCGTCCGACAGCTCGGCGGTCACGATCTTGCGCGCGTGCTCGATCTTGGTGACGCGGCCCGTGACGACGTGGCAGCGCTTGAGCACCTTGCGCAGTGGAGCGACGACGTGGCGCGGCTCGATGGAGCCGGCCGCCGCTTCGGGCAGGAAGGGCTGGTAGGTCATGTGCGGCTGCGGGTCGATGACAGTGACGGACGCCTCGCCGGAGCGCAGTTTCTTCTGCAGTCCGAGAGCCGTGTACATCCCGACGTACCCACCGCCGACAATGACGATTCGCGTGGGGTTCGACTTCACAGCAGCCATACACACATGGTCGCACCAGGACCCCATTTTTCGCGCGTCCGGAGGGGCCGTTGTGACTACCGTCGCCCGGTGATGCGGGACACGATCGGGGCTGACCTGCGCCTCGACCCCGACGCGAGGTGTTGTGCCTGAGAGTCTCGATTCAGATCCTCAGCGCGACGACCCCGATGACGACCGTCAGAGCGCCCAGTCCGAGCACCTCCACGAGCCCGATCCCGGCACCCGATGGGATCACGGCCGCGAACGCCGCCACGACAAATGTGATCACTTGGACAATGGCGAACCGGCGCGCTGGTGCTTTCAGCGCAGCGAGTTCGATTCTCGTTTTCACCGGAACGACCGCGGCGAGCGCGGAAGTCACGTGAATCAGGTGCAACGCCGGAATCATGATCAGCACGCCGAGCCGCACCGGGTGCCCGTCCGCGAACGCCATCGCCAACGCCGCGTACCCGATCAGCAACGCCGGACCGGCGCTCCCCGGCATCAGCACGGTCAGCACCGTCAGCCCCACGACGATCAGCAACGGCACGAGCGACGTCGCCTCCAGGTGCAGCACCACCGCCACCGGCACGGCGGCGAGCACGATCATCAGCCGCATCAGCACGAGCGCGTCACCGCCACCCCGTGCTCGGCCATCCTCCGCAGCCGCACCCGGTGCTCCGCGGCGATCAGCTCGGCCGCCACCTCACCCCAGGCGGACTCGGGATCCGGCACCAGCTCCAGCGGCAGCGTGTTGATCGCCAGCACCACGTGCCCGTGCCGTCGCGTCTGCACGGCCAGTTCCGCGATCTCGTCGTCGAGGAACGGCGACAGCAGCACGACGACGCTCCCGTGCGGAAGCCGACGCAACGCCACGTGCGACGACCACCCCGCTGCCTGCACGCACACGACGAGTTGCGTGCGGATGCGCAGCAGGTGCCGCCGCCCGACCCCGGACCGCACGTTGAGCTGCGGCCGGGACAGGTCCACCAACGCCACCCGGTCGCCCTGCCGCAGGTAGCCCGCGGCCATCGACGCCGCCCGCCGCACGGCCCGGTCGAGACTGCCGCCCGGCCGCGCGGTGGCCCCGTACCGCGGCGACGACCACTCGGCGACCTCGGCCCCGACGTCCGCGCGCGTGTCCAGCGCGAGCACGATCTCCGCGTCCGCCTCGGCGTGCCGCTCCCGGACGTGCACGACGCCCGTGCGGGTGGTCACGCGCCAGTCGATCCGCCGGAGCCTGTCCCCCGGCTGGAACGCCCTGATGTCGCGCAGCTCCGTCGAGTCCCCCGCCCGCGGCGACCGGTGGATGCCGACCAGCCCGGCCGGCCGAGGGGGCAACGGACCGGACGGGTGGTGCTCGACCGGCGGCAGGATCGTGCGGACGTGCTCGACGCCCACGACCGGCCCGTAGACGTGCAGGCCGTCCGGACCTGCGAACAGGTGGTCCAGCCGCAGGTCGACGCCCGGTCCCCAGGCGTCGCGGCGGATCTGGACCGGCAGGTCGGGCGAGTGCGCCGGGATCGCCCTGGCACCGCCGGGCAGCTTCACGACCGCGATCTCCGCGTCCGCGCCGTCGACGTGCGCGACGGTGTGCACGACCCCGGCCCCCGCCCCGCGGGGCACAGGGCGCACGCTCACCGCGGGCTTGCCCCGCGGCTTCGACGTCAGCAGCACGGACAGGACCAGCGGCACGCCGAACAGCACGAGTTCGGGCTGGTGCAGGAACATCCCGGCCACGACGAGCCCGACGCCGAGCCACACGGCCCGCGAGTAGGCGTCGGTCGGGTGCCAGTGCGCGCCGTGCGCCTGGGAGAACGCCTCCCTGATCTTGTCCGCACTGCTCATGAGCTGGGCGGGCCCGGCACCCTGCCGAGCAGGTCGGTCACCACCTGCACGCCGTTCACGCCGGACGTCCACGTCTCGGGCTTCATCACGAGCCGGTGCGCCAGCACGGCTACCGCGCACTCCTTGACGTCCTCGGGCGTCACGTACGCGCGTCCGTCCAAAGTGGCCAGCGCACGGGCGACGAGCACGAGTCCCTGCGCTCCTCGCGGCGACGCACCGACCTCGACGGACTGGTGCCCGCGGGTCGACACCGCCAGGTCGACGCAGTACCGCAGGAGATCGTCGTCCACCGTGGTCTGTTCGAGCAGCGCCTGCAGCTCGGCGAGCCGGCCGGGAGCCAGCACCGGCGGCACCTCGGCCTCCTCACGCTGCCGCGCGAGCCGTCGCCGCAGGACCTCGACCTCCTCCTCGGCGGGCGGGTAGCCGATGTCGAGCCGCACCAGGAACCGGTCGAGCTGCGCCTCGGGCAACGGGTAGGTGCCCTCGTACTCCACGGGGTTCGAGGTCGCCAGCACGTGGAACGGCCTGGGCAGCGGGAACGTGCGCCCCTCGACCGTCACCTGCCGCTCCTGCATGGCCTCCAGCAACGCGGACTGCGTCTTCGGCGGCGTCCGGTTGATCTCGTCGGCGAGCAGCAACCCGGTGAACACGGGTCCGTGCCGGAACTCGAACTCGCGGCTGCCGGGGTCGTAGAGGAACGACCCGGTGACGTCCGCGGGCAGCAGGTCGGGCGTGCACTGCAGGCGCCGGAAGTCCAGCGACAACGCCTGCGCCAGCGACCGCGCGATCAACGTCTTGCCGAGCCCCGGCACGTCCTCCAGCAGCACGTGCCCGCCCGCCAGCACGGCCGCGAGCGCGAGCCGCACCGTCCGGGTGCGCCCGACGACGACCTTGCCGATCTCGTCGAGGACCTCCCCGGCCTCCAACGCAATCGTCACTCGACCCTCCTGAGCTTCTCCGCGAGTGTCTTGGGATCGGGCATCTCCCCGGACTCGATGCCGAGCCTGGAGAGCCGCGCGCGAAACCGGTCTTCGTACCGCCTGGAGTCCTGCGCCGCTTCCTCCAGCCGGCTCGCCAGCGTGCTGGCGTGCGCGGTGCTGATCGACGCGGGCGGCGGCGGGTCCGCGGTCCACAGCACGTCGGTGGCGCGCGGCAACCTGCTCACCAGCACGCAGAACGCGGTCGGCGGCACGGCGAGCGCGACCGCCCACGGCACGGGCACGCCGAGCAACCAGATCACGACGCCGATGACGACCCCGGCCACCAACGCCAGCGCGGTCTTCACGCGAGCTCCCGGACGATCCGGTCGAGTTCCTCGCGCGCCTGCTCGGCCTGCGCGGCCGTCACGTCCTCGTGCCCGAACCGCGCGCGCTGGTACAGGTCCTTCAGGACCGCGGCGTCCACCCCGAGCCGTTCGGTGAACTCGGTCGGCGTCTGGTGCGGCAAGCGTTCCTCAGCGGCCTCCAGCGCGACCCACGCGGCGATCACGGCGTCGCGCGGCGGCCGTCCGGGGTGCGCGGTGAACTCCTGCAACGCCTTCTCGACACGCCGCACCACCGCCGTCTCCCCCACCTCGTGCCCCTCGATCTCGATCCCGCGCTCACCGCGGCGGCGACGCCACAGCGGCACCTGGAACGCGAGGACGATCCCGATCAACCCGAACACCACGAGCCCGGCGAGCAGCAGCAGGTACACGGTGAGGGGCACGGCGAACACGCCCGGCAGCTCGGTGGGCAGCGGGACGTCCGCCTGCGGCGCGTTCTGGTCCGCGGGCGGGCGGTCGTCGAGGCGGTCGACCAACGTGATCGGGGACGTGCCGCCGGCCGCGACGACGACGATCAGCAACGCCGCCACCGCCACCCCTGCCCGCCACCACTTCATGCGGGTCAGCCTGACACGCGACGGGACACTTCGGATGATCCTTTGGTCGGCTGCTCGAAGCGCTCCGCGGGCACCAGGCCGTCGAGGAACGTCCGGAAGTCGGGGGCGAGCGGCACCTCCGACTCGTCGTCGGCGTCGAGCCAGACCACCGACGGCTCACCGCCCGCCCGGTAGTCCAGGGCGATCCACGTGTGGCCGTCCCCGGTCAGCAGCACGACCGGTTCCGGCAGCCCCCACTCCTGCACCAGGTAGGGCGTGTCGAGCAACGACAGCGCACGGTCGGTGGTCCCGATGCCCATCAGGCTGTCGAACGGGACGTGGCCCGGCGCCCACGACGTCCGCTCGGTCGTGGGGAACGCGGACCGCTCGCCGACCACCGTGCCGCCGTTCTGCACGCGCAGCAGGTCCAGCAGCGCGTCCGGCAGCCGCACGCCCAGCAGCGCCTCGGCCTCGCGGACGGCCTCGTCGGTGAGCGGCGGCTGCACGCCGTAGGTGCCCTCTGCCCAGAACGCCTCGGTCATCGCGTCTCCTCGAAGGGGAACGTCCGGAACTCACCACAACGCAGCGCCTGCTCCTCGTGCCGGTCCTCCCAGAACTCGACGGTCCAGCCCGGCCAGCGCTCGGCGATCTCGGCCACGGTCCCGGTGAAGTTGCCGGCGGTCCAGAAGCCGAGCGTCCGGCTCCCGAGGTCGAGGTGCAGCCCGAGCTCGGGTCCGTCGGCGTCCTCGGGCAGGCGCTCCCAGTGCCGCACCGAGGGGAACGCCGCCAGCGACGCCGGCAGCCCGGCCCCGGCCCACACCGGTGCGCAGTGCGCCTCCTGCAGCCGGTACCCGAGCACCGACCCGTCGGCGTGCCGGACCGTCACCAGGCAGTTGTCGTCCTGCGGGTAGAAGGCCGACCCCGGCACCAGTTCGACGTCGTCGTGGTCGGCGGCACGCACGGAGGACCGGTCCAGTCCGAGATGCGCCACCACGTCCCCGATCCCGCCGTACGCCCAGCGGAGCTGCCACCCCGGCCACGCGGTGCGGATCGCGGCCAGGCGGCGCGCCCGGTCGTCGACGCCCTCGTGGTGCCAGGTGAAGAGCATCAGGACGCGGTCGACGGTGTCGATGAGGGCGGCGCCCTCGCACCAGACGTCGTTCAGGAACTGCTCGACGGGCTCGTCCGCGCGAACGACCTCCAGCACCGCCTCCGGCCCCTCCGCGAAGACGTCGAGCAGTGGTACGGCGCCGCCGTGCGAGTAGTACAGCTCCCAGCCGGTTTCGTCCACCACCACGTAGTTGGCCCTGCTGCCCATCAGCCCTTCGTCCCGTCACGCCGTGCCCGTTGTTCGGTCGTCGAGTTCCGTAATGTTGGCCCCATGTCCGAGGAGAAGACCGAAGAGAAGCCCAAGTCTCCCACCGATGACCTGGTCACCACCCAGCACAGCATCACCGTCGGGGGCCGCGAGCTGAACTACACCGCCACCACCGGGCGGATCGTGCTCAAGGAGGAGGTGCTGAAGGACGGCGTGTTCGAGGGCCACAAGCCCAAGGCCGAGGTGTTCCTGACCGCCTACACGCTCGACGGCGCCGACCCGCTGAAGCGGCCGGTGACGTTCGCGTTCAACGGTGGTCCCGGCTCCGCGAGCCTGTGGCTGCACATGGGGGTCCTCGGGCCGCGCCGCGTGCTCAGCGGCGACGTCGGCAACCTCACCGCCCCGCCGTACGGGATCGCGGACAACGAGGAGAGCCTGCTCGCCGAGAGCGACCTCGTGTTCATCGACCCGGTGTCGACCGGCTTCTCCCGGGCCGCCGAGGGCGAGAAGCCCGGCAGCTTCCACGGCTACCAGCCCGACGTCGACTCCATCGCCGAGCTCATCCGCCTCTGGACCTCGCGCAACGGCCGGTGGATGTCGCCGAAGTTCCTCTGCGGCGAGTCGTACGGCACGCTGCGCGCCGCCGGCCTGGCCGAGCTGCTGCAGAAGAAGCACGGCATGTACCTCAACGGCCTCATGCTGATCTCGAGCGTGCTGGACTTCGCGACGCTGGAGTTCAACGAGGGCCACGACCTCGGCTACGCGCTCTTCCTGCCGACGTACGCGGCCATCGCGAACTACCACGGCCTGCACGGCGACCGCCCGCTCAAGGAGGTGCTCGCGGAGGCCGAGGAGTTCGCCGTCCGCGACTACCCCTACGCCCTCGCGCGCGGCAACCGCCTCAGCGACGCCGAGCGCGCGGCCACGATCGAGAAGCTCGCGCGGCTCACCGGTCTGTCCGAGGAGTACGTCGACGCCGTCGACCTGCGCATCGAGCACATCCGGTTCTTCACCGAGCTGCTGCGCCGCGACCGCAAGACGGTCGGCCGCATCGACTCCCGCTTCACCGGCTGGGACACCGACTACGGCCGTGAGGGCATCTCCGCGGACCCGTCCATCGACGCGATCCTCGGCCCGTACACGGCCGTGATCAACCACTACCTGCAGTCCGAACTGGGTTACTCCAACGACCTGCCGTACACGACGTTCGCGTCCGAGGCGATCGAGAAGTGGTCGTACAAGGAGTTCGAGGGCCGCCACGTCACGACGGCGGGCAAGCTCTCCGCGGCGATGCGGGCCAACCCGCACCTCAAGGTGCACGTGGCGTTCGGCTGGTACGACGGCGCCACGCCGTACTTCGCGGCCGAGCACCTCATCGCGCACCTGCAGATCCCGAAGGAGCTCACGGCGAACATCGAGTCGGCCTACTACCCGGCGGGCCACATGATGTACGTGCACGAGCCCAGCCGGATCCAGCAGTCCGAGGACCTGGCGGCGTTCGTGCGGAACTCCTCCAACACGTGATCAGGCCACTGGACCTGACCGACGACGCGGTGCTCGACGAGCTCTTCACGGTGCAGCGGCTCGGGTACGCGGTCGAGGCCGAGATCATCGGCTTCGACCGCATCCCCGGTCTGCTGGAGTCGCGGGAGGACCTGGCGGGCACGCACCACGAGTTCCTCGGCTACTACGACGACGAGGGCCTGGCCGGCGCGATCGCGTTCGTGCGCGACGAGTCCGAACTGGACATCTGCCGCATGTTCGTGCACCCCAGAGCTTTCCGCCGCGGCATCGCCTCGATGCTGCTCGACGCCCTGGAACCGGCGAAGCGCACGATCGTCAGCACGGGCAGCACCAACGAACCCGCACTGGCGCTCTACCGCAAGCACGGCTTCGTCGAAGTCGGCACCCGCGAGGTGGCACCGGGCGTGTCGATCACGAACCTGGCCCGAGAATGATCATCTTCCCTGAACGGGACGTCCAGCTCCGGCAAGTCGAGCATCGCCGCCGAGCTGCTCGACGAGCTGGACACCCCGTTCTTCCACATGGCCGTCGACGCGTTCGGCGTCATGCGGTCCGTCAAGCGCACTCTGGAACTCGACGAACCCGCCCAGCGGGAGCTGCTGCGCCGCACCAGGGCGGGCTTCCACCGCGCCGTCGCCGGCATGGCGGCGGCGGGCAACGACGTCGTGATGGACCACGTGCTGAGCGAGCCGTGGCGGCTGCGGGACTGCCTCGACGTCTTCACGGGCCTGGACGTCGTCCTGGTGGCCGTGCACTGCCCTCTGGACGTCCTGGAGCGGCGCGAACGTGCCAGGGGCGACCGGGTGCCGGGAGCGGCGGCCCGGCAGCTCCAGGAGGTGCACCGGCACCAGCTCTACGACTTCGAGGTCGACACCAGCGTGCTCAGCGCGCGGGAGTGCGCCCGCGCGATCAAGGAGTTCGTGGCCGGGCCGCCGGAGAAGAGGGCCTTCGACGAACTGAGGGGCCGCGCCCGCAGGCACGACCCCTCAGCCACGTAGGACAGCGGTCAGACGACCGCGCGCTCCTCCGCGAAGTGGCACGCGGCGGGATGACCGTCGTTGCGCACCACGAGCTCGGGCACCTCGGTCGCGCAGATGTCCTGCGCCTTCCAGCACCGCGTGCGGAACCGGCAGCCCGAGGGCGGGTCGATCGGCGACGGCACGTCACCCGTCAGGCGGATGACGTCACGACGCCCGCGCTGGGTCGGGTCCGGCACCGGTACGGCGGACAGCAGTGCCTGCGTGTACGGGTGCATCGGGCGCTCGTAGATCTCGTCCTCGGTGCCGATCTCCACGATCTTGCCGAGGTACATCACCGCGACGCGGTCCGACAGGTGGCGGACCACCGACAGGTCGTGCGCGATGAAGACGTACGAGAGGCCCATCTCCGACTGGAGGTCGCCCAGCAGGTTCATGACCTGCGCCTGGATCGACACGTCCAGCGCGGACACCGGCTCGTCGCACACGATCACCTTGGGCTTCAACGCGAGCGCGCGGGCGATGCCGATGCGCTGGCGCTGACCGCCGGAGAACTGGTGCGGGTACCGGTTGATGTGCTCCGGGTTGAGACCCACGGTCTCCAGCAGCTCCTGGACCTTGCGCTGCCGGTCGCCCTTGGGCGCGACCTCGGTGTGGATCTCGTACGGCTCACCGACGATGTCGCCGACCGTCATGCGCGGGTTCAGCGACGTGTACGGGTCCTGCAGCACGATCTGGATGTCCCGGCGCAGCTTGCGCAGCTCCGAGCCCTTCATGCCGAAGATGTCGCGGCCCTCGAACTTGGCCACGCCCGACGTCGGCGGTTCCAGGCGCATGAGCACCTGGGCCAGCGTGGACTTGCCGCAGCCCGACTCGCCCACGACGCCGAGGGTCTCGCCCTTGTTCAGCGAGAACGAGACGCCGTCGACGGCCTTGACGTGGCCCACGGTGCGCTTGAACAGCACGCCGACGCGGACCGGGAAGTGCTTGACGAGGTTCTCGACCTCGAGGATCGGCTCAGCCACGAGCGACCACCTCTTCCGCGATGTGGCACCGGCTGGTGCGGCCCATGCCGAGGTTGTGCACGGCGGGGACCTCGGTGGTGCACCGGTCGAACACGCGCGGGCAGCGCGGGTTGAACGGGCAGCCGGGCGGGATGTTGGTCAGCGACGGCGGCAGACCCTTGATCGTCTTGAGCTCCTGGCCGCGCAGGTCGACGCGGGGCAGGGACTCGAGCAGCGACTCGGTGTACGGGTGCCCCGGCGCGCGGAACAGCTCGTAGACGTCGGCGTGCTCGACGATGCGGCCCGCGTACATGACCGAGATCCGGTCCGCGACGTCGGCGACGACGCCGAGGTCGTGGGTGATCAGGATCATGCCCATGTCGCGTTCCTTCTGGATCTCCGCGAGCAGGTCCATGATCTGGGCCTGCACGGTGACGTCCAGCGCGGTCGTGGGCTCGTCCGCGATCAGCAGCTCCGGGTCGAGAGCCAGCGACATCGCGATCATCGCGCGCTGCCGCATGCCGCCGGAGAACTGGTGCGGGTAGTCGGTGACCCGCCCCTTGGCGTTCGGGATCTTGACCTGGTCGAGCAGCTCGATCGCCCGCTTGCGGGCGTCCGCTTTGGACATCCCGCGGCGGACCTTCAGCTGCTCCTCGATCTGGAACCCGATGGTGAACACCGGGTTCAGCGCTGAGAGGGCGTCCTGGAAGATCATGGCGATGCCCTCGCCACGGACCTGGCGCCGCTCTTCCGCCGACTTCTTGAGCAGGTCCTCACCGCGGAACCTGATGGAACCGTTGGTGATGAACCCCGGCGGAGTGTCCAGGATGCCCATGATCGTCTGCGCGGTCACGGACTTGCCGGAGCCGGATTCACCCAGCACGGCAAGGGTTTCGCCCGCGGCTACGTGGTACGAAACGCCGTTGAGCACCTTCGCGACACCGTCGCGGGTGCGGAATTCCACGTGGAGATCCTCGACCTCCAGCAATGGCTGAGTCACAGGATTCCCCTATCGGGACTTGGGGTCGAGGGCGTCGCGCACGGCGTCACCGAGCATGACGAAGGCCAGCACGGTGATCGTGACGAAGCCCGCGGGGAACAGCAGCATGTGCGGTGCCGCCTGGAAGTAGTCGCGCGACTCGGAGATCATCACGCCCCACGACACGACCGGCGGGCGCAGGCCGATGCCGAGGAACGCGAGCGTCGCCTCGGCGCCGATGAAGGCACCCAGCGCGATCGTCGCGTACACCAGCACGGGCGCCACGGTGTTCGGCAGCAGGTGCCGGAACACGATCCGCAGCGGGGAGGCACCGAGGCCGCGCGCGGCCTTGACGTAGTCCTGCTGCTTCGCCACGAGAGTCGCCGAACGCATGATGCGCATGGCCACCGGCCACGACAGCACGGCGATCGAGAGCACCACCTGCGTGATGATCTGGAACGCGCCGGGGTTCTCGGTCGGCGCGTTCAGCGTCGTCAGGATGACGATCGCACCGAGCACGAACGGGATGCCGGCGAAGATGTCGCCGAACCGCGACAGCAGCGAGTCGATCCAGGTCTTGGCGTAGCCCGCGAAGATGCCGATGGCCGATCCGATGAGGACGGTCAGGATCGTCGCGAACAACCCGACGAGCAGCGACGCGCGGGCGCCGTGCATCGCGCGGGCGTAGACGTCGTAGCCCTGCAGGTCGTAGCCGAACCACGCGTCACCCGACGGCGGCTGCAGCGACTTGTCGAGGTCCGCGTGGCGCGGGTCGACGGAGGTGAACAGCGTCGGCCAGATCGCCATCAGCACGATGACCGCGATGATCACCAGCGAGATGACGAACGTGGGCTTGCGGCGCAGCTCGCCCCACGCGTCGCTCCAGAGCGAACGAGGCTTGCGCTGCTTCTGCGACGAGTCGTCGACGTGGCTGAGCTGGTCGACACCGGCCGCCGCGGAGGCCTCGAGTCCGGTTCCGCCGGACACGGATCCTGGGTCACTCATAGCGAATCCTCGGGTCGAGAACGGCGTACAGGAGGTCGACGAGAAGGCTCATCAGCAGGTACACGAGCACCAGCAACGTCACGATGCCGGTGACCATGACGCCTTCCTTCTCCTGGATGCCGCGGAAGATCAGGCCGCCGATGCCGTTGATGTTGAAGACGCCCTCGGTGACGATCGCGCCGCCCATGAGGCTGCCGAGGTCGGTGCCGAGGAACGTGATCACCGGGATCAGCGAGTTGCGCAGCAGGTGGATGCCGACGACGCGGGACTGCGGCTGGCCCTTGGCGATGGCCGTGCGCACGTAGTCGGCGCGGCGGTTCTCGACGATGCTGGTGCGGGTCAACCGGGCCACGTAGGCCATCGAGAGGCTGCCGAGCACGAAGCCGGGCAGGATCAGCTCCCCGAACGTCGGATCGGAGCTGACCGAGGTGTCCATGATGTCGAAGCCCTGCGGGCCGAGGTAGAGCCGCAGCACGAAACCGGTGACGAAGACCGGGAGCGAGATCAGGAACAGCGTCGAGACCAGGACGAGGTTGTCCAGGAAGCCCGACTTGCGCAGACCCGTGAGGACACCGGCGATGATGCCGATGACGGCCTCGATGATCAGCGCGATGATGCCCATCTTGAGGGTGATCGGCCACGAGGTGGCGATCTGCTCACCGACGGACACGCCGTTGAAGGTGGTGCCGAAGTCACCGACGACCAGGTTGCCCAGGTACTTGAAGTACTGGACGACGAGCGGGTCGTTGAGGTTGAGCTTTTGGCTCATCTCGGCGATGTAGGCCGGATCGCACGGCCGCTGGCCGCACTTGCCCGCGAAGGGGTCCTGCGGGATCGCCCAGACCAGGGCGTAGATCAGGAAAGTGGTCCCCAGGAAGACCGGTATCAGCTGCAGCAGACGGCGCAGCACATAGCGACCCATGAGGTCGGCTCCTTGCGTGGTGGGGGGCGCCCGAAGTCCTGAACACCGCTCCGGCCCCGCGCCCGTAACGCTTGAGGGACGCGGGGCCGGACGGTGTGTTGCTTCAGAACTCAGGTGTTAGGCAATCAGGCCTTGACGCGGAAGGACTCCAGAACGCCCTGACGCTTGAACGACATCTTGGCGTCGAGCAGGTTCTTGGACCGGCCGCCGATGCCCTTCTCGTTCCAGGTCGGCATGGAGGGCAGGTCCTTGGCGATGAGGTCCTCCGCCTGCTGGTAGAGCTTGATCGCCTCGTCCTCGTTCGCCGTCTCGTCGGCCTTCTTCAGAAGGGCGTCGACCTCGGGCTTGGAGTAGTTCGAGTCGTTCGAGGAACCACCGGTGCGGTACAGCGGGTTGAGGAAGTTCTCGATCGACGGGTAGTCGGCCGACCAGTCCGAACGGCTCATGCCGGTCAGCTGCTTGCCGTCGACGATCTGGCGGAACGCACCGAAGTTGGTGGCACCGACGAACTCGCACTCGACGCCGAGCGCCTGCTTGATGCTGTTGCAAGCGGCCTCGAGCGGCTCCTTGCGGCCACCGTCCTGGTTGGACTGGATGGTCAGCTTGCCGGTGAAGCCCGACTCCTGGAAGAGCTGCTTGGCCTTCTCCGGGTTGTACTTGCAGTACTCACCGCAGGTGTCGGGGCGGTAGCCCTTGATGCCGGGCGAGACGAAGCTGGTGGACGGCACGTACGAGCCGGCCAGCACGGTCTTCGTGATCTGCTCCCGGTTGATGGCCATCGAGACGGCCTGACGCAGCTTGACGTTCTGGAACGCCGGGATGTACTGCGGGAACGCGATCGCGCTCTGGCCGAGCAGGTTCGCGGTCACGACGGCGTCGCCGAGGTCCGCCTTGTACTTCTCGCCGACCTTGGCCGACGGGGGCAGGGCCTCCATGAAGTCCAGCTTGCCCGCGACCAGGTCCTGGTACGCGGTCTCCTGGGAGGAGTAGATCTTGTAGTCAAGGGTCTTGAAGTGGACCTTGTCCTCGCCCTTGTAGTCGTCGAAGCGCTCCATCTTGATCAGCGCGTTCGGCGTGCGGGAGACGAACTTGACTGGGCCGTTGCCGATGGGCTTCGCCTCGGCGGCCTTCGGGTCGGCGAAGAACGAGTCGGCCATCGGCGAGAACGGCGTGTAGCCGATCATCGTGGTGAAGACCGAGGTCGGGCCGTTGAGGGTGACCTTGAACTCGTAGTCACCGACCAGCTCGAGGCCGGACATCTTCTCGGCCGTCGGCTTGGCGTTCTCGTCGGCCGGGTGGACCGCGTCGAAGCCCTGGATCACGGAGAAGAACGAAGCGGCCTGCTGGGCGTTCGGGGCGTACGCGGCCCAGTTCCAGGCGTCGACGAAGTTCTTCGCCTTGACCTCGGTGCCGTCGTGGAACTTCCAGCCCTGCTTGATCTTGATGTTGTAGACCTTGGCGTCCGCCGAGTCGATCTTCTCGGCCATCAAGTTGTACGGCGCGCCGTCTTCGGCCTTGTAGCCGACCAGCCGCGAGAACAGCGAGTCGGTGACCTTGCCACCGCCTGCCTCGGTCGTGTTGGCCGGGAACAGGGTGCTCTTGGGCTCGGTGCCGTAGATGGACACCGTGCCGTCCGGGTTGTCCTTGCCATCGGCAGCGTTGTTGGAACCGCCACCGCCGCCGCACGCGCTGAGCGTCATGGCCAGCGCGGCGGGCAAAGCCACCCACGCAACCCGTGATCGCGACATCAGTCTCTCCCGCCTTTCCCCGGCGCCGCTCCGCAGATATTGCGTGCGCGCGCCTCCCCGGGAGGTCTCGTCCACCTCCCAAAACGTGAGAGGACGTTAACCGGGGCGTCCAGTACATCGCGCACCGAAATCGGTCACAAAATAGTCACGATCACCTCAAGCGCACCTTAATTCGGCGCTAGACCAGCGAAAACGCGATGCCGTCGAGGATGTCGTGCTCGCTGCACACGAGCGTGCGAATACCCGCGCGATTCTCCAGCTCGTCCGCAATCGCGCGCAGCACCACCGCTCCACCGCAGATCACGTCCACTCGGCCGGGATGCATGGGTCCCAACGAGGCACGATCATCATGCGTCATGGAGAGGATACGGTCGGTGATTTCACGAACATTGTCAAGTGTGATGCGGCTGAGGTGAATATCGTCGCTGTTGTACACCTCCAACCCCTGGACCAGGGCTGACAATGTCGTAACGGTCCCGGCGACCCCGATCCAGGTCTTCATCTTCTCCACCGGAACGACTTCGAAGGCCTCTTTGACCGCAGCCCGCGCAAACGCTTCCGCCTGCGCGATTTCGTCCTTTCCGGGCGGATCGGAGTGGATGAACCGCTCGGTGAGGCGCACGCACCCGATGTCCATCGACCGCGCGGCCTCGACGCTGGAGCCCGTCCCGAGGACGAACTCGGTGGAACCACCACCCAGATCGGTGACGAGGAAGGGTCCCTCGTCCGGGTCAAGATCGGCCACCGCCCCGAGGTAGGACAGCCGCGCCTCCTCGTCGCCGGAGATGACCTCCGCCGGCGCCCCGAGGATCTGCTCGGTCATGTCGAAGAACTCGTCCCGGTTGCTCGCGTCCCGCGTGGCGCTGGTGGCCACCATGCGTGCCACCTCGACTCCCTTGCGTTGCATCGTGCGCGCGTAGTCGAGCAACGCCTGCCGGGTGCGTTCGATCGCGTCGGGATGGAGTCGGCCGGTCGCGTCGACGCCCTGGCCGAGCCGGACGATCTTCATCTCGCGGTGGACGTCCCGCAACCACGCGGTCCCGTCCTCCCTCTTGGTGACGTCCGCGATCAGCAACCTGATCGAGTTGGTCCCGCAGTCGATGGCCGCGACCCGCGACATGGTCACCCCTACTTCGTCGTCCGATGCTCCTCGGCAAGCATGGCGCACACGAGGAGATCGCCCCACTCGCCCTTGAAGACCTCGGCGTGCCTCAGCAGCGCCTCCCGGCGCATGCCCAGCCGTTCCATCGACCGCCACGACGGCTCGTTGCGCGCGTCACACTCGGCCACGATCCGGTGCAGGCCCATGCCTTCGAACCCGATCTTGAGCATCGCCCTGGCGGCTTCCAGCGCGTACCCGCGGCCTGTGAAGTCCGGGTTGAACACGTACCCGACCTCGCCTTGCCAGTTCGCCTTGCTCCGCCACCGCAGCACGACGTCCCCGATGACCTCGTCCTGGAGGCAGACGGCGAGCACCAGCCAGTCGCCCTCTTCCGTGAGCTCACCCATCGCGAGGCTCTTCTCGAGCCGCGCCGCCGTCGCCTTGGGCGTCGCCGACTCGCTGTATATATATCGACAAACCTCGGGACTGGACCGGTACGCGTGCAAGTCGTCGAAGTCCTGCGGTTCGAACGGCCGGAGCACGAGCCGCTCGGTCCTGATCGGGTACTCAGGCCTGAACACGCTCGAACTCCTCCTTCAGCAGGGCGTACACGAAGAGGTCGCCCCACTCCCCCTTGAAGATCTCGACCTCCCGGTAGCGGGCTTCCTTCCTCATGCCGAGCCGTTCCATCAACCGCCACGACGGCTCGTTGCGCGGGTCGCACTCGGCAATGATCCGGTGGAGTTGCAGGTGCTCGAACCCGAACTCGAGCGTCTTCCGCGCCACCTCGGTCGCGTAGCCCTTGACGTGGAAGTCGGGGTGCAGGCTGTACCCGAACGTCCCCTGCGCGTGCTCCTCGCTGCGCCACTTCGACATGGCGTCGCCTATGACTCGGTTCTCGCCGGGGAGTTCGACGGCGACGATCAGCCGTTGCCCCTCTTCGGTCAGCTCGGTCTCGTTGATCCGCTTGGCCAGCACCTCCGCGCACTCTCGCGGGTGGTGACGTCGTTGTAGAGGTAGCGCTGCACCTCTGGGAGCGCTCGGCAGGCGAAGAAGTCGTCGAGGTCGTCGGTGCGGAACGGCCGGAGCACGAGCCGTTCCCCTTAGTGAGCAGCGCCTCGACACCAGTAGCGCGACCATACTGATCGAGATCCCCGTAGGACGGATTGCAGTTGTGAACAAAGACCGGCATTGAACCCGCCAGCACATAATACGTGTGCTCCTCATCCACAGTGAGGTTGTGAACACGCTCGGAGGCAGACCAGGTACGGACGGCAGCAACCTGCACCCACGTACCCGCAGAGGTCTGCAGGACTGAGCCGACCTGCAGTTCCTTGCTAGATACCCACCTCTTCTGTTCCGGCAGCCAAAACGGGTGGTTGTCGGTTGTGGTGACTGTGCCGCCGCCCTCGACAGTAATCTCGGCGAGGTTCTTTTCGCCGACACCGACGATCGTGCCGACCACTTCACGCGCCGCCGACTCGCCCGTCTTCTCGTCTGTAGCGAGAACCTGATCGCCGTTCGTCACCTCCTCGATCGGCTTCGACGACCCATCGGCGAGAAGCACCTTGGTGCCTGGCATGAAGCTGTTCCTGCAACCACCGAGTTTGCGGAGCTGGTCCATCGCGATTTCGGAAGCTTTGGAAGTGATGCTCGCGACCCGGCGCAACAGACCCTTCGCCTTGGAGATGACCTTCTCCATCGACGACACGGCCTTGATCGCCTTGTAACCCGCCTCCAGAACCTTGCCGGCCTTGCCCACGGCACCAGGTTCATCACCAACCCACCACAGGCCCAGATATCACCCTTGGTGAAGCAGTCGACGATGTCGTTCTACCCGGAGATGTCCTTCAACATCTCCCACGCCGCCTCCTTGATCACATCCCACTTCGCCATATGGGCGTTCTTCGAGACATCGAACGGACTGCCGAGACATGGGTCCTTCACCTCATCGAGGACGGTAGGCCCGCAGGCACTGTTTTGACCGCGAACAAGGAGCCGTCATCTCGACCGAGCCGACTTCAGCAGCGTACCCAGCCGATTCGCCGATCCCCTGCTCGACGGGAGCGCGGGCGAGTCCCCACCGACTAGTGGTCGGACGAGAGCTCGCCCACTCCATCAATTTCGACGAGAGTAACCAACAGGCGATTACCAGGAATTCTCGCCCGTCAAAACGATCACCACTTCATCAGCCTCGTCAGTACCGTCTCCATACACTTCGACGCGATTCTCGACATTCGGAACAGGAACAAGAAGGCGAGCAAACTCATTCGGATCAGAGATCTCGATTACGGCCTTCGGCAGAGTTATATCACCCTCGTAGACCAAAATCTTCCCCTCCGGTCGATATGGCCCTTGAACACACCGAACAGAGGCGGTTCCACTCGCAGCTTGCCGAACGGCGATGTACAGAGAGTCCGGACCGCCGTGCACGATATCCGTAGACGGGTCCCATTCTTCGTGCGTATCCGCACTTTCAGGCGAGGCCGCTACAACAAGGCCGTGCGCGAACCTTGCCTCACACGAAGCAAAGAGCATCATGATTTCACCTATGATCTCGCCGACAAAACAGGGAAGTAATAATACTCTTTGAGAAGAGTACGCACTACGCCACCTTGTTGCTTGGAGCAAGCTTTGCAGTGCGGATAGAGCGTCCACGGACCCTCGGGTGAGATCTTGTTCGCAGGATTGTGGTCACCAGTCCAGTGACCGTCGGCATACCCGGACTCATCCGCGCCACAGGCAGCGCAGCCGTTCCGGTCTCCGAACTCGTTGATCATCCTCTGCTCGTGCGCAAGCACGATGTCGCCTCGCTCAGCAGCAACTCCCTCCGCTTTCTGCCCTCTCAAGGCAGGCCCGAGAGTTAGATTGCAAACGGTGTCCTCGTTCGCATTGTGCACCAGGACCGCTTTGGCGCCAATCATGACGAAGTACGTGTGGACACCCTCAACCGTGAGGTTGTGAACTCCTCCGGCGGAGGGGAATTCATGAACTGAGGACACCTGGATATTCTCGCCGGCCGACGTCAACAAGGTCGATCCCGCGCTGAGATCTTCTGCTTTCACCCACTTTTTATTATCAGGATCCCAGAAGGGGTGTTCAGCAGTAGCCGTGATAGCACCACCTTTATCCGTAAATACCTCGACCAAGTTCTTCGTGCCCTGACCAACGATCGTAGCCACTACCTCGCGGCCTGACAGCTCACCGTTCTTCTCGTCAGCGGCCCTGACTCGATCACCGACTCCTACGTCCCCAATCGGCTTCTGCAATCCGTCGGCGAGCAAGACTTTCGTGTCGGGTTTGAAGCTGTTGCAGGCGGAAGCTCCCTTGCCACCGAGCTTCCGGAGTTGAGCCACCGCGATTTCAGCAGCCTTGGAGGCGATCTTCTCGACCCGGCGCAGTAGGCCCTTCGCCTTGGAGATGACTTTCTCCATCGACGACACGGCCTTGATCGCCTTGTACCCGGCCTCCAGAACCTTGCCGACCTTGCCCCACGGCACCAGGTTCATCACCAACCCACCACAGGCCCAGATATCACCCTTGGTGAAGCAGTCGACGATGTCGTTCCACCCGGAGATGTCCTTCAACATCTCCCACGCAGCCTCCTTGATCACATCCCACTTCGTCATGTGGGCGTTCTTCAAGGCCTGCTCGTACTCAGCCTGACTGATCTTCTCCCGCTGCATCAGCTCCTCAGTCGCCTGACGCACCGCCGAAGACTGCTGCTGCTGAGCAGCACGCTCCCTCTTGAGCTCAGTCCGAACCTGGTTGTAGTCCTCGTCGCTCTGGTAGTTCTCCCGGCCGCCACCGCACAAAATGCCGTCCGGACCACACTGACCACCGGCCAGCAGACCCGTCGGATCGCTGAACGTCACCGGACTGTTGTTGCTGTACGCGTACCCGTTGAGCTGCTGCGGATCGTTGTTGTCGATGATCGGATCCGCCGACAGGAACCGGCCGGCAGCAGGGTCGTACATACGCGCACCCACACGCGTCAGACCCGACTCCTCACGAGTACCGCCAACAAACCCCTGCGTGTTCCACGGCGTCGCCGGAATCCCCCTCGTCTCACCGAACGGCGTCTGCCGACGAGACGCCACCGCCAAACCCGCGCCCGCACTCACCGCGGCGATCTCCGTGCCCTGGTGGTCAGAGAGCAACCACTTCAAGCCCGAAATCGAGTTCCGCTGTGCCACAACATGCCCGTTGTGGCTGTAGTAACGGGTCCACGACGGCGTCGTCGTGTTCTTCTCCAGGCGGATCTCCTGGCCGAACACGAACAACGTCGTGGCAGAGGGCTCGCGGGCGATCAGCCTTGAGCCGTCCGCGTCGTAGACGAACGTGGACTCCGAGCCGTCCGCGCCCTTCACCTTCGAGACGCGGCCTTCGGCGTCGTACTCCAGCGTTTGCGTGTCTCCGGAGACGTTGCGTGAAGTCGTGTTGCCGGAAGCGTCGTAAGTGAACGTGTCTCGCGAGGTGCCATTCGGGCCGGTCGTGTCAACCTGCGTCACCGTGTGCGGTTGCGCCTGGCCCGCGTCTGGGTACTTGAAGGTGTTGACCGTGTTGGTGGTGCTGGCGTGCGCGGTCTGAGTGATGCGGTTACCGGTTTTGTCGAACGTCCACGACAACCAGTACGGCGCCGGGCCGCCCAACGTGGTCATCGACTTGGGCTTGGAGCAGTCGCCACTGCCGGGCGTCCACGCCGCGGTCATACGACGCAGGTGGTCGTAGTCGAAGCACTGGATGTCCGACGCGCCGCCTTCGGGCGTGTCGGCGACGCGCTTGATGTTGCCGGACGCGTCGTAGCCGTAGTTGCGGTTCGCGATCTCCTGCCCGGTCTGGGTTTCCCTTCGTGCGACTGTTTGCTGAAGCCTCCTGGTGCCCACCTCGTACGAGTTGGTCACCTGCACGTTGTGGCTGCTGTCCGCGCTGTCGTAGGTCTCGCTCTGCACCTCGCCCAGCTCGGTGTAGTCGGTTGCACTCACGTAGCGGCTGACGCCCTGGGTGGACTCGGGCAAGCCGAACCCGTTGTACAAGGTCGACACCGTCTCACCGGGCACGATCGTCCGACCGCCGGAGTTGACGTCCAGGTAGTCGATGTCGCGGATCTTGCCCGTGAGGGTGTAGGAGAAGCCCAGTTCGTACGTCGCGCCGAGTGCGCCTTCCGCGGCCGCCGGCACGATGACCTTCTGACCGGTCGGGCGGCCGGCCTCGTCGTAACCGGTCACCCTCTGCGTGTAAGCCCGACCATTGACCCACCTGCGGGACAACGTCAGCATGCCGCGACCGTTGAGGGCGCCCGTGCTGTCCACAGACGTGTCGTACTGCCACTCCGCGCTTGGCTGCATGCTCGTTCCCTCGTAGGTTGCGATCTTGCGGCTCAGCGCGTCGTACTTGTACGAGATCTTCCGGTGACGGGCGTCCTCGGTCGAGACCACCCTGCCTGCGACGTCGTACTCGGTCGAGCTCGCTCCGGTGTCCGGGTCGACTGACGCGATCTTGCGACCGCGCAGGTCGTAGGTGGACCGCCAGACGTTGCCCGCGGGGTCGGTCACCGACTCGACCTGGCCTGCCGGCGTGTAGGTGTACTTCGTCGCGTCGAACCCCGTTCCGAGTCCAGCCGAGTACTGCCGCTTCTCCGTGGTGCGGCCATGTACGTCGCTGATCACCGTCGTCGCGGTCGAGCCTTGCGGCGGCACGGTGTGGACGCGGTCACCACCGTACGAGGTGGTGGTACGCCACTGTTCCGTCGCGTACTTGAAGTAGATCGACGCCGTCGGGCGTTCCATCCCGTCGTACTGGACAACGGTCTGGTTCGGCACGACGTTGTCCTGCGTACCAGCCAGTGCCGAGCCGGGTGCCTGGTCGTTCCAGTAGGCGCCGTTCGTCTTGTACGCCAAGCCACGCGAGTCGTAGAACGTGTCGGAGATCAGCCGACCGCCGGACGGGGACGGCGACTGCGTCTGCCGCTCGCGGAACAGGCCGTCGTAGAGGGCGTAGGAGACCTGGTAAGTGTTTCCGTCGTCCTTCAGGCCTTTCGAGGTCACAACGCTGGGCGCGTTCGTGTTGTAGGCGTACTCGAACACCGCGTCAGCCTTCGAAGAAGCCTTCGGGTGCCCTGGCGTCCACGCCGCCACCATCCGCCCCAACGCGTCGTACGTGACGTCCGCACGTCTCCCGTTGGCGTCCACCGAAGCGGTCGAAAGCCCCCAAGCAGGTTCGAAGTACCCGTTCGACACGTGTCCCAACGCGTTGGTGCTGGTCACCTGCTTCAACGGGCCGTTGGCAGGCGTGTACGAGGTGGTCGTCGTCTGACCGGTGGCGTCCACGACCTTCAAAGGACGGCCGTACGCGTCGAACGTCGAGGTGGACGCGGTGACCCACTTCTCCCCCGCGCTGTCCCACTTGTCCAGTGCCTCGGCCCTGGTGATGTCCCCCTTCGTGGGCGCCACACCCCACGCTTGCTCGTCGTACGACGACCGCACGGCTGACAGGATCGTCGATGCAGACGCCTTCACATCACAGAGTCCCTTGACGGTCTCCACCTTGGAGGCGTAGCTCAACATCCATGCGGCTTCGTTGCGGGCGAACGTGGTGTGCGCACATGACTCGTCGCCAGTGATCCCGAGGTCACCGTGGTCCTCGGTCTTCGTGACGATGCCGACCGAGTCGAACGTCTTCACGACCTTCGTTCGCCGCCACTGGCCGCCCTCAAGCAGCGTCCTGCCTCGGACCGCGAGAACGTTGCTCAGCTTGGCCTGCTTGCCGTCCGCACCCGTCGCGGTCGGCTCGCTCACCCACGGGTCGTTGACCGAGGCCGACACGAGCACGCCGTCGTTGTACTGGCGGGTCTCCCGCACGAAGCCCTGCAGCCGGTCGACGTCCGTGATCGGCTCGCCCTCACTGGTCGACACGGAGGCGCCGTCCATGCCGCGCATGTACACGGTCTCCGCGACGCTCTGCTTGCCTGCGGAGTCACCCTTGACCGTGCGCACGGTCCCGTAGCCACGCCACTGGGACCACGTTCGCCTGTTGGCTTCGGCGAAGTCGTTCTCGTCGAAGTGCCACGCCGGGTCACCGACGTAGTCGTAGTGCGTTTTCAACAACGACGACGCACCCGTGCGATCGTCATCGGTCACGTCGGTGACAACGTACTTGTGGAAGTAGTCCAGGATCGGATCGCGGGCACCGTCCGGTGTCCACCACGTCGGATAACAGCGCAGCTTGTTGTTCTCCGGCGAAGCGGGCATCTTCGAGCCGGGCACGCATTCCCGGTCGCTGTACTTGATCTCGGTGTGCGCGCCACCCTCGCCGTTGATGCCGACGATCCGATAGCGGGTCAACGGCGACAGGTTGTCACGTCCGCTGTCGACCCGGTTGTCCTTGGCCTCGCGGTCGAACGTCGTCGCCGGCAACGCGATGTTCCCGCCAAAGTGTCCGGTGTGGACGATCGACTTCAGGTTCATCGCAGGCGACGTGCCGTCACCGGTGCCGGGGAAGTCCTGCATCAGCGACCACGAGTCGACGTCGGTGTGCCCGCCGCTGCCGTTGCCCACCTGAGCGATGACCTTGACGAGCCGCTTTCGGGTGAAGAACGTGGGCGTCAGGCGGAGGGTGCACTGCTCACCCGCGTTGCAGATCTGGTCGGCAGGCACGTCAGGCCACGACGAAGCCGTCGAAGCGTTGAGCTGGCCGGGATCACAGGTGATCGCGCCGTTGGGCAGGCACCGCTCAGCCATGTCGAACTGGACTCGGCCGCCCACAGCACCGAAGAAGTTGTCACTGCGGAGGCCGTACTCGATGCGGGTCAGGTAGCCGCCGCGGACGTACGGGGTGCCCGTCGCCGGGTCGGCGTTGCGGCCGTAGTGGTTGATCTCCTGGTCGTAGTAGTACGTCGTGACGTTGCCGTGCGGGTCGACCGAGTAGTCGATGTTCCACCGATACGCCTGCTGGCACCAGGACGCGTCGAAGCTCGCCTGCTTGCACGGCTCCAGTTCGTGGTTGCCGTACACCGGCTGAGTCCACGCCGACTTCGTCTCCGGCTTGCCGGTCGTCCAGCCCGGCAGCCGGTTCACACCCAGGAAGTACTGGGTGCCGTCCGTCGTGGTGACCTTCCAGTACTCACCGTCGTTGTCACCGTTGGTCGCACCCTTGAAACGCTCGATGCGTGCGCCATCGTCGTTCTCCGCGCGCCAGGAGATGACACCGGTGGTCGGATCCTCGCCGGCCTTGATCAGCTTGCCGGAGACGCCGGCCAGGCTGATCGTGGCGTTGTCCGTGGCCCAGCACTGGTCGCCGGTCTTCGTCTGCCCGTTGTTGCCACCGAGGTCGAGACCACAAGGCTTGTACTGCCGTTCGACGAACCCACCGGGTGAGATGTCCCAGCCGTCACCGACGATCGACGCCTGGTTGTTCGTCGCGGACATCCGCCCGTCCAGGCTCTGCGAGGAATAGCCGAGTGATACGGACGGAGCCTTGCCGCCGATCGCGGGCGGAACGCGCATCGGGTAGCCGTAGGTGAAGTCACCCGACGACCCACCCGCGTTCCACGATCCCGCCGGAGCAAGGGAGGTCGCGGTGTAGCTGCCGTTACCACTCGACGGGGCGGCGGCCACCGCCAGCACGGCATCGGCCTTCTGCGTTCCCGCGGCCGGCGCGAAGTCCGCCGACACCGTCTTGGCTTTGAGGTCGTTGGCTCCGCTGTCCAGCGGAGTGGTCCGACGACACTCAGATTTGTCTGGAGTGGACAGTGCACAGGAAGGCAACGACACCAGGCGCAGCCGCGAGGCGTAGTCACCACCGAATGCCGCCGCGAACCCGCCGTAACCGACGCCTACCCGCAGTGGTGTACTCGCTGCTCCACCCGCGTCGCCGAGGGTGAACACCACTCCGTTGAGGCCGAGCTTCTTGGCGGTGTCCTGCCCCTTGACGCTCACCCGCACCTTCGCGGAAATTGCCTTCGCGGCAACGCTGTTGTCCCTGCGCTGCAGGGAGATGATTCCCTGCGCACCTCGCAGGGCAAGGGCTCCAGAACCACCGAGATCTACGTCAGCCTGCGACTCGCCGGGCCACGTCGGCGGATCGACCTTGGTCACCACGGCCTTCGCCGCGGGATCGTCCGGCTTGGCGCGCGATGCCACCGAGGTCGTCGGAACCGACCTCTCCTGCCGCGGCGCAGGCGGCTTCCACTCGAGAACGTTCGGCCCGGCGGCGAACGCGTCCTGGCCGGACGCGACCAACAAGGTAAGCACGACTCCGAACGCCGTGCACCGTCTTCTCCAGCTCAGTTTCACTGACTGTTCCCCTGATCAGCGATGCTTTGTGGACGTGCGGATGTCCTCGATGTCGGCACCGGTGAGCACACCGGAGTACAGGCGCACGTCGTCAACGTCGCCCTTCCAGAAGTCCGACTTGTTCCCGGCCCACATGGCGTGGCCCATCAAGACGCCGCCCGACCCGTTGAACGTCTGAAGCCCGGTGTTGGGACCATCGAAGGCGCTTTGCTTCACACCATCGACGTAGAGCGCGATCGTGCCCGTTGTAGCGTCGAACGTGGCGGCGAGATGCACCCACTTGTTCGCCTGTGCGGGAAGATCGGACAACGCGTACCTGCCGCCACCGGACGACGTCCTCGTCAGCAGAAAGCCCCACTTACCGGTTTCTGGACGGAAACCGAGGATGAACGGCGAATGCGTCGCGTCGCCCATGCTCACCACACCTCGCGCCGACGAGTCGATCCCGCCGTGCCGAACCCACGCGGACACCGTGTACGAGCGGTCAGTTCGCAAGATCGCCGGTTTCGGTCCAGTCGCTTGCCCCGTCCAGGACGAGTTGAAGTTCAACCACTTGTCCTTGCTGGTCAGGATCTGATCGGGGTCATCGGGATCGACCGAGGTACCCGACCAGTCGACACCACCGGAGAAAGTGGCGTTCTGGCCCGTCACCTCGTCCTTCGTCGTGGTGCCGATGCGCTCGTCGAGGTTGTAGTGGGCGCGCAGCACGGCGAGGTTGCTGTGCCTCGCCGCCTCTTCGGCACTCACCTGACAGTTCCAGACCTGCACGTGGTCGATGACGCCCGGCAACCGGTCGGCACGTGTCCCACTCGACTTGGCCGCTCCGACCACGAACGCACCGGCCGCGTTCCACAGCGTCGCGGTCGCACTTCCTTCGAGCTTTCCGTTGACGTACAGCGCGAGCTTGTGCGTGTCCGGGTCGTAAGTTCCCAGCAGGTGCGTCCACACGCCCAGCTCAGGCGGTGCCGCGGAGATCGCACGGGTGGATGCGGGCAGAGCAGCATCAGACGTGGTCGAGCTGAAAGACCACCGGTTCGCGTCCTGCGCGTACTGGAGGTAGAACCCGCTCGCCGCGTTGCCGTCCTGGCTTGCGACCGTGAAGAAGCCGTTGTTGTTGTTCAGTTTCACCCACGCCGCCACGGAGAATGCTCGCGACGTGTCCACGACCGGGGATGAGGTGCTGGAGAAGGAGCTTGTCGTGTTCACCTGGCCGTTGTTCGCGTAGCCCGAGCCGAAGGTCGCACCGTTCAACGTCAGCGAACGGCCAGCGCCAGTGATGTCAGCCGCGGTCATACCGCTGGTCTCGTCGAAGTTCCAAGCCGCCACGGGATTCGCGGCGTCCGCGACGTTGAACCAGTATTCCTTCGGGTTGGCAGCGGGGTTGCCGGCCTTGTCGTAGGCCTGCACGTACAACGAGTTCCGCCCGCCCCGTTTTGGTGTGATCGGCACTGTCACCGTGCCGTTCGCCTGCGTCACGACTACCTCGTTGCCGAACGTCGTGTCGTTGAGCGACCACCCGTAGCGAGCAACGTCCATCGAGCCGGACGGACCCGTGTTGCCGTTGGGCGAGAACGTGAAGTTGCCGGTGCGCCCCACGCTTCCGCCGGCACCTGTCTGTGGATAGTCCGAAGAGGACACCGCAGGGGTGTTCGGTGAGATCGTGTCGATCATGAACTCGCAGGACGGCGACCAGCTGCTCAGTTCGTAGTCGCCGGACCAGAGGTGGAAGCCGTGGACGCCGTCGTTGGCGATCCAGCCGTCCGGCACCTCCACCTCGGCGAACGAGCCTGACGGCACGTTGAAGGTGTGGATGTCCTGGCCGTTCCAGGTGTAGTTGTTGTTCGGACCGACGGTGAGGCGGAAGCCGGCGTCCATCATGCCGCCGTCGGGGTCGGTCAACCTGGCGCGCAGCCGAACCCTGGTGCTGCTCCTGCCGATCCAGGGACGACTGTCACCGACACGACACGGAAAAGCGTCGGCCCCGTTCGGTCCCCAGCCCTGCAGGCCTAGGTCGGACGGCGGGTTCGGGTACGAGTTGTACTTGACCTCGAGGTATGGGTTGAGGTCGAAACGTCGCCACGAGGCGTCGAGCGAGTCCTCGTACTTTGCCTTGAACATGAAGGTGGTGGCGCCCCACGGCTCGGCGGCCGCCCGCACCACTGCTGAGAACGCGTTGAAGTCCGCGCCGCCGTCGGTCGGGCAGTGGACGGCGTTGTTGCGGGTGTTGTTCTCCGACAGGTTCGAGATCCAGCCCGGCTGGTTGTTCCACGTAGTACCGGTGTTGATGCCCCAGGTGTTCCAGAGCTCGGTCGGCGTGGGCGAACACGAGTAGGTGGAGCTCACCCTGGCGTGCAGCGTGGCCGAGCTGATCTTCTTGCCGACGATCGGCCAGGTGTTGATCTCGAAGTACGTGCGCGAGACGCCGGCCGCGCCGTTCGGCGTCTGGAGCGCCGCACCGTTGAGGTAGCCCGACTTCAGGTCGAAGAGCTGGCCGGAGGTGACGTCGTAGTTCTGGGCGTCCTTCCACGGCGACTGCACCACCGCGTGGTGGGTCTTGCTGCACGACGTGCAGGAGTAGTCGGGGTCCAGCCGCACCGGGTACGTGGTGTTCGGGTCGACGAGGAAGTTCTGGTCAGGAGTGATCGAGATGGTGTTCTCGCCGACCTCGACGCCCATGGTGGCGTGGCGGGGCGATGCGGACGAGTCCCACATGCGGGAGGCGTCACCGCTGAAGATCTGGTTGCCGTCCGGGCCGGTCACCACGAGACCGTCGGCCCCGGCGGCGAGCTTGGCCGCTCCCTGACCGGGTCCGGTGATCGTGGTGTTCTTGGTGTGGGACTTGAAGGTGATCTTCCGCAGCTGCGGGTTCCTGGCCGCTTCAGCAGTCTTCACCACGAGGTTCTGCGCGAAGCCGGTCAGCGATGTCTGGAGTTCGAGATCGACGCCGGGCAGCACTTCCGGGTAGGTCGCGGTCTGGCCGGAGATCCGCACCGGCGGAAGATCGGTGTCCCAGCTGAAGCCGACCTCGGCATCGCCCTTGATCAGCCGGGCGACCGGCTTGCCCGCCGAACCGACGCCACCTGCGGTGAACACCATGCTCACCGGCGCGGCCTTGGGCGCCAGCGACCCGTCCGGTCGTGGCGCCAGATCCAGGTTGACCGCGGTCCAGGCGTCGTTCTGCTTGACGCGCACCGGATGCGTGTGAGTGACCAACGTCCGCGAGCCGTCCGGGTTGGCCTTCACCTGCGATTGCTCGGTCGTCTGCGATCCGATGATGATCGACTTGCTGCTTTGCTCGGCCAACTGCTCCGCTTCGACGGCGCCCGGGACCTCGTCCGGCGCCGCGGCGCTCGCCGTGGCGACAGAGCCGACGAGCATCCCCGCGAACACGACGGCAGCAGTGAACGTGGGCAGAGCAAAGCTCCGCCCTCTGGCGATTCGCATCTTGTTCAGTTCCCCCCGCCGCCGGCTCGGCCGACGGACGTCCAGTCAGTCCCCCCGGACTGGTGCTGAGGAATCATGAACGACTTCACACCGATGCGACATCCGCCAAACGGGATCATCTTCGTGTCATCCCGGAAACGTTGCGTCACATCTCGACCATGATGGTTCAACGCCCCGCACACGTGCTCTGACATGCTGAGACCCTCGAAGGGTCGATCAACGTCGCCACCAGGTCGTCGGTGCGGAACGGCCGCAGCAGCCGGTCCGCACCCAACCGGAGGTCAGGCTTCCGAACGCGAGGCGCGCCATTCCTCCGCGAGCATCGCGTAGACGAACTCGTCGCCCCACTCGCCCTTGAAGATCTCGTTCTGCACGAAGTGCGCCTCGCGGCGGAACCCCAGCCGCTCCATCAGCCGCCACGACGGGTCGTTGCGCGGGTCGCACCGCCCGATGATGCGGTGCAGGCCGAGGTCGGCGAACCCGAGTCGCAGCATCACCTCGGTGGCTTCGCGGGCCAGGCCCTTGCCCTGGTAGGCCGGGTGGAAGATGAAGCCCGTCTCGCCCTGCCGGTTCTCCTCGCTGAGGTAGTTGAGGTTCACCTCGCCGATCACCTTGCCGGCCTCCGGCCAGTGCACGGCCAGCACGAAGTAGTCGCCCTCGGCGGCGAGGTGGTCCTGGGTGACCTTCTTCTTCAGCGCTTCCGCCACCTGGTCGCGGTCGCGCGCGTCCCAGTAGAGGTAGCGGGCGACGTCCGGCAGCGATTGGTAGGCGTACAGGTCGTCCAGGTCTGACTCGGTGAAGGGACGCAGGACGAGGCGGTCCGTGGTCAACGGGTAATCGGGTCGCAACACGCTGTGATCCTATGCAACGGGGACTGGTTCGGGGGTGAGAAGACGAAGACCGGTGGCGCAGACGGCCACCGCGAGCACACCGCAGGCCGTGGCCAGGCCGAACGCCGCGGTGCTGCCCTGGAGGTCCGCCAGCGCGCCTCCCGCGGCCGAGCCCGCGGCCATGCCGAGCGTGACTCCGCTGCCCACGACGGCGAACCCCTCGGTGAGGCCTCGGCGGGGTACCAGCGACTCGACCAGCGCGCTGCCGGCGACGAGCAGCGGTGAGATGCCCAGGCCCAGCAGCAGCACGGCCGCGCACATCGTCGCGATCGTGCCGGCGAACAGGACGGGCACGCTGCCGCAGGCCAGCACGACGGTGGTGAGCAGGAGTCTGCGCGGCAGGTCGAGGTGCCAGCGCACGAGTCCGAACGTGAGCCCGGCGACCATGCTGGCCAGCGTCATCATCGCGAGCAGCAACCCCGCGGCGCCGGGGTTCTGGTGTTCGCCCGCGAACTTCACGGCCGCCACGTCGATCGCTCCGATCAGGCCACCGGCGGCGAAGTAGACGGCGGTGAGCACCTTCATGCCGTGGATGCGGATCACGCCGGTGCGCGGCTCGGCGCGCACCGGGGCGAGAGGCGGTGCGGTGCGCGGTTGTGCGGCCAGCGCGAGGCCGCCCGCGACGGCCAGCACCACCGCGCCGACGAGTCCGGCGGCCGGTGCCAGGTGCACCGACAACCAGACGACGAGCAACGGGCCGAGGATGTAGATGACCTCGTCCACCACGGCTTCCAGTGCGTAGGCCGCCTGGATCCGGTCCCCCGCCACCACGGCCCAGCGGGCCCTGACCAGTGACCCCATCGGGATCGACGTGAGTCCGGCGAGGACCGCGGCCGGGAAGTACGTCCACGCGGGAGCGCCCCAGACCACGGCCGCGACGAGCACGCCGACACCGAGCCCGTGCGCGACGGCCGACCAGACCAGCGTCCTCGGCTGGCCGTGCCGGTCGACCAGCCGCGCGAGGAACGGGCCGCTGACCGCCATCGCGATGCCGAACACCGCGGAGACGGCACCGGCGAGCGAGTACGACCCGGTGAGGGCGGAGACCATCAGCAGGCAACCCAGTGTGCGCATGGCCATCGGGAGCCTGCCGACGAACCCCGCCGTCACGAACGCGGTCGCGCCCGGCAGCGCCAGCAGGGCGAGGTAGGTGCGCATCAGCGTTGCCGGCAGCAGCCGTGCACGGCCGACTCCGAGTGGTGCCAGTAGTGCGCGGGGTTCTGCACGGCGGAAGGCGCGTCGGGCCGGACCTCCGTGACGTCCAGCGCCGCGGCCTGCGGGGTGCGGAACGGGGCGAGGATGTCCGGCACGGTGTGCAGGGTCCCGCCGACCATCACCTGCCGCACCGCGGCGGCCCTGGTGATGTCCCGCAACGGGTTCCCGTCGACGAACACCAGGTCGGCGAGGTGGCCCGGAGCCACGGTGCCGAGCTGGTCGCCGAGACCGAGCACCCGAGCGGCGTCCCGGGTGGCCGTGGTGAGGGCCTCGTGCGGGGTGAAGCCGTGCTTCACCATGACCCGCAGGTTCTGGTGGTAGCTCACGCCGATGTCGTCGAGCGCGGCGTCGGTGCCGCACACCACCAGCCCGCCGCCGCGGTGCACGCGCAGCAACGCGTCCACGTCGCCGATGGTCCACGCCCGGTACAGCTCCGCCCACGGTTCGGCGGCGTCCCTCGCCTTCTGCAGCAGCCGCCGGTACTCCCAGTCCGGGAACAGCACCTTCGTCCGCTCGTCCTCGATCAGCGACCTGTCGTCGAGGAAGAGCTCGCTCGCGAACAACGTCGTGGAGGACATCCACATGCCGCTCGCCACGAACAGGTCGACCGAGTCCTGCGAGGTGAGGCCCGCGCCGTAGCTCAACGTCCGCGAGTACCCGAGCCGGTTGCCACCACCGGTGTGCTCCATCCCGTCGAGGCCGGTGATCGCCGCCGGGTAGAGGTAGTGCGACGTCACCGGAACGCCCTGCTGGTGCGCGCGCTCGACCATCCGGCGTTCCAGCGCGACCGGCAGGCGCATGTACGACTTGAGCAGGTCGTACTCGAGGCCGCGGGCGCGGTCGAGTTCGCGCTCCAGCTGCTCGCGGTTCATGGTGGTGCGCATGAAGTTGTAGTAGGCCCTGGTGCCGTCGAGCGCTTCGCCGGTGCCGAAGAACCGCGGCCCCACGCGGGTTCCTGCCGCGAGCGCCTCGCGCGTCTCGACCATCTGGTAGGCGGGGTCGCCGGGAGAACGGCTCGTCGTGATGCCGTAGGCGAGCCACGCCCGTCCCTGCCGGTCGCCCCACTGCCTGCCGCGCAGGTGCCAGTGGTTGTGCACGTCGATCATGCCGGGCATGACCGTCAACGCCGACGCGTCGAGCACCCGTCCCCTTGCCCGTCCGCGCGGGAGGACGGCGGTGACGCGGCCTCCTTCGAGCACGATGTCGACGTTCTCGCGCAACTCGGTGCTCTTGCCGTCCCACAGACCGCCCGCGCGCACGACCACGCGTTCGGGCGAAGGCTTGGCCTTCCAGGTCAGGTCGAGCGGGATCGTCCGCGCCGGACCGCCGTTCAGGCCGACGAGCCGGAGCCTGCCGTTCGAGAGGTACAGCACCCGGTCACCGCTGACCGACACCGAGTCGGTGACCTCATCGTTGAGCTGCACGGGTTTGCCGGTGATCCGGCCCGCGGCGTCGACCGGGACCTTCCACAGCAGGCTCTCCACCACCACGACCAGCCAGCCGTTCGTCCACACAGGACCGTCGTCGCCGCGGGTGGCGATCGACCGCTCCGGCGCGATCGGCTGGTAGGTCACGGCCCCGGACGCCAGGTGCGCGGTGAGGACCTGGTTGTGGCCGGCGGTGCCGCGGCGCGAGTACGGCCTCACCGCGGCGAGTGCGATCGTGCCGCCGTCCGGTGACCACGTCGGCCTGCCGGGCTGGTACATGGCGGGCAGCACCTTCGTGACGGCGCCCGCCTCCCACACCCAGGTCGCGCCCGCCTCGTCCTGGTAGGCGATCCTGCGGCCGTCCGGGGAGACGCGCGGGGTCAGCTGGGCGTCGGGCAGGGAGGTCAGGCGCCGCGACTCACCGGTGGCGAGGTCGTGGCTCCACAGGTTCGCCGTGCCGGCGCGGTCGCTGACGTACACCAGGGACCGGCCGTCCGGGAACCAGTCGGGGTCGGTGTCGAAGTAGCCGTCGTCGGTGATCCTGCGGGCCTTGCCGCCCTCGATCGGCAGCAGCCACAACGAGTTGAGCGCCCGGAAGGCGATGGTCCGGCCGTCCGGCGAGAGCACCGGTCCCGCGATGCCCTTGACGGGCTGCGGTGACGAGGGCGCGAAGTCCCGCAGCTTGCGCTCGTAATTCCGCTTCCGCAACACCGGCACGGCGACGACGAACGGAACGTCGCGCACCGCCCCGCCGAGCACGCGGCGGCGGATCACCCCGTCGGCCGGATACACGATCTCGTTGGCGGACAACCAGTTCGGTCCGAACGGTGCCACGTCCTCGCCGTCCACGACCACGGTGCCGTCGACCACCACGGTGGTCTTCGAGCCGCGGGCTTCGACGTACCCGAGCTTGCCGTCGGGCGCGTAGGTCGGCCCGAACACCGTGTCCGCGTCGGACCTGCGCACCTCGGTACGGGTGCCGGAGGTGATGTCGGTGGATTCGATCGTCGTGTCGTTGACGACGTAGACGACCTTGCCGCCGTCCGGTGACCACGACGGCTGGGCGTGCTTCTTGTCGCCCTCGGTCAGCTTGCGCAGCACCCCGGTCGCGACCTCCAGCAGCCAGACGTGGCTGGCGGAGCCGCGGTCGGAGGCGAACGCGATCAGCCGGCCGTCCGGGGAGAACGCGGGTTCCTGGTCGTAGCCGGGACCGTCGGTGAGCCTGCGGAGTCCGGTGCCGTCCGCGTTGATCACCCACAGGTCGTAGGTGCCCTCGCGGAACGACTGGAACACCAGGGACCTGCCGTCCGGCGCCCAGTTCGGCTGCGTCGAGTCCTGGACGTCGCCGGTGAGCCTGCGCGCCCTCCCGCCGGCGATCGGCACCAGCCACAGCGAGTTGAGCGCGTCGAACGCGACGGTCCGCCCGTCCGGCGACACGTGCACCCGCGGGCTCGTCGACTCGCGCAGCTCGACCAGCTGCCCGCCGGTCTCCTCACGTGGTGCGGCGGTGGCCGTCGTGGTGCCTCCGGCAAGCCAGATCGCGCTCGCTCCGGCGGCGACCTGGCCGCTCCTGCGCAGCACGTCCCGGCGGGAAACGCCGGATGTGTCAGATGTGGACACTCAGACTCTCCTGTGTGCGGTGGTGAACCGCGGATCACCGTGGTGGTCCGGGTGGTTGGTGATGTCGGTGAAGGTGTCGCGCAACAGCTCCGCGACGGCGTGCACCTGCGGGTCGCCGTGTTCGATCGCGACGTGGCCGCCGGGCCGGAGCAGCCGGGAGGCGAGCAGGACGACGTGCCTGATGACGACCATCCCGTCAGCGCCCGCGTACATCGCGATCGGCGGGTGGTGCTCGGTCCACTCCGGTGGCATCTCCATGTCGTTGGGCACGAACGGAGGGTTGGCGACCACGAGGTCGACGGTGCCGTGCAGGTCCCGGAACAACGCGGGATCGGTGACGTCCCCCTGCACCAGCCAGATGGCCGTGTCCCCCGCGTCGGACTGCTGCTTCGCGTTGCGCAGCGCGAAGTCCAGTGCCACGGACGAAAGCTCGACCGCGTGCACCCTCGCGTCCGGCCGGGCGTGCGCGATGGCCAGCGCCAGCGCGCCCGAACCCGTGCAGAGGTCGACGACGACGGGATCGGAGACGCCCCGCAGGCGTTCGAGTCCCCACGCCAGCAACGGTTCGGTGTGCGGGCGGGGCACGAACACCCCCGGCCCGACGGACACCCGCACGCCGCCGAGTTCCGCCCAGCCGGTCACGTAGGCGAGCGGGACCCGGTCGGCGCGCCGGGCCACCAACCGGTCCAGCTCGGCCGCGGCCGCGGTGTCCAGTTCGGCGGCGGGATCGAGCTCCCCGACGCCGAGCACGTGTGCCGCGAGCACCTCGGCGTCCGACCGCGGCGCCCACACGCCGGCTGCGGTCAGCTTCTGTTCCGCGTCGGCCAGCGCGTGGGCCAGCGGCCGGGACGTCATCAGCTCCCCGACGCCGTGCGGCTGGCGGCGTAGTAGTCGCGCAACGACTTCACCAGACCGGGGTGGATGCGCGACGCGGCGAGCAGCTCCGGCGGCGGCGTGAACTGCGGGTCGAGCTCGTCGGCCCACCGCTGGTAGGACGGCAGCAGGTTCTTCTCGATGATCCCCGGCCAGTCGACGGGGACCTGCCAGTTGTACTCGTACCCGGTCGCCATCAGGTGCGTCACCGCGGTCTCCACCGTCTCCTGGCGGGTGGCGGGCTGGATCGGCGCCCGCACCGGCCCGAACACGTCCAGGTCGTGCTTCGTCTCCTCCCCGAGGATGCGCGCGGTCATCTCGCTCGCGAGCAACGGCGAGAGGTGCAGGCCGTCGCGGTAGGTGCCGGTCATCATCCACAGGCCGTCGAGCTCGGCCTTGCCCAGCAACGGGAACCCGTCGAGCGCCACCGGCCGGTTGCCGACCTGGACCTTGTCGATCCCGCTCTCCCAGAGGTTGCGGCGGACCTGCTTGTTCACGCAGTCGAGCAGGAACACCACGTCCCGCATCACCGGGGTGTCGACGGGGTCCGGCGAGATGATGTTGGTCGCGCCCACGTAGACCTGGCCGTCGGTGCGCGGCACGACGTGCAGGCCACAGGCGAACGCGCGGTTCGGCGTGCGGATCACGCTGTCCGGCGAGGTGCCGTCCTCGGTGCCGACCAGCACGGAGACGCCGTAGCCGGAGACCAGCCGCGGCACCCGCGGCGCCACGTCGGGGACCGTGTCGAGCAGGTCCTGGGACTTGGCGCCGGCGGCGAGCACCACGTCGGGTGCGCTGAGCCGGGTTCCCGACTCCAGCACGACGCCGTCCACCTTGCCGTTGGCGTACTCGACGCGGGAGGCGAACTCGGCGATGACCGTGCCGCCCGCCTTCAGGAACGCGTTCTGCAGCTGCAGGAGCAGCGCGTGCGAGTCGACCGCGTGCTCGCCGGGGATGTAGAACGAGCGCAACGGCCGTGCGCTCGGGTGCGGGTCGAGCCAGTCGATCTCCGCGGGGTCGACGTCCTCGAACGGCGCGTCGTAGCGGCGCAGCTCGGCGCGGATCGCCTCGAAGTTCGCGTCGTCGATGCCGGGCACGCCGATGGTGTTGAGCATGACGACGGTGCCGTTCGCGGTCCGCACGTCCTTGCCGTCGGTCTCGTCGGCGAGCTCCGCCGACCACTCCGGCCACAGCGCGGTGGCCGCGATGTCGAGCTCGAGCTTGGAGCGGCCCTCCTCGCTCGCGACCAGCGTGGTCGTGACCTCGCCGAAGCAGCCGAGCATCGCGCCCGCCGCGGTCGAGGCGGCGAACGGGCGGTGCGGCTGACCGAGCAACGCGACCCTGCGACCGCGCCGGGCCAGCGTCAGTGCGACGGACGAGCCCAGGGCCCCGTTGCCGACGACTACGACGTCGAACACCGTGGTGTTGACGGATTCCGTGGTGCTCAACGCTCTTCACGCCCTCCGGTAGGTGCGGCCAGTCCCAGGACCCGCGCCGCGCTTTCGAGATGTGCCTGCTCGTGCAACGACGACAGGGCGAACCTGATCAGGCCGGTTCCCCTGGCCACGGTGGGGAAGAACGCGGGCAGGATCAGCAGGCCCGCCTCCTTCAGCCGCCGGGCGACGTCGAACGCCTCTTCCTCGGTCGGGTACAGGGCTCCGCGCACGGGTGAGCGCAGGCCCGCGTTGACGAGCCGCCCGCCGGTCAGCGCGTCGAACTCGTCCGTGTTGTGCCACAACCGCTGCTGCAGCCCGGCGACCTCACCGGACAGGTGCAGCCTCGCCGCGGCGACGTTGGCCGCGAGCATCGGCAGCATGATGGAGTGCCCGAACACCAACGGGTTCGCGAACTTCCGCAGCTTCAGCACGTCCGCCTCGGTGGGCACCAGCGCGAACCCGCCGGATCCGCCGAACGCCTTGGACAACGACCCGGCGATGACCACGTGGGGCGGGAGCCGGTCCCCGAGGACCTCGAACGCGTAGCCCGCACCGCGTTCACCGGCGATCGAGATGCCGTGGGCGTCGTCGATGTAGAGGTGACCGCCGTGCGGTTCCAACGCCTCCAGCAGTCCGACGACGTCGATCAAGCCGCCCATCGACCCGACGCCGTCGACCAGCACGATGGGCGTGCGGCCCTCACGACCGCGCAGAGCGGTGGCGAGCGACTCCGGGTCCTGCAGGTCGAACCGGCGGACCGGCCCGATCTGCTCCAGCAGCCCACGCAGGATCTGCATGGACGCGTGCGCGGTCTTCTCCACCAGGAACAACGCTCCCGCGTCGGACACCGGGTAGCTCGGCAGCACACCGGTGCCCAGCAGCGGCAGCAGTCCCAGGTGGACGGTGCCGACCGAGGTGAACGCGACCGGCCGGTTGCCCTGGTAGACGGCGCCCAGCAGTTCCTCGAGCTCACCGAGGTAGTGCGGCCGCATCCGGTTGCGCGACGACGAGAAGTGGGCGCCGAAGCGTTGCAGTGCCTCGGTCGCGGCCGCGACGAGATCGGGGTGCTCCTCCAGCCCGAGGTACGAGCAGGAGACGAACTCCACGGCCTCGCCGCCTTCTTGGAGCCGCACCGTCTTGCCCTCGCGGCCGACGATCACGTGCCCGGTGAGGCCCTCGTCGAACGCCCGGTCGAGCGAGTCGGACGTCTTGCCGACGCGCGACTGCACCCAGTTGGCCGGTCGCTGCACCTGCGTCATGTCTCCTCCATCCCCTCGAAGATCCGCTCGCAGAGTTCGCGGTGGCGCGGGAGCTCGTCGCCCAGGAAGCCGCGCAGTTCGCCCACCAGGTCCGCGAAGACCGCCTCGTCCCCGCTCTCGACCGCGTCGGCGACCCTGCGCATGCCCACCGCCAGTGCGGAACGTGCCTGCGCCGCAAGGGGGTTCGCCGACTGGACGTCCCAGTAGACCTCCGGCGTGCCTCCCGCGATCCGCGCCAGCAGCGCCAGCAGGGTGCGGTGCGGCGGCGGCGCGAGGGCGGTCAGGTCCGCGGCGCCGAGGCCCAGTTCGACGAGTCCCAGGCCGAACCCGAGCACCGCCGCGTGCGTCAACGCCTGGGAGGCGGCCGCCAGCCGGTCGTGCTCCGGCGCGGTGACCTCGACGACCCGAGCACCCCAGGAACCCAGCAGCCGCAGGAAGTCCTGCGCGAGTGGACCGTCGCGCACCACCACCGCGGCGATCGGACGGCCCCGCACCGGCAGCGACGGCGCGAACATCGGGTTGACGCTCACCGCTTCGAGCCCGGTCGCGCGGATCGCTTCCACCACACCGGACTTCACCGAGAGCGTGTCGACGAGGAGCGTGCCGGGACGGACCCGCAACGCCTTCACCGCGTCGAGCGCCACCTGCTCCGGCAACGCGATCACCACGACGTCCGCGTCCAGTTCCCGATCCGGTGCGGTGGCGTCGAATCCGGTGGCCAGGTCGAGCACCTCGACGTCACCGGACTCCGCCAGCCGCTCGGCGAAGAGGGATCCCACCGCGCCGCGGCCACCGACGACGGCGTACCTCACCGCTCCTCACCCACCAGCTGGGCCGCGGTCGCGGCGACGGCGGTCAGCATCGCGCGGGACTTGACGACCGTCTCCTCGAACTCCTCCGCGCGGTCCGACAGCGCGACGATCGCGCCGCCGACACCGAACGTCACGTGCTCGCCGGTGACGACCAGGGTGCGGATCACGATGTTCAGGTCGGTCGCGCCGGACAACGAGAACCAGCCGAGCGACCCGGAGTAGACGCCGCGCGGGCCTTCCTCGAGGCGGTCGATGATCTCCATCGTGCGCACCTTGGGCGCACCGGTCATCGACCCGCCGGGGAACGCGGCGCGCACGCAGTCGACCGCGGACCGGTCCGGCAGCAGCGTGCCGCGGATGGTCGACACCAGCTGGTGCACCGGCGCGTACGTCTCCACCTCGAACAGCTTCGGGGCGTGCACGGACCCGACCTCGCAGACCACGTTCAGGTCGTTGCGGACGAGGTCGACGATCATCAGGTTCTCCGCGCGGTCCTTCTCCCGGCTGAGCAGGTCCAGCCGCAGCGCCTCGTCCTGCGCGGGTGTCTCGCCGCGCGGCCGGGTGCCCTTGATCGGCTTGGACTCCGCCACGCGGTCGGCGCCGATGCTCAGGAACCGCTCCGGTGAGGCGCAGAGCACCGCGACGCCGGGGAAGTCCAGCAACGCCCCGTAGGGCACCGGGCTGATCCGGCGCAGGTGCAGGTAGGTCCGCAGCGGGTCGACCCCCGCGTGCACGGTGACCTCGTTGGTCAGGCAGATCTCGTACGACTCGCCGTTGCGGATCTCCTCCAGGCACTCGTCGACGCGGCTCAGGTAGGCCTGCTCGTCGTGCCTGCGGTCGAACGGCACCCGGCCCGACTCCACCAGCACCGGCGCGTCGGCGGGTTCGGCCGCGGGCAGCCGTCCGACGCGCCGCGCCGTCTCCTCCAGCCAGTCGAAGTTGTCCTCGCCCAGTGCCAGCAGGTAGGTCGTGCCGGTCTGGTGGTCGAGCACCACCGCGCGGTCGCAGAACAGCAGCGCCGCGTCCGGGGTGGCGGCGGAATGTGCCGCGGCACCAACGGTCTCCGCCTTCAGCTCGTACCCGAGGTAGCCGACGTAACCGAGGTTGAAGTCGAACGGCAGGCCGGGCGTGCTGGTCCTGCGCAGGCGGAGCTGTTCGTCGAGGTAGTCGAAGAACGGCTGGCGCACCAGGGAAACCGACCCGTCGGTGCGCCGCACCTCGACCACGCCGTCGTCCACCCGGTAGGTGACGTGCTCGGCGAGCGGACCGGAACCGTTGCCCAGGAAGGAGAACCTGGACACCCCGTCGATCACCGCGCTGCTGTCGAGCCAGAAGCCGTGCGGACCGTCGGCGAAGAACTCGCGGTACACCGCCTCCGCGTCCGGCATCGCCGGCACCTGCCGCACGTGCACGGGCAGCCCGCTGGACGGCTCCGGGCGCCGGCGCGGCGCGGGCACGTACGGCTCCGGTGCCGCACCGCGTCCGCCCATCACCAGGTCGCGGAAGTTCGCGAGCAGTTCCCTGCCGTACTCGCTGCTGATCGACTCCGGGTGGAACTGCACGCCCCAGACGGGTCGCGTGCGGTGCCGGACGGCCATCAGGATCCCGTCCGGGGTCCACGCGATCGGTTCCAGCTCGTCGGGCAGGGCGGTGACCGTGAGCGAGTGGTAGCGCACCACGTCGAACGGGCTCGGCAGACCACGCAGGATGTCGACGCCGTGGTGCAGCACCGGCGAGATCCGCCCGTGGACGGGTTCCGGCGCGTGGCCGACCTCGCCGCCGAACAGGTGCGCGATCCCCTGGTGCCCCAGGCAGACCCCGAGCACCGGCAGGCCGCCCTCGCGGATCGCGCGGGCGCTCACCCCGAAGTCGCGCTCCCGGTCGGGGCGACCGGGTCCCGGCGAGACCACGATGCTGTCGAACTCGGAGAGCCGCAGGTCGGACCACTCGACGTCGTTGCGCACGACGACGGGGGGTTCGCCGTTGACCTCTCCCAGCAGCTGGTGGAGGTTGTAGGTGAACGAGTCGTAGTTGTCGATCAGGATCGTTCGCATCGCGGGCGCCGCTCCTCGACTGCTATTCGGCCGTTGTGTTGCCCATCACCACGTCCTCGACCCGGCAGGTCTCCGCGATGATGAGGTCGTAGAGCCGGCGCAGGAAGTCCTGGTCGACGTCGTGCTCGGCGCCGAACTCGGCGGCCCGCCGCTGGACGATTCCGATCCGGTGGGGCTGCATCATCGGCACGTCGTGCTCGAGTTTGTGCTCGGCAATGCGCACGCACACGCCGATGCGGTCGCGCAGGTCGTTCAGCAGGCGAACATCAATGGCGTCGAGTTCACGCCGCAGCTCCTCGAGACGATCGGTACCGGCGGCCGAGTTGACCGTTGACACAATGCACCTCCACGTTCTTGCGGATCTTTTTCGCCCACGCCGACACGGCCCGTCGCATTAAAGGGACAGGCCTCGACGCAAAGAAGTGCGGTCAGCTCACATTCGCTGGAACAAAACGGGCACCTTGCCTCGCGCGGACCGTTCGAATTCCGCGAGTTCCACCCGTTCGACCGAGAAACCGGCACATCTCGGGCTCATCATCACCTTGCGCAACTGGTAGGCGGGCAGCAGGTGTTGCCGCACCAGTTCCGCTGACAGCCCCTGCGGCGTGCCCGGCGACAGCAGCAGCCTCATCTCGAACCTCGATGACTCCCACAGGAACTGGAGCTGCACGTCCTCGGCCGCGGCGATGCCGAGCGGCTCCAGCGCACCCATGAGGTGGTCGGACGAGATCGTCCAGTTGTCCACGTTCAGCGACTGCGCGGTCCGCCCGAGCAACGTCAGCAACCGCGCCGGACTACCGCACTCGCACTGGTCGGCGGAGAAGTACCCGCGGTCCCCGATCCGGTAGCGCAGCAGCGCCATCCCCGTGTCCGACAGCGGTGTCACCACCAGTTCACCGGCCTGACCAGCGGGAACGGGAGCGCCGGTCTCGTCGTCGACGACCTCGACCAGCACCGCGTCCTCGTGCACGTGGTGCGTCGTGCCGCTCAGCCGCGTGCACTGGTAGCCGATCGGCCCGGTCTCGGTCGTCGAGTAGGCGAGCGAGCGGACGTTCAGCCCCGGCAGCACGGCGTGCACCGCGTCCAGGCGGGCCTTGCCCATCGCCTCACCGAGGTAGAGCAGGTTCTCCAGCGATCGCAGCTGGTCAGGAGGGCTCGTGGTGATCAGTTCGGCGGCGAACGCCGGCCCCGCGACCAGCGTGTCGATCCCGTGGTCGCCGATCGCCGCGGCGATCTCGGCGAAGGGCATCGTGCTGCCCAGCGGGAACGTGAGCACGGGAACGTACCTGCTCAGGTCGTGCACGAAGATGAACGCGCCGTTCAGTTCCGCCGGGAACAGGCAGTTCGCGATGCGTTTCGGTGCCTTCCCCAGCACCGCGCGCACCCCGCGGGCGCCCAGCAGGTCGACGATCTCGTTCGACTCCCACGAGTGGAACACGACCTTGTTGCGCCCCGACGTGCCGCTGGACCGCAGCACCATGCCGGGCAGACCACCGCGCAGCAGGAAGTCCTCCGAGTGTGGCGGGCACCGTTCTGCCAGCTCAGCGGGGGTGAGAAGGGGCAGCCGAGCGATGTCCGCGACGGTCGCCCCAGGGCTGAGCCCCGGCCACCGCCTGCTCACCGCGGGCGTCTCGTGGACGGCTCGCGCCAACGCGGCGAGGTTGCCGTCCCTCAGTTCCTCCAGCTCTCCCCTGCTGATCACGTCCAGGTCCGCGGCCAGTCGCACCGCGCTCGCCCCGCCTACGACGTGCGAGAACAAATCGTTTTTCGCATTCATCGGATTCCAGTTACCCCCGCTGGTCGTACCGCCCACCTGAATTACCCCAGTGCGATGTGCGGCACCCATGACTCGCCTTCGAACGTAGCTGACGCCCGGCAGCTCGTCCAGCGGCCGATCGTAATTGCCGGTTGGACCACGAGTGCACACCGTCAACACCGGTCCGACACGCCTTTGTGGACACTCGTGGACCAACGTCGAAAATCACCCGATCGGCCTCTCGCGCACCACAGATTGTGTGCGCACCGAGAACCGCACTCATTGTCCGCGATTCCGCGCTAGGCTCGTTCCGGGGGACTCAGGGGTCTATTACCCCGCTGTTTACTTCAACTTTCTGTTCGCCTGTCAGAACTCGGGGAGACTGATGAACAGCGTCGCGGAAAGCGCCCGCACACACACTCGCGTGCGTGACGTGCGGGCCGTCTCCACTCTGCCGTTCGACGTGCGCCACGAGGTCGAGGAGGCACTGTCCAGACCTGCCGCCCAGCAGCCGTCCTGGCGATCACCGGCCCGCGACGCGGTGGCCGCGCTGAGCACCGCGCCACCCGTCGTGCTGGCGTCCGAAGTGGACGGTCTCAGGACCAGACTGGCGTCCGTGGCCCGCGGCGAGGCCTTCCTGCTGCAGGGCGGCGACTGCGCGGAGACGTTCGCCGGCAACACCGAAGCGCACATCCGCGCCAACTTCACCACGCTCGTGCGGATGGCCGTCGTGCTCACGTACGGCGCGGGCACCCCGGTCGTCCGGGTGGGCAGGCTGGCGGGTCAGTACGCCAAGCCGCGAACGTCCGATGTGGACTCTTCAGGCCTGCCCTCCTACCGGGGCGACATGGTCAACTCGTGGTCCCCGGAAGACCGGTCGCACGACCCCGCGCGCATGCTGCGGGCGCACGCGAACTCAACCGCCACCATGAACATGGTGCGGGCCCTGGCGAACTCGCCGGTGCCGGCGGGCGGCGCCCCCACCGGCGAGCGGTACGAGGGTCTGGTCACCGAGGTGGACCGCGCCCTGCGGTTCATGCACGCGTGCGGCGCGGTGAACGACTACACCCGCGACGTCTACGCGAGCCACGAAGCACTTGTGCTCGACTACGAACGTTCCCTGCTCCGAATGGCTGACGGCAGGCTGTACGGGCTGTCGGGCCACTTCCTCTGGGTGGGCGAGCGCACCCGCCAGCTCGACGGCGCCCACATCGCCCTCGCCGCCCTGCTGGCCAACCCGATCGGCCTCAAGATCGGCCCGTCCACCACCCCGGAGATGGCGGTCGAGTACGTGGAACGCCTCGACCCGCACCACGAACCGGGCCGCCTCACGCTGATCACCAGGATGGGCCACGACCAGATCAGGCGCGTGCTGCCGCCGATCGTGGAGAAGGTGACGGCGTCGGGCCACGAGGTCGTCTGGCAGTGCGACCCGATGCACGGCAACACCGAGTCGTCCCCGACCGGTCACAAGACCCGCCGCTTCGACCGGATCATCGACGAGGTGGCGGGGTTCTTCGAGGTGCACCGCGCCCTCGGCACCCACCCCGGCGGCATCCACGTGGAGCTGACCGGCGAGGACGTCACCGAATGCCTCGGCGGCGAGCAGGACATCACGGAGACCGACCTCGGCGAGCGGTACCTGACGGCCTGCGACCCGAGGCTCAACACCCGGCAGTCGGTGGAACTCGCGTTCCTGGTGGCGGAGATGCTGCGGGGCTAGGGGCGGGATCGACGTTCCTCGGCGAGCAGGGCGTACACGACGAGGTCGCTCCACTCACCCCTGAGGATCGCCCACTCCCGGAAGTGGGCTTCCCTGCGCATGCCGAGGCGTTCCATCAACCGCCACGACGGCTCGTTGCGCGGGTCGCACTCGGCGACGATCCGGTGCAGCCCCAGCTCGTCGAACCCGAGGGTGAGCATCGTGCGGGCCACCTCGGTGGCGTACCCGCGGCCCTGGAAGGCGGGGTGCAGGCTGTACCCGATCTCGCCCTGCCGGTCCTTCTCGCTGAGCCACTTCAGCATGGCGTCGCCGATGACGCGGCCGTCCAGCTCGACGGCCAGGATCAGCCGCTGCCCTGCCGCGGTCAGCTCGGTCTCGCCGACCCGCTGGGCCAGCACCTTCCCGCACTCGTCGCGGGTGGAGGCGTCGTTGTAGAGGTAGCGGCGCACCTCGGGGAGTGCGCGGTAGGCGAGGAAGTCGTCGAGGTCGTCCGCGGTGAACGGCCGCAGCAGCAGCCGTTCCGTCCGGATCGGGAAGTCGGGCTTCACCACGTCCTCCACAGTGCCACCGCGCCGAGGAACACCCGCCGGTCGTGGGAGATCAGCTTGCCGTCGTGCTCGCGCTGGAGCCCTTCGCGAGGTGGAGGAACGCCTCCCACGCCTCGCAGGAGAGCGGGAGGTGGGTGGCGGGTGCCTTGCTGTCGCGGATGCCGACGCCGTGCCCGACCTCGACGCAGTCGCTGGCCTCCGGGCTGTAGCTGCTCTTGCGCCACTCGGACATCCGGCACGCCTCCTCAGGCAAGCATTGCGGTGATCAGCCTCCTCGATTGTTCCGCATCCAAGGCGTCCTGATCCAACCGCTTCAGCACTGCGGAGTAGCAGTCCAGCGAGGCCTTGTCGTCGAGGAACAGGCCTGAGTTCTGGCTCTCGATGAACACCACCGGCTCGAACCTGTCGAAGTTGAGCTGGGTGAAGGAGCCCGACATGCCCGCGTGCGCGCCGATCGCCGTCGGCACGACCCGGAGGGTGATGTACTGCCGCACCAGCATCATGAGGATGTGGGTGAGCTGCGAGCGCATCACGTCGGCACCGCCGACGGGCAGGCGGAGCGCCTGCTCGTGCACGTAGAAGACGAACTGCCGGCCGGGCCTCAGGATCGACTGCCGGTCGAGCTTCGCGCGGATGAGGGCGTCGACGTCGGCGGGCTTGATCTTGGCCGACTTCTCCGCGGCCGCGCGCATGTAGCCCGCGATCTGGAGGTGGCCGGGAACGAGGTTCATGGACCACACGGTGATCATGCTGGCGAGGCGTTCCTGGCTGATGAGCGAGTGCACCTGGTCCGGCACACCGTCCTCGGGGAACTGCAGCCAGCCGCGTTCCCGCGACTCGCGGTGCAGGGCGACCAGGCGGTCCACCTCGTCGTTGGGCGTGCGGCAGTAGGAGAGGACGCGGACCAGTTCGATCTCGGTGACGCCGCCCTTGCCGTTCACCATGTCCGAGATCTTGGCTTCCTGCCAGTTCAGCACCACGGCGAGCATGCGCTGGGTCATGCCGCACTGTTCGATGGCGTCGCGGACGCCCTCGCCGAACTCCCGGCCCACCACGGTTGAGTTGCGTTTCGGCATGCGGACGAAGCTAGGAGACGAACTCCCCTCCACTCCAACGTTTCTGCCCGAATCGCCCCGAACGAAGTACGGATTGGAGACGCTCCAACCCGACACCCCGTGCTAGCTGGGCGTACTCGTTGCCAAGCTCTGCGACGTCGTCTGCACCGAGCTGCTGCCGCTGTTGGCGCTGCTGCTCCCGGCGTTGCTCGTGGAGGACGAGCCGTCCGGCGTCGACTGCGGCGGGACCGTCGTCGTGGTGGTCGTCGTGGTCGTGGTGGTCGTCGACCCCGTCGTGGTGGTCGTCGTCGTCGTGGTCGTGGTGGTGCACGAGCTGAACGGCGGCGGCGTCGTGGACGTGGTGGTCGACGTGGTGGTGCTCGACGTCGTGGATGACGTGGTGCCCGTGGTGGGGGTCAGGCAGGTCGGCGGCGTCGTGGTCGTCGTCGTGGTGGTCGTGGTCGTCGTGGGGTTGCCCGTGTTCCCGTTGTTGCCGTTGTTCGGCGGGTTGCCGGTGTTCCCGTTGCCCGGCTGCGGGTTCTGCTGGCCGTTGCCGGTGTCCGGCAGGAGCGGCAGCGTGTCGACGTTCTCGCTGTAGACCTTGGCCCAGTTGAGGACCTTCTTCACGTACTCGGGGTCGCGGTTGTAGCGGAACACCGCGGCGGCCCGGTCGGACTGCTTGGTCATGTCGCCGCCGCCCGAGCACAGGTAGCGGCCGGAGCCGAGGGCGGCGTCGTAGATGTTGTTGGGGTTGACGTTGCCGTCGTCGTTCAGGTCGCCGCCGAAGCTCGCCCACGTCTCCGGGATGAACTGCATCGGGCCGACCGCGCGGTCCCAGGCCGTGTCGCCGTCGAGGCGGCCACCGTCGGTGTCGCGGATCGCGGCCATGCCGGGAGCGCCGTTGAGGACCGGGCCGAGGATCTTGGGGGTCGCGTCGCCGACAGCGTTGACACGGCCGTTGTTGGCGTGGTTCGACTCGATCTTGCCGATGCCCGCGAGCAGCGCCCAGTCGAGGTTGCAGCCGGGGACGAGCTCGCCCAGCCTGTCCTCGGCGCGCAGGTACGCCTCGACCATGACGCCGGGGATGTCGTGGACGCCCGGGAGGTCGTCGTTGCCGGGGTCGAGGTCGAGGTCGTCGTCGATGTCGCCGTCCTCGAGGTCGGCGAGCAGTGCGGCGCTCAGTTCCTCGGACAGCGGCAGGCGGCCGGACGCGCCCAGTTCGGCCGGGTCGCGGTGCAACGCTCCGTAGACGTCGGCGGGACCGAGGGTGACGTTGATGTCGTTGTGCTTGGCGAGGTTGACCCAGTCGACCAGCTTGGTCCCGACGATCATCGCGGGGGCGAGCATCGCAGCCAGCGCTGCCACGGCGAAGCCCTTTTGCCTAGGGCTCAACGCCGATGGACCACGCAGTTTGGCCATTGCCACGAATACTCACCTCTCGTGCGTCATCGCGGCTCGCCGTCCTGCAGTTACGGCGAATGCCCCCGTCGGTGACCAGTCCCACCCTGCCTCACTACGAAGCCTAGGTGTACCCAAGACGGAGTGAAGCGTGTGTTCGGTTCCGTTGACCGTTAACCGGCCGCGCATTCACCGGCGGGCCACAGCCCCTGCGCCTCCAAGACAGCCAGCGCCTCGTCCCCCATGGGGTTCACGCCGGGGCCCTTGGCGAGGGAGTGGGCGACGTGCACGTGCAGGCACTTGACGCGCACCGGCATGCCACCCGCGGTCACCTGCGTGCCGAGCGACTCGATGGCGTCGCGTTCGGCCAGGTACGCCTCGTGCGCGCGCTGGTAGGCGGCGGCCAGGTCGGCGTCGGTGGCCAGGCGCTCCTGCTGCTCCTTCATCAACCCGCCGCCCTCGAGCGTGCTGACCAGCGAGTTCAGCTTGGGGCAGGTGAGGTAGTAGAGGGTCGGGAACGGTGTCCCGTCGGGCAGCCGGGGCGCCGTCTGCACGACGTTCGGGTGCCCGCTGGGGCACCGGGAGGCGATCGCACGCGTCCCGCGCGGCGTGCGGCCGAGCTGCTGAGCGACCGTTTCCAGGTCAGCAGCACTTACTTGCGTGTCACCGATTCCCACAGTTCCTCGTACCAAGACCCTTGTGCCGCCGGCTTGCCGGACGGCCTCTCCGATTCGGTGTTGCGACTCTCGTCACCCGGCAGTTGCACGATGTAGGGCGTCTCGCCGGGCCGCACCCAGTGCAGCCGCTTGCGCGCCTCGATCTCCACGTACGCCGGGTCCTGCAGTTCCGCCTTGCGCTTCTCCAGCGCGGAGACGGTCTCCCGCAGCTTCTGCTGCTCGGCACCCACGTCGCGCAGCTCGTCGCGCTGCGAGAGGTAGGTCCGGAGCGGGACCGCGATGCTCAACGCCAGTGCGCAGAGCACCATCGCGAACATCGCGGCCCGGCGCGTGCCGGTCATGCCGAACGCGCCACCCGTGCCGTCACCGCGCCTGGACGGCGCCTTCGGGCGAGGTGGCTTGCGCGCACGTGCGGGCCGCGCCTCCCGCTCTTCGCGGGGGCGACGGGGACGACGCGCGCGCTCGGCCATGTCCTACAGCCTCTCAGCTCTCCGGCGTGTAGCGCGGGAACGCGAGCTCACCCGCGTAGCGCGCCGCGTCGCCGAGGCTCTCCTCGATGCGCAGGAGCTGGTTGTACTTCGCGGTGCGCTCACCGCGGGCCGGGGCACCGGTCTTGATCTGGCCGGCACCGGTCGCGACGGCGAGGTCCGCGATGGTGGTGTCCTCGGTCTCGCCGGAGCGGTGGGACATCATCGACTTGTAGCCGTAGCTCGTGGCCAGCGACACCGCGTCGAGCGTCTCGGACAGCGTGCCGATCTGGTTGACCTTCACCAGCAGCGCGTTGGCGGCGCGGCGGGAGATGCCCTCCTCCAGGCGCTCCGGGTTCGTCACGAACAGGTCGTCACCGACGATCTGGACCTTCTCGCCCAGCTCGGCGGTCATCTGCACCCAGCCGTCCCAGTCGTCCTCGGACAGCGGGTCCTCGATGGAGACCATCGGGTAGTCGCGGACGAGCTCGGAGTAGTAGCCGATCATCTGCTCGGCCGAGCGCTTGTTGTTCTCGAACGAGTAGGCGCCGTCCGAGTAGAACTCGGTGGCGGCCACGTCGAGCGCGAGCGCGACGTCGCGGCCCGCCCGGTAGCCCGCCTTCTCGATGGCCTCGAGGATGAGGTCGAGCGCGTCGCGGTTGCTGCCGAGGTTCGGCGCGAAACCGCCCTCGTCACCCAGGCCCGTCGCGAGACCCTTGCTCTTCAGCACGGACTTCAGCGCGTGGTAGACCTCGGTGCCCCAGCGCAGGCCCTCGCGGAACGTCTCCGCGCCGATCGGCGCGATCATGAACTCCTGGATGTCCACGTCGGTGTCGGCGTGCGAGCCACCGTTGAGGATGTTCAGCATCGGCACGGGCAGCACGTGCGCGTTCGGGCCACCGATGTAGCGGAACAGCTCCAGGCCGCTGGACGTCGCCGCCGCCTTCGCGACCGCGAGGCTCACGCCGAGGATCGCGTTGGCGCCGAGGCGGCCCTTGTCCGGCGTGCCGTCGAGGTCGACGAGCTTCTGGTCGACCACGCGCTGCTCGACGGCCTCGATGCCGACCAGCTCGGGCCCGATCTCGTCGAGCACCGCCGTGACCGCGCGCTCGACGCCCTTGCCCAGGTACCGCTTGGCGTCGCCGTCCCGCAGCTCCACCGCCTCGTGCTCACCGGTCGAAGCACCGGACGGAACCGCGGCACGCTCCAGCGTGCCGTCGTCCAGAGCCACCTCGACCTCGACGGTGGGGTTGCCGCGAGAGTCCAGGATCTCGCGTGCTCCGACCTGCTCGATGACCGCCACTTGCGCTCCCTGTTTCTGCTGCGTCTCGTCGTCGTGACGAGCCTACTTGGGCCAGGTGACCGGCAGGGGCTCGACACCGTCGGATCACGGCGGAGCGACCGGGCCTGTCGTCTGAATCGTGCCAGAAGACGTGGCGGGTGGGAACCGTTCCGCCTGCGTGCCCGCGGACATCAGGGGTCTTCGGCCCGTTCACCCGCCACCGCTGACGGGCGTGCCGAAAGTCGCAGCTCGCCGTCCGGCATGAAGTCGAGCGTGACGGCGTCCAGGAGGCGCCCCACCGGCGGGAAGTCGGCCGGCGCCAGGTGCTCCGGGCCGTCGGTGAGGTGCACGAAGTCGATGAACGCCGGGACTTTCGCGTTCGGCTCCACGAGGGACACGTCCACGCCGAAGCGCCCTCGGTGGCCCGTGACGACGCACCGCACGACCTGGAACTGGCGAAGGCCGCTGCGCCGCCACCTCCACTCACGGCCGTTCACGAGTCCTGCCGAACCACGGCAGCCGAGTCCGGCACCGAGCCGAGCCCGTGTTCGGTCACCTCGGCGTTGACGGTGGCCCGCAACGCGTCCACGTCGGACATCCGGGCGCGGAGTTCGTCGAGCCAGTCCGCGGTGGTGTCCCAGCCCATCGGGGCGTCGAACTTCGACCATCCCTGTGAGATGTCGACGGCGAGCTCGAACGCCTCCGCCGCCAGGTCCGCGAGGCCTGCCGCGGTCGGCAGGAGCACCAGGTCGCGGAGTTCGTGGTACGCCCTTGGATCGCGGCCCCGCCACTTGATGACGAACTTCCGGTACACGTCGAGGAACTCGACCAGGCCTGCATCGGGGTCGAGCAGCGGAGCGGACTGTTCCCGCAACGCCGCCGCCAGTCGCGCCAGCAGTTCGGGCTTCGCGGCCGTGTCGACAGCCGTCCCGTGACCTTGCCCGAGGGTGGCCCGGCGGCCCAGGGACAGGTACACCGTCGGAGATTCCGTGGTCAGCGCGTGCACGTGGGCGGTCGCGAAGTAGTGGGCCCCGTAGTCCTCCAAGGTGATGCCCTGGACGATCGGGCCGAACCGGCGCAGCAGCAGTCGCGGTTGCACGATGGTCAGTTCAGGGAAGTGGGCTGCCCACTCCGCGGTGACGCGGCGGGCGTCCGGGCGCTTCATCCGACGGTCCCCCCAGGACGCTGTGGCTAGCGCGCTGAGACTAGTCGATCGCTCGCCACCGTTCGTTCCTTTCCGGACTGAACGAGCCGAAGAGGCCCTCGTACTCCCCTGTCTCGTCCCGGAGGACGATCGGGCGGGACGCGGCGGCGTGCAGGCGCGCCAGGAGGTCGTCCGGTTCGGGGACGTCCAGGGAGAGGAGTTCCGCGGCCTCGGCCTGCCGGGACCGCAGGTCCGGGTTCTCCCGCGCCAGGTGCCGTGCCGCGGCCGCCATCGCGTCGAGGTCTCCGCCGGCCGAGAAGGTCAGGCAGTCGAGCCAGTACGGCAGGCCGATCACCAGTTGGAGGGCCTCGCGCAGGCTGTCGGCGATCAAGCCCGCCTGGCCCTCCGAGGTCGCGTGGAGGATCGGGCCCTCCTCCTGGGCCGCGACCCGGTAGAAGCGGCCGCCGGTGAAGTCCCCGGCCAGCACGACGAGGTCGGAACCCTCGACCGACTCGGTGCCGGTGGTCTCGGTGCGGGTCACGTCGAACTCGAACGAGGTGGCGAGCAGTTCCGCCAGGCGCGCGTTGTCCTGCACGTCCAACAGCAGGCCGTAGGAGCGCCTCGCCCAGCCGAGGTCCGCGCTGGTGAGACCGAACTCGGCCAGCATGGCCCGGTGCGCGGCTTCGAAGTCGGCGGCCGCGTCGACGCGCACGATCGTTCCCAGGAACGGTGGGTAGGCGTACTTGAGCAGGACCGCTGTCCCGAAGGATCCGCGCACCACCGCCACCTGCACGTCACCGAGGTCGTCGACCTCGTCGGCGAAGTCGAGTCCGAACTGCTCAGTCAGCTCCTGCGGGCTGCGCTGCATCGTGAGGAGCGGCTCGGTGGAACTGGGCCGCCACTCTTCGAGCGGTATCTGCATCACGCCACCAGTCTGACGGGCAGGTGCTTCACGCCGTTCTGGAAGTTCGACCGCAGGCGGCTGATCTCGCCGTCGAGTTCCAGCACACCGGGCAGGTCGAGCACGGCCTCGAACACCGCCCGCATCTGCGTCCGCGCCAGCTGGGCACCGAGGCAGAAGTGCGGGCCGTGGCCGAAGCTCAGGTGGTCTGCCTCGCGCCGGCCCACGTCGAAGCGGTCCGGGTCGGTGAACACCCTCTCGTCGCGGTTGGCGGCGGTGAACCACACGACCACCTTGTCACCGGCCCGGATCTCCTGCCCCGAAAGGGAAGTGTCCTGCACGCAGGTGCGGCGGAAGTGCATCACCGGCGTCCACCAGCGCAGCATCTCCTCCACGGCAAGGGGAAGCAGAGAGGGATCCGCACGCAGCCGGGCGTACTCGGACGGGTTCGACAGCAGGGCGATGAGGCCACCGGGGATGCCGTTGCGGAGGGTTTCGTTGCCCGCCACGGAGAAGAGCCAGAAGAGGTTCTCGAACTCCTCCAGCGAGACGTCCTCCCGCATGAGGTTGCTGAGGACGTCGTCAGCGGGGTTCGACCGCTTGTACTCGCCCAAGGCGTGGGCGTAGGCGTAGAGGTCGGGCATGCCGTCGCGCGCACGCGGGTCACGGCCGTCGGAAGGGCGCAGTTCCAACGCCCGCAACGCCATGTCGGTCATGCCCTCGGTGGGGCTGGACGACAGGGCGTACTCGGGGTCCTGGAAGCCGATCACGCGGTTGCTCCAGTCGTAGAGCAGCGCGCGGTCCTGGCGGGGGACGCCGAAGACGTCGGCCAGGGTCAGCAGCGGCAGGTCGGCCACGTCCGCGGCGAAGTCGCCGGACAGCGAGGAAACGATCTCCGAAGCGTTCGCGCGGATTCGGGACTCCAGCAGGGCCACGGCCCGCGGGGTGAACGCCCGGGTGAGCATCCGGCGCAGGCGGGTGTGGTCAGGCGGGTCCTGGTTGAGCATCATGCGCTGGACGTAGGCCAGGTCCGCCGGCTGCGGGTCGCGGATCTGGGTGGCGCCGCGGTGCGACGAGAAGACGGACGGGGTGCGCAGGACGGTCCGGACGTCGGCGTGGCGGAAGACGGCCCAGAAGTCGCCGACGCGGACCACGTCCCTCTCACGCAGCCGGGTTAGTGCGTCGTGCGGCACGCCCGAGGTATACGTGTCTGGGTCGAGGATCAACTCGGCATCGGTCCGCATAGAACGGGATTCTGACGTGCTTCATGTCGAACGTGGGGGAAACGGGCCGGTGCTGGTGCTGCTGCACGGGCTGGGCGCCACCGGCGAGGTGTGGCAGGACGTCGTGAGCGCGTGGCCCGGCAGCTGGATCGTGCCTGATCTCCCCGGTCACGGGCGCAGCGGCAAGCTGGCGCGGTACACGTTCGGAGCCCTGGCCGCGGCCGTCGCCGAGGAGGTCCCGCAGGAGCCCGTCACGGTCGTCGGGCACTCGCTCGGCGGGGTCGTCGGGCTCGCGCTCGCCAGCGGCTGGTTCGGGGTCGAGGTGACCACGGCCGTCGGCGTCGGGATCAAGGTTCGGTGGAGCGACGACGAGCTGGACAAGGCCGCGGCGCTCGCGGCCAAGCCCGGCAAGGTCTTCCCGACACGCGAGGAGGCGACCGAACGGGCGTCGAAGATGGCCGGCGTCCCGCTGCGCCACGGTGTGTCCGAAGTGGACGGTGGATGGGCGCCGGCGTTGGACATGAGGGCGTTCGGCGTGGGCCGGCCGGACATGGCCGGGCTGGTCATGGCCTCGCAGGCCCACGTCGTGCTGGCGGCGGGCGAGAACGACCCGATGAGCCCCCAGGAGCACCTGCGGGAGCTGGTGCCCGAACCGGTGGTGTTCCCCGGCGCGGGCCACAACGTGCACGTCGAGTCGCCCTCGTCCGTCACCGCCCTGCTCGCTCAGCTCGCCACGTAGCCGCCGTCCGCGGTGATCACCGAGCCGGTGATGAAGCTGGCCCGGTCGGTGGCCAGGAACAGCACGGCCTCCGCGATCTCCTCGGGCTGGCCGACGCGCTGCAACGGCAGGTCCTTCGCGATCGCGTCGAACACCTCACCGGCCTCCGCCAGGGCCTTGTCGGTGGCGACCGGGCCGGGCGCCACGGAGTTCACCCGGACGCCGGCGGCGCCGAACTCGGTGGCCCACGAGCGGGTCAGCGCGTCCATCGCGGCCTTGGAGGCGTTGTAGACGGACCCGACCGGGGTGCCGACGACGGCCGCGATGGACGAGACGTTGACGATCGAGCCCTTGCCGCGCGCGACCATCGCCGGGGCGAGCGCGGCGGTGAGGAAGTAGGTGCCGCGCACGTTCACGTCGAACACCTGCTGGTAGGTGTCGAGCGACTGCTCGGCGGTCGGCGAGAGCGGGAAGATGCCCGCGTTGTTGACGAGGACGTCGACCTCGCCGACCTCCTCGGCGAGCTTGCGGACGTCGTCGACGCTGGCGACGTCCGAGACGATGAAGTGGCCGGTGCCGCCCGCCTGCTCGATGAGCGCGACGGTCTCCTTGCCGAGTTCGGCGCGGCGGCCGCTGAGGTAGACGGTGGCACCGGCCTCGGCGAGCTTGACCGCGATCGCGCGGCCGATGCCCGAGGTGGCGCCGGTGACGAGTGCCTTCTTGCCTGCGAGTTCCTTGGTCGACATGTCCTCGAACCTGGCCCGGCCAGATCGCCTGGCCATAAATTCCGGATGAATCAGCTGGTCAACGCCGGTACGCGCCATCCGAAGTACATGCGCACGAAGAACGGCAGGCGATACCGGCCGAGCACCAGCGGTTCGATCAGGTGGACGTCGGCGAGCGCCTCCAGCAGGAACTCGATCGCGCCCGGATCGCCACCGGACATCTCCGCGGCCTCGCCCACGTCGATGACGTCCTCCTCCCGCCGCGCGAAGCACTGCAGCAGGTGGCGTTCCTCGTCGGTGAGCTGCCGGTCCGCCTTGACCAGCGGCGCGAGCACGGCCTGGCAGTCCGACGAGATGGCCGCGCCGAGCCGCGTCTCGCGTTCCATCTGGGCGAGCAGCATCGCGACCGTCCACTTCGGACGGGCGGCGAGTTTGCCTGCCAGCACACGGATCGGGTTCGGCAGGTTCGAGAGGCGTTGCAGGACCGCGGCCGTCACGTCGGCCTCGGCGTCGGCCCTCGCCGGGTCCAGCACGCGGCGGAACAGCTGGTTCGCCTCGGCGTCGGTCAGCCCGGCGATCCTGAGCCAGAAGACGCCCGCCAGCTCGTTCCACCGCCGCACGCTGGTGAGGATCCACGCGGAACCGGGCGTGCGCAGCTCCGCGATCCGCGCGGGATCACGCACGTCGTCGACCACCACCAGGAACCGCTTGCCGCGCGCCTTCTCGCGCCACAGCGCGGCTTCGTCGCCCTGCGGGTTCTCGACGCCGACCGCGCGCAGCAACTCGCCCGCGACGTCGTCACCGCGCACGAAGAGCTGCCCGTCGGGGTAGTCCGCCTTGGCGAGGTGGGCGACGTGGACCGCGAGCGTCGTCTTGCCGCTGCCGTGCATGCCGGTGATGCCGACAGTGCTGGGCAACGCCCGCAGCGCCTGGGCGATCTCGGCGGCGCGGCCGGTGAAGTCGGGCAGGCCGGGCGGCAGCTGTTCCGGCCGGCGGGCCAGGTTGAGATCGCCCCGCAGGATCCGCGCGTGGACGGCGCGCAGCTCGGGTCCCGGTTCGAGCCCGAGCTCCTCGTTCAGCAACGCCCGCACCTGGTGGAACTGCTCCAGCGCGTCAGCCTGCCTGCCGTCGCGGTAGAGGGCCTGCATGAGCAGCGCGCGCGGCCGTTCCCGCAACGGGAACGCGGCGACGTGCTTCTGCAGGTCGAGGACGTCCATCTCGCGTTCGAGCAACGCCTCCCGGCACTGGAGGCGCTCGTTGCCGATCCTGACCCGCTGGGCCTCGAAGTACGTGCTGCTCAGGCCCTCGAAGGGTTCGCCGCGGCAGTCGTCGAAGAGCTCGGCTTTGAGGGTGTAACCGCCGTCCTTGGACTTCAGGTCCAGCTCCGGCAGCAGCTTGCGGATCTTGTACATGTACGTCCGCAGCGCCATCACCGCGCTCGGCTTCGGGTCGTCCCAGACCATGCCGATCAGCTGGTCGTTGCTCAACCGCGTGCCGTTGTTCAGCAGCAACGCCGCCAGGACCGCCCGCTGTTGCCGCGGGCCCAGGTCGATCTCCTCGTCGTCGCGCCAGGCTCGTACCGGACCCATCAGTGAGAAGCGCAGGCTCATACAACCGGTCAACGCCCGTGCACATTCCGTGCTTCCCCGTCTCAAGGACTGGTGGGCAGCGGACGTGGCTCGATCACCTGCTTCATCACGATCGTCGACGTCAGCCCGCGCACACCCGGCAGCTTCGCCAGCGTCTCCTCGTACAACCGCTGGTACGACGTGAGATCCGCGGTGACGACCCGCAGCAGGTAGTCGGGGCTGCCGAACAACCGTTGCGCCTCCACGACGTTCGGCACGCCGACCAGCGCGCGGTCGAACTCGTCCATCGTGTCGAGGCGGACCTTCGCGAACACCAGCGCCTCGAAGCCGAAGCCGAGCGCGGCCGCGTCCACCACCGCGCGGTAGCCGTGGATCACGCCCTCGCGTTCCAGTTCGCGCAGGCGGCGCTGGCAGCGGGAGACGCTGAGCTGCACGCGCTGGGCGAGGTCGGTGACGGTGATCCGCCCGTCGCGCTGCAGTTCAGCAAGAATCTTGCGGTCCACGGCGTCCATGAGCAAAGAACGCAAACACCTTGCCGCGCAGTTCCCCTACTTTTGCCCTCATGAGCAACCCGCTGCGACAGCTGAGCCTGGACGAACTGCGGAGCCGCACGAGCATGAAGTGGCGGTACTACGACGAGGACGTGCTGCCCGTGTGGGTGGCGGAGATGGACGTCCTGCTCGCCGAACCCGTCGAGAGGGCGATCGTCGACGCCGTGCGGCGCGGGGACACCGGCTACCCGAACGGTACCGGCTACGCCGAGGCGCTCGCGGCGTTGGCTCGGCAACGCTGGGGCTGGCAGCCCGAGGTCGAGCGGATGAAGATCGTTCCCGACGTGATGACGGGCGTCGTCGAGATGCTCCGGCTCGTCTCCCACCGGGACGCGCCCGTCGTCGTCAACTCCCCCGTGTACGAGCCGTTCTACCTGTTCGTCCGCTCGACCGGACGTGCCGTCGTCGAGGCGCCGCTCGGCACTGATCACCGGATCGACCTCGCGACGCTGCGCACGGCGTTCGAACGGGCCGGGCGGGGTGCGGTCTACCTGCTGTGCTCGCCGCACAACCCGACGGGCACCGTCCACACGGCCGCCGAACTGACGGCCGCGGCGGAACTCGCGCGGGCGCACGGCGTGCGGGTCGTCGCCGACGAGATCCACGCGCCGATCGTGGCCGCGGGCACGACGTTCGTGCCGTACCTGAGCGTCGCCGGGGACGGGCTGTCGCTGATGTCGTCGTCGAAGGCCTGGAACCTCGCCGGGCTCAAGGCAGCGCTCGCGATCGCGGGCCCGGAGTCCGCCGACGACCTCGCCCGGCTGCCGGAGGAGGTCGCCGACGGGCCCAGCCACGTCGGGATCATCGGCCACACGGCGGCGTTGCGGGAGGGCGGCGAGTGGCTGGACGCGCTGCTGGCCGGGCTCGACGAGAACCGCCGCCTGCTCGCCGCGCTGCTCGCGGAACACCTGCCGGCCGTCCGCTGCACGCCGGCGCAGGGCACCTACCTGGCCTGGCTCGACTGCCGCGGTCTGGGGCTCGGCGACAACCCCGGCAAGGTGTTCCTCAAGGAGGGCAGGGTCGCGCTGGTGCCGGGGCACACGTTCGGCACGGGCGGTGCCGGGTTCGTCCGGATGAACCTCGCGACCTCGCCGGAGATCATCACCGAGGCCGTGCTGCGGATGACGAAAGCCTGGGACAGGGCCTCGCTCTGACGCCGCAGGCCTGGTTCGGCTGGCGGTGGCCCTGCTGACCAGCGCGAACTGGCCGCGCGGACGGCAGCTCGCACCCACGTTCGTGGCCGGGCCGCTGGTGCAGGCGGTCCAGGTTCTCCGGGTGTACCCAGGGCTGCGGATGGGCGTTCCGGCGGCAACCACGGCGTTGGTCATCTCGTGCACACCGATGCTGACGGCGGTGGTGGCGGCCAGGGTGTTCCACGTCCGAATTGGACTCCGGCAGGCCGCCGCGCTCGTGCTCGGTTTCGGAGCGTGCCGGCTCGGGGCGGTCGCCCGTTCAGGTCCTGTCGCCCGGACGGCAGTCGAAGAACGGGCAGGCGGTGGGTAACGTTGATCGAATGACGGACGGCACCTTCGAAGCGTTTCGGAAGGCCGAGGCGTTGATGGCGCAGCGCAGGCCTCTCGACGCGCTGCGCGAACTGAGGCAGGTGCTGGACGAGGCCGGTGAGGCGCCGTCCGTGCAGCTGCTGGCCGGCCGGGCCTACCTCGGATCGGCGCAGCTCAACAGAGCTGAAGAGGCGTTCCGCAAGGTGCTCGACCTCGATCCGAGCGACCACTACGCGCGGTTCGCGCTCGGCAAGACGCTGCAACGGCAGGGGCGCCTCCCCGAGGCGCTCGCCCAGCTCCGGATGGCGGTCGCGATGCACCCGTCACCGGAGTACCAGGAAGCGCTCGGAGAGGTCAAAGCCCGGCTGGCCCTGGGGAACTAGCGGAACAGCGTGTCTCCCCAGAACCCGCCCTCCCGGACGCCGGGCGGGACGGCGAAGTGCCCGGAACCGGTGTGCTCCACGTACTCCATCATGTCGTCCTTTGTGGACAGCGCCTGCTGCATCGGGACGAACTGGGTGCGGCTGTCCCGGTTGAACGCCACGAAGAACAGGCCCGCGTCGAGGTGCCCGAGGCCGTCCGAGCCGTCGGTGAAGTTGTAGCCGCGGCGCAGGATCCTGGCGCCGTTCAACGACTCCGGCGAGGCGAGCCGGATGTGCGCGATGTCGTTGATCAACGGGACGCCGCCCGCGCCCTTGACGTGCAGGTCGGGTTCGTCGAACTCCTTGCTCTGCCCGAGCGGCGCGCCCTCGCCCTTGGTGCGGCCGACGATCTGCTCCTGCTCGACCAGCGACGTGCGGTCCCAGATCTCGATGTGCATCCGGATTCGGCGCGTCACCAGGTACGTGCCGCCGACGAGCCACTCCGGCCCGTCCTCCTCCGCCACCCAGACGTGGTCGCGCAGGTGGTCGGTGTCCTCGGCCTTGATGTTGCGGGTGCCGTCCTTGAACCCGAACATGTTGCGCGGCGTGGCCTGGTCGCGCGTGGTCGAGGAGGTGCGGCCGAAGCCGAGCTGCGACCAGCGCACCGCGACCTTGCCGAACCCGATCCGCACCAGGTTGCGGATCGCGTGCACCGCGACCTGCGGGTCGTTCGCGCAGGCCTGGATGCAGAGGTCGCCGTTGCTGCGGGCCGGGTCCAGGTCGTCCTTGGGGAACCGGGGCAGGTCGATCAGGCGTTCCGGCCGCTTCGACGCGAGCCCGAACCGATCGTCGAACAGCGACGGCCCGAAGCCGATGGTGATCGTCAGCGCGGACGCGGGCAGGTCGAGCGCCTCACCGGTGTCCTTGGGCGGCGCCTCGGCGTTGCCGCCGACCGCACCGTTCTCCGCGGCCTCCTGACCGGCCGTCATGCGTTCCGCGGCGACGGTCCACTCCTTGAGCAGGGCGACCAGTTCGGCACGGCTCTTCGTCTTCACGTCGAGCGCGACGAAGTGCATGTGGTCCTGCGCCGGCGTGGTGATGCCGGCCTGGATCTCACCGCGGAACGGCACCTTGGCCGCCGCGACGTTCTCGACGGCCGCTGTCTCGCGCGACGCGAGCACTCCGGCGGCGGCGCCCGCGCCCGCGAGCGCCACCCCGGCACCCGCGAACCCGAGCAGCCTGCGCCGGGGAACCCCCGCGGTCACTTGGCGGACACCACTTCCGCGACCTTGCTGACCGGCTCGCCCAGCGCGTCGACGGCCTCGGCCAGCGCCTTGACCTCGTCCTGCGTCAGCTCGGTGTAGAGCTTGAACCCGTCACCCCTGCGGTGCTTCTCCAACGCCTCGTCCAGCGCCTTGAACTTGTCATCCAAAGTGGACACCAGCGCCTTGTCCCTCTGCTCCACGGCCGGGCGCAGCGCGGCGATCGCGGCCTGCGAGCCGTCGACGTTGGCGCGGAAGTCCCACAGGTCGGTGTGCGAGTAGCGGTCCTCCTCACCGGTGATCTTGCCGGTGGCGACCTCGTCGAGCAGTTCCTTGGCGCCGTTCGCGAGCTGCACGGGCGTGAGCTCGACGGTCTTCGCCTTGGACACGATCTCCTTGACGTCGGTCAGCAGGTCGTCCGCGATCTTGTCGGAGTCGGCCTGCAGCCCCGAGGTCCACAGGTCCTTCTCGAGGCGGTGGAAGCCGGTGAACGCCATGCCCTCCTCGATGACGTCCTCGCGGCCGTCGATCTTGGGGTCGAGGTCGCCGAAGCTCTCCGCGACGGGCTCGATGCGTTCCCAGTACAGGCGCGAGACGGGGAAGAGCGCCTTGGCGTCGTCGACCTTCTTCGCCTTGACGGCGTTGACGAACTCCTCGGTCTTCACCAGCAGCTGGTCGGCCTGCGAGCTCACGTACCGCTGGTAGCTCTTGGTCGCCTCGGCCAGCAACGCGTTGCCGTCGGTCGACTTCTTGGCGTCACCGGTGACGGTGAAGTCGCCGCGGATGCCGTCGCCCTTCATGCCGGGCTTGCACGCGGTCTGGAGCTTGCCGGACTCGGTGACCTCGACGATCAGCTTTCTGCTCAGGCCCGGCCCGATGTTTTCGACCTCGCCGAGGATCCGGTCGCCCTCGGCGTAGAGGTAGAACTCGGTCACCTTGGTGCCCTTGTTGGTCACCTCGAACGTGACGTTGCCGGTCGAGGCCTCGGTCTTGGCGACCTTGCACGCGTCGTCACTCGCCTCGACCGCGATGCTGCCGCTCGCTCCGTCGGTCGTGCCGCCGTTGCTGCACGCCGCCAGCACCGCGAGAGAGCCCAGGATGACTGCTGCCTTGCGCACGGTTACTCCAGTGATCAGTTGGCCACGGCGGCGCGTCGGCGCGGCCGGACGAGGAACAGGGACAGGACCACCACCACGTAGGCGACCCACGCGATGGCCTGCAGCACGGACGTCCGCTGCGAGTAGTTGAAGAAGCCCTTGAGCAGCGCGCCGTACCAGGAGTCCTCCGGCAGCACGTCGCTGATGTCGAACGCCAGCGTGTTGAGGCCCGGCAGGATCGCGGCCTCCTGCAGGTCGTGGATCCCGTAGCTGAGCACCCCGGCGGCCACGAAGACGAGCAGCACCCCGGTGATCGTGAAGAACTTTCCAAGATCGAAGCGGATCGCCCCCTGGTACAGAAGTGCGGCGATGGCCACAGCAACCGCGATGCCCGCCACGAACCCGATCAACGGCTGCGTTGTTCCGCCCCCGGCCGCCTGCACGCTGGAATAGAAGAAGACCGCCGTCTCCAACCCTTCCCGGCCAACCGACAAAAGGGACACGACAATGATGGCGAAAGGTCCGATTTGCAACGCTTCATCCATCTTGCCGCGCAACTCCTGCGCGATCGTCCCGGCGGCCTTGCGCATCCAGAAGATCATTCCCGTGACGAACGCGACCGCAATGATCGACATCGTCCCGCCGAACGCTTCTTGCTGCTCAAACGTCATCCCGGCGGCACTGAACGTGATGATCGCGCCGGCCGCCACGGAAAGCGCCACTGCGGTCGCGACACCGACCCAAACCCACTTGAGCGCGTACCTTCTGTCCGTTTTGACCAAGAATGCGATCAGAATGCTGACGACGAGCGCGGCCTCAAGCCCCTCCCGCAACCCGATCAGCCCATTGGCAAACAACATTCCGGCCGCCTCCACAATTAGGTCGGCCTTATTTAAGGTAAGCCTCACCTGAATGTCCAGCCGCCGGCAGTGCCGGTTGCGTCACGGTTCACCCCGTCACCGGTCTCGACAAGCACGTAGCCTGGGTGCCGTGGTCCCGCCGCCCGCAGTCCAGGAACCCGCCCGCAGCAACCGTTCAGGCAACATCATCGGCCGCATCGTCCTGGTGCTGCTGCTGATGGTCGTGGTCGCCGCAGGCGCCTGGGGCCTGGGCGCCCTCAACCGCCGCGAAGCGGCCCCACTGGGCCCACCCCCGTTCCTGGTCCCCATCCAGGAGGTGGAACCAGGCGCGGCGGCCCCAGGCAGCGCAGCCTCCCCCGGCACCACCCAGACCGCGAACCCGCTGGGCGAGTGGGCGACCCGCGTGGCCTCCAAGACCGACATCCCGGTCCGCGCCCTGCACGCCTACGCGTCAGCCGACCTGGCCATGCAACAAGAGGCCCCGGCCTGCCGGATCAGTTGGGCCACCCTCGCAGGCATCGGCCGCATCGAGTCGCACCACGGCAACATCAACGGCGCCAAACTCCAGGAGAACGGCCTCCCGTCCCGCCCGATCATCGGCATCCCCCTCGACGGCAGCCCGGGCGTGAAGGCCATCCGCGACACCGACGGCGGCCGTCTGGACGGCGACACGACGTGGGACAGGGCCGTGGGCCCGATGCAGTTCATCCCGGGCACCTGGAACCGCTGGGCGAAGCGAGCGGCAGGCGACGGCCTGCCGGCGGACCCGCAGAACATCGACGACGCGGCCCTCACCGCAGCCCGCTACCTCTGCGGAGGCGGCGCGAGGGACCTGGGCACGGGCCAGGGCTGGTGGCAGGCAGTGCTGGCGTACAACAACTCGGTGGAGTACGGCCAGAACGTGTTCAGCGGAGCAGACGCCTACGCCAGGGCGAGCATCCCCCAGTAACCCGCGGGCAGTCCGTCAACGCGCCCCGCCGCACTCAACGGGGGAACGCAACCCGAAGCCGACCCGAACAAGAGGGGGCTGGGACCGGGCGGAAACGCGGCCCCAACCCCCTCTTCTCACACCCCCGCCGAGGGCGCGGAGGACGTGGAGGTTTCCTCGGCAGGGGACGAGACAGGCGGTTCTTCATCACCAGGCGAAGGCGGCTCAGCCCGATCACAAGGCGGAGCAACCGGAGTGGTCGTAACCGGCGGCACCACGGGGTCCTCGGCCCGAGGCGTGGAAGGCGGCACCTCACCGGGCGGCGCGACAGGCGGGGTGACCACAGGCGTCTGCACGGGAGTCTCAACAGGACTCTCGACGACAGGCGGCGGCGGAGACTCCACACTGGACTCAACGGCCGAAGAAGTGGTGACCACAACAGAAGAAGACTCGGCCGGCTCAGGCTCGACCTCGCCCGGCTCGTTCCGCCCGGTGGCCCCGGGCTTGACCCCGGAAACCGGAACCCGGACGGTCTCCGTGACCGTGGTGCCACCGACAACCCGGGTGGCGGTGGAAACCCGGGCAGCAGCCCGAACCTCCCGAGCCGCCCCCTCCACCACCACGGTCTCGGTGACGGTGGACAACGAAACGGCTGTCTCGAAGGGCTCGGTCCACCACTGCGAGGTGGGCCGAACAGATGGAGGCGCGGCCAGAGGAGCCTCCACGGCCCCACCCGTGAACGCGATCAACGCGAACATGCCGCCCAGAGCCAGAAACGGCACGACGACCACTGCCCCGAAGCATCCACGCCCGCTGCGCGGCTCTTCACGGTGACTCATCCCAGCACACCCCCGAACGGTGACGACTGTTCCATCTGGTTGATCGTCCACATGGAACAGTCCGTCACAGTTCTTTAGTCACACGATGGGGTGTTCACGGCAGCGGAGGCAACTCCGGAGCGTGAGCGGCTGGCGAAGATGAAAGGGTTTCCAAGGCCAGCGAAACGGCCTTCTCCAACTGCGGGTCGCGGCCGGAAACGCGGTCGGCAGGCGTCATGACCACCTCGATGTCCGGGTCGACACCGTGGTTTTCGACGTCCCAACCGTGGCCGGTGAAGTACGAGGCGTACCTCGGTTGGGTGACCATGGTGCCGTCTACCAGCGTGAACATCATGTCGATGCCGATGACGCCGCCCCACGTGCGGACGCCCACCACCGGCCCGATGCCCAGTTCCTTGATGGCCACGTTGACGATGTCGCCGTCGGAACCGGCGTACTCGTCGGCCACCGCCACCACCGGACCGCGCGGCGCGTCCTGCGGGTACGACTCGGACGCCGTGTACCCGCGGGCGACGGACCAGCCGATCACCTTGCGGCCGAGCTTCTCGATCACCAGCTGGGACGTGTGGCCGCCGCCGTTCTCGCGGACGTCCAGCACCAGGGCCTCCCGCGCCAGCTCCACCCGCAGGTCGCGGTGCAGCTGAGCCCAGCCGGCGCCCATCATGTCCGGAACGTGCAGGTAGCCCACACGGCCACCGGATGCGGCATGAGTGAACGCACGGCGGTTGGCGACCCAGTCGTGATAGCGCAGTGGCTCCTCGTCAGCCAGAGGCACCACCACGACGCGACGCAGCTCGCCACCACCACCGGGACGCACGGTCAGCTCAACGGGCTTCCCCGCGGTCCCGACCAGCAACGCCCCAGGCCCGGCCAGCCCCACCGGACGGCCGTCCACGGCGACAAGGACATCCCCCGCGCGCACAGCCACACCAGGCGCACACAGAGGCGAACGGGCGTGCGGGTCAGACGTCTCGCCGGGGATCACGCGCTCGACGACCCACGAGTCACCGACGCGCGCGAGATCGGCACCCAGCAGGCCCTGGCGGCGCGACGCCGGGACGGAAGGCGACGACCCCCAGACGTAGGCGTGCGAGGTGCCCAGTTCGCCCTGGACCTCCCACAGCAGGTCGACCAGGTCGTCGTGGCTGCCCACCTCGTCCACCAGCGGCCGGTAGCGGTCGAGTTCGCCCTGCCAGTCGACACCGCCCATGTCGGTGCGCCAGAAGTGGTCGCGCATCAGGCGGCCGTTCTCGGCGTACATCTGCGCCCACTCCAGGGCGGGGTCGACGACGAGCCGGACGCGCGCGAGGTCGATCTCGACGTAGTCGGCCGAGTCCTCGTCCGCCTTGCTGTCCGAAGGCACGACCCGCAGGTCGCCGCGGTCCTCGACGACGATCTTCTTGCCGTCGCCGGACACCGCGAACGCTTCCGCGCTGTCCGCCAGCACCTCGGTCTTGACCTTCGTGAAGTCGAAGCGCTCCAGCACGGTCCGCGGCGGACGGGCCTCGGGCGAGGCCAGGTTGTCGCCCAGCACGCCGAGCAACGGCCGGCGCAGCCACAGCAGGCCGCCCTTCGCCGCGCGCAACGACACGTAGTCGGCGGCCACGACGGGCACCGGCACGACGCGGTCGGCGAGGCCTTCGAGGTCGACGCGCGTCACGGGCGTCTTCTCGTCGTCGTCCTCGGAGTCCTTGTCCTCGTCGCCGACCGGACGGCCGCCGTGCATCGGCGCGAACGGCGACGGCGTGGTCGCGGCCAGCGGCACGAGGTACGGGCGGCAGCCGGTCGGGAACGACAGGTCGAACACGTGCGCGTCGTAGATCGGGTCGAACGTCCTGATCGACAGGAACGCGAGGTACTTGCCGTCCTCGGTGAACGTCGGCGCGAAGTCCGCGAACCGCAGCGGCGTCGCGTCCACGACGGACAGGTCCGCCGCGTTCACCATCTTGATGTGCCGCAACGGTGTCGGGCCGGGGTGCGACCAGGCGAGCCACGAGGAGTCCGGCGAGAAGGCGAGGTTCGTGACGTGCGCGTTGGCACCGGACACGACTTCGCGCACTTCACCGGAGGCGATGTCCACCAACAGCAACCGGCCGTCGTGCGTGGCCACGGCGACGCGCGAGCCGTCCGGCGCGGCGGCCAGCGACATCACGCGGCCCAGTGCGCCGGAGGCGATGCGGCGCGCGGTGTTGCCCGGCTCCACACCGCCGACGGGCGCGATCTCCAGGGCTTCCTCGCCCTCGACGTCCGTCACCCACACGACGTGCCCGGTCTCGCCGAGCACCTTCGGCAGCCGGGCGCGCACGTCGGAACGGTCGGCCAGCACGCGGACGGGGCCGTCGCGGTGCGTCACCCAGTGCACGGAACCGCGCACCTCGACCGCCGACGCGCGGCCGGTGTGGTCGACGCTGAACGACTCGACGTTGCCGGAAGCCTTGATGTGGCGCGGTTGCAGGCCGGTGCGCGGGCCGCCGAGCTTGATGTCGAGCTTGCGCAGTTCGGAAAGGCCTTCGAGCAACCAGAGTTCGCCCGCCTGGTGGAAGATCACCCGCGAGCCGTCGGTGGAGGCGTTGCGCGCGTAGAACTCCCCGGAGGAGTGGCGGCGCAGGTCCGTGCCGTCGGGCTGCACGGAGTACAGGCTGCCGACGCCCTCGTGGTCGGACAGGAACGCGATCCGGCCGTCGACCCACATCGGGTTGGCGAGCGTCGACTTCAGCTCGTCCAGGATCCGCACGAAGTCGCCGGAGCCCTCCAGGTCCACCCACAGCTTGCCCGCCGTGCCGCCGCGGTACCGCTTCCACGCCGACGGTTCCTGCATGTAGCTGGAGGACGTGACGATCTGGCCGTCAGGTCCGAACGAGACGTCGTTGACCCACCCGTACGGCAGCAACTCCGACGGTCCGCCGTCCAGCGGAACGGCGTGCGCTCTCTTGCGGTTGCGCGACATCGTGCCGGTGGTCGTCACCGCCAGCACCCGCCCGTCCGGCGTCCACCCGGACACGGCCGAGCGGGCCACGCCCCAGTGGGTCAACCGGCGGGCCGGGCCACCGTCCACAGGGGCCACGCGCACCTCGGGAGCGCCGTCGATCACGCTGGCCCACGCCAGGTGCGTGCCGTCCGGGGAGAACCGTGGCGTGCGGGCCGGCACCTGATCGGCGGACGCGCGCCAGGCCCTTCCTCCGTCGACGGGGGCGAGCCACACGTCGTCCTCGGCCACGAACGTCACCAAGTCACCGCGCAGATGCGGATACCGCAGGTAAGTCACGAGATCGACGTTAGCCCAACGCCGCCGTTTCAGGAGGGCAAAAAGCGCCGCCAGTCCTCTGCGGCAAGAGATTCCACGCCTTCGGCCCTCGCCTTGGCTTCCGCTTCCCGGACGTTCGCGGCGAAACGGCGAGAAACCTGTCGCAGTTCCGTCTCCGGGTCCTCGCCCGCGAGCTTCGACAGGGCGGTCACGGCGAACAACGTCGTGCCCGTGTCGTCTCCCTCCGGCAGCAGGTCGACGGGGAAGCCCGCGCGTTTGGTGCGCTGCACCAGCTTCGCGGCGAGGGCCACGGCCGGCTGGCCGAGCGCCACACCGTCCACACTGGACTCACGCTTCTTCTCGACCTGCTTGAGCTCCTCCCAGCGGTGCTGCTGCGAGGTCGCGTCCGTCACCGCGGGGTCGTTGCCCTCGAAGACGTGCGGGTGCCTGCCGACGAGCTTCGCGACCAGTTCGGCCGACACGGCGTCGATGTCGAACGGGTCCTCGGCGTCCTCGGCGGCGACGCGGGCGTGGAAGAGCACCTGGAGCAGCACGTCCCCGAGCTCCTCGCGCATCGCCGCGCGGTCGCCGTCCTCGATCGCCTCCAGCAGCTCGAAGGTCTCCTCGACGAGGTACTGGCGCAACGAGTCGTGCGTCTGCTCGGCGTCCCACGGGCACCCGCCCGGCGAGCGCAGCCGGTGCATGACGGCGGCCGCGTCGAGCAGGCCGGCACCCAGCGGTTCGGGCGTCGTGATCACCAGGGCGTCCGGGTAGGCGGACGCATCGGTCGTGATCACCACCGCACCGTCCTCCGGAACGGCCGGTGCCGGACCGTCCACGCCCAGCTCACCCCAGGACTCCGGGGGCACGCCCTCGCCCGCGTAGACGGCCTGGGCCGTGCGCAACGCGGGCAGGGCGGCAGCGGGCAGCACGGCTCCGAGCCGCTCGCTGAGGACGACGACGGTGATCAAGACTTGTTCTTGGTCGTGCTCACACCGACGTACCCGCCGCGCTCACCGGCGTTGCCGACGACCTGCGCGTTGGTCGGGTCCCACACGCCGTAGCGCGGGTTGACCTCGATGGCGGTGTCCGCGGTCAGGTACTGCGCGATCCGCAGGCCGAACGCCGCGAGCAGCTGCGGGTCGATGCGCTCGATCAGGTCCTCCTCGCCGGGCGTCGGCGAGACCGTGCTGCGCTCCTTGACCAGCGCGACCATCCAGCTCGACTGCTGCTCGTCGGCCGGGAAGGCGACGACGGTGCCGGGCTTCACGCCCCACAGCATCGTGTGGACGAGCGACGGGTTCTCGGTGACGCGGACCTTCTGGTTCGTGCCCGACGCCTGCTGGCCACCGGCGGTGCGCGGGGCCTCCTGGATGAACCGCGACATCTTCGAGGAGTCCGCGGCGACCTCGGCGGCCTTCTCCTTGGCCTCCTTCGGGTCCTGGACCTGGAAGAAGTCGATCTCGACCTGGAGCGTGGAGAGGTTGCGGCGGGCGAGCTCACCCATCACCAGCACGTCGCGCTGACGGCGGTAGATCGTGGTCTCGTCGTGCTCGCTCTGCTTCGCGGCGGCCTCGGGGCCACCCTTCTCCTTGATCGCGTCGTACACCTTGGTCTCGTCGACCGTGATGTTCTCCCGCTGCGCCGCGGCGGCCGCGATCTGGTGCGTGATCTCGTCGGCCAGGACGAGCTTCGACACCTGGTCCAGCTTGCCCTGGTCCTGCATCTGCTGGGCCGCAGGCTCCTTCTTGAGCACCTTCACGGTGCGGTCCTGGACGGTCTGCAGGCCGATCGTCTCGCCACCGACGATCGCGGCCGAACCGGCCTTGTCAGGCCCGGTGCCACAACCGGTGGCCAGGAGCGCCACGGCAACACCGACCAGCGAGAAACGCTTCAGAACAGTGCTCACGAGGACCTACCCTCTCACGCCTTGGTGACTCCGGTCACGGGAGTCCCCGCGAGCGAGTCGAGGAACGCGGCGCACCAGTCCAGCAACTCCTGGTCGCGCAGCTGCGGTGCACCCATTCGGCCGCCTGCCGCGCCCTCGGTCGGGCGCGGCACGGTGACCGTTCCCATCGCCTGCTTGTAGACCGCCTTCGGGAACAGCCTGCGCAGCCTGACCAGCTGCGAGTCCAGCAGTTCGAGCTTCGCGAACCGCAGGTTCTGGCCCATCGCGATGACCTCGGTGACCCCGTGCCGGCGGCAGGCGTGCCGCAGGCGGGCGACGCCGAGCAGCCGTTCGACGGGCTCGGGCGGGGTGCCGTACCGGTCTTTCAACTCTTCCCAGACGGACTGGAGCGCCGCCTCGTCGGTCGCGGCCGCGATCTTGCGGTAGGCCTCCAGCCGCAGCCGCTCGCCCGGCACGTACTCGTGCGGGATGTGCGCGTCGACGGGGAGGTCCACCCGCACCTCGGCGAGCTCCTCTTCCTCCGCGCTCTCCGCTCCGGCGTGCTTGCGGAACGCCTCGACGGCCTCGCCGACCAGCCGGACGTAGAGGTCGAAGCCGACGCCCGCGATGTGGCCGGACTGCTCGGCGCCGAGGATGTTGCCGGCGCCGCGGATCTCCAGGTCCTTCATCGCGACGGCCATGCCGGCGCCGAGTTCGGTGTTCTGCGCGATCGTCGCGAGCCGGTCGTGCGCGGTCTCGGTCAGCGGCGTCTCGGACGGGTACAGGAAGTACGCGTACCCGCGTTCGCGGCCGCGGCCGACGCGTCCGCGCAGCTGGTGCAGCTGGGCCAGGCCGAGCAGGTCGCCGCGTTCGACGATCAGCGTGTTGGCGTTGGAGATGTCGAGGCCGGTCTCGACGATCGTGGTGCAGACGAGGACGTCGAACTCGCGTTCCCAGAAGCCCTGGATGATCTTCTCGAGCCTGTCCTCGTTCATCTGCCCGTGCGCGGTGACGACCCGCGCCTCCGGCACCAGCTCGCGGATGCGGCGCGCGGCCTTCTCGATGGACGAGACCCGGTTGTGCACGAAGAAGACCTGGCCGTCGCGCAGCAGCTCGCGGCGGATCGCGGCACCGACCTGCTTGTCGTCGTACGCGCCGACGTAGGTGAGGATCGGGTGCCGTTCCTCCGGCGGGGTCAGGATCGTGGACATCTCGCGGATGCCCGCGAGCGACATCTCCAGCGTGCGCGGGATCGGCGTCGCGGACATCGTGAGCACGTCGACGTGCGTGCGGAGCGCCTTGATGTGCTCCTTGTGCTCAACGCCGAAGCGCTGCTCCTCGTCGACGATCACGAGGCCGAGGTCCTTGTACCGCACGGACTTCTGCAGCAGCCGGTGCGTGCCGATGACGATGTCGACCTCGCCGTCGGCGAGGCCCGCGACCGTCTGCTCGGACTCCTGCGCGTCGGTGAACCGGCTGAGCCCCTTGACGTTCACCGGGAACTGGCGCATGCGTTCGGCGAAGGTGTTGAGGTGCTGCTGGGCGAGCAGCGTCGTCGGCACCAGCACGGCGACCTGCTTGCCGTCCTGCACGGCCTTGAACGCCGCCCGGACCGCGATCTCCGTCTTGCCGTAGCCGACGTCACCGCAGATGACGCGGTCCATCGGGACGCCGCGTTCCATGTCGGCCTTGACCTCGTCGATCGCGGCCATCTGGTCCTGGGTCTCGGTGAACGCGAACGCGTCCTCCAGCTCCCTCTGCCAGGGCGTGTCCGGGCCGAAGGCGTGTCCGGGGGCGGACTGCCTGGCCGCGTAGAGCTGCACGAGCTCGGCCGCGATCTGCTTGACCGCCTTGCGCGCCTTGGACTTCGTGTTCTTCCAGTCGCTGCCGCCGAGCTTGTTGAGCGTCGGCAGTTCGCCACCGACGTAACGGCTGACCTCGTCGAGCTGGTCCGTCGGCACGAACAACCGGTCGCCGGGCTGGCCTCGTTTGGAAGACGCGTACTCCAGCACCAGGTACTCGCGCGTGGCACCGGCCACCGTGCGTTGCACCATCTCGACGTACTTGCCGATGCCGTGCTGCTCGTGCACCACGAAGTCGCCGGCCTTGAGCGCCAGCGGGTCCACCGCGTTGCGCCGCTTGGACGGCATCTTGCGCATGTCCTTGGTGGACGTGCCGCCGCGGCCGCCGGTCAGGTCGGTCTCGGTGAGCACCACCAGCGCCAGGTCGGGCAGCACGAACCCGTCCTCGAGCGCACCGCGCACGACCGTGACCATGCCGCTCTTCGGCGCCTCGTCGAGCGACTCGACGCAGACCGCCGCGACCTCGGCCTCCTTGAGCCGTTCCTCCGCCCGGTGCGCGGTGCCCGCGCCGGGCACGACCAGCACGGCCGCGCCACCGGTGGCCGTGTGCGCCTTCAGGTCCGCGAACGCCCGTTCGACGTCCCCCTGGTAGGCCTCGACGGGCTTGACGTCGAGGTGCACCACGTCCTTCGAGTCCGTGGTGAGCTGGCTGAGCGTCCACCAGGGACGGTCGTTGCCCTTGGCCTGCTCGGCGATCTCGCCGATGCCCTGGTACGCGCTGCGCCCGAGGTCGATCGGCGCCTTGCCGCCCCCCGCCGCCGCCATCCACGACGCCTCGAGGAACTCCTGCCCGGTCCGCACCAGGTCCGCCGCCCTGGCCCGGATCTTCTCCGGGTCGTTGAGCAGCACGTGGGTGCCGGGTTCCACGACGTCGGTGAGCAGCTGGAGCTCGCCGGGGCACAACGCGGGGATGAGCGCCTCCATGCCCTCGACCGCGATGCCGCCGGAGATCTTCTCCAGCATCTCGGCCAGGTGCGCGTCCGACTGGTGCTCCTCGGCCAGCGCGGCCGCGCGCTGCTTCACGTCCTCGGTCAGCAGCAGCTCCCGGCACGGCGGCGCCACGAACTCCTGCACCTCTACGGGCAGCGACCGCTGGTCCTGCACGGAGAACGGCCGGATCTCGCTGACCTCGTCGCCCCAGAACTCGACGCGGTAGGGGTGCTCGGCCGTGGGCGGGAAGATGTCGAGGATCCCACCGCGCGTGGCGTACTCGCCGCGCTTCTCGACCATGTCGACGCGGCTGTAGGCGTTCTCCGCGAGGCGCGTGACGAGCTCGACGAAGTCCTGCTCCTCCCCGACCACGAGGTGCACGGGCTTCAGGTCCCCGAGCCCCGGCGCCATCGGCTGGATGAGGCTCCGCACCGTCGTGACCAGCACCCGGACGGGATTGCCCTCGGGATGCTTGAGGCGCCGCAGGACCTGCAGCCGCGCGCCGACCGTGTCCGCCCGCGGACTCAACCGCTCGTGCGGCAACGTCTCCCAGCTGGGGAAGAACGCGACCTTGTCCACGCCGATGAGGTCCTTCAGGACACTCGTCAGCTCCTCCGCCTCACGCCCGGTGGCCGTGACGGCCAGCACCGGCCTCGCGGTCGACAGCGCGGCCACGACCAGCGGCCGGGCGGCCAGCGGACCGTCGAGCTCCAACTCGGGCACACCGGCCGAGTCGATCAACGTGCGGAGGGCTTTGTCGGGCAGGACACCATCGAGCAGGCCGAGCAGCGGCATGTGAGAAACCCCGGTCGAGTGCGGAATGCCGGACGAAGTTCTAACGCCGGACAGACCCCTGCCTGGGACGAGGGGTCTCACCACCCACCTTAGCTCGTTCCGCGACCCCTCATCGGGTGGCTCGAGCGCGGCTCCGGCCCGCGCGGCGAGGCGCCCGAAAACCTCTGGCAGCACCCAGCCCCTACCAGCCACCCTGACGCGCATGAAAGAAATCAGGGCTGACCACGACGATCAGTCCATCGTGGTCTACCAGGCGTACTCCCCGGCCATCGCCGAGCCGGCGCTCGCGGCCCAGCGCTTCGTCCCGCCGTTCAGGATGACCAGGATGACGTGGATCAAGCCGTCCTTCCTCTGGATGATGTACCGCTGCGGCTACGCCACCAAGGAGGGCCAGGAGCGCGTCCTCGCCGTCCGCATCACCCGCGAAGGCTTCGACTGGGCCGTGGACAACGCGGTGAACAGCCGGATCCCGGGCAAACCCCAGGTCCGCGTGCAATGGGACCCGGAGCGCGGCCTCCACCACGAGCCGCTCCCCGTCAGGTCCATCCAGATCGGCCTGACCGGTGAGGCCGCCCACCGCTACGTCCACGACTGGACCGTGGGCATCACCGACGTGACCGACCGGGCCCGCGAGATCCACGCGCTGGTCCGCGCCAGGGACCTGGAAGCCGCCCGCCGGCTCCTCCCGCCCGAACGGCCTTACGGAACCTCCACGACGCAAAACGCATAGTTGGGACATGCGCGCACTGGTTGCAGCAGGGTTGGTCCTGGGCCTGGCGGCCTGTTCGACGCCGGAGCCGGGCGGCACCGCCCCGTCGAAGGCCCCGGCCCCGCAAGGCCTGAAGGTCGAGGAGGTGGCCGGAGGGTTCCAGCACGGCTGGGACCTCGGCTTCCTCCCGGACGGCTCCGTGCTGGTCACCGAACGGCCTGGCCGCATCAAGCTGGTCAAGGACGGCCGGGTCACCCCGCTGGAGGTCGACCTGGCGAACGTCCAGGCCAGAGGCGAAGGCGGCCTGATGGGCCTGGTGGTCCACCCGGACAACCAGCGCTTCACCGTCTGCTACAACACGGCACAGGACGTCCGCCTGACCACGTTCAAGCTCGACGGCACCAAGGCCACCAAGACGAAGGACCTGGTGACCGGCATGCCGTCCAACCCGAGCGGCAGGCACTCCGGCTGCCGGCCGACGCTGGCTCCCGACGGCACGATGTTCGTGGCGACCGGTGACATCGCCCAGGCCCGCAACCCGCAGGACCGCACCAGCCTCGGCGGCAAGGTGCTGCGGATCGACGCGGAGACCGGTGAGGGCGCGAAGGACAACCCGTTCGCCGGTTCGAGCAACGCCGACGAGCGGCGGGTCTACAGCTACGGGCACCGCAACGTGCAGGGCGTGGTGTTCCGGCCCGGGACGGACCAGGTCTTCTCCAGCGAGCACGGGCCCGACGTCGACGACGAGGTCAACCTGCTGCAGAAGGGCGCCAACTACGGGTGGGACCCGTCGAAGGGCGGCACGCAGAGCCGGTACGACGAGAGCGTGCCGATGACGGACCTGCAGCGGTTCCCCGACGCGGTGCCCGCGGTGTGGTCGTCCGGGTCGCCCACGGAGGCGATCTGCCAGGCCGCGTTCTGGAACGGCAAGCTGGCCGTCACGGCGCTCAAGGGCTCGAAGCTGCTGCTGTTCACGCTCGACGATGCCGGGAAGGTGCAGAACGTCGCGATCCCGGACGAGCTCAACGACAAGTACGGACGCCTCAGGGCTGCCCGCACGGCGCCGGACGGATCGCTCTACGTCACGACGTCCAACGGCACGGACGACAAGCTGCTGAAGCTCACCGGCACCGTCTGAACACCCGGCCGGCCGCGCTGCCCGAAACGACGGCCAGGCCCACACCCCACACTTGAGCGAACCTGACTCAACTTTTGAAGGGCACGCGCGGAAGCGTTTGCGAGGCCTGCGGAAGACAATTGATTGGCGCGTCCGAGCCGTTCGACCCCTCGACGAACGGCTCGGACGCCGGACTCCAAGGGACTCATCGCTGAGGCGTACCCGCGCCGTTTCACTCCGTGCTTGCATTCGGCAAATTGCACCAAGCACGACGCGGAAACAAGTGCAGCTGCACTACGACGAAAAGCGCAGCTCGGGCTTGTGGTCCATCGCGGACAGGCCCTTCCAGGCCAGGTTCACGAGGTGCGCGGCCACCTCGCCCTTCTTCGGCTTGCGCACCTCCAGCCACCACTGCCCGGTCAGCGCGACCATGCCCACCAGCGCCTGCGCGTAGAGCGGGGCCAGCTTGCGGTCGTAGCCCTGGCGCGCGAAGTGCACCGCGAGGATGTGCTCGACCTGCGACGCGATGTCGTTCAGCAGGGACGAGAACGTCCCGGAAGACGACGCGACGGGCGAGTCGCGCACCAGGACGCGGAACCCGTCCGTCGAGCCCTCGATGTAGTCGAGCAACGCGCCTGCGGCCTGTTCGAGCAGCTCACGGGGGTGCGAGCCGCCGTCGAGGGCCGTCACGATCTGGTCCATCAGGCGCTGCATCTCGCGGTCGACGACGACGGCGTAGATGCCTTCCTTGCCGCCGAAGTGCTCGTAGACGACGGGCTTGGACACGCTCGCGCGGTGTGCGATCTCCTCCACCGAGGTCGCGTCGAAGCCCCTCTCGGCGAACAGGGCCCGGGAGACGTCGAGGAGCTGCTCGCGGCGTTCCTTGCCCGTCATCCTGACCCTGGTCACCGAGTCAGCCTAGCGGCGCACCAGCCGCGACCAGCGCGACGAAGGGGACCCTCGCGTGGAAATCTCGGGAGTTCTCGGGGACCAGCACGCTGTGTCGCCTGGAATCGAGACCTCGACGCGGCATCATCGGACCATGGCCAGACGCAAGATCATCCGGATCATCGCCATCTCCCTGCTCTCCCTGCTGGTGCTGGTCACAGCGGCTCTGGGCGGCATCGGCTGGTACTACAGCGGCGAGCTGCTCGAACCCGACCGCTGGGCGGGGCGGTACCCGGACACGGCGATCGGCCACGAGGGCCAGTCGGTCGTGCTGGCCGAGTCGGTCTCGACGGTCCAGCAGGGCACGCTCGGGCTGATCTGGGCGGGTGGCCAGGCCAAGATCGGTGAGATCACCAGGACGAAGGACGGCCGCGTCGAACGGCCGGTGCTCGAGGGCAGCGCGCCGCCGGACGGCACGAAGGTGCGCATCGAGACCGCCGTCTACGAGGGCAACCCCAAGACCGCACTGGGCCTGGTCTACAGCGACGTCGCGGTGCCCACCGAACTCGGCGACATGCCGGCGTGGCTCGTGCCCGCCGAGAACGAGGACACCTGGGTCATCAACGTCCACGGGCGCGGCGCCAAGCGCGAGGAGGGGCTGCGGATCGTGCCGCAGCTGCACAACGCCGGCCTGCCCGTCCTGCTGATCACCTACCGCAACGACGAGGGCGCGCCGGCCTCCCCCGACGGCCTCTACCACCTCGGCGACACCGAGTGGCGCGACGTCGAGGCCGCGATCAAGTACGCGCAGAGCAAGGGCGCGCGCGACGTCGTGCTCTACGGCTGGTCGATGGGCGGCGCGATCGTCGGTCAGACGCTCGCCCGGTCCAGCGTCGCGGCGGCCGTCAGCGGGGTCGTGCTCGACTCCCCCGTCACGAACTGGACGCAGACCCTGGACCTGCAGGCGCAGAACCGGGGCGTGCCGACGTGGCTCACGCCGATCGCGGAGCTCGTCTCCGGCTGGCGCGCCGACATCGACTTCGACCGGTTCGACCTCGTCCGCAACCCGCCCGCGCTCAAGCCGCCGACGCTGGTGTTCCACGGCTCGGCCGACGAGACGGTGCCCGCGCAGTCCTCGCGCGACCTCGCGACCGCGGCGGGCCGCCTCGGGTGGCCGCTGCAGTACGTCGAGATCCCGGGCGCCGACCACACCTCGGGGTGGAATGTGGCGACGGACACGTATCGAACGACGCTCGGCGACTTCCTGACCAGGTCAGTCGGCACCAAGCCGTGATCTTGAACTGGGCCGGTGGAGTGGTGGTTGGACAAGAACAGGACCACTCGTGACAACATGTGCCCTGGGCGTGCGCGAGTTCGCCCGTTCCGCCATGGTGTAAAGGCAGCACCTCTGATTTTGGTTCAGATGGTCCAGGTTCGAATCCTGGTGGCGGAGCAGGACCTTGATAGCGCAGGGTCAGGGTGTCTTTGGGAGGTGCGAAGCTGCCCGAGGAAACGGTCGACGAGCAGGGCAACGTGGGCCACCGCCATCACGAGATGTCCGACGCGTGGCTGGTGGGTCGCGCGTCCGAACTCGTCGCCGTGGCCCAGAGCAGCCACCTCGCCGCGCAACTGGACGCCGCCTCCGAGATCGACCACATCCTCGCCGAGGCCCAGGGCCGCGGAGAGCCCCGCATCGTCGCGCAGCTGCTCAGAGCCGCGGCCGTGGTCCGGTTGGTCACGCCGGGGCTGGTCGACATGTCCGACCCGCAGCTCGACGAGATGCTCTCGCACTGCCGCCGCCACGGCCTGATCGTGCTGGAGGCGGACGCGCGCGCGTTGCGCGGACGCCGGTTCCTGCTGGGCAACGCCGAGGACAAGGCGCTGACCGAGATCGCGTCGGCGCTCGCGATGATGCTCGACGAGGAACCGGACGTGGACCCGGTCTTCGACAAGCGCGTCTGGGACCAGCTGCTGGCCAACACGTTCCAGGACATCGCGCTGGTGCTGACCCAGCTCGGCGTCTACGAGATGGCCGACGACGTGCTGGCGGGCGCGAACAACGCGTTGCGCGAGAGCGGCCAGCCCCACCAGATCTACGTGCACCTGGTCAACCGCGCGCGGCTGCGGATCGGCTGGGGCATGCGCCTCGAACGGGTGAACCTGCACGACGCCGCCGCTGAGCAGTTCCGGATGGCGTCCGGGCTCGCCGAGGCCGCCGAGGTGCCGTTCCGGCAGTCGCTGCACCCCGGCCGGCGTGACCTCGACGCCGCCGAGCAGGTGCCGATCCTCGGTGCCGCCCACGCGCTGACGAACCCGGCGGAGAGCCACCTCGACCGGCTGTGGTCGTTGCGCGGCCTGTCCATGTACGCGCGAGAGTTGATCATCGTCGCGATCGCGCTGGCCCGGTGCCTCGTCGAGGCGAACCGGCTGGACGACGCGCTGAAGGTCCTCGACGACACGCGCACGCAGATGGAGCACGACACGTCGGAACCGTCGCTGGTGCTGTCGCTGGAACGCGAGTACGCGCACCTCTGCGGCCCGCACACGACGTCGGCGTTGCAGGCGTACAACGCGGCCCTGGAGATGGAGCTGTGGCAGATGCGCGAGTCGCGCGTGGCCACGTTGCAGACCCGACGCGAGCACGAACGGCTGACGCGCGCGCACGGCCAGATCGCGCAGCAGGCGTTGCAGGACCCGCTGACGGGCCTGCCGAACCGCCGCGCGCTCGACGACAAGATGGGCGAGCTCATCGCCGGTCAGGTCGACCCGTTCTCGATCGCGCTGGTCGACCTCGACGGCTTCAAGGGCGTGAACGACCGGCATTCACATGCCGAGGGTGATGATGTCCTCCGGGTGATTGCCAGCACACTCCGGCAGGCCCTGCGGGGCGACGACATGGTGGCCCGCTACGGCGGTGACGAGTTCGTCGTGCTGCTGCCGGGGGCCCCTCTGCACGCCGCCGAAGCAGCACTCGGACGGGCCGTGGATGCGGTGGCAGGCTTGCCAATCGACCTCTCGCGCGGGGTCACGCTGTCGGTCGGCGTGATCTCCCTGCGCCCCCGCGAAACGGCGAATCAGGCCCTGTCAAGGGCGGACTCGGCGATGTACGTGGCGAAGCGTCAAGGTGGCTGCCAGGTGGCCGCGGTGGCTGGAGAGCCGTCCGCGGAGGCCTAGGCTGGTCGGCGGACTTCGAACCACCCAGCCTGTTAGGGAGAGCATTGATGCTCGAGGGCCCTGTCAGCACGGTCGTGCTCGCCGCCGGGGAAGGCACCCGCATGCGGTCGTCCACGCCCAAGGTGCTGCATCGGATCGCCGGACGCTCACTCGTCGAACACGCGGTGCGCGCGGCGGCCGGCACAGACCCCGACCACCTCGCCGTCGTCGTCGGACACGGCCGTGAAGCAGTCACTGAGCATCTGGACACTCTCGCCGGCGCACTGGGCCGCAAGGTCACCGTCGCCGTGCAGGCCGAGCAGAAGGGCACGGGCCACGCCGTCTCGTGCGGCCTCGCCGAACTGCCGGACGACCTCGGCGGCACGGTGATCGTCAGCTACGGCGACGTGCCGCTGCTCGACACCCAGACCCTCACGGCCCTGCTCGCCGAACACGGCGAGGCCGGCAACGCGGTGACCGTCCTGACGGCCGTGGTGGAGAACCCCACCGGGTACGGCCGGATCGTGCGCGACTCCGACGGCACCGTGCTGCGGATCGTCGAGCAGAAGGACGCCTCCTCCGCGGAACAGCTGATCACCGAGATCAACTCCGGTGTGTACGCGTTCGACGCGGCGGTGCTGCGTGACGGGCTCTCCCGGTTGTCCACCGACAACGCGCAGGGCGAGCTCTACCTGACCGACGTGCTGGGCATCGCCCGCGGTGACGGCCTGCGGGTCGGCGCGCTGATCGCGTCCGACCGCTGGCTGGTCGAGGGCATCAACGACCGCGTGCAGCTCGCGGCCGTCGGCAAGGAGATGAACCGCCGCATCGTCGAGGGCCTGATGCGCGGTGGCGTCACCGTCGTCGACCCGGCGTCGGTGTGGGTCGACGCGGACGTGACCGTCGGCCAGGACGCCCTGATCGAGCCGAACGTGCAGCTCCGCGCGGGCACGGTGATCGGCGCGCGTGCCACGGTCGGCCCGGACACGACCCTGTCCGGCGTGACGGTCGGTGAGGGCGCTTCGGTCGTGCGAACCCACGGCAGCGACTCGGTGATCGGCGACAACGCGTCCGTCGGCCCGTTCGCCTACCTGCGCCCAGGCACGTCTCTAGGCGTGAAGGGCAAGATCGGCACGTTTGTCGAGACGAAGAACTCGCAGATCGGTGCCGGTTCGAAGGTCCCCCACCTGTCCTACATCGGCGACGCCACGATCGGCGAGCACAGCAACATCGGCGCGGCCTCGGTCACCGTCAACTACGACGGGGTGAACAAGCACCGCACGATCGTCGGTTCCCACTGCCGCACCGGCTCGGACAACATGTTCGTGGCACCGGTGACGGTGGGCGACGGCGCTTACACGGGCGCGGGCACGGTCCTGCGCCGCAACGTCCCACCGGGCGCGCTCGCCGTGTCCGGGGGCCCGCAGCGCAACCTCGAGGGCTGGGTCATCAGCCGCCGCGAGGGAACGGCAGCGGCTCAGGCGGCAGCCGAGGCCCTGGCGAAGCAGAATGCCGACGAGAAGACAGAGGAGGGTCGCTGACCGTGAACCCGCAGATGCCCGGCACACCGAAGAAGAACCTGATGCTCTTCGGCGGGCGTGCCTACCCGGAACTGACGGAGGAGGTCTCGAAGCACCTCAACGTCACGGTGACCCCGCAGTCCGCCTACGACTTCGCGAACGGCGAGATCTTCGTCCGCTTCGAGGAGTCCGTCCGCGGCTGCGACGCCTTCGTCATCCAGTCGCACACCGCGCCCATCAACCAGTGGCTGATGGAACAGCTGATCATGGTCGACGCCCTCAAGCGCGCCTCGGCCAAGCGCATCACCGTGATCATGCCGTTCTACCCGTACAGCCGTCAGGACAAGAAGCACCGCGGCCGCGAACCGATCTCCGCGCGCCTGGTCGCCGACCTGTTCAAGACCGCGGGCGCCGACCGCCTCGTCTCGGTCGACCTGCACACCGCCCAGATCCAGGGCTTCTTCGACGGCCCGGTCGACCACCTGTGGGCCATGCCGCTGCTGGCCGACCACATCCGCGGCAAGTACGCGGGCCACGAGATCACCGTCGTCTCCCCCGACTCGGGCCGCACCAAGCTGGCCGAGAAGTGGGCGGACACCCTCGGCGGCGCGCCGATCGCCTTCATCCACAAGACCCGCGACCCGCTGCGCCCCAACGAGGTCGTCTCGAACCGCGTCGTCGGCAAGGTCGAGGGCCGCCTCTGCATCGTGATCGACGACATGGTCGACACCGGCGGCACCATCGCCGGCGCCGTGAAGCAGCTCCTGAACGAGGGCGCGTCCGACGTGGTCATCGCGGCCACGCACGGCATCCTCTCGGGCCCCGCGACCCAGCGCCTGCAGGACTCGGGCGCCCGCGAGGTCGTGTTCACCGACACCCTGCCGATCCCGGCGGAGAAGCGGTTCCCGAACATGACCGTGCTCTCGATCGCCCCGCTGCTGGCCCGGGTGATCCAGGAAGTGTTCGAGGACGGCTCCGTCACGTCGCTGTTCGACGGCAACGCCTGACTTCAGCTCCACCGAAGGGCCTTCCGCGGCGCGGGAGGCCCTTCGGCTTTTCGAAGTCGGCACGAACCGCGGTCGCCGACGCAAGGCGACCCGGAACCAGCCCGCGGACCGACCCGCCACCGAGCCCGCAACCCGACGCGCCAAGGTTCACCCGCCCGTGGAGCACCCCCGATTACCACCTCCGACCCGCACTCACCTACACTGGTCGGGTTGCCTCGGCGAGGGCGAGCTACCCAGCTCGGCGTGATCGACGCGGTGGCTTGATGCCGCGCGTGTTGACCCCTGTTCCGCGCTGCTCGCCGCCGCAGGCCACCACCCAGAGCTGAAGACCGCTGAACCGCTGAACCTTGTGCACCGCCCCGACGTACAAGGCCAGACTTGTAAGGAGTACCCCACCGTGTCCGAGGTTCGTCTCGCCGCTGAGCAGCGCACCGAATTCGGCAAGGGCGCAGCCCGCCGCACCCGTCGCGCCGGCAAGATCCCCGCGGTGCTCTACGGCCACGGCTCCGACCCCAAGCACCTGGCCCTGCCGGCGCTGGAGTTCGCCCGCGTGGTCCGTGAGCACGGCCAGAACGCCGTCCTCACCCTCGCCCTCGACGGCGCGGCTGAGCTGGCGCTCACCAAGACCGTCACCACGCACCCGATCAAGAACTACATCGAGCACGTCGACCTGCTGCTCGTGAAGCGCGGCGAGAAGGTCACCGTCGACATCCCCGTCGTCGTGACCGGTGAGGCCCAGTCGGGCACGCTCGTCACGCAGGACGCCACGACGATCACCGTCGAGGCCGACGCGCTGAACATCCCGGAGCAGGTCGAGCTCTCGATCGAGGGCAAGGAGGCCGGCACCCAGATCCACGCCGGTGACCTGGAGCTGCCCAAGGGTGTCACCCTGGCCACCGACGCCGAGGCCCTCATCGTCGCCGTGAACGAGGCGCCGTCCGCGGCGCAGCTCGAGGGTGACGAGGCGGCCGCTCCGGCCGAGGCCACCGAGGAAAGCTGAGCCCCATCACGTCGGGCCGAAACGACGGCGCGTCGCCTCCTCACAAGGGGGGCGGCGCGCCGTTGCAGTACCTGCGCCCGGCAGACGTCCGGTCGAAGACCTTCCGCCGCAAGCGCCAGGGCTACGACCCGGACCAGGTCAACGAGTTCCTCCACATCGTCGCCGACGCGCTCGCCGGCAGGCTGCGGCTGAACCCGGACCACGTGCGCACCGTCCGGTTCGCCACGGTCCCGAACGGCTACGACCCGCTGAGCGTCGACGGCGTGCTGCACCTGCTGGAACACCAGGTCCGCAACGGCATCGTGCCGCCCACGGGCCTCAACTCCGGCGAGGACCTGCACGCGCGCAAGCTCGGCAAGACCGGCACCGGCTACGATCGCGCCGAGGTCGACGCCTTCATCGCCCGTGCCGCGGCCAACCTGGACGGCCGGGGCTCCATGACCTCCACCGAGGTCCGCAACACCCGGTTCAGCACCACGTCCGGCCTGCTGGGCAAGGGGTACCAGGTGCAGGCCGTGGACACGTTGCTGGACGATCTCGAGCAGGAGTTGCGGTTCCGTGGACGCTGACCTCGCCCTCATCGTCGGGCTGGGCAACCCAGGCCCCAAGTACGAGGGCAACCGCCACAACATCGGCTTCCTCGTCCTCGACGAACTGGCCGCGCGCGTGGGCGGCAAGTTCAAGGCCCACAAGTCGGGTGCCGAGATCGTCGAGGGCCGCCTGTCCGGCCACCGCGTCGTGCTCGCCAAGCCCCGCAGCTTCATGAACCTCTCCGGCGGCCCCGTCGCGAGCGCCGTGAAGTTCTTCAAGCCCACCACCATCGTCGTGGTCCACGACGAGCTGGACCTCCCGTTCGCGCAGCTGCGGATGAAGCTCGGCGGCGGCGACAACGGCCACAACGGACTCCGCTCCATCACGAAGTCCCTGGGCACCAAGGACTACCACCGGCTGCGCTTCGGCGTGGACCGCCCGTCCGGCCGCCAGGACCCGGCCGACTACGTCCTGAAGGACTTCTCGACGGTCGAGCGCAAGCAGCTGGCGCTGGAGATCGACAGGGCGGCGGACGCGGCGGAGGCCCTCGTCACCAAGGGCCTGGAAGCGGCGCAAAACAGCTTCCACTGACCTCGCCAGGCGCACGCGGGGCCTCCTGCGATGCGCAGGAGGCCCCGCGTGCGTCCGCGCAGTGGGCTCAGACCAGCTCGGCCGCCGCCGACCGCCGCAGCTTGCCCGAAGGCGTCTTCGGCAACGTCCCCGGCGGCTGCACGACAACAGCGAACGGCCGCAGCCCGACGGCGTCCACGACCCGAGCCGTCACCTGCTTGACCAAGTCCTTCTCGGCAGCTTCGTCCCCGGCGAGCTTCGACTCCAGCACGACGGCGAACCGTTCGCGCTGCGTCCCCGCGTCCAGCCGGACCGCGACGGCGTTGCCGGCTCGCACGCCCTCCACCGAGCACGCGGCACGCTCTACATCGGTCGGGTAGATGTTCCGACCGCCCATGATGATGACGTCCTTGCGGCGCCCGCAGACGACGACCTGGCCGTCCTCCACCAGGTACCCGAGGTCCCCGGTGGACAGCCAGCCCTCAGCGTCCTGAGTGGCCAGAGGACCGTTCACGGTCAGGTACCCGGGAGTCACCGCCTCGCCGCGGATCTGCAACTCACCGACGTCCCGCACGCCCAGCACGTCACCACCATCAGACACGACCCGCAGTTCCAGGCCCGGCAACGGCGGCCCCAGCAACGGGAACGCACGCCCGCCCTCGGTGGGCACGGCGCGGTGCTCGGCCTCCAGCGAGTCGGCGTCCACGACGTCCACCGACAACCCGGTGAACAGCGGTGCGAAAGCCACACCCAGAGTGGTCTCCGCCATGCCGTAGGCCGCCAGGATCGACTCGGGCCGCAACCCGAACCGCTCGCCGGCCGTAACGAAAGCCTCGACGGCGGCCGGGTCGATCGGCTCGGCGCCGTTCAGCGCCAACCTCATCGACGACAGGTCGAAGGAGTCGGAAGAAGAGGCAAGACGGCGGGCCACGATGGCGTAGGCGAAGTTCGGGGCAGCGGTGATCGTGCCCTTGTAACGGGTGATCAGGTCCGCCCACAACGTCGGCCGTGACAGGAAGTCGACAGGGGTGACCTTCACCAGTTCCAGGCCGAAGAGCATCGGCACGGTCAGGAAGCCGACCATGCCCATGTCGTGGAACAACGGCAGCCAGGACACCATCACGTCAGTAGAAGGATCGAGGGCCGCCGCGATCTCCATGCCCCGCGCGTTCGCCATCAGGTTGCGGTGCGTGATTCGCACCGCCTTGGGATCGGCGGTGGAGCCACTCGTCAACTGCAGCAGTGCCGTGGCATCCTCGTCGGTGGGAACAGGAGCAGCGATCGGTTCCGCGTCGAGTTCGGAGAGCAGTCGGTACGGCACTCCGTGCTGGTCCAGAACGGCAGCCAGGGCGTCGAACGGGCTGCCGAGCAGGACCAGACGCGAATCGATCATGGCGAGCACCCGCAGCGTGTCCTCGGCCCACTCGGCCAGGTCGGTGCGTGGTGTGGGTTGATGCAACATCGTGACGCTGCCACCACACAGCCATGCGGCCTGCACGGCTGGGGCGATCACGGCTGGTTCGGCGGCGAGCACGGCGATCGCGGTGCCCGGCGCCACGTCGAGCGCACCGGCCATCCGCCGGGCGCGTTCGTGCACCTCGGCCCAGGTCCGGCGGACGGGCGCGGCGGGTTCACCCGTCGTCATGCCCCTGTCCCTGCCGTTGGAGGCCGTCGCCAGCATCACATCCACGAACTGACTCATGTTCGCGATCGTAGTGGCGCCGTTTGGTCCATCAGGGCGAAACGTTATGCCACGCGAAACGCGATACTCCCCAGTACAGGTACGCAGGAGGAGGTCATTGGTGGATCGGGGCGGTCCCGGAGCGCAGCATCGTCTACCCGCGCATCCGGCTCCTCTGCTCTCCGCGCAGGACGTGGCACTGGTCGCGTTCCACCGTCCACCCAGTGGGCAGCGCGGCTACGACGCGGCTGAGGTGGACGCGTTCCTCGACCGGGTCGAGGGCACCATGAAGAGCAAGGACATCCTCACGCGCGAAGACGTCCTCAACGTCAAGTTCAGCACGGCGACCCGCGATCCGGGCTACGACGTGAACGAGGTCAACGTCTTCATGGAACTCGTGGCGGACACGCTGCGGTCCACTCCGCAACGCCAGCAGGCCGCGGCGCCCGCCAAGGGCGCGCACGCCACGTCGCAGGCGATGAGACCGGCTGTCCGGTTGTCGCCGGACGACGTGGCCGCCGTGCGCTTCCACAAACCCAGACCGGGGACCCGCGGCTACCACGAGGGGCAGATCGACGCGTTCCTCGACCGCATCGAGCAGACCCTGCGCGGCAGGGACAACCTGACGGCCCAGCAGGTGCAGGACGCCGTGTTCGGCGAGACCGCGCCCGGCACGTTCGGCTACGACGAGGAAGACGTCGACACGTTCCTCGATCTCGTGGTGCTGATGTTCGAGGTCGCCCCGCCCCCGCGGGACGCAGGCCCGCCCACCACGGTGCTCCCTCCGCTGCCCCTGCAGCAACAGCGGCCGCAGCAACGCTCCGCCCGGCCGGAGGAACGTCCCCAGCAGCCGCAGCAGCGTCCTCGGCCCTCTCAGGCCCAGCAACGCACGCCCGCGCAGCAGCCCGCGGCGCCGCAGGAGGTCGAAGCGGCGAAGTTCACCGCCGCCGACATCCGCACCATCGCGTTCCACCGTCCGCCGCGCGGCCGCCGCGGCTACCAGGAGTCCCAGGTGGACGCGTTCCTCGACCGCATCGAGGCGACGCTGCTCGGCCAGGACAACCTGACCTCGAAGGACGTCCGCGACATCCGGTTCTCCCGTCCGCTCATCGGACGACGGGGCTACGACGAGACCGAGGTCGACGCGTTCCTCACCGCGATCGAGCAGCAGCTCTCCGGGCCGATGCGCAGCAGCATGCCGCGGGTCAAGTCCTGGAAGGACCTGCGCCAGCTGCGGATCCCGCAGGCGGCGTCCGGTCAGCGCGGGTACCGCACCGCGCAGGTCGACCGGATGCTGGAGGAGATCGGCGTCGCGCTCGACGGCATGCTCGGCGCGACCGCCGACGAGGTCATGAAGGCGCGCTTCAGCTACGCGCTGCTCTCCGGGCAGGGGTACGACACGGCGTTCATCGACGAGCTGTTGCCGCAACTCGCCGACGAACTGCGCCGCAAGGGACGCTGAGCCAGGCCGGGGTCAGCCCTCGACGACCTCGGCCGCGACCATCCAGGCCGTCTCCACTTCGGACTCCTCCGCCAGCACGGCGCGGAGTTCGGCGTCGAGCTTCAGCAGCCGGTCCGGTTCGGTCGCGGCCTCGGCGAGTGCCGCGTGCAGCTCGGCTTCCTTCTTGTGCAGCACCTCGAGGCGGCGTTCCAGCCTGGCCAGTTCCTTGCGGGCGGCCCGCTGGTCGGCGGCGTTCGACGGTGCCTTGGTGGCAGCGGGCGAGGCGGACGCGGATTCCCTGTCCCGCACCGAGTCGCGGCGCTTCAGGTACTCCTCGATGCCGCCGGGCAGCTCGGTCAGGCCGCCGTCGCCGAACAACGCGACGACCTTGTCGCACACGCGCTCGACCAGGTACCGGTCGTGGGAGATCACGACGAGCGTGCCTGCCCACGAGTCCAGCAGGTCTTCCAGCTGCTGCAACGTGTCGATGTCGAGGTCGTTGGTCGGCTCGTCGAGCAGCAGCACGTTCGGTTCGGCCATCAGCAGCCGGCAGAGCTGCAACCGGCGCCGTTCACCACCGGACAGGTCCGAGACGGGCGTCCACTGCTTCTGCGACGAGAACCCGAAGCGCTCGCCCAGCTGCGAGGCCGACATCTCGTACTTGCCGAGCACGACCCGGCGGGCGACCTCCTCGATGGCCTCCAGCACGCGCATCGACCCGTTGAGGTCGAGCAGCTCCTGCGAGAGGTGTGCGATCTTGACCGTCGACCCCTGGATCCGCTTGCCCGTCTCGGGTTCCCGCTCTCCCGCGAGCAGCTTGAGCAGCGTCGTCTTGCCGGAACCGTTGACACCGACGAGACCGATCCGCTCGCCGGGACCGATCCGCCACGTCAGGTCGCGCACCAGCACTCGGTCCGGAATGGACAGTGTGGCGTCCTCGACCTCGATCACCGTGCGGCCCAGGCGCTTCTTGGCGAACGCGAGCAGCTCGACGTTGTCGCGCAACGGAGGCACGTCCGCGATCAACGCCTCGGCGGCCTCGATCCGGTAGCGGGGCTTCGAGGTCCGCGCGGGTGCACCACGGCGCAACCAGGCGAGTTCCTTGCGCGCCAGGTTCTGCCGCTTCTCCTCGAGCGTGTCCGCGAGCCGCTGCCGCTCGGCGCGCGCGAAGATCCAGTCGGCGTAGCCGCCCTCGTACTGCTCGACCTTGCCGTTCACGACCTCCCACGTGCGGTTGCAGACGGTGTCGAGGAACCACCGGTCGTGGGTGACGACGACGAGCGCGCACTTGCGGGCCAGCAGGTGCTCCGCGAGCCACCGCACGCCCTCGACGTCGAGGTGGTTGGTGGGCTCGTCGAGCACGAGGAGTTCGAGGTCCTGGATCAGCGCGGCCGCGAGCACGACGCGGCGCCGCTCGCCACCGGACATCCTGCTGACGACGGAGTCGAGGCCCAGCGCGGTGATCCCCAGACCGTCCAAAATGGATCGGACGCGGGCGTCGGAGGCCCATTCGTGCTCGGCGTCGAACCCGAGCGGGTCGATCACCGCGTTGCGCACGGTCGAGCCCTCCGGCAGTTCGGTGCGCTGCGTCACGACGGCCATCCGCAGGTCGCGCGACCGGGAGACCCGGCCGTCGTCCGCGGGTTCCACCCCGGCCAGGACCTCGAGCAGCGTCGTCTTGCCGCCGCCGTTCAGGCCGACGACGCCGATGCGGTCGCCCTCGTTGACGCCGAGCGACACGCGGTCGAGCAGCGGCCGGACGCCGAACGACTTCGCCACGGACTCCAGGTTGACCAGGTTGGCCATCAAAACCTCACGACTTTGGAAGAAACTGCCCGACGAAGGCTACCCACCGGGGCCAAAGGCCCTGTTCACCAGCCTTGGCCGGGGAGCGTGCCCGCAGCGCGCGATCGCCCGGACGGACTACTCACTACGCGTGGACCTCGGGCGGGATGGGCTTCGGCTCTTCTGTCGTGATCACGCGCGCGCCGGGCACCGGGCCGTGCGCCACGCGGACCGTGCGGCACACCCCGGCACCGGCGAGTTCGGCGGCCACCTTCACCGCGGCGTCGCCGTCCTCGCACAGGAACGCCGTCGTGGGGCCGGAACCGGACACGATGCCGGCGAGGGCACCCGCGTCGACGCCTGCGCGCAGCGTGCGGCGCAGGTTCGGCCGCAGCGACACGGCGGCGGCCTGGAGGTCGTTGCCGAGCAGCAGCGCGAGCTGGCGCGGGTCGCCGGAGGCGAGGCCCTCCAGCACGGCCTCGACCTCGCCGACGCGGGGCGGATCTCCCTCCGCGCGCAGGCGGTCCAGCTCGTCGAAGACGTCCGGAGTGGACAGTCCGCGGCGGTCGAACGCGAGCACCCAGTGGAACTGGTGGCGGGCCAGGACGGGCACGATCCGCTCGCCGCGGCCGGTGCCGAGCGCCGTACCGCCGTAGAGGGCGAACGGGACGTCGGCGCCGAGCTTGCCGGCCAGTTCGGCCAGCTCGTCGCGGCTGATGTCGAGGCGCCACAACGACGACAGGCCGACGAGCGTCGCCGCCGCGTCCGCGCTGCCACCCGCCATGCCGCCCGCGACGGGGATGGCCTTGCGGATGACGACGCGGACCTTGGGGTCGTCCGCGTCCTTGCCGACGTGCGCGGCCAGCAGCTGGACGGCGCGCCAGGCGAGGTTGGAGGCTCCGGTGGGCACCTGGTCGGCGCCCTCGCCGTGCACCTCGACGCCTGGTTCGTCGGCGACCGCGACCGTGACCTCGTCCACCAGCGACAGCGCCTGGAAGATCGTCACCAGGTCGTGGTAACCGTCCGGGCGCACGTCACCCACGGCCAGGTGCAGGTTGACCTTGGCCGGGACGCGAACTGTGACCGGGGGAGGAACGACTGCGAGCACCACGTCAGCCTACGGGCGTTCTGGCCCGCCGGACTCCTCCCCCGGTCACTGCCGATCTCACACCGGGATGACCGAACCGTCGAACGTCTGCTTGATGTAGTCCTTGACCTGCTGCGACCCGAGCAGCTCCGCGAGGTCCCTGATCCGCTTGTCGTCCTTGAGCTCGGTGCGGGTGACCAGGCCGTTCGCGTTCGGGTTGCCCTCGGCCTTCTCCAGCGCGAGCGAGTCGGTGGCGGGCTTGAGGCCCGCGTCGATGGCGTAGTTGCCGTTGATGACGGACGCGTCGGTGTCGTCGAGCGACCGCGGCAGCTGCGCGGCCTCCAGGGGCACGAACTGCAGGTTCTTGGGGTTCTCCGCGATGTCGCGGACGGTGGGCTGGTCAGCCTGCTTGAGCTTGATCAGGCCGTTCGCCTCCAGCAGCCGCAGGCCGCGGGCCTCGTTGGTGGCGTCGTTGGCGACGGCGACCTTGGCCCCGTTCTGGAGCTCGTCGAGCTTCTTGACCTTCTTGGAGTACAGGCCGAGCGGCTCGACGTGGACGGGCTGGACCCACTCCACCTTGGCGCCGCTCTCCTTGGTGAACGTCGCCAGGTACGGGACGGTCTGGAAGTAGTTGGCGTCGAGCGAGCCGTCGACCAGCGCCGTGTTCGGCTGCACGTAGTCGGTGAACTCGACGACCTCGATCTTCAGACCCTTCTGCGCGGCGAGGTTGTCGGCCACGTACTTGAGGATCTGGGCGTGCGGGACCGGGGAGACCCCGACCTTGAGCGTGTCGGCGGCGCTGGAGGTACCGGACGAGCAGGCGGACAAAGCGCTGATACCGGTCAAAACGGCGGCGATCAGGGCAGCACGAATACGCATGACGTTCCTTTTGAGAATTTGCTGACGGTCAGACTGAGGCGTGCCGGCGCCGGTCGGACGCGCGGGCGGCACGGGTGAAACCGAACTGGATCACGGTGGTCAGCACGGCGAGCCACGCCACGGTGCTCCACAGGATCCGGTCGTTGAAGCGCTGGTAGCCCTCGCGGATCGCCAGGTCGCCGAGGCCACCTCCACCGATCACGCCGGCCATCGCCGAGTACCCGATCAGGGCGATCACGGTGACGCCGATGGCGTTGATCAGGGCGGGCATCGACTCGCGGACGAGCACGGACCTGACGATCTTGAGGGTGCTCGCCCCGGTGGTGATCGCGGCTTCCACCACGGTCACGTGCACCTCGGACAGGACGTTCTGCACCAGCCTGCCGACGAACGGGATCGCTCCCACGGCCAGCGGCACGATGACCGCCGTGCTGCCGATGGAGCCGCCCACGATGAGGCGCGTGACCGACGTGAGCGCCACGAGCAGCACGATGAACGGCATCGAGCGGCCCAGGTCGGTGACGAAGCTGAGGATCCTGTGCACCGCGGCGTTCGGCCGCAGCCCACCCTTGGCGGTGAGCTGGAGCCAAACACCCACGGGAACGCCGAGCAGTGTTGCGATGACCGTGGAGACGCCGACCATGTACAGCGTTTCTCCGGTGGCCTCGACGAGGTACGAGATCACGTCGGACCAGGGTGTTGCAGACCTCACGCAGCTACTCCCTGTGGCCCCTTCAGGGACCTCTGCACAGCGCCGCCGGCCTCGCCGATCCACTCCAGCGCCGAGTCGGAGCGCTCACCGTTCAGGCCGAGCCGGAACCGCGCGACGGGCGTCTCGCCGAGGCGCGTCAGGCCACCGCCGACGATGTTGAGCTCGACCCCGAACCGGTGCGCGGCCTCGGGCAGCAACGCGCCGACCGCGGCGAACCCGACGAGCACGACGTCCGCGACGCGGTCGTAGGCGCTCTCGTTGATCGGGTTGAGGTCGACGGCGGGCAGCAGGGCGCTGCTCGTGCGGCTGATCGGGTTGTTGACCAGGTCGAGCACCTTGCCGTGTTCGACGACCTTGCCCTGCTCCAGCACCGCGACGTCGTCGCAGATCTTCCGGACCACGCCCATGTCGTGCGTGACGACGAGGACGGTCACACCGAGCTCAGCGCGCGCACGGTCGAGCACGGTCAGCACGGAGCCGGTCGTCTCGGGGTCGAGGGCGCTCGTGGGCTCGTCGGCGAGCAGGACGGACGGGTTGGCGGCCAGCGCACGCGCCACGGCGATGCGCTGACGCTGCCCGCCGGACAGCTGGTCGGGGTACGCGGCGGCCTTGTCGGTGAGCCCGACGAGGTCCAGCAGCTCACCCACGCGGGTGCGGCGCTGCGGTCCGGGCACGCCGGCGGACTCGAGGGGCAGCGCGATGTTGCCGGCCGCCGTGCGCTGACGGAGGAGCGAATCCCCTTGCGGCACAACGCCGATCTGACGGCGGGCGGCCCGCAGCGCCGAGCCGTCGAGGCTCGTGATGTCGGTGCCGTCGACGCGGATCGCCCCGGAGTCGGGACGCTCGAGCAGCGCGACGCACCGGGCGAGCGTCGACTTGCCGGCGCCGCTCGGGCCGACGACACCGAGCACGGTGCCGGCCTCGACGTCGAGGGTCACGCCGTTGAGGGCCGAGACGCCCTGGAAGGTCTTGGTGAGGTTTTCGACAGTGATCACTTCTGCTCCACGGCTGCGCGCGACGGCACACCGTCCTGTTCGGACGTGCGCGGTCGAAGTCTGCTGCTCAGGGGTGTGCGCCACTCTTCGTTCGAGTGCGCGTCAAAGGACTTTGAGAAGGCGCCTTAGACGAGGTGGCGACGACATGCAGAAGCGGTGCGACGGCACTGGTCGACGACTCGACGGCGCGTCAGCATTCGCACGGTACCCATGGTGCTCCTCCATCGGTCCTGGCGTTAGCACCTGCCCGCATCCAGCGGGTGGTTGCTGCGACGTCGTAGAGCCAGGTCTCTCAGTCGCTCCGGATGGCAAGTAGCAGTCAACCGGACGGACGTTCGGTTGCGCAAGCCAAAACCGGATTCGTTCGACAGATCACACTGTTGGCCGAAGGATCCCCGGCCTAGACCTCGGCGATCCGGATGAAGTCGATCACCGTCAGCTGTTCGCCCCGGACTTGAGGGTCGATGCCGGCCTTTTCGAGCAGTTCGTCGACGTTCTCGGTGTGCCCCTTGAGGGCTGCCCTCAGGGTTTTGCGGCGCTGGGCGAAGGCGGCGTCGACGAGCCTGAAGAGCTTCTTACGGTCCACTGTGGAGAGTGGGCTTTCGTGGCGCTGGAAGGAAACCAGGCCCGAGTCGACGTTCGGGGCGGGCCAGAAGACGTTCTTGCCGATGCTGCCGGCCTTCTTCGCGTCGGCGTACCAGGCGAGCTTCACGCTGGGGACGCCGTAGATCTTGCTGCCGGGCTTCGCGGCCATCCGGTCGGCCACTTCCGCCTGGACCATGACCAGACCCTTTTGGAGGGACGGGAGTTCGGCCAGGAGGTGGAGGACCACGGGGACCGCGACGTTGTACGGGAGGTTGGCGACGATCGCGGTGGGTGGTGCCGGCAGGTCCTCTTGGGTGACTTTCAGGGCGTCCTTGAGGACGACGTGGAGCTTGTCCGCGTTGCCCGGGTCGAGTTCCTGGACTGTCTGCGGGAGCCGTTGGGCCAGCGGGGGGTCGATTTCCACCGCGATGACCTTGGCCGCGTTGGGGAGCAGGGCGAGGGTCAGGGAGCCCAGGCCTGGGCCTACCTCGAGGACCACGTCCTCTTCGGTCAGGTCGGCTGCTGCGACGATCTTGCGGACCGTGTTGGGGTCGTGCACGAAGTTCTGGCCCAGTTTTTTGGTCGGGCGGATGTTGAGTTCCGCGGCTAGGCGGCGGACTTCGGCAGGTCCCAGCAGGCTCACCCTGGCATTCTCGCAGGTTGGGTGCAGGGCCTATGACGAGCCGGGTCATTTCATCGCCGCTGGCGCGTCGATGGGGATTGGGGCTTGACAGTGAGGATGTGTGTGGTGGTTCTCGCTGGGCTGGTCTGACTCGTGGCTTGACTGACCTTGTGTCTTTCCGAAGATCTGTCGTCTGGTCTGGTGGGGACCGCTGCCAGGGTGTTCAC
>NZ_BSTF01000014.1 GCF_030269365.1 Lentzea sp. NBRC 102530
CGCCCGCATCGCCCAACGCCTGCTCGCCCTAACCGCAGCCATCTGGCACAACCGCGCCACCGGCCAGCCCATCACCCGATCACTGATCGCCTACGACCACTGATCAGTTAGGACTTACTCGTCTAGGAGAGCGCACGCGATCGTGATCCGCGCGGTGCCGTAGCTGTAAGAGAGAGCACGCGATCGTCGCCCGGCGGTGCCGAGCTCTGGTGAGCGCGCCCGAAGTCACCCGGCAGTGCCGAGCTCTGACCGCAGCACCCTTCCTCTACGCCGGGCACCCGTTCGGCAACCGGGGCGTGTCCGGCCCGTAGAGGTCGCCGGTCAGGAACACGCACGTCGGCTGCTGCTCGTAGTCGTGCAGGTCGGTGACCTCCAGGATGGTGAAGTTGCGCGCCTCCCCCACCCGCGACTTCTTGAAGTCCGTCCGCCCGGTCGCCCCGTAGAACTCCAGCTCGCGGAACTCGGCCCCGATCGCCCCGCGGTGCGGCGTGCTGCTGGCCCGCCGCGAGTACGCCCTGATCACCGCGTCGAGGAACAGCCCGGCCGCGTCGTACGCGACCCCCATGTGCTCACCGGGCCACGGCTTGACGGGCCGGTCCTCGGCGGGCAGCGGCGACTCCTGGATCTCCTTGGCCAGCTTGGAGTAGCCCGCGCAGAACGCGTCCAGCGGCAGTCCGCCCCGCGCCGACGGGTCGGGCTTGCCCGCCACGCACGCCTTGCCCGCCAGCACGATCAGCCCCGCCATGCTCACGTACGACACGCGCATGCCGGCCAGCGAGTCCTGCACCCGGCTCGCCTTCTGCGCGATGAACCGGATGATCGCGTCGTCGGCCAGGATGCGCGGCAGCCGGTTCTTGTCGTAGCAGTCCTTGCCGACCGCGCGCAGGAACTCGCCGAAGTCCTCCTCGCGGCCCGCGAAGAACACGAGCTCGGTGGAGTGGTCCTCGACGCACTGCGACGGCACCTCCTGCGGGCTGACGGTCCACTCGTCGGCCGCGAACCTCACCTCCGCTCGCGCGAGCTCCTGGCCGAGCAGGTTGACGAGGTTCGTGAGGTAGACGTCGTCCTGGTTGAGCTTCGGGTGGTGGATCGTCACCTTGGTCGCGCCCACGTGCTTCGCGTAGCGGGTCACGAGGTCCGCCTGCCGGGCGTTGCCGGGGATGAGCTGGAAGTAGGTGGCCGAGAGGTCCGGCAGCGAGGCCTCGGTGAGGGTGGTGCCGATGGTCGGCACGCCGAGCGACCCGAGCGAGGTGATGACCTCCTGGGTCTGCTTGACGCTGCGGTCGAGGCCGATCACGCCGATGATGCTGGGGTCCTTCTCCAGCAACGGGGTGATCATGTCGCGCAGCACGTCCTGGGCGCGCTTCATCAGGCCGCCGCCGTTGGCGATCACGATGCGCAGCAACGGTCCGCTGCTCGACCTGTCGTTCTGCTGCCGTTGCTTGAGCAGCATGCCTTCGAGCTCCTCGGCGCGCGAGTGGTCGGCGTCCGGGTTGCTGTCCTTGTGGGTGAGGCTCGAGAAGTAGAGCAACGAGACGAGCGGGCGCCCGGGATTGGTGTCGTGCAGCCGTTCCGCCTCCTCGTTCTGTGCGAAGACGGCCCGCTGGGTCCACCGGAGGCGTTCGTTCGAGCCGAAGACCTGGTTGCCGTTGTCGCTGTGGCCGAGGCATTCGACGTTGCCGTCGACGTCCATCAGCCTGGTCGACACCCCCGGTGAGATCGCCGAGCCGACGATCGAGCAGTTGGCCTCGAAGTGGTTCTGCACCGTCACGAACCCCGGCACGAGCAGCACCACGACGATCGCCGCGATGATCGCCTCCAGCCGCCGCGACTTGGCGAGCCACCGCACCGGGGCCGCCTGGAACGCCGGCGCGCCCTTCCACTTCTTCCTGTCCGGGCTGGGGAACGGCAGCCTGATCATCAGGTAGCGGGCGTCCGGGGCGAGCATCTGGCGTTTGCGCGGCAGCTCCTCCCGCCACGTCGCGAGGGCGTCCGCGGTCTCGTCCGGGCTGACCGGCGTGGTGCCGAGGCGTTGCGACAGCGCGGGCTGCACCGAGCTGGCCGCGATCACCAGCAGCGGGTCGACCTCGCCCGTCTCGTTGCGGACGTCGTTGATCAGCTCCAGCAGCTCCCAGCCGCCGTTGTCCTTGCTGACGCCGTCGAGCAGCACGGGGATGTAGGCGGTGCGACGCCAGCCGGCCCGGCGCGGCAGGAACCGGGGCCGCCGCCGGTACGCGATCCGCAGGTCCTCCAGGAACGCGTGCACGAGCAGCAGCTTGATCTGCTCCTCGTTCTCCGACTCGCGCCGGCCCAGCGTGAGGCGTTCGGCGAACCCGAGGAACTCGATGGAGTGGTTGGGCAGCGCGAAGTTCTGCCGCATGAACCACTTCGACTCGCGGGACAGCCCCGGCACCCGCTTGGCGAGCCACCGGAAGCCGACCTTGCTGCCGACCCACGCGACGAGTCCGAGGCCCAGCCGCGTGACCAGGCCGGGGATGAACGCGTCGACGGCGCGGTTGACCTCCTCGCCGCCCTGCGCGGTCTTGCCGGTCCACTGCCGCAGCAGCTCGATCACGCTCGCCCGGTCGTCGCGGCCGGGCTTGCGCGGCAGCCGCTTGCTGGTGAGCCAGTCGACCAGGCGGTAGTGGTCGAACCGCGTGAGCCGTTCGGTGCCGACGTGGACCTCGCCGAGCCGGTCGCTCAGGACGTCCAGCAACGGCAGCAGCGGCGGGGTCTCGCGCGTCCCGGACGGCCAGTTCTTCGCGACCTCCGCGGTCACCGACGACACGTCGACGTAGGCGTGCGGAATGGCCGGGCGGCCTTCGTCGAGCCGGTGTTCGAGAGCGCGCAGGAATGCCGTCGGACTGGCTTCGCTCTCCAGGTAGAGCAGCGGCAACGGCTGGTCGCCGACGATTTCCTCGGTCTTGCTCCGGTAGAAGAACCCCGGCCGGTCACAAAGACCGCGAATGACCTCGAGAAGGACCTGCAAACCGGGAAAAACGGGCTCTGTCCGGCTGTCCGTCATCTGCACCCTCACACTCGTGCGGAAGGCAGACGACGGTAGCCGGACAGACCGTTCGGGACCGGTGGATTCGAATTATTCAGCCGGGATGGACCAACGTTCCTAGAAGCCGAGTTCGCGGGCGATCAGCATCTTCTGCACCTCGGAGGTGCCCTCGCCGATCTCCAGGATCTTGGCGTCGCGGTAGAACCGGCCGACCGGGTACTCGTTCATGAAGCCGTAGCCGCCGAAGATCTGCGTGGCGTCGCGGGCGTTGTCCATCGCGGCCTCGGACGAGACGAGCTTCGCGATGGCGGCCTGCTTCTTGAACGGCTCGCCGCGCAGCATCCGGGACGCGGCCTCGTAGTACGCGAGGCGCGCGGTGTGCACGCGGGCCTCCATCTCGGCGAGCTTGAACTGGATCGCCTGGTACGTGCCGATCTTGTTCCCGAACGTCTCGCGCTCGTGGGCGTAGCGGACCGACTCGTCCACGCAGCCCTGAGCGAGACCGACCGACAGCGCGGCGATGGCGACGCGGCCCTCGTCGAGCGTGCGCAGGAACTGGGCGAAGCCGCGGCCGCGCTCGCCGAGCAGGTTCGCGGCGGGCACCCGGCAGTCCTGGAAGGACAGTTCGCGGGTGTCGGAGGCGCTCCACCCGACCTTGGAGTACTTCTTCGACACCGTGAAGCCCGGGGTGCCGGACGGGACGATGATCGAGGAGATCTCCTTGCGACCGTCCGGGAGGGTGCCCGTGACGGCGGCGACGGTGACGAGGCCGGTGATGTCCGTGCCGGAGTTCGTGATGAACGCCTTGGTGCCGTTGATGACCCACTCGTCGCCGTCGAGGCGCGCGGTGGTCGCCAGCGCCCCGGCGTCGGACCCGGAGCCGGGCTCGGTGAGGCCGAACGCGCCGAGCTTCTCGCCGGACGTGAGCGACGGCAGCCACTCGGCCTTCTGCGCGTCGGTGCCGTAGCGGTAGATCGGCATGGCGCCCAGCGAGGTCGCCGCCTCGACCGTGATCGCGACCGACGAGTCGACCCGCGCGAGTTCCTCGAGCGTGAGGCACAGGGCGAAGTAGTCGCCGCCCATGCCGCCGTGCTCCTCGGGGAACGGCAGGCCGAGCAGGCCCATCTGCCCCATCTTCGCGACGATCTCGTACGGGAACTCGCAACGCTCGTAGAAGTCGCCGATGACCGGCGCCACCTCGTCGCGCGCGAACTCCTCGACGGTCTTGCGCAGGTCCTCGTACTCGCTCGGGAGCCTGAAGTCCAACACCACTGTCACTCCTCGTGAGAGACGACGAGGGCCAGCACCTGGTCGAGTCTGACCTGCTGGCCTGCTTGCACGTGCACTTCGGCGAGCACGCCGTCGACCGGTGCGGTCACGGTGTGCTCCATCTTCATGGCCTCGACCACGAACAACGCTTGACCGGCGGTCACTTCCTCGCCCTGCCGCGCTCGAACGACGAGCACGGTGCCGGGCATCGGGGACTTCACCGGACCGCCGGACGCCGCAGCGCCCTCGGCGGCACCCACCAGGAACTCGGCCTCCACCAACGCCCAGGAGGCGCCGTCGTGGCCCAGCCACAGCACGTCACCCTCACGGGCCATCGCGTACCGGCGGGAGCCGACGAGCAGGTCCGTGCCTTCCCTGCGGGCCTTCGCGCGCACCGGTTCTCCGGCGCCCACCACGACTTCCTCGCCGCGCACCCGCACGTCGACGTCGTTGATCCGCCAGGTCGTCCAGGCGTGCTCACCGACGCGCCAGCCGCCCGGCTGGTCCCACGGGTCGTCGCCGTGCGGCTGGAGCGAGCGCTCCAGACCGGCCGCGACGTACACCTCGTCGGGGACCTCGGCCGACGTCAGCGCGTCCAGCTTCCGCTCGACCAGGCCGGTGTCGAGAGCGCCCGCACGAACGTCCGGATCGCGCAGGAGTGCGCGCAGGAACGGGATGTTCGTCGTGACGCCGAGCAGCACCATCTTGCCGAGGGCGTGGTCGAGCTTGCGCAACGCCTCTTCGCGGGTGCGGCCGTGCGCGATCACCTTGGCGAGCATCGGGTCGTAGTCCGAACCGACGACGAGTCCCTCGTACAGACCGGAGTCCACGCGGACGTCGGCCGGTTCGCTCAACGCCAGCACGCGCCCGCCGGTCGGCAGGAAGCCGCGCGCCGGGTCCTCGGCGTAGACGCGGGCCTCGACCGAGTGCCCGGTCAGTTCGACCCGGAGGTCGAGTGGTTCACCGGAGGCGACCCGGAGCTGCCACTCGACGAGGTCGACGCCCGTGACCATCTCGGTCACCGGGTGCTCGACCTGCAGGCGGGTGTTCATCTCCATGAAGAAGTAGTCGCCGGACGCACCGTCCACGATGAACTCGACCGTGCCCGCGCCGACGTACCCGACGGACTTCGCGGCGTCGACGGCGGCGGACCCCATCGCCTCGCGCACCTCGGGCGTGAGGAACGGCGACGGCGCCTCCTCGATGATCTTCTGGTGCCTCCGCTGGAGGCTGCACTCGCGTTCGCCGAGATGGATCACGGTGCCGTGCCGGTCACCCAGGACCTGGATCTCGATGTGGCGCGGGTTCGTGATGAACCGCTCGATCAGCAGCGTGTCGTCACCGAACGAGCCGCGCGCCTCCCGCCGTGCCGACTCGATCGCCTCGCGCAGCGCCGACTCCTCGTGCACCAGCCGCATGCCCTTGCCGCCACCGCCGGCGGAAGGCTTGAGCAGCACGGGAAAGCCGATCTCGAGAGCGGCTTCGACGATCTCGTCGTCGGACATGCCCGAGCGCGTGCGGCCCGGCACCACGGGCACGCCCGCCGCCGACACCGTGAGCTTCGCGCGGATCTTGTCGCCCATCGCGTCGATCGCCGCCGCGGGCGGGCCGACGAACACGATCCCGGCCTCGTCGCAGGCCGCGGCGAACGCCGTGTTCTCGGCCAGGAAGCCGTAGCCGGGGTGGATCGCCTGCGCGCCAGTGGACACAGCCGCTGCGACGATCTTCTCGATGGACAGGTAGCTCTCGCGGGCCGCGGCGGGTCCGATCCGCACGGCCTCGTCGGCGAGCTTGACGTGCAACGCCTCGGCGTCCGCGTCGGAGTACACGGCGACGGAACGGATCCCGAGCGACCGCAGCGCGCGGATCACCCTGACCGCGATCTCCCCGCGGTTCGCCACCAGAACGCTGTCGAACATGATCACATCCGGAAGACGCCGTAGGAAACATCGTCGATGGGGGCGTTGGCCGCGCTGGACAACGCGAGGCCGAGCACCGTGCGGGTGTCGCGCGGGTCGATCACGCCGTCGTCCCACAACCGCGCGGTCGAGTAGTACGGGTTGCCCTGGTCCTCGTACTGCTGGCGGATCGGCGCCTTGAACGCCTCTTCGTCCTCTGTGGACCACTCGTCGCCGAGCTGGTCGCGGCGGACGGTCGCCAGCACGGACGCGGCCTGCTCGCCACCCATCACGGAGATGCGGGCGTTGGGCCACATCCACAGGAAGCGCGGCGAGTACGCCCGGCCGCACATCGAGTAGTTGCCGGCGCCGAACGAACCGCCGATGATCACGGTGAACTTCGGGACGCGCGCGCACGCCACCGCCGTCACCATCTTGGCGCCGTGCTTGGCGATGCCACCCGCCTCGTACTCGCGGCCGACCATGAAGCCGGTGATGTTCTGCAGGAACACCAGCGGGATGGACCGCTTGTCGCACAACTGGATGAAGTGCGCGCCCTTCACCGCCGACTCGCCGAACAGGATGCCGTTGTTCGCGACGATGCCGACCGGGTGGCCGTGGATGCGCGCGAAGCCGGTGACGAGCGTCTGCCCGTACTCCTTCTTGAACTCCTGGAACTTCGAGCCGTCGACGACCCGCGCGATCACCTCGCGCACGTCGTAGGGCGTCCGGGAGTCCGTCGGCACGACGCCGTAGAGGTCGTCCGTGACGGCCGGCGCCTCCACGGGAGCGACGTCCCACGGCCGTGGGACGCGCGGGCCGAGCGTCGAGATGATCGAACGCACCATCCGCAGCGCGTGCGCGTCGTTCTCGGCCAGGTGGTCGGTGACGCCGGACGTGCGCGAGTGCAGGTCGCCGCCGCCGAGGTCCTCCGCCGACACGACCTCACCGGTCGCGGCCTTCACCAGCGGCGGGCCGCCGAGGAAGATCGTGCCCTGGTTGCGGACGATGATCGCCTCGTCGGACATGGCCGGCACGTACGCACCACCCGCGGTGCACGAGCCGAGCACGGCGGCGATCTGCGGGATGCCCTTCGCGGACATCGTGGCCTGGTTGTAGAAGATCCGGCCGAAGTGCTCGCGGTCGGGGAACACGTCGTCCTGCTTCGGCAGGAACGCGCCGCCGGAGTCGACGAGGTAGATGCACGGGAGGTTGTTCTGCAGCGCCACTTCCTGCGCGCGCAGATGCTTCTTGACCGTGACTGGGTAGTAGGTGCCGCCCTTGACCGTGGCGTCGTTCGCGACGATCACGCACTCCCGGCCGGACACCCGCCCGACGCCCGTGATGATGCCCGCGGCCGGCGCCTCGTCGCCGTACATGCCGTTGGCGGCCAGCGGCGACAGTTCGAGGAACGGCGAACCGGGGTCGACCAGCGTGTCGACGCGGTCGCGCGGCAACAGCTTGCCGCGGTCGACGTGGCGCTGGCGCGCCTTCTCCGAACCGCCTCGCGCGGCTGCGCTGAGCTTGCTCCGCAGCTCGTCGACGAGCGCGGCGTGCTCCTTGGCGTAGCGGTCCGACGGCTCGGCGGCGCTGCGCAGGACAGGTGCGTCCATGCTCCCCAGACCTCAGGTTAGCGGGCGTTAACAAGGCCATGTTAACGCCCGCTCACCTAGTGGTCCACCGGAACGGCTCGAGAGTGACCCGAACGCAGGTCAAGCCCCTGTTCAGACACTCTCACGTTCCGGAAAGCATCACCCGATCGCCGCCCGCAGAGCGGGCAGGTAACCGCTCGCGTGCCCGGCCCGGTTCGGGTGGTACGACTCGTCGACCGGCCAGCTCAGGCTGTTGAGCCACCAGCTCGACGAGCAGATCTCGTGCCCGGTGAACGCCCCGCGCACGTCGACGTAGGTGAACCCGGCCGCCCCGGCCCGCGCGCTGATGGTGGCGTGCAACGCGTCGCTGCCGGAGTTGATCGCGGCCCGCTTGGTGTCGCTCAGCCCGACGTTGCAGGAGCCCGGCACCTTGTAGATGCGCGGGTAGCCGAGCACCACCACGCGCGCCGACGGCGACTTGGCCCTGATCGTGCCGTAGACGTTGTTGAGCAGCCCGGGAAGCGTGTTCGCGGCGTACGTCTTGGCCTGGTTCACCCGGTTGACGCAGTCCTGGTCGGACCCGAACGTGCAGGTGGTGATGACGTCGGTGAACCCGGCGTCGTTGCCGCCGACCTGCACGGTGACGAGGTTGGTGCTCGCGGCGAGGGTGTTGTTGGCCTGGGTGACGACGTCACCGGTCCTGGCCCCGGAGCAGGCCACGGACCGGAACGACGCCGGGGCTGTGGCCTGGGCGTACAGGGCCGGGTAGGCGAGCGGACCGCGCTTGCAGGAGCCGGTACCGCTGTCGTAGCTGCCGGTCCCGAGGCCGGAGGCGTACGAGTCGCCGAGCGCGACGTAGTTGGTGGCGGCCGCGCTCGCGGGGTTGGCGAGCGCGATGACGGCCGCGGCGGCGGTGACCACCGAGGCGATGAAGTGACCAGGACGCATCGAAGACTCCCGAAGGGGCCGCAGGGTGTGATGCATTGCACGGCAATCGTTACTCACGAGTAAGACTTGTGTGAAGTATTCGTCAAGAGTCAACATTCGGGGCTTGCCCCTGCGTGAATTCCGCCCATCGAGCTATCAGGTAAACGCCTGCTAACCTCCTTCCGTGGTCGAGAAACCCTCACGTCGGGACCAGATCCTCAACGCCGCGGCCGAACTCTTCGCGCGCCACGGCTTCCACGGCGTGGGCATCGACGACATCGGTGCGGCCGTCGGGATCTCCGGCCCGGCCCTCTACCGGCACTTCCGCAGCAAGGACGCGATGCTCGGCGAGATGCTGACGTCGATCTCCGAACGGCTGCTCGACGGCGGCCAGTCGCGGGTCGACGCCGCCTCGGACGCCGACGAGGCGTTGCGGGAGCTCATCGGGTGGCACGTCGACTTCGCGCTGGACGACCCGGCGCTGATCACCGTGCAGATGCGGAACCTCGCCAACCTCACCGATCCGGACCGCCGGCGGGTGCGGGCGTTACAGCGGCGCTACGTCGAGGTGTGGGTCGAGACGATCCGGCGCACGGTGCCGGACTTCGACGAGCCGACCGCGCGGGCGGCCGCGCACGCCGTGTTCGGGCTCATCAACTCGACGCCGCACAGCGCGCACCTCGACCGGGACCAGATGGCGACCTTGTTGTCGCGCATGGCGTTGGCCTCGCTGACCCCGGCCGTCGTGGCCACCTGAGCCGGCCACCCGCGGCCGCTAGATCAAGCCCCTTTGGTGCGCGGCCGACACGGCGGACGCCCGGTCCGGCACCTCCAGCTTCGCGTAGACGTGCTGCAGGTGCGTCTTCACCGTCGCCTCGCTGATGTGCAACGCGGCCCCCACCTCGCGGTTCGTCTTGCCGCGCGCGACGAGAGCCAGCACCTCGCGTTCCCGGCTGCTCAACGCCGACACGGGAACCGGCGCGTGCACCTTGCGCACCAACCGCGCCGCAACGGAAGGCGACAGCACCGTCTCGTCGCGGGCCGCCGCCCGCACCGCGCGGAACAACTCCTCGCGGGGTGCGTCCTTCAACAGGTAGCCGATGGCGCCGGCCTCGATCGTCGGCAGCACGTCGGCGTCCGTGTCGTGCGTCGTCAGCACCAGCACCCGCGTCGAAGGGGCCAACGAACGGATCTGCCGCACCAGGTCCGCCCCGCTCGGGGCAGGCAGCCGGAGGTCGGTCACCGCAACGTCCGGGCGCACGGCGGCGATCACCGTCAGGGCCTCGGTGCCGCTCGCCGCCTCGCCCACGACCTCGAAGTCGTCCTGGGTGCCGAGCATGCCGCGCAGGCCGTCGCGGACCACCGGGTGGTCGTCGATCACCACGAGGCGGATCACCGGGCCTCCAGGGTGACGTTCACGGCGGTTCCGTTGCCGGGGGCCGATTCCACGGTCACGGTGCCGCCGAGCAGGCCCACCCGTTCCTCCATCCCGGTGAGGCCGAAGCCGCGCACCGACGGGTCGAAGCCCACGCCGTCGTCCATGACGTCCAGCACCACCACGTCCTCCATGTAGGACAGTGTGACGTCCACGCGGGAAGCCCGAGCGTGCCTGCCCGCGTTCGCGAGCGCCTCCTGGGTGGCGCGCAGCACGGCCACCTCGGTGTCCGCGCTCAACGGCCGGGCGGAGCCCGTCACCGTGCAGGTCGCCACCGCACCGTGCTCGGCACGCCAGGCGTCCACGGCCCGTTCCACCGCCTCGCTCAGCCGGCCGTCGCGCAACGGGCCGGGCCGCAGCGCCTCGATGGAGCGGCGCACCTCGACCAGGCTGTCGCGGGCCAGCCTCCGGGCGGTGGCGATGCGGCCGCGTGCCGCGTCGTCCGCGGACGTCAGCACCTCGGCCACCTCCAGCTGCGTCACGATGCCGGTGAGGCCCTGGGCGACGGTGTCGTGCATCTCGCGCGACACGCGGGCCCGTTCGGCGAGCACCTGGAGCCGGGCGTTCTCCTCGGACAGCGCCGTGACGCGCTCGTTGATCTCGCGGCGGCGGATGACCTCGCGTTCCATCACGCGGATGATCCAGCCGACGAGGATCGCCATCGGGGTGGTCACGCCGAGGTTGATCAGAGCGGACGCCTTGAGGTCGGTGCCCTGCGGCACCAGCCACAACCCGCCCACGACCACCGCGCCCGCGTAGGCGAGCCACCCCGGCAGGGTCAGGAACGCGAGGCCGTAACAGGCGGCGACGAAGATCGTGAACACCCCGTCGTGCAGCAGCAACACGACGGTCCCGCCGAGCACTCCGGCGAAGTACAGCAGCATCAGCAGGGTCCGCCGCTCCAACCACGACGGGTGCGCGATCACGAACCACCAGTGCCACAACACCAGCGCACCGACCACGGCCAGCGGCACGAGGGAGATCGGTCGCGCCACCAGGTAGACACCCGTCGCCAGGGCCAGCAGGCCACCCGGCACGAGTGCCCACACCTGGTTCCACCGGCGTTCCTGCTCCACCATGGACATCACACCGAAGATCCTTGCAGCCTGCGCACACTGCTCAGCAACGCCTCGGCAGGTCCCCGCTGACCGCGGCGCCGCAGCAGGTCGGCCAGCAGCACCGACGCGAGCCACGTCACCAGCGCCACCAGTGCGATCCCCGCGGACCCGAGCGTCGCGCCGAGCCCCAGCGTGTAGGGCACGAACAGCAGCACGAACACGACGGACTGGAACAGGTAGCAGCTCAGCGACCGCTCCCCGCAGGCCGCGACGGCCCGCACGACGGGGTTGTCGGCACGCACCCGCAGCGAGATCAACGCGATCAGCGCCGCGTACCCGAGGCCACCCGCGATCCCGGTGACGGCGTGCAGCGCGGCCAGCCCGGCCAGCTCCGACGGCTCCCCGACGTGCAGGACACCCGCGACCGCGAGACCGCTGGGCGCTCCGCCGAGCACCGCGATCGAGATTCCCCAGCCCGCCACGCGGCGCAGCAGCGTCCGGTGCCGGTCGGGCGCCGCGAGAACGTCACGACGAGCGGCCCACACCCCCATCATGGCGGCCGCGCCGACCCCGACGAGGCCGAGCGGGACGAGCAGCCACTCCAGCGGACGCATCGCCATCGCGGCCAGCGGGTCGGCCGTCTCGAACGACAGGAAGAACGCCCGCTCCCCGTTCGGCGGCGTCGCGTACGCCTGTCCCGCGATCAGCGCGGTCAGCCCCAGCCAGAGGGTGGCGACCACGAACAGCGTGCGGTCCTTCCACCGGGTCATCGCGATCACCGCGAACCCGAGCACGCCGTACAGGCCGAGCACGTCACCGGGGAACAGCAGCAACGCGTGCAGGAACCCGAAGACGATCAGCCACCAGTTGCGCGCCTTGACGCGTTGCGGGGCCATCTTCGCGACGCCGTACGCGAACAGGAACGCGAACATCGGGTACGCGCGGGCGTCGACGAACGACACGACGACGAAGCTGACCAGGTGGTCGAGGAACCCCGTCTCGACGATGTGCTGGCGCACCCCGTACGGGCGGCCGTGGAGGTAGACGGCCGAGTTCGCCAGCGCGATCAACGCGAGCATGCCACCGCGGGCCAGATCAGGTGTGAGCAGTCGTTTCATGCTCCAAGCGTGTCCTTGTGACAGGTTGGGCGACATCATCCGTGTCATCGGCCCGCATCCACCGATCGACGGATGGCGTGCGGCTGACCTGGCGAACTGGCGATCAGCCGAGACCCTTCCGTAACCTGGCTCGACAATGGGCGCGCGCAAACTCCTCCTCCGGCTTCCGGCCTGGTTCCGGTTCACGGTGATCACGCTCGCGGTGTTCGTCTGCGGGGTGATCGCGTCCCGCCCGGCCACCGGCGACGGCGGGATCCCGCCCAGCGCCGACGTGATCGCCGCGGCCAACGCCGTCGACGCGTTCGTGGCCCCGTCCGCGACGCACGACCCGTACGTGAACCTGCCGGGCGACTTCGCGAGAGAGATGGGCCGCGACCCCAAGACGATCACCGCGCCGGACGGAACGCTCCGGGTCGTCGACGCCGGCGGCGGCTGCTCGGGTCCGGCCGGGGACACGGAGTGGGACTTCAGCGCGGCGTGCCGGGCGCACGACCTGGGTTACGACCTGTTGCGCTACGCCGACCACAAGGGCGATCCGCTCGGCCCGCAGGCGCGCAAGGCGCTGGACGACCGGCTCACGACCGACCTGCACACCCAGTGCCGGCTGAACCCGCGTGGCGCCGAGCAGAGCTGCCACGCGGTCGCCGAGGTCTACGCGATGGGCCTGAAGTTCAACTCCTGGCGGCAGCGCTGGGGAGCGCCCGGCCACGAACCCGTGGTGGCGTGGGCGTTCGGCAGCGCGGTCGTCGTGTTCCTGTTGCTGGCGCGGCTGCACGGCCGTCGCCGCGACCACAGCGCGCCGTTGCCGGAGGTGCTGCAGAACGCCGAGCAGGACCGGTACGCGACGTTCCTGCGGCTGTTCAGCCTGGCGTTGCTGGTGCTCGGCGAGACGGTGGCGACGCTCGCGCACCTGCGGGGGCTCGGCACGCCGTGGCTGTGGGCGTTGCAGGCGGTGCCGTTGTTCTTCTTCGCGGGCGGGCACGCGAACCTGCGCAGCTGGCAGGAGCACCGGGGCGGGTTCGGTTGCTGGGTGTCGAGCCGGACGTCGTGGCTGCTGCGGCCGGTGCTCGCGTTCGTGCTGCTGTGGGTGGTGCTGTTCGCCGCCCTGAACCTGCTCGACGTCAAGGTCGACGCGTACAGCCGGTTGATCACGCATCCGTTGTGGTTCCTCGGGGTCTACCTGCTCGCGGTGGCGGCGACCCCGGCGGCCGCGTGGCTGCACCAGCACTTCCGCCGCACCACGCCGTTCGTGCTGGTGCTGGTGACGATGGCGGTCGAGGTCGCGCGCACGTCGACGGACTGGAAGACCGGCGGGTACGTGAACCTGATCGTCGGCGCGTTGCTGATGCAGCAGATCGGGTTCTTCTACGCGGACGGCACGCTGACGAACCTGTCGCGCCGGCTGCTCGCCGCGCTGGGTGCCGTGACGGTGCCCGCGCTGGTGTTCTTCAGCGACTACCCGCGCTCGATGATGGTGCTCGGCGTGGCGCAGGTGTGCCTCGCGCTGCTGGCCCGCGAGCGGCTCACGACGTGGCTCGACGGCCGGTCGTGGCACGTCGTGGACTTCGCCCGGCGCGCACCGATGACGGTGTACCTCACCTACCTCGCGGGCGTCGGCGCGCTGGTCGGGTTGCTGGGGCTGACGCAGGCACCGATCTGGCTGGTGTTCGGGCTGGTGCCGTTGATCCTGCTGTTCCACCGCTTCGAACGCCGCCTGGTGCGGGTGCACCGGCTGGCGCACGAGTCGCACCGCACCCGCCTCGCGACGGCGGCGGGCGTGTCGTTCGGGACGCTCGGCGTGCTCGGGTTCGTGGTGAGCGGCTTCCTCGGCGACGGCGTGCTGGTGGTGCTGCCGGTCGACCCGTTGCAGAACCTCATCCACCTGCTGCTCGGCTGGTACCTGATCCACACGGCCCGCACCGGCAGCTGCGACACGCGCCTGCCGTGGCTGCTCACGGCACTGGCGTGCGTACCGCCGATGCTGGCGCTGGACCCGGCTCCTCCGGTGGTGGTGCTGCACGCCGTGGCGATCGGCCTCGCAGTGCTCGGAGCCATCCCCAGGTCACGGCCGCGCACACCGGCAGCCACAGCACCCGCTGCCACACCCAGTCCGGATCCTCTGGTGGCTGCTGGAGCCCCGGCAACGGCCCCCACGCGCTGAGCGCCAGCGTCACGGTGATCAGCGCGCTCTGATGCGCGAGGAAGATCCCCAGCGCCCGCCTGTTCAGCCACTGCACGGGTTTCGCCGTGCCGAGCCTGGTCAGCGCGGGTGCGATCGTGAGCACCAGCCCGATCTGCGCGAACGCCAGCGCGAGCGTCGCGTGGTTCGGCGGGTTGAGGTTCGAGACCGCCTCGCCCGGAATCCCCACCGCCGACACGGGATACCCGCCGACCGTCGTCAGCAGCGCGTACCCGAGCACACCCGCGATCAGCAGCGGCGGACCGGGAATCCGGCGGCGCTTGAGCGCGTACCCGAGCTGCCAGGCCGCCCACCACACGGCGTACGGGACGAGGAACACCAGCACGACCGGTACGAGCACACCCCACGAGTGCTCGTCCAGCTTGCGCACCAACGGTTTCATCGCCAGCAGCACCAGGTACACGCCCAGGAACCAGAGCGGCGTGGTGACCAGGAAGCCGATGTTCCAGGCGGTGCCCTGGTCGACGCCGCGCAGGACCAGTCCGAAGAGGACACACGCCCAGCAGGCCAGCATCAGCAGCGTCGGCACGGCGAGTTGCTTGAGGCGGGTGAAGAACGGCGTCTTCGAGTGCGCCGCCGCGAACCCGCCCACGAAGAAGAACAACCCGAGGGTTTGCAGCACCCACGACACGGGCGTGAGCGACTGCAGGTGTTTCAGAGGACTGTCGATGTACATGCCGGTCGGGGTGTCGACCAGCGCCGTGACCAGCCAGTGGCCGAGCACGACGGTGACCACCGCCAACGCCCGCACGGCGTCGATGAACGGATTCCTCACAGCTGGTTCCCCGCAATCCCGACCAGTGCCTTCAGCGTCTCGGTGCCCGGCTCGTAGTACGTGTCGTGCTTCCCGCCCTCGAACCGCAGCACGGTGGCCCCGAAGCCGTCCGAAGCCGGATCCGTGCCGTGCCCGAGGTCGAACAACCGCACGTTGGGCACGAACCGCATCCAGTCGCCGCTCGACCGCAACACCCACACCCGAGCCCGCGTCCCCAGCTCGGCCGCCGACGACGCCCGCACCCCGGGACTCCCGGTGAACACGACGTCCGCGACGTCCAGCTCGTGCGCGGCCAGCCCGACCACCACCGAGCCGTAGCTGTGCCCGATGACGTGCACCCGCACCCGCGAGGGCAACGCCCGCACGAAGTCGGCCAGCCGTTCGGCGCCCTGCCGGGCCAGCGACCCGGTCACCGCGTCCACCCCGAGCCCCTGCGGCGTCCGGTACCCGAGCCAGGCGATCACCGCCAGGTCGTCGCGGTGGGCCTCCGCGTGCAGGTTGGCCGCCATCCGCCCGACCGTCCGGTCGAACCGGTCGACGTCCACGTCGGACCCCGGCACCACGACCACGACGTCCCTGGCGGTCGCGAGGTCCCCGACGATCGCGACCCGGCGGGCGACGTCGGCACGCCACTGCGCGATCGACGGCGCGACCGACGGCAGGGCGATCAGCAGGAGGAACAGGACGGCTCGGCGCATGCCCCAGAAGCTAGGAAGACGACGACCGCGGGATCGTCACCCCGCAGCGCCATTACCCCGGTACCACGAGCCCGCTCTCGTACGCCGCGATCACGGCCTGGGCGCGGTCGCGCAGGCCGAGTTTCATCAGCACGCGGCTCACGTGCGTCTTCACCGTCTGCTCGGCGACCACCAGCGACGCGGCGATCTCGGAGTTCGACAGGCCCTGCGCGATCAGCACGAGGACCTCGGTCTCACGTTCGGTCAGCGCGGACAGCTGCGCGGGCCGCACCCGTTCCGCCCGCCGCGACCGCACGAAGTCCTCGATCAGCCGCTTGGTGATCGAAGGGGCCAGCAACGCCTCGCCCGCGGCCACCACGCGCACGGCGTTCAGGAGTTCACGGGCGGGTGCGTGCTTGAGCAGGAACCCGCTGGCGCCCGCCTGCAACGCCTCGTAGACGTAGTCGTCGAGGTCGAACGTGGTCAACACCAGCACTTTCACCTCGGCCGACCCGTCCAGCAGCAGGCGCGTCGCGGTGAGCCCGTCCATCTCGGGCATGCGGATGTCCATCAGCACGACGTCGGGCGAGACCTCCCGTGCCAGCGCCACGCCCCGCACGCCGTCGCCCGCGGACCCGACGACCTCGATGTCGTCCTGCGCGGCCAGCAACGCGGAGAAGCCCTCGCGGACCATCTCCTGGTCGTCCACCACGACCACCCTGATCACTTGTCCCCCAACGGAATTCTCGCCCGCACCACGAATCCGCCGTCCTCGGTCGACTTCACGGTCAGCGTGCCACCGTGCACCGCGACGCGTTCCCGCATCCCCACCAGTCCCTGCCCGCTGCCGCCGCCGCGCGACGGCCCGCCCGCGGTGTTGCGCACCAGCACGTCCAGCCGGTCGCCGTCGCGGCGCACGTGGACGGACGCCGCCGCGCCGGGCGCGTGCCTGGTGGCGTTCGTGAGCGCCTCCTGCACGATCCGGTACGCGGTGAGGCCGACCGCCTCCGGCACGTCGTCCACGTCCACCTCAGCCTCGTCGCCGGGCCGCACCAGTTCCGGGATGCGGCTGATGCCGGGCTGCGGCGCGCGTTGGGGAGCGTCGCCGTTGGTCCGCAGCACGCCCAGCAGGCGTTGCATGTCGGTGATCGCCTCCCGCGCGGCCTCGCCGAGTTCCGCGAACTCCTGCTGGGTCTCGTCGCTCAGTCCTTTGAGGCGGTAGGGCGCCGTTTCGCACCTCACCACCACCATCGACATGTGGTGCGCCACGACGTCGTGCATCTCGCGCGCGATGCGGGCGCGTTCCTCCAGCGCGGCCTTGGCGTCCCGTTCCTCCTCGAGCTCGCGTTCCGCCCGGCCGCGCGCCCCGAGGAGGTAGACGACGGTGGCGAGCATCGGGGCGAACAACGCGAGGTCGGCGGCCTGCCGTTCGGTGACGGCGACCAGCACCGCGCTGATCACCGTGGCGGTGATCACGATCGGTCGCGAGTAGAAGGCGGCGACCGCCACGAGGAGAGGGATCGCCGTCCAGTACTGGAACGCCCCGGCCCCTTCTCCCGCGCACAGCAGAGCCACGGGGTAGAAGCTCAGCGCGGCCAGCCGCCAGGCCAGCAGGGGCGACCGGATCAGCAGGACGTACGGCAGGACCGTCGACAGGAAGAGGACGACCCACCAGCCGTCCGAGTCCTGTTGCCGCACGTAGCCCGCGCTCGCGACGATTCCCCAGACAGCGGCGTAGATGATCAGGCCGGCGTGGACGGGAACGCGCAGGCGGCCGAGCGGCCTGGCGAGCACTCGGGTGCGATCGGGACCGAGAACGGTCCGGTACAACGCGCGGAACACCAGCCGATGCTAGGTCGATCCGTTCATCCGCACATTGACCTGCGGAGTGAGGTACCGGGGTATGACTCTGATCAAGATGGGGCATTGCTAATCCGTGACGCCGCGCGGTAGGCAGTACCTGTGAGACCACCACAGGATCCAGATCGCTGGGCGAGGCTGACGGCCGTCGCTGGCGAGGCGCTGGCCGCGGCCAGGGCCGGGGAAGACGCTGTGGCGGTGGACCTCGTGACCGGGTACCTCAGCGGGTCTCCCGAGGGCAACGAGGAGATCCGGGAGCTGGTGCTGCTGCTGTTCGCCGAGTGCAGCAGCATGGTCAGCGCGCTCGGTTCCGGCGGCGCGACCCCGGTCAAGATGCAGGTGTTCGACGAGGACGGCAACGAGGTCCAGATCGACGACGCCGACCCGCCCGTCCGCACGGCGATCCGCGCCCTGCTGGCCGAGGTGCACGGCGACCAGGACGCGGCGTCCGAGCAGATCGAGATCGCGCTGGCCAACGGCCAGCCGCAGGAGCTCGCGACCGTGGTCCTGCAAGCCCTGCGGTGGACGTTGAAGCTGGCCGTCGAGTGCGAGACGCGCGACCTGCCGATCGCGTCGTGGATCACCGCGTCGCTGGACGACCAACCCTGACGTGCAACAGCGCGTCCACACCGTCCATCAGGTGCTGGTCGAGCGGGAAGTAGCCCATCTTCAGCATCGGGTCGTCGCCGATGTCGGTCCGGCGCGGGCCTTCCGGCTTGTCGGTCGTGATGCCCCAGGTCGTGAACCTGCCCTGCAGTTGACCTTCCAGGGTGGCTTTGTCCGGTTCGCCCAGTCCGATGGAATCGTTGCGGCCGAGCGTGCCGCCGATGACGGTGTACTGGTCGCCGAGGAGCGGGGCCACGAGCGCGCCCGCCGAGAGCCACTCGAGCCGTTCGCCCGCCATCTCCATCGACGAGGTGGTGCGCTGCAAGTGGGCGTTGTGCGCGAACACGAACGTCGGTCCCTTGGCCGCCTCCTCGCGCCGGATCGCCAGCAGGTTGCGGGCCATCAGGCCGTCGCGCAACTGGCACAGGCGGTGGAGGCGGACGCCCAGGGGGTTCGGTTCGGCGCACTCGCGGTGGTACTGGAGCAGGCTCAGCCCGGCGTTCAGGTACGTCTCGGCGCGCACCCACGCCGCGTCGGTGCTCCTGCGCTCGTGCAGCCGCCGGAGCATGCCGGTGCCGATCTCGCGGAACCTGATGGCCTCCGCCGACCTGCCCGGTGACCGCGTGAGGTCCATGACGGCCTCGTCCCGGCTCCACTTCTCGTCGTCGGTGCTCAGGTCGACGTCCTCGCCCAGGTGGTCGCGCGCGTGTTCCAGGTACGGGCGCGGGCTGGGGACGGTGACCGTCTCGCCGGGGAAGTCGAAGCCGTGGAACGACAGCCGCTCGTGCTCCGGCCTGGCCGCGTTGTACTCGCGCATCCACTGCACGAGCTCGCGGTTCGCCGGCCAGTTCTCACCGAACGTGTGGGAGAACCCTTCCTTCATGACCACGTCGAGGTCGCCTTCGCCGCCGTGCACGTAGTCGTTGACCGCGAGCCCGCGGATCCGGCAGCTCTCCAGGGCGATCGACCGGTAGCCCAGGCCCGCGAGCTGCTCGAACAGCTCGTTGCGGACCCACGTGTGCGCGTGCTCGAGGTGGGTCGGCTCACCGAAGGCGAGGAGCTCGGTGAACGGGGTGATGAACTCGCTGATGTCCTGGCTCATGTGGTTCAACCGTAACATTGAAAGCTCCGTTGAGACTTTCCGACGATCTTGCCTGTTTCGGTGAACTAAAGTCTCAACCGTGCGCCCATCCGACCTCGCTCGCGAACACGGCCTGTCGACCCAGGCGGTGCGCAACTACGAGGAGTCGGGGTTCCTGCCGCCCGCCGAGCGCACGCCGTCCGGCTACCGCGTCTACACCGAGGTCCACGCGGCCGCGTTGCGCGCGTTCATCGCGTTGGTCCCCGCTTTCGGGCACGCCACCGCCGGCCAGATCATGAACGCCGTGCACGCCGACTCGGTGGACGACGTGCTGCTGACGATCGACCGCGGCCACGAGCAACTCCTCCGCGACCGCGCGACGCTCGACTCGGTCAGCGGCGCCGTGGCGGACCTGACCGACGTCGAACCGGTGCCGCAGCCGCGCACGATCGGCGAGCTGGCCCGGCGCCTGGACGTCACCCCGGCCACGCTCAGGGCGTGGGAGGAAGCGGGAATCCTGGTGCCGCAACGGGAACCGACGGGCTACCGGGTGTTCCGCGCGGAGGACGTGCGCGACGCGGAGCTGGCCCACCTCCTGCGCCGCGGCGGGTATCCGTTGGCGCGCATAGCCCTGGTGGTGGACCAGGTCCGGTCGGCGGGCGGCACCGACACGCTGGGCGCCGCCCTGACCGACTGGCGCCGCCGCCTGCGGACCCGCGGCCTGGCCATGCTGACGGCCTCGGCCCGCCTCAGCGAGTACCTGACCGCACGGGCAGCAACTCCGTGACCAGCGCGCCGACCTGGTCGCTCTCGATCAGGAACGCGTCGTGCCCGTACGGCGACCCGATCACCCTGACCTCGCCGGCCCCGGAGATCCCCGCCGCGAGTTCTTCCTGCTGCGCCAACGGGTACAGCCGGTCCGAGTCGACGCCGGCGACGATCGTCCGCGCCCGGATCCGCCCGAGCGCCGCCCTGGTCCCGCCACGCCCGCGCCCGACGTCGTGGGAGTTCATCGCCTCGGTCAGCGTCACGTAGCTGGCCGCGTCGAACCTCCTGGACAGCTTCGCCGCATGGTGGTCCAAATAGGACTCGACCTCGAACCGCCCGTCCTCTCTGCGTTCTCTCCCGAACCGGGCCTGCAGCTCCTGCTCGCTGCGATAGCTGATGTGCGCGATCCGCCGCGCGATCCCCAGTCCTGCGACGGGATCGGCCCTGATCGCGTGCAGCTGGGCGGACGCCAGCGCGATCTGCTCGGCCGAAGCCGCCGCCGTGGTCGCCAGCAACAGCAGGGAATCCACCCGGTCGGGCGCACTCACCGCCCACTCGACGGCCCGCATGCCTCCCATCGACCCGCCGAGCACGGCCGCCCACCGCTCGACGCCCAGGAAGTCGGCGAGGTGCACCTCGGCCGCGACCTGGTCGCGGATGGTGAGGCCGGGAAAGCCGGGGTACTGCCAGGGCCCGGTGCTGCCCTGGCACCCGCCGAGCACGTTGGGTGCCACGACGAAGAACCCGTCGAGCGGTTTTCCCGGCCCCACCAGGGAGTCCCACCAGCCCGGCGTGGGGTGGCCCGGCTCCACGCCCCCGGCGACGTGGCTGTCACCGGTCAGGGCGTGGAGCACGAGCACCGCGTTGGAGGCCTCCGCGTTCAAGGTCCCCCACGTCTCGTACGCGAGCTGGAAGCCGGGCAGTTCCCCGAACTCCGCGGCGTGGCTGAACCACTTGCGCCGACCGTTCGGATCGCCGAACCGCCATCCGCCCACTACAACTCGGACTTCGCCGCGGTGAAGCCCGCCTCCAGGTCGGCCTTGAGGTCCTCCAGCCCCTCGAGCCCGACCGACAACCGCACCAGCCCCGGCGTGACGCCCGTGACGACCTGCTCCTCCGGTGTGAGCTGGCTGTGCGTGGTCGAGGCGGGGTGCACGATCAACGACCGCACGTCGCCGATGTTCACCAGCTGGCTGAACAGACTCGTTCCGTCCACGAAGGCCCGACCGGCCTCGACCCCGCCGCGCAGTTCGAAGCTCACCACCGCACCCGCGCCCTTGGGCAGGTACTTCTGCGCGTTGGCGTGGAACGGCGACGACGAAAGGCCCGCGTAGTGCACCTTCTCGACCTCGTCCCGGCTCTCCAGCCACTCCGCGAGCGCCTGCGCGTTCTGCACGTGCCGCTCGATCCGCAGCGACAACGTCTCGATGCCCTGGATCACCAGGAAGCTGGTCAGCGGCGCGATCGCCGCCCCGGTGTCCCGCAGCCCCTGCACCCGCAGCTTCGCCGCGAACGCCCCGTGCCCGAGCACCGGCCAGTACTGCAGGCCGTTGTAGCTGGGGTCGGGCTCGTGGAAGTCGGGGAACTTCTCGGCCCCGTACTCGAACTTCCCGCCGTCCACCACCACACCGGCGATGGCCGTGCCGTGCCCGCCGAGGTACTTGGTCGCCGAGTGGATGATGATGTCCGCGCCGTGCTCCAACGGCCGCAGCAGGTACGGCGTGGGCACCGTGTTGTCGACCACGAGCGGCACCTGGTTCGCGTGCGCGACCCCGGCGACCCCCTCGATGTCGAGCACGTGGCTGCGCGGGTTGGCGAGCGTCTCCGCGAAGAACAGCTTGGTGTTGGGCCGCACCGCCGACTGCCAGGCGTCCAGGTCGTCGGGATCGTCCACGAACGACACTTCGATGCCGAGCTTCGGCAGCGTGTAGTGGAACAGGTTGTACGTGCCGCCGTACAACGACGCGCTGGAGACCAGGTGGTCACCGGCCCGCGCGAGGTTCAGGATCGCGGCCGTCCCGGCGGCGGACCCGGACGCGAAGGCGACCGCGGCCACCCCGCCCTCCAGCGCGGCGACCCGCTGCTCCAGCACGTCCTGCGTGGGGTTGTTGATGCGCGTGTAGATGTTCCCGGGCTCGGCCAGCGCGAACAGGTCCGCCCCGTGCTGCGTGTCCCTGAACACGTACGACGTCGTCTGGTAGATCGGCGTGGCGCGAGCGCCAGTGGCCGGGTCGGGGGCTGCGCCCGCGTGGATCTGAGCAGTCTCGAAGGACCAGGACATGGCTGTGCTCCAGAACGTTCGTTGATGCGAGGGGGTTGGGGATCAACGAGAGCAACGACAGGCCATGCTGGTGACGCGCACGTAATCCACGTGGCGTCGGCTAACCAGCGGCATGGTCATGCAGACGAAGGTAGGGCTCCACCCGGTCCCTCCGACACCCCGTCCAACAGGTGAGAACGCTTAGGCTGATCGCATGCGCACAGCTCTAGTCGGCTACGGACTGGGTGGGGCGGCCTTCCACGCCCCGTTCATCGAGGCAACCCAGGGCCTGGAACTCTCCGCGGTGGTCACCTCGAACCCGAAGCGCCAGGCCGAGGTGGCCGAGCGCTACCCGAACGCCAGCCTCCTGTCCTCTCTGGACGAAGTCTGGCAGGGCGGCTTCGACCTGGTCGTCATCACCACCCCGAACCGCTTCCACGCGACCCACGCCCGCCAGGTCCTCGAACACGGCCTCAACGTGGTCGTCGACAAGCCGTTCGCCGCCTCGGCGATGGAGGCCAGGGCCCTGGCCTCCATCGCCTCCTCCAAGGGCCTGCAACTGGTCCCGTTCCACAACCGCCGCTGGGACGGCGACTTCCTGACCGTCCGCAAGCTCCTCGCCGACAACGCCCTGGGCGCGGTCCACAAGTTCGAGTCCCGGTTCGAGCGCTACCGCCCGGAGATCAAGTCCTCCTGGAAGGAGTCGGGCGACCCGGCAGACCTGGGCAGCATCCTGTTCGACCTGGGCACCCACCTGGTGGACCAGTCGGTGGCCCTCTTCGGCCGCCCGACCTCGGTCCACGCCGAGATCGCCACGGTCCGCCCCGGCGCCAAGGCGGACGACGACGTCTTCCTCTCCCTGACGCACGACAACGGCGTCCGCTCCCACCTCTGGATGAGCGCGCTGGCAGCAGACCTCGGCCCGCGCTTCCGCGTGCTGGGCCACGACGCCGCCTACGTCAAGTACGGCATGGACCTCCAGGAAGACCGCCTCAAGGCAGGCGAAACCCCGGCGGGCCCCGGCTGGGGCGAAGAACCCGAGGAGGCGTGGGGCACGCTGGGCGGCAAGCCCCACCGCACCGAGCCGGGCGCGTACCAGGACTTCTACGCGCAGGTGGCCGCGGGCAAGGCTCCGGTCTCGCCGCAGGACGCGGTGACGGGCCTGGAGGTCATCGAGGCAGCGAAGCAGTCGGCCGCGACGGGCGACGCGGTGAAGCTCTAACCCAGGAGTCCTGTCCGTCGTCGCCGCCTTCGCGAGCCTGCTTCACGTTGCCGAAGTGCACGCGGGGAGCTTTCGTTCGCACTGACCGCACGTGAGGTCCCCGCGTGCGGCAGGGAAACGTGAAGCTGGCTCAGGCGGTGCGGACAGGCTTCCGGGCAGCTGCTCAGCCCGCGGACGGTCCGGCCGCGCGCGCCAGCGGCGGGTGCAGCACCCGTGCCGCGCCCCGCCGGTACAGCGCGGCCGGCCGGCCTCCGTCACGACTGGTGCTCTCCCCGGTGGGCACCAGGAACCCCTCCACCCCGGTCACCTTCCGGTGGAAGTTCCGGGGGTCCAGCGGACTCCCCCACACGATCTCGTACACCCGCCGCAGCTCGGCGACCGTGAACTCGGTGCCGCAGAACTCAGCCCCCAGCCCGGTGTACTCCAGCTTGGCCCGCGCCCGTTCCACGCCGTCCGCCAGGATCCGCCCGTGGTCGAACGCCAGCGACGACACCGACGACACCGGCTCCCACGAGGCAGCGGCCGCGTCCGTTCCCGCCACCGGCACCGGCAGATCCGGCGCCAACGCCAGGTAGGCCACGGACACCACCCGCATCCGCGGATCCCGGCCAGGCTCCCCGTAGGTCCCGAGCTGCTCGAGGTGCAGCCCGGCCACGCCGGTCTCCTCGACCAGCTCCCGCGCGGCCGCGGCGTCCAGCGACTCGTCGGCCAGGACGAACCCGCCGGGCAACGCCCACTCCCCCGGATACGGCGCCTCACCCCTCCTGACCAGCAACGCGCACAGCTCGTCCCCGCGCACGGTCAGCACCACCAGGTCGACCGTCACAGCGAAGGGAGGGAAATCACTTGGCGAGTACACCCCACCCACCCTAGACTTATCGTCAATACGACGATAAGGAGACGAAGACATGGCCGACATCAGCACCTACCCCGGACTCCGCCACCTCCGCGGCACCCCCACCGTCCACGTCCGGCACGTCAAGAACGGCAAGCTGGTCCACGAGGGCACGGGCCTGAGCTTCTGGTTCCGCCCCAGAACCGCCGTGATCAGCGAGGTCCCGGTGGACGACCGCGAACTCCCGATGCTCTTCCACGCCAGAACCCGGGACCACCAGGACGTGACGGTCCAGCTCACCACCACCTACCGCTGCACCACCCCGGAGACCACCACGCAGCGGATCGACTTCTCGATCGACCCGGACACCGGCGTCTGGCGCCAGGACCCGCTGAGCCAGATCGCCAACACCCTCACCGAGAGCACCCAGCAGCACGCCCTCGAGATCCTCGGCACGCTGGACCTCGACACGGCCATCAGGACCGGCGTCGAACGCGTCAAGCAGCAGGTCAAGGACAACCTGAAGGCCGACCACATCGGCCTGGAGATCATCGACGTCCGCGTGGTCGCCATCCGCCCGGACGCGGACATGGAGAAGGCCCTCCAGACGACCGTCCGCGAGAAGGTCCAGCAGGAGGCCGACAAGGCCACCTACGAACGCCGGGCCATCGCCGTCGAACGCGAGCGGGCCATCAGCGAGAACGAGCTCCAGAACCAGATCGAACTGGCCAAGCGGGAAGAACTCCTGGTGGTGCAACGAGGTGCGAACGCCCTCAGGCAGGCCGAAGACCACGCGAGGGCGGCCAGGATCGCCGACGACGCCAAGGCGGAAGGCATCCGCAAGCTCGCGGAAGCCGAAGCAGCAGGCGAGAAAGCACGTCTCGACGCCTACAAGGAAGTTCCGCAGGAGACCCTGTACGCCTTGGCGGCCAAGGAACTCGCCGGCAACCTGCCCGAGATCGGCAGCATCACGCTGACCCCGGACATCATCCAGCCGATCCTGAACCGGCTCGCGCGATGAGCCTCGCCCCGCGCATCGTGCTGGTGCACCGGCGCACCGAGCTGACGGAGTTGCTGGCACGACACGGGACGCGAGGACAGGTCGAGTTCTTCCTCAAGTCCCGCAACCGAACCCTGGACGAGGTGGTGGACCGTGACCAGCAGGCCCGGCAGGCGCTGGGAGAGGTCAGCGCCGCCATCCCGCTGGACTGGCGCCGCGGCGTCGTCGAGCGGGAAGACCTGTCGCGGTTCCTGTTCGCGCCCGAGGACGTGGTCGTCATCGTCGGGCAGGACGGACTGGTCGCCAACGTGGCCAAGTACCTGACCGGCCAGCCCGTCATCGGCATCAACCCGGACCGGGGCGTGCTCGCGAGACACGCCCCGCAGGACGCCGCGGAACTCCTCCACAGCACGAACGACACCGAAGACCGCACGATGGTCGAGGCCCGGACGGACGACGGCCAGACCCTCCACGCGCTCAACGAGATCTACGTCGGCCACCCGACGCACCAGACCAGCCGCTACCGCATCGGCCAGGAACGCCAGGCGTCGTCCGGCATCCTCGTCGGCACCGGCACCGGCTCGACGGGCTGGTGCGGCTCCGCCCACCGCGAACGCCGGAGCGCGATCCAGCTCCCCACCCCGACCGAACCCCGGCTCGTCTGGTACGTCAGGGAGGCCTGGCCGTCGCCCACCACCGGCATCGACCACACCGAAGGCGAGATCACCGACCAGGCCCTCACCATCGACGTCGAGACCGACGGCCTGGTGGCGTTCGGCGACGGCATCGAGAGCGACGCGCTACGACTGGGCTGGGGCCAGCGGCTGCGCGTCGGACTCGCCACCCGCCGGCTCCGCCTCGTGCGCTGAGCCGATCACCAGCAGGCACACCCCGGACAGCACGGCGCCGCAGATCAGGTAGACGGCGATCGCCCAGGTTCCGGTGCGCAGCAACGACTGCGCGACCAGCGGCGCGAGCCCGCCGCCCAGCACCGCGCCGAGCTGGAAGCTCAGCGCCACGCCGCTGTAGCGCACCCGCGTCCGGAAGAGCTCGGCGAAGTAGGCGGCGGACGGACCGAACAACGCCGCCGAGCCCACGAACCCGAGCACCATCGCGAAGGTGAACCAGCCGGAGTCGGTGAGCCAGAACAACGGGAACGCGAACGCGGCCTGGAAGATCGCGCCGCCGAACATCACCGGCAACCGCCCGACGCGGTCCGACAGCAAGGCAAATGCAGGCACCGCGACGACTTGCGCCACCGAACCCACCACGGTCGCGATCAACAGGTCGTCCGCGGAGATCTTCAACGCCGTGCGCCCGTACCCGATCATGAACACGCTCAGCACGTAGATGAAGATCGTGAAACCGAGGTTCACGCCGGCGCCCAGCAGCACCACGCGCCACCGGTCCCGCAGCACCTCGGCGAGCGGCATCCGCGCCTTCTCCACGCGTTCGAACCGCGGCGACTCCGCCACCCGCAGCCGGATGTAGAGCCCGATCCCGACCAGCACGACCGAGAACACGAACGGCAACCGCCAGCCCCAGCTCAGGAACGCGTCCCCGGACGCACGCGACGACGCGTACATCGCGAGGTTCGCCAGCACGAGCCCGACCGGCGACCCGATGAACACCCAACTGCCGTACCAGCCCCACCGGCCCGGCGGCGCGTGCTCGACGGCCATCAGGGACGCGCCACCCTGCTCGCCGCCCATGAAGAAGCCCTGCACGATCCGCAGCAGCACCAACAGGATCGGCGCGAGGATGCCGACCTGGGCGTACGTCGGCAGCAGGCCGATCATCGCCGTCGACAGGCCCGTCACGGACAACGTCACCACGAGCATCGACCGGCGCCCGATCCGGTCGCCGAGGTGCCCGATCACCGCGCCGCCCAGCGGCCGCGCGAAGAAACCCGCGCCGAACGTCGCGAACGCGAGCAGCACGCCCACGCGCGGGTCGAACTGCGGGAAGAAGATCTTGTCGAACACCAGCGCCGACGCCGTGCCGTAGAGCAGGAAGTCGTACAGCTCGATCGTGTTACCGACCGCGGACGCCGCCGCTGCTTTGCGTACCCCCGTCATCGTTCCAGCCTGGTGGAGGGATTGACACTGCGCAATGGTCCGGTCACCCTTCGTCCTACGTTCCTACTCTTCAGTAACGAGGTAGCAATGACGCGCCGAGTGACTGTTGTTTCCCTGCTGGCGACCCTGATAGCAGCGTTTCTGGTGCCGACCGCCACCGCTGCGCCGAAGTACCGGAACTACGTTTCGCTGGGCGATTCGTTCGTGTCCGGACCGTTCATCCCCCTGCAACGACTCGACCCGCTGAGCTGCTTCAAGTCCACCCAGAACTACCCGTCGGTCCTCGCGAAGAGGCTCGGCGTCGCGAACTTCACCGACATCTCCTGCGGTGGTGCCCAGACCAAGGACATGGCGGGTGTCCAATCGGGCATCCCCGGCCAGTCGGTGGCCCAGTTCTCCGCCCTGAAAGCCGACACGGACCTCGTCACCGTCTCGATCGGCGGCAACGACATCGGCTTCTCCGACATCATCCTGACCTGCGCCGGCAAGAGCGTGCTCGACCCGTACGGCGCTCCCTGCAAGGCGAACTACGGTGACTCGCTGGCCCAGCGCGTCGACGCCACCGCCGCCAAGGTGGCCGCCGTGCTCGCCGGCATCAAGCAGCGCAGCCCCAAGGCCAAGATCGTGGTCGTGGGCTACCTGAGGATCCTGCCGTCCTCCGGCGGCTGCTGGCCGGTCGTCCCGATCTCCCGCGGCGACGTGCCGTACCTCGACAACGTCCAGAAGCTCCTCAACGGAATGCTGGGCGCCCAGGCCAAAGCCGCCGGCGCCACGTTCGTGAACCCGTACGACATCAGCTCCGGTCGCGATACGTGTGCGGCACCCTGGGACAAGTGGGTCGAAGGCATCATCCCGACGAGCCTCGCGTTCCCGGTTCACCCGAATGCCAAGGGAATGGACGCGGTGGGTAAGCAGGTCGCCGCCGCACTCGCCGGGACGGAATCGACCGGCTTCTAGTTGCACGCACTTTCGGCGGTTTACACGATCCGGTGCTTACCGCTCAGTTGGTTGGAATTCCGGGTCCTTGCCGCGCCAGAGTGTTGGGCATGGCAAGGACCCGAATCTTGTTTGCCTGTCTCGCGCTCGCCGCCCCGCTGATCCCCGCGACGGCTCACGCGACGCCCCTGACAGCGCCCCTCCTGCCCGCCTCCGGCCTGGTGCTCTCGCTCCAGCCGGAGATGGGCGCGCTCAGCACCACGCAGCTGAACTGCGAACCCGCAGGCGGCCTGCACCGCAACGCCGAACAGGCGTGCGCCCAGCTCGCTCCCGTCGAAGGTGACTTCCGCAGACTGGAAGAGACCGGCGCGATGTGCACGATGGAGCTGAACCCGACCAAGGCGACGTTGCGCGGCAAGTGGCGCAACAAGAGGATCGACTTCCAGCAGGTGTACTCGAACCCGTGCGTCGTGCGGGCGTTCACCGGCAAGGTCTTCGACTACTAGGGACCGCGTGCCGGTGTTCCAGCACGCCGCCGTCGCGCTGGAACACCGGCAACGCACCGGTTCTCGCGACCGGCCCGCCCTCTCAGCGAAGCCTGCCTAGGCTTCGACCATGGGGGACTTCCTCGTCTACACGATCGGCTTCCCGATCACGTTCCTGCTGCTGGTCCTGGGCATGGCCCTGGCGGCGCGGCGCATCCTCGGCCTGCGCATCGGCCTGATCCGCACGGCACTGGCGTGCCTGCTCGCGATGGCGATCGCCCAGAGCGCCTTCGGCGAGACCACCGCCACGCCGTCCACGGGCCTGGTGACGCTCCAGCTCGGAATCTCCATCCTCGCCGTGATCGCCCTGCTGGCGTTCGCGGAGATCATCGTCCCGACCGGGTCGATCCCGCCGCCGACCGAGTGGTGGGGCATGGCGCGACGCCGGATCGCGCGGACCCGGCGGTACTCGCGGATCACCGCGATCGCGTTCCGGCACGGCCTCGGCCCCTACCTGCGCGGCCGCGAGCGGACCTCCACCGGTCTCGCCCGGTCGTTGCGGCTCGCCCTGCAGGACGCGGGCGTGACGTTCGTGAAGCTCGGCCAGGTCCTGTCGACGCGGGCCGACCTGCTGCCGGAGGACTTCGTCGAGGAACTCAGCCTGCTGCAGGACAAGGTCCCGGCCGCCCGGTGGGAGCAGGTGCGGGCGGTGCTCGACGCCGAGGTCGGGCTCGACGCGTTCCGCGAGGTCGATCCCGAACCGCTGGCGGCCGCGTCGATCGCGCAGGTGCACCGGGCCGTGCTGAAGTCCGGCGCCGAGGTGGTCGTGAAGGTGCAACGGCCGGACGTGCGGGCAACGGCCGAGGGCGACCTGGACATCGTGTCGCGGCTCGCGGAGACGTTGCAGCGCACGCGGTGGGGCTCGGCGCTCGGCGTGCGCGACCTCGCGGCCGGCTTCGCGGCGGCGTTGCGCGAGGAGCTCGACTTCAAGATCGAGGCGCGCAACATCACGGCCGTGGCGGCGGCGTCGGACTCGTCCGTCGGCTTGCCGCACGTCCACCTGTCGACGTCCCGCGTGCTCGTGATGGACCGGCTCGACGGCGTGCCGTTGCGCGGCGCGGCGGAGGACGTCGGCCTCGCCCGCACGTTGCTGCGGTTCGTGCTGCGCCAGGTGATGCTGGACGGCGTCTTCCACGCCGATCCGCACCCCGGCAACGTGCTGCTGCTGGCCGACGGACGGCTCGGGCTGCTCGACTTCGGCTCGGTCGGGCGGATCGACTCCGCACTGCGCTCGGCGTTGCAACGGCTGCTGCTCGCGATCGACCGCAGCGACCCGGCCGGGCTCACCGACGCGTTGCTGGAGCTCACCTCACGGCCCGAGGACATCGACGAGCAACGGCTGGAGCGCACGCTGGGCCAGTTCATGGCCCGGCACCTCGGCGCGGGCACGCGGCACGACGTCGAGATGTTCGGCGACCTGTTCCTGATCGTGTCGCGGTTCGGGCTGAGGATCCCGCCGGAGATCGCGGCCGTGTTCCGGGCGCTGGCGACGCTGGAGGGCACGCTGGCGGTGCTCGCGCCGGGCTTCGACATCGTCGTCGAGTCCCGGTCGTTCGCCGCCGAGCAGATCTCCGAACGGCTCACGCCGGAGTCGGTGCGGGCGACGATGGCCGAGGAGTTGCAGGCCGTGCTGCCGATGCTGCGCCGGCTGCCGCGGCGGGTCGACCGGATCACCGGGGCGCTCGAACAGGGCCGGCTGAGCCTGTCCATGAGGCTGTTCGCGGACGAACGCGACAGGTCGTTCATCACCGGCCTGCTGCACCAGGTGATGCTGACCGTCCTGGGCGCGACGGCCGGTGTGATGGCGGTGCTGCTGCTCGGCTCGTCCAGCGGGCCGCAGGTGGCCGAGGACGTCGGCCTGTACCAGGTGTTCGGCTACAACCTGCTGATCATCAGCGTGCTGCTGGGCCTGCGCGTCGTGGTGACGGTGTTCCGGCCGCGTTCCTCCTAGAACTGCCTGCGGTAGACCGAAACGTCGTCGCGCCAGACGCCGAACTGGTCCGGTGCGGACTGGACGATCGTCATCTCGTTGAGGTGGCCGAGGATGCGCCACGACCGCGCAACCGCTTGCGCGCCCGCGTACGCGATGGTGCAGAACCGGCGCGGCTCGACGACCGTGCGCACCCGGTCGACCTTGCCGACGCTCATCGGCGTGTCCTGCCAGAGGTCCAATGCGTACCCGGTGCGGATCGGGTCGCCGGACCCCAGCACGCCCTCGATCAAGACGACGAGGCGGTCGCCGTCGAGCCTCAGGTCGTGGTGGCCGGAGCGCGGAGGATCACCCCCGGCGTATGCGGAGCGTGCCGGATCGAGCACCCAGTGCCCGAGAAAAGGCACGAGATCGTCACTCATGAGTGTCCCTTCGCGGAACCTGCGCCACTGGCGGATTGTCCGGCGGATCTACGTGGGCGACCATCACCCGATGAGTTATGAGACGGGCGTTCGGTGGAAGTGGATACCGGCCGTCGTGCTCGGCTTCGTGCTGCTGAGCTGGATCGTGTTCGAGGCACTGGACCTCATCGACTTCGACGGGGTCGTCGCGTGGGTGCGCGGCATCGACCCGGTGTGGGCGGCGGTGGCGATCTTCGCCCTGCTCGTCGTGGACGTGCTGCTGCCCGTGCCGTCCACTCCGCTCATCGTGCTGGCGGGAACGGCACTCGGCCTGCCCTTCGGGCTGGCACTCGCGATCGTCGGATCCCTGGGTTCCTCCGCCGCAGGGTACGCCCTGGGGCGGTTCGCGGGCCCGTGGCTGGTGCGCCGGGTGGTGACCATCGAGGAACTGACCGAGATGCGGCGGTGGGGCCGTCAGTTCGGGCCGTGGTTCTTCGGCGTGGCGCGCGGAATCCCGATGATGGCGGAAACGGTGTCGGTGTCCGCCGGCGTGTCCAGGGTGTCGTTCCGGACCTTCATGGCGTTCACGCTCATCGGGACCATCCCGATTTGCGCCGCCTACGTGTTCGCGGGCTCCCAGGCCGACACGGTCGAACAGATCGTGATGATCAGCGCGGTCGGATTCCTGCTCACCGTCGGCCTCTTCTACCTGTTGCGCCGGCTCGTGAAGGCGGCGCCTTAAAAAACCCGTTGCGGGATGTGGTTGTATTGCAAGTGCGCCCGGTGCGCAGCAGAGGGTTACTTCTGGTGATTACTCAGGTTCGACTCCTGAGGCCGGCTCCGGCCGGTCTCAGCCCACCCCGGTGGGCCTGTCACCCTCGGCGATTTGATCTCGGGCGTCCAAAACTCCACACCGACCAGAATTAAATCGCTGGCGCGGCGTGGTTGCATAGAATCGCACCCGGTGCGAAGCAGAGGGATACTTCCCTTCCAAGGAATGGTCCACCCAAGGGCCACACTCCTTCTGCGGTTTGATCTCGGGAGCACACAACTTCACATGTGTCCGGTGCGAAGCAGAGGGCTACTTCCACTTTTAATGGGCAGGTTGCGGGTTCGAATCCCGTCGGCCGGGAAACCGGTCGTAGCTCAATCTGGCAGAGCAGCACGTTCCTTCCGCGACCTTGATCTCGGGCACATGTGATGTTTGTGGGCTCCCCTTTTGTTTGTTCCGAGGGGGAAGAGCCGATGGCGAAGTTCAACATCTTCCGCGCACGTCCGGCGGGCACCAGCCCTGTCGCCACGGCGGCGGTTCCGACGAGCGTCACCCACGAGGGCGCGCCCGGCTACGCGCGCGACACGAAGTCCGAGCTGTTCCTGCTCGCCGTGTCGAACATGGGCAGCGAGAACACCTTCTACGAGCCGAGCGGCCGCCGCGACGACCGCTACGCCCACCTCGTGCGCAAGGCCGCGCTGGAAGACCCGGAGTGGACCGCGCGCCTGCTGCAGTGGCTGCGGACCGAGGCGAACATGCGCACGGCCTCGCTGGTCGGCGCCGCGGAGTTCGTCCACGCCCGCCTCGCCGCGGAGTCCGACGCCGGCGTCGCCAACCGCGCCGTCATCGCCTCCGTCCTGCAGCGCGCCGACGAGCCGGGCGAACTCCTCGCCTACTGGACCGGCCAGCACGGCCGCCGCATCCCGAAGCCTCTCAAGCGTGGCATCTCCGACGCCCTCGGACGCCTGTACAACGAGCGCGCCGTCCTCAAGTGGGACAGCGACGCCCGCGGGTTCCGCATGCCCGACGTCCTGAACCTCGCCCACCCGACGCCCGCCGCACCGTGGCAGGGCGAGTTGTTCCAGTACGTCCTGGACCACCGCCGCTCGGCCGACGCGGCCGTTCCCGCGTCGCTACGCGTGATCGCGGCACGGCGTGAGCTGATGGCGTGGCCGGTGGAGCAGCGTCGTGCGCTCTTCTCACGCCCGGACGCGGCCGACGTGCTGCGCGGGGCCGGGATGACGTGGGAGGCCGTGTCCGGGTGGCTGCAGGGGCCGATGACCCGTGAGGTGTGGGAGGCACTCGCACCGTCCATGGGTTACATGTCGCTTTTGCGGAACCTCAGGAACTTCGACGAGACAGGCATGTCCGACGAGGTCGCGGCGGCTGTCGCGGCACGCCTGGCCGACCCCGGCCAGGTCGCGCGCTCGCGGCAGTTCCCGTTCCGGTTCCTGTCCGCCCACCAGGCGGCGCCGAGCCTGCGCTGGGGCCACGCCCTGGACCAGGCGCTGCAGGCGTCGCTCGCGAACCTGCCGGCACTGCCGGGCCGCTCGCTGATCCTGATCGACACCTCGGCGTCGATGTCGGGCGGCGCGTACTCGCGGCACTCGAAGGTCACGCCGGCCATGGCCGCCGCGGTCTTCGGCGTCGCGCTGGGCGCCAAGGGCGAGAAGGTGGACGTGGTCGGGTTCGCGGACGGCACGTTCCGGCACGACGTCCCGCGCGGCGCGTCGGTCCTCCGCGAGATCGACCGGTTCCTCGCGCGGATCGGCGAGGTCGGGCACGGCACCGCCATCGTCGAGTCGCTGAAGCGCTCGTACCGCGGGCACGACCGGGTGTTCATCATCTCGGACATGCAGACGATGGACGGCCACTACGGGCGGGGCGTCTCGGACGTCGTGCCGCGGCACGTGCCGGTCTACGGGTTCAACCTGAGCGGGTACCAGAACGCCGCGTACGCGACCGGCAAGGCGAACCGCCACGAGTTCGGTGGTCTTACGGACGCGACGTTCCGCCTTGTGCCCCTTCTCGAAGCGGGCCGGAACGCCACCTGGCCGTTCTGACGGGTGAGAGCTCTCCCTGACGCGGAGAGCTCTCACACTTACTTTCCGTTAGCGTTCTGACCAGGTACAATTCGTCTCATGGACTACGATGTGTTCGCGAAGGCGTGCCCGTCACGTCCCACGCTGGAGCACGTCACCGGCCGGTGGGGCAGCCTGACGCTGAGCGCGCTCGACGCAGGCCCGCTGCGGTTCAACGAGCTGCGCCGCCGTGTCGACGGGGTCAGCGAGAAGATGTTGTCCCAGACGTTGCAGGCGCTGGAGCGGGACGGGCTGGTTCACCGCGAGGCGCAGCACACCAACCCGCCGCGGGTCGACTACAGCCTCACGCCGCTCGGCCGTGAGACGGCGGTCAAGCTGTTGTCGTTGATCCACCACCTGGAGGCGTCGATGCCTCAGGTGCTCGACGCCCAGGCCGCCTACGACGCCCGATAATCCGCTTGTCCACGCTTCTTACGCTGGAGCGGTGAAGGGCTGCACGAGGTGCTGGCAACAGGAAGAGCTGGATCTGCTCGACGGGGATCCCGAGCTGCTGTCCGACAAGATCGTGCACAAGTTCGCGTGGGAGTCGACCGACCACTTCGACCGCGACGAGTACGAGCTCGCCTGGCGCAGGCTCGGGTACCGCGTGGTCCGGGTGCTGGAGCAGGATCCGGACGACAAGCTCACCGCAGGGTTGAAGTGGGCGCGGTTCGACAGCTGGCCCGAGGACGAGCAGACCGCGCTGCGCACGCTGGTCACCGACGTCGTCGTGCGGGCGGCCGGTGATCCGGAGCGCCGGTGGAAGCTGGACGAGCTCCTCCAGGCCGCCGCGCAGCTGGACCAGGACATAGCTCCGTGGCTGCGGCTCGCCGACACCTTCGAGGACGACGCCGTCGCCGTCCTTGCCGACACCTACGCGGATCTGTACGTGTACAGCGCTGGTCCGATGTCGTGGATGATGTGGGACGACAGCAACCAACCGATCCACGACTGGCTGCTCTCCCCGGCCCTGCGCGCCCGACTGTCCACGATCGACAGTCCGGACGCACAGGACGCGGTGAAGAACATCGATCTGATGATCGAGTTCAGCATTCGATGACGTTCACGGCGAGTCCGCCGCGCGCCGTCTCCTTGTACTTGACCGACATGTCCTTGCCGGTGTCCCGCATGGTCTTGATGACCTTGTCCAGCGACACGAAGTGCGAGCCGTCACCCCGCAACGCCATCCGCACCGCCGTGATGGCCTTGATGGACGCGACGGCGTTGCGCTCGATGCACGGGATCTGCACCAGGCCGCCGATCGGGTCGCACGTCAACCCGAGGTTGTGCTCCATGGCGATCTCGGCGGCGTTCTCGACCTGTTCGGGCGTGCCGCCGAGAACCTCGGCGAGACCGCCCGCAGCCATCGAACAGGCCGACCCGACCTCACCCTGACAGCCGACCTCGGCACCGGAGATCGACGCGTTCTCCTTGAACAGCACGCCGATCGCGCCCGCCGTCAGCAGGAACCGGACCACGCCGTCGTCGGAGGCACCCGGTACGAACTTCGTGTAGTAGTGCAACACCGCTGGAACGATGCCGGCCGCGCCGTTGGTCGGCGCGGTGACGACACGGCCACCGGCGGCGTTCTCCTCGTTGACCGCCAACGCGAACAAGGTCACCCAGTCCATGACGCGCAACGGGTCGGTGACGAAGTGCTCGCCCTCCAGGCGCTTGCGCATCTCGGCGGCGCGGCGGCGGACCTTCAGGCCGCCGGGCAGGGTGCCCTGCTCGGTGCAGCCGCGTTCGACGCACTCCTGCATGACGTGCCAGATGTGCAGAAGTCCTTCCCGCACTTCGGTTTCCGTGCGCCACGACAGCTCGTTGGCCATCATGATCTCGCTGATCGACAGGCCGGTCTCGCGGCAGCGCGCGAGGAGCTGGTCGCCGGTCAGGAACGGGTGCGGCAACGGGGTGGTGTCCGGCTTGATCCGGTCGGTGCCCGACGCGTTCTCGTCGACGACGAACCCGCCGCCGATCGAGTAGTAGACGGCGTGCTCGACCGACTTGCCGTCCGCGAACGCCTCGAAGCTCATCCCGTTGGGGTGCAACGGGAGTGACTTGCGGCGGTGCATGACGAGGTCGCGGTCGTGGGTGAACGCGATCTCGTGCGTGCCGCCGAGCCTCAGCCGACCGCTCGAGATGATCTCCTCGACGCGTTCGGCGGCGGCGGAGGGGTCGACCTCCTCGGGGAGGTTGCCCTCCAGGCCGAGGAACACGGCCTTCGGGCTGCCGTGGCCGTGGCCGGTCGCGCCGAGCGAGCCGAACAGCTGGACGTGCACGCGGTCCACGGTGGACAGCTGTGGGCCGAGCTTGTCGATGAACATCGCGGCCGCGCGCATCGGGCCGACCGTGTGCGAGCTGGACGGTCCGATGCCGACGGAGAACAGGTCGAAAACGCTGATCGCCACTGATCAGTCCTTCGTGGTGGGGCGGAGCGGAGTCAGTCGGTCTTGGTGAGCTCGGCGTACTTGGCCGCCGTGAGCAGGTTCTCGGCCGACTCGACGCGGACCTTGAACAGCCAGCCCTCGCCGTACGGGTCGTTGTTCACGATCGCCGGGTCCTGCACGACGGCGTCGTTGACCTCGATGACCTCACCGGTGACGGGCGAGAACAGGTCGCTGACGGACTTGGTGGACTCGAGCTCGCCGCACACGGAGTTGGTGACGACCTTGGCACCGACCTCGGGCAGCTGCACGTAGACGATGTCGCCGAGGGCGTCGGCGGCGTACTCGGTGATTCCGCAGGTCAGCGGGTCCTGGGTGCCCGGCGTCCAGTCGACCCACTCGTGTTCGACGGTGTAGAGCAGGTTCTCGGGGAACTCCACGGCGACTCCTCTGGCTGTGACGGGTCAGGACACTTGCGCCCCCTCCGCCGTGCAGAGTTGCCTACCCCGAGTGGTCTTGCTGCCTGAGAGTGTGCGGGAGCTTGCCCCTTCGGCGCCCCGACTCGAACGGTCGAGGTCTCTCCCACTCGGGTTCTGGCGCTGGCGCGCCGCGGCCGGTGTTCAGTTCTCGGCGCGAACGCTATGTGCGGCCCCCGCCGAGTGTCAACGCGGAACGGTCGAGTGGAACGCGAACAACGCTCAGGTCGCTCTGTCCTAACTGAACAACCAGGGGGTTACCGGATAGTGCTAGCTGCACAGTGACATGACCTTGCGACTGGCCCAGATTATGAGATGTCGGCCACCGAACGGAGGAGTCATCGTGCGGATCGCAGTTCCCCGCGAGATCAAGAACCACGAGTACCGCGTCGCTCTCACCCCTGCCGGTGCGCACGAGCTGACCAGCCGCGGCCACGACGTCTACGTCGAGCAGGGTGCCGGTCTCGGTTCCGCGATCACGGACGAGGAGTACCTCGCCGCGGGCGCCAAGATCCTCGCGACCGCCGACGACGTGTGGGCCGAGGGTGACCTGGTTCTCAAGGTCAAGGAGCCGATCGCCGAGGAGTACCCGCGCCTGCGTGCCGGTCAGACCCTCTTCACGTACCTGCACCTCGCCGCCGACAAGCCGCTGACCGAGGCGCTGCTGGCGTCCGGCACCACGGCCATCGCCTACGAGACCGTGCAGCTGCCGAACCGCGCGCTGCCGCTGCTCGCCCCGATGTCCGAGGTCGCGGGCCGCCTGGCCCCGCAGGTCGGTGCGTTCAGCCTGATGAAGCCCTCCGGCGGCCGCGGCGTGCTGCCCGGTGGCGTCCCCGGTGTCGCCCCGGCCCGCGTGGTCGTGATCGGCGGTGGCGTGGCGGGCGTCAACGCGGCCACCATCGCCGTCGGCATGGGCGCTGACGTGCAGATCCTCGACACCAACGTCGACCGCCTGCGCCAGATCGACGCCCAGTTCCAGGGCCGCCTGCGCACGCTCGCGTCCAACGCGTTCTCGGTGGAGCAGGCCGTCCGCGAGGCCGACCTGGTCATCGGCGCCGTGCTCGTCCCCGGTGCCGCCGCGCCGAAGCTCGTCTCGAACGCGCTGGTCGCCGACATGAAGCCGGGCTCCGTGCTCGTCGACATCGCGATCGACCAGGGCGGTTGCTTCGAGGACTCGCGCCCGACCACGCACGCCGAGCCGACCTACGAGGTCCACAACTCGGTCTTCTACTGCGTGGCGAACATGCCGGGCGCCGTGCCGCGCACCTCGACCTACGCGCTGACCAACGTGACGCTGCCGTACGCCGTCGCACTGGCCGACAAGGGCTGGACGCAGGCGCTGAAGGACGACCGTTCGCTCGCCCTGGGCCTGAACGTCCACGCCGGACAGCTCACCAACGGCCCGGTGGCCGAGGCGACCGGTCTGCCGCACACGCCGCTGGAGTCCGTGGTCTGAAAGCCAACTGAATGAATGAGGCCCCCGCACGCGTGGATCGCTGCGGGGGTTTCGCCTATCTGAGGGCCGCGACGCGCGCCTTGATGCCGTCGATCACGCAGTCCAGCCCGAACTCGAACTGCCCCTCCAACGACCAGATCTCCGGCTGGTCCAGCATCGTGACGTAGGTCGGGTGCTTCTCCCGGTACATGTCCGCGATCTTCGCGAGGTCCGGCGGCGGTGAGTCCATCCCGCCCCGGGCGGTGAAGTTGACCTCGGCGATCGCGTACCCGACCGCGAAGCTGGAGATCGTCGAGACCGACCGCGCCGCGCCGCCCAGCGACAGACCGGCCCGCAGCATCGGTTGCAGCATCGCGTCGCTCATCGCCACGGCCTTCGGGCCGATGCTGTTGAACTCGCCGATGCCGCGGATCCACCACGGGTGCTTGTGCGCGAGCTGACGCATCGCGTGCATCATCGCGCGCACAGCCTCCTCCCAGTCGTCCTCAGGACTCGGCAGCGGGAACTCGCCGTAGATCTCGTCGAGGCAGAGCTCGATCAGCGCGTCTTTCGTCGGCACGTGCCAGTACAACGACATGGGTGCCGCGCCGAGCGCCGCCGCGAGCTTGCGCATGGACAGCTTCTGCAGGCCGTCGGCGTCCAGCATCTCCATCGCCTTGCGCACGATGGCGTCCCGGCTCAGGCCGAGGGGCTGGCCGCTGCTGGGCCTGGGTTTCCCGAACCACACGCTGTCCACGTCGCGATCCTATGCACGTCGCAGCAGCACGCTGGCCACAACACCTCCCAGGAACACGGCGACAGCGCCGATGATCAGGCTGACGCTCATGCCGTTCGAGAACGCCTCGCGCACGACCGTGACGTCCGCACCGCTGTGCAACGCCTCCTGCAGCGAACGCCCCGACACGCCGTCCGGCAGTGCCGCGACGAACCGCGCCGACAGCAGCGCGCCCAGCACGGCGATGCCGAACGAGGACCCCAGTTCCGTCAGCGTGCCCGACAGCCCGGACGCGATGCCGGCGCGTTCCGGCGGGATCGACCCCATCAGGGCGTTGACCGCAACGGGTTGCGACACACCGACTCCGACGCCGATCAGTACCAGTCCGGCCAGCGTCGGCGGGTAGGTGTCGCCGATCGACAGCAGCAGCACGCCGCCCGCGACGATCGTCATGCCCAGCACCATCGCCCGGCCCGCGCCGAGCTTCATCACGAGCTGTCCCAACGTGTTGCTGGTGACGAGCAACGCGATCGCCATCGGCGCCACGCGCACACCCGCCTCCAGCGGGCTGTACCCCAGCACGCCCTGGAGGTGTTGCGTCAGAAGGAAGAGCGAGCCCGCCATGCCGAACGCCGCGAGCACCCCGGACGCCACCGCGCCGGTGAACCGGCGGTTCCGGAAGAACCCGAGGTCCAGCATCGGCTCGGCGGTGTGCCGTTCCCACAACGCGAAGCCGGTCATGGTGACGAGCCCGATCGCCACCGGCACGCCGAACTCGGCCGAGCCGAACCCGTGCTCCGGTACCTCGATCACCGCGTACACGATCGACACCATGCCGACGATCGACAGGATCGAGCCGAGCACGTCGGGCCTGCGCACGGTCGGGTCCTTCGACTCCGGCACCAGGAACGCGACGGCCGCGATCGCGAGGAGCGCCACCGGCACGTTGATCAGGAACACCGAGCCCCACCAGAAGTGCTTGATCAGCGCGCCGCCGATGACCGGCCCGGCCGCGAAGCCGAGGCTCGTGACGGCGGCCCAGATGCCGATGGCCTTCGGGCGTTCCCGGTCGTCGAACAACTGCATCAGCACGGCCAGCGTGCCCGGCATCAGCACCGCGGCGCCGATCCCCATGAACCCGCGGGCCGCGATCAACGCCTCGGACGAGCCCGCGTAGGCCGCGACCGCGCTGCCAGTGCCGAACAGCACCAGGCCGACCAGCAACGCGCGCTTGCGGCCGAACCGGTCGCTCAACGACCCGGTCGTGAGCAGCAGGCCCGCCAGCGCGAGCGAGTAGGCGTTGATCATCCACTGGATGTCGGCGGTGCTCGCGTCCAGGCCGGTGGAGATCGACGGGATCGCCACGTTCAGCACGGTGTTGTCGAGCACCACGACCATCACGGACAGGCACAGCACGCCGAGCACGGCCCAGCGTTGCGGGTGCGGGTGCACCACGGCCTTCTCGGTCGTCGAAGTCATCGTTCCTCCCCCTTACGGTGTACGAGGAACTTACAGCGTACGAGACCCCTGGGCACAAGTCTTTTACGCTCAGACCAGAACGAGGGTTCGCTTCAGACGCGAAGAAGTTTCAATGGGCCCGGGGGCTCGGGGGGTCCCCCCGAGCAACACTGCGGGCTCCGGCGAAATTGGTCGAAGACCAATGAGCACCGGAGCCCGCCACGTAAAGGGCGGCCGCGCTCAACCAGCCTGGGGGTCACTGGGAGCGGGGCCGCCGTCACCAAATATAGCGGGCCTTGGCGGGGCGCGCCCAGCACCCCCGCCGAAACGCGACCCAAAAGTTTCCCCGAGTGGACCACTGCCCGTGTCCGGCCCGTCCAGCAAACGAGTGAATTCCGAGTCGCGCGGTGCGGCGAGCAGGGGGTTCGGCCGATGAAGACGGAGTCGGGTGTCCCTCGAAGGGAGATTCCATGGCTGAACCACAGGGATGGATCCACTGCCACGACCCGTTCGGTCGCGACAGATCGATGACCGTTCTGGTGGAGAACGACCGGGTTCTGCTGGTCACGCCTCCTGGCGAGACAGCTGTGATGTCCGCCACCCAGACGCGTCGGCTGGGCTCTTTGCTCGACCAGGCCACGGCGAAGATGTGATGGACGAGACCCTGCGCGACGCGGTGCTGCAACGCCTGGCACTGCTGGACAAGGTCGCTGAGCACGGAGAAGCCGAGGCACTGGTCCCGTTGGCCCGCGCGGAGATCCACCGCCTCGCGGACGGCTGGCGCCTGCTGCTGACGGTGCACCAGCCCGACGAGGACGGCCGGTGCAAGGCGTGTCCCGGCTGGTTGCGCCGCCGCCGGTGGCCGTGCCAGGTCTGGAACATGGCGCACCAGCACCTCATCGGGGAAGGGCTGCCGCACCGCGAACGGCGGCGGCCGTTGCGCAACCCCTTCACTCGATCAGGTGTCATCGAACTGCCGGAGGAGACCCCTGCGGAGATGACGACCGAACTCCCGGTCGTGGCGGCGGAACCGCCGGTCGTGCACCGCGCGCCCGTCGTGTCCCGGCCCAAGCACGCCTTGCCGGACTGATCGTTCAGGCAGGATGGGCCGCATGCATGACGGCAGCGGCCTCATAGCGGTCCAGAACCTGACCAAGCACTTCGGTCCCGTGGCCGCGGTGCAGAACCTGAGCTTCACCGTGTCACCCGGCAGCGTGACGGGCTTCCTCGGCCCGAACGGCGCGGGCAAGACGACGACCCTGCGCATGCTGCTCGGTCTCGTGCGGCCCACCTCCGGCACGGCGACGATCAACGGACGACCGTTCCACCAGCTCGGCCGGCCCGGTCGCGTGGTCGGCGCGGTGCTCGAGGCGCAGGGTTTCCACCCGCGTCGCACAGCGCGCAACCACCTGCGGGTCTACACGGCGGCGATCGGCGTGCCCGACGCGCAGGCCGACCAGGTGCTCACCCTGGTCGGCCTCGGGTCGGCCGCCGACCGGTCCGTCGGCGGGTTCTCGCTCGGCATGAAGCAACGGCTCGCCGTCGCCACGGCGTTGCTCGGCGATCCGCAGGTGCTGGTGCTCGACGAGCCGGCGAACGGCCTCGACCCCGAGGGCATCGCGTGGCTGCGCAACTTCCTGCAGTCGTTCGCGCGGATGGGCCGCACGGTGCTGATCTCCAGCCACCTGCTGGCGGAGGTCGAGCAGACCGTCGACCAGGTCGTGATCGTCTCGCGCGGGCAGACCGTCTACTACGGGCCGTTGGAGCAGCTCCGCCAGCAACAACAACGCCGCGTGCTCGTGCAGCCGTCGGACATCGGTGCGCTCGCGGGCGCGTTGCAGGCGGAAGGCGTGACGGCGATCGAGCAGCTGCCGGACGGGCGGCTCGCCGTGTCCGGGGTGGACTCGAAGCACGTCGCGGACTGCGCGTTGCGGGCCGGCGTGTCGATCTACGGCATCCAGGAGGAGCAGGTCGACCTGGAACAGCTCTTCTTCCGGCTCACCAGCGGCCAGTACGCCGGGCACGTGCCGGCGCCGTACCAGCAGGGTGGGTGGGCTCGATGAACGACCTCGTGCAGGCGGAGCTCCGCAAGATCACGACCACGGGCCTGTGGTGGGGCCTGCTGATCCCGACGGTGCTGGTGGCGCTGGGCGGCGGGCTGCTGTCCGGCGGCTTCGGCCAGCTGATGATCGAGTTCACCACGTCCGCGGAGGCCGAGCAGCTCTCCGACGTGCTCGGGGTGACGCCGGACCAGTGGAAGTTCTCGTTGCTGGGCATCGGCAGGACGATCAACATCGTCACGTTGTTCCCGCTGGTGTTCGGGGCGATGGCGGTCGCGAACGAGATCGGCACTCGGACGATCACCACGACGTTCCTGACGGCGCAGAACCGTGCGCAGGCGATGCTGGCGAAGCTGCTGGTCTACGCGCTCTGGGGCGCGATCTACGGCATCGCGACCATCGCGGCCGTGGCGCTCGGCGTGGTGCTCACGAGCGGTTCCAGCCAGATGCCGGGAATCGGCGACTGGGCGATGCTCGCGCTGGCGTGCGTGCTCGCGTCGATCCTGATGACGATGTTCGGCGTCGGCCTGGGCGCGCTGCTCCCGAACGCGGCGGGCGTGGTCGTGCTGCTGATCATGTACTTCCTGGTGATCGAGAACGCGGTGCAGTTCGGGTTGCGGCTCTCGGGCACGCCGGAGACCGTCGTCGGGTTCCTGCCGAACGGCTCGGTGAACGGGCTCACCGGCTCGGTCGTGGTCGACCTGTTCATGGCGAAGGCCGGGGTCGTGCCGGAGGAGGGCATCGACTTCCTGCGGATCATCGCGGGTGCCGGTGGCGCGCAGGCGTGGTGGCTGTCCGGGCTGATCTTCTTCGCCTGGGTCGCGGCCTCGTTCGGCGGCGGCTGGGCCCGGATGACCCAGAAGGACATCACCTGACCTGCGGTTTCTGACGTCACAGTTTTATGTCGGACCCCGACCGTACTGTGGGATCCGTGACGAAGGGCTGGATCCGCCGACTTGCCGCCGCGTGCTGGCAGCACCCCCGCCTGGTGGTGCTGTCGGTGCTCGCCGCGGTCGTCGGCGTGGGTCTTCAGGCGGCGGGTCCGTTGCTGCTCAAGACGGCGATCGACGACTCGACGGACGGCCGCACCGATCGACTGTGGCCGTTGATGGTCGCGTTGATCGTGCTGGAGCTGCTGACGTTCGGTTCGGCGTTTTTACGGCGCTACCTGGGCGGCCGGCTGGCGTTGGGCGTGCAGCACGACCTGAGGCTGGGCGTGTTCTCCGCGGTGCAGCGGCTGGACGGCGCGAAGCAGGACGAGCTGCGCACCGGCCAGATCGTGTCGCGCTCGATCACGGACCTGCAGCTGGTGCAGTCGTTGCTGATGATGGCGCCGTTGGCCGTGGGCACGGTGGTGTTCGCGGTGGCCGCGCTGGCGGCGATGATCTACCTGTCGATCCCGTTGACGATCATCGCGGTGATCGTGCTGCCGCTGGTGGCGTGGCTCGCGGGCCGCACCCGGCTGACGCTGTTCCCGGCCACCTGGTCGGCGCAGCAGCGGGCGGCCGACCTGGCGCAGCACGTCGAGGAGACCGTCACCGGCGTGCGCGTGGTGAAGGGCTTCGGCCAGGAGGCCCGCGAGGTCGCCAGGCTGGAGAAGCACGCCAAGTCCCTGTTCGCGGAACGCATGCGCGCCGCCCGGCTGTCGTCCAAGCCGCTGGCGACCGTGACGGCGCTGCCGTTGCTCGGCCAGGTGGCGGTGCTGGGCCTCGGCGGCTGGCTGGCGTTGCACGGCCAGGTCACGCTGGGCACGTTCCTCGCCTTCACGACCTACGTGGCGAACCTGGTGGGCCCGACGCGCCTGCTGTCGAGCCTGATGGTGTCCGCGCAGCTCGCCAGGGCGGGTGTGGAACGCGTCTACGAGCTGATCGACTCGCAGCCGGACGTGCAGGACGGCCCGGACGAGGTGCCGCCCGGCCCGCTGGGCATCGCGTTCTCGGACGTGAGCTTCGGCTACGCCCGCAGCGAACCGGTCCTGAAGGACTTCACGCTCTCGGTGGCACCCGGCGAGACCCTGGCCCTCGTGGGCACCGCGGGTTCCGGCAAGTCGACGGTCTCCCTGCTGCTGCCCCGCTTCTACGACGTGCACGCGGGTTCGGTCACCGTGGGCGGCGCGGACGTGCGCACCCTGACCCTGGAGTCGTTGCGCGGCGCGATCGGCGTCGTGTTCGAAGAGGCGTTCCTCTTCTCCGACACCATCTTCTCCAACATCGCCTACGGCAACCCGGACGCATCCAGGGCCGAGGTGGAGCGAGCGGCGAAGGCGGCGGAGGCCCACGACTTCATCGAGGCCCTCCCCCAGGGCTACGACACGGTGGTGGGCGAGCGGGGCCTGACCCTCTCCGGCGGCCAGCGCCAGCGAGTGGCCCTGGCCAGGGCGCTGCTCGCCGACCCGAGGATCCTGGTGCTCGACGACGCCACCTCGGCCGTCGACAACGCCACCGAAGCCGCGATCCACGCGACGCTGGCGTCCGTGACGGCGCACCGCACCACCCTTCTGGTGGCCCACCGCCGATCGACGCTGTCCCTGGCCGACCGCATCGCGGTGCTGGACGCGGGCGAAGTGGTCGACATCGGCACCCACGCCGAACTGACCGCCCGCTGCGCCCTCTACCGAGACCTGCTGGCGGGCCCGGGCGAGGCCATCGAGTCCACCACCCCCGCCTCCACCGGCACCCTGTGGCCGACGCTCACCCAGGCCGACCGCGACGAACGTCTGATGGCCGCGGCCAAGACGTCCACCCCGGCCGTCTCGGGCCGCCGCGCCGCAGGAGGTGGCGGAGGCCCCGGCGCCGGCATGGCAGCGCTGGCGGGCGGCCCGCCCACGCCGGAACTGCTGGCCCAGGTCCGCAAGCTCCCCCCGGCCACCGAGACCCCGGTCCTGCACGGCGAAGACCCGAGGGCGCCGGACCCGGCGTTCCGCCTGGCCCGCCTCCTGGCCCCGGTCCGCTGGGCCCTGGCCGGCGTGGCGGCCCTGGTGGTCCTGGACGCCCTGGTGGGCATGGGCATGCCGTCCCTGGTCCGCCTGGGCATCGACGGCGGCGTGGTCAGCAACGCCGAATCGGTCGTCTGGCTGGCCGTCGGTCTGGGCGTCGGCCTGGTGGCGATCGGCTGGCTGACCACCGCGGGGAGCACGATCTACGCCGCCCGCCTGGGCGAACGCCTCCTCTACCTGCTCAGGGTCCGCAGCTACGCCCACCTGCAACGCCTCGGCCTCGACTACTACGAGCGCGAGATGGCGGGCCGCATCATGACGAGGATGACCACGGACGTGGACGCCCTCTCCACGTTCCTGCAAACAGGCCTCGTGACGGCGGTGATCAGCCTGATCACCGTGCTGGGCATCACCGCGGCACTGGTGGTCACCGACCCGTCGCTGGCCCTGATCGCCCTGTCGGTGCTCCCGGTCCTGGCCGTGGCCACCGTGATCTTCCAGCGCCTCTCCTCCACCGCCTACGCGGAAGCGAGAGAGCGCGTCAGCGCCGTCAACGCCGACCTCCAGGAGAACGTCTCGGGCCTGCGCACCTCCCAGGCCTACACCAGGGAGCGCCGCTCAGCCGAAGCCTTCGCCGAACGCAGCGACGCCTACCGCCGCTCCCGCCTGCGGGCCCAGCGCTACATCGCCACCTACTTCCCGTTCGTGGCAATGCTTTCGGGCGTGGCCCAAGCGGTGGTGCTGGCCGTGGGCGCCCACCGGGTGGCCACCGGCACCCTGACGCCGGGCGTGCTGCTGGCGTTCCTGCTGTACCTGGGCCTGTTCTTCAGCCCGATCCAGCAACTCTCCGGCGTCTTCGACGGCTACCAACAGGCCAGGGTGGGCCTCCGCAGGATCGGCGACCTCCTCCGCACCCCGAGCACGGTGGAACCGCCGCAGCACCCGATCCCGGTCCCACCCCACCTCAGGGGCGAGGTGGAGCTCCGCAACGTGAGCTTCACCTACACAGGAGCGGAAACCCCAGCGCTGAAGAACGTGAGCCTGCACGTACCAGCAGGCGAAACGGTGGCCCTGGTGGGCGAAACAGGCGCGGGCAAATCCACCCTGGTCAAACTGATCGCCCGCTTCTACGACGCCACCGAGGGCACGGTCCTGGTGGACGGCGAGGACGTCAGGACCTACGACCTCTCCTCCTACCGCCAACGCCTGGGCGTGGTCCCCCAGGAGGCACACCTGTTCGGCGGCGACATAGCCACCAACGTCGCCTACGGCCGCCCCACGGCGACAGAACGAGAAATCCAGCAGGCCACCGAATCGGTGGGCGCCCTCCCCATGGTCGCCGGCCTCCAGAACGGCTTCCGCCACGAAGCGGGCGAACGGGGCAACCACCTGTCAGCGGGCCAGCGCCAACTGGTGGCCCTGGCCAGGGCGGAACTGGTGAACCCGGACCTCCTCCTGCTGGACGAGGCGACGGCAGCCCTGGACCCGGCCACGGAATCAGCGGTGCTGGCGGCCAGCGACCACCTGACGGGCCCGAGAACCACCTTCGTGGTCGCCCACCGACTGGCCACAGCGGCGAAGGCAGACCGAATCCTGGTCCTGGCCAACGGCCAGGTGATCGAAGAGGGCACCCACGCCGCCCTCCTGGCGGCCGACGGCACCTACGCCCGTTTGTGGCACCACGGCGACACCCCGGAACCAGTCGGCCAACCAGCCGAACGCAGCAGCTGACCGCGCCGCACCACCGCACCAAGGCAGGCGAGCCGACGTTCCCGGCTGAAACCGACCAGCCGGTGCGGTGCCGTGCCGTGAACCCGAAGGAGGCGACCATGTCCCGCCCCACCGTCCTGTACGTCTCCAACCTCGCCTACCCGGCCAAAGGCCGCCGCTACTGCGACGAGGACATCTACCTGACCTCGAACCTGAGACACACCTTCGACCTGGCCATCACCCACCCGGAAGACGCCACCCGCCTGATGCGGGCCTACGACACGGTCGTGGTGAGGAACAGCGGCCCGGTGATCGACTACCCCGCCGCCTACGCCACCTTCCGCGCCGAAGCCGGAGCAACGGGCCAACGCGTCTACAACCCGTTGACCGGCAAGGCGGACATGGCCGGCAAGCAGTACCTGGTCGACCTGGCGAACGAGGGCTACCCGGTCATCCCCACCATCGACGACCTGGCCGACCTCGCCGCTCTCGACCGCCTGGCGAACCTCACCGGCCAACCAGTTCCCACGACCTACGTGGTGAAGCCGAAAGCGGGCGCCGACTCCCACGGCCTGGAGTTCCACACCAGAGAAAGCCTGGAAAGCCGCGCAGCCCGAAACCGCGAATCCACTCGCGAAAACCCGTCGGACACCCTCGTCCAACCCAAGATCGATTTCCGGTACGAGGTCTCGTTCTACTTCGTGGACCACGACTTCCAGTACGCCCTGCACGCCCCCGACCCGGCCAAGCGGTGGGAACTGACCCTCTACACCCCGTCCGGAGCAGATCTGGAATTCGCCCGGAAGTTCATCACCTGGAACGCCCTCCCCCACGGTGTTCAGCGGGTCGACGCCTGCCGCACCCAGAGCGGCGACCTGCTCCTGGTCGAGCTGGAGGACCTCAACCCGTACCTGTCGCTCGACCGCACCACCGACGACATCCGCACCCGCTTCGTCCAGGCGATGACCAGCTCGCTGCTCGGTTCACTGGCGTGAACGAGCACGGATCCACGTGAACGCACGAGGCCGTTCAAGATCAATCCGCAGGGCGACGGCGATGTACCTATCGTGAACTGATCGGCGCGCTGGGTGCGTATGCCCCTCCAACAGGTCAGCGTGCATTACCCGAAAGGGAGGCGACGTAGTGAGACGCACATCAAGAATTGCTCAACAGCGGGTGACGACGGGCCCGTCCTGATCGATCCTGTGACAGAGCACTCCTTGCCAGGTGCCTCCAGCGTGTGAAGGCCTGTGTCAGGGGGACTAACCTGACTACCGCATGAGTCATCACCAAGAGCGAGATGGATAGAGGCGAGCGCCAGCCGTGTCCAGCAGCAGTCCTGCGTCACAATTCGGGCCGAACGAGTGGCTCGTCGAGGAGATGTACGAGCAGTTCCTCGCGGACCCGTCATCCGTAGACCCGGCATGGCATGACTTCTTTGCCGACTACAAGCGTGCGGGCGGCAACGGCAGTGCCGCCACGGCCAGCGCGGGTGGCTCCACGGCCACCACGACCGCGACCGTGACGCCGCCGGCGGCGGACACCGCCAAGCCCGCGCCCGCCGCCGCACCCAAGCCTGCCGCGCAGCCGCAGCCGAAGCCGGCGGCCACGCTGCCGTCGACCGGCAAGCCCGCGCCGCAGCAGGCCGCGAAGGCCGCCCCGGTGAAGCCGAGCGCGCAGCCCGAGCAGAAGCAGCTGCGCGGTGCCTCCGCCGCGATCGCGAAGAACATGGAGCTGTCGCTCACCGTTCCGACCGCGACCAGCGTGCGCGCCGTGCCCGCCAAGCTGCTGGCCGACAACCGCATCGTCATCAACAACCACCTGAAGCGGACGCGTGGCGGGAAGGTCTCCTTCACCCACGTGATCGGCTACGCGGTCGTCCGGGCGCTGCAGGCGTACCCGAACATGAACCGCCACTACGCCGAGGTGGACGGCAAGCCGTTCGTCGTCACGCCGGAGCACGTGAACTTCGGCCTGGCGATCGACCTGCCCGGCAAGGACGGCAGCCGCACGCTCGTCGTCGCGTCGGTCAAGGGCTGCGAGAACATGACGTTCACGCAGTTCTGGCAGGCCTACGAGGACCTGATCCGCAAGGCCCGCGCCGGGTCGCTGACCGCGGACGACTTCTCCGGCACCACGATCTCGCTGACCAACCCGGGCACGATCGGCACCAACCACTCGGTGCCGCGCCTGCAGGCCGGTCAGGGCGCGATCATCGGCGTCGGCGCCATGGAGTACCCCGCGCACTTCCAGGGCACCAGCGAGCAGGCGCTCACCGACATGGGTGTCAGCAAGATCATCACGCTGACCAGCACGTACGACCACCGCATCATCCAGGGCGCGGAGTCGGGCGAGTTCCTCAAGCGCGTGCACCAGCTGCTGCTGGGCGAGGACGGCTTCTACGACGACATCTTCGCGTCGCTGCGGCTGCCCTACGAGCCGATCCGCTGGGTCGCCGACATCCCCGAGGGCGCTGTCGACAAGACGGCCCGCGTCATCGAGCTGATCGACGCGTTCCGCACCCGCGGCCACCTCATGGCCGACACGGACCCGCTGAACTACCGCCAGCGCTCGCACGCCGACCTGGACGTGCTCAGCCACGGCCTGACGCTGTGGGACCTCGACCGCGAGTTCCCGGTCGGCGGCTTCGCCGGCAAGGAGCGGATGAAGCTCCGCGACATCCTGGGCGTGCTGCGCAACTCGTACTGCCGCACCGTCGGCGTCGAGTACATGCACATCCTCGAGCCCGAAGAGCGCCGCTGGATCCAGGAGCGCGTCGAGGTTCCGCACGAGAAGCCGCCGGCCACCGTGCAGAAGTACATCCTCAGCAAGCTCAACGCGGCTGAGGCCTTCGAGACGTTCCTGCAGACGAAGTACGTCGGCCAGAAGCGCTTCTCGCTGGAGGGCGGCGAGACCGTCATCCCGCTGCTCGACGCGGTGCTCGACAAGGCCGCCGAGCACGAGCTCGACGAGGTCGTCATCGGCATGCCGCACCGCGGCCGCCTCAACGTCCTCGCGAACATCGTCGGCAAGCCGATCTCGCAGATCTTCCGCGAGTTCGAGGGCAACCTCGACCCCGGTCAGGCGCACGGCTCCGGCGACGTGAAGTACCACCTCGGTGCCGAGGGCAAGTACTTCCGGATGTTCGGCGACGGCGAGACCAAGGTGTCGCTGACGGCGAACCCGTCGCACCTCGAGGCGGTCGACCCGGTCCTCGAGGGCATCGTCCGCGCCAAGCAGGACATGCTCGACAAGGGCGGCGACTTCTTCCCCGTCCTGCCGGTCGCCCTGCACGGTGACGCGGCGTTCGCGGGCCAGGGCGTCGTCGCCGAGACGCTGAACCTGGCGCTCGTGCGCGGCTACCGCACCGGTGGCACCGTGCACATCGTCGTGAACAACCAGGTCGGCTTCACGACCGCGCCGGAGCACTCGCGGTCCTCGAAGTACTCGACCGACGTCGCGAAGATGATCGGTTCGCCGGTCTTCCACGTGAACGGCGACGACCCCGAGGCCTGCTACTGGGTCGCGAAGCTGGCCGTCGAGTACCGCCAGGCGTTCCACAAGGACGTCGTGATCGACATGGTCTGCTACCGCCGCCGCGGCCACAACGAGGGCGACGACCCCTCGATGACGCAGCCGGCGATGTACGACGTGATCGACCAGAAGCGCTCGGTGCGCAAGACCTACACCGAGTCCCTGATCGGCCGCGGCGACATCACGGTCGAAGAGGCCGAGAAGGCGCTGCAGGACTTCTCCAGCCAGCTGGAGCACGTCTTCAACGAGGTCCGCGAGCTCGAGAAGCACCCGGTGACGGTCAGCCCGTCGGTGGAGGCCGAGCAGCAGATCCCGGCGAAGCTGCCCACGCACATCACCCGTGAGGTGCTGGAGCACATCGCCGACGCCCACGTGAACCTGCCGGAGGGCTTCACGCCGCACGCGCGCGTCAAGCCGGTGCTCGACCGCCGCGCCAAGATGGCGCGCGAGGGCGGCATCGACTGGGCGTTCGCCGAGCTGCTCGCCTTCGGTTCGCTCGCGATCGAGGGCCGCAACATCCGTCTGGCCGGCCAGGACTCGCGCCGCGGCACGTTCGTGCAGCGCCACGCGACCCTGATCGACCGCAAGACGGGCGAGGACTACACGCCGCTGCAGAACCTGTCGGACGACCAGGGCAAGTTCATGGTCTACGACTCGGTGCTGTCGGAGTTCGCCGCGCTCGGCTTCGAGTACGGTTACTCGGTCGCGAACCCGCAGGCACTGGTCCTGTGGGAGGCGCAGTTCGGTGACTTCGTCAACGGCGCGCAGCCGATCATCGACGAGTTCATCTCGTCCGGTGAGGCCAAGTGGGGTCAGCGTTCCGACGTCGTGATCCTGCTGCCGCACGGCCACGAGGGCCAGGGCCCCGACCACACGTCGGGCCGCATCGAGCGCTGGCTGCAGCTGTGCGCCGAGGGCTCCATGACCGTCGCGGTGCCGTCGACCCCGGCGAACTACTTCCACCTGCTGCGCCGCCACGCCCTCGACGGCGTCGACCGGCCGCTCGTGGTGTTCACGCCGAAGTCGATGCTGCGCCTCAAGGCCGCCGTCAGCAGCACGGCCGAGTTCACCGACGACCGCTTCCACTCGGTGATGGACGACCCGACGATCAAGGACCCGAACGCGGTCACGAAGGTCCTGCTGTGCAGCGGCAAGATCTCCTACGAGCTGCACGCCGAGCGCGAGAAGCGCGGCGGCGGCGACGTGGCGATCGTGCGCGTCGAGCAGCTCTACCCGGTCCCGGCCCGCAAGCTGACCGAGACCCTGGAGCGCTACCCGAACGCGAAGGACGTCCGCTGGGTGCAGGAGGAGCCGGCGAACCAGGGCGCGTGGCCGTTCTACGGCCTGGCCCTGCCGGAACTCCTCCCGGAGCACCTCGGCACCGTCCGCCGCGTGTCGCGCCGTCCGATGGCCGCGCCGTCGGCCGGTTCGAGCAAGGTGCACGAGGTCGAGCAGCGCGAGATCATCACGCGCGCGTTCGAGTGAGCCTCGGTTGACCGAACGAGCCGCCGGATTCCTCCGCAGGGGTCCGGCGGTTCGCTTTCTCAAGCCCTCACAGGAGTTCTGCCATGTACCACACCGATCGCGGCATCGAAGAGCTGGAGAAGCGGCGCGGCGAGGAGGAGGTCTCCTTCGCGTGGCTCGCGGACAAGCTGCGCGAGTTCGTCGACGCCAACCCGGAGTTCGAGACGCCGATCGAGCGCTTCGCGACGTTCCTCGCGCGCGATGACGACGACTTCGAGGACTAGGCACCGCGAAGCAGCATCAATCCGCCACTCGCTGTTCTGACCGCACGCGGGGCCTCTTCGCGCACTCCACGCGAACGAAAGGTCCCCGCGTGCGGCCGGGAGGCCGGGGATTGGTCTACCAGGCGTAGGCCTCCGGTGCCGGCTTCGAGCCGTTCGGCCCCGGTGCCGGGAACAGCTCGTCCAGCTTCGCCAGCACATCGGCGTCGAGCTTCAGCTCCGCCGCCCGCAACGAGTTGTCGAGCTGCTCGATGGTGCGCGGCCCGATGATCGGCGCCGTCACCCCTTCCTGGTGCAGCAGCCAGGCAAGACCCACGTTGGCCGGGTCCTCGCCGAGGTCGGCGCACAGCTTCTCGTACGCCTCAACGGATTCCTGGTTGCGCGTCAGCACCTTCTGCTGGTGCTCGGCCAGCGACCGGGACGCGCCGCCCTCGCGCTGCTTGCGCAGCACGCCACCCAGCAGGCCGCCCTGCAGGGGCGACCACGGGATGACGCCCAGGCCGTAGTGGCGGGCGGCGGGCAGGACCTCGAGCTCGACGTACCGGTTGAGCAGGTTGTAGATGGACTGCTCGGAGACCAGCCCGAGGAAGCCGCGGGTGCGAGCGGCCTCCGCGGCCTGGGCGATGTGCCAGCCGGCGAAGTTCGAGGAGCCGAAGTAGATGACCTTGCCCTGCTGGCGCAGGACGGAGAAGGCCTCCCAGATCTCGTCCCACGGCGTCGCGCGGTCCACGTGGTGCATCTGGTAGAGGTCGATGTAGTCGGTCTGCATGCGCTTCAGCGAGGCGTCGCAGGCCCGGCGGATGTTCAGGGCCGAGAGCTTGGTCTCGTTGGGCCACTCGCCCATGCTGCCGTAGAGCTTGGTGGCGATGACGGTGCGCTCGCGGCGGGTGCCGCCCTTGGCGAACCAGCGGCCGATGATGTTCTCGGTGACGCCCTCGCCCATCTTCCAGCCGTAGACGTTGGCCGTGTCGAAGAAGTTCAGGCCGTGCTCGTGGGCGCGGTCCATGATCGCGTGGCTGTCGTCCTCGGTCGTCTCGGGACCGAAGTTCATCGTGCCGAGGCACAGGCGGGAGACGGACAGGCCGCTGCGGCCGAGGTTCGTGTACTCCATGGTCCCCACCCTGCCCCTCGGCGAGGCCCGTCGCCACGTGGAGTTGCTCCAGCTACCGCCATTCCCACCGGATGCCGTGCACGGAACCGGGCTGCGCCTCGCGCACGACCAGGTGCGCTGACGCGGAGCTGCCGATCCACAGTTCGCCGCCGTCGACGAGCGGGCCGTCGGCGGAAACGCGGCTGAAACCGTGGCAGCGCACCGGAACCGCGTCCGGGTGGAACTCGACCTCCAGCACGTAGTCGCGCAACGGGCGGACGAAGCCGCGGTCCGCGGTGAAGCTGTCGGCGCCGGGGTCGGAGGTGTAGCGGAGGTCGACCAGCGCGGTGTCGCCCGCGCGCAGCACGCGGTCGAGGATGACCTCGGCGACGATCAGCTTGTGCTCCTCGTCGCGGCGGACTCGGCCGAGGCGGCACGACTTCAGCGCGTGGACCTCGCCCGCGGACAGGTCGGTGAGGTCCGCGGAGCGCGAGACGAGGATGCGGTCGACGCCGTCCTCGAACGCCTCGATGACGGCGCTGGTGCGCATCTCGGTCTCGCGGCGGTCGGGGCCGATCACGGTCACGTCCCGCACGGTGAGGTAGCGCGCCGGGGCCGCGGTGAGGTGGTCGACGCGGGCGATGGCGCGGCCCAGGTCGAGGGCGGCCTCCTGCCAGATGCCCTCCAGTGCGGTGGCCCGGTCCACCCAGCGGCCGCGCGGCCGGCGAGCCCCCAGCCGGCCGGTCAACGCGCCCCGGGGCACCGACAGGACCTCTTCGAGAACGGCCACGGCGTGCAACGACTCCGGGCGTTCCGGACGGCTCCGGCCGCGCCGCCAGTACGACAGCGTCGACAGGCTCACCTGCACGCCGCGCGCCTCCAGGTGGTGCTGGATCCGCTCCAGGCTGAGGCCGCTCGCCTCCACGGCCCTCGTCAACGCCTCCGCGAATTCCGGCACAAAGCAAATGCTACGGCCCGTGATCGAATCCGGCCCGCCCAAGCACAGCGCGTACTGGAAAACGGTGTCGCCACAGTTTTGACAGTATTGAAAACAGAAGTTTCGAACCTGTTATCCAGCGCACAACTCGCGTTAGTTTCTTCGTGTTCCCCAGTTCATTCCCTGCCAGGAGGAACCCATGGCACTTCGGCGTCATGTCGCCATCGCCGCGGCATTGGGCATCGCTTCCACGGCGATGTGGACGCCCACCGCGATCGCTGAGGAAGCAGTTCTGCCCGGCTCGGGCACGCAGGCGGTCGAGGGCAGCTACATCGTGGTGCTGAAGGACGGAGCGCGCACCCCTGCCAGCGCGTTGGCGTCCCGCTACCAGGGCAAGGTGAAGTACACCTACAGCGCCGCGCTGAACGGGTTCTCGGTCACCGGAATGTCCGACCGCCAGGCTCGCAGGCTCGCCGCCGACCCGGACGTCGAATTCGTCGAGCGCAACACGGTCGCCACGATCCAGGCCACGCAGTCGAACCCCGTCTGGGGCCTCGACCGGATCGACCAGGCGAACCTGCCGCTCAGCAAGTCGTACACCTACCCGAACACCGCGTCGAACGTGAACGCGTACGTTCTCGACACCGGAATCAGGAAAACGCATTCCGAATTCGAGGGCCGGGCCACCGACGGTTACGACTTCATCGACAACGACTCCGTCGCGCAGGACTGCCAGGGCCACGGCACGCACGTCGCCGGCACGGTCGGCGGCAAGACCTACGGCGTCGCCAAGAAGGCCAAGCTGGTCGGCGTCCGCGTGCTCGACTGCAACGGCAGCGGCCCGTGGGACACGATCATCCGCGGCATCGACTGGGTGACGGCCAACGGCAAGAAGCCCGCCGTCGTCAACATGAGCCTCGGCGGCAGCGGCACGAACGCCTCGCTGGAGAACGCCGTCAGGCGGTCGATCAGCGCGGGCTTCACCTACGTGCTCGCGGGTGGCAACAGCGGCCAGGACTCCTGCAACTTCACCCCGGCCCGCACGCCGGAGGCGATCACCGTCGGCGCGTCCGACCGCGACGACAAGCGTTCGATCTGGACGGCCGGCTCGTCGAACTGGGGCACGTGCCTCGACATCTGGGCACCGGGCAGCGACATCGTGAGCGCTTCCCACAGCACCGACACGGGCACGCGGTCCATGGGCGGCACGTCGATGGCCTCCCCGCACGTCGCCGGAGCGGCCGCGCTCTACCTGAGCGCCAACCCGTCCGCGACGCCCGCCCAGGTGCGCAACGCCCTGGTCGGCGCGGCCACGCCGAACAAGCTGACCGACATCAGGACGGGTTCGCCGAACCTGCTCCTGAAGGTCTAGGAACCTGCCGTCGCCGCCACCCTGCAGCGGCGACGGCCATCCTGGGCGCCCTTGATGCCACGGCCGAATGCGGCTCGGCCAGCGCATCTTTTCGACTGGGGGCGCTTGCGGTGGGAGTGGGAGTAGCGGCTACTCCCACTCCCACCGCACTCCATAGATCCCGGGCTTCGAGTTCCGCACGTGGATGTGCGTCGACGCCGTCGTCCCGATCCACAGGTCGTTCAGCGCCGTCTCCGGCTCGTGCAACGAGGGCCGCGCGAACTGGAAGCACCGCGCCGGCACCGCGTCCGGGTGGAAGTCGATCTGCAACGTGTAGTCGTTCACCGGACGCAGGAACCTCCGGTCGCACACCTCGCTCTGGGCGCCGGGTCTCATCCGGACCGTGTAGTCGATGAGTGCCGTCTCCCCCGCGCGCAGCATCCGGTCGAAGAGGATCTCCGCGACGAGGAACCCCGTCGAGTCCTCCCCGCGCACCCTCCCGAGCCGGCACGGCGGTCCCGCCTCGATCGACGGCACGCCGAGGTCCGTCGCGTCGGCCAGCTGGATCGCGAGGAACCGGTCGACGCCGTCCTCCAGGGCTTGGACCACGCCTGTGACGTGGGTCGAGACCTCCCGGCGATCCGGCCCGACGAGCAGCCGGTCCTGCACGCTCAGGTACGTGTTCGCGGTCGGCTGCAGCCGTTCGATCCGCGACATGACCTCGCCGAGGTCCGTCGCGCGCGAGTCCCACATGTCCTCGAGGGACAGTGATTGGTCCACCCAACGCCCGCGTGGCCGCTTGTCGCCCAGCCGGTCGGTCAGGAAGCCCTCACCGAGCTCGAGCAGTTCCTCCAGCGCCGCGACGACCTTCAGCGACTCGGGGCGCTCCGGCCTGCTGCGGCCGCGGCGCCAGTAGCTGAGCGTGGAGATGCTCACCTGCATGCCGCGCGCGGCCAGGTGGTGCTGGATGCGTTCGAGACTGAGGCCGCTGTTGTCGACGGCTTTCGTCAGGGCCTCCGCGAAATCCACCACGGGGACACCGTACGGCCCCGCACCTTCCGCCAATAGACCCACAGGTCGGGTAACGAGACGGCTGTCTCAAATGGCGCGTTGCCCCTGACGCCACACCGAGTGCGTCAACGGCACCCCAGGACGGTAGGCCAGATGGGTGATCGAGGGCGCGTCCAGGACGTGCAGATCAGCTCGCGCACCAGGCCGGATGACGCCGACGTCGTCCCGTCGCAACGCCTGCGCGCCGCCCGCCGTGGCCGCCCAGACCGCCTCCTCGACGGTCATCCGCATCTGCAGGACCGCTGTCGTCACGCAGAACGCCATCGACGAGGTGTACGACGAGCCGGGGTTGCAGTTGCTGGCGAGCGCCACCGTCGCACCGGCGTCGAGCAGGGCGCGGGCGGGCGGCAGCGACTGGCGGGTCGAGAGGTCGCACGCCGGGAGCAGCGTGGCGACCGTGTCCGACGACGCCAGCGCGTCGACGTCCTCGGTGGACAGGTAGGTGCAGTGGTCCACCGACGCGGCCCCGAGTTCGACGGCCAGCCGCACGCCGGGGCCCTCGCCGAGCTGGTTGCCGTGCACGCGCAGGCCGAGGCCCTTCTGCTGCGCGGCCACGAGCACGGCCTTCGACTGGTCGTAGTCGAACGCGCCCTTCTCGCAGAACACGTCGGCCCAGCGCACGAGGGGTGCGACGGCGTCGAGCATCTCGCCGCGGACCAGGTCGACGTACTCGTCGGCGTCGGCCCCCGGAGGCACCAGGTGCGCGCCGAGGAACGTGACCTCGTCGGCGTGCTCGGCGGCGATGCGGGCCGAGCGCACCTCGTCCGCGACGTTCAGGCCGTAGCCGGTCTTGGTCTCGACGAACGTCGTGCCCTGCCGCAACGCCTCGGCGACGTGCTTGCGGACGACGGCGGCCAGTTCCTCGTCGGACGCCGCCCGCGTCGCGTTCACCGTCACGGCGATGCCGCCCGCGGTGTACGGCTTGCCCGCCATCCGCGCACCGAACTCGGCGGTGCGGTCGCCCGCGAACACCAGGTGGGTGTGGCTGTCGACCCAGCCGGGCAGCACCGCGCGGCCCTCGACGTCGACCCGTTCGTCGGCCGCCGGAGCACTGCCCGAGTCACCGACCCAGGCGACCCGGTCGCCGTCGACGACCAGCGCGTCGCCGCTGACCTCGGTGTTCGTGGTCAGCTCACCGATGCCGGTGATCAGCACGCTCATGCCCACAGCTCCTCGATCGCGTCCGCCAGCAGCCTGCCGACGTCCCCCAAAGTCTCGTGCACGCCTCCGGCCGCGACCACCCGCCCGCCGACCACCACGGTGTCCACATCGGACGCCGTCGCGGACAGCAGGACCTGCTGCGGCAACGAACCCGCGGTGCGTGGCGTCGAGCAGCTGATGGCCACGAGGTCGCACGGCGCGCCCGGTCCGATCCGGCCGCCGTCCCAGCCGAGCGCGGAGTGCCTCGTGGCGGCTTCCATCAGCTCCGCGGGCGTGAACCGGCCGCGCTGACCCGTCCTCAACCGCTCGTTGTGCTCCAGCGCGCGGGACTCCAGCAGCGGGTCGATCACCGCGTGCTGGTCGCTGCCGAGCGACAGCGGGCTGCCGGCGTCGGCCAGTTCCCTGGCCGGGCCGATGCCGTCGGCGAGGTCCGCTTCGGTGGTCGGGCAGAAGCACGCGCCGGTGCCGTGCTCGCCCAGCAGAGCGATGTCCTCGGGCGTGAGGTGCGTGGCGTGGACGGCCGTCGTGCGCGGCGAGAGCGCACCGGCTTCGTGCAGCAACGCGGTCGGCGTCAGGCCGTACGCGGCGAGGCACGCCTCGTTCTCGGCGGGCTGCTCGGACAGGTGCACGTGCAGCGGCGCGTCCGGGAACGCCTGCGCCACCACGGAGAGCTCCGCCCGCGGCACGGCCCGGACGGAGTGGATCGCGGCACCGACGCGCATCACGTCGTCGGACTTCAGCTCGGCCACGCGCGACGCCCACGCCTCGGCGGTGCCGTCGGAGAAGCGTTGCTGCACCTCGTTCACGGGCTGGTCGATGCCGCCCGCGAGGTAGCAGGTGTCGAGCAACGTCAACCGGATGCCCGCGTCCGCCGCCGCCTCGCGCAGCGCGTACCCGAACTCGTTCGACCTGTCGTGCACGTAGTGGAACTCGCCGACGGCCGAGACGCCCGCGAGCGCCATCTCGCCGTAGACCGCGCGGGCCAGCCGGTAGTACGACTGCGGAGTCAGCCGGGAAGCCAGCGCGTACATGCCTTCGCGCCACGTCCAGAACGTGCCGCCGCCGTCGTGCGTCCGGCCGCGCAACGCCCGGTGGAACGCGTGCGAATGGGCGTTCGCGAAGCCCGGCACGACGATGCCGTGCAACCGCCGGACGCCCAGCGGAATCGTGTCCACAGTGGACACCGACGAGATCGTGCCGTTCTCGACCCTGATCAGGACGCGCTCGGCGAGCCCGGCGGGCAACCAGGCCCGCTCGCACCAGAAGTTCACGAGCCGAGGTGTTCGATCGTGGCGGCCAGTGCCCGCACGCCCTCGTCGACGTCGGCCTGCTCGGCGAACTCCTCCGGCGCGTGGCTCACGCCGGTGGGGTTGCGCACGAACAACATCGCCGTCGGCACGTGCGCGGCGAGGATGCCCGCGTCGTGGCCCGCGCCCGTCGGCAGCGCCGGAACGCCACCCAGCGCTCCGGCGATGTCGTCCCGCAGCGCGCTGTCGAAGTACACCGTGTCGCCGTAGGACTCCTCGGTGATCCGCAGCTCGCACCCCTCCTCCTTGGCGGCCTGATGAGCCGCCTCGGAGATCTCCGCGACCATCGCACGCGTGCGCGCGTCGTCGCTGTCCCGCGCGTCCAGCCAGACGTCCACAGTGGACGCGATGACGTTGGTGCCACCGGGGTTGGGGACGAGCCTTCCCACGGTGGCACGACCGCCACCCCTGGCCGCCTTCCTGGCGGCGAGGACGAGCTGGGACGCCGGGAGCATCGGGTCGTGGCGGTCCTCGATCAACGTCGCCCCGGCGTGGTTGCCCTCGCCGGAGAACGTGAACCGCCACCGGCCGTGCGCGAGGATGCTGGACGCCACGCCGACCGGGACCGTGAGCCCCCGGCCCTGCTCGACGTGCAGCTCGACGAACTGACCGATGCGCTTGAGCGCCTTGTCGTCGCGGCCGACCAGGTCCGGGTCGTAGCCCGCGGACTTCATGGCCTCGGCCAGCGTGATGCCGTCCGGGTCCTTGAGCCCCAACGCCTTCTCGGCCGGGAGGGCGCCGGTGAGCAGGCGCGACCCGAGGCACGCGACGCCGAACCGGCCACCCTCCTCCTCGGCGAAGACCGTGATCGCGAACGGCCGGCCGGGCGTGAAGCCCTTGGCTTGCAACAGGTCCACGGCTTCCAACGCCGACGTCACGCCGAGCGGGCCGTCGAACGCGCCGCCGCCCGGCACCGAGTCGAGGTGGCTGCCGGTGATGAGCGCGTTGTCGCCGCGCTCACCCCACCAGGCCCAGAGGTTGCCGTTCTGGTCGGTCTCCACGTTGAGACCGCGCCGGACCGCCTGTTCCACGAACCAGTGCCTCAGCTCCAGTTCGGGCTTGCCGTACCCGTGGCGCGAGTAACCGCCGCGCTTCGGGTCCCTGCCGACGTCCGCGATCTGGTCGAGCATCAGCCCTCCATCGGAATGCGGACGCCCTTGTCCGCAGCCACGGTCTTCGCTTCGTCGTACCCGGCGTCCACGTGCCGGATGACGCCCATGCCGGGGTCGTTCGTGAGCACGCGCTCGATCTTCTGCGCGGCCAGCTCGGTGCCGTCCGCGACCGTCACCTGACCGGCGTGGATCGAGCGGCCGATGCCGACGCCGCCACCGTGGTGCAGCGACACCCAGGTGGCCCCGGAAGCCGTGTTGACCAGGGCGTTGAGCAGCGGCCAGTCCGCGATCGCGTCGGACCCGTCGGCCATCGCCTCGGTCTCGCGGTACGGGGACGCGACCGAACCGCAGTCGAGGTGGTCGCGGCCGATGACGATCGGTGCCGACAGCTCGCCGGAGGCGACCATCTCGTTGAACTTGAGGCCCGCGAGGTGCCGTTCGCCGTAGCCGAGCCAGCAGATGCGGGCGGGCAGGCCCTGGAACTCGACGCGCTCACCGGCCATCTTGATCCACCGGTGCAGCTGCTCGTTCTCCGGGAACAGCTCGAGGATCGCGGCGTCGGTCTTCGCGATGTCGGCCGGGTCGCCGGACAGCGCGGCCCAGCGGAACGGGCCCTTGCCCTCGCAGAACAGCGGGCGGATGTAGGCGGGCACGAAGCCGGGGAACGCGAACGCGCGCTCGTAGCCGCCGAGCTGGGCCTCACCGCGGATCGAGTTGCCGTAGTCGAACACCTCGGCGCCGCGGTCCAGGAACCCGACCATGGCCTCGACGTGGTCGGCCATCGACCTGCGGGCGCGCTCGGTGAACTCCTCCGGCTTGGCGGCCGCGTAGTCCTGCCACTCCTCCAGCGAGACGCCGACCGGCAGGTACGCCAGCGGGTCGTGCGCGGAGGTCTGGTCCGTGACGATGTCGACGGCGACCTCACGGCGCAGCAGTTCCGGCAGGATCTCCGCCGCGTTGCCCACGACACCGACGGACACGGCCTCACCGGCGGCCTTGGCGGCCAGCACGCGCTCGATGGCGCTGTCCAGGTCCTCGGCGATCTCGTCGAGGTAGCGGGTCTCCAGGCGGCGCTGGGCGCGATGCGGATCGACCTCGACGCAGAGCGCGACGCCCTCGTTCATCGTGACGGCGAGCGGCTGCGCGCCACCCATGCCGCCGAGGCCCGCGGTGACCGTGAGGGTGCCGCGCAGCGTGCCGTTGAAGCGCTTGGTGGCGACGGCGGCGAACGTCTCGAAGGTGCCCTGCAGGATGCCCTGGGTGCCGATGTAGATCCACGACCCGGCGGTCATCTGGCCGTACATGGTGAGGCCCTCGGCCTCCAGGCGGCGGAACTCGGGCCAGTTCGCCCAGTCCGGCACGAGGTTCGAGTTCGCGATGAGCACGCGCGGCGCCCACTCGTTCGTGCGCATGACGCCGACCGGGCGGCCGGACTGCACCAGCAGCGTCTCGTCGGCTTCGAGGTTCTTCAGCTCGCGGGTGATGGCGTCGAACGACGGCCAGTCGCGCGCGGCCTTGCCGGTGCCGCCGTAGACGACGAGGTCCTCGGGACGCTCGGCGACGTCCGGGTCGAGGTTGTTGTGGAACATCCGCAGCGCGGCCTCGGTGGACCAGTTCTTCGCGGTCAGTTCGGTGCCGCGATCAGCGCGTACGACCATTACAGGGCTCCACTTCGGATGAGGGCCTCGGCGGCGGCGATCTCGGGCGCGAGGTGGCGGTCCGGGCCGGGGCCCTGGACGGTCTCGCGCAGCTTCGCCACGGCGGCGGCCGTCGCGGGGGCGGGCTTGAGGGGCGCGCGCAGGTCGAGCGCCCGCGCGGCGGTGAGCAGTTCGATGGCCAGCACGGTGGTGAGCCCGTCCACGGCCTTGCGCAGCTTGCGGGCGGCGGACCAGCCCATCGACACGTGGTCCTCCTGCATGGCGGAGGACGGGATGGAGTCGACGGACGCCGGCACCGCGAGGCGCTTGAGCTCGGACACGATCGCCGCCTGCGTGTACTGGGCGATCATGTGGCCGGAGTCGACGCCGGGGTCGTCGGCGAGGAACGGCGGCAGGCCGTGCGAGCGGGAGACGTCGAGCATGCGGTCGGTGCGGCGCTCGGCGATCGAGGCCACGTCCGCGAGCGGGATGGCCAGGAAGTCGAGCGCGTAGGCCACCGGGGCGCCGTGGAAGTTGCCGTTGGACTCGACCCGGCCGTCCGCCAGCACGACGGGGTTGTCGATCACGGACGCCAGCTCGCGGTCGGCCACCGTCGCGGCGTACGCCACGGTGTCGCGGGCCGCGCCGTGCACCTGCGGTGAGCAGCGCAGCGAGTACGCGTCCTGCACGCGGGTGCAGTCCGGGCCGCGGTGCGAGGCGACGATCTCGGAGTCCCGCAGGAACGCGAGCATCCGGGCCGCGGACAGGTTCTGGCCGGGGTGCGGGCGCAGCGCGTGCAGCTCCGGTTCGAAGACGCGGTCGGTGCCCAGCAGGGCCTCGACGCTCATCGCGGCGGTGAGGTCCGCGATGTCCAGCAGCTTCGTCAGGTCGGCGATCGCCAGCGACAGCATGCCGAGCATGCCGTCGGTGCCGTTGATCAGCGCGAGGCCTTCCTTCTCGGCCAGCTGCACCGGTTCGATGCCGGCGGCTGCGAGGGCCTCGGCGGCGGTGACGAGCTCGCCGTCCGCGTTGCGGACCATGCCCTCACCCATGAGCGCGAGGGCGTTGGCGCTGAGCGGCGCGAGGTCACCCGAACAGCCGAGCGACCCGAACTCGTGCACGACCGGCGTGATGCCGGCGTTCAGCATCCCGGCCATGGCGTCCACAGTGGACAGGCGAACACCGGTGTGGCCGGTGGAGAGCGTGCGCAGGCGCAGCAGCATCAGCGCCCGGACGACCTCGCGTTCGACCTCGGGCCCGGAACCCGCGGCGTGCGAGCGGATCAGCGACCGCTGCAGCTGGGCACGGCGGTCCGGCGGGATGTGCCGGACGGCGAGCGCGCCGAACCCGGTCGAGACGCCGTAGGTGGGGCGTTCGGCCGTGGCGAGCTGTTCGATGTGGCCGCGGGCGGTGGTGACCGCCTCACGGGCCGCCGCGGTGATCTCCACCGGGGCGCCGTCGCGGGCGACGGCATGAACGTCCTCGAGGGTCAGAGGCTTCGGACCCAGCTCCACCGGTTGTCGCATGCAGACATCAGACCGCTCCGGAGCCGACTCAGCGACCCCGGAGCGGAGGATGGTGTCTGGGATGCCAGACGGGCTACCTCTTGCGGATCCAGCCCGTGTCGGCCTGGAGGAGTTCCACCTGGTTCGCGATCTCGACGAGCTCTTCGACCGGCGTGCCGTTCACCGGATGCACGATGATCCCGACTTCCCCCTCTTGGACGCCGAGCCCGCCGTCCTCCACGAAGCCCTGCTTGCCGCGCACCGCGATCGGTGTTTCTCGCCCCTGGAACCTCACGACACCGGAGAACACCTCCACCCGCGCTCGTTCGGTCTCGATGTCCGCGACCCACTCGTCGGCCGCGGCGCCCCAGAACTCGGTCGCCGGCTTGCCGGCCAGCCGGAACGGCGGCTGGAAGACGTCCTTCGAGTCGGCCCGCACCGAATCGGCGATGCGCAGCGCCGTCTCGCGCAGGTCCCCGCTGACGCCCCGGACGCTGACGACGAGGGCGTCCTGGGCCTTCCACCGGACCTCGGCGGTGGTACCTGCGGGCAGGTCCACCACCCTGGCCTTGCCCTGCAGGCCGCGGACGGAGACGTCCTGCCACCCGCCGGTCTCCGCGTGGTTCGCGCCGCTGGCCAGCTCGATCGACTTGTCGCCGTTGCTCGCGGCATTCCTCGGCGACCCTTCCGGCACCCACACCCTGGTCGTCACGCCGTCCTGGACGGTGCGTCCACCCTCGACGAACCCTTCCGGCAGCCAGTGCGGCTGGTACTTCAGCGCTCCCGGCACGGCCGGCACCAGCGCGGCGCCCGCGTCGTTCGGGTTCGGCGGCACGTACCTGTCGCTGGCGATGACGCCCGCGAAGATCAGGACGGCGACCGCGGCGACCCCGGCCGTGGCGAGCAGGAAGATGTTGTTGCGCTGCCGCTTGCGCTTGCGGCGCAGGGCGTTCAGCGTCGGTCCCGGGTGGGGAGTGCGTTCGGCCAGCAGGCCGAGTGCCTCCTTGATCCGCTGTTCGGTGTCGTTCACGACAGGCCCTCCCCGAGCCGCAACCCGACACCAGCGGGTTCCGGCGTGTGGTCCATGCGGAGTGTGGCCAGCGCACGTGAGATGTGGCTGCGCACGGTTCCCTCGGCACAACCGAGCATCTGTGCGATCTCCGAGTCCTCGTAGTTCTCGTAGTAGCGGAGCACCACGGCGGCCCGCTGTTTGCGGGGTAACTTCGCGATCCGCTGCAACATGGCTTCCCGCTCGTCGTAGTGATGGGTCTTGTCCGCGACGGGCGGGGTGACGGACTCCAGGGTCGTCATGCAGAGGGCGACGTCCTTGGCTGCTCTACGGCGGCGCCACGAGAGGTACTCGTTGGTCACCATGCGCTTGACGTAGGCGTGAGGGAGGTCGACTGAACCGATGCGGTCCCACTTCTGCTGCGCGCGCAGCAGGACTTCCTGGACCACGTCCTGGGCCAGGTGCGGGTCGCACGTGAGCACGGTGGCGTAGCGCAGCAACGGGGTCACCTGTTCTGCCACGAAGTCATCGAAACTCGGTGTCAATCCCGACCCCCTTCAAAACCGTCACACCCCTATGACGCAGCTCGGGCCTGTTCTGTTGAGTGTGCCCTGATGTCGTAACGGCGTGGGCTGCATCACGTGGGAAAATCACTGTTGTGGGCACCAGCAGTGACGTTCCCGCGCTGCGGAGAGGCCTCGCGGTCCTGCGGTTGCTCGCCGGCCGACCGGGCCCGGTCTCCGCGGCGTCGGTGGCGCGCGAGCTGAATCTCCCCAGGTCGACGACCTACCACCTGCTCTCCGAACTCACCGAGGCGGGCTTCGCGACCCACTTCCCCGAGGAGAAGCGCTACGGCCTGGGCGTCGCGGCGTTCGAACTCGGCTCCGCCTACCTGCGCCACGACCCGCTGGAACGCCTCGCCCGCCCGTTGTTGCGCAAGCTCGCCGACCGGATGGAAAAGGTCGCGCATCTGGGCGTCCTCCACGGCGCGGAGGCGTTGTACCTGGTACGCGAGCAGCCCCGCCAGCCGCAGTCGATCGTGTCCGACGTGGGCGTGCGCCTGCCCGCGCACCTCACCGCCTCCGGCCGCGCGATGCTGGCGTTCCTGCCTCCGGCGCAGGTCCGCGCGCTGTTCCCGTCCGTGGCGGCGTTCGTCGACCGGACCGGGCGCGGCCCGCACAACCTGCCCGCGCTGCGCCGGTTGCTGACGGCCGAGCGGCGGCAGGGGTGGTCGGTGGAGGACGGGTACGTCACGGCCGGGTTCGCGTCCGTGGCGGCGCCCGTGTTCGACCACGGGGAACGGCCGATCGCGGCGATCACGCTGACGTTCCGGCACCTGTGCGACACGCCCTGCGGCCAGGTGTGGCCGGACCTGGCGAAGGAAGTGCGCAAGGCGGCCGAGGAACTGACGGTGCGGATCGGCGGGCACGTGGCCGCCGGTTAGTCGCCATGTACATAGTAGCCATGTACCGTATCTGCCATGAGCAGTGCGGAACCGACGCCTGGGCACCTCGTGTGGCGTTTGGCGATGAAGTGGCGGACGGCCGTTGACCGCGCGTTGGACCCTCTCGGGCTGACGCACGCGCAGTACGTCGTGCTGTCGTCGTTGGCGGCCCTCGACCGGCCCTCCCAACGCGAACTCGCCGACCACACGGGCCTGGAACCGCTGTACGTCTCGAAGCTGGCGCGCTCGCTGGAGGCCGCCGGGTTCATCACGCGGGTCCGCGACACCGTCGACACCCGGACCATGCGGCTCGCCCTGTCCCCGCGCGGCCTCGAGGTCGTCGAGCCCGCGATCGCGACGGTCCGCGCGCTGATGGACCGGCTGCTGACGCCGCTCGGCGACCGCACGTCCGCCTTCTCCGGCGAACTGCTCGCCCTGCTCGCCGTCCCCCTCGACTAGGCCCTGTCCTGCGAGTCTGTCAGGTGGCAGGCGCGGGTGAGCGAGCCGGAGGCGGTGCCGCCTCCGGGTCCCTCGGCCGCCACTGCCGCCCGACAGACTTGCAGGACAGGGCCCTAGGAGCACCCGATGCCCGTCGTCCCCGTCCTCGACTCGACCGTGCACCACGAGCAGCACAGCTCCGCGCCGTTCGTGTTCCTGCACGGCAATCCCGCCTCGTCGCACATCTGGCGCAACGTCTTACCCGAGCTGGGCGGCCTCGCCCCCGACCTCATCGGGATGGGCCGTTCCGGCAAGCCCGAGATCGACTACTCGTTCGACGACCACGCCCGCTACCTCGACGCGTGGTTCGACGCGCTCGCCCTCGACCGGGTCGTGCTGGTCGGCCACGACTGGGGCGGCGCGCTGGCGTTCGACTGGGCCGCCCGCCACCCGGCCCGCGTCGCGGGCATCGCGTTCTTCGAGACGATGCTGAAGCCGTTGCGCAGCGAGGAACTCCAGCCCGCCGCACGGGAGCGGACGCGCCGGCTCCGCACGCCGGGCGTCGGCGAGGAACTGGTCCTGGACCAGGACACCGTGGTGCGCCAGGCGTTCACCGGTGGTGTGCGGACACCGGTCTCGGACGAGGACATGGCCGCGTACCTCGCGCCGTTCCCCGACCGGGAGAGCAGGCGCCCGGTGCTGGCCTGGATCCGGCAGCTCCCGGTCGACGGCGAGCCGCCCGCGCTCATCGGGCGGATGGAGGCCTACGGCGCCTGGCTGGCCGCGTCCGCGGACGTGCCGAAGCTGCTGCTGACGTTCGAGGGGTCGCCGACGCTCGCCATCACACCCGAACTGGCGGCCTGGTGCTCCGCGAACATCGCGGCGCTCGACGTCGTGGCGCTGGGCGAGGCCGGGCACCACGCGCCGGAGGACAAGCCGAAGGAGATCGCCGCCGCCGTCGGCTCGTGGGCGCACGACGTCCTGGGCCTGGGAACGAAAAACGCCGGTCAGCGGGCGTGATGCCCGCTGACCGGCGCTGCTCAGCTCCGGGTCAGATGCCCGCGGAGGCCAGCCACTCCTTGGCGACCTTCTCCGGCTCCGGCTTGTCCGGCGACGACAGCTTCTGGTTGAGCTCCAGCAGCTGCTTGGTGTCGAGCTTCTTCGAGATGGCGTTGAGGGTGTCGCGGACCTGCTGCGACGCCTTCTTCTCGTTGATCAGCGGCAGCACGTTCTGCGCGGCGAACACGTTCTTCGGGTCTTCCAGCACCACGAACTCGTTGGCCTTGATGGCCGCGTCCGTCGTGAACAGGTCGGCCGCCTGCACCGTGTTGTCCTTGAGGCCGGCGACGGTCAGCGGGCCGCCGACGTCGAGGGCCTTGAACTCCTTGAACTCGCAGGCGTACTTGGCCTTCAGGCCGGGCAGGCCGTCCGGGCGGCTCTGGAACTCGGGCGGGCCGCCGAAGACGAGGTCCTTGCAGTACGGCACGAGGTCGTCGATCGACTTGAGGCTGTACTGCGCGGCGATCTGCTTGGTGACGACGACCGCGTCCTTGTCCTCGGCGGAGGACTTCTCAAGCACGATGAGGCCCTTGGGCAACGCCTTCTGCAGCGCCGCGTAGACCTCGTCCGCGCCGACTTCCTGCGCGTCCTTGTTGATGTACTTGAGCAGCACGCCGGTGTACTCGGGGATCAGGTCGATCGAGCCGTCCTGCACACCCTTGTAGTACAGCTCGCGGTTGCCGATGTTCAGCTTCTTGGAGACCTTGACACCCTTGCCCGACAACGCTTCCGCGTAGATCTCCGCGAGCAGGCGGGACTCCGGGAAGTTGCCGGAGCCGACGACGATCGTGTCCGTCGGGGCCGGCTCGTTGTTCGCCCCGCCGGTCAGCGGATCTCCACCGCACGCCGACAACAGCATGACCGCAGCGACGGCTGTCGCGATGCGCTTCATTTCAACTCCTCCGAGGAAACCCCGTCCGTCAGGGCGGGGAGGAATCGGACCACTGACAGCGGTTCGTTACACTGTGAACGGTGAATGGGCAGGTGAAGCGGGCTTTTCGGTACCGCTTCCATCCGGACGAAACGCAAGCGGCAGAACTGTCGCGCACGTTCGGATGTGTCCGTTTGGTCTACAACCTGGCGTTGCAGACCCGCGCGGAGGCGTGGACCCAACGACGTGAACAAGTCAGCTACGCGGCAACGTCGGCGTTGCTGACCACCTGGAAACGCACCGACGACCTGGCTTTCCTGAACGAGGTGTCGTCGGTGCCGCTGCAGCAAGCGCTGCGGCATCTGCAGACCGCCTTCGCCAACTTCTTCGCGAAGCGGGCGAGGCATCCGCGATTCAAATCGCGCAAGAAGTCCCGGTTCAGTGCGGAGTACACGCGCTCGGCGTTCCGATGGCGCGACGGGACGCTGACGATGGCGAAAATGACCAGACCGCTGGAGATCCGCTGGTCTCGGCCGCTGCCGGCGGGCGCAGTTCCCTCGACGGTCACGGTGTCGCGCGACGCAGCCGGACGCTGGTTCGTTTCCCTGCTGTGCGACGACCCTGGTGTGGTGCCTCTGCCTGCGTCCGATTCGACGGTGGGAATCGACGTCGGCCTCGAGCACCTGCTGAGTCTTTCCACCGGAGAGAAGATCGCCAATCCCCGTCACGAGCGCAGGGACAGGAGCGCCCTCGCGAGGGCTCAACGCGCGTTGTCCCGGAAACAGCGGGACAGCAACAACCGAACCAAGGCGCGAACTCGGGTCGGTCGCATACACGCCCGCATGAAGGATCGACGCACGGACCACCTGCACAAGATCACTACTCGACTCGTGCGCGAGAACCAAACGCTCGTGATCGAGGATCTGGCCGTATCGGCGATGGTCTGCAACCGCAGCGTCGCTCGCGCGATCAGCGACGCGGGCTGGCGGCAGTTCCGGCGAATGCTGGAGTACAAGGCTGACTGGTACGGCCGTGAGGTGGTCGTGGTCGACCGCTGGTTCCCGTCCTCCAAGCTGTGCTCGGAGTGCGGGGCGCTCGCCGCTGGATTGCCGTTGCACGTCCGTGCGTGGACCTGTGCCTGTGGTGCAACCCATGATCGGGACGTGAACGCGGCACGCAACATCCTGGCCGCCGGACTGGCGGTGTCGGTCTGTGGAGCCGGTGTGAGACCTCAACGGGAACCTTCCCGGTCGGGGCGGTCGGCAGCGAAGCAGAAAGCCCTGGGGCGCAAGCCGTAGGATTCTCCTTCTCACGAGGGAGACGAAGTCAATTCTTTCCTCCGGTTCCCACTGGACGCAGCCCGGGCGACACCGTCAGCCGTTGCAGGCCGGCGAACCCCAGGTCGACGAGAACGGCGAGCAGTGCCACGAGCACCGCGCCGGCGAGCATCTGACCGAAATCCTGCAGGGCGAGGCCGTCGAAGACGAACCTGCCCAGTCCACCGGCGCCGGTGTAGGCCGCGATGGTGGCCGTGGCGACCACCTGCAGCGCGGCACCGCGGAAACCGCCGTAGATCAACGGAAGCGCGTTCGGGATCTCCACCTGCAGCAGCACACCCGACTCGCGCATGCCCACGCCCCGCGCGGCGTCGACGGCGGACGGGTCGACCGCCCGGACGCCCGCGTACGTGCCGGCCATGATCGGCGGGATCGCCAGCAGCACCAGCGCCACGTACACCGGGAAGTCGCCGAGGCCCGCCCACAGCACGACGAGGATCAGCACCGCCGTGGTCGGCAGCGCCCGCAGCGCGTTGGAGAGTCCGACGATCACGAACCCGCCCTTGCCGGTGTGCCCGACGAACGCGCCGAGCGGGATCGCGATGACCGCGGCGATGAGCAACGTCAGCAACGTGTAGCCGAGATGTTCCAGCAACCGCACCGGAATCCCGGTCGTGCCGGACCAGTGCGCGGGATCGAAGAGCCAGCCACCCATGCTCAGCTCACCTCCCCACCCGTGCCCACGGCGTGAGCAGCCGTCCGACGAGCAACAGCAGACCGTCCGCGAGGACCGCCAGCACGACCGTCCCGACGAGACCCGCGAAGACCTTCGGGCTGTTGTCGGTCTGGTAGCCCTCGGTGAAGAGCTGGCCGTAGCCGCCGAGCCCGACGAGCGCGCCGACGCTCACCATGCTGATGTTCGACACGGTCGCGACCCGCAGGCCCGCGATCGTGACCGGCAGCGCCAGCGGGAAGTCGACGGTGAGGAAGCGCTTGAACGGCCGGTAGCCCATCGCGTTCGCGGCGGCGATCACGTTGCCGGGCACCGCGGACAGCGCGTCCGCGATGGACCTGATCATCAGCGCGACCGTGTAGACGGTCAGCGGCACGATGACGTTGATCTCGTCGAGGATCTTCACGCCGATGACCACCGGCGTGATCACGATGAGCGCGATGGACGGGATCGTGAAGAGGATGTTGGCGAACGGGAAGAGCACCGTGCGCGCCGTCTGCGACCGGCTGGCCCACCACCCGAGCGGGATGGCGAGCACGAACCCGATCAGCACCGGCACCGCGGAGAGCCGGAGGTGCACCGCGGTGACCTCCCAGAACCTCTCCCAGTTGTCGAAGATCCAGGTCACCTCGGGACCTCACCCGCGGCACGGGCCTTCGCAAGCGCCTGGATCACGTCGTCGGCCCTGACCACGCCGGAGACCGCGCCGGCGTCGTCGACCACCACGCCGAGAGCGGACGGCGAGCTCAGCGCCGCGTCGAGTGCGCCCCTGAGGCTGCTGCCGTCGTAGAGCGAACCGCCGGAGACGAGGTCCCGTTCGTTCACCTCGACCTCACCGTCCACACCGGACAACCAGCCCTTGGGCCGGTTCTGCTCGTCGACGACCAGCGTCCAGTCCGTGACCGTGATCCGCTCGCCGAGCTTCGCCGTCGCGACGGGGTGAACGGGCACTTCCGCGTGCAGGAACGTGAGGGTGCGGTAGCCGCGGTCCCTGCCGACGAACGACGCGACGAAGTCGTTGGCGGGCGCGCTCAGCAGCTCCTGCGGCTTCGCGTACTGCGCGAGGTGCCCGCCCTTCTGGAACACCGCGACGCGTTCGCCGAGCTTGAGCGCCTCGTCGATGTCGTGCGTCACGAACACGATCGTCTTGTCGAGTTCCGCCTGCAGGCGGAGGAGTTCGTTCTGCAGGTCCTCGCGCACCACCGGGTCGACGGCGCTGAAGGGCTCGTCCATCAGCAGCACGGGCGGGTCGGCCGCGAGCGCGCGGGCGACCCCGACGCGTTGCTGCTGCCCACCGGAGAGCTGAGCCGGGTACCTCTTGCCGAAGTTCGGGTCGAGCCCGACGATCTCCAGCAACTCGGCGGCCCTGGTGCGCGCCTTGCGTTTGTCCCAACCGGACAGAAGGGGGACGGTCGCGATGTTGTCCAGCACGGTCCGGTGCGGGAACAGCCCCGCCTGCTGGATCACGTAGCCGATGCCGCGCCGCAGCGTGGGCGGATCAACGGTGAGGACGTCCTTGCCGTCCACCAGGATCGTGCCCGACGTGGGGTCGATCATGCGGTTGACCATGCGCAGGGACGTCGTCTTGCCACAGCCGGAAGGACCGACGAACACCGTGATGGTGCCCGCCTCGACCGTGAGGTCGAGCTCGTCGACAGCGATGGTCCCGTCCTCGAACCGCTTGGTTACGGCCCGGAACTCGATCACCCTTCGGATCCCTCCGGTCGTGACGGTCTCCCCGATTCGGACCGCCCTGGATGTAGATCCCAAAGACCTTAACTCGTTCGGCGTACCCCGGCACAGCGTTCCACGATGTGACAGCCCGTATGGTTTACCGCTTGTGACGATCGATCAGGTCCGGCAGTTGGTGGCGGAACGCGGCGTGCACGCCCGCAAGCTCCGCGAGGTGTTGTCCCTGCTCAGCGAGGACTGGCACCCGCTGGCAGAACTCGTGCGCCTGCCCGCGGTACCCCGCCGCACCGTGCAGGACCTGCTGAAGGCCCTGGGCGACGACGCCGAATCTTCAGGTGATCGTTACCGCATCGCCCCCGGCCTGGTCGGCGCGTACCGCGCGGAGTTCGGGGTGTCCGGTGTGCGCGACCACACCGACGTGCTGCGCCAGATCCTCGTGGACGTCGCGGACGTGCCCGCGCCGTTGTCCTCGTTGGACCACGTGCAGGCCACGGCTGAGACCGCTCTCAACCGGGCCGTGTGGCTGGACTCCGTCTACGACCTCGCGGGCAGGCGCCTGCTGTGCCTGGGCGACCACGACCTGACGTCGCTGGCCGTCGCCGCGGTCAACTCGTCGGTGTCGATCACGGTCGTGGACCTGGACGAGCGCCTGCTGGAGTTCATCGACTCCCGCGCGGCGGCACGGGGTCTGAACATCCGGACGTTGCACTGCGACATGCGTTTCGGGCTGCCGCAGGCCGTTCTCGAGTCGGCCGACCTGGTCTTCAGCGACCCGCCCTACACGCCAGAGGGCATGGGCCTGTTCGCCGGCCGCGGCATCGAGGCGCTGGAGGACATCGCGTCGGGCCGCCTGCTCCTCGCCTACGGCTTCTCCGACCGCACGCCCGCCCTGGGCCTGAAGGTGCAGCAGGAACTCCAGAAGCTCGGCCTGGTCTTCGAGGCGATCCTCCCGGCGTTCCACCGCTTCGACGGCGCGCAGGCCATCGGCTCGGCCGCGGACCTCTACGTGTGCCGTCCCACGGGCCGCCGCGCGGTGTCCGGCGGCACGCGCATCTACACGCACGGCGCGCAGTCCGTCGAGTCGTTCGGGCCGTCGTCCGAGGCTTTGGCCGCTTTGTCCGACCTGGCACCGCGTCCCGAGTCCTCGCCGCCCCCGAAGCCGCGCGCGGCGGGCTGGGCCGAGCCCGTCGGCAAGGGCGCCGCCTCGCTCGCCGTCGACCTGTCCGCGGACCCCGGCCCGTGGCTGCTGCGCACGTTGCTCGCGTCGTCGCCCGCCCGCCTCGCGTGCCTGGTGCCGAACAACCATCCCGCCGTGTCGTCCGAGGCGGGGCAGAAGGAACTGCAGGAACTCGTCGCGACGCGGTTCAGGTTGAAGTTCCTGCGCAACAACCCAGATGCCAGGACGACGATCGTCGTCGCCGATCAGGTGCTGACCGGGACGCTGTCGCTGGGCGAGCGTGCCGTGCGCGAGGTGCTGATGAAGGCGCACGGCAAGCTGCGCAACGTGTGGCGCGAGGCGTTGATCACGGCCTCGCAGGGCGTGCTGACCAAGAAGCAGGCCGCCGAGATCATCGACAACGCCCCGGTGGTGCAGGAGGACCTGGAGCTGCGGCTGATCGACCTGCCGAAGCACCGGATCGCGGCGTTGCTGCCGGAGGTCTCAGCCAGCGCGCGGTATGTGGAGCGGACCGAGGGCTAGCACGGCGCGGAACTCCTTGGGCGGCACCGGACGCGAGAACAGCCACCCCTGGTACGCGTCCACGCCCACCCCGCGCAGCACGTGGAACTGGGTCGCGGTCTCCACGCCCTCGGCCACGCACTTGCGTCCCATCGCCCTGGCCATGTCCACGACGGCACGGGCGACGGCGAAGTCCGAGGAGTCGTTGCCCACGCCCGAAACGAAGCGCCGGTCCACCTTGATGATCTGCGCTGGCAGGTCCTTCAGGCGGGCCAGCGACGAGTAGCCGGTGCCGAAGTCGTCGACGGCGAACTGCACGCCGCGCTTCACCAGTTCGTCCATCGACTGGCGCACGCGTGAAGGCAGGTCGACGAAGGCCGTCTCGACCAGCTCCAGCACCACACGTTCCCACGGGACGCCGGACTCCATGATCGCGGTGGAGACGATGTCCACGAACTCCGGATCACCCGGCACGAGACCGGCCAGGTTCACCGCCACGGACACCGGGCGGCCGTCGGGCGCGGGCCAGGTCGCGGCCTCGCGCAACGCCGTGCGCAGCACCCAGCGGTCCAGTTCGCGCATCAGGTCGCCCTGCTCGGCGACGGGCAGGAAGACGTCCGGCGGCAGCAGGCCGCGGTCGGGGTGCGGCCAGCGCACCAGGGCCTCGGCGGTCAGCACCGCACCGTCCACGCCCACGACGGGCTGGTAGTGCAACGCCAGGCCGTCGTGCTGCAACGCGTCGCGCAGCTGGCCCTCCAGGTGCACCTGGCGGTCCGCGGAGGCGATCAGCGCGGCCGAGGCCAGCGACACCCGGCCGGCACCGGCGCGCTTCGCCTCGAACATCGCGGCGTCGGCGAAGCGGAGCAGGTCGGCGCCGTTGGCGCGCGAGCCGTTCGGGACGGCGGCGCCGATCGACGCCGAGACGCGGACCAGCTGGCCGTGCACCGGAACGGCGGTGCGCAGCAGGGACGCGACCCGGGTGGCCAGTGCGTCGACGCCGCCCACCGAGTCGATGTCCTCGGAGATGATCACGTACTCGTCGCCGGACAGGCGGGCGGCGGTGCAGCCGTCGGGCAGGCCGCCCTCCAGCCGCCGCGCCAGGGCCACGAGCAGCTCGTCGCCGGCGTCGTGGCCGAGGGAGTCGTTGACGCGCTTGAAGTTGTCGATGTCGCAGAACAGCACGGCGACCTTGGAGCGGCCGGGGCCGTCCAGCGCCTTGCCGAGGATCTCCTTCACCAGCGCGCGGTTCGGCAGGCCCGTCAGTTCGTCGTGGGTGGCCTGGTGGCGCAACGCCTCGGCGGCGCGGCGGCGTTCGGTGATGTCCAGGAACACGATCAGCCAGAAGCGGCGGCCGTCGTCCTGGACGGACAGGGCGATGTGGAGTTCGCAGTAGACCTTCTCGCCGTCCGGGCGGACCAGGATGCGCTGCGGGATCTTCTGCGTGCGTTCGGCGGCCCACTGCAGGCCGGGCGAGGTGTCCTCGGGGTGGGTGAGCTGTTCGGCGGTCATGCCGCGCAGCTGTTCGAGCTCCATGCCGAGCAGGTCGCACAACGCGTCGTTGGCGTCGACCAGGCGCTCGCCCTCGTCGAACAGGCCGATGCCGACGGGGGTGACGGACACGAGGTCGGTGAAGCGCTGCGAGGAACGCTTCATGCGGGCTTCGGCGGCGCGCTGCTCGGTGACGTCCTGGGCGGTGCCGACGGCGAGCCGCTTGCCGCGCGGGTCGTGCACGATCATGCCGTGGCACCGGAAGATGCGCGTCGCGCCGTCGGTGGGGCGCATGACGCGGTGCTCGCACTGGACGGCGATCTCGTCGACGGAGAGCTGGCGCCACAGGTCGTCGACCCAGGAGCGGTCCTCGGGGTGCACGAGGTCGAGGTAGTACTGGTAGCTGCCGGCGACCTCGGCGGGGATGCCGTAGAGGTCGCGCAGCATGTCGGACCAGACGACCTCGCCGCTGGCCGGGTTCCACTCCCACATGCCGAGGCGGGCGGCCTGCTGGGCGTCCGCCAGTCTTCGGCGGTCCTCGCGCATCTGGCGTTCGAGGGCACGCGCCTCGGTGACGTCCTGGATGGTGCCGTGGTAGCGCTCGATGCTGCCCGACGACGCGAACTCCGCTCGGGCGCGGCACATGTAGACGCGTTCGCCGACCTCGCTGCGGACCTCGATCTCGACCGGTTCGCCGTCGCTCGCGTGCAGCAAGGAGTGCCGCAACGCCTTCACGGCCTCGCGGTCCTCCGGGTGCACGCCGCTGAGCAGGTCGTCGTCCGGCGTCATGCCGAGCTCGGCGAACATCTCCATCAGCACTTCGCTGCGGTGCACGGCGCGGGTGCCGGTCTCGTACGCCCAGCTGCCGATGCGGGCGATGCGCTGCGCCTCCAGCAGCCGTGCCCGTTCCTGGGCGAGCTCGGTCGCGGCGCGCTTCGCCTCGGTGATGTCGCGGATGTAGCCGGTGATCTTGTCCAGGGCGCCCGCGTCGTCGAGCTTCGCCTCCGCGACGCCGCGGATCCACCGCAGCTGGCCGTCGGGGCGGATGATCCGGTACTCGATGTCGATCGGGTCGCCGGTGATCTCGCGACCGTGCCAGTACGTCTCGACCATGTGGTGGTCGTCCGGGTGCACGACGTCCAGGACGGCCTGCGCGCCCGGCACGACGGTGCCGCGTTCGAGACCGAGCAGTGCGTAGTGCGTGTCCGACCAGACGGTGAGGCCCGTGCCGGGGTCGAACTCCCAGGAGCCCAGCTCGGCGACCCGCTGCACCTTGCGCAGGCGGCGCTGTTCGTCGCGCAACGCGTCCGCGGCCGTGGCGAGGTCGGAGACGTCGATCAGCAGGACGGCCTGCAGGCCCGTTCCCGGTACGGCGTGGCGGGCGACGCGCACCGGCAGTTCGGAGCCGTCCACGCGCGCCAGCCGCAGGTCGGAGGTGTTGCCGAGGAGCAGCTCACCGAGCGGGTGCCCGACGAGGTCGTCGGCTCCCTGCGCGCCCGCGAGCTCCACGGCGGCCGGGTTGGCCTGCATGACGACGCCCTTGGCGTCGACGAGCAACGACGGCGCGTCGGGCAGGGTCAGCCCGTCGAGCGTCATCGGAGGTTTCCCGTTCGCCGGGGCAGCCGTCCGTGCACGGCCGTTCACCACCGTCGCGCGTCCCACCCACTTGGGCACCGACCCACCCTCTCCCGCATCCACCGCCCGCGGCAATTCGGGTGGGCACGACAACGGCACCCGAACGGCGGCAAACACGAACCCTCTCCTCGGGTGAACACCCGAGGAGAGGGACGGTAGCGCTTCAGAGCGTCATCGCCCACCCCTGCACGGGTTAACGAAAAGCCACGTTCGTGGTTCCGGTTCCCGTGAACTTGCAAATGAGTGGCGAATACAGGCGTGTGATCAGGCGACTCCGTCGGCCTTCGCGGCCACGGCCACAGCCGCTGCGACCTCGGGTCCGACCCTCGGGTCGAGCGCGGAGGGCACAATTCGGTCTGGGCCCAAATCATCTTTCGCGACGGCCAGAATTGCGTCGGCGGCCGCGAGTTTCATGCCTTCGGTGATCCGTCGCGCACCCGCGTCGAGAGCCCCGCGGAAAATGCCGGGGAACGCGAGCACGTTGTTGATCTGGTTCGGGAAGTCGCTGCGGCCGGTGGCCACGATCGCGGCGTGCCGGGCGGCGACGTCCGGGTGCACCTCGGGGTCCGGGTTCGACAGCGCGAACACGATCGAGTCGTGCGCCATGCTCGCGATGAGGTCCTCGGACACCTTGGAGGACGACACGCCGATGAACACGTCGGCGCCGCGCAGGGCGACGTCGATGCCACCGTCGAGGTCACTGGAGTTCGTGACCGCCGCGATCTCTTCCTTGATCGGGTTGAGACCGGCCCGGCCCGTGCGGACGATGCCGCGCGAGTCGAGCAGCGTGATGTCACCGGCGCCGGCCGCGATGAGGATCTTGGCGATCGCGATGCCCGCCGCGCCCGCACCGGAGATGACCACCCGCTGGTCGCCGATGTTCTTGCCGAGGACGGTGTTCGCGCCGTTCAGCGCCGCCAGCGACACGACGGCGGTGCCGTGCTGGTCGTCGTGCATGACGGGGCAGTCGAGCGCCTCGATCAGCTTCTGCTCCAGTTCGAAGCAGCGCGGCGCGGAGACGTCCTCGAGGTTGACCGCGCCGAACGACGGGCGCAGCCGCACCAGCGTCTCGACGATCTCGTCCACGTCCGTCGTGTTGAGCACGAGCGGGATGGAGTCGAGGCCGCCGAACGTCTTGAACAGCGCGGACTTGCCCTCCATGACGGGCAGCGACGCGCTCGGGCCGATGTCGCCGAGACCGAGCACCGCGGTGCCGTCGCTGACGACGACGACCAGGCGGTGCGCCCACGTGTACTTCGCGGCCAGCGACGCGTCCTGCGCGATGGCCTTGCTCACTCGTGCGACACCAGGGGTGTACGCGATGGACAGCGCCTTCGGGTCAGCGAGCGAGGCGGTCGCGCCGACCTCGAGCTTCCCGCCCAGGTGCGCGTTGAAGATCTCCTCGTCCGTCAACTGCGTCGGATCGGAGTTCTCGATGCGGGCTTCGTTCACTGCTGTCACGGCGTCCCTCCTGCGGTGCGGGCGGCGTAGTGGCCCTTCAAATCGGGCTCATCACCAAACGGCGCACCGGCCCAGCGTTGTCACGCCGGGTACACGGGGCCTGGAAACTCGGTCGTGCCCTCCGACGAGTTGCGTCGGAGAACGGCCCGAGTGCTGCGGGTGACGGGAAGTGTGGCAGGGACCCGCGTCGCTGTCTGCGGCGGGGATCACACTTTTTCCGCAGGTCAGAGGGCATGTAGCAAGACGTCCGTCCGGTTTTCTGAACCGACCGGTCAGTTTCCGCTGGCAGGAAGCACCCGATCGGTCAAGAAAGATTGACGCCTTAGAGTGACGGCATGCAGGCGAGTTCGCTGAAAATTGACGGCGCGTTCGAGTTCACTCCCCGGACATTTCCCGACGACCGCGGCGTGTTCGTCTCGCCGTACCAGGAGGCCGCCTTCGTCGAGGCGGTCGGGCACCCCCTCCGGGTAGCCCAGACGAACCACTCGGTGTCCCGCGCGGGGACGATCCGGGGCATCCACTACGCGGACGTCCCGCCGTCTCAGGCGAAGTACGTCTTCTGCCCGCGCGGCTCGTTCATCGACGTGATCGTGGACATCCGCGTCGGCTCCCCCACCTTCGGGCAGTGGGACGCCGTGTTGGTGAACTCCACGAAGTGCAACGCGGTGTACCTGGCCGAGGGCCTGGGCCACGCGATGATCGCCCTCGAGGACGACACCACGATGAACTACCTCTGCTCCACGCCCTACAACCCGTCCGGCGAGCACGGCCTCACCCCGCTCGACGCCGCCCTGGACCTGCCGTGGCCGCGCGAACTCGAGTTCAAGCTGTCCGAGAAGGACACCGCCGCCCCGACGCTGGCCGAGGCGTACGAGGCCGGCGTCCTGCCCCGCTACGAGGACTGCCTCGCGCTGTACGCCTCGCTCAAGGCGTGAGATTCACGGCCGGAGCGCAGGTCTCGGCCATAGTCGAGCTTTGACCACTCCGAGCACCTCAGCGGGTCCGAGGTGCTCGGAGTCGGTGCTCGCGAACGGGTTGTCTCCCACCACGTGCCACCCGCCGTCCACTTCGTGGGAGGCACGCTTCACCGACAGCTGCCCCGGCCGGCTCGCCCACCGAACCAGGACGATCTGCCCCGGTTTGGGCTTCACACCCCACCTGACCAGCACGATGTCGTCGTGGCGGAGGGCAGGTGCCATCGACGGACCCCGGACGAGCACGGTGGAGAGGCGCGGTCTCAACGATCACCCTTCGAGCAGCCGGAGTAGGGTCCTACCTGTCGGAGCATCCACTGTCTTTCTCATTCTGGGAGGAACGATGCGACTCGTGTCGCGCATTCTCCGCCCGCGCGTCGAAGCCACCGCGCACTGCGACCTGCCCTGCGGCGTCTACGACCCGGCGCAGGCCCGCATCGAGGCCGAGTCGGTCAAGGCGGTCCAGGAGAAGTACCAGGCCAACGAGGACCCGGAGTTCCGGGAGCGCGCCGTCCTGATCAAGGAGCAGCGCAGCGAGCTCGTCAAGCACCACCTGTGGGTGCTGTGGACGGACTACTTCAAGCCGCCGCACTTCGAGAAGTACCCCGAACTGCACGACCTGTTCAACCGCGCCACCAAGGCCGCGGGTGCGTCGGGCACCAAGGGTTCGATGGACCCGGCCAGCGGCCAGGCCCTGCTCGACCTGATCGCCCAGATCGACAAGATCTTCTGGGAGACCAAGCAGGGCTGAGTTCAGAGCCCTGAAAACGACGCTGACCAGCGGAACCTGTTTCGTCGGTCAGCGTCGTTCGTCGTCCTCGGGGGGTTGTTCGACGGCCCCCGGACGGTCCAGCGAGTCCACAGTGGACGGCACTCCGAGCGCTCGTGCTTCGCGTCACCCTCCGGAAAACCATTGGTGACCGACTTGCCCCGCTGATGTACTGACGACCGCCGTGAGTCTGCCGCGTGACGGAGGTCGTAGGTGTGAGCAGCTACAACGCGCTTGCCGAGGTGTACGAGTGGCTCATCTCGGACGCGAAGCTGACTCCGGCCGAGTTCGCCGCGTCGTTCGATGACGTCCTCCGTCTCGTGCCGCCGAACGCTCACGTCCTCGACTGTTCGTGCGGGACCGGGCAGTTGGCGGTCGGCCTCGCCGGCCTTGGCATGCACGTCACCGCGACCGACGCCAGCGACGCGATGGTTCGCCGGACCGCGGAGTTGGCCGAGGAGTTCGGGGCATCCGTCCGGACGGTGCGGGCGGACTGGCAGGAGTTGCCCGCCCATTTCGACGACGGCACCTTCGACGTGGTGTTCTGCGTCGGCAACTCGCTGCACCACGCCGAGGGCGCGCGAGGCAGAGCCGCTGCCCTGGAGTCGATGTCACGGCTGCTGCGCCGCGGCGGGCGCTTGGTGCTCACCTCCCGCACCTGGGAACTCGTGAGGGCCAGGGGTTCCCGGCTGGACATCGGTGACCGACTCGTCCGCCGGAACGGACGCGATGCCGTCGTGGTCTACCGCTGGGACATCGCGCCGAACTGGGAGGACGAGCACCACATCGAGATCGCGATCGCGCAGGTCGACGCGGCCGGGCCGGTTCTGGTGAGTTCGGAACTGCTGTCGAGCTGGCCCTACCGCTACGAAGAACTCGAAGCCGAGTTGCACCGGGTCGGCCTCCGGACGGACATGAGCACGTTCGACCCCGAGGCCGAGAACTACACGGTGGTGGCGAGCAAGGTGTAGCCCACGGGCTCTCAGTCTCGGCCAACGGCAGGGACGACCGTGGCGGCGGGAGCATCGGCCGGCTTGACCGCCCGGACGATCGCGGAGTGCATCCCGTCGGCGACCTCGTGGGTCGAGGTGATCTCCACGTCGGTGAAGCCCGCGGCTTCGAGGCCGTCCCGGTACTCGGTGAACGACAGCGCCCCGGCGATGCACCCGACGTAGCTGCCTCGCTCGGCGCGCTGCTCGGGCGTGAGGTCGTCGTTCGACACGACGTCGGAGACGCCGATGCGGCCACCGGGCCTGAGGACGCGGAACGTCTCGGCGAAGACGGCGGGCTTGTCGGTCGACAGGTTGATCACGCAGTTGGAGATCACGACGTCGATCGTGTTGGCGGGCAACGGGATCGCCTCGATGTCGCCCTTCAGGAACTCGACGTTCGCCGCACCCGCCTTCGCCGTGTTGGCCAACGCCAGGGCCAGCATCTCCTCGGTCATGTCCAGGCCGTAGGCCTTGCCGGTGGGGCCGACCCGCCGCGCGGACAGCAGGACGTCGATCCCGCCTCCGGACCCGAGGTCCAAGACCCGCTCTCCCTCGTTCAGCTCGGCGACGGCGGCCGGGTTGCCGCACCCGAGTGAGGCGGCGACGGCTTCGGCCGGCAGGGCTTCGCGGTCGTCGGCGGCGTAGAGGGTCGAGCCGAAGTTCTCGTCGGTCTCGATGGGCTGGGGTCCGCAACACGTCGTGTCGCCGTCGGTCACCTTCACGGCTGCCGCGGCGTAGCGCTGGCGCACGACCTCACGCAGGTCTGTGGACGACTCGGTCATCTCTGCCCCTCAACTCGTTGTATCGATGTTGGTCGATGCAACCTTGCGCCTTGATTCGAAGAACGTCAAGATAGAAGTGTGTCGAAACAAGAGCTGGAGATCGTGAAGCCCGACGGCTGCTGCGGCACCGTGAGCCCTGCTCCGCTGGACGCCGAACAGGCTGTCGAGCTGGCCACCGTCTTCAAGGCTCTGGGCGACCCCGTGCGGCTGCGACTGCTGTCGATGATCGCGTCCCGCGAGGGTGGGGAGGTCTGCGTCTGCGAGCTGACGCCGGCCTTCGACCTGGCGCAGCCGACGATCTCGCACCACCTCAAGCTGCTGCGGCAAGCCGGGCTCGTGGACTGCGAACGACGCGGGACCTGGGTCTACTACTGGGCACTGCCCGCCACGCTCGACCGGCTCGCCGGGTTCCTGCGCACCTCCGTGAACGCATGACCGGCACGCTCGGACGCCGGGCAACCGCTGAAGCGCTCGGCACCGCCGCGCTCGCGGCCGTGGTCGTCGGCTCCGGCATCCAAGCCGCGGGGCTGTCGCGGGACGTCGGCGTGCAGCTGCTCGCCAACTCACTCGCCACCGTGCTCGGCCTCGGGGTGCTGATCACGTTGTTCGGGCCGGTGTCGGGGGCGCACTTCAACCCCGTGGTCACGCTCCCCCTCCTGGTTCACGCACCGGCGCCGCTCAAGGAGGTCGGCGCCTACGTCGGGGCGCAGACGGCCGGTGCGATCGTGACCACCGGGCGTGCGTTCACGGACACCTTCGCCGGGATCGCGCCCTCGCCGGTCGCGGCGTCATCGCTGTTCAACTGCGGTGTGAGCGGTCAGCGCCGGAGCAGCTGTCGGGCTAGCCCTCGAGCTTCCCGACCTGGATCGTCCCCGCCTCCGCGTCGGTCACCACGATCCGCACGGTCTTGACCTTGTCGTCGTGCACGACCGAGCACCCGAACGCGTTGCCCGACCTGATCACCACGTGCTCGGGGCAGCTCATCCCGCTGCTGATCCCCGGCAGCTCACCCCGGTCGCCCAGCACCCGCTGCACCCGCTTCGCGAGCTCGGCGCTGTTGAACGTCATCTCCTGCCGCGCCTCGACCGGCAGCCCGGAGAACCACAGGACCTTCGCCGTCAGCACGACGGCACAAACGGCGACCACCACGGCAGACGCGGCCACCGCGAACTGTGCGCTCCGACTCATCACGGGCATTTCATAGCCGATCAGGTCCGACGGGGGAGGGCGATCGGCGCTGTTATAGGCCGAACGCGCCACCCTCGACGAGGATGAGCACGCCGATGCCGATCAACACCACCGGCAGCACGACGTGACCCCACCTCGACAGCACGCGCGCGACCGCCGGACGCGTCGCGAAGTACCGGCCCATCGCCACCCACACGGCGACCAGCAGCAGGAACACCACCACGTAGACCGCCATGTCACCGCTGGAGGTGGCGAACACCGGAACGTAGACGCCGATGTTGTCGCCGCCGTTGGCGAACGTGACGGCGGCGACCGCGAGGACCGTCGGGCCTCTCGCCGTCTGTTCCTCATCGGGATCGTTGCGGTGCCGCCATGCTTGAACGGCGGCCTTGATGCCGAGCACGAGGGGCAGCAGGCCCAGGTACGGGATCGCTTCGTCCGGCAGGAAGGTGGCGCCGAACGCGGCTGCGACGGCGGCGGCGAGGATGCCCGCGAAGCCCAGGTACTGGCCCAGGGCGATGGTGCGGGTGGTGTGGCGCAGGCCCGCGCCCTGGGCGAAGAAGAGGGCGAGGATCACGATGTCGTCGACGTTGGTGACGGCGAACAGACCGACCGCCTGGCCGATGGTGCCGAGGTTCACGTGTTCATCCTTCAGGGCGGTGAGCGCCGTTCATTTTGGGCTGAAACGCAACAGGTCGGGCCTTCGGATCGATTGATGTCGTATGACTCCCCGTCGCCGGATCGTCAACGGCGTCATCATCGCGGTCCTGGCCGCGGCAGTCGGCTTGGTGACGAACTTCGCCTCGGACGAGATCCCGGGGTGGTTCAAGGCCGACCCGGCACGGCCGTGGCTGGTGCTCCTCGTGCTCGTGCTGGCCGGCATCCTCGCCCAGTTCGCGTTCTCCGGTGGGAAACCCGAACCTGCCACCAAGATTCGGGCCAGGGCGTGGAACGTGCCCTCACCATCGACGAAGCCGCCCACGGCCCCAACCACCCCACAATCGCCATCCGCTTGAACAACCTCGCCCTGGTGCTGCAAGACCTCGGCCAACCCAACAAGGCCAAACCCCTGCTCGAACGCGCCATCACCATCGACGAGGCAACTCGCAGCCCCAACCACCCTGTAACCGCGCTGCGTCTGAACAACCTCGCCCTGGTGCTGCAAGACCTCGGCCAACTCAACGCGGCCAAACCCCTGCTCGAACGCGCCCTCACCATCCACGAGGCAACTCACAGCCCCAACCACCCTCAATCGGCCCTGTACCTGAACAACCTCGCCGGGCTGCTGCAAGACCTCGGCCAACTGGACGAGGCCGAAATCCTTCTGGAACGAGCTCGGAGAATCCGAGAGGCTCAGTAGGACGCCACGTCGGTTGAGCGGGAGAGCTCCTGCCACTTCTCCAGTTCGTCGCCCACGGCAGTGAGCTTCGTGCGGATGTCGCCGAGCGTGGACGTGCCCAGCGGCAGCCGCGCGGGCATCTCGTCAGCAGCAGCGATGGTCAGGATCGCCTGAGCGGCCTTCTCCGGGTCGCCCTCCTGCTGGCCGTGCGACGACGCGGCCCACTCACGCGAGGCGCCGCCGGTCGTGGCGTAGTCGTCGATGACGCGCGAAACGTGACCCAAAGAGGACGACGCCAGGAAGTCCGTGCGCAGCGGGCCCGGCTGCACCGAGGTGACCTGGACGCCCAAGGGTTCCAGTTCCAGGCGCAGCGCTTCGGTGATGCCCTCCAGCGCGAACTTCGTGGCGCTGTAGACGCCCCAGCCTGCCCACGCGACCACGCCGCCGGTCGAGCTGATGTTGAGGATTCGGCCGGAACGGGCCGCGCGCAGGACGGGCGTGACGGCGCGCAGGACGGTCAGGAGGCCGAAGACGTTGATGTCGAAGACCGAACGGGCCTCGGCGTCGCTCGTCTCCTCGACCGCGCCGACCAGGCCGCGGCCCGCGTTGTTCACGAGGACGTCGATGGTGCCGAAGCGGGCGACGGCGGCCTGCACGGCGGCGAGAGCGGCGTTCTCGGACGTGACGTCCAGCGGTAGCGCGAGCAGGCTCTCCGAGTAGCCCGGCAGGGCCTTCTCGATCGACTGCGGGTCGCGGGCCGTGGCGACCACCGAGTGACCTTCGGAAAGAGCCGCCTTCACGATCTCCAGGCCCAAGCCGCGGGAAGCGCCGGTGACGAACCAAACAGACACGATGTTCTCCTCGGAAGCGGTGCTGTTGACGCTTTCCATTACGTCCCACCACGAAGCCGAAGAGAACGGGATGACTGGTACCCCTCAGCGTGGCTCTGGCAGTACCACCCACGCGCTGCCGCCCACCACGGACCAACCCCATACTCGGGACCATGACCATCGAACTGCGCGACTTCCTCACCTCGCGCCGGGCGGCACTGAGCCCCGAGGACGTGGGCCTGCCCGCGGCGACGACACCGCGCAAGGTCAAGGGGTTGCGGCGGGCTGAGGTCGCGATCCTCGCCGGGGTCAGCGTCGACTACTACGTCAAGCTGGAGCAGGGGCGGGCGCGCAACGTGTCCGAGCAGGTCGTCGAGGCCGTCGCGCGGGCGCTGCGGCTCGACGACGTGGAGAGCCGCTACTTCAGCTCCCTCCTCCAGCCCGGAACGAGGCACCAGAGCACGGCGAGGGCCAGGCCCGCGGTGCAGTCGATGATCCGGGCGATCGACGTGCCCGCCGTCATCCACGGGCCGCACCTGGAGGTCCTCGGCATCAACCACGCCGGCAAGGCGTTGCTGGACGACTTCGAGGCCATGCCGCCGGAAGGGCGGAACCTGGCGAAGTGGATGTTCCTGAACCCCAGGGCGCGGATCGTCTACCGGGACTGGGCGGAGATCGCCTCGGACATCGTGGCCACCTTGCGGGCGTCGATCGTGCCCGGACGGGGCAACGAGGCGGTGGCGCGGATCGTCGGCGACCTGAGCACGCGGTCGGAGGAGTTCGCGAGCATGTGGGCGGACTACCGGCTCTCTGAGCACCAGCACGGCGTCAAGCGGTTCTTCCACGAGGCCGTCGGCGACATGAAGCTCAACTGGCAGACCCTGCAGCTGCCGGACGCGGAAGGCCAGACCGTCGTCATCTACAGCGCCGACACCGGGTCGCCGTCGGAGGAGAAGCTGCGGTTGCTGAGCAGCTGGACGACGAAGGACGCGGGTGGCCGCGAGAGCGACCACCCGCGCACCGTCACACCCCCTCGGTGACCTTGCCGGTCACCTCGAAGCCGGTACCGGTGGGGTTGAAGCCCTCGAACTTCAGCCGCACCTGCTCCTCCCCCTCGGTCTCGGTGTCGGCCACCGTCGGCACCCCGAACTCGAACGAGGTCGAGCCGGCGTTGATGAACACGTAGAGCCCGAGTCCCGTGGCCGACAACGGCCGCGAGGGCAACGGCTTCTCACCCGAGTTCTGCTCCAGCCAGGTCGGGTCGACGTCCGTTGTGGACAGTTCGGTGCCGGACGCGGGCACGACCGGGGTGCCGTGGAGGCCGATCGACGAGTCGGCGACCTCGGACAGCGTCACCTTCCACCTCAGCGTGCCGCCCTCCGCGACGCTGTCGGCGACCGGCGTCACCGTCAGCTTCGGCATCGGGTCGTCGTTGCGCACGAGGAGTCCGCCCGTCGCGAAACCGACGACCGCGTTGGAGATCGCCTGCACCTGAACGGGGTTCAGCACGTCGGAGGACCAGCGGGTGTTCCCGGTCCACGTCACCGGCACCTCGGCCTGGCGCTCGCCCTGTCGCAGCGTCACCAGTTTCGTGGCGGGCTTGTTGCCCGGCTCGTTGTAGAAGAGCCGGAACTCGCGGGTGCCGCTGCCGGTGGCCGTGATGACGACGTTGCCGGTCTGCGTGCCGGAGTCGCCCTCCACCACGTCGGTGAGCGTCGCGTCGACGCGGGAGAGCCGCGTGGGCACCACCGGGACGAGCCCCTCGTCCCAGCCGTGGGCGTCGATCAGCCACGCCTCACCGGACGCCGACTCCGGCACGAGTTCCAGCGAGGCGACCTCGCCGAGTCCGTGCGGCAACGGCACGCGGACTTCCTGCGCCCACAACGAACTCGTGCGATCGCTGCCGGGAAGACCGGCCACCGGCACCGAACCCAGCGAGTGCTTCTGCCCGTTGCGGTCGGTCACCGCGACGCCGAACTTCGCCGCCGCCGCGTTCGGCGCGACGGCGAGGCGCAGGGCGAGGTCGCGCGATCCGGCCAGCGACACCGGCTCGGCCGGCGTGATCACACCGGCCTGCCCGGCCGAGGTCCACCTCAGCGCGACCGCGAGGCGTTCGGGCTGCGACACCGCACCGCGGAAACCGACGAAGTGCGGCGAACGCGCGCCACCACAACCGATCGCCGGGTCACGGGACGTCTCCTGGCAGACGCGCGCGCTGCCGGAGACACCCGTCGCACCGTCCGGCACGACGAACGGCCTGCGGTCGGCACCGACGGCGTGCGAGAGCACGCGGGCCGGGTCGGCGGACGGAGCGCGCACGCCCGATCCGTCGAGCAGCGGCAGCACCGACTCGTCCCGGCCGAGGAACAGCTTCGCGGCCGCCGCGACGTACGTGGCCCCCATCGTCTGCTGCTGCTCGGCGGTCAGGCGGGTGGGCGTACCGGGCGCGCACAGCGGATCGGGCTGCTCGCCGGGCCAGAAGTCGTCGGACGCCGGCGCCTCGGCCTGGCCGGGAGTCCACTCGCTGTTGAAGTAGTTGTGGTTCGCGCCGATCACGTACAGCGCGCTGTGGAACGCCTCGCCCCTGCTCAAGCCGCGGGTCTGGTCCACGAAGACCTGACCCTGCAGGTCGGACACGTCACCGTCGCAACCGGGCAGGAACGTCACCGAGGGCACGTCCGGCGCCGGGTTGTGGCCGAAGATCGTCGGGCCGACGAGGACCGTGCCGCGCACGTTCCAGCGCACCGGCCCGGAGAACCCCGTGTCGCCGGGCGGCGGTGTGAGGCTGTCGGTGGCGGCGCGGTTGACGCCCTCACCGCCGCGGGAGTGCCCGTACAGCAACACCTTCGACATGTCGGCGGCCGGCCCGGACCGCACCGCGGCGGGCACCGCGCCCCGTCCGGCGGCCCAGTCCGCCCACTTCGCGAGGTGGTGCCGCACCAGCGACGACCGTCCCTGCGCACCCGCGTCCGGCGTCCCCGCGTCCTGTGCGTTGATGCCGTTGGCCGAGATCGACACCGTCAGATATCCCTGCGACGCCAGCAACTGCTGTGCCTTCAGGTACCCCTTGTGGCTCGGCACCGCGGTCAACCCGCTGGGGCACGGCCAGTTCAGCGAGATCCGGTTCGGATCGGACTTGCTGTAGCAGGTGAAGTGCCTGCCGTGCAGGAAGAGCGCGAGCGGGCGCTTGCCCGGCGCGTCCTTCGGCGCCACCACGACGCCCTCCACCTCGACCGGTGCCGCGTACCCTGGCAGCTTGATCGGGTCGAGCGCGTACTCACCGGTCGTGGTCGCGTACGGCCCCGGTGTGCCGGGATCGACGCCGCCGTCGGGCTGCACCGCGGGCAACTGCGGCGCGGACAGGCTCGCCGCCGGCGGTTCGAAGACGTCGAGTCTCTTGCCGGCCGACCTCACCTGCAGCGCGGCCGGGTCCGTGAGCTCCGCCTGCAACGTGAACGTGCGCAGGTTCGCGGACTCCTGGGCGCGGCCGAGGAACCGGTCGCCCTCCCAGAACTCCACGCCGGCGTCGCGCAAGGGCACCGACGTGGGCGTGGTCCAGCGGACGACGTTCCCGGAGACGCTCCAGCCCGGGGTGGCCGGTGTGCCCGGAGCGGCCGACGCGGGCAGCGCCGGAAGGACTCCGAACAGCAGAACAGGTACTAACAGCGCGGCTGTGCGACGCATGGTGTGGGTCCCCCTCTGAAAGGACGGGTCCACTCCGTTCTATCGACGCGACACAACAACGGCACCCATTCATGCCGGGAATCTGCCAATTAAAACGAGAAACAGCCGTGAGTATTACGCCGTTCGGCCCAACGAAGAGCAATGTCCCTCGTCAAAGGCCTTCAACACCGTGACTGTCGATCAATTCCGCAGCGCCTGGAGGGACGCAGACTTCCCAGGAAACCAGATCTCGCCGCAATGCGCACGCATTTCGGACGCAGACGAAATTTCTTTGCGCGAACGACCGGGAAATTCACCGGCCGTCGTGGTCGCCGTCGCGCTCGTTCTGGCTCAGCTTGTTCCACGTCGAGGTCAGCTCGGCCCGGATGCGGGCCACGCGAACCCCGAAGGCCTCGCGGATCTCCTGGGCGTTCACGTCGTCCGGCGCGCCGTGGTCGCGGCTCTCGGCGGTCATGGCGAGCGGGGTACCTCGATGGTGGACTACTCCAAACGTGCTCCCCGTCACTCCTTAGGATCAACGGGGTGAGCACCCACCTCTACCTGCTGCGGCACGGCCAGACCGAGTGGTCCGAGAGCGGCAGGCACACGGGACGCACTGACATCGAGCTGACGCCGGAAGGCGAGCAGCAGGCACGCCGCGCGGGCGCCACGCTCGCCCGGCTGCGAGGGACGGACCAGGCGCCCGCTCTCGTGCTGACGAGCCCCCGGCAGCGCGCCACTCGGACCGCCGCGCTCGCCGGGCTGGAGGTGAACGCGACCACCGAGGACCTCGCCGAGTGGGACTACGGCGACTACGAGGGCATCACCACGCCGCAGATCCGCGAGCGCGTGCCCGGCTGGACCGTGTGGTCGCACCCGATGCCGAACGGGGAGACGCACGCGGAGGTGCAGGAGCGGGCGCGCAAGGTGCTCGGCGAGGTGCGCAAGATCCTGCCCGGCGGCGACGTCGTGCTGGTCGGTCACGGGCACTTCAGCCGCGTGCTGATCGCGGCGTGGCTCGGGCTGGCGCCGGACCAGGGCGTCCACTTCGGACTGGACCCGGCGGGCACCTGCCAGCTGGGCGACGAGCGGGGCGACCCGCAGGTGCGCAGGCTCAACGTGCCTGCCTGGGAGGCGTGATGATCCGACGGATCGAGCCGCGCGACGTCGACGCGGCCGTTGGGCTCGTGTACGAACTGGCGCTGTACGAGAAGGCGCCGGACGAGTGCCACCTCACGCCGGAACAGCTGCACACCGCGTTGTTCGGCGACCAGCCCGCGCTGTTCGGCCACGTGGCCGAAGTGGACGGTCAGGTCGTCGGGATCGCGTTGTGGTTCCTCAACTTCTCGACGTGGGACGGCGTGCACGGCGTCTACCTCGAAGACCTCTACGTGACGCCGGACCAGCGCGGCAACGGCCTCGGCAAGAAGCTGCTGCAAGCGCTTGCCCAGGAGTGCGTCGACAAGAACTACACGCGCCTGCAGTGGTGGGTGCTCAACTGGAACGAACCGAGCATCGGGTTCTACAAGTCGTTGGGCGCCATACCGATGGACGAGTGGACGACCATGCGCGTGAGCGGAGAAGCACTGTCCGCACTCGCTGCCGACTGAATGTCTACGTAAGGTCTCGAAAGGCTCACGAAAGAGGTATTCCACACAGGACGGGTCCACGGTCCTGGCAGCGTCCCCGCTCGCCGATCCCCCGGCACAAAAGCAAGCGTGGAAAGAAGGAAAGACCGTGGACCCGAACCAGCCGACGCTCACCGAGGCCGACACCACCGCGATTCTCGGCGGTCTCGCCGTTTTCGGCGTCATCTTCGCGATCGTCGCCGTCGTCGGCATCGTCGTCATGTGGAAGACGTTCACCAAGGCCGGCCAGCCCGGTTGGGCTGCGATCGTCCCGATCTACAACCTGTACGTGCTGACGCAGATCGCCGGCCGCCCGGGCTGGTGGACCGTGCTGCTGCTGATCCCCGGCGTGAACGTGATCGTCCTCGCGATCATGTCGATCGACATCGCGAAGTCGTTCGGCAAGGACGCCGTCTTCGGCATCGTCGCCCTGTGGCTGTTCAGCATCGTCGGCTACGCCATCCTCGGCTTCGGCAACGCGCAGTACCGCGGCCCGGCGGCGGCTCTCGCCACCCAGGGCGCCTACAAGGGCTGAACCGCCTGAGCGAGCACCAAGGCCGGGTTCCGAAGCCACCCCTGTGCTTCGGGCCCGGCCTTCGCCTTGGTCGTCAGACCATCCCGACGGCGCCGTAGGTCGACGCGTCGGCGGCCGCGGACGTTCCGGGCAGCTCGCCGTCCGCCCTCCAGTGGGCGGCGAGCACCAGGCCGGGTTCGAGCAGTTTCAGGCCGCAGAGGAACTCCTCCACGTCCTGCTTGGAGCGCGGCACGAGCTTCGACCCCATGTCGTCACCGAGGTCTACCAGCCGGCCGACGAGCTCCGGCTCCACGTCCTTCGTGAGGTGTGTCAGAGCGACGATGCTGCCCTCGGTCAACGCGGCCCGATAGCGCGCCACGACGCCCGCGGGCTCATCGACGACGTACGGCAGGACGCCGACCATCAGCACGGCCGTCGGCTGGGTGAAGTCGATCAGGCGACGGGTCTCCGGGTGCCTCAGCACGGCGCCGACGTCGCTGATGTCGGACTGTACGATGGCGGCGTTGAGGTTGTCGCGCAGCATCGTGCGGGCGTGGGCGACGGTCACCGGGTCGTGGTCGACGTAGACGACACCGCAGGACGGGTCGATCGACTGCGCGACCTCGTGCACGTTGCCGGCGGTCGGGATGCCGCTGCCCAGGTCGAGGAACTGGCGGATGCCGTACTCCTCGACGCACAGGCGCACCACACGACGCGAGAACGACCTGATCGTGCGGGCTATCTCGGCCACGGGGAACTTCGCGATGCTGTCCTCGGCGAGCGCGCGGTCAACCGCGAAGTTGTGCGCTCCGCCCAGGTAGTAGTCGAAGAGCCGAGCCATGTTCGGGCGCTCTGAAGCGCCGGTTGTCGTCACCCGCTGCGGGCCGTCCTGCACTGCGCACCTCACCCTGCTCCCGAGCGGCGCGAACGCTGGGGGCACGGTAACCGGCTACTCCGTTCGTGTCCATCCACCATTCGTGGTCACGTAGGGTGATGGCCCCCGGCAGGAGCCGAGGGCCATCGCAGGGTTACCGCTGGTCAAGCAGGGTTTCACACACCGGCGTTGCTGGTGATCCAGGACCGGTAGGTGGCGATGCGGGTGTAGTTGGAGCGGGTCGAACGGTCCGAGGTGGACGCGACACCGATCTGCTTGCCGGCGCCGAACATCGGGCCGCCCGAGTCACCACCGGCGGCGATGCCGTCGATGCGCTGCACGGAGATCGCCCGGCCGCCGCGGTAGTCGGTGCCGTTGGGGTTCGTGACCCGCGTGTTGGCGACCTTCAGGTACCGCGACTGGCAGTTGATCTCCGGCTGGTTGGTGCAGGTGGCGCCCCAGCCGTAGAGCTGGACCGTCTGGCCGGTGGCCACGCCGTCCGAGGAGCCGGCGAGCGGCGAGAACGGCGCGTTCATGTTGGTGCTGACCTGCACGAGCGCCAGGTCGGCCGACGGGTGCTTGATGATCCGGGTACCGGTCACCAGCTGGCCGCCGGAGGTCTGGTCCAGACTGCCCGCGCGGAACGTGTACGTGCCGGACGACGCCACGCAGTGCTCGGCGGTCAGGATCCACCGAGGAGCGATCTTCGTCGCGGAACAGTTCTCACGGCCGTTCACGAAGAGACGGGCCGCGTACGGGAAGTTGGAGGCGTTGCCGCCACCGATGATCATCGGCGACATGCCCGGGTCCTCGGGCGCAGCCGAAGCCGTCGGGGATGCGAGGGTGAATGCCGCCAGGAAGGCACCCGCGATCGCAGTCATAACACGCATGGTTGGTCACCTCGTATGTGCAGGGAGTGGTTAAGCAACCACGCACAGCTTCACTCGTTGGTGTGAGGCTGACCACCCTCCGTTAGTCGGCTTTGTCACCTTCGTTCACGTCCGGCTCGCCCATCGCCCAGCGGCGGCCGTCGTTGGTGAACAGGAAGACGAGCACGACGACGCAGTAGATGCCGCCCAGTGAACCGAGCAGCTGCTGCTCCGACGGGCCGTAGGCGTACCAGGCGCACCCGAGCAGCAGCAGCTGCGTGACGATCACGGGCGTGCGGGCGCCGTGGTGGCCGCGGAAGAGCATCACGGTCGCGAGCAGAACCGCGCCGAACCAGATCACGAGGACACCGGCCGCGCCGAGGATCGGGCCCGCCGGGTGCGCTCCCCCGATCACCCGGACGACGAGGGCGAGACCCAGCCCGACACCGCCCAGCCCCTGCAGGAAGGTGAGCACGGCGGCGATGCGGACCGGCCGCGGAGGCGCCGGGATCGCAGTGGTCACGAGCGACCTCTCCTCACGTTCTGTACCTGGTCACGGATCGTAGGCCACCCGGTTGGAGGTCCTCGGAAGCACGTCCGGCGCGGGAAGATCAAGGGGCCTTCAGCGAGCCGGCGGTCGTCCGGGGTGCACTCGTCTGCGGGGCGGACGCGACGCGCGACGGAAGGGAGATTTGCGCCACTTTCGTGAGGCTGGAGCCACCCTGAGGGAGGACATGCGCGCGGCTGACGGTCACGCACTGTCTTACTCTCAAGTAGTGCGCGCTCTTCTCGTGGTGAACCCGCAGGCGACTACAACGACGCCGGCGGGCCGTGACGTACTCGCGCACGCACTCGCCAGCGACGTGAAGCTGGAGGTCGTCCAGACCTCGTACCGGGGCCATGCGGCCGACGCCGCGCACGAGGCCGCGGAAGGCGGGTTCGACCTGGTCATCGCCCACGGCGGCGACGGCACGGTCAACGAGGTGGTGAACGGCATCCTGCGCGGCGGCCCCCGTCCCGAGAGGCCGATGCTGGGGGTCGTGCCCGGCGGCTCGGCCAACGTCTTCGCCGGCGCGCTCGGCATCCCGCGCGACCCGGTCGAGGCCACGCACGTCCTCCTGCAGTCGATCGAGCACGGCACCAGGCGCCGGATCGGGCTCGGGCAGGTCTTCGCGGACGTCATCGAGGACGGCCGCTGGTTCACCTTCAACGCGGGCATGGGCCTCGACGCGGACGTCGTCGCGGGCGTGGAGCAGAAGCGCGCCAAGGGCCGCAACGCGAGTCCCGCGCTGTACCTGTCCGTCGCCCTGAAGGCCTACGCGCAGAACGTCCGCAAGCCGCAGCACTTCACCGTCGAGGTTCCCGGCGAGGCGTTCGACGACGTCGGCATGGTGTTCGTGTCGAACACCGACCCGTGGACGTACTTCGGGGACAAGGCGATCCAGCTCAACCCCAGCACGTCGTTCGACGGCGGACTCGGCCTGAGTGCGTTGAGCACGTTGCGGGTACCCACGGTCGGGCGCTACATCGCGCAGGTTCTCGCCACCGGGAATCCGAAGGGCGCGAAACTCGTTCGGCGCGATGACGTGGGTTATGTCAGAGTGAAGTGCGAGGAGCCCGCGAACCTCCAGGTCGACGGTGATTTCCTCGGAACGACCACCGCGGTGGAGTTCCGGGCGGTACCCGATGCGTTGACTGTTGCTGTGTAAGGAACTTTACAGTCCGTGATCGGTTCGTGACCGTCTCGGTACCCACCTGCGATGTACTGCAGTCGAGTGACAGCAGAGCGTGAAACCCCAGGTGAACGCTGTCGATCTTTTGGGTGAGTTCACTCACCGGGTCAGTGCTTACCCCTTGACATCTCTGCCGTTCGTGAAAGCATTCACAAGCACCCCAAAAACGACCGCTGACAACCGGCGTGCCCTTGTGCGCGCCTAGCTGAGGAGTAGTTCCAATGGACTGGCGCCACCGCGCGATCTGCCGCGACGAGGACCCCGAGCTGTTCTTCCCCGTTGGGAACAGTGGTCCCGCGCTGCTTCAGATCGCCGAGGCGAAGACCGTCTGCCGCCGTTGCCCCGTCGTCTCCGACTGCCTCGCGTGGGCGCTCGAGAGCGGCCAGGACGCCGGCGTCTGGGGCGGGATGAGCGAAGACGAGCGCCGCGCCCTCAAGCGCCGCAACGCTCGCACGCGCGCCCGCAGCAACGCCTGAGCAGGCAGTTAGCCTCTTAAAGCTGCATAAAGAAGAAGCCCGACACCGTGCCAGGTGTCGGGCTTCTTCTTTTGTTTGCACACCCTCCCGCATGACCACGTGAGACCGCTGAGGCTGATCGTCACGTGTGCACGGCGTTAGTTTAGCGCCGCCCCCTGAGCGGCACGCGCAGGACCGCCTCTGTACCGCCTCGGGGCCTGCGCCGCAAGCTCAACGAGCCTCTCAGTTCGGAATCGACGAGGGTCCGAACGATCTGCAGACCGAGCCGGTCGGTGCGTTCCAGCGAGAACCCCTGCGGCAGTCCCTTGCCGTCGTCGGTGATCGTCACGTCGAGCCACTTCGCGGACCGCTCGGAGTGCACGACGACCTCTCCGCGCTGGCCAGGGGCGTAGGCGTGCTCGAAGGCGTTCTGCACGAGCTCGGTCAGCACCATCACCAGCGGGGTGGCGATCTCGGCGGGGACGATGCCGAACCCGCCCTCCCGGCGCACGCTCACCTGGGTCTCGGTGACCGCCACGTCGCTCATCATCGGGATGACCTTGTCGACCACGTCGTCGAGGTCGACCCGCTCGTCGACGGACATCGACAACGTCTCGTGCACGAGTGCGATCGAAGTCACACGACGGACCGACTCCGCGAGTGCCTCCTTCGCCTCCGGGTTGCTCAACCTGCGGCTTTGCAACCTCAGCAGGGCCGCGACGGTCTGCAGGTTGTTCTTCACGCGGTGGTGGATCTCGCGGATCGTGGCGTCCTTGGACATCAGCGCGCGGTCACGGCGACGCACCTCGGTGACGTCGCGGCACAGCACGATGGCGCCGGCGGCCTGCCCGCGTGGCCTAAGAGGCAAAGATCGGAACAACACCGCCGCACCGCGCCGTGACTCCGCCTCCATGCGCATCGACGGCTGCCCTTCGAGCGCCTGCCGGATGCGCTGGGCGACCTCCGTGGCGTCGAACGGGTCGCCGATCAGGCTGCGGGTGAGCGGCGCCAGGTGCACACCGACCAGGTCGGACGCGTGCCCCATGCGGTGGTACGCCGACAGCGCGTTCGGCGAGGCGAACACCACCGCGCCGGACGGGTCGAGCCTGATCAGGCCGTCCCCGACGCGCGGGCTGGTGTGCACGTCCGGCGAGGGTTCGGGCGCGGGGAACGTGCCGTCCGCGATCATCTGGCACAGGTCGGCCGCACTGCCGAGGTACGAGATCTCCAACGGCGACGGCACGCGCGGCACCGCCAGGTTCGTGCTGCGGCTCAGGACCGCGATGACCTGGCTGCCCAGCCGCACCGGGATGGTCTCGCGCCGCACCGGCACGCCGAGGTGCCAGCGCGGGTCCTCCTCGCGGCAGATCCGCGACTCGTCCATGGCCCGGCGCAGCTGCGGGTGCTCCTCGCTGTCGACCTCGCTGCCGACGACGTCCTCGGGGTGGGCCGTCGGCGCCGTCGTGGGACGGGCCTGGGCCACGCAGAGGAACTTGTCGTCCTCCAGCGGCACCCACATGACGAAGTCGGCGAACGACAGGTCGGAGAGGAGTTGCCACTCCGCGACGACCAGCTGCAGGTGGTCGACGGCGGCGCCGGAGATCTTGGTGTGCTCGGCCAGCAGGTCCGTGAGCGTGCTCAGAACTCCTCCATGAGAAACTACGGAAGCTGTGTTCGATCGGTCGGCTGGTCCGACCGATGAAATCGGTGCACGGCGGGTCGGCCCAGCCGACGCCGGTGAAGCAAGTTCTGATCCTAGGAGACACCCATGTCGAAGCGTGCTCGCAAGCGCCGCGACCGCAAAAAGGGCGGCGCCAACCGAGGCAAGCGCCCCAACGCCTGAGTGCTGCGAAAGGCCCTGGACACCACGCGGTGACCAGGGCCTTTTGTCTTGCTGAGGGGACTTCGTCAGTCCTCGGTGCGAATCTCCACGATCGTGGCCCGGATGCGCGCCTTCAGGTCCGCCGGGGCGTAGTCGCCGCCGCACTTGCGGGCGAGCAGCGCCTTGAGGTGCTCCTCCAGCCCGAACTGCTCGAGGCACGGGTGGCACTCGTCGAGGTGGGTCTGCAGGGCCTCGCGGCGGCCCTGGTCGCACTCCTGGTCCAGGAAGAGCCAGACCTCGCTCAGCACCTCTGAGCAGTCGGTGTCGTGGGGTTCGCCGCAGTTCATGACGCGTCTCCGTTGCTGCCGTTGCCGCTACGGAGGAAACCGCGGTCTCGTGCGACGTCCGCGAGCATGTCGCGGAGCTGGCGACGGCCCCGGTGCAACCGGGACATCACCGTGCCGATCGGGGTGCCCATGATGTCTGCGATCTCCTTGTACGCGAAGCCTTCGACATCGGCGAGGTAGACCGCGATCCGGAACTCCTCCGGCAACCGCTGCAGAGCTTCCTTCACGTCGCTGTCGGGCAGGTTGTCGAGTGCCTCGACCTCGGCGCTGCGCAGCCCGGACGAGGTGTGGCTCTCCGCCTGCGCCAGCTGCCAGTCCGTGATCTCGTCGGTCGGCTGCTGAATCGGCTGGCGCTGCTTCTTGCGGTAGCCGTTGATGTAGGTGTTCGTCAGGATCCGGTACAGCCAGGCCTTCAGGTTCGTGCCCTCCGAGAAGGACGCGAACGCCGAGTAGGCCTTGAGGAACGTCTCCTGCACCAGGTCCTCGGCGTCCGCCGGGTTGCGCGTCATGCGCAGGGCGGCCGAGTACAGCTGGTCGAGCATGGGCATAGCGTCGCGCTCGAAACGCGCAGCGCGTTCCGCCGTCGTCTCTGTCGTGCCGGTGGCGGGCACCGCGCTCCCTTCCCACAGGTTCTGGGTCGGGACTGACTTTACGCGTGACCGCTCGAGCATGTTCGTTGCCACGTTCTGACCAACAACGGAGGGGCTGGTAGTAATTCCGCATGGCCGGACGTGGGACCCCCGCCACAGCGCTGCTGGACAAGCAGCGGGTGGCGCACACCTTGCACTCGTACGAGCACGACCCGCGGCACGAGTCGTACGGGCTGGAGGCGGCCGAGGCTCTCGGGCTGGTGCCCCAGCGCGTGTTCAAGACCTTGGTCGCCGAGGTCGACGGCAAGCTCGCGGTCGGGGTCGTGCCGGTCACCGCGCAGCTCGACCTGAAGGGCCTCGCTGCCGCCTTGAAGGGCAAGAAGGCCAAGATGGCCGTCGTCGCCGACGCGGAACGCGCCACCGGGTACGTCGCGGGCGGCATCTCGCCGCTGGGTCAGAAGAAACGGCTGCCGGTCGTGGTCGACGCCTCGGCGTTGGAGTTCGACACCATGTTCTGCAGTGCGGGACGGCGCGGTCTCGAGGTGGAGATCGCACCGTCCGAGCTGGTGCGGCTGACCGGTGCCGTGGTGGCCTCGATCAGCACCTAGTTCACAGGCGCGGTGATGCTCCCGAAGCGCACGACCGGGCTGAGGTTCGAAGGCCACGCGACCGTCACCGGGTCGCCGGAGCCGGGCAGGGTGAAGCGGACGGAGGCCGGGTTCTCCCGCGGGCCGTGGATCTGCGAGGCCACGTGGACGGCGGCCTCGCGGTGCCCGCCGGCCTGGACCTCCACGTGGTCCCCCGGCTGGATCTCCGGGTCGATGCCGAGGTCCTGGCCGTCGGCGTCGAGGAAGCGCACGTCGCTCAGGCTCCCGCCGAGCACGCACGACACCCCGTCCGCCGCGACGAGCCTGATCTGGTGTTCGTCCACATCCACATGAACGCCGCCGAGCCGGGATCGGTTGTCCCGCGCCCGTTCCCCGGTTCGACCAATGCCTGAACTTTTTTCGCAACAACGGCACGCGTTGGCGCATTTGTGCAGATGATGTGGCTTCACACCAACTTCATCTGATGGGGGATGCGGATGCGCACGCTTGCCGTGCTCACGTCCGCGGCCGTGCTGGCGAGCCTGACCACAGCGGTCACAGCTCTGCCCGCGGCGGCTGCCGACGACTTCGTACCGAGCAAGACGCTGACCAGGTCGAGCTGGGGCTACACGGACCTGGGGACGCCCAACGCCGGTCACGCCGACCCGGACTCCGACGCGTTCATCGGAACGTGGACGGACCGAAGATGGCACCGGACCCGCTCCTACTTCACCTTCGACGTCGCGGAGTTCCGCGGCAAGAACGTCCTCTCCGCCGCCGTGGCCGCGAAGGAGACCGAGGCGGACGACTGCAACCGGCGTGCGGTCGAGCTGTGGCGCACCGAGCCGTACCGCGGTCAGTCGTGGCTGCGGCAGCCGAAGGAGCTGGAACTGCTCGGCTCCGCGGGCAAGCCGGCCACGGGCTGCCTCGTCGAGAACGTCTCGTTCGACGTGTCCGCCGCGATCAGGGCGGCCGTCGCACGGGGTGAGCAGACCTTCACCGTCGCCCTGCGGGTGCCGGCGAAGCTCGAGCACGACCCGAGGTACCACCGGCACTTCGCGAACGACGTGAAGCTCGCCGTCACCTACAACACCGCGCCGTCGACGCCGGCCGCCCTGTCGACGACCGGCACGCTCGGGTGCGACACGACGTCGCCCGGCAAGCGCCTGAACCCGTTCGCGCTCAACGACGTCTCGTCGGTCATCCCGCAGGCTGACCTCGCCGACGAGGACGCCGGCGACGAGGTCAGCGCGCGGTTCGCCGTGTGGCCGGTGGCCGCCCCCGGCGAGCGGCGCGAGCTCGTCTCCGAGGTCCACGGGGGACGGGCGCTGACCTATCTCCGCTCCGCCGAGCTGAGCGAGGTCACGTACGCGTGGCAGGTGCGCGGCGAGGACGGCACGGACGTCTCCGCGTGGAGCCAGACCTGCTACTTCACCGTCGACCGCACCCCGCCGGCCAAGCCGGGCGCCGTCGGTGACGTCTACCACCAGTCGGAGTTCGGCTACAAGGGTGCTCCAGGCACGCCCGGCACGTTCACCTTCGACGTCAACGGTTCCGACGACGTCGTGGAGTTCGAGTACACCGTCTCGCCGTACGGTTCGGTGAACCCGAAACGCGTGCCCGTCGGCCCGGACGGCAAAGCGACCGTCACGTGGTCCCCGACCGAGGCGAACCACCACTACCTCTACGTGACCAGCATCGACAAGGTCGGGATGAGGTCGCAGACCGGCGGCTACACGTTCTACGTCCGGGAGAACCGGCCGGACGTGTGGTCGAACGTCTATCCGCGCGGCGAGTACGCGACCCCGGAGGGCGGCGTCGGCAAGCCGGGCGTCTTCGCCTTCACGCCGGGCATCCCGAACGTCGTCGAGTACACGTACCGCCTGAACGACGGCGCCACGCAGACGGTCGCGGCCGGGGCCGACGGCAAGGCGTCCGTCACCCTCGCCCCCACCGCCGGTGGCTGGAACACGCTGTTCGTCGCGAACAAGAGCGCGTCCGGCGAGCTGTCGATCCCGCACGAGTACCGCTTCCGCGTCGACGACACCCCGATCGTCACGCACGACGGCGGCCAGGTGATCGCGATCGGCACCGACGTCACGCTCTCGTTCTCGCCCAAGGCGGCCGGCGTGACCGCGTACGAGTGGCAGATCGGCTGGGGCGGCCAGTGGACCAGGGTCTCCGCCGACGCCGAGGGCAAGGCCGCGGTGACGTGGCGTGCGGTGCCCGGCCACAGCGCGGTGCGGGTGCGCAGCATCAGCGGCGACGCGGAGCCGACGCTGGAGCGCCAGGTGTCGCTCTGGGTCGACAGCGCCGAGCCCACCGTCGCGCGGACCGGCGCGGAGAAGGCGGGCCAGACCGGTCAGCTCGCGTTCAGCACGATCATGCGCAACCCGGTCTTGTACACGTACTGGACCGACGAGGACGCGACGCGGCGGACCGTCACCGCCGACGCCGCCGGCAAGGCGTCCGTGCCGTGGACGCCGGTGCTCAGCGGCGAGCACTTCGTGTGGGTGTTCGCGACCAACGCGGCCGGCGTCGACACCGGCACGCGTGCGCAGGACCTGCTGGTCGAGGACAAGCCGGTGATCACCTCGGAGTTCTACGGCCAGAACGACCGCGGCCGGTACCCCGGCAAGATCACCTTCACCGCGCAGCAGCCGAACGTGAAGGAGTTCGTCTACTCGCTGAACTACGGCCCGCAGGTCGTCGTGCCGGCCGGGCCGGACGGCAGGGCGGAGTTCGTGTGGACGCCGCCGCGCGAGTCGGAGTCCTACCAGTGGGTCGTGTTCAGCCGGGACACCGAGGGCAGGTCGTCGCGCAACGAGTACCACTCGTTCAGCGTGTACAGCCAGCCGCGGATCACCTCGACGGACTTCCCCGAGTACGACACGGGCGGCGAGGTCGGTGTCGAGGGCACCTTCACGTTCCACCCGAACTCGTTCGACGTCGAGAGCTACGAGTACACGATCTCGAACTGGGACGGGGAGGTCCGCGGCACGGTCACCGCGGCCGCGGACGACACCGGTGTGCTCCGGTGGGCGCCGACGACCAGCGGCTACCACGAGATCAGCGTCCGGCACCGCAGCAGTGACGGACAGAGGTCGCTGACCCGCTACTACACGTTCTTCGTGGCGGGCCCCGAGGACGAGTAGGCGCTGCCGAGCCGCACCGGTGCACGACCGGTGCGGCTCACTCGCCGGTCTGGCCGTCGATCGCCTCGCGGAGCAGGTCGGCGTGGCCGTTGTGGCGGCTGTACTCCTCCACCATGTGCGTGAGGATCCAGCGCAGGCTCACCGTGCGGTCGTCACCGCGCCACGGCTTGCGCTTCGCCGGCTGCCCCAGGTCGCCGGCCTGCAGGGCCTCCGCGACGGCCGCGCGGGCGCGGTCCACCTCGGCCTGCCAGAGCGCGGTGAGCTCCTCGGGCGTGTGGTCCCCCGCCGAGTGCCAGTCCCAGTCGTAGTCGGCCTTCCAGTCGACGCTCGCCCACGGTTCGAGGGGTTCGCGGTCGTGCAGGACGACGTGGAACCACTGCTGCTCGACGTAGGCGAGGTGTTTGACCAGGCCGCCCAGGGTCATCTCGGACTTGGCGGTGGTCTCGGCGAGCTGGGCCGCGGTCAGGCCGCTGATCTTCCACGCGAGGGTGGCGCGCTGGAAGTCGAGGAAACCGTTCAGGGTGGCGAGTTCGTCGCCGTCCGTCGGGGGTTCGGGCCTGCCTTGGTCATCGAGAAGCGTCATGGGGCGGCACAGTAATGCCGTGCTCTGCTTCGAGCAGGCGATTTAGTCGAGCGGGCGCAGCACGCGGTCCAGCCACTCGCCCACGGACCGGCCCACGTCGGCCACCGAGGCCTTCAGCGAGTGGTCGCCCTTGAGCAGCACGACCTCGCGGTGCGTGGCCCCGGGCGGCTGGCCGAACGGGTCGTTCTCGCCCTGCACGACCAGGGTCGCGACCTCGACGCCGTCCAGCTCCGCCATCCGGGACTTCTCCGGCTTGCCCGGCGGGTGCACCGGGAACGCCAGGCAGAGCACGGCGACGGCCTGGCCCTCGACCGAGGTGCGGCAGGCCACGCGGGCGCCCGACGACCTGCCCCCGAACACCAGCGGCAGGCCGTCGAACCAGCGTTCGCCGAGGTCCTCGACCACGGACATCCAGGCCGTGTCGAGTTGGCCCGCCGGAGCCGGGGCACGGCGGCCCGCGACGCGGTAGGGCTGTTCGATCAAAGCCACGTGCACGCCCACCGCGTTGGCGGCGTGGCACGCGGCGACCAGGTCCGGGGCCTCCACCCCGCCGCCGGCACCGTGGCCGAGGAGGAGGGCGGCACGCGGTTCGTGGGCACAGTGCAGGGAGGCCCTGGCCGGGCCGTGCGGCGTGTCCACCAACAGCGTGGTCACGACAGGTCTACGCGTTCGAGCAGGGAGGGGTCGTTGTTCTTCACGCTGCCCACCGCCGTCGAGACGGGGCGCAGTTCGAGCGCCTTGACGAGGGACTCGTCCGGGGCCAGCAGCCCGGACGGGTCGAGCGACGCCGGGTCGAGCCACGCCGACCAGCGGTCCTGCGGCAGCAGCAACGGCATGCGGTTGTGGATCTCGGTCAGCGCGCCGGTGGACTCCGTGGTGAGCACCGCGCACGTGACCGTCGGCACGTCGTCCTTCCACCACACGGACCAGATGCCCGCCATCGCCAGCGAGGTGTCGTCCCCGAGCGTCATGAAGTAGGGCTGCTTGCGCCCCTCGGCGGCCTGCCACTCGTACCACCCGGCTGCGGGGATGATGCAGCGCCGCTTGGTGACCGACTGCTTGTACGCGGGCTTGCTGAGAACGGTCTCGGCCCGCGCGTTGATCATCTTGGCGGCGCCGGACAGGTCCTTGGCCCAGTGCGGCACGAGACCCCAGCGCATGACGCGGACGCTGCGCTCCACGTCTTCGTCTTCCGGCTTGCGCTCGACCACGGCCATGACGTGCTTGGTGGGGGCGATGTTGTAGTCCGCACCCGGTGCCTCGTCGCCGGTCCCGTCCACCGCGTCGAACTCGGCCGCCAGCAGCGCCGGGTCCTTGGTGGAGGCGTACCTACCACACAAAACCGATCACCTCCGAAGTCCCAATCGTCCCACGCCGGGAACACCTGTGCGAGCCTGCCCGGTCGGCGTGCGGGATCATTGCCGCATGACTCAGCACTGGTCAGCCCCCAGCGCGTCCGGCCCAGTCCACTCGACCGTGCCGGTGCCCGGCTCGAAGTCGATCACGAACCGCGTCCTGGTGCTCGCGGCGCTGGCCGACGGGCCGTCGACGGTCCACGCCCCGTTGCGCAGCCGCGACACGGTGCTGATGGCGAAGGCGCTGACGTCGCTCGGCATCGGGTTCACCGACCGCGAGGACGGCGGCTGGGACGTGCTGCCCGGGCTGCTGCGCGGTCCGGCCGACGTCGACTGCGGCCTCGCGGGCACGGTCATGCGCTTCCTGCCGCCCGCCGCCGCGCTGGCCGAGGGCGAGATCAGGTTCGACGGCGACCCGCACGCCCGCATCCGGCCGATGAGCACCGTGCTGGGTGCGCTGCGGTCGCTCGGCGCGGAGGTCGACGGCGACTCGCTGCCGTTCACGTTGCACGGCACGGGTTCGGTGCCCGGTGGCGAGGTGACGATCGACGCCTCGGGGTCGTCGCAGTTCGTCTCGGGCCTGCTGCTGTCGGCCGCGCGGTTCGACGAGGGCGTGACGGTCCGGCACTCCGGCAAGCCGGTGCCCTCGTTGCCGCACATCGACATGACGGTCCAGACGCTGCGCTCGGTCGGCGTCGAGGTGGAGACCGACGGCACCACGACGTGGCGCGTCGAGCCCGGCGTGATCAAGGCGCGGACCTGGCACGTCGAGCCGGACCTGTCGAACGCGACGGTGTTCCTCGCGGCGGCCGCGGTGACCGGCGGCGAGGTGACGGTCCCGCACTGGCCCGCCACCACGACCCAGCCGGGCGACGCGGTGCGCGGGATCCTGGAGCGCATGGGGTGCACCGTCGAGGTCTCCGAGCGCGGCCTGACCGTGCGCGGCCCCGCGAAGCTGTCCGGTGTGGACATCGACCTGCACGACGAGAGCGAACTGACGCCGACCGTCGCCGCACTGGCCACCCTGGCCGAGGGCCGCACGACCATCCGCGGCGTCGCGCACATCCGCGGCCACGAGACGGACCGGATCGCCGCGCTGGTCAACGAGATCAACGCGGTCGGTGGCGACGCCACCGAGACCGAGGACGGCCTGGTCATCGACCCGAGGCCGTTGCACGGCGGGGTGTGGCAGGCCTACGCCGACCACCGGATGGCGACGGCGGGCGCGATCATCGGCCTGGTGGTGCCGGGCATCGAGGTGGACGACATCGGCAGCACCACCAAGACCATCCCGGACTTCCCGGGCATGTGGGACGCCATGCTCACCGGGGGCGCGTAGACCGTGGGCAAGCGGGACTGGCGCAAGCTCGACGAGTCCGACGTGCGGGTGCGCCCCGGCAAGGGGACGCGGCCGCGCAGCAAGAGACGGCCGGAGCACGCCGACGCCGAGACCGCGATGGTCATCGGCGTCGACCGGGGCCGGTGGACGTGCGCGTTGGACTCCGACGTCGTCGTCACGGCGATGCGTGCGCGCGAACTGGGCCGCACGCCCGTCGTGGTCGGCGACCGGGTGGGCATCGTCGGTGACACGTCGGGCCAGCCGGACACGCTGGCCCGCATCGTGCGCGTCGAGGAACGCACCTCGGTGCTGCGCCGGACCGCGGACGACACCGACCCGTTCGAACGGGTCGTCGTCGCCAACGCCTCCCAGCTCATCATGGTCGTGGCCCTCGCCGATCCCCCGCCGCGCACGGGTTTCATCGACCGCTGCCTGGTCGCCGCGTACGCGGGCGGCCTGGAACCGGTGCTGTGCCTGACGAAGTCGGACCTGGCCTCCCCGGACTCGCTGCTCGCGCTCTACACCGAACTCGACGTGCCGGTGGTCGTGACGCGCTCCGACGAGGAGCCCGCCGAACTCCGCGCGCGCCTGGCCGACACGGTCTCCTGCCTGATCGGCCACTCCGGCGTCGGCAAGTCCACGCTGGTCAACAAACTCGTGCCGGACGCGAACCGCGCGGTGGGCGTGGTGTCCGGCGTCGGCAAGGGCCGGCACACCTCGACCCAGGCCGTGGCGCTGCGGCTGCCGGGCGGCGGCTGGGTCGTGGACACGCCGGGCATCCGCTCGTTCGGCCTCGCGCACATCACGCCGGACGACATCGTGAAGGCGTTCCCGGACTTCGCGGAGGCGGCCGAGGAGTGCCCGCCCGGCTGCGGTCACCTCGGCGCGCCCGAGGACCCGGACTGCATGCTGGACGAACTGGTGCCGGACGCGCCGGGCCGGCTCACGTCGTTGCGGCGGCTGCTGGCCTCGCGCGCGGGCCTCGACGACTACACGGATTGAGCGACGGCGTCGTGAGGAAGACTCGAGGCATGATCCGACTGGCTCCAGTGCTGCTCCTCGCCCTCGCCGCCTGCTCGACCGGACCGTCCGCCCCGGAGTTCAGGACGGTCGACCCCTGCACGGTGCTCGCGGACGGCGACGCGGGCTCGTTGGACGGCACCCCGGCCAGGTCGGGGCAGACCTGCGACTTCACGTTCGACTCGCTGACGGCGAAGCTGACGCTGGTGGAGGCGGCCTTCGCGGACGAGTCGGGCGGGCTGCTGAAGGACGGCGGCTACGGCAGCGCGATCGCGGGCGGCCCCGGCGAGAGCAACAACCGTCCGCTGACCACCAGGTGCAAGGACTCCTCAGGTGTCGTGACCTGCGACGCCGTTCTGGAGGTGCGGGAACGGCAGCTCGTCCGGTTCCAGGTCGTGCAGCGCAGCACCGATCGCAACGCCGTCGGGCACGTCGTCCAGGGCCTCGCCGTCAGGGCTTTCGAAAGGCTGCCGAAGTAGCCGTCACAACCTGACGCGCTGTCCCGTCCAATGGTCATGAAGGTATTCGTGATCGGTGCGTCGGGCGTCCTCGGACGGGAAGCAGTGCCCCAGCTGGAGGCGGCGGGACACGAGGTCGGGGTGCTGGACCGGCACACGACCTCGATGTTCGACGCCGACCGGCTCGCGCGGGCGTTGACGGGCTACGACGCCGTCATCAACCTCGCGACCCGCATCCCGCTGAGCGCCAAGGCCGTGCTGGCCAGCGCGTGGGCGGAGAACGACCGCATCCGCACCGAGGGCAGCGCCGCGCTGGTGCAGGCGGCGACCAGGGCCGGTGTCGGGCGGATCGTGCAGGAGGGCATCTCGTTCGTCTACGCGGACGGCGGTGACCGCGAACTCGACGAGAACGCGCCGCTGAAGCCCGTCGGGCACATCGCGAGCTCGGTCACGGCGCAGCACAACGTGCTCAGGCACCCCGGCGGCGTGTTCCTGCGCTACGGCCTGCTGATCGGCGGCCAGGCGCAGTCGCCGCCGGTGCTCGTCGGCGACGGCTGGATGACGGTCGTGCACCCCGCGGACGCCGCGGCGGCCGCGATCGCCGCCCTCGACGCGCCCGCCGGGATCTACAACGTCGGTACGCCGGTTCTCAAGCGCGACAGCGGGATCACGCGCCTGCCGAAGTTCTTCGGCAGGTTCGCCGCGTCGTTCGAGGTCTTCGGCAGGTCGCAGCGGGTGGTGAGCACGAAGCTCACCGAGGCCACCGGCTGGCAGCCCCGTCACTGACCCATGTGCGGATACCTGTGGTCCGTGGGCGGCACCAGGGTCTCCTTGATGGCACGCGGGCTCGTCCACCGTTGCAGGTTGTAGATCGAGCCCGCCTTGTCGTTGGTGCCGGAACTGCGTGACCCGCCGAACGGCTGCTGCCCCACCACCGCGCCGGTCGGCTTGTCGTTGACGTAGAAGTTGCCCGCGGCGAACCGCAGCGCGCGATGAGCCTGTTCGACGGCAACGCGGTCACGGGCGAACACGGCACCGGTGAGCGCGTACGGCGTTGACGTGTCGATGGTTTCCATCATCTTCGGGAAGTCCGCGTCCTCGTAGACGTGCACGGCGAGGATCGGGCCGAAGTACTCCGTCGTGAAGATGTCGTGGTGCGGGTCGGTGCCGAGCAGGACGGTCGGGGCGACGAAGTAGCCCGTCGAGTCGTCGCACGTGCCACCCGCCAGCACCTCGACCGAAGTGGACGCGGACGCCATCAGCAGCGCTTCCTCGTGCTTCGCGAACGCGCGTGCGTCGATCACGGCACCGCCGAACGCCGACAGGTCCGTGACATCGCCGTAGGACAACGACTTCGTGACGTCGAGCAGCTGCTCGCGGACCCCGCCCTCCCACAACGACCGGGCGACGTACGCGCGGGACGCCGCCGAGCACTTCTGGCCCTGGTACTCGAAAGCACCACGCACCAGGCCCGTGACGAGGGCCCGCGGATCAGCGGAAGCGTGTGCCAGCACGAAGTCCTTGCCGCCGGTCTCGCCGACCACGCGCGGGTAGGCGCGGTAGTTGTCGAGGTTGCCCGCCATGGTCTGCCACAACGCCTTGAACGTGCGGGTCGAACCGGTGAAGTGCAGGCCAGCGAAGAACCTGTCCCGCAACGCCACCTGACTCAGGGCCTGCCCGTCACCGGTCACGAGGTTGATCACGCCCGGTGGCAGCCCGGCCTCTTCGAGCAGCCGCATCGTGAAGTGCGCGGCCAGCTGCTGCGTCGGCGACGGCTTCCACAGCACCGTGTTGCCCATCAACGCGGGCGCGAGCGGCAGGTTGCCCGCGATGGCGGTGAAGTTGAACGGCGTGATCGCCACGACGAACCCGTCGAGCGGACGGTGGTCCATCCGGTTCCACACGCCCGGCGACGACACGGGCTGCTCTTCGAGGATGCGGCGGCCGAAGTGGACGTTGTAGCGCAGGAAGTCGATGAGCTCGCACGCCGCGTCGATCTCGGCCTGCTGCACGGACTTCGACTGGCCGAGGATCGTGGCGGCGTTGAGCGTGTCGCGCCACGGACCGGCGAGCAGGTCGGCCGCGCGCAGCAGCACGGCGGCGCGTTCGTCGAACGGCAGCTCCTGCCAGCCCGGTGCGGCGTGCTGGGCGGCCCGCATGGCGTCGGCGACGTCGGAGTTGGTGGCCTGGGCCGTGACACCGAGAACGTGCCTGTGGTCGTGCGGCTGCACGACGTTCAGGCGTTCGCCGCCGCCCATGCGCTGTTCACCGGCGATGGTCATGGTCAGCTCGTGCGTGGTGCCTTCGAGCTCATCGATGCGTGCCTTCAGACTGGCCCGTTCGGCGCTGCCGGGTGCGTAGGTGCGCACGGGCTCGTTGACCGGTTCGGGTGCAGACGTGACAGCGTCCATTCCCCCATCGTGGCACGCGGTAGTAGGGTCCGTCGGGTGGCGCGGGTGACAGGCATCGGCGGGGTTTTCCTGCGTTCTAGAGACCCTGCGCGCTTGGCCGCCTGGTACCGCGACAACCTGGGCGTGCCGATGAGCGAGAAGGGCACCGTCACCTTCCACTGGCTCGACACGGCGACGAACGAGCACCCCGGTACGACGACGATGGCGTTGTTCGCGCACGACACGGACTACATCGGCGAACCCCACCAGCGCACGATGCTGAACCTGCGGGTGGACGACCTGGCGTCGCTGATGGCCAAGCTCAAGGCGCGCGGCGTCGAGGTGCTGCCCGACACCGAGGACTCGGAGTTCGGCATGTTCGGCTGGTGCGTCGATCCCGAGGGCAACCGGATCGAGCTCTGGGAGCCCGCGGAAGGAATGTGACCGTGTTCGACGAGGCCGTGCGCGCGTTGCGGGAATGGCAGCGCGACGACCAGCCGTTCCAGCTCCACCCCGGTGATCTCGGCTGGTACCGCCGTTTCGGGGCGAAGGCGGCCGAGGACGCGGTCCGGGTCTGGCGCGTCGGCGGGAAGATCGCCGCCGTCGGGTTGCTGGACGGCGCCGACCTGCTGCGGTGCACGATCGCGCCCGAACTGCGGCAGGACTCCGAACTGGCGGAGCGGCTGGCGGACGACATCTGCACTCCCGAACGCGGTGTCCTTCCCGCCGGGACGGTCTACGTCGAATCCCCGCGCGGCACGCGGTTCCAGGAGCTGATGTTCGAGCGCGGCTGGCAGTCCGACGTGCCGTGGACGCCGTTGCGCCTCGATCTCGGTGCCCAGCTTATCGATCCCGGCGTGTCGGTCGACGTCATCGGACACGACCGGGCCGACGTGCACGCCGCCGTGATCCGGGCGTCGTTCGAGAAGTCGACGTTCACCGAGGAGCGCTGGCACGCGATGGCGACCGGTTCGCCGTACGCGGACGCCCGCAGCCTGGTCGCTCTGGACCGGGGCGTCGCCGTGGCGGCGATCGTCGTGTGGTCGGCGGGGCCCGGCAGGCCGGGGCTGATCGAACCGATGGGCGTGCACCGCGACCACCGGGGCAAGGGGTTCGGCACGGCGATCACCGTCGCCGGCGCGGCCGCGTTGCGGGAGCTGGGTTCGTCGAGCGCGCTCGTGTGCACGCCTTCGTCGAACGCCGGCGCGGTCGCCACCTATCGGGCAGCGGGGTTCACCGCGCTGCCCGAGGTGCACGACCAGCGGCGTGACTAGAGCAGTTCCAGCACGAACGGCAGCTCCTGCGCCGCGTACCAGGCCAGTTCGTGGTCCTCGGCGCTGCCCAGGGTGAACTCGGCGTCCGGGTCGCCCATGTCCGCCGCGTCCACGACCTCGACGGCCGCGCGCACGTCCTGCTCGGCCTCCGCCGTGTCCAGGTGCACCGACGCGACGTCCTTCAGCGTGAACGAGCCGCCGACCTTCACGACCGAGAAGTCGAGGTCGGGCCGCAGCGTCACGTCGTCCGCGTCGACCGCGAGCACCGCGCGCCGGGGCTCCGCCTTCTCGTCGGCCGCCAGCAGCCGCAACGAGGCCCGTGCGGCGTCGAGCATCGCCGCGTACTCGAGTTCCTCGGTGTCGCCCGCCGCGTAGGACTCGCGCAACGCCGGCGTCAGCGCGAACGCCGTACCGGTCACCGGAGCCAGTTCGCCGCTGTCGACGAACGTGCGCAGCATCGGCACCGTGGCCGGGATGTAGACCCTCATGCGCTCGCCGTCCCCATCAGTTCCTCCACCGACTCCTCGACCATGGTCGCGAGAACGTCCACATCGGACATGGCGTCGCGGTCGCCGTTCAGCCCGAAGTACACACCGCCGTCGTACGACGTCACCCCGATGGCCAGCGCCTGGTTCTTGGCGAGCGGGACGACCGGGAAGATCTCGGTCATTCTCGCCCCTGCCGCGTACAGGGGCACCTGCGGGCCGGGAACGTTCGTGATCATCACGTTGAACAGCCGGCGGCTGAACGAGCTGGCGACCCTCGCGCCCAGCGCGTGCAGCGTCGGCGGGGCGAAGCCGGAGACCTTCACCAGCGCGTCGGCGGCGACGGACTGACCGGACTCCTGGTGGGCGCGCATCGCGTGGCTCACGTGGTGCAGGCGCACGACCGGGTTGGGTTCGCCGACGGGCAGGTCGACCAGGTACGCGCTCACGTTGTTGCCGGAGTCCGGGTCGGCCTCGCGGACGCTCAGGGGTGCCATCGCGCGGATCGTGGTGCTGCCGGTGACGTTCTCGCCGCGGCTGAGCAGCCAGTTGCGCAGGGCTCCGGACAGGGCCGCGAGCACCACGTCGTTGACCGTGCCGCCGTGCGCCTTGCGGATGGCGCGCAGGTCGTCGAGCTGGGCGCGCGCGACGGCGAACCGGCGCTGCGGCGAGGTGATGCGGACGTTCAACGGCGTGCCGGGCGCGGGCGTCGCGGCGGTGCGGACGGCCTGGGCGAGGATGCCGAACGCGTTGAAGACCTTCTCGACGGTGTTGACCGTGTCGAGGACGGCGCTGCGGGCGTTCTCCACGAGCTCGCCGGGCCGTTGCACGATGTCGGTGACGGCGTCGGCCACGAGCTGCAGCGAGCCCGGTTCGGGCTGCGGCATCCAGAGGTTCTCGACGTTGGTGCGCGGCGTGGGCGAGACGTCCAGCATGACCTGGCCGATCTCCAGCGACGCGATGCCGTCGATCATGGCCTGGTGGGTCTTGGTGATGACCGCCGTCTGGTTCTTCTCCAGGCCTTCGACCAGGTAGATCTCCCACAGCGGGCGGGAGTGGTCCAGCGGCCGCGACATCAGGCGCGCGACCAGATCGTGCAGCTGGCCGTCGTTGCCCGGCCTGGGCAGGGCGCTGCGGCGCACGTGGTAGGTGACGTCGAAGTCCGGGTCGTCCACCCAGACCGGGCGCGCGATGCGGCCGGGGACGTGCACGACCTTCTGGCGGTAGCGCGGCACGAGGCTCAGGCGCTGCTCGATGAGATCGACGAGCTTGTCGTAGTCGAAGCCCGCCTTGGGCCTGCGGAAGACGGCCACGCCACCGACGTGCATCGGCGTCGTGGAGCCCTCCATGTACAAGAACGAGGCGTCCAGCGCTGACAGTCGGTCCGGCATGCGGCCCAGCCTAGTGGCGTGACTCGGGACGTGGACGGCGTATCCGCGCCCAGCAGGGCGCGTCGCGGCACCGCCCCCACGCCCCCGGACAACCAGTACGACGACGTGGGGGCGGCACCACGACACACCCGTCTGACCACGAATACACCGGCAACGTCCCGATCCACGCCACTAGTGGCGTTCGCGGTCCATCAACTTCTGCAGCACGGCGCGTTCGCGCGGATCGCGGTCGTGACGCTGCAGCCGGATGCGCGCGGCCTCCGGGATCGCGTCCTTCGCCTTCGGGTCCACGTTGGCCATGAACGACCTCAGGAACCGCCAGCGCGTCATCTTCATGACCGGCGCGAGGTGGGCGACGGTGAGCGAGACCCAGCTGAGCGCGACGTCGAGCCTGCGGTCACCCTTCGTGGCGCTCGCCCAGTCCAGGACCACCGGCCCCTCCGGCCCGAGCACGACGTTGCCGGGGTGCAGGTCGAGGTGCAGCAGGTCGCCCTCGCCGTCCAGGAAGTCGGGCGCCGCGATGACGTCGAGGCGGTGGTGCAGGTCGGCGAGGTCGGCGCCGAGGCTGCCGGCGAGCCACGGCTTGCGGCCGATCTCCTCCGACATCCGCGGGCCGGGCACGTACTGCATGACGAGTTCCTGCTCGGAGGCCTCGTGCACGCGCGGGACGGGGATGCCGTGACCGCTCAGGTACGTCATCATCTCGGCCTCGCGCCGCAGGTCACGACCGGTGCGGGTGCGCTTGACCAGCAAGCCGTCGGACCGGATGAACACGTCCGAGTCCTGACCGCTCGCGAGATGTTGACGTTGCGCGACGCTGCGCATACCTGCCGTCATGTGACGATCATCATCGATATGATCCGAAACACAAGGGCCGAACGGCTCTAGTGCGGCTCTTCACCCGTTTGAGCCCGGCATGGGTGCCTCTGTCACCCTCTTCTGGTGGAGATCTCGCCCAAGGACCGCTTCGTCACCGTCTACGGCCGCAAGCCAGTGCTGGAAGCGCTGGACGACCCGGCGTTGTCGGTGGACAAGGTGGTGCTCGCCGACACGGCCCGCGGCCCCGCCGCCCGCGAGATCCTCGACGCGGCCCGGTCACGTGGTGTCGCCGTGCAGCGCGCCACCGCGCAGCGGGTGAAGGTGCTGGCGGGCAACGGCAAGCAGGACCAGGGCGTGCTGGCCGACGTGGTCGCACCCCGGATGAAGCCGCTGGCCCTGGCGTTGGAAGAGGGTTCGTTGCGTTCCGTGCTGGTGCTGGACGGCATCACCACGCCCGCGAACGTCGGCATGATCCTGCGCACCGCGACCGCCGCGGGCATCGACGGCATCGTCGTCCCCCGCCGCGGCGTCGCCTCGATTGACCCGCTCGTGGTCAAGGCCTCCGCCGGAGTGGCTTTCCGAGCGCCCGTGCTGCGCTGCGGCACCTCGGCGGAGGCCTCGGCTTTGTTGCGGGCTTCCGGTTTCGGGTTGTTCGCGCTGGATTCCCACGCGTCCGACACGATTTATTCCGCGTCTTTCGACGGTCGCGTCGCTTTCGTGCTCGGCGGCGAAACATCCGGAATCAGCGATGACGTGGCCCAGCACATCACGGCACGACTGACGATTCCGATGGCGGCGGGCGTGGAATCCCTGAACGTGGCCTCAGCGGCAGCCGTGCTCTGCTTCGAACTGGTCCGCCGGGGTTTGTGACGCCCGTCAGATCCAGTCGACGTGGTACCCGTTCACCCGCGGGTACCCGAGCAACGACGTGCACGCGGCCACCGACGGCTCGCCCCTGACCCGGCCGATCGTCCCGTACTGGTCCCAGACCCCCAGCCCGTTCGTGCAGTGCGCGACGGCCCTGAACCGCCCGGGCCGCCCGTCGTCGCAGTAGACCTCGACGGTGCGCCCGTCCCGCAGGTAATCCTCGAAGCAACCGCGTTCCTGCGCCTGCGCGGGTGATGCAATTGCCGTGGCTGCAATGGCGACTGCAACACAAGCGACAATTCTTCGCATTTTCTCCCCTATGCAATCCGACCGGCTGACCAAAAAGACGCTAGCCGTTGCCGTTTTAAGGGGCAATGACGCCGCAGGGTGAACCCTCAATCGCGGAGTGCGATCGCTAGCAGGATTTCCAACTCCTCGAGGGTGGACCGTGTCGACCGATGGTGGACGCCGACCATGCCGGCCTCGGCGGCCCCTCTGATGTTGACGGCCAGGTCGTCGACGAACACGCACTGGCTGGGTGCGAGGTCGAGCTTGCGCGCTGTCAGTTCGTAGATCTCGACGTCCGGCTTGGCCAGGCCCACCTCGCCCGAGAGGACCGTGACGTCCAGGACGGCGGTGAGTTGTGCCGGCGGCTGCCACCAGCCGTCCGCGTTGGACAGCAGGGCCGTCTTCAGGCCTTGCTGCCTGGCCTTCCTGAGGGCGGTGAGGAGCGGAGGTTCCGCGGGGTTGTCCTCGCCGGGATCGGTGAGGACGCCGCCGTAGTCGAGCACCAGAGCTTTGAGCACACTTCGGACGGTACCCACTTTCGGGTGTTCCGGGTCCTGATGTGGCGACTCGTTCGCCTGGTTCGGCATGCCCCCAGGTATTCGCCGTCCCGGCATTCGTCGTCTCGCGCCCTACGAGCCGCCCGTCGGTGGCTCGCCGTTCGTGCCACCACCCCGGCCCCGGCCTGTTTGGGTGCCCCTGCCCGTCCCGCCTTCGCCTGCTTTGGACGCCAGGCGGTTGGTCGGCGTCGTGTTGGAGGTGTTGGACGGGCGGCGGGTGGTCCGGTTGTTGCGGGAGGTCTGCGTGCCCTCTCTGGCTGCTCGGTTGGGCGCCGCGGTTCGAGCTTCCTCCACGCGGATGGTTCGGCCGCCCCGGGTTTGTCACCCCGCTCGGCTGGTCGGGGAGATCTCGGTGACCGTGCGGCGGGAGGGACGGTTTCTGGCCGTTGCGGCTCGGGTGGAGTTCCGGGGCGGGCGGTGGTGGTTCACCGCGTTCTCGGTGCTGGAGTGAGGTTTGGCCTTGCGTTCCAGCGTGGCCGGGCAGACCTTGACGAGCTTTGGTTTCGGCATCGCCGCTGGTGCGTCGACAGGGATTGGGGCTGGGTTTCGTTGGCACGTCACGGATACCGGCTTGACGGTTCAGCCAAGACGGTCGGCTCGGCTGCGCCGTCGCGATGCTCGTGCTCTGTCGGCCTCGCCTGCGGTGTCGTTTCCCTCAAGCCACCGGCCACCTGGCTCTTGGCTACCGCACGCACCACACCACACAACACCCTTCGCGGCGCCTTCCCGGGCGTGTCTCCCCGCAGGCTTCTTGCCCCGGAAAGCCCAGTGGGCCGCGTCCCTGAGGAACGCGGCCCACTCGGTGGTCGTGCGGTGGTGCTGGCGGCTGCCTAGCGGCTCTTGCGCTGGTTCTTGGCCGCCTGGCGGGCCGCCTCGCGGCGCTCCTTGCGGGTGCCGCCCTGCTGGCCCTGGGCGCCGCCCGACTCGCCGTGCTCCTCGACACCGCCGTCTTCCGCCGGGCCGCTGTAGCTCAGGTTCTGCTGGCCGGGGCCGCCGAGGCCCTTGCCGCGCAGGGCGGGTGGGATGGCGTTGCCGCTGGCCAGCTGGGCCATGGCCGGGCCCGCGGGGGCCTGCGCCTGCTGCTGGGCCTGCTGCTGGGCTGCTGCCGCGGCCCTCGCCCTGGCGCGGGCGCCGCCTCCGCCGCCGTTGCCCGAGACCTGCGGGAGCGCCTGCGGGGTGGCGGCGAGGGTCACCGGCACCTCGGGTTCCGCGGGCTGCTCGGGCTCTGCCGCTTCGACCTGGAGGTTGAAGAGGAAGCCGACCGTTTCCTCGCGGAGCGCGTCGAGCATCGCGTTGAACATCTCGAAGCCCTCGCGCTGGTACTCGATGAGGGGATCGCGCTGCGCCATGGCGCGCAGGCCGATGCCCTCCTTCAAGTAGTCCATCTCGTACAGGTGCTCGCGCCACTTGCGGTCGAGCACCGAGAGGAGGACCCGGCGTTCCAGTTCACGGGTGGCGCCTTCGCCGACCCGGCTGTCGATGTCGGCCTCGCGAGCGCGGTAGGCGTCCATGGCGTCCTTGACGAGGGCGTCGCGGAGGAACTCGCGCGTGACGTCCTCATCGGACTCGAGGAGCTCGTCCGCGTTGATCGAGACCGGGTAGAGGGTCTTGAGCGCGGTCCAGAGCTTCTCGAAGTCCCAGTCCTCGGCGTAGCCGTCGGCCGTGGCGCCGTGGACGTAGTCCTCCACGACGGACTCGATCATGTGCTCGACCTGCTCCCGCAGGTCCTCGCCCGCGAGGACGCGGTGGCGCTCGGCGTAGATGACCGTGCGCTGGCGGTTCATGACCTCGTCGTACTTGAGGACGTTCTTGCGGATCTCGAAGTTCTGCTGTTCGACCTGGGTCTGCGCGCTGCGGATGGCGCGGGTGACCATCTTGTGCTCGATCGGCTGGTCGTCCGGCACGTTGAGGCGGTTCATGACCATCTCGACCATGGCGGCGTTGAAGCGGCGCATCAGCTCGTCCTGCAACGAGAGGTAGAAGCGCGACTCGCCCGGGTCGCCCTGACGGCCGGTGCGGCCGCGGAGCTGGTTGTCGATGCGGCGCGACTCGTGGCGCTCGGTGCCGAGGACGTAGAGACCGCCGGCCTCCCGCACCTCGTCGGCCTCGGCCTTGCCGAGGGTCGTCAGTTCCTCGACGACCTTCGCCCACTCGGTCTCGTACTCCTCCGGCGTGGTGACCGGGTCGAGGCCTCGGTCGCGGAGCTCGTGGTCGGCGATGATGTCCGGGTTGCCGCCCAGCACGATGTCGGTACCGCGGCCGGCCATGTTCGTCGCGACGGTGACGGCGCCCTTGCGGCCCGCCTTCGCGATGATCAACGCCTCGCGGTCGTGGTGCTTCGCGTTCAGGACCTCGTGCGGGATTCCCTTGCGCACCAACAGCTTCGACAGGTACTCGGAGCGCTCGACGCTCGTCGTGCCGATCAGGACCGGCTGGCCCTTCTCGTGCTTCTCGGCGATGTCCTCGGCGACGGCCTCGAACTTCGCCTCCTCCGTCTTGTAGACGAGGTCGGGCTGGTCGGTGCGCTGCGGCGGGCGGTTCGTCGGGATCGGGACGACGCCCAGCTTGTAGGTCTGGTGGAACTCGGCCGCCTCGGTCTCGGCGGTACCGGTCATGCCGCCGAGCTTCTCGTAGAGACGGAAGTAGTTCTGCAGGGTGATCGTGGCGAGGGTCTGGTTCTCCGCCTTGATCTCCACACCCTCCTTGGCCTCGATGGCCTGGTGCATGCCCTCGTTGTAGCGACGACCGGAGAGCACACGACCCGTGAACTCGTCGACGATCATCACTTCGCCGTTGCGGAGGATGTAGTCCTTGTCGCGGTTGTAGAGCTCCTTCGCCTTGAGGGCGTTGTTCAGGTAGCCCACCAACGGCGTGTTGGCCGCCTCGTACAGGTTGTCGATGCCGAGCTGGTCCTCGATGAACTCCACACCGAGCTCGGTGACGGCGACCGTGCGCTTCTTCTCGTCGTACTGGTAGTGGTACGACTTCGACTTCTCCTCGATGACCTCGATGCGGTCCTTCTGGGAGAGCTGGGTGACGTCGATGCCGCGCATGCGCGGGGCGAGGCGCGCGAACTCCGTGTACCAGCGAGCGGACTGCTCGGCCGGACCGGAGATGATCAGCGGGGTGCGGGCCTCGTCGATGAGGATCGAGTCGACCTCGTCGACGATCGCGAAGTAGTGGCCGCGCTGCACGCACTCGTCCAGGCTCCACGCCATGTTGTCGCGCAGGTAGTCGAAGCCGAACTCGTTGTTCGTGCCGTAGGTGACGTCCGAGTTGTAGGACGCGCGGCGCTGCTCCGGCGTCATCTCGGAAAGGATCGCGCCGACGGACAGACCCAGGAAGCGGTGCACGCGGCCCATCCAGTCCGCGTCGCGCTTGGCCAGGTAGTCGTTCGTGGTGATGACGTGGACGCCCTTGCCGGCGAGCGCGTTGAGGTAGACCGGCATGACCGAGGTCAGCGTCTTGCCCTCACCGGTGCGCATCTCGGAGATCTGGCCCAGGTGGAGCGCCGCTCCACCCATCATCTGCACGTCGTAGGGCCGCTGGCCCAGGGTGCGCTTCGCGGCCTCGCGGGCCACGGCGAACGCCTCGGGGAGCAGTTCGTCGAGCGTCTCGCCCTCGGCGTAACGCTTCTTGAACTCCTCGGTCTTGCCGCGCAACTCGGCGTCGGAGAGGTCCACCACCTCGTCTTCCAGGTGGTTGATGTGCTGTGCGATGTTGCGGAGGCGCTTGAGCATCTTGCCCTCGCCGGAGCGGAGCAGTCGGGACAGCACCATCTGGATAGACCTCATCACCTGTATCGCGGCGCGCCCTCGTCGGACGCCTTTCCCCTGCCCATCGTAGGCAAGTCGCCAAGATGTGTGCACGGACACAGGCGGATTGCCACGCCCGACCTGGAATCCGCAGGTCAGGTGCTGTTTCCGGGATCTTCCCGAACCCACCTGTCGCCGGTGCCCCCACCTCGGCTACTGCTGTGGAGAACGCATGAGGACCGCGTAAAGGTTCCTGGTCCGGCGGATTTCACCTTGACGGTGAACTTCAGGACGTCAAAAGGGGCCGGGTGGCGGTAGACGGCACACCCCGGGGTCCGGCCGTGGCGCTGCGCAGACGCACGCCGCCGCCCCGCACGCGAGGGGTGCGGGGCGGCGGCGGTCGAAGGAACGAGGGTCCGTGCGGGTCAGGCCAGCCTGATCACGCCGTAGTCGAATCCCTTCCGGCGGTAGACGACACTCGGGCGCCCGCATTCGGTGTCGGCGAACAGGTAGAAGTCGTGTCCGACCAGTTCCATCTCGTAGAGGGCCTGGTCGACGGTCATCGGTTTGGCGGCGTGCTCCTTTTCGCGTACGACGCGTCCGGGCAACTTGTCTTCGAGGCCGTCGTCCCAACGCTGCGCGGGCACTTCCGCCATGCCCTCGTAGTCGGCCTCGGGTGCGTCGAGCACCGCGGTCTTGGCGCGGCGCGACGTCATTGCTTCGCCTGCGGACACGTCACCGAGTCCGCTTGTCGCTTCGGCCACCGAGATCGGGGCGCGGGCCCCGTGGTGGACGCGCCTGCGGTCGTGCGACCGACGCAGACGGTTCTCGAGCTTCGCGACCGCAGAATCGAGCGCGGCGTAGAAGTCACCCGCGCAGGCTTCGGAACGGACCACGGGTCCACGTCCCTTGCCGGTGATTTCGACCCGCTGGCAGTTCTTCGACTGGCGGCGGTTCGGTTCGTGGAAAAGTTCCACGTCGAAGCGGATGACCTTGCGGTCGTAGCGCTCAAGCCGGGCCAGCTTTTCGGCGACGTGAACCCTGTAGTGATCGGGCACCTCGACGTTGCGGCCCTTAACGACGATGTCCATACACGACCTCCCTCGCTTTGCTGCGAGCTATGGCTGGACTGCTTTAAAAGCGCCGTGGCGATCTTGGATCGCGGATGTGTCGCTGAGGGTTGTCCCCTCGCAGCTCTCACGGCGCCAGGGTCATGGGCTGTTCGCCTCCTCCCCGCGGGCCGGGAACGCTGATAGCGGTGCACGTTAGCTTGGGATTCACCGTCGCGTAAGCCCCCTTGCCGGGGGAACGACGAGATTTTTCGGTGACTACGCAGCGCGACGACAGCCTGTCGTCGCTCACTTCCCGAGCGTGCTCCGAACCAAACCCCACAGCACCTCGCTCACCCGAACGGCGCACGATCGTGGCGACACTCGACGGCAGTCCCACTGCGTCGAACGGCTCCCGTTGCGCCCTCATACCCAGCCAACGGGCGACCCGTGCGTCATGTTCCCGAAACCTGGAAGAGATCGATTCCGAACCACTTCCGGCACGCCTGACGCACTTCTTCTGGCGCCTTCAGGCAGCGCGGATGCCCGATCACGGCCCTGTCACGCCCGGCTGAACGGCGGATTTCGCCCAATCACGGACAAGGGTGTCGATCACCGCCGGCCCGACACGAAGGGGCCATTCAATGAATAACCGCTGGTCAGCTCCATACGTGAATAATCGTTAACTTGAGGCCCTTGTGAGACGGCGTTGAGCGGGTGGTGCACGTGGCCGGGCGGGGCGGCCGGGCACGCTTGATCGACTGTCCAGGCGTGCGGACTGATCGGTTCCGAAACACCGGCTCAACAGTCGCTGGGACAAACGGGGCGAAACGAGTCACCGGATCTTGGGGCATCGTCACAGAACTCTTGCCGAGCAGGGGATTTCTCGTGGCGCGCCGCCTCCCGGAGATCGACAACGTCACCTGAACTTCACCCTTGTGGGCGGTGCCGAAAGACCCCGTCCGCGGCCCGGCCCCGATTTTTCTGTCAGACCTCGCCGCCATCCTGGGTCAATGACAGCACTCGACCTCCTCGTCCCCGCCCACTGCAGCGGCTGCGGCCGCGCCGGAACTCCCTGCTGCGCCAAGTGCCTCGACGCCTTCGGCCCACCACGCCGCCTCCGGGTACCGGGTGTGGCGCCGCCTGTGTGGACACTCGCGCCGTACAGCGGCGCGCCCCGCGAACTGGTGCTCGCCTTCAAGGAACGCGGCGCCCACGCCCTGGCGGCCTGGTTCGGCGCCCTGGTGGCGGCCGCGCTGCTCTCGATCGGACCTCCACCTTGGACTCTCGTGCCGGCGCCCTCACGCCGCAGCGCCGCGCGGGACCGCGGGGGCGACCACGTGCTGCGGATCGCCCGCGAGGTGGAGGTGGCCGCGGTGGCGCCGGTGCTGCGGCTGGCGGCCGGGGTGGCGGACTCGGTGGGGCTGGGGCCGGGGGCGCGGCGGCGGAACCTGGAGGGGCGGGTGGAGGTGCACGGGGCGGCGGAGGCTTTCGGGGTGGCGGGGGACTTCGGGACCGCCGGCTCGGTGGGCATGTCCGGGGCAGCGGGCACGTTCGGGGCAGCGGGCACGTTCGGGGCAGCGGGCACGCGAGAGGCGGCAGGCACGCGAGAGGTGGCGGGCACGCGAGGGCCTGGGCCGCCGGGGATCTTGGCGCCGCCGAGAGCCGGGCCGAGGTCTGGTGGCGCGGCTGGGACCACGGTGCTGCTGGACGACGTGGTCACCACCGGGGCGACGGCTTCGGCCTGTGTGCGGGCGCTGAGGCAGGCCGGCGTGCGTGCGAACGCGGTGCTGGTGCTGACGTCGGCTCGGCCGCCTGGGCCCGGCGAGTAGGGACCGCTCAGGGACGCCTGGTGGCCAGGCCGGTGTCACACGACACCGGCAGCGGTGTCGGTGTCGGTGTCGGTGTCGGTGTCGGTGTCGGTGTCGGTGTCGGTGTCGCAAGGCTGGCAGCGCACCCGGTGCTGCCGCCACGTGCCAGGCATCTTCAGCGCAGCCCGGCAGGCGAGGCCCGCGTCAGCCCGACCGCACCGGCCCAACGCCCGTCAGCAGACCCGCGCGCGTCCCGTGGCGTGCCGGCCGCCCGCAGCAGTGCGGTCAGCCCGGGTAGAAGACCAGGGTGCCCGGCGGTACGCGGATGGCGCTCGACTTCCACACGTCCGTGATGTCCGAGGCCGACCACAGGCCCGAAGGGTCGACCACCTGCACCTGGCGCGCCGCCGCGGCCGCCACCGAACCCACCGGGACGGTCAGGTTGGACTGGCTGTAGCGGTCCATCTTGTAGCCGTCCGTGTAGACCTTGCTGACCGGCCACGAAGGGAGGTTGGTGGAGACCGCCAGGACGTCCTGGGAGAGCCAGTCGATGGACTGGACCGCGGAGCCCAGGACGGTCGGCTGGAGTTGGCGTGGCACGCGCAGGGCGACGTCCTGGGCGTTGCGGACCACCGAGGCGATGTAGAGCTTGCCGGCGATCACCAGGGCCGCTCTGGTGCCGTCGCGGGACAGGCGCATCTCGCTGATCGAGCCGAACGGCTGGAGGTCGGTGATGTTGACCGCCTTGGCCGTCCAGCTGCCGTTGTCGGCTCGGGTGACGCGGGCCACCGAGTTGCCGTTGACCGCGGTCCAGACCTCGGTGCCCGGTTCCTTGGGGCCGCTCGACAGCTGCCAGGTCGGGCGGGTCAGGGTGGTGGCGCTCAGGTCCACTTCGGACAGGTCCTGTTCGAGTTCTCCCACGCGCAGGCGCATCGAGCTGCCTGCCCGGGAGACCACGGCCAGGCGGGAGCCGTCGAGGGACTGGGCGGCGGAGACGGCGTTGTAGGCGCCGGAGCCTGCCGGGCCCTTGATCGGGATGTTGTCGGTCAGGGAACGGACGGTGCCGTCCGAGACGAGCATGCCCTGGAGGTTCGAGTTCAACGAGAGCAGTGCGTCGCCCGCCGTGCCCGCGACGTCGGACGGGCGGTAGTCACGCTGGTCCGGAAGGATCTGCTGGCCGTCGACCAGGACTCGCACCCGTGAGGAGGTGACGCCCGAGTACGACTTCACGACCTGCGCCACGATCTGCTTGCGCTTCTCCGGGGTCAGGTCCTTGCCGACGTTGGTGAGGTTGACCTCCAGGGCTCCGTCGTCGGATTCCTTGGTGTCGGAGAACTTGTCGGTGTCCGGTCCCAGGGCGCTGACGAGGGTGTCGCGCGTGGTGTCACCCGGGCCCGCGAGCAGGAGTTCGGTGACGCGCGTCGGGATGCTCGTGGCCGGTGGGATCACGACGTAGCGCGGATCCGGCACCAGGACGGTGAACTCCGGGTTGTAGAAGTAGAGCGTCACGCGGCGGTACGTGCTGTTGAAGACGTTCTGCGGCATGACCACGCCGGCGGGTGGTTCGGAGATGCGCCACTGGTTCTCGCTGTTGCGCTCTACCTTCACGACCTTCTGGTAGTCGCCGAGCAACGAGGTGAAGGCGTTGTCGCTGCCCAGGCGACCGACGTACTTGCCCTGCAGGATGACGTTCTGCGTCTTGTCCAACGCCGCCGCCGAGGTCGGGACGGTGGAGAAGCCGGTCTCGATGATGGTCGGGTTCTTGGTGTCCCAGTTCTTGTTCGCCTCGGGCGTCAGGAACGCGCGGGCCGCCGCGTACTCGCCGTCCGGGTTCGCCGTGGCCTCGAGGAACTGGCGCACGAGCGTCAGTGGGTCGATGTTCGGCAGCGGTTCCGGGGCGGCCGGCATGTTGGACGACTTGTTGTCCTTCGAGCCGATCGGCTTCGGCTGGGTGTTCGTGGGGATCGCGGCGCACCCGGTGAGCGTCACGAGCACGAGCAACAGCAACGAAAGGCGCTTCACCGCACTTCCTCCGAAACCTCGTCCGCCTTCGCCGCCGGGGTGCCGTCGACGGGCTCGGCGGGCTGCCAGGTGATCTCCTCGGGACGCAGCTCGATCTCGCCCGGCTCCTGGTCGGGGAGCGGTTCCTCGACGACGGCGACGGGCGCGAGTTCGAGGGCGGGGGCCAGCGGCAGCGGGCTCTCACGGAGTTCCTCGCCGTGGCGGCGGGGCAGCGTCAGGCGGAACACGGCGCCGTGGCCGGGTTCGCCCCACGCCTCCAGCCAGCCGCCGTGCAGGCGGGCGTCCTCGAGCGAGATCGAGAGGCCGAGGCCGGTGCCGCCGGTGCGGCGGTTGCGCGACGGGTCGGCGCGCCAGAAGCGGCTGAACACCAGTTCCGCCTCGCCCTGGCGCAGGCCGACGCCGTGGTCCCGCACGGTGATGGCGACGGCGTCGTCGTTGCCGCGCATGGTGAGTTCGACGGGCTGGCCCTCGCCGTGGTCGATGGCGTTGGCGAGCAGGTTGCGCAGGATCCGTTCGACGCGGCGGGAATCGAGTTCGGCGACGAGCTCGGAGTCCGGCAGGTCCAGCACCACCGGGGAGTTGGCCGAGGTCGAGATCGCGCGCACCGAGTCGTGCGCGCGGCGCGCGAGCACGCGGATGTCGACCTGGTCGGCGGTGAGTTCCTCGACACCGGCGTCCAGGCGCGAGATCTCCAGCAGGTCGCCGAGCAACGACTCGAACCGGTCGAGCTCGTCGACCAGCAGCTCGGTGGACCGGGCGAGGCCGGCGGGGAACTGTTCGCGCGAGGCGTGCAGGACGTCCGCGGCCATGCGGACCGTCGTCAACGGCGTGCGCAGTTCGTGCGAAACGTCCGAGGTGAACCGGCGTTGCAGCTGGCCGAACTCCTCCAGCTGCTTGAACTGGGCCTGGATCGACTCGGCCATCTCGTTGAACGACTCGGCGAGTCTTGCCACGTCGTCCTCGCCGACGACGTGCATCCGTTCGTGCAGCGTGCCGTCCGCGAACCTCTCCGCGACCTCGGCGGCCTGCCGGACGGGCCGGACGACCTGGCGCGTCACGAGGTTCGCGATCAACGCCAGCAGCACGAGCAGGACGATGCCGCCGACCGCCAGCGTCGACTGCACGACCTCGGCCGTGCGCTGCTCGGCGGTCAGCGGGAAGATCAGGTACAGCTGCATGGAGCGCGCGTACGTGCTGATCGGCAGGCCCACGACGAACAACGTCGTCGGCTGGTTGTCGCGCACCACCGTGTGGATCTGGGTGCCGGAGCCGCCGTCCTCGACCATCTCGCGCAGCCCGCGCGGCACGTCGTCGAGCTTGCCGACGGACGGCACGCGGCCACCACCGGCCGAGCTCTGCCCGTCCGCCAGCACGGGTTCGAACGCACCGGCGCCCGCCGTCGTGGCGTCCGTGCCGGCGCCGCCCACGGCGAGCTTGTTGATCGCGCTGGTGAACCGCGTCTGCACGCTGTCCGGACCGGGGTTCAGGCCGACCAGGTCGGACTGGATCAGCGCGCGCGAGGCCGTGGCCTGGCGCACCGCCGCCTCTTCCTTGGTGCTCAGCAGCTGGTTGGTGATCTGCATCTGCAGCACCATGCCCAGCACGAACACCACGGCCGACGAGAGCGCGAGCGTGGACACGACGACGCGCAGCTGGAGCGAACGACGCCAGAGGTCACCAAACGCGGCCCACCGCTTGCGCGCTTCCTCGACGAGGAACCGCGCTTTCGCGGCGACCGGCCGTACGAACTTCATACGCCACCTGTCACGGAGGGCCGGCCTTGTACCCGACACCGCGAACAGTCAACACCACCTCGGGGTGCTCCGGGTCCCGTTCGACCTTGGAACGCAGCCGCTGCACGTGGACGTTCACCAGGCGCGTGTCGGCGGCGTGGCGGTAACCCCACACCTGCTCGAGCAGCACCTCGCGGGTGAACACCTGGCGCGGCTTGCGGGCCAGCGCGACGAGGAGGTCGAACTCCAGCGGCGTGAGCTGGATCGGCCTGCCCTCGCGCAGCACCTCGTGGCCGGGGACGTCGATCGTCAGGTCGCCGATCTGCAGGACCTCGGACGGCTCGGCCTCGGTGCGGCGCAGGCGCGCCCGGATGCGGGCCACCAGCTCCTTGGGCTTGAACGGCTTGACGACGTAGTCGTCCGCACCGGACTCGAGGCCCAGCACCACGTCGACCGTGTCGCTCTTCGCGGTGAGCATCACGATCGGCACGCCCGACTCGGACCTGATCGCCTTGCAGACGTCGATGCCGTTCATGCCGGGCAGCATCAGGTCGAGCAGCACGAGGTCGGGCTTGAGCTCGCGCAGCGCGGGCAGGGCACGGGCACCGTCGGCGACCACCGCGGTGTCGAAGCCCTCCCCGCGCAACACGATCGTCAGCATCTCCGCCAGGGCGGGGTCGTCATCGACGACGAGCACGCGTGCCTTCATGCCCAACATCGTCGCACTGCCGGTCGGATGTTCGCGCACCGCCCACGTTCCGTTGCCGCTGGTGGCGGTGTGCGCTCGTTCGGTCACCGGCCGGAACTGTCGTTCCACGTCCCCCACCTCACCCCGTTTGACCTGTTCGTCGCCGGAGTAAGCGCGCGAGGATCACCTTTCGTTACCGGGTGTGCTCACCCCGTGCGGACGCCGGCGGCCAGCCAGATGCGCGCGTCACCCACCTTCCGCGGATCGGTGATCGCCGGCACCGCGCGCTCGTGCCGCGCGGCGAGATCGACCTGGTGGGTCACCTCGGCGTCCCAGCCGTGGCCCTCGAGCCACCCGACCGGGTCCTCCACGTCGGACTGCCAGCGGGCGTCGAGCCGGTCGAACCGCCGGTGCACGGCCTTCATCTGCGGCAGCTCGCGGAACGCGCGGTTGACGTGTTCGAGCGCGAGCGTGCTGCCCTTCGCCGACAGCGCGGTCACCCAGTGCAGGACCTGCTCGCCCGCGTCCGGGGGCAGGAACATGAAGAGGCCCTCCAGCAACCACGCCGTGGGCCTCTTCGGGTCGAACCCCGCGCGGATGAGCGCTGTCGGCCAGTCCTCGCGCAGGTCGCACGGGACCACCACGCGGTCGCACGCCGGTTCGGCGCGCAGGTCGTGCAGGGCGTCCTCCTTGAACTCGATCAGTTCGGGCAGATCGAGTTCGAAGAGTGTTGTGCCCGGTGGCCATTGCAGCCGGAACGCTCTTGTGTCGAGCCCCGCCGCCATGATCACCACCTGGGGCTGGGCGCTCCCGAGGAGTTGATCGTCGAAGTAGCGGGTGCGCAGGACGAAGTGATCGCCCGCGAGGTTCTTGACGCCGTTCAGGTCGCTCGCGGAGCCGGCGGCCTCCACGAGTCCTGCGGCCAGGGGGTCGTCGAAGAGGCGGCGGAGACGACTTTGCTCATTGGCGCGGGCGGCAGCGATCAGCACCGCCGTCCGGGCGACACCGACCGGGGGACGCTGCAGAACACGCTTCAAATTGCGATCTCCTATACACTCACAGTGACTAACCGGACACTCGATCGTGTCAATCGGTGCGCACGTGAGCGACCACTCAAGGAGTGAAGAGTGGTCCCAGAAGCGAATGAAAGTTCACGTTTGACCGCCCGTCGACCACTTGCCACGGGGCCAGCCAGCCGATGTTCGCCAATCCGTCGTAAACGACCCCGCACCGCGCCTGGAGCGAGCCATCGGATTCGTAAATGTCACGGGCCCGCGAATCGTCGTCCTGCTCGCGCTTGGCCGCCCGCTCGGCCGCGACCTCCACGGGCACGCGCAGCAGCAGGTGCAGATCGGGCACGGGCAGCCCGAAGCGTTCGATCTCCAGCTCGTGCACCCACCGCACGAACTCGCCGTGCTCGTCCTGGTGCAGCCGCGCGGCGCTGTACGCGGCGCTCGACGCCACGTACCGGTCGAGCAGCACGACGTCGTGCTCCTCGAGGTCCTTGCGGATCTCGTCGGCCGCTCCCCTGCGGTCGAGCGCGTAGAGCACGGCCATCCCGTACACGGAGTCACTGAGGTCGCCGAGGCGGCCGTAGAGACCGTCGCGGACCAGGTCAGCGTGCACGCTGATGCCGTAGCGCGGGAACGCGTGGCTCGCCACGGTCCTGCCCTGTGCGGCCAGCGCCTCGGTCAGTCCGCCGGCGAGAGTGCGCTTCCCGGCACCGTCGAGGCCTTCGATCACTACGAGCTTTCCCACGCCAGAACCCTAACGGGACCGGCTGCGGGACCGGTTCCGCCCACTCACACGGCGGCAGGAGGTCCCCCACACGGGCGAAATCCGATCTTTCGATCACCAGAACGAGTGACTACGGTGAACAGTCACACGGCGCGTGTGTGAAGGGTAGGTGCCGCGGTGGCCGCGGATTCCGGGCACGCCGGATCGGTCGACGAGCCGATCGGTAACCCGACCGGGGGTCTGCCGACCCCTCTCGCCGAGACGCTGCGCTACGGGCCTTTCCACCGCGCACTGCGCGAGGCGATCGCCCACCGGGGCCTCTCGCTGGCCCGGCTGCGCGCACATCTCGAGCAGCTGGGTGTCCAAGTGGGCCAGTCGACGCTCTCGTACTGGCAACGCGGTCTGCGCCATCCCGAGGTCCCGCGGGCCATCACGACGGTGCGCGCGCTGGAGTCCGTGCTGCGCCTACCGCCGTCGTCCTTGTTGGACCTCATCGGCCCGCGCAACGCCAACACGTACGCACCGCGTCCCGTCGCGACCTGGCCGGAGCCCGCGCCGTTGCTCGCGACGTTCGACTCCGTCCCGGAGGCCGCGCGGGGCAACGCCGACCTCGAAGTCCTCTCGGTGCACGACACCGTCCAGATAGGCATGCACCGCGAACAGCGGTCCATCACCACGCGGTTGGTCGTGCGCGCGACCCGACAGGGCCCGGACAGGTACCTGGCGATGCACCACGGCGACGAGGGCTCGTTGATCGAGAACGCGATGGTGAGAGCCGGCGAAGGCTGCCGGCAGGGACGCCTGCGCCGGGAAAGCGCTTCCCGCAACCTCGCCGTGGAGATGCTGTTCGACCGGCGGCTCGCGGCGGGCGAGGAGCACGTCTTCAGCTTCACGATCGTCGACGACACCGGCAACGCGACGCCGGGCCACCACCGGACTTTCCGCGACCGCTGCGGCTCGTACCTCGTGCAGCTGTCGTTCCACCGGCGCGCGATGCCCGCGCGCTGCATGAAGCAGTTCCTGGCCTCGGCTGACGCGACGCCGGTCGACGTCGACGAGCTGGTGTGCGGGCTCGGCGGCGTCGTGAGCGCCTACTTCGGCGACGTCGGGCCGGGGATCGCGGGCATCGCCGTCGAGTGGACCTGAGGCCTGCGAAGCTGGGGCGAGGAGAGCGAGAGGGCTAGAGACCGGCGCTCCGAAGAGCATTCCGGTTCCGGATTTAGGAGGAAGCCCTCTCATGGCCTCGCGTTCGCCACGGTAGCAGTGATCCGGGTCAGTCCGACAGCAGTTTCCCGAGTTCCGCCACCGTCGTGACGGCGCCGGTCTCGTCCTGCGCCAGCCCGATCCTGATCGCCGGAGCGTCCACTGTGGATCCCATGCGCGCGAACAGGTCACGCACCCTCGTCACGGTGAAGTACCTGCGCCGCAACGCCGCCGCGGCGATCAGCTTGACGACGTCGCGGTTCTCCTCGACCCGGTTGCCCCACGCCGAGCCGCGCAGGTAGAGGTGCAGCCAGGTGCCGAACCAGGTGTCGCCCTCCCGTTCGAACATCACCGGCAGCGCGACCTTCCCCTTGCCGCGCAGGGAAGAACGCGCGCGCACCGTGCTCGGCTCGAACGGCTTGCCCATCTGGTCGAGGTCGCGGGTCATGAACCCGAACATCGACTCGGCGACGTCGTCGAACCCCTCGCCCGAGTAGATGTTCACCTGCGGCACCACGTACCTGGCGTTCGTCCTCAACCGGTGCACGTCGACGAACTCGGTGGCACCGGCCGAGGCGTCCGTGACGTCGCCCGAGTGGACCGCGCCGCCGTCCTTGAGCTGCGTCCACGACACCTGGCCCTGGTACTCGAACTTCTCGTTGAGCAGCACGGCGGACAGGTCGTAGTCGGTGCGCTTGGCCTGCTGGCGCCAGTGCACGAAGAACCGCAGCACGTCGCCCTCGAACGTGAGCTTCGAACCGCGCGGGAGCACGCCGAAGCCCTCCTCCGTCCCGGACACGGGCACGACGACGTCGAGCACCTCGTCGTCCACGTGCAGTGCGGAGTGCTCGGGCAGCCTGCGGACCAGCTCGTCCTCGACCACCTCGACGATCGGCGCGACCTGGGCGGGGTCGAGCGGCGCGCGGTCGTCGTCGGCGATCCACACGCGGCGGGCACGGGTCGCGAAGACGCGGGCGGTGTCGGGCGCCGATCGGTTCGACAGGTGCTCCAGCACCGAGATCAGCACGCGGCTCGACACCTGCGGCACCGCCTCCCCGACCCGCGCCGGGAGGTCCGCGGCACCGTTGCGGAGCAACCGGTCGAGCTGGCGCAGCAGCAGTCCGGGCGCGTTGGCGAGGATGCGCGCGGCACGGTCGGTGTCACCGTCGGCGAAGGCCAGCTCGACCTGCCCGGCGAACGACCGCGCGACCTTCTCCTTGCGCGCCACCGCGAACACGTCCTGCGCCCGTTCGAACGGGTACTCGTGCGGGTGCAGCCGCTCGCCGAGGCGCTTCCACGCCTCGCGGTGCTGGTTGACGTCACCGAGCTTGCTCTCCGCGACCTCGTTCAGCGCCCGCAGCAACGCCCTGCGCTCAGGACGGCGGAACGACCGGAACCGCGTCGGCTCCTCGAGCGTCACGTCTCCCCCGGACGCCTCGGCCGCGAGCCGCAGCACGTCGGTGACGGTGTCGACGTCCTGCAACGGCCGCTGCGCGACGAGCCGTGCGGCGTTGAGGATCGCGCGGTTCTCCCGCACGGGCACGTCGAGTTCGACGTCCTCGGCCAGCACGGCGAGCTCGCCCAGCAACGCCCTGTCGTTCTCCGCCAACGGGATCGGGCTCGTGGCGAGTTCTTCGAACAACCGCTGCACTTCTTCTTCGAGCGTGCCACCGAGGCGCACGACCGTGACGCGGTCCTTCAGCGACGGGACCAGGTCATCGTGCGCCGCGAGCATCTCCTCGTAGGTGTGCTGGACGCGCCCGTACCCGGGCAGGTCGAGCAGGTTGCCCGTGGGCTCGACGCCCTGCTCCACCGCGTCGCGCACGCACTCCCACCAGAAGGCGAGCGTGTCCGGCACGTTGTGCGGGAACTCCTTGAAGTACGGGTTGTGCTGCCCGCGCGCCCCGATCAGCTCCTTGACCGCGCGCACGGTGTCGCCGGCGAACTCCTCGGCGTCGTGGAGGCCAGAGACGTGTTCGAGCAGGTCACGAGAGGCCTTGAAGCCCGACCGGAGCAGCGCGGCGTCCAACTGGCGCGCGACGGCGGCACCGTCTCCCGGCGCACCGTCCGAAGTGGGCACGCGCAGGGTTCTCTTGATGATGGTCGTCCGCACCCCGCCAGTAAAACCCGCACGTCAACGCAATTCCACCCGTTTGGGCACGATGTTGTTCGGTCTCCAACGCCTAACGTCAGACCGCATGAACGGTGATCCGTCCACCCCGTACAGCCGTGACCTCGGGGACGAGCTGCGCCAGATCCGCGAGCAGTGGACGACCTTCCGTGGGCGGAAGATAGCCCGGATGCTCGGGTGGGATCCGGGGAAGGTCTCGAACATCGAGCACGGCAAGGTGCGGGCGAGCGAGATCGACATCATCCAGTACCTGGGGCGGTGCGGCCGCCCGCAGTCCTTCATCGAGAACTTCCTGGAGCGGTACCGCTCCGCCTTCGACACCTATGTCGTCCAGGTCCCCGACAGCCTGCGCACGATGGCCATGGCCGAATCGACGGCGGAGAAGATCACCAGCTACGACCTGACCTACATACCCGGCTTGCTGCAGACCGAGGAGTACGCGACCGCGCTGTACGTCGCTCGCGGCGTGCTGAGTCAGGACATGATCGAAGCCGCTGTCCGTTTCCGTATCGAGCGGCAGGCGATCCTGCGGCGGCACGACCGGCCGCAGTGCGTCTTCTACGTCCATGAGAACGCTCTTCGACTCAAGGTCGGCAATGACGAGGTGATGGAGGAGCAGCTCATGCGCCTTCTCTTCCACACGCACGTCATTCGGATCGTGCCTGCGGCGAGTGGACCGGCGGGCGTCCTGCTCGCCAACTACGTTCTCTGGGAGTACGAGAAACGCGGCAGCGTCGCCTACACGCACTCGGACCTGGCGAAGGTGTTCGTGCAGGACGACATCGGGGTCAAGCGCTGCAAGTCGATCTTCGCGCGCCTGGACGCGCTCGCACTGAGTGAGGAACAATCGCGATCGGTGGTGGCGGACCTCGCCAGTCGATCGCGGGAGGGCCTCGGTGACCGGAGACTGCACTTGGCGTAAGAGCAGTTACAGCGGTGGCGACGCGATCGACGACAACTGCGTCGAGGTGACGTTCGGCCAAGCTGTGCGCGTTCGCGACTCGAAGAACACCGCAGGCCCCGAGCTGGCGTTCAGCGTCGAGGCCTGGAAGGCATTCGTCAACTGAGGGGATCGGTGTGGCGTCACTCGGCGAAGTGGGTGACGTCCTGCGCCAGGTGCTGGACAAGATCGACCAGTCGATCGCCGCGCACCACGAGGCGTCCGAGCTCGCCAGCCAAGCTCGGCAGATTCTGAACGTTACCGGCACGGGCAGCAACCACTCAGACGTCGAACAGGTTTGCGCGTGGCTCACCCGCGTGGTCGAGGGGATCTCCGAGCCGGAAGGTCAGATATCCACGCTCGCGACCATCGCCGACGAGATCCGCTCCTACCTGCGCCGCAACGGCATCACCGGGGAGGAACCACCACACCCGCCCTCGCCGAGTGTTTCTGAGCGAGTCGACACCCTGCGCAGCCAGTTGCCTGCTCCTGTCCAGTCAGGTAGCGGGCAGAAGACTCACGGGCGATGGTTCACCTCCGTCGGCGAAGAGGCACGTTCTGTCGTGAGCGGCGAGGACGCCGACTCCGCGGTGGTCTGGCGTGTCCTGCAGGAAACGCAGTTCCCGGAAAAGGGCCCGCCCATCACCATCACCCACGTGGAGACCAAACTCGCCGTGCGAATGCGGCGGGAGAACGTCAGGCACGCGACCGTGGTGATCAACTACACGCCGTGCCGCATGAAGTGGGGCTGTGACAACCTGTTGCCGGTGCTTCTGCCCACGGGATGCACCCTGACCGTGTACGGGCCGAACTACCGGAAGACGTTCACAGGAGGGAAGCGGCCGCCTTGGCAACGCTAGAGATCTGGTACGACCAGAAACCGGACAACGACCTCGGCGCCGGTGATCCCGCAGTCATCGTGTCCACGCAGGCAGAGCTGACCGCATTCATCGACCGCGTGAGCAAGCGTTCCCATTCCCAGCCTCGTCCTTCGCTGGTCGAGGTGTCCATCGCCGAGGACCCTTACGGTTTTCCCACCGTCAACGCGGGCATCGGTGGCGAGCGGGGGTACGTCCGCATCAGTGGGGAGGATGACGTGCGGGCGACCCAAGGCGATCCGGGTGCCGCAGGCGAGGTGATCTATGACTTCCAAGGTCAAGAAACGTTGATTCCCGCGAGCTACGAGGTCGCTGTCGACGTCGTTCGTTCAGTCCTGGCCGCTTATCTCGACCACGGTGGGCTGATCCCGTCGGACTTCCCGCACCTGCGCGAGGTGGAAGTCATCAGCTGAGCTCGGCGGGCAGCGGCAGCCCCAGCGCGGTCAGGAAGCGGCGGGTCTTCACCTCGACGAACACCTCGCCGTCGTCGATCTCGTCGACGTCCTCGGACTCGTCCCACTCGAAGCCGTGGGGGTCCTCGTCCTCCGCCAGGTACTGCAGCAGCTCGGCCTGCATGGACGGCACGTCGCCGCCGGGGTTGAGCTCACCCCACCAGGCGGCGAGGCCCGCGGCCTCGCGCAGCACGTCGGTCGGATCGGAGGCGTTCGGGTTCTCGAAGTACGTGCGCGGCGTCAGGCCCAGGTAGGCGACGCCGGAACCGGGGCCCGCCGGGGCGTAGACGACCGAGGTGATGTCGCTGTCGTGGACGTCGATCCAGAGCGACGGCTCCGCGAGCGGCGGCAGTTCGCCCTCGGACAGCGTCTTCCAGGAACCGTTCTCGTAGGCGAAGGTGCCGAAGAAACCCACTGTCGCCAGTCCTCTCAGCTGATGTCGACGCCGCTGACCGGCGTGCCGTCCGGGAGATCCTTGACCTTGGCCCACAGCTGTCCGTGGACCGACCAGTAGACCTCTTCGTCCACCACCTCCAGATTCTCCACGGCGTCGGTTCCGCCGAGGAACAGCGGTCGCCGGTAACCCACGCACGACCCCAGCGGCTCCCGCTGCGGGTGCGCCGCTCGCCAGGGCGTGAACAGGTGCTGGGCGAGGAAGGTGGCCGGGTCTTCGAGCGCGTACTCGTCGAGCAGGTCCGGGATGGTGCCGTCGAGGCTGAGGACCTGGGCGGCGCCGGGGTCGAGCAGCAGCACCGACGCGCCGCTGTGCAGGTCGAGGACGTACTGGCGGCCCGTCCAGTCCTGCGCGAACGGGCGGGTGCGCGGCGCGAGCTCCGGTCACATCAGGTTCGCCAGCGCCTGGGCGCGGCGGGCCTGGTCGTCGGTGAACACGCGGAGGACGCCGTCGCCGAACGAGAGACCGGCCGCCAGCGCGACCAGCTCGGCGAGACCCGGCACCTGCCGCAACGGCCCGACGTCCGCCGGTGGTGACGACTCGCCCGCGTCCAGCGGGTAGGCGGCCGAGAAACGGTCGAACACCTTCGGTCTCCCTCAGAACGACGACGAGCCCCCGCAGCGGCGGGGGCTCGTCGGACGAACGAACTCAGTAGCGGTAGTGCTCCGGCTTGAACGGGCCCTCGACGTCGACGTCGATGTACTCGGCCTGCTCCTTGGTGAGCTTGGTCAGCTCGCCGCCCAGCGCCTCCAGGTGGATGCGCGCGACCTTCTCGTCGAGCACCTTGGGCAGGCGGTAGACCTCGTTGTCGTACTCCTTGTGCTTGGTGAACAGCTCGATCTGCGCGATCACCTGGTTGGAGAAGGAGTTCGACATGACGAACGACGGGTGGCCCGTCGCGTTGCCCAGGTTCATCAGGCGGCCCTCGGACAGCACGATGATCGTGCGGCCCGACGGGAAGACCCACTCGTCGACCTGCGGCTTGATGTTGTTCTTGCGGATGCCGGGGTAACGGGCCAGGCCCGCCATGTCGAGCTCGTTGTCGAAGTGGCCGACGTTGCCCAGGATCGCCTGGTGCTTCATCTGGGCCATGTGCTCGACGGTGACGACGTCCTTGTTGCCCGTCGTCGTGATCACGATGTCCGCGATCGGCAGGACCGACTCGAGCTTCGCGACCTGGTAGCCGTCCATGGCGGCCTGCAGGGCGCAGATCGGGTCGATCTCGGTGACGATGACGCGGGCGCCCTGCGAGCGCAGCGACTCGGCCGAGCCCTTGCCGACGTCGCCGTAGCCGCAGACGACCGCGACCTTGCCGCCGATCAGGACGTCGGTGCCGCGGTTGAGGCCGTCGACGAGCGAGTGGCGGATGCCGTAGCGGTTGTCGAACTTCGACTTGGTGACGGCGTCGTTGACGTTGATGGCCGGGAAGAGCAGCTCACCGGCGGCGGCCAGCTGGTACAGGCGCATGACGCCCGTCGTGGTCTCCTCGGTGACGCCGCGGATGCCCTCGGCGATGTTCGTCCACTTCTTGCCGTCCTTCTCGAGCGACGCGCGCAGCGTGTCGAGGACGATGGTCCACTCTTCCGAGTCATCCTCGGACGCCGCGGGGACGACCCCGGCCGCCTCGTACTGGACGCCCTTGTGGACGAGCAGGGTGGCGTCGCCACCGTCGTCCAGGATCATGTTCGGGCCCTTGCCGTCCGGCCAGGTGAGCATCTGCTCGGCCGTCCACCAGTACTCCGGCAGGGTCTCGCCCTTCCACGCGAAGCAGGCGATGCCCTTGGGCTCCTCCTCGGTGCCGTGGGGGCCGACGACGACGGCGGCGGCCGCGTGGTCCTGCGTCGAGAAGATGTTGCAGGAGGCCCAGCGCACCTCGGCGCCCAGGTCGACCAGGGTCTCGATGAGAACGGCCGTCTGGATCGTCATGTGCAGCGAGCCGGAGATCCGAGCACCCTTGAGCGGGTACACCCCGGAGTACTCGCGCCGGAACGCCATCAAGCCGGGCATCTCGTGCTCGGCCAGACGGATCTCCTTGCGACCGAACTCGTGGAGTGACAGGTCGGCCACTGCGAAGTCGATGCCGTTGCGGGTCTGCAAGCGGTCCGCGGTCATTGCGAAGTCCTCCAAGGCACTTCAGAGAGGGTGTCGTCCGACCATACCGCCCTCCGATGCACCACTATGGCCCCCACGTTGGGTGAGGGAGGTCTCGGGTGTTGATTGCCGGCCCGGACACACGTGTCGTCGAACTGCGCGTGCACGGCGTTCAAGGAACGACGCCGCAGACGCTGGTCGACGCCGTTGCGGCCGTGGACGTTGCGGGAGACGGACTCGGGCGCATCGTGCGCCCGGCTGACCGGCTCCGCAGACCAGCGCCCGGACCTGTGCTGCAGACCGACGGACGGCCCATCCCCCGCGTGGTGGAGGGGTACCTGTGGGGTGGAATGACGTCCGGAGGTGTGGCCAAGGCCACTTGGGCGTTGCTCTTCCCCTTCAGCATCGCGAACGTCGCGCACTGGATGCTCCCTCCCGTCCCCGAGCGGAACCTCCCGGCCCACCTGCTGGGCATCGGCCTGCGGTCGTTGTTGCGGGTGTTCGCACTGCTGCTGACGGCGTTGCTGGTCGCACAGATCTCCGTGGTCAGCCTCGACCTGCTCGCGGCCCAGTGCCTGCGTCCCGGCACCGCGTGCCTGACCAGCATCCCGGACGACGTGCGCGCTTTCCCGTGGTTCCGGGCGTTCCTGGGACTTCTGCCGATCCTCGTGGTGGTCGCCGTGATGCGGCGCATCTCGCACGTCGAGTGGCGGATCGAACGGCGGGAGATCGCCGAGGCCGAGGAGCAGGAGAAGCAGCCCTCGTCCGGACTGCCCGGCGCGCACGTCGCGACCGACCCGGACACGCCGGCGTTGCGGTCGTTGCACGTCGTGGCGGCGTTGGCGGTGGCGGCGCTGATCGCGTTGGGCGGACCGCTCAAGCAGCTCACCGCGACCGGCGGGATGGGCGTGGCGATCACGGTGGCCTGGTTCGTGTCGCTCGTGCTGATCGGTGTGTCCGTGCTGGGTGTACTGCTGCTGGACGACCCCACGGGCGGTGCGCCTCATCGTGGCGGGCGGTGGTTGCGAGCAGCGTTGGGACGCAAGCCCCGGCGGGTGTTGCTGGTCCTCTCGGTGCTGCTGGTGCTGACGACGCTGGGCTTGCAGGAGCAGATCCCGTTGCGGGTGCCGGGCGCGGACGTGACCGTGCAGGTCGTGGCGTTGCTGATGGCGTTCGTGCTGGTGCTGTTCGGGCTGCTGCTGGTGCCCGCGGCCCTGCTGGCCCGGCGCACGTGGCTGTCGTTGCCGCGCGAACTCCGGCCGTGGGCGGGTGGCTGGTTCTCGGCTCCCGTGCTGGCGATCGCCGGGCTGCTCGGCGGCGGGTTCGGCGCGGGCGTGGCGTTGCCGGTGCAGAAGGCGCTGGGTGACGGGCTCGCGCTGCCGGAGGGATACCGCTACATCACCCTCCTGTGGGGTGTGGCGGGGGTGCTGGCGCTGCTGAGCACGTTCGCGGTGGTGTCGTTCACCGGTGCCGTGCGGTGGCGGGCGTTCCGCAAGGGCAAGGTGTGGGCGCGTGAGGCGTCGTTGCTGCATTCCGGACGGATGCGCGACCTCCGTGCCGCGACCCGTGCGTGGTGGTGGGCGCGCTGGGAACGCAACCACGGTCACCGCATGATCATGGTCGTGGCGGGCGTGCTGGTGGTGGGCGCCGTGCTGGCCTCGTTGCTGCGACTGCGGAACGTGCCGCTGGCGTCCTGGACCGCGCCCTTCTCGGCTTTCGGCGTGTTCGTGCTCGGTCTGCTCGCCGTGTCGTTGCTGCGCGCCGTCTACCTGGCAGCGCGGCAGCCGGAGTCAGGACGGCGGCTCGGGATCATCGCGGACATCGCGCAGTTCTGGCCGCGCGAAGCCCACCCGATCGTGCCACCCTGCTACGCCCTGAAGGTCGTGCCGGAACTCGTCGCCCGCGTGCAGGACCACCTGCGCGACCCCGGTACCCGCGTCGTGCTCTGCGGGCACTCGCAGGGTTCGCTGCTGGTCGCCGTGGCCGCCGCGCGGTTGCTGGAGGACCTGCCCGCGCACGACCGCGAACGGATCGGGCTGGTGACCGCCGGTTCGCAGCTGCAGTGGGCCTACCCGCGCGCGTTCCCGGCCGTGGTGCCGCACGCGTCGCTGGCCCGGCTGGCCGGCGGGCTGGACGGACGGTGGCGCGCGTTGTGCCGGGGCACGGACCCGTTGGGCGGCGCGGTGACGACGTGGCGGCGTCAGGTGTTCGACGGCATGTTGCTCGGCGTCGGCTACCGGGAGGACGGCTCGGAGGGCGCGCTGGCACCGGCGTTGCGCGGGCCGACCGGGGCTCTCGTGCTGGGCGGTGACCACTGGTTGCCGGACCCCCAGCGGGGGCCGTTCCCCGGCCGGCGGTGGCGGTCGGGGGTGTCGGGGCACGCGGACTACACGTCGGACCCGGAGTGGGACCGGGCGGTGGCGGTCGCGGCGGGGCTGTTGCAGGTGGACGCGCCGGAGTCACCGGCGCTGCCGTTCGCGCGCAAGCCGGAAACCCGGTCGCGGGACGCGTTCGGCAGCTCCTAGTCTCCTGATCATGCTGACTGGTGAGCTCGTCCGACTGCGGCCCGTCGAGCCCGAGGACGCCGATGCGATCAACCGCTGGCACAACGACGACGAAGTGATGCGGTGGCTGCAGAGCTACTACCACTCGTCGCTCGCGTCGACGCGCAAACGCATCGCCGACCGGCAGGAGAACTCGTACGAGAAGGTCACCTTGTGCATCGAGACGTTGCGCGACGGCAAGCTCATCGGGATCGTGGCGCTGCGCGACGCGGATCCGATCAACGCCCGCGCCGAGGTCGACATCTACATCGGCGAGAAGGACCACTGGGGCGGCGGGTTCGGCACCGACGCGTTGCGGACGGTGTGCCGGTACGGGTTCGACACGATGCGGCTGCACTCGATCGAGCTCGGGGTCGTGGAGGCCAACGAGCGGGCGATCAAGTCCTACGAGAAGGTCGGGTTCCAGGTCGACGGGCGGTTCCGGCAGTCGTTCTTCCGCGACGGCGAGTGGCACGACGCGTTGCTGATGTGCGTGCTGAAGGACGAGCTCACCTGAGGACGGGCGCGAGGTGACCGATCGCCTCGCGCAGGTGGTCCTCGACGGACGCGGTGCCGACCACCACGAGGCCGGACGGGCGCAGGTCGACCCAGCGTTGCACGGCCAGGCGCGCCGCCGCGGAGACGGCGGCGGCCAGCACCTCGGCACCCCGTTCCGACGTGCCCAGGCGTGCGGCGATCACCTCGACGATCGGGGGTTCGAGCGACGTCACCGAGTCCAGGTAGGCCTCGCGCAGGGCCGGGGTCGAGGTGATCAGGGCCAGCGCCTCGATCGGGGGTTCGCGGTACTGCTCGGCGAACGCGGCGATGATCGACTCGACCAGCGGCTCGTCGTGCGGGCGTGAGCGCAGGGCTTCGGCGACCTCGAGCGCTCGGGAAGCCGTGATGCCCGCGACGATCGCGTGCTCGCGGCTCGGGAAGTAGTTGTTGTAGGTGCGCGGTGAGACGTTCGCCGCCTCGGCGATCTCGTCCACCCGCACCTCGTCCACGCCCTTCTCCAGGGCGAGTCTCAGCGCCGCGGCCGACAGCGCCGCTCGGGTCTCGGTCTTCTTGCGCTCGCGCAGTCCCACGCGATCACTGTAGAGACCTGTTGCAACACGATCACTACCGATTGACTTTCGATAGATCACTACCGATACTCGATGCATGATTGCTGAACGTTGGGCCGTGACGGCTCTGCGGGTCTTCCTGGTGGTCCTGTTCGGGATCCTGGTCGTCTTCGAGACGATGTCACTGCCGGGCCAGTTCGCCCACATGGCTCAGGAGAACCCGAACGACGCCCACCTGAGGTGGCCCGCGACGATCATCACGGTGTTCTGGGTGGTCTGCGTGCAGGTCGTGGTGGTGGCCACGTGGAAGCTGCTGACTTTGGTGCGCAAGGATCTGATCTTCACCGAAGGTGCGCTGAAGTGGGTCAACGTGATGGTGTGGGCGATCGCGGCCGGGTGGGTCGTGCTCGTCGGCGTGTTCCTGTGGGTCGGCTTCAACGCGGACGACCCCGGACTGCCGATGTTGTTGTTCCTGATGACGACCGGGGTCACCGTGGTGGGGCTGGTGATGATCGTGATGCGGGCGCTGCTGCGGCGCGCCACCGACCTGCGTTCCGACATGGAAGCGGTGATCTGATGGCCATCGTCGTGCGCATCGACGTCGAACTGGCCAAGCGCAAGATGAGCGTCGGCGAGTTCGCGGAGAAGGTCGGGCTGACCCCCGCCAACGTCGCCGTGCTGAAGAACGGACGCGCGAAAGCCGTGCGGTTCAGCACCCTGGAGGCCATGTGCCGGGTGCTGGAGTGCCAGCCCGGAGACCTCCTCGAGTTCGTGGACGACGAGGAAAGCGCCTAACCCAGCCGTTTCGCGAGTCGGTCGGCGGCTTCGAGCCGCCCCGACTCGGCGAGCAGGCCCACCGGTGCCAGCACGTAGTCGCGGTCGACGGTGATCTCGGCGGTCCGCAGCACCGGTCGCAACACCGGGTCGTCACGCAGAGCCTCGACGACCGGCGAGATGTCCTGCGCGTGCCGGAAGACCCCGCCCGACAACACCAGCAGCCCCGCGCCGTGCGGTCCGAGCTGACCGTCGACCTGCCGGAGGTGCCTGCGCACGGCCAGGATCGCCGCGAACGACGCGAGCTTCAGGTCCACGGTCGGGTCTTCCGCGATCCAGCCCACGTTCTCGGCCCGGTACCAGGCCTCCGCGGTCAGGTCCTCGGTGGTGAGCCGTTCCACGAGCGCCTCCTTGACGACGCCCGGTGCCGACCAGCGCATGCCGAGGTCGCCCTCGACGGTGCGGCGGTCCGGCGGCAGCGCGACCGTCCTCTCCAGCCCCTCACTGTCCACCGTGGACACCGCCGAGTACACGTCCGTGGTCGCGCCGCCGACGTCGACGACGAGCACCGCGCCTTCCCGGTCCTGGTGTGCCAGCCGGGAAACACCGGCCAGCACGGCATCGGGCGTCACGGCGCGGACGAGCCGGCGGAACCGCTGGCCGCGCGACAGTCCCTTGCCACCGATCACGTGCTGGAGGAACGCCGAGCGGATCGCCCTGCGGGCCGGTTCCGGGGCGAGCCGGCCGACGTCGGGCAGCACGTTCGGGCACGCGACCACCGTGCGCCTCCCCAGCAACGCCAACGCTTCCGGCTGCGCCTCGACGTTGCCCGCCAGCACGATCGGCACGGCGACGCGGGCGAGTTTCGCGGCGTTGTGCAGCAGGACCTTCTGGTCACCGCCGTCCGTCCCACCGACCAGCAGGACCAGGTCGGGTTCGGCGGCGCGCAACGCCCGCACGTCCACGGGGCCCGCGCTGACGTGCACGACCTTGGCGCCTGCGCTCAAAGCGACCCGGTACCCGGCCTCGGCGCTGACGACGCGTTCCTGGCCGACGACCGCAAGCCGCAGCCCACCGCCCGCCGACGAGCACGCGAGGACCTCGCCGTCGCCGACCTCGGTGCGCAACGCGTCGATGCCGTGCAACACCTCGGGCGGCGTGGTGGGGTGCTGGCCGGTCCTGACCAGTTCGCCCTCGTCGCTGACGAGCGCGGCCTTGGTCCAGGTGGAACCGACGTCGAGACACAGGATCACGGGGTTAGCTTGCCATCATGAAGCTCACGCCCAAGGTGATCCTCGAAGGCACCAGGCTGACCGGCAAGACGGACCTGGCGTTCGCGCTGAACGAGCACCCGCGTCTGGTCGGCCACCGCCGGTACCGCTACCACTCACCGTTGATCTCGGCCGAGTGGAGCGGGTTCAGCAACGAACCGTGGGGCCGCGGGCTCATCGACTTCGCGCCGGAGGAGACCGCGCACGCGATGGAGACCTACGAGACGTGGGTGCGGATGTTCGAGCTCCAGCGGTACTACTCGTGGATCGTCGACCGGTTCCACCTGTCCACACTCGCCCACCAGGCCCGGCAGGGGCGGGAGTTCGACTTCGGCTGGCTGGAGGAACGGCTGAAGCCGCTGAACTTCGCGATCGTGCTGTGCACGCGGCCGGAGGAGACGTTCGAGGAGGCCCGCGAAGAACGGCTGAAGATCAGCGCGAACCCGAAGCAGTACGTGTCGCTGGAGCCGTTCGTCGAGGAGCAGCACCAGCTCCGCGCGCTCGCGGCGAAGTCGGTTCTGCCCGTCTTCGAGTTCGACGTGACCCGGCACGGACCTGACGACGTGGCCGCGTGGCTGGACGAGAACGACCTGCTGACGCTCTAGGACCTAGTCGTCCGCCTTCTCGTGCACGGTCTGCATGAACGCCCCCAGCTGCGCGAGCTGCTCCGGCGTGAAGAGGTCGATCAGGTACTCGCGCACCGTGGTGACGTGGCCGGGAGCGGCCGCGGCCAGCAGCTCCCTGCCCGCATCGGTGAGCACGGCGAGGATGCCGCGCTCGTCGGACTCGTGCGGTTCGCGCCGCACGAGTCCCGCCTTCTCGAGCTTCCCGATCTGGTAGGTCAGCGAGCTCTTGGACACGACGACCCTGCGCGCCAGTTCGGTCATGCGCATGCGGTTGCCCGGTCGCTCGGCGAGCACGACCAGCACGTTGTACTGCGCGTGCGAGAGACCCGCGTCGCGCTGCAACTGCTGTTCGATCTGCCTCTCGAGGAGGTGGTACGCCTGGACGAAGTGGTGCCAGGCGCTGCCCTCCTCCTCGGAGAGCCACCGTGCGTTTTCCATGGTGCGCAGATTAGTTGGTGCTCTCGGACTTTCCTGCTCGTTCACCCTGCTTGCCGAGCACGGAGTTGCGCCGGCTGTAGACGAAGTAGACGACCACGCCGAGTGCCATCCAGATGAGGAACCGGACCCAGGTGAGCGCGGTCAGGTTCAGCATCAGCCAGGTGCAGGCGATGATCGCGAGGATCGGCACCAACGGCACGAGCGGCACGCGGAACCCGCGCTCGAGGTCCGGCCGCGTCTTGCGCAGCACCATCACGCCGGCCGAGACCAGGATGAACGCGAACAGCGTGCCGACGTTCACCATCTCTTCGAGCTTGCCGGCCGGGAAGAACCCGGCGGCGACCGCGACCAGCCCACCGATGATGATCGTGATGCGCGTGGGCGTCCCGTGGCTGCCGGTCTTGGCCAGCCCGCGCGGCAGCAGCCCGTCGCGCGACATCGCGAACAGCACGCGGCTCTGGCCGAGCATCAGGACCATGACCACGGTCGTCAGACCGGCGAGCGCACCGACCGAGATCACCGTCGCGGCCCAGTCGACCCCGTTCTGCGCGAACGCACTGGCCAACGTCGCCCGCGTGCCGTCCGGCTGGGTCGCGAGCTCCTTGTAGGGCACCATGCCGGTGATCACCAGCGTGACCGCGACGTACAGCACCGTGACGATCGCGAGCGAGCCGAGGATGCCGCGCGGCACGGCCTTCTGCGGGTTCTTCGTCTCCTCCGCCGTGGTGGCCACGACGTCGAACCCGATGAACGCGAAGAACACGATGCTCGCCGCGGCCAGCATGCCGAGCACGCCGTAGGTGCTGCCCGAGTACCCGGTGATCAGCGAGAACAGCGACTGCTCGATGCCGGTGTGCGCGGCGGGACCGCTCTCGGCGGCGGGCGGGATGAACGGCGAGTAGTTCTCGGCCTTGATGTAGCTGATGCCGAGCACGATCACCAGCAGCACCACCGCGACCTTGATGGCCGTGATGACCGCGCTGACCCGCGAGCTCAGCTTCGTGCCGACGACCAGGAGGACGGTGAGCACGCCGACCAGGAGCACAGCGCCCCAGTCGAACTTGATGCCGTCGCCGACCTCGGTCTTCACGTCGAGGCCGAACAACCCCAGCGTCGTCTGGAGGTAGGCCGACCACCCCTTGGCGACCGCGGCCGACCCGACCGCGAACTCCAGGACCAGGTCCCAGCCGATGATCCACGCCGCGAACTCGCCGAACGTCGCGTACGAGAACGTGTAGGCGCTACCCGCGACCGGCACCGTCGAGGCGAACTCGGCGTAGCACAACGCGGCCAGCGCACAGGCGATCGCCGCCAGCACGAACGACAGCGAGACCGAGGGCCCCGCGATGTTCCCGGCGGTGCTCGCCGTGAGCGTGAAGATGCCGGCACCGATGACGACCGCGACACCGAAGACCGTGAGGTCCCAGGCCGTCAGGTCCTTGCGGAGCTTGGTACCCGGCTCGTCCGTATCGGCAATGGACTGCTCGATCGACTTGGTGCGCCACAACCCGTTCCCCGGCACGGTGCATACCTCCTTGATGGAACTCGTTCGGCCCACCCTAGAGGTAACCACCTGCTGAGATGCCCATAGCTCTCGTCCGGCGTTTGTCCGCTGTTCTGTCTCGACACGACAGAACCGCCCCGGGAGTTCACCCGAGGCGGTTCTGCGAAACGAGATCAGGAGCTGGAGACCGTGGACCGGTCCAGATCCGGCTCCAGGTAGATCAGGCGGGCGTGCGGCACCTTGTTCCGCACCCGCTGCTCGGCGTCGTTGATCGCCTGGGCCACCTCGTCCAGCGGCAGCCGGGGCTCCAGCGCGATCTTCGCCGCGACCAGCAGCTCCTCCGGCCCGATGTACTGGGTCTTGATGTGGATGACCCGCTGCACCTTGCCGGCGGCCAGCTCGTCCACGATCACGTCGAGGTCCTTGTCGGAGGCACCCTCACCGATCAGCAGCGACTTCATCTCGATGATCAGGATGATCGCGATGACGCCGAGCAGCACACCGATGGAGATGGTGCCGAGGGCGTCGAAGACCGGGTCGCCGGTGATCGTCGTGAGGCCGACGCCGAGCAGGGCCAGCACCAGGCCGACGAGCGCGCCGAGGTCCTCCAGCAGCACGACGGGCAGCTCCGGCGTGCGGGAGTTGCGGATGAAGCCCCACCAGGTGGCGTCACCCTTGATCTTCTTCGACTCGTTGATCGCGGTGATGAAGCTGTAGCTCTCCAGGCCGATCGCGACGACGAGGATGCCGACCGCGACGAGCGGGCTGGTGAGGCCCTCGGGGTGCTGGAGCTTGTGGATGCCCTCGTACAGCGCGAAGACCGAGCCGAGGGTGAAGAGCATCAGCGCCACGACGAACGACCAGAAGTACCGGTCGCGGCCGTAGCCGAACGGGTGCAGCTTGGTCGCCCGGCGCTGCGCCGTCTTCTGGCCCAGCAGCAGCAGGCCCTGGTTCGACGTGTCCGCGACCGAGTGCACCGACTCGGCCAGCATCGACGACGAGCCGGTGATCAAGAATCCGACGAACTTGGCCACCGCGATACCGGCATTCGCCACCAACGCCGCGACGATCGCTTTGGTCCCGCCCCCTGCTGACACGCCTTGTCTCCTTGCAACCAGTCCGCTTTGTCCGGCCGAACCTTAGTCTGTTCCGGCGGTCGCGCGGAAAAGTTCGGCGGATTCGACACCATCCGGTCGCACGAGGACAGCGGGGTCCGCCGCCGGCAGCCACACGGACTCACCGCGGGACAGCCGGAGCTCCTCGCCACGACCGTTCGCGAGTACCACCGCACCGGCCGTGCAAATCATGATCTGCGGACCGTGGTGGTCGATCCGGGTCTCGCCGGTCAGGTCCAACCTGGACAGTTCGAACTCGGGCGCGGGCGTGCGGTAGACGCGGACGCCCGGCTGGACCTCCTCGCCCAGCAGGACTTCCATGTCACCGCACGTGAAGTCGAGCACGCGCAACAGCTCGGGCACGTCGACGTGCTTCGGGGTGAGGCCGCAGCGCAGGACGTTGTCCGAGTTCGCCAGGATCTCGATGCCCGTTCCGCGCAGGTACGCGTGGAGGTTGCCGGCGGGCAGGTGGATCGCCTCGCCCGGCTGCAGCACGATCCGGTTCAGCAGCAACGCCGCGAGCACGCCCGCGTCGCCGGGGTACGACTCGCCGAGCTCCAGGATCGTGCGGCACTCCATGTCGAACTCGCCGTGCTCCTTCACGTGCAGCACGCACGCGTCGAGGACCTGCGGCAGCAACGACGACAGCGAGGTCTGCGGGAGCGTGATCAGCATCGTGAACAACGCGCGCAGGCCGGAGGAGTCCGGCTGGGCGACCAGCATCTCCGTGTACGGCGCCAGGTCGGGTGCGTCCAGGCTGCGCAGCAGGGCGACCGTGCGGTCCGGGGAGCGGAAGCCGGCCAGCGCGTGGAACTCGGTCAAGGCGCAGATCAGTTCCGGCTTGGCGGCCGGGTCCTTGTAGTTGCGGACCGGCGAGTCGTGCGGCACGAGACGTGCCTCCTCGGCCGCGAAGCCCTCGGCCGCCTGCGCCGCCGACGGGTGCGCCTGCAGGCTCAGCGCCTCCTCGGCGGCGAGCACCTTGAGCAGGAACGGGAGCCTGCTGCCCCACCGCTGCGCCACCTGCGGGCCGAGCTGGCCGTCGGGGTCCGCCGTCAGCAGGTCGAGCAGCGAGCGCTCGACCCCGTCCGCGCCGAGCACGCGGGACGGGTCGCCGGGGTGGGCGCCCATCCACAGCTCTGCCTCGGGATGGGGTGCGGGCACCTCCTTCCCGAGCAGCTCGGCGATGGCCGTGCGTGATCCCCACGCGTACGGCCTGACCGCGTTGTGCAGCAGGTCCACTTCTAAGTCAGCTCCCAAATCAGTACGGGTTGCCGCCGAGAGTCCCGGTGGCGAGCCCGAGGTACAGCGCGGCCAGTTCGAAGCGGAGCGCGAGCAGTGCGGCGCTGACCGCGTCGCCTCCCGCCACCTCGACGGCCGGCTCGAGCACGTCGGCTCCCGGCAGGGCGTCCTCGGCGGCGTGCCGCACAGCATCGGCCACCGGGCCCTGGCGCACGGCCAGCAACAGCACGCGCACGAGTCCGCTGCCCGGTTCGTCGTCCGGGTCCGCGAAGAGGTCTGCACCGGAAGTCCCCTGCACCGCGCGGCGGTGCAGCACCGGGCGGGTCAGCGCCTGCGGGTACCCGCAGACGTCGCTCGCGACACCGGCGAACGCCGCCAGCGCGCCCGCGCCGTGCCCGCCGACGGCCGTGGCGACCTCGTCGAGGCCCCACAGCAACGGCGTGCGGTCGGCGACGCGCAACGCGAGCGACTTCGCCGGGTTCACGAACGACTCGTGCATCGGGTGGTCGCGCTCGGCCTCGCGGTCGAGTTCGTCGGCGATGAGGTCGACGTCGACCTTGAGCAGTCCGAGCGCGTGCAGCACCAGCAGCCACGCGGCGAGCGCGCGCGGGAAGCTGAAGCCCGGCGGGACGTCGACGCGCGGCGGCAGCAGCACACCGCGACCGGCGGCGGCCGCGGCGACCGGACCCGCGTCGGGTGCCGTCAGCAACGTGCGGGCGCCCCGGCGGACGGCCCGGTCGATCGACTCGGCCAGCACCCGGTCACCGGGGTCCTCGGTGTGCGCGAGCACCACGTCGAGCGCACCGACCCACGGCGGCACCTCGTCGGCCAGCACGACCGGCACCGAGCAGGCGGGACCGAGCAACGCCATGACGACCTCGGCGACCGCCACCGCGTGGCCGGGCCGGGTGACCAGCACGACCGCGCGCGGGCGTTCGGCGAAGATCCGCTCCACCCCCGCCTCGGCCGCGGCCTCGGCGGTGGAACGGACCTGTGCCCCCGCCCGTGCGGCGGCGCGCAGCCAGCCACCCGTGTCGGCGTCGGCGAGGCGGCTCGAGTCGTCGAGCAGCGTGTCGTCGAGCACCTACGTCACCCAGCCGACGGCGGCTCGACCGCCTCGTCCAGCAGCAGCACCGGGATGCCGTCGCGCACCGGGAACGACCTGCCGCACGAGGTGCACGTCAGGAAGTCGGCCTCGGGGTCGTTCGGCGTCCCGACCTGCAACGGCGCGTGCTCGGGGCACGGGCAGGCGAGGATCTCCAGCAACTGCTCTTCGAGCTTGACGGCCACGGTTCTCTCCTCAGGCCCGCACGATCGCGAGGACCTCGTCGCTGAGCGCGGCGACGGCCTCGGGGGTGGCGGCTTCGACGTTCAGGCGCAGCAGCGGCTCGGTGTTCGAGGCCCGCAGGTTGAACCACGACCCGTCCGCCAGCTGCACGGTGAGACCGTCGAGCTCGTCGATCGTGACGCCGTCCTTGGAGCCGTACGCGTCCTTGATCGCGGCGATGCGACCGGCCTGGTCGGCCACGGTCGAGTTGATCTCACCGGAGGCGGCGTAGCGGTTGTAGACCTCGGTCAGCTTCGACAGCGGGCCGTCCTGCTCGCCCAGCGCGGCCAGCACGTGCAGTGCGGCCAGCATGCCGGTGTCGGCGCGCCAGAAGTCGCGGAAGTAGTAGTGCGCGGAGTGCTCACCGCCGAAGATGGCGCCGGTCTTGGCCATCTCCTCCTTGATGAACGAGTGGCCCACGCGCGTGCGCACGGGGTTGCCGCCGTGCTCCTTGACGATCTCGGGCACCGCGTGCGACGTGATCAGGTTGTGGATGATCGTGCCGCCGGGGTCCTTCGCGAGCTCGCGCACGGCCACCAGCGCGGTGATCGCCGAGGGGCTCACCGGGTCGCCGTTCTCGTCCACCACGAAGCAGCGGTCCGCGTCGCCGTCGAACGCGACACCGGCGTCGGCGCCCTCGGCCAAGGTGGCGGCCTGCAGGTCGACGATGTTCTTGGGGTCGAGCGGGTTCGCCTCGTGGTTCGGGAAGCTGCCGTCGAGCTCGAAGTACATCGGGACCACCTCGATGGGCAGGCCCTCGAAGACCTGCGGCACCGTGTAGCCGCCCATGCCGTTGCCCGCGTCCACGACGATCTTGAGCGGGCGGATGTCCTTGAGGTTGACCAGCTGGTTCAGGTACTCGGCGTACTCCGCGAGCATGTTCCGCTCTTCGAAGGTGCCTTCTTCGACGCCCTCGGCGTCCGGGACCTGGTTCTCGGCGTCCTGCCGGATCTGCGCGAGACCGGAGTCCTGGCCCACGGGGCTGGCGCCGGCGCGGCAGAGCTTGATGCCGTTGTACTGCGCCGGGTTGTGACTCGCGGTGAACATGGCGCCGGGCAGGTCGAGCTTGCCGGACGCGAAGTAGAGCATGTCCGTGCTGGCCAGGCCGATGCTGATGACGTTCACGCCCTGCGCCTGCGCACCGGCGGCGAACGCCCTGCTCAGCTCCGGCGAGGAGTCGCGCATGTCGTGGCCGATGACGATGGTCGGTCCGCCGACGAGGCGGGCGAAGGCCGCGCCGAAGTCACGAACCAGGCCGGCGTCCAGCTGCTCGCCGACCACCCCACGGATGTCGTACGCCTTGACGATGCCGGACAGGTCACGCACGCCGCACACTCCCAGGAAACTCGCTCTTGACGGCCACTGGTCGGCAGCCTACCGGCGAGAAGATTAGCGGTGCGTGTGGTCGCTCAGTCCTCGTGCGGGTCGGGCAACACCCGCAGGTGGCCACGCCGATGACTGCCCGCGCTGCCCGCGGGCACGTCGGGCAGTTTCGGGGACACGTCAGCGCGCCCGGCCTCGCGCACCGCCTCGGCCAGGGCCGTCAGGTCGTCCACGCTCGGCTCGGGCGCCGCGAACTCACCCTGGTGCCTCACGACCTCCCAACCGCGTGGCGCGGTGAGCCGCAGCGCGTGCTCCTCGCACAGGTCGTAACTGTGCGGTTCGGAGTACGTGGCGAGCGGCCCGACGACCGCGGTGGAGTCCGCATAGGCGTAGGTGAGCGTGGCGACAGCCGGGTTAGCACACCCGGTTCGCGAGCACCGTCTCACGCTCCGCACGATCGGGGACGATAGCGCGTCCACGGGATGCTGTGTGTGAGGCACGCTGTGTTTAGTCGTCAGGGCGAACAACTAGGCTGCTGGGTTGTGGTGATGGCACGGGGTTCACAGCGGCAGGATTCGCCGCGCCGACGCAACCGCGACCGGCACGGCCGAGGCCTGCGCGGCCCGCTCTACCCGGCCACCCTCCCGGCGGCCCGCTCGCGCGCGGAACGCTTCGACGCCCTGGTCATCGAGGCCCTGGAGCCCATCGAGACCCGCTGGCGCACCGAACTCACCCAGCTGGACGTGGCCGTCGACGACGTGCCCGAGGTGCAGGTCGAGGGCGAGGACGGCGTGGTCGAGGACGGCAACGTCCCCCTGGCCCGCCTGCTGCCCGCGGGCTCCGACAACCGTGCCCGGATCGTTCTCTACCGCCGCCCGCTGGAGGCCCGCGCGAAGGACGGCGCGGACCTGGCCGACCTGGTGCACGACGTCCTGGTGGAACAGGTGGCGAACTACCTGGGCCTGGACCCGGACGTCGTCGACGAGGGCTGAGACACCCCTCACACCTTTCTCCTGGTCGGGATCGCGGTCAGCAGCGTGAACAACGCGGCCGCCGCCTGCCCGAGCAACAGGAAGTCCCTCAGCGTCGTGCTCATGGACGCGCGCACCTCCGCGCCGCCGGACGGCAAGGGCACCCCGACCAGGTGACCCCACGCCCGCACCACGGGCACCTCGGCCCCGTCCACGAACACCCGCCAGCCGGGTTCGTCCTCGGCGGCGAGCACCAGCACGCGCCCCTCCCCGCCGGGTGACACCTTCACGGCGACCTCGGGCAGCGTCACGTTGACCGGCGCCACCCCGTCGGCCCCCACCGCCTCGGGTGGCTCCCCACCGGTCCGGGCCCGCCGAGCCAGATCAGGCGCCAGCAACACCCCCGTGTCCGAGGTGAGCCGCATCCGCAGCACAGGCCGCCCGTCGGTGGCCCGGGGCGCCTCGGACACCGACTCCCCGGCGGCTCCTCGCACACGCGCCGCCGCGTCGTCCGACGGCAGCACGATGAACGAGACACCGGAAGACGCGGCCTGGGCCAGCGCCAGCTTCACCGCGGGCCCGGCCCCGTCCAGCAACGACGAGTTCCACCGCCGCAACCGAGCGGGCGAGGACACCGTGGGCACCAGGTCGTCGTCCCCGAACGCCGGCAGCCGCCCGGCCACCTGGCGCACCGGCGACCCGAGGATCAGCACCGACCGCCCGGTCCGCTCCAACTCCGCGGTCAACGAGGAGTTCAGCGCCACCCCGCCGTCGGCCTTCAACGGCCCGGACCGCAGGTCGAGCAGCCCAGCGACCCCCAAACTCACCAGCGTCACCACACCGACGACGTACACAGCGCGACGAACACGGGCCAACCGTGCGATGCCCGGCGGCACCCCGCGCTGACACCCGGCGAGCACCACACACACGAGCCCCCACGCCAGCAACACCAAGGGCGTCCCGGGCCACGCACCTACAGCTGCCACGGCGGCCAGGGCGCCGATGGCCAGCACGATCACCAGGAGCCCGGGCAGCATCAGGACGTTGGGCCGCAGCACGGCGGCGGCGAAGGCGGCCGCCACGAACACCGAGCACACGATCAGGTTGGGCGGCGGCGACGAGTAGGCGGCGCCGAGGCCGTTCAGCACCATGTCGGGGTGTTGCAGCAACACAGCGGGCCACGGCAGCAGCAATGCCATCGGCAGCAGCACGATCGCGAACAGGGCGGCGATCCGGCGTGCCCCGCCCGTCACCGCCACGAAGCCGGCCAGCGCACCCACGATGATCACGACGTGGGTCAGCGGCGAGAAGGCGCCGAGGACGGCGACACCGATGGCCGTGCCGGACGCCATCGGCAGCCAGGCGTGGGTGGACGACGCGCGCAAGACCGCGTACACGCCGGCGAACACCACGGGCGTGACGATGTGCACGACGACGACGTCCAAACGACCTTCAGACACCGCAGTGGTGGCCACAGGCAACAGCCCGTAGAAGGCCGCGACCACCGCGCGCACGGAACGTCGTACGCGCAAGCCGCGTGACGCGATGTAGGCCGACAACGCCGCGAGCGGGATGTCGCCGAGCAACAACAACGCGACGGCGAACGACGGTCCGCCGGGGATCAGGCCCAGCACGGCCAGCGCTGCCGGAGCGGGCGCCGCGGTGCCACCGCCCACCGGGTGCCACGACGCCAGGTAGGTCGACCAGACCTCCCCCGCCGACCCGACGGGCAGCAGACGGCCGCCGGCGAGGTCCAGGCCGAGCCGCGACCAGTTCGCGATCAGGGCGACGACCGAGAGTCCCAGCACCAGCAGAACGGGCGGCGCCAGCAGCAGTGATCGCAGCACCCGCGACTGGTCGACCTCGACGAAGACCGTGCCGGGAGCGCCACGGGGTCCGGGAGAGGGGCGGGGCCGCGGCGACGGGCGCAGCGCACCCGGCAGCGCGGCGTCGACGGGCACCACGACGGGCGGGCGGCGCAGACCGGCGACGCGGGGACGGCCGCGCGACGCCCCGGCCGGCAGAGCGGACGGGCCGACCGGCCGAGAGTCCACTTCGGACGGTTCGAGCCAGGTCGATCCGGAATCGGTTGCGGGCAAACGACCCAGCGCGGCGTCGGCGAGCACGCGACGGCGGATCAGGAACGTCGCTCCGGCCCGGACGGCGTTGCGCAGCCGGGTGAGTCTGCTGGTGAAGAGGCCGCGCACGACCGCGGAGCCGCGGCGCGCGCGCCGGCCCTCCAGCAAACGGCCCCGCGTGAGGAGGTAACGGGCCGCTCCCACCTCGGCGTGTGCGTCGGCGAAACGCCGGAGGAGGAGGAAGCCGAGAGCCCGCAGCAGCGACAAGACCAGCAGCCGCGGAAGTCCCACCAGAAACGAGGAACCTGAACAATTGACCAAGAAAGTGCGCATGCCGTGCGCCCGGTCGACACCGCGAAATGACGGACCCGGCCGAGCCATCGCCGCGTCCAAACGGCGTGCCCCTTTAGTTGCGGCGCGCGCATGTCGCATGCGTGCGACCGGTACGCACAGGACCAAATGACCTGAGCGATTAGCGCGCCAGCCGAAGTCGAGATCGTCACGCAGCAACGGCATCGCTTCGTCGTAACCGCCGAGGGAGTGCCACACCTCACGTTTGATCAACGATCCGGCGGACGAGACGGCGAGAACCTCGGTGCTCTGCTGAAACGATGCGGAATGTTCCGCGGAGGACAGACCCGTCTGTCGATGTCCTGAAGAATCCGTCGAGAGACCCGCTTCGACGACGAGCCGAGAATCCACCCAATCGAGGCACAGCGGACCGAGCACCGCGGCCGACGGGGACACCTCGGCGGCGGTCAGCAGAGCCGCCAGGCAGTCGGGTTCGGGCGCGCTGTCGTCGTGCAGCAGCCACACCCACTTGCCGGGGTCACCCCAGCGTTGAACAGCGTGTTCCACCGCGATGCGCACGGCGGTGCCGAAGCCCGTGCCGCGCGGCGCGGTCAGCACCCCGTCCAGCAGGTCCTCCGCCTCGGCCAGCACCTTCGCCGTCCGGTCGGTGGACCCGGTGTCGACGGCGATCACGTGCCGTGGACGAATTCGCTGGCGGCGCAAGGCAGACAGCGCCGTGCTGAGCCACTGGTCGCCGTCGTGGCAGACCAGGACGCACAGCACCGGCGCTGTCCGGAGCCTCGGGTGAGGGCTTGTCACGCCCCCAAGTTAAGGCAAGAAGATCACGCTTTTAGACAGCTCTCTTCTTCAGCTTGCGGCGTTCTCGTTCACTGAGACCACCCCAGATGCCGAAGCGTTCGTCGTGCTGGAGCGCGTACTCCAGGCACTCCGAACGAACCTCGCAGCCCAGGCAGATGCGCTTGGCCTCCCGCGTCGAACCGCCCTTTTCGGGGAAGAACGCCTCGGGATCCGTCTGCGCGCAGAGCGCGCGCTCCTGCCAGTCCTGCTCGTCGGCAGGGTCGAACAGGTACGACAGCTCGCCCTGCACGACCGGCTGCGTGACGTGATCTTCTTCGAGCTCTTCGAATTCCTGCATTTCGTCCGCCTCCTCGCCTTCCGCTCTCCCCGGTTGGCGGACGCCAGACGCCGTTCCCACAACGACGAATGACACCGATGTGATTACACCTGCGTCACAGCGGGCGGTCAAGCGGAGTCCACACGTCGGGGGATATTCGCGCAGATGGCCGCAAAAACCTTGACTCGCTGCACAGACAGTGATTCAGGTGCCGCGACCCGTTCCCGAACGGCCCACACCGCCGTCCGACACGCCACACTGGTGGGGTGAAGCGATCAGCGGTTCGCCCCAGCCCACTGTTCCTCGGCCTGCTCGCGGCGGTCGTCGCCGGAGCCGCCCTCACCCTGGTCGAGAGCGACGTCGCGATCAAGTCGGGCACCATCCTCTTCGTACTCGCCGGGTGGGCGGTGACGCTGTGCCTGCACGAGTTCGGGCATGCCGCCGTCGCGTACAAGGGCGGCGACTTCTCCGTACGTGACAAGGGTTATCTCACCCTCGACATCCGTCGTTACACCGACCCCGTGCTCAGCATCGTGCTGCCGCTGGTGCTGCTGGTCATGGGCGGAATCCCGCTTCCGGGTGGTGCCGTCTGGATCAACCACCACGCCCTGCGGAACAAGCGGATCGAGTCGTTGGTCTCACTCGCGGGACCGATTTCCAACCTCGTGATCGGCGTGCTGCTCGCGTTCGTCGTCGCGTTCACCTCGCCGCCGGCCGCGCTCGCCAACGCGATTTCGTACCTTGCTTTGTTGCAGGTGTTCGCGTTCCTCCTCAACATCCTGCCGGTGCCCGGCCTCGACGGCTGGGGCGCGATCGAACCGTTCCTGCCCTACGAGGCCCAGCGGTTCGGCGCCAAGGTCCGGCCGTGGGCGCCGCTGGTGCTGTTCGCGCTGCTGATCGCCTTCTCCGAGGTCAGTGGCACCTTCTTCCGCCTGTCGCTGGACTTGTTCCGGCTCATCGGCGGCGACCCCTACTCGGCGTTCGTCGGCAGCGAGACCTTCATGTTCTGGCGCTCGATTTAGGGGCCGGCCAGCGCTGTGGAAGCATGGGCGGGCGTGAAGGTCGTAGCACTGGTCGGCGGGGTCGGCGGCGCGAGGTTCCTGCAGGGCCTCAAAGCACTCGGGGCGGACGTCACGGCGGTGGTCAACACCGGCGACGACGTGTGGATGCACGGGCTGCGCATCACCCCTGACCTCGACACCTGCATGTACACGCTGGGCGGCGGGATCGACACCGAACGCGGCTGGGGTCGCGCAGGCGAGTCGTGGACCGTCAAGGAGGAACTCGCCGCGTACGGGGCCGAACCGTCGTGGTTCGGCCTGGGCGACCGGGACCTGGCGACCCACCTCGTCCGCACGCAGATGTTGCGCGCGGGCTATCCGCTGTCCGCGGTCGTGGAGGCGCTGTGCGACCGGTGGCAGCCGGGCGTGCGGCTGCTGCCGATGACGGACGACCGCATGGAGACGCACGTCGTCGTGGAGATCGACGGCGAGCAGAAGGCCATCCACTTCCAGGAGTGGTGGGTGAAGCACCGGGCCGGCATCCCCGCGCAGTCGTTCGCGTACGTCGGCGCCGACACCGCGACGGCCGGTCCCGGCGTGCTCGACGCGATCGCCGAGGCCGACGCGGTGGTCCTGGCCCCGTCCAACCCGGTGGTGAGCGTCGGCACGATCCTCACCGTGCCCGGCGTGCGCGACGCGTTGCGCAAGACCGAGGCCGGGGTCGTGGGCCTGTCCCCGATCATCGGAGGGAAACCGTTGCGGGGCATGGCCGACGCCTGCCTGGACGCGATCGGCGTGGAGACCTCGGCCGAGGCGGTCGGGCGGCTCTACGGCTCCCGCAAGTGCTCGGAGGACGGCATCCTGGACGCGTGGCTGGTGCACACCGGCGACCGCGCCGACGTGCCCGGCGTCGCGGTCCGCGCGGTCCCGCTGCTGATGTCCGATGTGGACGCCACGGCGCAGATGGCCCGCGACGCGCTGGAACTGGCCGGGGTCGACGTTGGCTGACCACGCCGCGGCGGCACTGGAACTGCTGCCCGTCACCGGCCTGCCGGAATTTCGCCCCGGCGACGACCTGGCCGGCGCGATCGCTCTTGCCGCCCCCTGGCTGCGTGACGGTGACGTGCTGGTCGTCACGTCCAAGGTCTTGTCCAAAGTGGAGGGACGGCTCGTCCGCGTGCCGGCCGACCCCGAGGAGCGGGACCGCATCCGGCGCGAGCACGTGGCCGCGGAGTCGGTGCGGGTGCTCGCCCGCAAGATGCGCACGCTGATCACCGAGAACAAGCTCGGCATCGTGCAGGCCGCGTCCGGGGTGGACGCCTCGAACGTGGCGGGCGACGAGATCGCGCTGCTCCCGGTCGACCCGGACGGCTCGGCGGCGTCGCTCAGAGCGGCGTTGAAGGCCTCGCTGGGCGTCGAGGTCGCCGTGGTGATCACCGACACGATGGGCCGCGCCTGGCGGATGGGCCAGACCGACGCCGCGATCGGCGCGTCGGGCCTCCGCGTGCTGCACGACTACGCGGGCGCGGTCGACGAGCACGGCAACGAGCTCGCGGTGACGATGGTCGCGGTCGCGGACGAGATCGCGGCCGCCGCGGACCTGGTGAAGGGCAAGCTCGGCGCGGTGCCGGTGGCGGTGCTGCGCGGGTTCGACGTGGTGGACGACGGGTCCACGGCACGCGACCTGAACCGGCCCGTCGAAGAGGACCTGTTCAGCCTCGGCACGGAGGAGGCGCTCGCGCTCGGGCGCGCTCAGGCCGTGCTGATGCGCAAGTCCGTGCGGTTCTACTCGGACGAGCCCGTCGACCTCGCCGTGCTGAAGCGCGCGGTCGGGGCGGCGTTGACCGCGCCCGCGCCGCACCACACGAAGCCGTTGCGGTTCGTGCTGGTGCGGGAGAAGCGCGCGGAACTGCTGCGGTCGATGCGCGAGCAGTGGGAGACCGACCTGCGCGCCGACGGGTTCACCGACGAGCAGATCGCCCGCCGGGTGCGGCGCGGCGACCTGCTGGTGGAGGCACCGGAGATCGTGGTGCCGTTCCTGGTCCGCGACGGCGCGCACAGCTACCCGGACGACCGGCGCGCGGACGCCGAGAAGACGATGTTCACGGTCGCCGGCGGCGCCGCCGTGCAGGGCCTGCTGGTGGCGCTGGCCGCCGAGGGGCTCGGCTCGTGCTGGGTGTCGTCGACGATCTTCTGCGCGGACCTGGTGCGGTCGGTGCTGGGCGTGCCGGACGACTGGGAGCCGCTGGGCGCCGTCGCGGTCGGGCACCCGGTCGAGCCGCTGACGCCGCGTGAACCGCTGGAAGGGCTGATCGAACTGTGACGCTGCACGCCGACACCGTCTCGACGCTGAGCCGGTTCTCGGGCCAGGACGCGTTGAAGGAGGCCTACCTGGGCTTCCTGGCGGCCCGCGAGGACGCCTGCCTGCGCTCCTGCGAACCCGGCCACATCACCGCGTCAGCGCTGGTGCTGGACGCCACCGCGGAGCACGCGTTGCTGACGCTGCACCCGCGCGTGGGCCGGTGGCTGCAACTGGGCGGGCACTGCGAGCCGGAGGACGAGACCCTCGCCGGTGCCGCGTTGCGCGAGGCCACCGAGGAGTCCGGCATGCGCGGGCTGCGGATCGAGCCGACGCCGATCCACCTCGACGTGCACCCGATCACGTGCTCGCTCGGCAAGCCGACCCGTCACTTCGACGTGCGGTTCCTGGTGCGGGCACCGGTGGGCGCGCAGCCGGTGCGCTCGGCGGAGTCCGTGGACCTGCAGTGGTGGCCGCTGGAGCAGTTGCCGGACAACGTGGACGACCTGCACCCGCTGATCGAGAGCGCTCTCACCCGGCTCGGCTAGAACCCGCGGTAGTCGCGCGGCGAGAACCTCGGGGCTCGCCGCGGCCGTTGCATGCCCGCGGACGCCAGGTACATGACGGCGCGATGGCGCTGCGGCTGGTACGGCGCCAGCAACTCCATCATCGCGTCGTCGTCGCCGGGGGTGCCGGTCAACGCCCACGTGACGTTCTTGGCGACGTGGTAGTCGCCGACGCTCACCGCGTCCGGGTCCCCCCAGGACCGTTGCGCGACCTCGGCGGACGTCCACACGCCGATGCCGGGCACCTTCTCGAGCAACTCGCGGCTGCGCATCTCGGCGGCCTTCTCCAGCCGGTGCGCGACCTGGGCGGCGTTGATCAGCGTTCGCCTTCGCGCGCCGTCGAGGCCGCACTGGTGCCACTCCCAGTCCTGCAGGCCCAGCAACCGTTGCGGGGTCGGCGGAACCTTCAGCGGCTTGGGTCCGGGAGCGCTCTCACCGAACCTGCGGCCTAGTTCGCGCCACGTCCGGAACGCCTCCGTCCCGGTGACCTTCTGCTCCAGGATCGAGGCGAACAGCAGGTCCCACACGCGGTTCGCGGCGCCGAGCCGCAGCCCGGGCCGCCGCCGGCGCGCCTCGGCGATGACCGGGTGGTGGGCGACGAACTCGTCCACCGTGTCGTCCGCGCCGAGCAGGGCGGGCAGGCCGTCGAGCAGCCACGGCCCGCCCTCACCCCACGCTTCGGCGAGCACCTCACCGTTCGTCCTGGTGACGTGCAGCGTGCCCGCACCGCACGGCGTGTTCGCCGCGAACCAGACGCCGCCCTCCGCGGAGAAGGACGGGTCGCCGGGCCCGCGGCGCAACGTGCCGAGCACCGCTCCCAGGTCGAGCGGGAACGGTGGAGTCCAGGTTCTGCTGGTGGCGCGGCTCAAAGCGTCGCCGGGGTGCTCGTGGTCACGCCACTAGGCATCCGTCGAGAAGCGCACGCCTGCCTCGGGCAACACCACGCCCGGCCAGACCCGCGCCCCGCCGATCAACTCGCACCGCGCGCCGATCACCGCGGAGTCGCCGACCACGGAGTCCCGCAGCACCGCACCGGCCTGCACGAGCGCACCTGCACCCACGATCGAACGCTCGACCACGGCGTTCTCGCCCACAACGGCACCGTCGAACAGAATCGCGCCATCGAGTACAGCGCCTTCCGCGACCGTGCAGTTCGCACCGACCGTGGCCCCGCCCTTGAGCGTTGCTCCTTCGTGGACGGACGAACCTTCCAGCACCAGGTAGTCACCGGGCTGTGCAACTGCCGCCGACGGCGCGACACCGCGTACGAGGTCCGCGGACCCCTGCACGAACGCCTCCGGCTTGCCGAGGTCCAGCCAGTACGTGGCGTCCACGTGCCCCTGCAACCTCTTGCCCGCGGCGAGCAGCCCGGGGAACGTCTCGCGTTCCACCGACACCGGCCGCCCGGCGGGAATCGCGTCGATCACCTCACGCCGGAACACGTAGCAGCCGGCGTTGATCTGGTCCGTCGGCGGGTTCTCCGTCTTCTCCAGGAAGGCCTGGACGCGCCCTTCGTCGTCCGTCGGCACGCACCCGAAGGCCCGCGGGTCCGCCACCTTCACCAGGTGCAGCGTCACGTCCGCCTCGTGTTTGCGGTGCGTGTCCACGATTCCCGTCAGGTCGACCCCCGACAGGATGTCGCCGTTGAAGACCATCACGTCGGGCTCACGCAGCTTGTCCGCCACGTTGCGTATCGCGCCCGCCGTGTCCAGCGGTACCTCTTCCACCACGTACTCGAGCTCGAGCCCGAGCCGGGATCCGTCCCCGAAGTACTCCTCGAACACCTCGGCCTTGTAACTGGTACCCAGCACCACGTGGGTGATGCCGGCCTCTTTGATCCGCGAGAGCAAGTGCGTCAAAAATGGCACCCCCGCGGTCGGGAGCATGGGCTTGGGAGCAGACAGGGTCAGCGGGCGAAGGCGGGTGCCCTTGCCCCCGACCAGCACCACAGCTTCGACGCCGTGCACCTTTTTCCTCCTCCGCGTTACAGCGAGCCGTTCGACGGAATACTCTGACACGAAGCAGATCGTCATATGGGATCTGGTCCCGGCAAGGAGCTAAATCCGACATGGACCCCCGCGACCGGGCCGACGCCTTGCTCGCCCGCGCCCGCGCACGTGGGCGGAACATCGTGACGCCGGACAACATGACGTCCCCGATGGACGCTTCGGACACGCAACAGATCCCAAGGACGCTGGTCAACGCGGTGGACCCGCGCCGGGACCCGGACTCGACCATGATCCTGGCCCCGGCCCAGATGGGCATGCAGCAGCGCCCGGGCTCGCCGCCGATGCCGACCCAGCCGATGCCCCAGCAGGCCGCGCCGCCGAGGCAACCGGGCCCGCAGGGACCGGGGGGAGCGCCGTCAGATGACGCGGAGATCACTCAGGTCGTGCAGCCGGGGCTGATCCCGACGGTGTCGCACCACCAGCAGAAGCGGAACACGCTGTCGCAGCGGCTCAGCGGCGACATGTGAGAAGGCCCGCGGTCAGCGGGCCTTCGAGTCAGCTGCGGGTGAGAATCTTCACCCGCAGCGCCAGCCCGGCCTTCAGCACGAGCCGGAACGGCGCCCACAGCGCCCCGGTGTGCCGGTCGGCCAGGTACCGGTAGGCGCTCTTGTGGTGCTCCCGCAGCATCCGATCCGAAGACCGGGCGGTCGAATGCCCGCCGATGTGCGTTACCTCGGCGTCGGGCACGTAGACGTTCAGCCACCCGGCGGCACCGACGCGCTCACCGAGGTCGACGTCCTCGAAGTACATGAAGTAGCGCTCGTCGAAGCCCCGCACGGAGTCGAAGGCCTCGCGCCGCATCAGGAAGCACGAGCCCGACAGCCATCCGGCGGTCCGCTCGACGGGTTCCTCCTCCTGCCGGTACGCACGGGTCCAGGGGTTCGACTTCCACACCGAACCGAACAGCGCGTGGCCGACACCGCGCCCGATCGACGGCAGCAGCCGCGCGGACGGGTAGACCTCGCCGGAGGGTTCGCGGATCAGCGGCCCGAACATCCCGCCCCGTGGCCACCGCGACGCGGCCTCGATCAGCGCGTCCACCGAACCGGGTGCGAACTCGATGTCGGGGTTGGCGATCAGCACCCACCCGACGTCCTCGCCCAGCGCGGCGACGCCCCGGTTGGCCCCTCCGCCGTAGCCGAGGTTCCCCCCGGTGGGCAGGAACGTCACGGAAGGCCGAGACGCCGCAACGGCCTCGGGCACCCCGTCGGTGGACCCGTTGTCGGCGAGGACCACCTGCACCGGGCGGGTGGTGGCCTTCTCGAGGGTGTCCACGAAGGGGGCCAGCGTCTCGCCCGGCGAGTACGTGACCGTCACGACACCAAGTCCATCGCCGTAGTTCACGCGCGCCACCCTAGCGCCGGCCGCGACGCACCATCACGGCACGCTCGTACGCCTCGCGGTGCCGGTCGGCGCTGACGGCCCACGAGAAGTCCTTGGCCCGGCGCTGACCGGAGGCGGCCAGCGAGGCACGGCGGGCAGGGTCGTCGAGCAGGTCGGCGATGGCCGCCGCGATGTCGCCTGCGCCCACACCGCAGTAGGCCACGGCCTCGCCACCCACCTCGGGCAACGACAGCCGCCGCGTGGTCAGCACGCAGGCCCCGCACGCCATCGCTTCCAGCACCGGCAGGCCGAAGCCTTCGCCCAGGGACGGGTAGGCCACCAGCTCGGCGCCGCCCAGGAACCCGGCCAGCTGCTCGAACGGCAGGTACCCGGCGCGGATCACGCGGATCCGGTGCGGCACGGAGTCCAGTGCGCGCTCGACCTGGCTGTCCCACCCGGGCTGGCCGGCCAGCACCAGGGCGGGAGGCTCGGCGCGCCCCACCATCGCCTGGGCGAAGCCGCGGATCAGGGCCGGCACGTTCTTGCGCGGCTCCAACGCCCCGAGGAACGCGACGTAAGGCGTGTCGCCCAAGGACAAGGAGCGGCGGACGGCCAGGACCTCGTCGGGCGACGGCGGGTGGAAGCGTTCGGTGTCCACGCCGTGCTGGGCGATGTGCAACGCGTGGCGGTCGGCGCCGGCGACGCGGGCCAGTTCGTCGGCGGTCGCCTGCGAGGGGACGACGCAGAGGTCGGCCCGGCGCAGCGAGGCCCGGGTCCAGGCGCGGAAGAAGCGGGCCTTCACCGACGAGTGCAGCACCGGGTCGGTGAAGAACGTGGCGTCGTGCAGGGTGACGACGGAGGCGGCCTTCGCGGCCAGCGGCAGGGTGTAGTGCGGGGAGTGCACCACGTCCACGCCCAGGCTCCGCACGAGGCGCGGCAGCGTGGTCTGTTCCCAGGCCAGACGGGCCGTCCTGGTGGCCACGGCGTCGGCCGCGCGGATGACGCGGGCGTTCGGGGCGATCTTCGTGAACAGGTCTTCGTCGCGTGGCTGGCACACGACCGAGAGCCTGGCCCCGTCCGCGTCCAGCGCCGCGACGAGCGAGTCCACGTAGCGGCCTACGCCACCACGGTCTGCGGGGATCGCGGTGGCGTCGATCAGCACGCTGGGTTCGACGGAGGGCACGGTCAGCTAGCGTAATGTCATTTGCGAATGCGTCTGACAGGAATGCACTAATCCGGTCGTCAAGCGTGTGCTCTCCAAACACTCTGTGCGGTCTTTTCCCAGGTGAACTCACTCGCGCGGGTGATCCCGGCCTCGACCGTGTGGCGTGGATCAGCCAACACCGCACGGAGTCCTTCCGTCAACGACGCGAGATCTCCCCTGCGCACGACCGTGCCCGCGCCCCCGGCGACCTCGACCAGCGCCGGGTCGTCGGAGTGCACGACCGGGACGCCCGCCGCCATCGCCTCGAGCACCGGCAGGCCGAAGCCCTCGGCGAGGCTCGGTGCGGCCAGGCAGGTGGCCCCGGCCAGCACCGATGCCAGCCTGGCGTCGGACACCCTGCCCAGCAACGTCACGTGCGGCGCGCGCAGGTCGACACCGCCCCACCCCTGCGGGCCGACCACCACCAACGGCACGCGCAGCCGTTCGCAGGCCCGCACGAGGAGCTCGAAACCCTTGCGGGGCTCCACGGTTCCGACAGCCAGCACGTAACGATCAGGAAAATCATCCGCAGGCGGCCCGACCAACCGCGTCACCCCGTTGGGCACCACGAAAACCGGGACGGAAACGGTCACGCACTCCGCCAGCTGAGACGCGACCGCCTGCGTCGGCACGACCAGCGCCCGCGCCTCCGCGGCGGCCCGCGCGATCACCTTGCGGTGCCAGGCGACCCCGCGCGGCGTCAGCGTCTCCGGGTGCGTCCACGGCACCACGTCGTGCACGGTGACGACGGCACCCGGCAGCGGCGCGAGCGGGGTCGGGGCGTGCACGTGCGGGCCGAGCTTCGGCGGTAGGCCGCGTTCCCACAACGCCACCAGCACCCGGCGCGGCACCTTGAGCACGCGGTCGGCGTTCGCGGTGGCGGCGGTCGTCACGGACCAGCCGTCCGGGGTGTTCTCCCGCAACGCGGCGAGCAGCTCGGCGGTGTAGCGGCCGGTGCCGCCGGGGACCGGGGCGTTGAGTTGCTCGGTCAGCACTACTAGCTCGGGCACGTCGCGTACCGTCTCACGCCGTGTCGGCAGTCAGCACCGTGGTGGTCGTGACGTGGCGCGGCCGTGACCACATCACGGCGTGCCTGGACGCCCTGAAAGCCCAGAAGAGTCCACACAGGACGATCATCGTGGACAACGCGTCCGACGACGGCACCGCCGAGCTGATCAGCGGGCACGAGGTCGTCCGGCTCCCCCGCAACGCCGGCTACGCGGGCGGGCTCGCCGCCGTCCTCGGCCAGGTCGAGACCCCGTACGTCGCGTGGCTCAACGACGACGCGGCACCGGACCCGTCGTGGCTCGCCGAGCTGGAGAGCGCTCTCGAAGCAGAACCGCAGGCGGCCGCCGCCACGTCGTCGATCCTGCTGACCGACGGCTCGACGCAGTCGGTCGGCGTCGCGCTGACCGCCGACGGGTACGGCAGGGACGTCGTGCTGGCGGGCCGCGAGGTGTTCGGGTTCTGCGGCGGCGCGGCCCTGCTCAGGACCGACGTGCTCAAAGCCGTCGGCGGCGTCCCGGCGAACTTCTTCTGCTACTACGAGGACACCGACACGGCCTGGCGGCTGCGGCTGGCCGGGCACCGGGTGATCTCGGTCGGGCCGGCGCGGGTGCGGCACCGGCACGGCGCCAGCACGCGGCCGGGTTCGGTGCTCTTCCACCGCTGGAACGAACGCAACCGCCTGCTGATGCTGCTGCGCTGCGCCCCGGCGAAGGTCGCGCTCACCCAGCTCGCGCGGTTCGCCGCGATCACGGTGGTGCTGCCGCTGCGCAAGGACGTGCCGGACGCCGCGAACTTCCGCCTCGGACTGCGGGCGCGGGTGCTGGGCGAGGTGCTGCTCAGGCTGCCGGTGACGGTGGTGCAGCGGCTGCGGATCACCACGAGGGTGCCGAGGCAGCGGGTGTGGCGGGACTGGGCGGGACGCTGATGCCGGGCAGACGCAAGCGCCGCGAGGTCAGGAGACCCCGCCAGGCCGCGGCAGCCCGGCATCGCGGGTCCACCACCCCGCCGGACCACCGCGCGATCCCCACCGCGCCCGAGTCCGAGCGCCCCGCCTGGCTCCTGATCACCGGCGGCCTGACCGCCCTCGCGGCCGGTGTCGCCCTGTCCATCACCCTCGGCCAGGGGTTCGTGTTCGTCTGCCTGCTCGGCGGCCTCGCCTACGCCCTCGGCGTCAGCGGCCTGTCCCAGCGCAAGTGGATCGCCCTGCCCGCGTTCGTGCTCGGCCTGCTGGCACCGTTCGTGCTGACCTTCGGCGTGCACAGCGTGCTGATGCAACGCATCGGGCACGCGGAGATGTGCGCGGTCAGCTCGAAGGAGGAGCACCCGTCCGCCAAGTACCCCCGGGTCGACTACGTGCTGGCCTGCCCCGGCGGCGAGGTCGAGCTGGACCTCGACTGGAACGACCGCCTCAAGGGCGCGGAGGCCCCGGTGGCGATCGGCGAACCGCTGCGGCCGCTGTGGGGTTCGTACACCCGGTGGAACCTCCTCCTGGTCTCGAGCGTCCCCGGAGCGATGATCCTCCTCGTTCCGGTCGCCCGGCTGCTCAGGAAGCAGCCGTGAGGCGGCCTGTGCCACTCATCGTGATCGGGCTCGCCGCCGTGGCCGTCGCGGTGGTGCTGGGCGCGGTCGTGCCGGAGCGGTACGACCTGCTGGTGCTCGTGCCGTGCCTGCTGATGTCGCTCGCGTTCGCGTGGGGCCTCGGCAAGCTCGGGACGGCGTGGCTCGTGCTGCCCGCGTTCATGGTCGTGATCCCCGGCACGGCGGTGCTGCTCGGCGACGGTCACCGGGCGTTGATGGACGCCCTCGGCACGCCCCGGACGTGCGTGATCACCAGCGTCGAGGACGTGCCGGGGCTCGACAACCCGGAGTACGTCCACCACCTCACCTGCCCGGACGGCGCCGAGCTGCGGATCGCCGTGCGGGGTGAGCGGGACAAGCGGGTGGAGCCCGGTCCGGCCACCGTCCTGCGGCACCCGGTGATGCGGCCGCTGCTCGCCGACCGCAACGACTGGTCGGCCGAGTGGGTCTTCGGGGTGCCCGCGGCTGTCGCTTTGCTCCTGATCTGTGCAACCACACTGCGGGCGCGCAGAGTGATGAGGCAGGCTTAGCACGTGGATCGAGCCTCACTGCCCGTCGTGTCCGTCGTCGTCGTCAACTACCGCGGCGCGGAGGACACGATCACCTGCGTGCGAGGGCTGGCGGAGGTCGACCACCCCGCCGAGCTGCTCGAAGTCATCGTCGTCGACAACGAGGCGCACGACACGGCACGGCTCAAGGCCGAACTGCCGGGCGTCAAGGTCGTCACGTCGGAGCAGAACCTCGGGTTCGCGGGCGGCTGCAACCTCGGCGTCGACCACGCGACGGGCGGCGTGCTCGCGTTCCTCAACAACGACGCGCGCGCGGACCGGAACTGGATCAAGGCCGCGATCAGGGTCTTCCACGCCGAACCGGCGGTGGGCGCGGTCGCGAGCAAGGTCCTCGACTGGGACGGCGAGAAGATCGACTTCGTCGACGGCGGGCTGACCTGGTTCGGCATGGGCTACAAGCGGCACGCCGGGCAGGACGACGACGGCAGCCACGACGGCCCGAAGGACGTGCTGTTCGGCACGGGCTCCGCGTTGTTCGTCCGCACCGAGCTCTACAAGCAGCTCGGCGGGTTCGACGAGCGGTTCTTCATGTTCTACGAGGATGTCGACCTCGGCTGGCGGCTCAACCTGCGCGGCTGGCGGGTCCGCTACGAACCGGCGTCGCTCACGTACCACCGGCACCACGCGTCGATGAGCTCGATCGACCACAGCCGCGAGCTGTACCTGCTGGAGCGCAACGCGCTCATGTCGCTGTACAAGAACTTCTCCGACGAGACGCTGGCGAAGGTGCTGCCGGCCGCGCTGGCGCTGTGCGTGCGCCGCGCGACGGCCCGCGGTGAGATCGATCCCACGCAGCTGGAGATCACCCGCCGTCCGGCCGACCCGGCGGACGACCAGGCGCCCGTCGGGGTGCCGCGCCAGGCGCTCGCCGGGTTCCTCGCGATCGACCAGTTCGTCGAGGCGATGCCGTCGCTGCAGAAGTCGCGCAAGATCGAGCAGGCCGCGCGCCGGATGTCGGACACCGACCTGGTCCCGTTGATGCGCAAGGCCTTGGAGCCCGCCTATCCCCTGCCGCGCTACCTCGCCGCGCACGACGTCCTCGTCGACGTGCTCGGCCTCGACGACGTGTTCGGCAAGCCGCGCAAGATCCTCGTGATCACCGGTGACGCGATCTCCGACCGGATGGCCGGTCCCGCGATCCGCGCCTGGCACATGGCCGACGTGCTGTCCGGCGAGCACCAGGTCCGCCTGGTCACGACGAACCCGCTGTGCGCGCCTCCCGACGCCCCGTTCGGCGTCGAGCGCGCCCGGCCGAAGGAGCTGCCGCCGCACGTCGCGTGGGCGGACGTGGTCGTGCTGCAGGGCCACGCGCTGGAGATGGTCGCCGAGCTGAAGAAGGCGTCCTCCACCAAGATCGTCGTCTGCGACATGTACGACCCGATGCACCTGGAACTGCTGGAGCAGGGCAAGGACGACACGGACGACAAGCGGGCCCTGGACCTGGAGACCGTCACCAGGGTCCTGAACACGCAGCTCGAACGCGGCGACTTCTTCCTGTGCGCGTCGGAACGGCAGCGGCACTTCTGGCTCGGCCACCTGGCCGCCCTGGGCCGCCTGACGCCGACGTTGTACGACAACGACCCCACGACCCAGTCGTTGCTCGGGATCGTCCCCTTCGGACTCTCGGGCAAGCCGCCGCAGCGCACCGGCCCCGCGATCAAGGACGTCGTGCCGGGCGTGTCGGACGCGGACAAGGTCGTGATCTGGGCGGGTGGCGTCTACAGCTGGTTCGATCCGCTGTCGCTGATCGAGGCGATGGACCACCTGCGCAGGCGGCAGCCGTCGGCGAAGCTGTACTTCCTCGGCATGAAGCACCCGAACCCCGAGGTCCCGGACATGGACATCGCCGGCCAGACGCGGGCGTTGTCCGCGCAGTTGGGGCTGACCGGCGAGACCGTGTTCTTCAACGACGGGTGGGTGCCCTACAACGAGCGGCAGAACTGGCTGCTCGACGCGAACTGCGGTGTCACCACGCACTACGAACACGTGGAGACCACGTTCGCGTTCCGCACGCGGGTGCTCGACTACCTGTGGGCGGGGCTGCCGATCGTCACCACGTCCGGCGACTCGTTCGCGGACCTGGTGCTGCGGGAAGGATTGGGCGTCGTCGTGCCACCGGAGGACCCGGAGGCGCTGGCCGACGCACTGGAGAAGGTGCTCTACGACGAGGAGTTCGCGGCCGCGTGCCGCGAGCGCATCGCCGTCGTACGCGAGCGGTTCACCTGGGAGACGGCACTCGCGCCACTGGCCGAGTTCTGCCGCAACCCCAGGCCCGCCGCGGACCGTCTGCCCGGCTCGGCCCCCCTGGTGCGCACACCAGGGCTGAGCAGGTCGGACAAGGTGAAGCGGGACCTGCAACTGGTGCGCGAGTACCTGGACGCGGGTGGCCCGACCGAGTTGGCCAAGCGGGCGACGGGGCGTCTGCGCAAGATCGCGCGTGGTGGCAAGCATGGCTAGATCCCCCAAGAAACCCCTCTCCGTGCTGCTCGACGGCACACCCCTGCTCGGACATCGCACCGGAATCGGCCGCTACACGGCGGCTCTGGCCGAAGAACTGGCTTCCATGCCGGAGGAGGCCGACGTACGGGCGGTGGCGTTCACCCTGCGCGGCTGGCGCGCGTTGCGGACGGTGTTGCCGCACGACGTCACGGCGCGCGGCCTGCCGGTGGCGGCGCGGGCGTTGCGCCAGATGTGGCTGCGCGCCCCGTTCCCGCCGGTCGAGATGCTGGCCGGGTTCTCCGATGTGATGCACGGCACCAACTTCGTGTTGCCGCCGACCGTGCGGGCCGGTCGGGTCGTCACGATCCACGACCTGGCGTTCCTGGACGCGCCCGGCGACCTGCCGCCGTCCGACCGCCGGTTGCCGGAACTGGTCCGGCTCTCGGCGAACCGCGCGGACGTGATCTGCACGCCGACCGCGGCCGTCGCTTCCGTTGTCGCGGACCGGTTCTCGGTGCCGCTGGAGAAGATCGTCGTGACGCCGCTGGGCGTCGACCCCGCCTGGTTCGCCTCCCGCCCGCCGTCGGCCACGTTGCGCGGACGTCTCGGGCTGCCGTCGGAGTACCTGCTGTTCGTCGGCGCGGACGGGCCGCGCAAGGGGCTGGAGTACCTGGTCAAGGCGCACGCCTCGGACCCGTCGCTGCCGCCGCTGGTGATCGTCGGACCCGGCCGGTCCGGTGTGGACGGTCGCGTGCTGCGGACCGGGTACCTGTCGGACGTGCACCTGCGGTCGGTCGTGGCCGGCGCCACGGCGCTGGTGCTGCCGTCGCGCGACGAGGGCTTCGGGCTGCCCGTGCTGGAAGCGCTGGCGTGCAACGTTCCGGTGGTCTGTTCGGACGTGCCCGCGTTGCGCGAGGTGGCGGGCGGGCACGCACTGCACGTGCCGGTCGGGGACGTCGAGGCGCTGGCCGAGGGACTGGCCCAGGCCGTGGCGGCACCGGCCACCCCGGAAGCGCAGAGCGAACGGCGGGCGCACGCGTCCGGGTTCACCTGGCGGCGGTGCGCGGAGAAGACGGTCGAGGCGTACCGGCTGAGCCGGGCCTGACACGGTGAGGGGCGTCAGGAAGACCTGACGCCCCAACGACTTCACCGAGAGTGCGGCCTCGGCGAGCGCTTGTCGAGCTGGCTCATCGAAACCTGCCGCGAGCCCGTGACAACGGCGACGCAGGTCAGGAAGCGCCGCCGATCGGATTCTTCTGTCGCGGGGCGCGGATGCGTGCGCCCGGAATCGAACATGCCGAAAAGGGTCCCGCACTTGGAACTACCGTGCCAGACCGGTCACTCCAATGGCGCAGCACCAGCACGGGGAGCTACCACGCCCGCCTTGAACGCCGCCGAAAGGGCGCTTCGCCAGTGCGGCAAAGGGCGTAGTCCCGCTGCTGCCCACGCCGCACCCGACAGCACCGAGTAGGCGGGTCGCGGGGCCGGTCGCGGGAAGTCGGCGGTGGTGCACGGCCGGACGCGCGCCGGGTCGGCGCCCAGTTCCTCGAAGATGGCCCGGGCGAAGGCGAACCACGTCGTCTCGCCGCCGCCGGTCGCGTGCAGCAACCGTTGTGCCGGGAGCACCGAGACGAGCTCGAGCAGCCCGGCCGCGAGGTCGTGCGACCACGTGGGCGCGCCGGTTTGATCGTCCACAACGGACAGCGAAGGCCGCGAGGACTCCAGTGCCGCCATGGTCTTCACGAAGTTCGAGCCGTTGACGCCGTAGACCCACGACGTGCGCACGACGTAGCCGCCCGCCTCCAGCACGCGGTGCTCGCCTTCGAGCTTCGTGCGGCCGTAAGCGGACTTCGGGCCCACCGGGTCGGACGGCTCGTACGGGCGGTCGCCGTCACCCGCGAACACGTAGTCCGTGGAGACCTGGACCATCGGGATGCCGAGCGAGGCGCAGGCCTCGGCGAGCAGGCCGGGGCCGACGGCGTTGACCGCGAACGCGCGGTCCTCGTCGGTCTCGGCCGCGTCGACGGCGGTGTAGGCGGCGCAGTTGATCACCGCGGACGCCCCCGCCAGGTCGTCGGCCGTCACCGTCGTCACGTCGAGCTCGGCCGACGACAGCGCGCGGACGTCGCAGGACAGGGCGGCGAGGTCGTGACCGAGCTGGCCACGACCACCGGGAACGAGGATCACGGAAGATCAGCCCTTCACCAGCGCCGCGCGCTCCTTGAGCGGCTCCCACCACGCGCGGTTCTCGCGGTACCACTCGACGGTGTCCGAGAGGCCGACGGCGAAGTCGACCTGCGGCGCGTAGCCGAGTTCGGAGGCGATCTTGGAGATGTCGACCGAGTAGCGGCGGTCGTGGCCCAAGCGGTCCTGGACGGGCTCGACGGCCGACCAGTCGCGGCCCGTCGCGGCCAGCAGCTTCTCGGTCAGCTCGCGGTTGGTGAGCTCGGTGCCGCCACCGATGTTGTAGATCTCACCCGGCCGGCCGCCCTCGGCGACGAGCTGGATGCCCCGGCAGTGGTCCGCGACGTGCAGCCAGTCGCGCACGTTCAGGCCGTCGCCGTAGAGCGGCACCTTCTTGCCGTCGATCAAATTGGTGACGAAGAGCGGAATCACCTTTTCGGGGAACTGGTACGGCCCGTAATTGTTCGAACACCGTGTGATGCTCACGTGCAGACCGTGCGTGCGGTGGAACGCGCGCGCGAGCAGATCGGAAGAGGCCTTGGAGGCCGAGTACGGCGAGTTCGGTTCGAGGACGTGCGTTTCGGTCCAGGAACCGGTCTCGATCGAGCCGTAGACCTCGTCCGTGGACACGTGCACGAACCTGCCCACGCCCGCGTTCAGCGCGCCCTGGAGCAGCGTCTGGGTGCCGAGGACGTTCGTGAGGACGAACTCCGCGGATCCGGTGATGGACCTGTCCACGTGCGACTCGGCCGCGAAGTGCACGACCACGTCGACGCCGCTCATCTGCTCCGCGACCAGCGCGGCGTCGCAGATGTCGCCCTGGACGAACTCGAACTTGCCCGCGACCGGCGCGAGGTTGGTCTCACTGCCGGCGTAGGTGAGCTTGTCGAGCACCACGACTTCGGCACCGGCGAACGCCGGGTAGGACCCGCTCACCAACTCCCGCACGTAGTGCGAGCCGATGAACCCGGCCCCACCTGTCACCAGTACGCGCATGCCATTTCCTCCTGTGGTGTACCCCGACAGCAGTCTGTCACCTAGGTAATCGCTGCAACCCACAGCAACGTCACGTCGTGTGACTTATAAACGTCTAAACTCGGTGTGGTGGGGGAGGGAACGACGGTGGAAGGCAGGACTCTGCCGGTCAGGGTGGTGAGCACCCGGCCGTCGTCGGCTTTCCGCGCATTCCTCGTGGTGGGGAAGACGTTCGTCGCGGTCGTCTCGGTCGCTGTGCTTCTCGTCACGTCGTACGGCTGGACCAAGCTCCGCAACGCGAACGACGGCATCGTCAAGACCGACGTCATCGGCGAGGACGTGACGGTCCAGGGCCCCAAGCCGCTCGACGGCGCGGTGGACATCCTGCTGGTCGGCATGGACAGCCGGACCGACGCGCAGGGCAACCCGCTGTCGAAGGAAGTGCTGGCCATGCTCAACGGCGGCATCCCCGACGGCGAGCAGAACACCGACACGATGATCCTCGTCCACATCCCGGTCGACGGCACGCGCGCGGTCGCGATCTCGTTCCCCCGCGACTCCTACGTCGAGATGGCGGACGGCTTCGGCAAGCACAAGCTCAACTCGGCGTTCGCCCGCCAGCGCAACACCGTCGACGAGAAGCTCCGGTCGCAGGGCGTCACCGACGAGAAGCGGATCCGTGACGAATCGATGGCGGCCGGCCGCAAGACGTTGATCAAGACCATCGAGAACATGTCCGGCGGCACCGTGCGCATCGACCGGTACGCCGAGGTCAACCTCGCCAGCTTCTACGAGGTCACGCAGGCCATCGGCGGCGTCGAGGTGTGCCTGAACGAGCCGACGCAGGACCGCGACTCCGGCGCGAACTTCCAGGCGGGCCGGCAGACCATCGAGGGCGCGTCCGCGTTGTCGTTCGTGCGGCAGCGCAAGAACCTCCCCGGCGGCGACCTCGACCGGATCGTGCGCCAGCAGGTGTTCATCGGTGCGCTCGCCAAGAAGGTGCTGTCGACCGGCACGCTGACGGACCCGTCCAAGCTCAACGGCCTCGTCGAGGCGGTGCAGAAGTCGGTGATCCTCAGCTCGGGCTGGGACATCACGACGTTCGCCGAGCAGATGCAGGGCCTGGTGGGCGGCAACTTCGAGTTCAAGACGATCCCGGTGGGCGACCCGACGGACACCTACAGCGACGGCAACGTGCTGCCGGTGAACCCCGCCGAGGTGCGCAAGTTCATCACCTCGCTGGCCGCCGACAAGCCGTCGGCGAGCAGCTCCGCCCCGGTGACGACCACGAACCTGCCCGCACCGCCGAACTCGGCGATCACCGTCGCCGTCTACAACGCGGCGGGCATCCAGGGCCTCGCCGGCGACGTGATGAACACGTTGACCGCCAAGGGTTTCTTGCGCGGAACGGTGGCCTCGGCGCAGAACAGCGACACCACCGTCGTGAAGCACGCGCCCGGCGAGGAGGGCTCCGCGCGCAAGGTCGCGGCGGAGCTCGGCCAGAACGTGGGCGTCGAGGAGGACGCGTCCGTCCGAAAGGGACAGGTGCAGGTCTTCGTCGGCGGCGACTACCAGCAGCAGGACGACAGCGAGGACGTGGACGTGCAGGCCGCCCCCGGCACGTCGACCGCCCCGAGTTCCAGCACGCCGCCGATCACGGCCGGCGGGCTGGTCTGCGTGAACTGAAACCCGGCGTAACGCTCTGACGATAGTTACGCTGAGAACTCAGGAACAGCAACAGGGGGCCCGACCTTGAGCACTGCCGCACGCGCGAAGAAGACCGCACGGGTGCTGGGCCGTACGGTCGTCGCGCTGGTGGCCGTGACGACGTTGGCGTTCTCGGGCTACTTCTGGACGGCGCTGCGGCTGGTGAAGGAGAACACCAACACCACGCAGATCCTCCAGGTGCTGGAGGACATCCCGAACTCACCGCCCGCGGACGACGGCGCGATCGACATCCTGCTGGTGGGCAGCGACAGCCGGACGGACGCACAGGGTCGTCCGCTTCCAGCGGACGTGTTGCGCAAGTTGCGCACCGAGGGCACCGACACGGTGAACACGGACACGATCATCGTGATGCGCGTCCCCCGCAACGGCGGCAAGGCGAGCGCGATCTCGATCCCGCGCGACACGTACGTGCCGATCGCCGGCTACCGCGAGGACAAGATCAACTCAGCGTACGGCGCGGTGAAGTACCTGACCGCGGAACGGTTGCAGGCCGAGGGCGTGAGCGACCAGGCCGAGCGCGAGCGGAAGTCGGACGAGGCGGGCCGCAAGGCACTGGTCCAGGCCGTGCAGGACCTGACGGGCATGCGCGTCGACCACTACGCGGAGATCAACCTCTACGGCTTCTACCTGCTGACCGAGGTCATCGGCGGCGTGCAGGTGTGCCTGAAGGCGGGCACGTCGGACCCGAACTCCGGCGCGAACTTCCGGGCGGGGCCGCAGCTGATCTCGGGCGGCGACGCGTTGTCGTTCGTGCGGCAGCGGAACATGCCCGGCGGTGACCTCGGTCGCATCACGCGGCAGCAGGTGTTCATGTCGCAGGCGATGAAGCAGCTGCTGTCCGCGGGCACGTTCACCGACCCGGGCAAGATGAGCGGCCTGCTCGACGCCGTGTCGAAGTCCGTGGTGGTGGACCAGAAGCTCGACCTGGCGACGCTGGCGGCGCAGGCCCAGGGGCTCGCGTCGGGCAACGTGGAGTTCGCCACGATCCCGGTGACGAGCATCGACGCCCGCAACGAGCGCGGGCAGAGCATCGTGACGGTGGATCGCGAGGCCGTGAAGGCGTGGGTGGCGCAGCTGATCGGCGAGACCTCGAAGCCGGCGCCGTCGTCGACCACCGCGTCGTCCACCCCGGCCGCACCGTCGCGGTTCGGCCCTGAAAAGCTGCTCTCGCTGGACGGCGCCCACGCCGTCGCGGCCCGCCAGGATGTGCCCTGCGTCGACTAGGAGTCACCGCGTGAGCGTCACCGAGGTCCTCTTCACGCCGTTGCTCAAGGCCGACCCCGGTCGTCCGCTGATCACGCACTACGACGACGCGGCGGACACCCGGATCGAGCTGTCCAGGGCGACGGTGAAGAACTGGGCCGCGAAGACGGCGAACTGGCTGCGCGACGAACACGACGTCGAGCCGGGTGACGCGGTGGCCGTGCTGCTGCCCGCGCACTGGCAGACCGTCGGCGTGCTGCTCGGCGCCTGGTGGTGCGGTGCGCACGTGGTCGGGGCCGGTGTCCCGGCGAAGGTGGCGGTCGTGCCGCCCGGTGGCACGGCGGACGCGGACGTCGTGGCCGTGGCCTCGTTGCACCCGCTGGGCCTGGGTTCGGGCGCGCCGGTCGACTACAACGACGACGTGCGCGTGCACGGCGACGACTTCCTGCCGTGGGAACCGGTTCCCGGCTCCACGCCCGCCCTGGGTTCGTCCACTGTGGACGAGGTGGTCGCGCTGTCCCGCGAGCTGGGCGCGAAGCTCGGCCCCGAGCCACGCGTGCTGTCCACTCTGGAGTGGGACTCGCCTTCCGGTGTGCTGGAAGGGTTCCTGGCCGTGCTCGCGGCCGGTGGCTCACTCGTTCAGGTGAGCAGTCCCGACGCGGGCCGGCTGGCCGCGCGCCGGGACAGCGAGAAGGTCACCCAGGAGATCACGCAGCCGCTGGGTTGAGCACCTTGTTGTTCTTGAACAGCACGCGGTCGAGCGCGTAGGCGCCACCGTTGAAGCCGAGCGCCAGGGCGGCCGCGCCGAGCACGATCACGAGCTCCGCGCCGCCCTCGCCGGTCAGGCCGTTCGGCAGGTGCACGAGCAGCCACGCGCCGAGCATGTCGACGGCGAGCAGGATGCCGACGACCGGCAGCGCCACGCCCGCGATCAGCGCGAGGCCGCCGGCGAGCTCGACGGACGCGGCGAACCAGGCGGACAGCGTCGGCAGCGGCACACCCATCTTGTCGAAAGACCCGGCGGTGCCGGCCATGCCCCACTCGGTGAACTTCTGCCAGCCGTGCGCGACGAACACGATGCCGACGGCGATGCGGCCGATGAGTGCGGCGACGTCCTTGACCATGATGCTTGCTCCCCGATCCTGTCGTTCAGCTGTAGGTCGTTCAACCTCGAACCAAAAGTAGTGCAGATTTGAACGACCTCATGATTTCGACAGGATTCCCACAGCGAGTCCTTAGGTTCGCAGGTCACTTGCGCAGCTGGAGGCCCACGCCCTGGGCGTTCTTGAGCGTGAGGGTGTCGCCCTCGATCTGATAGGTGAACCCGTCCGGCTTGAGCGTGGCGAGGATCGCGCCGTCGACCTCCATCTCGGCGTCGCCGCACCGCTTGACCGACATGATCAGCCCGACGCCCTTGATCGTCTGACCGTCCACTTCGTACGGTTTGGCGCTGCTGCTCTTGCTGGAGCCGCCGTTGCAGCCGCCGGTCACGTGGACGTAGCCCTCCTCGAACCGGATCTTGGCCGTGACACCCACCGGCAGGGACGACACCGCGTCGGTGGAGATGAGCCCTTCGACGGCCCACTCCCCTTCCAGGGTCGCCGGTTTCCGTTCCGCCAGAACGACTTCCGCGTCGTTCCCGGTGATCACCAGGTTCGCGCCGTCGAGCTTCCAGGACGGTTTCCCGGTCAGCAGCTCCGACAGCCACCGGTCCTGTTCGCCCAGCCCCTCGGCGGGGCAGGCCATGTCGGTGGTGGTGAGGTCGGTGACGGCGAGCTTGCCGCCGTTCGTGCTCACCGGGCCCTGCATCTGGTTGCAGCCCGCGTTGGCGTTGAGCCTGCCGTCGTCGGTGAACCTCAGCTCGATCTTCGTGCCCTCGACCAAGGCGCGCGTGCTCGACGTGGAGGTGTACACCTTGGGCGGCAGGGTCTGCCCACTCATGGCGTTCTCGCTGCCACACCCGGCGGCCAGCAGGACCAGTGCGACTGCCGCTACTCGGAATGCCATGTCCTGCCTCCTACTTCTTGAGCGTGACACCGGCGCCCAACGCGTTGTCGAGGACCAGCGTGGAGCGGTTGATCTTGTAGGTGACCGCGCCGGACTCGAACGCCTTGTTCACGGCGGTTTCCACCTCGTCCACCGCACCGCAGGACTTCAGGGTCTGCGGACCGAGCGTCGCCTTGATCGTCTGGCCGGACAGCTCGTAGGGCACCGCGTTCCCGTTGCGGTTGCAGCCGCTGTCGACGGCCACCGTGCCGTCCTTGAAGGTGATGGTCACCTTCGCGCCCGCGGGCACCGACGAGATGGAGTCCATCGCGACGATGCCGTCGACGGTCCAGGTGCCGTCCAGGGTGGCGGGCTGCTCGGCTGCCAGCACGATCTCCGCGTTCGCGCCGGTGAGCACGAGGTTCGTGCCGTCGAGCCTCCACTCCGGCTTCGCCTCGAGCAGCTTCGCCAACCACGTCTCCTGCTCGTGCAGTTCGGGCTGGGGACAGCCCATCGCGGTCATGCCGAGTTCGCCGACGGACACCTTGCCGCCGTCCAGGATCACGGCGCCCTGCATCTGGTTGCAGCCCGCGCCGGCTATGAGCCGGTCGTCCTCGGTGAATCTGAGCTCGACGTTCGTGCCCTCGACCAGGGTGCGCGGTTTGCCCTGCTCCTGCACCGAGGTCGAGACGTAGACCTTCCCGCGCAGGTTCGCGCTCTTGTACTGGGTGTCGCTCGGCGTGGCGGTGCAGGCCGCCGTCGCGGCGAGGAGCAGGACGGCGAGGACGATTCGGTGGCTCATGCGGGTAGGACGCAACTCCACCGCGTTTCGGTTGCCCGAAGGCCGGGAGCGGGATTTCCGCGCCCGGCCAACGAGAATTCGACATCAGGGGGAAAGCGACTCCGCGAAGTCGTAGAGGCTCTTGATGTCGTTGTCGAAGTACGGCCCGTCCATCTGGTTCGGGTCGGCGTGCCGGTGGCTGACCACGCTGTTGATGTAGCCCAGCCCGTTCTGGTCGTTGTACTCCTGCAACCACGGACCGCCGGACGAGCCGCCGGTCATGTTGCACCAGGCCCGCACCTGCTGGCCGTGGCCGTTCCAGGTCGTGCCCTGGCAGAAGTACTGCAGCTCACCGGTGAACGGCGCACCCGCGGGGTAGCCGAGGATCGTGACGAACACCGAGTAGCCCCAGTTCCAGCGCAACCCGTTGCCACCCACGACGTTCGCGATCGACTGACCGCCGAGGGTGTTCATGACGACGATGCCCATGTCCTCGTCGAGGCTGCTGGAGTTGATCCACGCCGTGCGCGTGGTCAACGTGTACGCGCTCCACGTGCCGAACGGCCGCGCGCCGTTGCGGTAGCGGGGCACGAACACCCAGTTGGACATCCAGGTACCGCCGGCACCGCCGTGCACGCAGTGGCCCGCCGTCTGGACGAGCTTCCTCTTGCCACTGCTGACGGTCGCGCCGGAGCAGACGTAGTTCAGGCCGTTCTGCGGGTTGGTGAAGAACACCTTCCCGACCGTCTGCGACTCGTTGAGCATCGTCCCGATGCCTTGCGCCTGCTGGTTCGCGACCTTCACCGAGGGTGCGACGCCCTCGATGCTGCCCGCACGACCCGAGGGCTGGTGTGGGGTAGCGGCCTTCACCGTGGCGGGTGCCTGCGCCGGGATCGCGGTGGCCATGCGCTCCTCGGTCCAGTACTGCTCGGCCGCGGCGGCCGTCTGGATCTTGTTGTCGGAGGTTCTGGCCAGGCTGCTGGAACTGCCGTTCGGTGCCGCCTGCGCGGTCGGCACGAGCACGGAAGCTGCCAGCACAAATCCGAACACTAAAGAAACAGTTCTTTTCGCTCTCATTCGAAATACCTCACTAAACGAGGTTCACTTGCGGCTTTGCGAACGTAGCGAGGCCCCTGACCTGCTGTCCAGCGGCAATTTGCAGATTGCTCTGTTCAGCCCCGCTACCATTCCATGCTTCATGGAAGGCGGTCCACCCGGCCCATTTTCGCTTTTTATGTGCCGCATCGGAAAGCGTTATCCTGCAGTTGATCTTGAACCTGGGGGTTGACAGCCCGGCGGCGCGTGGGTCTACTTAACCCAGAGGTTAGATAACCAAGTGGTTAGGTACGAGATGGACCAGCTGAGCGCCACCTTCGCCGCGCTGGCGGACCCGACCCGCCGCGCGATCCTCGCGCGGCTGACCGAGGGCCCGGCAACGGTGAAGGAGCTCTCCGAGCCGTTCGACATCAGCGGCCCGGCGATCTCCAAACACCTGCGCGTGCTGGAGAAGGCAGGCCTGATCACCCGCGGCAGGGAGGCCCAGTGGCGTCCCTGCCAACTCGACGCGACACCCCTGCGGGAGGTTTCCGTGTGGGCAGAGAACTACCGCCGCTTCTGGGATGCGAGCTACGCACGCCTGGACGAGCTCTTGACCGAGATGAAGGAGAACGAGGAATGAGCACCGTCAAGTTCGGCACGACCGTCACCCTCCCGTCCGACACCGAGATCGCGATGTCGCGCACGTTTGACGCACCGGCTTCGTTGGTGTGGAAGGCTTTCACCACGCCGGAGCTGCTGCGCCGCTGGCTGCTCGGCCCCGACGGCTGGGAGATGCCGATCTGCGAGGTCGACCTGCGCGTGGGCGGCAAGTGGCGCTACGGCTGGGCCTTGCCGGACGGCTCCGCCGGCTTCGAGATGCACGGCGAGTACACCGAGGTCACGCCGTTCTCGAAGATCGTGAACACCGAGATCTTCGAGGACAACCCGCCGGCCATCACCACCGTCACGTTCGTCGAGGAGGGCGGCCAGACCGTCATGACGTCCACCATGACCCTGGTGTCGCAGGAGGCTCGCGACGCCGTTCTCGCCACCGGCATGTCGGACGGTGCCGGTCGTTCGTACGAGCGCCTGGGCGAGGTCCTCGCCTCGCTCTAGTCCTTTGTGTCCTGTGCCGCTGCGTAATCACCTTTCGCGCCAACGGTTCCCCCGGTAGTGGGTGTTGGGTGTGGTTACGTTCGGCTTCATGGGACGTTTCCTCGTGGCACTGGCCCTCGTGCTCGGCTTCGCCGTGCTGTCCGCTCCTTCGGCTTTCGCCTCGGCCACCCGCTGGGACGTGGTGCCGTGCGGTTCCGGCACTCAGGCACTGTGGCTGCCCCGCGTCACCGGCTTCGGCACAGACCTGTCGTGCACGACCGAGGAAGCACGGTCCGCTGCCGTGAAGGCGGCCGTGGACAGCGGCAGTCCGACGCGGATGATGAACGTGGCCATCGCGTTCGCGCAGCAGCTCGCCGACAAGTCGTTGACCGCTTCGTCGCCGTGCGTGCTGGGGGCGAAGGGCGCGGTGGGCGAGGCGATCGGCACGTGCGTGCCGGCCTGACGTTTTTGTCGGTGGCGCCCTGCATGATGCGGCTTGTGATCGTGCAGGGTTCCGGTGATCTGTTGGACGCCGACGTGGACGCTTTGGTCAACGCGGTGAACTGTGTCGGCGTGATGGGCAAGGGGCTGGCGCTGCAGTTCAAGCAACGCTTCCCCGCGTACTTCTCGGCCTACGCCGCGGCTTGCGCTTCGGGTGAGGTGCGGTTGGGACGCGTGCACGTGGTCTCGTTGGACCGCTGCTTCCTCAGCTTCCCGACGAAGAAGCACTTCCGTTCGTGGTCGAAGCTCTCCGACGTGGCCGCCGGGCTGGACGATCTGGCCCGCGTGGTCGAGGAGTTGGAGCTGCGGTCGGTGGCGGTGCCGGCGTTGGGGTGCGGGCTCGGCGGCCTCGCGTGGGCCGACGTGGAACCGTTGATCGCGGCGAAGCTCGGGCCGCTCGCCGCGACCGTCGCGGTGTACGCCCCGGCCACGAGGTGAGGGCTGCGGGACTGCGTGCTGGTCGCGGGGACCGGTGTGCGGTGGCCGCCACCGGGCGCGATGCTCGCCGGTTCGGTGGACGCGTGCTGAACGGCCTGGAGGGTTCCAGGCCGTTCAGGCGAGCACGTCAGCCGTTGAGGACCGCGCGCGACATCACGACGCGCTGGATCTGGTTCGTGCCCTCGTAGATCTGCGTGATCTTCGCGTCGCGCATCATGCGCTCGACCGGGAAGTCACGGGTGTAGCCGGCGCCGCCGAACAGCTGCACGGCGTCGGTCGTGACCTCCATGGCCACGTCGGAGGCGAAGCACTTGGCGGCGGCGGTGATGAAGCCGATGTTCGGCTCGCCGCGTTCGGCCTTGGCCGCGGCGACGTAGACCATGTGGCGGGCCGCCTCGATCTTCATCGCCATGTCGGCCAGCATGAACTGGACGCCCTGGAAGTCCGAAATGGACTTGCCGAACTGCTTGCGGTCCTTGACGTACGCGACCGCGGCTTCCAGCGCGCCCTGCGCGATGCCGACGGCCTGGGCACCGATGGTGGGGCGGGTGTGGTCCAGGGTCTTCAGGGCCGTCTTCAGGCCCGTGCCCGGCTCGCCGATGATGCGGTTCGCGGGGATGGTGCAGTTCTCGAAGTAGATCTCGCGGGTCGGCGAGCCCTTGATGCCGAGCTTGCGCTCCTTGGGGCCGACGGAGAAGCCCGGGTCGTCCTTGTGCACGACGAACGCCGAGATGCCCGCGGACTTCTTGGCGGCGTTGGGGTCCGTCACGGCCATGACGGTGTACCAGGTGGACTCGCCGGCGTTGGTGATCCAGCACTTGGTGCCGTTGAGCACCCAGTCCGAGCCGTCCAGGACGGCGCGGGTGCGCATCGAGGCCGTGTCGGAACCGGCCTCGCGCTCGGACAGGGCGTAGGAAGCCATGGCCTCGCCCGAGGCGATGGACGGCATGACGAGCTGCTTCAGCTCTTCGGAGGCCGAGAGCAGGATCGGCATCGTGCCGAGCTTGTTCACGGCCGGGATCAGGGAGGAGGACGCGCAGACGCGGGCCACCTCCTCGATCACGATGCAGGTGGCCACGGAGTCCGCGCCCTGGCCGTCGTACGACTCGGGCACGTGGACGGCCGCGAAGCCGGCCTTGACCAGGGCGTTGTGGGCCTCTACCGGGAAGCGCTCGTTCTCGTCGACCTCAGCCGCGTGCGGCTTGATCTCCTTCTCGGCGAGCGAGCGGACGGCCTCACGCAGCGCCTCGTGCTCCTCGGCGAGCTGATAGGTGCCGAAGCTCGGGTTCACCTTGTTACCTCCCAGTAGCGAGTCCTCGGCACGATGTTAGCGCCCGTTCACGTCGAGCGCTGCTGTGCCGTTGAGCACTCAGAGGGACTTCTGCAGAGCCGCGTCCTTGTCTAGTACGAGCTGCTCGAGTTCTGCCTGGAAGCGGGCGACTCGCTCCTGCAGGGCCGGGTCGGAGGCGGCGAGGATGCGGACGGCCATCAGTCCCGCGTTCCGCGCGCCGCCGATGGCCATCGTCGCGACCGGGATGCCTGCGGGCATCTGCACGATCGAGAGCAGCGAGTCCATGCCGTCGAGGTACTTCAGCGGGACGGGGACACCGATCACCGGGAGCACGGTGGCGGAGGCGACCATGCCGGGCAGGTGAGCCGCGCCGCCGGCGCCGGCGATGATGGCGCTCAGGCCACGGGAGGCGGCGGAGTTCGCGTAGTCGATCATGCGCTGCACGGTGCGGTGCGCGGAGACGACACTGACCTCGTAGGACACGCCGAACTCGGCGAGGGCCTCGGCCGCGGCCTTCATCACCGGCCAGTCCGAGTCACTGCCCATGATCACGCCAACCTGCGTCACTCTGCACTCCCGTGAATGTCGAATCCGTCTGACCACACGCCCGTGGACAACCAGTCCGCGGCGAGGCGGGCGCGCTCGCGCACCTCGGTCATGTCGTTGCCGAGGAACGTCACGTGGCCGACCTTGCGGCCCGGCCGTTCCTCCTTGCCGTACAGGTGCACGTGCGCGTCCGGGAACCGCGCGAACAGGTGGTGCACGCGCTCGTCCGGGCCCATCGCGGGCGGTTCCGCAGCCCCGAGGACGTTCGCCATGACGACGGCCGGTGCCATCAGGTCCGTGCGGCCCAGCGGGTAGTCCAGGACCGCGCGCAGGTGCTGTTCGAACTGGGACGTGCGCGCGCCCTCGATCGACCAGTGGCCCGAGTTGTGCGGGCGCATCGCGAGCTCGTTCACGACCACGCCGTCCGCGGTCTCGAACAGCTCGACGGCCAGCACGCCCACGACGCCCAGCGCGTCGGCGACCTTCAGCGCGAGTTCCTGGGCCGCGGCGCCGTCCAGCGCGGGGGCGGGCGCGAGCACCTCGACGCAGATGCCGTCGGACTGCACGGTCTCGACGACCGGCCACGCGGCGCCCTGCCCGAACGGCGAGCGCGCCACGACGGCGGCCAGCTCGCGGCGCATCGGCACGCACTGCTCGACCATCAACGGCGTCCCGGCCTCGAGCAGCTCCGGCACGACCCGCTCGGCGCTCTGCGGGGTGTTCAGCATCCACACGCCACGGCCGTCGTAACCGCCGCGGATCGACTTCAGCACGCACGGCCAGCCGTGCTCCGCACCGAACTTCGTGACGTCGCGGACCTCGTGCACCTCCGCGAACGGCGGCACGGGCAGGCCCAGCTCGGCGAGCCGGACGCGCATCTTCAACTTGTCCTGCGCAAATTGCAGAGCGTCCGGACCGGGGTGCACCTTGACGCCCTCGGCGACGAGCGTGCGCAGGTGGTCCTGCGGCACGTGCTCGTGGTCGAACGTGACGACCTCGCAGCCCTTCGCGAACGCGCGCAACGCGTCGAGGTCGGTGTGCGTGCCGAGGACCACGTCCCGCGCGACGAGCGCGGCGGGGTCGTTCTCGGAGACTGCGAGCACGCGAAGCGACTGCCCGAGCGGGATCGCGGCCTGGTGCGTCATGCGGGCGAGCTGCCCGCCGCCGATCATTCCGACGACGGGGAGACGGGTACGAGAGTCCACGGTTCAGGCATCCTACCTGCGGCTTCGCCCGCGCTCACCAGCAGAGCCAGCCGCGCCGCGGTGACGCTGCCCTCCGGTGCGACGTGGATCACGAGCCGCTGGTCGTGCTCGGGCGCGCCGAGCACCTCGCAGTCGAACTCCAGCAGGCCCGCGACCGGGTGCCGCAGCCGCTTGCGGGCCGACCGGCGCACCGCCACGTCGTGCCCCGCCCACAACCGCGCGAACGTCGGGCTCGCCATCAACTCGTCGACCAACGGCCGTGCGGCGGGCCTGCGCGCAAGGGTCGCCCTCAGGTCCGCGACGTGCGCACGCGCGATGGCCTCGCGATCCTCCTCCGGCACCCAGCTCTGGTCGCCGAGGAAGAACGACCTGAGCAGGTTGCGCCCGACGACGTCCCCGAACACCACCTCGGCCCGCGGCGTCGCGGCCAGCACGTCGCCGAGGTCGGAGATCACCACGGCGAGGTCGTCGCGCAGCCGGTCGAGCAGCAGCCGGACCCCGGGCCGGATGGACGTCGTCGCGGGTTCCTCGGGCACGGCTTCTCCTGCCAGGCGGAACAGGTGCGCGCGCTCGTCGGCGTCGAGTTCCAACGCGCGTGCGAGCCCGTTGAGCACCGGCACGGACGGATGCGGCCCACGCGCCTGTTCGAGTCGCGAGTAGTAGTCGACGGACATGCCCGCGGCCTCTGCCACCTCCTCGCGGCGACGTCCGGGCGTGCGCCTCCGTCCACCACGCACGGGCGCCAGCCGTTCACGACGGCTGCGCAGAAAGCCCGCCAGCTCTTGCATGCCCTCCAAGGTAGCCAGGGATCGACTGTCCCTGGCTGGTCGCTCGGTGCGGAAAGACGCTGGAGCACATGAAGATCGCGATGACGGGGTCGACCGGACGGGTCGGCGGCAGGCTCCTCCCCCGGCTCCGGGACCAGGGCCACGACGTGCGCACGCTGACCGCCAGGCTCGCCGACACCGCGGCGGTGGAGGAGTTCGTCGACGGCGTGGACGCCGTGGTGCACGTTGCCGCCGCGCTGCGCACGAGCACCGACTTCGAGGCCGTGAACGTGCACGGCACGCGCACGCTCGCCGAGCTCAGCGTGAAGGTGCCGCAGTTCGTCCACATCAGCACGAACCTGGTGTACCCCAACGGCTTGGGGCGACCGGCCGTCGAGACCGACCCGACCGGGCCGGACCCGGCGTTCGGCGACTACCCGCGCACCAAAGCGTTGGGAGAGAAGGCGGTTCTCGACACGCGGGCGGCGGCGGTGCTGCGGCTGGCGTTCGTCTACGGCGAGAGCGATCCGCATCTGGAGGAGTCGCTGCGGTGGGCGTCGACCTGGCCCGCGCACCAACGCCTGCACGTGGTGCATCACGTGGACGTCGCTCAGGCGGTCGGAAAGGTGCTCGGTGCCGGGGCCGAGGGGATCTTCAACGTCGCGGACGACAGCCCCGTCACCGCGCTGGAACTGCACCTGCTGAACGGCCTACCCCCAGGTGAGGCCGTTCAGCAGGACTTCGACCCGTGGAACGGGATCGTCTCGACCGAGCACGCCCAGCGGGAGCTCGGCTTCCGGCCGCGCTACCCGTCCGCCTTGTCGGCGTCGGTGGCCGGCGCGCTCTGATCCGCCTCGGGAACTTCGGGAGCCGCCGAGACCTCGGGTTCCTCTTCGGGGACCTCGGCGCTCTCGGATTCGGGCTCTGGCACCCACTCGATCTCAGCGTCCGGATCGGCGACGAGCACCGCCACCGCCCCCGCCTCGGGCTCGGCAGCCCCGCCCGACGCCCCGTCGACCACCACCGCCGCACCGCTGACGGCCACGATCGACACCGGTCCGGCCGCCGCGGCGCCGCCCACCTTCCGGTGCGCCCGCGTCGGCCTCCACCCGCCACCCCGGCGCAGCAGCCACAGCGACAGGAAGAGGAACCCGGCGGCCAGCAGCAGGCACAGCAAGACCTCGAAGACCTGGAAGTACGTCATCCGGTCGATCGGCTGGTAGTCGACGTACGTGCCGATGGCGGCCTTCGTGTTGCGCATGCAGGTGTTCTCGTTGATCAGCCGGCAGTTGTCCGGCACCGACACCGGTTCGAGGTCGTCGCCGACGAACCCGCTGCCCAGCGTCAGCCCGTGTTGCGGCACGACCGGGGTGTTCTCCCAGCGCACGATGATGCGTTCGGGCGGCAGGTAGTAGTCGCGCAGCACCCCGGCGAGCAGGAACCGCACGAGCGCGAAGAACACCAGCGTGCCCGCGATCGCCGTCAGGACGTGCCTGGTCAGCAGGCCGATGAGCACGCCCATCGACAGTCCCAGGAGCGCGTACCCGCCCTGCACGAACGGGTTGGCCTCGAAGCCGGACCACACCCGGCGCGAACCGACGTACCCGTCGCCCGCGCCGATCAGCGCGCCCAGCAGCACGGCGAGCACGGCGAGGACGGCCACCTTGCCGCGCAACCACTCCACGGGCGTGACGTCCTGGCCCCAGGCCACGAAGTAGGTGCGTTCCTCGAGTTCGCGGGCGAGCAGCGGGGCGCCCCAGAACATGCCGATGATCCCGCCGAAGCCGAGCTGCACCATGAGCCCGTAGAAGCCGGTGATCGGCATCGAGTCGATCGCCGCCGAGCCCGTCTCGGTGAAGATCAGCGAGTAGGAGGCGAGCAGCGCGACGGCCGCGACGCTGACGATCTGCCAGCGGTGCTGGCGCCAGGTCAGCCAGATGGTCGTGCCGAGGCTCATGCCGCACGCTCCAGGTGGGCCACGACGAGCTCCTCCAGCGTCACGTACCGGGCGGTCCAGGGTTCGTCGATCCGCTGACCGCCGGAGCGGACCAGGAACGACGACTGCGACTTGCCGTGCTTCGCGAGCACCACAGGTCCTTCCACGGGTGATTTCGAGGCGTGCGGACCGGTGTAGAGGACGTGCTGTTCCAGCAGTTCGTCCGTGTCGCCGTCGACCAGCAGCCGGCCGTTGGACAGCAGGAGCAACCGGTCGGCGACACCGCCGATCTCCGCGACGACGTGCGTGGAGAAGACCAGGGTCAGGCCCCGGTCGCTCACCTCGGTCAGCAGCTCGCGCATGACCCGTTGGCGGGCGAGGGGATCCAGTTCGGCCAGCGGTTCGTCGAGCAGCAGCACGTCCGGGCGCGACCCAGCGCGAGCGCCAGCGTCACGTGCGTGCGCTGACCGCCGGAGAGGTCGCCGATCTGGAGCTTGCGCGGGACCTTGAACCTGGTGAGCCACCGGTCGGCCCGCTGCTCGTCCCAGACGTCGTTCATGCGACGGCCGAAGTTCAGGACGTCCGCGACCTTGAACGACCTGTACATCGGCTTGTGCTGGGGCACGTACGCCACGCGGCCCGCGACGGCCGTGTGCCCCGATTCGGCCGGGAGGTGCCCGGCCAGCACGTTGAGCAGCGTCGACTTGCCGGAGCCGTTGGCCCCGACCATCGCCGTGACGCTGCCCGGCGGCAGTTCGAAGGAGACGTTCCGCACGGCCCACTTCGAGACTCCGGCCGCAACCACGCTCATTGCGCTCCCCCACTCAGCACTTCGCGCAGCAGCGCGTAGATGTCCTCGTCCTCCAACCCGGCGGAGCGTGCCTCCGCGACCCACTTGGCGAGTCCCTCGCGCAACGGGTCCAGGTCCTCGGGGGCGGCGGACCCCAAGGTGGCCTTGACGAAGGTGCCGGAGCCCTGGCGGGCTTCGACGAGGCCGGCGAGCTCCAGCTCGCGGTAGGCCTTGAGCACGGTGTTCGCGTTCACGCCGCTCGTGGCGACGACGTCGCGCACCGTCGGCAGCCGATCACCCGGCTGCAGCCAGCCGAGCCTCAGAGCCTCCCTCACCTGCTGACCGAGCTGCAGGTACGCGGGAAAGCCACTGCCGCGGTCAACGTGGAACTCGACCACGCACGCTCCCCAGATTGTTCTAGTGAACTAGGACAATAGAACACTTCTGAGTGTGTTGGGAAGCGACCCCGGTGGGGACACGGGGAGGGCCGCCGGACGCGGGACAGGGGGGTCAGCGCCCGAGCGAGGTGAGGAGGGCACGCGCCTCGGCGTGCGTGTCCGGCAGGCGTTCGATCCAGACCTTGGCGGGTCCGACCGGCCGGACGTTCGGGTCGTCGGCGAGCCGGTCGGCCGCCAGCACCCGCAGGTTGGACACGCGTCTGGCGAGCAGCTCGTCCCTGCGGACCAGCACCGCGGCGACGCACGGCCCGAGGGTCGCCAGGGTCTCGCCGCCGTCGAAGACGGTGCGCAGCGCGTCCGACACGAGCGTCATCGCGACGACCCGGGACCAGCCGGTGGCGCGGTGCACGTCGAGCCTGAGCAGCACGAGCGCGTAGTCAAGTGACGCGACAGGCGTCTCCCGGTACACCTCGCCCAGTCGTGTCCGCAGGTAGGCGGCAGTCGCCAGCCCGGTCAGAGGATCTTCGGCCGCGCAGTCGCCGGCCTGCTTCGTCACCACGTCCGCCCATCCCAGCGCTGTCATGCGCAGCATCCGCGAAGGGAGCGCGTCGACGTTCGGCGACACGATCTGCGACCCGTCGGTCAGCACGGCGTGCAGCGCGGCGAGGTCCATGAGCGTCTCGCTCAACCCCGCGCCCGCCTCCGCCCGCGCCCGGCCCAGCCGGACCAGCGCGTCGCCGGGGTCCGCGTCGTCGAGCATCGCCGCGCACACGTCGTCGACCTCGGCGAGCGGCCAGTCTGCGGGGAACGCCCAGCCGGCGGCCATGGTGGCGGTGCGCCACCTGGACTTCAGCAGGCGTTCCGCTTGTGCGACACCCACCCGGTCTCCCTTCGGCTCGTCCGATTCCAGGTGGGAGACGCACCCGTCGCCGGATCGTGACGCAACCCGCGCGGGGGATTCAGATGACTCCGCCAGCCGCCGTAAGTCACACTGGGCGCCGCGTGGGAGGGAAACAAAGACTGTGGCGATCGTTCCTGCAGACGTCCAGGGACCGAGCGACGCGGAACTCATCGAGTCCGTGCGCGGCGGGACCATCGACGCCTACGGCCAGTTGTACGAACGCCACGTCTCGGCGGCCTACAACCTCGCCCGCCAGCTCGCGCGGTCGCAGGCCGAGGCCGACGACCTCGTCTCCGAGGCGTTCGCCAAGGTCCTGGACACCCTTCGCGCCGGCCGCGGGCCGGACGCCGCGTTCCGCGCGTACCTGCTCACGGCGTTGCGCCACACCGCTTACGACAAGACCCGCCGCGACAAGAAGGTCGACCTCACCGAGGACATGACCGACGTCGCGCCGCCCGTCGCGTTCAGCGACACCGCCGTGGCCGGGCTCGAGAAGTCGATGGCCGCACGCGCGTTCGCCGCCCTGCCCGAACGCTGGCAGATGGTGCTGTGGCACACCGAGATCGAGGGGCAGTCGCCCGCCGAGGTCGCCCCGTTGCTCGGGCTGACGGCCAACGGCGTGTCCGCGCTCGCCTACCGCGCCCGTGAGGGCCTCAAGCAGCAGTACCTCCAGATGCACCTGGCCGAGACGGCCACCGAGCGCTGCAAGGCGACCGTCGACCGGCTCGGCGCGTGGACCCGCGGTGGCCTGTCCAAGCGCGAGGCGACGCAGGTCGAGGCGCACCTCGACGAGTGCGGCCGATGCCGGGCGCTGGCTGCCGAACTCGCGGACGTCAACGGCGCGCTGCGGATCTTCGTCGCGCCGCTGGTGCTCGGCATCGGAGCCACCGCGTACCTGGTCACGGCCGGGACGACCACCGCCGTCGTCGGGGCCGGTGCGGCCGCCGGTGGTGCCGGTGCCGTCGGTGCCGCGATCCCCCGCCAGCTCGTGACGGTCGGTGGCTCGGCCGCCGCGGTGGCCGCCGCCGTGGTGATCGCGCTGGCCGCGGCCGGCGGGGAACAGCCGGCACCGGTCGTGGAGGCGATCCAGCCGCCGCCCGCGCAGACCCAGGTCCAGACGCCGCGTCCGCCCGTTCCGCCGGTGCCGCCCGCACCCGCTCCGACGACCCAGCCGCCGGCGCCGACGACCACTCCGGAACCGCCGTCGGTGGCACCTCCCGCGCCGCCGCCCGCTCCCGAACCTCCCGCGCCCGAGCCGCCCGCACCGGCGCCGCCGTCGCTCACGCCGACCGTGCCGAGCGGGTACACGCTGACGCCGGGCGAGGAGCCCAAGGACTTCCCGATCACCATCCGCAACACCGGTGGCACGGCGGCACCGCCCGCGAGCATGGTGCTGAACCTGCCTCCGGGGGTCGTGTCGACCGGCGGGCCCGCCGGGTTCGCCGGTGCCCGGCTGGTGCAGCCGGACGGGTCGGCCGACCAGACCGTCGAGTGCCCCGCCGGGACCGGCACGATCACGTGCGTCACGCCGTCCGGGATCGCAGCGGGCGGGCAGGCGACGTTCCAGTTCCGGCTGCGGGCGACCGACACGGCCGTGCCGGGCACGATCACCGGTGTGATCAGCGCGGGCACGGCGATCACGGTCGACATCAGCGTCGCGGTCAACGTGCCGCCGGTGAACGACGACATCGACCTGGCGGTGAAGACCTGGGACGACGTGTTCTGGTACCACCCCCGTACCGACGTGTCGGTGCTCAACAGGGGGCCGCGCGCCGGGACGTTGAAGATCGACGTGACGTCCACCAAGAACCTCGTGGTGTTCGCGCCGTACCGGCAGTGCCGGCAGGCCGGCGAGAACGCGATCCGCTGCGTCGCGGACCTGCCGCGCGGCGAGCGGTTCCGGATGTCGTTCTGGGCGTTCGGGCGCAAGGGCGGCGACATCACCGTCACCGCGACGCTCGGCAACGCCACGAAGACCGTGACCGTGCCGGTGAAGGGGTGGCCGGGCAACCCGCCGGGCGAGGAACCGCCGAACCCGCCGACGACGACCACCACTCCGGCGCCGACCACCGAGACGACGAAGCCGACGCGTCCGACCGAGCCGACCAGGCCCGGGTCGACCGAGCCCACGAAACCGGGTTCGACCGAGCCGACGAAGCCGGTGGAGACGCCGACCGTGCCGTCGCCGACCGTGCCGACGGTTCCGACGTTGCCGACCTTGCCGACGCCGACGTTGCCGCCTTCGGTGCCGCCGACGACCACTCCGCCTCGTTCGGAGGAGCCGTGCGAACCGTCGCACGGGCTGTTGCCGGGGCTGATCGGCGGCATCATCGGCTGGCCGGACTGCGAACCCCCGCGGAGCTGATCGGCACCGCGGAGGGCGGACCCGTTGCGGAGTTGATCAAATGTTGATCTTCGTTCGTCACTGAACGTGCAGGTGGGACGCCTCTGGGTGGCGGTAGGTAACACCCGGAGGCAGGTACCGTTACCTTGATCCGTAAGCTGGCGCGGTGCTGCCAGTCGTTCGCCGGGCCATGAGCCGGCTGCCCGAACCACTCCAGTTCTTGCTGCACAAGCACCGCGAGTTGATCAGGTTCGCGCTGGTCGGCGGCACGACGTTCCTGATCGACAACGGCGTCTGGTACGCGCTCAAGCTCACCGTGCTGACCGACAAGGTCGTGACGGCGAAGGTCATCGGCGTCCTGGTGGCGATCATCGCCTCGTACATCCTGTCGCGCGAGTGGTCCTTCCACACCCGCGGCGGCCGCGAACGCCACCACGAGGCAGCCCTGTTCTTCCTGGTCAGCGGCCTCGGTGTGGGCATCAACATCCTGCCGCTGTGGCTGTCGCGGCACCTGTTCGGCCTGCAGGCCCCGTTCGTCTCGGTGCTGACCGAAGAGGTCGCGGACTTCGTGTCGGGCTCGATCATCGGCATGCTGCTCGCCACCGGCTTCAAGTTCTGGGCGATGCGCCGCTGGGTGTTCCCCGACGCTGGTGCGCGACCTGACCGGCACGTTCACCCGATCTCCGTAGACTCGCCTCGTGTCCCTAGGCGAAACAGTGATCTCGCGGTTCCCGGAGCCGATCCGGTCGATCGCGCTGAAGCATCGTGAGCTAGTCAAGTTCGCCCTGGTCGGGGGCACCTGCTTCGTGATCGACACGGTCCTGTTCTTCGGGATCAAGACGCTCGTGCTGCCCAACAACCCCGTGACGGCGAAGATCATCGCGACGCTGGTGGCGACGATCGTGTCGTACATCCTGAACCGGGAGTGGTCGTTCCGGACGCGAGGTGGGCGGGAGCGGCATCACGAAGCCCTGTTGTTCTTCTTGGTCAACGGGATCGGGATCGTTCTCAACTCGGCGCCTTTGTGGGTTTCCCGGTATTTGTTCCACCTCCAGGAGCCGCATGTCTCGCGGTTCGCTGAGGAGGTTTCCGACTTCTTGAGCGCTCAGATCATCGGGACGCTGATCGCCATGGCGTTCCGGTGGTACGGGTACAAGAACTGGGTGTTCCCCGAGGAGAACGTCCGGGGTGGGCGTTCGGATTCCGATGAGGAAGCGCTGGGGCATTCCTGATCTCGCACCAAGACGGTGGTCGGGTTGCGTTCGCGACTGCGGTCGCGTGCGTTGCTGTTGGTGCTAGCGCGGGGTGCCTGGGGTTTTCCAGGAGATGCCGACCACGTCCTGCGCCTTCGGCTTGGGCAGGAACACCGCGAAGGTGGCCGGGCGGGCCGTCGAGAGTTCCAGGCGGCCTCCGTCCGCGTCCACCAGGGCTCTGGCCAGGGCCAGGCCCACGCCCGTCGAGCCGCCGCCCGAGACTCCTCGTTCGAAGATGTGCGCCGCCAGTTCGTCGGGGACTCCGGCTCCTCCGTCGCTGACTTCCACGACGACGGTGCCCTCTTCGCTGCGCGCCGAGACGACCACGGAGCCTTCGCCGTGGCGCAGGGCGTTGTCGAGGAGGACGCCGATCGCTTCTCGCAGGCGAGCCGGGGTTGCCCTGGCCAGGAGGCCGTCCGGGACTCGGACTCGGAGGGCTCGGCCCTGGCTGCGGACCTGTTCGCGCCATTCGTCGGCGATCAGGGTGAGGGCCGGGCGGAGTTCCAGGGGTTCGGCGCCCACCGCTCGGGCTGCCCGGGCCGCGGCCAGGAGTTCGTCCAGGACCGCGGCCAGGCGTTCGGCCTGTTCCAGGGCTGCCCTGGCTTCGGCGGCCGTGTCCGGTTCCGGGTGTTCGGCCAGGGCTTCGAGGCGTAGTTGCAGGGCCGTCAGGCGGCTGCGGAGTTGGTGGGAGACGTCGCCGACCAGTTCTCGTTCTCGTTGGACGAGGCGGGCCAGGGCCGTGGCCGAGGTGTCGAGGGCCTCGGAGACCGCGTCCAGTTCCTGGATGTTGTAGCGCTGGCCGTCTGCCCTGAAGTCGCCCGCGCCCAGGCGGGAGGCGCGGGCCGCCACGTGGCCGAGGGGGCGGGCAAGCGTTTGCGCCGTGACCAGGGCGACGATGGTGCCGGTGCCCACGGAGATGGCGAGGAGCAGCAGGACCAGGCCCGCCACCTGGGCCTGTTGGGTGTGCATCGGGCCTGACGGGATCTCCAGGCGGACGGTGCCCTGCTGGGCGATGGAGAGTTCCACGGCCAGGGGGTCGTCACCCGGTGAGGGGCCGCTGACCTTGGTCGTGCCTCCGGAGGTGACGGTCAGCCGGCCGTCGGCCGGGATGGCCACCCGGACGCCCTCGATGCTGAGGGGCTCCTGCCTGGCCAGCTGGTCGTCGAGGGCCGTGGCGATCTGCTGGGCCTGTTGGTTGAGGGTGCCCTGGGCGGTGTCCTCGACGAGGGTCAGCGCCGAGTAGCCGAGGGGCAGGCCCAGGACGATGCCCGTCACGGCGACCGCGAGCAGGATCGCCCGCAGGATCCGGCGGCGCACTAGTCGGCGTTGAAGCGGAAGCCGCGGCCGCGGACGGTCGCGATTCGCTTCTCGGCGGAGTTCGGGGTGCCGTCGCCCAGCTTCCGGCGCAGCCAGGACATGTGCATGTCGAGGGTCTTGCTGCCCTTGAGGTCCGGGTCGTTCCAGACCTCGGAGAGGATCTCGTCGCGGCTCACGACCTGGCCCGCGCGCTGGATGAGGACCTTGAGGAGTTCGAACTCCTTGTTGGCGAGCTGGATCTCCCCGCCGTCGACGGTGACGCGGCGGGCGGCCAGGTCCACGCGGACGCCGTTGACCTCGAGCGTGCCGGGGGCGCGGCGGCGGAGCAGGGCCCGGATGCGCGCCATCAGCTCGGCCAGGCGGAACGGCTTGGCGACGTAGTCGTCGGCTCCGGCGTCCAGGCCCACCACGAAGTCGACCTCGTCGGCGCGGGCCGTCAGCATCAGGACCGGGACGCTCCTGCCGCTCTGCCGCAGCCTCCGGCACACCTCGAGGCCGTCCATGCCGGGCAGGCCGAGGTCCAGCACCAGGAGGTCGATGCCCCCGGCGATCGCTGCCTCGAAGGCCTGCGGCCCGTCTCCGACGACCTGCACCGAATAGCCCTCCCGCGTCAGGGCGCGGGAGAGCGGTTCCGCGATGGCCGGGTCGTCCTCGGCCAGCAACACCACGCTCACGGGCCCCAGCGTATTCGTGGAACGATCGCCGCGTGTCACGCCACGATGCTGATCTCGAACTGGCCCTCCGCCTCGCCGACGCCGCCGACGCGATCACCGCGACCCGGTTCCGTGCCCACGACCTCGCCGTGGAGCGCAAGCCGGACCGCACGCCCGTCACCGATGCCGATGTCGCGGTGGAGGACGCGGTCCGCGCCGTGCTCGCCGCCGAACGTCCCGAGGACGTCGTCATGGGCGAGGAGCGGGGCGGCACGCTCGACGCGTCGCGCGTCTGGGTGCTCGACCCGATCGACGGCACCAAGAACTTCCTGCGCGGCGTGCCGATCTGGGCCACGCTGATCGCCCTGGTCGTCGACGGCGTGCCGGTGGTCGGCGTGGTGTCCGCGCCCGCGCTGGGTCGTCGCTGGTGGGCGGCGGCCGGTGGGGGCGCGTTCGCGTCGGACGCGTCCGGTGAACGCGCGATCTCCGTGTCCGGGGTGCGCGCGCTCGAAGACGCGTACGTGTCGACGACCGACATCAAGTCGTGGGTGACGTACCACTCACGCGAGGCGTGGCTGAGGTTGGTGGACGCGACCTGGGAGAGCCGCGCGTTCGGCGACTTCTACCAGCACTGCCTGGTCGCCGAGGGCGCGATCGACCTCGCACCCGAGTGCGTGGCGAACCCGTGGGACATCGCCCCGTTCCAGGTGCTGGTGACCGAGGCGGGTGGCCGTTTCACCTCGCTGGGCGGCGAGGAGCGCTACGACGCCGGCAGCGTGCTGACGTCGAACGGCCACCTGCACGAGGCCGCGCTCAAGCTGTTGGCACGCTGAGACTTCCGCGCGCGACCTGGGCCCACGCCAGCCGGCCGAAGAGGTAGTGGCACGCCACGCTCTCGTCGTCGAACCGGGCCCAGTCGTAGCGGTTGCCCTGCTCCTGCCAGAACACCTCGTAGCCCTTGTCGTCAGCGAGGAGGCACCAGCGCTGGTCCGTCTCCTCGCCGAGGCTGACGACGTCGTCCGGCACGCCGATCTTCTTCAGCCACTCGGGCAGCTGTTCGACGTTCATGCGGTGATCTCCGTGAGGTAGCCGAGCGCCACGAGGTCCGCGACGGGGTAGGTGGTGCGGTACCGGCTGCCACCGCCGGGCTGGCCGAACCAGGGCGCGCTGATCGTGCGGTGCACGGGCAGGTCCTTCTCGACCCGGTAGCACCGGTAGCCCTCGGCGGCTGCCTGCGGGGGCAGCGACCGCTGGGCGAACGGGGTGCCGGCCGCGCTCAGCACGCGGCCCTCCGGCGTGCCGAACCTGTCCAGCTCGGTGCCCGCCTCGACGACCTCGGCCTGGCTGTCCTCGTAGCCGCCCTCGCGTTCGGCCGGCCAGCGCGGGCTGCCGTCCTCGTGCTGGAAGAGGCTCTCCCAGTCGCGTTCGTGCATGCCGGCGAGCGGGTCGTGGCCTTCGAGCAGCGCCTGGACGACCGGGTGGTCCACGCCGAGACCCTCGGTGGGGTGCGTGGACGGGGACGACTCGGAGGTGTCGATCGCCTGCGGGTGGTCGCCGGGCGCGAACCTCGGGACGGGCTGCTCCTGCGCGGACTGCGGGGGCGGTGGGAGCTGGCGGGCCGGCTTCGGGGCGAGGCGAGGAGCCCTGCCCGCGCTGAGGAAGATCGCCATGAACCAGCTGCCCGCGGCCGCCGCCGTGTAGGTGTGACGCGCGATCTCGCCCGCGAGACCGGGGTCCGCGAGGGCCTGGTTGCCGTCGCGGTTCTCGAGGCGGTCGCTGAGTGCGTGCGAACCGCCGTGGGTGGCGAAGTCCGCGGTGGTGGCCAGCGGGCCGGCGGTGGCGGGCCGGGCGCCGAGGTCGACGTCCGCGCCGGGGGCCGCCGGGGTGGCGATGGTGTCGCTGAGCCGGCGTTCGCCCTGGTTGTCGACGGTGGCGACGTCGCCGTCGAGCAGGCCGTCGGCGGTGCTGTCCTTCGCCAGGTCCTTGGCGGTGGCGTCCTTCGCCGACACCGGGGCGGACGAGGTCTGGGCCTGGGCCGCGGTCTGGCCGGGCTGGGCTGCCTGGGTACTGGACTGGCCGCCGAACTGGGCCGTCGTCGCCTGGGTGCCGGGGAGCAGCGGGGCGCCGGACTTGGCTGCGGCAGCCGAGGCACCCGGCTTGGCTTCGCCGGAGCGGAGTTCGCCCGCCTTGGGCTCGCCGGAGCGGAGTTCGCCCGCCTTCGCCTCGGTCGCGGCCTTGGCGTCGGTGGCCTTGGCGGCCTGCTGGCCCTGCTGGGCAGCCTGGGACTGCGCCGGCTGGGCCGCCGGCTGGTTCTGCTGACCGACGACCGCACCGGCGGCCTGCGCGGCCGCGGCCGGAACGCCGCTGACCGCGCCACCCACGGGACCAGCGACCGGGGCGCCGCCCATCGGGCTGCCCATCGCGGGACCAGCAGGCCCCGCCTGAGCGGCCGGAGCGGCCGGAGCCGCTGCCGCGGGGGCGGCCGCGGCGGCCTGGGCCGGGAGTTCACCGCCGCGGATCAGCGGCGGGTCGAGGACGGCGGCGGACGCCTGGGTCGTGCCTTCCGCCACCGGGCCGAGGGTGCCGTGGACGCTCGGGATCGCGTCCACCACCGGCTGGGCGATCGGCGCGACGACCGGCGGGGCCGGGTGCTGCACGAGGCCGGGCAACGGGCCGGGGCCCCTGCCGTCGCCTCGGCCCTGGTTGTCGCCGGGACCGTTGCCGCCGGGACCGTTGCCGTGGCCGTTGCCAGGGCCGTTGTCGTCGCCGAGGACCGGGCCGACGGCGTCGCGGCCACCGGGCACCGCGTCCAGCACCGGGTGCACCACGGCGGCGGCGGGTGCGGTGACCGGAGCGGTCACGGGGGCCACGGCGTCCGCGATCGGTGCGGCTGCCTCGCCCACCGCGCCCACGACGGGAGCGACGACGGGGGCGACCGGAGCGGTCACGGCGCCCACGACCGGCGCGACCGCTTCGGTCACCGGAGCGACCACCGCGGCGACCGGGGCCACCACGGGCGCGACGGCACCGGCGACCGGAGCGACCACGGGCGCGACGGCACCGGCGACGGGCTCCACGATCGGGGCGACCACGCCCGCGACCGGGGCCACCACGCCGCCGACGATGTTCGTGACGGGCGACAACAGGCCGCCACCGCCGCCGGGACCGTGGGCGCCGGGTGCGGTGTTGACGGGCGGGACGCCCTGGGACATGTCGATGCCGCTGTCCAGGCGGATGGCCGAGGTCAGCAGGCTGGTGAGGTTCGCGACGTTGGCGGCGGCGCCCTTGGTCAGGGTGTCGAGGCCGGCCAGCGCGTTCGGGTTGCCGGCGTTGGCCGAGGCCGTGGCGGCGTCGTTGTTCTTGGCCAGGGCGACCAGCTCGCGGACGATCTCGACCTTCGCGGCGCCCACCTGCTTGGCGGCGTGGTCGAGGCGGTCGGCGGCGGCGTGGCAGCCCTTGGCGGCGCGCTGGAAGTCGCCGTCCGGCGCCACGACCTTGGCCCAACGGCCTCGGGCGGCGTCACCGGTCGCACCGGTCACGCCGCCCAGCGCGCGGTTCGCGGCGCCGTCGGAGGTGGTGCCCAGGCTCTTGATCTTGTCGCCCGCCTCGCGCCAGGCCGTGGCGCTGGAGCGCATGGCGTCCTCGTCGGCCTTCGGCCACGTGACGCCCGCCTTGGCGGCGATGGCGGTGAGTTCGGCGGGAAGCTCGATGCCCATGTCAGCCGTCCAACCTTCTCATCCCGGAGGCGTTGGTCTCCTCGACGTGCCGATAGGTGGCGGCGGTGGAAGCGAGCTTGTCGCCCACCTCCCCCAGCGTCGCCGAAAGCCCGGCCAGGGCACCGGAGGCGTCACCGGCGGGCTTCTCGTGCGAGGCGGCGAAGCTGCGGCCGATCGCGTCGTCACCCCAGCAGGCACCGAAGCCCGCCAGCGCCCGGTCGAGCGCGCCCGCGATCTCGGTCGCCTGCCCGGCGAAGCCCTTCATCTCGCGCGCGCCGGAGTCCAGCCGGTCGAGATCGGCCGAGTACCCGGTCATCGGACCCTCCTGTTGATGAGCTCGGTGTCGAGCCAGCTCTCCCGCTGTTCGTTGTCCTCGTCGTCGTCGACCCGGCGGCGCACCGGCTGCTGCCCGAGATCGACGGTGTCGTACTCGGAGACCTCGTACTCGGACGGCTGCAGGTCGGCGGTTCCGGCGACCAGCGCGGCGGGGTCCGTGGCGGCGGGCAGCACCGTGCTCAACGCCTGGTAGGTCTCCTCGGCCGCACCGGCGGCGGCCGCGGCGACCGTCCGCACGATCAGCTCGGCCAGCTGCTCCGGCCGGTGCCTGCGGTAGGCCGTCTCGGAGAGTTCGAGGCCGACGAGCCTCCCGCCGGCACCGACGGTCGCCTCGACCGTCCCGTCCGGGCTGGAAGCACGCCCGGACACGGCGGCGAGGTCGCGCTGCACCGACACCAGCTGCTCGCGGCTGCGCCGGTAGTCGGCCAGCAGCTCCTCGACCTGCGCACGGTGGTCGTCCACCGAGTCCCCCTCACACGCATAGCCCACGGCTCGGGCTCTAGGACGCCGTTGCCACTAGATCGGTTCCCAGCGGATTCAGTTACGTAGGATCAACGAGATGATCGCCTTCGAGGATTTGCCCGCAGGCCGCATCATCCCGCTCGGCGACCTGACCGTCGACCGGGACGACATGCTGGACTTCGCGAAGAAGTTCGACCCGCAGCCGTTCCACCTGGACGAGGAAGCGGGCAGGAACTCGATTTTCGGCGGTTTGTCCGCCTCCGGCTGGTACACCGCGTCGCTGTGGATGCGCCGCTGGGTGGACGTCGTCCTCGCCGACTCGACGTCGCAGGGCTCGCCGGGAGGCCGCGAACTCTCGTGGCTCGCACCGGTCCACCCCGGCGACACGCTGACGTTCGCGGCGGAGGTCCTGAGCGCTCGCCTGTCGAAGAAGCGCCCGGACCTCGGCCTGGTGGAGTTCGCCGGCACGGCGCACAGGGGCGACCAGCCGGTCTTCCGGTTCATCGCCACGGGCATGTTCACCGCCCGCGGCTGAGTCACTTCGCGAGCGCCCGCACGACCCTCGACGGGCTGGGACGGCCGAGCTGCTCGGCCATCCACACCGAGGTCTCGACGAGCTTGTCGAGGTCCACCCCGGTCTCGACGCCGAGGCCGTCGAGCATCCACACGAGGTCCTCGGTGGCGAGGTTCCCGGTGGCCGACTCGGCGTAGGGGCACCCGCCCAGACCACCGGCGGACGAGTCCACGGTCGTCACGCCGCACCGCAGAGCGGCCAGCGTGTTCGACAACGCCTGCCCGTAGGTGTCGTGGAAGTGCACGGCCAACGCCGACACGTCGCGGAACCCGCCGAGCACCGACTCGACCTGACCCGGCGTCGCCACGCCGATCGTGTCGCCGAGCGACACCTGCGAGCACCCCATGCCGAGCAGTCGTTCGCCGACGGACACGACCTGCGACTGCGCCACGGGTCCCTCCCAGGGGTCCCCGAAGCACATCGACACGTACCCGCGCACCGACATCCCGGCTTCGAGCGCCCGCGCGACCGTCGGCTCGAACATCTCGAACTGCGAGTCGAGCGTCCGGTTGAGGTTGCGCGACGCGAACGTCTCCGTGGCGGAGGCGAAGATCGCGATGTGCGTGACGCCGGCCTCGATCGCCCGGTCGAGCCCGCGCTCGTTCGGCACCAGCACCGGGTAGATCACGCCGTCAGCGGGCTTCAGCCCGGCCAGCACCTCGGCCGCGTCGGCCAGTTGCGGCACCCACTTGGGGTGCACGAACGACGTGGCCTCCAAAACGGACAGTCCGGAGGCGGCCAGCCGGTCGAGGAACTCGAGCTTCACCGCGACGGGCACGACCGCGGACTCGTTCTGCAGCCCGTCGCGCGCCCCGACCTCCCAGATCGTGACGGCGGACGGCAGCGACGCACCCGCGACGACGTCGGGCAGGCCGGCCTCACGCGCGCCCATCGAGCCGCCTCGGCTGGAAGTCGTCCTCGGGGTTGTCGTTGACCTCGCGGTAGAGCATGGTGTGCACCTTCTCGACGGACGGGATGTCGTCGAACTCGAGCGGTTCGTCCGAAGCCGACTCGATGATCAACGTGCCGCAGCCCAGCAGCCTGTCCACGAAAGAGTGCTCGAAACGCACGCTGTTGACACGGGCCAAAGGGATGTCGAGGCCTGTGCGCTTGAACACCCCTTCGCGGTACATCACGCGGTCCGAGGTGATGATGAAGTGCGTCGTCCGCCAGCGCAGCAACGGCGTCACCGTCAGCCACAGCACCAGGACCACGGCGACGACGGCCAGTGCGATCAGGGCGATGAAGCCCCACGACTGACCGCCGACGAGACCGGCCAGGTAGGTGCCGAGCGCGACCACCACCAGCAGCCAGAACACCGGGAAGATCAACATCTTCCAGTGGGGGTGCTTGTGGATCACGACGTGCTCGCCGGAGCTCAGCAGGTCGTCGGGGTACGCCATGGGGCAACCCTAACTACGCCGGACGCAAATGCACCACGTCACCTGCGGACACGCCGTGGTCCGCCCCGTCGGTGCCGCGCACGACCAACGTGCCGTCCGGCTCGATGCGCTGCGCCACGCCCTGGAGCTGAACCCCACCGGAGAGTTCGACGCGGACGTTCTGGCCGAGCGTCGAGGAGTGCTCGGTGTACTCCTCCAGCACCCCGGACTCCTCGGCGTCGCCCTCGTTCTTGCGCCACACGCCTTCGAGCTGGGCCAGCTCGACCAGCAGCCGGAACGCGAGTTCGGTGCGGTCCAGCTCGTCCGCGCCCTCGTCCTCGAACGACGTCGGCGCGAGACCACCGGGCGCGGCCTCCACGTCCGCCGGCAGCTTCGCCACGTTGAGCCCGATGCCCACGACGACCGAGCCGTCGGCGGTGATCTCGGACAGGATGCCCGCGCCCTTGCCGGGCCCGGAGCCGAGCAGCAGGTCGTTCGGCCACTTCAGGGTCGCCTCGACACCAACCGATTGGGCGACGCGCACGAGCGCCAGCCCGGCGATCAGGTTGAGCCACGGCAGCTTCGCGGGCGCGACGTCCGGGCGGAACAGCACGCTGACGTAGAGCCCGCCCTCCGGCGACGACCAGCTGCGGCCGCGACGCCCCTGCCCGGCGGTCTGCTCCAGCGCGATCAGCACGGTGCGGTCGGCGGCGTTCGCGGCGGCCAGGTCCGCGTTGGTGGAGGCCGTGGTCTCGACGACGTCGAGGGCGGCGTACGGGCCGTTGGGGGCGACGAGCCGGGAGCGCAGCTCTTCTGCGTCGAGTGCGGTGGTCATCGCGCCAGGCTATTGGAACGGAAGAGAGTACGTGCGATCGGAGATTGCCGACAGGTTGCCGTGACCTGGACAACTGCACGGGGCAGTTCAGCAATGGTCTCGTTAGGCTGCCAGCCCATGAGCAGTGCGACCGAGCCGATCGGGAACGTCCCCGCGAACGCGCCCGACGTCCACACCACCGCGGGCAAGCTCGTTGACCTCTACCGGCGCAACGACGAGGCGGTTCACGCCGGCTCGGAACGTGCAGTCGAGAAGCAGCACGCGAAGGGCAAGAAGACAGCCCGCGAGCGCATCGACCTCCTGCTCGACCCCGGCTCGTTCGTCGAACTGGACGAACTCGCCCGGCACCGCTCCACCAACTTCGGCCAGGAGCGCAACCGCCCCTACGGCGACGGCGTCGTGACGGGCTACGGCACCGTCGACGGCCGTCCGGTGTGCGTGTTCTCCCAGGACGTCACGGTCTTCGGCGGGTCGCTCGGCGAGGTCTACGGCGAGAAGATCGTCAAGGTCATGGACCTGGCGATCAAGACGGGCCGCCCGATCATCGGCATCAACGAGGGCGGCGGCGCGCGCATCCAGGAGGGTGTCGTCTCGCTCGGCCTCTACGGCGAGATCTTCTCCCGCAACGTCAAGGCCTCCGGCGTGATCCCGCAGATCTCGCTGATCATGGGCTCGAACGCGGGCGGGCACGTCTACTCCCCCGCGCTGACCGACTTCGTGGTGATGGTCGACCAGACCTCGCACATGTTCATCACCGGCCCGGACGTCATCAAGACCGTCACCGGTGAAGACGTGACGATGGAGGAGCTCGGCGGCGGTCGCACGCACAACACCAAGTCCGGCAACGCGCACTACCTCGGCAGCGACGAGGAGGACGCGATCGCGTACGTCAAGGAACTGCTGTCGTACCTGCCGTCCAACAACCTGAGCGAGACCCCGGCGTTCGAGGGCACGCTCGCCGTCGGTGCGCTCTCCGACTCGATCACCGACGAGGACCGCGAGCTCGACTCGCTCATCCCGGACTCCGCGAACCAGCCGTACGACATGCACGAGGTCATCAACCGCGTGCTCGACGACGGCGACTTCCTCGAGGTGCAGCCGCTCTTCGCGCCGAACATCCTCGTCGGCTTCGGCCGGGTGGACGGCCAGTCGGTCGGTGTCGTCGCGAACCAGCCCACCCAGTTCGCGGGCTGCCTCGACATCGACGCCTCCGAGAAGGCCGCGCGGTTCGTGCGCACCTGCGACGCGTTCAACATCCCCGTGCTCACGTTCGTGGACGTGCCCGGCTTCCTGCCCGGCACCGACCAGGAGTGGAACGGCATCATCCGGCGCGGCGCCAAGTTGATCTACGCCTACGCCGAGGCGACGGTCCCGCTGGTCACCGTCATCACGCGCAAGGCGTACGGCGGCGCGTACGACGTCATGGGCTCCAAGCACCTCGGCGCCGACATCAACCTCGCGTGGCCGACCGCGCAGATCGCCGTCATGGGCGCGTCCGGCGCGGCGAACATCGTGCACCGCAAGACGCTGGCCGCGGCCGGTGCCGCCGGTGAGGACGTCGACGCGCTGCGGGCCCGGCTCCAGCAGGAGTACGAGGACACCCTCTGCAACCCGTACGTGGCGGCCGAGCGCGGGTACGTCGACTCGGTGATCCCGCCGTCGTACACGCGCGGGTACGTGGCGCGGGCGTTGTCGATGCTGCGGGACAAGCGCGAGACGCTGCCGCCCAAGAAGCACGGGAACATCCCGCTGTGAGCGCGCCGGAGGAGAACGTGCCGCTGCTGAAGGTCGTCAAGGGCACACCGGACGACCACCAGCTGGCCGCGCTGACGGCCGTCATCGCCGGGCTGGCTTCGGCCGCGCCGGTCGAGGAGGCGCCGAAGCGGCGTTCGGAGTGGGCGAACCCGGCCCGCCGGGTGCGCCGGCCGCTCCAGCACGGGCCGGGCGCCTGGCGAGCCTCGGGCTTCCCCGGCTGATCCAGCCGCACGCGGGGACCTTTCGTTCGCGTGGCGCGAACGAAAGGTCCCCGCGTGCGTCGTTCAGCAGTCCACGCGGCGGCTCGTCACGGTCAGGCCCACGGCTACCTCGCGGCACCGTGTCTCGCCGTCCACCTGCAGTTTCAACGTCCAGAACGCGCTGCCGTACGCCTGACTCCGCCGCAGCACCTCGACGCCGGCGTGGTTGAACGCCGATCCGGACCGCACGGCGGGCACGACCTGGCTCAGCAGAGCGTTCTCCGCGCGGTCCGCGGTGTCGGCGAACGGCCAGACGGGTACGCCGTACCCGATCGGGTCACTCGCGAGCACGCTTCCAACGCCCCACGATCCAATGAGTCCGCCGATGACGACGAAAAGTGCCGCGATCCGTCTGCGCTTGCCTTCGCGATCGGAACCGCGTTCGGTGAGGACAAGCACCCAGCGCTTCACTCCGCCGAGAGTGCCGACTGAAGAGGTGATCGCGCATCAGTAGTACTACTCGGACGGACCGCGAGAACTGGCGGACCGTGTACGCGCTGTGCATCGGCTTCTTCATGACGCTGCTGGACACGACCATCGTCAACGTCGCGCTGCCGTCGATGATCACCGACCTGGGCGCGTCCCTGAACGACGTCATCTGGGTGGTGAGCGCCTACCTGCTGGCGTTCGCGGTGCCGTTGCTGCTGACCGGGCGGCTGGGTGACCGGTTCGGGCCGAAGCGGCTCTACGGGATCGGGCTCGTGCTGTTCCTCGGGGCCTCGCTGGCCTGCGGCCTCGCGACGAGCGCGGAGGCGTTGATCGCGGCCCGCGTGTTCCAGGGGCTCGGGGCGGCGGCCATGACGCCGCAGACGATGGCGTTCATCACGCACCTGTTCCCGCCGGCCAAGCGGGGTGCGGCGCTCGGCATGTGGGGGTCGGTGGCCGGGCTGGCGACGGTCTCCGGGCCGTTGCTCGGCGGGGTGCTGGTCACGCACCTCGGCTGGGAGTGGATCTTCTTCGTGAACCTGCCGATCGGCGTGCTCGCCCTGGTCCTGCTGTTCCTGTGGGTGCCCGACCTGCAACCGGGGCGGGCGCCGAAGTTCGACGTGCTCGGCGTGGTGCTGTGCTGCCTCGGGCTCGGGCTGCTGGTGTTCGGCATCCAGAACGGCGAGCACTACGGGTGGGGGCGGGTCGCGGGACCCGTGACCATCGCCGAGATCATCGCGGCCGGGGTGCTGTTCCTCGCCGCGTTCGTGTTCTGGCAGGCCTCGGCGCGCAACGCCGAGCCGTTGATGCCGCTGCGGATCTTCCGCAACCGCAACTTCTCGCTGGGCAACGTCGCGAACATCGCCATCGGCATCACGGTCACGGGTGTGTTCGTGCCGCTCGCGTTGTTCCTGCAGACCGTGCCGAAGCTGTCGCCGCTGATGACGGGCCTGGTCACGGCACCGGCGTCGCTGATGTCCGGGGTGGTGGCGATCTTCGCCGGGCGCTGGTCGAACCGGGCCGACGCCAAGTACCTGCCGATCATCGGGTTCGCGTTGATGGGCGCGGGGATCCTGGTGATGACGTTCCTGCTGGGTGACGGCTCGCAATGGGTGCTGCTGCCGTCGATGGTGCTGCTCGGCGTCGGCATGGGCATGGTGTTCTCGCCGCTGACGAACATCTCCACACGCACGCTCGACCGGTCGTTGCTCGGCGCCGGGTCCGGCATCTACAACACGTCGAGGCAGTTCGGGAACGTGCTGGGCAGCGCGGTGACGGCCGCGGTGCTGCAGATCGTGCTGGCGGCGACCGGGGACTTCACCTCGGCCGTGCGGGCCGCGTTCTACCTGTTGCTGGCGGTCACCGTGCTCGGCATCGCGGCCGCGCTCGCCTTCCGGCAGGTCGCCGCCCCGAGCGTGGCAGACTCGCCGCGTGCGTCTGATCCTGGCCTCCCAGTCACCCGCCCGTCTTAGCGTCCTGCGGGCAGCGGGCGTCGAGCCCGTCGTCCGGGTCTCCGGTGTCGACGAGGACGCGCTGGTCGCGTCCCTGCAGAACCCCACGCCGGAGGAGACGGTCGTCGCGCTGTCCGCGGCGAAGGCCGAGGCGATCGAGCACGACGACGAGTGCGTGGTCGTGGGCTGCGACTCGATGCTGCTGTTCGAGGGCGAACTCGTGGGCAAGCCCGGCACGGCCGAGGTCGCGCGCGAGCGCTGGCGGCGGGTCGCGGGCAAGAGCGGCGAGCTGATCACCGGCCACACCGTGCTGCGGGTGTCGGGCGGCGAGGTCGTCGACCGGGCTTCAGCGGCCGAGTCCACGACCGTGCGGTTCGGCACGCCGTCGGACGAGGAACTGGAGGCGTACCTCGCGTCCGGCGAGCCGTTGCACGTCGCGGGCGGGTTCACGATCGACGGCCGCGGCGGCTGGTTCATCGACGGCATCGAGGGCGACCACACGTCGGTGATCGGCATCAGCCTGCCGCTCACCCGGAAGCTGCTCGGCCAGGTGGGCGTTTCCGTGTCCACGCTCTGGTAGACCCTGGTCACAGTTCACCCGATCGGGGAAGACTGCCCTCAACGCCGGCGTTGGGGGCTAGCGGTGAACGAGTACTTGACGCGTCGCAGGCACATCGACCTGGCACGCAGGACGAGCACGGGCTGTCGGAGCTAAACGCCTCCGCCGCCCCGTTCCGCTCATCCCTGCCCAGGAGATGTTCCAGTGTCGTTCGTCCAGACATACCGAAAGCCCAAGGTCTTCGGCTTCACCGTGCTCGGCGCGCTCGTCCTCGGCGCGCTCGCCGGCTGGCTCGGCAAGGGCACGTGGCTCGCGCCCGTCCTCGCCAAGATCGGCTCCACCTTCACCGCGCTGCTCCAGCTGACCGTCATCCCGCTGGTGTTCACCGCGATCGTCGTCGGTATCGCGTCGCTGCGGAACCTCGGTGGCGGCCGCACCGCCGCGCGCCTCGGCGGCAAGACGTTCCTGTGGTTCGCCATCACGTCGTTCATCGCGGTGCTGATCGGCATCGCGGTCGCCTCGATCCTCAAGCCCGGCGCGGGCCTGCAGATCGAACCCGCCGCCGGTGCCGTCGACAAGCTCGCCAAGCGGGCGTCCGGCTCGTGGCAGGCGCTGCTCGACAACCTGGTGCCCACCAACATCTTCAGCGCGTTCACCGAGGGCGACGTGCTGCAGGTCGTGTTCATCGCCGTGCTGGTCGGGTTCGCCGCCTACGCGCTCGGCGAGAAGGCCGCGCCGTTCACGAACCTGGTGAAGTCGTTCTTCGACATCGTGCAGAAGGTCGTCGGCTGGATCATCCTGCTGGCGCCGATCGGCATCTTCGGCCTCATCGGCAACGCCGTCGCCTCGTACGGCAACTCGTTCGTGCAGCCGCTGTTCTCGTTGATCCTCGCGGTGTACCTCGGTTCGGCGCTGGTGCTGTTCGTGGTCTACCCGGTGCTGCTGAAGTTCGTCGGCAGGACCTCGCCGGTCGAGTTCTTCCGCAAGGCCGGCACCGCGCTGCAGTTCGCGTTCGTGTCGCGCTCGTCGGGTGCCACGCTTCCGTTGTCCCGCAAGGCCGCCACCGACCTCGGCGTGCCGAACGAGTACGCGAACTTCGCCGTGCCGCTCGGCACCACGACCAAGATGGACGGCTGCGCCGCGGTCTACCCGGCCGTCGCGACGATCTTCATCGCGAACCTCTTCGGCATCCAGCTCTCGGTGTGGCAGTACGTCGGCATCGTGCTCGTCGCCGTGTTCGGCGCGCTCGCCACCGCCGGCACCACCGGCTGGTACACGATGCTCACGCTGACCCTGAGCGTCGTCGGCCTGCCTCCTCAGGTGATCGCGACCGGCGTGGCCGTGGTCTACGCGATCGACCCGATCCTCGACATGATGCGCACCGCCACCAACGTGGCCGGGCAGATCACCGTGCCGGTGGTCGTGGCCCGCACCGAGCACCTCATCGAGGAGCCGGTCGCGGCCGACGAGCCGGAGCTCGTGAAGGCCTAGTGCGCTAGGAATCAGCGCACGGACGTAGTTGCGACAACTTCGGCACCGGTGTGGGCCAGCCAGGGAGCTGCTCCCGCGCCGGTGCCGGCGTCGTGCAGCCGACGTTCGCCCCCAGCGCCGAGAACACCTGCACGAACGCGTCGTTGCACTGGCCGTCGCACGCGCGCTGGGCCGAGACGATGTCCGCGGTGCCGTCCTCGTCCACGTCGTGCAGCGCGAGGTACCCGGCGTTCGACAGGTAGGTCGACTGCGCGCGCGACCAGACGCCGTCCTTGCGGATCAGCACCTCGCCGACCACCTTGCCGTCCGCGTCGCCGCGCACCAGGCACACGCCGACCGGCGCGTCCGAGCACAACAGCGACTGGTCGGTGATCACCGCGCCCGCCTCGGCGATGGTCATCTCGAAGACGTACGGACCGGAGGCGCCGGTCACCCTGATCCGCCCGCCACCCGTCCCGGTGAGCACCTCCACCAGGTCCTTGCCGACCGATTTGCCGATCACGACCTGGCAGACGGTGGTACCGCAGCGCATTCCGGTGTCCGAACCGGATTGACCTGAATCGGTGCCGGAAGGTCTCTGGAAATAGGCGAACAGCACCCCCGCGACGACGACCACGGCGGCGGCGACGGCGACCACCTGCACGGACCTGGTTCCTCCCACGTCGCTGATTGTGCTCGATGGGCTCACGATGGATGTGAAGTGAGCCGTCTCTCCCTCTCGGAGTTCATCGATTTCCGTAGACTGCGGCACCAGCCAGAGCCGTAAATAACCGGTCCAGCAGGAGGTACGACGCCGTGTCGCTGCGCAAGGTGCTCATCGCGAACCGCGGTGAGATCGCCGTCCGGGTCATCCGAGCCTGCCGTGACGCCGGTCTGACGAGCGTCGCCGTCTACGCCGATCCCGACCGCGACGCGCCGTTCGTGCGGCTCGCCGACGAGGCGTTCGCACTGGGCGGCAACACCCCCGGTGAGAGCTACCTCTCGTTCGAGAAGGTGCTCGCGGCCGCCGCGCAGTCCGGCGCCGACTCCGTGCACCCCGGCTACGGCTTCCTGTCCGAGAACGCCGACTTCGCCCAGGCCGTGATCGACGCCGGGCTGACGTGGATCGGCCCGACGCCGCAGGCGATCCGCGACCTCGGCGACAAGGTGACCGCACGGCACATCGCGATGCGCGCGGGCGCGCCGCTGGTGCCCGGCACCAAGGACCCGGTCAACGGGCCGGACGAGATCATCGCGTTCGCGCAGGAGCACGGGCTGCCGGTCGCGATCAAGGCCGCGTTCGGCGGTGGCGGCCGCGGCCTGAAGGTCGCCCGCACGATGGAGGAGATCCCCGAGCTGTTCGACTCGGCGGTCCGCGAGGCCGTCTCGGCGTTCGGCCGCGGCGAGTGCTTCGTCGAGCGCTACCTGGACAAGCCGCGCCACGTCGAGGCCCAGGTGCTCGCCGACACGCACGGCACGGTGATCGTCGTCGGCACCCGCGACTGCTCGTTGCAGCGCCGCCACCAGAAGCTGGTCGAGGAGGCGCCCGCGCCGTTCCTGACCGACGAGCAGCGCGCCACGATCCACTCCTCCGCCAAGGCGATCTGCCTGGAGGCCGGGTACCACGGCGCCGGCACGGTCGAGTACCTCGTGGGCCTCGACGGGTCGATCTCGTTCCTGGAGGTCAACACGCGCCTGCAGGTCGAACACCCGGTGTCCGAGGAGACGACGGGTCTCGACCTGGTGCGCGAGCAGTTCCGCATCGCCGCGGGCGAGAAGCTGCGGTTCACCGAGGACCCCGCTCCCCGTGCGCACTCCATCGAGTTCCGGATCAACGGCGAGGACGCCGGTCGCGGCTTCCTGCCCGCGCCCGGCACGGTGACCTCGTTCGTCGCGCCGTCGGGTCCCGGGGTGCGCGTGGACGCCGGTGTCGAGAGCGGTTCGGTGATCGGCGGGCAGTTCGACTCGTTGCTGGCCAAGCTGATCGTCACCGGCGAGACGCGGGAGGAGGCGCTGGCGCGGTCGCGCCGGGCGCTGGACGAGATGGTCGTCGAGGGCATGGCGACCGTGCTGCCGTTCCACCGGGTGATCGTGCGGGACGCGGCGTTCACGGCCGAGAAGCCCGAGGGCTTCACCGTCCACACGCGATGGATCGAGACCGAGTTCGACAACCAGATCGCGCCGTTCAGCGGTTCGGCCGAGGCCGCCGACGAGGAGACGCCCCGCCAGACCGTCGTGGTCGAGGTCGGCGGCCGTCGTCTCGAGGTGTCGCTGCCGGGTGACCTCGCGATGGGTTCGGCTCGTCCTGCCGCTGCGGCCGCCTCGAAGAAGCCCAAGGCGAAGCGCGCGGGCGGCAGTGCGGCGGCGGTGTCGGGTGACGCGGTCGCGGCGCCGATGCAGGGCACGATCGTGAAGGTGGCCGTCGAGGACGGGCAGACCGTCGAGGCGGGCGAGCTGATCGTGGTCCTGGAGGCCATGAAGATGGAGAACCCGGTGACGGCGCACAAGGCGGGCACCGTGACGGGCCTCGCGGCGGCGCCCGGCGACCCGATCACCCAGGGCACTGTGATCTGCGAGCTGAAGGACTGAGTGTCCGCTTCTCCCGCCGGGTCGCTCACCTACGATTGAGTTCGTGAGCGACCCGGCGAGGGACATCCGCATCGGTGACACCGAGCGTCAGCAGGCGTTGCAGGTGCTCGGCGAGCACATGAGCGCGGGCCGCATCGACATCACCGAGTACGGCGAGCGGTCCGCGAAGATCACCACCGCGAAGACCCGCGGCGAGCTGATGGCGTTGTTCTACGACCTCCCGGACCCGCGGCCGCAGTTCGTCGCGCCCGTGCCGATGTTCAACGAGCCCGCCAAGGCGCCCGCGCGCCGGTGGGAGAGCGCGGTCGTGCCCGTCGTGGGCATCGCGACGGTGATCCTGTTCTTCGCGCTGGTCAAGAACCCGCTGATCTTCCTGCTGGTGCCCGCCGTGGCGATCCTGTGGGGCACCTGGAACGGACGCCGGCGCTGAAACCCCTGCTGTTGCTGGACCTCGACGGCGTGCTGAGGTCGTTCCCACCGGTCGCGCCCGAGGTCGCGGCCCGCGCGTTCGAGCCGTCGTTGCTGCGGCGCGCGATCACCGGAGAGATCACCGACGAGCAGTGGCGGGCGGAAGCCGGGTTCCCGGTCTCGGCCGGCGAGGTGGTCGCCGAGGCGCTGGCGCTGGTGCGCGTCGCCCGGCGGCAGTGCTTCGTGGCGTTGCTGACCAACGCGACCACGCGGCTGGAGTCCGACCTCGTGGCGCTCGGCCTCGACGCCGAGGTGGACGCGGTCTTCAACTCCTCGCGGCTCGGCCTCGCGAAGCCCGATCCCGCGATCTTCCGGCGTGTGCTGGACGAACTCGGGTACGCGTCCGGCGTGTTCTGCGACGACACCGAGGCGAACGCCCTGGCCGCCTCGGCGGCCGGGCTGGACGGCGTGCACGTGCCGGACACGGCGGCGTTGCGGACGGCGCTGGCGGTGCGCGGGCTGATCCCGCCGACCGTGCTGCTGATCCTGCCGGACCGCGACGAGGCCGAGGAGCTGGCGGCCGAACTGCTGGAGGACGGCTGGGGGCCGTGCCTCGTGCACCGGGACATGCTCGCGGGCGAGGACGACGCCGAGGACGTGGACTGGGTGGTCGAGCTGACCACCGCGCCGGACGGCTCGCCCGCCTCCGCGCACCGCCCGGAACTCGACGCGCTCGCGGAACAGCACGAGGGCTTCACCGGCGACAGCTAGCCCCTTTTCTCTTCGGCACGCGGGGACCTTTCGTTCGCCCCACGCGAACGAAAGGTCCCCGCGTGCGTTGTGGCAGCGGCGGCTAGCCTCCTCGCCGTGGAGCCAGTCGAGATCAACGCGGGCGAGTACTACCTGCGCGCTTTCCGCAGCGACGACCGCATCGACGACGTGCCGGCGCTGGCCGAGGCGTTCGCCGACCGGGAGACCCGCCGCTACATGCCGCGGCTGACCGGCCAGGACGCGCCGTCCGCCGAGACGCTCGTGATGCTGCTGGCCGACGGCTGGGAGAAGGACTACCGCTGGTCGTGGGCGGTGTGCGAGGCGGTGACGGCCGAGGTGTGGGCCGGGATCGTGATCCACAACGTCGACCACCACCTGGCGTCCGCCGAGGTGATGTGCTGGAGCCAGCCCGCGCACCGCGGCAAGGGCGTGCTGCCGAAGGCGCTCAACTCCGTCCTCGGCTGGGTGTACGGCGCGATGGACATCCACCGGGTGACGTACCGGCACGCGGTCTCGAACACGGCGTCACAGCGGGTCGCGGAGAAGTGCGGATTCACTCTTGAGGGTCGTCTTCGCGAGGAGGCGATGGTCGATGATCAGCGCGAAGACCAGTTGCTGTGGTCACGACTGGCGTCGGATCCCTTCCCCGAGCAGCTACGGTGACCGGCCATGCGGACCACGGGGCTGCTCATCGTCGTGCTGGTGCTGGCCGGGTGCACGGCCCCGCCTGAGCAGAGTTCGCTGACCACCCCGCCGCCTCCGCCGCCCTCGCCCACGACGACGTCGCAGATGGACTTCCCGCAACGGCCGCGCGCGGTGCCGCTGGACGCCGTCGAGCCGTGCGGGATCCTGTCGCCCGACCAGCTGACCGCGCTGAGCCTCGACAACCCGCCCAGCGCGTACGTGGAGCCGAGCTTCGGCGGCGCGCGGGCGTGCACCATCCGCAGCACGACGAGCGGCAACGTGGCCCGGCTGGCGCTCGTGACGGTCTCCGGCGCGGACGTGTGGCTGTCGGAGAACGCCCAGGTCGACTACACGGTCGGGGTCATCGAAGGGTTTGCGGCGATTACTGTCCGCACACCCGACGTGCACGACGTCTGCAACGTCGAGATAGACGTAGCCGATGGGCAGTTCCTCGACGTGATGTTCCGCGACGGCGGCAATTCCAGTGCGGTACAACAAGATCATCTTTGCCTCGGTGCCCAGCGTGTGGCAGAGGCGGCGATGGCCAGTTTGCTCCAGAAGCGCTGACCCACACGGGCGGATGTCACTGATCGCACTCCCCAGCGTTACCTTCGGTGGTTAGAGTGTCGAAGCGCTTGTAGGCACAATCGCCGGAGGTTTCACCATGCCGCCAGGGGGACGCAGCGGGGCCGACGCCTCGCCGCCGGCCGCGCACCAGCTGAACGTGGAGCCGGAGGCGATCCCCGCGTTGCGCAACACGTTCTCGGCCGCGCTGATCAAGCTGGACAAGCAGATCGAGATGGCGATCACCGAGTTCCGCGTGCGGCCGTGGGCGGGCGACCCGGTCAGCGCCGAGGCGGCCGAGAAGTTCAACGACCGCTCGATCTCGGACGGCGACTCGGCCCTGCAGGCGTTGCTGAACTACCAGCGACAGCTCAAGACCGCGATGGACAACCTCAACCAGATCGAGCGGCAGTACAACGTGGTCGAGGGCGACAACACCGGCATGATGAACAAGAGCGGGTGCTGACATGGCCGACCACCGCTGGCAGGGCTACAGCCACAAAGAGCTGTACGAACGCATCCACTCCGGTCCGGGTGCCGCCGCCTCCTTCGCGTCGATGCAGCGCTGGGAAGGCGTCTCGGCGGCGTTGACGGAGATCAACGACGACCTGCACAAGGGCATCACGCTCTCCGGCGCGAAGTGGGAGGGCAAGGCCGCCGAGATGGCGCAGTCGGGCCTCAACCCCGTCGCCGCCTGGGCCGACAGCGCCCGCAGCGGCGCCGACGTCATGCGCGTCTCGGCCGAACTGCAGGCCGGGTACGTCGCGAAGGCCCGCGCCGACATGCCGAAGCCGGTCACCGTGACCGCCGAGCAGCCCGGCGCCCTGGTCACCGGCATCACCCACCTCTTCGGCGGGCAGACCGACCACGAGAAGCAGGAGGCGGCCCAGGACGCCGCCGAGCGCCGCGCCCGTGAGGTCATGTCCACCTACGCGTCGTCCACGACGGCGAACACCTCGACGCTCGGCCAGTTCACCCAGCCCCCGCAGCTGCAGATCAGCGGCACCGGCGTCGCGCACGGCGGCGGAGCCCAGATCGGCACGGCGGCGGTCTGGGGCGTCGGCCCGAACGGCACCGGCCCCGGCGGCACGCGAGGCCGCACCACCACCGGCACCCGCGGCACGGCGGCAGCACCGCCGCCCCGCCCCGGCTCGGGCGCGCCGGGCTCCACGACCCGCACCTCGGGCACGGGCACCTCGGCGCCGGCCGCCAAGGGCACCCACACCTCGACCTCGTCGGCCGGCACGGGCGGTCCGGGCAGCACCGGCACCGCGGGCATCGGCGTCCCCGGCCAGCGCACCTCCAGCCGTCCGGGCTCCCAGAACCCCGAGGGCGGCCCGAAGCAGATGGAGGAGGGCGCGACCGCGGCCTCCAGCGCCGCGGCGGCCGGCACCGTGATGAACGCCGGCCACGCGGCAGGCGTCTCGGGCGCGGCGGGCTCGGCCATGGGCCCGACGGGCACGGTGGGTGCCCAGAACAACAACGACCAGGTCCACCGGCGCGCCGTGCCGATGCCCCAGTCCTTCGACCCGTTCGGCGGCATGGGCCCGCGCAAGGGCGAGGACGAAGAGGACCTGGAGCACAAGGCCGCCGACTACCTGCGCGAACGCGACGACATCTACGGCGTGGGCAGCTACTCGCTGCCCGTCATCGGGGAGAGCACGACCGACTGATGACTCTGTTCGGCTTGGACGTCGGGACGAGCGACACGCGCGACCCGGTGATCATCTCCACGCTGGAGTTCGACGTCCTCTGGGACCACCTGGGCCTGGAGACGATGCCGCTCGTCCTCAAGGTCCCCTCACCGGGCAAGACCCACGAGGAACGGCGCACCATCGAGGACCAGGTCTGGCGCCAGCTGGGAGCGAGGGGCCTGGGAGGCCCCCGCTCCCTGGACCCGACCCTCGAGGACCTCCTGCACGTCCTCAACCGCCCGCAACAGGAGATCGACGCCCGCATCTGGCTGGACGAACGCAGCCTCCGCCTCCTGGCCTGCGGCAAGGGCCAGGCAGGCGTCCTCGCCGTCCTCGACGGCACCCAGCTGATCCTGCGCCCGGCAGAAGCCGACGGCCTCCCCCGCGAGGCCCTCACGGCCCTCCCGACGGCACCGGCGGGCGAGGGCCACTCGATCACCCTGCCGTCCGCAGACCTGGACGCGGCCGCAGCCGCGGCCACCACCCCGGAAGACCTCGAAACGGGCCTCCAGGGCCTCCTCCGGGGCAACGACGCCCACACCCTGGCCGAGATGGTCCGCGACGCGACCAACAGGGGCCAGTTCGGAGCAGCGGCCCGGGACAAGTGGGGCAAGCGCAACCGCCCGGACCGCGTGGTCGCCTTCTACGACACGCCGAAGGGCCGCTACCTCCAGATGAGGCGCGCGACCGAGGGGCAGCCACCGTGGTCGACCATCACGCCGGTCGACTACCGCCGCCTGCACCACCACCTGACCGAACTGCTGGCGGAGGCCACGGGTACCGCCTGACCAGGGTGACAGGCCAGGCGGCAGAGCGGTGAGTTCAGACGAGGTGTCCGTAGCTCTCAGCTGAAGGACAACGCCCGCCGCGCTACCACTCGTGGCTCGGCCGGGCGCTTTTCAGCCCGGCCTCTCCGGTCCGACCAGCGCCTCGCAAGGGCCCCGAAGTCGAGGACAGGCCTCAGGGCCCGATCCCGGTGCACGGCCGGGTCCGCAGGTCGTTCACGTAGTCGTCCGGCGCCCCGGCGGCTTCGGCCGCATCAGCCACCACCCCGATGTACCGAGCAGACGGCAACCCACCCTCGTACGCGTCCAGCACGTAGAGCCAGGCCACCACAGACCCCTCCAGGGTCTGCACCCGCAACCGGATCTTCTTGTAGAGCCCGAGCGCGCCCTCCCACCGGTCGAGCCGCGACTCATCGCGCGGCGACACGTCGTAGAGCACGCAGAACGTCTGCTGGTCCGGCTCCTCCACGATGGTCGCGAGGGCACCTTCCCAGCCCAGGTCCTCGCCACCGAACGTCAGACGCCAACCGACGAGCCAGCCGGTCCCCGCGAGCGGGGAGTACGGGGCTCGCTCCATCATCTGGTTCGGATCCATGTTCGACCCGTACGCGGCATAGAGCGGCACGTCCGACAGCGTAGCGACCCAACGATCAGCTTTCGGTACTGACGACACGGTCGATTCGGTCAACGCGTACGGTTGACCCGCCCAACAAGCCCGTGGAAGGGAACTGATCGTGACCCGCATCGTCATCATCGGCGGCGGACCCGCAGGTTACGAAGCAGCCCTGGTCGCGGCGCAGCACGGCGCCGACGTGACCGTGGTCGAGAACGACGGGGCCGGTGGCGCGTGCGTGCTGTACGACTGCGTGCCGTCCAAGACGTTCATCGCTTCGGCGGGGGCGCGCAGTGCCTTCCGCAACGCCGGTGAGCTGGGGATTCAGACTCACAACGAGCTCGCGACCGTGGACCTCCCCGTCGTACACGGACGGGTGAAGGGGCTTGCGCTCGCGCAGTCCGCGGACGTCCGGGCGCGCCTCCAGCGGGAGGGCGTGCGGCTCATCAACGGGCTCGCGAAGTTCGTCGACGACTCGCGCGGACTCGCCCAGCACCAGGTCGTGGCGACGGCCGCGGACGGGACCGAGGAGGTCCTGAACGCGGATGTGGTGCTCATCGCAACCGGCGCCACCCCGCGCGTGTTGCAGGGCGCCGAGCCCGACGGCAAGCGGATCCTCACCTGGCGGCAGATCTACGACCTGCCTGAGCTGCCCGAACACCTCGCGGTGATCGGGTCCGGCGTCACCGGTGTCGAGTTCGCCAGCGCGTACACCGAGATGGGCGTGAAGGTGACGATGGTCTCCAGCCGGGACCGGGTCCTGCCGCACGAGGACGCCGACGCGGCCGTCGTGCTGGAGGACGTGTTCGCCGAGCGCGGCACGGCCGTCGTCAAGCACGCGCGGGCCGACCGGGTCGAGAACACCGGCGACGGCGTCCTGATCCACCTGGAAGACGGTCGCACGATCGAGGCGTCGCACGCCCTGATGACGGTCGGGTCGGTGCCCAACACGAGTGACATCGGTCTCGAAAAGATCGGCATCGAGCTCGGGCGTGGCGGCTACATCCCCGTCGACCGGGTCAGCCGCACGAACGTGAGCGGCGTCTACGCCGCCGGCGACTGCACCGGTGTGCTGTTGCTCGCCTCGGTCGCCGCCATGCAGGGGCGCATCGCGATGTGGCACGCGCTCGGCGAGGGCGTCAGCCCGATCAAGCTCAAGACCGTCGCCGCGAACGTCTTCACCAACCCGGAGATCGCGAGCGTCGGCATCAGCCAGCAGGCGATCGACTCGGGCGAGGTGCCCGCGCGCACGATCATGCTGCCGCTCGCCACGAACCCCCGCTCCAAGATGGAGGGGTTGCGCCGCGGTTTCGTGAAGCTCTTCTGCCGTCCGGCGACCGGCGTGGTCATCGGCGGTGTCGTCGTGGCGCCGAACGCGTCCGAGCTCATCCTGCCGATCGCGCTCGCCGTGCAGAACCAGCTGACGGTCGAGCACCTCGCGACGACGTTCTCGGTGTACCCGTCGCTGTCCGGCTCGATCACCGAGGCCGGCCGCCAGCTCATGCGGCACGACGACCTCGACTGAGTGGTCGATGATCACATTTCGACCCCGCCTCGATTGGACGCGCAACTGACCAACGGGTTGTGCGTCAATGGGTCTGTGGGGACTCGTGTCTTGATCGCGGTGCTGTGTGTGGCACTGGCCACAGCCTGCTCGCAGGCGCCCGCACCGAAGCCGTCGGCGGCGACGAGCGAAAGCGCTCCGCCGCCGGTGGTGTCACCGCTCGGCGACTCCGATCCGATGGAACTCCGGATCGAGCGCATCGGCGTGCGGTCGTCGCTCGTGGCGCTCGGCCTCGACCCTCAGGGCGTCGTGCAGATGCCGCCCGCCAACGAGGGCATGCAGGCCGGCTGGTACCAGGCACAACCGCAGCAGTGGATCATCGTGGGCCGGATCGAGAGCAACAAGGCCAGAGGTGTCTTCTTCAGACTGAACGACCTCGGCGAGGGCGACCTGCTCGAAGTGTCCAAGAAGGACGGTTCGGTCGCCCGCTTCACGGTCACGCGCACGGAGAGGATCATCCGCGACGACTTCTTCGCGGAGGCCGTGGCACGCGACGCGGACGAGCCGGGGTTGCGGCTGATCACGTGCGGCACCCGCGACAACGTGATCGTGCACGCAACCCCAGCCACGTAGAACTTGTGCGAGTTCGCGTCGGTCGTCCGGTCACCCGCTCGTGCCGAGATCGGCGGAGCCCATTTCGGTGCGAGCGAGTCGGCCGGACGACCGACTTCAAGGCGAACTCGCCGCCGTCTGCGGAGCAGCGGCCGGATACTCAGTCCTCGACCCAGTCGAAGGTCTTCGACACGGCCTTCTTCCAGTTCGCGTACTCGGAAGCACGCCGGGAATCGTCCATCTGCGGCTCCCACTGCTTGTCCTGCGCCCAGTTGTCGCGGATGTCGTCCTCGGTCTTCCAGAACCCGACCGCGAGCCCGGCCGCGTAGGCAGCGCCCAGAGCGGTCGTCTCGTTCACGACCGGCCGGATCACCGGCACGCCCAGGATGTCCGCCTGGAACTGCATCAACAGCTCGTTCACGACCATGCCGCCGTCGACCTTCAACGCCGTCAGGTCGACGCCCGAGTCCGCGTTCATCGCGTCGAGCACCTCCCGCGTCTGGAACGCCGTCGCCTCCAGCACGGCCCGCGCCAGGTGGCCCTTGTTGACGAACCGGGTCAGCCCGACGATCGCGCCGCGGGCGTCGGAACGCCAGTAGGGCGCGAAGAGGCCGGAGAACGCCGGCACGAAGTACGCGCCGCCGTTGTCCTCGACGGACCGGGCGTGCTCCTCGATCTCGGCCGCGGACCCGATCATGCCGAGGTTGTCCCGCAGCCACTGCACCAGCGAGCCGGTGACCGCGATCGAGCCTTCCAGCGCGTACACCGGGGCCGCGTCACCGATCTTGTAGCAGATCGTGGTGAGCAGGCCGTTCTCGCTCATCACCTTCTCGGTGCCGGTGTTGAGCAGCATGAAGTTGCCGGTGCCGTAGGTGTTCTTGGCCTCGCCGGGCGAGAGGCAGGCCTGGCCGAACGTCGCCGCCTGCTGGTCGCCGAGGATGCCCGCGATCGGCACGCCGGCGAGCGCGCCGCGTTCGCGCACCTGGCCGTAGACCTCGGAGGACGACTTGATCTCCGGCAGCATCGACATCGGAATGCCCATGTCGGCGGCGATCGAGGAGTCCCACTGCAGCGTGTCGAGGTCCATCAGCATGGTGCGCGAGGCGTTCGTCGGGTCGGTGACGTGCACGCCGCCGTTCGTCCCGCCGGTCATGTTCCACAGCACCCACGTGTCCATGTTGCCGAACAGCAGGTCACCGGCCTCGGCACGCTCACGCGCGCCCTCCACGTTGTCGAGGATCCAGCGCACCTTGGGGCCGGAGAAGTAGGTCGCCAGCGGCAGGCCGACCTTGGCCCGGTAGCGCTCCTGGCCGCCGCCCAGCGCACCCAGCTCGGCGACGATCTTGTCCGTGCGGGTGTCCTGCCACACGATGGCGTTGTAGACGGGCTCGCCGGTGTTCTTGTCCCACACCACGGCCGTTTCGCGCTGGTTGGTGATGCCCACCGCGACGATGTCCGAAGTGGACAGATCGGCCTTCGCCAGCGCACCGGCGGCGACCTGGCGGGTGTTCTGCCAGACCTCCTTCGGGTCGTGCTCGACCCATCCCGCGCGCGGGAAGATCTGCTCGTGCTCCTTCTGGTCGACCGACACCACCCGCCCGGAGTGGTCGAAGATCATGCACCGGGTCGACGTGGTGCCCTGGTCGATCGCGGCCACGTACTGGGTCATGCGAGAAGTCCTTTCAGACCGGGAGAACCAGGAAGAGCAACGCGGCGAGCGCGCCACCCAGGAGAGGGCCGGCGACCGGGATCCACGAGTAGCCCCAGTTCGCGTTGCCCTTGTTGCGGATCGGCATCAGGAACGCGTAGGCGATGCGCGGACCGAGGTCGCGCGCCGGGTTGATGGCGTAGCCCGTCGGGCCACCGAGCGACGTACCGATGACCAGCACGACGAACGCGACACCCGCGTACCCGAGCGCCGAGTTCCCGAACTGCGGCACGCCGTCCACCGACTCCTTGGCTCCCGGCGACAACAGGATCCAGAGGACCAGCACGAACGTGCCGATGACCTCGGAGACGAGGTTCCACGGCACGCTCGGCACGGTCGGGCCGGTGGAGAAGATGCCGAGCGTGTTCTGCGGTTCGTCGTGCGTGTCGAACTGCATCTTGTAGGTGGCCCAGCAGAGCATCGCGCCGATGATGGCGCCGACCATCTGCCCGAGGACGTAGAAGGGAACGTCGGCCCACGGCGTCTTGTCGGCGATGGCGAGGCCGAAGGTGACGGCGGGGTTGAGGTGCGCCCCGCTCGGGTTGGCGATGCTGGCGCCGGCGAAGACCGCGAAGGCCCAGCCGACGTTGACGAACAGGAAGCCCGTGCTGTTGCCGAGGGTGTCCTTGAGCACCTGGTTGGCGACGACACCGGTGCCCAGGAGGATGAGGACCGCTGTCCCCAGCATCTCCCAGACGAAGATCGAGCCTGCGCTCATCGTCGACCTCCACTCGTTTGCGGCCAGGTGGGCGCGCAAACCCGAGGTCAGGGCCGCGCCGCCCGCCTTCAACGTGCTCGGACGCTATCCCCGAGCTGATCACTTGTCTACGCCGTCCACCTGCACTCAGGCCGATTGTGGGCCTAAGGGACCTAGGCCGCGCGCCCGTGGGCGAAGCGCGGTTCGTGCAGGTAACGTGATCCGCGAGTCGTCACAGGGAGGCGCCTGTCGTGGCCACGCGAAAGAACTCACCGGCAACACCGAACGTCCCCAGTGCTCCGCCGATCACCGGCAGGCTGGGCCCGGCCGAGCGCGAGGAGTCGTGGCAACGCCTCGGCGCCGAGACCTTCGACCTCGTGGTGGTCGGCGGTGGCGTGGTCGGCGTCGGCGCGGCGCTCGACGCGGCCACCCGCGGTCTGCGGGTCGCCCTCGTCGAGGCGCGCGACCTGGCGTCCGGCACGTCGAGCAGGTCCAGCAAGCTCTTCCACGGCGGTCTGCGCTACCTGGAGCAGCTGGAGTTCGGCCTGGTGCGCGAGGCGTTGCGGGAACGCGAGCTCATGCTGACGCGGATCGCACCGCACCTGGTGAAGCCCGTCGCGTTCCTCTACCCGCTCTCGAACAGGGTCTGGGAACGCCCGTACACGGCGGCCGGCCTGTTCCTCTACGACACGATGGGCGGCGCCCGGTCCGTGCCGGGGCAGAAGCACCTCACGCGGGCGGGCGCGCTGCGGCTCGTCCCGGCGCTGAAGCGGGACGCGCTGATCGGCGGCATCCGCTACTACGACGCCCAGGCGGACGACGCGCGGCACACGATGATGGTCGGTCGCACGGCCGCCCACTACGGCGCTGTCGTGCGGACGTCGACGCAGGTCGTCAGCTTCCTGCGGGAGGCGGACCGGGTGTCCGGCGTGCGGGTGCGCGACGTCGAGGACGGGCGCGAGGTCGACGTGCGGGCGCACGCGGTGATCAACGCGACCGGTGTGTGGACCGATGAGCTGCAACGGCTTTCGGGCTCGCGCGGGCGGTTCCGGGTGCGCGCGTCGAAGGGCGTGCACATCGTCGTGCCGCGTGACCGGATCGTCGCCGAGGCCGGGATGATCCTGCGCACCGAGAAGTCCGTGCTGTTCGTCATCCCGTGGCGCAACCACTGGATCGTCGGGACCACCGACACCGACTGGAACCTCGACCTGGCGCACCCCGCGGCCACACAGCACGACATCGACTACATCCTCGAGCACGTCAACTCGGTCCTCGCGACCCCGTTGACGCACGACGACATCGAGGGCGTCTACGCGGGGCTGCGGCCGTTGCTCGCGGGCGAGTCCGACTCGACGTCGAAGCTGTCGCGCGAGCACGCGGTGGCGAGGGTCGCGCCGGGGCTGGTCGCGATCGCGGGCGGCAAGTACACGACGTACCGGGTGATGGGCGCGGACGCCGTGGACGCGGCGCACGTCGACCTGCCCGGCCGGATCCAGCCGTCCATCACCGACAAGGTGCCGCTGGTCGGCGCCGACGGCTACCACGCGCTGGTCAACCAGGCCGATCAACTGGCCGCCAAGCACGGCCTGCACCCGTACCGCGTCCGGCACCTGCTCGACCGCTACGGCTCGCTGGTGCACGAGGTGCTGTCGCTCGCCGCGGACGACCCCGACCTGCTCAAGCCGATCCCGGCCTCCCCCGACTACCTCCAGGTCGAGGCGGTGTACGCGGCCTCGCACGAGGGCGCGATGCACCTGGAGGACGTGCTGACCAGGCGCACCCGCATCTCCATCGAGTACGCCCACCGCGGCGTCGACTCGGCGGAGGCGGTGGCCAGGCTGGTCGCGCCGGTGCTCGGCTGGGACGAGGACGCGATCAAGCGCGAGGTCGAGGTCTACAACGCCCGCGTCGAGGCCGAACGCACGTCGCAGACGAAGCCGGACGACCAGGCGGCGGACGCCGTGCGGGCGGCGGCGCCGGAAGCACGTCCGCAACTGACGGAGCCCGTGAGCTGACTGTGATCAACCTCGGGCATGGTGGAAACCATGTCTGGGGTTGACAGAAGAACGTTCCTGAAGGCCGGCGCCGTCGCAGGTGCCGCCACCACCACAACGTTGTCCACCACCGGCTCCGCGTCCGCCGCGGAGCCGGTGATCTTTCAGCACGGTGTCGCGTCGGGTGATCCGCTGCCCGACTCCGTGCTGCTGTGGACCCGCGTCATCACGTCGTCGCCTATCAAGTGGGAGGTCGCGCGCGACGAGGACTTCCGCCGGATCGTGAAGCGCGGCACGACCCACACCTCCGCGGACCGCGACCACACGGTCAAGGTCGACGTCCGCGGTCTGCTCCCGAACCGTCACCACTGGTACCGCTTCCGTGTCGGTGACGTCGTCTCACCGGTCGGCCGCACGAAGACCGCCGGCTGCGGCTCGGAACTGAACTTCGGCATGGCGTCGTGCGCGAACTGGTCCATGGGCCACTTCGCGGGCTACGGCTTCCTGGCGCAGCAGGACCTCGACGCCGTGATCCACCTCGGCGACTACATCTACGAGGGCGTCTACGCGCCCGAGGTGCGCCCGGCGGACCCGCCGCACGAGTGCGTGACGCTCGACGACTACCGGCGCCGCCACGCGCAGGTGAAGACCGACCGGCACGTGCAGGCGATGCACGCGGCCCACCCGGTCATCGCGACGTGGGACGACCACGAGTCGGCCGACAACTCGTCCAGCATCGGCTCGCCGTTGCACGACCCGGCGACCGAGGGCCCGTGGGGCGTCCGCCTGGCCGCCGCCACGCAGGCCTACTTCGAGTGGATGCCCGTCCGCGACAACAAGGTCGACCGGAGCTTCCAGTTCGGCCACCTCGCGTCGCTGACCATGCTCGACCTGCGCTCGTTCCGCACGGACACCACGATCCTCGGTGCCGCGCAACGCACGTGGCTGATCGACCGGCTCACGCGCGACGACTCGCGGTGGAAGCTCGTCGGCAACTCGGTGATGATCAGCCCGTTCAAGATCCCGCCGGCGCCGGGCTTCCCGTCGTCGAACCCGGACCAGTGGGACGGCTTCCCCGCCGACCGCGAACTGGTGCTGCGCGCGTTGGGCGAGCGGAGGAACACGGTCTTCCTGACGGGCGACATCCACAGCTCGTGGGCGTGCGAGGTGCCGTTCGAGGGCCGTTCGGTGGCGACCGAGTTCATCACGACGTCGCTGACCTCGGACAACTTCGACGAGCTGCTGAAGGTGCCGCCGCGCACCGGATCCGTGCTGCTGGAGGCGCAGATCCAGCTGCTCAACCCGCACGCGAAGTTCGTGGAGCTCGACTCGCACGGCGTCGGCACGGTCAAGGTCACCGCCGGCGAGGTCCGCTACGACTGGCACTACACGGCGGACCGCAAGGACCCGGACAGCGCCGTGACGCGGGCGCATTCGTACCGCACCCGCCACGACACCGCCCAGGTCGAACGGGTCCTGCCCTGATGTGACGGTGGCCTGGGGCGCGGAACCGCGGTTCAGCGCCCCAGGCCACCGTTCGGCGTTCGGGTCCGGACAGCGCTGTGGCGCGTGCGAAATCGTTCCGCACGCGCCACAACACTGCTCAGACCGAAAGGGTTCCGCTTCAGGCGAGAGCGGCCAGCGCGGTGTGCACCATGACGCGGACACCGACGAGGAGCGCGCGCTCGTCGAGGTCGAACGTCGGCTGGTGCAGATCGCGCTGCTTCTCCTGGCCGTTCCACACGCCGAGACGTGCGAACGAGCCGGGCACGTGCTCGAGGTACCAGCCGAAGTCCTCACCACCGGAGGACTGCTCGGTACCCGCGAGCGCGTCGTCGCCCAGTGCGGCCTCGATGCCGGCGCGCAGGATCTGGGTCGACTCGCGGTCGTTGACCACCGGCGGCACGCCGCGGCGGTGGTGCAGGTCGAAGCCCACGCCCGTGGGGGCCAGCAGGCCCGTGACGAGGTCCTTGACCAGCGGCTCCAGCTCGGCCCAGATGTCGCGGTCGCCGGTGCGCAGCGTGCCGCGCACCAGGCCGTCCTGCGGGACGGCGTTCGGCGCCTCGCCCGCGTGCACCGCGCCCCACACCAGGACGGTGCCGGAGCGGGGGTCGACGCGGCGCGACAGCATCGTCGGCAGGCCGGTGATGACCGTGCCGAGGGCGTGCACCAGGTCCGCGGTGAGGTGCGGGCGCGAGGTGTGGCCGCCCGGCGAGGAAAGCCGCAGCTCCAGCAGGTCCGACGCCGACGTGATGGCGCCGATGCGGGTGCCGATGCGGCCGACCTGCAGGCGCGGGTCGCAGTGCAGGCCGAAGATCCGCTCCACGCCGTCGAGGCCGCCCGCGGCGAGCACGTCCAGCGCACCGCCCGGCATGACCTCCTCCGCCGGCTGGAACACCAGGCGGATGCGGCCCGGCAGTTCCGTCGCCGACGCGAGCGCCAGCGCGGTGCCGATCAGGACCGTGGTGTGGGCGTCGTGACCGCACGCGTGCGACACACCGTCCACAGTGGAGCCGAACGGCAGGCCGGTGTTCTCGTGCAGCGGCAGGGCGTCCATGTCCGCGCGGAGTGCCACGCAGCGGGGGCCGTTGCCGATGTCGCAGATCAGGCCGGTGCCGCCGGGGAGGATGCGCGGCTTGAGGCCCACCTCGCGCAGCAGCTTCGCGACGAGTTCGGTGGTGTTGTACTCGCGCCGGGAGAGTTCCGGGTGGGCGTGGATGTGGCGGCGCCAGGCGACGACGTCGGAGGCGTGCGCCTTCAACCAGTCGTCGAGCCAGGCCGGGCCACGACCTTCACCGAGATCATCCACAGGAGACATGCTCACCCCGGTGGGGTCCACGAGCATCTCAGGGGACGTCTTCACAGTTGAGGGACCCGAAGGCCGGGAGTCCAGAACCGTCATGCCGCACCTCCGCGGGCCAGCAGCCGTGCTCGCTGCCGGGAATCGGTGGCTGTCGCGATCGTCGTCCAAGCCATGGCAAGTGCTCCGTCGAGGAGCGCACGGTCGGCCGACGCCGAGGCACAGGCGGTCGCGAACTCTTGTTGGTGGTTCACCGCGTCTCCGCAGTCGATGGCGATGGTCGGGTGGATGGCGGGCAACACTCTGGTGACGTTGCCCATGTCGGTGCTCCCGATCTTCTCCCGCTGTTCCTGTTCCGGCGAGAGCGGTCGTCTGCCCAGCTCGGTGGCCGCACGCCGGTAGGCGTCCGCGAGCCACGGGTCGGGAGTCAACTCGGCGTAGATCGGTGAGACCTGCACCACCTCATGGGTGCAACCGGTCGCGAGCGCACCGGCTGAAAAGCAGTCCCGAATTCGGTTCTCCAGGCGCTGCAACGATTCCAGGTTTTCCGCCCTCACGTCGAACATCGCCGACGCACGGGCGGGTATTACGTTCGGCACGGTACCGCCGTTGGTGACGATGCCGCTCACCATCTGGCCGGGCTCGAAGTGCTGCCGCAGCAGGCTGATCGACATCTGCGCGATCGTCACCGCGTCCGCGGCGTTGACGCCGAGGTGCGGAGCGGCCGCCGCGTGCGACGGCTTGCCCTGGTAGTGCACTTCCAGGTCCGTGATGGCCAGCGACTTCGCGGCACACGACTCGTACGGCGCGGGGTGCACCATCATCGAGAGCGAGACGTCGTCGAACACGCCTCGTTCCAGCATGAGCACCTTGCCGCCGCCGACCTCTTCCGCCGGGGTTCCGATCACCTTGATGGTGATACCCAACTGGTCGGCGACGTCACGCAGAGCGAACGCCGTGCCGACCGAAGCGGCGGCGATGACGTTGTGCCCGCACGCGTGCCCTACCTCGGGCAGCGCGTCGTACTCGGCGCACAGACCCAGGACGAGCTCACCGCTGCCGAACGTGGCGACGAACGCGGTGTTGAGGTCGGCGACGCCGCGCTCGACCTCGAAACCCTCCTCGACCAGCAAAGAGGTGATCTTCTCGACGCTGCGGTGCTCCTGGAAGGCGAGCTCGGGCTCGGCGTGGATCGAGTGCGACAGGTCCAGCAGCGCGTCGGAGTACCGCTCGACGGACGAGCGTGTGCTGATCTTCAAGTCGGTACCCATTGGCCACCATCCTGCATCACCACTTGACGGACGCGGTGCGCTGATGATGATCAACCGGACGGCCGGTCGCAGCGCTGCGCCGAGCGGCGAGCGAGTTTCGGTCTGACCGATCAACGATGACGCAAATGGTCGAGAGATACGCTTAACTTTGACTATTACATCCCAGCATTTGGGACGAGTCGTCTCACCTCGAACGACGCGCGACCTATCCCTTCTTGGCCGCGCGCTCCTTGCGCCACTTCGCCCACCGCTTCTTGTTGCGGTAGTAGACCAGCGCGAACAGGACGACGGCGATGCCGCCTATCCACAGCTTGCGCTTGGTCTCCTCACGAGCTTCAGGCGACGGCTCCTGCGGCGCGTTCACGTTCGGCGCCGGGTTGACAGTCGTCTGCTGGGCTGCCGCGACAGGCGCGTTCGCCGCCTCTTGCGCGGACGCCACTCCGGCGATCCCGAGAACGCTCATCAGCGAGAACACGCAGGCCAGCAACAACCTCGACATGCCCTGAACTCTACCCCGAATACCACGATCGAAGGTCACCCAAACTAGTTAAGCGCCTACCGTGAGTCCGATTGAAACGCCTGCAAAATCTGCTCGGCCGCGAGGGTGGCGGTGAGCTCGCCGAGGCGCACCTTCTCCTCGAGCGAGGGGGCGAGCGACCGCACGGCGGCGCTCTCGCGCACCTGCCGCCACAGTTCGTCGTGGACCATCATCCAGGTCCACTCGACCTGCTGACGTCGACGTCGCTCGTCCAGTTCACCGGCGTCCTGCAGCGTCCGCCGGTGTTCCAGCACTCGGGACCAGAGGTCGTCGAGACCGGTTCCGGTGAGACCCGAGCAGGTGAGCACCGGCGGGTGCCACACCGCGTCCGGCGGGCGCAGCAGCTTCAGCGCCCCGGCCAGTTCGCGCGCGGCCTTGCGGGCGTCCAGCTCGTGGTCGCCGTCGGCCTTGTTGACCGCGATGACGTCCGCGAGCTCCAGGATGCCCTTCTTGATCCCCTGCAGCTGGTCACCGGTGCGCGCCAGGGTCAGGAACAGCGAGCAGTCCGTCATGTTGGCCACGGCGACCTCGGACTGCCCGACGCCGACCGTCTCGACCAGCACGACGTCGAACCCCGCGGCCTCGACCAGCACGATCGTCTCGCGGGTGGCCTTGGCGACCCCGCCGAGCGTTCCGGACGTGGGCGAGGGCCGGATGAACGCGTTGCGGTCGACCGAAAGCCGCTGCATGCGCGTCTTGTCACCGAGGATGCTGCCGCCGGTGCGGGTCGAGGACGGGTCGACGGCGAGCACCGCGACCCGGTGGCCCTGCCCGGTCAGCGCGGTGCCGAGGGCGTCGATGAACGTCGACTTGCCGACGCCGGGGACGCCGGTGATGCCGACGCGGATCGCGTTGCCGGACTTCGGCAGCAGCTCGACCAGCAGCTCCTGGGCCTTGGCCCGGTGGTCCGCCCGCGTGGACTCGACCAGCGTGATGGCCCTGGCCAGCACGCCCCTGTTGCCGTCGAGGACGCCTCGGGTGAGCTCGGCGACGTCGATCGTCCTAGCCATGGTGGCCGAGTTGCTTCGCGAGCTTGACCAGCAGGTCCTTGGCCGCGTCCGCGATCACCGTGCCGGGCGGGAAGATCGCCGCCGCGCCCGCCGCGTACAGCTCGTCGAAGTCCTGCGGCGGGATGACGCCGCCGACGACGATCATGATGTCCTCGCGGCCGAGCTTGGCCAGCTCCTCCTTGAGCGACGGGACGAGCGTGAGGTGGCCGGCGGCGAGCGAGCTGACGCCGACGATGTGCACGTCGGCCTCGACCGCCTGCAGCGCGACCTCCTCGGGCGTCTGGAACAGCGGGCCGACGTCGACGTCGAAGCCGAGGTCCGCGAACGCCGTGGCGATCACCTTCTGGCCGCGGTCGTGGCCGTCCTGTCCCATCTTGGCGACGAGGATGCGCGGACGGCGGCCTTCTTCCTCCGCGAACGTCTCGACGACCTCGCGGCAGGAGTCCACGTTGGACACCGAACCGACCTCCTGCCGGTACACCCCTGAGATGGTGCGGATCTGCGCGCTGTGCCGGCCCCACACCTTGCCGAGCGACTCGGAGATCTCGCCGACGGTGGCCTTGGCGCGGGCGGCGTCGATCGCCAGCTCCAGCAGGTTGCCCTCGCCGGTCGCCGCCTTCGTGAGCGCGTCCAGCGCACTGTCCACAGCGGACTGGTCGCGTTCTTCCCTGAGCCTGCGCAGCTTTTCGAGCTGTTGCGCGCGCACGCCCGCGTTGTCGACCTTGAGGACCTCGATCTGCTCGTCGTCGGTCACCAGGTACTTGTTGACGCCGATGACGGGCTGGCGGCCGGAGTCGATGCGCGCCTGGGTGCGGGCCGCCGCCTCCTCGATGCGCAGCTTGGGGATGCCCTCGTCGATCGCGCGGGCCATGCCGCCGGCCTTCTCGACCTCGGTGATGTGCTCCCACGCCTTGGCGGCGAGTTCGTTGGTGAGGCGCTCGACGTACGCGCTGCCGCCCCACGGGTCGATGACGCGCGTGGTGCCCGATTCCTGTTGCAGCAGCAGCTGGGTGTTGCGGGCGATGCGCGCCGAGAAGTCGGTCGGCAACGCGAGGGCTTCGTCCAACGCGTTGGTGTGCAACGACTGCGTGTGTCCCTGCGTCGCCGCCATCGCCTCGACGCACGTGCGCGCGACGTTGTTGAACACGTCCTGCGCGGTGAGGCTCCACCCGCTCGTCTGGCAGTGGGTCCGCAGGCTCAGCGACTTCTGGGACTTGGGTTCGAAGTCGTTGACCAGCTTCGCCCAGAGCAGCCGCGCGGCTCGCATCTTGGCGATCTCCATGAAGTAGTTCATGCCGATCGCCCAGAAGAAGCTCAGGCGCGGCGCGAACTTGTCGACGTCCAGCCCCGCTTCCCGGCCCGCCCGGATGTACTCGACGCCGTCCGCCAGCGTGTACGCCAGCTCCAGGTCGGCCGTCGCGCCCGCCTCCTGCATGTGGTAGCCGGAGATCGAGATGGAGTTGTACTTCGGCATGTGCTGGGAGGTGAAGGCGAAGATGTCGGAGATGATCCGCATCGACTGCTTGGGCGGGTAGATGTAGGTGTTGCGGACCATGAACTCCTTGAGGATGTCGTTCTGGATCGTCCCCATGAGCTGCTCCGGCTTCACCCCCTGCTCCTCCGCCGCCACCACGAACAGGGCGAGGACCGGCAGCACCGCGCCGTTCATCGTCATCGACACGGACATCTTGTCGAGCGGGATGCCGTCGAACAGCGTGCGCATGTCGTAGATGGAGTCGATGGCCACGCCCGCCATGCCGACGTCACCGGCGACGCGCGGGTGGTCCGAGTCGTAGCCGCGGTGGGTCGCCAGGTCGAACGCGACGGACAACCCCTTCTGGCCCGCGGCGAGGTTGCGGCGGTAGAAGGCGTTCGACTCCTCGGCCGTCGAGAAACCCGCGTACTGGCGGACGGTCCACGGCTGGTTGACGTACATCGTGGGGTACGGGCCGCGCAGGAACGGCGCCACGCCGGGGTACGTCTGCAGGAAGTCCAGGCCCTCGGTGTCCTCCGGGCCGTAGACCGGCTTGACCGCGATGCCCTCCGGGGTCTCCCAGTTGGGCAGGTCGGTCTCGTACTCGCCCTGCGGGAGGGGGCCGAGGTCGATGTCCGCGAAGTTGGGGATCATCGCTCCACTCCCAGGAAGTCATAGGTGTTGTTCAGGATTTCCAGCGCCGGGCAGCCCAGGAAGACGAAGCCGTCGACTTCGGCGTCGGTCTTCTTGCCCGCGAGGAGTACCCGTTCCGCGCCGGCCTCGCGCAGGGCCTCGACGGTGGCGACGGCGCTTTCGGCGTAGCTCGAGTCGCTGCCGCAGAGCACGGCGATGCGCGCGCCGGACTTCTGGAAGCGTTTCGCCACTTCCTCCGGGGTCCTGGTGGGGCCGGCGTTCGGGGTGGCGAAGCCGCCCGCGTTGAAGAGGTTCGCCGCGAAGGTGGCGCGGGCGGTGTGGGCGGCGACCGGGCCGAGCGTGGCCAGGAAGACCTGCGGCCGTTCGGGCTGGGCCTCGGCGAGGTCGCGCAACTCCTCGAAGGCCTGTGCATAACGCACCCGCGGCAGCCCGAAACTGTCAGACCCGCCTGAGAAACTTGGAGTGGGGGGCGCGTCCCCCCTGGGGGCCTGCGAGTCGGAATCGATGCCGAAGGGCTCGCGCACGACGGGCTTCTCGGTGAGGTTCGGGAACTCGCTGACGCCCGTGATCGGGTCGCTGCGGTCCGCGAGCCGGGCCGAGCGAGCGGCCCACGTCGTGGCGATCCGGCCCGCGACCAGCGATCCGGCCTCGGCGATGCCGCCGGCGCGTTCGATCTCCTGGAACCAGGCCCACGCCTGAACCGCCAAGGCGTCCGTCAGGTTCTCCACGTACCAGGAGCCGGCCGCCGGGTCGATCACCTCGCCGAGGTGCGACTCCTCCAGCAGCAGGTTCTGCGTGTTGCGGGCGATCCGCCGCGCGAACTCGTCCGGCAGCCCGATGGCCGCGTCGAACGGCTGCACCGTCACGGCGTCCGCGCCGCCCAGGCCGGCCGCCAGGCACGCGACCGTGGTGCGGAGCATGTTCACCCACGGATCGCGGCGGGTCATCATCGCCGACGACGTCACCGCGTGCTGCACCTGCACCGCGCCGGAGACCCCGGACACCTCGGCCACCCGCGCCCACAACCGCCGTGCCGCGCGCAGTTTGGCGATCGTCGTGAACTGGTCGGCCGTCGCGGCGAACCGGAACTCCAGCGCGTCGAAGGCCTTCGCCTCGGAGAAGCCGGCCGCGGTCAGGGCGCGCAGGTAGGAAACGCCCAGCGCCAAAGACGCGCCCAGCTCCTCGGCGTCGGAACCACCCGCGTCGTGGAACGGCAACGCGTCCACCACGCAGGTCCGCAGCGAAGGAAACTCCGAAGAAGCCGCGCGGATGACGTCGAGGGCCTCGCCGAACGGCGTCAGCCCGAGGTTGCCGCGCACGTCGGAAGCCAGCACCGGAGCCTGGTCCCACACCCGCAGCATCGCGCGCGCCAGGTCCACCGAACCGTCGAGCACCACCGGTGCGAGGTCCAGGTAGACGCCTTCCAGCAGGCGTTCCAGCGACGACGGCGGGACGGCGAGCCACAACGAGGTGACGCCGCCCTCCAGGTCGTTCATCAACGCCACCGGATCGGGTACGGCGTGCCGCTGCCGGACGTCCCAGCCCTGCTTCGCCGGCACGAGGGCGTACGGCGCCGGGAGGGCGTCGTCGCGGGTGTAGAGCGGCTGGAGTTCGATGCCGTCGTACGTCCTGGTGACCAGGGAGTCGTAGCTCGCGCCGGTCTTGCGGAGGACGGCGTCGACCAGCTCACGCCACTGCTCCCGCGACGCCGCGGGGAACTCGTTCGGGCGGAATTCGGCGGGCAAGGCCAACTCCATCATGCGTTGCAGTGTTACCGACCAGTACCGACACGGCTATGTGAGGTTCACCGCCGTTAACGATGCAGTCAGTGTGTCAGGCGGCGCCAACGATGCGGTAAGGCTGCTCGGAGGCGCGCACGGCGCGGTCCGCGGCTCGGGAAGAATGGGTCCGTGGACAACGGTGACCAGGAGCGCTTGATCGCGGCTAGGTACCGGCTGCTGCACCTGCTGGGCCAGGGCTCGATGGGCACCGTCTGGGCTGCTCACGACGAGGTGCTGCGCAGGCAGGTCGCGGTCAAGGGGATCCTGCGGCCTCCCGGCATGCCCGACGCCGAGGCCGACCTGCTCAGGGAACGCACGATGCGCGAGGCGCGGGCCGTCGCCGCGCTCTCCCACCCGAACCTGGTGACGCTCTACGACGTCGTCCAGCACGACGGCGACCCGTACGTGGTGATGGAACTGGTGCCGTCGCGCAGCCTCGGCGAGGTGTTGCAGGAACAGGGCTGCCTCACCGAGAAGCAGGGCGCGGCCGTGCTCGACGCGGTGGCGGCGGCACTCACGCCGGCGCACCGGGCGGGCATCACGCACCGGGACGTGAAGCCCGGCAACGTGCTCATCGCGGACGACGGCCGGGTGAAGCTCACCGACTTCGGCATCGCGCGCAACGTCGCCGAGGCCACCATGACCGCGCGCGGCATCACGCTCGGCACGCCCGCCTACATCGCGCCCGAGGTGGCGCAGGGCGGTGACGTGTCGGCGGCCGCGGACCGGTGGTCGCTCGGCGCGACGATGTGGGCCGCGATGGCGGGCGAGCCGCCGTACGTGGGCAAGAACGTCATGCAGACGATCAACGCCGTCATCCACGGCGACGTGCCGGTACCGGCGGGCGCGGGCAGGCTCGCCCCCGTGATCAGCGGGTTGATGCGCAAGGACCCCGACGAACGGCTGTCGCTCGTCGACGTCCGCAAGCAGGTCTACGCGCTGCTGCCGGAACCGGGCACCGACGCGTTCGAGGTGCGCAACCCCGTGCCGCTGCCGGTCGTCGTGCGGCCCAAGCCGAAGATCCAGCCGGACGCGCCGCTGGCCGACGACCCCGGCCCGTTGCCGTTCCTCGTCACCAACCCCCTCCCGCCGGTGCGCCGCCGCAGCCGGGTCGCGACGGTGTTCGTGCTGGTGGCGGCCTTGCTGCTGTTCGTCGTGGGGTCAGGTGGCGGGTTCGCGCTGACCAGGTACGCGGCGGGAGCGCCGCTGCTGCCGCCGACCGCGCAGTCGCTGCCCACGCTGCCGACCCTGCCCACGTCGGCGACGCTGCAGCAGCGCACCGCCTCGGCCGCGTTCGTGACCGGTGAGCAGGGCGGCAAGTTCACGTTGAGCGTCGAGCAGAGCTGGTCGACCTACGCCGAGCAGCGGGCCTCCGACCCGTGGTTGCCGGAGTCCGCGGTGGTGCACTTCGTGTCCGGCAGCGGCGCGTACGAGGTGGCGGTCCGGCGGTTCCCCGGCTTCTACCCGAAGTACGACATCGACTCGTACCTCACCGGCGTGGCCGCGCGCTGGCCCGGCGCGTTCTTCGTCAGCGGCAAGGTGGCGACGCCGAACCTCGCGGGGCCGCGCAGCGAGGACAGCATCCAGTTCGTCTACAAGACCGTCGAGGGCGAGGGCACGGACGCGGTGCGGAGGTCGCACTTCTCGCGGGTGCTGCCCTACGGCAAGGACCTGTGGGTGGTCGAGGTGATCGTGCCCACGGAGCAGGAGGACGAGGCACGGGCGCGCCTCTTCGACGCGATCGCCTCGACGTTCGCCCCGGTTTAAGCTCTCGCGGTGACTCCAGAAGAGCTGGCCGGCAAGGCCGCGGAAGAGATCCAGAGCCGCACCGGCAACGCGAAGCACGACATCGCCATCGTGCTCGGCTCCGGCTGGCGGCCCGCCGCCGACGTGATCGGCGAACCCGTCACCGAGATTCCGGTGGGCGAGCTGACGGGCTTCGAGGCGCCGACCGCGCTCGGCCACGGCGGCACCATCCGTTCCGTCGAGGTCGAGGGCAAGAAGGTCCTCGTCGTGCTCGGCCGCACCCACGGCTACGAGGGCAAGGGCATCCAGAAGGTCGTCCACGGCGTGCGCACGGTCGCGGCCGCAGGCGTGTCGACGGTCGTGCTCACCAACGCGGCCGGTGGCCTGCGGCAGGGCATGTCCGTCGGGCAGCCGGTGCTGATCTCCGACCACCTGAACCTGACGGCGCTGTCGCCGCTGGTCGGGGCGCGGTTCGTGGACCTCACGGACCTGTACTCGCCGCGGCTGCGCAAGGTCGCGCAGGAGATCGACCCGTCGCTGGAGGAGGGCGTGTACGCGGGTCTGCCCGGACCGCACTTCGAGACGCCCGCCGAGATCCGCATGCTCCGCACGATGGGCGCGGACCTGGTCGGCATGTCGACCGTGCACGAGGCGATCGCCGCGCGTGCCGAGGGCGTCGAGGTGTTCGGGTTGTCGCTGGTCACGAACCTGGCGGCGGGCATCACCGGTGAGCCGCTGAACCACCAGGAGGTGCTGGAGGCCGGTGCCGCGGCCGCCGAGCGCATGGGCACGCTGCTGCGCGAGCTGGTGGCGCGGGCATGAGCTTGACGCCGGCACTGCGCGACGCGACGTTCCGGTGGATCGCCGACGACCCGTCGGACGCGACCCGGACCGAACTGCAGACCGTGTTGGCGCGGGCGATGGGCGGCGACCCCGCCGCGGTGGAGGACCTTCAGGACCGGATGGCCGGTCCGCTCACGTTCGGCACGGCCGGGCTGCGCGGGCCGGTGCGCGCGGGCACCAACGGCATGAACGTCGCCACGGTGGTCCGCACGACCGCCGGGCTCGCGGCGTGGCTCGGGTCGTCGTCCGGCCTGGTGTTCGTGGGCCGCGACGCCCGGCACGGCTCCGAGGAGTTCGCCGTGGCCGCCGCCGAGGTGATGGCGGCGGCCGGGTTCGAGGTCCGGCTGCTGCCGGGGCCGTTGCCGACGCCCGTGCTCGCCTACCTGGTGCGCGCACACGGTGCGGTGGCGGGGATCCAGATCACCGCGTCGCACAACCCGCCCGCGGACAACGGTTACAAGCTCTACCTGAGTGGCGGTTCGCAGATCGTGCCGCCGTCGGACGGCGAGATCGAGAAGGCGATCGAGGGCGTTCCGGCGGCGGTCTCCGTGCCGCGGAACGTCACGTACACAACGCTTTCCGACGCCGACGTCGACGCGTACCTGGAGCGGGTGGCGTCGCTGCCGCGCGGGAACTCGCGTTCGTTGAAGATCGCGCTGACGCCGATGCACGGCGTGGGTGGCGCGTTCGCCGTGGAAGCGTTGCGGCGCGCGGGTTTCACCGACGTGCACGTGGTGCGGTCGCAGGCGGTGCCGGACCCGGACTTCCCGACGGTGGTGTTCCCGAACCCGGAGGAGCCGGGCGCGTCCGACGAGCTGCTTTCCCTTGCGGCGTCGGTGAACGCGGACCTGGCCATCGCCCTGGACCCGGACGCGGACCGGTGCGCGCTCGGTGTTCGCGACGGCGAGACGTGGCGGATGCTGCGCGGCGACGAGACGGGCGTGTTGCTCGGTTCGCTCGTGCTGTCGACCACGGAGTCCGCGGATCCGTTGGTGGCCACGACGATCGTGTCGTCGTCCCTGCTCAAGTCGATCGCTGCCGCGCACGGCGCGCGGTACGTGGAGACGTTGACGGGCTTCAAGTGGCTGGCGCGCGCGGGCGAGGGTCTGGTGTTCGCCTACGAGGAAGCGCTCGGCAACTGCGTGGACCCGGAGTTCGTGGCGGACAAGGACGGCATCTCGGCCGCCGTCGTCGCCGCGGACCTCGCCGCGGGCCTGAAGGCGTCCGGGCGGACGTTGCTGGACGCGCTCGACCAGCTCGCGCTGGACCACGGCCTGCACCTGACCGACCAGGTCTCCCTGCGCTACACCGATCTCAGCCTGATCGGGGCGACGATGGCCCGGCTGCGCGCCGAGCCGCCGGCGGAGTTCGCGTCCGAGGACCTGCTGCCCGGCGCGGACGTGCTGCGCTGGACCGCCGAGGGCGTGCGGGTGATCGTGCGCCCGTCCGGCACGGAGCCGAAGCTCAAGGCGTACCTGGAGGTCGTCGAACCGGTCACGGACGGACTGGAGTCCGCCCGTGCGTCGGGGAGGGCCAGGCTTGCTGAACTGCGGGAACGCGTGACGGAGCTCGTCAGCTAGCCGGGGAACACGAGCGCCCAGGCGAGCGCGAGCACAGCGAGGACGAATCCCCCGCCGGCCACGAGGTAGGCCCTTCTGGTCGGCGGGGCGATCGCGTTGCGACGGCCTTCGGTGACGGCCGCCACGGCGATCCGCCCGAAGATGTACGCGATCGCGCAGAGCCCCACGCCGAGCCCGAACAACATCGTGTTGATGTCCCACGGGCTGTGGTCGAACCCCGGCCACACGGACGCGAAGAGCGGCCCGATCCCGATCATGCCGATGCTGATCCCGAGGCCGAAGCCCCAGGTGATGCGGCGCTGACGGGGGCTGGTGTGCATTAGGGCGGTGGTCTTCATGGTCCCTCCTGTGTACACCCTTTAAGACGTGCTTCCGGCATCAGGGTTCCGTTTGCTGAGCAACAGGAACGCCTGCGGTCCGCCTTCGTCCACACCCCTCTGACGTTGCAACCGCGCCACTTCGTTGAACCCGGCCGCCGTCGCGTTGCTCACGGTCTCGTCCATGTCGTGCCAGTGGACTTCGAGTTCGACGTCGTGGCCGTACGCGTGGGTGAGCGGCCTTCGCTGGTCACCCAGTTTGAAGGCGTGCAACAGATGACCGCCAGGCTCGAGGACTCGGTGGAACTCCTGCCACGGCACCTCATTCGCTGCCATGTGGACTGTCGAGTACCAGACGACGGCGCCGCCGAGGCTGTTGTCCTCCAGGTTCAGCGCGGTCATGTCGCCCTGGGTGAACGTGAGGTGCGGGTACAGCTTCCTCGCCTGTTCGAGCATGCCGTCGGACAGGTCGATGCCTGCTACCTCCAGGCCCAGTTCGCGCAGGTGCTGCGTGATGCGGCCGGTGCCGCAGCCGATGTCCGCGACCGGGCCGTCGGTGAGTTCGGCGAAGGCGCGCATGATCGCGGCGTCGAGCGGGCGGCCGTCGTGCGCGTCCGGGATCAGGCGGGCGTAGTCGGCGGCAACTGTGTCGTAGGAGGCACGGGTCATGGTCATCTATGTTGCCGCTCATGGACTACACGCGGCGTGATCTGGCGCTCGCCTACCTCAACGCGCACGAGATGCCGGAGTTCGGCCCCGAGCCACCGGCCGCCTCGCTCGCGACGAGGCTGAAGACCTACCACCGGGAACTGCTGCGTGGCCTGAAACACCTCTTCGACTTCAGCCTGGAGGACGAGACCGCCCTGCGGATGTTCCTGAACAGCGTCGCGCACTCGTACCGCACCAACACGACTCCGCTCTCCGGGGTGCTCGAGGGTGGCCTGCTGTACAAGCGCATCGACGGCACCGGGATGCTGGAGGTGTGCCGCGAGCTGACCGAGCTGCACCTCAAGTCGCAGGAGCGGCACGTCGACCTGGCCGTGATGATCCTGGAGCTGGCCAAGCCGGACGACGGGCAGGTCGTGACGAGTGAGCAACTGCGGGCGATCGGGGTGGACGACGAGAAGCCGACCGACCCCGACTACGAGTGGTACTGAGCCTTCAGACGCCGTGCAGCCTGCGCAAATGCGGTGGGTCCGGCGGGCCTTGGTCAACTAGGTTGCCGCTCATGGACTACACGCGGCGCGATCTCGCCCAAGCCGTGCTCGACGCGCACCCGGACAGCAGGCGCGGCCTGAACATGTTCTACGGCGCGTTCAGCGACGACATGAAGGAGCACCAGGTCCAGCTGCGCGACGGCCTGTTGAAGGCGTTCGGCGTCGACCTGGAGACCGACAGGGCGATGCAGATGATGCTGAACGCCACGGTGGCGTCGAACGCGGCCATCAGGGGCCCGATGAGCAACTTCGGCGAGGCCGGACTGCTGATCAACAGGCTGGAAGGCAGCGGCGCCCTCGACAGGGTCAGCGAGATCCACGAGCTGAACGAGAAGTCGGCCGAGGCACACCTCGACATCGTCGAGGTGTGCCTCGGCATCGTGGACTCGTCGGTCCAGACCGTCACCACGGACGACCTGGTCGCACTCGGCGTGAACGTCACGCCGCCGAGCTTCCTCGACTACGAGATGGACTACTGATGCCTCGCCTCCTGGTCGTCCACCACACCCCGTCCCCCGCCCTCCAGGCGATGTTCGAGGCCGTGGTCGCCGGCGCCTCCACCCCCGAGATCGAGGGTGTCGAGGTCGTCCGCCGCGCAGCGTTGTCCACAACCGCTGTGGATGTTCTGGAGGCCGACGGCTACCTACTGGGAACGCCCGCGAACCTCGGCTACATGAGCGGTGCGCTGAAGCACTTCTTCGACACCATCTACTACCCGTGTCTCGACTCCACGCGCGCACGGCCGTTCGGGCTTTACGTGCACGGCAACAACGACGTGGTGGGTGCGGTGCGCAGCGTGGAGACGGCGACGACCGGGTTGGGCTGGGAGAAGGCAGCCGAGCACGTCACCGTCACGGGTGAACCGGCGAAGGCCGACCTGGAGGCTTGCTGGGAGCTCGGCGCGACTGTTGCGGCCCAGTTGTCCACATGAATCCAGGGTTGTCCACAGCCTCTTGTCCCCACCCTGTGGACAACCCTGGGGATATCTTCGAACGTGTGTTCTAACGGCCGATCGAGCTCATGTCGGGGTACCGGTCACCGGCCACTTCAGCGGCGGGAACGGCGGCCTCGATGGCGGCCAGGTCGTCGGCGGACAGCGCCAAGGACGCCGCCGCCACGTTCTCCTCCAGGTACTTGATCCGCTTCGTGCCGGGGATCGGCACGACGTCGGACCCGCGGTGCTGCACCCACGCCAGCGCGAGCTGGCCCGCGGTCACGCCGCGTTCGGCGGCCAGCGAACGCAGCGCCTCGACCATGCGGAGGTTCGTGTCGAGGTTCGAGCCGGAGAAACGCGGGTTCGACGTACGGAAGTCACCGTCGCCGAAGTCGGCCGAGGACGTGAAACGGCCGGTCAGGACGCCACGCCCCAGGGGCGAGTACGGCACGATGCCGACGCCCAGTTCGCGCGCGGTCGGCACGATCTCGGCCTCGATGTCGCGCGACCACAGCGACCACTCGCTCTGCAGCGCCGTGATCGGGTGCACCGCGAACGCCCGGCGCAGCGTCTCCGGGCCCGCCTCGGACAGGCCCAGGAAGCGCACCTTGCCCTCGGTGACCAGCTCCGCCATCGCGCCGACGGTCTCCTCGATCGGCGCGTTCGTGGACACCCGGTGCAGGTAGTACAGGTCGATCACGTCCGTGCCGAGGCGCTTCAGCGACCCCTCGACCGACGCGCGCACGTACTCGCGGTCACCGCGGATCGAACGGCCGCCGTCCGGCGAGCGGACGATGCCGAACTTCGTGGCCAGCACGACGGAGTCCCGGCGGTCCGCGATCGCGCGGCCCACCAGCTCCTCGTTCACGTGAGGTCCGTACATGTCGGCGGTGTCGAGCAGGGTGACGCCGAGCTCCAGGGCCCGGTGGATCACCGCGATCGACTCGGACTCGTCGCCCGCGCCGTAGAACTCCGACATCCCCATGCAGCCGAGCCCCTGCGGCCCGACCTCCAACGATCCCACCAAACGGCTCACGCCGTCGCCTCCAAGTCACGCTCGACCACCGCGTAGTGGTCGATCTTGTAGTCGAGCACCTCCAGGTGCGTCTGCAGCTCCGCGATGCGGGCGCGGACGTCGTCGCGGTGCTCGACGAGGATCTGCTTGCGGCGGCCTGCGGTCAGGTCGCCCCTGTGCCGCAGTTGCGCGAACTCGCGCATCATGCGGATCGGCATGCCGGTCGTGCGCAGGCGCGTCACGAACGCCAGCCAGCCGAGGTCCTCTTCCGAGTAGCTGCGGCGGCCGCCCGAGTCACGCGCGGGCGGGTCGACGAGCCCGATTCGTTCGTAATAGCGCAAGGTGTCGATGGACAACCCACTGCGCTGCGCGGCTTGGGCTATCGAGTAACTCACGAACTCGACGCTAAGACCTGGAGTGCACTCTAGGTCAAGCGGAATCCTTCGAGATGCCCCACGCCTCGAGGTGGCCGGCCATCTCCGGCACGTCGATCTTGTCGCGGCCGAGCGCGCGGACCAGGTCCAGCGCGTCGTCCTCGTCGGCGTCGATCCAGTAGCCGTTGATGTCGCACATCGTGACGGCGGCGACCCAGGCCAGCCGCCAGTTGCCCTCGACGAGGGGGCGGGTGCGGACGATCGAGTCGAGCAGGGCGGAGGACTTCAGCCACAGCGTGTCGTACGCCTCCACGCCGAGGACGGTGGCGCGGGGACGGTAGGCCGCCGTGTCCAGCAGGCCGATGTCCCGGACGAGGAGATCGCCACCGGTCACGGCCGTGGCCAGCACTAAGAGGTCCCCGGCGTCGAGGTAGGAGATCACGGCACCCAGTTGATCACAGAGGTCTGACGGTTTCAGGAAGAACCGAGCCTATCCAAAAGACCTCGGTACTTGGGCAGGACTCGCCCCAAGACCTCGCCGAGCTTTTCCTCCTGCTGCATGCGCTGGTAACGATCCGCGATCGCCAGCCGCACGACCTCCTGCTTGGAGCGCCCCTCGGACCGCGCCAGCTCGGCGAGCCGCAGGTTCTCCTCCTCGGTCAACCGCAAGGTCATGGCCATCGTCCGACGGTATCAACCTGATACCACTCAGACCAGCCACCGTTAGGATTGCGCGATGCCACGCCCCAAGACCCACGACGACGCTCTGCGACGGCGTCTGCTCCAGCGGGCGGGCGAGTTGCTCAGCACCGAGGGCCCCGCCGGGGTGAGCCTGCGCAAGATCGCCACGGACGTCAACACCTCGACCACCGCGGTCTATTCCCTCTTCGGCGGAAAACCAGCGCTGCTCGAGGCGCTCTACGACGAGGCGTTCACGCGGTTCGGGAGGAACCTCGCGGCGGTGCCGGTGACGGACGACCCGGCGGAGGACCTGCTCCGGATCGGGCTCGCGTACCGGCGCAGCGCGCTGGAGGACCCGCAGGGCTACTCGGTGCTCTACTCGAAGGTCGTCGAGCCGACGAAGGAGATGAGCCGCGCGGCCGGCCGGACGTTCGCGCCGGTGATCAACGCGGTGCGGCGCGCGGTGGAGCAGGGCGTCTACCTCGCCGAGGACCCCGAGCAGATCGCGATGTCCATGTGGGGCATCGCGCACGGCCTGGTGAGCCTGGAGCTCAACGGCAACCTGCCGCCCGGCATCGACGCGGCCACCACGTACGAACTGGCGTTGCGCGCCCACGGCCGGGGCTGGCGCACGGACGCCGGCACAACGCTGCGGAAATAACGGAATCCGGGGAGGCGGCCGCCGCGAAACCTCCCCGGACCCGCAGAACTGTCCGGTTAGGACAGTCCGTCTTCGGTGGTGCGGCCTTACTTCAGGGCGCCGTCGAGAGCCTTGATCAGCTCACCCTGCGGCGTGTCGCCGTCGAGCGACCAGATCATCGCGCCGCCGAGCCTGCGGTCGTTGATGTAGCGCGCCTTGCGCTTCATCTCCGTCGCGTCGTCGTAGGTCCACCAGGTCTTGCCGTCGTAGATCCACGCGAAGCCGGCCTTCTCGTCGCGGTAGATCTTGTACGCGTTGCCGGGCTCCGAGAGCTTCGCCTTGATGCGGTGAAAGTCCTCGTAGCCGTTCTCGTACTTGGCGGGCGCCGGCACACCCGTGCCGAACAGGCCGTTGCGCGTGCCGGGGGCGACGCCGTCCCAGCCGCGGCCGTAGAACGGCACGCCGAGCACCGCCTTCGACCGCGGCGCACCGCGCGAGAGCCACGCGTTGACCGTCACCTCGGAGCTGAACTCGAACTCCGACGGGTCACCCTTCGGCACCTTCAGCGCGGACTGCTGGTTCGCCGGGGCGTCCCACGCGCCGTGGTAGTCGTAGCCCTGCAGCGTGCCGAAGGTGAGGTAGCAGAACACCTTCGCGACCTCGAAGCCCCGGTCCACCTGGCGCGGGTCGGCCGGCAGGAACGCGGTCAGGTCGCGGTTCCAGCCCATCTGCTTGCGGTACTCGGCGAGCAGCTTGGTGAAGTTGCCCTTGTCCTCGGGGCGCACGACGTTCGGCGGCGTCGGGTTGCCCTCGCTCGCCGGCCACTCCCAGTCGAGGTCGATGCCGTCGAAGACGCCCTTGGCCGCACCCTCGGGCAGACCGGGCAGGTTGCCCTTGATCCACATGTCGGTGCAGGACTTGACGTGGGCGGCGCGCGACTCAGGCGTCAGCGCGGCGTTGGAGAAGTAGCGCGAGCCCGTCCAGCCGCCCAGCGAGATGTTGATCCTCAGCTTGGGGTACTTGGCCTTGAGCTGCTTGAGCTGGTTCAGGTTGCCCATCAGGGCCTGACCGGCCTCGTCGGCCTTGCCGCTCACGGACTGCTCCGCGGTGTAGGGCATCTGCCAGTCGGCCCACGGGTCGGAGCTGACGCACTTGCCCGACTCGTCGAGGAAACCGAAGGCGTAGTTCAGGTGCGTGAGCCGCGCGGCGGCCCCGCTGTCCACGAGGTTCTTGACGCGGAAGTTCCGGTCGTACACGCCCCACTGGATGAAGTACCCGACGGTGCGGGTCTTCGAGAAGCCGTGGTGCCCAGTGGTCTCGACGTCGGCGTTCGCGGGCGCAACGGCCAGCGACGCTGACAGGGCGCCGACCGCGAGAGCGGCGACACCCCATCTCCGTCTGGACATGAGTCTCCTTGTATCGGTCGCGGCAGCGGCGATGTGGTCCAGAGCACGATAGGCCTGAGGTCTAGACCACTGCTACGTCCGATCGGAGGTATGTCCTAAACCGCCCCGTACAGACGGTCACCGGCGTCGCCGAGGCCGGGCACGATGAAGCCCGAGTCGTTCAGCCGCTCGTCCACCGACGCCGTGACGAGACGGCACGGGAGCTGCGAGTCCTCCAGGTGGTTGATGCCCTCCGGTGCCGCGAGCACGCAGATCGCGGTGACGTCGGTCGCACCACGCTGGGTGAGCAGGCGGATGGTGTAGGCCATCGAACCGCCGGTCGCCAGCATCGGATCCAGCACGAACACCGGCCTCCCGGCGAGACTTTCGGGCAACGACTCCATGTACGGGGTCGGCTGGAGCGTCTCCTCGTCGCGCGCGAGCCCGACGAACCCCATCTGCGCGTCGGGGATCAGCTTGTGCGCCTGGTCGGCCATGCCCAGGCCGGCCCGCAGCACCGGCACGAGCAGCGGCGGGTTTGCCAGCGCGTACCCGGTGGTACGAGCAACCGGGGTGTGCGTGCGGTCTTCCTTCAGCGGCGCCTCGCGCATCGCTTCGTAGACCAGCATCACGGTCAGTTCCTGCAGCGCGGCGCGGAACGCGGCGTTGTCCGTGCGCGCATCACGCATCGTTGTGAGTCTCGCCTTGGCGAGCGGATGATCGACGACCAGGACGTCCATGCCCGACACCGTAACCGCTGGGAGGAGCAAGGGGTGTTCGAAGAGATCTACCGCGAGGCACGGCAGCGCATCGTGGGCCTGACCATGGGCCTCGGCCCGGACGAGCTGGCGCGCACGGTGCCCGCCTGTCCTGAGTGGACCGTGCACCAGGTGGTCGCGCACCTGTCCGGCGAGGCGTCCGATCTGGTCAGCGGGCGCATGGAGGGCGCGCCGTCGGACGAGTGGACCGCGCGGCACGTCGCCGAACGCTCCGGGGTGCCCGTGCCGGAGTTGCTGGAGCAGTGGAACACCTTCGGCGACGAGATCGCCGAGATGGAGCGGATGCCGTACCAGTTCGCGCTGGACGCGCTCACGCACGAGGCCGACCTGCGCGCGACGCTCGGCCGTGAACGCCTGCCGGACACCGCCTGGCAGCCGACGCTGGTGTGGCTCGCGCCGCGGCGGCTGAAGAACGTCACCGTCAAGACCGAGCTCGGCGTCCTCGGCGACGGCCCGATCACGCTGGAGGTCGACGGCTACGAGCTGTGGCGCGCGTTCTTCGGCAGGCGGTCGCGCCGGCAGATGGAGTCGTGGACCTGGTCCGACCCCTCACCGATCGACGACGTGCCCGTCTTTCCCGTGACACGCACCGACCTGATGGAGTAAACGGCGTTAACTGAACAGGTGTAGGGTCGGCCGCGTGACAGACCACGTGCGCATCGGAGTGCTCGGCGCGGCCACCATCGCGCCCACCGCCGTGATCCGCCCGGCCCGTTCCTCGACGGTCGCCGAGGTCGTCGCCGTGGCGGCCAGGTCGCCGGAACGGGCGCGGGCCTTCGCCGACAAGCACGGCATCGCGCGCGTGCACGGGTCGTACGAGGAGCTGCTGGCGGACCCGGCGGTCGACGCCGTCTACAACCCGCTGCCCAACAGCCTGCACGGCAGGTGGACGCTCGCCGCGCTGGAGGCCGGCAAGCACGTCCTGTGCGAGAAACCCTTCACCGCCAACGCTTCCGAGGCCGCCGAGGTCGCCAAGGCCGCCGGCGCGTCCGGACTCGTGGTGATGGAGGCGTTCCACTACCGCTACCACCCGCTGGCCCTGCGGGTCGCCGAGGTCGTCCAGTCCGGCGTGCTCGGCCCGCTGCGGCACGTCGAGGCCACCGTCGCGTTCCCGCTGCCGGTGTTCTCCGACATCCGCTACGACTACTCGCTCGCGGGCGGCGCCATGATGGACGCCGGCTGCTACGCCGTGCACATGATCCGCCTGATGGGCGGCGAGGAACCCGAGGTGCGCTCCGCGAAAGCGTTGCTGCGCGGGCCTTCCATCGACCGCGCGATGCGGGCGTCGGTGCGCTTCCCGTCCGGCCACACGGGTTCGGTGACCGCGTCGCTGTGGTCGTCGACCGTGCTGAAGCTGTCGATGAAGGCGATCGGCGAGAACGGCACGGTGAACGTCTTCAACCCGCTCGGCCCGCAGGCGTACCACCGGCTGACGCTGAAGCTGCGCGACCGCAGGACGTCGGAGTCGTTCGGCCGGCGCGCGACCTACGCCTACCAGCTCGACGCGTTCACCGACGCGGTGCTGCACGGCAAGCCGTTCCCGACGACCGCGGACGACGCCGTGCGGAACATGACGGTGATCGACTCGATCTACCGGGCGGCCGGTCTGCCGCTGCGCCGGCCGGCGCAGTGACGGTCACGAACCCGTTGCGATGACCACCTGATCAGGTGGCCCGACAACCCGATCCGGGAGTAAAGAACCGACAAAGCGACTCCGAAAAGTCTCATGACCAGTTGAGACGCGGAGGTGCGAACGGTGACGATCGAACAGAAGCCCGCCCAGCAGTGGTGCGAGTCCCCGCTGGTCATCCTGGGTGTCTCCGGATCACTCGCCGTGCTGATCGGCGTGCTGCCGCTGATGTGGGGCTACAACCCGGCCCTCGCGGTGGCGCTCGCCGCCATGCTCGTGGTGGCCTTCGCGATCACGGTCAAGTACGCGCCGAACCGCAAGTGACAGCTCTAGACGAGTAAGTCCTAACTGATCAGTGGTCGTAGGCGATCAGTGATCGGGTGATGGGCTGGCCGGTGGCGCGGTTGTGCCAGATGGCTGCGGTTAGGGCGAGCAGGCGTTGGGCGATGCGGGCGG
>NZ_BSTF01000015.1:0-218136 GCF_030269365.1 Lentzea sp. NBRC 102530
TCCGCTGCCTCAAACGCTACCTCGCCCGCGAGATCTATCCCCGCCTCATCGCAGACCTCGCCGCCATACCCAGCACAGCTTGACAATCCATAGGAGCATCTTCGGGGCCCTTGCGAGGCGCTGGTCGACCGGAAAAGGCCAGGCTGAAAAGCGCCCGGCCGATCCACGAGGGGTAGCACCTCGCACCCGAAGTCAAGCCCCAATCCCACGCGTACGTGGTCGGGTTGGGCGCGTACGTCACCACACCGGCTCGACGGTTCAGCCAAGACTGACGGCTCGCCTGCGGCATCGTTCTCCCCAAGCCATTGGTCGCCCAGCTCTCGGCTACCGCATCTCCCCGCCTGGCCATCTCGGCTCGCCGTCTCCCCGGCTCGCCTCTGCGTCCGCACAGCACTCGGCCCCCGGCTCCTGCTGGAGCCGGGGGCCGCGGTGTGGCGGTCGGGGTGGGTCAGCCTGCGAGTGCGCGCACTCGGCGGAGGACCTCGTCGGTGCCCAGGGTGCGGGCCACGGCGTGCAGGTCCGGGCTCGCCTTCGAGCCCGTGAGGGCCACGCGGATGAGCTGTGCGGCCTCGCGGATCGAGCCCGGGTAGGCGTCCGGGTTCTTCTTCAGTTCCTTCGGGTTCGGGGCGAAGCCGTGCTTCGCCGCGAGCTCGCGGATCTGGCCGAACCACTCCTGGCCGTCCTCCAGGTCGGCGTAGCCGTCCGCGAAGTCCGCGGTGAAGGCGGCGATCAGCTCGGGCGGGAGGCCGCCGAGGCGTTCGTCGGCCTTGTCGGAGACGAGCGGGAAGAGGGACGGGAAGAAGAAGCCGTAGGCGGTGCGGAAGTCCGACCACTTGCGGAGGTCCTTGCGCGGGTTCGCGACCTCCGGGCCGCGCTCGACCTTCAGGGCGGCCAGGGCCACGTCCCGCTCCTCGGAGAGAACGGTGACCAGCTCCGGGTCGTACGAGGCGGCCCACGTCGAGACGCGGTCGATGATCTCCTCGCCGGAGAGGGTGGCGACGTAGTCGGCGCAGATGTCGTCGAGCTTCACGAGGTCTACCAGGGGGCCCGCCACGCCGCACTCGGCGAGGTTGATCGGGGACTCCAGGGCCTCGGCCAGCGGCAGTTCGGCCAGGCGGGCGTTCACCAGGCCGCGCAGGTAGTACTGGACGGCCTCGGCCGGGAAGCCCGCCTCGATGAAGTACTCGACGGAGGCTTCCGGGTCCTTGCGCTTCGAGAGCTTGCGGCGGGAGCCGCCCTGCTGCTTCATCAGCGGCGCGATGTGGGCGTACTCGACGCGGTCGAAGCCGAGGGCGTCGAAGAGCTGCAGGTGGGTCGGGACGGAGGAGATCCACTCCTCGCCGCGGATCACCAGGTTCACGCGCATCAGGTGGTCGTCGACCGCGTGCGCGAAGTGGTAGGTGGGCAGGCGCGGGGACTGGTCGGACGCCTTGAGGATGACGACGTCGTTGCGGTTGGCCTCGTGCTCCAGGGTGCCGCGGATGGCGTCGACGAACGACGTGCGCTCCCCCGGCTTGCCCGGCGAGCGGAAGCGGACGACGTACGGGCGGCCCTCGTCCAAAGCGGCCTGAACGTCTTCGGCCGTCTTGTCGCGCCAGATCGCCCAGCGGCCGTAGTAGCCGGTGGGGAGCTTGGTGGCCTGCTGGCGCGCGGTGATGTCGGCCAGCTCCTCCTTCGTCGCGAAGCACAGGTACGCGTGGCCGGTGCGCAGCAGTTCGCGCACGTAGGTCAGGTAGATCTGCTCGCGCTGCGACTGGTGGTACGGGCCGTAGGCGCCCACGGAGTCGGCCTCGTCGGGCTGGATGCCGAAGTAGGCGAACGCCTTGTTGAACTGCTCGACGGCGCCGGGCACCTCGCGGGCCTGGTCGGTGTCCTCGACGCGCACGATGTACGAGCCACCGGAGTGGGTCGCGATGTCGCGGTCGATCGAGCCGACGTACAGGCCGCCGATGTGCAGGAAACCGGTCGGGGACGGACCCAGGCGGACGACCTTCGCGCCTTCCGCCAGCCCGCGGGGCGGGTACTGCTCCTCCCAGAAGGACGGCTCAGGCAGGTCCGAGGGGAACAGGGCGTCGACGACGGCACGGTCGAGCATCGCTAAGGGTCTCCATAACCGGGGTGAAAGAAGTCCTCCCAGGTTAGCAACGCGGGCCAGCCGAAATGCCGCGCCCCAGATCAAGAGCTTAAGCTCACGCGTCATGGCCAAGTACCTCGACGTCCACCCGGTCAACCCGCAGAAGCGCGCCATCGACCAGGCCGTGCGGATCCTGCAGGAGGACGGCCTGATCGCGTACCCGACCGACTCCTGCTACGCGCTCGGCTGCCGTCTCGGCAACAAGGACGGCATCGACCGCATCCGCGAGATCCGCAAGCTCGACGACAAGCACCACTTCACGCTGATGTGCGAGAACTTCGCGCAGCTCGGGCAGTTCGTGGTGGTGGACAACGCGGTGTTCCGCGCGATCAAGGCCTCCACGCCGGGCAACTACACGTTCATCCTGCCCGCGACGAAGGAGGTGCCGCGCCGCATGATGCATCCGAAGAAGAAGACGGTGGGCGCGCGCATCCCCGACCACGTCGTCACGCAGGCGCTGCTCGAGGCGATGGGCGAGCCGCTGCTGACGTCCACCCTGCTGCTGCCCGACGAGGCGGAGCCGCTGATCGACGGCTGGGAGATCAAGGAACGCCTCGACCACGTGGTGGACGCGGTGATCGACTCCGGGGAGTGCGGCACCACGCCCACCACGGTGGTGGACTTCTCGAGCGGCGAGGCCGAGATCATCCGCTACGGCGCGGGTGACGCGACCAGGTTCGAATAGACCGCTAGGACACGACCAGCGCGTAGTCGGCGTCGGTCGCGGCCGTCTCGACGTGACCGTCCACGTTGACGGCGGTCGCGATCACCTCGATCGTCCAGGTGCCCGCGGCGGTCGTCTGGAGCAGGACGTTCTCCACGGTGTCGACGGTGTTCGCGGACCCGCCCGCGGTGGAGAAGTTGCCCGCCAGCAGGCCGTTGTTGCCCCAGTAGACGGTGCCGTTGGGGGCGGTGACCTTCAGCGTCAGGTCGTTGACGGTGGCCTTGGCCGCGGTCGGCGAACCGGCCGGGTCCGTGTAGGCCAGCGTCGCGCGCAGCGGCGTCTGCCCGTTGGACGTGAACGAGTACTTGCGCGACTGACCGGTCGTGAGCAGGTCCGTCTCGTTCACCAGCACGGGCAGCTTCCAGCCACCTGCCTTCGCACGGTCGTACATGTTGCGGACGGACGCGGTGCCCCAACCCTGGTGCGTGCGCGTCTGGTCGTGCGTGGTGCCCGAGAACGTGTGCTGGTTGGCGGTGTTGACGAGCAACGCCTTGGCGGTGGCCGCGTGCGGACGCGACGCGAACACGTCACGGCCCTTGCCGGGGCCGCCGTCGAACACGCCGTCGGCCCACATCTGGAACATCAGACCGGCGTTGCCGCAGGTGATCGGCGTGGCGCCGGACGTGCCGCCGAACGACGTGGTGTACGCGGTGTCGTTCGTGGACGTCGTGGTGTCGATGCGGTCGTAGTAGTTGGAGATCTCCGGCTTGATGCGGCCGTCGGAGGCGGGGCCGATCGACGCTCCGCCGTTCCACTTGTCGTCGGCGCGGTCGATCGTGTTGTAGTGGTAGTGCCCGCCGACGGACAGCACGTTCTTCGCCCACGCCTGCGGCCGCGAGCTCCTGGTGCCCGCGTTGCTCTGCGACTGGCAGATCAGGATGTCGTGGTCGAACACGATCCGGTCCATCTGCTGCGAGATCGAGTTGTACGACGTGGTGAGCGAGTCACCCCAGCTGTTGGACTGGAACACCGCGCGGTACTGGCCGGCCGGGTCCACGAGCTGCTTGGTGTGCGTGTAGCGGTCACCGGAGCCGTAGATCGCGAAGATGCCCTGCGCCTCGGGCAGCAGGCCGCGGTGCGCGGACGAGACGCCGGACGCGAAGATCTGCCCGTACGTTGACGTGCCGTGCGAGGTGCTCGTCGAGTTGCCAGTGTGCATCAACGGCGGGCGCGCGCGGAACTCCTGGTGCGTGGTGCGCAGGCCGCCGTCCATCACCTCGCCCCGCACGCCCTGGCCCCGGTAGTTGCCGACGCTCTCGATGTAGTTGGCGCCGGACGACTCTCGCGAGATCGCCATGTCGGTCTCCGGCGCGGACACCGGGTCGATCGCGGCGACGGCGGGCAGCTTCGCGAGCTGCGCGGCCTGGCCCGCGTCCAGGTTCGCGAGGATGTGCTCACGGCTGGCGGAGATGGTGTTCACCTTGCCGCCCAAGGACTTCACCTTGGCGGCGACGGCCTTCTGGTCGCGCTCGTCCTGCTGGACCAGCGTGATCAGGTAGTCGGACGAGCCGAGCGCCATGATCTGCGGCTGGGCCTGGAACGGCCGCACGTCACGCACGTAGCTCAGCCGCGAGACGCGCGCGGTGCTCGTCATGCGGGCGAGGTAGGTGCCGTTCTCGACGAACGTCCCGAGCCGCACGCCGAGGCCTTGCAGCTGGTGCCGCTGGCCGTCGGACAGGGTCGTGCGGAACTGGAGCAGGTAGGCGCTCTCGGCCGGTGCGGCGACGGCAGGAACGCCGCTGACCAGCGCGAACACCGTCGCGACTGACAACATTGTGCGCAGCACGAAGAAACCTCCATCGGCAGGGGTGGCGATGACCGGAGGGAGTCACCGCCCGTGACCAGCACGTTACCGGTAAAGGCCTGGTCAAGGCATCAGTCGTTCGGCGGTGATCATCTCGTTTGGCGGTGTAGCAGAATCCGTTCGCACACCGCCGTTGCGTTCACCCGGATGGTGCATCCGGAGTAACGTCCGATCAGGTAAGCCCGACATGCCCGGCAAAGCATTTCCGCGCGGAGGACGGATGTCTGTCGCACCTGAGCAGCTGATGGAAGAACTGCGCACCCTCTGCCGGGGGCGCGGAGTCCAGACTCCCGGTATCGACTTGCACGTCGGACCGGCGTTGCGCCAGGTGTGCGGCATCGTCGAGACGGACGGCGCGGAGGCGGTGCGCCAGAAACTGCGCGACTGGGTCGCGAACGCCGCGCGCGCTTTCCCCGTCGAGGTCCGCAACGCCGTTCTGGCGCCGCTCGGACTGCACGACGAAGCGCAGTTCCGGTTCCTCAACGAACGGATCGAGTGGCTCGCGCGCCAGCAGGACAGGGGCGCCCGGACGGTCCGCAGGCGGATGGACGCCGGGCTGCAGCGCCTGGTGGAGGTGGCGCTGCAGCCGGCCCCCTCGACGACGCACGTGGCGCCGTCAGAACTGTGGCACGTCAAGGAGTTCGACGCGCTGCTCAAGCTGGACGGTCCGACGCCCGCGTGCACGGAGCGCCGGACCGTGGTGGCCGACACCGACGGTGTCAACGAGATCGCGTGGTCGATCACGATCCCGTCCCCCACGCCCGACGGGGCTCCAGGTGACCTGGACGTGGAGGTGTTGCACGGGGTCGAGCTCATCGGCCACGAACGTCCGTCTCCGCGGCGGTTCCTGATGAAGCTGCGGTTGCCCCGACCCCTCAACGCGGGGCAAACGCACCAGTTCGCACTGGAAGTGCGCGTGCCGCGCGGACAATCGATGCGTCCGACCTACGTGTTCTGGCCGGAGCGGATGTGCGAGTCGTTCCGGTTGCGGGTGCGGTTCGACCGGGACGACCTCCCGGACGCGGTGTGGCGCGTCGAGGAAGCCCTCGCGCGCGACACCGACGACCTGTCCCCTTGGCCGCAAGCCTTGCCGCTGGACGAGATCGGGGAGATCGACGTGATGTTCCCTCATCCGCGTCAGGGCAGGGGCTACGGCGTGCAGTGGACCCCTCGGGACTAGTCCGGCTGGTACTCAGATCATCTCGGTGCAGAAGTGCGGTTCCACGGCTGACACCTCCCTCGAAGGCTGGGGAGAACCGCAGTCCGAAATGAAGTCAGATCACCGTGGCGATGAAGACGCTGCCGACCATGAATCCCACGAAAAGGCAGACGGCGGCAACCTTCATGACGGTGGCGAGAGAGCAGATCATTCTCATCGAGAAATTCACCTTCTCCATCTGACTGGCATTTCGGCTGTGTTCTCGCCGATGCCTCAAGAGTGGCTTTTCGCCAGTCGGATGAGAATGGGTTTCCTGTTTCACGCTGAATGAGGAAACCCCGGGAAACGCTTTATTGCAGGCTCTTGCGGCGCAACGCCATCACGAGCAGCGCGTGCGAGCTGCCGGCGTGCGGCAGCTTGCCCTGCCCGACCAGGTCGAGCGCGTGGCAGAAGGGCATCGTGCGCACCCTCAGGTCGGCCTCTCCCGGCCCGAGCGACGGTTCGCCCTGGGTGAGGTCGGTCGCCAGGTAGATGTGGTCGACGTGGTTGCTGAGGCTGTCGGCGCCGTGGATCTGGCCGATCGACTCCCACTTCGCCGCGCGCAACCCGGTCTCCTCAGCGAGTTCGCGGCGGGCGGCGGACAACGGGTCGGGGTCCGCCTCGTCGACGGCGCCGCCGGGCAGCCGCCACTCCGTGCCGCCGTGCGTGTAGATCCACTGCCTGGTCAGCACGACCTCGTCGTCGTCGCGCAGCGCGAGGATCGTGACCGATCCGGGTGCCACGACGTGCGTGTAGGTGTCACGACCGCCGTCGGGTCTCACGACGCTGTCGGAGCGCACCTCGAACCAAGGCGACCGGTGGATCACGTTGGTCGCCAAGCGCTGCCAGACCATCACCACACCAGCCGCCTCGTCGGACCGCGTCATCACCATGACTCACATGGAACCACCGCGAACCGCTTCAGTTAGCCCCAGTTGATCGTCAATCTCCGGCCAATAAGTGGACATTCCGCATTGGCAACTTTGTCCACGTCCACACTTCCGGGGGAGGGGGTGAAGTCGTTGTCGCCCACGTTCGCCCAGGAGGTTCGCCGCCTGCGCAACGAGCGCGGGCTCTCACTCAGCCAGATGACCGGTCTCGTACCGTACAGCAAGGGACACCTCAGCAAGATCGAGAACGGCCAGGTCCACCCGAACCCCGAAATGGCGCGCCTCTTCGACAACGTCCTGCAGGCCGACGGCCACCTGATCGACCTCGCCGACGCCCCCGCCCGTCCCGTCCCGAGCGACCACGCGACGCTGCTGACGTACGACTCGATGTTCGACCACCACCGCGCCCTCGGCCACCGCCAGAGCCCGGACATCGTGCTGTCGAGCATGCGCCCCCAGGTGGACGTCCTGAGCTCCATGGCCCGCTCCGCCGACGACCCGGGCCTCGGCCGCGGCCTGTGGCTGCTGGCGGCCCGCTACGCCGAGTACGCGGGCTGGATGGAGCAGGAACGCGGCGACGACGCCTCCGCCGCCGAACTCACCCGCCGCGCCGTCCAGTACGCGGCCAAGGGCGGCGACCCCGACCTGGAGGCCTACGCCTACGTGCGCGCCTCGGAGTTCGCGCTGTACCGGGGTGACGCGCACGCCACCGTCGCCTTCGCCCGCAAGGCGGGCAAGTCCCGTTCGACGGCCGTGCAAGCCGTGGCCGCGCAACGAGAAGCGCAGGGCTACGCGCTCGCCGGTGCCGCCGACCGCTGCCAGGAGGCCCTGGACCGCGCCGACGAACTGCAGCGCACGGTCAGCGAATCCCGGTACGGCACAACGAGTCTCGTCGACCAGGTGGCCATCGCGCGCGCCTGGTCGTTCCACGACCTGGGCCGCCACACCGAGGCCGCCGCCATCCTCGACACGCAGCTGCCGCTCATCGCGCCCGACTCCCTGCGCGCCCGCACCCGCTTCGGCCTGCGCCGCGCCCTCGCGCACGCGGCGGCGGGCGAGGTCGAGCACGCCTGCGCCCTCGTCGTCGACCTGCTGGGCGACATCCGCCAGGTGCGGTCGGCGACCGTCCACATAGACCTGACGGCGTTCAGCAAGCTGTTGTCCCGCTTGCGCCCCGCCGCGGGCCGCGAGGTGGCAGCCGAGATAGCCGAAATCCTCTTCGCCTAGGCCCCCGACCAGAGCTCTCTCCACCATCACGAGCCTGCTTCACGTTGCTGAACCGCACGCGGGGACCTTTCGTTCGCGTGGGGCGAATGAAAGGTCCCCGCGTGCGGCAAGGAAACGTGAAGCGGGTTCGTGTTGGGACGGGCTGGCCTCCGGACGGCCTAGGAGGCCGCGCGGCTTTCGCGTTCGAGCGCCTCCGCCATCTCCACCCAGGCCTCCGCGCACCCGCGTGCCATGTCCGCCACCAGTTCCCGGCAGTGCGACGGCACCCCGGACACGACGGTGGCCCACTCCCCCTGCGACACGGCGTGCGCCTCCAGCCAGCGCAGCACCAGCCGCCCGTGCTCGTTGAACCGCAGCGACGGATCCCGGCGCAGGATCGGCAGCGTGGCGTCCGGGTCCCGCACCTCGCCCCTGGCGGCGGGCAGCACGGCCTCGGCGCGTTCGGCCGCGCGCATCCGCTCCGGAACGGGGTCGAGCCCCAGGCTCAGCCGACGACGCACGTCCCGCACGGTGCCGGGCGACACCCCGGCCGCACGGGCGATGTCGCGCAACGACGCGTCGGGGCGTTCCTGCACCATCCGGCCCGCCAGGCGGCGTCCGGCGGCGGAGTTCACCGGACGGATCTTGCCGTCGCGGCCCACCCGCACCGGTGCCTGGCCGCCGACGGCGCGGCGCAGGACTCCGACGGACTTGGCGGCGAGGCCGGTGGCGGCCGCGATGGCGCGGTCCGACCACTGCGGGTGCGAGCGCAGCAGGCGGCGGGCGGCGGCCTCGCGGTCGGCGGTCGAGAGCGTCGCGAGGTTCAGCGACACGGACAGGCCGAACACGTCCTCCACCGGTCCGTCGACGTACTCGACCTCGACGGCGCGGCAGCCCCGCAGGACCGCGGCCTTGAGGCGGTGGGTGCCGTCGACGACCTTCATCGTCGGGCGGTGCACGACGATCGGCGGCAGGTGGGCGCCGGACGACGCCAGCGACCGGATGAAGTCGTCGTTGTGGCCGCGCAGCCGCGGCGACTCGGCGGACCGCAACGCGGTGATGTCTACGAGCATGCGAAATCAAGCCCCCCAGGCTGTGTCCCCCAGAACCCCCAGGTGTCCGGGTACGACCCGAGAAGGTTAGCTACTCGTTCAACGGGAGCGCCACTCAATCGCGGGACACACGTCCATCACCATGTGCAGCCCGGCCGCGCGGGCACGTGCGTACGCGGCGTCGTCGACCACGCCGAGCTGGAACCACACGGCCTTCGCGCCGATCGCCACGGCCTCGTCGGCGAACTGGCCCGCGTCCTCCGAACGGCGGAACACGTCCACGACGTCGACCGGGAACGGGATGTCGGCGAGCGTGGCGTAGCCCTGCTCGCCGTGCACGGTCTCGGCGGACGGGTGCACGGGCACGATCTTCTTGCCGCGTTGCTGGAGGAACCGCGCCACGCCGTGGGCCGCGCGGGACGGGTTGTCCGAGAGCCCCACGACGGCCCAGACCTGGCAGTTCTCGAGGATCCAGTCGACGTCTTCGCGCATGCCTCCAACACTAACCCTGTGACGCCGGTCACAATTCCCGCGAGTCGGTCGAAACAGCGGGGACCCCGATCGACGCCTGGGTAGAAACGCACCGGACGCGAAGGAGATCGAGATGCGGTTCATGGTCATCGTCAAGGCCAACGAGGACTCCGAGAGCGGCAGGATGCCGACGACCGAGGAGCTCACCGAGATGGGCGACTACAACGAGGAGCTGGTCAAGGCCGGGGTGATGCTCGCGGGTGACGGCCTCTACCCGAGTGCGAAGGGCGCGCGGGTCGCGTTCGACGGCAAGGGCGCGACGACGGTCATCGACGGTCCGTTCACCGAGACCAAGGAACTCATCGCGGGCTTCTGGATCTGGGAGCTGCCGAGCCTGCAGGACGCCGTGGAGTGGCTGAAGAAGGCGCCGTTCTCCGAGGGCGAGGTCGAGATCCGCCAGATCCACGGCCCCGAGGCGTTCGGCGACGCACTGACGCCGGAGATCCAGGCGCAGGAGGACCGGCTGCGCGAGCAGGTCGCCGCGCGCAATCAGTGAGTGCGCGGCAGCGGCACTTCCGGCGCTGAGTGAGCGGTGAGCGCGACGCTCAGCGTCAGCAACGCCCGCGGCGAGGTCGGACGGCAGCCGGTGAGCCGTTCGATCAGCCGCAGGCGGTGGTCGAGGGTGCTGCGGTGGACGTCGAGCGTGCGCGCCGCGGCCGTGCGGTTGCCGTCCTCGGCGAGGAACGCCCGCAGCGCGTCCAGCAACATCGGTTCCGCCACCACCGGTTCGATCATGCGGGTCAGCCGCGCGGCGACGTGCGGCCGGCGCAGCACCGCGAAGTCCGCGAGCACGTCCCGCAGCTCGTAGACACCGGGCGGGCGACCGAACGCGATCCGCAGGACGTCCTCGGCCGTCGCGCGGGCGGTGGCGAGGTCGCGGCGGGGTGCCCAGGACACGGCCATCCAGACGTCCGCGCCCAGCCGGTCGTGCAGCGCGCGGGCCAGCGCGACCTGGTCGTCCTGCGGGCACGGCAGCAGCGCGTACCCGCCGTACACGCCGTCGAGCACGAGCGCGTCGTGGTTGTCGCGCAACGCCTCGACGACCAGAGCGCAGGGGTCCTCTGTGGACGCGCAGTACGCGACCACCGCGTACGAGAGCGCCAGTCCGTCGGAACTTCCGTTGTCCCGTCCCGAAAGCAGCGTCCCGGCCAGCTGCCGGCGGGTCGCCACGTCCTCGACCGGCGGGAGGTCGAACGGGCTGAGGATGTCCCGCAGCAAGTCTCCCAGCAGCCCGCTGTCCAGCACGGTGGTCACGCGTCGCCTCCTCGGGTGTCGCCGCGGGTGTCCCGCCGAAAACGCTAGGGAAACACCTGCGGCCCGCACAGCCCGCTTGAGGGAGGCTTGACGTTGCCCAAGATCGACTGAAGTCGTTCAGCCCCAGGCGTTCGCGCGGCCCATGCCGATCGCCGTGCCGAGAACGGCGAGGTCACGTGGGTTGACCGGGCTCAGTCCGGTGAGCTGCTCGACCTGCCACAGCCGGTAGTCGATGGTGCTGCGGTGGATGAACAGCTTCTTGACAGCTGAAGCCCTGTTGCCGCCGGCCTCCAGCAGCGCCAGGACCGTGTCCACCAGCACGGGGTTCGCCAGCAGCGGCGCGACGACCCTGTCCAGTTCGTCGCGCACCTCCCGGGTGTCCGTCATCGCGCTCTCGAACAGCACGTCGTCGATCCGGTACACGCCGGGCGGTCTCCCGAGCGACGCCACCAGCGCGTCGATCTCGTCGGCCTCCTCGCGCGCCAGCGCAACGCGCGCGGCGGGGCGTCCGGCGACGCTCAGCCACACCTCGCCGCCGAGTTCGGCGCACACGCTCCGGCACGCGGCGAGCGCGGCCGGTTCCGCGACCGGCAGCAGCAGGTGACCCGATGACGAGAGCAGCACTGTCCCGCGTCGACGGAAAGCGTTTACCACGTTCTCCGGCAACGCTCCGCGCACCGCGACGACCGCGTAGGACGCGGCGGCGGAGTCCGGCGCGTCCCCGGCGAGGACCGCGTCCGCCAGTCCGTCCTCGGCCGCGCAGAACGCGGACATCAGCTCTGCGGCCAGCGCGGTTCCGGCGGCGGCGACGGCACGGGCGTCCCCGCCGCCGTCCAGCACGGTCTCGGTGAGCACCCCGTCGGCGGCCCGCAGGGCCGCGACCACCTGCGGGACAGGCGTTTTCGCGGCTCGCAGCCGCGACCCGGCGCGGTGCGCGGCGGTGACGGCGGCGTCCTCCCAGCCGTCGGCGTCCGCGGCGGCGGCGCGGTAGACGGCGAGGAACTCCTCGTGCAGCAGGCGACCGACGTCGAACGGCACGGGCGCGCTCCCCTCTCCCCCGTTGCAGGATCGCAGCGGCAGCAGTGGGGAAATCCCCAGGTGTTGTCCAGCGCAACGCCAGTGCCACCCGCCCTAACGTCGGACGCATGGCACCTCAGCTGCTCGCCCCGGCGCGGCCGCCGATCCTCAGCCCGTCGAACGAGGCGTGGCGCCAGTTCGCGCAGGCGCTCGACCCCGTCGAGTTCGGCCGCGGTGACGTGCTGCTGCGGCTCGGCGCCCCCACCGAGCACCTGTACGTGCTGCGCTCGGGCAAGGCCAAGACGTGCTGCACCTCCCCCGACGGCCGCGAGCTCGTGCTCGACTTCCACTGCCAGGGCGACCTGCTGGTGGAACCGACGCTGTTCGACGCGGCGCCGTCGGTGTCGACGACGGTCGCGATCACCGACGTGCGGGCGGGCCGGATCGCGCGCGCCGACCTCACGAAGTGGCTCGCGCTGTGCCCGGAGATCACCGACCGGCTGCTGGGCTGCGTCGCCCGCCGCCAGCGCGAGTCGCACCAGATGCGCATGGACGTGGTGCAGCTGGACGCCCCGGCGCGGATCGCGAAAGCGTTGCTGCGTCTGGCGGGCCGGTTCTCGGCCGACCGCCGCGGGGCGCCGTTGATGATCGAGGACCTCACCCAGGAGGAGCTCGGCCAGTACATCGGGGCACGCCGCGACACCGTGAACAAGACGCTCTCGGACTTCGCCCAGCGCGGATGGATCGCGATCGAGCGCAAGAGCATCTTCCTGACCGCCCCGGCCCAGCTCGCCCGCCGGGTCCGCGTGGGCATGCCCGCGGTGCCGGCGCAGCGCTGAGATCCCCAGCGGACAACCGAAAACGGCCGGGAGGACTGTCCTCCCGGCCGTGTGCCACGAAGCTCACTCCGCCAGGCTCAGCTCCGGCCACACCAGCGTCGTGGCGCCCCAGGTGAGGCCGCCGCCGAACGCCGTCAGCAGCACCTTCTGCCCGGCGCGCAGCTCGCCCGTCCGCACCCCGTGCGCGAGGGCCAGCGGGATCGACGCGGCGGAGGTGTTGCCGACGTCGGCGATGTTGGAGACGAACTTCTCGCGCGGCACGTCGAGCTCCGCCGACACGGCGTCGAGGATGCGGACGTTGGCCTGGTGCGCGATCACCCGGTCCACCTCGGACACGGCCCAGCCGCGCCGCTTGACGGCGTTGCGCGAGGCCTCCGCCATGCGGGCGACGGCGTTCGCGAAGACCTCGCGGCCCTCCATCCGGAAGAACTCGTCGCCGGGCGGCGGCACGGCGTCACGCGACGACCGCTGGCGCGACCCGCCGGCCCGCACGGTGATCAGGTCGGACCGCGCGCCGTCCGAACCGAGGTCGAACGGCCCGAGCGCGCCCGGTTCGTCCGGGGACCCGGCCCGCAGCACCACCGCGCCCGCGCCGTCGCCGAAGATGACGGAGGTGGTGCGGTCCCGCGGGTCGAGGATCGTCGAGTAGGCGTCGCCGCCGATGACCAGCAGGCTGTCCGCGGTGCCGGCCGTGATCAGCCCGGCGCCGACGCCCAGCCCGTACACGAAGCCCGTGCACACGGCGGCGATGTCGAACGCGGGCACGTCGACCAGGCCGAGCCGGGACGCGATCTCCGGTGCCGACGCGGGACACGGCCGGTCCGGCGTCGTGGTCGCGAGGACGACGCCGCCCGCGCCGGGCACGCCCGCCGACCGCAACGCCCGCCGCGCCGCCTCGACCGACAGGTCCGAGGTGGCCGTTCCCGGGGCTACGACGTGCCGGGTGACGACTCCGATCCGGGACCGGATCCACTCGTCGGTCGTGTCGAGCCGCGCGGTCAGCTCGTCGTTGGTGACCACCCGCGGCGGGAGCCAGGACCCGAGTCCCGTGACCACGGCTGCGCGCATTCTCCGGCCTTCCCCGAGCATCCGTCCGGTCGTGGTGCGAGTCCTACTTGATGTAGTCGGCGGAGACCACGGGCGGCCAGCTGGCGACGCTCAGCACGCCCAGGCTGTAGGCGCGCGACACCAGCGCCGCGCGGTTGGGGGCCTTGAGCTTCTTCAGCATGGTGCCGACGTGGTACTCGACGCCCTGCCGCGACAGGAACAGGCGCGAGGCGAGCCGCACGGTGGACACGCCGGTGGCGATGCCCTCGAGGATGCGGGCGTCGAGCTCGGTGAGGATGCGGTTGCGGTCGACCACGACGGCGTTGGGCTGCTCGCCCTTCTCCGGGTTCACGACGACGACGAACTGCACCAGGTCGCCGTGCACGTCGTGGACGGCGATGCCGGTGATGTCACCGGTGAAGACGGCGTGGTGCGGGCCGATGCCCGCGAGGTGCTCGACGAAGCGCTGGCGGTGGCCGTCGACGAGGCGGTCGAACTGCTTGCGCATCGGGCCGTGCACGCCGGGGTGCAGCAGCTCGTAGAAGCTGGTGCCCACCAGCGACTCGCGGGAGTGGCCGAACTGCTTCACGAAGTCGTCGTTCGCCTCGACCACGCGCAGCTGGAGGTCCAGGCGGGCGAGACAGAGTCCGGAGCGTTCGAGCAGGGAGCGGAACACGTCGGCGTCCGGAACGCCGGCGGTGCGGTCAGTGACGAACGTTCCTGCGGCAGCGGTGTACATCGGACTGATTCCCTCTCGATCTCGTAGAACTCGGCTTTTCCGTGTCCGCGGTGCGACCGGACGGGCGGAAGAGAAACTTGAGGCGGCGCGAGGCGAACTAGGTTTATTTCTGGTTTTCGACCTCGACTGGGTGAATCGTAGGAAGAGTCAGCGAGCCGGGTCACCGAGCTTGGAGGTGTGTGCCCCGATGTTGTGGTGGGCGCGGGGCAGGGGTTCGGGGAGGCGTCCACGTCTTTCGGTCGGACGTTTCGGGTGCGTCTCACCTGATGCCTCAAGAGCTACCCTGAGCTGCGAAGATGTCGCGTCAGCCGATCGAGACGCCACAGCGCGGTAACTGAGGTGCCACTCAACTATGAGGGATGGCGGCACAAGAAATTCGTAGATGTTGCGCCCGCGTTAAGCGGTGGGAGGACAGGCCCGCGCGAGTGCGCCCGGCAGTTCCGTGCGGCGGCGGATGCCGAGCTTGCGGAACGAGTTGGTGAGGTGCTTCTCGATCGCGCGGGACGTCACGTCGAGTTCTTCGGCGATTTCGGCGTTGGTGAGGCCGCGGACGACGAGCCGCGCCACTTTGTACTCGGCGCGGGTCAGCACCACGACCGTGCCGGGCGAATTACCGTCGAGTTCCCGCGCGATTCGAGACGCGAGCCTTTGCGCACCGCTCTCCACCGCGAGTTGATACGCCAGCCGGAGGTGCTGCTGCCCCGATCCCGAGCCATCGGCCCGTTCGCGCGCGCCGAGCTGGAGCAACGCCTTGGCCCGTTCGAACGGGTTCGCGTGCAGGACCTCGACGGCCTCACGCACCATGCCGAGCCCCTGGGCACCGGGCGTGTAGCGGCCGAGCATGCACAACGCCCGTCCGACGCCGAGCGGCGCACCCCATTCCACGGCCCGCTCCCACGCCTGCGCGGCGAAGTCCTGTGCGGCCGCCAGATCACCGAGCTGCGCGTGCAGCCGCGCGGTCAGCACGCACCACGGCAGCAGCACCGGGTTGCGCCAGCCGATGGCGTCGAACACGCGCCCGCAGTCGAGCAGGTGGTCGAGCGCCTGCCGGTAGTCGCCCGCCGTGGCCGCGCCCGCCGCGTGCAGCATCCGGTACACGGCCTCGACGCCCGGCGGTTCGTCTCGGTCGGGCCGGGACGCGACGACCCGCGCGATCAGGTCGGGTTCGCGCAGGTCGATCGCGACGGCCATGAGCCCGACCGCGGCGGTCGTGGTGTCGCCGCGCCAGTCGAGCACGGCGAGGTCGACCGCGCGTTCGGCCGCCGCGCGCGCCTCCCCCGGCCGGCCGAGGTGCATGTGCACGAACGACTGCTGCGCGAGGATCAACGCCTGCTCGACGCTGCCGCCCGCCTGCGCGAACGCCTGGTCGAGCCACGGCACGGTCTCGGCGGCGGCGTCCGCGGTGGCGAGCACCTTGATGAGCAGCGGCAGCGCGGTGTGCACCTGCCGAGGATGGGGTGGTTCCTGCTTCAGCACGGCCAGCCCGATGTCCGCGACCCGGTGCGCGGGCAGCCGCGCGGTGAGCATCGCGGCTTCGAGCAGCACGATCTGGAGCTCGCGTTCGCCGGGGGTCGTGCCGCCGATCTGCTGGAGGCGTTCGGCGGAGTCGGCGAGCAGCGCGGGATCGGAGTGCCACACGTACCGCTGCCGCGCCTCCAGCCGGTGCGCGAGCTCCTGGTCGTGGCCGAGGCTCGCGGCGACGTCGTCGATCAGGTCGCGCACGGGCCGGGGCGCGGACCCGAGCGCGGTGGGCGCGATCCGCACGAGCGCCGCGGCCCGTTGTTCGACCGTCCGGAACAGCGGCACGGCGGCCGTGATGTGCCGGACGGACGCGGCCGGGTCGAAGAACCGTTCCGCGGTCGCGAGGTCGACGAGCAGCCGCGCGCGTTGCTCGGACTCCGCGGGCACGTCCCGCAACGCGCGCCGCAGGTACCGCGCGGCGACCTCGGGAGCACCCCGGCGCAACGCGGTCGCGGCGGCCTCACCGAGCGTCTCGACCGCCCACCGCCCGTGCGCGGACCCGGCCGCGAGCAGCCGTGCGGCGACCTGTTCGGCGGGCCTCCCGTTGTCGTGCAACACCTTCACGGCCCGGTGCTGCCAGTCCTCGCGTTCGGCGACCGGCATGGACTCCTCGATGGCGTCCCTGATCACCGGCCGGCTCAGCACGAGCCCGGCCTGGTCGAGGATCCGCTGCGCCTGCGCCGCCTGCGCCTCGGTGAGCCCGGCGAGCCGCCCGGCCAGTTCGTCGTCGCCGAGCACGGCCACCGCCCGCGCGAAGTCCTGCGCGTGCCGCGGCTGCGCGGCGAAGTCGCGCACCAGCCGTTCGCGCAGCCGGGCGGGCCGCAGTTCGAGGACGTGCGGCACCTGGTCGGCGGACGGGCTGGTGATGTGCTGGAGCACCGCGCGCAGGAACATCGGGTTGCCGTCGGTGACCGCGTGGCAGGCGGCCACGAACTCGTCGTCGGGACGCCGGCCGGTGCGCTGCTCGACCAGCTTCGCGATGGCGCCCCGCGACAACGGTTCCGGCCGGATCGCGGTGCACTCGAGGAAGCCGCTCTCGACGTCGCGGGTGGCGACGACGAGCAGGACGGGGTGGTCGCCCGGGGTCGCCGACAGCGCGACGAGCCACCGCCGGGACGGTTCGTCGACCCACTGGAGGTCGTCGATCAGCAGCAGGACCGGCCGTCGCGCGCTCATCGCGCGGGTCAGCGCGATGAGACCGCTGTTCGCCGCGTCCTGCACGGCGAACGCCGAGTCGTCCGCCGTGTCCTCCTCGAACACCGGCCGCGCGAGTCCGGCGGGTCCGGTGAGCAGGTCCGCGCAGCCGCCCGCCAGCACCGGGTCGAACAGCTGCCGGGCGACGCCGAACGCGAAGTCCCGCTCCAGCAACGAACACGTGGCGGTGAGGACGTGGCAGTCCTCCGCCCGGTCCGCCAGTGCGGCGAGCAGCGCGGACTTGCCGGACCCGAGCGGCCCGGCGATGACGATCCGGTCGCCGCGACCCGCGCGGACGCGCTCCAGGGCGCCGGTGAGCAGGCGCAGGTCGTCGGCGCGTTCGAGCAGCGTCATCACGAGGCCAGGTGGTCCGCCAGCTCCGCACGGCTGGAGATCCCGAGTTTGCGGTACGCCCGGGTCAGGTGCACCTCGACCGTCCGCAGCGTCACGGACAGGCGTTCGGCGATGACCCGGTTCGTCGCACCGGACGCGGCCAGCTCCACGACCTTGCGCTCGCTCGCGGTCAGCACCGCCATGCCGTCCGCGGTGGACGGCACGCGCATCCGCCCGCCGGCGCCGAGCAGCAACGCCCTGGCGGAGTCCGCGAGGGGACGACTGCCCGCCCGCAACGCGAGCCCGACGGCCGCGCGCAGGTGCGTGCGCGCCTGCTTGGGCTGCTCGAACTCGGTGTGCCGCGTGCCGAGCAGCAGTTCGGTGCGGGCCTGCTGCAGCAGCGACGGCACGGCGGCGAACCCGTCCGAGGCGGCCTTCGCCATGTCCAGCGCGCCGTGCCCCGTCGTCGTGTAGGCCCTGGCCAGCAGCGAGAACGCGGCTGCTTCGCGGGACGGCCACGCCCTGGCGAGCCGGTCCACCTCGCGCACGGCGGCCGACGCGTCGTGGCCCGCCTCGGTGAGGACCTGGACGATGTCGATCCACGTCGGCAACGCGCTGGGGTCGCTCATGCCGACGGCCGTCAGCACCGTCTGGCAGGCCGCCATCCGTTCCGCCGCCACCGCGAGCCCGCCCCGGGTGTACGCGAGCCACGCGGACGCGCGCAGGTACTCGCGGTGGGCCGGCGTCAGGTGCCGGATGTCGTCCTCGTCGACCTCGCCGAGCAGCCGCTCCGCGAGCGGGGTGTCGCCGGTCTGCACCGACAGCCACGCCAGCAGGATCGTCGCCCTGGGCAGGTCCCAGTCGCCGTCGCGCACGGCCTGGACCGCCGCGGCCGCGTCCGCGGTGGCCCGCTGGAGGTCGCCCAGCGACATGTGGGCGAGCGCCCGCTGGAACAGCGAGCGGCACAGCGCGAGCGAGTCCCCGTTGCAGGAGAAGGCGTCCACGGCCCGGTCGAGGACGGCGAGCGCGTCCGCGCTGTGCCCGGCCACCCGCAGGACGGCCGCGGCGGACAGCATCGACCAGTCGGTCAGCGCGTCGGAGTCGGCGAGCGCGGCCCGTGCGTGGCCCACGGCCTCGTGCACCGCGCCGCCGCCGCGCATGGTGGCTTCGGCGACGACGCCGAGCAGGCAGCGCTGGGCGGTCGTGTCGCACGCGGGCGGTGGCGTGGCGTTCCGCGCGGCGGCCGCGGCGGTGTGCGCGTCGTCGAGGTCGATCGACAGCTGCACGGCGTCGAGCAGCGTGGTGAGGTCCTCGGGCAGCGCGGGATCGCGGGCCAGGCGCAGGAACGTGCGCGTCCGCCCGGTCAGCGCGTGCTTGACGGCGACGGCGGCCCTCAGGTCCGGGTCGGTGGTGCGGTGGAACGCTGCGGCGAGGTGTTCGCACGCCTGGGCGGGGTCGTGCCGGGACAGCTCGGTCGCGAGGTTCACCCGCAGTTCGATGTCGTCCGGGTGCAGCTCCACCAACCGGCGCAGGTACCTCGACGCGTCCTGCGCCCGTCCGCCCGCCGCGGCCTCGTGCAGGACCTGCGACATCCACGGCGCGTCGACGGCGGGCAGGTGCACGAGCTGGTCCGCGACCGCCCGCGCGTCGTGCCCCGACTCGTCGAGCACGACGGCCGCGCGGTGCCGCAGGTCGACGACCTCGGCCGGGTCGAGCACGTCGAGCACGCCCGCCCGGTACCAGGCGCGGACGTGCTCGGGCAGGCCGTCGCCCAGCAGGTGCTGGCGGCGCAGCGCGGAGATGCCGGTCTCGGCGACGCGCTCGGACACCCCGGCGAGCGGGCCGACGAGTTCCTCGCGGTCGACGACGACGAGCGCGGCGGCGATGGCGCGCAGGTGGGCGGGCTGGTCGCGCAACCGGCGTGCGGCCACGAGCTCGACGGACTCCTGGCGCAACGCGCGTGCGGCGCGGATGTCGGCGAGCACGGTCGCGAGGTGGCTCGGGACCCCGCCGGAGAGTTCGAGGCACAGGCTCGTGAACCCGGCGTCCGGCGGGAAGTCCAGGGTCGTGGAGATCATGTCGACCACCTGCGGCGCGGTGAGCGGCGGGAGGTCCACCACGTGCGCGCTGGCGAGATCGGCCTGCACCGCGCGGTCGTGCGACAGCACCAGGCTGACCGGTTCGTCACCGAGCCTGCGCACCACGAAGTCGGCCCAGTGCACGGTCGCGTCGTCGCAGGCGTCCAGGTCGTCGATGACGAGGCAGACGGGCGAGCGTTGCGACAACGCCACCACGTCGCGCCACATGCCGCGGTACACGCGGTGGAAGGTGGCGGCGGACGGGTCGGCGAGTTCCGGGACCCGCACCCCCGCCTGGGCGAGCAGCCTGCGCGCGACGGCGAGCGGCCGGCGTTCGCCCCGCCCACCGGCGCTCAGCACCGTCGTCCCCGCCTTCGACTCGGTGGCGGCGACCCTGCCCAGAACAGCGGACTTGCCGCACCCGCGGCCCCCGCGGACGAGCACGGCCCGCGCACCCCGGCCACGGCGGGCGGCGGTCGTCTGGTGGGCCACAGCGGTGAGCACGCTCTCACGACCGATGAGCTCCGGCTGCTCGTCCACCGCCCACCGCCTCAGGCTCGAAGAAAGACCCAGGACTCCAGGATAAATGCCTCAGGTGACAGGACCGCAAACTCCGCGTGGCAAGTGGCAAAGTCGGGCACGGTGTTTCGCCCTCCACGGGTAGCGAATCCACCGCAGGTTCCAGTCAGTGAACTAATACGCCACCGCGCGGCCGGGCACAACCCGGTAGAGGCCCGGTTTCTCGAGCAGAAACGCGAGCCCGAACCGCGTGAGGAACTCACCGAAGGCCGTGTCCACGAAGTCGTCGGCGGGCGGGCCGTCCCGCGTCCCGGCGGCGGCGCGGGCGACCTCGACGGCGGTGCTCTCGTAGACGACGTGGTCCGGCAGGTCGCCCGCGAAGTACCCGCGTGCCAGCGAGATCGGCGCCGCGCTGTCGTCGAGGAAGCCCACCACGTCCCACCTGCCCCCGGTCGCCTCGCTGAGCGAGAGACGGGCGGCGACCTCGGACGAGGTGGCGTAGGTGACGCGGTAGCCGCGCCGCACCAGTTCCTCGATCACCGCGAGCGCCGGCAGCGCCTGCCCCTGCGCGGGATTGGCGAAGATCGCCACGTGCCGCCGTCCCGCGCCGATCTCCTCGGTCATCGGCAATGGCTCCCCTTCTGCGAATGACGTGCTGTCAGATGTCGTTGTACGGCATTTCAGGCTCGGGAATCCCTCACTTTCGCATTGTTCGCGAGCCGCGACCCGCTGTCCGGCCCGTACCCGAGTCGGCCACCGGCGGCGAACCCGGGCAGTTCCCCGGCGCACGTTGGCTGACAGGTCCGCGGGGCGGCGGCGAGCATCTGCGGAATCGCCCGCGAGTCGCCAGGACCAATAACGCCGAGAAGGGCGAACGGCTCAGCCGGGTGGGGCACGCCGGTCCTGTGCAGCCACTTCACCGCCGGGTGGGTTCGTCGGAAACGCGGCCCGACGACGTCGCGCTCGCGGCCCGTGGCGTTCTCACAGTCCGGGACGGAAAAGTCCCCGGCGTGGTGGCGACGATGATCGCGCCGGGTTTGCGATCGTGCCGATGCCTTGCCGCACAGCACCTTTCCTGAGCACATCTGGCAGGAAACGACCAGATTCGACAGATCGCGGGCGGCGGCCTTTCGCGGTGCGGACGGCGAACGTCGCGGAATGCCGGCGGGATCCTCCGCCGAAGTCTGCCCGGTCGGACGAGGCGGTGGGCTCAGGCGGTGCTCGGCAGGTACGAGTGCAGGTCCGCCGGCAGGTCCTTCCGGTACTTCACGTTCAGCTTCCGGTACACCCTGGTCAGGTGCTGCTCGATCGTCGAGGGCGTGATGTACAGCTTCGAGGCGATCTCCCGGTTCGTGTACCCGACGGCGGCCAGCGCCGCGACCCGCCGTTCCGCGTCGGTCAGCGTCGCGATCGGGTCCACGGGCTTCTCGTCCGCCACCGCGTCCTCGTCGGCCTTCGCCCGCGACGGCAGCATCTCCTCGCGCAACTCCGCCGCGTCGCACAGGTTCGCCACGTGCCAGGCCCGCCGCGCCACCGTCCAGGCCCGCCGGTGCTCCCGCAACGCCTGGTGCGCCTTGGACAGGTCGGCCAGGGCACGCGCCAGCTCGTACTGGTCGCCGTGCTCCTCCAGGACCACCACCGCGTCCTGCAGCAGCTGCGGCCGGTGGTGCGGCTGGCTCGCCGCCGCCAGCAACCGCAACGCCACTCCTCGGGTCCGCGACGCGCCGGGTCCCAGCCGGGTCAGCTGCTCGTTGATCAGCCGCTTCGCCTCGTCCCGGTTGGCGCCGTGCAGCAACCAGGCCTCGGCGGCCGACGTCCGCCACGGCACGACCCCCGGCTGGTCCACGCCCCACGAGGTCATCAGCTCGCCGCAGGACAGGAAGTCGGCCACCGCCGCGAAGTGCCGGGAGGTCGCCAGGTAGTGGTGGCCGCGCGCGTGCAGGTAGTGCAGCCCGTACCGCGACTGGAACATCGCCTCGGGCACCGGCTGCTCCAGGAACGAGGCCGCGTCCTCGTGCCGGCCCATCCTGGTGGCCGCGCCGATCAGGATCCCCAGCGGCATCCCCACCCCGACGCCCCACCCGCCGGCGGGCATGAGGTCCAGGGCGGTCCGCGCGTGGTCGAAGGCCGCGGTCAGGTCACCGCGGCGCAGCGACACCTCGGCCCGCACGCAGGAGAAGAACGAGCCGGCCACGGCGAGGTTCTTGGCCCGGGCCTCGTCCAGCAGCCGGTCGCACCACGGCCCGGCGACGTCCAGCCGGTCCGCGTACACCAGCGCCTGCAACGCGAGCACCGCCGACTCCGGCCCCCACCACCCGGAGTCCGACGGCCGCGCCGCCTGCAGCACGTGCTCGGCGTCGGTGGCGGCCCCGGCGTTGTTGCCGCAGGTCAGCACGCTCGCGAGCGCCGTGACGGCCTTCAGCATCGGACCGGAGGTCAGGCTCACGGTCCGGCTCTTCACCGTGTCGGGGCCGGGGTTGCGCCGGGCCAGCGTCGGGTGCGAGCACGCGAGCCACAGCTCCATCGCCCGCAGGCCGGCGCCGGCGGACGACGCCCGGCGCACCCGGTCCATCGCCTCGGTGGCCTCGACGACCTGGCCGTTCCACAGCATCGGCCGCACCAGCAGCGCCGCGTCGTGGTCGGAGACCTGACCGGACCGCAACGCCGGCACCACCGCGCCCAGCCGGCGCCCCGCGGCCGACGGGTTGACCCGCCACTCGACGCGCATCAGCTTCGCCGCGATCGCCGCCCGCCCGTGGACGTCGGCGCACGCCCGGTGAGCGAGCTCCAGGTAGCGCAGGGCGGTGTCGACCTGTTCGTCGCGCAACGCGTGCTCGGCCGCCTCCTCGAGGACCGGCACCGTCCAGTGGCTCCCGGAGTGGTCGGCCATCACCAGGTGCGGAGCGATCTCGATCGCGGGCGCGCCTTCGTCGTGCAGCAGCAGAGCCGCCCCGAGGTACATGTCCTTACGGTCCTGAGTGGACAGGTCGTCCAGCACCGCGTCGCGGGCGGCGGGGTCGCGGAACCAGCCGTCCGCCAGCAACCCGGCCTGGTTCATCACGTCCAGGGCGGACGCCACGGTCTCGGCGTCGGCACCGGCCAGCCGTCCCAGGGACTCCGCGGTGGCCTGTTCGCCGGTCACGGCCAGGGCCCGCGCCACCGCCAGCACGGGGTTCTCGCAGCGGTGCAGACAGCTGACCAGGGCGCGCCGGTAGCCGGGTCCGATCACCAGAGCGCCGTCGTCGCGCGGCCTGCCGAGGCGTTGATCGTCCAGCAACGCCCGCACCAGCAACGGATTGCCGCCGGACAGGGCCATCGCCTCGCCGGCACCGGACTCGAACAGGAGGTCCACGGACGCCAGCGGCGCCAGCCGCACCTCCCGGTGGTGCGGATGCCGCAACAACTCCGTGTGCAGTTCGGTGTGCGCGGCCCGCGGCGAGGCGGTCTCGGTCAGCACCAGCAACACCTTCGCCTGTCCCAGCCGGCGGATCAGGTAGAGCAGCCAGTGCAGCGACGAGGGATCGGCGTGCTGCACGTCGTCGATGCCGATCACCAACGGCCTGTCGGCCACCAGGTCGAGCAACGCCAGGCACAGCGCGTGCAGCTGGTGCGCACTGGGACCGTCCGCCGCACGGGCCGCGACGTCCAGCAGGGAACCCACCGGCTCGGGAACGTCCAGCGGGTGGAAGACCTGACTCACCACGCCCAGCGGCAGGTCGCGTTCGAACGCCGAACAGGTCGCCTTCACGAACAGCACGCCGCAGGCCTCGCCGAACGCGTGCAGCAGCTCGGTCTTGCCGGAGGCCACCGGGCCGGTGAGCAGAGCGACCTTGCCGGATCCTGACAGGGAATCCGCCAGCAGCGCGTCCAGGGCGGCCCAGTGGCCGTCCCGCTCTACCAGGCCCGCAAGCCTCGCCCTGGTAACACTGCCGTCGGACGTCCCGGTCATGATGAGTACCTCTCGCCGAGAAACCGCCGTGCCGCGGCGCGGTGGGTGCGGTCGAGGCACCACCGCGTTCCCCCGGAGCGCGGGCATGACGGGTCGGCCACGAGCGTCGCAGGAGGGCCCGTCCCCCACAATTCGGTGCGCGCCGCTTCTAGGTTTTCCCCTGGAGTCCCGGCGTTCGTGCTCGGCTAGCGGCCGCGGCGGGGTTTCGCGCGTTTGGCGGGCTGCTTCTTCTGCGCGGGTGCGGGACCGCGTCGCCGCTGTTGCCCGGGGGCCTGCTTCTGCTTGGCCTGCTTGGCTTGTTCGGGTGCGGGACCGCGCGTGCTGTTGACCGAGCGGCCGCGCACGATGCCGATCATGTGCTCGACGAGTTCGGGGTTCTCGTCGCGGATCGGGAACGACAGCGCGACGCGGGACTGCGGCGCGTCGGTGAGCGGCACGTACTTCAGGTCCTTGCGGTGGTGCAGCCGCGCGAGCGACTGCGGCACGACCAGCACCCCGACGCCCGCCGCCACGACCTGGATCGCGTCCGCGGTGGTCTCCGGCCGTTCGACCGGCGCCTGGCCCGGGACCTCGTCCCAGCCGAGCGGGTCGTCGAGCGGCTGCCACAGGACCTGCCCGGCGAGGTCCTCAAGGGACAGTTCGTCGGCCGCGGCGAACTCGTGGTCCTTCGGGAACACGACGACCGTGGTCTCGGTGTAGAGCGGGATCGCGTGCAGGTCCTCGCGGTCGCCGGGCAGCCTGAGCAGCGCGGCGTCGGCCTCGCCCGAGCGCACCTTCGCGGCGGCTTCGGCGACGGTCACCTGCACGAGGGTCAGCGGGGTCTCCGGCAGGCGTTCCTGCCAGACCCCCGCCCACTTGCCCGGCGTCACGCCTGGGACGTACGCGAGCGTGAACGATCCGGTCACGCGCTGAGGCTACCGGACGCAGCCGTTGCTCCCTGTGCCATTACCCTTGGGCGTCATGAAGGCCGAGCAGACCATGAAACCCGCCACCGCCGCGAAGAAGCTCGGCGTGTACCTGGAAGCCACTCCCGAGGAGTTCCAGGCGGGTGTCGTGTCGCGCGACGAGCTCAACGAACTGCAGGCCAACCCGCCGCAGTGGCTCGCGGACCTGCGCCGCAACGGCCCGCACCCCAAGCAGCTGATCGCGCAGAAGCTCGGCATCTCGACCAGCGGCCTGGTGCGCGCCGGCATCACCGAGGCGCTGACCACCGAGCAGATCAACGCCCTGAAGGAGGAGAACCCGGACTGGCTGGTCCGGGAGCGCAACACCTTCAAGGAGTTCAAGGCCGAAGAGGCACGCCTGGCGGAGAAGGCGCGCCTCGAAGCCGAGTCGGAGTGACGCCGGTCAGCGGAACCGGTTGATCGCGGCGAGGTGCCTGCCGCGCAGTTCGTGGTCGAGCACGCCGAGCCCTTCGGCCGGAGCGAGGCAGAGCACGCCGACCTTGCCCTGGTGGGCGTTGCGGTGGACGTCGAAGGCCGCCTGCCCGGTCTCGTCGAGTGAGTACACCTTGGACAGTGTGGGGTGGATCTTCCCCTTGGCGACCAACCGGTTCGCCTCCCACGCCTCGCGGTAGTTCGCGAAGTGCGACGACACGATGTGCTTGAGGTTCATCCACAGGTAGCGGTTGTCGTACTGGTGCAGGTACCCGGAGGTCGACGCGCACGTCACGATCTTGCCGCCCTTGCGCGCCACGAACACCGACGCGCCGAACGTCTCGCGGCCGGGGTGCTCGAACACGATGTCCGGGTCCTCGCCGCCGGTCAGCTCGCGGATCTTCGCGCCGAACCGCTTCCACTCGCGCGGGTCCTGCTCGTGCTCGTTCTTCCAGAACTCGTAGCCCTCGGCGGACCGGTCGATGATCAGCTCGGCCCCCATCGCCCGGCACAGCTCCGCCTTCTCCGGCGACGACACGACGCACACCGGGGTCGCACCGCCGTTCAACGCGAACTGCGTGGCGTAGGAACCCAGCCCGCCCGAGGCACCCCAGATCAGGACCGTGTCGCCCTGCTTCATGTTGCCGCCGTTGGTCGACACGAGCTGCCGGTACGCGGTGGAGTTGACCAGACCGGGTGAGGCGGCCTCCTCCCACGTCAGGTGCTCGGGCTTCGGCATCAGCTGGTTGGCCTTCACCAGGGCCAGGTCGGCCAGGCCACCGAAGTTCGTCTCGAAACCCCAGATCCGCTGCTGCGGGTCGAGCATCGTGTCGTTGTGCCCGTCCGGACGCTCCAGCGGCACGTCCAGGCAGTGCGCGACCACCCGGTCCCCCGGCTTCCACACCGACACGCCGGGACCGACGCGCAGCACCACGCCGGCCAGGTCCGAGCCCACGACGTGGTACGGCAGGTGGTGCTTGCCGCCCAGCCTCTTCAGGAACCCGAACGTCGAGACCGGCTCGAAGATCGACGTCCAGACCGTGTTGTAGTTGATCGCGGACGCCATCACGGCGACGAGCGCCTCGCCGGGCGCGAGCTCGGGTGTCGCGACCTCGCGGACCTTCAACGACCGCCGCGGGTCCTTCTCCCGGGCCGGCAGCCCCGAGAACATCTCGGCGTCGCTCTCCTCGACCACCACGGCGCGGTAGCTCGCGGGCACGGGCAGCGCCTCGAAGTCCCGCGCCACCGCGTCTTCGGATTCGATGGCGCTCAGGATCTCGCTCATGGCTTCAAAGTAGGAGTTCCGGGACTAGGGAATGCCCGCGAGAACGTCCCCCACCGGCCTTGCTCAGCCGAGGACGAACGGGATGTCCAACTCCCCCCGTTCCCACCAGCAGCACGTCGCGGGCCAGCTACAGCACGGCGGTGATGACGTTCGCGACCGCGCTTCTGTGGTCGGACAGGAAGAAGTGGCCGCCGGGGAAGACCTCCACCGCGAACGGCCCGGTCGTGCGCGCACGCCACTGCTCGACCTCGTCCACCGAGGCCTTGGGGTCGGCGTCGCCGGTCAGCGCCGTCAGCGGGCAGGCCAGGTCCGGTCCGGGGCGGTAGCGGTAGGTCTCGGCGGCGCGGTAGTCGGAGCGGATCGCCGGGAGCACCATCCGGACGATGTCCTCGTCGTCGAACACGCTCGCGTTCGTGCCGGCGAGCCTGCGCACCTCGGCCATCAGCCCGGCGTCGTCGCGCTGGTGCACCCGGTCGTCGCGGACGAGGTGCGGGGCGCGGCGGCCGGAGACGAACAGGTGGGCCGGTTCGTGCCGCAGCGCCACCTCGAACGCGACCATCGCGCCCATGCTGTGCCCGAACAGGTGCAGTGGGCGGTCCGCCGGCAGCCTCGGCGCGATCTCGTCGGCGAGCGTTCTGACGTCGTCGATCAACGGCTCCGACCTGCGGTCCTGCCGTCCGGGATACTGGACGGCGAGGAGTTCGACGCGACCCTCGAAGTGCTGGGCGAACGGCTGGAACCAGCTCGCCGCGCCGCCCGCGTGCGGGAAGCAGACGAGCCGGGGCGCGTGCGCGGGTGCCCCGGTGAGCGCGCGGAACCAGAGGCCGGTATCGAGTGTGGACGCCACGCGCCGATGCAACCACCGTTCAGGCTGAGGAAACGACTGGAAACGGCTAGCGTGGCGGCATGGGCCAGTCTCCGGCTGTGGAGCTAGAGGTGGAGGACCGCGTCGTGCGGATCTCCAACCCCGACCGCGTCTACTTCCCGGCGCGCGGCGAGACGAAGCTGGATCTCGCGCGGTACTACCTGTCCGTCGGCGACGGGATCGTCCGGGCGTTGCGGGAACGGCCGTGCATGCTGCACCGCTTCCCGTCCGGTGTGACGGGCGAGAAGGTGCACCAGAAGAGGCTTCCGAACGGCGCGCCGCCGTGGGTGCGGACCGTGCGGGTGCACTTCCCGCGCTACAACCGCCACGCGGACGAGCTGTGCGTCACGCACCTGGCCGACGTGATCTGGGCGGTGCAGATGTCCACTGTGGAGTTCCACCCGTGGAACTCGCGCGCCGCGGACACCGAGAAGCCCGACGAGTGGCGCATCGACCTCGACCCCGGACCGGCCTGCTCGTTCGACCGGGTGCGGCGGGTGGCCCTGGTGGTGCAGGAGGTGCTGGCCGAACTCGGCGCCACCGGGTTCCCCAAGACCTCTGGTTCCAAGGGGTTGCACGTCTACGTGCGGATCAAGCCCGACCACGGCTTCCAGGACGTGCGGAAGGCCGCGCTGGCGTTCGCGCACGAGGTGGAGCGGCGCGCGCCGGACGACGTCGAGACGACCTGGTGGCGCAAGGACCGCGATCCGTCGCTGGTGTTCGTGGACTACAACCAGAACACGCGCGACCGCACCATCGCGAGCGCCTACTCGGTGCGCGGCTACCCCGAGGCGACGGTGTCGACGCCGATCGAGTGGTCCGAGATCCCGGACGTCGACCCGCACGACTTCACCATCGCGACCGTGCCCGCCCGCTTCGCCGCGCTGGGGGACCTGCACGCCGGGATCGACGACGCGGTGTGGTCGATCGAGCCGCTGCTGGAGTGGGCCGCCCGCGACTCCCTGGAGGTCCCCGATGAGCGGTAGTCCCGTCAAGTTCTCGTCCTTGGACCAGCCGTTGTTCGGCGGGCTGCTCAAGGGCGACCTGGTGGCGTACCTGGAGTTCGTGGCCGCGCGGTTCGTGCCGGTGCTGGCCGGGCGGCAGCTGTCGGTGTGGCGGGTCCTGCGCGGGCAGGACCCGTTCATGCAGAAGAACGTCCCGAAGTACACGCCTTCCTTCGTGCGGACGGTCGACGTGTGGGCCGAGGCCTCACACCGGACGATCCGGTACGCCATCTGCGATGACGAGCAGACGTTGCTGTGGTTCGCGAACCAGCGTGCCGTCGAGTACCACGTGCCGTTGTACCTCGGGGACCACTTCGGCGAGGACCACGTGCAGACGCACCTGGTCATGGACGTCGATCCGCCGGAGGGGGCCGGGTTCGACGTGGTCGTGCGGACGGCGTTGCTGGTGCGGGAGGCGCTGGCCGACGCCGGGCTGTCCGGGGTGGTGAAGACCAGCGGGGCCAAGGGAGTGCACATCTTCGTGCCGCTGGTCGCGCACTCGCCCGACGACGTCGCCGCGGCCACCCGGGCTTTGGCGGTGCGCGCGGAGAAGCTCGATCCTTCCCTCGCCACCACGGCCTACATCCGGGCCGAGCGGGGCGGGAAGGTCTTCCTGGACTCCACCCGCGCCTGGGGCGCCACGGTGGTGGCCGCCTACTCGCCCCGGCTGCGGGAAGGGTTGCCGATCTCGTTCCCGGTGCCCTGGGAGTCGCTCGCCGATGTCACGCCGGCCGACTTCACCGTGCGGACCCGGTTCGACGGGGACCCTTGGTCCTCGTTGATGCCCGCTCCTCAGACGTTGCCGGACGACCTGATCGCGCAGGGGCACACGATTCCCGTGGCGCGGGTGGTCGCGATGCACGAGGGGAAGCGGCGGAAGGCCGCTCAGCGCGAGGCCGAGAAGTAGGCGGTTACAGCCGCGACCAGTGGCAAGGTCACGTGGGCGACGGTGGTGAACGTCGGTTCGGTGGCTGAGACGTAGTCGTTGGCTCTGAGGAGGATTCCGGCCGCGATGGCCAGGTAGGCGGCCACGGCTGCCCGGCCGGTGGTGATCGTGGCGGCCAGGGGGACGACGATCAGGGCCGCCAGGGCGGCGTGGGTGACGTACGGCGGGACCTCTGCGGTGAGCATGAGGACCGCGTCTGCCAGCAGCAGGGCCGGGGCGATCGCCTGCGGCCAGCGCCGGGAACGCCAGGTGGTGTAGGCGGCGGTGGCGGTCAGAGCGGCCACGATGATCAGAAACGCGTTGTCTTCCGCGTGGCCCTCGATGGACATGAGGTCCTGGGCGTTGTGGGCGACCACGAAGACGCCCGCGGCACCGACGACTCCGGCGGCCGCGGGCAGCCAGGTCCAGCTCGTCGCGGCGGTCACGGCCAAGGCGGTGGCGACCAGGCCGTAGGGCATCCACGCGAAGGCTTCGACACCGCTGAGCAAGCCTGTTGTGCCCGCCAACAGGCCCAATGCGGCGCCGGGCAGCCACAGGTGGTCGCGGACGGTCAGGACGAAGAGGGCAGCGGTCAGGGCCCAGGGCCAGACGGCCGCGAAGACGAACGTGTTCGGGCTGGTGTCGGCGAGGTGGGTCAGGATGCCGCCGGGAACCGTCATCATGCCGATGAGGAACAGCACGAGGGCTGCGCCGGCCACCAGACGTGGCAGGACGCCGAGGACCTGAAGCGGCGACCGGGCAACCTGTTCCTGCGGCGCCGCAGGCTTCGTCACCAGCGGTTCCGGTTTCGTCCTGGCAGGCGAGGGCTTGGGTTCGATCTTCGAGGTCGGCGAGGGCGCCGGTTTCTCGCCCAGCGCCTCGCGGGCCGCCGACGCCACCATGCGGCTGTCGTCGTCCCCCAGCCGGCGCAACGCCAGCCGCGCCGCCAGCGCACGCCCTTCGTGCGCGACGGTCAGCATCCGGCGCAGCTCCGGGATCGCGCCCGCCCGCACACCGGGCAACGAGTGGTCGATGGCCTCCTGCAACTCCGGCGGCAGAGCAGACGGCACCGACACCGGGCGGGCCCGGCGGGCGATGCGGAGGTCGCCCCGCACGTCCAGCATCCACTTGCCGGGCGTCTGGTGCGGGGTCACGCGGCGGACCCGGTCGTAGACGTACTCGTACAGCTCGTCGAGGCCCACGTGGCCGTCCTGGTCGCGGTCGGCGTCGCCCGTTTCGAGGCCTTCGACGAGAGCCGAGGTGAAGACGGAGGGTTCGCCTTCCGAGGCGTCGGCCACCGAAGCGCCCTCGAAGGCGTACTCCATGGCGGACGAGGCGGTGATGACGGCTCTGCCGCTGCCGCCGAACTGCTCCTCCAACCCCACCGCACCGCCCGCGCGGGCGACCATGCCCCGGCCGAACGCGCCGGAGTAGCAGCAGTCGAGGAGCAGGACGACCCGGCGGGAGCGCGAGCGGTTCATGCGGCGGGCCACGAAGTCCGCGGAGACGGCGGTGCCCGCGAGGCGGGAGAGCTTGGTGCTGGAGGTGGCGAAGTGGAGTTCGCCCGCCTCGTCCTTGACGCCGTGGCCGGAGAAGTGCAGGACCAGGAGGTCGTCCGGGGCCCGGTCGGCGAAGAAGTCCTCCACCGCCTCGTTGATCTCGGCGGCCGAGGAGTTGATCAGGGTGCGGACGTGGAAGCCGCCGATGCGCGGGTCGGCCAGGACCTCGCTCAGGCGCGCGGCGTCGTGGGCCGGGGCGCGCAACGACGACAGGCCCGGGTCGGCGAAGACGTGGCTCGCGATGATCAGGGCGTGACGGTGCAGGCGGCGGCCCAGCCACTCGGAACGGCGCTCCAGCTCCTCGGGGGTGGGGGCGCCGGTCAACTCCAGGGGCTCGCCGTCGGCCTCGACGGTGACCGAGCGTTCCCGGCGCTGGCCCAGCCACGAGGACACGGCGTTGATCAGCGCGGCCAGGACCGTCGACTGGGAGACGGTGGTCAGGATCGTGCCGAGGTCGGCGACGTCGACGGCCTTGGCGCCGTCAGGGGCGGAGCCGGGAGACGACGAGACGGGCAGCAGTTCGGACAGCTCGGTGCGCAGGAACGACGTGAGTTGCTCGACGCGCTCGTCGTCAGCGCCGTCTTCATGCACACGCAGTGTGATCTGGGTCATAGCGACCTCCCGACAGGAGGTCGCTCACCAGGGGCAAAGCATTACGACGGGTCGGAACCCCGCAATGCTCCCCACCAGAAACCCAGGACGGCGGCGATCACGGTCGCGGTGATCCAGCCGACGAAACCGGTGCCGTCGAGGTACGCCCAGAACAGGCCCACGAACGGCGCCGGCACGATGAACACCGCGTCGACCCTGAGCTGCGCCGCCAGGCCCGAGGGCGCGCGGGTCTCGGGGTCGGGCCGCACCGGGTTGTCCAGGCGGCGTCCGCGCGGGTGCTTGGTCACGGGACGGCCGGACGGGTAGACGGTCACGCCGTCGATCACGGCGACCCTGCCGCCGCGCAGTTCCACCTCAGCGGGCGACGGCAGCGTCACCAGCACCGGGTCGTAGTAGACGGGCAGCCAGCGTTCCCGGGGACCGTCGATCTCCAGCCACGAGCGCACCATCAGCCCGGACTGCAGCCGGATGCGCCGCACGGACACCGTCACGGCCTCGGCGCGGGCGGCGCGCACGGCCAGCAGCAGGCGCAAGCCACCGACGAACAGCACCAGCAACGCCACCGCGAGCGCGAACGTCACACCGCCCAGCGCCCGGTCGGTCGACACCAGCAGGTCCGAGCCCGGGATCACCGCGCGCGACGGGTCGGCCGGGTCGAACGCGATCTGCGCCTGCTTGCCGACGACCCGGTCACCGTCCTCATAAGGAACGCGCGCGGTGCCGGCGGGCCAGCGCACCTCGACCGAGCCGTCCGCATAGGACACGACCTCGCCCATGCCGCGCGCGGTCATCGACGCCAGCGACGCGCGACCGTCCGAATAGGACAGCCAGGACAGCAGTGCGACCACGAAGCACACCAGCAGCACGGCCGCCGTGGTCGTGAGGCCGTAGCGCAACGCGGGAACCCGGGAACGCAGCAAGACAAGCTCCAAACAGAAAGAAAACGGCCCGGCGGGAAGGGACCCGCCGGGCCGTTCACGAGCCTACTGGCACGTCAGGAACTGCATCACTCGGTGAAGCCCATGGTGATGTAGTCGTACGGACGGTTCGCGTACGCGACGGCACCGAAGTTGGCGACGTTGCTCTTCACCGCGACCGCGCCGGGCAGCTGGTACAGCGGCAGCTGGTGGCCGAGCTCCCAGATCTTCTTGTCGGCCTCGTTCGCGAGCTCGAGGCGCTTGGCCTCGTCGAGCTCACCGTTGGCCTGCTCCAGCAGCTTGTTGACCTCTTCGGAGCCGATCCGGCCGTAGTTCTGGTTGGTGCTGGCCGGGTCGAGCGTGTAGATGCCCTTGCTGTCCGAGATCGGCGTGGCCGAGGCCAGCCAGCGGAAGCCGGTCATGTCGAAGTTGCCGACGTTCACGAACTGCTTGAAGAAGTCGGTCGACGGAACGGCCTGGATGTCGACCTTGGCGCCGATCTCCTTCAGCTGCGACTGCACGAGCTTCGCGATCTGGTCGGAGGTGGGGTTCGGCGTCGGGATGACGTAGCGGACGACGAGCTCCTTGCCGTCCTTCTTGCGGGTCTCGCCCTCGAGCTTCCAGCCCAGCTCGTCGAGCTGCTTCTTCGCCGCTTCCTTGTCGAACGACGCGACGGCCGAGTTGTCCTTGTAGCCGGCCGAGCCGAGCAGGAAGAAGTGGTTACCGGTGACCTGCGCGTCGCCCTTGATCATCTGGCCGAGGAGGGCCTTGGTGATGGTCTTGGTGTCGATGCCGCGGGTCAGCGCGACGCGGAGCTTCGCGTCCTTGAGGATCGAGGTGTCCGCACCGTTGAACGTGATGTGCGAGTAGTCAGGCGTGATGGCCTGGCGGATCGTCACGCCCTGCATCGACTTGGCACGCGTGAAGTTGTCGATGCTCGAGCCGATGTCGAAGAAGTCGATCTGGCCGTTGGCGAGCGCGTCCGCGAGCGCGGGACGGTCGACCTGGCGGAACGTGATCTTCTCGAGCTTCGGCTTCGGGCCCCACCACGCCGGGTCCTGGACCACGGTCACGAGCTTGGCGGTGCGGTCGATCGTGCCGATCTTGAACGGACCGGCGGTGATCTTCGGGGCGTCGGCCCAGCCCTTGTTGAACTCCTCGGCGGAGGAGGACATGGACTTCGGGTAGAGCGGCGAGAACAGGCCACCGGCCCACTCGGCGAACTTCTTCTTGAACGTCACCTTGACGTCCTGGTCGGTCGCGCCCTTCTCGACCTTCTCGATGTCCTCGTAGCCGGTGGTGCCGGCGACCTCGAAGGCCTTGTCGGTCCCGTTCAGGGACTTCCACATGGCCTCGAAGTCCTGCCAGGACAGCGCGGTACCGTCCGACCACTTGGCCTTCGGGTTGAGCTTGTACTCGACGACCTGCGGGTCGGACGAAGCGAGCTTCGCGTCCTCGAGGACGTCCTTGTTCACGACGATCTTCGAGTCGGGCTGCTGCTTGAACAGGTTCGGCATCATCGTGTCGATCATGCGCCGACCGTCGGCGTTGGTGCCGTCGAGCTGGTTGTAGTTCCAGTTGTCGGGCAGCTGGTCGACCGGCCAGCGGAACTCGCCGCCGTCCTTGACCTTGGCGGCGTCCTGCGGGTTGATGTCCGCCTGGCCGATCGCGTTGTCCGCGCCCTTGAGCCCGGAGTCCCCGCTGTTGCTGGGCCCACCACACGCGGTAAGCGTGAGGGCGACCGCCGCAATGGCGATCACACCCACCTTGGTACGTCGACTCACTGTCGTGAACCTCCCTCGTGCCCGGACACCAGTTGCCGGGGACACTGTTCCTTCGTGCTCGCAGGCCGTTTTCTGAGGCGACGGATGCATCAGAGGACCTGGCGAATCTGGGCGAAGTGGCAGGCGGCCTCGTGGTCCTCGGCCTGCACCTCGCGGAGTGGTTCCACCTCGATGCACTGGCGCTGCTTCTCGGGCGGAAGCTGCGCGTGCAGGAAGCAGCGCGTGCGGAAGCGGCAGCCGGACGGCGGGTTCGCCGGGCTCGGCAGGTCGCCGGTGAGGATGATCCTCTCCCGCTGACGCTCCTTCACGGGGTCGGGAATCGGGATCGCCGACAGCAGTGCCTGCGTGTACGGGTGGCGCGGCGCGTCGAACACCGAGTCCACCTCGCCGATCTCGATGATCTTCCCGAGGTACATCACGGCCACCCGGTCCGCGATGTGCCGCACCACCGACAGGTCGTGCGCCACGAACAGGTAGGCCAGGCCCAGCTTGGACTTGAGCTCCTCCAGCAGGTTGATGACACCCGCCTGGATGGACACGTCCAGCGCCGACACCGGCTCGTCGAGCACGACGAGCTTGGGTTCGAGCGCGAGCGCCCGCGCGATGCCGATGCGCTGCCGCTGACCGCCGGAGAACTCACCGGGGTAGCGCGACAGCTGGTCGGGGCGCAGGCCGACGAGCCGCATGAGCTCCGGCACGCGCCGGTTGATCTCGTCCTTGGCGTAGCCGTGGACCTGCATCGGCTCGGCGATGCAGTCGTGGATCGTGAGGCGCGGGTCGAGCGACGCCATCGGGTCCTGGAACACCACGGACATGTCGCGGCGGATCGCGAAGCGGCGCTTGCCGTCCACATCGGACGACTTCGTGCCGAGCACGGAGATCTCGCCGCCCATGGGCTTCTGGAGGTTGAGGATCTCCATCAGCGTCGTGGTCTTGCCGCAGCCCGACTCGCCGACGAGGCCCAGGGTCTCGCCCTCGCGGATGTCGAACGAGATGCCCGCGACCGCGTGGACGGTGCCGACGCGGCGCTTGAACACCACGCCCTTGTTGACCGGGTACTCCTTCACGAGCTGGTCGAGCTCGAGCACGATGTCGCGCTGGTCCCGGGGGATCTTCGCGACCTCGGGCTCGTCGGCCACCTCGGCACCGAAGATCTCGACGGCGGCCTCGGCGCCCTCGGCGTCGGTCGCGGCGATCTCGTTGGTGCGGATGCACGCGGCCTGGTGCTCGGCCGAACCGTCGACGTCGACCAGCGGCGGTTCGGCGGTGTGGCAGGCGTCGACGACCATCGGGCAGCGCGGCGCGAACGGGCACCCCGGGGGGAGGTCCGTGAGCGACGGCGGGTTGCCCTTGATCGGCACGAGCGCCTGCTTCTCGCTGACGTCGAGGCGCGGGATCGAGCCGAGCAGGCCGAGCGTGTACGGCATGCGCGGCTGCTGGTAGATCTCGTCGACGTTGCCCTTTTCGACAGCGCGGCCCGCGTACATGACCATCAGCCGGTCCGCGAACCCGGCGACGACGCCGAGGTCGTGGGTGATGATCACGATGCCGGCGCCGGTGACCTCCTGCGCGGTCTCCAGCAGCTGGAGCACCTGTGCCTGCACCGTCACGTCGAGCGCGGTGGTCGGCTCATCGGCGATGATCAGGTCCGGGTCGTTGGCGATCGCCATCGCGATCACCGCACGCTGCCGCATGCCGCCGGAGAACTCGTGCGGGAACGCCTTGGCGCGTTCGACGGCGTTCGGGATGCCGACGAGGTCGAGCAGCTCGACCGCGCGCTTGTTGGCGGCGGCCTTCGAAACGGCGCCCTTCTTGTGCACCAGGATCGCCTCGGCGATCTGGTCGCCGACGGTGTAGACCGGCGTCAGCGCCGACAGCGGGTCCTGGAACACCATCGAGATGCGGCGGCCGCGGATCTTCGAGAGCTCCGCGTCGTTCTGGCCGATCAGCTCGCGGCCCTGGAACTTGATGGAACCGCTGATGCGCGCCGAGGACGGCAGCAGGCCCATGACGGCGAGCGACGACACGGACTTGCCCGAGCCGGACTCGCCGACGATGCCGAGGACCTCGCCGGGTGAGACGTGGTAGCTCAGCCCGCGCACGGCGTGCACGCGGCCCGCCTCGCTGGGGAAGGACACGTGCAGGTCCTCGACCTGCAGGACCGGGCCCTCGGTGGCCGGGGTCGCCGGCGTGTCGAACTGGATCTCCGAGGTGGTCATGCGGCGGCCTTCTCCTTGGTCTTCTTCTCCTTGCGGCGCACGCGCGTGGACGTCGGGTCGAGCGCGTCCCGCAGACCGTCACCGACCCAGTTCACCGCGAGCACGAACACGACGAGGAAGCCCGCCGGGAACAGGAACAGCCACGGGAAGGTCGTCGCGGACTCGGCGTACAGGCCGATCATGGTGCCGAGCGAGACGTCGGGCGACTGCACGCCGAAGCCGAAGAAGCTCAGGCCCGTCTCGGCGAGCACCGCCGAACCGACGTTGATCGTCGCGTCGATGATGAGCAGCGACGCCATGTTCGGCACGATGTGCTTGGCGATGATCTTGCGCGCCGGCTGGCCCATGAACTTGGCCGCCTTGACGAACTCGCGTTCCTTCAGGGTCAGCGTCATGCCGCGGACGATGCGGGCGGTGATCATCCATTGGAACGCCGCCAGCATGATCACCAGCAGCCACCACGACTTGCCCCGAAACCACGGGCTCAGGATCGCGATGATCAGGAAAGACGGCAGCACCAGCAGCAGGTCGACGACCCACATGAGCGCCTTGTCGGCGACACCGAGGAAGTACCCGGCGGCCGCGCCGACGACCGCGGCGATCGTCGTCGAGATCAACGCCACGAGCAGGCCGATGATCAGCGACTTCTGCAGTCCGCGCATCGTCAGCGCGAACATGTCGGTACCGATCTTGTCGGTGCCGAAGATGTGGTCGGCGTAGGGCGGCTCGAGGAACGCCGCGTAGTCCTGCTGGTCGTAGGTCCACTTCGACAGCAGCGGGCCCACGAACGCCATCAGGTACATGCCGATGATGACCACCAGGCCGACCAGGGCCAGCTTGTTGCGCATGAAGCGGATGAGCACGAGCCTGCCGCGCGTCATCGCCTTCTCGGGTTCGGGAGCAGCGTCGACTGGGCTGCCCGAGGCGGCACCGGTGGTTCCGGCGGCGTCGCCCTCGTTGAGGATCACGGTCACGTCGTCGTCACCTTGCCTAGTTCACGCGGATTCGGGGATCGAGCGCGGCGTACAGCACGTCCGCCAGCCAGCCGGAGAACAGCACGCAGACGGCGACGAAGAGCGTCACCGTGGCGGTGATGTTCGCGTCCTGCGAGCCGATGCCGACGACGAGCCAGTCACCCATGCCGTACCAGGTGAAGATCTTCTCCGTGAACGTGCCACCGACGACGAGCAGGCCGAACCCGAACGCGAACAGCGTCGCCATCGGGATCAGCGCGGTGCGCAGGCCGTGCTTGAACAGCGCCTTGCGGCGGGTGAGCCCCTTGGCCTGGGCGGTGCGCAGGAAGTCGCTGCCGAGCACGTCGAGCATCGACGAGCGCTGGTAGCGGCTGTAGAAGGCGATCTGGCCGAGCGCGATCGCGAGCGTGGGGAGGATCAGGTGCTGCAACCGGTCGACCAGCGACTCGAACCAGTTCCCCTGGAAACCGGGGGTGGCCTCGCCGACGAAGATCAGCACGTTGCTGCCGATCGCGTCGTTGAGCCCCTGGGCACCCAGCTTGAGCAGCGGTCCGAGCACCAGAACGGGCATGGACAGCAATATGAAGCTGAACAGGGTCGCGAAGTAGTCGCTGAACTTGTACTGCCGGATCGCGCTCACGACGCCCAGCAGCACGCCGAACACGATGCCGAACGTGATGCCCAGCAGGAACAGCCTCAAGCTCACGCCGATCCGCCGGCCGAGTTCGTCGGTGATCGGGCGGTCCGCGACGGTGCGACCGAAGTCGCCCTGAACCACACCGCTCATCCAGGTCACGAACCGCTGCGGGATCGGCTGGTCGAGGTGCAGGTCTCGTTTCTTCGCCTCGATCGACGCCGCCGGTGGCGGTGGGTTGCGTTGTTGCAACACCCCGATCGGGTCAAAGGTGGCGGAGGCCAACGTGAACGCGAGGAACGTCGCCACGAGGGCGAGCACCACGTAGTTGACCAACCGCCGCAACAGAAATCCGGCCACCCGTGTTCAGTCCTCTCCCCGGTGGTTGCGACTTCGGCTCACTGGATTGCAGTGGACGAGTTGCAAGAGATTAACCGCCGTTCAGGCGGACCGCTGCCCACCCCCACCAATGCGTGGAGGCCCACTGACCGGGCCATAGTCACCCATGCGTGGAGGAAAGGCGGGCGGAACAGCCGCATCCACAGTTGACGCTCGTGAATTGTGTGTCCAAGCGTGACCATTGTGCGGCCGTATCGCTGTATTCACCGTGAAGTTCCGGTTCGCCACGATCGATGTGACGCATCTGGGTGAATGCATTGACCAGAAGATGTGGGACAAGCAGCGCAATGTGATCAGAAAGCGACATCACTCTGCGGAGTGCTTCAGGTGTCCAGCGTAACTGCACCGACGCGGAGCAGCACAGACGTCCGTGCAGCTCAGGACGGGCTAGGCCGAACGGGGTGAAACGCATCACAAAGCGCACGACCAGATGGCTTAGGCCAGCCTAAGAAAGGCGCCAGAGTCGTCCGCCCGCGATCACGAACACCTGGCCGCCTACTTTCTCCGCGGCCACCACGGCGCCCGACGGACCGTCTGCGGCACGTTCGTCATTTTCAGACACCAATTTGACGCCGCCGTGGTCCACGAAGAGCGTCGGCGTGCCGTTGACGTCGACGGGGGCGGCGAGCGTCATGTCGTCGGTCACCGGGACGTCCGGGGTGGTGAGCTTCCTCCACTGCGCGCCGGTGCCGGACCACCACGCGAGCTTGCCCTGGAACCGGCCCACGACCTGGCACGTGCCGTTCCAGCACCGGCCGGCCAGCGCGGCGTCGCCGTCCGGGAGGGTCGCGGTGGTCCAGGTGGTGCCGTCGTACTGCCAGACCGCGGCGCTCACGATCCCCTTGGCGATCTGCCAGCCGGTGACGAGCGCGCCGTCGCCGTTCTGGGTGACGGCCAGCGGGAAGCGCAGGAGTTCCTGCGAGCTCTCGAGAACCGTGCCCGCGGAGGGCTGCCGGGTCCACGTGTCGGCGGCGTAGCTCCACGCCGCGATGTCCAGGCCCGCCTTGGCGCTCTGCCAGGTGCCGATGATCAGCGGACCGGCGGCGGTGCGGACCGGGCCGATGAGCTCACCCGCGCCGTACCCGCCGAACGTGCTGAACGCCTGCGGTTTCTCGGTGATGGCGCGGGTGTCGCCGGTCCACGCGCTCCAGCGGACGTTGCCGTGCGCGCCACCCCGTTCGCCGCCCACCCCCGTGATGGTCATGCCGTCGGAGGTGATGCCGTACCAGTGCGCTTCCTTGCCGTACGGGGTCGCTGGGGTGAGCCGGGAGTTGCTGACCCTGCCGTCGGGCGAGCGGGTCACGAGTTCCGGGTGGTCGACCGCGCGGGTGCCGATGACCAGCAGGTCGTTGTGCGTCGCCAGGGCTTCGGGCGTGGCGGTGAGATCGACGGCGGTGAAGCCGACCGAGTTGTCCGCGCCGCCTGATGAGCAGCCGGCGAGGACCAGCAGAACCGCGAGCGTCAGCCTCCGCATGCGGGCCAGTATGACCACATGCGGCCCGAACACGATCAGGTAATGCACTTCTCCGAGGATCCGGGGATCGCCCGGTTCGTCCCGCATCGGGCGGCGACGGCACGGCAGGCCGGGGAGTACGTGTGGGCCGTGGACGCGGGACGGGCGCCGGACTACTGGTTTCCGCGGCAATGCCCGCGCGTGCTGACGTGGTCGGCTGCTTCGAGGGTCCACGCCGTCGAGTACGGGTGGCTGGAACGGATGCGGACCGTCGAGCTGTACGCGTACCGGTTCGACGCGGCGCCGTTCCGGCCGTTCGGGGAGGAAGGCGAAGGGGGCGGGCACGCGCACGTCGCCACCGAGACCGTCGTGCCGCTCGGGCCCGCCGAACGGGTCGGCGACCTGTTCGCGTTGCACGAGGAGGCGGGCATCGAACTGAGGGTGCTCGCGAACCTCTGGGCGTTCTGGGACGAGGTCACCGCGAGCGGCCACGACTTCAGCGGCATCAGACTGCGGAACGCCCTGGCGCGATCAGTGGAATGATCAGCGCCCATGCGGGTGCTGCTGGTGGAGGACGACGAGCCGATCGCGGAATCGCTCACGCGAGGGCTGTCCCGCTACGGGTTCGAGGTCCGGTGGGTGCGCACGGGCTCGGAAGCGCTGGCGGCGGAGGACTTCGCGCTGGTGCTCGTGGACCTCGGGCTGCCCGACGTGGACGGGCTCGACGTCTGCCGGGAGCTGCGGGCGCGCTCGGACGTGCCGATCATCGTCATCAGCGCGCGGTCCGACGAGGTGGACCGGGTGGTCGGGCTGGAGATCGGCGCCGACGACTACGTCACGAAACCGTTCGGGGTGCGGGAGGTCGTCGCCCGGATGCGCGCGGTGCTGCGGCGCGTGCAGCCGGCCGCGAAGGAGCCGGAGCAGCACGGGCGGGTGCGCATCGACCGGCGCGGGCGGCGGGTGCACCTCGACGGTGGCGAGGTCGAGCTGACGCCGAAGGAGTTCGACCTGCTCGCGTTCCTCGCCGAGGACCCCGGCGCGGTGTTCACCCGCGAGCAGATCATGGAGGCGGTGTGGGACGAGAACTGGTTCGGCCCCACCAAGACGCTCGACGTGCACGTCGGGGTGCTGCGCCGCAAGCTCGGTGACGCCGCGTCGCTGGAAACCGTGCGGGGCGTGGGTTTCCGGCTGGTGCTCACGTGATCAGGCAGCTCGCCTGGAGCTACCTGCTGCTGGTCGCGGTGGCGATCGCGGCGTTCACGGTGCCGGTGGCGTTCACGTTGAACCAGCAGCTCTACGGCGACGCGGAGAACACCGCGCGGCGCGAGGCCGACACCGCCGCGTTGCTGCTCGCCTCCGGCGACACGAGGTCGTTGAACGCGCTGGTGGACGCCTACGAACGCCAGACGCCCGGCCAGATCGACGTGCTCGAACCCCAGCCGGAGTCGACGGTCTGGGACTCCGAGGGCCTGAAGCTCACGGTTCCGGCGAAGACCCCGGACGGCACGGTGGTCGGCGCCATCCGGCTGTCCTATCCGGACGGTCCCATCACGCAGCGGCTCTGGCAGATCTGGGGTTTCCGGGCCGCGCTCGCCGTCGGGGTGCTCGTCTTGGCCGCGTTCCTGGGACTCTGGCTCGCGAAACGGGTCACCCGGCCGTTGCGGGAGCTCACCGCGATGGCGGGCAGGCTGCGCGACGGCGACCTGACCGCGCGGGCCGAGGAGACCGGGCCGCCCGAGACCCGCACGCTCGCCAGGACGTTGAACACGGCCACCGAGACGATCGGCACGCTGGTGGGCTCGCAGCGGGCGTTCATCGGCGACGCCTCGCACCAGCTCCGCACGCCGCTGACCGCGTTGCGGCTCTCGCTCGACAACGTGGCGGACGGCGTGGACGACCCGCTGGTGCGCGAGGACGTCGAGAGGGCGACGGCCGAGGTCGTGCGGATGTCCAGGCTGGTCAACGGGTTGCTCGCGCTGGCCCGCGCCGAGGCCGACGTCGCGCACCCCGAACCGGTGCAGGTGCTCGACGTGGTGGCGGAACGGTTCACCGCGTGGCGCGCGGCCGCCGACGAACGCTCGATCTCGTTGGTGAGCGAGGGCTTCGACATCCGCGTGCTGGCCACGCCCGGCCACCTCGAACAGGTGCTGGACAACGTGCTGTCCAACGCCCTGGAGGTCTCCCCCGACGGCGCCACGATCCTCGTCCGCACCACCCGGCCCGGCCTGGTGGAGGTGATCGACTCCGGCCCCGGCCTGCCCGAGGCCGACCGGGCGCGGGCGTGCGACAGGTTCTGGCGCGGCCAGGGCCTCACCGGCAGGGGCGGGTCCGGGCTCGGCCTCGCGATCGTGAAGCAGCTCGTCACCGACGACGGCGGGACCGTGACGCTGGAGGAGGCGTCCGGCGGCGGCCTGTGCGTGCGGATCAGACTTGCTCCGGCATCGCCGACGAGTGGTGGTTCACGATGAGCCACTTCCCGTCGATCTTCTCGTAGACGAACGTGTAGCGGGCGTCGACCGTGGTCGCCTTGCCGTCCTTGGTGAGCGCGAACCGGTAGGTGCCCGCGTCGATCGCGTCGTCGGCGTCGAGGACGGCGACGTGCGAGTCGACGATGCTGCCGCTCGGCTCGTTCAGCAGGAAGTGCTCGAAGTAGTCGACGATCTCGGCGCGGGTGGACCGCACCTGGTTCGAGACGGTCGGCAGCAGGACCGCGTTCGGAGCGTAGCGATCGGCCACTTTCTGGGGGTCACCCGTCGCGAGGGAAGCGTTCCAGTCGGCGAACAACGCCCTGATCTGGTCGGTCGTCGGCGCCTGCTCCGCACCGGCGCTGGTTTTTGCTGGGGCGCTGGAACATCCGACGAGCAGGGCGGCGGCTGCGGTGAGTGCGGCGGCTCCGACGAGGTGGTTGCGCATCGTGTCGTTCTCCCCGATCGAGTGGTTGTTGAGATCCACTTTCGGACCAGTCGGGGAAGCGCTCGGACAGGAGTAGCCCAGTACCGGGACAATCTTTCGGAAAGCCTGGTAAACGTGGACGTATGGGACTTCTCAGCGGGATGATGGGGAACGCTTCGAAGCTCGACCCGCGGGACGCCGCCAAGGAGTTCGGCCGGCTGCTCTCGCACGGCGAGCAGATCCACGCGGCGTACCAGCTGGTGCGCGACTCGTTCCTGTTCACCGACCGGCGGCTGATCCTGGTCGACAAGCAGGGCATGACGGGCAAGAAGGTCGAGTACCACTCGGTGCCGTACAAGGCGATCACGCAGTTCTCGGTGGAGACGGCCGGTCACTTCGACATGGACGCCGAGCTCAAGATCTGGGTCTCCAGCCACGACACGCCGATCTCCAAGCAGTTCGGCAAGGGCGTCGACGTCTACGAGGTGCAGGCGGTGCTGGCCGCGTTCGTCCGGTAGCGACGGACGACCGATCCCCCGCGGGCGAGCCCGAGGGGGATTTCGTTCGTGTGGTCCAGTGGCGCGTCTCGGAACGTTGGCGAGGTGATCCACGCCCAGCAGGGCGCCTCCCGGCACCGCCCCCACGCCCCCGTACCACCAGTACGAGGACGTGGGGGCGGCACGACGATGCACCCGTCTGACCGCGAATTCCCCCGGCAACGTTCCGAGCCACACCACTAGCGAGCCTGCAGCATCGGGCGGAACCTGTCGCGGTACGCCCACGCCAGACCGATCTCGGCGACGGTCACGAGCAGCCCCATCACGACACCGCTGGGCTCCAGGAAGACGTGGAACAGGAAGATGTTCACGACCATCGGGGCCAGCAGCGCGAGCGCCAGCGCGACGAAGCGGCCGGCGACCAGCAGCACACCGGCGACGACCTGGACGCCGGACGCGAGCTGCAGCAGGTAGCCGGTGGCGTGGAGGGCGGCGCTGAACGCGACCCCGGCGGGCGCCATCGTGCTCGGATCAGGGGCGGGCATGAAGTTCAGGAACCCGTTCAAGCCCGTCACGGTGAACAGCAGGCCGGTGAGCACGCGGGTCGCGATCGTGAGGTGGCGCGAGAACGCGGACTTGCGGGCGGCGGTCGCGGTGGTGGCGGGGGTGGTGATCGTGGCGGTCATGTCGGGTTCCTCCCGGGCTGTGTGGTGCCTTCACCGATGCGTCGAACGGGCACCACCCCGGATCGACACGACAGCCCAGAGAATCTTGAAGTTTCTCGTTCCCCTCAGTTCAGGAACGTGCCATCACTGCTTTTCCCGGCGACCGCGGTCAGACGCGGGCGCCTCGCACGATCTCGGCGACCGGGCTGAGCTTCAGCCAGTCCGGCAGCCCGCGCACCACCCACCGCGACCCGGTCAGTTCGATGGCGCCCGCCCGCACCGCGTCGAGCAGGTCGACCTCGCCCTCCCACATCCGGTAGAGCGTCGCGAGGTCGGACGCCAGCACGGCGTCGACCTCCAGCCCGGGGTCGGTGTAGCAGATGGAGGCGTCACCGGGTTCGACGACGAGCCAGAACGTGCGGCGCCGGTCGCTGATGCGGACCTCGATGTTCGCGCGCTTGTCCAGCGTCCCGGTGTCGACGCGGCCGTGCATCCACCACATCAGCACCTCGGGGTCGAGCTCGTCGGCGCGCGGGTCGCCGAACGCGTACCGGGCGCCCCAGTCGGCGAGCCCGAACACCAGCGGCCGCAGCGCCTGCCCGGCCGGCGTCAGCTCGTAGCCGTCGCCGGTGCGCCGCACCAGCTCGGCGTTCGCGAGCTGCCGCAACCGCCGCGACAGCAACGCGCGCGAGAGCCCCGGCAGGCCGCGGGAGATCTCGTTGAAGCGCGAGGCACCGACCAGCATGTCCCGCACGATCAGCAACGTCCACCGGTCGCCCAGCACCTCGACGGCGCGGACGATCGGGCAGTACTGCGCATAGGTCCTCACAGGAGGAGTCTCCGCCCGCGCAGGCGTTTCGTTACCGCCGTCCGGTTCACTTTCAGAACTACCCGCGGGGCTCGCGGCTTCTTACCTTCGTCCTATGACGACACTTGAGACACCAAGGGTGACCGGTACGTTCCCGACCGTCACCAGGGATGACGACGCGAAGTTCGTGGACGTGGCAGCCCGCATCGGCGCCATCGCCGCCCGGCACGCCTCCGAGCACGACCGCGACGCCACGTTCGTGAGCGAGGCCTACGAGGCCATGCGCGAGGAGGGCTACCTGGCGTTGGCCGTACCCGAGGAACTCGGCGGGCTCGGCGCCACCGCCCGCCAGGTCTGCTACGCGCAGGCCGAACTGGCCCGGCACGACGGCGCCACCGCCCTCGCCGTCACGATGCACCTGTACCTCACGCTGATGCAGGTGTACCGCAGACGCAAGGGCGCGCCGGACGCGGAGGGCGTGCTGCGGCGCGTGGCCGCGGAAGGCCTGGTCATCGCCACCAGCGGCGGTTCCGACTGGCTGTGGCCGACCACCACCGCGACGGCCGTGGACGGCGGGTTCCTGATCAACGGCCGCAAGGCGTTCTGCAGCCAGTCACCGCGCGCGAACGTGGTGGCCACGTCCGCCGTCCTCGGCGAGGAGGTGCTGCACTTCAGCGCACCGCTGAACGCCGACGGCGTGCGCATCGAGGAAACCTGGGACACCCTGGGCATGCGTGGTACGGCCAGCCACGACGTCGTGCTCGTGGACGTGTTCATCCCGGCCGACAAGATCGCGGCGCGACGTCCGTACGGTGAGTTCGGCGTCCCCCTGTTCGCGGCGATCGTCCACTTCGCCCCGATCTGCGGCGCGACCTACTACGGCATCGCGGCGGGCGCGCGGGACGTGGCCGTGAAGTCGACGTCGAAGAACGCCGTGCGCCAGATCGGCCTGATGGACTACAAACTGCGCACCGCGTGGTGGTCGCTGATGGGCTCGATCGAGGAACTCGGCACCGACTACACCGCCGACGCCGAGTCGACCGTCACCGTGATGCTCGCCAAGCGCCAGGCCGTCCTCGAAGCCGTCGAGGTCGTCGACCTCGCGATGGAGGTCCTGGGTGGACGGTCGTTCTTCAAGCGCTCGCCCCTCGAACGCGCCTACCGCGACGTCCGCGCCGGAACGTTCCACCCGCTCACCCCCGAGGCCACACTCGTGTACGCGGGCAAGGTGGCACAGGGTGACCCCGGAATCACGGAATAAGTTCAGGTTGTAGGCGCGCCAAGGGTTTGCGAGGATTCGGTCCCGTCTCTTCCGAAGGAGCGATTCCGGTGGCCACTCGCCTCAACCCGTACATCAGCTTCGACGGCCAGGCCCGCCAGGCGATGGAGTTCTACCACTCGATCTTCGGCGGCGAGCTGAAGATGAACACGTTCGGCGAGTTCGGCATGCAGGACACGCCGCAGGCCGACCAGATCATGCACGCACAGCTGGAAACCGAGCTGGGCTACACGATCATGGCGTCCGACACGCCCCCCGGCATGGACTACCAGCCAGGCGCCCGCATCACCATCTCGCTCTCCGGCGACGAGGAGGTGCTCCGCACCTACTTCACCAAACTCGCCGAGGGCGGCAAGGTCGGCACGCCGCTGGAGAAGCAGATGTGGGGCGACGAGTACGGCGACCTCGTCGACCAGTACGGCGTCAACTGGATGGTCAACCTGGGCGGTCTGGGCTGACACCCCCGGCGGGGCTGCGGGAGTAGCCCCGCCCGCCGCGCTGACGCATGATGTGGACCATGAGCGAGCGTCTGCGGGATGTGGTCGGCCAACTCGCGATCCAGCCGGACTCACGCGTGCTGGAGATCGGCTGCGGCCAGGGAGTGGCAGCCACCATGGTCTGCCAACTCCTCACCACGGGCACCTACACCGCGATCGACCGCTCCGTGAAGATGATCGAGGCCGCAACCCGCCGCAACGCCGTCTACGTGGCCTCGGGCAAGGCGGAGTTCCTCATCGCGTCGCTGGAGGACGCAAACCTGGGCGACCGCCACTTCGACGTGGTGTTCGCCGTGCGGGTGGGCCTGTTCCACCGCGACCCGGCCCGAGCCCACGCCCTGCTCGCACCCTGGCTGGCCCCCGGCGCCCACGTGCAGTCGTTCTTCGACGTGCCGGTCTAGACGACACCGGCACGCACGCACCCGCAGTCGCCAACGCAGCCCAGCCACCGCCTGAGCCAGGCGCACGCACCGACCCCGCTGGAACAGGAACCCGACGCCCCGGCTAGACCCGGCTGAACAGCTCCGTGATCAGCTTCTTCGACGGCTCCACCCCGGCAGGCGACACAACCGCGATCTGCGTCTTCCCCTTCCGCGCGACCACCGTGTGCTGAACGGTCTCCGCTCCCCCGGCCGACGCCTCATAAGCCTCGTCGAACAACCCTTCAACAACCTTGGCCTTCTCCGGCCGCCCCTCAGCGAACGAGGCCGCTGTCGCACCGGTGGTGAACCGCACCTCCACCGGCATCCCGGCCCCCACGTAGTTGCACGTGGTCACGGCCTTCTCCACGGTCTCCCGCTGCCCCTGCAACCGCAGGTTCAACGCCTTCCCCACCACCGACGAGTTGGCGTTGGCGCACGTGGGCCCAGTACCGGCCGGCTGCTCCACGGTCGTCTGAACAGCGGGCGCCTGGGTGGGGGCGGCCTCGGGCTCGGAGGTGCAACCGGCGAGCAGGACCGCGGCAGCGGCGAGAAGGGTGATGCGCACATCCCTTCATCGGGCCTGCCGCCGCCGCGTTACCCCACCGCGTCACCCGGCCTCACCCCCACCCGACCTGTCCGAGCACCTCCTCGACCCGCGCCTCCCAGTCCGCCTCCCGCACCGGCCCACCCAGCACGGCAACCGCCGCGAGCACCACCGTTCCTTCAACAGAGGCGGTCAAAGCGGGAACCTCGACGCCGGAGACGAAGGCAGTGCCCTGAGGCGCCGGGTGCGACGCCACCCCCGTCCACCCCCGCACGCCGACCAGCGAGGACGGCAGGTCGGTGGCCCACCCGGTGAGCTCGGCCTCGGTCCCGGGAGGCGCCCCCACCACCCGGTGCACACGCAACTCCTGGTCGTCCCACACAGCCGTGACACTCTCCACCCGCAACCCGGGCACCATCGGCTGATGAGCGTCGAACACCGGCCGGTGCCAGGACGCGGCCCAGTTGTCCCGTGCACCCAGCGGGTGAATCCGGCGCCGGACGCTCCGGACACCGTTGACGACCAAGGTGAGGTGGTTGTCGGCGACGTTGTGCTGCGCGGTCGGCCCGGTCGAGGTCGAGTAGGCGAACCGGCTGTAGAGCGGGTCGTCGTCCGTCGCGTACTCACCCTCGAACGGCCGGACGTGATCGCTGCCGTGGTTGTGCAGCCTGGTCACCCCGCCGTGGCGCTGGATCAGGAACCCCGGCCCCGGCAACGCGAGCGTGCGGTCCTCCTCGACCGCCTCCTCCACCGAGGTCCACAGTGGATGATCAGGACCTGCGAGCAGGCACACGAACGCCTTCGAAGCCCAGTACGGCGACGCCGGCCCGGAGTAGGGCTGGAGGCTGGCTTCGTGCGGGCCGTGCCACCCGAGGCTGAGCAGGCCGTCGGTCAGCGCCCCGCGGTCGAGGAAGTACCGCAGCGAGTTGCTGATCAGGTGCCGCGAGTGCCCGGGGCTCAGCGGCGTCTCACCGGTGACCGCCCCCAGCGCCACGGCCGACGCGGCGGCAAAGCGGTAGGTGAGCGACCGTCCGAAGTAGAGCGGTGCCCCGTCCGTCCCGAACAGCAGGGAGAAGCTCTCCAGATGATCACGCAGGTGGGTGGTGATCGGACGGCCGTCGAGGTGGGCGTCGAGCGCCGGGTAGAGGTGCAGGGCCCAGCCGTTGTAGTGGTCGAACGCGCGGCCGTCGCCGTCGGAGTACCAGCCGTCGCCGCGGTACCAGCCCTCCAGCAACTCCATCGCGCGCTGCTTCGCCCGGCGGGTCTCGTCGTCGCCGCGCCCGGCGTGTTCCAGGAACGACGCCACGGTGTACGGGAAGAAGTACCAGTTGTTGGCCGCCGGAACGTGCCGGAGCGCCCCGCGCAGCCACGCCTCGGCGCGGTCCTGGACGGGTTCGGGCAGCTTGTCCCACAGCCACGGCCTGGTGAGGCGCAGGCCCAGCGCGACGGACGCCGACTCGACCATGGGCTGGCCGACGTCGAAGATCGCGGGCCACCGCCCCGCCGTGCCCGCGGTGAGGCCGGCGGCGTAGCGGTCGAGGAGGTCGCCGGGGTCGTCGCCGTGCGCGGTGCGGAAAGCGGCGGCGAGGAACGTGCGGGCGTAGCCCTCCAGGCCGTCGGAACGGACGCCGCTGCGCGAGGGACGGCCCGGAAGGTCCAGGAACGCCTGGTCGGGGGACGCGTGCCGCCAGGCGGCGGCGAGCAGGCCGTCGGCGGCGGCCACCCAGTAGTCGCGGGTGAGACCGGTGAGGGGGCTGAGGGTGTGGTCGGGTTCTGGCAGCTGCACGCCACGCCTACCTTTCGCTCCGCTTGCTTCCTGCGACGCCACGCGACGCCTTTCCGTCATGCGATCCGCTCCCTGCGGTCCGCCGGCACCGCCCAGTCGGCTGCGCCACGCGACCCGTCCCCACCACCCGCCGACGACGTCACGCGATCCGTTCCCTGCGGTCCGCCGGCACGGGCGTCGCGAACTCCGCCCCCGCCACCCACCGCCGGACCTCCTGCACGGCGTGCCGCCCGAGCCGCCCCCACTCGTTGCCCTGCGACCCCGCCAGGTGCGGCGTGATCAGCACGGCGTCGTTGTGCCACAACGGGTGGTCGGCCGGCAGCACCTCCGGATCGGTCACGTCCAGCACGGCCCGGATCCGCCCGGCCTCCGCCACCAGCGCGTCCTGGTCCACCACCGCGCCGCGGGCCGTGTTGATCAGCACCGCGTCGTCCCGCATCAGCTTCAGCAACGAGCCGTTGACCAGCCCGACCGTCTCGGGCAGCAGCGGCGTGTGCACGCTGACCACGTCGCTGCGCGAGAACAACTCGCTGAGGCTCACGGACTCGGCACCGTCCACTCCGGTCACGAACGGGTCGTGCACCAGCACCTCGAAATCGTAGGGCGCCAGCAGCTCGATCACCCGGCGGCCGATCATCGACGCCGACACGATGCCCACCACCGCGCCGAAGTTGCCGACGGTCGGTGGCACCTCGTAGACCGCCATCCGCTTGGTCTCGCGGTACGCGCGGGCGCGTTCCAGCACGCGTTTGCCGGTCAGCAGGATCATCGCGACCGTGTACTCCGCCACCGGCAGGGCGTTGGCCTGGGCGGCCGACGACACCACGATGCCCCGGTCCCAGCAGGCGTCGGTGACGAAGCCGCGCACCGAGCCCGCCGTGTGCACGATCGCCCGCAGACGGGGCAACCTCGACAGCACCTCGGCGGTGATCGGCGGGCAACCCCAGCCCGTGACGAGCAGGTCCACGTCCGGGACGGAGGCGAAATCGCTGTGCACGCCCAAGAACTCGCAGGCGGACGACAGATCGGTGAGAACGGGCGTGAGGACGGCGGCGGAAGCCTCCGGCGACATCACGCCCGCGACCCTCACTTGACGGCTCCCGCGGTCATACCGGCCTTCCAGAACCGTTGCAGCAACATGAAAGCGAGGATCAGCGGCAGCACCGCGAAGAGAGATCCCATGATCACCACCGGGTAGTACTCGGGAGAGACAGTGGCCGAGCTGTTCCACTGGTAAAGACCTAGGCTGACCGGGTAGAGCTTCTGGTCGGACAGCATCACCATCGGCAGGAAGAAGTTGTTCCAGATCGTGGTGAGCTGGAACAGGAACAGGGTCACCACGCCGGGGCCGAGCATCCGCAGCGCGACCCTGAAGTACGTGGCGAGGTCACCCGCGCCGTCGATGCGCGCGGCCTCCAGCACCTCGCCGGGCACGTACCCCTGGGAGAACACACGGCCCAGGTAGACGCCGAACGGGTTGAACAGCGCCGGGATGAACACCGCCCAGAACGTGTTCACCAGGCCCGCCCCGGACGCCATCAGGTAGAGCGGCAGGGCCAGCACGGTCTGCGGCACCATGACGGCGGCCAGCACCAGACCGAACAGCTTCTCCTTGTGCCGGAAGGCGTACTTGTCGAACGCGTAGCCGGCGGCGATCGAGATGAACGCGCTCACCGCCGCGCCGACCACCGCGTACAGCAGGCTGTTGAGGTACCAGCGCGAGTACAGGCCCTTGTCCATCGCGAAGAGGTTCTTCACGTTCTCCACGAACGAGAAGTCGCCGAACAGCTCGCTGTTGAACAACGCGTCGACGTCCTTGGTGGCGGCGAGCACGAGCCACGTCACCGGCAGCAGGGTGTAGAGGACGGCGACGCCGACGACCACGTTCACCGTGGTCCGGCCGAGGAGGGTCATCAGACGGCCTTCCTGTTCGTCCAGCGGGTGACGCCGTAGGACAGCGCGACCGTGAAGGCCAGCAGGATCACGGACGCGGCCGCGGCGAGGCCGTAGTTGTTGCGGGTGAACGCGGCGTCGTAGATGTACATGCTCGGCGAGAACCGGGCGCTGATCATCGGCGTGGACTGGCTGAGCAGCACGGGTTCGGTGAACAACTGCAACGCCCAGATCAGCGTGAAGATGCCGACGGTCACGATGGCACCGCGCACCAGGGGAGTCTTGATCCGCAACGCCTGCTTGACCGGACCGGCACCGTCCACGACGGACGCTTCCAGCACCTCGCGCGGCACGGCCTGCAACGCCGCGTAGAAGATCACCATGTTGTAGCCGAGGTTGCTCCACAGCGCGATGTTCACGATCGACGGCAGGACGGTGTGGAGGCCGAGGAAGTTGATCTGGATGTCGGCCTGGGCGAACAGGTCGACGATCGGGCTGAGCCCCGGTGTGTACAGGTAGAGCCAGATCAACGCCGCGATGATGCCGGGAACGGCGTGCGGCAGGTACAGGCTCATCTGCGCCCAGCTGCGCAGCTTCGCGACGCCGGAGTCGAGCAGCAACGCCAGCGCCAGAGCGCCGACGACCATCAACGGGATGTAGAGCAGGCAGTACAGGACTACGGTGCCGAGGCCGTTCAGGAACGTCGGGTCGCTCAGCACCGCGCCGTAGCTGCGCAGGCCGACGAACACCGTGCTCTCCGGCCCGAACCCGAGACCGGGCTGGTCGGCGGCGAAGAAGCTGAGCCAGATCGCGGTGCCGGTCGGCACGAGGAAGACCGTGACCAGCAGCAGGAAGAACGGCGCCATCAGGACGGCGCAGGCGAGCTTGCCCCTCACCTCGCACCCTCCTCAGTGGACAGACCGAGTGCGCGCAGGTCCGGCATGGTGCCGGACTGGGCCTCGCGCACGGCGTCGATCACCGTGCCGGAACCGGCGCCGGCGCGCGCGAACCCGTCCTGCATGACCTTCTGCGTGGCGGTCATCCGCGGCCCCCACACCCAGCCGTCGCGGATCTTCTCCGTCTCCTGCGCGAAGAGCCGGTAGATGTCCTGGCCGCCGTAGTACTCGCCGGGGAACGCCTTCGCGCCCGCCTCGACGAGCCCGGGCGCGACCGGGAACTGGCTGCTGGTGCCGCTCTTCAACCGGGCCGTCAGCGCGTCCGGGTGCGTGCACTGCCACTCGATGAACTCCATCGCGGCCTCGGGCTGCCGGGAGTCCTTCGTGACGGCGAACGTCGACCCGCCGTGCGTGCCGACGACCTGCTCGTCCCAGATCGGCATGGGCGCGATCCTCCACTTGCCCTTCTGCGCCGGACGGGCCCGCATCTGCGCGCCCGCGTCCCACGCGCCGCTCAGCCGGGTGATCACCCGGTCCTGGCCGAGCTGGGCGTCGTGCTGCTTGCTGTCGGCGGCGTTGCGGAAGACCAGGTCCTCGTCGATCAGCCGCTGCCAGTAGGCCGCGACCTTCTGCGTCGGCTCGTCGGCCAGGGACACGCGCCACTTGCCGCCGGCCGTGTCGAACCACTGCGCGCCCGCCTGCCAGGCGTAGCAGGCGAACTGCATGCCGCCGTCGGTCGGGAAGATCGCGAGCCGCTGCGCGGCGTTGTGGGAGCGGACCGTCCGCGCCAGCGAGGCGAACTCGTCCCAGGTCGTCGGGATCTCGAAGCCGCCTGCCTGGAACAGGTCGGCCCGGTAGTGCAGGACCATCGGCTCGATGTCGAGGGGGACGCTGAACACGCGGTTGTCGAACGTCGTGAGCTTCAGCGCCTGGGGCAGGAGCTTCTGCTTCACGCGGTCGGTCACGAGGTCGGTGATGTCGCGGGCCACGCCGTCGATCGCGTACCCCGGGACCTGCGGGTACTCGATCGTGGCCACATCCGGTGCGTTGCCCGCGCGAGCCGCGTTGCTGAGCTTGGCGTACCCGCCCTGCCCACCGGAGGGGATCTGCTGGAAGACCACCCGGATGCGGTTCTGCGAGGAGTTGAACGCGTCGACGACCTGCTGGCTACCGCGCAGGGCCGACCAGAACGTGATCTCTACCGGGCCTCCGGCACCGCGGCGTTGCGGAGTGGAGCAGGCCGCCAACGGTGCCGTGAGACCTGCCGCGAGGAGGGTGCGACGACTCAGGCGCATGGATCGCATCCTGATCGTACGATCGGTTTGTCGTCAAGAAACGGTCAAACGCTCAGACGATGAGCGGATCTTCAACGACGGCAGCAGCTCGATCCGTTCAGGGGCGGTGACCTCGCCGTTCAGCTTCCTGAGCAGCAGCTCGGCGGCCACCCGGCCGACCTCGGTCTTGGGCGGCGCGACGGCGGTGAGCGGGATGCTGCCCAGGGACGCGACCACGTCGTCGTACGAGACGACCGAGCACCTCCGGGGCACGTCGATCCCCGCGTGCGTCAGCTGCTGGACCAGCATCAACGCGTCCTCGTCGCCGTGCAGCACGGCCGCCGTGGCCCGCCGCCGGCGCAGCACGTCGACCAGCCCGCCGTCCGGCGCGCTGCTGACCGTGACGGCGTCCTCCAGGCCCGCGGAGATCTCGTTGAACGCCCGGCGCAACACGCGCGCTGTCGGACTGTCGTCGCGTGCGGCCAGCACGATCCGACGATGCCCCAGGTCCGTCAGGTGCTTCACGGCGAGATACATGCCGTACCAGTGGTCCGAGCACACGGAGTTCATCGCTCTGAGGTGTCCGCTCGGGCGGCGTTCCATCAGGACGGTCGGCACGCCGGTGTCCGCGAGCCAGTCGTCCTCGGCCTCCTCCTCGAACGTCCGCCAGCGCGGCGCCATCAGCATGCCTTGCACCGGTTCGGTCAGCGCCTTCTCGACGATGGGTCGTTCGGCACCCCTGACCTGCGGCGCGATGTGCAGGACAACGCGCATGCCCGCCTCTTCGAGCCTGCGCCGTGCGCCGTTCATCGTCTCGTAGAGGTACGTGTGGCGTTCCGGCACGACGAGCGCGATGGACCCGTTCGTCGCCTGCACGGGCGCCGGCTGCGCGACCGGGGTGAGCGAGCGCGCGATGCCGTGGCCGCGGCGCAGCTTGCCGAGCCTCGCCAGCTCCTCGACGTCGCGGCGGATCGTGACGATCGAGACGTCGAGTTCCTCGGCCAGATCGCTCACCTTGACCGTGCCCCGCGACGCCGTGACGGCCAGGATCCGCTGCCGTCGCGCCTCGCTGGACTCCCGCATGACCGACCGCCTGTTCGTTTGAGCGTTTTGCGCGAGCATAACTGAAAGGGCTCTCAGCGACCCGCGACTAGCGTCACCCGCGAGGGGGACGAACGCAGATGAAGATCGTGATTCCAGGCGGAACGGGCCAGGTGGGCGGCGTGCTGACGCGCGCATTCAGGTCGGCGGGCCACGAGGTGGTGATCATCAGCCGCAGCGCGGGCGTGCGCTGGGACGGTCACACGCTCGGCCCGTGGGCAGCGGAACTCGACGGCGCCGACGTGGTGATCAACCTGGCCGGGCGCAGCGTGAGCTGCCGCTACAACGCCGAGAACCTGCGGCAGATGATGCGCTCGCGGGTCGACTCGGCCCGCGTCGTCGGCGAGGCCATCGCGAAGGCCGACAACCCGCCCGGCGTGTGGCTCCAGATGAGCACGGCGACGATCTACGCGCACCGCTTCGACGCGCCCAACGACGAGGCGACCGGCGTCCTCGGCGGCCGCGAACCGGACGTGCCGGGCTACTGGACGTACAGCGTCGAGATCGCCAAGCGCTGGGAGGCCGAACTCTTCGAGGCCGCCACGCCCGGCACGCGCAAGGTCGCGTTGCGGTCGGCGATGGTGATGAGCCCCGACCGGGGCGGCGTCTTCGACTACCTGTCGTGGCTCGCGCGGCTCGGCCTCGGCGGACCGCTCGCGGGCGGGCGGCAGTACGTGTCGTGGATCCACGACGACGACTTCGTGCGCGCCGTCGCGTTGCTGATCAGGGAACCGGTCGAGGGCGCCGTGAACCTCGCGGCACCCCACCCGTTGCCGCAGCGGGACTTCATGCGCGAACTCCGCCGGGCCTGGAAGGTGCCGGTCGGCCTGCCCGCGACGCGCCTGATGGCGTCGCTGGGCGCCTTCGCGCTGCGCAGCGACACCGAACTGCTGCTCAAGAGCCGCCGGGTCACCCCGGGCAGGCTGGTCGAGGCCGGCTTCGACTTCCACTTCCCGCACTGGCCGTCGGCGGCGCAGAATCTGGTGGAGCGCAGGAGGTGAGATGCCGAGGACCAACGACGTCGGCGGGCTCGACGGCTTCGGCCCGGTGGTGGAGGAACTGGACGAGCCGCCGTTCCACCACGACTGGGAGGCGCACGTCATGGCGATGAACCGCGCGCTGATCGGCCGGCGGATCTACAACCTCGACGAGTTCCGCGACGCCGTCGAACGCACGATGTCGCACGAGTCCTCGTACTACGAGAACTGGTTCCGCGCGATCCGGACGCTCCTGAAGGAGAAGGGCGTTGTCTGAGCGCTACCGCACCGGCGACCGCGTGCGGACGTCCACAGTGGACCCGGACCACCACACCCGCCTGCCGCACTACGCCCGCGGCCACGTGGGCACGGTCGTGGGCCACGACGGCGTCCACCCGCTCGCGGACCTGAGCGCGCAGGGGATCCAGCAGCGCCAGCAGGTCTACCTCGTGCGGTTCTGCGCGCGCGAACTCTTCGGCCACGGCGACCACAGCGTGACGCTGTCCCTCTGGGAGGACTACCTCAGCCATGAGTGACGACCACGACGACTCCCCGATCGCCGCCCAGGTCCGCGACCTGGAAGCACTGCTGGAGGCCAAGGGCCTGATCGACCCGCGCGAACTCGACCAGGTGCTGGAGGCGTTCGCCGCGAAGGCCTCCCCCGCCAACGGCTTCCGGGTCGTCGCCCGCGCCTGGGTCGACGAGGGTTTCCGGGAACGCCTGCTGGCGGGCGCCAACGACGCCCTGCCCGAACTGGGCCTGTCGATGGGCGGCGGCCTGCAACCGCAGGTCCTGCACGTCGTGGAGAACACCGAGGACGTGCACAACGTCATCGTGTGCACGCTGTGCAGCTGCTACCCGCTCTCGCTGCTCGGACCGTCGCCGACCTGGTACAAGAGCACCGCGTACCGGTCCGCGGTGGTCAGCCGGCCGCGCGAGGTGCTGGAGCAGTTCGGCTTCGACCTGCCGCAAGACACCCAGATCCGGGTGTGGGACGCGAACGCCGAGTCGCGGTACATGGTGCTGCCGCGCCGCCCGGACGGCACGGACGAGCTGACCGAAGCCGAACTCGCGGCACTGGTCACGCGCAACGGGCTGATCGGCACCGCTGCCGTCTGAGCGGAGAAGGGGCCGCCCCGAGTGGAGCGGCCCCTCATCTCAGTCTTCCGCAGGCATCGCCGCGTCGAGATCGTTCAACAAGGCCTGCACCGGCGGCCAGCTCATCAAGACGGTGTCCTCGTCCGGCGTGAATCCTGTCTCGAGCTGACGACGGGGATGGATGTAGTTGCGGAAGTCCCTTACCTGATCCATGAAGCTCTTGGCGTCCAACTGAATCAGCCCGCAGTCATGTGCGACCGTGATCAGCAGGTCGAGTCCGGCGCGTTTGGCAGCGATCTTTCGGCCATCCCTGCCGATGAATCCGTCGGTCGCGCACTCCGGATGACGTTCGATGAGAACTCCGTAGAGAAGACCTTCCACGAAGCTCCCAATCCCGAACAACGCCAGCAGGTGGGAGCCGACGGCATCCGCCTCCTGGCTTTGCCGGACTCGGTCCACGAGCAGCGTCACGAGCTGTTCGTCCGAGATCCACCGCCGCACCCGTTGTTCGACTTCGTCGAGGTGCAACACCACCTTGCTCGGACCTGCCTGCCCCACCTCCGCCATCACAGGGCGACCGGCCACGTACCGGATCTCCAGTTGTTCCGGCTCAAGAACTCGGTTCAGCTCAAGGCGAATGGCGTCTGCTGTAGACAGCCCGTCCTCGTACTCGATGGGATCGCTGAGCCGGCGCAGGAGACGCTCCACATCGTCGGAGTCACGCTCTGAAAGAGATTCGATCATCCAGCCCACCCGCGCCGAGTGATCGTACTCAGGCGCGTTCTTCCAGCCGGACGAGCGAAGCAGTGCCTCCAGCTCCCTACCCGTTCGTTCGTAGGGGCCGCCTTGATCAACCGCGATCCTGGCGACTCGCTCAATCGTCTTCTCGTCGAGTGGAAACATCAGGCCCCCTGCCCGTCCATCAGCTGCTGCGCACGGGTCAACGCCTCACCGAGGAGTTGCTCCATCTTGCTGGTCTTGCGTCCGAAACCCAGCTCCGCGACCGCCTGTTCGATGCGGGTGTCGCGATCAACCTGCAGTCGATCCGTGAGCAACCAGCAGCACAACTGGACGAGTTCCGCTCCGGTGTAGTGAACGATCTGCGGTCGCTTGGGTGGTGGCAGGAAGACAGGGCGCGGACCGCGTCGAGGTTTCTCGACCACAACGGTGGGACGGGGCGCCGATGAGGCACCGACCACTGCGACGCGGTCGGCGTCGATCATCGCCTTCTCCCAGCTCGCCACGATCGCTTCCAGCTGCGCGTCCGAGTCTCGGAACCAGTCGCTCGCCCACAACCGGTGAAACCGCCACCCGAGGCGCTCCAGGTGTTCCTGTCGCAACCTGTCTCGATCTCGCGCACTGGCCAGGCGGTGATAGGTGTCGCCGTCCGCCTCGACGGCGAGCACCATCCGGCCTGGCTGATCTCGGTGCCCGAGCGCGAAGTCGATCCGGTAGCCGGTGACACCCCACTGCGGCACGACCGGCACGCCCGCCCGCACCAGCGCGTCGTACACGCTGCGCTCGAACCCGTTCAGGTCACCTGCGCTTTGTTCACCAACGAGGTTGACGTCACCACCGTTGTCCGCCAATTCCATGAACTGCCGGAGGAGTTCCGAACCCTGATAGGTACCGCCCGGCGCGATGTCGTGTGGTGAGAAGGACGCCACGACCTGCATCCGTTTTCTGGACCTGGTCACAGCGACGTTGAGGCGACGCTCGCCGCCTTGGTGGTTCAACGCTCCGAACGAGCTCCGGGAAAGCTTGCCGTTGGCGCCCTTTGCGGCCCCCAGGCTGAAGATGATCACATCGCGCTCGTCGCCCTGCACGCTCTCGATGCTCTTCACGAAGAGTCGTCGACCTGTGCCCTGCATCCGGCCGGTGAACTCGGAGAGTTCCTCGTGGTCGGCGCCCGCTTTGCGCAAGGCCGCCTCGATGTGGTTCGCGTGCCCGACCCCCATCGTGATCACGCCCAGCGTGTCCTCCGGATGTGCCCGCACGTGGTCGAGCACCATCTCCACGACCGCGGCGATCTCCTCGGCGTTGGCGCCGTTCCTGCCCGGCGCGACCTGGCCTCCGACCTGACGCAACGACATGGGACTCACCGACTGGCAGCCTGGGAAGGTGACGAGCTTGCCTCCGTAGAAAGCCTTGTTGGAGAAGGTGATCAACCGCTCGTCAAGACTGCGGTAGTGCCACTCGAGCATCCAGCTGTTCGGCACGAAGGTGCTCAGGCAGGCCAGAATCGACTCGTAGTCACCGAGCTGTGCGACATCGGCGTCTTCCTCGTCGTCCTCGGATTCGGCTCCGCTCATCGCGCTGCGGAAGAACGTGCTCGGAGGAAGCTGCCGTTCGTCGCCGGCCACTACGAGCTGTTCACCGCGCATGATCGACGTCATGGCGTCGTGCGGCTCGACCTGACTCGCTTCGTCGAACACGACGATGTCGAACAGGCGCTCGGCCGGCAGCAGCCTGCTGACGACGATGGGCGACATCGCCCAGCACGGGCGGGCAGCCAGCAATACGTCTGGAGCCTTGGCGACGAGCTTCCGCATCGGCATGTGGCCGCGCTTGCGCTTCGCTTCAGCACGGACGACGTCGTTTTGTTCGGGGTGCGCGTCACGTGCGGCTCTGAGCCCTTCTGCCACGTTACGGCGCACCCGTTGCGCGTTGAGCACGAAGTGCTGGACATCGAGCTCGCGAAACTCTCCGACGACCTGCGCGTGCTGACGACCGGAGAACCTGCCGAGGTGCTGGATCTGAATGCGGTGCTCGTCGAGAAGCGAGCTGTACCAGGAGAAGCGGAACGCGTCACGCGCCTGCAGCGCATCGCAGTCTCGGCCCGCGAGCTCGACGAGGAACCGCGTGAGCCCGAGACCGACCAGGTGATCACGGAGTTCGTTCAGCCGGGGAACGCCGAAGAGCTGTTCTCTCTCAACAACGAGCTGCCTGACCGCCGTCGTCACCTCTTCCTCTGTCCAGGTCTCCGCCTCCTGCAGCTGAGCGCCCATCGCCACCGCCGCCAGTTGGTCACGAGCGCTCGCGATCTCCTCGACGATCTTGCTCAACCCCAGCACTTCCTGAGGTTGACCACCTCCTATCGCGTGGGTTCGCCACCTGTCACGCTGCACCGCCGCAGCACAGAGCTCGTCATGAAGCGTCTTCCTGTCGCACCGTCCAGCCTTGCGGACGAACGCAGCTTCCTTGCGCAGTTTCCGGCGCTGGAACCAGCCGATCGCACGTGGCTGCTGGGCGCGGAACCGCCGGTCACCGGTCGCGAAGCGGTAGTCGTCGAGGCTCGCGCCGAACACCTCGGGGTGGAACAGGGTCAGCGTCCGCTCGACTTCACGCAGCAGGCCCAGCACGGCCTGCCATCCCGGCAGGTCGGCAGGGCGCTGGAAACCGACCTGACCTACGAGTCGCTGCATCTGCTTCTGCGCCTCTGGCCACGTCCTCCTGTGGAGATCGTCCAACTCGACCACGAGGCGACGAACTTCGTCATCGCTCCGGATCTCCGAGTGCGACCACGCCGACTCACCGCGGTGAAAGGCGAGGCCACCGTTGTTGACGAATTCCATCAGCGCGTCTTCGACGCCGCGCACGACGTCACCGTGCAGGTCACGGAGCTGTGTTCCGTGAAAGCGGACGGGGTTGTCGCTGTTGGAGGGCAGCTCGAGCAAACGCTGATACAGGCCGAACGTGTGCTGCTCCCACGGCGCAAGGTTCTGGTGCATGGCCGCGCGGTGGTCGATCAGGTGACTCCGGCGATCACGCAGCCTGTCGTGCAACCCGTTGTCCGCGGCCGGAAGCTCTTTGCTGGCCCGGTCCAACGACTCGGCGACCTGTTGAGCCACCCGCTGCTTGTCCAGTCGTTGCTGGTGCAGGTCGAACACGAGATGGCCGAGATCCATGCTTTCCAGCCGACCTGTCACCGCTTCGATGGCGGCCCGCTTCTCAGCGACGAAGAGCACGCGCTTTCCCACGGCTGCCGCGCCGGCGATGATGTTGGCGATGGTCTGGCTCTTGCCGGTTCCCGGAGGCCCCTGGATGACGACGTGCTGGCCGGAAAGCACCGAGTTGATGGCCCGCTGCTGCGAAGAGTCCGCATCCAGCACGAGGAACTCCTCACGGGGAACAACAGCGTCCGGTTCGGTGAACGCGCCGGTTGCCGCGACCTGACGAAGTGCGTCTTTCGCCGGCTCCCAGCCCGCTGCGGCGGCGATGACGTCATGGGAGGCGAGAAGCTCCGAGGAATTCTTCAGCTCATCGACCATCGGCATTTTGTCGAAGCTGAACGTGCCCGCGAACGTCCTGTCCTCGAGCTGAGCGACACGACCGTGTTCAGCAACGAGTGCGTTCAGCTTCTCGAACACGGCGGCAGCACGATTACCGACGTCCTCGACTCCGTTGACGAGATCGTTGATCTCGTCGAGAACGCGTTCCACGTCAATGTCGATACCGTGCTGACGGTGCAGGGCGTAGAGGAGAACGGGGTTGACTTCCGGCTCGCCCAGCAGTTCGAGGGTGTAGTCGGTCTCGGCGGCAGTTCGCGGTGTGATCACGACCTGCTGGAGGACGAGCGGGGCGCGCAACGCCTTGACCGGCGCGGTTCCCTTCGTCTTCGTCGGCTGAAGGCAGAACAATCCGTGAGCGAGCCTGCCCACGTCGACGCCTTGTTCCTCCTGGAAGGTCAGCATCCTTCGGCGCAGGTTGCGCGCCCGCGTGCACGCTATGGCGTGCGCTTCCGCCTCAGGCACCAACGCGGCGAGCCGGATCTTCTTCTTGTCCAGAAGCTGACCCAGAACCTCATCGGAGGAAGCGGTCAGATCAAGCCCCCACGTCTTGCTGTCGACGTGGTACAGCAGCCCATTCCTCGGGCCGAAATCAATCAGGGCATCCGCCCACGATTCAGCCTTCGCACGTACGAGTTCCAGCCTCGCGCGTTCGTTGTGCGACAACGCGATCCCCGTCCTTCACATGCTCAACAATCAGCGCGAACGCCGAGCTTCCAGAGCATCTGGCCAGCCGCCCAGTCTGCCGAACAGCCAGGAGGAGCGGAATACTTTTAGTCCAAATGTTTGTGGACAAAATAAGGACAGCACTTCCACGTACAACACATCAGGGCCTTGACTCTGAGTGAGTCAAGGCCCTGATGTGATTTTCCAGAACTCCGCGTTCTCCGTTAGAGATTCGCCATGATCCCGTCGATCGCCTTGCCGAGCTGCGCGTACTTCTGCGTGTACAGCACCGGGAACACGCCGGGCGGGTCGGCCGGGCGGCCGGCGTCCACGTAGTCGGTGCCCAGGTTGCAGAACACGACCACGATGTAGTTGCGCTTGTCCTTGCCGCGGAACGACTTCACGATGCCCGCGTCGGAGCCGGTGGTGTCGACCCAGCCGGTCTTGTGCGCGAACGTCACCTCGGCGGCGTCGTTGCACGGGCGGACGTCGCGGTCGTAGACGGCGTCGCCGACGGTCACGGTGCCGTCCGGCTTGATCCAGCGGGCCGGCACCTGCTGCGGGATGCCCTGCGTCGGGTAGTCGCGGCCGCACCAGTTCGGGGTCGACAGCATCTCGTTGTGGCCCTGGCCCGCCAGGGTGTCCTGGAAGAACTTCCGGGACGTGGACGAGAGCTCGTGGCGGGTGACCTGCTTGCCCTTGTCGGTGGTCCACAGGACGCCCGCGCCGCCGTTGACCAGCAGCAGGAGCTTGGCGGTGTCGAGGCCGCTCATGTTCGAGCCGATCCAGCGGCCGCCGTTGCCGGGGATCGTGCCGGTGACCATCAGGGTCGGCATGCCGAGGTCGACGAACGTCTGGTTGACGGCGTCCCACGCGTTGAGGTCGTGGATCAGCTTGATCAGCGCGCAGGTGGACTCGTTCTGCGACTTGGTGATCATCTCGTCGAAGTGCTGGCGGATCTTCTTCACCGACGGGCCGCCGCACGCCTCGCGCACCGGGTTCGGGGCGTAGGTGTAGTCGGCGTCGAGGTCGAGCTTGCCCTGGTCGGCGAGGCGCAGCACGCCGAAGCCGACCATCAGCTTCAGCACGGACGCCGGGTACGGCGAGGAGAAGTCGATGGGAGCGTTCTCCCGGCCGGGCAGCACGTCGACGGTCCCCTTGCCGCCGTTGACGTCCCACTCGGTGTCGTCCCACCAGCGGTAGCGGACCTGGTCGGTGGACAGGCCCTTGCGGTCCACCGGCACGACCACGCCGTCCGGGTGCTGCGGGCTGAGCAGCACGTTCGCCACGGCCTTGGGGCGGCCGAACGCGTCGAGCTCGAAGATCGCCGCGTCCATGTTCGGCGTCTGGTGCAACGGCTTGCCCGCCGCCAGCGTCCGGACCTGCGCCCGGTTCATCAGCTCGGCGGGCGAGGCGTCGTACTTCTCCCGCTTGCCCGCGGACCGCGCGGACGCGGCCAGGTCGGGCGGGGTCAGGTCGATGACGTCCTTGAAGTTCTGCGCGACGATCGCCTCGCGCAGGCGGTCGGCCAGCGGCCGGTGATCGGTTCCGGCGTGGGCCGCCGGTGCCAGAGCCGCGCTCGTCAACGAGAGCACGGTGATGAACGCAGCGAAACGCTTGCGGTTCATTCACTCCCCCAGTGAAGTGGAATCAAACTACACACGCACCGTATCAACGTTCTCCACCGAGCGCACAGACCGTGACGTGACCATGACAAAGGTCGCGATCAGGTGCACAGCGGCGCATCCGAGCAACATCGCCGAGATCCCGAACGTGTGCGACAGCGGCCCGATCGCGAGCTGTGCCAGCGGGATCGCCACGAGCGACCCGAGCATGTCGTAGGAGTAGACCCGCGCCAGCCGGTCCGCCGGGACGTGGTTCTGCAGCGCGACGTGCCAGGCCACGCCGAACTGCTCCAGGCACAGCCCGCCCAGGAACGAGGCGACCAGGAGCAGCCACGGGTGCGGGTGCACGACCATCGCCACCGGCAGCAGGGCGAAGCTCGCCACGCACGACACGCCCAGCAGCAACTGGCGGCGCACCTTGATCCGGATCGCGGCGACCGTGCCGGCGAGCATGCCCGCGATCTGCGCGGCGACGACCAGGCCCCAGGTCTCGCGCCCGAACGTCGTGTCGGCCAGCACCGGCCCGAGCACCATCACGCCACCGGCCATGGCCGCGTTGACGAACGTGAAGGCGACGACCACGATCCAGACCCACCGCCGGGCCACGAACTCCGTCCAGCCGACCTTCAGCTCGGCCAGCACCGACGGCTTGCGCTCCGCCGCGACGCCCGGCACGCGGACGAGTGAGAAGAACACACCCGCGAGCGCGAACGACAGCGCGTCCACCGCGAGCCCCCAGCCGGGACCGGTGAACGCGATCAGCAGGCCGCCCAGAGAGGCGCCGCCGATCATCGCGGTGTTCACCCCGAGGCGCAGCAACGCGTTCGCCTGCACGCGCAGGTCCGCCGGCACGGTCTGCGGCACCAGCGCGGCGGAGGCGGGCAACGAGAAGGCGCTCGACATGCCGTTGACCGCCGCCAGCACCGCGAACCAGGTGATCGACGCCGACCCGGTCAGCACCAGCGTCGCGATCACGGCCTGGCTCAGGCAGCTGAGCGCGCACGACCCGGCCAGCACGAGGTGGCGCGGCAGCCGGTCGGCGACGACCCCGCCCCAGAGCAGGAACACCACGTTCGTCAGTGACCGCGAGGCGACGACGATGCCGAGCGAGGTGACCGACGAGGTGATGTCCAGGACCGCGAACGCGAGTGCGATCGGGGCCATGGCGCTGCCCGCGAGGGTCGTGAACCGGGCCGCGAGCAGCCAGCGAAAAGCTGGATGCGCCAAAGGCGCGAAAGTGTCCCCCATCGGGACAACGTATAACGGCGGGAGCCGCCCGATCAGCTGAGAATCGGACGGCTCCCGTTCATCGCACCCTCGGGTGTGATGAGGCGATGACCACCGCGGCGGCGACGGTCACCAGGTTCTTCAGGATGTACTGCGCTTCGAACGACGCCTGCAGCGGACCGGCCCACATCTCACCGGCGAACAACACCAGCGGTGTCGACACCAGCACGACGTGACCGACCAGCAGGACCGCGCACGACCGCGGTGCGCGGAAGCTCAGCAGAACCAGTGCGATCCCGATTTCGGTGATCGCGGCGCTCACCCGGGCCAGATCCCCGTGGACGATCCCGAACGTCAGCGCGGAGACCGTGCGTTCGACGAGGTCCTCGGCAGGGCTGCCACCGGGAAAGAGCTTCAACACGCCGAACCAGAGGTAGACGACCCCCAGTCCGATGCGCAGCAGCGGAATTCCGGACTCGCGCGCAAATCGAGCAACCCGTTCTTCCGTGCTTTCGCGGCGACGTGTGGTTTCTGGACGCATGACGATCTCCCTCTCCTGTCTGACTGCCACCACCCGGCCAGACAGGAGGAGCGAGGAAGATCAGGCGCCGGCCGGGTCCCCGAGCGGGTTCAGCAGGTCTGCCTTGCCCTCGAAGGCGAACAGCAGCAGGTCGACCATGCGGAACGTGCTGGAGTCGGGGCCGAGCGTGGGCCGCCAGTACGGCGAGCGCACGATCGAGATCCGGCTGCCCTCCATCGCGCGGTGGAACACCTCGGCGGTGATCCGGCCGCCCACGGGGCCCATCAGGCCGCCCCCGACCTCGGCCTCCCGCAGGACGTAGAACCACAGCGGCGTGTTGGCCACGAGCTGCGCCTTCTGCTCCTCGGACAGGCCCTCGACGACCGCGCCGCCGTTGCCCACCAGGATCTGCTCGGCGGTCAGCGGTGCCACGCCGAAGAGTTCGGCGATCTGCTGACCGGTGGCGAGCTCCATCATCGAGGCCCTGGTCAGGTTGCGGAACGCGAGGTTGCGCTCGATCTCGCGGAACTGCGTGCCGCGCCCGCCGAACGTGCCCGCCGGCAGCTGCGTCAGCGGGTCGACGAGCAGCGTGTCGATCCGCTTGGTGACGTTGCCGCCGCCGAACCGCGCGGGCGGCACCAGGTCGTCGCGCTCGGCCTCGGTGAAGTCGTAGAGCCGCCGGAAGTCCGCGATCCAGTTGCTGGGCAACGTGAACAGCGGGCCCCGGTTGACGTCGTCGAGGTCGGCGGGCGTGCCGGAGCTCGGGTCGAAGTTGCCGCTGACGCCGGTGAAGGTGAACAGCGCGAACAACGTCGCGATCCCGCCGGGCCCGGTCTGCGGCCCGCTGCTGTTGAACACGCGGTTCCACTGGTACGCGCCGCGGACCTGGCTGTGCCCGAAGCGGTACGACGCGACCGAGAACTCGACCGGCATGGTCGGCGAGTTGTCCCGGCCGCGATGGCGACCCGGCACCTCGAAGAACTTCCGGCCGTGGGTGAACACGTCGTCCACGATCGCCGGGTCGATGATCCGCGGCAGGTGGTCGGTCCGCAGCATCCACTGGTAGTGCCGCACCACGAGTTCCTTGGCGGCGCGGAAGAGCCGCTCGCCGGTGAGGCCGGTGAGCGCGAGCTCGTCGACCACGCGGTTGTGGAAGCGGATGAACGCGAGGTGCGTCTGCGCCACCACGAGGTTCTCGTCGTTGCGCTCGTCCGGGATCAGCGGCAGCCGCCGGTCCGCGGCCGTGCCCGCCGTGCCACCGCGGCGCGGCAGGTCGAAGCCCTCGAACGGGACGTTGGTGCCCTCGTCCGGGAACGCCACCGGCGTCGTCGTGCCGACCTTGAGCTTCACGCCGTCCTCGGCGTAGCAGACCTGGTCGTCCTTGTCGCGCGGACCCCGGCCGTAGACCGAGTCGAGGTCCAGCGCCGGCGAGCGGCCCTGCATCAGCTCGTCGAGGTTGACGTCCTGCCCGAGCTGCGACTCGGTGCGGTCCATCGTCAGGTCGTGGTCGACGAACTGGCCGAGGTAGGTGAACCCCGCCGGGACGGCCGGGTCCGCCGAGTCGGGCTGCGGGACGTCCGCGGTGATCGCGGTCGCGAGGGCCACCCGCGTCTCCTCGTCCGTCCGCGGTCCCTTCGGCCCCAGCCGTGAGAACCGGAACCTGCGCAACTCCTCCGCCGTGGAGGGCTGACGCGTGGTGGCCTCACCTTTGCCGTCGAATTCCAGCACACCTTCGCCCACGACGAAGAAACTGTCGCGCACGTGCCTTTTCATATCTCCCCCTGTGCATCCCTGTGTCAGGCGTCCTGTTCTCCCCAACAAGCACCTGCCCCACCGCCAGTCTCCAGACGGCCGAAATTACCGTCGAAGCTTTTGGCGACAACCAAAAAGTTGTCACACAGCGGATACGAGATGGTCCGGAAAATTCCGGAAATCTTCCAGAGCGGCCATCTGCGCGGCCAGACCCTCAGCCGCTTCATGATATGTCTTCGCGTCCAGCGCGTGGTCGATCCGTTCCGCGAGAAAGGCTGCGGTCAGGCCTTTCACGTCGATCTTCACCCCGGCACCGAGGTCCTGAATTCGTGCCGCGTTGCGCGGTTGATCGGCGAACAACGGCAACGCGATCATCGGCACCCCCGCGGTCAACGCCTCCCGCACACCGCCGTAACCCGCGTGCGTGACGAACAGCCTCGCGGTGTTCAGGAACCGTTGTTGCGCAATCTCGGGTTCCAGCCGGACGTTGCCCGGACGTGGGCCTTTCCACTCGGCGTGGCCTGTCGCGACCACGGAACGGGTGTTCGTCTCGCCGAGCGCCGCCACGACGGTGTGCAGCAGCGTCGAATCCGCCATCAGCTGCCGGGCGTGGATGCCGAAGGAAGCGACGATCTCCGGCGCGTCGTCCGCGCGTTCCTGGTCGGTCGGCACCCGGAAGTGGTGCTGGGCGGGGTGCCAGGCGGCGGGCGTCAGGCCGGCGGTGAGCACGGGGTCGACGCCCGCCACGCCGAACCGGGCGCGCACCTTGTCCAGCAGCTCGTCGAGCAGCGGGATCTCCAGCGGCGCGAACGGGGCGATGTCGACGAGCGCGTGCGGGATGCCGAGCACCTCGGCGGCGACCTGGCCGCCGTACTCGCTGGTCTCGCGCACGATCACGTCGGGGCGCCAGGTGCGGGCGAAGTCGAGGACGTTCGCGGCGGCGGCGACCACGAGGTGGTGCGACCACGCCGGCCCGATGCCGGACGGCGCGGGGACGTCCTGCATGGCGACGGTGTGCGGCAGGTGCGCCATGGCCGGACCGGTCGCGATCACGGCCTGGTGCCCCGCTTCCCGGAACGCCCTGGCCAGCGGCACCATCGTCGGCACGAGGTGGGAGCGGATCGGCAACGCCGTCAGCAGAATGCGCACGGAACCCAGTTTCGCGGCGGCCACCAGTGGGTACAGCTGCGAAATGCTCGAAGTCACGGTGACCGAGTCGTCGCCTGCCTCCACCCTGGTCACGGTCTCCGGCGAACTCGCCGGTCCCGGCGCGGAACGACTGCTCGCCCGGCTCGACCGCCTGCTCGACCAGGGACACCGCTACGTCGTGCTGGACCTGACCGGCGTCACGTTCTGCGACTCGAGCGGCGTGAGCTCGCTGGTGCGGGGGCACGCCCGCGCATCGGCCGCGGCGGGCGGACTCCGCCTCTCCGGCGCGTCCGCGCAGGTGACGAAGGTGCTCGAACTGTCCGGCCTGGCACGGATGCTGGGCCTGAAGTCCACAGTGGACATTTAGGAGCAGACCGTGCGCATCGCCTCGGCCAGCGCGTCCCCGTGCAGGCGGTCGAGGCGGTGCAGCACCACCGCGGAGCGTTCCGCGACGGCCGCCTGGATACCGCACCTCAGCGTCGGGCGGCGCAGCCCTTCGGTGTCCTTGAGTTCGGCCAGGATCCCGGTGGTGAGCCGGTCGAGGACCGGTCGCACCTCGGTGGCGAGGTCGGGCCGGTGCTGCGGCACCTCCTCGGGGTGCGCGGTCCAGCGCGCGTACAGGCCGCGCTGCACGATCTTGTTCGCCTCGATCTGCGCGCGGAAGAACCGGGCCGCGTTCTCGGGGTCGAGTTCCAGCTCCACCGCCTTGGCGCGGACGGTGTCCAGCACCTGCTGCTCGCGCACGGGGTCGTCGATCGGTTGCGTCGTCCCGAACTTGGCCGCGGCCACCAGGTCACCGACCTGGACGCGCTGCACGGCCAAGCCCGTGAGCTCGCCGAGCGGGCCCACCGGGGTGAGCGACGCGGCGAGGGTCAATGCGACCGCCAGGAGCCTCATGATCTCCGAGAGTGCCATGATGGCGGGGTGGAGTCCACGCGCATCGACAGCTGGCTGTGGGCGGTCAGGCTGACGAAGACCCGCCCGGACGCCGCCCAGGCCTGCCGGGGCGGCCACGTGCGCATCAACGACAAGCCCGCGAAACCCTCCGCCACCGTCGTGCCCGGTGACCAGGTGCGTGCCCGCGTCGGCGACAGGACCCGGGTCGTCGAGGTGGTGCGGGTGATCTCGAAGCGGGTGGGCGCGGAGATCGCGGCGATGTGCTTCATCGACCGCACGCCGAAGCCGCCGGTGGAGGTGCCGATCGCCCGGCGCGACCGCGGTGCCGGGCGTCCGACCAAGCGCGAACGGCGTGAGCTGGACAGGTTCCGCTCGCAGAACTAGGGCCCTAGTCGCGGAACGGGTCGACCAGCACCAGGTGGCTGAGCTTGATCGTCTCCAGGTGGCCGATCTCGTCGTGGTCGAGCACGGACTCCAGGATCATCGCGAGGGACGTGCCGAGCACGGGAACGTCCTCGGCCCGGTCGCCGGGGCGCAGGACCACCCAGTGGCTCAGCCCGGTGCCGTACTCGGCGATCTCGCCGACCACCCGGCCGTCCGCGAGGTCGAACACCACTCGGACGTAGTGGCCGCCGACGGTCTCGGTGTGACGTTCCCGGTGCCCGCGCAGCCGCCACGCACCGCCGTGCAGCGACACCGTGCCGAAGCGTTCGTAGAGCGGGACCACCTCGCCGCCGCCGTCCGGCCGGACGGCGATCTCGACCTCGTACGTGGCTCCCGCCACCGTCTCGGTCAGGTCAGGAGGGGTCCACTCGTGCTCGGCGGCGATGCGGTCCAGCACAGCTTCGAGGCTCGGTGGCGCGGACACCACCGCCCAGCCCGCCACGGGTTCCAGCGCACCGTCGTCGTGCTGGGCGACCCCGACCAGACCCGCGTCGACGGCGACCGCGGTGAGGTCGTGCCCGGTGTTGACGTTGATCACCGCGCGGCACAGCGTGGCTCGAACGGAGGTGGTGGCGATGCTGTGCTCGGTGGTGTCGCGCGGTTCCCCCACCGGGAGGTCGAGCATGGGGTTCGGGCTGGACCCCGTGCCCAGATAGGGGTAGAAGCGCGTGATCCAGCCGGTGACGCGCTCACCGCCGTAGGCGTCGAACGGGTTGTAGATCCGCTTCCAGAAGTCCGTGTCGGCGTTGCCCTCGGCCGCGCGCACGAACTGGTCGGTGATCGGGACGAGCGAGCGGCACCAGTGCTCCAGCCCGAACCGGGGCAGGTCGTCGATCCTCCTGCGGATCTCCCGCCAGTCGTCCGGGGTGCCGGTCAGGGTGATCGACGGGATGCCGCAGACCGCGATCATCCAGTACCCGTGGTACGGCGAGTAGGCGTCCATCATGGCGACGCGGCCCGCCAGGCGTTCGACGGCGGTGCTCGTGCTGAAGTCGCAGTCGAAGGTCGTGTCGCCGATCTGCTTCGCGAGGCCCTCCAGGACGGTGTCCCAGGTGTCGTCCGGGCCGTGCAGGACCTCCAGGCGTTGCTTGCCCCGGTGACCGACCAGGACCGGCCGCAACTCCTCGGCGTGCTCCTTCACGTGCTCGGCGATGCCCCGCGCGATCGTCAGCCACACCGCGTCCGGGGACAGCACCAGCGGGCGGTGTTCCGCGAACGCCTTGGAGACGGCGTGCAGCAACGGGTGCACGCCGTTGGGCTCGAGCACCCGTGCGCTGCCGCCGGTGGCGCGCGCTCCGGGGAACAGGTCGGCGATCGGGCGGGTGGGCAGCGCGTCGGTCACCGGCGTGACGTCATCGACCGGGAAGGTCACCATTCCCGGACTGTAGGACGACTTCGGCCAGTTCCGTCAGCGATTTGCCCAAGGGCAGGTCCACCCGCAGCGACGCGTGCGCGTCGCCCCGCGTCTCACCCCGGTTGATGATCACGACCGGGATGCCGGCCGTCGCGGCGCGGCGCACGAACCTCAGCCCGGACATGACCGTGAGCGAGGACCCCAGGACGAGCAACGACCGTGCGTTGTCCACGAGGTCGAAGCACTGCTCGACGCGCGGGCGTGGGACGTTCTCGCCGAAGAACACGACGTCCGGCTTGAGCACGCCGCCGCACTCCTCGCACGGCACCACGCGGAAGTCGCGCACCTGGTGTTCGGGCAGGAAGACGTCGCCGTCCGGGTTGATCTCGTCCGTCGTGGCGTGGAAGTCCGGGTTGGCCTCGCGCAGGCGGCGGTCGAGGTCGAGCCGCGGGCTCAGCAGCCCGCAGTCCAGGCAGATCACCCGGTCGAGGCCGCCGTGGAGTTCGACCACGTCCGGCGAGCCCGCGGCCTGGTGCAGGCCGTCGACGTTCTGGGTGATGACGCCGGACAGCAGCGGCTCCAGCCTGCTGACGGCGTGGTGGCCCGCGTTCGGGTGCGCGCGGGCGATGGTGCGCCAGCCGACGTGGCTGCGCGCCCAGTAGCGCTGCCGGCCTGCCTCGCTGGTGGTGAACTCCTCGTAGGTCATCGGGGTGTGCTTGCGCAGGGACCCGCCCTCGCCGCGGTAGTCGGGGATGCCGGACTCGGTCGACAGGCCCGCGCCGCTGAGCACCAGCACCCCGCCCCGCGCGACGATCGGCACGACGTCGGTGAGGGCGGTGGTGCGCGGCAGCGACGGGCCCGGGTTCGTCCAGCTCAGAGTGGGCCTTGTTCGCACTTCACCAGCTTACGTACCACTGTCGAATCTCGGCCTCCGCCGCGGCGACGTTGCCGTTCGACGAGGCCGTGACCAGCGCGAACTGCCTTCCCTGACCTGCTCGCAGGAGCAGCCTGTCGCCGTCGACGGCAGAGGTCGCCGAACTGATCACCAGCGGCGAGCGCAACGACGCGGGCAGGTGGAGCTCGGTGGGCGCGGTGCCGCCGTTCGAGTCCCAGACGATGACGGCGAACGGCGCGTTGCCGACGAGCGCGCGCACGTTCGGCAACGGGACCTGCTGCCAGGTCTGGTAGGCGCGGTCCTCGTAGGTGAACGCGAGCGTGGTGCCGGCGACCGCCTGCGGGTAGACGCGGTCGACGACGGCCCGGTCGACATTGAGCACGGGGTTGTCGTTCGCGTCGAGCTTCACGGCCGAGAAGTGCTCGTCGTTCATGGCGTCGCCGTCGGTCTTGACCTTGTTCGGGTTGTCGTTCATCAGCTCGCGATGACGGCCGTAGTTGGTGTCCCAGTGCCACTGGCTGCCCGAGACGACGCTGCCCTTGGGCGCCGACCACCACCGCGCACCCGGCGCCGTCGAGTCGAGCCCCTGGTAGATCGCCTTCAGCACGGACGGCGTCTTGTCGGACGTGAAACCCGAGACGGGGTGGCCGAACTCGGAGACGATCGCCGTGGTGCCGAGTGCCTTCGCGCGGTCGCGGATCGTCGTGAACGCCTGGGTGTACTGCCCGTCCGCGGCCTTGCCGGGCATCAGGACCCCGGACTGCGCCTTGCCGTCGTAGAAGTGCGCGTTGAACACGAACCGGTCGCCGAGCGTCGGGACCAGCGTGAGCCCACCGGGTTCGGCGAAGAACTCGACGTTCTGGTTCCAGAACACCAACGGCTCCACGAACGCGGGCTTGGCGTTCCAGCCCGCCTCGTCCATCTCCTCCCGGAAGCGCTGGTAGAACGGCATCAGCAGATCGCGCTCCCACGTCTGCGAGGTCTGGCCCGCGTCGTACCTGCCGGCGTACGGCTCGTTCAGCGGGTCGACACCGACGACGAGCTTGAACTCGTTGGCGGGCAAGGCGTTCTTGACGTGTTTGAGCGCCTCGCCGGCCGCGTTGACGAACGAGTCCTGCACCCCGTTCCTGTTGTGCCAGAAGTCGTAGGTGGCGGCGGTGACGGCGTTGTTGTTCTTCATGTTCTGGCCCCAGTGCACGCAGATCCCGCACGACTCCTTGGGGTATCCGCTCGCGGCCCACGCCGGGGCGCCGTCGCCGGTGTACCAACTGTCCTTGTTGAACAGGTGGCGCGAGTAGAGGTCCTGGTGGAAGTCCAGGTAGACGCGGATGCCCTCGTCGGTGAACTGGCGCAGCTGGGTCGTGACGCCCTGGAGGTAGGTGTGGTCGATCTGGCCCTTCCGGGGTTCGATCCAGGCCCAGGTGAGGAGGAACCTGACCGCGTTCGCGCCGGTCAGGTCCTTCATGGCTCGGGCCGATTTGCGCGCGTCACCGGTACTGGCGAACGGGAGGCCGCGGTACTCGGCCAGTTTCGCGGTGCCGGAGACGTTGAAGCCCCGCAGGACCACCTCGCGGCCGTGTTCGTCTCGGAAGACCCCGTTTTCGACGCGCAGTTCGGTGCCGTCGAAGGATTCTGCCCGTGCTGGGGTGATGACCAGGGTGAGGAGGAAGAGGACCGTCAGGAGAACCGCTCGCCGCATCGCCGCCGCCTTTGGGAACGTGAACGAGATTCGCATTGCACCGTAGCCGGTCGGGCGGCGTCGCGGCTAGAGTTCCAGCGCGGTCGGGCAGGCCTGGACGAGCTCGGGTTTCGGCATCGCCGCTGCGCGACGACAGGGATGGGGCCTGACTTCGGAGCCCTTGCGAGGCGCTGGCCGGACCGGAAGGGCCGGGCTGGACAGCGCCCGGCCGACCCCCGCGAGGGGCAGCGCCTCGCGCTTGCCGTTGCCCTGACGGGCTCGGCTGCGCCGTCGCGCTGCGTGCGCCCGATGCCCCAGAGCCCTGCCGCCCCAGCCCCTTCCGTCCGTCCTTCGCGCGGTCAGCTGAACGTCGCCGCCACCAGTTCGGCCGTCTTGGCGAGCAGCGGCTCGTCGGCCGCGCCCGTCGGCTCGTCCTTGCGGGTCGACAGCACGGCGATCACGATCGGCGCGCGGCCCGGCGGGAACGCGATGCCGACGTCGTTGGTGGTGCCGTAGCTGCCGGTGCCGGTCTTGTCGCCCCAGCGCCACGCCGACGGCAGGCCCGCGCGGATCCGGTTGCCGCCCGTGGTGTTGGCCAGCAGCCACTTCGTGAGCTGCTCGGAGTCGTTCGAGTTGAGGGCGTGGCCGAGGGTGAGGCGCGCGTAGCTCTGGCCGATGGCGCGCGGCGAGGTGGTGTCGGTGATGCGGCCCGGCTCCGCCGAGTTGAGCTCCGGTTCCCAGCGGTCGAGGCGGGTGACCGGGTCGCCGATGCTGCGGCTGAAGCGGCTGATCGCGGTGGGGCCGCCCAGTTCCCTGAGCAGGAGGTTGGCGGCGCAGTTGTCGCTGTAGGTGATGGTGGCCTCGCACAGGGCCTTGACGGTCATGCCGTTCGCGAGGTTCTCGGGCTTGCCCGTGATCGGGCCGTGGCCCGACTTGTCCACATCGGACCGGGTGTAGGTGATCACCTTGCCCAGCAGCGTTCCGTCGCGGTCCTTGCGCAGGACCGCGGCGGCCGCGATGGTCTTGAAGGTCGAGCACAGCGGGAAGAGTTCGTCGGCCCGGTGCAGGACCGTGCGACCGGTGCCGGTGTCCGTCGCGAACACTCCGAGGCGCGCGTGGTGCTGCTTCTCCAGGTCGCGCAGTCTGCCGGTGACCGTCGAGGCCTGCGCCGTGGCGGGCACCGTCACCGCCAGGGCCGCCCCCGCTCCCCACGTCAGCACGGCACGTCGGTTAACGCTCAACGTCCTGTCCCCTCACTCCGGAAACCTCTCCCACCTGACAGGACGCACGGGAGATCAACTGGTTGTCACCCGATCCGGCGCCAGCACGCGAGGTAGGTGAGCGCGGCGATCAGCGAGCCCGCCGACGCGAGCATGCAGGCGCCGAGGTAGATGACCCACTCGTCGGCGTTCAGGCCCTCGCGGGCCAGCGGGAAGACCCACAGGACCAGGCCGAGGGCCAGGGTCGCGGCGGCCGCGAACGACCAGAACACCACCAGCACGACGCGTCCGATGCGGCGCGGGCCGGTGTACGGCTGCAGGGATCCCCTGCGCTGCAACCACCACGCGGCCAGCGCGGCGACGGCCAGTGCGATGCCGTCGGCGGCGAGGGTGTCGCTCAGGCGGTGCCACTTCGCGGTGAGCGTGTACTGGCCGATCGCCGTCGCCCACGGCAGCACGAAGAACAGCACGACGCCGCGCCACTTCCACGGCACCACGATGATCGCCGCGAACAGCACGGTCATCGCGATCGTCGTGTGTCCACTCGGGAGACTGTTGTGCGCGTAGTCGCCGGTGACCTCGACCAGGTGCGGGCGCGGCAGGACGAACCGCTTGAGCGCCTGCACGACCAGCTGGCCCGCGACGATCACGCCGACGGCCGCGACGGTGAGGTCCCAGCGCTTTCTGAGCACACCGATCAACGCCACGACGACCACCGCCGCGGCCAGCGAGTAGATCGTGATCTGGCCGAGGGCCTGCCAGGCGGCGTCGGCCTCGTCGACGTTGTCCTGGTCGGCGCCGCGCAGGGCCGCGTTCTCGATGGTCTGGCCGGCTCGGGTCAGCACGGCGAGGACGTACACGATCGCCGCGAAGACGAAGCCGGACGCCGCGACCACGGGCCACCGTCGGAGGTTCACGCCACGTGAGTCTGCCGCTGTCAGGCCTGACGCGCAGTGCGAAGATCAATGCGCGCCAGCACGGCCGTGATCGCGAGGTCCACCGTGTACTCGAACTCGGCGGCGCGGTCGAACTCGGCGAGGTGCGGCGCGGTCGTGGCGATCGCGGGGAGCCCGGCGGCTTGGAGCGCCTCCAAGCGTTCGCCGTCGTCTCCCCCGAACGTGGGCGCGGCGGACACCTCGCGCAGCAACGTGCCGATCAACGTGGCCAGCAGCATCCGCAGCAGGTGCACGGCCTCCTCGGGGTCCGCTCCCGCCGCGAGCAGCACGGTCAGCACGGCATCGACGGGCGCGAGGCCCTCCAGTGACGACAGCTGCCGGGTGAGCACGAGCGGCGCGGCTCCCGGATGGGCCAGCGCGCGGTCGCGGAAGGCGTGCGCGACGGCGTGCAGGTCGTGCCGCGCGTCCCCGGTCGGCGCCGGCAGGACCAGGCCGCCCAGCAGCTGTTCGGCGACGGCGTCGAGCAGTCCGTCCTTGCCGTCGACGTGGTTGTAAAGGCTCTTCGCGTCCACCCCGAGCCGCCGCGCGACCGACCGCATGCCGACGGCCGCCACCCCTTCGTCGCCGATGACCTGCAACGTCGCCGCGACGATCGACTCGCGGGACAGCAGCGGGGTGCGCGGACGGCCGCGACGGGTGTCAGTCACCTGGCCATTGTGCCTTGCGGATGCCCACACCGTGGGTTTACGGTTTAACCCACACCGTGGGTATTGGAGGGGCGATGCGCTTTCCGTGGGGAACCGCGGCCGATCTGCCGACGATCGGCACCGAGATCGACACGCTCGCGGCGATGGACGTCGAGGGCGGTCCCGGCGCACGGCTGCGCGTGGCCCGCGAGCGCGGCCTGGCGTTCCGCCGGGAGTTCGCCACGACCGGCACGCCCGCGAGCATCGTCACGCGCGACCTGGTGACGTTGCCGTACCCGACGCGGTTCGGGCTGTTCCGGGCCTCGCGGGCGATCGCGCCGTTCCTGTCGATCACCAACCGCATGCTGGTGATCCGCTGGGACGACAAGGTGCTGCTGTTCGAGCCGAGCGACCACGAGCACGGCCGCTACACGCCGTACTTCGAGGACCTGTCCGACCGCACGCCGGACGTGGTGGAACGCCGCATGGTCAAGGTCCACGGCACCGTGCCCGACCACCTCGCGGCGCTCGGCATCGCGGTGGAGGACGTCGACTACCTGATGTTCGACCACCTGCACACGCAGGACCTGCGCCGCTGGATCGGCACGTCGAGCACGCCCGCGTTGTTCCCCAACGCCAAGGTGATCGTGCAGCGCGACGAACTGATGGCCATGGCCGACCTCCACCCGTTGCAGAAGCCCTGGTACCAGCCGGCGACCTACGCGGACGTGCCGCCGGAGGCGTTCCTGCCCGTCGACGGCTCGGTCGTGCTCGGCCCCGGCGTCGCCGTGATCAAGACGCCGGGCCACGTGTTCGGCAACCAGAGCCTCGTCGTCCACACCTCCACCGGCATCTGGGTGAGCAGCGAGAACGTGATCGCCGCCGAAGCCCTGACCCCGGAACACTCCCGCCTGCCCGGCCTCGCTCCCTGGTCACGGCGCTGGCAGCAGGAGGTCGTGCTGAACGCCAACACCGTCGAGACCACGGCCGACCAGTACAACTCGATCGTGCTGGAGAAGACCATCGCCGACCGCAGCACGCGCGACCCGCGGTTCCTCCAGTTCTTCCCGTCCAGCGAACTCACCGGCGCCTGGACGAACCCCGGCACCAGGCCCACCTTCACCCACGGCCAGATCGTCCACTGAGGAGCGTCCGATGACGTCGCGTTTCGTCCTGCCCCCGGAAGAAGCCCTGCGAGCCCGCGAGAAGCTCGTCCTGGACCACTTCCGCGACGAGGTGGCCCACGACTGGGACGCCACCCTGTCGACGTTCCCGCACCCCCACTACGAGGTCATCGCGCAGATGGTCGTCCACGACGGCGACGACGCGGTGCGCCAGTACTACACCGACACCCGCGTCGCGTTCCCCGACCAGCACCACGAGCTGATCTCGTTCCGGCACAGCGTCGACGCCGTGATCGTCGAGTTCTGGCTCCTCGGCACCCACCTCGGCCCGTTGGGCAAGATCCCGGCCACGGGAGGCAAGCACCGCACGCGGATGAACGCGTACTTCATCTTCGACGCCGACGAGAACCTCGTGACCGAGCGGATCTACTTCGACCAGCTGTCGGTGCTCAAGCAGGTGATCGGCGGGATCGACCGGAAGAAGCCGAGTGGCCTCGCCAAGCTGCTGCGGGTGGTGCGCGGGATGCTCGCGATGTCGGGCAGTCAGCCGGACCCGCGCCTGACCGAGACCACGCCGCCGGACCTGGACGACTAGATCCGGATCAGCTTGCGTTCCACGGCGGTCGTCACGGCCGCCGTGCGCGTCTCCACGCCGAGCTTCGTGAAGATCCGCACCAGGTGGGTCTTCACGGTGGCCTCGCTGATGAACAACGCCTTCGCGATCTCCCGGTTCGACAGGCCGCGGGCGAGGTGCTCGAGGATCTGCACCTCGCGCTTGCTGAGCTTCGGGGCGGGGCCGCGGACCTGGCGCAGCAGGCGTTGCGCGATGTCCGGGGACAGCACGGTCTGGCCGGTCGAGGCCGTGCGGACGGCCTCGGCGAGTTCCTCGGGCGCGCAGTCCTTGAGCAGGTAGCCGATGGCGCCTGCCTCGACGGCGCGGACGATGTCGGCGTCCGAGTCGTAGGTGGTGAGGACGACCACCTGCGGGGGTTCGGGCAGCGCGCGGATGCGGCGGGTGGCTTCCACGCCGTCGATCCCCTTGCCCAGCTGGAGATCCATCAGGACGACGTCCACCGTGGACGCCAGCTCCACGGACCGCTCTCCGGTGGGGGCCTCGATCACCTCGAAGTCGCGGGACAGCAGGCCCACGAGACCGAACCTGACGACCGGGTGGTCGTCCACCACCAGGACTCTCACGGCGTCGGCACCGTCACGGCCACTGCGGTTCCCTCCCCCGGTGCGCTTTCGACGGACACGGTGCCGCCCAGTTCGGTGATGCGGCCCCGGATGGAGGCCAGGCCGTAGCCGCGGCCCTCGGTGGCGCGGGTGGTGGTGGGGTCGAAGCCCTGGCCGTCGTCCACGACATCCAGTGTCACCGCGTCTCCCAGGTAGGACAACGTGATCGCCACGTGCGAGGCGTGAGCGTGCTCGGCGGCGTTGGCCACGGCGCCCTGGGCGACGCGCAGGAGGGCCACCTCGGTCTGCACGCTCAACGGGTACGGGTCGCCGTCCACCTCGACGTGCGGGCAGAGGCGGTGGAGGGCGTCCACGAGGGTGCCTCGGATGGGTGAGAGGTCGCGGACGAAGCGGCGGGCCTCGGCCAGGTTCTCGCGGGCCACGGTCGCCGCGCGGCCGGATTCTCCCAGGGACAGCAACAGGTTGATGCTGGAGAAGCCCTGGGCGAGGGTGTCGTGGATCTCGCGGGCGAGGCGCTGGCGTTCCTCCAGGACGCCTGCCTCGTGCAGGAGGCGGGCGCGGTCGAAGAACACCGCCGCGGTCAGCACCGCCACGCCCACCGGGCCGAGGACGAGGGACCAGTCGAACGTCGCCGCGAGCCTGATCTGGGCCAGGACCACGGCGAACGTCAGCAGGGCCGCGATCGGCAGCGCCACGCGGGGTTTGAGCTGGCGCAGGCACTGGAAGAAGAGCGGGATGGCGCACCAGCCGAAGCTCGGCGCCAGCCACACGAGCACCAGCCACACGGCCAGCACGGCGGGGAGGGCGCCGGTCCAGCGCACGCCGGCGGGGTAGGCGGCGCCGAGCGCCAGGGCCAGGCCGAGCACCACGAGGTCGGCGCCGTGGTACGCGACGTACCGCGCCGCCGACGCCGTCAGCAGCACGTAGAAACCCGCGTGCATCGCCCTGTGCAGCCACACGTCGAGCGACTGTAGGCGAGACCCCGGCGGCAGCGGGTCAACCGATGGGTTGAACCGAGGTTCAACCGTCATCACCAGGGAACGGGCGCGGAAACGCGGAACCGTGTGAGCCATGGACATCAAGAAGATCGCAATCGCCACCCTGGTCGTGCTCGGCGTCGGCGGCGGCTACGCGGCGGCCGACCAGCGCACCCCCACCCGTGCGGAGAAGGTGCTGACCATCGACGCGGCGATCAGGGCGGCGCAGGCCACCCTCGACGCGGCCGAGAAGGAGAACCAGCGCGTCACGGTCGCCGTCGTCGACCGAAGCGGTGACCTCGTGGTGCTGCTCGCCGGGGACGGCGCGGGCCCGCAGACCGAGGAGTCCGCGCGGCGCAAGGCGTTCACGGCCGTGTCGTTCAACGCCCCGACCTCGGAACTGGCCGGGCGCGTCACCGGCCAGGGCGCGACGCTGCGGGACATCCCCGGCACGTTGTTCCTGGCGGGCGGCGTGCCGGTGGCGGTGGACGGCACGTCCGTCGCGGGCATCGGCGTCGGTGGCGCGCCGAGTGGCGACCTGGACGAGAAGTTCGCGAAGGCGGGCCTCGCCACCCTGCGGTGAGCGGGCCCGCGTGGAGGCCGTCCCTACGAGGGAACGGACGGCCTCCACGCCGGACTCACGTCAGCGGCGCCAGAGGACCACGGGTGCTCAGCCGAACCACGCGGCCCCCAACAGCGGTGAGCAGGCATGATGTCGTCACCGGCGCCGGTCGCCGGTGGTGCCCCAGCCCGGAGCGGGCCGCCCCTGGTTGATCCGCACGGTCTGTTCGGGGTCGACGGGCGCGACCGCGTGCCGGGCCACGTGCCGGCCGGGCTGCGGCTTCTTGCCCATCAGCATCAGCGCGACGGCGGCGAGCAGGCCGACGGTCGCGAGGCCCGCCGCCACCGCGCGGGCGGCCGGGTGCTCGAGGATCAGCGTGGAGATCGTCAGGGCCAGCACCAGGGCGGCGATCGGGCCGATGACGGCGATGTCCGAGCGGTCGGCGGGTTCCAGAGCGGGTTCCGGGGTGGGTCCCGCCGGAGGCGCCACCTGCGTGACCGGCGCGTAGACCTCGATGGTCTCGAAGTTCGCGCGCGGCGGTTCGTAGGGCGGCTGCCGTAAGCCGGGAGGGACCGTCACCCCCGCCATGCTGCCCGAGGAAGGCGCGTCGCCGCAAACCTCCCATTCCGGTCTGCTACGTGTTCCCATGTAGCGCTGGGGTTTTCTAGGAGGTTCGTGATGTGCCGGTGGCTCGCTTACTCCGGTTCGCCGGTACTGCTGGAGGAGTTGCTCTACGCGCCGGAGAACTCGCTCGTCATGCAGTCGAAGCACGCGCGGCTGGGCGCGACGGCGGTCAACGGCGACGGGTTCGGCATCGGCTGGTACGGCAGCACGAGCACGCCGGGGCTGTTCCTCAGCACCGAGCCCGCGTGGAACGACCGCAACCTGCGGGAACTGTCCGCGCAGATCACCGTCGACCGGGTCTTCGCGCACGTGCGGGCGTCCACGGGCGGCGCGGTGCAGCGGTCGAACTGCCACCCGTTCCGCCACCGGAACTGGCTGTGGATGCACAACGGCCTCATCGCGAAGTTCCCGCTGGTGCGGCGCGAGCTCATGCTGGCGATCGACCCGGTGCTGTTCCCGCTGGTCGAGGGGTCGACGGACTCGGAGATCATGTTCTACCTGGCGATCAGCTTCGGGCTGGAGCAGGACCCGCCCGCCGCGGTGGGGCGCATGGTCGAGTTCGTCGAGGACGTCGGCCGGCGGGCGGGCGTCGAGTACCCGGTCCAGATGACGGTCGCGGTCACCGACGGCTCGACGACGTGGGCGTTCCGGTACTCGAGCCGCGGCAGGTCGCGGTCGCTCTTCCACAGCACCGACGTGTCGACGTTGCGCCGCCAGTACCCGGACAACCCGGCGCTGCACGACCTCACCGACGACTCGCGGCTGGTCGTGTCGGAACCGCTCGGTGACCTGGTCGGGGCCTGGCAGGAGGTGCCCGAGTCGACGTGCGTGATCGTCCGGACGGGCGTCGAGGAGGAACTCGTCCCGTTCAAGCCGTGACGCGTCGCCGGCCGGTGGCGGTGATCGCGGCCGCCACCAGGCCCGCGAGCGCGGCCCACGTGTAGGCGTCGCCGTAGACGTGCTCCTGCCAGCTCCAGAGCATCTCCTTGTCGCCGGTGCTCGGCAGCCAGCCGAACGGGTGCACCAGGAAGATCACCAGCAGCACGCCCAGCACCGGCCGGGCCCAGGCGCGGCGGGTGAACGCGAGCGCGAGGAACGCGGGCACGCACCAGACCCAGTGGTGCGACCACGAGACCGGCGAGACGAGCAGCCCGGCCGTCGCGATCGCGGTGAGCGCGACGACCTCGTCCCGGGCGCGCCAGGCGGCGACGACGGCGAGCGTCACGACGACGACCGACAGCCCCGTCCAGATCAGCGACTCGGCGTGCTCGCCGGGGTTGACGCGGTGCAGGAACCCGCGCAGCGACTGGTTGGTCGCGTAGGCGAGGCCACCGGCGCGACTCGTGTCGAAGATCGCGTTGAACCAGAACTCGGCCGAGTCCTTCGCGGCGAACAGGAACCCGAGCACGGCCATGCCCGCGAAGCCCGCCAGCGACAGGGCCGCCGCCCGCCACTCCTTGCGCACCAGGAAGTACAGCAGGAAGATCAACGGGGTCAGCTTGATCGCGGCGGCCACGCCGATCAGCAGGCCCCGGAAGCGGGGATCGCGCACGGCGAGCGCGTCGACCACGACGATCGCCATCAGCACGAGGTTGATCTGTCCGAAGAGGAACGTCGAGATCACGGGTTCCAGCGACACACCGAGGATCGCGACGACCGGTCCCACGGTGAAGGCCACGTCCGCACGCCTGCTCAGCGTCCTCGTGACGAGCACGCTCACGACCGTGAGGCAGACGAAGTTCAGGGCCACCACCAGCGCGTTCGCCACGAGCACCGGCACGAACGTGAGCCCGCTGAACAGCACGGCGGCGATCGGCGGGTAGGTGAACGGCAGGTCCGGGCCGTCCAGCGGGCCGGGGAAGCCGACGTAGAGCGGGACCTCCCGCAACCAGGCGAGGCCGCCGGTCCGGTACACCTGCAGGTCCAGGTAATACGCGCCCATCGCGGCCATCTTGATCGGCAGCACGAGCAGCACCACGACCCAGATCGCGCGGACGACCTTGCGCGCGGTGGCCCAGCGGTGCCGCACGAGAAGTCTCTTCCGGCCGGCCTCGAAGGCGCCGTCGGACATCGGCGGGATCTCGCCGGCGAGCCGGCCCAGCAGCTGCATCTCGTTCACGGGAAGTTGTTGGCCGGTGCGCGCATCTCCGTTTCCACCAACGGATGTGACCGTCCTCATGGGAACGCACCCGGCGGAGACGGCCAATCGCGCGCGAGGAGCCGAACGCGCGCGACCGTGGCACTGTGGACCAGGTCACACCGCCGGGCCGGGAATGCTCGCGGGCCCATCGGTCAATAGTGTGCGTGAGCACCGAGACAGCGCCGCCGGCGCGAACAGGAGGGCCGGGGGTGACGAAGCCTCTGGACAGGGACGCCTGGGTAGAGCTGTACGACCGGCACGCCCGCGATCTGCACCGCTACCTGGCGCTGCGGGTGGACGCCGCGATCGCGGACGACCTGGTGTCCGAGACGTTCCTCATCGCCTGGGAACGCCGTCAGAGCTTCGACCCGGCCCGCGCGAGCGTGAAGGCGTGGCTGTTCGGGATCGGGACGAACCTGCTGCGCCAGCACGTGCGCTCCGAGGGCAGGCGCCTGCGGGCCTGGGCGCGGGACCACGGCAGGCGCGCGGTGGCCGACCACGTCGACGACCGCACGGCGTCGGCGGTGGACGCGAAGTCGCTGATGAGCGACCTGGGCGAGGTGCTCGCCGACCTGCGGCCGGAGGAACGCGACGTGCTGCTGATGATCGCGTGGGGCGACCTGAGCGCGGCCGAGGTCGCCGAGGTGACCGAGACGCCGGTGGCGACCGTGCGGACCAGGTTGTTCCGGGCGCGGGCCAAGCTGCGCGCGAAGATCAACGGACAGGAGGGTGACGACGGTGCGTGAGATCCGCCAGGTCGAGGACGAGACCGTGAAGTGGGCGATGTCGGACGTCGCCCCGATGAGCGACGAGGCGTTCGACCGGGGCCGGGCCGCCCTGCTCGCCCGGATCGACGCGGACACGGCGGCCGATCCGGTCTCCGGCACCGTCGTGCCGCTCGCTCCCCGGCGCAAGCGGCGCATCCCCGTGGTGGCCGCGGCCGCCGCGATGGTGGTGCTCGCGGGTGCCGCCCTGCTCGCACCGTCGCTGGTGTCGCGGGTGAACGGCCCGAGCGTGGGCAGCGCCGCGGCGGCCGACCTGCTGAACAAGGCCGCCAACCTCACCGGTGACGCGAAGCTGCGGCCGGAGGAGTACCTGCTCGTGCAGCAGGACGCGCGCTGGTCGATGACCGAGTACGAGCACGACTGGATGTTCCTGCAGGACCAGAAGCTCCAGACGTGGATCCCGGCCGACCGCAACGGCCCGTGGCTCTACCGGCGCGAGCAGGCGAGCGGACGCCAGTGGCTCATCGGCTCCGAGAAGGACCTCCCGCCGGACCTGAACTCGCCGTTCGACGGGGCGAGCGAGTACCGCTCCGACGGCGGCCCGGCATTGCGGGACGAGGTGAAGATCAGCTTTCGCGACCCGTCACCCGAGTACCTCGCGACGCTGCCGGCCGACCCGAAGCAGCTGTACCTCAAGCTCCGCGACGAGGCGCAGGGCGACGAGGGCCTGGTCTTCCTGCGGATGGTCAACGACGGCCTCGGCACCGGCGCCTACCCCGCGCACGTGCGGGCCGCGGTCTACCAGGCGCTGAGCTACCTGCCGGGACTGGAGGTCGCCGAGAAGGCGGCCGTGCTCGACGGCCGGACGGGCACCGCGCTCGGCGTCACCGAGAGGGAGACCACCGAGCAGATCGTGATCGACCAGACCACCGGCGAGTACCTCGGGTCGCGCACGGTGCTGGCGAAGGACGCGTGGGGCCTGAAGCAGGGCCAGGTCATCGGCACGACGTCGGTGACGACCAAGGTGGTGGCGGGGATGGGGCTCGCCTCCTGACCCGTCGCGTCGTGACAGGGGGTTCGGGGTCCCCTGTCACAACGCGGCGGGCTGTCCGGTCTTCCTTGGCATGAGCCACGAACACCACGACCACCACCTGGACAACCCCGACAAGAGCGGGCCGCCGCCCGCCATCGAGGTGATCGGCACCGTGCCGGGCGCGCCGCAGATCCCCGACGGCGCCGAGGCGATGACGATCCTCGTGACACTGCCGCCCGCCAGCCCCGGCGCGCCGCCGCACCGCCACTCCGGGCCCGCGTACGGGTACGTGGTGAAGGGCGCGATCGTCTTCGAGCTGGAAGGCGAGCCGGAACGGGTCGTGCGCGCGGGCGGGACGTTCTGGGAGCCCGGCGGTGACGTCATCCACTACCAGGACGGGAACGCGCTGGAGGACGAGGAGTCCCAGTTCGTCGTCACGATGTTCTGCGCTCCCGGTCAGCCGATGCTGACGGTGGTGGAGGCGGACGAACTGGAGGCGCGCCGGCACCTCAGGGCGCCGCGGCCGTGAAGGCGTCGCTGACCGCGCTGGCGCACGACCACGTCGAACTGGCCCGCGCGGCGTCGAACGGCCGCAGCGCCTCGACCGTCCACGGTGGACACGAGCGGGCGTTGCGGCAGACCGTGATGGCGTTGCGGGGCGGCGAACACCTGCACGAGCACGAGCACCCCGGTGAGGTGACCGTGCAGGTGCTGCTCGGGCGGGTGCGGCTGGTGGCCGGGGCCGACTCCTGGCAGGCGGTACCCGGTGACCTGCTGACGCTGCCCGACCGGCGGCACCGGGTGGAAGCGCTGGAGGACAGCGCGTTCCTGTTCACCACGGCGTTGCGGCTGCCGTGAAGAGGGAGAGGCGGGGTGGTTGAACCGCTCCCCGGACGTTGGACTGGGAATCCAGTTCCGACGTCCGGGGCGCGGTGCACGATCCCCGCCCCTCCTCCGTCACTCCACCAGCTTGCCGGCGGTGTCGACCTCCCTCATCAGGGCCGCGATCTCCTGCGGCACCGGGGGGATCTCCTCGCGCTCGACCTGGCCGGGCCCGGACCAGACGAGGTTGACCTGCTGCGCCGGGTCCAGGTCCGGGTGGTCTGACCTGTTGTGGCAGCCGCGGGTCTCGCGGCGTTCGAGGGCGCACTCCAGGGTGGCGCGGGCGGACAGGGCCGACGACAGCAGGTCGAACGCGTGCGCGAGGTCCTGGTAGCCCGCCAGGTCGGGGTGCACGCCGACGTCGGCGATGCGGGCTTCCAGCTCGTCGAGTTCGGCGAGTCCCTTGCGCAGGCCCGCCTCGTCGCGGACGACGCCCGCGTGCTCGGTCATGGTGTTGCGCAGCGACCGTTGCAGGGCGCGCACGTTCTCCTGGCCGTCGGCGGCCAGGAGTCCGTCCACTTCGGACCGCGCCTCGGCGGTCGCGGCCCGGGAACGGCGCTGGGCGGTCAGCGACGAGGAGTACTCGGCCGCCGCCTCGCCGACGATCCGGCCGTAGACCAGGAGTTCGATGAGCGAGTTGCCGCCGAGGCGGTTCGCGCCGTGCAGGCCGCTGGACGCCTCGCCGATCGCGTACAGGCCCTCGACGCCGGTGGAGTGGTCGTCCGGCGCGACCCAGACGCCGCCCATCGAGTAGTGCGCGGTGGGCGCGATCTCCATCGGTTCCTGGGTGATGTCCTTCATCTGCAACTCCAGCAGGGTCTGGTAGACCCTCGGCAGGCGCTGCATGATCTGCTCGCGCGGCAGGTGCGACACGTCGAGCCACACGCCGCCGTTCGGGGTGCCGCGGCCCTCCTTGATCTCGGTGTACGCGGCGAGCGCGACCCGGTCGCGAGTGGACAGTTCCATCCGCCGCGGGTCGTAGCGGGCCATGAAGCGTTCGCCGGCGGCGTTGGTGAGGATGCCGCCCTCGCCGCGCGCGGCCTCGGAGACGAGCGTGCCCGCCGCGTTCTCCGGTTCGAGCAGGCCGGACGGGTGGAACTGGACGAGTTCGGGGTCGCGGATCCTGCCGCCCGCGAGCACGGCGAGGCGGAACGAGTCGCCGGTGTTCTCGTCGCGGCGACTCGACGTGCGGCGCCAGATGCGGGTGTGGCCACCGGCGGCGAGGATCACCGCGTCCGCGTGGAAGAGGTACCGCCTGCCGGTGCCGAGGTCGAACCCGTACGCGCCGAACACCACGTTGTCCTGCACCAGGATGCGCGTGACGTAGCAGGAGTCGAGGATCGGGATGTGCAGCTGCGCGGCGCGGTTGACCAGCGTGCGCTGGATCTCCAGGCCGGTGTAGTCGCCCGCGAACGACGTGCGGCGGAACGTGTGCGCGCCGAAGAACCGTTGCGAGATGCGGCCGTCCTCCTCGCGGGCGAACGGCATGCCGTAGCGCTCGAGGTCGGCGATGCCGCGCGGCGCCTGCTCGGCCACGGTCCGCACGATGTCGGGGTTGGCGAGGAGGTAGCTCTCCTTGATGGTGTCGGCCGCGTGCTGCTGCCAGGTGTCGGCGGGATCCATCGTGGCGAGCGCCGCGTTGATGCCGCCCGCGGCGAGAGCGGTGTGCGCGTCCCCCTTGGGGCGCTTGCCGAGGACCGTCACGTCGACGCCCCGCTCGGCGAGTTCGATGGCGGCGCGCAACCCCGCGCCTCCCGTGCCGATCACCAAAACCGATGTGGCTACCTGATGTTCAGTCATCGCGGCCTCCGTTGCCCGTGTCTTCCAATAAATAGGACCGGGCAGCGTCAGTGCTTGTGACTGTTAGCTGCGTGACAGTGCGTCCGCCGCCACACGGCTAGGCTGAGCAGTGTGTTCGTGAAGCTTTGTGGTCTGCGCAACGAGTCCGACGTCGCCGTCGCCGTGGAAGCCGGGGCGGACGCCGTCGGTTTCGTGCTGACGAGCAGCCCCCGCCAGATCGAGGTCGACCTCGCCGCACGACTCGTGGCGGAGGTGCCGGCGCACGTCCTCACCGTCGCCGTGGTGCGCGGTGTCACCGCCGCCGAGGGTGGCGAGTTGGCGCTGAAGACCGGCGTGCGCGCGTTGCAGCTGCACGGCGACTACCCGCGTGAGGCGTTCGACGAGCTGGCCGACATGCCGTTCGACCTGGTGCGGGCGACGGCGCTCGGGTCGGGGACGGACGTGCGGACCGGGGCGTTCGGGGAACGCCGGCTGCTGATCGACTCGCCCGTCGCCGGGTCGGGTGAGCAGTGGGACATCACCCGGCTCGCCGAGAACCCGCCCACCGGGGAGTGGTTGCTGGCGGGCGGGTTGTCGCCGGAGACGGTGGCCGGGGCGATCAGCGTCGCGCGGCCGTGGGGTGTGGACGTGTCGAGCGGCATCGAGTCGAGCCGCGGGGTGAAGGACCACGGGCGGATGCGCGCGTTCGTCGCCGCCGCGCGCGGCTGAGCGACGGCTCGGCGCGCGGGTTACCGGGCGTCCGTCACGCCGCCGCGTACCCCGGGATGTCCTCGACGCGTTCGTAGACCGGCAGGCCGCGTTCGCGCGCGATCCGCACGTCCTCGTCCGCGCCGGTCGACTCCCCCGGCAGCCGCAGCACGGCCTCGCAGTGCCGCAGCAACCGCTCGGCGGTCGGGTACATGATCTCCGCCGCGACCGGGTCGGTCACCGACGTGCCACCGGCGCCGCGCAGCACGGGCAACGCCACCCACTCGCCGATCATCGGCACGTGCCCGCTGCGGAAGATCGGCCACGCCGCCTCCTCCAGCGCGGCCAGGTTGCGTGCCATCAGGTCGGGGTCGTCCCCGGTGCCGGAGCGGTAGGGGCCTGCGATCAGAATCAGCATGCCACCGACCATAGTGTGCAACACTCGGCAAAAACAAGGAGAAACGTGCATGCTGGCCGCCCAACGCCGTGATCTGCTGCTCGAACGCCTGCGCACCGACGGCCGGATCGTCGCCAAGGACCTCGCCGCCGAGGTGGGCATTTCCGAGGACACGATCCGTCGTGACCTGCGCGATCTCGCAGCAGCAGGCCTGTGCCAACGCGTCTATGGCGGTGCACTGCCCGTATCCCCCGCCATCGCCGACTACGCGACGCGTCAGGGCGTGCAGGTCGATGGCAAGCAACGGGTCGCACGCGCGGCGGCGGCGTTGGTCGAACCCGGCAGCACCGTGATCCTCGATGGCGGCACGACAACCCTTGCGGTCGTACGCGCGCTACCGCTCGACCTGCACGCAACGGTCGTCACGCACAGTCCGACGATCGCGAGCGCGTTGGAAGAGCACGAGAACGTGGACGTCTACGTGATCGGCGGCAGGCTCTTCAAGCACTCGATGGTCGCGTGCGGTGCCGCGGCCGTGGAGGCCGCACGGGGCGTGCACGCCGACCTCTTCTTCCTCGGCGTCACGGGCGTGCACCCCGATGCGGGTCTCACGACCGGCGACGCCGACGAGGCCGCGATGAAACGCGCACTCGCCCACCAGGCCGCGGACACCTACGTGCTGGCGAGCTCCGAGAAGATCGGCACGGCGTCGAGGTTCACCGTGCTGCCGTTCGCCGGCATCGCGGGCGTGATCACGGATGCCGACAACGACGTCGTGCGCGCGCTGGAAGTGCCGGTGATCAGCTGCTGATCCGCAGGAACCCCTTGGGAGAACCGTACTTCACGCCGCACTGCGTCAACGCCAGCACGCCGTGCCCCTCGACGTCGCCCTCGAAGTAGCGGGGGTTCACCGACAGCGCCTCGGCCACGTCGGTCGCGTAGATGTCCTCGAGTTCGTCGTTCTCGTCGCTGAGGTCGTGCGGCAGGCACCAGCCCTCCTCGACCTCGTGCGACCCGATCTGCTCGTCCTCCTTGAAGGCGTCGTAGTAGCGGACGACCTCGCCGCCCTCCGCGATGCACCACGCCGTCCAGCCGTCGCCACAGCTCTCGCCGTAGTAGTGCGCCTCACCGAACACGGCGCTCAGCACCGCGCAGATCTCCGTCACCGGGCGGGTGCCGTGCTCGAACGGCTCACCGAACACGAGCGCCCAGCCGTCCCACGAGCCCGTGACGTACACACGCGAGCAACGGGCGTGTTCGTTGCCGCTGCCCCACGCGTGGTGGTCGTTGTTCCAAGCATCGGCACCCAGCACTTTGGTCACCGGCACCGGGTCGACGAGGCCGCACACGCCGAGCACAGCCGCCTGGTCGTCGGTCCTGATCGCGTACCAGCCACCGCACAGGTGCATCTCGTCGGCGCTGTACTGGTCGTCTTCGAGCTTGTACCGGATGAACCGGTCGAGCACGCGGCGGTCCTGCGGCAGGAACGCGTCCGGCCCGCCGACCTCGGCGATGCCGGCCAACGCACCGCGCCGCAACGCCCCGCGGGCCGTGCGGCGGGTTTCCTGGAGCAACGGCAGCACGTCCTCGCCCATCGTGCTGAACGCCCACACCGCTTCCCGTTGCGCGTAGTGGTCCTCGTCGGCGAGCAACGGCAGGAGTTCCTTCGAGTACCGGAGCGCCTTCTCCTCGCGGAACATGCTCGCCGCCGCCCGGCGGATGCCGTGGTGCGGGTGGCGGAGCAGGGCGGCGTAGACCTCGTCGTCCGCGCTCGCCAGGGAGAACACCCGGTAGCCCTGGCGCAGGACCTGACCGTCGTCCGACGTCGCCAGCAGGTCGGCCAACGCGCCGAACGTCGTGATCCCGTGCTCGCGCGCGAAGTCCTCGACCTCGGTCTTCCAGTCGTCGCGGTCCATGCGGTCGAGCAGCGCCCGGATCTCCATGGCGCGGCAGGCTACTCGTTGGTCCGAAGTGGACTCTTCCTTCGCCCGGATGGGCCAGACCTTGACTCGTGGCGGCGCACCGGCCAGGCTGCGAACCATGACGAGCCTGGCTGAGGAGCACGTCAAACCGGCGGTGCGCTGGAGCATCGGCCACGCCCTGCCGCGCGCGGTCCTGCGCCTCGCGGCCCGCCGCGGCGACCTGCAGGGCCGCATCACCGTCGAGGCCACCACCGGCGCCGACCTGACCGGGCTCTTCGACGAGATCCGCGACCGCGGCCCGTTGGCGGCGACCAGGATCGGGTTCACCACCACGCGGCACGAGGTCGTGAAGGCGGTCCTGTCCGACGACGCGTTCGTGACCGCCCGGCCGCGTTTCGGCGCCGGCCTCCTCGGCAAGCTCGCCGCGTGGTCCGCCACCGAGGTCGTGCACCCGGTCCAGCCGCCGTCGCTGCTGGCCGTCGAACCGCCCGCGCACACCCGCTACCGCAAGCTCGTCACCCGCGTCTTCACCGCCAGGGCCGTCGAACAGCTGCGCGCCCGCACCCAGGAGATCGCCGACGACCTGCTGGACGGCCTCGCCCCGGACAACCCGGTCGACCTGATCGAAACGTACTGCGGCCTGCTCCCGGTCACGGTGATCAGCGAGATCCTCGGCGTACCCCCGCAGGAACGGTCGACCGTGCTCGCCCTCGGCGCGGCGGCGGCCCCGAGCCTCGACCTGGGCCTGTCCTGGCGGGTGTTCCGCTCCGTCGAGTCGACGCTCAACTCGTTCGACGCCTGGCTCTCCCGCCACCTCGACGCCCTGCGCGCGAACCCCGGCGACAACCTGCTGAGTCGCCTGATCACCGCCCGCGAGGACGGCGTCGGCCTCACCGAACGGGAGCTGAAGGCCACCGCCGGACTCGTGCTCGCGGCCGGGTTCGAGACGACGGTGAACCTGCTCGGCAACGGGATCTCGTTGCTCACCAGGCATCCCGAGCAACTCGCGGCACTGCGTGCCGACCCGGGCCTGTGGAGCAACGTCGTCGACGAGGTGCTCCGCCACGACCCGCCGGTACTGCTGACCGGCCGCATGTGCGCGAAGGACACGACGGTCGCCGGAGTGCACATCCGACGCGGACAGCTCGTCACGACCGTGCTCGCCGGCGCGAACCGCGACCCGTCCGTCTTCGCGGACCCGCACCGGTTCGACGTGACCCGCCCGAACGCGCGCGACCACGTGTCGTTCGGCGCCGGCCGGCACTACTGCCTGGGCGCCCAGCTCGCGCGGATGGAGGGCGAGATCGGGCTGCGGACGATCTTCGAGCGGTTCCCGGACCTGGCCCCGCTGACCGGCGCGCGCCGGCGCCCGACCCGCATCCTGCGCGGCTTCGAACGCCTCCCGACGAGCCTGACCGCGACCGGCGGCTGAGCAACGCCTTCTGGCAGGATCTCGCCAGGATCGGCGGCTGGGCAACGCCTTCCGGCCGGTCTCACTACGATCGGCGGGTGAGCACAGACTCGGCCGGACGGATCCTCGACGCCGTCCTCACCCTGTTGTCCCGGCACGGCATCGGCGGCGTCAGCATGCGGGCCGTCGCGCGGGAGGCTGGCGTCGCGCTGGGTCTCGTCAACTACCACTTCACCGACAAGACCGGCCTGATCGCCGCCGCCCTGCGCCGCATCGAGGAGCAGGACATCGCGCTCGTGGAACCGGATCCGGACCTGCCGGCGGCGGAACGGCTGCGGCTCGCGTTGCGCAGGGTGGCCGATCCCGAGTTCCTGACGACCGAGTACCTGTCGCTGCGGTTGCAGCTGTGGTCGCTCGCGCAGGCCGCCGAGGAGTTCGAGCGGATCAACACCGAGGCGCAGAGCCGGTACCGGTCGGGGCTGGCGCGGTTGATCCGGGCGGCCAGGCCGGACCTGTCCCGGTACGAGTGCGCGAAACGCGCGGCGGACATCGACGTGGTCCAGAACGGCCTGTGGCTCACGTCGTTGCTCGGACTCGACCGCGCCGCGCTGCGCCGGGCCGTCAAGCTCTGCGAGGACATCGCGCTCGCGTGACCCGGTATTGAACGCTCGTTCAAACAGCTCTACCTTGTGACGCATGGAGGTCACGGCGGAGGACGTTCATCGCATCGGAACCGGCTACCACCCCCGACCCCGCGCGCTCGATGTCGTTGCGCGCCGAGGCCTACGTCGATCCCGCGTGGTCCGCGTTCGAGGACCGCGCCGTCTTCTCCCGGACGTGGCAATGGATCTGCCACGTCGAGCAGCTCGCCGCACCCGGCAGCTACACGGCGTCGACCGTGGCCGGCATGCCGATCGTGGTGGTGCGCGACCGTTCCGGCGAACTGCGCGCGTTCTACAACGTGTGCAAGCACCGCGCGCACGAACTCCTCAAAGGCTCCGGCGTCACGCGCAACATCGTGTGCCCGTACCACGCCTGGACGTACGACCTGAGCGGCGGCCTGAAGGCGACGCGCAGGGCCGACCGCATGGAGACGTTCGACAAGTCCGAGGTGTGCCTCGACCAGGTGCAGGTGGAGGAGTTCGGCGGGTGCGTCCACGTCAACCTCGACCCGGCCGCGAAGAGGCTCGCCGAGCAGGCACCGGACCTGGCCGCCGAGATCGGCTTCTGGGCACCGGACGTCGTCGGACTCACCCACGCGCACAGGCTCAGCTACTCGATCGGCTCCAACTGGAAGAACGTCGTCGACAACTTCCTGGAGTGCTACCACTGCCACGTCGCGCACCCGGAGTTCGTGGACCTGGTCGACATGGGCACCTACGATGTGCAGACGCACGGCATCTGGTCGAGCCACTTCGCCGAGGCGGGCAAGCAGGCCAACAGCGCCTACGACGTGTCCGGCGCGACGGTCAACCAGCACGCCGTGTGGTGGCTCTGGCCCAACACGTGCCTGCTGCGCTACCCCGGCCGGGCGAACTTCATGGTGCTGCAGATCCTCCCGGACGGCCCGGAACGCACCCGTGAGACGTGGGACTTCTACTTCGGGACCACCGACCTGACCGCCGCCGAACTGGACGGCGTCCGGTACGTCGACGAGGTGTTGCAGGTGCAGGACATCGCCATCGTGGAGAGCGTCCAACGCGGGATGCGCACGCCCGCGTTCGACCAGGGGCGCATCGTCTACGACCCTGCGGGCACCGGCCTGTCCGAACACGGCGTGCACCACTTCCACGGCCTGCTGCTCGACGCCTACCGGGCGGCCGTTTCCTGATCCCGCAGCACCTGTGCCGCGTCGAAACGACTCTTGACGTTGTCGGTCAGCCGCTTCAACCCCAGCACCTCGAGCACTGCTCGCCGCAATGCCTCGTCAGGGAGGTTCCCCGTTCGACTGGCGACGTGGTCAACCAGTGCGGCCAGCTCCGCAGGGGGAACGTCGTCGAGGGTTCGCGGTCCCAGGTGACGCATCCGCACTTCCGGCTGGTCCGGCAACCGGTAGGTGCGCGGCTTGATGCCGCTCTCGCCGAGCGGGTTGTCTTCGATGAGCTCTCCCTTGTTCACCGCCGAGGAGATCGCCTTGTTCAGCTCGCTGGCGACGAGTTTCGTGACCCGCACCGCGCCCGAGGCTCGAACGTAGGCGGTGTGCAGGCGGCTGCCCAGCACAGGGCCCTCCGACTGCACGAGGCGAATCAAACCGTCGACCATCTCGCGTCGGGAAGCGTCACCGACGGGGACGACGCTGCCGTCGAACTGCCCGTACGCCGCGAGTCCCGACGCCGTGACAGGCGCGGGTGCGGGCTCTGCAGGCTCGATTCGGGTTTCCCGCACGACCGGCAGATCGATCGGTTTCCGCGCGGTTTGTTCGGCCACAACCGGCTCGGCCACAACCGGCTCGACAACAGGTGATTCGGCAACGGACGGTTCGACCGCAACCAGCTCAGCCGTAGCAGTGGTCCTCACCTCGGTCGTGGCGACCGGCACCGGCTTCGGCGCTACGACTACCTCCTGGTCACCGCCCGGCACCCAGCCCGACGTGTGGATGTCCAGTTCGTGCAGCGCGTCCCACAGACGTGCCATGACAGCGGGCCGGTCCGCGTAGAACTCCGACTCCCGGATGCGGAAGAACCTCCAGCCACAGCGCTCGAGGTCACGTTGTCGCGCGAGGTCGCGCTCGTAGGCCTCGGGGCCGTGCCAGGCGTCGCCGTCGCATTCGACCGCCAACCGCGCCTTGGCACCGACCACGACGAGGTCGAGCCGGTACCCCTCCGCGGGGAACTGCGGAACAACGCTGTACCCGCGGTCGACGAGGCGGTTGAACACCCGCTGCTCGAACAGGGAGTCGAACGGCTCGATCCTCCTGTCCTCGGGCACCGCGGTGTGCCGGGCACCTTCGGTCCCGTCCCCGGATCCCGACAGGCCGTAGCAATAGTCGAGCAGCTGAAACCTCATGTCCTCGGGGTTGCCGAGGTCCGACAGGCGCAGTGAGTGGAACACCCACATCTGGTCCTTGGCACGCGACGTGGCGACGTTGAACCGTTGGATGTACTGCTCCTGCGTGAGCGAACCGATCCGCTTCCCGGGTTCCGGGGCCTTGACCATGGACAGGAACATCACATCGCGTTCCGAGCCCTGGAAGTCAGCCGAGTCACCACACCGCAGATCGCGCGCCTTCCACTCCTCCGACGGAATGCGTTCCAGCAGACGCTTCTCGATCCTCTTGGCCTGCGCGCGACCGAGTAGCGACACCACACCGAAAGTCAGGCCGTCGTACCGCTGATCGGCGATGCACTTCTCGATCTGGTCGACGATGGCGTCCGCCTCGACCGGGTTGACCTTGTCGGTCACACCGCGCTCGTACCCGTCCTCGAGGAAGACCGGCTTGATCGGTTCCAGGCGGTCCGCACCGTACTGGCGCACCGGCACCAGGCGAACACCATCAGGCTCGTAGGCGATCCGGTTCGAGAAACCGATGATCTCGGGCACGCAACGCCGGTGCTCGACGAGGGTGATCATTCCTTCGAACCGCTTCTTCGCCTCGTCGAACAGGCTTCGCTTCGGTTCCTGCCACGAGGCGCGATGAGGGTCGTCCCACAGGTACTGCTGGGCGAGATCGCGCAGTTGCTGCTGGTCGGTTCCGACCGCGGACGGGGACACCTGCTTGTCGTCACCGATCACCACGATCTTGGGCGCGAGGAACTGCAGGAACGTCGCCTCGAGACCGGCCTGCGACGCCTCGTCCACCACCACGACGTCGAACATGTCCGGTTGGACGCGGAACTGCTCCGCGATCCGATAGATCGGCATGATCCACACCGGCACGGCCGGGCGGCAGCGGTCCATGGCGGCCCTGATGTCCGCCCTGCGCTGGGCGGCATAGACACCCGTGCCCTTGCCCAGCAACCTCACGAGTTGGGCGTACTGGTGCAGGTCGGCGCGGGCCGTGCCGGACAGCCGTTCTGGGGACACCGCATGGCCCCACGCGCGTTCGGCCGCCAGCAGCTCCACCTCACGACGCACCTGCTCCTCGGCCCGCAGCACTTCGGCCTGCAGCGCGTTGACGTCCTCGGAACCACGTTCAAGCACCCACACGCGGGCGACCGCCCATGCCCAGGTCGCGTCCCAGGCCGCCAGCCTCGGGATCCACGCCGGGTCTCGGGGCTGAGCCGCCACCGCTTCGTACACGTTCGGAAGGCGCTGACCCATGATCGTCGCGATCTCGTCGCGGTGACGTGCCATCCGGGCGACGTCGGTCAGGCGCACAAGTCTGTGATGCGCCACCGCGTAGGACTCGGGATCCCGGTCCACGGCGGCCTGGGCGAGATGCCGGACGCAGCCCGCCGCATCGCCCCACTCGGCGACAGCCGAGATCGTGCGCACGAGTTCCAGCAGTGGGATCGCGGCAGCGCTGCGTGCGTCCGACGCCGCGGCGACTTCGACAAGGCGGGCGTACGTCTGGACGGCGTCGAGGTCCGTCCAGTTGGGACGCGGAAGGCCGAGTCCCGACAGCCCACGTTCCTCGGCTTCGAGCGCCGCGCCGAGCTGGAGCACCCTGCGCAGCTGTTCCAGCTCGGTCACGTGCCACTGGAATCGTTCACTCAGCGTGTCTTCCTCCGGCACACGCACCGAATCCGGCCACGCCCGGTCGAGTGCGTACAGCACCCTGGTCGCCTCAGCCCACAGGAGGAACACGTCGAGCTTGTCCGCGCTGGTGGGCGGCACCCCGTCGACCCGCACCGCCTGGAACAAGGGCTGAGCCTGCTTCACGACCTTCGGCGCGAACGCACCGGTCCTCGGCGATCCGTCCGGGTTGGTCTTGAGGCGGCCACCGTCGCCCACGTGTGCCCGCAACGCGCCGGCCAACGCCACAAGCGCGCCCATGTCGCCAGAGGTCACGCTCACCTCCGTGAGCGGCCCCAGACGCTCGATCATCGGTCCGACCCGGGCGATGAGCTGCGAGATCTGCTCGCCCCGTGTCCGCCAGTGGTTCGCCCGACCGGCGAGCACGTCGGACAGGGCGTCGTTCATCCACTGCTCGCGCCGCTGGGACAGCTCACCCGCTTCACGGGCGAACCCGTTCAGCCGCTGGCGAAGCACGTCTCGCGTCGACTGGTCCAACCCACGAACGGCCGCGAACGCGGTGTGCTGGGTGAGGGCGCCGTGCCCTTCCTCGACCGCGATGGCCTCCCGCTCGGCGGCGACGAGCTCGAAGAAGGCCTCCGGGCCCGGGACGTCGCCGAGAGACAGCAACCGGAGACGGGACTCCGGCTCGTCCGCGATCAAAGCATCGTCCACCAGGCTCCGGTGCCACTCAGCGATGGCGATCGCGGATACAGGGGGGTCCTCCACCCCTCGCACCGCGACGAGATCAGACACCCAGCCGAAGCGGTCCTGCTCGGCCATCACCTGTTGCGCGATCGAGGCGAGAGTGCCGCGGTAACCCGCAACCTCGTGCTCGATCACCTCCTCACCGCGGGCGTCGAGCAGTCGGCGGTGCAGACCTGCCCGGTTACGGCGGAGTTCCTCGATCGCGGCGAGATGCCCCTCGATCGCGTTCTGCGCACCGACGGCGTCGTACTCGCTCGAGACGTGGCTGATCCGCTCGACCGCAACCTTGAGGTCGGCGAGGTCCGACCGCGACGATCCCACGACTGACACGGCAAGAGGGGCGATGGACTCGGGCAGCTTGGCCCTGACCTCCTTCAGTGCGCGATCGGTGTGCGCGGTGACGAGAACGCGTTTGCCCTGAGCGAGGAGATGCGACAGGAGCGCGGCGACGGTGTGCGTCTTGCCGGTGCCGGGCGGCCCCTGCACCAGGGTCTGGGCCTTCACGTCGACCTGTGTGAGCACGCGCAGCTGGCGGTCGTTCACGGGCAACGGCAGGAACAACTCCGAATCGACCTCGACGACGGCGCCGGGCTCCGGTGAGCGCTCCGCCGCCGGTCGGTGGTCGGGGTCGACCAGGGGGAGCAGTCCTTCGGGGACAGTCCCCGACTCGGTCATCTGGTGCGCGACCGAGTCCAGGATGTCGACGATGCCCTGCCGCGAACGCCGGCGCAGGATGACTGCAGGCGCGAACGCCGTGATGGCATGGGTGACGGGCTTCTGCGGCTCGTCCTCGTCGAGGTAGGCGGCGTCACCGTCGAGGGCGTGCGCCAAGCGCCGCAGCACATCTCCCACGATCTCGCGATCGAGAACCGCCGCGTTGGTGTCCCGGGCCTCGTTGCGGATCTGCGCCACGTGCGCGGGATTGGCCACTCGCCCGGGGTCGATCATGTCCAGTTCGACCGTCAGGCCGTCTGCCGTGTCGGACTGGTGCAGCGACAGCTTTCCACTGACGTCATCGAAGTGGATCACGGCGGGAACCGTCACCAGGTGCCTGCGCACGACGTGATGGCCAGGCGGAGACCACGACAGGCAGCCCGCGCCCACCACCAGCTCGAGCTCTTCGGCGTGGCCGGCCGCCGTCACATACGCTCCGAACAGCTCGTTGTAGACGTCGCGTGCGGGCTGGTCGACCGCCTCCCGCTCAGCCCAGGTGGTCCAGAGCGATTGCCATTCGTCGTGAGCGTCACGAATCTCCGGCACGTCCGTGAGAACGACCCGCTGCTCTCCGTCCCCGACGGACTCGCGCAGTGCAGGTGGTGCTCCTGGGTCGTCCCAGTTCCCGTCAAGCCAAGGCCGCAACTCCGCGCCCGGCTCGGGTGGTTCCTGGTGCTGGACCCGTTCGACCGTCAACAAAGCCGCGCCTGGTTCCGGCGAGTTCTCGGTGTGCGCGGACTGGACAGCGGAGTGTTCAGGCAGCTTTCCCAGCCACAGCACCGAGTCGTAGCTTTCGGTGGTGCGAGGAGGATTCGATTTGAGCTGTTGGCTCCTGGCAAGGAACTGGAAGAGCCTCACCGCTCGATCAACGGCCGTGTCCTGTGAATCCCTGGCAGCGCCGTCCTTCGCCACAGCTGGCTCCCCTTTCCCGCCCAAACCGATCACGATGCACATCGACGTCGGACGTCCTGGCGATACAGCCGACACCACTCCGTTATGACTCGGATTCATTCCAGCCCAGGGAGAAACTCTTGTTCGCGCTGCTGCACGGCCGCACCGGCCGGTAATGGCCGATCCCCCGGACCTGTTCAGCCACGCCGGCAGCTTCTCGGGTGCGCTCGACCTGCGGAACTCCGAGGTGCGGGCGGGCATCACGGCGACGCTGGTCAACCCCGGCAGCGGTACGCCGACGGTCGGTGCGGACGCGGTCTTCGGGCCACCGATCTGGCCTTTCGACGGCATCTGGAACGCGCAGAGCCCGACTCACAACGTGGAGCGGCTGCGGGGCGTGACGATCACGATGTACACCGGCAACGGCGGCGACCTGACGGTCGACCCGATCCAGGCGGCGCTGGAGCACCGGGTGCGGGAGACCGTGCTCCTGACAGCCGCCAACCTGCGCGCCGCGGGCATCGGGTTCCACCTCGCCGACAACGGCGACGGCAGCGGCTGGGCGCCGGGCTGCACGGGCGAGCACGCCGATGAGGCGTGCGTGCAGGAGGACGTGAACCACTTCGTCCGGTTCTTCGAGCCCACGCCTGACGTGCGACGTTCGTAGTGAGCCGAACGGGGCATTTCTGGAACCGCGCGTCCCGAATCCGCGCTGACCTCCTCTAATGACTCTGACGGGCCCCTGCACCCGCGCGACGTGCGCGGGCATCGCCCGCTGAGAGCTGGAGGAATCCGTGTTCCAGGGTTCACGATCACGCCTGCGCACCGCGGTCATCGCCGCGGTCGTGGGCGCCGGTGCGCTGGCGGCAGCCACCCCTGCCGCTGCCGCCCCCGCCGCCGCGGGCAACCGCTCCTACCTGGTCATCACCGCGCCCGGTGCCACGGCCGGCGCGGCGTCGGCCGTGAGCGGCAACGGCGGTGTCGTGTGGACGAGCTATGACGCGATCGGTGTCATCGTCGCGCACTCGACGGCCACCGACTTCGCCACCAAGATGCGGTCCGTCACCGGCGTGCAGAAGGTCGGTGCCACGCGCACGACGGACGTGCCTGCGGAGGCGGCGACCCAGCCGATTCCGGCCAGCCCCTCGCAGGCGACCCAGCCGACCACCGAGCCGGTGCGCTCGGACATGACGCAGATCGGCGCCGACAAGGCGTGGGCGGTCAACACCGGCTCGTCCAACGTCAAGGTCGGCGTGCTCGACACCGGCGTCGACGACCAGCACCCGGACCTCGCCCCGAACTTCGACGCCGCCAACTCGGCGTCGTGCGCCTACGGCAAGCTCGACACGCGCACGGGTTCGTGGCGTGACACGGACACGCACGGCACGCACGTCGCCGGCACGATCGCGGCCGCCAAGAACGGCAAGGGCATGATCGGTGTCGCGCCGGGCGTGAAGATCGCGTCCGTGCGCATCGCGGAGAAGCCGAGCGGGCTGTTCTTCGCCGAGAACACGATCTGCGCCATGGTCTTCTCCGGTGACCGCGGCTTCGACGTGACCAACAACAGCTACTACACCGACCCGTGGCTGTTCAACTGCCCGAACAACGCCGACCAGGACGCGATCCTCGAAGGCGTGAAGCGCGCGGTGGCCTACGCCGAGGGCAAGGGCGTGCTCAACGTCGCCGCGGCGGGCAACGAGAACTACAACCTCGCCAACAAGACCACCGATTCGACGAGCCCCAACGACTCGACGCCCGCCCAGCGCACCGTCACCAACGCCTGCCTGAGCGTCCCGACCGAGGTGCCCGGCGTCGTGAGCGTCGCCTCGATCGCCTCGAACAACGGCAAGTCGTCGTTCTCGAACTACGGCACCGACAAGATCCACATCGCGGCGCCCGGCGACAGCGTCTACTCGACCGTCCCCGGCGGCCGCTACGGCTCGAAGTCCGGCACGTCGATGGCCTCCCCGCACGTCGCGGGCGTCGCCGCGCTGCTCAAGTCGACCAACCCGACGGCCACCCCGGCACAGCTCAAGACGTTGCTCGCCACCCAGGCCGACGACCTGAGCTGCACCGACAGCCGGTGCTCCGGCACCACGGCGAAGAACAACTTCTTCGGCGAGGGCCGCGTGGACGCGTTCGCCGCCGTCAACGGGACGACGCCGCCCGGCCGTGAGTTCGAGAACACCGCCGACGTGGCCATCCCGGACACCAACACCGCCGTGACCAGCTCCATCACGGTCTCGAACATCACCGGCAACGCCCCGGCGACGCTCAAGGTCGACGTCAACATCGTGCACACCTACCGCGGTGACCTGGTCATCGACCTGATCGCCCCGGACGGCACGGCGTACCGCCTGAAGTCCAACGACGGTGATTCCGCCGACGACGTCATCGCGAGCTACACGGTCAACGCCTCCGGCGAGGTCGCGAACGGCACCTGGAAGCTGCAGGTCAGGGACGTGGCGAAGCAGGACACCGGCTACATCAACTCCTGGAAGCTGACCTTCTAGGACGGCATTCGGAGGAACCTCGGCGGCCGCGGCTAACCAACGGCACCACCTGCAGCGATAGCAGTGACGTGGAACCGGATCTGTGGTCGGCGGCCGCCGCGGCCCTCGACGAGCACGAACACGCGTTGGTGATGGCCAGGCTGGCGGGCACGATCGTCGGCCCCGGCCAGACCTCACGCCTCGCCCGCGGCGAACGCGACGTCGTGTTCCTGCTGCCCGACCGGCTGGTGCTCGTGCGGCCGGACCCCTTCTGGACGGGCTCGTACGACCGCAGGCAGATCGTGCGCATCATGCTCGCCGCCGGGCACGTCCAGTTCGACGTGACCGGCGGCGACAGCCTGGAGTTCTGGATCGACACCGAGCTGTCGCCCGCCGAGCCGTTCATCGAGCAGGCCGAGGTCTGGCTGGCGCCGCGCAAGAGCTCCGCGAGCGGCGCGGTCATCGGGTTCGGGCTCGCGATCATCATCGCGTTCCTGTTCGTCCTCGGGCCGGTGGACCTGATCCCGTCCGACGGCAGGCTCACCGTGAAGTCCAGCTGCGGCGACTTCCTGCGGGCGGGCGGCGACGAGCAGGTCGAGCTGCTCAGGCGGCTGTTCGGGCAGGTCGGCAGGCCGGACGAGGCGACCAAGCCGATGACGCTCGACGCGTCGAAACGACACTGCGGCGAGAACAGCGGCGCGACCCTGGACTCGCTCGTCACCGGGAAGTAGCACCTACAGTGCGGGGGTGTTCGACACCCGCCAGCTCGAGGTCTTCGCCACGGTCGCGCGGACCGGCTCGTTCAGCGCCGCCGCCCGGTTGCTGCACTGCACCCAGCCCGCCGTCAGCCAGCAGATGCGCGCACTGGAACGGCAGGTCGGCGGGCCGCTGTTCGTGCGCACGGGCCGCGGGCTGCACCTCACCGAGGCCGGGCGCATCCTCGCCGAACGCGGGTCGGACCTGCTCGACCAGCTCGCCACGACGCACCAGCAGGTCAGCGCGATAGCGACGCACGACATCGGCACGATCCGGATCTGCGCGTTCCCCAGCGCCAACGTGTCGCTGGTGCCCGCGGCGGCGGCGATCCTGGCCGAGGAACGGCCCGCGCTGCGCCTCGAGCTCGTCGAGGAGGAGCCGCCGGACTCGTTCGCGCTGCTCCGGCGCGGGGAGGCCGACCTGGTGCTGAGCTTCAGCTACCTCGACGAACCGCAGGACGAGGCGACCGTGACCGGCATGCTGAGCGTGCCGTTGCTGCGCGAACCGCTCGCGCTGCTGGTGCCGGCCGGGCACCGGCTCGCCGGGCGGGAGAAGGTCTCGCTGACCGAGGCGGCGGAGGAACGCTGGATCGCCGGTTGCGTGCGCTGCCAACGGGCGTTGCACCTGGCGTGTGACAAGGCGGGGTTCGTGCCGGACATCACCTGCTCGACCGACGACAACCTGGCCATCCAGAGCCTCGTCACCGCAGGTCTGGGCGTGGCGCTGGTGCCTCGGCTGCTGTTGTCGTTCCTGCAGCACCCCGGGCTGACGACGGTCGAGGTGGAGTCGGCGGCGCACCGGCTGACGTCGCTCTACACCTGGCCGGACCTGATCCAGCTGCCGATCATGAGGGCGACGGTGGACGCGCTCATCTCCGCGGCCGGGCGGGCATAAGCGCGGCTTATGGGACCCCAAGGGATGGCCCTCTACTGCTGTTAGCTCGCGGTGGTCATGGTTGTCAGCATGGGCATCGTCAGGACCACCCCGCGCACCGCCGACTCGGTCCTGCCCGGATTGTCCCTGGTCGCGGCCGGTGTCGCGATCGCGATGACGGTGTCGTGGCTGCAACCGTCGATCAGCGCGTTGACGATCGCGGTGTTGCTGGGCGCGATCGTGGCGAACGTCGTGACGCTGCCCGCCTCGATGTCGCCCGGGATCAAGCTCGCCGGACGGCGGCTGCTGCGGCTCGGCGTGGTGCTGCTCGGGTTGAAGCTCGTGTTCCAGGACGTGCTGAAGCTCGGCTACGAGATCTTGTTGCTCGCCGCGGTCGCGGTGGTGGTGACGTTCGTCGTGACGCGCTGGCTCGGGCGGCTGCTCGGCGTCGGTGAGGGTCTGTCGCTGCTGATCGCGACGGGCTTCTCGATCTGCGGCGCGTCGGCGGTGGCCGCGATGAACTCCGTGCGGCAGCAGGACGAGGAGGACGTGGCGAAGGCGCTCGGCCTGGTCACGCTGTTCGGCACGGTGGCGATGTTCAGCCTGCCCGCGTTGTTCCCGCTGACCGGTCTCACTCCCGCGCAGTACGGCGTGTGGGCGGGCGGCAGCGTGCACGAGGTCGCGCAGGTCGTGGCCGCCGCCGGACCGGTGACCGGCGCGCTGGCGATCGCCGTCGCGGTGAAGCTGACGCGGGTCGTGCTGCTCGCGCCGATGCTCGCCGCCGTGAGCTTCGCCGAACGCCTCAAGTACCCGGCGTCCGGGCAACGGCCGCCGATCGTGCCGTTGTTCGTGGTCGGGTTCCTGGCGATGGCCGGGGTGCGGGCGACCGGGCTGCTGCCCGAGGTGGTGCTGTCCGCGGCGACGTTCGTGGACACCGTGCTGCTCGCGGCGGGCATGTTCGCGCTCGGCACGGCCGTGAAGTTGCGTTCCCTCATGCGTTCCGGCCCGGCGGTGCTGCTGCTGGGCCTGCTCTCGACCACGGTGATCGTCGTGCTCGTGCTGACCGGCACGGTGCTGATCGGCTGATCGCCCCGTTCCTCAGAGGAGGACCCGCTCATGACGCACAGCCTGCTCTCCCCCACGGCCACGCTTCTGGTGGGTTCGCTCCGGGCCGCGATCGCGCGCGGCGGTTCCCAGGAGGCCGTCGCGGCACGGGTCGCGCGGACGCTGGAAGGTCACCTCACCGACCCGTTCCTGCTCAGCGCGACGCAGCGGGAGCCTGACCCGGCGGCGTACCGGCAGCACGTGCTGCACGTCGAACCGGACGGGTCGTTCTCCGTCGTGGCGCTGGTGTGGTTGCCGGGTCAGGAGACCTGCATCCACGACCACGTCTCGTGGTGCGTGGTCGGCACCTACGTCGGCGAGGAGGAGGAGACGACGTACCGGCTGGCCGGGGACCGGCTGGTTCCGTTGCGCGTCAACAAGACTCCCGAAGGCGTGGCGGCGTACCTGGTGCCGCCGGGCGACATCCACAAGGTGTGCAACAACTCCAGCTCGGTCGCGATCTCGATCCACGTGTACGGGGCGGACGTGAGCGTGCTGGGGACGAGCATCCGGCGGCGGTACGACCAGCCCGTCCGCGGGTGACTCCGCCGCGCCATCGCCCGGCCGCCGAACCCGCCCAGCCGCTCAGCGGGTGATTCCCCTGGCTATCGCGCGGGTGGCGAACTCGATGAGGTGCGCCGGTTCGACCCGGTTGATGCGGGCGCCCTGCAGCAGCAGGTCGTCCGCCAGGCCGATCATGCAGTCCCAGACCCAGTGCGGCAGCGCGGGATCGTCGACCAACTCCTGCCCGGTCGCCTCCGCGGTCTCGGCCAGCGTCTTCGCGAGCGCCTTGAGCGTCTTGCGGTAGTCCTGCGCGGAGTTCGTGACCTCCTTGCCACGGCGGCCACCCGAGAGCACCTTGGCCTCCCACTGCGCCGCCGACCGGCCGAACCGGCGCCACAGGTCGGTGATCTGGGGCTCGACCTCCTTGAGCACCCCTGCGATGCCGAGCTCCCGGTTCACGCCTTCGAGTGTGCGTTGGAGCTCCTCCAAGCGGCGTTCCATCAACGCCGCGAAGACGTCCTCCTTGCCGGCGAAGTACTGGTAGACGGTGCCGGAACTGACGCCGGCACCGACCGCGATCGCGCGCATGGTCAGGCCCGCGTAGCCCTGCTCCTCGACGATCAGCTCGGCCGACGCGAGGATGTCGCGCCGCCTGCCTTCCGCGTCACCCCAGGCCGTTTGCTCGGTGCTCACGACCGCGCAGCCTACTTTGAACAACGTTCAGAAGCATATTGAACGTTGTTCGGTTTACTCCTACCCTCGGTGACGTGGACCACCTCGACCGGCTCGAAGCCGACAGCGTCGACATCTTCCGCGAGGCCGTCGCGGAGTCCGAACGGCCGGTGCTGCTCTACTCGGTCGGCAAGGACAGCTCGGTGTTGCTCCACCTGGCGCGCAAGGCGTTCCACCCGTCGCCGCCGCCGTTCCCGTTGCTGCACGTCGACACCACGTGGAAGTTCCGCGAGATGATCGCGTTCCGGGACGCGACCGCCGCCTCCCTGGGCCTGCGCCTGATCGTGCACCGCAACCCCGACTGCGTGGCGGCGGGCATCAACCCGTTCGACCACGGCTCGGCCCGGCACACCGACCTCTGGAAGACCCAGGGCCTGCGCCAGGCCCTCGACGAGCACCGGTTCGACGTCGCTTTCGGCGGTGCCCGGCGCGACGAGGAAGCCTCGCGCGCCAAGGAAAGGGTGTTCTCGTTCCGCACCGCACAGCACCGGTGGGACCCGCGCAACCAGCGTCCCGAACTGTGGCGCCTCTACAACACCCGCGTCGCACCCGGCGAGAGCATCCGGGTGTTCCCGCTGTCGAACTGGACCGAGCTCGACGTGTGGCGCTACGTCGAACGCGAGCGGATTCCCGTGGTGCCGCTGTACTTCGCGGCCCCACGGCCGGTCGTCGAACGGGACGGCGCGCTGATCATGGTCGACGACGACCGGATGCCGTTGACCGAACAGCCGCGGCTGGAACTGGTGCGGTTCCGCACGCTCGGCTGCTACCCGCTCACCGGCGCGGTGCGCAGCGAGGCGCGGACGGTCGCGGACATCGTCGAGGAGATGCGGACCGCGACGACGTCGGAGCGGCAGGGACGGGTGATCGACCACGACCAGAGCGGCTCGATGGAGCGCAAGAAGCGGGAGGGGTACTTCTGATGGAGCTTCTGCGGTTCATCACCTGCGGCAGCGTGGACGACGGCAAGAGCACGCTGATCGGACGCCTGTTGTACGAGTCGAAACTGCTCTACGCCGATCACCTGGCCGCTCTCGAAGCCGACTCGCGGCGGGTCGGGACGCGGGGCGGGGAGCTGGACTTCGCGCTGCTGGTCGACGGCCTGGCGGCGGAACGCGAGCAGGGCATCACGATCGACGTGGCCTATCGGTTCTTCGCGACGGAGGCGCGGCGGTTCATCGTCGCGGACACACCGGGACACGAGCAGTACACGCGGAACATGGCCACAGGGGCGTCCACGGCCGATGCGGCGGTGCTGCTGCTGGACGCGCGCAAGGGCGTGCTGGAGCAGACGCGTCGACATGCGCGGATCGTGTCGTTGCTGGGGATCCGGCACGTGGTGGTGGCGGTGAACAAGCTGGACCTGCTGGGGTACTCACGGGAGGCGTTCGAGGCCGTGCGGGCCGAGTTCCCCGGCACCCCCTGCATCCCCATGTCCGCGACCGAAGGCGTCAACGTGATCGGGCGCAGCGAACTGACGCCCTGGTACGACGGGCCGACCCTGCTGCAGTGGCTGGAATCGGTGGTCATACCCTCCGAGCCGGACGGGCCGTCCCGGTTCCTCGTGCAGTGGGTCAACCGGCCGAACGCCGAGTTCCGCGGGCTTTCGGGGCGCGTGCTCGGCGGGGTGGTGCGCCGGGGCGAGATGGTGCGCGTCGGCAACCGGACCACCAGTGTGGCGCGGATCGTCACGATGGACGGCGACCTGGACGAGGCGCCGGCCGGGTCCTCGGTGACGGTCGTGCCGGCGGACGACGTCGACGCGAGCCGCGGTGACGTGCTGGGCTCGGCGGACGACCCGCCGGGCCTCGCGGACTCCTTCGAGGCCCACCTGGTGTGGATGGACGAGACGGCGCTCATGCCGGGCCGCCAGTACCTCGCCAAGATCGGCGCGCGGACGGTCGGCTGCACCGCGACGAAACCGTTGCAACTGAACGAGATCGGCACCGACACGGTGCACTTCGACGCACCGGTGCCGTTCGAGGCCTACGCGGACAACCGCGACCTCGGGTCGTTCATCGTGCTCGACCGGTTGTCCAACGCGACGGTCGGCGCCGGGATGATCATCCGCGCGGCGCGTCCGTCGAACCTGCGCCGGCAGGCGCTGACCGTGGACAAGGAGGCCAGGGCAGCGCGCAACGGGCACCGGCCGTGCGTCGTGTGGCTGACGGGGCTGTCCGGGGCGGGGAAGTCGACGATCGCGGACCTCGTCGAGAAGGCGTTGCACGCGCAGGGGCGGCACACGTTCCTGCTCGACGGCGACAACGTGCGGCACGGGCTCAACTCCGACCTCGGGTTCAGCGACGCCGACCGGGTCGAGAACGTCCGGCGGATCGCCGAGGTGGCCGCGTTGATGGTCGACGCCGGGTTGATCGTGCTGGTGTCGTTCATCTCGCCGTTCCGGGCGGAACGGGCGCTGGCGCGCGATCTGGTCGGGGAGAACGAGTTCTGCGAGGTGTTCGTGGACACGCCGCTCGCCGTGGCCGAGCAGCGGGACCCGAAAGGCTTGTACCGCAAGGCGCGCCGGGGCGAGCTGGCGAACTTCACCGGCATCGACTCGCCGTACGAGCCGCCGGAGGATCCCGAGGTGCGGCTCGACACCACGACGCTCGAACCGCAGGAGGCGGCCGAGGTCGTGCTCCGCCGGCTTCGTGCGCTCGGCGTCTGTTGAACGTTGTCCAGAATCGTGTACGTTCCACTAGAACACGTTCTAAATTCGGGAGGCGTGCGGTGCCGGATCAGGCGTGGTCGCAGTTCTGCCGGGCGTTGGAGGAAGCCGGTGGGGTGGTGCTGTCCGAGCACGCGCCGGACACGCCGCTCGACCGGGCGGAGGGCTACCGGTACCTCTCCCGGCTGACGCGGGAGATGCTGTACTCCTGTCTGGACAACGCCGATCCCGACTTCCCCCGGTTCCACGAGCTCGACCTCGTGAAGATCGGCGCGGACAACCCCGACAACGTCTACCTGTCGGCGAACATCCGGGGTGACCGCGACTACCGGATCACCGGGACGCGCGGCACCATCTCCTACTTCAGCATCGGGTCGAAGGCCAACAGGTACGCCAAGGACGGCACGATGGCGTCGACCGGCGAACTGTCCGACGCCGACCTCGTGATCGCGCCGGACGGCACCGTGGAGATCATCGCGAGCGCCACCGAGCACAGCGGGAACTGGTTGCCGCTCGCCCCCGACTCGACCGGGCTGGTGGTGCGCCAGACCTACCTGGACCGGGCGAGCGAGGTGCCCGGCCAGTGGCAGGTCGAGCGGCTCGGCGGACCTGCGGAACCTGCTTCTCTCACCCACGAATTCCTCGCGAAGGCGTTGCAGCGGGCGGCATTGTCGGTGCACGGCACCGCGGCCACGTTCGCGCACTGGACGCGCACGTTCATGAAGCGCCCCAACGAACTGCCCGACTTCGGCCAGGAGATGTTCCAGCGCGCCGGGGGCGATCCGGAGATCTTCTACCTGCACGGCTACTGGACGCTCGCGCCCGGCGAGGCGTGGGTCATCGAGACCGACGTGCCGGACTGCCCGTACTGGAACTTCCAGCTCGGCAACTGGTGGATGGAGTCGCTGGACAACCGCCGCCGGATCACCGTCAACAAGCACACGGCGGCGTTGCGGGACGGACGCCTGACGATCGTGGTCGCGGCCTCGGACCCCGGCGTGGGCAACTGGATCGACACCTGCGGCCACACGTCCGGCACCGCGTTGCTGCGCTGGCTCGGCGCGACCGAACACCCGATCCCGAAATGCCGCGTGGTTCCCCTGGAGGAAGTCCGATGACGGTCACCACCGCGTTGAACGTGCCGGAGCTCGTCGAACGGGCCTGTGCGAAGACCGGGCTGGCGGACTTCGGCGACGACTGGTTCCGCGAACCGCTCGACGTGCTGGTGCACAGCCTGAACACCGAGGCCGCGCTGTCGCCGCTGGGGTTCGAGCTGACGAAGCACCGGCTGACGGCGTTGCTCTCGGACCGGTTGCGGCTGCGCGAGCTCCAACGCCGGCACCCCGAGGTGCTCGACGTCGAGGTGCGGGTGGCGGCCGAGATCTGCGGGCTGCCGCGCACCGGGTCGACGTTGCTGCACCGGCTGCTGGCCGCCTCGCCGCAGGTGACGTCCACGCTGTCGTGGGAGGTCGCCTACCCGCTGCCGTTCCCCGGCGAGGGACCGGACGCGGAGCAGCGCAAACGCCGCGCGCAGGAACGGATGCAGGTGTTCGCGCAGCTCTCCCCCGACTTCGGCGACCTGCACACCGTCGTGTGGGACGGGCCGGAGGAGGACGTGATCCTGCTGGACCGGACGTTCGTGTCGATGAGCTTCGACTCGTTCTACCGGGTGCCCGCGTACGGCGACTGGCTGCGGTCCGCCGACCAGCGCCCGGCCTACCGCGAACTGCGCGAGTGGTTGCAGGTGCTGCAATGGCAGCACGCCGACCGCGCGCGGCCGTGGGTGCTGAAGTCGCCGCACCACCTGACCGCCGTCGACACGGTGCTGGACGAGTTCCCCGACTGCAAGATCGTGATGACGCACCGCTCGCCCGTCAACGCCGTGCCCTCGTACGCGTCGATGGTGTGCGCGATGTCTTCGCAGTACAGCGAGAACGTCGACGCGGTCCAAGCAGGACGGTACTGGTCCGGCCGGTTCGCGCGGACGTTGCGCGGGTTCGCCTCGGCGAGGTCCGCGCGGCCGGACCGGTTCGTGGACGTGCGGTTCGCCGACACCGTCAGCACACCGCTCGAGGTGGCCCGCCAGGTGCTGGACGCCCTCGGCCTGCCTCCCGGTCCCGCCGACGACGCCGCGTTCGAGGCCTACCTGTCCCGCAACCGCACCGAGCGGCACGGTGCGCACTCCTACGCCCCCGAGGACTTCGGGCTGTCCGAGGACCGGCTCCGCGCCGACTTCGCCTTCTACTCGGAGGTCTACCTGTGATGCTGCAAGACGAGGTCGTGGTGATCACCGGCGTCGGTCCCGGCCTGGGCTCGAAGCTCGCCGTCCGCGCCGCCGCCGAGGGTGCGAAGGTCGTCATGGCCGCCCGCTCCGCCGACGTGATGACGCAGGTGTCGAAGGAGGTCGCGGCGTCCGGGGGCGAGGCAGTGGGCGTGCAGTGCGACGTCCGCCGCCCGGACGAGGTGGCCCGGCTGGTCTCCACCGCCGTCGACCGGTTCGGCACGATCACCGGCCTGGTGAACTCGGCGTTCGGCCACCCCGGCTGGTTCGACCTGCTGGACACGCCCGAGAAGGCCGTCCGCCGCTCGATGGACATCATCCTGTTCGGCGCGCTCAACGTGACGCGCGAGGTCGTGCCGCACATGAAGGCGGCAGGCCGGGGTTCGATCGTCAACATCGGCACGATGACCACCCGCAAGCCGATGCGCGGCGAGGGCGGCTACGCCGTGGCGAAGGCCGCGATGGCGACCGCGACCCAGTTCCTGGCGCTGGAACTGGGCGAGCACGGCATCCGCGCCAACCAGGCCGTCCTGGGCTGGCTGGACGGCCCCGGCGTGCGCTTCTACCTGAAGTTCACCGCCGAGGCGCGCGGCATCACCGAGCAGGACGTGTACGACGAGATCGCCGCCCGCAACCCGCTGGGCCGCATCCCGACCGACGACGCGTGCGCCGGTGCCGTGCTGTTCCTGTTGTCGCGCTTGGCCTCCGAGGTCACCGGCGCGGTGCTCGACGTCAACGGCGGGGAGCACATGCCGGCATGAGCGAGCACCTGATCGAGTCCGTGGCCGTGGAGATCCCGGCGCCCGCCGCCTTCGTGTGGGACGTGCTGCTCGACTACCCGCACTATCCACAGTGGAATCCCTACACCCTGGCCGTGGCCACGACCCTGGAGGTCGGCTCGCCGATCGACCTCACGCTGCCCCGGCCGGACGGCGGCGAGGGGACGTTCGTCAGCCGCGAGTTCGTGCGGGTGGTGGCGCCGCCGACGTTGCTGCGCTACGACACCGGGGACACGTTCCCGGGGCTGCTCGGCGTGCGGGACCAGGTGATCACGCCGCTCGGCGCGGACCGGTGCGGCTACCGGACGTACGAGACGTTCACCGGCAAGCACGCCGACGCGGTGTTCGAGGCGCAGGCCGCCTACGTCAAGCAGGGCTTCGACTCGGTCGCACACGCGTTGGTGGCGCGGGTCGAAGCGCTGTTCAACCGCGGCACCGGGTGAGTAGATGTACCGATGACTCCACCTGGTACCACTGGCAGTCTTGGTGCGTGGACAAGACCAAGGGTCATTCAGGGGCGGGGATGGCGGGTTTCGCCACCATCCTCGGGCTGTTGGCGCTCCTGTTCCTCGCCATGCAGAGCGACGTGGGCAGGTCCGTCGGCTTTCTGGGCGGCCAGTACGCCTACTCCTTCTTCTGGCTCGCCCTCGCCGCGGTGGTGGCCGGGGTGGTGCTGAAGGTGCGTGCGCCCGCGCCGTGGGCGTCGTTCGGCACCGGGTTGATCATCGGCGGCACGTTCGGCGTGGTGCTGCTGATCGCGTTCTTCGTCCTGCTCGCGTACGCCCTCTCGAACCTCTCGGTGCCGTGAGCGCCCGCCTCGCCGCGGCGAGCGGTTTCGCCGTTGTCGCCCTGTTGCTGGCGTTGACCGTGACGACCCTGGTGACCGCCGCCCTGCCGGCGAACTGGGCGGGCGTCGAGCTCGCCGCCTTCTTCTTCATCGCGCTCGGCGCGGTGCTCGCCGGTCCGCTGATCAGGACCGGAGCCGCCGGATCGTGGCGGGCGGCGGCCAACGGCATGATCCTGGCCGGCGTGTTCGGGCTCGTGCTGTGGGTGACGCTGGTGGCGACGATCTTCCTGTTCCTCGGGGATTAGACCCTGACCCCCGCGGTCACAGCATCTGCGAAAGTCCTCGCAGTGCCGCGGCGATCTGCTCGCGGTGCCCCTCCAGGGTCGCCCTGGTCACCCCGTCCGCCGCGGCCTTCGCGACGTCGTCGGTCGCGACCTTGAGCACCGCGCTCATCGCCGCTGCCTGCACCCGCACCTCGAGGGCGTCGCGGGGCAGCCCGGCCCTGCGGGCGAGCACGTCCGCGAGCGCGTCCTCGGCCCGTTCGCGCAGCATCAGGTACGCGGCGCGCAGCGCACGTTCGTTCTGGGTCAGCCGGACCACCGCGAGCACGGCCTCGATGTCCTCGTCGGAGGCCGCGTCGAGCAACGGCGTGTAGGCCTCGCGCAGGTGGTCGACCAGTTCGAGTGCGCGCGGCCAGGCCCGCACCACCGTGCAGAACGCGTCGACCATCTTGGTGAGCAACGGTTCGACGCAGGCCTCCTTCTGCGGGAAGTAGCGCCAGAACGTGCGCTCGGAGACCCCCGCCGCCTGCGCGATCTGCTCCCCCGACGTCGCCGCGACGCCCTGCTCGGCGAACAGGCGCACCGCGTGGCGCGAGAGGTCGAGCCGCTGACGCTGACGCTGCTCGTCGCTCACCGGCGGCCTGCCCCGGCGCGGCTTTTGCGTCACAACGTCCGTCATCGGGCGATTCAACCACACGACTGAGCACATTTATTGGCACCATCTGCCATTAAGCGCTACGGTCGGTGCATGAGCATTGACGCAGAGCGCTTGCAGCTGCCGCTGGCCAGGCCGAACGTCCTCGATCTCGCCCCGCTCTACGAGGTGCTGCGCCGGGAGGCGCCGATCGCGCCCGTGACGACCCCCGCGGGCGACCCGGCGTGGCTCGTGACCCGGTACGAGGAGGTCAAGCTCCTGCTGGGCGACAAGCGCTTCGGCCGTTCCCACCCGGAACCGGAGAAGGCGTCGCGCATCTCGACCTCAGCCGTGCAGGACGGCCCGACCGGTGAGTACGCGACCGAGGAGGCCGACCACACGCGGATGCGGCGCCTGCTCACGCCGGCGTTCTCGGCCAAGCGGATGCGGATGCTCGGCGAGAACATGGAACGCCTGGTCGACGCGTGCCTCGACACGTTGATCGCGGAGCACGAGCAGACCGGCGTGGTCGACCTGCACCGCGGGCTCGCGTTCCCGTTGCCGGTGGCCATGATCTGCGGCCTGCTCGGCGTGCCGGAGGAGGACAACGAGCTGTTCGCGTCGCTGTCCGAACGCATGGCGAGCACCGAGATCGGCGCGGAGGCCCACCAGGCCCGCGAGGAGTTCTTCCGCTACATGGTCGGGCTCGTCGAGGGCAAGCGCGGGCAGCTCGGTGAGGACGTGATCTCCGACCTGGTGCGCGCGCAGGCCGAGGACGAGTCGTTCGACTACGTGCAGATGGTGCGCCTGTGCGTCGGCCTGCTGTTCGCGGGCCACGAGACCACGGTCAACCGGATCGGCCTCGGCGTGCTGTTCCTGCTCACCGACCGCTCCCGCTGGGACGCGCTCGTCGCCGACCCGGACGGCCGCGTCGACGCGGTGGTCGAGGAGGTCATGCGCCTCGGTGCCCCCGGCGACCTCGGGCTGTTGCGCTACGCCAAGGAGGACGTCGACCTCGCGGGCGTGACGATCCGCGCCGGTGACGCGCTCGTGCTCTCGATCAACGCCGCCAACCGCGACGTGACCGTCTACTCCGAGGCCGAGGAGTTCAACCCGGACCGTCCGGAGAGGACACACCTCGGCTTCGGCCACGGCGCGCACTTCTGCATCGGCGCCTCACTCGCCCGCACGGAGCTGCGCGTGGTGTTCCGCGCCCTGGCCCAGCGCCTGCCGCAGATGCGCCTGGCCAAGGAACTCGACCAGCTGCAGGTCCGCGCGACGCTCACCGGTGGCGTCGCCGAACTGCCCGTGACCTGGAGGTAGAGCCGTGAAGGTAGTGGTGGACCAGGGCAAGTGCGTCGGAGCGGGCCAGTGCGTGCTGGCCGCGGACGACGTGTTCGACCAGCGCGACGAGGACGGTCTCGTCGACCTGCTGGACGCGAGCCCGCCGGCCGAGCGGCTCGCGGACGTGCGGCACGCGGCGGCGGTGTGCCCGGCGTCGGCGATCGCGGTCGAGGACTGAGCGCGGTGCGGCCGGGGCTGCCCGGCCGCACCTCCGTTCCCCGCCGCGTCGGTGGCCACCCCGGTCGACGTCCACATCGGACTCGCCGGGGGCGGCGTTTCCGTTCCGCCGGAGTGGCTCGTCAGTCCTTCATGAGCGGCTCGACCAGCTTCGAGCCGTCCGCCTTGCCGACGTAGCAGTAGATCAGCCGGTCCGAGCTGCGGTACCCGTTCTCCGTCCTGACCTTCCACGCCTCGGCGGTCGGGATGATCACCCAGTACCGCAGCGTCTTCTCCTTGTCCTGCCCGCTCACCTCGTCGGACAGGAACGTCTTCGTGCACCCGGTGCCGCCGATCCTGGTCAGCTCCTCGGCACCGGGGTACGGGACGTCCTTCTCGATCTCGGTGTTGGCCAGCACGGTGTCGAGCAGTTCGGTCTCGTGCTCGGCGTAGCAGCCGACCCGGTCCTTCGTCTCGATCTTGCGCGCGCCCTTGGCGGGCGTCCAGGTGAGGCAGGCGTCGGGGAACGAGATCAGCGAGTCGTGCTTGAGGTCGCCGTCGGGGCCGAGAGTGAGCACCGGCTGCATGGCGGCGGTGCTGGCCGGTCCGGGCGTGATGCCGCCGAGGCCGCCGGTGCCGATGTTGTCGATCATCGGCTTGAACACGGTGAAGTACAGCAACACCAGCGCGCCGACGAGGAACAGCGGCGTGAGCACCGCCGACAGGAACAGCCCGACCGAACGCCTGCGGCGCGGCGGCACGTGCACCGACGGCGCGGGCGCGAACTGGCCGATCACCACCGGCCCGGACGTGGGCGGCGGCCCGAACACGCCACCGCCACCGTTCACGTTCGGGAGGCCGGGCCCGGGCGCCGGGCCGGCGACGGTGGGTCGTCCGTCCACCACGGGTCCGGTGTGGACGGACGGCTGGGCCGGGTAGAGCTCCGCGACGGTCAGGGCGTGCTCGATCAGCCGGTGCGCCTGGGCGACGGTGGTCCGGCGCGCCGGGTCGGGGTCCATCAGGCCCCTGATCAGGTCGCCGAGCGGGCCGAGCACCTTGGGCACCGGGCGTTCGCTCATCACCGCGAGGATCGTCGCCGAGGTGGTGGCGCGGTCGAACGCGCCGCGGCCCTCCACGGCGAAGAAGAGCGTGGCGCCCAACGCCCACAGGTCCCACGCGGGTGAGGCGTCGCCGCCCGCGAGGCGTTCCGGGGACATGTACGCGGGCGAGCCGATCAACGTGCCGGTGGCGGTCAGCCGGGGGTCGTCGACGGACTGGGCGATGCCGAAGTCGGTGAGCTTCGCGGTGCCCTTGCCCGGCACCATCACGTTGCCGGGCTTGACGTCCCGGTGCACCACACCCGACTCGTGCGCGGCCTCCAGGGCGGCCAGCAGCTGGCCGGCGAGCGTCGCGGCCGCGCGCGTGCCGAGGGGCCCGGACTTCTCGACCAGCGACTCCAGCGTGGGAGCGTTGATCAGCTCCATCACGATGAACGTCTGGCCGTCCTCGGCGATGAGGTCGTAGACGGTGACGACGGCGGGGTCCTGCAGCTGGCTCGCGATGCGCGCCTCGCGCAGCACCCGTTCCCGGTACACGGCCCGTTCGCCGTCGGGGACGTTGCCGGGCAGCAGCAGTTCCTTGACGGCGACGTCGCGGCCGAGGACGGTGTCCTGGCCGAGCCACACGGCCCCCATGCCGCCGCGGCCCAGCTCACGGACCAGCCGGTAGCGTCTGTTCCCCACCTCGCGCATGCGCGGAAGTCTGTCACCCGGTCCAGTGACGTACACGGGCACCGTCACCTGACGGGCGCGACCGCCGGCCGCTCGTACCTAACGTCGCGCGGCGTGAGACGACTGACGAAGCTGTTGGCCACAACGCTGCTCCTGACCGGCCTGACCCCGCTGGCACCGGCCTCGGCCGCCACGCCGGGCTGCGCACCGGTGGCGGTCACCGCCCCGGCCGGCGCGAAGATCGAGTCCGTGGACGCCGTGAGCCGCGACTCGCACTGCGAGATCACCGTGACGCTCACCCACACCGACGACCACGTGAAGGTCGTCGTCGGCCTGCCGCAGGCCTGGAGCGGACGGCTGCAGGGCGTCGGCGGCAGCGCCTACGCCGCCGGTGACACCGGGGCCCCCTTCGCGAAGGCGATCCAGGACGGCTACGCGGCCGTGACCACCGACGCGGGTGTGCTCGACGGCCTGAACGCGAGCTGGGCCGTCAAGGACGGCCGGCTCGACCAGACCCTGCTGACGAACTTCGCGACGCGTTCGGTGCACGAGGCCGCCGTCCTCGCGAAGCAGGTGGTGCGCAAGCACTACCAGCGTTCCGCCACGTACTCCTACTGGAACGGCTGCTCGACCGGCGGCCGCCAGGGGTACGCCGAGGCCCAGAACTTCCCCGGCGACTACGACGGCGTGCTGGCCGTCGCCCCCGCCGTGAACTGGTCGCAGTTCGCCGTGGCCACGCTCTGGCCGCAAACCGTGCAGTACAACGACAAGCACATCGTCGGCAACTGCGTGCTGGAGGCGTTCCGCCAGGCCGCGATCGACGCGTGCGACGCCTCCGACGGCGTGACGAACCGGATCGTCGACCGCCCGGACCGCTGCAGCTACGACCCGCGTCAGCTGATCGGCAAGAAGATCCTGTGCGACGGCGCGGAAGTGACCGTGTCGAAGGCCGACGCCGACGTCATGCGCAAGATCTGGGACGGACCGACCGACGAGCGCGGCCGCGGTCTCTGGCCGGGCCTCCCGAAGGGCGCCGACCCGGTGTGGCTCGCGGGCACGATCCCGGGCTTCCCGTCCACCGGCTTCCCGGTGGCCCAGCTCTGGGTGCAGAACTTCCTGCTCAAGCAGCCGGGTTTCGACACCTCGACGTTGACCTACACCCAGTTCCGCGACCTGTTCCGCCAGTCCGTGCGCGAGTTCGACGGCTCGATCGGCACCTCTAACCCCGACCTCTCCGCCTTCCGTCGGGCGGGCGGCAAGCTGATCACGTGGGTGGGCACCAACGACCAGCTCATCCCACCGGGCGGCACCCTGGCGTACCGCCAGCAGGTGGAACGCCGCATGGGCCACGTCAACGACTTCTACCGCCTCTTCACCGCCCCCGGCGTCGACCACTGCCTGGGCGGCAACGGCCCCCAGCCCACCGACCCGCTGAAGTCGCTGGTCGACTGGGTGGAACGGGGCAAGGCCCCCGGCACCCTCGCCGCCGCCACCGCCGACACCAGCCGCGACCTGTGCCTCTACCCCCGCACTTCGCGCTACCTCCACGGTGACCCGAAGGTGAGCTCCAGCTACCGCTGCCTCTAGAACCAGTCAGGATTAGTGACTATCAAGTACAGTTACTACATCCGACGAGTCAGAGGAGTCCAGCGATGCGCGCCGCCTACTACGGGAAGCAGGGACCCGCCCACGAGGTGTTCGAGGTGGGCGAGGTACCCCTTCCGGAACCGGGCCCGGGCGAGGTGCGGGTCAAGGTCGCCGTCTCCGGCGTCCACGTCGGCGACGTGGGCAAACGCCGCGGCTACTGGGGTTCCACGATGACGTACCCCCGAGTCGTCCCCCACGGCGACGGCGCGGGCACCGTCGACGCGACGGGCACCGGCGTGGACGCGACGCGCATCGGCGAACGGGTCTGGGTCTACCTGGCCCAGTCCTACCGCCCGTTCGGGACGGCGGCGGAGCACGTCGTCGTCCCGGCGGCCCACGCCGTCCCCCTCCCTCCCGAGGCCGACCTGGAACAGGCCGCCGTCGTCGGCATCCCGGGCATCACCGGCCACCGCGCGGTCTTCGCGAGCGGCCCGGTGCAGGGCGGGACCGTCCTCGTCACCGGCCCGCTGGGCGGCGTCGGCAGAGCAGCCCTGGCCGTGGCCCGCCGAGGCGGCGCCACCGTCCTCGCCACCGTGCGCCACGCCGACCAGGTGGACGAGGTCCTGGCCGCGGGCGCCCATCACGTGGTCCGCCTGGACACCGGCGACGCCGTGGCGCAGATCAGGGCCATCGCCCCGGACGGCGTGGACCGCGTGGCCGAGATCGACCTGGCGGGCAACGCGGCGTTCGACGTGGAGGTCCTCAAGCACCACGGCGTCATCGCCACCTACGCCACCAGCGACCCCGAAGCCCCGCTCCCGTACTGGTCGCTGGCGTTCAAGAACATCACCGTCCAGCACCTCAGCAACGACGACTTCCCGGAAGAGGCCAACGACCACGCGGCCCGCGACCTCACCGCCGCCCTGGCAGCGGGCGACCTCCGCTACCCGATCGCCGGGCGCTTCACCCTGGACCAGATCGCGGACGCCCAGGACGCGGCCGAACGCACGGGCGCGGCAGGCCGCGTGATCATCACCCTCTAGCCCGCTCGTTCGGATACGCTGCCACGTCCAGAACCCGGCCCCTGTCGTGATTCCCGCGGAGACAGTCGATGGCGAACCAAGCCCCGTACTGGGACGAGCTGTACCGCGCGCGCAGGGTGACCACCTCGGCCACGACTCCGTCGGACCTCGCGCTGACGGCCGCCGCAACGCTCGATCGTCCCGGACGCGTCATGGAACTGGGCTGCGGACGGGGGCACGACGCGCGCTACTTCGCCGAGTGCGGCCATTCCGTGGTGGCAACGGACATCTCACCGGTCGCGCTCCGCGAAGCGAAGTCCCTCGGCGGCGACGCGGTGACGTATGTCGCCGCGGACATGACGAGCTCTCTGCCGGCCGGGGACGAGTGCTTCGACGTCGTCTACAGCCGCTTGTCCCTGCACTACTTCACCGATGACGTGACCAGGCGGGTGCTGTCCGAGATCCACCGGGTGCTCAAGCCGGGCGCGGTGTTCGCGGCACTGGTGAAGTCCACAAAGGATCCTCTTTACGCCAGGGGAATCCGGGTGGAGAGGGACATGTACGTCCTGGACGGCCACGTGCGGCACTTCATCGACCCGCCCTATCTCAGGGAGGTGACCGCGCCGCTGTTCGACGTGGAGGAACTGAGCCAGTACGACGGCGACGCGTTCGGCTTTCCCAGCTCGTTCACCAGGCTGATCGCGCGCAAGCGGCGGCCTAGCGGCGGACCCGGTTCAGAGCGATCTGTCCGAGCACCAGGACGAACGTGGCGAGGAAGTTCGGCGTGAGCTCGGCAGCCGAACTCTTGTCGTCCAGCCACCACTGCACCGTGGTGATCACCACCACCGCGCTGATCGACAGCCACAACGCGGTCGCGGCCGCCTTGGAGTACGCGAACCTCGTGACGCTGTTGATCGTCCGGCTCGCCATCCGCATGCGCGGGACGCTCGTCAGGCGCTGGTGGATCTCGTGCAGGAGGTTGCACACCGTGCCGTACGTCCGCGTCGACTGGGCGCTACCGGAGGCCGGGTACCGGAACCCTTCCGGCGAAGTGACCGCGTCGACCACCTGGAGGAGGTGGTCCTGGACGTACGAGTGGAAGAACCTGCCCGTCGGGTGCAGGCGCACGGTGAGTTCGACCAGGTACAGCTGCCACGGGATCCGCACGTAGTACTGCCGTCTTCCGGCGGTGTACTCGTAGTTGGCTTCCGCGAGCACACCCAGGTCGGCGCGCAACTCCCGGGTCAGCCGCCGGAACTCGTGCTCGATCGCGGAGCGGTGCTCCTTGATGTCGCAGTACGTCAGAGCCAGCAAAGCGAAGCACCGCACGTACTTGTCAAGATCGCGCGCCTCCCCGCCGAGCACCGACTCGACCAGCGCGTCGGTGTCACCGGACCGGACGGGCACCGCCGCGGCCCGGATCGCGCGCAGAACGTGAGCCGTCGCCAGGGCGTTGAACTCGCCCGAACCGTCGAGCCGGGTGGCCCAGCCTCCCTGAGGCAGGCGGGCCTGGTCGATCCGTCGCGTCAACGAGCGCAGCAACTCGTCCCGCCGGGACACGACGGCCGGGACGAAGGACAACGCGAACACCAGGTCCGCCGTCTTGAACGTGTCCAGCTGCTCGACTTCGATGCGACGGCTGATCTCGACGGCTTCCTCCGGGGAGGCGGCGAGTCGCGGCTCGAGTTCGGCGCGGTCGTGCAGGTAGTCCACGAGCGCCTGGATCGTCTCGATCGACTTCTCGTCCTGCCCTGCCTGGGCGAGCACCAGGATCGCCGCGGCGGTGCCGAAGAGGCCGCGCTGGTCGAAGCCGTGGCGGTCGAGGTACTGGCCCGCGGCGATCAGCTGCCCCGGCAACTGCTTCGCCTGAACCCCCACCGCCAGCAGCACCTCGAACCGCCGCCTCACCGCCGACAGCGAGATCCTGACCAGGTCCTCGTCCACACACCGGTACGCACGAACAGCGGGCAGCAGTCGCGTGCTCATCTCATCGTGCCCTGGCTCTGCCGCAACAGCCGGAGCACGGTCTCCCTCATCCGCACCTCGTCGGGCACCGCCGCGTAGTCCCAGGAATGCGGCTCGCCGGTCCACTGGGCCAGCTGTCGCCGGAAGTACTGCGGCACACCGACGTCCCGGCCGAGCGAACACCTCCGGCCGGTGCCACCGACGAGGAGGTACGGCAGCGACGACCACTCGGCGTGTGCGGCTCCCAGCAGGGTGATCAGGTCGTCAGCCTCCTCGAGGGACGGTGACGGCAAGGTCAGCGGCGGCTCACCCGGCACCACGTGCAGATGAGCGTGGTCGACGCACGAGGACGTCGGCGCCGGGAAGCCGGCCGAGGTCCCGCCGTGTTCCCAGTAGGTCAGGGGCCCCATGGCGTCCTGCAGGAAGTCGAGCGCCGCCGCCAGGAACCCGGTGAAGCCCGACCGCGGCGGAACAGCGCACAGGCTCGGTGAATGCGTGCTCGGGGCGATGAGGACGTACCCCGACACCAGCGCCCCCGCGCCGGGCACCACCGCCCCGAACCGGGGGTCGAGGAACAACGGCCGATCGGTCCACGGAATGTCCCGGTCACCGAGAATGGCGCCACACAGGAAACATCCCTCATGGTGCATGTCGACTCCTCGTCAGGATGATGGATCTTCTGCCAGCAGGCCCTCTACGTCTCTCATCAGGACTTCCTGGAACTCACGGATACCGCGGTCCGACGCCTCCAGCGTGGGAGCCTCGATGTAGCCGGAGTTGTCACACCTCAGGTCGAAAACCTCGGGCGAGTAGGAGAAGGCGATCCCGTACAGGCGGGCGAACTGCTCCTGGGAGAAGCCGTCCTTGGCCGAGACGAGGTCTCCGCTCTCCGCGACAGAACGCCGCTCTCCGTTGCGCAGGAAGGACACCGCGCACTTCACCGCCCTGCTGCGGCGATCCGACTCGAGCCACACGTTGAGCACGCTGCCGACCGGCTGGAGCCACGGCTGGAGCCACGCGTCCACCACGACGTTCTCCAGGCCCGCGACGAACTCCGTCATCCGCTCGTCGGCGAGGCGATCGATGCGGGCGTCGGCGGCACGCCGTGCGTCGAAGCCGGCCTCCCACTCCCGCGCCCGCCCGGTCACACCGAGGAGTTCGTGCATCACCGCGGACATGCCCGCGTAACGCCACCCCAGTTCGCGCGCCATCAGCCGAGCGTGCGTGGTCTTGCCCGCCGCCGTGTACCCGGAGATGACAATGCGCGTGGTTCTGCCCGGCAGACCCATGTCAGTGCGACGCGCCCACCAGGGACTCCTCCACGATCTGCCGCAGAACCGCCTCCTGGCTGGGAATGGCGTTCAGCCCGAGCACGGAACCGAGCGGCACCCACTCGATCTCCGCGAGGTGGTCGTCCACGTCGCGGTGGTCCGCCGTGATCTTCCCGGCCACCACCTCGCACACCCTCGCGACGGCGACCACGGTGACGACACCGTTCACACCGTCCATGGTCCACGACCACACCGAAAGAGGCCGCCCTGGGGCGACCTCCAGTCCGACCTCTTCCCACACCTCACGGCACAAGTGCTCGTCGACCGACTCGTGCGCCTTCATGCGGCCGCCGGGCAACTCCCACCGGTTCGGGTTGTGCGGGTCTTCCGTGCTCTTGCGAACCATGAGAAGTGCGCCGTCCTGAATCACGACGGCCTTCTGAGCGAACTGGAGGTTCATGCTTGTCCCGCGCTTGAGTAGTGGCGGAGTCCACCGACCGAAAGGTCGGCAAAACCACCGGAAACGGTGAGGGGCGGCCAGAACACCGGACATGCGCGCCACGCGGACCCATCACCGCATTCCAAGCCACGAGGCGACCACCTCTGACCTGGCTCCTGTCCGATGAACTGTTGTCACGGAAGTTCGAGCATCGCTTGTTTGGGCCAGAAGTAAACCACAGCGACCCGCTCCGGCGAAGGCACTCGACGCGGGGCATCCGGCCGGATGATGCCGCCAGAGCCGGTCACTCCGGGAAGTCGCCAGCTCAGCGGCGTCACACCACAAGGTCCCAATGCTGCAACAGATTCACCCAGTGCGGTGATTCACACCGGCCGGCGCAATGGATATTCCACCAATGAACAGAATCGGTCCACCGCCACCCGCTTCCACGAGGACGAAAGAAATTCACCCGGTGAGTGTCCAGTCGCCACACGACGCCGTGACCTGTTTCAAAACCTCGCCGCGCAGGAGAAGGAGCAGAAGCGGTGATGAAACGACCCGGCGCGTCGAGGTCTGCCCGGCCACCGCCATCACTGTCACGAAAGCTTGTCCGCCAACCACTTCCTGGCCACCGACCAAGCGTGCGAGTCGGGCTCGATCACGCTGAAGTGATCTCCACCAGGCGAATCCACGAACTCCCCCAACGCATGCCGCGCGGCATAGGTCCGGCTGAACTCCTGAGGGATCACCTCGTCAGCAGACCCGTGCACGGCCAGCACGGGCACCCCGGCATCCCCCATCTCCGCAGGAGAGACCAGCGCGTACAGCCCGGGATCCGCAACAGCGGAAGTCCCCACGAAGAACCGGGTCATCCCCTCCCCGACCCCAGCGGCGACGAGCGGCCAGAAGTCAGGCCCGGACGGCCCGGGCGCCCCCCGCGGCGGCTCCCTGCTCAGGTCCGCCAGCTCGGTCCCCAACCGGGCCCCGTCAGCGGCAACCAGGTCCAGCACACCGGCGACGGACACGACACCGACAAGAGCAACGGAAGGCTCAGCCCCCACGACACCGGCGGGCAACGCGCCTCGATGCGCGGTCCAGGTGGCCAGGTGCCCGCCGGCCGAATGCCCGACCACCGCAACCCGCGACAGGTCAAGCGGCGCATCGAGCGAGCCGACGAAGTCCACCGCCGCAGCGATGTCGGAGAACGTGCCGGGCCACCCGGCGCCGGCCTCCCCCATCCGCCGGTACTCGACGCTCCACACCGCGTACCCCTCCCCCACCAGGTCGGAGATCAACGGCTGCACGGCGGTGTCGTCCCACATCGCGGCCCACCACCCACCGTGCACCATCACGACGACGGGGAACGGCCCGGAGCCAGCCGGCAGGTGCAGCACACCGAACTGCGACGGCAACGAACCGTAGGCGATCTTGGAAGCCATGACGAGATTCCTCTTTCCAGCAGGGATGAAGTAGCGATGGGAGGTCGTGCGCCTCGCTGTTCTCGCCGACCGGCATCCGGCCACGCGCTCGCCCTCGTGGCCGACGACACCGGGCAGTGGGAGCGGGAAGTCGCCGTCGCGCGCCACCAGGTCCGCGTGGCACATGCCGGTGGCCTCGACACGGACTTCGGCCCCTGCTCGCCCGGATCGTCTCGTCCCACCGGAAACAGTGACGAACAGAGCCGGGCGCCCGGCTTTCTCGTTGGTGCGTCAGTCCAACCGGACGCGCACGACCGGCGCGACCTCCTCGCCGAACCGGCGGGCCTGCTCCGCGGCATCGGCCTCCGGCCACAGCACGAACCCGGTGAACGACAGCGTCGCGAGCTCGGTCAGCACGTCCGCCCAGCCCTGCGCGTCCGTGCGGATCGGCGCGGACCCTTGCAGGTCAACGGATCCGGGCGTGTCCGTGATCGTGCCGACGAGCTGCGCGATCCGGCGCACCGATCCGGGTTCACGACCGGCGTCGAGCGCCGCCCGGTCGATCAGGGTGTTGCTCTCGGCCCACTTCTCGTACGGCAGGTACGACGGGATCGGCGCGGCCCAGCCGTCCGCGGTCCGTCCGGTGAGCGCGAGACTGCGCGGCCCCTGTGCCCCGACCCAGATCTCGACCCCGCCGGGGCCGGGCGACTGGGACGTCAGCCGCTCCACCGAGTACCACCTGCCCTGCGCCGTCACGTGCCGGCGCGGCTGCCAGAGAGCGCGCATCAGGTCGATCGCTTCCGCTTGCGCCTCAAGGGCTTCCTTGGGGCTGCGGCGCGGCACGCCGAGCTTGGTGATCGCGTCCCAGTAGCCGCCCGCGCCGAGCCCCAGGTGGAAACGCCCGCCCGACAGGCGGCTCAGTGCGCTCGCCTGGCGGGCGAGCATCGGCGCGGGCCGCAGCGGGAGGTTCGCGACGTCGGGGAAGAACGAGATCTTCCCGGTGTGGGCGATGAAGTCGCCGATGAGCGCGAACGAGTCGAGGTCGTCTGCCACGTACGGGTGGTCCTGGACGCCGACGAGGTCGAGCCCCGACCGTTCGGCCGCCGCGACGACCGCCCTGTTCTGGTCGACGTCGACCGACGGCGCGACCGAGATGCCGAAGCTGAGTGCCTGCAACACGGCTGTCTCCTCCTGTGCCTATCTCCCCCGGTTCTGGCTCTCCTACTCGGAGAGCACGCCTTCCTCCGCACTGACCAGGGAATCGATCGCGTCGAAGAACGCCTTGATGCCCGGACGGTTCGGGCCCTTGGCACTCGAAGCGGCGTGGTCCGCCGAGGACCGCCACTCGACGATGTCGAGCCATTCGCCGTCGGGCAGCCGCACGAGCCGGGCGCCGAGGAACCCCTCGCGGTCGGCCTCGAAGTCGGCGATCATCCCGGGACGGGCGGCGAGCAGCGCCTCGACGTTCTCCGGCGCCACGCGGAAGCGGGTCAGTTCCACTGAAGTAGTCATGAAACCATGATAGTCACTATTGATGACTAAATCCAGGGATCGAGCGCCACCCGATGGTGCCGATGAACACCGTGATGGCCAGCAGCATCGCCCCGGTCATCCAGCGCCATCCGCCCGGCTGGGCGATGGCGAGCCACTGCTCGGTGAGCGAGACCGCGGCGGCCAACGGGAAGGTGAACGACCAGAAGCCCATCGAGAACTTCAGCCTGCGGTAGCGAGGCAGCATGCCGAGCTGCATCAGCAGCAGCACCACGCCGACACCGGCGATCGAGTCCGCGACGGGGTCGATCACGTGGCCGTTCAACGTGAACCAGGCGAGGCCACCGACGGCGGGCGGCGCGAGCAGGATCATCGCCGTGGGCGCCAAGGCGTCCGGCAGCGGGGCGCGGAACGAGTGCCGCTGCACCACGAGCCCCGTCATCACGACGCCGAAGAACGTGCCGGTGGCGAACAACCCCCAGGCGAGGCCGGTGTTGCCCATCTTCGCGGCCACGTCGGCGCCGATGAGTCCGGGCGCGACGGTCGGCAGCAGGTAGCCGGAGTGCAGTGCCTCGTGCTCCAGTCCGCCCTCGAACCAACGGCCGAACACGACGACCACCAGAGCGGCCGATCCGGTCAGTGCCAGCAGGTAGAGCGCCCAGCCGGCGGCGTGCGAGTACGTGTGGAGCTGTGCGGCCAGCAGCATCGCGGTGACCGGGGCGAGCGACGCGACCGGCCCCTGGGAGGGGTGCCTGATCTGGTCGATCAGCCGTTCCTCTCCTCTGGCGCCGCGCACGAGGTGGGCGACGACCAGCCACACCCACGCGATCGCCGCCACCGCGTGGAACGCCTGCGGCACGACGGCCGGCAGACCCAGCGCCGGGGCCGCCGACCTCCACGCGCCGGCGAGGCCCGCGAGGCCGAAGCCGATGGCGAACGTCGTGAGCGGGATCCTCGTCACCGGCTGCGCGGGGGTGCCGGGCTGGACGAGCGTGCTGGTCATGATGTCCTCCGTGGACAGTCCGTTCCGATGACCAGAACACTGCTCCTCCAGGCGATGCCGGTGCGTCTGTCAAATGACCGTCGTCGAGACGACCGTCGCGCTCACCGTCGGACGACAGTCATGTGACGGGCGCTGTCCACGACCGGCGCGATCAGGCTGGAAGGCATGAAACCCACCATCGTTCTGGTACACGGAGCTTTCGCGGAGTCGGGCGGCTGGGGTCCGGTCGCGGACCGCCTGCGGGCCGAGGGGCACCGCGTCGTCGCGGCGGCCAACCCGTTGCGGTCGGTCGCCCACGACGCCGCCCGGGTGCGTGCGCTCGTCGACTCCATCGAGGGACCGGTCGTCCTGGTCGGCCACTCTTACGGCGGCATGGTCATCAGCAAGGCCGGCGCCGGGGCCGAGAACGTGACGGCGCTGGTGTTCGTGGCGGCGTTCGCGCCCGAGGCCGGGGAGAGCGGTGCGAGCCTGTCCGGGAAGTTCCCCGGCAGCACGCTCGGGGAGACGCTGCGCACGGTCGACCTGCCCGACGGAGGGCAGGACGCCTACGTGGCGCAGGAGCTCTACCACCAGCAGTTCGTGGCGGACGTGCCCGAGCAGCAGGCCGCCCTGATGGCGATCACGCAGCGGCCGATCACGATCGCCGCCCTGAACGAGGAGGCGGAGGGACCGCAGGCGTGGCGCGGACTGCCGAGCTGGTTCGTCGTCGCCGAGGCGGACCGGAACATCCCGGCGGCGGCCGTGCACTTCATGGCGGAACGCGCGGGCGCGGAGGTCGTCAGCGTCGAGGGCGCCTCGCACGCGGTGTTCGCGTCGCGGCCGGACCTCGTGGCCGACGTCATCCTCAAGGCGGCGAACGCCTAGCGCACGCGGCGGAACGGCCGGTCAGTCCTGTGTGGACCGACCGGCCAGGCGCTGGTGCTCGGTGATGTCGACGAGCATCCGCTTGAAGCGGGTGTACTCGCCCTTGCCGACGCGTTCAGCGTGCCGTTCCTGCATCGCGGCCATGATGTGGTCTGCGGCCTTCATCTGGGCGAGGCCGCGGCCGGTGGGGCAGACCAGCTTCGCCCGGCGGTCGCTCGGGTCCGGCCTGCGTTCGACGTAGCCGAGCGTCTCGAGCTCGTCGATCAGCGTGCCGACGATCTGCTTGTGCTGACCCGACAGGTGCGCGAGGTCGGTCGCGCGCACCCCGTCCGGGTCCAGGTAGGCGAGCACCGCGCCGTGGCGGTGCTTCAGGTCTCCGAACCCCAGCTCGGCGAGGGTCTGGAACAGTTCGCGCTGCACGGCGAACAGCAGGCGGCCCGACAGGACCCCCAGATCGGGGTTCGAGGCGTTGCGTTCCGCGCGGGTGACCATCCGGCCACCCTAGCGGCGGACGAGTTCGCGTCCGAGGACCTCCCGCAGATGAACCTCGACGAACACGCGCAGGTAGGGGTCCTTCGCCATCTTATCGAACGCCGCCGCGAGCTCGGGGGCGACCTCGTCGGTGAGGTTCACGACCTTCCACAGGTTGAGCGGGTCGGCCTCCGTGCCGCCGACCGAGTGCTCGACGTGGAAGATCGGCTGACCGGTGCCCGCGGTGAACACGCGGCCGTCCGGCGCCTCGAACCGCTCGTCGCCCACGAAGAGCGCGCGGCGGTTCTCGTGGTCGAGCCGCACGTGCTCGATGACCCTCCCGGTCCGCGAGTCGTCCGCCCACAGGCGCTGCTCGGACACCCGCGTGAACTCCTCGACCTGGCCGTGCCAGACGCTCGGGAACCTCTCGGCGCCCGGCAGCACGACGGTCGGGATGAAGACGTCGGGCGCCTTCGCCTTGCGGACCTCCATGTCCCAGAGCTGGGTGCCCGTGTACTCGAACGGCGGGGTGACCCGGTAGCGCTCGCGCAGCACCTCGTTGACCCGCACCGGGGGCAGGTCGGCCGTCGTGGTGCCGGGCCGCGCCCAGGCCTGCTCGAAAACGGCCTCGTGGTCGAGCGTGGTGATCATGACGAACTCCCAACTGGTCATCCTTCGTGATAGTCACTATACATGACTAAATCGAGGGAGGCCAGCCACTCCTTCGTCTGGTCGAGCCGCTCGGCGGCGTGCAGGGTCGCGGACGGGCCCCGGGAGGCCTCCTCGAAGACCACTCGGGTGCCGCCGCCGGGATCGGGGTCAGCAGCCACGACTGGTAGAAGCTCAGGCCGTCGCTCACCGCGATCCAGCCGAACCGTTCGGGACGGTCGAGCTCGCCGACGATGCCGTCGAGCGCGTGCAGGGCTGTCACCACGACGAACCCGCTGCCGACCGACAGCTCACCGCCGGCCCGGACCTCGGTGGTCCCGCGCTGCCACTCCGGCCACTCCCCCGCCGCCGTGAGGTGGTCGAAGAGGACCTCCGGCGCCGCCGCGACGAACCGTTCGTGGCTCACGAAGCTGTCGCACTGCGCCGGCCCCCAGCCTGGCGGCCAATGGACTTCAGTCATGCCCCTCAGCGTCTCCTGGGACCCGCGGGCACAACATCAGTCACATGACGGTCCGCTCGTCGTACGCGCGCAACCAGAGAAGGGCCGCGTTCGACACCACGAGCCGGTCGGGAACGGGGCCGACGTCGAACCCGAGCGCGCACCTCAGCGCCGTGCGGTGGACCTCGCCGAGCGGGGGCATCTAGTCACCGAGAGGGAACAGCAGCTGGTTGAGCGTCGAGTGGTTGATCTCGGACCCGAACTGCGCGCCGGCCGCCCTGAGCCCCAGCGCGCCGTTCACCTGCACGGCCAGCCGGTCGAGGACGGCGGTCTTGCCGACCCCGGCGTCCCCGCTCACGAGCAGCGCTCCGCCGCGCACTCCGGCGGTGTCGAAGTACGCCCTGATGGCACTGATGTCCTGCTCGCGGCCGATCAGCGGACGCGGTGCTGGTGATGACCCTGCGCAGCCGCCCCGACCAGCGGCTCGACACCCCCGGCCTGTGGACGGCGACGGGCGACGACGTGCTCGGCCGGGTGATCTCCGGCGCGCTGGAACAGCCGGGTGAGGCGTGGACGATCGAACGGCTGGCGGCCGAGGCGTCGATGTCCCGCGCGACCTTCCTGCGCCACTTCAGCGCACGCACCGGCACGACCGTGGCGCGCGAGGTCGGCTACCGCTCCGAGTCGGCGTTCAGCCAGGCGTTCCGGGCGGCGCTCGGCACGTCGCCGGCCCGCTTCCGCCGCGAGTCGTCCTCCCGCCGACCCGGCACCGCCCGGCACCGCCCGGCACCGTCACATGACGGTCGGACCGTCGCTCCAGTCATGTGACAGACCCTGTCGGCACGACGGCCGCGGCAGAGTAGCTCCCAACGGAAACGACCAGACAGGAGCAGGGCGATGCCGACGATCACCACCAAGGACGGCGTGGACATCTTCTTCAAGGACTGGGGCACCGGTCAGCCGATCGTCTTCAGCCACGGCTGGCCGCTCTCGTCGGACGACTGGGACACCCAGATGCTGTTCTTCGTGCGGCAGGGCTACCGCGTCATCGCCCACGACCGCCGCGGCCACGGCCGTTCGGCCCAGGTCGGCACCGGCCACGACATGGACCACTACGCGTCCGACCTGGCCGCCGTCACCGAGCACCTCGACCTGCGTGACGCGATCCACATCGGGCACTCGACCGGCGGCGGCGAGGTCATCCGCTACATCGCGAACCACGGCGAGTCCCGCGTCGCCAAGGCGGCGATCCTCGCGGCCATCCCGCCGCTGATGCTCAGGACGGAGGCCAACCCGGGCGGCCTGCCGATCGAGGTCTTCGACGACCTCCGCGCCCAGCTCGCGGCCAACCGCTCCGAGTTCTACCGCGCGCTGCCCACCGGCCCGTTCTACGGCTTCAACCGCGACGGCGCCGAGGTGCGCGAGGCACTGGTGGCGAACTGGTGGCGCCAGGGCATGATGGGCTCGGCGCTCGCCCACTACGAGGGCATCAAGGTGTTCTCGGAGTCGGACTTCACCGAGGACCTCAAGAAGATCACCGTGCCGGTCCTGGTGATGCACGGCGACGACGACCAGATCGTGCCGATCGCCGACGCCGCGCTGCTGTCCGCGCCGTTGCTGAAGAACGGGACGCTGAAGGTCTACGAAGGCTTCCCGCACGGCATGCCGACCACGCACGCCGACGTGATCAACGCCGACCTGCTGGAGTTCATCAGGTCCTGAGTGGACTGATCGGTGCCGGGGTCGCGTCCGGGCCGCACAGCCTCAGCACGACGGGTCCGCCGCGCGATTCGGGGTCGCGCCCCGGACCCACGCACCACCCGCACCGGAGGCGGGGTCGGTTTCACCGCGATCGGGGTCGCGGTGCAACCACGCGCCCACCCGCACCCGGTGCGGCCCGGAGGCCGGACGCGACGGGGGTCGCGTCCGGCCCTTCTTCTCGTGCGTCGCGATCAGGTGCGCTGCAACGCCTTCGGGTACAGCCAGCTGCCGGGCGTGTCCTCCGCCGGGTTCGTGTAGTAGTCGCGCACCGCCGTGATGTACTCCTGCACGCTGATCGCCCCGTCACCGTCCGTGTCGAGGTGCGCGAACGCGAGGCCGCACTCCTCCTCGGACAGCCCGCGCGCCCGCAACAGCACCTGGAACTCGCCCGCGTCCACCCGGCCGTCGCCGTTGGTGTCGACCAGGTCGAGCAGGGACGACACGATCTCCAGGAGGTCCGCGTCGAACGGACCGTGGTCGACGAACGCCTCGATCATGGCTTCGCGGTACTCGTCCGGGCCGATCCGGCCGTCCCGGTCGGCGTCGCAGTGCTCGACCAGCAGTTCCCAGAACCTGTCGTAGGCTTCGACCAGGTCCCGGCCGCGCTCGGAGGAGGCCGGTTCGCCGAACGCCCTGAGCAGGCGGTTGGCCAGTGCGTAGAAGTCCGCCAGTTCGATGACGCCGTTGCGGTTCACGTCGTAGTGGGCGAAGGTCGAGTCGATCCTGTGCTGCAACACCTGCTTCATGCCCTGGCACTGTTGGCGACGGGCCCGGGTCCGGGCAAGGCGCGTCCCTCTGTCGGGTGGTGTTGTTCAGCCGGTTTCGCGAAGCCGGTATAGTTATACCGGTAACCGCTGATGGAGGACCACGTTGATCGAGCTCAAGTCGCCGGCCGAGATCGAACGCATGCACGTCACCGGCCAGTTCATCGGGGAAGTGCTGGACGCGCTCGCCGCGAAGGCCGTGGCCGGGGTGAACCTGCTCGACCTCGAGCACCACGCCCGGCACATGCTCCAGGAGCGCGGTGCCGTCTCGTGCTACTGGGACTACTCGCCGTCGTTCGGGCGCGGGCCGTTCCGCAACGTGACGTGCCTGGCGGTCAACGACGCGGTCCTGCACGGACTGCCGAAGGACTACGTGCTGCAGGACTCGGACGTGCTGACGATGGACATCGCCGTCACCATCGACGGGTGGGCCGCCGACTCGGCCATGACCGTGGTCGTCGGCAACGCGCGCGAGGAAGACCTGCGGCTCGTGAAGACCACCGAGATCGCGCTGGCAGCGGCGATCGAGCAGGCGCAGGTCGGCAACCGAATCGGCGACATCTCCGCCGCCATCGGCGAGGTGTGCGCGCAGTACGGCTACAAGCCCAACCTGGAGTTCGGCGGGCACGGCATCGGCCGCACCATGCACGAGGCCCCGCACATCTCCAACGACGGCCGGCGCCGGCACGGCATGAAGCTCAAGCCGGGCCTGACCGTGGCCATCGAACCCTGGCTCGCCGCCACCACGGACAAGATCATCTACGACGACGACGGCTGGACGCTGCGGTCGGCGGACGGGTCGCGCACCGCGCACTCGGAGCACACGGTCGCGATCACCGAGGACGGGCCGCTGGTGCTGACGCGCCGCAAGAGCGAGCTGGAGGACGCCGCGAACCCGGACGCGACCCAGGCGCGCACTCCTTAGTCCCGGGGACGGTGGCGAAGTCCCGTTCGCTCGGGTAACCATGCAGTGGGCTGCAGGAGAGGAACGGAGAACCCACTACACGGGAGTCTGGATGACCACAGGGGGCAGGGCGGAGCTCGGCATCGACCTGGACGAGCTGCGTCTGCTGGTCGGGATGTCCTACCGCGAACTGGCGCGCCGCACCGGGTGCGCCCGCAGCACGTTGCACGACGCGTTGACCGGACGCCGGTTTCCGCGGCTGGACACGGTTCTCGCGATCGCCCAGGCGTGTGGCGGGGACCCGGCGCGGTGGCGGTTGCGGTGGGTGGCGGCGTGCAAACGCTCTCACGCACCGCGCAGCGAGGCCACGACGTCCTTGCAGTCGACCAACCCCAGCTGACGGGAGTCCTGTGACCTCGGGTTGTCCCCCACCACCACGACGAACCCGTCCGGCACCTGCTCGACGCCGGGCAGCGGCAGCCAGTCCGGCACCGGGTCGCCCGCGACCGCGGCCACCCTCTTGACCCGGTGCGGCAGTTCCGGGTCCGGTACCCGGAACACGATCACCTCGCGGCGGCGCGGGCGCCGGAAGAGCTTGCGCGCCAGGAGCCGCTGCCCGTCGTGCAGCGTCGGCGCCATGCTGTTGCCGCGCACCGTGACCCTGATCCACATCAGCTGACCCTCACGTCCTGGTAGCCGTTCGCCTGCAACCGGAACAGGCGCGCGTACTCACCGCCCGCGTCCATCAACGCGTCGTGGTCACCCTGCTCGGCGATCCGGCCGCCGACCAGGGTGACGATGACATCGGCACCGCGCAGCGCCGAAAGCCGGTGCGAGATGAGCAGTCTCGTACGGCCTTCCGCGTGCCGGCGCACGGTCTCGTGCACCCGGTGCTCGCCCTCGGCGTCCAGCCCCGACGTCGGTTCGTCGAGGATCATCAACGCCGCGTCCGCGCGCATCAGGCACCGGGCCAGCGCCACCCGTTGCCACTGCCCGCCGGACAACGTCACGCCCGTGCGTTCCTCGTCGGCGTGCGTGCGCGACAGCACGGTGTCGTACCCGTCCGGCAACGCCCCCAGCACGTCCGCCACCCGTGCGCGTGCGGCCGCGTCGGTGATCCGCGCGCGATCCCCCAGCGCGGACACCTGGCCCACGCCGACGTTCTCGGCCGCGCTCAGGTCGTAGGTCATGAACTCCTGGAACACCACGCCGATCCGCGCCCGCAGCGCCGTGACGTCCAGATCGCGCAGGTCCACGCCGTCCCACGTGATCGAGCCGCGCTGCGGGTCGTAGAACCGGCACAGCAGCTTCACCAGCGTGCTCTTGCCCGCCCCGTTGACGCCGACCAGCCCGACCGCCGCACCCGCCGGGATCGTCAGGTCGACGCCCCGCAGCACCCACGGCCCGTCGTCGGAGTAGCGGAACCAGACGTCCCGCAGCTCGATGGTGCCCTCGCCGGGCGCCGCAGTGCCGCCCACCAGGTCGTCGGGCGTCGCGAGCACGTCCAGGTAGTGCCCGAAGAGCCGCACCGCCCGCCCGGCCTCACCGAGTTGCAGCACCACCCCGGACAGGCCCGTCTGCACGGCCGCCACCGCCCCGAGGAACAGCACGAGGTCCCCCACCGACGACCGCCCGGCCACCACGCTCAACGCCACCACGACCGTGCCCGCCCCCGCCACGACCGCCCCGAGCAGCGCGAGCCCGCTCTGCACGACCGTCCCCCGGCGCTGAGCGGCGAGCCGCGCGCCGCTGACCGACGCCAGCGACTCGACCATCCTGGTGTGCAGCAACTCCCCGAGCCCGAACAGCCGGATCTCCTTGGCGGCACGCACATCCGTGAGCAACGCACGGTAGAACAGCCGCCGCCGGTCCGTCGCCACCCAGGCCTCCTCGGTGGAGGCCTCTCGCCGCGCCGTCGCGAGGCGCGCGACCACCGCCGTCACCGCGAACGCCAGCAGCAGCACCGTCATCGGCGGCCAGACGACCAGCAACGCCCCGGTGAAACTCGCCAGCAGCACGACCGACCGCACGGCCTCCTGGGTGAACTGCGAGATCGTCCCGGGAGCCTCCTGCGCCGCCTGCTCGGCGAGGCGCACCCTGTCGTGGAACACGGGGTCCTCGATCCGGCGCAGCCCCGGCAACGTCGCGATCCGCTGGAACAACGCGCTCTCCACCGTCACCGCGACCCGGTGCCGCACGACCTCCCCGAGGTACCCGGTCAGGTACAGCAACGCGATCGCGACCCCGCCGACCAGTGCCGACGCGATCGCCAGGAAGACCGCCCGGTCCGTGCCGATCCCGGACGTCAGCCCGTCCACCAGCAGCATCGTCAGCCACGCCCCAGCGGCGGGCGCCGCTCCGGCGACGACCGTGAGCACGAGGGTTCCGGACGCGAGCACCGGCGCGGCCCGGAACGGCACCGCCAGCGCGGCGCCCGCGGCCCGGATCACGCCACCGGCGCCGGCGCACCGGCGAAGTCGTCGAGCTTGATCCCGGACGCCGTCACCACTCCCCCGTGCGTGTGCAGCAACGTCGGGTAGGCCATCACCCCGAACGCGGACAGCACCGGGTCGTCCGTGCCGACCACCGCGACGCGCCCCAGTGCGCTGACCTTCTCCGCCAGCCGGGCCGTGCCTTCGGGATCACTCGCGTCTCCGTCCACAACGGACACGAACCGCGTGGCGGGAGGAGACGCGACCAGCGCGTCGGTCAGCGTCCGGCACGGCCCGCACCCGACGGAGAAGAACCCGACCTGCACGGGCCCGTCGAGGTCAGCCTCGGTGAAAGGCAGCCCGTCGGTGTCGAGCACCGTGAACGGCCTGACCACCGCACCCGGCCGCGGCAGGTTCGACTCCCGCTTCGGCACGGTGTTCTCCTGCAGTTCGCGCACCCGCGCCACCAGCCCGAACGTGAACAGGACGTGCAGCGCCACCACCACGGCGAGCAGCACGACGGCGATCGTGAGCAGGGTCAACGGTTCCTCCCAGGAAGCGGGCGACGGCACGAACGCGCCCAGAGCGGCGACAGCGAGCAGCATCCCGTTGCGCACCAGGTGTTTCGGCCCCAGCACGTCGCCGCCCGCACCGAAGCACCTGCAGCGCACGGACTTCCGTGCGGTCACGGCCAGCAGGACGGCGCCGCAGAACGCCGCCAGCAACACCGCCGCGAGGCCGTACCCGAACAGCGTGCCGGGAACGGCGAGCAGGACGACCGCCAGCGCCTCCCCGGCCAGGACCAGCACGGCGATCACGGTGGCGGGCAACGGAACGAGCGCGGCGATCGAGTCGCGGAACTCCGCGAACCCCTGCCGGGAACGCGCCTTGCCGGCGAGGGCGGCCAGGAAGACGGCGATGAGCAGCAGGCGAGCGAACAGATCGAGCACGGGAACCCCCTGAAGCGAGGCGGGGTGCCGGCGACGGACGCCGGCACCCCGTCGGGTCACTTGCAGGAACTGCTCACGGACGAGCAGATGCCGTTGCAGTTGAAGCGGTAGCCCTTCTTGCAACACTGCCCGTGCTCCGGCACGCAGGCACCGGCATCGATCTTCGGCAGCACGAGTCCGACGAGCCTTTCACCGGCCAGCTTCGCGAAACGCTTCACGGGTCCGCTCCTCCCAGTTCGATCAGCAACAACGCTGACCACGCTGGCCGCTGGGGGCGGCGAGCGGAAGGCGGGTCGGACGATCTCGGACGGGCTCGGACTACTGACCGGAGACCGGCCCCAGCATCGCCCGGACGGCGGTCGCGATCAGCTCCGACGGCGACCCCGTGCCGTACGGGGACGGGATCTCGCGCAACGCCGCGCGGTGCCCCTCCACGTCGTCGAGCCAGGCCAGCACGGCGCTGCCGACCGCCGGGCCGGGCGGGACGAGGGTGCCGAACGTGCCCTCGATCTCCGGGCGTTCGGTGCTGCGCCGCACGACCACGACGGGCCGCTTCAGGACGCTGACCTCCTCCTGGATGCCGCCCGAGTCGGACACGATCACGGCGGAGGCGTGCGCGAGGGCCAGGAAGGCCCGGTACGGCTGGGGTTCGATGACCTGGAGGCCGTGCAGCAGCCCGTCCAGGCCGAACGCGGTGACGCGCTGGGCGGTGCGGGGGTGCAGCGGCAGCACGACCGGCAGCGGCAGCCGGCCCAGTTCCCGCAGGACGATCTCGAGGTTGGTGGCGTCGTCCACGTTCTCCGGGCGGTGGATCGTGGCGAGCACGTACCGGTCGTGCTTCAGGCCGAGGTCGCCCAGGACGGCGTCCTGCTCGTCGTGGCCGGGCAACGCGTGGGCGAGCGCCTCGACGACGGTGTTGCCGGTGACGGCGATGCGGCTGTCGGCGACGCCCTCGGACAGGAGGTTGGTGCGGTTCAACGACGTCGGCGCGCAGCAGAGGTCGGAGAGGTGGTCGATGAGGACGCGGTTGTGCTCCTCGGGCATCGCGCGGTCGTAGCTGCGCAGGCCCGCCTCGACGTGCACGAGCGGCACGTCGCAGGCGTTGGCGGCCAGGGCTCCCGCGAGCGCGGACGTCGTGTCGCCCTGCACGATGACGGCCGCGGGCCGTTCGGCGGCGAGCACCTCGTCCACGGCGGAGACCGCGCGGCCGAGCTGGTCACCCCGGCGCAGGCCGCCGAGCCGCAGTTCGTGGAAGCCGCCCGGTTCCGGCACATCACGGCGGATGAGCGAGTACATCGAGCGGTCGTAGTGCTGGCCGGTGTAGATCATGGTGCACGCGCTGCCGAAGTGTTCGACGAGCGGCGCGAGTTTGATCAGTTCCGGTCTTGTGCCGCAGACGATCGTCACGGTGTTCGTTTCCCGCACCGCGGCAAGGTACTTCACCGATCTTGACCGAACCGGGCAAATGCCGCCCACGTTCACTCGAAAGAGTTGCCTGGGATATCGCTCGAAAGTGTTGCGTCCCAAGCGTGTCGTACTGTCCGGCCCCATGTCCGGTCATCTGGCCCTCGTCGTGTCCACCGTCCTGTACGGCCTGGGGATAGTCGCGCAGACCGTCGCCGCGCGCAGGGCCGACGAACGTCCCGGCGCCGGGGTGGGCCTGCTCGCCCGGCTCGCGTCGGATCGCCTGTACCTGCTGGGTTTCACCGGTCAGGTCGGCGGTTTCCTGTTCGCGTTCCTGGCCCGCGAGGACCTGCCGCTGTACCTGGTGCAGGCGGGGTCGTCGAGCGCGGTGGGGCTCGCGACGGTGATCGGCGTGCTGCTGCTCGGCTGGCGCATCCAGCGGGTCGAGATCGCGGTGCTGGTGGTGATGGCGTGCGGCCTGCTGCTGCTGACGGGCGCGGCCGCCCCGTCGACCGCCCGCGAACTGCCGCTCGTGCCCGCCCTGGTGGTGCTGGGGGTGCTGACCCTGGCGGTGCTGCCGCTCGCGCGCACGTTCCGGGCCTTGACGCCCGTGCTGGCCGGCCTCGCGTTCGCCGTCGTGGCGGTGGCCGCGCGCAACGTCGCCGGCAAGCCGTTGCTCGACCTGCTGCTGCACCCGCTGACGTGGGTGATGGTGCTCGGCGCGTTCGTCGGGCAGGCGTGCCTCGCGACGGCGTTGCAGCGCGGTTCGGCGACGTCGGCGGTGGCGTCGATGGACGCGACGACCGTGGTGATCAGCTCCGCGGCCGGGCTCGCGTTGATGGGCGACCAGATCACGCCCGGCCGCGAGTGGTGGGTCGCGCTCGGCGTGCTGCTGGTGGTGTCCGGCGTGCTGGTGCTGGGGTCGGTGTCGGCGCGCGCGTCCGCTCTCGTGCCGGTGGGTGAGCGGTGAAGCCGGTCGCGAGCGTCTCGCTGGACCTCGACAACCTGTGGGCGTACCTGCGCACGCACGGCGACCCCTCCTGGGAGAGCAGGCCGAGTTTCCTCGGTTCGGCGGTGCCGCGGTTGCTCGACGTGCTGGGCGAACAGCGGTTGACCACAACGGTGTTCGTCGTGGGCGCGGACGCCGAACGGGATGACGGCGCCGCCGCGGTGTCGTCGCTGGCCGCCGCCGGGCACGAGATCGCGAACCACTCGTTCTGGCACCAGCCGTGGCTGCACCGCTTCTCCGACGAGGAGGTCGAGAAGGAGGTCCTGCGCGCCGAGGAGGCGATCATGGCCGCCGGTGCGCCGAAGCCCGTGGGGTTCCGCGGTCCCGGTTACAGCGTGACGCCCGCGTTGCTGGACGTGTTGCGGCGCCGTGGTTATTCCTACGACGCGAGCGTGCTGCCGACGTGGATCGGGCCGCTCGCGCGGGCGTACCACAACCGCACGGCCGGTGCGACGGACGGCGGCGAGGACCTGTTCGGCGGTTTCGGCAAGGTGCGCTCGCCCAACACCGCCTTCCGGTGGCGGGGCGGCGTGGTCGAGCTGCCGGTGACGACGATGCCGTTGCTCCGTGTGCCGATCCACGGCGCCTACCTGCTGCAGCTGCACCAGGTCTCGCCGCGGCTGGCTCGTGCGTACTTCTCCTCGGCGCTGCGCTTGTGCCTGCTGCGCAAGGTCTCCCCGTCGTTGCTGCTGCACCCGACCGACGTGCTGTCCGGCGCCGAGGCCCCCGGGATGGAGTTCTTCCCCGGTATGGCGGTGCCCGGCGCGTCGAAGGTCGCGTTGCTCGGCTGGGTGTTGTCGTTGCTGCGCAAGCACTTCGACGTCGTCGGCACCGGCGCCCACGTCGCGCGGCTGGCCCGTCTGCGCGAACGGGATCCGGTCGCATGCTGACGGTCCTGCTGCGTGTCCTCGCCTGCGGGACCGTGGCGCTGGCCCCGTTGGAGGGCTACCTGCTGCAGGTGCACGGCCAGTCGGCCAAGGTGGTGCCCGCGCTGCTGATCGGCGTGTGGCTGGTTTCGCTGGCGCGCCGGCGCCGTCTGCCCGCGCCGCACCCGTTGCACCTGCTGATCGCGTTGCTGGCGGTGGTGCTGCTCGCGACGTCCGCCGTGCACGTGGCCGAACCGTTCACGGTGGAGTACCTGGTGCGCTGGGTGCCGTTCCTGGTGATCACGGTGGTGCTGGCCGACGTGGCGGCGCGCGAGGTGCCGGTGCGGTGGCTGCTGGCGGCGACCGTGGCGGGCGCCGTCGTGGCCGCTGCCGGTGGGTTGTACAGCGTGGTCAGCGGGTCGTTGCGCGCCACCGGGCCGTTGGAGGATCCGAACGACCTGGCGTTCTTCCTGGTGGCCGCGTTGCCCCTGCTGGTGGCGTTGCCCGCGCGGGGACGAGTCGCGTGGCTGGTGCTGGGTGCCGTTCTGGTGGCCGGGGCGGCGGCGACGTTCTCGCGCGGCGGCGGCATCGCGCTGGGTTGTGCCCTGGTGTGGCTGATCGCGCGGCGTGGCCTGCCGGTGCGCGCGGTGGTCGTGACGGCGGCGGTCACGGGGGTGGCGGCTCTGGTGTTCGCCTCCGCCGCACAGGCCGAGCTGGCGCGGGCGTTGCAGGAGAAGAGCCACATCGCGGGCACCAACGCCGACACCAGGATGCTGCGCTGGCAGGCGGCCTCGCGGATGCTCGCCGACAACCCGGTGCTCGGGGTGGGGCCGGGCGGGTTCCGGCAGGAGTACGCGGCGGCCGGGCACAACGCGGAGATCGACGAGCAGACGCCGGTGGCGCACAACCTGTTCCTGGAGGTGGCGGCGGAGCTGGGGATTCCAGGCTTCCTGCTGCTGGTGGGGCTGATCGCGGTGGGGTTCGTGGCGTCGGAACGGGCGTGGCGGCGTGCGGGGGCCGCCGGGCCGGTGGCGCTGGACGAGGGCGGCGGGGCTGGGCGGCGAGTGACCGTCGGCGCTGGGGCTGCCGTGTGTGGCGGCTGGACCGGGGAGCGAGCGGCCATCGGCACCGGGGCTGCCGCTGGTGGAGGCTGGGCCGGGCAGCAAGCGGCCGTCGGCGCTGGAGCTGGTGTGGCTGGAGGCCGGGCTGGGCAGCGGGAAGCCGTCGGCGCTGGGGCTGCTGCCGGTGCGGGCTGGGCCGCGCGACGCCGGGCCGTTGCGGCACGAGCTGCCCTTCAGCGCGAAGCCGTGGCCGTGCAGGCCGCTCTCATCGCCGTGCTGGTCGCCTCCATCTTCCTGTCCGAGCAGTACTACCTGCCGCTGTGGTCCCTCATCGCGATCGCGGTGGCCCTCGAGCAGCGTTCCTCGAAGGAGAGCCGATGCGCGTCCTCCACGTGATCAGCGAGATGGGCGCGGGCGGCGCGGAGGCGCTCGTCGCGGGCATGGCGACGGCCGGTGGTGACGTCGGCTGGGAGTCCGCGGTGGCCTGCGGTGGCGGGTTCCGCGTGGAGGCGTTGAAGGCCGCGGGCGTTCCCGTGTTCGACGTGCCGGTGGCCCGGCGGTCGCCGGTCGGGGTGCTGAAGGCCGCGGCGGCGGTGCGGGTGGCGGTGCGGCGGTTCCGGCCGGACGTCGTGCTGGCGCACAACGTCTCCGCGTCGTTGGTGGCGCGGTTGGCCTCGCCGCGGCGGAAGGTCGTCACCGTGTTCCACGGCGTGGCCGAGGGTGAGGTGCGGTCGGCCGCCGGGGTGCTCAACCGGGTGTCGTCGTTGGTCGTGACGGTGGCGGACGCTGCCGCACGCAAACTCACCGACGCCGGGCTGAAGCACGTTGAGGTGATCCCCAACGCGGTGTTCCCCACCGTGCCGTCCGCGGATCGGGCGACGGTGCGGGCGCGGCTCGGCACCGGCGTGACCGTGCCGGTGGCGTTGTGCCCGGCTCGGCTGGAGCCGCAGAAGCGGCACGACGTGCTGCTGGAGGCGTGGGCCCAGGTTCCCGGCGACGCCGAGCTGTGGCTGGCCGGGGACGGGAGCCTGCGGGCCGAGCTGGAGGCGAAGGCGCCCAGCCGGGTGCGGTTCCTGGGGACGCGCACCGACGTGCGGGACCTGCTGGAGGCGGCCGACGTCACCGTGCTCACCAGCGACTGGGAGGGCATGCCGATCGCGCTGCTCGAGTCGCTGGCGGCGAACCGTCCCGTGGTCGCGTCCGATGTGGACGGAGTGCGGGAGGTGCTGGCCGGGGGCGGTGGCGTGCTGGTGCCCCGCCGCAGCCCGGCGCAGACCGCGAAAGCCCTGCGCGGCCTGCTGTTCTCGCCCGCCGCCCGTTCGGTGGCCGCGTCGCACGACGGCTCGGCCGACGCGCACACCTTGATGAAGTCCTACGACGAACTGCTTCGTACCGTCCTGGAGGGACGATGAAGGCTCCCAGAGCTCTGGTGGAAGGCCTGGTCGCCGGCGTGCTGGTCGGCGCGGCCGTGTTGGCGGCCGTGGCGATGCGCGACGGCGTGACCGAGGGACGGCTGGCGCTGCTGGCCACCCCGGCGGCACCCGACAGCGCCCAGTTCGGCGAGGTGACGTCCCTGGCCGCACCCGCAGTGGTGCAGCTGGTGCGCAGCCCCTCGGTGCTGGACGAGGCGGCGAAGGCGGCCGAGACCACCCCCGAACGGCTGGCCGACGCCATCGCCGTCGAACTGGTACCCGCCTCGGGCGTGGCCCGCATCTCGGTGCGCGCCGACTCGGCCGAACACGCGGACCGTGCCGTCACGGCGGTGGCGCAGGCCGTGATCGACGCGGACCTGCTGGCACCGGCGGCGAAGTTCCGCCTGCTGGACCCGCGTCCCGAGACGAGCCAGGTGTCCCCGGACCTGCGCCTCGCCACGGGCCTGGCGCTCGTCGCGGCGGTGATCGCGGGCGTGGCCGTCTTCGCGTTGCGGCGCCTGCGGTCCAACCCGGTGCGCGCGGCGCTCGCCAGCTCCGGCATCGCCCACCCCGTGGTCATCGCGAACGACGACGACCCGGGCCTCACCGATCGCCTCACCGCTCTGTGCGTGGCGGCGGCACGGCCGGTGAAGGTGCTCGCGGCGAGCCCGGAGTTGAGGGAACGCGCGGAGAGCATCGCGATGTCGTTGCCCGACAAGGCCTCCGAGCCCGCCGAGGGAACGGCCGTGATCGCGGTGACCTCCCGGCACAGGCGTGACGACCTGGCGCCCGCGCTCGCGGTGCTGCCGGCGTCGTCGGTGCTGGTCGCGGTGGTGCTGGCATGACGCCCGCGACCGAGGCACGCCAGGCGGGGGTGCCGGAGCAGGCCCGCCCGGCAGCCGCCGCCCCCAAGCCCGCCACCACCGCACCCCCGGCAGGGGTCACCGCCTCCAAGCCCGTCCCCACCAAGCCTGCTGCCACAGCGCTCAAACCGGCCACCGCCGCGCCCAGGCCAGCGGCCGCCTCACCCAAGCCCGCCGCCACCGCCAAGCCGCAGCCGTCGCCCGCCGCACCCAAGCCCGCCGCACCCAAGCCTGCCGCCGCCAAGCCCGCTGCACCCAAGCTCGCTGCACCCAAGCTCGCTGCCGCACCCGAACCACCCCGCCCGGCTGCCGACGACGCCGACGACCTCAGCTCCGTCACCGGCGTGATCAGCAAGGCCGACTACCGCAAGCTCACCGCCACCCCGGTGCACTGGCCCGTCGCGGTCGTCGCGCTCAGCGCCCTCGCCGGTCTCGCCGCACTGGCCGCTCTGGTCGCCCTCGCCGCCACCTCGATCATCGTGGCGGTGGTGCCGGAATGATCACCACCACCAACCGGGCCGGCCTCGCCAGGACCATCGGGGTCGTCCTCGTCGCGTTCGCCGGAGCGCTCAGCGCCGTCCGGGCCCTCAAGCCGAGTTGGGAGGTACCGCTCCCCACGGAGCAGAACCTGCCGGAAGAACGCATGCAGGACTTCCGCGACGCGTTGTACTTCCCCGTCCGGGAGTTGCTCAACGGCGGCAACCCCTACGACCCGGCCGTGATGTTCGACCACTGGCCGGTGCGGCAGAACTTCAACCTCTACCAGCCCTACCACCTGGTGCTGCACCTGCCGTTCGCGCTGCCCGAGTACCGGGTCGGCGCGGTGGCGTTCGCCCTCGCCTGCCTCGTGCTCCTCGTCGGGCTCGCGGTCATGGCGGCGGGCCGGGCGAAGCTGCCACTCGTGGCGGGCACGGTGGTGATCGGCACGCTGCTGGTCACGAGCCAGGTCGGCAAGGCCCAGCTGTACGTCGGGCAGGTCAACCCGCTGATCGCGGTCGGCGCGGCCGGGGCGTTGCTGTTGCGCACGAAGAGTCCGGCGTGGGCGGCGACGGCGTTGGCGCTGGCGTGGCTGAAGCCGCAGTTCGGGTTGCCGCTGGCACTGCTGCTGTTCGTCCGGGGTGACCGGAAGGTCGCCCTGATGGGGACGGGTATCGCGGCGCTCGCCAGCCTGCCGGTGGCGGCACTGCTCGTCGTCCGCGGTGGCGGGATCGGGGCGTTCCTCGACGTCGTCGACCGCAACCTCGCCTGGGCGAGCCACACCGGTTACGGCGCGGTCGACTCCATGACGGCGCAACGGATCGACCTGCCCGCGGTGTTCTTCCGCACGACCGGGTGGCTGCCACCGGCCGCCGAACCGGTGGCGCTGCTGGGAGTCCTCGCCGCGACCGCACTGCTCGCGCGGCGGCTCGACCGGACGGAGAACGGGTCCGTAGTCGCGGACCTGCTCATCTGCCTCGGCATCGTCGTGGCGCTGGTGCACCAGCCGGGCGACGTGCTGATCGCGGTGCCGGCGATGACGGCGTTGGCCGTGCTGGCGTGGCAGAACCGGCGAGACGCCCACTGGCGGTGGGCCGGCGTCGCGACGTTGCTGCTCGCGGTTCCGTTCGCGCACCTGTACTTCGTCAACGAGGCCATCAGGGCCACGCTCGGGGCACGCGCCGACGTGACGGTGGACGGGATCGCGGTGGTGGCGGCCTGGGTCGTGCTGGTGGTGTTCGCGCTGCGGCACGTGCGGCGCGCGGCATGACGGACGTGGCGGTGCGGGGGTCGTTGTGGCTCTTCGCGGTCAACCTGGTGAGCAAGAGCAGCCAGATCGTGGTGACCCTCGCGCTCGCCCTGTTCCTCACCGAGGCCGACCTCGGCGCGGTGGCACTGGTCGTGTCGGTCGTCAACATCGGCCAGGTCGTCCAGGCGATGGGCGTCTACGACATCGTCAGCCGCACGACCCGTGATCCGTTGCGCACAGCCGGGACGGTGCTCACGATGAGCGTCGCGGCGGGCACCGCCCTCACGGTGATCATCCTCGTCACGGCGAACCCGCTCGCCGCGGCGCTGGGAGCACCAGAGGCCGCCGGGATGTTGCGGCTCGCCGCGCTCACCCTGCCTTTCACGGCGGCGGGCGGGGTGCAGATGGCGTTGATGCACCGCGACCTCGACTTCCGCCGCCGCATGCTGCCCGACGCGGGCGGCATGCTCGTCGGGGCCGCGGTCACGGTCACCCTGGCCGCACGGGGAACCGGGCCCACGGCGCTGGTGATCGGCCTGCTCTGCACCGCGATCGCCCAGCCCGTGCTGGCCGCCCTCGCCGGCACCCGCATCCGCCCGACCTGGGACCGGGACGCTGCCGGCGAAGCGTCGAGGTGGCTCGCCGTGGTCGGGCCGGGCGCGCTCATCGCCGTCCTGCTGATCAACGTCGACTACCTCGCCCTGGGCCACGTCCTCGGCCCGGAGGCGGTCGGCGGCTACTCGCTCGCGTTCCGGATCGCCTGGGTGCCCTACATCATGATCGCGGTCGTGCTGGGCGGTGTGCTGTTCCCGCTCTGCGCCGAGCTGGTCCGAAGTGGACAGCGGGACCGACTCCCGGACACCCTGCGCCGCTTCACCGTCGCGACCCTCGTGATCACCGGCGGCCTGTACGTCACGGTCGCCCTGTCCGCGCACGGGATCGTGGTCCTCGGCCAGCAGTGGGCGGACGCGGCACGGGTCCTCGCGCTGCTCTGCGGGTACGGCCTCGGCCTCGGCCTGCTGCACGTCTGGTACCAGACGATCAGGGCCGCCGGGCACGCCCGCCAGTACCTCGCCCTCGAAGCCACCCACCTCGTCACGCTGCTGACCGCCCTGGTCTTCACGACCGAACGCGGCCCCGCGGCCGTGGCGGCCACCCAGCTCGCCGTGGTGTGGCTGCTCGTACCGCTGACCTGGCTGGTCCTGCACGCCCACGGCCTCGCGTTCCCCCTCCCGGGCAAGGCGCTCGCCGGCGTCGCCGGAGCCGCAATCGCTTGCGCGGCACTCGACGCCGTCCTCCCGGACAGCACCACCCTCCCCGGCCTGATCGCCACCGGGCTGCTGCTGCTCGGCACCTACTGCGCGATCGCCCTCCCCCTCAACCGCACCGTCCTCATCGGACTGAAGGAGCGCGCGTGAAGGTCGTCCACGTGACGCAGCCGGTCGAGGCCGGGGTCGCCGCCGTCGTCCTCGACCTCGCCACCGAGCAGAAACGGCGGGGCTGGGACGTCAGCATCGCCTGCCCGCCGACCGGCTGGCTGCCCCGGCAGGCCGGGAAGGCCGGCATCCCGCTGCACCCCTGGCAGGCCACCCGCGTCCCGGGACCGGGCACCGCCCGTGAGCTCCTCGCCCTCCGCGAGATCCTCCGCGGCCAGGACGTCGTCCACCTGCACAGCTCGAAAGCGGGACTGGCCAGGCTGGTCCTGCGGGGCCGCACCCCGACGATCTTCCAGCCGCACCTCTGGTCGTTCCGCGTCGCCACCGGCCTGCTCAGCAGGGCCAGCCGGTTCTGGGAGGCCAGGGCGTCGCGCTGGACCACGATGCTGCTCTGCGTCAGCGACGACGAACTCGAAGCGGGTCGCGCGGCACGCGTCACCGCACCGGCCGAGGTCATCTGCAACGGCGTCGACACGCAACGCCTCCGGCCCCAGCCGAAACCGCACGACACCCCCACGGCGGTGTGCGTCGGCAGGCTCGCCCACCAGAAGGGCCAGGACCTCCTGCTCGAAGCCTGGCCCCGGGTGCTCGCCGAGGTCCCGGACGCCGAACTGGTCATCGTCGGCGACGGCCCGATGGCGGCCCGGCTCAAGGCCGCGAAACCCCGCCACACCCACTGGCACGGCCACAGCAGCGACGTAGCCCGGCACTACGCCAACGCCGACGTCGTCGTCCTCCCGTCCCGCGCCGAAGGCATGGCGCTGGTCCCGCTGGAGGCGATGGCCTGCGGACGTTCCGTCGTCGCGTTCGACGTCGAAGGCGTCCGGCAGAGCCTCGGCGACGCGGGCGAGGTCGTGCCGCAACTGGACACCGCGGCCCTGGCGCAAGCGATTGCGCACCGGCTGAAGGACCCGGAACTCGCCGCCACCGAAGGAAAACGCGGCCGCGTCCGCGCCGAGACCCTGTTCGACAAAGACCACATGACCAGCCGGATCGTGACGCTCACCGAGAAGCTGGTCGCCGAGAGAGGACCACGATGACACGGATCGCCTACCTGCTGACACAGGACAGCGGTGGCCCGGTGGACGTGACGGTGCGCCTGGCCGCCGCACTGGCCAAGTCGGGCGACGCCGAGGTGCGCGTGTTCGGCCCGCGCCCGAGGCGGAGCGCCGAGCTGATCGACCCGTTCTTCGAAGAGACCCTGGTGCTGCGCAAGGGCGACATGGCCGCCGCCCGGCAGGCGCGCGCCGCGATCAAGGCGTGGCGGCCGGACGTCGTGCACGCGCAGGACCGCCGCTCGGGCCTCGTCAGCGCGGCGCTCGCCACCAGCACCAAGATCGTGCACACCTACCACGGCGTCCCGGACGAGGTGGCCGAACCGTGGTTCCGCAACGTCCGCGGCGCCACCCCTCCCCCGCCCTACACGAGGGCCGTGCTGGCCGCCGACGCCGCCGTCGCCCGCGTCGTGCACCGGACGGTCGTGCCCGCCAGGGAGATGGGCCGGTTCCTGCGCGAACGCCTCTACGTGCCGCCACACCGCATGACGCACATCGACAACTGCGTCGAGGTCGGTGCCGCGAACCCGCCCGCGAAACCCGTCCGCAAGCTGGTGTTCGTCGGTCTCCTGGTGGAACGCAAGGGGTTGCTCGACCTGCTCGACGCCCTCGAAACGACCATGCCCGAGGACGCCACCCTCACCGTCGTCGGCGACGGTCCACAAAGGATGCAGGCGGAGGGCCGGGTCACCCGGCGCGGCCTCGCGGACCGGGTGACGTTCCTCGGCTTCCGCAGCGACGTCCCCGAACTGCTGCTGGAGCACGACGCGCTGGTCCTGCCGTCCACGATGGAACAGCAGCCGCTGGTCGTCGCGGAGGCGATGGCGGCCGGCAAGCCCGTGATCGCCACGGACACCGGTGGTGTCGCGGACATGCTCGGCATCCCCGGCGACGACTGCCCCCGGCCCGGCGACGTCGGCGCGCTGGCGGCCAAGCTCCGCACGCTCTTCGCCGACCCCGACCCCGCGAGCACCGGGCAGCGCCTCGCCACCAGGGCACGGGAGCGGTTCACGCCCGAGGTCTGCGCGCGCCGGCACCTCGACCTCTACCGCAAGCTCACCGCTTCGGGCCGTTGACCAGCACCACGGCGTCGGCCGACGGCAGGTCCAGCTGCGCGGGCACCGTCTCGCCGCGCAATGTCACGAGGCCCGGCGGGGGCGTCAGCAGCACGGACGTCTTCGTCGGGTTCACGGCCACCCACCCGCCCGAGTAGCGCCGGTTCCACACCCCGTTCGGCAGGCGGTTGGCCGTCTCGACCGCCTCGCCGAGCCGTGCGTCCTGGTAGATCGACCAGTACGGGTTCTTGTAGTCGGGTTGCGCGCGCGTCCAGCACGTGTGGGGGCTCGCGAGGAGCGCGGCCGAGGCGTACCCGACGCGTTCTTCCTTGTCCGACTTGGTGTGCGTGATGAGCAGCAGCCACGACTCGCCGAGCGCGGCCTGCGCGCGCTGCTCCTTGAACTGGTTGCCCTGGAACGTGATCAGCTCACCGGTGCCGTCGTCGCCCTGCAGGCCGAAGTTCTCCTCCATCGCGCCCGCGTACCGCGAGTGCGCGGACCAGCGGCCGGGGGTGAGCTGCGACTCGGACACGTTGGGGATCAGCATCTTGCCGGACTTCTCCAGGGCGTCCCCGGTGAGCTGGAGCATGCCGTCGAGGCCGTCGCGCAGCAGCCGGTCCGTGCCCGCGGGGTCGGCGGTCCCCGCGATCACCCCGGACGAGTAGTACCTGAGCGAGCTGAAGTCGTTGTCCGCCAGCACGCCGTCCCAGCCCTCGCGCAGCACCTCGCTGACGACCGCGTCCGCCCAGGCCTTCTGGTAGGCCGGGTCCCACACCGTCATCTGCCAGTGCTTCGGGTAGCCGTCCCACTCGATGCGCTGCCCGAGCGTGTTGATCGCGAACCACGACGGCTGCGTCTGTTCGGCCGCGTGGTACCCGACGCCGGTGGGCAGGTACTTCGCGTCCCGGTCGCCCTCGACCGCGCCGAAGTAGTTGCGGGTGCTGGAGAAGTCCTTGTAGACCAGGACCTTGACCTTGGGGTTCAGCTCGTGGAGCTTGCGCATGGCCGCCGTCTCCCACGCGTTGAGCACGACGACGTCGTAGTGCTTCGCGGCGGCCCTGATCTCCCACGGGTTGGGCGAGTCGCCGATCGCGTACCACCAGGCGCAGGGTGCGAGCGCCCTCGGCACCGGACCCGTGATGATCGGGTCCGACTCGGCGGCGCTGACCGCACATGCACTCGAAAGAAGTACAAGAGCGACAGCGGCGAATCGACGAATCAGCGATTTCTCCGGCAACACAACTCACCCGCCGTCATGAGTAGAATCCGCAGGTCCAACCACAACGACCAATTCGCGATGTAGTAGTTGTCGTATCGAGACCTGTCTGCGATGGAAGTGTCGCCCCGCAGACCGTGCACCTGGGCAAGTCCAGTCAAGCCGGTCGGAACGCGATGGCGCGCCCAATATAGCTCGTGAATAGCGGAAAACTCGCGAACGAAACCGGGACGCTCCGGGCGTGGCCCGACGACGCACATGTCGCCGCGCAGGACGTTCCACAGCTGGGGCAGCTCGTCCAGGGACGTGCGGCGCAGGAACCGGCCGACGGGGCCGACCCGTGAGTCGCCGACGACGGACCACTTGACCTGCGAGTCATCCTCGCCGGTCTGCCGCACGCTGCGGATCTTGTAGAGCGTGAACGTGCGGTCGTCCATGCCGACGCGGACCTGGCGGAAGAACAGCGGGCGGCCGCTCTCGACCAGCACCGCGAGCGCGCACAGCCCGATCACCGGTGCCAGCACGACCAGCGCGACCGCGGCCAGCAGCAGGTCGGCGGCGCGCTTGATCCACCAGGTGGGCCTGCTGGTCGGGGCCGTGCCGAGGCGCATCAGCGGGTAGCTGCGCAGCCGTTCGATGCCGGGACCGTCCGGGTGCAGCTCGTACATCCGCGGCACGACCAGGGTGGAGCAGCCGAGCCGGTGCGCGGTGATCGCGGCCTCGACCAGCGGTGAGTCCTTCGTGTGCGAGAACGCGAGCACGACGGTGCCCGCCTTGAGCCGCACGATCGCGTCGGCGAGGTCGCCGTCGACCACCTCCAGCAGTGGCGGGCGGCGGTCCGGGTCGGGGCCGGAGTCGGCGAACGCGACGGGCCGCAGGCCGAACTGGGGGTGCTCCAGCATGGTCTTCGCGAGGTTCACGCCGACCTCGCCCGCGCCGACGATGATGGTCCGGTCGCAGCGGTCGAACCGCCGCCGGCACCACCGGCCGAACGCGAACACGCCCCACCGGACGGGCTCGATGACCAGCGCGAACTCGATCATCGCCCACTGCACCTCGGCCAGCCGGCCGGGGTCGGCACCGCTGATCAGGCCCAGTCCGGACAGCAGCGCGAACGCCAGCGCCGTGCTCGCCGCGGACCGGGGCAGGTCCTGCAGCCAGGACAGCCACAGCCGCCGCCGGTAGAGCCGCCAGGCTCCCCTGATCGTGAACACCGTCGCCACGGTCGCGCCGCTCCAGGCCCAGCCCAGGTCGTGCCGCACGCACAGCACGGCGAGCGCCACGCCGTCGGCGAGGGCGAGCAGGACCGCGACCGCGTTCACCCGGCTGAGGAGGTCCCGGCCCACCGAGGACGGCTTGAGGGGCCGCTGCGCGGGGCGCCGGAGATCAGCCTCGTGCTCGTCGAGCGGGTCTGCGGGAACGGCAACCGCCGAGAATCGCCTCATGGAAGATCATCCGATCGAAGGAGTTGTGGTCGCAGGTGCGCACGAAAGAGTGAATGAACAGCGAGAAATCATCTCTTCGGGTATCAAATTTCCCTCTTCAGTGGCACTTGTGTACGCGGTCGGTGAGGTTTCGACGTTGTTCCTGCCCTGAACTCACCCAGGGCCCGCCTCAAAGCTTTAGCACGCCGTGTCAATAATTCACGCCACCAACCTAGTGGTGTGACTCGGAACGTTGGCGAGGGAATCGGCATTCAGCAGGGCGCCTCGCGGCACCGCCCCCACGCCCCCGTACCACCAGTACGAGGACGTGGGGGCGGCACCGCGACGCACCCGTCTGACCGCGAATTCCCCCGGCAACGTTGCGAGCCACACCACTAGCCACCGAAGAGGGGGCATTGAGTGAGAGTCGACGAACACGGGATCCGGCATTCGGCCGGAGACTCGGTCGCGATCGTGCAGAAGCCGATCCGCACGTGCGGCGACGTCCACGTCGTCCTCCCGGCCTACAACGAGGCGGAAGCGCTGCCGTCGCTGCTGGCGCGCATCGCCGGCTCGGACCTCGCGGACCGGATCACGGTGTGGGTGGTCGACGACGGCTCGTCCGACGGCACCGGCGACTGCGTCGGGCAGACCCGCGGCATCGACGCCCGGCTGGTGAGCCACCCGGTGAACCTCGGCCTGGGCCAGGCCGTCCAATCAGGACTGAGGGCGGTGCTCGCCGAGGCGGAGCCCGACGACGTGCTGATCGTCATGGACGCCGACGACACGCACGACCCCGGGGTGTTCCCGAAGATGCTGGCCGAGATCAAGGCCGGCGCGGACGTCGTGATCTGCTCCCGGTTCGTCTCCGGCGGCGACGACTCGACGGCACCGCAGTGGCGCCGGCTGCTCAGCCGCGGCGCCCGCGTCGTGTTCGGCAAGGTCCTGCACTTCGACGGCGTGCGCGACTTCACCAGTGGCTTCCGCGCGTACCGGGTGAGCCTGCTCAGCCGCGCCACCGCGCACTACGGCGAGCGGCTGGTCGAGGAACGCGGCTTCGCCTGCATGGTCGAGCTCCTGCTGAAGCTGCGGCACTGCGGCCCGATCGTCAGCGAGATCCCGCTGCACCTGCGCTACGACCGCAAGCCCGGCGCCAGCAAGCTCCGGCTCGGTCGCACGCTCAAGCAGTACCTGCTCCTGCTCACGCGTGACCGCCTCGCGCCCGTTCCGTTCCGGAAGCTCTGATGCCCCAGCGCGTTGTCGTCATCGGCGGGGGCGTCTGCGGCCTCGCCACCGCCCACCGCCTCGCCCGCGAGGGCCTGGCCGTGACGCTGCTCGAGGCGAGCGACCAGCTCGGCGGGCTCGGCACGTTCTTCGAGTCGCAGGGCCGGTCGGTGGAACGCTTCTACCACTGCGTGATGCCGACCGACGACGCGTTGCTCGCGTTGCTGGACGAGGTGGGGCTGCGCGAGAGCGTCGGCTGGCAGCCCACCTCGATGGGCATGATCGTCGGGGGCGAGCACCGCTCGTTCAACTCCGCGCTCGACCTGCTGCGGTTCCGGCCGCTGAGCCTCGTCAACCGGATCCGCTTCGGCGTGGTCTCGTTGCTGCTGCGGCGGCTGGGCAAGGGCAAGGACCTCGACCGGCTGCGCACCGAGGACTGGTTGCGCGGCCTGTACGGCGACAAGATCTGGGACCTGCTGCTGGCCCCGATGTTCGGCGCCAAGTTCGGCTCCGCGTTCGGCGACGTGCCCGCGCTGTACCTGTGGCAGCGCCTGGGCCGCGAGAGCAACGAGTCGGTGCGCGGCTACCCCGCGGGCGGCTACCAGAGCGTCATCGAGGCGCTGAGGGCGTCCATCGAGGCGCACGGCGGCGAGGTCCGCGTCGAAGCCCCCGTCGGCCGGGTGGAGGCCGACGAGCACCGGGTGGTCGTGACGCTCGCGGACGGCGAGACGATCGAGGCGGACCACGCGGTGTCGACCGTGCCGCTGCCGGCGTTGCGCGCCATCGCGGACAGCGACCTCGCGCCGTTGCTGCCCGAGGTGCGGCTGCCGTACCAGGGCGTCGTCAACACGCTCTTCTTCCTGCGCAAGCCGTTGTCCGGGCACTACTGGGCGCCGGTGATCCGTTCCGGCACCGACTTCGACGGCGTGATCGAGATGACGCCGCTGACGGGCTCGGAACGCTACGGCGACCGGCACCTCGTGTACGTCATGCACTACACGGACCGCGAGTCGGCGCTGTATCGCGAGGACCCGGACAGCATCGCCCGCCGGTGGACCGAGCAGCTTCTGAGCGTCCACAAGGGACTGACGGCCGCCGACGTCGACGAGGTCCGGGTGTTCAAGGCACCGTTCGTCGAGCCGGTGTACCCGTTGGGGTACCTGGAGAAGCGGCCTGCCGTCGAGGTCGCCGGCACGCGCCTGCTGCTCGCCACCACCGCCCACGTCTACCCGAACGTCACGAGCTGGAACTCGAGCGTCGAGCTGTCCGGCTCGGTGACGGACACCCTCCTGCGCACCGCCAGGAGCACCCCGACCCAGGAGAACACCGCATGGTCAGCAGAATCGGCGCGGTGATCGCAGCACTGACGATCACCGCGGCCACCCTCGTCTCCTCGCAAACCGTGCAGGCCGACCCCGCACCGTTGCTGCCGGACCTCCGCCAGGCGCCGATCGGCTGCCCCGGCGGGTGGGACGGCTCCCCGCTCGCCTGCTGGGCGTGGGACGTCTGTCTCGTCGAGGACGCCTCGTCACCCCGGGGCCAGTGCATGCACCGCGGCGGCACCGCCCAGGCCGTCCGGCTGCGGTTCACCACCTCGATCGACAACGTCGGCGACGGCCCGTTGCTCCTGCACGCGCACCGCGACAGCACCGCCACCCCGACGATGAACGTGCGCCAGGCGATCCAGTCCGGCGTGGACGGGTCCATCGCCGGGACGTTCAACGAGGCCCGGCGCGAGACGAGGTCCAGCGCGTACTACGAGCCGGCGGAGTCGCACGAGCACTGGCACCTGCTGAACTTCGAGTACTTCCAGCTGCGCACCCCGGACGGCGGCGTGGTCGTGACCGACCGCAAGAACGGGTTCTGCATCGGCGACCGCTACGGGGTGTCCGACGACCTCGCGCACCGGCCGGTCGATCCGGACACTCCCGAGGGGAGGCTCGCGCAGCGGCTGGACGGCCACATGTGCGGCCACCACGACACGTCCGCGTTGGACGTCATGTTCGGGATCTCCGTGGGATCCGGTGACGACTACAAGCACGACGTCGATTTCCAGTGGCTCGACCTGAGCCGCGTGGAGTCCGGGATCTACGACGTCGTGAACGTCGTGAACTCCGACCGCGCGTTGCTGGAGAAGGACTACGACAACAACGCGTCCTCGATCGCGATCTCCGTGCAGTGGCCGGGCGGCGCGGCGTCCCCTCCGGACACGATCACCGCGGCACCGTCCGTGCGGATGATCCGGAGTTGTCCCGGCAAAGCGCGGTGCGCCAAGACGCACAACTGAGAAGTTTCGAAACAACCCGAATGGGGGTGTCCGCACTGGCGGACACCCCGTTTTCTTTTGTACCGGGACAAACGGGCGCGACCCGGTCGCAATACCACGACGTGTGCGTTTGGCACAAACCTTACTCTGTGATGCCGATACACCGAACGCATAGCACACCCGTACAGGCGTGCGCAATTGCACGCAACGCCACTCGCAAACGCTCAAGTCAATAGTCCGAGTGGTGCAATCTTCATCACAGCGCAGAGTGTCGCATGCAACCCCCTTGGCTCTTGACCAGGGCATGTGGCGGGTTGAGAGAATTCACTTCGCGATTCCACCCCGTCAGGGATCGCAAAAGACTGATTCCCGGCCGATCAGGAGTGCCCCATCTTGAGCGCGCCAGTCGTATCGTTGCACGATTTCGCCATTGGACAACTACACAACCTCCTGCGCGCGGTCGGTTTAGCGGACTCCACCAAAGCCGCGACAAAACTGCTGGGTGAGGCATTGGGACCCGGTAGCCGACTCCCGCTCTCCGCAGTTCCTCATTGGCCCTCATTCGTGGCGGACGACCACTCCCCGGTCGAATTCTCGGTGGCTTTGGCCCGAAACGAACGCCCGACCGTGCGGATGATCGTGGAATCGATCGCCGAGAAGCCCGGCAAGCAGGCGAACGTCGGTGTCGCGCTCAAGGTGCTCGACGAGCTCACGAGCAAGCACGGGCTGCGCCGCGACAAGCTCGACACCGTCCGCGACCTGTTCCTGCCCGACGACCCCCAGGGCGCGTTCGCGCTCTGGTACGCGCTGATCGTCGGCCCGGCGGCACCGCCCGGGGTCAAGGTCTACCTCAACCCCGACGCGCAGGGCCGCGACCGCGCCACCGGCCTCGTCGCGGAAGCGCTCTCGCGGCTCGGGCTGAACTCGGCACTCCCGGCGATCACCGAACACGGACTGCGCCGCCCCGGCCTCGACCGGTTCTCCTTCTTCGCGCTCGACCTCGTGGACGAGGACCACGCCCGCGTGAAGACCTACGTCTCGCACGACGACGCGATGGTCACGGACGTGGTGGGCGCGGCGGCAGCTGTCCCCGACGTCGACCAGGGCCTGCTGGCGGACGTCTGCGCGCTCGCCTGCGGCGGCACCGGCCCGTTCCCCCGCCGCCCGCTGATGTCGAGCTACACCTTCCTGTCCGGCGACACGGACTCCCCGAGCGGTTACTCCCTCTACATCCCGGTGCGCGACTACGTCCAGGACGACCTGGAGGCCTGCGAACGGGTGCTGGCGATCATGGCCCGCTGTGGACTCGACACCACGCCGTTCGTGATGGCGCTGGCGAGCCTCGTGCGCCGGCCGCTGGGCGAGGGCGTCGGCCTGATCGCCCACGTCTCGTTGCGCCTGGGCAAACCCAAGCCCGGGGTCTCCGTCTACCTGTCCTCGGAGGCGTACGACGTCACGCCACCCCGCAGTCGAGCACTGCTCGTGTAACCGCACCACCGAAGAAAGGCCGCCGCCGTGGAGCCGTACCGCATCAAGGTAGTCGAACCCATTCCGATCACCACTCGCGAATACCGGGAACGACGCTACGCCGAGGCCGGGTACAACCAGTTCAACCTGACGGCGGAAGACGTCACGATCGACCTGCTGAGCGATTCCGGCACCGGCGCCCTCTCCGCCGAGCAGATGGCCGCCGGCATGCGCGGCGACGAGACCTACGCGGGTTCCCGGTCCTGGTTCCGGTTCCGCGAGGTGGCCGAGGACCTGACGGCGTACCAGCACATCTTCCCGGTGCATCAGGGCCGTGCGGCTGAACGGATCCTGTTCGGCGCCTTGCTGAAACCGGGACAGATCTCGGTCTCCAACACGCACTTCGACATGACCCGGGCCAACGTGGAACTCTCCGGCGGCACAGCCCGCGACCTCCCGTGCCCCGAGGCAGCAGACCTCGACAGCGACGCCCCGTTCAAGGGCAACATCGACCTCGACGCCCTGACCGCGTTGCTGGAAGGTCCCGAAGACGTCGGCGTGGTCGTCATGACCATCACCAACAACGGCGGCGGCGGCCAGCCGGTCTCCATGGCCAACCTGGAAGCCGTGAGCACGTTGTGCCGCAAGCACAACGTCCCGTTCTTCCTGGACGCGGCCCGCTTCGCCGAGAACGCCTGGCTCGTCACCCAACGAGAAGAGCGCTTCCACGGCCACACCCCGCGCGAGGTCGCCAAGCTGGCGTTCCGCCTGGCCGACGGCTGCGTGCTGAGCCTCAAGAAGGACGGCATCGTCCACATCGGAGGGATGCTCGCCCTCCAGGACACCGAACTGGCCAAGCAGTGCGAACTCCTGCTGATCGCCACCGAGGGCTTCCTGACCTACGGCGGCCTCTCCGGCCGAGACCTCGACATGTGCGCCCAGGGCCTCATGGAGGTGACCGATCCCCTCTACCTGCGCGAACGAGCGGAGGCCACCAAGTACCTGGCCGACTGCGCGCGCGAGGCCGGAGTGGACTCCGTGACGCCCACGGGCGTGCACGGCGTCTACCTCAACGCGGCCCGACTGCTCCCCCACATCCCACCGGCCCGCTTCACCGGCCACGCCCTGGCCTCGGAGCTCTACCTGGCGGGCGGAATCCGTTGTGCGGAGGTGGGTTCGCTCTACCTGGGCGAGATCGACGCGGCGGGCGACCTGATCACGCCGGCCCCGTTCGAACTGGTGCGCCTGGCGATCCCGCGCCGCGTGTACACCCGCAGCCACCTGGAGTACGTGGCGGAAACGCTGGGCGCGATCGCGAAGAACCCGGAGAAGGTGCCGGGCTACCGCCTGACCGAGATCCCGGCGATCCTGCGCCCGTTCCGCTGCAGGCTGGCACAGGTCAGGCCCTGACCGGCCGCGGAACGACGAAGGCCCCCGGCGCACGCGCCGGGGGCCTCGCTCGTCCGAAGACTCACGCCATGACGTCAAGCCGGTTCATCGCGTGCTCGATCACGCGCACCAGCACCGACTTGCAGGACTCCCGATCCCGAGCGTCGCACAACACCAACGGCACGGACTCGGCAACGTCCAGCGCCACCCGCATCTCCTCGGCGGTGTAGGAGTGACTGCCCTCGAAGCAGTTCACGGCAACGACGAACGGAATCCCACGACGCTCGAAGAAGTCGATGGCCCCGAACCCGGCGTCCAACCGCCGGGTGTCGACCAGCACCACAGCCCCGATGGACCCGATGGCGAGCTCGTCCCACAGGAACCAGAACCGGTCCTGCCCGGGCGTGCCGAACAGGTACAGCACCAGCTCGGGGTTGATGGTGATGCGGCCGAAGTCCAGGGCGACGGTGGTGGTGGTCTTGCCCTCCACCCCGTAGAGGTCGTCGATCTCCTCCCCGGCCTCGGTCAGCAGCTCCTCGGTGCGCAGCGGGGTGATCTCGCTGACCGCGCCGACCATCGTGGTCTTGCCCACGCCGAAACCGCCGGCGACGACGATCTTCACGGAGGTGGGGACGGTGAGTTCTTCCCTGCCCTGCCCGGAATCAGATTGCACGGACACCATCGAGCACCTTCTGGAGTAGGTTCATGTCGACCGGGGTCACCCTGGTGGCCGGGCCGCTGGTGATGACGTCACCGCGCTGGATCAGGTCGCTCAGCAACACCTTCACCACCACGAGCGGGGCGTGGAGGTAGGCGGCCACCTCGGCCACGGAAAGCGGTTTCCGGCAGAGCTTGATGATCTCCAGGTGCTCGACCGACAGGGTGCCCTGGTCGGTCGTCGTGCGCAGTGCGCGCACCTGGGTCGTGAGCGTGAGGTCCTCGCCGGCGGGCTTGGGCCTGGTGCGTCCGCTCACCATCGCGTACGGGCGGACCATCGGGCCCGCCGCCTCGTCGTACCACCAGTCCGAGGAGTTGCTCATGACAACCCGAGGGGGTTGGGCATCCGGGGTGACGCCAGTGTGCGCGGCGCCGACGAGAGGTAGGCGCCGACGCGCTTCACGAGCATGTTCATCTCGTACGCGATCATGCCCATGTCGGCGTCCTCGTCGCCCACCACCGCGAGGCAGGCGCCCTGGCCCGCCGCTGTGACGAAGAGGTGTGCGCGCTCCATCTCCACGATGGTCTGGCGGACCTGCCCACCTCCGAAGTGCCTTCCGGTGCCGCGAGCGAGGCTCTGGAAGGCGGACGCCATCGCCGACAGGTGGTCGGAGTCGTCCTTGGAGAGCTCGGGAGAGTGGGCGAGCAGCAGGCCGTCCGCGGAGAGCACCACCGCGTGCCGGGCACCGACCACTCTCGCGACGAGGTCCTCCAGCAGCCAGTTGAGCTCGGGGTGCCCGCTGGTCAGGTCGTCCACGGAAATAGCCCTTTCGGTTCTGTGATTCACGGTTCCACGACGTCGTCGGCCTGGCGGGCGTCTCGGGTGCCGCGCTGGAAGGCGGACATGCCGTCGCGGGTTCGTTCCGCCCGTTCCTCGGGGTTGAACTCCGCGAGTTCCGGCATCGGCCGGACTTCGTCGTTGGCGAGCTGGGGCACGAGGTGTTGCTGCCGCCTGCGGCGCGGCAACTCGGGCCGGGTGTCCGTGCGGGTCGTCGTGTCACCTTCCGCCGGGTCGTCGGTCGGCCACGCGCCTCCCAGGCGGTCTTCCCGGGGCAGTTCGATCTGCCCGCTGTTGCTGTCCAGGTCCCTTTCGAGGTCGAGGGCCGGACTCCGGTCGTTTCCCACTGCCCTGCCGGCCCAGAACTCGTCCAGGCGGAAGGTCTCGGTGGGGCGCTCGCCGGGACGCGAGTCGTGGTTCAGGTCGCCCTGGATCGGCACGGCGGCTTCGAGTGCCTCCGGCGACCGCGCGGCCTGCTGCATGGTCTGCTGGCGGAACGTCGGCTTCGGCATCGGCACGGAGTCCGCGGGGTCGACCGCGCCCGCCTCGCCGACGATCAGCTCGGACGGGATGAGCACGAGCGCGATGGTGCCGCCGGACGGGCAGTCGCGCAGCTCGACGTGGACGTGGCGGCGCGCGGCCAGCCGGGCGACGACGAAGAGGCCGAGACGGGACTCACCGCGCAGGCGCATCGCCTCGAAGTCCGGCGGCGCCTCCAGCATCTTGTTGTGCTGCTCGCGGTCCTCGGCCTTGATGCCGAGACCGTGGTCCTCGATCTCGATGACGAGGCCCTGCGGCACCTCGCTGCTGTGGATCTCGACCTGCGAGCGCGGCGACGAGAACGACGTGGCGTTGTCGACGAGCTCGGCGATCAGGTGGATGGTGTCCGCGACGGCGGCGCCGACCAGCGCGACCTCGGGCACCGGGTTCACCTTGACGCGGGCGTACTGCTCGGTCTCGGCGACGGCGGCGCGCACGACGTCGAGCATGCGCACGGGCTTGCGCCACTGCCGGCCCGGCTGCTCGCCGGTGAGGATGATCAGGTTCTCGGCGTTGCGGCGGGCACGCGTCGCGAGGTGGTCGAGCTGGAAGAACGCGTCGAGGTGGTCCGGGTTCTCCTCCTCGCGCTCCAGCTTGTCGAGGATCTTGAGCTGGCGGTGCACCAGGCCCTGGTTGCGGCGCGCGATGTCGAGGAAGACCCGGTTCACGCCTTCACGGGTCTGCGACTCCTTCACGGCCGCGGCGACGGCGGTGTACTGCGCGGCGTTGAACGCGTCGGCCACCTGCCCGATCTCGTCGTTGCCGTAGTCGAGCGCGGGGACCTCGGCGGCGACGTCGACGTGCTTGCCGTCGCGCAGCCGCTCGACGATGCTCGGCAGCCGCTCGTGGGCGAGCTTCAGCGAGTCGCTCTTCAGGCTGGTGAGGCGGACGATCAACGCCTTGTTGACGAGGCGGTTGGAGACGCGGACCGCGACGAAGATGCCGACGATGACCGCGATCAGGGCGATGAGCGAACCGATGAGGACGGTCGTGAACTTGTCCTTGCCGTTCGCCATGGCGATGTTGACGGCGCCGGTCGACTGCTCCTGCACCATCGTGGTCAGCTCGGTCGACACCGCGCGGCTCGCGTTCTCCCACTCCGTCAGGGAGACCTGCTGGCCGATCGGCCGTTCCGCGTTCTGCAGCAGGCGGTTCTCGAGCGTCACGAGCTGCTGGTAGGGCGCGCTGCCGGTGACGGTCTTGAAGTGCTCGCGCACGTTCGGCAGCGAGGTGGGTTCGATGACGTTGAGCGTGAAGTGGTACGCGCCGACGAGCTGGACGAACTCGCGGTGCTCCTCCGCCGTGAACCTGCCCGCGGCGAGTGCGCCGGCGGCGACGGAACTGGAGCGCGACATGGCGTCCGAGGCCTGGAAGTACTGCAACGCACCGAGTGCGCCCTGCACGGTCTCGGCGTCGGGCACGATGCGGGCCTGCGTGCCGAACAGCGAACCACCGGCGTCGAGAACGCTGTTGTAGTAGCGGTACGTCTCGTCCTTGGACGTGGCACCGGACTCGAGGCGCTCGCGCTGCTCCGGCAGCTGGTCGAGCAGGCCGTTGAGCTTGTTGATGCCGTCGACGATCTCCTGCGGCGCCTGGGAGGCGAGCTCCGCGAAGGCCGCCTTCATCTCCTCGACGTCCTTGTCGGTGTCCTGCTGCTGCTTGAGCAACGCCGACGCGTTCGCGCCGGGGCGGCTCAGGCTCGTCATGCTGAGCTCGCGTTCCTTCTGCAGCGACGCGAACGACTGGACCGCGGGGATCGAGGCGTCTCGCGCGCCGGAAGCCACCAGCTGGAGGTACAGCCCCTCGAACACCGTGTAGGACGAGAACAGCGCCCACATGGCCAGAAGGACGACGCTGGGAACCACCACGACACCAGTGAGCCGGGAACGAATTGTCTTGTAATTCGTCTCAGGCACGTTCTTCAGCTTCACAACGCTCCACGACCACCCGAATTGGCGACGGAAAGATAGCACCGCATGATCAGCATGATCAACAGCGATGATCTTGAGGGGGCGAGAGCAGAGTACTCACTCGGTTGACCTTCGCAACACCCCCCATCGCCCTGGTTCACCACTAGGGGGTCCCGATGACCGTATGGGCTAAAGGGATGAGGGGCCAGGGGCTTTCGGCTGACTGAACTGTGGAAACGCGGTTCTATTGACGGCAACTTGACACTGGCGTGCGACATCTTCTACGCACGAGCGGAGCGCGACCAATCGTCGCTTTCCGTCACCGTGTCCTATTCGCGAATTCGCACGTCAGGCCCACGACCGAGAGTGATCGACTTACGGCCGTTACCCGGCCGAGATCAGCCGGGCGGGCCCGGTTCGAGTCGCTAAGAACTCGGCAATTCCGCTGGTCACCGCCGCGAAGGCGACAGTTCCCGCGCCGACCGCGGTGAGAAGTGCCCGGAACGGGCGCACGATGTCACCCCGATGGCCGAACGCGCGATGCCCCCGATGCCCGTCACCGCAGTGGTCTCGGCCACAGCGCGCGTTTCCGCTGATTACCGCCTACCCCGCGGCGGGCGTCCACTGCCCACTGTCCACACGTGAGCGCAGGACCGATGGCGCACGGAAGCATCCATTGCGAATCAAGAAGTTCTCGCCGGGTTCCCACGTTTCCGAAAGTTCTTCGACCACGACTGCCGCGCACGACTGTCCTTCTGCGCCTGCGCCACGGCGCGAACCGGGCAGGATCCGGGCCGAGGGCGGGGCGACGCCACCCCCAGTGACGTCGCCCCACCCGGACGCGGGCCGACTGACGTGAACCGTGACTCGATCACATCCACGCCAGTCGAAGCGAGGTAAGTTAAACCTGGTTCACCCCAGGCCGTCAACAGGCGTGAATCATCTAACCTTGGGATTCACGCCAGTCAAAACACGAGGTGGGGTGGGATGACAGACCAGGAGCAGCCACAACAGCGGGTGCTGGCCGACCGGCTCGGATACCTGTTCCGGTCCATCCGGCAGTCCGGCGAGCGCGAGTACAGCAACGAGGACGTCGCCGAGGCGATCACGCGCGACCAGGGCGTGACGATCTCCGCGTCCTACATCTGGTACCTGCGCACCGGGCAGCGCGACAACCCGACGCTCAAGCACCTGACCGCGCTGGCGACGTTCTTCGGCGTGCCCCCGGCCTACTTCTTCGACGACGCCGTGCGCGAGCAGGTCGAGGGTGAGATCGCGCTCGTCACGGCGTTGAAGGACAACGGCGTGCGGGAGGTCGCGATGCGGGCGTCCGGGCTCTCGGACAAGAGCCTCGACACCATCACCGAGGTCATCAACCGCGTGCGGGAGCTGGAAGGCCTGCCGCCGAAAGAGTCCTGAACGCGCGCGCCACCTCGGTCAGTTCCGCGACGTCGAGCGGGCGCAACGCGGCGGGTCCCGCCGTCACGGGTGCGTCGCGCGCCTTGGCGGCGAGCGCGGCCGCCATCGCCGCCGCCTCCCCGTCCCGTTCGGCGATCGCGGTGTCCCAGTAGGCGCGCAGCGCGAGCCGGCCGTCCAGGATCTCGATGACGCACCGGTAGACGCGCAGGTCGATCGGCACGCGTTCGCCCGGCGGCACCAGGGCGATCTCCGGCATCACGTCGTAGCAGGCGCGCCACAACGGCAGGAGTTCGCGGTACCGCAGGTGTTGTTGCCGCAGCCGGGTCGCGCGGACGATCCGCGGCCCCCACACGTAGGCGGTCAGGCCCACCACGAAGAACACCAGCACGACGCCGCTCAGCGACGTCGACACCGCGCCTTCCCACCAGGGCAGCTGCAGGCCGAGGCGGGACGCCAGCGCGTACGCGGCCTTGTGCGCGGCGTAGGCGAACCCGATCAGACTGGCGAGCGACCACAACCGCAGGGCGAACCGCATCGGCCCGTCCGGCGCGCTGCCCGCGAACTGCCGCGTCAGCCGGTACACGTCGACCAGCACGAACGCCATGTAGCCGAGGTAGACGAGCAGGTACTCGGTCACGAACGGCATGTCGGCGTACGCGCCGACGAAATCCTCCGCGTCGTCACCGGGGTTCGCCAGCCAGAACAGCACGATCATCGCGCCGAGCGCGACGCCCGCCGTCGCCGCCCGCGCCACGATCCCGGCCTTCGACCGCGACCCCGAGTGCGCCACGAAGACGTTCAGCCAGAACAGGCTGATCACGATGAGCCCGTGCTGCACGATCCGGACGAGGCTCGCGCCCTCCGCGAACAACGGGATGCGCAGGTAGAGCGGCGGCAGCCCGATCGTGAACCCGAGCGCGAGGAACAGCAGCGCGAGGCAGACGGCCGCGTTGCCGAAGCTGCGCGACGGCCGCCGCACCAGCAGTGCCACCCGGTACGCCGTGCACGCCCACAGCAGCACCACGACGAGGATGTGGAACGCCCTAAGCACTCAGCACCTCGCGCAGCCTCTCCAGTTCCGGATCGGGCACCTCCGGCGTGACGGTGCCGACGACCTCGAACCCCGCCCGCATGAGCACCAGCGTGGCGAACAGCTCGGCCTCCTGCTCGTGCTCGTTGTCGTAGCTGTCGCGGCACAGCAGTTGCCGCACGACCTTCGGGTCGAGGTTCGGGGCGAGCAGGCGGGCGGTGAGGTCGTCCAGTTCGGCGACGCCGGCGTGCGCGAACACCATGTGCCCCACCTCGTGCAGCACGATGTGCGCGCGGTGGGCCTCACCGACGGACTCGTCGTAGAAGATGTAGTCGGCCTTCTTCGCGGCCACCCACAGCCCGGACGGGTTGGAGGTCCGCGAAGTCAGCGCGAGCAGGTGGAGGGGCCTGCCGCGCTGCTCCGCCAGTCGTTCGCACAGCGCCGCGACGTCGAGCGGCGAGCCGATGGCCAGCCGCTCGATCTGTTCCTCGCAGCGCTTGCGCACCCGCCCCAAATCCACGGCGGCGATACTAGTGCCGGTGCGGCACGGGTGCCGGGCTCAGGGTGTGAGGATCGCCCTGCCGCGCACCCGTCCGCTGTCGAGGTCGTCGATCGCGTCCTGGAACCGGTCGAGCGGGTACTTCTGCGTGTGCAGCGTCACCTTTCCCTGTGCCGCCAGCACCATCAGCTCGCACAGGTCCGTGTAGGACCCGACGAGGTTGCCGATCAGGTTGATCTCGGTGGAGATGATGTCGATCGTGGGCACGTCGATGTTCTCGCCGTAGCCGACGACGTGGTAGTCGCCCGCCCGCCGCAGCATCGCGACGCCGTCCTTGGTGGCACCGCCCTCGCCCACGAAGTCGATCACGGTCTCGGCGCCGTCGCCACCGGTGAGGTCGAGCACCCGGGCCACGTGCGAACCGTCCGCCACGACGCCGTGGTCGGCACCGATGGCCGAGGCGAGCTTCACCGCGTCCGGGTTCCGGTCCACCACGACGACCTCGGCCGCCGTCAGCGCCTTGAGCACCTGCACGCCGATGTGCCCGAGCCCACCCGCGCCGATGACCACGCACCGGTCGCCGGGACGCAGCCTGCGGGCCGCCTTCGCCGCCGCGTGGTACGCCGTGAGCCCCGCGTCGGCCAGCGCCGCCACGTCGGACGGTTCCAGCGCGTCGTCGATCTTCACGACGCTGCGGGCCGACGTCTTCAGGTACTCCGCGTAGCCGCCGGCGGTGTCGATGCCGGGGAACGCGGAGGCGGAGCAGTGCACGTCGTCGCCGCTGCGGCAGGCCCGGCACAGGCCGCAGGTGATCAGCGGGTGCACGATCACCTTGTCGCCCTCCGCGACGTTCGTGACGGCCGAGCCGACCGCGTGCACCCAGCCCGCGTTCTCGTGGCCGATCGTGTACGGCAGCGCCACCCCGGACTTCTCCGCCCACTGCCCTTCGAGGATGTGCAGGTCGGTGCGGCACACGCCGGCGCCGCCGATCTTCACGACCACGTCGAACGGCCCGGTCACCTCCGGTTCGGCGACCTCCGTCATCCGCAGCGGCTGGTGGTAACCGACGACCTGGACGGCCCTCATGCCGTTTCCTCCATTGCGTATCGGGTGCGGAGCAGGCCACGGCAGAAGTGCGCGTTGCCCTCGATGGAAATGCCGACGGACCGCGCGAACCGCAGGCGCAGCGGCAGCTGACCGGGCGGCAGCGGGACGCCGTGGTCGTCGACGAGCACCAGCGCGTCCGGCGCGCAGGAGAAGCCGAGCGCGGAACGCCTGCGCCGCAACGCCTCCGCCGCCCTGGAGGCCGGGAGGTCACCCAGCGTCAACGACCTCAGCCGGTCGGGCGGCACGTCGCGCACGGCCCGTTCCATCGCGGCCGCGTGGGCCTTGCGCTGGAACGTGAGCCGCAGCTCCCCCAGATCGCGGGACGCCTCCTCGCCGTACGTGCCGACGAACCCGGCGTCGGCGGCGATCCCGCGGTTGATCACGTCCGAGTCGTGGTGGTCGTCCAGCACGACGACCACGTGCCTCGCCAGTTCCCGCAGCACGTCCTTCGCGTCGGAAGCCATGAGGTACGCGAAGTTCGGCGAGCAGAACGCCGTGGGAAGCCGCAGGTGGACGGTCAGCACCTCCCCGGCCAGCTCGACCGAGCGGACGAACCCGAGCGTGGTGATCGGCTCGTCCAGCTCGGGGTCCATCACCTCGTCCAACGCCTTGAGCACAGCCGTTTCGATCATGCGACCGACACCGCCTCCTGCGGCACCGGGGCGACGTCGAGACCCTCGGGCACCGGGATGTCGTACATCCTGGCCGCGTTGAGGCCGAGGATTTTCTTCTTCTGCGCCACGGTGAGCGGCGCGTACTCGGTCATGTCGGCCGGGATCTGGAAGTCCACGAACCGTTCGACCAGCCAGCGCGGCGTCCACAGGGCGTAGTCGCTGGAGAACTGGATCCGGTCCTCGTTCAGCCAGTACAGCAGTTCGCCGATGATCTGCGCGAAGTAGCGCGGCCGGGTGTGGATGAACGGCATCGCGACCGCGAGGCCCGCGTGCACGTTCGGTTCCTGGGTGGCGATCCAGCAGAAGTCCTCCAGGCGCGGCAGCCCGCAGTGCTCGATCACGAAGTTCAGCTCGGGGAAGTCCGTCGCCGCGTGGTCGACGTCCGCCACGTCGAAGGCGTCACGGTCGAGCGGCCGGATCGTCGGGCCCTTGTGGATGTGGATGTTCTCGATCCCCAGCTCCTGCGCGGTCTCCAGGTACCGGTAGCTCCACGGGTCGTCGAGGCGCCAGCCGCGCGAGTCGCCGTACCACTCGGCGGTGTAGAGCTTCACGCCCTTGAGCCCGAACCGTTCGGCGTCCCGCTGGAGGTCGTCGAGACCCTGCTGCTCACGGCGCGGGTCCCAGCAGTGGTTGTAGGTGAGCTTGTCCGGGTGCTTGGACGTGAGCTCCCACGCTTCCTCGGTCTGGCCGAAACCGTTGTGGTAGAACGCACCCAGGTGGGCGGGCTGGAAGATGGCGTGGTCCACGTACCCGTTGTCGAAGAGGTCGCGCATCAGGCGTTCGCCGCCCTGGTACAGGTACTCCTCGTACGACCAGACCTCCTCCTCCGGCGAGAGGTTGCGGTGGTAGTCGTAGAAGCAGTCGATGAACTGCTTGCCGTGGATGTTGCGCTGGTTCTCCGGGCGGGCGTCCCAGAGCGCGACGTGGGCGTCGACGATGAAGTAGTTCTCGCCGTCCTTCGAGTACATGGCCGCCTCCTGTGGTGGTTGCGGACGACCGTAGGAAGATCCGCGCAGCTCAGGGACCCGCCGCGTGTCTCACTTTGAGACATCCGGCACCGCCGGGCGCGGCCGTTCGGGTCGTACGCTGGGGTCCGGACGTGCGACGAGGAGGTCGACGTGGACGACCGGCAGCTGGCCGCGATCCCCCAGCGCCTGCGGGCCTCGTGGCTGCGCAGCGAGCGGTACGGCGTGCCGGAGGACGAGGTGCGACCGGTCTTCACCGGCACGGTCGACACCACGTCGTTGTTCTACGAGTGCGGCCACGAGGTGTTGCGCGGCCTGCACGACACGCTGTCCGACGAGCCCATCAGCCTGATGATCACCGACAGCGAGGGCCTGGTGCTCACGCGGCTCTGCACCGATCCGGCCATCGTCCGCTCACTCGACCACGTCTACCTCGCCCCCGGCTTCTACTTCGCCGAGGCCAACGCCGGCACGAACGGCCTCGGCCTCGCCCTGGCCGACCGCACGGCGTCCCTGGTGCGCGCGAACGAGCACTACTGCACGGGCCTGCGCGGCTACACGTGCGCGGCCGTGCCGGTGCTCGACCCGGTGACCGGCGCTCTGGCGGGCAGCGTGAACCTCACGACCTGGTCCGACCAGTCGTCGGACCTGCTGCTGGCCCTCGCCCAGGCCGCGGCGGGCAACACCGCGGCGTTGATGCTGGCCCGCGCCTCGGGCCGCAAGATCCGCCCGGCACCACGCGGTGAGGTGTTCCGCGTCTACGCCGACCGGGTCCAGCCGCCGAGGCTGTCGGCCGCGTGGACGTCCGCGGTGGCCACGGCCGCCGAGGCGATGCAGGTCGGCCGCGTGGTCGCCGTCGTCGGCGAACCCGGCGCGGGCAAGACCGCGCTGGCCACGCACGCGCGCCGGTCCGTCCGCCCGCGCGAACGCCTGCTCAACGCCCGCCCGCCGGCACCCGGCGACGTCGGCTCGTGGTTGCGGCTCTGGACCCCCGAACTGGGCAAGGCCGACACGTGCGTGGTGGTGTCGAACGTCGACGCGCTGCCCGCATGGGCCGCCTCTTCTCTCGCGCCCCTGCTGACCGGCTTCGCGCTGACGGCGACCTCGGGTGTGCCCGAGGCGTTGGCGCCGTTGGTCGACGTGGTGGTGGAGGCACCGGCGTTGCGGTTCCGTCCGGACGACGTCCTGCCGCTCGCCCACTACTTCGCGCACCGCGACCGGGGCCGCGAGGTCACGTTCACCTCGGCCGCCGTGCGCGCGTTGCTGTCGTACGAGTGGCCGGAGAACACCAGCCAGCTGCGCCAGGTGGTGCGCACCGCCGCCGCCCGCTCGGACGTGATCGACGTGCAGCACCTGCCCGCCGAGGTGTTCACGAGCGCCGGGCACCGCCTGAGCCGGTTGCAGGCCCTGGAACGCGACGAGATCGTGCGCTGCCTGACCGAGCCGGGCGCGACGATCGCGCAGGCGTCCGCCGAGCTCGGCATCGGGCGGGCGACGATGTACCGCAAGATGGCGCAGTACGGGATCAAGGCCGAACGGCTGCGGTGACGGCGTTCGCGATCCGGAGCGTCATCTGCTGCTGGTTCGCGTCACGGACCGTCGGCGTGAACGAGTAGGCGATGCGGCGCTGACCGTCCCGCGTCGAGAACACGCCCGCGTTGTAGCCGTACCACTCCCCCGTCTTGCCCCAGACCTGGACCCCGTTGACCGTGAACGTCTGCAGGCCGATCGCGTACGCCGCCGGCCGACCGTCCACCATGGACACGTCCGGCAGCGTGAACATCTTCTCCAGCAACGGTTGCGCGACGAGCTCGCCGTCGAAGAGCGCCTGGGCGAACCGCGTGAGGTCGCCGGTCGTCGAGATCATGTCGCCCTCGCCGTGCGCGCGAGAGGTGTTGAAGTCGGTGACGTCGACCCGCTGCCCGTCCACCTCCAGGTAACCGTGCACGTGGCGGCCGCGGATGGCGGTCTCGTTGCGTTGCGGCACATAGGTCTTGTCCAGGCCGAGCGGGCGGGTGACACGGTCGCGCACCTCGACGCTCAGATCGCGGCCGGTGACCTTCTCGATGATCATCGTGGCGAGCAGGTAGTTGATGCCCCGGTACTCCTGCTTGGTGCCCGGCGTGAACTTCGGCTGCGCCTCGGGGATGAGGTCGCGGAGCTGCTGCGCCGTCCAGCGGTCGTAGCGGTGTTCGAGCACCTTCGCCGACGTGCTCAGGTCCGGGTAGCCGACCTCGTTCGGAATTCCGCTGGTGTGGTCGAGGAGTTGGCCGACGGTGACGGCGCCCAGCGTCTCCGGGACGTCCGGGAAGTGGTGCCGCACCTTGGTGTCCAGGCTGAGCCTGCGTTCCGCGACGAGCTGCAGCGCGACCGTCGCCACGAACACCTTGGAGACGCTGCCGATCCGGAACCGGTCGTCGGGCCCGACCTCGCGCCGGCCGTTCGCCGTGCCCGCGGTGCCGTACCAGCGGCCCGCCCCGCCGGTGACCCTGAGCTGGGCGGAGGTCGCGACCGGGTTCTGCAGGTCGGAGATGGCCGCGTGCAGCGGTTCCGGTTGCAACGGGGGTAAGGGAGTGGCGGCGACGAGGGCCGCGATCAGGAGTGACTTCATGATCACCAACCTGCCGTGGTGATCGTGGCGGGGACATGGTGCCGGCCCCCGCTCTCGCGGTGGGGCCGGCACCAGTGCTCAGTCGACCTGCTGGGTCTGCTGGGAGCGCAGGCGGAGGTCGGCGTCCATCGCCTTCTTGCGCTCCTCCTCCCGTCGTCGGCGGAGTCTCTCCTGCTCTTCCGCGAACTTCTTGTCCTCGTGGGCGGGAGGGCTCCCGACCAGGTTCGGGGGCTGGCTGTAGTCCATGAGACCTCCTGTTGGTTCAGTCACCGAGAAGGGTCTTGAGAGCCTTGGAAAGGCCGACCCCCTTGGCGTGGTGGACACGTCTGCCGGGCTCGCGGTTGCCCCAGAACTTCGTACCGCGGCCGTGTTCACGTTCTTCTCGGTACCTGTCGTCGAAGTCGAGCCGGAGGATCTTGTCCTCCGTCATCGGCTCCGCCGTGCTGTCGTTCTCCAGGCGCTTCGTGCCGTCGGACCACCCCGTGAACTCCTCCCACACCCAGACCGTCCAGAGGCTGCCGTCGGTGCACAGCACCCAGTAGTTCTGCTCGTGGTACTCCACTTCCTTGCCGCGGTCGTGGGACTCGATGTGGTGGTGGGTCTGGCGCAGGACCCAGTGCGGTCCGAGCACGGGTTCGGCCACCTGCACCGACTTCGTCGTGGTGACCGTCTCCGTCCGCAGCCCGAGGAACCCGGCCCTTCTCGTCTCGGTCGAAGGCACCGACTTGGTCACTCTCCGGGTGATCTCCGGACGCGGCGGCACACGAGTCTCCCTCGCGACCCGTTCCGCGAACCGCCGCAGTCGCGCCACGTCCAGCGCCGAGTCGTCGTAACGGGTCACGACGACCTGCCTGCCAGCAACCTCGTCAGCGCCGCCGTGAGCCCCGCGCCCTTCACCGAGCCCCTGGGACGTCGCTTGTCCGGTTCCCGGTTCGTGACGACCGAGATCCTGCCCCCGTCCGAGTGGTGCTTGGGTTCGAAGTCGAGCAGCAGCACGTCGGCCTCGGTCATCGGGTTGACGCTCGGCTCGTCCCGGTACACGAAGAACCTCCCGTTCTTCGGCATGACCTCCTCTTCCTGCTCCACCCTCACGAACAGCGACCCGTCGGTGCCGAGGCAATAGAGGATCGACGCTTTCGTCGTCTCGTCCGCCATGCTCCCGGAGCCCTTCTCGTCCTTCTTCCAGAAGCGGCGTTCGAGCACCCAGTAGTCGTCGGTCGTGGTCCTGACCTCGGGCACCTCGTAGGTCTCGGTTCGCCTGGCGAGGTTGAGGAACCCTCCCCGTACTTCACGGGTCTTCGTCACCTTCACGGTGACGGAGTGCTTCTGGCGGGCCACTTTCGTCTCGCGTGCAACACGCCGGGCGAGCTGCCGCAGCCCTTCCCAGTCGATGCGGCTCGCGTCGTAGGTCTTGGACGGCAACGGCGTCAGCTCCCGCACCCCACGCACGTGCCGTTCGGGATCTTGACGGTGCCGCACTTGCCGCACTTGACGGTGTCTCCCACAACTACCTCCCGCGCCGATGTTCGCTGATGCCACGTTCATTCGGAGGAGGCCGGAGATCCGTTACCCCGATCACCCGCCTGGCCCAGCAACGAGAAACGGCCGGTGCTCACGGATTCGTGAGCACCGGCCGTTGTGGCAGCACGCGGTCTAGCGGACGGCGCGCACGCCGTTCTCGAAGAACGCCAGCCGGGTCTCGCGGTCCATCGCCCGCTCCGGGTGGTCCATCAGGCCGAACGACAGACCGTCGGCGCTGGTGATGCCGGCGATGTCGTCGAACGAGCCGTCCGGGTTGGTGCCCTTCTCGTAGCGCAGCGCGACGCGGTAGCCCTCGGTCTCGCTGCCCGGGTCGAAGCGGCCCTCGCCGTGCGCGCACGGGAAGGTCAGCGTCTGGCCGGCCAGACCCGCGAGCCACGGGCTGTCGTTGCCGGTCTCGACGACGTGCCGCTGGTTCTCCTCGTTGCGGAACGTGCCGGCGGTGTTGACCTTGAGGCCCACCTTGCCGAAGCAGCCGCCGCGCACCGCGATCTGGAACCCGTTGCAGATGCCGAGCAGCGGGCGGGAGCGGGCCGCCTCGAACTGGTCGGCGAGGTGGCTGCGCAGCAACGCCGCCGCCACCGCGCCGCCACCGAGGTGGTCGCCGAAGGAGAACCCGCCGGGGATGCAGAGGATGTCGGCGTCGTCGAGGCGGTCGGTGCCCGCGAGCAGGTCGGCCGCGAACCTCATCCTCGGCTCGGCGCCCACCTCGGCGAACGCGCGGACGGTCTCCTCCTGGCAGTTGGTGCCGGGCAGGTACAGGACGTTGACGGTCGGCTTCATGCGATCCTCGCCGTGAACGAGTTGAGCCAGCCGTCGCGCGCGGCCGGGGTGAACAGGTCGGTGCCGTCGAGCACGATGCCCGTGCCGTCGAGCGTGCCGAGGACGACGGGGTTGAGCTCGGCGGGCAGCTTCGCGACGTCGGCGGGGGCGACCTCGACGACCGCGCCGATGCGGTGCTCGGCGAACAGCGACTCGGTGGTCGCGTTCTCCAGCCGCACGCCGATGCCGCTCGCCAGAACGCCCTGGGCCAGCGTGGCCGCGACGCCGCCGGCGCCGATGCGGGCACCGCTGAGCAGCAGCTCGCGGCTGCCGGCCAGCGCGGTCAGGTAGCTGTCCACTTCGGACAGTTCCAGGTCGTCCAGGCCGCCGTCCGGCAGGCCCAGCTTGCGCGCCGCGACCGTGCCGACCGGGGACGAGGTCCGCAGGCCGACCTGGACGAGCACGTTGCCCTGGGCGGTCCACTGCTCGCGCAGCAGGCCGTCGCGGTGCGGGACCTTGCCGAGCGCGCTCAGGAACACCGCGGGCGGCACGCTGACCAGGCCCTCGTCGGTGTGCACCGAGCCCGCCGACGAGTCCTTGCCCGAGATCAGCGGCACGCCGAAGTGGCGGACCAGGCCCGCGAGCTCGTCGACCATGCCGACGAGCCACTCGCGCCAGTTCTCCGACAGGTGCGGGGTGTAGAAGTTGTCGCACATGCAGACGTCCTTGACGGCCACACCCGCGAGCACCTGGCCCGCGATGGCCGCGCAGAACATCTGGCGGGTGGCGGCGACCGGGTCGGCGTCGAACATCCACGGGTTGAACGCGGTGTTCAGCACGGCCGCGGCGGGCGAGCCGTCGACCGGCGTGCCCGCCCAGTAGGCGGTGCGGACCGGCTGCTCGGTGCCGTAGTGCGGGCCGTACCAGGTGTTGCCCTGGACCGTGGAGTCGTACTGCGAGTCGGCGTAGTGCTGCGAGGCGACCTCGGCGTCCGAGACGACCTGTTCGAGCAGGTCAGCGAGCTGCTTGGCGTCGAGTTCCGGCCACTCGGGGGCGCCCTGCGGGCGCGGCGGCGCGCCGACCTCGACCCGTTCGACCTCGAGGTCGAGCAGGTCGTACGCGACGTCGAAGCCGAGTTCGCCCTGGTGGGCGGGGACGCTGAACGGGTCGGCCGCGATCAGCTTCTCCTCGGTCAGGTCCGGCGCGTGGAACACGTGGTAGCGCCCCGTGTCCGCGAACCGGCCGATGACCGTCGAGCGCACCATGTGCCGGTCGAGGATCTGCTTCGCCCGCGCCTGGTGCTCCGGCGGCACGGCGAGCAGCATGCGTTCCTGCGACTCGGACAGCAGGATCCGCCACATCGGCAGCGCGGCGGTCTTGAGCGGCACCAGGGCGGTGTTGATCCACACGCCGCACGCCTCGCCGATCTCGCCGACGGCGCTGTTCAGGCCGGCGCCACCGACGTCGGTGAGCGCGCTCATGCAGCCCGCCTCGCGCAGTTCGATCAGCGCCTTGCGGAACTTGACCTGCTCCAGCGGCGCGCCGATCTGCACGGCCGTCGTGTCCATCACCGCGCCCGCCGAGCTGGCCGACGCGCCGTGGATGCCCTCGTTGCCGGTCAGGCCGCCGATGAGCACGACGAAGTCACCGGGACGCGGCGTGCCGCGCTGCGCGGCCTCCACCGGCAGCAGGCCGATGCTGCCGCCGAGCGCGAACGGCTTGGCGCGGTAGGCCGGGTGGAACGTCATGCGCGACGACATCATCGGCACGCCGAAGGTGTTGCCGTACTCCTTGATCGCGCGGATCGTCTCGCCCGCGAGCCTGCGCGCGTCCGGACGGCCCTTGATCGGCGCGGGAGCCTCGGGCTCACCGACCGCCGTGTACTCGAAGCTGCCGATCGGGTCCGCGGACAGCCCCGTGCCGAGGATGTCGCGCAGCACGCCGCCGAGCTTGGTCAACTGTCCGAAGTAGCCGGAGATCGCGGACGGCCCGTTGTGCGTCTCGGCCTTGATGGCGATCGCGTGGCCGTCGTAGAAGTCCCAGACGCCGGCGTTGTCGTGGAACATGCTGAGCACGTTCGGGTTGTCGACGTCCTTCGCCGCCTGGATCAGCCTGCCGAGCAGACTGCCCAGCGACTTCCACGTGGTGTGCGCGCAGTGGTCGCTCCACCGGGCGTCGAGCGCCTCCAGCAGCACGTCCGTGACGAACTCGTCGTTCAGCGTGTTCTGCACGTGCTGGACGTGCTTCATCTGCACGAGCGACAGGTTCCGCCCGCCCGCGGTGCCGAGCTGTGCGAGCTCGTCGTCGCTGAGACCGCGCAGGTCGTACTGCTCCGCCGGGTCGTAGTGCCCCTGCGGCACGAGCGTGTCGTAGTGCGGTTCCTCGACGTGCAGCTCTTCGATCGTCGAGTTGAACCTGCTGGTGACGATGAGGTCCCTGAGCTGCGGCGCCGCCGACTTGTAGCTGGTCGCGACCTTGCCGGCCTTCGCCTTCACCCCGAGCAGCCCGCACACCGTGACGATGGAGTCGCTCTCGTTGTCGACCACCCCGCGCTTGTACGCCACCTGCACGGCACCGGCGTCCAGCGGCGCGTCGAGCGTCACCTCGACGTCGAGCTGGTCGCCCAGCACCGCCGCCACCTGCCCGAGCGCGGCGGCGTCGGGCGCGCTCTCGAACTCGACGTAGTAGTCGCGCCAGACCTCGAGGTCCTCAAGCCCCCACGATCGGCCGAGCTCACGGATGTCGGGCTCCGCTACCCCCGCGGAGCGAACCGAGAACTTGTGGATCAACAATCCTCCTGGAGCAGAACGGTCCGGGCAATTGTCCCCGGCAGCGACCGCGCTCGTGGAAGCACCCAGCCAACCGGGCGAGGCCGCACTGCGACACACGCAGCACCCTATGTGCTCAGCCCCCACCAGCCCGAATCGACAGAGGGCGACGCGCGTCACCCGACCGCCTGACGCTCAGCGGCGCCGCCACACCTCGTCCCCGAGGGAGACCAGCTCGGCGTACCCGCGCGGCAGCGCGTCCCCCGGCCGGTAGGACTCCATCGACCGGTTCGGCACCCGCCACTCGTCCAGCGCGAGGTCCAGGGCCCGGGTCGCCAGCAGGACGTCGTGGTCGGCCGCGGACCGCGCGAACTCCACCAGGTGCACGCGCACCGGGGACCGCCCGGCCCGCCACGCGACCCGCAGGCTCACCGCGTCCCGCACCCGTGCGCAGGCCTCCGCGGCCGCGCGGTCGACCAGCACGTGCTTCGACGTCGTGGGCATCCGGGACGGCGGCAGCACCGGGACCGCGACCGTCTGGCCGGCGAGCGGGGTCAGCCGGGCGAGCCGGGCGGCGACGACCGCGTCACCGGTGAGGCCGCGCAGGTCCTTGATCTCCCGCGCGGTGAGGCCGATCCGGCCCTCGGCCGCGCGGCCGGTGATCAGCTCGATGCACGTCTCGACGCGGTGGTCGCACAGCAGGTCGCGCGCCTCCGCGGCCAGCCGGGTCGCTCCTGCCGCCGCGAGCCTCATCGTCACCACGCGCAACCGCGACGACAGCGCGCCGCCGGCGCCGATCGTCCGCTCGTCCAGCACATCCGCCTCCAGTACCGCGACCGCACCGGGATTCGATCACGGCTCGAGCGCGGATCGTGACCTCGGGAGGAGACCCTGCCCGCTCGGCACGGCCAAAGCCGCCCGAAGGTGCAGACAGGTGTTTCGCAGGCTCCGCGACGAGCACCGGCACGCAACGTCCCCGCCGACGAGGGCCGGGCCCTCGACGTGCTGCGGCACCGAGCGGGCGCCACCGCGGCGGTGTTCCCCGGTGACGGCGCCGCGGACGAGAAGGCGTTCGCGCAACTCTCCGGAAAGGACGTCGGCATCCGCGTCGGCGCCGATGACACCGTTGCGGCGCACCGGATCGAGGACATCGCGATGGTCGTGGCCACGTGCACGGCGTCGCTGGAGCACCGAACCGCGTGGTTGTCCTCCGGTTTTGCCCGTACGGCCCTCGCGGAGTGACAATCGGGGCAGACACCCCGGTGAGCACCGCGCTCACCCGATTAGCCTCCGTCCGCGAGCGGTGACGGGACGCGGTGTGGACCAGAGGGAGCGGGAGTGCCGGAAGCTGGTGCGGGACAACGGTTGCGCATCGGGCTGCTGGGCCCGTTGCGCGTCGTCCACGACGGCACCGAGGTCCCGCTCGGCCCGAGCCGGCAACGCGCCGTGTTCGCCCTGCTCGCCTCGCGCGCCGGGCAGGCCGTCAGCCGCGAGGAGCTGATCGCCGGGGTCTGGGGGATCACCGCGCCGGCCAGTGCCGCGGGCAGCGTCTACACCTACGTCTCCGCCCTGCGCAGGGCCCTGACCGGCGCGGGCGTCGAGAACAGCCGCGAGGTCCTGTTCTCCGCCAGGAACGGCTACACGCTGCGGGTCGCGCCGTCCCAGGTGGACCTGGTGGAGTTCAGCGACCTGGTGGCGCACGCCGACCGGCTCAGCGCCGCCGGGGAGCACCGCGAGGCCGTCGAACAGCGGTCCAGGGCGCTCGAGCTCTTCCGCGGCGACCCGTACACCGGGGTTCCCGGGCCGCACGCCGAGCACGAACGCGGCCGCTGGACCGACCGCGGTCTGTCCGCCGTGGAGGCACGGGCCCGCGACCGGCTGGTGCTCGGCGAGACGGACGACCTGCCCGCCGAACTGGCCTCGCTGGCGCGGAACTTCCCGTTGCGCGAGTCGCTGCACGCGTTGCTGATGCTGGCGCTCAGCCGTGCCGGGAGGCAGGCCGAGGCCCTCGACGTCTACGCGGAGGCGCGCGGGGTGCTGCGGACCGAACTGGGCGCGGAACCGGGCCGGGCGTTGCTGGAGGCCCACGCCGCCGTGCTGGCCGGCGCGGCCGTTCCCACCGCCGCACCCGAGCAGGACGACGAGCAGGAGGACCCGGTCCCCGCGCGCGGCGCCACCGACGTGTTCGTCGGGCGGGAGGCCGAGGTCGAACGCCTGCGCGAACGCCTCGTCGAGCTGTCGACCGGCGCGGGCGGGGCCGTCCACGTCGAGGGCGAGCCCGGCATCGGCAAGTCCGAACTGCTCGCGCTCGGGCTCGCGGGAGCCAGGCGGCTCGGGTTCCAGGTCGGCTGGGCGGTCGCGGACCAGCTCGCCGCGCACTTCCCGCTGCAGGTGCTGATGGAGTTCGCGGGCATCGACCCGGTCGGGGCCTGCTCCCAGCGCGGCGAGCTCAGCCGCCGGCAGCACACGAGCGAACCACCGGGCGACGACGACACCATCCAGATCGTCGCCGACCACACGGTCGCGCTGGTGGACGAGATGACCGCGCGCGCCCCGACCGTGCTGGTGATCGACGACCTGCAGTGGGCCGACGAGGCGTCCGTGCACATCTGGCGCAGGCTCGTCACGGCGACCCGCCAGCTGCCGTTGCTGCTGGTCACGGCGGCGCGATCGCGGCACGGCCGGGCCGACCTCGACGGGCTGCGCGCGCACGTCGCCGCCACCGGTGGTGACGTGGTGGCGCTCGGGCCGTTGTCGGACGCCGAATCCGACGCGCTGACCACCGCGCTCGTCGGCGCCCGCCCGGGGTCGCGGCTGCGCAGGCTCGTCGCGCACGCCGACGGCAACCCGATGTACCTGCGGGAGATGCTCGGCGAACTGATGCGCGAGCAGGCCCTCGACGTCTCCGGCGGCACGGCCGAGGTCGCCCAGTCGCACCTGGACGACGCGCCGCGCACGTTGTTCGCCGCCGTGCGCCGCACGTGGGACGCGTTGCCCGACCGCACCCGCGAGGTGCTGCGCTGGGCCGCCGCGCTCGGCGCCGAGGCCACCACCGAGCAGATCGCGGCGCTGTCGGCACGACCCGTCGCCGAGGTCGCCCAGGCCGTCGAGGACGCGATCACCGCGAACGTCCTCGCGGAGGCCACGCCCCGGCTGGTGTTCCGGCACCCGGTGATGCGCGAGGCCGTGTACGAGGCCGTGCCCGTGTCGATGCGCGAACTGCTGCACCTGCAGGCCGCCCAGGCGCTGGCCGCCGAGCAGGCACCCGCGCGCCGGGTGGCCGAGCAGCTGGTGGCCGCCGCGTCCGACCTGCCGCCGTGGGTGTGCGACTGGCTCGTCGTGCACGTCGCCGAACTCGCCTCGCGGGCGCCGTTGATCGCGGTGGACCTGCTGGAGCAGGCGCTCGAGGGCGGAGGCCCGCGCGACCCGCGCCGCGAGGTGCTGCTCACCGCGCTGGTGCGGGTGCTGTTCAAGCTGGTGCGCGACCCGGAGGCGCAGGTCAAGCAGGCGCTCGCGATCTCGACGGACCCGACCCGCTCGACCGAGCTGCGGCAGATGCTCGCGGCGATCCTGCTGCGGCAGGGCAAGCGCGACCTGGCCGTGCGGGCGCTGACCGAGGTGGAGACGGACCCGTCGGTGCCGGAGATCTGGCGGCTGCGGCACAAGTCGCTGCTGGCGCACATCGGGCGGGACATCTCCAACGTCGACAGCGCCGAGCTGAACGCGAAGACGGCGCACGCGGAGGCCGTCGCGAACAAGGACGCCTACCTGATCGCGCACTCCCTGCAGACGCGCTGGCTGGTGGACACGGTCCGGCGCGACCACCGCGCTGCGCTGCGGCACGTGGACGAGGCGATCTTCGCCGTCGCCGGCCGCACGGACATGGCGGCGATGCACGCGATCCTGCTGGACAACCGCATGTTCACGCTGCAGAACCTCGACCGGCTGGGCGAGGTCGACGAGGCGTTGCGCAAGGTGGACGAACTGACGGTCGTGCACCGGCTGCCGACCGGCCCGCAGGTGCCCGCCGCGATCCACCACTACTGGACGGGACGCTGGGACCAGGCCCTAACGGAGCTCGACGCGGCGACCGAGGACGGCCCCGCGATCAACTACGGCGGCCTGGTCGACCCCGGTCCGTCGTGGCTGTTGCTGCACGGCGTCGCCGCGCTGATCGCGTTGCGGCGGGGCGACAACGCCGCCGCGCGAGCACACCTGGACGCGGCCGAGGAGCACCTCGTGACCACGGTGGCCGAACGCGAGAGCTACGACTTCCTGCTGGTCGCGCGCTCGCTCGCCGCCGTGCGGGACGGGGACCGGAAACGAGCGCTGGAGATCATGGCGCCGGTCCTCGACCCGGCCTACGCCGAGCTGATGCTGCGGCACCAGTGGCTGCCCGAGGTGCTGAAGCTGGCGCAGGAGGCCGGCGCCGACGACGTGGTCTTCGAGGCACTGGCCGTCGCCAAGCTGGAGGCGGACCGCGAGATCGTGCCCGCACGCGCCCACACGGCGTTGCTGCGGTGCGAGGCGCTCGCGACCGGCGACCCGGAACCGGCGCTCGCCGCGGTGGCGCACTACCGCGAGGTCGGCAGGACGGTCGAGCTGGCCGCGGCGCTGGAGGAGGCCGCGGCGCTGCTCGTCAAGGCCGGGCGGCAGGCCGAGGCCCGCAAGGCGTTCGCGGAGGCGGTGAACGTCCTCACGGCGCTGGACGCGCGGTGGGACGTCCAGAGGGTCCTGGACCGTTTCGGTGCCTTCGGCTTCCGGCACGACCGGGCGGTCGGTCGTGCGGGTACCGGCTGGGAGGCGCTGACAGCGGTCGAACGGCGCATCGCCGGCCTCGTCGCGAACGGACTGTCCAATCCGGACATCGCGGTGCGGCTGTCGCTGCCGCGCCGGGTGGTGCAGGCACACGTGGCGCGCATCCTGACCAAGCTGGGCCTGCGTTCGCGCGCGCTCGTCGCGAAGCACGCGAACCTGCCCGGCAACGTGGTCAGATGACGCCCGCGCGCATCGCGTAAGCCACGGCGTGCGCTCTGTTGCGGAGGTTGAGGCGGTTCGTCACGTGGTGGATCACGTTCTTGACGGTCCGCTCGGAGTACCGCAGCTCCTTGGCGATCTCGTCGGTGGCCCAGCCCTCGGCGATCAGCCGCAGGACGTCGATCTCGCGCGGTGAGAGCCCCGCCGCGTTGAGACCGTTGGGCGCGAGCACGTCGCGCTGGAGCATCTCGACACGCTTGAGCAGCTTGCCCAGCACGTCCCTGGGCATCACGCCGCTGCCGTTGGCGGCGGCCTGGATGCTGTCGACCAGCTGCTCCCCCGTCACGGCGGTGCGCGGCAGGATCGCCACCACACCGCACTCGACGACGGCGAGCAGCGGGGCGTCGGTCAGGGCGGTCGCCATCAGCACGATCGGCACCCTGCGGTCCGCCGAGATCTGGCGGAGCCAGCCCATGGCCTCCGACGTCAGCCTCTCCGTCGAGAAGACGATGATGTCGGGCGGGTTCGGCCCGTCCTTCTCGACGACCTGCACCTCGGGCCGCGCCTTGAGGAAGTAGGAGAGCCCGACGTAGCCCATGGGGTCCGTGCTGTGCACGGCGACGCGTACTTGCGCCATCACAGAACCTCCACACGTTCGATCACTGAAATCGAGTCTGAAGAGGCAACCTCTATGAAGTCTTGACGACGGGGGCCGCCGAAGCCGTTCCGTCTTGACGACTTGTTCACGTCATGTGTGGATCTTGGCCGCCCCTCCCGAGCCCCCGCGGCGGCCGTGAGCGCCGGGGAACCGGTTGACCTGCGGGTTCACCCGGATGGCCCATCTCGACGTTTATCGGGCGGCCGTCTCGCCTCGTCAAGACCGCGGTGAGCTGGGACACGATCTCATTTGGCGGCCGGCGCTGAACCGTCCGGCGTTCGCCCGCCGTGTCTAAACTCGACAGCCGCGCCCGTCTGCGCGATCGCAAGCCCGGAGTGGAGCAGATGTCAACGGAGCCGACCGACTCACTCGCTCCGCTGCGGGTGCAGTTGCTGGGCGAGGTGTGCGCCTGGCGTGGCGTCGGCGAACTGCCGCTCGGATCCGCCAGGCAGCGTGCCCTCTTCGCCGTGCTGGCGTTGCGCGCGAACACCGTCGTGTCCCGCGACGAGCTGGTGGACGCGATCTGGGGCGACGCACCACCGGGCGCCGTCGGCAGCTCCCTCTACACCTACGTCTCCCGCCTGCGGCGCGCGCTGGAACCGGTCCGCTCCAAGTGGTCCACCGGCAGCGTGCTCGTCTCGGAGGGCTCCGGGTACTCGCTGCGGCTCGACCCGGCCGCGCTCGACGTGGACGAGTTCGACCGGTTGCGGGACGAGGCGCGGCACCTCTGGGCGGCCGGGGAGGCCGCGCCCGCGCTGGCCGCGCTGGAGCAGGCGCTCGAGTTGTGGCACGGCGAGGCGTTGACGGGCATCGCGGGTCCGTTCGCCGCCCGGCACCGCGGCAGGCTCGCCGAACTGCACCTCGACGCCCTGGAGCGCCGGGCCGAGATCATGGCCTTCTCGGGCGAGACCGAGGGCGCGATCGAGGACCTGCTCGCGCTGACGTCCGCGCACCCGCTGCGGGAGACGCCCCGCGCGTTGCTGATGACGGCGCTGCACCGGGCGGGCCGCGACGACGAGGCGCTCGCGGTGTACCGGGCGGCCAGGGAGCTGCTGGTCGACCAGCTCGGCATCGAACCGGGCCCGCAGCTGCGGCAGGCCCACGAGGCCGTCACCTCCGGCCGTGGCCGCGGCTTCGCGGTGTCCACCGCGCCCGTGCCGCCCCTGCTGCCCGAGGCGCCCCAGGCGTTCGCGGGCCGGGTGGACGAGCTGGACGCGGTGCGGCACGCGCTGAAGTCCGCCGTGCACGGCACCGGGACCGCGCTCTGGGTCGAGGGCGAGCCGGGCGCGGGCAAGTCGGCGTTGCTCGCCGCCGCGCTCGCGGACGCCCAGGAGTTCGGGTGCGCGGTGCGGTGGCACGCGGGCGACGAGACCGACGACAGGTTCCCGCTGGGCGTGGTGACCGAGGCGTTGAACGCGCAGCTGCCCGACTCGCCGCCGCAGGTGGAGTCCGAGGACCTGATCGTGCTCGTGGACCACCTCGTCCGGACCGTGCACGAGCTGTGCGAGAGCGGCCCGGTCGTGCTGGTGCTGGAGGACCTGCAGTGGGCCGACGACGCGAGTCTGCTGGTGTGGCAGCGCCTCGCGAGGACGGCGCCGCACCTGCCGTTGCTGCTGGTGGGTTCCGCCCGGCCGCTCCCGGCCCGCCCGGAGCTGGACCCGTTGCGCACGGCCGTGGCGGCGTACGGCGGGATCCGGCTGCGGCTCGGGCCGTTGGACGAGATCGCGACGACGGAGCTGGTCCGCCAGGCCGTGGGCGCGGACCCGAGCTCGGAACTGCTGGCCGTCGTCGACTGCGCGGCCGGCAACCCCCTGGTCGTGCTGGCGGTGGTGGACGCGCTGGTCCGCGACGACGCGGTGGTGCTGCGCGGCGGTGCCGCCCACCTCGACCGGCGGCCCGGCGCGCCGCAGCCCGCGATGGACGCCGTGGTCTCCGGCCTGATGGACCACCTCTCCGGCAACACCCGCCGGCTGCTGCGGTGGGCCGCGTTGCTCGGCATGGAGTTCAGCCTCAACGACCTCGCGACCGTCGCGCGCGAACAGGCGTCCGGACTGCTGCCCGCCGTGGAGGAGGCGACGGCCGGGCGGGTGATCAGGGAGTCCGGCCGGCGGCTCGCGTTCGAGCACCCGATGCTGCGCCGCGTCCTGTACGAGGCCGTGCCCGCGACCGCCCGGATCGCGTTGCACCGGCAGGCCGCCGAAACGCTCGACACCGCGGGCGCGCACGTGGAGCGGATCTCCGAGCAGCTGCTCGCGGGTCCCGTGCCGGTGGACGCGTGGGTGACGCAGTGGCTGCTCACCCACTCCAACACGCTGGCGAGCCGCAACCCGTCGCTCGCCGCCGAACTGCTCGAGTACGCCGTCGCGAGCCCGTCCACCCGCGACCGCGCCCGCGAGGTGTTCACGGTCCGCCTCGCCCGGCTGCTGTTCTGGCTCGGCCGGCATCCGGTCACCGAGGCCCGCGCGGTGCTGAAGACGACCGAGGACCCCACCCGTGCCGCCGAGATGCGCCTGATGCTCGCGTACATGGACCACGCGACGGGCGAGAACGACCGCGCGCTCGAGGTGCTGCGCCAGGTGGCGGCGGACCCGGCCGTCCCGGCGCACTGGCGGGCGCGGCACCACTCGTTGCAGGCCAGGGTGGAACGCCGCACGCTCGACGACCCGAACACAGCGCACCAGACCGCGGTCATGGCGCTGGACCGGGCGAGGGAGTCCGCCGACACGTTCGCCATCGCCCACGCCTCGGAGAACCTCTGGGAGATCGCGTCCGTGCAGGGCAGGCACGTCGAGGCGCTGGCCCACGTCGACCAGGCGCTGCAGGCGATCGGCGGCGACCCGGCCGGCGCCGACCTCGAACTCTGCCTGCTGGACGACAAGGTCTTCACCCTCCAGCAACTCGACCGGCTGGGCGCCGCGTCGAGGACGTTGGACGCGGCCCAGCACCTGGTGATCCACCGCGGCCTGTCCACCGGCCCGCACCTCCCGGCGGCGGTGCACCACTACTGGCTGGGCTCCTGGCACGAGGCACTGTCCGAACTGGACGCCGTGGTGCAGGACCGGCCCGAGATCACGTTCTACGGCCTGCGCCAGCGCACGTCGATCGACCTGCTGCACGGCGTGAAGGCGTTGATCGCCGCGCACCGCGACGACTCCGCGGCGCTCGAGACGTTCCTCAAGTCCGCCACCGACTACCCGCGTTCCTCGGTGGAGGCCCGCGACGACTTCCTGCGCACGGCCCACTCCGTGGCGGCGGAGCAACGCGGCCGCCCGGACGAGGCGATGGTGGCGCTGCTGCCGTTGCTGCGCACCGACTACCCGCGCCTGGTCCCGCGCCACCAGTGGCTCCCCCGGCTGACCAGGCTGGCCCTCGACCGAGGCGAACGCGAGGTGGCAACGGCCGCCCTGGCCGCGTGCGACTCCCGCACCCCGCGCGGAGCGGTCGCCGAACGCTGGTGCCGCGCCCTGATCGAGGAGGACCCGGCGGCACTGGCGGCCGTGACACGACACCTCGCCGAGGTGGGCCGCAAGGTCGAGTACGCGACGGCGTCCGAGGACCTGGCCGTCCTGCACGCCTCCCTGGGCGACGCGCCCGAGGCGCAGACGGCCCTGTACGACGCGATGACCGTCTACACCGAGCTGGGCGCGACCTGGGACGTGCGCAGAACGGAGTCGCGCCTCAAGCCGTACGACGTGCGCTGGCGCATCGGCGTGCACAGCGACCTGACCGGCAGGCCGCTCGACCCCCTGGAGAGCCGCGTGGCCGACCTGGTCGCCGCGGGCTGGCCCAACTCGGACATCGCGACCCGGCTCGGCATGTCCCGCAACACCGTGCAGGCGCACGTCTCGCGGTTGCTGCAGAAGCTGGGCGTGGACTCGCGGCTGAGCGTGACGCGGCAGGTGCTGGACCGCCACACCTACCGCGCCGGCGAAGCGAACACGGCCTGAACGCACTTCGCCGCCCTGTTGCTCGGCAGCGAGCCGCCGGGTGGTCTCGGCTGAACGACTGACGCGCGTCCTCCCGGACGTCCGCCCCCGGTCCTGATAGGAAAGATCACCGTGGGCACACGACCTCGGTTCGACCTCGCCGGCAGAGCGGCCGGTCTGCTCGCGCAGCGGCTGCTGAAGCTCCCTCCGGCCGTCTCGCGCAACGTCACCGTGGAACGGGATCTGCGGATCCCCACCCACGACGGCCAGACCCTGATGGCGAACCACTGGGCACCAGACGAGAGCACGTCGCCCAACGCGCCGACAGCCGTGGTGCGCACACCGTACGGGCGTAGCGGGCCGTTGGACTGGTTGTACGGGCGCGCACTCGCGGAACGCGGTCTGCACGTGCTGACCGTCAGCTGCCGCGGCACGTTCGGCTCGGACGGCGACTTCCGCGCGATGCGACACGAACGCGAGGACGGCCTGTCCGTCCTGCGGTGGCACGCGGACCAGCCGTGGGGCAACGACGTGCTGCTGACCGGCAGCAGCTACCTCGGCTACACCCAGTGGGCCATCGCGGCCGAGGCACCGCCGCAGGTCAAGGCGATGGTGCCGCACGTGACGTCGGCACGGCTGGCGCTGGCGTTCCTGCGGCCCGAGCGCACCGAACTGGAAACGCTGCTCGGCTGGTCCGTGAGCACGGCGACCCAGGAACGTCCGGGTGGCATCTGGCGGGCGCTGCTGGGCATCGGCCGCAAGCGCGTCGAGAACGCCATGAACACGCTCCCGCTGGTCGGCGCGGACACCGCCGCGCTGGGCCACCAGTGGCCGTTCTACCAGGAATGCCTGCACCACGACCAGAACGACCCGTACTGGAAGAACGAGGACCACTCCCCCGCGGTCGGCGACGTGACGGTCCCCGTCAGCTCGATCGCGGGCTGGTACGACATCTTCCTGGCCGACCAGCTCCGCGACTTCCAGGTGCTCAAGGCAGCCGGCCGCGACGCGCACCTGACGGTCGGACCGTGGTGGCACGCGCACACCGGCGGGATGGCCGCGGTGCTCAACGACACGGTCGGCTGGGCCGCCGCCCACGCCAGAGGCGTCGAACCGCCGGGCAAGCCACCGGTGCGCCTCTTCGTGATGGGCGTGGACGAATGGCGTGACTTCGACCAGTGGCCGCCCGCCGGCTACACCCCGCAGCGCTGGCACCTCGCGCCCGGCGAACTCCGGCCCGCACCGATCGCCGACGCGGCGCCGACGTCGTTCACCTACGACCCGGCCGACCCGACGCCGTCGCTGGGCGGGCCGAAGCTGGAGAGCCGGGGTGCCGGCCCGGTGGACAACCGGAAGCTGGAGGCGCGCGACGACGTGCTGGTCTTCACCTCGGAAGCGCTGGACGCCGACGTGGAGGTGATCGGCGAGGTCACCGCCGAGGTGTGGCTGCGCGCGGACCGCCCGTCCTGCGACCTGTTCGTGCGTCTGTGCGATGTGGACGGACGCGGCAGGTCGCTCAACATCTGCGACGACCTGGTGAAGGTGCGGCCGGACGGGATCACGAAGGTGGCGGTCGACCTGTCGCCGACCGCGCACGTGTTCCGGCGCGGGCACCGGATCCGGGTGCAGGTGTCGGCAGGCGCGCATCCGCGGTTCGCCCGCAACCTCGGCGACGGCGGCCCACCGCAGACCGCGGCACAGCCGCTCGCGACGAGGGTGGAGATCTTCCACGACGCCGAGCGGCCGTCCGCGATCCTGTTGCCGCGCAAGCCGAAAGCCCGTCGGCCCGCATGACGGCGTTCGGCGGCGAACTCGTCGCGCTAGACCCGCAGTGAGTTGTCGGCGAGGTGGCTGCTCAGCCTCGCCTCGGACATCGCGACCGCGAGCGCCTGCGGTTCGAGCCCGCGCAACAGTCCGAGCAACGGTTCACCCCGCAGCCCGTAGCGGAACAGGTCGCAGGCGTTGAACCCGGCGGCCCAGTACGTGACGCCGGGGTCGGCCATCCACCGCGCCTTCTCCTGCACCGTCAGGGCCTCCCACACGTCGACCTTGTCGTCGAACGACAGGGGCAGGAACTCCGCGATCTTCTTCGCGTCGGACGGGTCCGGCCGCAACGTGGCGCGAACCACGGCCCGGTGCGCCGGGTAGTCCCGCATCAGCCGCACCTTGGTCAGGTCCGACGCGGCGGCAGCGGCCTTCACCGGGTCCGACGCCGCCACGATCGCCTCCCGCACCGCGCGGCAGTCGTCCCACTCGCGCAACTCCTCGTCGGAAGCGACGAGCCGAAGCCGTTCGTTGGCGGACAACGCCTTCCACGTCTCGTCCTGCTTCGCCGCACCCTGCCCGACGAACGCCTGCGCCCAGTCGACCAGCGCCTGGTGCACCGACCGGTCCCGCTTGCCGTGCTTCGCCATCACGTCCAACGTCGGCGGCAGGCTCTTGGTCGTGTCGACGCGGCAGGAGAACACCAGCAGGTACTTCCACTGCGCCTTCGCGGCCCGGCCGAACGCACCGTCGCACGTGTGCGGCCCGTCCTTCGGGCAGCCCGAGACGTTCGAGCACAACCTCAGGGTGTTCGGCGTCTCCCGAGACCCGACGATGATCGCCGGCGCGGCGTACTCGTACAACGCGGTGATCGCGCGCCGCTCGTGCTCCTTGAAAGGCTCGTACTGGTAGTTGGGCACCGACATTCCCGCGATCACGACCTGCATCGGAATCCTGTCGTGCTTCTCCCTGATCAGTTCCAGCACGTTCACCATCGCCAGCGACGTGCCCTCGTCGGCGTAGAAGTGCAGTGTCAGCCCGGCCGGCACCACGACCCTCTCCGCACCGACGAACGAGCCGTGCCCGATCAGAACGCCCACCATCGCGGTCCTCCACCCGAAGTCGCCATCTCTACGGGTGATTCGTCAGCGGCACCCGATCCGTGACCGGCAGAACCCGAGCGGACCAGCAGAGAATCCGATGGGTCATCCGTCCATTGCGGACGGAATCATGCGATGGACCAGCACACCGAGGTCGACTGAGCAGGTCAGGCGACTACTGACCGCGGGCCACCCCGTGCTCAACCCGTGCCGTTGACCGGCGCTGCCAGCCCTTGGATTCTCCGAATCCACTCGACCGACGCTCGCCCCAGCAGGACAAGCGCATCACTGTGCGTCGCAGTCGAGAACCCGATCGAGAGAGCCACTGCGACAAGACGCATCGTTTGCCGCAACCAAGTGGGCCGCCCACACCCACCAACACGGACAGCAGGGGGCCGAACGCGCTGAGCCACGGAGAATTCAACCTGCATTCGAGCGATTCTGGCTCTTTAGTCGAAATTCACACTTTACGGTATCTTCGAACTTTTCCATTACTCCTTTCCGAGTCCGGCTGCCATAGTTGCGAAAGAGATCAGCGCAAGTTTGTTCAATTCCTTTTCACGCCCATCAGGAAAGCATGGTCCGGCCAATGCAGAAGAGCGCCCTCGACCGCGTCACGGTCGTCTTCACCCTGTTCGACCGCAACGAGGACGGCCACTTGGAAGCCGAGGACTTCGAGATCATGGCCGCCGACGTCGCGCGGGCGGCGCCGCAGTCCAGTGAGGCGGCCAAGAACACGATGCGCGGCGCGTTCGGACGTTACTGGGCCACCCTGGCCGCCGAGCTGGACGCCGATCGCGACGGAATGATCACCTTCGACGAGTTCACGGCCTGTGTGCTGGCACCGGAGCGGTTCGACGACACGATCAGCGAGTTCGCCGAGGCGCTCGCCGCTCTGGGCGACCCGGACGGCGACGGGCTCATCGAACGGCCTGGCTTCCTGGCGCTCATGACCGCGATCGGCTTCGAGCGCGACGCCATCAACGCGCTGTTCGACGCCTTCGGCCCCACGCAGTCCGATCAGATCACCGTGTCGGCCTGGGTCGCCGGGATCAAGGACTACTACAGCCCCACGAAGACCGGCATCCCCGGCGACCACCTGGTCAGCACCCAGGCCTGACCAGCACACGAACAGGAGACGAGAACCCTTGGTCCCCACCGTCGGACTCGCTGTCGGCAGAGGCACCGGACCGGAGCTCGCCGACGTTTTCGACCGCGTCCTGACCACGCTGGGGAACGCGTCGTCGGTGCCCATCGGCATCACCCGTTCCCCACGGCTCTACCACTCGTACTTCTCTCTCAAGGCCGAGGCGGAGGGAGTCGAGGAGGTCGGCCTGCTGACGAAGCAGGACGCCGATCACTACGAGCAGTTCTGCCGCGATCGAGCACGCGCGGGTACGACCGCGATCTTCCGCACCGCGATCAACGCCCAGTCGCTGTACCTGGTCCGCACACGGCTCCAAGCGGTGAAGGTCGACCTCATCGCCGACCGCGACACGTCACTTCTCCTGGTCCGCGACGCGGCCCAGGGCTTCTACACGGGCGAGAACCGCCACGACGCCGGCGTCGTGCACCGCACCATGACCTTCAGCAAGGAGATCACCGAGAAGGTCGTCCTCACCGCCCTCCGGCAGGCGCAGCGGTACTGGCCCGGCGAGCAGGTGGGGCCGCTCGTCATGGCGTACAAGTTCCACCTGCTCGACGGAGCGCTGGGCGAATGGGTGGCCGACATCGCCGCCCGGCACGGCGTGGACATCCGGCTGGCTCAGCCCGACACGGTCAACCGCAACCTCATCGAGCACGGCCTGCCCGCCCGCAGCGTCGTCATCGGAGCCAACGAGTGGGCCGACATCATGCACGTCGTCCTGCTGGACAGGCTGGGCTCCGAACGCCAGGAGAACCGCTGCACCGAGAACGTCCACCTGCACCCCGACGTGAACGGCCTGGTGGAGTACCAGACGGTCCACGGTTCGGCCGACGACCTGGAAGGCCTCGGCACGGTCAACCCGACGGCGACCATCCGCGCGGCGGCGGCGATCGCGGAACGGCACGCCGGCTGCACCGGAGCGATCGAGCGCACGGAGAAAGCTCTGACCTTCCTGGCGGACCAAGACGTCCGCACCCCGGATCTCGGCGGACGGTGTTCGACCACCGACGTCGTGGCCGCGGTCGTGGAACTGCTGGAGGAGCCGGCCTTCGACGGGCGTCGTGCGGCACCGGTGGAAGCATGACCAAGACGGCGCTCGTCGTCATAGACCTGCAGAACGACTTCTGCACGGGCCCAGCCGTGGCGGCCCGGTACCGGGGCGATCCCGCCGTCCTCGACACCGTGACCGGCAACGCCGCCCGCGCCGTCGCCGTGGCGCGGAACCAGGCGGTCGAGGTCGTCTTCGTCAGGTTCTTCGGCGACGTCGAACACCAGGGGCCGAGCTGGCGGCGCCGCGACCTGGTGCTCGGCAAACTCCCCAAGTGCCGTGAAGGCACCTGGGGTGCCGAGTTCCACCGCGCTCTGCCGTCGCCAGGAGAACGCGTGTTCACCAAGCACGCGCGATTCGACGCGTTCCTCACCGACGGCTTCGAGGCGCACCTGCGGCAGGAAGGCGTCGAGCACCTGGTGTTCGCGGGTCTCTACGCCGACGTCTGTGTGGACACCACGGCACGAACGGCGTTTCAGCAAGGGTTCCACGTGAGCGTGTTGACCGACTGCACAACGAGCCTGCACCTGACCGACGAGACGATCCTGCGGTTCATGAGCACCGTCTACGGCGCCCGGCTGATGACGCTGGACGATCCGGACGTGTGGTCGGTGCCTTCTCCTCCGCGGTGCGACCAGGAAAGGCGGGACAGGTGCGGGGTACCGGACACGGCGACCAGGCCGTAGAACACGGGGTCGCGCGGACCGCGCTCATGGTCGCCGCGGCGCGCGCCATCGAGACCCACCGGCCTGACTCGCTCGCGCGCGACGACTACGCCGAGCACTTCGTGCGCGCCGCCGGCACCTGTGAGAGCTGGCCGTTGCGCCCGCAGGAGGTCCCGGCAGGGGACGACGATCCCTTGTGGGGCAGGCTCGGGCGCTACTTCGGCCTGAGGACGAGAGTTCTCGACGACTTCGTGCTGCGCTCGGTGTCCGCCGGCGCACGGCAGGTGGTGCTGCTGGGTTCCGGTCTGGACACGCGTGCCTTCCGGCTCGACTGGCCGCCGGGCTGCGTCGTGTTCGAGATCGACCAGGGCCCTGTGCTGAACTTCAAGCAGGAGGTCCTGGACGGCCTGGGCGCGACACCGGGAGCACGGCGCGTGCCGATCGCGGGCGACCTGCGTGACGACTGGGAGAAGTCGCTGGGCGACGCGGGGTTCGATCCTGCGTCACCGAGCGTCTGGCTCGCCGAAGGGCTGATGCTCTACCTGCCCGGTGACGCGGAGCGACGCCTGATCGACGCAGTGGACCGACTCGGCGTACGGGGCAGCGCAGTCGCGTTCGAGGTCAAGCTCGGCAGCGAAAGGCGAGAAGTCCGGTCCAGTGCTGTCTACTCGGCGGCGAAGCAGCAGATCGGCGTCGACCTGCTCACCCTGTTCGACGCGGAACCACGCCCCGACTCCGCGGGACACCTCGCGAGCAGAGGCTGGGTCACGAGGGTGACGACCCCGTTCGACTTCACCAGGACCTTCGGACGCGGTCCCGAGCCCGAGGCCGACGACGCGCTGGCGAGCAACCGGTGGATCTTCGCGACCAGAACCTGACGAGCACACCCCCCGGCGGCCGGGCACAGGTCCGGCCGCCCTGCCCCGACGATGAACTCGACGGCTGTCACCTGTCGCGCCGATGGCAGCCGTCAAGTGCGTCGCCGACATCAGCACTTCGTTGTCAGACGGGCTGTTCGTCCAGGGCATCGAACGCGGACTTGACCAGGAACCCCAGCTCGACCTCGCTGCACGAGTCCTTCCAGCGGGTCTCTGACCGCACCACGTCGAACTCGGACGGGGAGTCTCCCACCGCACGGACCGCCGCGATCTCGGCCGAACCGTCGGTTCGGTCGAAGGTCAGCCGGACCAGCCGGACACCTCCTCGGGCCAAGTACCACGCCTGCTCGTGGTCATAGGTGGTGACGATGCTCCGCATGTCCAGCACACCGTGGACCAAGGACATGTCCCACGCGCAGTCGTCTCCGCCCCTGAGCGCCACCACCCGGACCCGGTCAACCGAGATCATCGACCCACCTTCCTCTTGTCTGCTCGAACACCGGCGCACGAAACGCGTCGATGGTTCTCGACGATCGCCCCGCCGGACACGGAGATGCCCGTCACCGAACATCGCTGTAGGTGGCCCGCAGGTACGTGATGTAAGCATCCGGGCTTTCGTGACCGCGGTCCTGCGCGCCGTCGCGGGCGTGAGCCAGTGCCCGGTCGCGGCCCACTCTCAGTGTCGTCGTGGCCGCCCTGCCCATGACCGGCGCGCCCGCGAGAGCGTCGAGGACGTGAACCTCGGGAGCGAACATCGCCCGTGCTTCGGCTGGAGACGCCGCGGGTCGGGATCCGGTGAGGTTGGCACTGCTGACGTGCAACGGCCAGACGCCGTCGAGAACAGGACGCAGCGGGGCCCAGCAGGCACCGAACACCAGCACATGGCCGTCGCGAGTGGACTGCCGGGCCCAGTCCGGCACACGTCCGGGCAGCAGGGGCAGCAGCAGGGTGAGCCGTTCGCGCACGAGCAACTCGCGGGCGAACCGCCGAGTGGTCTCGTCGAGGTCCACCGCTTCGGCGAACTCGGCCCAGCGTTCGTCCTCGGCGACCCAGAGGGCCACCGGCTGGTCCGCGGGACGTCCTTTCGCCTTGTTCACCACCTCGGCGGTGGTGGCGGCGATGACCGAGGTCAGCGGGAACGGGTTGGGCAGCACGACCGGATCTCCCGCCCGCACCGCCCCGGCCGCCGTGCGCAGGCCGCTGACGAACCTGACGAAGTCCTCGTCCGGGATGACGGCCTCGTTGCGGCTGAACGCCTCCGCCTTCACCCACGCCAGTGCCGCGGTCGTCTCCGCGCGGTCGAGGGTGACCCCCACTCGTTCAGCCACCGCACGCAGGACACGGGCACTGGCGAGATGGGTCAGCACGACCGTCGGTTCGATGCCCAGCACGGCCGGGTCGTAGGGCTGGAACGCCTTCGGCCGCACGAACGGTGTGCCGGTGGAGATCGTGCCGACCCCGGTTCCGACGATCGGCGTGGTCACCGTCAGCGGCAGTCCGATCTCAGCCGAAACCTGGCGTGCGATCGCGGGGATCAGGGCCAGATCCGGTGCGGTGTGCCAGAGGTCGGTCTCGCCCACCAGTTCGGCGGTGCGGTGCGCCAGCAAGAACAACAGCTGTTCGGTGGCGACCATGCCGCTGCGCTCGGCCACACCCAGCCATGAACTCGACACGACGCGGACACCCGCGCCCACCGCCGCCAGCGTGTTCGCCAGCCCCAAACCCAGGTCGTTGTGCAGGTGCGAGGCCAGCACCACATCAGCGCCCACCCGCTCGGTCAACTGCCGGAACAACTCCCCGCACCGTTGCACGAGCAGGTCTCCGGTGGTGTCGGCGACGACGATCACGCCGGCACCGGCCGCGGTCAGCGCGGTGGCCGCGGCAGCCAGGACGTCGACATCCGCACGCGGAGCGTCCGCGAAGCACACATCGGCGAATACACCGAGGGCACGGGCCTGACGCACCAAGGACACCGCGTCGGCCAACGCCACCTGAGCGGGCTGGTGAACCATCGCGTCGGCCATCTCGTCGGACGCGGGCACCACGATCATCACCCGTGCGTTCGAAGCACCACGAACGGCCTCACACGCCTGCTGCACATCAGCGGTGGTGGCCCGGCACACTGCCGCCGGACTCACCGAGCCGGCGGCTTCCAGCGCCACCCGGCGCGTCGCATCGAACTCTTCCTGGCACACAGCGGGAAAGCCGGCCGCGAACACCACATGGCGCGGACCGTCGCCGCCGAACATCCGCCCCTGCTCCCGAGCCAGCCGCACGCGGAAGTCCGCGCTCATCAAAGTCTTTCCCTGCGCGCCGTCGCGGGCCGACTCCTCCCACAACACCAGCCGTCCCCCCAGAGCCGACTCCCTGACCAGATCCGGCTTGTCCACCGCGCCCCTTCCCACTCCCCGACGTCCGCCTGGGCGGCAACGAGTCAAGTGGGCCGGTTCGGACCGCGTCAAAGTACGGACGATCACACTGCACGGAAGGGGGATTCTCGCGTTCGCCTCTTGCCAAGCACCGAATGTGAGGCCGTTCATGCCCATGTCGTCGGTGATGTCGTGCTGTCGCCAGGGGCACTGCTCAGCGACGAGCAGGTAAGCCGGCGGGGGAGCGGCCCGCCCGTCCCCGCTGCGTGCCGATGCCGTCACGGCCCGCGTGGTGACTGCGGAGACGGGATCGGTGGTGGCCGCCTGGTGCAGCGCGTCGGCGTGCCGGGCAGCGCCTGACACCGCACCTGTGGCGCGGCTGATCACATCGAGGCGGTCACCACGTCCGCGCAAGCCGTGCTAGGGCATCAGCAGCACCGGCTTGATCACCTCGCCCGTCTCGGCGGCGTGCAGCGCGTCGCCGATGCGGTCGAACGGGAAGTGCGTGAGGAGCCCGTCGAACGGGAACCTGCCCTGCCGGTGGAGGTCGACGAGCGTCGTGATCAGCGACGTGCCGCGCCCCTCACCGCCGAGCACACCGATGACGCGTTTGCCCCACAACGTGCTGAGGTGGTCCAGTTCGAGCCGCGCCCCTGCCGGCGCCCCACCGATCAAGGCGCACACCCCGCGCATGCCCACCGAGTCGACCGCCTGCCGGCACACCGCCACGATCCCGGTGCACTCCAGGCTGAAGTCCGCGGGCCCGCCGCAGATCTCGTGCACCGCCGCGACGGGGTCGTCCACGGCGGCGTTCACCGTGTCGGTGGCGCCGAACCGCCGTGCCTGCGCGAGCCGGGACTCGTGCCGGTCCACCGCGATGATCCGGGTGGCCCCGCTGTTGACCGCGGCCATGATCGCGGCCAGACCGACCGTGCCGGCGCCGTAGACCACGAGGGACGAACCGGGGTGCGGCTTCAGCACGTTCAGCACGGCGCCCGCTCCGGTGGACAGCCCGCACGCCATCGGCCCCAGCAGTTCCAACGGCCCGTCGACCGGTACGAGGCCGCGGTGGGGCACGACCGCGTGCGTCGCGAACGACGACTGCCCGAAGAAGTGGCTCGCCAGCGGCGATCCGTCCAGTGCGCGCAACGCGGTCGACCCGTCGTCACGGCCGCCGCCCACCAACAGGTCGCCCAGCCGCAGGCAGTAGCGCGGCTGGCCGTCGAGGCAGTTGCGGCACTCGCCGCACCACGGCCAGCCGAGCACGACGTGATCTCCCTCCGCCACCCCGGACACGCCCGGCCCGACCGCCTCGACCACACCCGCGCCCTCGTGGCCGAGCACGCCGGGCAGCGGGAACGGCAGGTCGCCGTGGCGGGTGATCGAGTCCGTGTGGCAGATCCCCGCTGCCACGACCCGGACCAGCACCTCCCCGTCGCGCGGCTCGTCGAGGAGCACCTCGCGCAACTCGAAGTCGCCGTGCCTCTCCGCCACCACGGCCGCCGTGATCCTCATGCCAGCACCTCCGCCACATCGGCCCGCACGCTCAGGGCACGTCCGTTCAGATCCGCCGGTACCTCGGCGTGGTCCCGGTTGATCCGCACCAGCCGCGCGCCCGGCAGTCCCCGGACCACCGACTCGACCGGGGTGCGGATGACCCCGGGCGTGCTGTACCCGGCGCCGATCTCGATCACGAGCACGCCGTCGTCCAGCCAGTCGCGCAGCCGTTGTCCCGCCGACACGTAGTGGTCGGCGACGTACTCAGGTCCCTTGTGCACGTTGAGGAACACCTCTCCCCCGCAGCGGGGGCACGACGGCACAGCGGTGGCCTCGCCCGTCGACCGGTCGTAGGTGGCGAGCGCGGCGTCGATGATCGGTTTGCTCGGCCAGGTCTCGCGGGTGCACGGTGTTTCGCACTGGTATCTGCCGTAGTCGCCCTGCGGGGTCCAGATCCGTTCCGCGTCGAACCCGTTGCGGTCGAACAGTCCGTCCACGTTGGACGTCAGGACGAAGTGGTCGCGAGCGCCGACCAACTCCCGCAAACGCCGGTACACGGGGTTCGGCTCGTCACCGAACCGGATGTCGTCGACGTGCACGGACCAGTAGCCCCACAGCAGCTTCGGCGGCAGCGGCAGTCCGATCAACTGGTACCGCGCCCACAGGCCCTTGTCGTGCAGCACCGGGAACAACTCGGCGAACCGTTCGGTGTCCGTGTAGTCGTACCCCGCCGCCGCCGAGAGTCCCGCGCCCGCCGCGATCAACACGCGATCGGCCTCGTCCAGCCACTTTTCCAGTGTCACAACATCTCCCGGTGGACCGTTTCGTCCTCAGCGCCGAACGCCACGAACGCCACCCGGTCGAACCGGCCGGGGTGCGCGGCCAGCCAGTCCCGCACCGTGCCGTGGGCGATCCGCGCGGCCGGCCGTTTCGGGAAGCCGAAGATCCCCGTGCTGATGCCGCATAACGCGATCGTGCGGATCGCCGGAACCTCGGCCGCGAGGTCCAGACAGGCCCGGTAGGAGTCGGCGAGCGCGCTTCCGTGGGCGGGCAACAGGTCTCCGCGCACGATCGGGCCGACGGTGTGCAGCACGAACGACGCGGGCAGGTGGTAGCCGCGGGTGATCTTCGCGGTGCCGGTCGGTTCCGGGGTGCCCTGCAGGTCCATGATCCGGCGGCAGTCGGCCCGCAGCCGTGGTCCGGCGGCGTCGTGGATCGCGTTGTCGACACAGGGGTGCATCGGCTGGAAACAGCCGAGCATCGCGTCGTTGGCGGCGTTGACGATCGCGTCGGCCATCAACCGCGTGATGTCTCCGCGCCACACCGAGATCGGCCCGGGCAGGTTCCGGACGTCGGCCGCCGGCTGTCGTTCGCCGCCGAGCAGCGCGTCGAGCACGGCGACGAGTTCCGGATCGAACGGCGCGGCCTCGCGGACGGTCAGCACGGCCCGCAGCATCCGCCGCCGCTCCCGCACGTTCTCCGGCAACCGGAACCGGCCGACCCGGGGGTCGTCGCCGAGCATCCGCAGCGCGAGGTTCGTCAGCGCTTCGAGTTCCCCGGCGGGGGCGGGGGCGCTGAACGGCCGGAAGGGCTCGTCCAGCGCCACCGCGCGCCGGTAGTCGGGCAGGGTCGTGAGCACGTCAGAAGAGTCCGTTGGCGTGCGGCAACGCGGCCGGGATCGGTGCGATGACGTCCCAGTGCTCGACGATCTTGCCGTCCTGCACGCGGAACAGGTCCCAGTACGCGACGGGCTCGCCGAACTCGCCTTCCGACTGCAGCAGCACGAGGTCACCCTCGGCCACGACCTGGTGCACGGTCTTGTAGACCAGGTTCTTGCCCTGCTGGGCCCAGGTCGCGGCGGCGGCGCCGAACCCGTCGAGGCCGTCGGCGGCCTCCGGGTTGTGCTGCAGGTAGGTCTCGGTGGAGACGTAGTCGGTCAGCACGGAGTAGTCGGCGTCCTGCAGGATCCGCTGGGCGAACTCCTTGACGAGTTCCCGGTTGCGTTCGGTGTCGGCACCGGTGGGCTGCGCGGGACCGTCCGTCTGGGACCGTCCGCTCGCGGTGGTCGCGACGACGGGCGTGAGCGCGTCCCAGTGCTCGGCGAGCTTGCCGTCCCGCACCCGGAACAGGTCGAACGCGACCAGCGGCTCCGGCCCGAAGCCGTGGTAGACACCGTGCAGCGCGACGAGATCGCCGTCCGCGATCACGCGGGCCGGTTCGTAGCGGAAGTCCTCCGGCAGGCCAGCGACGAGGCCGCGCAGCGCCTCCGGTCCGTCCGCGGCGAGTGAGCTGTGCTGGCGGTAGTCCGGCGCCACCCAGCGGTCCACAGCGGACGGGTCCTTGTCGCCGAACAGTTCGCCTGCGGCCTTGAGCACGATTTCCTTGTTGTCCATGGCTCAGACTGTGCTCTCCCGGACGCGTCCGATCGAGGTAGGATCACGCCTCACCATGGTCAGAAGTGGACACGTCGCCCAGTTCGGCTTCAGCAACCCCGATCGCGGGCAGCTGGGCTTCGAAGCGCTCGACCTGGGCGTGCTCCGCCGCCGCCTCAGCGAGGACACGCTGACGAAGGTGCACCGCACCGACTTCCACCAGCTGTTCCTCTTCACCGCGGGTACCGGCACGACCATGGTCGATTTCGTGGACCACCCGTGCACCCCAGGCACGCTCCTGCACATCACCCCCGGCCGCGTGCTCCGCCTGCCGGCCGGTTCGGCGGAGGCGTCCCTGGTGCTCTTCACCCCCGCGTTCCCACCGCCGGTGCTCGACCCGTTCGGCCCGGTGCTGCACGCCGTCCCCACGGCGGAGGTGGCGGTCTTCAACCGGGCCGTGCAGGACCTGCGGCAGGAGTACCGGCGCAACCTGCTCACCGGCGAACCGGTCGACCTGTTGCGCCAACTGCTGGGCGCGTTGCTGCTGCGCGTCGCTCGGCTACCCGGTGACGCCCCGCGACACGATCCCCGGTTCGAGCGCTTCCAGCACGAGCTGGAGCGGTCCTTCAGCGAGACGCGCAGCGCCGCCGAGTACGCGGCCAGGATCGGCTACTCGACACGCAGCCTCAACCGCATCTGCCTGACCGCGACCGGGCAGTCCGCGAAGGCGTTGATCGACGCCCGCGTGACGCTGGAGGCCAAGCGGCTGCTCGTGCACACCGATCTGTCCTCCGCCGCGATCGGGCACCGGCTCGGGTTCAGCGAGGCGACGAACTTCACGAAGTTCTTCGTTCGGGAGACCGGGGTGTCACCCGGTACGTTCCGCGAATAGCCGCGCCAGGGCGTGACGGGCGATGCCGGCGACGAACGGGTTGACGGCTGTCAGCAGCAGCACGAGCCTTGCTCCCCTGTCTCGGAGAGCGCGCCGAGTTGTCGCAGCACCCGTTCGGCGTCGGCGTCGCGCCCCTGTCCTCGATACAACTCCAAAGCTTCCCGCCACACCGCACGGGCCTGAGCGTGGTCGCCGAGAGCGGCGTGGGGATGCCCGAGGTGCTCACCCGGTCGCCTGCGGGAAGTAGCTGAGGCCTGCCCAGCTCGCGCATCCGGTGGAAAGGCCGCGGATGCCGAACTCGTCGATCCGGCTGTCGCTGAAGCCATCACGCAACAACGTCTGCTCCACCAGCTCCGCGTGGTGCAAGAACGGGCCTACCTCCTCCGTCCCGCGGTCGAGCAGCACACGCGGCATGCTCAACAACCGCATCGCGGTTTCGAGTTCCAGCCCGCTCCATGGTGATTCGTGCACCCAGTGAGCGGACAGCACGTAATGCGCGACGGGAGTGTCCGAGCCGGTCGCTTCGCGCAGCCACACCGCCAGGCTGGCGATGTTCGGCACGCTCAGCTCCTCGGCCAGGTGGAAGACAGCAACGCCCCACGGGAACGCGTACAGCTCGCAACGGCCACCAGGATGCTCGATCTCTCCGACGTGGCAGTCCGCCCACTGCACCGAACCGGGCATCAGGTTCGCGCGCTCGATGAGCTTCAGAAGCAGCTCAGGACCGAGATGCACCGGCACGAACTTGTGGCTCGTGAGGCCGCAGGCCTGATGGCCCGCCACGCCGGCGCTGAGCGTGCCGAACAGCTCGTGCGGTGTGGCCTCGAACGCGGCGCAGTACAACCGCACGCAGACCTCGTCGCGCACCGCGGCTCTGCCCGTCTCGTGCCGGTAGATCGCCTTGGTCATCGCGCCCAGCTCAGGCGTCGTGAGTTCCCGCTGCCGGCCGATCCGCTCGAACTCCCTGGCGAGCCGGTCGCGTCCCCACCCCTTGGCCTGCCGCTGCGTGATCAGCACGAGGTTCGGCGTGAACCGCTTGCCCTCGCCAGTCGTGCGACTCCTAGCTCCACCACTTGCGGTCAAGCGCGCGGAACGCGTTGGTGGCGCAGTGGATCTCCCCTTCCTCGATGTGCGGGTAGCGGATGTCGTCGACGTACGTCACCCGGTAACCGGTGCTCGCGAACGCGTCCGTGATCGCGTCGGCGAACACGTCCCGCCCGGCGACCTGAGGACCGAAGGGTTGTGGAGCGACGTAGGCGTTGTTGTTGAGGACCAGCCCGTTGACCGTGTTGGGGATCTCCGCCCCCGCCGCGTCCATCGCGCGCAGTGTCGCCTCGGCCTTCTGCTTCTCCTCACCGGCCGGCATGACGTTGATCGAGGACAAGAGCAGCTTGTAGGTCATCGTCTTGTAGGTGAACAGCGACGGGATTCGCACGACGTCCTCTTCGGTCAGCCCCACCTCGTCGCCCAGCACGGCGAGGTTCGCCTCGATCTTCGCGGCGGCCTTGTCGTTGGTGCGGAGGAACTGTTCGTCCCCGAGGAACTCCCCGATCGTCCGCTGGTCGATGTGCTGGTCGTCCGGCCACGTCAGTTCCGGCAGACCCGCGTGCAGCACGTCGTCGGGGTGCTCGTCGCGCAGCCTTTCGAGCAGTCGCAGGCCCTTGCGGGGGTCGGCGACGATCGCTCGCCACCCCAGCCGGCTGCCAGGCACGGGCAGGAACTGGACGAACTCGTCCACGTGACCGATCTCCAGCCACGAGGTGTCGAGCTCGATCGGCTGCTGCGCGCCCTGGGAGCGGAGCAGCAGGAGCAACTCGGCCGCAGGGCCCTTGCCCTCCTCGGCGCCGACGATGATGCGGCCGTTGGGGTGCTGAGGCGTTGGTGGAACGGTCTCGAGGTTGCCCGCGGAGTCGAGGCTCGGGTTCTCACCGGGCACCGGCACGTGTCCGATGTGGATGGCGGCGACGTCGGAACCCGCGAACTCGGTGAACGCGACGCGGGAAGCCTTGCGGTGCATGTCGTTCGTCGACTGGATGAGCACCCGCATGCCGTGCGGCTCGCCGTCGGGGCCCGGAACGCTGCTGTAGGCGGGTTCCAGCACGTCCTGCATCCACTTGTCGTCGTCACCCGTCGAGACCCTGGTGAAACCGACACCGTTCGCCTGCACCGCACTGGACACGTCCTGGTCGAACCGCGCCTGCTGCTGGCCGTTCGCACGCCGATCGGAGATCAACACGTTCTCCAGGCGCAGCGTGTTGTCCGCGGTGAGCACGGGAGCCTGGTGCAGCTGGACCGAACTGGAGTCGCCGCCCACGGTCAGGGTCACCGTGACCCGGCCGTCCCAGACCGCCCTGTCCCGCACGACGTCACGCCCCTCGATCGCCAGGTCGGCACCGTGTTCGAGCTCCGCAGGGGACAACTCCTCTCCGGGCCGAACGACCTCCCAGGCTCCAGCGCGCTTGATGAACAGGCGCACGTTCTCCGAACCCTGGACGGTGAGCCTGCCGGGCTCCGATGTGGACACCGGGGCGATGCTCAGCCCGGTCAGGTCGGCCTCGTCACGCGTGCCGTTCACGATCTCGTCGGCGGCGTCGTTGCACGCCGCCAGGTCTCGATCGGTTTGGTTCTGCGCGAGCCGATGACCCCGCTCGAGCTCTCGGAACTCACGCTCGGCACGTTCGGGTTCGGTCTCGGCGAGTTTCTGCAGCTCCTTTCGCTCCTGGTAGTAGCGCTGGTCGGCGGCTGCCTCACGGGCAACCGCCTCAGCGACGAGGGTGCGAGCACGCTCACGGCACACGCCGGCATCGTCGTCGATGTTCGCGAGGAAGAGCTTCCGGTCGGCTTGCAGTCGCACCTGCTGCTGATCCGCCTGTGCCGCAACGGTCTGGCACGTCAACATGAGCATGGCGATCGCCAGGACACGAGTCGATGCCTTCTTGATTTTCACGTCCACACGCTGGCATCCGCTTGTGCGGATCCTGTTCGGATTTCGTGCCCTCACAGCGATGTCCTCGTCCCCTCGCTGACCAGGCCGATCTCGTCCGCAAACGCCGGACTGGCCCCGGCGACCACTTGCCTGAGTGGAAAGTGTCCGATACTTTCCACTCAGGCAAGTACTTTCCCAGAGAGGATGAAGGCATGGTGCACACAGCCGGCAGCCACACTCGGAAGTCAGCCGAACCGCAGGTCAAGGGCCTTCCGCCGTGGTATTTCGTGCTGGCGGGCGCACTCGTCGCCAGCTTCGACCTCAGCCAGCAGTTCATCGTCACGCACCCGGCGGTCGCGGCACTGCCACTCGTACTGGTCACGGCGCACGTCATCGTCTGGTTCACGGTTCTTTCGCGTCGTCGTGAGTTCATCCGCTCCGTGTGGCGGTCGAAACGCGCGCGGCTGCTGGCGGCGGCGCTGTTCGCGGTCCGGATGGTTCTCCAGTTGGTCCTGACCCGACTGGTGGACAGCTCAGCGCCGTTGCACAGCTACGCCCACCTGATCATGGGGTTGGCCCTGCTGGTGCTGACCACGGCCGGAGCGTGGTTTGATCAATGGCTGATCCTGCGCACCCTGAACAAGGACGCGGAACAGACGAAGGAGCAGCACCGGTGAACGAGCCAACGCCCGAGGAAGCGGCGGCCGCGCTGCGCACAATCCGGCAGAGCCGGGAGCAGGTGATCAAGTCCGCCGTGGGATCTCGTCGGCTGTGGATCGGCTGCGGCCTCGCTCTCTTCCTCTACTGCACGGCGATCGACCTCTTCCCGGCCGCACGGGGCTGGCTGCACTGGCCGTTCGTGATCACCTGTCTGGCGCTGTCGTTCATCATGCGCACACGGATGGGCGGCAGCTTGCTCGGCCGCTCGGTCGCGGTGTCGAACCGCAGTGTCCCGACCAACCTCAAGTGGCGGCTGCTGCGCATCGTCCCGCTGCTCGTCATCGCGATCGGCGGGGTCGTGCTCGTCCTGGTGCTGCATCCGCCGCACGCCACCATCTACTATGGTGCGCTGGCTGGGCTCTACATCGCGTTTCTCGGCCCCAGACTCCAGCTGTGGATGCTGCGCAAGCAAGACGAGGTGAGTGGTGGCCGAGCTTGACCAGCTCCTGCTGGATCCGACGAGGCTGGCGATCGTCTCGCTGCTCGCCGCGGCGGAGTGGGCCGACTTCGGCTTCGTCCGCGACTCGGTCAAGCTCTCCGACTCCGCGCTCTCCAAGCAGATCACGACGCTCTCCAAGAACAATCACGTCGAGGTCCGCAAGGGTTACGTCAACAACCGGCCCAGAACCTGGATCAGCCTCACCGATTCCGGCCGCAACGCACTCGCGGACCACATCGCCGCCCTGCAGGCCATCGCGGAGAACGCCAGAACCGAGGGCGCACGTCATTCCGGCAGCTAGCTGACGAGAGGCAGCGGAGGGTCACGCCGACGGCGTGCACCAGGTCGATGCGAGCGCCTCCGTGGAGGTCAAGGACGACGCTCTGACGGCGGGATAGACGGCGGCCAGCACACCGATCGTCACCGAGGCACCGAGGATCGCCGTAGCAGGAATGACCAAAGGCCAGTTCTGCACATGCGCGTACCCGGCAGTGGCCAGCAGTCCGGGAGCACCACCGGAAACACCACCCAGCACGCACAACACGACCGACTCGACCAGGAACTGCCAGCGGATCTGCCTCCTGCCCGCACCGAGTGCGCGGCGCAGCCCGATCTCGCCCCTCCGCTCGAGCACGGAGATCACCATGGTGTTCGCGACGCCGATGCCGCCGACCAGCAGCGCCACCCCCGCAAGCCCCAACAGCAGCGTGCCGAAGGCGTTCTGCGTGATCCGCTTGGCCGCCAGCGCGTCGGACGGCCTGCTGACCTGGACCTGGCCCGGCCGTTCGGGATCGAGGGTGCGCGGCAGAACCGCGCGCACGCTGTCGATCGCGGGCTCGGAGGACCGCACGTATACGACGGTGAACCACTTGTTCGCCAGGCGATCCGCGGAGGTGCCGCCGGAACCTCGGTGATCCCGAGCCAGGTCGCGGCCTTGCTGCCCAGCACCACGGTCGGGAACTTGTCGTTGGCACCGTTGAAGAACGTGCCGGAGCGGACCTTGCCTTCCAGCACCTCCAACAGATCGGAGGTCACCGCCGGTGTCGTCAGCGCACCGGTCTCACCACCGAGGCCGGTGCGCGCGACCGCGGCGTGCACGTTCGCGACGGCGCTCACCTGTTCGACGGGCCCGACCCTGCGTGCCATCGAGACGGACTCGACCGGCATCCCCGGCCCGCTCGCCGCTCGCCTGGTTGGGCACCGCCTGTGCTTTGAGCAGGTTCGGCCCCAGCCGCCAGCTCGTCGACGACGGCCTGCTGGCTCGAGGCCAGACTCCCGACCACGACGACCACGGTCGCGATGCCGATTGACCTGCCCCACCGGAAGGGTTCCAGTCGTTGTGGCTAACTGGCAGCGGTGATGGTGTCGTGGTCGGAGCGTAGTTCGTACTCGATTGGGTTGAGGTAGCCGAGGGCGGAGTGCCGTCGGCGGCGGTCGTGGAAGATCTCGATGTAGTCGAAGATCGCGTTGGCCAGCTCCACGCGGGTCTTCCATCGTTGACGGTTCAGTAGCTCGATCTGCATCGATGACCAGAAGGATTCCATCATCGCGTTGTCGAGTCCGTCGCCACGCTTCCAAAGGATGGCAGCAGACCGGCTGAGCGGATCTTGTCGCCGAAGACCCAGGAGGTGAACTGGGTTCCGTGGTCGGCGTGGACGATGCCGCCGGGCTCGGGGCGCCGGTTGCGGATGGCCATGTCGAGTGCGTTGACGACCAGGGTTGAGTCCTGTGTGGAGTCGATCGACCAGCCCACGATCCGACGGCTGAACGCATCGAGAACCGCGGCGCAGTAGAGCCATCCTTCCCTTGTCCTGTGCTGGTGATGTCGGTGACCCACAGTTCGTTCGGTTTCAGCCGGTGGAACTTGCGGTTCACCAAGTCGCCGGCGGTGGCGACGCCGCGGAGCTGTTTGACTCGTGCCGGGCCGGGAAGTCCGTGGATGCCGGCCTGGCTCATCAGCTGCCAGACAGTGCGTTCGCAGACGGTGATGCCCATGCCCAGGGTGAGTTCGGCGTGGACCCGTAGGTGCCGCGTGAGGCGACGTGCACTTCGCGAATCACTCCGGTCAGCCAGCGACGTCGTAGCTCGGTCGGCGTGGTCGGAGTTCGTCTGGCCTTGTAGTGGTTCTGGCGAGCGACCCCGAGGACGCGACAGCATCGGTCAATGGGGATCCCGGCGTCGGCAAGCCTGTCAATCACCGGGTAGAACCTTGTGGGCGAGGGCGATCCGTCCCCAGGAACGTCGCTGCCTGACGCACGATCAACAGCTCGGTCTCGAGCTCCCGAATCCATTGTCGAGCGGCACGAAGTTCGACGGACTCGCTGCTCGGGGTGCTGGGAATCTCGCCACGATCGATCCGGTCCTGCTTGACCCACTTCGACAACGTCACCGGATGGATACGCAGGTGGGTCTGCTGCACGAGTAGGTGACAGTGGTAGTCACGCAGCCTGACTGGCTGGCGTGGACATGATTACTTCGTATTCGATGGGGGTCAACCGGCCGAGGGCAGCCTGGCGCCTGCGACGGTGGTAAGTGCGCTCGATCCAAGTCACGATCGCGATCCGCAGTTCCTCGCGCGTGGTCCACGTACGCCGGTTGAGGACATTGTTCTGCAGCAACGCGAAGAAGCTCTCCATGGCCGCGTTGTCGCCCGCAGCACCGACTCGGCCCATCGAGCCGGTCAGCCCGTGGCGCACGAGAACACGGACGAATTTCCTTGATCGAAATTGGGATCCGCGGTCGGTGTGCACCACGCAGCCGGCGACCTCACCGCGGCGGGTGAGGGCGTTGGTGAGCGCGGTGACCGCGAGGCGGGACTTCATCCGGGAGTCGATCGAGTAGCCCACGATCCGGTTGGAGCAGACGTCCTTGACCGCACACAGATACAGCTTTCCCTCTGCGGTGCGGTGTTCGGTGATGTCGGCCAGCCACAGCCGGTTCGGCGCGGTGGCGGTGAAGTCGCGGCGGACCAGGTCGTCGTGGACCGGTGGGCCGGTCTTCTTGCCGTTGCGGCCGCGTTTCTTGCCGAACGCACTCCACCAGCCCATCGACGAGCAGATCCGCCACGCGGTCCGATCCGCCATCGACCAGCCGGCGTCGCGGGCTTCGTCGGCCAGGAACCGGTAGCCGAACTCCGGGTCGTCGCGGTGCGCGTCGAACAACGCGTTCGCCCGATGAGCGCGCTCGAGCTCGGTGGCGGTGACGGGGCGGGCACGCCACCGGTAGTACGACTGTCGAGCGATCCTCAGGACCCGGCACGTCACCGCGACGGGAATCCCGTCCGCGGCCAGCTCGTTCACGAGCGGGTAGAGCCTTTTCCCGGCAGGTTCGCCTGCGACAGATACGCGGTCGCCCGGCGCAGGACCTCGTTCTCCTGCTCGAGCAGCTTGATCCGCTTACGCGCCTCACGCAGCTCAGCCGACTCGGCCCGGCTCGCACCGGGCTTGGCGCCGTCCTCGACCTCGGCCTGACGCAGCCACTTGAACAACGTCATCGGGTGCACCCCGAAGTCCTTGGCGATCTGCTCGACCGTCACACCGGGCTCACGGTCCCGAGCGACCCGCACGACATCGTCACGGAACTCCTGGGGATAGGGCTGGGCACAGCGACATCCTCCCAGCTCACCATCACGGCAAGCCAACTCAGATGTCACCTACTCGTGCAGCAGACCCGATCCAGTTCCAGCAGGGTACACAGGCGCCGAGCAGCAGGTAAGCGGCTAGCTAGCGCGGACACCAGCCGTTCACCGCACGGTCACTTCACGTGGAAACTCCAGCTCGCACCGTCGAGATCGGTCATGTTCGCGCGGAACCTAGGGACGTTGCAGTCTCGGTAGCGCAAGTGCGGTCGTCGGATAATCAGCCGAGTAAACCGCCAACGCCCGCTGGTTCGACGTCACTGCAGCCAGCACGGCAGGCACGTCACGCGACTCTCCCAACTGCATCAAAGAGCCCTCAGAGAACAACACCGCCTCCTCGTCCACGACGCCAGCCGCCACCAAGACGGCCGATGCACGATGGATGCAACCGAGCGCGCTCAGGGTCAAGCCCCAGCTAGACGCGCCTTCAAGCGTCACACTGAGTTCCTGCATAGGGCTCCTCGGATATTTTCACGAACTCCGGAAAATTCGCCGGGCCGAAGCAGTCACACGTGACCCAAGCCTGGATCACATAAACAGCTACAGCCACCAGTTCAAAGGCGTACCGTCATCGGCAAAACGTTCGAGAAGTACCACTCAACTTCAGAATCAGCCGCCACCATCTGATTGAAGATTCCCTCCAATGCCACAACTCCCGGGCCGTAGGGAACCGTGAAGGCACTCAATCCGCCCACCCTGCCGTCGAGCCCCCAGCCTCAATCTCCTCGATATACATGCCCGCCACTTCATGCTCAGCAAAGACATGCGCACCCACATTGCCTCCACGAGTCAAAGTGGTAAATGTACCGTCAGCGGGATTCAGCATGATCACGTCTCCGGCCGCGATATTGAGGACCATTCCAGGAGTCGCCAGCACCCGGACCCCGGCAGAGCCGTCGACTGACTCCACCGGAACTTCCTCGAAGATCGGCTTACCCACCTTGTTCTCGCTGACCAGCAGATTCACCGTCGCGGCATCAGGACCGACCATGCTCGCCAACAATCCACCTAAAGGAGTGCATTAGGCTTAAAGCACCGAAAGCGCCGATGCTAAAATAGATCGGCGCTTCTTCCATAATTACACGACCTAGCAGCGTTTTCACGCACGCGCACCTTGGCCTTATCTAAACAGGAAATGCGGACCACCGTGGCAACCATGAGCTTCCGTCAGGCTTGCGCAAACCCCCTGGAATCACCCCACTCCCAAAAGGCAGTTCCATTCTGAATTTCAGCCTGAACGGAGTCGAAGATCGGCTGCATCACCGAAATGTCCGGAACGTCGATCGCAATAAATCGATCGCCGTTCCACTCACTCAAGAGACCCGCAGCGTCCAGCACCTCGCGTAGCACGGCTCTACTGTCTCCTTCCTGAAAGCGAGGCTCAGCAAACATAATCCGAAGGACGCGCCGACCCGACTTTCTAATCACCGTGCCCACATTTTCCGATCCGGACTTCCCCACTACGTCACCCAGAGCTAGACCGTAGGCATAGAAAGGAAGGCAACAGATCTCGTATTCACCGTCATCGACCGTCTCTCGAAGCCACAGCTGCTCACGCATTCCTTGGAGGTCGAACGGAGCCAGATCAACCATCGCGAGGTGGCTGTTCTCAGCTCGCCACACAGGGTCCTCGTGGCTGACGTACGTAACTCCATCAATCGTGACCTGCACGATTCCTCCGTTGCCAAGTCGGTGACGATGATATGCGGTGAGCCACATCATAGCTCACCGCATACAACCTACGGAATCACTCTTGGCACTGCCACAGTCGCTTGCATGTTTGCAGGCCACCACGGCGGAGGCCAGAGTCCGCTGTAGTTCGGCGGCGGATTCAGCGGAGCTACTCTGTCACGCTTGGAGCTGTTACAGAATGTGCAAGCCGGCGTGGTGTTCGGGTCGGTGAGATCTCCCCCGTTAACCCGCGGCTGAACGTGATCGATAGGAGTCGCGAGGTTCGTGCGACAGTACGAGCACAGCACTTGGTTGAGCGGCGGATGCCACTGCACCCCCGTCCCGTACTCGGCGCGCATGCTCGCCGGAATGCTCTGGTATGCACCCGGCCCTCCGCTCGATCCAGCTGGAATGTCGTGGACGGAAAGTCCCGGCGTGGGACACGCCGCCTGATTGGGAAGATTGGCATTGTGAACAAGAATCGCTAGGGCGCCCGCCGCAACATAGAACGTATGCAGACCATCCACAGTGAGGTTGTAGACCTTGCGGTACTCGGTCCTGGAAGTGACGTTGACGATCTGAAGCAGCAAGCCGTCAGAACTGCGAAGGTCGTCACCGGCGTTCAGGTCCTCTGCATCGAGCCAAACGCCCCGGTCTGGACCCCAGAACGGGTGATTGCTCGTGGCCGTCACTACGCCCGTACGATCGCCTGTTGAACCGTCTGCGTCGACGGTGATCTCCACCAGGTCCTTCCACCCGTTGCCGACGATCAGATCGGTAACTTCGCGAGCTCCCGTTTCCCCTGTTGTCGGGTCGGTCGCCACTACCTTGTCGCCGAGTTGGATGTCCTCGATCGGCTTGGTGGAGCCGTCCGCCATCAGCACGGGCGTGCCTGCAACGAAGCTGTTGGGCCGGACGCAGCTGGCCACGCTGGTAGCAGCGTCCACTCCTTCGTCGCCGTACTTCCGCAGGCCTTTACCGACGAGCTTTGTGGCCGTGACGGCCGCGCCGGCGAACGGCACGAGGGCAGCGGCCGCCAAGGCCGCGTTGACGTAGTCGCCTTCTGCGAGGTACCAGAGCGCGTTGATGCCGTCCGCGACCTCGCCGATCACCGGGATCATGCCGACGACGTCGAGGAGCGCGTGACCGGCTTCGGCCCAGTCGATGTTGGTGACCTCGTTCTGGACCCATTCCCAGAAGCCCATGTCCTTCGGTTCGCCGACCGATTTGATCACGGGCTCGCCGCCCGTGACTTTGTCGACGTCCCTCTTGATGGACTCCTGCTGATCCACGACCTGGTTGTCCGACACCTGCTGAGCAGGCACATCAGGCGAGGACGACACAGGCGGAGCCATCGAATCGCCCGCCGAGCCGGTGAAGATCGGGGCCGTCGCTGCCGGAACCTGGGGTAACGGGTTGTTACGTGCGGCGGACGCCGACGCGGTCCGCGCTACGTCAGTCGGCGACGGTCCGGGCCGGTACACGCCGACGCCGCCGGTGTTGTTCTTGCCCGAGCCGTTTCCTTGGCCGGAAACAGCGTTTCCAGGGGTCGCGCTGCCGCCGAAGAAGTCGTCCGAGTAGCCCCCTTCGCTGTAGCCGCCACCACACCCACCTGTCTGGGAGGTGCACCACCAGTCCGGAACGCCATCCCAGTCGTGGACATCGTTTCGGTCACAGAACTTGTTGTCGCCGTACGAGTAGGAGGTGTAGCCCGCGGGGCAATGGCCGTCCGGGTCGCTGTAGTTCGTCGGTGCGCCGAGGCCGTAGGCGTAGCGGTTCGCTAGGCCGGACGGCGATGACGGCAGGGCGATACTGTCGCGCGCGGTGAACCCACCTGTTCGAGGCGAGTACCAGCGGGCTCCCATGTCGACCTCGCCGCTGGCGGGATCGGTGTAGTCACTCTGGAACCCGAGCGATCGTTTCGAACCGGCGGACGCGATCGCCTGGCCGAACGGGTCGAACGCGGCGCTGTCGGTCAGCGTTTGCAGGGGGCCAGCCGGGTCGAACCCACCAACGAGATCGCCGTGTCCGTCGCTTACGGTCAGGCGCTTCTGGTCGCCTTGGCCCAGTGCCAACAGCGAGCCGTCGGTCCCACGGCTGAATTTCGCGTCGCCATCGGACACGAGATCCAGTGAGCTGCCCGCGTAGGTGAAATTCTTGCCGTTGCGGGCGCTGAGACGGTCCAGGCCGTCGTAGGCGAACCGCGTCTCACCATTGCGCACGGCGCGGTCGAAGGAGTCGAAACCGTACTTCTCCTCGAGGCCGGAGGAGACGCGAGCGGCCAGGGTGCCGCGTGCGGACCACTTGTAGGTGTAGTCGCCGTCACTTTGCAGGCGGTTGCGTTGGTCGTAGGTCGCGGTCTTCGCTCCGGCACGTACGCGGTTTCCTGCGTCGTCCCAGCCGTAGTCGGTGCGGGCGCCGTTGGACGTCCAGGCCGTCAGGCGGTTGGAGTGGTCGTACTCGTAGGTGTTCGTGCCGGAGCCGGCCAGTCCTGCGGTCGTCTTGGACGTCAGGCGGTCCGCGAGGTCGTAGCCGTAGCCGATCGATGCGGCGACGGTGCCTCCCGCGCCGGTGATCGTGTCGGTTTTGAGCCGGCCGTACTCGTCGTAGTTGAACGTTCGGGTGCGGTCGGCGCCGTAGCTGACGGTCTTGACCTGTCCGGCTTCGTTGTAGCCGAACGTCTGCACGGCGCCGGTCACCGAGTCCTGTGTGGTCGCGGCGCGGCCTTGCAGGTAGGTGTAGCGGGAGGTGCCGGACTCGTCGGTGCGGGTGGCCATGCGGCCGCTGGGGTCGTAGGTGAAGGACGACTTGCCGGACGGGCCGTCGGTCGTGAGCAGCGCGCCGCGGTCGTTGTAGGTCAGGACGTTGGTGCCGCCGGGTGCGCTCGACTCGACCATCCGGTTTGCCAGGTCGTAGCGCAGGGTGCGAGCGTCGGTCGACTCCTCAGCACCGGTGCCGGTCTCGCCGGTCAGGCGGTTGAGCAGGTCGTAGGTTCGGGTGCGGGTGATGCCGCCGGGTGCGGTGACGCGGTCGGGGTTTCCGGCCTGGTCGTAGCCGACGGTCCACGTGCGGTCGGCGGGCTGCGGGTGTGCGGTGGTCGAGGGTTCGATGGTCGACTCGCCGAGCCCGAGGCTGTTGACGGTGTAGAGGGTCGCGTTGCCGCGGCCGTCGGTGAAGCGGGTGCGGTTGCCCGCGGCGTCGTAGCCGAACGACGTGGTGATCGTCTTGTTGTCGGCCACGGGTTCGACCTGGCTGGTGATGCGCCGCATCGCGTCGTAGGTGAACGTGGTCGCCCGCTGGAACGGGTCGGTGGTCTGCACGAGGTTGCCGGCGCGGTCGTAGGAGTTGCTTGACATGCGCAGCAACGACTCGTTCGCGTCGAGCGAGTACTGAGTGGACGGTCGTCCGGCGGTGTCGTAGGTCTGGAACGTGGTGCGGTTCAGACCGTCGGACACGCGGGACTGGCGGCCGATGCTGTCATAGCCGAGCTTGGTCACCACGCCGGCCGGGTCCACGGATGAGGTCAGCTGCCCCAAGGGGTCGTACGAGAGGGTGGTGACCTCGTCCGACGGGGACGTGACCGTCTTGGGGCTGCCCGCGTCGTCGTAGGTCGTCTTCGTCGTGAACGCCGACGGGGTCGGGAATCGCTCCAGTTGCGTCGAGGTGACCGGGCGGCCGAGATCGTCATAGGTCGACTCGACACGAGCACCGGTCGGATCGGTGATCGACAGGCGCTCACCGGAGCGGGTGTAGCTGTAGAGCCACGATCCCGTGGTCCGACCGGCCGTTGTGGCGTCCGCCTGGTAGTGCGCAACGAGGCGCCGCTGCTGGTCGTAGCTGAACTCGCTGACGGCTCCGCGCGGATTGGTGATCTTGCGAACGTCGCCGAGCGGCGTGTACTCGGTCAGGGTGACGGAGCGGGTCGCCGTGGCAGTGCCCGGTTTGGTGTACTCGGGTGTCTCCGCCCGCACCACGCGGCCGAGCTTGTCGAACGTCTGCTTGCTGACGTTTCCGTTGGCGTCCTTGAGTTCTGTCGATCCACCGAACGTGTCGAGTCCGGTGTGGATGGTCGGGCGGCTCGACGTCGCGACGCCACCGTTCTCCACCTGCACCGTCGGCGACACCACGGAGACCATGCGGCCGGCCTCGTCGTAGGCGTAGTCGGTGGTGAACGCGGCCGCGTCCGCGCCGGCGGCGGTGCCGCGCGGGTCGGTGGCGGAGCGCAGCAGGCCTCGCTGGTCGACGACGCTGGTCGTGGTCAGGCGTTCGGTGCCGTTGAACGAGGTTTCGCTGGTGCGTCGTCCTGCGGCGTCGTAGCCGTACTCGACGGCAAAGGTCCGCTGGACGTCCTGGTGCACGCTGTTGGACGGCTTGCCGGTGATGGCGACCTTGGTGACGTTGCCACCCGCGTCGTAGTCGTACGAGGTGGTGCGGGCGAGACCGGCCGGGTCAGCCTTCTCGGTCTTGACGCGGTTCGCGGCGTCGTAGGTCTTCTCGACGACCAGACCGCCAGCGTTCACGACACGCGCGAGGTTGCCGGCCTTGTCGTAGGCGAACTCCTGCAAGACCAGGTCCCGGGTCGCGCCCGACGGGTCGAATGGGTCCCTGATCTTCGATGCAATGACGCGGCGGACGGTGTCGTCTCTGTAGTACTCGTACCGCTTGCTGCGGCCCATCGCGTCGGTTTCACGACTCAGCCTGCCTGCGACGTCGTAGGCGTAGGACTTGAGCACCAGCGTGTCGAGCACGGTCTGGTCACCCTCGCCGTCACCACCCGGACCGCCGGGTCCGACCGGGTCGCCGTGCCACGCCCGCAGACGCACTTCGGCAATCTTGTTGCGACTGGTGTAGGCGAACTCGTACTTGGTGCCGACGGCGTCCACTGTCCAGGCGAGGTTGCCGAAGTTGTCGTAGCCGCTGGTGGTCACGTTCCCCTCGGGGTCAGTGACTCGTGCAGCCCGGCCGTGGCCGTCGTACTCGGTGATCACCTGCCGCGTCTGGTCGCCGCCAGTCAGGTCGCTGACTTTGGCCGCCGTGACGTTGCCGTCAGCGTCGTAGTCGTAGGTGGTCTGCTGCGTGTGCTTGACCCCGGTGACCTTGTTCGTGGTCGCCGGACGCGTGATCGTCTTCTGCCGCGACAGTTCGTCGTAGGTGAAGGTCGTGGTCAACCCCTGCGGGTATGCCTGGGAGACCTCGGTCTGGGTGATCTTGCGGCCGAGTTTGTCGTAGGTGAACCGCATGACCAGGCCGGCCGCGTTCGTGACCGACTCCAGGTCACCGGAGCGGTAGTAGGTGTACGAGGTCTTCGCGCCGCGGCCGTCGGTCGTCGTCTCCACCAGACCGGCGGGTCCGAAGGACGACGACGTGGTGTAGGTGTGCCGGACCGTGGATCCATCCGGAAGGCGCTGTGATTCGAACAGGCCGCGCACGCCGACGCCGGTGTAGGTGTTAGCTGTGCGATAGGTCGCGTCGTCCGGTCCGGTGGAGCGGCCGTCTGCGGAGGTGAGCAGCTTGCCGTTGCGTGGGTCGGTCAGGTCGCTGGGGTTGCTGTAGTAACTGAAGTACGACGTCTGGCAGTCAGTCTTGGTCGTACGGCAGGTCTTGCGCGAGATCGAGTTGCCTCGCGTGTCATTCGTCAGCTCGACCTGGTTGCCGTTCTCGTCGGTGATCTTGTTGACGAACCCGCGGCTGTCGTAGTCGAACGTCCGGACACCGGCGCCGCGGTTGGGGCCGCCTCCCCACGGATCGCCGCCGGGCGGCACGGGGCCGCCGATGGGGATGTCCTCGGGTCGTACCCCCTGTCCGAGGGGTGTGAGTGATCGCAGGATGCGGCCGCGGGACGGGTCGTAGTCGGCGTAGTGGAAACGGTTGCCCGGGTCGGTGACCATGGTGGTGCGCACCAGGTTCTGCTCGGTGCCGGTCACCGCGGGGGCGGCGATCTTCCACAGGCCGCCGTTGCTGTCGGTGTACTCGCGCAGCCGGTCGTTCACGACGTCGTAGGCCATCGTCGCGGCGATCCTGCCACTGGGCAGCGTGATCTTGGTGAGCTGGTCGGATGGCTTGGCCATGCCGAAGTTCTGCTTCGCCGTGGTGCTGCCGATGGCGTGTTCGTAGAACGCCACCTCGTCGATCGCGCCGGAGAAGTACCGCATGCCGCCGGGAAGGCCCGGCCAGCCGTCGGTGTTCGCCGCACCGATCTGGTTGTTCGTCATGGTGAGGTGGTCGATCTCGCCCAGCGCGGTACCGACGAGTTGACCGTCGAGGAACAACGACTGCGTGCCGATGGATCCGGACAGCACGACGTGGTGCCAGCGGTCGTTGTTGACCGTGCCGGGCGTGGTGATCGGCTCGACCTTGCCGTTCCAGAAGTTGCCGCGCAGCTTGCCGTCAGTGCCGACCCACAGCACCGGCATCTGCGGTACAGACGGGGTGGCTCCCTGTTTGAACTCGTAGTGCTGCATCCCGAGCAGCGGGCCTCCGGATGTGGTCTTGAACCACATCTCCACGGCGAGGTCACGGTTCTTCTTGATCAGGCCCGCCGGCAGCTTCACGAACGACGAAGAGCCGTTGAACTGACGTGCTCCGTCCGGGGATCCCTCGATCGCGCCCGGAACCCAGGTCGTGTTGGTCGAGACACCGTCGTCCTTGCCCAGGTTGACGCGAATCTGGCTCTCGATCTTGTCGCCGGCGGGGTCGCCGAGTCGCCAGTACGAGCCGGGGTTGGCGTCGATCACCGCGCTGCGGTAGTGCGAGCCTTGGTCGTACTGGTACTGCGTGCACCCTGACTTCGGGTCGCACGCCTTCATCAGCTTGTCGCCGGTGTACTCGTAGCTCCACGTGAGCTGCTGGTTCCCGTCGGCGGCGACGGTCACGGACCGCACGTGTGGCGCGAACGTCGGCTGCGCGTCATTCCAGGCGAAGCTCAGCTTCCGCTCGTTGCGGGGATTGACGACTTCTGCCAACCTGCCCGTGACTTGGTCGTACTTGACGTCGACGAACTGGCCGGTCTGGTCGGTGACCCTGGTGAGTTTGCCGTCCGGCGCGAACCGGTACGCGGTGGACTGGGTGTCGACCATGATCCAGCCGCCGCCGAACTCGGCAGGCTCCGCGTGCAAGTCGGCCTGCCTCCCCTGGGCCGGGGCGAATCCCCCGCCGGGGTTGCGGCCGAACCGCACCTGCTGACCATCCGGGTACGTCACGACGACGTTCCCCGAGCCGTCGTTGTCCGGTACCACCCGCATGTCCCAGCGCGTCGACCATCCCGCGCCGAACGCCAGGTCGCGGCGCGGATCGAGGCTGTTGTAGGTGCGGGCGACCGAGAGCTCCGGCCCGGCACCGGACAACGACACGTCGATGGCACTCGAGAAGTAGTTACCGTTCTGCGGGTCGAACGCCTTGTTCGCGCCGTTGTACGGGGCGTTGGCCAGGTGCGTGGTGATGCTCGGTTGCGGTACCGCGGTCAGCAGGTGGCTCCACGGCAAGGCGAGGTTCTCCTGCTTGCCGTCGTAGGCAAACGACCGCCACACGTAGTCCCTGCCCCAGAACAGCTTTCCTGCTGGGATCGTCCACATGTGGGTGTCGATGCGACCGGAGTCGAAGCATCCGAAGGTGCCGTTGTCAGCGGACTCGCAGACCTCGAACCGGTACTTCAAGGCCTTGTCCGGTGGCGAGTCGATGTCGACCGCGTCGGTCCACAGCTGAGGCGTCAGCACCGGGGAGGAGTAGCCGTTCGGTGGGTACTGGGCCTTGACCACCGGTGGGATGTCGTAGACGCGGAATGCCAGCCGCGCGGGCGGGATCTGCTCGTCGGTGAACCAGGCTCCTCCCTTGCGCAGCATGGAGAAGTCGAGCAGGTAGGTGCCGGCACCGAGCGGATCGATCTTCACGTCCACCGTCGCCGAACCGCCGCGCGGAACGTCGTGCGGGAGAGCGGTTTCCGCGGTGCGGACCGGGTTCCCCAGGTCGGTGTAGGCGCGGTAGCCCAGTGCGTACGTCTGCGGGGTCCAGGTCTCCGCACCGCGATTGGTCACCGTGAGCTTGACGAAGCCGTGGCTCTGCGCGTGCACCGGAGGTTCCGGCACACCGCGGTCGATGCGGTACTCCGCGTCGTACGGCGTGTGCGTGATGTAGAGCCGGGGCGGGTTCGCGGTGTCGCGACCGGTGAACTTCTTCCAGCCGTAGGTGTCCGTCTCCGACGCTCGGATGCTCAGCCCGTGGTTGGCTTGTTCTCCGGTGACCCATCGCTGAATCAGGTCCCGGCCAGCCACACCGAGGTTGATCTGTTCCGACGCCGTCGGGCAGTTGGACCGTGTCTGGCCCTGGGCGATGAAGCCGTGGGCGAAGCTGGACTCGGTGAGCGCTCCACCGACGGCCGGACCGGGGTAGCCACCGCCGCCCCACGCCGCCAACACCGGATGCACGCTGACCGGGCTCGGGCTGCAGGACCACGACCAGTAGTTGGTGAGCGAAAGGGCTGCGCCGTGGATCTTGTGGTTCCGCAGGGTGTTCTCGACTCCGGCGAAGCCCAGGTAGCCGGCGGAGTTCAGGCCCCCGCTGTTGCCGACCTTCAGGTCGGAACCGGCATAGGTGTTCCAGTCGCCTTGGTAGAACCGGGCGTCCGACGTGCCGCGGTTCTCGATCGTGGGATCGACCAGCACCGGGTACTTGCGTGCGGGATCACGCAGCCACGCGGAGTCCGCCTCGACGATCAGGTTCTGGCCGTCGAGGCGGTACTTCACGTTGTGGGAGATCGCAGGGTCACCGGTGCGCGGATCGACGCTGGAGTCGGTCATGAAGCCGCGGGGGAAGCGGCCACGCTCCTTGCCGTCGCGGTCGGAGAGCACGATCTGCTCATCCACCAGTTTCGCGGTCAGTCCCTTGAGCCGCAGGGGAAAAGTCCACGAGTGCGCCGCGTCGGCCGACTCCAGGACCATGACCTCTTTGACGCCGCCCGCCTGCGCCTCGAACTTCAGATCGACACCGGGCAGAACTCGCGGGTAGGTCACCGAGCTGCCATCCGCGACCCCTGCGGACGGTGCGGTGCCCTGAAGTCCGAACGAGACCTCGTGCTGGTCGTCGAACTTCAGCCGCACCATGGAGTCCGCGTTGGCGTTGCGAGACAACCGCAGGTCGATCTGGTCCGCGGCGTTGCGCCAGCCATCGCCACCGCCGACGAACGTGGTGTCGATCGGAGCCCAACTGCCGTCTGGTTTGCGGTAGTTGACAGCACTCTGGCTGAACTCGGTCGTCAGCGTGCCATCCGTGTTGCGGAACGTCCGCTCCCGCTCGCTGCGTTGAGCAGGCAGTTCCTTGCTGCTGGACGAGTCGAAGCCGCGGACGTCGGGCGAGGTGGACCTCACCTCCGCCTCGTTGCGCGGAGCATCGGCGTTCTGCGCTTCGATGCGCGGGTACTTGCTCTGCAGCGAAGCTGGGCCGTCCTGGTTGGGGAACCCGTCGGTGACCTCGTGGGGCTGCCCATCGGCGGTACCCCACTGTTGTTTCGGAGACTGCGCCCTCGCCTCGGCCAGCTCGCGCAGCCCGGCCATCTGCGGCATCAGCTGAGACGCCTGCGGGCCGTAGAAACCAATCACCACCAAGATGACGATCAATAGAACCGATGCTCGCCTGCCCGCTCTCGTGCGCGACAGACCAATCCCCCGACTTCTGGGCACAGCTTCCCCCCAAGAATGGCTACCAGTCCGCGAGCGCGCCTCCCCAGCGGCTACGCGGCAACCAAGAGTGCGGCATTCACAAGGCACACCGCAAGTACTTGACAAAGAGGTAACCTTCTCCGCGCTTCGCGCGATCGAAGTCAAGGGGCAGGAACGTAGCTTTGGGGGGAAAATCGTGTACCAGAAGCCGAAGAGATTTGGTAGACCCAACCCGCGTACTAGCGCGGTCGTGGCCATCACCGCAACTGTGACGTCGCTCATCTTGCCAGTTCAGCCTGTCGCAGCCGCCGAACAGATCAGCTGCCGCGAGTCCGCGTCGATTTACGCGACGCTTCCCAGCGGCGAACTTCGCGAGTACTTCCACAACACTCCAGAAACCGGAACCTTCGACTGGAAGACGGAACGAGTACTCGCCGGAAACTGGTCACAGATAACCTCGATCAGCGGCACAGACGGCCGCCTCTACCAAATCACGGACGGAGGCGAGCTTCGTCGCTACCGGCATACCGGAAGCGGCTGGGATAATCCCGGAGGAAATCCCTACATCAGCCTGGGGACTGGCTGGGAGCTCTATCGAAACTCGGCATATCTGAACCGCATCACGGTGGACGCGAAGGGCGACATCTACTCCATCGCCGCCAACGGCGATCTCACCTGGTCACGCTTCAACGAGCAATCCTCCACGTGGGAAAAGAGGATCCTCGCCACCGGGTGGACCAGGTTCAACCTGATCACGGCAGCTGGTGACGGCGTGATCTACGCACGTGACGCCAACATCGACGGCGGCAAGCTCTACCGAACGCACTACCACGCCGAATCTCAGCGCCGAATCACCTACATCACGCCCATGACCGGCAGCGGATGGAACACACGTCCTCGGGTGTTCTCCCCCGGCGGCGACGTGCTGTACGGAGTCGAAACAAACGGCAATTTGTGGTGGTACAGGCGATCTGAGGCAACCGATTCCTGGGCAACGCAGACTCAGATCGGCCAGGGATGGGGGCTCGACTGGCAACTCGGCGCGATGTCCAACGCTTGTACGCTCAGCGGACTGCCGGTCCCGCAACGCCCTGCGCCGCGCCCCGTTCAGGATCTGACCAGAAGCGACCTCATCGAAGGTCAACCCGGCTTGATCCAGGCCTTCTACGTCGATCCGTACGGCACTCTCAAAGCCGTGACACAGCGGCAAGGCTCAGCAATCGACTTCCTCGACACCGCCGCGATCGACTCTCCCGCCACGGTGAGCACCACCCCCAGCGCGATCATGACCAAAGACGGCAGGCCGAACGTCTACGTGCTCGGCACCGACACCGACACCCTCGAGGCGACGCGCGGCGCCGACGGAATCTCCTGGCCCACGACCTCGTCGTTCGGCGGCTGGACAGTCGGCCCGGCCAAGGCCGCGAAATACCGCGACAGCCGCACACAGTTCTTCGCGATCGATGAAGCGGGCCGACTGCTGGCACGCAGCCAGCAAGTGGTGGACGGCCCCGTGTGGCCCTGGGCGCCGATCGGCTTCACCGGCCTGACCGGCGAGGTGACCGCCCTCCCCGCAGCAGGTAACGACGACCTCGAAGTGCTGGTGACAACAGCCTCCGGCTTCGTCGTCACCTCCAGGTACGTCAACCGAGCACTCACCAACGTGCGAACAGTCAGCGCAGGCGCCATCACAGGCAAACCCGCCGCAGTGGTCAAGACCGACGGCAAGGTGCAGATCTTCGCGCGCAGGGCCGACGGCAAGATCCACACGGTGCGGGACACCACCACTGGCCTCGACACTGCATGGGCCCCGATCGACGGGATCACTGCGAACGGCTCTCCCGCTGCGGTGATCAGCAACGGACGGATCACCCTTGCCGTCCGCGCCAACGACGGCTACGTCTACACCAACAAGCAGACAACTCAGGACGGCCCGTTCGCCGGCTGGATCAAACTGACCGACTCACGCAGCGGCAACGCCTGGCCAACCGACACCGAACCATCGATGGTTGCGCTCAGCACGGGCAAAGTCGTCGTGATGTACCGCAGCGCCGACGAAGTCACCTACGCCTTCGAATCCACCCCGGGCACCACCGGCGCAACCGCCCGATCTGCCTCTGCGGACGACCGATACATCGGCGGACCATCGCCAAAGACGAACCGCTAAACGATTGACGCGTAAGTCGAGGCGGTAGCTAAAGACGGACGAAGGGTGTCCAAGATCAGTTTGTGACGACCGATCTGGACACCCTTCTCGCTGACGCCGAGCATGCTCATTCGGCTTGACGGGAACGCCAGAGCGGGGACGGGTCCGAGCGACCCGACACCACTCCACTACTCGGGCGCGGACAGGCCGAACGATGATTCCACCACTAGGCTGCCAGCACGAAACCGCAGGTCAGCACTGTTCCCATCCTTTGGTACTCCCGCCCGAGGTCCGGCCCTCCGCAAGAACGATCTTGCGCAGGGTGGTGCCCTCCCCGAGGTCCGGCCCTCCGCAAGAACGATCTTGCGCAGGGTGGTGCCCTCCCCGAGGTCCGGCCCTCCGCAAGAACGATCTTGCGCAGGGTGGTGCCCTCCCCGAGGTCCGGCCCTCCGCAAGAACGA
>NZ_BSTF01000015.1:218231-243239 GCF_030269365.1 Lentzea sp. NBRC 102530
AACGATCTTGCGCAGGGTGGTGCCCTCCCCGAGGTCCGGCCAGGGCGGCGGCACGTACCGCGATTACCAACCGACAGGAGGCAATGCCGCCGCCACTGGCCTCCGAAACAAGGTCTTGACCTCCGACGGATGGGGCGGCTTCTACATCTGACGAGCCCCGGTTCCTCCCCCAGCCGGTTTCGAGGAACCGGTGAGTTCACCCCGGGCAGGCTACGAGGTAACCGATCTTGTGCTCTGAAACCGTCACGCTGGTGCCGGTGGGTTGATTTCCCACAGAGGTGCGACTGCGCTCCACAGTGACGGGTGTACCGCTCTCCCCTGGCGAGCCATGACGATAAACGCACCGTTCCTGTAGATACTCCATCGGTCGGCGGTCGCGAAACGCGCGCCGTAGTGACCCACAAGATTGGACAGCACGACTGCGGCGCCGGGTTCGAGAGCTTGTGTGAGGCGACTTTCACCGTGTCGGCCAGGTCTGGCGCCAGTGCGGCCAGGAGTTGGGCGGCTTCGTGGTTATAGCGGCAGACGGTGGCCAGGCCGACGCCGAGTCCGGCGGCCAGGAGGGTATAGGTGTCGCCGCAGCGCAGGTGCGCCAGCACGAGCAGGGCTTGGCGGCCGGGGTCGAGTCTGCGCCACCTGCTGCCGATGCGGCGCCGGTTCGTGGTCAGTTCCCGCGCCAGGAACTGAAGGTGTGAACTGGACAGGTCGATCGCGGATGGGCAGACAAGCACTCGAAGCTCCTGGCGATGCCCTTGCTCTTGGTCGAGAAATCATCTACCAGGAGCTTCGCCACGTCTCCAGCTCCTTACCCCCCAGGTTGGAAAGGGCTCACTGCCTCACCTGGGACCTGTGCCCGAGCCGGCAGCGAAGTGAGAGCCGGGCCCTACGGCTCGCAACCACAAGCACTCACTCGGGCGACTTTTCAACCGCTGACCGCGGTGACGTGCTCTCATCTCAGATACCTCGTAACGTGACCAGTGAGTAACGGAGCGTGAGAATCAATGATGGGCGGTTGGTTCGACTCTCATGACGGTGAGGAGCTCCGCCTTTACTGCTTTCCGTACGTCGGCGGCAACGAGTCGTTGTTCCATGAGTGGACGCTGCGGATGCGGCTTCAGGTGGTTCCGGTGCTACTTCCTGGCCGGGGAAGACGTGCCGACGAACCGGCATTGACGTCCGCAGACGACATCGCGGTTCCATTGGCCCGCCAGATTGCGGCCCATTCAGGCCGCAAACAGGGCATCGCGCTGTTCGGCCACAGCATGGGGGCGCTGTTGGCCTATGTGACCGCCGTGGTCTTGGAGCGTGATCACGGGTTACCTCCGGTACGGCTGTTCGTCTCGGCGGCAGGGGCGCCTCATCGCCCTCCACGTCTGAAGCCTGTGCGGATGCTGCCAGACGACGAGTTGCTCGACGAAGTGCTGGCTGTGGGCGGAACGCCTGACGCGGTGAGGCACGACGCGGAAGCATTGCGCCACGCGGTACCGACGTTGCGTGCCGACGCTACGGTAGTGGAGACCTACCGCCATGAAGGTTACGTACTTTCCTGTCCTGTCACGGTTTTCCTCGGCCGTGACGATTCCGTGGTCTCAGTGGACAGTGCCCGCCGATGGTCAGAACTGACCACCAGGCCGGCAGTGATCCACACGCTGCCCGGAGACCACTTCTTCGTCCGCGACCCGCTGGTGTCCGACATGGTGCAGATGGAGTTGAAGGGGAACAAGCCGAGATGACCGCATCCGAACAGGTAGCTGTGGTGGGAATCGGTTGCCGCTTCGCGCAGGCGGACGGTCCCGACGAGTACTGGCGGTTGTTGAGGGACGGCCTCGACGTCGTCCAGGAGATTCCCTCGGACAGATTCCCCATCGACTCCTATTTCGACCCCGACCCCGACGCGGTCGGACGTACCTACAGCCGCTGGGGTGGTTTTCTGGACGACCTCGCGGGGTTCGACGCGGCGTTCTTCGGCATCTCCCCACGGGAGGCCGACCGGATGGACCCGCAGCAACGACACCTGCTGGAGGTCGCCTGGGACGCCTTGAACGACGCCGGTATCGCACCGAGCACGATCGAGCGCACTCGCACAGGCGTGTTCGTCGGCGAGATCGCGGTAAACTACGCGGACCTCGCGAGCAGGTTGCCCGACCTGGACGTCCACGCGGTCACAGGCACCGCGAGATCGGTGTTGGCCGGCAGATTGTCGTTCGCACTGGATGCCAGAGGCCCAAGCGTGTCGGTGGACACGGCCTGCTCATCATCGCTGGTGGCTCTGCACCTGGCCTGCCGAAGTGTTCGCGACGGGGAATCCGAGCTGGCCATCGCTGCTGGCACGAACGTGGTGTTGCTGCCGGACGAGGGCATCGCCTACAGCCGGGGCCGGATGCTCGCCAAGGACGGGCGGTGCAAGTTCGCCGATGCCTCCGGCGACGGCTTCGTCCGCAGCGATGGCATTGGCGTGGTCGTGTTGAAGCCACTCAGCCGAGCCGTCGCTGACGGCGACCGCGTCTATGCGGTCATCATGGGTAGCGCTTGCAACAGTGACGGACGCTCCAGCGGTTATCTGCTTACACCGTCTCACGACGGGCAGGTCGCGATGATGCGCGGCGCGCTGGCTGACAGTGGCGTCGACGCGGGTCAACTCGACTACGTGGAGGCACACGGAACCGGAACCCGTGTCGGCGACGCCGTGGAACTGGGGGCTCTGGCTGAGGTCCTGGGCGCGTCGCGCCCTGCGGACAGCCCGTGCCTGGTCGGTTCGAGCAAGACCAACATCGGCCACACCGAAGGCGCGGCAGGCATCGCGGGTCTGATCAAGACGGTGCTGAGCCTCCGTCATCGGCAGATTCCGGCGAGCTTGCACCTGAACGAGCCGAACACCTCGCTCGACTGGGAGAAGGCCGGGCTGGCCGTGCCGACCACCACCGTGCCGTGGCCGCATGAAGGCCGCGCGATCGCCGGCGTGAGTTCGTTCGGCATCGCGGGCACCAACGCGCACGTCATCGTGGCCGAGCCGGACACCCCGCACCCGACTCGCCTGCCGGAGTCCAGTTCGCTGGTACTTCCGGTTTCCGCCGAGGATCCCGTCGCACTGCGGGTTCTCCTGAGCGACTACGCAAGGCTTCTGCGCGAGACCGCCTCAGCTGATGTGCCGGGGATCTGCGCTGCCGCGGCACAGCGTCGCGACCACCACACCTACCGCCTCGCGGTGACCGGTCACGACGCGGAGTCTCTCGCACGGGCGCTGTTGAACGCGTCGACGCCCGGCGGCGCTGTCGACCAAGAGGCCAGGGTCGCGTTCGTCTTCCCGGGACAGGGGTCGCAGTGGCCACGAATGGGCCGCGATCTGCTGGAGAGCGAACCAGTGTTCAGGAAGGCGTTGCAGGACTGCGCACATGCGATCGAGGAGCACGTGGGTTGGTCTCTGCTCGACGTACTCGACCGGGAGGATTCTGACGCACTGTCCGAACTGGATGTCGTGCAGCCCGCGTTGTGGGCAATGCAGGTGTCCCTCGCCGCGCTGTGGCGCGACTGGGGTGTGGAACCTGATGTCGTGATCGGGCACAGCATGGGCGAAGTGGCGGCCGCGCACATCGCGGGCGTTCTGGACCTTTCCGACGCGGCGAGGATCATCTGTCTGCGCAGCAGGATGGCGAGGCAGGTCAGCGGGACGGGAGCGATGGCCGTCGTAGGCCTGCCGTTTCCCGATGTGGAGCCGTTCCTAGACGGGAGAATCGCCGTCGCCGCCTACAACAGCCCTAACTCCACCGTGATCTCAGGCCCGGCTGATGGCGTGCGAGCAGTGGTGCGAACACTCACGGACAGCGGCCAGTTCGCTCATCTGGTTCGGGTCGACTTCGCATCGCACAGCCCACTGATGGATCCGATCCGGGAGCAACTGCTCGAGGCGCTGGCAGAAGTCCGCCCACGGCAGGCCCAGATCCGTTTCCACTCCACCGTCCGGGGCCAGGTGATCGACGGCACGACGATGGACGCCCGTTACTGGGCGGACAACCTGCGCCAACCGGTCCTGTTCGCGGGCGCGGTCGAAGCGGAGACACAGCAATGCGACGTATTCCTCGAAGTCAGCCCGCATCCGTTGCTCACCGACGCGATATCCGACTGCGGTGCGGCAAGAACAGTCGGCTCGCTCACGCGGGGTGAACCGGGGCAGCCCACCCTGCACGCTCGGCTGGCGGAGCTGTATGCCCACGGAGTGACGATCGACTGGCGCAAGGTGAACGGCGGACGTGCCCCGCACCACGACCTGCCGCGCTATCCCTGGCAGCACAAGCGGTGCTGGCTGCCGGACACACCCGCGGCTGTCTCGGCCGTTCCTGCCCGGTCACCCCACTACCTGGCCGAACACCGCGTCCAAGGCTCATCGATCCTGCCGGGCATGGTCACGGTCGATCTCGCGTTGCAGGCGGCACGACGCGAGTGGCGAACCGGCCCGATCGAACTCTCCGACATCAGGTTTCTCGCACCGCTGCACCTGACGAGCGCCCCTCCACGGCTGCGAACAGAACTCGAAGACGGAAAGTTCAGCGTGCACGGCGAGGACGCCGACGGAACTTGGATCGTCCTCACCACCGGCGAGGCCCGGTCGGTGACCTCCGACGTGGCCACCGATCTCGACATCAGCGCGTGGAGCGACCGCTGCCCCACAAAGCTCGAGGCGGCTGCCTTCTACGAGCGGCACCGCGCGCAAGGCAACGACTGGGGACCGTCATTCCAGGGAATCGTCGAGCTTCGCCACGGCGAATACGAAGCGCTCGCCACAATCGAACTGCCCGCGCACCTCGTGGAGGAGGCAGACGCGCACCTGTTCCATCCTGCTCTGCTCGATGCGTGTGGTCAGGTCGCCGCTGCGCGGATTCACGGCCCGTTCGTCGGCGAGTCGATCGCTCGAGTCCGTTGGTACGGAAAACCTGGACGGTCCGCCCTCGCCTACCTGCACGACCGCCACGACGACGGGGTCCGATTCGGTGGAAACCTCTGGATCACCACCCCGCAGGGCCAACCGCTCATGGAACTGACTGGGCTCCAGTCCCGCCTTCTTGACGGACAGCCGGAGTCCGGCTGGTTGTACGAACTCCGGTGGCGACCGATCTCATCCACGCCGGCCGGTCGCGAACCGCGCACACGGCACTGGGTCGTCCTCGGCGACGACCTCCCGCTGCTGCGACACAGGCTTCCCGGTGTGGTCGACACCCAACTCGGCGCATCGGACACCTCCGTGGGAGTGGTCTTCACCGGAACCGGAGAACAGGCGTGTTCTGACCTGGTCGAGCTGGTGAAGGTGCTTCGGTCGCGAGAAGGCACGACGCGATTGTGGGTGATCACCCGCGGCAGCCAGGCCGTGATCGAGTCCGATACCGTTCCCAGGCCCGAAGCCGCCGCGCTCTGGGGTCTGCTCAGGACAGTCGCGGTAGAGCACCCTGCCTTCGGCTGCACCGCGATCGACCTGCCCGAGCATCCCGCGGAAAACGACCTCCACGCGCTGATCGACGAGCTCGGACTACCCGCCGGGGAATACCAGATCGCGCTGAGGGAAGGCCGGCGCTACGCCGCCCGGCTCACCACGCGTTCACCGCATCCCGTCACTCCGTCGCGGCCCGGCACGGGCCAAGTGCTCATCGACGCCTCAGCCGCCAGCGACAATCCTGGGCCGTGGAGTTGCGCGGGAACCGTCATCGACACAGGCCCCGGAGTCCAGACGCCCGCGCGAGGTGACTTGGTCCTCGCTCTGGGAGCGAACCGCATAGGATCCTTCGCGTTGGCCGAAGCCGCTCTCACAGTGCCGATGCCTCACGTGTTCAGTCCGGCGGAGGCGGTCACATTTCTCCACACTTACGTGCCTGCTCTCCACGGACTACGTGACCTGGCACGGCTACAAGCGGGCGAAACCGTCTTGATCCACCCCGCAGCGGAACCCCGGTCAGCCGCCGCGACACACGTCGCCCGCATGCTGGGTGCGACAGTGGTCGCTACCCACACCGGCACCGCCGAAGAACAAGCCCTGCTCTCCTGGGCCGGAATCCGCGAACCTTCCAGCCGTCCAGATGTCGTCTTCAGCACGACCAGCACGCCCGCGCCCGAGGGAAGCCGCTACGTGCAACTCGATGGGCGCCCCCCGACATCGTGGTCGCGCAACACGACCTACCACAGCGTCGACATCTCGACACTCCCGTCTAGCCACCTCGCCGGTCTCATCCACGAGGTGCTCTCACTCGCTCATCTCGGGAAACTGCCGCCGCTTCCCTTCACACAGCACAGCAAGAGACAGGTCTCCGTCGGCATCGGCCGGCGCAAGCCCGCGTACATCATCACCGGCGGGCTGGGCGACCTCGGTGTCGTGACCGCGGACCTGCTCGTCGAACGCGGCGCGAAGAACCTCCTCCTCATCGGGCGCAGTGCGCTGCCTGAACACCGGGTCTCCACATTGGACCGATGGCGAGAACGAGGAGTCGAGGTCGAGTACCAGGCGATCGACGTCGCCGACGAACAAGCCCTCGGCGCACTCCTGGACCGCCCGATCCGCGGCGTCGTCCACGCCGCGGGCATCGGCACACACACTCCCCTCACAGATCTGAGCGTTGAGGAGATAGAGCAGGTACTTCACCCGAAACTTCGGGGAGCCGCCGCACTGCACCATGTCCTCGCCGACAGACCGCTCGACTTCTTCGTGCTGTTCTCCTCCGCCGCCGCAGTGCTGCCCTCGCCCCTGCTCGGAGCCTATGCCGCGGCGAACGCCTGGCTCGACGCCCTCGCACTGCACAGATGCTCCCGCGGCCTGCCCACCCTCAGCATCGGCTGGGGCTTCTGGGAAACAGGCATGGCGGTCCGCCTCAACGGGCCAGGACAACTCCGAGTGCCGGCAGGACTCCGCAGCTTCACACCCGCACGCGGAGCGGCGATGCTCGGTCATCTGCTCGACCACGGCAGCACAGGCCACGTCGTCGTTACCCCGGCCGACTGGACAACCTACGCCGATACCTATCCAGCCCAGTTCACCCGGAACCTCCTGACAGAACTGGCGGTCCCCACCACGCAAGTCATGTTCGTGCCGCAAGCACGGCAGGCACCAACCACAGAACGAACACCACTTGGACAGGAGAAGAGCCACCCGGACAAAGCCAACCAGGACGGTGACCGGGTTCGCGAACTCATCGCCAGCGTGCTGCGGCTCCCTGCCGAAACACTGGACCGCCAGCGCCCACTCAACAAGCTGGGGATGGACTCACTGATGGCCACAGAGATCCGAACCAACGTCAAGAACGAGTACGGAGTCGAAATACCCATGCTCACTCTGTTGAAAGGTGCGACCGTAGACGAGATCGTCGCGACACTTTCGCAAAGCCGAAGCAACGCCTGAGCGTTGGGGTCTGCTGCACCAGTAGGTGCCAGTGTGACCTGCTCATGCAGCAGACCCCACTCGTCGGAGACCCGCGCTCCGTCCACGAGTTCAAGCTCGACTTCGGTACACGGTTCGCCTTCCTGCCCGATGTGATCGGGCTTCCGAGCCGTGGAGCCGTGAGGTCAGCAATCACTGACAAACACCAGGGCGTCGAGGTCGAGTCCGGCGAGCAGGTCGGCGACGGGCGACATCAGGCGCAGACATCGCACAGCGCCACCCCGCTATCGGCGCTGCGGTTCTCGAGACCGTCCAGAAGGCATCAACTCCCCCAGGACTCACGTGACGGCTTCGACCTGACGCCTGACCTGTTCGAGGAGGTAGCGGCGTTCGGCGTCGTTGGCGGTGAGTTCGGCGGCGATGCGATATTCGGCTGCAGCTCGGTCGTGGTCGCCGAGGCGGTCGAGGAGGTGGGCGCGGACGGCGTGGGTGCGCTGGGTGACGAGAGGGTCGTCGGTGAGATGGTGCTCGCGATCGAGCTGCTCGAGGAGGGCGAGTCCGCAGCGGGGGCCGAAGGCGATGGTGACGGCGACGACGCGGGCCAGGCGTACGGGAGCGGTGGGCTGAAGGCGTTCGAGCCAGAGATAGAGGGCGGCGATCTGCGGCCAGTCGGTGGTCTGCGCGGATACCGCTTGCACGTGTGTGGACGCGATCGCCGCCTGAAGCTGATAGGGGCCGACGCGCTCTTGTCGCCAAGCGTCGTCGATGAGCTGCCGCCCCTCGGCGATCATGCCCTGATCCCAGCGAGAACGGTCCTGCTCGGGTAGGACGATGAGCCGGTCGTGCGGGTCGGTGCGGGCGTCGCGGCGTGCATCGGTGAGCAGCATGAGCGCGAGGAGTCCTGCGACCTCAGCCTCGTCGGGGAGAAGTGTGTGGAGCATCCGGGTGAGCCGGATGGCTTCGGCGGTGAGGTGGATGCGGGTGAGGCGGTCGCCGGCGGTGGCGGTGTAGCCCTCGTTGAAGATCAGATACAGAACACGCATCGCGACCGCGACGCGGCCGGCGAGGTCATCGTCGCGGATGTGGAAGCGAGCGCCGGATTTCTTCAGGGTCTGCTTGGCGCGGCTGATCCGGGTACCCATCGTGGTCTCGGTCGCGCCGTAGGCGTGCGCGATCTCCTCGGTGCTGAGACCGCCGACCGCGCGCAGTGTCAGGGCGATCTGGGAGACCTCGCTGAGGGAGGGGTGGCAGCACAGCAGCAGTACCTGCAGGCTGTCGTCATGGCCGATGATGACCGGGGCGGGCCGGGCGGGGTCGACGAGCACGGGATCGGCGCAGGCGGCGTCTTCCTCTCGGCGATGGGATGCCCGTTCGGAGCGGATCAGGTCGATCATCTTCCGGTAGCCGACGCGGATCAGCCAGCTGCGCGGCTCGTCCGGAATCCCCTCGTCGGGCCAGCGCTGGACGGCGACGAGGAGGGCTTCCTGCACGGCGTCCTCGGCGAGCTCGAACAGGCCGAACCGCCGCACCAGCGCACCGAGCACGTGCGGCGTCTGCTCGCGCAGTACGTGTTCGACGCGCCGGGGCGTGGCAGGTGCCGAGTCGGACGTCACGCGAAGTCGTCGCCCATGATCGGCCTGATCTCGAAGGGCTCGCCGAGCACCTCGACGATGCGGGCGGTGATGTCGCGGGCGCGTTCAAGACTGGCGACGTCGATGATCGCGAAGCTCGCGAGCACCTCTTTCAGCTCCGCGAACGGGCCGTCGGTCGCGATGACACCGGCGTTGGTCTTGCGGACGGTGATGGAGACCGCCGGGTGACCGAGTCCCTCGCTGAGGACGAACTCACCGGTGTCGCGCAGCTCGGCTTCGAACTTCTGGTACGCGGCGAACGCGTCCAGAGCCTCCTGGCTGGGCGCGTCGGCGGTGGCGGCGTCCCATGCCTCGGCGGGCGTGTAGCTCAACAGCAGATACTTCATGATCGTGGCTCCTCGACGGCACTCTCGTGTTTCCACGCTAGCGGTGGTCACGCCGATCGACGCAGGACGAGGGCGTGAACCGTGACCCAGGTGTAGGCGATCAACCCGGTGATGGCGATCTGGATGCTCGACTCGGTGGGAGAGGTCGGCAGCAACAGCACGAGCGCGACCAGACCGTTGCCGATCGCGGCCCAGACGTCACGAGCGCGGACGTGACGCACCAGCAGGGTGACGCATGTCCCGGCGAGTGCGACGAACGACAGAGCCGCGGCAGCGGTGTGGACGATCGAGTGCCACGACATCTCCACCACGCCGGAGGGCGCACCCTCGGGGAAGCTGTTCTGCGGGTCCATCGTGAACAGGCCTGCGATGACGAACCCGGCACCGAAGACCGTGAGGAAGATCGGCACCAGGCGTCGGCCGACGCCTTGGGTGACGAGTCGGCGATGCGCGACGGCGAGGGCGATCACGCCCAGGCCTGCCAGCACGAAGGTGACCTGCTGGATCCAACCGGGTGCGCCGGTGGCGAGCTGGCTGAGCGGGTGGATGCCGATGTCGAATCCGGGCCGCGTCAGGGCTTGCACCGTGGACGAGATGTAGAAGAAGGGCCCGGCGAGTGCCGCGGCGGCCAGCAAGGTCCGGGTGCGCGGGCGGCTGACCTGCCCGGCGGGACTCCGGGTGTGGGTGGTCGCGCTCATGATGTGCTCCGTATCGGTTCGGTATCGCCCCGGTGGGGCCGGCGTCGCCGATACCTCGGAGCCGGGCGACCCGCTTCGACATTCAGCCGAGAAATCCTTCCTCGAACTTTGCGGGCGATCGTGTCGAGAACCGCCCGACGGCTCCGAGGTACCGGTGAGCGCGACCTGAACGGCGGTCGCACCGCCAGATACGGAGCACACCGTGACCGAGAACACCAGCTGCGACAGCGCCGAGGACTACGGGCAGGACACCCCGGCCAAGCCCAGCGAACGCCTCCGTGCCCTCGACCGGCTCGTCGGTACCTGGACCGTTTCGGGCGGTGCCACCGGCACTGTCCGCTACGAGTCTGCGCTCGGGGGATTCTTCCTGATCCAGCACGTGGATCTGGAACAGCACGGCCAGACTGTGACGGGGTTCGAGGTGATCGGACACCTGCATCCCTTCGGCGAGCCGGTCAGCGAGGAGATCGCATCCCGGTTCTACGACTCGCAGGGCAACACCTTCGACTACGTCTACGAACTCGAGGGGGACACCCTCACCATCTGGGCGGACGCCGCAGGCAGCCCCGCCTACTTCCGCGGCACCTTCACCGACGGCGGCACAGTCATGGCTGGCGAGTGGGTCTACCCCGGCGGCGGGGGTTACCCCAGCGTCATGACCCGGCAGTAGCCGACCCGCGCGTGGCGCCGCCCATCTCTCCTGGCCACCGCTCGTCACACCGGTGAACCGGGTCATCCTGGAGCGTGGTCGAGAGGCATCGGCCAGGACATCGACGCCGTCACCGCCGCCATCACGCTCGACCACCACAACGGACACACCCAAGGCGTGACGCCCGAACAAGGCTGATCAAGCGGCGGATGTGCTTTGTCAGGTGTTGCTGACCTGGGGTGTGATTGCTGTGGGCGTGGGGGCTGGACGGGTATCGGCAGGTGTGGCAGACGCCTGTCCAGACCGCGAGTAAGGCCTGGGGTTCGCGCAGGACCGCGTAGAGGCCCAGGCCTGCGCAGGGGCTTGCGGCGCGGCGGAGCTGGATGCATATGGCCTGGGCGAGGGTGACGTGGCGGTGCCAGCCGAGCTAGGAGCGGCCTTTGAAGTGGTCCAGGCCGAGTCCGTCTTTGAGTTCGCGGTAGTCGTGCTCGATGCGCCAGCGGATCTCGGCCAGCCGCACCAGATCCCGCAGCCGGATGTCCGAGGGCAGGGTCGAGAGCCAGAAGTCGGTGGGCTCGGGTGCGCCGGGCGGCCATTCGGCCAGCAGCCAGCGCTCGAGCAGACTCCGTCTTCGGCGCGCGGGATGGTGCGACTGGCCGGGCGGATCCGCAATGCGAGGAACCGTGATCGCATGCTCGCGGTCGGATTGTCCGGCGTTCTCTTGGATCCGTGGCTCCAGGCCACCTCGTCGAGCATGTTCAGTGTCAGCCGCCGCTTTTCCTTGTGCCGCAACTTGTCCGGGATCGCACTGCGCGCCCGGCGAGCCCGGATTTCAGCCGCCGCCACGTCGTCGGCGGCCTTCTCGTCGTCCCACGATTCCGGCAGGAACAACCGCCAGTCGATCACTGCGGAGGTCCAGTCGGTGACCGTGTGCACGCTCACCCCGATCTGGCAGTTCCCGGTCTTGTCCAGCGCGCCGCAATACATCCTCGCCACACCAGAGAATCCTTGCCGTTCTTGGGAAACCCGGTGTCATCGATCACCATCGCGTCCAGACGCACGAACTCGCGCGCCCACCCGGCCAAAGCGGCGGCGCACCTCGACGTGATCCCCCGTCGAGGCTGACACGAACTGCTGCAGCTGCTGATGATGATCGACCGCAGCCAAGCGGCGCGGTGTGAGCCGCCATCAGGTGGCGGCACAGTTCAACACCGCCTACCGTCACCTCGCCGACTACCTCCTCGGCGGCCCCCTTCGTTCGGCTGTATGACCACACTCGTGGTGCTGCGTACACCGAAGTGGCAGGTGCACGCAGCACGCCGAAACGCAGACCGAGACGTCGACTGGATCGAGGCCGAGCCGGGAAGCGCGGCCACAGCGGGCTGCAAAGCGATCTGTCGCCTATGCCCAGTCCGCCTCACCTGTGCCGTCACGGCACTCACCACTGACGAGATCTACGGGCTGTGGGGCGGCATGGACCAGGTCGACCGCGAAGCGCTGAGACGTGCTGATGCTCAGATCGCAGCATGAACACAACTCGCGGCCCCAGGCAGCGGCCCCGCCGCCGGCAGCAACATGAAGCCATAGACGAAGCCGAGCGCCTTGGCCTGCAACAGGCGGCGGTCATCCGCGACGTAGTTCTGTGGCACCACCGAAACGGCGGCGACGCACCACCACACGCGGGCGCTACAACATGAAACTGGCCTGCACGACCAAGCATCCAACCTGAAACCGCTGGTCAGCCCTGTTCCCATCCTTTGGGGCTCCTGCCGGGGATTCAAACTTGCGCGCATCTTGGCTACGCCGAAAAGCTGCAACGTGATCACCGGGCGCAGTGAGTCTCCGCACTGACGAGCAGGCTCAAGCACGCGAGCGACTCTGCAGGTGAAGTACGTCCACCTCCGAGATGCGTCAACCCTCCGAATGCAATGTCTTGCGGAATAGTCCCCGCAGTTCAGGTCTGTACGGCGGAGCTTGGATGAAGACGTCGCTTCGAGGCGCCCACAAGGCTCTGAGCGTGGACGGGACCGACGGATCGCCCAGGCGTCGGCCAAGCTCGTCGATCGCCACCGCGACGTGGATATCGGAATGGGTGTCGACGCCGACGATGACACCTGCGGGCTGTGCTGCGAAAGTTGTTGTCGTCACTGCGTGTTCCTTCCGAACCTGATGCAGCGGTGGCGAGAGCTGCTAGGTCCGGGAGCGAACAGAACTGCGAAGGGGCCTCTGGCCAGGCTCCTATCAAGTCACGAAACCGGGTCCGGCAGTTCTCCAGGCACGCCCAGACCGGAACCGGTCGACTCTTCGGAAACAAGGCACGAACCGCCGGTTGGTATAGGGGTCAGGCCGTTCCCGGTCTGAGCGCCACACCACTCTCGCAGTTGGTCTGCGGCTGGTAGGGCTTGGCGCGCTTGTGCCGGATACCGAACTCGGAGCAGGCGTCGCGCCTGGCGAAGGAGCGGTAGGCGGAGCCGTTGTCGGACAGGACTCGTTCGACGACGACCCCGTGCTCGCGGAACCAGATCACCGCTCGCCGCAGGACGGCGGTCGCTGTGTCGCCTCGTTCGTCGGTGTGGATTTCGGCGTAGGCGACGCGGGAGTGGTCGTCGACAACGGTGTGCAGGAAAGCTGTGCCGTTGCGTGGCAGGTAGTTGCTGCCCTTCGGACCTGGCGTGACACGTTTGTTGCGGTCGCCTCGCTGCCGACCGACGAAGTGGTGTCCGCCGCCGTCGGGGATGTTGCCGAACTTGGTGACGTCGACGACGGTCTGACGATGGGCGGGGTTGTCTTCGGCAACCCGCTCAGGAGCGTAGAGACCACCGTGACGCACAGCCGGTTGTCAGAGCCAAGCTGATCAACAACCTAACGTAGAGCTCGCCCAGGCGACGTTCGGTAGCGTCGTGCTCGGTGGTTTGCTGACGGCGTAGCGCCAACGCGAGGATGATCAGCGCTCCGATTCCGGCACCGACGGCCAGCCCAGTGCGCACCGTGTCCAGCCGCTCCTGTGCGCTGCCGGGAGCCCGCACCCTGATGAGCCCTGTCACCGCCAATGTGGCGCAAATCAGCACAGGCAGGACGATCACTACAACCGAATGCCACCAAGTTGCTCCGCTACGTCGTCTTATCACTTCACGATCTTCGCGCGACCGATCGGCGTTATCGACTCGGACCGTCGAGTCCATCCCGACGGATACGCCGTCTAGCGATGTATCCGGCGAGGGGTACCCGGTTAGCGCGACGAGTGGTCGCCGAGCTGATGCCCATCCCGCTGCAACGAGGTGTGCACCGCACGCGTCTCATGCGTAACTATGCCGCGCGTGGGTCCCGACGCAGGAGGCCAATCCAGTTGTCCAAAAGAGTTCTCGGGTGGGCGTTGTTCGGCGCGTTCGTGGCGGCGGTCGTCATCGTAGTTGCCGACGGGCATGTCGAGAGGGTTGTGGGTGACCCTCTGCGCCTGTGGAGCCGTTGGGCCTCCGGCGAGAAGGTCGACGATGCCCGACTGTGGGGTTGGCCGATGCTGGCGTGGGGGCGAACAGGCAAGCTGCTCCAGTTCGCAGCCGGGCTCGCAGTCATCCTCGACCTGATCGAGCCGAAGCGCCTTCGCAAGTTCGGCACCAGACTGCGCGACCAGTCGTGGCGGCAGCTCGCCGACAGGCTGGAACAACCGGTCATGCTCGCAGGGGCGTTGTTCATCGCTGCCCTCATCGCGGTGCCCGTAGTTGACGCCGTGATTGATCTACCCCACACTGTCCTCCGGGTGTGGCAGATCGCTTCCTTGGGGATCATACCGGTTTCTGTCTCGTTGGGGTTCCTGTTCGTGAAGGTCCTGAAGCGCGCGCAGACTGAGGAAGGCGTTTCATCTCTCGCGAGGTACTGGCCTTTCTTCGTCGTGGGCGGGGTCCCGATGCTGGTGTGGCTCGCGATCACCCGCGGGTTCCTGATCCCTCTCGCCAACGGACTCGCGTGGGCGTTGGTTCGAAACCGCCCTGGCCATCCGCTCCGCTGGGCCGCGCTCGTCCTGTTCGTCACCGGGTTCGGGCTCGACCTGCTCGCCTCCTGACGGTGCGAGTCGGCGAGGTGATGTCGGTGGTGCTGTTCGGGCGTGACTATCGTCGATCCCTTCATGCGCCCGTGCGGGAACGTGACACATGAACCTGCGCCTGGTCCTTACTGGTCCCTTGGAGCTGATCTGATGACCCGTTCCGTCGAGTTCTCGCCCCTAGCCAACGCGCTGGACTACCTGCGTGACGGCGCCGGACGCCTCGGTGAGACACCCAGCTCCACCGATCTCAAGTACGCGGTGCTGCACCTGCACGCCGGCGTTGAGGTGCTCGCGAAGTACCGGCTGGTCTGCGAGGACTGGCGATTGATCCTTACCGAGGAGTCCACCTCGGTGACCGAACAACAGTTCAAGGATGGCGACTTCTACAGCATCGGCCTCGCGCAAGCGCTCAAGAGGCTCAAGACCGAGTGCGGGATCTCGCTCACTGCCGGCCAGTGCAAGGCGGCCAATGCCTTGGTGCGGTTCCGCAACCAGTTGCAGCACTACGGCCTTGTGAGCACGGCCGAAGCCGTCGAAGCGCGAACGACCAAGGTGCTCGGGTTCGCGCTGGACTTCATCGACCAACACCTGCCTGTCGACGTCCTGGCGGCAGATGACGACGTCGACGTGCTGACCACCATGCTTGACGACATCCGCCAGAAGCTCAGCCGGATCGAGAAGCTCGTCCGGCAGCGAATGCAGCAGCTGCAGCCCGCTCTTGTCGCTCAGCCCTCGTGGTGCCCGGACTGCGGCCAGCCCGCAGTGCTGATGAGCAGCGCCGAGCACCCGCATCCCGTGAACGTGCCCGCCCACATCGAGCCCCGCTGCGCCTTCTGCACACGCCGCTGGGACTCCCTCAAGGACTACGTCTACGACTTCGCCGACGTCAGGCTGGGGCTGAGCATCCAGGGGGTCGCCGACGGCGGGGACTACCCCACGGAGACATGCCCGGAGTGCGGTGACGAGCTGCTGGTGTGGTTCGACGTCGTCACCGGTGAACGCCGGCGCGACGCGACTGGGCGGTGCTTCTCCTGTGAGAGCGAGTTCAACGACAGGTGCTCACGTTGCGGCCATCCAGTCGACAACCCTGAGATCGGGAAGGAGATGAAGCCCTGTTCCGAATGTGTCGCCGAGTTCAGCAGGGACTGAGCCCTATCCTGCGAATGCCCACCTCAGGCGGACGGCGAAGGTCCGCGCATCTCGGCTCATCACCATGGTCACAACACCAGCCAGCTGCCGTCGTCGATTGCGTCGGCGAGCAAGTCGGGCTGCCCGAGGTGCTGCACGGTCAGTGCGACCACGAGTGTGTGGGCGAGCCGGGCGAGTGCGAGCAGCTGCTCCGCACTCGGAACGTTCGAGTTGCCGTGCGCGAGACGGTTGCGGGTGGTGCCGACGATGTCCCAAACGTCTCTCGCGCCCGTGACGATGCGCTGAAGCAGCGGCGGGATTGGATCGATGCTCGGGCGGATCCGCTGCGCCAGCACCGGATCGAGGTCGCCGGCGAGTTCACGAAGTCGCTCGTGCAACTGATACCCGCGCGCTGTCGGCGGGGTCAGCCTTGCGGTGAGCACGGCCGCGTTCTCCTCCGTCACATCGTCCGCGGCCACGATCCGTTGCAATAACTGCAGCCGCGCCTGGTTCGGAGCGTTCGCCGCGGTCTCGTCGCCGTGACGAGCGCTGTGTAGGGCCTCGAGTGCGGGCAGCAGGAACAGATACCTGGTGCGGGTGCTCATGGTCTCCTGCATTCCCGCCGTGAGGTACTCGAACAGCGTCCCGCAGTCCTGTTCCAACTCCAGCCACTGCTGCAGCAAATCGGGTAGGACCGCGCCGCCCGGCCCAAGCCTCAGCACGACGGGCGCTGTCGACGGCATGGTGGCGGTGTACGGATCCTGCACGACGTTCTCCGCGAATACCTGGGCCGTCCACGGGTTACGCCGGCCACCGAGCTCCAGCCACCGGATGCGCTGAGGCTGGCTGGTGACCAGTGTCGTGAGCTGCATCAACGGCTGCGCGTAGCTAATCAGCCACTCCAACACCGTCCGTGGCCGCGGACCATGGACTCTGACCACCGGGTACGGCGCGATGCCGAAGCCGTACAGCGTGGTGTCGATCGTGTGCGGCACGAACTCGACGCTGATCTCGTCACCGTCGGCTGTCGTCCAGCTCTGCCGGCTCTCTGGATCCCAGACGATCCGGTAGTCCGAGGCCGGTCCCTGCTGTGGTAGGTCAATTTCCAAGCCGTGCAAGGGCGACACTCCGGCCAGCTCGGTGAGGCCACCGACCTGGAACTCGACCGCCTGGGTGTTGAGCTCATCACCGCGAGGAAGAGTCCTTCCCACCAGCGCGGCTGCCGCCGAGCCGGAAGCCGCACCGGGAAACTGGTGACGGCCCTCAACTTCGAGCAGGACGACCTCGAGTTCGGAGAGCAGTCGGCCCCGCAGCTCCGGAATCCGCTCCAGGTATGGGTACGACGGTAGGTCCGCTGTGTCATCGCCTGGCAGGAGCGCATGCCACAACTCGGGAAGGCCGCGCGCGAGCGCACGCGGACGCCGCCCCGGCTGCAGGCGGACCGTACCGGGAACCTTCTGGCCCTCGCCGCTACGGCCTACCCGTGCGCGCCCTCGAACCACGCGGCCACCGCAGCGCCCTCTACTCGACCGAGGCCATCCCGCCCAAACTGCGGCCAGTCCTGACCGGCTCCCGACCGTGGAAACGCCTGGTTGCGTTCATTCACCTTCGCGACCACCCCACACTGCGCGCCACCGCGGCCGCGCTCCGGATCGACCCCAAGAACCTCGCCCGTGACATCCGGCGACTCGAACGCGAACTCGGCCAGCAGCTCGTGTACCGCTCCGCCCCACCGAATCCGATCACCGGACTCACCGACCACGGCCACGCCCTCGCGAACATCATCGCTGCTGTCTTTGAACAGACACCAGGCTTGACCTGCTCCAAGATCAGCCGGCTGTCCGACAGCAGCTCACGCCGGTGAATCAACCGCGCTCAGGACGTTGGTCGATGCGGGTTCGCCCAAGTCCTACTGCACGACCGCGAGATGCCGGGCTCAGGCTTCTGGCCTTTTGTTCGCCAGGGGCGGCGCGTCGCCGGGCGTTCGGTCCGGGATTTCCGTGGCCCTTTCTCAATAATCTTTGCTCGGCTTGAACCTGAGCCACTGACCTGTGCCGTCGCAGTAAGACGGCTGAAGAACGTGCGGATTGCGGAAGACCAAGATGTCATCGGCCGCGAGCATCTGTACGTAGCTCGTCCTCCAACCAGTCAGTCCAGCGATTTGATTGGTCGAGAACTTCGGGTGTCGGAACCAAACGCCCCCACAAAGCATCACCGTCGGCCTGCGGATCAGCAGTGTCCAGCGTCCAAGCTCTCGGCCATGTGCGCCTGAACGAGGCTCGGTCACCCAGGGATGCTCGCGCGCCGCCACAACAGGGACTGTAAAACGTTCGGTGTAACTCCTGATCATGGAAGTGCAACCTGATGACCGACATGCTGTCCGGCGTGGAGAACGCCGAGGACTCGAAGTCCGCGACCGGCATGGATTGCCTGGATGAGCAGCTCGTCGCGCAGCTGCTGAGCAGTGCCAAGGCGAGCGGGCTGAAGCTGACCGGTAAGGGCGGGGTGCTGCAGCAGCTGACCAAGCGGCTGCTGGAGTCCGCGCTCGAGGGTGAGATCACCGATCACCTCGGCTATGACAAGCGCGACCCGGCCGGCCGCGGGACCAGTAACTCGCGTAACGGCACCCGGTCCAAGACCGTGCTCACCGACGTCGGTCCGGTCGAGATCGACGTGCCGCGGGACCGTGACGCCAGCTTTGAGCCCAAGATCGTAGCCAAGCGGCAGAGACGGCTGGGTGGCGTGGACGAGATGGTGATCTCGTTGGCGGCCAAGGATTTGATCACTGGGGAGATCTCCGCGCATCTGGCGGAGGTCTATGGCGCCGAGGTGTCGCGGCAGACGATCTCCACGATCACCGACAAGGTCATCGAGGGCATGATCGAGTGACAGAACCGGCCGCTCGACGCGGTGTATCCGGTGATCTTCATCGACGCGATCCACGTCAAGATCCGCGACGGGCAGGTGGCCAACCGGCCGATCTATGTCGCGCTCGCCGTCACCTGCGAGGGCCGCCGTGACATCCTCGGGTTGTGGGCCGGCGACGGCGGCGAAGGCGCCAAATACTGGCTTCACGTGCTCACCGAGCTCAAGAACCGCGGCGTGGCCGACGTGCTCATGGTGGTCTGTGACGGGCTGGCCGGCCTGCCGGACGCAATCATCACGGTCTGGCCGCAGACGATCACCCAGACCTGCGTGGTGCACCTGCTGCGCAACAGTTTCCGCTACGCGGGCCGGCAGCACTGGGCCGTGATCGCCAAGGCTCTCAAGCCGGTGTACACGGCACCGACCGAGGCCGCAGCCCGAGAGCGGTTCGCCGAGTTCACCGAGGCCTGGGGTGTCCGCTATCCGGCGATCGTGCGGTTGTGGGACAACACCTGGGCCGAGTTCGTGCCGTTCCTGACCTTCGATCCAGAGATCCGGTGGGTGATCTGCTCGACCAACGCGATCGAGAGTGTCAACGCCCGCATCCGCCGCGCGGTGAAGGCCTGCGGGCACTTCCCCAACGAGCAGGCCGCCCTCAAATGCGTCTACATGGCGATCATGAGCCTAGACCCGACCGGCACCGGCCGCGCACGCTGGACGATGCGGTGGAAACCCGCGCTCAACGCGTTCGACATCGCCTTCGACGGCCGCCTGGCCGCCGGACGCAAGTAGTTTCCTTCAACCCGAGTTCACCGTTCGTTTGACAGACCCACGCTGGGGGAAGAGCGCCGGTCGTTCGCAGCTCGTGAACCCGCAAAGGGCATCACTGCCCACAACGTCCGTTCCTACACGCGGTTGTGCCGCAGAGGTCATGCGGACCAGAGCCGATCAGCCGAGAGCAGGTGCGCGCTCCTGTTGATGCTGCGTGTTCAGCTTGTCAGTGCTCGAGACACAGGCCCGTCAGCGTTGCAACATTCGCACTTCGTTCAGCAGAGACCGCACAAAGCGAGCCTCCGGATGGTCGGCACCGCGCACTGACACGATCTCGCGGAGCATCAGCTGGAACTCAGCCACCGCTTCGTCGAGTTCGCCCGCGTTCGCCCGTAATGTGGCCAGGTTGACTCGGATGGCGAAGATGCTGCTGTGTCCCTGTCCCAGTACGCGCCGAGAGTCGGCCAGCAGCTCCACGTACTCCGAGATCGTTCTGGCCGGATCTTCCGGATCAGCTTGGAGACCTGCGAGATTCCCTCGCAAGATGAGAACTTCCGGATGATCACGTGGAAGATCGATGAGCATCTCCGCCAGCAACCGTTTGCCCTCCTCGATGGCGCCAGAGATGTCCCCCGCCAACTCGCGGCACGTCACGAGTTTCGCCCAGACACCGAAGGTGTGAGGATGGGCGGCTCCAAGAGCCTGCCGACATTCGGCGAGCACCTGTGTCAGTTCGGCCACCGCAGTGATCGGATCTCCTGCGTCCGCTACCTGCCCAGCGAGATTGCCTCGAGTGGCAAGCGTGGCCGGGTGATGCGGTCCCAGTACTCGCGTCTGATCTGCGAACAGTGCCCGGTACTCTCTGACTGCTCTGACTGGTCCTTCAGTGGCGGACATCCAATGCACAAAGTTGTTGCGGGCCATCAGAACACTGGGATGGTCGTCACCGAGAACGCGTGCGCGATCCTCCACCAAGGCCCGAAACTCGCCCAAAGCGCCGGCTGGATCGCCGCTGCTCCCCTTCCACGACGCAAGGTTGCCGCGAACGATGAGGGTGTCAGGATGATCGGACCCGCGAACTCGTTTTAGATCAGACAGGAGACCTTCGAGTTCTGTCACAGCCACTGCGGGATTCCCGGCCTCGCCACGCTGGTTAGCGAGATTTGCCCGCACGCTCAGCGTAACTACGTGATCCGGACCAAGCACCCTGTACAGATCGGGCAGCAATGCCTCGTATCCGGCGATCGCGCCGCCGTGATCACCGCAATCTCCCTTGCTGCGGGCGATGTTTCCCCTGGTTGACAAGGTGTCTCGATGGTCGGGCCCCAACACCCGCAAGTCGTCGATGAGCACCTCCTCGAACTCTTGCAGTGCAGCCGCTGGGTGTCCCGCCACGCCACGCCAGTGGGCCAGTTGGGCACGAACGCTCAAGCTCTCATGATCATCGGCCCCCAACACGCGGTGGCAGTCGGCCCGCAAGTCTTCCAAACTGGTTAATGCGGTGTCCGGTCTTCCCGACTCTCCCTCAAGCCGTGCAAGTTCTCCGCGGCAGACGAGGCTGTCCCGGTGGTCACCCCCGCGGAGCCTGTCGATCGTGGTGTGCAGATCCAGGAAGTGAGCCTGAGCACGACTGAGCTGTCCAACGGCCCTGAAGCTGTGGCCGAGTACGAACAGCACGCGATGCACTTCCGGGTGATGGAGGTGCGAACCGGCGTGCTGCAGCAGCTGAATGGTGTTGCTCTGAAACAGGGAATCGGCACCGCCGGAAAGATCGGCCTGCGCCCAGATCTGCAGCAGGCCGTCGCCGGCACTCCTGGCCAGGACCGCCAGCTCGCCATCGCTGATCAGCGATTCACGAATGACCCGCTGAACGAGGCCGTGGACGCGGGTCTGACCGCCAGGTCGGTCGACCGTCAGGAGGCTGAGCTGATCAAGCACGTGCAGGGCCTCCTCCAGGTGGTGTCCGTCAACCTCCTCTCCCACGGCCGTCGACACGCTCTGCAACACTGCTGGCGAGTTGAACAGGTCCGTAGGAACGCCGTTGGGATCGAGAAGCGCAGCCACACGCATCAACGCAGCAGCGGTTCCAACAGGTGCGACGCCGCTGAGCAACTCGTCAGCGAGACTCACCGACACTTGCCACGTGGCAGCGATGGTGCGCGTGTGCCCTTCGCCGAGTTCGTACTCCTTGGGAAACACCGCCTCAACCTTCCGACGGCGATCCGCGAGCAATGTGCGGTACGCAGGTACGGACTGTTGACGGCTCATGACGTAGGAGGCTGCGTGCGCCAGAGCCAGTGGTAGGTGCCCCAGATCGGCGGCTAGGTCGTCCAGATCGACTTCGGTGGAAGGGATCGGACTGTCCGCGAGCTCGGCGAGAAGAAACGCCCGCGACATGGCGGGCGTGAAGACTCCGACTTCGACCACGCGGCGGCCACGGCCGGTCATGCCATACCCGCGGTAGCGGGTGGTGACGATCGTTCGTCCCGCCGAACCGTTCGGCGGCCACAACCGGCTCAACAGCTGAGGTGTGGGCACGTCGTCGAGTACCACCAACCATGGCCGTTTTGTGGTTGCAAACCACTCCAGGAACGCCTGTGCACCACGGTCTGGATCCCAGTTATCCTCTGCAACCAGGATCTTTCGCGCAGCGTCCGAGTAAGCGGCGACGACGGCGTCCTGGCTTGACGCGGTAACCCACACCAGAAGGTCGACAGAAGCGCGTGAGCTGTGTGCCACGTGAGCTGCGATCTGCGTCTTGCCGACTCCGCCCATTCCCGACATGACCAGTCCCGATTCTTCGGACTCGTCCGGAACGAGGACCACGGTTGGGGCGTCGAGCAGTCCCATGTCGCGCTTCTGGTGATGGGCAGCCAGCGAAGGCACCAACCCGCTCTGCACAGGCCACGAGACCTGGGGGCGCGGATAGAAGTGGACTCCGCCCACGATCAGCTGACCGTCGATGTTGCCCGACACTTGCACGACGGGTTCATTGACAGTGGCGCCGTCTACTGATTGACGTACTCGAGCTTCGGGTTCCGGTGCTCGATCACGACGGCTCACCGCGGCGTTCGTCCCTCGAGATCAGTGCCGGGAACCGGTCCATGAACGCGACTGTCCCCATGGCCAGTGGTAGTCGTGACGCTGCCGGTGACGTTACCCCCGATCTGGATCACCGGCTGGTTGACAGTGCTGTTGTCGGCGGACTGCCGGACTGTCCCCTGATTGGGTTCTGCAGCAGAGGCGCGGCCCTTCACCAAGCTCATGACCGCGAGGATCAGGCCCACCAAGGCCGCCCCAGCACCGACACCGCTAGAGATCTGATCAGCGCGCTCGGACCCCAACGAGCTGAACAACCTCACCAGACCAGCCACAATGATCAACACGCCAAGCACGAGCACGGCGATCCACCCGCGTGTCATGATCAACCTGCGCTTCCGTTCCGGCTCATCGCTTGCCCTATTATCGCAGCCTTGCCACTTCGTGTTTCGAGATGCACAACCTGGTCTACTCGGCTCGCTTGACCGCCGCAGATCAAACCGAATCTCCGGCACGATCACACACTTGTACGAATGCCGACGATGTCGAAGGATGATGCTGTCACCTTGACAGTCCACGGCTACAAGGCCTGATCTGAGGCACCGCCCATGCCGCCAGGCAGCGGCTAGTGCAGGCCATCTGCTTAACATCAACGACCTGCACACGCCCGCTGAAACCTCGTCGACGGTCAGCGCGCCTGCCAGCTGTACGAGCGGAACCCCAACAAAACTTGTAATGCCTACACGTCGCCCTCTAGACCAAATGACATACACGAGCCGTGAGAACAGAGACCACCGAAGCCGGGAACTTCTTACTGCCGATACAGCTGTTCACCCATGCAACTGAGGCACGATCGACACGTGCAGTCGAACTCCGCGACCCCGGAGCCCCTTGAGCCCACCACCCGCCTGGTCGACTGGCTGACGCAGCTCGTCGAGATCCGTCATCCACGTCACGTTGCGGGCTGGAAGTACCGCTGTGTCGAAAAACTGGTCTTGGATCGCGGGACGCAACGGGCCTCCACCACACTTGTGGCAGGAGCGGATCACGGCGTCCAGAACAGGTGCTACGCCAACGCGACCTCGTACGCAGCCGTCCACAGCGTGACCTATGTCGAAGGCTTCGCCCTCGTGGAGAACGGTTTGGTGGCCGCCCACGCGTGGTGTGTCGACAACGACGGTCTGGTTCACGATCCGACCTGGCCAATGGGCGCAGGACTCGCTTACATCGGCATCCCCTTCGCTGACAGCCACGTCCAGTCGTTCAACGACCGAGTCGGCAACGTGTGCCTGCTGCACGACGCGCACATGGACGAGTTCCGACTGCTCAAATTTGGCCTCCCGCAAGGAGCAGAGCCGTCGCAAGCGGATGCGGCAGCGAGCACTCCACACTCTCCAACTACTCCGACGCCTCCGCTCAGTACCCAGCTCAACAGTCGATCTAGATGCTACAAATCCGGTCTCGTTCGTCCTGAGCCTGTTCACGGGAGCCTTGAACAACCCTTCGTCGACTGAGTCGTCATCGCCGGAGTGCTCCTGGTGAACAGCCAGCACCGGCGAACTCCGTCCCGCAGGTCCTCCAAGAGATCTTGCGCCGGCCGGGCGGGATCGAGAGGCGTCACGAGCGGCATCCAACCGGCAAGGAGCTCTTAGTCGCGCGGTCCAGAGTGCTCTGCCGTCGCCGCCGCCTCGGTGATCACACGCATCAGCGGAGAACGATCCGGGCATTCGAAAATCTCACCTTCCACGTCACATCGCCAGGGCGATCTTCGTCGTCGCGGACGGCCGTCGCGGTGCCAACGGACACGATCCTGCCAAACACGCATCCGCAACCAGAGCTGCGGCCGCCTGCCCAACGTTCGAGCCCGATGGCGTACGCCACGCCAGGAACACCGCACTACGGGTCGACACGGCCAGGTTGGCGTGCATTCACGACGCCAACTTGGCCACCTCCTCCTACCTAGCGCCCGCAGATCACCCCAAGCGTTTTCACCGCAGATGAGGTCAGTTCGGGCCGATCAACGCCAGGTCAGCGCCATTCAGCAGATTCACCCGTTCGTGGCGACCCCACTTGGCGTTAGTCAAAAGAAGGAGTGAGCGGCTCCGGATTCACTCCTTCATCCGCCTGTTGATCATGAAAAAGATGATCAAAAAAAGATCGTTTCGAAGACACGAAAAAGCCCGCCAACCTGGGCTTTCACCCAGAATCAGCGGGCTGATTCAGACCGTCGGGACGACAGGATTTGAACCTGCGACCCCTTGACCCCCAGCGGGACAACGGGTGTCCGCAGCCATCCTGACAGTCCATCTCGGCTGGTCGAGTCTGATGAAAGTCCAGGACAGGGCCTCCAGTCCCGCCTAGGAGCTGTTTTAGGTTCGGATCATGTGGTTGGAGTCAAGGTTTTCAACCACATGATCGCCGCGCGTAGGTGCAACCCGGCCTCGTAGCTTTGTGGTGACTTGTCATAGCGTGTGGCCAGGCCGC
>NZ_BSTF01000016.1 GCF_030269365.1 Lentzea sp. NBRC 102530
CATAGTGTTTCGGTGGTTATAGCGTTGGGGAAACACCCGGTCCCATTCCGAACCCGGTAGTTAAGCCCTTCTGCGCCGATGGTACTGCACTGGTTACGGTGTGGGAGAGTAGGTCGCCGCCGAACTTCTTCCCTGAAGGGGCTTGTGATTGCGGGGCACAATTTAAGTGCTCGCTCACAGGCCCCTTTCAGCGTGTCCATAGGAGGATTTGGTGTCTAGGTTCGGGGATCGTCCCGGCGACCGTCAGCGTGGCCAGGGAGACCGACCGCGCCGTTCCGAGGGTGGCCGTCCAGCAGGCGATCGGAAGTTCAGCAACAACTCCCAGCGCGGCGAAAGCTCCGGTGACCGCAGCAACAGCGGCGACCGTCGAGACAACCGCGCCGGCTCCGGCGACCGCGGCGGTTACCGCGGTCAGGGTTCCAGTGACCGTGGTGGCTACCGCAAGGACGACTCCGGCGATCGCGGTGGCTACCGCGGCGACCGTTCGAGCGACCGCGGCGGCTCACGCGGCCAGGGCTCCGGCGACCGCGGCGGCTTCCGCAGCGACCGCCCGGCCTACCGCAAGGACGACTCGAACGACCGCGGTGGCTACCGCGGCCAGGGCTCGAGTGACCGTGGTGGCTACCGCAAGGACGACTCCGGCGATCGCGGTGGTTACCGCGGCGACCGGGGCGACCGGCCCGGCTTCCGCAGGGACGACTCGGGTGACCGCGGTGGTTACCGGGGTCAGGGCTCCAGCGATCGCGGCGGCTACCGCAAGAGCGACTCGAACGACCGTGGCGGGTTCCGCAAGGACGACCGCGGCGGTGACCGCGGTGGTTACCGGGGTCAGGGTTCGAGCGACCGCGGCGGTTTCCGGCGTGACGACGACCGTGGCGGCGATCGTGGTGGTTACCGCGGGCAGGGCTCCGGCGACCGTCCCGGCTACCGCAAGGACGACTCCGGCGATCGTGGCGGCTTCCGCGGCGAGCGCTCGGGTGACCGTGGCGGGTTCCGCAAGGACGACCGCGGTGGCGATCGTGGTGGTTACCGGGGTCAGGGCTCCAGCGACCGTGGCGGTTTCCGTCGCGATGACGACCGTGGCGGCTACCGCAAGAGCGACTCCGGCGAGCGCGGCGGGTTCCGCAGCGACCGGGGCGACCGTCCGGGCTTCCGCAAGGACGACTCGAACGACCGTGGCGGCTACCGGGGTTCCAGCGACCGCGGCGGCTACCGCAAGGACGACTCCGGCGATCGCGGCGGCTACCGCAAGAGCGACTCGAACGACCGTGGCGGATTCCGCAAGGACGACCGCGGCGGTGACCGTGGTGGTTACCGGGGTCAGGGTTCGAGCGACCGCGGCGGTTTCCGGCGTGACGACGACCGTGGCGGCGATCGCCGTGGGCAGGGTTCCGGCGATCGTGGTGGCTTCCGCAGCGACCGGGGTGACCGTCCGGGCTTCCGCAAGGACGACTCGAACGACCGCGGTGGCTACCGGGGTGACCGTTCGGGCGACCGCGGTGGGTTCCGCAAGGACGACCGCGGCGGCGACCGCGGCGGGTACCGCAAGAGCGACTCGAACGACCGCGGTGGCTACCGGAAGAACGACTCCGGTGACCGGGGCGGGTTCCGTCGCGACGACGACCGGGGTGGCTACCGCAACGACGAGCGTCCGGCCGCTGACGACAAGCGGGACGAGCGCAGCCGTGAGCGGGCGGCGCGGTTCCAGGAGCGCATCGCCGAGCAGGAGACCGTTGGCAAGGACACCGTCGAGGACGGCGCCGCCGAGGTGACCGGGCAGACCGGCGAGCGTGCCGGCTACCGGCTCGGTGACGGCGCTGCCGCCACGCGTGCCGCCGCCGGCCGTGAAGCCGCCAAGGCCGACACCGATGTCGACGAGGATGCCGACGAGGACGTCGACACCGACGAGGACGCGGTCGAGAGCAAGACCGAGGCCGACGAGACCGACGAGACCGACGAGACCGAGAAGGTCGTCGAGGCCGGCACCCCGAGCGTCGAGGCCGATGACGCTGACGAGCCCGGCGAGGTTCGCCACGAGGCGCCCGCGCCCCGTGGCGGACGGCCCGAGCTGCCGGAGGAAGCCGACCTGTCGCTGCTCGACCCCGAGATCAAGCTGGAGCTGCGCAGCCTTCCCAAGGGCCTCGCGGAGCTCGTCGGCAAGCACCTGGCCGCGGCCGGGCTGCTGATCGACGAGGAGCCGGAGCTCGCGCTCGAGCACGCCCGGTACGCGCGCAGCAAGGCTGCGCGGGTCGGGGTCGTGCGCGAGGCGGCCGGGCTCACGGCGTACTTCGCGGACGAGTGGGCCGAGGCGCTCAGCGAACTGCGGGCCGCCCGCCGGATGATGCCCGGACCGGGCCACCTGGCGATCATGGCGGACTGCGAGCGGGCGCTCGGCCGGCCGGAGCGGGCCATCGACCTCGCCAAGGACCCGGCGGCCAAGGAGCTCAGCCAGGAGGACGAGATCGAGCTGCGGATCGTCGCGGCCGGTGCTCGCCGGGACATGGGTCAGCTGGACGCGGCCGTCGTCGCGTTGCAGGGGCCGGACCTCGACCCGGGGCAGCGCACCCCGTACTCCGCGCGGCTCTTCTACGCTTACGCCGACAACCTGGCCGCGGCCGGGCGTACCGAGGAAGCCGTCAAGTGGTTCCTCAACGCCGCCGAGGCTGACGACGAGGGGGAGACGGACGCCGCCGAGCGCGCGTTCGAGCTGACCCACGAGGACACCCCAGAGGAGACCGGGCAGCAGTGAGCGAGACGTTGGTCGACAGGTACGACGCGTTGCTGATCGATCTCGACGGCACCGTCTACCGCGGAAACGAAGCCGTGCCAGGGGCCGCCGAAGCGATCGCGGCGGCCAGGAGCAAGGGCGTCGGCATCCGCTACGTCACCAACAACGCCTCCCGCTCACCGCAGACGGTGGCCGACCACCTCGTCGAGCTCGGGTTCGAGACGACGGTCGACGAGGTGAGCACCTCCTCCCAGGCGGGCGCGGCCATGCTGGCCGAACGCCTGCCGAAGCGCTCCACCGTGCTCGTGCTCGGCACCAAGGCCCTGCAGGCCGAGGTGCTGAAGCGCGGGCTCGTCCCGACCGACACCGCCGAAGGCGCGGTGGCGGTCCTGCAGGGCCTCTCGATGGACCTCGGCTGGCGTGAGCTGGCCGAGGCCACCGTGGCCATTCGCAACGGCGCGCTGTGGGTGGCGTGCAACGTCGACGCCACCCTGCCCACCGAACGCGGCCTGCTCCCCGGCAACGGCAGCCTCGTCGCGGCCCTCAAGGCCGCGACCGACCAGGAACCCCTCGTCGCCGGCAAGCCCGCCACCCCGCTGCTCCAGCAGGCGGCCAAGGACCTCGGCGCCCACCGCCCGCTGGTCATCGGCGACCGCCTCGACACGGACATCCTGGGCGCGGTGAACGCCGGCATGGACTCACTGCTCGTGCTCACGGGTGTATCGACCGAACAAGAAGCGCAAGCGCTTCCGGATGAGCAAAAGCCCACGTATGTCGGCGCGGACCTCTCGGTACTGCATCGGCTACCGTAAGAGGAGTGAGCTACCCCCTGCCCGGACCGCCGCCCAACCCGGCCGACGCCATCGAAGGCGCGCTGGAGCGGCTCGACGGGCTCGAGAACGTTCCCCTCGACGAGCACGTGGCCCGGTTCGACGCGGTGCACGCGACGCTCACCGACGCGCTGTCGAGCATCGACAAGGTGTGATGCACAGTGCCTCGCAGGGTGCGGCTCGACGCCGAACTCGTGCGCAGGGGGCTCGCCAGGTCCCGTGAGCACGCCAGCCAACTCGTCGCGGACGGGCGCGTGAAGGTGCGCGGCACCGTCGCGACCAAACCCGCGACCGCCGTGGAGACCTCCGACGCGGTCGTCGTCAAGGACATCGACAACGACCCCAACTGGGCGTCGCGGGGCGCGCACAAGCTCATCGGTGCGCTCGAGGGCTTCCAGATCGACCCGACCGGAAAGCGTTGTCTCGACGCGGGCGCATCCACTGGCGGTTTCACCGACGTGCTGCTGCGCAAGGGCGCACGGCAGGTCGTCGCCGCCGACGTCGGCAGGGGCCTGCTGGACTGGAAGCTGCAGACCGACGACCGGGTCGTGGTGAAGGACAAGACCAACGTCCGCACCCTCACGCCCGAGGACATCGGCGGCGAAGTTGAACTCGTGGTGGCCGATCTTTCGTTTATCTCGTTGAGGCTTGTGCTTCCCGCACTCGCCGCGTGCCTCGACGAGGAAGGCGATCTGCTGCCGATGGTCAAGCCGCAGTTCGAGGTCGGCAAGGAACGCCTCGGCTCCGGTGGCGTCGTGCGTGAACCCGAACTGCGCGTCGACGCCGTGCTCGAGGTGACCAAGGCCGCCGCCGAACTCGGCCTGGCCGTGCACGGGGTCGTCGCGAGCCCGCTGCCCGGCCCGTCCGGCAACGTCGAATACTTCCTCTGGCTGCGCAAAGGTGAAGCGACCGATGCCGCAGAGATGGTGCGCACCGCCGTCGAAGAAGGGCCCCAATGAGGGAAGTCCTGCTGGTCGTCCACACCGGTCACCAGAGCAACATCGATCTCGCCCGTCAGGTGGCAGGCCGCCTCGCGGTCGGGGGCGTCACGACGAGGGTGCTCGACGACGAGGCGCGTGACCTCGGCCCGTCGTGCTGCACCAAGGTCGTGCCCGCCGACGACCACGCGGCCGAAGGCACCGAACTCGTGCTGGTGCTGGGCGGTGACGGCACGCTGCTGCGTGGTGCCGAACTGGCCCGCCCCGCGCGCGTGCCGGTGCTGGGCGTCAACCTCGGCCGCGTCGGGTTCCTCGCCGAGGCCGACTCGGACGCGCTGCACGAGGCCGTCGGGCACGTGCTGGAACGCGACTACTTCGTGGAAGAGCGCATGACGCTCGACCTGATCGCCAAGGTCGACGGCGAGGTCGTCGTGCAGACCTGGGCGCTCAACGAGATCAGCGTCGAGAAGCTGATCCGCGAACGCATCCTCGAGGTCGTCGTCGAGGTCGACGGACGCCCGGTGTCGGCGTTCGGCTGCGACGGCGTGCTGTGCGCGACGCCCACGGGGTCCACCGCCTACGCGTTCTCCGCCGGCGGACCCGTCGTGTGGCCGGACGTGCAGGCGATCCTGGTGGTGCCGAGCAACGCGCACGCGCTGTTCGCGAGACCGCTGGTCGTCTCGCCGAAGTCGCACGTGGCGTTCGAGATCGAGGCGACCGGGCACCCGGCGGCGTTGTCCGCGGACGGGCGGCGCACGTTCGAACTGCCCGCGGGCGCGCGGATCGAGATCGTGGAGGGCGCGGTACCGCTGAAGGTCGTGCGGCTGCGCCAGGCACCGTTCACGGACCGGCTGGTCGAGAAGTTCGACCTGCCGGTGAAGGGCTGGCGGGGACCATCGGCAGGCTGACCGCGCCGCTCGGTGCGTCGGCACTGGCTCGTTACGGTGCCCGCGAGGAAATGTCGGAGTCGACAAGTAAGGTTCGCCCTGTGCTGGCCGAGATGCGCATCAATGGCCTTGGCGTGATCGACGAGGCCACCCTTGAACTAGATCCCGGATTCACCGTGGTCACCGGTGAGACCGGCGCGGGCAAGACCATGGTCGTGACCGGGTTGCACCTGCTCGGCGGTGGCCGGGCGGAGGCGTCGCGGGTCCGTACCGGGGCTGACAAAGCGGTGGTCGAAGGCCGCTTCCAGGCTCCGGCGGGCAGCCCTGCCGCGAAGGTGGCGGAGGAGGTCGGCGGCGAGGCCGACGAGGACGGGTCGCTGATCGCGATCCGCACCGTCGGGTCCGACGGCCGTTCCCGCGCGCACGTCGGCGGCCGTTCCGTGCCGGTCGGAGTCCTGTCCGAACTGGCCGAGCAGCTCATCGCCGTGCACGGTCAGAACGACCAGCTGCGCCTCATGCGCCCGACCGAGCAGCGTGCCGTGCTCGACAGGTTCGCGAGCGAGGACGTGGGCGAGCCGCTGCGCGCGTACCAGTCGGTCCGCGAGGAGTGGCTGCGCGTCTCGAACGAGCTGCGCGAACGCACCGAACGCTCCCGCGAGCTCGCCCGCGAGGCCGACCTGCTGCGGCACGGCCTGACCGAGATCGACGCGGTCGACCCCAAGCCGGGCGAAGAGACCGAGCTGCACGACGAGGCCCGCCGCCTCGCCGACGCCGACCAGCTCCGCGAAGCCGCCCAGGGCGCGCAGTTCGCGGTGTCGGGGTCCCTGGAGGGCGACCCGGACAACCCCGGTGCGCTCGGGCTGATCTCCGAGGCCGCGCGCAGGTTGTCCGCGTCCGAGGACCCGAAGCTCCGCGAGATGGAACCCCGGCTCGTCGAGGCCGCCACGCTGCTCGCCGACGTCGGCGCCGAGATCTCCGGCTACCTCGACCACCTGGAGGCCGACCCCGGCCGCCTGGAGGCCGTGCTGCAACGGCAGGCCGAGCTGAAGGCGCTCACCCGCAAGTACGCGGCGGACGTCGACGGCGTGATCGCCTGGGCCGCGGACGCCCGCGCCCGGCTCGACGGCCTCGACACGTCGGAGGAGGCGCTGACCGCGCTGGCCACCCGGCGCGACGAGCTGGCCGTCGAACTCGCCGGCCTGGCCGAACGGGTCACCGCCGCGCGCACCGAGGCCGCGCTGGAACTCGGCAAGGCCGTCAGCGAGGAGCTCGACGGGCTCGCCATGCCGCACGCCACGGTCGAACTGGCCGTCCGCCCCCGGCACGCCGAGTCGGGCGACGCGCAGGCGCTGACCGTCGGCCGCTCGATCCTGCACGCCGGGTCGTCCGGCGTGGACGACGTCGAACTGCGGCTGATCTCGCACCCCGGCGCGCCCGCGCTGCCGGTGCACAAGGGCGCGTCCGGCGGTGAGCTCTCGCGCGTCATGCTCGCGCTGGAGGTCGTGCTGTCGCACTCCGACCCGGTGCCCACGCTGGTGTTCGACGAGGTCGACGCCGGTGTCGGTGGCCGGGCGGCGGTCGAGGTCGGGCGCAGGCTCGCCCGGCTGGCCCGCTCGCACCAGGTCATCGTCGTGACGCACCTGCCGCAGGTCGCCGCGTTCGCGGACAGGCACCTCGTCGTGGACAAGTCCGCCGACGGCACGTTCACCCGGTCCGCCGTGCGCAAGCTGGACGAGACGCAACGGGTCGTGGAACTGGCCCGCATGCTCGCCGGCATGGACTCGACGGACACCGGTCGCGCGCACGCCGAGGAGCTGCTGGCCGCGGCCAAGGCCGACAAGTCGTCGGCGCCGGTCGTGCGCAGGCGCAAGAAGAAGGGCTGACACCGCTCGAGTTCGGCATGATGGGCAGGGTGACCGGATCTGTGACGACGCGCCGCGTCTTCGGCGCGGTGCTGGTGTGCGTCGCGGCCGGGCTCGCGGTGGTGGCCACGTTCCTGAACGCCTACTCGGTGCAGTTCGTGGTCAACCGCCGCACGCTGCGCTTCGAGGCGACGACGTGGGCCGTGCAACGCGACGACTTCCGCGAGTTCCTGCTGCTCAAACCCCTGGAGTTCGGGGAGCCGGTGGTGGGCGGCGCGGTCGTCGTGCTGGTGTCGGCCGTGCTCGCGTTCCGGGTGCCCGCCCTGCGGATCGGCACGCTGCTCGGCGCCGGGCTGCTGGTCGGTGCCGCCTGGTCCGCGGTCGTGCGGGTGCAGGGGCTGATCGACGAACTCGGCTCGCTCGACTCGCCCGTGCCCATCGAGGTGGAGCAGGGCGACGGCGTCACGATGCTGATCGTCGCCGCGGGCCTGGCCGTCATCGCGGCCGTGCTGCACCAGGAACTGCCGCGGACCGAACCCCGTCCGGACACCGGTGACGGCGTGGTGATCCACCAGGCCGACGACGCGGACGACACGGACACCCCGCCGTACGGGTATCCGGTGATCGTGGAGCCGAAGAGTGATTGACCGTCGCAGGATCAGCCTCGGGCTGCTCGTCCTCACGGCCCTGCTGGCCGCGATCGGGACGCTGCAACCCATGTTCAGCATCGTCTACCGGGGCTTCAGCCACCGGATGACGGTGACCACGACGCTGTGGAACACCACCTCGGACCCGGCCGACGGCCCGCCCGACCAGCCCGCGATCTTCGGCGCCGGCTGGCCCGTCGTGCTCGCGGTGCTGGTCGTGGCCGCCTCCGTGGTGCTGCTGGTCCGCGAACGGACCGCGTTCGTCGGGCGGCCGCTCGCCATGGGCGGTGCCGGGGTGCTGGCCGGGGTCGTGTTCCTCTACGTGGTGCTGGTGCGGGAGCTGGCGGCGAACATCTCCGACCCGCAGTACCAGTCCGCGAACGACAACAACGAAGTTCGCTTCCACGGCGGTTTCCACCTCCTGGTCATCACGGCGATCATCGGACTCGTCGGGGCCGCGCTCGCCCAGCAGCGCACGGCACCGTCGGCAGACGAAGAGGAAGACGACGAGAACGAGGACGGGGTGGTCGTGCACCAGCTCGGCAACGACGACGACACACCGCCGTTCGGGCTCGCCATCCCGCACGACGAACCGCAGCAGGAGACCCGGTGATCGGCAGACCCACCGCGATCGCGCTGATCGCCATCGGAGTCGTGCTGACCGCGACGGCCCTGGTGCTGCCGTGGTACTCGACCGGCTACGCGGGCGGTGTCGAGGTCGTGGTTCGCGCGTGGGGCACGGAGATCGTCAACAAGCCCGGCGACTGGCCTGCGGGTGAACTGTCCCCCTGGTACGGGCTGCCGGTCGCGGTCGCGCTGGCGTTGCTCGTCGCGGGGGTCTGGGTCACCCGCGCGGCACTGGCCGGTGCGGCCGGACAGCTCGGCGCCGCCGGGATCATCGCGGCGCTGGTGGTGTCCGAACGCGGCCACGCGATCGAGCAGCAGGGCGACTTCGCGATCGGGTTCGGGCTGGTGTTCCTCGCCGTCGGCACGGTCGTCGCGCTCGCCGGAGCCGTTGCCGTGCAACGGGAGGCGGCATGAGGAAGATCGCCGGCACCGTGTTGTTCGTGCTCGCCGCGGCCGCCGCGGTGGGGGCCACGTTCCTGCCGTTCTCGGAGCTGTTGATCAGGCTCGCGCCCGGCCAGCCGCAGACCGCCTACGTCACGACGGGGTGGAGCACGCACTTCGGGGGCACCAAGGACGAGCACGGCCCGTTGTTCGCCATTCCGGTCGTGCTCGCGGCCGTGGCGGTGCTCGCGGGCGTCAGGTGGCGAAAAGTCGCGTATGCCGGAGCGGCGGCGCTCGCGGGCGTCACCGGAATGTTGTTCGTGTATTTGCTGAACGCGATCAGCTTTCACGAGGAAGGCAACATCGCCATCGATCCGGCGCTGGAAGCCGGGTTCGGCAACGGTATTTGGGTCCTCATCACCGCTGTGGTCCTCGCGTTTGGTGCCGTAGTGGTTCACCCCGACGACTGAGCCACCTGGAATTGCCCGGCGTGCCTCACCTGTCACGTGGGCACCGTGGGTCACTATCGGCCCATGAAGCTTTCCGGGCTGCTGAGCCGCACCAACCACGAACTTCCCGGTGTCACGGGCGTCGCGCGGGTTGATCGGCGCGCGAGCGACCTGGTGCGGCGCGTCAGCGCCGGTGACATCGCGGTGATGGACCTCGTCGACCTCGACCGGCGCACCGCGGAAGCGCTCGTCACGGCCGAGGTCGTGGGCGTCGTGAACGCCTCGCCGTCCATTTCGGGGCGTTTTCCCAACCTCGGGCCGGAACTGCTGATCGAGGCGGGCATTCCGCTGATCGACCACGTCGGCGCGGTCGCGCTGCGGGAGATCAAGGAAGGCGCGAAGATCCGGCTGCACGAAGGAGTCGTGTACGCCGGCGAACGCGAGCTCGCCAAGGGGGTCGAGCAGAACGCCGAAAGCATCGCCGACGCGATGATCGAGGCGAAGGCCGGCATGTCGGCTCAGCTCGAGGCGTTCTCCGCCAACACCATCGAGTTCCTGCGCCGCGAACGCGCGCTCGTGCTCGACGGCGTCGGCGTGCCCGAGGTGTACGTCCCGATGCGCGACCGGCAGGTGCTCGTCGTCGCGGGCGGCCCGTCGCACGCCGAGGAACTGCGCAAGCTGCGCAAGTACATCCGCGAGTACCGGCCGGTGCTGATCGGCGTCGACACCGGCGCGGACACCCTGCACGACGCCGGGCTCAAGCCGGACATCATCGTCGGCGACCCCGACGGCATCGGCACCGCGTCACTGCGCGCGGCCGCCGAGGTGGTCGTGCCCGCGCAGACCGACGGCCACGCGCCCGGCCTGCAGCGGATCCAGGACCTCGGCATCGGCGCGGTGACGTTCCCCGCGTCGGGCAACGCGGAGGATCTCGCGCTGCTGCTCGCCGAAGCACACGGAGCGTCCCTGGTCGTCACGGTGGGGCTGCGCGCGACGCTGCGCGAGTTCCTCGACCGCGGGCACTCCGGTTCCAACCCCTCCACGTTCCTCACCAGGCTCAAGCTCGGCAGCAAGCTCGTCGACGGGGAGGCCGTCGCGACCTTGCACCGCAGCCGGGTCTCGCTGGGCGTGATCGTCCTGCTGGTGACCGCCGCGGTCGTCGCGATGGCGGCGGCGCTGGCGGTGTCCGGCGTCGGTCACGTCTACGTCGACATCGTGGTCGACGGCTGGCAATCCGTCGTCAACTGGTTCAAGGGGTTCTTCTCGTGATCACGCTGCGCTACCACATAGTTTCGATCACCGCCGTGTTCCTCGCGCTGGCGGTCGGTGTCGTGCTGGGGTCGACCGCGATCAGCGGACGGCTGCTGTCGGGGCTGAGCGACGAGAAGAACTCGTTGGCACAGCAGGTGAACGACCTGCAGAACGACCGCAACGCGTTGAACGCCAAGCTGACCGAGGCGGACAAGTTCGCCTCGTCCGTCGGCCCGCTCGCGGTCAAGGACCGGCTCACCGACCGCACGGTCGTCATCGTCACCACGGCCGATGCGCGCCCGTCCGACCGCGACGCCCTCACGAGCCTGCTGAAGTCCGCCGGCTCCACCGTCACCGGCGAGATCCAGCTGACCGACGCGTTCTCCGACCCGTCCCGCGGCGACCAGCTGCGCGACCTGGTGGCCCGGTTGCAGCCCGCCGGTTCGCAACTGCCCACCGCCGCCGACCCCGGCACCCGCGCGGGTGGCCTGTTCGGCACGTTGCTGCTGCTCAACTCCACTTCGAACCAGCCGCAGGCCACGGCCGACGAGATGGCGTCGGCGTTGTCCGGCCTCACCAACGCGGGGTTCGTGAAGGCGACCTCGGGCGTGAAGCCCGCGCAGCTCGCGATCGTGCTCACCGGCGGCGCCGCGATCGGTGACTCGGCCGCGGACCGCGCGTCGACCATCGCCCGCTTCGCCACCCAGCTCGACCGCACCGGAGCGGGCGTGGTGCTGGCCGGGGCCAACGGCTCCGCGAACGGCACGGGAGCGATCGGCGTGGTCCGCGCGGACACCGCCGCCACCTCGATCCTGTCCACGGTCGACAACTCCGACACCCCGGCGGGCCAGGTCGTCGTGGTGATGGCGTTGCGCGAACAGCTGGAGGGCCGCTCCGGCCGTTACGGCGTGGCGGGCAACGCGGAGGCGTCCTCGCCGGGCACCGCGGGTTAGTGCTCGGTCGTCCACTCACCGGGCAACGCCCGGTGGAGCTGCTCCAAGGCGCGCGGGGTGCGGGCGCGGGCCCACAGCCACTCGCCCTCGTCCTCGCGGACGATCAGGTCGTCGGCGACGAACCAGCGGGTGCCGGGACTGTGCAGCGGTAGCAGGGCGAAACGGTTCTCCAGCAGGGAGATGTCCACCTCGGACATCTCCCTGTCCGCCGTCTCGGCCCCGTCGCGGAACAACGACTCCGACAGCACCAGCTCCACGCACGCCAGCGAGAACCGGGGCAGCCAGGCGTCCCAGTGCTCCTGCGCCTTGTGCACCAGGTCGAGCTTGACCACCACGTGCGGGTCCTCGGCGCCGAGCGCGGCACCCCACGACGCGACCGACTGGTTCTCGTCGCGGAACACCAGCACGTCGTCGTCGAGGCGCAGCTCGGCCGGGGTGAGCAGCCAGTCCTGGTTGCTGGTGAGGTCGGGGCGCTTGCCGAACAACGCGTAGGCGTCGCGCACGGCGTCCGGCAGCCGCACGCCGAGCCGGTCCTCGGCGGCGTTCAGGTCGGCGTGGTTCCAGCCGTCGCGCGCCTCGATCGGCTCGGCCCACTCGGCCGCGAACCCCTCGATGAACCGCCACGCCGCCGAGCGGCCGCGCACCGCGAGTGCCGCGTTCCCCGCCACGTCGAAGGTCACGTGACAACTTTTCCTGATGCCGGGCCGTGCCGTGGGAGGTTCGGCAAAACCCCTCGCTGCGCCGATCGGGTGATGTGATCTGCCGGGTCGTGGTGCGCTGAGTGACGGACGGCGTGTTAGCGTTATGGCCCGTGGATAGGGGGATTTCGGCCCCCACGATTTTCACGGGAGCCCCGTTGGTGCAGCAGGCACGTACGACCAAGCACGTCTTCGTCACGGGAGGCGTCGCGTCTTCCCTGGGCAAGGGGCTCACGGCCTCCAGCCTCGGTCAGTTGCTCACCTCGCGCGGCCTGCGGGTGACGATGCAGAAGCTCGACCCGTACCTCAACGTGGACCCCGGCACGATGAACCCGTTCCAGCACGGCGAGGTCTTCGTGACCGACGACGGCGCGGAGACGGACCTCGACATCGGCCACTACGAGCGGTTCCTCGCGCGAGACCTGAGCGGCGAAGCCAACGTGACCACCGGCCAGGTGTACTCCGAGGTGATCGCCAAGGAGCGGCGCGGTGAGTACCTGGGCGACACGGTCCAGGTGATCCCGCACATCACCGACGAGATCAAGCGCCGCATCCGGATGATGGCGGAGCCGGACGCCGACGGCGTGACGCCGGACGTCGTCATCACCGAGGTCGGCGGCACGGTCGGTGACATCGAGTCGCTGCCGTTCCTCGAGGCGGCCCGCCAGGTCCGCCACGACGTCGGCCGCGACAACGTCTTCTTCCTGCACGTCAGCCTGATTCCGTACCTCGCGCCGTCGGGTGAGCTGAAGACCAAGCCGACGCAGCACTCCGTGGCCGCGTTGCGCAACATCGGCATCCAGCCGGACGCGATCGTGTGCCGCGCGGACCGGGAGATCCCGGACGCGCTCAAGCGCAAGATCGGCCTGATGTGCGACGTCGACACCGACGCCGTCGTCGCCGCGGTGGACGCGCCGTCGATCTACGACATCCCGAAGGTGCTGCACTCCGAGGGCCTCGACGCCTACGTCGTGCGCCGCCTCGGCCTGCCGTTCCGCGACGTCGACTGGACGGTGTGGGGCGACCTGCTGGAGCGGGTGCACAACCCGTCCGAGACGGTGAAGATCGCGCTCGTCGGCAAGTACGTCGACCTGCCCGACGCCTACCTCTCGGTCACCGAGGCGCTGCGTGCGGGCGGGTTCGCGCACCACGCCAAGGTCGAGATCAAGTGGGTGCCGTCGGACGAGTGCCAGACGCCGGAAGGCGCGGCGCGGGCGTTGTCCGGCATGGACGGCGTGCTGATCCCCGGCGGGTTCGGGGTGCGCGGCATCGAGGGCAAGCTCGGCGCGCTGAAGTACACGCGCACCCGCGGCGTGCCGACGCTGGGCCTGTGCCTCGGCCTGCAGTGCATGGTGATCGAGGCGGCGCGGAACCTCGCGGGCATCGAGGACGCCAACTCCTCGGAGTTCGAGGAGGGCGGCACGCCGGTCATCTCGACCATGGCCGACCAGCAGGACGTCGTGTCCGGTCAGCGGGACATGGGCGGCACGATGCGCCTCGGCGCGTACATCGCGAAGCTCACGCCCGGTTCGGTCGTCGCCTCGGCGTACGGCTCGACCGAGGTGTCCGAGCGGCACCGCCACCGCTACGAGGTCAACAACGCGTACCGGGGCAAGCTCGCCGACGCCGGCCTGGTGTTCTCCGGCACGTCGCCGGACGGCCGCCTGGTCGAGTTCGTGGAGCTGCCGGCCGACGTGCACCCGTTCTACGCGGGCACGCAGGCGCACCCGGAGCTCAAGTCGCGCCCGACGAAGCCGCACCCGCTGTTCGCGGCGTTCGTGAAGGCCGCGATCGACTACCGGGTGGCTGACCGCCTCCCTTTGACGGCGGGCGCATCCCAGTGACGCGCCACGACTTCCGGACGGTCTCCAGCGAGGACCTGCACGTCGGCCGTGTGGTCGCGCTGCGGGTCGACGACGTCGAGATGCCCGGCGGCGGCACGGCCAAGCGCGAGGTCGTCGAGCACATGGGCGCCGTCGCGGTCGTGGCCGTGGACGCCGACGGCCAGGTCGTGCTGATCCACCAGTACCGGCACCCGCTGGGCCGGCACCTGTGGGAACTGCCGGCCGGGCTGCTCGACCACGACGGCGAGGAGCCGGTCGTCGGCGCACGGCGGGAGCTGGCCGAGGAGGTCGGGCTCGACGCGGCGCGCTGGGACGTGCTGGTCGACTCCGCCGCGTCGCCCGGGTTCACCGACGAGGTCGTGCGCGTCTACCTGGCGCGCGACCTGAGCGAGGTGGACCGGGAGGTGCAGGGCGAGGAGGAGGCGGACCTGGAGATCCACCGCTTCCCGATCAGCGAGGCCGTGCAGATGGTGCTGGCGGGGGAGATCGTGAACTCCTCGGCCGTCGCCGGGCTGCTCGCCGCGCGGGAGGTGCTGGAGGGACGGGCCGAGCCGCGTCCGGCCGACGCCCCGTTCCGCGACCGGCCCACCCGGTTCGCCGCGCGCAAGAAGTAAGTTGGGTTCATGCAGACGCTGACGGGTTCCTTCACACGGATGAGGGGGCCCCTCAGCGTGCTCGCCGCTGGTGCGGCGGGCGCGACGTTGTTGTTGTTCGTCGACCCGAACCAGCCGGGCAACCTGCTGCCCAAGTGCCCGTTCAACTGGCTGACGGGCCTGAACTGCCCCGCGTGTGGCGTCACGCGCATGCTGCACGCACTGCTGCACGGCGATGTCGTCAGCGCGTTCCACTTCAACGCCGTGATGCTCGCGTTCGGTGTGCCGCTGGTGTTGTGGCTGTTCGTGCGGTGGAGCCGTGACCGGTGGACGGGCGAACGGCGATCCGTGCCCAGATCGGTCGGTGTCGCCGTTCTCGTCGTCGCGGTCGTGTGGGGCGTGGGCCGCAACCTCGCGGGCGTTTAGTGCGGCACTAGCTGTCCCGGAGCCTGCGGCCTTCCGCGTCCGTGCCGCCGTTGACCAGGATGATGATCGCGTCGACCAGCGACCAGATGCCGCAGCCGCCGCAGGTCAGGAGCTGGGCCACGGCCATGCCGGTGTGGCCGGTGTAGAAGCGGCCGATGCCCAGGTTGCCCAGGAACAGCTGCAGCAGGCCCGCGACGATCTTCGACTTGTCCGAGAACGGGATGCCCGTGTACGGGTCGACGCCGTACGGCGCGCCGGGACCGGGGTAGCCCATCGGCGGCGGCGGAACCGGGTACTGCTGCTGCGGGCCCGTCGGCGGCGGGTAGTACGCCTGCGTGGGCGGCGGCACGTAGCCGGGCGGCGGGGGCGGGGGCACGGCGGCGAACGGCACCGAGTTCGGTGCGAGGAACGGCGGGTGGGGCTGCGGCAGGTCGCGGAACAGCTCCGCGAGCTCGACGTAGGTCTGCGCGTTGGACGCGCGGTTCACGCGTTCCTGGTACTCGCCGATGTCGAGCCGCGCCATCGCGAAGTGGTCGTTGAGGGCGGTGATCGCCTCTTCGCGCTGTTGGTTGCCGATGCGCTGGTGCTCTGGCCCGAATGCTTCTGACACGGCTGGCCACGTTATCCGATGCAGCAGATCGATATCGGGAATACGCTGCGACGATGCTGGTCGGTGTCCCAAAGGAGATCAAGAACCACGAGTACCGGGTGGCCATCACGCCCGCCGGTGTGGTGGAGCTGGTGCGCCGCGGGCACTCCGTCGTGATCGAGCGGGACGCCGGGGCCGGATCGTCGTTCCCCGACCACGAGTACGCCGCGGCGGGGGCGCGGATCGCCGGCACGGCCGACGAGGTGTGGGGGCTCGCGGACCTGGTGCTGAAGGTCAAGGAACCGATCGAGCCCGAGTACCACCGGATGCGCCGTGACCAGGTGCTGTTCACCTACCTGCACCTCGCGGCGTCGCCGGCGTGCACGGCGGCGATCGCGGCGGCCGGGATCACGGCCATCGCGTACGAGACGGTGCAGCTCGCGGATGGCTCGTTGCCGTTGCTGGCGCCGATGAGCGAGATCGCCGGGCGGATGGCGGCGCAGGTCGGCGCGCACTGCCTGGAACGTGCCCAAGGTGGGCGCGGGGTGTTGCTCGGCGGTGCGCCCGGGGTGGCCGCCGGCAAGGTCGCGGTGATCGGGGCCGGGGTGGCGGGGATGAACGCGGCCACGATGGCGGTCGGCATGCAGGCCGAGGTCGTGGTGCTGGACAACAACGTCAACCGGTTGCGGCAGATCGACTTCGTGTACCGCGGGCACCTGCAGACGATCGCGTCCAACGCGTACGAGATCGAGAAGGCCTGCCGTTGGGCGGACCTCGTGGTCGGTGCGGTGCTGGTGCCCGGTGCGCGGGCGCCGAAGCTCGTGAGCAACGCATTGGTGTCCTCTATGCGTTCTGGGTCCGTGTTGGTGGACATCGCCGTCGATCAGGGCGGATGTTTTGAGGACACGCGGCCCACCACACACGATGCGCCTACGTACCGTGTGCACGACTCCGTGTTCTACTGCGTCGCGAACATGCCCGGTGCCGTGCCGAACACGTCGACGTACGCGCTCACGAACGTGACGCTGCCGTACGTCATCGCGTTGGCGGACAAGGGTTTCGAAACAGCTGTCGGCGCGGATCCCGCGCTGGCCAAGGGTGTCAACGCACGGAACGGGAAGATCGTGTTGGAAGGGCTGGCGTGATCGCTCAGTTGGTGGCGACCTACCTCGACCACCTCGCCGTGGAGCGCGGCACGGCCCGCAACACCCTCGATTCGTACACTCGCGACCTTCGCCGCTACACCGAGCACCTGGAGTCCCTCGGTGTCACGGATCTGGGCGCGGTGACCGAGATGCAGGTGAGCGAGTTTCTCGCCGTGCTGCGGGAAAGCGGGCTTGCGGCTTCTTCTGCCGCACGGACATTGGTGGCCGTGCGCGGGTTGCACCGCTTTGCGCACCGTGAAGGCGTTGTGCCCCATGACGTCGCACGGGCCGTGCACCCGCCTTCGCCGCCCAAGCGGTTGCCGAAGGCCTTGCCGGTGAATGAGGTTCTCACCCTCCTCGACACTGTGGGAAACCTCAGGGACAAGGCGTTGCTGGAGCTGCTGTACTCGACGGGAGCCCGGATCTCCGAGGTGGTGGGGCTCGACGTCGACGACATCGACGCGTCCGAGCGCACCGTGCTGCTCGACGGGAAGGGAGGCAAGCAGAGGCTGGTTCCGGTGGGGCGTCCGGCGTTGGCGGCGGTGGACGCGTACCTGGTTCGCGCGCGTCCCGCGTTGGCGGCGAAGGGGCGTGGCACACCGGCTTTGTTCTTGAACGCGCGCGGCGGAAGGCTGTCGCGGCAGAGCGCGTGGACGGTGTTGAAGACCGCTGCGGAGGAGGCGGGAATCAGTGCCGCGGTGTCTCCGCACACGTTGCGACATTCGTTCGCCACCCATCTGCTCGAAGGGGGTGCTGACGTTCGGGTGGTGCAAGAACTCCTCGGGCACGCATCCGTTACGACCACTCAGGTGTACACACTGGTAACCGTTACGACTTTGAGGGAGGTCTACGCAACTGCACACCCTCGGGCCACTGGAACATGAGGCTTCCACGGGTACGGTGGGCGGGTGCCGAACTTGGACGAGCCGTCCCCACAGGCCATTGATCTTGCCGCTGTGCTGCACGCCCTGAGCGATCCGACGAGGCTCGCGGTGGTGCGCCAGATCCAGTCGAGCGGCGAACGACTGTGCGGGGCCTTCGAGGTTGACGTGGCGAAGTCGACGCTCTCTCAGCACCTGCGCGTGCTGCGCGAAGCGGGCATCACACGAACACGCTGCCGGGGCAACCAGCGCTGGGTCTCACTGCGTCGTGATGACCTGGATCTTCTCTTCCCGGGGCTGCTGGACGTCGTGCTCTCCGCCGTCGACAGGCGAACACGAACGGATGTCGCGGTCTAACTCAGTCTTGACAAACTCCGGCGAGGCGCGTTGCCGCTCGCACGGGTGCGGCCTAGGCTGCGCCCCGAGAGACGACTACGACCAGTGAGGGAACGCCAGCCATGTCGACACCGGAGCACGCTTTCGCGCCCCGTGCCGACCTGAACCTGGCCCCGCACGCCGCGCCGGTGGACGACGTCGCCACCGAGCAGGTCGACGGCATCGGCCCGACCGGCAGACAGCGCCGCGCGATTCCCGACCCGCCGGCGTTGCTGCACCACGGCCCGGCGAAGATCCTGGCCGTCTGCAACCAGAAGGGCGGCGTCGGCAAGACGACGACGACCATCAACCTGGGCGCGGCGCTGGCCGAGTACGGGCGCCGCGTGCTGCTCGTGGACTTCGACCCCCAGGGCGCGCTGTCGGTCGGCCTCGGCGTGCACCCGCACCAGCTGGAAACCACGATCTACAACGTCATCATGGAGAACGACACCGCCGTTCCCGACGTCATCCGCAAGACCATGGTCGACGACATGGACCTGTTGCCGAGCAACATCGACCTGTCGGCGGCCGAGATCCAGTTGGTGTCGGAGGTGGGCCGCGAGCACACGCTCGTGCGCACCCTTCGTCCCGTGATCGACCACTACGACTACGTGCTGGTCGACTGCCAGCCCTCGCTCGGCCTGCTCACGGTGAACGCCCTCGCGGCCGCGGACGGTGTGCTGATCCCGCTGGAGTGCGAGTTCTTCTCGCTGCGCGGGGTGGCGCTGCTCATCGACACCATCGAGAAGGTCAAGGAACGCTTGAACCCCAAGCTCAACATCACCGGCATCCTCGCCACGATGTACGACCCGCGCACCCTGCACTCGCGCGAGGTGATGGCCCGCGTCGTGGAGGCGTTCGGCGACATCGTGTTCGACTCGGTCATCAACCGCACGGTGCGCTTCCCCGAGACCACGGTGGCCGGCGAGCCGATCACCCGCTGGGCCCCGCGTTCCTCCGGCGCCAACGCCTACCGCGCGCTGGCCCGCGAGGTGATCGCCCGGTGAACCGTCGCCCATCACTGCCGGGGGCGGCGGAGCTGTTCAGGCTGACCGCTGCTCCGGCTCCGGAGGTCTCCACCTCCGAGGACGCCCCGCAGCAACGCCGTGGCTCCGGCCGCACCAAGCACACCACGAAGATCACGGTCTACGTGTCCGACGAGGAACTGCTCGCGCTGGAGACCGCGCGGCTCGCGCTGCGCGCGTCCTACGGCCTGGGCGTCGACCGGGGACGTGTCGTCCGCGAGGCGATCGCCATCGTGCTGGACGACCTGGAGACGCTCGGTGACGCGTCGTTGCTGGTACGCAGGTTGCGCGAGCAGTGACCGAGGAAGCCCCCGCTGCTGAGGTCGCTCCTCCCGACGATGGCAAGTTCAAGGTCAGGCTCACGAACTTCGAGGGCCCCTTCGACCTGCTCCTGCAACTGATCTCGCAGCACACCCTGGACGTCACCGAGGTGGCGCTGCACCAGGTCACCGACGACTTCATCGCGCACATCCGCGGCATGGGCGACCAGTGGGACCTCGACGAGACCACCGAGTTCCTGGTCATCGCCGCCACCCTGCTGGACCTCAAGGCGGCCCGCCTCCTGCCGACCGGAGACGTGGAGGACGAGGACGACCTGGCGCTGCTCGAAGCGCGCGACCTCCTGTTCGCCCGCCTGCTCCAGTACCGCGCCTACAAGCAGGTGGCGGCCCTCTTCGCCGAACTCGAACAGGGCGCCTTCCGCCGCTACCCGCGCTCGGTCTCCCTGGAACCCCGCTTCGAGGGCCTGCTGCCCGAGGTCATGCTCGGCGTGACCCCGGACAAGTTCGCCCTGATCGCGGCCGCGGCCTTCCGCCCCAAGCAGAAGCGCACCCTGTCGGTGGACCACATCCACCAGCACCGGGTCTCGATCCGCGAAACGGCCGACGAACTCCGCGCCCTGCTCATCGAGAAGGGCACGGCCTCGTTCTCGGAGATCGTCGCCGACTGCACCGAGACCATGCAGATCGTGGCGAGGTTCCTGGCGCTGCTGGAGCTGTACCGCGAGAAGTCGCTGGCCTTCGAGCAGGAAGACCCCCTGGGCCCGCTGCAGGTGACGTGGGTGGGCGGAACGTTGGAGCAGGTGCAGGCACAAGTGCACGCCGGCGACGAGGATGAGGACTACGGCGGATGAGCGAGCCACTGGTGGGACCGGACGCGGCAGAGGTCGAGCAGCCGGGACCGGCCTTCGACGGCACTCGGCCCGCAGCCCCCGAAGCCGCTGGCCAGGACGCCGCAGGGGAGCAGGCCGAGGCTGAGCCCGACGCCGCTCTCGACGACGCCGCGCCCGCTGCCGTCGAACTGGAGGAACCCGACACGTCGGGTGAGGCGCCCGCCGCCCCGCGACCGACCGAGGAACCCGGCGACGCCGCCCTGGACGACGCGGCGCCCGCCGCCGTGGTGCTGGACGAGCCCGCACCCGAAGCCGCCGCGGAACCAGAGCCGGAGCCCGACCCCGCAGACTCAGCGGACGCCGCCACCCTCGAGGCCCAGCTGCTCGCCGCCGCCCCCGAAGAGGACATCGAGGACTCCGGCCTCCCCGACCTCACCGACGACGCCACCTTCGAGGCCGCCCTCGAGTCGGTGCTGCTCGTCGTGGACAGCCCGATCGCCGAGGACCAGCTCAGCAGTGCCCTCGAGCAGCCGGTGAAGCGCGTCAAGCAGGCACTCCGTACACTTTCAGCTCGGTACACCGAGTCCGGCAGCGGTATCGATCTGCGCAGGGCGGGGGACGGCTGGCGGTTCTACACGCGGGACCGGTTCGCCCCGTTCGTGGAGAAGCTGTTGCTCGACGGTCAGCGCGCGAAACTCACCCGCGCTGCCCTGGAGACGCTCGCGGTGATCGCCTACCGGCAGCCCGTCACGCGGGCGCGGATCGCGGCGGTTCGCGGCGTCAACGTGGACGGTGTGATCCGGACCCTTGTGGCGAGGGGGCTCATCGAGGAGACGGGCACCGACAGCGACACTGGTGGGATCCTGTACCGCACGACCGAACTGTTCCTGGAGCGGTTGGGGCTGTCCTCGCTGAGGGATCTGCCGCCGATCGCTCCGCTCCTGCCCGAAGTGGATGCGATCGACGATGTCTGAGAACGAGGGCGTGCGCCTGCAGAAGGTGCTCGCGCAGGCGGGGATCGCCTCGCGCCGTGCTTCGGAGGAGCTGATCGACCAAGGGCGTGTGCAGGTCGACGGCAAGGTCGTGCGGGAGCAGGGGCGGCGGATCGACCCCGAGACGGCCGTCGTGCACGTCGACGGGGTGCGGGTGCAGATCCGCGAGGACGTCGTGACGATCGCGCTCAACAAGCCGTTCGGGATGTTGTCCACGATGGAGGACGACCTCGGCCGGCCCTGCGTGGGTGACCTGGTGCGCAACCGCAAGGAGCGGCTGTTCCACGTCGGCCGGCTCGACGCCGAGACCGAGGGGCTGTTGCTGCTCACGAACGACGGTGAGCTCGCGCACCGGTTGATGCACCCGAGCTACAACGTCAAGAAGACGTACCTCGCCGAGGTGCCGGGGCCGGTCGAGAAGGGCCTCAACAAGAAGCTCAAGGCGGGCATCGAACTGGAGGACGGGCCGGTCAAGGTCGACTCCTTCAAGCTCATCAGCGCGGTGCCGGGCAAGGCGCTGGTCGAGATCGTGCTGCACGAGGGCCGCAAGCACATCGTCCGCCGCCTCATGGAGACGGCCGGGTACCCGGTGCAGTCGCTGGTGCGGGTCGCGGTCGGTGACGTGTCGCTCGGCAACCAGCGTCCCGGCTCCATGCGGGTGCTGAACCGCCAGGAGGTCGGCGGGCTGTACAAGCTCGTCGGCATGTGATCAGAATCTGAACCCCCGCTCGCCCCTCCGGCCCCCAGAGCCGGAGGGGCGGTCTGCGGTGAACCCCCGTTCACCTTGCGACGGAAACGCTACGGCGACGACGTTGTAAGGGGTCGGCAGTGCGCTTTGAACAACAACGTGTAGACAATCGGTCTCTGGGGGAGACCGACATGCCACGTGCTGAAAGTCCGTTGACCGGCGAGGACACCGAACTCGGCCGGTTCGCGGGAGACCTGAGGAAACTGCGCGAGAAGGCGGGCACACCGTCCTATCGAGCGCTCGCTTCACGCGCGCATTACTCGGCCGCGACGCTGTCGGACGCCGCCGGGGGCAAGAAGCTGCCGAGCCTCGCGGTCACGCTCGCCTACGCGAAGGCCTGCGGAGGCGACGAGCAGGAGTGGGAACAGCGGTGGCGCGCCATCGCCGCCCCGCCGGAACCGACCGCGCAGGCGCCGTACGTCGGCCTCAAGGCGTTCCAGCAGGAGGACGCGGCCAGGTTCCACGGCCGCGAGAAGCTCACCGCGAAGCTCACCGAACTCGTCACCACCCGCCCGTTCGTCGGTGTCTTCGGCGCGAGCGGGTCCGGCAAGTCGTCGCTCCTGCGGGCGGGCCTGCTCCCGAACCTCGACCGAGCGCTGATCTTCACGCCGGGCCCGCAGCCGCAGGACGAGTGCGCGGTCCGGCTGGCCCAGCTCACCGGCCACTCCGCCGTGACCCTGCGCGCCGAACTCGACGACCCCAGGGCGCTCACCCTCATCGTCCAGCAGCACGACGCACACCTCGTCCTGGTCGTCGACCAGTTCGAGGAGGTCTTCACGCTGGCGAGCCCCGAGCAACGCGACTGGTTCATCGACGCCCTCACCCAGGCCCGGCACGTGGTCATCGGCGTCCGCGCCGACTTCTACGGTCACGTCGGCCGCCACCCGGCACTGGTCGAGGCCCTCGAAGACGCGCAGGTCCTGGTAGGACCGCTCACGACCGAGGAACTCCGCCGCGCCATCGTCGAGCCCGCCCGGCACGTCGGTGCCACGGTCGAGTCCGCCCTGGTCACGAGACTCGTCGCGGACGTGGCGGGCCAGCCGGCCGCCCTCCCGCTCGTGCAGCACGCCCTCGTCGAGACCTGGCACCGCCGCCGCGGCATGACGCTCACGCTCGTCGGCTACGAGGAAGCGGGCGGCGTCGACCACGCCATCGCCCGCACGGCGGAGACCGTCTACGGGCAACTCACGGCAGAGCAGCAGCACACGGCCAGAAAGACGTTCCTGCGTCTGATAGCACTGGGCGAAGGCACAGAGGACACCAAACGGCGCGCGAACCGCGAGGACCTGGACGCCGACGTGCTGGAACGCCTCGCCACCGCACGCCTGGTCACCCTCACCGAGCAGCACGCCGAACTCACCCACGAGGCGCTCATCCGCTCGTGGCCGAGGCTGCGCGACTGGATCGCCGAGGACCGCGAGACCCTGCGCGTGCACCACCGCCTGACCGAGGCGGCCAGGACCTGGGACGGCGACCCCGACGCCCTCTACCAGGGCGCACGGCTCGCCCAGGCCGCCGAACTCAGCCCGCAGGACCTGACCGGCGACGAACGGGAGTTCCTCGCCGCGAGCCAGGCCGAAGGCCGTCGCAGAACGAGACGAGCCCGTGCGTTCACCGCGGTCCTCGCGGTCCTGGTGCTGCTGCTGGCCGGCACGGTCGTGTTCGCGATGCGCAAGGCGAACGAGGCGCAGGACCAGCGCGACCTCGCCATCGCGGGCAACGCCGCCGCCGAGGCGCGCTGGCTCGCCAGGCTGCCGTCGGACAACGGACAGGCCGTGCGCCTCGCCCTCGCCGTGCACCGGGTCGCGCCCAGCGACGCCAGCCGCGATCTGCTGCTCGGCACCGACGCCGCGCTGTACCAGCGGCACTTCCAGCCCGGCAACCGCCGGATCACCGCCAAGGCCGACGGCGGCACGCTCTTCCTGGCCGACGACCACGGGTCGTCCTCCCCGGTGCTCTGGGACGTCGAGACGGACAGGCTCGTCGGCTCGCTGCCGAACGTCCCGATCGCGATCAGCGACGACAACCGTCGCGCGGTGGTCCCCGAGACCGGCACCAGGTTCGGTCTGTACGACATCGCCCCCACCGGCGAGGTGACCCGGCTCGCCGACCTCCCGGCGCACCGCGGCACCGCGGTCGCCACCAGGAACGGTGTCGGCGTCGTCGCCGGTCTGGTGGGCGAGGGCGAGGAGGCGAGACCGAAGGTCTGGGTGCAGGACGGCTCCGGCGCCGTCCGGGAGATCGCGCCGCCCGGTGACGGGTGGGCCTTCTCCGTGCGGTTCTCCCCGAACGGCGACGTGCTCGCGGTCGAACGGGGCAACGGCGCGGGTGTGCAGCTCTGGCGGTTCGACGGCACCGGGCTGCACCTCGTGGGAGGGTTCGAGTCCCGCGTCGCCACGGCGGGGCCGAGGTTCAGCCCGGACGGCCGTCTGCTGCTGATGGTCACGCCCACCAGTGCTTCGGCCTCCGTGTGGGACGTCTCCGATCCGGCGAACCCGGTGCGCCGGGCGGATCTTCCGCAGCAGTTCGCCAACACGATGAACCCGTTGATCCAGTTCTCGCCGGACGGCAGCCGGGTCGCGCTCGGCACGGCGAGGACCGTGGACGTCTGGGACCTGGGGCAGCCCGGCGCCCCCAGGAAGCTCGCGGCGTTCGACAACTTCACCGCGGACGTCACGGCGGTCTTCTTCTGGGAACGGGGATTCGCGGCGATGACGGCGAACACCACCGTCTGGCAGCTGCGCCTCGACCCCGAGCAGGTCGCCCGGGACCTCTGCCTCGGTGGCGCGGAACTGTCCGACAAGGAGTGGGAGAAGTACTTCCCGGGGATCGCCCGCGTGCCCGTGTGCTGAGGTCGTGAGCCGTGGGTGGCGCGTGCGCGGGCCACCCACGGCCACCTCCGGCGCCGGTTCGGGGCGCGAGCACCGGGTCTTCCCCGTCCAGACAGCGTCTGCCCACGACGTTAGGGCGAACGGGTTGTTCACGGTCATCTCTTGGCCGATGAACAAAGTTCTCTGAACAATGACGGGATGCCGAGACGGGAACGCCCTCTCGACGAGGGCGAGAGCGGTCTCCTGCGGTTCGCGGCGGACCTGCGCCGGCTGCGGGAGCGCGCGGGCAGCCCCACCTACCGGGAGCTGTCCCGGCGGGCGCACTACTCGGCGGCGGCGTTGTCGGAGGCGGCGGGCGGGCGGAAGCTGCCGAGCCTCGCGGTGACGAAGGCGTACGCGAAGGCCTGCGACGCCGACCCGGAGGAGTGGGCACGGCGGTGGCGCGCCGTCGTCGAGTCGGAACCCCATGCGGCGAACGACAGTCCGTACGTCGGGCTCGCCGTGTTCCAGCCCGGTGACGCGCCGAAGTTCTTCGGGCGCGAGCGGGCGACGGCCGAGCTGCTCGCCACGGGCAACCGGTTCACGGGCGTGTTCGGGCCGTCCGGGGTGGGGAAGTCGTCGTTGCTGCGGGCCGGGTTGATCGCCCGCACGCGAGAACCGGTCCTGCTCCTCACCCCTGGCGCCAACCCGGTGGAGGAGTGCGCGCTCGCGCTCGCCCGGCTCACCGGCCTGGAAGCCGCCGACCTCGCCGACGACCTGAAAGATCCGTTGCGGCTCAACGAACACCACCCGCACCTCGTGGTCGTGGACCAGTTCGAGGAGCTGTTCACGCTGTGCCACGACGAAGAGCTCCGGCAGTGGCTGATCACCGCACTCCTGCACTGTGCCAAGGTCGTCATCGGTGTGCGCGCCGACTTCTACGGCCACTGCGCGCGGTACCCCGACCTTGTCGAGGCCTTGAAGGGCGCGCACCTCCTGCTCGGCTCGATGACCCCGGACGAGCTGCGCCTCGCCATCACCGAACCCGCCGCGGCCGTCGGCGCCAAGGTCGAAACCGCCCTGCTGGCAAGGCTCATGGCCGACGCGGTGGGCCAGGCGGCCGTGCTCCCGCTGCTGTCGCACGCCCTCGCGCAGACCTGGCAGCACCGGCGCGGCATGACGCTGACGCTCGCGGGCTACGAGGAGATCGGCGGTCTCGACCACGCCGTCGCCCGCACCGCCCAGGAGGCCTACGACGCGCTCTCCCCGCGGGGACGGGAGCAGGCCAGGCGGATCCTGCTGCGGCTCGTCACCGCCGAGGACACCAAGCGCCGGGCGCGGCACGACGAACTCGAAGCGGATGACGACGTGCTGCTCGCCCTCGCGGCGGCCCGGCTCGTCGTGATCGACCGCGACGGCGTGGAACTCGCGCACGAGGCGCTGATCCGCGGCTGGCCCGAGTTCCAGGGCTGGGTCGAGCAGGAACGCGAGAACATCAAGGCACAGCGCGAGATCACGCACGCCACCCGCACCTGGGAGTCGCTCGACCGCGACGCCGGGGCGTTGCTGAGAGGACGTCGCCTCGCGAACGTCCCGGACGGACTGTCCCTCAACGCCGGTGAACGCGCCTTCCTCGCCGCGAGCCGGGCGGCGGAGGAAGAGGTGTCGGTGAGCGCGCGAAGACGCACCCGCCGGCACCGCCAGTTGCTCGCCGCGCTGGCGGCCCTCGTGGTCGTCGCCGCCGGTTCGACCGCGTTCGCCCTGCAGGCCGGCAGGACCGCCGACGAGCAACGCGCCACCGCCGTCGTGCTGAGAGCCGTGGGGGAGGCGAACGCCCTCAGGTCCACCAACCCCGCACTGGCGCAGCAGGTCGCCCTCGCCGCGTACCGGCTCGTGCCGCTGCCCCAGGCGCGCAACGGGCTCAGGCAGGAGGACGTGCCGTCGCAGGTGCTCAGAGAAGCCCAGACCGCGGTCACCGCGCTCGTCGTCGGCCCCACCCAGCAGCAGGTCGTCACCGGGCACCAGGACGGCACGGTCGTGCTGACGACGTTGAACGACCTGCCGTCCCCGCGCACCTCGCTGGACGCGACCAGGCACACCGGCGCGGTCACGGCGCTCGCGATGGACCCGGCGGGCGGGTTCGTGGCGTCCGCGGGTGAGGACGGCTCCGTCCACGTCGTCGACGTGTCGCTGGGCAGACCGCGCGAGCTGACCGTGCTGCCCGTCCGCGCCGAGGCGCTCGCCTGGCAGGGCACGACCCTCGTCACGACCGGCGACGACGGCGCGCTGAGCTTCTGGACCGACCTGCGCCTCGGCCGCGCCCGCCTCGCCGGCACGGCCCAGCTCGGCCTCGGGCCACTCGCCGGCCTGTCGTTCCGCGCCGACGGCCAGGTCCTCGCCGCCGTCACCACCGGCCGCGCCGTGCACTTGGTCGACGTCACCGACCAGAGCGATGTCAAGCTCCTGGCGCTGACCAGGGAGTTCGCCGGCAGCGCCCAGTTCGCGGGGCAGCACGAGCTGATGACCGCGGCGGGCGCGGCCGTGCACCTGTGGGACACGACCGATCCGCGCAACCCGGTGCGCCGCGCCGAGATCCCGTCCGGCGGCGGCGAGGTCACCGCGGCGTGGCTGGGCGCGGGCCGGGTCGCGGTCGCCACCGACGACGGCCTCGTGCGGCTCTGGGGAGTGGACGGCGGCGAACCGGTCGAGCAGGCACTGCTGCGCGGCCACACCGGGCCGGTCACCGCGGTCGGCCTGACGCCCCGCGGCGACGAGGTCGTGACGGGCGGTGCGGACCGGGCCGTGCGGCTGTGGAACGCCGACCCGCGCGACCCCGCCACCCGCATCTGCGAGCAGGCCTACCCGCGGATGACCCGCGCCGAGTGGGACCGGTTCTTCGGCGGACTCGACTTCACGCCGCCGTGCCCGGGCTGAACGCCCTGGACCAGGCAGGTGGAACGATCACGAAGCGCAGGTCCGGGTGGTGAGCGATTAGCGGCCCGTTAGACGGCGGGCGAACCTCTGGTGGACAATCCGGCCAGGAGGCGGCATGCCACGAGGGGAACGACCGCTGGGTCCGGAGGACACCGCGCTGCTGCGGTTCGCCGGTGACCTGCGCAGACTGCGGGACCAGGCAGGCAAACCGAGCTATCGGGAGCTGGCGCGGCGGGCGAACTACTCGCCGACCGCGCTGTCCGACGCGGCCGGTGGGCGGAAGCTGCCCTCGCTCGCCCTGACACTCGCGTTCGTGCGCGCCTGCGAGGCCGACGCCACGCCGTGGACCCGGCGCTGGCGCGAGCTCGCCGCCGAACACGCACAGCCGCCGCAGCCCAACGCTCCGTATCCCGGCGCCGAGCCGTTCACCGAGCACGACGAGAAGCGGTTCTTCGGCCGTGAGTGCCTCGTCGAGCAGGTCGTCGAATCGGTCAAGCTCAAGCCCCTCACCGTCGTCCTCGGCGCCTCGGGCTCGGGCCGCACGTCCCTGCTGCGCGCGGGTCTGGTGCCCGCGCTCGACGACGCCGTGGTGATCACACCCGGCGAGGACCCGCTGCACGACCTCGCCGAGGCGCTCACCCAGGTCTTCGAGAACACCACCGCGGACGGCCTCGCCGAGGAGTTCCGCGCGGACCCCGACCACCTGCGGCTGCGGCTGCGCCAGCACCGCCCCGGGCTCGTCCTGCTCGTCGACGACGCCGAACGCGCGCTCCACGACGAAGCCTTCCTCGCCGCCGTCACCGGCTGCCCCCACGTCGTGCTCGCGATCCGCGCCGACCACCAGCAGCGCTGGCGGGCCAGGGGCCTCGACGCGGCCGAGGTCGTCATCGAACCCATGAGCGCGGACCAGGTGCGCCGCGCCATCACCGAACCCGCCGCCAAGATCGGCGCCACCGTCGAGACCGCCGTCATCGCGCACCTGGTCGCCGACGCCGCGAACCAGCACGCGCTGGCGCTGGTGCAGCAGGCGCTCGTCGAGACGTGGCGGCGCAAGCGCGGCATGACGCTGTCGTTCGCGGGCTTCGAGGAGTCCGGCGGCGTCGAACACGTCGTGGCGCGGGCCGCCGAGACGTTCTACGAGGGCCTCGACGAGGCCGACCGGCGTGCCGTCCGCCAGCTGCTGCTGAGGCTGGTTTCCGTGCAGCGCAACGGACTCGCGCAGCGAGGCACCCGCAGACCCGACCTGGACGCGGACCTGCTCGACCGGCTCGCGAAGGCCAGGCTCGTCACCCTCACCGAGGACGGCGCCGAGCTCACCCACGACACCGCGCTGCGCTGGCAGCGCCTCGCCGGGTGGGTCGACGAGGAACGCGAGAACCTCAAGACCCACCAGCAACTCGTCACCGCCATCGAGCTCTGGGAGGCGAGCGAGCGCGACCCGCTGGCGCTCTACCGGGGCGTGCGGCTGCGCAAGGCCAAGGAACTCGGCGAGTTCCTGACCGCGGGCGAACGCCGGTTCGTCGAGATGAGCACCAAACGCGAGACGCGCCGCTCCACGGCGTTGATCGCGGTGATGGCCGTGCTGCTCGCACTGGTGCCCGGCACCGTCGTCTACGCGCTCGCGAACGAACGCAAGATCACCGAGATGAACGCGACCGCGCTCGGCGGCAAGGCGCTGTCGCAGTCGGAGGCGCTGCTGGAGCAACGCCGCCCGTACGCGGACAAGTACGCGCTCGTCGGCTACGAGGTCAGCCCGTCGGCGGAGGCCGAGAAGGTGCTGCGGCTCGCGAACGCCGTCGCGCGCGGCATCCCGTTCACCGGCACGCCCAAGGACGACGCGGACGTCGTGGTCGGCCCGCGCGGCGACATGGCCGCCGTGACCGACCAGGACGGCACCGACCGGATGTGGTCGATCGACGAGGACAGGGCGACGCCGGGCAAGCGGTTCGCCGACCGCCACCGGGTCGTGAAGCTCGCCGAACGCCGTGCCGTCACGCGCGACTTCAACGGTGACGAGCACCTGTGGGCCGTCAACGACGCGGGCGACATCGGCTACCTCACCGCGCTGCCCCGGCGGTTCCGCACGCTCGACCTCAGCCCGGACGGCTCGCGCCTCGTCGGCAAGGTCGGCGAGGCCGTCGAGATCGGGCTGCCGACGCCGGACGAGTCCGAGCACGCCGAGCTCTACGACCTGAGCGACCCGCGCAACCCCCGCAAGCTGCCGATGCCGGTGCGCAACCCGGAGACCGTGGCGCTGAGCAACGACGGCCGCGAGCTCGCGACGGGCACCTGGGACCCGGCCACCGGTACCACGACGATCGAGTTCTGGCGCATCGGCGGCACCGTCGAGCCGGCGGGCCCCGTGCTGTCGCAGCACGTCTACGTCCGCGGCATCACCTACAGCGGGGACGGCCGCTGGCTCGCCGTCGAGCACTCGGCGCCGGAGTCGGTCGTCGAGGTGTGGCAACGGGTGCCGAGCGGCACGCCCGTGCTGCGTGCCCGGCTCGACACGGCGTTGCGCGCGGGAGCACGTGTGTCGTTCTCCGACGACGGCCGGGTGGCGGTCGTGCGCGACAACGTCTTCGAGGTCCAGCAGCTCTACACGACCGACCGCCCGGCGGACCGGCTCGTGTACGTGGTCGGGCACGGCAACTCGATGCGCGCGGTCTACCGGCCGCAGAACCGCGACTTCCTGGTGCGCAGCGGCGGGCAGGACCCGGAGCTGCTGCCGTACGACCTCGACACCACCCGGATCATCGACCGCATGTGCCACGCGCAGGACGGCGCTCGGCTGACGGACTCCGAATGGGTGAAGAGCTTCGGCGAAGTGGAGCGCGTGGAAGTCTGCTGAACCGCCGCGTTGTGGGGGAACAACGCGCAGTTGCCCGAGCACGCATTGTGAACTGGAGATCCACTCTCTAGGGTGACCGAGTGCGTGCGTTCACAAGGGGACTCATCGGCATAGCCGGGTTCCTCGCGCTCTGGGAACTTCTGGGGCGCTCTCCCCTCATCCCCGCTCACGCGCTCCCGCCACCGTCCGCAGTGATCGGTGAGCTCGTGACGCAATTGACCTCTCCCGAATTCATCAGTCACGTCGTGGCAACGGTTTTGGCGGTGCTGATCGCGATCGGGATCGCCATCGCCATCGCGGTGCCGAGTGGACTCGTTCTCGGCAGCGTCCCCGCCGTCCGGCACGCGACCCGCGCCGTGATCGAGTTCCTGCGCCCGATCCCTTCTGTGGCACTGATTCCGCTCGCCCTCGTGGTGCTGGGCTTCGGCCCGGAAACGAAGATCACGCTCGCGGTCTACGCCGCGCTGTGGCCGATCTTGTTCAACACCATCTACGCGCTCGACGAACTCGACCCGCTGCTCGTCGAGACGTCCAGGGTGTTCGGCACCGGCCGGGTGGGCGTGCTGTTCCGCGTCGCGCTGCCGAGCGCGTTGCCGTTCGTCCTCACCGGAATCAGGCTCGCCGCGACCACCGCTCTGATCGTCATGGTCAGCGTGGAACTCATGGCGGGCGCTCAGATCGGACTCGGCTACTTCATCATGGAGGCCCGCAGCGGACCGGGCCGGATGGACCAGGTGCTGGTCGGCACCGTGGTCGCGGGCGTCATCGGCGTCCTGCTGAACAGCGGTCTGGAGCGCATCCGCCGGCGTTGGGTGGCCTGGTGAACAAGTTCCTTCAACGGTGGACCGTGTTCGCCGGCCTGATCGTGGTGTGGCAGGTCTTCGGCGTGTGGGCCGACGACCCGTTCTTCCCGCCGCCGTCCGAGATCGTGACGGCCGCGTGGGAGTGGTGGGTGCTCGAACCGGAGAACGTCACGGAGCACATCCTGCCGTCGATCGGCAGGCTGCTGTCGGGCTGGGCGATCGCGTCGGTCATCGGCGTCGCGCTCGGCCTGATGCTCGGCCGGTCGGACCGGGCGATGGAGTACGCGGGCCCGTTGCTCGTGTTCCTGCGCTCGATCCCGCCGCCCGCGCTGGTGCCGGTGTTCCTGCTGCTGTTCAAGGCGGGCACGTCGATGCAGCTCGCCACGATCATCTTCGGCGTCATCTGGCCGGTGCTGCTCAACAGCGTCGACGGGGCCCGTTCCGTCGACGTGACCAAAGTGGACACTTCGGCCGTCTTCCGGATCCCGCGCTACCAGTGGGTGCTCGGAGTCGTTCTGCCCGCGGCCTCCCCGAAGATCTTCGCGGGCCTGCGGGTGTCGTTGTCGCTCTCCCTGGTGCTGATGGTCATCTCCGAGCTCGTGGGCACGGACAACGGCATCGGTTCGCAACTCATGACGGCACAGCGCGAGTTCGACTACACGCGCATGTGGGCCGGGATCGTCCTGCTGGGCGTCCTGGGCTACGGACTCAACACCGTGTTGCTGGCGGTGGAACGCAGGGCTTTGGCATGGCAACCGAGGAGCAGGGATGAGCAACATGCTTGAGGTGGCCGACCTGGGCCACACCTACGGCGACTACGAGGCCATCGGTGGCCTCACGTTCACGGTGAAGGCCGGCGAGCTGGTCTGCGTGGTCGGACCGTCCGGCTGCGGCAAGTCCACCTTGCTGCGCACCATCTCGGGGCTGATCAAGCCCTCCCGCGGCGACGTCACCCTGAACGGCTCCCACCTCGCGGTGGTGTTCCAGGACTACTCGCGCTCCCTGTTCCCGTGGCTCACGGTGCAGGGCAACGTCGAGTTCCCGCTCCGCAAGCTCCCCCGAGCCGAACGCCGCAAGCGCGCGGCCGAGGCGCTGGAGTGGGTGGGACTGTCCGGCGCGGCCAAGAAGCGCCCGTGGCAGCTCTCCGGTGGCATGCAACAGCGGGTGGCGATCGCCCGCGCCCTGGCCTACCGGCCGGCGTTGCTGTTGATGGACGAGCCGTTCGCCTCCGTGGACGCGCAGACCCGGTTCGAACTGGAGGACCTGTTGCTCCGCGTCCGCCGCGAACACGACACGACCGTTCTCGTCGTCACGCACGACATCGACGAGTCGGTGTACCTGGGTGACCGCATCCTGGTGCTGTCCACGTCGCCCGCGCGGCTGGTGGCGAACCTGGAGGTGCCGCTGCCGGCGGACCGCGACCAGGTCACCACGCGCACCGACGAGACGTTCGTGGAGCTGCGGTCGAAGGTGGCCCGGCTGCTGAACGTCGGTGGCAAGCCCGCGATGGACGTCGACAAGTGGGCGGCGGCGGAGCGCGAATCCCTGAGCGAGACCGTCTCCAGCTGACAGAAGTCTGAAAGCTTTACAGGAACGTAAAAAGCACTGAGGGCCCCGACCGTCGCGGTCGGGGCCCTCAGTGCGTTTCTCAGTGCTGACTGGAGGCTGTCAGCACTGTTGTGGGGAGACGGCCGCCCATCGCCCGGGGGCAGGGCTCAGAGCGTCCGATCGAGGTCCCCTGGAGCCGACCAGAGCTCGTTTCAGAGGTGCAGGTCGATGTCGCCGTTGCCGATGCCGCCGTCGAGCACGTCGATGTCGCCGAGCTTCACGTCACCGATGACCTGGCCGAGGTCGGTGTGCACGTCGCCCACCTGAGCGACGTCCTGGACGATGTTGCCGGTGACGTCGCCGGTGATGTCACCGGAGAGGTTGTCGGTCACGTCGAGGACGTCCTTGACGTCGATGTCCGTCGCGCCCAGCACGTCCTTGACCAGCACGTCGGAGTCCACGACGTCCTTGACGAGCACGTCGGTGTCGAGGTCGCCGACCACGTGGGACACGTCGGTCACGTTCTTGACGTCCACCACGTCGGTGACCTTGGAGACGACCGAGTTGTCGGTGACGTCCGCGACGATCTCGTTGGCGTTCGCGACGTCCAGCGTCTTGGTGATGTCGCCCAGGCCGCCGAAGTCCGTGACCAGCGCGGTGACGCCGGAGACGCCCGCGACGTCGGTGATGTGCGTGACGCCCTCGATGTTGCCGGTGATGAGCTTGAGGCTGTCAACGGCGGTGAGGTCACCGGCCTCGACCAGGACCTTGTCGACGGCGTCGATCTTCACGACGGACGCGCTGTCGAGCACCAGGGGCAGGATCTCCTGCACGTCGACCGGGGAGATGTCACCCAGGCCGGCCGCCTCCAGGGCGCCTTCCGGGTCGAGCTGGAACGCCTCGCGGGCGTCCAGGTCGCCGAGCAGGTTGAGAGTGAAGTCGTGCAGCGTCTGGGTGCCCATGGAAACTCAAGCTCCTGTAGGTGGATCGGGGGATGTCGTGATGAACCGTATGGATGAACGACATCCCCCGGCATCGGGAGTTGGCCCCAAACCGTGACCCTGCGAGATCCCTAGGGGGTTGCACTCACTCGTTAGGGGACACGGGAATTCACCCCAGAGGGTCGACTTTTCACCCTCATGGACCTACGTAGTTCTCCGCGAAGGTCGCGCGGTAGGCGGGGGACTCGGCCAGGTGCTCCAGCCTCGCCTGGGCCAACCGTCCGAAGAAGGGAGAGCTCACATCGGTGTGGATCATGTTCACCATCCACTGCGAGAACTCCTGGGCCCTCCAGACCCGGCGCAGGCAGTCCTCCGAGTAGGTCTTGAGCCCGGTCTCGGATCCGGTGGCGTAGAAGTCGATAAGTGCACGTCCGAACGTTGCGGCGTCGTTCATGGCGAGGTTCATGCCCTTGGCGCCGACCGGGGTGATGATGTGTGCTGCGTCACCCAACAGGTACAGCCGGCCGTAGGACATCGGCTCGACCACGTGGCTGCGCATGTCCAGCACGCGCTTCTCGATGATCTTTCCCTCGGTCAGCGCCCAGGTCGAGTTGTGCAGTGCGAAGCGTTTGTGGAGTGCTTCCCAGACCTGTTCATCGGACCAATCCGAGGCTTTGGTTCCGACCGGCACCTGAAGGTAGAAGCGGGACACCGACGGCGACCGCAACATGTGACCGGCGAATCCATCTTCGTGCAATGCATAAATGATGGCTTTAGTCGACGGAGGGGCTTCCGCGAGAATGGCGAGCCACTCGATCCCGTGCTGGTGGGTAAATTCTGAGAGCGCTCCCACAGGAATGGACGGGCGGCTCACGCCGTGGAAGCCGTCGCACCCCGCCACGAAGTCGCTCGTGATGGTTTCCCTGGTGCCGTCCGCGCTGGTGAAGGCCACTGCGGGGGACGACGACGTCAGGTCTCCCAGCTCGACGTCGCTGACCTCGAACCGGATGTCACCTCCTCGCGCCAGAAATCCCCCGATGAGGTCCTTGACCACTTCCTGCTGCGGGTAGACGTAGTGTTCGCGTCCCCCATACAGGTCGCTGTAGGACACCTGGAAGGACTGGCCGTTGACGCGGAATTCACACGTTCCGTGACGGTCTGCTTCCATCAGCAAACGATCTGCCAGACCGAGTGACTCCAACATGGTCACGGAGCGGTGCTCCAGGACTCCCGCCCGTGGCCGGGTTTCCACATGGGTGCGACTAGCTTTTTCGAGCACAACGCAGTCGATACCTGACTGCTGGATCAAGTTTGCCAAGGTCAGACCGGCCGGCCCTGCGCCGATGACGGTCACGGGACGCTTCACTTGGGGTTCTCCTAGCCCTAGACCTGCTGTGCTTAGATGCTCACCGCAGGTAGTGGACTGGAACCTGCTCGTGTCGGTCAACTGGGGTCTTTTGGAGCAGCATCATTACTCTGAGTGGTTGACCGGCGCGGCCTTTCCCCGCAACGACGACACCGCTCCGACAGGAGAGTGCTCCCGATGACTCGAAGAGTCCGCCGCATCGCTATCCGTGGCATCGCCCTCGCCACGCTGCTCGCCACGGTGGCGAGCTGTAGCGCTCTGGGCGGCAAAGAGCAGGCGCCCGCGTCCGATGCTGCGAGCAGCAGCGGTCCGGTCGAGAAGGCCAAGATCACCCTCGGGGTTCTGCCGATTCTCGACGTGGCGTCCGTTCACGTGGCGATCAAGCAGGGCTTCTTCAAGGCCGAAGGCCTCGAAGTCGACCTGAAGGTCATCCAGGGTGGCGCCGCGGCCATCCCCGGCCTGGTCAGCAAGGAGCTGGACTTCACGTTCGGCAACTGGGTCTCGTTCTTCGCCGCCCAGTCGAAGGACGCCGCCAAGGCGGTCGACGGAATCAAGCTCATCTCCGACGGCTACCAGGCGAAACCCGACATGTTCCTGATCTTGGCGGCCGGGGACTCCGCCATCAAGAGCCCGGCGGACCTCGCGGGCAAGACCATCGCGATCAACACGTTCAAGAACATCGCGGAACTCACCGCGAAGGCCACGCTCGAGGCCGCGAACGTGGACGTGAGCACGGTCAAGTTCAAGGAGATGCCGTTCCCGGACATGCAGGCGGCGGTCCAGAACAAGACCGTTGACGCGGCCTTCATGGTCGAGCCGTTCATCACCCGCGCGCAGCGCGCCGCCGGTCAGATCAAGGTGCTGGACGCGGCGTCCGGCCCGACCGACAACATCCCGATCGCGGGCTACGCCACCACTGGTGCCTTCGCGAAGGAGAACCCCAAGACCGTCGCCGCCTTCCAGCGCGCGATGGCCAAGGGCCAGGCCGCTGCGACCGACCGTCCCACGGTCGAGCCGCTGCTCGTCGAGTACGCCAAGGTCGACAAGGAAACCGCAGGTCTTGTCCACTTCGGCGCGTTCCCGACGACGCTCGACGCGACGCGCCTGCAGCGCGTCGTCCAGCTGATGCAGCGGTACCAGATGCTGGACAAGGAGCTCGACGTCAAGCCGATGCTCATCCAGCCCTCCGGTAGTTGACGAACCGTGCGGGTGACTGTGATCAGGCCGTGATCACGGTCACCCGCACGACCGTTTCCTCCAGATGAATTATCGCGCGAGGGCCGTTTAGCCGCGCAGTCCAAAGTTGTTGATTCTCGAACCAGCGTTTTGTCGTCCGAACGGCGGTATGAGAACAGCGCGTTTTACTCCAAGATCCACCAGGTTTGCTGCTATTAAACGGGGCGGGGAGTGTTGACGGTGCGCGGTCGTGAGGACCAGCGAGGCATCGACCGGTTTCGCCTACGCAACTGGCGGCTGCGGAGCAAGCTCGCAGTGGTGTTGCTAGTTCCGGCCCTGAGCACCGCGACTCTCGCGGGCCTGAGGCTGAACACCCAGCTCGACGACGTCGAACTCTTCGGCAAAGTCCAGCGCGAGCTCGCCGTGAGCCACCAGGCCGCGAAGGTGGAGAACGCTCTACAGGTCGAACGTGACTGGGCAGTGCAGTGTGTGGCCGCAGGCAGGCAGAACGCGTGCCCCGAGCACGCCGCCCGGACGGGCCTCACCGATGTTGAACTCGGCAAGTACCGAGACTCGGGCGCGACGGCTTCGGCCTTGAGCGCGCCCCTGCAGGACACGTTCACGAAGTCGCTGCAGTCCCTCGACGGGCTGGCGAGCTTGCGCGTGACGTTGCTGACCACGAAGTACCCCGACGTCGCGGTGATCAGTGCGTACAACCAGATCATCGCTTCGCTGACCACGGTGCACCGCGCCGCGATCTCCTCGCTCAGCGAGCCGGAGATCGTTCCGCTGGTGTCCGCGGCGCAGGCCCTCTACAGCGCGCAGGAGCAGCTGGGCCAGCAGAACTCGATCCTGACGTCCACCGCGCTGCGCCGGAGCTTCGCTCCCGGTTCGGCCGACGAACTGCGTGCCGCGCAGTCCCGTCTGGACGCCGCTTTCGGCGAGTTCAACGACGCGGCGTCGGCGGAGAACCGGCAGAGGTTCCAGGACATCGTGTCCGGTTCGTCCGTGGACGGACGCAACCGGCTGGTGCGGCTCGCGCTCGCGCAGGACTTCGAGCGCGAGGCGATCACCATCACCGACGCCGAGGTCCTGAAGATCGGCCAGGACACCGCGAACCTGGTTCGCGAGGTCGCGGCCGACCTGGAGAACCAGGCCGACGCGACGACCACGCGGTTGCAGTCGACCGCGCGTTCGGACGCGTGGCGGGACGCGGCACTGGTCGCGATCTCGCTGCTGATCGCCTTCGGTCTCATGGCGATGGTCGCGCAGTCCATGCTCAGGCCGCTGCGCGTGCTGCGCCGCAGCGCGCTCGACGTGGCTCGCAACCAGCTGCCCGAGGCCATCAAGCGAATCCGTTCGCACCGCGAGCCGGAGCGTGCCGCCGAAGAGGCGATCGTCCCGGTGCCGATCAACACGACCGAAGAGGTCGGGCAGGTCGCGCGGGCGTTCGACCTCGTGCAACGCGAAGCGGTCCGCCTCGCCGTCGAGCAGGTGGCACTGCGCGCGAACGTCAACGACATGTTCATCAACCTGTCGCGGCGCTCGCAGGCGTTGGTGGAACGCCAGATCAGCGTGATCGACCGGCTGGAGCAGGACGAGCAGGACCCCGACCACCTCGCGTCGCTGTTCGAGCTCGACCACCTCGCGACGCAGATGCGCCGCAACAGCGAGAACCTGCTGGTGCTCTCGGGCACCACGGTCAACCGCCGCGTCACCCGCCCGGTCGCCATCGCCGAGGTCCTCGGCGCCGCGGTGTCCGAGGTCGAGAAGTACGCGCGCGTGCAGATCGCGCCGACGCCGGAGCTCATGGTGCAGGGCCGCGTGGTCAACGACCTCGCGCACCTCGTCGCCGAGCTGCTGGACAACGCGACCGCGTTCTCCAAGCCCAGCACCAAGGTGACGGTGCGGACGATAGAGACCCGCAAGGGCGAAGTCGCGATCCGCATCCACGACCGCGGTGTCGGCATGCAGGAGCACGAGGTCGTCGAGTTCAACGCGAAGCTCGCCGAGCCGCCGGAGGTCGACGTCTCGGTGGCCCGCGAGATGGGCCTGTACGTGGTCGGCCAGCTCGCGAAGCGCCACGAGATCCGCGTGACGCTGGCGAACAACGACGACATAGAGGGTGGCGTCACCGCGCAGGTGATCCTGCCGATCTCGTTGCTGCACAAGGGGCCCGCACCGGCACTGCCGTTGCCGGCCGCCCCGCAGCAGGCCGCGATCGAGTCCACCAGCGCGGGCGAGGCGCTGTCCGGCGTTCCGAAGTGGACTCCGGAGCAGCCGGCGCTCATGCCGTCGCCCGCCGCCGCCGACGAGAACTCCGGCCGGCACCGCATCGAGCAGACGTCCGCGGACGGCCTGTTCACCGCGCGGATCGAGGCGAACGAGGAGGCGGCGGAGGAGGGCTACTCCTACGAGCCTCCCGTGCAGCGCCCCGCCGACCCGGCCACGGAGATCTTCCCGGCCATCGTGGACGAGCCGGAGATCTCGCACGACGACCTGTCGAGGTGGTTCCAGACCCCCTCGGCGCCGGAACCGTCCACGAGGGACGTACCGTCGGCGGAGCCGGTGCGTGCAGCCCACGACGAGGACGACGCGGAACCCGCCACCGTGAACGGCCTGCCCAAGCGGCAGCGTTCGGCGGAGACCGCGAAGATCGAGGCACCAACGGCGGTGCCGCGTGCGGTCGCCGACTTCGCGTCCGACTGGGGAGCCGCGGACGAAGGCTGGAAGGCCGCGGGCGCGCTCGACAAGAACGCACCCGCCCAGACGACGGAGAACGGTCTGCCCAAGCGCGTCCCCCAGGCGCGGCTGGTCCCCGGATCGTTGCCGAAGCCGTCGTCCCCGGCACCGCAGCTCGCCACCGCCGCCGCAGTCCCCGGCCGTTCGGCCGACCGGCTGCGCGCACGGTTCGCCACGTATCAGAAGGGCGTCCAGATGGGCCGTGAGTCGCTCTTCGACTCCGCCGTCGGAGGCATCCCCGTGATCGCAGAAAGGGAACGCCAGTGACCACCGCGACTGAGGAACTGGACAACTTCAGCTGGCTGGTCGAGGACTTCGTCAGCAGGGTGGCCGGTGTCGCGCACGCGATCGTCGTCTCCGCCGACGGCCTGTTGCTCGCAACGTCGGAACGGCTGCCGCACGACCGGGCGGAGCAGCTCGCCGCCGTCTCGTCCGGTCTGGTCTCGCTGAACCTCGGTGCCGCCCGCTGCTTCGAGGCGGGTGAGGTCAAGCAGACCGTCGTCGAGATGGAACGCGGCTACCTGTTCCTGATGTCCATCAGCGACGGGTCGTGCCTCGCCGTCCTCGCCGCGCCCAACTGCGACATCGGGCTCATCGGTTACGCGATGACCCGCCTGGTGGAGAGGGTCGGCCTCCAGCTCACGCCGGAGATCCGCGCCCAGCTGCACGTTTCCATGCGAGCCTGAGTTCGAGTAGAGAGAAGTTCCCATGAGCAACGGTGCTCCGGGTCGTCCGGGGTCACCTGGGGCCGACCTGAACGTGGTGTCGTCGAAGATCGTCGTCGCGGGTGGGTTCGGTGTCGGCAAGACGACGTTCGTCGGGTCGGTCTCCGAGATCACCCCGCTGACGACCGAGGCCGTGATGACCCAGGCATCGGTCGGCGTCGACGACCTGTCGCACGTGCCGGACAAGGTGACCACCACGGTGGCCATGGACTTCGGCCGCGTGTCGCTGGACAAGGACCTGATCCTGTACCTGTTCGGCACGCCCGGTCAGCACCGGTTCTGGTTCATGTGGGACGACCTGGTCCGCGGCGCGATCGGCGCCGTGGTCATGGTCGACACCCGCCGCATCGACGAGGCGTTCGCGCCCATCGACTTCTTCGAGGACCGCGATCTGCCGTACGTGATCGCGGTGAACTGCTTCGACGGCCTGATGCACCACCGGGCCGAGGAGATCAGGGACGCCCTGACCATCTCCGCGTCGGTGCCGATCATCCCGTGCGACGCGCGGAACCGGCAGTCGACCAAGCAGATCCTCATCGCGTTGGTGGAACACGCGCTGCGCCAGCCGTCGTTCGCATAAGACCGCACTCCCGCGGAAAGAAGGGCCGGTGTCCAGGAGACACCGGCCTTTTTCACGCCTGTGCGAGCAACTCGTCCAGCTGGGCCCGCAGCTTCTCGCGTTCGCCGGGCAGGAGCCGGCGGAACTGGGTCTCCAGCACGGCTCGTGCGCCGACCTCGGTCGTGCCGAGCAGGTCCCGCACCGCGGTGAGGGCCTCGTCCTCGGTCGCGGAGCGGGCGATGGCGGTGCCGACCTCCGCGTGGGAGTCCACCGCACGGCACAGCGCGGTGAGGACGTGAATCCGCTGTTGCACATAATCCGGCGGGTGGGACATCGTGTGACCGTACGGCAGATCGTCCCATTCGGCCCGTCGGAGGGGTTGCGCCGACCGGTCCATCACGACCAGTCGCGTGTGAACAGTTATTCGCCCGTTCGGCGGCGCCTGTTCGAGGTGGGCAGCGGCCGGAAAACCCGGTGGTAGGGCGCGTTTTCCCTTGCCACGCGCGGCTTCGGGGCGTTCCGGCGCGACCTCACCTACGAACGCTCTTGACCGTGTCAGCCGGGCTTCACACTTGACTCTTCTTGTGCGCCAACACCTCGGCGATACAGTCGGAGTGCAATTACCCTGCATTGCGAGGAGATTCCTGTGTCCCTGCGCAAAACATTCGCCGTGGCGGCCAGTGTCGTCGGCCTCTCGGTCGGCCTCATCGGCACCGCGGAGGCCGCGCCCCGGATCGTCACCTACAACTCGAGCAACACCGGCGAGTTCCAGGCGGCCATCGACAAGGGTGCGCAGATCTGGAACGCCAGCGTGGTGAACGTGCAGTTCCGCAAGGTGACCGGCGCCGCGAACGTGACCGTGAGCGTCGACAACCAGTGGCCCCGTGCCTACGTGACGAGCCTCGGGCGCGGCCGCTGGGTCATGGGTCGCCAGGCCGTGAACGAGGGCCACGACACGGTCCGCATCTCGTCCCACGAGTTCGGCCACCTGCTCGGTCTGCCCGACCGCAGGACGGGGCTGTGCACCGACCTGATGTCCGGTGCGAGCGCCGGCACGTCGTGCAAGAACCCGAACCCGAACGCGCGGGAGAAGGCCGAGGTCGAGGCGAACTTCCGGACTGGCGCCGTGACGGTCAAGGCCGAGACGTTCGAGGACGCCGCCTAAGTGCCTGAAGCGCGTGGGCGGTCGTGGTCTTCCTGACGGCCACGGCCGCTCACCGCGTCACCACCAGGTCCGCGCCCAGGGCGCGCAGTTCGTCCGGGTCGCCCGGCCCGCCGATCACGTGCACCCCGGCCGAGCGCACCAGCGGTACCAGCAGGGCGAGTCCCTGCCGGGCCAGCCGTTCCGCCGGCGGACGGGCCAGCCGGACGCCCCAGATCGGATAACGATCCACAGTGGACAGCCCGGCGAACCCTCCGCCGAACTCGTGCAGCAGTACGTGCACGCCCATGTCGTGCAGCACCTCGAGGTTCTCCTCGCCGTCCGGCAGTGCCCGCACGTCCAGCGCCAGGAACAGCGACGAGGCCGGCAACGCGCAGGCCCGCAACGTCGACCGCACGTGCGCGGCGAGGTCCTGGTCACGCGACTGGTCGCGGGACAGCCTGATCAGCACCGGCTCGCCGCGCGAGCACGCGTCCTGCAGCACCATCCGGCCGACGCGACCGGCGAGGCCCAGCGCGTCCGCGTAGTCCGCCACCTCGTCGTGGCCGGACACGCCCCAGTGCAGTGAGGCCTCCACGAAGGCCAGGTCTCCCGAGGCCCACGACACCGGCGCGTACTCCACGGAGATCTCGCCGTTCTCGAAGGCGCCGGGCATCGCGGCGATCCGCGCGTACCTCTCCCGGCCGGCGACGTCGGCCTCGTGGTCGTAGAGAGCCCACTGCCGCTTGCCGCCGGCCTCGGCTCTGCGCAACGTCGAGTGCGCGCGCCGCAGCACCGCCGTCGGGTCGACGCCGGAGCCGGACGTGTGCACGAACCCGATCGACGTCGACACCGCGACACCGGCGCCCTGCAGGTACACCGGCTCGGAGAGTTCCTCGTCGATCGTCGCCGCCAGCGCCGCGACGTCGGGGGAGCCGTGGATGAGCACCACGAACTCGTCGCCGCCGACCCGTGCGACGACCGCGTCCGGCAGCACGACCCGCAGCCGGCGCGCCACCTCGACCAGCACGGCGTCACCCGCGACGTAGCCGAGGCCGTCGTTGACGATCGTGAGGCTGTCGACGTCCAGGTACGCGAGCGTGTGCGGTTCGCCGGTGGCGAGCGCGGACTCCAGCTTGTCGGTGAACGACGCCCGGTTCGGCAACCCGGTCAGCAGGTCGGTCAGCGACTGGTGCCGCAGCCACTCCTGGAGCATCCGCTGCTCGGTGACGTCCTCGATCAGCGCGACGTGGAACTTCGGCAGCCCGTCCGACCCGCGCAGCACGGACAGCACGACGTTGGCCCACACCGTGTCGCCGTTCTCCCGCGCGAGCTCCCACTCCCGCCGGTCGGTGTCCACAGAGGACTCCAGCATGCGCCGGCAGGCCGCCGCGAGCGCGGCCGCGTCGAGTTCGGCGAACAGTTCCTTGGGCATCTCCTCGTGACCGAGGATGGCCGCCAGCGCCTCGTTCGCCTCGACGACCGCGCCGTGCAGGTCGAAGATCGCGATGCCGACCGCCGTCGTAGCGAAGACCTGGGCGAACCGGGCCTCGCTGTCGTGCAGGTCGCGCTGCGCGTCCTCGACGGCCTTGAGCAGCGAGTCCCTGACCTTCTCCTGCTCGGCGAACAACTGGTCGCGCGTCGCCCGCACGTACCCGGACGCGAGCGCGCCGAGCACCTCGGGCCCGAACTCCGGACCGAGCACCTCGAGCGTGCGGCGCAACGAGTCGGGGCCGGTGAAACGCTTGCGCACCAACCATTCCCCGATGGCCACCGCCGCCTGCCCGGCACGCAGTCGGGCGGCGTGTTCGTCGAGGTGCTGCGTCAGCTTCCGCCGCGACATCGGCGAGTACGCGCTCTCGATCAGAACAGCCGCCCAGCGCTGTGCGAGGGGCGAAGAGGCCATCAGGGCTTGCGACCCACCGCGGCGTAGAGGTTCGCCTTCGACGGCTCGTCGCCGACGTCCTCGGGGGACTCGGGCCGCCACTCGGGCGTGAAGACGATGCCGGGCTCCACGATCTCGGTGCCCGCCAACATGTTCGCGACCTGCTCCTTGGTGCGCGGGGTGATCGGCTCCGCGGTCTTGGCGAAGATCTCCGCGCCGGCCGCCATGGCCGCCGGCATGCTGTCCGCGGTGAAGTGCGACAGCGCCAGGTACGAGCCGGAGGGGAGCGATTCCACGTAACGGGACAACACGCCCCAGGGGTCGTCCGAGTCGGGGATGAACTGCAGGACGCCGACGACGAGCAGCCCGATCGGCTGAGTGAAGTCGAGGTGTTCCCTTGCTTGCGCAACGACTTTCTCCGGCTCGCGCAGGTCGGCGAGCAACGCCGTCACGTTCGGCTCCTCGGAGAGCATCAGCTCCGCGTGCGTGATCGCGACCGGTTCGAAGTCGACGTAGACGACCTTCGAGTCCGGGGCGACCTCGTGCGCCACCTCGTGCACGTTGCCGACCGTCGGGATGCCCGACCCGAGGTCGAGGAACTGCCGGACGCCGAGCCCGGCCAGTTCCAGAACGGCCCGGCGCAGATAAGAACGGTTGAGCCGCGCCATCGCCCGCACGGGCAGGACCTTGATCAGAGCTTCCGCCGTCGCCCGATCCGCCTCGAAGTTGTGCCCGCCGCCGAGCAGGTAGTCGTAGATCCGGGCGGAACTCGGGACGTCGACGTTGACACCTTCCGGAACCCAGCTGACTCGACCGACCACAGCAGCACACCTCTCACGATGCGAATTCTGAGCGTCGACAACCCTACTGGCGGCAGGTGTGGGCCGAATGAGGGAATTCGGCCTTCACACGAATGGTGAGTCAGAGGATGAACCAATCGGTGCAGCCACTTGCGAACCGGAACCTCACCGGCCCTCGTGGCGCGACCCCCATCACGAACGACCCCAGTTCGTCCACCTCGGCCGTCTCGTGGTCGCCGTTCGGCGTCACGAGCGTGATCGGCCCGGAGGCGGGCACCAGCTGACCGGTCACCCCGGCCGCGGACACCTCGACCTGCAACATCACGCCGTCCGCGTCGAACACCAGCTGCCGCGCCGTGGCCGTGGAGCGCGCACGGGCGAACAACGTGTCGTCGAGAACGGAGTCGTACGACGTGATGAGCAGCAGCTCCTCGTCGATGGTCCGCCAGGTGAAGGCGGCCTTGGCAGCCTCCACGAACTCCGGCGGGACCTCCTCGGAAGGTGTGCTCAACGCGTCGCGCAAGGCGTCGAGCAGTACTTCGTCACTGTCCCAGTCGTGCCGCACCCAGCACACCTCCTCTCTTGGCCGGAGACCCCAGGAACGCCGAGAGCGCCGTGGTCTTCCGCAGTTTCTCCAGGCAACGTATCCGCGTCGGGCCGATGCTGCCGACCGGCATCGCGAGCTCTTCGCTCACGACCTGGTAGCTCGGCGGCGGATCGGTCATCAGCTTCGTCAGCAACCGCTTGCACTGGTCCGTGAGCTCGGCGAACCCGTCGCGCAACGCCTGCCGCCGTTCCACCGCCAGCAGGTCCGCCTCCACGTCCGCGTCCACCTGTTCCGACTCCAGCGCGTCCGATTCGGACAGCGGGTCGTACAGGTGCGTTCGCTGCTGCACGCGCAGCACGCGCAGGCACTCGTTGCGGGTGGTCGTCATGATCCAGCCGGGCAGCGCCTCCGGCTCGCGGAGCCGTCCGATCTGCTCCACGAGCCGCAGCCACAGCGTCTGGTTCACGTCGGCCGCATCCGAAGGGCGCAGCCGGTGCTTGTAGATCACCGACACCACCAGCGGCGTGTAACGGTCCACGATCTCGTTCCACGCCGACTGGTCGCCCTCGGCCGCCGCGCTCACGAGCGCGGCGATCGGGGATGCAGAGGTCACGTCGACTCCTTGCGGTCACAACTGGCGGAGGCCGAGGTTGCCTCGCAGATACAACTATTTGACAAAAACTCCGTAGCCGGCGTGGAAGACCGGCCCGGCGAGCAGCTTGTCACGCGCCTGACGTGCGTCGATGCCGTCCGCGACCATCGTGGCGGCGATCCGTCCGGTGACCAGGGGAGCGGCGAACGACGTGCCGTACCAGTACGCCCACAGCGCGAACGGCGTCGCCGAGGCCTCACCGGGCAGCTGCCACTCGCCCTTGAGGTAGGTCGAGGCGCGGTTGCCGACGGCGCAGGCGTCGACCCAGTGGCCCCAGTTCGAGTAGAACGCCGGGGCGAGCGAGCCGTCGCGTTCCTGCTGGGCGGCGGCGACGGCGGTGACCCCGCACAGCGCGGCGGGCCAGCTCGGCCGTTGCGTGCCCTGGTTGCCCGCGGAGGCGACCACGACGATGTCGTCCGGCAGCGCCTCGATCGTGCGGCGCAGCGGTTCGGACGCCACGTCGTCCTCGGTGAAGCAGCCCAGCGACAGGTTCAGGACGTTGACCTTCTTGCGGCCCAGTTCGGTGATCTTGCGGCAGATCCGCTCCTCGTCACCGAACCCGTTGGGGTCGAGGCCGACCTCCGGGTCGAACGTGACGCCGGGCGCCGCGTTCTGGATGACGCCCGCGACGAACGTGCCGTGCCCGCCCTGCAACGCGAAGTTGTCGCCACTCGCGTAGGCGGCGTCGACGTCGTCGGCCTCCTTGGCGTAGCGGCCGTCGAACCAGTCGGAGTGCTCGCTGCTCGCGCCCTGCGAGATGCCGGTGTCGATGATGCCGACCCGGACCTCCTTCAGGCGCTCGTCGAACTTCGGCGCCGCGACCGGGTCCGTCGGGTGTGGACGGTCGCCGGGGTTGCCCATGACCAGACCGCCGTGGCCGACGACCACGTGGTGCGGCTGCACGAGCGGCACGCGCTCGTTCGGCCAGTTCCGCTGGTCGCGCAGGAGGCGGACAATGCGCGGAATGTCCTCCGCGTTGTTCGGCAACGTCAATCGCGCCAAACCGGCGAATCCTTCGCCGGGCCGCGCGTCGATGTTGTTTTCGCGCAGCTTTTCGACCACGCGTTGTTGGTCCTCGGCTCCGACGAGCAACTGCCCCGGCCGATAAAGGAATTCACGCCCGCGTTCGGCGTGGAAGCTGATGTTCTTGTCCTCGGCGATGAGCTGCAGGAAAGCTCTTTGGTAAAGCTCCGCGCTTTCTGGCGTTTTCGACACCACGGCCTCACTAAAGCAGCGTTGACGGGCACCCCGACCGAGCTTGATCAAGCTACCACAGCGGATAAAGTGTTGCCGTGACCGACTTTTCCGCCGAGGACGCGCTGGAGGCCAGGCAGCGCAACCCGCGCGCCGCCGTGGAGATGGCGCGCGCGGTGCTCCGCTCGACGGAAGATCGCTCGGAATCCTCGATCGCGGAGCGCGCGATCGGCCTCGCGCTGCGCGAGCTGCACGACTTCCCCGGCGCGGCCCGGCACCTGCGCCGCTCGATCCGCATCGCGTCCGAGGCCTCGTTGCCCCGGCTGGCCGCGCTGGCGCAGATGAGCCTCGCGTGGGTGCTCGCCTACACGGGCAAGCAGAAGGCCGCGCTGACGTTGCTCGACGACGCGATGCCGGAATTGTCCGGTGCCGACTCGGTGGCGGCGTTGATGCAACGCGGCGTCGTCTTCCACTACCTGACCCGGTACGACGATGCGCAGCGCGACTACACCGCGGCCATCGCCGGCGCCCGCCGCGTGGGTGACCAACTGGTCGAAGCGCGCGCTCTCAACAACCGCGGGCTCGTGCGCGCGTACGTCGGCAACATGCGCGAGGCGTCGGCCGACTTCTCGCTGGCCGCCTCGTTGCTGGGGGAGCTGGGGCAGGAGCTCGGCGTCGCCGACGTCAACTGGAACGCGGGCATCATGGCCACGCGCGGCGGTGACGTGCCGGCCGCGCTGTCGCTGTTCGACCAGGCCGAGGAGGTCTACCGCCGCCTCGACGTCATGCGCCCGGTGCTGCTGGTGAACCGCCTCGAACTGCTGGTCTCGGTGCCGCTGCTGGACGAGGCCCGCGCCGCCGCCGACCGCGCGATCGTCGAGCTGAAGGACCTGAAGAACCCCCTGGGCGTCTCGGAGGCGCTGTACTTCCGCGCCCGCATCGCCCTGCTGGACGACGATCCGGACGCCGCCAACGCGTTCGCGGCCGAGGCGCGCCGCCGGTTCCGCCGCGAGCAACGCCTGCTGTGGGCCGCCGGTGCGCGGTACCTGGAACTGCACGCCGCCGTGCTGCGCGGTGACCGGTCCCGGCCGTTGCGCCTCGCGTTGTCCCGGGTCTCCGCCGAGCTGGACGCGATGGACTGGCGGCTGCCCGCCCTGGAAGCCCGCATCGACGCCGGTCTGGTCGCCGCCGACCTCGGGCACCGCGCCCGTGCGGTGTCCGAGCTCTCCGTCGCGGCTGCCGCCCGGCTGCGCGGCCCGGCGGGGCTGCGGGTGCGCGGCTGGTACGCGGAAGCGTTGCGCCGCAAGCTCTGCGGTGACGTCCGGGGCACGTCGTCCGCGCTGCGCCGCGGTATCGGGCTGCTCGACGAGTACCGGGTGTCGCTGGGGGCGGCCGAGTTGCGCGCCTCCGCAGGGGTGCAGGGGCAGGCGCTGGCGGCGGAGGGGCTGGCGCTGGCGATGGCGTCGGGCAGTGCGTCCCGCGTGTTGTCCTGGACCGAGAGCTGGCGGGCGGGCGCGTTGCGGATGAAGTCGGTCTCGCCGCCGGACGATCCCCGCCTCGAGGACGCCCTCGCGTCGTTGCGCGCGGTCTCCGCCGACGTGGAGTCCGCCGTGCTGGCCGGGAAACCGGCCGGGTCGCTGCGCGCCAAGCTGGTGCGCGCCGAGCAACGCGTCCGCGACCTCACCCGCCAGGTGTCCGGCGAGGTCTCGGTCTTCAAGCCGCCGTCGGTCGCGTCGCTGGCCGCCGCGCTGGGATCGTCGGCCCTGATCGAGTTCGTCGAGCACGACGGCGCGCTGCTGGCCGTGGTGCTGGCGGACGGCCGGGCCACGTTGCACCCGCTGGGCCCGGTGGACGGCGTGGTCCGCGAGATCCGCCTGCTCCGCTTCGCCCTGCACCGCCTGGTGACCCTGCCGCCGAACCTGCCGAACCTGGCCGTGGCGCGGTCGTCCGCGTCCCACGCCGCTGCCCTGTTGGCCCGCCGCCTGCTGGAACCCCTGGCCGCGCGCATCGACGGCAGGCCGCTGGTGGTCGTGCCGACCGGTGCCCTGAACGGCCTGCCGTGGGCCGTGCTGAACCGCCAGGTGACGGTCGCGCCGTCCGCCTCCGTCTGGCTGCGCGCCTGGTCGGTCCCGGACGCCGCGGGCGAGGCCGTGCTCGCCGCCGGGCCGCGGATGGCCGCCGCCCCCACCGAGATCAAGGCCATCAGCGCCCACGTCGCGGGCCGCGTCCTGGTCGACGCCGAGGCCACCGTGAGCGCCGTCGCGTCCTCAATGGACGGTGCCGCGCTGGCCCACATCGCCGCGCACGGCTCGTTCCGCGTGGACAACCCGCTGTTCTCCGCGCTGGAACTGGCCGACGGCCCGCTGACCGTCTACGACATCGAACGCCTGCGCCGCCCGCCGACGCGGGTCGTGCTGTCGGCGTGCGACACGGGCCAGTCGGCCGTGCGCCCCGGCGACGAGCTGATGGGCTTCACCGCCGCGCTGCTGAGCCTCGGCACCCGGACGTTGATCGCGCCCGTGGTGCCGGTGCCGACCGACGGCACGGCCCCGGTGATGGTGGAGCTGCACCAGAAACTCGCCGCCGGCACGGCCCCGGCCGAAGCGCTGGCCGCTGTGCAACGGGCTGCTTCGGATGACGCCGCTTATGCCGCGGCAGTGGGGTTCGTCTGCTTCGGCGCGGGGTGATGGAGACCCTCCAACGGCCATCTCTTCGGTTGGACTTGGCCCCGAACGGTGTCTGGCCGGGTGGAACCGGCCCTACTTTCCTGACATGCCAGTACGAGCCTCCACGGTGCGCGGCCGCGAGTTCGCCGCGCTCGTCCGCGCGGCGGTCGATTCGACGGGGATGTCGCACCGCGCCGTAGCCGAAGTGTTGGGGTGGGATCCGCAGAAGCTCTCGGACCTGCTCGCCGGGAAGGGAGGGGTCACCGAGGTCGACTTCGCCCGGTTGCTCGGCCTGTGCCGGGTGACGGAAGAGGACTTCGACCACCTCATGGCCCTGTTCAAGGTGTCCAGGGAGAAGGGCTGGTGGCAGTTCTACGGCGCGGACCTGCCGATGCAGCTGCGCACGCTCTTCGAGCACGAGGACGTCGCGAAGGAGATCGTGAGCTGGCACCTGTCGCTGGTTCCGGGCCTGCTCCAGCTCCCCGACTACATGCGACCGCTGATCGAGCAGTGGCCCACGATCAAGAAGCCCGAGCAGGTCGAGCAGCGGCTGAAGGTCCGCGTCGACCGGCAGAGGGTGCTGGAAGGAGGCCGGAGCTTCACCTTCTACGTGCACGAGCAGGCGTTGCGGCTGCCCGTCGGCGGTGAGTCGGTGTGGCGCGACCAGTTGCACCACCTGCTGCGGATGTCCGTGCGGCCCTACATCCACCTCCGGGTCGTGCCCACCGCGATCGGCGCGCACCCCGGCACGATGGGTGAGTTCAAGATGATGAAGTTCCACAAGCTGGAGCCCATCGTCTACCTGGAGACGAACAACTCCTGCATCTTCCTGGAGGACAAGGCGACCTTCGCCCTCTACACGTCCATCCTCACGGCCCTCGATGGCGTGGCCCTGGATGAGGAACAATCGAGGAGGTTGATCACCGACATCGTCTCCTGAGGAGGCCACTGTGTGGCGCAAGAGCAGCTACAGCCCCGACGGCGACAACTGCGTGGAGATCGGCGCGGGGATCGGTGTCCGGGACAGCAAGGCTCCTGCGGCGCACATCGCGTTGTCGGCACGGGCGTGGGAGGCGTTCCTCGACTCGGCCAAGGGGGATCACTTCGGCGGCCGGTGAGTGGTCAGCGGGACTTCGGGGACGCAGGGCAACGTGTCCCGTCCCTCGCGCGGGGGCGGCTGGAACCGCACGGTGATGATGCCGTTCGCGAAGCGGGTGCCTTCGAGGCACCTGCCGCGCTTGGCGTCGGCGGTGATGCCGACGTCGCCGTCCTTCACGCTCACGTAGAGCCTGGGGGCGCGCCACGGCCTGCCGGTCTTCTCGTCCACCGGCAGCGGCGGGAACTTCGCCCTCAGCGCCCCCAGCACCTCGTCGGCCGTGGTCGCGGGTGGTAGTCCCGCCAGCACCGTCCTGAAGGCGTCCTCGTAGCCGTTCGGGATGTCGAGGGGGCTGACGTCGGCCGGGCAGTCGATGCGGTCGGGGCCGTCGGTGAGGCCGACGCGGTTGAACGCCATGCGGTAGCAGGCCGTGACGGGTGGCTGTGCGCCGAAGGTGCTTTGGTGGCCGGGCATGTCGATGCGGAGGACCAGCCGCGCGTGGGGTTTGCGCCGGTCGGCGCCGTCACCGAGGTCGTCGTACTCGATGACCTCCCCGCCGCCGCATTCGCCGTGGTAATTGTGCGCGCGGTCCACGAACTCGGCCGCCGTTTCCGGCACCGGGAACGCGCTGATGCACCAGGCGGTGTGCTTGGCGCTCGCGTCGGTCGACGAGGTACCGGGCGGGCGCGTGCCGAAGTAGGCGACCGATCCCGCGATGATCACCAGAGCCAGCAAAGCCGCGATCCCCCAGGGCTTCATGCGTGGTGACGGTAGTGCGTCTTCACGCGAGGCATTCCAGAACTCGCACGTTTCGCTTATGGTTGCTCGCCATGACAACGAGGTCGTGGTGGGGCTGGGGCACCGTCGAGGACGCCGTCACCCCGGAGGAACGTCGTGCGCTGGTCGAGCGGGTGCGGGCGGTGTTGCCGGACGCCGATCTGACGTTCCACGAGCCGCCCGATCCCGCCTCGCTCGACGTACCGGAGTCACGCGTCGAGCCGTCCGCGCTGTTCTCGACCGATCCCGTCGACCGGCTCGCGCACGCCCGCGGCCAGGCCTACCGCGACGTCACGCGCAACCTCGCCGGGGACGTCGGTCCGGTGCCCGATGCCGTGGCGCGGCCGCGCACCGAGCAGGACGTCGTGGACGTGCTGGACTGGTGTGCTTCGCGGGATGTCGCGGTGATTCCCTTCGGTGGCGGCACTTCCGTGGTCGGTGGTGTCGAACCTCGTGACCTGGACCGGGTCGTGACGCTCGATCTCGGGCACCTCGACCGGGTGCTGGAGGTCGACCCGGTCAGCCGGGCGGCGCGGGTCCAGGCCGGAGTGCTCGGGCCGGCGCTGGAGGCGCAGCTCAAGCCATTCGGCCTGACCCTGCGGCACTTCCCGCAGTCGTTCGAGTTCTCGACCCTCGGCGGCTGGCTCGCCACCCGTGCCGGCGGCCACTACGCCACGCTCTACACGCACATCGACGACCTGACCGAGTCGCTCAGGGTCGTGACGCCGCAGGGGATCTCGGAGTCGCGCCGGCTGCCGGGCTCGGGGGCGGGGCCGTCGCCGGACCGGCTGTTCCTGGGTTCCGAAGGCACGCTGGGCGTGATCACCGAGGCGTGGATGCGGTTGCAGGCGCCGCCGGTGCACCGCGCTTCCGCCTCGGTGCGGTTCGCCTCGTGGGAACGGGCTGTGGAGGCGACGCGGCTGATCGCCCAGTCCGGGCTCAACCCGGCCAACTGCCGTCTGCTGGACCCCGCCGAGGCGTTCCTCAACGCGGGCTCGCCGCACTCCGTGCTGGTGCTGGCGTTCGAGTCGGCCGACCACCCCGTCGACGGGCTCTTGGCGCGGGCACTGGAGCTGTGCGGTGACGGCGAGGTCGTCGAGGGTGCTGCCGGACGGTGGCGGAAGTCGTTCCTGCGCATGCCCTACCAGCGTGACGCGATGACGCAGCACGGGATGATCACCGAGACGTTCGAGACGGCCTGCACCTGGGACCGGTTTCCAGGCCTGCACGCGGCCGTCGTCGAGGCGGCCACCAGGGCGTTGCGGGAGGTGTGCGGCGTCGGCGTCGTCACGTGCCGCTTCACCCACGTCTACCCGGACGGTCCCGCGCCCTACTACGGCGTCTACGCGCCCGGCCGGTGGGGCAGCCTCACCGCGCAGTGGGACGAGATCAAGGCGGCGGTCTCCGAGGCGTTGATCGGCTCCGGCGGCACGATCACGCACCACCACGCCGTCGGCCGCGACCACATGCCCTGGTACGCGCGCCAACGGCCGGACGTCTTCCACGCGGCCCTGTCCGGGGCCAAGGCCGCGCTCGACCCTCAGGGCCTGCTCAACCCCGGCGTCCTCACCACACGATCGACCGCAGGATCAACGCCGCGATGAACACGACGGTGAACGCCAGGTCCAGCCCGAACCCGCCGAACCGCACGGGCGGCAGCACCTTGCGCACCGGCGCGAGCACGGGCTCGGTGATGCCGTGCGTCACCCGCCGCACCTTCCACACCCAGTCGCCGCGCGCCTGCAGCGTGACCGCCCAGTCCACGATCATCCGGCCGATCATCACGAGGATGAACAGCGTCAACACCCAGCCGACGATCCAGCCGATCAAGCCGAACAACTCGGGCCTCCCTTTGTCCTGTATGTCCATGAAGCCACACGAAACTGAGAGGCGCCTGGCAACTCGCTGAGACAACATTCAGCACATGGCGTACGACGAGGGCCTCGCCCACCGTCTCGGCGAGTCGCTCGGCGACCTCCCGGACCTCAGCACACGGAAGATGTTCGGCACCCTCGTCTTCCTGTGGAGGGGAAACATGCTGGTAGGAGCGTTGGGGTCGGATCTGCTGGCCCGCGTCGGGCCCGAGGCACAGGAAGAGGCGCTGGGGTTGCCGGGCACCCGCGTGTTCGACTTCACCGGCAAGCCGATGAGGGGCTGGGTCGTCGTCGACGGCGAGGCGATCTCGGAGGACGAGGCCCTCGACTCGTGGCTCGCACGCTGCCGCGACTTCGTGGAAGCGCTGCCGCCGAAGTGATCGACGAGGTTCGCGCGGCGCTGGCCGGCTACGGCCCGCTGCGCGAGGTCGAGGTGCCCGGCGGTGTCGTGTTCGAGTGGGACGGCGACGCGGTGGCGAGCGTCCAGAACGGCGTCGCGCGCGTCCGCGTCGAGGGCGGCTGGGCAACGGTGACGGGGGACGTGGAGGCCGCGGTCCTGCTCGCCTGCCGGGTGGTGCTCGCGGAATGCGTCGAGGGCTGGCACGAGGAGATCTGGGCGCTTGGCCCCGGCGCGCACCAGGCGTTGCTGGCGCTCGTCCGGCACGACCCGGACCGCGAGCAACTGCAACGACTCCTGCTCGACCTCACCCGCCGACCGGAACTGCGGCAGCTCGCCGTCACGTGCCTCGGCCACGTGGGCAGGATCGACCGTGCCGTGCTGCCCGAGGTGGTGCCGCGCCTGGAGGAACTCCTCGACGACCCCGACCTGCGCGGGGTGGCGGAGGACGCGCTGGGTGACGTCGAGTCGGCCATCCACCCGTTCACGTTGTGGCGCAGGCATTCCGTGCCGTGGGTGGTCATCGCCCCGCCCGGCGACGCCGAGGTCGCCCGGCAGTGCGCGCTGGTCGAGGCACCCGACGAGGTGGTCGTGATCCCGCACGGCGAGGCGCTGCCGTCGTTGTACGAGTACGTGCGCGGGCTCTGCGAGCGGGTGGTCGAGCGGACGCACACGGTCGACGAGGACGGCTGCCGCCTGTCCGATCCCGCGAAACCCGGCCTGCACTTCGTCCTCGAGCACGACGGCGACATCGCGGCCCTCCAGCCGCTGCTGGAGCACGAGGAGGACCAGACCGCCGTGGTAGAGGGCCGCTACCTGCTGGTCTGGTGACCCGCGACCACGGCACGAAGCCTGCTCAACGCGCGCATGCGGTTCCGTTGCACGGTCCCTTTGTGCACGCCCAACAGTTGCGACGCCTCCGTCAGGCTGTGGCCGGCGATGTCGACCAACAACAGGGTCGTGGCCTGTGTGCTCGTCAGGTGCGCCAAGAGCTCGGCGACGAACTGCCGTCCTTCGAACCCGGCGTCGTACGAGCCGGGTTCGACGTCCTCGCGCAGCACCTGGCGCCGTTCGGCCCGCCAGCCGCTGCGCGCGAGGTTCACCGCGGCGGTGAGGGCGTAGCCGTACGGGTTCGGGTGCGCGAGCAGGACCCGTTGCCGCGACGGTGAACTCCTGAACCTGACGTAGACCTCCTGCACCACGTCCTCGGCCCGGTCGCCCGCGAGCTGGGCGGTCCGCCTCAGCAGGCGTGGCAACAACTCCACGAACAGCGCGTCGAAATCGGTGTTGCTGTGCACGAACTTCCTCCAGTTGGTCGCCGCGGCACTGACCCCCTTCGCCACTGCCGCGAGCCACAACTGGATCGACGTCGACGTTAGCGCGGACCGGCCGCGCGAAACCACCTGCGAAAGCAGTCATGCGATCCCGGCTTGTCCCATTTCTCCCGACCATCGGACGTGTCGAGGCGCAGATCCCGAACGTAGGTTCCCCACGGGATTCCTAGGAGGGGAACACAAGTGCGAAGAGTTCTGGCGGGAGCAGCGGCGCTCGCGCTCATCAGCGCCGGCATGGTCACACCGGCCACCGCGACGCCGCCCGTGCAGCCCGAACTGCAGGAGACTCGGCAGTCCGACGAGCAGCCGCACGAGCTGGAGGTGAAGCGCCGCGCGTTGAAGCAGCAGGCGCTCGCCGACGTGCTGACCGGTCAGGCCAAGACCGAGAAGCGGGGGACCAGCACCGTCGCGAAGGTCGGCAAGAAGAAGGACAAGGACCAGTACGTCGAGCTCAAGCGGGAGAAGACCGACAAGATCTTCGTGATCCTCACGGAGTTCGGCGACGAGCGGCACCCCGACTACCCCGACCGCGACACGAACCCCGCCACACCGGGGCCGCAGCGGTTCGACGGGCCGACGCACAACCAGATCCCGGAGCCGAACCGGGCCGTCGACAACACGACGATCTGGCGTCCCGACTTCAGCCAGAAGTACTTCCAGGACCTCTACTTCAGCCGCAAGAAGGACGCGAACTCCGTCGCGAACTTCTACGACAAGCAGTCGTCCGGCCGCTACACCGTCAACGGTCTCGTCACGGACTGGGTGAAGGTCAGGTACAACGAGGCGCGGTACGGCCGCAGCAACGGCTTCCCCTGCAACGACAACATCTGCAACAACTCGCGTGAGCTCATCAAGGACGCGGTGACGCAGTGGGTCGCCGACCAGAAGGCCGCCGGCAGGACCGACGCGCAGATCAAGGCGACGCTGTCCGAGTACGACGTCTGGGACCGTTACGACTACGACGGTGACGGCGACTTCAACGAGCCCGACGGCTACATCGACCACTTCCAGATCGTGCACGCGGGTGGCGACCAGGCCGACGGCGACCCGTTGCAGGGCGAGGACGCCCTGTGGAGCCACCGCGGCTACGCGTTCAAGAACTACACGACCGGTCCCGGCACCAACAAGCTCGGCGGCGCGCAGATCGGGGACACCGGCCTCTGGGTCGGCGACTACACCGTGCAGCCCGAGAACGGCGGCGTGAGCGTCTTCGCGCACGAGTTCGGCCACGACCTCGGCCTGCCGGACCACTACGACACCAACGGCGGCACGAACGGCGTCAACTGGTGGTCGATCATGGCGCAGAACCGGGTCAACGCGCCCGGTGAGGCTCCCGGCGAGCGCGCCAACGAGTTCTCCGCGTGGGACAAGCTCCAGCTCGGCTGGCTCGACTACGAGGTCGCCGTCGCCGGCCAGGAACGCGTCTTCGAACTCGGCCCGCACGAGTACAACAGCGCCAAGGCCCAGGGCCTCGTCGTCGTGCTGCCCGACATCTCGAAGGACTTCGACTACGGCGCCCCGTTCGCGGGCGGCAAGATGTGGTGGAGCGAGAAGGGCAACGACCTCGACCACTCCATGACCGCGCCTCTCGACCTGCGCGGCAAGACCACCGCGTCGCTGACGTTGAAGGCGCGGTTCGACATCGAGGCCGACTACGACTACCTCTACGTCGAAGCGTCCAACGAGGACGGCAGCTGGACCCAGCTCGACGGCACCGCCGGCGGCGTCCCGTTCGCCCGCGACTCCGGCGACTCGCCCGCGATCTCCAGCTCGTCCGGTGGCCAGTGGGTCGACGTGAACGTCGACCTGGCCGCGTACGCCGGCAAGAACACCAAGCTGCGCTTCGCCTACCGCACCGACGGCGCACTGGCGTTGCAGGGCTTCTTCGCCGACCAGATCGTGGTGACCGCCGACGGCACGCCGGTGCTGACCGACGGCGGCGAGACCGCGGGCGTGTGGACCACGCGCGGCTTCCGCACCACCGCCGGCAAGGAGACGAAGACGTTCGACCAGTTCTACATCGCGTCGAACCGCACGTACGAGTCGTACGGCAAGTACAACCAGACCGGCCCGTACCGCTACAGCTTCCCGGACAAGCCCGACTTCGTGGAGCACTTCCCGTACCAGGACGGCCTGCTGGTGTCGTTGTGGAACACCTCGTTCCTCGACAACAACGTCAGCGAGCACCCCGGTGAGGGCCTGATCCTGCCGATCGACGCCAACCCGGCCCCGCTGTACAACCTCGAGGGTCAGCGCTGGTCGCCGACCGTCAGCGGCTACGACGCGCCGTTCGGCCTGCAGAAGTCGGACTCCTTCACGTTGCACGTCAACGGCAAGGCGTCCTACGTCCGCGGTGCGGCGGCCCAGCCGACGTTCGACGACACCAAGCAGTTCTGGTACGCCGAGCAGCCGAACGCGGGCGTGAAGCTGCCCGCCGTGGGTGTTGGGCTGCGCGTTGTGCGGCAGTCCGGCACTTCAATGACGGTGAAGTTGTTCAAGACCAAGTAGCTTGCTCTGCATGACAGCTGAGGAAATGCTGGCCGTCGCCGTCGAAGAGGCGCGGATGGGACTCGCCGAGGGCGGGATCCCCATCGGCGCGGCCCTCTTCGGCGGCGACGGCCGTCTGCTGGGCAGGGGCCACAACCGGCGCGTGCAGGACGGCGACGCCTCCATGCACGCCGAGACCTCGGCCTTCCGCAACGCCGGCCGCCAGCGCGGCTACCGCGGCACCACGATGGTCACCACCCTGTCGCCGTGCTGGTACTGCAGCGGCCTGGTGCGCCAGTTCGGCATCTCGAACGTCCTGATCGGCGAGGCCACGACGTTCCACGGCGGCCACGACTGGCTGGCCGAACACGGCGTGGCCATCACCGTCGTCGAGGACCCCGCGCTGATCGAGCTGATGACTTCCTTCATCGCCGAGCGCCCCGAACTCTGGTACGAGGACATCGGCCAGGACTAGGTTGGGCGGCGTGGCTGCTGTGCTGATCACCGGTGCGGACGAGGCCCTCGCACGCGAGACCTCCCGCCTGCTCACGTCCGCAGGGCACACCGTGGTCGCCGCGGCCGGGGACCTCGACGTGCTGATCATCGACGCCGGTGCCCCGCGCGAGTTCGAGAGCGCCCTCGCCGAGGTGGTCCGCGTCCTGCAGGAGCACCTTCCCCTGCTCGAACGGTCGGCGGCGCCGACCGTCGTGATCACCGGCCACGACGAGGTGGCCGAGGCCATCGCGAACCTGGTCGCCGTGCAGTACGCCAGGTCGTTCCCCCGGCTGCGGATCAACGCCGCGGGCCCGGACGCGGCGCTCATCGCTGCCACCGCGCAGGTCGGGCCGGACGGGCCGTCCGGCGCCTACTTCGAGTCCGAGTAGCGGGGTCGGCTCCGGTCCTCGCCGGTCAGGACGAGTAACGCGCGGCCGCCTCGTCCACCGACCCCACGATCGTGAACACCAGGTCGAGCCCCGTCGCCTCGATCGGCCGCAGCGCCGCACGCGTGGACGCCACCACGACGAACTCGACCCCGGCCTTCGAGGCGCGCTGCTGCCCCAGCACCAGGGCTTCGAGACCGGCGGAGCCGAGGAACCGCACCCCGCCGAGGTCCACGACGACGGCTCGCCGGCCGTCGGTCACGTGTGCGTCGAGCGGCCCGGTCAGCTCGCCGCTGGACGTGGTGTCGAGTTCGCCGGACACGCGCAGCACGACGACGTCGGCCGCGATCCTGTCGACAGCCACGGTGGCCAGGGCGGAGGGGTCGGGCACTCTTGCTCCCTTCACAGAAAAACGTCAGCACCCCACGTTAACGCGGGGCTGTGGTGCCATCCAACGCCCCCTCAGCGATGTGCGTCCCGCCTGGAGCGACGAGTGCACGTGCTGGGTGAGGCGGGCGTGCAGTTCGTGGCACGCGGTGAAGCCGAGGCGGACGTCCTCCGGCGGGCACTGGACGGGCAGCAGTTGGGCGAACGGGTCGCCGCCGATGGTGTCGACCGCGGTCAGGAAGCCGACGAGGGCGCCGACGAGGCGCTGGTGTGCGCCGAACAACGACAGCGCGTTCACCAGGGCGAGGGTCGGGGCCGGCATTTCGTCGACGGCGGCTGCCGGGGCGAGGTCGCGCAACGTCACGGAGAACAGCACCGGGTGGGTGCGGGTGCCGTAGGCGTCGCCGTGGAGGTCGCGCAGCACCGAGCGCATCTCGCGGCGCGGCTGCCAGAAGGCGTGGTGCTTGCGGAGCTCCTGAAGTCCTTCGGGGCCCAGCACGGCGGGGGAGGTGGTCTCGGCCAGCGACCTCAGCGCCTCCTCCCAGCGGGCTTCCAGCGTCGCGTGGAACTGGGCCAGCGCCGGGTGTTCGTCCCAGCCGGGGGCGGCGTCGTCGAAACCGCGGGTGCGCAGCTCGGAACAGATCCACAGCGACAGCTGCAGGTCGTCGTCCTGCCAGGCGTCCCTGGTGCCGCCGCTCGCGAGCAGCGCGGGGCGGGGTGGGGGAGGCAGGCGCAGCGCCGCGACCAGGGCTGAGCTCATGTGGCCGCGGGGAGCGGGGAGGCGCATCAGGTTTCCTCACGCGTTCGGGCGATCAGCATGTCCACAAGGGACTCGGGGTCCGGGCAGCGTCGTTGCCGAGCGGCACCGCAGCCGTTGTGGCGCAACCAGTCCAACTGCTGCTCCACAGTAGACAGAGTGCCACGATCGCGCAGCGCGACCTCGACGTGCTCAACGAGCGACACTGCCCGGTCGAACGCGGGGGAGAGTTTTCCGGTGTGTGGATCGGCGGCCAGTCCGTCGACCCCGTCGCGCGACGCCCGCCAATATGCCGCCCGCAGCACGGGATCGTCCACCCGCCCTTCGGAGGGTTCCGTCACGACGAGGGCCCGGATCAGCTCGGCGAGCACGGCGACTTCCGTTGCCAGCTGGGGAATGTCCGCGACGCGCACCTCGACCGTCGGATGATCGGCGGACGGTCGGACGTCCCAGTACACCATCGCCCTGTCCATCAGCGCTTCCGAGCTGATCAACGCCTGCACGGTGCGGTCGTAGTCGGCGGGCTCGCGCCAGAACGGCGGCGGCCCGCTCACCGGCCAGCGCGACCACACCATCGACCGCCAGCTCGCGTAACCGGTGTCCTCCCCCTGGTGGTAGGGGGAGTTGGCGCTCAGCGCCAGCAACGTCGGCAGCCACACCCTCAGCTTGTTGGACGCCGCCAACGCTTCGGACTTCGATGGAACTCCGACGTGGACGTGCAGCCCGCACGCACCCGTTCCGGTCACGAGTCTTCGGTGGGAGTACTCGATCCGGTGATAGCGCGGGTCGTCCGATCCGGGAGGCGGACCGGCCTCGCCGATCGGTGGCATCCCGGTGGCGACCAACCGGCAGCCGGCCTGGTCGGCGGCGTCCACGAGCACCCGGCGTCCCAGCCGGACCTGCTCGGACAGCTCGTCGAACGACGAGGTCACCCCGGTCGCGATCTCGATCTGGAACGGCGTGAGCTCACCCTGCACGTCGAGGTCGCCAGGCGCGCGCGAGAGCTCCCGCACCCGTGGCGCCAGTGCTACCGGCCGCCGCGACGCGGGGTCCACGAGCAGGAACTCCTGCTCGACACCGACCGTGTGGTGACTCATCGGCGAGCGGGTACCCGCGTGCTACGGAGATCAATCTTGGAGTGACCACTTGAGACTGCGACGCAGCAACCCGGCCGGACCGGGCTGGACCAGAAGGCGGCACGGCAGCGGCTTCCGCTACCTCGACGAGCACGGCCACGCCCTGCCCGCCGACGCCGTGAAAAGGGTGAAAGACCTGGTCATCCCGCCCGCGTGGCGGGAGGTGTGGATCAGCGCGCACCCCAACGGCCACATCCAGGCCGTCGGCTACGACGACGCGGGCCGCAAGCAGTACCGCTACCACGACAAGTGGCGCACCGACCGCGACGCCGAGAAGTTCGACCGCGTGCTGAAACTCGCTCCGAAGCTGAAGGCGTTCCGCGCGCAGGTCGAGCAGGACATGAGGTCACGCGGCCGCAAGCGCCTGCTCGCCATCGCGCTGCGCGTGCTCGACCTGGGCATCTTCCGCGTCGGCCACGAGCAGTACGCCGAGGAGAACGGCACCCACGGCGTCGCGACCCTGCTCTGCGAACACCTGAACGTCCGCGGCGACCGCGTCCGGTTCACCTTCCCCGCCAAGTCCGGCGTCGAGGTGGACCAGGAGATCACCGACCCGGCACTCGCGAGGGCGGTCCGCTCGCTGCTGCGCGGCCAGACCCCGGACTGCCGCGTCTTCGACCTCACCGCCGATGACGTCAACGAGCGCTTCCGCGAACTCGTCGGCGACGAGTTCAGCGTGAAGGACCTGCGCACCTGGCACGCCACGGTGTTCGCCGCGCAGGCGTTCGCCGACGCCCTGAAGGAACGCGGCAAGCCGTCGAAGCGCGCGATCAGCGCGGTGATGAAGGAGGTCTCCGAGGACCTGGGCAACACGCCGTCCGTCGCGAGGAAGTCCTACGTGGATCCGCGCCTGGTGGAGGCGTTCGAGCACGGCAGCGTCATCGGCCGGGGCGATCCGGAACGCGCGGTGCTCAGGTTGCTGAAGAGCGCGTGACCGAGGCGGCCGGGGCGACCGGCCGCCTCAGGCGGGCTTGAGAGCGGCCTTGTCGCACTGCCTGCACCAGGCGGCACCCTGCGCCGCCGCCAGGCAGGCGAACCCGGCGACGAAGTGCAGCGCGTTCGAGCCCGGGTTCACGTTCAGGAAGTTCACGACCTGATCGTCGTAGCGCGCGAGCCCGAGCCCGAACATCACCAGGAACAGCACGGCGAGCAGCAGGCCGGTGCTGCTCAACGCCTTCAAACGCGCGTACGACGCCAGCAGCGCCGCGCCGAACACCAGGTGGATGACGTTCTGCAGGGGGTTCACCCGCAGACCGAGGATCCAGGTGCCGGCCTCGCCCGCGAACGGCGAGAACCCGGTCACGAAGAACCCGGCCACTCCCCAGACGACGAGCAGCGCGCCAGTGCTGATCGCGAGCTTCTGGGGCCACCGCAACCGGTTCATGGGAGCAGTATCGCCAGAACCGGACATTCTCGCTCGCTCATGTCACTCCTCCGCCAGCAGGTCGTGCCTCAACTGCTCCAGGGACTTGGTGAGCAGCCGGGACACGTGCATCTGCGAGATGCCCACGCGGCGGGCTATCTCGGTCTGGGTGAGCCTGCCGAAGAAGCGCAGCACGACGATCGTGCGTTCCCGGCGAGGAAGGCCCCGCAGCATGGGCTGCAGGGCCTCGTGGATCTCGACGCCTTCCAGTGCCGGGTCGTCGACGGTGGAACCTTCGAGCGTGTCGAGGGACGCGAACGCGATGTTCTTCTCGATCCGCAGACCCTCGTAGACGTCGGTGAGCGGGATCCCGAGGTGCCGGGCGATCTCGGAGGGAGTGGGAGACCGCCCGGTGCGGTGCGACAGTTCGGCGGTGGCTCCGTCGATCGAGTCGCACAGCTCTTTCAACCTGCGGGGCACGCGCACCGCCCAGCACTGGTCGCGGAAGTGGCGCCGCACCTCGCCGGTGATCGTCGGCACGGCGTAGGACAGGAAGTCCGTCTGCCGGCCGACGTCGAATCGGTCGATGGCGTTGATCAGGCCTACTGCGGCCACCTGCGCGAGGTCTTCCATGGGCTCGCCGCGTTCGCTGAAGCGACGGGCGATGTGCCGGGCGAGCGGGAGGTACTCGCGCACCAGCTTGTCTCGCAGCACGTAGTAACGAGGCGAGTTACGCGCGGTGCGGCCGAGTTCCTCGAACGCCGCGTGCTGGTCTGGCGTCAACGCGCACCGCGATCAGACCTGGGGCGGCGGCGTCACGTCGCCACGCCACGCGCCGGTCTCCACACCGCGGTTCTCGATGAACTCCTTGAACCGCTTGAGGTCGCCCTCCACCCGCTGGCCGACGACGCCGAGTGCCGCGCCCGCCTTCTCGATGAACGTCTCGGGGTGGTACTCCATCTGGACGTGCACCCGAGTGGTGTCGTTGTCGATCCGGTGGAACGTGACCACGCCGCCCTGCGGCGCGCCGTCGACCGTCGTCCACGCGACCCGCTCGTCCGGGTGCTGCTCGGTGATCTCGGCGTCGAACTCGCGCACGACACCGCCGATCTTCGTGGTCCAGTGCGTCTTCGTCGGCGTGAGCTGGTCGATCTTCTCGACGCCGTCCATGAACGCCGGGAAGGATTCGAACTGGGTCCACTGGTTGTAGGCCGTGCTCACCGGCACGTGGACGTCCACCGACTTCTCAATGGTGGTCACGAAACCTCCTCCTTCATCTTGGCGTCGGAAGGTGAGTACCCGCGTCACGCGCCGTTACACATCCGTCATGTGTCCACTCAGGACGGTCACGCAGAGTGGTGCACCAATCGCGATCTGCACATCACGAAATCGCCCACAGTGGTCAAACCGCTCTGTGATCCAAGTCTCACGAGCGGCATACTGCGCGGTATGTCACGACGCCCCACAGGAGGCGCTGGTGCTCGAAGCGAACAACCTCGAGGTTGTCTACGACGACGTGATGCTGGTGCTCAGGGGCGTGAGCCTGAAGGTGCCGCGGGGCAAGGTCGTGGCCCTGCTCGGTGCCAACGGAGCAGGCAAGACGACGTTGATGAGGGCCTTCAGCGGGCTCCTCGACGTGCACGACGGCAAGGTCACCAAGGGCTCGATCACGCTCGACGGTGAACCGATCCACCGCCTCTCACCGGCGAAGATCGCGGACCGCGGCATCAAGCAGGCGCTGGAGGGCCGGCGGATCCTGGCCGAGCTCACGGTCGAGGAGAACCTCAAGGTCGGCGGCCACGCCAGGCCGAAGAGGCTCAACCACAACCTCGAACGCTGCTACGAGATGTTCCCGCGGCTGCTGGAGCGGCGAAGACAGAGCGCGGGCTACCTGTCCGGCGGCGAGCAGCAGATGCTCTCGATCGGCCGGGCGCTCATGTCGGAACCGTCCTACCTGCTGCTGGACGAACCGAGCCTCGGCCTCGCGCCGCTGCTCGTGCAGCAGATCCGCGACCTCGTCGTGAAGATCAACGAACAGGGCACCACGGTCCTGCTGGTCGAGCAGAACGCCAGCATGGCGCTCTCCATCGCCGACCACGGCTACGTGCTCGAGACCGGCAAGGTCGTCATGGACAAGCCGGCGGACGCACTCCTCGCCGACGACGACATCCGCGAGTTCTACCTCGGTCTCGGCACCTCCTCGTTCCGTGCGGTCAAGCACTACAAGCGTCGGAAGCGGTGGTTGTCTTGAGCGTCGACGTGCGCACCTCAGCGGAGGCGCCCTCCACCTCCGTTCTGGAGGTCAGCGAGATCCGGCTCGCGTTCGACGGCGTCGTGGCCGTCGACACCGTGTCGTTCACGGTCGAGCAAGGCGAGCTCTTCGCCATCATCGGCCCGAACGGCGCCGGCAAGACGTCCATCTTCAACGTCCTGAGCGGCGTCTACCGGCCGCAGCGCGGGACCGTCCGGTTCCACGGCGACGACCTGGTCGGCATGCGGCCGCACAAGATCGCCGCGCGGGGCATGGCCCGCACGTTCCAGAACATCGAGCTGTTCTCGCACCTCACGGTCGTCGACAACCTGATGCTGGGGCGCCACAACCACATGCGGTACGGCGCGCTCTCGGCGTTCGTCTGGCTCGGCAAAGCACGCAACGAGGAGCTGAAGAACCGGGCGGCGGTCGAGGACGTCATCGACTTCCTGGAACTGGAGCAGTGGCGGCGCTTCCCGGTCGGCCTGCTGCCCTACGGCGTGCAGAAGCGCGTCGAACTCGGCCGCGCGCTCGCGATGGAACCCAAGCTGCTGCTGCTCGACGAGCCGGTCGCCGGCATGAACGTCGAGGAGACCGAGGACATGGCGCGGTTCATCCTCGACGTCCGGGAGGAGCTGAACATCCCGATGATCATGGTGGAGCACGACATGGGCCTGGTCATGGACCTCGCGGACCGCGTGATGGTCATGGACTTCGGTCGCCCGATCCGCACCGGCACCCCTGCTGAGGTGCAGCAGGACCCGGACGTCATCCGCGCGTACCTCGGCGAGCAGCACAAGAGCGTGACGCCATGACAACAACGACCGTCGTCACGCGCGTGCGGGACCGCGCTTCCGGAACACCCGACCAGGTCGCCTTGCGCGCCAAGGACTTCGGCATTTGGCAGGAGGTCACCTGGGCCTGCTACTGGGCGAACGTCGAACTCGTCGGTCACGCGCTGCTGGCGTTGGGACTCCAGCCGGGCGAACGGGTCGCGATCCACTCCGAGAACCGGCGCGAGTGGCTCTACGCCGACCTCGGCACGGTCGCGGCGCGCGGCATCACCGTCGGCCTCTACCCGACGAACCCCGCCTCCGAGGTCGCCTACCTGCTGTCGCACTCCGGCACGCGCATCCTGATCGCCGAGGACCAGGAGCAGGTCGACAAGGCGTTGCTGGTGCTGGAGGACACGCCCGACCTGGAGTGGATCGTCTACGTCGAGCCGCGCGGGATCAAGGGCCGCTACGACAACCCGAAGCTGCTGGCCTGGGACGACTTCCTGGCACTCGGTGCCGCCCACCGCGACGAGTTCCCGGCCGAGCTCGCCGAGCGGATGGCGGCGACCGAGTCCGGGGACGTCATGACGTTGATCTACACGTCCGGCACCACCGGGCCACCCAAGGGCGCGATGCTCACCGTGGCGAACGTCGAGTTCGCCGTCCACGTGCTGGTGGAGGGCGGCGGTTTCACTTCGCCACCGCCGTCCTCCGCCGACGTCACGCTGTCGTACCTGCCGCTGTGCCACGTCGCCGAGCGCATCTTCACGACGTGGTTCAGCGCGGCGAGCGGCGTGCGCGTCCACTTCGCCGAGTCGATCGAGACGGTGCAGGCGAACCTGCGCGAGGTCCAGCCGACGATCCTGTTCGGCGTGCCGCGGATCTGGGAGAAGGTGCTGGCGGGCGTCAAGATCGGCGTCTCCAGCGCGTCCTGGATCAAGCGCACGACCACCCGGTTCTGGTTGCGCAGGGCCGAAAGCATCGGCGAGACGCTGGTGAGGACCGGCGGCAAGCACACCGCACGGAGCCGGATCGTCTACGCGCTGGGCTGGCTCGTCTGCTTCCGTGCGCTGAAGGCCCGCATCGGCATGCGGCACGTCCGGTACGCCGCCTCGGGCGCCGCTCCGATCGCGCCGGACGTGCTGAAGTTCTTCATGGGCATCGGGGTGCCGATGCACGAGGTCTACGGCATGACCGAGAACACCGCCGTGGCCACCGGGAACCGCCCCGGCCGGGTCAAGCTCGGCACCGTCGGCGAACCGCAGCCCGGCACCGAACTGCGGATCGACGAGGAGACCGGCGAGGTCCTCACCAGGCACGGCGGCACGTTCGCCGGCTACTGGCAGGACCCCGAGGCCACCGCGCGGGTCATGAGCGACGGCTGGCTGCACACCGGTGACGTCGGCGAGTGGGTCGACGGCACGCACGTGAAGATCACCGACCGGATGAAGGACATCATCATCACCGCGGGCGGCAAGAACATCGCGCCGTCCGAGCTGGAGAACGCCCTCAAGACCTCGCCGTACATCAAGGAGGCGGTCGTCATCGGCGACCAGCGCGCGTACCTCGTGGCGCTGATCGGCATCGAGTACGAGACCGTCGGCCACTGGGCGCAGCAGCGCAAGATCACCTACACCACCTACCGGGACCTGTCGGAGAAACCCGAGGTGCTGGAGCTGGTGCAGAAGATCGTGACCGAGGCCAACGGGAAGTTCGCCCAGGTCGAGCAGATCAAGAAGTTCCGGATGTTCCCCAAGGAGCTCGACCACGAGGACGGCGAGCTGACCGCGACGCAGAAGGTGAAGAGATCCGCGCTGGGCAAGATGTTCGACGACCTCGTGGAGAGCATGTATGGATGAGTTTCTCCAGTCGTTGATCCGGGGCCTCGGCACCGGGTCGATCTACGCGCTGCTCGCGCTCGGCTTCGTGATCATCTACAAGTCGACGCAGGTGATCAGCTTCGCGCAGCCGGCGTTCATGCTGGCCGGTGCCGTGCTGGTCTCGTACCTCTCGCCCGCGGTGACGTTCGTGGGCGCGGTGGTCGTGGCCGCCGTGGTGATCGCGGTGCTGGCCCTGGGCGTGGAACGCACGGTGCTGCGGCCGATGGTCGGCAAGCCGGTGTTCGTGGTCGCGATCATCACCATCGGCGTGGACGTCGTGGTCAGGGTCGTCACCAACGCGTTCATCGGCCTCGACGTCCGGCAGGTCGGCGACCCGTGGGGCCTGAACACGGTGAACTTCCTCGGCGCCGAGGTGCAGCAACGCTACCTGGTCATGATCGCGACGACCGCCGTCGTGACCGCCGCGCTGTTCCTGTTCTTCCGCTACTCGCGGATCGGCCTCGCCATGCGGGCGGTCGCCTACGACCAGGAAGTCGCGCTGGCACAGGGTGTGTCGGTCGGATCGGTGTTCGCGTTGTCGTGGGCGCTGGCCGGCGGGCTCGCCGCGCTGGCCGGGGTGTTCGTCGCGACGGGCGCCGGGGTCGACCAGCAGCTGTGGATCGTGGCGCTGAAAGCGTTGCCCGCCATCATCATCGGAGGTCTGGAGTCGTTGGGCGGTGCGGTCGTCGGCGGGCTCACGGTCGGTGTCGTCGAGTCGCTCTTCGGCACCTATCAGAACGACTTCGCGCCGTGGCTCGGACCGAACTTCGGACTGGTCGCGCCGTACGCGTTGATGCTGCTCGTGTTGCTCGTCAGACCGTACGGACTGTTCGGCAAGAAGGAGGTGGAGCGCCTGTGAAAGGGCCGAAGACCATCAAGGGCAGGCCAGAGCTCTACACCTCCTACGGGCAGGACATGGCGTTCCTGAACACGCGCCCGAAGCGTGTTTCGGTCTCCGGCCTGGTCGTGATCGCGTTGCTGATGCCGTTCATGATCACCGACGATCTCCTCCAGCTGCTCGCGACGGGGTTCGTGGCGGCGATCGGTGCGATCGGGCTCAACATCGTCACGGGCTACGCGGGCCAGGTCTCGCTGGGCCACGCCTTCTTCCTGGCGATCGGCGCCTACACGGGTGCGGCGCTGAGCGGTTCCGAGACCGGGCGGGTGATCGGGTTCGGCGTCACGTCGCTGCCGATCTGGCTGCTGGCCTCGGGATTGGTGGCCGCGTTCTTCGGCGTGCTGGTCGCGCCGGTGGCGGTGCGGTTGCGCGGTCTCTACCTCGCGATCGTGACGCTCGGGCTGGTCTTCCTGGGAGAGCACGTCTTCAAGGAGTGGACCTCGCTCACCGGCGGTCCCGGTATCGGGCGACCGGCGGCGGTCCCCGAGCTGTTCGGGGTGCGGCTGGACCAGAGCAACTCGGTGTTCACCGCGGCACAGATGCTCTACCTGCTGATGTTCGTGCTGCTGGTGATCTTCGGCGTGCTGGCCCGCAACCTGGTCAGGTCACGGGTCGGGCGGGCGTTCGCGGCGGTGCGCGACCGCGACCTGGCCGCGTCGGTCATCGGCGTGGACCTGACGAGGTACAAGGTGCTCGCGTTCGCGGTGTCCTCGTTCTACGCGGGTGTCGCGGGCGCGTTGTTGTTCGTGGTGAACGGGTTCTTCGATCCCGGCTCGTTCAACCTCTTGTTGTCAGTGCAGTACATCGCGATGGTGCTCATCGGCGGCGCGGGCACCATCTCCGGAGCGATCATGGGCGCGCTCTTCATCACTCTGCTGCCACGCATCACCAGGGAACTGCCCACGGTGCTGCCGTTCATCAGTGGTGACGCGACCGGCGTGATCACGGTCTTCCAGGTGGAGGCCGTGCTCTACGGCGTGCTCATCATCGTGTTCCTCATCGTCGAGCCACGAGGGTTGTTCGGCATCTGGGTCCGCGTCCGCAACTACTGGCGCACCTGGCCGTTCTCGTACTGAGGAGATTCCCCATGTCTGGTAAGAGAGTCGCCGTGATTTTCGTAGGGGCGTTAGCCCTGGCATCGTGCCGAGGATCCGACGGCGCGGCGCCGCAGGAGGGCGCGGGCGGGATCAAGGTCGACGTCGGAGTGACGTCCGAGGCGTGTCCCAACGCCGTCGACAAGGCCAAGGGCTGCATCTACCTGGGCACCATCTCGGACCTCACCGAAGGCCCGTTCAAGACGCTGGCCGTGCCGATCACGGACTCGCAGAAGGCGTTCTGGAAGCGCGTCAACGACAAGGGCGGCATCGGCGGGTACGAGGTCGACGTCACCAAGTACGTCAAGGACAACAAGTACAACCCGCAGATCCACAACCAGGTCTACCAGGAGATCAAGGGCAACGTGCTGGCGCTGACCCAGACCCTGGGCTCGCCGACGACCGCCGCGATCCTGCCGGACATGAAGAACACGCAGATGGTCGCGGTGCCGGCGTCGTGGACCTCGTTGTGGGGCTTCGAGGACGGCGTGCTGGAGTCCGGCGCGAACTACTGCGTCGAGTCGATGAACACCGTCGACTACGCCGTCGAGAAGATGGGCGTGAAGTCCGTCATGGCCGTGCACAACGCCGGTGACTACGGCGACGACGCGGCGGCCGGTGCGAAGATCGCGGCGGAGAAGCGCGGGCTGACGTTCGAGAACGTCACCACCCAGGCGGGCCAGGACAACCAGGGCGGCGCGATCGACGCGGTGGTGTCGAAGAAGCCGGACCTGGTCGTGCTGACGACCGGCCCGACCGACGCGGCCGTGATCATCGGGCAGGCCGCGGCCCGCGGCTTCAAGGGCAGGTTCATCGGCACCTCGCCGACGTGGAACCCCGGTCTGCTGAAGTCGCCGGCCGCTCCCGCGATCAAGGCGCTGTACATGCAGTCGGCGCCGTGGAAGTCGTGGAGCACCGAGTCCGTCGGCCACACCGCGATGCGCGCGGCACTGCCGGGCGTGACGCCGAACGACGGCTACACGGCCGGTTGGGTGTGGGCGTACCCGTTGAAGGCGGCGCTCGAAAAGGCGGCCGCCAACAAGGACCTGACGCGGGCCGGTGTGCTGAACGCTGTGAAGCAGCTCACCTCTGTGGACTACGAGGGGATGCTCCCTTCGGGTGCAGGCAATTTCTCCGCTTCGCCCCAGGACGCACTGTTCCGCCAGAGCACCCTCTACCAGCCCGACGACGCCTCTCCGACCGGAGTCACGCTGGTAGAGGACTTCTTCACCGGTTCCACGGCCAAGGACTTCAAGTTCGAGAAGCCCTGCTACCAATGAACCGAACGGGTGATACTCGACCCTGACCGTCGCGATCTCTGACTACCCTCGTGGTGAGCCCTTAGGAGGTCGTTAGCGGTGTTGTCGTGCGTCGAGATTCGCCGATCCGCTGGAGGGCTCCGGTTATTCGTCCGTCCCCCGGCCGCGCTGAGCTGGAACGCGCGGCTGGGGTACGACCGGGTGTCGGAGTTGCTGGAAGCCATTCGTCAGACCGAGTCGTGCACGGTGCCGGACGTGGCACTGACGTTCGTGCCCGACCAGCGCACCGGTGAAGCGGTGCTGAAGTGCGAGACCGGGTCCGTTCTGCTGGACGCCGAAGAGGTGGCGACGTTGTCCACCGCGCTCCGCGCGCACATGCCGGACCGCATGAGGCCACTTCCGGTCTAACGGAGTTTTGCCGCAAGCCACTCCGTGCGGGTGCGCCGCGCCCGCACGGAGAGCGCGGCCTCGGGGAAGATCGCGTCGAACCCGTGGAACCCGCCCGCCCACGTGTGCAGTTCCGCGTCACCGCCCGCCGCCCAGATGCGGGAGGCGTAGGCGACGTCCTCGTCCCGGAACACCTCCGCCGTGCCGGTGTCGACGTACGTGGCGGGCAGGCCCGCCAGGTCGTCGGCCAGAGCCGGTGACACATAACGTGAAACGGTCGTGCGGTCACCCAGGACGGCGCGCCATCCGAACTCGTTCATCTCGCGCGTCCACACGCCCGGCACGCCGGAGTGCTGCCTGCTCGACGTGGAATCGTTGCGGTGGTCCAGCATCGGGCAGATCAGCACCTGCGCGGCGATCTCCGGACCGCCGAGGTCGCGGGCCATCAACGTGATCCCGGCGGCAAGCCCGCCACCCGCGCTGATGCCCGCCACGACGAGCTTCCCGGTACCGAGGTTCTCCGCTGTCCACAAGAGACCGCGGTAGCAGTCGTCGACGAGTGTGCTGCCGGTCGCCTCCGGGGCGAGCCGGTGCTCGACGGTGACCACGGCGACGCCGAGTTCCGCGAGCCACTGCAACGGGATGTCGATCTGTGAGAACCGGTCGCCCATCACCATGCCGCCGCCGTGGATCCAGTAGACGCACGCGGTGGGCGTGATCCCCCTGGGGCGGAACACGGTCAGCACGATCTCACCGAGGTCGACGTCCTGCCGGTCGGCGTCGGTCGTGAACGGCGGGGACGGCATCCGGCGGATCTGCTGGAGCAGCTCGGGCGTGAGTTCGGTGGACAGCGGCATCTCGGCGAGGAGGGCGCGCAGCTCGGGGTCGAGGGCGAGGGGCATCAGAACGCCGCCTTGCCACCGACGGGCAGCTCGTCCAGGTACGTGGACTCGCCGTCGAGCAACGTCTGCAGGTTCGCGACCAGCGCCTGCGCCTCGTCGCTCGCGAAGAACGCGCTGTGCGCCTCGGGGGTCGTCCAGCCCTCCGTCACGTACACGACGTCCGGGTTGGTGGTCGAGCGGCCGACCAGGAAGACGACGCAGTCGTCGTTGGTGAGCGACGGCGCGTCGAGCAGGAACTCGACGACCTCGTCGCCCTTGCCGGGCTTCGCGGTCAGGGTGGCGTGGAAACCGTGCTGGACGCTCATCTGTTCCTACCTCTCGTCGTTCTGGCGATGTCTCAATAAGACCGCTTGAACAGGGGAGATAGGAGATCGATGCTGTCTCGATCTTGCCTGATCCTCTCGATCAGGTGATCGGTGTCGGTGAACTGGCGTCCGGTGCCAGGACCGCCGGGGCACCGCTGCCGTCCGCCGGCACCGACCACACGTCGTTCAGGCCGTCGTCACGCTGGATCGAGTACGCGGACGGTCCTGTCGTCGACCCACGCCGGTTGGTCGACGACGCCGCGGGCCTCGGCGAGTTCGGTGATCTCGCGTCGGGAGAAGCGGAGCGGAATCGTTCGGTGTCCGACGGTCGTTCGGCGGCGGTTGGGTGAACGGCGGGCGAATGACGTTGTTGCGGTATTTCCCCGCAGCCTCGGGACTCTGTGAAGGCATGGGAGTCGAGGTCTGCGACCCTCGCTGGCTCGCGGCCGTGCCTGGGGCCGAGCTCGTGGTCGCGCTGGACGAGGTGAGCGCGCACGCCGCCGCGGGGCACCGGGTGACGGTGCTGATCGACCTGGTGCCCGACAACGTCGCCGTGCTGCGTGGACTGGCCGCCGAGGCCGTGGGGGAGGGCGCGCGCAAGGTGCGGGTGCGGCCGCACGGGGTGGATCGGGTGGACCTCGTCCACGCGGCGGTGGAGCTGGGGCGGGTGGCCGAGGACGACGCCGTGGAGGTGCAGTTCGACGTCACGTCGGCTGCCTTGTTGCGCGCTGATCCATCCGCGTTCGTGCGGGTGGATCCGCTGGTGGTGACGGCGGACGGGACCGTCGTGCCGATCTGCGCCGGGCTGGAGGGGTTCGCCCTGGGGCGGCTGGGGTCGTGGGAGGAGTTGCTGGAGGGGTGGGATCCCGAGCCCGTCCGCGATCTGTGCCGGGTGGCGCTGACCCGTGCGCTGGCCGACACCGGGCCTCTCGTTTCCTGGTACGAGCACCTCACCCGGACAGCAGCCGAGATGCGCTCCGGGTGTTGATCACCAGGTCCGGGGTGACGCCGACCTCCTCGGCCCTGGCGCAGCCGTAGTTCAGCCAGTCGAGCTGGCCCGGGGCGTGCGCGTCGCTGTCGATGGAGAACGTGCAGCCGGCGTCGACGGCGAGGCTGAGCAGCCGGCGCGGGGGATCGAGGCGCTCCGGCCGTGAGTTGATCTCCACGGCGGTGCCGTGCTCGGCGCACGCCTCGAAGACCTTCGCCGCGTCGAACTGGGACTCGGGCCTGCCCTTGCCGACGACCAGGCGGCCGGTGCAGTGGCCGAGGATGTCGACGTGCGGGTTCTTCACGGCGTTGATCATGCGCCTGGTCATGTCCGGACGGGGCATCTTGAGTTTCGAGTGGACGCTCGCGACCACGACGTCCAGGCGTGCCAACAGGTCCTCGTCCTGGTCGAGGCTGCCGTCGTCGAGGATGTCGACCTCGATGCCGGTGAGGATCCGGAACGGCGCGAGGTCCTCGTTGAGCTCCACGACGACCTCGAGCTGCTTCTCCAGCCGGGCACGCGTCAGTCCATTCGCGACGGTCAAGCGCGGGGAGTGGTCGGTCAGCACCATGAACTCGTGGCCGAGGTCGCGGGCGGCCTCCGCCATGTCCCTGATCGGGCTGCCGCCGTCGGACCAGTCGGAGTGGACGTGGCAGTCGCCCTTGAGCTCGGCGCGCATCTCCTCGCCGCCGGTGATGTCGACGTGCCGGAGCTTCGCGAGGTAGGAGGGCTCGCGGCCGGCCAGCGCGTCCACGACCACGCCCGCGGTCGACTTGCCGACGCCCTTGAGGTCGGTGAGCGTGCCGAGCTTCGCCCGCTTCTCGACGTCGGCGGGGTCGAGGCCGGCGAGGACGGCGGCGGCGTTGCGGAACGCCTGGACGCGGTAGGTCGGCTCCCCCGCCCGTTCGAGGTGGAAGGCCACCTGCTTCAAAGCCTTGACCGGATCCATATCTCTTCCTACCCCATGCCGTCTTGTTTGGCTGCTCAGCGGTGAACATCACCCGACCTTCGGAGGTGTCGACAGGACCACGTACTGCGACAGCGTTCTGGCCCTGGCCGACGAATCGGAGGGTGCGCGTGAGGAAGCGTTGGGGCGCGGCGGCTTTGGTCGCTCCGTTGTTCGTGTCTCTGGTGGGAACCGCTCAGGCCGCGCCTGGGCCGCTGGACGAGTACTACGCGCAGACCATCGCGTGGGCCGAGTGCCCGGCGGGGTGGGTGTCGCCGTCGACCGGGGTCGAGTGCGCGTCCGTCGTGGTGCCGATGGACTACAAGAACCCCGGCAACGGGAACCTGGAGATCGCGATCTCCCGGAAGAAGGCCACCGAGCCGTCCCGGCGCAGAGGCGTGCTGATGACGAACCCCGGCGGGCCCGGCGGCTCCGGGCTCGGGGCGGTGCACTGGTTCACCGCGCAGACCGACGTCCTCAAGATCTACGACGTGATCGGCATGGACCCGCGCGGGGTCGGCCGATCCACCCAGATCCGGTGCATCTCGACGCCTTCTGACGACGAGTTCCCCTCGCGCCCAACGGATGCGCAGCTCGCGAACTGGTCCGACTACGCGCGGGCCGTCGAGGACAACTGCCGGCGCGGCGGCGGTGAGATGCGCCGGTTCATCTCCACCATGAACACCGCGCGCGACATGGACGTGATCCGCGGGGCCATGGGGGAGAAGAAGATCTCCTACGTCGGGTACTCGTACGGAACGCAGCTCGGCGCGGTCTACGGGTCGATGTTCCCGAAGAACCTGGACCGCAGCGTGCTCGACTCGGCGCTGGACCCGCTGAAGACGTGGCACGAGCAGGACGTCGACGTGGTCGACGCCATCACGGACAACCTCCGCAAGTGGACCGCGTGGACCGCCGCCCGCAACTCGGCCTACGGGCTGGGCACGACCGCTGCCGCTGTGCGCGGTGAGCTGGACGCGATCGCCGAGAAGCTGAAGTCCGGGCCGTACGGCGGCTACGCGGACGTGACGTCCTTCGACTACGCGGTCGGTGCCACGCGGTACCGCCGTTCGTGGGCCGCTTTCTCCCGGCACATCGCCTCGATCAAGGCCGGGGTCGCCGACCAGGGCGAGGCCGCGGCGATCGTCGCGGCGCTGAAGAAGGGCGACGTCGAGCCCACCTCGGCGGGGACGTTCCAGGCCGTCGTCTGCGAATGGGACTGGTCCACCGACGTCAACACCTACTACAACGACATGAAGCGTTGGCGTGACACCAACCCCTACGGCGGCACCGTCGACTACATGGCGCCGACCAACTGCACGTTCCGGTCGTTCCAGCGACCGGAGAAGATCCCGGCCATCACCCGCAAGTACCCGGCCGGCCTGGTGGTCAACTCCGACGGCGACACCCAGACCCCGCTCGCCAACGGCCGGGTGATGGCGGAACACCTGAACCAGCCGTTGATCAGCGTGTCGAACGACGGCCAGCACGGACACTACGCCCTGCGCCGCAACGCATGCGTCGACACCCTGGTCAACAAGTACCTGGTCTCGGGCATCCTGCCCGCGTCCCGGGTGACCTGTGCGGGCACCGACATCGCGGAGGACGTGCCTCCGGGTGCGGCGGCCTCCGCCGGGGTGCAGTCGGCAGGGCGGCCGTTGAGCGCGATCCTCGGCGAGATCGCCGCGGAGACCAAACCCTTCTAGGACAAGGACTAGGCGGGCGGCACGACGCGGCCGAGCCGTTTGCGCACTCCCTCCTCCTGGTAGCGCGCAACGGTCTCGGCCAGCTGCTCGCAGGCCCGTTCCACGGTGCGCCGGGCCTCGTCGCGCTCACTGGTGATCGCCGAGAGGATCAGCCCGGTCAGCGCCACCGATCCGTTGAAGGCCTGCAGCACGATCATCGTCGTCAGCAGGCCGCCCGGGGAGAAGTGCCCGCCGGCGGCGGACATCACGGCGGCCACGGAGATGATCGCCGCACAGGGCGCCGCGATCGCGTGCTGGAACCGCAACGCCGCCCAGATCAGCATCGGGAACACCAGGAACAGCAACCGCAGGGCCGACACGGTCACGAACGACGCGAGCGCGGCCGTCGTCACCAGCACCACGCACGCCTCGGCCAGCCGGGCGGGGGACACGCGCCACCGCAGGCGCGCCAGCGTGAGCAGCAACGGCGTGAACACCAGCACGCCCATCGCGTCACCGGTCCACCACACCGACGCCACGGCCGGCGCATCGCGCCACGGGATCACGCCGCCCAGCCGCAACGCCGTCGTGCCCACGAGGGCGCTCACCAGCATCGAGCCCAGCGCGGCCGCGAAGACGAGCAGCAACGCGTCCTTCAGCCGGTCGATCGCCGGGCGGAAACCGAAGCGGGTCAGCAGGTACCAGGCGAGCAGGGGTGCGGCGGTGTTGCCCGCCGTGATGAGCAACGCCGACAGCAGCGGTGCGCTCAGGGTGACGTTGGCGGCGAACGCGCCGAGCGCGATGCCCGGCCAGATCCGCGGCCCGCAGATCAGCAGCGCCGCCACGGAGATCCCCGTCGGCAGCCACAGCGGGGTGACCTGACCCTCCACGAGGGCCAGGACCAGGCCGACCTGTGCGGTCGCGAAGTACGCGAGCGCGCAGGCGGCGATCGTGGCGACGGTCCGGAGTGCGGCGTTCACCGCAACATGCTCCACCCGTGCCCACGCCACCGCCAGACCTCGTGCCAGGGCGTACCCACCTGGACTCACCCGGCTCGCTCCGGGGCCCGGGCCAGCACCGCGGACGGGGCGGACGGGCGGCCCCGGTGCCCCCGCAGCCCGCGCTCAAGGCGTTCCCCCAGGTTGACCGCTATGGCCCTGACCAGCTCCAACGAGCATACTGAGCGGTATGTCGAGCAGCGCGAGGGCAGCACCGGGACGGCACGGCCGATAGGCGGGGACTCGCCGCGAGAGCTGTCGGTGAGCTGTTCGGGTTGACCTCGGCTGGGCGATTGCGCCCTGCGCCAGACAGCTAGTACTCGTTGGTAACAAGCCGATAAGGGGACCCATGAGGACCGTGTTCACGACCTGCCCGCTCTGCGAAGCCACCTGCGGGCTGGAGCTGACGGTCGAGGGCGACCGGATCACGAAGGTGCGCGGCGACCGCGAGGACGAGTTCAGCAAGGGCTTCCTCTGCCCGAAGGGCGCCTCGCTCGGCACCCTCGACGCCGACCCCGACCGGCTGAGCGCCCCGCTGGTCAAGCGCGACGGCGAGTTCCACGAGGTCGGCTGGGCGGAGGCCTTCGCGTACGTCGACGAACGACTGAAGGACTTCCCGGACCGCAACGCCGTCGCCATGTACCTCGGCAACCCGGTCGCGCACTCGCTCGCCGGCGGCCTCTACGCCGGACCGCTGCGCAAGTCGCTCGGCAGCCGCAACATCTTCACCGCGAGCACCGTCGACCAGATGCCCAAGCACGTCCAGGTCGGCCACATGTTCGGCGGCATCTTCTCGATCCCCGTGCCCGACATCGACCGCACCGACTTCATGCTGGTGCTGGGCGCCGACCCGTTCGCGTCCAACGGGAGCCTGTGGACGGTGCCGGACGCACCGGGCCGCTTCAAGGCGTTGCAGAAGCGCGGCGGGAAGTTCGTCGTGGTCGACCCGCGCCGCAGCCGCACCGCCCAGGCCGCCGACCAGCACGTCGTGATCCGGCCGGGCACCGACGTGTTCCTGCTGCTGGCCTTGATCCACGAGCTGTTCGCGCAGGACCTGGTGCGGCTCAAGGACCTCGCCGGCCACGTCACCGACCACACGGTCATCCGCGCGCACGTCGAGCCGTTCAGCCCCGAAGCCGTCGAGGACCGCACCGGCGTCGACGCGGCCACGACCCGGGCACTGGCGGCGCAACTGGCCGCGGCCGACCGCGCCGTCGTCTACGGCCGCATCGGCACGACCACCGTCGAGTTCGGCACGATCGCCTCGTGGGCGGTCGACGTCCTCAACGTCCTCACCGGCAACCTCGACCGGCCCGGCGGCGCGATGTGGCCGCTGCCCGCGCACCTGAACCGCGGCAGGGGCAGCGGCAAGGGGTTCGCCGTCGGCCGCTGGCACAGCCGCGTGCGGGGCCACCCCGAGGTGATGGGGGAGTTCCCGGCGGTGACGCTGGTCGACGAGATCGAGACGCCCGGCGAGGGCCAGGTGCGCGCGCTGTTCACGATCGGCGGCAACCCCGCGCTGTCGTTGCCGAACTCGGCCAGGGTGAACGCCGCTCTGTCCTCTTTGGACTTCATGGTCAGCGTCGACCCGTACCTCAACGAGACCACCCGGCACGCGGACGTCATCCTGCCGACGCCGCCGCCGTCCCGGCGCGTCCACTACGACATCGCGTTCCTCAACCACTCCGTGCGCAACGTCGTGAAGTACTCGCGCGCCGCGATCCCGTTGGAGGAAGGCAGGGTCGACGAGACGGACATCTTCTTCCGCCTCATCACCATCTTCTCCGGCCTGGGCCCGGCCGCCGACCTCGACGCCATCGCCGCGTTCCAGCTGAACGACCTCAGGCAGAAGGCCGGCGTCGACTTCGAACCCGAAGGCGAGACGCGCGAGGAACGCCTGCTGGACCTCAAACTCCGCACCGGCGCGTACGGGCTGAGCCTCAAGCAGCTGCTGGACCACCCGCACGGCATCGACCTCGGCCCGCTCACCCCGCGCCTGCCGGAGATCCTGCGCACGCCGTTCGGGAAGGTCGAGCTCACCCCGCAGCCGATCGTGGACGACCTGCCGCGCGTGCGGGAGGCGTTGGAGCGGCCGGAGACCGGGATGGTGCTGGTCGGCCGCAGGCACCTGCGCAGCAACAACTCCTGGATGCACAACGTGCCCGCGCTGGTGAAGGGCAAGCCGTTGTGCACGCTGCTGGTCAACCCCGGCGACGCCGACCGCCTCGGCCTCACCGACGGCGAACCCGCCCAGGTCACCTCGCGCGTCGGCGAGGTCGAGGTGCTGGTCGAGGTCACCGCCGACATCGCACCCGGCGTCGTGTCCATGCCGCACGGCTGGGGCCACGATCAGCCCGGCACGCGGCTCACCGTCGCGAACGAGCACGCCGGCGTGAACGTCAACCTGCTCACCGACGACCTCCGCCTCGACCCGCTCTCGGGCACCGCCGTGCTGAACGGCACCCGCGTGCGGGTCGTGCCCGCCTGAAGTCCCCACTCGCCAGAACGCGCCTTCTAGGAGCCGCCATGACCGCCGGAGTCACCACCCCGAACGCGGTGCGAGCCGTCCGCCGGATAGCCGACCTGCCGTTCCTCGCGGAGCAGGCGTACGGCGACGCGGTGGCGTGGCGGTACAAGCGCGACGGGCAGTGGCACGAGCAGACCTACGCCGAGGTCGCCGAGGAGGTGCTGGACCTCGCCTCGGGGTTCGTCCACGCCGGACTGCGGGCGGGCGACCGGGTCTGCGTGCTCGCCGGCACCCGTCCGGAGTGGACGGCCGTGGAACTCGCGGTGCTCGCGGCGGGCGGCATCGTCGTGCCGATCTACCCGTCGAGCACCTCCGAGGAGATCGCCTGGGTCGTCGGCGACTCCGGCGCGTCGATCGTGGTGGCGGAGAACGAGGAGCAGTGCGTCAAGGTGGAGGTCGTCGCCACCGAACTGCCCGAACTGCGCACCGTGCTGGCGATCGACCCGGCCGGTGACCGCCCGCGCCTCGCCGGCCTGCAGGACTCCGGCCGCACCTCACCGCTCGCCGACGTGCTGGACTCCCGCCGCGCGGCCATCAGGCCCGACGACCCGAGCCTGATCATCTACACCTCGGGCACCACCGGTCCGCCCAAGGGGTGCGTGCTGACGAGCGCGAACTGGGTCGCGCTGTGCCGGGTCGCGGAGGAGACCCGGATGGACGCGATCACCGACACGGTCTACCTGTTCCTGCCGCTGGCGCACGTGTTCGCGCAGATCATCATGTTCGGCACCATGTACCGCGGCGGCTCGCTCGCGTACTTCGGCGGCGACATGAAGGCGATCGTGCCGGAACTGGCCGAGGTGAAGCCGACGTTCCTGCCGTCCGTGCCGCGGATCTTCGAGAAGATCTACACGTTCGTCACCTCCAGCGTGCCCGCCGACCAGCTCGCGCAGGCCGTCCGGCTCGGACTGGAGGTGCGCCGCAGGCGGGCCGCCGGTGAGGCCGTGCCGGCCGAGATGGCGGCCGCGTTCGAGCAGGTCGACGCGTTGTTCGCGAACGTCCGCGCGGTGTTCGGCGGACGCCTCGTGCAGGCGTTGTCCGGTGCCGCGCCGATCTCCACCGAGGTGCTGCAGTTCTTCCACGCGGCCGGGGTGCCGGTGCTCGAGGGCTACGGCATGACCGAGTCCACGGCGGTGGGCACGATCAACACCCTGGACCGCTTCAAGATCGGTTCGGTCGGCGCGTCCGGCATCGCGGGCCTGGAGGTGAAGGTGGCCGAGGACGGCGAGCTGCTGATGCGCGGCCCGCACGTCTTCGCGGGCTACTGGCGCAACGAGGAGGCGACGGCGGCCACGTTGCAGGACGGCTGGCTGCACACCGGCGACCTGGGCGAGATCGACGAGGACGGCTTCGTCACGATCACCGGCCGCAAGAAGGACATCATCATCACCGCGGGCGGCAAGAACATCGCGCCGGCCAACGTCGAGAACGTGCTGCGCCAGTCCCGCTGGATCTCGCACGCCGTGCTCTTCGGCGACCGCAAGCCGTACTGCGTGGCACTGATCACACTGGACGCCGACGAGATCGTGCCGTGGGCCACCCAGCGCGGCTTGCCGTCCGATCTCGAATCATTGGTGGGTCACCCGGACGTGCGAACGCTCGTGCGGGAAGTCGTTGACGAAGCGAACTCGCACTTCGCCAGTGTTTCCCAGGTGAAGAAGTTCGTGCTGCTCACCCGTGATCTGTCCCAGGAGGAAGGGGAGCTCACCCCCACGTTGAAGGTCAAACGGAACGTGGTGCACCGTCTTCACTCTGAGTTGTACGAAGGCCTCTACGAGTAACCCGTACGTACGAGAAATCCAAAAACAGGTACATCCACCCTGGCGCATTTCTTCCGGTCAGGGCAGAGTGGGACACCAAGCGGCGCTAGGCCCCCTCCCCCCTCGGGCCCAGCCGCTTCGCGGCCCCGGCTCAAGGCGTACTCCCCCCAGACGCCCAGCCGGGGCCGCCTTGCGTCCGCCCCTTTGTTTCGAAACGCGAGAGAAGTTTCGAAACAAAGGGGCCGCACCTTGTCAAAACACCACTACTCGCGCGGCGGAGCAGTTGTCCCGCGCACGATGAGTTGCGTCTCCGCCACGATCTGCGGCGCTTCCGAGTGGTCGGAATCGAGCCAGTCGAGCAGGAGGTTCACCGCCGTCCGCCCGGCCTGTGCGACCGGCATCGCCACCGTCGTCAGCGCGGGCGAGCACAAAGACGCGTAGGTGAGGTCGTCGAACCCGGTCACCGACACGTCGCCCGGCACCGAGATGCCGCGATCGCGCAGCCGGGCCAGCACGCCCAGCGCCATGATGTCGTTGTAGGCGACGATCGCCGTCGTGCCGGCCGCCACCGCGAGGTCCGCCGCCTGCAGGCCGCCCTCGTAGCGCGGCGCGAACGGCCCGAGGTCGGCCAGGTCCACCCCGTGCTTCGCCACGGCCTTCATCAGCCCACGCCGGCGTTCCTGGTTGGACCACGACGTGCGCGGCCCGTTGAGGTAGGCGATCCGGTGGTGCCCGAGCGCGACGAGGTGGTCGACGACGGCGTGCATGCCGCCCGCCGAGTCCATCAACGCCGCGGGCACGCCGGGCAGCCGCCGGTTCAGCAGCACCAGCGACGTGGCCCCGGCCACCTCGTGGATCTGCGCGTCCTCCAGCCCCGGCGCGCACAGCACGACCCCGTCGACCTGCTTGGCCATCGCGTGCACGAGCTTGGCCTCGGTGACCGGGTCCTCGTCGCTGTCCGCCACGAACACCGCGTAGTCGGCCTGCACCGCCCGTGCCTGCACGGCCTTGAGCACACCGGTGAAGAACGGGTTGTCGAGGTCGGGCACGACGATGCCGATGTTGCCCGTCTTGCCCGTGATCAGCCCGCGCGCGGCCCTGTTCGGCTGGTAGCCGAGTTCCGTCGCGGCAGCCAGCACGCGTGACCTCGTCTCCGGCCGCACGAGCTCGGGGGACGTCAGCGCACGCGAAACGGTGGCGACCGACACGTGCGCCCTGCGGGCCACGTCGCGGATCGTGACTGCCACTTGTACCTCACCCTCACCGGCCGGTTGAACCAATCATGACGGGCCAGGCGTCAAGCCGGTGTCTTCGCGGCGAAAACGTTTACGGCAAGTTCGCCTGCTTGCTGAAGGGCTCGCCGAGGAGGAACGGCTCGGGCGCAACCCGTGGCGGTGCAAGGGGAAGCCCCGCGGGGCTTCCCGGCGTTCAGCGGTGCAGGCCGCCCAGTGGCAGCGCGATCACTGGAGCCCGCTGCCGCCCGACCGCGGCGCGCCCGCGAGTTCGTGCGTGGTCACCGGGAAGTCGACGAGCGATCGGCCCACGTCCGCAACGCCGCGAAGGACAAGTCCGAAGTGGAGGGCGAGGCGGGCTCGCCGCGGCGAGCAGGGCCTGCTCGCCGCGCACGGCGTCGGCTCGCTTGCGCGGTGGCGCGTGCTCGATCCCGGGCGGTTGACAAAGCGGAACAGCGCTCCGTATCGTTCCGGAACATCGCTCCGCTTCAGTCGGAGAGCGTACCCGAGAGGAACCCCCATGACCGTCTTCACGGTGAGCCCCGTCGTGCTCGAGATCCCCGGCAGGCCCGTCGACCTGCAGCTGAAGGTGTCCGCGCCGACCGAGGGCACCGACCTGCCGATCCTGCTGCTCTCGCACGGACAGGGCTACTCGAACCACCTGTCCTCGCTCAACGGCTACGCGCCGCTCGCGAACCACTGGGCCGAGCAGGGTTTCGTGGTGCTCCAGCCGACGCACCTGAGCAGCCGCAGCCTGGCCCTGCCCGCCACCACGCCCGGCGCGCCGCTGTTCTGGCGGGAGAGGGCCCAGGACATGTCGCAGATCATCGACCGCCTCGACGAGGTCGAGAAGGCCGTGCCGCAGCTGCGGAACCGCCTCGACACCAGCAAGATCGCCGTCGCCGGCCACTCGATGGGCGGCCACACCGCGAGCCTGCTGCTCGGCATGCGCACCGAGGGCACCAGCCTCAGGGACGACCGGATCAAGGCGGGCGTGCTGCTCGGCTCGACCGGGCGCGGTGACGCCGTCACGGACGTGGTGAAGGAGAACTACTCCTTCATGCAGAGCACGGACTTCAGCGAGATGACCGCGCCCGCGCTGGTCGTCGCCGGGGACGCCGACGCGTCCGCGCACCTCACCACGATGGGCCCGGACTGGCACGCCGACCCGTACCACCTCGCGCCCGGACCGAAGGTGTTGCTCACGCTGTTCGGTGCCGAGCACGGGTTCGGCGGCGTCAGCGGGTACGACGTCGCCGAGACCACGGACGAGGACCCGCAACGGGTCGCGGACGTGCTGCGGCTCACCACCGCGTACCTGCGCACCCAGCTGCACGGCACGAACGACTGGGACACAACGGAAATCGCGAACGGCCGCGTCGAGTCGAAGTAGCTAGTGCGCGTTCGGTTCGGGGTTGTGCCCCGGCCGTGACAGGAACTCGAAGTCGCAGCCCTCGTCGGCCTGCGTGATGTGCTCGTAGTACAGAGCGCCGTAGCCGCGTTCGAACTTCGGCGGCGGCGGTGTCCACGCGTCCCGGCGACGCGCCATCTCCTCGTCGGAGATCTCCACGCGCAACACCCGCGCCTCGACGTCCAGCGTCACGAGGTCGCCGTCCCGCACCAGCGCCAGCGGCCCGCCGACGTGCGCCTCCGGTGCGACGTGCAGAACGCAGGCGCCGTAAGAGGTTCCGCTCATCCGCGCGTCCGACACGCGCACCATGTCCCGGACGCCCTCGCGCAGCAGCCTGTCCGGGATGGGCAGCATCCCGTACTCGGGCATACCGGGCCCGCCCTTCGGCCCGCCACCGGCCAGCACGATCACCGAGTCCTTCGCGACGTCCAGCGACGGTGAGTCGATCCGTGCCCGCAGGTCCTCGTACCCGTGGAAGACCACGGCGGGCCCGGTGTGCCTCCACAGCGCGGGATCAGCCGCCACGTACTTGATCACCGCACCGTCCGGAGCCAGGTTGCCGCGCAGCACAGCCAGACCGCCCTCGGCGGAGATCGGGTCGTCCAGCGCACGGATGACCGACGAGTCGTGCACCTCGGCACCGTCGAGGTCCTCGCCGAACGTCCGCCCCGTCACCGTGATCCGCTCGAGGTGCAACGACTCCCGCAACCGCGACAACAACCCGCGCAGCCCGCCCGCGTAGTGGAAGTCCTCCATCAGGTGCGTCCCGGCGGGCTGCACCGACGCCAGCACCGGCACCTCCCGCGACAACCGGTCGAAGTCGGCCAACGCCAAGGGGATCTGCGACCGCCCGGCCATCGCGATCAGGTGGATGTACGAGTTCGTGGACCCGCCCAGCGCCAGCACGGTCCGGATCGCGTCCTCGTACGCCTCGGCCGACAGCACGTCGCCGATGGTCAGTCCCTCGCGCACCATCTCGACCACGCGCGCGCCGGACGCCGCCGCCATCCGGTGGTGCGCCGAGTCCACCGCCGGGATCGACGACGCGCCGGGCAACGTCAGCCCCAGCGCCTCCGCGGCCGCCGTCATCGTCGAAGCGGTGCCCATCGTCATGCAGGTGCCGGGGGAGCGGGCCAGCCCCGACTGGATCTCCGCCCAGGCCGACGACGAGAGCGTGCCCGCCCGTTTCTCGTCCCAGAACCGCCACATGTCCGTGCCGGAGGCCAGCTGCTCGCCCCGCCAGTGCCCGCGCAGCATCGGCCCGGCCGGCACGAACACGGTGGGCAGACCGGCGGAAGCGGCGCCCATCAGCAACGCCGGGGTGGTCTTGTCGCAGCCGCCCATCAGCACGCACCCGTCGACGGGGTAGGACCGCAGGACCTCCTCGGTCTCCATCGACAGCATGTTCCGGTACAGCATCGGAGTCGGCTTCTGGTACGTCTCCGACAGCGTGGACACGGGGAATTCCAAGGGGAATCCGCCCGCCTGCCACACCCCGCGCTCGACCTGCCGCGCCCGTTCGCGCAGGTGCATGTGGCAGGGGTTGATCCCGCTCCAGGTGTTCAGGATCGCGATGACCGGCTTGCCGAGGTGCTCGGACGCGTTCACCCCGAGCTGCCGCATGCGCGCGTTGTGCGAGAACGCCCGCAATCCCTCACCCTCGAACCATTCGGCGCTGCGCAACTTCACAGCAGGCTCCACGAGTTCAGCAGCACCCCGACGGCCGACCGATCGGCCTCCGGCAGCACCGAGGCGGGCGGGCGGACGTCCCGGCGGCACAACCCCAGCTGTGCCAGCGCTTCCTTCACCACGGACACGTTGTTCGCGGACTCGTGCGACGCGCGCAGCTCCTCGAAGCCGCGGACGAACTCCCAGAACTCCATCGCCGCACCGAACTCACCGGCCTGCAGGCAGCGCAGCAGCTGCACCGACAGCTCCGGCGCCACGTTCGCGAGCCCCGACGTGAACCCGGTGGCCCCGACCGCGAAGTACCCCGGCGCGGACAGCTCGGCGAGCCCCGCGACCCACGTCAGCCGGTCCAGTCCGGCGTCGCGCGCCACCGACGCGAACCGGACCGGGTCCGGCACCGCGTACTTCACCCCGACGACGTTCGGGCACGCGTCGGCCAGCGCCGCGATCTGCGCCCCGCCGATCCGCGGGTTCCGCACGTACAGCACCACGCTCAGTTCGGGCACCGCGGACGCGACAGCGCGGTGGTAGTCGACCCACCCGTCCAGCGACACGTACGGGTGCACCGGCTGGTGGATCATGATCCCGCGCGCCCCCGCCCGGTCGGCGAACCGCGCCCCGGCCACCGCGGTCGCCACGTCGTGCCCGACCCCGGCGACCACGGCGGCGCGGTCGCCCACGGCGTCCACCGCGATCCGCACGGCGAGTTCCGTCTCGGCCGCGGACAGCGTGTAGAACTCGCTCGTGTTGCCGTTCGGCGTCACCACCGAGACGCCGCCCCCGACCACCCGGTCCAGCACCGCCGCGCAGCTCTTCTCGTCCACCTCTCCGCCCGCGTCGAACGGCGTGACGGTGATCGCGACCACGGACGCCAGGTTCCCGGACAGGTCATCGAACGACATCGGGGAGCTCCTCGGCGAGACGGTCGGCGAAGGTCTGCAGGTGGCGGCGCAGCAGGTCGGCCGCGGCCTCGGCGTGGCCCTCCTCGGCGGTCACGAGGATCGCCCGGTGCTCGGCGTCCTCGGCCTCCCACGTCGGGTGCAGCCCCCAGCCGGCTGCGGTGACGAGCGCGGCCTGGTCGTGCAGCCCGTCCAGGATCTGGATCATCAACGGGTTGCCGCAGCCCACGAGCAACGCGCGGTGGAAACGCCGGTTGGCGAGGTTGCGCGAGGTCAGGTCCTCGGTGTCGCGCAACGCTGACCTGGCCTCGGAGAAGTCCGCGCCCCTCAGCACCGAGCGGCGCAACGCCTCGGGCTCCACCAGCAACCGCACGTCGTACACGGAGGCGGCCATCGCGGCGTCCACCGTGCGGACCGTCGCCCCCTTGTACGGGCTCATCACGACGAGCCCCGACCCGGCGAGCGTCTTGAGGGCCTCGCGCACGGGCGTCTTCGAGACGTTCAGCGAAGCGGCGAGATCGGTTTCGACGAGAGCCTGACCCGGCTTCAGCTTTCCATAAAGAATCGCTTCTTTGATCGATTCCAGAACAAAGTCCGTCCGGGACGCCGGCAGCGCTCCCGCTCGGTCATACATCATATATGAGAGCGTAGGAGCAGGTAGAACCCCCGGTCAACCATCCGGTGTGGGCTGCGCAACGCAGTTGTATCTGCGTTGAACCAACTTCCTCGACGGCTCGTTCTGAAGGTGTTGGTCACCGCTGCCCGCGGGACTGGAGAAGGAGAAATTTGAGTGCATCGTTCCGCGTAACCGTGTCCATAGCCGCGTCCGCCAGCGCATGGCACCGAACGTCCTGGGCACCAACGAGTTGAACGAGAACGACATGCTGATGGAAGAACTGCCACCGGAGGCCGCGCTCGACGGGCCTCCACCGAACATGGACCACCTGCTGCAGCGCACGCTCGGCACGGTCCGCGAAGAGAGACAGCAGGCCGTGCGTCGCCGTGGACGCATCACGGCCCTGTCGTCGACCCTGATGGTCGCGGGCGTCCTCGCCGGGGGCGTCTGGCTCGGCCAGGGCATGGGGGTGGGCGGCACCGCCGGCGAGGTCCTGCAGGGGACCTCGGCGACAGGTGCGCACATGGCCGTGCAGGTCACCGACACCGAGGGTGGCCTGAGGCTCGTCGCCACGGTCGACGGGATGCAGGACGGGGAAGCCTGCTGGCTCGTCGTGCACACGAAGGACGGACGGACCTTCACCGCGGGCTCGTGGAGGGCGCACGAAGGTGAAGTCACGTTGGCCGGGTCCGCGATCGTGCGGGCGGAGGACGTCGCCGGGGTCAGCGTCGTCAACCACGACCGCGAGCCGCTGGTCACCGCGAACTGAGGTGGGTGGGCTTCCGCCGGACGGGTCATCCGCGGACGCCCGCCCACCACGGAGAGTTGTTCAGGGCACGGTTAGCCGACCGGCTTGACGCTCATTTGGAGCAATGTCAACATTCGGACATGCCCCCTCCCGCAGTGAGACCCGTGGCCCGTCGCGGGGTCGCGGGAGAGGCCGCCGACCGCATCCGGGACGCGATCCTGGCCGGCGAGCTGGCCGCCGGCACCGCGTTGAAGGAGGTCGAGCTCGCGAGCGTGCTCGGGGTCAGCCGCGGGTCGGTGCGCGAAGGCCTGGTCGTGCTCGAGAGCGAGGGGCTCGTCGTCTCAGAGTGGCACCGCGGCACCTGGGTGCGCGAACTGACCCCGGACGACGTCGACGAGCTGTACACCCTGCGCACCGCGCTGGACGTCCTCGCGATGCGCACCGCCGCCGCGAAGGGGTCCGGTTTCGGCCCGATCGACGAGGTCGTGAGGGCAATGGAACATGCCCGGACGGACACCGAACGGGTCGCGCTGGACATGGAGTTCCACGACGCCGTCTACGCCGCGACCGGCCACCGCAGGCTCCAGGAGGCGTGGCGGGCGATCCGCTGCCAGGTCCACCTCTTCCTGCTCGCGCGGGTCGCCGACGACCCCACCTACCAGGAGCTGGTCGTCCCGGAGCACGCCGGCCTGGCCGCCGTGCTGCGCGCGGGCGACCCCGGTGCGGCAGGGTGTGCGGCAGAGGAACACCTGCGCGGTTCCTCCGTGAAACTGGTGGAGAAGCGATGAGCCGGCGTGTTGAGACGCGGCACTTTGGTTTGCCCGGATCGATTGGCAGGCTGTGACCGTGGCCCGGAACAAACCGGCGACCGTCGCGGTCGCGGTGGTGGCCGTCCTCGTGGTCGTGGGTTCGGTCGTCCTGCTGCGCGGCACGTCCAACGGCGAGCCCGCGGCCGAGCAGTACGTCAGCGAGCTCGACCAGGTGATCACCGAACCGAAGACCGCGAGCGTCGTGATCAAGTGCGGCGCCAACGAGGAACGCCACCTCAACGCGGACAACCCGGTGGTCTCGCCCGGCATCCCGTTCGGCGCGCACCACACGCACGAGTACGTCGGCAACAGGTCGGCCGACGCGATGTCGACCGACGCGTCCCTCGCGGCGTCGACCACGACGTGCGAGAACGACGACCTCTCGACCTATTACTGGCCGGTGCTGCGCCTGACCGACGGCGCGGGCCACGACGCGCACGCGGACGGCGGCGGCCTGCACGGCAACACCGGCGAGGTGCTCGCCCCGAGGAGCGTCGAGATCCGCTACGACGGCAGCGCCACGAGCGACGTGCTGCCGATGCCGAGGTTCCTGCGCCTGATCACCGGCGACCCGGCCGCGTTCACCAACGACTACGGCCCGAACACGCGCGCCCGCTGGGGCTGCTCGGACCAGCCGGGCCGGTACACGACGAAGTACCCGCTGTGCGGAAGCGCGACCACCCTGCGCACCTACGACTTCGGCAGCTGCTGGGACGGCAACAACAGGGACAGCGCCTCGCACCGCACGCACGTCGTGTTCCCGTTGCCGAGCGGCAACTGCCCCGCCAAGACGTTCCCCATTCCGCGGCTGCACATCACCGTGGGCTACGACATCCCCGCGGGCCGGCCGTTCGCGATCGACTCCTTCCAGGAGGAGTTGCGTGATCCGGCGACCGACCACGGGATGGCCATCAACGCGATGCCGGAGGCGCGCATGGCGGAACTGGTCGGGTACCTCAACCGGTCCCGCTAACATCCGGCGTCTCTTTTTGGTTGAAACCCGTTGAACCGAAGCCCTCTGCCGCTCGTGTGACGGCTGAGGTCTTGAACAGGACGCCCGCACGAGGTGTTCGCGGGCGGGGAGGAGTGGGTGGATGGCGGCTTTGTTCTCCCGCAAACGGGAGACCGCGGCCGACGAGGCGCTGATCCGATCGCTCTACGAGGAGCACGGTCGGGCTCTGCTGGCCTACGCGACGCGGTTGACCGGTGATCGGGCGGCTGCCGAGGACGTGGTCCAGGAGACCCTGGTCCGAGCGTGGCGCCATCCCGACGCCCTCGTGAACGGCAAGGGATCGGTGCGCGGTTGGTTGCTGACCGTGGCGAGGAACATCGTCACGGACCGTGTGCGTGCGAAGGCGGCACGCCCGCAGGAGGTGGCCGAGTCCCCGGCGACGCCCCCCATCGAGCGCGACCACGCTGACCAGGTGGTTGACTCGGTGGTGGTGCTCGAAGCGCTCGACAGGCTCTCGTCCGACCACCGCGACGTGCTGATGGAGATCTACTTCCGAGGCCGGAGCGTGACGGAGGCGGCGGAGGCGCTCGGGGTGCCACCTGGCACAGTGAAGTCGAGATCGTATTACGCGTTGCGAGCCTTGAGGGAGACCTTCGGAGGTCAGAAGGTCGCACTGAAGGGGGTGGCTGGATGACCACGCAGCACGACCCGCAGCTGCTCGGTGCTTACGTTCTCGGAGCACTCGACGAGCAGGAGGTGCGCGACATGGACGAGCACCTGGCGTCCTGCCCCGAATGCAAGCGTGAACTCGAAGAGCTCCGCGACATGGAGGCGTTCCTCGGCGAGGTGCCTCCGGAGATCATGATGGACGGCCCGCCCGAGGGCGGTGACCTGTTGTTGCAGCGCACGCTCCGCCAGGTGCGCACCGAACGGGGCGGCGTCGCGAAACGCCGTCAGTTCGCGCTCGGTGCCGCGGCGGCCGTGGTGGCCGCGGTGGTGCTCGGAGCGGGAGTCTTCGTCGGCAAGGCCACGTCGCCCGATGCGAACGTCGCCTCTCCCACTCCGACGGTCGCACCCGATCCGAGCGGTACCAGGCTCGCCACGTTCACCGACCCCGACACCAAGGCGTCGATGGCCGTCAAGGTCGTCCCCGCCGCCGGCTGGGTGCGGACGAACATGTCGATCAACGGCATCCCCGAGGGCGAGAAGTGCCGGATCTTCGTCGTGGCGAAGGACGGCAGCCGCCAGGAGGCGGGTTCCTGGGTGGTGTCCAAGAGGGGCGCCACCGAGGGCACGAACCTGGACGGATCAGCACTCGTCGCCCCCGCGGACGTGAAGTCCGTGGTGGTCGAGAACTTCGAGGGCAAGAAGTTCGTCGAGGTGCCGGTCCAGGCGTGAGCACGGATAATTGGGGCCGTCCTCCGGGGCGGCCCCAATTATCTTCTTCCCATGTCATCTCACCTGTTCATCGGCGACCACTGCTGGAACCAGTCCAGCGGCACCGTGCGCTGGGCGCTCGACGTGATCGCCGATCACGTCACGCACCCCGGGGCCGTCGCCGAGCTCAGGGAGTTCTCCGGCGGGCTGATCTTCGTGGAGGACTTCGGGCGCAGCTTCGGTCCGGAGGTCTCCGAGCAGATCGTGGAGGTCATCCGCACGAGGATCCGCCCGGCGGCGCTGGCCGAACCCGAGGGTGAGGTCCGCGACTACACGGTGCGGGTCGCCGACGAGCTCGTCGAGATGGCGAACCGGTGGCGCGGCTTCGCGATCGAGGCCGGGGAAGCCTGAAAACGAACGGTCCTTTCAGGACGGCCCCGTTATCGTCTTTCCCATGTCCGGAACTTTCGTCGTTGATCGGGAAGACGGCCCCCACGGGTACGAGGGCGAGATGTGGGACGTGCCGCGGTACGTGTTCTTCCGCGTCCTAGACCTGCTCGTGGACCAGCTGCGCGACGACGAGGTCTCGACCGCTCTGCGCGAGCTGCTCGACGGCGGCTACGCCTGGCTCGCCCTGACCTACTACACCCCGGAGCAGGGCGCTGAGGTCGTCCGCGCCATCCGCGAGGACCTCCCGGCCGCCGTCCGGGCCGCCTACCCGCCACCGGACCCGCACCACGTCGCCATGGGCGAGATGGTCGACGACCTGGTCGCGATCACGGACCGCTGGCTCGCCGGCACGCTGGTGTCCGCGACGGTCCGCTTCGAACGACCCGGCGAGCGCGGCTTCGAGATGTGGGAGGCGACCGTCGCCGAGGTCGGCTGGGTGCGCGACGCGCTCGCGCGCCACGTCGGCGAGGACCTGGCCGCCACGCTCGCCGCGCTCCCGCTGCGAGGCCCGGACTGGTTGTCGTTCAAGGACTTCAGCGAGGACGAGGTGCGCGAGCTGCTGCGCGCGCTCCGCGAGGACGTGGCGGGCGAGGCACCGGCCGACCGGCGGGAGTTGATCGCCGAGCTGGTCCGCGTGGCCACCGAGTGGCAGGCGGCGCGCCCGGGTCTCACGGCCTGAGCACCACCTTCCCCGCCGTGGCCCGCGACTCCAGCGCCTCGTGCGCCCGGGCCGCGTCCTCCAGCGCGAACGGCGGGTGGACGGAGGGCACGAACCGTCCGCTCGCCAGCCCCGCCATCGATTCGTCCTCCAGCGCGCGCAACCCTCTCCGCATCAGGTTCGGTCCCAACGCGACAGTCGCGGTGAGACTGTTGGCGAACAACGCCTCGGTGCTGATCGGCGTCGACGACCCGGACGCCCAGCCGTAGATGATCTGCCGGCCACCTGGCCCGAGGGTCTTCAACGCCTGCGCCCCGGCGTCGCCGCCGACGCCGTCCAGCACGACCGTCATGTCCTTGAGCCCGTCCGACCAGCCGGGCCGGGTGTAGTCGATGGCGGCGTCGGCGCCGTTGTCCATCACCAGGTCGAGCTTGTCGCCGCTCGCGAGCCCGATGACCCGCGCGCCGACGTTGCGCGCCTCCTGCACGAACAACGTCCCCATGCCGCCCGCCGCCGACAGGACGAGCACGACGTCGTCCTCGGTGAGCTTCGCGGCGTCGAGCACGCCGACGACCGTGCGGCCGGTGCCGATCATCGCGACCGCCGCCTCGAACGACACGGAGTCGGGCAGCGCGTGCAGCGCGCCGACGTTCGCCACCGCGAGTTCGGCGTAGCCGCCGTTGGCGGTGCCGAGGTGCGCGACGACCCGGCGGCCGAGCCAGTCCGGGGTGACGTCCGCGCCGAGGGCCGTCACGACCCCGGCGACCTCGCGGCCCGGTGTCATCGGGAACTCGACGGGGCCGAAGGCGCCCTTGCGGATGGTGGTGTCGACGAGGTGGACGCCGGCGGCGGCCACGGTGACGCGGACCTGGCCCGCCGCGGGCTCCGGATCGGGAACCTCCTCGAAGCGCAGGTTCTCCGCCGGGCCGAACTCGTACTGCCGAATCGCGAACATGCGGCTGACGCTACGAACTCCACTTAACTGGAGGTCAACAGCCACTAGGCTGCGGGCCCGTGTCCTCCTGCGTGTTCCTCAACCGGCCGGGCGAAGACCCCGCGTGGACGTTCAGCTGGAACGCCTCCGTCGGGATGGTCGGCTGGGTGAAGGAAGTCCTCGCACGGCTCGTCCCGAGCCAGGCCCTCGCCGCGAAGCTCCTCGTGCGAGGCCCGGACTGGCTCGCCTTCAACGCCTACGACGACGACGAGGTGCGCGAGATGGTCCGGGTGATCGGGCAACGGCTGGAGGTGGAGGCGCTCAAGAGCTTTCCGGGCGAGGACGACGTGCGCGCGCACGTCGGGGAACTCGTCGATCTGGTGCTGGACTGGGCCGGCGGCCGCGGTTTCTGGGGAGGGTACCGAGATCCGTTCCCGCTGTGGCTGCCGAGGAGCTTCTCCGTGCTCTGGCACGACGAGGAGAACGGCGCGATCTGCTTCCAGTCGCCCGCGGACCCGGTCGAACCCACGGAGGTCCTCCTGAGGTTCGAGGGCGTCCGGGAGCTGCGGGTGCCGCCGGACCTGAGCACGGTCGCGGTCGGTCTCGTCGCGGGCGGCTACTCGCTGACCACGCCAGACTTCCCCGGCGGGTACGTGCTGGCGGAGCGGTTCTTCTACTCCGAGGACGACGTCGTCGACTGGGAGTCGTTCGACGCCCTGAACTACGAGAAGTACGTGATGAAGAGCGTGACCCACCCGCTCGACTAGTCGGTGGCACGTAGTCACACGACTGTGCTAAAAACACAGTCGTGTGGAAAACCGTCATCGCGAGCCTGCTCCTGGTCACCTCGGCGCCCGTGGCGTCCGCGGCCGGACCCGAGCAGGTGCCGCACGTCGTCGCAGCGCACCACCGCGGCCTGGGGGACGGCATCGGGTACGGGCAGGCGAAAGCGCACCTGTGCGACCTCGCGAAGCTGTTCACCGAGTTCGCCGCCGATCCCCAGTTCCGGGACCTCGAACGCCGGGAGGTGGTTGAGGCGATAGTCGCCCAGCCCCCGCCCGTCGGCCCGACCCGGCAGGCCCGCGACCTGGTCACCGGGTACGTGCAGGGCTACAACCGTTACGTGGCGAGGAACCCGCGCTGCGGGGCGCGGCCGATCACCGAAGCCGAGCTCTACCGCTTCAACCACGTGGCGTTCAACGAAGGCATCTTCCGGGCGTACGAGGGCATCTGGCCGTCGCCGCCCAAGGAGGTGAAGGAGCGGGGCAGCAACACGATCGCCGTTGGTGCTGGGGGTACCAGCGGAGGTCGTGGCGTGCTGCTGGGCAACCCGCACGTGCCGTGGCGCGGCATGGTGTCGTTCTGGCACGCCAGGCTGACGATTCCCGGCAAGGTCGACGTCGACGGCGTCACCGTGCTCGGCATGCCGGTCGTGTTCAACGGGTACAACCGCGGTGTCGCCTGGTCGGCCACGGTGTCGACGGCGTCGAGCTACACGCTCACCAGGCTGCGGCTCGTCGACCGGCACACCTACCTGGTCGACGGGAAGCCGGAGCGGATGATCGACCGCGGCACCCACTGGGACACCCGCTACGGCCCGGTCACGCGGAAGATCCGCACCAACCCGCACCTCACCGGCGACGAGATGACGCCGCTGCCGTGGACCGACACCGAGGCCTACGCCGTCACCGACCTCGCCGCGGACCGGCTGACGACGCTGAACGCGGCCGCGACGTTCCTGGAGGCGCGCACGACCGACGACCTCAAGGCGGGGCTCGACCGGTTCGGCGGCACCGTGCGCACCAACATCATCGCGGCCGACCGGCGCGGCCAGACCCTCTACGCCGGCATCCAGGTCGTGCCGGACGTGCGCACCGACTGCGTGGTGGACCAGGGGTTCCTCGACCGCACGGGTGTCGCGATCGTCGACGGCACGCGCTCCGCCTGCCGGGCCGGACGGCTGCCGGTGGACCGGATGCCGTGGATCGCGAGCGACACCTACGCCACGAACTCCAACTCCTCGCACGCCTTCGTGCGCGCGGACAAGCCGTTGAAGGGGTTCCCGCGCGTGTTCGGCGACGAGAACATCGCGAACCTGCGCACCGAGTTCGGGCTGCAGGAGATTCCACGTCACCTGGGTCGGTTCGACGCCGGCGTCATGCGGAAGCTGGTGCTGGAGAACAGGAACACCGCCGCCGAGAAGCACCTCGACTCGATGCCGTGCGTCCGGCCGGAGTGCGAGGTGCTGCGGAAGTGGGACCGCCGCAACGAGGTCGGCAGCGTGGGAGCGCTCCTCTTCGACCAGTGGTTCGCGGCCGGGGGTACCGAGAAGGCGTTCGACGAGGTCGTCGCGCGGCTCGGGCCGAAGATCCACCAGCCGTTGGGGGAGAACCAGTACGTGGTGCGGGACGGCGGGAAGATCCCGCTGCACGGCGGGCCCGGGTCGTCCGGTGTCTACAACCTCATCAACATGGACTGGAAGAAGCAGGAGGTCAGCGACGGGTCGAGCTTCGTCTTCGCCGTCGAGTACACCGACCGTGCCTGCCCGACCGCGTACACGCTGATGGCGCCTGCGCGGCCGGACCTGTACGGCGCGAAGAGGTGGCAGAAGGGAGCCCTCTGCGGCTGACGGCTCGGGTCACCGGCCCTAATCCTTTCGGGGTAAGGATCTTCGCACGCCCCCGGTCGTTCGGAATGATCATGGGCGTGACGCTGGGACCTGAGTCGGTGACGTGGCGGCTCGGCTGGTACACCCGGTTCGAGCTGGTGGTGCTGGGCCGCGCGGTGCTCATGCAGGTCGCGCACCCGGTCATCGCGGCCGCCGTGCGCGACAGCTACCGCGCGGACCCGTTCCGGCGGCTGACGAGGACGATCACGTCGTCGCAGCTGCGGCTGTTCGGCGGTGAGCTGGCCGGGGAGGAGTCGGACCGGCTGCTGCGCTCGCACGCGTCGATCCCCGGCGCGGACGAGGAGCTGTTCCGCTGGGTGCACGCCACGAGTTTCGACTCGCTGCTCACCGCGTACCGGTTGCTGCGGCCCAGGATGCCCGCGATCCGCGAAGAACGGCTCTACCGCGAGTGGCGGGAAACGGGACGGTCGCTCGGCATCCGGACGATGCCGAGCGACCTCACGGCGTTGCGGTGCTACGTCGACGACGTGATCGCCACGCAGCTCATGCCGACCGACGGCGTGGACGGGCTGCTGGAGGCGTTCGAGCTGCGGACCGGCAAGGCACCGGGCGCGGAGCACGTGCCCAGCGCCCTGTGGCCGTTGGTGCGACCCGTTGCGGCGCAGGTGTTGCCGGACTTCGCCGTCGGGACGCTGCCGGAGGCGTTGCGGGACAAGCTCGGTCTGGAGTGGGCGGATCGGGACGACCGCAGGCTGCGCCGGTGGATCCGGGCCATCCGGGTGGTTTCCGCGGTCGTCCCGGCGAGCCTGCTGCACTACCCGATGCCGTACCGGGCGATGCTCAGTGCGCGATCATCACGTGCTTGACGCGCGTGTAGTCCTCCAGGCCGTGCATCGACAGGTCCTTGCCGTAGCCCGACGCACCGAAACCGCCGTGCGGCATCTCGGACGCGACCGCGCCGTGCGTGTTGACCCAGACGATGCCGAAGTCGAGCCGTGCCGTCAGCGCGGCCACCCGGCTGGTGTCGCGGGTCCAGATCGACGACGCGAGTCCTTGCGGCACACCGTTGGCGAGCGCGATCGCCTCGTCGTCGTCCGCGAACGCCTGCACGGTGATCAACGGCGCGAACGCCTCCTCCTGCACCAGCTCGTCGTCCTGGTGCAGGCCTGAGATCACGGTGGGCTCCAGGAAGAACCCTTCGCCGCCGTGCCGCTTGCCTCCACAGTGGACGGTGGCGGACGACCGGGACAGCAGCCCCAGCACGCGGTCCAGCTGGGCCTGACTGTTGAGCGGGCCGAAGTCCGTGCCGGGCACCGCCGCGGACGCCGTCTTCACCAGTGCGGCGACGAACTCGTCGTGGACCGCCGAATGCACCAGCACGCGGCTCGCGGCCGTGCAGTCCTGGCCCGCGTTGTAGAAGGCGGCGCCGACGATGCCCTCCGCCGCCTTGGCCACGTCCACGTCGTCGAACACCAGCACCGGCGCGTTGCCACCGAGTTCGAGGTGCGTGCGCTTCACCGTCGCGGCGGCACCGCGCGCCACCTCGACCCCGGCGCGCGTCGACCCGGTCAGCGACACCATCGCGGGCACCGGGTGTTCGACCAGGAGTCGTCCGGTGTCGCGGTCGCCCAGCACGACGTTGAAGACACCGGCGGGCAGCACCCGGGACGCCAGTTCGGCGAGCAGCACCGTGGACGACGGCGTGGTGTCGGCGGGCTTGAGCACCACGGTGTTGCCCGCGGCCAGCGCCGGCGCGATCTTCCACACGGCCATCATCAGCGGGTAGTTCCACGGCGTGATCTGCGCGATCACCCCTACGGCCTCCCGGCGCTGGTACGAGGTGTGGCCCGGGAGGTACTCGCCGGCGGCGGCCGTGCCGAGCGCGCGGGCGGCCCCGGCGAAGAACCGGATCTGGTCCACGCACTGCGGGATCTCCTCGTCCAGCAGCACCGACCGGATCTTGCCGGTCTCGCGCACCTCGGCGTCCGCGACCTGCTCGGCGTTCGCCTCCAGCAGGTCGGCGAGCTTCAGCAACGCCTGCTGGCGTTCACCCGGTGTGGTGCGCGACCACCGCGGAAACGCTTGCGCGGCAGCCTGGACGGCGGCGTCGACCTCGGCGGCGCGCGAGACGACGGTGCGGCCGAACTCCTCGCCGGTCGCGGGGTCGACGAGCGGGGAGGTCTCGCCGGCACCGGTGGAGGTGCCGTTGACGAAGTTCGCGACGATCACGTGTGCTCCAGGTGCGTGGGGGCGAACATGCGCAACACCGCGGGCAGCACGACGACGTGCGGGCCGTCCCCGGCGAACGCCTTGATCAGATCTTCGCGCAACGACTCGGGGGTGCTGCGGGTGGCGGGCACCCCGAACGCCCGCGCCAGCGCGACGAAGTCGGGCCGCGCCAGTTCGGTGCCGGTGGCCTGCCCGAACGCGTCGGTCATGTACTCGCGCAGGATGCCGTAGCCGCCGTCGTCGACGATCAGCCACACCACCCGCGACCCGTGCTGCGCGGCCGCCGCGAGCTCGGAGATCCCGTACATCGCGCCGCCGTCGCCGGACACCGCGAGCACCGGCCCGTCCGTCGCGGCGGCGACCCCGAGGGCGGCGGGGAACCCGTACCCGAGCCCGCCCGCGCCCTGTCCCGAGAACTGCGCGCCACCGCGCGGGTCCCACGCCGACCAGGCCCAGTAGGCGAGGATCGTCATGTCCCAGCAGGTCGGCGTGCCGTCCGGAACGGCCTCGCGCACGGCGTCGAGGACCTGCCGCTCCAGGTCGAGGTGCTGCGCCGCCAGCCGTTCCCGGACGCTCGCGAGCAGCCCGAGCACCCGTTCCTCGGCGAGCCCGTCCGCCGGTGTCGCGGTGGTCGCCGTGATCAGCGCGCGCAGGGCGTGCCGGGCGTCGGCGTGGATGCCGAGCGCGGGGTAGTTGGACTCCAGCTTGCCGAGGTCCGCCTCGATCTGGACCACCGCGCCGCGCGGCCGGAACGTCCGGTAGTTGCTCGACAGCTCACCCAGCCCCGACCCGACGACCAGCAGCACGTCCGCGTCCGCGAGGAACTCCGTGGTATGCCTGTCTTCCAGCCACGACCGCGCCGACAGCGGGTGGTCCCACGGGAAGTTCCCCTTGCCGCCGAACGTGGTCACGACCGGCGCGCGCAGCTTCTCGGCCAGTTCCAGCAGTTCGTCCCGGGCGTGCAGGGCGCCGCCACCGGCGAGGATCACCGGCCGTTCCGCGCCGTCGAGGAGCATCGCCGCCTCCTCGACCAGTTCGGTGCGCGGGTGCAGTGCGCGCGGCGACCACGACACCGACGTCACGGGCGGGACGCCCGCGGGGCCGAGCAGCACGTCCTGCGGGACCTCGACCCACACCGGCCCGAACGGCGCGGTGAGGGCGATCTCCCACGCCTCGGCCAGCGCCGAGGGGATCTGCGACGCGTGCCGCACCACCCGTGCGTGCTTCACGACGTCGCGGAACGAGGCCAGCTGGTCGGTCAGCTCGTGCAGGTAGCCGCCTCGCACACCACCCAGGCCCGCCGAGGGGATCTGGGAGGAGATGCCCAGCACCGGTGCCGAGGCAGCGGCTGACTCCTGAAGTCCCGCCAGCGTTTGGAGCGCACCCGGCCCGGTGGAGACCAGCAGCGGCGTCACCTCGCCGGTGATCCGGGCGTGGCCGTCGGCGGCGAAGGCGGCGTTGACCTCGGTGCGCGAGCCGACGTAGCGCAGGCCGGAACGGCGCAGCGCGTCGAAGAGGCCCAGCGCGTGCTGACCGGGGATGCCGAACACGGTGTGCGCGCCGAGGGCTTCGAGGGTCTCGACGACGACGTCGCCGCCGTTGCGCTCGCTCACGCCTTCTTCGCCGGCCGCCTCACCGAGGCCGCCACCCGTCGCGTTCACTTCCCCTCCTTCGCAGCCAGCAGGCTCACCAGGTCGTAGGCCAGGTGCGACGCCGCCACCGACGTGATGTCCGCGTGGTCGTAGGCCGGCGCCACCTCCACCACGTCCGCGCCCACCAGGTTCAGCCCGCGCAAGCCGCGCACGATCTCCAGCAGCTCCCGCGACGTCATCCCGCCCGCCTCGGGCGTCCCGGTGCCGGGCGCGTGCGCCGGGTCCAGCACGTCGATGTCGATCGACACGTACAGCGGCCGGTCGCCGATCCGCTGCCGCAGCGCGTCCACCGTCTCGTCCACCCCGCGCCGCAGCACGTCCGACGACGTGACGATGCCGAACCCGAGTCGCCGGTCGTCCTCCAGGTCCTTCTTGCCGTACAACGGCCCGCGCGTGCCGACGTGCGAGAGCGCTTCCGTGTCGAGGACGCCGTCCTCGACCGCACGGCGGAACGGGGTGCCGTGCGTGTAGGGCTCGCCGAAGTAGGTGTCCCACGTGTCGAGGTGCGCGTCGAAGTGCAGCAGCGCCACCGGTCCGTGGACGCGCGACACCGCCCGCAGCAACGGCAGTGCGATGGTGTGGTCGCCGCCGATCGTGACGAGCTTGGTGCCGTCGGCCTGCAGATCGGTGGCCGCGCCCTCGATCGTCTCGATGGCCTCGCCGATGTGGAACGGGTTGACCGCGATGTCGCCCGCGTCCACGACCTGCACGCGTTCGAACGGGGACACGTCCAGGCCGGGGTGGTACGGGCGCAGCAACCGGGACGCCTGCCGCACGGCCGAGGGCGCGAACCGCGCGCCCGGCCGGTACGAGACGCCGGTGTCGAACGGGACTCCCACCACCGCGACGTCCGCGTGCGCCACCTGGTCGAGGCGCGGCAGCCGGGCGAAGGTCGCCGGGCCCGCGTAGCGCGGGACCTCCCGGGAGTCGACGGGGCCGATCATGCGTTCACCAGTTCCTCTTCTTCATCGGACTTACCCGCCACCCTGCGGCCCCAGCGGGCGAGCACCGCCGGGTCGGTCGCGGGGGTGGCCAGGCTGACGATCACGTACGTGACGAGCGACGCGCCCAGGCTGTAGTAGATGGGCGAGTCGGCGAGCACACCGTCGATCACCATGAACGTGATCGACGTCAGAGCACCGACGGCCATCGACACCATCGCACCGATCCGCGTGCCGCGCTGCCACACCAGACCGCCGATGATCGCCACCAGCAGGCCGCCGACCAGGATGTTGTAGGCGACGGTCAGCGCCGCCACGACGTCGTTGAGGATGACCGCGATGATGATCGCGATGACGCCGAGCACGAGCGTGAACACCCGGTTGGAGTGGACGTCGGTCTTGCGCCGCCAGATGTCGTTGGCGGCCACCGTCGAACATGCGATCAACGCACCGGACGATGTGGACATCATCGCCGCCAATGCCGCAGCGAGCACCAGCCCGCGCACACCGGTCGGCAGCAGGTTCTCGACCATCGTGGCGAAAACGTCGTCCTTGTTGGCGATGTCCGGGTACAACGCCCTGCCGGCCGTGCCGATCAACGCGCCCGCGACGGCGTAGACGAGGCAGTACAACCCGGACGTGATGCCACCCCAGGTCGCGACCTCCGGAGACTTGGCGGTGAACACGCGCTGCCAGATGTCCTGTCCGATGAGCAGACCGAACACGTAGATCAGCAGATACGTGATGATCGTGCCGGTGCCGATGTTGCCGATCTCGAACATCGCCGGATCATCGAGCCGTCGCTGGATCCCGTCGAACCCGCCCGCGGCGAAGATGCTGATCGGGAGCAGCAGGAACAGGATGCCGATCGTCTTGATCACGAACTGGACGATGTCGGTCAGCGTGATCGACCACATGCCGCCGAGCACGCTGTACAGCACCACGATGCCGCCACCGATGATCACGCCGAGGGTCTTCGGGAGTCCGAAGAGGACGTTGAAGATGGTCGAGTAGGCGATCGTCGACGTGACGGTCAGCATCAACGTGTACGCCCACATGACCGCGCCGGAGATCAACGACGAGTTGCCGCCGTACCGGAGGTCGAGCATCTGGCTGACCGTGTAGACCTTCAACTTGACGATCCGGCGCGCGAAGAGCGCGCTGAGCAACAGGATGCCGAGCCCGATCGCGAACACCATCCACGCGCCGGAGACGCCGTACCGGTAGCCGAGCCCGACGCCGCCGATGGTCGACGCGCCCCCGAGCACGACCGCCGACATGGTCCCCGAGTACATCGCGAACCCGAGCCGCCGCCCGGCGACCAGGTACTCGCTCTTGCTGGTGGCGCGGCGCATGCCCCACCAGCCCATGCCGATCATGCCGAGCACGTAGGCGGCGATCACCGCGTAGTCGAGAGCCACTGCCGACCTCCTTGGGGTTGCAGGTCACAGTAGGAACGGGGACTGGCGCCGGTAAGTGGTCGTTCTGCACAATCCTGGGCTTGTGGTTGTGCACACCGTCCCACTGCGGGACCTCGTCGCGCGAGCGGACCTGGGCCTGACCGTCCTTTGTGGCGCCGACGCCCTCGACCGCCCGGTCCGCTGGGCGCACGTGTCCGAACTGGAGGACCCGACCCCGTACCTGGTCGGCGAGGAACTCCTGCTCACGGCGGGCGTGCGCTTCCCGTCCGACGTGCCCGCCTACGTGGCGGGCCTGGTGTCCTCCGGTGCGTCGGCGATCGGCTTCGGCGTGGAACCGGAGTTCCCGACGGCCCCGTCGTCACTGGTGGAAGCCTGCGCCGCCCAGGGCATGCCACTGCTGGAGGTGCCGCCGTCGACCCCCTTCCTGGCCGTCTCGCAGGCGCTGGGCGCCCTGCTCGCGGAGATCGCCGTGCGCGAGCAACGCCTGCTCGCCGACAGCCAGCGCGCCCTGACCAGGGCGGCCACCCGAGTCCGTCCCGTCGAGTCGGTCCTGACCACCCTGGCCGTGGTGCTGAACTGCCGCGCCGACCTCGTCGACCCCGCCACCGCGCCGTCCGACGTGGCGTCGCTGGCCAACCGCGTCGCGTCCGGCCGCGGCCCCCGTTCGGCCTCGACCCAGGCGGGCGAGGACCACGTCACCCTCGACCCGGTGGGGTCCGCGGTGCTCGTCGTGCGCCGCCCGGCGCCCCTTTCCGCGGCCGAACGGGCCGTGGTCGCGGTGGCGCTGGCACTGCTCGGCCTGCTGCACCGCGACCTGGAGAGCGAACGCGGCCAGACCGCCCGGCTGGCGGCGTCGGCGTTGCTGCGGCAGGAGGTCTCCGGACTTGAGGGGGTGACCGGACCTGGCCCCCATCGAGTGGTGGCGGGGGAGTCGCGCGCGGACTACGACGTGCTGGCGCAGCGGTACGGGCCGCTGGTGACCAAGGAGGGGGAGGGGTTCCTGGCGCTGGTCGGGGCGGGCGTGGAGGTGTCGGGGCCGGTAGGAGTCGCACCGGTGACCGACTCGACCGCCGCCGCACAGGCCCTGACCCGAGCCGCCGTCGAAGCCGCTGCCTCCGAAGCCGCCGCCCTCCTGCCGAGGGCCCTGGCCACCGGCGAGCCCGCCCACCCCGCCTCCGACCTGGCCTCCCTCGTCGACCCCGGCACGGCCCGCGCGTTCGCCCGCCGCGAGCTCGCACCCCTCCTCGGCCGTCCCGACCTCCTCGACACCCTGAGGGCCTGGCTCGGCCAGCACGGCAGCTGGGACCGGGCCGCGAGCGTGCTGAAAGTGCACCGCAACAGCGTTCGGCACCGAATTTCTCACGCCGAGCGGCTCCTCGGTCATGATCTTGGGACGGCCGACGCGCGGGCCAGGCTGTGGCTCGCGCTCACCTGGCTCGATTAATTGCTTTGCGCGAGGTGTGCGCGGCGCGTCATCATTGTTCCATGATTCAAGCTGACGAATGGGCCGGAGCGCCCTCCAAGCTCTGACCAGCAGGTTCACATTCTCCTATTGTTTGCGAGCATTTTGTATCAATGCTCGTGTTTGGCGTGTTCGTCTAGTGGTCAGGACGCTGGACTCTCAATCCGGAAACACGGGTTCGATCCCCGTACGCGCTACGTGGCCCGGTCTTCGTGGGGTGGGCCGGGCCCTCCCGCACGGTGGTCCATGTCAGACGGACCCAAAGAATCTTCGAAAACTTCGCCCGAATGGTCTAGGCGCCAGTTACGCTCTGCGAATGGCTGCGGTCCCCGCCTTCGCACGCTACGAGGTCGACGTACGTCGGCCGAACGCCGCACGGATCCATGACTTCTATCTCGGTGGCGCGCACAACTACGCCGCCGACCGCGCGTTCGCCAAACAGGCCGTGCGGATCGATCCGGAGCTGCCGCTCGTGACCCGGGCGCAGCGCACGTTCCTCCGCCACGCCGTCCGCCACTGCTGGGCGTCCGGCGTGCGCCAGTTCCTCGACCTCGGCTCGGGCATCCCGACGTGCGGTGCCACGCACCAGACGCTGCCCGACGCGCGGGTGGTCTACGTGGACTCCGACCCGGTGACGGTCGCGTTCTCCCGTGGACTGCTGCGCGGCGAACCGCGCGCCTGCGCCGTGGAGGCCGATCTGCGCCGTCCCGACCAAGTGCTCCGGCATCCGGGCGTGCTGTCGCATCTGGACCTGCGCGAGCCGTACGCCGTGCTGATGGTCGACGTCCTCAGGTACGTCGACGACGTCACGGGTCCCGGCCGGGTCGTCAGGCGCTACCGGCACGCGCTGCCCGCGGGCGGGTTCCTCGTCGTGTCGCATCCGCAGCCGGTCGAGCAGTTGATGGAGGGCCTGCAGATCGAAGCGCCGGCCGTCGTGCCGGGCGCGTACGCCGGTATCGGGCGCAAGGCCAGCGGCTGAGACGTTTGGTCCCTGTGAAGCGGGGGTAGCCCGCCGGGCACGGAAACGGAGCCTGGAGGGCGACATGACCCACCGCATCAAGGTCGCCGGTCTGCAGCCGGTGCAGGTGCTGGCCGGACTGGCCGGCATCGCGTTCATCGTGTTCGGCGTCGTGGGCTTCACCCGCACAGGGGTCGGCGACTGGGCCGCCCAGTCGTTCGTGCTCGGGTTCTCGGTGAACCCGCTGCACAACCTCGTGATGGTGGCCGTCGGCGTGCTCGGCGTGCTCACGGCACTCGGTTCGGGACTCTCCCGGATGTACGGCTGGTTGCTGTTCGCGGGCTTCGGCGCGCTCTTCGTGTGGGACCTGATGATCACGGGGATCCTCGCCCAGAACCCGGCGCAGGAGTACGGCAACCCGCTGGCCGTCAACGCCAACGACAACTGGCTGCACCTCGGCCTGGCCCTGTTCGGCCTGCTGCTCGCGGTCATGCCCGCGCGCCGCAAGCTGGTCGAGGACGAGGTCCCGGTCGTGCCGGAACCGCGGTCGGAGGCGTTCCGCGACGAGCCGGACACCGTCACGCCGCCCGCGAACAACGCCATCACCGAGCCGCTCCCGATGCACCACCGGGAGCCGGTCACGCAGGAGCAGGCGGTCGTCGACCCGAAGACCGAACGCGTGGGCAAGGACAAGATCAAGCACTAGCACCCCTGTCCGGACGCAGACACGCCGTGAGAGCCCACATGCGGCTCTCACGGCGCGTCTGTTTCGATGTCGCGATGCCTGACGAGTTGCTGACCCGGGAAGTGCTGATCACGTGGGGGACGGCGGCCGCCGCGTTCCTGGCCGTCGCGCTGCACGGGATCTGGCGGGTCACCCGCAACGTCATCACCATCGCCCACGAGGGCGGTCACGCCCTGCTGGCCGTGCTGACCGGACGGCGCCTCAGCGGCATCAAGCTGCACTCGGACACCTCCGGCCTCACCGTCTCGCGCGGCAAGCCCCGCGGCCCCGGCATGGTGCTCACCGCCCTCGCCGGTTACATCGCCCCGTCGTTGCTCGGCTTCGGCGCGGCCGTGCTCATCACCAACGAGAAGATCCAGCTGATGCTCTGGATCAGCATCGGGTTCCTCGCCGCCATGCTGATCATGATCCGCAACGTCTTCGGCGTGCTGTCCATCATCATCACCGGCGGCATCTTCTTCTTCGTCTCCTTCTACGCCTCCCTGGAGGTCCGGGACGCGGCCGCGTACGTCTTCGCGTGGTTCCTGTTGCTCGGAGGCGTGCGGCCGGTGTGGGAGCTCCAGGTCAAGCGGTGGCGCCGGCAGGCCCCGAAGTCCGACGCGGACCAGCTCGCGTGGCTCACCGGGGTGCCCGCGCTGGGCTGGGTGACGTTCTTCGGCCTGGTGAGCCTGGCCTCACTGGTGGGCGGGGGAGCGCTGCTGCTCGGGCGGTGGTGAAGAACCGTTTTGCCACGGGTGAAATACTGAGGTGAACAAGCCGTGGTGAGAGGTGGGTTCAGTGCTGCGTGGGGATGTCGGGCTGGAACTGGGCCAGCGGGTCGCGCAGGCGCTGCGCGTCGCCCTGGACGTGGACATCACCGCCGAGGAAGCGCTGATCCGACCGTCCAACCGAGACGGTGCCGACTACCAGTGCAACGTCGCGATGAGCCTGGCGAAGAAGGTCGGCCGCAACCCGCGTGAGGTCGCGACGCTGATCGTCGAGCACCTCGACGCGGCCGACGCGATCGAGACGCCGGAGATCGCCGGCCCCGGCTTCATCAACCTGAAGCTCAAGCGCGAGTGGCTGGAGGCCCAGGCCGCCCGGCTGCTGGGCGACGAGCGCCTCGGCGTGCCGCGGACAGAGGAGCCGCGCCGCATCGCGATCGACTACAGCAGTCCCAACGTGGCCAAGGAGATGCACGTCGGCCACCTGCGCTCGACGATCATCGGCGACGCGTTCTGCCGCCTGCTCACGTTCGCGGGCCACGAGGTCATCCCGCACAACCACCTGGGCGACTGGGGCACCCCGTTCGGGATGCTCATCGAGCACCTGACCGACGAGGGCCGCGGCGCCGACCACGAGATCAGCGACCTCAACGCGTTCTACCAGCAGGCCCGCCAGAAGTTCGACAACGAACCGGGCTTCGCCGACCGGGCCCGCCGCCGCGTCGTCCTGCTCCAGGGCGGCGACGAGGCCACCCTGGCGCTCTGGCACGAACTCGTGGGCGAGTCCCAGCGCCACTTCAACCAGGTCTACGAGCTGCTGGAGATCGGCCTGAGCGCCGACGACAACTACGGCGAGAGCTTCTACAACCCGTACCTCGCCGACACGATCACCGAGCTCCAGGGCAAGGGCCTGATCGAGACCAGCGACGGCGCGCTCTGCGTGTTCCCGCCCGGCTTCACCAACCGCGAGGGCGACCGCCTCCCGCTGATCGTCCGCAAGAGCGACGGCGGCTACGGCTACGCCACCACGGACTTCGCGACCGTCCGCTACTGGGTCCGCGACCGCAAGGTCGACGAACTGATCTACGTCGTCGGCACCCCGCAGTCCCAGCACTTCCAGATGATCTTCGCCACCTCCAAGCAGGCGGGCTGGCTCGACGACGCCCACACCGCCGTCCACACCGGCTTCGGCACCATCCTGGGCAGCGACGGCAAGACCATCCGCACCCGCGCGGGCGGCACGATCAAACTCATCGACCTGCTCACCGAGGCCGTCGAGAACTCCTACAAGGTCATGCCCGAGTCGTCCGAAGTGGAGGGTGAGGAGAAGGACGCCCTAGCCCGCACCATCGGCCTGGGCGCCGTGAAGTACGCGGACCTCTCCAACGACCGCGAGAAGGACTACGTCTTCACCTGGGAGAAGATGCTCGCCACCACCGGCGACACCTCGGTGTACATCCAGTACGCCAACGCCCGCATCCTCTCCATCGTCCGCAAGGTGGGCCGCGAGGCCCCGCAGGACGCACCCCTGGTGCTCCAGGAACAGGCCGAACGCGACCTGGCCCTCAAGCTCCTCCAGCTCCCGACCGCCATCCAGGCGGCGATCGACGAGCTCGCGCCGCACAAGCTCACCGGCTACCTGTTCGAGACCGCCACCGCGTTCTCGACCTTCTACAACAACTGCCCGGTGGCGACGGCGGAGTCGCAGGAGCTGCAGGACTCGCGCCTGCACCTGCTCACGCTGACGTCGCGGGTGCTGACGCTGGGCCTGTCGCTGCTGGGCATCGGGGCGCCCGAAAGGCTCTGAGGCCAGGGGTTGCCGGGTCGGGTGGGGTGCGGAGCTCCGGGGCCCGAGCCTCAGGCCGTTGCCCGCCCGAGCAGGTGACCGGAAGTCCTGTGCGCCCTTCGCGAGCCCGCTTCACGTTGCTGAACCGCACGCGGGGCGCTTTCGTTCGGGCACACCGCACGAAAGCGCCCCGCGTGCGGCGAGGAAACGTGGGGTGCGCTCGAGCGAGTGGGCGGAGGGCCGCCTGCCCCAGGTGACGGGACCAGCACACTCGAACGGTGGGAACAGGTTTACCGTCCCCGACCCAGAGGTACGCAGAGATCGCAACTCTTACCCCCTAGTCGCCAGGGAGTCGCGATGACCTGCACCACCCGCCTGCCCAAGCCGGTCACCGACGTCTGGGACTGGCAGATGGACGGCCTCTGCCGGGGCGAGAACAGTGCGATCTTCTTCCACCCCGACAACGAGCGGGGCTACGCCAGGGCGGCCAGGGAGGACAGGGCCAAGGCGATCTGCGGCCACTGCCCGGTGCTGGCGCAGTGCCGCGCCCATGCCCTGGAGGCCCAGGAGCCGTACGGCGTGTGGGGCGGCATGGGCGAGGACGAACGGCGCCAGATCGTGTCAGCGGCCCGGCGCCGTGTCCGCGTTCACTCCTCCAGCACGTCCCGCAGCTGACGCAGCGTCTTCGCGAGCAATCGCGAGACGTGCATCTGGGAGATGCCGACCTTCTGCGCGATCTGCGTCTGGGTCATGTTGCCGAAGAAGCGCATGATCACGATCTTGCGTTCGCGCTCCGGCAGCTTCTCCAGCAACGGGTGCAGCGCCTCGCGCTGCTCGATCATCGCGATCTCGGGGTCTTCCTCGCCGATGGTGGACCCCAGCGAGATCGACGAGTCCTCGCTCATCAGCATGTCGTCCAAAGACGCGCTCTGGTAAGCGTTTCCGGCCGCGAGTCCTTCGTGGATCTCCTCACGCGACAGTCCCAGGTGCTCCGCCAGTTCCGACGGCGTCGGCGCGCGGCCGAGCGACTGCGACAGGCGTGAGGTGCCCGCGTTGATCGCGAGGTGCAGCTCCTTGAGCCGCCTCGGCATCCGCACCGACCAGCTGGAGTCGCGGAAGTACTTCCGCACCTCACCCATGATCGTCGGCACCGCGAACGACAGGAAGTCGCTGCCGCGCTCGGGGTCGAAGCGGTCGACGGCGTTGATCAGGCCCACGGTCGCCACCTGCACGAGGTCCTCGTGCGGTTCGCCGCGGTGCCCGAAGCGTCGCGCGATGTGCTGCGCCACGGGCAGGTGCTCGGTGACGAGTCTGTCCCGCAGCGTTTCGCGCGCCGCGCCCGCGGGAGTGGCCGCGAGTTCCGCGAAGAGCGGGGCCAGGTGGTCGTAGTCACCCGAGCGGGAGGACTTCTTCTCCTCCTGCGCGGACTCCTCCGACGTGGCCGGCTCTTCGGTCTTGGTGATCTCTTCCGATCCGGTCACGCATCCACCGCCCCTGCCGTGGACTTCACGAGGGCGATGTGCACCACGAACCCTTCGGTCTCGTCGACTCTCGTCTGCACGGAGTCGACGAGCGCCGTGAGCACGCGCCACCCGAAGCTGCCCTCGTCCGGCCCGGAGCCGGCCTTCGCGGACACCTTGGCCGAGACGTGCACGGCGCCCCTGTCGTCCACCGCGAAGTGGCAGCTGAGCACCGCGTCGTGGGCCGCGAGCGTGATCAACGTCGAGCAGGTCTCGTCCACCGCGAGCTTCAGGTCCTCGATCGAGTCGAGGTCGAAGTCCTGTCGCATGGCGATGTCCGCCGCGACCGCACGCACGATGGAGAGCTGCGTGGGATCCGCGGCCATCCGGAGCTCGACGCCTGACAGTTGAGTCACAGCCACCTCGTAGTCCGTTCTGCTGAAGGCCGGCATGTCCTGCCGTACCCGAATCGTTCTCGTCTTACACGCGCAGTCGCACGTGTAGTCGCGCCGGCCCCTGGGAAATCCTCTGCTGGAAGCAGACGAGGTTCACCCGGGAGGAGCGTTGTGCTGGTGCATCAGGACTTCCTCGCTCTCCGCTTCCCGGCGGACGCGCACGAAGTGGGCCCGGTGAGGCACCGCCTGCGCACGTGGCTGAAGGACAGCGGACTCACCGACGACGAGGCGAGCGCCCTCGTCCTCGCGGCCAGCGAGGCGATCAACAACTCCGTCGAGCACGCCTACCCCGCCGGGTCGGACGGCACCGTCGACGTGCGGGCCCGCGTGGAACCGGACGGTTCGGCCCGTGTCGACGTCACCGATCGCGGCCAGTGGCGCACACCGCCTCCCGCGCTCACGATGCGCGGCCGGGGACTCCTGCTCATGCGGGAGAGCGTGGACGAGGTCGAGTTGGCCCGCAGGGCGAGCGGTACGACCGTGCGCCTGCGCCTGACCCCCTCGGCCGGGGTGACCCCGGCGTCCGCGATCGCGCCCGAGTGCGATGTGAAGGTCCACGATTCCTCCTCGGGCGTTGTGGCGGTGGTCTGCGGCGACGTCCCGGTGGAAGCCGCTCCGTCGTTGCGCCGCACCCTCACCACGGCGGCGAGGGGCGGAACCGTGCCGCTCACCGTGGACCTCAGCGGCCTCGGCCCCGAGTGCGGCGGCGTGGAGATGGCTCTCCAGGACGTCGCGGAGGCGTTGCGGCAGGCGGGCAACCGCCTGGTCGTCAGCTCAGCGCCGAGTCCACCGACGAGTGGAGGCTGAAGACCTCACCCAGTCCGGTGGCCTCCAGCGGACGCGTCACGCTCCGCGCGGTCGCCACGACCTTCAGGGTCGCGCTCTGCTGCTGGGCGAGTTTCGCGGCCTCGACGAGGACGGCGAGCCCGGCGGAGCCGAGGAACGTCACGCCGGTCATGTCGACGACGAACACACCGCCGTCACCGAGACCGTTGACGAGCGATTCGCGCAACACGGGCGCGGACACCATGTCGACCTCACCGGACACGGCGAGGACGGTGACTCCGGGCGCCGGCTGCCGCACCTTCAGCTCGATCTGCTCCGCACGTGGGTCCTGCACAGTCACCGAAGTACTCCCTTTCACGGACAGGGAGCCGCCACGCAGCGGCCCCGACGCGGCTGCTGGCTCAACCGCTGCGGACACCACCGTACGGGAGTGGCCGCTCGACAGGACAGGTCGTGTGGTCCGTACCCGGACAACACTTGGTTCAAACGCGGATCGCGTCCCACAGTTTCCGCGCGACCCCGAACGCCTCGCCCGGCGCGGCGACCACCTCCTCGGCTCTGTCCTCCAGCGTGCCGCCGACGACCAGCACCAACGCCGTGGCCACGTCACGGAGCTTCACGTTGGCGTGCTGACTGGCTCTGACCAGCAGTTCGAACGCCTCGCCCGGCGCGCACGGACGCGCCCCCATCACGAGTCCCTTGGCCTGCTCGATGTAGCGGCGGTGCTGGACCATCCGCACCATCTGGTCGGCGCGCAGCACCTCGCCCGCGCAGAACTCGACCACCGAGGCGGCCGTCGCGACGAGCGGCTCCATCTCCTCTATCGCCTTCAGGTCCTCCAGGCGCGGCGGGTGGTCCAGGTAGACCGTGAGCACCACCGGCCCGCTGTCACCCCAGCTGCCGGGCACCGCGATCACGTGCAGACCACCGACCTCCCCCGAGGACTGCCGCTCGTCGCGGGAGGCCTCGACGAGCGGCCCCTCGCCGGCGTCCAGCTGGGCCTGGTCGAGGTCGGCCGCCACGCCGACCGAACGCAGCCGCTGAGCGCCGGGCCAGATGCTCAACCCCACCCCGGGGCAACCGTCCATTTGGGAGCACAGGTGCGTCATCAAGCGGCTGAGCAGCTCTTCTCCGTACTTCACCTGGGATTCCACGGTAAGAGGTTAGGCCGGGCAGAAGACGAGCACGAGCCGTGCGGTCATCGACGAACGACGAACGGTTGCGCAGGCAAGGACCGGGAGATCCGTTCCGCTTCGGGCCCGAACAGCTCGGCGCGCCGATCGATCCATCCAACGCTCAGGATCCACATCACGTACGTGTTCTGAACCACAGTCGGACAGAATTCGTTTCCAGGGATAACGCCGGAGCCCCGGTACGCGACATCCCTGGTGTCACGGAGGGACAGAGATGAGAACCGCCATGGAGACCCACCCGAAGCAGGCCGAGGAGTCCGGCTCGAGCCTGCCGACCACGCCGTGCAGCGTGGTGTGGAGCCGGGGTCACGCCTACGTGCTCGAGGGTTTCCGCGCTCGCTGGGTCGGCCGGGACGACCGGGGCCGCCCGCACGCCATCACCGGTGCCGAGATGCAGCGCCGGGGCTGGACGTTCACCCGCACAGCCTGAGCACGACCCCGCAAGAACGCAGAACGACCGCATCCCCGCAACCAGTCGCACCGCGTGCCGTGACGCCATCCGGCAGCCCCTGCGCAGTCACTCGTTTAGAGTGCGGGTGTGCGTGATCCGGCTGATCGCCTGCTGACGATTCCGAACCTGCTCAGCGTGTTGCGGCTGGCCGGTGTTCCGCTCTTCCTGTACCTGCTCCTCGGACCCCGCGCGGACGGCTGGGCGCTGCTCGTCCTCGTCTTCGCGGGGCTGTCCGACTGGCTGGACGGCAAGCTCGCGCGCTGGCTCAACCAGATGAGCAGGCTCGGCGCGTTGCTGGACCCCGCCGCGGACCGCCTCTACGTGTTCTGCACGCTGCTGGCGTTCGTCATCAGGGACATCGTGCCGCTCTGGATCGCCCTCGTGCTCGTGGGGCGGGAGATCGTCGTCGGCATCTGCCTGCTGGTCCTGCGGCAACGCGGGTGGGGCCCGTTCGAGGTCACCTACCTGGGCAAGGCCGCGACCTTCAACCTGTTGTACGCGTTCCCCCTGCTGCTGCTCGCGCAGGGCGACTCCGGCTGGGCGCAGGCCGCGCAGCCGATCGCCTACGCGTTCACGGCCTGGGGCGGGGCGCTCTACCTGTGGTCGGCGCTGCTGTACGTCTACCAGTTCTTCCTGGCCCTGCGGGTCACACCTCGCACGGTCGCGTGAAAAGATCACCCCATACAGGTTCAGCACGAGGAGCGCAGTCAGTTGATTCCCGAGGAGCTTCGCTACACCGAGGAGCACGAGTGGGTCGCCAGCACAGGCGAGAACACCGTGCGCGTCGGCATCACCGACTACGCCCAGGAACAGCTCGGTGACGTCGTCTTCGTCCAGCTGCCCGAGGTCGGTCACACCGTCTCGGCGGGTGACACGTTCGGTGAGGTCGAGTCCACCAAGAGCGTGTCGGACCTCTACTCGCCGCTCGACGGCGAGGTCGTGGCCATCAACGACGCTCTGGTCCAGACGCCCGACTCCGTCAACAGCGACCCGTACGGCGAGGGCTGGATGGTCGAGATCCGCCTGAACGACGCGGACGCGCTCGAAGGACTGCTGGACGCGGACGGGTACAAGGCGTTGGTGGAGAAGGAGTGACGTCGATCTTTCGCCGGATCTTCGGCCGGAAGGGGAGCCGCGCTGAAGGCGGTGACCCCAACGCGATAGGTTTTACCGGAAGTGACGGATCCAGCAGCAGGAGGAGAGCTCAGGTGAGCACGAACGACGGCCCAGGCGTTCCGCCGGAGCAGTCCCCGGAGCGGACCTCCGTCTTCCGGGCGGACTTCCTCCAGGAGATGGAAGGCGGCGCCGAGGCGCCCGCACAGGAGCCGGCCGTTGCCGGTGTTGACGCCCTTCCCGCCGGTTCCGCGCTGCTCGTGGTCAAGCGCGGTCCGAACGCCGGTTCCCGGTTCCTGCTGGACCGAGACACGACGAGCGCCGGGCGCCACCCCGACAGCGACATCTTCCTGGACGACGTGACGGTCTCGCGCCGGCACGCCGAGTTCCGCCGGGAGAGCGGCGAGTTCGTCGTCATCGACGTCGGCAGCCTCAACGGCACCTACGTCAACCGCGAGCCGGTCGACCAGGCCGTTCTCGCGAACGGTGACGAGGTCCAGATCGGCAAGTTCCGCCTCGTCTTCCTGACGGGTCCTGGCTCCGCGGGAGCCTGACGCGTGACGGCCGGGCGGCCACAACGCGGGGGCTCGAGCATCGGTGCTGTGCTCGCGCAGCTCCGGCCCGAGTTCCCCGACGTCACCATCTCCAAGATCCGCTTCCTGGAAGCGGAGGGGCTGGTCCGCCCGGCACGCACCGCCTCCGGCTACCGCCAGTTCAGCGCGGCGGACGTCGAGAGGCTGCGCTTCGTGCTGTCCGCACAACGGGACAGGTACTTACCGCTCAAGGTGATCCGCGAGCAGCTCGACGCCGTCCCCGACGGCACGACGTTCGTGACGCGGATCGATCTGCTGGCCCAGACCGGTCTCACCGCGGAGCAGCTCTCCCAGCTGGAACGCGACGGTCTGCTGCGCCCCGGCCCCGGTGGCCGGTTCACCACCGACGACATCACCGCGCTCCGCACGATCCGGACGATGACCGGGCTCGGCGTCGAGCGCGAGCACCTGCGCGCGGTGCGCGCTGCGGCGGACCACGAGGTGGTTCTGCTGAAATCTTTCTCAGATCCCGAGACGGTCCGGGAATTGGCTGACCTCTTCACCTCGTTGCACACGTTGTTGGTGAGAGCGGGTCTGCGGCAATCATCTTGATCACGTTCTGCCCGCAACGATTGAGCACACGGCCCGCTTGGCGGGTAGCGTCGAACGCATACGCCGGGGGATGCTCGGAGACGAACCGGGTACTCCCCAACGAGTCAGAGGGAGGCGAGACCCGATGAGTGAGATGCGCGTCGTGGGCGTCCGGGTGGAGCTGCCCCAGAACCAGCCGATCCTCCTGCTCCGGGAAACCGAGGGCGAGCGGTACCTGCCGATCTGGATCGGGTCCGTCGAGGCCACGGCGATCGCGCTCGAGCAGCAGGGCGTCCGTCCTGCCCGTCCGCTCACCCACGACCTGCTGAAGGACGTCATCGGGGCGTTGGGGCGCAACCTCGAGCAGGTGCGGATCACCGACCTGCAGGAGGGCACGTTCTTCGCCGAGCTCGTGTTCGACGGCGACGTGCGGGTGTCCGCGCGGCCGTCCGACTCGGTGGCGCTCGCGCTGCGGGTGGGCGTGCCCATCCACGCGGACGAGGCCGTGCTCGCCGAGGCCGGGTTGATCATCCCGGACGAGCAGGAGGACGAGGTCGAGAAGTTCCGCGAGTTCCTCGACTCTGTTTCCCCGGAGGACTTCCGCGGAGCGGACACGTAGGCACCGTCGCGGAGCGGACACGTGGGCAGGCCGTGCGGTGCGACGCCTGAGACGCCTGTGAGTGAGTTTCGGTGCGTCGCACTCCGTCTCGTATGGGCTTTCGAACGTTCGTTTGGACGTCACTCGACAGGACTACTTTAGGTCGTTTTTCTCGCTAAACGATCACTAAACGTCACCTGAAACGCCTAGTTCGGGTGACGGTGTGACTCTCTACCTGAGGTTGAGGGTCGTAACTCCCCGCGCGTCGCGTTGACCTGCCCTCGGACCGGTCCTACCGTCGAACTCGAGTGGACGTCGCCGCTTCGCGCGAGCGGACGTGGCGGCTTGACGGTCATGAGTTTCGTGGCCGTTCCGAGGGGAGGCAGGCGTGGTCGAGGAAGCGCCCTTGAGGGCGGAATCCGGGCTGCAGGGTGAACTGTTCCCGGACTCCTCGCTGCCGGACGAGCTCGTCGGTTACCGAGGTCCCGCGGCGTGCCAGATCGCGGGCATCACGTACCGGCAGCTCGACTACTGGGCGCGCACCGGGCTGGTCGCCCCGACGGTGCGGATGGCGCACGGCTCGGGCAGTCAGCGGCTGTACTCCTTCAAGGACATCCTGGTCCTCAAGGTCGTGAAACGCCTGCTGGACACCGGCGTCTCGTTGCAGAACATCAGGGTCGCGGTCGACCACCTGCGCCGCCGCGGCGTGCAGGACCTCGCGAAGATCACGCTCTTCTCCGACGGCACCACCGTCTACGAGTGCACCTCGCCGGAGGAGGTCGTCGACCTGCTGCAGGGCGGTCAGGGCGTCTTCGGCATCGCGGTGAGCGGTGCTATGCGCGAGATCTCCGGCACGATCCACGAGTTCCCGGCCGAACGTGCGGACGGTGTCGAGATCGCGCCGATGACCGAGGACGAGCTGACCCGCCGCCGTCGCGAGCGCGCCACCGGCTGACCGGCCGAGGAGATCATGGCCGACTGGCCGTCCCTCGTGGCCGGTCGGCGGCAGCGCCGCAAACCCCGGTCTCCCTAGCGTTCCTGCCATGACGCACACCCCTTCAGCGCAGGTGGTCAAGGTCCTGGCGGCGGCCGCGCAGCGCGCCTTCCGGCTGGAGTTCGGCTTCGTCGGCACCGAGAACCTGCTGATCTCACTGGTCGACACCGTCGGTCCCGGCCGCAAACTCGGCACGACCTCGCTGACGGCACAGGCGATGGCCCGGGGCACCGACCACTGGGCCGGTGATGACGGAGGAGTCGTCGCCGAGTCCCACCCGGACGTCATGGCGCTGATGAGCGCCGCCCATCACCACGCCCGCGTCGACACCGTCCTGCCCGTCAGCCGCGCGCTGGAGACCTGCCTGCGGGCCGCCGTGGCGCAGGCGGGCGACGGCGTCCTGACGACCACCCACCTCGCGCTGGCGCTGCTGTCGCTCGACTCCGGCAGGGTCGCCGACCTGATGTTCCTGCACGGCGTGGACGCGGAGGCGACCGCGGCGGCCGTGCGCGCCGACGCCACGCGGAAGTACGCCGAGGTCGAGGAGGCGCCCGCCGTGTGGCTGCTGCGCAAGGCGGGGGCGCTGGAGGGGGAGTCCGGCGGTGGGTACGTGCGCTGGCTGACCAAGCTCGTCTCGCGCGGCCAGGGCCTCGGCGGCCCGGTGCTGACCGCCGTGCGCAACGAGGCCGACCGGCTGGCCGTGGCCGGTCGGCGGGACGTGTCGTCGCGCGATCTCGTGGCAGCGGTGCTCACGCTCGACCACCAGCTGGCGGTGGCGGGGCGCAGGCTCAAGCCCGAGTTCGAGTCGGGTGGCGCGGCGGCCCTGCGCGCGGCGGGCGTGGACAGCAGCTCCCTGCCCGCCGGAGGCACCGTCGAACGCGCGATGGAACGCGCGAAGCTCGTCGCGGCCCGCAGCGGCGACCCGGTCGTGGGTACCAAGCACCTGCTGCTGGCCGTGCGGGACGACCCCGCCGACCCGGTCTCCGCCGCCCTCGCCGGTCTTCGTGCTGAGACGTAGGTCGCGTCCCTAGCGACTACCCGGGCTGCCTGCGGGTATTCTTCTCGGGTAGTCGCTGAACTCAGGCGGGAGAGTCCGGGTCTCGAACCCGGCGCCGAAGGAGCAAGTCCCTCCCCGGGAACCTCTCAGGCATCCAGGACCGCCAGAGCGAGACGCCTCTGGAAAGTGGACTCCCGCAAGGGAATCCCGCCGACGGTGAAAGCCCGTTCTCGCAACGGGTGAACCTCTCAGGCGCCCTTCGGGGTACGGACAGAGCGGGGAGGGCACCAGGACACGTGTGCCCGAAGCCAGCCCCCGGAGGCGTTTGATGACGCAGGACCGCATTCCGCTCGCCGCTCTCGAGCACGGCACCCCGTTCGCCGACCGCCACGTCGGCCCGCGCCCCGCCGAACTCGCGCGCATCCTCGACGTCATCGGCGTCGGATCGCTGGAGGAACTGGCGCAGCACGCGGTTCCGTCGTCCATCCACGAGCGCGACCTCGTGCTGGACCTGCCCGCCCCGGCCACCGAGACCGAGGCGCTCGCCGAACTGCGCGAGCTCGCCTCCCAGAACCGGCCGATGACGCAGATGATCGGCCTGGGCTACTACGACACCGTGACGCCGGGCGTGATCCTGCGCAACGTCCTGGAGTCGCCGGCCTGGTACACGGCCTACACGCCGTACCAGCCGGAGATCTCGCAGGGCCGCCTCGAAGCGCTGCTGAACTTCCAGACGATGGTCGGCGACCTGACGGGCCTGCCGGTCGCGAACGCGTCCATGCTGGACGAGTCGACCGCCGCCGCCGAGGCGATGACGCTGGTGCGCCGCGCGGGCAAGTCCAAGTCGAACAAGTTCGTCATCGACTCCGACACGCTGCCGCAGACGCTGGCCGTGATCGAGACGCGCGCCGAGCCGCTCGGCATCGAGATCGTCGTCGCCGACCTGTCGCAGGGCATCGAGGGCCTGGGCCTCGGCGGTGACTTCTTCGGCGTGCTGCTCTCATACCCCGGCGCGTCCGGTGTGGTGCGCGACCAGAAGGCGTTGATCGAGGAGATCCACGCCGCGGGCGCGCAGGCCGTCGTCGCGGCCGACCTGCTGGCGTTGACGCTGCTGCGCGCGCCGGGCGAGATCGGCGCGGACGTCGTCGTCGGCACCACCCAGCGCTTCGGCGTCCCGATCGGCTTCGGCGGCCCGCACGCCGGCTACATGGCCGTCCGGTCCGGTCTGGAGCGCCAGCTGCCCGGCCGTCTCGTCGGCGTCTCCGTCGACTCCGACGGCTCGCTGGCCTACCGCCTCGCGCTGCAGACCCGCGAGCAGCACATCCGCCGCGAGAAGGCCACGTCCAACATCTGCACCGCGCAGGTGCTGCTGGCCGTGATCGCGTCCATGTACGCCGTCTACCACGGTCCCGAGGGCCTGCGCGCCATCGCGACCCGCGTGCACCGCCTGGCCACCGTGCTCGCCACGGGCCTGTGCGAGGCCGGGCTGGACGTCGTGCACGGCGAGTTCTTCGACACCGTCGAGGTCCGCGTCCCCGGTGAGGCCGCGGCGGTCGTCGCGAAGGCCCGCGAGGCCGGCATCAACCTGCGTCTCGTGGACTCCGACGTCGTCGCCATCGCGTGCGACGAGAAGACCACGCGCGCGCACCTCATCGCCGTGTGGAACGCGTTCGGGGTCACCGGGTCCGATGTGGACGCGATCGACGCCGACACCGCCGACGGCATCCCGGCCGACCTGCGCCGCACGTCCGACTACCTGACCCACCCGGTCTTCCACGCGCACCGCTCGGAGACCGCGCTGCTGCGCTACCTGCGCGCGTTGTCCGACAAGGACGTCGCCCTGGACCGCAGCATGATCCCGCTCGGCTCCTGCACGATGAAGCTGAACGCCACCGCGGAGATGGAGTCCATCACGTGGCCGGAGTTCTCGACGCTGCACCCGTTCGCGCCCGCCGAGGACGCCAAGGGCCTGCTGAAGATCGTGTCGGACCTGGAGGCGTGGCTCGCCGAGGTCACCGGCTACGACGCCGTCTCGTTGCAGCCCAACGCGGGCTCGCAGGGTGAGTTCGCCGGTCTGCTCGCGATCCGCGCGTACCACCGCGCCAACGGCAACGCCGACCGCGACGTCTGCCTGATCCCGTCGTCCGCGCACGGCACCAACGCCGCGTCCGCCGTCATGGCCGGCATGCGCGTCGTCGTCGTGAAGTGCGACGACAAGGGCAACATCGACATGGGTCACCTGCGCACCACCGTCGCGGAGCACGCCGACGACCTGGCCGCGATCATGATCACCTACCCGTCGACCCACGGCGTGTACGAGGACACCGTCCGCGAGGTCTGCGGCCTGGTCCACGACGCGGGCGGTCAGGTGTACGTCGACGGCGCGAACCTCAACGCTCTCATCGGGTTGGCGAGGTACGGCAAGTTCGGCTCGGACGTCTCGCACCTGAACCTGCACAAGACGTTCTGCATCCCGCACGGCGGCGGCGGCCCCGGCGTCGGCCCGATCGGCGTGAAGTCACACCTCGCGCCGTTCCTGCCGAACCACCCGCTGCAGCCCACCGCGGGCCCGGCCACCGGCGTCGGCCCGATCTCGGGTGCCCCGTGGGGTTCCGCGTCGATCCTGCCGATCTCGTGGGCGTACGTGCGCATGATGGGCGGCGACGGCCTGCGCCGCGCGACCCTGACCGCCGTGGCCGCCGCGAACTACGTGGCGCGCCGCCTCGACGAGCACTACCCGGTCCTCTACACCGGCGAGGGCGGCTTCGTCGCCCACGAGTGCATCCTCGACCTGCGCCCGATCACCAAGGCCACCGGCGTGACGGTGGACGACGTCGCGAAGCGCCTCGCCGACTACGGCCTGCACGCCCCGACGATGTCGTTCCCGGTCGCCGGCACCCTGATGGTCGAGCCGACCGAGTCCGAGGACCTGGCCGAGATCGACAGGTTCATCGACGCGATGATCGCCATCAAGGGCGAGATCGACAAGGTCGGCGCCGGCGAGTGGTCCGTCGAGGACAACCCGCTGCGCAACGCCCCGCACACCGCGGCGTGCGTGACCGTCGGCGAGTGGAACCACCCGTACAGCCGTGAGGTGGCCGTCTACCCGGCCGGCACCGCGGCGCCGAAGATCTGGCCGCCGGTCCGCCGCATCGACGGCGCCAAGGGCGATCGCAACCTGGTCTGCTCCTGCCCGCCGCTCGAGGCGTACAGCAGCTGATCCGAGCAGGTCCGAAAGGGGCGCATCCGTCGGGGGTGCGCCCCTTTCGTTCATGCTCCGACCGGGCAGGCCTCGTCGCCGCAGTTCTCGTCGACACCGATGCCGGGCTTGTTGAGGTCGTGCTCGAACGCGAAGTGGAAGCAGTCCGGGTGCATCCGCTCGAACAGTTCGAAGTCCTCGGCCTCCAGCTCGACCGTCTCACCGCAACGCTGGCACGTCTGTTCCTCTGACACGCCGCAGATCGTCTCACCCGCGCGCGAACAGCACCGCGCCGTCGTCCCCGAGCAGCCACTGCGCCTCCACGACGAACCCCGCCTCCCGCAGCCACCCCGCGACCCGCTCGGGCGGTCGCAGGTGGACGTTCACCCGCATCGGGTGCCCGCCGTAGCCCGAGGTCTTGAGGTTCGTGCGGTCGCCGACGTGGAAACCGACCTGCACGAGCCCGCCCGGCACCACCGCCTCTCGGAAGTGCCCGAACACCACCGGCACCAGCTCGTCCGGCACGTGGATCAGCGACCACCAGCAGAGGATCCCGCCGAGCCCACCGGGCAGCGGTTCGGTCATCGACCCCACCTCGAACCGCAGCGCCGGATGCGTGGACCGGGCCAGGGCGATCATCCCGGGGGAGAGGTCGATCCCGGACGCGTCCACGCCCAGTGCGGCCAGCCGCGCCGTGATGTCGCCGGGACCGCAGCCGACGTCCAGCACCGGTCCGCGCACCTCCTCCGCGAACAGCCGCAGGGCCGCCAGCAGGTGCGGCAGCTGGTCGAGCAACTCACGGGTGTGCTCCGCGTAGCTGGTCGCCACCGTGTCGTAGGAGTCGCGGGTGTCCGCCAGCCAGTCGTTCACGACGCCCGAAACTACTCGCTGAACGGCTTCGGGCGGTGCCTTCCGAACAACGCCAGCGACGAGATCCACACGTCCGGATCGCCGTCCCAGTCGAGCGCCTTGATCTGGTCGGCCGACCGCCGACCGCCGATGGCCCGCATCAGCTCGAACGACGTCGTCCGCAACGTCCCGGCGGGCTCGCCGTGGCCCAGCACCCGGTCACCGTGTTCCAGGGTGATCCGCAACGCCGGCACGTCGTTCTCCCGCATCCGCTGGTCGAGCTGCTGCAACGGTTTCACCAGCGCCGCCCGCACCTCGACCCCGGTCCGGTCGCCCGGCACGCCCAGGGCCGCGCGCAGGTCGTGCTCGTGCGCGATCACCTCGGACACCAGCACCGGGCCGAGCGGGGTGTCGAACAACGGCCTGGCCCGCTCCAGGTTCGCGTCCCACTCGGCGAAAGCGTCTTCCAGCGAGTTGTCGCGGCGGTCGCGCACCTGCCGTTCGCCCCACTCGCCCGACTCGACGCCGTCGAACCGGCGGTCCGCGAAGTCGCGCAGACCGCCGGCGAGGTGCGCCACCACGTCCTTGACCGACCAGCCGGGCGTCGCCGCCACGGGCGTCTGCGGATCAGCGCCGGTGACGAGCGTGGTGATCCGCTGCTTGGCCGCGTCGTAGATGGGGGCGTTGGTCATCGTCAGACCTCGTACTCCAGGGTGTAGGTGCCGCTGCCATCCTCCGCCCAGTCCACCGTCACCGCACCTCGCGCGTTGAGGAACTTCCCGGTGCCGTCGACGATCTCGGTGGCACCCTCCACAGCGGACCGGTAGGCGCCGACGTGCCGCAGCACCAGCGTTCCGTCGTCGGTCGTGATCTCCTCCAGCGCCGTCGTCCACGCGACGTCCTCGCCGTAGTACATGAGGTAGCGGCAGCTGCCGACGCCGCTGATCTCGCCCCCGTAGGTGAACTGGACGTGCGCCTCGGTGAGCTTGCGGCCCTCGACCTCGGTGTACGGACGCCCGTCCCAGGTCTTCTCGTCCCAGCTCTTCACCGCGATGGTTCCCGTTGCCTTCATGCGGGCCACTCTGCTGGCAATTCCTGACAGAACGTGTCAGGTTCAGTCCATGAAATCCGGCAGGCTCATCCAGGTGCTCCTGCTCCTGCAGGCCAGGGGCCGCATGACGGCCGACGAGCTCGCGTCCGAGCTGGAGGTCTCGCCGCGCACGATCTACCGCGACGTCGAGTCCCTGAACGCCGCCGGGATCCCGATCTACTCCGACCGCGGCCCGGCGGGCGGCTACCGGCTGATCGACGGCTACCGCACCCGGCTCACCGGCCTCACCACCGACGAGGCGCAGTCGTTGTTCCTCGCGGGCCTGCCCGGCCCGGCGCAGGCGCTGGGGCTGGGGGAATTCGCGGCCGCCGCCCAGCTCAAGCTGCTCGCCGCGCTGCCCACGGAGTTGCGCTCCAAAGCAGAGCAGATCCGCCAGCGGTTCCACCTCGACACCCCGACGTGGTTCCGCGGCGACGAACCCACCGAGCACCTCGCCACGATCGCCGACGCGGTGTGGGAGCAGCGCCGCGTGCGGATGACCTACCTGCGCTGGGGCAACCGGACCGTCGAACGCGAGGTCGACCCGCACGGCCTCGTGCTCAAGGCGGGCACCTGGTACTTCGTCGGCAGCGGCCGCACCTACCGCGTCTCGCGGGTGCTCGCCCTGGAGGTCACGACGGACACGTTCGAACGCCCGGAGGACTTCGACCTCGCGGCGTTCTGGGCCGGCTGGTCCGAGCAGTTCGAGGCCCGCATGTACGGCGACCGCGTCACCGTCCGGATGACCCGGGCGGGCCTCGACAAGTCGCAGTACCTGCTCAGCGGGTACCAGGCGCGCGTCATCCGGGACGCCGATCCCCAGCCGGGGCAGGAGTTCGGCTTCCCCACCGAGTCGCTCCGGCACGCCGTCGCTGACCTGCTCAAATTCGGCGCGGACGTGGAAGTGTTGGCACCGAACGAACTCCGGCACGAACTCGTCGCGACGATCAAGGCGATGCAGGACGTCTACAACGGTGCGAAGCTACCCGCATGGTTCCGCTGATCTCGTTGAACAACGGAGTACGGATCCCCCAACTCGGCTTCGGCGTCTACCAGGTGCCGGAGGACCAGGTGGCCGGTGCGGTCACGACGGCGATCGAGGCCGGCTACCGCAGCATCGACACCGCGGCGGCGTACGGCAACGAGTCCGGGGTCGGCGACGCCATCGCCGGCGTCCCCGACCTGTTCATCACGACCAAGCTGTGGAACGCCGACCAGGGCCACGACGCGACGCTGCGCGCGTTCGACGAGAGCATGCGCCGCCTGCGTCTCGACGTCCTCGACCTCTACCTCATCCACTGGCCGACGCCGAAGCGCGACCTCTACGCCGACACCTGGCGCGCGTTGGAACGCCTCTACGCCGACGGTCGCGTGCGCGCGATCGGCGTGTCCAACTTCCACACCCCGCACCTGCAGCGGCTGTTCGACGAGTTCCCGACCACCCCGGCGGTGAACCAGATCGAGCTGCACCCGTTGCTGCAACAGGAGGAGATGCGCAAGGTGCACGTCACCCACCGCATCGTCACCGAGGCGTGGTCGCCGCTCGGCCAGGGCGCGCTGCTGCGCGAACCGGACATCGCGGGCCTCGCCGAGAAGTACGGCAAGACCCCCGCCCAGATCGTGCTGCGCTGGCACGTACAACTCGGCAACGTCGTGATCCCGAAGTCCGTCACGCCCTACCGGATCAAGGAGAACATCGACATCTTCGACTTCGAGCTGGCCCAGGACGACATGCTGGTGATCAACGAGCTCGACCGCGGCGCCCGCACCGGACCGGACCCCGACCGCTTCAACGCCGCCTGAGCCCCAATACCCCGAGCCCTGAGCCGGTCGCTCGGTCAGGCCTTGGTCGACAGGACCTGGCCGAGCGCCGCCTCGACGCCGTTCTCGTTCTCCACCACCGAAACCGAGCCGCCGGTCGTCTGCGCGACGTCGGTCAGCGCCGCCTTGTCGACGTCACCGCCGATCGCGATGAAGCTGATCGCCAGGTCCGTCCCGTGCAGCTGGCCCTTCAACGCCGCCAGGTCGATGCCGCCGTCGGACCTGCCGTCGGTGATCACCACGACCCGGTTCACCCGGCCCGCCACGAACCCGTCGTGCGCGGTCTCGTAGCAGGCGGCCAGCGCGCTGTAGAGCTGCGAACCCTCGGACGTCTTCAGCCCGTCGATCGCCCGCCTCAACGCGTCGCGCTTCTCGGCCACCGGACCGGTCGCGACGAGTTGCTTCTGCGGCTTGGCGCCGTCGAGGTCGCGGGAGAACTCCCACAGTCCGAACGACCCGGACACCGCCCGGTCGACCTGGCCGCGCAACGCCGCCTTCACCTTGTCCAGCCTGGGTTTCATCGACGTCGACACGTCCGCCAGCACCGTGACGACCTGTCCGCCGCGGTCCGCCGACGCCCACGCCGACGAGATCTGCTGCGTGGTCGTCGCGTCGGCGGCGACCAGGTTCTCGGTCACGGGGGCCCAGGCCACGCCGGGCGAGGGCGAGGGACGGTCCTGAGTGGACTCCACCCGCAACCCGCCGCGCGCGAGGATCCGCTGCTGGTCGGGCTCGGTCATGAAGTCGCGGAACGCCTGCGCGGCACGGACTTCGGCCTCGCCGACCTCGGACCCGCCGAGCGCGACGTACGGGAAGTCCGCCACCGGCGCCGGTCCGGCCGGCAGGACGCCGACCAGCGGCTTGGACGGCGCGTCCTTGCCCGTGTTGTGCTTGAACAGGTCCACTTCGGACACCGGCGTCACGGAGAAGCCCGCCGCGTTCACGGTCGCGCTGTCTCCCAGGCGTGCCAAGGCGTCGCGCGTCGTCGGCGGCACCTCGGGCGGTACCGCGGCCGCGAGCTTGGTCAGCGCGGACTTCGAGGCGTCCGACCCGAGCGACTCGGCCGTGACGGGACCCGCGCCGCCCGCCAGCGCCGCCTGGATCGCGAGCGCCGACGCGGTGTTCGCCGCCGGGTCGGGCATGGCGGCGCTGAACCGGCCCCACGACTGGCCGTACTTGCTCCAGTCCGTCACCTCGGGCAGGTCCGACCAGCGGAAGTCCTTCAGCACCGGCGCGGCGGCCTCGGGGGCGGCGAGCAGCACCGGCGACGTGCCGACGGACTTCGGCGCCGAGCCCACCAGCTTCGCGTTCAACGCGGACAGCCGGTTCGCCCACAGCGTCGAGTCCGGCAGCCACGCGTGCGGGCGCTTGCCGAGCTTGTTCTCGTCCCAGGTCGTCGTCAGGCCATCGAGGACCGCGGAGGAGTCCGCCGACGTCACCTCGATGGCGATGCAGTGGTCGTAGACGACGGGCCGGGTCGCGCTGTAGGCCTGCGCGACGTCGCGGACGGCCTCGGCGACGCTGGGCGTCACCGACACGCGCAGCACCGAGTCGCCCTCGCTGCAGTTCTGGGCCAGCGCCTGCGAGCGCTTGTCGAGGATGTCACCGGCCCACGACAGGGCGAGCCAGCTGAGGCCTAGCAGCACCACGAGCACGACGATGAGCACGGGCCACTTCGCGATTCCGCGCTTCACCTTCGCCCGCAGAGTGCGGTGTCGAGACATCGATCCCTCACAACTACTCAGCGGCCCCCGACGACCGCCGATCACGCTAACAGGTGAACTAAGTCAGCAGAGTGAAGTCACTGCAAGTATCGACCGGCACACGAAGATGAGCCGTTCTCGCAACGGTTGTGCCCGGTCAGCGAACTGCGACTGCCTCCGCACGTACTCGGCACGTCCCTCCGGCGTCTCGATCCGCACCGGCCCGTACCCGAGGTCGGCCAGGTCGTACGGGGAGGCCTGCATGTCGAGTTCGCGCACGTCAGCGGCCAGTTCGAAGCAGTCGGCCACCAGCGATGACGGGGTCGCCGGTTCCAACTTGTAGGCCCACTTGAACAGGTCCATGTTCGCGTGCAGGCACCCTGGCTGTTCGTTCTCCAACTGTCCGTCGCGGGTGGGCTGCAGAGCGTTACGCGGCCGAGCGGGTGACGTGAAGAACCGGAAGGCGTCGAAGTGCCCGCACTGGATCCGGCTCGCCTCGACGACCTGGTCGGTGCCGCCGCTGCCCAACCGCAGCGGCCACGCGTTGTGCCGGACCTCCTCGGGCTGCTGCCGGTAGACCATGGCCCACTCGTGCAACCCGAAGCAGCCCAGCCGGGCGGGACGGCTCAACGTCGCGGTGAGCAGAGCTTGGACGAACTCCAAGGTCTTGGCCCGTTGCCCGACGAAGCTCTCGACGTCGAGCGTGACGCCGTCGGCCGTGGCCCGGTAGTGCGGGAACTCCAGGTACTCGGCCGCGTCCTCCAGGACGACGCCAGGCCCCGGATGCCACCGTTCGAGCCGCACGGGCCGATGGCTGTAATAGGTGAAGAGGAAGTCCATCACCGGATGCTTCTCTTTGCGAAGCTTCCGCTCCTGGTGCGGCCCGGTGAACCGGCGCATGCGCGCGATGTGCGCGTCACGCAGCTCGTGCCACTCGGCTCGGGTCAGGACCTCCACGGGCAAATACGGTACGCGTGAGGCTTAAAGGGGCGGCACGAGCCCGGTGAACGTCCGCGCGCCGTGGCAGTGAGGGCACTCCCGGCCGTTGTCCACGGTCCTGGGCGCGCCGCCGATGATCGCGAGCGTCGGCGCCGCGATGTAGCTCGCGCCCCCGCACAGGTGGCAGACCGTGCGCGGTTCGGGCGTGACGGCGAAGAGGTCGTCCGGGTCTTCCTCGTCCTCGAAGTCGTCGTCCTCGGCGAACTCGTCCTCGTCGTCCTCACTCATGCCGCCCAACCTAGTGGGTCACCTGCTCCGCACGGGTCAGCGACTCCGGCGTGGCCTCCTCGCCGCACGCCGCGCACACCACGCGGGGCTCGAGAGTGGCGCCGCACGAGTGCTGCCACACGAGGGGGAGGGGCCCCTGCGTGACGTACTCGTCGCCCCACTCCTTGAGCATCAGCATCAGGTTGTGCAACGCACGGCCCGACTCCGTCAGCACGTACTCGTACCGCGGCGGGTGCTCGGAGTACTGGTGCTTCTCCAGCACACCGGCCGCGACCAGCTTCTTCAGTCGCACGGTCAGCACGTCCCGCGAGGCGCCGGTGTTCGCGGCGATCTGGTCGAACCGGGTGCAGCCGAAGAAGACCTCGCGCAACGCCAGCAACGACCAGCGCTCGCCCACTACCTCCAGCGCGTTCGCCATGGAGCAGCTTCGCGTTGTCATGTGACCAGCGTAGCAGTCAGTTGGCAAATCCAACGGACCGGCGCTAATGTGAGTTGGGAAATCAAACTCAGGAGGTAGTCATGGACTTCAACGGTGCTGTGGTGCTGGTCACCGGGGCCAACCGAGGGCTCGGCAAGGCGTTCGCGCAGGAGTTCGCGAAGCGCGGCGCGAAGGTGTACGGCGGCGCGCGCAACCCGGCGTCCGTCGTGGACGAGGGCGTCATCCCGGTCCAGCTGGACGTGACCGACTCCGCGTCCGTGGAAGCGGCCGCGAAGGAGCTCGGCGACGTCACGATCGTGGTCAACAACGCCGGCACGACCGGCCCCGGCGACGAGGTCGACCGCATCAAGGCGGAGTTCGAGGTCAACTTCTACGGCGTGGTCCGCACGACGGACGCGTTCGCGCCCGTCCTGAAGGCCAACGGCGGCGGCACCCTCGTCAACGTGCTGAGCATCCTGTCGTGGCTCGGCTACCCGGCCGCACGCGGCTACGCGGCCTCGAAGGCGGCGGCCTGGTCGTTCACGAGGTCGACCAGGGATGCGTTGCGGGAGCAGGGAACGCGCGTGGTCGGCGTGCACGTCGGCTACATCGACACCGACATGGCGGCGCACATCGACGGGCCGAAGATCGCACCCGCCGACGTCGTCTCGCAGGTGCTGCAGGCGATCCAGAACGGTGACGACGAGGTGCTGGCCGACGAGGGCACGCGCGCGGTGAAGGCGTCACTGGCCTCCTGAGACGGTGCTGACCGGGGCGGTCGAGTGGCTCGACCGCCCGGAGCAGCTCCCGCGCGCCGGTCTCAGCCGGCCTCCGCGGTCTCGTACTTCACCTCGTACCGCAGGTGCGTGACCGACGTGCTCTCCACGACGGAGGTCGGGCCTTCGAGCTGGTAACCCCTGCCGGGCGCGAAGAACGGCGTGCCGCCGCCCAGGATCACCGGCACCAGGTCGAGGAAGATCTCGTCCACCAGGCCCGCGTCGATGGCCTGCCGCGCGATCTCGCCGGAGTTCAGGCCCACGCCCTTGTCGCCCGCGTGCTCAGCGGCCACGGAAACGGCTTCCTCGATGCTGCCGTTGATGAACGTGAAGTGTTCGTTGTCCGGCAGCGGCCTGTGGGTGAGCACGACGGTGTGCACCCCCATCGGGTGCCGGCCGCCCCAGCCGTTGGTCATGTCGTAGAGCTTCCGGCCCACGACCAGCGCGCCGGTGGCCTCGATCAGGCCGCTGTAGTGCGCGGCGCTGGCCGGGGTGAGGTGCACGGTCATCGAGCCCGTCGGGACGGTGAACGCCACGTCGCCCGCCTGGTACCAGGCGAACAGGCGGTCGAAGCCGGAGAAGTCCGGGCCCGCGACGTAGCCGTCGATCGAGGTGCTGGCGCCCGTGTAGACCTTGCTCATCTTGTGCCTCCCCGTGGTGGTCCTGCACGAGGACGTCGACCAGGTCGGGTCCGCGATCGACACGGGTCCGCGGGGCACATACCGGGGTTCAGCCGATGGGGTCGGGCAGGCGAGTGACCTCGTACGAGCAGTCGATGACGTCACCGGTGGCCGGGTCACGCAGCTCGACCCGCCACGACGACGCGAACTGGTCCACGCCGTGGTGCATCGGGATCGTGCCGGACAGCAGCACGGTGCCGGGCGCCAGCAGGTTCAGCTCCTTCAGCCGCTCCACCCAGTACTGCGGGGTCAGCAGTTCGGCGAGGGTGCCGCGCTGGATCTCGACGCCGTCCGCCCACGCCGTGAGCTCGATCGCGTCGACGCGGTCCGCGACCTCGGACAGGCGCCACGCCTTGCGGCCCAGGACGTCGGGGCCGGCGTTCTTGCTCCAGGCGACGCCGTGCACTTCCAGCGCGCGGTCCGTGTGGTCGCATGCGACGGTCAGCAGGACATCGTCGGAGGTGACCACCAACGCCCATTCCGCCTCGCCGGAGGTCTTGCCGTGTTGTGCGGGAACCGACGAGGTCTGCTGCGCGAGGTACGGCGACACGGGGTAGAGGCTCGGCGTCACGGACGGCGCCGGCACGCCCAGTTCCGCCAGTTCGCGCACGTGAGCTGCCACGTCCTCCTGGCTGCGGCCCGCGTAACCGCCGTTGAGCAACGTGGAGACGGCGACCTCGGCGACGGTGCCGTCCGGCAGGTCGAAAGCAAGCGTGGCGGCCTGTGTACGAACGGTAGACATGCGGTACTCCTTGCGCATACGAGTTGTATACAGGCAGTATTACGCCATGCCGCCAGACACTGCAACGACAGCCTCGCCACAGCCGGGCGTGCCGGACGTACCCCGGTCCGCTCTCATCAGGGCGTTCGTGGCCTCGCTCTCCGGTACCGCCCTGGAGTGGTACGACTTCGCGATCTACAACGTCGCCGCGGCCGTCGTGCTCGGCCCGCTGTTCTTCCCCAGCGAAGAGCCGCTCACCGCCACGTTGCTCGCGTTCTCGACGTACGCCGTCGGCTACCTGTCCCGGCCGCTCGGCGGGTTCCTGTTCGGCAGGCTCGGCGACAAGATCGGCCGCAAACGCGTGCTGGTCACGACGTTGCTGATCACCGGCATCGCCACGCTGCTCATCGGTCTGTTGCCCACGCACGACGCGATCGGCCCCGCTGCCGGTGTGCTGCTCGTGCTGCTGCGGTTCGCGCAGGGTGTCGGCCTCGGCGGCGAGTGGGGCGGCGCGGTGCTGCTGTCCAGCGAGTACGGCAACCCGGAGCAACGCGGCTTCTGGGCCTCAGCCGCCCAGATCGGCCCGCCCGCAGGCAACCTGATGGCGAACGGCGTGCTGGCGCTGCTCGGCGTCGCGCTGTCCGACGCGGCATTCATGTCGTGGGGCTGGCGGGTGGCGTTCCTGCTGTCCGCGGTGCTCGTGATCTTCGGCCTGTGGATCCGCGTGAAGCTGGAGGAAACGCCGGTCTTCAAGGCGATCGAGGCGCGCGGCGACCGGCCGACCGCGCCGGTCAGCGAGGTCTTCCGCACCCAGACCCGGCCGCTGATCGCCGCCGTGCTCTGCCGCGTCGGCCCGGACGTGCTGTACGCGCTGCACACCGTGTTCGTGCTGACCTACCTCACGACCCAGCTCGAGCTGCCGCGCAACGTCGGCCTCGTCGCCGTGCTGATCGCCTCGGGCTTCCAGCTGTTCCTGATGCCGCTCGCCGGCTGGCTGTCCGACAAGGTCAACCGCCGCGGTCTCTACGCCGTCGCCGCCGTGCTCGGCGCCGTGTGGCCGTTCGTGCTCTTCCCGCTCATCGACACGAAGTCGTGGCCGCTCATCGTCCTCGGCGTCGTGGTCGGCCTGGGCTTCCACGCGTTCATGTACGGGCCGCAGGCCGCGTTCATCGCCGAGCAGTTCACCGAACGCCTGCGCTACACGGGAAGCTCACTCGCCTACACGCTGGCGGGCGTGATCGGTGGCGCCATCGCGCCGTTGCTGTTCACCGCGCTGTTGGCGGGCTTCGGCACGTGGGTGGTCGTCGGCCTGTACGTCACCGTCGCGTGTGTGGTGACGCTCGTCGGCCTGTGGCTCGGCCGTGATCCCCAGGAGGAGGATCAACCGTTGAGCAGCACCTTGAGCGTGGTGTCCAAGTGAGCGGTGATCGCCGCTGTGGCCGCGCCGACGTCCCCGGACTCGAGCGCGGCCACGATCTCGTCGTGCTCGTCGATCACGGCCTGCTGCCTGCCGTGCGCCCGGTACAGCGCGACGACACCCGCGCGCACCTGCCGGGCCCGCAGCCCCTCGTAGGTCTTCGTCAGCAGCTCGTTGCCCGTCGCCGCCACCAGCAACGCGTGGAACTGCCGGTCGACGTCGATGAACTGCCGCGCGTCCTCGACCAGGAACCGCTGCCGCTCGATCAGTTCCCGCATCTGCCGCAACGGCACCGTGCCCTCGGCCATCGTGCGCTCCGCCGCGTACCGCTCGACGACGCCGCGCACCTCCATCAGCTCGCTGATCTGCCGCGACGACAACGGCGCGACGTACGCGCCCCTCTTCGGCACGAGCTGCACCAGGTCCTCGGCCGCGAGCAGCAGCAGGGCCTCGCGGATCGGCGTGCGGGAGACGCCGATCTGGTTGGCGACGTCCTGCTCGCTGATGAACCGCCCCTGCATCTCCGGGTCGGCGAGAATGGTGTCCTTGAGGAACTCGTAGGCCTTTTCCCTGCCGGACAACGAGTCTGCGGCTTGCATACAACATGTATACCAGAGGAGGATCATGCGCTTCGCGCTCTGCCAGATCAGCTCCACCGCTGATCCGCAGGAGAACCTTGCCACCGTGCGTGCCGAAGTAGCCAGTGCGGCACGACAGGGCGCACGGGTCGTCCAGTTCCCCGAAGCCACCCAGTGCCGCTTCGGCGTCGACCTCGAGCCGGTCGCCGAACCCCTCGACGGCCCGTGGGCGACCGAAGTCCGCGCCATCGCCGACGAGCACGACGTCGTGGTGGTGGCCGGCATGTTCACCCCCGGCGAGGGCACCAGGGTCACCAACACCACCCTCGTCACCGGCGCCGGCCTGCACCTCGGCTACGACAAGATCCACCTGTTCGACGCGTTCGGCTTCCGGGAGTCCGACAACGTCACGCCGGGCGAGAAGCCCGTGACGTTCGAGGTCGACGGCACCACGATCGGCCTCGCCACCTGCTACGACGTCCGCTTCCCCGAACTCTTCCGCACCCTCGCCACCACCGCGCCGGTGATCCTCGTCGGCGCCTCCTGGGGAGCGGGCCCCGGCAAGGCCGACCAGTGGGACCTCCTCGTCCAGGCCCGCGCCCTCGACGCCACCTCGTGGGTCGTCGCCTGCGGCCAGGCCCACCCCGACGCCGATCACGGCTCAGCGCCGACGGGCATCGGCCGCAGCGCCGTCGTCGACCCGATCGGCACGGTCCGCGAGCGCCTCGACGGCGAGCCGGGCACGATCCTGTCCGATGTGGACCCGGCGCTCGTCGAAGAAGTGCGCGCGAAACTGCCCGTGCTCGCCAACCGGAGGCTGTAGATGCGCGAGGAACACGAGTTCTTCCCCACGAGCGACATCGCCTGGCAACCGGCCACCCGGGGTGTCACCGAACGGGTCCTGAGTCGCGATCCGGACACCGCGACCCTCACCCGGATCGCCCGCTGGGAACCGGGGCTGGAGACCGAGGGCGTGCTCAGGCACGACTTCCACGAGGAGGTCTACCTCCTCGAAGGCGACCTGACCGACCTCACCCTCGACCAGACGTTCCGGGCCGGCGACTTCGCGAGCCGCCGCCCCGGCATGCCCCACGGCCCGTACCGAACCGAGAACGGCTGCGTGATGCTGGAGATCCGCACCTCTAGCTGAGCGCGTTGCGGTACACGTGCCACGCGATGACCAGGTCCTGCAACGGCAACCCGGCCGGGCTGTACACCGTGACCTCTTCCGCGCAGGCCCGCCCGGGGTGCTCCCCGCGCAGCACCGCGCCGATCGTCGTGTCGGCGCGAACGTGGGCGAGGGAGGGCTCGTCGACCACGACCAGCGCGCGTTCCAGCAGTTCGGGCCCGAGTTCGGCCTTGCCCGGTTCGTCGGCGCCGAGGCTCGTGACGTGCGTGCCGGGCGGCACCGACCGCAGCACCGGCTCCCGCGCCCACGTCGCCATCAGCACGATCTCACCCTCAGGACCGGGCGGGATCCCGAGCCCGGCGGCCCACGTCGAAAACTCCGCGGCGACCGCGGGATCGACGTCCCGCACGCACACGGACTCCACCGGCCGCAACGCCGCGAGCGCCTCCAGTTGCGCCCGCCCCTGCACCCCGGCGCCGATCACCGTCACGGTCCGCGCCTCCGGCCGCGCCAGCAGATGCGCGCCCAACGCGCCACCCAGCCCGGTCCGCACCGCGGTCAGCCCAGGGCTGTCGATCAACGCCAGCAGGTCGCCCGACAGGTCGTGCAGGCAGATCACCCCGGTGATGGCGGGGGACCGCGAGGGGTTCTTGGCGTGCACCTTCACCGTGTACGCCGGAATCCCCGGCGCCGTCCCCGGCATCAGCACCATCGCCGTCACGTCCGGCGTCACGGCCGCCCGCACGCGCTGGCCCGGCTCCGCGCCCACCCGCAACGCCTCGGTGAGCTCCGCCGCGAGCCGGGGCAGGTCGATCTCCAGATCGCCCGCCCCGAGCACCAACGGCATCAGACCCAGCGCACGTGGGTGCCGTCCCGGACGGTGCCCACGTACTCCTCCACCAGGTCCTCCAACGCCACGACACCGAGCACCGCGCCGTCGGACGACACCGCGCGCGCGAGGTGCGACTGAGCCCGGCGCAACGCGGCCAGCGCCTCGTCCAGCCGGGCGTCCGCCGGCACCTCCGGCAGCCCGCGCACCCGGTCGCGCGGCACCGAGGTCGCCGCGCCTTCGAGGTCCAGCACGTCCTTGACGTGCAGGTACCCGATCAGTCCCGAGTCGGCCAGCACGGGGAAGCGGGAGAACCCGGTCGCCGCGACGGCGGCCTCGATCTCGCCCACCGTCGGCGTCGAGGACACCGTTGTCAGCCGGTCGAGCGGCACCAGCACGTCGGCCACCGTGCGTTCGGCCGACGACAGCGTCTGCGCCAGCCGCCGGTGTTCCGAGTCCTCCAGCAGGCCCTCCGAGCGGGACTGCCCGATCAGCAACGCGAGCTCGTCCGGCGTGTAGGCCGACTCCAGCTCGTCCACGGGCTCCACGCCGAACCGCCGCAGCACCCACCGGCCCACGGCGGTGAACATCGCCAGCACCGGGGCGATCATCCGCGAGAACCCGTAGTGCACGGGGACCAGCCACACCGCCGCCCGTTCGGGACCGGCGATGGCCAGGTTCTTCGGCACCATCTCGCCCAGGATCGTGTGCAGCGCGACCACGATGACCAACGCCACCGCGAACGCCACCCCGTGCACCACGGCCAACGGCAGGCCAACGGCACGGAGGGGCCCCTCCAGCACCGAAGCCAGCGCGGGTTCGGCGATGGCACCGAGGCCCAGCGAGCACAGCGTGATGCCCAGCTGGGCTCCCGCGATCAGCAACGGCAGCTGCTGCGACGCCTTGATCGCCGTGCGGGCGCGGGAAGAACCCCTGTCCGCCAACGCTTCCAGCCGGTCCCGGCGCGCGGTGATCACCGCGAACTCGGCACCGACGAAGAACGCGTTGCCCGCCAGCAGGAACGCGATGACGAGGAAGTTCACGACGACACCACCCGCAGCTCGGCCACGCGGTGCTTGTCCATCCGCATGACGGTGACCCTCCAGCCGTCGACGCGGATCTCGTCACCGACGTCGGGGATCCGGCCGAGCCGCGCCAGCACCAGGCCGGCCAGCGTCTCGTAGTCGCCCTCGGGCATCTGGAACCCGGTCGCGTCGGCCACCTCGTCGTCGCGCAGCAGCCCGGACACGATCCAGCTGTCCTTGCCGAGCGAACGCACCGGCGCCGCCTCACCGCGGTCGTGCTCGTCGCGCACGTCGCCGACGATCTCCTCGACCACGTCCTCGAGCGTCACCAGCCCGGCCGTGCCGCCGTACTCGTCCACGACCAGCGCGGACTGCAGCCCGGAGGCGCGCAGCCGGTCCAGCAGCGCGTCGCCCTCCAGCGTCTCCGGCACCGAGTACACCGGCCGGGTCACCGCCGACAGGGGAGTGGACCCGCGCAGCGCGGCCGGCACCGCGAACGCCTGCTTGACGTGCACGATGCCGCTCACCTCGTCCAGCGACCCGTTGTGCACCGGGAACCGCGAGAACCCGGTGTCACGGGCCTTGCGCACCAGGTCGGCGACGGTGGCGTCGGCCCGCAGCGCCTCGACCCGCACGCGCGGCGTCATCAGCTCGCCCGCCGTTCTGTCGCCGAAGCGCAGCGACCGGTCGAGCAGCACCGCGGTGCTCTCGTCCAGCGTGCCGTGCTCGGCCGACGTGCGGACCAGCGCGCCCAGTTCCTCCGGTGACCGCGCGGACGCCAGCTCCTCGACCGGTTCGACGCCGAAGCGCCGCACCAGCCAGTTCGCGGAGTTGTTCATCGCGGTGATCAGCCAGCGGAACACCGTCGAGAACGCCGCCTGCAACCCGACCACGCCGCGCGCGGTCTCCAGCGGCTTCGCGATCGCCAGGTTCTTGGGCACGAGCTCGCCGAACACCATCGACAACGCCGTGGCGATGGCCAGTGCCAACGCGAGCGACAGCCCGTTCGCGACCGTGTCCGGCACGCCGACCAGGGTCAGTCCGGGCTCGATCAGCTCGGCGATCGCGGGCTCCGCGATGTAACCGGTGATCAGCGTGGTCAGGGTGATGGCGAGCTGGGCGCCGGAGAGCTGGAACGACAGTGTGCGGTGCGCGCGGTCGATGGTGTGCGCCTTCGCGTCACCGACCTCGGCGACGTGCCGCTCGACCGTGCTGCGTTCCAGCGCGGTCAGCGAGAACTCCGCCGCCACCGCGATGAAGGTGCCGGCTGTCAGCGCGACGACGGCGAGCAGTCCGAGCACGCTCAGAAGGATGCCGGTCACCTATGCGCTCCAGCAGAACAGGCGACCGGGCGTATATGCCAGTCAGGGCCAGACCCCATGGGGACGGCTCAACTCCTCATGACTAAAAGAACGTGAATAGCCAGACGAGTCTAATTGTGGGCAGTCGAGGCCCGGAGCACCACCTCACCCGCCACTCGGACGGTGCGGGCCTCGTCACCCCCGCCGTCGAGCACGAGACCTGCGGCGATCTCGCCCATCTCCTCCAGCGGAAGGCGCACGGTGGACAGAGCGGGCACGGTGTCGCGCAACGTCGGGATGTCGTCGAACCCGGCGATCGACATGTCGTCCGGAATCCGCACACCCCGCTCGCGCAGCGCCGCCATCGCGCCCATCGCCATGACGTCGGTCACGGCGAACACGCAGGTGGCGCGGGACTTCGAGGCCAGCAGCTCCATCGCGGCCTCGTAGCCGCCGTCGCGGGTGAAGGCGCCGTTGACCACCACCGGCGGGGCGATGCCGGCGTCGTTCAGGCCCGCCTTGAACCCGGCCAGCCGGTCGCGGGCCACCACGAGTTCCGAAGGACCACCCAATACGGCGAACTTCTTGTGACCGAGCTCGGTGAGGGCGCGGGCCAGCGCCCGGCCACCCGCCCGGTTGCCGGGCACGACCGTGTCGGTGCCGAGCTTCGCCTGCGAGACGCACGCGACCCGGCCGCCCTGCTCGGTGAACGCGTCGATCTCCGCCGCGAGCCGCGACTGGGCCGCGCGGTCCGTGGTCCGCGACCCCGCCAGCACCACCGCGCGCGCCCGATGCGCACGCAGAGTGGACAGCAGCTCCGCCTCACGTTCCGGGCGACGCCCCGTCGTGCCGAGGACGACGACGAGCCCCGCCTCCTCGGCCACCCGCGTCACCCCCGCCGCGATGCAGGAGAAGTACGGGTCGGTGATGTCGTGGACCACCAGCCCCACCAGGGAACTGGAGTTGCGGGCCAGCGCCTGCGCCGAGGCGTTCGGCACGTAGCCGAGCTCCTCCGCGGTGCGCAGGACGCGATCGCTCAGGTCCCCGCTCACCTGTCGCGTGCTGCCGTTGAGCACGCGGGAAGCCGTCGCCAACGACACACCCGCCTGCTTCGCCACCTCGGCGAGCGTCACCTGTCGGGCGGACACGACCACCTCCGTCAACGTGCATGTGAGCGCTGAGACTAACTCGCGAGGAGGTTGACGTCCGTGAAGCGCCGCGATTAGCGTGGCGGGAAAGCGCTTTCCAGCGCTGCTACCAGGGAGGTGCGATGGCGGTCAGGACCATTGGCGTGGCGGTCAACGGCGTCACGGGGCGGATGGGGTACCGCCAGCATCTGGTCCGCTCGCTGCTGCCGTTGCGCGACGAGGGCGTGCGGTTGCAGGACGGGACGCTGCTCAAGGTGGAACCGGTCCTGGTGGGCCGCAACGCCGACAAGCTCAAGGAGATCGCCGAGCGGCACGACCTCGCGCGCTGGACGACGGACCTCGACTCGGCGCTCGCCGACCCGTCCGTCGAGATCTACTTCGACTCGCAGGTCACCTCGAAGCACGTCGAGTCGATCACGAAGGCCCTGGAGGCCGGCAAGCACGTCTACACCGAGAAGCCGGTTTCGGAAACGGTCGGCCAGGCCGTCGAGCTCGCCCGCCTGGCCGACGAGCGCGGCCTGAAGCACGGCGTGGTGGCGGACAAGCTGTACCTGCCGGGCATCCGCAAGCTCAAGCGGCTGATCGACGGCGGCTTCTTCGGCCGGATCCTGAGCGTGCGCGGCGAGTTCGGCTACTGGGTCTTCGAGGGCGACTGGCAGCCCGCGCAGCGCCCGAGCTGGAACTACCGGGCCGAGGACGGCGGCGGCATCGTCTCGGACATGTTCTGCCACTGGAGCTACCTGCTGCACGACCTGTTCGGGCGGGTGGAGGCGGTGACCGCGAAGGCCGTCACGCACGTCCCCACGCGCTGGGACGAGCAGAACAACCCCTACGACGCCACCGCGGACGACTCGGCGTACGGCATCTTCGAGATCGAGAACGGCGTCATCGCGCAGATCAACTCGTCCTGGTGCGTGCGCGTCCGCCGCGACGAGCTGGTCGAGTTCCAAGTGGACGGCACGGACGGGAGTGCGGTCGCGGGGCTGCGGGAGTGCTTCGTGCAGCCCCGCGCGGTGACGCCGAAACCGGTGTGGAACCCGGATCTCCCGGTCACGCACCCGTTCCGCGACCAGTGGCAGCAGGTGCCGGACAACGAGGAGTTCGACAACGGCTTCAAGGTGCAGTGGGCGGAGTTCCTGCGCCACGTGTACGAGGACGCGCCGTTCCCGCACGACTTCCGCGCGGGCGCACGGGGTGTGGCGCTGGCCGCCGCCGGTCTCCAGTCCTCTTCGGAGGGTCGCCGGGTGGAGATCGCCGATGTCTAGCCGGAACGAACGGATCGTGTTCGCCGCGGCACACGTCGTGGCGAAGAACGAGACCACGGTGGACTGGGACGCCACGCTGGCGTTCCGGCACCACCTCTGGTCGCACGGCCTGGGCGTCGCCGAGGCGATGGACACGGCGCAGCGCGGCATGGGCCTCGACTGGCCGACCGCCGCGGAGCTGATCCGCCGCAGCGCCGCCGAGAAGACCGGGCGGATCTGCGCGGGCGTCGCCACGGACCACCTCACCGGTGAGCCGAGCCTCGACGACGTGCTGAACGCCTACCTGGAACAGCTCGACGTCGTCCAGGAAGCGGGCGCCCAGCCCGTGCTCATGTGCTCGCGCCAGCTCGCTGCCGCCGCCCGTGGTCCCGAGGACTACGAGAAGGTCTACGGCACGGTGCTCGACCGCGTCAGCGAACCGGTGGTCCTGCACTGGCTCGGCACGGCGTTCGACCCGAAGCTGGAGGGCTATTGGGGCGCGGCCGAGGTTCCCCAGGCCACCCGCAACTTCCTGGAGATCATCCGCTCGCGGCCGGACAAGGTCGACGGCGTCAAGGTCTCGCTGCTCGACGCGGACCACGAGATCGGCCTGCGCCGGGCGTTGCCCGAGGGCGTCCTCTGCTACACCGGCGACGACTTCAACTACCCGCAGCTGATCGCGGGCGACGACCACGGCCACAGCCACGCGTTGCTCGGCATCTTCGACCCGATCGCCCCGGTGGCCGCGAAAGCGCTTGCCAAGCTCGCCGAGGGGGACACCGACGAGTTCCACCGCATCATGGCGCCGACAGTTCCGTTGTCCCGCCATCTGTTCAGCACGCCGACCTATTACTACAAGACCGGCGTGGTGTTCCTGGCCTGGCTCGCCGGTCACCAGGAACGTTTCCAGCTCCTGGGCGGCCTCGAATCCGCCCGCACGGTCGAACACCTCGCCGAGGCGAAACGACTCGCCGAGATCGCCGGCGTGATCGACCCCGACTTCGCGGAACGGAGGTGGAGCGCGTGGCTCGCCTCTCGCTGAACCAGGCCACGATCAAACGCGCGACCGTCGCCGAGGCCGTCGACGGCTGCGCGCGGCACGGCATCGAGTCGATCGGCCTGTGGCGCGAACCGGTGGCCTACCAGGGCCTGGAACGCAGCGCCAAGATCGTCCGCGACGCCGGGCTGCGGGTCTCGTCGTTGTGCCGCGGCGGTTTCCTCACGGCCGTGGACAACCGCGAGGCGCTCGACGACAACCGCCGCGCCATCGACGAGGCGGCGGCGCTCGGCACCGACACACTGGTCATGGTCGTCGGGGGAGTGGCGGCCGACAAGGACCTCGTCGGCGCACGTCAGCGCGTCGCGGACGCCATCGCGGAACTCGCTCCGTACGCGCGGCAGGCAGGCGTGATCCTGGCCCTGGAACCGATGCACCCGGTGTTCTGCGCGGACCGCGGCGTGCTGTCGACGCTGGCCCAGGCGCTCGACATCGCCGAACGCCACGAGTCCGTCGGCGTCGTCGTGGACGCGCTGCACGTGTGGTGGGACCCCGCCGTGGACGAGCAGATCGCGCGGGCGGGTGAGCGCATCGCCTCCTACCAGGTGTGCGACTGGCTCACGCCGGTGCCCGAGGACGTGTTGCTGGGACGCGGTTATCCCGGTGACGGGGACATCGACCTGGACCGCCTGACGCGCGTGGTCGCGGCGACGGGATACGCGCGGGACGTCGAGGTCGAGATCTTCAACGCGGCCGTCTGGGCGGCGGACTTCGACGAGGTGATCGGCCAGGTGTCACGCAGGTACCACGACGTTGTGGAACCGGCGCTCTGAACCACCGGCGCGGGGAAGCCGGTCGTCGACGGCGGCGACGACCGACCCCGGCGTGATGCCTGTATATCCGAAACCAGGGTCACCGGGTCCGAGTTTCGGCCAAATCCCAGAAATCAGCCGCCGTTGAAGAACCTGTAAACCTTTGCGCGGTGCTTGGGCTTCGTGGTCGTGATCTTGATGACCGCGTCGAACAGGGACCGGCCGAGCTCCGCGCGGGCCGCGACGGCCGGGTGCGTGGTGCTGAAGTCCTCGTCGTTGACCGCCTTGTCGCCCGCGAACTCGCCCGACGCGAACAGCGAGTAGATCAGAATCGCCCGGTCGTCCGCGCTGAACATGATCCCGGCCTCGTTGCGGCCGTCGGCGAACCAGCCCGCCTTCGTCGCGACGCGCAGCCGCTCGTTGGTGGTGAGGTTGAGCCGCACGCCGTCGGTGAAGCTCGCCGTCGCGCGCAGGATGTTCAACAGGTACGCGGTGGACGCCGCGGACAGCAGCTGGCCGTCGACCAGCTTCTGCAGCAACGTGTGCGTCTCGCGCGCCGTCGTGGTGCCGAGGAAGAACCGGTTCGGGTTCGCGACCGGGACGACCTGCGTGTGCACGAAACCCTTGGAGCGCAGGATTTCGTTGAGCTCCAACGCCGGCACCACGAGACCGCACAGGCGCACGGCCGTGTTGTCCGAGACGGTCAGCAGGTTCGCGAGCGCGTGGCCGACCGTCACCTCGCTCGGGTACGCGCCGTCGAGCGCGAAGATGCCGTCGGTGTCCTGGATGACGATCGCGGACGACACCGTGACCGTCTGGTCGAGCCTGATCAGCCCGCGGTCCACCTTGTCCAGCACGGCCACGGCGACCGCGATCTTGTTGACGCTGTAGGCCTCGACCACCACGTCGGCGTTCTCGTCCACGGCGGGCTTGGTGGCGCCGTCCAGGTCGGCGACCGTGATGAGCGACGACCAGGTTCCCCGCGCCTTGCGGGCCTGTCGCCTGTAGACCTGGGCCACGCGCTTGCGCGACCGGTCAGCCGTCGCCGGGGAACGTTCGATCTCTGCCTCCGCGTCTTCCTGCGCTTGTGCTGCACCGTTGGAGCCGAGCACGGCCGTCGCGGCCGCGACGGTTCCCAGCCCGAACACGGACCTGCGGTTCAAAGTCATGGCGCAATCAAAACAGGCGGCACTGACGTTTCCCTGACTAGGGTTGCCGATCATGGAACACGTCTTCGTGGTGACCGGCGCCTCCCGCGGCATCGGGGCGGCTACCGCCGTTCTCGCAGCTCAGGCGGGGTATCGCGTCGTCAGGGCCTCCCGCAGTGCCGAAGAATCTGTCGGAGATCGCGGCTGGGACGCGCGATGCGACGTCTCTTCTTGGGATTCCGTGCAGGATCTCATGTCCCGAGTGGAATCGCGGTGGGGACGGATCGACGTCGTGTTCGCGAACGCCGGGGTCTCGGTGGACACCTCGTTCGTCTCTTCGGCCGGTGCCGAGCCTTCCGAATGGACGGACATGGTCGTCACGAACGTCTGCGGCCCCGCCTTCACCGCCCGCGCCGCGATGCCCGCGCTGATGCGGTCCGGCGGCCACCTCGTCCTGACGGGCTCCGCCGCGGGCAGGGGGGTCCGCCCCGGCAACCTGTACTCGGCGACCAAGTGGGCGATCACCGGTCTGGCACAGGCGATCCGCGCCGAGGCCGTGGGCACCGGCGTCCGCGTCACGGTGGTCCAGCCCGGTCTCGTCGACACCGAGGGCATCCCGGCCTCGCGCGCGAACGACCCGAAGCTCGAGCCGGAAGACGTGGGCAGGGCGGTGCTCTACGCCGTGTCCCAACCGTCCACAGTGGACGTGAACGAGATCCTGCTGAGGCCGACCGGTCAGGCGGCACACCGCTGAGGGAGGACCGATTCGACCGTGCTCCTCGCCGTGGGCGGGACCTACGCGTTCGTCACGGCGAACTGAGCGTGACCGTGCCGGACAGGTGCTGCCCGTGGCGCAACCCGCACAGGAACGCGTGCAACCCCGGATTCGCCTCCGCCGGCTCGTGCTCGTGGGCCCGCGGGGCCCGGCGGTTCACGCGCCGCCCAGGAACTCGACCAGCAGCCGGTTCACCTCGTCCGGCCGTTCCAGGTACCCGACGTGCCCGGCGTCCGCGACCTCCGCGTACCGCGCGCCCGGGATCACCTCCGCCACCTCGCGCGAGAGCCGCGCGGGCAGCACCAGGTCGTCCGCGAAACCGATCACCAGCGACCGCGTCGTGATGGCGCGGTAGGCGTCCAGGCGCGTGTCGTACTCGGCGAGCGCCAGCTGGACGCGTTCGCCCGGGCCGAGCGTCGAACCCGCGAACTCGTACATCTGCAACCAGTCGCGCGCGACCATCGGGTCCGCGAGCGTCGCCTGCGACAGGTTCCGCACCACCGACGCCACCGCGTAGAACGGCAGCGGGACCTCGACGCCCTTGTCGTGCAGGTCGCACAACGCCTGCGACCACGCCTGCTGCACGGGTTCGGGACGCCCGGCGGTCGCCATCAGCACCGCCGACCGCACCAGCTCGGGGCGTGCCAGCGCCAGTTCCTGGGTGATCCGCGCGCCCAGCGACGTGCCGATCACGTGCGCCGGACCGCCCAGGTGCTCGATCACCGCCGCGGTGTCCGCCACCATGTCGTCGAGCGTGAAGCCCTCGCCGCACTCCGAGGACGGCCTGATGCCGCGGTTGTCGAAGTACGCCACCCGGTACCCGGCTTTGACCAGCGCGGGCACCTGGTAGGTGCGCCAGACGCGGCCTGGACTGCCGGTGCCCATCACGAGCACGACGAGATCGCCGGAACCCTCGGTCTGGACGTTCAGCTCGATGCCGTTGAGCGGGACAAGCGCCATTCCCGAGATCCTAGGGATTCAGAACCTGCACAGGGGTCGAATGACGGTGGCGTGTGAGGGATAACGCTCGCACAGCGCGTCCGCGTGCCCGAACTCCACGATGTCGTCGGTGTACGGCGGCACCACCACCGTGCCGACCAACGACCAGTCGCCCGCCGGAGTGCTGCCCTGCCAGACGCCGGCCGGCACCACGACCTGCGGGTTCGACGCGCTGAGCACCGGCTCGGTGACCGAACCGTCCGGGTGCAGCAGCAGCATCCGCAACGGCGAGCCGGCGTGGAAGTGGTAGATCTCCAGGTGCTCCAGCACGTGCATGCCGGAGAAGTCGGGGCTGCGCAACAGGTACGCGATCGCCGACACCTCGTCGGAGCGGTGCGTCTGCGCGAAGTACCCGCCCTCGACGGGCAGCTCCTGCATGTCCAGCGAGGCGATCAACTGCTCTGGGGTCACGTCATCTCCGGAAGCGGTGAACCGTGCACGACGACCATGCCCTTGCCGAGCCGCTTCGCCGTGTACATCGCGGCGTCCGCGGCTCCCAGCACGTCGTCGGCGGTGATCTTGGGATCGTACGAGAACCGTTGGGCCACACCGATGCTGGCGTGCACGCGGTGGGTCCGTCCGCGCACCTCGTGCGGGTGGCCGAGCGAGTCGAGCAGGCGGGCGCCGATCTCCTCGGCGTCGCCGCCGTCGACCAGCACGCCGAACTCGTCCCCGCCGAGCCGGGCCACGGTGTCTTCCGGGCGGACGCTGTTCTCCAGCCGTGCGGCGACGTTGCGCAGGACGACGTCGCCCTCCGCGTGGCCGTTGTTGTCGTTGACCGCTTTGAAGCCGTCCACGTCGATGAACAACAGGATCAACGGCTTGGCGCGGTCACGCACGGAAAGCGCGCGCTCCAGCCGTTCGCGGAACAACGAGCGGTTCGCGACACCGGTCAACGGATCGTGCGTCGCCTCGTGCCGCAGCTGCTCACGAGAGACGCGCAGCTGATCCATCAGCCGTACGTTGTCCATCATCGTGAGCAACTGACGCACGATCACGAGACACATGACCACCAGCCCGACGTAGATCTCGACCGGGTTCAGCCGCCCGCCCGTCGCGGTGTTCCAGATGACGAACAACCCGGTGATCGCGAGCGGCAGGTACGGCACGAGCAGGTGCAGCAGGTCCGCCGTGCGCATCCGTCCGGGCGTCGGGTCGAGGTTGCGCGCCGGGGCCAGCGCGCTCAGCAGGAACAACGCCGGGCACAGCATGAACCCGATGTCCACCGTCGCCGGAATCGCCGTGTTGCCCTTGGAGATGTAGAACGCGAACACCCAGCCCGACGACGACTGCGCGATGCCCGCCAGCGCGACGAAGAGCATCGGCCACTGGCGCACGGCCTGATGGGTCCACGACATCACGACGATCGCCACCAGCAGCACGAGGTACGCGGCGGGATGCGCGATCACCGTGGCGAACCCGGGCCCCGAGGTGGCCCACGCGCGGGTCAGCGACTCCAGCGCCGACACCCACGTCAGCACGAACAGCGACCCGATCACGATCAGCCCGTCCAGCACGACGACCGTGCGGCTGCGGTAGTTCGGCAGCAGGTCGTCCGCGCGGCGGTGCTGCGCCTTCGCGATGAGCGCGGCCAGGCACAGCACCGGCACCATCGTGAACCCGAGCGGCGCGATCGTGGACGACGGCAGCTGCACGCCCATGATCTGCTGGCCCCAGATCCACGCCGACAGGCCGACGCTCAGGCTCGCCATCGCCGCCGTCATCCAGCGGTTCCGCCTGCGCGCGTATGCGATCAGCGCCGCCACGGCGAAGCCGAGCTGCACCACCTTGTCGATTGCGATACCGATATCGCGCGGGGCGGCGAGGGCGGTGAGGATGGCGATCGCCATGAAGGTGCCGACGCACCCGGCGATGATCCAGAACCGCTTCACCCGTGCACTCCCGTGATCGAAACCCGACTACCGTAGTAACGGCGGAGTGGACTTGTCGAACCGTGTCGGTGACTGGCGCCTATGGGTGCACCGGATATGGTTCGAACTGTTGTTCGTCCAGCGATGCGGGGAGCCGGTTGTGCGGGTGTTCGGGGTCGACCCCGGTCTGACCAGGTGCGGCTTCGGCGTGGTGGACGGCGGCCCTGGCCGGGTCGTGCGCGCCGTCGCCGTCGACGTCCTGCGCACGCCCGTTGACGCTCCTCTGTCCGTGCGTCTGCATGAGCTGTACGAAGGCCTCTGCGTGTGGCTCGACCGTTACGAACCTCAGGTCATGGCCATCGAACGGGTCTTCGCGCAGCACAACGTCCGCACCGCCATGGGGGTGGCGCAGGCGTCCGGCGTGGTGGCGCTGGCCGCCGCGCAACGCGACCTGCCGGTCGAGTTCCACACGCCGTCCGAGGTGAAGGCCGCCGTCACCGGCTCGGGCCGCGCGGACAAGGCACAGGTGACGGCCATGGTGACCAAACTCCTCGGTCTCAAGACCGCCCCGAAACCGGCGGACGCCGCGGACGCCCTGGCGATCGCGATCTGCCACCACTGGCGCGCGCCGATGCGTTCGCGCCTGGAAGAAGCCCAGGCCAAGGCGGCCGAACTCGCCCGCGTGCACCGGGCGAAGCTCGCCGAAGCGGCCCGGCGGAGCGCGCCGTGATCGTTTCAGCGCTCGCCGAAATCGTCAGTGCCTGCTGGAAGAATGAAATCAAGGGGTCCCCTTCGCGAGGGGACGCCTGCGTGAGCGTGAAGTCCGGAGGAACCAGGTGATCTCGTCACTGCGCGGCCAGGTGCAGCACGTCGGCCTCGACCACGCCGTCGTCGAGGTGGGCGGTGTCGGGTTCGCCGTCCAGGCCACCCCGACCACCCTCGCGAGCCTGCGCCGAGGCGAGGAGGCCACCCTCGCCACCACCCTGATCGTGCGCGAGGACAGCCTCACCCTGTTCGGCTTCGCCGACGCCGAGGCCCGCGAGCTGTTCGGCCTGCTCCAGACCGTGAGCGGGATCGGCCCGCGGATCGCGCTGGCGACCCTCGCGGTGCTGGAGCCCGACAAGCTGCGCCACGCGCTCGCCGAGGGCAACATCACCGTGCTCACGCAGGTGCCCGGCATCGGCAAGAAGGGCGCGGAACGCCTCATCATCGAGCTCCGCGACAAGGTCGGCCAGCTCGCCGCCCCCACCACGCCCGCGCACAGCCAAACGCGCGACCACGTCGTGGAGGCGCTGCTCGGCCTCGGCTTCCCGGCCAAGGCCGCCGAGGCCACCGTCGACACCGTCCTCGCGGACAACCCCGACCAGTCCACGCCGGCCGTCCTGCGCCGTGCGCTCGCCACCCTGGGGCGCAAGTGATGGAGGACGAGCTCAGCCCGTACGTCGCCCCCGCCGAACGCGACGTCGAGACGAGCCTGCGTCCCGCCGACCTGCACGAGTTCGTCGGTCAGCAGCGCGTCCGCGAACAGCTCGAGCTGGTCCTGCACGGCGCCATGCGGCGCGGCGCGGCCCCGGACCACGTGCTGCTCAGCGGCCCTCCCGGCCTCGGCAAGACCAGTCTCGCGATGATCATCGCCAAGGAGCTCGACGCCGCCATCCGCATCACCAGCGGCCCCGCCCTGGAACGCGCTGGCGACCTCGCCTCGATGCTGTCGAACCTGGTCGAGGGCGACGTGCTGTTCATCGACGAGATCCACCGCATGGCGCGGCCGGCGGAGGAGATGCTCTACCTCGCGATGGAGGACTTCCGCGTCGACGTGATGGTCGGCAAGGGCCCCGGCGCGACCAGCATCCCGCTCGACATCGCGCCGTTCACCCTGGTCGGTGCCACGACCAGGTCAGGTGCGCTGACCGGACCGCTCAGGGACCGCTTCGGCTTCACCGGGCACATGGAGTTCTACGCGCCCGAAGAGCTCGACCTCATCGTGAAGCGCAGCGCCAAGATCCTCGGCGTCGACATCGCCGAGGACGCCGCCATCGAGATCGCCGGACGGTCCCGAGGCACCCCCCGCATCGCGAACCGCCTGCTCCGCCGCGTCCGAGACTTCGCCGAGGTCAGGGCCGACGGCCTGGTCACGCAGGAGATCGCCCGGCAGGCCCTGGTCGTCTACGACGTCGACGAACTCGGCCTCGACCGGCTCGACCGCGCGGTGCTGAACGCCCTGGTCAAGAGCTTCCACGGCGGTCCCGTCGGCGTCGCGACCCTGGCGGTCGCCGTCGGTGAGGAGACCACCACCGTCGAAGAGGTCTGCGAACCGTATTTGGTGCGGGCTGGCATGCTGGCCCGTACACCACGCGGCCGAGTGGCGACGCCCGCCGCGTGGCTCCACCTGGGACTGGAACCGCCCGCCGGTGATCAACTGTGGTGACCTGGCACAATCGGTGAAAGCACCTGGACATATCGGGCGTGCGTCGAGGCATGTCCATTTGATCGGAGAATGATGGACCTTGGCAGTTTGATGTTCCCGTTGCTTCTGGTTCTGCTCGCGGTGCCGCTGTTCCTCAGCGCGCGCAAGCAGAAGCGGGCGATGGCCGAGCAGCAGTCCTTGCAGAGCTCGCTCACGGTGGGCGACAAGGTGATGACGACGTCGGGCCTGTACGGCACCGTCGCCGACGCGAGCCACGACACCACCATCGACATCGAGATCTCCGAGGGCGTCGTCACCCGGTGGCTGCGTGCCGCGATCCGCGAGAAGGTGGCGGAGACCGATGAGGCAGTGGTCGAGGACAAGGCCGACGAGGACGAGGAGCAGGTGACCACCGCACAGGTCGCCGAGCCCTTGGACCACAACGCCAAGAAGTAACCAACAGAGTCGTGACACCTGGAGTTGGCAACTGTGAACACCGCCAACTCCAGGTAGTGACGCGCAGCTCACGCGGCGCGCGTTACGCTGCGCGCTCGGAAACCATCGCTACTAGGAGACGGACGGATCGTGGCACCTCCGGCCGGGCAAATTCGCCCTGCGAAGTATCTGGCGAGTTTTGTCCTCATCGTGGTCGCGCTCTACGCCCTGGTCTTTCTGACCGGGAACGGTTCGGCCAAACCCAAGCTCGGAATCGACCTCCAGGGTGGCACGCTCGTCACCCTGACGGCTCGGCAGGAAGACGGCGCGCAGCCGAGTGAAGAGGCGCTCAACCGGGCGCGCGACCTCATCGAGGTCCGCGTGAACGGGCTCGGCGTCTCCGGTGCCGAGGTCGTGCGAGACGGCAACAACCTGGTGATCACGGTCCCGGGCGCGGACAGCGAAGGCGCGAAGGGCCTCGGCCAGACCGCCCGCCTCGCGTTCCGCAAGGTCGTCGGCCAGCCGGTCCCCGCCGGCGCCGCGCCGAACCCCACGCAGACGTCCTCGAGCACGCCGCCGTCCGGCACCAGCACGCCGCCGTCCGCACCGCCGAGCCAGAGCGTCGGCCAGGCCCCGCCGTCGAGCGGTGCCCCGCAGGGCCGCCCCGCGCCGCAGCTCGCCGCGCAGCCGTCCAGCACGCCGCCGTCCGGCACGAGCACGCCGCCGTCGAGCAACGCGAGCACGCCGCCCAGCACGCCGTCCGCCCCCTCCAACGTCGACCCGAAGGTCGCGAAGGAGATCCAGGAGGCCAAGGCGCTGCGCCAGTCCACGGACCCGCAGGTGCTGCAGCAGGCCGCCCTGATGCTCGACTGCACGCAGCCCGACCCGCTGCGCGGCAACGACGACCTCGACAAGCCGCTCGTCACGTGCGACGAGAAGGGCGAGTTCAAGTACACCCTGGCCCCGGTCAACCCTCCCAAGGAGGACACCGAGACCAAGGCGGACGACTTCGCCAACTACTCCCGCCTGACCGGTGAGGACATCAACAACGCCGCGGCGAACAACAACCCGAACGGCACCGGCTACGTCGTCAACCTGGACTTCAAGTCCGAGGGCGGCAGCAAGTGGGCCAAGTTCACCGCCGCCAACGTCCAGCAGGCCGTCGCGGTCGTGCTCGATGGCGAGGTCATGTCCGCGCCGACGATCCAGTCGGCCATTGAGGGCGGTTCGACCGAGATCAGCGGCAAGTTCACGCTGAAGGAAGCCCAGAACCTCGCGAACACGCTGAAGTACGGCGCGCTGCCGCTGTCCTTCGACTCGTCCGAGGCGCAGACGATCTCCCCGACTCTCGGCCTGCAGTCGCTCAAGGCCGGTCTGATCGCCGGCGGCATCGGCCTCGCGCTGGTCTTCGTCTACTGCCTGTTCTACTACCGCCTGCTCGGCATCCTGACGATCCTGTCGCTGGTCCTGTCCGGTGTGGTCATCTACGCCGTGCTGGTCCTGCTGGGCCGCCTGATCGGGTTCACGCTCGACCTCGCCGGCATCGCGGGCTTCATCGTCGCCATCGGTATCACCGCCGACTCGTTCATCGTCTTCTTCGAACGCCTGAAGGACGAAGTGCGTGAGGGGCGTTCGTTCCGTTCGGCCGTGCCGCGCGCATGGGTCCGTTCGCGCCGCACGATCCTCTCGGCCGACGCGGTCAGCTTCATCGCCGCCGCCGTGCTGTACGTCATCGCCGTCGGCCAGGTGAAGGGCTTCGCGTTCACCCTGGGCATGTCCACGGTCCTCGACCTCGTGGTCGTGTTCCTCGTGACGCACCCGCTCGTCGCGATGGCGTCGAAGTCCAAGTTCCTCTCCAACCCGAGCCTGTCGGGCCTGGGCGGTGCCGCCCGCGAGGGTGCCGCACACCGCGCCACCACGACCGGCAAGACCACCGCCGTGAAGGAGGCCTGACATGAGCAGCGTGTTCTCACGGCTCTACGTGGGCAACGGCGCCTTCGACATCGTCGGCAAGCGCACCCGCTGGTACATCGTCTCGGGCATCATCCTGCTGGTCTGCATCGGCTCGATGGTGTTCAAGGGCTTCAACCTCGGCATCGACTTCGAGGGCGGCACCAAGATCTCCCTGCCGTCGATCTCGGCCAGCGGTCAGACGATCACGCCGGCCGCCGTCGAGGACGCCTACGCGAAGGCCGTCCCCGGCAAGAAGCCGAACGCCGTGCAGGCCGTCGGTTCCGGCGCCAGCGCGACGATCCAGCTCAAGTCCCCGGCCCTGAACGTCGCCGAGGTCTCGGCGCTGAAGACGGGCCTCGCGCAGGACCTCCAGCCGCAGGGCGGCCAGACGGCGATCTCCGACAGCGCCGTCTCCGCGTCCTGGGGCGGTGAGATCAGCGGCAAGGCCCTCTGGGCCCTGTTCTGGTTCTTCGTCGCGGTGACGATCTTCCTGGTGTTCTACTTCGAGTGGCAGATGGCCGTCGGCGCGCTCGTCGCCGTGTTCCACGACGTCATCATCACCGCCGGTGTGTACTCGCTCATCGGCTTCGAGGTGACGCCCGCGACGGTGATCGGTCTGCTCACCATCCTCGGCTTCTCGCTGTACGACACAGTCGTCGTGTTCGACAAGGTCAAGGAGAACACCCGAGGGCTGCTGGGCCTGACTCGCCGCACCTACGCCGAGGCGTCGAACCTGGCGCTGAACCAGACCCTGATGCGCTCGATCAACACCTCGTTGATCGCGCTCCTCCCGGTCATCGGCCTGCTGGTCGTCGGCGTCGGCATCCTGGGCGTCGGCACCCTGCAGGACCTCGCGCTCGTGCAGCTCGTCGGCATGTTCATCGGCGCCCTGTCCTCGATCTTCATCGCCACCCCGGTGCTGGTGGACCTGAAGATGCGCGACCCGAAGTACATCGCGCAGGCCAAGCGCGTGGCGGCCCGCCGCGCCAAGGCCACGGGCCCGCAGGTCGCCGAGGGCATCGAGTCGGTCGACGAGGACAACCTCGCCGCCGACCTGCGCAAGGAAGAGGCGTACGCCGCCGCCGCGTCGGTGCCCCACCGCACCGCCAAGGCCGCCGACGCGCGCCGCCGTCCGACCGGGAAGCGCCAGCGTTGAAATTGGATCGTGCTCTGGGACTGATGCGTGAAGTCCCGGACTTCCCCCAGCCAGGGGTCGTCTTCCGGGACTTCACGCCGGTTCTCACCGACCCGGACGCCCTGCGCGCCGTGGTCGACGCACTGCAGGACAAGATCGACGACAGCACCCAGTTGATCGCCGCCATCGAGTCGCGCGGCTTCCTGCTGGGTGCTGCTCTGGGTTACGGCTGGCGCTACGGCGTGGTGCCGTTGCGCAAACCGGGCAAGCTCCCGGTGGTCGCCGACTCCGTGGCGTACGCCCTGGAGTACGGCGAGGCCTCCCTGGAACTGCCCGCGGGCGCCATCGAACCGGGACAGCGCGTGGTCGTCGTCGACGACGTGCTCGCCACCGGTGGCACCGCGGAGGCCGCCTGCACGCTCGTGGAGCGCGCGGGCGGCATCGTGACGGGTGTGTCGGTGGTGCTGGAGATCTCCGCGCTGGGCGGCCGTTCCCGCCTGGCGGGCCGAGAGGTCAACGCCCTGCTGGCCGTGTGACGCCGCCGGGGGTCACTGCGCGAGAACCGCGAACGTGACCCCCACGGCGAAGCCCAGCAGCATGAGCACCTGCGCCAGCACGTAGTAGATCGCCAAGCTCAGGAAGATGAGCACCCACGGCTTGATCCGGACCTTCTTGGCGAGTGCCCACATGATCACCGTGGTGAGGATCCACAACACGAACCCGAAGACCAGCGCGCCGATCATCGGGTCGTACGCGGCGCCGGTCCGCAGCGTCCAGACGCCGATCCCGACCACGAGCGCCACGAACCAGACGCCGGCACCGGCGGCAGCGTGACCGAACGGCGTTCCGTTGCTCTGCTCTCTGCTCCGCGTGCGAACTTCCGCGGCAGGGTGCGGTGAATCAGACATGCGGTCCCCCCAGACCTCGCGCTCACGTCGAGTGACCATCATGGCAGCCGCGTAACCGCCAAAACACCGCCTGGTGGTGGAGGTCGCACCTCAGGCGACCGGCGGCGGAGCCATGAACGCCGCGCCCACGCTCACGAACACCAGCGTCACCAGCGACGCGGGCGCCGTCACCACCACGATCTCCCACAGCCGAGGCCTCGGCGGAACCGCCCGGCGCAGCACCAGCCAGCTGAGCGCGGTCGCGATCACCCAGCCGACCGCCGACCCGACCAGGGACCGCTGGTCGACGTGGCCCGGGTCGTCGAGGGCCAGGTACGCCATCGTGCCCAGCCACACGAACGTCAACGCCGCGCACCACAGCAGAGTCCTCACACGCCTGAGTCTGTCAGGTCGCGCGCGTATGCCTCTCGGCTCGTTGTTCAGCGCATTTCTGCGGCTCATTTTCGTGGGTGTTTTGCGTTGCCGCGAGAGAGAAGGGCACCTACGGCACCTATGCCCGCTCGTCCAGCTCGTTCACCCGAACGTGTGCCGTTTGACGTGCTTTTATCCCGCTTTGCTGCGGTACGGTCGAACGTATGAGCGACCCGAACTTTCCTCTCCTGTCCACCGACGTTCGCCTCCTCGTCGCCCGTCGCCTCGGCGTCACCCCGATCCGTCGCGGCGGCCGGCGGGTGAAGCTCCACAGTGGACTCCCGCCTCGTCTCCCTCCCGTCGGGCCCGTCCCCGCCCGCACGCCGAAATCCCGCCGCGCCAGCAACTCCCGCACCGCCACGCCGTTCCCACCGTCCCCTCCGGACAGGAGGCCCCATGCCCGTCGTCGGCCGCGCGAGCGCGACCACCTCCACCGCCTACAGTCGCGCCCTGGGTGACGAACTGCGCCGCCTCCGCGAGAAGTTCACGCGGCTCACCGGCCACGCCTTCGCCGAGCAGCTCGGCTGGGACCCGAGCAAGGTCTCGAACATCGAGAAGGGCAAGGCGCGCGCGAGCGACATCGACCTCGTCCAGTACCTGATGACGTGCGGCCGCGACACCGGCTGTTTCGAGTCCTTCCGCGCCCGCTACCGCCACGCGTTCGACCCGGCCGTGCTGATCGCCCCGGCCGATCTCCGCCCGCTCACCCTGGCGGAGGCGCAGGCCGCGAAGATCACCAGCTACGACGTGCTGGCGATTCCCGCACTCCTCCAGATCCCCGGCTACACGCGAGCGCTCCTCGAATCAGGCCGCGGGCCGGCGGCCGAGGTCGACAAGTGCCTCCGCCGGCTGATGGACAGACAGGAGGCCCTGAGATGGCCGAATAGTCCGGAATGTCTTTTCTTCGTCCACGAACTCGCACTCCGGCTGCACGTGGGCGGCGAGAAGGTCATGGCGGAGCAGTACCTCCGGATGCTGCTCCCGGCGCACCCCGCGCACGCGGTGCGGATCGTGCCGCTGGCCGCCGGCCCAGGCCCGATCCGGGCATCCCCGAGAACGCTCATCAGCTTCGAGAAGCTGGCACCACTCGCCTGCGGAGAGGTGGCCGTGGGCACCGTGTTCACGCACGACGGTGGCTCCATCGCGGACAGTCGCGAGTTCTTCAAGTGGTTGGACGCCATCGCGTTGGACGAAGGGAGTTCGCGAAGAATCCTGGAGAGCCTCTGAGAGGGATTTCGGGAGATCCTCTGATCGGTGCGGCGGAAGTTCGGCGGGCGTTCATCGTGTGAGCTGCGCCGCTCAGCGCGCCATCGGAAGTTTCGTCAGCGTAAACGCGTTATCCTCGGTACTCGCGAGACCCGAGGAGCGTGGGGTTGAGTCAAGACACCGAACCCGCTGCGACGGTTGTTCAACCGTCGGCTACCCGGCGCGTGCGCGCCCGCCTCGCGCGGCGCATCACCGCCCAACGTGCGGCCCCGGTGAAGCAGGTCCTCGAACCTCTCGCCGCCGTGCACCGTGACCTCCATCCCAAGGCCGATCTGGCGCTTCTGCAGCACGCTTATGACGTCGCCGAGGAGAAGCACCGCCCGCAGCGCCGCAAGTCCGGCGATCCGTACATCACCCACCCGCTCGCCGTGGCGACGATCCTCGCCGAGCTGGGCATGGACACCACGACGCTGGTCGCCGCGCTGCTGCACGACACCGTGGAAGACACCGACTACTCGCTCAACCAGCTCAAGGAAGACTTCGGTGAGGAAGTCGCCCGGCTGGTCGACGGCGTCACGAAGCTCGACAAGGTCAAGCTGGGGGCAGCGGCCGAGGCCGAGACCATCCGCAAGATGGTCATCGCGATGGCGAAGGACCCGCGGGTCCTGGTCATCAAGCTCGCCGACCGGCTGCACAACATGCGCACCATGCGGTTCCTGCCGCCGGAGAAGCAGGCCCGCAAGGCCCGGGAAACGCTCGAAGTGCTCGCACCGCTGGCCCACCGGCTGGGCATGGCGACGGTCAAGTGGGAGCTGGAGGACCTCGCGTTCGCGATCCTGCAGCCCAAGAAGTACGACGAGATCGTCCGCCTGGTCGCGAAGCGCGCGCCGAGTCGTGACACCTACCTGCGGTCCGTGGTCGACGAGCTGAACGGTCAGCTCGAGACCGCGCGGATCGTGGCGAAGGTCGAGGGCAGGCCGAAGCACTACTACTCGATCAACCAGAAGATGATCGTCCGCGGGCGGGACTTCGACGACATCCACGACCTCGTGGGCGTCCGGATCCTCGTGGACGAGGTGCGCGACTGCTACGCCGCGATGGGCGTCGTGCACGCCGCCTGGCAGCCCATGCCGGGGCGGTTCAAGGACTACATCGCGCAGCCCCGGTTCGGCGTGTACCAGTCGCTGCACACGACCGTCATCGGTCCCGACGGCAAGCCCCTCGAGGTGCAGATCCGCACCCACGAGATGCACCAGCGGGCCGAGTACGGCATCGCGGCGCACTGGCGCTACAAGGAGACCAAGGGCACGCACAACGGCAAGTCCGTCGAGATCGACGAGATGGCGTGGATGCGCCAGCTCCTCGACTGGCAGCGGGAAGCCGCGGACCCCGGCGAGTTCCTCGAAGGGCTGCGGTGGGACCTCGCCGCGCGTGAGATCTTCGTGTTCACCCCCAAGGGTGACGTCGAGACGTTGCCGACGGGCTCGACGCCGGTCGACTTCGCCTACGCCGTGCACACCGAGGTCGGTCACCGCTGCATCGGCGCCCGCGTGAACGGTCGCCTGGTCGCGCTCGAGCGCAAGCTCGAGAACGGCGAGGTCGTCGAGATCTTCACCTCCAAGGCGGAGGGCGCGGGCCCGTCCCGCGACTGGTTGAGCTTCGTCGCGTCCCCGCGCGCCAAGGCGAAGATCAAGCAGTGGTTCGCCAAGGAGCGCAAGGAAGAGGCGATCGAGCAGGGCAAGGACGCGATCACCAAGGAGGTCCGGCGCGTCGGGCTGCCGATCCAGCGCCTGGTCAGCGTCGACTCGATGCAGGCCCTGGCGAAGGAACTGCACTACCCGGACATGAGCGCGCTGTACGCGGCGGTGGGCGAGGGGCACACCAGCGCCCGCCACGTCGTGCAACGGCTCGTCGCGCAGCTCGGCGGTGTGGACCACGCCGAGGAGGAACTGGCCGACCGCGCCACCCCGTCCACGGTCACCCGGCGCCGCCCCACCGGCGACGCGGGCGTGATCGTCAAGGACGCGGGCGACGTGTGGGTGAAGCTCGCCCGCTGCTGCACCCCGGTACCGGGCGACGACATCCTCGGCTTCGTGACGCGCGGCGGTGGCGTGTCCGTGCACCGCACCGACTGCACGAACGCGGACGAGCTGCTGAAGTCGCCGGAACGGCTCCTGGACGTCGAGTGGGCGCCGTCGGCGTCCAGCGTGTTCCTGGTCGCCATCCAGGTGGAGGCGCTCGACCGGCACCGGCTGCTCTCGGACGTCACGAAGGTGCTGGCGGACGAGCGGGTCAACATCCTGTCGGCGTCGGTGACGACGTCACGCGACAGGGTGGCCGTCAGCCGCTTCTCGTTCGAGATGGGTGACCCGAAGCACCTCGGGCACGTGCTGAAGGCCGTGCGGAGCGTTGAGGGCGTCTACGACGTCTACCGCGTGACCTCCGCGTCGTAACCGGCAGGACGGTCGTAACCGGCGAGGCAACTGGGGTGGACCAACGAGAAGGGCCCCGGAGCGGATGCTCCGGGGCCCTTCTGACGTGTCGAGGACGCGGTGTCGGGACCTAGTTCGCGACCAGCGCGGACTTGATGTCGACCGGGGTCTTCGGCTTGCCGTCGCCCTGGCCGGGCGCCTGCGAGATCGTGCCGGTCTTGGCGACCTCGTCGATCTTCTTCAGCGACTCCTCGTCGACCGTGCCGAAGATCGTGTACTTCGCCTGCAGGTTCGCGCCGTCGCCGTAGACGATGAAGAACTGCGAACCGTTCGTGTCCGGGCCCGAGTTCGCCATGGCGAGCACGCCGCGGCCGTAGGTGAGCTCCGGGTAGACCTCGTCCTTGAACGAGTAACCGGGACCGCCCATGCCGTTGCCGCCGGGGTCGCCGCACTGCAGGACCTGAATGCCGGTCACCACGAGGCGGTGGCACGTCGTGTTGTCGAAGTACTTCTGCTTCGCCAGGTTCACGAAGTTGTTGACCGTGCACGGCGCGAGCGCCTTGTCGAGGGTGAACTTCAGGTCACCGATCGAGGTGCCGAGCGTGACGCCGACCGTGCCGGTGGCGGGCTGCTCGCCGTTCGCGGGCGGCGTGTTCTCCTTGGCCGCCGGCTCCTGGCCCTTCGTGTATTCACAATTCACGTTGGCCGGAAGCGCGGTCGGGCGCTTCGGAATCTGGTGCAGCGCGGTGGGGATGTTCTCCGCCTTGTCCACCGACTCCTGGGTGGGAGTCTCCGACGCGGCGGCATCGCCATTGCCGAATACGTCATTGGTCGCGAGGAACCACACGCCACCTCCGACGAGCGCAACAACGACGACCGTCGACACGACGGCGATGATGCGACGCTTCTTGGCCCGCTCCTGGCGGTAGACCATTTGACGCTCAAGCTTGCGCTTGGCGTTCGCGCGTCGCTGCTCGTTGGTGGGCACGTGCTCCCTCCCCAGGGACTCATGCGAATAGGGCGGTCGGCTCGGGAGTCTAGGGCCTGGGCATATGAGCTTTGTGTGGTGGTTAGGCTGTGGTTGAACAGGGAGGTCATTTTCGTGCTCGTGATCGGGTTCCCCACCGGGGCGCTCCAGGCGAACTGCTTCGTCCTGGCGGCCGGTGAGGGCGAGCCCTGCGTGATCATCGACCCCGGTCAGGACGCGGTCGAACCGATCGAGCAGGCCTTGCGCAAGCACCGTCTCGCGCCTGTCGCCGTGCTGCTCACGCACGGGCACTTCGACCACACCTTCTCCGTCACGCCCGTGTGCGACGGCAACGACGTGCCCGCCTACATCCACCCGGATGACGTGGCGATGCTGTCGGACCCGTTGAAGGGCATCAGCCGCGAGTCGGCCGCGTTCTTCGGGGGCAACCTCGAGATGCGCGAGCCGTCCGAGGTCCGCGAGCTGACCGACGGCGCCGACCTGGACCTCGCCGGGCTGAAGATCAGCGTCGACCACACGCCGGGCCATACCGGCGGGTCGGTGATGTTCCGCTCCGGTGTGCAGGAAGGCGGTCGCCTGGTGATCTCGGGTGACACGCTCTTCGCCGGATCGATCGGACGCACCGACCTGCCGGGTGGCGACCACTCCAAGATGCTGTCGTCTCTGCAGAACAAGGTCATGACCTTGCCCGATGACACAGTGGTGCTGCCCGGCCACGGCCCGACGACGACCATAGGCCGCGAGCGTGCGACGAATCCTTACCTCCTGCAGCTGCAGGACGTTCGGGACACTGTTCACACCAAAAGCGCGGCCGCCCCGCACCGAGGACTTTGAGAGACGTGTTTTCCGCACCCAAAGGCGTTCCCGACTACATCCCGCCGACGTCCGCCGCGTTCGCGCACGTCCGGTCGACGCTGACCCGCGCCGCCGAGCTCGCGGGCTACGGCTACATCGAACTGCCGGTCTTCGAGGACACGGCGTTGTTCTCGCGCGGTGTCGGCGAGTCGACCGACGTCGTGACGAAGGAGATGTACACCTTCCTCGACCGCGGCGAGCGGTCCATCACGCTGCGCCCCGAGGGCACCGCCGGCGTGATGCGGGCGGTCATCGAGCACAGCCTCGACCGCGGCTCGCTGCCGGCGAAGCTCTACTACGCGGGCCAGTTCTTCCGCGCCGAGGCCCCGCAGGCGGGCCGGTACCGGCAGTTCCACCAGGTCGGCATCGAGGCGATCGGCATCGACGACCCGGCCCTGGACGCCGAGGTCATCGCCGTCGGTGACGCGGGCTTCCGCGCGATCGGCCTCACCGGCTACCGCCTGGAGCTCACCTCGCTGGGCGACGCGAACTGCCGTCCCGCGTACCGGGAGAAGCTGCAGGCGTTCCTCGCGGAGCTGCCGCTCGACGAGGCGACCCGTCAGCGCGCCGAGCTGAACCCGTTGCGCGTGCTCGACGACAAGCGCCCCGAGGTGCGCGAGATGGTCGCCGACGCGCCGCTGATGGTCGACAACCTGTGCGACGCGTGCCGCGAGCACTACGAGCTCGTCAAGGGGTACTTGACCGAGCTGGGCGTGAAGTTCGTCGAGAATCCCCGCATGGTCCGCGGTCTCGACTACTACACCAAGACGACGTTCGAGTTCGTGCACGACGGCCTCGGTGCCCAGTCGGGCATCGGCGGCGGCGGTCGCTACGACGGCCTGATGGCGCAGCTCGGCGGTCAGGAGCTGTCCGGCGTCGGCTTCGGCCTCGGCGTCGACCGGGCGCTGCTCGCCGCGCAGGCGGAGGGCGTGCTGCCGGAGTTCAGCCGCGTCGACGTGATCGGCGTGCCGCTGGGCGAGGGCGCGCGCGCACGGCTGGTGGCCATCGCGGGCGAGCTGCGGGCCGAGGGCGTGCGCACCGACCTGGTCTACGGCGGCCGGTCGATGAAGGCGGGCTTCAAGGCGGCGGACAAGTCGGGCGCGAAGCTCGCGCTGGTGCTCGGCGAGCGCGGTCTGGAGGCCGGCACCATCGGCGTCAAGACGCTCGCGACCGGCGACCAGGTGGACGTGGCGTTGACGGACGTGGTGTCGGCGGTGCGGGACGCGCTGGCCCAGGGTGACACAGCAGCCGAGGCGGTGCGGGAGACCCCGTGAGCGACGACAAGCTCGTTCTCGACCTGCTCGACAAGGTGACGGTCCGCAAGCGCGCGCGGATGGTGGCGATCGGCGGCCTGATGGTCGCCCTCGCCTTCGGCGCGATCGTGGGCCTGATCGGCGGGCGCTGGCCCGGCGTGATCGCGGCGCTGATCGTGTCGGTGCCGGTGATCCTGCTGGCCATGTCCGAGGCGCGCCGCACGGTGTGGCTCGAGGGCACGACCGTGCACGTGCGGGCGTTCGGCACGCGCAAGGTCGACCTGGCCACCGCCGACGGCCTCGACCTGCTGGTCACCGACCTGCGCGGGGCCCGGACGGTCGGCCTGTTCGTGCGCGGCGGCAAGAAGGCCATCAACGTGGCCTTGTCGATGTACGCCGGAACGGGCGGCCGGGAGCTGGGCGTCTACCAGCTGCGCAGGCTCGCGGACGCCCTGGCGGCCCGCGGTGACACGCCCGGCCTGGTGTTCTCGGAACTCCTCGTGGCCCAGCTGCGGGCAGAAGCACGCGGCCTGGCGGCGGCGGAACGGCCGTTGTACCGGCTCGGGTCGCTCGCCCCGGCGGGCCGGATGGCGCAGAAGCTCCACCCGGACGCCGTGTCGAAGTTCGTGACCTCGCTCGACTGATCCTCAGCTGTCCGCGCGGCGGAACGCCTCCGCCACGTCCAGCGCGACCCTGGCCGCCCGTCGGGCGGCCTCGGTCTGCCTGGCCTCCTTGTCGGTGGCCATGTCCTCGTCGCCGAGGTCGCTCACGCACTTGAGCATCGCGCCGCCGGCCAGCTTCTTCGCCTTGAACCACTCCCAGATCGTGTGCAGCATCCCGTGCGCCTCGGTCTCCACGCCGCCGATCTCGACGGACAGCCCGAGGAGTTCGGCGCGCAGGGCGGAGTCGCGCCAGGCGATCACCTTCTCGCCGCTGGCGAAGTCCTTGACCCGCAACGCGTGCCCGTCGAGCGACTGCTCGAGCCGCCGCTTGGTCTCCAGCCGGGTGACGAGTCGCAACGCCTGCTCGTCCGTCCGGTAGACCTGCGGCCGCAGCCCGCCACCCTCCGGCCGCACCTTCTCCGGCCCGTAGTCCCACACCTCGCGCGCGAACAGCACGTCCCCGAGCTTCACACCGCGCTCGTCGAACCCGCCGCACACCCCGACCAGCAACACCAGGTCCGGCCGGAACGCGGCCAGCAGGTCCCGCGTCACCGCCCCGGCCGACTGCCCGCCCTGCTCCGTGGCCACCGTGGTGACCACCCGCACCGGCGGCCCACCCGCGGGCGTCAACTCGAAGACGTCGTAGTACCGCCCGTCCCGCTGGACCTCGGTGGTGTCGATCCCGCGCTCCTCGAGCACGCGGTACAGCGCCTTGGACTCCACCGGCACGGCGGTGAGCAGCGCGACGTGGAACTCGTCGCTGGGCTTGGGGGCGTCCACGTCGAACCTCGACCTTCGTTGCACGCGGAACCCTTCGAGCACCGCTTCCGGCTTCTCGGTGAACGACTCGACGTCGGCCTGCACCTGCCGGCGCCTGTCGAGCTCCTTGCGCTGGACCTCCATCCGCGCCTCGAAGGAGGGGTTGTCCGCCTTCCGGCCCGCCACCAGGTCCGTGATGCGGGCGAACATCCTCTCCGCGTGTGGCAGGGGCAGCAGCCGCAGCTGGCTGAGCGAGGAGGCGATGGTCGCCAGGCGCGTGTCCTTGTGCAGCAGCAGCCGGACGACGTGGGGGAGCAGCGCGTCCGTGAACTTGGGGCGCTCGGTCACGGCTCGGATGACGGCGGCCGCCGCGACGCCGCAGACGCCCGAGTCCGGGTCACGGGGGCGCTGGTCCTTCCGCGGCTCCTCGGGAGCGATGACGAACCTGATCAGGCTCACGTCCGCCTTGCCCGCCAGCGCGAGTCCTTCCAGGGCGTTCGTCCGGTTCGTCGGGTCGCCGTCGGTGTGGATCACGTCGACCAGCCACTTCTTCGTCGCTGGAGTGATCTCGCGGCGTGCCACGAGGTCGATGATCGCTCCGCGCAGGGCACGGCATTCCCGGTCGCGGTGGACGGCGCGCCTGAGCCGGTCGGCGACGCCAGTGATCCACTCCTCGCCTTCGGTGTCGAGATGGGCGAGGGCCCCTACCGCGGCGCGTCGGGTTCGGTAGGTCTCGTCAGGGTTTCTGATCGTCGCCCTCAACGCCGGAGCGGTCTCGCTGTCGCCGATGCGCCCGAGTGCGGTGGCGGCGGAGCCGCGGACGTAGGCGTCCTCATCCTTGAGCATGGCGGTGAGTGCGGGGACGGCCTGGGGCGAGCGGATGTTGCCGAGTGCCGTGGCGGCGGAGCCGCGAACGTAAGCGTCCTCGTCGGTGAGCGCGGTGGTGAGCGAGGAAGTGGCTTGGGGGTCGCCGACGCGGCCGAGCGCGTTGGCGGAGGAACTGCGCACGTAGGCGTTGGCGTCGCTGAGCGCGGTCGTGAGTGCGGGGATGGCCAGGGGTGAGCCGATGTTGCCGAGTGCGGTCGCGGCGGAGCCGCGGACGCTGGCGTCGTCGTCGGTGAGTGCGGCGGTGAGCACGGGGATGGACACGAGCGAGCCGATGTTGCCGAGCGCGTTGGCAGCGGAGCCGCGGACCACGGCGTCGCTGTCTTCGAGCGTGCTGGTCAGTGCGGGGATGGCTAGGGGCGAGCCGATGTTGCCGAGCGCGGTGGCGGCGGAGCCGCGGACGCTGGCGTCGTCGTCGGTGAGTGCGGTGGTGAGGGGCGGGATGGCTCTGGGGTCGCCGATGTTGCCGAGTGCGTTGGCGGTGGAGCCGCGGACGTGGGCGTCGTCGTCGGTGAGTGCGGTGGTGAGGGACGGGATGGCTCTGGGGTCGCCGATGTTGCCGAGTGCGTTGGCTGCGGAGCCGCGGACGTTGGCGTCCTTGTCGCTGAGTGTGGTGCTCAGCGACAAGATCGTTTTGGAAGACCCGATGTTGCCGAGTGCGGTGGCGGCGGAGCCGCGGACGTTGGCGTCGTCGTCGGTGAGCGCGGTGGTCAGGGCGGTGATGGCTTTGGGGTCGCCGATGTGTCCCAGTGCGGTGGCGGCGGAGCCGCGGACGTTGGCGTCCTTGTCGCTGAGTGCGGCGGTAAGAGAGGGGACGGCTCGGGTCAGACCGATGCGTCCGAGCGCGGTGGCGGCGGAGCCGCGGACGTTGGCGTACGCATCGGTGAGCGCGTCGGTGAGTGCGGTGGTCAGCGACGGGACGGCTCGGGTGATGCCGATGTGGCCGAGTGCGGTGGCTGCGGAGCCGCGGACGTTGGCGTGCGCGTCCGTGAGGGCGGAGGTGAGTGCGGAGACGAGGGTGCTGGTGAGGGAGGGGATGGTGTGCGCGGAGCCGATGCGCCCGAGTGCGGTGGCGGCGGAGCCGCGGACGTGGGCGTCGTCGTCGGTGAGTGCGGTGGTGAGGACAGGGACCGCCAGGGGCGAGCCGATGCTGCCGAGAGCCGTGGCGGAGGCTCCGCGCACCACCCCGTTGTCGTCCCCGGTCGTGGCCGCGCACAGGTCGTCGACGTCCCGCTCGTTGCCATTGGTGCCGAGCCAGTTGCTGCTGCGTCGGCGGAGGTCGGGATCGGAACTCTGACGCAGCGTTTCCCGCCGTTGCAAGGCCAGTTCTTCGCTGCGGGTGCGCGCGGTTTCTCCGGATCTCGACTTGGCGCCGCGTCTGGAGATACGACGGATCCGTTGGCGCATCCGTTGCAGGGACGCGGGGGTCAGGGACCTGTTGCGCAGGGCGGCCAGCACCCCGTCCGTCAGGTCCGGATCGTCGTCGTCGAGCGCGCGCAGGAGGCCGTGCTGGATCCCGTCCAGCAGCACCGCCGGAGGCAGACTCACCAGGGCGGCCGGCAGGCGGTCGCGCACCAGGCGGCCCTGGACGAAGAAGTCGCCCAGGCGGCGCCACAGCAGGCCGCGGACCTCGTCGCCGAGCACACCCCGGTTGGCGAGCAGGACGTCCACCAGCAGTTCGGGTGCGAGTTCCGGGGCGCCCTTGCCGAGCAGGCCCAGCGCGGCCTCGTCCGGGTTCGGCTGCAGGCCGATCCAGTCGCCCAGGCACTGGTCGAGGTACGGGTCGAAGGCCACCGCCGGCAGGGTCGTGCGCTGCCACGCCAGCGCCAGGCCGAAGTCCACGAACGCCGGGTGGATGAGGCTGTGCTGGCCGCCGGAGGGATCGCCCACCGGCGTCACCATCTGGGTGTCCAGGAAGGTCTTCACGACGCGCGCGATCTCGTCGCGGTCCTCCCACACGCGGCCGAGCAACGCCTCCAGGTCGACGGCGAGGAAGTCCGCGTTGCCCTTGCCCGTGGTGATCGCGGCCAGCGCGGCGGCGGACAGCGCGGCCTCCATGCCGAGACCGTGCTTCTCGGCCTCCTTGGCCGCGTTGTCGAACCGGCCTTCGCCCCTGGGCCGGACCAGGGTTTCGCGCAGCAGTTCGGCACGGCTGCGCGGGATGGCGCGGGCCGGGCCGGACCTCGTGCCGAGCAGCCAGTCGGTCAGCAGGGAGAGCATGAACGGGTTGGAGGCGACGCTCAGCATGTTGCCCGACTTGATCTCGGTCAGGGCGTCGGCGGGGGAGGAGCCGCGCATCCCCAGGTAGGTCTCGATGTCCTGCTCGCTCAGCGGCTCGATCGACATCGTCTCGACCTCGCGCTGCATGGTCTCGTTCAGGTCGTCGATCTCACGCCGGGAAGTGGCGACGACGGTGAATTCGTGCGATCCCGCCACCAGTTGCCAGATTAAATTCCACGTCGGGTGGCCTTCGAACTCGCGTTCCAGTTCGTTCAACGCGTCTACCAGGAAGATCACGCGTTTCTGTTTGACGTGCGCCTTCCACAGCTTCTCGTCGATGCCCATCGGGCGGAGCAGTTTCGCGAATTCCTTGACGCTGAGTCCGTCGACTTTCTGCTGCCGCATTTGGCGGTTGTCGATGAACACGCACGGGATCCCGCGGTCGAGGAGTGCGATCGCGTACTGCAGCAGCGCGGTGCTCTTGCCACTGCCCGCACCGCCGATGAGCAGCCAACTCCTGGGCCGGTACTCCGCCTTGTCCCTGCGGGTGGACAGCTGGTCCAGCAACGTCTCGAATCGGACGTGCTGAGCGGAGTCGTCCGTTGAATCGCGTACCCGAAAAGTGGGGGCGAGGTAGTGTTCCACCGTTTTTCCGGCCAGCTTGGCGCGCCAGGGCCCGTACTGCGCAACGCTCATTCGCTCCTCGCTGCCCGTGTCCGATCCACCCCGACGGACAAGTCAAGTTACCACGGTGGAGTTCGGGAAAATGGGTGTTGCGGATGGTGCCCGGAAGAGGACGTTCCGTTGCCCGTCGACATCCGGGGCGATCATGACCGAGGATGGTGCGGGCGAAGAGGGGGACGAATGGCGGAAGGTGACATCAGCGTCGCGAAGGTGCTGACGCTGGAGTACGAGCGGTTGAAGGAAGAGCAGAAGACGAGGATCGGGTTCCGGGACAACCTGGTCTACGCGACGCTCGCGTCGATGGCCGCCGTGGTGGCGGCGACGCTCAGCGCGAAGGGCCAGGCGAACCTCGCCCTGCTGCTGCCACCGGTCGCCCTGCTGCTCGGCTGGACCTACCTGGTCAACGACGAGAAGATCTCCGCCGCCGGTCGTTACATCCGCACGGAACTCGCGCCCCGGCTGGCCGCGCACCTGCCCGAGGGCACGCTGGTGTTCGGCTGGGAGTCGTTCCACCGCGGTGACCGGCGCCGCCGCACGCGCAAGGTCCTGCAGCTCGCCGTGGACCTCGGCATGTTCTGCCTGGCGCCGACGGCCGCGCTGGTCGTCTACTGGGCGTCGGGTCCCAGGACCGTCGTGTACATGTCCGTGTCGATCGTGGAGGCACTGGCCGTCATCGGGCTCGCGGTGCACCTGGTCGTGTATGCCGACCTGGCCCACCACGAGGACACTCCCGGCTGATCAGGTGCCCCAGAGCCCCGACGGCGGCGCGGGGGACGACGTGGCGGTGGCGTCCGTCGTCACCGGGGCGCCGCCGATGAACTTCGTCAGGCCCGTGCCGTGTTCGACGCGGCCGGGGAACGGGTCGCCGGCGGTGGCTCTGGTCAGCTGCTGCATCGGCAGGCCGCGGTGCGAGGCCATGATCACGAAGTTGCCGAAGCGGCGGCCGCGGAACACGCCCGGTTCGGCCATCACGCAGACGTGCTCGAACACGTCGCGCACGGTGGCGCACTGGGAGCGGGCGAACTGGAGACCGTTGCCGTCGCCGATGTTCGCGGCGTAGATGCCGTCCGGGGCCAGCGCGGCGGACGCCTGGCGCACGAACTCCACCGACGTCAGGTGCGCGGGGGTGCGGGCGCCCGCGAAGCAGTCCGACACGATCAGGTCGAACGAGCCGGGACGGGCCTTGACCAGCACCGCGCGGGCGTCGCCCGTGGTGATCCGCACGCGGGAGGGCGGCGGCAGCTCGCGGCGGATGAACGCGATCAGGCCCGCGTCGATCTCCGCCACCTGCTGAGACGCGCGAGGCAGTAGATCGGCCACGTAGCGCGCTAGCGTGAGAGCGCCACCACCGAGGTGGAGCACACGTGAGGGCGCGGTGAGATCGACGATGTGACCCAGCCTGCGGACGTACTCGAACTCCAGGTAGGTCGGGTCGTCCAGGTCCACATGCGACTGTGGGGTTCCGTTGACCCGCAACGTCCAGGAGTTCCGTCCACCGAGGTCGGGGACCAGCTCCGCCACGCCGGAGTCGATCGACTCGGTGATCGCCTCTGTGTCGGGCCGTTGTCTTCCCACTGCTCTATTGTCTCACCGCGTGTGTCAGCTCTGAGGAGGAACCCAAGTGCAGGTCATCGCAGGCGTTCTGCTCGCCCTCGTGGCGTTGATCCACATCTACATCGTGGTGCTGGAGATGTTCCTCTGGACGACCCCGCGCGGGCAGAAGGCGTTCGGCCTGACGCCCGAGTTCGCGCAGGAGTCCAAGGCGCTCGCGGCGAACCAGGGCCTGTACAACGGGTTCCTCGCGGCCGGTCTGATCTACGCGCTCATCCGCCAGGACTTCGGCGCGTCCGTGCTGTTCACGGTGTTCGTGATCGTCGCGGGCGTCTACGGCACGTTCACGGCGAGCCGGAAGATCTTCTTCGTGCAGGTGGTGCCGGGTTCGCTGGCGCTGCTCTTCGTGCTGCTGGCCGGCTAGGCCGCACCCACGGCCCCTTGTCGGGGTCGTAGCCGGTGAACAGGTCGCCCTCGATGCGCGCGGGCCGGGGCTCCGGCTTCGCGCGCTTCACCGTCTTCGGCGCAGGTTCGGGTTCCGAGGGTTCCGGTTCGGGTGCCGCGATCGGGGTGACCTCCTGGCGCACCGCGACCAGCGCGGCGAGCGCCGTCGTGACCGGGATCGCCGCCACCAGGCCGATGCTGCCGACCAGGGTCCGGACGATCTCCTGCGCGATCTGCTGCGCGGTCAGGATCTCGCCCATCGAGCGGCCGGCCAGCGAGATCGCCAGCAGCAACGGCAGCGCGGCACCCGCGTAGGCCATCACCAGCGTGTTCACCACGGACGACATGTGGTCGCGGCCGATCCGCGAGCCCGCCGCGAACAGCTCCCGCCAGGTCAGCTCGTCGTTCGCCCGCCGCAGCTCCCACACGGCACTGGTCTGCGTGACCGTGACGTCGTCCAGCACGCCCAGCGCGCCGATCAACGTGCCCGCGAGCAGCAGGCCGCGGGTGTCGATGTCGGTGCCGAGCAGCCGGACGAGGTTCGCGGTGTCGTCGTCCAGGCCGGTCAGGTTCGACAGCGCCGAGAACAACGCGCCCAGCACCCCGATCAGCGCGAGGCTGACCATCGTGCCCAGCACGGCCGTCGACGTGCGCGCCGAGACCCCGTGCGTCAGGTACAGCACCACGAACATGATCAGTCCGGCGCCGACCACCGCCACCATCAGCGGGTTCTCGCCCGCCAGGATCGACGGCATGATGAACAGCACCAGCACCACGAAGCTCAGCAGCAACGCGCCCAGCGCCGCGAGTCCCTGCCAGCGCCCGAGCAGCAGCACGGCGGCCGCGAACAGCAGCGCCAGCACCGCGAGCGACCAGCCGCGCTGGTAGTCGACGATCTGGTACGACTCGGCGGCCTGCGGCTGGGTGCCCGAATAGGACAGCACGACCTCGTCGCCCAGCTCGAAGCTCGGCGCGCCGGGCCCCTTCACGCTCGGGATCGTGATGCTCTGGCCGGGCGAGGGGCCGTCGGTCATCTTCACGGTGATCGCGACGCACTTCTCACCGCAGTTCTCGGCGAGACCCGTGACGACGGCCTCGACCGGCGTCTGGTTGAGGCCGACCTCGGCGCCGGTCTTCTGCTCGACCCCGAACGGGTAGAGCAGCGCCGCGCCGACGATCGTGGCCAGCGCCAGCGGCACCAGCAGCCACACCAGCAACGTGCGCACGCGCTGCGATGCCGGTTCCTCGCTCAGCGCGTGGCTATGCCCGTGACCGTGACCCACGCGCGACATCCTGCCGCATGAGGTGTTCGATCGCGGTCACGGCGGTGGCGAACCTGTCCCGGGTGAGCTTGAGCCACGGCACCCCGCGCGCCGCGAGCTCCCGTTCGAACACGCCGGTCATCCACGAGCGCAGGTGCTCGCCGTCGCGCCAGCCGTCCTGTTCGAACGGAACGCCCACGTGGTCGGTCAGCAGGTACAGGTCCGGTTCGCTGCCCAGGGGGATCTCCGGCCGGAACCCCAGGTAGCGCTCGCCCCAGACGGTGGCGGCGAACGCGTCGTTGTCCGCGATCACGAGCGGCGCGGTCTCGGCCTGGATCCGGCGTTCCTGTTCGTGCGCGACGTCTTCGAAGTCGCCCAGCGTCCACACCAGACCGTCCAGGGTGGCGTCCGGCGCGAACGACCGGGCGGCGGTCAGCTTGTGCTCGGTGTGCTCGCGGCCGTACTCGGCGATCCAGGGCGCTCCGAAGTGGTCGGCCAGCTGCTTCGACAACGTGGTGGTGCCGGTGCTCTCCGCGCCGAGCACCACGACCTTCCGGCCCAGTCCGCGCCGGGTGGCGGGAGCGAGGTGGTGCCAGTTCGCCACCGGGTCGGTGCGCACGGCCGTGCCGGAGACCGGGTGGGTGAGGCGGTCGAGGTCGACCAGCACGTGCCGGGCGCCGAGCCGGCGGGCGAGTTCGTCGCCGTACTTCTCGCTGGAGAACACGGCGTCGACGCGGGCGTTGCCCGGTTCGCCGTCCGCGATGGCCCTTCTGGCCAGCACCGCGCGGGTGAGGGCGACGTGCAGGTCCCAGATCTCGTCGGAGTCGAAGTCCATCGGGTGGTCGTCGAGGTCGCCGATGATCCGCACACCTGGCGTCTGCGCGTGCGTCTCCGTCAGCCAGCGCACGCGGTGTTCGAGCGGGATCGTTTCGTGCGAAGCGGCCAGAACGGTCACGGTCGTGCGTTCGCTGCTGGCCGCCGCCATCTCGACGAGGTGGTGATGTCCGTTGTGCGGTGGGTAGAACTTCCCGAGCACCAGCGCGTGCGCGAACTCCTTCACGCGGGCACCTCGGTGGTCCTGATGTCCTTCGTCCAGCTGCGCAGGCCGATCACGCACAGCACCATGAACCCCACGTACAACACGGCCGTCAGGTACAGCTCCTTGTAGGCGTACAGCGGCACGTAGATGATGTCCGCGGCGATCCACAGCCACCAGCACTCGACCTTCTTGCGCGTCTGGCCCCAGGTCGCGAGCAGCGACAGCACGGTCGTGATCGCGTCCCAGAACGGCACCGTCGACCCGTTGCTGACGAGGATCCAGTGCAGCAGCGCGGTGCCGAGCACGCCGGCCACCGCGAGCCACAGCCACTGCGTCCGGGTCGTGCGGCTGACGTGCAACGTCGAGTGCTGCTCGCCGCCGCGCACCCACGCCCACCAGCCGTAGAGCGCGAGTGCCATGTAGACGATCTGGAGGCCGGAGTCGGCGTACAGGCCGCTGCCCCAGAACAGCACGAGGAACGCCACGTTGTTGGCGATCCCGATGGGCCAGTTCCACGGGTTCTGGCGCGCGACCAGCCACACGCACAGTGCGCCGGTGATGAAGCCTGCTACCTCAATGGGTGACACGTGCGCTCCTTGACCGCCGTTCGAACATGTGTTCGAATCGGTGTTGTGCGATGGGACGGGCAGAAACTCGAGGCAGAGCCGCAGCAGGCACTACCGGGGCTACCGGGACTGGTGCGCAGCGTACGAACTCCTGAGTTCGCGGACGTGGTGTTCCACGAGGTCCGCGCCAAATCCGTGCTCAACGGGGTACCGGGGTCGTCGCTGCCGTTCTCGTGGACGGTGAACCCGTACCGCGGCTGTTCCCACGCCTGCACGTACTGCATGGCGGGCGACACGCCGATCCTCATGGGCAACGGTCGCACGAAACCGCTGTCCGAGCTGCGTGCGGGCGATGAGATCTACGGCACCGAACTCGTCGGCAACTACCGGCGCTACAAGCTCACGACCGTGCTCGCGCACTGGGAGACGCGCAAGCAGGCGTACCGGCTGACGCTGGAGGACGGCACGACCGTCGTCGCGTCCGGGGACCACCGGTTCCTGACCGACCGCGGCTGGAAGCACGTGACCGGCGAGACCGCCGGTGTGGGCCGCCGCCCGCACCTCACGACGGGCAACAAGCTGATGGGCACGGGGGCTTTCGTCGAGCAGCCCGCCGTGACCGACGACTACCGCCGCGGCTACCTGCGCGGCATGGTCGACGACGAAACCGACTTCCGCATCCCGGTCGCCGACATCGAGGCCATGGACCGCACTCAGGAGTACCTCGACTACTTCGGAGTGCGAGAAGGGAGGGGATTTCTGCACCAGGTGCGCGAGCTCGCGCACTGGCAGATAGCCCCGAACCCGGACTGGCTCAAGGGATTCCTGGCGGGCGCGTTCGACTACCTCGGGACCTGCTCGCGCAGCATCCTGCGGCTCTCGACGCGCAACGCCACCGTGCTGGAAGCGATCTGCCTGGCGTTGAAGCACTTCGACTTCGACTTCGCGATCGAGGAGCTGCGCCGCCGTCGTGGTGTGCGGGTCGTGCGGCTGCGCGGCGGGCTGCGGGAGAACCTGCGCTTCTTCCACACCGTCGACCCGGCGATCACCCGCAAGCGCGACATCGACGGCGTGGCCATCAAGTCGCAGCAGCCGCTCGGCGTCGTGTCCGTGGAACCGTTGGGGGAGAAGACCCTCTACGACATCTCGACCGGCACCGCGGACTTCATCGCGAACGGGATCGTGTCCCACAACTGCTTCGCCCGCAAGACTCATTCCTATTTGGACCTGGACACCGGCAAGGACTTCGACAACCAGCTGATCGTCAAGGTCAACGCGGGGGAGGTGCTGTCGCGCCAGCTGCGGTCGTCCCGCTGGAAGCAGGAACACGTGGCGCTCGGCACGAACACCGACCCCTATCAGCGGGCGGAGGGGCGGTACGCCTTGATGCCAGGGATCATCGAGGCGCTGACCGCCTCCCGCACGCCCTTCTCGATCCTCACGAAGGGCACCCTGCTGGCGCGTGATCTGCCGTTGCTCACCGCGGCTTCGGAGGTCGTGCCGGTCGGGATCGCCGTCTCGCTCGCGTTGATGGACCGCGACCTGCACAAGTCGCTGGAGCCGGGCACGCCGACGCCGGCCGCGCGGCTGGAGCTGGTGCGCAAGGTCCGTGAGGCGGGCCTGCCGTGCGGGGTGTTCGTCGCGCCGGTGCTGCCCGAGTTGACGGATTCGGTGGAGCAGCTGGACTTCCTGCTGGAGCAGATCGCGGCGGCGGGTGCCACGGGCGTCACCGTGCTGCCGCTGCACCTGCGGCCCGGGGCGAAGGAGTGGTTCGCGACCTGGTTGCGACGCGAGCACCCGGACCTCGTGGAGACGTACCGGTACCTGTACGGCAACCGGTCCTACGTGGACAAGCGGTACCGCGCCCGGCTGGCCGCGCGCGTGGTCCCGCTGATCGAGAAGCACGGGCTGGCGCCACGCGGGCGTTCCACCGACGCCGTCACCGGGGTGCCCGGCGACGACGACGGCGTGTGGCCCGACGGAAGCCTGCCGGTCGGTGTGCCGGCGCCCCGCGTGGACCAGGAACAACTCACCCTGCTGTGATCATCGCTGGACGCGGACGCCCTCTTCCCCGGGGCCGTCTGCGCGCTAGGCCCACCCGCCCTGGGCCATCGTCTGGAACTTCCACTCGCCGCCGACCCGCGTGAGCAGGTCGCCGTAGCGCACCGTCATCCCGTTGATCGTGCCGTCCGTGATGACGAAGACCAGGTTGTCGTTGATGAAGTGCGGCGTCCTGGTGGACTCCATCTGCACGTCTCCGCCCAGCTGGGCGCCCATCTCCCTGAGGAACGTCTCGCGGTCCCACGACGTCGCCGAGCCGTCGGTGACCGTGTTGATCGGGAACAGCGCCATGTCGGCCATCGCCTCGACGTCGCCCTCCACCGCGAGCGCGTCCCACTTCTCGAACCACTGCATGACCTCGTCGTACGACATACCGTACATTGTACGGAACTTAGCGGCGTCCGACCACCGCGTTGCTGTCCTCGCTGGTCACGAGCTTGGCAGTGAGTCCTGCGGCGGTGAACGCGACCAGTGCGGCAGGGGCCTGGCGCTCGCTGGTCTCGCTCAGCAGGTGCCCGCCGGGCCGCAGCCAGGTCACCGCCTGGACGGCCACCCGGCGCAGGACCTCCAGGCCGTCCGTGCCGCCGTCCAGGGCCACGCGGGCCTCGTGGTCGCGGGCTTCGACCGGCATGAACGGGATGTCGAGGGTCGGCACGTACGGGACGTTGGCGACGATGACGTCGATGGTGCCCTTGAGGTGGGGAGGGAGGGCGTCGAACAGGTCGCCCTCGTGGACGTCGGCGAGGTTCTGGCGCGCGCACGCGACAGCCACGGGGTCGATGTCGGCTGCGTGCACCTCGGCGTGCGGCAGCCGGTGCTGGAGCACGGCGCCGACCGCTCCCGAGCCGCAGCACAGGTCGACGACGACGGACGGGTTCAGGTCGGTGGCGAGGTCCACCAGGAGTTCGGTGCGGTGGCGGGGGACGAAGACGCCCCTGGTGACCACGATCCGCTGCCCGCAGAACATCGCCCAGCCGACGGCGTGTTCGAGTGGCAGGCCGTTGACCCGTTGGGTCACCAGCTCTTCCAGGTGCCGCGGCGACTCGGCGGCCTCTTCGAGTAGCGCGGCCTCCTCTTCGGCGAAGACGCAGCCGGCGGCGCGCAGGCGTTCCACGATGCTCATCGGTCGCGGACGCTAGCAAGCGTACTTACAAGCAGTCTTGACTGTTTGTTTGTTCGGCGGAAGACTCGGCCGCGTGGAGACGAGGCAGCGCCAGGCGGACCGCACGCGGGAGACGAAGCGGAAGCTGATGGAGGCGACCGTCGAGTGCCTGGTGGAACGCGGCTGGTCGGGCACCACGACGACCGAGGTGGCCGAACGCGCGGGCGTCTCCCGCGGCGCCCAGCTGCACCACTTCCGCACGCGCGGTGAGCTGGTGGCGGCGGCCGTGGAGCACGTCGGTGCGGAGAGCGTCGAGGTGCTCAGGCGGCGCGCGGAGATCGCCGAGAAGAGCACCCATGCCGTCGTGGAGCTGATCGCGGACTTCCACGCGAGCGACCTGTTCACCGCCGCGCTGGAGCTGTGGGTGGCGGCGCGCACCGATCCCGAACTGCGCACGCAGGTGCTCGAGTTGCAGGCACGGCTGGGGCGCGAGGTGTACCGGCTCGCGCTGGAACTGCTCGACGTGGACGACAGCGAGCCCGGCGTGAAGGACGCGGTGCAGGCCACCCTGGACCTGGTGCGCGGGCTGGCTTTGGCGAACCAACTCGCTGACGACGCCAAGCGCCGCGCGCACGTCGTGCGGTACTGGGCGAGGATGCTGGAGGAACAGCTGTGATCACGGAACTGCTGGCCGATCTCGACGCCGAGTCGCGCTCGCTGGACGAGATCGTCCAGGGCGCCGACTTCTCGGTGCCGACGCCGGCGGAGGGCTGGACCGTCGGGCACCAGATCGGTCATCTCATGTGGACGGACAAGGCGGCGATCCTCGCCATCACCGACCCCGAGGCGTTCAAGGCGCAGCCGCTGACCGCCGACATCGTGGACCGGACGGCGGCCGAGGCGGCCGTGCTGCCGGACCTGGTGGAGCTGTGGCGGGACAGCCGCGCGGCGCTGCGGGAGCACCTCGCGAAGGCCGAGGGCAAGATCCTCTGGTTCGGGCCGCCGATGAGCCCGGCGTCGATGGCCACCGCGCGGATCATGGAGACCTGGGCGCACGGCCAGGACGTCGCCGACGCGCTGGGCGTCGTGCGGGAGCCGACCGCGCGCATCAAGCACGTGTGCCACATCGGGGTGCGGACGATGGGGTTCGCGTTCCTGCTCAACGGGCTGGCGGTGCCGGAGGTGCCGGTGCGGGTCGAGCTGACCGGGCCGTCCGGTGAGCTGTGGACGTGGGGGCCGCAGGACGCGGAGAACCGGGTTTCCGGGCCCGCGCTGGACTTCGCGTGGCTGGTGACGCAGCGGCGCAACCGCGAGGAGCTCGCGATCGAGGCCGTCGGGCCGGTCGCGCAGGAGTGGGTGCCGATCGCGCAGGCCTTCGCGGGGCCTCCCGGTGGTGGACGGTGATCCGGATCGGCAACGCGTCCGGCTTCTACGGCGACCGCCTGTCCGCGATGCGCGAGCAGCTGGAGGGCGGTGAGCTCGACGTCCTGACCGGCGACTACCTCGCCGAGCTGACCATGCTGATCCTCGGGCGCGACCGGATGAAGGACTCGTCGCTGGGGTACGCGAAGACGTTCCTGCGGCAGATGGAGGACTGCCTGGCGCTGGCGCTCGACCGGGGCGTCAAGATCGTCGTGAACGCCGGCGGGCTGAACCCGGAGGGGTTGGCGCGCAAGCTCGACGCCAAGGTCGGCTACGTGACCGGCGACGACCTCAAGGCCCGGTTTCCCGACGCGCTCACCGCCAACGCCTACCTCGGCGCGTGGGAGATCGCGGAGTGCCTGAACCAGGGCGCACAGGTCGTGGTCACCGGCCGCGTCACCGACGCCAGCCTGGTCGTGGGGCCCGCGGCGGCGCACTTCGGCTGGGCGCGCGACGACTGGGACCGGCTGGCGGGCGCCACGGTCGCGGGCCACGTGCTGGAATGCGGCACGCAGGCCACGGGTGGCAACTACTCGTTCTTCACCGAGATCGACGTGACCCGACCGGGTTTCCCGATCGCGGAGATCGACGAGGACGGGTCGTCGCTGATCACCAAGCACGACGGCACGGGTGGCGCGGTCACCGTCGACACCGTGACGGCACAGCTGCTGTACGAGATCGGCGCGCCGGAGTACCTCGGGCCGGACGTCACCACGCACTTCGACACGATCCGGCTCGAAGAACACGAGCGCGGGGTCCGGATCAGCGGCGTCCGGGGTTCTCCGCCGCCGGACACGCTCAAGGTGTGCCTGAACACGCTGGGCGGCTTCCGGAACTCGACCACGTTCGTCCTCACCGGACTGGATGTCGAGGCCAAGGCCGAGCTGGTGCGACGGCAGCTGCACGACGCGATCGGTGACGACGGCCTGACGTGGACGCTGGCGCGGACCGACCAGGCCGACGCGGCGACCGAGGAGCAGGCCAGCGCGTTGTTGCACGTCATGATCAAGACCGCAGACCCCAAGCGGGCCAAGGGGTTCAGCCGGGCGGCCATCGAGCTGGCGCTCGCGAGCTACCCCGGGTTCCACGTGACCGCGCCGCCGGGCGACGGCACGCCGTTCGGGGTCTACCGGGCGGCCTACGTGCACCGCGACGAGGTCAGCGCCGAGGCGGTGATGCTGTGAAGAGGCCGTTGGGAACGATCGCGGGTGCGCGCAGCGGGGACAAGGGCGGCGACGCGAACCTCGGCGTGTGGGTGCGATCGGACGCGGCTTTCGCGTGGCTCACCGGGTTCCTGACCGTCGAGAAGCTCAAGGAGCTGCTGCCGGAAGCGCAGGACGTGAGCCGGTACGAGCTGCCGAACCTGAAAGCGCTCAACTTCGTGCTGCACGGCCTGCTCGGTGACGGCGTGGCGAGCAGCACCCGGTTCGACCCGCAGGCCAAGGCACTCGGCGAGTGGTTGCGGGCGAGGGTTGTCGAGATCCCGGAGGAGTTGCTGTGATCACGAGGGACCTGTTCGAGCGCAAGGAACTCCGGCAACTCGTCGCGGACTTCACCCGCAAGGAGATCGTGCCGCACCTCGACCAGTGGGAACGCGACGGCGAGATCCCGCGCGAACTCCACGAGAAGGCGGCGGCGCTCGACCTGCTCGGCATCGGGTTCGAGCACGGCGACCTGCTCGACTCGGTCGCGCTGACCGAGGAGATCATCCAGAACGGCGGCTCGTCGGGGGTGATGGCGGCGTTGTTCACGCTCGGCATCGCCATCCCGCACATCTGGCAGTCCGGCAACGACGATCTGATCGAGCGGTTCGCGAAGCCCGCGATCCGGGGCGAGAAGATCGGCAGCCTCGCCGTCACCGAACCCGGTGCCGGCTCCGACGTCGCGGCCATCCGGACCACCGCGCGCCGCGACGGCGACCACTACGTCGTCAACGGCGAGAAGGTCTTCATCACCTCCGGGTGCCGCGCGGACTTCGTCACGACCGCGGTGCGCACCGGCGGTGAGGGCTACCAGGGCATCTCGCTGCTGGTGGTCGAGGACGGGTTCACCCGGCGCAAGCTCGACAAGATGGGCTGGCACTGCAGCGACACCGCCGAACTGCACTTCGACGACGTGCGGGTGCCGGTCGCGAACCTGGTCGGCGAGGAGAACCAGGGGTTCGCGCAGATCATGCGGCAGTTCCAGGTCGAACGCGTGACGATGGCGGTCGAGGCGTACGCCACCGCGCAACGGGCGTTGGACCTGACCGTCGAGTGGACGCGCCACCGCGAGACGTTCGGCAAGCCGCTCATCAAGAACCAGGTGATCAGGCACAAGCTCGCCACGATGGCGCAACGGATCGACCTGGCGCGGACGTACACGCGGGAGGTCGCGGCGCGGATCGAACGCGGTGAGGACTGCGTGACCGAGGTCTGCTTCGCGAAGAACGCCGCCGTCGAGGCGTGCGGCGCCGTGGTCGACGAGGCGGTGCAGTTGCACGGGGGCATGGGGTACATGCGGGAGTCCGAAGTGGAGCGTCACTACCGGGACGCCCGCATCCTCGGCATCGGGGGCGGGGCGAGTGAAGTGATGACCGAGCTCGCGGCACGACGATTGGGGTTCGCCTGATGGGCAACAGGGAGGCGCTGCTCGCGAAGATCGCGGGCCTCGACGCCGAACACGCCAAAGCGCTGGCCGGAGGTGGGCCGAAGTACGTCGAACGGCACCACAAGCGCGGCAAGCTCCTCGCCCGCGAACGGGTCGAGCTGCTGATCGACGAGGACAGCCCGTTCCTGGAGCTGTCCCCGCTCGCCGCGTGGGGCACCGACTTCCCGGTCGGCGCCTCGTGCGTCACGGGCATCGGGCGGATCGAGGGCGTCGAGTGCGTGATCGTCGCGAACGACCCGACGGTGCGCGGTGGCTCGTCGAACCCGTACACGTTGCGCAAGTCGCTGCGGGCCAACGACATCGCGTTGCAGAACCGGCTTCCGCTGGTCAGCCTGGTCGAGTCGGGCGGCGCGGACCTGCCGACGCAGAGCGAGATCTTCATCCCCGGCGGGCGGGCGTTCCGCGACCTGACGAGGCTCTCCGCGGCGGGCATCCCGACGGTCACGGCGGTGTTCGGCAACGCGACAGCCGGTGGTGCCTACGTGCCGGGCATGTCCGACTACGTGATCATGATCAAGGACCGCTCCAAGGTGTTCCTGGGCGGTCCGCCGCTGGTCAAGATGGCGACCGGCGAGGACGCCGACGACGAGTCGCTGGGCGGCGCGACGATGCACGGCGCCACGTCCGGGCTCGCGGACTTCGTCGCCGAGGACGAGACCGACGCGATCCGGCTGGCACGGCGGGTGGTCGCGCGGCTGAACTGGCGCAAGCTCGGGCCCGACCCCGCCGCCGTCGAGGAGCCGCTGTTCGACGCGGAGAGCATCCTCGACGTCGTCTCCGAGGACCAGCGGGTGCCGTTCGACCCGCGCGACGTCATCGCGCGGCTGGTCGACGGTTCGCACTTCGACGAGTTCAAACCGTTGTACGGCAACAGCCTCGTCACCGGCTGGGCGCGCATCCACGGCTATCCGGTCGGCATCCTCGCCAACGCGCGGGGTGTGCTGTTCAGCGAGGAGTCGCAGAAGGCCACGCAGTTCATCCAGCTGGCGAACCAGAGCGACACGCCACTGGTGTTCCTGCAGAACACCACCGGGTACATGGTCGGCGCGCAGTACGAGCAGGGCGGCATCGTCAAGCACGGCTCGATGATGATCAACGCCGTCTCGAACAGCCGGGTGCCGCACCTGACGATCACGATGGGCGCCTCCTACGGCGCGGGCAACTACGGCATGTGCGGCCGGGCGTACGACCCGCGGTTCCTGTTCACGTGGCCCAACGCCAAGTCGGCCGTGATGGGCCCGGCCCAGCTCGCGGGCGTGCTGTCGATCGTCGGGCGGCAGGCCGCGATGGCCAAGGGACAGGAGTACAACGAGGAGCACGACGCCGCCATGCGCAGGATGGTGGAGGCGCAGATCGAGGAGCAGTCGCTCGCGCCGTTCCTGTCCGGGAAGCTCTACGACGACGGCGTGATCGACCCGCGCGACACCAGGACCGTGCTCGGCTTGTGCCTCTCCGCTGTCCACAGCGGACCGATCAGGGGCGCCGACGGCTTCGGCGTCTTCCGGATGTGAGCGAGATGATCAAGAGTCTGCTGATCGCCAACCGCGGCGAGATCGCCCGCCGGATCATCCGCACCTGCAAGGACAACGGCATCCGCACGGTCGCCGTGTTCTCCGACCCGGACGCCGACGCGCCGCACGTCCGGGAGGCCGACTTCGCGGTCCGGCTGCCCGGCGCGTCGCCCGCCGAGACCTACCTGCGGGCCGACCTGCTCGTGGAGGCGGCGGTCAAGGCCGGTGCCGACGCGGTGCACCCCGGCTACGGATTCCTCAGCGAGAACGCCGGCTTCGCCCGCAAGGTGCAGGCCGCGGGACTCACGTGGGTCGGGCCGGAGCCTGACTCCATCGAGGCGATGGGCTCGAAGGTCGCGGCCAAGAAGCGGATGGCGGCGGCCGGCGTGCCGACGTTGCCCGAACTCGATCCCGAGACCGTCACCGAGTTCCCGGTGCTGATCAAGGCGTCCGCCGGTGGTGGCGGGCGCGGCATGCGGATCGTCCGGGAGAGGTCCGGGTTCGCGGACGCGCTCGCCAGTGCGCGGCGCGAGGCCGAGTCGGCGTTCGGCGACCCCACGGTGTTCTGCGAGCCGTTGCTGGAGCAGGCGCGGCACGTCGAGGTGCAGGTCCTCGCCGACGCGCACGGCACGGTGTGGGCGCTCGGCGAACGCGAGTGCTCGATCCAGCGCAGGCACCAGAAGATCGTCGAGGAGTCACCGAGCCCGGCGGTCGGCGACGACGTGCGGCAGCGGCTGTTCGCGGCGGCCACGGCGGCGGCCGAGTCGATCGGGTACGTCGGCGCGGGCACCGTCGAGTTCATGCTGAAGGGCGAGGACTTCCACTTCCTGGAGGTCAACACGCGGCTGCAGGTCGAGCACCCGGTCACCGAGTTCGTGTACGGCGTGGACCTGGTGCAGTGGCAACTGCGGATCGCCGAGGGCGCGCGGTTGCCCGCGGAGGCACCGGAACCGCGCGGGCACGCGATCGAGGTCCGGCTGTACGCCGAGGACCCCGCGCACGACTGGCGGCCCGCGAGCGGCACGCTGCACCGGTTCGAGGTGCCCGGCGACGTGCGGCTGGACAGCGGCGTCGAGGACGGCTCGGTGGTGTCGGTGCACTACGACCCCATGCTGGCCAAGGTGATCGCGTACGCGCCGACCCGCAGGGCCGCGGCCCGCAAGCTCGTGACGGCGCTGGAGAACGCGCGGATCCACGGGCTGGTGACGAACCGGCAGCTGCTCGTGGACGTGGTGAGCGACGCCGACTTCCTGAACGGCGACACCCACACCGGGTTCCTCGACGAGCACGACTTCAGCAGGTCCGTTGACCCGCAACCGTTTGCGCTCGCGGCGGCGCTGGCGTCCGCCGCGACGCGGAGGATCGGTCACCTGCCGCTGGGCTGGCGCAACGTCCGGTCGCAGCGGCCGAAGGCGAGGTTCCTGCACGGCGAGGAGCTGGTCGAGGTCGAGTACGACCCGGCGCAGGCCACGCCGGACACGGTCGTGCTGGACCTGGACGGCGTGCGGGTGCCGTTCCACGTGGCCCGCTACGGCGACGTGGTCGAGGTCGACTCGTCGCGCGGATCGGTGACGCTGAAGGTCGTGCCGCGCTTCCCCGAGCCGGAGACGAAGCTCGCGCCCGGCGCGACCGTCGCGCCGATGCCCGGCACCGTGGTCCGGGTCAGCGTCGCGCAGGGCGACTCCGTCGAAGCCGGTGCCGAACTCCTGGTGCTGGAAGCGATGAAGATGGAACACCGCGTGCTCGCGACGAACGCGGGCACGGTCACCGAACTGCTCGTGGAGAACGCCCAGCAGGTCAACGCCGGAGACGTCCTGGTCGTAGTGGAGGAACAGTGAGCTTCGTCGAGTCCGAAGAGCGGATCGCGCTGCGCAAGGCCGTCGCCGAGTTCGGCGCGAAGTACGGCCACGACTACTTCACCGCCAAGGCGAGGGCGGGGGAGAAGACCACCGAACTGTGGGAGGAGGCCGGCAAACTCGGCTACCTCGGCGTCGCGGTACCGGAGGAGTTCGGCGGTGGTGGCGGCGGCATCGGTGACCTCGCGGCGGTGTGCGAGGAGCTCGCGGCGGCGGGCTGTCCGTTGCTGCTCATGGTGGTCTCGCCGGCGATCTGCGCGACGGTGATCGCCCGGTTCGGCACGGACGAGCAGAAGGCCAAGTGGCTGCCCGGTTTCGCGGACGGCACGCTCAAGATGGCGTTCGCGATCACCGAGCCGGACGCGGGGTCGAACTCGCACAAGCTCCGCACGAGCGTGCGCCGCGACGGCGACGACTGGGTGCTGAAGGGCGGCAAGACCTACATCTCCGGCGTCGACGAGGCCGACGCGGTGCTCGTCGTCGCGATCCTGGAGACCGGACCGGTGCTCGTCGTCGTCCCGACGAACGCCGAGGGCTTCACCCGGCAGGAGATCGACATGGACCTGTTCATGCCGGAGAAGCAGTTCACGCTGTTCTTCGACGACGTCCGGCTGCCGTCCGACGCGGTCGTCGGCTCGCCGGACCAGGGGCTGCTGCAGGTCTTCGCCGGGCTCAACCCCGAACGGATCATGGGTGCGAGCATGGCCACCGGGTCCGCGCGGCTCGCGGTCGCCAAGGCCGTGAAGTACGCGAAGGAGCGGCAGGTCTGGGACACGCCGATCGGTGCTCACCAGGGCCTCGCGCACCCGCTCGCGAAGGTCCACGTCGAGATCGAACTCGCCCGGCTGATGACGCAGAAGGCCGCCGCGCTCTACGACTCCGGCCGCGACAAGGAGGCGGGCGAGGCCGCGAACATGGCCAAGTACGCGGCGGGCGAGGCCATCGCGGCCGCGGTCGACCAGGCGATCCAGATCCACGGCGGCAACGGGCTGAGCCGGGAGTACGGCCTCGCCTCGATGCTCGCGTCGTCGCGGTTGTCCCGGATCGCGCCCGTGTCGCGGGAGATGGTGCTCAACTTCGTCGCGCAGAACTCGCTGAAGCTTCCCCGGTCCTACTGACACACTGCGGGGCATGGGGACCTTCACTTCGAACGGCGTCGGCCTCGTCCACCACGGCGAGGCCGACGACCCGGTGATCTGCCTGCCCGGCGGGCCGATGCAGGCCTCGTCGTACCTGGGCGGCCTGCCGCTGCGCGACGTGATCAGGCTGGACCTGCGCGGTACCGGCGAATCGGAGAAGGCGGACAGCTACCGCGCCGACCACGTCGCCGACGACGTCGAGGCGTTGCGGCAGCACCTGGGGCTCGACCGGCTGCGGCTGCTCGGGCACTCCGCGGGTGGCACGCTCGCCATCCTGTACGCGACCCGTTTTCCGCGGCACGTCGAGGAACTCGTGCTCATCGCGCCCAGTGCGCGCGTGGTCGGCATCGACGTGACCGACGACGACCGCCGCGCGGTGGCGCTGCGGCGGTCGGCAGAACCCTGGTACGCCGAGGCGATCCAGGGGTTCGAGGAGATCTGGGCCGGGAACCTCAGCGAGGACGCGTTCGCGAAGATCGCCCCGTTCCACCACGGGCGCTGGGACGACGCCGCACGCGCGCTCGAAGACCACCCGCGCAACGACGAGGCCGCCGCCGAGTTCTACGCCGAGGGCGCGTTCGACCCGGCGCAGGTGCGCGCGGCGCTGGGAGAGCTCGATGTGCCAACGGTTCTCCTCAGCGGCGAGCACGACGTCGCGCTGCCGCCCAACCGCGCGCGGGAGTACGCGGCGTTGATCCCCGGCGCCCGGTTCGCGCTGCAGGCCGGTGCCGGTCACTTCCCCTGGGTGGACGACCCCGGCGCATTCGTGGAGCTGCTCCAGCGCATTCCGTAGACGCCGGGACCGAAGTCGAGCGCGGCCGCGTGCGCGTAACCCCCGTCGTCCACGGCGGCGGGGGCCACGCCGCCCGCCTCCGTTCCGGCGGGGCCGGTCGCGAATTGCTCGCAGGCGTCCGGTGCGTCCTGGAATTTGATCTCCAGCACGTAGTCGTGGACGCGTTCGGCGAACCGGCGGAAATGCGTGTGCTCGGCCGTCGGATGTGGATAGACCAATTCGTACTCGATCGCGACGGACTCGCCCGCGGAGATCGGTTCGTCGAACAACAGCTCCGCGACGAGCACGCCGTTCGTGCGTTCGCGGGCGATCCTCCCGACCCGGCAGGAGCGCACGGCGGTGAGCGCGGGCTGCGCGGAACCCGTTTCCTGACAAAGGATCCAGCGGTCCACATTGGCGGAACTCGCCCGCATGACCTGACGTGACCGGACGCCGCGCACCCCGCCGCACGCCGCGACGTCCACCCGGTCGTGCTGGGCGGTCAGCGCCAGGCCGGAGGAGTCCCACGCGGCCCGTGCGGACGGCTCCCGCCTGCGCGAACGGCCTCGCGGCCGCGGTGGTCCCAGCAGGCGGCTGAGAGCGCTCTCGGGCAACCCGAGCACGTCCTCGAGGTGCGCGAGGGCCATCAACGACTCGGGGCGCTCGGGTCTGCGCCTGCCCGACTGCCAGTAGCTCAGCGCCGTCACGCTGATCGGCGCGCCCCGCACCTTCAGCCGGTGCTGCAACCGTTCCAGGCTGAGTCCCCGCACCTGGATCGCGACCCGCAACGCGTCCGCGAACGGACCCGTCACGAGAAGGTCGGCGAGCTCCTCGCGCGGTGGGTAAATCGTGAGCATCGGTCCTCCGGTTTCACGGAGTCAAGATCGGAAGGCTATCGGCAGCAAAGGGAACGCGGTACAGCCGATCGGCGGTTTTCACCGGCTGGGAAACCCGCCAGGTTCAGATCTCGGGACTATTACGCCGCCAATAGGCCCGTCGGTTTCCCTGCTGCATCCCTGCGACGAACAGGACTGCACAATGCGCAAGACTGCAACTCTGCTGGGTTCGGCGGTCATGATCGCCGCGTTCGCGGCACCGGCCACCGCCGCGGTGGGCGAGATCCGCGTCTCGCCCGGTCAGAACATCGCCGGAAGCTTCATCGTCAAGCTCAAGGACAACGCGGTCACCGCGAGCGCGCAGGCTCTCGGTTCCCGGTTCGGCGGTCAGGTCGGCCACGTCTACGACGCCGTGTTCCAGGGCTTCTCGGTGAAGATGAGCGACGCCCAGGCGCGCAGACTCGCCGCTGACCCCGCGGTCGAGTACGTGGAACGCGACCAGGTGGTCAGCATCCAGGCGACCCAGGTCAACCCGCCGTCGTGGGGGCTCGACCGGATCGACCAGCGCACCCTGCCGCTCGACCAGCGCTACACCTACAACTCCACCGGTTCCGGCGTGAACGCCTACATCATCGACACCGGTGTCCGCATCACCCACCGCGACTTCGGCGGCCGCGCCCGCAACGGCTACGACTTCGTGGACAACGACGCCGTCGCGCAGGACGGCAACGGCCACGGCACGCACGTCGCCGGCACCGTCGCGGGCACCTCCTACGGCGTCGCGAAGCAGGCGACCATCATCGGTGTCCGCGTGCTGAACAACTCGGGTTCGGGCACCATCGCCGGTGTCGTCGCCGGCGTGAACTGGGTGGCGAACAACCACGTCAAACCCGCTGTCGCCAACATGTCGCTGGGCGGCGGCGCGAACACCTCGCTCGACAACGCCGTGAGCGGGGCGATCACCCGCGGCGTGACGTTCGCCGTCGCGGCGGGCAACTCCAACACGAACGCGGCGAACACCTCGCCCGCGCGCGTGGCGGCGGCGCTGACCGTGGGCTCCACCGAGCGCACCGACGCCCGTTCCTCCTTCTCCAACTACGGCCCGGTCGTCGACGTGTTCGCACCCGGCGGCGGCATCACCTCCGCCTGGCACACCAGTGACACGGCCTCGAACACGATCTCCGGCACCTCGATGGCGTCGCCGCACGTCGCCGGTGTGGTGGCCCGCTACCTGCAGGGCAACCGGAACGTGACGCCCGCCCAGGTGGCGACCGCGATCACGAGCAACGCCACCAACGGCAAGGTGACCAACCCCGGCCCGAGCACGACGACCAGGCTCCTGTACTGGGCGCCGACCAGCTGAACCCGGCAGTCCCGTGATGTGCGGCCCCGGCTCCTCTCGCGAGCCGGGGCCGTTTCCCCTGCAACCGGAAGGAAACCTGCCCGTGAGAGCCCTGCTGGCAGTCGCTGCCCTGACAGCCTCGGTCGTGGTCGCCCCGGCGTCCGCGGCCACGTCGTCGTACATCGTGGTGCTCAAGGATGGAGCCGTGTCGTCGTTCAGCGGCACGGTCGAGTACAGGTATTCGAGTGTTTTCAACGGGTTCAGCGCGCGGCTGTCCTCGTCCCAGCTGCGTGCGCTGAAGGCCGACCCCAACGTGTCCTCTGTGGAGCGTGACGGGGTCGTGCACGCGCTCGGCACCCAGCTCGACCCGCCGTGGGGGCTGGACCGGATCGACCAGCGCGCGTTGCCGTTGAACCAGCGCTACGAGTACACGACCACCGGTCGTGGCGTGAACATCTACGTGATCGACACCGGGTTGCGTGTGACGCACGCGGACTTCGGCGGCCGGGCGCGCGACGGCTGGGACACCGTCGACAACGACGCGATCGCACAGGACGACAACGGGCACGGCACGCACGTCGCGGGCATCGCCGCCGGCACCAAGCACGGCGTCGCCAAGCAGGCGACGGTGTGGGGCGTGCGCGTGCTGAACGGGTCCGGGTCCGGCACGATCGCCGGGGTCATCGCGGGCGTGGACTGGGTGACGCGCAACGCCGTCAAGCCCGCGGTCGCCAACATGTCGTTGGGCGGCAGCGCTTCCGCGGCGCTCGACACCGCCGTGAAGAAGTCGATCGACTCCGGGGTCTCGTACACGCTCGCGGCGGGCGGCAGCAACACCGACCCGGTCAACTCGTCGCCGCAACGGGTTTCGCAGGCGATCTGCGTGGGAGCGTTGACGCAGAACGACACCAAGGCACCTTCGTCCAACTACGGACCGCTGGTGGACCTCTACGCGCCGGGCGTCGGCATCCCGTCCGCCTGGAACACTTCGGACACCGCGACCGCCACGCTGAGCGGAACCTCAATGGCGGCACCGCATGCGGCCGGTGTCGCGGCCCGGTACCTGGAGCGCAACCGCGCGGCCACGCCCGCGCAGGTCGAGCGCGCGCTGGTTACCACGGCCACTGCGGGCACGCCACCCGTCAACCGTATCCTCTACTGGCCGCCATCCCTGTGAAAGGTGAATTGTCCGGCAATGCAAGCCCGTCTTAATCCCTAAGACACCCTTGGCAGGAACCGGATCTCTCCATAACGTCGAAAGCGCTTCGTTCCCCTGCAAAGAACGGATTGCAATCATGACGCGAAAGATCCGGTTCCTGGCCGGTGCCGGCGCGGCGACCCTCGCCATGTCGGTTCTGATGGTTCCCAGCGCCTACGCCGCCGAGGGCGAGGTGCTGTCCCTCAACCACCCCGAGAAGATCGCCGGCTCCTTCATCGTGAAGCTGAAGGAGGGCAAGACGAACGGGCACGCCCTCGCTTCCCGTTTCGGCGGCTCGGTCGAGCGCGAGTACAAGACCTTCGGCGGCTTCAACGTGAAGCTCACCGAGAAGCAGGCCAAGCGCCTGGCCGCCGACCCGTCGGTGGACTTCGTCGAGGCCGACCAGGTCGTGCACACGCAGGCCACGCAGACGAACCCGCCGTCGTGGGGTCTCGACCGCATCGACCAGCGCAACCTGCCGCTCAACAGCTCCTACAGCTACACCTCGACCGGCTCGGGCGTGACCGCGTACGTCATCGACACCGGTGTCCGCATCAGCCACTCCACGTTCGGCGGCCGCGCCGTGAACGGCCGTGACTTCGTGGACAACGACAACGTCGCGCAGGACGGCAACGGCCACGGCACGCACGTCGCCGGCACCATCGCGGGCTCGCAGTACGGCGTCGCGAAGGCCGCTCGGGTCGTCGCCGTCCGCGTGCTCGACAACAACGGCTCCGGCACCCTCGCGGGCGTCGCGGCCGGCATCGACTGGGTGGGTGCCAACGCGGCCAAGCCGGCCGTCGCGAACCTGTCCCTCGGCGGCGGCGCCAACGCCACCCTCGACACGGCCGTGCGCAACGCCATCGCCAAGGGCGTCACGTTCGCCGTGGCGGCGGGCAACTCCAACGCCAACGCGTCCGGCTTCTCGCCGGCCCGCGTGACGGAGGCGATCACGGTCGGCTCCACCGACCGCAACGACGCCCGCTCGTCGTTCTCGAACTACGGCTCGGTGCTCGACATCTTCGCCCCCGGCCGCGACATCACCTCGTCCTGGAGCACCTCCGACACCGCCACGAGCACCATCTCGGGCACGTCGATGGCCACCCCGCACGTCGCGGGTGCCGCCGCTCGCTACCTCTCGACGAACCCCGGCGCGACGCCCGCCCAGGTCGCCTCGTACCTGATCGGCCAGTCCACGCCGTCGAAGGTGACGAACCCGGGTTCGGGTTCGCCGAACCGCCTGCTGTACCTCGCGCCCACCGCGTGAGCTGAGCTGCCGCACCGAGAAGGCCGCGACCCCCGGTCGCGGCCTTTTTCCTATGCTGACGTCCATGGTGGAGGGTCTCAAGAAGATCGACTGGTACCGGTTGCGCAGTCATGACGGGTACGCCGACGACCTTCCTCGGTTGCTGAAGCAGGCCAGGACGTCCGTCGAGCCGCACGAGGAACTGGTGCGGCAGCTGACCGGTGAGCCGGGGGAGGTCAGCGAGGCGACGGCGGCGGCGTGGCCGTTCCTGCTGGACCTCGTCGCGCACGACAACACCCCCAGCCGCGAGTGGCTGCTGGAGAACCTGTGCGGCGCGATCGCGGTGGCCGGGGGCAGCGGTTCCGCGGGGGTGCACCCGAGCTGGCCGCCCGCGTTCGAGGCGTCGAAACCGGCGTTGCTCGCGCTGCTCGGCCACGGCTCGGCGGCGGTGCGGCGCGGCGTGTTGTTCGTGCTGGGCAAGGGGCTCGGCGACAGCGCGCCCGTGCTGCCCGCCCTGTCCGCGCGCTGGGAGGAGGAGTTCGACCCGGCCACGCGGCTGTGCCTGGTGATCGTCGTCACGGAGTACGCCGGCCGGGGCGACGAGGCGGCGGTGACGTGGCTGCGGGACCTGCCCGACGTCGAGCAGCCGGCGCGGATGCTCGTGTCGGCCGCGACCGGGCCCGACGCCGACGTGATCCTGCGCGGCCTGACCGGAGACCTGGAGCTGTTCCTCGCCACCGGGTCGTTCGAGATGGGCTACGAAGAGGTGCTGGAGCACGTGCTCTGGCTGGTGGGCCCCAAGGACTTCGACGGCATCGACCTCGTGCTGGCACTGGTGGACGTGCTGCCGTGGCGGACCGAAGCGCTCGACCACCTGCGCCGCCTCTTCGAACGCGACACCACCGACGTGGGCCAGGTCGTGCCGTTCGTGCCGGTGTGGATCGCCGACCCGGACGTGCGGCTGAGGGCGTTCGCGGTGTGGCTGGTGGGCGTGGCGATGGCGCGCGAGCACCGGGATCTCGTGGCCGAGCGGGTGCACGACCAGGGCGTGACGTCGCTGGGGCAACGCGTGTCGACGCTCGCCACGTCGGTGCTGCTGGAGCTGGGATGAGCCTCGAAGGGCTGGACGACGTGCCGTGGCACTCGATCGACCACGCCTACGGGCCCGCGCTGGACACGCCGGGGCACCTGAGGGCGTTGCTGTCGGACGATCCCGAGGTGGTCGAGCAGGCCATCCGGGACCTGGACGAGACCGTGCACGAGGAGGGCGGATTCGTGTGCCCGGCCGCCACCGCGATGCTGCCGTTCGTGGTGGAGGTGCTGCCGCGGCTGCGGGAGGACCACCGGGCCGCACTGGCGGACCTGCTCCGGCGGATCGCGGAGTGGGGCGACGCCGAGCAGGTCGATCCCGGCTGGGCGGCGGCGTGGGCCAGGGCGGAGCCGTGCTGGAAAAGATCATCTGAGCAGGGAGAAAGCCCTGCCTGAAAATCTGTCGGTGGCTCCGGCTAGCCTTGACGGCAAGGTTTACTTCGTCTACAAGGAGCCACCACCGTGTTGCGCACGCACGAGGCCGGATCACTCCGGGCCGAGCACGCCGGGCAGTCCGTCACCCTCACCGGGTGGGTCGCTCGCCGGCGGGATCACGGCGGTGTCATCTTCATCGACCTGAGGGACGCGAGCGGCGTCGCGCAGGTCGTCTTCCGCGAGGGCGAGATGGCGGAGCGCGCGCACCGGCTGCGCAGCGAGTACGTCGTCAAGGTCACCGGCGAGGTGAGCGCGCGGCCCGAGGGCAGCGAGAACCCCGAGCTGCCGACGGGCGCCATCGAGGTCTACGTGAGCGAGCTCGAGGTCCTCAACGAGGCCGCGCCGCTGCCGTTCCAGGTCGAGAGCGAGGTCGAGCCGGGCGAGGAGGCGCGGCTCAAGCACCGCTACCTCGACCTGCGCCGCGCCGCGCCGGCCAAGGCCATCCGGCTGCGGTCCGAGGTCAGCCGCATCGCCCGCGAGGTGCTGCACTCCGAGAAGTTCGTCGAGATCGAGACGCCGACCCTGACCCGGTCGACGCCCGAGGGCGCGCGTGACTTCCTGGTGCCCGCGCGGCTGCGTCCGGGTTCCTGGTACGCGCTGCCGCAGTCGCCGCAGCTGTTCAAGCAGCTGCTGATGGTCGGTGGCCTGGAGCGCTACTACCAGATCGCGCGCTGCTACCGCGACGAGGACTTCCGCGCCGACCGCCAGCCGGAGTTCACCCAGCTCGACATCGAGATGAGCTTCGTCGAGCAGGACGACGTGATCGGCCTGACCGAGAAGCTGCTGGCCGCGATCTGGAAGGAGACCAAGGGCGTCGAGCTGCCGCTGCCGTTCCGCCGGATCTCCTACGCCGACGCGATGGCCAAGTACGGCTCGGACAAGCCGGACCTGCGCTTCGAGCTGGAGCTCACCGAGCTCACCGAGTACTTCAAGGACACGACGTTCCGCGTGTTCCAGGCGCCGTACGTCGGTGCCGTGGTCATGCCGGGCGGTGCCTCGCAGCCGCGCCGCACGCTCGACGCGTGGCAGGAGTTCGCGAAGCAGCGCGGCCACAAGGGCCTCGCGTACGTGCTGGTCGGTGAGGACGGCACGCTGGGCGGCCCGGTCGCGAAGAACCTGACCGACGCCGAGCGCGACGGTCTCGCGAAGGCCACCGGCGCCAACCCCGGCGACTGCATCTTCTTCGGCGCGGGCGACCCGCGGGACGCGCGCGCCCTGCTCGGTGCCGCGCGCGTCGAGATCGCGCACCGCGTCGGCCTGGTCGACGAGAACGCGTGGGCGTTCGCGTGGGTCGTCGACTTCCCGATGTTCGAGTCGGTCGACAAGCTCGAGGCCGGTGACGTCGCGGTCGGCGGCAGCAACTGGACGGCGCTGCACCACGCGTTCACCTCGCCGACCCCGGAGTGGATCGACAGCTTCGAGGAGAACCCGGGCGAGGCGCTGGCCTACGCCTACGACGTGATCCTCAACGGCAACGAGCTCGGCGGTGGCTCCATCCGTATCCACCGCGCCGACGTGCAGCAGCGCGCGTTCAACGTCATGGGCATCGGCGCCGAGGAGGCGCAGGAGAAGTTCGGCTTCCTGCTCGACGCGTTCAAGTACGGCGCCCCGCCCCACGGCGGCATCGCGCTCGGCTGGGACCGCCTCTGCATGCTGCTCGCGGGCGCGGACTCGATCCGCGAGGTCATCGCGTTCCCGAAGTCGGGTGGCGGCTACGACCCGCTGACGGCGGCGCCGGCGCCCATCACGGCGCTCCAGCGCAAGGAGGCCGGAGTGGACGCGAAGCCCCAGGAGAAGGCCGCCGACAAGGCAGCCGAGAAGGCCTGACGATCTTTGGTGGCGTGGCCCGGAACGTTGCCGGGTGGATTCGCGGTCAGACGGGTGGATCGTGGTGCCGCCCCCGCGTCCTCGTACTGGTGGTACGGGGACGTGGGGGCGGTGCCGCGAGGCGCCCTGCTGAGCGTGAATGCGCCCGTCCACGTTCCGGGTCACGTCATCTACGCGGGGAGGCAACCCTCGGGGCGCCTCCCCGCGTCTCAGAACATGAGACCGGTTCGCCCGATCGAGCAGCTACTTGATCGGTATTGACGTGTGCGCGTCGATCGAGCGCCTTGATCGGTGCGTAGTGGGCAACGGAAGGTGTTTTCACACGTCCACACGTCGTAGGGGGATTCGGGAACAGCGCGAGCCGTTACCAACGAGTGGTGGTGGTCGCGGCCTGGCCCGATTAGCGTCGGTCCGGCTCACGGACATGGGGAGTAGGGTCGGAGGGGATGAGCGTGGAGATCACCGCGGGCCCTCCCGACACGACTTCACCAGAGATCTTGGACGCTGTCGGGGCGGCTGAGCGGGTACTGACCAGGCGACTGGGCGCACAGGTGCGCCTCGCGGACCCCGAGGCTCTCGGGGGTACCGGTCGTTCCGTCGTGATTCGGGTGAGAGTGGCCTCGTCGCCGTTCTCCATGCCGCGCACGCTCGTCGTGAAGCGGTATCCGGAGGCGAGCGGCGACCGCGATCCGTGGGCGCACGAGGCCGTCAGCCACCAGCTGCTGACGGCGTTGCCGGCCGAGGAACGCGCCACCCCCGAACTCTTCGCGCACGACGCGGGCACCCGCCTGGTCGTGCTGGAGGACCTCGGGCGAGCGCCCCGGTTGTCGGAGAAGCTGCACGCCAAGGACGCGCGGGCCGCCGAACGAGGGCTGCTGTCGTGGGCGCACGCGATGGGCCGGCTGCACGCCACGACGGCGGGCAGGGACGCGGACTTCGACGCGTTGATGCGCCGGGCCGGTGCGCAGTGCTGCCAGGACCCGATCGCCGTCGACGTGCACGCGGCCATCGCGGGGTTGCCGGGGCTGCTGGAGACCACGCTCGGGGTCGCCACGTCGACGCAGGCCGTCGAGTTCGCGGCCGGTGCGGCGCGGGCGTTCAGCACGTCGCGGCGGCGCGCGTTCAGCCCGTCGACGTCGTGCCCGGACAACCACCTCGTCACCTCGCGCGGGGTGCGGTTCGTCGACTTCGAGGGCGGGTGCGTCCGCGACATCGTGTTCGACGCCGCCGCCCTGCGGGTGCCGTTCCCGTCCTGCTGGTGCGGGTGGGGGCTGCCGCCCGGCATGTCCGAGGCCATGGTCGCCGCCTGGCGGGCCGAGGTCGGGTCGGTGTGGCCCGAGATGGACGACGACGCGATCCTCTTACCCCGGCTGCTGGAGGCCCAGCTGCTGTGGGTGTGGCTCGCGACGTGGCGCGCCTTGTCGAAGCCCATGCCGGAACCGGACGCCGGTGCCCCGCCGCGCAGTGTGGTGCTCGCCGGCCGCTGGCTGAGGTTGCGGTCGGACGCGCTGATCCTCGGTGAGAAGACGGTCGCGTCGCACGCCGACGCGGTGATCGGGGCGCTGGCCGACCGGTACGGCCCCGAGGTGCTCGAACTCCCGCTTTACCCAGCATTTCGCTGAACCGTTCCCGCACGGTCATTCCCGGATCACCGGGCCAGCCGAAGCTGTTTCGCGTGCTGGTGTTACTCGGTGACTCGACAGCGGTCGGGATCGGCGACCTCGTGCCCGGCGGCTGGCGCGGCTTCGGCCCGATCCTCTCGTCCGCTTGCACGGACAACGGCTACCGCAACTACGCCGTCTCCGGTGCCCGGCTGGCCGACGTCAGGCGCACCCAGCTGCCGCAGGCGTTGCGGGACGAGCCCACCGCCGCCGTCGTCATCGCCGGCGTCAACGACACGCTCCGGTCCGACTTCTCGGTGCGGCGGATGCACGAGGACCTCGACCACGTCTGCCGCGAGCTGACCGCCGCCGGGGTCTCGGTGGTCACCGTGCGGTTCCACGACCAGGGCCGCGTGTTCAAGTTGCCCGGCCGGCTGCGGCGGGTGCTCAAGGACCGCATCGACGAGTACAACCGCGTGGTCGACGTCGTCGTGGCACGACACGGGGTCCGGTGCGTCGACCTGCACACGATGCCCGGCGCGTACGAGCTGGAGACGTGGGCGGTCGACCGGCTGCACCCGTCCGAACGCGGGCACCGGATGCTCGCGCGGGCGTTCGCGGCGGAACTGCGGGCGGCCGGGCACGAGTTCGGCGAGGTCAGCCTGGAGTGCTCGGGCGGGCGCGAACTGACGGTGTGGCACCACCTCGCGTGGCTGGTGCTCAAGGGCGTGCCGTGGCTGTTCAAGCGCGGCGCCGACCTGGTGCCGTTGCTGTGGGCGGATCAGGAACCCGCCGAGGTGTTCGTGCCGGTGTCGGCGGAGGTCCTCCCCGCCGACACCGGCCGCCTCTGACGGTCAGCCCGTCAGGTCGTAGAGCGTCTGGCCGCCGACCGTGGTGGCGGTGAAGTTCGCGGCGACCCACTCGCCGATCTCGTTGCCGCCACCGGGACCTCCACCCCGTCCACCTTCGACGTAGTAGCGCACCTTGCCGTCGGCGACGAGCTGTTGGAACTCCTCCAACGTCGGGGCGGGGTCGCTGCCGTTCCAGCCGCCGATCGCGATCACCGGACGGCCGGACGCCAGCTGGAGTCCCGCCGCGCTCTGGGCTCCGGTGGTGGCCGCGGCCCACTCGGTGTCCGTGGTCTTGAGCAGCTGCACGACCTCCGCGGACGAGGTGCCCCCACGCATGCCGCCGCCCTGCTGGGAACGCGGGCCGGACAACGGGATCGAGCCGCTGTGCGTCGTCGCGGCGGTGGCGACCGCGTACCCGGACGTGCCGAGCAACGCGGCCACGACGAGCACTCCGGCCACCCAGCGGCGGTCGAGACCGAACACCAGGGCCAGCACGGCGAGCGCGGTGACGGCCAGCAGCAGCCAGCGCAGCCACGGCGCCCAGTCCGGGGTGCGGTCGAGCAGGATGTAGCCCCACACGCCGGTCACCGCGACCATCGCCGTCAACGCCGTGCGCGCCGGGAAGTGCGCCCTGCCCCGCCAGAGCTCGCGACCGGAGATGGCGACCAGAGCGGCGATCGCGGGAGCCAGCGCCACCGTGTAGTAGGGGTGGGTGATGCCGCTCATGAAGCTGAACACCGCGCCGCTCACCAGCAGCCAGCCGCCCCACAGCACCAGCGCCGCACGGGTGCGGTCGGTGCGTGGTGCCCGGCGCAGGAACCACAGTCCGGCGACCAGGCCGATCAGCGCGGCGGGCAGCAGCCAGGAGATCTCCGGGCCCATGCTGGCGCCGAACAACCGGCCGATGCCCGTCTCACCGCCGAAGCCGATGTTGCCGTTGCCGCCCATCCCGCCGCCCCCTCCGCCACCGGAGTTGCCGAAGATGCGGCCGAGGCCGTTGTAGCCGATGGCCAGTTCCCACAACGAGTTGTCGGTCGAGCCGCCGATGTACGGACGGCTGCCGGCGGGCCAGAGGTCGACCAGCGCGATGAACCAGCCCGCCGAGACGACCACCGCGAGACCGGCGCCGAGCAGGTGCAGCAGGCGCTTCCACGGCGAGGTGGGCGCGGCGACCAGGTACGCCAGCGCGAGGGCGGGCAGCACCAGGAACGCCTGCAACATCTTGGTGAGGAACGCGAAGCCGATCGCGGTGCCGGCCAGCGCCAGCCACAGCGGGCTCGCCTTCTCCAGCGCGCGGACCGTGCAGTAGGCGGCCGCGACCATCAGCAACACCAGCAGGGCGTCCGGCAGGTTGAAGCGGAACATCAACGCCGCCACCGGAGTCAGCGCGAAGGCGGCGCCCGCGAACAGGGCCGCGAGCGGGCCGGAGGTGCGTTTCACCGTCGCGTGGAGGAGCGCGACGGCCGCAACACCCTCGAACGCCTGGGGGGCTAGCACGGTCCAGCTGGAGAAGCCGAACACCTTCGCGAACAGACCGCTCACCCACAGGAACGCGGGCGGCTTGTCGACGGTGATCGTGTTGCCGGGGTCGAGCGAGCCGAACAGCAGCGCCTTCCAGCTCTGCGACGCCGCCTGCGTCGCCGCCGCGTAGAACTCGTTGCCGTAGCCGGAGGCGGTCAGGTTCCACAGGTACAGCACGGCCGTTCCGGCCAGCAACGCGAAGAAGGCCAGGCGGTGCACCGGTTTCGGGTCGCGCTCCGGGGCGGGCGGCGCCGCGGCGGGCGCGGGGGTGAGGGTGGCGGTCATGACGCGTCCAGGTCGTAGAGGGTGGCACCGGCGACGGTGGTCGCGGTGTGGTTCTGGGCGACCCACTCGGCGATCTCGTGGGCGGCGTCGCTGCCGGTCTCGCCCTGCATCATCCGTCCGGCGCTGACGTAGAAGTGGATCTGTCCACTTCGGACCATCTCCTGGAACTCGGCGAGGGTGGGGGCGGGATCGGTGCCGTTGAAGCCGCCGAGCGCCATGACCGGCTGCCCGGAGGCGAGCTGGAGGCCCGCGGCGTTGTTGGAGCCGATGGTGGCGGCGACCCATTTGTACTTGCTTGCGTTGTCCCGCAGGAGGTTCGTCACCTCGGCGTCCGGGGTGGTGGCGTCGAGCAGGCCGCCGCCCCTGCCGCCCATCCGGCCGTTCGACGGGCCTGCGACGGGCAACGCCCCGGTGTGCGGCGTGGTGACGGTGGCGAACGAGTAGGTGGTCGGGCCGAGCAGGGCGGCGATCAGGGCCACGGGGATGGCCCAGCGCAACGACAGCACCAGGCCTACGGCGGCGATCAGGCCCGTCATCAGCACGAGCAGCGCGACGGGCGTGGAGAAGCCGTTGACCAGGACGTAGCACTGCAGCGCGGAGAGAGCGACCGAACCGGAGAGCACTGCCGCCGCAACGGGTTCCGCACGTCGTTCCCAGAGTTCGGTGGCGGCGATACCGATGATCGCGGCGATCGCGGGGGCCAGTGCGACGGTGTAGTAGGAGTGGATGATGCCGTTCATGAAGCTGAAGACGCCGGCGGTGACCACGAGCCAGCCACCCCACAGCGCGAGTGCCGTGCGGGCGCGGCCCCGAGTCAGCCACAGCCCGGCGACCAGCAGCACCACGGCGGCGGGCAGCAGCCACGCGATCTGAGTGCCCATCTCGGCGCCCAGCAGCCGGCTCCAGCCGGCCGTTCCCCAGCCCCGGCCACCGCCGACGCTGCCGACCTCGTCGCCGGTGAGGCGGCCGAACCCGTTGTAGCCCAGCGTCAGTTCGAGCACGCTGTTCGTCTGCGAGCCGCCGATGTACGGACGATCGGGCGTGAGCTCGACGGCCACGATCCACCAGCCGCCCGCCACGACCATCGCACCGAACGCGCCCGCGAGGTGCAGGAGCTTCCTGCCGACGGTCGTGGGGGCGGCGATCAGGTACGCCAGCGCGAACGCGGGCAGCACCAGGAACGCCTGCAGCATCTTGGTGAGGAACCCGAACCCGATCGCGACGCCGGCGAGCGCGAGCCACAGCGGACTGGCCTTCTCGGCCGCGCGGGTCACGCAGCAGGCGCCCGCGATCATCAGCAGCACCAGCAGCGCGTCGGGGTTGTTGAAGCGGAACATCAGCACGGCGACCGGGGTCAACGCGAGCACCGCGCCGGCGATCAGCGCGGCGGCGGGGGAGAACCAGCGGCGCACGGTCGAGTACAGCAGCCAGACGCTGCCGACGCCCATCAGCGCCTGCGGCACCAGGATGCTCCACGCGGTGACGCCGAACAGCCGGGCGGACAGGCCCATCACCCACAGCGAGGCGGGCGTCTTGTCGACGGTGATCGCGTTCGAGGCGTCGGAGGAACCGAAGAACCACGCCTTCCAGCTCGTCGCACCGGCCTGCGCGGCGGCCGAGTAGTAGGCGTTGGCCCAGTCCGAGTCCCCCAGCCGCCACAGGTACAGCGCGCCGGTCGCGATCAGCAGGGCCGCCAGCGCCAGGCGTTCTCGTCTCATGGCGACGAGCCTCGCGGCCTACGCTGGGTCGGTCGTGTGCCCCTGCTGTGAGCGACCTGTGTGCAGCGAAACCGTGAAGGTGGTGTGGCCGGGACGGCTCGCCACGGACACTTCACCCTCGTGCGCGCCGACCACGGCCGCCACGATCGACAGGCCGAGGCCCGTGCTGCCGGCCGCACGCGACCGCGAGGAGTCGCCGCGCGCGAAGCGTTCGAAGACCTCCAGGCCCTGCGGGACGCCGGGGCCGTCGTCGGTGACGGTCAGGTCCACCTGTCCGTTGTGGACGGACAGGCCGGTGGTCACGGTGGTGCCGGGCGGGGTGTGCGTGCGGGCGTTGGACAGCAGGTTGCCGATGACCTGGTGCAGCCGCTGCACGTCACCGGTGATCGTCACCGGGTCGCCGGGCAGGGCGAGCTTCCAGCGGTGGTCCGGGCCCGCGATCCGGGCGTCACCGACGACGTCGAGCACCAGCCGGGAGAGGTCGACGTCCTCGCTCTCCAACGGCCTGCCGGCGTCGAGGCGGGCGAGCAGCAGCAGGTCCTCGACGAGCGAGGTCATCCGCACCGCCTCGGACTCGACGCGGCCCATCGCGTGCGTGATCTCGGGCGGCACGTCGGCGTCGGTGCGCCGGGTCAGCTCGGCGTACCCGCGGATGGCGGCCAGCGGCGTGCGGAGTTCGTGCGAGGCGTCCGCGACGAACTGGCGGACGCGCGTTTCGCTGTCGTGCCGGGCTTTCAGGGCCTGGTCGACGTGGCCGAGCATCCGGTTGAGCGCCAGGCCGACCTTGCCGACCTCCGTCGCGGGATCGGTGTCCTCCTCCGGTACGCGTTCGGCGAGCGCGACCTCGCCCTCGTGCAACGGCAGTTCGGAGACGCGGGTGGCCGTCTCGGCGACGCGGTCCAGCGGCACGAGCGCGCGCCGCACGATCACCCGGCCCGCCAGCGCCACCGCCGCGACGCCCGCGACGAGCAACCCGGCGAGGATCCACACCATCTGCCAGACGATGTCGGTGACGTTCGACATCGGCAGGCCCTTGATGCCCATCCGGTCGGTGACCACGCGGAACTCGCCGGCGTCGCCCAGGTCGACGGTGTTGATGGTCGACGGCGCGGCCTCGAGCACCCTGATCTCGTCGGCGGTGAGCAGGCGCGGCGCGTCCCAGCCGGGCCGTTCGACGGTGCCCGCGACGCTGCCGTCCGGGAAGATCCGCGCGTTGATGCCGGGCGGACCGTACTGCTGGCCGGGCGGTCCCGGCCGCATCATGGTGACCTCGCGGTCGAGGTTGTTGAGCAGGAACGCGTGCAGCGCGAGCACCGACACCCCGCCGATCACCAGGCACAGCGCGGTGAGCAGGACTATCTGGCCCGAGACGAGCTGCGCCCGCAGGGTTCTAGGTCGCAGGCTTGAGGACATACCCGGCGCCTCGCATCGTGTGGATCATCGGGGTGCGCCCGGCGTCGATCTTCTTGCGCAGGTACGAGATGTAGAGCTCGACGATGTTCGCCTGGCCGCCGAAGTCGTAGCTCCACACCCGGTCCAGGATCTGGGCCTTGCTCAGCACCCGCTTCGGGTTGCGCATGAGGTAGCGCAGCAGTTCGAACTCCGTGGCGGTCAGGTCGATCGACGTGCCGGCGCGTTCGACCTCGCGGGTCTCCTCGTTCAGCGACAGGTCGCCGACGACCAGCCGGGTGCCCGCGTCCGCGTCGGTCACGCCGGTGCGCCGCAGCAGTGCGCGCAGCCGCAGCACGACCTCCTCCAGGCTGAACGGCTTGGTGACGTAGTCGTCGCCCCCGGCGGTCAGCCCGGCGATGCGGTCCTCGACGGCGTCCTTCGCCGTCAGGAACAGCACGGGCAGGATCGGGGCCTCCGCGCGCATCTTGCGCAGCACCTCGAAGCCGTCGAAGTCGGGCAGCATCACGTCGAGCACGACGACGTCCGGGCGGAACTCCCGTGCGGTCTTCACGGCCGTGGTGCCGTCGAGCGCCGTGCGCACGTCCCACTTCTCCATGCGCAGCGCCATCGACATCAGCTCGGCCAGGGTGGACTCGTCGTCGACGACGAGCACCCGGACCGGCGTTCCGTCCGGCCTGCGGAGTTCGGTCTTCATCGCGCGCATGGCTCCCATCGTGAACGCGGATCCTGTGTACCAGCTGTGAGCGATCCCCACAGCTCAGGCCTACGGCGCACACAGGTCCGGCACAGGCGCGGCCGCGACGGTTGCCCCATGACCGAACAACAGCCCCCGGAGTGGGGAGCACCGCAGCCCGTCGAGCAGGCTCGCCCCGCGTGGACCGCGAAGAAGACGGTGGCGGCCGTGGCCATCGCCGTCGCGATCGCCGGTGCCGGAGGCGTCGCGATCTACGCGGCCAGCGGCACGAACCAGCAGGGTGACGCGATGGGCGCGGGAGGACCCGGCGGCATGGGCGGCGCGCCGCCGGACGGGATGGGCGGCGGCCTGCGCGGGGGCCTCGGCTTCGGCGACACGACGCACGGCGAGTTCCAGACCGGCGAGGTGACCGCGATCAGCGACTCCTCCGTCGAGGTGAAGTCGACGGACGGCTACTCCAAGACGTACGTGATCGACGCCGACACCGTGGCCGAAGGTGTCGAGAAGGGGGACACCGTGACGGTGATCGCCACCACAGAAGACGGCAGGTCCGTCGCCACGAGCGTCGTCGAACCCGGTCAACGCGGTCAGCGGACCGGGCAGGCCCCTCCCACGAGGTGATTTGGGGTCAAGTGTGAGCGGTTATGGTCGGGTGATCAGCCCGACCACGACCGGAGGTGAGCGTGCGGACGTTCACCCTGACGGTGATGGGTTCGACAGACCTGCACGGCAACCTGTTCAACTGGGACTACTACCTCAACCGCGAGTTCGACGACCACGCGCACAACGACGTCGGGCTCGCGAAGATCTCGACCCTGGTGAACGACGTGCGGTCGGCGGTCGGGCGGCATCGGACGTTGCTGCTCGACGCCGGTGACACCATCCAGGGCACCCCGCTCGCGTACTACTACGCGAAGGTCGAACCCATCGCGCGTGGCGGGCACGTGCACCCGATGGCGGCGGCGATGAACGCCATCGGCTACAGCGCCGCGGCCCTGGGGAACCACGAGTTCAACTACGGGCTGAAGGTGCTGCGGACGTTCGAACGGCAGCTGGACTTCCCGTTGCTGGCGGCGAACGCGGTGGACGTCGCGACGGGACTGCCCGCGTTCCCGCCGTACGTGGTGAAGACGGTGTGGCGCACCGGCGGGGCGCCGTTGAAGATCGGGATCCTCGGGCTCACCAACCCCGGGATCGCGGTGTGGGACCGCGCCCACGTCGACGGCGTGCTGACGTTCCCGGGGCTCGTGGAGCAGGCGCTGCACTGGGTTCCGGAGATCCGCCGCAAGTCCGACCTGGTGATCGTGGTGGCGCACTCGGGGGCCGACCTGTCGTCGTCGCTCGGCGACCAGGTGCCGTTCCCGGAGAACTGCGCCGAACTGGTGGCCGAGACGGTGCCGGGGATCGACGCGATCCTGGTCGGGCACGCGCACGTGGAGATCCCGTCGCGGACCGTGGTGAACAAGGTGACCGGACGGCCGGTGCTGCTGACCGAGCCGTTGTTCTGGGGCAAGCGCTTGTCCGTCATGGAGTTCGACCTGCGCCACGACGGGCGCTGGGAGCTCACCGAGTCGCGGGCCTCGGTGCTGTCGTCGGCTTCCGTGGACGAGGACCCGCGGATCGTGCGGTTGCTGCGGCGCGACCACGAGAAGGTCGTGTCGTACGTCAACGCGCGGGTGGGCACGTGCACGGCCGCGATGTCGGCGGCGCGCTCGCGGTTCGAGGACACGCCCGCGTTGCGGTTCATCAACCACGTGCAGGCGCTGGAACTGGCGAAGTCCACGTCGTTGCCGGTGCTGTCGCTGTGCGCGCCCTTCAACCGGGCGGCGGCGATCCCGGCGGGGGACGTGTCCGTCCGGGACGTGGCCGGGCTCTACATCTTCGACAACACGCTGGTGGGCGTGCGGATGACGGGCGGGCAGCTGCGCGACTTCCTGGAGGAGTCGGCGCGGTACTTCGCGCAGGTCTCCGGCCCGGGACCGTTCACCGCCGCGCAGGTCTCCCACGACGTGCCGGACTACAACTTCGACATCGCGTACGGGCTGTCGGCGCCGCTGACGTACGACATCGACATCGCCGCCCCGGCCGGCGCGCGGATCCGCGCGCTGTCCTACGACGGGCGGCCGATCGACGACTCGGCCGAGTTCGCCGTGGCCGTGAACAACTACCGGCAGGCGGGCGGCGGCGACTTCCCGCACGTCGCGGCGGCGCCCGTGCTGCACAACCGGCAGCAGGAGATCCGGCAGCTGCTGATCGACTGGGTGAAGGCGGCGGGCTCGCTCGACCCCGCCGCGTTCGCGGGCTCGGACTGGCGGCTGGTGTCCGGTGGCGAACCCGTGGTGGTTTCCACCAAAGAGTGAATTCCGGCCCGGCGTCCTGCTGGTTCCCGCCGGGGCGGTGGAAGTCGACCAAGCATTTGAGATAGGCCAAGCGCGTGCAGTTGCCGCAACGCGTTGCCGTCGGCGCACTCGTCGTGCCTGCCCTGCTCGCTTCGGTGGGCCTCGCCGCGCACCCCGCTCCGGCCGTGGCACCCGGTCAGCTGGTGATCGCGGTGCGGCCGGCCGAGGTCGTGCTGGCGGGCACCGCCGCGTCCGCCGGGGAACGCCAGCAGGTCGTGGACGCCGTGCGCGCCCTGTCGGACCGCAGGGTCACCGACGTGATGACGCTCGGGGACCGCGCACCCGTCAGCGCCGCCGTGGCCGCCGCGCTGCTGCGGGCCGTGCTCGACCGGGGCGTCACCGAGTTCACCGGTGTCGTCCACGAAGGACACCTGACCGCGTCGGCACGCGTGGCGGACCCGCAGCGCGCGGGGTCGCTGAGCGACGCGCTGCGCTCGGCCGCCCCCGGACTGCGCGTCGACGAGGACTTCACCACTACGGGCTAGGAGCTGTTCGGTGTTCGGGTTCTTCTTCCAGATGTTCCTGCTGTGCGCGGGCGCGTTCCTGGCCGGCGTCCTGCTGACGTGGCTGACGATGCGCTCGCGCGACGCGGCGGCGGCCGAGGCCCGGCCGCTGTCGATCATGGAGGAGCCCGCGGCCGCCGTGCCCGCCATCAAGGCGAACTCGCGCACGATGATGTTCCACACGCCCGACTCGCCGTACTACAAGCGCATGAAGGGCGACGCGTTCTTCCACTCGCCGGAGGACGCCCGCCGCGCCGGGTACACGATGTGGACGCCCCGCCCGCGCGTTCCCGCTGACGCCTAGCGCGTCGCTGGGCAACTGCCCGGAAGCCCTGTCCGCCCCACCCGAACCCGCTTCACGTTTCCCTGCCGCACGCGGGACCCTCGCGTGCGCCCAGCGCGAACGAAAGCTCCCCGCGTGCACCCCGGCAACGTGAAACGCGCTCGTGAAGCGAGCGCGGCCACGGACAGGACTCCTGGCCAAGTGCTCAGCGCGTGCGCAGCCAGGCGTCGAGGGTCAGGTAGTCGGCGTCGGTCAGGCCGTGCCGCGGGTTCACCGCGTGCAGCAGGGCGTTGCCGTGGTGCTCGGCGACCCAGCGGCGATCGGTCTCGCTGATCTCGTCGTCCACCCAGGCGAACGGCCGGGTGCCGGCGATCGCTGTCAGGCCGCGGGTCTTCCAGTGCAGGCAGTTCTCCGGTTCCTCGTCGTCCGCCCAGTTCGCGACCTGGAGGGGTGGCAGGCCCAGCAGGGGCGCGATGTGGGTGTTGGCGTCGTCCATCCAGGTCGTGGCCCAGATCAGCTCGCACGGCAGGGCGGCGAGCCACGGGCCGTGCGCGGGGTCGAGGCGGGGGAGACCGGGATCGCCGGGGACGCCGTCGCCGAACGGCAGCAGCGGGCCGTCGACGTCGAGGAAGAGGATGGGGCGCACGGCACCACCGTAAACTCGTCAGGTGATTGCCGATGTGATCAAGCCCGGACTCGACGTGTTGTTCTGCGGGATCAACCCGGGGCTCGTGTCCGAGGCGACCGGGCACCACTTCGCTCGGCCCGGAAACCGGTTCTGGCCCGCGCTGCATTCGTCCGGGTTCACCCCGTACCAGTTCGCACCGGCTGAGCAGGAGAAACTGCTCGATCTCGGGCTCGGCATCACGAACGTCGTCGCCCGCCCGAGCGCCCAGGCCGCCGAATTGACAATTGACGAAATGAAGCAAGGTGCGGTGGAGCTGACCGAAAAGGTCGAGCGGTATTCACCGAAGGTTCTCGCGGTGCTCGGCGTGACGGTGTACCGGGCCGCGTTCGGCCGGAAGAAAGCACAGGTCGGGGCGCAGCAGGACACGGTGGGCGGGGTGCGGGTGTGGATCCTGCCGAATCCGAGCGGGCTGAACGCCCACTGGCAGTTGCCGGCGCTCGCGGAGGAGTTCAGGCGTCTCAAAAGCAGCCTCTAGAAAGGGAACGAAAGTTCACATTCATGCCCACTGAAAGTGGGCTGGACGGAGCGGGGTCTGGTCTGGTTGCATCCAGATCTGCGTCCGTTCGAGTGCATTCACCTGGAAGTGGAACCCCGGAATGCCGGGCTGCGTCAAAATTTGGCAATGCCGTGCAGGACTTGGTGAATCTTCAACACTGGTGGGGGCGCAGTGGAGATCAGGATTCTCGGGCCGGTGGAACCGACGGTGCCGCCGAAGCCCGCGCAGATCTTAGCCGTCCTGGCGGTCGAGTGCGGCAAGATCGTGCCCGTCGAGCGCCTGATCGACCTCATCTGGGGTGAGGAACCGCCGCCGCAGGCGCGCAAGTCGCTGCAGGTGCACATCTCCAGCCTGCGCCGCACCGGGCTGCCGGTCGAGCACCGGGCCGCGGGCTACGTGCTGAACACCGACCCCGAGTCCGTCGACCTGCACGCGTTCCGCCGGCTCGTGGCGCGAGCCCACGACGAAGTCGACCTCAAACTCAAGGCCGAGGCCCTGGACAGCGCGTTGCAGCTGTGGCGCGGCACGCCGGTGGTGTTCGCGCAGACCCTCGACGTGCAACGGCTCGCCGCCGCCGAGGCGTGGGTCGACGCGGAACTGGCGCTGGGCCGCCACGCCGAGCTGGTCGACCGGCTCGGGGCGTTCGTCGCGGAGTACCCGCTGGCCGAACGGCTGCGCGGGCAGCTGATGACGGCGCTGGCGCGGGCGGGCAGGCGGGCGGACGCCATGCGGGTGTTCCGCGAGACGCGCAAGGTGCTCGTCGACGAGCTCGGCGTCGAGCCCGGTGAGCAGTTGCAGCAGCTCTACCGGGACGTGCTGGAGGGCTCGCGGGACAGCCGCCGCAACTACCTGCCGCGCGACGCGGGCGACTTCACCGGCCGCGACCGGGAGCTGTCCCGGCTGCTCGACGGCGACGGCGGCGTCTGGTGGATCGAGGGACCGGCCGGTGTCGGCAAGTCGGCGCTGGCCGTGCACGCGGCGCACCGGCTGGCGGACCGCTACCCGGACGGGCAGCTGTTCGTGGACCTGCACTCGCCGTCCGGCGCGCTCGACGCCCTGCTGCGGGCGATGGACGTGCCGAGCGAACGGATCCCGGAGTCGGCCGAGGAACGCGCGGCGCTGTGGCGGGCCACGGTCAGCGGGCGGCGGGTCGTGATCGTGCTGGACGGCGTCACGAGCGTCTCGCAGGTCAGGCCGCTGCTGCCGGGCAGTCCGGGCTGCCTGACGCTGATCACCAGCCGCAGCAGGCTGTGCGGGCTCGAGGGCGTGCGCCGGATCCCGCTCGACGTGCTGGGCAACGACGAGGCCGTGACGTTGCTGCGGCGCATCCTCGGCGACGACCGGGTGGCCGCGGAACCGGACCAGGCCGACGAGGTCGCGCGGCTCTGCGGCTACCTGCCGCTCGCGGTGCGCATCACCGGCGCGCGGCTCGCGGGACGCGCGCACTGGCCGGTGTCGAAGCTCGTCAGGCGGCTGTCGGACGAACGGTCGCGGCTCGACGAGCTGGTGGCCGACGACCTGGCGGTGCGGTCGAGCCTGGAGCTGACCTACCGGGCGCTCGACGCGAACGCCCGCCGCGCGTACCGGATCTTCGGGTTCCTCGGGCTGCCCGAGGTGCCGAGCTTCCTGTGGGTGCACCTGCTGGACGAGGACGTGCTCGACCAGCTCGTGGACGCACGGCTGCTCGACGTGATCGGCAGCGCGCGGTACCGGATGCACGAGCTGGTGCGGCTGCACGCCCGCGAGCTCGCCGAGGCCGAGGACCCGTTGCCCGACCGGGAGGACGTGGTGCGCCGGGCCGTCGTCGCGGCGCTGTCCACTGTGGACGGGCTGACCGAGCAGCTGTTCCTCGCCGTGCCGCGGATGCAGGACTCGCTGGGCGTGCTCGCCCCGGTGGCGCGGCCCGCCGACAAGGACGCGTGGTTCGCCCACGAGGAACCGCTGCTCGTGCGGCTGGTGGAACGGGCGGCCGAGCTCGGCCTGGTGGAGATCGGCGCGCAGCTCGCCGAGGTGCTGGTGTTCGCCTGGTTCGGGCTCAGGAACCGGTACGAGGCCTGGGAAAGGACGCACACGGCCGCGCTGGAGGCGGCGTGGCGGACCGGGGACGTGCGGCTGGAGGCGGTGCTGCGGTGCAGCCTCGGGCAGATGCACTACAAGCGGGACAACCTGGTCGAGGCGCGGTCCTGGTTCGACACCGCGCAGACGTTGTTCGTGGGCCTGGGAGACCAGCGCGGTGAGGCCGTCGCGATGAACGGCATCGGCATGGTGTGCCGGGACCTCGGCCAGTACCCGTGCGCGCTGGAGGCGCTGGACCGCGCCCGTGAGCTGCTGGCGTCCCACGACCTGGAGGGCGAGGCGCACGCGCTGTACGGAATCGGCTCCATCAAAAGGGAACTGGCCGACGACGCGGGTGCGTTCGAGACGTTGCGGCAGGCCGCGGAGGTGTACCGGCGGGCGAGCAGCCGCCGGGGCGAGGCGTTGGCGGCGCGCGGGATAGGGCTGGTGCACCGGGCGCGCGGCGAACTGGCCCTCGCCGAGGAGCACATCCGGCGCGCGCACGAGATGGTCGCGGGCATCGGGGACGAACTGCTCGGTTGCTACACCGCGCAGGCGTTGGCGAAGGTGTTGCTGCGCCGGGGTTTCCTCGACCAGGCCGAGGAGTTGATCGGGCAGGCGCTGGACGGCTGCCGCGACGTCGGGGACCGGTTCGGCGAGGCCCTGGTCCGCCGCACGCTGGGGGAGTGGCGGCTCGCGGCGGGCGACCACGCCGGCGCACGGGCCGTGCTGGCCGATCTGCTGCCGGTGTGGAACGACCTGAGCCTGCCGTTGTGGCGTGCTCGGACTTTGCGCGACCTGGGAGCGGTCCACGCCCGTCTGGGGGACGTCGAGGGCGCGGACCGCTCCTGGGACGAGGCCGCCGGCCTGTTCACGCGGCTGGGCACCAGAGAGATGGGAGAGGTGCACCAGTGGCCGGCTCGGTGGGGCCTCGCGTCGGTCAGCCCGTGATCTTCTTGTACTTCCACGGGGCGTAGCCGCCGCTCTTGAGCGACGAGATCGTCACGGTCTCGTGGTCCATGTCCGTGGCGGTGCTGCCCTCCTCGTAGATCCACGCGGAGGTCTTGGCCGAGTTGGCCCACTTCTCGAACAGCTTCACGTGGCCGTTGCGCAGGATCATGTCGCCCGGCTTGAGGTTCGCCCACGAGATCTTCGTGGCCACGCTGTCCAAAGTGGACGTGTTGAGGCTGGACGTGAGCTTCCACGTCATGGACACGAAGCCCGAGCAGTCGGTGCGGTACTTCTTGCCCTTGTTGACGTCCCAGGCGTAAGCCGACTGGCTGTACGGGACCTTGCGGTCCCACCAGTCCTTGGCGCGCTTGATGACCTCGGTGCGGCTGATGGAGCCGCCGTACCCGGCCGCGGCCTCCACCTGAGAGGCGGTCGCCTGCTCGGAGGGACCCTCCGGCGCGGCCTGGGCGATGCCGCTCATGCCGCCCAGCAGCCCCAGCGAGAGGGCGGTCGCCGCTACGGCGTGGCGAATGCGCATGGTGTTGCTCCGATCGTTGGTGATGACCGGAACTGTCCACGGTGGCGCCAAAGATCGGCCAAAGACCGCTTTAGGCCTTCCTTTACCGCTCCTTCCTAGCTTCCGCGGCACCTTGCTTCGGGCTTGAAGGAGAGAGCACATGTTCGTTCGCACGATCGCAGCCGTGATCGCGATGTTCGCCGCTCTGATCATGGGCGCGTCCGTCGCGTCGGCGGCCCCTGCCAAGTACACCCACGCCCAGGCGACCGCGCAGCTGCGCGCGGCCGGCATCTCCTGGACGTCCAGCGGCGGCTGCAGCGACCGCAACCGCCCGAACTGCACGTCGTTCGAGCAGATCAACCAGACGACGATCGCGGGCGCGAAGACGTTCAAGAGCGCCTCGGGCTGCGCGCTGACCATCACCGGCGGCACGGAGACCGGCCACGCGTCGGGCACCTACTCGCACTGGAACGGCTACAAGGTCGACTACCGGCTGAGCAGCTGCGTCACCAACTACATCAAGGGCAGCTTCACCTCCATCGGTGGCAACAAGTGGCGTTCCAACGCCGGCAACGTCTACTACCTGGAGTCGAACCACTGGGACGTCACGTACCACAACTGCGGGTGCTGACGTCGTAGCTCTGTCGGGGGCCGGTAGTAGGTTGGTGGGGTGACCACACTCGGCGTTGTCTACCGGCCCCAGCTCCCTCCCGAGAACCTGCGTTCCGTCGTCCTCGCCGCGGAGGAGTCCGGAGTGGATTCCCTGTGGCTGTGGGAGGACTGCTTCCTGGAGAGCGGCATCGCCTGCGCGTCCGCCGCCCTGGCCTGGACCTCTCGTCTGAAGGTCGGCGTCGGGCTGCTGCCGGTGCCGTTGCGCAACGTGGCGCTGACCGCGATGGAGACCGCGACTCTGGAACGCCTGTTCCCCGGCCGCGTGACGCTGGCCGTCGGGCACGGCGTGCAGGACTGGATGGGTCAGGTCGGCGCGCGGGTGGCGTCACCGCTGACGTTGCTGCGCGAGTACACCGTCGCCCTGAAGGCGCTGCTGGCCGGCGAACGCGTGACGGTGTCCGGCCGGTACGTGAACCTGACCGATGTCGCCCTGGACTGGCCGCCCGCCGCGCCGATGCCGATCTACGTGGGCGGACTGGGCATGAAGACCCTCGACCTCGCCGGTGAGGTGGGCGACGGCACGGTCCTCGACGCCTCCGCCGACCTCGTGCGGGTCAAGGCGATCAGCTCGACCCGCACGCACCCCGTAGTCGTCTACGTGGAGACGGACTCGCGCGACCGTGCGTTCGTCACGGACCTGGTGGCTTCCGTGGCCGACGCGGGCGCGACCAGCGTGATCTTGCAGCAGTCCGCCACGAGCGAGGACCCCGAAGGGTTCGTCCGTTTCGTGGGATCACTCGATGGTGTGAGTGCATAGCGCTGGAGATAACGGCGGATTCCCCCTTGCGATGGAACGGTCATGGGCCTTTCGTCGCTGATCGGGGAGGTAAGCATGCTCGGGCGCAAAGACCGCCGGATCGCTGAGCTGGAGCAGGCCGTGGAGGGTCTGCAGGAACTCCTCTCCCGGATCGGCGAAGCCCGAACGGCGCAGACCAGCGCGTTGGAAGAGGTGGACAGAGCCGGTGCCGAACTAGTAGCGCTGCGGCACCGGATCACCAACGCGAGAGCCGAACTCCAGCCGCTGAAGGAAGAACTCACCTTCCAGCGAGCCGGCGTGTTCCGCACCGACGCCGCGGCGGACCACCAGGCGCAGCTGGACCTGGTCCACGACGAGATGAAGACCCTGATCAAGACCGGCGCGGCGATCGAAGGTGGCGGGCAGGTCACCTACAACGGATCGGACGCGACCGGCCGCAGGCTCGTCGAGGACTGGTCGGCGCTGATGCTCCGCTCGTACAACTGCGAGGCGGAGAACTGCCTGCGCATGCTGCGCGCGGGCGGCCTGGACGCGGCGAGGAGGCGGCTCGACCGGTCGGCGTCGGCGATCGAACGCCTCAGCGGAACCTTCGGGCTCCGCGTCTCGCCGCGCTACCAGGCCCTGCGCACCTACGAACTCGAACTGACCGCCGACCACCTGCAGCGCAGGCTGGAAGCACGCCGCACCCGCCGCATCGCGTCCTGACGCCCCGCCTGGGGGAGGAAGCCCGGAGGACGGCAGGGCACGGCACGCTGGACGAGCGCTGGCGGCAGGCGCGGCGGCGGAGCGCTGGGCAGTCGAGAGTTGTGCTGCCGAGCGATGTGCGGCCGAGCGTTGGTGGCCAAGAGCTAGGTGACCAAACGAAACCCAGCCACGCACCCGAAGGGATCGGGCTTGACGTCGGGTGCGAGGTGCTACCACTTGTGGCTCGGCCGGGCGCTTTTCAGCCCGGCTTTTCCGGTCCGGCCAGCGCCTCGCAAGGGCCCCGAAGATGCTCCTATGGATTGTCAAGCTGTGCTGGGTATGGCGGCGAGGTCTGCGATGAGGCGGGGATAGATCTCGCGGGCGAGGTAGCGTTTGAGGCAGCGGATGA
>NZ_BSTF01000017.1 GCF_030269365.1 Lentzea sp. NBRC 102530
ACCCTGGCAGCGGTCCCCACCAGACCAGACGACAGATCTTCGGAAAGACACAAGGTCAGTCAAGCCACGAGTCAGACCAGCCCAGCGAGAACCACCACACACATCCTCACTGTCAAGCCCCGATCCCTGTCGACGCGCCAGCGGCGATGCCGAAACCACAGCTCGGCTCAAGGCCCTGCACCAAACCCGACCACCGCACTGGCGACTCGACCAGCCACCAAAGGTCATGGACAACCGCCTACCTCTGAGTAACGTAGGTCACACCTACTGGGAGGTAACCCATGACCGTCGACGAGCGCGCGGCCAGGCAGGTCGCCGAACAAGCACGGGAAACCCGCTGGCAGCGACCGAGCTTCGGCAAGGAACTCTTCCTGGGCCACTTCCGTGTGGACCTGATCCACCCCCACCCGACCGGCTCACCGGAGGACCGCCGACGAGGCGAGGCCTTCCTGGAGAAGCTCCGCGCCTTCACCGAGCAGCACATCGACAACACGATCATCGAACGCGACGCCCAGATCCCGGACGAGGTCCTCAAGGGCCTCAAGGACCTCGGCGCGTTCGGCATGAAGATCAAGCCGGAGTACGGCGGCGTAGGCCTGACCCAGGTCTACTACAACAAGGCTCTGATGCTCGTGGGCTCCGCCAGCCCGGCCATCGGCGCCATGCTGAGCGCGCACCAGTCCATCGGCGTCCCCCAGCCGGTGGCCATGTTCGGCAACGAGGAGCAGAAGCAGGAGTTCCTGCCGAGGTGCGCCAAGGGCGAGATCACGGCGTTCCTGCTGACCGAACCGGACGTGGGCAGCGACCCGGCCAGGCTCGGCACCACGGCCGTCGAGGACGGTGACGACTACGTCCTCAACGGCGTGAAGCTCTGGACCACCAACGGGGTCGTGGCCGACCTCCTCGTGGTCATGGCCCAGACCACCAAGGGCATCACGGCGTTCGTGGTCGAAGCGGACGCCGAGGGCATCACCGTCGAGAACCGCAACGCGTTCATGGGCCTGAGGGGCCTGGAGAACGGCGTGACCAGGTTCCACGACGTCAAAGTCCCCAAGAAGAACGTGATCGGCAAACCGGGCGCGGGTCTCAAGATCGCCCTGGCCACCCTGAACACCGGCCGCCTCAGCCTCCCCGCCCTCTGTGCGGGCAGCGCCAAGTGGTGCCTCAAAATCGCAAGGGAGTGGTCGAGCGAACGGGTCCAGTGGGGCCTGCCCGTGGGCAAGCACGAGGCCATCGCGGGCAAGATCGCCTACATCGCCGCCACCGCGTACGCCCTGGAAGCCGTTCTCGACCTCAGCTCGGAACTGGCCGACGCCGGCAGCCACGACATCCGCATCGAGGCGGCCCTGGCCAAGCTCTACGCGTCCGAGAAGGCCTGGCTGGTGGCCGACGAACTGGTCCAGATCCGCGGCGGCCGGGGCTACGAGACGGCGGAGAGCCAGGCGGCCAGAGGGGAACGCGGCATCGCGGCCGAGCAGGTCCTGCGGGACCTGAGGATCAACCGGATCTTCGAAGGCTCGACCGAGATCATGCACCTGCTGATCGCCCGCGAGGCGGTGGACGCGCACCTGTCCGTCGCGGGCGACATCATCGACCCCGACGCCGACCGCAACGCCAAGGTGAAGGCCGCCGCGAAGGCAGGAGCCTTCTACGCCAAATGGCTGCCGACCCTGGCCGTCGGGAAAGGACAGACGCCCACGGCGTTCACCGAGTTCGGTCCGCTGGCGAAGCACCTGCGGTTCACCGAACGGTCGGCGCGCAAGCTGGCGCGGCAGACGTTCTACGCCATGTCGCGATGGCAGGGGAAGATGGAACGCAAGCAGCGCTTCCTGAGCCGGATCGTGGACATCGGCGCCGAGCTGTTCGCGATCTCCGCCGCCTGCGTGCGCGCGCAGCAGGACCAGAACCCGAACGCCCAGATGCTCGCCGACGCGTTCGCCAAGCAGGCGCGGATCCGGGTGGACGAGCTGTTCGAGAAGCTCTGGAAGAACACCGACGACAGCGACCAGACGCTGGCGAACCAGGTGCTGAAGGGCGACTACACCTGGCTGGAGCAGGGCGTGCTCGACGCGTCCATCCCCGGCGGCTGGATCGCGGACTCCACCCACCGCGAGTCGACGGCGGAGAACGTCCACCGGCCGACTCCGCGTTAGCCCCCGTTGCTGCACTGGGCAGGCTGATGGTGTGCGGGCGCGGCACCTGCCCAGTGCACGGCCGGTAGGGGGCTACGTCCCCCGCATCCCCCTACCGACTCCCCTTGCAACGGAAGGACACAACCCTCCAGGTGGAGGTGTCGGTAACGCTAAGCCACAAAACACCGTTAACAGTTACGACAATTGAGTGAACTACCAGGTGAGGGGTGCTCAACTACTCTCAGAGAGTAACTTCGAAGACCAATTCACGTGCGGCTTCGAGGCCCATCGCGATGGCCCCGGAGAGCACCGCTCCGTCCCCCAACGCCCCCGCCACGATCCGCGGCGCCAGCGGCGTCATCGTGCGCAGCGCGGCCTCCGCAGGCTCCAGCAGGAGGTCGACGTTCGAGCCGACGCCACCGCCCAGGACCACCAGCTCCGGGTCGATCACCGCGGTCACGGCGGCCACCAGGAACGCGATCCGCTCCGCTTCCACCCGCACGACCTCCAGGGCGCGAGCCTCTCCGGAACGCGCCTGCGAGAACACCTCCCGGGCCGTGCGCGCCGTCAGTCCGCGCTCCCGTGCCGCCGCCACGACGGAACCGGCCGAGGTGGCGTCCTCGAACTGTCCACGTCGGACGTCCGAACCGGACTGACCGAACGGCAGGAACCCGACCTCGCCCGCCGCCCCGTGTGCACCGCGGAACAGGGCGCCGTCCACGACGATCCCCATGCCCACGCCGGTGCCCACGGTCGCGCACACGAACACCCGCGCACCCTGAGCGGCGCCGTACACGTGCTCTCCCAGCGCAGCCAGGTTCGCGTCGTTCTCCACGAGCATGACCGGCCCGAGCGCGGCCTCCAGCCCGTCCAGCACGCCGAGCGACTCCCAGCCGGGCAGTTGCGGCGCGTGCCGCACGGCCCGCGTCCGCCGGTCGATCACGCCGGGGCTGCCGATCACCTTCACGACGACGTCCGTGAGAGCGATCCCAGCGTCCGCCGCGGTGCGCGTGGCGAGGTCCGTGACGGTCCGCACGAGGGCGGCGGCCGACCGGCTGCGGTTGCGCACGTCCACCCGGGCCACGACGGACCCGCCCAGATCGGCGAGCGCGGCCCTGATCCGTTCGCGGCCGATGTCGACGCCCAGCACGTACCCGGCCGCGGGGTTGGGCTCGTAGACCATCGCCGACCTGCCAGGACCCGCTGTCGTGCGGCCGATGGGGCGCACCAGGCCGTGGCGTTCGAGGTCGACGAGCGCCTGCCCGACGGTCGGTTTGGACAGGCCCGTGTCCTTGGCGATCTGCGGCCGGGTGGCGGCACCCAGACGGCGCAACAGGTCGAGCACAGCGCGTTGGTTGAGCACGCGCATGCCCGCTGGTGTACCCACCTCTGGCGGCTTGCGGTCGCTCACCGGCCGATTCTAGATCTTGATCGCCAGGTAATACCCGCAACTGTGGAGAGGACAGGTTGCACGACAATTCCCGTCCTGTCCCTTGACAACGATGTCACGTGCAGAAACGCTCCCTGGCACATGGGGCAGGCGGGCGGAAGGGTTGCAATGAGGCACCTGCGCAAGAGACGAACTACAACCCTGTTGAGCGTTGCGATTACTGCGACACTGGTGAGCGGCGTCACCAACGGCTACGCGGCCGCCGCACCAGAGGAGCCAGGAGTGGGTTTTTCGTCGTCCTTTGAGGACGGTCAGCCACAACCGACGTGGTCCAACACGGTCGAGACCGACGCGTCGGGCAACCCGAAGGCGTCCGGCGTGATCGGCTCGGACGGCTCGGGCATCCCCGGCAACGTCTCCGACAAGGTCGACGACGCGAACGCCAACGGCGAGTACGCCGAGTCCGGCGAGGTCGTGGACAACCTCTGGGACGGCACGGTCAACACGAAGTGGCTGGTCTTCGCCACCACCGGCTGGGTGACCTACCAGTTCGCCAGCGCCCAGAACATCAAGAAGTACGCGCTGTCCTCGGCGAACGACTCGCCGGAGCGCGACCCCAAGAACTGGACCGTGCAGGGCTCGAACAACGGCACCGACTGGACCGTGCTCGACACCCGCACCGGCGAAACGTTCTCCGAACGCCTCCAGACCAAGACCTACGACGTCGCGACGCCGGGCTCGTACACCTGGTACAAGCTCGACATCACGCTGAACAACGGCTCCACGAACATCGTGCAGCTGGCCGAGTGGCAGCTCTCCGACGGGTCCACGAACCCGCCCGCGCCGAACATGCGCAGCGTCGTCGGTTCGGGCCCCACGAGCGGCTACACGTCGAAGTCGCGCGCCGGCTGGACGGGCGTGAAGTCCTTCCGCACCCAGGGCCGTCAGACGACCGAGGGCCGCGCGTACAGCTACAACAAGGTCTTCGACGTCGACATCCCCGTCACGGCCAAGACCGAGCTGTCGTACATGATCTTCCCGGAGTTCGTGACCGACAACCTGAACTACCCGAGCACGTACTCGGCGGTGGACCTCGCGTTCTCCGACGGCACGTACCTGAGCGACCTCAAGGCGGTCGACCAGCACGGTGCCGTGCTGTCGCCGCAGGGTCAGGGCGCGGGCAAGTTCCTGTACGCCAGCCAGTGGAACAAGGTGGCGTCCACGATCGGCGCGGTCGCGGCCGGCAAGACGATCAAGCGGATCCTGGTCGCCTTCGACAGCCCGAAGGGCCCGACCGACTTCGGTGCCTGGTACGACGACATCCGCATCGGCGACGTCGTGACCAAGCAGTACGCGAAGCCGTCGGACTACGTGCTGACCACGCGCGGCACCAACTCGAACGGCTCGTTCTCGCGGGGCAACAACTTCCCGGCGACGGCGGTGCCGCACGGCTTCAACTTCTGGACCCCGATGACCAACGCGGGTTCGCAGAGCTGGCTGTACGAGTACGCGCAGCGCAACAACGCGCAGAACCTGCCGACGCTGCAGGCGTTCACGACCTCGCACGAGCCCAGCCCGTGGATGGGTGACCGCCAGACGTTCCAGGTCATGCCGTCGGACAAGGCGCCGACGCAGGACCGCGCGCTGCGGGCGTTGCCGTTCCGGCACGACAACGAGGTCGCGAAGGCGCACTACTACGGCGTGACCTTCGAGAACGGCATGAAGACCGAGATCGCGCCGACCGACCACGCGGCGGTCTTCCGGTTCACGTTCAACGACGGGGCCCAGAAGAACCTCGTGTTCGACAACGTGAACAACGCCGGCGGGGTCACCCTCGACGCCGCCAACGGTGTCGTCACGGGCTACTCGGACGTCAAGAGCGGCCTCTCCACCGGCGCGACCCGCCTGTTCGTCTACGGCAAGGTCGACAAGGCCGTCACGGCGAGCGGCCGGCTCACCGGTTCCGGCCGGGACAACGTGGGCGGCTACTTCTCGTTCGGCGACAAGACCGTCGAGCTGCGGATCGCCACCTCGCTGATCTCCGTCGACCAGGCGAAGTCGAACCTGGAGCAGGAGATCACCGGCTCGGACACGTTCGACTCGGTGCGCGACAAGGCGCAGGCCGCGTGGGACAAGATCCTCGGCATCATCACCGTCGAGGGCGCGTCCGAAGAGCAGCTGATCACGCTGTACTCCAACCTGTACCGCCTGTACCTCTACCCGAACTCGGGCTTCGAGAACGTCGGCGGCGTCACCAGGTACGCGTCCCCGGTGTCGCCCGCGACCGGCCAGAACACGCCGACGCAGACCGGCGCGAAGATCGTGGACGGCAAGGTCTACGTCAACAACGGGTTCTGGGACACCTACCGCACGACCTGGCCCGCCTACTCGTTGTTCACGCCTTCCAAGGCGGGCGAGATGGCCGAGGGCTTCGTCCAGCAGTACAAGGACGGCGGCTGGATCTCGCGCTGGTCCTCCCCCGGTTACGCGGACCTGATGACCGGTACGAGCTCCGACGTGGCGTTCGCCGACGCGTACCTCAAGGGCGTCAGCAACTTCGACATCAAGGCGGCTTACGACGCCGCGGTGAAGAACGCGTCCGTCGTGCCGCCGAGCAACAACGTCGGCCGCAAGGGCATGGACCGGTCGATCTTCCTCGGCTGGACCGGGAACGACCAGCTGCACGAGGCGTGGTCGTGGGCGATCGAGGGCTACCTCAACGACTTCGGCATCGCGTCGATGGCGAAGGCGCTGCACGAGAAGACGGGCGAGAAGCGGTACCTGGACGAACACGAGTACTTCCTCAACCGCGCCCAGAACTACGTGCTGACGTTCGACAAGAGGATCGACTTCTTCCAGGGCCGCAACGTCGACGGCTCGTGGCGCGTCGAGGACCCGGCGAAGTACAACCCGCAGGACTGGCGCTACGACTACACCGAGACCAACGGCTGGAACATGGCGTTCACGGTGCCGCACGACGGACAGGGTCTCGCGAACCTGTACGGCGGACGGGACAAGCTCGCCCAGAAGCTGGACTCGTTCTTCACCCTGCCCGAGACCGCGAAGTTCCCCGGCGGCTACGGCGGCGTGATCCACGAGATGATCGAGGCGCGGGACGTGCGGATGGGCCAGTACGGCCACTCCAACCAGCCGTCGCACCACATCGCCTACATGTACAACTACGCGGGCAAGCCCTCGGGCACCCAGGAGAAGGTCCGCGAGATCCTGTCGCGCCTGTACGTGGGCTCGCAGCAGGGCCAGGGCTACGCGGGTGACGAGGACAACGGCGAGATGTCGGCCTGGTACCTCTTCTCGGCGCTCGGCTTCTACCCGCTGCAGATGGGCAAGCCGGCCTACGCCATCGGTTCGCCGCTGTTCACCAAGGCGACCGTGAAGCTGGAGAACGGCAAGAAGCTCGTCATCAACGCGCCGAAGAACAACGCGAAGAACATCTACGTGCAGGGCGTGAAGGTCAACGGCAAGGCGTGGAACAAGACGTCGCTGCCGCACGACGTGCTCGCGGCCGGCGCCACGATCGACTTCGACATGGGCCCGAAGCCTTCTGCCTGGGGCACGGGTGTCAACGACGTGCCGGACTCGATCACCACCGGTGACGCGGTCCCGACGCCGTTGCGCGACGTCGCCACGGGTGTGTCCACCGCTGCTCTGGTGGACAACAACTCCTCGACGTCCGCGGTGGTGAAGTCGTTCGACTTCAAGGCTTCGGACGTGAAGGAGAAGGCGGAGTTCTACACGCTGACCAACGGCAAGACGGGCACGTCGCCCACCGCGTGGGAGCTGAAGGGTTCCTACGACGGCAAGACGTGGGCGTCGGTCGACAAGCGGTCCGGTGAGAACTTCCAGTGGCAGCAGTACACGCGCTCGTTCAAGATCGCGTCGCCCGGCCGGTACAACTTCTACCGGCTCGAGTTCACCGGCGACGTGACGGTGTCCGAGTTCGAGCTGCTCTCGAAGCCGCTGGCGGCTCCCACCACCACGGTGACCGGCACGGTCAGCGGTCCGTTGCAGGTCAAGGGCGTGACCTATGTGGACGGTGCCACGATCAACGGCCCGGTGACGGTCCAGAGCGGTGCCACGCTCTACGTCTTCGGCGGGGAGGTCAAGGGCCCGATCTCGGCGGCGAACGCGGCTTCGGTCGTGCTGGTCGGCACGCGCGTGGGCGGTCCGGTGTCGGTGCACGGCTCCACGACCGAAGTGGCGGTGGAGAACACCACCGTCGGTGGCCCTGTGTCACTGACGTCGAACAAGACCAGGTCAGTCGTGGCGGCCTCGTCGGTCGGCGGGCCGTTGTCCTGCACGGGCAACACCCCGGAACCGTCGAACAACGGCTTCGCGAACGACGTGAAGGGTCCGAAGGCAGGACAGTGCGCTGGGCTGTAACGCCCAACTGCTCCTGATGCCGTAGAGAAAGGCCGCGTTCCGTCACGGAACGCGGCCTTTCTCGTTCACCTGAAAGGATCTATCCCTTTCAGACATACTTCGATGAGATCTTGTGAGTTTTGTGCGCGGTCCTTGGGGAGGCTGTTGTGGTGCCGTTCGAACGAGGCCGCGCGTGGATCACCGTGCCCCGGCCCCGCAGCCCGCTCGTTCCGTCACGAACCGGCGCGCAGTCCACCAAGGACGGGATCCGCGACCTGCCGGCGTCACCAGCTCAGCTCCCGGCACCGCTGCGCTGACGAGCCGCCCTCGACCTGCAAGGTCGCGTGCTCGATGCGGTACTTGGTCGCCAGCAACACCTGAGCGGCCTTCAACACGTTCTCGTGGTCGGCGTCCGGCGCCGTCGCGAGGTGCGCCGAGCACACCTCCATGCCGCTGGTGAGCGTCCACACGTGCAGGTCGTGCGCCTCGGTGACCCCTTCGATCTCCGTCAGCGCGACCTGCATCTCCGTCACGTCCAACCGCTCGGGCGCGTGCTGGAACAGGATGTGCAGCGCGTTCTTCGCGAGGTGGTACGTCCGCGGCAACACCCAGACGCCGATCAGCACACCCATGATCGGGTCCGCGTACTTCCACCCGGTCGTGATGGTGACCAGGGCCGAGACGAGCACCCCGACCGACCCGATGAGGTCAGCGAGCACCTCGAGGTACGCGCCCTTGACGTTGATGCTCTCCTTCGCGCCCTCCCTGAGGACCGCGAAGCTGACGAGGTTCGCCCCGAGCCCCAGCGTCGCCGCGATCAACACGGGCCACCCCGGCACCGAGGGCGGGTCCTGGAACCGCCCGACGGCCTCGTAGATCACGTACCCGGCCACCCCGAAGAGCAGCACGGCGTTGGCCAGCGCGGCGAGCACCTCGGCCCGGTAGAACCCGAACGTGCGGTTCTTCCCGGCCTTGGCCCTCCTGGCGACCATGATCGCGGCGAGCGCCATGCCCACCCCGAGCACGTCGGTCAGCATGTGGGCGGCGTCGGAGATCAAGGCCAGCGAGGACGTCGCGAACCCGACGACGAACTCCACCACCATGAAGACCGCGCCGATGCCGAACGCGATCCACAGCTTGCCGGCGTGCTGCCCGCTCGCCGACCCGTGCCCATGCCCGTGACCCATGCTCCGGAACATATAGCGATATGCGCATGAGTGCAATCCGGGCTATTCCCACCCAGGCTTCGAGGTGACGGAGACCACGCTCGGGCGGACTGTGGGGGTAGGTGTGAAACGGGGTGGCGGTCGTGCGCTAGGATCTTCCACGTAGCTACGGCCCCCGTAGCTCAGGGGATAGAGCACCGCCCTCCGGAGGCGGGAGCGCAGGTTCGAATCCTGCCGGGGGCACCACAGGTGAGGCCCGTGACCAGCTTGGTCACGGGCCTCACCTGTGTCAGCCGGTCGTCGCCACCGCTCACGCGATCAGGCCGTGGTACGGAATGCGCTCCACCCTTCGACCGTTCTGCAGGGCCTCGGTGAGCAGTTCGCGCTCACGAAGCCGCTGTTCGAACTGCGTCACCGCGTCCGGCGCGGCTTCGTCGAGCGGCACGTCCTCCTGGACCGCATCCGGTTCCCCTTGCTCGGTTTCACCGGGTTGCGGTTCCTCTCGGGCCTCAGGATCGACAGCGGTCACCGTGACCGGCTTCGACCGGGGCTTCGGGGTGAACCGAGCGATCGGCTCCTCGGTCGCCGCCTCGGCCGGCGCGAGATCGTCGAGCTTCGCTGCCTGCTCCAGGAGGAAAGCGGCGAGCTCGGCAGCCTTGCCGTCGTGCAGCTCCCTCACGTGCTGGCGGGTCTCCGGGCTGGTGCGGTAAACCTCCCAGAGATGCGGCAACTCGTGGAGAAACCCGTTGTGCTGGTTGACCCGCGCGCTGACCGCAGCGTGGATGTCCCTCGCGGCGCGCCACTGCTTGGCCAGGTCGTCACGTCGCAGGACGTAGCCGTCCCGTGCGACGCTCGACCAGTGCGTGGTGTCGACGCCCTGAACCCTGTCGGCGGCGTCGGACAGGGGTGCGCGCTGCGCGACGACCGTTTCCGCGAGCGCGCGAAGTCTGCTCGGGTTGCCGGGAACCTGCTCGGCGTCATCGGGTCTGGAGCTCCCGAGTCGCAGAGTCGGCTCACCGTTGCCGTTGGGAATCCCCTCGATCAAGAGCTTTCTCCTGCCCCCAGCGATCTCATCCGTTCGACGAGTTTCTCGTCCACTGACGCGTAGGTGTCCGCGGTCTCCCGCAACAGCGTCGCCATGCGGTCGGTGCGAGCACAGAGGCGGTCTCGCGCCGCCTTCAGGCTGCGCTGGTAGGTCTCCACGGCCGAGCGCAGTGGATCGCCGTCCGGCCAACGCTCCGTGTCGATGTCGAACTTCCACACGTTGTCACCGCGGACGGTGGCCGCGATGTCGCGGTACTTGCCTTCCACTGACTGCAGCTCGGCGATGTCGACCGAGAACCCGTCCATCTCAAACCTCCCTCTGCAGCAGTTCGTGTCGTAGCCGCGCCACGTCCTCCGCAGTCCAGTGCAGGTGCCGGCGGCATCCGACGATCGGGTTCAGCGACAGGCCGATCTCGGGGTAGCCGGCCAGCAACTGGAGCACCACACGCCCCGGTTCCCTGGCCCGCAGGCGGCTGGGGTCGGCGTACTCCTCGAACCTCTTCTGAGTCGTGAAAACCGGCAGTTGCTCGTGTTTCTCGGTCTGCACGGTCACCATGTACCCGGACGGACTGACCTCGAAGAACAGTGTCATCTGCGGAAGCAGACGTTCCAGCCCTTTCACGTCCGCACTGTTGGCGTCGAAGAGTAGAGCATCGACGTCGTCCGAGGACACCTCGATTTTGACATCGGTCCCGAACTTCTCGTGTCTCTCTTCCGCCCGCACGGCCGCGTCGAGCAGTTCAACGGGCATCGGCTGGTTACGACCTTGCTGCCACTGCGCCCAAATGCTCTTCACATAGCCGGGCACCTGCTTTTCGTGCGTGCTCTTCGCCCAACCTCGGGAGCCGAGGTTTCGCCTTTCGAGCAACGCCAGCCGATCGCCGTAGTTCAACCTGTTCAGTTCGGTGTCACGCGGGATGTTGCAGGCATACTTGATCACCTGCCTGACGACGTCGTCGACAGGCAGGGTGTCGATGGCGCGGCACGCATGCCAGTGCAGCTTGGCCAGCACGGTGAACAGACCGTCGTCACGGCCGATGTGGAGCAGCTCCCCGAGCGGGGTCTCCCGGACGTGGACGATGCCTTGCCTGCGCAAACCACGTCGGGTGTGCAGGGACGATTCAGAAAGAACCGCCATCGAGAACTCCTCGGCTTGCGCGAAGATCAGCTGGGGGGCCGAAATCCTAACCGATGAAGCCGCGCGGCACCTAACCGGCGGTATTCCATCCCGCAAGGCTCAGGAAAGTGGACAGAAGACCGTCGACTCGACGGAAACTTTTCCGCAAAGTTGCCGACGCGGCGCAAACCTGCAGCAAACTTTCCGCCAGTCGACCAAAGTTTCCGAGTACCTGCGGAAAAGATTCGGAAAGCATTCCACTGCAATCCCGAAATCAGCCCAAAAATTGTTCGAAGCACCTCTACGTGGTCTTCAATGGACATCACCGGATCACAGTGACCACTGAAAGAGGAACAGCCCGATGAACGCACAAAACGATCCCGGCTCGTGGCCGGCCCTGCTCCACCGGATGACCAGCACCTGGGCGGCACTCCTGCGGCTGCTCTTCGCGATCGTCGTCATCGCGGCCGTGGTCGCGCTCGCGTGGTGGCTGCTCGACCTCGGTTCGATCCAGTTCGGGCCGATCGTGGTCGAGGGAACCCCTAATCCCGCCGCAGCATCACGTGAGGCGGGCGGCTGACACTCAACCAAGACGAATGTTCTTTGCCCTTTTGGGGCACCTTCCGGAACACCGCCCTGCTCGTCGAGCAGGGCGGTGTTCCGGAAGGATGTGGTGCAAGGGTTCGTGCACGGCGGACGCGCGTTCCCCTTGCCGGCTCGGGGATTGGACGCAATGGAACGCTCGTCGGTGTTCACCTTCCAGTACATCGCCATCGACACGGAGGCCGGCGTCACGCCGGAGGAGTTCGAGACCTTCGTGCGTGCCGAAGGCGTTCACCTGCCCCTGTACCCAGGGTGGCGGTGGACGCTGCTGCGCGGGTTGCGCGGGGAGCGGACCGGGCAGTACCTGATGTTGTACGAGATCGACAGCGCCGAGCAGCGCGACCTCTACGTCACGGCGCGGGGTGAGCAGACCGAGCTCGCCCGGCAGTTCTGGGCGGAGCACCCCGAGGCAGAGGCCGTGCTGGCGCGCTGGCGGCGGCTGGGCACGTTCGGTGAGCTGCCGACGTTGTTCACCGACTACCGGCTGCTGGCCGACAACCCGCGGAGCACGGTCACGCCCGGCCCCCGCTACCGCGACCGCCCGGGCGAGGAGCCCGTCGCCCGCGTCATCGGGATCCACAACCTGGCGTTGCGCGCCGGCGTGACCGAAGAAATGTTCGACCGCTTCATCGCCGAGAACCACCACCGGATCGACGACTACCCGGACTGGCGGTTCCACGTGCTCAAGGGCGAGCGGGGCAACCGCCTCGACCAGTACGTGATGATGATGGAGATCGCGAGCCTGGAGGCGCTGGACGTCTTCTACCCCGAGCCCGACATCGCCACCGGCGAGGCCGCGGTGTTCGCGGCCGCCCACCGCGACACCAAGCAGATGTACGAGGAGTGGAAGCAGCTGGCCTCGTTCTCGGGGTCGCCGCAGATCTACACGGACTACCTGGCGGTCGCGGAGAACCCGGCGTAGCCCGCGCCACCGGACGACCACGTCGCCTTCGGGCCGTACGACGGGAACGCGGTCACGTCTCGCGCGTTTCGACGAATTCGGCCCACTTCGGTGGCTGCTTGCCCATCTCCTCCATCATCTCCAGCACGTCGCGGAGGTCGGCGACGTTCGGGGCGGTGCCGACGAACCAGTCGCTCACGCTGTCCCACGCCTTGCGCGCGCCTTCGCCCTCGACGACGTCCCAGACGGGCGGGTCGTCCTGGTCCAGGTCGGCGCCGTCGACGACGTGGTAGGCGTAGCCCTGGTGCGCGGTGAGCGCGAGGAGGTTGCGCGGGTCGGCCAGGTCGTGGTGTTCGAGGCCGTTGAGCGTCGTGACGGCGTGGCGCTTGCTTTCCGCGGTCATCACATCGACGCCGAACGCGGTGCCGGCCAGCCACAGTCCTGATCGGACACCCATGATGCGCAGAACCTCGCGCACTGCTCCAGGAACCCGGGTCACGCCCTGGTCCGCGGCCATCCGGTCGATCTGGTCGTCGGTCGCGCCCGCCACGGATTCGCGGCGCAGACCGTTCGCGCACACGCGGTCGAAGATCGCGTCGATGCGCTCGTTCGGGGTGCTGGTCGGTTGGTTCACAGCCGCTTTCCGGATGCCTCTGCCCGTCCTCGGATCGCGCTCCACCGTACGGCCCGCGGCGTTCTTCGGCGCGACCTGCCGATGCTCTGGGTTCGCAGGTGTGGCGCGGCCGGATGTGGCATTCTGCCCAACAGGCAAGATGCTTCTGGGGGAACAAAGGTGTCAGCTCAGCCGGACGACCTGGCGATGAACATCGCATGACCGGGCGTCAGCGGAACTCGTCGTCCTCTTCGCACCACGGCAGCAGCGGCGGCGATCATCGCAGCAGTGCGCCACCACCGTCGTCTTCGTCGCCAGGCGGCGTCGGTGGTCGTGGTACCCGGATGGACCCCGACGCGGTCGAGAGCCTCGGCGGCAAGATCGCGAACCGCGGTGACCAGGTCCGCAGCAGCGTGTCGAGCAAGCTGAACATCAACGCGAGCGGTGGCAGCGCCGGGGTGTTCGGCCAGGTCGCCATGCAGCACGCGGACCGCGCCATCAGCACCGCCCGCACCTCGGCGGAGACGGCGGCGGCGGCCGCGGACAACGCCGGTGCCAAGACGAGGGCCACCGCGCAGACGACTCGCGACACCGAGCGGTCCGTGGGCGACTCGATGCGGAAGATCGACTCCTCCGCGCCGGTCACCAACCGGAGCAGTTCCACCGGCACCTCCTCGCAGTCCGCGTCTTCGTCGTCCACCGGGAGCCGGGCGACGGCGCCGCCCTCGCTGCCGGGCGGGCCTTCCGCGCCCGTTCGGCCCACCGCTCCGGCCGCCGCGGGTGCGCCGGGTTCGCGCGCTCCAGAACTGGGTGGTGCCGGACGGCCCGGTGGGCCTGGCGGCACGACGACGCCGGGCGGCAACAACGCTCCGGCTGTGAAGTCCCCGTCCGGACCCGTGGGTGGGTCCGGACCGGCGAGTGGGTCTGGACCTGCGGGTGGCTCCGGACCGGCAGGTGGCACCGGCCCTCGAACCGCCACCTCCGGCGGCGCGCAGGCTGGTCGGGGCGCCACCGGCCCGATGGCCGGTGCCCCGTCCGCGAACGCTTCGTCAGCCGGCCGAGGACCTGCCGGCACCGCGCCTGCAGGCGGCCCACCGGCCGGCAGGGCGCCCTCCGGCACCGCCCCCGCAGGCGGCCCACCGGGCGGCAGGACACCCAGCGGTACCGCCCCCGCAGGCGGCCCGCCAGCCGGCAGGACACCCAGCGGTACCGCCCCCGCAGGCGGCCCGCCAGCCGGCAGGACACCCAGCGGTACCGCCCCCGCAGGCGGACCACCGGCTGGCAGGACACTCGCTGGTGGTCCGGTGGCTGGTGGGCCCGCCCCCGGTGGACCCACGCCCGGTGGGCCGATGGCTGCTGGGGCCGGGCCCGGTGCCCGCGCCGCGGGTGGTCCGCCGGGCGGCCGGAACGCCGGTGGCCCTCCGTCAGGCGGTCCGCTGCCGGGTGGTCCGCTGCCGGGCGGCGGCTCTCATCCCGGGCGAGGCCCTGGCGGTCAGCCTGCCGGTGGCCCTCCGGGAAACGCACCCGTCTCCAGGACTCAGGCTGCGGCAGGCGGTCCCGCGCCGGGTGGTGGCCGACCGGGGTCCACGACTCCGGCCGGGTCGGCTCCCGGGCCCGGTTTCCACCCCTCCGGCAACGCGCCGGGTGGTCGGGGACCCGGTGTCCACCCCGGCGGGCACGGGCCTGGCGCCAGGCATCCGGGCGGGACTCACCAGGGCGGTCCTCCGGTGGGCCGCGCTCCTCTGGCTCCGCCCGCCGGTGGGCACCCCCAGGGTGGTCAGCGACCTGGTGGTGCCGGCCAGGGGCCGCGTCCTGGTGGCCAGCCGTCCTTCGGACCCCCTGGCACGCCTCCGGTCCACCCGAACGGGCCCGCGCGGCACCAACCCGGGTTCGGACCGGGACGTCCTCCCGCCGGACAGCAAGGCGGACCCGCGCCTCGCCCCTTCGGCGGTCACGGGCCGAACAGTCACGGCCCGAACAGTCACGGCCCGAACAGTCACGGCCCGAACAGTCACGGGCCGAGTGGTCACGGCCCTGGCGGGCACGCGCCCCAGGGCGGTGTGCGCCATCCTGGTCCGGGCGAGCCGCGTCCGGCTGGGCGAGGCACGCCTCCTGACGGCCGCGGGCCCGTGTCGCCGCAGGCGGCGCACCCGCACACCGCCGACCCGCGCACGGCACACCCCCGGAACACCCACCCGCAGAGCGTCCAGCAGACGGCACCGCCTCGCGGGCCGGTGGCGCCCGCGCATCCGCAGCAGGGCCCGCCCGGCGGCAGTCCGCGACGGCCCGACCAGGGGATGCCGCCGGGCCCCCAGGGCGTGCCGGACGGCAGCGCGCAGCGGCAGGACGAACGTCCTCCCGGGCAAGACGGGCCGGCGCAGAACCTGCCACCGGTCGCGCTGGAGGGCCACGACCTGTCCCGGTACGAGGACTGGCAGATCGTGCGCCGGAAGGTCGACGACTTCCGGTCCGACGACCACGTCCTGCTGCGCGGCGACACGCGGACGCCGGAACAGATCCGTCAGGACGGCGGGTTCCGGCCGCACGCGTCGAACTCCGACAAGGATCCGCTCTACCAGCACATCCACGGCGACATGAACACGTTCGTCAGCACCTCGACGGACGTGCGCACCGCGATGTCGTTCACGAACGACGGTGGCCACGTCTACCGGGTCAAGGTGCCCGGCGGCATCCTGTCCGCTCCCACGCAGCAGCGGCTGGGGTACGGGGGCGAACCGCTGCCCGAGAGCGAGGTCCTGCACGCGGGCGGCATCGACTGGCGGTACGTCGAGGGCTGGCACGAGAAGCACTACGAGGGTGGCGGGAAGTGGACCCTCGGCCCGTTCGTGCCCAACCCCGACTACATCGGTGGCAAACGGGACGATCAGCCCGTCCTTCCCGACGACCTCAAGCACGAACCGCCACCCAAGCTGCCGGACATCGACATCCGCGCCTCGTGGAGGATCGAGGAGGACGAGGCGCGTGCGGCCGCCGAACGCGGTGAGGCGCCGCCTCCGAAGGAAGAGCCGGAGCCCCCCAGAGAACCGAAGCCGATGCGGCCGTTGCCGACGAACGTCGACTTCGCGGCACGGTTGCGCGGCGAACCCCCACCGCCACCGGAACCGGCGGCGGTGCACGCCGGGCGCGGCGACGAGGCGAGTCAGCAACGGGTGCTGCAGGAACGGTTCCCCGGCATCGAGCAGGTCAACGCGCACCGGCTCGACGAGGAGGGCCACCGCACGAACTGCGTCGAGGCGATGATCGCCGACGAGCGGCGGTACCACGGCGAGCAGGTCGAGGCACGGCCGACGAGGCCGGAGGACGTGCCCGAGCAGGGCAGGTTGAGCCGGGTCCGGGACGCCCTGGGCGGCGAGTGGACCAGCCACCGCGACTTCGACAGCGTCACGAGGGCCATGGCGAGCACCCCGGAGAACTCCCGGGGCGCGCTCGCCTACCGGTACACCGACGAGGACGGCGCCACACAGGGCCACGTCGTGCGGGTCGTGCACACCCCGGACGGCGTCGCGTACGCCGATCCGCAGACCGGGCGGCTGGCCGAACTGCCGGACAACGCGACGGACGTGCGTCTCCTCTCGGAGGACTACACCGACGACACCGCGCACTCGCACGTCGAGGACGACGGCGGCTACGGCTCGACGCCCGAGGAACAGCGCGCCGAGGCCGTCGACCAGGTCGCGGAGGACCTGGGCATCACCGATCCCGAGAAGCGGCAGGCGTTGGCCGACACCTATGACGCCGCACGGGAGTACACGGCGCCGATCGTCGTGGACGTCGCCGCGCGCATCCAGGACGACCTCAGGGTGCTCGTCGACGCGGATCCGGACCACCGCGTGGTCTACCTCGGCCGCGACGGGCACAGCCTCGCCCTCGCGAGCAGGGAGCTGGACCCGGAGTTCTTCGACCGGCACGCGAGCGAGGTCGTGCTGTCGCGGGCGGTCGTCGAGGCCGCGTTGCGGGACGTCGAGCGTTCCGACCCGGACCGCGACCTCAGCGCGATCGACGAGTTCCGGCTGCACAAGAAGGTCGCGGACGAGGACGTGCCGGGCGCGTACGACCGGTTGTCGGACTACCTCGACTCGGCGGGCGTGCCGATCCACGGTGACGGCGGCATCAGCCTCGTCGACACCAGCTACAAGGGCACCGTGCAGGAGATGCTGACGGCGGCGTACCCGGACCCCGAGTTCCAGGGCCACTACGCCTTCCACGGCCAGTCGCCCGGCGACCCGCACCCGGACGCGAAGAAGGGGTACCTCGTCGACCTCGAACCGGAGGACGGCGGCGGCAAACCGTTGCGGGAGCTGCCCGACGACCCCGGTCGCACGTTCGCCCACCAGGACGCGATCGGCGTCATCGAGGAAACGTTGCACGGTACGATGTCGAGTCCGCGCCGGATCGGCGAGGACGGTCCTGTGCAGCAGCCGCAACGCTTCGAGCCCGATCCGGTGGCCGGCATCAACCCGCTGAGGGTGGCCGAGCCGTTCCAGGACCCGGTGGTGCGCGAGGGCGCGAAGGCGATGAGCCTGCGCGCGGTCGTCGACGTGGCGCGGGAGATGTCCGAGCTGAGGGCCGGGGGCGGCGCCTGGCGCGAGGAGTTGTCCGCACGGGCCGAGCACGGCAGGGACCAGGTGCGCTCGTGGGTCGCCGAGGACGCGAGCGGTGACGCGAGGTTCCGCGAAGTGATGGACTCGTTGGTGCGACGCGGGGACAAGGGCGCGGTGCTGGCGGTCGAAGCCGCCGTGCGCGACCTGCCTCCCGACGAGCAACGTCGCGTGTGGACGGAGTTCGGCGCACTGCCGGGCATCGCGGAACGGGACGAGTACGCGCGCCGGCTGCGGGGAGGGAACCGATGAACGAGGAGCTCAACCGGGAGCGCCAGGACCTGGTCGGCCTGGCGCAGCGCTTCGGGCTGCCGCAGACGGTGAGCGGCGATCCGTTCCCGCCGTCGCAGCAGGGCGCGCCCCTGATCGTCGACACGGACGCGGGCGGTGATCCCGACGACGCCATCGCCCTCGTCGCCGCCGCAGCCGAGCCGACGCTCGCTCTAGTGTCCACTGTGGACGAACTCGGCGGGCGCAGGGCGCGGTTCGTACGTCACCTGCTGGACCTGCTCGGCCGTGAGGACGTGCCCGTGGTCGCGGGCGCGGATCTCGGTGACCGGCGGATGGACTGCATCGCGGGCCTGGTCCCGGATTCCGTCGAACCGCAACGCACCGATCTCGCCGGCGCGGTCGCTCAGGTCGTCGCGGGCACGGACGGCCCGGTCCGGTGGGTGGGCATGGGCCCGGTGACGAACCTGGCCGCGGTGCTCACCGGCGACCCCGCCCTCGCCGAACGACTCGTCGTGACGCAGATGGGCGGCGCGTTGAACTACCGGGACCCCGAACGCGCCGAGCACAACTTCCGGCTGGACCCGTCCGCCGCGAACACCTTGCTCACCCTGGGGAAGCTGCCGAAGCTGGTGCTCTCGGACACGACCTTCACCCCGGAACTGGAGATCGCCAAGGACTCCGCGTTGCACCGCAGGCTGGCCGAGGCGGAGCCCGCGTGGGCGAAGCTCGTGGCCGCGCACATGGCCCAGTGGTTCGACCGCTTCCACCCCGGCACCATCCAGCACGACGGGCTCGCGCTGGCCGCCGGCCTGCAACTCCCCTACGTGGCACTGCGGCGGGAACGCGTGGTGCTCGACGACATCGGCCGGATGACCACGGCACCGGACGGAAACCTGGCGCGGATCAGCGTCAAGGCGGACTACAGCGCTTTTCTGGCCTGGCTGTCCAGGCGGCTGGACCAGGCTCTGGAGGGAACTCGATGAACCGCGACGAAGTGATCCGTTCCGCTTGGGACTGGATCGTTCGCACCCACGGTCCGAGGTCCGCGAACCTGAAGATCCTCACCGACAAGGTGGTGCTGGTCCGCGGCCGGTGGCACGTGCCGTACGACGCGGTCGACGACGTCCTCGTGCCGCTTCCCGCGGTGGACGTGCCCGACGACGGGGGCGAACCGCGCGCGTACGTGCCTTCTCCCCCCTCGCCGTGGCGGCAGGGAGTTCCCAGGGGTCAGAGGGGTCCCGGTCTCTCCATCGTCGACCTCGAGTGGGACATGGAGACCTTTGGGCACCTGGGGGTGCCGAACGCCGCGATCGTCGGCTGGTTGCGCGAGGAGGGCTCGACCGAGTTCCGCTACAACGCGGACTGGAAGGCCGGTCCGGGCCGCCGCGGCTGGCCGCTGCCGCAGACGCCGGCGGACAAGATCGCCGCCTACTACCAGTGCAACTGGCTCGACGAGGACCCGGTCTTCCTCTCCGGATTCCTCGACGTCGTCCTGTGCACGACGGACGAGATCAAGCAGGACGAGGACGGCCACACCTGGCTCGCCGCCTACTCGTCCGACCGGTTCCTCCCGGTGGGAACCCGTCGCTGGCGCGAGGTCGCCGTGCGTGAACTGGTGACCACGACCACCGCGAACGAGGTGCGGATCAATCCCGGCCTCCTGCTGCGGGCTTCGCTCAACCTGCCGCTCCCCCTCGACCGCTGGCCCGCGCGGTTCGCCCAGCCGGCCGCGGTCGAGAGGCGGGAGGAGGGGAGTCCCGCCCTGCTCGACCGCGTGGACGAAGCGAGGGCCTGCGACTTCACGTTCACCGCGCAGGAACGCGAGATGATCGAGGAATGCCTGCGGTGGCAGGAGAACGACTGGCAGGGCCCGCCTCCGCGCGGCGCACAGCCGACGTGGGACACGTCCGGCGCACCGGTCTGGCAGGTGCCGACGTTCGGCAAGGCGAGCGGCCACCGCACGTCGCAGCCGAACGCCTGGCCGTGGGTGGCCGGCGTCTACGCGGGGTTCGCGCACTACCGGAATCCTTACACGGCAAGCCTGTTCAAGCTCACCGACGACCTCGTCCGCTCGGTGGCGAGGACTTCACCAGCGCTGGCCGCCGACCACCCCTGGCTGCCGCGCGACGAAGGGTGGCTGCAGGACGCGCCGCAGCCACCGCGCGAGGTGCTGGCGATGGTCGCCGGTCTCGGCGCCGGCAACCCCGTGATCAGGAACATCGGCTGGGACGACGAGATCAGCCCGGTGTTCGCCCACGCGGTGTCGCACGAGGCGATGTGCCGTGGAGTGCAGTACGTCCTGATGGAACTCGGCATGCCCCAGCCCGACACCGACACGGTGTGGGGTCAGGCAGTGTCGATCGTGCGCACGTACGGTCACCACCCGCCCACCGCACTCGCCGAGTCCCGCGCTCCCCTGGTGACGGCGCTGGTCGGCGCGCTGCTCGGGGCGTGGCACGGCATCCCCGGCCTGCCGGGCGGCGCCGACGCCGAACTGGCCGAATGCGTTGCCACCGAAGCGTTCCTGGCGTTCGACCCCCAGTACGCACCGACCGTGATGACGCATCCGGGCCTGCCTCCGATCAGCGACGCGATGCGCGCGGAGGCGGCGAGGACGCCTGGCGGCTGGATCTACTGCGCGGACCCCGACATCGACCCGCGCTACATCGAGGGTGCGCCGCTGGTCACGCTGCTAGGCGCCTACGAGGTCGGGCCCGATGGCCAGTTCACCGGCAAGACGTGGGTGAACGACGAGTACAAGCCGAGCCCGACGCGGCTGGGCCTGCCCGAACCGCAGTGCGACTTCGAGGTCGTGCTCAACTACGTCACGGCGGGCTGGCTGCCGTACGAGGCGATCATGTCGGCCGCGCTGGAGTCGCCGCTGCTGGCTCAGCCCGGCCCGGACGGCAACCTGCTCATCGCCCGGGACGTGCACGGCAACAACGTGGTCGCGCTCTACTCGTCCCCGCGCTACCTGCCTCCCGGCGACTACAGGCCGGGAGACGTCGTCCTCAAGAACCTGCTGTCGCAGCTGCCAGGACTGCTGGTGCTGATCAACCCCGGCGGTGCGGTCGGGATCGACTTCAAGGGCGACGACCTCGCGCAGATGCTCACCGGCCGGCCCGGCTGAGGCGTCAGGCGGTGGCGGGCGGCATGTCGTAGGGCTTCACGGCGTCGTAGGCGGTCTTCGCGTAGCCGCCGTACTCGGCGAACCGTTCCAGGCCCTTGACCAGGCCCTGCATCTTCTCGGCGAGCTTCGCCATGCGTCCGCCGAAGCGGGCCATGGCGGAGGCGAGCTTCGAGAGCCTGCCCGCGATCTTGGTGGCCATCATGGCGGCACGGGTGCCCGCGTAGCCGGCGAACGCGGCGATGGAACTGCCCAGCGTGACCACCGCCGACGCGGCGGCGATGAGGGCGCTCGCGATCAGTTCGCCGATGAGGTCGGAGATCCAGCCGAACACCAGCGAGCGCAGTTCGCAGACGAGGGCGCCGGACAACGCGTAGATGGCGGCGGTGCCGTCCATCGTCTTGCCGAGCGCCTCGTACTCGCCCGCCATCTGGTCCATCTCGCGCTTGAACGCGTCCCCCGACTCACCCTCCCAGTCGGAGACGGAACGCAGGTCCTCGCGGTGCTCCCGCGCGATCATCTTCATCTCCAGCGCGGCCTGCTTGAGCTGGTCGGTGTTCGCGTTGATCTCGTCCGGGTTGCCCAGCAACGCGTCCAGCGGCTCGCGCAGGAAGTCGACGTGCTCGAGCAGCCAGCCGACACCGGCGGACGCGAGCATGCCGAGCGGGTTCGCCATCGTGGCGACGACGTCGACGACCACGCCGGCACCGCCGAGCGCGACGTCGATGACGTCCGGGCCCTCGCCCTCCGACTCCGACGTCAGCGAGTCGACGAACCCGGCGACGCTGTCGACCACGCCTGCGCCGGTCGACCACGTGGTGGTGCTGTTCTCCTCAGACATGGTGTCCCCCAGTGCTGTTCAGCGGTTCAGCGGTTCTTGAAGATCGAACCGTCGCTGAAGTCCTCGTCCTCGTCACTGCTCGGCCGCGGCGCGGGACGGCGCGCGGGCGGAGGTGCGGGGGCGGTCGCGGCGCGTTCCTCGTACTCCTCGTTGAACGCGTAGGCGGGAGCCCCCGGCTGCTCCTCTTCCTCCGGCGGCGGGAGGTACTCGGTGATCACGCGGTACGTCTCGGAGCCCTCGCCCTCGACCGCGGCGAACGTCTCCGCGACCTTCACGGCCGCGCCGCGCTGCGCCTTGCGCGCGATCTCCAGGATCTCGGCGGACAGCTGCCCGTGCGACTTGCGCAGGGCGTCCGCGGTCAGCTCGAGGCCGGTCAGTGCGCCGTTGGGGGCGACGCTCACCGTGATCGTCCCGTCGTTCGACGACGCGGACCCGCCCGCCTGCGCGAGTCCTTCCTGGACGGCGGCGGCCTTGGCCTGCGCGTCGGCGATCTTCGCCTCGAAGTCGCGCATCCACTCTTCGGGCGTCTTCACCTTGCGCTCCATCCCCGTTGGACCGTACGGACCAAAGGATTCCACAAACGCCCAGTACGCGTTGCCCGAACTCCCGAGATCGGCCGGGAACACGACGACGCCGGGGCGTACCAGCCGCCCCGGCGTCAGGTCGAACAAGAGGTCTAGCCGCGGTGCCACTTCTGGTTGGCGCCGCCCACGCAGTCCCACATGTGCAGGACGGCGTCGTTGTTCGGGTTCCACTCGGCGATGTCGACGCACTTGTTCGCCTGCGGGTTGACCAGGTCGCCGTTGCCGTTCAGCGTGAACTGCTGCGCTGGGTTGCCCGAGCAGGTCGCCAACTGGACGGCGGCGCCGTTGTCGCGGGAGCCCCACGCCACGTCCACGCACTTGTTGTTCTCGGTGCGCAGGGTGCCGTTCACCCACTCGAACTTCTGGTTCGTGCCGCCCGTGCAGTTCCACACGATGAGGCGCTGGCCGTCGGCGAAGTTCCAGTTCGGCACGTCGATGCACTTGCCGTGCCAGTCGCTGACGATGCTGCCGGAGTTCGACGCGGGCGGCGGGGTGGAGCCGCCGCTGAACGGGGTGAGGATGATGCCGGCCGAACGCGGGTCGCCGTCGTGCACCAGGGATTCCTGGGCCTGGACGTCGTCGAACGCGAAGCCGTACGCCTTGCCGTCCACCATGTTCTGGTGCACCAGCCGGGAGTAGTGGTTGGTGATCGCGCCCTGGTAGAAGTCCGCGGGGCCGCCGCCCGGCTGGGTGGTGATGCGGTCCAGCGTGGTGCGGTGCAGCGCGGCGCACAGGGTGCGGGCGATCGGGCCGACGATCTGGTCGTTCGGGGCGTGCAGGGCGCCGTCGCAGCCCCAGACGTTCGAAGTGGACGGTTTCGCGAACGACGCGACCTGCTGGCCGGCCGAGTTCGTGAAGTTCATGGTGTTGCCGGAGGTGCGGCCGAAGTACTTCACGTCCGGACGGTCGCCGAACGGTTGCACCGTCAGGGTTTTGCCCGTGTAGGCGTTCCACGCCTGGGTGATGTACGGGTCGAGGTAGTTGCGGTCGAAGTTGCCGACGTCGGCCGCCTTGCCCGGCGCGAGCACGCGCAGGACGGTGCCGTCCGACCGCGACATGATCGAGCCGCCCCAGCCGGACTGGCCGCGGATGCCGTTGATGACGGCGTCACGGCCGCCCGGCTTGAGCTCGCCGGTCTTCTTCGTCGCGCCGCTCGCGCCCGTCACGGTCACCGCGTGCGGCACCGCGAACATGTCCACCTGGGAGCTGTTGAGCCAGAGACCGGCGTCGTTGTAGGTGAACTCGCTCCAGTCGAACAGGATGCCGCTGTTCGGGTCGCCGCCCGCCCACGGCGCGGGTTGCACCAGGCCGTCGGGGGTCAGGAAGAACTTGAGCTTCTCGCCGAACGACATGTAGACGCGGCCCGAGATGAACCGGGGCACGCGCAACGTGGTGGTGCCGCCCTGGCCGGGACCGGCGATCGACACGTCCGGCGCCGGGGTGGGCGGGTTGCCGCCCGGCGACCACGGCGTGAAGGTGCCGCCCTGGTTGACGAACCCGAGGCGGCCGTTGCGGATGTCGGTGCCCAGGACGTACAGGTGCACGGACTCCGACCGGCCGCTGTTGTTGGTGACGTTCAGGGGCAGCAGGTCGGGACCGATGGCCTGTGCCGGTGTCATCGCGATGGCCGCCGACGCGGTCGCCGCCAGTGCGGCGAGCGCGCTCAACCACTTTGTCCGAGTGCGCATGTGACTCCTTGTGCAGGGGGTGCTCCGCTGGCAGGTCACCGACCGGGAACCGCAGGAGCGGTCGGTGCACTCCGGCCCGAGAAATGGTCCAGACCGGTTATGAGAGCGCTTCCATGGTTGTTCGCAGATGGGAGCGATGTCAATACCGGGCCGTAACCGGGCACGGCCGTGATCACGGTCGGGCCGTCCGGGCAAGTGCGGCGGGATCGTCGGTGCGGTGCGCGAAGCTGGGCGGATGAGCAACGAGGTGCGCGAGTTCTGGGACGGCCACGCGGCGACGTTCGACGAGGAACCCGACCACGGACTCCGCGATCCCGCGGTGCGCGACGCGTGGGCACGACTGCTGCTGCCGCTGGTGCCGGTGACCGGAGCACGGGTGGTCGACCTGGGGTGCGGTACCGGCAGCCTGTCCGTGCTGCTCGCGCAGGCGGGACACCGGGTCAGCGGGGTCGACCTGTCCGGGCGGATGGTCGCCGCGGCACGGGCGAAGGCGGAGGCCGCCGGGGTCGGCGCCGAGTTCACCGAGGGCGACGCCTCGACGCCGCCGTACGAGCCGGGGACCGCGGACGTGGTGCTGGCGCGGCACGTGTTGTGGGCGTTGCCCGATCCCGCTTCCGCGATCGCGCGCTGGGCCGGGTTGCTCAGGCCGGGCGGCAGGATGGTGCTGGTCGAGGGGCGCTGGTCCACCGGCGCCGGGCTGACGGCGGAGGAGTGCCGGGCGCTCGTGCGGGGCACCGGCCGCCACGCCGGGGTCACCCGCCTCGACGACGCCGCGTTGTGGGGGCGGGAGATCGACGACGAGCGGTATCTGCTGGTCAGCTAGATTCCGGGGTAGTCCCGTTCGTCCTCCGGAAGAGCCACATGATCGACGTGTTGCCGACGGTGCTGACCGTCCTCGCGCTCGCGGGTGCCGCCTACGCGGGCCTGCTGATCGCGCTGAACAAGGCCCTGCTGCCGCTGACGCCCCTGACGAAGGGGCTGGTGGGCACCCTGGCCGTGCTCGAGGTGGGTCTGTTCGTGCAGGCCGTCGCCGGGCTCGCCGCGCTGCCGGGGCTCGACCGCGAGATCCAGACGTGGTCGTTCCTCGGGTACCTGCTCGGGCCGCTGGTGATCCTGCCGGTCGGGGTCGCCTGGGCGGGCGGCGAACGCACCCGCTGGAGCGCCGGCGTGCTGGTGGTGGCGTGCCTCAGCGTGCCGGTGATGATCCTGCGGCTCGGGCAGGTCTGGGCCGGCCATGCGTGAGCTCCGCGAGGGTCCCGGCCGCATGCTGATCGCCGTCTACGGCATCTTCGCGATCGCCGCGACGTCCCGGTCGGCCGTGCAGATCGGCACGCGGTTCGAGCACGCGCCGGTCGCGTACGTGCTGTCCGCGTTCGCCGCGCTGGTCTACGTGCTCGCGACGGTCGCGCTGGCCAGGGGCGGGCGCAGGATCGCATTGGTGGCGTGCTCGATCGAACTCGCGGGCGTGCTGCTCGTCGGCGCGGCGAGTCTGCTCGTGCCGCAGGAGTTCCCGGACGCCACGGTGTGGTCGTTCTTCGGCATCGGCTACGGGTTCATCCCCCTCGTGCTGCCCGTGCTCGGGCTGTGGTGGCTGCGGAGGACGGGGCCGTCAGGGGGAGGGTGACGGCCCCGAGCACCTACTCCGCGGGCCGGGCCGCGGCCGTCACCTTCAAAGCGCGCATCGTCGGCACCATGCCGCCGGCCAGCGCGATCACCACGCAGGTCGCCACGACCCCGATGAGCTGCAGCAACGGCAGGTCCATCACGGCCTCCGCGCCCGTCGAGGCCAGGCCGCGCCAGACGCCCACCACGGTGACGACCGCGACCAGCAGGCCCAGCACCACGCCCACCAGCACCACGGCCATGATCTCGCCCAGCATCACGCCGGTGATCTGCCTGCCGGTGGCGCCGATCCGGCGCATCAGCCTGATCTCCTCGGTCCGTTCGCCCATCGACATCGCGAGCGTGTTGGCGATCGAGATGCCGGTGTAGAGGATCGCCATGCCGAACAGCAACGCGATGGCGACCAGGTTGTCCTGCTGGGAGTTCTGCGACTGGCTGCTCAGCCACTCCTCGGACGTCGCGACCGTCACGCCGGGCAACTCGGCCAACGCGTCCCGCACGTCGTCGAGGTCCGCGCCCGGAGCCAGCGTCACGTAGGCCTCACTGGTCAACGGATCGTGCACGTGTCCAGCGGCGATCTCGGGTGTCAGCAGGACGTCCGGCAGGCCGGCGTCCGCACCGAGCACCGCCGCGACCGTCACCGGAACCGCCGTGCCGTCGCCCAGGTACACCGTCGTCTGCTGACCGGCGGTCCAGCCCAGCAGTCCCGAGGCCTCCCGGTTCACGACCACGGTCGAGCCGGTGAACGCGTCCAGCGAGCCGGACGCGGCAGCGACCTTGAACACCGTGCCCAGTGTCTTCGGGTCGGCGACCCCCATCGTGACCTGGTCGGGTTCGCCCAGGTTGGGCGCCCAGCCGTTGGTCTGCACGACCCCGGCGACGTCCGCGACCCCGGCGATCGACCTCATCCTGCCGATCGTGTCCTGCGGCAGCCCGGCCCCGCTGGACGCCGTCACCACGAACGGCGCCGACAGGTGCGCACGGGCGTCGGCGGCAGCGGTCGCGGAGGTCGTGGCGATCACGCCCAGCATCGACGACCCGATCGCCACGGTGATCAGGATCGGCGCGGCGAGTGCGGCCACCCGGCGCGGCGCGGAACGGCTGTTGGCCCCCGCAAGCAGGCCCGTCACGTCGGTCCACGCGGACAACGGCCGGGCCAGCAGCCACACCAGCGGCGGCACGAACAACGGCGCCAGCGCGGCCAGCGCCACCACCAGGACCTCGGTCAGTACGATCGCGAAGACGACCGACGCCTCCCCGCCCACGCGCGCCATCAGCAGGATCATCACCAGCGCCAGCGCGAAGAAGCCGATGCCGATCAGCCACCGGCCCCGCGTCATGACGCCCTGCTCGACGTCGGCCTGCCGCAACGCCTCGACGGCGGCGACCTTGCCCGCCTGCCGCGACGCCGCGAACACCCCGGCGACCGAAACCCCGACCCCCACGAGGAAAGCCACGATCAAGGCCAGCGGAGCGACGGGCGCGCTGAAGCCGGGCGGAGCGATGCCGAAACTGACGGTCAGCCCGGCGAGGACCTGTCCGCCGATCGCACCGAGCACGCAGCCGGCCAACGACGCGAGCGTGCCCACGATCGCGGACTCGCCGATCATCATCCGCTGCACCTGCTTCGGCGTCGCGCCGACGGTCCGCAGCAACGCCAGCTCACGACGTCGTTGCGCCACCACGAAGGCGAACGTGCTGGCCACCACGAAGACCGACACGAACGCCGAGATCAACGCGGTGATCGCCAGGAACGACCCGGAGTCGGTGACGGCACTGGTGTAGTCGCTGACCGTCGCGGGGTCGAGCTTGTCGGTCCCGGTCACCACGACCAGCGACTGGTCCCCCAACGCCGCCCGCAGCTGCTCGGCCAGCGCCTCGGCGGCGACCCCGTCCTCCGCGAACACGCCCACGGCGTCCACGAAGTCCTTGGCACCGGACAACTCCGCCGCGACCTGGTCCGGGAAGAACACGGCGGGCGCAGCGAACCGCCCGTCGCCACCGGGCCCCTGGGCGACACCGGCGACCGTCACGTCCCGGACCCCGCCCAACGTGATGACCTGGGTGCGGTCACCGGGTTCGAGGTTCTGCGCGGCGGCGGTGCCGGCGTCCAGCACGACCTCGTCCCGGCCGCGGGGTTCGTTGCCCGCGGTCAACCGGTACGGCGCCAGCGCGGCACTCGACCAGCCGTGACCGGCCCGCGTGCCGTCCGCCCCACCGACCAGGGTGGCGGAGAACGTCCGGTCCAGCGCGACCGCCCGAACACCCGGCACGGCGTCCACAGTGGACCCGAGACCGGCGGGAACCCGGCGCGCCTCCAGCAACAGGGGCGCGTAGTCGAACGTCGTCTCGCCGTCGTCGGTCGGGATGTGCGCACGCTGCTGGGCCCGCACGACCACCGAGGCGGCCTCGAACCGGCCGGCGCCGATCTGGTCGCGCACCAGCGAGGCGTCCCTGGTGGCGAGCAGCATCTGGCCGGTGGCGGCGAGCATCGTCACGCCCAGCACGACCACGACGATCAGGCCGGTGAAGAGCTTCCAGCGTGTTCGCACCGAAAGCAGGGAGATCCAGAACACCGGTCAGCCCCCCAGCGCGGCGAGCTTGGCCGCGACCGACTCGGGCGTGGGCTGCCGTTGCTCGGCCACCACGACACCGTCGCTCAGGAACACGACGCGGTCCGCGCACGCCGCGGCCATCGGGTCGTGGGTGGCCATGATGACGGTCTGCCCGCGCACGTCGACGAGGTGCCGCAACGCGCTCAGCACTTCCCGTCCGTTGTGGACGTCGAGGGCGCCCGTGGGTTCGTCGGCGAAGAGGACTTCCGGGTTGGTGATCAACGCACGGGCGATCGCCACGCGTTGCTGCTGACCACCGGAGAGCTGGCCGGGGCGGTGCTTCGCGCGGTCGGCCAGCCCGACCTGGCGCAGGGCGTCGATCACCTGGGACGACGGCGGCTTGTGCCCGGCGAGCCGCAACGGCAGCATCACGTTCTGCTCGGCGGTCAGGGCGGGCAACAGGTTGTAGGCCTGGAACACCATGCTGATGCGGCTGCGGCGCAGCCGGGCGAGCGAGTCCTCGTCGAGCCTGCTGATGTCGGTCTCGCCGATGAACACCTGCCCGGCGCTCGGCCTGATCAGACCGGCCGCGCAGTGCAGCAGCGTGGTCTTGCCGGAACCGGACGGGCCCATCACCGCCGTCATCGAGCCGCGGCCGAAGCCCAGCGCCACCTGGCGGACGGCGTGCACCACGGCGTACTTCGTGCCGTAGTTCATCGTGACGTCCATCAACGTGACGGCGTCGCCGAGCGACCTGCCGACCGGTGCGGTCGTTTCTCCCCTTGTGCCGAACATGCCTCAAGTCAACAAGCCGGGGAGCGCGCACACATCGCAGTTCGCTGCGATCTTGGGGGTGCAGCTACCTACACCCTCGAACGGACTACTCCCGTTCGCTGTTCAGGTACGCGAGCACGGCCAGCACCCGCCGGTTGCCGCTGTCCGCGGGCTGCAACCCGAGCTTGGTGAAGATCGCGCCGATGTGCTTCTGCACGGACGATTCCGTGATGTGCAGGCGCTCTCTGATGGTGGTGTTGTCGTGGCCCTGCGCCATCAACGCCAGCACCTCGCGTTCGCGCGGGGACAGGGCGTCGACCGGGTCGTGTGCCCGGCGCGTCAGCAGCTGCCGCACCACCTCGGGGTCCATCACCGTGCCGCCGCCCGCGACCCGCACCAGCGCGTCCACGAACTCCTCGACCCGCGACACCCGGTCCTTCAACAGGTAGCCGACGCCACCGGGCGCGTCGGCCATCAGTTCGGTGGCGTAGCTGGTCTCGACGTACTGCGAGAGCACGAGGATCGGCAACCCCGGCACGCGGCGCCGGGCTTCCAGCGCGGCACGGATGCCCTCGTCGCGGAACGTCGGAGGCATCCGCACGTCCACGATCGCGACCTCGGGCCGGTGTTCGACGGCGGCCTCGACGAAGCTCTCGCCGTCGACCACCCGCGCCACGACCTCGAAACCCGCCCTGGACAACAACAACGCGAGCCCCTCGGCCAGCAGGACGTTGTCCTCCGCGATCACCGCCCGCACGGCAACTCCACCACGATCCTGCTCGGTCCGCCCACGGGACTCGTCACCGTCACCACTCCGTCCAACGCGGCGACGCGGCGGCGGATGCCGACCACGCCGCTGCCACCCGCTTCGTCGACACCGCCGCGGCCGTCGTCCGTCACGTCCACGACCAGCCGTTCCCCCGCCGCGTGCACCCGCACGTCGACGGACTTCGCGCCGCTGTGCTTGGCCACGTTCGTCAACGCCTCGGCCAGCACGAAGTAGGCCGCCGTCTCCACCGCGGCCGGCAGCTCACCGGTCTCGTCGAGATCGAGGTGCGCGGGCACCGGGCAGTCGGCCACGAGCGACCGCACGGCTCCGGCCAGACCGCGGTCCGCGAGGATCGGCGGGTAGATCGCGCGCACGATGGTGCGCAGCTCCGTCATCGCCGCCTCGACGCCCTCGGTCGCCTCGCCGAGCAGCTTCGCCGCCACCTCGGGTTCGCTGCCCATCGTCTGGCGCACGATGCCGAGCCGCAGCGCGATCGACACCAGCCGCGCCTGGACGCCGTCGTGCAGGTCGCGTTCGATGCGGCGCAGTTCGGCTCCGTGCGCGGCCAGCGCACCGGCACGGGACGACGTGAGCACCTCGACGCGTTCCTCGAGCTGTTCGGCGTCCGACCGGTCCAGCACGGCCAGCGTCAGCGCGGCCCACCAGCGGGCGAGGCTCGGCAGCACGAACACCAGCAACGCGCCGGAGACCAGCAGCACCGGAACGCCGCTGACCACGGCCGTGCCCCAGTCGCCGATCGTGACGCCCGGCAGCAGCTGCACGGGGTCGGAGTCGGGCAGCGCCCACCAGAACAACGTGCCCGCGAGCGACGCGAGCCCCAGTCCCAGCGCCAGTGCCGTCAGCAGCCCGAGCGGCAGCCCGACGACCACCTGCACGGGCAGCCAGGCGAGGTCGCGCCACGTCGTCGGGTCGCCGAAGACCCCGCGCCACCAGCTGAAGACCCCGCCCCGCACCGGCTCGAACCGCCGCCGCACCTTGCGGCCGAGCAGGTGCCCGGCCAGCGTCCGGTGCGTGTCGGTCCACAGCCGCAGCACGACCAGCACCAGCGGCAGGAAGACCAGCCCGATCCCGCCCGCGACGATCGACAGCGCGGCGAGCAGCAGGGCGAACGGGAACAACGCCGTCACGACCGCCGAAGGCCCCATGAGCAGCATCGTGGGCGCGGTTCGACGCACGCCACCCCAGATCGCCCTCACCACCCCATCCTCCCGGATCGGCCGGTCAGCCGAGCAGGCGGCCACCCACCAGCGTCTCGGCGTAGGAGAAGACGTACCCGGCGCCGACCTCGACCGGTGCCAGCGCGGCGAAGTCGCCGTCCAGCACGTCGAACAGGCGCAGGTCGGCCTCGCCCTGCCAGACCGGCGTGAACTCGACGCCGGTCACCTCGGAGCTGACCAGCTGGCTCACCGGTTCGTCCTGCGGGGTCCACGCGGGGAAGTACCTGGTGTGCACCAGCGGAACGGTGTGCAGCACCGGCGGTTCGTCCGCGAGCCCGGTGATCTTGACGCTCGCCTCGGCGACCCGCCTGCCGGACACCGACAACGACCCGTGCAGCTTCTCCCCCGGCCCCGGCCGCTGCCCCGCGAGCCCGACGGGCTTCGGCCGCGTCTGGTGGATCTCGCCGAACTGCTTCGGCATGCCCTGGATCCAGCCGCGCACCATCGGCACCGGCGCGTCGACCCACGCGTAGGGGCAGCGCGCCATCGCCTTACCCCCGTAGCTGCACCCGATGAGCAGCAGGAACTCGGTGAACTGGCAGGAAGCCGGGTCCTCGAGTTCCGCGCCGGACTCCGAGCACCACTGCCACTCGGCGAACACGGCGGCGGCCGCGCCGGGGTCGGGACCGAGGTCGAGGCCCGGCGGCAGGAACCGCGCGGCGGCGTCCGGGTCCACCCGGTAGTCGACCATGATCACGTCACCGGCGAAGTGCCACGGCGGCGGCGTGACCATCGACGACGTGCCGCTCGGCGACAGCGGCAAGCTGTAGCCGGTGGGCGTGGGCAGACTCGTTGCGGTCATGAGCTGATCCGTTCCGCTAGTGCCCCGGAACGCTCCCAGGCCGTGCGCAGCGCACGGCCCGCGGAGGCGAGTTCCTCGGGGCGGTTGAGGCTGTAGGAGAGCCGGACGCGGGGTGCGCCGGACGCACCGAACCGCGATCCGGCGGCGACCCGCACCCCGGCCTGGGACGCGGCCGCCACCAGGCCGTTCTCGGACTGCGAGGACCCGAAACGCAGCCAGAGGAAGAAGCCGCCTTCCGGGGTCGTGACGTCGAGGTCGCCGAGTGCGTCGAGCAAGGCGTCGCGCCGGCCGCGCAGCCGCACGCGCAACCGTTCCAGGTGCCGGTCGTACTCGCCCTGGGCGATCAGCACCGAGACGGCCAGCGACGTCAGGTGGTTGAGCGACCCTCCACTGTGGAACAACCCGTGCCCGAGCAGCCGTGCCACGACAGCGGGTCCGGCGGTGAGCCAGCCCAGGCGCAGCCCCGGGCCGAGGGTCTTGGAGAACGTGCCCAGCCGGATGACGCCGTCGGGATCCAGCCGCGCCAACGGTGGTGGCACGGCGGCGAAGCCCAGCTCGGCGTACGCGTCGTCCTCGACGACGAGCACCCCACGCCGGCGCGTCACCTCCAGCAGCTCGCGCCGGCGGCGTTCGCCCACCACCCGCCCGGTCGGGTTGTGGAACGTCGGGTTCAGGTAGGCGAACGCGACGTCACCGTCCAAAGCGGACTCCAGCGCGACCGGGTCCATCCCCTCGGAGTCCGCCGGCACGTGCACCAGCCGCAACCCGCAGCTGTCGAGGATCGCACGCCCGTAGTCGTAGCCGAGGCGGTCCGTCACGACGGTCTGCCCCGGCCGTCCGAACGTCGTGCCGAGCAGGTGCAACGCCTGCGAGGTGCCCGCTGTCACCACCACGTTCGCAGGCTCGACGAACGCCCGTTGCGCGAGGACCTCACGCAACGGGAGCGCTCCCGCGTTGTCCCCGTAGGCGAGGGCGGCCGACCCGAACTCGTCCAGCGCCCTCGCGTACGCGTACCGCACCAGCTCGACGGGCTGCAGGTCAGGACCGGGGTAGCCGGGCCCGAGGTCGAGGACGCCCGGCGGGGCGACCTCCTGCACGACCCCGAGGCGCCAGCCCGGCGGGAAGTGCGTCACGAGGACTCCAGCACCGACCGCAGCAGCCGGGTGGCGGCCTCGACGGCGGAGGGCGACCGGGACAGGGCGATCCGCAGGCAGTTCTCGCCCTCCTCCGGCCGGGCCCAGTGGAACGGCCCGCACGGCAGCGCGAACAGGTTGTGCTTGCGGAGTTCCTGCCACACCAGCAGGCCCGAGCGCGAGCCGAGGTGCACGCGCTCGACGCTCGCGCGGCTGGTGGGGTCCGGGAACGTCACCTCGGCGATGCCCGCGAGCCCGTCCCGCACGATCCTGCGGTTGGTGGCGATGAACCTGTGCAGGTCGGCGAGACCGCCCTCGGCGGCGTCCTCGGCGAGCCGCTTGATCATCAGCAGGATCAGCGGGGAGACGCCGAGCAGGATGTCCGAGTAGACCTTGCCGAGCGGCAGGCCGTTGTCCTCGGACGACACCAGCCAGCCGACCTTGAGCTCGAGCGTCGGCCACAGCTTGCCGGTGTCCTCGATGACCACCCAGCGGCAGCCGCTGTTCTGCAGCACCTCGTAGTGGTCGTAGTGCGCGGCCGGGTCGAACCCGCGGAACGACGTGTCGAGCGTCAGCACCACGTCGTGCTCGCGGCACTGCTCGGCCAGGCGCGCCAGGCGTTCGCGGGACACGACCTTGCCGGTGGGGTTGTTGGGCGTGGTGACGAAGATGCAGCCCACCGAGTCGAGCAGGTCGGCCGGGAGGTCACCGCCGTGCAGCGGTTCCTCCTCGACGGGAACGAGTTCCAGCCCGACGCCGCGCAGGATGTCCGGGATGTTGTCGAACGTCGGGTGCACCAGCGCGATCCGGTCGGTGACCGTGGCGAGCGACCGCGCGAAGATCTCCATCGCGACGGACGACGAGTAGCAGCTGAGCACCCGTCCCTCGGCCGTCGGGTAGGAGTGCTGGCCGAGGAGTTCGAAGTAGGTGCGGATCGCGTCGCGCTCGATCTCGTCGACCGGCTGCTTCGCCGCCTGCGCCCACAGCTGTGGCAGGTCCTCGACCATCCGCGACTGGCCGAGCGTCAGGTCCTGGCGGGCGTGACCGTCCGCGAGGTTCAGGGAACTGCTGAGGGCCAGGAACTCGAACTGGGTGAGGTTGCCCAGCTCGTCGTCGGTGGCCAGCACCTGGGTCTCCTGCATGGTGTTCACGAGCTCCTTTGACGGGTGGTGGGTGCCGGAAAACGGCGGAGAGTGGGGCTGAGGGTGGCGCCGACGGCGATGACCGCGGCCACGGCCGCGCACGCCAGCAGGCCGGTCTTGCCGTCGCCCGCGCCGGCGAGCGCACCGCCGGCGATCGGGCCGATCGCGCCCGCGAGCCCGGCGAAGAGGCCGACGAGGCCGCTGAGCCGTCCGCGCAGCTCGTCGGCCGTGACGGACATCTGGTAGGTCATCACCGTCGTGACGGTGACGGGCATGAAGAACGCGATCAGGCCGAGCACGGCGCCGAGCAGGATCCCGCCGGGCGTGAACGCCATGACGAGGATCAGTGCGGCGGCGAGCCAGGAGAAGCCGATGATGATCACGGACGCGGGCAGCGCGGCGTGCAGCCTGGCGGCGACCGCGGCCCCGATCAGGCCACCGGCGCCGAAGCAGGCCATCATCAGGCCGATCTCGCCGGGACCGACCTGGTCCTCGCCGGAGACGGCCAGCACGATGACGACCAGCGCGCTGAACACCAGCTGCACCAACGCGACCCAGACCAGGGTCGTCCGGATGGGACGGTGCTGCCAGACCCAGCGGAGGCCGACCGGCTCGCCCTCGTCGTCCTCCAGCGCGGGGGCCTTGCCCTTGGGCAGCCGGAGGGTCAGCAACGCGATCGTGGACACGACGAGCATCACCGCGTTCAGGGCGAACGGCAGCATGTGGTCGATCGTGAAGAGCACGCCGCTGAGCACCGGCCCGGCGAGGTTCGCGATGTACGGCCGGGCGGTGTTGCGGGCCACGGCCTGGGAGAGCTGGTCGGGTGCGACGACGCTCGGCAGTGCCGCGTCCTCGGCGGGCCCGAACACCGACACGAGCAGGCCGTCGATCGCAGCCACGACAAGGATGTGCGGCAACGAGTAGGCGTCGAAGTACAGCGCGAGCGCCACGCTGCCCATCGCGACGGCGCGCAGCACCTCGCAGACGACCATGACGATCTTGCGGTCGAACCGGTCGGCGAGGTACCCGGCCGGGATCGAGCCCGCCAGCAGCGCCACGGCCATGACCGTGGCGACGAGGCCGATCTCCACGGCCGAGCGCGTCGTGGCGAGGATCAGCAACGGGAAGCCGATCAACGCGAGTTCGCTGCCGAGCTCGGAGACGAGCCTGCTCGTCCACAGGACGTTGTAGTCGCGGTTGCGGGACAACGGGACGACCCGCACCGCGCTGTCGGTCGCGGTCACAGAGCTGTTCCTTCGTCTTGGGCGGGCCGGGCGGTCCGGCCACCGAGCTGGAGCAGGCGTCCCGGCAGGAAACGCCCTGGCGTGGCAGGACTTCCGGGCACGGTGAAGGTCAGGTCGGCGTGGCAGGTGACGGTGGTCGCCGGGCCGCCGTCGATCGACAGGCCGAGCCGTTCGCCGTCATGGGTGACGTCGACCAGCGCGTCGCCGTTGGCGTACCGGCCGGTGAGCGCTTCCGCCTGGGAGGCCGAGGCTTCCGGCGCCGTGGAAGTCGGCCGGTGGTCGCCGACGGGGACGCCGTCCGAGCGCAGTTCGTCGACGAGGTCCTGCCACAGCGCCGATCCGCCGGCCGAGTCGGTGGTCAGCGCGACCACCGTGTCACCGTCGAAGCGGAGGTGGCAGGACGTGCCGTCGCCGGTGCCGTCGTGGCCTGACCAGGTCTGCCCGTAGACCGCCCAGCCGAGGCCCCAGCCGTCGGCGAGGCCGTACGGGCCCGCGCGGTGCCCGGCCAGGTGGTCGTGGCTCATGGCGGCGTCGTGGTTCAGCGCGAACGTGACCAGGTCCCGCGCGCTCAGCGCGAGCCCGCCCGCCGGTGCCTCCAGTTCGGGCAACGACTGGCCGGCGATGACCCTCGTGCCGCTGTGGCCCGGCACCGCCCTGCGCTCGGTCCTCCCGGTGACGAACGCCGGGGTGATCCTGAGCGGCCACAACAGGATCGACTCGACCGCGTCCTGCCAGTTCACGCCGGTGACGTCCTCGACCAGGTGCCCGGCCAGGACGTACCCCGCGTTGGAGTACGAGAACAGCTCGCCGGGCCGGTGCACGAGGTCGTCCGGGCCCTGCCGGGCGGCCCAGCGGCGGCGCGAGACCGTTGCCTGCTCGACGTTCGCCGCGAGGCCCGAGGTGTGGGTGAGCAGCTGGCGCGGGGTCACCGGCAGCTTGGGCAGCGGCTCGTCCAGGTCGAGGTCACCGTCGTCGGCCAGGGTCAGCACGAGGGCCGCGGTGAACGGCTTCGTCAGCGATCCCAGCGGGAACGCCGCGTCCGGTCCGACCCCGACGTTGGCTTCAGTCGATTCGCCGCCGTGTCTGACGACGAGCTGCGCTGACGGCACGTCGTGCTTGCGCGCCAACCGTTCCAGGAGGTCGTTCATCGCGCGGCCTCCGCGATCGCCCGGAGTGCGGCCAGGTGGTGGTCCGCGACCCGGCGGACGGTCTGCTCGTCGTGCACGTCCGCCGAGTACAGCCACTCGAACGCCAGCACGCCGTCGCTGACCGCGCCGACGACCTCCAGCGCGTGGCTGCGCCGCTCGGCCGGGTGCCTCGGGGCACCGACCGGGTCGTGGAAGCTCTGGTACAGCGGGCTTTCCGCGCTGCCCGCACCGGCCTGGCCGTGGTAGTTGAAGAGCACCCCGGCGTGGGCGCGATCCGGGAGAGTGCCCGGCTCGGCCAGGTACCGCAGGGCTCCGTACGACAGGCCGTCGTCCGGCACCGCACGCAGCTGGCGGCGGATGTTCTTGATCAGCGACGGCCAGTCCTCGTCGGGCACCCGCAACGCGACCGGGTAGATCGCGGTGAACCAGCCGACGGTCCTGGACAGATCGATGTCGTCGAACAACTCCTCGCGGCCGTGGCCCTCGAGGTCGACGACGACGCCGTCCTCACCGGTCCACCTGGTCAGCGCCCAGGCGAGGCCCGCCAGCAGGACGTCGTTGACCCGCGTGCGGAACGCCCCCGGTGCGAGGGTCAGCAGGGCGCTGGTGTCCTCCCGGGTGAGGGAGAACTCGACGCTCCTGGTCGACGCCTCGACGTCCGGGCCCTGGCCGTCGACCGGCAACGGTGCGGCCGGCGGGAGCGCCAGCCAGTGCTCCCGGTCGAAGCCGTCGTGCGCGGCGAGCGCGTCGACCCAGTCGCCGGCCGGGGAAGTCCTGGCGCCGAGCCGGATCTCCCCGGTGCGCGCCTGCTCGTACGCCGACTCGACGTCCTCGACGAGGATGCGCCACGACACCGTGTCCACCACGAGGTGATGGGCGGTGACGAACAGCATCGGGCGGCGGTCCGGACCGAGGTCGAAGAGCAGGGCGCGCAGCAGCGGACCCGTGGCCAGGTCGAAGCTCGCGTCCAGTTCCGAGGCGTGCTTGTCGATCTCGGCACGCACGTCCTGGTCAGTGGTCGTGTGCTTGGCCAGCACGTCGACGGTCGCGGGTGGTGCGTAGACCTGGCGCCACTGGCCGTTCTCGTGGGTGAACCTGGCGCGCAACGCGTCGTGGTGCGCGATCACCGCGTCCAGCGCCCTGCGCAGGGCCTCTTCGTCGACGTCCTCGTGGAGTTCGGCGAGGAACGACTGGGTGAAGTGGTGCGGTGCGACGGGGTTGCCTTCCAGGAACTCGCGTTGCACCGGCGTCAACGGCACCTCGCCGACGACCGGTTCGCCGTGGCCGCGTTGTGTCGCCGGTTGGGCGACGGCGGCCAGTTCGCCGAGCGTCTGGTGCAGGAACAACTCCCGGGACGAGAGCTGCAACCCGGCCTGGCGAGCCCGGTGGACGAGCTGGATGCCGAGGATCGAGTCACCGCCCAGCTCGAAGAAGTTGTGACCGGTGCCGACGCTGGCGACGCCGAGCACGTCCGCCCAGATGGCCGCCAGTGTTTGCTCGGCCTCGGTTTCCGGGGCGAGGTAAGGGGTTCCGGTGGTGTCGTCGAGGTCGGGTGCGGGCAGTGCGCGCCGATCGGTCTTGCCGCTCTGGGTGAGCGGCAGTTCGGCGAGCACGGTGAGGGTGGCGGGCACGGCGTGCGCGGGCAGCACCTGCGCGAGGTGCCGGCGCAGGTCGGCCAGGTCGACCTCGCCCACGACGTAGCCGTGCAGGCGGACGGCGCCGTTGTCGGACCGGGTGGTCGCGGCGGCGCTGCGCACCCGGGCGTGGCCGGCCAGCGCCTGTTCGACGTCACCGAGTTCGACGCGGTGGCCGCGGATCTTGACCTGGTCGTCGGTGCGGGCGAGGAACTCCAGCACGCCGTCCGGCAGCCACCGCGCGGCGTCGCCCGTGCGGTACATGCGCGGGCCGTCCCAGTGCGGGTCGGTGCGGAACGGGTCGGGCACGAAGGCGTGTTCAGTGCGGTCGGGGCGGTTGAGGTAGCCGCGGCCGACACCGGCGCTGCCGATGTGCAGTTCGCCGGTGACGCCGACGGGCACCGGGCGTCCGTGCCGGTCGAGCAGGTAGATGCCGGTGTTGGCCAGCGGCGTGCCGATCGGCACGTACGGGCCGGTGCCGATCGGGTCGCGCGACACCTCGTGCAGCGTCGCGTCGACGGTGTTCTCCGTGGCGCCGTAGGCGTTCACGACGATCGTCCCGGGAGCGACGCGGTCGAGCAGTTCGGCGCACTCGCCGACGTGCCAGGCCTCCGAACCGACCGCGAGGACCCTCAGGTGTTCCGCTCGTTCGCCGCGGCTCGCCAGTTCGCGGGCGATCGCGGTGGCGAGCACCGGGACCGTCACGAACAGCTCGGCCCTGGTCGCCTTGAGGAGGTCGACCAGCGCGGGCGGGTCGGTGACGAGGTCCGCCGGGCAGATCTCCATCGTGCCGCCGAACAACGTCGACCAGACGAAGTCGGAGAAGAACAGGTCGACGCCGAACCCCGACACGGACAGGCAACTCGGCCGCGTGCCCGTCAGGCCGTACCGGTGGTCCCACACGCGGGCCAGGTGGTGCACGTTGCGGTGCTCCACCATGACGCCCTTGGGCTTGCCGGTGGAGCCGGAGGTGTAGATGACGTAGGCGAGGTCTTCCGGCGTCACATCGGTGTCCGGCGCGGTGTCCGGGTGTCCGTCCACAACGGACCGGTCCAGTTCCACGACGTGCCTCGCGGTGAGACCGTGCTCCGCCGCCAGGCCGTCACCGGAGATCAGCACTTCGGCGCCCGCGTCGTCGAGCATGTCCTGGAGCAGCTTGGCCGGGTAGCCGGGTTCGAGCGGCACGAACGCCGCGCCCGCCTTGAGCACGGCGAGCAACGCCACCACGGCGTCGGCGTTCCGGTCGGCGCAGACGCCGACGAGCGAGCCGGTCGTGACTCCCTTGCCCCGCAGGTGGTGCGCGAGCTTGTTGGCCCTGGTGCGGAGTTCGGCGAACGTCAGGCTGTCGTCGCCGCACCGGACCGCGACGCCGTCCGGGTGCTCGTAGGCGATCGCGTCGAACAGGTCGTGCAGCAGCTCCGGCGGACCGAAGTCGACGGTCGGGCCGCCCCACTCCGTGATCATCCGGTGGTGTTCCTCGGCGGTGACGAGCGGGAGTTCGCGCATCGGCCGGTTCGGCGCCTCGACCGCGTTCTCCAGCACCAGCAGCAGGTGCCGGCCGAGGCGCGCGATCGTGGCCGCGTCGAACAGGCCGGTGCTGTAGCTGATCCGGCCGAGGAGCCTGCCGTTGCGTTCGGTGAAGTCGAGGCTGAGGTCGTGGCTCGCGTCGCCGCCGTCGAACTCGACCTCCTCGGCGTGCAGGCCCGCCAGTTCCAGCCGGTGCGCGGGCGTGCTGTCCAGCACGACCATGACCTCGACCAGCGGGTTCCTGCTGGGATCGCGTTCGGGCCTGAGGGCGTCCACGATGCGTTCGAACGGCAGGTCGCCGTGCTCGAACGCCTCCAGCGCCGTGCCGCGGACGTTGCGCAGGAAGTCGGCGAACGACAGTTCCTCGTCCACATCGGACCGGATGGCCACGGTGTTGATGAAGCAGCCGACCAGGCCCTCTAGTTCGGCCCGGTCGCGGCCCGCCGTGGCCGTGCCGACCACGACGTCGCGCTGCCCGCAGTACCGGGCCAGCAGGACCTGGACCGCCGCCACCAGGGCGTGGAACAACGTCGCTTCCTGCCCGCGCGCCAGCGACCGGAGCCGACCGAGCAGGTCGGCGTCGACCTCGAACGACCAGGCGGCGCCGTCGGACGTGCGCACCGGCGGGCGCGGGCGGTCGGTCGGCAGGTCGAGCGAGGTGACGCCGGCCAGCTGACGGCGCCAGTGGTCGATCTGCGCCTCGCCGTCGAGCCGCGCCCGCTGCCACACCGCGTAGTCCACGTAGGACAGGGGGAGTTCCGGCAGTTCCGCCCGCTGGTTCCGGACGGCGGCGGTGTAGCAGGTGCTCAGCTCCTGCACCAGCACGCCCATCGACCAGCCGTCGGTGATGATGTGGTGCATCGTGAGCACCAGGACGTCCCCGGCCAGCACCGTGCGGGCGAGCGGCCCGGTGCGCAGGTCGAACGGCCGGGTCATCTCCTGCCTCAGCCGGTGCTGGAGGTCGCCGGTCTCGACGATCTCCAGCGGTACCTCGCCGTGCGCGTGCACGACCTGCACCGCGCGTTCGTCCACGTAGTCGAACGTCGTGCGCAACGCCTCGTGCCGTTCGACGAGCGTCGCCAACGCGGCCTGGAGGGCCTCGACGTCGAGGTCACCGCGCAACCGGACGGCGAACAGCACGTTGTACTCGGCGGTGCCGGGCGCGAACTCGTCCAGGAACCACAACCGTTGCTGGGAGAACGACAGCGGCGCCTGCTGCGGCCGTGGCACGAGCCGCGGGATCCGCTCGACCTCACCCGGCCGCACCGCTTCGGCGAGCGCCCGCACGGTCGGCGTGTCGAACAGCTGCCGCGGCGAGACGTCGGCGCCCAGCGCGGACCGCAGCCGGGACGCCACCTGGATGCTCAGGATCGAGTCGCCGCCGAGTTCGAAGAAGTCGTCGTCGGCACCGACCCGGCCGACCCGCAGCACCTCCTGCCAGACCTCCGCGACCGCGCGTTCGGCGGCCGTGCCCGGCGCGACGTACGGCCGTTGCTCCTGCTCGGGCTCCGGCAACGCACGGCGGTCGAGCTTCCCGTTGCGAGTCAGCGGGATCTCGGGGACGACCACGAACGCGGCCGGAACCATGTGTGCCGGCAACCGATCCCGCGCGTGGTCCCGCAGGTCGCCGATCACCGGCGCACCTGTCACGTACGCCACGAGCCTCTTGCCGCCACCGTCCTCACGGGCGACGACTGCCGCCTCCGCGACGTCGGGGTGCGCGACCAGCACGGCCTCGACCTCGCCGGGTTCGATGCGGAACCCGCGGATCTTGACCTGCTGGTCGGACCGCCCGAGGTACTCCAACTCCCCCGCGCGGGTCCACTTCGCGACGTCACCGGTGCGGTACATGCGGCTGCCGTCCGTACCGAACGGGTCCGCGACGAACCGGCCGGCGGTCAGGGCGGGCTGGTTCAGGTACCCGTCGGCGAGTCCCGCCCCGGCCACGTACATCTCGCCGGGAACGCCCACCGGCACCGGCTCCAGCCGTTCGTCCAGCACGTAGACGCGCAGGTCCGGGATCGGCACACCGATCACGCCGCCGGTCGTGTCCGCCGTCAGTCCGGCGTACGTGACGTGCACCGTCGTCTCGGTGATGCCGTACATGTTGACCAGGCGGCTGCCGGGGTGCCTGGCGTACCAGTCGGTGAGGCGACGCGGTTCGAGCGCCTCGCCGCCGAACACCACGTACCGCAGGGAGAGCTCGCGGCCCGGGTTCTCCGCGTCGGCGCGCATCAGCTGGTAGAAGGCCGACGGGGTCTGGTTGAGGACGGTGACGCGTTCGGTCTCCAGCAAACGCAGGAAGTCCTGCGGGGTGCGGGAGACGGCGTGCGGCACCACGACCAGGCGGCCGCCGTGCAGCAGCGGGCCCCACAGCTCCCAGACGGAGAAGTCGAAGGCGTAGGAGTGGAAGAGGGTCCAGACGTCGTTCTCGTCGAACGCGAACCACGGGTCGGTGGAGGTGAAGAGGCGGACGACGTTGGAGTGCGGGACGACGACGCCCTTGGGGCGGCCGGTCGAGCCGGAGGTGTAGATGACGTAGGCGGGATCGGCCGGGGTGAGCGGGGCGTGGTCGAGATCGGCGTCGGACCGATCGGTGGCCGCGACCGGCACCACCGGGACTCCGGCAGCGGCCGTCACCTCGGTCGTCTCCGCTGCGACGACCACCACCGGCTTCGCGTCCTCCAGGACCTCGCGAATCCGCTGCTCCGGGTAGTCGGGGTCGATCGGCACGTAGGCCGCCCCCGCCTTCAGCACCGCCAGCACGGCGACCACCAGCTCGGCCGACCGCGGCAGCACCAGGGCCACGAACTCCCCGGGCCCGGCCCCCTCCGCCACCAACCGCCGAGCGAGCCGGTTGGCCGCAGCGTTCAGCTCGGCGTACGTCAGCGAAGCCGCGCCATCCGTGATCGCCACCGCGTCCGGCACCGCCCGCACCCGAGCCTCGAACAGCTCCGGCAGCGTCGAGGCCACCGACGAGGTCTCACGGCCGTTCCACTCGACCAGCAGCCGGGTGCGTTCGCGCTCGTCCAGTGACGGCAGCGCCGACCCGCTCACGAACGCCGCCAGCACGGCGGCCAGGTGCCGTGCCACGGCCTCGACGGTCTCGGCGTCGAACAGGTCGGGGTCGTAGTTCAGGAAGAGGTGCAGCGAGTCGCTGAGGTGCGCGGTCAACGCCAGCGGGAAGTTGGTCTGCTCGTCGCCGGTGTACTCGCGGACGGTGATGCCGTTGCGCGACGCCGCCGCCTCGTCGTACGGGTAGTTCTCGAAGACGACGATGCTGTCGAACAGGTTGACGCCGCTCGGGACCTCGCTCCAGCCCTGGATCTGGCCGGGCGAGACGTACTCGTACTGGCGCGACTCGGCGACGGTGTCCTGCAACGCCCGCAGCCACGCGGCGCCGACGTCGGTGACGTCCACGCGGACCGGGATCGTGGTGATGAACAGGCCGAGCACGTCCCCGGCACCGGCCAGGTCTTCCGGGCGGCCGGAGACCGTCGCGCCGAAGCAGACGTCGGTCTCGCCGCTGTAGCGCGCCAGCAACGCCGCCCACGCGCCCTGGACCAGGGTGTTCGGCGTCAGCCGGGCCTCGCGGCTGAAGTGCAGCAGCTCGTCGGTCAGGCCGGGAGGCAGGCCGACCTCGAGGCGGCCCGAGGTGCGGGACCGGTGCGCGCCGGCGGGGGCGCGGTCGAACGGCAGCGGGGTCGGGGCGGTCAGGCCGGACACCACGCCGCGCCAGTGCTCCTCGGCGGCGGGGAGGTCCTGCTCCGCCAGCCAGGCCACGTAGTCGCGGAACGGGCGGCGTGGCGCGGCGGTACCGGTGGCGTACTGCTCGAACACGTCGGACAGCACGCCGGCGAAGCTCCAGCCGTCGAGCAGGACGTGGTGCGAGAACCAGAAGACCTTGACCCGCGTGTCGGTCAGCCGCAGGAACGCCAGCCACATCAGCGGGGCCGTGCCGAGGTCGAGCGAACGGGCGGAGTGCTCGTCCCACAACTCCTGGACGCGCACATCCCGTTCGGTGGCAGGCAACGCACGCAGGTCGTGGTGCTCCATCGGCACGCGGAGTCCGGGTGCGCGCACGATCTGCAGCGGCTCGGGCACGTCCTGCCAGACGACCTCGGTGCGCAGCACGGGAGTCCGGTCGACCACGCGTTGCCACGCCTCGGCCAGCGCGGCCGGATCCACGTCGTCGAGCAGCATGCCGAACCGGCTGAGGTAGACGTCGGACTCGGCACCGGCCAGCGAGTGGAACAGGATGCCGCGCTGCACGGACGTCAGCGGATAGATGTCCTCCACCGCACGGCCGGCGGTCAGAGAATCCACAGTGGACTGCGACAGCGACACCAGCGGGAAGTCCGACGGCGTCCAGCCACCCGACCCCGGCAGCGCGCAGTGCTCGACGATGCCCGTCAGAGCACGCACGAACTCGTCGGCCAAGGCACGCACGGCCGGTTCGTCGTGCACGTTGGCCGAGTACGTCCAGCGGAACTCCAGGCGGTTGTCCCGCACGACACCGGTGACGTCGAGCAGGCACGGCCGCACCTGCTCTGGCGCGCGGTCGCTGCCGGGCGCGTCGAGCCACGCCCCGAAGAGGCCACCGGACTCGACGTCGAACCGGCCGAGGTAGTTGAACGAGACGGCGGGCCAGGCGCCGCCCAGGTCGTGATCACCGAGGTAGCGCAGGGCGCTGTAACCGAAGCCGCGCGAAGGCACGGCGCGGAGCTGTTCCTTGACGGACTTGAGGACCGTGCCCCAGTCCGCACCGGCGGGCGTCAGCGTGACCGGGTAGAGCGTGGTGAACCAGCCGACGGTCCGGCTGACGTCCACGCCGTCGAAGAGGTCCTCGCGACCGTGGCCCTCCAGCAGCACCCGCACCGAGGAGCCCTGCTCGGCGAGCACCGAAGCGAGTGCGCTCAGCAGCACGTCGTCGACCTGCGTCCGGTACACCGGCGGCACGTCCCGCAGCAGCGCCGACGTCAAGGCCTCGGACAGCCGGACGGTCACCTCGCGCTCGGACTCGACCGTGTTGTTCTCCGCGACCTCGGCGGAGCCCTGCGAGGCCGCACGCCAGTGGTCGAGCTCGGCGTCGAACGCACCGGCCGCCACGGCGTCCCGCACCCGGCGCGCCCACTCGCCGTAGGAGGTGGACCTGGGGCCGAGCTCAAGGCCGCGATAGGCGCGTTCGAGGTCGGCGAGCAGCACGCGCCACGACACGGCGTCGACCACGAGGTGGTGGATGACGACGAAAAACCGCCGCCCGTCCACGAGTGCCGCCCGCAGCAGCGGCCCGTCGGTCAGGCTGAGACCGGACCGGGCCTCCTCGACGGTGGACGCCAGCACGACCTGCTCGCCGGACGTGTACCGCTGCGTGCCGTCCGCGAACCGCAACCGCAGGGCGTCGTGGTGGTCCACGACCGCCTGCACCGCCGCGCGCAACCGTTCGGGGTCGACGTGTTCGGTCAGTTCCAAGTAGACGGACTGCGTCGCGTGCTCGGGCGAGGAAGTGGTCTCCTCGAAGAAGTTGAGCTGGATCGGGGTGAGCGGAGCCTCGCCCTCGGCCGCGTCCGGCACGACCACGGACTCGGCGGCACCGGCCCGCGCGGCCAGCTCGCCGATGGTCTGGTGCAGGAACATCTGCTTCGACGTGAGCAGCAGCCCGGCCTCGCGTGCCTGCGCCACCACCTGCAACCCCAGGATCGAGTCGCCGCCGAGGTCGAAGAAGTTGTGCGCCGTGCCCAGTTCCGCCGGGTCCAGCCCGAGCACCCGCGCCCAGATCTCGACGAGCGCCACCTCCGCGTCCGTCACCGCGGCCACGAGACCGGCCTGACGATCGGCCTTCTCCGGCTCGGGCAACGCGCGGTGGTCGGTCTTGCCGCTCGCGGTCTCCGGCAACGCGGAGAGCACGGTGATGGTGGACGGCAACGCGGGCGCCGGCAGCAGGTCGGCGAGGTGCGCCCGCAGGTCGGCGACCGCGATCTCAGCACCCAGAACGACATAGGCGTCGATGCGCGTCCGGCCGGAGACCCGTGCGACGACAGCGGCCGCGCGCACCGCCGGGTGTTCACCGAGGACGTGCTCGACCTGCCCGGGCTCGACCCGGTACCCGTTGACCTTCACCTGCTGGTCGGTGCGCCCGAGGTAGGTCAGCACCCCGTCGGCCCGCCGCACGAGGTCGCCGGTGCGGTACATGCGGTCCCCACTGAACGGGTCGTGCACGAACCGTTCCGCGGTCAGCTCGGCGCGGTCGAGGTAGCCACGCGCAACACCAGGCCCACCGAGATGCAGCTCGCCAGGAACCCCGTCGGGCACCACGCGCCCGTGGGGATCGAGCACGTAGGTCAGGGTGTTGGGCAACGGCCGCCCGATCGGCACGAACGGCCCGGCCCCCACGCCTTCCGCCAGCGGGAACGCGGTGCTGTCCACGGTCGCCTCGGTGACCCCGTAAGCGTTGACCACGACGGTCGACGGCGACAGCCGGCCGAGCAGCTCGGCGCAGTCGTGCACCAGCCAGCCCTCGGACCCGACCGCGAGCAGCCGCAGCCCGTCCAGCCGGAGGTCACGGGCGACGAGCTCACGCGTGATCGTCCGCGCCACCGACGGAACCGTGGCCAGCACGTCGGCCCCGCTGGACCCGATCAACGCGACCAACGCGCGCGGGTCGCCCAGCACGTCCTGCGGGCACATGATCAGCGTGCCGCCGAACACCAGCGACAGCAGCACGTCGCCGACGAACAGGTCCACCGACGGGTTCGACACGGACAGGCAGCGCGGCGGTCGCACGTCGAACCCGTACCGCGCGTTCCAGGCGTGCGCGGTGTGGAAGCAGTTGCCGTGTTCGACCAGAACACCCTTGGGCGTGCCGGTGGAACCGGAGGTGTAGATGACGTAGGCGAGATCGTCCGCCGACACCGCGACGGCCGGCGGTTCCGCCGAGCCCTGCCACTCGTCAGCGTCGACGCGCACGACCCGTGCGCCGACCTCCGGCAGCCGGGAGGCCACCGAGGAGTCGGTGATCAGCACCGGCGTCCCGGTCAGCAGCTGGGCGAGCAACCCGCTGGGGTGGGCGGGATCCAGCGGCACGAACGCCGCTCCTGCCTTCAGCACCGCGAGCAGCGAGACCACGATGTCGACGCCGCGCGGCAGGCACAACGCGACCAGAGACCCCTTGCCCACCCCGAGATCGGCGAGGTGGCGGGCGAGCTGCGCACTCCTGGTCCGCAGCTCGCCGTACGTCAGCTCCTCGTTCCCGGACCGCACGGCAACGACGTCCGGAGCAGCGTCGATCAGCTCGTGCACCGGCCGCGGCACGCCGAAGTCGACGACCTCACCACGTCCGGTCCCGAGCACGCGCTCCAGCTCGGCGGCGGGCAGCAACGGCAGTTCCCGCATCGGCACCGCTGGCCGGTCCGCCACGCTCTCCAGCACGAACGCGAGCCCGGCGGCCATCGCGTCCACGGTGGACGCGTCGAACAGGTCGGTGCTGTACTCCAGGAACCCGACGAGCCCGGCCGGACCCTCGTGGAAGTCGATCGTCACGTCGAGGCTCGTCGCGAGCGCGGGCGGGCGGACCTCGGAGATCTCCAGGCCCGGTGCTCCCGGCAAGCCGGCCGGGGCGTTCTGCAGGTTCACCATCACCTGCACCAGCGGCGGCCGCGACGGGTCGCGTTCCGGCCGCAACGCCTCGACGACGGACTGGAACGGCACCTCGTCGTGCGCCAACGCGTCGGCGACGGTCAGCCGGACCGAGTCGAGGAACTCGCTGAACGTCCGCGACTCGTCCACTGTGGACCGCACCACGACGGTGTTCACGAAGAACCCGACCAGGTGCTCCAGTTCGTCGCGGTTGCGGCCGGACGTCACCGTGCCCACTGCGATGTCGGACTGTCGGGCGTACCGCGAGAACAGCAGCTGGGAGGCGGCCATGAGCACCATGAACAGCGTGGCGCCGTTCAGCTTCGCCACGGCCCGCAACGCCTGTGCGACGTCGTCCGCGATCTCGAACCGGTGCACCGCGCCCGCGGAAGTGCGAACGGCGGGACGCGGCCGGTCCGCCGGCAGGTCGAGCGGAGGCAGTTCGGCGAGCTTCGTGCGCCAGTGGTCGAGCTGCGACTTCAGCGCGTCCGAGCGCAGCCGTTCCTGCTGCCAGGCGGCGAAGTCCGCGTACCGGATGGGCAACGGGGGCAGCTCGCCGCCCGCGTAGGCCGTGGTCAGCTCGTTCAGCAGGACGCCGGTGGACCAGCCGTCGCTGACGATGTGGTGCATGCCGAGCACCAGCACGTGCTCCGCGGCGCTGATCCGGACCAGGCTCACCCGGCACAACGGCCCGGTGCGCAGGTCGAACGGCGTCGTCACCTCGGCGAGCAGCACGCGGTCGAGGTCGCCGTCCACCTCGACGACCGGCACCGAGGACGCCGGGTGCACGACCTGCCGCACCTGGCCGTCGACCGAGGTGAACGTCGTGCGCAGCGACTCGTGCCGCGCCACCACCAGGTCCAGCGCGCCGCGCAGCGCGGCCACGTCCAGCGCACCGGTCAGCCGCAGCACCAGCGGGGCGTTGTACTCGACGCCCTCCGGTTCGAACTCGTGGAAGAACCACAACCGTTGCTGCGCGGCGGAGGCGGGCAGCACGTCACCCTGCACGGCCGGGATGCGGTCGACCGGCGCGGCACCGCCGGCCAGCGTGCGCCGGGCGATCTCGCGCAGGTGCTCCGGCAGCGACGCGATCCGCTTTTCCTGTTCGGGCGTCAGGCCCATCTCGTCCCCCACGTCAGTTCGCGCCGAGCGCGAAGTCGTTCTCCAGCTTCGCGAGCACCAGGTCGACGATCCGTTCCGCGAGCCCGGCCACGGTCGGTGCGTCGAACAGGTCCCGCGGGGACACCTCGACCCCGAACGACCTCCGCACCCGCGAGGTCAGGCGCAGGCTGGTGATCGAGTCACCGCCGAGCGCGAAGAAGTCGTCGTCCGCGCCCACCTCGTCACGGCCGAGCACCTCGGCCCACACCCGGCAGAGCGCTTCCTCGGTCGGGGTGGCCGGTGCCCGGTAGGCCACGGTGATCACGTCGGACCTGGACGGCCGGGGCAACGCCCGGCGGTCGACCTTGCCGTTCGCGGTGAGCGGCAACCGGGGCAGCCGCACGAACGCCGACGGCACCAGGTAGTCCGGCAACGTCTTCGCCAGGTGCCGGCGCAACGTGTCGCCGTCCGGTGCGGTGTCCGGCACCACGTACGCGACGAGTTGCCTGCTGCCCGCCTCGGTCCGCGGCGCGGTGACCACGACCTCGGTGACGGCGGGGTGCCGGATCAGCGTGTTCTCGATCTCGCCCGGTTCCACCCGGAAGCCGCGGATCTTGACCTGGTCGTCGGTGCGCGCCACGAACTCCAGCAGCCCGTCCGGCCGCCACCGCACCAGGTCTCCGGTCCGGTAGAGGCGTTCACCCGCCTCTCCCAACGGGTCCGCGACGAACCGTTCGGCGGTCAGGTCCGGCCTGCCCGCGTACCCACGGGCGAGTCCGGCACCACCGATGTACAACTCCCCCGTCACGCCGACGGGAACCGGTGCGAGCCCGGTGTCGAGGACGTGCAGGCGCACGCCCGGGATCGGCTCGCCCAGCGGGATCGTGCGGTGACCCGAACCGGCCTGCGCCGGGTACAGCGTCACCGCCAGCGTCGACTCCGTCGGGCCGTAGATGTTGATGAACGTGCGTCCGGGCGCCCAGGCCTCGACCAGCTCGACCGGGCAGACGTCGCCGCCGGTGCCGACGCACTCCAGGCCGGAGAGCTCGGCCGGGTCCAGGGCGGCCAGCACGGCCGGCGGCAGCGAGGCGACCGTGACGCGGTCGGTCTTGAGCTGCCGGGCCAGCGCCGCCGGGTCGTGCAGCGCGTCCGGGCCGGACAGCACCAGCGTGGCACCGGCGACGAGGGTGCTGAAGATGTCCTGCACGCCACCGTCGAAGCTCATCGAGCACACCTGGAGGACGCTGCTGTCCGGGGTGAGCCCGTAGCGTTCGTTGATCTCCTGCACGACGTTGAAGAGCGACCTGTGCTCGATCATCACGCCCTTCGGCGTGCCCGTCGAACCGGACGTGAACATCACGTACGCCAGGTCGCGGTCGTCGCCGGCGACCCCGGGATCGGTGTCGGGCAACGCATCCAGGTCCAGGCGGTCCAGCAGCACCACTTCGGCCCCAGCGGACCGCACGGCCTGCCCTTCCAGCGTCAGCAGCACGCGGGGCCTGGTCTCGGCGAGCATCGTGGTGAGCCGCTCGGCCGGGTACTCGGGGTCCAGCGGCACGTAGGCGCCACCGGCCTTGAGCACCGCCAGCACGGCGACGATCAACCGGGTGCTGCGCGGCACCGAGACGCCGACCAGCACGTCCCGGCCGACACCGAGGCCGACCAGGTGGTGCGCGAGCCGGTTGGCCGCCGCGTCCAGTTCGCCGTACGTCGTGGCGTTCCCGTCGTGCACGACCGCGATCGCGTCCGGTGCCTGCGCGCTGATCACCTCGTGCAGGTGGCCGCCGGTCCTGACCGGCCCGGTGCTCGCCCACTCGTGCAGCAACGTCCGCCGCTCGGCCTCGGCGAGCATGGACAGCTCACCGACGCGCCGGCTGCCGGAGGCGACCGCCTCGAACAGCATCCGCAGGTGCCCGGCCATCCGCCGCACGGTCACCTCGTCGAACAACGCGGGGTCGTAGTGCAGCAGCAACGACAGCGCGTCCTCGGGGTAGACGACGACGTTCAGCGGGTAGTTCGTGCCGCTGGTCGAGCCGATGTCCACGATGGACGGACCGTCGGCGGCCTCGACCGGGTAGTTCTCGAACACCACGATGCTGTCGAAGAGGTCTCGGCCGCGCGGCAGTCCCGCCCACTCCACGACCTCCGTCAGCGACACGTGGTCGAACTGCCGCGCCGCCGCCTGCGCCTCCTGCTGGCCGCGCAGCCACGTGACGACGTCGGCGTCCTGGTCGACGCGCACCCGCACCGGCAGGGTGTTGATGAACATGCCGGCGATGAGGTCGGCCCCGGCGAGGTCGGCGGGCCGTCCGGCCACCGTCGCGCCGAAGCACACGTCGGTCTCGCCGCTGTAACGCGACAGCAGCAACGCCCAGACTCCCTGCACGACCGTGTTGATCGTGACCTGCGCCTGCCTGGCCGTCTCGTACACGCGGGCCGTGACGTCCTCGGGCAGCGAGATCCGCAGCCGGGCCGACGAGACCGTGCGGTGCAGGCCGGACTTCGGCCGGTCGAACGGCAGCGGCGTCGCGGCCTCGAACCCGGCCACCGCGTCCTGCCAGTACTCGCGCGCGGCCGACAGGTCCTGCCGGCCCAGCCATTCCACGTAGTCGCGGTACGGGCGCCGCGTCACGGCGACGGGCTCGGCCGCGCACTCCCCGAGCACCTCGGCGAGCACCTGCATGCCGCTCCAGCCGTCGAGCAGCGCGTGGTGGAACGTCCACACCAGACGGACGCGGTCGTCGGTCAGCCGGATGACCGCCACCCTCATCAGCGGCGCCTCGCCGAGGTCGAGGCCCGCCTTGCGGTCCTGGTCGAGGTGGTGCGCGACGGACGCGTCGAGTTCGGCGCCGGACAGGTCGCGCCAGTCCAGCTCGGTCACCGGCACGCGGACGTGCGAGGACACGACCTGGTAGGGCTTCGGCAGGTCCTCCCAGACGAACGCCGTGCGCAGCACCGGCACCCGGTTCGCCACCCGCTGCCACGCCGCGGCCAGCACGGACGTGTCCCGCACGCCGTCGACCACCGCGTTGATCTGCTCGAAGTAAGCGGTGCCGCTGGCGTCCATCAGGCTGTGGAACAGCATGCCGTTCTGCATGGGCGTCAGCGGGTAGACGTCCTCGACGTCCCGCCGCACACCGACGATCTCGTCCACGGTGGACTGGTCGAGGTGCGCCAGCGGGAAGTCGGACGGCGTGCGGCCACCCGTTCCCGGCGTCAGGCAGTGCTCGACGGCGGCGGTCAGCTCGGCGACGAAGTGGCCGGCGAGCTCGGTGATCGTCTCCTCGTCGTGCACGTTCTCCGAGTAGTACCAGCGGAACTCCAGCCGTCCGGCCAGCACCGTGCCGACCACGTCGACGAGGTGCGCCCGCGTGTCACCGTCGTGCTGGTGCAGGCCGATCTCCGACGCCGCCGCGTCGAACTGGCCGAGGTAGTTGAGCACCACCGGCGGGTCCAGCTCCGGCACCCGGCCCGCGTCGCGCAGCACGCCGTAGCCGAGGCCGCGCAACGGAACCGCGCGCAGCTGCTCCTTCACCGACTTCAGCACGACGTCCCACGGACCCTCCGGCTCGACCACGACGGGGTAGCGCGTGGTGAACCAGCCGACCGTGCGGGTGACGTCCAGGTCGTCGAACAGCTCTTCGCGGCCGTGGCCCTCCATGCCGAGCGGCACGCGCCGACGCCCGGTCCACGCCGCCAGCACCCGGCCGAGCGCCGCGACGAGCACGTCGCCGACCTCGGTCCGGTACACCGGCGGCACCTCACGCAGCAGCTTCGCGGTGGTGTCCGCGTCGAGCCCCGCCCGGACGATCCTGGTGCTGCGCACCGAGTTCGGGCCGTCGCGGTCCACGGGCACGGTCGCGTCGACGTCCTGCAACGCAGCCCAGTGCGTCTTCTCCCCGTCGAAGCCGCCGGCCGCGAGGTGCTCGGTCAACCTGCTCGCCCACGCGGCCGGGGAGTCGGTGGTCGCGCCGAGCACGATCCGCTCGCCCCGGCTGACCTGGTCGAGCGCGGTCCGCAGGTCCTCGGTGAGCACCCGCCACGACACGCCGTCGACGGCCAGGTGGTGCACCGCGAGCACCAGCCGCGGCCCCGGCACCAGCACGGCGCCGACGAGCCTGCCCTCGGTGATGTCCGTCGAGGCCGAGGCGAACTCGACGGCGGTGGCCTCGTCACCGGTCGCGAACCGCACGCTCGCGGCGACCTCCTCCTGCCACCACCGGCCGTTCTCCACCCCGAACCGCGTGCGCAGCGCGCCGTGGTGGGCGACGAGCGCCTCGACCGCCCTCCGCACGGCGTCCGGTCCGACGTCCGGCAGGTCCAGCGTCACGTGCTGGTGGAACGGCGCGGTCGGCGTGAACGTCTCGAAGAAGAACCGCTGGATCGGCGTGAGCGGAGCCCTTCCCTCGACCCGGACCGCCTGCGCCGCAACGGGTTCGCCGGTGGCAACGGCTTCCAGGGAGGCGATCGTCGGCCGTTGGAACAGATCGCGGGCGCTCAGCCGCAACCCGGCCTCACGGGCCTTGGACACCACGCGCATCGCGACGATCGAGTCACCGCCGAGCTCGAAGAAGTTGTCCTCGACGCCGACCTGGCCGACGCCGATCGCGTCGGCCCAGATGCCGGCGAGCAGCCGCTGGAGCTCGGTGCGCGGCGCGACGAACCGGTCGGCGCTCGCCTCGGGCTCGGGCAGCGCGGCGTGGTCGACCTTCTCGCGCGAGGTGAGCGGGAACTCCGGCAGCACCACGACCGCCGCCGGGACCATGTACTCCGGCAGCACGCTCCGCACGTGGTCGAGGAGCCGCGCGGGTTCGGGGCTGGGGAGCCGGGCCTGGTCGTGGCCGAGAGCCTGGGCGGGTTCGGGGTCTCGGCCGACCGGCACGACGTACCCGAGCAGCCGCACGCGTCCCTGCGCGTCCTCCCGCGCGATGACGACGGCCGCCGCCACCTCGGGGTGTTCGGCCAGCACGACCTCGACCTCGCCGGGCTCCACCCGGTAGCCGCGGATCTTCACCTGGTTGTCGACGCGGCCGAGGAAGTCGAGCTCGCCGCTGGGCAGCCGGCGCACCAGGTCGCCCGTGCGGTACAGCCGCGCGTCGGGGTCCTGGGCGAACCGGTCCGGCACGAACCGGGTCGCGGTCAGCTCGGGCCGGTTGACGTAGCCGCGCGCGACGCAGACCCCGCCGATGTGCAGTTCGCCGGGCACGCCGACGGGCAGCTGGTTGCCGTGCGGGTCGAGCACGTGCACGGTCGTGTTCGCGACCGGCCCGCCGATCGTCGGCAGCACACCGGGTTCGGCGTGCGGTGCCACCACGGACCCGGTCGCGAGGACGGTCGCCTCGGTCGGGCCGTAGTGGTTGACCATCCGGAACCCGAACCGCGGGCTCGGGCGGCGCCGCAGCACGTCGCCACCCGCGATCACCACGCGCAGGTTCGTGTCCACGTGCTCGAGCTGGTCGAACACGGCGTCCACGCGCGGTGTGATGATCACCGACAGCGTGATGCCCCGCTCCGCGATCCACCGCACCAGCGCGGCCGTGTCGTCGAGCACGTCCTGCGTGGCCACCACGACCGAGGCACCGGCGGTGAGCGCGGGCCAGATCTCCAGCGCGACCGGGTCGAACGCCTGCGCGACCAGGTGCGCCGACCGGTCGTCCGGCGTGACGCCGTAGAAGTCGTGGTACCAGCGGCAGAGGTTGACGAGCGAGCGGTGCTCGACCATCACGCCCTTGGGCCTGCCGGTGCTGCCGGAGGTGTAGACGACGTACGCGACGTCGCCCGCCGTGCTGCGGGTTTCCGGTGCGGTGCCGGGATGTCCGTCGATGGCCGGGTCGTCGATCAGCACGACCTCGGCGTCCACCTCGAACGCGCGCTGGGCCAGCACGACTCGTGCGCCGGTGTCCTCGACGACGAACGCGAGCCGCGCCGCCGGGCTGTCCGGGTCGAGCGGCACGTACGCGCCACCCGCCTTGAGCACCGCGAGCAGCGCGACGACGAAGTCCACACCCCGGTCCAGGCACACGGGCACGGCCACGTCCGGCCCGACCCCGCGCGCGACGAGGTGGTGCGCGATCCGGTTGGCCCGCGCGTCGAGCTCCCCGAACGTCAGGCTCTGCTCGCCGCAGACCACGGCCACCGCGCCGGGATCCTGCCGTGCCACCAGTTCCTGGACCGTCACGTCCAGGTCGTGGTCGGCGGCCGTGTCGTTCCACTCGGCCAACTGCCTGCGCTCGCCCGCCGTCAGCACGGACAGCTCGCCCACCGGCAGGTCGGGTGTGGTGGCGAGCTGGTCCAGCAGCACGTGCAGGTGCCCGGCCATGCGCTCGATCCGTGCGGCGTCGAACAGGTCGGTGTTGTACTCGACCATCACGTCCATGCCGTCGGCGTGCTCGGTGAACTCGACGGTCAGCTCGAAGATCGACGACACGTGCGGCAACGCCTGCCGCTCGACGCGCGCCCCCTCGAACGCCAACGGCTCGTCCGGCGTGTTCTGCAGCACCACCAACGCCTGCACGATCGGCGTCCGGCTCGGGTCGTGCTCGGGCCGCAGCTCGGCGACCACCCGCTCGAACGGCACCTCCTGGTGCGCGAACGCCTCCAGCACCGTCGTCCGGACGTGCCCGAGGAACTCGGTGAACGGCAACGCTGCGTCCACAGTGGACCGCAACGCCAGCGTGTTGATGAAGCAGCCGGCGAGCCGTTCGAACTCGACCCGGTCACGCCCGGACACCACGGTCCCGACGACCACGTCGCGCTGTCCGCTGTAGCGCGCGAACAACACCTGGCAGGCCGCCACGAGCACGGTGAACACCGTGGTGCCGTGGGCTTCCGCGAGCCAGCCGAGCCGGGAGGTCAGGCCGGCCGGCAGCGCGAAGCGGTGCTCGGCACCGGCGGAGGTGCGCACGGCGGGGCGCGGCCGGTCGGTCGGCAGCTGCAACGGCGCGGCACCGTCGAGGGTCCGGCGCCAGTGGTCGAGCGGGCCGGTCAGGGCGGTGTCCGTGAGGGCCTCGCGTTGCCAGAGGGCGAAGTCGGCGTAGCGGGCGGGGAGTGCGTCGACGCGGGCCGGGCGGCGTTCGAGGGCGGCGGCGTAGCGCTCGGTCAGCTCACCGGTGAGGACGCCGGTGGACCAGCCGTCGATGGCGATGTGGTGGACGCCGAGGACGAGGACGTGCTGGTCGTCAGCGACGCGGACGAGGCGGAGGCGCCAGACCGGGCCGTTGACCAGGTCGAACGGGGTGGCAACCTCCTGGTGCAGCAGGCGATCGAGCTCGGAGGGGTCCTCACGGACGTCGGTGAACTCGACGCCGCCGGTCACGTCTCGAACGACCTGGCGCGGTCCCTCGGCCACCGTCGTCCGCAGCGGTTCGTGCGCCTGCACCACTGCACGCCACGCCTGGGCCAAGGCGTCGGTGTCGAGCGGCCCCTCGATCCGGTAGGCGAGGTGGACGTTGCTGTCGACGGCGTCCCGGTCGATCTCGTGCGCGACCCACAGGCGTTCCTGCGGGAACGACAGCGGGAACTCCGACCCCGGTGTGTGGTGCGGTGCCTCGGGAACCGCGGCGGCCGGCCGTACCGCGATCTTCGCCGCCAGCTCCGCCAGCGTCGGCGCGTCGAACAGGTCGGCCACGGTCAGTTCGACCCCGAACCGCGCCAGGATCCTGGCCAGCACCCGGACCGCCAGCAGCGAGTCGCCGCCCAGCGCCGAGAACGCGTCGCCCGCGCCCACCTGGTCGACCGGCAGCACCTCGGCCCAGATCGCCGCCAGCGCGGACTGGATCTCGCCGCTCGGCGCCCGGTGTCCCGACTCCGCGCCGCGGCGGGGTTCCGGCAGGGCGGCCCGGTCCACCTTTCCGTTGGGGGTCAACGGGAACCTGTCGAGCAGCACGAACTCCGACGGCACGAACGGCTCCGGCAGCACGTCGGTCAGCCGGTCGCGCAGCAGCGCCGGGGTGACGGAGCCGATGACGTACGCGACCAGGCGGCCGTCCCGCACCACGACGACCGCGTCCGACACTCCTGGGCAGCGGCGCAACCAGGACTGGGTCTCGCCGGGCTCGACCCGGAAGCCGCGGATCTTGACCTGGTCGTCGGTGCGGCCCAGGAACTCCAGCACGCCGCGTTCCCAGCGCACCAGGTCGCCGGTGCGGTACAGCCGTTCGCCGGACGGTGCCGCGACGAACCGGACCGCGGTCAGGTCGGGGCGGTTCAGGTAGCCGCGCGCCAGGCCGGAGCCGCCGACGTACAACTCGCCGACGTCCGCCGGTCGCAGGGACTCGTCGAGGACGTGCGCGGTCGTGCCGGAGAGCGGCGTGCCGATCGGCACCGGGCCGGACACCTCGGTGACGTGGTGGCAGGCGGTGAACGTCGTGCCCTCGGTCGGGCCGTACCCGTTGACCAGAGCCAACTCCGGGAACTCGGCCAGCACCCGCGCGCAGTGGCTCGGGGAGAGCACGTCACCCCCGGCGAGCAGCAGGCGCAGGCCGCCGAACACCGTCACGTCGGCGTCGACGACCTCGTGGAACATGCCCGCCGTCAGCCAAAGGACGCTCACCTCGGAGCCCGCCAGGAAACGGCCGAGCTCCGCGACCGACACCGGCCCGGACGGGCCGATCGCGAGCCGGCCGCCGTTAGCCAGCGCCGCCCACACCTCGAACGTGGACGCGTCGAACGACGCGGAAGCCAGGTGCGCCACCACGTCCGCGGGTGTCACCGAGGCGTAGGACTGCCCGCGCACCAGCCGCACGATGCCGCGGTGCTCGACCAGCACACCCTTGGGCTGTCCGGTCGAACCGGACGTGTACATGACGTACGCGAGGTCGTCGCCGGACACGGGAACCTCGAGCGGCCCGGCGGGTTGAGCGGCGAGGAGGTCGGCGTCCAGGCAGACGACGTCCGCGGCGAAGGAGATCCGGTCCCGCAGTCCGGCCGACGTCAGCACCAGGGGCGCGGCGGTGTCGGCGAGCATGAACGCGAGGCGGTCGGCCGGGTAGCCGGGGTCGAGCGGCAGGTAGGCGCCACCCGCCTTGAGCACGGCCAGTTCGGCGACGACGAGGTCGACGCCCCGCTCGAAGCACAACGCCGTGACGACACCGGGTCCGACGCCCCGGCCGGCGAGGAAGTGCGCGAGACGGGAGGCGCGGTCGTCCAGTTCGGCGTAGGTGAGGCTCTCGCCGGCCGCGGACACCGCGATCGCTCCGGGCGTGCGCAGAGCCCACTGCTCGAAGAGCTCGTGCACGACCGCGGGCATGACGGTATCCACGCTGCTGCTCCGTTCTGTCGAATCCCCCGAGAAGAAAGACGCGGGCACTGCACGACCCCGGTGGGCCCGCCGTTGAAGTCTTGTTCGGTCAAGGGTCCGGCGGCAACGTGTTTAAGCCGTGCCCAAAAAGGACCACCGCCACAGCGGCGGCGAGCTGGGAGTTTCGGTGGTGGCTAAAGGTGGTGGAATCCTGCGGCGTCCTGCGCAAGGCTGGTGTCGCCGGGCAACCGTGCCGTTCGCAGTCTGCGCACGGCAATGTCCGCGATGGACCGGACACGTTTTCCGGCTTTCCGAAAATCGGAGTCGCGGCGCGCCGCGCGACAGGAGGCTGTCCATGACCAGCACGACCACGCGGGCGACCGCGCAGATCTTCAACTCCGCGGTGGCCGCGTCCGCCATCGCGGCGGCCTGGGAAATCGGGGCTTTGTCGGAACTACGTGAGTCAGGCACGCTGAAAGTGCCGGAATTCGCCGCCAAGAACGATTTGCACGAGGAGTCGACACGCGGCCTGTTCGTCGCGCTCGCGAGTGTCGGGGTGGTCAGCAGGGACGGCGACACGGTCGTGCCCGGCGAGCAGTTCGATGAGGTCTACCAGGCGAAATCGCTCTTCCACTGGCTCATGCGGGGGTCAGCCCCGCTGTTCGCCGAGATCCCGTCGGTGCTGCGCAACGCCAACCGCGACGGTGCTTACTACCGCCGGGACGCGGCCGCGATCAGCGCCGCCTGCCGGGAGGCCAACACGCAGTTCTACGACCCGGTTTTCTGGCCGGTGCTCGAAGGGATCGATTTCGACCCGGTCGGCGTGGTGGACCTCGGTTCGGGAAGTGGTGAGCGACTCATTCAAATCCTGAAGCGCCACCCGCAGGCACGTGGTATCGGAATCGACATCGCCGGTCCCGCGATCGACATGGCGAGGACCGAGGCCGACCTGCAGGGCGTGGGCGACCGTCTTTCGTTCGTCGAAGCCGATGTCCGGAAACTCGAACCGGCGCCGGAATTCGCCGATGTCGACCTGCTCACGTGTTTCATGATGGGCCACGACTTCTGGCCGAGGGAACGCTGCATCACCTCGTTGCATCAGCTGCGCAAGGCATTCCCGAACGCGCGCAGGTTGTTGCTCGGCGACAACGTCCGGACCACGAACGTGCCGGACGACGAAATCCCGGTGTTCACCCTCGCGTTCGAATTCGGGCACGCGATGATGGACGTCTACCTGCCGACGCTGGACGAGTGGCTGGACGTCTTCGACGAGGCCGGCTGGAAGTGCGTCGAGGCGCACCGCGTCGAGAGCCTCGCCGGGGCCGTCGTGTTCGAGCTGAGCTGAGGCACCGATGACCGTCCTGCTCCGCCCCGACCTCGACGCGCTGCCGCTGTACCAGCAGCTGCCCACGGCCGCGCGGGTCCAGCTGTCCAACAACGAGACCGCCTTCCCGCCGTTGCCGCGGGTGGCCGCCGCGCTCACCGCGGGCCTCGCCGACATCAACCGGTACCCACCGGTCAGCCCGCACACCACCGCCACCCGCCTCGCCGAGCACCTCGACGTGCCCGCCGGGTCGGTCGCCGTGGGCGCGGGCTCGGCAACCCTGCTGCTGCAACTGATGCAGGCTGTGGTGCACGGTCCGAGCAGCATCGTCTACGGCTGGCGCTCGTTCGAGGCCTACCCGATCCTGGTGCGCGTCTCGGGCGCGGAGGCGCGACCGGTTCCACTGACCGGCGACCTCGTGCACGACCTCGACGCCATGCTGGCCGCCGTCACGGCGACGACCCGCATGATCATCATCTGCAATCCCAACAACCCCACCGGAACCGCGCTGCACCGCGACGCGCTCGCGAAGTTCCTCGCCGCCGTGCCCGAGCACGTCGTCGTGGTGCTGGACGAGGCGTACCGCGAGTTCGTCACCGACCCGGACACGCCGGACGGGCTGGAACTCGTCCGCGAGGCCGCCGGGCGCGGCAACCTGGTGACGCTGCGGACGTTCTCGAAGGCGTACGGCCTCGCGGGCCTGCGCATCGGGTACTGCGCGGGCCCGATCGACCTGATCCGCGCGGTCACCAAGGTCGGTGTCCCGTTCAGCGTCAGCACGCTGGCCGAGACCGCCGCCCTGATCAGCCTCGACTCCGCCGACGAACTGGCGCAGCGGTGCGCACTCGTCCGCACGGAGCGCGACCGCGTCGGCCAGGCGCTGCACGGACTCGGGCACGAGTTCCTGCCGTCCCAGGGGAACTTCCTCTGGCTGCCGCTCGCGGACCGCTCACCGGCGTTCGCCGCCCACTGCGCGGCCGACGGCGTGATGGTGCGCCCGTTCGGCACCGAGGGCGTCCGGGTCACGATCGGCAGCCCGGCGGACAACGACGCGTTCCTCGCGGTCGCCCGCACGTTCGCTTGACCCACAAGGAGAAACCGATGAGCAGCAACCCGTTCGACGACCCCGACGGCACGTTTCTCGTGCTGGTGAACTCGCCCGGCCAGCACTCGCTGTGGCCGCAGTCCATCCCGGTGCCCAGCGGGTGGACCGAGGTCCACGGGCCGGGCACCCGGCAGGACTGCCTGGACTACGTGTCGGGCCACTGGACCGACCTCCGTCCGCGCGAGGCCGTCGCGCGGACGTGACGCTCACTCACCAGCCGCCGCTTCCATGAACTGGTACGTCGTGTACTCCAGCAGCGCGGTGCCGAGCGGCGTCACGCTGTGCTGGACGGTGTTCCGGTTGCGGCGGCTGGTGATCAGGCCGGCCTCCCGCAACACCGAGGTGTGCTGGCTGATGCTGGCCGACGAGATGTTGAGCCGCTCGGCCAGCTCACCCGTGGTCGCGCTCTCCACGAGCTCCTGCAACACCGCCGCACGCGTCCGCCCCACCAACGCCCCGAGCGCCTGCTCGCCGCGTTCGGTGACGTCCCAGAACGCCGCCGCCGCACTCGCGGCCGCGGTGACGGGCGGCGCGGCGAACACGAGGATCGGACTCGACTCCGCCCACTCCGCACCGATCAGCACGGCGGCGGAGTTGTCGTGCAGGAACAACGACGGCGCCAGCAACAACCCGCGGCCCTTCAGGTGGACGTCGACCTCCCGTTCGTGCGGGACCTCCAGCACCGAGCCCCGCCACCGCACCCGCGGGTGCAACGTCCCGAGGAGACGTTCGACCCCTCCGGTCATCGCGAGCCGGCCGCGCACGTCGCGCACCGTCTCCAGGTAACCCCGCACCTGCCGCCAGTACGGCGACACCGCGACCCTGGCGAACCCCTGGGCGGTCTCCACGACCTCCTCGCGGCTCAGGCCGGCTCTGCCGAGCGCGCGTTCGTCCGCTTTGAACCCTCCGTCGACGAGCCACAACAGGTCGGGAACGGGCTTGAGCACCTGCGCCATGCGTTCGACCCGACCGGCACGCCTCCCGAGCCGTTCGCTCACGCGCTCGCGCCAGATCCCGAAGAACCCTCCCGTCCTGTTCCGTCCCAGCGATTCCATGGCGAACACGGTTTCCGCACCCATGCCCAACGTCGCCGAGACTTTCACCCGTGCGAGGTCTTCGCTGGTGAAATGAATCCTCTGCAACTCTGCCCCCCGGTCGTTGGCCCGTTCGGCGGACGCGATGCACGCGAGCGCCGCCGAACCGGGACCACCTCTATGTGGGCTGAACGGAGCACGTGAGGGTAAAGCGCCTCACCGCTCTTCTTTAGCCACACACCAACAGAGCCCCTGATCCCCCAAGCGCGGGTACACGTTCCCCCAGACCGCGCGCCAGGTGCGTCGATCACAGCCTACATACCTCACCGGGAATCTGCCGCCGATCATTGAACCGGGCCAAAGCAGCGCAAGCGCGTACTCGATTTTTAAGCCAGAACTGAAACAGCCACACGCCTGCGACCTGCGCATACCACACTTCTCGCCCTTGTCACGAGCTTTTGCACCGTACAGCGGAGAGATCGCCGCCACATCAGTCGGCAGGCCCGCCAACCTACTCATGAATAAAGTAAAAACTTCACTCATGCGTGAAGTTCGGCTCAACTCGTCCGATTCACGGATGACCGTCGTCGAAATCGCACTTCAGAACTCGCGATTGCCCCGGAAACGTCCACTTCAGACACCTTCGGCGATGTCCTGGACCACCTGACACGCACTCGGCACCGGATCCAGTTCGTTCACGTGCCCTGCCAGCCGGCAGAGCAACTCCTTGAACGCCTTCCGGTCCCCCGCCGGCAATCCGGACAACACGTGCGCCTCGGCGTGCCCCAGCCGTGAATCGAGTTCGGCCAATCGAGCCCGGCCGACCTCGGTGGCGACGACCAACCGGGTCCGGCGGTCGGCAGGGGCGGGCCGGCGTTCCACGAGCGACGCCCGCTCCAGGTCGTCCAGCAGGTAGGTCATGACCGTCCGGTCGATGCCGAGTTGCTGGCACAGCGCGGACTGGCTCTCGGGCCGGTCGCGGGTGGCGGCGGTGAGGATCTGGTAGCCGCGGTGGCCGCCGGGCAGGTCGCCGACCGCCTGGTTCGTCGCCTTGACGTAGGCGCGGAACACCACACCGAGGGTCCAGCCGAAGTCGTCCTCAAGCGCGGTCACCCGGCCAATGATAGCCACGACAGAACGTCTGTTGAACAGAACATCTGCGTGGCATACTTTCGGCATGACAGACTACGGCCACGCGCTGGAGTTCGGGGTGTTCCTCCCACCCGGTGCCGCCGACTTCGGCACCACGCTGCGACTGGCACAAGCCGCTGACGTGCGAGGACTGGAACTCGTCAGCATCCAGGACCACCCGTACAACGCGGCGAACCTCGACACGTGGACGTCGTTGTCGGTCATCGCCGCGTCCACCACCAAGGTCCGCGTGTTCCCCAACGTCGCGAACCTGCCGCTGCGGCCGCCGGCCGTCCTTGCGCGCGCGGCGGCGAGTCTGGACATCATCAGCGGCGGGCGCGTCGAACTCGGGCTCGGCGCGGGCTCGTTCTGGGACGCCATCGCCGCGATGGGCGGCCCGCACCGCACCCCGCCGGAGTCCGTCGAGGCGCTGGCAGAGGCCATCGCGGTGATCAGGGCGCTGTGGACGCCCGGCCGCGGGGTGCGCCTGCAGGGCGAGCACTACTCGCTGAACGGCGCGCGCCCCGGCCCGTTCCCCGCCCACGACATCGGCATCTGGCTGGGCGCCTACAAGAAGCGGATGCTCCAGCTCACCGGCCGCGTGGCGGACGGCTGGCTGCCGTCGAGCCCGTACGCGCCGCCGGCCCAGCTCAAGGCGATGAACGCGATCATCGACGAGGCCGCGCACGACGCCGGTCGATCGCCGAAGGACATCCGCCGCATCTACAACATCGGCAGCGAGTTCACGCCGCAGCAACTCGCCGAGCTGGCGCTCCGGGACGGCATGAGCGGGTTCATCGCGATGATCGGCACCGAGGACGAGCTGCGGGCGTTCGCCGAGGAGACGGCTCCCGCCGTGCGCGAGATCGTGCAGAAGGAACGCGGTGGCAAGCTCCCGTGGGACGAGTCGACCCGCCCAAAAGCACCGGCGCCTGAAGCGGACGCCGTCTACACCGCTTCGGGCAGGGCGCTCGGCCGCCAGCTGGTCGGCGTCCACAACCACCTGCGCGACGAGCTCACCAAGGTCAGGTCGATCGTCGACCAGGCCGCCGCGGGGATCATCGACGTCGGCCAGGCGCGCGACGAGATCAACACGATGACCATGCGCCAGAACAACTGGACGATGGGCGCGTACTGCGAGAGCTACTGCCGTCTCGTCACGATCCACCACACGCTCGAGGACACGAGCCTCTACCCGCAACTGCGCCAGGGCGACGGACGGCTCGGTCCCGTGCTCGACCGGCTGACCGAGGAGCACCACGTCATCCACGAGGTGCTCGAACGCCTGGACGCCGCCCTCGTGGCGACGGTCGCGGAACCGCACCGGATCGCCGAGGTGAAGGAGTCGGTGGACCTGCTGACCGACACCCTGCTGTCGCACCTGTCCTACGAGGAAGGTGAGCTGCTCGAACCGATGGCGCGCATCGCGTACCACCACTGAGTGCACTTCGGCGTGTGCGGCGGCGCGCGACCGTCCACTGCCAACAGACTGGGGTGCGTGGACACCAGGAAGCGAGTCGATCCCGTACGCCGCGGTCGCACCATCCTGGGGGCGTCGCTGCTGCTCACAGCCGTCTTCGCGGGAGGAAGAGCCGCCGCCGGGTTCAGCCACGCGGCCGACACCGAGTCCGCGATCCGCGCGAAGGACGGCATGGACGTCACGATCGCGCTGCACACCGGCATGACGTACGCGTGGCTCGCGTTCGCCGTGCTGACCGCGATCGCCGCGCTTCCGTTGCTGCTGGGCGGCTCTGGGCGCACCTTCGCGGCCGGTGTCTGCTACGCGCTCGGCCTGCCGTTGCTGCTGTTCAGCATCGGCGTGATCCCGCCGGTGCCGACGGTCCGCACGCTGACCTGGATCGCGTGCGGGACCGTCGTGCTGCTGGCCTGCTTCGTGATGCTGACGTCGGGACCGGTACCCCCGCAGCGAGCGGTTCCGGACCGGCGCAGGCCGGTCCGGAGCCGTCCCCGCTAGCGCCCCGAGCAGACCTCCGCCGACGACACCCCGGCGTGTCGCACCCAACACGCCTCGCGCCAAACGGCACGCGGCTTGGGTGGGTGTCCGGCGTGGGCGCTACCGGCTCGTCACCGTGCAGGTGGCGGTCGCGGACCTGCCGGGGTTGCTCTCCGACACGGCCGTCAGCGTCACCTTCGACATGATCGGGCCGTTGCCGCGCTGCGCGTGCACCGGAACGTCGACCCGGCCGCCGAACTTGGCGGTCGCGAGGGCGTTCGGCACCGAGACGGTCCAGCCGTTCTCGGCCTTCGCGCTCACCCGGTAGACGTCACCGTCGAGGTACTGGTCGACGGGTTCCGGGTGCTGGCCGCCGGGCGTCGCCGCGCGGCCGGTGTTGGTGAGCGGGAAGCGGCACGTCGCCACGCCCGACGAGTCGGCACGGGCGGCGGTCGGCGTGACCCGCACGCCGCGCTGCTGCGGCCCGGCGCCGTCGAGCGAGCGGATCGCCACGGTGTACGCCAGCACGCCCTGCGCGTCCCGCTGCACGTCGAGGACGTAGAAGTGCAGGCGGTTGGCGGTGTCGACGAACTCGAACTCGCTGCCGGAGTTCGTGCCGGCGTGGAACAGCGCGTCCGAGAGCTGGCGGTAGTCGCCGACCGTGATCGGGACCTTGGTGCCGTCCGGCAGCACGTAGTCGGTCATGCCGATGTCCTGCGGGTTCGCGTCGATCACCCACGTGAACGGTGCCGCGTCGGCGTTCTTGGTCTTGGCGAGCAGCACGCCGGAGTCCGGGGTGAACGAGTCGGCGCCCATCCGGTCCACGACCTCGAGCGTGTAGTTGTTGTAGCCGCCGCCGTCGCAGAACGGGTTGGTGGAGACGTTGCAGGACGGCGTCTTGTCCCCGGTGCCCAGCGCGAGGTTGATGCCCGTCAGGCCGGTGGGGCCGGGGTTGACCTCGCGGGCGGTGATCTTCGCGATGACCGTGCCGGAGCCCGCCAGCGCCTCCCGCGACAGCCTCAGGACGTTCTTCTCGTCGATGATGCCGAGCTTGATCCGGTTGCGGAAGGTCTGTTGCGAGCCGAGCGAACCGCCGCCGGTCGCCGGGATCGTCCAGCGCGAGTGCGGGCCGCCGGGGCCGTTGAACGAGCCGCGCGACAGCATGTCCCACGGGCCGCTGTAGTCACGGCGCGGCGGGTTGCCGTACGGGTTGTTGTAGTTGTCGCCGATGCCGAGGATGTGGCTCAGCTCGTGCGCGTAGACGCCCTGGCCGGAGCTCTCGGCCTGCGTCGACGAACCACCGCCCGCGTTGGGCCAGATCGAGGAGCCGGCCGCCCACGACGTCCAGTCGACGTACCGGGTGTTCGACCAGTTCGGCAGCGCGGGGTCCGGCGGGCCGAAGTCGTCGGTGACGTCCTCCTTGGTCCGGAACTTCATCATCCCGAACTCCTGCCAGGTGCCGGACTCGTCCTGGCCCGCCGACAGGTAGTAGATGAAGTCGTAGCCCGCCGGCACCTCGGCGCCCGCGTCCGCGACCCACGCCGCCCGGCCGTCGGTGCGGATGTTGCGGTTGCAGTTGTCCCCGGCGGGACAGGCCGTGCCGCCCTGGAACTCCATGGCGTACTCGTGGTCCTTGCCCGGCATCGTGTACGGGCCGAACGCCTTCAGCTCGACGCCGTAGCGCCCGCCGGAGGTCTCCATCCAGTACTCGTGCACGGTGTGGCCGCGGTTCAGCGAGTTCGGCTTGTTCAGGAAGTCCTGGTAGAACTGCCCGACCTGCTCGCGCGGCACGTTCGCGGCCTCGGCGCTCGGGTTGCCGAACACCGTGGAGTTCTTGGCCTGCGTGACGACGAACGGCTGGTTCGGGTAGTCCAGCAGGACGAGCGCGCCCTTGAAGTTGCGCACCGATCCCTTGACCGACGGGTCGGCCCAGTTGGTGCCGGGAATCTTCTTGTAGTCCCGTTCCCACGTCATGTGGTCGGGGTTGACCCAGTTCTGCGGGTCGATCGGGCCGGGGAACCCCGCCTGGGACAGGACGCGCGCGGAGTCCCTCGTCTGCTGCCAGGGCTGTTGCTGCGGCCAGTGGTCGTACTGCCAGTGGTTCGCGGGATCGGCGGGGGCGGCGGCGGAGTTGCCGACGGTGACCATCGCGATCGAGAGGAGCGCGGTGATCAGCAGGGCAGGGCGCCGGTGTGTGCGCTTCATGCCAACACCGTGGTGCAGAGCGGGTGGTGCTAAACACCCGTCGATCGTCTGCCGCTCAACGGAACTCGGGCAGATCCACGCGAACGGACGCACCGCGCGGTCCCGGTTCGAACCGGACGCTCCCGCCGTGCACGGCCACCACGTCGGCGACGATCGCGAGGCCCAGTCCCGATCCGGGCAGGCGGCGGGCGTCCGGGGCGCGCCAGAACCGTTCGAACGCGGCGTTGCGGTGCTCGAACGGCACGCCCGGTCCCTCGTCGCTGACGGTGAGCCAGCCGGGTTTCGACCGGACGGTGATCGTGGAGGACGGCGGGGAGAACTTCACGGCGTTGTCGAGGAGGTTGAGGACGCTGCGTTCCAGCGCGCCGGCGTCGCCGACCACCGACCAGTGCTCGCGGTCGACGTCGAAGACGTGGTCGCGGGAACGGCTGCGGGCGCGCCGGACCGCCTTGTCGATCACCTCGGCGACCTCGACGTCGTCCTGCGCCAGTTCGCGGTCGTCGCGGGCGAGCACGACGAGTTCGGTGACGAGGTCGCCGAACTCCTGGCTCTGGGCCTGGAGGCGGTCGAGGACCTCGGTGCGCTGGGGCAGCGGTCTCCCGGTGCGTTCACTGCGGACCAGCAGGTCGATGTTGGTGCGCAGGCTGGTCAACGGGGTGCGCAGCTCGTGCGCGGCGTCGTCGACCAGGTCCTTCTGCCGCCGTCTGGACTCGGCGAGGGCGGCGGTCATCGACGCGAACGCACGCCCGAGGCGGCCGACCTCGTCCCTGCCGTCGACCTCGACGGGTGTGGCGAGGTCCTCGGTGCGCGCGATGTGTTCGGCGGCGGCGGTGAGGCGTTCCATCGGGGCGAGGGCGCGGCGGGTCAGCCAGAGCCCGGCGCCCGCGGCGAGCAGCACGCCCAGGATCGACACCGCCGCGAGGACACCGGCCAGGGTGGTGAGGGTGCTGTCGATCTCGGCGGTGCTGCGGCTGAGGATCAGCACGTCACCCGTGCCGATCGGCTGGACGAGGATCCGCGCCGGGGCGCCGCTTTCGGTGACGCCGTCGCGGAACATCGGTGTCGTGACGAGGTCACCGGCGGTGGTGACGACCGGGTCGACGCCGGGCGGGGCGCAGGTGTGCCCGTCGACGCCCAGGGTCTGGATGCCCTGCAACACCTGCTGGAGTCCCTGCGGCGGCGCGGGGTCGTCGCAGCGGATCTTGACGCGGGGCGGCGGTGTGCTGGCGAGCAACGACTTGTCGAGCTGCGAGCGGAGGTTGTGCTCGGTGGCGATCCAGGTGACGACGCTGATGCCCGCGATCGCGACCGCCACGACGAACGCGGTGATCAGCGCGAGCTTGCCGCGCAACAGGACCGGGCTCCTCACGGTGACTCGCGCAGGATGAAACCCATGCCCCGCACGGTGTGCAGCAGCCTCGGGCGGCCACCGGACTCGGTCTTGCGGCGCAGGTAGCCGATGTAGACGTCGAGCAGGTTGGTGCCCTGGTCCTTGCCCCACACGGCGTGCTTGAGGTGCTTCTTGGTGAGCAGCCGGTCCGGGTCGTTCAGGAACACCGCGAGCAGGTCGAACTCGGTCGGCGTCAGGTCCAGCCTGGCGGTGCCGCGCAGCACCTCGCGGGCCTGCGGGTCCATGCTCAGGTCGGCGAACCTGAGCAGCCGCGGCGCGGTGCGGCGGCGGTTCTGCTTGAGCAGCGCACGCACCCTGGCCAGCAGTTCTTCCAGCGCGAACGGCTTGACCAGGTAGTCGTCGGCACCAGCGTCGAGGCCGGTGACGCGGTCGCCCAGCGCGTCGCGGGCGGTGAGCATCAGCACGGGCAGCCGGACGCCCGCGGCCCTGATCCGCCGGCACGCCTCCGAGCCGTCCAGGTTCGGCATCATCAGGTCGAGGATGGCCAGGTCGGCGTGCCCGACGAGGGGCAGCGCCTCGGCACCGTCCGCGGCGGTCGTGACCTCGTAGCCCTCGAACTCGAGGCTGCGCCGCAGACTGTCCCGCACGTCGGGGTCGTCGTCCACCACGAGCAGTCTCATGCTCGAAGACGGTAGGGCGCCTCGCTGTGAGCCAGCTGTGCATCCGCGCTCTCACGATTCTCTCAGCGCAACCCAAGGACGTTCTCACAGAAGGATCAGCAGGCTCGGTCCCACAACGGTCACAGCTGTGTCCACAGTGGAACGGAGATGGCATGACGGTGAGCACCGCACAGGCCACGGGGACGGTCGACATCATGATCCCCGTCTACAACGAGGAACGGGCCCTGCCCGGCTGCGTCGAGGTGCTGCACGCGTTCCTGAGCGAGCAGTTCCCCTTCGACTGGTCGATCGTCGTCGTCGACAACGCGAGCACCGACGGCACGCTGGAGGTCGCCTGGAACCTCGCCTCGAAGTACGAGCGGGTCCGGGTGCACCACCTCGACCGCAAGGGCCGCGGACTCGCGCTGCGGGAGTCGTGGGGCGCCAGCGAGGCGGCCGTGGTCGTCTACATGGACGTGGACCTGTCGACCGGCCTGGACGGGTTGCTGCCGCTGGTCGCGCCGCTGCTCAACGGCCACTCCGACCTCGCGATCGGCTCCCGGCTCGCCCCCGGTTCGCGGACCGTGCGCGGGCCTCGCCGGGAACTGGTGTCGCGCGCCTACAACGCGTTGATCAGGATGACGCACGGGGCGAAGTTCAGCGACGCCCAGTGCGGGTTCAAGGCGGCACGCACCGAGGTCGTGCGGCCGTTGCTCGGGCAGGCCTCCGACGACGCCTGGTTCTTCGACACCGAACTGCTGCTCCTCGCCGAGCACAACGGGTTGCGGGTGCACGAGGTGCCGGTCGACTGGGTCGAGGACGTGGACAGCCGGGTCGACGTCGTGCGGACGGCGCTGGACGACGTCAAGGGCCTGATCCGGGTGGCGCGGGCCAAGGCCAACGGAACGGCGCTGGTGACCGGGTTGCCGCAGCGACCGCTGCCGCGCGCCATCCACCCGGACGCCGTGCTGAGCCGCAGTTCCGGCGGGCTCTCCTGGCAGGTGCTGTCGTTCGCGGTGATCGGGGTGATCTCGACGTTGGCGAACCTGGCCCTGTACGGGATGTTCCGGCTGTGGTGGCCGGTGCTCGGGGCGAACCTCGCCGCGCTGGTGATCACGACCTTGTTCAACACCGAGGCGAACCGGCGCTTCACCTTCACCGCCCGCAACGCCTCCCGCGGCAGAACGCACCTGCAGGGGTTCGTGGTGTTCGGGCTGTACTACGCGTTCACCTCGGCCGCGTTGCTCGTGCTGCACGCGGTTTCGGCCTCACCGCCGCGCACGCTGGAACTGCTGGTGCTGCTCGGTTCCTCGGCGCTGGGCACGGTGGGGCGCTTCTTCCTGTTGCGGAGCTGGGTGTTCCGCAGGACCGAACGAAAGGACGTTCGATGACCGCCACTGCTGCAGTGGCTCCACCGGCCGCACCGCCGGACCTCGCCAGCCGTTCCCGTTGGCCTGCTTGGGCTTTGGTCTTCATCTGCGTGCTCGCCGGGGTGCTGTACGGCTGGGCGATCTGGGGCGGGCAGGTCGGCAACTCCTACTACTCCGCCGCCGCCAAGTCGATGTCGACGTCGTTCACGAACTTCCTGTTCGGGTCGTTCGACCCGGCCGGGGTGGTGACGGTCGACAAGCCGCCGATGGCGTTGTGGCCGCAGGCCGTCTCCGTGTGGCTGTTCGGGTTCAGCGGGTGGGCGGTGTTGCTGCCGCAGGTCGTCGAGGGTGTGGCGGCGGTGTTCCTGCTGCACCGGACCGTCCGGCTGTGGGCGGACGAGGGCGTGGCCCTGCTCGCGGCGTTGATCCTCGCGTTGACGCCGATCACCGTGGCGATCAACCGGGACAACAACCCGGACACGTTGCTGGTGCTGGTGCTGGTCGCGGCCGCCTACGCGTTCACGCGGTCGGTGCGATCGGTGGAGGCTCGTCCTCGCACGAAGTGGTTGCTGTGGTGCGCTTTCTTCGTCGGGTGCGGGTTCCTGACGAAGATGTTGCAGGCCTGGATCGTGGTGCCCGCGTTCGGATTGGCTTACCTGGTGGGGACTTCCGGGGCCTGGCGGCGGAAGGTGCTGGACCTGCTCGCGGCGGCCGGGGTGCTGGTGGTGTCGTCGTTCTGGTGGGTGGCGCTGCACGCGTTCTGGCCCGGGTCGAAGCCGTACATCGGCGGGAGCACCGACGGCGGGGCCTGGGACCTGATCATCGGGTACAACGGGCTGGGGCGGGTGTTCGGGGGCAGCGGGAACCGTGGTGGCGGGCCACCTTCGGGCCTGCCTTCCGGCGCTGTGCCCACCGGCCAGGGCCCGATGGAGTTCGGCGGCCCCGGCGGTGGCGCGATGTTCGGCGGCCAGCCCGGTGCCACCCGCATGTTCGACGCCTCCGTCGGCGGCCAGATCTCCTGGCTGCTGCCCCTCAGCCTGCTGGTCCTGGTCGTCGTCGCGGTGGCGGGTGTGCTGCGGTGGCGCCGAGGCGTTCCCGGCGCCCCGGCCGAACGCGCGGGCTGGTTCCTGTGGGGCGGGTGGCTGCTGATCACGGCGGCGGTGTTCAGCTTCGCCCAGGGCATCTTCCACCCCTACTACACGACGATGCTGGCACCGGCGATCGCGGCGATCAGCGCCGCCGGGCTGGTGATGTTCTGGCGTGCCAGGAGTTTCGTGCGGTTCCTGCTGCCGGTGTCGGTGGCGGTGACGGCCGGGTGGGCGTTCGTGGTGGTCTCGCGCGACCCGTCGTGGCACGGCTGGCTGCGGTGGGCGGTGCTCGCGGTGGCGTTCGCGGCGGTCGCGGTGCTGCTGGCCGGACTGCGCCGGACCGGACTGGTGGCGGCCGTGGTCGCGGTGTTGCTGGTGCCGGCGGTGTGGTCTTCGGCGACCGCCGCGACGGCCGGCACCAACGGCGTGATGCCCGCGGCCGGGCCGGTGCAGCGCGGCGGCGGCATGCAGTTCTACACCGGCGGGCAGCCCCCGCAGGACGGCGACCGGCCCGCCCGTCCGCAGATCGGATCGCCGCCGGGCGGTCGTGAGCTGACCGACGAGCAACGGCGGATGCTGGCCTACGCCAGGGAGAACAGCGGTGGCGCGGAGATCACCCTGGCCGTCGCCGGGTCCGCGCAGATGGCGTCGCCGTTCATCATGGGCACCGACGAGGTGGTGATCGGCATGGGCGGGTTCTCCGGCTCGGACGACGCGCCGTCGGTCGGCCGGCTGGAGTCCTGGGTCGCCTCCGGAAAGCTCAAGTACGTGCTCGGCACGGGCGACCGGATGGGGGCGCGCGGTCCCGACGGCCGCGGTGACAACGGCCGCCAGGAGTGGATCGACGCGCACTGCTCCGAGGTGGACCCGAGCGCCTACGGCGGTTCGTCGGGCTCGAAGCTGCTGGAGTGCCGGGTGTGACGGTCGAATCCGTCCCTGCCCGGTTCCTCGTCACCGGCCTGCGGGTGCGCCGCCTCGAGCACGCGGCGCACCTGCTCCTCGCTCGCTCCGAACATGAAGCACACGCCGTCGACGCTAGGCGCGCGTCCGTGCGCCGGGCTTCTCGATTCCTGCTCGCTCTTCCGTTTTGCGAGGCCTCGCACCCGAACGCACGCCGAACCGGAGACGAAATTTGCATGCGCACGCCTCCGGCGGCGCTCCGCCGTGTTGGGATTCGCACCCGGAGAGAGGGGCACCCATGACCGACCGCGGCGACCAGATCGTGCACGTGCTGGAGGAGGCGTTCGCCGACCTCATGTCCGCCGACCCCGCCGCGTTCCGGCACAAGTTCCGCAAGATGGCGGCCGAGCCGTTCACCTTCTACCGGGGCAGCGCCTGCCTGTTCTACGCCGACATGGCCGGCCTGCCCGACGAGTGGGCCGACGACCGCACCGGCCGGGTGTGGATCCAGGGCGACCTGCACGCCCAGAACTTCGGCACCTACATGGACTCCGAGGGCACCCTCGTCTTCGACGTCAACGACTTCGACGAGGCCTACCTCGGTTCGTTCACCTGGGACCTGCGCCGCTTCGCCGCCTCCATGGCGTTGCTCGGCTGGCGCAAGGCCCTGCCCGACACCGTGATCACCGAGCTGATCACCACCTACCTGCTGTCCTACGTCTCGCAGGTCCGCTCGTTCGCCGACCACCCCGGCGACGAGCTCTTCAGCCTCGGCCTGGACAGCACGGAAGGCGCCCTGCACCGCGTCCTGCAACGAGCCCGGCTGGCCACCCGGATCGGCCTGCTGGACGACAAGACCACCATCGTCGGCTACGAACGCCGCTTCCGCCGCGACCGCGAGGGCACCCACGAACTCTCGTCCGACGTCCTGGCCCAGGTCTCCGCGGCCTACGAGTCCTACCTGGACACCATTCCGACCGGCAAGCGGGCGTCGTCGCGCACCTACGCCGTCAAGGACGTCGTCGGCCGCAGCGGCTTCGGCATCGGCTCGGCGGGCCTGCACGCGTACAACATCCTGGTCGAGGGCCGCTCCCAGGCGTTGGAGAACGACGTCGTGCTCTCCATGAAGCAGGCCAACATCGCCGCGCCCAGCCGGATCGTCCCCGACGCCCGGATCCGCGAGTACTTCACCGACCACGGCCACCGCACCGCCGTCTCGCAGCGCGCCCTCCAGGCCCACGCCGACCCGTGGCTCGGCCACACCCAGATCGACGGCGTCGGCTACGTCGTCGCCGAACTCTCGCCCTACGAGGCGGACCTCGACTGGTCGGACCTCACCGAGCCCGCCGACATGCTGCCCGTGCTCGACTACCTGGGCCGCGCCACCGCCAAGATGCACTGCGTCTCCGACTCGGACTCGGCGCAGACCCTCGTCGACTTCCAGTGCGAGGAGGCGATCGCGGCGGCCATCGGGGACCGCGACACCGACTTCGTGGCCTCGATCGTGGAGTTCGCGCTGGACTACGCCCGGCAGACCCGCGAGGACCACCGGCTGTTCGTGGACGCGTTCCGGGACGGCCGGATCAAGGGGGTCGGCGCCACCGCCTAGGCTCACCGGGCGTGATCCAGGCGACACTGTCCACATTCGTTAGATGCGTACTCTGATCAATATGCGCATCCTCTTCTCCAGCGTTCCTCAGCACGGTCACCTGCTGCCCCTCTTCCCGCTCGCCCGCGCCTTCCGTGAGCGCGGCCACGACGTCGCCGTGCTCACGGCGGCGGGGATGGCGCCGGTGGTCGCGGCGCAGGGGCTCCGGCACCTGCCGGCCGGACCGCTGCCGGACGTGTTGTTCGCCGAGGTCGCCCGGCGGACCGGAGCCGATCCCGCCGGTGCGCCCACGCCGGAGTCGGTGGCGGAGTTCTTCGCGGGCACGCGGATCGACCTGACCGCGGACGAGGCGTTGACCGCGGCGGCGGAGTTCCGGCCTGACCTGGTGGTGGCCGAGTTGTGCGACTTCGTCGGCCCGCTGGTGGCCGCCGCGTCCGACGTGCCCGTGGCGACGCTGGCGTTCGGGCCGCCGTTGCCGCCGGTGTTCACCGACGCCATGGACGACCTGGCCCGCACCCGGCACGAGGCCAGAGGGCTCGCCTGGCGGGAGCGGACGTGGCTGCTCGACACGTGGCCCGCGTCCATGCGGGCCGACGAGTGGCAGCAGCCCGCCGGGTGGCTGCCGCTGCGCCCCGAGGCGTTCCGGGAGCCCGCAGCGGCCGGGGGCGAGGGCGTGCCGGTGAGCGGGCGGCCTCGGGTGCTCGTGACGTTCGGGACCTGGTTCAGCGACCCCGCGAAGCTCAGTCCGCTGGTCCGCGCGCTGTCCGAACTGGACGTCGACGTCGTGGTGACGCTGGGGCTCGCGGCGACGGCCGAGCAGTTCGACGTCGACCGGGAACGGGTGCGGTTCGTCGGGTTCACGCCGATGGAGGAACTGCTGGACGGCGTGGACGCCGTCGTCACGCACGGAGGCGCGGGAACCACCGCCGCCGCGTTGCTGAAGGGCGTTCCGCTCGTGGTGCTGCCGCAGGGTGCCGACCAGTTCTTCCAGGCCGAGCGGGTGGCGGCGGCTCAGGTGGGCGTGGCGCTGGCGCCGCCCGCGCAGACGCCCGACGCGGTGGTGGAGGCTGTGCGCGGGGTGCTCGCGGATGCGAGCATTCGGGAGAACATCGTCACCGTGGCCAAGGAGATCGCCGCCATGCCGGACGCGCACGAGGTGGCCGCGCAACTGGAAGCTGGTCCATGACTCGGTCCTACCACTCCCCGCGCCGCGCGCAGGACGCCGCCGACACGCGGCGGGACATCCTGCGGGCGGCTGCGGAGTTGTTCTCCGCCAACGGGTACGCGCGGGTCACGGTCGCGGAGATCGCCAAGCGGGCGGGCGTGGCACCGCAGACGGTGTACACGAGCGCGGGGAGCAAGTCGGAGATCCTGCACAAGGTGGTCAGCGAGTCGATCGCCCGCAGTGACGCGGCAGCGGTGATCGAGGCGATCCGGGAGACCGAGGGGATCGCGGCCGCGCTCACCGTGCTGGCCAAGGGCACCCGGATGGGCAACGAGAGCGAGCAGCAGGTCGTCGAGGTGCTGTTCGCGGCGTTCCCGGTGCACGAGGACGGGGCGGCGTTGTGGGAGCACAGCACCCGGAGCTACCGGCGGGCGCTGCGCGAGGCGGCCGAACACCTGGAGGGCAAGGGACTTCTCCGGATGGACGTCGAACGGGCCACGGACGTGCTGTGGTTCTGCTTCGGGTTCGGGGCCTGGCGGACGCTGGTCAAGGAGTGCGGCTGGTCCTGGGACGACGCCGAGAAGTGGTTGGCGCAGCAGGCCATCACCACGTTCACGCACTGAGCCGCGATCTGTCCGCACGGCACCAGAAGGCACCTGTGGTCGGGACCGGGGACGCAGTCCCTAGTTGACCCTGCCGTGGTGCCGGTTCGTCCAGGCGGCGACGGCGGGCAGCACGTCGGTGATCCACTCGCGGGCCGCGGCCGTCAGCTCGTAGCGGGACGCGCGGCGGAGCACGAAGCCGTTGTCCTGCAGGCGTTCCAACGTCATGATCACGCGCGGGCCGAGGACCGCGATCAGCTCCTCCGCCGACTTGGCGCCGTCGGACAGGCCGACCAGGACCTGCGGGAGCTGGTCGCTGCTCATCAGGTCCTGCAACGCCAGCAGGTGGTGCAGGGCCGCGGAGTCGGTGCGTTCGGTCGCGTGGGTGCTCGGGTCGTGCACCTGGACGCGGGCGCGGCCGGCCCGCTTGGCGCGCTGCAGGGCCGCGTCGGTGTCGCGGACCAGGTCGAGCAGCGAGTCCTCGGCGGAGGGCACGTGCGCCGCGACACCGATGGACGCCGTCTGGCCGTGCAACGTCAGATGGTGGCCGTCGTTGGTGGTGATCTCGGACTGCAACGCGCGCACGCCGCGCAGGATGCGTTCGGCGACCAATGCCGCTTCACCGCCCGTGGTGCGCGGCAGCAGCACGAGGAACTCATCGCCTCCGTAGCGGCACACGAGGTCCGTCGGTCGCGTGTGGGCGGTCAGCACGGCGGCGACGTCGGACAGCACCACGTCGCCCGCGGGGTGGCCGTACTCGTCGTTGATCTTCTTGAAGCGGTCGAGGTCGACCATCAGCAACGCGACGTGTTCCCAGCGGCGTTGCGCGCGGCGGTACGTCCCGGGCGCCTGGTCGTCCCAGCCCCACCGGCCGAGCAGGCCCGTCAGGCGGTCGGTCGCCCACGCGCCAACGGGTTGTGCGCACGAACCACACCGCGAGGGAGCGCTCTCGTCGTGCAGCCGCAAAGAACCGCGGTCCGCCGGCAAGCCCATTCGCTCCGCCGGCAAGCCCATTCGCACAGTCGCCATGAGGTCCCCCCAGACTTCAGTTCCGACCGGCCCGATCTGCCCCTTTCAACTGAAGTGACGTCGTTCGGATCAAACGCGACACATCAGTGCAAGCGGCGGAGTGTGATCATAGGACTACGGTCAGGTGGATTCAACCCCTGTGATGTCATATGATCTCTTGGTTCCACAGCAGTGGAACGATCACTGGGCCCTGAGTCGCTCCAGCGGAGGTGTGGCGTGAGGCCGTTCGCCGAGGTCCTCAACGAGCTGTGCACCAACCCGCCCGACAACCGAGGCAAGGTCACCAACGTAGCGCTTGCCGCCGCGGTCAAATCGCGGGGTGGGGACATCGGGCACGGCTACATCTCACAGCTGCGGCTCGGCGTGAAGGACAACCCCACCTGCCAGGCGATCGTCGACCTCGCCGGCGCGCTCGGCGTGCACCCCGCCGCGTTCCTCGGCGGGCGCCGTGACCTGCACGCGAACGAGAGACCGGGGTGGCGCGCGGCGGCGTTGAGCACGCTCTTCGAGGCCGTGCACCCGCCGGACCGCGGGCCGTGGTCGCCCGAGGAGGTCGCCGCCGCGATCAGCGCGTCCGGTCAGTTCGGCAGCATCTCGGCGAGCTACATCCGTGAATTGTTGAGCAATACAAGTGACAATCCGCGACTGAAGCACATTCTGGGGCTCGCGGATCATTTCGGCGCCGACCCCGCGTACTTCTTCGACGACGACCTCGCGGCGAAAGTGGATTCGGAGCTGACGGATTTCCTCGCTCTGCGCGAACTCGGCGTCGTCGAATTCGTCACCCGTCTGGCCGAACGGACGGGCGATCTCTCCCCACAGGCCCGCGCCGCTGCGGTAGAAGGATTCCGGCAGGCGCTCGAGGGCGGCGAGGGGTGGTCGTTCCCGCTGAACAGCCGCCGTACACCTGCGGACCACAATTGATGACGACGACGGCGTGAAGATCTCGGCCTGGACCGCTGCAGACGACATCGAGAGGAGGCGACGGGTGAACCGCAGGAAGCTGCGCAAGCTGGTCGACGAGGTCGCCCGCGACCTCGACCTGCCGCCCGACGCCACGCACCAGGAGGCGAGCCGCCGCGTCTGCGAGCTGATGAGCGAACGGCTGGGGCGCCCCGTCGACGTCCGGTTCGCCGCCATCACGAACGCGGTCTGCCTGAGCGGCGCGACCGCGTTGCTGGAGAACGGCACCTACCTCGTCATCTGCGCCGACTCACCGTCCTGGTACCACCGCCTGCACGTGCTGCTGCACGAGTTCGCGCACGTGCTGCTGAAGCACCAACCCGTCGCGCTCACCCGGGACGAGGGCATGCGCCGGCTCGCACCGAGCCTCCTGCCGAGGATGGCGAAGATCATCGCCGGTCGCACGACGCTGACCGAGGACGAGGAGCGCGAGGCCGAGAACCTCGCCGACCACCTGCTGGAAAGGCTGACCGAACACCGGGTCTGGGCCGACACGGCCGCGACCGAGGAACCCGCGCACGTGCGCCGGGTGGCCGAATCGCTCGAGGGAAGATCTCGCTGGGTGCGTCGTGGCGATCTTTAACCTGATCTACCTCTCCTGCGGCATCGTCGGCCTGCTCCTCCTCGCGTACAAGATCCGCGCGTTGCGGTCGAGCTGGGGCAGCCCCCGGGTCGTCGCGCTGATCTCGACCGTGTTCTTCTCGGCGTTCGCCGTGCTGTTCGCGGCGCCCGCCAACATCACCTGGATCAACTGGGCCTCGGGCGTGCCGAACTTCGCCGCGCTGCTCGTCTACAGCCTCGTGGTGTGCTTCGCCGGGGCGGCGTTCGCGCTGGTGCTGTACTGGCGCTACCCGGCGGCCCAGGCGTGGCAACGGGTCCGGCTGATCGTCGTCAGCTACACCACCATCGTCGCGGCCATGATCGTGCTGTTCTTCAAGTCCGAGGTCGACGAGGAACGCCAGATCGACTTCGACACCCACTACGCGACGCAGCCCACGATCGCGGTGTTCCTGTTCATCTACCTCGTGGCCACGATGGTCGGCTGCGGCGGTCAGGCGTACCACTGCTGGCAGGGTTCGCGGGACCCGGCGATCTCCGCGCGGCCGTGGCTGCGGCTCGGGCTGCGCTGGTACTGCGCGGCGGCGTTGTTCCCGATGGCGTTCGCGGTCATCAAGCTGTTCGTGCTGCTGATGGACTGGGCGGGCGAGCGCAGCTTCGACGTCCTGAGCACCACCGCGCCGCTGATGGCATCGCTGTCGATGATCCCGCTGGTGATCGCGATGGCGCTGCCGGTCTTCGGTCCGCGCCGCCCGTCGCCGTCGCTGTGGCTGCGGCGCTGGCGCACGTACTTCGCGTTGCGGCCGTTGCACCGCGCTTTGGTGCACGTGAACCCCGGCATCGTGCTGGTGGCGCCGGGCAAGTTCCTCAACCCGCACCACCGCGTGCGGCGGCAGATCATCGAGCTGAACGACTGGCGCTGGGCTTTGACGCCCTACTTCGACCTGAACGTCGGCGAGGCCGCGTCGTCGCGGGCGGCGCAGGCGGCGCTGACCAAGGACGAGGTGGCCGCCGTCGTGGAGGCCGCCCAGCTGCGCGCCGCCGGGACGTCCGGCCGTTCGAAGCCCGCGCAGCGCCGGCCCGCCTCGGAGATCGTCGACGGCACCGACCTCGCCACCGAACACGACAGGTGGGTGCGGATCTCGCGGGCGTACCAGCACTCGCCGATCGTCGACGCCGCCGTCGCCGATGCGGCACGGGTGCAAGCAGCAGGGGGAATGGATTAGATGGCACCGACACACGCCGTGGTCCTCGGCGGCGGACTCTCCGGCATGCTCGCGGCGTCCGTCCTCGTCCGGCACTTCGACGAGGTCACCGTGGTGGAGCGGGACAAGCTCCCCGAGGGTCCCGCGTCCCGTTCCGGCGTCCCGCAGGCCCGGCACGCCCACCTGCTGATGTCCGGTGGCGCGCGGGCGATCGAGACGCTGCTGCCCGGCACGCTGGACGCGTTGTTCGAGGCCGGCGCCCACCGCATCGGCGTGCCGAACGACCTGGTGTCGCTGAGCGCGCAGGGGTGGGTGCCGCGGTTCCCCGAGATGCAGTTCATCGTGTCGTGCAGCCGCAGCCTGCTCGACTGGGTGGTCCGCTCCCAGGCGTTGCGAGACGACAAGATCTCGGTGCTGACCGGCACCGAACCGGTCTCGCTGCTGGGGTCTTCGGACGCGGTGACCGGGGTGGTGGTCGCGGACCGGGTCTCCCAGGCGCAGACCACTCTCGAGGCCGACCTGGTGCTGGACGCCTGCGGGCGTGGTTCGCGGCTGCCCGCGTGGCTGGTCTCGCTCGGGCTGCCCGCGGTGCACTCGGAGAGCGTCGACTCCGGTCTTGCTTATGCCACGCGGATCTTCCGGGCTCCTGCCACGGCCGTGTCCGGGTTCCCGATCGTCAACGTGCAGGCGAACCCCCGCGACCCGCACCCCGGCTGCACCGCGACGTTGCTGCCCATCGAGGACGGGCGCTGGCTGGTCACGCTGTCCGGCACGCGCGGCGGCGAACCCACGACCTCGGAGTCGGAGTTCGTCTCGTTCGCGCGCTCGGTGCGCAACCCGGTGGTCGGCGACCTGATCGCGGACGCCGAGCCGTTGTCGCCGGTGTACGGGTCGCACAGCACGGCGAACCGGCGGATGTTCTTCGAGCGGCTGCGCGCCTGGCCCGCCGGGTTGCTGGCGCTGGGCGACTCGGTCGCCACCTACAACCCCGTGTACGGGCACGGGATGTCGATCGCGGCGCAGAGCGCCGAGGTGCTGGACGCAGGACTGGCCGCCGGGCAGTCGGCGCACCAGGTCCAGCGCGGGATCGGCAAGGTGGTCGACGGCGCCTGGGCCATGGCCACCAACCAGGACATCCTGTATCCGGGTGCGGTGGGCAAGCCCCTTCCGCTGGCCGGGCGGGTGTTGCAGCGGTACGTGGACCGGCTGGTGCGCACGGCCACCACGGAGGCGGCGGTGACGCGGGCGTTCCTGGACGCCTTCACGTTGTCTGCGCCGATGGCGAACTTGTTGAGCCCCAAGGTGTTGTGGGCGACCCTGCGCGGGCCCCGGTCGGCATCTCCGGAGCCGACGCTGACCGAGGACGAACGCGAGCGGGTGACCGGCTGATGTACGACCTGCAGGCCGCCATCGCTCCGGCCGGGGTGCTCGGCGACGGCGCGGTGCCGCTCGCCCAAGGCCTGGAACTGCTGCCGCTGCCCGACGGTCCGGGGGAAGCACGGCCCGCGGAGTGGTCGACGCGCGGGCCGGTCGCGCTCGTGGACGCGGAGTACTTCGGTGGCGTGGGCACGCAGCGGGCCGAGGTCTGGGACCAGGGCCACCTCGTGCTCGGGCCGCTGGTGCGCGGGCACGGCGACCCGCCGCCGGACGTCTCCCCCATCTCGCTCGCCCTCCGGCGGCTCGGTGCCGTGCGCGGCGAGCACCTCGACGAGTTCGACGCCGTGGGGCTCGGCCGGCACCGCGACACCAGCCGCTGGGTGACGTCCGCCGACTGACCTCGGCCGGTACCGCGACACCAGCCGCTGGGTGACGTCCGCCGACTGACCTCGGCCGGTACCGCGGCACCTGCCCGCTGGGTCACGTACCCGCCGCGCCACCAGCCCGGCAGGCCACCCGCCCGCCACGTCACCAACCCGGCAGGCCACCCGCCCGCCACGTCACCAACCCGGCAGGCCACCCGCCCGCCACGTCACCAACCCGGCAGGCCACCCGCCCGCCACGTCACCAGCCAGCCGCGTGACGTGCCCACCGCGGCACCAGCCCGCCGCGTCACGCCTGCGGGGTGAACACCGCGCTCTGCACGTAGTTCATCGCCTCGACGAACACCGGGTCCGTCATCCGCGCGGTCATCTCCTCCGGCGTGGGCTGGGCGACCCGCTGGTGCACCCACCAGAGGTTGCCGCAGGGGTCGGCGAAGCGGCTGACCCTGTCGCCCCAGAACAGTTCCGTGGGCTCGGTGACGACCCTGGCACCCAGTTCCACCGCCCGGCGCAGGACCTCGGCGTCGTCGGCCACGTAGAGGCGCAGGAAGCCCGGGGTCGGGGTCCAGTCCGGCTGGTCGAAGAGCATCACCACCGAGTCTCCGATGCGGACCTCGGCGTGGCCGATGTTCGGTGCCTCGCCGACGCGGCCGAGTTCGGTGGCGTCGAAGACCTCGACGATGAAGTCGATCAGGTCTGCGGTCCGGCCACGGCTGATCAGCCACGGCGTCACGGTGTGGTAACCCTCGGGCACAACGTTCATCGGTCTCCCCTTCGAGTTCGGTGAGGAAGACCGTATGGCCCAGATAGGACCGTTCCGGTCCTAGTTCGTGCTTAGGTTGGCGACCATGAGTGATGCGGCTCGGTTGTTGCGCCTGCTGTCCCTGCTGCAGACACCTCGGGAGTGGCCGGGCAGCGAACTCGCCGAGCGGCTCGGGGTCACCGGGCGGACCGTGCGGCGCGACGTCGAACGGTTGCGCGACCTCGGGTATCCCGTCGAGGCGACGCTCGGGGCGCTCGGCGGGTACCGGCTCGTGGCGGGTGCGGCCATGCCGCCGTTGCTGCTCGACGACGAGGAGGCGGTGGCGATCGCCGTCGGGTTGCGGACGGCCGCGCGGCAGCCCGTGGCGGGCATCGCCGAAGCCTCGCTGCGAGCGTTGGCGAAGTTGCAGCAGGTGCTGCCGCCCCGGCTCGGCCGGCGGGTTTCGGCGCTCACGAAGGCCACGTCGGCGGCGGAGGCGTCGTTCGCCACGCTCGTCGATCCCGGCCAGCTCACCGTGATCGCGGCGGCCACCACCGCGCGCGAGCGGCTGCGGTTCGCGTACGTGACCAACGAGAGCGCGGTCGCCAAGCGGCACGTGGAGCCTGTTCAGTTGGTAGCGCTCGGCCGGCGCTGGTACCTCCTCGCCTTCGACGTGGAACGGGACGACTGGCGGATCTTCCGGCTGGACCGCGTGTCCGAGGCGTTCGCCACCGGGGCGCGGTTCACCCCGCGCGTGCCACCCGGCGGCGACGCCGCGGAGTTCGTGGCACGCAGGATGTACGACTCAGCGCCCACCTACCGGGCACACGCGACGCTGCGGCTGCCCGCGGACCTCGCGCGGGCGCGCCTGGCGGACTTCGCCGGCGACATCACGCCGGTGGACGACGACTCGTGCACGTGGCACAGCGTCGAGGACACGATCGACTACCTCGCGTTCCGGCTCACCCTGCTGGGCTGTGACTTCGTGGTGCACGGGCCCGGCGAACTCGTCGAGCACCTGCGCGGCCTGGGCGAGCGGATCTCCCGCTCAGTCCGGTGAGGCCCTGATCCCCAGCACCGGCTGCCCTCCCCGCACGCCGGAGTACGCGCGGTCCCACGGCCAGCGCCCCGCGGAGTCGGCGTGCACGAGCTGCAACGCCGAGATGCCCTCGCCGTACAACCGCGCGGACACCAGCAGGTGCGCCCACGGCCGTTCGACGCGCACGACCTCCAGCAACTGCCCGGACACGGTGAAGCGGTCCCCCGGCGACGGCAGGCAGACGCGCACGACGTGATCGGCCGCCGCGTCGAGCAGGCGCCCCGCCTCCAGCACGGGCAGGCCCGTCACGACGAGCTCCGGCAGCCCGTGCGGACTCAGGCCGACCGTGTAGGCCCAGGGCGGATGGGCTCTGTCCCGGTCCATCGCCTGCACGGCCCACCCGCGCGCGTCGATGCAGCGGCGCAGGGTCGCCAGGTGCTCCTCCATGCGGTCGGCGGGGTGGTCGCAGTCCCAGCACATCGTGGTCTCCTCGGATCGGTGGTGGATCCAGTGTGCCGAGGAGCACCGACAAGATCGTTTGGGCAGTTCGTTGACAGAAAGTGGACAAACGATCTGTGGGCCGTCTGGATCGTTAATCTGCGACGCACGGAGGATCGTGCATGCGCCAACGAACGCGTCTCACCGCGGCCGTAGCGGCCGCGGCCGTGTCCACCCGCCGGTCCTCCCGATCGGACGGAGACATGGGCGACATAGGACCCGGTAATGCGCCACGGCCCACAATGGACGCCAGGGGCTGCGGGGCCTGAATGCACTTCGAACCCGGCACCCCGCTCGCGGACGCGGTCAAGGCCGCCAGGTCCGCGGCGCTGCGCGGCAACGTGCTCGGCGTCGACCTCGCCTACCGCCGGGCCGCCCGGATCAGCCCGCTGGTGGCCCACGACCACTGCGCCACCCTGCTGAACCTCGGCGCGGTCACCAAGGCCGCGCAACGCTGCGACGAGTACCTCGACCGCACCAAGGACACCACCCTGCGCATCCTGCGGGCCCAGATCCGCAGTGCCGCAACGGATCACACCGGTGCCGAGCAGGACGTCCGCGAACTGCGCAAGCTCAAGCTCACCGAACTCGAACAGGCGCGGCTCGCCCGCGTCGCCGCGCTCGCCGCCGCCGACCGCTACGACTACCCCACCGCGGAGAGCGAGTTCGACGCCGCCGAACGCCACTTCCGCCGCGCCGGCCGCCCGGAACACCTCGAGCACGTCAGCCGGGACCGGGTCCTGCTCGACGTCCGCAGGGGCAGCCGCGTCTCGAAGATCACCACGACCCCGCCGAGCAGTCCCGCCGAGTTCCTGCAACGGGCCACCGCGTTGCGCCGCGAGGTCCGCTACGACGAGGCGCTGGCGTTGATGACGAGGTGCGCCACCAGCTACCAGATCGAACCCGCGCTGCGGTTCGCGGTCCTGTTCGAGCTGACCGTGCTGCTCGTGATGACCAGGCAGGCGGGTGCGGCCCGGCGCCTGTTCCCGCTGCTCGTCGCCGCGGCGGGCCCGGACGCCATCTCCCGGCTCCCCGACGCCACGCAGACGTTGCGCCCGGAGCGCAGGCTCACCCACGTGCGCCGCCTGATCGCCGACGACGAACTGCTGAAGGCGGAAGGCATGCTGGGCGAGGGGAACTCCCCGCTGTGGCACCTCACCGCCGCCGAACTCGCCTACGCACAGGGAGAACTCGAACAGGCCGCGAAGCACTTCGAGGTCGCCAGCAGGTCGGGCCACGCCGAACTCACCGCGCTCGCCCTGCGCAAGCTCGGCGACACCTTCGCCGACGCGGGCCACGAGGCCCTCGCGACCCGGCACTGGGCCGAGTCGCACCGGGTCGAGGAGAGCGTCGCCGACCACCGCGACAGCTCCAGCGTCAAGCTCAGGATGCTGCGCACCGCCCCGGACGTGCGCGACGGCCGGGTGCGCGCGGCCGCCCGCCGCGTCCACCGCGAGGGCGCGAAGGCGTTGCCGGGACTGGTGGTCGCCGTCGAGGCCGCCCGCGGCACGGCGCTGGCCGACCACCGCGACCTGCCGGGGTTCGCCGAACTGAAGGCCGCGCGGCGCTGGCTCTCCCGCGCCACCCGGCACCTCGCCGGGGACCAGGTCGTGTGGATGATGCACGCGACCCCGGACCGGCTGCACCACGTGCTGGTCAAGGGCCGCCGTATCACGCACCTCACGACCGACGTGCACGTCGGCGACCTCACCGACACGATCCGCCGCATCAAGGCCTGGAAACCCCGCTACGACCCGGCGGTCCTCAGCGCGCTGCTCCAGGAGCTCAGCCACCAGATCGCGCTGGACGAGGTCGTGAAAGCCCTGCCTGCCGGCGCGACCAGGGTCGTCGTGGTGGCGGACGGCCTGCTGGCGGACGTCCCGCTGACGGGCCTGCCGGTCGCCGGCACGCACCTCGGCCGGGTCCTCGCGTTGTCCAGCCTGCCGAACCTGTCGGCGCTGCGCCCGTTGCACCGCCGCGCCCGCGGGCAGCGCGGCGACCAGGCCGAGATCGTCGGGAAAGCCGAAGAACTGCAACGGGTCCTGGACGAACGACGCTGCCAGCGCGTGCGCATCAACGCCCACGGCATGCACGACCGGATGAACCCCGAGTTGTCGTGGCTCCAGTTCACCGACGAACAGGTGTCCGCGGAAGCGTTGGCGGAGCTGGACTTCAGCGCGTTCGGCACGGTCGTGCTCGGCGCCGCCGACCTCGGTTTCGCCCACGCGACCATCACCGCCGGCACGTCGTCGGTCCTCGCCGCCCGCTGGCAACCGGCGGCCGACGCGCGGCGCAAGGTGCTCGACGCGTTCGACCACCACCTGGCCAAGTTCCCGAGAGACCTCGCACTGCAGCACGCGCTGAAGGAAGTCGCCGACCGGCACCCGGCCGACTGGGCCTGCTGGTCCCTGCACGGCGACGCGGGCGTGCAGACCTCAGCGGGCCCGCTGCGCAGAAGACTCAGGAAGGACGGAGACCCCGTGCCGCTCGAAACCCGCCCCAAGGTGTTCCTGTCGTTCGCCGGGAAGGACCGCGGCCACGCCGAGAAGCTCCGCGCCGAACTGGAGGCCCGCAACGTCAACGCGTACCTGGACGAGAACGAGGCCGAGGCCGGCGACACCGCGACCGCCGCGATCGACGAGGCGCTGGCCACGTCGGACTACTACGTGCTGCTGTGGTCGGAGAACACCCCGCACCGCGAGTGGGTCGCGGCGGACTGGACGGCGGCGTTCAACCTCGAGATGACCCGCCGCCGCGCCTTCCTGTTCATCGTGCGGCTGGACGAGGAACCGCTGCCCCCGCTGCTCGCGCCGCGCAAGCACATCGACCTGGTGGACGCGGCCGACCGCCTGGTCGCGACCTGGCGGGCCGATCGCAAGTCCGAGCTCCCCGTGTTCCCGCAACCGGTCCCGCCCACGCCGGACGGCCCGACGGTCGCGATCTCGGTGCGCAGCCACGACCTCGGCACCACGCACGTCGTCATGACCCCGTTGCACCTCACCGGCTCCGCGCTCTACCGGTCGGTGTTCGAGGCGCTGCAGCTGCCGACCGAGCAGATCACGTTCGACGGCACGATCGGCATGCGCTTCACCTACGAGCTGTACCAGCAGAACGAACCGATCGCGGACGACGAGTCCACTGTGGAGCTCGCCTCCGACGTGGTGGACATCGCCGTCCGCGTCGAGTCGTTCAAGCAGGACCAGGAGACCGACGAGGGGCTGGACGTCGACCAGCAACGGATGCTGCTCGTCGCCGCCTTCCGCCACCTGCTCCCCTAGCCCGCTCCGCGGCAGCATGAACCCGAACGGGTGAATTCGGCGACCTCTTCTCAGCCTTTGCCGCATTCACCGCCTGTCACCGGTGAAGGTCGCCTCAGGGCGGTGAACGGCACTCGCGGGCGTTGAAGGGATGACAGTGGACCAGGGCTTCGCCGAGTTCTTCCGCGAGTGCAGGCCCGTGGTCACGCGGACGCTCACGGCGTTGAGCGGCGACACGCGCGTGGTCGACGACATCGCGCAGGACGCGTTCGTGATCGCTCAGCACCGATGGGCGGACATCCACGCGTACGACAAGCCCGAGGCGTGGGTGCTCAAGGTCGCGATACGACTCATGCGTCGCTACCAGCAGAAGCACTCGCACGAGGCGTTAGTGGCTTCGGTGCCTGAAGTCGTGCAGCCGTCGTTCGAAACGGAGGCGCTGCACGCCGCGTTGCGCGAGCTCTCGCCCCGGCACCGCGAGACCGTGGCGTTGCACCACCTGCTCGGCTACTCGGTCAGCGAGATCGCCGCCGTCCTCACCGTCGGCGAGTCCACCGTGCGCACGCACCTCACCCGCGGCCGGGCCGAGCTGCGGCGCATCCTCGGAGGCAGTGATGAGTGAGCTGCTGGACGACTTCGAGCTCGACGAGGCCGTCGAACACCAGTACCACCTGGGCGCCCAGGCCGAACGGGCCGGACGCCTGCGGGACGCGGCCGTGCACTTCCGGGTGGCCGCCGACCAACGCCTCGGCGACGCCGCGGTGCGGTTGGCCCGCGTCCTGTTCGCCCTCGGCGAGGAAACCGAGGCCCTGTCGTGGTGCCGGGCCGCCGTCGCCGACGGCTTCCCCGAGGCAGCGGACCTGGCCGAGGAGAACGCGGCCGCACGGCAGCGCTTCCTGGAGCACGCGGCCCGGATCATGGTCGGCGCGCCGACGTTCGACTGGGTCCCGTCCGGCGTGCCGTCCGTTCAGACACCGGCCGCCACGATCGCCGCACGCACCAGGGCGTTGCGCGCCCTGGACGAACGCTACGGCGGAATCGCCTGCCACAGCGCGGTTCTCGAACACCTCGCCGAGGTGGAACCGATGATCGTCGCAGGCGACCCTCCCACCTGGACCGCCGTCGCCGAGGTCTGCGAACTGGCGGGCTGGACGGCGTTCGACAGCGGCCTGCCCGGCACCGCCCTGCCGCACTTCGCCCACGCCCTGACCCTCGCCCGCCAGGCCGAGGACGAGGCGCTGATCGCGTCCGTCCTCACCCGAGCGGGCCGGATGTTCCTGCACCACAACGCACCCGACGACGCCTACCGGGCGTTCCAGCTGGGCCTCGTCGCCGCGCACAACGCCTGGGCGGACCGCCGCACGCTGGACGACCCACCCACCGCCATCACGGCCCTGACGGCGAAACTGGGCACGTACGGCGAAGGCCGCGCCCGAACGCTGACCCTGACCGCCCTGGCCCGCAACCACCTCGCGCTGGGCAACCTCGCGCGAGCCACCGAGTTCGCCGCCCAGGCAGTCGACGCGGGCAGGAATCTGCGATCGGCCCGTGCCGACGACCACCTGGCCTGGCTGGCAGCGGAAGCCCGCGCATCAGGTGCAACGGCACTGGCGGAACAGCTTTCCTGATCCTTCACCCGATCCAGACCGATACACGCCTGCGCACAAGCGAGTAGGTTCGTCGGCATGGCCGAGCCGTTCGCATGGGTGCCCGCAGGAATCAACACGGACGTGCCCAGCGCGGCACGCGTCTACGACTTCCTGCTGGGAGGTGGCCACAACTTCGCGGCGGACCGCATGGTCGGCGAGAAGGTGCTGCACGTCCTGCGCGACGGCCGCGCCATCGCCTCGTCGAACCGCTCGTTCATGCGCCGAGCCGTCCTCCTGATGATGGAGAAGGGCATCACCCAGTTCCTCGACCTGGGCTCGGGAATCCCCACCGTCGGCAACGTCCACGAGATCGTGCAACAGGAAAACCCGGACGCACGGGTCGTGTACGTCGACTACGACGAAGTGGCCGTCTCCCACAGCCAACTCCTCCTCGAGGACAACGACAAGGCGGGCGTCGTCCAAGCCGACATGTGCCGCCCGGACGACGTCCTGTCCGACCCGGTCGTCAAGGACCTGATCGACTTCACCCAGCCGGTCGGCCTGCTCATGGTCGCCGTGCTGCACTTCGTCTCGGACGAGAAGGGCCCGGCCGACGTCGTGGCCCGCTACCGCGACGCCATGCCGTCCGGCAGCCTCATCGCCCTCTCCCACCTCACCGCCGACTTCAAGCCGCAGGAGATGGGCGCCGTCGTCGACGCCATGAAGCACAGCCGCGACCCGATGTACTTCCGCTCCCTCCCGGAGTTCGAGCCGATGTTCGCCGGCCTGGAACTCCTCCCGCCGGGCGTCGTCTCGGCGCCGCAGTGGCACCCGGAACTCGGCCCGGCCGGAGTTGGCGATCCCGCCGACGTCTACGTGGGCATCGGCCGCAAGCCCTAGCGGAACTTCCAGGCCTGCGCCGCGGTTCCGTTGCAGGTCCAGATGTTCAGCCGGGTGCCGGGCGTCGCCGAGGCGTTCGGGTTGTCCAGGCACAGGCCCGACTGAGGGTTCTGCACGGAGCCGTCGGCCCGCACGCGCCACTGCTGCGCGCCCGTGCCGTTGCACTGCCAGAGCTGGACGGCGGTGCCGTTGGTGGTGCCGCCGTTGCTGACGTCGAGGCACTTGCCGGAGATGGCGATGGTGCCGTCGGCGACGACTCGCCAGCGTTGGGCGTGGGAGTTGTTGCACGTCCAGGTCTGGACCGGGTTGCCGTTGGCGGTGCCGCCCGCGTTGTTGTCCAGGCAGAGGGCCGGGTTCGCGGCCAGTGCGACGGTGCCGGTGCCGGACGGGAGGCGTTCGGCGGGCAGGGCCGGGGTGTTGCGGTGGTAGAAGTCGACGGCCAGGTAGTTCGGGGTCTTGCGGGCCGCCGGCTCGCAGAAGCGCTGGGCCCGGTTGACGGCCTTGGAGTTGTCGGTGGCGACGGTGCCCTCCATCGGGACGTCGCGGAAGTGGTTCATGACGAAGAGCGGGCGGAAGCCGGTTTCCGTGGCGGTGAGGGGCTTCTCGCCCCAGCGGGAGTAGCAGGACCAGTCGGAGCCGTCGACGCCCGCACCCATGGACCAGTAGTTCTCGACGGTCCAGTCCTTCTGGTAGAGGACGCCGGAGTCCTCGCGGCCGTCGCGGCCGTGGTCGGTGAAGATGAGCAAACGCTTGCCGGAGGCCCTCATCTGGGACAACGTCGGCCAGCCGTGCTCGCGGACGCCCTCGGCCCGGAAGAGGACGTCGTTCAGGCCCCGGACACGGGCCAGTTCGGCGCGCAGGACGTCGGCGGAGACGTAGTCCTCGAGGAAGACCGTGACGACCTCGGTGGGGCGGGACTTCAGGAAGTCGACGATGCGCTGGAGGTCGACGTTCAGGGCCACCGGACGGATGACGGCGGTGCAGCTGTTGTGGCAGAGGATGGCGCCGTCGGGGGTCTGGTGGATGTCGAGCATGAAGCCGCGGACGCCGTCGTTGAGCTGCTGCACGATGCCGCGGGACTGGTTCGGGGCGATGTTGGCGAACATGAAGCCGCCGTCTACGCCGTTCGCGTAGGCGTTGTGGGAGGTCAGGAACGTCATCTCGTCCAGGCGCGGGTCGGCGGGGACGGGCACGCGGACCGGGGTGACCGGGGTCAGGTACCAGGTGTCGTCGCCGGTGCCGACGCGGACCTGGTCGGTGCCGGACGCGATCAGGTAGCGGTCGGCACCGGGGTCCTTGAAGCGGTATCTGTCCTGGTCGTCGAGTTGGCCGACCCACTGTGCGTCGGGGCTGGAACAGCTGGTCATCTGGGCGGTGTCGCCGCTGCGGCCGAGGCACTGGCCGCCTTCGGAGAGGGTGCTGCCGTTCCACGAGAACTGCTGGCGGTCCTCGTTGCCCTTGGGGCGGTGTTGCTGGACGGCGGTGCCGGAGACGGCCGCGTTCTGGCCGGTCACGGCGCTTTGCAGGTAGTAGTCGCCATTGGGGGCGGCGGCTGCGTCCACCGGGACGAGCAGCAGCGGCACCAGCGCGAGTGCAGGGATGATGCGCATGGGGTGAAGGCTCGCTCATGGACGTGAACATGAAAAGGATTCATGCCGAAATCCGTCCGAACCGAGACATCGGTGAGCCGGGCCACAGAAGTCGATGCAGCGGATCGGGTCGCGGGAGGGGTTTCCCACTCCGCAAGCGACCGCGAACGAGAAGGGGGCGGCGTGGGGTTCGACCAGTTCGTCGCTGATCGGCTGGACCGGCTGTTGGGGTACGCCACGGCCATCACCTGCGACAAACACCTGGCGCAGGACATCGTGCAGAACGTGCTCATGCGCGCGCAGGGCAAGTGGGAACGCATCGGGGCGATGGACGCGCCCTACCTCTACGTGAAGCGCATGGTGACCAACGACTACCTGTCGTGGCGTCGCCGCAGGGCCGCGAGAGAGATAGCCGTCGAACGCGCGGAGCTCGCGCAGCACGTGCCGTCGATGGCAGACCCGGCCGACGCACACGCCGAACGTGACGCCATGCGCGCGCGGATCGCCGTGCTGCCACGTAAGCAACGTGCCGCGTTGGTGCTCAGGTTCTACGAGGACTGTTCCGACGCGGAGATCGCACAGGTGCTCGGGTGCACGGAATCGACCGTGCGCAGCCAACTCTCTCGTGCGCTGCAGACGTTGCGTGCCCACGAACTCGCCCGATCCGCCACCCTGGGGGTGCAAGCATGAACGACCTGATCCGTCAGGCCATCGAGGCCGAGGCCGGGGAGCGCGTCGACTCCCGGACGGTGCTCGCGAACCTGCACAAGGCCAAGAAGCGCAAGCCGCTCGGCCTGATCGTCGGGGTCGCCACGCTGACGGCCGCTGCCGCCGCGGCCGCCGTCATCATCCCGACGACGATCAAGAAGACCGACGCCGCGCCCGCCGCGCAGCCCCCGGCGGCGCAGAACGTCCTGCTCATCGGCACGGACCCGGACCACCGCAGCGACGCGCTCGTGCTCGCCCGGTTCGAGGGCGACGGGTCGGTCGCGGTCGTCTCCCTGCCCCGCGACGTCTACGTGGGGTCGAGCCCCGACCGGATCAACAGCCTGTACATGGAGGACCCGCGCAGGCTGACGGACGCGGTCGAGCAGATGACCGGGGCGAGGATCGACCACTGGGCTGCCGTCAACATGGCCGCGTTCGGACAGGTCGCGGCCGCGGTGGGCGGGGTCGAGGTGTGCCTGAACGCACCGGCGAAGGACGAGTACAGCGGCACCGACCTGCCCGCCGGCAAGCAGAAGATCGCCGGCGACCAGGTGCTCGGGTTCCTGCGGCAGCGGCACGGCCTGCAGAACGGGGACCTGGACCGGACGAAGCGGCAGCAGGCGTTCCTCGCCGGGCTCGCCGCGAAGATCTCCGGAGACCAGGCTCTGATGATCGCCCGCCAGGTCAAGGACACGATCCAGGTCGACGAGGGCTTCGACGTGGTGGAGTTCGCGGCGCGGTTCCAGGGGCCGGTGAAGATCCGGACGGCGACGCTGCCGGTGCAACCCGAGGTCGAGCGGGGCGGCACGTTCGGGCTCGGGGTCGACCCCGCCCAGGCGAAGCAGTTCGTCGCGGACCAGTTCAGCGGCAAGGGTCCGGCCGAGCCGGGCTGCGTCGACTGACGATCACTCGGATGGAGCATCAAGTCGCCCTTCTGCGCAGCCGATGACCTGCGTGTAGCGAGGGAAGCGGCCGCTACGATCAATTCGTGCGCGAACCACTTGAACGTGACTCCGAGATCGCGCACATTCGTGAAGCTCTGGACGCAGCCACCCGTGGTGAGGGTCGCGTCGTCGTCATCGAGGGCCGTGCGGGCATCGGCAAGACCAGGCTCGTGCACGAGTGCCGTGAGCTGGCCAAGGAGCGCGGGTTCGGCAGGCTCCAGGCGGTGGGTGACGCCCTGGAGAGCGCCATGGCGTGGGGCGTCGTCCGGCAGATGGTCGAACGGTCGGTGTCGCGGTACTCCGGCGAGATCCGCGAGAAGATCCTCGCCGGGCCGTCCGGGGCGGCGCTGAAGGCCCTGGACGACGCCGCGCTCGACCCGAGCCAGGCTGAGCTCGCTCGCACGTTGCACTCGTTGTGGTGGGTCGCGGTGGACCTCTCGTCCACCCGCCCGCTGCTGATCACGGTGGACGACGCGCACTGGGCGGACCACTCGTCGCTGCAGTTCCTCGTCTACCTGTCGCGCCGGATCGCGGACCTGCCGATCGCGCTGGTCGTCGCGACGAGGCCACCGCTCGACAACTTCGGACCGCTCGCGCAGCTCAGCGTGTCCGCCGACCGGTTGTTGCCGCGCCCGCTCACGGCGGACGCGCTCGGTGAACTTGTCGGCGGGCACCCCGAGGTGATCACCGCCCTGCACGCGGCGAGCGGCGGAAACCCCTTCCTGTCCGGCGTTCTGGTCGACGAGCTCAACGCGCTCGGCCTGCCGCTCGACGTGCCGGAGACGGCGGAGGAGGTCGGCACCCTCGGCCCCAGCACGGTCTTCCGCGCCACGCTCGGGCGGTTGCCGGCCGAAGCGGTGGCGCTCGCGGGCGCGGTCGCGGTGCTCGGCACGCACGCCGATCCCTGGCAGTCCGCCGAACTGGCCGAGGTCACCGACCTCCCGGCCGCCGTCGAGGCGCTCACCGCGGCCAACGTCCTGGTTACCGGCGAACAGCTGGAGTTCGTGCATCCCGTGGTGCGGGAAGCGGTGCTGGCGAACCTGGGCCCGATCGCCCGCGCCTCGCTGCACGCGCGGGCCGCTCAGAAACTCCAGGAAGCCCACGCTCCGGCCGACCGGATCGCCGCGCACCTCGTGCACGCTCCCAAGGGGACGCTCCCGAACGCCGCCGAGGTGCTCAGGAAGGCCGCGGCGGCGTTGCTCGCGGCCGGCGACCCCCGCACGGCCGCAGGCCACCTGACCCGGGCCGTCGACGAGAAGCCCGCGGACGCGGCACTGCGCGCGGAACTCGGCCGGGCGCTGCTGCGGGTCGGCGACGCGGTCAACGCCCACCGTCACCTCAAGGCAGCGGCACAGGGCCTGCCGGACGCCGAACTCGTCGCAGCGGCGGCATCGGCAACGGCGGCGCTCGAAGGTCCGGCGGCAGCCATCGCCGAACTGACCGAGGCCATCGCCGCACGGCCCGATGGCGAGTCACGCCTGCACCTCGAAGCACGGCTCGCGGTGTTCCGCTCGTTCCTCCCCGACCAGCGCCAGACAGCGTCCGCCCACCTCAGCGCGTACGCGGGCCTGGCAGGCAGCACCCCGGACGAACGCACGCTCCTCGGCCTTCTCGCCCAGATGGGCCGCTACGAGGTGTGGCCGCACGACGAGGTCGCCACGACCGCAACGCGCGCGCTCGCGAACGGTGCCTACCTCGACGACGCGACGGGCAGCACGGACGCGATGGTCGCCTGGCTGGTGGCGTTGCTCGCGCTGATGGCCGCGGACGGCGTCGACACCGCCCGGCACGAGATCGACCGGGCCAGGCTGAAGGTCCGCGCCCACGGCTCGCCGATCGAGTTCGCGATGGTGGCGAACGCGTCGCTGTTCCTCAACTGGCGCTGCGGCCACATGCGGGCCGTCGAGGCGGAGGCCGAGGGCGCGCTGGCCGCCGTCGCGCACGAGGACCCGGTGTCCGAGGTGATCAGCCTCAGGGCGACCTCGACGCACTTCGCGGTCTACGCGGCTCTCGAACGAGGTGACGTCGCCGCCGCGAAGGCGTTCACGACGGCGTTCGACAGCAGGCACGCCGACGCGCGCCTGACCATGCCGATGATCTGGCTGCACGAGGTCCGCGCGCTCACCGCGCTGGCCGAAGGCGACGCGAGGCGCGCCATGTCCGAGGCCTACCGCCAGCGCGACGCCATGCACCAGGTGCACGTGGACCCGCCGACGATCCCCTGGCGTGCCCCGGCGACGAGGGCCGCTCTCCTGCTCAACCAGCACGAACTGGCCGAGGAACTGGCCGCCGAACAGCTCGACGTCGCCCGCAGGTGGGGTGCCGCGACCGAACTCGGCGCCGCCCAGCGCCTGCTCGCGCACGCCTCCCCCGGCGATCGCCTCGACCTCCTCACCGAGTCCGTCCGGGTGCTCGAGGAGTCCCCCGCACGGCTGGAACTCACCCGCTCGCTCGTCGACCTGGGCGAGGCGCTGAGGGTGGCCAGGCGCAGGACGGACGCGCGCGAGCCGTTGCACCGGGCCATCGAACTGGCGCAGGCGTGCGGTTCGACCGTCCTGCAGACCCGCGCCTCCGAGGCGTTGGAGGCGCTCGGAGACCGGCCGCGCAGGCAGGTCGTGCTGGGGGCGGAGGCGCTCACGGCGTCCGAACGCCGGGTGGCCGACCTGGCCGCGGCGGGCCGGGCGAACCGGGAGATCGCGCAGGAGTTGTTCGTGACGCCCAAGACGGTCGAGAACCACCTCGGCCGCATCTACACGAAGCTGGGCATCGCAGGTCGCAGGGACCTCGCCCGCGTCCTTGCCTGAGACAGAGCGACGTGGGGGTGTCCCTGATACACCCAACTTTCGGGCCTGCACGTTGAGGGTTCTCCCCTCATGCCCTTGGGGGTTCGCCTCGGCGAATCTTGTGTCACCGCAGGGGAACACAGGAACTCGAAGGGGAAACCGAAATGATCCGCAACGCTCTCGTCGCCGCCGCCGCTCTCACCGCCGTCGTCGCTCCCGCCACCGCGGTGGCCGACCCGATCATCGGCACGCCGGTCCCGTGCGTCGGCGCCTCCGACCTCGTCGGACCGCAGTTCAACGTCAAGAAGTGCGGGATCAGCGACGTGGACCAGCACCGCGCCGGCCTGGAGAACAACGGCGGCGCGTACTGCGGCCCGGCCTCCCTCTACAACGTCCTGCACTACTGGGGCCACGAGAAGAACGCCCCGGTCGGCTGGCTGACCACCAAGGTCGGCAACCTCGACCCGAAGGACCCGGCCGACTTCAGCGTCATCACGAACTCGATCTGGCGCATCGGCGTGGACGCCAAGTACGACGGCGGCACCAACCTCACGAACCTCCGCAAGGCGTGGGACATCGCCACCAAGCCCGCCCGCGACGCCGGGTGGACGACGTCCTCGGGCGTCGTGAGCACCAACAACGTCTCGGACTTCGGCGGTGAGCTCGCGAAGAAGCTCAACGAGGGCCCGATCCAGCTGGTCTACGGCCGCTACAAGGCGGGCCCCACGGCCGGGTCGTTGCAGCGCAGCGGCGGTCACCTCGTCACGGTCGTGTCGGCCACCGGGTCGTTCAACGGCAACACCATCCAGCTCAAGCTCGCCGACCCGGGCCGCGCGGGTGACAGCGGCCAGGGCAACTACCTCTACACCCAGTCCGCCTACGAGTCGCTCGACGTCACGCTGACCAAGAAGGTCTTCACCGAGTACGTCCCGGTCAAGGACGACGAGAACACCCGCGAGGACGAGTCGATGCAGCCGGGCACCTACCGCACGGTGACGCGCTGGGAGCTCACCGGCCCGCGCTACGTCAGCGACACCACCCGTCAGATGGTCGAGGGCTTCAACTGGTTCGACATGGCGAAGTAAGTACCTGGGGTAACTGCTAGAGGCAGCTTGGGGCCGCGCTCTTCATGGGCGCGGCCCCTTCGTCATAGCCTGGGTCGATGCCCAGCCGCGATCGGGAACGCACCCGCCGCCGGTTGCTGGACGCCGCGTTCGTCGAGTTCGCCGCCTACGGGATCGCCGGGGCCCGGATGGAACGCATCGCCCGCATCGCCCGGTGTTCCGCGGGGCTCGCCTACACCTACTACGGCGGCAAGGACGAGCTGTTCGACGCCGTGCAGTCCGAGGTGGTGGGCGCGTCGTCGGTGGAGTTCGACGCCCGCGACCTGCCGGGGTACGCGGGCCGGTTGTACGACCTGCAGCACCAGCACCCCGAACTCGCCCGGCTCGCGACGTGGCAACGGCTGGAGCGGCGCGGCTCGGTGAGCCGGGCGGCGGACGTCGAGGCGATCCGGTCGGCTCAGGAGCTGGGGCTGGTGTCCGCGCGGTTCGCCCCCGAGCAGGTCCTGCAGCTCGTCGGGGCGATCGCCTCCATGTGGGCGTCGGCACCGTCGACCTCGGACCACGTGGTGCGGCGGCAGACGGTCGAGGACGCCGTTCGCCGGCTCGTGGAGCCCTGAACGAGGGTTAACGTGGAGGTATGCGTGTTCTCGTGGTCGCCGCTCCCCTCCTCGGTCACGTCTTCCCGGTGATGCCGCTGGCGCTGGCGTTGCGCGAGGCGGGCCACGAAGTCCTGGTGGCGACGGGTGGTGAGGCGCTGCGGGTGCGTGATTCGGGGCTTCCGGTCGAGGACGTCGTGCCCTCGAACGTCCGCTTCGGACCCATCGCGTTGCGCATCATGCTGACGCATCCGTTGGTGGCCAAGAGGGAGCTGCGTGGCAGCGGTCGGCTCGACTTCGTGTCGCGGCTGTTCGGGACGGTCGGGGACGCGATGACGGCGCCGTTGCGGACGCTCTCGGACCGGTGGCGGCCGGACGTCGTGGTGCACGAGCCGCTGGCCGCCGCCGGGTCCGCACTGGGCGTGCCCTCGGTGGTGCACGACGTGTCGTTGTTCGACGGGCTGGAGCTGACGGCCGCGGTCGGTGGCCGGATGAAAGCCGAAGTGCGTTCTCCCGCAACGGTTCTGCGCACCTCGCCGCGATCGCTCGCGGAGTTCGCCGGCGGTGAGCCGATGCGGTTCGTGCCGTACAGCGGGGACGGTGCGGTGCCGGACTGGCTGGCCGGGCCGTCCGGCAGGCCGCGCATCCTGGTCAGCCGCAGCACCGCGCCCGGTCCGGGGGCGGGGCGGATGATGGCGGCCGTGGTGAGGGCGGCCGAGCGGGTGGACGCCGAGTTCGTGCTGGTGCGTCCCGGCCGGACCGACGGGCTGCCGGAGAACGTGCGGACCGTCGGGTGGGTGCCGATCCCGCGGGTGCTGCCGTTCTGCGACGGGATCGTGCACCACGGCGGCGCGGGGACGGTGCTCGGCGCGCTCGCGGCAGGGGTGCCGCAACTCGTCGAGCCGGGGCCGGGTGACCGGACCGTGCACGCGACCGCCGTCACCGCACGCGGGGCGGGACTGCGGGCCGAGGCGCGCGAGGTCACGCCGGACCTGCTGACCACGCTGATCGAGGACGCGAAGCTCCAGCGGGCGGCGGGCGAGGTGCGCGCGGAGATCGCCGCCATGCCGTCGCCGGCCGCTGTCGCCGATCGGTGGGAAAGTGTCCTGCAACAGGCGCAAAATTCACGCGAATGACTCCCGCTCCATTCGGGGAGCACCTAATGTGTCGGCGTGCGCATTCTCTTTTCGAGCCTGGGCTCGCACGGACACGTGTATCCGATACTTCCGCTCGCGATCGCCGCGCGCGAGCAGGGACACGACGTCCTCTACGCCGTCGACAGCGGATTCCACGCGACGGTGGAAAAGCTCGGCCTGACGGTGGTCGACGCGGGCATCAGCATCTGGGACGCGTTCCGCCAGGCCAACGAACTGCACGGCACCGGGGAGTTCCGGCGCGACATGCTGCGCCAGACGGCCGTCGACGCGTTCGGATCAGTGCTGCCCAGGGCGTTCGTGAACGATCTGGAGCCGGTGCTCGAGCGGGACAAGCCGGACCTCGTGGTCTTCGAGCTCATCAACCCCGGCGCGGGCCTCGCCGCGATGCGCGCGGGCATCCCGGCGGTGTGCCACGGATTCGGCAAGATGGACGGTGAACTCGTTCCGGAGGCGATGAGCAACCTCCTTTTGGAGTACGTCGCCGAGCTCGGCATCACCTTGCCGAATGGGCATCATTACGGTCTCGGATCGCCTTATCTGGACGTCTTCCCGCCGTCTTTGCAGGACCTGGACTTTCTTTCAGACGTCGATCGCATTCCGATGCGACCCGTTCCGTTCGCCGAGTCGGGCGAATTGCCCGATTGGGTGGTGGCACACGAGAAGCCGCTCGTCTACCTGACGTTCGGCACGGCGTTCTCGAACCCGGAGGTGCTCAAGACCGCGGTCGCGGGGCTGTCCGGGCTCGACGCCGAGGTGCTCGTCGCGACGGGGCCGCAGGTCGACCCGTCCGCGCTGACCGACGTGCCGGGCAACGTGCACGTGCTGCCGTGGGTGCCCCAGGCGGATCTGCTCGCGCACGCAGATCTCGTCGTGCACCACGGCGGCGCCGGCACCACGGTCGCCGCGATGACGAACGGCCTGACGCAACTCGTGCTGCCGCAGGGCGCCGACCAGTTCCGCAACGCCGACATCGTGCGGGACACCCGGCTGGGTGACCGGCTCGTCGGCGAGGAGTTCACTTCGGACGCACTGCACGAGCTGGCGCGGAAGTTGTTGCGGGACAACGACATCAAGGCCGCGAACGCGACCATCGAGGCGGAGATCGCCGCCATGCCCGCCCCCGGCGAGGTCGTGCCGAAGCTGGTCGACCTGGCCGGATGAGCACGGGACCGGTGCCTACTCGCTGGGCACCGGTTTCAACGCCGACAACGCCTCGTCGACGGAGTCGTACAGCGCGAGGACGTCGGCCACGCCGGTGACCTGCAACGGTCTCCTGACGGTCCGCTGCGGCGCGACGACGTGCAGCTTCTTGCCCCGTTGTTCGGCCATCTCGTGTGCCGTGATCAGCGTCGAGATGCCGGTCGAGCCGAAGAAGCTGACCAGCGTGAGGTCCGCGACGAGGGCAGGCCCCGCGGTGGCGAAACCGAGCCGAACGGCGTCCAGCACCTCATCGGCCGTGTCGACGTCGATCTCCCCTTCGACCGCGATGACCACCACTCCGGCCACTTCCGTGGCGTGTGCCGTGAGCAGCGGTGGTTCCTGGAACTCTTCTTCGTTCACCAGCACTCCCCGGTGGCCGAAGCGCACGAGACTACGACTCCGAGCACGCTGCTGAACCCGGCTACATCCCCGACGTTACGGCCGTTGCTTCCCTCCCACAACCTACCCCGCTGCGTAGCGGAAGTTGCGCGAACGTCCGACCACGAACGGTCGTGCCTGGTCGAACACCTCTTCGTGCTGCTGCTCGACGCCGAGCACCGGTGAGACGAGCTTGAGCAGGTGGGTGGCGTCGGTGTCGAGCGCGCCGCCGAGCGGGAGGAGACCGAAGAAGATCTCGGCGCTGGAGTTCCCGGCGGTCTCACGCGCTGCTTGGAGCGCCTCCAAGGGCACGTCCTTCAGGAGGACGTTGTCGCCGCTGTAGGCGTGCGGGGGCAGTGGCCTGCCCGCCGCCTGGGCGAACGGTTTGACGCTGAACTCCTCCTTCAGGGTGGGGGCGACGCGGAGGTGGCCGATGTCGAACGGCCTCGTGCTGGCGAAGGTGACGCGCACGACGTCGCCGAGGGTGGTGAACGCCGGGGTGACGTGGTCCGGCAGGTCCCAGGATTGGAAGGCCTCCAAGACCCGGCCCGCGTGCTCGGCCGCGTAGAACAACTCGCCGGCGTGGACGTCGCGGATCGGCAGGAGTTCGAACTCCAGCGAGGTGACGACGTCGCCGATCTGCTCCGTCCTGGTGACGCGGTCGCTCGCGAAGCCGAACTCCCTCGCCAGCACGCTGAACCCGCCACCGAGGGTGTAGCCGACGACACCGACGTCGCTCGCGTCGCCGCTCAGCGGGGCGAGGCCGTGCCCGGCTGCCTGGTCGATCACCTGCTGCCAGACCGCGCCTGCTTCGACCCTGGCGGTCCTGGTCTTCGGATCGATCTCGACCTCGTTGAAGCGCCTGGTCGAGATGAGGACGCCCGTCGTGGCCGTGGTCAGGCCGTGGCCGGTGGCCTGGACCGCGTACTCGTGGCCGTGGACCTCGGCGTACCGGACGGCCTCCTCGACGTCCCGCACGCTCTGCACGGCGAAGACCACCTGCGGTTCGTGGCGGAGTCCGGTCTGGAAGCCGCTGCGTTCCTCGTCGTAACCGGCGTCTCCGGGGTAGAAGATCTGCATGTTTCCAGCGTGCTTGGCCTGCTCTTATATGTCCAAGATCTAGTCATGCTGTCTTCTATAATCGTTGGTTATGGAGCTTCGGCAGCTGGAGTACTTCGTCGCGGTCGCGGAGTCCGGGTCGTTCACGCGGGCGGCGGAACGGGTGCACGTCGCGCAGCCCGGGGTGAGCGCGCAGATCCGGCGGCTGGAGCGGGAACTCGGGCACGACCTGCTGGACCGCTCCGGGCGGACCGTGACGCTGACGGACGTGGGCGCGGCGGTGCTGCCGCTGGCGCGGGCGGCGCTCGGGTCGGTCGAGTCGGCGCGGCGGACCGTGGAGGAGATGGCCGGGCTGGTGCGCGGGTCCGTGCGCGCCGGGATGGTCGTGTCGTGCGGGATCATGGACCTGCCCGAACTGCTGGCGGCGTTCCACTCGTCGTTCCCGGCGGTGGACATCACGTTGTCCGAGGCCAACTCCGACGCGCTGATCTCGTCCCTTGTGGACGGTTCGCTGGACTTCGCGCTGATCGGGTACGCGGGTGCCGCGCCGGACGGGCTGGCCGTCCGGGTGCTGGCCGACGAACCGCTGGTGGCGGCCGTCTGCGCGGAGGACCCCTGGTACGGCAGGGAATCCGTTCGACTGGACGAACTGCTGGAGCGCGGGTTGATCAGCCTGCCGCCGGGAACCGGGTTGCGCGGAGCGCTGGACGCCGCCTGCGGCTCACGTTCGCCGCGGATCGCGTTCGAGGCCTCCGCACCGCCGATGGTGATCACGCTCGCGGAACGCGGGCTCGGTCCGGCGGTCCTGGCCGAGTCGATGGTGGGCGCGCTGCACGCCGTGCGGATCACCGATCCCGTGCCGCACAGCAGGCTCGCGTTCGCGTGGCGTGCCACCGGCCCGCACAGCCCGGCCGCGCGGGCGTTGATCGGGCTGGCCGAAAATGGGGTGACAGCGGTCTAGACCGCCTGTCACGATCACCGCATGTTCCTGACGGCTGAGCTCAACACGCACGCGGGTGTTCCCGCGGGCGCGCTCGCCGTCGCAGTGGCACCGTCGGCCGGCGCCCGACTCTGACCCTTCTCCAGTCCCTCCTTCAGGACCGCTGGAGGAGGGTGGCAGCGGTCCATCGGTTCTGAGCCACCGGTTCGCCTTCGAGGAACAGAGATGAAGCAGGAGTTCGTGCGCGCCAAGCCGCACCTCAACATCGGCACCATGGGTCACGTCGACCACGGCAAGACCACGCTGACCGCGGCCATCACCAAGGTTCTGTCCGAAAAGGACCCTTCGGGCACGACCTTCACGGCGTTCGACCGGATCGACCGGGCGCCGGAGGAGCTGGCCCGCGGCATCACGATCAACATCGCGCACGTCGAGTACGAGACGCCCACGCGGCACTACGCGCACGTCGACATGCCCGGCCACGCCGACTACGTGAAGAACATGATCACGGGTGCGGCGCAGCTGGACGGCGCGATCCTGGTGGTGTCCGCGGAGGACGGCACGATGCCGCAGACGCGTGAGCACGTCGTGCTCGCGCATCGGGTAGGCGTGCCGTACGTGGTGGTGGCGCTGAACAAGGCCGACACGGTGACCGACCCGGAGCTGCTCGACCTGGTGGAGCTGGAGATCCGCGACCTGCTCTCCCAGTACGGCTTCGACGGCGACGCCACCCCGGTCGTCCGCGTCTCCGGCCTGCGCGCGTTGCAGGGCGACCCGGTGTGGGTGCGGTCGGTGGCCGACCTGCTCGACGCCGTGGACTCCCACGTCCCGGTGCCCGAGCGGGACGTGACCGGCCCGTTCCTGATGCCGATCGAGAACGTCATGACCATCACCGGCCGCGGCACCGTCGTGACCGGCGCGGTGGAACGCGGCGTGCTCGGCCTCGGCGACACGGTCGAGGTGCTCGGTCTCGGCGCGGCGGTGACCTCGGTCGCCACCGGCATCGAGACGTTCGGCAAGCCCATGCGGCAGGCCCAGGCGGGAGACAACGCCGCGATCCTGCTGCGCGGTGTTCGTCGTGGTGACGTCCGGCGCGGCCAGGTCCTGGCCCTGCCGGGCAGCGTCGCGCCGCACACCAGGTTCCGCGCGTCGGTGTACCTGCTCTCACACGCCGAGGGCGGCAGGCACACCGGCATCGCGTCGAACTACCGCCCGCAGTTCCACTTCCGCACCGGCGACGTCGTCGGCGTGGTGGAGCTCGACAGGACGCTGGCCATGCCGGGGGACACCGTCGAGGTCACGGTGGAGCTGGGCAAGGCGGTGGCGATGGACACCGGGCTGGGCTTCGCGATCCGCGAGGGCGGCAAGACCGTGGGTGCCGGCACGGTCGGCGAGATCCTCGCTTAGGCGGTGGTGACGGCCCGAGAAGGTGGTCGCGCCGCCTTGGAGAGCGCGGCGGGATGCTTGTCCCGCCGCGCTTTTCACTGCACGGTGAGCATGGCGCGGAGTTCCGCGTTGTCGTAGGTGGGGACGGAACGGGCGAGGTAGAGCTCGTCGAGCGGCCGGATCCGGTGGAACAGTTCGCGCGCCGCTTTCGCGGGCAGGGTGTGCAGGGCGAGTTTCAGCAGTGATCGGTTCCAGTCGGCTGACTCGCGCTCGCAGCACGGAAGGCATCCCACGCCGAGTTCGTGGAGAACGATGAGACGTCGGGGTCCGTGCACGAACCGGCTCCAGTGGGCGAGCGCACGCTCGACCTCAGCCAGGTCTGTCCGCTGTGCGCGGACGGGGCGCCTACGCGGCATAACCCTTTCGGTTGGTCATGGCCACGATCTTAACCCGACCTGTCGCTGACCGAGTGCGGTGCGCCGACCGGTTTCGACTCGGGCGACCCCCGCTGCCGCAGGTACACGCTGAGGATCGCCATCGACGCGATCGCGAGGAACTCCGACTGCCAGTTCTGCAGCGACCGGTTCCAGAAGTCGGCGCTCAGGAAGTACTCGAAGAGGCCGGCCTTCTGGGCCAGCGGTCCGAGTTGTTCGCGTGCCAACCGGCGATCCACTGCATGGTCCACGAGAACAGGAACAGCACCAGCATCGCGAGGCCCAGCGACTTCGAGTAGATCGCCGTGCGCCAGCCCCCGGCTCGCGCCCACTTCGGCGAGTCCGGCTGCACGTAGGCGCCCACCTGCTGTTCGCGATCCGTCTCGCGGCCTGCCTTCTCCGCGGGCTTCGACTCGGTCGAGCCGCGCTGGATCAGCCAGACGGTGGCGGTGACGTACAGGAAGAACTGCAGGTACTCGGACTGCCAGTTCTCCACCACGTCGACCAGGAAGTCGGCGGAGAACAGGTAGGAGCCCAGGGACATCAGTGGTTCGCCCAGCGCGGCCTGACGCTCGTTGTAGTCGGCGTGGCCGGCGAAGAACTGGCCGACCAGCGCCGCGAGGAAGAGCCCGCCGAAAACGAGCGTCAGGCTGTGCTCGCGCAGGAATCTCCTCATAGGACCGGGTGCCCTGCGCAAACATCATCAAACATCGAGCAGGGGCACCACTTCCTTGGCCCAGAACTCGAAGAACTCCTGCTGCTGGGGCCCGATCTGCTGCACGTAGACCTCGTCGAACCCGGCCTCGGCGAACTCGCGGACCTTCTCCGCGTACTTCTCCGGGTTGGGGCCGCACGGGATCGCGTCGCGGATCATGTCCGACGTGACCAACTCGGACGCCTGCTCGAAGTGGCGCGGCGTCGGCAGCACCTGCGCGAGCTCACCGGGCAGGCCGTCGTTGGGCCACAACCGGTGCGCGGTCGCGACGGCCTCGTCCTCGGACTGCGCGTAGCAGACCTTCAGGCCGCTCTGCGCCGGCCCGCGCCCACCTTCGGCGCGGTACTGCGACACGAGGTCGCCGGCCGGGCCCACCGACACGTAGCCGTCGCCGCAGCGCGCGGCCAGCCGGACGGCCTTCGGGCCGAACGCCGAGACGTAGATCGGCACCGGGCGTTCGGGGATGGTGTAGAGGCGGGCGTTCTCCACGGTGTAGTGCTTGCCGTGGTGGGTGACCTCGTCGCCCTGGTGCAGCGTGCGGATCAGGCCGATGGCCTCCTCCAGCATCTCCAGGCGGACGTCGGCGGACGGCCAGCGGTCGCCCAGCACGTGTTCGTTCAGGGCTTCACCGCTGCCGACGCCGAGCACGAAGCGGCCTTCGGTCTGGACGGCGGCGGTGGCGGCGGCCTGGGCGATGACGGCCGGGTGGATGCGGACGGTCGGGCACGTCACGGCCGTGGTGATCGGGAGCGTGACGGCTTCCGAGAGGGCGCCGATCGTGCCCCAGACGAACGGGGACTGGCCCTGTTCGCCGTTCCACGGGTGGTAGTGGTCGGAGATCCACAACGACTCGAAGCCGTGGTCCGAGGCCATGCGCGCGTTCTGGACGAGCTCGCGCGGGCCGTGTTCTTCTGACGAGAGGAAATAGCCGGTGATCACGGCAGCAACTCCTGGATCTTGGTTTTGAGGCCGCGCGTCATGAGGTCCCACGCGTCCGGGTCGCCGCGCAGCACGGCCTCGGTCATGTCCTTGATCTGCTCGAACGTCGCGTGCGGCGGGATCGGCGGCACGTTCGGGTCGCAACGCACGTCGAGGACGGTCGAACCGTCGAACGCGAGCGCGGTCTCCCACGCGGTGCCCAGCGACGCCGGGTCGTTGACCTCGATGCCCTGCAGGCCGATGGAACGGGCGAACGCGGCGTAGGAGATGTCCGGAAGTGTCTGCGACTCCTCGAACTTCGGTGCGCCACCCATCGCGCGGAGTTCCCAGGTGACCTGGTTGAGGTCGTTGTTGTGGAACACGCACACGACGCAACGGACGCCGTATCTCCGCAGGGTCAGCAACTCCGCCATGCCGTTCATCTGCATCGCGCCGTCGCCGACCAACGCGATCAACGGCCGGTTCGGCTGCGCGAAGGAGGCACCCAGGGCGTACGGAACGGCGCACCCCATCGTGGCCAGCGTGCCGGACAACGACGACCGCACGCCGCCGCGGATCTTGAGCAACCGCGCGTACCAGTTCGTCGCCGAACCGGAGTCCGCGGTGACGATCGCGTTGTGCGGCAAGCGTTTCGAGAGCTCGGAGACGATCCGCATCGGGTTGACCGGGTCGGCGGGCACCTGCGCCTGCCGTTCCACGACCTCCCACCAGCGCGCGACGTTCGATTCGATCGTCTCGCGCCACGAGCGGTCGGTCTTGCGTTCCAGCAACGGGATCAGCGTGCGCAGGGTCGCGCCCGCGTCGCCGACCAGGTTCACCTCGGTCGGGTAGCGCATGCCGATCGCCCGGCCGTCGAGGTCGATCTGAACGCCCCGCGCGGCCCCGAACTTCGGCAGGAACTGCGAGTACGGGAAGTTCGAGCCGATGATCAGCAACCGGTCGCAGTCGCGCATCATCTCGTACGACGGCCGGGTGCCGAGCAGGCCGATCGACCCCGTCACGTACGGCAGGTCGTCGGGCAGCACGTCTTTACCCAGCAACGCCTTCGCGACGCCCGCGCCCAGGATCTCGGCCAGCGCGCGCACCTCGTCGGCGGCGTCCCGGGCGCCCTGGCCGATCAACACGGCGACCTTCTCGCCGCTGTTGAGCACCTCGGCCGCGCGCTCGACCTCCTCCAACGCCGGCACGACGGACGAGGTCGGCCGCGACGGCGGACTCGACGGGATGTACTTGAACTCGTGCTTCGGCGGCGCGTACTCCTGCTCCTGCACGTCGTTCGGGATGATCAGCACGGCCGGCGCGCGCTCGGCCGCGGCCGTGCGCATCGCCCGGTCCAGCGCGTTCGGCAGCTGCTCGGGCACCGTCACGTCGACCAGGTAGGAGGCGACGTCGCGGAACAACGAGTGCAGGTCGACCTCCTGCTGGTAGCTGCCGCCCTGCGCGGTGCGGGCGGTCTGGCCGACGATCGCGACGACCGGCACGTGGTCGAGCTTCGCGTCGTACAGGCCGTTCAGCAGGTGGATCGCGCCCGGACCGGACGTCGCGAGGCACACGCCGACCTCGCCGCTGAACTTCGCGAAGCCCACGGCGGCGAACGCGGCCATCTCCTCGTGCCGCGTCTGGATGAACTTCGGGTCGTTGTCCGCTTTGCCGAACGCGGCCACGATGCCGTTGATGCCGTCACCGGGGTAGGCGAAGACCTGCTGCACACCCCAGTCGCGCAGGCGTTGGACGACGAAGTCCCCGACGGTCATCAGGAGTTCCCTTCCAGCACGTAGACCGTGTAGGCGGAGCGGATGATCGGCTGCGCGACGTTGCGCACGCGCACGCCACCGGGTGTCATGCCCTGCTCGGTGCCGAAGTGCGCGTGACCGTGCACGGCGAGGTGCGTGCCGGTGGCGTCGATGGCCTCGCCGAGCAGGTAGGAGCCGAGGAACGGGTAGATCTCCGGAGGTTCGCCGCGCAACGTGTCCGGCACGGGCGCGTAGTGCGTCAGCGCGACCTTGATGTCGGTGTCCAGTTCGGACAGTGCGCCCTGCAGGTTCTCCGCGATCTCGCAGGTGTGCTGGATGAACGCCTTCATCTCGCGCTCGCCGAACGCGCTACCGCACTTGCCCGCGAAGCCGCCGCCGAACCCCTTCACGCCCGCGATGCCGATCGAGCACCCGTTCACCCGGTGGGTGAACGTCGTGCCCTCCAGCACGTGGATGCCCTTGTCCTGCAACGTCTTGGTGACTTCGAGGGGCTTGTCGTCGTGGTGGTCGTGGTTGCCGAGCACCGCGACGACGGGCACCGGCAGGTCCGCGAACTCGTCCGCGACGACCTCCGCCTCGGCGACGGTCCCGTGGCGGGTCAGGTCACCGGCCAGCAGCAGGACGTCCGCGTGCTCGCCGACCTTCTCGAGCGCCGGCCGGAGGTGCCCGCGCATGTCCTCGCCGAGGTGGATGTCCCCGACCGCAGCAACACGGATCATCGCAGGTCCTCCTCACCCTCCGGTTCGCCCGCAGGTGTCACGCGCACGTCGTTGAAGATCGTCAGCTCGGGGGCGGCCTCGTGCAGGACCTCCTCCAGCGCGGCCCGGCGGTCCGCGCACGCCACGTCGCCGGAGAGCATCACGTGGTCACCGCGCACGGTGACCCGGACGCCCAGCTCGGCGGTCCGCGGGTCCTCGGCCACCGCCCTACGCAGATTTGCCGCCAGGTACTGCTCGGAACTCATGGCCCCTCCCGATGATGTCGAGACGTTCGATGAGCATCAGAAACGCTTCCGCGTAAGGAGAAGCCTTGGTCTCCTCACGCACCTGCTCCCAGTCGATCTGTTCCCGCAACGCCCGCGCGAACGGCAGCAGCTCGCTGAAGTCGCAGCGGTGGCCGTCCAGCACGAGCAGCTTGCTGCTCAGCACGAACGTCGCCGGCATGACCGGCAGCATCACGGAACCGACCGGCATCTCCTCCGCCATCGCGAGGACCTCGTCGGTCACCGGCCGTTCGTTCGGCCGGAACAGCAGGTCCACCAGCGAATCGCCGTCGTAGACCTTCAGCAGCCAGTCCTCCGGCGGCTCCGCGCCGCGCAGGCCCGCCTCCACCAGCACTCGTACGGCCTCGTTGACGTCTTCCTCCTTCACCAGGAGGTCGACGTCGTGCTCGCTCACGGGACCGCCGCGCGCATAACCGGCACAGCCGCCGGTCAGGGCGAACGGGATCTCCGCTGCACGTAAGACCTTGGCGACCTTCGTCAACGTCATCAGCAGTTCGGCCTGCACGTCGCTCATGCACTCCGGGCTACCCGCCGCGACGCCGGGTGAACCTCAGTCCGTGGCGAGTCGCGCGTGGGTCTCGGTGTCGTGGCGAACGCCGTCGTAGAGCAGCCGGGCCCGTTCGACGCCCTCGACGACGAACCCCGCCCCCGTCGCGACACGACAGGAGGCGGGGTTGTCCACGCGGTGCGCGAGTTCGAGCCGGAACAGCCCGAGCTCGCCGAACGCGAACTCGCTGACCGCCCGGCAGGCCCGGGTCGCGATCCCACGACCCCGCGCCGCTTCCAGCGTCCAGTACGAGATCCACCCGGTGAGGTGACGGCGTTCCACGCTCGACACGGCCACGTTGCCGACGGGCACGCCGGCGTCCAGCACGGCGAACGAGTAGGCGGTGTCCTCGGCGCGGCGGGCCGTGAGCAGGGCGATCCAGTCCTCGGCGGCCGCGAGCGAGTCGATCGGGATGGTGAACTGGCGGCTCATCACCGGTTCCGCCGCGGCTGCCAGGATGGTCGGGGCGTCGTCCAGGGTCCAGGGCCGCAGCAGGATGTCCACCTGTCCACCTTCTGAAGAAGGAGACCCGATCGCAACTCAGATGCCTCGCCGTGCGTCTTAGGAGCAACCCGACACCAGGAGCGCTGATGGTCATCTTCGGCTGGCGTACGACGATCGAGACGGTGCGCATGCTGACGCTGGTGTGCGGGAACTGCCACCACCAGTCGGCGCACAACCTGTTCCGGCGCTACACGAAGCCGACCATCTTCTTCATCCCGCTGTTCACCATCAGCAGCCACTACGGGTTGCAGTGCACGTTCTGCGGGGTGCAGTACGACATCAGCAAGACGCACGCGCATCAGCTGGTCTGACAGGCCGGGCATCCGGGCGCGCCCGAGTCGGTGGTGACGCGCCCGCACTCCGGGCAGATCAGCTCGAGAAGGCAGGCCGGCTCAGCCTCAGGGACACGGCCGAGGTCCACAGCCAGCCGATCGTCGCGACCACGTAGAGCAGCATCGTCCCGCCGGGGTTGCCCAGGAACGCCATCGGCGCCATCAGCAGCACGCCCGTCAGCCCGCTCAGCACCGCCAGCCATCCACCGAGCCTACGCGCGAACACGAAGCACGCCCCGATCCAACCGATCATCGCGACCCCGAACGCGACCGCGTGCAACGCGCCGTGCCACGACAACGACTCCGGCGGACCGGCAGGCGCCCCGGCGGGGAAGCCCATGGCCGGATCGGCGACGAAGACGCCGCCGAGGACCATCCCCACCCCCATCAGGCCGATCAGCCGCGCGCCCCACTTCGAGAAGCGCGCCATGCCCGTGGCGGCGACCAGGAACAACGCGCCGCTGACGACGAAGTTCGCGATCTGGATCCAGCCGAGCGAGCCGAGGCTCAACATGCTGAACGGGTGTTTCGCCAGGTCGAAGCCCTCTCGGGTGAACGCCTGGGCGTACCCGACGACGAGGTGGAGCGGACCGGCGACGACACCACAGGCGATGCGGGACATGGGTTCCTCCAGGAGGTCTCGGTGACGACCAGAACGGAACCTCCGACAATTTTTTTTGTCAAGACGAGCTTCACTGTCTTGACGAAGAGAATCGTCGGGAGCAGGATGGCACCATCCACGAACCGGGAAGAGGAGAGCTGATGGGCCACGAGTTCAGGAGCACCGACGAGATGGAGGTGCCGGCGTCCGTCGAGGACGTGTGGACGGCCATCGCCACCGGACCCGGCATCGACTCGTGGTTCATGGGCCGCAACGAGGTCGAGAACGGCCAGGTCAAGATGGCCTTCGGCGGCTACACGCCGACCAGTGGGATCACCGCCGAGGAACACCTGAAGCACTTCGCGTACGACTCCGGCAAGGCACCTGACGGCCGGTTCGTCGCCTACGAGTTCCTCGTCGAGGGCCGTGACCACGCGAGCACCGTGCTGCGGATGGTCACGAGCGGTTTCCTGCCCGGCGACGACTGGGCCGACGAGTTCGAGGCCATGACGCTCGGTGGCGCGTTGTTCCGCCGCACGCTGCTGGAGTACCTGACGCACTTCCCCGGCCGCACGGCCCGTCCGCTCACGGTCTTCGGGCCGATGATCAGCGACTGGGACGAGGCCTGGAAGAAGCTCGACGCGGCCGTCGCCGAGAAGCTGCCGGACGCCGTCGAGTTCCACCGCAACGCCCACACGGTGGCCCTGCGCACCGACAAGGCCATCTACCGGTTCATGCGCGGCTTCTTCGGGCCGGTCATCGCCGCGCACCACGTCTTCGAGGGCGACGAGTCCGAACAGGACTGGCAGGACTTCCTCGACAGCACCTTGGGAGAGCAGAAATGACGCGCTTCACGACTTCCGCCGACGGCACCGAGGTCGCGTACTCGATCACGGGCTCCGGTCCGGCGCTGGTCCTCGTGGACGGCGCGATGTGCCACCGCATGTTCGGCCCGTCGACCGAGCTGGCCTCGGTGCTGGACAAGAACTTCACGGTCTACACCTACGACCGGCGCGGTCGTGGCGAGACCGGTGACGGCGCGACGCCGTGGTCGCTGGAGCGCGAGATCGAGGACATCGACGCGGTCATCAAGGAGGCGGGCGGCAGCGCGTTCGTCTTCGGCGTCTCCTCCGGCGCGGTGCTCGCGATGGAAGCGGCGTCGAAGCTCCCCGGCATCTCCCGGCTCGCGCTCTACGAGGCGCCGTTCGTCGTCGACGACACCTACAAGCCGCGTCCGGCCGACATCGTCGGGCAGATGAACGACATGCTCGCGCGCGGCGACCGGGGCGGGATGCTCTCGACGTTCATGAAGATGGTGGGCGTGCCCGGGATCGGGCTCGCGGTCATGAAGCTGACGCCCGTGTGGAAGAAGCTCAAGCCCGTCGCGCACACCCTGCCGTGGGACCTCACGATCCTCGGCGACGACGGCCGCGGCACGAAGCTGCCGGCGGACCGCTGGACCGTCAAGGTGCCGACGCTCGCGATGGACGGCGGCAAGAGCCCCGAGTACCTCCGCAACACCATGAAGAACGTCGCGGAGGTGCTGGGAGCGGAGCACAAGACGTTGCCCGGTCAGACGCACATGTACAAGTCGTCGGTCATGGCACCGGAGTTGGTGGCGTTCTTCGCACGGGCCCAGCGCACCGCCGGTCCCATCGCGTAGCCCGCCACGACGAACAGCCCTCCGACCGCGAGCCACCCGAGCGCTCCCCAGCCGAGCACGACGGTGGTGAGCAGGGCGGGGCCGACCATGCGCGCGACGGCCGTCCCGGTCGCGAAGAAGCCCTGGTACTGGCCCTGCCGGTCGGCGGGTGCGAGGGCGAAGCTGATCTCCCACGCCCCGGAGGCGAGCATCATCTCGCCGAGCACCTGCAGCGCGGCGGCCGCGACCAGCAACGCCGCCGCGGGCCAGGCGCCGAAGCTGAACGCCGTCACCGCGAACACCGCGCAGGACGCGAGCATGACCAGTCCGGCGTGCCGCACGAGCGTCGAGGCCGCGCCCAGCCCGGTGGCCCGGCGGGCGATCCGCACCTGGAACAGCACGACGGCCGCGGTGTTGAGCACCAGCAACCCGGCCGCGAGCCACGTCGGCGCTTCGGTGCGCTGCACGATCCACAGCGGGATGATCAGGCTGAGCAACGGCATGTAGAGCAGCATCACCGCGTTGATCAGCGTCACCAGCGCGTACGGACGGTCCTTCAGCACGTCGAACTTGCCCTTGGCCCTGGTCATCACGGTCTCCGGCACAGTGCCGAGCACGGCGGCCGCGATCAGGAACGCGACGACGTCGAGCACGAACACGGCCGTGTAGGCGATCTCGGTGCCAAGGTGCAGCGCGAACCCGCCCGCCGCCGCGCCGATCGCGATGCCCGCGTTGGCGGTCGACTGGATCCGTGCCCGGACCCGCGTGCGTTCCCCGGGAGTCGTGAGGCCGGCGAGGAGTGCCTGCCGGGACGCCTGCAACCCGCTCTGAAAGCTCGCGTACAGGCACATGACCACCACGAACGCCGCGAAGTTCCGCGTGCACAACAGGATCCCGATGCTCGCGGCCGTCGCGAGGGCCAGCATTACGGCCGTGGTCCGCGGCCCCAACCGGTCGGCAACGTGTCCCAACGCGACCCCGGCGACGGCTCCGACACCCCACGCCAGCGTGAGCGCCAGGCCGACCTTCGCCGCGCTCAGGCCCACGACCTGGGTGAAGTAGAGGGCCGAGACGACGAGGAAACCGCCGTCCCCGATGGAGTTCGTCAGCTGCGCGTACGCGAGTCGCCTGGTCATGCCTCTGACCGTAGGTCGACCATTGGCCCTAGCTGCGGGACAAAGTCGCAGACTTTCTCTGGGCCAATTTGGTGCCGGCCCAGGACACCGCGAACGACAGCACGACGAACACGACCGTCACGAACACGCAGCCCAGGGCCACCGAGCCGTAGCCGTTCGCGCGCGGGTCCATGAACGGGTACGGGTACCAGCCGACGATCGGGCCCCTGACCAGCGTGTACACCAGGTACGCCGCCGGGAACGCGAGCCAGGTCCACCACCGCCGCGTCTTCTCCGGCGCGAGCAGCCACTCCACGACGACGAGGATCGGCACGATGATGTGCAGCACCCAGTTCGCGTACGCGGGCGTCTGCACGTCGATGCCTCTCAGCAAGAACTGGTACACGAGCCCGGTCGTGGCCATGTAGACCACGGCCGCGCCCCTGATCTGCGCCGACACCGGCTGGAACACGCCGAGCAACGCCACCACCGCCGCGAGGACGTTGGACAGGATCGTGAAGAAGCTGAAGTGGTTCACCGGCTGGAACCGATCTCCCAGCACGATCATCAGGTAGACCTCGGCCGAAAGCACCAGCAGGAACACGGCCATTCGGAGCAGCTTGATCACGCCGAGAATTAGAACCCGGTTTCGTCAGGGGTGCATCCGCGCGCCCTTGAAGATCTTGTCGACCGCGTTCTTCTGGCCGTGCACCGCGATTCCGACCAGGTCGAGGTCCCGCGTGTGCACCTTGCGGACGGCCGCGCGGTTGTCCTCGTCGTTGCCGGTGGCGAACAGGTCGGCGGTGAAGATCGTCATGGCCTGGTCGCGGTTCAGCGCGCGTTCGTGGGCCTTCTTGAGCAGCTCGGCGTCACCCTGGAGGACGACCACGGGCTGGCCGAACATCGGCAGGTACCGCACGTCGTCGGCATCGGTGTACGGCTCGCCCCTGAGGGTCTCGGGCAGGCCGCTGACGAGGAAGGCGGTGACGTTCAGCGCCTGCCAGCCGGCCAGGTCGTCCCGCAGCAGCACAGCGATCTTGGTGTCGAACATGGGTGCCACGATCGTGGGCAGGTGGCCCGGCGGTCTTGTACGTTCCTGACATGAGCACGACCGCGTGGAAACCCGCGGTGGACGGCATCAAGGAGGCCTTCCACGCATCGTTCACCACGCACGCCTATCCGACGCACACGCACGACGCGTGGACGTTGATGGTGCTCGACGACGGCGCCGTGACGTACGAACTGGACCGCCACGAACACGGCGCGCTCGTCTCCGCCGTCACGCTGTTGCCGCCGCACGTGCCGCACGACGGCCGGTCCGCGTACCCGACGGGATTCCGCAAGCGCGTGCTGTACCTGGACGGCACGGTGCTGCCGGACGACCTGATCGGCAAGGCCGTCGACACCCCGATGCTGCCCGATCCCCTGCTGCGCCACCGGGTGCACCAGCTGCACCTCGCGCTGGACGAACCGCTGGAGGCGGCGTCGCGGCTCGCGTTGATCGCCGAACGCCTCCGGCACCGCTTCGCCGGCACCGCACCGGTCGTGCACGCGGACCCGACGCTCGCCGACCGGCTGAGGCAGTTGCTGGACGCCTCGCTGCCTTCCGGGATCTCGCTGGCCGACGCCGCGCAGGAGTTGCAGACGAGTCCGACGCACCTCGTGCGGGCGTTCAGCCGCCGGTTCGGGCTGCCGCCGCACAAGTACCTGACCGCGCGCCGGGTGGACCTCGCCCGCGGCTACCTGGTCGAGGGGCGGCCCGCGGCGGAGGTGGCGGTGCTGGCCGGGTTCCACGACCAGTCGCACCTCACCCGGCACTTCCGCCGGGTGCTGGGTACGAGCCCCGGCCGCTTCGTACGCTGACACCGTGCACATCGGCATCCTCGGGCCCGTTGAGGCGCACTCGCCCGACGGCAAGGTCGCGGTGGGTGGTCCGCGGCCGCGCACCCTGTTGGCACTGCTCGCACTCCGGGTGGGGGACATCGTCCCGCTCGACCGGTTGGTGGACGAACTCTACGGCTCCGTGCCACCCGCGGACGCGGCGAACGCCCTGCAGGGCCAGGTGTCCCGGCTGCGGCGGGCGCTCGGGGACGCCGCGCTGGTCGAGTTCCACCCGGCCGGCTACCGGTTGGCGTTGCGTGGTGAGCAGGTCGACGCGCACCGGTTCGCCGTGCTGGCGGCGGAAGGCCGCCAGGCACTGGAGGCCGGGGACGTTCGCGGCGCGGAATCCCTTTTGTCGGAGGCGCTTCAGCTGTGGCGCGGTCCTGCGCTCGCCGACGTTCCGCTCGCCGATCACGCTGTGCGCCTTGAGGAACAACGGTCTGCGGCCTTGGGGTCGTTGACCGCCGCCCGCCTCCGGCTCGGCACCGCCGACGTCGCCGAGATCCAGGAACTCGTGCGGCAGCACCCGCTGGACGAACGGCTGCGCGGCTTCCTCGTGCAGGCCCTGCACCAGCAGGGCAGGCAGGCCGAGGCGTTGCAGGCGTTCGAGGACGCCCGTTCCGTGCTCGCCGACGAACTGGGCGCCGACCCGTCCGCCGAACTGCGGGCCGTGCACCTCCAGGTGCTGCGCGGCACGACCCACCGCGAGCCGCCGGCCCAGCTGACGAACTTCGTGGGACGCCAGGAAGAACTGCGCCGGATCAAGGCGCTGACGTCCCGGCTGATCACGCTCACCGGCCCGGGCGGCGCGGGCAAGACCAGGCTGGCGCTCCAGGCCGCCGGCCCCGGGGCGATCTTCGTGGACCTCGCACCGGGAAGGGACGCCGCGGCCGCCGCGCTGCAGGCGTTGGGGCTCAAGGAAACGGTGCTGGAGCCGGAGGAACGGCTGGTGCTCGCCCTGCGCGAGCGCTCGGCGTTGCTGATCCTCGACAACTGCGAGCACCTGGTCGTCCAGGCCGCTCGACTCGCCGGGCACCTGCTCAGCGCGTGCCCGTCGGTGCGGATCATCGCGACGAGCAGGGAGCCGCTCGGCATCACCGGCGAGACGCTGTGCCCGGTGCCGCCGCTCGACCCGGCGCAGAGCGCCGAGCTGTTCGCCGACCGCGCCCGGCTGGTCAACCCGGCGTTCGTGCGCGACGAGCACACCGCCGAGATCTGCCGCTCGCTCGACGGCCTGCCGCTCGCGATCGAACTGGCCGCGGCACGCACCCGGACGTTGACGACCGCCGAGATCGCGCTGCGGCTGAACGACCGCTTCCGCCTGCTCACCAAGGGAAACCGCGCCGCCGCACCCCGGCACCGGACGTTGCGCGCGGTCGTGGAGTGGTCGTGGGACCTGCTGTCCGACGAGGAACGCGACCTCGCCGCGTGCCTCGCGACGTTCAGCGGCGGGGCGAGCCTGGACGCTGTCGAATCGGTGTGCGGTCACGACATCGAGGTGCTGGACGCCCTGGTGGACAAGTCGTTGGTCGAGGCCGCCGACGGCCGTTACCGGATGCTGGAGACGATCCGGGAGTTCTGCGCGCAGCACAAACGCGTCGACGCCGCACACGCGGCCTACTTCGCCGACCTCGCTCTCCGAGCTGATCCCGAACTGCGCCGAGGGGACCAGGTCCGCTGGTTCTCCAGGCTGACCGCCGAGCACGCGAACCTGGTGCAGGCCCTCGACTGGGCCACGGACGCCGATCCCGCGCTGGGACTCCGGCTCGTCAGCGGCCTCGCCTGGTACTGGTACGTGAAGGGCAGCCGCGCGGAGGTGCGGGGCCTGGCGCTGCGGCTGCTGGCGCGCGTGCCCGAGGAGTCCACAGAGGACTATGCCGTCCTGCTGGCACTGGCCGCCCCGGAACGCGTGCAGGACAGGCTGGTGGGGTTGCGCGGCCCGATCAGGCAACCGTTCGTGCTCATCGCGTGGGCCATGCTCTCCGGGCCACCCGGACCGGACACGCCGCGCACCGAGCTGCAGGACGAGATCGAGCGCAGCGACGACCCGTGGATCCGCGGCCTGCTCGGCTTCAGCAACGCCTACACGGCCTGGACCGCCACCGGTGACAGCCCGCGGGCGATCGCGCAGGCCCGCGAGGCGCTCGCGTTGTTCCTGGACCTCGGCGAGCGCTGGGGCGCGGCCCAGGTCCTGGACGTGCTGGCCACCATCACCGAGGACCGGGCCGAGGCGCTCGCCCTGACCGACCAGGCGATCGCGGCCATGGCGGAACTCGAGGCCAAGGAAGAACTCGCCGAACTGCGGGGCCGCCGGGCAGACCGGTTGCTCGACGTGGACGAGGCCGCGGCGGAACGGGACTACCTGCTGGCGCTGGAGATGGCGACCGAGGCCGGCCTGACCGCGACCAGGGCGCTGGCGCACACCGGGCTCGCGGAGATCGCGGCGCGCCGGGGTGACCGCGGGCAGGCCGAAAGGCTCCTGCGCCTGGCGCAGCAGGAGCTCGGGGTCGGGTGGATGCACGCGTCGGCGCAGCAACGGGTCGAGGCCGCGCTCAGCGACCTGACCCGCTGACGTTCAGGAGCCGCCGCCGACACCTGAACCGCTGCACGCGCCGACGTTCCGGCTCCGGCCGCACACCGCAACTCGCCGCCGACGTCCAGGCCCCGGCCGCACAACAGAACCCGCAGCACCCCACCGACGTCCAGGCTCCAGCCGCACACCGCAGCCAAGCCTTCCTACACGCCGCCGATGATCTTCAGCATCTGCTGGATCTGGCCCTGCCGGGACGTGACCACGCGCTCGGCGTAGGCCGTCGCCTCGGGGTTCTGCCCGTCCTTCTTCTCGGTGAGGGCCATCTCCACGCCGGCACCCTGGTGCCCGGTCATGAGGTTGAGGAAGACCTGGTCGAACTCGGCCCCGCTCTTGTCCTTGGTCTCGTTGATGACCTTGTCGTCGAGCAGCGGCTGACCTCCGTGCGCGGCGTGCAGGTTCGCGCCGTCGCCTTCGGGCTTGTCCCAGAGCTTCAGCCACGACTTGAGCATCGTGAGCTCCTCGCGCTGCGTCACGTCGATCGCGCTCGCGAGGTCCTTCGCCTCCTTGCTCTCCGCCTTCGCGATGCCCACCTGCGACAGGCTGATGCCGAGCTGCAGGTGGTCCACCATCATCTGCACGAACGTCACGTCGGCGTCGTTGAACCTCGCACTGGCACCCGGAACGGGTGGTGCGGCGGAAGAAGCGCCGTGCCCGTGAGCCGCTGGGCTCTCCGGCACGACCGCCTCTCCGCCGCACCCCGCCAGCGCCAGGACCGCGACCGCGATCACCAGGCGCTTCATCGGATCAGATCTTCTCCCAGAGCGCCGCCACGTTCGGCGGTTCCCAGCCGGTCAGCGAGGTGTGCGCCTGACGGCAGCGGTAGCTCGAGCCGCCGTAGGTGACGGTCGCGCCGGCCGCGTACGACGTGTTCGCCGCCCACGTGCCGCCGGCCGGCGGCTGCTGCGTGCTCGTCGTGGTGGTGGTCGTCGTCGGAGGACGGGTGGTCGTGCTGGTGGGCGGCGGGGTCGTGCCGCCACCACCGCTGATGTTCAGGTCGATGCACGAGTAGAACGCGTTGACGGTGTCGCTGATGTTCCAGATCGCGATGAGCTTCTGGCGACCGGAGAAGCCGCCGAGGTTGATCTGGTGCGTGGTCGGGTTGTTCGGCTGCTGGTTGTTGCCGGAGAAGTAGCCGACGCGCGTGCCGCCGATGAAGTACTCGTAGTCGCGCGTGGCGTGCCGGGCAGTGAAGGTCCAGGTCAGCGACAGGGTCTGACCGGTGTTCGTGACCTTCCAGGGCAGCGAGTCGTTGTTGAGGGGAGCGAAGCTGTCGTTCGCGCCGCTGCAGTTCTTCAGGCCCTTCGGGCCCTCGGCGCTCTGCGGTTCGTACTTCGCCTGGCCGCAAAGGCTTTCCGCGATGTCGCCCCTGGCGCACTGCGCGGAGCGGCTCGCGGGTGACGACACGTAGCCGTGCGCACTCGCCGAACCGACCGGCGTGATGAGGACGATGGCGGGCACAGCGGCCAGGACGAGCGCCGCTTTACGCATGAGTTTCATTGCTTCCGAACTCCTTGGATCGTTCCCAAACGGGTGGACCCGTAGGCAGGGGGCGGGAACCGGGAGCGTTCGATGATTGCTCACCGATCCAGTTTCGGTTTGTGGTCTAGACCATAAACCGGTGTTCAGAAACTGGTCAAGATGTCACCGGACATGAGCCGGAAATCGGTGCACGGCAACAAGTCCACGTCGCGCAGTGGTCTTGTCTGCGCCATTCGGGTCATCACAGGGACCCGATCGGAGCACTGAAACCGTTCAGTGACTGGGTATCCACGACCATGCGCGATTTCGACGAGCCCAGCAGGGCGGCGGGTCCCGGCGTCGTGGCCGACGGACCCTCAGGCGCCGCAACGGTACTCGTGATCGATCCAGCCGGCGAAGCCCTCCACGACGAGATCCCCGCGACCTGGCGCCCGCTGGCGGAGAGCGTGCGGGTCGTGTGGCTGCGCGTGCCCGCCGCGCCGGGCTGGAAGTCCACAGTGGACGAGGTGCTGACCAGGCACCACGACGACACCCGGACCGTGCTGGACGTCGTCACGAGCGGCCCGATCGCCGCCGACGTGCTGGACCTCGTGGCGGGTCACCCCGACCTCGTCCGCTCGGTCTTCGTGGTCGACCCCGAGGTGCCGGTGGAGGCCACGTTCGCCCAGGTCATCCCGCACAGCAACGCCCTCGTGGCACCCCTTCCGCTCGGCCACCCGGACGTCGTCAGCGGGGTCGTCGCGGCCCTCGACCAGCGCCGAACCACTTAGGTTCGGAAAGTTTCACTGAACCGGACACTTCGGCCACCCGTATCCCTCGGCAGGGAACCGAGACGGGAGGCTTCATGCGAGCGCGTCTGCTCATCATCGTGCTAGGGCTGCTTGCGCTGGTCGGATGCTCATCCGCAGGTGGCAGCGGCTCCGCCGAACCGGCGGCGAACGAGGCCGACGCGATGTTCTCGCTGCAGATGATCCCGCACCACCGCCAGACCATCGAGATCGCGAAGGTCGCCATGGAGAAGTCCAAGGACGAGTTCGTGGTCAACGTGGCCGACAAGATCGCGACCGCCGAGGCGGGCGAGATCGAGCAGATGGCGACCTACCTGCGCAGCTGGAACATCCAGGTGCCGGGTGACGACGCCGCCGCCGCGCACAAGATGGCGGGCATGATGACCGCCAAGGACGTCGAGGCGCTCAAGGCTGCCAGCGGCAAGCAGTACGACGACCTGTTCCTCGCCACGCTGTCCCGCCACCTCCGCAGCGGTGTCGACATGGCGAAGTCCGCGCAGGCCAAGGGTGAGCACATCGGTTCGAAGGCACTGGCCGGCAAGATCATCGTGTCGCAGACCGAGGTGCTGGACCAGATCGCCACCAAGCAGAAGTCCTGACGCACCAACGACTCCACACGTCCACCGCCGTCACGGCAGTGGACGTGTCGGCGTGTCCGGACCCCGGAAATCGACTCGCCGTCCCGCACGCCCGGCAATAGCCTCGCGCGCATGTACCCACAGGTGGAGCCCTACGCACAGGGCATGCTCGACGTCGGCGACGGCCAACTCGTCCACTGGGAGGCGAGCGGCAACCCGGACGGCAAACCCGCCTGCGTCTTCCACGGCGGTCCCGGATCAGGACTGAACACGCGATGGCGGGAGGACTTCGACCCCGACCATTGGAACCTGGTCCTCTGGGACCAGCGCGGCACGGGCAGGAGCACCCCGCCGGTCGCCGACCCGGCGACGAGCATGGAGCACAACACCACCCAGCACCTGATCGACGACGCCGAGAAGCTCCGCGACCACCTCGGCATCGAGAAGTGGCTGCTGGAAGGCGGGTCCTGGGGTTCCAGCCTGGTCCTCGCCTACGCCATCCAGCACCCCGAGCGCGTCACCGAAATGATCATCCCCGCGGTGACCACCGGCCGTCCCGCGGAGATCGAGTGGATCACCCGTGGCCTCGGCCTCTTCTTCCCGGACCACTTCGACGCGTTCATCGAGGGCGTCCCCGAGGAAGACCGCGACGGCAACCTCGCCGCCGCCTACAACAAGCTCCTCAACTCGCCCGACCCGGCGGTCCGCGCGAAGGCCGCGCACGACTGGAACAAGTGGGACCTCTCCACCATCACCGGCGGTGACAACGACTTCGCCGGCACCCGGTACGAGGACCCGGTGATGAGCTACCAGCTCGCCAGGACCGTGACGCACTATTGGGGCAACGGCTGCTTCATGGAGCCGGACCACATCTTCGAGAACCTGCACCGGCTCGCGGGCATCCCCGGCGTCCTCATCCACGGGCGCAACGACTTCGGCGGGCCGCTGCACACGGCCTGGGAGGTCGCGAAGAGGTGGCCCGACGCCGAGCTCGTGATCCTGAACGACGCCGGGCACCTCATCATGGAGGGCAACAGCATGGACAAGGCCATCGCCGCCGCCATCGAGAAGTTCCGCTAGGGAGCCACCGGGCCTGACCTGTACAGGTCCTCCCCCGCCCACCTGATCCGGTCGTCGAACCCGAAACCGGGTGCGGCGACGAAGTTCCCGGCGTCGTCGATCGAGCCCGAGCCGGTGTACCTCGCCCGCAACGGGTACGGGAACACCGGACGGGTGCGCACGACCTTGCCGTCCTGGTCACGCCCGGTCGCGATGATCTTCAAGGGCACCTGGCCGCCCTCGACCCACGACACGAGCGCGCGGAACGGGTCGAAGTCGGTCAGCGTGTCGCCGCCCGAGCAGTGCCACATCGACGGCACCACGAAAAGCCGTGCGTAGGACGGGTTCTTGCCGCCGGTGAGCCGCTGCCAGTAGTCGAGCGTGCCCTCGAACGGGATGCCCTGGTCGCCCGCGCCGTGCCAGAGGATCAGCTTGCCGCCCGCCCGTTCGAACGCCCGCAGGTCGAGCGAGAGCGAGTTCGCCTTCACCGTCTCCGGCACGAGCCGGCGGAACTCGCGGGTGGTGAACTCGAACCCCTCCAGCGACGAGCCCGGCTTGCCGATCGGGTGGACGAGGTTCTTCAGGCCGTTGTCGGCGAGTTCGGGCGCGATGCCGCGGCCGAGCCCCTCCGACGGGTTGAGCCAGAACGTCCACGAGATCTCCGACCCGTACGGCTGGCCGCCGGGGTAGAGCCGCACGCCGTTGTCGGACGGGCCCGCGTACAGGCGCCTGACCCGCGCGATCTCGTCGTCGGTGAGCTGTCCGGCGAGCGTGCCGGGATCGAACCTGCAGAGCCTCGGGTCCTCGATCTGGCCGTCCACCAGACCGTCGTTGCCGTCGCACGCCTTCATCACGGCGGCGTGCAGCACGAAGAGCTTGTCGTTCGGGATGGTGTTGCGCGCGATCCACGCCTGGTAGCCGATCAGCGCGGTGTAGTAGGACCCCGGTGCGGCGGCGATGACGCCGTCGAAGTCACGCGGGTAGCGCTGGGCCAGCAGCAGGCCCTCGCGGCCGCCGTTGGAGCAGCCGTTGAAGTACGACTTCACCGGCGGCTTGCCGTAGAAGACCGAGATGATGTGCTTGGACACCTTCGACAACGCGTGCGGCGCGCGGAAGAAGTAGTCGTCGCGGGCCTTCTGGTTCGAGGCGGCCCAGGTCGTGTCGAACGGGTTCTCCGGCGGTGCCTGGTGCCCGTCGTCGGTCGCGGCCACCGCGGCGTCCCCGAACGCCGGGCCGCAGCCGGACGGGAAGTCCGGGTCGTCGACGACCCCGCAGAAGCCGCCGCAGCCGTACTGGAGGTAACGGCCCTGGTAGCCCTTCAGCGGCAGCTTCAGCTGGAAGCCGATGGCGGGTTCGATCGTGCCCCGGACGTCGCAGAACTCCTTGTCACCGGACACGATCCGCGCCGACGTGACGCGGGTGCGGGCGTCCGGGACGTCGAACGACCGCACGAGTTCGGCGCACGATCTGACGGTCCTGCGTCCCGATGATCCGACGGCCGGTGCGGCCCCGGCACCCGCCGTCCCCAGCACGACGAGCAGCACGAGCAGCTTGCGGAACATGGCGTCCTCCCCCTGATGTAGGACGTACCGGTGCCGCGGCCCGAAGCGTTACCGGACGCGGCACCGAGGGGAGTGTTCCAGCTATCCGACGTGCACGCGTGGCCTTCGGGACGGATCCTCCTCAGCCGAGCGGATGATTTCGCGTACGACCGGAGGCGTGTCGCCGCGGCCGAGGATCAGGTAGCGGAACAGGTGGCCGAGCGGGTTGCCCTCGGACCACTCGAAGTGCGCGTGCGGGATCACGCCGGTCGAGTCGCGCAACGCGAGCAGGATCGCCGCGATGGCGTTCGGCGCGGCGGGGGCGGAGGCGCGCAGCACGCGGTGCCCGGCCACCTCGACGCCGGACACGCACAGGACGTTCGAGAACGCCGACGGGTCGACGATGTCGATCTCCAGGAAGATCACGTCCGCCGTGCCGGGCACCGGGTTCATGCCGCGCTGCTCGGTCTCCTTCTCGACGTACTCGGCCTCGTCCCCGGTCTGGCGGCGGTTCGCGATCAACGTGATGCGGCCGTCGTTCGCGATCGTCTCGGTGATGAACCGGCGGGCCTGCTCGTCGAACTCGATGCTGTCGACCCGCAGCTCCGTCGTGCGCGAGATCCGCGACACCAGGGAGATCACGACGATGCCGATGATGAAGCCGATGGAGATCGTGATGCCGTCCGGCTTCTCGATGACGTTCTCCACCAACGCGTACAGCAGCACCAGCGTCAGCACGGTGAACCCGATGCCCGCGCCGCGCTGCTTCTTGCGCCACGCCGAGACCGTCACCGCGAACGATCCGGAGACCATCATCGCGAGGATGCCCGTCGCGTACGCGCCGGCCTGCGCGTTCACGTCGGCGTTGAAGATGATCGTGATGATGATGCAGATGACCGTGTAGACGATCACCACCGGGCGGACGGCGCGTCCCCATTCCGGCGCCATGCCGTAGGACGGCAGGTAGCGCGGGACGATGTTGATGAGCCCGGCCATCGCCGACGCACCGGCGAACCACAGGATCAGGATGCTGCTGATGTCGTAGACCGTGCCGAACGCCTCGCCGAGCAGTTCGTGCGCGAGGTAGGCGAGCGCGCGGCCGTTCGCCGGGCCACCGGGCGCGAACTTCTCCTGCGGCACCAGGACGGTCGTGATGAACGACGTCGCGACCAGGTACACCGACATGATGAGCGCGGCCGTCGTCAGCAGCTTGCGGGTGTTGCGGACGCGGCTCTCCAGCCGTTGCTCCGGCGTCTTCCCGTCCGCCGACACCAGCGGCATCATGCTCACGCCGGTCTCGAAGCCGGACAAACCGAGCACCAGCAACGGAAAGGCCAGGATCGCGGGCCCGACGACACCGAAGAACCCGTCGCCGTGCGCTCCCAGCGCCGAGATCCAGCGGTCCAGGGCGTCCGGCGTCGCGAAGACGTCCACGAGCCCGACCACGGCCACGACGGCGTTCAACGCGAGGAACACGGCCACCAACGGGATCGCGACGCCCACGGCCTCGCTGAAGCCCATCAGGAAGACGCCGCCGAGGATCACCAGCAGGATGATCGTGAGCCACAGTTCGGTGCCGTGCAACGCCGCCGGCACGTACGGGTTCTCCAGCGCGTGCACCGAGGCGTCCGCGGCGGACAGGGTGATCGTGATGATCCACGACGTCGCCACGAACCCGAGCAGCACCAGCACGAAGATCTTGCCGCGCCAGAACGGCAGCAGGTCCTCCAGCATCGCCACGGACCCCTGGCCGTTCGGGCTCTCCTTCGCCACCCGCCGGTACATCGGCAGCATGCCGAGCAACGTCAGCGCCACGATCAGCAACGTCGCGAGGGGCGAGAGGGCTCCGGCGGCCAGCGCGGCGATGCCGGGGAGGTACGAGAGGGTGGAGAAGTAGTCGACGCCGGTGAGCGTCATGACCTTCCACCACGCGTGCGGCTCGGCGTGCGACTCGTGGCTCTCCGGGCCGCTCGGTGCCACCCGGTCCGCGAGCAGCCACCTGCCCAGCGGTCCGCCGGGCGGCGCCGGTCGTTCCGGGCTCGGCACCTCGGCGGGGATGGCGTACTCCGTGCTCATGGCGAGAGCATGGCACGGTCAGTCGATCACGGCCTGAAGTCGGCCGGGAATCCTGCTTCCTGCACGGACAAACCGGACGGACGCAGCATTCCGATGCTGCCCTGCGTGTGCAGGTCGAGGAACATGTCCACTACGTCCGGATCGAACTGTTCGCCGCGACCGGCCCAAAGTTCCCGCCGTGCCCGGTTCTCGTCCAATGCGGTCTGATGTGGACGGTTCGACCGCATCGCCGCCCAGGCGACGCACACGGACAGGATGCGTGCTTCCGCACGGATGTCGGCGCCGCGCAACCCGTCCGGGTACCCACCGCCGTCGTACCGCTCGTGCTGCTGCCTGATGACGTGCGCGACGCCCGCGAACCCCGGCACCATGCGCGCGAGCCGGTAGCCGAAGTCAGGGTGCTGGCGCAGCAGCCGCCATTCCTCTTCGGACAGTGCGCCCGGTTTGGTCAGCACGACCTCGGGAATGATCACCTTGCCGATGTCGTGCAGGCGCCCGGCGAGCTGGGTGACGCGGATCGTGGGCGCGTCCAGGCCGAACTCCCCCGCCGCCACGCCGGCCCAGCGCGACACCGAGCGGCTGTGGTCGTAGCGGTGCAGCCAGCCGTCCACGCGGTCCGCGACCTGGCAGAGGAACTCCGCCATCGCGCCGTCGGTGTCCGGATCGACCGCGGGCAACGGCTCGGGGCCGACCGCGATCCTGTTGCGCCCGGCCGCTTTCGCCGCGTACAGCGCGCGGTCCGCGATCACCACGATGTCGTCGGGACCGTCGCCGTGGGTCGGGAAGCTCGCCGAACCGACCGAGACCGTGACGAACAACGGGATGTCGTCGTTGCCCGCGTTGACCGGGATCGGCTTCTCCGCGACGCGTTCGCGCAGCCGGTTCGCGATGACCGACAGCCGGCCGGGGCCCGCGTCCGGGACGAGCAGCGCGAACTCCTCGCCGCCGTACCGGGCGAGCACCTCACCGGCGCGCGAGGCGGCGCGCAGCCGGGCCGCGACCTCCATCAGCACGTCGTCCCCGGCGGGATGGCCGTAGTTGTCGTTGATGGACTTGAAGCGGTCGACGTCGATGATGAACACCGCGACCGAGCCGTCGTTGCGCCGTGCCCTGGATATCTCCAGCGGCAGTTGCGCCTCGAAGAACCGGCGGGTGTGCAGGCCGGTGAGGCTGTCGGTGATCGCGAGCTTGCGCTGGTCGGCGACGAGGCCCGCGAGCCGCGCGATGATCAGCAGCGACAGCACCGCGCTGCCCACCGCGATCACCAGGACGTCCTGCGACGACTGGCCGACGTCGTGCACCAGCATCAGCACGGGGGCGGCGAGGACGGCCGAGCACAGCGCGATGATCCGGCCGCGACTCAGGCCGACGTCCTTGACGTGCGCCCGGTCGACGAGCCGCGCCATCGTCGGGTGCAGCGCCGCCGCGCCGATGCACAGGTTCGCGGAGAGCCAGATGGCGTCGAGGAAGTTGCCCGCGTGGTAGCTGCCGTCGAGGCGCTGCAGCACGTAGATGGTGTCCGCGGTCAGGATGCCGAGCAGGTTGCACGTCAGCAGCACGAACGCGCGCGGCCGCGGCCCGGCGCCGAAGATGAGCCGCAACGCGACGACGAACAGCGCCAGGTCCATCATCGGGTAGCCGAGCGAGGCGATCTTGACCAGCACCGGCGAGGTGAGGCGGGCCTGCGGGCCGATGACGTAGAGCCAGGACGCCATGCCCGCGACGACCGCGAGGACGGCGGCGTCGAGCAGGCTCGGCAGGTCGAGTCCGGGGGTGCGCCGGCGGATCAGCAGGATCACGCCCGCGACCATCAACGGGTAATGCCCCAGGTAGAAGATGTCCGCGTAGGACGGGTAAACCGTGTGCTCGAAGATGTAGTGAGATGCGTAGAACGTGAGGTCGGCGATCGCGTAAACGACCTGGCTCAGTGCGAGGAACACCCACGGCCTGCGCCATTGGGGCCGGTTGCGCTTGACACCCGCGAATGTCGCGATGGCGGCCGAAGCGCTGATCGTGCAGTAGAGCACCACCCGTACCGTTTGCCCCGTTGTCCCCGCAGGGCTGACCGGAATCAGGTAGTAGAGGCCCAGCAGCAGGTGACCCGCCACCAGGTACATCCACCACGCTCCGGTGCGGCCTGCACGGAAGATGGTCACACGAGACCCCTCGTTCTACGACTTGGTCGAGCCACGTGATGATGCCCGACTCGGGATGATCGCGGCACCGCCGTTACTCCAATGAGGTGATCCACCAATACGGACGCTACCGCAAATCCCTGTTCTGTTTTCCGCTACCACCACGACGTTGATCTCGCACTTCGCCGATCCGTCCCACCGAGTGGTCCCCCGAACGATTTTCGCACGACTTTTCGCAGCTCGGCGCGGATTCGTGCACCTTGTACCACTGATATTCCCGACCTCCCGGCCGGTAAGCAGTTTGCACAACGTTCGTCGTTGACCGTTGCTGGAGTGCAAGTTGCAGAACAGAAGCCAGTTCGTGATCAACGACTATCGTGTGGCCGTGGACGGCGTTCGGTTCGGGGTGCTGGGGCCGCTGCTCGTCACGCACGAGGGGCGCGTCGTCCGCGTTCCCGCAGGCCAGCCGCAGCAGGTGCTGGTGTTGCTGCTGCTGCACGCCGGCCAGTCCGTCAGCGTCGACCACCTCATGTCGGTGCTCTGGGAGGGTGATCCCCCGGTCAGCGCGCGCAAGGCCGTGCAGGTGCACGTCTCGCAGTTGCGCAGGGCGTTGAAAGATCTGCCCGGTGTGTCACTGGAGTGGACCCGGCAGGGCTACCGGCTCGTCATCCCGCCGCGCTCGCTCGACCTCGAGCTGTTCCGGGACGCGGCCGACCCCGACGAGGCCCTGGGGTACTGGCGCGGCCCGGCGCTCGTCGAACTGACCACGAACACGCGGTTCGCGAGCCAGCTGGAGGAGGAACGGCTCGCGGCGACCGAGCGCCGAGCCGACAAGGCGATCTCCGAGGGCCGGCACCAGGAGGTCGTCGCTGAGCTGACCGGGCTGGTCACCGAGCACCCGACCCGCGAACGGCTGCGCGGCGCGCTGATGGTGGCACTGCACCGCGGCGGACGGCAGGCGGACGCGCTGCGGACGTACGACGAGGGCCGCCGGCTGCTGGCCGACGAGCTCGGCATCGACCCCGGTCAGGAGTTGCGGGACCTGCACACGGCGATCCTGCGGGGCGACATCCCCGCGGTGCCGCGCGAGCTGCCCGCGCGGCCGGAACCGTTCGTCGGGCGGCTCGCGGAGATCGAGCTGATCACGTCGTGCGCGGACCCCGTGATCGCCGTGCACGGCCCCGGCGGCCAGGGCAAGAGCGCTCTCGCGACCACCGCCGCGCACGCGCTGGCCGGGCGGTTCCCGGACGGGCAGCTGTACGTCGACCTGCACGGCGCCACCCCCGGCCGGTCACCGCTGCGGCCGGCCGAGGTGATCCGGCGGTTCCTGCGCGCGCTCGGGACGCCGCCGCTGGCCGTGCCGGCCGACCCCTCCGAGGCCGCCGCGCTCTACCGGTCGGCGCTGGCGCGGCGCAGGGTGCTCGTGCTGCTCGACAACGCGGTCGACGCGGCGCAGGTCGTGCCGCTGCTGCCGGGCGAGCCGGGGTCGACGGTGCTGATCACGAGCCGCCGGATGCTCGCGACGCTGAGCGCGCGGCACGTGCGGCTCGACCCGTTGCCCGAGTCCGACGCCGTGCGGTTGCTCGGGGACGACGGCGAGGCGGCCCGGCAGGTCGCGCGGGCCTGCGACCACCTGCCGCTGGCGCTGACGATCGCGGCGGCGCGGCTGCGGTCGCGGCCGGACTGGACGACGGCGACGCTGGCCAGGCGGCTCGCGGACGAGCGGCACCGGCTGGACGAGCTGGACTTCGACGACCTGGCGGTGCGGTCGAGCTTCCGGATGGGCTTCGAGGGGCTGTCCCCCGCGTCCACCAGGGCGTTCACCCTGCTGTGCAGCCTCGCCGTGCCGACCGTCGGCGAGCCGGTGGCACGGGCGTTGCTGGGCCAGGACGACGTGGACCGCGCGCTGGACCCGTTGGTGGACGCCAAGCTCGTGGAACCGTGCGGGCCGGAGCGGTACCGGGTGCACGACCTGCTGCGGTTGTTCGGTGCCGAGCAGGTCGGCGGCGAACGGGAAGCCGCGCTCGCCCGCGCGTTGGCGCACTACCGCTCCACCCTCGCGGCGGCGCTGAAGAAGCTGCGGCCGCACGCTTACGGCGCGCTCACGCATTCGCTGGCGCAGCAGGACATCGACGAACCGTTGCGGTGGTTGACCGAGGAGACCGAGAACCTCCTGGCGGCGGCGCGGTCCTCGGTGTCGTCGGCCGCGCCGGCGGAGCACGGGCTGGCGATCGCGCACATGCTCTACCCGCACCTGTTCAAGCAGGACAGGGTCGCGGACCTCGTGGAGCTGGGCGAGATCGCGGACCAGGCGGCGCGCACGCTCGGCACGTCGGCCGCGCTGCAGACGGCGTTGCTGGTGCGGTCGGCCGCGAACCGGCGGATCGGGCGGTTCGCCGACGCCCTCGCCCAGCTCGAAGAGGTGCTGCGGGCGCGGGCCGACGACCCGTTCGGGCAGGGCCGCGCGCTGGCCGGGATCGGTGGGATCCAGCGGGAACTGGGCGAGCTCGATGCCGCGGCCGCGACCCTGGCCCGCGCGATCGAGCTGACGGCGGAACACGGACCCGCTGGTGCGCAACGGGTTCCGTTGTCCGCGCTGGCCCAGGTGCACCAGGTCGCGGGCCGGTACGAGGAGGCACTCGACGCCGCCGAGCAGAGCCTGAAGCACGCGCGGGACCACGAGGACGCGGCCGGCACGGCGTACGCGTTGGCGTCGCAAGGACAGGCGTTGTTCAAGCTCGGTCGCTCGGGTGCAGCGGAAGCGGCGCTGAGCGAGTGCATCGAGCTGTGCCGGGTGACGGGCGAGCACAACGACGAGTGGCAGGCGTTGCTGTGCCGGGCGGAAGTCCTGCTGGCACTGGGTGATCGCGCACAGGCCACAAAGGACGCTCAACGCTGTCTGGAGATCACCGGTGCCCGTGGTGACCGGTACGGCGAGGGCGTGGCCTGGCTGGTGCTCGCGAAGGCGTCGGACACGCCCGCGGACCGGGCGGCCGAACTGCTCGGCACACCCGGTCTGCGAAGGGACAACCTGTTGGACAGCGTTCTCGGCTGACTCAGCCGCAGTGCTCGAAGGCGCTGGTGTAGGTGGAGGAACCGGCGTTGCCGCCCCACTTGACGCACTTGCCGGGCGCCTTCTTCTTCACCGGGCCGGCGTAGTAGCCGTAGTCACCGCGGTCGGTCGTGCGGGCATCGCCCTGGACCTCGAGGAACGAGCCGACGTCGGACGCCGAGCCGATCTTGGTGGTCTTGATCGTCACGACGCAGTTGTAGCCGTTGGAGGCGTTGTACAGCAGGGAGACGCGGCCACCGGTCACGTTGGCGCCGTCGATCACCTTGTAGCCGTCACCACAGGCCTCTTCGGGGGTGTACGGGTTGGTCTCGCCACCGCCACCGCACTTGTTGTTCGACTTGTAGTCCTTGGTGCCGTAGTACAGGATCGTCGACCCACCGAACTTGATCTTCTGCGGGGAGCCGTTCAGCAGCTGCTCGAAGTGCAGGTGCGCACCCGTCGAACCGCCGGTGTTGCCGACGTTGCCGATGGTCTGGCCCTGCGAGACGGCCTGGCCGACCGACACCCGCTGCGCCGACAGGTGGGCGTAGCGCGTCGTCCAGCCACTGCCGTGGTCGATCTCGATCCAGCGACCGTAGCTCGTGCTGCCCTCGTTGCGGACCTTGCTGACGGTGCCGGACGCGGACGCCACCACGGCGTCACCCTCGTCGGCGCCGCGGTTCAGGTCGAGGGCGAGCTGCGGGCTGTGGTTGGTGCGGGTCTGGCCCGACCACGTCTGCCCGCACGGGAACGGGAGCTCGAAGTTGGTGGCGGCGCTGGCCTGCGGGCCACCGAGCACCAGCACGCCCATCCCGATCGCGAGACCCGCGATGCCGGAGACGATTCTCTTGACGTTCATGGTTTTCCCCTCATCATCCGAAGATCCGGCGGACCTTCGTGTACGGCGTTCCGTGGCTGTTCAGATCGCTGATCCGGATGCTCTTGCCGTCACGTGGCGGCGAGGCTTCGAGGATCTTGTTGTCACCCAGGTAGAGGGCTACGTGTGTGGTGGAGTCGGAGTCGTTGTCGGAGCGCCCCCAGAAGACGAGGTCGCCCGGTTTGCGGTCGGCGATGGCCACCGCACGGCCCTTGGTGTGCTGCGCGCCCGTCCAGGCACCGATGTCGAGGCCCGCGCCCTTCCAGAAGGCGTGCAGCGTGAGGCCCGAGCAGTCGTAGCCGAGGCGGTTGTAGTCGTCGCCCTGCGATGGGTCGTTGTCCGGGTAGTGGTGCACGCCGTAGGACGCGCCACCCTTGCCGCCGGCTCCCCACGAGTAGAGATAACCCTTGTTGAGCTGGGCCTTCGCGGTGTCGATCACACGCCGGACCTTCTCCGCGTTCGTGCCGGTCGCCGGACCGGCCGGACCGTTGCTGCGACCGTGGACGGCGTTGCCCGGCGGCGTCTCCCCCGGCTCGATGCCGTCGGTGTCGCAGCGCGGCAGGCCCTGCACGTACCCGTCGGTGCCGGTGGTGAGGTAGTTGTCGGGCACCCACAGGTCATCGGTGGTGAGGTCCCAGATGGTGCCGCTCTCGGCCTGCGCCTGGCACTTGACCGGAACCTGTTGTCCCGCCCGGTACCTGTCGACGACCGAACCGGGCGCCGTCGCGGCGTCGCCCTTGTTCCTGCGGCCGTTGAGGTCGACCTTGGCGGGGAACGACTTCGAGGCGGCGCACTTCGGCAGCACCATCGTGTCCGAGGTGTTGCTGGTGTAGCCGTCCGGGATCCAGAGGCCCTCGGTGGTGAGGTCCCAGATCTTCTTGCCGCCGTAGTCGGGACCGGAGTCCTGGCAGACGACGTTCACCTTCTGCCCCTTGAGGTACATGTCGGCGACGCGCTTGGCCCCGACGGGCACGCCCGGGTCCTTGACGGTGCGGCCGTCGAGGGCGGTGGTGGCGGTGAACGTGCGGACCTCCGCCTGGGCGGTGCCGACGCTCGTGAGCGGTGTCAGCACGGCCAGGGCGGCGACCGCCGTGAGCACTGTCTTCCTCATGTCAGCACCGGACACTGGTGCGGGCGGTCGGGTGGTTGCTGCCCCACTTGATGTTGCCGACCGCGTGGGTGCAGACGTTGAGCGTGTTGGTGCCGGAAGACCAGTTGTCCGCCTTGTTGCTGATGCACTTCAGGCCTTCGAGCGAGTAGGGCGCCGACGAGCCGGTGGCGACCGAGACGCAGACCTCCCAGTTGGAGTGCGAGGAGCGGAAGCCCTCCCAGACGTAGGTGTAGGCCCAGTTCTTGCCGCAGGCGGCGAACTGCTTGACCGAACCGATCGTGACGCCGCCGCTCGTGATGTGCGCGGTGGTGCCGATCGGGGAGTGACTCCCGCAGCCGGGCACCGTCTCGGCGTTGGCGGGCGAGGTGATTCCGAGCATCGCGCCGCCGACGATCGCGGCCGCCCCTGCAACGCTGGCGATCCTGCTGAACATGCTTCTCCTTCAATGGTTTTCGCGCTGGGGGCGCTGGGTCAGTCGGTGACGTAGCCGGTCATGGGGAAGACCTTGCCGACCGCCACTCACAGCGACCTGACAGCTGCACCCCGTCAGGTGTCAGCGGGGTGTCAGAAGCGCAGGACAGCGCTGGTTTCAGGCCGTTGACCAGCAGCCCTTGCGCGCGGTGCGCGGACGTCAGCGAGCGGTGCGCGATCGGTCAGCGGGTGCCGCCACCGTGACGCCATGACGTGGTTGCGCAAGCCCTGGGTGGGCCCGTTGGCGTTCGTGGTGCTGGCTTTCGTGGCGTTCTCGCTGCCGCCGTACCTGACCGGTGATCGCTTGCAGTCGCGCGTGCAGTCGGACTGGGGACCGCACTACCCCCTGCTCGTGGTGCACGTCGTCTGCGCGTCGGTCGCCATCCTCACGTGCGTGGTGCAGATCTGGCCGTGGTTCCGTTCGAGGTTCCCCGCGTGGCACCGCCGCATCGGCCGGGTCTACGTGCTGGCGGGCGTGCTCCCCGCCGGGCTGTCCGGACTGGTCATCGGCTGGATGACGCCGTTCGGGCCGGTGGCGATGGTGAGCAACGTGCTGCTGGCGGTGCTGTGGCTGGCGTTCACCGGCCTGGCCTGGCGGGCGGCCCGGCAGCGCCGGTTCCGCGATCACCGCACGTGGATGATCCGCAGCTTCGTGCTGACCGTCTCGATCATCACGAACCGGATCTGGGGAGTGGTCGCGTTCCTGGCGTTCGCGGACCGGGTGCCGGAGGAGCAGCTGCCGAACACGATCGCGGGCATCTCGACGTGGGCGGGCTGGGTGGTGCCGTTGCTGCTGTCGCAGTGGTGGCTGGAGCGCAGGCCCCGGCGTGCCCCGGTCGAGCAGCGCGAGACCGTCAGCGTGTGAGCCACTCCCGGTGGAGCTCCAGCAGCACGGCCACCACCCCGATCCAGGTGGGCTGACAAGGCGTTATCCGGCGACTACGGTCGGCAGCCATGAGGCTACTGCTCGCTGTCCTGATGATGGTCGTCCTCGCCCCGGTCGCGTCCGCCGCGCCGGCCACCCCCACGGTCCGCTGCGAGTTCACCCCGACGCCGGAGAACCCGGCCGCGCGCCCGGTCCAGCCGCCGAACGCCGTCGTGCCCGCCCGCGGCACCGTGAAGGTCACCATCGTGACGAACTACGGCGTGGTGATCGCGAACCTCGACCGCGCCAACGCCCCGTGCGGCGTGGAGAACTTCGCCCACCTGGCGCGGAGCTGGTTCTACACGATGTCGCAGTGCTGGCGGCTCACCGACACCGCACGCCTCGGTGTGCTGCAGTGCGGTGACATCTACCGCGCCGAGGAGGGCGGGCCCGGCTACAAGTTCGCCGACGAGGTGACCGGGAAGGAGACCTACCCGCGCGGCACCATCGCGTACGGGAACCAGGGGCCCGGCACCAACGGCAGCGAGTTCTTCATCGTGCACTCGTTCGCGAACATCCAGCCGCTCTACACCGTGATGGGTCACGTCACGTACGGCATGGACACGCTCGACCGGATCGTGCAGGCCGGGATCGTGCCGCAGCCGGACGGCCTGCTCGACGGCGCGCCGAAGAAGCCGGTCCGGATTCTGCACGTGCTTGCCCACTAGTTGCTTGTTTTCGAAGTGGTCGCCGCTTCGTTGAAATGGCGACCACTGTGACAGGTGAATGACAGGCGAAAATCCGGTACGCGATCTCGATCACAGCCCCCACCTGCACGAATTCACCCGTTCGAACCATCGTTATTGAGGTGGATTTGAGGGTTCGTGTGATTCCGCTCGCCACCGCGAATAGATTTCTCTCCTCCTGTGCTTATCTCGTCGGAGCAATTGGAGGAGGCACAGGAAGTGTTACCCGAGTTCGAGCCGGCTCGACTCGACGACGTCGACGACCTGCTGAGGCTCTACCGGCGGGCGCACGGCGCGAACTACCCCATCGCGATGGGCACCGACCCCGCCGTCATGGCGGCCGAGATCGAGTCCGCGCACACCACGTGGCTGGTGTGGCGGCAGGACGGCGAGGTCCAGGCCTCGATCACCGGGCACGTCGAGAGCACCGACCGGCTCGGCAAGATCGCCGGACTGGTCGTCGACCCGGACGCGCAGGGCGGCGGCATCGCCCACCACGCGGTCGGGCAGATCACCGGCGCGATGCTCGCGAGCGGCGACGTCGACTCGGTCTACGGCACCGCCCGCACGGTCCACCTCGCGCCGCAGCGGGTGTGCCTGCGCAACGGTTTCCACCCGCTCGGGCTCGTCCCGAACCTGTTCAAGCACGCCCGGCGCGAGACGATGACGCTGCTCGCCAAGCACCGCGACGGCGTCCTCGAACGCCGCGCCGAGGTGCACAAGGTGCCGAAGAGCCTGGAAAAGCTCGTCACCGCGACGCAGTCCGCGCTCGGGCTGTCCGCGCTGCCGGAGTTCGTCGAGGACGACGGCTTCACCGAGAGCCGCCTGTCGCGGCTGGAGGTGATCGAGGCGCCGCAGTTCGTGCAGCGGCACTTCGAGCGCACGATCAACGACCCGGCGCGGCGGTTCTACCCGCTGCACAAGCCGAACGTGCTGCTCGCCGACGAGCACGGCGAGTACCAGCTCTACGGCCACCTCAACCGCCACGACGGCTACTGCACGATCTTCGGTGCCACGCCGAGCCCGCAGGCCGTGCTGCCGCACCTCGGCGGTGTGATCGACGCACTGGCCGGGCTGGGCGCGCCGCACGTCGAGACGCTCGTGCCGCTGCACGAGTTCGACGAGCTGAGCGCGTTGCTGGCCTTCGGTTTCCTGCCGGTGGCGCTGTACCCGGCGATGCGCGGCGACGGCGAGGTCTACCACGACTACGTCGTCATGGTGCACACGCCGCAACCGCCCGACTTCCGCGGCCTGCTGATCGACGAGGCGTTCCGGCCGTTCACCGAGCAGTACGTCGAGCTGTGGACGCAGAAGTTCCTCAACACCAACGGAGTGTTTCGCGCATGAACGCGCATTTAGGTCCGGCAAGGGTGCCGGACTCGTCGTTGAACGCCGTCCAGGCGTTGTGCGACATCGCAGCCCCTTACGACCACAGCGACGACGACCTGTTCCTCGCAGCGATGAACGAGTCGAACCGCTGGCACGCCGAGCGCAACGAGTTCTTCCGCAGTCTGTGGAACGGCAAACCGATCAAGGACATCGCCGAGCAGCCGTTCGTGCACGCCAACTTCTTCAAGATGCACGAGGTGCTGTCCGTGCCGCGCGGCCAGGTCGTCGTGCACGCCACCTCGTCCGGCACGACCGGGCAGAAGTCGCAGATGTTCTGGGACGCCTGGACGTTGCGCGCGGGCCAGCGGATGGTCGCGCGCATCTACGACCACAACGGGTTCATCACCGAGGACCCGACGAACTACCTGATCAACCTCAACCAGCCCACGCCGTCGGTCAAGCTCGGCAGCTCGTTCACCGGGCAGTTCATGACCGACTTCGCGCCGGTCGAGTCCGTCGAGTACGGGCTCGCGCACACCGGGAGCGGGCACGAGTTCGACGCGTTCGGCAGCATCCGCGCGCTGCAACGGTTCGCGGACGACGGCAAGCCCGTGCGGATCTTCGGGTTCCCGGCGTTCCTCAGCTTCACCATCGACCGCATGCGCGCGATGGGCGTGGAACCGTTGCAGCTGAACGAGAACTCGATGGTCTGGTTCGGCGGTGGCTGGAAGGGCAACGCCGACAGGCAGATCTCCAAGGCCGAGCTGCGCGCCAAGGTCGTGGAGATGCTCGGCATCCCGGACGAACGGATCCGGGACAGCTACGGCTCCGTCGAGCACTCGGTGCCGTACGTCGAGTGCGCGCGCCACAACCTGCACGTGCCGACGTGGTCACGTGCGATCGTCCGGGACGTCCGGACGCTGGAACCGTTGCCGCACGGCGAGTCCGGCTACATCCAGTTCATGTCGCCTTACATCACCTCGGCGCCCGCGCAGAGCGTGCTGATGGGTGACCTGGCCGCACTGCACGCACCTGAGGAGTGCGGTTGCGGCAACGAGACCCCGTGGTTCGAGATCCTCGGCCGCGCCGGCGTCTCCCGCAACCGGTCCTGCGCCATCGCGGCCGCGGAACTCCTGAAGGGCAAGGCATGAGGCACCTCTGGCAAGGCGCGTGGATCGACGACGAGGCCGCGTCGGTGCGGCTCGACACCCTGGACGACCTGACCCAGCAGGTGATCACCGGCCCGAGGCTGAACCCGCTCGTCGTGCTCGCCGCCGCCGAGAAGCTCGACCTGGAGCAGCACCGGCCGTCGCTGGTCGCGTGGGGCCTCGCCGAGACCGAGGTCGACGAGACCCTGGAGGTGTTGCGGCACGCGCTGAGCAGGGCTTCGCTGGAACGCAAGCTCCAGCGCGAACTCGGCGGCCTCGACCCCGCGCGGATGGTCAGGCCCGACTTCCGCACGCCCGTCTACGAGGCCTGGGTGCCGCTCGGCCTGCTCGCGCACGTGACCGCGGGCAACGCCCCGGCCGCAGGCGTGCTGAGCGCCGTCGAGGGCCTGCTCTCGGGCAACCTCAACGTCATCAAGGTCGCCTCGGACGACTCCGGCTTCACCGCCGAGGTGCTCGCCTCGCTGGCCGCGCTCGACCAGACCGGGCAGATCGCGGCACGGCTGGTCGTGCTGCGCTTCTCGTCGTCGCGCACCGACTGGACGGCGCGGATGCTCGGCGCCGCCGACGCCGTCGCGGTGTGGGGTGGCGAGGAGGCGATCGAGGGCGTCCGGGAGCTGGTGCGGCCCGGCACGCGGGTGGTCGACTGGGGCCCGAAGCTGTCGTTCGCCTACCTGACGGCCGACCTCTGGTCCGATGTGGACACGCTGCACGCGCTGGCGGCGGACGTCTGCCAGCTGGAGCAGCAGGCCTGCTCCAGCCCGCAGGTGATCTACCTCGACACCGAGGACTCGTCGCAGGTCTTCGCGTTCGCCGAGCGGTTCGCGTCGGTGCTGGAACTGACCGGGCCGCCGACCCGCGACCCGTCGCAGGCCGAGTGGGCGGAGATCACGAACACCGTCGTCGTGACGCAGCTCGAGGAGCACCTCGGGTTCACGAAGGTGCACGCCGGCGGCCACTGGCGGGTGCTGGCGGACGTGCGGTTCGCGCCGCGCACCTCGCCGCTGTACCGGACGGTGTGGGTGAAGCCGTTGCCGCGCAAACAGATCACCTCGGTGCTGCGGCCGATGCGGCAGTACCTGCAGACCGTCGGGCTCGCGGCGGACCGGCCGGACACGGCCTCGCTGGCGCGGGCGTTCGTGTCGGTCGGCGTGCAGCGGATCACCACGCCGGGGTCGATGCTCGGCGGGTACAGCGGCGAACCGCACGACGGCGTGTACGCGTTGCAGCGCTACAGCAACCGGGTGTCGGTGCAGCTCGACGACAGGTTCGCGCTCGACGCCTCGCTCGACGAGCTGGCCGAGTCGCGCCAGCTGCCGGTGCCGAGGGTCCCGGTGACGGCGAAGGCGGACTTCGAGACGTTGCAGGACCGCCAGGCCGACGTGTACTTCCGCAGCGGCGGCAGTTCGGGCGCGCCGAAGCTCTCCGCCTACACCTGGGCCGACTGGGACGAGCAGATGTGGGTGGGCGCCGAGGCGTTGCTCGCCACCGGGCTCGACCCGCGGACCGACCGGATCATGAACCTGTTCTTCAACGGGCACATGTACGCGAGCTTCGTGAGCTTCTTCTCCGCGCTGGAACGCATGAACGCCGTGCAGTTCCCGATGGGCGGCGAGTGGGGCCAGCTGGACGCGATCGCCCGGGCCATCGTGGACAACCGCGTCGACACGTTGCTGACCGCGCCTTCGTTCGTGCAGCGGCTCTTCGCCGAGCACGGCGACCTGCTGAAGGAGTACGGCGGCATCCGCAAGATCTTCTACGCGGGTGAGCACTTCGGCGCGCAGGCCATCGCCCGGCTGCGGGACGAGTTCGGCGTCTCGGTGATCCGGTCGGCGGCCTACGCGACGGTCGACGCGGGACCGATCGGGTACCAGTGCTCGGCGTCCACCGGCAAGGTGCACCACGTGCTCACCGGCCTGCACACGCTGGAGATCCTCGACGACGACGATCGCCCGGCGTCGTCCGGCCGGCTCGTGGTCACCACGCACACCCGGCGCGGCCAGCGGCTGGAGCGCTACGAGATCGGCGACCTGGGCCGCTGGGTGCCCGGCGACTGCCCGTGCGAACGCCAGACCCCGCGGTTCGAGCTGCTCGGCCGCACCGGGGACGTGTTCCGCACGGCCGCGCAGACGTTGAACTACCGGCGGTTCCTCACGATCCTGGAGGACGAGTTCGGCTACTCCGGCGCGCTGCAGGTCGAGCTGACCGAGAACGCTGCCGGTGACGAGCTGGTGGTCCGGCTGGAACGCGACCGCGCGCCCGAGCCGTCCGCGAGCCGGGGCGTGCTCCTGTCCTGCTATGCCGAGGTCGAGGAGGCCGTCGAGAAGGACCGGCTGTTGTCGTTCCGGGTCGAGAACGTGCCGCTGGCGGACTTCCAGCGGACGCGCAGCAGCGGCAAGCTGATCGCCGTCGTCGACCAGCGCAGGAGCGCGTGATGTCCGTGCTCGACCTCGTCTGTTACGCGCGCACGCACTCGCCGTTCTACAAGGACCTCTACGACGGTTACGACTCGTCGACGCCGCTGGCCGAGCTGCCGGTGATCGACCAGGCCGCGTTCTGGGCCGCGAACACCGTGCGGCACAACCAGGTGCTGACCAGCACCCACACCGACGGCCTGATCTTCAAGACCGGCGGGACGACGCGAGCCCCGCGCGTTTCCTTCTACACCAACGCCGAGTGGGACGCGATGTGCCGCACGTACGCGGAAACGCTGCCCGCGGCGGGACTCCGGCACGGCGACCGCATCGCGAACCTGTTCGCGGCCGGTGAGCTGTACTCCAGCTTCATCTTCGCGCTGAACTCCTTGCAGCGCTCGCCGATCGACCTCGTGCAGCTGCCCGTCACCGGCAGCGCGCCGGTCGAGTTCACGCTGTCGACGATGCAGGACTTCGACGCGACCGTGGTCGCGGGCTTCCCGACGACGCTGTCCCGGCTGGCCGCGCACGTCGTTTCTTCGGTCGGCTCGTTGCCGTTGGTGCGGCTGGTCCTGTTCAGCGGTGAGGCGTTGTACGACGACCAGCGCACGTTGCTGTCCCAGGCGTTCCCGGGAGCCGAGTTCCGGTCGTTCGTCTACGGCAGCGTGGACGGCGGGATCATCGGCACGGCGGTGCTCGGCTCGGAGGACCCGCGGGTGTTCCGCGCGTTCGTCGACAGCTCGGTGCTGGAGATCGTCGACGTCGACACCGGCGCGCCTATCACCACGCCCGGCGTCGCGGGCCGGTTGCTGCAGACCGACCTGACCCGCCGGTTGCAGCCGATGATCCGGTACCCGGTCGGCGACCTGGCCGCGTGGGTCGACGTCGAGGACGGCATCTTCCGCCTGCTCGGGCGGGCCGACGAGGGTGCGCGGGTCGGCCCGGTGACGCTGCACCTCGACCACCTGCGTTCCGCCGTCGACCGGGCGGGCGTGGTGCACAACGGCGTGCAGGTCGTGATCCGGCGGGTGGACTCGCGGGACCAGCTGGTGCTGCGGATCGCCTCGGCGGAGCACGACGCTGAGCGGGTGCGGGCCGAGGTCGACGTGATCAGCCCGCGGTTCGCGTTGCAGGTCGGGCGTGGCGTGGTGGCGCCGCTGGCGGTGGAGTGGGTGGAGGCGCTGGAGGTGAACCCCCGCACAGGCAAGACCGTCCGGCTCCTCGACGAGCGGTCCGTCTGAACACCTGACCGGCTGTCCGTCCACCGCCCCGCCGCCTGCCTCACGGCGCTCGATCGCACGCGGGAACCGCGTGCGACACAGGACGTGCAGCGGGCTCGCGATGGCGGCGGGCACGAGTTCCGGTCACGTGCTTGGTTAAGGTGGCCGGGTGCGAAAGATCCTGGTCATCGGTATCGGCGCGGGCAACCCCGACCACCTGACGGTGCAGGCCGTCAAGGCGTTGCAGACGGTCGACGTGTACTTCGTGCTGGACAAGGGGTCGGTGAAGCAGGAGCTCGTCGACCTGCGCGCCTCGATCCTGGCCGAGCACGTGACGCGGCCGTACCGCTGGGTCGAGGGCCGGGACCCGGATCGCGACCGCACCCCTGCGGACTACCAGGCGACCATCGACCAATGGCGCCGTGACCGTGCCGACGTCGTCCGGGGCCTGCTCGCCGAGCTGGGACCGGACGAGGTCGGTGCGTTCCTGGTGTGGGGCGACCCGTCGCTCTACGACTCGACGCTCGCGATCCTCGACGACCTGCTGGCGCGCGGGGAGTCGTTCGAGGTCGAGGTGATCCCCGGCGTCACGTCCGTGGCGGCGTTGACGGCCGGGCACCGCGTGTCGCTGAACCAGGTCGGCAAGCCCGTGCAGATCACGACCGGACGGCGGCTGGCCGCCGGGTGGCCGTCCGATGTGGACGACGTGGCCGTGATGCTGGACGCGCAGTACTCGTTCGAGGGCGTGGACCCCGACACGTGGATCTACTGGGGCGCCTACCTCGGGATGCCCGACGAGATCCTGGTGTCGGGGCGGGTCGGGGACGTGGCGGCGGAGATCCGCGCGGTGCGGTCGGAGGCCCGCGAGCGCAAGGGCTGGATCATGGACACCTACCTGCTGCGCCGTCCCTGACCACCCGGCACTCGGTCACTCGGCGATCAGGCGCTGGACCGAGCGCTCCACGAGCCGGCGCGTCGCGTTCGGGGTGCTGAACGCGAGGATCGACATGTGCACGACCAGGTCCAGCAGGTCGTTCGCGTTGAACTCGGCCGAGATCCTGCCCTCCATCTGGGCCTTGCCGATGGCCGCGATCTTGTCGCGGTGCGCCTGGACCTCCGCCTCCGGCAACGAGTCGAAGCCGTTCTCCAGCCGGTGGTACGCCGCGAGCCGCAGGATCTGCGGCTGCTCCTGGTAGGAGTCGAACAACCTGCCCGCGTACCCCGGCAGGTCCTCCGGTGTGATCGGGACCGACCGGATCATGCGCTCGATCTGGATCTTCAGGACCTCGTCGAACAGGCCCTCCTTGCTGCCGAAGTAGGCGTAGATCATCGCCTTGTTGCAGCCGGCCTTGGCCGCGACGCGGTCGACGCGCGCGCCGGCGATGCCGTACTCCGCGAACTCGTCCAGAGCGGCGTCGAGCAGCTTCGCCTTGGTCGCTTCCTTGTCCCTCACCACACCCCCATTCTAACCAACCGGTTGGTCATGGCAACTAACCGTTTAGTTGACAGCGGGGCGGAGACGTGGTTGCCTGGCTCTAGCAACCAACCGGTTGGTTAACGAGCGGGAGGAACAGGTCATGAAGGTCGCACTGGTCACGGGTGCCTCGTCCGGAATCGGCGAGTCCACGGCGGTGGAGCTGCACAAAGCCGGTTACACCGTCTACGCGGCGGCGCGCCGGGTGCAGCGCATGGAGGGTCTCGCCGCGCAGGGCATCAAGGTGCTGGAGATGGACGTCACCGACGACGAGTCGATGGTCGCGGGCGTCAAGCAGGTCATCGCGGAGTCCGGGCGGATCGACGTGCTGGTGAACAACGCCGGCTACGGGTCGTACGGGGCGTTCGAGGACGTGCCGCTGTCGGAGGGCAAGTACCAGTTCGAGGTGAACGTGTTCGGGCTCGCCCGGCTGGTGCAGCTGGTGGTGCCGCACATGCGGGCGCAGCGCAGCGGCCGGATCGTGAACGTGTCATCGATCGGCGGCAAGATCTACGAACCGCTCGGCGGCTGGTACCACTCCACGAAGTTCGCCGTGGAGGGCCTGAGCGACTCGTTGCGGTTGGAGCTCAAGCCGTTCGGGATCGACGTCGTGGTGATCCAGCCCGGTGCGATCAAGACCGAGTGGGGCGGGATCGCCGTCGAGAACCTGCGCAAGAGGTCCGGCGAGGGCGCGTACAAGGAGCAGGTGCGGCAGCTGTCGGCGTTCTTCGGGCAGGTCGAGCGCGGGTCTGAGCCGAAGGTCATCGCGGACGTCATCGTGAAGGCGGCGCAGGCCCGGCGGCCCCGGACGCGGTACGCGGCGGGGTTCGGCGCGGGGCCGATCCTGTTCGCGCGCAGGGTGCTGCCCGACCGCGGGTTCGACGCGCTGTTCCTCGGTGCCATGCGGCGCGCTGGGCGTGTCTGAGCAGGTACCTTCGGTTCAGCACCACCGAGGGGAGTCGAGTGCACGAGGGGCTGTCGCGTGAGGCCGAGCAGCTGTACCTGGCGATGCTGCGAGGTGCCCGGAGCGAGCCCGGAACGGCGCACGACGAGCTGAAGCGGCTGGGGCTGGTCAGGGACGACGAGGTGCGGCCGCCGCGGTCGGCGCTGGCCGCGATCGCGTCGAGCCACGAGGCCGCGGCCGTCCGGGCGCGCGAGACCGCCGAGGTGCTCGCCGCCGCCTACGCCTCGCACGGAGCGAAGGAGGTCGACTTCGTCGAGGTGCTCAAGGACGCGGGCGAGGTCATCAGCGCGTTCGAGGAGATGCAGAGCCAGGCGAAGTCGGAGATCCGCGCGCTCGACCCCGGTTCGTACCTGAGCCCGCAGCCGGAGGCGAGTCCCGCGCAGCCCCCGGCGCTGGCGCGCGGTGTCGGGTACCGGGTGGTGTACGAGTCGGCGCTGTTGCAGACCGAGCGCGGGTTCGCGTCGGTGCAGGAGAGCATCTCGGCGGGCGAGCAGGCGCGGACGTTCCCCGGGGTGCCGTTGAAGCTCGTGATCGCCGACGCGGACCGGGCGTTGATCGCCGTTCCGACGGTCACCGGTGGGAACGTCGTCGCACTCCTCATTCACCCGTCCGTGCTACTGAGCGCGCTGAGCGAGCTGTTCGAGGCGTTCTGGCGGATGGCGGTGTCGATCACGCCGAGGGGCCAGGAGGACACCCAGCAGGAGCCGACCACCGCCACCCGCCGGTTGATGGCACTGCTCAGCGCGGGTCTGACGGACGAGTCGATCGCCCGCGAACTGGGTGTCAGCGAGCGGACGGTGCACCGTCGGGTGAGCCGGTTGCAGCAGTTGCTGGGGGCGCAGACCCGCTTCCAGCTCGGTGTCCAGGCGTCACGGCGGGGTTGGCTTTAGTGACTCGCAGTTAGTGTTGAGACAATCTTCATCACTCTGCGAACACGATCAGTGACGGTTTCCAGACATGGCGACTTTCTGCCATCACCCAGGAGTGTTAAACGCGGCGTTTTCCCTTTCTCCTCTGTTGCAAGCACGGCTCCATCGGGCCGTGCGGGGGCAGAAGGGGAACCACCTTGAGGAAGTACTTCAGAGGCGGCGTCGCCGTGGTGACGGGGGCGTTGATCGCGTCGAGCCTCGTGCTCACCCCGGCCGCCGGTGCCGCCGCCAAGCAGGACCCGGACACGGCCGCGCTCGCGGGTGCGCTCGCCACGCAGAAGGTGACCTGGGAGGAGTGCACCTTCCCCGGCGTCGACCCGGCCACCGTGGCCAAGTTCAAGACCGTCAAGGGCCTCGCCTGCGCGACCGTTCAGGTCCCGCGCGACTGGCACAACCCGGCCGACGGCAACACGATCGGCATCCGCGTCTCCAAGACCGAGACGGCCTACAAGGGCACCAGCCGCCAGGGCATCGCGCTCGTGAACCCCGGTGGTCCCGGCGGTTCCGGCCTGCCGTGGGGCGCGGCGATGGCGCTGCGCACCCCGGTCCTCGCGGGCCAGTACGACTTCATCGGGTTCGACCCGCGCGGTGTCGGCCTCTCCACGCCGCTCACCTGCAGCTACACCGTGCCGAACAGCACTGACGTCAACGTGCTGAACAAGGCCAAGGTCGACGGCTGCCTCGAGAACCCGCTCACGCAGTTCATCACCACCGAGCAGACCACGTACGACATGGACTTCATCCGTGTCCTGCTCGGCGAGAAGAAGATGAGCTACATCGGCTACTCCTACGGCACGTGGCTCGGCACCTGGTACGGCGCGACGTTCCCGTCCAAGGTCCACCGCATGCTGCTCGACTCGGCCGTCGACGCCTCGCAGTCGACCCTCGAGAACACCTGGGACCTGCAGCCGCGCACCCGCGACCGCCAGTTCCAGGAAGCGCTGCTGCCGTTCATGGCCCGCAGCGCCGACAAGTACGGCCAGGGCAGCGACCCGATGGAGATCCGCCGCAAGTGGGAGAAGGGCGGCGGCACCCGCGAGTTCGTCGGCCAGCTCTTCGTCGCGTGGTTCGTGATCCCGGCGATGTACGACACGACGCAGTACCACGTGGCCGCCTCGGCCGTCGCCTCCGTGATCGACGCGACCAACCCGGCTTCCACGCCGGCGGAGAACGTCGAGAACGTCGTCGCGAAGATGCTGACGATCCCCGGCACCACCGACGACAACAAGGCGTTCATCGCGAAGGCCAAGACCAACGCCCTCGCCGCCATCGCCAAGAAGGAGCGCGTGGCCGTCAAGTCGACGACCGCCGCCGCCGAGGTCGAGACCTGGGACGCCACCTTCGAGGCGATCCGCTGCCAGGACGGCCAGTGGAACCAGAACCTGCACTACTGGAACTACTGGCTCGCGGACCTGACCGTGAACGCACCGTTCATCGCGCCGTTCATGAGCACCCCGCTCTGCGCCTACTGGCCGGCCAAGACCTCGATGCCGAAGCCGGACAAGAAGACGTTCCCGCGTCTGCTCGTCGCCCAGTCCGAGCTCGACGCCGCCACCGCCTACGAGGGTGGCCTCGCCACCGCCAAGGCGCTGCCGAACGCCAAGATGATCAGCGTCGACAACGAGGGCTCGCACGGCCTGTTCCCGTACAACACGGACTGCGTCGACGACCCGATCGTCTTCTACTTCCAGACCGGTGCCACCCCGCGCAAGCAGTTCACGGGCTGCCAGGCCCTGCCGCTGCCGAACGAGGACAAGACCTACGACGTCGGCGGCAAGCTGACCAACGGCAAGGTGCAGATCAAGATGATCACGCCGGCCGTGAAGCAGGCCAACAAGATCGTGAAGGACCTGCTCAGCGGGTCGTCCACGGCGGCGGCCGACGAGTCGGGCATGCCGGCCAACCTGTAACACCCCTCTAGAGGCTGCGGCCCCGGTGCGCGTTGCGCGCCGGGGCCGTTTCCACGTTCAGGGGGAGCGTTGGCGGGCAACGAGTCGCGCCGCACAGGCTGACGGCGGATCGGTCCGCGGTGGGCAGCTGACGGGCGAGGTGGCACGTGCGCGGCCGGAAAGGCGGGCGAGCGGAACCTAGCGCTGCCACCACTTCTTGCGGACTACGTCCACGATCACGCACGTGATGTTGTCCGGCCCGCCGTTGCCGTTGGCCAGCGCGACCAACTGCCACGCCGCCTCCGTGCCGTCCTCGGTGGACAGCAACACCTCGTGCACGTCCTCCAGGTCCGTGTAGTCGGTGAGGCCGTCGCTGCACAGCAGGTACCGGTCGTCCACCCTGGCCTGGTGCCAGGACAGGTCCGGGTCGTGCGAGTTGCCGGACTGCAGCGCCCGCAGCACGTACGCACGCCGCGGGTGGACCAACGCCTCCTCCGGCGTCATGCGGCCGGCGTCCACCAGGGCCTGGACCATGGTGTGGTCGTGGGAGAGCTGACGCAGTTCGCCCTCGCGCAGCACGTAGGCGCGGGAGTCGCCGATGTGGGCCAGCTGGAACGCCAGGCCCTCCCAGCGGATGGCCGTCAGCGTGGTGCCGGCGCCTGTCGGGGTTTCGGCGTCGAGACGGCGGGCTATCTCCGCCACGGCCGGGCCGAGGTCGCCCTGCCAGTCCGCCAGGACGTTCACCGCGAGCGCGCTGGCCACTTCGCCGTGTTCGTGGCCGCCCATGCCGTCCGCCACCGCCTGGACGTCCTGGCGGACGTAGACCGAGTCCTCGTTGTGCTCGCGGACGAGCCCGGGATCGGTGGCCACGGCGATGCGCAGCTCGTGTGTCATGTTTCTAGTAGAGCAGTTGTGAAGTGAGTTCACAAGCAATACGGTTGTGAACATGGATGAGACTGTCAGCGCCGGGGACATCGCGCGGCTCGCCGAGGTGGGGCGGGCGGCCGTGTCCAACTGGCGGCGGCGGTTCGAGGACTTCCCCTCGCCGGTCGGCGGAACGGCGTCCAGTCCGTTGTACCTCCTCCGGGACGTGGAGGTGTGGCTGAAGCGCAACGGGAAGTCGTTCCGGGTGTCGCCGGCGGAGAGGTTGTGGACGCAGCTGCGGACGCACGACGACCTCAAGCTCGGTGAGGCCCTCGCCACCACGGAAACGGACGACGAGACGTTCGAGTTCCTGCACGCGCGCTACGTCGAAGCCCACTCCCGGCTGCTCAACCCGACGCCGCCCGAGGTCGTCGAGGCCGTCCTCGCCACCACCGACGGCACCACGGTCGTCGATCCGGCGTGCGGCACGGGCAGCCTCCTCAAAGCGTCGAAGGCGCGCAACAAGATCGGCCAGGAGATCGACCCCGTGTCGGCGGTGATCGCGAGGCGGCGCATGCCCGACGCGCAGATCATCACCGGCGACTCCCTGCGCCACAACGGGATCGCGCACAAGGCCGACGCGGTCGTCTGCGACCCCCCGTGGCACGACCGGACGTGGGGCCACGAGGAACTCGTCGGCGACGCGAGGTGGACCTACGGCCTGCCGCCCAGGGGCGAACCCGAACTCGCCTGGCTCCAGCACTGCCTCTCGCTCACCAAACCCGGCGGCCTGGTGGCCGTGCTGCTCCCCCAGGCAACAGCCAGCAGGCGGCCGGGAAAGAGGATCCGCGGCAACCTGCTCAGGGCAGGCGCCATCCGGGCGATCGTCACGGTCACCCCCGGCCGCGACCTCTGGCTGCTCCGCAACCCCGTCGGCCGCGCCCCCGAACACATCGCGCTGCTGCAACGCCCCGGCCCGCTCGACCCCAACACCAGGGTCATCGACCTGCTGGACGACGACGTCGACCTGAGTCCGACGCGACGCACCGGCACGGACGCGTCCGAGTACCTCGACGCGGTCTACACCCCACCGGCCTTGCCCGAACTCCAAGCGGTCGCGCCGCCGATGACCACCATCGGCGACCTCGTCCGCAACGCGCCCGGCACGCACCCCGTGACGTCCCCGACCGGTGCCGTCTACGAGATCGACCCGCGCAAGATCGACCCGGACTTCCTCGAGGGCGTCCTGAAGGCCGCGTTCGCCCGCACCCCGACGGGCTCCACCAGGCTGGACGTCAAACGAACGCAGGTCCCGTCGCTCCCGCTCACCGAGCAACGGAAGTACGGACAGGCCTTCAGGCAGCTCAAGGAGGCCGAGGAGAAACTGCGGGAAGCGACCGAGTTGATCGGGATCGGGTACGCCGGGTTGCTGCAGGGCCAGATCGGTCCGCGGTGACGGTTAGGCTTCAGAAGTGCTGATCGCCGACCGCTACGAGATCGACGACCTGCCGCTGGGACGGGGCGGCATGGGTGCCGTGCACGAGGGCCGGGACCTCAGGCTGGATCGGCGCATCGCGGTCAAGCTGCTCAGGCTGCCGGGCAGCGACGACGAGGTGGCGCACCGGTTCGCGCGCGAGGCCAGGATCGTCGCGAGCCTGGAACACCCCGGGGTGCCGGTCCTGTACGACTTCGGCACGCACGAGCAGCGCCTCTTCCAGGTCATGCAGTTCGTCGAGGGCGTCACGGTCGCGGACCTGGTCGGCGAGTTCGGGCCGCTCCCGCAGGCGTGGGCCGCCAACATCGCCGCGCAGACGGCCGCGGTGCTCGCCGCCGCCCACGACCGCGGCATCTGCCACCGCGATCTCAAGCCCACCAACCTGATGCTGTGCCCGGACGGCGCGGTGAAGGTCCTGGACTTCGGCCTCGCGCTGCTCAAGGAGAGCGACGTCGCCCCGTTCAGCCGCGCCGGCCAGATCCTCGGCACGCCGAGCTACATGGCCCCGGAGCAGATCCAGCGCGGCACGGCCGAACCGCGCAGCGACCTGTACGCGTTGGGCTGCGTGCTGCACGAAATGCTGACGGGCGAACAACTCTTCACCGGCCCGACGGCCTACGCGGTGTTCGACAAGCACGTCAAGGAAGCACCGCCGCAGGTCCCCGGCCCGCTCAACGCCACGCTGCAAAGCCTGCTGGCCAAGGAACCCGACGAACGCCCGGACACGGCGATGGACGTTTTCGAGGTGCTCCAACAGTTCGCCCAGGACCCGCCGCCGTTGCCCGGTTTCGTCCACCGGGACTCGACGGCGATGTACGCGAGCGTGCAGGTCAGGCCGGGATTCGGTTCACCTCGTGATCACCGGTCGCCCACAGGTGCTGCACCGCGTACGCCCGCCACGGCCGCCACGCCTCCGCGCGCCTGACCAGCGCCGCGGGCGTCGACGGCAGACCCAGGGCCTCGGCGGCGAGCCGGATCCCGAGGTCCGTCGGCAGGAACGCGTCGGGGTCCCCGAGAGCGCGCATCAGGATCGACTCGACGGTCCACGGCCCGAACCCCGGCAACGACGAAAGCCATTCCCGCGCAACGACCCGGTCCGCCGACGGCGAGAGGTCCAAACCGGATTCCAAGGCCTCCAGCAACGCCGCCATCGTGCGCCGGCGGGACTCCGGCACCGCCATCGCCGCAACGTCGAACGACAGCGGGAACAGCAACAGGTCCCCCACCGGCGTCCCCTCGGCCGCGACGAGCCGGGCGGCGTGCGTGCGGGCGGCCTTCGTCGAGACCTGCTGTCCCAGAACGGCCCTGATCGCGAACTCCGCCCCGTCCACCGTGCGCGGCACACGACGTCCGGGAGCGGCCGCCACCAACGGCGCCAAAAGCGGATCGGCGGACAACGCCTCATCGACCGCGAATGGATCCACGTCGAGGTCCAGAAGGAAGCGGCAAAGGTCTAGAGCACTGGCCGAATCGCGAGAATCCGACAGTTCGAGGACGCACTCGACGTGGTCCGGGAACGGCCGCAAAGCCACGGTGCCAAAGCCGCGAGGAAGTCGCAGGGTTCGCCGGTAGACACCGTCCCGCCACTCCTCCACGCCGGGAACCGCGGTGGCGATGAGGTGGCCGAACAGGTTGTCGGGACACAGCGGTGGCTGAAAGTGCAAGCGTTCCGAGAACGTGGCCGGCGGCATGCCGTCAAGCATGACGCCATTCCAACCGAGACGCTGGCGGGAAAGCGACATCATTCCGGACGGGGCCAACCGGGTGACCTGCTACTCGGCGCGAAAATCCGTGGCTAGGCTGACCGTCGCGCCGTTGCAGGAGTTGTCGGGATTTCAGCAGGGAAGGGCGGCGTCGCGTGCGATGAGGGCGGCTTGGACGCGGTTGTCGCACCGAAGTTTCGTCAGCAGTCGGCTGACGTGGGCTTTGATAGCCCCCTCCGAGAGGTACATGAGCCTTGCGATGCGTGCGTTCGCCATGCCCTGCGCCAAGTACACGAGCACTTCCTGCTCCCGCCGGGTGAGCAGGCCGATGCGGCTGCGCGCGGCGTCCCGTCGTTCCGAGTCGGCGCCGGTGAAGTGGTCGATCAACGCACGGGTCGCGGACGGCGAGAGCATCGCCTCTCCGGCGGCGACGGCGCGCACGGCCTTCACGAGGGCGTCGGGTTCGCCGTTCTTGAACAGGAATCCCGCCGCGCCCGCGCGCAACGCGGGAAACAACATCTCTTCGGTCTGCGGGGTGCACAGCATGATCACCTGGGTGCCCGGCACGTGCCTGCGCACCATCCGCACCGCGGTGAGCCCCTCCATGCCGGGCATGGACGCGTCCATCAACAGCACCTGCGGACGTTGCCGCCGCGCGAGCTCCAGCGCCCCGCCGCCGTCGCCCGCCTCGCCGACCACCGCGACGTTGCCGGACCGCTCCAGCACACCGCGGACACCCGTGCGGATCAACACCTCGTCGTCGGCGATGCCGACGGTGATCGTGCGCGGTTTGTCCACGAGCTGCAGCCCTGCGCTCGCCCACGAGGTGCTCGTCGTCAACGTCATGCGCACTCCCTGTCAGACCGGACCAGCTTCCAGTTTGTTCCCGAACGAGAGCGCCGGGAAGGCATGCATAACGAGCAGGTTGCGAACCGTCTCACGCACACGGAGGCGTAACGGGTTGCACGTCCAGGGCCACCGCCCACGAACAGCGCAAACACCGGAACGAGACAGGAACCTCCTGCCGTTACGGCTTGCGGAGAGGGACTCATGACCAGCACCGGACGTTGCGCTCTGTGCGACGGCGCGCTGCCTCCCGCCACCTCCGAGCAACGCAGGTCCTACTGCTCCAACGCCTGCCGCCAACGGGCGTATCGCCGCCGCGTGACCGTTACCGCGCCAATGCCCGCTACCAGGCAAAACCTGCGTGTCCTCTCCAACCTGCCTGCTGCCCGCGACACGTTCGTGGGCCGCCAGCAGGAGCTGTCGAAACTCGACCAGCTGTTGCGCAGGCATCGTCTCGTTACGCTCGTCGGCAGTGCGGGTGCGGGCAAGACGAGGCTCGCGCTGGAGGCCGCCGGACGGTTGCGGCGCGGCCGGACCGACCGCGTCCTGCTCGTCGAACTGGGTGAGATCACCGCTTCCCGAGACGTCGTGCCCGCCCTCGCCGACGCGCTCGGAGTGACCGCCGAGACCGACGAACCGTTGCGCGACACCGTGCTCGAGACGCTGGTGAACATGAAGGTCGTCGTGGTGCTCGACAACTGCGAGCACCTGCTCGACACCTGCGCCGAACTCACCGACGTGCTGCTCAACCGCTGCCCCGGCGTCCGGGTGCTCGCGACGTCGCGCGAGGCGTTGTGGATCACCGGCGAGGTCAGCTTCCCCGTCGAGGGACTGCCCGTCCCGTCGACGGACCGCGACCTCGTGACGACGGCGGCGCCGCGTTCCGAGGCCGTGAAGCTGTTCGTGGACCGTGCGCGCGAACGCAAGCCCGACTTCCGCCTGTCCGCGGAGAACACCGCTGCTGTGGCGTTGTTGTGCGCGCGTTTGGAGGGCATGCCGCTCGCGATCGAACTCGCGGCGCGCTGGGTGCGGTTGCTGCCGGTCGCGGACATCTGCGACCGCATGGACGAGCCGCTGGAACTGCTGACGCTGGGCTGCCGCAAGTCTCCGCGGCAGAGTTCGTTGCGGGAGGCCATCGACTGGAGCTACCGGCTGTTGCAGCCGGACGAGCAGTTCGCGTTGCGCCGGCTCTCCGTGTTCGACGGCGGCTTCGACCTGGCCGCGGCGACCGAGGTCTGCTCGTCGGAACGGTCGGCGGAACCGGTGCTGGACGTGCTCTCGCGGCTGCAGGCGAAGTCGCTGGTGACGGCCGTGCCCGGCACGACGCGGTTCCGGCAGCTGGAGACGATCCGGTTGCACGCCAGGGAGAAGCTGGTGGCGGCGGGCGAGCTGGACGTCGCCTACGAGGCGCTGGCCCGCTGGTTCACCGACCTGTCGGACGTGCTGATCACCGCGCCCATGTCGATGTCGGCGGACGTGCAGCACAAGCTCGACAACCACGTCGACAGCCTGCTGGGCACGGTCGAATGGGCCGCTGATCGCGCGGACGAACGGTTGCTGCTGCTGACGTCGGCGCTGGCGGACTGCGCCGCCCGGCGTGGACGACTGGGTCAGGCTCGGGCGATGCTGCGCGACGCGCTACGGAGACCGTCCACAAGGGACGACTACCGCTGCGTGGCGCTGAACCACGCCGCCCGGTTCGCGGCCGAGCAGGGTGACCACGACGAGGCGCTGGAACTGTCCGCCGAGGCGTCGCGGCTGGTCAGGACCATCGGGCAACCGGCGTTGGTGATGAGCAGCCGGAGCACGCTGGCGGCCGTGCAGCAGTCGTCCGGTGAGTGGGAGGCGTCGGACAAGAACAACACGGAGTGCTTGAGGGTCGCCGAGTTGCTGGGCGAGCCGTTGGCCCGTGCGACGGCGTTGGTCGATTTGGCACGCACGGCCTTGTCTCTCGGCAAGCACGAACGCGCCGAGGAGAACGTCATGTCGGCGTTGCCCATCTCGCGCGCGTCAGGTGTCCCCGCGCGCATTGCCTCCGCTTTGAACACACGGGGTGCCGTCGCGTTGGTGCAGGGCGACCTGGACGAGGCCACGCACGCGTTCCAGGAAGCACTGCGCATGGACGGCATCAACCCGTTGACCGCGCCAGACGCCCTGGAAGGCTTGGCCGTGGTTGCGTTGACACGAGGTCAGGCAGAGCGCGCGCTACGGCTGGAGGCCACCGGACGTGCCATGCGCCGTTCGGTCGGAGTCGTGCCGAACCCGTTCTGGGCGGAGAAGGTCGCCGGCGCCATGCGCACCGCACGGCTGATGCTGCCCGTCGCGCGCGCAGATGCGGCATCGACGCCGTTGAGCGCGGCGGAGACCGAGGCGTTCATCCAGGACGAGGTGTGGCTGGACCGCACCGAGGCCGCGTTCGACTCGCTCGACGACCACGAGCGCCGGGTGGTCGCGCTGCTGGCCACCGGCCTGACCAACCAGCAGATAGCCAACCGCCTCAACGTGTCCGTGCGGACCGTGGCCTCCCGGCTGCACCGGCTGCGCGACAAGCTGGGCCTGCGCAGCCGGGAGGACATCGCCGCGTGGGGAGCGGAACGCGCTATCGGCTGAGTGCGTAGACGTCCACCCAGAGCCGGCAGATCTCCCTGGCCGCGATCCGGGCATCCGCCGCCTGGAGCGCCGCCAGCCGCAACACCTCGGCGTCGCGCGCGGTGACGGCGTTGGGGATCGCGAGCACCGTCATCCCGGCCGCGTGCGCCGACCGGATGCCGGACGCCGAGTCCTCGACCGCGAGGCAGTGGACGGGGTCGAGCCCGAGCTTGCGCGCCGCCAGCAGGTACGGGTCCGGCGCGGGCTTGCCACGGGTGACGTCGTCCCCGGTCACGATGGCCTCGACGTGCCTCCGGAGCCCGGACGCCGACGCCGCCGCCCGCACGTACCGGCGCGGTGACGCCGACACGAGCCCGACCGGCCCGAGTTCCGCGGCCTGCGCGATCAGCTCCGCCGCACCGGGCAGCAGCCCGAACTCACCGCGCGCGATGGCGTCCACCATGCCGTCGACGCACTCGGAACCCGCCCGCTCCGGCGTGAGGTCACCGCACCGTTGCGCGAGGTAGGCGGCCCAGGTCGAGGTCCCCTGGACCGCGGCCCAGTCGGCGGCGGTCCAGCGGTAGCCGTGCCGGGCGGCGACGGCGCCGATCACCCGCTGCCAGGTCGCGGCGCTGTCGACGAGGGTGTCGTCGAGGTCGAAAACGGTGGCGAGCAACGTCATCGCGCCACCACGCCCTCCGCCGCGAAGGCCGCGATCTGCTCGATGGACACCAGCCTCAACCGGTGCTGCCCGGCGAACTTCCGCAGCTGCGGCACCCGCGCCACGCTCCCGTCCCCGTTGCAGACCTCGCTGATCACCGCGACGGGCCGCAACCCGGCCAGCCGCATCAACTCGACGGCGGCCTCGGTGTGCCCGCGCCGCACCGCCAAACCACCTTCACGCGCGCGCAACGGAAACACGTGCCCAGGCCGCCGCACGCTCTCATGGGTGCTCGCCGGGTCCGCCAACGTGCGGAGCGTCGTCGCACGATCAGCAGCCGAGATGCCGGACTCGATGCCGGTGGCGCTGTCGACCGACACCGTGAACGCGGTGCCTTCCGGGTCTTCGTCGTCCTGGACCATGAGCGGCAGCCGCAACCGGTCGGCGACCTCCGCGGTCATCGGCGCGCAGACCAGCCCGCTCGTGTGCCGCACGTAGAACGCGAGCGACTGCGCGGTGGCGTGCTGGGCGGCCATGACCAGGTCGCCCTCGTTCTCGCGGTCCTCGTCGTCGACCACGACCACCGGGCGTCCGGCACGGAGGTCGGCCAGGGCGGATTCGACCGGGTGGTCACGTCTTGCCTGTTCAGGAACGGTGAAGTACACGCCCATCATCGTTTGGGACGGGCGTGGGGGTTGCTCGGCGGACTAGCCGGGTTGACCCGATGGTGCGAACTTGCCGGACCGCGCCGGAAGCAGGGCCGCCGAGCACGGCCGGAGCCACGGTGGGGGGTGCGAGCGCCAAAAACTGTCAGACCTCGCTGGGATAATTGAATCAGGGGACCCCTGGAGGGGGACCCCTGCGTGAGCGTGGAGTAGCTGTTCGCCCCAGCCAGGACCGGCAGGTCAGGCCGCCAGCTTGGCGATCAGCCCGCGGGAGTCTTCCTCGCTCAAGGCGGCGCGATCGAGGCCCTTGAGGATGTTCTCGTAGTCCCTGATCGAATCGTTGCGCTCGACGACGAGGATGGAGTTCTCGGCCTCCAGGAAGACCACCGGCTCGTGCCGGTCGAACCTCATCAGGTCGAAGCTGCCCGACAGGCCCGCGTGCGCGCCGGCGGCGAACGGCACGATCCGGATGTGGATGTACGGCCGCACAGACAGCTGCAACACGTGGTGCAGCTGCGCACGCATCACGTCCGCGCCACCCACCGGTGACAGCAGCACCTGCTCATGCATGTAGAAGGTGCAGTCGAGCCTCTGCCGGAAGACTTGCTGCATGGCCAGGCGGCCCTTGACCCTGTCTTCGATCTCTTCGTGGGGCAGGTTGACCGTCTCGAGACAGATCGCCCGCAGGTAGTCGGGAAGTTGGAGCAGGCCCGGCAGCACCAGGGGCTGCCACACGACGAACTCCTTGGCCTTCCACAGGTGTTCCAGGAAGGTCCTCATCCGGAACGACTGCTGGTCAGCGAAGTGCTGCCACCAGATCTTCTGGCCTGTCTCGTCGTGGAGGCTCATCAGGTGGTCGCGTTCGGCTGGATCGATGCGGCAGAAGCTGAGCAAGATCGCCAGATCGACCTCGGTGCAGCCGCCCTTGCCGTTCATCAGATCCGAGAGCTTGCCGGGGTCCCAGTCGATCTTCTCGCAGATCTCGCGCGCGGTCATGCCCGTGCTGAACACCGCCTTGCGGAGGGCGTCGCCGAACTCGCGGCCGCGTGCCGTGGAGAAACGCTTTGGCATGGAACGACGTTAGGGCCGACTGTCCTCTGTGTGCAGTCACCGGGGCGGAAGTCGACCCGAAGGGTTGTCGTCTCGGAACCCCTCCAATGGTTAACCAAACAGACCGAAACAAGACATGCGGGCCTCACTAAACCGTTTTCGAACTGCTCCATTCGAGTGACGGCAGAGGTCTAGACCTTGACCTTCGAGTGGTCTAAACCACATCGTTCCCGGTACCCCCTGCGACTGAGGAGACCGATGTCCAAGTTCCGATGGCATCTAGCTGCTCTCTTCGCGGCCCTGTCCGCGTTGGTCCTCGGAATCGTCGTCGTGCCCGCCGCGAGCGGTGCCGGTGGCGTTTCCGCCACGTTCTCCAAGGGTTCGGACTGGGGAACGGGCTTCGAGGGCAAGTACACGATCAAGAACAACAGCGCGGCGGCCCTGACGTCGTGGACCGTGGAGTTCACGCTCCCGGCCAACCACAAGGTCACCTCGCTCTGGGACGGCTCGTACACGACGAGCGGTCAGACCGTCACGGTCAAGAACACCTGGAACGGCAACATCGGTGTCGGCGGGTCGGTGAGCTTCGGCTTCAACGGCTCCTACACCGGCACGTTCGGTGCGCCGACCAACTGCAAGCTCAACGGTGGCTCGTGTGAGGCCGGCGGGACGAACCCGACGACCACCACGACGACGTCGACCACGACGACCACCACCACGACCACCACGACGACGACCACGACCGGTGGTCCTCAGCCTGGCGGCAAGATCAACCTCGGTTACTTCACCGAGTGGGGCACCTACCCCGCCAAGAACTACCTGCCGAAGAACATGGACACCTCCGGCACGGCCGCGAACATCACGCACATCAACTACTCGTTCGGCAACGTGACGAACGGCCGTTGTGTGATCGGTGAGTCGTTCCCGGCGATCGAGAAGTCGTACACGGCGGCCGAGTCGGTCGACGGTGTCGCTGACGTGTGGGACGCGCCGGTTCGCGGTGCCTTCAACCAGCTGCTCAAGCTGAAGAAGAAGTACCCGCACATCAAGGTGCTGTACTCGTTCGGTGGCTGGACCTGGTCCGGCGGTTTCGCTGCCGCAGCCAAGGACGATGCTTCGCGCCAGGCCTTCGCGGACTCCTGCTACTCGCTGCTCGAGGACCCGCGCTGGGCGAACCTGTTCGACGGCATCGACATCGACTGGGAGTACCCGAACGCCTGTGGTCTCACCTGCGACACGAGCGGTTTCGACTCCTACCGCCTGCTGATGCAGAAGCTGCGCCAGAAGTTCGGCCAGAACTACCTGGTCACCTCGGCCATCACGGCCGACGGCACCAACGGTGGCAAGATCGACGCCGCTGACTACGCCGGCGCTGCGCAGTTCGTCGACTGGTACAACGTCATGACCTACGACTACTTCGGTGCGTGGGCTGCCCAGGGTCCGACGGCTCCGCACTCGGCGCTGACGAACTTCGCCGGCATCCCGACCGCGGGCTTCTACTCCGACGCGGCGATCCAGAAGCTCAAGGGCAAGGGCGTCGCGTCCAAGAAGCTCCTGCTCGGCATCGGCTTCTACGGCCGCGGCTGGACCGGCGTCACGCAGGCTGCTCCTGGCGGCACGGCGACCGGCCCTGCGCCGGGCATCGAGCCGGGCATCCAGGACTACAAGGTGCTCAAGACCTCCTGCCCGGCCAACGGCACGGTCGCGGGTACCGCGTACGCGAAGTGTGGTGACCAGTGGTGGAGCTACGACACCCCGGCCACGATCAACGGCAAGATGCAGTACGCGAACAACCAGGGTCTCGGTGGCGCCTTCTTCTGGGAGATGTCCGGAGACACCTCGAACGGTGAGTTGGTGAAAGCGATGAAGAACGGCCTCGGCTGATCTTCATAAACGCCGGGAGGGGAGCTGGGTCAACCCAGCTCCCCTTTTGTTTCGCCTGGAACCTCAGCAGAAGTGCTGGTTCATCAGCTTGCGGTAGGCGTCACCGGGTTCGGCGTTGCTGCCGTTGTCGGTGACGGACAGCTCGAAGCGCTTGCCGTTCGGCGTGCCGAGCATCAGGGACGCGAACCCGTGGATCGTGCCGTCGTGGCCGTAGATCGTGGTGCCGCACTCCAGCCGCACCACCGAGAGGCCCAGGCCGTAGCCGGGGCTGACGGCCGTGGTGCGCGTCAGTTCCCTTTGCTGGGCGGGTTTCAGCAGTTTGCCGGCGAGCAGCGCGGCCAGGAACGTGTCGAGGTCGCGGGTCGTCGAGATCATCTCCCCCGCCGCACCTCCCCACGACGGGTTGAGGCGCGTGACGTCGATGACGTTGCCTTCGGCGTCCGGGTAGTAGCCGTGGGCGTGCCTTCCCGGAACGTCCACAGTGGTGCGTGGCAGCACGGTGTCCCTCAGCCGCAACGGTTTCACGATCCGCTGCTCGACGGCGTGCTGGTACGGCCTCCCGGTCACCTTCTCGATGAGCATGCCCAACACGACGTAGCCGGTGTTGGAGTAGCTCTGCCCGGTGCCCGGTTCGAAGAGCAACGGGCGGCTGGTGGCGATGTCCACCAGTTCCTGTTCGGTCCACGACTTGAAGCGGATCGTGTGGAACCCGGCGGGGTCGAGCGGCAGGGCTTCGGTGTGGTCGTAGAGGCCGCTGGTGTGCTGCAGCAGCTGGCGGACGGTGATGCGGGCGTCGACCAGGCCGGGCAGGTGGCGGACCACCGGCGCGTCCAGGTCGAGCCTCCCCTCGCCTGCCAGCTGGAGCACCACGGTGGACACGAACGGCTTGGTGACGCTGCCGATGCGGAAGGTTCCGTTGTGCGGCACGGGACTGCGCGAACCCCGTTCGGCGAAGCCGGACCGGAGCGTGTCGCGGCCGTCGATGCGGACCTGGATGCCCAGTGCGCCACCGGACTTCGCCAGTTCGTCGATGGTCCGCTGGACGTCCCGGTGCTCGGGTGGTGCCGCCGCGGCGGTGCCGGCGGTGGCCAGCAACGCCGCGGCGGTGAGTGCGGCTACCAGTTTCATGGTCAGCAGAAGACCTCGGTGAGGATCCGGTTGAAGGCCTCGCCGGGGTTGCCCTGCGTCGGGCCGCCGGTGGCGTTGAGCTCGAAGCGCTGCTTGGTGTCCGGCGAGGTCAGCAGCTGCGACGAGTAGCCGGGGATGCCGCCGCCGTGACCCCACACCTTCGCACCGCACGGCAGGGTCTCGACCTGGAGGCCGAGGCCGTACCCGGGGCTCACGGCCGTGGTCTTGCTGATCTCCTTCTGCTGCGCGGGTTTCAACAGCTTGCCGTCGGCCAGCGCGTCGATGAACGTGTCGAGGTCGCGGGTCGTGGAGATCATCTCGCCGGCCGCCCAGGCGACCGACGGGTTCATCTTGGTGATCTCGGAAGGCTGCCCTGCCACCACCCAGTACGCCCGCGCGTGCGGGCCGCTGATGGCGGCCTTGTCGCCGGGCACCTCGGTGTCCTTCAGCCGCAACGGCTTCAGGATGCGCTGCTCCACCGCCCTCTCGTAGGGCTTGCCGGTGATCTTCTCGACGAGCAGTCCGGCGACGACGTAGTTGGTGTTGGAGTAGTTCCACCGGGTGCCGGGGTCGAAGTCCAGCGGCTTGCTCGTGGCCAGCGCGAGGAGCTCGGCGGGTTCCCAGTGCTTGTAGCGGATCTGCTCGAACTCGTCCGGGTTGAGCGGCAGCGCCTGCGTGTAGTTGTAGAGGCCGCTGGTGTGTTGCAGGACCTGGCGGACGGTGATGCGCTCGTCGATCAGGCCAGGAAGGTAGCGGACCACCGGTGCGTCCAGGTCGACCTCGCCCTCCCCCACGAGTTGGAGCACCACGGTCGCGACGAACGTCTTGGTGATGCTGCCGACGCGGAACCGGCCGTCCGCCGGAACGGGCCGGGAGCCGTTCAGCTCCGCCTTGCCGGACACCGCGGTGAACCGCTGCCGTCCGTCCGTGACCCTCGCCTGCACGCCCAGCGCGGCGCCGCTCTGCGTGACCTGGTCCAAGGCCTGCTGGATCACCGCGCGGTCGACGCTCGACGTGTCCGCCGAGGCGACGCCCGCCGTGGTGAGAGCCAGCAGGCTCGTTGCCGTGATCGTTGCTGTCAGTCGAATCCCCATGCGACCCAGCTAATCGAGGTGCGGTGTCCGCCCGCATCCACCTCGAGTCGCACAGGAGTCCCAGGGATGTCCCCTGCTCCGTTCAGCAGAAGATCTCGTTGATCAGCTTGGCGAACGCCGGGGTGGGATCCGCGGTGCCGGTGCCCAGGGTGATCGAGAGCTCCACCCGGCGCCGCAGGTCCGGCGTCGAGTAGGCGTAGCTCGCGAAGCCCGGGACGCCGCCGGTGTGGCCGATGATCGTGGTGCCGCACGGCGCCTTGTCCACGAAGATGCCGAGGCCGTAGTCGGTGCTCACGGCCGTGGTCCTGGTGAGTTCGGTCTGCTCGGCGGGCTCGAGCAGCTCGCCGGTGAGCAGGGCGCCGTAGAACGTGTCGAGGTCGCGGGTGGTCGTGATGACGTCACCGGCGCCCTTGAAGACGGACGGGTTCCAGCGCGTGGTGTCGACCGTCCTGCCGTCCACCACGCCGTACGAGCGGGCGTGCGGGCCGCGGATCTCCACGTCGTCGCCGGGGAACCTGGTCTCGGTGAGGCGCAACGGCTTCAGCACCCGCTGCTCGACGGCCCGCTCGTAGGACCGGCCGGTGACCTTCTCGATCAGCATGCTGAGCACGACGTAGTTGGTGTTGGAGTAGTTCCACCTCGTGCCGGGCTCGAAGTCGAGCGGCCGGGCCGTGGAGATCGCGACGAGCTCCTCCGGCGTCCAGCTCCGGTACCGGATCGCCTCGAAGCCCTGCGGGTCGAACTTCAGCGCGTTCGTGTAGTTGAACAGGCCGGCGGTCATCTGGAGCAACTGGCGGACGGTGATCCGCCGGTCCACCAGACCCGGCAGGTAGCGGTCGACGGGCGCGTCCAGCTCGACCTCCCCCTCACCGGCGAGCTGGAGCACGACGGTCGAGGTGAAGGTCTTGGTGATGCTGCCCGCGCGGAAGCGGCCGTTCAACGGCACCGGGCGCGGGCGGTCGATCTCGGCGCTGCCGGACCGCGCGCTGAAGCGGGTCCGGCCGTCCGTCAGGCGTGCCTGGGTGCCGGTGGCGAACCCCAGGGCGACGAGCTCGTCCAGCCCCTCCTGGACGATCTTGCGGTCCACCTGCTGCGGCTCGGCGACCGCGGTCCCCGTGAAGAGCAGGCAGAGAGCGGCTGTGGTGGCCAGCAAACGTTTCCCCATGCCACCCCAACGATCAGTACGGGCGTTTTGCTGCATTCATGGCCGAAACGAGCATGCGACGCACTTTCGGCCAATGCACGTCCGCCTGGCACGAGTACGGCGGCAGGAAGCCACCGCACTTCCCGGAGCTCGCGCCGATCTCCCAGACGAAGCTGGGCACACCGAGGTCGTCGTACACCCAGTCGTCGGTGGCGCCGGAGGCGTTGTAGAGCACCTCGCCGGGCTGGCCCGCCGTGAACCCGGACAGCGCGGCCATGTCGTTCGCCATCTTGCGCAGCGCGGCGTCGTTGCCGGTCTTCTGAGTGCTCCAGCCCCACGGGAAGAGCACGTAGTCGCCGTAGCTGTGCATGGAGATCACGGCGCCGGTGGTGTCCGCCGAGGCCGCCGCCGTGTCACCGGGCGCGCGGGTGTCGCGGTAGAGCTTGCGCCACAACGACTCCAGCGCCTGGACCTCCACCTCGCTGTCGGCACGCGGGCCGCGGTAGGTCTCGGCGCACTTGTTCGTGGACGACCCGACCTCGCCCCAGTGCGAGCCCGCGTTGCGGTTCAGGTCGACGCCGCGCGAGGACGTGCAGGTGCCGTTGGCGTTCTTGCGGTGCAGGACGGGCGAGTCGCCACCGGACTCGACGATCTCGACGCCGTCCGGGTTGGCGATCGGGACGACCCAGACCTCGACGTCGTCGAGCATCGCGGTGAGTTCGCTGCCGACCAGGTCGTCGATGAAGCGGTACGCCATGTCGCCGGTGGTGATCTCACGGGCGTGCAGCTGGCCCATCACGAACAACCGCGGCTTGGGCGCGGTCGGCGTCAACGCGCAGTCACCCGGGCCTTTGCGGGTGAGGCAGAGGGCTTTCAGGTCGTAGCCGCCGCTGCCCTTCGTCTTGCGCCACGAGTCGCCGTAGTCGACGACGGTCGCGAGTTCGGGATGTGCTTGAGCCACTTCGTTCAGATGGACGAACTGCGCGGTGATGGTCCGATATCCGCCGTAATAGGTCGTGTCGGCCGATGACCGCGGCGCCCATTGAGACGGGGGCATCACCGTCTCGACAGCCGCCCGGAACCCGTCTGCGGCGAGTTCGTCCGCCGTCCGCTCGTCACCGACGACGAACAGGTCGTCGCCGTCACGTTGCTCCACCACGTCGTAACCGAGGCGCAACAACCTTTGGGCAGAATCACCCATTGGAGCAGGCACGCGCAGCACGTATGTCGCTTGTGGACCGTCCGCCGGGGCCGGGCCGGGAGTGAGGAGCAGGGCTGAGCAGGCGAGCAGGGCGACGGCGATCCGCATGATCAACGAGGATGGCGCGTCCGGCCGGACATCGCCACTCCGTTCGACCGACCGGATGATTACCGTCCGGTGCTTGGGATCGGGAAACCGGCCACTTGGCGCGCTGTGACGAAAATCAATAGGATTTCTCCCAGCACCGCAGCGGTTATTGTGCTGGTGAGGCCGAAACCGACTCGACGGACAGCGAGGTCCCGCGCACGAAACCACCTTGGGAAGAATTGAGGAGACCAGGCCATGGATCATCTCTACAACGACGGTGTCACCGAGGCCGCTCACTTCCACTTCCCCTGGCGCGGATCCCTCGCGGACGACGACGAAGGCTTGGAGCCGACCATCGTCCGCAGCATGGACTGACAAAACTCGGGGGTTCCCCATGACCGGCCTGTCCACCGTCGTCAAGGGCAGTGGCCCGGCTCTCCTGCTCGTGCACGGCGCGGGTGGCAGCGTCCAGGCCAACTACGGACCGATCCTCGGAACCCTGACCCAGCACTTCACCGTCGTCGCACCGGACCTGCCGGGCTCCGGCGGGTCCCCGAAGGCGTCGGGAGCGCTCGACCTGGAGACGCTCGCCGACGAGGTCGTCGACGCCGCGGTCGAGGCCGGGCACGAGTCGTTCTTCGTGTCCGGCTACTCGATGGGCTGCGCGGTCGCCGTCGCGGTGGCGCTCCGGCACCCCGAGCGGGTGCGCGGGCTCGTGCTGAGCACGCCGTTCGCCAAGGTCGACGCGGCGACCAGGACCCGGATCGACCGGTGGAAGGCGCTGCTCGACGGCCCGCGGCCGGCCCTGGCGCGGTACATCCTCTCGCTGATGTGCAGCAAGCAGTACCTGGCCCGGCTCTCGCCCGCGCAGGCCGAGGGGTTCGCCGAACTGATCGGCGCGTCCGTGCCGACGGGGTCGTCCGCGCACATCGACCTGATCCTGAAGATCGACCTGTCGGAGGTGCTGCCGCAGGTCACGCAGCCGACGCTGGTGATCGGCGCGGCCGGCGACCAGCTGCTGTCGCCCGAGCTGGGCAAGGAGGTCTCCGACCTGATCCCCGGCTCGAAGTACGCCGACCTGCCGTGCGGTCACGCCATCGCGCTGGAGTCCGCGATGCCGTGGGCCCGGTTGATCACCGACTACCTGACGTCCGTGTAGTTCTGCGCAGTGCGGAGGCGGTGGGCCAGCGCTGTGTGGCGACGGCCCGCCCCGACCGTGCGGACGGCCTGGCCGATGGCTCGTTTGCTGCCCACCAGCACCACGAGCTTCTTCGCGCGCGTGACGGCCGTGTAGAGCAGGTTGCGCTGCAGCATCATCCACGCGCTGGTCGTGATCGGGATGACCACGCACGGGTACTCGCTGCCCTGCGAGCGGTGGATGGTCATGGCGTAGGCGTGGCTGAGTTCGTCGAGCTCCGAGAACTCGTAGTCGACCTCTTCGTCCTCGTCGGTGCGGATGGTGAGCTTCTGCTCGACGGTGTCGAGCGCGATGACCACGCCGAGGGTGCCGTTGAAGACGCCGTTCGCACCCTTGTCGTAGTTGTTGCGGATCTGGGTGACCTTGTCCCCCAGCTTGAACACCCGGCCGCCGAAGCGCTTCTCCGGCAGGTTCTCCCTGGACGGCGTCAGCGCTTCCTGGAGCACGGTGTTGAGCGTGCCCGCTCCGGCCGGTCCGCGGTGCATCGGGGCCAGGACCTGGATGTCCTTGCGCGGGTCGAGGCCGAACTTGCGCGGGATGCGGTTCGCCACGACGTCGACGGTCGTGCTCGCCGCCTCCTCGGCCTCGTCGGTGCTGAAGAGGAAGAAGTCGGGCATGCCCTGGACGATCGGGTAGTCGCCGCTGTTGATGCGGTGGGCGTTCGTGACGACGCCGGACTCCTGGGCCTGCCGGAAGATGTGGGTGAGGCGGACGTTCGGGATCGGGCTGCCCTGGGCGAGCACGTCCCTGAGCACCTCACCCGCGCCCACCGACGGCAGCTGGTCGACGTCGCCGACGAGCAGCAGGTGGGCGCCGGGCGGGACGGCCTTGACGAGCTTGTTGGCCAGCAGCAGGTCCAGCATCGAGGCCTCGTCGACGACCACGAGGTCGGCGTCGAGCGGGTGGTCCCTGTCGTAGGCCGCGTCGCCGCCGGGCCTGAGTTCGAGCAGGCGGTGGACGGTGCGTGCCTCGTGGCCGGTCAGTTCGGTGAGGCGCTTCGCGGCCCGGCCGGTGGGCGCGGCGAGCACGATCTTCGCCCGTTTCGCCAGGGCGAGCCGGACGATCGAGCGGACCGTGAAGCTCTTGCCGCAGCCGGGGCCGCCGGTCAGCACGGCCACCTTCTTGGTCAGGGCGAGCTGGACGGCTTCCTTCTGGTGCTGTTCGAGTTCGGTGCCGAGCCAGGCGAGTGCCTTGTCCCAGTCGACGCTCTGGAAGCTCGGCATCCGGTCGGCGTCGGTGTGCAGCAGCCGCTTGAGCTGCGCGGCCATCGAGATCTCCGCGCGGTGGAACGGGACGAGGTAGATCGCGATCTCGTCGTCCGGGAGCTCCTCCCTGACCACGCCCTCCTCGTCGACGAGTTCCGCGAGGCAGTCGATGACCAGGCCGGTGTCGACCTGGAGGATCTTGATGGCGTCCGCGATGAGGGCCTGTTCGGGCAGGTAGCAGTTGCCGTCGCCGGTGGCCTCGGACAGCGTGAACTGCAGGCCCGCCTTGACCCGTTGCGGACTGTCGTGCGGGATGCCGACGGCCTTCGCGATGACGTCCGCGGTCTTGAAGCCGATGCCCCAGACGTCCGCGGCCAGCCGGTAGGGCTCGTTCTTGACCACGTCGATCGACTTGTCCGCGTACTGCTTGTAGACGCGGACGGCGAGGCTCGTGGAGACGCCCACGCCCTGGAGGAAGACCATGACCTCCTTGATGGCCTTCTGCTCCTCCCAGGCGTCGGCGATGAGCTTGGTGCGCTTCGGGCCGAGCTTGGGGACCTCGATGAGCCGGTGCGGTTCGTTCTCGATGACGTCGAGCGCCTGCACGCCGAAGTGGGTGACGATCTTGTCCGCGAGCACCGGGCCGATGCCCTTGATCAGGCCGGAGCCGAGGTAGCGGCGGATGCCCTGGATGGTGGCGGGCAGGATCGTCGTGTAGTCGTCGACGTGGAACTGCTTGCCGTACTGCGGATGCGAACCCCAGGTGCCGCGCATGCGGATCGACTCGCCGGGCTGCGCGCCGAGCAGCGCGCCCACGACCGTGACCAGGTCTCCCCGGCCCGTGTCGACCTTGGCGACGGTGTAGCCGTTGTCCTCGTTGGCGTAGGTGATCCTCTCCAGGACCGCTTCGAGGACGTTCATGGTGCGAACCTACCCCGGTCTTCTGCACACGATCTTCACAACTTGTCCCGGCGTCCTCCACGACATGGACATAAAGTCGCCGGCATGACAGGTCAGCGCCGGGTGCTCGTCGTCGAGGACGACATCACGATCGCCGAGTCCGTGGCCGCGCGGCTGCGGGCGGAGGGCTTCGAGGTGGCGGTCGCGCACGACGGTCCGACCGGGGTGGCCTCGGCTTTTTCGTTCCTGCCCGACCTGGTGGTGCTCGACGTGATGCTGCCGGGGTTCGACGGGCTGGAGGTGTGCCGGCGGATCCAGGCGTCGCGGTCGGTGCCGGTGCTGATGCTGACGGCCCGCGGGGACGAGACCGACCTGCTGGTCGGGCTCGCCGTCGGGGCGGACGACTACCTGACGAAGCCGTTCTCGATGCGGGAGCTCGCGGCGCGGGTGCACGTCTTGCTGCGCCGGGTGTCTCGTGCGGTGTCGTCGCGTTCGCTGGAGTTGGGTGATCTGCTGATCGACCTGGCTTCGCGGCGGGTGTCCCGGGCGGGCGTCGAGGCTCATCTGACGCCCACCGAGTACGACCTGCTTGTCTTTCTGGCCGAGCGTCCTTCTGCCGTGCAGGCTCGTGAGCGGTTGCTGGCGGAGGCTTGCGGATGGCACGAGGGGGCGTCGTCGCGGACGGTCGACTCGCACGTGAAGGCGTTGCGGCGCAAGCTCGGCGCGGACCTGATCCGGACCGTGCACGGGGTGGGGTACGCGCTGGAGGTGCCTCGGCAGGTGCCGTCGTGAGGCGGTTGCTCGAGCTGCTGGACATGCTGCCGCGTCCACTGGACTCGGTGCGGTCGATCAAGCTCAAGCTCGGCATCGTGATCGTGGTGTCCGGGTGTGTCTCGTTCGCCTACTTCCGGTACGTGACGGGGTGGTTGCCGGCGCAGACGACGCTGATGGCGTTGATCCTGGGCCTGCTGACCTCGCAGCTGCTGGCGCACGGCATGACCTCGCCGTTGCGGGAGATGACGTCCGCCGCTCGTTCGATGGCTTCCGGGGACTACTCGCGCACGGTGCGGTCGACCTCGTCGGACGAGGTCGGGCAGCTGGCGGAGGCGTTCACGGTCATGGCCGCCGACCTGGCCGCGGCCGACCAGCAACGGCGTGAGCTGATCGCGAACGTGTCGCACGAACTGCGGACGCCGATCTCGGCGTTGCAGGCGGTGCTGGAGAACGTGGTGGACGGGGTGGCCGTCGCTGACGCGGCGACCATGCGGACGGCGCTCGCCCAGACCGAACGGCTCGGGCGGCTGGTGACCGAGTTGCTCGACCTGTCGAAGATCGATGCCGGCGTGCTGTCCCTGAACCGGGAAACGCTGTCGGTGTCGTCCCTGGTCGCCGATGTCGTGGCGGAGGCGTCGGTTTCTGCTCCGTCGGCTTCGTTTTCGATCGACGTGTCCGGCTCGCTGACCGTTTTCGCTGATGGGGAGCGGTTGCACCAGGTTCTCGTGAACCTGGTGGACAACGCGGCCCGCCACGGACCCACCGGGGGGTTGGTGTCCGTGGCGGGGTACGCGTCCGCTGCCGGAGTGGTGCTGGAGGTGCGCGACGAAGGGCCAGGGATCGCCCCGGCCGACCGGTCGCGGATCTTCGAGAGGTTCACCCGCGGGGAGAGGGCGGGCGGTGGCGGGACCGGGCTCGGACTCGCCATCGCCCGGTGGGTGGTGGACCTGCACGGCGGCGTGATCGCCGTCGTGGACCCCGGATCGTGCATCCGGGTGACTTTGCCTCGTTGAGCTTGGCCTGGTGAGCGTGCCCGGTCTTGGGTGACCGCGGTGCGGCGATGACGCATGCCCTCGTTGGGGCTTTGGGAGAGAGACATGAGTGACTCGACGGGCTCGACGCCCTCTGAGAAGGGCTCGGGGCGGCCGAAGTACCGCAACTTCCGGAAGGTCGGGTACCGGCCGACGGCCGGGGGCGGGGAGCCGGCGGGATCTGGGGGCTCGCCGGACCCCGTGGAGGAGACCGGGGCGGGCTCGCGCAGGGGTACCCCTGAATCGGAGTCCCCCGCGACCCAACCTACTCAGGAGGTCCGACAAGATCCGTCGGACGCGAAGGGCACCGAGGCCGCGCCGCCCGCGAAGAGCGCCGAGACCACGCCACCTGCCGAAGACGCCAAGGCCACGCCGCCCGCCAAGAGCGCCGAGACCACGGCCGACGCGAAGGCTGCCAAGGTCACGCCGCCCGCCAAGGACGCCGGGGTCGCGGAACCCACGCCCGCGGCGGCTCCCACCCCTCCGCTGCACCCAGCCGAGGTCGTCACCGCCACCCTGCCCCCGGCCTCGCCCTGGCAGGCACCGCCCCGCTACCCCGCGGCAGCCGCCGTCCAGGCCCCCGGCCTGCCGTTCATGCCCTGGTGGCGCCCACCCACCACGGGTGCGCCGACGAAGGCGCTGGTGGCAGGTCTGGTCGCGGGCCTCGCCGGAGCGTTCCTGGCCGTGCCCAACAACGGCGTCGGCTGGTTCCTCGCCGGGCTGGTCGGCATCGGCGGCGTGCTGTTCTACGCCGGCAGGCCGACCGTCGAGCGGGCGTTGTGGCTGGCTGCCGCGCTCGCGTTCCTCGCGATGGGCTTTCTGCGGGCGGCCGAGTGGGTGTTCCCGCTGAGCTTGATGGCCTCGATGGTGTGCGGGTCGATCGCGATGGCCGGGGGCAGGACGGTCAAGGGGCTCGTGTTCGGGGCGGTCGGTGTCGGGCTGGGGGCGCTGCGGTCGATTCCCTGGGTGGCCAAGGGGTTCCAGCGCCGCGGGCCGGTGGGGATCCGGCCGTTCATCTCCGTCGGGGTGGCGCTGGTGCTGCTCGTGGTGTTCGGGTCGTTGCTGGCGGGGGCCGACAAGGGGTTCAACGACTTCCTCGAAGGGCTGATCCCGGACCTCGACATCGGCGTGTACGTGCAGATGACGTTCTACGGGGTCGTTGCGGCGTTCGGGGCGTTGGGCGCCTGTTACCTGGTGGCGGCGCCGGCGGAGATCGGGGAGGACGAGGAGCAGAAGCCCGGGTCGTTGCGGCTCAAGGACTACGGGTTGCCGGTCGGGGTGCTGGTGGTGCTGTTCGCCGGGTTCGTGGGGACGCAGCTCGCCGTGTTGTTCGGGGGCGAGGCCTACGTCATGAAGACGGCCGGGGTGACGTTCGCCGAGTACGCGCGGTCCGGGTTCTGGCAGCTGCTGTGGGTCACCGTTCTCACGCTTGGCGTAATCGCCGGTGTCGCGCGGTTCGCGGCGAAGCAAACGCGGCGGGAACAGTTGTGGCTCAAGGGTCTGCTCGGGGCGTTGGCGGTGCTCACGCTCGTGATCGTGGCGAGTGCGTTGAGCCGCATGTGGTTCTACCAGCAGGCGTACGGGTGGACGGTGCTGCGGTTGCTCGTGGCGTCGTGCGAGGTGTGGCTGGCCGTGGTGTACCTGATGGTGATCGCGGGCGGGATCTCGTTGCGCGCCAAGTGGTTGCCCAAGGCAGTGGTGGCGACCGGCGTGGCGTTCTTCCTCGCCGTGGTGGCGATGAACCCCGAACGGGTGGTTGCCGATTACAACGTGTCGCGGTTCGAGGCGACGCAGAAGATCGACACGTACTACCTGTCGCAACTGTCGGAGGACGCGGTGCCGGCACTGGTCCGCCTGCCGGCACAGGAACGCTCGTGTGCCTTGCAGTACATCAAGAACCGGAAGACGGCCGTCGTCGAGAAGGACTGGCGGGAGTGGAACCTCGCGCGGCACCAGGCGGAGAAGTCACTCGAAAGTGTTGCGGTGACTGAGGTCACCTGTGAGGACGCGTACTCCGGCGAGAGGTAATGGTTACGGGACTGTAAAGTTGGTCGGCTACCAGTTGCCGAGAGGGTGAGAAGTGACGCTGAAGTGACGATCGCGGCTGAACCCGTTGTCCTCCCATCGATGTTCACCGCAGGGCAGGCGCCGACACCGCGCACCCTCCTGGACATCCTGCGCGCGAGTGCCGAGAAGCACCCGAACGCGCTGGCCGTCGACGACGGCACCACCGCGCTGACGTACCGCGCACTGATCACAGAAGTACTGGAACTCAAGGAAAAGCTCGCGGCCGAGGGCGTCGGGGTCGGCGACCGGGTCGGCATCCGCGTGCCGTCCGGGACGGTCGACCTCTACGTCTCGATCCTCGCGACCCTCGCCGCCGGCGCGGCCTACGTGCCCGTCGACTTCGAGGACCCGGACGAGCGCGCCGAGCTCGTTTTCACTGAGGCACAAGTGAGTGCCGTGCTCGGCGAGGGCCGATCCCTTGTGCTGCACGGCACCCCGCTCGGCGTCCCGGGGGAACCGGGGCTGGACAACGACGCCTGGATCATCTTCACGTCCGGTTCGACCGGAAAGCCCAAGGGCGTCGCCGTCACGCACCGCAACGCGGCCGCGTTCGTCGACGCCGAGGCGCGGCTGTTCCTCCAGGACGAGCCGATCGGGCCGGAGGACCGCGTGCTCGCGGGTCTGTCGGTCGCGTTCGACGCCTCGTGCGAGGAGATGTGGCTCGCCTGGCGCTACGGCGCCTGCCTCGTGCCCGCGCCGCGTTCGCTGGTGCGCACGGGCATGGACCTCGGCCCGTGGCTGGTCGAGCAGGAGATCACCGTCGTCTCCACGGTCCCGACGCTGGCCGCGCTGTGGCCCGTCGAGGCGCTGGACGACGTGCGGCTGCTGATCTTCGGCGGCGAGGCCTGCCCGCCCGAGCTCGCGGAACGCCTCGCGGTCGACGGCCGCGAGGTCTGGAACACCTACGGCCCGACCGAAGCCACGGTCGTGGCGTGCGCCGCGCAGATGACGGGCACCGGCCCGGTCCGCATCGGCCTGCCGCTCGACGGCTGGGAACTCGTCGTCGTCGACGACCGGGGCGAGGTCGTGCCCATGGGCGAGTCCGGCGAACTGGTCATCGGCGGCGTCGGCCTGGCGCGCTACCTGGACGTCGAGAAGGACGCCCAGAAGTACGCGCCGCTGCCCTCGATGGGCTGGGACCGCGCGTACCGCAGCGGTGACATGGTCCGCGCCGAACCGGAGGGCCTCGTCTTCCTCGGCCGCGCGGACGAGCAGATCAAGCTCGGTGGCCGCCGCATCGAACTCGGCGAGGTCGACGCCGCCCTGTCCGCGCTGGACGGCATCGCGGGTGCCGCCGCGGCCGTGCGCACGACGCGGGGCGGCAACCAGGTCCTCGTCGGCTACGTCGTCACCGACGGCGAGTTCGACCAGGAAGCAGCCGTCGAACGGCTGCGCACCGAACTCCCGGCCGCGCTCGTGCCGCTGCTCGCGGTCGTCGACACGCTGCCGACGCGCACGTCCGGCAAGGTCGACCGCGCCGCGCTGCCGTGGCCGCTCGAGTCGATGGACACCGCGGGCGTGGTGTTCAGCGGCCTCGAAGGCTGGCTGGCGGAGCAGTGGGCGGCCGTGCTGGGCTCCGGTCCGGCGTCGGAGGGCGCCAGCTTCTTCGCGTCCGGCGGCAGTTCGCTGGGTGCCGCGCAGCTGGTCTCGCTGATCCGCACGCGCTACCCGAGCACGTCGGTGCAGGACGTCTACCAGAACCCGACGCTCTACAAGCTGGCCCGCAGGCTGGAGTCGTACGGCGAGCAGGCCGAGGTGCGCGAGGTCGCGCCGACGCCGCGCTGGACCGGCGTCGTGCAGACGCTGCTGATGGTCCCGCTGCTCACGATCGCCGGCGCGCGCTGGGTCGTCGCCCTCACGGCGCTGTCGAACGTCCTGGGCTGGACGTCGGTGTCGTGGTGGTGGGTCGCGGCCGGGTTCGCCGTGTTCCTCAGCCCCGCCGGACGGCTCGCGATCTCCGCCGGTGGCGCGCGGTTGCTGCTGCGCGGCGTGAAGCCGGGTACCTACCCGCGCGGCGGTTCCGTCCACTTGCGACTGTGGACCGCGGAGATGCTGGCGCAGATGTCGCGCGCCACCGAACTCTCCGGCTCATGGGTCACGCACTACGCGCGGGCGTTGGGCGCGAAGATCGGCGAAGGCGCCGACCTGCACTCGCTGCCGCCCGTCACGGGCATGCTGAAGGTGGGCCGCGGCGCCGCCGTCGAGCCCGAGGTCGACCTGTCCGGCTGGTGGATCGACGGCGACCGGCTGCGCATCGGCCGCATCCGGATCGGCGCGGGCGCGACCATCGGTGCCCGCAGCACGCTGTTCCCCGGCGCGCGGATCGGCAAGCGGGCCGAGGTGGCCCCCGGCAGTGGCGTCACCGGCTCCGTGCCGACCGGCCAGCGCTGGTCGGGCGTACCGGCCACGCGCGAGGGCAAGGCCGCGCGGGCGTTCCCGTCCCGCCGCCCCACCCGGTCGCGCTTCTGGAACCTCATGTACGGCGTCTCGTCCGGCCTGCTGGCCGCGTTGCCGCTGCTCGCGGCCGCTCCGGCGGTGCTGTACGTGCTGCGCCGGCCCGTCACGCCGACGTCGGCGCTGTGGGACGTCCCGGTCGCGTCCGCGATCTGGTTCGGCTCGTACGCGCTGATCGTGCTGGTGGCCGTGCGGCTGCTCGGCATCGGCATGCGCGAGGGCCACTACCCCGTGCACAGCCGCGTGGCGTGGGCGGCGTGGACGACCGAGCGCCTGATGAACAACGCGCGCTCGGCCCTGTTCCCGCTGTACGCGTCGCTGTTCACGCCGGTGTGGCTGCGGCTGCTGGGCATGAAGGTCGGCCGCCGCGTCGAGGCCTCCACGGTCGTCGCGCTGCCGAAGATGACCCGCGTGGGCGACGGCGCGTTCCTGGCCGACGACACGATGGTCGCGTCCTACGAACTGGGCGGCGGCTGGCTGCGCATCGCCACCGCGCGCGTCGGCAAGCGGGCGTTCCTGGGCAACTCGGGCATGACCGCGCCCGGTCGCGCGGTGCCGAAGGGCGGGCTCGTCGGCGTGCTGTCGGCGGCCCCGAAGCGCGCCAAGGCCGGGTCGTCGTACCTGGGCATGCCGCCGATGAAGCTGCCGCGCGCCGCCGAGGTGTCGGACCAGTCGCGCACGTTCGACCCGCCCAAGCACCTGATGTGGGCGCGGGCGCTGGTCGAGCTGTGCCGGTTCGTCCCGGTGATGCTGAACGTCGCGTTGGTCGTGCTCGTCCTGTTCGCCTTGAAGGAGTTCGGAATCTGGGCGTCCGGCCTGGTGCTGCTCGGCGCCGGCGTGGCCGCGTGCCTGGTCGCCGTGATCGCCAAGTGGACGCTCGTGGGCCGGTTCAAGACCCGCGAGTACCCGCTGTGGTCGGCGTTCGTGTGGCGCAACGAGCTGGCGGACACGTTCGTCGAGGTCCTCGCGGTGCCGTGGCTGATCGGGTTCTCCGGTGGCACACCGATCATGAACCTGTGGCTGCGCTCGCTGGGCGCGTCCGTGGGCCGCGGCGTGTGGTGCGAGTCGTACTGGCTGCCCGAGGCGGACCTGGTGAGGCTCGGCGCCGGCGCGACGGTGAACCGGGGCTGCGTCGTGCAGACGCACCTGTTCCACGACCGGATCCTGCGGATGGACCGCGTCGAACTGGGCGCCGGGTCCACTCTGGGCCCGCACGGCATCGTGCTGCCGGGCGCGTCCGTCGGTGACCACACGACCATCGGACCCGCCTCGCTCGTCATGCGCGGAGAGGATGTACCGTCGGGAACCCGTTGGCTGGGCAACCCGATCTCCGCGTGGACATGAGCTTCTCCGTACACCATTACGCGCTAGAGCTTGACTACAAGCCGCACTCCGCGCGCCTCTCCGGGCGCGCGGTGCTGCAGGCTTCCTGTCCTTCTCCCCTGTCGTCGTTCTCGCTGTCCTTCGGGTCCCTGCGGATCTCGAAGGTGCTGGTGAACGGCAGGCCCGTGCGGTACGGGCACGCCGGAGGGGTCCTGAACGTGCGGGCGGCCGTGCGCGGGGCGTTCTCGGTCGACGTCCGGTACTCGGGCACGCCGCGCCCGATCTCCACGCCCGAGTGGGGCGACCTCGGCTGGGACGAGCTGACGGACGGCTCGATCGTGGCCTCGCAGCCGATCGGCGCGCCGTCGTGGTTCCCGTGCCTGGACGACCCGTCGTCGAAGGCGTCGTACCACCTGGAGGTCACCGCGCCCTCGCCGTACACGGTGGTGTGCAACGGGGTGCTGGTCGACGGCAAGGTCTCCGGCAGCACGACGCGGTGGACGTACTCGATGGCCGCGCCGATGGCGACCTACCTCGCGACCGTCCAGATCGGACAGTACGTCGAGGCGCTGCCCGGCATCTGGGCGCCTGCCCGGCTGAAGCGGCTGGTGGCACACGACTTCGGCCGGCAGAACGCGATGATCGAGCTGTTCTCGTCGCTCTTCGGGCCGTACCCGTTCGCCCGCTACGCCGTGGTGGTGACCGACGACGCGCTGGACGTTCCCGTCGAGGCGCAGGGGTTGTCGACGTTCGGGTCGAACCACGTGGACGGGCGCCGCGGTGCGGAACGGCTGGTGGCGCACGAGCTGGCGCACCAGTGGTTCGGCAACTCCGTCGGCATCGCCGCGTGGGAGCACATCTGGCTCAACGAGGGCTTCGCCTGCTATTCGGAGTGGCTGTGGTCGGAGGCGTCGGGCGGCCGTTCCGCGGACGCCTGTGCCGCTGCGGCGCGGGATCTGCTGCGCCGGTTGCCGCAGAACATCGTCATCGGACGGCCCGCGCGGGCCGACTGGTTCGACGACCGCGTCTACAAGCGCGGGGCGCTGACGTTGCACGCGTTGCGGCGCGAGATGGGCGACGACTCGTTCTTCGCGCTGCTGCGGGAGTGGTGTGCGCGCAACCGGCACGGGGTGGCGACGACCGAGGACTTCATCTCGCTCGCCGGGCACCGCGACCTGCTCACGCGCTGGCTGTTCAAGCCCGAACTGCCGCGCTAGCGGTGTTGTCCCACTTCCACACGAGCGGCGGACGTCCGCCCTTCGGCAGCGCGGCCGCGTGCTCGCTGGTGCGGCTCAGCCCCGGCACGCGGTCCATCGTGCGGCCCAGGTTGGCCGGGTAGGGCCGGTCGCCGGTCAGCGACTCGGTCACGTCGAGCGCCTGCGCCGTCGTGAACTCACGTCCCAGCAGGCCGGCGGTGAACGCCACGTCGCGCCACAGCTTGTCGGCGAACATCGGGCGGCAGTCGGCGACGATCCGGTCGTGGTCGAAGGCCAGCGGGGGCATGGCGTCGAGCGGTGCCCAGGTCAGGCCCTGGACCTCGCGCGGACGGGTGACCGTGGCCCACAGCGCGATCGACAGCGTCGGGCCGCGCGGGTCGCGGGACGGTTCGTCGAACGTGGCGAGCTGGCCCGTCGCCGTCACCGAGTCCTCGGCCAGGCCGAGCTTGCCGACGACGGCCCTGGTCGTGGCGTCGCGCAGGCGTTCGCCCCTGCCCAGCAGCACGCCGGGAAGGGCCAGCTCGTCCGCGAACGGCTCGTGCGCGCGCGGTGCGACTCCCACGAGCACCGCGCGCGCGTCCGGGTCGAACCGCAGCACGATCACGTCCACCGACACCAGAGTCGACTCGATCATGGCCGCGATTCTCCCCTCTCAGTTCCGGACCGGCGTGCGCACCTGGTAGTCGGCGCGGCTCGGCCCCGCCCCCGTGACCTCCACACCCACCCCCAGCAGGTCGCTGAGGTACGCCACGGGGTCCGTCAGCTCCACCAACCCCTCGATGGTGGAGACCTGCAGCCCCGTCGCGTCCAGGTGCGTCACGGCCAGTCCGTCGACGCCACCGCAACACCGGACCGCGTACCGCAGCAGTTCGGCGTCGAGGTGGCCCGCCCGCCACGCACCCTGGAACTCCCCCGTCCCGTTGTGCGCCTCGGGAAACCTCGCGAGGACCCCGGCGTCCTCGGTCGGCAGCGGCCCCGCCCCGTGCCGCGTCTGGTAGGTCCTGGTCACGCCGATCACGCGGGCCGGGCTGCCCTGGAGCAGCTCGCGGGCGTTGCGCGGGACGACCGTGGACCAGGTGGTGTGCGGGTGGAAGCCGTGGGTCTCGTCGAGGAGCACGCCCTGGGCGCCCTCGAAGACGATCCGGCCCTCGGGCAGTTCGGCGCCCGTGATCCGCACGGCGTCGGCGAACGCGCGGTAGAGCACGACCAGCTCGTCGACGCTGATGCCGTCGCCGATCAGCGGCTCGTAGAACTTCGCGAGCACGTCCAGGCGTTGCCGCAGCGTGCGCGGGTTCAGGCAGTCGCCGACCCTGGGAGCAGGGCCCGGGTAGCCGAGCACCTCCTGTCCCTCGACGACCTCGCCCTTCGTGTGGCCGGCGAGCAGGCCGTACCAGGCCGTCTCGCCGATGCCCTTGCCGCACGAGCCGTGCCGGTTCTCGCCCCTGGCGTTCTCGCGGGCCCGGTTCGCGGCCACGTGGAACGGCGTGGTGAGCAGGGCGCCGGCCGCGATCGACACCAGCGAGAGCGGGTCGTCGACGCCGATCGCCTCGAGTTCGCGCGACTCCGTGGCCAGTGCGATCGGCTCGACCAGAACGTGCGGGGAGAGCCAGGTCGGCACGCCCGCGAGCGTGCCGGACCCGAACTGGCTGAACGTGTGGTGCCGACCGTCGACGATCACGTTGTGCGCGGCCTGCGCGCCCCCGTTGAACCGCACGACCCTGTCGACCGGCCCGTCCGCGCACAGGGCGTCGACCACCGCTCCCTTGCCCTCGTCGCCGAACCCGAGCCCGACGACGATCACGTGGTCGTTCACGACAGCGCCACGTCGTCGGGGCCGTCGATGCCGAGCGGTGCCGCCACGACCGCGCGCTTGCTGTTGCCGACGGCGACCAGCGCCTTGCCGACGGCGTCGCGTTCGGCGGCCGACCCGACCTCGGCGAGGTCGACCAGCGCCTGGTCGAGGTCGACGACCTGCTCCTCCAGCCCGATCGTGGCGGCGATGAGCTCGCACACCGCGCCGGGGTCGTCCAGCTTGAGGAAGTTCTGGCCGAGGATCGCGCGCCAGTGCTCACCGATGCTGTCGTCGTGGAAGTACGACGACTGGTTGGGCAGGATGAAGTAGACGTGCCACTTCTTGGCGAGCTCGCGGTACACCGACACGGGGTCGATGTCCTGCTTGACGTCGTCGCCGATGACCCGGCGGATGTGCCTGGCCTCCAGCCGCGGCTTGTTCAGCTCGTCGCCGATGATGAACAGGTAGCCCTTGCGGCCGCGCTTCTGCCAGGCGTCCGTGACGACGTGCCGTGCGACGAAGTACGCCGCCAGCTCGTACGACTCGCTCTTCTGCCCACCTCCGTTGCCTTCGAGGAAGATGTCGCGCAGCTGCTCGTCCATCCGGTTGTCCGACTCGAACTGCCCGACCTGCAACGGCACGCGGTCGCTGTCGGCGTCCCCGATCCCGCCGAACATCAGCTGCGGGTCGGCGAGATATCCCTTGCGCTGCAACAACCCGTGCAGCTTGCCGAGCTTGCCCTGCATGATCATCGGCACGCTGCCCATCGAGCCCGTGACGTCGAACAGCACGGCGATCGGTGTCGAGTCGGCGTGGTCGGCCGAGTCTCTGCACTCGCGGAAGGCGACCTTGAACGGGTCGAGGCTCGGCGCCGCCTTCCAGCTCGACGCCGGCGTCGACTTGACCGAGGCGGTGTAGCCGAAGTCCGCGATTCCCTTGGCGGCGCGGAAGGTCCTGGCCGCGGCGTACGCGTTGTCGTCCCAGCTGCCGTGTCCCATGGTCATTCTCCTGTCTTGGGCATCGTGAACGGGCGGAAGGTCCTCGGCCCGTAGAGTTCTTCGAGCAGTTCGTCGTACTCGCCGATCAGGTCGGCGGCGTCCGGCCGCCGGCGCGGGTCGTCCTGCATGCAGCCCCTGGCGAACCGGCGCTGCCCGTTTTCTTCGGGCTGCAGGAGTTCGAGCATCAGCTTGTGTGCCATGTGGACGTCGGTGGCCGCGGTGACCGGGTCGTTGTTCACGACTTCCGGCGGGTACTCGATCGTCTTGCTGGTCGCCATCAGCCGTTCGTTCTCCTGCACCGCGAACGACCAGCCGACCAGGACGATCCCGTGTTGTTCGGGGTGCACCAGGACGTTGTCCCCGGTGACCGCGCCGTGCACGAGCCCGGCCTGGTGCGCACCGGCCAACGCTTTCAGGAGCCTGCGGTGCATCCAGGCGTAGTCGCGCCCGTCCAGGCCGTCCGGGAACGCTTCGCGGACTTCTTCGAGCGTCACGAAGCCGTCCCTGAGCGGGTCGAGCACCGTGAACGCCCGGGAGCCCTTCGCGGTCTCGCCCGAGGTGTCGAGGAGCCGCGGGTAGAACGGGCGCAGCCACGCGTTGCGGTCGGTGAAGCGTTCGAGCCTGCGCAGCGCCTCCCACTCGCCGTGCAGCAGCGGGTTGAGGCCGGGGTTGCGGACGACCTTGACCACGTACGGGCCGTCGGCCTCGTACAGGTTGGCGATGCTGCCGACCGCGAACGGCTCGCCGATCCGGTAGGCGCCGGTCCTGGTGGTCAGCGTGACGGTCTTCGCGTTGACCCACTCGTGGTGCAGGCGGGTGAGCTCGGCCTGGGCGGCGTGGGCGCGGGTGTTGGCCGGGCCGACCACGTCGGGGTGCAGGACCGAGGACAGCGCGCGGTACCGGCGCCGCGCCTCCCGGCACAGGTCGGGGTCGGTGGTGCGGGGTCCGAACAGCGCCTCGGGCGAGGTCGCGCGTTCGACCAGGTCCAGCGCTTCCGTCGTCGTGAGCATGGTTTGAGTCTTGCAGACTCAAACTCGGGACGCAAGGGCCGTGACCCAGGCGACAGCGGATTGCCTGGCGTCCTGCGCCTGAAATCCGCCGACCGGCCTCCTCGGCGTGTCACGCTCCGACACGCCGCAGCCAAACGGCACGCGGGGACCTCACGTTCGCGTGGACCGCACGCTGAGGCCCCGCGTGCGTCGAACAGGGGGCCTGCCAGGCGAGCCAGTACGGCTCCTCCGGCAGGCGCGCGAGTCCGATCAGGACAGGTCCCCCCGCGACCCCGGTTTCAAGGCGCGCGACTGAGAGCCGGTTCACGGTGTCTGCCGCGCCGGCCGCCGGGTACCCGTTCCCGATACACGGGAGGAGGCACAGTGCTTTTCGTCGTCTTGGGCTGCTCGGTGGCCTTCGCACTGCTGGTGGTGGAGGTGGTCCACCGGTTGGTGCGCCGGTTCAGCCACAGCGGCCGGATGTACCGGCCCGGTCAGGTGTTCGGGGCCCTGCTGGCCGCGCAGATAACGCTCAGCGCGTACCCGGTGGACGCGCCCGTCACGTTGCACGTGCTGGGGATCGCGTTGATCCTGGCCGGGGCCTGGTTGCTGGCCGCGTTGATCAGCACGCTGGTGGACCTGTCGCTGTCGCGGATCCGGACCGACGTCACGGACAACCGGCACGCGCGGCGGGTGCACACGCAGGTCGTGCTGGTGCGGCGACTGGTGCTGGTGGTCATCGGCGTGCTGGCGGTCGGGGCGATCCTGATGACGTTCCCCGGCGCGCGGGCGGTGGGGTCGACCGTGCTGGCTTCGGCGGCTGTCATCGGTGCTGTGGCGGCGTTCTCCGCGCAGTCGTTGCTGGGCAACCTGATCTCGGGGTTGCAGATCGCGTTCAGCGACGCGGTGCGACTGGACGACGTCGTGGTCGTCGAGGGCGAGTGGGGGCGGGTCGAGGACGTCACGCTCACGTACGTCGTGCTGCACCTGTGGGACGACCGGCGGTTGGTGCTGCCGACCTCGTACTTCCTCAAGACTCCCTTCGAGAACTGGACGCGCACGCAGTCGGCGTTGCTCGGGACCGTGGAGCTCGATCTCGACTGGACGGTGCCGGTCGAGGCGATGCGGCAGGAGATGCGGTCCATGCTGGAGGCCAGCGACCTGTGGGACGGCCGGGTGTCGGTGCTCCAGGTGACGCAGGCGACGCAGGGGTTCGTGCGGTTGCGGGCGCTGGTGAGCGCCGCCGACGCCGGAAAGCTCTGGGACCTCCGGTGTTTGACGCGCGAGCACCTCGTCGACTGGGTGCAGCGGCAGCACGACGGGGCGTTGCCGCACATCAGGACGCGCGCGCTCACGCAGAAGACCAAGCAGCAGCCCGCCGGCGACCAGCACACGGACGCGCGGGTGTTCGGCGAGAGCGTGGACGGGGCGTTGCGGGAGCAAGCGTTTGCGGGGCCCAAGCAGTAGGACCGAGCGGAGGGTCCGCGCAAAAGGGGTCAGGCCGCGGAGCGTTCGAGGATGCCGGCGATCAGGCCGCGGCACCGGGCGATCTCGGCGGCCTGGTCGTCCAGGCGGGCCACCTCGGCGTGCAGGGTCGCCAGCAGGTTCGCGCACGGGTCCAGGCGCGGCGAGGCGTCCACCACGCACGGCAGCAGCAGCGCGATGGTCGCGACGGGCAGGCCCACGTTGAGCAACGCCTTGATCCGGCGCACGGTCTCGACGTCGGCCTGCCGGTAGACGCGGTAGCCGTTCCCGGACCGTTCCGACGTGAGCAGGCCGCACTTCTCGTAGTGGCGGATCGAACGAGCGGAAACGCCGCACTCGGCGGCCAGTTCACCGATCAACACGCCTTGACCTTGACACCGGTGTCAAGCCCTAGCGTCGGCGGCATGAACGTGATCCTGCACGGCGCCCAGAGCACCGCGGCCGACTGGGCCCCGGTGAAAGCCCTGCTCGAGCCGGCCGAAACGCCCGAACGTCGCGGTCGCAACGGCGTCCCGCTGCCTGCGGAGTACAGCCTGCGCACCGAGGTCGACGACCTGCACGCCGTCCTCGACCGGCACGAGGACACCACCCTGATCGGCCACAGCTACGGCGGGATCATCGCCCTGCTCGCGGCGCAGGAGCGGACCGACCTCAGGGCGCTGGTGCTGTACGAACCGGCGATCGGCATCGACCCCGCCGCCGTCGACGCCTACGAGCAGGCGCTCGCGGACGGCGACCGCGACCTGGCCCTGGAGATCATGGTCGTCCGGATCGCGGGCGAGCCGGTCTTCCGCGACACCGCCCCCGAACGCTGGGAAGACGCGAAGACCATGCTCGACACGACGCTGCGCGAACTCAAAGCCGCCGTCGCCTACCGCTACGAGCCGCCGAAGCTGGACATTCCGGTCACGGTCATCGTCGGTGAGCACACGGATCACCTGTTCGGCCCAGCGGCGTGGGACGTCGTCCGGGACACCGGCGGCACCCTGGTCACGATCGAAGGCGCAGGTCACGTGGCTCACCTGACGCATCCGGAAGAGTTCGCGAAGATCGTGCAACCGCCCGCGGCGGCCACTCCGTCCTAGATCCATGAGAAGACCGCTCGCCGTCGCGTTTTGCGCGCTGGCTCTCGGGAGCTGTGGTACGAACGGGTCTCCAGCCGTGCCCTTGGCGGAGGTGCCAGCCGTGTCAGCAGCCACACCGGACAGGTTCCGGATCGAGCAGGCGAAGCGCGACGGCCACCTCACAGTGCCACTGACGATCGCCGTGCAGCAGGGACGCAGCGAGGAGGTCGAGCAGGCACTGAAGGCGCTGGGCGCGACCGTCGAGTCGCGGGATCCCAGAATCGGCTACCTGCGCGCCGAGATGCCGGTCGACAAGGTGGAAGACGCGCATCTGATCAAAGGTGTGTCCGCGATCGACGTGGACGAACCGATCGGCAACAAGTTGCCGGAACCGTAGAAAGCCCCAGAATCTCGTGGATCCTGGGGCTTTCTGCGTTCCTGACGGATCTAGCTGACCGCCTGCACGATCACCGCACCGCTGCCGATCACAGCGTTGTCGGCCGTGCGGACCTCGAGCTCACCGCGCAGCACGCGGCCGGCACCGGGCTGGGCCAGCGGCGTGATGACGCCCGTGGCGTTCCACGACGCACCGGCGGCGCGCTCGGCGTTGGCGTCGGAGACCGCCAGCGTGCCGAGGGACGACGCGGTGTAGACGTCGAAGTAGTCGTACTCCGTGGTGCCCGCGGGCACCGCGTAGCCGTCCACCAGCGCGATCCAGTTGCCCGCGGCGGGGTTGGTGATCGTCACCGACTCCTCGGAGTCCGCGTCAGCCGACTGACCGGCGAGCACGCAGCTGCCGGACGTGCAGTTGTACACGGACAGGTCGAGGTCGGCTGCCACGTCGGTGGTGTTGCCGATCGTGACGGTGAGTCGCGTCGAGCCCGGCGCGACGGTGATCGGGTACTGCTGCGAGGCCAGGTTGGCGATCGACGGACGGGCCGTCTTCGCGCTGCCGACCGCACCCGCCGCGAGCCGGCCGTTGAAGCTGGCCTGCGTGTTCGTGACCGAGTAGGTGCGCTCGATCGGGGTGCCGACCGTGCCGGACGCGATGACGTCCGGGTTCGGGCTGATCGACGTGCCGAGGACGGACGCGGTCACCGAGTACGGCGCCGAGTCGGCGTCGGAGGTGCGGCGCGCCTCGATCACGATCTCCCAGACACCGGCGATGGGGTTGGCCACCGTGCGGCTCGTCGGGGAGCCACCGGCGCAACCGGCGCCCGCGTCGGGGTTGTAGCAGTTGGTCGAGGTGTTGCTGTCGAAGCCCAGACCCTGCGGGGTGTAGCGCAGGAAGCGGACCTGGCCCTTGCCGGCCTCGGCGCCACCGGCGGTCATGTCGACCTTCAGCGCGGTCGTGCCCTTGGGCACGTTCACGAAGAGGCTGGTCGACTGGTTGCGCGCGATGGTGCCCGACTTGGTGACCGAGAACTTGTTGGCGGCGGTGAAGTTCTCCGACGCGAACACGGCGTTCATGGTCTGCGCGTCGACGCCGGGGGTCTCCGGGTTGTCGAGCTGCAGGACGGCGCTGTGCGCACCGGGGGTCTTGGCCTTGACCTTGACCGGGAACTGGACCGGCGTGTTCAGCGGCAGCTTGACCTTCTTGGCGGCCGTGAACGTGCCGTCGTTGCCCTTCCACGACACGTTGTACGTCTCGTCGTCGTGGCCCGTGGTGCGGGTCAGCGTGTAGGTGCGGGTGTACTCCTGGCCCGCCGTGACGCCTTCACGGTCGTGGATGCCGACACCGACGTTCGGGGTGGGCAGGATCTGTCCACTCTGGACGGTGTTGACCGCGACGGACGTGGTGACCTTGTCCGGCACGGAGTGCTTGTCCAGCAGCTTCCACGCGGCGTTGGTGTTGAAGAGACCCGCGCCCTGCTCGTAGGCACCGAGGGTGTCCACGAAGTTCGCGCTGCGCTGGATCGCGTAGCGCAGCTCGGCGCTGGTGGGGCGCTGGCCGTCGTGCGTGGCCTTGTACGCGCTCACGACCAGAGCGGCGGCACCGGTCGCCTGCGGGGCGGCCATCGACGTGCCGTTGAACTGCGAGTAGCCGGGCGGGAGGGCGTAGGTGCCCGCCACCGGACCACCGTTCTGCCAGCGCGGCGTGGTGGAGATCGCCGAGCCGGGCGCGACGATGTTCGGCTTGAAGCCGCCGTTCTCCGACGGGCCGCGCGACGAGAAGCCGTGCAGGTTCTGCTTCTGCGCGGTCTTCGAGCCGTAGTTGGAGAGCCAGGTCTCCTTGGTGATGTACGAGCCGACGCTCACCGCGTTGGTGGCGATCGACGGGTCACCGACGGTGTTGGCGCCCGCGCCCGAGTTGCCCGCAGAGATGAACAGCTGGACGTTGTACTCGTCGATCGTGCGGTTGTAGAGCTCCGCACGCGCGTTGTTCGGGGCGTCGTAGTTGAGCGCCGGGAGGCCACCGATGGAGATGTTCACGACGTCGGCGCCGTTGCGCGCGGCGTAGAGGACACCGTCGATGAGACCGGAGCTCGTGCAGGACGGGGTGGTGAGGCACGCCTTGATGGCCATCAGCTTCGCGCCGGGGGCCGCACCGGACATCTTGCCGTCGAACAGCTTGTGCGCCGCCGTGATGCCGGCGACGTGGGTGCCGTGCGCGGCCGAGATGCCGAGGTTCACGAACGGGGTGCCCGCGTTGTCGTAGATCGAGCGGTCGGTCTGCACGACGAACGCGACGCGGTCGACGACCGGGGTCGCGGGGTTGTCGACACCGAAGTAGCCGACGTCGTACTTGACCTTGTAGTCGATCATGCGCTTGTTGTTGGTGAAGTCGCCGTCACCGTCGACGTCGACGAAGACCTCCTTCGTCGTGATGTCCTGGAGGACACCGAAGACGTCGGTGCGGTCGCCGTCGCGGTTGATGTCACCGCCGGTCTCGCTGTTGGCGAGGTTCAGGTCGCCCGCGGTCTCGGCGAAGCGGCCGAACGAGTACGGGCCACCGGTCGCCGGCGCGGTCCACTCGCGGCCGCCGTCGGTGAACTTGCCGACCTTGCCGGTCTTGGTCATGGTGACCCAGGTGCCGTCGCCGGAGTTCGTGGCGTTCGCGTTGTACCAGTCGACGATCTTGCGCTGGCCCGTGCTGGTCGTCTGCAGGGCGGGCGTGTCGAGGTCGATGCCGGAGTCGATCACGGCGATCGTGGTGCCGCGGCCGTCCCACTTCGGGTTCGCGGTGGCGAACTGCGCCGCCTGCGTGTCCTGCGTCGGCATGTACGGGTTCGTGCGCGGGGTCTTCGAGTCCGGCGCCTTCTGCGGGGCCGGGGCCTCCATGCCCTGCGGACGCGGGTCGTCCACCGCGACCAGGCCGTCGACGTCGATCTTGTCGACCGACGCGAGCTTGGCGGCCTTCTCCGCGTTCTCCCGCGGGATGGTGACCTTGACGTAGTCGACGTCCTTCTCGGTCTTCTGGACCGTGGCGCCGAGCGCCTTGAGGTCGTTGACCGCGGCGTCGGTCTTGCCGGGCTCTGCGGCGACCAGCAGGTCGACGGTCGGCTTGCCCTCCAGGCCGGCCTTCTCGACGAGCGCGCGGTCGTCCTTGTCCAGCTGCTTGTCAGCGGCCGGGGTCTGCTGCGGTGCGTTCTGCGCGATGGCAGGGGTGGCGGCGAAGCCGAACCCGGTAGTGCCCAGCACCGCGGTCAGCAAGACCGTTCCGGTGCGGCGTCTCCAGTTCTTCACGGCGCATGTGCCCTTCGTGGGGAAAGAGTGCCCCGAAGTGCATCTCTTCGTACCCCTGAGGGGCAATCGTCGGTTCAGCCCATTTCGCAGATCCACATTGGACTGTTCAGAGGCTTGAAAGGGCGCACTTTTAGTGCTGCACGTTTCATTTCCGCCGTGGAACGAGCAACCACCCTCCAGTCAAGAGCTGATAGAGGGGAATGTCAAGACCTGCGTCAACGGTGAACGGCGTTGGTGTGTAACAGGATCCTCGCGACCAACGATGCAGTGATCGCCGTTTCAGCGCAATAGCGCGCGCAATCTCGCCCGCAGCCGACCGACGATGCTCTGGCCCGCGGCGAGGGGTTTGGGCTGCGCACCGCACAACGAGCAACCGGCGCGATGTGCTTTCAACGCCTGCTGGAGTTCCGTCACGTGCCGCGCGGTCCGTTCCGGCACCGAGTCCTTTTTGACCGAAAGCAGGCTCAGCTCGGTCAGCACGTGCTTGCCGCGCCGCAGCCGGGCCTCCGGCGCGATGGTGTGGAAGAAGATCAGGTTGCGGCTGCGCTTCGGTTCGACCGCCTCGACGTCGCACCACGCGATGTCGGTCTGCCGGTCGATGCCGTGCGAGGTGATGCCCTCGTCGGTCAGCTTCGTGCCGAGGCCCACCGTCCGCCACGCCACGGTCGCGCCCATGAGGAACCACAGGCCGCCGACCACGTAGGCGTACCAGGGGCCTTCCCTGGCCGCGAGCGGACCGAGGGCGGCCACGGCGATGCCGAGGCCGAACAGGACCCATCTCCACCTGGTGTGCATGTCTCCATCCTGTTTACCCGAATTCGCGCTCCCGACTCTGCAACGCGGGCGGACGGCGTGGTGTTGAACGAGTGGCGCTCAGGTCATTCCGCAGGACTGCTCGCTGTTCAGGCGCTACCTTGCGCCCATGGACCTCAAGCCGGTCGCCGACGAGCTCTACGGGCTGCCCCCGAAGGAGTTCACCGCGGCCCGCAACGCCGCGGCCAAGCAGACCGACGACAAGGACCTCGCCAAGGCCATCGCGGACCTGCGCAAGCCGACCGTGGGCGCCTGGGCCGTCAACAAGCTCGTCCGGGACGCCCCTGAGGGCCTCCAGGAGGCGCTGGGGCTGTCCACGGCACAGCTGACCATGCGAGAGCTCGGCCGCAAGCGCAAGGAGCTCCTGGAGGCCCTCGTCTACCGCACGCTGGAGCTGACGGGCCCGCTCGCGGACGACGCCGTGACCCAGGTCCGCAACACCCTGACGGCGGCCATGGCCGATCCGGAGTCCGCCGAGCTCGTCCGGGCCGGTCACCTCACCAAGTCGCTGGAGTACTCGGGGTTCGGGTTCACGCTGCCCGAACCGGAGCCCGCGCAGGACGGCGAGGACGCGCTGGCCCGCAAGCGCCGCGAGCGGCAGGAACGCAAGCGGGCCGAGGCGCAGCAGGCGCTGGACGAGGCCGAGCAGGCCCTCGGGGAGGCCCAGGCGGACCAGCTGGCCGCGCAACGGGCGTTCGACCGGGCGGCCGAACGGCTGGAGGACGCCAAGCGGGTGACGTCCGGGGCCGAGAAGGCGCGCAAGGCCGCCGAACGCAAGCTCAACGACCTGAACTAGAGCGGTCGAGAGGGCCCCACTCGGCGGAGTGCTGGGCGTTCACGAGGCCGGCGCACTCGTCCAACGCGCTGTCTGCCACCCACGCGAGCGCCTCCAGGCAGCGGACCAGGGGTTCGTTGTCCGGGCCGCGGCCCACCTCGGTGCCGCGCAGCACCCACGCGCGCACGTTCCCGCCCCGCAGATCACGCAGGTGCCGGTAGTCGAACAGGCGGCGAGCCACCCACAGCTCGGGCGACCGGTCGGCCCACCACGGTTCGATCCGCAACGGGCTCGCGGACAGCCCCGGCAGGTCCACGCCGGTCAGCGAGTCCCGCGACGTCGTGGCGGCGTCCGCGTCCGGGCCCTTCGACCAGCGCACGTACACGTCGTCAGCCACGAACCCCGCCAGTTCGGCGAGGCTCGTGATCGTAGGCAGCCGATGCGTCACGCCCCGTGAGCTACCCGGCCGAACCTGAAGGAAACCTGAAGGAATTGAGCCTGGTCACAGCTAAAGCCGACCGGAACACAGCCGTGCGGTTGTACGTTCAACAATGTGGTTGGCCGCTGGCGCTCGAGCTGGTCGCCAGGACGCTCTGACACCCCCAGGTCGGACTGTCCTTCCGCAGGCGGTTCGTGCTCGCGCCGCGGTCAACCCGCCGTCGACCGGCACTCCGGAAACCCCCCTCACCGGTAGTGGCGGTCGGCGGCATCCTTCACAGGTTGTACTGGTCGTGGCGCTCGTAGAACGCCCGCAGCTCGTCCGGGTCGAGGTCGCCCGCCCCGCCGACCTCCAGGAAGAAGTTCTCGCGGGCGACGCCGGGCGCGAAGAGGATCAGCATCCTGACCGGTGCGTCGCTGTCGTTGCGGAACGCGTGGGGGCGGTTCGGCGGCACGTACGAGAAATCTCCCTCACCAGCGCGGACCCACTCGTCGCCGTCGAGCAGCGTGATCTCGCCTTCGAGCACGTAGAACGACTCGGAGAACGTCTTGTGGAAGTGGGGTCGCGCGCCCGGCCTGCGGGCCTCCATCCGCCACTCGAACAGGCCGAACTCGCCGTTCGTCACCGCTGCGGGCGCGACGAACCGCGTGGTGCGGGTGCTGAAGTCCACCTCGGACGCCGGTCGGAAGCTCATCGCAGGTCCCCCAAAAAGTGAAATTGACTCAGGTCTCGTGCGTGACCAGGGGTCGATCTAGTGGTGTGGCTCGGAACGTTGCCGGGGGAATTCGCGGTCAGACGGGTGCATCGTGGTGCCGCCCCCACGTCCTCGTACTGGTGGTACGGGGGCGTGGGGGCGGTGCCGCGAGGCGCCCTGCTGGGCGTGGATTACCTCGCCAACGTTCCGAGACGCGCCACTAGACTCGCCCGATGGCACATGACGCGGATGTCATCGTCGTCGGCGCGGGCCTCGCAGGTCTCGTCGCGACCGCAGAGCTCGCGGACGCGGGTCGCAAGGTCATCCTCCTCGACCAGGAGCCGGAAGCGTCGCTCGGCGGCCAGGCCTGGTGGTCGTTCGGCGGGCTGTTCATGGTGGACACGCCGGAACAGCGCCGGCTGCGGGTCAGGGACTCGCACGACCTGGCGTTGCAGGACTGGATGGGCTCGGCGGCGTTCGACCGGGACGAGGACCACTGGCCGCGGCTGTGGGCACAGGCCTATGTGGACTTCGCCGCCGGCGAGAAGCGCGCGTGGCTGCACGACATGGGGGTGCGCTGGTTCCCGTTCGTGCAGTGGGCGGAACGCGGCGGCTACCTGGCGGACGGGCACGGCAACTCGGTGCCGCGCTTCCACGTCACGTGGGGCACCGGGCCGGGCATCGTCGAGCCGTTCGAACGGCGGGTGCGCGAGGGCGTCGCGAAGGGCCTCGTGACGCTCCGGTTCCGCCACAAGGTCACGAGCGTCGACGTCGTCGACGGCGTGTGCGAAGGCGTGTCCGGTGACGTGCTGGAGCCGTCGTCGGTGGGCCGCGCGGAACCGTCGTCGCGCACGGTCGCCGGCGACTTCTCTTTCAGGGCGCAGGCCGTGATCGTCACGTCCGGCGGCATCGGCGGAAATCACGACCTGGTGCGCAGGAACTGGCCGGCGCGGATGGGCAAGCCGCCGGAGTTCATGCTGGCCGGCGTGCCGGACTTCGTGGACGGCTCGATGCTGGAGATCACGCAGAAGGCCGGCGGCGCGATCATCAACTCCGACCGCATGTGGCACTACCCCGAGGGCATCGCGAACTACGCGCCGGTGTGGTCGAGGCACGGCATCCGCATCCTGCCGGGGCCGTCGCCGCTGTGGCTCGACGCCGAGGGGAAGCGGCTGCCCATCCCGCTGTTCCCCGGCTTCGACGCGCTGGGTGCGTTGGAGCACATCACGAAGAACGGCCACGAGCACTCGTGGTTCGTGCTGAACAAGCGGATCATCGGCAAGGAGTTCGCGCTGTCGGGCTCCGAGCAGAACCCCGACCTGACCGGTAAGGACACCAGGGCCGTGCTGAAGCGCGCGCTGCCGGGTGCGGTCGCGCCGGTCGAGGCGTTCGCGCAGAAGTCGAAGGAGTTCATCCAGGCCGGCACGGTCGCGGACCTGGCGCGCGGCATGAACGCGCTGACGGGTGACTCGCGCATCGACGCGGCCGCGCTGGAGAAGGTGATCGTCGAGCGCGACCGCCAGGTGACCGCGGGCCTGAGCAAGGACATGCAGATCAACGCGATCCGGCAGACCCGCAACTTCCTGACGGACAAGCTGATCCGCGTCGTCGAGCCGCACCGGCTGCTCGACCCGAAGGCGGGTCCGCTGATCGCGGTCCGGCTCTCGGTGCTCACCCGCAAGACGCTCGGCGGCCTGCACACCGACCTGTCGTCGCGCGTGCTCGACCCGTCCGGCGAGGTGCTGCCGGGCCTGTACGCCGCCGGTGAGGCCGCCGGGTTCGGCGGCGGTGGCGTGCACGGGTACCGCGCCCTGGAAGGAACCTTCCTCGGCGGCTGCCTGTTCTCCGGACGGGTGGCGGGACGGTCCGCCGCGGAGGCCGTCAAGTAGGTCCCGCGTGGTGGACGCGGGTTGACGGTCCCCCGGCTTGCGGCTGTGCTGGAAGGCATGACGCAGATCGGTGTTCTGGTCGGCAACCCGCGGCTCGCGTCGCGCACGGCGCAGGCGGCCCTGGCCCTGCGCGAGGCGCTCGCCGCGACGCTGGGCGTGCCCGTGGAAGGACCCGTCGTCGAGGCGGCGGAACTAGCTCCCGCCGTCTTCACCGAGCCGGAGAAGATCAAAGCCGCGCTGGAGGCGTTGGGGCAGGCCGAGTTCCTCGTCGTCGCGACCCCGACGTACAAGGCGGCGTACACCGGCCTGCTGAAGGCCGTGCTGGACCAGGCACCGCCGGCGTGGCTGCGCGGCAAGATCGTGCTGCCGTTGCAGATCGCCGCCGCCGACAAGCACGCGCTGGCCGTCGAGGTGCACCTGCGGCCGGTGCTGGCCGAGCTGGGAGCTGTTGTGCCCCAGGCGTTCTTCCTCAACGAGGCCGCGCTGCCGGCCGACGTCACGGACTTCGACCTCGACGCCCTGAAGGTGTTGCGATGAAACAACAGCTGCGGGACGCGCTGCGCCACCACGCCCAGGCCGTCACGATCGTCACGGCCCACGGGGCGGAAGGCCCGGTCGGCACCACGGTCTCGTCGTTCACGTCGGTCTCGTTCGAACCGCCGCTGGTCGTCGTCTGGATCGGCGAGGGCGCGTCGGTGTGGCCGGTGCTGCGGACCGCTCCCCTGTTCGCCGTGCACCTGCTGGAGGCCGGGCAGACCGCGCTCGCCGACCTGTTCGCCACCAAGGGCGTCGACCGGTTCGGGCCGGGCACGCGCTGGCAGTCCGACGACGACGGCGTGCCGTGGCTGCTCGACGCGCCGGTCCGGCTGCGCTGCCGGACGTCGCGCCGGATCGCGGTCGGCGACCACGTCGCGCTGGTCGGCGAGCCGCTCGACATCACGCACTCGGACATCGCGACGCCCCTGGTGCGGCACCAGGGGCGCTACACCTCAGTCGCCTAGCAGTCGCAGGAACTCCCTGGCCAGCGCGTCGTTCTGCCGGAAGGCCGGCGCGTTGGTCCGCGGCCGCGCGAACGCCGCGTAGGACTTGCCCGTCGTGAAGGGCCCGACCGCGAACCGCGTCGGGTCCTCCTCGCCGTTCTCGCCGATCAGCCGCCCGGACGCCGACACCCGGACCAGCCCGGCGTCGTCCTCGGAGACGGCACCGGCCGCCCGCAACGACCGCAGCACCGGGTCGACCGTCCGCGACAGCGTGTGCGAAGGCAGGCGGGCCTCGATCAACCCGTTGGCGCGCACCACGTCCGGGGTCGTCGCGCTGCCCGCCACGAACGCGCCCTCGACCGCCTCCACCCACATGTCCGCGCCGAGGAACCGGACGATCCCCGCACGGGACAACGCGAGCAGCTCCTCCAGCCGGTCCGGTGGCGGGCCGGAGGCGAGGTAGCTGAAGTAGCCGTGCCACCAGCCGTCGAACGGCATGAGGTCCGCGACCTGGCCGTAGACCGACAGCAGGGCCAGGAACGCCCCCAGGTCGGCGCTGTGCCGCGGATCCGAGCGCCGGGCCACGTCGGCCTCGACGTAGGCCCGCAGGTGCTCCTGGAACTCCTCGGCCGAGGAGAACGTCAGGCCCGCCAGAGGCCGGTCGAGCCGTTCGAAGTCGAGGCGGTCGGCCGGATCGGGCACCGCGCGCAGTTCCAGCGCCCGCATCTCCTCGCCGTACCAGGGCAACGCGGCGAAGGCGGCGGCGAACTCCTCGAACGGCATCCGCACCCGCCCGGGGTGGCCGGTGAACAGCTCGTGGTAGTGCCCCCACGCGATCTCCTTGGCCATCAACGGCCACACGTCGGCGCGGAAGTCCAGCTCCGGCCCCCGCACCTCGTCGGCCACGAAGAACCGCGGCAGCGCGGGCCTCGTGCCCTGCAACCGGTACCCGGTCTTCGAGTGGTACGGCACGCCCCGCCGGGACCCCACGTACAGCGTCGGTTCCGCACCGGACGGCACGTACGCGAGCCCGTCGGGACCGCGCTCGTACCGGCCGCCGCGGCCCTCGGTCAGCAACACCATCAGGTCGATGAACGCGAGCCCGAACCCACGCAGCACGACATCACCCGTCACCGCCGAGAGGTCCGCGTCGGCGGAGTACAGCGGCGGCAGGTACACGAGTCCGTGCTCCACCGCGTGTTCCGCGAGCTTGCGGTGCTCGGGTTCCAGTTCGGCGTCGAGATGTCCCAGTGCCAGCAACAAAACGTCGGCGTGCAGAGATTCTCCGTCGTCGAGCAGTACTTCCCGGCCGTCCACCCCCACCGCGGACGCCCGATGCACGGTCACCGAGATGTTCGGAGGCAGAGATTTCCTCGCGTGGTCGAAGAACCACGAGAGGTACCCGCTCTGCACCTGCCGGGACGGGAACGCCGTCGGGTCGATGCCGGTCCACTCGGCGAGCGACGGACCGGGCCGGACCGGACCGGTCCCGCCGAAGGACGAGTCGGTGAAGACCGTGACGTCCTCGGCCATGGAGTTCATGCGCAGCAACGGGGATTGCGCGTGCCGCCACACCCGGCCGGCCCCCGGCGGGTGCGGGTCGACGACGTGCACCGCCACGGCCTGCGTCGGCGACTGGGCGGCGATGCGTTCGAGCAGGCCGGCGGCACGAGGGCCGCCACCGATGACCACGAGTGAGCGCATGCGCGTCTTTCCGTTGGAGGACAACGAGAACGAGCCGCGCCCCTCAACGCGAACACCACCACGTTACCCCGCGCGTGCAAGCAAATCCCGCTCTGTGGACGTCGTTGCCACCGACCGCGCCGAGGTGTGAACTCGAAGTGCGCCCCTCACCGCGCCCTGATCCCACCTACCACCTCTGGGGAATCGGTCATGCCAGTTGAGTTTCTCGGAATCGCTGCCACCGACGACGGATCGGAGATCTCACCGCGGACGTCCAGCGGCGCGTTCGACAAGGACTTCACGATCAGGCTCGCCAGGGCTCACGAGGAGCACGGCTGGGACCGCGTGCTGTTCGCCTACGGTTCCGGCGCACCGGAACCCGCGGCCGCTGCGGCCTACCTCGCGAGCAGGCTCGACAAGCTCCAGATCCTGCTGGCGCACCGGCCGAACGTCTCCTACCCGACGTTCGCCGCCAAGACGTTCGCGACGCTCGACCACATCAGCGACGGCCGGCTCACCGTGCACTTCATCACCGGCGGCACCGACCACGAGCAACAACGCGAGGGCGACTACCTCACCAAGGACGAGCGCTACGGCCGCACCCGCGAGTACATCCAGATCGTCAAGAAGGTCTGGCTGAACCACGAGGCGTTCGACCACGAGGGCGAGCACTACAGGTTCGCGGACTTCGTGAGCGACGTCTTCCCCGTGCAGCAGCCACGTCCGGGCATCTCGTTCGGCGGGTCGTCCCCGGCGGCGTACGCGGCGGGTGGCGCGGAGGCGGACGTCTTCTGCCTGTGGGGCGAACCCCTGGCCGACACCGCGCAGCAGATCGAGTCGGTCAAGCAGGCGGCGAAGGAGGCGGGCCGCGACGACGTGCCGCGCATCCAGGTCGCGTTCCGGCCGATCATCGCGCCGACCGAGGAACTCGCGTGGGAGAAGGCGCACCGCACGGTGGACCTGATCCAGGAGCGGAAGGTGCCGGGCGCGCTGAGCCGCGGCCGTTCGCTCACCAAGCCGGAGAACGCCGGGTCGCAACGACTGCTGGCCGTCGCGGAACGTGGCGAGCTCTTCGATCGTGCGCTGTGGACGCCGACCGCGAAGGTGTCGGGCGGCAACGGCAACTCGACGGCGCTGGTCGGCACTCCCGAGACCGTCGCGCAGGCGTTGCTGGACTACTACGACCTCGGCGTCGAGATCTTCTCGGCGCGCGGCTACGACCTCCTCAACGACACGATCGACTTCGGCCGGTACGTCATTCCCATCGTGCGCGAGGAAATCGCGAAGCGGGACAGGGCCAAGGCCGCGTGACGACTCTCGAAGTGCGCCGCGTCCGGCAATCCGATCCGATCGCGGCGCCATTGGTCGCCGAGCTCACGTACGAATACACGACCCGTTACGGGCCGAGCGGCGCGGAGGAGATGCGCCGCCCCGCGGACGTCTTCGAACCGCCGCACGGGCAGTTCCTGCTGCTCGTGGAGGCGGGCGAGGCCGTCGCGGGCGGCGCGTTCATGCGCTACGACGACGAGACGGCCGAGATGAAACGGATCTGGACGCATTCCGGGCACCGCCGGCGCGGATTGGCGCGAAGGGTGCTCCTCGAACTGGAGGCGGAAGCGCGAACGTTTGGATACAGCCGGATCCACCTCACCACGGGACCGCGTCAACCGGAGGCGAAAGAGCTCTACCTGGCGGCCGGCTACACGCCGTTGTTCGACGTTGAGACAGACCCCCTCACAATTGGCGTGCTGCCCTTCAGCAAGGTGATTCATTAGTTCCAACGAGTGAATTCTTGGCCGATCCCGTGAATCCAGACCGGGATTCGGGGTTCGGTTGGACAGGTACTGAGTGATCAGTAAGCTTGTCTGTTGGACCTACACCCGGTGGTGGTACCGAGCGGGCAGTCACCCGTTCGACCGAATCCGGCGGGAGCAGGCCGAGCAGGCGTATCGATTGGCGTCCGACGATCGATCAGCAGATCACCCCGGTCCCCACGAACGGCCACCGAAGCTGAATGAACATGGTCGACAGCCGCGAGCCGGCCGTTGCATGGGCAGCGGCGATCTCCAACACCCTCGTCGCGAACACGACGCGCGACAAGCTCGAGCAACTGCTGGGCGGGTACGTCGAGCAGTTGCTCGGAGCTGGGGTGGACGAGGCGCGGCAGGTCGGCCGGTCCATGGTCGAGCACCACTTCATCTCCTCCCTCACGCTGGAGGCCTCGCTCGCGCACCTCGGTGAGCACACGCCGGTCACGCCGGCCCAGCTCGCCGCGCTCGCCGCCGGGTACGCGGAGGGGCTGCGCGACCGCACGCTCGACCAGCAGGAGATCAGCCGCACGGCCGCCATCACCGCGATGCGCAGGGCCGAGAGCGCGGTCAGGGCGAGCGAGGCGAAGTTCCGGGCGATCTTCGAGAGCTCGGCGTTCGGCATCGTCGTGAGCGACCTCAAGGGCGAGATCATCGACGTCAACGAGGCGTTGCTCGCGATGCTCGACCACAAGCGGGAAGACGTCGCCCGGATGAGCGGCCGCGACTTCGTGCACCCCGACGACCGCGCGGGACTGCGCGAGCTGACCATCCAGCTGATCGCGTCCGAGCACGACAACGTCCGGGTCGAGAAGCGGATGCTCCGCAGCGACGGCGAGACGATCCAGACGCACATGGCGATCTCCGTGGTGCGCGAGGACGACGGCACCCCGCCGTACCTCGTCACCATGATCGAGAACATGAGCGAGATGCGGGCGTTGCAGACGCAGCTCGTCCGGCAGAGCCTCAACGACGTGCAGACCGGCCTGCCGAACCGCGCGCAGTTCCTCGGCTGGCTGGAGGGCGCGGTCGGGTCCAAGGGCCCGGACACCCTCGCGCTCGTGCAGGTGGACATCGACGGGTTCCGCGGCGTGAACGACGCGTTCGGGCACGAGGCCGGCAACCGGGTGCTGATGCACGTCGCCACGCACCTGCGGTCGGTGTTCACCGAGGAGGTCGCGAAGGTCGCGCGGATCGGTGAGGACGAGTTCGCCGTGCTGGTCAGGGACCCGCAGGACGTGCGCAGCGTCGTCGCCCTGGTCGAGGAGTTCACCGCGCTGCTGGAGGAACCGATCTGGATCGGCCGGCACGGTGTCGGCGTCACGACCAGCATCGGCGTCGTGGCCCGCGCGGCCCGCGGCGGCGACGCGACGGACCTGCTGCGCGCGGCGGACGTGACGGTCGGCTGGGCCAAGCGCGACGGCAAGGCGCAGTGGGCGTTGTACGACCGCGAGCGCGATGTGCACGACAAGGAGCGGTACGCCCTGGCGGCCTCGATCCCCGGCGCCCTGGAGGAGGGCCAGTTCCGCGTCGACTACCTGCCGGCGTACTCGCTGGCGGACGGCTCGGTGCTCGCGCTGGAGGCCAAGATCGCCTGGGAGCACCCCGACCGCGGCGTGCTGTGCCCCGACACGTTCCTCGACCAGTCGTCGAACAACGGCATGATCGTCCGCCTGGTGAGCTGGGCCCTGGAGGAGGCCTGCCGGCACGCGGGCGACTGGTACCTGGCGCTCGGCGCGCGGATGCCCGTGCTGTCGATCGACCTGCCGCCGCGCCTGTGCCAGGAGCCCGAACTCGTCGCCGAGGTGGCCCGCGTGCTCGACCGCACCGGCCTGCCGCCGTCGTTGCTGCGCTTCGAACTGCACGAGCACCTGCCCGCGTTGCTGAACGACGAGCAGTTGGAGGAGCTCACGATCCTCGCCGAGCGCGGCATCGGCCTCGTGCTGGACCAGGTGAACGGCGGCAACGTCGGCGTCGACCGGCTGCGCCGGCTGCCGCTGTCCGGGGTGAAGTTCACCGGCAGCGTGGTGCACGGCCTGGACGCCGGCGCGAACCGCGTGGAGGCGAGCGCCTCGGAGGCGTTGCTGAGGTGGGCGTCGCTGCTGCGGCTGCCGCTCCACGCCGAGGACGTGCGCACCGACGCCGAGGCTTCGAGGCTGGCTTCGTTGGGCGTGACGGGCGGCCAGGGCCCGCACTTCGGGCCGCCGCTGCGCGCCTCAGAGGTTTCCGCGCTGCTTCTCAGCTAGTTCTTATCAGGGTTTTCCAGGGTTTCGGCACAGGTTGTTCACAAGGTCGGGGTCCATCGTGGAGTCATGACCGAGCAGAGCTTCCCCGCGATGAGCGGGTCACTGGTGGAACCGCAGCCCGTCGCCGCGCCGAAGTTCTGGCGGCGGACGGCCCCGATGCTGACGGCCGCGGCACTCGTCGCCGGCCTCTTCGGCGGCGTCACCGGAGCGGTGATCGCCTCTCCGGACACCCCCGCCGCCTCCTCGTCCGTCTCCGCGCAGACGATCTCCAACACGTCCACGCAGGACTGGAGCTCCGTCGCCTCCAGCGTCCTGCCCTCCGTGGTGCAGGTGAACGTCGGCAACGGCCTCGGCTCCGGCGTGGTCCTCTCCGCCGACGGCAAGATCCTCACCAACAACCACGTGATCGCCGCCGCCGGCGGCCAGATCACGGTGAAGTTCAACGACGGCCGCGAACTCCCGGCCACCGTCGTGAACGCCGACGCCACCTCGGACCTCGCGGTGCTGCAGGTGTCCGGTGCCTCGGGGCTGACCCCGATCAAGTGGGCGGACTCCGACTCGGTGAAGGTCGGTGACGCGGTGATGGCCATCGGCTCGCCGTCGGGCCTGCAGGGCACGGTGACGACCGGCATCGTGTCCGCGCTGGACCGCAAGGTGACCGTGCCGGGCGAGACCCGTCGCTCGCAGCCCGTGTCGTACCAGGCGATCCAGACCGACGCGTCGATCAACCCGGGCAACTCCGGCGGTGCGCTGGTGAACGCGGCCGGTGAGCTGGTCGGGATCAACTCGGCGATCTACTCGCCGGCGTCGAGCAGCGGGGAGGCGGGCAGCGTCGGGATCGGGTTCGCCATCCCGTCCAACACCGCGAAGCAGATCGTGGACCAGCTGAGCTGAGTGCGGATCTGACGAAGGGCCGCGGCCGGAGCCGCGGCCCTTCGTCGTGTCAGGAGAGCCAGTCGGGGCGCAACGGCATGTGCGACGTCGTCCCGTCCAGCTTCACCCCGAGCACCTGGTGCAACTGGATGTTGTTGCGGTCGAACCCGAGCCGCGACGCCGCGAGGTACAGCCGCCACACCCGTGCCCGCGCCTCACCCACCTCGCGGACGGCCTCGTCCCAGTGCTCCTCGAGGTTGCGGCCCCACGCGGCCAGGGTCAGCGCGTAGTGCTCGCGGATGTTCTCCTCGTGCCGCACCTCGAACCCGGTGTCGTGCATCAACGACACCAGGTGTCCTGGCCCGACGAGCTCGCCGTCGGGGAACACGTAGCGGTTGATGAACGGGCCGGAGAGCGCTTTCTCCTTGTTGTTCGGGCGGGTGATGCAGTGGTTGAGCAGGCGGCCGCCCGGCTTGAGCTTGCGGTACAGCGCCGAGAAGTACGCCGGCAGCTTGGCCTTGCCGATGTGCTCGGTGAGGCCGATGGACGACACCGCGTCGAAGCCCGTCTCGCGGACGTCGCGGTAGTCGAGGTGGCGCACCTCGGCGAGTTCCGACAGGCCGGCCTCGACGATCGCCTTCTGCGCCCACTCGGCCTGGTTGCGGGACAGCGTCACGCCGATGGCGCGCACGCCGTACTCGCGGGCCGCGTGCATGACCATGCCGCCCCAGCCGCAGCCGACGTCGAGCAGTTTCATGCCGGGCTTCAGCCCGAGCTTGCGGGCCACCAGGTCGTGCTTGGCGAACTGGGCTTCCTCCAAAGTGGACTCCGCCGTCGGGTACACCGCGCAGGTGTAGGCCATCGACGGACCGAGGACCCACTCGTAGAACTGGTTCGAGACGTCGTAGTGGTGGGCGATGGCCTGCGAGTCGCGGGCCTTCGAGTGGCGCAGGCCGTGCAGACGGGTCTCCTGCGGCGGCGGGGCCACCTTGTGCGACAGGCGGACCCGCCCGAGGAACCGGACGAGCTCCAGCCGTTGCAGCACCGGCAGGTGGCGCAGCGAGAAGTCGGAGAGTTGGGCGAGACCCGCGTGCACGTCGCCGAGGATCTCCAGGTGCCCCGTGACGTAGGCGCGGGCGAGGCCGAGCTCACCTGGCGCGGAGGCCAGGTAGGACAGGGCTTCCGGTGTTTTGATGTCGATGGACACCGGTGCCGCGCCAGGCCCGGCGGTGCTGCCGTCGTAGGCCTGGAAGCGGACGTCGCCGCCACCCGTGATGCGCTGGAAAATGGAGGCCAACCGCATTCATCGTCCCCTGACACACTTGGCGTACAGATCAGGCAGTCGGTTCGTCTGGTCGTACCGGGCCTTCACGGACCGGTAGTGCGAACCGTTGTAGTGCCGCCAGAACTCGTCCTCGGTGTAGTAGGAGTCCGAGTACAGCGACTTGTGGCCGCCCAGCCGCGCCACCTCGCGCTCGATCAGCCGGTTGCGGTCACCCATCTTCTCCCCCGGCCGGACCGGGACCTCCGACCAGAACCCGACGTTGACGTACAACGTGTCCGCGTCCATCGGGTAGAGCGGCCAGCCGGTGGTGTCGCGCAGCCGCACCGGGCACAGCCACACCGGCGCGATGCCGATCTCGCGGTCGAAGAAGTCGAGGAAGTCGGCGAGTCCACCGACCGGGATCTCCACGTCCTGGATCACCGGTTCGACGTCCACCCGCGGCCGGAGCTGCCGGTGCTTGGCGACGAGCTTGCGGTACACGTCCGAACGCAGGTACCGCTTCGGCCACATGCGACGGACGACGGGGTTCTGCGCGCCGAACGCCCTGGAGCACCAGAACCAGTCGGTGTCCCAGCGCCACAGGTAGTCGTGGATCGTCAGGTGGTCCGTGCGGCGCTTCTGGATGGACCGGTAGTAGATCTGGTTGCCGGTGTAGTCGGACGTGTACGGCGCGATGTCGGCGTAGTGCCCGAGCGTCAGGTACATCTCACCCCGTGAGAAGACCGTGCCGTCGACGAAGTCCGCCGAGCCGTCCTCGCACACCTCCTGGATGACGGCGGCGCACTCCTCGAACGACCCGAACGGCACGTGCCGCAGCCGCACGTACTGGCGCACCGGTTCGAGCTCGATCTCCAGCCGCAGCGCGTATCCCAGCGTCCCGTAGGAGTTGGGGAACGCGCGGAACAGGTCGTCGTCCGGCTTCGAGACGACGACCTCGCCGTCGCCGGTGAGGATCTCCAGCTCCCGCACGGACTCGTGCGGCAGCCCGTTGCGGAAGGACGTGGACTCGATGCCGAGTCCCGCCACCGCACCGCCGATGGTGATGGTTTTGAGCTGCGGCACCACCAACGGCATCAAGCCGTGGGGAAGTGTCGCGGCGACGAGGTTCTCGTAGGTGGTCATGCCCTGCACCTGTGCGGTGCGCCCGACCGGGTCCACTGACAGGACCTGGTCGAACCTGCCGACGTCGAGTCCCCCGGCCTGATCGGCCCGGAACCGGAAGAGGTTCGACGTCTTCTTCGCGAGCCGCACCGGCGCACCTTCGCGCATCGCGGCGTACTGCGCACTCAGCGCAGCCACGGCCGAGCTGTGCCCATGGTCACTCACGACTGCGACGTTATTCCTCGTCAGCGTCGTTGTCGCGCCCAAAAGCCCGAATGGGCCAGCGATCTTCCATCGCGGACTGTCCGAAGTTACTTGCGAGTAGTAACGTACGGGGCATGGCAACGCACGAGGTGACCAACCAGGTTCCGCCGCTGAGCGGTCACGACGTCGCGGACGACCCTGCCCTGCTCAGCTGGGTCGACGACGCCGAACTGCACGCCCTGGGCAAGCTCGCCGGCAGCCACGAGTGGCAGGAGCACGGCAGGCTCGCGAACACCCGTCCGCCGGTGCTGCACACCCACGACCGGTTCGGCAACCGGATCGACGAGGTGGAGTTTCACCCGGCGTGGCACGAACTGATGAACGTCGCCGTTACGCACGGTTTGCACGCCTATGTCGACGGCGGGCATTTGGACCGCGCGGCCAAGTTCTACGTGTGGTCCCAGGTCGAGGCCGGCCACGGCTGTCCGATTTCGATGACTTACGCGTCGGTGCCCGCTTTGCGCGTCGCGCCGGAACTGGCCGGAAGTTACGAACCCCTTCTCACGGCACGGAACTACGATTTCGGCCTGCGCGCACCCCTGTCCAAGCAGGGCCTGATCGCCGGCATGTCGATGACCGAGAAGCAGGGCGGTTCGGACGTCCGGGCGAACACCACGACCGCCCGTCCGGTCGCCGACGGCTACGTGCTGACCGGGCACAAGTGGTTCACGTCGGCACCGATGTCGGACGTGTTCCTCACACTGGCGCAGGCCCCCGGCGGCCTCACGTGCTTCCTCGTGCCGCGGGTGCTCCCGGACGGCACGCGCAACCGCTTCTTCCTGCAACGCCTGAAGGACAAGCTGGGCAACAAGTCCAACGCCTCCGCCGAGATCGAGTACGACGAGGCGTTCGCCTGGCGCGTCGGCGACGAGGGCCGGGGCGTGCGCACGATCATCGAGATGGTCAACATGACCCGCCTCGACTGCGTGCTGGGCACGGCGGCGGGCATGCGACTGGGGCTGCGGCAGGCCGCGCACCACGCCGCGCACCGCAAGGCGTTCGGCAGCTACCTGATCGACCAACCGGCCATGCGCAACGTGCTGGCGGACCTCGCGATCGAGTCGGAGGCGGCGACCACCACCGCGATGTGGCTGGCCGCGAACCGTCCGCGCCTCGGGCTCGCGATCACCAAGTACTGGGTGTGCAAGCGCGGGCCGGTGCACGCCGCCGAGGCGTTGGAGTGCCTGGGTGGCAACGGGTACATCGAGGACAGCGGCATGCCGCGGCTGTTCCGCGAGTCGCCGCTGATGTCGATCTGGGAGGGCTCCGGCAACGTCGCCGCACTCGACGTGCTGCGGGCCATGCAGAAGGAACCCGAGTCGGTGCAGGAGTTCCTGGCCGAGGTCAGCGGGGTGGACCGGCGGATCGACACCGCGTTGAACGAACTCGGCACCGCTCTGTCCGATGTGGACCAGTCGCAGGCCAGGCGGGTGGTGGAGAAGATGGCGTTGATCCTGCAGGGCGCGTTGCTGGTGAAGCACGGGCACCCGGCGGTGGCGGACGCGTTCCTCTCCTCGCGGCTCGGCGGGGACTGGGGCGTCGCGTTCGGCACGCTGCCCAGGTCCACCGACTTCGCCTCGATCATCGACCGCGCGGTCCCGAAGCTCTAGATGAGTAAGTCCTAAGCCTGGGCGGTGTCTGGAAACAGACGAAGGGTGTTCAAGATCAGTTTGTGAGGACCGACCTGAACACCCTTCTGACCGCACTCTACGTCAAGATCGATGACCACCTGGGCAGACCCGCTCGGACCGGTCGGCCACCCCGGCTCACC
>NZ_BSTF01000018.1 GCF_030269365.1 Lentzea sp. NBRC 102530
ACATCGACTGGTACAACACCACCCGCATCTCCACCACGCTCAAGGGCCTGAGCCCGGTCGAATACCGAGCCCAGGCCCTCACGGCCTAACCTTCAGTTAGCCAGTCCAACTTCCGGGGACCAGTTCACACAAGGCGCCCCCTTCTACAACACGCGCGTCAGGAGAACTTGACCGTCACGTTGCCGGTGTACGAGCCCGCCAACAGCGACAGCAACGCCTGCGGCGCGAACTTGACCCCGCCCTCGACGATCGTGTGCGGGAAGACGAACCTGCCCTCCTGCAACCACTGTCCGAAGTGGACGACCCAGTCCTGGATCTGCTCGGGCAGGTGGTAGCAGGCGAACGGGCGGATCTCCAGGTGCTTGGTGATCGCCGTCATCAGGTCGATCCGCGGGTTCTCGGCGCCGTCGTTCTGGTTGGACAACGCACCGCACAACGCGAACCGGGCGTGCGGACGGGCGGCCTGGACCGCCGCCTCGAACTGCTCGCCACCGACGTTGTCGAAGAACACGCTGATGCCGTCCGGAGCGAGCTCGCGCAGCCGGTCGGCCACCGGGCCGTCCTTGTAGTTGAACGCGGCGTCGAACCCGAGCTCGTTCACCAGCCAGTCGACCTTGGCCTGGCTGCCGGCCGAGCCGATCACGCGCGCGCCACGGGCCTTGGCGATCTGCCCGGCCAGTGACCCGACACCACCGGCGGCACCGGTGACGAACACGACATCACCCTCACCGGCCTGCGCGATCGTCGCCATGCCGTAGTAGGCCGTCGGCCCCTGCGACAGGAAGTACACCGGCGACGGCACGTAGTGCGGGTTCTGCTTGATGAACTGCTGCGCGTGCCCGGACCAGTACTCCTGCCACGGCCCGAACGACTGCACCAGGTCACCGACGGCGAGGTCCGGGCTGTTCGACTTGACGACGGTGCCCACACCACCGGCACCGGCGGGCTCGCCGACCTTCCACGGCGGCACGCCGGGGATCTGGCAGTCGGACCTCATGAACTCCTTGAAGGCGGCGGCCACCGACACGTAGTCGACGCGCACCAACACCTCACCGTCACCGATCTCGGGGACGGCCACCTCGACGACGTCGAAGTGCTCGAGGGTCAGGTCGTCCTCGACGTGCTTGGCGAGCCTGACCTCCCACTGCTTCTCGGGGATGCTCATGGCTCTCCTTCTATTCCTATCCCCACGTGACGGGGAAGGTGACAAGTGAGTGGTTGATCTCGCCCTGGTGCCACTTCAGGTCCTCGTACGGCACGGCGAGGCGGAGGTCCGGGAAGCGGCGGGTCAGACCTTCGATGGCGATCGCCATCTCCATGCGCCCCAGCTGCTTGCCGAGGCAGTAGTGCACGCCGTGCCCGAACGCGATGTGCGGGTTGGAGGCGCGGTCGATGTCGAGCTGCTGAGCGTTCTCGAAGACGGCCTCGTCGCGGTTCGCCGACGACAGCACGAAGAACACCGCGTCACCCTTGGCGATCTTCTGCCCGCCGAGTTCCAGGTCCTCCGCCGCGATGCGGTGGAACCCGGTGGTGTCGGTGGCGAAGAGGTTCACGTGCCGCAGCAGTTCCTCGACGGCCGCGGGGATCAGCGTCGGATCGGCGACCAGGCGCTTCCACGTGTCGGGGTGGTCGTGCAGCAATGCCAGCACCGAGTTGGAGATCTGGTTCGCGGCGGTGTCGAAGCCGGCGCCGATGAGGGTGAACGCGAACGTCACCAGCTCCTGCTCGCTCAGCTTGTCGTCGTTGTCCCGCGCGGAGATCAGGTCCGACAGCATGTCCTGGCCGGGGTTCTCGCGCTTCTGCGCGATCAGGCCCATCACGTACCCGGCGAGCCTCCCGAACGCCCGCATCGGCGCCTCGGGGTCGTTCTCGTCGAACGTGGCGAACGCCCGCGCGTCGGTCTCGAAGATCTTCAGGTCGGAGGTCGGCACGCCCAGCAGGTCGCCGATGATCGTCAACGGCAGCGGGACGCACAGCGCCTCGACGAGGTCGACCGGCCCGCCCGTCACCATCATCGTGTCGAGCAGCTCGTCGCACACCTTCTGCACGCCCGAACGCATCGCCTCGACCTTGCGGACGGTGAAGGCGCCCATCACGAGCTTGCGCAGCCGCGAGTGCTCGGAGCCGTCCAGCGAGATGATCATCTCGGGCGTGGTGGTCATGGCGCCGCCGACCTGGGGAGCACCCTCGGCACACGTCAACGCGCGGCTCAGCCTGGAGTCGGCGAGCCCGGCGCGGACGTCCTCGTACTTGGTGATCACCCAGGTCGGCGTGCCGGAACTGGTGCGCACCTTGGCAACGGGGCACTCGGCGCGCAGCGTGTCGTACTTGGGGTCCGGGCCGCGGTAGGAGGAACCGCTGAACGGGAACTCCTCGTCCAGTTCAAGGGGCAGCACGGGACACCTCCAGTGGAATTACGGCCTGGCCTCGCGCCGAACCTTGCTCCGCGCACCTCGAAATCGGCTCGAAACCTGGATGTCGACCGGGAGTCGAGCCGCCGTTCCTACCTTCGCGCCATGGACACTGCACTCGTGCCGTTCCGGGTCGAGGTTCCCGACTCCGAACTGGCGGACCTCACCCGGCGGCTGGCAGCGACCAGGTGGCCGGACGCGGAGACCGTGGACGACTGGTCGCAGGGCATGCCGCTGGCCTACGCCAAGGAACTGGCCGAGTACTGGGGAGGCGTCTACGACTGGCGTGCCACCGAGGCCAGGCTGAACGCCATCCCCCAGTTCAAGACCGAGATCGACGGCGTCGGGATCCACTTCCTGCACGCGAGGTCACCGCACGCAGGCGCGAAGCCGTTGCTGCTCACGCACGGCTGGCCCGGGTCGGTCGCCGAGTTCCTCGACGTGATCGAGCCGCTGACGAACCCGCCGGACCCGGCCGACGCGTTCCACGTCGTCGCGCCCTCGTTGCCCGGCTACGGTTTCAGCGACAAGCCGGCCGGAACCGGCTGGACGCTCGAGAAGATAGCGTCCGCGTTCGTCACGCTCATGGGCCGCGTCGGCTACGACAAGTTCTACGCGCACGGCAACGACTGGGGTTCGTTCATCACGGGCATCCTCGGCCACATCGCGCCGGAGCACGTCGAGGCGATCCACCTCGTCATGCCGTTCGCCTCCGCACCCGAGGCGGAAGTCCAGCTGACGCAACGGGACTACGAAGGTCTCGGCGCGCTGAAGGAGTTCGCCGCCAAGGAGTCCGCGTACGCGGCGGTGATGAACACCAAGCCGCAGTCGCTCGCCTACGGCCTCACCGACTCCCCCGTCGGCCAGCTCGGCTGGGCCGGTGAGAAGTACTGGTCGTGGAGCGACCACGACGGTGACGCCGAGAAGGTCATCTCCCGCGACCGGATCCTCGACATGGTCTCGGTGTGCTGGTTCACCGCCACCGCCGCGTCGTCGGGCCGCCTGTACTGGGAGAGCTACAACAAGTCGCCGCTCACGCGGGTGGACGTGCCGACCGGGTTCTCGGTGTTCCCAGCCGACGCGCGGATGCCCAAGGCGTGGGCCGAGCACCGGTTCACCGATCTGCGGTACTGGAGGGAGATGCCGTCCGGCGGCCACTTCCCTGCCCTGGAGAACCCGGTCGTGCTCGTCGAGGAGTTGCGGACGTTCTTCCGGCTGGTGCGCTCATGACGGCCACGCTGGGCAGGCCCGGCACCAAGCTCGGCATGGTGCTCGTCGTGTGCTGCCTGGCGCAGTTCATGAACGTGCTCGACGCGTCGGTCATGAACGTCGCGCTGCCGTCGATCTTCGAGGACCTCCGCTTCGAGCGGCACGACCTGCAGTGGGTCAACAGCGCGTACACGATCGCGGTGTGCGGCTTCCTGCTGCTGGGCGGCCGGCTCGCGGACCTCTTCGGGCAGCGCCGGGTGTTCCTGTTCGGTGCCGCGCTGTTCACGGTCGCGAGCGCGGTCGGGGGCATGGCGACCTCGCCCGGCACCCTGATCGCGGCCCGCGGGTTCCAGGGCCTGGGCGCCGCGGTGATGGCACCGGCGTCGCTGACCGTGCTCGGCACGACGTTCACCGATCCGAACGCCCGCGCGAAGGCGTTCGGCTGGTGGAGCGCGGTGTCCGGCACCGGTGGCGCGGTCGGCGTGCTGCTCGGCGGCATCGTCACCGAGTCGCTCGGCTGGCGCTGGGTGCTGCTGATCAACGTGCCGCTCGGCATCGCGCTGGTGTCCATGATCCGCGGCGCCGTGCCGGAGACGGCGAGTGGTGGCGGCCGCAAGAGCCTCGACGTGCCGGGCGCGATCACCGTGACGATCGGCCTGATGGCCCTGGTCTACGGCATCGCGCAGTCGCACGAGCTGGGCTGGGGTTCGTGGCAGGTCGCCGGGTCGCTGGTGCTGTCGCTGGTGCTGTTCGCGCTTTTCCTGCGCCAGCAGACGGTGTCGGACCACCCGCTGATGCCGTTGGGGATCTTCCGCAACCGCCAGGTGACCGCGACGAACATCGTGGCGTTCTTCGCGATCGCCGCGCTGTTCAGCACCTTCTACTTCCTCACGCTGGTGCTGCAACAGGTGATGGGGCTCAGCGCGCTGGCCACCGGCCTCGGTTACCTGCCGTTGTCGATCGGCATCGCACTCGGCGGGTTCGGGGTGTCCCGGATCGTGCCTCGGATCGGACCGCGGCCGGTGCTGATCGCCGGCCTGCTCGCCGGCACCGCCGGGTTGTTGTGGGTGTCCACAGCGGACGAGACGTCGACGTTCCTCGGCACGATCCTGGTGCCGACGACGTTGCTGGGCCTGGGGATGGGCGCGGTGCTGAACGCGACCACGAACGCCGCCACCTCCGGGGTGCCGCGCGAGCAGGCCGGCCTCGCGTCCGGTCTGCTCAACACGATCCGGCAGATGGGCAGCGCGATCGGCCTGGTCGTGCTCGCGACGATGTCGTCGGCGCGCGCGGACTCGTTGCTGGAGCAGGGGGAACCACTGCGGCACTCGCTGGGGTCCGGGTTCGGCCTCGCGTTGTTCGGCGCGGCCGCGTTCACCTTCTGCGGTGCGGTCGCGGCCCTCGCCGTGCCCCGCAAGAAGTAAGCCACAACGCAGAACGGCCCCTCGGAACGTTCCGAGGGGCCGTTCTCGTGTCTAAAAGCCCTTGCCGTGCAGGTCGACCGGCAGGGCGACGAGCCGGTGGTTCATGTCGGCCTGCTGCCACTCGAGGTCTTCCTCGGCGACGGCGAGCCGGGCGGCCGGGAAGCGCCGCGTCAGTTCCTCGACCGCGCTGACCAGCTCGATGCGGGCGAGCGGGGCGCCGAGGCAGCGGTGGATGCCGTACCCGAACGCCAGGTGCGCGTTGTCGGCGCGGGCGAAGTCGAGCACGTCCGGGTCGGTGAACAACGTCTCGTCGCGGTTCGCCGAGTTCGTCGACACGAACACCGCGTCACCCTTGGGGATCGTCACGCCGAACAACGTCACGTCCTCGGTCGCGATCCGCGGCAGGCCCGTGGTGTCGTTGGTGGACAACGTGATCCACCGCAGCAGCTCCTCGACCGCGGCCGGCACCTCCTCCGGCCGCTCACCCAGCCGCACCCAGACGTCGCGGTGGTGCGCGAGCAACGTCAGCGCGGAGCTGGCCAGGTGGCACGCCGTGGAGTCGCCACCCGCGCCGAGCAACGTGTAGCCGAGGCCGATGAGTTCGCCGACCTCCAGCCTGTCGTCGCCGACGCGCGCCTCGATCAACGCCGACAGCACGTCGTCACCGGGCGCGGCGGTCTTCGCGAACACCAGCCCGGCCATGAACTCGCCGAGCTGCTCCCCCGCCGCGGCCGCGAGCTCCGGCGCGTCGACGGCGGCGAACTCGCGGATCAGCCGTGCGAACGTGTCGCGGTCGCCGGCGGGCACACCCAACAGGTCGCTGATCGCGATGATCGCCAGGGGGAACGTGAACTCACCGAGCAGGTCGACGGGCCCTTGCAGCGCCTTCTCGTCCGCCCGGTCCAGCAACTCTGTCACCAGCCGCTGGATTCTCGGTCGCATGGACTCGATGCGGTCCACCGAGAACGCCTGCGACACCAGGTCGCGCAGCCGGGTGTGGGCGGGCGGGTCGAGCGAGATGATCATGCCGGGCGGCGCCTGGAACAGTCCGGGGAAGGTCGGTGCCGTCGGCTCATAAGACGCCGCACGGGAGAACCGCACGTCGTCGAGCACGACGCGGACCGAGTCCTGGGTCGTCGCGATCCAGCAGTGGCCGCCGCCGTTCGCGGGCAGGCGCACGACGGGACTCGACGCGCGGAACCCGGCGAACTCCGGCGCCGGACCTCGGTAGCTGGATCCGGGAACGGGAAAGGAAACCACCGTGCGCTCCTCACGCTCATGGGGATGTTTCCGCACGTTAGGAGGGGTGGCCTGAAGCCCGATCTAGTGCCGTTCGAGTGACCGGGTGAACGCTGAGCGTGATCGGCCATCCAGGCGAAACCCCGATTCGGGAGATCCACATGACCATCCTCGTCACCGGGGCGCGCGGCAACGTCGGCCGTCGCGTGCTCCAGCGGCTCTACGCGGCGGGTCACAGCCTCCGCGCGTCCGGCCGAAACCCCGCGGAACTCGACGTCCCCGAAGGTGTGGAGACCGTCGCTCTCGACCTGAACGACCCGGAGACGTTCGTCGCGGCCCTCGCCGGTGTCTCCAAGGTCCTGCTCTACGCGGAGCCGGACGGCGTGGTGAAGTTCCTCGACGAGGCCGAGAAGGCGGGCGTCGAGCAGATCGTGCTGCTGTCGTCCAACACCGTCGGCCTGCCCGGTGCGGACCAGGACCCGCTGGCGCACCACCACGTGGTCGTGGAGGAGGCCGTGATCGGCTCCGGCCTGACCTACACGATCCTGCGGCCCGGGGCTTTCATGAGCAACGCGTTCGGCTGGAGCTACTCGCTGCAGCAGGGCGACACGATCGACCAGGTGTTCCCCGAGGCCCAGGTCGCGCCCGTGCACGAGGACGACATCGCCGACGTGGCCGTGGTCGCGTTGACGGAGAAGAAGCTCCAGGACGAGATCGTCGACCTCACCGGGCCGGAGTCGCTGACGTTCCGCCGGGAACTCGAGATCGTCGGCGAGGTGCTCGGCCGCGAGCTCGTGATCAACGGCCTGACCCGTGAGGAGGGTGAGGCGCAGATGAGCAACTTCGTGCCCCCGCCCGTGCTCACGTCGCTGCTGAACCAGTGGGAGGCCGCGGTCGGCGTCGTCGCGGACACCAGCGCCACGGCCGAGCGGATCACCGGCAAGCCGGCCCGCACCTTCCGCCAGTGGGTGGAGGAGCACGCGTCGTTCCTCGCGTGACGGGTCTCCGGAGCCGGGATGAGGGCGGCGGACCCGTCCCGGCTCCGGACGCTCGTTCTAGACCCGCGACATCGTGAAGGTGATGTTCGAGGTGCCCAGGTTCGTGCCGTCCGCGAGGAAGAACGTGGACGGGCCGGAGCTGGTGAAGTTGTTCGGTCCACTCTGGACGGCGTCCTGGTCGAAGTCGACGTACGCGAAGTAGGCGCCGTTCTCGTCGTAGACCTTCTCACCGCGGAACTTGAAGTGGAACGTGTTCACCCCGGTGAACCACCAGGTCCCCTGTGTGGTGGTGTTCTGCTCGTTGGTGACGAACGCCTTGCCGTTGGCCTTGAACTGCAGCTTGGTCGGGTGGTCGCCGTCGGTCCGGGTCACGAACCCGGTCCAGGTGCCCACCGGCGTGCAGGTCGCGTTGGCCGCCGTGGCGGTGCCGGCCAGCGCGAGCAGGACCACGGCTGTGATCGCTCCTACGCGTGCGAGAAGAGTCGAACGTTTCGGAGTGAACGTCTGCATCTGTGCGGCTCCTGATCCGGGGTGCGAGCGGCGGACGCGCGCAACGGTGGGCCACAGGTCTCGACGTAAACCTCAGAACGACTAGAGCGCCCGTTTTTCCGTTGCGGCACAAGCTCATCTCGACTCGGGTAACGCAAAGTTTTCGTTACTCATGAGCTGACAGGGAGGACGCCGTGGCCGAACGCGAGACAGAGCTCTGCGAGTTGTTCGGGGAGGTGCTCGGGGTACCGGGGATCGAGCCGGACGACCACTTCTTCGACCTGGGGGGCCATTCGCTGCTGGCGTCGAAGCTCGTCAAGCAGGTGCACGAGCGGTACGGCGTCCGCGTCCCGTTGCGCAGCTTCTACGAGGACCCGACGGCGCGCGCCGTCGCCAAGCAGCTGGACCAGGCAGCCTAGGAGTTCGAGATGCGATGGAATGACCTGTACATCGCCGGTGTGGGCACATACCTGCCCGAGCAGGTCGAGACGGTGGACGACGCCATCGCGGCCGGCCGGTACACAGAAGAGAAGAAGGCCATGAACGGCTACCGGGAGCTGCGCGTCGCCGCACCCGGCGAGACCGGTCCCGTCATGGCGGCGAAGGCCGGGATCCAGGCCGTGCAACGGTCCGGGCTCAGCCCGCTGGACTTCGGCCTGACCGTGCACGCCTCCCTGTCGCACCAGGGACTCGACCTGTGGACGCCGGCGAGTTACGTGCAGGCCAACACGGTCGGCGGCACCGGGCCCGCGTTCGAGGTCAAGCAGGGCTGCAACGGCCTGATGGCCGCGGTGGACCTCGCCTCGTCCTACATCTCGTCGCACCGCGAGGCGTCCGCCGCGCTGGTGACGGCGGGCGACGCGTTCCACCTGCCCTACTTCGACCGGTGGAACTCCGAGGAGCAGAACGTCAACGGCGACGGCGCGGGGGCGCTGGTGCTGTCGAACCGTTCCGGCTTCGCGCGGATCCGGTCGATCCACTCCCACGCGGACTCCACCTTGGAGCAGATGTCACGCGGCTTCCAGCCGTGGACCACCGGCCCGTTCGCCGACGGCAGGACCCTGCAGCTCAACAGCGGCGTCGAGGACTTCCTGCAGAACGCCGACGTCGACCTCGACGACATGATCGCGCGCATCGGCGGCGGGGTGCGGCACTCGCTCAAGATGGCGTTGTACGAGGCGGAGATCGAGCTCTCGGACGCCCGCTTCTTCCTGCACCAGCAGCTCGCCGAGACCATCGTCACGCACGGCATCTGCGGTTTGCTGGGCGTCGACAGGGCTTCCACCACCTACGACTGGGCCAAGCAGTACAGCATGGTCGGCACCGCGGACATCGCGCTCGGGCTCGACCACGTGCTGGCCGACCGCGACCCGAAGCCCGGCGACCTGGTCGTCCTGCAGTCGTCCGGCGCGGGGTACGTGTGGACCGCGGCCGTGATCGAGATCCTGGAAGTCCCCTCCTGGGTGTGAAGGCTTGGCAGAAGGGCCGGACTCTCCTTGCGAGTCCGGCCCTTCTCCGCGTTTTCAGATGTACAAGGACTTCGAGTTCCAGTCGGGTTCCGGCAGCGCCTTGCGGTCGGTCTTGCCGTTGCTGGTGATCGGCAGCTCGTCGAGGACGACGAACCCGGCCGGCACCATGTGCTCGGGCATGGTCGCGCGCATGTGCGCCTTGAGCGCCCGCTTGTCCAGGTCCTCCCCTGACCTCACCACCCACGCGATCAGCCGGCGGTCGCCGCTCGGGTGCGTGCGCAGGTGGACGGCGGCGGTGCGGACCTGCGGGTGCTCGGTCAGGGCGTTCTCGACCTCGCCCGGTTCGATCCGGAACCCGCGCAGCTTGAACTGGTCGTCGATGCGGCCGAGGAACTCGACCACGCCGTCCGCGCGCTTGCGGCCCTGGTCACCGGTTCGGTAGTAGCGCTCGCCGTTCCAGGCCGCGCGCACGAACTTCTCGTCGGTGAGGTCCTGGCGCTTCCAGTAGCCGCGGGCCACCTGGGCGCCGCCGATCCACAGCTCCCCGGCCTCCTCGGTCGGCTTCCCCTCCGCGTCGACCACGACGACGTCGACGTTCTGCAACGGCGTGCCGATGGGGATGGCGCCGCCGAGGTCCTCGTGCGCGCCGATGCGGTGGCAGGTGGCGAACGTCGTGGTCTCGGTCGGCCCGTAGCCGTTGACGACCTGCAGCTCCGGCACCGACTCGCGCAACTGCCGGACGTGCGGCACGGACACGACGTCCCCGCCGGTCAGAACGGTGTGCAGCCCCTTGAACGCGGCCACGTCCACGTCGATCTGCCGGTGGAACAACGCCGCGGTCAGCCACAGGACGCTGATCTCGTTGGCGCGCAGCAGGTCCCCGAGCTCCTCGGCCTGCACCACGCCGGGCGGCGCGAGCACCACGCGCGCGCCGTTGAGCAGGGCGCCCCAGATCTCGAACGTGGCCGCGTCGAACGCGACGGGCGCGAGCTGCAGGATCCGGTCCGCCGGCGTGACGGTCACGTAGTTGGCGCCGGTGACGAGGTTGGTGATGTTGCGGTGCTCGATCATCACCGACTTCGGCTTGCCCGTGGACCCCGAGGTGTACATGAGGTAAGCGAGGTCGCGGGGATCGACCTGCGGAAGCTCCACAGTGGACCTGGCCGTGGACGGCGGCACCTTGACCGTGGTGAAGCCGGCGAAGAACCGGCCCACCACCAGGGAGACCTCGGCGTCGGTGAGCATCATGGACACCCGCGACTCGGGGTCGTCGGGGTCGATCGGCACGTACGCGGCGCCGGCCTTGAGCACCCCCAGCAGTGCCACGACGAGCTGCGGCGACCGTTCCAGGCACACCGCCACCCGGTCGCCGACCCGCACGCCGGCGTCGACGAGTTCCCCCGCCAGCGCGTCCGACCAGCGGTCGAGCTCGGCGTACGTCACCGCGGCGGAGTCGGCGGAAAGCGCCACGGCGTCAGGCGTTCTGGCCGCCCGGCAGCGGAACGCGTCGGTCACTGTTGCGGACATGCCCCAGCTCCTCTCACTTTCCCCCATCCTCGGTGAGCGACCTCGGGCCTGCCTCGGGCACAACTGGCACTACAGGGGTGTTCGACCTGCGCGAACAACACTCAGCGCGTCCGCTGCCCACCTCACCGGAGGCGCAACCCCATGAAGTTCCGCAAGAAGGCACTCGCCGCCGTGGCCGCCTGCGTCCTGGCCACCCCCGTCGTCGCCGCCGCTGGTGCCACCGCGAAGCCCAACTACGACCAGGCACTCGTCGGCCGCTGGGACCTCACCGTGACCATCCACATCGAGGAACCGCCGCTGCTCACACCGCTGTTCTGCGACTTCACCGCCGACTACCAGCTGCACTGCGAGACCAAGCCCGGGTACCCCGACCAGCTCGAAGGCCGCGGGATCTGGACGATGGGCAAGGACGGGCAGTTCAGCTTCTGGATCACCCACCACGCGCACCGCGACGAGAACGGCAACCCGGTCGGGTCGATCAACGCGAGCCACCTCGGGAAGTTGAGCAACAACAAGAAGAAGTTCAGCACCAAGGCGCACACGTACATCAACATGAACGACGGCACCCCGTGGCAGGGTCCCGTCGACATCGAGGGTGCTGCGTTCCGCATCTGAGACCGCTCGAGGGCCCTCTCCCCCAGCTGGGAGAGGGCCCTCGTCGTGTGCCCTGAAACGCCCGGAGGCCCCAGGCGGATCGCCTGGGGCCTCAAGGGATTCCAACGGGGGTGGTTACGCCTTGGCGGGCTCCTCAGAGCCCTCAGCGCCCTCTTCGGCGGCAGCGCCCCACTCCTCCTGCTTCAGCCAGCGAGGCAGGAAGGAGGCGAGCAGCAGAGCCAGCGCCGCGAACCCGAACCCGACGTACAGCGTGGTCTCGAACGCGTCCGTGAAGGACTGACCCGCCGCCTGGTGCGAGAACTTGTCGGCAACGGCCTTGGCCTGCGGGTCCGCCTGGACCGCGCCACACGCCGCCGCGTCCGGCGTACCGGAGAAGGTGGAGGTGGTGCAGGCCTGGAAGGCCGCGGTCAGCTCGGTGGCGCGGGCGTCCGCGACACCGGCCGCCACGATCTCCTGGCGGAACTGCGGGGCCAGCGCCTCGGTGTTGGTCGCGCCGTGCGAAGCCAGCGGCGAGAAGAACGCCAGCGTCACGACCGAGATGCCGACCGCGAAGCCGAGCTGCTGCTTGGTGTTGATGAGACCCGAGGCGGCGCCCGCGTCCTCGTGCGGCACCTCCTGCAGGGCGAACAGCGCGATCGGGGTCGCGGTCATGCCGAAACCGAGACCGATCAGGAGCAGGCCGGGGACGAGGCCCCAGCTGGTGACGTCCGGGCTGACCGAGAGCAGCAGCACGGCGACACCGACGGCGATCACGACGGCACCGGCCTGCAGGACGGCGCGGCCGAACTTCGGCACCAGCGCGATGACCGAGGCCGACGCGGTGATGAAGGCGCCGATGCAGAACGCCAGCAGCGTGACACCGGTGCGCAGCGGCGAGAAGCCGAGGCCCTCCTGCAGGTACAGGTACAGGGCCAGCATGAACATGCCGGTGAAGCTGAACATGCCCAGCATCAGCGCGAGGGCCGCGGAGAAGCTGCGGGACTTGAACAGGTTCAGCGGCACGAGGGGCATGCCGTCCTTGCGCTGCTTGGCCTTCTCGTAGGCGATGAAGCCGATGAAGCCCACGACGGACGCGGCCATCAGCACGAAGCCCCACGCCGGCCAGTGCAGCTCACGGCCGAAGGTCAGCGGGAACAGCAGGGCGGTGAGGCTGACGGTCGCCAGGACGACACCGATGAGGTCGAGGCGGATGCGGCTCGGGGCCTTGGACTCGTTGATGTACTTCCAGCCCAGCACGTAGCCGATGATGCCGATCGGCACGTTGACCAGGAAGATCGTCCGCCAGTCCCACCCGAAGACGTTCCAGGCGACCAGGAGGCCACCGACGAGCGGCGCGATCGTGGCCGCGAGACCACCGATGGTGCCCTGGATGGCGAAGACCGCGCCCTTCTCCTTGTCGGGGAAGGTGACGTGGATGATCGACATGACCTGCGGGACCATCAGGCCGGCCGCGAGACCCTGCGCCAGACGGGACGCGACGAGCATCTCGGGGTTGACCGAGATGCCGCACAGGAACGACGTGACGACGAAGCCGAGCACGCCGAGCTGGAACATGCGGCGACGGCCGTAGATGTCGCCGAGACGACCACCGGTGATCAGCGTCAGCGCGAACGCGAACACGTAACCGGCGGTGATCCACTGCAGCTGCACGAAGCTCGCGCCCATGCCGTGCTGGATCGCGGGGAGCGCGACGTTGACGATGCTGCCGTCCAGCATGTCCATGAACGTCGCGACGGTCATGATGATGAACGCGATCCAGCGACGCGGGTCGGCCGCCGGCGCGTCAACGACCGGAGCCGCCTGCGCGCCGGCAGTCGCCGACGGCGACTCCAGGTCGTGGTTGGTGTTGGTGGAGGTCACGATTTCTCCTCAGATGACTTTGTTTCGCTGCGCACGACAGGCGATGGCTCTGGACTACTCGGGATGGCCTGAGGCCTTGCGAGTGGAACGAGGACGCACCTCCTGCCTGAAGAACGACTGCCGGTCGATGACCTTCAGGGTGATCCCCTCCGCTTGAGTCCCGGTCAGGTCGCGACGGAGTGTTTTGCGCGCATGCCGAAGGCCCTGGTGCCGGGGAGGTGGGCACCAGGGCCTTTCGTTTCCGGGTCAGCCGAGGACCGACGCCGGGTAGGTGCGCACGGACGCGGTCTCGTACCGCAGCGCCACGTGGCTGGAGCAGCTCACCACGTCACGCCAGAACCGTTGCAGCGCACCGCCTTCCGCGAGTCCGCTGGTGCCGGAGGCCCGCACCAGGCCACCCACCGCGTCCACCAGGACCTCGGCCACGTAGGCGACGTTGCGCTCGTTGCGCGCCATCGCGGCCGGGGTGAACTCGCGCTCGTCGAGCACCAGGGCGTTCTGCTCCACGAGCAGACGCGCCGACTCGACCTGACCCGACGCGCGGACCAGGTCGACCGCGTTCGTCACGGACTGCTTCTTCCCCGACAGCACCGCGATGCACGCGTCCAGTGCCCCCATCGCCGCACCGACGGCCGGAGCGACGAACGTGAGGCCGCCGACCGCCTGGAACGGGACGTTGTGGCTCGGCACCGGCGACCAGCTGGTGCCCTTGAGCAGGTCCGCCCGGTCGAACGAGAGGTGCGCCGGCACGAACACGTCGTCCACCACGACCGAATGGCTGCTGGTGGCCTTCATGCCGACGCTGTCCCACGTCTCGAGGACGGTGAAGTCCTTGCGCGGCACCGCGAAGAAGCGGCCCTCGTCGCCGACCACGCCGCACAGCAACGCCCAGTCGGCGAAGTCCACGCCGCTGACGTAGAGCCAGCGGCCGCTCAGCCGGTGGCCACCGTCCACCACGGTGCCCTTGCCCATCGGCGGCTGGCCGGTCACGACGAACGCGTCCGGGCCGTTCGCCCAGATCTCGTCGTGGCCCTCCGCCGGCAGAAGCCCCGCGAACCGCGACGACAACGCGGACAGCGACGCGCACCACGACGTGGACGCGCAGCCCTGCCCGACCGTGAAGACGGCCTCGGTCAGCTCGGCGAAGGAACCTTCCGCACCACCGCGTTCGACTGCGACGAAGTGCCGCGCGAACCCGGCGTCGCGCAGTGCCTCCACGACCTCGGGAGCCAGCTTGCGGGTGGCGTCGGCGTCGGCCGCGTGCTCCGCGGCGATCAGCTTCACCTTCTCCGCGGCCGCTGCCAGCCCGGTGTATTGAGCAGTCACCTCGTCACCTCCTGGAGAAGCGGTTACGCAGCCTGAACGGGAAGGTCGCGGTGGATCGTGCGGGACTTCGTGTAGAGCTTGCCGTCGATGCGCACGAGCACGTCCTCGATGGAGAACGTCGGCTCGAAGCTGACGACGCCCTCGGCGGTCGTGCGGGTGACGAGCGAGGCGTAGCTGACGTTCAGCGTGTTCTCGTCGACCTCTTCGATCAGGTAGTGGTCGTTCCAGTGCCGCACGGCGACGCCCTTGTAGCGGGGCAACGCGGCGCTGGCGCCGGCGATCAGGGCCGCCCGGCCCTCGACCTTCTCGCTCCGGTGGGCGTGGTCGGTGACCCCGTCCTCGGTGAACGTCTGGGCGTAGCCCTCCACGTCCAACGCGTCGAGCAGCCGCATCTGCTGGGCGTAGAACGTCTGGACCTCGATGTGGACCGCAACATTGACAGGGGACACGACAACTCCTCGGTCTGCCGGTTTCGCTACCGCGACTATGGGTGCGGGCGCTGGACAGCCGGTCGAGCCGTCCTGGTTCGACCGCTGTTTGAGGTGGCGTTGAGACGAACCGGGCACGGTCTGGGAGACATCTCCCTATCTATTCGCGAGGAGGGCCACATGGCCTCAACTCCCGATGTCGCCAAGTCGGTGACGGTCGAGGCGACGATCGAGCAGGCGTTCGCGATCTTCGCGACCAAGCCGATCGAGTGGTGGCCGGAGTCGCACGTGTTCGTCAAGGACCGGCAGGCCATCACGATCGAACCGTTCGTCGGCGGGCGCTACTTCGAGCGCGGCGCGGACGGCGAGGAGATCGCCTGGGGCACCATCACCGAGTGGGACCCGCCGAAGCGCCTCGTGATGACGTGGCGGGTCGGCCCCTACTGGCAGCCGATCTTCGACGACGAGAAGGCCTCGTTCATCAAGGTGGACTTCGAGGTCGTCGGCCCGACGACGACGAAGGTCACGCTCACGCACGCGGACCTGCACCGCCACGGCGACATCGCCGAGGGCATCCACAAGGCGCTCGACGGACCGTCGCCGGGCGAGACGCTCGAGACCTACGCGCGCGTGATCGAGAAGCACGTCCCGAAGGCTGCCTAAGGGGCCTCAGGGCACTGTGTTTGATTCCTAGAGGATCCCCTTCAGGCAAGACGAAACGGCCGCCCCAAGCCTCCGGGGCGGCCGTTTCTTTCGTTCCTATGCGCCGAGTTCGAGCGCTTCGTCGTGCGTGCGGTCGACGACGTTCTTGACGTCCACGATCCGGCCGAGCTGCTTGATCAGCTGGTGCACCGTGCGGCCGTCCTGGAGCTCGACCACGACGTCGAGGCGGGAGAGGTCACCCTGTTCGGCGGGGGCGAGGCTCAGCGACTCGACGTCGACGCCGCGGCTGGAGAACAGCACCACGATCCGCGCCAGCGCCCCCGGCTCGTTGCGCAGCAACAGGGAGAGCGAATGTCTGGTCATCACACTTCCTCGTCGAACAGGGGCCGGATGCCCCGCGCGGCCATGATCTCGTCGTTGCCGGTGCCCGCGGCGACCATCGGCCAGACCTGGGCGTCCTGCCCGACCACGAAGTCGACGACCACGGGCCGGTCGTGGACCGCCATCGCCTCCAGGATCGTTCCGTCCACTTCGGACTTCGACTCGCAGCGCAGCCCGACGCAGCCGAGCGCGTCGGCGAGCTTGACGAAGTCGGGGTGGCGGTTGTGCGTGCCGAGCCTGGTGTTGGAGTAGCGGCCCTCGTAGAACAGGGTCTGCCACTGGCGGACCATGCCGAGGTTGCCGTTGTTGATGATCGCGACCTTGATCGGGATGCCCTCGGCGGCGCAGGTCGCGAGTTCCTGGTTGGTCATCTGGAAGCAACCGTCGCCGTCGATGGCCCAGACCGTGCGGCCGGGCGCACCGGTCTGCGCGCCCATCGCCGCCGGCACCGCGAACCCCATCGTGCCCGCGCCACCGGAGTTGATGAACGAGCCGGGGCGTTCGTAGCGCACGTACTGCGCCGCCCACATCTGGTGCTGGCCGACGCCCGCGGTGTAGATGGCCTCCGGGCCGGTGAGCTTGCTGATGCGCTCGATCACGTACTGCGGCGCGAGCATGCCGTCGGCCGGCCAGTCGTAGCCCAGCGGGTACGTGGTGAGCAGGCCGCCGAGGTAGTTCCACCAGTCCGTGAGGTCCGTCTTCCGCGTGATGACCGCTGAGAGCGCGGCCATGACGTCGCGGCAGTCGCCGACGATGCCGACGTCCGCCTTGCGGTTCTTGGAGATCTCGGCGGGGTCGATGTCGGCGTGGATCACCGCGGCGTGCGGCGCGAACTCGGGCAGCAGGCCGGTGACGCGGTCGTCGAACCTCGTGCCGAGCGCGATCAGCAGGTCGGCCCGTTGCAGCGCGGCGACGGCGGGCACCGTGCCGTGCATGCCCGGCATGCCGAGGTGCAGCGGGTGCGAGTCGGGGAACGCGCCGCGGGCCATCAGCGTGGTGACGACCGGGATGCCGGTCTTCTCCGCGAGCTTCTGCAACTCCCCCGCCGCTCCGCTGCGGATCACGCCGCCGCCGACGTAGAACACCGGCCGCTTCGACGATCCGATGAGCTGCGCCGCGTTGCGGATCTGCACCGGCGAGAGCACCGGACGGGCCGGCACGGTGATCTTCGGCGGGGTGTAGGTGGTGGCGGTGGCCAGCACGTCCTTGGGCAGGTCCACCAGCACCGGGCCCGGCCGTCCGCTCGCCGCGAGCTGGAACGCCTCGGCGATCACGCGGGGGATGTCGGCCGGGTCGTGCACCTGGTAGCTGTGCTTGGTGATCGGCAGCGTGATGCTGCGGATGTCCGCCTCCTGGAAGGCGTCCGTGCCGATCACCGACTTCGCCACCTGGCCGGTGATCGCCACGATCGGCACGGAGTCCATGTAGGCGTCCGCGAGCGGCGTGACCAGGTTCGTCGCCCCCGGTCCCGAGGTCGCCATGCAGACGCCCACCCGTCCGGTCGCCTGCGCGTACCCCTGGGCGGCGTGCCCGGCGCCCTGCTCGTGGCGCACCAGGACGTGCCGGATCTTCGAGTCGAACAGCGGGTCGTAGGCGGGCAGGATGGCCCCGCCGGGCATTCCGAAGATCACCTCGCAGCCGACGTCCTCAAGCGCCTTGATCAACGCACCTGCACCGGTGGTGTCCACGGTTGCTCCCCGAACTTCGATCAGCCCGCGAGCTGGCGCTCCAGCTGGCGCGGCGACAACGGCTTGTCGAGCGACGGCTCGGAGCTCAGGATCGCCCGCTGCAACTGACGGAGCCTTTCGGACGGCTCAAGCCCGAGCTCCTCGATCAGCGTGTCGCGCAGGGACTGGTAGGCCTCCAGCGACTTCCACTGCCGGCCCGCCCGGTAGAGCGCGAGCATGTACTGCGCACACAGGTTCTCGTGCATCGGGTGCTGCGCGGTGAGCACGGAGAGCTCGCTCAGCAGCGACTGGTGCTTGCCCAGCTGGAGGTCGGCCTCGATGCGGGTCTCCAGCACGCCGAGCCGGCTCTCCTGCAAACGGGTGACCTCCATGCCGAGGCGCACACCGATCTGGACGTCGACGAGCACGGGCCCGCGCCACACCTCGGCGGCGCTGCGCAGCAGACGGCTCGCGGACTCCAGGTCGCCGACCTCGAACGCGCGCTGACCGGCACTCGCGAGCCGCTCGTAGCTGCGGACGTCGACGCTCTCCGGCGGCACGTCCAGCATGTAGCCGCCGTAGCGGGTCACCAGAACGTTCTTCGCGATGCCCGGACCGTCACCCGGCATGGCCGCCTCGATGCGCCGGCGGACCTGCAGCACGTACGTCTGCAAAGTCGTGAGAGCGCTGCGTGGCGGTGTCATCCCCCACAGCTCTTCGATCAACGTCGGGACCGTGACGACGTGACCGGCCTGAAGGCCGAGCAGCGAGAGCACCTGCCTGGGCTTCACCGCGCTCGGTGCGATCGAGACGCCGTTCTCCCGTGCCTCCAGCGGTCCCAGAACCTTGATCTCCATTGGAGCCTCCCCTGCTCAGCGGCGGTCGACTTGGTCGTGCCACCAAGTTCACCTGAGCCGGGCTATCGGACGCCACGTACGCCGCCATGACTCTCGGATGGCGATCTACTGCGCCCGGCGTGAGAAATTCATATGCTCAAACGAACCCAAACCGTCCCGTGCCGTAATCGATCGAACACATGCCGTGACGGTTACTCAGAAATACTCGTCCATTGGCGTGACAGCACCCCGCCAGTCAATGCGAATTCGCATTCTGAACCGATACAGTTGCCGTCCTGAACAGCCCTCGCTTGTCTAGTATTCGGCCTGGGCGCGCGCCGTGCGAGGTCTTTGACCGGCGTTGACGGTCAGACTTTGCTCTGGAGCGGATGCTCTTGGGGGGCACGTGAATGCTTCGCCTGCGATACCGAGATACCGCGCGATCATCGTGGCGGTCTTCGCAGCGGTGTGCCTGACCGACCTGACCCGCGCTCTGCTTCTCGCCGGTGAGATCACCGAATTGGCGGTGTCGGTCATTGATTTAGCGGTACTTGTCCTGCTGCAAGTGTCGTATTTCAGGCATCTGACCGCACTCCAGCGCCACCTCGTGCTGGCAGCCCAAGCGACCCTGCTGGTCTTACCGTACGTCCTCTTCGGCCATTCCTGGGCGGGTGTCGCAGGCCTTGTAGCAGGTAACGCGCTGCTGGTCCTGCGGCCTGTTTTCGGATGGTCCGTCTTCGTCGCGACAGTCGTCGCCACCGGTCTCGCACAGGCCGTGCACGGCGAGGCGATGATGGCCACCGCGGCCACCGCCCTGCTGCTCGCGGGTCTCGCCACGGGCTTCGCCACCCACCGCGACTGGCCGGCGGCCCTGACCCAGGCGTCCGTCGCTCCTCCACCGGTCGACCCGGTCGTCACGACCACCGCGGCCGTGACCGCCGAACGCGTCCGCGTGGCCCGCGACCTGCACGACCTGCTCGGCTACAGCCTGAGCGCCATCAAGCTCAAGAGCGAACTGGCGCACCGGATCGTCGCCGACCGGCCGGACCACGGCTGGGAGTTCATGCAGGAGCACCTCACCGATATATTGGATATCACCCATCACGCGCTGGCCGACGTGCGTTCACTGGCCCGCTCCTACCGCCCGTTGTCGCTGGCGGACACGTCGGACTCGGCCAAGGCGATGCTGGCGGCCTCCAACATCGACGTTCGCGTCGAACTGGCCCACGACCCGCTTCCGGAGCCGGTCGAGACCGTCCTCGCCGCCGTCCTCTGCGAGGCCGTCACCAACGTCCTGCGCCACAGCGTGGCCAGCACCTGCACCATCGGCGTGCACCAGCGCGGCGCCACGATCCTGCTCGACGTCATCAACGACGGCGCCGCCGACCGCGCGCTCTCGATGGACTGCAACGGCGTCCGCAACCAGGCCGAACGCGTCAAGGCGGCGGGCGGCACGTTCAGCGCCCGCCACGTCGGCGACGGCTCGTTCCACGTCCATGCGGCGATCCCGGCGGTCCCGGCCCCCTGACCCGCCGGGCACCGCCTTCAGGCAACCATCCAGGCGGCCAGCCCGGACGACCAGCCCAGACGACCAGCCCAGACGACCAGCCCAGACGACCAGCCCGGACGACCAGCTCAGAACCAGCCGGACTTGCGGGCGATGCGGACGGCGTCGACGCGGTTGCGCGCGTCGAGCTTCGCCGTCGCCGCCGTCAGGTAGTTGCGCACGGTCCCGACCGACAGGAACAACGTCGTCGCGATCTCCATCGCGTCCGCGCCGTCCGACGCCAGCCGCAGCACCTCGAGCTCGCGCGGGGTCAGCGGGCACTCGTCGGTGTCCCACGCGGAAAGCGCGAGCTGCGAGTCGATCACGCGCCGACCAATCGAGACGCCGCGAATGGCGTCAGCGAGTTCTCCGACCGGAGCATCCTTGAGGATGAACCCGTTCACCCGTGCGTTGAGAGCGCGCCGCAGAGTGCCCGGCCGCCCGAGGCTCGTGAGAATGAGCGTGCGCGTCTCGGGAGCGGTGTCGTGGATCACGGTGGCTGCGGAAAGACCGTCCATACCCGGCAGGTCGATGTCGAGCACCGCGACGTCCGGTTTGTTCTTCTCGACCGCGGCGATGATTTCGTCACCTGTTGCTACCGACGCGACGACCTCAATATCCGGTTCGAGATTCAACAAGGCGACCAAAGCACCGCGGACCATTTGCACGTCCTCGGCTAGTAGCACTCTGATCATCCGACCCCCTTGCTTGCCCCCAGGTCACCATTTCGAGTCTTACACTCGGTGACCATGCAGGACAAGCATTGAGTCCGGCCACGACGAGCGTTACTCCGAATGCGCTAGGAGCAATTAACAAGGGTAATCGACGCATGACTTGGGGTCACCAGTCGCTCACAGATTGCTGACGGACCGAATCGCTGACCGGGCGGCTCGAGGACGACACGAGCACAAAACAGTACAAGCGATTCGACCCGTGCGGCAGGGTGCGAACAACCGACAGAGCCGATCTCCGCGCGGTCGTTCAGCGCGTCTCGCCCCACCGCTCCAGCAGTTCGAGACCGCCGTCGACGGTGATCACCTGACCCTGGATCCACGCCGCCTCGTCGGTGCACAGCAACGACACCGCGTTCGCGATGTCCTGCGGCACCGTGACGCGGCCGGACGGGCTCTTGATCGCGAGCCGGTCCACCAGGTCCGGGTCGATGTTCATGGGGCCGTTGTCGACGACGGTGGTGACGACGGCGTTCACGGCCACCCGGTACCAGGCCATCTCCAGCGCGAGCGTCCGGATCACGCCGTGCACCGGCGTGACGGTGTAGCCGGCGACGACCACCCGCCCGCCGTCCACCAAGGCCTTGGCGAGCGGCTCCACGATGTTCAGCAACGGCGTGAGGTCCGGCGACACCGCGTGGTGCACGAACACGTCGAGCTGGCCGCGCTCCTGCTTGACCCGGTCGAGCAGCAACCGCACCGAGTGCTCGTCGTGGATGTCGAGCTGGGTGACGGTCACCGAGCCGGGCTTGCCGGCGAGCATGGTCTTGGCGCGCTCCAGGTCGACGTTGTCACCGTCGGAAGTCGTCAGGATGACGTGGGCGCCGTTGTCGCAGAGCTTGCTCGCGATGGCGAGACCGAGCCCGTGCGTACCCGACGTGACCACTGCGATCTTGCCGTCGAGTCCCAGGCGCGTGTTGACAGGTTCGATCATGATGCTGACCACCTCGTTGTCCGCGTGGTGATCGACGTTCCGCCCGGCCGCTAGGGCCGAACTCGACTACTTCTTGCGCAAACCCTCCAAAACACGCAGGATCGCGCGTTCGACCTCACGCCCGGTGCGCTTCGGATCGGACGAACTCGCGATGGTGCTCGCGCCCGCGGACAGCGCTCCGAACAGCAGCCGCGCCATGATCTCGACCGGCGCCTCCTCGATCTCGCCGGCGTCGACGAGCAGCTGCACGGCCGTGCGGAGGAGGCCGAAGCTGAACTGTTCCTCGGCTTCCCGCCAGCGTTCCCAGCCCATCACCACCGGCGCCTCGTGGACGATGATCCGCTGGTACTCGGGTTCCAGGCACTTGCGGACGTACGCGCGCAGGCCCGCGACGGCGGTCTCCCAGGCGTCGCCGTCGGCCGTGATCAGCGCGGTCAGCGACGCGATCGACTTGGTCTCCACCTGCGCGAACGCCGCCTCGAACAACGCCTGCTTGCCGCTGAAGTGGTGGTACAGCGCACCTTTCGTCACGCGGGCGCGCTTGACGACCTCGTCGAGCGAGGTGCCCGCGTAGCCGCGCTTGGTGAAGAGGTCGACGGCACTGTCCACGAGCGCCTGCCTGGTCGACTCCGAGTACTCGGAACGTCGTGTTCGCACGACCGAAACGTATCTCACATACCGACGGTACGTACCGGTGGTATGGTCGTGTCATACCGAGAGTATGCGAGAAACCGGGGGTACGAGACATGGGCTGGGCAGACCACTACCGCCGTCGCGACGCGCTCGACGCCGTCCTGCGCGACGCCCGACGCGACCCGTCCGCGCCGCTGATCGTGGATCCGGACGTCTTCGGCTCACTGCACGAACTGCTGCTTGCGCTCGACCACCGCTGGCAGAACAAGCTGACCGCGCGCATGGAGAACGCGTCGCTGGAAGGCCACGTCGACGAGGGCCGCGTCACGGCCGAACTCGCCGCCGAGGAGCCGGTGTTGCGCGCGGTGCTGGACACACACCTTTCGCTCGGCAGTTACCGGGCGGTAGGAATGACCCCATGAGCCCTTGGACCGAAGCCGACATCCCCGACCAGACCGGCCGCACCGTCCTCGTGACGGGCGCCAACTCCGGTCTCGGCCTGCGCACCGCGCAGGTGCTCGCGGGCAAGGGTGCCCACGTGCTCATGGGGTGTCGTTCGGTCCAGCGCGGGGAGGACGCGCGCCTGTCCGTGCCCGGCTCGGCCGAGGTGCTCGAACTCGACCTCGCCGACCTCTCCTCCGTGCGTGCTGCCGCGGAGAAAGTCGCCGGGAAGGTCGAGAAGCTCGACGTCCTCGTCAACAACGCGGGCATCATGGCCGTCCCGAACGGCCGGACCGCCGACGGCTTCGAGCGCCAGTTCGGCACGAACCACCTCGGGCACGCCGCGCTGACGTTCCTGCTTCTCCCAGTACTGCGACGGAGCACCGACGCGCGCGTCGTCACCGTGTCGTCGTTGATGCACCAGTACGGTCGGATGAACCTCGACGACCCGAACTGGGAACGTCGCTCTTACAGCGCGCGTGGTGCGTACAGCCAGTCCAAGCTGGCCAACCTCTTGTTCATGCGCGAGCTGCAGCGCCGTTCGCCGGACGTGATGTCGATGGCGGCGCACCCCGGCATGACGGCCACCGACCTGGCCAACAACATGGCCGACGCGCACCGGTCCGCCGTGATGAGGGCCGGCGGCAAGCTCTTCGGCCTGTTCTCCCAGTCCGTCGAGATGGGCACGTTGCCGCAGCTCTTCGCCGCGACGTCCCCCGACGCCCACGGCGGCGCGTACTACGGGCCCGGCGGGTTCAACGGCCTGTGGGGCCACCCCGCCGCGTCGGGGATGACCGCCGCGGCCCGTGACGACCTGGCCGCGAACCGGCTCTGGGAGCTCACGATCAAGCTGACCGGAATCGCTCCAGACCTTCCGTAGGCTTGCCCGCGCTCGAGCGGTAGCCGGTTCTGGACACTTACCCTGACCTGCGCATGCGTGACCCCGGACACTTGAGTGCGCAGCGTAGGGTGGGGACGTGACTGTGGTACCTGAGGGTCGAAAGCTGCTGCGGCTCGAAGTCCGCAACAGCCAGACCCCGATCGAGAAGAAGCCCTCGTGGATCAAGACTCGGGCCAAGATGGGCCCCGAGTACCGGGAGCTCAAGGGCCTGGTCAAACGCGAGGGCCTGCACACGGTCTGCGAAGAGGCCGGCTGTCCCAACATCTACGAGTGCTGGGAAGACCGCGAGGCGACGTTCCTGATCGGCGGCGAGCAGTGCACCCGGCGCTGCGACTTCTGCCAGATCGACACGGGCAAGCCCGCCGACCTCGACCGCGACGAACCGCGCCGCGTCGCCGAGTCCGTCCAGGCGATGGGCCTGCGCTACTCCACGGTCACGGGTGTCGCCCGTGACGACCTCGCCGACGGCGGCGCGTGGCTGTACGCCGAGACGGTCCGCCAGATCCACGAGATGAACCCCGGCACGGGCGTCGAGCTGCTGATCCCGGACTTCAACGCGGTCCCGGAGCAGCTGGCCGAGGTCTTCGAGTCGCGTCCCGAGGTGCTCGCGCACAACCTGGAGACCGTCCCGCGGATCTTCAAGCGCATCCGCCCGGCGTTCCGCTACGAGCGCTCGCTCGAGGTGATCACCAAGGCCCGCGAGTTCGGCCTGGTCACCAAGTCGAACCTGATCCTCGGCATGGGCGAGACCCCCGAGGAGGTCACGGAGGCGCTCGCCGACCTCCACGACGCGGGCTGCGACATCATCACCATCACCCAGTACCTGCGCCCGTCGCCGCGGCACCACCCGGTCGAGCGGTGGGTGAAGCCCGAGGAGTTCGTGCAGCACAAGGAGACGGCCGAGGAGATCGGTTTCCTCGGTGTCATGGCGGGCCCGCTGGTCCGTTCCTCGTACCGCGCCGGCCGCCTCTACGCGCAGGCGAAGCAGAAGCGCGGCGAGGAGCTGCCGGAGAACCTCCAGCACCTGCTGACGGTCTCGGCGTCCCAGGAGATCACGAGCCTGCTCGCCCCGCGTTAGAAGCTCTCACCAACGCGACAGCTGGTCACCCGCCTGGGGTGACCAGCTGTTTTGCGTAACCGATACATCAGGGCTGATGTATCAGCGCACTCGTGCCTCGGCCTTCGTCGTCGACATCCGGAACTCGACGGTGGCGTGCAGGTCGGGTGCGTCGAGGGCCTCGCGCAGACGTGGCAGGCCCTCGTCGTCGATGCGGCGGCGGATCCCCCGCAGATCGGCGTCGCCGTGGGCGCGAACGACGAGGGCCAGGCGCGGGGCGGTGTGCGGACCGGTCAGGGTGGCCTCGACCTTGCGCACGCCGGGGTAGGCGGTGACTTCGTCGGCGAACGGCGCGGTGGCCGTCGCGGTGGAGATGCGGGTGGCGCCCTCCTCGTCGGCCCAGCGCCAGTCCGTCACCTTGCGGCGCGGGACCTGGGCGGTGAGCCAGCGCAGGCACACCAGGGCGAGCACGACGGCACCGGCCGCGACGACCCACAGCACCCAGGTGGGCGGCAGCGCGGTGCCGGGCACCACCGGGCCGGAGCGGTCGAGCCAGCGGACCAGGTCGAGGTTCACGACCAGCGCCGCGGCACCCGCGAGCAGCAGGACGAGGCCCAGCAGGGCGAGCAGGAATCGGTTCACGATGCGCTCCTGAGTGCCTTGACCCGCACCACGACCCGCGGCGGCCGGGCGAGGGCGAACTCTCCGACCCGGCTTTCCACCGCGGTGCGGACGGCCTCGTCCAGACCGTCGACCACGGCCCGGCGGGTGCGCACCACCGTGCGGACACGGCGGCGGCGCACCTTCACGGCGGCGGATTCGACGCCGTCGACGACCGCGGCCGAGCGCAGGGCGTTGCGCAGGCCCCGCACCGACACGGCCGTGTGCTGGTCCAGTGCGGCGGTGCGCGGGCGTCCGGGCACGATCGCGATCAGGAGCAGCACCAGTCCGATGGCCGCGGCGACCCCGCCCGCCACGGCCACCTCCCTGGCCGACCAGGGCGTGCTGTGCAGCCGGTCGATCAGGGAGTCGTAGGGCAGCCACGGCGGTTCGCCGAGCGCCAGTTGCACGGCGGTCACCGCGACCAGCACCGACACCGCCAGCAGGACCAGCGCCGTGAGCGTGGCCGGGAGGGCTCGGCGGGAGCGGCGGGTCATTGGACCCTCCGCACCGGCGCGGTGTCCGTGCGCAGCACGACGACCGAAACGTCCACAACGGACACCCGCAGCCCGGTGAGGGCGGCGACCCGTGCCACGAGGTGGGCGCGGACCCGTGCCGCGGTGGACGCGACCGGCGCCGGGTAGCGCAGGTCGAGGCGTGCGTCGAGGGTCGCCACTCCCCCGGTGACGCGGGCGGTGACGGAGCAGTCGAGCACGTCCGGCACCTCCAGGGCGGCACGCCCGGCGATGCGGCCCACCGCGCGGTCCGCGACGGTGGTCAGACCCGGTTGGGCGGTCCCCTGCCGGATGGTTTCCTGGTGGGGGGCGGTGAGCGTGGTCGTCATCGTCAGTCCCTGTCCCTGCCCAGGAGTTGCGCGAGGTCGAGCTTGCCCTCGGCGACCCGGCCCGCGATGAGGCCGAGCGCGCCGAAGACGAGCACGAGCAGGAACGCGCTGAAGCCCCCGAACGCGGCGGCCAGGCCGAGCGCGAGCCCGGTCAGCAGGCCCAGTGCGGTGGTGCTCATGGCGTTTCCCCTCACTGCACGCGCGCGGGTTCGGGCTTCTCTTCGCCCTCGTTGTCGCTCGGGATGTGCACGTCGTTGACGTTGATGTTGACCTCGACGACCTCGAGCCCGGTGATCTGCTCGATCGCGGTGATCACGTTGCCGCGCACGGACTTCGCGAGGTCCGCGATCGGCACGCCGTACTCGACGACGAGTTCCAGGTCCACGGCCGCCTGCTTCTCGCCGACCTCGACCGAGACGCCCTGGCCCGCGCTCGCGGTGGCGCCGGGGATGCGGTCGCGCAGCGCGCTGAGCGCCCGCGTCGCACCGCCGCCGAGGGCGTGCACGCCGCGGATCTCCCGCGCGGCGAGGCCCGCGACCTTCTGCACCACGACGTCCGCGATGGTGGTGGAACCCTTGTCGGTCACCAGCTTCCCGTTCGCCACGTTGACCTTCTCCACAGCCTGCGTGCTCATCGCGTTCCCTTCCTTCGAGGCGTTCACATCAGATCGACACGGGTGGCGCCGAAAACGTCACGACCCGTTCAGGTGATCCAACGCACGTTTGTCCACATCGGTCACAACGATCCGGATGGGGGCGTCTTCCCATTGCGTGCCAAGCAGAACCGCCCGCAGTGCCGCACCGGCCTCGTCGACCGCCAGCGGCAGGCGGGTGGCGACGACCCGGACGCACACCAGTTCGTCCTCGACGTCGACGGCCATCGTGTCGACGTCCCAGTTGATCCACGACCGCGCGGGCTCCGGCACCGACGGCCGCAGTCCCTCGATCTTCTCCAGCGCCTTCAACAACTCCGTCACGATCACCATGCGACGTCCACCACCGTGACCACCACGGACTCCACCTCGACACCGGTCAGTTCCGGCACCAGCGCGCGCACGGACCGTTGCACCGCACGGGCCACGGCCGCGGCCTGGTCCATCCCGGAGATCACCACGTCCACCTCCAGCAGCACGGCGGCGCCGGAACGCCGCACCCGCACGCCTTCGACCGGCGCGGGCTGCAGTCCCTTGATCTGCTGCCGCGCCGCGCGCACCACCGAACTCACCAGGCCCGCGACGCCGGGCTGCACCCGCACGCCCGCGACTCTCTCGGCCGCGTGCACCGCGACCGCCGCCACCGCCGAAGCGGACACGACTGCTTCGATCACTCGCTCATCCTTCGAGAACGTCGGCCACGACGAGGTCCAGGCGGGCGAGCCGCACACCGATCCGGGCGGAGGCCGCGGCCAGCACCCGGCGCCGCACCTCCTCGTACGCCGCGTGCGTGACGAGGGACGCCGTGATCGCGATGCTCAGCTCCACCTCGATCACCGGGTCCGAGCCCGTCGACTCCGGCGCCTCCACGACGCGGCACCCCCGTGCCCGCACGCCGTCGACGCCGTCCGCCGCGTACCGCAGCACCGCCGCGATCGCGCGCGTGCTGATCCGAGCCAGCCCGTCGCCGGGCAACGGCACGACGTCGGAGCGCCGCACGTCCGCCCGCACCGCCGACATGATGCGGCTGACCAGGTCGAACGGTGGCTCGACCTCTTCGCGCGCCATCTCGTCCGTCGCCGCGCGCAGCACCAGAAGGCTTTCCCGCACGGCCGCGCAGTGCGGACACGACCGCGTGTGCTCGTCCGAGAGGTCGATCGCCTCCCAGACCTCTTCGACGTCCCGCCCGCACGGCAGGACGTAGTCGGACGTCACCGCCACGGCGCCATCACCTCCGCGAGTTGTGCCCGTGCCCGCGCGAGCCTGCCGCGCACCGACTGCTGGGTCGTGCCGATCGCCTCGGCGATCTCGTCGTAGGACCGGCCGTGGACCTCGCGCAGCACCCAGCACGCCCGTTGCTCGGGGGTGAGCCCGCGCAGTGCGGCCTGCAGCGCGTCGAGCTGCGCGTTCACCTCCACCGCGCGGTCGGGCCGGGTCCGCGGCGCCGGCGACTCGTGCTCGTCGAGCTCGGTGTCGGCGTGCGGTTTGCGCTTGCGCAGCACGTTCAGGCACTGGTTGGTGGTGGTGCGGTAGAGCCAGCCGAGGAACGCCCCGTCGTCGTTGAGCTGCCCGAGCCGCCGCCACGCGGTCAGGAACACGTCCTGCACCGCGTCCTCGGCGTCCCCGCTGCTGCCCACGATGCGCAACGCCAGCCGGTACATAGGCCCCTGATAACGCCGCACGAGCTGCTCATACGCCCTCATGTCGCCGTCACGGGACCTTGCCACCAGCGTGGCATCGTCGAGTGCGGCTGCCTCGGCCACGCTCATGCGCACACCCCCGCCCACTTTTTGCTTGGTCGCCTGATGGACACGTTCGATCGCGGAACGTCACGCGGTTTGGTGATTTCCCGCCCGTGACGGCTCTCACCCGGTTTTCACCCGACAGTGGCGTGACGAAGTGGCGGCGCCGGGTATCGAACAAGCGTCAGACGAACTTCGGCCGAACGGCCGAGCAGTCACTTCCAGGAGGACGCGATGTCGCTGTCGGACAAGATCGGCAACAAGGCGGAGGACCTCGGCGGCAAGGTCAAGGAGACCGCGGGCGAGGCCACCGGCGACCAGGCGCTCGCCAACGAGGGCCGCGCCGACCAGGCGAAGGCGGCCGTGAAGGACGGCGTGGAGAAGGTGAAGGACGCCGTCGGCGGAGTCGTCGACAGCGTCGCGAAGCACCTCAAGAAGTGACGCTGACGCTTCGAGCCAACGCACGCGTTAGAGCCTCTGACCCACTGGGTCGGGGGCTCTAGCTCTTGCAGTCGCGAGACCCTCTGACGTCCGCGAGAGGGTCTAACTCACGTGAAGCGGACCTCGCTCGCGACGACGCCGTCGAGCTCGCGCACGAAGTCGGCGCCGAACGCGCTGGACGGGGTGTGCGCGCCGGGCGCCACCCCGTCGATCCTGGCGATGGCGCGGAGGACGGCGTCGGCGGTGAGGCTGTAGGCGTTCGGGGTGGTGATCGCGCACTCGACCTTGGTCTGCGCGTCCCACGCCTCACCGAAGACCTCGGCGCGGGTGTTGGCGCGCTTGCGCTCGTCGGGACCCTTGACCTTGCCGGCGACGGTCTTGGCCACGTTCTGCACGAGCGAGGTCGCCAGCACGGGCGCGAACACCTGTTGCAGCTGGCCGAGCACGCCCGGCACGGCGGTGAACGTCGTGATGTTCGGGATGCCGGTCGACCGGTAGGCGGTGCTCACGTCACCCCACGGGATGCTGCCCACCTCGCGCGGCCCCGACCGGAAGTACGCGGTGCGCCGCCGGTGCCCGATGCGCACGCTCCTCAGGTCGCCGTTCACGCGGATGCGCCCGCCCACGGCGGCGGCCTCGACGGACGTCTTGGTCGTGCCCGCGCTCGCCCCTCCCCCGACGACGAACGCGAGGTCGAGGTGGGTCGCCGACGGCAGGGCGTTCTTCAGGATCGCGGCGACGCAGTCCGTGGGGACGACGTCGAACCCGGCGCCGGGCAGCAGCACGACGCCCGCCTTGCGCGCGTCGACGTCCCTGAGCGCGACGGACTCGAAGACGTCGATCTCGCCCGTGATGTCCAGGTAGTGGGTGCGGGTCTTCAGGCACGCGTCGACCATCGCGGCGGACGTGTGCGCGAACGGTCCGGCGCAGTGCACGACGGCGTCGACGTCCTCGAGGTGCGTCCGCGCCTGCCCCAGGTCGAACGCCCGGCACTCCAGTCCGAGCGCGGCGGCGATGGGCTCGACCTTCTCGTACGAACGCCCGGCGAGCACCGGCCGCTCCCCGCGCTTGACCGCGAGCTCGGCGATGAGACGTCCCGTGTAGCCGTTGGCGCCGTAGACCATCCACGTCATGCCGCGCACCTTACCGGCGAGTAGCCCCGCGGGAACCGACCAAAGAGCCGATCAGCAGCAGTACGCCGAAACCGGACACGGGCAGTCCCCAGAGCAGCCGGCGCTGCTTCAGGTCGGCGCACACGTCCACATAGGCCGGACCGATCGCGGAGACCGCGGGCTCGTCGAACCCGAGGCCGAGGCTGTTGCCGCACGGGATCAGCGACCCGCTCGGAGACTCGATGGCGAGCATCACCCCCAGGATCGCTCCCCCGCCGAGCAGGAACGCGAGACCGACCACGACGGCGAACGTGCGCACTGACATGAGCAAAAGTTACGTCTCAAATGGACTTTGGGATAGCCCTGGTCAGACGCATTGGGGTTGATCCCCTAATCCCCCGCTGAACGCTCTCACGCCCCCGGTTCCGGCGATGCGGGCGAGAACGCGTACCGCTGCTCCACCCGGCCGTGGCGCGGATGCGGCACAGGAAGGCCGACCCTGATCCATCCGAGGCGTTCGTACAACCGCACGCCCCGGACGTTGTCGGCGAACACGAGCAACTCGACCGACTCGTATCCGTTCTTGATCAATACTTCGGGCAACGCCCGCAACAACACCTCACCGACACCCCGCCCCCACGCGTCCGGGTGCACCCCGACGTAGTGGAGGAACGCGCGGCGCGAGCCGTCCGTCTCATGTGGACCTCCGGCCACGAATCCCACCGCACGCCCCTCTTCCACCGCGAGCAGCAGGAACGACCGCTCATCACCGAGAGCGTTCTCCACACCGGGCCGCGCCTCGGCGAGCGTCGGCACCTCGTCGTACCCGTCGCGCAGGGCGACCGCGTGCGCCCAGATCATCGCGGCGACATCGACGTCGCCAGGCCCCCCAAGAACGATTTCCACGCACCCCAGCGTGTCAGCGCCGCAGCACGACCGGAAGCGATTTAAGGCTGGCCATGATGTCGTTGTGCGTCACCGCGGGCTGCTCATCACCCGCGTAGGTGGTGCGCGGAAAGCGCGCCGCGAGATGCCGGACGACGGTCTCCGCCTCCAGCCGTGCGAGCCCCGACCCCAGGCAGAAATGCGGCCCGTGCCCGAACGTCGCGTGCCCGGTCGTCTCCCGGTCGACCCGGTACTCACCGGCGTCGGCGTGGGCCTGCGGACACCGCCCGGCGGAGCCGAGGTTGATGAGCAACAGCGTGCCCTCGGGCACCAGGGTCCCGCCGATCTCCACCGGCTCGGTCGTGATCCGATGCGTGGCGCTGCGAACAGGCGAGTTGTGCCGCAGTGTCTCCTCGACCAGCCGCGGCACCAGCGAGGGGTCCGCCGCCGCCTTCTCCCACAACCCGTTGTCCAACGCGTCGTGCACCACGTTCGCAATGAGGCTCGCCGACGTCTCATGCCCCGCCACGACGAGAAGGAACGCCATCGCCATGAGCTCGTCGTGGTTCAAGTGGTCGCCATCGTCATCAGCGGCCGTGGCCAGCGCACCGAACAACGAGCCGGGGTCGAGGTCGCCGCCCGTGAGCAGCCCGTGGAAGTACCCGCCGAGCTCGTCGCTGGCGGGCTGCGACACCTCGGGCTCCATCGACATCATCGTCTCGATCAACAACCGAACCCGTGCCTGGTCCCCCGCCGGCACCCCGAGCACCTCACCGATGACGTGCATGGGCATCGGCACCGCGAGCTCCTGGACGAGATCGATCTCCTCGCCCACCCGCAACCGCCCGACCAACTCGACGGTGATCTCCTCGATGCGCGGCGCGAGCCGCTGCACCGCCCTGCCGTTGAACGCCTTCACCGCAAGCGCCCTGAGCCGCGCGTGCTGCGGGTTGTCACTGTTGAGCATGCTCGGCCCGAACAGCCCGGCGAGGTTCTCCTGCGTGCTCCCCAACGCCGCGAGCTGCCGCTTGATCTCCCGCTGGAGCCTGGCGCTGTCCTTCGAGAGCCGTTGATCGGTCAGCAACGTCCTCGTGAGTTCCAGCCCGACCGTGACGACCTGCATCTCGACACCGTTGGGCAACGTCACCGCGTGCAACGGCCCAGCTTCGCGTGCGTCGTCCTCGACCCGATGGTGCTCACGCGCGCGCAACTCGCCGCCGACCAACAAGTTCGACATACAGGTCTTCGCCTCCGTTTGGGTTCGACTAAGACCGTTCTACCGCCCTATTGGAGAGCGTCCAACGCCCGAATCGTCTCGACCGCGGGCAACCTCGGGGGCTCAGCGGCAATCGCCTTCCGCCCCAGCACCCACTCGGGCAGGTGATGTCGCAACGCGGCCCGCCCCTGCGCCGTGATGTCGACGGGAGCCGCCATCCCGTGCCCGTCGGGCTGCTCCCACGCGATCCACTCCCTGGCCTTGAGGACCTCCAGGTCGTCCGCGTCCCACTGCTTGGCGGGCCGGTGCTCCAGGTACCAACTGGTCGCCCCGCGATGCACACCACCCTGCTCGACGAGGGCGAGCAGCTTGACCTGCTCCTGCGTGACGGTGGTCGGGACGGTGCTCACGGCCTTGGCCTTGCGTCTCACAGGTCGTCGTCCTTCGGAGGTGGCGGACCCGAACGTCCCCGACAAACTCGGACAAGCTACGGCACGCATGCCTCCGCCTCCAGGAAGTTCCACGAACTGGTACGCGAGCGCTCAGAGCTCCTTCCCGAGTTCGGTGATTCCCTCCTGCACGACGCCGAGAAGCTGCGCCGCCTTCTCGAACTCCGCCACCAACTCCAGGAGCGCACGAGCCTCAGCTCTTTCCGAGCCGACCAACGACGCGAGGGCATCACGCAGCCGGTCGACGTCCGCAGCCATGCCGGCAGACCGCGTTCGCAACTCGAAGGCCACTCCGGAAAGCTCGGTGAGCGCGACTTTCGTGCGCCCGATCTCCCCGGAGTGCGCCTGCCCGGCATGGTCAGCCCGGCCCGTCGAGATCTGCCGGTGCCGGGGCCCGCCCAGCCATCCCTCCGTCCGGTACTCGAGCCACTGATCTCCCGGCTTCACCGCCACGTCCCGAGGCAGCCCGGCGTGGCGGCGATCTCGACGAAGAGCGAACCGGTCCGGGCCGACACGCGCGGACCGCTGACGAAAACACCCTCGGGCGGTGCCCACGCTCGCAAGCGTTCCGCGTGCCCGGCGTTCAAGGCGTCTACGACCTCGGCCATTTCGGCGAGGGTCGTCACGTCACCGAAGTGGGGAGCGAAGGTGATGTCAGGCGGGGCACTGGTGGTCACGAGGTCACTCCCGGCTGCGGAGTCGTTCGCGGGCGAAGCCTCCGTTGTAGCCGCGCGCGAGAGCGACGCCAATCCGCCGAAACAGTGAGCAGTGCGTGGTGGGCGCAACTGAGGCCCTTTCCAGGCGGAACCGCCCGGTACAGCGGTTGCTGGACATGGCCAAGACCTGGGGTGATGGCGCTGATCAAGCTCCCCCGCCCGTCCAGCACGACTGCCAGACGGCCCGTCAGCTCCGTCCTGCTGAGATCGACAAGCTGGTCGAGGCGTACCGCGAAGGGTGGAACGTGCAACAGCTAGCCCGGAGGTACAACATCCATCGATCAACGGTGGGTCTGTACCTCAAGGCCCACGGCATCGATACGAAGGCGAGAGCGCTTCGACCCGAGCAGATTGCCGAAGCTACAGAGCTCTACCAGGCAGGCGCGACCCTGGAGCACCTCGCCAAGCAGTACGGGCTCAGTGACAGCACGATCCAGAGGTACTTCCGTGAGTTCGGAGTGAAAATGCGGGAACGAGGACGGCGGCCTCACGAACGAAGTACTTCACCCAACTCAAGGTGAGTTCCCTGCAAGCCTCGCTTCAACCCGATCGAGCATGCGCATAAGCATGCTTGCCGTCATCACCGCCTCAGCAGCTTCGGTGACGTCATCAAACGAAACTTCACGGTGGCCAGATGGATTCCGCAAGACTGAATAGGCACCTTTGAACAGCATCATAGTGTCCTCGACCTCGCCAGGAGGCGCGACTGGATCAGCAAGCGGCCCACCAGACTTGAACGCCTTGATCATGAGATCGCCACCGATCACTTCATTGCCATAACCCGCAAGATGTCGGACTCGCACCTCGATCGCCTTCATAGCAACAAAAATTGCCATCTCGTACTCACCGAGCAGGAACTGACGTCGCACCTTCTGCTCCAACTGTGGATGTAAGTTGGATTGAATTCGGTTGACCGCCAGAACTTCCGCAACGCTCTTTTTGAGCGCTTCGCCTCCCCAACGGGTCACAATAATGGCAGCATCAGCCGTCTGCTCAGGCGATCGCGCGATCATGCCTTGAGATCGCAGCCACCCCATCGCTTCCGCGATCGCCTTACGCGCCTCAGGGTCATTGCCGTACCCAAGCCCAGCAGAGTCGTTAACGTAGGAGTTAAGTACATTCCACTCATTCCAATGATTACTTCTCACAATGTCTTCAAGCACCAGCATCGCGAGTTCATCAATCGGAAGAGCAAGGGCCTCAGCCGGACGCAAGCCGATCATCAATCGATTCCTTCCTCCGCATGACTCGACGAATCAGATTCAAGCGATGACGCGGCACGTTGAGCCTTAATGTTCTTGATAACAGTCAAGGCATGAGCCTCCTTGTTCTCCTGAGTAACATCACCCGCCCTCTTTACATTCACCTGTTGCTCCCAACCCGCATAATCCCGATCTAGCGCCTCGATCACGCGATCAATCCCAAGAAGTTGGTCTAGGTAAGCAGTGTTCAGATCGCTGATCGTCCTCCTAGGTGCCCCTCCACCGTATGAGGTAGCCTCGGGAACCAAGCGGCCAAGCAGAGTCACCAACGGCCACTTACCCGATGCGATAGCACGCCAAAATGCCTCACGAATCTTGGGCTGATCCTCTTGTATCCAGCCCCAGCGGTGAATGAGGTCAATCTCATCATCACTCACCTCTGATAGTTCAATCTGACTTACGCGATCAAACCTATCGGACAACGCGGATCGTAGTACGCCAGTAACGTCAGCCATCCACTCCCGATCCGGCTCACTTCCAGTGGCACGCAAAGCAAAGTCGATGGCGAATTCCATTCGATCAGCCTCAACGGTTGCCTTGATGAACGAGACAATCTGCTCATCCGCAAGGCGCGCCGCCAAGCGGCGAGACACGCCAATCAGATATAGTTCAGGAGATCCCAGGAACTGTCGAATCTTCAGAAGCTCCTTATAGTATCCAGATACGAAATGGAGCACATCGACCGGGTTCTCGATAGCGGAAGATTCAAGCAACGAGTCGATCTTTCGCAGCACCAATTCCGGCTTCTGCCGCATCCGCTGAGCCAACAGGTCCAGCTCTGAGCTACCGCTTCCCATCTGGGCCACCGCAGCCAGGACTACCCGATCAGAGATATCAGAGGCTGGTATACCGAATTGGAAATAACGGTCGAAGTAGTCCGAGCCGCCAACGCGTTTGCCGCGCGCCAAATCATTGTAGAAGTGTGAGCCATAGGTCATGTTCTCAACCGCAGACCGAATAGGCAGAAACAGCCCCGCCAGCAACCGAAGGGTCGACTCTCGCCTCGCTTCAGGCACCTTGGCGGCAGCCAGTATATCAAGCCAGCGTGCCTTTCTCTGCGCATTTCCTTCCTCCCGAAGCGAGCGCGCGATATCCCGTCCGGTCAGCTCAAGCTTTCGCGCAAGCACTACCGCATAGACAGCTGGCTGAAAAGTCCGCAAGAACGTAAGCATGAGAAAGTCCACAAAGTCAACCTCTTCATGCACGAGCGGGAAGATCGCACTAACTTGAGCCAAGAAACGATTGATCGCCCGTGGCTCTTTCAAGAAGCCCGCAAGGTGGAAGTGATACGCTTCACTAAGTCTACGAGAGTCATCATCAGAAAGTGTTACGCCGTACAACTTCATCAATTGTTCAAGCCCGCCATCAAGCAGGGATACCTGCTGCTCTTCATGAAGCGGAGGAAGATCAAGCCTGATCTGCACGATCTTCTCAAGGTAGTTCTGCGCACGATCTTCTGCATCATGAGCCAACTCTGACCGCATCAGAACATCAAGAACAGTGCGTTCGTCATACGCCAGCAAGTAGTAGACATTGGGAAGACGAGCCGCCAACCGAATCATCTTGAAGACCGCAAGGAGTTCCGTCGGCTGAAGACGATCAATATCGTCGATGATCACAAGGATCTTTTGGTCAAGCTTTCGCAGTTCCTCTTCAAGTTCTAGCCGGCGAACTTCCGCCGAAGCATCGCCTCGCAAGACCTCGGCGAGCTTGCTAACCATCGCACTCACATCGACACCAACCAGCGAGGCAAGCTTCCCCAGCGGTGCCACCGTTTCTGCATATGAACCCAGCTTTTGTCTAGCAGCCTTAAACTTCTTCTCTGGAAGAGCGGTTCCAAGGGCACCAAAGAAGCTCTGCAATAGCGATTCAACGTCAGAAAAGAGCCATGGATTAAATTTGACCACCTGCCACCCGTTCGCAGCAGACGTCAAATCCTCCTGCACGAGAGAAAGGATTGAAGATTTACCACTTCCCCAAGGTCCGATCAGCGCCAGCACAGATGTCTCACTTTGCTCGCCAACCTGCCCGCAGAGCTTAACTATCTGGCGAGCAAAGGCAAGACGCTGAAGCTGGTCGGCGTCTTTCCCTGGAATAGGGTCGTCAGCAAAGAAGCGGCGGTTCATGGACAGATGATACGCGTAAGGAACTGAAGACGACAGATGTAGCCACAGCTAGGTCACGGCAGGCTGTGGAGCCACCGAAATCGCCAATGGTTCAACCATTGAACTCGCAAGAATGACCACTTTTTGTCAACCAGTCCAGCAAGGACCCGAGAAGTTGCTACGTCCCTTGAGTCGGCCGCGCGGCTACGGACCGCTCTCGACGCCGTGTCTAATATTAACGATCTTGAACAGGACGGTTTGAGGGCAAGAACCGGACACCACCGCACTTGAGCTGCGGGAACCTTCAACCTACGCTGCACCGCTCAGTGTTCAGTCAGCCTCACCGGGTAGCTATGCGGTCCCCGAGATGGGAATCATGAAGAGGTCACCACTGACCTCAAGGAGCTTGAGATGAGCATCCTCAGCGCCAGCACCACCGTGCGCACGCGTGACGGCTTGAAGCTGGCGGGCACGTTGGACGTACCTGACGGTTCGCCTCGGCACGCCGCGCTCTTGGTGCATGGCGCTGGTGTCACTCGCGAAGAGGGCGGCTTCTTCACTCGCCTTGCTCGCAGCCTCGCCGACGCCGGCATCGCCTCGCTCCGGTTCGACCTGCCTGGTCATGGTGAGAGCCAGGGGCGTCAGGAGGACCTGTCGCTGTCCGCGGTGCTCAATAGCATCAGCTCGGGGCTGAATCACCTGCACGAACTCACCCGCTTGACGGCCGCCCCCTCGATCATCGCAGCCAGCTTCTCGGGTGGCACTGCGGCCTACTACGCCGCCAAACGCCCCGACGCGATCGACCGTCTGGTGCTTTTCAACCCACTCATCGACTACAAGAAGCGCTTCGTCGACGAAAAGAAGGCCTGGGAGAACGGCTACATCAACGATCGTGGCGCTGAGCAGCTCGCCGAGCACGGCTTCGTCGGTCACTCGCCGACCTTCAAGCTCGGCAGGCCGATCCTGAACGAGGTGTTCTGGTTGGCTCCGAGGACCGTGCTCGGCGAGATCGTCGCACCGACCTTGATCGTGCACGGCACCGAGGACACGTTCATCCCAGTGGAGTCGTCGCGCGAAGCCGACCGCCAGCTCACCTGCGAGCACAAGCTCCTGGAACTCGAAGGCTCACAGCACGGCTTCGCTGTCCACGACGACCCGGAGTATGCGCACCCGCAGAGCCAGAAGTGGCAAGCAGAGGTGATCGAGACAGTTCGAGGCTGGCTCAGCTGACGTCGACCGCAGTGACGCGCCGAGCCTCGCGAGCTACCACGAGTTTCCTCGGCGCTGTCGCTGCTCGAACTCCTTCTCCTCTCGGCGTTGCCGCGTCATCTCTGCAATGTCGAGAACACCACCGGATTCCACGACACGGGCGATCAACTGGTCGATGGCGGCAGCCGGAACGACATAGCGCGTACGCAGCCTGACCGCAGGGAAGGCGTCCTCCTGGATCGACCTGTAGATGGTCGATGGGGTGACGCGCAGCAGCCGCGAGGCTTCGGCGACGGTGTAGAACAGCTTCTTTGGTTCATCAGCTGTGTTCACTTCACCAGGTTGGAGGTACGCGGCTTCATGCTGATGGCGATGGAACAACGCGCGAGCGAACGAAGACCGTCTAGCTGCGAGAACCGCTCATTTCTGCGCTGAACAGCCACGACCTCAGCGCCGCACGACCTACACGACGGCTTGCAGTTCCTTGACCGCCGGACGGTTCTGCCACGGCGCCAACACCTTGACGACGCGCTCCAGCTCCCGATGCGTGCGCTGCGAGCTGGCATTGTTCGCGCGCTTCGCCGACTCCAAGCCGGTCTTCGCCGCCTCATCTGGCTCCCCGGCAAGCGCCAAGGAACCCGCCATCCAGGACAGGAAGAAGCCGTAGTCGCGCGGCGAGAAGCTGTTCTCGGTGAGTGACTGCCCGTAGAGCTCAACGCCGTGCCGCGGCTTGCCCGCCTCGGTGTAGCAGACAGCCGTCTGCATGGTGAGCAGCGTGTCGTTGTAATGCGCTCCCAACGTGCACTCGTCCACCCGGCTGGCACCGAGGAGTTGCCGTGCTTCGCCAAGCTTGCGCTCCACCGCGCCGAGGGACACGCCGAGCATGGCTTCGGCTCGTGCCTCTTGCTGGGCGGCCTCGGCCTGCACTCGGAGCGGCAGGTTCCACGCACCGCCACGAACAGCCTGAGAGAGGTCCAGCATCCGATGCGGGTTGCGCTCGTCGTAGGCGAGCTGCGCCTTCTTGAGCAGCACATAGCCCTGCAAAGCTATGTCACCGACCACCTGCGCCCACTCGATCGCGCGGTCATGCCAGTACAGGGCTCGGGTCAGGTCTCCAGCATCGCGGTACAACCAGCCTGCGAACTCCCCGCACTCTGCGCCAAGCGAAAGCAGTTGGTGACGAACACGTGGCCGCACTTCGCGTGCAGCTTCTTCGATCGCTCCAAGGATTCCGAGCACGATCGGGAGCGGCGGCGTTTTCGTGGCGTCCGAGCCGCCGTCGCTTGACTTGCAGCTTGCAAGTTGCGCCTTTAGTCGCTGAACCAGATCGGTGTCGAGGTAGCGCCTAGCGTCCTCCATCGCGGCTGCGACGTGTTGGTGCGCTTCAGCGTCCAGTGCAGGAAGCGCGGAAGCCAAGACGCTGAACCTCAGAAGCGAACGCCGGCTCAGGGGACTCATCGCGTCCTCTCTGCTTAGCGTGGCAAGCCCAGGGAACCCGTCCCTCGCGATTGCACTCGGGTCAACAGGCAGCAGCACCGGCTTGCCATCCACCAATACAGGAAAAATCACTGCGCCAGGCGGCACCGCAGTCACCTCAGGTGAAACCAGCTCGCCTTCCACAACCCTGGCTTGCTCGCTAGCTCCAGCACTGAGGAGTTCGTCGAGCTGCTCAAGGGACACCTGCAGGCAGCGAGCCAGCTTGGGCCGAATCCAGGCCTGAGGCCCTTTGACGAAATCCCCGGCGTCCCAGCGACGCACGGTGCGCACATCGATGTTCAGACGCTCGGCCAGGGCTTCTTGCGAGAACCCCATCGCCTCACGGCGTTTGGCGAACGGACTTTGCTTGTGGTCCACCGTCGCCCTCCCCCATGCGCGCGTCCGCTCGTTTCACCAGGTCATCGCTGCCATGTCCGGCTTGTGTCCGGGAACCGCCGACCCACACGCCCTGTGTTTGGCCCGATACGACCAGTTTGGTGAGCGTACGGCCACACCCGGCCGAACGGCAACGGACGGCAGGAGAGGGCATGAACAGGCAAAAGGCGGAGCCCTCGATGCACCCCGATGACCGGCAGGATCAGCGACGCTGGACGCCCCCGACGCCCGTCGCTGATCCTGTCACCCACTCACCTGGCCGCCCGCTCATCGGTTACATCCGGGTGCGGCCTGACACCTCGGAGACGCGATTCGAGGTACTCCGCCGTGCAATGGCGGCGTTCGCCAGTCGCGAAGGGTTCGTCATCTCGCGAATCCTCGTGGACCGGACGTTTGAACACACTGCGGCATTCACGGAACTTCTCGCCGCACTGGGCGACGGCGAAGCCCGTCACGTACTGGTCCCCGCCCTCCACCACTTCGGTCACTGCGATGGCGTGCAGTTGGCCATGAAGGAGTTGCTGGAGTCGAACGGTGCTCGCGTGCTCCTGTTGTTTCCATCGCAGGCCGCAGGAACCGCGTCGTGACTGCTGTGGTGTCCAAGCCGCGAGAAAGTACGACTCCAAGCCTTCAGACGTTCGGTGAGACGCACCTCTATGAACTGATGTTGGTTGCCGCGCCCAGCGCCACCACCTGCGCTGATCTCTTGGTTCGGTTCGCGGCCCGGAAGTGGCATCTAGACATGGCCTGTGAGCGAGACGTTAGCCAAGTCGCCACCCACCTTACGGCTCATGCCGTCGAGGCTGCACCGAAACAGTTGGTCCCCAAACACGTGCACCTGGATTCCCTGAGTCTGCTCACGCTCCGCCTGCTGCTCACTCCGCGCGCTGTGATCGCCGAGGTTTGGGACTCCGGCACCGCGGCGCCCGACCTCTTCCCCGTCGCGGGAGCAGTGGATGGAGGCTGGCGCCTGCTTCGTCCCGGAGGCCGCCTGCTGTGGTGCGCCGTCGATCTCCGGCTGACCAAGCAACCAGGCCAGGCTCGGACGGCCGCCGGCATACCCCACCGGGTGCGACCTCAAGGAGCAGCGCGGCCAAGTGTCGCCATGCGCGACTCCGGCCTACTCCAGCAGGTTCTCGCAGGACTGCGCGCTCTGGATGTCGGCGACGACTAGGAACTCATGGGCCTGCGATAGCGGTGCCCTATTTCGCTCGGTGCACCAATTCAGGAGGGGAGCAGCGTATGACGCAGTTGGTATCGATACCGCTTGCGCAAGCTGGCGATCATCAGGTGAGGACGTCTGCGGCCAAGCTTCGTGCGGGCGTCGTGGGGCTCGGCAAGCAAGCGCTTGAAGACCACGTGCCCGGCTTGCTCGACTCGGAAGCCGCCGAGCTCGTGGCCGTCTGTGACTCGAACGGCGACGTGCTCCGCGAGCAACAGTTCAAACTGCATGTGCCCGGTTACACCGACGCCGAGGCGATGTTCGCCGCAGAAGACCTCGACCTCGTCGTCGTATGCACGCCGCACAACGAAGGCAGGCACGTCGTTGAGGCCGCTGCGGCAAACGGCATCCACGTGCTCAAGGAGAAGCCGTTCGCCACCACGATCGCGGAGGCCCAGCAACTCGCGGACCTCTGCGAAATGTCTGGCATCAACCTGATGGTGACGCTCCAACGGCGCTTCAACCCCATCTACACGAGCTTCACGCAGCTGGCCGACCAGATCGGCGTTCCGTTCATGGTGGAGGCCGCGTACACGTTGCACACGCCTGACCCGTCGGAGGGCTGGCGCGGCAGCACCCAGCACGCGGGCGGCGGCTGCATCATCGACATGGGCTACCACCTGATCGACATGTTGCTCTGGTACTTCGGGCTGCCGGACCGCGTGCTGGCCGACATGTCCGTGGGCGCTCGCCCGGATCGCCAGTACGACGCCGAAGACACCGCGCTGATCCACTTCAGCTACGAGAGCGGGTTATACGGCTCGTTGCTCCTGTCGCGGTTCATCGGGCCGAAATCCGAGCAGATTCGCCTGATCGGCAACAAGGGCATCGTTCACCTCGAACGTGGCCGGATTCGGCGGCTGACCAACGACGGTCAAGTCGTGGAGTCTCTGTCGCGCGAACAGGCGTGGCCGTCTGCCGCCGCTAGCCAGATCAACCACTTCTGCCGGGTCATCGAGGGCCTGCGGCCGAACGTCAGCGGACCGCGCGAAAACCTCGCCCACCTGAGCTTCATCCAGAGCTGTTACGAGTCCGCGCGCACGCGGTCTTACGTCAACCCGAAGGAGTTGCTGTGAACTCACCTCTGGCGTTGCTCGGCGGAGAACCGGCCATCCGCCAACCGCGTCCGCACTTCAGCTGGCCGCCGATCACCGAGCAAAGCAAGCAGGCGGTGGCCGACCAGCTGGCCGAGAGCGTGTCCATCTACGACCGTTCCGGCGTGGTCGCCGAGCTGGAGGACGCACTCGCCGACTACTTCGGCGTGAGGCACGCCGTCCTGATGAGTTCGGGCACCGCGGCGTTGCACGCGATGTACGCGGCCAGCCTCATCGAGCCCGGTGACGAAGTGATCGTGCCCGCCTACACCTTCTTCGCCACTGCCACGCCGCTCCTTCACCTCGGCGCGATTCCGGTGCTGGCTGACTGCGATGAGACCGGCAACATCTCCGTGACGGAGGTGGCGGCGAAGCTGACGCCGAAGACAGCGGCCATCGTGGCAACGCACATGTGGGGTATCCCGGCCAATCTGCCCGCTCTGCGGGCGCTGGCTCAGGAACATCATCTGCCGCTACTCGAAGACGGCTCGCACGCACACGGCGCGAGCCTCGGTGGACAGCGGGTGGGCGGCTTCGGCCAGGCGGCCGCCTTCTCGATGAACGGGCCGAAGCCACTGTCGGCGGGTGAGGGCGGCTTCGTCCTCACCAACGATGACGACACGTACTTCCGCACGCTGATGTTCGCCCACTACAACAAGCGGTGCCGCACCGAGATACCGAGTTCCCACCAGCTCCACCGCTTCGCCGTCACGGGGGCGGGGCTGAAGTTCCGCATTCACCCGCTGGCCGCCGCCTTCGCATTCGAACAGCTGTCGCACCTCGATGAGTACCTCGCCGGCCGCGCCCACATCGCCAAGCTGATGTGCGACGAGCTCCAGGAGCTCCCCGGCATCGAAGTACCGCGGATTCCTGACAAGCATCAGGCCGCCTGGTACGGCCTGCCTCTCACCTACGTGCCGGACGAGCTCGGCGACGTACCCGTAGAACGCTTCCACCAAGCGCTCCTGGCTGAAGGCCTTAGCGAGGTCGACCGGCCCGGATCAACCTGCCCGCTCAATCAGCTCCCGCTGTTCCAGAGCCCCGCGGTCCTGTTGCCACATCAGCCAGAGTTCGCGCAGCTGCACTACCAGCCGGGCCAGTTCCCGGTGGCAGAGCTGGTGCACCGCCACACCCTGAAGCTTCCGGTCTGGCACAGGGAGGAAGATGTGCCGCTTGCGCGCGCCTACGTGGACGGCATCAAGAAGGTGGTCGAGCACCACCACGACCTCAAGGGATAGAGATGATCGACTCCGCACTGCTGGAACAGCTCGTCGCCGAAGCCGAACGCGACGAAGTCGTGCAGCTCGTCGTGGGAGCCGTCGTTGAGGACGACGAGAAGGTGCTTCTCCTCAAGCGCCCTGCCGACGACTTCATGGGCGGCATCTTCGAGTTGCCCAGCGGCAAGGTCGAGCTGGGCGAGGACCTGAACACCGCGCTCGTCCGTGAGGTCGAAGAGGAGACGGGGCTTCAGGTAGTCGTTGCCACGGCCTACCTCGGAAGCTTCGACTACACGTCAGGTAGCGGCAAGAAGAGCCGACAATTCAACTTCGTGGTGACTGTCGACTCGCCCGGGCCGGTCGTACTGCAGGAGCACGACGAGTACCGCTGGGCACCGGTCGACGAGGAGCTTCCGGTGACTGATGCGGTGAAGAAGGTGTTCGAGACGTATCGGGAGCAGCGCGCGAACTAGACAGCCACGAACGGTGCCTCGCCGAGCGGGGCACCGTTTTGGGCTTACTGCCCAAAACGTCGTCTCGGGTCCGGCGTCAGCGCGACCTTGAACGTGCGCAGTGTATCCGCGCCGTTGCGAACTACGCAGTCAAACGACTTTGATACGTCATCATCCGGACCTCCAGCTAACCCACCCCCGAGAACAGCGCGAATATTGATACCGGCCCTTGACCTAAGATCAGCGCTTGATCCCGTGCGGATTCCGCCATCGGACAACTCAGCTGTAACTCGTACTTGCTGACAGCATCCAAAGGAACACCCTTTATGGAAATAACCGCCCAATAAGGGTCTCCACTTGACCTATCCCCCAGCGTTGGCACAGCGGTGCACGAATAGCGCTTACCTGAGTCCACCGTGTCCTTGTAAGTACCGAGACCAGCTAATGTCACAAAACAGTCAACCTCGCCACTCTTCGCAGCCTGTTCAACGGCCGCGCGGTCAGCGGCCGCGCTTACTGTTCGATTGAACTATCAGGTATCCAGCAGCAGCAATACCTAAAATCACTAGCAAGCCGACAGCCGCAGACACGAACGTCCTACGGCGTGGAAAAATAGCCCGCAAAGAAGGTCCGTGGCGACGTATATTTCGCGAGACGCGTTTCACCGTGGACTTCAGCACCTTCCCCTCTGAAGCAATCGCAAGTTGCTCAGCCCAATGATCTATAAATTCGTCTAACTTCATCATCATAGGTTTGAAGGGAACCGCGAACTCATACTCATCGTCGACTTCTCTAACAACTTCCATCGCGGCCTGGGCTATAGGACCAGCAGGCAGCGCAGCAAACGGCGAGAAAGATCACTCTAACGGCTGTCCCGACAACCCTACGAGGTAGCTCCGCCGAACAGCAATCACAAAACCGCGATTGACTAAATCCGCCTTGACGAAGGCGGTTTCGCACCACCGGAAGCGCCCTCTCGTCTGTGCGTCACAGAACCATAGGCTATGAGCCTGGCTCAGGAGATATTGAAGGGACTGGTGCGCAAGGCCGAGGAAGGCAGCACTCTTTTCTGCACTCCCCTCGGCTACCTCAACACGCGTAACGTGGTCGGCCGCATCAGCATCTCCTCGGTCATCCTGGACCCCGAGCGAGCCGAGATCGCGCATTGGTGTTTTGAGCAGTACGCCACTGGAAAATGGAACGGCGCTGATCTTCTCTTGGCCGCGCGGGCTAGAGAACTTCTCGCCCGTCCGACTGCCAAGAACCTGACCATGGAACTCAGCCTGACCGGCTTCTACTACATTTCACAGAACCCGTACTACATGGGAATCGTGCCGTATCGGGGAATCCACTACGAGGGGAAACATCCCGCACTGGTCGAGCCAGAAGCGTGGCTGGCGGTACAAGACGTGTTGGCCGCAAACGCTCACGACGGCGAGAAGGACCGCACGCACAACCACTATTTACGCAGCACGATCTTCTGTTCATCGCGCAAGGGAAGACTGGACTACTCGCAGAGCAGCGGAAACGGCGGCAGCTATGCCTATTTCCAGTGCGTCAAGAAGAAGACCAGGCACAACAACTGCACTCGGCGAGCATTAGGGGTCGAGCTCATCGAGAACGGCATCGCTGTCTTCTACGCGGGCTTCCGCCTCGAACAGGAGCGCCGAGGAAATCCGGACGAGTATCCGGAGCGAGTTGGCCGGACAGCGGGCAGAGGGCGCGCAGCGCATTGCCCGCGCTATGAAGCGTAAGAACCTCTTGGGCGGCGAGCGCCAGAAGCTGTTGCAGGCGCACTACGCCGGTGCCATCCCCGGTGATCTGCTGGCTTCGGAGATGCGGCGGTTTACGCGTGAGCTGGCAGAAGCAGACGTGGAGATCGAAGCAGCGGGCGTCAACACGGTGGAGCTGGCAGCGATCCTGGACGCTGCACTGCGCGCGGTGACCAACTGCGAGGCCGCCTAGCTGCGTGCGCCGAACCAGGTACGACAGCAGATCAACCAAGGATTCTTCAAGAAGCTGTACATCGGCGAAGACGGCAGCGTCGAGGAAGCCGAGCTAACAGAGCCGTTCGCGGCGCTCCTCGCTGAGAGTGCGACATGCGTCTTACCGACCGAGCATTCCCGCCTCCGAGGTGGAGGCGGATCATGCGATAAACGGCGGCAGCATGGCGTCTCAAATCGCTGTACGACCGCTGGCACTGGTCGCCGCTAGTGGCCGTGGCCGGTGGATCTGATCTTGCGCGAGGGGCGTTCTGGACGGCAGAAGACGCCGTTACTGACCGTGTTTACGGCGCAACGCCCGGCGATTTCATTCGCTTGGGCGTTGGTGTGAATAAGACCTATCTGGTGGGCGCGACAGGGATCGAACCTGCGACCGCTCGGGTGTAAACCGAGTGCTCTTCCGCTGAGCTACACGCCCCAGCCCCGACGACGGCAAGCCGCAGGGGTACAGCTACATCATGCCCGAAGCGCGGCCACGGCCTTCTGCCAGCCCGACTGGTCGCGCGCCTCGCCCGGAGCGTTCACCTCGGCGAAGCGCACCACGCCGTCGAGGTCCACCAGGAACGTGCCGCGCACCGCCATGCCCGACGAGGCGTTGAACACCCCGTAGGCCTGCGCCACGGCCCCGTGCGGCCAGAAGTCGGACAGCAGCGGGAAGGTGTACCCCTCCTGGTTGGCCCAGGCCTTCAGGGCGAACGGGGAGTCCACGGACACCCCGAGCACCTGCACGGCCGCGTCCTCGTAGACCGCCAGCTCGTCACGCAGCTGGCACAGCTCGCCCCGGCAGGTGCCGCTGAAGGCGAACGGGTAGAAGACCACGAGCACCGCGCGGGTGCCGCGGAACGACGACAACGTCACGGGCTGCTTGTTGTAGTCGTTGAGCGTGAAGTCCGGGGCTTCCGAACCGACCTCGACCGCCATGTGACGAACCCCTCCGAACGAAACCGACGAGGGAACCCACGAACGCGAGTCCGTGGGTCGGCCCTGTGTCAGGTCAGCGCTTGGCCTTGGCCGACTTCGGCCAGACGAGGCGGATGCCCGCCCAGTCGTCGGCGACGCTGATGTTCGAGGTCTGCGACAGGCCGGCGGTGGGCACGGCCTCGGCGACGTCCGAAGGCTCCACGTGGCCGGGGCGGCCGGTCTTCGGGGTGAGAACCCAGATCACGCCGTCCTCGGCGAGCACTCCGGTGGCCTCGAGGAGGGCGTCGACCAGGTCGCCGTCGTCCTCCCGCCACCAGAGCAGCACGACGCTCACCGTCTCGTCGGCATCCTCGTCGAGGAGATCGCCCCCGATTCGCTCCTCGACTGCGGCACGCAAGGCGTCGTCAACGTCCTCGTCCCAGCCGAGTTCCTGGACGACCATGCCTGATTCGATCCCGAGCTTGTCGGCGACGCCGAGCTTGCCGGCGTCTTCCGCGGCGACCACGGTTTTCACTCCTCCAACTACGCAAGAGCGACAGCCTCAAAGACTGCCGCCAAGTCCGTTACTCCGGCTAGCGAACACTGTCAGCTACCTCCGGCGCAACTGTTGACCACGTGACACGCCGTAACAGGCACCCCTGTGCAGACACCTAGACTTGCATGACGCATGCTCTACATACCTCTTATCGCGCGCGCGTGAGCGACACGATCCAGAACTACCGACCGGTAGCGATGACGAAGTCGCCACGCAAGGACAACGATAGGAGCGCGTGGCACGGTTTCCGGGCCAGCGCGTGTACCGCCAACGAAGCCGAGGAGACACCTTGAGCCCGCAGAACACCGGCCCCGAGCGGGTGCGTGTCATTCGTGACGGCATGGCCGCTCACCTGCCGGACATCGACCCCGAAGAGACCTCCGAATGGCTCGAGTCGTTCGACGAGGTCCTCAAGGGCGGCGGGCAGCAGCGGGCGCGTTACCTGATGCTGCGGCTGTTGGAACGTGCACGCGAGAACCACGTCGGCATGCCGTCGCTGACCAGCACCGACTACGTCAACACCATCCCCACCGAGCGGGAGCCGTGGTTCCCCGGTGACGAGGAGGTGGAGCGTCGTTACCGTGCGTGGATCCGCTGGAACGCCGCGATGACGGTGCACCGCGCGCAGCGGCCCGGTGTGGGTGTCGGTGGCCACATCTCCACGTACGCGTCCAGCGCGTCGCTCTACGAGGTCGGCTTCAACCACTTCTTCCGCGGCAAGAACCACCCCGGCGGCGGCGACCAGATCTTCATCCAGGGTCACGCCTCGCCCGGTGTCTACGCCCGCGCGTTCCTCGAGGGCCGCCTGTCCGAGCACCAGCTCGACGGCTTCCGCCAGGAGTACTCGCACGCCGGTCTGGGCGGCGGCCTGCCGTCGTACCCGCACCCGCGCCTCATGCCGGACTTCTGGGAGTTCCCCACGGTCTCCATGGGCATCGGCCCGATGAACGCGATCTACCAGGCGCGGTTCAACCGCTACCTGCGCGACCGCGGCATCAAGGACACGTCCGACCAGCACGTGTGGGCGTTCCTCGGCGACGGCGAGATGGACGAGCCGGAGTCGCGCGGCCTGCTGCAGCTCGCCGCGAACGAGCAGCTCGACAACCTCACGTTCGTCGTCAACTGCAACCTGCAGCGCCTCGACGGCCCGGTGCGCGGCAACGGCAAGATCATCCAGGAGCTGGAGTCGTTCTTCCGCGGCGCCGGCTGGAACGTCATCAAGGTCGTCTGGGGCCGCGAGTGGGACGCGCTGCTGCACGCGGACCGCGACGGCGCGCTCGTCAACCTGATGAACAACACGCCCGATGGTGACTACCAGACGTACAAGGCCAACGACGGCGCGTACGTCAAGGAGCACTTCTTCGGCCGTGACCCACGCACGAAGGCCCTCGTCGACGCCATGAGCGACGACGAGGTGTGGAACCTCAAGCGCGGTGGTCACGACTACCGCAAGGTCTACGCGGCCTACAAGGCGGCGACCGAGACCGTGGGCCAGCCGACCGTCATCCTCGCCAAGACCATCAAGGGCTACTCGCTCGGTCCGCACTTCGCGGCCCGCAACGCGACGCACCAGATGAAGAAGATGACCCTCGACGACCTCAAGGGCTTCCGCGACAGCCTGCGCATCCCGATCTCCGACGAGGTGCTCGAGAAGGACCCGTACCTGCCGCCGTACTACCACCCCGGGCAGGACTCCCCGGAGATCCAGTACATGCAGGAACGCCGTCGCCAGCTGGGCGGGTTCGTGCCGGAGCGCCGCACCAAGTCCAAGGCGCTGGTGCTGCCGGGCGACAAGGTCTACGAAGGCGTCCGCCGCGGTTCGGGCAAGCAGGAGGTCGCCACGACGATGGCGTTCGTCCGCCTCGTCCGCGACCTCGCGAAGGACCCGGAGATCGGCCCGCGCATCGTCCCGATCATCCCGGACGAGGCACGAACGTTCGGCATGGACTCCATGTTCCCGACGCAGAAGATCTACAACCCGAACGGCCAGGCGTACACCTCGGTGGACGCCAACCTGATGCTCGCCTACAAGGAGTCCGAGCAGGGCCAGATCCTGCACGAGGGCATCAACGAGGCGGGTTCCACGGCGTCGTTCACGGCGGTCGGCACGTCCTACGCCACGCAGGGCGAGCCGATGATCCCGATCTACATCTTCTACTCGATGTTCGGCTTCCAGCGCACGGGTGACGGCCTGTGGGCGGCGGCGGACCAGATGGCGCGCGGCTTCGTGCTCGGCGCCACCGCGGGCCGCACGACGCTGACCGGTGAGGGCCTGCAGCACGCCGACGGCCACTCGATCCTGCTGGCGCACACCAACCCGGCCGTGATCGCGTACGACCCGGCGTGGTCGTTCGAGGTGGCGCACATCGTCAAGGACGGTCTGCGCAGGATGTACGGCGAGAACGCCGAGAACATCTTCTACTACATGACGGTCTACAACGAGCCGTACGTGCAGCCGGCCGAGCCGGAGGACCTGGACGTGGAAGGCCTCCTGCGGGGCCTCTACAAGTACCAGGACGGCCCGCAGACCGGTGGCCCGCGTGCCCAGATCCTCGGCAGCGGCGTCGGCCTCCCGTGGGCGCTCAAGGCCCAGCAGCTGCTGGCCGACGAGTGGGGCGTCTCCGCGGACGTGTGGTCCGCGACGTCGTACTCGGAGCTGCGCCGCGACGCCGTCGAGACCGACCGCCACAACCTGTTGCACGTGGACGCCGAGCCGCGCGTGCCTTACGTGACGCAGGTGCTCAAGGACGTGCAGGGCCCGGTCGTCGCCGTGTCCGACTGGGCGTCGGCGATCCCGGACCTGATCCGCCCGTACGTCCCGACCGACATGACGACCCTGGGCACGGACGGCTTCGGCTTCTCCGACACCCGCCCGGCCGCGCGCCGCCACTTCCTGGTGGACGCGGAGTCCGTCGTCGTCGCGACGCTGGCCGCCCTGGCCAAGCGCGGCGAGGTCGAGCAGTCGAAGGTCGTCGAGGCGGCCCGCAAGTACCGCATCGACGACGTGCAGGCGGCCGGCCCGTCCACGGGTGACGCCGGTCTCGCGTAGTTCTCGTCCGGAAGGGGCCGTTCCGCACGCGCGGGGCGGCCCTTTTCACGCCCTGAGGGCGTGCTCGGTGAACTGACCGGCCGTGGTGAACCCGAGACGCCGGTAGACGCTCTCACCGTCCTCAGAGGCTTGCAGGACGGCAGTACGGCACCCCTCGGCGCGTGCGGTGTGCAACGCCGCCGCGGTGATCGCACCGCCGTAACCGCGCCGACGGTCCGTGGCGAGGGTCGCGATGTTGTAGATCCCGGCCACACCGGCGTGCAGGAACACCTCCGCCGTGCACACCGCACGGCCGTCCACGTACCCGACGAGGTAGCGCGCGTTGCTCACCAACGCGTGTGGGGCGGTCATGGCGTAGAAGCGGCGGACCGTGTCGGCGGGCGGGTCCCAGTTGGCGGCGAGGACCTCGGCGTAGTCCGCGAGTTCCGCCGCAGTGGTGACGCGGCGGATCTCCAGGCCCGCGACGTCCGGCGAGGGCAGGGTGCGGTCGAGGTCCAGCCACATCGCGGCCTCGGTTTCGGACGGTTCGAGCCCTTCCGCCGTCAGCCTGTCGCGCAGGCCGGGGTCGTCGCCCGCCCACCACGAGAACGGGCGGCCGGTGGCGCGGATCGTGCGCACCGCCTCGGGCACGTCGGCGGTGACGCGGGCCGCCGCGACGACGTTGAACGTGTCGTCGGGCAGCCCGCTGTCCGCGATGAGCAGGTCATCGGTCTCGATGACGGTCGCGCCGGGCAGGTGGCGGTGCAGGTGGCAGGCGTGTTCGGCGAGGTTGCGTTCCATCCGGCCGGGAAGGTCGATCACACCGTCATCTGACCACGATCAGCACTGCACGAGGGGCTGCCCCGCCGTCAGCGGACCGTCGGCGCGGGCGTCCAGCAGCAACGGGATCAGAGCCCGCGCCTCCTGCTTCAGCGGCACGATCCGGTCACCGCCCCGCAGGTACTGCGACTGGATGCCGTGCAACGCCAGTTCGTCCTGCACCTCGGTGTGCTGCGCACCGGTCAGCACGTACGCGCACGGTGCGGGCACCACGTCGGACGGGTCCGGCGGCTGGTTGTCGGCACCGCCGAAGTAGACCGGGCCCGACCGGACCGCGCGCGAGGCCGCGTTGGCCGCCTCGATGCCCGAACGGTTGTCGCGCACGAACGACCGGGTGCCGTCCAGGGCCTTCAAATGCGACTCCACGCGGTACGACGGGGTGTTGTCGACGTTGGTCTCGACCAGCAGGCCCATGCCGTGCTTGAGGCCGCCGGTGTTGCGCAGGATGCGTTCCTGGCCGTCCCCCGCGACCTGGCGGATCGGCTCGCCGGTCACCGGGTCGACGTAGATGCCGTAGACGCCGGACGTGCGGCCGGCCGCCTCGACGGAGGTTCGCACGTAGGAGCGGGACAGCGACTCCGACAGGTCGTGCACGCCGTCAGCGACGTTCAGATTCCGCGGCCACAACCAGAGGACGTCCTTCACGTAGTAGGGCGCGGAGGGACCGAACTCGTGCAGGTCGTGGATCACGTCGGGCTGCCAGTCGCGGATCACGGCGGCCATCGCGCGGGCTTCTTCCGAGCGCAGCAGCAGGTGGTCGCGGTTGATGTCGGTGCCGGACGAGTTGCCGCGGGTGTCGGCGACGCGGCCGTCCGGGTTGGCGTTCGGCACGAACAGGTAGGTGACGGACGACGTGCGCGGCAGCGAGCGCATGCGGATCAGGCACGCCTCGCGTCCGGCGGGTTCGTCGCCGTGCTGGGAGCAGATGAAGAGAACCACGGTGCGCGCGGTGCGGGTGCCCACGCGCACGAGCTGGATCGGGCGGCCCTGGGCGGTCGTCCCGATCTGCGTCAGGGGCAGGCCGGTCGCGCGCAGGTAGGCCTGTTCCTCGGCCTCGGTGGTCCACTTGCCGGTGAGCTCGAACCCGGTGCGCAGGGGTGGCGCGGCCTGAGCAGCGGGGATGGCTACCAGCGACGAGACGGCGGTCAGCAGAGCGATCAACAGTCCCCTCATAGGGGAGACTTTGCCGCCTGTGTCAACCGCCGGGCCGTGCGATTCCAGTCGATGAAGCCGTGGATGACCAGGCCCGCGAAGATGATGTAGACGAACGCGCTGAAGTACAGGCCCGACTGGATCTGCAACGGCACGCCGACCGCGTCGACCACCAGCCACACCAGCCAGAACTCCACCAGGCCGAGGCCCTGCAGCGCGAACGCGAGGATCGTGCCGACGAAGATCGCGGCGTCCGGCCACGGCGCCCACGAGGCGTCCAGCGCGTCCAGCACCAGCGCGAACGCGGCGGTGCCCACGACGAACACGCCGGCGACGGCGATCCGTTCCCGCCAGGAACCCTTGCGCACCACCACGCCGAACACCGGGTCCCGCCGCCGCACCCAGGCGTACCAGCCGTAGACGGCGATCGCCCCGACGACCACCTGCCGCGTCGCGAGCCCGCCCAGGTGCGCGGACACGTAGACGGTGAACAGCAGGGCGACGGAGGCCAGCTGAACGGGCCAGGTCAAGAGTGAACGGCGTTGCGCGAGGAACACCACCGCGAGCGCCAGCACCTGTCCGACCAGCTCCGTGTACGCGATCTTCTGGCCGAAGATCGTCAGTCCCACCTCGTGCCACACGGCTTGTTCCTCCGCGGTTCAGTCGCAGTACACCGGTGTTTCCTACGGTCCCACCATGTCATCTTCCTTAGCACTGGCGCTCGTGCCTTTGTTCCTCACCGCGCCCACGACGCCCGTCATCACACCGACGGTCGTCACGCAGACCTTCAGCGAACCGGCCGACGCCGACGACCCGGCCATCTGGGTGAACCAGCGCGACACCGAACGCAGTGTGGTCCTCGGCACGCTCAAGGAGGGTGGTCTCGCGGCGTTCGACCTCAGGGGCCGCACCATCGGCGTGTACCCGGCCCCGCTGCCGCCGGCGCCGGACGCGAAGCCCGGCCGGTTCAACAACGTCGACGTGCTCGGCGACCTCGCGTTCGTGAGCGACCGCGGCCGCGACCGCATCCGGGTGTTCCAAGTGGACGAACACGGCGCGAAGGACGTCACGAACCCCGCCACCAAGCCGGTGTTCAGCGGGACCGAGGCCGAGGTCGACGACCAGCACACCGTCTACGGCCTGGCCGCCGGCAGGATCAACGGCCACGACGTCGTCGTCACCAGCCGCCGCAACGAGACGAGCATCGCACTCCTGAACGTCGTGAAGGGCAGGAACTACGACACGAAGAAGGTGTCCACTCTGGACCTTCCGAGCACCTTCACCCTGCCCAACGGCGAGCAGTGGACCGTGTGCGGCGAACCCGGTGAGGGCCCGCAGGTCGAGGGCATGGTCATCGACGAGCGCACCAACACCCTGTACGCCGCCCAGGAGGACGTCGGCATCTGGCGGATCCCGTTGCGCTCCACCGGTTTCGGCAAGCCGCAGCTGGTCGACAAGGTCCGCACGTGGGGTGCGCCGCAGAGGTACAACCCGGAGACCGAGGAGTGCGAGGCCGACGGCCCGAACCCCGGCTTCGGCGGCAAATGGCTCGAAGCCGACGCCGAGGGCCTCACGATCGCGAACGACGTGCTGCTCGCGTCCAGCCAGGGCGACTCGCGGTTCGTCGCCTACCGCAAGGCGGACATGAAGCCGCTCCGCGACTTCCGGGTCAAGGACGTCGAACACTCCGACGGCGCCGACATCGTGCTCGGCAAGCTCAACCTGCTCGTCGTGCACGACGGCGAACGCCCTGATGGCACCGGTTTCGCGTTCATCAGGTTCTAGTCTGTCCCGATGGGGACGACGCTGAGCCTTCACGAGCTCAACAGGGCACTGATCGAACGCCAGATGCTGCGCGAGCGCGCCGACCAGAGCGCGCTCGCCACCATCGAGCACCTCTTCGGCATCCAGGCCCAGGAACCGAAGTCGCCCTACGTCGGCCTCTGGACGCGTCTGCGGAACTTCCAGCCGCAGGAACTCGAAGACCTGCTGACGAACCGCGAGGCGGTGCGGATGCTGCTGATGCGCGGCACGATCCACCTGGTCAGCGCCCGCGACGCCCTGGGCCTGCGCCCCCACACCCAGCTCAAGCTCGACCGCGAACTCCAGAGCGGTCCGTTCGCGGCCAGGCTCAGGGGCCTCGACTTCGACGAGGTCGCCGAGGCGGGCCGCAAGATCCTCGACGACACCCCGCAGGGCACCGCGGACGCCGGCAAGCAGCTCAAGGAGCGCTGGCCCGACCGCGACCACACCGTCCTCGGCAACGCCCTGCGCAACAAGCTCGCCCTCGTGCAACTGCCGCCGCGCGGCCTCTGGCACCAGAGCGGCCGCGCCGTCTGCACGACCGTCGAGAACTGGCTCGGGCAGCCGCAACAGGCCATGGACAAGGAAGAGATCGTCCTGCGCTACCTCGGGGCGTTCGGCCCGGCGACGGTCATGGACGCCCAGCAGTGGTCCGGTCTCACCAGGCTCACCGAGACGTTCAACGCCCTGCGCCCGCAGCTCGTGACGTTCCGGAACGAGGCCGGCAAGGAGCTCTTCGACCTCCCCGACGCCCCGCGCCCCGACCCGGAGACACCGCTGCCGGTCAGGTTGCTGCCGGAGTTCGACAACATCCTGCTCGCCCACTCCGACCGGCGGAGGGTCATCGCGGACGACCGGCTCGGCGTCGTCATCGGCGGCAAGCCCACGGTCCTCGTCGACGGCTTCGTCGTCGCCACCTGGGCGGTCACCAAGGAACGCACGATCACCGTCGACTACATCGACGCACAGCCCAGGAGCAGGCAGAAGGCGGTCGCCGAGGAGTGCGACCGCCTTCGGGACTGGATGAGCTAGGCCGCGACGTCGACGTGCGCGCCGTCGCCGACGACCAACCGGTGCTGGCGCGCCGACCCGACGCGGGCCCCGCGGCCGATCAGCGAGGTCTCGATGCCCGACACGTTGTGCACCGAGGCCTCGTTGAGCACGATCGAGTCGGCCACGCCGGATTCGGTGATCCGGCAGTCCGCGCCGATCGACGTGTACGGGCCGATGATCGACTCCTCGACCAGCGTGCCGGCCCCGATGATCGCGGGTCCGACGATGCACGACCGCACCACGCGCGCGCCCTCCTCGACGACGACGTCACCGATCAGGGTCGACTCGTCGTCGACGATGCCCTGGACGTCCGCGCGCAGGCCCATGAGCAGTTCGCGGTTGCACTCCAGCACGTCCTCGACGCGGCCGGTGTCCTTCCAGAACCCGGAGTACATCCGCGCCCGCACGTCACGTTCGTGCGTCACCAGCCACTGCAGCGCGTCGGTGATCTCGAACTCGCCGCGCCACGACGGCTCGATCGCGTCGACGGCCGCGTGGATCGCGGGTGTGAAGAAGTAGACGCCGATCAGCGCGAGGTCGCTGCGCGGTTCCTGCGGGTGCTCGATCAGCCGCGTCACCCGCGAGTTCTCGTCCACCTCGGCGACGCCGTACAGGCGCGGGTCCTCGACCTTGTCCACCAGCACCTGGGCGGACGGCCGCAGCCGCGCGAACTCGTCGGCGATCTGCCCGATGCCCTCGACGAGCACGTTCTCGCCCAGGTACAGCACGAAGTCGTCGTCCCCGAGGAACGGCCGGGCGATCCGCACGCAGTGCGCGACCCCCAGCGGCACGTCCTGCCGGAGGTAGGTGATCGACACGCCCAGGTAGGACCCGTCGCCGAACAGCTCGGAGATCTCCTGCCCACCGCGGTCGTCGCCGACGACGATGCCGATCTCGGTGATGCCGACGTCCCGCAGGTTCTCCACCACGTACTCGAGCACCGGCTTGTTCGCGATGGGGACGATCTGCCGGGGTAACGAGTATCCGGCCGGGCGCACGCCCGCGGACAGCACAAGGGCTTTCATTGGTCCTCCACCGCGACGGAACGATTCGGGTGCAGACGAGGCTCCGGCCGCCCGCTGGATCGGAACTGGAGAACCCCCAGAACACGAGGAAGGGGCCCCGCGCAGGATGTTTGCGCGGGACCCCTTCCAGGAGGTGAGACCCTCTGAGTCGCAAAGGTAAGAGGGTCTGACTCCCGTGTCAGCCCATCTGGGTGCCGGACGGCGGCGTCGGCGCGTCACCCATGCGAGCACCCACGTTCTGGGGCATCTCCTGGGACGCGCGCGGCATCGGGGACTGGGCCTGCGCCTCGTCCTGCACGCGGGTCAGCCAGCCCTCCCAGCGCGCCTGCATCGGGCGGACCAGGCCGCCACCCACGCCGATGATGACGACGCCGGCGACGGTCGCGAGGACGGCGATCAGGACCGGCATGGTCACCGAGATCGCGATGCCCAGCTGGTTCAGCGCGGCGATGATGCCGAGCGCCATGACGAAGCCGTAGGTGATGTTGCCGAGCATCTTCGTGTACGAGCGCTGGCCCAGCGCGCCCATCACGAGGCCCTTGAGCGCGGTGCCGATGGCCGACGCGACGATCACGAGCACCAGCGCGACGACGATGCGCGGCAGGTACGCGATGACCTCGTTCAGCAGCGTGCTGACCGGGTTCGAGGCGCCGAAGACGCCGAACGCCAGCTGCAGCGCGATCAGCAGCACGAAGTAGTAGACGATCTTCGAGATCAGTCCGGAGGCGTCCATCGACGACTGCCGCATCGCGCCGTTCAGGCCCGACTTGTCGACCAGCTTCTCGAAGCCGACGCGCTTGAGCAGGAACTGGACGCCCTTGGCGAGCGCCTTCGCGATGAACCAGCCGATGACCAGCACGAGCAGGAAGCCGAGGAGCTTCGGCACGAACGTGGCGATCATCGCCCACGCCTGGCCCAGGCCCTCGGTGATTTGCGAGCCCACGGGCCCTCCAAGATCAGAAGTTGCGGTGAGTGAAGATCCGACCAGGTGATCGTTTCGCGGATCACACCGCTCCACAACTTCGACACCGCTACACGAAAGGGTGGCTGACGTGGATTTTTGTCGCAATACAGTCCAGAGTGGAACTACCGGTGGGGACCGGGGAGAGGGAAGCGCCCGCCACGCTCCGTGGCGGGCGCTTCCACATTTCCGGGGTCGCCTCACGGCCTCGCGGAGAACCCCCGGCCGTCCAGGTACGCCTGGATCCCCTCCGCCGACAACGCCGGCGCGGCGCCGGGCTGACCGTCCTTCGGCACGTCCGGGCGCGGGTCGCCGGTGCACTCGGAACTGCTGCCGGGCAGCGCCCCGTCGATCAGGTACCGGTTGACCTTGCCGTCGACGCAGGCGTTGCCGCCGTTGTAGAGGCCGTGCTTGCCCTCGTCGGTGACGGTGATCAGGTTGTGCCCGAGCCGCTGCGCCATCGCCGGTCCGCTCGCGTACTGCGTCTGCGTGTCGCCCTCGGACTGCACGACGAGGCCGATCGGGTAGCCGTTGCGGCCGATCCTCACCGGCGGCTCCGGCGGCGTGAACGAGCGGAACGTGCAGGTCATCGGTGCCGCGCGGACGATGCCGAAGCCGTAGGGGTAGCGCTCGCGGAACATCCGCATGTCCTCGTAGTAGACGCTCACGTCGGTCGGCCAGTCGGACTCGCAGGTGACCGTGTCGAAGACACCGGACCGCAGTTCCTCCAGGCCGGTCTTCGCGAGCACCTGACCGGCCTTGGCGCCCTCGGCGTTCGCGGGCTTCTCCCCCGAGCGGAGCTTGGTGACGATGGCGGCCAGGTCCGACCACAGTGGACGGTAGCGGGCACCCACGCCCAGTGCGCCGTCGAAGGAGGAGCGGTTGTGCTCGCCGACGGGCGTCACGTGCAGCTTGGCCGCGACCTTCTCGACCTCGGCCAGCACCTCGTCGCGCGACTTGCCGAGCCCGAGCTTCTCGTTGCGCTCGCCCGCCCACGTCGCCCACGCCTCGACGTCCATCCGGTACGCGACGGCCTGCTGGCGGAACTGCTCGTGCCAGATCCACTCGGGGTGCACCGCGGAGTCGAGCACGCTGCGGTCGAGCCGGTTCGGGAACAACGTCCCGTACACCGCGCCCAGGTACGTGCCGTACGAGTAACCCAGGTAGTTGATCTTCTGCTCGCCCAGCACGGCCCGCACCACGTCCATGTCCCGCGCGGTGTTCGCGGTGCTGATGAACTGCCGGATGCCGCCACCGGACTTCTGGCAGGACTCCTCCGCCTCGCGCGCCTCGGCCGCCCACTTGCCGAACTCGCTGTCGGCGGGCCGCGACTCGGGCGCGGCGATCCCGGCGGCCGCCCGGCAGTTCAGGGCCGTGGAACCACCGACGCCGCGCGGGTCGATGCCGATCACGTCGTAGACCTGCGCGAGCTCGGACTTCGTCAGGAACAGCGGCAGGCCCAGCCCGGAGCCGCCGGGTCCACCCGGATTGGTGAACAGCACGCCCCGCCTGCGGTCGGCCGCCGTCGCCTTCTTGCGGCTGATCGTCAGGTTGATCCTGTCACCGGCCGGTTTGGTGTAGTCGAGGGGCGCGACGAGCGTGGCGCATTCCAGCTCGGCGAGCTTTCCGCTGCACGGCGCCCACTTGACGGGCTGGGAGTGGAACTCGACCAGCGGATCGGGTGGGTCGGCCGCGGCGGTCGTGCTCGTGGTGAGCAGAGCGACGACCCCTAGGACGAGTGCCGGGAACCTGCGCAAGACGAACCTCCACGCCGTGCCGAAAGACCTCTGCCGATCGACGGTATGGCCGTTCGTCGAGGCCGATGGGTTCTGTCACCCGTCCCGGTGATGTCACTCCACTGGCCTAAGCTGCGGGTATGACCAGCAGCAAGCCCCCGGAGGCGAAGGAGGAGCACCCGCCGACGCTCTCCGCCCGCACCATGCGCAAGATCGAACGCGCGTCGGGGTCGCTCGCGACGGCCAGCGTGGCCGAGATGGAGCGGCGGCTGTCGTGGTTCGCCCGGATGCCCGCGGACCAGCGGGCGAGCGTGCTGCTGCTGATCCAGAACGGCGTGGCCGGGTTCGTCGAGTGGCTGCACGACCGGCAGCAGGCGATCCGGCTGACCGCGGACGCGTTCCGCAGCGCCCCCAAGGACATCTCGCGCTGGGTCAGCCTGCGCCAGACCGTGGAGCTCGTCCGGATCGCCCTGGAGCTGTTCGAGGAGCAGATGCCGGAGATGGCGGCGAACGAGGCCGAGCGCGCGCTGCTGATGGAGGGCGTGCTGCGGTACGGCCGGGAGATCGCCTTCTCCGCCGCCACCTCCTACGCGGCCGCGGCCGAGGCGCGCGGGGCGTGGGACGCGCGGCTGGAGGCGCTGGTCGTCGACGGCATCGTGCGAGGCGACCCCGAGGAGTCGTTGCTGTCCCGCGCGGCCGCCCTGGGCTGGGACCCGGCACTGGAGGCGACGGTCCTGGTCGGCAACCCGGGCGGCGAGGACCCGCCCGCGATCATCTACTCGGTGCGCAGCAAGGCGGCTCGGGCCGGCCGGCCGGTGCTGCTGTCCGTGCAGGGCTCACGCCTGGTCGTCGTGCTCGGCGGGCCGACCGAGACCGGCGAGGACGTGCTCGGCAAGATCGCCGAGGGGTTCGGCGAGGGACCCGTGGTGGCCGGGCCGACCGTGGCGTCGCTGTCCGAGGCGCACCGCAGCGCCAGCGACGCGTTGAGCGGGCTGCGCGCGGTCGTGGGCTGGCCGGCGGCGCCGCGACCGGTGCGGTCGCTGGACCTGCTGCCGGAACGGGCACTGGCGGGCGACCCCGAGGCGGAGTGGCAGCTCGTCGACCGGGTGGCCCGGCCGCTGGAGGACGCGGGCGGCGCGCTGCTGGAGACCGTGGACGCGTTCCTGGAGGTCGGGGGCGTGCTGGAGACGTGCGCGAAAAGACTGTTCGTGCACCCGAACACGGTCAGATATCGCCTTCGGCGCGTTCAGGAAATGACGGGAAGAAATGCACATGACGCTCGAGACGCACTTGTGCTTCGCGTCGCATTGTCTGTAGGACGCCTAGCGCGCTCCCGGGGCCTGTGGTAGCGAACGGCCTGTGACGGACTTCGCACACATCCGTTAGGGTGAGGGCCAAACGACCTCACACCGGACTGAGCTGCGGTTACGCCGCGAGACGCACCCAAGACTGGCGCTTTTGTAGGGTCTCTACAAATACGATCGCCGTACTTCGTTCTTTGCGGCATGGGGTACCGATGGGTTCACCAGCTTTAGTAATCGGCGTGATCGCACTCCTCGCGCCCGGACAAGGGTCCCAGACGCCCGGCATGCTCACCCCCTGGCTCGAACTGGAGGGGGCGGAGAAGCAGGTCCGGACGTGGTCGGAGATCACGGGCCTCGACCTCGTGCGTCTCGGCACCACCGCGGAGGCCGACGAGATCGTCGACACCGCGATCACGCAGCCGCTCGTCGTGGCGCTCGCCGTGCTGGCGTTCGGTGAGCTGCGCAAGCGCGTCGAACTGCCGCCCGCCGTGATCGTCGGCGGCCACTCCGTCGGTGAGCTCGCCGCGGCCGCGGTCGCCGGTGTCATCAGCGCCGACGACGCCGTCGCGCTGGCCGCCGTGCGCGGTGCCGCGATGGCCGAGGCGTGCGCCCTGGAGCCGACCGGCATGGCCGCGGTGCTCGGTGGCGACGAGCCGGAGGTCCTCGCGCGCCTGGAGGAGCTCGGCCTCGTGCCCGCGAACCGCAACGGCGCCGGTCAGATCGTGGCGGCCGGTCCGCACGCGGCCCTCGACGCCCTCGTGGAGAACCCTCCCGGCCCGGCCAAGATCCGCAAGCTGGCCGTCGCGGGCGCGTTCCACACCAGGTACATGGCGCCCGCCGAGGACGCGGTGCGCGCGCGTGCCGCCGAAGTCACCACGCACGACCCGCTGCTGCCGCTGGTGTCCAACAAGGACGGCCAGGTCGTCACCGAGGGCACCGAGGTGCTGCGGCGCCTGGTCTCCCAGGTCACGAGTCCCGTCCGGTGGGACCTCTGCCAGGCCACCCTCGTCGAGAAGGGCATCAGCGGTTCCGTCGAACTGCCGCCCGCCGGCGTGCTGACGGGTCTCGCGAAGCGCGCGATGAAGGGCACGGCGACCCTCGCCCTCAAGACCCCCGACCAGTTGGAGAAGGTCTCGGAGCTCATCGAGACCGTTGGAGCCGATAAGTGACGACCTTCCAGGCCCCGCAGCCGTCCGCGGGTAGCCGCATCATCGGTCTCGGCAGCTACCAGCCCGAGACGGTGGTGAGCAATCACGACCTCGCCCAGCGCATGGACACCTCGGACGAGTGGATCCGCGATCGCGTCGGCATCGTGAACCGGCACGTCGCGGCCAAGGACGAGGGCGTCGTCGACATGTCGGTGCTCGCCGCCACCAAGGCGATCGAGGACGCGGGCATCTCGCCGGAGGACATCGGCGGCGTGATCGTGGCGACGTGCACGATGCCGTCGACCATCCCGAACGCCGCCGCGCAGGTCGCCACCCGGCTCGGCATCAAGGCCGCGGCCGCGTTCGACCTGAACGCCGCGTGCGCGGGCTTCTGCTACGCCGTCGCGACCGCCGCGGACATCGTCCGCGCGGGCACCGTGAAGAACTTCCTCGTCGTCGGCGCGGAGAAGCTCACCGACTGGACGCACCCCGACGACCGCTCGACCGCGATCATCTTCGCGGACGGCGCGGGCGCCGTCGTGATCGGTGCCGCCGACGTGAACGAGATCGGCCCCGTCGCGTGGGGCTCGGACGGTTCCATGTCCGAGGTCATCCGCATCGACGACCGCGACTCGTTCATCCACCAGGAAGGCCAGACGGTCTTCCGGTGGGCGACGACGCAGATCGCACCGGTTGCGATCCGTGCCGCCGAACTCGCGGGTGTCGAACTGTCCGAAGTGGACGTGTTCGCCCCGCACCAGGCCAACCTCAGGATCATCGAAGCCATCGCCAAGCGCTTGCGCAACAATGGTGCGCGCGAGGACCTGAAGGTCGCTAGAGACATCGTCGAATCCGGCAACACCTCCTCGGCCTCGATCCCCATGGCGCTCGACCACATGAGGACCGCGGGCGAGATCTCCTCGGGAGACGTGGTGTTGATGGTCGGTTTCGGCGCTGGCCTGTCCTACGCGGGACAGGTCGTCAGGATCCCGTGAGTTCTTCCACCGTTTCAATCGAAAGGGAACTTCAGTGAGCGACAACGTCCTGTCCGGTCTTGCCGAGATCGTCGAAGAGGTCGCCGGCGTTGCCGCCGACGACGTCACCGCTGAGAAGTCCTTCGTGGACGACCTCGACATCGACTCGCTGTCGATGGTCGAGATCGCCGTCCAGGCTGAGGACAAGTTCGGCGTGAAGATCCCGGACGACGAGCTGGCGAACCTCAAGACCGTTGGTGACGCGGTGAACTACATCACCAGCAACAAGTGACCTCGGGCATCGAGGTCGTCATCACCGGGCTGGGTGCCACCACCCCGCTCGGTGGTGATGTCACGTCCACCTGGGACGCGTTGCTGGCCGGCAAGAGCGGCGTGGGTCCGATGACCCACGACTGGGTCGAGAAGTACGACCTGCCGGTCAAGATCGCGTCGCAGCTCGTGGTGGACCCGACCGAGGTGCTCCCCCGAGTAGAGGCACGCCGCCTGGACCGCTCCGAGCAGGTCGCCATCGTGGCGTCCCGCCAGGCGTGGGCCGACGCGGGCCACGACGACGACACCGTCGACCGCCAGCGCCTCGCCGTGATCATCGGCACGGGCATCGGCGGCGCGATCACCCTGCTCACCCAGGACGACCTCCTGGAGCAGCACGGTCTGCGCAAGGTGTCGCCGCTGACCGTCCCGATGCTGATGCCGAACGGCCCGGCCGCGCACGTGGGCCTGGAACTGAAGGCACAGGCGGGCGTGCACGCCCCGGTCTCCGCGTGCGCGTCCGGCGCCGAGGCCATCGCGTGGGCCTACCGCATGATCATGTCCGGCGAAGCCGACGTGGTCGTCGCGGGCGGTGCCGAAGCGTGCATCACGGCCATCCCGGTCGCGGGCTTCTCGCAGGCCCGCACCATGAGCACCCGCAACGACGAGCCGGAGAAGGCCTCGCGACCGTTCGACACGGCCCGCGACGGTTTCGTCCTCGGCGAGGGCGCGGGCGTCATGGTCCTGGAACGCCGCGAGTTCGCAGAGGCGCGCGGGGCGAAGATCTACGGCCGCCTCGCAGGCATCGGCACGTCGGCCGACGGCTACCACATCACGGCCCCGGACCCCGAGGGCGTGGGCCAGTCGCGCGCCATCGCCGCGGCCCTGCGCTCCGGCGGCATCGACCCGTCCGACGTGGGCCACGTGAACTGCCACGCCACCTCCACCCCGGTGGGCGACGTCGCGGAAACCGTGGCGATCCGCAAGGCGATCGGTGACCACCCGGTCCTGACCGCGCCGAAGGGCGCACTGGGCCACCTGCTGGGCGCAGCAGGCGCGGTGGAAGCCATCGTCACCGTCCTGTCGATCCGCGACGGCATCGTTCCCCAGACGCTCAACCTGGAGAACCTCGACCCGGCCGTCACGCTCGACGTGGTGGCGGGCGAGCCGCGCAAGATCAAGCTGGACGCCGCCGTGAACGACTCGTTCGGCTTCGGCGGCCACAACGTGGCACTGGCCTTCACCCCGGCCTAGCCACACCGCTCGACCACGAGCCCCGACCCGAGCTTGCGGGTCGGGGCTTTGTGTTGCGCGAAGGGGGAAACGAGGCGAGGTGGCCACAGGACAGGTTCGGCACCAGGCGTGTGTCGAATCACGCGGGCGGGGTCACGCGTTCCGCGACCAATGACTCGAGGGCACGCGACGCGATCAGACGAACCGTCCGTCCTGGCCACACCGGTTCAGCACCTGGCCGGAAGACCTGTCCGAAACGACGGCCAAGCCCGCACTCCCATACTTGAGCGAGCCAGACTCAACTTTGGAAGCGCACGCGGGGACCTTTCGTTTCCGTGGAGCGAACGCGAGGCCCCCGCGTGCCGAAAGCAGCGCGCGGGGAGTGGTCGCAGCCGCCCGCGAGGCGACTGCGACGTCAGCACTTCTCCATCTGCGGAGCCCGGCTCTCCAGAGCGTCGTCCACCTTCAACGCCCCGCCCTCCCAGGTCATCACGTACACCACCCGCCACCGGATGCACTTCTCCGGAAACGCGGGCGGAGCCTTCGCGACGTCCTGAGTGGACACGAACGAGATCAGCACCCGCAGCCGCCGCCCCAGCACGTCGGACTCGATGCGCTGCACCACCATCCCGCCGTCCTTGGTGCTCTCGTAGGCGGCGATCCAGGTCTCCTCGCGCTGGGTGTCGAGGCGCTTGCGCGACACCACCAGCTGCCACTTGGGGAAGTCCAGCGTGTTGATCGAGTCGAAGTAGGTCTGCAGGACCCGCTGCACGGCGGTCCGGTCGGGGTGGGTGAACGAGTCGGGGCTCAGCCGCACCTCGGCCGACCCCGGCAGCGGTCCGACGACGGAGGACGACGGCACCGCAGGGGATCCGACTGCCTCGGCGGGTCGCGAGTAGACCGCGCGTCCCACCATTCCGGCCGCCACCGCGGCACCGGTGATCACGACCACGGCCGGCACCAGCCAGCGGCTCGCCACGCTCCCCACGCGGCAAGCCTAGCCGCACGACACGCCCGGCAGCAGACGGCCGCGCACAAAACGTGTCGCGTTACATCCGAACACCGATTTCACTCGAACGATTACATCACACCGCGAAATGACGACTCGCATGTAGCAAGACAATGTTTGGTACGTAATTGGTGATGCTCAATCTCATCCTATGAATGAGTTCCTTCGGGGGTCTCCGTACCGCCGTTCGGCCGTATCAAACACGCAATGGGAGCCATTTCCGGCTTCACCCGTAAAGAGCAGCCGACACGGCGCGTGCACAACGTTTGTACCCGCCTAACTATACGTCGTGATCCACTTGGAATACCCCAGCTCACAGCCGTGCAAGATCAGGAACGCGGCAGTGCCGTTTAGCGGAAACCGGGCAGACCGGCGCAGATGCCCCTCCAGCAAACATCTCATACGGGTGAGATGGGCCCAAACCTCATCACCACAAGTCACATACGCGCCGGTAACCGAGCGTCCTTCGGACACGAACGGGCGACCCATATGACTCTAACGGCGGATTCCCCATAGGCTCGGATTTGTGCGGGAATATGCGGCATCGAAGAAAGCGAAAACGAACCAAGGGAGGGAATTCGGTGGACCTCAGATACGAGGCGTACTGCTTCGCTGATCGGCAGTTCTACGATCTGCAGAGCAGCACCGAAAGCACCTCCAAGGACGACTTTTCCACCGAACTCCCCGCGCTCCCACCCGACTGGAGCACGGCTGAGCGCAACGTGTGGCGGCATCACCACCCGAAGGGGGTACAGCTCCCCAACCAAGGGTGGAAGATTCACGTTTCCGCTGGACTCGACAACGCCGGCCGGGTACTGAAGGCGACCTTCGACTACTGCGTCGAGCGGCGCATCAGCTTCAAGTACCTGCGGACGATGTCGATCGTGCTGGCGCGCAACTCCAAGTACGCCCCCCGCGAGGGCAGCGGCAAGCTGGTGACGATCTACCCGGTCGACGCCGCGCACCTGGAGCTGATCCTCACCGAGCTCGCGGAACTCCTCGACAACGAGCACGGCGCCTACATCCTCAGCGACCTGCGCTTCGGCAAGGGACCGCTGTACGTGCGCTACGGCGGGTTCGCCGAGCAGTGGCTCGAGGTCGACGGGCAGCAGGTGCTCGCGATCGAGGGACCCGACGGCGAACTCGTCGCCGACAAGCGCAAGCCCGTCTTCAGCCTGCCCGAGTGGATCGAGCTGCCGGCGTTCCTCAAGCCGCACCTCGACGAGCGCAACGCGGGTGACCCGGAGCAGTTCCCGTACCGCATCAAGAGTTCACTGCACTTCTCCAACGGCGGCGGCGTCTACCTGGCCGACCGCAAGAGCGACGGCAAGGAGGTCGTGCTCAAGGAGGCACGTCCGCACGCCGGGCTCGACCGCGAGGGCGACGACGCCGTCGCCAGGCTCGACCGCGAGTACGAGATCCTCACGAAGCTGCAGGGCGTCAAGGGCGTGCCGGAGGTGTACGACCGCTTCACCGAGTGGGAGCACCTCTTCGTCGCCATGGAGTTCATGCCGGGGCGGTCGCTCGGGCAGTGGCTCGGCAGGCATTACCCGTTGACGCACAAGGACGTCAGCGACGAGACGATCGCCGAGTACAAGACCCGCGCCCTCGCGATGGTCGAGCGGGTCGAGAACCTCATGGCCCAGGTCCACGAGCGCGGCGTCGTCTTCGGCGACCTGCACACGCTCAACATCCTCGTGGACGAGGACGACGAGATCTCGCTCATCGACTTCGAGCTCAGCTCGACGATCGACGCCGTCCGCAAGCCCACGCTCGGCGCGCCGGGGTTCCAGGCGCCGCGAGACCGCGACGGGTTCGACATCGACGCGCACCCGCTCGCCGCACTCCGGCTCTGGATCTTCCTGCCGCTCAACACGGTGCTGGAACTGGCGCCGGCGAAGATCCGGCAGCACGTCAAGGTCGTCCAGGAGCGCTTCGGGCTGACCGACGAGTACTGTGCGCCGATCATCGACGTGCTGACGCCGCGGGTCGACCCGCCGGCGGACCCCGCGTTCACCGAGTTCGACGAGGAGACGCCGGACTGGGCGTTGGTGCGCAAGGAGATCGCCACCGCGATCCTGCACAGCGCCACCCCGCACCGCCACGACCGCCTCTTCCCCGGCGACATCGAGCAGTTCGAGACCGGCGGCACGAACTTCGGCCACGGCGCCGCGGGTGTGCTGCACGCACTGGCCGAGTCCGGCGAGGGCCGCTTCCCCGAGCACGAGCAGTGGCTCCTCGACGCGATCAGGAGAGACCCGCCCAAGCAGCCCGGTTTCCACACGGGAGCCCACGGCATCGCGCACGTGCTGGAGAACTTCGGCCACCACGACGCGGCGGCCGAGATCGTCGAGACCTATGCGGAGCTCGTACCGTCCACACAGGACCACGGTCTCAGCGCGGGGCTCTCCGGCATCGGCCTGAACCTGCTGCACTTCGCGGACAGCCGGCAGAACGACGACTACGCCGCCCAGGCCGAGCAGCTCGCGGAACGGCTCGCGAAGCAGTTCACCGACGCACCGAACACCGAGAAGGCCAGGGCAGGTCTGCTGCACGGCTGGTCCGGACCGGCGTTGTTCTTCCTGCGGATGTTCGAGCACACGGGCGAACGCCGCTGGCTCAAGCTCTCGGAACAGGCGCTCGAACGCGACCTGGCCGAGACGATGATCGCGCTCGACGGCTCGCTGCAGGTGCGCGACGGCACGCTCAGAAGCCTTCCGTACGTGGGCATCGGCGGCGCCGGCATCGCGCTGGTGCTGACGGAGTTCGCGAAGCACGCTCCGGAACGCCCGTGCGTCGAGAAGCTCCCCGAGCTGCTCAGCGGGTGCACCGGCGAGTTCGTCATCCAGCCCGCGTTCACGCTGGGCAGGGCCGGACTCCTCGCCACCCTGGCGCACGCGACCAGGTACCAGCCGAACGCCCGGTTCGAACGCGCGATCGGGCAGCACCTCAAGGCTTTGGGCTGGCACGCGGCACGGTACAGCGGGGGCCTCGCGTTCCCCGGCGTGCAGCTGCGGCGGCTCTCCATGGACCTCAACACCGGCGGTGCGGGCGTCCTGCTCGCCATCGCGTCCACTGTGGACGAGAAACCGCCACTGCCCTTCCTGGGCTCACGAACGCCGGTCCTCGCGGACCGGTAGCAAGAAAGAGATCGATCCCTCGATATTAGGAGATAGTGTCATGGGCTTCATCCTTGACATGCAGGACCTCGAGACCCCCGAGGCCCCGGCCAACGTGATGGCCGGCGGCGGCAGCGGCCACGGTGGCGGCGGTTCCACGACCGCGTCCAGCGCCTCCCTGCTGCTCCCCTGCAGCCACAGCAGCGCGTCGCTGCTGCTGTGCTGATCTAGCTCCACCAGCACGTGACGGCCGGTGAGCGGCATAGGCGAAGTATGCCGCTCACCCGCCTGAAGAGGGCTCGGCAGCCGGCCAGCTGCCGGGCCCTCGCTTCATGATGGGCCTTGCAGACCCCCGGAGGAACAGCCGATGACCAAACCCGGTGACCAGCTGTTGTTCTCCACCGTCAAACGCGACTACCGCCCGTGGTTGCTGCTCGTGAACGCCGCCGTGGCCACGACCGGCGGCCTGCTCCTCCCCGCCGCCCTCGCCGGCGCCGTCGACATGGCGCTGAGCGGCACGTTCGTGCTGGTCACGATCGTGTTCCTGCTCGTCCTCGCGGGTGTCGAGATCTTCGCGGACGCCATCGGCATCGTGCTCGCCGCGAGCATCACCGCCCGCGCCACGGCCTGGCTGCGCCGCCGCGTCACCCGGCACCTGCTCACCCTCGGTCACCCCTCGCCGTTCGCCGCGGGAGACGCTGTCAGCAGGGTCACGGGCGACTGCGGCAATGCCGGCACCATCGCGACGACCGTGATCGGCCTCCTCGTCACCGTCGTCTCGTCCGTCGGCTCGGTCGTCGCACTCGCCCTGCTGGACTGGCGACTCGCCGTCGTCTTCCTGATCAGCGCTCCGCTCGCCGCGGTTCTCGTCCGCACGCACATGCGCCTCACCGCCGACGACGTCCTGGCGTACCAGGAGATCTCCGGCGAGGTCTCCGCGAGACTGCTCGACTCCGTGTCCGGTCTGCGCACGATCGCGTCCGCCGGCATCGCCGACCGCGAGGCGGACCGCGTGCTGGAGCCGCTCCCCCGGCTCGCCGCGGCGGGCGGCGGCATGTGGCGCACCCAGGCGAAGATGATGTGGCGGGCCGGACTCCTGCTGCCCGCCGTCGAGGTCGCGGTGCTCGCCGCCGCCGGTTTCGGCGTGATGCAGGGAAGACTGAGCACCGGTGACGTGCTGGCCGCGCTCGGCTACGCGGCGCTCGGCATGGGGATCGTCGGCCAGATGACCCAGCTGACCGTGCTCGAACGCACCCGCGCCAGCGCCGGCCGGATCGCCGAGGTGCTCGACGCGAAACCTCCGAAACGTCCGCAGCCCAAGCGCTCCAACGGCGTCATCGAGCTGCGCAACGTCAGCGTCGACGGCGCCCTGCACGGCGTGAACCTGATGATCCCGGCCGGCACGTTCGTCGCGGTCGTCGGCAGTTCGGGCGCCGGCAAGTCGACGCTCGCGGCGGTGCTCGGCGGACTGTCCGCTGTGGACTCCGGCGAGGTCTCCGGTCACGACTCGGTCGGCTACGCCTTCGAACGACCCGCGCTGCTCGGCGCGACGGTCGGCCGCTGCATCGGCTACGGCACCGACGCCGACGAGGTCCAGGTGCGTGACGCCGCCGTCGCCGCGCAGGTCCACGACGTGCTGATCCGGTTGCCCCAGGGCTACGAGACGCCGATGGCCGACGCCCCGCTCTCGGGCGGTGAGGCGCAACGGATCGGGCTCGCCCGCGCGATCGTGCGCGACCCGGACGTGCTCGTGCTCGACGACGCCACCGCCAGTCTGGACACCGTGACCGAGGCCAAAGTGGACAGGGCACTGGTCACCGCGCTGCCCGGCCGGACGAGGATCGTCGTGACGCACCGGCCCGCGACGGCGTCCAGGGCGGACTTCGTGGTGTGGCTCGAGAAGGGCCGGATCAGGGGTACGGGTTCGCACCGGGCTCTGTGGCACAACGAGGACTACCGCGCCGTGTTCACCGGGGGCGAGTGATGCGTTTCTACCTCTCCACGCTGGCCGGACACCGCAGGGGCGTGCTGGTCCTGCTCGGCTGGTCGATGCTCGAAGGCATCCCGGCGTTCTTCGGCGGCAGGCTCGTCGGCCTGGCGGTCGACCGGGGTTTCGCCGCGGGGAAGCCGCTGGCCGGCGTGCTGTGGCTGCTGTCGTTCGCGGTGCTCGCGGTGGTGGGCGCGTGGGGGCAGCGGCAGGTGTTCGCCCGCCTCGGCGAGGTCGTCGAACCGATGCGCGACGCACTGGTCACGCGAGTGGTCAAGGGCGTGCTGAACGACCCGTCGCACCGCCGCACGCCGGACGCCAGCGCGGTGGCCATGATCACGCGGCACGTGGAGGTCGTCCGGGACGCCACGGCGGGTGTGCTGGTGCAGGCGCGTGCCCTCCTGGTCACCACGATCGCCGCGCTCGTGGGCCTCGCGACCACCGCGGCGGCGCTGATCTGGCTCGTCGTGCTGCCGATCGTGGCGGCGCTGGTGCTCTTCGGGTTGATGCTCCCGTCGTTGGCGAAACGGCAGCGCGACGTCGTGATGGCCGACGAGAGCACCGCCGAGGCGTCCGGTTCGGTGCTCACCGGGCTGCGCGACGTCGCCGCGTGCCACGCGTCCACCGAGGCCTACCAGGACGTCGCGCGGCAGATCAACCGGCAGGCCAGCGCCACGATCACGGTCGCCTGGGCGAACTCGTTGCGCGCCACGGTGATCGCGATCGGCGGCTTCACCCCGGTCGTGCTGCTGGTGGCGTTCGCTCCCCCGCTGGTCGCGTCCGGTCAGCTCACGACGGGTGCGGTGCTCGCGGCCGTGGTCTACCTGACCAACAGCGTGAACCCCGCACTGCACGGCCTGGCGCGTACGACCAGCACGGTCGTGATGCGCCTGATGGTCGCCCTCAAACGACTCCAGGAAGCCGCACCGCGCACCGACCGGACGCCGGGCACCGAAACTCCGGACGACGGCACGTTCGTGCTGCACGACGTCACGTTCGGCTGGAGCCCCGACGCGGAACCCGTGCTGCGCGGCCTGTCGCTGAACCTCCGCCCCGGCGACCACCTGGCCGTCGTCGGACCGTCCGGCATCGGCAAGTCCACAATGGCCAGTCTGCTGACCGGTCTGATGCCGCCCGGCAACGGCTGCGTGCTGTTCGGCGGAGCCCCCGTCGACCGGGTGACACCGCAGATCCGGCAGCACGCGATCGCGTTGATCCCGCAGGAGACGTACCTGTTCACGGGCACTGTGCGGGAGAACCTCGCACTTCTCGCCCCGTGGGCGACCGACGAAGAACTGATAGCCGCCGCCACAATGGTTGGCGCCAAACCACTTCTGGACACCCTGGGCGGCCTGAACGCGTCACTCGGCCACGGCGGCGAAGGACTTTCCGCTGGTGAGGCGCAACTCCTGGCACTCGCGCGGGTCTACGCCACGTCGGCAGGAGTGGTCATCCTGGACGAGGCGACCTCGCACCTCGACCCCGCGGCGGAGGCGCGCGTCGAACGGGCTTTCGCGCAGCGGAACGGAATCCTGGTGGTGATCGCACACCGGCTGAGCTCGGCGTTGCGGGCGAACCGCGTGCTGGTCATGGACGGCGGCAAGCCGTTGCTCGGCACCCACGAGCACCTGCTCCGCACGTCCGCGCTCTACGGGCAGCTCATGCTGGCCTGGGATCCGACGCACCGGAAAGAAACCCCGCTGCCCAAACGGTGAGCGGGGTCCACTCCGGACCAGGCCCTGTCGCGTTCAGCCGACACGGTGCAGCCAGGTGACCGGTGCTCCGTCGCCCGCGCGGCGGAACGGTTCCAGCGCGTCGTCCCACGCCGCACCGAGGAGTTCGTCGACACCGTGCGCGAAGGACTCACCGCCTCTGGCCCGCACGGCCAGGGAACGCAGCTGGTCCTCGTTCACGACGATGTCGCCGTTGGCCGACGTGCGCGCATGCCACAGGCCCAGAACGGGCGCGAAGCAGAAACGTTCGCCGTCCTGACCGGAGGAGGGTTCCTCCGTGACCTCGAAGCGAAGCATCGGCCACGCGCGCAGCGCAGCCACGAGCTTGGCGCCGGTGCCGGCCTCTCCGGTCCATGCGCATTCAGCGCGCAACTGGCCTGGTGCCGCGGGTTGCGCTGCCCACCTGAGGTCTACCCGGACACCGAGGGTGCCCGAGATCGCCCACTCGACGTGCGGACAGACCGCAGACGGCGACGAGTGGACGTAAACCACGCCACTGGTGCTGCCACGGGTGCTCACTGCTGACCTCCGCTACTCGACGAGGGACGTCTTCCCCTACGCCTTTGCCGAGTGTGAGGTGATCACCGCGAAACCCGTTCGCTGCATTCTGCCTCGACTTGAGGCATGTCCGCCATAAGAACCAGCTCGATCATCACCCGACCGGGGCAGATACAGGTCTTAAGTCCCGATCTCCCGGCCGAGTGATGCGTGATCGTGATCTACAGAGCGTTTACCGCGGCCACCACGTCGACCAGCCCGGTTCCCCGGTCGAACGACGAGGTGTACGGGCCCGCCGGCACGTACCCGGTGCCGTACTTGTGGGCCGTCGACTTCAGCGCCCGCTCGATGTCGGCGGGGGTCGCGGAAGGCTTGGCCTGGAACAGCTGCGCGACGATGCCCGCGATGTGCGGGGCCGCCATCGACGTGCCGCTGATCGTGTTGAACGTGCCGAGGTCGAGCAGTCCCGGACCGTTCTGCGGCTTCAGGCCGGTCGCGCAGATCGGCAGGTAGAGACGGCACGACGAGGCGATGTTCTCGCCCGGTGCGGAGATGTCCGGCCACGTCGCGGAGTCCGCCGCGAGACCACGCGAGGAGAAGTCGGACACAGCACCGTCACGCGTGCCGGTCTCCTGGTCGTTGTAGGACGCCACGGAGATCACGCCGGGGGTCGGGTCGGCACCCGGCGGGTTGGACAGGTTCGCGGACCCGTCGCCGCCGTCGTTGCCGTTCGCCCACACCACGACGACGCCCTCGGCCACCAGCTGCCGTTGCAACTTGACAGTGACCGACTCAGGGTCGAACGCACCGCCGCCAGACGGACCATAGGAGTTGTTGATCACCTTGATCGGCGGGCAGGTCGACACGGGCACGCCGGCGCCGCACGGGGCGTCGTGGTTCTCCAGCACCCAGTTCAGCGCGGCGTCCGCGCCGAGGATCAGGATCGCCGCGCCGGTCGAGATCACGACACCCTTCGCGCCCGGCGCCGCGCCGCGGATGACGGGACCGCCACCGGTGGTCTGCACGTCGCCGCCGATCGCGATGCCGGTGACGTGCGTGCCGTGGCCGCCCAGCGACGTGGTGTCGGTGTCGAGGAAGTTCGGCACCGGCACGATGCAGTTCGTCTGCGTGCTGCCGTCCAGGCACAGGCTCTTGAGGTTGCGCACGATCCGGCCGCCGAACGACGGGTGCGTCGGGTCGACGCCGGAGTCGATCACCGCGACCGACACGCCCGCGCCGGTCAGGCCGAGGCTGTTGCGGGCGTCCAGGCCGCGGGTGGCGGTGTGCGAGGTCGAACCGAGGAACCTGATCGGTCGCTGGACCTCGACGCGCGTCACGCCCGTTCCGGCCCTGGCGGAGGAGATCCGCGCGGAGTCACCCCGCGCGGCGACGACGCCGATCTTGCGGAAGCTCGTGAGCTTCTGCAGTCCGGCGGCCTCGACTGCCGCCTCCGCCGCGGCGATGTCGGTTCCGTGGACGTAGACGGTGGAGGTCGGCGCGGCCGTCGCGACAGGGGAAGCGGCGGCCACCAGGAGCACAGCGAGCAGTGCAGCGCGTTTGTACATGGACCCTCCGTGAACATTGGCAGGCAATCCATCTAACGAGTGATCCACAAAACGGTGACGGCCATCACCCAATGTCTCGACCGAGTGCGGTTGACCGACCCCGGACCGCTACGGTGTCCCCCCGTGCGGAAAGGTAGGGACTCGTGCGGCTGATCCGTCTGGGCGCTGAACCTTCGGCCATTGGGGCGGACGTCCGTGCCGCCCTCACGGCCTGCGGCGTCGGCACCGAGGTCCTGGGTGGCGTGGCGCTGATCGGCGTCCAGCCTCCGGACTGCCCCGTTCCGCTCGACGCGATCGTCGTGCTGCCCAAGGGCGTCCTGGTGATCGTCGGCGTCGACCTGCCGGATCCGGCGGTGAAGCTCGAGGCGCCGCTCGGCGGGCAGTGGAAGATCGACGGCTGGCCGCTCGTGTCGCAGGACGGCGCGCCCAACCCGGCGACGGAGGCCGTGGCGGCGGCGACGGCGGTGGCCCAACGCATCCAGGCGATGCGCGCGGAACCGCTCCCGGTGAGCACGGTCGTGGCCGTCGGCCCGTTCGTGAGCCAGGTCGTGCAGCCGACGGTCGACCTCAACCGCGGCGTGCGGGTGCTGCACCCCAAACCGTCCACTTTGCTCAGTGCGGCGCGCGAACTCGCGACGTCGGCGGTGCCGTGCACGGCCGACCACGCCGTGAAGCTGCTCGCGATCCTGCAGACCACCGGCACGCCTCCGGACGCGCGGTCGCTGCTGTCCGAGGGGTTCTCCGACGCGGTCTCCGACCTGGCGTCCGCGAGCACCATGCTGATCCCGAAGTCGACGATCAAGCCGTTGATCGCGCGCAAACGCTTGCCCGGCAAGCTGACCTGGCCCTACCTGGCCGGTGCGGCGCTCGTCGCGCTGATCCTCGTGGTGTGGCTCGTGGTGGCGTTGCCCGGCGACGAGAAGCCGGCCGACGCGACTCCCGCGCCGACGTCGACGCAGCCGACGACGGTGGTCGTGGACGGCACGACGTTCGTGCCGAAGGACATGAAGAAGGACGCCGACTGCCAGGCGCAGGCGTTCGGCGACGTGAAGGCGTGGCTGATCGCGAACGACTGCGGCGTGCTGCTGCGCGCCACCTACGAGACGACGATCAAGGGCAAGCAGGCCACCGTGATGGTCGCGGACATGGACGTGTTCGACGCACCGAGCGCGAAGTCGTTGCACGCGGTCGTGGTGCTGCCGGGGTCGGGTGGCATCAGCGGCCTCGACGGCAAACCGCTGGAGAACGCGGCGTTCGCCAACTCCACCAAGGGCAGCCACGTGACGCTGGCGTTCGCGGTGTGGTCCGGCGGGGCGGGCGATCCGGCGCTGGAGCCGATCGCCAAGCAAGCGCTGCGGTTGCCCGTCACCCGTTAGAGGATGAAGGGCATGGTCGGAAAACTTCGTTCTGTCGTGCTCGACTGCCCGGACCCCTCCGCACTGGCGTCCTTCTACGAGGAGTTGCTGGGGGCTTCCCGCCTGGAAGGCGGCGACGACACGTGGGTGGTGATCGTCGCGGACGGCACCCGCGTCGCGTTCCAGCTGGCGCCCGAGTACCGGCCACCGGTCTTCCCCGATCCCGCCGGGTCGCAGCAGTTCCACCTCGACGTGCTGGTGGACGACATCGAGGAAGCGGAACCCAAGGTGTTGGCTCTCGGCGCGAAGCTGGTGAGCCGGGACAACGACGACACGTTCCGGGTTTACGCCGACCCCGTCGGGCACCCCTTCTGCCTCGTGTGGCTTCCTTGATCGAGGCCTAGGCTGGCCGCCATGGACTTCGATGTCATCGTCATCGGCGGCGGAGCAGTGGGCGAGAACGTGGCCTGGCGGACGGCCGCGGGTGGCCTGTCCACCGCCCTGATCGAGAAGGAACTGGTCGGCGGTGAGTGCTCGTACTGGGCCTGCATGCCGTCCAAGGCGTTGCTGCGCTCGGGTCACGCGGTGGCCGCCGCCAACCGGCTCAAGGGGGTCGTCGGTGCGCGGCTCGACCCCAAGGCGGTGCTGGAGCGGCGCAACGGCTTCACCTCCAACTGGGACGACGCGAGCCAGGTCGAGTGGGCCGAGTCGGAGAACATCACCGTGCTGCGCGGTGACGGGGAGATCACCGGCGAGCGCGAGGTCACCGTTTCCGGGGCGGACGGGCCGACCGCGTACCGCGCCCGGCAGGCCGTCGTGGTGTGCACCGGCTCCGTGCCGAAGATGCCGCCGCTGGACGGGCTCGCGGACACTCCCGTGTGGACTTCCCGGCAGGCGACGTCGGCCCAGGAGGTGCCGGAGTCGCTGGTCGTGCTGGGTGGCGGCGTCGTCGGCGTCGAGCTCGCCCAGGCGTGGGCCCGGCTCGGGTCGAAGGTGACGATCGCGGTGTCGGGCGACCGGCCGTTGCCGAGGCTGGAGGAGTTCGTCGGGCCGCTGGTCGCGGACGGGCTGCGCGAGGACGGCGTCGAGGTCGTGCTGAACGCGCGGGCGTCGTCGATCGCGCCGGGCGCGCTCACGTTGCAGGACGGCCGGGTGCTGAAGGGCTCGGAGATCCTCATCGCCACCGGGCGGGTGCCGGCGACCAAGGACGCCAAGCCGCTGACCATCGACGACACCGGCCTGGTGTCCGGTGTGGACGGACGCTGGCTGTACGCGGCCGGTGACGTCACGGGCCGGGCGTTGCTGACGCACCAGGGCAAGTACCAGGCGCGGGCGGTCGGGACGGCGATCCTGGAACGCTCCCGCGGGTTCGAACCGAAGGAGCGCTCGGCGGGACAGGCCTGGGCGGACCACGTGGCCGTGCCGCAGATCGTCTTCACCGACCCCGAGGTGGCGTTCGTCGGGCACACCGCGGCGGAGGCGAAAGCGGCGGGCAGGGACGTCCGGGTCGTGGACCTGGACATCGCCGTGGCCGGGTCGTCGTTGCAGGCCGACGGGTACCAGGGCAAGGCGCGGATGGTCGTGGACGAGCGGACGCGGACGCTGGTCGGCGTCACGTTCGTCGGTCAGGACGTCGCCGAGCTGCTGCACGCGGCGACGGTCGCGATCGTCGGCGAGGTCACCGTGGACCAGTTGTGGCACGCGGTGCCCTCGTACCCGACGATGAGCGAGGTCTGGCTACGGCTGCTGGAGGCTTACGGGCTCTGACGGCTCCAGCACGGAGCCGAGCATCCCGGTCAACAGCTCGTTCGCCGTGCCGACCACGTACGCGCGTTCGTCCTCGTCGACCCGTTCGGCGAGCTTGAACAGGGCGTCCGCGGTCTGCACGGCCATCCGGAAGGTCAGCACGACCGGGGCGTCACCGTGGGCACCGAACCGGTTGACGAACATCTCCGCCAGCCGTTCGGCCATCAGCTCGTACTGGTCGACGCTCGAGTCGAGGCGGTGGCTGTCCAGCATGTCGCTGAACCGCACCCGCCCGAAGCCCGGCACCTCCGTCAGCATCCGCATGTACACGGCGACGATCTGCGTCATGGCCTCGCGCCACGTGTCCGCGATCAGATCGGTGACGAACAGCTCCTCGACCTCGCGAAGATAGGTCTCCATACCGCGCAACGCGAGAGCGTGCACAACGGATCTTTTGTCCGGGAAGTACTGATAGAAAGAACCAATGGGCACTCCGGCGACGTCGACTATCCGCGCCGTCGTGATGTCGTCGTAGTCGTATTCGTTGAGCAGGCTCGCACAAGCGTCCACGATCGCCGAAACAGTCGCCGCGCCTCGTTGTTGCACCGGCTGGCGGCGCATCACCCTCGCTAACCTGCCTTTGGCCGGGTCTTCATGCACGACGACATCTTTATCCATATGTGCGCTTCAGCCCAAGCACAGGTTCCCGACAGGTTTCAGCCGGGATCTCCGCGACGTTTGCGGCGCACCACCCAGACGAAGTCCACGAGGCAGACGACGGCGAGTAGCAAAAGCACGACCGCGACCCAGACCAGGTCAGCTCGCCACGCCAGCCACCCCGCCACCGAGTTGAAGACCAGGCCGAACCCGGCCAGCCACAACCGCAGGGTCAGCGCACTGCGCGGCGGCGCGGGAGGGGGCAGGTAGTCACTCACCTCACCCGGTTTCCCGCAGCAACGGCACGTCAACCGCCCTCAGCCGGCGCGGCGGTTTCGTCACGTAGGGCCTGATGAGACGCGTCAGGGCCAGCCCGACGGCGATCAGCGGCACGACGGCGGTCAGCACGGCCGCCGTGATGCCCGCCCGGACGACGTCCTTCGGCATGACGGCGACCCGGTCGACGACGAACGCCCGGCGCCCGGTGATCGACACCACTGCCAGGACGAGCAGGAACACCACCATCGTGAGCATCGCGCGTTGCACCGCGTGCTCGTACCCGGCGGCCTCCCCCGCGACGAGCACGGCGAACCAGCCGGCCAGCGCGGGCAGCTGCCCCCGTTCGGTGGTGGCCGCCCAGCTCAGACCGCCGAGGGTGGCGAGCCACGCGAGGACGTCCGCGCGCTCCCTCGCCCATAGGGATGCCGAATCGAGGGGAATGCCGGTCCAGGCGAGCAGGCCGAGCGGACTCGGGGGGTCTTCGGCCAGCTGGCCGAGCACCCAGGCGAGCGTCCACGCGGACAGCAGGACCGCGACGACGAGTTGCCATCGGGGCCGGCGCACCACACAACGGGCGAGCCGGACGATCTCCGCACGCGTCATACCCCCACCTTGCCGCTTCCAGGTGGTTTGCGGAGAAACGTCACCCCATCGCTCACCCTGACGGCCCTCGTCCGGGCGTGTTCCTCACGCAGCGCAATCCACTTTCGGGGGACGGATCTTTCCTAGACTTGGCACATGAGCATTGATCAGCTTCTGCGTCTGCCCAGCTACCTGATGCTCGGGCTGGTGCGCGAAGCACGCAGGATCGGCCGCGCGGACCTGCGGGGCCCTCACCTGACCGTGCTCGCGTACCTGTCGGAGCAGGAAGCGGTGGCGCAGAAGCGGATCAGCGACCGGGTGCGGATGGACCCGAGCGACCTGGTGTCGGTGCTCGACGACCTCGAGGGCTTCGGGTTCGCCCGGCGCAGACGGGATGAACGCGACCGGCGGCGGTTCACCGTGTCGATCACCGACGGTGGCAGGCAGGCGCTCGGCGAACGACTGGAAGCGGCGCGGGCCCACGAGGAGGAGCTGCTGGCGCCGTTGACCCCGCACGAGCGGGATACGTTGGCCACACTGCTGCGGAAGGCGTACCTGCACCACGCCGATATGCGTGTAGATTAGACAGTCTGCGCTGAGCCACCCAGCGCGGGCAGGAATGTGCGACACGGCATTCATAAGCCGACGCCGCATTGTATCGAGAAATGAGGCAAGTTGTCAAGCCCCTCCGATGACCTCCGGCTCGCCGAAATGGAGCCGGAGCAGGAATACGTGGCCATGTTGTACGGCCGGCTCGACGACCTCCGCGAACAGACGTCGAAACGACTCGCACAATCGTTGCGACAAACCGGCGGCACGCACCAGATGCGGTCGGAGCGCGACACGTCCGTCGCGATGTACACGGATCAATTGGCCCAGTACAGCGCTGTCGAGAACGGACTCGCGTTCGGCCGGCTCGATTTCCACAACGAAGACCGCTTCTACATCGGCCGAATCGGTCTCTTCGACGAGGACAAGGATTACGAGCCGCTGCTGATGGACTGGCGGGCGCCCGCCGCCAGGCCGTTCTACCTCGCCACCGCGGCCTCCCCCGACGGCGTGCGGCGGCGCAGGCACCTGCGGACCCGTTCGCGCAAGGTCATCGGCCTCGACGACGAGGTGCTCGACATCAACTCGGTCGACGCGACGCGCAGCGAGTCGCTGACCGGTGAAGCGACGCTGCTCGCCGCGTTGAACGAGTCGCGCACCGGCCAGATGAGCGACATCGTCGCGACCATCCAGGCCGAGCAGGACAAGATCATCCGGTCCGAGCTCAACGGCGTCGTCGTCGTGCAGGGCGGTCCGGGCACCGGCAAGACCGCGGTGGCCCTGCACCGAGCCGCGTACCTGCTGTACACCCACCGCCGGCAGCTGGCGAAACGCGGTGTCCTGGTCGTCGGACCGAACACGACGTTCCTGCGGTACATCAGCCAGGTCCTCCCCTCGCTGGGTGAGACGGGCGTGCTGCTGTCGACGGTCGGCGAGCTGTACCCGAACCTGACGGCGACGGGTCGCGAGTCGGCCGCGGCCGCCGCGATCAAGGGCCGGATCCAGATGGCGGACGTGATCGCCGCGGCCGTGCGCGACCGGCAGGAAGCGCCGCCGTTCGTCGAGATCCGTTTCGACAACGACGTGCTGCGCCTCGACCGCCGCGCCATCGCCGACGCGCGGGGCCGGGCGCGCCGGACCCGCCGCGCGCACAACGAGGCCCGCCGCACGTTCGCCCGCGAGATCATCTCGACGCTGTCGAGCATGGTCGTGGGACGCCTGGGCGGGCACCTGCTCGACAAGGAGGACGTCGACGACATCCGCCGCGAGCTGCGCGAGTCCGAGGAGGTGCAGGCCGCGATCTCGTCGCTGTGGCCGGTGCTGACGCCGTTCTCGCTGCTCTCCGAGCTGTACCGGAACCCGAAGCGGCGCAACCGCGCGATGGCGAAGTTCACCCGCGAGGAACGCGATCTGCTGCAGCGCTCGAACGACGACTGGACGCCGGCGGACGTGCCGTTGCTCGACGAGGCCGCGGAACTGCTCGGCGAGGACGACACCGAGGCCAAGGCCCGTGCCGAACGCCAGCGCCGCCAGGCGATCGAGTACGCGCAGGGGGTGCTCGACATCCTCGACCTGGAGGACGACGCGGACCCCGACCTCCTGATGGCCTCGGACCTGATGGACGCCTACAGCCTGGCCCAGCGCCACGGCGTCGACCGCTACGAGACGGCGGCGGAACGCGCCGCCGCGGACCGCACCTGGACGTTCGGCCACATCATCGTGGACGAGGCGCAGGAGCTGTCGGCGATGGCGTGGCGGACGTTGATGCGCCGCTGCCCCAGCAAGTCCATGACGGTCGTGGGTGACATCGCGCAGACCGGTGACATCGGCGGTGCGACCTCATGGGGTTCCGTGCTGTCGCCGTACGTGCAGAACCGTTGGCGCCTCACGGAACTCACGGTCAACTACCGGACGCCCGCGGAGATCATGGAGGTGGCCGCGGACGTGCTCGCCTCCGTGGACGCGGCGCTGGTGCCGCCGACGTCCGTGCGCGATTCCGGTGTGCCGCCGTGGGTTTCGGCCGTGGCGTCGTACGAGGCCGAGGTGCCCGCGCTGATCTCCCGCGAGGTCGCGGCGGTCGGCGACGGCAAGATCGCGGTGATCGTGCCCGCCGCGCTGCTGCCGTCGGTGGGGTCGTCGATCTCGGCCGCGGTGCCGGGGTCGTCGGTCGGCAACGAACTCGAGGAGGCGCAGGTCGTGGTGCTCGGCGTGACCGACGCCAAGGGCCTGGAGTTCGACTCGGTGGTCGTGGTGGACCCGGAGGGCATCCTCGCGGAGTCGCCGCGCGGGGCGTCGGACCTGTACGTCGCGCTGACCCGTGCCACGCAACGACTCGGCGTCGTGCACACCGGAACGCTGCCCGATGTGCTATCCCGTCTGAAGGACGTTTCGTAACGAACGCTGGGAGTCCTGGGGGGCGAGCGCCGCCCAGGACTTCGCCGTCGTCGAACAGGAGCCTTCGTTGCCCGACATCGAGTCGGCGGTCATCCGGGTCGTCGTGGGCGTGAGCGACCAGCTCTCCTCCCGCCTGGCGGACAGCCTGAAGCTGCCCTCGCCGTCCGCCAGGAGCGCGGCGACCGAGGCCCTGTTCGCGGACCTTCCCCGCCCGGACGTCGAAGCCCTGGAGCGCTACCTCGCCTCCCCCGACTTCGCGACCGTGGTGGCACAGAAGCGCGTCGGCAACATGATGGGCAAGGCCTCCAAGGACCAACTGCACGAAGGCCTCCGCCTGGCCGGCCTGTCCGACCAGCCGCTGGCCAGGGTCACCACCCTCCTGCACGACGCCATGGTCGCCGCCTGCCAGGAGGTAGAACCCCACTACCGCGCCGCGGGCACCAAGACCGACCGCGCCGACATCTACAACGCCGCCACGACGAACACCGTCATGCTCAGGCGCCTCAAGTCGTCCGCGCGCATCCACGTCTTCGCCGCCAGGATGCGCGACCAGGTGGCCGCCCTGCACAGTAGGATCCGCATGCCGCACATCGGCGTGAGCCGCGCGGTCCGCTACGACCAGCTCTACGTGCCGCCCACGCTGAAGTCGAAGTTCACCCTCCGCCTCGGCTCCCCCGGCCATCGCGTGCTGGTCCAGGGCGATCCCGGCGCGGGCAAGTCCACGCTGGCCGCGAAGTTCGCGTACGACGTCGCCACCGACGGCACGGGACGCGTGCCGTTCCTGTTGGTGTTGCGGCAGTTCGCCGACTCGTTCGACGAGGGTGGCCACGACCTCCTGCACTACCTGGAGAAGCTGTGCCAGGAGCCGTACAACGTGAAGCCGCCGCGGGACGGCGTCGAGTACCTCCTGCGCACCGGCCGCGCGGTGGTCATCCTCGACGGCCTGGACGAGCTGGTGCAGATCGAACTGCGCCGCCGCGTGGTGTCGTTGGTGGAAGGATTCGCGCACCTCTACCCGCTGGTGCCGATCCTGGTGACCGCGCGGAAAGTCGGTTACGAGGACGCGCCGCTGAACGACGAGATGTTCGCTTCGAGCCAGATCGCGGAGTTCGACGACGAGCAGGTCGCCGACTACGTGTCGCGGTGGTTCAACCTCGACGAGGCCACTTCCCCGGTCGAGCAAGAGCGCCTGATCAGCTCGTTTCTGGAGGACAGCAAGCAGATCAAGGAGCTGCGCAGCAACGCGCTGCTGCTGACGTTGTTGTGCGCCATGTACTCCAGCGACCGGTACCTGCCGCACAACCTGGCCGAGGTGTACGAGCGGTGTGCGTTGATGCTGTTCGAGCAGTGGGACTCGAAGCGCGGCATCGAACTGCCGATCAAGTTCCACGGGCGGTTGCGTGGTGCCGTGCAACACCTGGCGTGGAAGATGTTCAGCGCTACTGAGTCCGGCAAGCCCCAGAAACGCACCAGGGTCATCAACCACCTCACCGAGTACCTCGACCGGAAGCTCGACGACCACGACGTGTCGGTGGCGGCTGCGGAGGAGTTCCTCGCGTACTGCACTGGCCGGGCCTGGATCCTCACCGATGTCGGCGCGAACGAGTTCGGCTTCACGCACCGCACGTTCCTCGAGTACTTCGCCGCCGAACACCTGGTGCGCACCCATCGCACGGCTGAAGCACTCTGGGCTGTACTCAAGCCAACCGTCGATCAATGGGACGTCGTGGCCCAGATCGTGCTGCAACTGTTCGAACGCAACTTCGAGGGAGGCGCCGACGAACTGTTGGAAGAAGCACTCCACAACGGCGGCTTGTACTTCGCCACGCGCGCATTGCGCCACGTGGCTCCTAGCGACCAGGTGGTCCGGACGATCACCACCGCAGCACTGGAGAAATTTGTCCGCTTCCCACTTGAGGACCGCACCCTTGACTACGACAGCACTGCAGACTTCCCGATCATGAACTGCGTGATCAACTCATCTCCGATGAACAGGGAAGCGATCCAGCGAACAGTGACAGAGCGCTTCGGGAGCTTGATCTCAGAAGGTGAAATTAGCGCAATCCTGGTGATCGACGCCCTGTTCAAACACGACTGGCCTGATGTTCGCCAGGACCTCTACAAGCAGTACCGCGCCGAAATTCGGGAACTCAGGAAGTCAACACCTTGGGCACACTGGATGCTCGATGACCCGGAAGTCCTCGATTCGGCGATACGCAGGATGGGCGCCGGGATCCTCTACGGGGCGTGCAAAGCTGCCGGATACAGATTCTACAGCGCAGCCTCCGAACTGTTGGCCACCCACGAGATGGCTGAAGCTGACTCGATCGCCATCACAATGACCGTCCAGCCGACACCGTGGACCGGAACGGAACCGTTCGGTCTTGAGGACTGGAAGTTCTTCAGACCTTCCAACGCCCTCGACCTGATGCTGACTCTGCCCTACCTGGAGTACACCGAGGAATGGGCGCTTCCAGACGGCTGGAACGACGACTACGAGGTTCCGGAGCAGGTGCGGGCGTTCCTGCAGAGGTGGGAGCGCGGTGGGTTCAGCTTGCTAGAGCGAGACCCAGACCAGCCGCCGCCACTCCCAGAGTGACGCTGACGAAGACGTTCAGGAAGGCCGAGCGGTACTTCTCGGCCTCCAGCAACTTCACCGTTTCGTAGCTGAAGGTCGAGTACGTGGTGAGCCCGCCGCAGAAACCGATGCCCAGCAACGGCATCCACGACGTGCCGATCACGAACCCGATCAGCAAGCAGCCGAGGACGTTCACCACCAACGTGCCGAACGGGAAGTCCCGCGAGTGCCTCGACTGCACGAACTGATCAAGCAGGTACCGGCAAGGCGCCCCAAGAGCAGCACCGAGAAACACGGCGAAAACAGTCATCGACGGGTCACCCGCAACCCGAGAAACGCTGCCGCCACAGCACAAACCGGCGTGGCCAACAACGCCCAAGACCAAGCAGCGGCGTAGGACGAGAACGTCGTGAACCCGCCCAGCACCCCAACCCCGAAGAAGGCACGCACAAGAGGCCGAGGCACGGTCCCCATCAGCACGCCGATCAGGAACGACCCGAGCACGTTGATCACGAACAGCCCCCAGGCGCCGGACACAGCAAGAGACAAGCCGTAGCGCGCCACCCCACCCAGCCCGCCTCCCAAAGACACCAGAGACAGGAACGCCAGGGAACGGTCAGGCGGTGGGTTCGGCAAGGTGCTCCACCAGGTGGTCCAGAGCCTTCAGCGCTCGCACGACGTCCTCTCGTTCGGAGGACTCCAGTTTGGCCAGGGCGGAGCCGATCCGCTTCTCGTGTTCGCGCTGCCAGACGAGCAGCTGTTCGTGTCCACGGGGTGAGACGGATAGTCGCGCTACCCGCCTGTCCTTGGGGTCTCCGCCACGCACGACGAGGCCCGAGTCGATCAGTTGGGACACCAGGCCGGAGACGGTGTTGGGGGCCAGGCGAAGCGCGGCGGCGAGGTCGCCGACCTTCATCGGCGGGCGCTCCGCGAGGGTCTGCAGCAGTTCTACCTGCGCCATCGGCAGGGATTCCCACGGCCAGTCGGCCCGGATGCTCGTCCGCAGCGCCCGGCGCAGGCGAGTGACGACGTCGGTGAGCGTGCGGGCTTCGTCTGACATGCGGAAATCCTACTGAACGCCGAACAATAGCTCTGGGTCAGATATAATCGGCTTACGATGAACTGGTTCGTCACGGAGTCGCCCAGACCGGCGTGGATCGCACGTCGGGCGTACGCGCCTTGGCTGGTCATCGCGACGGTCTGCTTCGGCGCGTTCATGGGGCAGTTGGACGCCTCGATCGTCACGTTGGCGTTCCCCGCGATGAGTGCTCACTTCGGTGCCGATCCGGAGTGGATCTCGCTCAGCTACCTGATCACGCTCGTGGCCCTGCTCGTCCCAATGGGCAGGATCGCGGACAGGATCGGGCGCAAGATCGTCTACATCTACGGGTTCGCGTTGTTCACGGCGGCGTCCGTCGCGTGCGTGTACGCGCCGAGCTTCGACGCCTTGATCGCCGCCCGCATAGCCCAGGCCGTCGGGGCGGCGATGTTGCAGGCGAACAGCGTCGCGCTGGTGACCACTGCGGTCGTGCCCGAGAAGCGGCGCAAGGCCCTCGGGGTGCAGGCCGCGGCGCAGGCGGCCGGGCTCGCGGCGGGGCCGTTGCTCGGCGGGTTCCTCACCGAGCGGTACGGGTGGCAGGCGGTGTTCGCGATCAACGTGCCGATCGGCGTCGTCGCCGTGGTCGCGGGGCACTACCTGCTGCCCCGCACGAAGACCGCGCGGGACAAGGGAAAGCCGACGTGGAAGGTGCTGCCGGGGCTCGTCGGCGTGCTGCTCACGTACGCCGCGTTGTTCGCGCCCATGACGTTGCTGCCGTTCACCATGAAACAACCCTTGGCACATATAGGACTCACGGTCGCGGCGTTGCCCCTGGGGTTCGCGCTCGCGGCGACGCTGCTCAGCAGGCCGGGCATCCCCACCGGGGCAACGATCACCGCGACAGCGCTGCTTCTGCCTGTACCGCAACCACTTCAGCTCGTCGTCGCGGGCATCGGGCTCGGGATCATCGCGCCGGCCTGCACGAAACGGGTCATGAGCGCGTTGCCCGAGAGCGCCGCCGGGGTCGGGAGCGGGCTCGTGAACGTCGCCCGCGGGCTCGGCACCGCGCTGGGCGTCGCGCTCGCCACCCTGCTGATTCACACTTTCCAGTGACAGCTGGAATTCCGCTAGCCCGAACGGGCCCATGCCCTGCCGGACGGACGGCGCGTCTCAGTAGCCTGGGGGCATGGCTGAACAGGTGAGCTGGGTTCCCGAAGGCGTGGACACGGGCAAGCCCAGTGCCGCGCGCCTCTACGACTACCTGCTCGGCGGCGGGCACAACTTCGCGGCCGATCGGGCACTCGCCGAGAAGTTCCTCAAGGCACAGCCCAACGCCCGCGCGATCGCCCGGCTGAACAGGGCGTTCCTGCGCCGGTCGGTGCTGTTCATGATCGACGAGGGCATCCGGCAGTTCCTCGACCTCGGCTCCGGCATCCCCACGGTCGGCAACGTGCACGAGATCGCGCAGAAGGCCGACCCGGAGGCGCACGTCGTGTACGTCGACTTCGAGGAGGTCGCCGTCGCGCACAGCCAGCTCATCCTGGAGCACGACCCGCGCGCGACGATCGTCCAGGAGGACATGACCAGGCCGGACGCGGTGCTGCAGGCGGCACGCGAGAGCGGTCTGATCGACTTCACGCAGCCCGTCGGCGTGCTGACGGCCGGCGTCTTCCACTTCGTGCCGCCCCAGGCCGACCCGAACGCCGTGGTCGCCGCCTATCGCGACGCGGTGCCGGTCGGCAGCTACCTCGCCGTCTCGCAGTTCACCCAGGACCTCCAGCCGGAGGAGATGGCCGGGATCGTCGAGGTCATGAAACAGAGCCAGAACCCCATGTACCCGCGCACGAAGAGCGAGGTCGAGGCCTTGTTCGCGGGGTTCGAGCTCGTCGAACCGGGCATCGTGCCGACGCCGCTGTGGCGGCCGGAGGGCAGTGACACCGACGATCCGGACAAGGCGGGCATTTACGCGGCGGTGGGACGCAAGCTGTAGCGCCTGTCGTTGTTGGCCGCTCGGCGGCGGATCCGTACGCTCTGTGCACAGGATGGAACTTCCCGAGCTCGCCGCCCGCTGGATGCACGCGTTGACGCCCACCGCGTACATCCCGCTGTCCCACGCCGAAATCGAGCACGCGCTGCTCGACTCGTTGCGGGAACTGCCGGAGTCACCTGAATCGGTCGCCAAACGATTGGTGTCACTGCACGCAACCGGCCCCGACTCGTTGAGTGCCACGATCGAGGTTCTTTCGCCCTCGTTCGAACTCCCCGTGCTGGCCCGGTTGAGCGCCGCGTACGCGCAGGCCATGCGGCTGGACGCGTTCGACCAGCAGGAGCAGCTCAAGGTCGCGATCGTGCGGGCCAAACAGCGGGTCGAGCGCACGCTCAAGGTCAGCGAGGCGCGGTTCCAGGAGGTGTTCGACTCCGCCGCGCTGGGCATCGCGATCACCGACCTCACCGGCCGGTGCGTCGAGGCGAACGACACGCTGGCCGAGATCGTCGGCCTGCCCTCGGGCGCCGACGTCGTCGACCACGACCTGAAGGAGTTCTACCGGCCGGAGGACCTGGCCCCGCTCGGCGCCTCCTACCGCAACCTCAGCGAGGGGCGCCTCGACCGGTTCCGCGACCAGCGCGAGCTGATCCGCGCGGACGGCGAACCGGTGTGGGTGCTCCTCGTGGTCTCCGTGCTGCGCGACGCGGACGGCAGGCCCACCCACCACGTGACGATGGTCGAGGACATCAGCGAGCTGCACCTGTTGCAGCGCAGCCTCGACCACCAGCTGTTGCACGACTCGCTCACCGGCCTGTCGAACCGCCAGCACTTCGTCACACAGGTCGAACGGCTGCTCGACGGCGGCCCGATCACCCTCTACCACCTGGGTCTGGACGCGTTCTCCGTCGTCAACATCGGTCTCGGCCAGGACACCGGCGACAAGCTCCTCAAGATCGTCGCCAGCCGCCTGGGCAGGCTCGCGGCCGAGAAGAACGCCGTGCTGGCGCGGATCGGCGGCGACGAGTTCGGGTTCCTCACCGTGAACGACACCGTGACGTCGACCGTCGAGGAGATCCAGGACGTCCTCGGCGAACCGACCTTTGTGGACGATCACGGCATCGCGCTGTCCGCGAGCATCGGCGTGGTGGACCGGCCGCCTTCGTTCGTGACGGCGGCCGAACTGATGCGCTGCGCCAACGCCGCACTGCGTCAGGCGAAGGCCCGCGGCAAACGGCAGTGGGCGTTGCACGACCCGCACGACGACGCGCGCCGGCGCGGCAAGTACGCGCTGGCCGCGTCGATGCCGGGTGCCTGGGAGCACGGCGAGATCGAGATCGTCTACGCGCCCGTGCACGACCTGGAGACCCGCGAGGTGCTCGGCGCCGTCGCCCGGCTGCACTGGGACGACCTGAGCCACAACGACACGATGGCGCTCGCCGACTCGACGGGCCTGTCACTGCCGATCGGCCGCTGGCTGCTGCGCGAGGCATGTGCGCAGGCCGCCCGGTGGGCCGAGGAGTTCGGCGACGGCGCGCCCACGCTGCACCTCGCGCTCGGCGCCCTGCAGTCGCGGGACGAGGACCTGGTCGCGGAGGTCAAACGCGCGCTGGACGAAACGGGCCTGCCGCCGGAACGGCTGCGCATCGCGCTGGACATCTCGTCGGTGCTCGCGGGCGACGACAACGCGGTGGTGCTGCACGACAGCGGCATCGTGACGGCGCTCGACGGGTTCCGCGGCGGCCACGACGAACTGGCCGTGCTCACCGAGGTGCCGGTCCGCTCGGTGATCACCCGCGCCCCCGCCCCCACGCCGGATTCCCCGCTGCACCAGGCGATGCGGGCGTTGATCGCGACCGTGCACGGCTTCGGCGTGCGGTTCGGCGTCGACGAGGTGCACACCCTCGCCGACGCCGAGCACTGGCGGCAGGCGGGCGCCGACGGCGTGATCGGCCTGCTGCCCGCGTTGACCAGCGCCGAGGTCACCGACCTGCTCAGAGCTGCTTCACAGCCGCCAGGAGCTTCGTGAGCGAGTCCTTCGCGTCCCCGAACAGCAACGTCGTCTTGGGGTTGTAGAGCAACTCGTTGTCCACGCCCGCGAACCCCGGCCGCATCGACCGCTTCATGAACACCACGGACTTCGCGCGGTCGACGTCGAAGATCGGCATGCCGTAGATCGGGCTGGACGGCTCGTCGCGCGCACCGGGGTTCACCACGTCGTTCGCCCCGACCACGACCGCCACGTCGACGGACGTGATCCCGGGGTTGACGTCGTCGAGTTCCTTGAGCTGCTCGTACGGCACGTCCGCCTCGGCCAGCAACACGTTCATGTGCCCCGGCATCCGCCCCGCCACCGGGTGGATCCCGTACGCCACCGCGACTCCGCGCTTCTCGAGCTGCCCCACCAGCTCGCGCACCGCGTGCTGCGCCTGCGCCACCGCCAGCCCGTACCCCGGCACCACGACGACGTTGTTGGCGTACCCCAACAGGATCGCGACGTCCTCGACCGTCCCGGACTTGACCGTCCGCTGCTCCTCTTGCTGGGCAGTGGCCGTCGTCGCCTTGAACGCCCCGAACAGGATGTTGGCGAGCGACCGCCCCATCGCCTGCGCCATGAGCCGCGTCAGGATGGTGCCGGACGCGCCGACGAGCGTGCCCGCCACGATCAGCAACGTGTTGGCCAGCACGTACCCGGACGCCGCCACCGCGAGGCCGGTGAACGCGTTGAGCAACGAGATCGCGATCGGCACGTCCGCGCCACCCACCGGCAGCACGAACAACACGCCGAGCGCGAGCCCGACGACCGCCAGCAACCACAGCAGGAACCCGTTCGGCACCGCCGTCGTCAAGGCGCACAAGGCAACCGACGACACACCCGCCGCGATCGCGAGCTGCTGCCCCGCAGGCAGGAGCACCGGCCGGGTGGTCATGAGTTCCTGCAGCTTCAGGAACGTGACGACCGAGCCGGAGAAGCTGACCGAGCCGATCAGCACCGTGAGGACGGTGGCGAGGCGGAACATCACGGTCGTGTCCGGCACCGCGAAGAACTCGGCCAGTGCGACGAGGGCTGCGGCCGCGCCGCCGACCCCGTTGAACAGGGCCACCATCTGCGGGATCGCGGTCATCTTGACCGAACGGGCGGCCGGGATGCCCACCGCCACACCGAGTGCGACGGCGATCAGGATCCACAGTCCGTTGTGGACGACGCCGTGGACGTAGGCGGTGACCACGGCGACCAGCATGCCGAACGCGCCGATGAAGTTGCCGTAGCGCGCGTACTTGGGCGAACTCAGGCCTTTCAGCGCCAGGATGAAGCAGAGCGACGCGACGAGGTACATCAGCTGGACGATGGTCATCTGAAGCCCTCCAAGGAAACCTGCCCGTTTCGGGCCGCACGGCATCCGCTAGGTTTCGAACTGTGAGCGGCCAGGTGAAGCGAGGGTTCAAGTACCGCTTCTACCCGACCGAAGTGCAAGCCGCGGAACTGCTGCGCACGTTCGGATGTGTTCGCAAGGTCTACAACCTGGCTTTGCAGGCCCGCACGGAAGCGTGGACCGAAGGCCGGGCACCGATCGACTACAAGGCCTCGTCGGCGCTGCTCACGAGCTGGAAACGCACCGAAGAGCTCGCGTTCCTCAACGAGGTTTCTTGCGTTCCGCTGCAGCAGGCATTGCGACACCTGCAATCGGCGTTCACCAACTTCTGGGCGAAACGCGCGCGATACCCGCGTTTCAAGTCCCGGAAGAGGGCGCGGTCCAGCGCCGTGTACACGCGTTCGGCGTTCCGCTGGCGGGACGGGGCGGTGACCCTCGCCAAGATGTCCGAGCCGTTGCACATTCGCTGGTCCCGGCCGTTGCCGACAAGTGCGGAGCCGTCGTCGGTGACGGTCTCGCTGGACGCTGCCGGGCGTTGGTTCGTGGCCTTGCTGTGCGAGGACCCGCACGTGACGGCGTTGCCTGCCATCGACACCTCGGTAGGGATCGACGCGGGTCTGAACCACCTGCTGACGCTCTCGACAGGGGAAAAGATCGCCAATCCCCGGCACGAGCACCGCGACAGGGTGAAACTCGCCCGAGCGCAGCGAGCCTTGGCCCGCAAGCAGAAAGGCAGCAACAACCGGACGAGAGCTCGTCTCGCGGTCGGCCGGATCCACGCTCGGATCGCCGACCGGCGGGCCGACCACCTGCACAAAGTCACCACTCGACTCGTGCGTGAGAACCAAACGCTCGTGATCGAGGACCTGGCCGTGTCCGGCATGGTCCGCAACCGCCGTCTCGCCCGCTCGATCAGTGACGCGGGCTGGCGGCAGTTCCGGGAGATGCTGGAGTACAAGGCGGCCTGGTACGGGCGGAAGGTGATCGTCGCTGATCGCTGGTTCCCGTCGTCCAAGCTGTGCTCGGTCTGCGGCACACCAGCGGCGACCATGCCGCTGCACGTGCGCACCTGGACCTGTGGCTGCGGAGCGACCCACGACCGGGACGTGAACGCGGCACGCAACATCCTGGCCGCCGGGCTGGCGGCGACAGTCTGTGGAGCCGGTGCAAGACCTCAACGGACACACTCCGGGCGGGCGATCGGCGACGAAGCAGAAATCCCCTTGTCAGCAAGGGGAAAGGTCAATTTTTGAACATCTCCAGCATCCGGTCCGTCACCACGAACCCGCCCACGACGTTCACCGTGGCCAGGAACACCGCCAGCACCCCGAGCACCAGCTCGAGCGTGCTCTCGGCGGACCCCGTGATCAGGATCGCGCCCACCAGGATCACGCCGTGGATGGCGTTGGCGCCGGACATCAGCGGCGTGTGCAGGATCGTGGACACCTTCGAGACCACCTCGAAGCCCACGAACACGGCCAGCACGAAGATCGTCAACAGGTCGATCACGGCAACTCCTTGCGGATCTGGCCGTCGTGGGTGAGGCAGCAGCCGTCGAGCACCTCGTCGCCCAGGTCCGGCGCCACCACCCCGTCCGCGGTCATCAGCTTGAGCAGGTTCAGCACGTTGCGCGAGTACAACCTGCTCGCGTGCACCGGCATGGACGACGGCAGGTTCAGCGCGCCGTGCACGAGCACGTCGCCCACCCAGATCTCGGACCCCGCAACGGATCCCGCGTAGTTGCCGCCGGACTCCGCGGCCAGGTCGACGACGACCGAGCCGGGGGCCATCGCCTTGAGCATGTCCGTGGTCACCAGCACGGGTGCCTTCCGGCCGGGGATGGCCGCGGTGGTGATCACGACGTCGGACGCCGCCACGTGTTCGCCGATGAGTTCCCGTTGGCGTTCCAGGAACTCCTCGGACTGCACGGAGGCGTAGACGCCGGACTGGGTTTCCAGGTCCAGTTCGAGGAACTTGGCCCCCAGGCTGCGGACCTCCTCGCCCGCGGCCTTGCGGACGTCGTAGGCCTCGACCACGGCACCCAGGCGACGGGCCGTGGCGATGGCCTGCAGGCCCGCCACTCCGGCGCCCAGGACCAGGACTTTCGCCGGGGGCACGGTGCCCGCGGCGGTGGTGAACATCGGGAGGAAGCGCGGAAGTCGTTCGGCGGCCACGAGCACCGCCCGGTAACCGGCGACGAGGGCCTGGGACGAGAGGGCGTCCGCGCTCTGGGCCCGGGTGACGCGGGGCAGCAGGTCGAAGCTGAACGACGTGACCCGGCGGTCTCGGTAGACCTCCAGGAGTGCGCGTTCCAGGCCTGGCTGCAAGAAGCTCACGGTGATGGCGCCCGGTTTCAACAGGGAAGCCTGGGCGATGGTCAACGGCTGCACGGACACGACGACATCGGATTCCGACGTCGGGTCCTCGGGCGTCACGTGGGCCCCGGCCGCTCGGTAAGCGGCGTCGGGGGCGTGGGCGTGACGCCCTGCACCTTCCTGTACGTGCACGGTCAGTCCAGCGTCGACCAGCGACGACACCGTTTCCGGTACGCAGGCGACTCGGCGCTCGGCGGGCCGCGACTCTGCGGGGGTTCCCACTTTCACCGTACGCACGTTACGCGATCAAAGGTGACCTGGGCCACATCTACAGTTGCCAGAGCACCGCACCGGCGAGGGTCAGGCACCCTGCCAGCCCAATCGCCGGCACGAGACGCTTACCGAGCGTCCACGCGCTGGCGTTGGCGATCGCGTAATAGAGCAGCACGCAGAACGAGCTGAACACGATCGCACGCGTGACATCCACCGTGAGCACCAGAATGATCGCCACGGCGCCGGTCGCGATTTCCGCCCAACGGAGATCGGCGAGAAACGACGGCAGTCGGCGGTCGCGTGCCATGGCCAGCGCGGTCCGGCTCACCCCGAGCTGCAAGGAAAGCAGCGAACCCAACGCAGCCAGGCAGGCGGCCACCCGAATCACAGGCGCCAGAGAGGGTGACACGTCGGCAAGAGTCGACACGGCGAGACGGCTGCCCAACGCGTTCAACGCCACGAGGGCCACCCCGAAGTACACGACCAGAGTGATCGACAGGGCAACCACGACCGCACGGGGGATCGTGCGCGCGGGGTCCCGAACCTCCTCTCCGAGAGTCGCGATGCGCGCGTACCCGGCGAACGCGAAGAAGAGCAGCGCGGCGGCGGGAAGGATTCCTGACGGCAGGAACTCCGCCGGCTGCACGGCCTCACGAGCTGTGAACGCCACAAGGCAAAGCACGAGCAGGACAACAACAACGATGACGCGGGTGACCAGCGCGGACTTCTGCACACCGGTCAGGTTCAGCACGGTCAACGCCACGATCGCCACCACCGCAACGGTTTTCGGCGCACCGGCGTACACGCCGACCGTCAACGCCATGGCGGCGCACGACGCCGTCTTGCCCAGCACGAACGCCCACCCGGCCGCATCGCCCCACACGCGCCCGAGGCGTTCGCGGCCGTAGACGTACGTCCCGCCGGACTGCGGGTAGCGGGCGGCCAGCCAGGCGCTCGACAACGCGTTGCAGCCGGCCACCACACCCGCGACGACCAGGCTCACCAGCAACGCGGACCCGGCCGCGGCGGCAGCCGGGGCGAACACCGCGAACACCCCGGCGCCGATCATGGAGCCGAGCCCGACGAACACGGCGTCGGTCAGCGTCAAGCTACGGGTCAGTTGCACACCTCAGTGTGCGACAGGGCAACCGGACGGCTTGGCGGCGGGGAAGAAGTTCGGCAGCAGTTCATCCGAGTCGTAGTACCGGTGGTAGACCGGCGTCAGCCCGCCCGACACGGGTGGCACGATCCACGACCAGTCAGCGGGGCACGAACGTCCGGCCGCCTCCTCCTTCTCCAGGTGCGTCAGGAACCGCTTCGACTCCGTGTGGTGATCCGTGATCGTGACCCCGGCCTCCGCGAACGAGTGCAGGACGGCGCGGTTGAGCTCCACCAGGGCTCGATCGCGCCACAACGTCGCCTCCGACGACATGTCCAGGCCCATTCGCTTGGCGAGGTACGGCAGCAGGTCGTAGCGGTCCGAGTCGGCCAGGTTGCGGGCGCCGATCTCGGTGCCCATGTACCAGCCGTTGAACGGCGCCGACGGGTAGTCGATGCCGCCGATGCGCAGGCGCATGTTGCTGATCGCGGGCACGGCGTGCCACTTCACGCCCAGCGCGCCGAGCCACGGGAAGTCCGGGTGCGACAGCTTGACCTCCAGCACGTCGTCGGCGGCGATCTCGACGAGCGCGGGCTCGTGGCCCTGGCAGGTCACCATCAGCGGCAGCACGTCGAACGGGCCGCGCGTGGCCGGTGGCTTCCAGCCGCGCTGCACCGCGAGTTCGGTGAGCGCGAGGTTGCGGCCGTCGCCGAGCACGCCGCCGTCGGACCCGCGGTAGGCCGCGTAGCGGATGATCTGCTCGTTCACGATCACCGGTGCGTGCGTGCCGGGCTCCGCGGGGGCGAAGACCGTGATGACCGGGCGGATCTTGCCCTTGTTCGTCGCCACCCGCAGGTGTTCGACGCACTCCTTCGCGACGTCGGCGGGGGCGGACACCTCCCGCTGGTCGCGCACTTTCAAGCTCCGCCAGTACAGGCGCCCGATGCAGCGGGAGCTGTTGCGCCAGGCCACGCGCGCGCCGAAGGTGAGTTCCTCGGTGGTGTGGCGGTAGGTGCCGGTCGCGGCGATCTCCGCGTGGACCTCGGCCAGCCGGGCCTCGACCGGACCGAGTTCCGGGTGCTCGGTGTGGTGCTGTCGGACGAAGTCCTCAGCCTCGGCGATGTCGATCTCGCCGGTGTTCTCGACCTGCGCCGGGGGAAGCGCCGTGAGGGAACGGGGCATCACATCAGTCGGGACGGGGGTCATGGCGAGGCACCGTAGTTGCGCTTTCGTGTAGGAGGAACCGCCTGTCGCGCTACGCCATCTGGATCACTGGACCGCGTCCGACACGCTCAGCAGTTACTTGATCCTACAACTGGGTGACAATGGGCGCGACAAAGGGTGGTTCTAGTCCGTTATCCCGCCGACACCAAACATTGACCTGTGATTCAGTTCACCACTGGGTTCGACCCGATCGAGTGAACTTGCGGCACCTCCCACGAGGAGAAGCGCGTCATCCCCTGAATTGCCAAGGAAGGTGGCAACACGCGGAACGCGAAGTCGCGCAGCGCCAAGGCGATCGGCGACCGCATCTCGATGCCGAACTTCCCCGCCATCCGCGAGCCCTTCCACACCGACCGCGTGCGCGGACGGCGCACAGCGTCGTACCGGGCCAGATCACCACCCACCGCGGCCAGCGTCACGGCGTCCTCCAGCGCCATGCAGGCGCCCTGCCCGAGGTACGGCGTCATCGCGTGCGCCGCGTCGCCGAGCAACGCCACCCGCCCCCGCACGAACGTCGGCAGCAACGGCAACTGGTAGATGTCGTGCCGGATGACGTCCTGAGTCGTGGACACCAGTTCCGGCAACGGATCGTGCCAGTCCGCGAACAGCTCCACCGGGTCGAGTCGAGCGTCAGCGGGAGCGACGCACGCGACGTACCAGCACACCCGGCCGTCCCCGAGGGGCAGGATCCCCGCCTCCCCACCGGGACCGAGCGTCTGCGAGATCGGCAGGTCGAACGGCCCCGGCGCCACCCCGCGCCACGCCGTCGCCCCCGCGTACTCCGGTCCGCGGGCCTCCGGGAACAACTCCGCGCGCAACCGGCTGTTGATGCCGTCGGCCGCCACCACGAGATCCGCGTCCAACTCGTCCACACGAGTCACCTCGGCGTCGTTGAACAGCACCGACGACGGCAACGCCCGCAGCAGTACGCCGTGCAGATCGGCGCGGTGCATCGCGATCACCTTCTCCTGCCCCACGTCCGGCAGATGCACGAGCCAGCGCCCGTCCTGACGCCGCACCCCACCGGACACGCGGGGCGTGCCGAGCCGCCGGATCTCGTCGGAGACCCCCATCCACTCCAGCGCGCGCATCGCGTTCGGCATCACGCCCACGCCGGCGCCGATCTCCCCGAACGCCGCCGCGCGTTCGCGGACCTCGACCTCCCAGCCGACCCGGCGCAACGACACCGCCGCCGCCAGCCCTCCGATGCCGCCGCCCACCACGATCGCCTTCATCGCATCCTCCTCTACAGATGTAGAAGACTCTACGCCTGTAGACTACAGCTGTAGAGAGAGATGGGGGCCACAGGTGCGCAAAGACCTCATCACCGACGCCGCGATCAAGCTCGTGGCCGCCCAGGGCATGCGCGGCCTCACCCATCGCGCGGTCGACCGCGAGGCAGGCCTGCCGGAGGGTTCGACCAGCGCTTACTTCCGCACGCGCAAGGCCTTGATCGAGGGGTTCGTGGCGCGGCTGGCCGAGCAGGAACGCCTCGACGTCGCGCCGGATCCGGACGACGTCGCCGGCAGCATCGCGAGGACGCTCGACAGCTGGCTCGTGGAACGCGACCGCACGCTCGCCCGGTACGCGGCGATGCTCGAGGCGACGCACCACCCCGAACTGAAGTCGATCATGGCCCACTCCCCGCGCGAGCAGGCCACGGCGCTCGCGGAACTGCTGGGCCACGAGGACCCCGAACGGGCGGGCGCGCACTTCACCGCGTTCCTCGAAGGCCTGCTCTTCTACCGGCTCGTCGGCGGCGGCAGCACGGTCGGCCCGACGCCCGGCACCGAGGAGAGCGTCCGGGACCTCACCGCGGCCGTCGAAAAGGCGTTGCGACCGTAGGTACCGTGGGTTTCATGGGATTCGGGTACGGGGTCTTCTACCTCTGATCCAGGACGTGTGCCTCCGCGCAACACGTCCTGATTTCGCGTACCCAAAAGAGGATCCCCGTGCGTTCGCATGTTCATTTGACGACCCAAGACCTCACCAAGGGCTATGAGGCCGGGCCCGTCGTCGACGGCATCTCCCTGACCGTCTCCGCGGGCCAGCGCCTCGGCGTCATCGGCGAGAACGGCCGCGGCAAGACCACCCTCCTCCGGCTGCTGGCCGACGACCTCGTGCCGGACCAGGGAACTGTCACCCGGCACGGTTCGTTGAGCCTGGTGCAACAGGAAATGCCTTTCCACCAAGGCGAAACCGTGGGGGACCTGCTGTCCGAGGCGCTGCGCGAGAGCCGTGCCGCACTGTCCGAACTGGACGGTGCGGCCGAGCCGTTCGACGAGCGGCGCTACACCGAGGCGTTGGCGCACGCCGAGAACATCGAGGCCTGGGACGCCGAACGGCGTGCCGACATCGCCCTCAAAGCACTCGACGCCGACCACGACCGGGCGACGGAACTCGCGCGGCTCAGCGTGGGCCAGCGCTACCGGGTCAGGCTCGCGTGCCTGCTCGCCGAACGCGCCGACGTGCTGCTGCTCGACGAACCGACGAACCACCTCGACGCGGGCGCACTCACGTTCCTCACCGAACGCCTGCGCCGGCACCACGGCGTCGTCGTGCTGGTGAGCCACGACCGCACGTTGCTCGACGACGTCTGCACGCAGCTGCTCGACCTCGACCCGACCCCGGACGGCGAGGTGCACCTGCACGGCGGCGGCTACCAGGCGTTCAAGGAGGCGAAACACGCCGAGCGCCAGCGCTGGGAGCAGCGGTTCGCCCAGGAGGAGGCCGAGCACGACGAGCTGACCGACAAGGTCGAACGCGCCCAGTCCCGACTGAAGGACAACTGGCGGCCGCCGAAGGGCGCGTTCAAGCACAAGCGCAGCACCCGTGCGGCGAACAAGATGCGCAACGTCGCACGGAGGCTGGAGGAGCTGGACGACCAGAGACTGGACGCTCCCCCACCGCCGTTGCGCTTCATGCCGCCGGAGTTGGAGGCGAGCGGCGACCTGCTGCACGCCACCCCGCTCGAAGTACCCGGCCGGGTGCGCCTGACCGAGCCGATCTCGCTCAGCGCGGGCGAGAAGCTGCTGGTCACCGGAGCGAACGGGGCGGGCAAGTCGACGTTGCTGAACGTCCTCGCCGGCCGTATCACCCCGGTTCACGGCACGGTGCACCACGTCGGCGAGGTCGCGTTGCTGGCCCAGGAGTCGGTGTTCGAGAACGAGGACGCCACCGCCCGGCAGTTGTGCCCGCGGGTGGAGGACCTCGGTCTGCTCAGCGGAACGGACCTCGCCCGCCCGGTCGCCCGGCTGTCCACCGGGCAACGACGGCGGCTGGAACTCGCGATCCTGCTCAGCGGCTCCCCACACGTGCTGCTGCTGGACGAACCGACCAACCACCTGTCGATCGCCCTGGTCGACGAGCTGACCGAGGCGCTGCACCAGACCAGGGCGGCGGTGGCCGTCGCGACGCACGACCGGCGGATGCGGACAGATTTCGGGTCGTGGCGGTCCGTGACCCTGAATTCACCTTCACGGAGTCATGAAACTTCTGTAGCTTCAGAAGTAGGTCCTCTGCTGAGCACTGGGAGGTGTGCGAGATGACCGAACTGATCTCCGAGAAACTGCCCACGACGCGCCAGACCCCGTTCGACCCGCCGGCCGAGGTCACGGCCATCCGCGAGCAGGCCCGCGTCAGCAGGCTGAAGTTCTCGGACGGCCACCTCGGCTGGCTGGTCACCGGCCACCACCAGGTGCGCGAGATCCTGGGAAGCCCGAAGTTCAGCAACCGCCCGGAGAACCACCACCTGCTCGACGTGCGCTTCCAGGGCGATCTGCCCGAGGAGAAGGACAAGCGCAAGGTCGAACCGGGCATGTTCCTGAGCCAGGACCCACCGGACCACACCCGGCTGCGCAAGATGCTGCAGGGCCAGTTCACCGTCCGGCGGATGAACCAGCTGTCCGAGTGGATCGGCCAGATCGTCGACGACCAACTGGCGCACCTGCGCACGTTCGACGGCCGCGCGGACCTCGTCAAGGAGTTCGCGATGCCGGTGCCGTCACTGGTGATCTGCGCGCTGCTCGGCGTCGGCTACGAGGAGAAGTCGCGATTCCAGGACGACACCGCGAAGCTCCTCAGCCTGGACTCGACGTTCAAGGAGGCCATGGAGGCCTTCCAACGCATCCAGGAGTTCATGCGCGAACTGGTCGCCCGCAAGAAGGAGAACCCGGGCGACGACATGATCAGCGACCTCATCGCCACGGGGGAACCCACCGACGAGGAAGCGTCGAACATGGCGATGCTGCTGCTGATCGCCGGGCACGAGACCACGGCGAACATGCTGGGACTCGGCACGTTCACGCTGTTGCAGCACCCGGACCAGCTCAAGATCCTCAAGGACGAGCCGGGCGTCGTCGACAACGCCGTCGAGGAGCTGATGCGGTACCTGTCGATCATCCACTTCGGACCGGTGCGCACCGCGCTGGAGGACGTGGAGATCGAGGGTCACCTCATCAGGGCCGGGGACACCGTGGTGATGCACGTGCCGACGGCCAACCGCGACCCGGAGAAGTTCCCCGGCAACCCCGAGGAGCTCGACCTGCGCAGGCCCGCGAGCGGGCACGTGGCGTTCGGGCACGGCATCCACCAGTGCCTCGGCCAGCAGCTCGCGCGCATCGAGATGAGGATCGGGTTCGCCAAGCTGTTCCAGGAGTTCCCCGACCTCCGCCTCGACGTCGAGCCCGAGGAGGTGCCGCTGCGCACCGACATGGGGATCTACGGAGTGCACTCGTTGCCAGTAGCGTGGTCGTCATGAAGATCTCCGTCGACCAGACGAAGTGCTGTGGTTCGGGAATGTGCGTTTTGACCGACCCGGACCTGTTCGACCAGAGCGAGGACGACGGCACCGTCGTGCTGCTGCAGGAGAATCCGGACGCCGAGCACGAAGCGGGCGCGAAGGAGGCGGCGGGGCTCTGCCCTGCCGGAGCGATCACGATCAGCTGACGCGCTGAAGACGTGCCGGGCGGCAAAACCGTGCCCTGTCGCCCGGCGCCAGCGTGTCTCGAAGTCGTACGCTCGCCGCATGAACACAGCGCCGGGCTGGTACCCGGACAACGCCGACCCCCGGTTCGTCCGGTGGTGGGACGGCGTTCAGTGGACGCCGCACGTCCAGCCGCGGCAGGAGCGGTCCGACTCCCACCACACCGAGCTGCAGGTGGGCGGCACCGGCCAGGACCGCGTGGCCCAGCAGGTGCAACGCGCCGGCGTGCAGGGCGTGGTGTCCGGTGGCGGCGGAACCCTGTTCGACGAACCGGTCCTGGTGGTGAACCAGAAGGCCAAGCTGATCGAGATGTCGAACTCGTACGTCATCTACGACCAGCACGCCCGCCACCTCGGCACGGTCGAGCAGGTCGGTCAGTCCGGCGCCGCGAAGGCGTTGCGCGCCTTCACGAAGATGGACTCGATGCTGGACGTCCGGCTGGAGATCCGCGACGTGCACGGCATGCCGCGGTTGCGCGTCACCCGGCCCGCGACGATGTGGAAGTCGAAGGTCGTCGTCGAACGCGGGGACGGCCTGCCGATCGGCGAGATCGTGCAGGAGAACGTCTTCGGCAAGGTCCGGTTCGCGTACGTCTGCAACGGGACGCAGATCGGCGGCCTCTACGCGGAGAACTGGCGGGCCTGGAACTTCTCGCTCCAGGACCACACCGGCACCGAGGTCGCCCGGATCACCAAGACCTGGCAGGGCTTCTCCAAGGCCATGTTCTCGACGGCGGACAACTACGTCGTGCAGTTCCACCGGCCGGTGCCCGACCCGTTGCTCAGCATGATCGTGGCCTCGGGTGTCACCGTCGACACGGTGCTGAGCCAGAACCAGGGCTAGGACCTCAGGACGTCGCCAGGCGGAGCTCGTCGACCTCCGCCTGGAACCCGGCCGCCGTCAGGGTTTCCTCGGCCTGCCGCCAGTGCTCGCGGGCCTCCTCGGCACGCCCGCAGCGGTCCAGGGCGTTGCCGAGCACCCGCAGCGAACGGCCGAACTCGGGCGGGGAGCCCATTTCACGCGCCTGCTCCAGGGCGAGGGACGCGAGCCGCAACGCCTCCTCGGGTGCGGCGGCGAGCCCGGACCGCAGGCGCCACACCCAGATGCGGCCCTGCCGGTCGTCGTGCTCCTCGAAGAACTCCCAGGCCTGCCGCAGCTGTTCCTCCGCGGGCTCGTTCTGCCCCGAGCGCACCAGGGTGTCCGCGAGGAACAGCCGGATGTTGGCCGCGAGGTCCGGGTCGCCGAGCTTCTGCGCGGCCGCGAGCGACGAGCGCAGGAAAGCCGCGGACTCGTCCAGTTCGCCGGTGAACTGGTGCAGGCGCCCCAGTTCCAGCGTCGCCATCAGCTCGCTCTGCTCGTCGCCGAGCCGGCCCGCGAGGCGCCGGGCCCGTTCCAGGTACTGCTGTGCGGCGGCGAGTCCGCCTGCCCGGCGTTCGATGGCGCCCAACGAGCAGAGCACCTCGATCTCGCCGTGCGAGTTGCTCGCCGCGACGAACCGTTCCATGGCTTCCCGATGTGCCGCACGGGCTTCCAGGGACCGGCCGCTCCACTCGTGCATCCAGCCCGTGCCGTACCAGGCGTAGGCCTCGCCCCAGACGTCACCGGCCTCGACGAAACCCTGCTGCGCGGCCTGGAAGTCGGCCGACGCGGCGGCGTAGTCGTGCAACCGGGCCCGCAGGATTCCGCGCTGCTGGAACAACACCGGCCTGCGGTCGGCGGGCGCACACGTCAGCCCCAGCGCGTTGATCTGCTCCCAGTCGTCGAACCGGGCGCGCAGGTCGCAGAACGCGGCGGAGCGGATCGCGAGCTCGGCGGCCAGCGAGCCGAGGCCGAGCGCGGCGGCCTGCGTGATCACGGCGTGGATGTTCTGCCACTCCGCGTCGAACCACTCGGCGGCGTCGCCGAGGTCGAACCGTTCCAGCGCCAGGGGTTCGAGCCGCAGGCCCTGGTGCGGCAGTTCGACGTCCGCGCGCATCGCCAGCTCGAGCCACTGCTCGAACAACGCCTTCAACGCCTCGGCCGGGTCCTCCGAGGCAGCCTCGCGCCCGAACGCGCGCAGCAGGTCGTGCAGGCGATAGCGCACCTGCCCCAACGCATCGCGGCCCGCGTAGTCGACCAGCCGGGCGTCGACCAGCGCCTCGACGTGGTCCTCCGCGTCGTCGAGATCGAGGCCCAGCAACGGGGACGCCACCCAGGCCGGGAAGTCCGGCGTGTCCACCAGCGACAGCAGCCGGAACGCCGTGCGGTGCGACTCGTCCAGGCCGTCGTAGCTCAACGCGAGCGAGGCCCGCACGTCGAGGTCGCCCAGCGACAGCTCGTCGAACCGGCGCCGTTCGTCGGACAACCGCCCGGCGAGCTTCGAGAGCTGCCAGTGCGGCCGCGCCACCAGCCGGGCCGCCGCCACCCGCAACGCGAGCGGCAGGCTGCCGCAGTACGTCACGATCTGCTGCGCCGCAACGGGTTCGGCGGCGCACCGGGCCTCACCGACGGCGGCCCGCAGCAACGCCAGCGCGTCCGGCGAGGGCAGCACGTCGAGCGGCACGACGTGCGCCGCCTCCAGCCCTGCCAGCGCGGCCCGCGAGGTCACCAGCGCCGCACCCGACGTGGTCCCCGGCAGCAACGGGCGGACCTGCGCCTCGTTCACCGCGTTGTCCAGCACGACCAGGATCTTCCGGTCCGACAGCAGGTCGCGGTACAGGTCGACCCGATCCTCCACGGTGGACGGGATCGCACCACCGGACACGCCCAGCCCGCGCAGCAACCGGTCGAGCGCCGCGGCGGGTTCGACGGGCTTCTGCTCGCCCCCGCGCAGGTTCAGGTACAGCTGGCCGTCCGGGAACGCGTCCCGCACGAGGTGGGCGCAGTGCACGGCCAACGAGGTCTTGCCGACGCCACCGGGCCCGGTGATCGTCCACGTCCCGCCGGCCCGCAACCCGGCCGTGAGCCGCACGACCTCCGCGGCCCGGCCCGAGAAGTCACCGACGGCGGGCGGCAGCCACGACGGTCCCGTGCCGGCGGCGACGACCGGTGCGGACGATCCCGCCAGCACCTCCATGTGCAGCGCGCGCAGTTCGGCGTTCGGGTCGATGCCGAGCTCGTCGGCGAGCACGTCGCTCGCGCGCCGGAACACGTCCAGCGCCTGCGCCTGCTGGCCGGTGCGGTGCAGGGCGAGCATCAGCTGGTACCAGAAGCGTTCGCGCAGCGGGTGTTCCGTGACCAGGGACCGCAGTTCGTCGACGACCTGGTCGTGCCGGCCGAGCTGGAGTTCGGCGTCGTTGCGCCGTTCCAGCACCTCCCAGCGCTGCTCGTTGAGGCGCTGCACGTCGGTCTGCTCCATGCGCAGCGACGACACCTGGTCCAGGGCCGGTCCGCGCCACAGGGCGGCCGCCTCGCCGAGCAGGCGCGCCTCGGTCTCCAGGTCCGGCGCGCGCCGGGCCTCGGCCCGCAACCGCTGGAACGTCAGCAGGTCGAGCTGGTCGTCCTCGACGTGGATCGAGTAGCCGGTCGGCCACGTGCGGACGAGCTTGCGGTCGGCCAGGTCGTCCAGCGACTGTCTCAACCGCATGACATATGTCTGCAAGGTCGCGCGCGCCGCACCTGAAGGCTCATCGCCCCAGAGGTGTTCCATCAGCTCGTACGACGACACCGGCGCGTTCGGCTTCATCAGCAACGCGGCGAGCAGCACGCGTTGCTTGGCAGAACGCAGCTCCACGACCCGTCCGGAGTCGATGACCTGCAACGACCCGAGAACCCTGAACCCCCACCGGCGCTGCATGTGACCGATCCTAACCAGCCGGTAACCCCAGGTGTCAGCGAAATGTCAGCGGCGGTCGCGATGCTCACAGCAGAGGAAGGGTCAGCGGCCCCATCACCCCAGGCGGGTCGCTGACGCACCACCCGAGCGGAGCGGCGTCCCGGCCCCCAGCTGGACGTCGCTCCCTCCCAGACGGTGCCGCCGGGGACCGGACAGCCCAAACCTCTCCCCGGGCCCTGGCGGCGCCTTTCCACCCCCGGACGGTCAGGCAGCGCCCTGCGCCCCCGTCATGAACTTCCCGAGCCGGTGCGCGAGGTCGTCGGCGGCCTCGTTGCCCCGCAGGCGTTCCGCTTCCTGCCGCAACGGGCGCATGCGGTCACGGGTGCGGGCGGAACGAATGGGGCCGGACACCGCGATGGCCTGTTCCCCGACGTCCCGCGCTTGTTCGGCCTCGTTCTGCACCAGGTGGTTGACCGCCAGCGCGGCGAGCCGGAACGACTGGCTGCGCGAGGCGTCCTCGCCGCCGCTGGAGATCGCCCTGGTGAGCAGCGGGATCGCGGACCGCGCGTACTTCACGTCGCAGGTGCGCGCGAGTTCGGTGTGCACCATGCCGCCGATCGACACCAGGTCGGCCAGGTCGAAGAACCTCGCCCACGGCGGCGCGTCCTCGGCCACCGACCGTGCGAACTCGTCCTCGGCGCGCGCGAACTGGCGCAGCGCCTGCCTTTCCGCGCCCATCTTCGCGAACGCCCACGCCTCGTTGGCGTGCAGGATGGACACGGCCAGAGTGGACCCGCTGGCCTGCGCGATCGGCAGTCCTCGTTGGAACGACGCCAACGCGTCCTCGGCCAGTTCGTAGTGCAGGTGCACGCGACCCATCCGGTAGTGGATGTTCGCTTCCAGCGCGCTGTTGCCCGACGCGCGCGCGAGATCCATCGCACGGCCGAAGTGCAGGTGTGCGGACTCCAGCAGTCCCATGTCGAACGACGACCAGCCGGCCAGGTTGTGCAGGTCCGCGATGGCGACCTGGAGCCGGTGCAGCACCTTGCCGGCCGAACCGGTGTCGAGCAGCGGGTTCGCCCAGTTCAGCAGTGCGACGCAGGCATCCCGGCAGGCGCCGCCGCCATATTCGTGGTCCAGCGCTCTGAGCGCGCCGGTGAGCGTTTCCACGTGCCGCACATCGGTTTTGTCCACCCGAGCGGGAAATGCTTCGCCGTCGAACATAGCTGGGCCCTCCTGACGTGCGCCGGTCACCCGTCGTGCGGATACCCGTTACACACCGCCGGTACTCACCGCGCCGCGTCACCATCCCGCTGTCCGGCCTGGTCGGGAAGGGTCTTTCGGCCTTCCCGGGACATGTCGGCGCGACCACCACAACGCCGTGGTGGCCGCGCCTACGATTTCGGACGGTCATGGTGATCGGAAAGGGGCCATCGAGGTGTCAAGCATGTCGATCTGAATCAATTTCCCGTGACCGGAGAACACCGGATCGGCCGCTGAATTCACTCTTCCAGGGTGACCACCTGGGCCGGGCACCGGTCCACGGCGTCACGAACCCCCGGCAACAACTCCGCGGGCGGCTCGGAGATCAGCACGAGGCCGAGCCCGTCGTCGTCGGACTGGTCGAACACGTCCGGTGCGGCCAGCACGCACTGACCCGAACCGATGCACTTCGCCTGGTCTATCCGGACGGTCATCACCAGACCACCGGGATGGTCGCCGCGCCGTAGGTGATCATGTCCTCGCGGAAGTCCATCTCGGCCACGGGAACGGCCGGCCGGACGTCCGGGAACCGGGTGAACAGCGTGCGCAGCAGGATCTGCAGCTCCGCGCGCGCCAGGTTCGCGCCGAGGCACTGGTGCGGCCCGTACCCGAACCCCAGGTGCGACACCGCCCTGCGTTCCAGGTCGAGCTCGCCGGCGTGCGGGCACAGCGACTCGTCCAGGTTGGCCTGGAACGTCACCGCGACCCACTCACCGGCCTTGATGGTGACGCCGTCGACCTCGACGTCCTCGACGGCCCGGCGCGCGAGCCCCGCTCCGCCGAGCCTGCCGACGGTGTAGCGCATCAGCTCCTCGACGATGACGTCGGCGCGGCCGGGGTCGCGCTTCAGGATCGCCAGCTGGTCCGGCTTCTCGAAGAGCGTGAGCGTGAACAGGCCGAAGAAGTTCGACGTCGTCTCGTGCCCCGCCGCGAGCAGGCCGATGGCGAGGAACAGCAGTTCGTCCATCTGGAAGTCGGTGTCGTTGACCATGAGGCCGATCAGGTCGTCGGTGGTGCCCGACGCCTTCTTCTCCTGCACGACCTTGAGCAGCACCCCGTCCAGTTCCTCGGCCTTCGCCTCGTACTCGGCGCGCGAGCCGTTCTTGCCGAACATCTCCCTGGCCGTGGCCTGGAACAGCGCCTGGTGCTCCGGCGGCACGCCGAGCAGTTCTGCGATCACCAGCGACGGCACCGGCAGGCAGACAGACGACACCAGGTCGGCGGGCGCTCCGGCGCGTTCCATCGCGTCGAGGTGCTCGTCGACGATCTCCTGGATGCGCGGGCGCATCTCGTTGAGGCGCTTGACCATGAACGCCCTGGCGAGCGGCCGGCGCAGCCGCAGGTGCGCGTCACCGTCCATCACGTTCATGTTGCCGGGCTCCGGCAGGCCGAGGACCTGCTCGCCCTCGGTGCGCATCTCCGGCTGGCCGTCCTTGTTCGCGCTGAACCGCGGATCGGACAGCACCTTGCGCACGCCGGCGTAGCTGCTGATGACCCAGGCCTCGACGCCGTTGGGCCACAACATCTTCACCGGGCCGTCGCTGATGGCCTCCGCGAAGCCCGCGGGCGCGCCCAGCGGGTGGACGCGGTTCTCGTGCGGGACGGGGCAGACAGCGGCTTCGGTCACGGGAAATCCCCCTCAACAGAACAGAACTGTTCTTTTGAATCCATGACCGAACGTAGCGCAACGACTACGCCCTGGCGAGTTATTTGGTCCGAAATGCACCGAGGAGCGGTCTCAACAGGCCGTCGACGATGCCCTCGACGACCCCCGGTTCCTCCGAACGCAGCACGAAAGTCGAGATCAGCGCGGTGATGAGGACGTCGGCGTCGAGGGACTCGGGCAGCTCACCGCGCGCCTTCGCCCGTTCGACGGCGACCCGCAGGTGCTCGGTGTAGGCGCGGTCGACGTGCTCCTCGCGCAGGCTCGCGAGGTCCGCGTCCTGGCGGCTGCCTTCGAGGAGGCCGAGGAAGATCCCGGCGGTGTCGAACGGCGGCTCGCGCCACGCCCGGATGATCTGGCGGACGTCCTCCGCGAACGCGCCCTCGTCGGGCTGCGGCGACTGCGGCAGGTTCGCCCGCAGCGCGTCGGTGATGAGCCGCGCCTTCGACGGCCAGCGCTGGTAGAGGCTCGCCTTGCTCGCGCGGGCCCGGCCGGCCACGAGGTCCATGTTGAACCTCGCGTAGCCGACCTCGGCCAGCACGTCGAGGACGGCGGCGAAGACCTCCCGCAGACGCTCCGGCGCGTCCAAAGGCGTGCGCCCCACAGACAGCCTCCCGTGTTCTCGGCCGCTGCTGCGCAGACGGCGGCGAGTCCGTCCCCGCGTCTCAGTTGACCGGGACCGTACCTGGCGCGTTGGCGAGCTTGCCCGTGCGCCGCACCGACATCCACCGCAGCCGCGTGCCGTGCACGGCCGTGATCAACGACTGGATCACCACGGCGTACATCAGCTGCCGGTACACGACCTGCTGCAGCGGATACGCCCACAACGGCTTGAGCGACTCGCCGTCGAGCCTCAGCGCGTAACCGGCGCTCGCCGTCTGGATCAGCAGGAACACGGTCCACACGAGCAACGCGAGCGGTGCGTCCGCGACGAAGAACCCGTACAGCACGAGGAGGTCCATCACAGGCGCGAGGAGCGGCAGCAGCAGGTGGAACGCCACCAGGTAGCTGAGCCCGTACCGGCCCATCGGCCCTTTCTCCGCCAACGCGCCGCGGTGCTTCCACATCGCCTGAAAGGTGCCGTACGACCAGCGGTACCGCTGCCGGAACAGGCCTTTCAGGCTGACCGGCGCCTCCGTCCACGCCTTGGCCTCGGGGCGGTACGCGACCCGGCGGCCCGCGCGCGTGACGGCCATCGTGAGGTCGGTGTCCTCGGCGAGCGTGTCGTCGCTGACGCCGCCGACGTCGGCGAGCGCGGCGCGGCGGAACGCCCCGACCGCGCCCGGCACCGTCGGGATGCACCGCAGCGCGTGCAGGATCTGGCGGTCCAGGTTGGACCCGGCGCAGTACTCCAGGTGCTGCCAGCGCCCGAGGATCCCCTGCCGGTTGCCGACCTTGGCGTTGCCGGCGACCGCGCCGACCTCGTCGTCCGCGAACGGCTGCACGAGCTGGCCAACGGTGTCCGGTTCGAAGATCGTGTCGGCGTCCACGAGCACCAGCACGTCGTGCCGTGCCGCGCGGATCCCGGCGTTCAGCGCGGCCGGCTTGCCCTGGTTGTCCTGCCGGAGCACGGTGACGCCGGGCAGGTCGAGTTCCTCGGCGATCTCGCCGGTGCCGTCGGTGGAGCCGTCGTCCACGACGATCACCTCGACGTCGGCGAGGTGGTTGTTCCCGGCGATGGACGTGACCGCGGCGGCGATGTTCAACGCCTCGTTGTACGCCGGCACCACCACTGAGACCGGCGGCGCGAACCACGGCGGCGCTTCCTCTTCGCGGCGCATCCTGCGGTCGTTGTGCGCCAGCCCCAGCTGCATCAACGTGCGCAAGATGCCCAACAGCGCGGCGATCCCGATGGCGGTGCCGAAGACCACGAGCACGATGCCGCCGTTGCGTTGTGCCCACGTCGTGACGGCACCGGTGAACCGCTCGTGCGCGGCCACCGGGATCAGCGGCTCGTCGCTCACCCGCACGAACTCGTAGCCGCGTGTCTTCGCGAGCCGCCGGGCGGCGTCGCCGCCGAGAGTGCCGTTGTCGTACAGCCGGATGACGCCTTTCTTCGGCTGCAACGACTTCCGCACGAACGTGGCGATGTCCAGGAAGTCCCGGTAGCCGGCGTCGATCTCCCGCGGAGCACCGACGAGCGTGGTGTGGCCGTCCAGCGCGTCGGCGAGCGCGGCCTGGGCGAGGGCGAGGTTCAGCCCGGTGCCGAGGTCGCCCTCGGCGCGGAACCCGTCGAGGCCGACCTGGTGTCCCTCGGCGACGATCCGGCGCGCGAGGTCCGGTTCCCGCGTGACCTGGGCGCCGGTGACGTAGAAGGTCGCCTTGACGCCGGCGTCCCGCAGGCGGTCGAGGGTGCGCGGCGTCCACTTCGGGTCGGGACCGCCGTGGAACGCCAGCGCGAACGTGCCCCTGGGCAGGTCGAGCTGCTCCCCCGCGTGCCGCACCGGCTTCGGCCGGACGCCCGCGTAGGCGTGCAACGACACCACGCACATCAGCACCAGCAGCGCGAGCAGGATCGAGACCCAGTGCAGCCACGGCGTGCGTCTCACCAGGCTCCCAGCAACGTGCCCGCCACGACGGCGCCGAACGCGACCAGTCCACTCGCGACGGTCCAGCTGACCAGTGCGGCCGCTACCCGTCTACCGCCACTGCCGTCGACGAAGACCTGCATTTCCTTCTCCCCCTGCTGAAAACGCGGACCGCCGCGACCACGAGTGCCGCGCCGACCGCCGCCGCCATCCACGGGAACCCGTGCACCAGCAACGGAACCGCGTCCGCTCCGAGCTCCCTCGTGCTCCCCCACCACGCGAGCCGGCGCGACTGCCGCTCCCACCCCGCGTTCCCCACCGCGACGACGACGAACACGAGCGGCGGCACCGGCACCACGGTCCAGAGACCGACCATGCGCACCAGCGCCGAGACCGCGAGCGCGCCGCCCACGAACCAGCCGCCGAAGCCCCAGCCGAAGCCGTCGTCCACCCAGATCCCGGTCTGCGTGAACACCGCCAGCATCGCGACCGCGGCGAGACTGGGCAGTTGCACCCCCATGCCGGCCGAGGATAGCCCGCTAGGAACGGCGCTCCGTCACCCACGTCGCGATCTGCGCCCGTGAGCTGAACCCGAGCTTCTGCAGGATCCGCTCCACGTGTCCCTCCGCGGTCCGGCGCGCGATCACCAGCCGGGCCGCGATCTCCTTGTTCGACATGCCTCCGGCGATCAGGTCCGCCACCTGCTGCTCCCGCCGGGTCAGCGGCGCGAGCGGCGCGGCCGGTTCCGGTGCGGCGGTCTCCTCCTCCCCGATGGCGAACGCGATGGCGTCCTCCAGTTCGAGGTCCATGCCCTTGCGGAACAGGGTGCGGAACTCCTGCTCGCCGAGCGCGGACACCGTCGCCGACTCGCACTCGCCGTGCGGCGCGCCGAAGTACCGCGACCCGAACATGGGGTAGCCCACCGACTGCCAGATCTCGTTGGTGGCGCCCAGCAACGTCGCCGCGCGCAGCGCGTTGCCCTGCGAGGCCGCGATCCAGGCGAGCAGCTCGACCGCCAGCACGATGCCCAGCAGATCGTGGAACGTGCGCTTGATCCGCAGGCACTCGCGGCCGAGCTGGTCGGCGCGGGCGAGGTCGCCGCTGACCCACGCGCACAGCGCCAGCACCCAGATCGCGTACGCCTGCGCCCACAGCTCGCCGTGTTCCTCGCCGACGGTCCTGGCCTCGACGCACAGGCGTTCGGCGGCGGCGAAGTCACGCCGGAACGTCGCCGAGATCGCGAGTTCGATGCCGGCGAGCATGGTGTGGCTGTTGACCGTGCCCTGGCCCCGGTACAGGCGCATGGCCTCGGCGAACCCGCTGTCGGCGAGGTCGAGGTCGTCGCCGACGAGGTGCGTGCAGGCGATGCGGTGGGTCGCGTAGGCGAGCGCGGTGCCGTCACCGGAGCTGAGCGCGTACTCGCGGCACTCGTCCAGCATCCGCACCGACGCGGGCAGGTCGCCCTGCAACGTCGACACGTAGCCGTTGACCCACAGCGCCTTGGCCCGGTGCGGACCCGGTTTCGCCCCGGCCACGGCCCGGTCGAGCCAGTGCCTGCCCTCGCCGAGCATGCCGCAGCCCGCCCAGTAGAACCACAGCGTGCTCGCGAGGTGCACGCAGCTGTCGCCGTCGGTGTCGAAGCAGAAGTCCAGCGCCGACCGCAGGTTCGCGTGCTCGAGCCGGGTGAGGCTGAAGATCCGCGCCTGGGCCGGGCCGAACCACTCGGCCTCGCGGCGCTCGGCCCAGTCGATGAAGTGGTCCCGGTGCCGTTCGCGCATCACCTGCTCGCGACCGGCGTCGCGGAGCTTCTCGAGGCCGTACTGGCGCAGCGGTTCGAGCAGCCGGAAGCGGGTGCCGGACGGGTGCTGCTCGGACACCACGACCGACTTGTCGACCAGGCCCATCAGCGACCGCAGGATCTCCTCGGCCGGGACGCTCTCGCCCGCGCAGACCCGTTCGGCGGCCTCCAGGTCGAACGTGCCGGCGAAGACCGACGCCCGTGCCCACAGGACCTGCTCGTCGCGGGTGCAGAGGTGGAAGCTCCAGTCGACGGCGGCGTGCAGCGTCTGGTGCCGCGGGTCGCCGCCGCGCTTGCCGTCGACGAGCACCCGGAAGGTGTTGCCCAATCTGGACAACAAGTGGTCAAGGCTCAACACGCGCAGCCGCACGGCGGCCAGTTCGATCGCCAGCGGGATGCCGCCGAGCAGCGCGCAGATCTGGCTGACCTGCTCGTGGTTGCGCTCGTCGAGGACGAACCCCGGTTCGACGGCCGCGGCCCGTTCCGCGAACAACGCCAGCGCCGGTTCGCCCGGCAGTGGCAGGACCTGCCACAAATGTTCGCCGTCGACACCCAGGCGTTCCCGGCTCGTGACGAGCACGCGCAGGCCCGGCACTCCGCGCAACAACGCGTCCACGAGGTCCGCGGTCGATCCGATGACGTGCTCGCAGTTGTCGAGCACCATCAGCAACTGGCGGTCGCGCAGGTGTTCCACCAGGACGGTCCGGTGCATGCGAACGGTGTCGTCGTGCACGCCCAACTGTTCCAGGACCGTGTGCACGACGAGGTCCGGATCGGTGACCCCGCCCAGGTCGACGAACCACACCCCGTCGCGGAACGCCCGGTGCGTCTCGGCGGCCGCGCGCAACCCCAGCCGCGTCTTGCCGACTCCACCAACACCCGTAAGAGTGACAAGGCGCGACTCGGACAGCAGCCTGCGCACCTCGGCGACGTCCTGCTTGCGGCCGACGAAAGTAGTTGTGTCAGCAGGCAAGTTGCCTTTCCGACCAGGGTGAAGCGAACCTCCCACAGCCGCACCCTAGGTCGGCTCGATCTCCCGCTGCAACGCGGTCCCCCGGAGGTACCAACGCCGAAACACGGGTAGTTACCCCCTAGGGCGCATGCGGTCACATCGACAGTCTTGAAAGCTTGGGGACGCGCGTCCGAGGGAGGGGTCATGGCCGTGCACAACCTCGAGGTCGACGTCCGGGAGCAGAACGGCGTGCTCGTCGTGCGGTTCAGCGGGCGGCTCGACTGGACGACGTACATGCGCGCGCAGGACGTGCTGCTCGACCACGCGACGAAGGAGCTCGTCGGCGTCATCGTGGAATTGGACGAACTCGTCGCGGAGTCCCCGGCGCTGCTCGTGCTGTTCGACGTCGTGTGGTTGTCGGCGGCGCGCTGGCCGGGCATTTCGCTCAGCATCGTGGTCAGCGACCCGGGGTTGCGGTCCACGCTGGAGTCGCGCGGGCTGCCCCGGCACATCCCGATGTTCTCGACGACGGCCGCGGCGGTGGGGGCCGTGGTGCGGCACCGGCACGAGGACCGGGTGGACGCGCCGCTGCCGACGTGCCGCTGCCTGCCGCACGTGGCCGAGCGGATCACCGAACGCGCCTGCGAGCGGTGGGGCGTCCAGTCGATGCTCGACGTCGCGCCCCAGGTAGCCGTCGAGCTCGTGTCGCACGTCGAAGAAGACAGCTCGCTCGCGCTGCTGTTGCGCATGCGTGGCGACCAGATGTCCGTTGCGGTGCGCACGACCGCACGGTTCGACCTCAAGCAGTGGCACATCATGCGGCACAACGTCGCGTCCATCGCGGTCTGCAACTTCACGATGGGCGAGACACCGGCCGGAGGTGGCAGGCACGTCATCTGGGCGTTGCTCGACGTGCCGGCGGACAGCCGGCGGCCGCCGATCGCCGTTCCCGAACCGGCCTTCACCTATCAGGCGTGATCTTTGCAGAACCCGAACATTCAGCGGACCGTGCTCTGACCGTGAGCCGTCATCGTTCCGTGCCATGAACATTTCGCGAATCGGTGGGCTGGTGGCGGGAATGCTGCTGCTGGGCGCGGGCACCGCGTCGGCGCAGGAGCCGATCACGATCAGCCCCGAGAAGGTGGAGAAGATCTGCTCGCAGCGCGTGCCGCGGGTGGAAGCCAAGGTCAAGGCGCTGACCGACAAGATCAACGGCACCGCGGAGACCCTGGGCTCGAAGAAGTGGATCGAGCAGAGGGCCGCCGACGCCCGCAAGAACGGCAACACGGCGCGCGCGGACGTGCTGGACGCCCGCCTGAAGCTGCGTGACGCCCAGCTCGTCAAGCTGGCGAAGGCCGCCGAGCGCGTCGGGAAGTTCAAGACCGAGCACTGCGGGTCGAAGTGAGGTGGCTCGCGGCCGTCGTCCTGCTGTTCGCCCTGACGGCGTGCCGGGGCGAGGAGGCGCCGACGGACCTCGATGATGTGGAATCAACGCTGAACAGCATCGAGTCGGACCTCAACCAGCCGGGGTGAACGCGTGGAACGTGGCCTGGTGCTCGTCGTGGAGGACGAACCGGCGATCGCCGAGCTCGTGTCGCTCTACCTGCGACGCGACGGCTTCGGCGTGCACCTGGAGTCCTCGGGGGACGCGGCACTGGCCGCGGTCCGCGCCCTTTCCCCGGTCGCGGTCGTGCTGGACGTCGGCCTGCCCGTCATGAACGGCATCGAGGTGTGCCGGGCGATGCGCTCGTCCGGTGACTGGACCCCGGTCCTGTTCGTGACGGCGCGCGACGACGAGGTGGACCGCCTGCTGGGCCTGGAGCTGGGTGCCGACGACTACATCACCAAGCCTTTCAGCCCACGCGAGTTGGCGTTGCGTGTGCGCACGGTGCTGCGTCGTTCGTCCGGCGTCGTGTCCGACGTGCTGCAAGTCGGTGCCGTACGGCTCGATGTGGGCGAACGGCGCGCATTCGCGGGTTCGGCCGAGGTGTCTTTGACGTCAACGGAGTTCGGATTGCTTTCCTACCTGATGAAGAACCCGCGTCAGGTGTTCTCGCGTGAGCAACTCCTCTCCGCCGTGTGGGGCTACTCCTCCGTTGCCGGCACACGCACCGTCGACGTCCACATAGCCCAGCTGCGCGCGAAGTTCGGTGCGTCGAGTCCGATCCGGACAGTGCGCGGCGTCGGCTACTCGGCAGACGCCTCATGAACCTCGCGGGCAGAATCGCGTTGCTGTGCCTGGGAGTGGCGTTCGTGGCGGTGTCCGTGGCGGGCTTCGTCTCCATCCGCCAGGTCACCACCACCTCGCAGCAGGTGAGCCAGGAGTTCCTGCGCGCCCAGGCCGACGTCGTCGCGGGCCAGATCTCGAACGACCGCGTGGAACAGATCCTGGAGGGCCAGGACATCACGATCGTCCGGATCACCGCCGCCGGTGACGTGACCGGTGCCGACCGCGCGGCGGTGCGAGCGGTCCGTTCGATCGACTACCAGCGCGTCCTGTCCGGTTCCGCGGTGTCCGGGGTGAGCGGCCGCCTGAACGTGGAGGCCCGTCCGTCGGGGGCGGGCGGCTTCGCCCTGGTCCAGCAGACCGAGACGAGCGGCACCTACCGCAAACTGATCCGCAACATCCTCCTGGCGCTGGCGGTGGGGTTGGCCGTGGCAGCGCTGGCGGGTTTGGCTCTGGGCACCTTCCTGGCCCGCCCGCTGCGCCGAGTCGCGTCGGTCGCCCACGCCATGTCCGGTGGCCGCCGCGACCTGCGCGTCCCCCCGGTGGGCACGCACGAGTTGGCCGAGGTGGGCCACGCGATGAACTCGCTGGCCGACGCCCTGCACCGCAGCGAATCCCGCCAACGCGACTTCCTGCTGTCCGTCTCCCACGAACTCCGCACACCGCTGACCGCCGTCACGGGCTTCGCCGAATCCCTGGCCGACGGCGTCGTCACCGGCACCCGGGTGGCCCCGGTCGGCACCGTGATCCTGGACGAGGCCCGCCGCCTCGACCGCCTGGTCACCGACCTGCTCGACCTGGCCCGCCTGGGCGCCGACGACTTCAGCCTGGACATGGCCCCCGTGTCGCTGGAACCCGTCGTGCGTTCAGCCGCAGAGGTCTGGCACGCCCGCTGCCATGCGCGCGGTGTGCAGTTCTCTCTCGAGGTGTCGTCGTCTCCAGTCGTTCTCGCCGACGCACGCCGCCTGCGTCAGGTGATCGACGGCCTGATGGAGAACGCCCTGCGCGTCACACCTGCCGGCCTGCCCGTGGTGTTGTCGCTGTCCTCGGTGCTGGAGGTGCGGGACGGCGGCCCCGGGCTGGCGCCCGAGGACTACGCGGTGGCGTTCGACCGCGGGGTGCTGCACGCGCGGTACCAGCAGACGCGGCCGGTGGGAACCGGGGTGGGGCTCGCGCTGGTGCACGGGCTGGTGACGCGGATGGGCGGGACGATCGTGGCGGGGCCGGCGACGGAGGGCGGAGCGGCCTTCACCGTGACGCTGCGGCCCGCCTGAGCGACCTCGCCCGCGCCACCTCGCCCAGGTCACTTCGGCTGATCCACCTCGCCCACGCGACCTCGCCCACGATCGCCTCGCCCACGATCGCCTCGCCCGCGATCACTTCGCCTGGGGCAGCTTGACCTTCTTCTTCGCCCCCGGCGACGACGGTGGCGGCACCACGGGCCCGATGTCCCCGTCCGGTGCCTCGTCCAGGTCCACGATCACCGGCGCGTGGTCGCTCGGCCCCGTCCCCTTGCGCGCGTGCCGGTCGATCCAGGCGGCCTTGGTGCGCGGCGCCACCGAGTCGGAGGCGAGGATCAGGTCGATCCGCATGCCGAGGTCGCGGTGGAACATGCCGGCGCGGTAGTCCCAGTAGCTGAAGATGCGTTCGTCGGGCCACCGTTCGCGCACCACGTCGTGGAACCCCAACGCCTCGATGGCCTGCAACGCGGCGCGTTCTGGTTCGGTGACGTGGGTGTGGCCGATGTAGGCCGCGGGGTCGAACAGGTCGGCGTCGGCGGGGGCGATGTTGATGTCACCGCACACCAGGGCGTCGGCGGGTCCGGCCTCCAGCACGTCGCGGAGGGCGGCGAGCCATTCGAGCTTGTACTTGTAGTGGTCCGATTCGGGCTCACGGCCGTTCGGCACGTACAGCGAGTGGACGCGCACGCCGCCGCACGTGGCAGCTACGGCGCGTGCCTCGACGTGGGGAAAACCGGGGGCACCGGCCACACCGACCGCGACGTCCTCCAAGCCCACCTTGGACAGCAGGGCCACGCCGTTCCACTGGGTCTCGCCGAAGAGCGCGACCTCGTAGCCACGTTCCTTGAGAGCGTCACCGAGCAGGGCGGTGAAGGCATCGTCGGCCAGTTTGGTCTCCTGCAGGCACACGACGTCGGGCTGCCGCTGGTCGAGCCACGGCAGGAGCCTCGGCACGCGCTGCTTGACTGAGTTCACGTTCCACGTCGCCACTCGCACGCCGTCAACCGTAGCCACCGGCGCTCAAGCCCGCATCGAACCCGGTGCGCGCAGACCGCGTGCCGCGACCGCCGCGATGATCGGCATGAGCACCAGCGACAGCAGGCCCCACTGCAGGTCGGAGGCACCGGCGATGGCGCCGACGACCGGCGAGCCGAGGCCTCCGATGCTCACCGCGAGGCCGAGCGTGACGCCGCTGGCGGTGCCGACGCGGTTCGGCAGGTAATCCTGGCCGAGGGTGACGTGCAGCGAGAACGGCACGTAGAGCGCCACGGCCGTGAGCGCCACCATCAGGTACACGGCGGGGCCGGGCACTAGTGCCACGCCCGCGACAGCAGGCACCGCCAACGCGTACGAAGCCTGTAGTACCCGGACACGTCCCCATCGTCCGGCCAGCACGCCGCCCAGCAACGTGCTCGCGGCGCCCGCGCCGAACAGCACCACCAACGCCGCCGCTCCGGCCGCCGGACCACCGCCGACCCGGTCGGTCACCCAGAGCGCGAGGAACGTGCCGAGCCCGAACGTCACCACCGAGCGCGCCACGATGATCACGGTGAGCCTGCTGAACTGCCCCCAGTCGTCCCGGCCCGGACTCACCGGCGCCGCCGACGAAGCACCGTGCACCCCGCGCAGAGCGACGAACGTCGCCGCCCCTGCGAGGAGTGCGGGAACGGCCAGCAGTGGACTCCACGCCAGCCCGCCGAACGCCAGGACCGGCGTCACCAGCACGGGGCCGAGCGCGAACCCGACGTTGCCGCCCACCGCGAACCAGCTCATGCCGACGTGGCTGTCCTGCGCGACGCGGCGCGCGAGCCGGGCCGCCTCCGGGTGGTACGCGGCGACGCCCAGACCGGACAACGCGATCGCGAGCCACGTCAGCACGTAGGAGTCGCTCAGCCCGGACAGCCCGACGCCCACCCCGGCGAGCGTCATGCCGAGCGGCACCAGCCACGGCATCGGGCGCCGGTCGGTCAGCACGCCGAACAGCGGCTGCACCACCGACGACAACAGCGTCGCGGCGACCGTGATGCCGGCCGCCGCGAGGTAGCTGTACCCGCGTTCGAGCACGAGGAACGGCACGACGGCGGGGACGGCGCCCTGGTACAGGTCGTTCACCGCGTGCCCGGCGACGAGGACCGACATGCGCCGGCGGGAGGTGTTCACGCCCTTGATCGTGGCCCCGCCAGCGCCTTCCCGATTCCGATATTCTGCCGATGTATGTCGAATTCTCGCCACCTGCCGGCGGCACCGACCACTAGCCGCGACCTGGCGGCCACCAGTGGCGTCACCGCGCACTGGCACGACGAACACCAGATCGTCTACGCCAGCCGTGGCGTCGTGGCCGTGCACACGGAGACGTCACGCTGGATCGCACCCGTGCACCGTGCGTTGTGGATCCCCGCAGGCGCCGTGCACTCCCACCGCGCGTACGGCGTCACACGGCTGCACTTCCTCGGCCTGACTCAGAACCCGTTGAAGCTCAACGAACCCACAGCGCTGGCCGTCTCGCCTCTACTACGTGAACTCCTGATCACCTACACAGAGCTCACCGACCGAGAAACCCCTGCGGGCAAACGAATGCGTTCGGTGCTGCTCGACCAACTGGCCACCGCGGCCGAACAACCCGTCCGCGTCCCCGCCGCCCGCGACCCGAGACTCGCGACCGTGTGCACAGCGCTCGAGACTGACCCCTCGGACAACCGCGGTCTCGAAGCACTCGGCCGTGAGGCGGGCGCGAGCGGCAGGACGTTGACGAGACTGTTCCGCGACGAGATGGGCATGACGTTCCCCCAGTGGCGCACCCAGCTGCGCCTCTACCACGCCCTGCGCCTGCTCGCCGAAGGCCAGCCCGTCACCTCGGTGGCCCTGCGCTGCGGTTTCGCCAGCGCCAGCGCGTTCATCGACGTGTTCCGCCGCTCGCTGGGCCACACCCCCGGCTCGTACCTCTAGAGCACCGAGAAGATCTCCTCCGCGCGGTCCCGCTCCACGAACATCCGCCACGCGATCTCGGCGATCTCGTCGGGGTCCAACGTCGCCACCTCTCCGAACGTCCCGGGATTCGCCCGCACCGCCTCGTGGATGTCACCGCGCTCGACCAGCCCACCGATCGTGAGCGTCCCCGAGTACACCCCCTTCCCGGCCAGCGCCACGTTGAGCGTCACCGCGTAGTTCCGCAACGCGGCACCGGAAAGCGCCAGCGACCCCAGCATCGGCATGGGCCGCACGGCGCTGAGCCCGCCGGCGAACAACAACCCGCCACCCCGCTCGATCACGCCGGGCAACACGTGCTGAACGACGTCGATCGCCGGGTAGAGCCACTCCATCGCGGCCCGGGCGTCATCAGACGTCGTCTCAATCAGGTCCTCCGGCGCCTCGCTCAAATCGGTGGCCCCAGGCCCGTAGTACACGACGTCGACCACCCCGATCGAGTCCACAATGGACTTCACCTGCACGGGGTCGCGCAAGTCCGCCGCGAACGCCCGCGCCTTCACACCGGCCGCGGCCAACTCGGCCACGTACCCCTCGTGCCGGTGCGCGCCGCGCGAAACCAGCACGACCTCGTACCCCTCACGCCCGAACCGGTGGGCGACGGACATGCCGAGACCGGGTCCGACCCCGAGCACGACTGCGGTGGGAGACATGGGCTCCGCCCTTCTGAAAGCTAATTCGAGGCAACCCTCGACTTACGCCCGCCGACGCTACCACAAAAGTTGAGGCCACCCTCGACTTAACCGCCCCGTACTATCCAGCGCATGGTCACCGCGTCGAGGCCCCTGCGTGCGGACGCGGCACGCAACAGGGAGAAGCTGCTGGCGGCAGCCACCGAACTGTTCGCGGAACGAGGCCTCGACGTCCCCACCGAACACATCGCCCGCCGGGCGGAAGTCAGCATCGGCACGCTCTACAAGCACTTCCCGACCCGCGAGGACTTCTTCGCGGCGATCTTCCCCCCGCGCCTCGCCGCCCTGGACGTGATCGGCGCCAAGGCCCTGGCCGACGACGACCCGTGGCACGCCTTCGTCACGTACCTCGAAGACCTCTACGGCCTGCAGGCGGAAGACCGCAGCCTCAACGACATCCTGGCCCGCGACCTGCCCAACGCCCCCGAGGTCGTCTCGGCCTGCCACCGGGGCGCGGGCCACGCCGAGGTGCTGATCATGCGCGCCATCGCCGGCGGCACGCTGCGGCCGGACTACTCGCTCACCGACATGGCCACGCTGACCAGGGCGATGGCCCAGGTGATCAGGGACTCCCCCGGCGAGTGGCGCCGCTTCCTGTCGATCTACGTCGAAGGCCTGCGCGCGTAGGACTTCCGGAGGACCAGGGGCGGAACACCCACAGGCCTCATTCCGCGTCGGCCGCGGCTTCGGCCATCAACAGATCGACACGCCTGATCCAACGTGCGGTGTCGAGATGTCTCACGACGGTGAACGCCCAGAAGCCCAGCGCCCCGACGGACGCGAACCACACACCGAAAAGGTCGCGATTCCCCGAACTGAGGCACACGTACAGGTAGCACGCCACCAGAACCGGACTTGCCAACCCGAACAGCAGAGAAGGGTGCGAAAGCCCCAGTATCCGTTCAGGAAAGCGTTCCTGGGTCACACCGGCTGGGATCTCCGCCGCGCTGCCTGCGACGTAACGCCTGCTCCTGATCTGCCTCAGGAAGGCCTCCCACCTGAGCACGGGCTCACCGACAATCCCCGAAAGCCTGGGTCGCAGGACGAACGACACGTAGGCAGCCGCCCGGAATATGGCCACCACATGATCGACGTACCTGAGCCACAGAACCGAGTTCACCACGGCGAGAGCAATGAGAACCGGCTGGATCTTGCCCGCGACGGAGATCCCCGCCCCCAAAGCCGTCAGTTCCACCGCCATGACCGCACTGGCGATCGTTTGATGGCTTCGTATCTCTTGCCGAATGTCATCGAACTCTGCTTTCAGAACCTCACCGGCGTCGCACACGGAAGCCCCCAGTTCTGACTCGAACAGACCACGAGTCTGGCGCGCTTCCAGGAAAGGGAGACAAGGCCGCCACGAACTGACCAGATCTTGTCCAGAACCTTCCGCGCGCCGCGCGCACCCGTGAGAACTCACGGACGGCGTCATGGACAGCGGACCGCCTATGGGCGTGGAAGACGCCTTACGCGCTGGTCAGACTGGTGGGGCAGGTCGGATTCGAACCGACAACCTGACAGATTATGAGTCTGCTGCTCTGACCGGTTGAGCTACTGCCCCCTCGCAGCTGCGGACCCCCGCCCGCTGACGCTGCGTGGTGGAGGATACCGATCACGCCGAACGGGCCTTGCGCGCCCCCGTGGCGAGCGACACATAGGGTGGACGCGTGCGTTTGACCCTCCGCGACTTCACCCCGGCGGACGAGCCCGAGGTGCTGCGGCTGTTCGCCGACTGCGACGACTGGTTCCAGGCCGCGACGGGCCACCCGTCCGGGCCCGGTGACGTGCAGGGCCTCTTCTACTCGGTGCCCGAGGGGGCCTCGTTCGAGCAGAAGCACCTGCTGGTGGCGCAGGCCGAGGGGATGATCGGGTTCGTCGACCTCACGATCGACCACCCCGAACCCCGCCACGCGAGCATCGGGTTCTTCCTGGTGCCGAAGGACCTGCGGCGGTGGGGCATCGGGCGCGAGATGGTCAAGGCGCTGACGGAGCGGTTCCCGGACGTCACGCGGGCGCACGTGCGGCTCGACGAGTTCCAGCCCGGCACCGAGTTCCTCAAGGCGATGGGGTTCGTGTTCGACGGTCAGCGGGCCGTGCTGGAGATCGCGCCGAGGTCGGACGGCCGGTAGCCGCGCGGGTAGCCCGGGTAGGTGCGGTTCGGGGCGCTGGTGAGCTTCAGGGTCTTGCGGACGGGCAGGCGGCGCACCACGAACGCCCTCAGCCGCAACGCGCGGCGCCCCAGCCGGCCCACCCACGACGGGGGCGCGGTGAAACCGAAGGCGCGCACCATCAGCGGGTCCAGCATCGCGACCACGGCGCGCGACACGACCGGACGCGCCACGGACGGGTACCACGAGCAGAACAGGTCGAGGGTGTACTGGCCGATGCGGCGGTTCGACGGCGCGTACACGAAGTGCTCGGCCTCGTAGGTCTCCTTGAAGGCGCGGAACTCCGCGTAGTCGGCCGGGATGTCGCGGATGCCCATGCGGGCGCCGACCGCGCGGTAGAAGTGGAAGGCGGCCTGCCGCTCGACGTGGGTCAGCGGGCGCCAGCCGTAGTGCGAGATCCACTCGATCGGGTCGTAGATGAACGTCGACAGGACGTAGAGCATGTCGTCGTTCGAGATGTCGTAACGGCCGTGCTGGCGGTTCACGACGCGCAACGCCTCCCGGCCGCGCGCGGAGTCGTAGCCGTGCTCGACCAGTTCGGCCATGAGGATCGCGGTGTCGTCGTAGCGCTTCTGCGGGCGCCTGGAGAACTCGCCGGTGCGGTCGAGCAGGCCCGAGATGGTCGGCACGCAGTACGTGCGGAACAGGGCCAGCTCCAGCGCCTTCTGGTAGTCCCACGGGAACTCCAGGCCCGCGGAGATCCGCATGATCTCCTCGTGGTCGGTGACCGGGTCCAGCGAGGCGATGCGGCGGAGGTTCGCGAAGCGGGCCATCCACCCAAGCTGGCCGACGGACCCCCGACACCAAAAGACCCCAGTCGGATGACTAGGGTCTTGGAAGCTCCCCCAACTGGACTCGAACCAGTAACCCTGCGATTAACAGTCGCATGCTCTGCCAATTGAGCTATGGGGGAATGTTCTGTTGTGTCTCGCTTGTCAGGCTTGGTTCCTCCTGACAGTGGGTAACTCTACATGAGCCTCAAAAGGGGTTTTGCAGGCACCCCCCACTTTGCGGCAACATAGGCTCTGACCAGGCACGATGCGAGAGGAGACGCCACATGAAGGGCATCATGGTCGGTGTGGCCATCGGCTACGTGCTCGGCGCGAAGGCCGGACGGGAGCGTTACGACCAGATCGTGCGCCTCTGGCACCGCTTCGTCGAGAACCCCACGGTGCGCAAGACGGCCGCGCAGGCGAAGGACAAGGCGTTCGAAGCCGCAGCTCAGGCCAAGGACGTCGCTGTCGACGCCGCGGAGAAGGCGGCCGAGAAGGCGCCGTGGCGGCACCAGGAAGAGACCAACGGGAAGGTCACCACGCCGCCCCGGTTGTGATCACCTTCACACCTGGGCGACCGCGAAGATCCTCCTGAACGGGAACCAAGTGGTGCCGTCGGCTCGCTGCGGGTACGCCTCGCGCAGCCGCGGCGCCAGTTCCGCCCGGTACGCCTCCCAGTCCTCAACGGACAGTGCGGCGCGCACGGGGCGCAAAGCCGTGCCAGTCACCCATTCGAGCACCGGATCGGCACCGGAGAGCCGCTGGACGTAGGTCGTCTCCCAGACGTCCACTGTGGAGCACGAGCCGAGCAGGTTCGCGTACTCCACGGGGTCGAGGACCGGCTTCTCGGCGCGGAAGACGTGCATCAACGCCTCTCCCGCCACCTCGCGGATCAACCGGTGCGAGGGGTCCCCGTAGTTGCCGGGCACCTGGAACGCGAGCCACGCGCCCGGAGCCAGAGCAGAAAGCCAATTAGACACGATCGTGGGATGCGAAGGCACCCACTGCAGCACCGCGTTGGACACCACGACGTCGGTGTCGGGCAACGGTTCCCACGTCGTCACGTTGTCCACCCGAGCGTCGACGCCTGCCTCACGCGCCGCCGCGACCATTTCCGGCGAGGAGTCGAACGCCTCGACCACGGCCGACGGCCACCGGGCGGACAGCGACGTGGTCAGGTTGCCGGGCCCGCAGCCCACGTCGACGACACGACGTGGCGAAGAAGCCCGCACGCGCCCAACGAGTTCGTAGAACGGCCTCGCCCGGTGGTCGGCGAAGGCCAGGTACTGCGCCGGATCCCACATACGGCTAACAGTACACGCGTACTGCTAGCCCGCAAGCTTCGCGGCGAACGGCCCCACGGCCTCGCGCACCGCCGCCAGGTCCACCCCGGCGTCGCCGCGCGCCTGCCACACCACGCCGTCCCTGCCTGGGATCTTGCGCTGCAGCACCCACACACCGGGCGACTCGATGCGCTCGCGGTGCCGGATCGACCCCTCGACGCGCTGGCTGATCGCCCGCAGCACCCGGTCCGGCCGCTCCAGGGGGAACCGCAGCGCCGGCAGGTCTTCGAGCAGCACGACGGGGCCTTCGGCGGACGCCTCGGTGGCCTCCACGACCCGCAGTGAGCCCTCCCACTTCACCTTGCTGACCAGGTGCCACCCGATCCGCCGCGGCTCGCCCTCACCCGGCACCCACAGGCCGAGCGACGTCACCACGAGGTACCCGCCGGACGTCACCGGCGCGTGCGCGATCACGGTCTCGTCCTTCTCCAGCGCGCCCGTGAACCCGTCGGGCGCACCATCGCCGAACAACCGCCTGAACAGGCCCACTACAGCACTCCAGCGCTCTGCTGCAGGAGCGCCTTGCGGTACTCCTCCAGCGCCACCAGGTCGCCCCACAGGGCCCGGTACTCGTCGGCGTCCTTGATCGGCGACAGCCTCCGCAGGCGCGACTTCACGTCGTCGACCTGCTTGCCGACCTGCACCTCCTGCAGCCGCGCGATCACCATCGACACGTAGCGGAACTCGTCGTTCTGCTTGACGGCCAACGGTTCCACGGCGAGTTCGGTCAGCACCGACCGCACCGAGGCGTGCGAACACGTCTGCGAGATCGCGTCCAGGTAGGCCGAGCCCGCGAGCCCGCACGACGCGCCGCCCGCGTCCCGGATCGCCCGGTGCAGCGCCACGTACGCGGGTTCGGTGAAGGCCTCGTCCGGCAGCGAGTCGTAGAGCGGACCGGCGTACTCCGGCAGCCGTAGTGCGATCTTGAGCACTTCACGCTCGAAGACGAGCTTCGGGTCGCGCGGGTTCGGCCGGGCGGGCCCGTCCACCTCCACCCCCAACGCGATCTGGTTCGGGTCGACGCGCTGGGCGGGGGCGGCGACGGGCACCTTGCCGCCGGCGGTCTGCCGCACCCGGCGCACCACCATCGCCTCGTCGTCCCAGCCCACCCACCAGGCCAGCCGCGTCGCGTAACCGTCGCGCTTGGCCCTGTCCTTGATCTGCGCGACGAACGGCACCATCTTCTTCAACGCCTCGACGCGCCCGTCCACGGAGTCGAGGTCGTACGCCCGCAGCTGCGCCTTGATCGCGAACTCGATCAGCGGGATGCGCCGCGCCACCAGGTCGCGCACCGCCACGTCGCCCTTGGCCTGCCTCAGCTCGCACGGGTCCATGCCGTCCGGCGCGACCGCGATGTAGGTCTGCGCGGAGAACTGCTGCTCCCCCTCGAACGCCTTCAGCGCGGCCTTCTGGCCCGCCTCGTCGCCGTCGAAGGTGAAGATGACCTCGCCGTTCACGTCGTCGTCGATCAGCAGCCTGCGCAGCACGTTCATGTGGTCCGTGCCGAACGCCGTGCCGCACGACGCGACGGCCGTGGGCACGCCCGCGAGGTGCATCGCCATGACGTCGGTGTAGCCCTCGACGATCACGGCCTGCTTGCGTTTGGCGATCTCGCGCTTGGCCTGGTCGAGCCCGAACAGCACCTGCGACTTCTTGTAGATCATCGACTCGCTGGTGTTCAGGTACTTCGCCTGGATCGGGTCGTCGTCGAAGATCCGCCGCGCGCCGAACCCGACGACGTCGCCGCCGATCTCCTTGATCGGCCACAGCAGCCGCCGGTGGAACCGGTCGATCGGCCCCTGCTTGCCTTCCTTGACGAGCTGCGACTTGATCAGTTCCGACAGCTCGAAACCGCGCCCGAGCAGGTACTTCGTCAGCTTGTCCCAGCCGCCGGGCGCGAAGCCGCAGCCGAACTGGCGGGCCGCCGCCTCGTCGAACCCGCGCTCGGCCAGGAACTCCCGCGCCGGCTGGGCCTCCGGCGTCTTGAGCTGCTCGGCGTACCACTCGGCGGCCGCCTTGTGCGCCTCGATCAGCCTGCTGCGGGTGCCTCGGTCGCGCTGGACCGTCGCGCCGCCGCCCTCGTAGACGAGCTGGATGCCGGCCCGGTCCGCGAGCCGCTCGACGGCCTCGACGAACGACAGGTGCTCGACCTTCATCACGAAGGCGATCACGTCACCGCCCTCGCCGCAGCCGAAGCAGTGGAACGTGCCGTGCGACGGGCGCACGTTGAACGAGGGCGTCTTCTCGTCGTGGAAGGGGCACAACCCCTTGAGCGCGCCTCCGCCCGCCCTCTTCAGCGAAACCTGGTCACCGACGACCTCGTCGATGCGGCTGCGCTCACGCACCAACGCGATGTCGCTCTCCCTGATGCGTCCTGCCACACGCCCGAGTCTAATCCTTTGGCAAACTGCCGACCGTGACCACCGCCGACGTCTTCGGACTCCACCGCACGCACCTGATCGGCGTCGCCTACCGGCTGACCGGGAGCGTCGCCGACGCCGAGGACGCCGTGCAGGAGGCCTGGCCGCGGTTCGCGAAGGCCGAGGGAGTCAAGGACGCGCGGGGCTGGCTCACGACCGTCGTCAGCCGCATCTGCCTCGACCGGCTGCGCTCCGCCGCCGTGCGCCGCGAGACCTACGTGGGCTCGTGGCTGCCGGAGCCGTTGCTCACGACCGGTGAGCAGGACGACCCGCTGGCGAGCGTCGTGCGGTCCGACGGCGTGCGGATGGCGGCGCTCGTGGTGCTCGACCGGCTCACCCCGGACCAGCGGGTGGCGTTCGTGCTGCACGACGCGTTCTCGTTGCCGTTCAACGAGATCGCCGAGGTGCTGGGGGTCTCGGAGGCCTCCGCCCGCCAGCACGCGTCCCGGGCCCGCAAGGCCGTCGCGGACGCCGATCCGCCACCTCGCGCGGCCCTGGCCGAGCAGCAGGAGGTGCTGGAGAAGTTCATGCGCGCCATGGCGAGCGGCGACATCGACGCGGTGCTGGAACTGCTGCACCCGGACGCGGTGATGATCGGCGACGGCGGCGGCAAGGTGCGCACGGCGGTCAACACCGTCACGGGCGCGGAGAAGGTCGCCCGCTTCTTCCTCGGCCTCATGCGGAAGTACGGCTTCCCGGAGGAGCACCGGCCGATGTTCGTCAACGGCGAACTCGGCTTCGTCATGCCGGCGTACGGCGAGGTGACCGCGCGCGTGACGACGTTCACGGTGCACGAGGGCAAGGTCGCGGCCGTCTACGACATCGCGAACCCGGACAAGCTCGCCCACGTGGCGTTCTGAGCCGGGGTTTTGGTCTGGACCGTAACTGGAGCCGGGAACGGCTTGCTGGCTAACGTCACACGCCGTCGGTCCAGCCCAAGCCCCCTGCCGCGGGTTGCAACCACCCGGAGTCCGCTCATGCCCGAACACGACATCCCCTCGCGCCGGACGTTCCTCGCGACCGGTGCGGCCGCCGTGGTCGCCCTGACCGCCGCCGGCACCACCACGGCCCGCAGCGCCCCGCTGCCCCTCACCCCGACCTGCGTCGATGACGACGACACCCCGTCGAACATCGAGGGTCCCTACTTCAAGCGGAACTCACCGCAGCGCACGAACCTGCGCACGCCCGGCGTCACCGGGATCGTGCTGAGCATCACCGGCTTCGTCTACACGATGAAGTGCCAGCCGATCCCCGGAGCACTGCTGGACTTCTGGCAGGCGGACGATCGGGGTGTCTACGACAACACCACGTTCAAGATGCGCGGCCACCAGTTCACCAACGCCTCCGGCGCGTACGTGCTGGAGACGATCGTGCCGAAGGACTACCCCGGCCGCACCCCGCACATCCACGTCAAGGCGCAGCCCCGCGGCGGCCGGATCCTGACCACGCAGCTGTTCTTCCCGGACAACCTCAGGGCGTACGGGATGAACGTGGCCTACCTGAACCGGCGCGACGCCTACCTCGACCGCGAGTGCGAGGTGGAGCTCGGCCCGTTGGTGGGCAACCGCTACACCGCGAAGTTCGACTTCGTCCTGGACGCCTGACTCACCACCGCATCCGCAGCAGCTTCCCGACGTCGCGCAGCTTCGGCACCGCGCTGACGACCTTCATCTGGATCCTGCCGGACCTGGGCAACGCGTCCAGGTGCGGCAGGTCCACGCTGCGCCAGGAGTCCACTGTGGTCAGTCCGGGGCGCAACGCCTCGATCTCGCGCGGATCGTCGACGCCCCAGTGCAGCGTCGCGCCCGCGTTCTTCACGGCCGGCACGAGCTTCTGCAGCTTGATCCCCCACGACCCGTAGACGTCGAACAGCAGCTCACCGCTCGCGAACCGGTTCGTGATGCGGCTGATCAGCGCGTGTCCCTCCTGCTGGGTCAGGTACATCGACAGGCCTTCGAACACCGCGACCACCGGCCGGTCGGCGGGCACCTCGGCGAGCCACGCGTCCTCCGTGACCGACGACGCCACCAGCCGGTAGTCGCCCTCGGGTTCGGGCAAGAGCTTGCGCCGCAACGCGACGACGTCCGGCATGTCCACGTCGACCCACCGCACGGTGTCCGGCCGTTCGACGCGAAGCGCGCGCGTGTCCAGGCCACAGGCCAGGTGCAGCACCGTGCACGACGGGGTGTGCTGGAGGTACTCGCGCGTCCAGTCGTCGAGCACGCGGCCGCGGATGGCGACACCGACGGCGGTCGTCGTGTTCATCCCGGTCTTGTCAAAGTCGTAGTCGATGCGGTCGACGGCGCGCTTGGCCTCGTCGTCGTGCAGCACGGACTCCGGCCGCACGCTGTCGAGGGCCCGTCCGTAGAGCGTGGCGAGCATGGTCTCCTGCGCACCCGTCAGGGTGATCTTCTCCACTCCCCTAGTGTGTCGGGACGCGGCAGGCGTCACCACTGGTGAACCCCTGATCTTTGATGTCGAACGCGCTGTTGAACCGGGCCCGCTGGTTCTCCAGTGCGATCTGGTGGGTCAGCGCGATGAGCTGCTTGCGGCCCAGGAGCTTCTCGAGCTCGGCGACCTGCGCGTCCGTGACGGCGACCGGGGTGTCGGTCATGGCGTCGGCGTAGGCGAGCGCCTGGCGTTCGAGGTCGGTGAACAACGGCGAGGTGGCGTACTCATCGATGTGCTTCAACCGTTCGACGTCGAGGCCACCGTGCTTCATCAGCATGGCGCCGAAGTCGACGCACCACGAACAGCCGAGCTTCACCGCCGTCCGGTAGACGACCAGTTCGAACAACGGCCCGTGCACGGCCTTCTTGACCGCCAGCTCGTGCCGCCCGCTCGCCATCAGCAGCTTCGGGTGGTGCGCCATCACGGTGACGGGCTCCGGCACGGCCCCGAACTCCCGCCGCGCGAACCAGTACACGGCCTTGAGCAGCGGGCCCGCGTCCTTCTTGGCAACTCCGTTGATCCTCGTCATGCACGGTGGACGAGGCAGCCCGCCAGAACGTGACACCTTTGGGTGACTGGGGCCCGAGCCGCTCTACTCATAGGGTCCCTGCATGAGCAACGACTTCGTGCTGGACATCGACCACGAGTCGGCCGGCCTGCTGGCGGGAACGCTGCTGGCAGGCGATTCGTGTGCGGTTCCGGTGCGGCACCAGAACGTCAAACTGCTGCTGTGCGCGCTGCCCGGCGAGGACGGCATGCGCCTGTTCCTGCGCCGCAACACCCCCTAACGGTCGTACCGCGCGACGTACTCCATGAGCACGTCGCGCGACCGTTCGTTGTCGAGTGCGACGGCGTGCATGCGCTGGAAGATCGCCACGGCCCGTTCGACGGTCGCGGCATCACTGGCGAGCGTCCAGTTCGCGAGGTAGACCAGCGGCGGCTCGTGCTCGTACTGGATGAGCGCGTAGTCGAGCCCCACCGCCGCCGCCCCGCCCGCACTGGCCGGCACGATCCGGATCGACGGCGCGTGGAACAGCAGGTGCAGGACCTGGTCCTCCATCAGCCGGTCACCCCCGACGACGGTGTTCAGCGCGTACTCGTGGATGAAGAACACGCACTGCGGCAGCACACCGTCGCCTCGCAGCTCCGGCGACGGCGCGAGCCCCAGCGCCCCCGCCAGCGCCTTCGCGTAGCACTCGGTCCTGAGCAGGACCGGGATCGTGACGCCGCTGAAGCAGGTGATGCGCGTGGCTCCCGCCGCGGCGAGCACGACGAGCTGTTCGCCGGCACCGTGCTGGGTCATGCCTGGAACCGTAAGGCCATGATCATGATCTCGCCGTGCGAAACGCTCGCCCATCAGGGCGAACGGGGTCCGCCGATGGGTTACGGAGAGGCGACCTGCGCGAGGAAGTAGATCTCGCCGGACCCCGCGTGCCGCACCGCCAGCAGGAACGGCCGGTCGACCGTCACCACCACCGGGTCCGCCGGGATCTCGAACGACACCGTGCGGAACGTGACGGCCGTGGCCGCCGCGCCTTCGAGGCCCTCCTCGTCCAGCCTCAGCACGGCCTCGTGCACCACGTCGTCGACGAACATCCGGTCGTCCGGTGAGAGGCCGGAGAAGTCGGCGTCGCGCTGGAACATGCGCTCGACCCCGAGCCGCCGCAACGTGTTCTTGAGGTTGAAGCGCGCGCGGACGTCCACTGTGGGCAGTGCGAGTTCGAGGCGGGTGGGGGTGCGGGCGTCCAGTGCGGACGGTGGCAGCGGCTGGTCCAGCGAGGTGTCCGGCAGCAGGACCACGGTCTCGACACCGGAGTCGGCGGGCAGCACGATCGTCTGCCAGCCGTCGGCGTGTGCGTAGCGGAACTTCTCGGTGACGGTCATCGTCGGCACGTCGACGTCGCCGCCGGGCGCGTGGAACGGCTTGGGCGTGGTCTCCCCGCTCACGAACGGGTTCAGCCAGCCGACCTTGAGGTACAGGGCGTTCACGATGATCGCGGCGGCGTCCGCGGGCGGCGGGTCCGTCAGCAGCTCGGGGATGAGGCCGCGGGTGGTCTCGGCGACGTCGGTGTTGACGAGCTTGCGGACGGTCGCGGGGTCGGAGAACGCCGTGCGGCGCACCGAGGAGGCCAGCGAGAAGTCCTGGTCGATCGTCAGGCCGTCGTCGGCCCACAGCGTGTTCGCGACGGCCAGTTCGGGCACGTCGCGCGCGGCGGACGGGTCGAAGTCGCCGAGCAGCCCGTCGAGTTCGGCTCTGGTCTCGCCGCGGGCGGCCTCGCGGGCCAGGGCCAGCGCCGAGGCCACGGAGAACGGCGACCAGCACGCGTTCGCGGTGGGGTCCGGGACGGCGACGCGGTGCAGGGCGAGGGCGAAGTCGTGGGCTGCCACGCCCCCGAACCTACGCCGATGCGCGGTGCCAGGCCACGGCTTGCGCGTCGGTGAGCAGCGCGACCTGGTCGACGACGACGCGCAGCCTCGCCTCGGGGGAGGACGCGGCCGCGAACACCGGGCGGAACGCGGGGTCGAGCAACGTGGGGCGTTCCACCAGGCGGGTGACGAGGTCGGTGATCAGCTCGCGCTGCTTGGCCTGCATGGCGAGGCGGGCGGGGTCGCTCATGACGTACCGGACGGCCATCGCCTTGAGCAGCGCCACCTCCGCGGCGACCTGGCTCGGGACCTCCAGCGACGCGGTGTACCTCGTCAGGGCGCCGTCGCCGTGCACGGCGCGGGTCGCGGTGACGGCGGCGGAGGCGAACCGGCCGACCAGTTCGCTGGTGAGGTTCTTCAACGCCACCTGCGCGCCGAGCGAACCGTCGTACTCGTGGTCGGTCCAGTAGCCGATCACCGGCAGCTCCAGCAGCTCCTCGGCGGTGGCCTCCAGCGTCGCCACGGACTCCTCGGAGAACGTCTTCGCGGCCAGCGAGGCGATGGCGGCGCGTTCGTCGGGACGGGCCAGCGCGCCGAGGCTGATGCGGTGGGCCAGCACGCCGTCCTCGACGTCGTGCACCGAGTACGCCACGTCGTCGGCCCAGTCCATCACCTGCGCCTCGATGCACTGCTCACGGTCCGGTGCACCCGCACGCATCCACTCGAACACCTCGAGGTCGTCGTCGTACACGCCGAACTTCACCATGCCCGGCGTGCGCGTCCACGGGTACTTGGTCGACGCGTCGAGCACCGCGCGCGTGAGGTTCAGGCCGTGCGCGGTCTTGGGTTCGAGGCGGGCGAGGATGCGGAACGTCTGCGCGTTGCCCTCGAAACCACCGCACGGTCCCGCGAGTTCGTTGAGCGCCCTCTCGCCGTTGTGCCCGAACGGCGGGTGCCCGATGTCGTGCGCGAGCCCGGCGGTGTCGACGACGTCCGGGTCGCAGCCCAGCTCCTCGCCGATGCCGCGGCCGATCTGGGCGACCTCCAGCGAGTGCGTGAGACGCGTGCGCGGCACACCGGTGACCTCGGAGCCCTCACCGGGGCCGACGACCTGAGTCTTGCCCGCGAGCCTGCGCAACGCGGCGGAGTGCAGCACGCGGGCCCGGTCACGGGAGAACGGCGTGCGCGCCTCGGTGCGGGAACCCGGCAGCGCGGCGCTCTTGGGTTCTTCGGGGAGCAGGCGCTCCGCGTCGTGGCCGGTGTATCCCATCACCCGATTTTAGGGAGGTTCAGCTCCTCGAACACGCCGGCGTGCGCCTTCATCAGGCGGTAGTAGAGCAGGGCTCCGGTCTCGCGCTTGATGTAGAACCACTGCGTCTCGCGCGTCTGCACGTTCGGGCCGACGCGCGTCGGGGACGTCCAGGCCGTCAGCCCGGCGTCCTCGGCCATCGTGCGGGCGCGCAGCGAGTGCCACGGGTCGCTGACGATCACCGCGGTCTTCAGGTCGCGTTCCTTCGCGACGGACGCGACGGCCCGCAACGACCCGAGCGTGTCCGCGCCCTCGCCGACCTGGAGCACCTTGTCCTCCGGCACCCCGCGCTTGACCAGCCACAGCTTGCCGACCTGGCCCTCGGTGAAGTTGTCACCGGGCTGGCGGCCGCCGGTCGTCGCGATGTAGCCGACGACGCCCTCCTGGTAGAGGCCGAGCGCGTGTTCCAGCCGGGCCGCGAGCACGTCGGACGGGACGCCGTTGTACTGCGCGGCGCCGAGCACGACCGCCATGTCGGCCTTCGTCCAGTCGTCCACGCGCGCGACCTGCCACACGCGGAACGCGGTGCCGCCGCCGACGAGCACGGCGATGGCCAGCGCCCCGAAGACGAGGCGCAACACGATCCGGCGAATCCTGGCGAGTGGTTTGAGGGGCGTGGTCCGCACACCACGCATGGTTCCAGACCCGGCGGGGGTCGCGTTGACGCCCCTGCGAGGATCATCGTCATGCCTGCTGAGCAGCCCACCATCCTCGCCACGTCGGGAGGTCTGCGCTCCGGGCGCAGGACCTACTTCGAGTTCAACAAGCTCATCCACTTCGCGCTGGACCTCGCCGGCGTGGACGGCCGCGCGCCCCGGTTGTGCCACGTGGGGACAGCGGGCGGTGACCAGCGGGCCATGAACGCGAACATGGCCGAGGCGGGCAGGGTCGCGGGCGTCGAGGTGTCGCCGCTCAACCTCTTCACGATGCCGCCGACCGACGACCTGGAGGACTACGTCCTGTCCCACGACGTCGTCTGGGTCGGCGGGGGCTCGGTCGCGAACCTCCTAGCGGTCTGGGACGTGCACGGCCTCGGCGCGGTCTTCCGCAAGGCGTGGGAGTCCGGCGTGGTGCTCAGCGGCGTGTCGGCGGGGTCGATCTGCTGGCACTCCGGCGGCGCGACCGACTCGTTCGGCCCGGACCTCCGGATCGTCACCAACGGCCTGGGCTTCCTGCCCTACGGCAACGGCGTGCACTACGACTCCGAGGAGCAGCGCCGCCCGAAGATCCACGAGGCGGTGGCGGCCGGAACGCTGCCGACGACCTACTGCACCGACGACGGCGCGGGCCTGCTCTACCGCGGCACCGAACTCGTCGAAGCGGTGACGGAACGCCAGGGCGCCGGCGCATACGTGGTGGTCAGGGAGGATTCTTCAGCAACCGCACAGGAGGAAAAGCTCGACACCAGGGCGCTCTGACGCGGACCTTGGAAGTGTGCGCTGGGCCCTGATCGTCCTCCTCGTCGCGGCGGTGTTCGCCATCCCGGACGCTGCGCCGTGCCTCGCGCACGGCAAGCCTTCCGCTGATATATCGCGTGGCCCCGATGTAGTGGATACGGGTGACGGTGCCGATGTATCGGATAGCGGATCCACTACCTCGGATGTCGCTCCCACCTCGCCGATATCCGATGTATCAGCCACCGATATATCGGATATCGCGGCGGCGGGCGGCGCGTCCGACGTCGGCCTCGCGGTGTTGGACCTTCGCACGGGCGTGACCGTGTCTTCCCAAGGGGACAAGCCGTTCTACTCGGCGTCGCTGTCGAAGCTGATCCTCGCCGTCGACGCGGTGCGGCGGCCGTTGTCCGACGGCGACGTCGCCCTCATCGACCGCGCGTTGAGCGTGAGCGACGACAACGCCATGGACGTGCTGTGGACGAGGTTCGACGGCATGGGCGCCATCGGCCGCGTCGCCACGGCGGCGGGACTTACAGGTACTCACGCTCCTGAAGACCCCTCGCAGTGGGGAGAGGTCGTCATCACCGCGAACGACATGGTGCGGCTCTACGACTACATCCTGAACTCATCGCAGTTGAGTTCAGCACAGCGCGACGCGGTCGTCGGCGCCCTCTCGAAGGCGCCCGCCACCGCCGCCGACGGCTTCGACCAGGCGTTCGGCCTGCTCGGCGTCACCGGCGTCTACGCCAAGCAGGGCTGGATGTACTACCTGCCCGCCGACGTCTACCTGCACAGCGCGGGCGTGCTCGACGACCGCTACGCCGTCGCCGTCCTGACGACGAACCCGACGGGGTCGTGGACGACGGCCAGGGACTCGATCAACGCCGTCAGCACGGCCGTCCTCGCGAAGCTGGGTGTCAAGGGCTGAGCCGGTGCCGGCGTTCCTGGTCCGCGCGCCACGGCCGGTCCCAGTCGCCGCTGAACTCCCGCACCACGAGCATCGCGACGACGAGCAGCACGACGGCGCCGAACGTGATCGCGCCGAACAGCACCCCGACCTCCTCCGCGGTGGACGCGAACGCGTACACCGCGACCCCACCGGCGGACGGCACGACGACGTAGTTGCCGACGTTGCGGCGCCGCGCGTCGTAGACGTCCTTCACGCTCGCAAGCCGCACGCCGAGCAACACGGGCGTGAGCGTCACCAGAAGCCCGACGGCCAGCAGGATCCACCGGTACGCGGGGGCCGCGAACGCCACCGCCACCGCGGCGAGCGCCAGCGCCGTCCCCACCACGACGAGCACGGTCGAAAGCACCCGGACCCGCGCGAGCGGCTCACCGGCACCGCTGTCGGGCGCGAGCGGTCCGCACTCGGCGACGACGATCTTGTGCACCGCGAGCGACTGCCGCAGCGCGAGCACCAGCGCCCCGGCCACCGGCACCGCGAGCGCCAGCACCGCCCCCACCGCGAAGGTGCCGGGCCTGCCGACGGGCTCGATGCCGAACCCGAACCAGTGGAACGGGAAGAACGCCGCCAGGGCGACCCCTTCCAGCACCACGAACACGTGCCTCGACCGGACAGCCGACTCCACGTCGGTCAGCCGCAGCGCCACGACCCCGCCAGCCGCAGCACACAGGCACACCAGCCCGCCGCTCACCGCCGAGGCCAGCAGCACCCGCGGGTTCGCCACGTCGATCACCGCCGCGCACGCCGCCACCCAGACGACGAGCACCACCCCCGTGGCGGCCTGCACGCCGCCACGCCCCCTGACCCGTTCCCCCGTCATATCCAGAACACGCGGCAAGCACCGGGGATGTTGCTCGGGTCAGAGGAACTCGCGACCGAGTTCCCGGGGGTTCCCCGCCTTGGCAGCGCGTTCCACCCGGAGCGCGACGAACAACGTCAACCCGGCCGACGCCACCATCGCCAGGGTGAAGACCACCGAGCTCAGGCTCGTCAGCAGGCCGTCGACCCCGGGGTGGTCCGTGTACAGGGTCAGCAGCGAGATGGTGCCGAAGCTGACCGGAACCCCGAGGCAGTACCGCAGCAGCTTGTTCAGCCGCTGCAGGTCGGGCACCCGCAGCACGAGCACCCCGGCCACCACGCACCCGAGCGCCGCCAGAGCACCCGGCCACGCGAGCCACTGACGGGCGAAGTCGCGCAACGGCAACGTCATCCCCGCCACGAACGCCGTGAGCGCAAGCCCCGGCCCCGCCGCGACGAGCGCGACCCCGTACTGCCTGATCTCCTGCGAACTCATCGCGCCGGAACCCCCTCGAGCACGCGGTGCAGCCGGAAAGCACCCAACACGATCCCGAGAGTCGCCGCGACGTACAGCAGGTCGTACAAGATCCCGGCGACCGCGGACTCGGTCATCAGCACGTACGCGACGGGTTGCACCACGGCAAGGCCCACCAGCGCGACCAGCACCAGTCCGAGCAGCACGACACGCCCTCGATGCGCAGCGCGAAGATCCTTCACCCGCAGCAGGAGCACACCGGTGACGACCGTGCCGGCGGCCGTGGCCACACCGAGCCCGACGAGCCAGCCGACCCCGGGCACCGGCACGCTCGACGACACCGCGACGAGCGCCACCACGAGCAGCCCGCCGAGCACCACCGTCCCGGTCCCCCACCTCCGCAGCCCGCCGACGGGCCCGTCCAGCTCGGGCTTCGGCGTGATCAGCAGCGGCACCAGCACGGTCGACGAGACCGACAAGACCGCGATCACGCAGAACGCCACGGTGCCCGTCGTGATCGGTGTCGCCGGGTGTTCCACGTACTCGTCGCGCACCTCGACACCGGCCAGGTACGTGCCCATCACCGAGAACCCGACGGGGAACCCGAAGCCACGACGACCCGGCCGGAGCAGCATCACCCCGGTCAGGAGCGGCCCGAACGCCACCGCCGCCACGGCCCACCACACCGACCAGGTGGCGACCCCGGTCACCGGCAGGTCCAGCACGGCCAGGACCATCCCGGCCAGCATCGCGATCCCGGCGCCCGTCATCAGGGCGCCGATCTGTCTCAACGGCAGTGCGCGCATGCCCTCATCACGCACGAGCACGCCGTTCTGTTGCCTCAGCGGACCCGCAGAACCCGGCGCCCGGTGAAGAACGCGACCCCACCCAGCACGACGAGCAACCCGAGCACCGCGAGGTACACGGCGGACCCGGTGGTGAACGGCACCGGCCGCTCACCGCCGTTCAGGGTCATCGCCTCGCAGAACCAGGCGAACAGCGCGCAGAAGATCGCCCCCGCCCACCAGACCCCGAGCAGCCGCCGGACAAGGCGAGCCCCGTTCACGTCGACGTACCCGTCCCGCGCGCACGACCGGGCCGTCGCGAGACTCAGGCCCGACAAGATTCCCCAGAACGCACCGATCCCCGCGATCACCACGCCGATCACGTTGATCGGGTTGTCGGCCGTCGGCAGGTTCAGGCCGACCGCGACGAGCACGATCCCGAACACCAGCGCCATGCCGATGAGCGGTAGCCCCGTCAACGCGAGCCGCTTCCTGATCCAGCGGACGCGTTCGTCGGGGACCCGCACCCACTGCGGTGGCGGCCCCTGGCCCACGATCATCAACTGCCGATCTTCCAATCCGAGCCGTCGCCATCGGTGACACTGGCGTCGCCCATGTCGCCCGTGTTCGGCATCGTCCACTCACGACCGATGTCGTGGATCTTCTGCATGATCGAGTTCTGCTCGGTCTCGATGGTGTTGGTGTGGGCCTCCAACGCCATGATCGTGGCACCGACGATGCCGATCGCGACGGTGAGTCCGCCCGCGATCGCGGCCACGGCGGCGGGCGTGCCGACCACCGTGCAGGCGGCGGCGATCGCGCCGACGGCGGCCACGACGAACGTCGCCAGCGCCACGCCCATCGCGATCCAGAAGGCGTCGATCGAGTTCGCGAGGCTGTTGAGGGACGCGCGCATCTGGTTCGCGACGTCCTTGACCCCGTTCAGCCCCTGCGACTGCGGCGGGACCGTCGCCGAGTAGGCCCGTGCGGCCTTGCCTTCCCACTCGACGTTCGTGCGCATCCTGTCGAGCGTGACCGTGCCGGCGACGTCACCGAGCTTGTTGCCGACCTTCTCGACCCACTCCGTGCCGACCTGCCGGAGCCGATCCGAGTCGCCCGGCTGCTCGAAGAGCTGGTTCACCCGGTCCCAGAACTCGGCGATCTTCACGTTGACGATCCGGATGCCGTCCTCGACCCTCTCGATCACCCACTTCAACGGGGCGGGGACCCAGCTCAGCGTCGTGTTCACCACGTCGAAGAACCGGCGGATGGCGCGGTCCACGTCGTCGGCCTTGCCCTTGGCCTGCACGACCAGCGGATTGGTCACCTGATCTCCCCCGTCAGCCGGTTCATCGCGTGCAGGTTCGCGTCTTCCTCGCGCTCGTAGGTGTCCGCAGCGGCGCGCAGACTGTCGCCGAGCCCGTTGAACGCCGACATCGCCTGGCGCAGCAGGTCCTCGAGCACGACCCTGCCGTTCTCACAGGTGCGGTCGAGACCGCGGTCGACGGCCCACATCGACACGTCGTGGCCGGTCAGCGTCAGTCCGGCGATGGCGCTCTGCGGACCCTCCACGTTGTCGGCGGCGGCCGACCAGAGACCCGCGTCCGCCCGCATCGCCTCGAGCGCGACCTTCAAGTCGCTCATGCCAGTCCCACTTTCCGCAGCAGCCTTGCCGGATCGCTCGCCAGCGCCTGGAGCTCGGCGATCGCCGGACCGGCCGGACGGGGCACCGGTGCGGCTCGGTCGTGCAACGCGCGCAGGACCTCGGCGAGTTCGCCCTCCATCTCGGCTTCGGGAGCCGCGTGCGCCCACCTGTCGTCGATCTCGAAGCGCACGATCCGGCCGGACTGCGCCGTGCCGCGGACGTGTCCACCGCGGCTTTCGGCCTGCACGGGAACGTTCACCGTCTGATCGAGACCGGAGGTGAACGAGGCGAGTTCGGTGTTCACGGCGTCGAACAACCTCATCGCGTCATCGCGGGTGAACGGTGTCTCGTCGACGCTCCGGTCCGGAGGAAGCGGCTCGACGGCCGTCAGATCCCCCTGCGCTTCCACCGATCGGGACAACGCCTGCATGGTCGCGTTGTTCGCCGCATCGGCAACGGCGGCGTCGAGAGCGCGCTGGTCGATGCTGTCACGCCACCGGGCGGCCAGCCGGACGGCGCGCACCCGGCCGTCGAGCTCGACGACCACCGAGACCGCGCCGCTCGCGTCGGCACCGACGCAGGCGTCAGCGTCGTCCGGCTGGGGCGAGGCGGGCGGCGGTGTGACACGCCGCCCGGCCTCGTACTCCCAGTCCTCGGCTTCCTCGAAGCCCCACCTGCGGTTGTCCTCGACCATTCGATCCCTGCACGCTGTGACCACTCGACTTCACAACGCAGCAGCGAACAGGGCCGAACGGAGCAACGGAACTAGCAGCCCACCAGGCGAGCCGCGAGGTAGGACTCCAGCTGGTCCATCGCCACGCGCTCCTGCGACATCGTGTCGCGCTCCCGCACCGTCACGGCGAGGTCGGTGAGCGTGTCGAAGTCGACCGTCACGCAGAACGGCGTGCCGATCTCGTCCTGGCGGCGGTAGCGGCGGCCGATGGCACCGGCGTCGTCGAAGTCGACGTTCCAGTTGCGGCGCAGGGCCGTCGCGAGGTCGCGGGCCTTGGGCGACAGGTCGGCGTTGCGGGACAACGGCAGCACCGCGACCTTGACCGGCGCGAGGCGGCGGTCGAGCTTCAGCACGACGCGCTTGTCCACGCCGCCCTTGGCGTTCGGGGCCTCGTCCTCGGTGTAGGCCTCGAGCAGGAACGCCATCATCGGGCGGCCGACGCCGGCTGCCGGTTCGATGACGAACGGCTTGAAGCGCGAGTTCGTCGCCTGGTCGAAGTACGACAGGTCGACACCCGAGTGGTTCGAGTGCGTCGTGAGGTCGAAGTCGGTGCGGTTCGCGATGCCCTCGAGCTCACCCCACTCCTGGCCGCCGAACTGGAAGCGGTACTCGACGTCGACCGTCCGCTTCGAGTAGTGCGACAGCTTCTCCTTCGGGTGCTCGTAGTGACGCAGGTTCTCCTTGGAGATGCCGAGGTCGGTGTACCAGCGGGTGCGCTCGTCGATCCAGTACTGGTGCCACTCCTCGTCCGTCCCGGGCTCGACGAAGAACTCCATCTCCATCTGCTCGAACTCGCGGGTGCGGAAGATGAAGTTGCCCGGCGTGATCTCGTTGCGGAACGACTTGCCGATCTGACCGATGCCGAACGGCGGCTTCTTGCGCGACGTCGTCTGCACGTTCAGGAAGTTCGTGAAGATGCCCTGCGCGGTCTCGGGGCGCAGGTAGTGCAGGCCCTCCTCGGTCTCGATCGGACCGAGGTGCGTCTTGAGCAGGCCGTTGAACATCTTCGGCTCGGTGTAGGAGCCGCGCACGCCGCAGTTCGGGCACGGCACGTCGGAGACGTCGCCCTCGGCGACCTCCTTGCCGGTGCGCTCCGCGTACTCCTCGGACAGCGTGTCGGCGCGGAACCGCTTGTGGCACGACTCGCACTCGACGAGCGGGTCGACGAACGCCTCGACGTGACCGGAGGCGACCCACACGTCACGCGGCAGGATGACCGACGAGTCCAGGCCCACGACGTCCTCGCGACCGCGGACCATGAAGTTCCACCACTGGCGCTTGATGTTGTCCTTGAGTTCGACGCCGAGAGGTCCGTAGTCCCACGCCGAGCGGGTACCGCCGTAGATCTCCCCGCACGGGTAGACGAACCCCCTGCGCTTGCAGAGGCTGACAACGGTTTCGATGCGATCGGCGGGCAAGGGGAACTCCATCGGGGGAATGCGAATCGGGAGCTCAAGCCTAGCCCGTCACGTTGCGCCCCGAACGGGCGACCGGAGCCTTACCCTGCAGGAATGGAAGACCGGCTGCGAGAGCTGTGGGACTTCGCCGATCTGGACGGCACCGAGGCGAGGTTCCGCGCGTTCCTGGGCGACGTGGAGACGGACGACGAGCGTGCTGAGGTGCTGACCCAGCTGGCGCGCGTCGAGGGCCTGCGGGAGAACTTCGCCGCAGGTCACACGTTGGTCGACGAGGCGGAGGTGCTCGTCGCGCCCGACTCGACGGGACGCGTGCGGGCGTTGCTCGAACGCGGCAGGCTGCACCGCTCGGCGGGTGACCCGGAGGCCGCGCAACCGCTGTTCGTGGCGGCGTTCGTCCTCGCGAAGACACGCGGTGACCTGTCGCTCGCGGTGGACGCCGCGCACATGGCGTCGCTGGTCGACGACCCCGAGAAGTGGACCAGGCAGGGCCTCGAGATCGTGGTGGCGAACCCGGAGCTGGTCCGCTGGCTCGGCCCGCTGCACAACAACCTCGGCTGGTTCTACTTCGAGAACGGCCGCTTCGAGGAGGCGCTGGACGCCTTCGAGAAGACGCCCGAGGCGTACGCGGAGAGCGGCAAGGCCAAGACGCTGCACGCGCTGGGCCGGTCCGAGGAGGCCGCAGCCGCCGCGCGCCGGGCGCTGGAACTCCTCCCCCACGACTCGCAGGAGGAGTGGGTCGAGGAGATGGAGGCTATCGCCGCGGGGTCGTAGGGCCCGCGGCTTCTCCCAGCCGCACCGTGAACGCGTCCTCGGCGAGCACGCTCGTGTGCTTCTCGACTGCACCGTCGACGCTGGTCAACGTCGGTTCGTACATCGCGGGCTCGTCGGTCAGCGCCTCGGACAGCAACGGGATGACGTGTTCGCGCACGGGGAACGGCGACATCGCGCGCCGGTAGGCCACCACGGAGTCGAACTCGACGGTGAGCACCCAGCGGTCGTCCTCGTCGGTCGACCGCGCCAACGTCCCCCGGCGGCACCCCGGCTGAGCCGTGAGCAGCCGCAACGCCTCCTCGACGCGGTCGGTGAACGTCTCGGGATCGGACACGCGGAAGCGGCACACGAGCAGCACGGTGCAAGGATGGCACGGTGACCTCCAAGCGCCCCCTCCTGCCCGGCGACGGCCCGCTGGCGCGCGTCCGCCCGGCAGTGGCGTTCGTGCTCGTGCTCGGTCTGTTCATCACCGGCGTCTGGGTCGGCGGCACCGTCGGCGCGGTGCTGCTCGGCGTCCTGATCGTGGCCGCGGGCACCCTGCTGGCGGCCACCTGGAAGGTGCTTTCCCCAGCTCACCGCACATTGCGCGTGGTGGTCCTGCTGGTACTGCTCATCATCACCGTAGAATTGGTTGTGAAAATCCCTACCAGGTGAGGTGTGCCGCCATGACCGCTCAGCTGCACGGCGAGCACTCCCCCGAACGCGAGGCCCCCGCGCCGGCGCCACCGCGCCCCGCGCACACCCTCGCCGAGGCGGGCGACCTGCTCCGAGCCCTCGCCGCCCCCGTCCGCATCGCCATCGTGCTGCAACTGCGCGAGCACGACCGGTGCGTGCACGAACTGGTCGAGGCCCTGGGCGTCGCCCAGCCGTTGATCAGCCAGCACCTGCGCGTGCTGAAGTCGGCGGGCGTGGTGCACGGCGAAAGGCACGGCCGAGAGGTCGTTTACAGACTGGTGGACGAACACCTGGCGCACATCGTGGTGGACGCTGTGACGCACGTCGAGGAGAAGTTGTGACCGGACTGAGGTCCACCAAGCAGCGCACCGCGGTGTCGAACCTGCTCGACCAGCTCGACGACTTCCGCAGTGCCCAGGAACTGCACGAGGAACTGCGCCGCCGCGGCGAGGGCATCGGCCTGACCACGGTGTACCGCACCCTGCAGTCCCTCGCGGACGCGGGCCAGGTCGACGTCCTGCGCACCGACTCGGGCGAGGCCATCTACCGCCGTTGCTCGGCCCACCACCACCATCACCTCGTGTGCCGTCACTGCGGCCGCACGGTGGAGGTGGAGGGCCCCGCCGTCGAGAAGTGGGCTGACCGGGTCGCCGCGGAGAACGGCTTCTCCCAGGTCAGCCACACCGTCGAGATCTTCGGAACGTGCGCGGAGTGCACCGCCAAGGGCCTGAAGTAGGCCCTCAGCTCTCGTAGGGCTCGACCGGCTCGGGCACCGGGGTGAACGACTCCACGGTGAAGCTCGGCACCCACGAGTTCTTCTCGTTCGCCGACTTCGGCACGACCTGCCCGGTCACCTCGACCCACTGCTCGTCCGGCAGCGCGGGCACGTCCCCGCCCAGCCGCACCTTCAACGGCCGTGCGTCGGCCGCGCAGCAGGAGATGGCGAGCCGCGCCACGTAGGTCTCGCCCTCGGCGCGCAGCAGGAACCCGGTGAGCTTCACCCGGCGGCTGTCGAGCGTGCCCGAGTCGTCCCACGCCGTGCGCGTCACGAACTCCGTCATCGACAACGGGATCACGTCGCCGGACGGCAGTTCGCCGAGCAGGTTGCGGGTGCGCTGGGTCTGGTTGGTGTCGGCGGCCGAGTTCACGACGTCGCCGCCCAGCGCGGGTGGCGAGATCAGGAACACCGCGAGCACCGGCAGCAGCATCAGCCACGTCGAGCGCGACGAGTGCGAGTGCTCGTGGTCGTGCTCGTCGGCGGCCTTGCCGCGGCGGATGTCCTGGATGATCGAGAACAGCGCGAGGCCGATCATGATCACGCCGGCCGCGATCAGCAACGGCAGCAGCGACTTCTGGACGTACCGCAGGTAGAGCCCGGAGAAGCTGATCTTCAGCAGGGCGCCGCCGAGCAGCACCAGCAGGATGTTCTGGGTCTCGCGCCTCACAGCAGCACCACTCCCGACACGACGGCGCACAAGATCGCCACCACGAAGGTGGCGGGTGCGAAGCGGAACGCGAAGGACTTGCCGAAAGCACCGGCCTGCAACGCGATGAGCTTCACGTCGACGGCCGGGCCGACGACGAGGAACACCAGGCGCGGCAGCAACGGCAACGCGGAGAACGCGACGGCCACGAAGGCGTCGGCCTCCGAGCACAGCGCGAGGATCACGGCCAGCAGCGCCATCACGATCACGCCGAGCACGATCTGACCGCCGAGCGTCTGCATCCACGCGACCGGCACGAACGTCTTGAACGCCGCCGCGAACAGCCCGCCCAGCACCAGGAACCCACCGGCGTCCACCAGGTCGTGCCGCGAGCTCTCCGCGAACACGGCCCACTTCGACCGCCCGGTGTGGTCGGACATGCGCGCCAGCGCGCGTTCGGCGATCCACTCCATCTTGCCGAACCGCACCCACAGCCAGCCCATGACCATCGCCGTCAGCAACGAGCCGACGAACCGCGCCACGACCATCATCGGGGCGTCGTTGAACGCCACCGCCGTCGAGACCAGCACGATCGGGTTCACGGCGGGCGCGGCCAGCAGGAACGTCAACGCGACGGCGGGTGCGACGCCCTGCTGCATCAAACGGCGCGCGACCGGCACCGAGGCGCACTCACACCCCGGCAGCGCCACACCCGCGACACCCGCCACGGGCACGGCCAGCGCGGTCTTCGAGGGCAGCAGCCTGCGCAGCGCCGACGCGGGCACGAACGCCGCGATGGCGCCCGAGATCAGCACGCCCAGCACGAGGAACGGCATGGCCTGCACGCAGATCGCCACGAACACGGTCGACGCCGTGCGCAGCTTCGGCACGTCGAGCAGGTCGACCAGCCGGGACTGGAAGAGCAGTGCGAGAACGAGGATCCCGCACAGCACCTCCAACGACGTGATCTTCAGCCGAGGCGGGCCGGTGCGCCGCTTCGGCGAGCGGATCTCGCCGGTGATCGTCATTCCGAGTCCAGGTCCAGCAGGCGGCGGTACTGGCGCGCCATGCCCTCGCGGATCTCCTCGGGCGAGGGCGGCTCGGCGAACTCCGCCTCTTCCTCCACGAGGTCGTCGTCGTCGAAGTCGACGGGAGTGCCGTTGACGGTCTCCTCCTCGTCCTCCTCCTCTTCGAGGGCGGCTTCGCGCAGCTCCTCGATGGTGGCGGAGACGTCCTCGGCGGACAGCGCGGGCAGCATCGGCTTCACGATCGCCAGCACGCCGCCCTCCTCGTCCTCCAGCGCCACGGCCTCGGCCAGCGCGACGGCGTGGTCACGCTCGTACGGGCCGCAGATGAACGAGTCCCAGTCGTCGCCGCCCGACGGCTCGAACGTGACGGTCCAGGGGAACTCGTTGACGTCCGAGTCCTCTTCCGGCTCGTAAATGATCACGCCACCCATCGAAGGGTCCTTTCTCAAGAAAACCGGGAGAGGAGCTCGCCGCGCACCTGCGACGCGGTCGAGACGACGAGCATGAGCAGCGTGCTCAACGGCTCGGGCTTGAGGCCGTCCGCGGGGAACGCGTAGCGCAGCATCACGTCCGTGCCGCGCTCGGAGTGGATCACACCGAGCGTTCCGAACAGGCCCTGGCCGGCGCGTTCGGCGACCCACGCCGCCGCTTCCGCCGGCAGGTCCCACGCGACCACGACGGTCAGCGACAGCACGGTCAGGCCCTCGGCCAGTTCCATGCCCTGCACCGCGCACGGCACGTCGCCGTGGCGGAAGCTCAGCGCGCCGTCGTCGTCCACCGACACGTCGTGGAACAGCTCCAACGCCTTGCGTGCGGCCTCCAGGGCCTCTCCGCTCGCGTTCACGACGACACCACCTCCTCGCCGGGCTTGTCGACGGCGCCACCGAAGCGGCGGTCGCGCCCGGCGAACTTCTCGCAGGCGCGCCACAGGTCGCGGCGGTCGAAGTCGGGCCACAGGATGTCCTGGAACACCATCTCGGCGTACGCGGACTGCCAGAGCAGGAAGTTCGAGATCCGCTGCTCGCCGGACGGCCTGATGAACAGGTCGACGTCCGGCATCTCCGGCTTGTACATGTACTTCGCGAGCATGCGCTCGTCGACCTTGTCCGGGTTGATCTGCCCGGCGGCGACGAGGCGGGCGATCTCGCGGGCCGCGTCGCCGATCTCGGCGCGGCCGCCGTAGTTCACGCACATCACGAGGTTGAGCACGTCGTTGTCGGCCGTGCGGACCTCGGCCTCCTGGAGCTGCTTGATGACGCTGCCCCACAGCTTCGGCGAGCGGCCGGCCCAGTGGATGCGGACGCCCATCTCGTCGAGCTCGTCGGTGCGGCGCGCGATCACGTCGCGGTTGAAGTTCATCAGGAAGCGGACCTCGTCGGGGCTGCGCTTCCAGTTCTCCGTGGAGAACGCGTACAGCGAGAGCCATTTCACGCCGAGCTCGATGGAGCCCTTCGCGACGTCGAGCACGACGCGTTCGCCCTGCTTGTGGCCCTCGACGCGGGACAGCCCCCGCTGGTTCGCCCAGCGGCCGTTGCCGTCCATGACGATCGCGATGTGCTTGGGCACCAGGTCGGCGGGGATGTCCGGGGGCGTCGCACCGGACTCGTGCGGCTCCGGCGGGCGCGGGACGCGCTTCTCACGCTCAGAGCGGCGGCGACGCAGCATTCGACCAGACGTCCTTTCGAGCTATCGAGCGAAAACCATTGTCGGTAGCCGCCAGACTAGCCGTCGGCGGGCTGTGCCTTGCGCTCGACCAACGGCAACGAGCGCAGCTGCCGTTCGAGGTGCCACTGCAGATGGGCCGCGACCAGGCCACTCGCGTCGCGGCGCGCGATCTGCGGAATCTCGTCCACCACATGCCACTGCCCGTGCAGCAACGCCGAGAGCAGCGCCAACGTGTCCTGCGAGGGCGAAGAGGCACCCGCGGGACGGCAGTTCGGGCAACAGGAGCCGCCCGCCTGGATGCTGAACGCCCGATGTGGCCCCGGATCGCCGCACTTCGCGCACTCGTTCACCGCGGGCGCCCACCCGGCGAACGCCATCGCACGCATGAGGAACGCGTCCAACAACAACGACGGGTCACGATCTGCGCCCGCCAACGCCCTGAGTGCCCCCACGACGATCATGTAGAGGCGCAGCACGGGTTCGCCCTCTTCGGCCGCGAGGCGGTCGGCGGTCTCGGCGATCGCACACGCCGCCGTGTAGCGCTGGTAGTCCTTGACGATCCCCACGCCGAACGCGTCCAGCGTCTGCACCTGCGTGATGATGTCGAGCGTGCGGCCGGGGTAGAACTGCACGTCGACGTGGCAGAACGGCTCGAGCCGCGCACCGAACTTCGACGACGTCTTGCGCACGCCCTTCGCCACCGCGCGGAGCTTGCCGTGCTTCTGGGTCAGGAACGTGATGATCCGGTCCGCTTCACCGAGCTTCTGCACGCGAAGCACGATGCCGGTGTCGCGGTACAGGTTCGCCATCAGAGTCCCGCCATCTAGAACCCCAGGCGGCGCAACTGCTTGGGATCGCGCTGCCAGTCCTTGGCGATCTTGATGTGCAGGTCCAGGTACACCCTGCTGCCGAGCAGCCGCTCGATCTGCTTGCGGGCCGCCATGCCGACCTGCTTGAGCCGCTCACCCCGGTGCCCGAGGATGATCGCCTTCTGCGACGGCCGCTCCACGAACACGAACGCGTGGATGTCGATCAGGTCGTCCCGGCCCTCGCGCGGCGCCATCTCCTCCACCACCACGGCGATGGAGTGCGGCAACTCGTCGCGCACGCCCTCCAGCGCGGCCTCGCGGATGAGCTCGGCGACCAGCGTCTGCTCCGGCTCGTCGGTCAGGTCGCCGTCCGGGAACAGCTGCGGCCCCTCGGGCAGCTTCTGCAACAGCAGGTCGCCCAGCGCGCCGACCTGGAAACCGTTGACCGCGGAGACCGGGATGATCTCCGCGAACTCCATGACCTTCTGCAGCGAGAGCAGCTGTTCCATCACCTGCTGCTGCGAGACCAGGTCCGTCTTGGTGACGATGCCGATCACCGGCGTGCGCTTGGCGACCTTCTCGAGCTCGGCGGCGATGAACTTGTCACCGGGGCCGACCTTCTGGTCCGCGGGCACGCAGAAGCCGACGACGTCGACCTCCGACCACGTCTCGCGCACCAGGTCGTTGAGCCGCTGGCCGAGCAGCGTGCGGGGACGGTGCAGACCGGGCGTGTCGACGAGGACGAGCTGCCCGTCCTCGCGGTGCACGATGCCCCGGATCGTGTGGCGGGTGGTCTGCGGCTTGCTGGACGTGATGGCGACCTTCGTGCCCACCAGTGCGTTCGTCAGCGTCGACTTCCCTGCGTTCGGGCGGCCGACGAAGCACGCGAACCCGGAGCGGTAACCATCCATCCGTCCATTGTCCCTGGCAGCCGCAAACGGGCTCGGCCAGGTCCCGGGTGCCGGCCGCTAGTGCAGTTCGACGACGTCTCCCGCCGCGTTCACGTGGATCACCGGGCCGCTCGGCGACAGGTCGCGCACCGCCGCGATCGACTCCTCGTCCAGGGCGGCGGCGTCGACCGCGACCACGGCGGCCTCCAGCCCTTCCGCGCCGCTCGACACGGCAGCGGCCACCGCGGCCTGCAACGCCGTCAGCTTCAACGAGGGCAACCAGACCTCGGACGCGTTGTACGTGCGGCCGTCGAGGTCGCGGACGGCCGCGCCCTCCTTCGACCCGTTACGCGCGCGCACCGACCGTGCGAGCGTCACGAGCTTGGCGTCCTCGGGGTCCAGGTCACTCATCTTCTTCGCTCTCCTTCTGCACGGGGCGCACGAGCACCGTGGTGACGCGGATGCGGCCGCGTTCGTCCTTGCCGCCCTCGGCCCGCATGCGCAGGCCGGCGATCTCCGCCTCGGTGCCCGGCAGGGGGACGCGGCCGAGGCGCTGCGCGAGCAGGCCGCCGACGGTCTCGACCTCGTGGTCGTCGAGCTCGGTGCCGAACAACGCGTCGAGATCGTCGACCGGCAGGCGCGCGCTGACCCGCACCGCGCCGTCCTCCAGGTGCTCGACCGGCGGGCGGTCGTCGGTGTCGGACTCGTCGGTGATCTCGCCGACGATCTCCTCGAGGATGTCCTCGATCGTCAGCAGGCCCGCGGTGCCGCCGTACTCGTCGACGACGATCGCCATGTGGCGGCGCGACACCTGCATCTCGCGCAGCAGGTCGGCGATGGGCTTGCTGTCCGGGATGAAGCTCATCGGGCGCATCAGCTCGGAGACGCTCTTCGGGTCCTCGTCCTCGGCGAGCGTGGCCCGCATGAGGTCCTTGAGGTTCACCACGCCGAGCACGTCGTCGACGCTCTCGCCGATCACCGGCACGCGGGTGTAGCCGGTGCGCAACGACAGCGCGAGCGCCTGCCGCAGCGACTTCGACTGCTCGATCCACACGATCTCGGTGCGCGGCACCATGACCTCGCGCGTGATCGTGTCGCCCAGCTCGAAGACCGAGTGGATCATCTCGCGCTCGCCCTCGTCCACGACGCCGCGTTCCTGCGCCATGTCGACGAGTTCGCGCAGCTCGACCTCGGAGCTGAACGGGCCCTCGCGGAAGCCCTTGCCGGGCGTGATGGCGTTACCGATGAGGATCAGCAACTTCGACAACGGCCCGAGCACGCGCCCGAGCTGACGAACGGTGCCCGCCGCGAGCAGCGACACGGCGTACGGGTGCTGACGGCCGAGCGTGCGCGGGCCGACGCCGACGAGCACGTACGACACGACGAGCATGCTCAGGCACGAGTACAGGACGGCCAGCCAGTCCTGTTCCACGTAGTCCAGGAACACCGTCGTGACCAGCACGGCCGCCGACATCTCGCACGCGAGGCGCAGCAACAGCAACAGGTTGACGTGCCGAGGCCGGTCGTTGAGGACCTGCAACAGTTGCCCGGTACCCCAGCGACCCTGCCGTTGCAGGGCCTCGACCCGTGCGCGCGACACGGTGCCGAGAGCGGCATCCACACACGCGAACAGACCAGCGGCGAGCACGAGCAGAACGGCCAGCACGATCACACTGGCAGGGTTCGCGGTCATGGTCCGTTTTCTCTAGAGGACGTCAGGCTTCGTCGGTCTTCTCGTCCAGGCCGACCGCTCCGAGCACCTTGTCGTCGGTGCTGCGCTGGTGAGCGGCCCGCTCGGCCTCGTCCCGCGCGGTGCGGAAGTCGCCGAGGATGCGGTTCTGCAACGTGAACATCTCACGTTCCTCCGCGGGCTCGGCGTGGTCGTAGCCGAGCAGGTGCAGCACACCGTGCACGGTCAGCAGGTGCAGCTCGTCCAGCAGGCTGTGGCCCGCCTTCTTGGCCTGGTCCTTGGCGAACGCGGGGCACAGCACGATGTCCCCGAGCAGCGCCGGGCCGAGACCCGCCGCGTCGGGACGGCGCGCGGAGTCCAGCTCGTCCATGGGGAAGGCCATGACGTCCGTCGGGCCCGGCAGGTCCATCCAGCGCTCGTGCAGGTCGGCCATGACGTCCAGCTCGACCAGCAGGACGGACAGCTCGGCCAGCGGGCTCACGCCCATGCGGTCCAGCGCGAAGCGGGCGGCGGAGACGATGGAACCCTCGTCGACTCCGACACCCGACTCGTTGGCGATCTCGATGCTCACGGCGCCTATCGTCCTCGCCGCTGGTTACCCCGTCGTGCACCGGGTCCGTGGTGCTGCGTGTTCTGGTCGATCGCGTCCTGCCGGACCTGCCACTTGTCGTACGCGTCGACGATGTCGCCGACCAGGCGGTGGCGGACCACGTCCTGGCTGGTCAGCTCGGAGAAGTGCACGTCCTCGACGCCTTCGAGGATGTCCCGCACGACCCGCAGGCCGCTGCGCTGGCCGCCGGGGAGGTCGACCTGCGTCGTGTCGCCCGTCACCACCATCTTGGAGCCGAAGCCCAGCCGGGTGAGGAACATCTTCATCTGCTCGGGCGTCGTGTTCTGCGCCTCGTCGAGGATGATGAACGCGTCGTTCAACGACCGGCCGCGCATGAACGCCAGCGGTGCGACCTCGATCGTGCCCGCCTGCGTGAGGCGCGGGATCGACTCCGGGTCGACCATGTCGTGCAGCGCGTCGTAGAGCGGGCGCAGGTACGGGTCGATCTTCTCGTAGAGCGTGCCGGGCAGGTAACCCAGGCGCTCGCCCGCCTCGACGGCCGGGCGGGTGAGGATGATGCGGTTGACCTGCTTGTTCTGCAACGCCTGCACGGCCTTGGCCATGGCGAGGTAGGTCTTGCCGGTGCCGGCGGGGCCGATGCCGAACACGATGGTGTTCTTGTCGATCGCGTCGACGTAGTGCTTCTGGTTCAGCGTCTTCGGCCTGATCGTGCGGCCGCGGCGGCTCACGATGTCGAGGCTCAGGACCTCGGCCGGCGACTCGACGTCGTTCGCGCTGAGCATCGCGATGATGCGGCGGACGCTGTTCTGGTCGATGGCCTGACCGCGGCCGGCGAGGGTGATGAGCTCGGAGAAGACGCGTTCGGCGAAGGCCACGTCGGCGGGGTCGCCGGACAAGGTGATCTCGTTCCCGCGCACGTGCACGTCGGCGTCGAGCAGTTCCTCTGCGAGCCGGAGGTTCTCGTCGCGCGACCCGAGCAGCGTGAGCACCGCACCTTCCGGCACGGCGAACCGGGACTGACCTTCCTTGTTGCTCTGCTGTGTTTCTTCGGCCACGTGGCCCCGGCCTGCTTCCTGTCGCTCGGATCTGGTGCCGTCGATGCTAGTCCGGCCGAAAATGAGTGGCTACCGGATTGCTCACGGTGTGTGCTCGTGAATCGTGGAGATCCGCAGGCTCGACGTCGACGACATACCCGAGTGCATGAAGCTGATCACGGATCGGGGTTGGAGCTGGACCCCGGAGCAGTGGGAGGTGATGCTCGCCCTCGGACCCTGCTACGGCGCGTTCGACGGGTCCGGGCTGCTCGGCACGGCCCTGACGACCCCGTACCCGGAGATCCAGGCGATCAGCGGCGTCCTGGTCGCGTCGCGAGCGGGGCGGCAGGGCATCGGCACTCAGCTGATGTCCAACATGTTGGACATCAGCCCTTCGGTGCTGTACGCGACGGCGATGGGCCAGCCCCTGTACGAGCGGCTCGGCTTTCACCCTGTCGGGCAGACCGTCGCGCACTTCGGGACGATCGACGGCCCGGCACCGGGCGTGACGAGGAAGGCGACGCCCGCGGACGCCGCGACGCTCGCCGACCTCGACCGCGAGGCGAGCGGCTACACCCGGCCGGCGTTCTGGGACCTGGTGCTCGCCCCGGCGGGGCCGTACGAGGTGCTGGTGTCCGACGACGGCGTCGTCGCCACCCGCCCGAACCCGACCGGTGTCACGATCGGCCCGCTGATCGCGTCCTCCGCGGCGGCGGCGTGCTCGTTGATCGCGGACGTGGCCGCCGGGCGGGGCGAGGTCCGGGTCGACACCGACGACGCCGACGTCGCCGCCTACCTGACCGGGCACGGCTTCGAGGCGCGTCCCGGCGGCTGTGTCCTGATGGTGCGGGGCGTCGAGAACGTCCCGGGTGACCGGTCGCGCTACTTCGCGCCGGCCTCGCACGCGCTCGGCTGATTCGATTCTGGGGGAACTGATGGTGGAACTGCGCAGACTGACCGGCGACGACCTCGTAGCGTGCTCCGACCTGGCCGAGAGCCGGTCCTGGCCGCGCGAGGAGAGCAAGTGGGAGTTCCTGCTCGCGCACGGCGAGGGCTGGGGGCTGTTCGACGACGACGGCCTCGTCGGCACGACGATCGTGACGCGCTACCCGGAACTCGCGTCGATCAGCATGGTGCTCGTCGCCGAACGCGCCGCCCGTCAGGGCCACGCCCGGCGACTGGTGTCCCACGTACTGGATACCGGCGTGCCGGACACCGGCGTGTCGACGTTGTTCGCGACGAAGATGGGCCGCCCGCTCTACGAGCAGCTGGGCTTCCACGCCGTCGGCTTCACCGACATCCACGCGGGGAAGTTCACCGGCCGCGCAGCTGATGTATCGCACATCGCCACGGCCGACGACCTCGACGACATCGTCGCGCTCGACACCAAGGTCACCGGCATCACGCGGCCGTACCTGTGGGAGTCGCTGCTCAGGATGGGCACGATCCGGATCTCCGACCACGGCGTCACGGGCTCGTGGCAGGTGCGTGAGGCGCGGATGCTGATCGGCCCGGTCATCGCGGACACGCCCGCCGACGCGTGCGCGCTCATCGCCGACTGCGCGGCCGGCAACCCGAGTGTGCGCGTCGACGTGCACGACCCGGAGGTGATCGCGTTCGTGCGGAAGCACGGCCTGGAGTCGTGGGGCGAAGCGACCTGGATGGTGAGGGGTGCCGACACCCTGCCGGGCGACCGCGCCCGCTACCGCGCCCCGCTCCTGCAGGCACTCGGCTGAAGGCGCTCGCCACCCAGCAGGTGCAGGTGGGCGTGGAAGACCTCCTGGCCGCTGTCCGGCCCGGTGTTGAACAGCAGCCGGTAGCCGGACTCGGCCACGCCCTCCTCCTCGGCGACCTCCTTGGCCGCGGCGAAGAGGTCGCCGAGCTGGTCGCCGTCCAGGTCGACGGCGTTCGGCACGTGCTCGCGCGGGATCAGCAGCACGTGGACGGGCGCCTTGGGCTGGATGTCGCGGAACGCGAGCGTCGTCTTGGTCTCGTGCACGACCGTCGCGGGGACCTCACCGGCGACGATCCGGCAGAACAAACAGGACATGCCTCAAGCTAAGCGAACAACGCGTCCAGTTGCTCGTCGACGGCCTCGACCATGTCGGCCGCGGTGAGCTCGTCGGGCCCGAGGCCGTGGTGGATGTTGAGCCCGTCGATGAGCACGATGAACCGGCGTGCCGCCTTCAGCGGCACCACCCCGTCCCGCAGCTCGCCGGCTTCCCGCGCCGCACCGAGCACCCGCTCGATCTCGCTGTACAGCCCGCGCGTGCCGACGCGTTCCAGCTCGTGCAGCGACGGCTCCACCATCGCCCGCGGCAGGAACGACAGCAGCACGGCGGCCTCGACGCGCCGGTCCTCGTCGAGCGCCAGCATCTCGTGCGCGAAGGCCCGCAGCACCTCCCGGTTGCCCGCCGACGTGTCGATCTGCTCCAGCCGCGCGATGAACCGCCGGTAGGCCAACTCCATCGCGAACCCCAGCAGGGCGTCCTGCGTGGGGAAGTAGTGGCGCAGCGACCCGCTCGACCACCCGGACTCGGCGGCGACCGCGCGCACCGAGGCGTGGTCTATCCCGTCCCGCCGCACGATGCGCCAGACGGCTTCGGCGAGTTCGCGGCGACGTTCCTCATGGTCGACAACCTTCGGCACCGGCCCTTTCTAGCAGCCGCCGGCAAGCCGGACGACAGCCGCGCGGCACCTCTCCCACGACTCGGTCCCCGGCGTGATCATGTCCATGTGCCCGGCCCCCTCCACGACGACGAGCTCCGCCTGCGGCTCCACGGCGCAAAAGCCGATCGACTGCTCCACGGGCACGTCCTCGTCGCGATCACCGTGCACGCACACCACGGGCTTCCCGATCGGCACGAGCGCGGCGGGCGACGCGTCAGCGAACTGCTCCTCACCGCACAACTCCAAGGCGCGGGGCGTGATGTGCCGCGTGAAGTCCAGGACCCCGGCCTGCGACACCGCCCCGCACACCCGCGCACTGCGCTTCGCGGCCCACACGGCGAGATGCCCACCGGCGCTGTGCCCGAGGGTCACCACGGGTCCGAGGTCAACGGCGTCGATGGCGGCCAGCACGTCGTCCCCTGTTTCGGGCCACCCGCCCCCGCCGCCGACCCGCCGGTACTCGATGTTCCACACGCGGAACCCGTCAGCAACCAGCACCTCGGCCAACGGCCGCCCGAGTTCGAGCCCGTAACGCTGATGCCAAAAACCACCGTGAATGACGACAACAGCACCCTGAGCAACTCCGTCCGGTTCGTAAAGCTCACCGAACTGACTGGCGTGGTCACCGTAAGCAATTCGCTGCACACGCAGAAAGTACAGAAAAACGGCAACACCCTCACGCAACCAAGCACAAGAGGTTGTGTAATCGTTCACAAGCCCCTTAAAACGTTTCACCGCCCCAACAAGGCACCACGAGACCAAGTGCTCGCCAGCCGAGCACGATCGGGGGACAAAACACGAGCCACAAGGCCGCACACCTGGCAAGCAGGCGATCAGGGCGACATTTCGTCGGCCACCAAGGCCACCTACGCAGGCCAGCGCCCCGTTTCGTCACGGACGCCGAGGTTCCCGTGATGGGCGCCCGACGCCGAAGGCGAGGGCGCCGGGGGTCCGGGGGCTTGCCCCCGGCGTGGGGTTTGGGGGCTCGGCCCCCAAAAGACACCCTTTTGGTGCGGGCGGCGAAGGCGCGCCAGCGCCGAGCAGCCCGCACCAAAACCAAAAGGGGCGCCTCGCGGTCCGAAGCCTGGGGGTCGCTTCGCCGCGAGGCGCCGACGCCGGACCGAGGGGGGAGGTGTCCGGCGAGTCTTTTGGTCAGAAGAGCCTAATCGTCTACGCCGTTTCCGGATAGACCAATCAGCCCCTCTGCGATCCAGGGTAACCCCATCGGCCTGGGATTCGCTACAACTTCCGTCAAGCCAATCCATCCGATGTTCATCTCGGTAGTGATCGGGGTCACCACCGCGCGGTGCGGACCCCGATGGCACCAAGAGCAACGGCCGCGGCGGTAGATGCACGCAGAACGGTTGGCCCCAATCGGACCACACGGGCACCCGATGATCGCAACGCGTCGAGTTCCTCGGGGGTGATTCCGCCTTCGGGACCCACCACGAGCAGCACGTCCCCCTCAGCCGGCAACGGCACGTCGGCGAGTCGTTCCTCCGCGCTCTCGTGCAACACGAGCGTCAACGCGGACGACGACACGCGCTGAGAAAGCTGAGTGGTGCTCACGGGTTCGTCGACGACCGGCACCCGCGAGCGGCGGGCCTGCTTCGCCGCCTCGCGGACCGTGGATCGCCAGCGCCCCAGCGCCTTCGCGCCGCGCGGGCCGTCCTCCCACTTGGTGATGCACCGGGAGGCGCGCCACGGCACCACACCGTCGACGCCGGCCTCGGTGGCGAGCTCGACGGCGAGCTCGCCCCGGTCGCCCTTCACCAGCGCCTGGGCCAGCACGACCCGCGGCGTCGGCTCGGGCTCCACCCAGCGTTCGACCACCCGCAACGACAACGCGTCGCGTTCCACCGCCACGACCGCGCACCGCACCTGGGCACCGGACCCGTCGGACAGCACGAGCTCTTCACCCACGCGCAGGCGCTTGACCGTGGCGGCGTGCCGGCCTTCCGGGCCGTCCAGCACGAACTCCTCGCCCGGCGGCAACGCCGGGACGAGGAAGACCGGCAGCGTCACCGGTGGCCGCGCGAGGCACGCAGGCGGGAGAACAGGCCTCCGCCGCCCTTGCCGTTGTGCGCCAACGAGGGCTCGCTCTCGCCGCGCAGGTCGGCGAGGTCGCGCAGCAGTGCGGACTGGGCGGCGTCGAGCTTGGTGGGCACGACGACCTCGAGGTGCACGTGCAGGTCGCCGCGGCCGTCGACGCGGCCGGTGGACCGCAGCTTCGGCATGCCGCGGCCCGTCATCACGAGCTGCGTGCCGGGCTGGGTGCCGGGGTCGATCTGGAGTTCTTCCTCGCCGTCCAAGGTCTTCAACGGCAGTGTGGCGCCCAGCGCGGCCGTCGTCATCGGGATCTGCACGATGCAGTGCAGGTCGGCGCCGTCGCGTTCGAAGATCTCGTGCGGGTGTTCCTCGACCTCGACGTAGAGGTCACCGGCCGGGCCGCCGCCGGGGCCGACCTCGCCCTGGCCCGCGAGCCGCACGCGCATGCCCTCGGCGACGCCGGCGGGGATGTTCACGGAGATCGTGCGGCGCGAGCGGGTGCGGCCGTCGCCGGCGCACTGCTGGCACGGGTCGGGGATGACCTCGCCGTAGCCGCGGCAGACCGGGCACGGGCGGGACGTCACGACCTGGCCCAGGAACGAGCGCTGCACGGACTGGACCTCGCCGCGGCCGTGGCAGGTGTCGCACTGGACGGGCTTGGAGTTGTTCTGCGTGCCGGCGCCGTGGCAGCGGTCGCACAGGATCGCCGTGTCGACGGTCAGCTCACGGGTGGCGCCCGCCGCGCACTCCTCCAGCGTCATGTCGAGCCGGATCAACGCGTCGGAGCCGGGCTGCACGCGGCTGCGCGGACCCCGGCCACCACCGGACGAGGCGCCGAAGAAGGCGTCCATGATGTCGCCGAGGCCGAAGCCCGCGAACGGGTCGCCGCCCGCGCGGCCACCGCCGCCGGAGTCGAGCGGGTCGCCTCCCAGGTCGACGACGCGGCGCTTCTCGGGGTTCGACAACACCTCGTAGGCGGCCGTCACCTCCTTGAAGCGGGCCTCCTCGTTGGGATTGACGTCCGGGTGCAGCTGCCTGGCGAGCTTGCGATAGGCGCGCTTGATCTCATCCTGTGTCGCGTTCTGCGAGACACCGAGGATGCCGTAGTAATCCCTGGCCACCTTGTTCGCTTTCATGTTCATCTCAAGTGCAAGAAGTTTCTGATCAACGACCGGTCAGGATCTCACCGACGTAGTTGGCAACCGCGCGGACGGCCGCCATGGTTCCCGGGTAGTCCATGCGAGTGGGCCCCACCACACCGAGCCCGCCGAGCGGGTTGTCCCGGCTGCCGTAGCCGATCGACACCACGGACGTGCTGCGCATCTCCGCGGCCTCGTTCTCCTCGCCGATGCGCACCAGCACGCGGCCGGGGTCCCGGGAGGCGGCGAGCAGCTTGAGCACGACGACCTGCTCCTCCAACGCCTCGAGCACCTGGCGCAGCGAGCCCGGGAAGTCGGTGATGCTGCGCGTGAGGTTCGCGGTGCCGCCGAGCACCAGCCGTTCTTCGGGGTGCTCCACCAACGTCTCGATGAGCACAGTAGCGACTCGCAGCATCGGGTCGCGCAGGTTCGACGGAACCTCGTCCGGCAACTCGGCGACCTTGGCACTCGCCTCCGCGAGCCGCTGACCCGCCATCGCCTGGTTCAGCACGCCGCGCAACTGGGCCGTGTGCTCCTCGGAGATGACGTCCCCGAGCTCCACGATCCGCTGGTCGACGCGCCCGGTGTCGGTGATCAGCACCAGCATCAGCCGCGACGGCGTGATCGGCAGCACCTCCAGGTGCCGCACGGCCGCGCGCGACAACGTCGGCACCTGGATCACCGCGACCTGCCGCGTCAGCTGGGCGAGCAGCCGGACGCTGCGGCGCATCACGTCGTCGAGGTCGATCGCCCCGTCCAGGAAGCTGCGGATCGCCCGCTTCTCGGCCTGCGAGAGCGGCTTGACCTCGCTCAGCTTGTCCACGAACAGCCGGTAGCCCTTGTCCGTCGGCACGCGCCCGGCGCTGGTGTGCGGCTGGGCGATGTACCCGTCGTCCTCCAGCGCGGCCATGTCGTTGCGCACGGTCGCGCTCGACACACCCAGGTTGTGCCTCTCGACCAGGGCTTTCGACCCGACGGGCTCCTGGTTGGACACGTAGTCGGCGACGATGGCGCGCAGCACCTCGAACCGACGCTCATCGGCGTTCACCGCTGTTCACCTCCGTGTCCACTGCACCCGAGTTTACCCAGCCGGATTCCTGCCTGGTGCGCGCTCTGAAGTCGTGCTCGATCGGGGCTCCGGTTTTTGTCGGTGCCGCTCGCTAGGGTCCAAACGTGGGCGAAGTGGTGTGGCTGCGGCCACCTGAGCCGGAACCGGGGAGACCGTGCCTGGTCCACAGCGACGACCAGTGGTGGGAGGGAACCGTGGTGTGGGAGGAGGTCAGGCGCGAGGACGGGCTGTGGTGGGGCACCGCGACCTACCTGAAGAACGGCGAGGAGGTCGTCGAGGTGTTCAGCCAGCACGACCTGCGCGCCCGCTGAACTAAGGCAACAAGCGCCTGACCACGGCGTCGGCGAGTAGCCGGCCCCGGTCGGTGAGCACGCAGCGGTCGTCGAGCGGCTCCAGCAGCCCGTCGGCGACCGCCTGTTTGGCCGCGTCCCGCCCTTCGGCGTCCAGCACGTCGAGCGGCAGGCCCTCGGCCAGGCGCAGTTCGAGCAGCACCCGTTCCACGCGCTGGTCTTCGAGGGACAACGTCTCGCGCCCCGCGGCGGGCGAGTTGCCCTCGGCCAGCAGGGACGAGTAGCGGGCCGGGTGCTTGACGTTCCAGAACCGGACGCCGCCGACGTGGCTGTGCGCGCCGGGGCCGAAGCCCCACCAGTCGGCGCCCTTCCAGTACAGGACGTTGTGGCGGCACCGGGCCGAGGCCGAGGTCGCCCAGTTCGACACCTCGTACCAGGAGAAGCCGGCACCGCTCAGCACGGAGTCGACCATCTCGTAGGACGACGCCAGCACGTCGTCGTCGGGCATCGGGAGGTCGCCCCGGCGGATGCGGCGGGCGAGACCGGTGCCGTCCTCGACGATCAACGCGTAGGCGGACACGTGGTCGACGCCCGCGGCCAGCACGGCGTCCAGGGACGCGGCGAGGTCCGAGGGGCGCTCCCCCGGCGTGCCGTAGATCAGGTCCAGGTTCACGTGCTCGAACCCGGCGGCGCGTGCCTCGCGGGCGGCTTCACCCGGACGGCCGGGGGTGTGCTTGCGGTCCAGCACGGCGAGGACGTGGCGGGCCGCCGACTGCATGCCCAGGGAGACACGGGTGTAGCCGGCGTCCCGGATTCCCTCGAAGAACGAAGAAGAGGTCGACTCGGGGTTCGACTCGGTCGTCACCTCGGCGCCGGGGGCCAGGCCGAAGGACTGCCGCACGGCGTCCAGGACGTCGCGAAGACCCGAGGCGCCGAGCAAAGAAGGCGTTCCGCCGCCCACGAACACGGTTTCGGCCGGCGGGGGCGATCCGAGCACGGACGCGGCGAGGTCGAGTTCGCGGCGCAGGCCCTCGAGCCACGACTCGGGTGAGGCGGAGGTGCCGAGTTCGCCGGGCGTGTAGGTGTTGAAGTCGCAGTAGCCGCAGCGGGTCGCGCAGAACGGCACGTGCACGTAGATGCCGAACGGGCGCGAACCGACACCGGCGAGAGCGGAACTGGGCAGCGAACCGTCGGCGGGCGCGGGCTCGCCTTCGGGCAGAGCGGAGGGCATGACTCTCAGTGTCCCCCACGCGGCCCGAACGGCGGTGTCCGACCAGGCGAAGTGTCTGTCGGTGACAGAACTATCACAGAGCGAAACCGGCAGAAGATGTCAACTTCTCCTCGTGGATCCCAGCATTCGGTTGGCGGTGGACCACGGTCTGGACGGCATGCACACTGAGGTCATGCATTCGACTGGAGTCCGCCTCGTGGCCCGCCGCCACGTCGACTTCCGTCGTGTCTCCAGCGCGATGTGCCGTCGTTCGGCATGACCCTGCGCTGATTTGTTCCCGTCAGCGCTTGGTGCGCTGACGACGCCCCCACCACAAGCACCTCCGGGCTCGCACGCGCACGAAGCGCCTCGAAACCCCGGAGGATGGCGATGGTCCCGCCGCAGACGTCACCGCGCGCCAAGCAGCGTCGCGGCGAGGGGCAGTGGGCACTCGGATACCGAGAGCCGCTGAACCCCAACGAGCGGAGCAAGAAGGACGACAACCCGCTCAACGTCCGCGCCCGCATCGAGAACATCTACGCCCACGGCGGCTTCGACTCCATCGACCCGGCCGACCTGCGCGGGCGGTTCCGGTGGTACGGCCTCTACACGCAGCGCAAGCCCGGCATCGACGGCGGCCGCACGGCCACGCTGGAGCCGGAGGAGCTGGACGACGAGTTCTTCATGATGCGCGTGCGCAGCGACGGCGGCGCGCTCACCACCGAGCAGCTGACGGTCCTGGGCGAGATCTCGCAGACCTACGCCCGCGACACCGCGGACATCACCGACCGGCAGAACATCCAGTACCACTGGATCCGCGTCGAGGACGTCCCCACGATCTGGCAGAAGCTCGAAGCGGTGAACCTGACGACGATGGAGGCGTGTGGCGACAGCCCGCGCGTCATCCTCGGTTCGCCGGTCGCGGGCATCTCCTCCGACGAGATCATCAACGGCCAGCCGGCCATCGACACCATCCTCGAGCGCTACATCGGCGACCCGCGCTTCTCGAACCTGCCGCGCAAGTTCAAGACGGCCATCTCCGGCCTCCAAGACGTCGCGCACGAGATCCACGACATCGCGTTCGTCGGGGTGAACCACCCCGAGCACGGCCCCGGCTTCGACCTCTGGGTCGGCGGCGGCCTGTCCACGAACCCCATGCTGGGCAAGCGGTTGGGCGCCTGGGTGCCGCTCGACGAGGTGCCGGACGTGTGGGAGGCGGTCATCTCCGTCTTCCGCGACTACGGCTACCGCCGCCTGCGCCACCGCGCGCGCATCAAGTTCCTCGTCGCCGACTGGGGCCCGGAGAAGTTCCGCCAGGTCGTCGAGGACGAGTACCTGGGTCGCAAGATGATCGACGGCCCGGCGCCGGAGCAGCTGGACCAGCCGCTCGACCACATCGGCGTGCACAGGCAGAAGGACGGCCTGAACTACGTCGGCGCCGCGCCCGTCGCCGGCCGCGTGTCGGGTTCGATCCTGGTCGAGGTGGCCAAGTTCGCCGAACGGGCGGGCTCGAACCGGGTCCGCTTCACGCCGCAGCAGAAGATCATCGTGCTGGACGTGCCGGACGCCGAGGTGCCGACGCTCAAGAGCGATCTCGCCAAGCTGGGCCTGCAGGTCGACCCGTCGCCGTGGCGGCGCGGCATCATGGCGTGCACCGGCATCGAGTTCTGCAAGCTCGCGATCGTCGAGACCAAGGCCCGCGCGCTGGACCTCGTCACGCAGCTCGAGGCGAACCTCAAGGACATCGTCGACGGCGTCACGGCGCCGATCACCGTGCACATCAACGGCTGCCCCAACTCCTGCGCCCGCATCCAGACCGCGGACATCGGCCTCAAGGGCCAGATCGTCACGGACGAGAGCGGCAACCAGGTCGAGGGCTTCCAGGTGCACCTCGGCGGCGGGCTCGGCCTCGACGCCGGGTTCGGCCGCAAGCTGCGCGGCCACAAGGTCACCGCGGCCGAGCTGCCCGAGTACGTCGAACGCGTGGTGCGCAACTTCGTGGCCCAGCGGGAGACCGACGAGCGCTTCGCCCAGTGGGTGGCCCGGGCCGAGGAGGGCTCGCTGCGATGAGCGAACGCGCGACGCCGTTCTACTGCCCCTACTGCGGTGACGAGGACCTCCGCCCGCAGGAGGAACCCAGCTACGCGTGGCTGTGCACCGGATGCCGCCGCGTCTTCAAGGTCTCGTTCGTCGGGCTCAACCTGCCGCAGGAGGTGAAGAAGTGAGCGATCTCAAGGAAGACCTCAAGATCGTCGCCGATGCGGCCGAGCAGGAGCTGCGCGACGCGAGCCCCGAAGAGGCGCTGGAGTGGGTCGCGCGGACGTTCGGCGACAACTACATCGTCGCCTCGAACATGCAGGACGCCGTGCTGATCGACCTCGCCGCCAAGGTGAAGCCGAACTTCGACGTGCTGTTCCTGGAGACGGGCTACCACTTCCCGGAGACCATCGGCGTGCGCGACGCCGTCGGGGTCGTCTACCCGGAGGTGCGGATCGTCAACGCCGCCGCCGAGCAGTCCGTCGCGGACCAGGAGGCGGAGTTCGGCCTGCTGTACCAGTCGGACCCGGCCACGTGCTGCAACCTGCGCAAGGTCGTGCCGTTGCGCCGCGAGCTCGCGAAGTACGACGCCTGGGTCACCGGCGTGCGCCGCGTCGACGCGCCCACCCGCGCGAACACGCCGATCGTGCAGTGGGACGACCGCAACGGCCTGGTGAAGATCAACCCGATCGCGCCGTGGTCGGACGACGAGTTCAACGCCTACATCCACGAGAAGGGCATCCTCGAGAACCTGTTGGTGCAGGAGGGGTACCCCTCGATCGGCTGCCTGCCGTGCACCTCGAAGCCACTGCCGGGCCAGGACGCGCGCAGCGGCCGTTGGGCGGGGCAGTCGAAGACGGAATGCGGGTTGCACGGATGACTCTCGCGCTGGACACGTTGGGGCGCCTCGAATCCGAGGCCATTCACATCTTCCGCGAGGTGGCGGGCGAGTTCGACCGGCCGGTGATCCTCTTCTCCGGCGGCAAGGACTCGACACTGCTGCTGCACCTCGCGATCAAGGCGTTCTACCCGGCGCCGGTGCCGTTCCCGTTGCTGCACGTCGACACCGGGCACAACTTCGACGAGGTCATCGAGTTCCGCGACCGCGTCGTCGCCCGGCACGGCCTGCGCCTGGAGGTCGCGAAGGTCCAGGACTGGATCGACGACGGCCGTCTGGAGGAACGCCCGGACGGCACGCGCAACCCGTTGCAGACCGTGCCGCTGCTGGACTCGATCACGCAGCACAAGTTCGACGCGGTCTTCGGCGGTGGCCGCCGGGACGAGGAACGCGCCCGCGCGAAGGAGCGGATCTTCAGCCTGCGCACGGCGTTCGGCCAGTGGGACCCGAAGCGGCAGCGCCCCGAGCTGTGGAACCTCTACAACGGCCGGCACCGCGCCGGTGAGCACGTCCGCGTGTTCCCGCTGTCCAACTGGACCGAGCTCGACGTGTGGAACTACATCGAGCGCGAGGGCATCGAGCTGCCGGACATCTACTACTCGCATCAGCGCGACGTGTTCCTGCGGGACGGCATGTGGCTCGCCGAGGGTCCGTGGGGCACCGCGCGTGAAGGCGAGACGCTGGAGCGCAAGACGGTTCGCTACCGCACGGTCGGCGACGGCTCCTGCACGGGCGCCGTCGAGTCCGACGCTTCCGACATCCACGCGGTGATCGCCGAGGTCGCCGCGTCACGACTGACCGAGCGCGGCGCCACACGGGCCGACGACCGGTTGTCCGAGGCCGCCATGGAAGACCGCAAGCGGGAGGGGTACTTCTAGATGAGCGACCTGTTGAGGCTGGCCACCGCGGGCAGCGTGGACGACGGCAAGTCCACGCTCGTCGGCAGGCTGCTCTACGACACCAAGTCGGTGCTCGCGGACACCCTGGACGCCGTGCACCGCGCGAGCGCCGACCGGGGTCTCGCGACGCCGGACCTGTCGCTGCTGGTCGACGGCCTGCGGTCGGAGCGCGAGCAGGGCATCACGATCGACGTGGCGTACCGCTACTTCGCGACGCCCAAGCGCTCGTTCGTGCTCGCCGACACCCCCGGTCACGTGCAGTACACCCGCAACACCGTGACAGGCGCGTCCACCGCGCAGCTCGCGGTGCTGCTGGTCGACGCGCGCAAGGGCGTCATCGAGCAGACCCGGCGGCACGCGGCGGTGCTGGCGCTGCTGGGTGTGCCGCGGCTGGTGCTGGCGGTCAACAAGATCGACCTCGTGGGCTACGACGAGGTGATGTTCTCCCGCATCGCCAAGGAGTTCACCGCGCACGCCACGGCGCTGGGCTACACCGAGGACTCGGTGGTCGAGATCCCGGTGTCGGCGCTGGCGGGCGACAACGTCGTGGAGAAGTCCGCGAACACGCCCTGGTACTCCGGCCCGACCCTGCTGGAGCACCTGGAGACCGTGCCGGTCGAGCCCGACCCGCACGACGCGCCGTTCCGGTTCCCGGTGCAGTACGTGATCCGCCCGCGCACGGCCGAACACCTCGACTACCGCGGCTACGCGGGCCTGGTCGCGGCGGGCACGGTCAAGCCGGGCGACGAGGTCGTGGTCCTCCCGTCGGGGCGGCGCTCGACCGTCACCAAGATCGACACGGCAGATGGCGAACTGGCCGAAGCGGCGGCCGGCCAGTCCGTCACGCTGCTGCTGGCCGACGACATCGACATCTCCCGGGGCGACCTGATCTCGGTGGCGGGCAACGAACCCACCGTCACCGACGAGCTGGACGCCACCCTCTGCTGGCTCGCGGAGAAGCCGCTGCGCCCCGGCGCCCGAGTCCTCGTCAAGCACGGCACGCGCACCGTGCAGGCGATGGTCACCGACCTGCGCGACCGCTTCGACGAGCAGAAACTGTCCAGTGTGGACGGCCCTGCCTCGTTGGAGCTGAACGAGATCGGCCGAGTGGCTCTGCGTCTCGCAGAGCCCGTACCGCTGGACGACTACAGCTTCAGCCGGCGCACCGGGTCCTTCCTGGTGATCGACGCGAGTGACGGTTCCACTCTCGCCGCCGGTCTGGTCGGGGCTCCGCTGCCGCTGCTCGAGAACGGCGTGGAGAGCTGTACCGGGGGTAGCACCGCTACCCCCGACAACCACGCCCTCGTCTCCCCCGGTCCCTGAAAGGCCTGAAACCCCGTGAACCTCAAGCCCGCCCTTGCCGTCGCTCTGATCGCTCTGACAGCCATCTCCGGGTGCAGCCGCGCCGGAAGCAGTGACACCCCCGCCGCCGAGTCCAAGGGCGCCGCCGCCGAGGTCCGCCTCGGGTACTTCCCGAACATCACCCACGCCGCCGCGCTGATCGGCGTCGAGAAGGGCTTGTACGCCAAGGAACTCGGCAACACCAAGCTCACGACGCAGACGTTCAACGCGGGCCCCGACGAGGTCAACGCCCTGCTGGGCGAGTCGCTCGACATCGCCTACATCGGCTCCGGCCCGGCGATCAACGCCTACTCGAAGTCCAAGGGCGAGGCCGTGAAGCTCATCGCGGGCGCCACCTCGGGCGGTGCGCAGCTCGTGGTGAAGCCCGAGATCAACTCGATCGAGGACCTCAAGGGCAAGGTCGTCGCCACGCCGCAGCTCGCGAACACGCAGGACGTGTCGCTGAAGAAGTACCTGGCGGAGAAGAACCTCACCGGTCAGGTCACCGTGCAGAACGTGGAGAACGCCGCCTCGCTCGACCTGTTCAAGAAGGGCGACATCCAGGCCGCGTGGGCGCCGCAGCCGTGGTCGTCCCGCATCGTCGCCGAGGGCGGTGGCAAGGTGCTGCTCGACGAGAAGACGCTGTGGGAGGGCGGGGCGTTCCCGACCACCGTCGTCATCGTGCGGACGAAGTTCCTGCAGGAGCACCCGGAGACCGTCGAGGCCGTGCTGAAGGGCCACGTCGCCGCGATCGACTGGGCGAAGGCCAACAAGGACGAGGCCAAGAAGGCCGCCAACGCGCACCTGGAGAAGCTCACGTCCAAGAAGCTCGGCGACAAGATCCTCGACGCCGCGTGGGACAACATCGAGCTGACCACCGACGCGCAGGCCAAGCACTTCCCGCAGCTCGCGAAGGACGCCGTGACCGCCGGGGTGGCCAAGGAGGCCGCGAACGTCGCCGGGTACGCCGACTTCACGGTGCTGAACAAGGTCCTGCAGGCGCAGGGCAAGCCGCAGGTGCAGGCCGCGGGCCTGGACAAGAAGTAGCACTTCTGACGCGAGGGGAAGACACACCATGACCGCCACGCTCGAAACCGCTCTTCTGTCCACCGCGGACACCGCCGTCGCACTGTCGGCCGTCCGCAAGGTCTTCGGCCACGGCAGTTCGGCCGTGGTGGCGCTCGACGGGGTGGACCTCAAGGTCAAGCCCGGCGAGTTCGTGTGTCTTCTCGGCGCGTCCGGCTGCGGCAAGAGCACGCTGCTCAACATCGTCGCGGGCCTCGACGGCGCGACGTCCGGCGAGCTGCAGATCAACACCTCGCGCCCGGCCGTGATGTTCCAGGAACCCGCTTTGATGCCGTGGCTGACCGCGGCCCGCAACGTCGAACTGGCGCTGCGCTTCGCCGGCGTCGGCCGTCTGGCGCGCAAGCGCCGTGCGTTGGAGCTGCTGGAACTGGTGCGGCTGGGCGACGTCGCGGACAAGCGTCCGCACGAGCTCTCCGGTGGTATGCGTCAGCGCGTGGCCCTGGCTCGCGCGCTGGCGTCCACCACCGTGTCCGCTGACGGTTCGCCTGCTCTGCTGCTGATGGACGAGCCCTTCGCGGCGTTGGACGCCATCACGCGTGACGTGCTGCAAAGCGAACTGCTGCGCGTGTGGGAAACCACGAACACCGCCATCATCTTCGTGACGCACGACGTGCGTGAGGCCGTCCGCCTCGGCCAGCGCGTCGTGCTGCTGTCCTCGCGCCCCGGCCGCGTGGTGCGCGAGTGGGACGTGACCGACTCTTCCGACGCCGTTCTCGACGAGATCAACACCCATCTGCGAGAGGTCATCAGTGGCCACGCCTCCTGACACGCTCGACAAGGTCGGCGCCGGCCTGGACGCTCTGGACGTGCCGGTCTCGGCGCACAAGCCTCCGCTCTGGCGCCGTTTCCTGAAGACGGGCGTGCCGCCGCTCATCGCCTTCGCGCTGCTCCTCGGCGTGTGGCAGGCGTTGTGGGCTTCGGCGCTGCTGCCCGAGTTCCAGCTGCCCGCGCCGGTGAACGTGTGGAACGAACTCGTCCGCTCGATCTCCACCGGCGAGGCGTTCGGCATCCTGTGGACGTCGTTGCACCGCGCGGTGCTCGGGTTCCTCGCGGCGGTGCTGATCGCCACGCCGCTGGGGTTGCTGATCGCCAAGGTGCGGGTGGTGCGCGCGGCGATCGGGTCCCTGCTGACCGGCCTGCAGTCGCTGCCGTCCGTGGCGTGGGTGCCGGCCGCGATCCTGTGGTTCGGCGTGACGCCGTCGACGATCTACTTCGTGGTGCTGATGGGTTCCGTGCCGTCGATCGCGAACGGCCTGGTGGCCGGCATCGACCAGATCCCGCCGCTGCTGCCCCGCGTCGGGCGGGCGCTGGGGGCCGGTCGGTTCGCCTCCGCCCGGCACATCCTGCTGCCCGCGGCCCTGCCCGGCTATCTGGCGGGTCTCAAGCAGGGATGGGCGTTCTCGTGGCGTTCGCTGATGGCCGCGGAGATCATCGCCACCTCGCCGCAGCTCGGCGTCGGGCTCGGGCAGTACCTGCACAACGGGTCGTCGTTGAACGACATCAACATGGTGATCGCGGCGATCTTCCTGATCCTCCTCGTGGGCATTGGGATCGAGCTGCTGCTGTTCCGCCCGTTGGAGCGCGCTGTGCTGCGCGCCCGTGGACTGACGGGGGCGCTGTGATTCCTCTTGTCGCCGTCGCGCACGGCAGCCGTGACCCCCGTTCGGCCGCGTCGATCCACGCCTTGCTGGACGTGGTGCGGTCGCTGCGGCCCGAGTTGGACGTGCGCGGGTGCTTCCTGGACCTGTGCGCGCCTCGGCTGAGCGATGTGTTGCGCGGGCCTTCCGTGGTCGTGCCTTTGTTGCTGGGCAAGGCTTATCACGCCCGTGTCGACGTGCCGGCCGCCGTCGCCGAGTCGCGGGTGCCCGCCGTCGTCTCCGACGTGCTGGGGCCCGATCCTCGGTTGGAGTCGGCTGCTCTTCGGCGGTTGTCGGAGGCGGGGGTTTCCTTCGGTGACCCGTCTCTGGGTGTCGTTCTGGCCGGGGCCGGGTCCTCGCACGCTCCGGCCAACGAGGCCGTGGCGGCGGTGGCGCGGCGGTGGGCGCGGGAGTCCGGATGGGCCGGGGTGGAGGTGGCTTTCGCCTCCATCGCTTCGCCCACCGTGCCGGAGGCCGTCGCCCGGTTGAAGGCTCGGGGTGCCGCTCGGATCGCGGTCGCCCCGTGGTTCCTGGCGCCGGGGTTGCTGCCGGACAAGGTGGCTTCGCTGGCCGGCGACGCCGTGGTGGCGCGGCCGTTGGGCGATGACGTCGAGGTGGCGCAGCTCGTGCTGGACCGCTACGACTCGGCGCTGGCCCGCCAGATCGTCGCCGCCTAGTTCTTGTGCGCGTGCAAGCAGTTCCTTGGCTCGTCTGCAACGACCCGGCTGGGAATCGTCAGGAGCACCTGCGATCCTGTTTGGATGCATATGTTCGTCGACGAGTCGGAGCGCAGCGGCTACCTCATGGCAGCCGTGCTGATCACCCCGAGCACGTTGCACTCCACCCGCTCGATGATGCGCGGCCTTCTGCTCCCCGGCTCACGACGCGTGCACTTCAAGACCGAGAAACCCGCGCGCCGCAGGCTGATCGCCGACAAGCTGGCGTGCTGCGACCTGCTCGTCAACTTCTACGTCGGCCGGGGCAAGAGCGAGCGGGTCAGGTCGAAGCTGCTCCCACTGCTGGTCGAGGACGCCATCGGGCTGGGCGTGACTCGTCTGGTGTTCGACTCGCGCGACCCCGTGGCCAACGGACGCGACAGGCTGGTCATCGGTACTCGCACCAAGGCGCACGACGCCGGGCTGGTCTACGAGCACATCCAGTCGTCAGCAGAACCGGCGTTGTGGGTCAGCGACGCTCTCGCTTGGTGCCACGGAGCAGGTGGCGACTGGAAGCGACGCATCGGGCCGATCACCGGGACCGTCGCCAACTTGGGAGACCTCTAGAAAGCGCGAAGCCCAGGCAGCGACCGTCCGGACGCGCACCTGGGCTCACTTCCTCCACCTAGCGGCGAAGGCTCTGGGCAAAGCCTAGCACATTTGACCCCGGCCGCTCCGCCGTACCGCCCCACCGTGCTGAGCTGCGGCACCGCCCCGGGCCACCACTTTCCGCCGCCGCCACAAGATCGAATGCGCGCAGCCGTTCGGGCGATGTGAAGTGTGAACTGTTGACGTGAAACCTACTCATGAGTAGTCAGGTGGTTACGCCGCGTGCTGGAAGTGTCCCTCGTCCACTCAACGGGGAGAGGCCATGAAGCTAGCCGGAATCGCCACCGCAGCAGCGTTGGTGCCGATGCTCCTGTTCGCCACCAACGCGTCCGCAGCTCCGCAGACCGTCACCTACAAACTCCGGGCGAGTGCCGTCGGGCAGACGTCGGACTTCACGCTCGACCAAGGGCTCGACGCTTCGGCGCCCGCCACCGTCGCACCCAACGGCGCCGTGGTGGTCACCATCGACCCGGCGTTGAACAAGGTTCCGGCCGAGGCCGGTGGGCGGCAGGTGCGGGAGATCAAGGGCCTGGCGCTCAGGTTGCCGGTGCCGGCCAACTCCACGTTCACGTCCGCCTCGCTGTCCGGCGGGTCGGGCTTGGGCGGCACGCCCACGGTTGCCTTGCAGGGCAACGACGTCGTGCTCAGCGTGCCCGGACCGATCAAGGGCGGCGCGGACTTCGAGCTGCCGACGGTCACGATCACCCTGCAGGCCGGCGGGACCGGGACGATCACCACGAAGCTGGGTGGCACCAGCTACGACGCGCCCGGCCTCACCTTCACCGCGGTCGTCAGCGTCATCGGGTTCCCGGTCAACGCCGCCGCGAAGGGCTACCCGGACCCCAGCCCCGTCCTCACCACGACCACGATCGGCTGACCACTGATGCCCCACCCCCTGCCGGGCATCAGGACGTAGCCGCGACCAGAGCGGTCATCGTGGCGAGCGTCGTGCGCAGGTCTTCCAGCGAGACCTGCGCACTGACGCGGTTGGCCCACTCGTGTTGCGCCTCCCTCAGACGGGAGATGGCCTCGTACCCCTCGGCCGTCGGCCGCACGAGCTTCGCGCGGGCGTGCGCGGGGTTCGGTACGTACTCGGCCAACCCCTTGTCCACCAACAGGTCCGCGATCCGCTGGACGGACTGGCGGGTCAGCCCCATCTCGCGCGCCACCCCCGACACGGGCAACGGCTCACGCAGCACGGCGCCGAGCACCTGCCACCACGCCGCGGTCAGGCCCACCGGCTTCGTCATCACCTCGGCCGCGTCGAGAAAAGCGCCGTAGAGACGGAAAGTGCGCATCACGACGTCGGTCAGGACGTCGCCGGACTCAGTCCTGGACACTCGCCACCAGCTTTCCGAACGCCTCGGCGGTGTCCTCGCGGTTCCACTCGTACCAGGCCTGCAGAGTGCGCGGCGCAAAAGTCTCCAGCTCCGCCAGCACCTCGCGGGCGAATTCCAACGAGGAAGCCCCACCGGCCGTGATCACGCCCTGGTCGCGCACGACGCGTTCGTCGCGGTACATCGAGGCACCGCCGTAAGAGCCAAGCGCACCAACGAAGTTCGACGTGTGCGCCACGTCGTCGAGCAACCCGGCACCCGCCAGGGCCACTGTCGCGCCGCAGATCGCGGCCACCGGCTTGCCCGCCGCACGGAACCGCCGCGCCAGCTCACCGAACGCCGCCGCCACCGAGGTGTCCTCCCAGCCGTCGCCGCCCGGCAGCACGAGCATCGCCGCGTCCTCGACGGAAACGTCCGCCAGCGTCACGTCCGGCAGCATCCGCACCCCGCCGACCGTGCGGATCGGGTCGAGCGACAGGCCCACCGTCCGGATCTCGTACCGGCCCGGCTGCTGCTGGAAGTGCTGGATGTTCACCTGCGCCGCCACGTGCCCGTACTCCCAGTCCGCGAGCCGGTCGGTCAGGGCGAGGTACACCGTCTGTGTCATGACAGCAGACTGTCATAATTGACAGCATGCTGTCAATGAACGGGAGCAGCTAAGGTCAGCGACATGGCAGACGAGCTGGTCCACTACGAGGTGCAGCGTGGCATCGCGACGATCACGCTGGACTCCCCGCACAACCGCAACGCGCTGTCGTCACAGCTGCGCCGCGAACTCAGGGACCACCTGAGCAACGCGGCGAAGGACGACGACGTGCGAGTGGTCGTGCTGACGCACACGGGTTCCGTGTTCTGCTCCGGCATGGACCTCAAGGAGGCCGCCGGCGCGAGCGCGGGAGACCAGGGCGTCAACGAGTTCCCCGCGATCCTCGAGCAGCTCTGGACCAGTCCGAAGCCGGTCGTCGCCGCGCTCAACGGTCCGGCCCGCGCGGGTGGCGTCGGCATCGTGGCGGCGTGCGACATCGCCGTCGCGGACGTCAAGGCGACGTTCGCGTTCAGCGAGGTCCGGATCGGTGTCGTGCCCGCCGTCATCTCCGTCACGGTGCTGCCGCGGCTGCTCCCCCGCCAGGCCCACGAGCTGTTCCTGACCGGCGAGACCTTCGACGCCCAGCGCGCCAAGGAGATCGGCCTGCTCAACGCCGCCACCGACGACGTCGCGGCCGAGGTCCGCCGCTACACCGACATGCTCGCCCTCGGTGCCCCGAACGCGCTCGCGGCCACGAAGAACATGCTCCAGCAGGAACGGTCCACGAACCTCGGCGAGGTCTTCGCGGACATGCTCGCGTTGTCAGCGCAGCACTTCGGCGGACCGGAGGGCCAGGAGGGCATCACCGCGTTCAGGGAGAAGCGCAAGCCCTCCTGGGTGCCCGCCGACTAGAACCAGCCGGTGCACTCGATCACGCCCTGGGACGACCCGCAGGCGCGCATGACCCGCCCGTCGTTCTTGAACGCATCGGTGTACTTCGCGGAACCCGAGTCGATCCTGGTGTACCCGAGGAAGCCCTCGTGCGAGTTCGCCGAGGGCTCCTTGCGGTCGGTCCAGATCTCCTCGCCGGGCGTCCCGTGCGAGATGCGCCCCCACGCGCACTTCGACTTGTTCGACGCGCGCAGCTCGACCACGCGGCCGTTCATCATCGTCACGGGGTTGTCGCCGTCGATCGTCTCGAACGGCGTGAAGGGCCCCTCCTGCGAGCAGTCGGGGTCACCGGCGAACGACACCGCCGGGCACGTCATTCCGACGACGACGGCAACGCCGAGCACACAGCTCAGGCGACGGAATTGCATTCCCATGGAACGGCACTGTCCACTCCGGACGGGAAATGCGCAGCACACGTCACCTTTCCGTGCGAATCACCCGCACTTTCCGGTCACCTGAACCAGCGGTCTGCTTCGCCGCGTCCCGCAGCACCTCCAGCACGGAGGAGTCCAGGTCCGAGGGCACTACCAGCACGTACTCCCCCGCGGGCAACCACGAGAGGTCCGTCAGGCTGTCGTACAACGCGTCGAGGTTCTGCCCGAACCACGACGGGAAGTCCAAAGCGCGCGCAATGGCCGAGATCGCGGCGGCTTTTTCCGAAACGAGAATGTGCCGTTTCATTTGGTCACGTCCACCACGACGAACGACGAATAGTGGTCCCCGGTGTAGAAGACCTCTTTCGACGACCCGGTGACGATCCGCCGCGCGCCCCGGTCGGGGCTTCCCGGCGTCGGCACCGTGTACTCCTTGTAGTACCCGGAGTTCTTGGCCGGCAGCCGCTTCTCGCGGTTCTGGAACGTCACGCCGTCGTTGCGCGGGTACGGGAACGGCCCGTTGGCCTCGATCAGCTTCCACGTCTTCGCGGCCTCGACCGGCAGCTTCGACAGCGCCTGCACGTCGAGCCCCGAGGCGCTGGCCCCGGGAACGCCCTGCGTGGCTGCGCTCGACGCCGCGGGCTTCGTCGACTCGGTGGGAGGCGCCGAGGACGTGGTGTCCTTGACGAACCACCCGATGACGACGAGGGCGATGAGCCCGACCAGTGCGACGGTCAGGCGACGACCAGGACTCACGCGGCGACCTTCTCCGATTCGGGCTCCGGTTCGGGCTCGGGGGTCCCGACGGACGCGGGGTTGTTCGCACCCCAGTCAGCGACCCGGTCGATCAGCCGCGCCACGCCCAAGCACAAAGGCAACACCACGATCATCACGACGGGGAACTGCACGGCGACGGGCAGCTGCACGACCCACAGCTCGACCCCGTCCCACCACTGCACCAACCAGTCCACCCGCCCGAGCGTAGTCGCGTGACCCGTGTCACGGCATTTGGCCACGTTCAAGATGGGTATGTTGCGAACCATGTTCGCCGTTTACGCAGCAGAACCCAGTCCTGAGAACCCGCTGGCGTCGCTCCGCGTCGGCGAGCGCCCCGAGCCCGAGGTCCCGAACGGGTGGGTGCGCGTCGCGGTCAAGGCGGCCAGCCTCAACATGCACGACCTGTGGACGTTGCGCGGCGTCGGCATCAAGCCCGAGCGGTTCCCGATGATCCTCGGCTGCGACGGCGCGGGCGTCCTCGACGACGGCACCGAGGTGGTGCTGCACTCCGTCATCGGCGACCCGAACTGGGCCGGTGAGGAGACGCTCGACCCCGGGCGCACGCTGCTCACCGAGAAGCACCAGGGCACGTTCGCCGACTACGTGGTGGTGCCTGCCCGCAACGCGCTGCCGAAGCCCGCGGACCTCACGTTCGCCGAGGCCGCCTGCATGGGCACGGCGTGGCTGACGGCGTACCGGATGCTGTTCGTGAAGTCCGGTCTGCGCCCCGGCCAGACGATGCTGGTGCAGGGCGCGTCGGGTGGTGTCTCGACGGCACTGATCCAGCTCGGACGGGCAGCGGGCTTCCGTGTGTGGGTCACGGGCCGCACGGAGGAGAAGCGCGCGCTGGCGAAGACGCTGGGCGCGCACGACACGTTCGAGTCCGGCGCCCGGCTGCCGGAACGGGTCGACGCGGTGTTCGAGACCGTCGGCAAGGCCACCTGGTCGCACTCGATGAAGGCCCTCAAGCCCGGCGGCATCGTGGTGATCTCGGGCGCGACGTCCGGTGACGCGTCCGCCGCCGAACTCCAGCGCCTCTTCTTCCTCCAGCTGCGCGTGGTCGGCTCGACCATGGGCACCCGCGAGGAGCTGGGCGACCTCATCCGGTTCTGCGCCCTGAACGACCTCAAGCCGCAGATCGGCGCCGAGCTGGCGTTCGAGGACGCCGAGCAGGGCCTCAAGGCGATGCTGGACGGCGACACCGCGGGCAAGATCGTGTTCACCCGCTCGTAGAAAAGGCACAAAACGCCCTGCTGGTCTGCGGCTGAACGCGAATGGCGTGACAGTGTCCCCATGACTACGCAGGGCGTTTTCCGGCGCAAGCCCATAGAACAGATCGCCGAGGACAAGGGCGACGGGCTCACCAGAACGTTGGGCCTGTGGCAGCTGACGGCGATCGGCATCGGCGGCATCATCGGCGCGGGCATCTTCTCGCTCGCCGGTGCCGTCGCGAACAAGACCGCCGGACCGGCCGTGCTCATCTCGTTCCTCGTGGCCGGTGTCGCGAGCGCGGCGGCGGCGTTCTCGTACGCGGAGTTCGCGGGCCTGATCCCCAAGGCGGGCAGCGCCTACACCTACGGCTACGCGGTGCTGGGCGAGATCGTCGGCTGGTTCATCGGCTGGGACCTGTTGCTCGAGTACACCGCGATCGTGGCGGTGGTCGCGATCGGGATCTCCGGTTACTTCACCGAACTGCTGAGCCTGCTCGACATCCATCTGCCGCAATGGATGCTCGGCGCTCCAGGAACCGAAACAGGTGACGTGGCCGCCGGCACGTACAAGGTGAACCTGTTCGCCGTGCTGCTGTGCCTGCTCATCGCGTACGTGCTGAACATGGGCATGAAGAACGCCGCACGGTTCGAAACGACGTTGGTGTACCTGAAGATCGCGGTGGTGGCGCTGGTCATCATCGTCGGCGCGTTCCACATCAACACGGACAACTACAACCCGTTCTTCCCGTTCGGCATCTCGGGTGCGCTCACGGGCGCTGCGACGGTGTTCTTCGCGGTGTTCGGCTACGACGCCATGTCGACGGCCGCGGAGGAGTCCAAGGACTCGCAACGGCACATGCCGAAGGCGATCATCTACTCGCTCGCGGTGTCGATGGTGCTGTACGTGCTGGCCTGTCTCGTGCTCACCGGCATGGTGAACTACCAGGACGTCGACTCGGAGTCCGCGTTCGCCACGGCGTTCGCCGACATCGGCCTGCCCGCGCTCGGGATCGTGATCAGCGTCGGCGCGATCCTCGGCATCACGACGGTGCTGTTCACGTTCATGATGGGCGCGGCCCGCGTCGGCTACTCGATGAGCCGCGACGGCCTGTTGCCGCAGTGGTTCGCGAAGTCGCACCCGGTGAAGCACGTGCCGTCGCGCATCACCTGGGTGCTGGGCGTCGCCTCGGCGGTCATCGCCGGGTTCCTGCCGATCGCGGAGGCCGCCGAACTCACCAACATCGGCATCCTGCTGGCGTTCGTCGTGGTGTGCATCGCCGTGATCGTGTTGCGCTACAAGCAACCCGACCTCCCGAGGACGTTCAGGACGCCGGGCATGCCCGTGGTGCCGATCATCGGCGTGATCTTCTCGATCTGGCTGATCACGTTCCTGACCCCGGAGACCTGGCTGAGGTTCGCGATCTGGTTCGTGATCGGCCTGATCATCTACTTCGCCTACTCGAAGCGGCACTCCGTCATGGAGCGTCGGCCCACGCCGTGACGATCTGGTCGAGGGTGGAGAGCGGCACCGCGCCGCTCCCCACCACCAGGTCGTGGAACGCGCGCACGTCGAACTCCTCGCCCAGCTTCCGCTCGGCCTCACCGCGGATCCGCAGGATCTCCAGGCGTCCCACCATGTACGCGAGCGCCTGACCGGGCACCTCGATGTACCGGTCGACCTCCGAGATGATCTCGGGCTCGGCCATCACGGTGTTCTCGCGCAGGTAGTCGACGGCCTGCCGGCGCGACCAGCCGAACGCGTGCAGACCGGTGTCGACGACCAGGCGCCCGGCGCGCATCGCGTCGAGGCCGAGCATGCCGAGGCGCTGCTCGTCCGACGAGTACAGGCCCATCTCGTCCGCGAGGCGTTCGGTGTAGAGACCCCAGCCCTCCAGGTACGCCTCGATGAAGGCGAACTTGCGCATGGGGTGCATCTCGGTCTCGGCCGCGATGCTCACCTGGTAGTGGTGGCCGGGAACGGCCTCGTGGAACGCCGTCACCTCGGACAGCGTGCGGCTGCGTTCGGTGGCACCCAACGGGTTCAGCCAGTAGATGCCCGGACGTGATCCGTCCTGCGCCGCCGGCATGTAGAACGCGATCGGGGCCGTCGAGCGGCCCGCCTCGTCGACCAGGCGGACCTCGCAGTCGGCCTTCGGCATGCGACCGAACCAGTTCGGGGCCTCGGCCTCGGCGCGGGCGATCGCCTCGGTCGCGTTCTCGACCATCTGGTCCTCGTTGTCCCACAACAGTTCCGTGCGCAGGCGGTGGAAGATCTCCGGCACGTCCGTGGTGCCCCAGAGCTTCGAGCCGATCTCCGCGTACTCCTCGCGCAGCGACGCGATGATGTCGAGACCGAGCTGGTGCAGCTCTTCGGGGCTGCGCGAGGTGGTCGTGTAGTTGCGGACCAGCTTGCGGTAGTTCTCCTCCCCTTCGGGGAGCCAGCACAGGCCGGCGTGCTCGTCGCTGCGGCCGTCCGTGATCGACGCCAGCTGGTCGCGGAACTCGGTCACGGCCGCGCGGATCTCGCCCGCGTGGTCGCCTTCCCACGGCTGCGCGGGCGAGTCGAGGAACGCCTGCACGCGCTCGACGCCGGCGTCGACGTGGCGCTGCAACGGCCTGCGGTCGGTGTCGCGCAGCCGTTGCGCCGCCTGCCGGATGTAGACCCCGAACTTGTCGAGGCGCTGCGACACGTCGACCTTCGTCGCGATCATGAGCAGGCCGTTGACCGGTGCGGTCAGGCCCTGCGCGACGGTGTGCTCGACGAGGCGCGCGTCCATGCGGTCGATGATCGCCCGGCCCTGGTGCTTGATCACCGCGAGCGTGACCGGGTCCTCGTCACTCGTCTCGGCACGGTCGAGGATGTCGACGATCCGCGCCCGGACCGCCGCCTCCCCCTCGACGCTCAGGTCTTCGAGCTGGTCGTCCCAGCCGGGCAGGCCGAACATCGCGGCGGACAGCGGCGACGCGTCCATCACCGCCTGGAACATCTCATCCGCCAGTGACATCAGGCCCTCCCAGACCACTCGGTGACAAGAGCGTTCAATGTGGACAACGGTACGATGCCGTTCTCCAGCACCAGGTCGTGGAACGCCCTGATGTCGAAACCCTGCCCCAGCGTGGCCTCCGCCTCGGCCCGAACGCGCAGGATCTCCAGGCGCCCCACCATGTACGCGAGCGCCTGACCAGGTGTTTCGATGTAGCGGTCGATCTCGCCCTCGATCTCCGAATCGTCCATCACGGTGTACTCGCGCAGGTAGTCGACGGCCTGCTGCCGCGACCAACCGAGGGCGTGGATGCCGGTGTCGACGACGAGCCTGCCCGCGCGCATCGCGTCGAGGCCGAGCATGCCGAGGCGTGCCTCGTCGGAGGAGTAGAGGCCCATCTCGTCGGCGAGGCGTTCGGTGTAGAGCCCCCAGCCTTCGAGGTAGGAGTCGACGAACGCGAACTTCCGGACGTTCGTCAGCTCGGTCTCGGCGGCGATCGAGATCTGGAAGTGGTGCCCCGGAACGGCTTCGTGGAACGCCGTCACCTCGGACACCGTGCGGCTGCGCGAGGTGGCGTCGAACGGGTTCAGGTAGTAGACGCCCGGCCGGGAGCCGTCGAGCGCCGGGTCGACGTAGTAGGCGAACGGCGCGTTGGCGCGGTCCTGCTCCGGCGTGAACCTGACCTCGCACCGGGCTTTCGGCAGCCTGCCGAACCACTTCGGCGCCTCGGCGTTCGCCCGGACCACGGCCTCCTCCGCGCTGACGAGCATCTCGTCCTCGTTGTTCCACAACAGTTCCGTGCGCAACCGGCGGAAGATCTCGGGCACGTCCGAGGTGCCCCACAGCCGTGAGCCGATCTCCGCGTACTCCTCGCGCAGCCCGGCGATCAGGTCGTGCCCGAGCTGATGCAGTTCGGCGGGCGTGTAAGAGGCCGTGGTGTAGTCCCGGACGAGCTTGCGGTAGTTCTCCTCACCCTCGGGCAACCAGCACAGTCCGGCCTGCTCGTCGGGCCGTCCGGGCAGGCTCAGCAGGGTTTCGCGGTACTTCGCGAACGCCGGGCGCACGTCCGCGTCGCCCTCCCACTCCTGCCGGGGCGAGGCGAGGAACTTCTCGACGTGGTCCGCTCCGCTGAGCACGTGCCGGGCGAGCGGCCTGCGGTCGGTGTCGACGAGCCGGCCCGCCACCTGGTCGAGGAAGCGCGGGATCGCGTGCACCCGCTGGGAGAAGTCGATCTGCGAGGTGTACCGGAGCAGCATCGAGACCGGCGAGTTCAGCCCGCGCGCCACGCTGTGCTCGACCAGCCGGGCGTCGATCATGGTGATGATCGACGTGGCCTGGTGCCGGATCACGTCCTTCGAGACCGGGTCCTCGTCGCTCGCGTCGAGCCGGTCGAGGACGTCCACGAGCCTGGCCCGCAGATCGCGGTGGCCCTCCGGACTGGGGTCTTCGAGCCGGTCGTCCCAGCCGGGAACGCCGACGAGGGTGGCGAAGTACGGATACCAGTCCATCATCGCCTGGAAGGTCTTGTCCGAGAGCGAGGTCACGCTCTCCTTCTTAGCCGCGCGAGAACCGCTCGGCCAGGGATTTGACCGCTTCGGCCAGCTCGTCGCCGATCCTGCGCACGACCTCGCCCGCGGGTTCGGCCGTCGCGAGCGGGTACGTGGTGCCCGCCCACAGCGACATGACCTCGACCTCGCCGGTGGCGCGCACGGGCTTCGTCAGGTGGTGCACGTTCGGGTACGCGGCGGGGGCGTGCGGGGTGTGCTCGATCAGGAACCGGTTCACCAGGCCGCGCGCCGGACGTCCGCTGAACGCCCGCGTGAGTGCCGTGCGCCGGGCTCCTTCGGCGAGCGCTTCCCGTTGTGCGGCATTGGTCCCCGCCTCCGGGCAGCCGAGGAACGCGGTGCCGAGCTGGGCCGCGATCGCGCCCGCGGCGAGCACCGCGGCGACGTCGGCGCCGGTGACCAGGCCACCCGTCGCGATCACCGGCAGGTCGACGGCGGCGCGGACGAGCCGGATCGCCGCGAGGGTGCCGTAGAGCTCGCCGCCACCGGGCGAGATGCCGTCGTCGGCGAACGTGCCGCGGTGGCCGCCCGCGTCGGACCCCTGCACGCACACGACGTCCGCGCCGATCTGCTGCGCCTGCCGGGCCTCGCTCGGGGTGGTGACCGTCACGACGATCGTGGAGCCGGCCGCCTTGAGCCGCTGCACGTCGTCCACGTCGGGCAGGCCGAAGGTGAACGACACCACGGGCACGCGCAGCGCCAGCACGAGTTCGAGCTTCGCGGCGTAGTTGTCGTCGTCCCAGCGCGGATCGCCGGGGACCGCGCCGATCTTCTCCGCGCAGGACGTGACGCGTCGCACGTAGGACGAGATGTCCGCTGTCGGCCGGGTGCCGGGCACGAACAGGTTGACCCCGAACGGCTTGGTCGTGAGCTCGCTCGTGCGCGTGATCTTCTCCGCGAGCTGCTCGACGGTGATGTAGCCCGCCGCGAGGAACCCGAAGCCGCCCGCGTCGCTCACCGCGGCGACCAGTTCGGGGGTGGAGGGGCCACCCGCCATGGGCGCGGCGACAACGGGGACACCCAGCGTGGGGAACATGGGGCACAACCTAGTGGGATCGGGCGGCGAATGCCTGGTGAAGGCCTGTGTTCTTGATGACGCAAGGACTGCGCCCGTCGGCGTCGCGTCCACAGTGGACGTGACGCCGACCGGCTCCATCATCTAGGGCAGGGAGTCCAGATGAGGGGCGACCGTGTTGGCGAACTGCCAGTTGTTGGAGGCGTCCCAGTTGATGGACCACGTCATGGCGCCGCGGATCGACGGCCAGGTCGTGCTCGGCTTGAACGTCCCGCAGTTCGTGCCGCGGGCGAGACAGCTGAGCGCGTTGTTGACGTTGGACGGCGACTGGTAGCCACCACCGGCACCGGACGGCGACGCGGGCAGGCCGAGGCCCACCTGGTCGGCCCGCAGACCGGACTGGAGCTGGATGCACGCGAGCGCGGTCAGGAAGTTGACCGTGCCCTGGCCGTAGACCTGCTGGTCACAGCCGAGCATCGTGCCGGAGTTGTAGTACTGCATGTTGACGATCGTCAGGATGTCCTTGGTCGCCAGCGCCAGCTTGAAGTACTCGGCGTTGACGTTCTGCATGTCGATCGTCTGCGGCGCCATGGTGATGACCTTGCCGCCACCGGCGTGGATGTCGCGCAGCGCCTGGCCCATGTACTGGGCGTTGACGCCGTTCTCCAGGTCGATGTCGACGCCGTCGAAGCCGTAGGACGAGATGAGGCCCTTGACGCTGTTGGCGAAGTTCGTCGCCGCCGTGCCGTTACCGACGCTGATCGTGCCCTTCTCGCCGCCGACGGAGATGATCACCTTCTGGCCGCGGTTCTGGACCGTCCGGATGTCGGCGCGGAACTGCGCGTCGGTGTAGCCGCCGAGCTGGCTGCTCAGGCCGGGGTCGAGGTTGAACGCGACCTGGCCCTGCACCGCCGTGGCGTCGGCGAACGACACCGCGATGATGTCGTAGGTGGTGGGGACGTCAGCGAGCTTGAGAGCGCGCGCACCGTTGTAGAAGTTCTGCCAGTAGCCCGTCAGGACGTGCTTCGGCAGACCGGTCTGCGGCGGGTTGCCGGTCGTGGTGGTGGTCGTGGTGGTGGTGGTCGACGTCGTGGTGCTCGTCGTCGTGGGCGGCGTACCTGGGCCGTCGAGGTTGACGTCGTCGGCGTAGTACGCGGGCTGGCCGTACCAGCCGTGCAGGTAGATCGTGACGCTGGTGGCGCTGCCGGTGGTGAAGTCGACGGTCAGCTGGGAGAAGCCGCTGGAACCGGGCGTCCAGGTGTTCTTCTCCACGCCGCCGGTGACGCCGAGGTAGACGTAGCTGCCCTGGACCCACGCGCTCAGCTTGTAGGCCGTGTTCGGTTGCACCGAAACGGTTTGCTGGCACCGCGCGTTGCTCTGGCCGGCGGGCGCGCCCTGCAGGGCGTACTGGCCGGTGCGCTTGGTGCTGTTGCTGACGCTCGTGCCCTCGGTGCAGGTCCAGCCGCTCAGGTTGCCGGCCTCGAAGCCGCTGTTGGCCGCGAGGTTCGCGGCGGCGGCGTTGCCGTTGATCACCAACACCAGACCGGCGCACGCGAACAGCGCGGACAGCAGCGCTATGGCTGCTCGTCTGGCCTTGGACATGGTCCACCTCCACACAACTCATGCGGCGGCCATGTTTTGTGAGTGGACTAAAAATGGACTAGACCACTGCGCTTGGTCAAGACCTGGTTTAGCTTGATGCGCGTGTTCACCCTCGAAGACGCGATCGCGCTGGCCACTTCCGCGCACGACGGGCAGGTCGACAAGTCGGGCCGGCCGTACATCGGACACCCGTTGCGGGTCATGGCATCGGTGACCGGGGAGCACGAGCAGATGACCGCCGTGCTGCACGACGTCATCGAGGACACCTGGGTGACGGCGGAAGACCTTGCTTCGCGCGGCTGCCCCGAGGTCGTCGTCGACGCCGTGGTCGCGTTGTCGCACCTGCAGGAAGAGCCACAGGAGGACTACCTGCGCCGCGTCGCCGCGAACCCGCTGGCACTCTCCGTGAAGCGCGCGGACATCGGCGACAACCTCTCCCCCACCCGGATGGCCCGTCTCGACGAGGCCACGCAGGAGCGCCTGAAGGCCAAGTACGCACGGGCGCTGGGGTTGCTCGCGGAGTACGTGAGCTAACTCGCTTCTTAAACGGTACAGGTAGCTTGAACAGGGTGTATTATCGGATCGTAACCAAGATTGGAAGGATCCGATGACCCGCCACGACCTGTCCGTCAAGTCCCTGCGTTCGACCCTTGCCACGCGCCGCGCGGCTCGGGTGAAGCGACAGAGCCTGGAGCGGCAGTTGGCCAGCTACACCACGGAGAGCGACCGACTCGAACTGGACGCCATCCTCTCGCGGCACACCGCGGAGGAGACCGGCGAGCTCCGTTCGATCATCAACCGCCAGGCCATGGACCGCCTCCTGCGCTCCGCCTGACGTACGAATCCTTGGGCCACCCCGGCAACGATGCCGAGGGTGGCCTTCGCGTTTCTAGAAGAGCCTCTTGAGCGTGAGGACGTTGTCCTTGCGCGTCTCCTGCTGCCCCTCCGGCCCGACCAGCGGCCGTTCCACGACCTCGTCGGTGACGATGATCCAGTTGTCCCTGAGGTTCAGGTGGTCGAGCACGTCCTTGGTGGTCGGGAAGTAGTAGTCCTGGTGCGGCGACCACGACGGCGCGGCCGCGTGCCCACCGATGACCAGGTGCCCGCCCGGCGCGACGGCGTCCGACGCGCGCTTGAGGATGCTGTTGCGCTCACCGTCCTCCTCGACGGGCGAGTGCAGGAACTGAGCACTCACCAGGTCGTACAACCCCTCGGGGAACGTGGCCTTGAGGTCGTGCTGCTCCACCGAGATCTCGACGCCGGCGTCGTGGGCGTGCCGGAGCGCCCGGTCCAGCGCGACCTGCGACACGTCGACCCCCAGCACCCGCCAGCCGCGCTTCGCGAGCCACACGGCGTCGCCGCCCTCCGCGCACCCGACGTCGAGCGCGCTGCCGGGCGTGAGTCGCTCAGCCTCGCGCACCAGCAAGGGGTTGGGGTTGCCGGACCAGACCTGGTCCCGCTCCGAGTAGAAGGTCTCCCAGAACTCCTGTGCGGTCGTCATGGTCCCAACGATGCGCCTCGCCGTGCCAATACGGCAAACTACGTTGCCGTCTTGGCAACACCAGGGCCGGGCAGCAGATCCACGTCCCCCGCCCGCATCGGCTCACCGCAGTGGTCGCAGCGCAGCGCGACGTCCGCGATCTCGCCGCACGCGTGGTGCCGGTAGAGCACCGGCGGCCCGGCCTCGCCGGCGAGGTGGCGGTCCCCCCAGGCCTTCATGACCATGAGCAGGTCGATCAACTCGGTGCCCTTGGCCGTCAGCACGTACTCGTAGCGCGGCCTCTGGTCGTACGGCCTGCGCTCCAGCACCCCCTGCTCCACCAGGTGGTTCAGCCGTTCGGTCAGCACCTTGCGGGAGATCCCGAGGTCGGCCTGGAGCTGCTCGAACCGGGTCATGCCGACCCACACGTCGCGCAGGATCAGCGGCGTCCAGGGTTCCCCCATGACGTCGAGCGTGCGCGCGATCGAACACGCCATCCCACTGAAGCTGGTCCGCTGCATGACCTCATCGTAGCGCCCAGGGTTCCCTTAAGGAACTCACCCTGCTACGTTCGAGTCTCTTGAAGGAACTCAAGGAGGTCGCGGTGAGCAAGGTGATCAGCGCACACGCGGTGTCGGTCGACGGGTACATCACGGGCCGCGCCCCGCGTCCGGGCCACGGCCTGGGCGACGGCGGGATGCTCTTCGACTGGTACTTCGACGGCACCGTCCCCAGCACGGCCTTCGACGGCTTCAAGCTGAGCGAGGCCAGCGCCCCGCTGTTCGACCAGCTCGCCGCCCGCGTCGGCGCGCTGGTAGCGGGCCGTAGGACCTACGAGGATTCCGAACGGTTCGGCGGTGGCAGTCCGGTCCCGAACGCCCGCGTGGTGGTGCTGAGCAGGTCTGCCGTGCCGACGCTGTCCGCGGCCCAGACCCCGGCCACCACCATCGAGTCCGCCATCGCCGCGGCCCGCGACCTGGCCGGCGGCCGCGACGTGGGCCTCATGGGCGGCGGCGTGCTGACGTCGGCGCTGCGCGCGGGCCTGGTCGACGAGATCGTGCTGCACCAGGTGCCCGTCCTGCTCGGCACCGGCCGTCCGTTCTTCCAGGAACTCCCCGAGCACGTCCGCCTGAACCTGATCGAGGCCGTGGCAGCCCCCGGCGTGACCCACCTGCGTTACGAGGTGCAGCGGTGAACGCCGACCTCCGCGGGGTGCTGGACGGCGCCCCGATCGCCCATCTGGCCACGCTCTTGCCCGACGGCGCCCCTCACTCCGTGCCGCTGTGGATAGGCACGCACGGCGACCACATCGCGATCCTCACCGGCCCCGGCTCGCAGAAGGCCCGCAACCTGCGCCGCGACCCGCGCGTGGCGATCTCCCTGACGCCGCCGGACAACCCGTTCCACCCGATCACCCTGCGCGGGCAGGTGGTGGAGTGGATCACCGGCGACGCGGCGTGGGAGATCGTGGACGCCATCGCCCAGAAGTACATCGGCGCGCCCTACGGACGCGACGAGGAACGAGTAGTCGCGCTCATTCAGCCCAGCAACGCGATGTCCAACCGCCCGTAGTGGAACTCGCGCACCGCGATGACGAGCTCGTCCACCGTGAGCGCCCCGTCGCCGTCCAGGTCGATGCGGTCGAACGCCGCGTCGGAGTCGGCGTCGCTCAACCCCACCGCGTTCCCGAGCCACCGGCGCAGCTCCACCTTGCTCACCAGCCCGTCGCGGTCGGTGTCGCACACGTCGGCGATCGCGGCGATGGCCGGGCGCAGCAGGTCGTCGAACCCCTGGTCACCCCGGCCGAACATCAACTCCTGGTTGGCCGCGAGGTACTGCTCCTGGTTCATCGCACCGGAAGGACCGACGCCCGCCGCTTCCGCCTGACGGCTGTGGAGAACGATCAACGCCTCCATCACGGCACGGCCGCGCCCGCTGTTCAGGCTCTCCCCGAACGCGTGGACGATGCGCCGTGCCTCCGCCTCGTAGTCGGAGCGGTCGATGACCCCGTCGTTGTCGGCGTCCCACTTCCGGAACCGGCGGACGTCGTTGTCATGGCTCGTAGCTGAGGTCATGGCCACCGACGTTAGGCACCGCGTTGGGACGCCAACAGTCGCACGAACTGATGAACCTACTTCTTGCCCTTCGGCTCATCAGTGGACAGCGCGGCGACGAAGGCCTCCTGCGGCACCTCGACCCGGCCGACCATCTTCATGCGCTTCTTGCCTTCCTTCTGCTTCTCGAGCAGCTTGCGCTTGCGGGTGATGTCACCGCCGTAGCACTTGGCCAGCACGTCCTTGCGGATCGCGCGGATCGTCTCGCGGGCGATCACGCGGGCACCGATCGCGGCCTGGATCGGCACCTCGAACTGCTGCCTCGGGATGAGCTCACGCAGACGGGTCGCCATGCGCGTGCCGTACGCGTAGGCGTAGTCCTTGTGCACGATCGCACTGAACGCGTCGACCGTCTCACCCTGCAGCAGGATGTCGACCTTGACGAGCTCCGCGTCCTGCTCACCGGACTCTTCGTAGTCGAGCGAGGCGTAACCGCGGGTGCGCGACTTCAGCGAGTCGAAGAAGTCGAAGATGATCTCGCCGAGCGGCATCGTGTAGCGCAGCTCGACCCGGTCCTCCGACAGGTAGTCCATGCCGCCGAGCTGGCCGCGCTTGGACTGGCAGAGTTCCATGATCGCGCCGATGTAGTCGGACGGCGCGATGATCGTGCACTTGGTGACGGGCTCGTAGACCTCGGCGCGCTTGCCCTCCGGCCAGTCGGACGGGTTCGTCACGACGTGCTCGGTGCCGTCCTCCATCACCACGCGGTAGACGACGTTCGGGGCGGTGGAGATCAGGTCCAGGCCGTACTCGCGCTCCAACCGGTCGCGGGTGATCTCCAGGTGCAGCAGCCCGAGGAAGCCGCAGCGGAACCCGAACCCGAGCGCGGCCGACGTCTCCGGCTCGTAGGTCAGCGCCGCGTCGTTGAGCTGGAGCTTGTCCAACGCCTCGCGCAGCTCCGGGTAGTCGGAGCCGTCGACCGGGTAGAGGCCCGAGTAGACCATCGGACGCGGCTCGCGGTAGCCCGCCAGCGGCTCGGTGGCGCCCTTGCGCTCGGACGTGACGGTGTCGCCGACCTTGGACTGGCGCACGTCCTTCACGCCGGTGATCAGGTAGCCCACCTCGCCGACGCCGAGGCCCTGCGACGGCTTCGGCTCCGGGGAGACGATGCCGACCTCGAGGATCTCGTGGGTCGCGCCCGTCGACATCATCTTGATGCGCTCGCGCGGCGTGATCTTGCCGTCGACCACGCGGATGTAGGTGACGACGCCGCGATAGGTGTCGTAGACCGAGTCGAAGATCATCGCGCGGGCCGGGGAGTCGGCGGCGCCGACCGGGGCCGGGACCTTCCGCACGACCTCGTCCAGCAGCGCCTCGACGCCGAGACCCGTCTTCGCCGAGACCCGCAGCACCTCCTCCGGCTCGCAGCCGACGATGTGCGAGATCTCCTTGGCGTACTTGTCCGGGTCCGCCGCGGGCAGGTCGATCTTGTTCAGCACCGGGATGATGGTGAGGTCGTTCTCCATCGCCAGGTACAGGTTCGCGAGCGTCTGCGCCTCGATGCCCTGTGCGGCGTCCACCAGCAGCACGGCGCCTTCACAGGCCTCCAGCGCGCGGGACACCTCGTAGGTGAAGTCGACGTGGCCAGGCGTGTCGATCATGTGCAGGACGTGGTCCTGCCCTTCGAGCTGCCACGGCAGACGCACGTTCTGCGCCTTGATGGTGATGCCGCGCTCTCGTTCGATGTCCATCCGGTCGAGGTACTGAGCGCGCATCGCCCGCGCTTCGACCACGCCGGTGAGCTGCAGCATGCGGTCGGCCAGCGTCGACTTGCCGTGGTCGATGTGCGCGATGATGCAGAAGTTCCGGATCAGGTCCGGCGGCGTGAAGGTCGTGTCGGCGAACGTGGTCAAGGCAGTCCTCAACAGAAAATCGGACGGGTGTCCCCTTATGGTCCCATAGAGGGTCACGTGCCCTGCACCACTAGGGTGCGTCCGTGCAGATGAACGGTGAAGACCCCCGCCCCGAGAAGGGCGCGGTACGCGAGATCTTCGACGCCGCGGACGCCGCCAAGCTCGCCTACGAGCCCTCGATGGACGGCGACGCGGACCCCGGCGAGGTCGTCTGGGCCTGGGTGCCCTACGAGGAGGACGCCTCACGTGGCAAGGACCGGCCGCTGCTGGTCGTGGGCCACATGAAGCGCGAACTGGTCGCGTTGATGCTCTCCTCGAAGGAGCCGCGCGAGGACTACCTGGAACTGGGCGCGGGCGCCTGGGACCGCGAGGGCCGCCCCTCCTACCTGCGTCTCGACCGCGTCTTCGCGCTGGACTCGGACGACGACATCCGCCGCGAGGGCGCCGTGCTGGCCCCCGCAGCCTTCGGCCAGGTCGTGGACGCCCTACGCGACCGTCACGGCTGGCGCTGAACGAACGCACGCCACGCGGGTGCGCTGAACGTCAGCGTGCCCGCGTCGGCGTTCTTGGAGTCACGAACCAGCACGTCAGCAGCGAACGAAACCTCGACGCAGTTCCCGTCCTCGGTCGCACCGCTGTAGCTGCTCTTACGCCAGACGCGGTCCTCGGCCATCGAAATCCTCTCGCGGTGAGCTGACGTACTCCGCCAGCTTGCTCCGCGATTGTCCCGCATCCAGTGCGACCTCTTCCAGGTGGTTGAAGAGGAGTCTGGTCCTCGCGATGGCACCCGGATCCTGCACGAACACGTTCACGAGATCCGTCTCGCTGAACGCGACCGGCATCGCTTTCTCGTACTCCCACAGGACGCACCCCGAAGACGGGATCACGACGTCCGCGGGCACGATCCTGACCATGTCCGTGTTGAACATCAGCCGGGCGTACTGGTCCTCCATGATCCGGGCGTCCCCGACCCGTTGCCGCAACGCGAGCTCGTGCACATAGAACAAGCAGGTCGGCCGAGTGTGCCGCGCCAGGATCGCCTGCCGTTCGATCCGGAACTGGACCGCTGTCGGGATCCGCTCCTCAGCCACGAACCCGCCGATCCGGTACAGCGCCTCGGCGTACTCCGGTGTCTGCACCAGCCCCGGCACCGTGTGCGAGTCGTAGCTGGTGATCAACTTGGCTGTGGCCTCGGCGAACGCGAGCGTCCGGAGGTTCCCCGACACCTGCAGGACGTACTCGTCGAACGCAGTCGCGTAGCGCCGCCGGAAGTCTTCGAAGAAGTCGATGTCCTTGCCGCACATCGTCAGGTACTGCACGAGGTCGATCTCGCTGGCGCGCGCCTTGCCCTTCTCGATGTTGGTGACCTTGCTCGGGTGCCACCCCAGTCGCAGGGCCAGGTGGGCACCACCCAGGTCGGTGCAGGTCTCCCGAAGCCGGCGCAGTTCGTCACCCAGAGCCCTGCTGCACGCCGTCGATGTGATCACGCTCATACGACCGACGCTAGGGATTGCAGGAGCTCCAACAAAGAGGCTCATTCGGGTGAAAACGGCTTCACGCCAGGCGCGTGATGTCGACCGTCACCTCCAGCGCCGTCGCCGCCCCACCCGAGTAGATCCCCTTGAGCGGCGCCACGTCCGCGTAGTCACGGCCGAGCGCCACCCACACGTGCCGCGGCCCGACCGGTATGGCGTTCGTGGGGTCGTACCCCCACCACCCGCCGGTCCACGCCTCGATCCACGCGTGCGACTCGCCTCGTACGGTCTCTCGTAGTGCACCGTCTTTCTTCGTGTGCAGGTATCCGGAGACATAGCGCGACGGGATGCCCATGCCGCGCAGCAGCACCAACGTCAGGTGCGCGAAGTCCTGGCAGACGCCTTTGCGTTCGTGCCACGCGTCGACGGCCGAGCTGTGCACGCCCGTCGAGCCGGGCTGGTACGTCAACTGCTCCGACACCCACTGCGAAGCCGCCAGCACCGCACCCGACGGCGACTGCCCCTTCTTGAGGTCACGCGCCACCGCCAGCAACTCACGGTGGCGCGGCGTGTAGAGCGTGGGCTCGAGAAACTCCGTGTAGCGGTCGACGATGTTCTCCGCGCGCACGTCGCCCCACGTGCCCGTGGTCACCGGTTCGATCTCCGCGCTCGTCTCGACGACCGACGACGCGACGACCTGCAGTTCCTTGTGCGGCGCATGCAGGTCGAACGACGTGACCTCAGTGCCCCAGTAGTCCGTGTACCGGTACGCACGGGTCGCCGGCGTGGTCTCGACGCGGGAGACGACCACGTTCTGCTTGCGGTCACCACGTGGCGTCAGCCTTGCCTCGTTGTACGACTGCACGACCGGTGCCTCGTACCGATAACCCGTCGTGTGCACGACACGCACTCGCCAGCTCATGGTCAGCCCACCTCGGTGTTCGTCCAGGCGACCCACGGCGCCACGTGGAAGTACTGCTGTGACACGGCCTCGCCGACCTCACGCACGGTCTTCTGCAGTGCCGCGAGCCGTTTCGGCAGGTCGTCGAGCAGGTCGTGCGGCCGCAGGAACTCGAGTTCGCTGCGTGCCTTGCCGAGCAGCCGCAACGCCTCCGCGCGCGCACCGACGCGCACGGAAGGTTGGTTCTCCAGCTGTTCGAGGCACGACTCGGCCTGCCTCAGCGCGTGGAACACCGACCGTGGGAACAGCCTGTCCAACAACAGGAACTGCACCACTCTCGACGCGTCCAACGCCCCGCGATACGTCCTCAGGTACGTGTCGTGCGCACCGGCAGACCGCAGCACCGTGACCCATCCCGGCGAAGAAGCCTTGTCGCCCACACGAGCCAACAACAGCCGCACGATCATGTCGACACGCTCGACAGACCGCCCCAAGACCAGGAACCGCCATCCGTCGTCCCGTGACATCGTGGAGTCCGCAAGCCCGGCGAACATCGCCGCCCGCTCCTCCACGAAGCTGAAGAACGCGTGCGGTCCCATCGTGCGCGCGTAGGTCTGCCGTTCCGCGACGGCGTTCCACATCGCGTTGAGGCACTCCCACATTTCGGTCGACACGACCTCACGAGCGCCACGCGTGTTCTCGCGCGCGCTGTTGACCGACGACACGATGGAGCTGGGGTTCTCCTTGTTGTACGCCACCAGTTCCGTCAACGAGAACACGTCGAACTGGTCGGCCCCGGCAGGCGGCTTGATCCCCAACACCGCGAGCAACTGCCGCGAGGTGGCGTCGGGGTCGACGGTCGCGTCCTCCAGCAGCTGGTGGACCGAGACGTCCAGGATGCGCGCCGTGTCGTCCGCCCGTTCGACGTAGCGGCCGATCCAGTACAGCGACTCAGCGTTGCGTGCCAGCATTTCGCGCGCCTCCCTACTGCTGCTGTTGCTGTTGCTGGGAAGTGGTCAGCTCCGGCCCCTGTTCGGCGGCCGCGACCTCCATGTCGGACGGACCCGCGAGCCCGGGCTCCGCGAGCTCCCGTTCCTGCGTCGACGACTTCGCCGCCAGCACCCACGTGTCCTTGGACCCACCGCCCTGCGACGAGTTGACGATGAGACTGCCTTCCGGCAACGCGACGCGCGTCAGACCACCCGGCAGCACGAAGATGAAGTTCCCGTCGTTGACGGCGAACGGCCGCAGGTCGACGTGCCGCGGCGCCAGCTTGTCCCCCACCTTGGTCGGCACGGTGCTGAGCTGCACCACGGGCTGGGCGATCCACCCGCGCGGGTTGTTCTTGATCCTCTTCCGCAACGAGTTCAGCTCCCGGACCGTCGCATCCGGCCCGAACACGATCCCGTACCCGCCGGACCCCTCGACGGGCTTGACGACCAACTCGTCGAGCTTGTCGAGCACGTGCGCCCGCTCGTCGGACAGCCAGCACCGGAACGTGTCCACGTTGGGCAGCAACGGCTTCTCGCCGAGGTAGTACTGCAGGATCTCGGGCAGGTACGTGTAGACGAGCTTGTCGTCCGCCACCCCGTTGCCCACGGCGTTGGCCACGACCACGTTGCCGGCCCGCGCCGCGTTCACCAGCCCCGCGATGCCCAGCACCGAGTCGGGCCGGAAGTGCACGGGATCCAGGTAGTCGTCGTCGATGCGCCGGTAGATGACGTCGACCTGCCGCTCCCCCTCCGTCGTCCTCAGGTAGACGAAGTTGTCGCGGCAGAACAGATCCCGCCCCTCGACGAGTTCCACGCCCATCTGCCGGGCGAGCAGCGAGTGCTCGAAGTAGGCGGAGTTCCCCAGCCCTGGCGTGAGCACGACGACGTTCGGATCCGCGGCGTTGGGCGCGGCAGCGTTCCTCAGCGCCCTCAGCAGGTGCACCGCGTAGTCACCCACCGCGCGCACGCGGTGCCGTGCGAACAAGTCCGGGAACACCCGAGCCATCGTCCGCCGGTTCTCCATGACGTAGGAGACGCCGGACGGGCAGCGGAGATTGTCCTCCAGAACCCGGAACGTCCCCTGCTCGTCCCGCACGAGGTCGACACCCGACACGTGGATGCGCACCCCGTTGGGCGGGATGATGCCGGCCGCCTCCCGGTGGAAGTGCTCGCAGCTCGTGATGAGACGCCGGGGCAGCACTCCGTCGCGGACGATCTGCGCGTCGCCGTAGATGTCGGCGAGGAACATCTCCAACGCCCGGACCCGCTGAACAATGCCCTTCTCGAGCTTCGACCACTCCGCGGCCGTGATGATCCGAGGAATCAGATCGAGCGGAAACGGCCGCTCCTGACCACTCAGCGAGAACGTGATCCCTTGGTCGACAAAGGCCCGCCCCAGCGCCTCAGAGCGCGCGTTCAGCTCGTTGACCTGCGACGGAGCCACCGACTCGTACAGCGCGCGATAAGCACTGCGCACCCCGTTGTCCGTGGAGAACATCTCGTCGTAGGCGCCGGCATGGGGCCGTTCGGTATTCAGATAGCCGTTGAACAGCTCACCGAGCCTCGGCGTGGTGACCGTGCGGCTGCGGCGCAGTCCTGAGGTGGGGGCTCGGCGTTCCATGGTCCACATCTTCACCCTGTTCAGACGGATTTCGCACTAGTCCATCCGGAGAAGAAACCTCCCGGAAACGAAACCCGGTGCTTTCGGTGACCAGGGCACCCGGTCAGTGATCACCCCAGGTCCGTCCACGCCGACACCGATCGGCAACCAGTGCACGAGCTCGCGCACGTCCGGCGCGACGGCGTCGGCGGCGGTCATCGTGTAGCGCAGGGGTCCGGTGACCGGGAAGCGGACGCCTCCGTGGTGCAGGACGGTGTCGCTGGAGATCCACGGCCGGCCGTGCTCTGGCCATCCCAGCGCAGGGCGAAGCCGATGACGTCGCCGGTGACGGGACGGGACAGGGGTGGGCCGTGCCGGCACGGGGTCGCGGTGATCTCGATGGCGGGTCTGCCCGGTGCGGTGAGCCGGGTCGTCTCCCAGGAGAGCAGGCCGCGAGCGCCGTTGCCGAGCCGCCGGGCGCCCGAGGCCGTGGTGACGACGGTGCCCGCGGTGGGGAGCAGGGCACGGCCGGCGTCGTCGAGGTTGTCGGCGTGGTGGTCGTGGGTGAGCAGGACCGCGTCGATCGGCGGCAGGTCACCGGGCTCGATCGGCGACGGGTCGGCGTTGAGCGCCTCGACCTCCACCTCGAAACCGGGGTAGGCGGGAGCGACGACCTGGTAGCCGGCCTTCTGGTAGCGGTCGATCCAGTGCTCCCAACTGCGCGGCGTCACCCAGAAACCGTGGACCAGGACGATGGTCTTCATGATGCTGACTCTTCTGATGTGACGAGTGCGAGCAGGCCTCCGGCGGAGCCTGAGATCGGATCGACACGCCGAATCGGTCCACAGCGCCGTGCCGTCGGCTGACACCGCCACACCGGTCGGGTGAAGGGGGAGGTCCGCATGGCAGTTCTGCCGGACACGGCGACACTTCCGTTGCGGGACAGGCGGGACGCGCTGATCACGACGTTGCGCGACGCGTCGGGTACCTCGCGGGTGGAACCGGAGGACGACGAGCCGGTGCGCGCTCGGATCGCCCTCTGGTCGTTCGGCACCGCGTCGATCCTGCGCGCGGACTCGAACGGGTTCGCCAACATCGGCACCACGAGGTCCTCGCGTCGGCAACGGGTGAGCACATCGCCATCGGAGTGCACGAGACCGGCGTGGCCCACTACCGGGTGGGCGCGTCCGCCCGCAGGGTGCAGGGGCCGCAGCGCGGCGCTGTCGCTCAACACCTCGGCAGAACACCTCGCACTCCCCGCCGACCTGCTCAGCCCTGGACCGGCCGCCGAGATGCTGGGGGCGGCGAGCATCGAACTGGCCCGTGCCCTCATCGCCACGGCGGCCGCCAACACGACGGGCGCCGGTGACGTCCTCGAATAGCCCCTGGTCGTCCAGATCGCGTTCGGCATGCTGTCCAACGAATGGCGGCGGAGCTGCGACCGGTATTCGGGAACGCAAAAAGCCCTGCGGGGAGCGCTTGTGGCGCTCAACCCGCAGGGCAAATTAAGTTCGGCGGCGACCTACTCTCCCACACCGTAACCAGTGCAGTACCATCGGCGCAGAAGGGCTTAACTACCGGGTTCGGAATGGGACCGGGTGTTTCCCCAACGCTATAACCACCGAAACACTAT
>NZ_BSTF01000019.1 GCF_030269365.1 Lentzea sp. NBRC 102530
CGCCCGCATCGCCCAACGCCTGCTCGCCCTAACCGCAGCCATCTGGCACAACCGCGCCACCGGCCAGCCCATCACCCGATCACTGATCGCCTACGACCACTGATCAGTTAGGACTTACTCGTCTAGTCGTCATCCATGTGCAACTCGCCGCCGGAGACCATGAACGGCGTGGGGCGTTCGTCCTGCTCCTCGCGGTAGAAGCCGATGTACCCGTCGTCCGCCACGTACGGGGCGAGCCACTGCGCGACCTGCCACCACACCTCGGCCCACTGGTCGTCCACCCAGTACAAGCGCGCGTACAGCCCCCACGCGTGGATCTCGCCGTCGCTGTTGCGCCCACGACCTTGCCTGCGCAACGCCACGTGCTCGCCGCCCGGCAGGTAGCTGTCCGGGTCAGGCGCAAGCACGGGGTGGTCGTGGTCGACCACGAGGTTCTGCGGCCTGTCCTCGGTCAGGCCCAGGTGGTACCGCAGTTCGTCGAGCGTTTCCCGCGGTGTGTCGTCGCGCAGGAACAGCGAATAGACCACCTCGAAATGGAGACTCATCCAACTCCCCGACCACCAGCCGCGACTTCTCGTCTTCACCGAATCTCGCCAAGCGCTGAACGCCCGCACCGCCCGCTCGATACCAGTCAGTAGACGTCGAACCCGACTTCGAGTTCCAGCTCGGCCAGCCGACGCATCAGGTCGACGGTGAGGGTGAAGCCGCCCTGCGCGTCGTCCGCGGTGAAGACGCCGCAGAAGATGTCGATCTCCACGTCGCCCCTGAGCGCGTCGAACTCACGCCGATGCGCCTCGACGAACGCGACGAGCTCCGCGATGTGTTCGTCGAGCGGGCTCGTGCGTTCCGCACGGCCGGCACGCGACCAGTAGGACATGGTCCGGCGGGCACCATCGGGAAGCCTGCCCACCGGATCGCCGATGTCGTGGCCGCGAGCGGGTTCGCCGAGCGCGGCGACGAGTTCCGCCAGCACCAACGACGTGCTGAAGACCCTCAACGACGCCTTGTACTCGTGCTCGTCCGGCACTCGCGGCTAGCCCTGCTTGCCGGGCGCCACACCCGCCACGGCCTGCCACGCCTTCCCGTCGACGGCGGGCAGCGCGGTCTTCACCGCCCCGTGCGCCGTGACGACGGAGCCTGCCATCGCGGTGGCCGCCGCGAGCGCGAGCGTCGCGTGCACCTGGGCGATGGCGAGGTTCGAGACCTCGGCGGCATCGCCGGGCTGGACGCCGTCGGCCTTGGCCGCCGCGAGGTACTCCTGGGCTGCCGCGTAGTGCTCGGGACCGTTCACCCTGATCACCCTAGGTCCTGCTGCGGGTCGTCGGAGTACCTCGGCCTCGTAGTCGACTCAGCCAAGCCGCAGGTGAGCACAGGTACGTCAGGTGGGCCAGAAAATCTACCGTGGCGAGAGTAGACATCCTCGCTGCGCCGATATACTCTTTCTCTCGTTGGACAAGAGGTCTCATGGCACGGGAGATGACGAACTACCCGTGAGGTTGAGAGCAAGACGGTCAGGTGACAGAGCCGCAACTCGAGGGCTCCTGACGATGGCCGAAGCACGAACGCAGTTGCAGGACGGTCAGTTGCGCCGGAGCCGATCAGCGAAAGGGGTTCCGGCGGGTGACCGAGGGCAGTCGGTGGAAGTGAAGCCGGCACGTGCATGAGGACCGGTGCCGACAGCCACGTGAGAAAAGGTAGTGATCAGAGGAGAAGGGAAGGGTTGCACGCCATCGGATCGCCCGAATCCGGCTGAACTCTGCCGGACGGGTACCGCGGTTCCATCAGATTGGGGTGGTCTTCGGTTACGCACACGCGATCCCCGCTACGCCCGCTACCGACAGGGGCAGTGCGGACAGAGAGAGTCGATCTCACGGTCGACTAGGTGGAAGTGAAGCCCAACAACCCTGGGGCCCCGGTGCTACTGGCACCGGGGCCCCTCGTGATGCGGAGGCGCGATGACCCCAGGCAGTAATGGAACAGCGGACAACGAACCGCAAACCACAGCAGAGAAGTTCGACGACGAGCACTACCCCGCCTACACGATGGGCCGGGCCGCGGAACTGCTCAACACCTCGGCGAACTTCCTGCGCAGCCTCGACGAGGCGAACCTCATCGAGCCGCAACGCTCGGCCGGTGGGCACCGTCGTTACAGCCGCTACCAACTACGCCTGGCCGCCCGTGTCCGCGCCCTGGTCGACCAGGGCACCGGCCTGGACGCCGCCTGCCGCATCGTCACCCTGGAGGACCAGCTCCAGGAAGCCCGGGCGCTCAACGCCAGGATGACGCCGCCGCCGACGTCCGAGGAGCCGCACCCACCGCTGCAAGGCGTGTGACCACGCCCGAGTGCCGGCCTTCGGCCGCTGCATCACTGATCTGCGCTCGGCGAACGCCTGATCCCGACGTTCACCGAGTGCAGACCCGACCCGCGAGGGCGGCCGTCAGTCGCTGAGCCCATCGCGCGGAGCGTGGACACGAGATCGTCATCTCGCTGAACTGCGGAAACTCCTCCACCTCGCGTGCATCCCGGAATTCGGCGGTTGGGCAGCCGAATGCATCGGCCGGTGCCAGTCAGTGACGGACGACGGCTCGCCCGAAAACAGATCTGCGCTGGTCAGGACCATTTCAGGTCACCGACCAGCGCGGATCTGAAGGACTGCGTGGGCGAGGTCAGCCGCGCAGTTCCATCGCGCGGAACTGCTGCGCCGCTCGCACAGCGACCTGACCAGCAGCTAAGAGATCGCAAACTGAGATCCGTCATCGACGTTCCACGGGTGTTCCAACCGTTCGGGCAATCCCACTGCCGCGAGACAGATCCAAGTCGACCGAAGCCGGACCAGGACACGTCGACAGTCCTGCTCGTTAACCTGCTCACTAGCCGCTAACATGCAGGCTAGTGAGCAGGAAGGGTCGCATGCTGGACAACGAGCTCGCCGAGATCGTCGAGAACCTTCGTGCGCTCGGAAGCGACGTCGACGACGTCGAAGTGAAGCGAGCTACCGACAGCTTGCCCCGCACAGTGCGAGAGACGCTGTCAGCCTTCGCTAACACAGGTGGCGGGACCCTCATCCTCGGCCTGGAGGAGGCCAGCGGCTTCAGAGCAACGGGGGTCAACAACCCCGCGAAGATGGCCGCCGACCTCGCATCGCTTTGCTCGACAGACATGCAGCCCGAACTCCGGCCTCTGATCAAGATCCACGAGTTCGAAGGTGTGAGGATCGTAGTGGCCGAGGTTCCCGCAGTGGATCCTTCACTGCGGCCTTGCTTCTACCGCGGTGCCGGAATCTCACAAGGCAGCTTCGTGCGCGTCGGCGATGGCGATCGCAGATTGAGCAGCTACGAGGTCCAGCTAATGCTCGCGTCACGCGGGCAACCGAAAGATGACGAGCAACCCGTGCACGACGTCGGGGTAGATGCCCTTGATCAGGTGCTGACCGACGCCTTGATCGCCCGGCTGAGGAGCAACCGTCCACACGCGTTCAAGAGTCTCGACAGAGAAACCGTGCTCCGGCGAGCCAAGGTTCTCGCACCTGGCACTGACTTTGTTTCGCTTGCCGGCCTGCTAGCTTTGGGTGCATATCCTCAAGAGCACTTCCCTCAACTAATGCTGACCTTCGTCCACTACCCAACCGTCAGGGGCGCCGACCTCGACACCGGGGAGCGCTTCCTGGACAACGTGCTGATCGAGGGGCCGATTCCGATCATGGTGCGCGATGCACTCGCCGCCATCCGACGAAACATGCGCCGACGATCCGTCGTGATAGGTGCCGGGCGCACCGACATGTGGGAGTACCCGGAACCTGCACTCCGCGAAGCAGTGGTCAACGCATTGGTGCACCGTGACCTCTCCAGTGCGTCACTGGGCACTCAGGTGCAGGTCGAGATGTACCCAGACAGGCTGGTCGTTCGCAATCCCGGCGGGCTGCACGGCCCAGTCACTGTGGACAGCCTCGCAAGTGAGGGGATCTCCTCCGCCCGCAACGCAACGTTGATGAAGATCCTCGATGAAGTGCCTATCGCGGACAGCACACGCACGGTGTGCGAGAACCGCGGATCAGGTATTCGAACGATGCTTGATTCCTTGCTCGCGGCACGAATGAGCGCTCCGCAGTTCGACGACCGAATCGCGAGCTTCACCGTCACATTCCCGAATCACACTCTCTTGAGTGACAGCATCGTCAGCTGGATAGCCAGCCTCGGACAACGCGGCCTGTCCGACAGTCAATGTTTCGCTCTCGCCTCCCTCAAGAACGGCGACATCCTGGACAACCAGACGTATCGGGCCGCGACCGGACTGGATTCCCGCGTGGCAACCGCAGAACTTCAGGATCTGGTGGCACGTGAGTTGGTCGTGCAGACCGGTAGCCGACGATGGGCGCGGTACCAGCTGAGCGAAGCGTTGGCAGCACCGCAGGAGGAGACGACCGCACACCGCGTGCTGCGGGCTGATCGACGCGACGAGATCCTGACCGCGATCGGCGATGAACTGTTGTCGCGAGCGGAGATCGCCGCCCGTCTGGGGCTACCGGATAGCACAGTCCGCCGATGGCTCACTGTCCTGAAGAAGGAGGGCTCTGTCGTTACCTCCGGCGCTTCCGATGTCAGCAAGAACGTCAAGTACCGCCGGACCAACAAGAGCTATCTCACGTCAGACGAGCCGCCGGACACCAGTCATGATCAAGACCACGAAGAAGGCCCCGGTCATCGCTGACCAGGGCCTTCGGCGAGCGGCGAGATCTAGCCTCTGAGCTCCATCGTGCGGCGTTTGGTCAAGGACAACGCACGCTTCTGAACTGGACGAATGCGCCAAGATCACGCCTGTGTCCCGTGACTGTCCCGAACGCTCCGTACGACTCAGGGAGCGTTCGATGAGCGTCGGCCTGCACGCCGGGCATCAAGTTTCACGCCAGCCCACACGAGTGCAGTCACGAGAGCTAGGTACAGGGCGATCACGAGTCCGTTCGCGCGTGTCCCATCAGCCAGGTTGAGGATCAACCCCAGCAGTAAGAACCCACTGACGGCAGACAGGATGATGGTCCACAGGTGTCTCATCCCCCGAACCTCCCTTCGACCGGCTATCGATCCGTGGCTTGCGGACGTTAGCCCCGAGCATCGCTTGACAGGCTGCGTCTCTGAACTAACACTCCAGTTTGGCCACGCCGGAAGATCACCTTCAAATGATCCCTAAACACAAAAATAGGCGTTAAGGAGCGCATCCCCGATTTAAGTGACGCGAACTCACACCACAATACTTTGATTTTCAGCGGTGGCGAAATAGCGGTGCGATGCCTTTCGCGCACAAACCCACTACCCCCTCAGAGTCACAATCAGGCAGTATAGCTCCATGCCAAAGTCAGCTGCCTGGGAGCGAGAGGACGAAGTCCTGGCGCTCGTTTGCGATGCCCTGTCCTCGAACGGACGTCTGGTGACGGTCCAAGACAGGCCGGACCGAGGCGGCCAGGCGCGATCGTTGACCGTGGACGCAGTCCTGCGGGTGACCGAAGACGACTACGACACCATGTGGGCTGCCGACGTTTGCCTGGCCTCACGGAAGTTCGACCCGCGTCTACCGGCTGCCATGAACGGCTTGCGGCAACTCCTGATTCCACCACTCACTGAATTGGCAGAGCAGGTAGGGCTGCGCGCAACCGTGGGCTGCCGAGCATACGTACGATTGACCGGAATATCCCGAAATGAATGGAAGCGGATGACCAATAGCTACGTCCGCAACATATATGATCGCGCCGTCATGGCGCTAATGCGTCCAGACAAGGAATGGTACGACTCCGAGGTTGGAATTCACTGGCTACCGAACGATGCCCAACCAAACAGCGAGCGGGTCACCCTACACTTCTATGACCCATTTATTTATGAGGGCTTTCGATTCTCAAAGGCGGTACATTTGAAACTAACCAATCAACTCCCTCGTGCACGCGCGGCAGGCTATCCCACGCTACTCATCTTGGACCAGAAGAGTCCACGCTACGTTGATTGGACTGTGAACATAGCGCCGGAGCCACTCGAAATTGGCGAAGGCATTGCATTTTTGGTCGCCAATCGAGGAGTTAGACTGGACGCTTGCGTACTCGTTAACCACGATGACTCAATCCACGAGATCTATCACACCGTCGGAAATACCTGCTCAAGTAACTGAGCCCTCGCTGCTATAACCACTAACTGATAGGCCGCCAGGAACTCGACCCCTGAACCCGAAGTTTGCGGATCTTGCTTCGTAGTCCACTGTGGATGTTTGCCGATACTTGTCGTGACCTTGGGCGATGCGGTCACCGGCAACTCCGTTGTAGGACGTTTGTGGCTATCTGGCGTCATAAAACGCGGGAGTCGATCTTGCTCGCTGGACGGTGTACACGCCCTAGCAAGCAGTGATCACTCGTTCTCCTGCCACAGTGTGGAGTCAGGCTGAAGCGGCGCGATGGAGTCGAGTGAGTAGCCACGGCCCATAGGGCGGTTCGTGCCCTCTGCGAACGTCGTCACAACCGTGAATGCCGCAACCACAGGAAGGTCGCGATGCCCGCCCAGCTGTGCTACCCGCTCGGCTAGCTGGTCGGGAACGGTCGCCCTGAAGCCTCGTCCTGCGACAGGTACGAACCACACCGTGCTGGACGACCACGTCCATCCGTCGATGGTGCCTTCGAGCCGAGTAGTGGTGACCTCTTGAGCTTTCGACTTGGAGGCGTTGGTGAGGCGGAGTGCAGCCGCGCGCGAGAGCCTCACTGGAGTGGAACCGCGCCTAGGGTCATGCCAAACGCCGTCGACCTCGTACTCGCCTCTAAGGGCTGCCGCGGCGAACGTGCCCACGGCTCGTCTGGCCGGCACGCTGAGGTCCTGGAGAGCAGCTGCCACTTCGGCGCCGGTCATGTCCGAGGTGCTTTCGGCAACCTGGATCAACGCGACAAGGCGTCGTAGACCCGCCGTCTCTACTCTGGCCAGTCGCTCGTGAGAGATGGACTCTGGTGGCGCCTCAGGCGCGTCTGGGGCGAAAGTGAGGCGCACGCTGCCGGTGCCAGGGATGACCTGTAGGTGCGACGCCAAGCGCTTGAGCCCTTGAACGCTTTTAGTGACTTCCTTCACGACCGCCGCTGCGGCGCCGATGAACCGAGCGAGCAGCGCAGCGTCGGTTGCGTGTCCTCGGACAGCAGCGCCACTTAGGTGCAGGTCAAGCTCGGGAGTGCGGCCGTACAGAGCTGTCACCAACTCTTGGCGACGCCGGTGAAGCCCTGGCAGGCCTGGATAGTCAGCTGGCACTGTACGTAGGAGCTGGTCAAGCGTTTCGAGGTCGGCGCGAGGATCAACGGGGCGCGGTGTGCCGACGCGCGAGCGACGGAAGAGAACAGGTGGGAGCGATTCAGTCATGACGACCACCTCACCTCCACGAAGCCCTTGCTGTCGTCGTACAGGGTGATGCTCGGGTCATCACCAGTATGCCCGCCGTGTCGGACCTGCACACGAGACCAGACGGCGGACCAGTAGTCCAGCTCGCTCATGCTTGCGAGGTAGTGAGGATGCCCTTCCGGATACCAGAAGATTCCCCGGAAGTCAGTGAGATGCGAAGTCGCTGTCCCTCCTGGCTCGTACCGGTCTTCCATGCACTTGCGAACGCGGGATGCGGCATCGGCTGGCTCCAGACCTGCGTCGGTACGCATCAACGGCAACGCGGGGCCGTTGATCAGTACGGCGATATCGATGTCGCCCGGTTCCTCGACACTCGTCACGAACGAGCCGTTGACCCACACAGCGGCAACCGGCACCAACGTCGCTTCAATCTGCGCCAACCGGCCTCGGGCGGTCATGAGCATTGCTCGCCTCATTGGAGTCTGCCCAAACACCTGCTCGATCTCAGCCCAGTCGGCACTGTGCGGTAGATCCGAGACAGGAAGCACCATCAGCTCTGGATCGACGCTGCACCTGACCAAAGCTGGAAGCAATGAGACCTCCGTAACCGCGAGTACGTAGGTAAGTCGACGCTCTGTGATGAACCGTTACATGTCGCGACCAGCGCTGACTGGCGATGTCGCCTCTAACTGAGGGGCCTCGCACCATCCCGTATGACCTGGCTCGTCCCAACCGCGCGTGTCAAGGGGGTACCTACCGCCTCGACGTGATCATGCGCTGGGACGGCCCCCTTGACACGTGTGGTTGCCCTCGGGGAGGTCATACGGGATGGTGCGTGCCCCGGCCCCCGCTGGAACATGATGTGCCGGCGCTTCCCCGCACCATTTTGGAGACCTGCCCGTCCGGCGAGGACATGCTTTGAAGTCTCGGCGGTTCACTGTGGGGGTCGCTGGCCGTTCCGGTCCGACAACGGTCGACCTGCGCGCATGCCTCGCCCGCCGCGCTCGGACGCCGGAGGCGGCCTTGGGCGCGGCGAAGAAAGAGGCGCGTAGGTCTGCCGTTGGCGGATGGGCACCAACGGCCAGCGGCCCCCGCAGGGGGCCGCCTTGATGAAGAAAAGAAACTCTGAACACGGCAGCAACGGCGCGTGGGTGAGACAGACGGCTAGCCACTCATGGTTGCGGAGCAAGAAGCGGTGCCCAGCTCTTGGCATAGTTGCCGAACACGCCGGTTCGCCACGCCCGCGTGATCAGCTCCTGCCAATCACTGATCGAACTGATGATGAGTCTGTTGAGCTCAGTTCGAGCAGCCTCGGACTTGTCGACCGACGCCAACTGCATGAGCAGGTCTGGGTGCAGGTTGAGCAGCCTTCGATGCAAGACCTCCCATAGCTGCTTTGGGGAATCACCTGGCTGTGAAGCATCGGCCAGGTGGTCCAGGTTGTAGAACCGACCCTTCTTGGCGTAGGTACCGAGCACGTCCAACACCTGGTCGATGTAGGGGTCGTTGTCAACCTTGTCGAGCAGTTCCCCGATGAAACCCGGTGCGGTGCTGCGGGTGGGCGCATCTTGGACGATGAGGCCTCGCACGTGCTCGTACAGCTTGGCAATGTCGTGACCAATGGCAGTCATCGAGGCCTTGGTGGGCCAGCTTCCCGAGGTATCCAGGGCATGCAAGCCGGTACTGAGCTTGAGCAGCTTCTCTGAGCCACCCGCTAGGCACACAAATACTGCGTCAGCGTCGCGGGCAGCGAAGGCGTAGGACTGGAGCACCTTCAACCCGTGGCGTAAGAGTGACGCGGCGGCGTCTACCTCGTCGCTGAGCGCAATCACCTTGTCGAAAGACATCGGGACGTCAGTCACGGGCAACATCGTGCGCTGCTGGCTGAGGGTTAGCGAGCCGATTATCTCGTCCACAGTCAAACCGCCAGAAGCGTGCGACAACGTCTTGGCCAAACTGCTGCCACCATTGGTGACTGGGCGTCCGATCTAGCGCTTGATCAGCTGCACCAGCTCCGCAGTGTTCGTTAGGTCTACGAGCACCTTTCGAGCCCCGGCAGCCTGTAGCTCCTCGACGCTGCTCTTTCCGCTCGCCACAGCGATGACCTGTGCACCTGCAGTCAGCGCAGCAGCCACGTCCCGCGGAGTGTCGCCGATGAGCACTGTGTCGTCTGGGCCGAACGGCGTGTCAAGTTGCTGGGCCGCGCGCTCCCTGGCGATTGCCACCAGCTCCGCGCGGTCGGCGTGGTCGTCGCCGTACGAACTCGTCTCCAGATCGAGGAACTGTTCCAGACCGAGCGCGACCAGCTTGATACGCGCTACTACCCGAAGGTTTCCAGTCAACACCCCTTGGTGGACAGTCGGTTCAGACTCCAACGCCGCCAGTGCTTCTCGCGCTCCCGGCAGCACTCGGGCTCGCGACGCGAACTCATCGCGGCCGGCCTCGTAGCTGTCGATCAATGCGTTCACCAGCTTGTCCATGGCCGCATCGGTCGGCTCGATCTCGTGCAGCTTTAGGGTCTCGGCGATGATGTCCAGCTCGGTCCTGCCGCTCACGTCGGCAAGCTGCTGAAAGGGTTGGCCGAACGCCCTCGGGATCGCTCGCTCGTACATCTCTCGCCCCATGCCGCGAGACTGAAGCAACGTGTGGTCGATGTCCCAGAGCACGAGCCGTCGCAGCTCGTTCGGCGCGATCATGCTTCGAGTCTGTCACTCGATTGGGGGCCTCGCGCTGGGGCGTAGCATCAGTGCAGGTCAACGCTTTACAGGGGTGGGGATGGACGAACAGCTCGCAGCCGCCATCGGTGAACGGGTGCGTCTGCGCTGTCTCGCGTCGCGTCTGCAGAAAACCGTGATCGCCGGGCTTGCGGGCATCACGCCCGACTACCTCTACCAGATCGAACGCGGCCTCAAGCTCCCCACGGTCACGGTACTGAAGCAACTGGCCGAGGTGCTCAACGTGTCGGCTGACGAGTTGTTGAGCTCCACTTCAACGCGGAAGACGTCGCCCAGACCGGAGTCAGCGGGCGACGCGCTGTATCGAGCGTTCACCAGGCCGGTGTCGTCCGATGCATCAGCCGTCGACCTGAAGGCGTTGCGCCGCAACGTTTTGGCTGCTTGGCAGACCTGGCAGACGTCGGCCACTCGATACAGCCAACTCGCCCCGGGACTTCCCGCACTCGTGATCGAGACCGAGCAAGCCTTGCGTGCCTGTGTGAACGGTTCAGCGGCTGATCAGCGAGAGGTTCAGTGCTGCGCTGCTGACCTGTACGCGTTGCTGCGTAGCGTCGCCAAGAGGCTCGGCAGGGTGGACGTCTCGCTACTCGCGGCCGATCGTGCGATCCGTGCAGGCGAGGATGCAGATGACCCGCTGCGGCTAGCGATGGCCCAATGGAACCTCGCTCAGGTGTTGCTCGCCGATGGCGAAGCTGAAGGTGCTGAGGACGTCGCGATGCAGGCGGCTGAGGCACTGGGAGCCTGGGCAGACAATGACCTCGACGCCGTCGCGCTCCGCGGTGCACTCCTGCTCGTCGGCTCCATCGCGGCCGCACGTCGAGGAGATGTCTGGCGGGCACGGGAGCGCGTGCAGACGGTTGAGCCGCTGGCGAAGCAGACCGGCGAACGCAACACGTTGTGGACGGTCTTCGGCCCGACGAACGTCGCCATGCACGCGGTCAGCGTGGAAGTCGAAGCTGGCGCGGCTGCGGACGGGTTGCGGCTCGCCGAACGGATCGACCACGACCGCTCCCCCTCGATCGAACGCCGTGTGGCGTTTCTTCTCGACCAAGCCAAGGGGCAGGTACAGCGCCGCGACTATGGCAGCGCGTTGGTGATGCTGTCCGCCACTGAACGCGAAGCACCCGAGGATCTGAGACACCGGCCGGCCGCGCACCAACTGCTGGGAACGCTCGTGCAACGGGCTCGGCGTTCGGTCGCGACGGAAGCCGCGCGGCTGGCCACGCGCGTCGGTGCACCTCTCTGAGCAGCAGCGCTCCCGGTCGGGCCTAGCCGACAGCTCGGGTTACTGAACAGAAGTCGACCTAGCGTCGCTGCTGTCAGGTGATCTACAGCAGTCGCGTCGAGGAGTGCTCACCGTGTTGTCGCCCGAGGATGTCGACCTGGTCGCGGGACTTCGCAAGGTCTCGGAACTGATGCCCGGCATCGCGTTCGACATCGTCATGGAGACCCTGCCGGCCGAGACCGAGCGTGAGTTCGGCCGGATCCTCGTCGCGCTCGGCGAGACCCTGTCCGACCGTGCCGAGAGACGAGAGCCACCTGAGCGGGCGATAGACGGTCGCGGCACTGCCGACAGCTTGGGGCCGCAATGACGAAGAACTTCATGCCGTCAATGGCTGAACGGGCGATCGGCCGCGAACTGCGAAGGTGGCGGAACGACGCTGGCTTGAGTCTCTCTGTTGTCTGCCAGCGGGCGGGGTTCTCGGCTGCGACGCTCAGCCTGACCGAGAACGCCTTGAAGCCGTTCGACCCGCTGGACATCATGCTGCTCGGGCGCATCTACGAGCTTCCGAATCACGTGTGGAAGCAGACGATCAGGCAAGCCGAGACTGTTGCGAGGGAACGCACTCAGAGCGCGAACGGACAGCACAGTTCAGGTGAGCTGAATGCGGCCAAGGATGTGGACGATGCGTATCTAGAGGCGGTGACGATCCGCGCCTTCGGTGCGGACATGATCCCGCGCTTTCTCCAGACTCCTGAGTACAGGATCTCTGCCACTGCTCTGGGATGTCCCACCTATCGAGCCTACTGCCCTGGTCGCACGGCGACGCTGCAAACGCGCTGGACGGACAGCCTGACGGCAGCTGGAGGACACGGTCCCACGGTAGAAGTCCTGATCAGCAGACATGCGCTTCGCCGGACAGTCGGCAACCCGACGATCACGAACGCCGCTCTCCTCCAGCTGATACGGCTCTCCGAAAGCGAGGCCTTCACGGTCCAGCTGACCGACGGCGGGCCTCTGCCTGAAAGCTCGTACGTCCATCTCACCTTCCCACACCGACAACACAGCGACGCGGTGTACGTGGAGGGCAGCGGCAACGCGAGGTACATCGAGGACTCGACCGTGTGCCAACTGGTCAACCAGAGCTTCAGAGCGCTGCAACAAGTCGCCCTTGGTCCGGCGCAGTCCATAGAGGTGATCGCCGAGACGGCCAGCACCATGACAGACGGAGGCGACTGAACGCATGGATCGAGCATCACTCACGCCGCGCAGCTGCGAGCTCGGCGACGAACTCCGAACCATGCGAGAGCGATTCGCCAGAGGGGCCGAGTTCGCCAAGACGCTCGACTGGGACCCGAGCAAGGTGTCCAACATCGAACGCGGGAAGACACATCCGACCGACCTGGACCTCGCCCAGTACCTGACGGCATGCGGCAAAGATCGACGCTGGATCACTGACTTCATCGGCCACTACCGGCAGGCTTTCGAACCGTACTTCGCCCAGAAGCCAACGAATTCCACGACGATCGTCTTCGCGGAACGCACCACAACCACCATCACCGGCTATGGAGGGCCGACGATCCCGGACCTGTTCCGGACTGATGCCTACACAGAGCACGTGCTTCAGCAGAGCGGAGCAACCCCGGAACAGATCCAGTCCGCGGTTCGGTCCCAGCAGGAACGCCGCTGCATTCTGCGAGCGCCAAGGCGGCCGGCATGCGTGTTCTACGTGAACGAAACGGCAGTCAGAGCGCAGCTCGGCGACGACCGCACGCGGATGGATCAGCTGGAGCTGCTCAAGCTCATGTCGTGGGCACTTCGCGTCGTTCCCGCGGGCAAGGAGCTGTCTTCCTCATCCGGCTTCACGCTCTATGAATACGAGAAGATACCGGCCACAGCCGTCGTGGATTGCGATGTCGCGAGAGTCTTCGTGCAGGACGATGCGGCCACGTCTCGATGCCAGAGGGTCCTGGCGATCCTGGACCAAACGGCCTTGAGCCACTCCGAGTCGAGAGACCTCTTCAGCCAGTTGCTCACGGATGAGTACGTCGCTGCTATCGCGGTCGCGTCGGGTGAGCGTTCAGATGTTTCGTCACGCTGACCTGCACTTAAGCGGGCTCAGGTTCAGCTCTCGACCCCTTCGGGCACCTAGAAGAGCCTGGCGAGCCAAATACCGAACCTCTAGCGTGGACGGGTGCACAACGTGCTTGAAGCAGACATCCCAGACGGACCTTTCAGCTCCGGTCTTGTGTCTGCTGTGCTGAAGGCGGCTTCCGCCCACACGGAAATCGACTCGGCCGATGCGCACTTGATGCGGCTGGGCGAGAACGCTCTGTTCCATCTCCCAAATTCGTCCGCGGTTGTGCGCATCGCCCGGAACCACGACCACTGGGACGACGCAGTCAAGGAAGTGGCGGTTGCCAACTGGCTCGCTGAAAGTGGCTTGCCCGCCGCGCGGCTGTACGACCTCGATCAACCGATCTCGGTCTCCGGATACCCGGTGACGTTTTGGCGCTACATCGACGGTCGCAACGGCGGTCGCGGCGACGTCGGGGCCTTGGGCCGCCTACTGCTGAGGCTGCACCAAACGCCGCGCCCGGCGACGTTCGAGTTGCCCGAGCAAGACATCCTCGCGCGTGTCGAGCCCCGGATCGGGTCGGCCGGCGCGCCAGACGCGGACAAGCGCTTCCTGCTGAGCAGGGTCGCCGAACTTCGGGACGAGATCAGCGCGCTCGAGTTCCCGCTTGAACCGACGGCGATCCACGGGGACGCGCACGTCCAGAACCTGATGATCAGCGACGGTGCGGCGGTCCTGATCGACTTCGAGCGCTTCTCCTGGGGCCAGCCGGAGTGGGACTTGGCCATGACGGCGACCGAGTACCTGTCTGCTGGCTGGTGGACGCCCGAGGAGTACCGCGAGTTCTGTGAGGCCTACGGCTACGACGTCACGCGATGGGACGGTTTCAAGGTCCTGCAAGCCACACACGAGATCAAGATGACCACCTGGATCATGCAGAACGTCGGTGAGTCCGGCGAGATCGCTGCCGAGTACGCCACGCGGATCGAGACCATGCGGACTGGGCGTGCCACGGAGCCGTGGCGGCCCTTCTAAGCGATCCGTGTCAGCAGTGCGGCGGTTCCCAGGTCGAGGCCTGGATAGTGCCGAATCACCCGCTCGACGAACAGGCGCGTGCGGTGATCGTTCGCGTGGAGTGCCGCAAGCTGCGCGTGGAAGTCGGTCAGGTAGCGCACATACCTGCTGGATTGCAGCGGACCAGCGAGGTCTACCGCGTCGATCGCCAGGTCCACGGCTTCCTCCAGGTCGCCGTTCGTGAGTGCTCCGGCGGCCGAGACCATGCCGATGAAGGCTCGCGTGCGTGGCGGAGTGTCGTCCGGGGCGATAGCTCGCGCGGCGTAGAGCCGGACCTTCTCCGACTGCTTGAGGTCGCGGAAACCGTGGGCGGCCTCCCCCGCGAGTTCCTCGGCGTTGAAATAGCTGATCCACTGCGGCTCGTCGTCAGGGACGTGCTGGCTGAAGAATCGCTCCGCCTCATGCATCACGCGGGCGAACTCGCGGGCCTGGCCGCTGCTCGCCAACGCCCTGGCCTCCATCGCGAGGAACATCGCCGTAACCGCTGGCGTGGCCTTGGCGATGGTCGAGCCCTGCGCCGCACGTGCGAACTGGACGGCGTCGTTGAAGCGCCCGAGATAGTTCGCCTGGTGGCTGAGGTTCGCCAACAACCGTCCACCTAGGACAGGATCTTGAGCCTCGCGGGCAAGACGGAGTCCCTGCACGAAGTACCGCTGCGCTGCTCCGTGGCGGCCCGCGTCGTAGGCGCTCCACCCGAGCAGCTGCGCCACCTCCGCGGCTGCGCTGAACAGGTCGCGCCGCTCCGGCTCGCTGTGAGTGCCTTGCAGAAGCGGGGTGATCTCGGTCTTGAAGTAGAAGAGCAGCATCTTCCGGACGTGCCCGCCGCCGTACCGGAAGTCCAGGTCCATCAGGTTGGCTGCCGTCGCACGGATCGCCGAGGCCGCTGCTCCCCCGCCTCGGCGCAGCTCGTCGGCATCCGCCACGTGCAACGAGTCGCCGAACATATAGCCGGTGATGATGCTCGGCGTCGCCTCGTGCGCCCACTGGGAACGCACAAGGGCGGGCTGATCTTCGAGGTCAGCGGCGGTGAGCTGGCTCATCAGGTCAACAGCGGCGTCAGCGCTCGGCGGGTACTCCGCGCCGTGCTCAGTCGCATCGGGGCCGACAGGCTGAAGACCGCCGTTGAAGCCGATCTCCGCAAGGTCGACGCGCCGGCCGAGCTTGGCGCCGAGAGCAAGAGCGATGTAGTTCTGAGTCGCCGCTTTCGGCCGTGTCCCGTCGAGCCAACGACGAACGGACACGTGATCGGCCGAGATGGTCTGACCGTCTCGTTGGGCGAGTTCCCGCACTCGTGCGGCAAGGCCCTTGTTGCTCATGTCGGCTTCCGACATCACCGCAGCTAGGAGCTTGTTCGGTTCGCTGTTACCGGTCAAATGATCACCATGTCTGCACGCCGTGCACCTCCCGTGCACCCCTTCCGTGCATCAATGCACCCCCTTGAGCACACTGCAATGCACCCCCTCACCTGCCGTTCTATGTGTACATGAACGAAACACCGGATGAGTTGGAATTCATCAGCCTCAGGCTGCGCCAGTTGCAGTTCGCCATAACGAGGGTCACTGAGAAGGTGGAACAGATCGAACGTCGTCGGCGGCTTCGAGTTGCTCGACACGCTCAGTCAGATGCAAGACCGCCGCCTGCAATTGATCAAGCTGGCGAATGACCGTCTCGATCGTGACCGGGCTTCGATCCTCGGCCGGCGGTTCTTGAACGAAGACGCCTACGGCTGGTTGCGAAACCACCCAGCCCTCGGTCTCAAGGATCTGCACAGCCTTCTGCGCGGTCCCGAGTGCGACGCCGTGTTGCTCGGCGAGTTTGCGGTGACCGGGTAGACGGGCGCCCACTTCCAGGGCTCCGGACCGGATGTCCTTCTTCACCGCTTCGACAACCCGCTGGTACGCGGCAAGTCCTGGCTGGTCGCTCACGGCATCAGCCTAACTTCACTGACCCACACTGCTACAGATCACCCGATTGGACTATGCCATCCGATCCATACTGCTCTACATTGGTATGTATCAGTTGCTCATCACCGGAGGTAAGACATGGCCCTGAACGACATCCCCGTGATCCTGTCCCACTACAAGCTCCTGATCACCGAAGCGCCCTGCGTGAAGATGCGCGAACTCGACGGCGGCCAGCTCGTTCCCGTGGTCGACCGCAACACCAACGAAGAGCAGTTCGTCGTGGTGCTGTTCGCCAAGGCTCGCCCCACTGAGGGGCGCCGCAAGACGAAGGGCGAGGAGATCCGCGTCAACCTCCCCGGCGACCCCGGTGCGGGCTTCGAGGAAGGCGACTACGTCGAGCTGATCAACCCCGTGATCAACACGTACGAGATGCGCGGGGAGGACGGCAAGATCACCGCCTCCGGTCTGTGGTTCAAGGCGGACGGCCTCACCCCTGCGGCGCGCATCGTGTCCGCTCCCGCGGCTTAGTCCCGCAAGCCCTGCCCGGTAGGCCGGTAGCCCGCTTCGAGTCGGGCCAGGGCACTCACATTTGTTCTTTGAGAATTACACAGTGAGTCGAACCATGCCTAAATCCGGAGCATTTCACGTGCTCCGGGAGATTCGGTGAATCCAGGTGCGTCTTCGTTCCTGGGTTTGCCGTGCCTCCCGAAAGGAGTTTCAGCATGGATGAGCGCTCGTACCCGATCGAACTTGCTGATCCGGACGGCGATGACCCGCGCTTCACGTTCGGCCTCGTTCATGAGGTCGGGGAAGTCCTTACGAAGCACGGCTTTCCGGGCGTCGGCGAGAGCTGGCGGGACCACCTGGAGTTGCAGCAAGCGTTGTACCGCTTCATCTACGTCGGCGACCTGAGGACTGAGAGGTTGGTCAGTTGATCCAAGAGATGTTGAACGACCGCGCCCAACAGCGGTACGGCTCGTTCGTCGGCGCGATGGACTTCGTCGAGGAGTTGTTGGTGCCGCTGGAAAAGCTCATCAACCGGATGAGCGTGAAGCCCGGCAAGGCCGGTGGCTGGCGGGTCGCGACACCCGACGAACTCAAGGGCTACCTGCGGACCGCGCGGAACGACCTCAGCGCGCTGCGGGAGCAGGCCAAGCGGCACGAGATCAATTTGAAGGCCAAGGAGTGGGGAGCCTGATCGATGTCTCACCAGCTCGACAATGCCGTGTCCAACGTGGACCAGGCGATGAAGCAGCTCCGCACGGCAATGGACGGCATCCCGGTTCGCCGGGAGGGCTTCACGGACCTGCGACGCCGGTTCGTCCACTCGGTCAGCGTCCTGACCACGGAAGCGTCCTACGCCCGCGGGCAACTGCCCAACAACTGAATCCGCACTGATCAACGCGGCGGCCGATCTTCGACACGTTCGAGGGTCGGCCGTCGCGCTTCCTCTGAGGAGTACTGCAATGGGTTGGAAGTGGAACGCAAGCAAGCGCGTCGTGGCCGCCGAGTTCCGCGCGGCACGATGGCTGGCCAGGAACCCGGAATGGATGCTCGCCCCGTCCGCTGTCGCGGCCGGTGCCTGCACGCTTGGCCCGAGCGTCACGGGCTTTGTCCTCGGCGGCGCAGCTGGTGCGACCGGGCTTTGGTACCGGGGTCACCCGGACTCGTTCGACACCTTGGCCGCGCCCACACTGCGGGCCTGGCAGCGGCGGTGGTTCGGAGCCTACGTCGGTGGGCGCTGGCGGGACCTGATGGACGTGCACAAGCTGACAACCGAGCACCGCCGCAAGAAGGTCACGAACTACCCGCGCGTGGTGCGTGTCCGGTCGTACTCGCCGTCGATCGACACCGTGTTGGTGAAGCTCGCCAAGGGCCAGTCACCGATGCACTTCGCTCGCCAGGCCGAAGAGCTGGCGCACGCGATGGAGGCTGAACGTGTCGCTATCGAGCTGGTGAAGCCCGGTTACGTGGCGCTCGTCGTCCAGCGGAACGAACCGTTCACGGAGATCATCCCGGCGCCTGACATGCCCGAACACTCCGAAGACGTGGATCTGCGGGCGGTGCTGCTGGGTGAGGACGAGTACGGCGGCGACTGGACCGAACCCGTGCAGGGCACGCACACCCTGACTGCAGGTGGGACCGGGTCGGGCAAGAACTCGCTGGCGTTCGCCAAGCTGCGCTCGATGGCCCCGCTGATCAGGGATGGCATCGTCCGCCTGTGGGTGTGCGACCCGAAGTACCTGGAGTTCGCCGCCATCAAGCCGATCACGGAGAACCGCTACGCCGATGACGCGGGCGAGTGTCTGGAGCTGATCGAGATGTGGGTGGACGACATGGAGCGCACCCAGAAGCGGATGCAGCGGGCGGGGCTGCGGTCGGTCCAGCCGTCGCGTGAGTACCCGCTCAACCTGCTGATCGTGGACGAGATCGGCTCGTTGGTCGCCTACCGGCCCGAGTACGCCCGGCAGATCACGGGCCTGCTGGCTCGGGGTACCTCGATGGGTCGCGCAACCCTGCACGTCGCAGACGCCTACATCCAGGAACCGGACAAAGACACGCTGTCGATCCGGGACCTGTTCCCCAATCGCATCTGCCTGCGCACCACGTCACCGACGCACCCGGACATGGTGCTGGGTGAAGGCGCACGCGAACGAGGTGCGATCGCCGACCAGATCCCCGCGATTCCCGAAACGGCCGGCATCGGCTACCGCACCGACGAACGCTCACGCGTTCCCCGCCGGGTCCGCGCGGCCTACACGACTGACGAGAACATCCGCGAACTCGTGGAGTTCGTCCGCGACGGCCAGACCGGTTCTCTTCGCTCGATCGCCTGACTTTCTTTCACCCCAACACTTTTCGCCACTAATCTTGGAGGCCTTGCCATGCCCGAAAACAACGCTCCTCGCCGTTTGGACGGCCTGCTTCGTGCGGTCCGCGGCCACATCCGCACGCTCGGACTGCCCCGGCCGGACCGCTTGGTCATCTCCACGCCGTCCGGCTCTGTGCACGCCGAATTCACCTCCGGCACCGCACCAGATCGGTTGGCCTATCTGCTGGTCTGGGCAGCCTCGCTGCACGGGGTCGAGCTGACCTGGACCCTTCAGGCTGCCGGAACCCTCTCCGTCGCGGCGGCCGGCCGCACTGCTTCCGGGGTCACGCTCGGGCTCGCTGCGTCGGCCTCGGTGGTCGAGCTGGGCGGCAAGGTCAAGTCGGGCTCGGGGGCGGTGCTCGCCAAGGTCTTCCGGCTGGCCGTGTGCACGCCGGAACAGGTCACCTTCGATGAAGTCGCCCAGGTCGTCCAGGCCGCACGCAAGTCCGCTCCCCGGCTGGCGGTGGCGGCGTGACGAACAACGACGCTGAAGCCTTTGGCTACCGGGTGTTGATGCGGGTCCTGTTCGGACCGACTGACGGACCGCCCGCCTGGCGTGAACGGGCCGCCTGTGCTGGCTCTGATCCGAGCCTTTTCGACACGGCCGGCCGAATCGCCGCCGCAAAGAAGGTGTGCGCGTCCTGTCCGGTCATCGACGAGTGCTGCCAAGACCAACTCGACTGGGAAGCCACCAGTCCCCGGTTCCGGGCCAACGCCTCCGGTGTCGTTGGTGGCCTCACGGGTGCTGATCGGCGCCGCATCCACTACCCCGCCAAGAACGCAAAGGACGTGGCCTGATGAAGCTCGTACTCGCCGTACCGGTGAACCTCCGCGGCTTCGTCCGCCTCGCGCACCTGGCAACCGCCGCGGTGACCTCCCTGGTCTGCATGTACCTGCTGTTCGGCATCGTCGGGTGCCTGGTGCTCGCTGCCGAACTGCTGTGGCTGGGGTGCCTGCTCCTCAAGGCAGCGCACGGGGAGTAGGTGGCCACGTGTCCGGGAAGTCCAAGCACGGCAACGAAACTGAGTCCGACGAATCGCGCGAGACGCGAACCGTTCGACGGCTGCGGGCACAACTCGATGAGGCGCAGGACATCCACCAGCTCACGGCGAACCCGTTGCTGGCGGCTGTGCAGGCGGACCGGTTCCGGGTCTCGGTCACACGCTCCATGTGGTGCTTCCTGACCTGCGGACTCGGCTTCACCGCGACCGGGGTGCAAGCGTTTCTCGCCGGGCATCTTGGGCCGTCTGACCCGATGTGGTGGGGCGCGTGGCTGGTGGAACCGGCCTTCGCCGGAATCCTGATCACGCTCCTGCGGTGGGAAGCGCAGATGCTCGCTCACGGCCTGGCGGTCGATGACCGGCCGGTCAAGTGGCTCAAGCGGGTACTGCTCGGCGCAACGCTGATCACCAACGTGTGGTCATCGCTGCGGCCTCCGGACGGACAGATCAACGCCGGGATGGTGTTCCTGCACCTCGTGATCCCGCTCGTGGTCTTCCTGCTCGCCGAAGTCATGCCGGTGATCCAGGCACGCTGCAACGCCGCCCGTGACAAGGCGGCTGAGATCGTTCCCGCTCCGACGTCCACCGCGCCGAGCGCAGCCACTCCGACGGCACCCACTCGAACCGCGCTGAGGCTTCCCGGACACCTGCAAGGTGCACTGGATGCCAAGGCGAACGAGGTTCACGCGGAGGGTCGATCCCTAACCGCACAAGACATCCAAGACGCGCTGAACGTGCCCGAGGAGTACGCCGCGCGGCTCGCTGCGCAACTCGCAGCCTGACCCATCTCAACCACGCGGGGCATGACCAGAACACCGGTCATGCCCCGCCTTTTTCGTTTTCCCGCAACGAAAGGAGGGCCACCGTGCTCACTCTGGAAGACCGCATCACCGCGCGAGTCAAGGCGGTCGACTTCCGGGCATGGCGAGACCGGGTCACCGCGATTGGCGGCTGTGCCGCGCCCATCCGGTTGTCCGGCGCCTTCCAGCTCCAAGACCTCCACGGCGGGCTGATCGAGCACATTGGCGGAGACGTCATGGTTCCGTGTGGCAACCGCCGGGAGTCAGTCTGCCCGGCCTGCTCCGACCGATACGCGGCCGACGCCTACCACCTGATGCACGCGGGCTTGGCCGGTGGTTCCAAGGGCGTTCCCGAGACGGTGTCTGAGAAGCCGCGCGTGTTCGCGACGCTCACCGCACCGTCGTTCGGTCCGGTCCACAACCGCCCGGCCAACTCGACCGGCAAGGTCCGGCCCTGCACCGGCTGCGGGGAATGGCATCACGGCGACGATCCGCGCATCGGCGGTGCTGTCGACCCCGGCACCTACGACTACGGAGGCGCGGTGCTCTGGCAGGCACACGCCGGGAAGCTGTGGCACCGGTTCACGATCGCCCTGCGCCGCAAGCTCGCTGGCGCGGCCGGCCTCAAGGTCGCCGAGTTCAAGCACCACGCCCGGCTCTCCTACGCCAAGGTCGCCGAATACCAGCGGCGCGGCCTCGTCCACTTCCACGCCGTCGTGCGCGTCGACGGACCGGACGGGCCTCACGACCCCACCCCGACATGGGCCACGGCCGAACTGCTCGGCGACTGCATCAAGGCAGCGGCTCGGGCGGTGCGGATCGACACCACGCGGCCGGACGGCTCGGCGCTGCGACTGCTCTGGGGCGAACAGGTCGACACCAAGGGAATCCGCGGCTCCCAGGTGGAGGACGAGTCCGGAGAGATCAGCGAGGCTCGGTTGGCGGGCTACGTCGCCAAGTACGCCACCAAGGGCACGGGCGCGAAGGACACGGCGGACCGGCCGATCCGCTCGCAGCTGGACATCGACATCCTCCAGATCTCCGAGCACCACCGGCGGATGGTGCAGACCGCGTGGGACCTCGGCGGCCTGGCCGACTTCGAGGAACTGAACCTCCGGAAGTGGGCACACATGCTCGGGTTCCGCGGCCACTTCCTCACGAAGTCCAAGCACTACTCCACGACGTTCCGCGCCATCCGCGAAGAACGCCGCACCTTCCGGACGCTCGAAATGTTCGAACGCCTCGAACTCGATCCCGCGGCCGTGGTCGTCGTCAACGACTGGCAATACGCCGGGTCCGGCTACGACAACGACGCGGAACGCGAACTCGCGGCCGGCATTGCCGAACGGGTCCGAGCTCAACGACTGCGCAAGTACGAACAGGAGGGGAAGAGCCATGTCCGAGCTGCCTAACCCAGACGAAGACCTGATGACCGTGGCCGTGGTCTGCAAGCTGCTGAAGATCAGCCCGGACACGTTCTACCGGTGGCGGCAGCTCGGCAAGGCTCCTGTGGCTTTCCTGCTGCCCAACGGATCTCTCCGCGTTGCGATGTCGGACTACCGGGCCTGGCTCGGTGAGCGGAGAAGTGAGGCCGCATGAAGCCGACGTTCAAGGTCCGGTTCTGGGCCATCCAGCACAAGAAAACGCGACGGCGGCCCTACGGCGTCCGGTGGGTCACTGAGGGCCAAGAGCACTCCGAGTGGTTCACGCTCAAGACACAGGCGGACAACCGACGCTCGGACCTGATGCAGGCTGCTCGCCGGGGTGAGCCCTTCGATGTGGTCTCGGGCCTGCCTGAGTCTGAGTACCGGCAGCGCCACGCGAAGTCGCTGCTCGTGCTGGTCCAGGCGTACATCGATCACCACTGGCAGCACTCGGCGCCGAACACCCGGCGGCGCCACGTCGACACGATGGCCGTCGCGGTCGCTGCCTACGTCCTGCCGGACAAGTCTGCTCCGGACGAGAAGCTGCTTCGGCTGGTCCTCACGACCTGCCTGCTGCCAACGAACCGGCGGGAGCGTGAGTTGTCTCCTGAGGAGGAGAAGGCCGCGCGATGGATAGAGCGGGCGTCGCGTCCGGCTCGGGACCTGGCGGACAAGATCGAGGCGGAGAAGCTGTTGCAGGCGCTGTCTCGGAACCTCGGCGGCAAGACGGCGGCGTCCTGGACCACCCGCACGCGTCGGGGTGTTCTACATCACGTCCTGAACTTCGGGATCGACACCGGGGCACTCGACGTCAACCCGCTCCCGCGAACCAAGGTCGCCATTGAACGGGGCAACAGCGAGGTTGATCCGCGCGTGGTGCTCAACCCGATGCAGGCTCGTCAGGTGCTCGCCGCGCTGACCTACTCGGGCACGAGCACCGGCCAGTACGACTACCTGCACGCGTTCTTCGCGACGATGTACTACGGCGCGCTACGGCCGGCCGAGGTCAACCGGCTGCGGGAGCAGGACTGCAAGCTGCCTGAATCCGGCTGGGGTGAACTCCTGCTGGAGAAGTCCGCATCACGTGCGAACGCCCGGTACACGGACTCCGGCGAGACCTGGGAGATCCGGAACCTCAAGCGGCGGGCTCAAGGCTCGATCCGGCGGGTTCCGATCCCTCCTGCTCTCGTGCAGCTCCTCCGGTCGCACATCGAGCGATTCTGCGTGACGGAGGACGGACGGCTGTTCCGCGGAACGATCAGCGGCGGGCCGATCAACGCCACGGTCTACACGGATGCCTGGGACCGGGCTCGCAAGCTCGGGCTGAGTCCGGAGCAGTACACCTCGCCGTTGGGTGAGGACCCGTACGACCTCCGGCACGCTGCGGTGTCGACCTGGTTGGCGGCCGGCGTTCCCGCGGCTGAGGTCGCTGAGCGGGCGGGGCACACGGTCGAGGTCCTGTTGAAGGTCTACGCGCGGGTGCTGGACGGCCAGTTGGGCACCTCGAACGACAAGATCGACGGCACGTTGAGAGAGCCTGTGGCCCGGACTCAATCGGAGTCGGACTGGGAGCAGTTGGAAGCCTGGCTGAGCCTGTCCAAGGACGAACGGCGGATGCTGCGCGACTTGGCGCACCGCGCGCCGGAGCGGTTCAAGCACCTGATCCCGGACTGGGACGAGGGTGACGACGGCATTGCCGGGCTGATTGCCGGGCGCTAGCGGTATGATGTTCGTGCAGCTCAGAAAGCCCCCGGTGATCATTGCCGGGGGCCTTTTCTGTCCCGTGACTGTCCCGTAGAGCGTGACAACAGCCGTCGTTCAGTGCCGGTCAGTGACGGACGCCTCTGCTCGCCAGAAACAGATCAGCGCTGGTCAGAGCCCATTTCGGGGTTCCAACCAGCGCAGATCCAGATGGCTGCGTGGGCGAGGTCTAGCCGCGCAGTTCCATCGTGCAGCACTTCGGGCCGCCGCCCGACTTGCGCAGCTCCGAGATGTCGACGAACACGGGCTCGAAGCCGCGGCGCGCCACCTGCTCGGCCAGGTTGGTGGCCTCCACCGGCATGACGACGTGCTTGCCGTCGGAGACGGCGTTGAGGCCCAGGCAGACGGCGTCGTCGTCGTTGGCGATCACGGCGTCCGGGAAGAGGCGGCGCAGGACCTGCTGCGAGCCCGGCGAGAAGGCCTCCGGGTAGTAGGCGACCTGCGGGGTCGGGGACTGGTCGTCGAGCATGAAGAGGGCCACGTCGAGGTGGTAGAAGCGCGGGTCGACCAGTTGCAGGGAGACCACGGGGACGCCCAGGACCTCTTGGGCCTCGGAGTGGGCACCCGGGTCGGTGCGGAAGCCCGTGCCGGCCAACAACAAGGAGCCGGTCCAGGTGAAGTCGCCCTCCGCCTCGTTGACGGCGGTGGGCATGACGACCGAGTTGTAGCCGGAGCCGAGGAACCAGCGGCGGAAGTGGTCGGCTTCGGCGGAGCGCTGCTCGGCGCGAAAGCGGGAGCCCAGGACCTTGCCGTCGATGACGGTGCCGCTGTTGGCGGAGAAGACCATGTCGGGCAGGCCCGGGACGGGCTCGATCACGTGGACCTCGTGGCCCAGGCGTTCGTAGGTCTCCTTCAGCGCCGTCCACTGCTCCACGGCAAGGGACGTGCTGGTGGGCCGGGTGGGATCCATCCACGGGTTGATGGCGTACTCCACCGTGAAGTACGTCGGCGGGCACATCAGGTACCGACGGGTGGTCGGCACGCGCGTCGGCGCGATGGGTGCGGCGATGTCGAGAGTGATCGGCTCGCCTGGCCCGGAGATGGATACGGTCATGGATCGAAATGTAAACGGCAGCTGGACCATCGATCAACGCCGCGACATTGCGTCAACTAGGGCAGAATGTTGCGTGTGGACAGCATCGACCAGCGAATCATTTCGTGCCTCATGGCCAACGCTCGTTCCAGCTACGCGGAGATCGGGAAAGAGGTGGGGCTGAGCGCTCCGGCGGTGAAGCGGCGGGTGGACAAACTGCTGGACACGGGGGTGTTGAGGGGGTTCACGGCGGTGGTGGACCCGGAGGCGCTCGGGTGGGGGACGGAGGCGTTCGTCGAGGTGCACTGCAAGGGGAACGTCGCTCCGCACGACATCCAGCACCGCCTCGAGCCGATGGCCGAGGTCAGCGCGGCCTACACGGTGTCGGGGGCGGCGGACGCGATCGTGCACCTGCGGGCGGCGGACATCCACCACCTGGAGACGGCGCTGGAGCGGCTGCGGGCCGTGGAGATCATCGACCGGACGGTGTCGACTGTGGTGCTGTCCCGGCTCCTGGACCGGCCGATCGCACCCTAGAGTCCGCGGCATGGCTGAGGTGCTGCTGGAGTTCGAAGAGGCCGTCGCGGTGATCACGATCAACGATCCGGAGCGGCGGAACGCGCTGACGATCGACCTGTCGCAGGAGCTGGCGGACAAGGTCGAGGAGGCGCAGCGGAACGCCAACGCGCTGATCGTCACGGGGGCGCCGCCGACGTTCTGCGCGGGGGCCGACCTCACGCAGCTCGGGAACTCCAAGGACGAAGGACTGCGGAACATCTACAAGGGGTTCCTCGCGGTGAAGAACGCCACGATTCCCACGATCGCGGCGGTGAACGGGGCCGCGGTCGGGGCCGGGCTCAACCTGGCGCTGGCCGCGGACGTGCGGGTCGCCGGGCCCAGGGCACGGTTCGACGCGCGGTTCCTGCAGCTCGGCATTCACCCCGGCGGCGGCATGACGTGGATGTTGCAACGACTCACGAACCCCCAGGTCGCCACGGCCATGACGCTCTTCGGGCAGATCCTGGACGCCGACCAGGCCGTTGCGCACGGGCTCGCCTACGCGAAGGCCGAAGACCCACTGGCAGTGGCGAAGGAGTTGGCCAAGGCCGCCGGTGAGGCTCCAGCTGCACTCGTGCGGACCATCAAGGCCACCATGCGGAAGACCGATGCAATGCAGGTCCACGCTGATGCGGTCGAGGCCGAACTGGAACCACAGGTCGCTTCGATCGACACTCCAGAGTTCGCTGCGAGGCTTGCCGCGATGAAGGCTCGGATCAGCGGGCGGTAGGTGTTACCTTGGGTAACAGATAACGAGGGTGACGTCTGCCGCATTCAGGTATCCGCTGGTAGGGCTGTGCTTACCGTTCGGTCAAGGACTCGTTGCGGCAGATGGGACAGTTCGTCTCGCCTGGTGGTACACGGCCCGTCTCGCAGGCGGTCCTGGCGACTACCCTCGTGGTGGGGCACGGCCACCCTTGGAGAGAGGTATCGGCGTAGGAATGAGCACTGAGACTCGCAAGCTGGATCGCGTCGTGATCCGCTTCGCCGGAGACTCCGGTGACGGCATGCAGCTCACCGGAGACCGGTTCACGTCGGAAGCGGCGGCGTTCGGCAACGACCTCGCCACCCAGCCCAACTTCCCCGCCGAGATCCGCGCACCACAGGGCACGCTGCCCGGTGTGTCGTCGTTCCAGCTGCACTTCGCCGACTACGACATCCTGACGCCCGGCGACCGTCCCGACGTCCTCGTCGCGATGAACCCCGCGGCGCTCAAGGCGAACGTGGGCGAACTGCCGGACGGCGGCATCCTCATCGTCAACACCGACGAGTTCTCGAAGCGGAACCTGACCAAGGTCGGCTACGACTCGAACCCGCTGGAAGACGACTCGCTCGAGAAGTTCCAGGTGCACAAGATCGCCATGGCGACCTTGACCATCGGGGCGCTCGAGGAGACCGGTCTCGGCAAGAAGGACGCCGAACGCGCGAAGAACATGTTCGCGCTCGGCCTGCTGTCGTGGATGTACCACCGGCCCACCGAGGGCACGGAACGGTTCCTGCGCGAGAAGTTCGCGAAGAAGCCGGACATCGCCGAGGCCAACGTCCTGGCGTTCCGCGCCGGCTGGAACTACGGCGAGACGACCGAGGCCTTCGCCGTCACCTACGAGGTGGCGCCGGCGAAGCTGAACGTCGGCACGTACCGCCAGATCACCGGCAACACCGCGACGGCGTACGGCATCGTCGCGGCCGCGCAGCTGTCGAAGCTGCCGGTCGTGCTCGGCACGTACCCGATCACGCCGGCGTCGGACATCCTGCACGAGCTGAGCAAGCACAAGAACTTCGACATCACCACGGTGCAGGCCGAGGACGAGATCGCGGGCATCGGCATCGCCCTCGGCGCGTCCTACGGCGGCGCGATCGGCGTGACGTCGACGTCCGGTCCCGGCATCGCGCTCAAGTCCGAGACCATCGGCCTCGGCGTGATGACCGAACTGCCGCTGCTCGTGATCGACGTGCAGCGCGGTGGCCCGTCCACCGGTCTGCCGACGAAGACCGAGCAGGCCGACCTGCTGCAGGCGATGTTCGGCCGCAACGGCGAGTCGCCGGTGCCGATCGTGGCGCCGCAGTCCCCCTCGGACTGCTTCGACGCCGTGGTCGACGCGACCAGGATCGCGCTGCAGTACCGCACGCCGGTGCTGTTCCTGTCCGACGGCGCGATCGCGAACGGCTCCGAGCCGTGGATGATCCCGGACGTCGAGACGCTGCCGGACCTCACGGTCGAGTTCGCGACGGACCCGGAGAACTTCCAGCCGTACTCGCGCGACCCGGAGACGCTGGCACGTCCGTGGGCCGTGCCCGGCACGCCCGGTCTCCAGCACCGCATCGGCGGCCTGGAGAAGCAGGACGTCACCGGCAACATCTCGTACGACCCGGAGAACCACGACAAGATGGTTCGCCTGCGCCAGGCCAAGATCGACGGCATCGAGGTGCCGGACGTCGTGGTCGACGACCCGGACGGCAACGCGAAGGTCCTCGTCGTGGGCTGGGGTTCGTCCTACGGCCCGATCGGTGCGGCCGCCCGCAGGGTCCGCAAGCTCGGCCTGCCGGTCGCGCACGCGCACCTGCGGCACCTCAACCCGTTCCCCAAGAACCTGGGTGACGTGCTGAAGTCGTACGAGAAGGTCATCGTGCCGGAAATGAACCTCGGCCAGCTGGCGTTGCTCCTGAGGGCGAAGTACCTCGTGGACGTGCAGTCGTACACCAAGGTGCAGGGCCTGCCCTTCAAGGCCGAAGAGCTGCAGGACGTGCTCGCTGACGTGATCAAGGGGGTGTCGGCGTGACCGCGATTGACATCGGTCTGCCCGGCTTGACGGGGGTTCCCACCACCGACGAGAAGCAGTCGGCCAGGGACTACAAGTCGGACCAGGAAGTCCGCTGGTGCCCCGGCTGCGGCGACTACATCGTGCTCAACACCATGCAGTCGTTCCTGCCGTCGCTCGGTCTCAAGCGCGAGAACATCGTGTTCGTCTCGGGCATCGGGTGCTCGTCCCGCTTCCCGTACTACATGAACACGTACGGCATGCACTCCATCCACGGCCGTGCGCCGGCCATCGCGACGGGTCTCGCCGTGGCGCGGCCGGACCTCAGCGTGTGGGTGGTGACCGGTGACGGCGACGCGCTGTCCATCGGCGGCAACCACCTGATCCACACGTTGCGGCGCAACGTGAACCTCAAGATCCTGCTGTTCAACAACCGGATCTACGGCCTCACCAAGGGTCAGTACTCGCCGACCTCGGAGCCGGGCAAGGTCACCAAGTCGACGCCGATCGGCTCGGTCGACCACCCGTTCAACCCGGTGTCGCTGGCGCTGGGCGCGGAGGCCTCGTTCGTGGGCCGGGCGCTCGACTCGGACAAGGCCGGGCTGACCTCGGTGCTGCGGCAGGCCGCGGAGCACCGCGGTTCGGCGCTCGTCGAGATCTACCAGAACTGCCCGATCTTCAACGACGGCGCGTTCGACGTGCTGAAGGACGCGGACGAGGCGCAGCGGCGGATCATCAACGTCGTGGACGGCGAGCCGATCCGCTTCGGCCGTGAGGGCGAGTACTGCGTGGTGCGCGAGGGCTTCGGGCTCGCGGTCGCGAAGTCCGCGGACGTGGACGCGAGCGAGATCGTGGTGCACGACGCGTCGGACCTGAACCTGTCGTTCGCGCTCTCGCGGCTGTCGACGCAGGACCTCACGCACACCGTCACGGGCGTGTTCCGCCGTGCGGACCGTGCGACGTACGACGACGGCGTGCGCGCGCAGGTCAGCGAGGCCAAGAACGCCAAGGCCGCGGACCTGAGCAAGCTGTTGCACGGCAAGGACACCTGGACCGTGGTCGGCTAGCAGACACGACGGAGCAGGCCCTCGACCGAACGTTCGGTCGGGGGCCTCTTCCGTTTCTACCGCTGGTGCGAGCGGCGGTCGTAGGACACGGCGTAGATGGTGCTGCGGGCGGCCAGGACCGGATCGTCCGACATCTCGATGCCGTCGACCAGCGAGGTCGGGTCGAACACCTGCGCCTGCCAGTGCTCCTGGTCCGCGGCCTCGGCGGTGATCTCGATCCGGCCGACGTCGAGGGAACGGCGATCGGCCGGCCACGCCACCGTCGAGTCGTGCGTCGGATCACCGGGCTCGCCGAACGTCACGCGCAGCACGAACGAGATCGGCAGCCGCTCGCGCAGTTCCTCGGTGAGGTGGTGCGGGGTCCACGAAGAAGAGTCCTCGGCGTCCACGACACCGGCCTCGGGCACCCACGAGTAACGCACGGGCCGAACGACGCCATCAGCGTCACGCCACAGGAACGCGTGGATCGCCCAGTACTGGGACGTGCCGTAGCTCTCGGGGATCCCCACGGACTTGGCCGCCACCAACGCGGGACCGACGGTCGGATGCGCGCCCACGAACGACTTGATGTGCGGCACGGAGGGGTCGCGCGCGTCCGTGTCGGCCTTGGCTGCCTTGATGAAGTCCACGAACTCCTCGGGCGTCGCCGCCACGAACCGCTCCACGTTCACCATCACCAGGTCGGTGTTGGTGCCGTCGGCGAGGTGGAACTTCGTCGCGAACCCGCGCACGGAGCGGTCGCTGTCGAACGCGTGCGGGTTGGCGTCGGTGTGCGAGAAGCGGACGGTCGCGCGCACCGGCGGGCCCTGCAGGTGCGGGGCGGTGGTGAACGGTGCCGCGGCGCCGGACGGGGTGAACGAGGCCTCGTAGACGAAGCCACGGGCGTGGGCGCGGCGGAAGCCGTGGTGGGTGCCCTTCAGATCCTCGATCGAGTCCACGATCGTCGAGGAGATCTGCGATTTCGCCAGCTCGGATGACATGCGCCGAAGCTATCGGCGCATGTCACCCCCTGCCAGAACAGCGTTCCATTCGGCGGTAATCGATCAGGGAGCGGGACGGAAACCGGCCTTCTCGGCGTCCGCCTCGGTGCGGAACCACACGTCGGCGCGGGTGTCGGTGAAGTTCGACGACCCCTGCGAGTAGTAGCGGCGACCGGTCAGCGTCGCCTTCACCGCGAAGTCCGCGGCCGGGGCGTGCCCGTCCGACTTCGGCAGCACCGAGCCCGGACCGAACGGCGAGCGCGGGTTGAAGCCCTCCGGCTGCTGGAAGCGGGCCGGGGAGCCACCGCCGGAGCCGGCGTTCGACGGAGCGCCACCGGTGGACGGCGAGAAGCCGACCGGCCGCGGGCGGACCGGCAGCGCCGGGGCCGCGGGGGCTTCCGGCTTCGCGGACTCGAACGCCGAGAACGCCGGGAAGCTCTGCTGGCGCTGCTGCATCGTGCTGCGGCGCGCCTCGCGGATCGGCAGGCCCGCCTCGGTGTGCCGCTGCGGCAGTTCGACGGGCTCCGGGTCCGGCTCCGGCGGGGCGGCCAGCAGGGGCTCGTCGCTCGGCACGAACTTCGGCACGAACGGCTGGTCGTTGCTCGTGTCCGGGAGCGTGCGGGTCTGGCCCAGGGCGGGCAACGGCTCGTCGGCGTCGAGCAGCGGTTCGAACAGCGACCGCGAACGCTCGGGGGCGGGAGCCGCCGGTGCGGCCGCCGGGGTCTCCACGCCGTGCGAGAAGGCGGCGCCGACCGCACGCGGGGTGCGTTCGGGCACCTCGTCGGCCTCGACCCGCGGCTCGAACGCCGAGAACGGCGCGGGCGGCGGGGCACCCGGCGTCGTGAACGGCATGGTGAACGAGCCGGTGTGCTCGGGAGCGACGAACTCCTCGTAGACGGGCTCCTCGTAGGCCGGTTCCTCACGCAGCGAGTGCGCGGGCTCGGGCTCGACCTCCGGCTCCGCCTCGAGTTCGGGCTCCGCGAACTGGGGCTCCTCGGCGGAGGTCGTCTCGAAGACGCCGTTGCGCACGTGCGGCGCGTCCAGGTCCGTGATCGGCTCGATCAGGCCGGTCTGCTCGGCGGCGGTCTCCGGCTCGACCTCGGCCTCGGGTTCGGTGAACCCGTCCAGCTGGCCGGAGATCTCGTCGCGCACGGCCGGGTACTCGCCGGTGAGGTCGCTGTCGGGCCAGCTGCTCTCCTCGACGGCGATGAACGACGTCTGCTCGGAGCGCGTGCGGACCGGCTCGTCCTCCTGCTCGGCGGCCTCGTCGAGGAAGACCTCCTGCTCCTCCTGGGCCCAGACCTCGCGCGGCTGGTAGATGAAGTCGTCCGGCTGCTCGACCTCGGGACCGGCCGTCGGCGGCGCCGCGGGGGTGGCGGGCTCGGCGACCGGCGGCACGGTCGGCAGGAGCGAGGTCTGCTCGGCGGGCAGCTCCGGCTCGTCGTCGAAGTCCGCGGCCTCGAGACCCGACTGCGACAGCACGGTCGTCTGCTCCGCCGGGGTCTCCGGGGGAGCCTCGGGCGCCAGCCGCTCGAACAACGAGCGCGGGCGGTCGTCCTCGGCGTCGGCCAGGGCCTTCTGCTCCGCCAGCTGCTCCTCGAAGCGGCGCTGCGCCTCCTCGGGCTCCAGGTACTGGCGGACCGGCGCGGCGGGCTCCTCGTCCAGCTCAGGCTGGGCGTCGAACGTCGTCGTCTCGTGCGCCGCGGGCTCCTCCTCCTCCACCACCGGCGGCGGAGGCGGCGACACCGGCGCGGGAGCCGGCACCGGCTCACCGAAGTACGCGGGCGGCTCGGCGTACGGCGCGGGCGTCGGTGCCGGCGGCAGCGCCGGCACGGGCGCGGGCGGCGTCAGCACCTCGTCGCTCAACGATCGCGGCGGCGCGGCCTCCCACTCGTCGACCTCGAAGTCGTCGACGGTGACGGCGGCCGGGACCGGCTTGGCCGACCTGCGCGCGTCGAGAAGTTGATCATCCAGGTCGGCGATCTGCTTTCGCGCGGGGCGCACCATCACCAACCAGGTGAGCAGCACTCCCGCAACGAAGGACAGCAGGCTCCACAGCCAGACCTGCCCGAAGATGTTCACGGGTAAGCCCCTTCTACGACCACACTCCGACCCCACTCACTCGGAAGGGTGAGCATGGCCAAACTACAGTGCCTTTGATGATGCTCCGTCACTACGCCGTTCAGCGCAAATAACGGGTGGAAAGCCCAGCGTAGAGTGGGATTTTGTGCCCCCTCTGACCACCTCGGCCATCAGTTCGCCAGAAGTTCACACCCAGGGGCGAGGGGTCACCTACGGCGCACTCGCCTACGTCCTTTGGGGCCTGTTCCCGGCGTACTGGCCACTGCTCGTACCCGCCCAGCCGGTCGAGGTGCTCGCGCACCGGATCGTCTGGTCGTTCGTCACCCTCGCCATCGTCGTCGCCCTGCTCCGGCGCTGGCGTCCTCTCCTGGAACTATCCGGGAGAGGCTGGCTCATCGTTACCGCAGCCGCCGTCTTGATCACGGTGAACTGGGGAACGTACATCTACGCCGTCAACAGCCATCATGTCGTCGAGGCCGCGCTCGGCTACTTCATCAACCCGTTGGTGAGCGTGGCACTGGGCATGATCTTCCTCAAGGAACGATTGCGCATCACTCAGGTCGCGGCGATCGGCGTGGCCGTGATCGCTGTGATCGTGCTCACCATCGACTACGGCAGGCTTCCGGTGATCTCGCTGATCCTGGCCTGTTCCTTCGGCACCTACGGGCTGCTGAAGAAGAAGGTGCCGCTGGACGCGATCTCCAGCCTCACCGCGGAGAACGCCGTGATCGCGCCGATCGCGTTGGTCTACCTGTTCACGCTCGGCAGTGCGAACACCTTCACGACCGAGGGCACCGGTCACGTGCTGCTGCTCCTCAGCACCGGCGTCGTCACAGTGATCCCGTTGCTGCTGTTCGGGGCCGGCGCGCGGCTGATCCCGTTGAGCACCATGGGGATGCTCCAGTACATCGCGCCGATCCTGCAGTTCGCGTGGGGCGTGTTCGTGGTGCACGAGCCGATGCCGGCCAGCCGGTGGATCGGGTTCGGCCTGGTGTGGCTCGCCCTGGCGTTCTTCACGGTCGACGCGCTGAGGAACCGGCGCAAGCAGGTGCTCGCGCCGGTCAGCTGAGCACTACCGGGAACGCTCCACCACGTACACGGCCAGCTCTTCGAGGGCGTCGCGGGCCGGGCACTGCGGCAGCTTGCCGAGCTCGACCCTGGCCCGGTCGACGTAGTCGGCGAGGACCTCGCGCGAGCGGTCCATGCCCGCGGACTCGCGCAGCAGGTCCAGGGCCTCTTCGACGAGGGCGTCGTCGGAGATCGGCCCCGCCAGCAGTTCGGCGAGCCGCGTCTCGGACGGGTCGGCCAGCGCGTAGAGCATCGGCAGCGTCTTCACGCCCTCGCGCAGGTCGGTGCCGGGCGTCTTGCCCGAGGTCACCGACGGCGACGCGATGTCGATGACGTCGTCGGAGATCTGGAACGCCGCCCCGATCACCTCGGCGTAGCGGCGCAGCGCGTCCGTCTGCTCGTCGGTGGCGTCGGAGAACATGCCGCCGAACCGGGCCGCCGTGGCGATCAGGCAGCCGGTCTTCTCCTCGATCACCTTGAGGTAGTGGGAGATGGCGTCCTCGCCGGGCTGAGGGCCGACGGTCTCGCGCATCTGACCGGTCACCAGGAGCGAGAAGGTCTCCGCGATGATCCGCGCCGCGTCGGTCCCCAGGTCGGCGGTCAGCCGGGACGCGTGGGCGAACAGGAAGTCGCCCGTCAGGATCGCGATGCTGTTGTCCCACTTGACGTTCGCGGAGACAGCTCCGCGCCGCATGGTCGCCTCGTCCATGACGTCGTCGTGGTAGAGCGTCGCGAGGTGGGTGAGCTCCACCACAGTGGCCGCCTTGATGACCTTCTCCCGGTCCCAGTCGGCGCCGAACTGCGATGCGAGCAGTGTGAAGAGCGGGCGGATCCGCTTTCCGCCCGCCTCCACAAGGTGAAGCGAGGTTTCCGTGACCGGGGTGAACTCGCTCTGCACGACGTCGTGCAGGTTGCGCTCCACCTCGGCCAGGCCGTCCTGGACTACCTCGGTGAGCACGGGGTCCACCAACGCGAACCCCGGTCCCAAATGCTCGCTACTGGTCACACCAGCAGCCTACGTACACCTAGCTGAGGAAGGTGCCGGTACCCGCCCAATCGAGCACGAACGTGGGCCACAAACCCAGCACCAAGGTCACGACGGCACCCAACGTGATCGCGATCGTGGTGAACGCGCCGGGCACGGTGACGGTCGGGCCGTCGGGAGCCGGGTCGCTGAAGTACATCAGCACGATCACCCGCAGGTAGAAGAACGCCGCGACGGCCGAGGCCACCAGGGCGATCACCACGAGCGGCGTCAGGCCGGCCTCGATCGCCGCGCTGAACACGACGAACTTGCCGATGAAGCCGGACGTCAGCGGGATGCCGGCCAGGGCCAGCAGCAGGAACGTGAAGGTGGCCGCCACGATCGGCGACCGCTTCGCGAGACCCGCCCACTGCGACAGGTGCGTCGCCTCGCCGTCCGAGTTGCGGACCAGCGACACGATGCCGAACGCGGCGATCGTGGTGAAGCCGTACGCCAGCAGGTAGAACATGGTCGCGCTCACACCGGGGGCGTCGCCCTCGGGCGTCAGCGCGATCGAGCCGATCAGCAGGAAGCCGGCGTGCGCCACCGAGGAGTACGCGATCATGCGCTTCACGTCGGTCTGGGTCAGGCCCAGGATCGCGCCGATCACCATCGACACGACCGCGACGGCGTAGAGCACGCCGCGCCACTCCCACTGCGTGTTCTCGAACGCGACCGTGAGCACGCGCAGGATGCCGCCGAACGCGGCGACCTTGGTGCACGCGGCCATGAACGCCGTCACCGGCGTCGGCGCGCCCTGGTACACGTCCGGGGTCCAGGCGTGGAACGGACCGACGGCGGCCTTGAACAGCAGGCCCACCACCAGCAGGCCGAAGCCCGCGAACAGCAGCGTGTCGGAACGGTCGGTGCCGCCTGCGGCCGTCGCGATCGCCGAGAGCTTCACCGAACCCGCGTAGCCGTAGAGCAGGGCCACGCCGTAGAGGAAGAACGCGGAGGCGAACGCGCCGAGCAGGAAGTACTTCACGGCCGCTTCCTGCGAGAGCAGGCGACGGCGGCGAGCCAGACCGCACAGCAGGTACAGCGGCAGCGACAGGACTTCCAGCGCGATGAACATCGTCAGCAGGTCGTTCGCGGCGACGAACGTCATCATGCCGCCGAGCGCGAACAGCGTGAGCGGGAAGACCTCGGTCTGCATGCCGGTCTTCGTCGCCTGCGCGCGGTCCTGCACGGTGCCGGGACGGATCGCGGCCTGCGCCACGAACGCGCCACCGGGCTCCACCGAGCGGTCCGCGATCAGCAGCACGCTGCCGAACGCCAGCACCAGCAACGTGGCCCACAGGAAGAGCGACGGCGAGTCGACCGCGATCGCGCCCGCCAGCGTCGCGATGCCCGTCTCCGGGCGGTCCGACGTCGCGTAGACGATCAGCGTGCCGGTGGCGGCGACCATCGACACGAGCGTCAGCACGAGCTGCACCGCCCACCGCTGGTGCTTGGGCAGCAACGCTTCCAGCAGCACGCTGACGCAGGCCGCGCCGAGCACGATCAGCAGCGGCGCGATGGCGCCGTATTCGATCTCCGGCGCCTCGATCGTCTGCGCCTGAGCGACGAGAAGGTTCACGTCACTTGCCTTCCTGCACGGTGACCGGGTCGGTCACGCCGACCTCGGTCAGCGTCGCCCCGACAGTCGGGGTGATGACGTCGAGCACCGGCTGCGGGTAGAACCCGAGGGCCAGCACGATGACAACGAGCGGTGCCAGGACGGCGATCTCGCGCTTGGTGAGGTCGCCGATCGTGGTCTTCTTCTCCGGGTCTCCCACAGCACCCGGACCGGCGGCCGCACCCAGGAGCGCGTCGCCGCGCAGCGGGCCGGTCATGATCCGCTGGTAGAGCCACAGCACGTAGAGCGCGGCGAGCACCATGCCGACCGTCGCGATGATCGTGAACACCGGCTGCGTCGGGAACGAGCCGATCAGCACGAGGAACTCGGAGACGAACGAGTTCGTGCCCGGCAGCGACAGCGTGGTCAGGCCGGAGATCAGCAGCATGCCCGCGAGCAGCGGCGCCACCTTGGACATGCCGCCGTAGTCGGAGATCAGCGACGAACCACCGCGCGCGATGATCATGCCGACCACGAGGATCAGCATGCCGGTCGAGATCGAGTGGTTGAGCATGTACGACACCGAGCCCACGCCCGCCTGCGACGTGAACGAGAAGATGCCGAGCGCGATGAAGCCGAAGTGGGCGATCGAGACGTAGGCGAGGAACCGCTTCATGTCCCGCTGGCCCGTGGCGAGCAGCGATCCATAAAGGACACCGGCCACCGCGAGCACGAGCACCAGCGGCGCCAGGTTCTTCGACGCCTCGGGGAACATCGGCAGCAGGTAGCGCAGCATGCCGAACGTGCCGACCTTGTCCAGGATGCCGACGACGATGACCGTGACGCCGATGGGCGCCTCGGCGGCCGCGTCGGGCAGCCAGGTGTGGAACGGCACGAGCGGCGCCTTGATCGCGAACGCCAGGAAGAAGCCGAGGAACAGCCAGGTCTGCGTCGTCGAGTCGGCGTCGCGGACCACGGTCACGAGGGTCGCCCAGTCGAACGTGCCCTTGCCCAGCTCGTCCGACGCCATCGCGTAGGCGCCGATCGCGGAGGCCAGCATGATCAGGCCGCCGAGGAACGAGTACAGGAAGAACTTGACCGCCGCGTACTGCCTGCGCGCGCCGCCGTAGCCGCCGATCAGGAAGTACATCGGGATGAGCATGACCTCGAAGAGGACGTAGAACAGGAAGACGTCGGTGGCGGCGAACACCGCGACCGTCACGGCCTCCTGGACCAGGATCAGCGAGAGGTAGCCGCCCTGCGAACGCCCGGCGGGCAGCTTCTCGGTCCAGCCGGCACCGATCACCAGCGGGATCAGCAGCGCGATGACCGCGATCATCACCAGCGCGATGCCGTCGATGCCGAACGAGAGCCGGACGCCGAACGCCGGGATCCAGTCCACCCCGGTGGCGAGCTGGATGCGGTCGCCGTCCGGGTCGTACGCGGTCCAGAGCAGGACGGCCAGCACGAGCTCGACGAGCGAGAACGCCAGCGCGACGAGCTTGGCCTTCTTGTCGTCCTTGCGCAGGAACGCCACCACCAGCGCGCCGACCAGCGGCACCACCAGCAGTGCGATCAGAACCCAGGTCACGAGAACCTCACCACCAGGAGCGCCCCGAGCACGAAGATCGAGCCCAGCAGCATGGACAGTGCGTAGGAGCGGACGAACCCGGTCTGCAGCCTGCGCAACCGGCCGGAGCTACCGCCGAGCAGCGCCGCGGTGCCGTTGACGACACCGTCGACGCCCTTCAGGTCGAGGAACACCAGCGCGCGGGTGAGCCAGGTGCCCGGCCGCGCGAACAGGGCCTCGTTCAGTGCGTTGCCGTAGAGGTCCGCACGGGCCGCGCGCACCGGCCAGGACACCCGCACCGGACGCTCGACCGGCTGCTTGCGGCGGCCGAAGAGCAGGAACGCGAGACCGGCGCCGACCAGGGCGAGCGCCACGGTCAGGATGCCGACCATGCCGTGCGAGATGACGCCGTGCTCTTCCTTCAGCTCGCCCAGCGAGGGCTCGAGCCACTCGGCGAGACGTCCGCCGGAGGAGAGGAACCAGCCGCCACCGATCGAGCCGACCGCGAGGATGATCATCGGAACGGTCATCGACAGCGGGGACTCGTGCGGGTGGTAGTCCTTGCCGTTCTCCGCCTTCAGTTCCTTCCAGCGGGGCTGGCCGAGGAAGACGAGGATCAGCAGGCGCGTCATGTAGAACGCGGTCAGCGCGGCACCGAGCAGTGCGACACCGCCGAAGACCCACGGGCGCCAGCCCTCACCGGTGAACGCCGCCGCGATGATGGCGTCCTTCGAGAAGTAGCCCGCGAACGGCGGGATGCCGATCAGCGCGAGGTAGCCGAGCGTCCAGGTGACGAAGGTGATCGGCAGGAACTTGTAGAGCCCGCCCATCCGGCGGATGTTGCCCTCGTCGTTCATGCCGTGCATGACCGAACCGGCACCGAGGAAGAGCCCGGCCTTGAAGAAGCCGTGCGTCAGCAGGTGCATGATGCCGAGCGCGTAGCCGATCGGGCCGAGGCCCACGGCGAGGATCATGTAGCCGATCTGCGAGACCGTCGAGTACGCCAGGACCTTCTTGAAGTCGTCGTAGGCGCAACCGATGATGCAACCGATCAGCAGCGTGACGCCACCGATGATCATGACGACCAGGCGGCCGTCCTCGCTCAGGTTGTAGAGCGGGTTCGAGCGGGCGATGAGGTACACGCCCGCGGTGACCATCGTCGCCGCGTGGATCAGGGCGGACACCGGGGTCGGGCCGGCCATCGCGTCCGGCAACCAGGCCTGGAGCGGGAACTGACCCGACTTGCCGCAGGCGCCCAGGAGCAGCAGCAGCGTGATCGCGAGGACCTCGGCCGAGGAGAACTCGCTGACGCGGCTGAAGACCTCGGTGTACTGCGTCGTCCCGAGCTTGTTGAACATCAGGAAGATCGCGATGGCGAGGCCCAGGTCACCGACGCGGTTCATCAGGAAGGCCTTCTTGGCCGCCGACGCCGCTTCCGGCTTGTACTGGTACCAGCCGATCAGCAGGTACGAGGCGAGACCGACGCCCTCCCAGCCGAAGTACAGGGTCACGAAACCGTTGCCCAGCACCAGCAGGAGCATCGCGGACACGAAGAGGTTCAGGTAGGCGAAGAACTTGCGCCTGCCTTCCTCGTGCGCCATGTAGCCGATCGAGTAGATGTGGATCAGCGAGCCCACACCGGTGATCAGCAGCACGAACGTGAGCGACAACGGGTCGAGTCGCAGTCCGAACTCGACGGTCAGCGCGTTGACGTCGATCCAGTTGAACAGGTGCAGGTTCTGCACCCGCTCCTCGGCGTTGGAGATGCCGACGGTCGAGAAGAACAACGCGAGCGCGTAGCCGAACGACGCCAGGAGCGTCGCGCTGCCGAGCAGGTGGCCCCACTTGTCGGCGCGCTTGCCACTGACCAACAGCACCGCCGCGCCGAACGCGGGCAGCGCCAACAACAGCCAGGCGAGAGAAGCGACCCCGCTGGCGGCAACAGGTTCCGTCACCGGTGACCCCTCAGTACTTCAGCAGGTTCGAGTCGTCGACCGAGGCCGAGCGACGCGTCCGGAAGATGGACATGATGATCGCGAGGCCGACGACGACCTCCGCCGCGGCGACGACCATCACGAAGAACGCCATCACCTGACCGTCGAGCGAGCCGTTGATCCGCGCGAACGTCACGAGGCTCAGGTTGACCGCGTTGAGCATGAGCTCGACGCACATGAAGACCACGATGGCGTTGCGGCGCACCAGCACGCCGACGGCGCCGATGCTGAACAGCAGTGCCGACAGCAGCAGGTAGTAGGTGGGGGTCACGACTCACTTCCCTTGAGCGCGTGCGCGTCCGCCTCGTGGGCGGTACCGGCCACCCCGGCGACGTCGTCCGAGAGCTTGGACTTGTCGGTCGCCTCGATGACCTCGAACAGCGACTCCTCCGCCACCGTGCCGTCGGGCAGCAGGGCGGGGGTGGCCACCGAGTTCGCGGTGGCGAAGACGCCGGGTCCGGGCAGCGAGCCGACCCGCTTGCCCTCCTGGAAGCGCTCCTCGACGAGTTCCTTCTGCGTCTTCTTGGCGGGCTTCCCGTCACGGCCGACGAACGCCAGGATCATCGCGCCGAGGGCGGCGGTGATCAGCAGCGCCGAGGTGAGCTCGAACGCGAACAGGTAGTCCGTGAAGAGCTTCTGGCCGATGTTGCCGACGTTGCCGCCGTTGGTGGTGTTCGCCTCGGCGAGACCGCGGGAGTCGACCGACGTGAGCGCGCGGGCGACCGAGCCGACCATCAGGATCGCGAACCCGATGCCGAGCAACGCGGCCGCGAGTCGTTGTCCCCGGATGACTTCGACGACGGAGTCCGAACTGTCGCGGCCGACCATCATCAGCACGAACAGGAACAGCATCATGATCGCGCCGGTGTAGACGATGATCTGCACGAAGCCGAGGAACGGCGCCTGCTGGATCATGTACAGCACACCGAGGCTGAGCATCGTCACGACGAGCCAGAGCGCGGAGTGCACGGCGTTGCGCGCGAAGAGCATGCCGAGCGCGCCGGCCAGGGCCAGCGGACCCAGCACCCAGAACGAGATCGCCTCGCCCGTGGTGACCGTGTCGACCACGCGCTGCACCGGTTCCGGCTGCTGCTGCGCCAGGAAGCTGACGAGGAGGCTCACTGCTGGGCCCCCTTGCCTTCTTGGGCCACCTTCGCCAACTGCGGACCGTTCACGTAGTAGTCCTGCTCGTTGTCGCCCAACCGCATCGGGTGCGGCGGCTGCTCCATGCCGGGCAGCAGCGGGGCGAGCAGGTCCTCCTTCGTGAAGATCAGGTCCTGGCGGTTGTCGTCGGCGAGCTCGTACTCGTTCGTCATCGTGAGCGAACGGGTCGGGCAGGCCTCGATGCACAGGCCGCAGCCGATGCAGCGCAGGTAGTTGATCTGGTAGTCGGCACCGAAGCGCTCACCCGGTGAGTAGCGGGCTTCCTCGGTGTTGTCGCCACCCTCGACGAAGATCGCGTCCGCCGGGCAGGCCCACGCGCACAGCTCGCAGCCGACGCACTTCTCCAGCCCGTCCGGGTGCCGGTTCAGCTGGTGACGGCCGTGGAACCGCGGCGCGGTCACCTTCTTGACCTCGGGGTACTCCTCCGTCACCACCTTCTTGAACATGGTGCCGAAGGTGACGCCGAAGCCTTTCAGGGACTCGAACATCCCTACTCAGCCTCCTTACCGGTGGTGACGGCAGCCGTTTCCTGGGGAATGGTGGCGACCTTGACCTTGCGCTTGGGCGCTGACTTGGGGACCGCGAGGTCCAGCGGCGGGACGGGGAAGCCCGAACCCGCGAGCGGAACGCCCTTGGTGTCCTGGACCTTCTTGTCCGGCAGCAGGAACGAGACCAGCAGCACGAGCCCGACGATGACGCCGAGCGCGATGAGCCGCTGCGCCGTGGAGAGCTGCTGGATCGCACCGGTGCGGATGACCGCGACGGCCATGATCCAGACGAGGCTGGTCGGGACCAGCACCTTCCAGCCCAGGCGCATGAACTGGTCGTAGCGCATGCGGGGCAGCGTGCCGCGCAGCCAGATGAAGAGGAACAGGAAGGCCAGCGTCTTGATGATGAACCAGAGCAGGCCCCACCAGCCGGTGTTCATGAAGTCGCCGCTCCACGGGGCGTGGTAGCCACCGAGGAAGAGCGTCGTCGCGAGCGCCGACACCGTCACCATGTTCACGTACTCGGCGAGGAAGAACAGCGCGAACTTCAGCGAGCTGTACTCCGTGTGGAAACCACCGACGAGCTCCGACTCGGCCTCGGGGAGGTCGAACGGGGCGCGGTTGGTCTCGCCGACCATCGACACGACGTAGATCGCGAAGCTGGGGAAGAGCAGCAGGCCGAACCAGCCGGGCGCGAAGCCGAGCACCGTGGTCGCCTGCGCGCCGACGATGTCACCGGTCGACATCGAGCCGGTGAACATGATCACCGCGACGATCGACAGGCCCATCGCGATCTCGTAGGAGATCACCTGCGCGGCCGACCGCAGCGCGCCGAGCAGCGGGTACGGCGAGCCGGAGGCCCAGCCGGACAGCACGATGCCGTAGACGCCGATCGAGGAGCAGGCGAGCACCACGAGCACGCCGACCGGGAGGTCGACGAGCTGCAGCGCGGTCTGCTGGCCGAACAGGTTGACCTCACCCGCGAGCGGGATCACCGAGAACGCGAGGAACGCGGGGATGCAGGAGATCACCGGGGCGAGGAAGAACACCCACTTGTCCGCGAGGACCGGGCGGATGTCCTCCTTGAACGCGAGCTTCAGACCGTCCGCGAGCGACTGGAGCCAGCCGTTCGGGCCGACCCGGTTGGGGCCGGGGCGGTGCTGCATGCGCGCGACGACCTTGCGCTCCCAGTTGATCATGAACAGGGTCATGACCACGAGGAAGGCGAAGATCGCGACGACCTTGATCAGGACGAGCCAGATCGGGTCGTCCGCGAGCAGTTCCGCGGTCTTCCCGTTCTCCGCCGCGAGGACGTGCTGGATCATGAGTTTCCTCCGCTGACGGAGACGATCGAACCGTGGCCCGCGCCGAGCGTGCGGCGCACGGTCACGTCACCCGAGTTGGTGGGCAGCCAGATGACGCCCTCGGGCAGGTCGTCGGTCTCGACCGGGAGCGTGATCGCGCCGCGGTCGGTGGAGACCGTGACCTGACCGCCGTTCTCCAGGCCGAACTGCTGTGCGGTGGCCTCGGCGACCTTCGCGACGACCGGGCGGGCCGTGCCGGCGAGGTGCGGCTCGTCGACCTGGAGCGAACCGTTGCCGATCAGGCGGTGCCAGGTGGCGAGGACGGCCTGGCCGGGACCGGCCGGGGAGACCAGCGGCGCGGCGACGTTCAGCGAGGAGCCGGTGACGGCGCCCTCACCGAGCCGGGCCAGGTCGGCGGCCGAGGCGGCGGGCGTCTGCGTGAACAGGTCCGCGTCCATCTCCACCGCGAGGGTGTCGAGCACGCGGCAGTCCGGCAGCGACCCGGTGCCTTCGAGCGTCAGGCCGAACTCGCGGCGGCGGCCCTCCCAGTTGAGGAAGCTGCCGGCCTTCTCGACCGCCGGGGCGATCGGGAGCACGACGTCGGCGTACGCGGTGACCGCGCTCGGACGCATCTCCAGGCTGACGATGAAACCGGCCCCCGCCAACGCCTTCTCCGCGAGTCGCGGGTCCGGCAGGTCGAACGGGTCGACGCCGCCGACCAGCAGGCCGGACAGCTCGCCGTTCGCGGCGGCCTCGAGGATGCCCGTGGTGTCGCGGCCGGGGGTCGCGGGCAGCGAGCCCTCCTCGACACCCCAGGTGCGCTCGACCTCGGTGCGCGCGGTGGCGTTGCTGACGTGGCGACCGCCGGGCAGCAGGTTCGGCGTGGCACCGACCGCGAGCGCGCCGCGCTCACCGGCACGGCGGGGAATCCACGCGACCTTGGCGCCGGTGCGCTCCGCGAGCCTCGCGACCGCGGTGAACGCGCCGGGGATCACGGCGGCGCGTTCGCCGACCAGGATCACCGCGCCGGGCTTGGACAGCAGCTCGACGACGTCGGAAGCGTGCTCCGGCAACGCGTTGATGGCGTTCGCCTCGGCACCGGGCACGCAGGCGAGCAGCGTGCCGAACGTCTTCTCCACGGCCGGGGTCGTGAACTGACCGAGGTGGAAGACCTTCGTCCTGCCGGTGCGCGCGGCCTTGCGCAGGCGCAGGAAGACGATCGGCGCCTCTTCCTCGGGCTCGAACGCGACCAGCAGGGCGGCCGGTGCGGCCTCGATGCCCTGGAAGGTCACGCCGTTGTCCGGGTTGGTGAACACCGTGGTGCCGGACAGGAACTCCAGCTCCTCGGCGCTGTGCGGCCGGGCGCGGAAGTCGATGTCGTTGGTGTGCAACGCGATCCGGGCGAACTTCGAGTACGCGTAGGCGTCCTCGACGGTCAGCCGGCCACCGGTCAGCACGCCGACGCCGTTCGCGTCCCGTGCCGCCAGCAGACCCGCGGACGCGACCTGCAGAGCCTCGGTCCAGGACGACTCGCGCAGCTCACCGGACTCCGCGTCGCGCACCAGCGGCCGCTTGAAGCGGTCACCGGTCGTGGCGTAGCGGAAGGCGAACCGGCCCTTGTCGCAGATCCACTCCTCGTTGACCTGCGGGTCGTCGCCGGCGAGCTTGCGCTGCACCTTGCCGCGCCGCCAGTCGGTGCGCTCGGCACACCCGGAGGAGCAGTGCTCGCACACGCTCGGCGTCGACACGAGGTCGAACGGCCGGGCGCGGAAGCGGTAGGCGGCACTCGTCAGGGCGCCGACCGGGCAGATCTGGATGGTGTTGCCGGAGAAGTAGCTCTGGAACGGCTTCTCCTTCGCCACACCGATCTGCTGCTGCGCACCGCGCTCGAGCAGCTCGATGAACGGGTCGCCGGCGATCTGCGCGGAGAACCGGGTGCAGCGCTGGCAGAGCACGCAGCGTTCGCGGTCGAGCAGCACCTGCGTGGAGATGTTGATCGGCTTCGGGAACGTCCGCTTGTGCTCGTGGAAGCGGGAGTCGCTGCGACCGTGGGCGATCGCCTGGTTCTGCAGCGGGCACTCACCGCCCTTGTCGCAGATCGGACAGTCCAGCGGGTGGTTGATGAGCAGCAGCTCCATCACACCCTGCTGGGCCTTGTCCGCGACCGGCGAGGTCAGCTGGGTCTTCACGACCATGCCGTCCGCGACCGTCATCGTGCAGGAGGCCTGCGGCTTCGGCATCGGCCGGCCGCCCATCTCGACCTCGACGAGGCACTGGCGGCAGGCGCCCGCGGGCTCCAGCAGCGGGTGGTCGCAGAAGCGCGGGATGACCGTGCCGAGGCGCTCGGCCGTGCGGATCAGCAGCTCGCCCTTGGGCGCGACGACGGTCTCGCCGTCGATGACGAGCTTGACGTGACCCTCGGGCACGACGACGTCGTCGGTGCTGTTCTTGTCAGGGGCGATGGTCATGCGTTCGCTCCAGCCAGGACCTTGGAGTTCTGGTCGCAAAGGGCCAGGAACTCGTCCTTGAAGTACTTGATGCCGCTGGTGATCGGGCTGACGGCACCGTCACCGAGCGCGCAGAAGGAACGGCCGAGGATGTTGTCGCAGACGTCGAGCAACGTGTCGATGTCGCTCGCCGTGCCGTTGCCCGCGACCATCCGCTGCAGGATCTGCACGAGCCAGTACGTGCCCTCGCGGCACGGCGTGCACTTGCCGCACGACTCGTGCTTGTAGAACTCCGTCCACTTCATGACGGCCCACGGCACGGACACGGTCTCGTTGAAGATCTGCAGGGCGGTGGTGCCCAGCATCGACCCGGCCTCGGCGGCACCCTCGAAGTCCAGCGGCACGTCGAGGTGCTCCGCGGTGAACAGCGGGGTGGACGAACCACCCGGCGTCCAGAACTTCAGCGGGATGCCGTCCTTCATGCCGCCGGCCATGTCGAGCAGCTGCCGCAGGGTCGTGCCCATCGGCGCCTCGTACTGGCCGGGGTTCGTGACGTGGCCGGACAGCGAGTAGATCTTCGGACCGGGCGACCGGTCGCGACCCATCTCGCGGAACCAGTCCGCCCCACCGTTGACGATGAAGGGAACCGACGCGATGGTCTCGACGTTGTTCACCACGGTGGGCGACGCGTAGAGGCCCGAGGTCGCGGGGAACGGCGGCTTGAGCCGCGGCTGGCCGCGACGGCCCTCCAGCGAGTCGAGCAGCGCGGTCTCCTCGCCGCAGATGTACGCGCCGGCGCCGGCGTGGATCACGAGGTCCAGGTCGAACCCGCTGCCGAGGATGTCCTTGCCCAGGTAGCCCTTGGCGTACGCCTCGCGCACCGCCGCGTTGAGGCGGCGGATGCAGTGCAGGACCTCGCCGCGGACGTAGATCGCCGCGAAGTTCGCGCGGATCGCGTACGACGTGATGATCACGCCCTCGATCAGCGAGTGCGGGTCCGCCATCATCGTGGGGATGTCCTTGCAGGTGCCCGGCTCGCCCTCGTCGGCGTTGATGACGAGGTAGTGCGGCTTGCCGTCGCCCTGCGGGATGAAGCCCCACTTCATGCCGGTGGGGAACCCCGCGCCGCCGCGGCCGCGCAGTCCGGAGTCCTTGCACTGCTGGATGAGCTGGTCCGGGTGGGCCTTGAGAGCCTTCGGCAGCGCGGTGTAGCCACCGGTGCGCTCGTAGGTCTCGATGGTCCAGGACCTGGGCTCGGTCCAGCGCTTGGTGAGAACGGGAGTCAGCGGGTCAACCATTTTCGTCCCTACTTCTTTTCCGGCAGGGCGGGGAACTCGGCGTTGGCCGGCATGGCCGGCGCGTCCCAGCCGCGTTCCTGGGCGATCTGGGCGCCGCGCAACGACTCCGGCGCCGCCGACGGGCCGTCGAGGTCGGCGTCGCGACCCTCGAAGAACCCGGCCAGCTGGAGCTCGGCCTGCTTGAAGTCGGTGAGCGGGGCACCGCGCGTCGGGTCCGGCTTCTCCCCCGACTGCAACGCCTTCACGAGTCCCAGCGCCTTCTCGGGCGTCTGGTTGTCGTAGAACTCGTAGTTCACCTGCAGCACCGGGCCGAGGTCGCACGCGGCGAGGCACTCGGCGTGCTCCAGGGTGATCGAGCCCGGCGTGCCCGGCTCGCCCGCGGTCTCCTCGTGGCCCACGCCGAGGTGGTCCTTGAGGGTCTTGTAGATGTCGTCGCCGCCCAGCGCCGCGCACAGCGTGTTGGTGCAGACGCTCACGAGGTGCTCACCGCACGGGCGGCGCTTGTACATCGTGTAGAACGTCGCGACCGCGCTGACCTCGGCCTCGGTCAGGTCGAGCTGTCCGGCGCAGAACCGGATGCCCTCCTGCGAGACGAAGCCCTCCACGGACTGCACGAGGTGCAGCATCGGGAGCAGCGCGCTGCGGGACTGCGGGTAGCGGGCGATGATCGCCTGCGCGCGGTCCACAGTGGACTGGTCGAACGTGGTGTTCTCAGCTGCCTGGGTCATCGGTCGCAACCACCCATCACCGGGTCGATCGAGGCGACGGCGGCGATCACGTCGGCGACCATGCCGCCCTCGCACATCGCGGGCATCGACTGCAGGTTCACGAAACTGGGCTCGCGCAGGTGCACGCGCATCGGCCTGGTGCCGCCGTCGGAGACGACGTGGTAGCCGAGCTCGCCGCGCGGCGACTCGACCGGCACGTAGACCTGGCCGGGCGGCACCTTGAAGCCCTCGGTCACCAGCTTGAAGTGGTGGATCAGGGACTCCATGGACTGGCCCATGATCTTGCGGACGTGCTCGAGCGAGTTGCCCATGCCGTCGCTGCCGATCGTGAGCTGCGCGGGCCACGCGATCTTCGCGTCCTCGACCATCACCGGACCGGTCGGCAGGCTCTTCACGACCTGCTTGATGATCTTCAGCGACTGGTGCATCTCCTCGAGCCGCAGCAGGTACCGCGCGAAGCAGTCCGCCGCGTTCGAGGTGGGGACGTCGAAGTTGTAGTTCTCGTAGCCGCTGTACGGCTCGACCTTGCGCAGGTCCCAGGCGAGGCCCGCGGAGCGCAGGATCGGGCCGGTGATGCCGAGCGCGAGGCACGCGTCGACGGGCAGGTAGCCCACGCCCGCGAGGCGGTTGCGCCAGATCGGCTGGCCGGTGAGCAGCTTGTCGTAGTCCGGGAGCCGCTTCTCCATGACCTTGACGAACGCGTTGATCTTCTCGACCGCGTCCGCCGGGAGGTCCTGCGCGAGACCGCCGGGGCGGATGAACGCGTGGTTCATGCGCAGACCGGTGAGGTGCTCCAGCAGGTGCAGCGCCTCCTCGCGCTCGCGGAAGCCGGAGGTCATGCCGGTGAGGGCACCGAGCTCCATGCCGCCGGTGGCGAGCGCGACGAGGTGCGAGCTGATCCGGTTGAGCTCCATGAGGAGCACGCGGATCGCCTGCGCCTTGTCCGGCACCGTGACGCCGAGCAGCTTCTCGACGCTCATGCAGTACGCCGCCTCGTGGTGCAGCGGCGCGAGGTAGTCGGTGCGCGTGACGAAGGTGACGCCCTGGACCCAGTTCCGGTACTCGACGTTCTTCTCGATGCCGGTGTGCAGGTAGCCGATGACGCTGCGGGCGTGCGTGACCGTCTCGCCCTCGAGCTCCAGCACGAGGCGGAGCACGCCGTGGGTCGACGGGTGCTGCGGGCCGAGGTTCATGACGATGCGCTCGTCGTGGACGGCGTCCGCGAGCACCTCGTCCCAGTCGCCGCCGGTCACCGTGTAGACGGTGCCCTCGGTGGTGCGCCGGGACTCGGCGACCTCCGTGTCGACGTTCGTGCGGGTGTCGACGTCGTCCGTGCTGTCGCTACCGGTGGCGCTGGTGTTCGTCCCGGTGGTGACGTCCGAAAGCCGCTCGGTCATGAGTACGACCGCCTCTGGTCCGGCGGAGGAATCTCCGCGCCCTTGTACTCGACCGGAATGCCGCCCAGCGGGTAGTCCTTGCGCTGCGGGTGGCCGTCCCAGTCGTCCGGCATGAGGATGCGGGTCAGTCCGGGGTGACCGTCGTAGATGATCCCGAACATGTCCCAGGTCTCGCGCTCCTGCCAGTCCGCCGTCGGGTAGACCTCGACGAGGCTCGGCACGTGCGGGTGCTCGACGTCGACCGCGACCTCCAGCCGGACGCGGCGGCGGTACGTCATCGACGTGAGGTGGGTGACCGAGTGCAGGCGCTGCGGCACCTCGGCGCCGTAGTCCACACCGGACACCGAACTGCAGAGCTCGAAGCGCAGCGACGGGGTGTCGCGGAAGATCCGCGCGACCTCCAGCAGCGTCTCCGGCCTGAGGTAGAAGGTGATCTCGCCGCGGTCGACCGTCACCTGCTGCACCGTGTCGGCGGGCAGGTCCTTGTCGGCGATGGCGGCGAACAGCTCGTCCGCGACCTCGTCGAACCAGCCGCCGAACGGGCGCTCGGACGGAGCCGCGACGTGGGCGGGCAGGCGCAGGCCGCCGAAGCCGGACGTGTCACCGGAGCCGGTGACGCCGAAGAGGCCCTTGCGCTCTTTGCCCGCGAGGATCGGCGCCTTGGCCGACGCGTCGTTCGGGTTGGTCTTCTCGAGGTCCTCTCCCGCGCGGTTGACGCTGGAGTGCTCTCCCCCTGGCTCGGTCACTTCTTCCTCGCAAAACGCTCGGACGACGGGATGAGATCGGTGCGGTAGCCCGAGTCGGCGAGTGCCTTGGCGCGCACGGCGTTCAGCGGCTCGTCCATGATCTTGGCGTGGATCTTGAGGATCGCGTCCATCAACATCTCCGGCCGCGGCGGGCAGCCCGGCAGGTACATGTCGACGGGCACGACGTGGTCGACGCCCTGCACCACCGCGTAGTTGTTGAACATGCCGCCCGTACTGGCGCACACGCCCATCGCCAGCACCCAGCGCGGCTCGGGCATCTGGTCGTAGATCTGCCGCAGCACCGGCGCCATCTTGTTGGTGACGCGGCCGGCCACGATCATCAGGTCCGCCTGGCGCGGTGAGGCCCGGAAGACCTCCATGCCGAAGCGGGCGAGGTCGTAGCGCGGACCACCCGTCGTCATCATCTCGATGGCGCAGCAGGCCAGGCCGAAGGTGGCAGGCCAGAGCGAGGACTTGCGGGTCCAGTTGACCAGCTTCTCGACGCTGACCAGCAGGATGCCGTTCGGGAGCTTCTCCTCGAGACCCATGACTTCCTCAGTTCCAGTCGAGGCCGCCGCGACGCCACACGTAGACGTACGCGAAGCCGACCGTGGCGACGAACAGGACGATCTCCACCAGCCCGAACAGGCCGAGCTTGTCGGCCGCTACGGCGAACGGGTAGAGGAAGACCATTTCGATGTCGAACAAGATGAACAGCATCGCCGTCAGGTAGTAGGCGACGGGCATGCGCCCACCACCCACGACCGGCTGCGGGCTCGGCTCGATGCCGCACTCGTACGCGTCGAGCTTCGCCTTGTTGTAGCGGCGGGGTCCGATGTAGGGAGCTGCGGTCACCGAGAACAGCGCGAACGCCCCGGCAAGCGCGAACATCAATACGAGGGGGAGGTAAGGGTCAAGCACGCTCCGTCGTCCTTTCCTCGCGGTCGACCGCACCCTAAGGGTGTTGTTCTGCGACTCGTTTGTTAGGCGGACCTAACAAACGCTTGTGAAACAGTTCACAAGCTTGATCACACTGTTGTGAAGTGATTCACAAGGTCGCTCGCCAGTGTAGAACGCCTGTAAATGACCTAGATCACAGGGTCTAACCTGGGGCTTTAACTTGCCCGACACATGCGAAACGGCACCGGCTCGTATTGAGCCGGTGCCGTCACCTATTCGGAGTAATTTACGCGCTCGGCGCGAGCTTCGTGGCGGCCACGATCAGCTTGTCCATTGAGTCGCCGTCCTTGGGGTCGTAGAGGCCCGCGAGCAGCTTGAGCACGAGTTTCATCAGGCGTTTCCGCGGCATTCCGTACTTCGTTGCGGTCCGCATGATCGCCGGGTTACCGATGAGCTTCGAGAAGACGTTGCCCAAACGGTAGTAACTGCCGAGCGCCTCTTCGATCCGGACGGGGTAGCCGTGCAGCGCCCGTTCACGGTTGACGCCGGTGCGCGCAAGCGCTTGGACGATGCTCTCGGAGGCGATCCTGGCCGACTCCATGGCGTAGCCGATGCCCTCGCCGTTGAACGGGTTGACCATGCCGCCGGCGTCGCCGACGAGCACGAGGCCCGCCCGGTAGTGCGGCTTGCGGTTGAGGCCCATGGGGAGCGCGGCGCCGCCGATGCGGCTCGTCGCGTTCTCCTCGCGGAAGCCCCACTCCTCCGGCGTCGCGTCGAGCCAGGAGCGCAGCAGCGCGCGGTAGTCCGTGGTGCCGTAGGCCTTCGACGTGCTGAGAATGCCCAGACCGACGTTCACCGTGCCGTCGCCCATGCCGAAGATCCAGCCGTAGCCGGGCAGCAGCTGGCCGTCCGGGGCCCACAGCTCGAGGTGGCTCTCGAGGTAGTCGTCCTTCGAGCGCGGGCTGTCGTAGTAGCGGCGCACCGCCACGCCCATGGGCTTGGCGTCGTCCTTCTGCAGGCCCACGGACAGGGCGAGCCTGGCCGAGACGCCGTCGCAGCCGACGACGATCGGGGCCCGGTACGTGACCGGGTTCTTCTCCGGTCCCTGCTTGGCCTCGACGCCGACGACCCGGCCGTTCTCGATGATGGCCTTGGTGACGGTGGTGTGCTCGTGCATGCGGGCGCCGGCGGCCTTCGCCGCGTTGGCCAGCATCTCGTCGAAGTCCATCCGCGGGCGGACCACGCCGTAGTTCGGGAACGTGGCCAGGTCCGGCCAGTCGAGCTCCATCGTGACGCCGCCGCCGACGACGCGCAGGCCCTTGTTGTGCAGCCAGCCGGCGCTCTCGCGGGTGTCGATGCCGAGGTCGATGAGCTGCTTGACGCCCCTGGGGGTGAGGCCGTCGCCGCAGACCTTCTCCCTGGGGAAGGTGCTCTTCTCGAGGAGCAGGACGTCGAGGCCTGCCCTGGCGAGGTAGGTGGCCGCGGTCGAGCCCGCCGGTCCCGCGCCCACGACGATGACGTCGGCGTCCTCGTTGATCCCGCGCCTGCTCATCCAGACTCCCTAACGTGTGCCGTGACTCCGTCACCGAGCCTAACCGGCCGTTGCTGAGGGTTCTGGGCGATGGGGTCCGGTTTGCGGGTTGGGTCGCGGTTCCGGCGGGGTCGGTCGCGTTGGGTTGGCCGGGTCACCTCGCGAGGGTGGGCGCGCAGGTCGTGACGGATGAGATGGGTCGCGATCGGGGCTTGACCTCGAGCCTCCGGCGGGATGCGTTCGCGGCCTCACAAGCCGGGGTGGAAGTGCCCCGGCCGGACCGAACAGGGCGGCATCCCGCCCCTCGAGGTCAAGCCCCGATCGCCGGTTCAGGTGGAACCGGCTGGAAGCTGGGCAGCAGCTCGTCAGGGCTCGCCTTCGGCTTCGCGTGCCAGGCCTCGTAGGTGGCTGGCTCATGCCTTTGGCCATCCGGTTGGCACCCCGCGCCTGGCTTGTGCGCGTGGTTGCTGTGCGTTGGCGAGTGCGGTTTCGTGCGCTTGCCTACTCGGCGGCGGGCTTCGGCTTCGTCGCGCGGTGCAGGGCGACCATGCCGCCGGTCAGGTTGAACCACGCCACGTCCTCCCAGCCCGCCTGCGAGATGAGCTCGCCCAGCGCCCGCTGGTTCGGCCAGGAAGCCATCGACTCGGCCAGGTAGGAGTACGCGACCGGGTTCGACGAGACGAACTTCGCGATCAGCGGCAGCAGCTTGAGCAGGTAGCGCATGTAGACGAAGCGGAACGGCCTCCAGACCGGCGTGGAGACCTCGCAGATGACCATGCGGCCACCCGGCTTGGTCACGCGCGCCATCTCCTTCAGGGCGGCGACCGTGTCGTTGAAGTTGCGGATGCCGAAGGAGACCGTGACCGCGTCGAAGGAGTCGTCCTTGAACGGCAGGCGCAGGGCGTCCGCCGCCACCTTGGGGACGCTGCGGTGGGCTCCGGAGGCGAGCATGCCGACGGAGAAGTCGGCCGCCACGCACCAGGCTCCTGAGGCGGCGTACTCGACGGTGGAGACGGCGGTGCCCGCGGCGAGGTCGAGGACCTTCTCGCCGGGGCGCGCGTCGAGCACGCGGCGGCTCCACTCCCGCCAGCGGCGGTCGAAGCCCAGCGTCATGACCGAGTTCGTCCGGTCGTAGCCCTTGGCCACGCCGTCGAACATCTCGGCTACTTCGCGGGGGTTCTTGTCCAGGCCGGCTCGCGACATGACATGAGAGTAGGTCAGAGGTGCTGAGATCTTCTTCAGGGCACCTTCAGGGCGGTGAGCATGCCGCCCACCGCCGCGTGCCAGGGGTACTGCTCGGCCCTGGCGCGGGCCGCCTCGCGCGAGCCGGTGCGGAGCAGGGTTCGCGCTGCCGCGGCGAACGCTTCGGCGTGGTCCTGGACGGCGGCGCCGCAGGACGGCTGGACGATCTCCTTCAGGGCGCTGCTCTGGCTGACGACCACCGGCGTGCCGCTCGCCAGGGCTTCGAGGGCGGCGAGGCCGAACGTCTCGTGCGGGCCGGGGGCGAGGGAGAGGTCGGCCGAGGCGAGCAGGTCCGCGACGTCCTGGCGGGACTTCACGAAGCCCAGAAAGGTGACCGGGAGGCCTGCCGCGCGCTTCTCCAGGGCCGCACGCCTGGGGCCGTCGCCCGCGATGACGAGGCGGGCCGAGTGGCCCTGCTCGTGGAGTTCGGCGAGGGTGTCGACGGAGCGTTCGACGTGCTTCTCCGGGGAGAGACGTCCACAGTGGATCAGCAGGCTCTCCTTGCCCTGCAACAGGTCCCTGCGGAGTTCGGCGGAGTGACGGGCCGGGGTGAACGTCGTCAGGTCGACGCCGAGCGGGACCTGGGCGACGTTCGTGGCGCCGATGCGGTCGAACTCCTCGCGGGCGAAACCCGTCGTGCAGACGACCGTGTCGTAGGAGGCGGCCATGCGGCGGTTCGCCCAGTCCGCCGCGCGTTCGGCCGGGGTCTGCGGGAGCACGAAGCGCAGCAGGCGGTCGAGGCGTTCGTGGGAGATGACGATGTTCGGGATGCCGCGTTCGCCCGCCCAGGCGCCCATGCCGCGCAGGGTGAGGCGGTCGGAGACCTCCAGGCGGTCCGGTTTCAGGCCTTCCAGCAACGCCTTGACGCGCCACGGGTCGACCACGCGGTAGCCGCCGGTGTACGGGATCTTCAGCGCGGGCAGGGTGATGCGCCTCACGCCGCCGGCGAGTTGTTCGTCGGCGTGGCGGGGTCCGGGGACGACCAGGACCACCTCGTGGCCCAGCTGGGCGTACCCGGTGCCGAGGTGGTGCAGGGCGGTGCGCAGACCGCCCGACTTGGGCCCGTAGAAGTTCGCGAGCTGCACGATCCTCAAGCGGCCGCCTGGTGCGTCAGTCCGATCACCGCGGCGTAGTGGCCCATCAGCTGGTCACAGATCGCCGGCCACGTCCTGGTCAGCACGGACTTGCGGGCCGCGGTGCCGAAGCGCTTGCGCAGCAACGGGTCGCGCAGCAGGTCCACGTACTGGGTGATGTCCTCCTCGAACAGGTAGCCGGTGCGGCCGTGGCGTACCAGGTCGCGCGGGCCACCCGCGTTCGGGGCGAGCACGGGCAGGCCGGTGGCGAGGGCTTCCTGGACGGCCTGGCAGAACGTCTCGTGCGGGCCCGTGTGGATGAAGACGTCGAGGGAGGCGTAGGCCTCCGCCAACTCCTGGCCGGTCCGGAAGCCGAGGAACTCGGCGTTCGGCATGTCCCGCTCGAGCTGCTCGCGGTCCGGACCGTCACCGACGACGCGGAGCTTCACGCCCGGCAGGTCGTGCAGTTCCTTCAAGCGGTGGACCTGCTTCTCCGGCGCGAGGCGGCCGACGTAGCCGATGGTCAGCTCGTCGTTCTGCCGGGGGCGCGGGTGGAACAGGTCGATGTCGACGCCCCGGCCCCAGCGGTGGACCCTGGGAACGCCGTGCTGTTCCAGGGCCTCCACCGCCGAACTGGACGGCGCGAGGGTGCGGTCCGCCAGCGTGTGCAGGCGCCTGGTCCACCGCCAGGCCGCGCGCTTGGTGAGGCCCAGGCCGTAGTTGCCGGCGAACCCCGCCACGTCGGTCTGGTAGACGGCGACGGTCGGCACGTCGATCTTGCGCGCGGCCCTGAGGCCGTAGGCGCCCAGCACGAACGGCGACGCGAGGTGCACGACGTCCGGCTGGAAGTCGGCGAGGGCGTGCAGCACTCTCGGGCCGGGCACGCCGATGGGCAGACTCGTCACCAGCGGCACGTCGACGGAGGGGACTCTGACGACGGGCGTGCCGTGGTGGGAGTCGGCACCCGCGCCCGGCGCAACGACCATCGCCTGATGTCCGTTGCGGCGCAGGTGCTCCAGGACGCGGAGCACCGAGTTGGTGACTCCGTTGACCTGGGGCAGGAAGCTCTCGGTCACGATCGCTACGCGCACAGGCACACCTTGGGGTGCTCGCATGAAGTCCGCGTGACGCGTGATTTGACGTGGACGGAACACCTCACGTCGTGGCCAGGTGATCGTCGATTCGTCACCTGCGCTTAGGTTCCCGGTCATGAGACGCGGTGAAACTAGGCCAGCATGACCGTCTTGTCGTCCCGTCCCGCGCACCCGGTAGACCCCGGCCTGGTGTCCATCGCGCTGGAAGTGGCCGGTCGCCTGGCGAACGACGCTTCGGACGTCATCATGGCCACCGCCGGCCGCGGCGTGCGTCCCGACTCCGACGAGTCGCCGTTCGACTGGGTCACCGACACCGACCGCACCCTGGAACGCCACACCCGCCGCGTGCTCACCGCGGAGTTCCCCACGATCCCGGTGTTCTGCGAGAACTCCGACGACGTCACCGGTGACTCCGAGTTCCGCTGGGTCGTCGACCCCGTCGACGGCACCGCGAACTACACGGCGGGCATGCCGTGGTGCGCCTACAGCCTCGCCCTGGTGGACCGCTGGGGCCCGGTGGTGGGGGTGGTCGCTGATCCTTACCGTTCCCAGATCTATGCCGCCGCACGAGGCCGTGGCATGCGCGCGAACGGCACGCCCGTGCGCCTGACCGAACGCCAAGGCGACTCTCTGGTCGTGTGCACCGAGATGACGCGCACGGGCCCATGGCCCGGCATGGGCGAGTTCATCTCCACGGCCGCGATAGCGGGCACGGGCGTGCGCGTGCTTGGGTCGAAGTGCCTCGCCGTAGCGCAGGTCGCTCTCGGCCACGTGGCTGCCGCTGTGCTGCACGGCTACCACGAGTGGGACGTCGCCGGTGCGGTGTCGTTGGCCGTGGAGTCGGGTGCGGTCGTGCTCGACAGACGCGGCGAAGGCGCCTCGTTGCCGGTGGACGGTCTTTTGGTGGCCGCCCCGGACGTGGCCGACGAGGTGCTGTCGTGGTGGCAGTCGGCGCTTCAGGTCGACAGCTGAGGAAGCTGCTTCTCCAGCACCTCGAGGTGCGTGCGCGCCTCGTCGAGCTCGGGGTGGTCGAACATCTGCAACGCCACCCGCCCGACCTCGTTCTCGAACGCGTGGAAGTCGTGCGTCGCCTTGAGCAACCGCTGGTAGACGGGGTGCTGCCGGTCCACCGCACCGAGCGCCCGCCCCAGCTGCGCGATGCCGCGCACGTCGTCGAGCTCCGTGGCGAGCTGCTCGCTGATGCGCTGCAACCAGTCCTTGGCGGGCGAGTTGGGCACGGTCTGCACGGCCGCGGCGACTCTTCTGGTGGACTCCGCGCACCGTTCGACCAGGTCGGACCACATGTCGTAGGGCTGCTGCGGGAGCGGCGGGTGCACCGGGTGCGGCAGCGCGTAGCGGGGACGCTCGGCCGCCTTGCGGATGGCGCCCACGACCGTGCCGAGGACCGCGCCCGGAATGCCGCCGAACAGGACGGAGGTGAAGGCGATCGCGATGAAGGTGATGAAGGCCGCGGTCGGCTTGTCGCTGGGGGTCGTCAGGTCGACGACCGTGACGAGGACGCCCATGAGCAGGGTGCCGATGAGGGCACCCCAGACAGCTGAACGGACGACGACCATGCTCTCGATGGTGCCACGTCCACCAGCCGTTCGTGGGCCGTCTGAGATCTCGGCCTGCTTTCTGTCTGTGCTAATGTTCTTCTTGTCGGTTCCAGTAGGAGCCGGAAGTGGACCCGGTTCACCGTCCGGACGGTCGGTTGCCGGGTTTCGCGCTTTCTGGGCACTGGTCGAGGCGCACCACCGCATCAAGCATCGGTTGGATTCGTTGCCGCCAGTCGCCTCCCGCCCCGAAGCACCACGCGAGGGCATCACTCGCCCACAGCACTGGATCCTCGGCAGGTCGCAGGTGCTCGTAGGTGAACGGCCCGTCGACCTTCTCCAACACGGCCGCGAGCGTTTGCCTGTCACGCGTGTCCTGGTGGGCACAGCTTTCGATCGCGAGCCGCGTGACCCCGAGTTCCTGGAGCCAGGTCGCGGCAGCGGACAGGCAGAGTCGGCGAGCACGGACGTCGTCCGAGTCCCGAACGGTCCACACGGCCGCGCGCAGACACATGTCGCGCAACCGCGAGACGAGTTCGCGCCTGCGCGAGTCGCTCTCCTTCTTGAAATGAACGCGACGCTGGCCGGACCTCACCAGCCGACGCAACGCGGTCCGAACCGCGTCCAACTCGCGCGGGCGAACGACGACCGCGACCACGAGATAGGTCGCACCTCGGCGCGACTCGTCCACGAACCCATGCCACATAGGTCATATGGTCTCAAAGGAGTAACGAGCTACTCCGATCAGGCGTCGAAGTCCACCGTGACGCACTCGCTGGTCGGCAGCGCCTGGCAGGTGAGCACGAACCCGGCCTCCACCTCGGACACGTCCAGCGCGTAGTTCCGCCGCATCTCCACGGTCCCCTCGGTGACCAACGCACGGCACGTCCCGCACACCCCGCCCTTGCAGGCGAACGGCAGATCCGCACGCACCCGCTGCGCGGCGTCGAGGATCGGCTCGTCGGCGGGCAAGGGCAGCGTCGTCGACTTGCCGTCCAGCACCACGGTCACGGAGGCGGCCGCATCGATCACGGCTTCCGCCCGGCGCGGTGGGGGCGGCGGCTCGTCCACGTAGAACAGTTCGTGGTGGACGCGTTCGGGGGCCACGCCTCGGCCACGGAGCACGGCGGTGGCGTCCTGGACCATCTCGTAGGGGCCGCACAGCCACCACTCGTCGATGGCGTCGAACGGGACGACGCTGCCGAACAGGGCGGTGAGCTTCGAGGCGGTGAGGCGGCCGGTGAAGAGTTCCACGTCGCGGGGTTCGCGGGACAGGACGTGGATCAGCTGGAACGTGGCCGGGTAGCGGTCCTTCAGGTCGGCCAGTTCGTCGGCGAACATCACCGTGTTGGTGCTGCGGTTGCCGTACATCAGGGTCACGCGGGCGCCGGTGGCCAGCACCGTCGCCGCGATCGACAGGGCCGGGGTGATGCCGGAGCCGGCCACGACCAAGCCGTGGTGGGCGCCGACCTCAGCAGAGGGCGTGAACTTGCCGAGGGGCGGCAGGACCTCCACCACGTCGCCGGGGACGAGGCGGTCGACCAGCCACGTCGAGAACTGGCCGCCGTCCACGCGGCGGACGCCGATGCGCGGGGCGGACCCCACGGCGGCGCAGATCGAGTACGAGCGGCGCTCGTCGCCCTGGCGCAGGGTCAGGTACTGGCCCGCGGTGAAGGCGAACTCGTCGGCCAGGTCCGCGGGGACGTCGAAGGTGACGGCCACGGCGTCGTCGCAGAGGCGGTCGACGTGAGCGACGGTGAGCTTGTGGAAGGCGGCTCGGCGCGACAACTCAGATCTCCTTGACGTGCTCGAACGGTTCGGCGCAGGCGTGGCAGCGGCGCAGGGCCTTGCACGCGGTCGAGCCGAAGCGCGAGATCTCCGAGGTGTTCGGCGAGCCGCACTGCGGGCAGGTGACCTGGCGGGACGGCGGGACGAGGTTCAGCGGGACCGGGCCCGCGGCGGCCGGGCCGATGCGGGACGGCGGTGCGATGCCCGCGGCGGCCAGCTTCGAACGGCCCTCGTCGCTGATCCAGTCCGTGGTCCAGGCCGGGGACAGCGACAGGCGCACCTCGACGTCCTCGTAGCCCGCGGAGACGAGAGAACGGCGCAGGTCGGCGCCCATCTCGTCGATCGCGGGGCAGCCCGAGTAGGTCGGGGTGATGGTGACGACGACGCGCCCGTCGGTTTCGGACACGTCGCGCAGCACGCCGAGGTCGGCGAGCGTGAGGACCGGGAGTTCCGGGTCCCGCACGGCCGACGCGACCTCCAGTGCCGTCGTCACCAGACCGCTCCCGGCAGCGAGCGGTGCAGGTGCTGCATCTCGGCGAGCAGGTAGCCCATGACCTCGGTGTGCACGCCGTCGCGGCCCGCCATGCCGGCCACGCGAGCGGCCTTCGTGTCGGTCGGACGCGTCAGGCCGGCGGCGGACAGCACCGCCTCCAGCACACCGTCCACTTCGGACCACAGCGACGCCGGGTCCACGGCGACACCGGCCAACGCGGCCTCGACGGCGTGCGTGGCGAACAGCTCGTCCACGAACGGCCACACGCGCTCGAGGCCCGCCTGCATGCGGCGGTGCGACTCGTCGGTGCCGTCACCGAGGCGAACGGTCCACTGGGCGGCGTGGTCGCGGTGGTACGCGAGTTCCTTGAGGCCCTTCTCGGCGATCGCCTTCAGGACGGGATCGGCCGAACCGCGCAGGCGGGAGAACAGGGCGAGGCGCCACGAGGAGAACACCAGCAGGCGCGCGATGGTCGTCGCGAAGTCGCCGCCGGGACCGGGGCCGCAGTCGATCTCGGCCAGGTGCACGTTGCGGAACTCGCGCTCGTCGCGCAGGTAGGCGAGCGAGTCCTCGTCGCGGCCGAGCACCTCGCCGGCGCGCGTCAGCAGCATCCGCGCCTGGCCGAGCAGGTCCAGGGCGATGTTGGCGAGCGCGATGTCCTCTTCCAGTTCGGGAGCGCGCGAGCACCACTCCGACAGGCGCTGGGAGAAGATCAACGCGTCGTCGCCGAGCATCAGGCAGTACGCGGCCAGGGCTTCGCGGTCGACACCCGCCGGGAACTCGCGGTCGACGCCGGACAGGGCCTCCGAGAAGCCCGTGCCGAACGCCCAGTGCGCGTCTTCCCCGCCCAGCAGCGACTCGTACGCGTTGTCGAAGCTCATAGGTGCGGCACGTCCTCGGGAATCGCGTAGAACGTCGGGTGCCGGTAGACCTTGTCCCCCGCCGGCGCGAAGAACGGGTCCTTCTCGTCCGGCGAGGAGGCCGTGATCGACGTGGCGGGCACGACCCAGATCGACACGCCCTCGTTGCGGCGCGTGTAGACGTCACGGGCGTTGCGCAGCGCCATCTCGGCGTCCGGCGCGTGCAGCGAACCCACGTGCACGTGGTTCAGCCCGCGCTTGCCCCGCACGAACACTTCCCACAGCGGCCAAGACGTGCTCACGCGGCACCTTCCTCACGTACGGCGTTCTTGGCAGCGTGCGCGGCCGCGGCCTCGCGGACCCACGCGCCGTCCTCGTGCGCCTTGCGGCGGTGGGCGATGCGCTGCTCGTTGCAGACACCGCCACCCTTGACGACCTGCCAGAACTCGTCCCAGTCCGGCGCGCCGAAGTCGTACTCGCCACGCTCTTCGTTCCACTTGAGCTCAGGGTCCGGGAACGTCACGCCGAGCGCCTCGGCCTGCGGCATGCTCATGTTCACGAACTTCTGCCGCAGCTCGTCGTTGGTGTCGCGCTTGATCCGCCACGCCATGGACTGCTCGGTGTTCGTCGACTCGGCGTCCGGCGGGCCGAACATCATCAGCGCCGGCCACCACCAGCGGTTCACCGAGTCCTGCACCATGTCCCGCTGCTGCTGCGTGCCGCGCATCATCGTCATGAGCAGCTCGTAGCCCTGACGCTGGTGGAACGACTCTTCCTTGCAGATGCGGATCATGGCGCGCGCGTACGGGCCGTACGACGTGCGACACAACGGCACCTGGTTGCAGATGGCGGCGCCGTCGACCAGCCAGCCGATCACGCCGACGTCGGCGAACGTGAGCGTCGGGTAGTTGAAGATCGAGGAGTACTTCTGGCGGCCCTCGATGAGCTTGGTCGTCAGGTCCTCGCGGTCGGCGCCGAGCGTCTCGGTCGCCGAGTACAGGTACAGGCCGTGGCCCGCCTCGTCCTGCACCTTCGCCAGCAGGATCGCCTTGCGCCGCAGCGAGGGCGCGCGGCTGATCCAGTTGCCCTCCGGCTGCATGCCGATGATCTCGGAGTGCGCGTGCTGGGCGATCTGCCTGATCAGGGTCTTGCGGTAGCCGTCGGGCATCCAGTCGCGCGGCTCGATGCGCGCCTCGGACTGCACGGTGCGCTCGAAGCGCAACTCCAGGTCATCCGCCATGCCTCGATGTTACACCCGAGTGCCGAATCTGCGTAGAACTGTCACAACTGCCGCGATGACGATCCAGATGGACACGAGGAACGTTCCGACGGGGAGCAGGCTCAGCACCGCCGTGCGGCCCGCGACACGCACCAGTTCGGGGTTCGTCTGGTCGTACTCGACCCTCACGTTGTCCCCGACGTTGAGCCCGGCCGGGTAGAGCACGCCTTGAGACGGGATGATCACGCGCCCGTCCGGTGTGGCGTAGCGCACAACCGTGCGGTTGAAGGCGACGGAGTCGACCTGCGCGACCGCCTGCCCCGTGGAGCGTTCGATGGCCACGTCGTCCCGCCAGCACGCGATCGGCAGAAGCACGCACACGAGCGTGATCACGCCACCGACGACGAACAACGTTTTGCAGACCGCACGGCGGACGCGTACACCGCGGGGCGTCTTGGTCACTGCGTCCTCCACCACAACTGAGAAGTCTAGAGCCGGGCGGATGCCGCGCTTTCAGGTTGAGGTCCATACAGTCGGACTGTGACCTCTGCACCGACATCGCGAGCACGGCAGCGAATCCGCGTCCGGTCGAGGCGGGACACCGCAGGTGACCTGCTCGGGCTGCTGCCGTCGCCGGAGCACGCCCTCGCGTGGGTGCGCGACGGGTCCGGCCTGGTCGGCTGGGGCGAGGCGGCGCGGTTCGAGGTCAGCGGCCCCGACCGGTTCGCGCAGGCGGACAAGTGGTGGCAGGAGTTCTGCGCGCACCTCGACGTGGACGACCCGCTGGGCGTGCCAGGCAGCGGACCAGTGGCTTTCGTCTCGATGGCCTTCGCGGACTCGCCGGGCGAGTCGGTGCTGATCGTGCCCGAGGTCGTCGTGGGCCGCCGCAACGGCGAGCAGTGGATCACCACCATCGGCGCCTCCGACCCGTCTCCTCATGTCCCGCCGCTGTCGCGGCCCTCGTCCGTGCGCTACTCGAACGGTCAGCTGCCGGTCACGCAGTACCGCGAGGCCGTGCGCTCGGCGGTGGCGCGGATGCGGGCCGGCGAGTTGGACAAGGTGGTGCTCGCCCACGACCTGCTGGCCGTGACCGATCGTCCTCTCGACCAGCGGTTCGTGCTGCAGGGGCTCGCGCGGCGGTACCCGGAGTGCTGGGCGTACGCCGTGGACGGGCTGGTCGGCGCCACGCCTGAGCTGCTGCTGCGGCGCACCGGGTCCGTGGTGGATTCGCGGGTGCTGGCCGGGACCACGTGGCCGCACGACGGGATCTCGGACGAGGAGCTCGCGTCGGCGTTGATGTCGTCGGAGAAGAACCTCGAGGAGCACGACTACGCGATCCGGTCGCTGGCCGACACGTTGCGGCCTTTTTGCACGACGATGTCGGTCGAGGGGCCTTCGATCTTGAGGTTGCCGAACGTCTCGCACCTGTCGTCCGACGTGATCGGGACGCTGGAGGACTCCACCTCACTGCTGCGGCTCGGGGAGGCCGTGCATCCGACGGCCGCTGTCGGCGGGACGCCCCGGCTGGACGCCACCCGGTTGATCTCGCAGCTGGAGGGGATGGATCGCGGCCGGTACGCCGGGCCCGTCGGCTGGATCGACGGGAACGGCGACGGCGAGCTCGGAATCGCGCTGCGGTGTGCGCAGATCTCGGGGTCGACGGCGCGGTTGTTCGCCGGGTGCGGGCTGGTGGCCGACTCGGATCCGGACATCGAGGTGCAGGAGGCGCACGCCAAGATGCGGCCTATGCGCGAGGCCCTCGAAGGGCTCTAGCCACGAAGTCCGCCTTGCCCGCCGTGTAGGCCTCACGGTCGTGGCCGCTGCGGTCGGAGAGTTCGCGTTTCAGGTCTTCGTACTGCCGGGCGAGGGCCGCATCGGCGCGGAGAGCGTCGCGGAACCGGAGCTGGTCGGCCCACCTCGGATGGCCCGCCTGGATGACGTGCAGGTGTGCCTCTCGGCGGTGGCCGGTGGCGTCCGGCTTCACGAAGAAGCGGCGCCACGGGCGGTTGTCGAGTTCCGGGGGCACGTAGAACCAGCCGTGGTCCGCGAGCAGGTCGACCGGGGTGGCGTCCAGGCTGTTCACCAAGGCCATCAGGTCGACGATCGGCTTGGCGGCGAGGCCGGGGACGGCCGTTGAGCCGACGTGCTCGACCCCGTCGACCAGCCACGGGGTGAGCAGCTCGGTCAGCGCGGCGACCTCCGCCCGTGCCCGTGCCGCCCACGCCGGGCTGTGCGGACGGACCTCCGCCCGCTCGTAGGCCCAGGCCGGTGTCAAAGACGCTCGAGGAACGTCCGCCAGGCCGAGGTGCTGAACGCCAGCACCTCGCCGGCCGGGTTCTTCGAGTCGCGGACACGGGTGTCGTGGGAGAGCGAGACCTCGACGCACTCGCCCTCCGGCGTGCCGTTGCTGTAGCTGCTCTTACGCCATGCGCGGTCCTGGAGCATCGAGTTCCTCTCGCGGCGAGTTGACGTACTCCGCCAGCTTCCTCCGCGATTGTTCCTCATCCAAGGCGATCTCGGCCAAGCGATCGAAGATCAGCCTCGTGCGCGCTATCGCCCCTCGGTCCTGCACGAACACCTGGGTCAGATCGGTTTCGGCATACGCGATCGGCATCGCCTTCTCGTACTCCCACAGCAGGATCCCGGCCGAGTTCACGGGCACGTCAGCAGGCACGACTCGGACCATGTGCGCGCTGAAGAACAGCTGGAGGTACTGGTCCGCCATGACCTGGTCGCCGCCGAACTGTTGCCGGAGGGCCAGCTCATGGATGTAGAACAAGCAACTCGGCCGATCGTGTTTTCTCAGAATCGCCTGACGATCGATCCTCGCCTTCACCAGCGGCGAAATCTGCTCCTCGAGGGTCATCCCCGCCGCGCGGCAGAGACACTCGGCGTATTGCGCCGTCTGCAGGAGTCCGGGCACAGTGAGAGTGTTGTAGCTGAATATCTTCGTGGCCGTGGACTCGGCCATCGCCACCGTGCGCAGGTTGCCGGGCAACTGGACGATGTATTCCTCGAAGGCGTTTCGGTAGCGCCGCTTGAAGTCCTCGAAGTAGTCGAGGTCCTTGCCGCACATCGTCAGGAACTGGACCAGGTCGATCTCGCTCGGCCTGGCCTTCCCGTGCTCGATGGTGGAGACCTTGCTGGGGTCCCAGCCGAGCCGGGACGCCACCTCGTGCCCTTTGAGATCGGTGCAGGTTTCCCGCAACCGCCGCAGTTCGTCGCCGAGGTCCCGGCTGTACGCCGTGGACGGAGTGCTCTGAGCCATGTCCATCGACGCTATGACTTGGACCTGCTCCACGACATGGGCTCGTTCGGGTGAAAACGGCTCAGCCTGTCGTCAGCTCGGGTCCACGAGATGAAGGTCAGCGAAGTCGGCTGGGATGCGTCCACCGTGTTCCAGGTACGCCGTGAGCACAGCGCGCACGATGTCCAGCGGGACCACCTGCCGGGCTGGGATCTCTTGAGGGTTGTCCGCGAAATCGAACAGCGTCGTCCCGGCAGCCGTCTGATCACCGATCGTCGCACGAGCAGGCTCCCAGTATTCCTGCACGAATCCGGACTCCACGCCGATGCCCGCGTACAGATGCGGATGCCCGTAAGGATCGTCGTTGATCGCGAGTTCGACGATCGAGGGGACTGGGCCACCGTCCAGTTCTCCCACGCGGGTGATCAGCTCGGCCAACTCCTCCGGAGTCGTGATCAAAAGCGGAGATGCGCCGGTCTCGTGGTCGAAAACTGCTTTCAGCGTTGCCACGGTGCTCGTGTCCCTCCCGCGATTGTCCGCTCGTAGCCGTCCGGACCGTGGATGGTCAGCGTCGAACCTGCCGGGAGAATCGCGCCGACCAGTACTTCGCAGCCGAAGTCACCTGGACAAGGCTTGTTGTCGATCACCACCGTAGCGTGCTGAATTCCACGATCGCGCATGCGCACAGCAAGCTTGGTTTCGACGTGCCAAGCTGCGAACGGAAGTCCCGGGCGAGGCATCATGAGGGCCTTTGAGGCAGTCCGCGACTGACTTGTCGTCCACGCCCTCGCCGCTCACGATCTCGCTGTCCGCGTGGCCTGGTGCGAACCACCATCCACGGGTCTTCTGACCAGTCTTGCGCTGCCTCGGACCTCGGAGTTGCTCCCGCAGTCGCCCGATGTGCTGCGGTGAGCCCTGACGCGGCGGGTTCGAACTCCGCGGCGGTGGAACCGAAGGCGTGCCGGAAGCCCTGAGCCTTAGGCCCAGCCTTCTGATGATGGACTCGATGGCGTCTGCCACGGTGCCGAGCCCTGACGTCAACCCTTCAGGCTCTCTGATGCCGTCGATGGCACTCGTGAACAGCGAGCGCGTTTCCTCGACGTCGACCTGTGATGAGTCTTGTCCCGCGGTCATCAGCAGTTCACGCGCGTCCTCAGCGTGTTCGGCGGCGGCGTGCGCCGCCGCGATCGCGCCGTCGATTTTGCCGAGGGCTCGACGGAGAGCGGCGCCCACGTCACCGATCGATCCCACAGAGCCTCCATCCCCAGCCGCAACGCTATGACTTGGACCTGCTCCACGACATGGGCTCGTTCGGGTGAAAACGGCTCAGCCGTGCGGGCCGCCGCTGATGTAGATGACCTGGCCCGTCACGTAGTCCGCGTCCTCCGCCGCGAAGAACAGCACGGCCCGTGCGATGTCATGGGGCGTGCCGACGCGGCCGCGCGGAATCGACTGGCGCATCACCTCGACGTGCTCTTCCAACGAGCGGTTGCGGCGCTCGGCCGAGCGCTTGGTCATCTCCGTGACGATCACGCCTGGGCCGATGGCGTTCACGGTGATGCCGTGCGGCGCGAGGTCCAGGGCGGTGGCGCGGGTGAAGCCCTCGATGCCTGCCTTGGCGGCCACGTAGTTGGCTCGGTCACCGTCCACGAGGGCGGAGATGCTGGAGATGTTGACGATGCGGCCCCAGCCTGAGGCGCGCATGGCCGGGGCGGTGGCCTTGAGCAGCAGGAACGCGCCGCGCAGGTGGGTGTTGACGACGTCGTCCCAGTCGGACAAAGGCATGTCGAGGACGTGGTTGTCGCGGGCGAAGCCGGCGTTGTTGACCAGGATCTCGACCGGGCCCAGTTCGGCTGTCACCTGGTTCACGGCCGCGGTCACGGCGTCCGGGTCGCTGATGTCGGCCAGGACGGACAGAGCTGTGCCGCCGGACTCCTTGATCTGGGAGGCGACGGCGTGCACCGTGTCCGACCGGTCGAGCAGGGCCACGCGGTGGCCCAGAGCTGCTAGGGCGGTGGCTGTGCCGGCGCCGATTCCGGAGCCGGCGCCGGTGACGAGCGCGACGCGAGAGTTCATCTCTTGATCGTGCTCGTCACCGGGAGCCGAAGCCACTCAGTTACTTGTGGGCGTCCAGGAGCTGGTGGGTCAGTTCGATCTTGGCGCGCGACTTCGGTGCGACGGGGACCGAGAGCGACTTCGCGGCCACGTCCGAGGCACGTCCGGGGGCCTCGGCCGGCTTGCCCTTGGTGAAGAGCCAGGTCTGGAAGAGCTGGTCCAGCTGCTGGCCGGAGACGCGCTCGGCGAGGGCGATGAACTCCTCGACCGTGGCGTTGCCGTACTTCTTCTCCGCGACCCACGTGCGAAGGATCTCGAAGAACTTCTCGTCGCCGACGGCCACGCGCAGGGCGTGCACGGCCAGTGCGCCGCGGTCGTAGACGGCACCGTCGAACACCGAGCCGGCACCGGGGTCGCCGGGCAGCACGTTCCAGAACGCGCTGTCGGCCGGGTACAGGTCGTAGGTGTAGTCGGCGTTCTCCTGGGCCGTGCCCTCACCGACGTGCTCGGACCACAGGAACTCCGCGTAGGAGGCGAAGCCCTCGTTCAGCCAGATGTCGCGCCAGTGGTGCACCGACACGGAGTCGCCGAACCACTGGTGGGCGATCTCGTGCGCGACGACGTAGGTGTTGGCGCCGCGGCGGAAGAAGCCCGTGTCGTAGGTCGACCGGGTCTGGTTCTCGAGCGCGTAGCCGAGGTCGGGCGTCACGACGCCGCCCTGCGCCTCGAACGGGTACGGGCCGAAGTTCTCCGCGAGGAACTCGGTGACCTCGGGCGTGCGCTCGACGCTGGCACGCGCGGCGTCGCCGTTCTCGCCGAGGCGCTCGGAGTAGGCGTTCACGACCGGCTGGCCGGACGGACTGGTGGCCTGGCGGATCTCGAACTGGCCGATCGTGAGGAACGTCAGGTAGGTGGCCTGCGGCTTGGTGCTGCGCCAGTTCCAGCGGGTGTAGCCGTTGATCTGGCGGGTCTGGCCGACGAACGTGCCGTTCGAGATGGCCTCGACGCCGTTCGGGACGGCGACGTTGACGTCGAAGGTGGCCTTGTCGGTCGGGTGGTCGTTGGACGGGAACCACCACGAGGCGATCTCCGGCTCACCGATGGCCAGCGCGCCGTCGGTGGTCTTCGTCCACGCCGTGAAACCGTTGCGGTCCTTCACGGTCGACGGGCTGTCGGCGTACGTGACGACGATCGTGAGGTCCTGGCCCTTGCGGACGCCACCGCGCGGCGTGAGCGTGAGCTCGCCGTCGTCGGAGACGAACGACGCCGGCGCGTTGTTGATCCGCACCGACTTCACCTTGAGCAGGAAGTCCAGGTTGAACTGGGTCAGGTCCTGGGTGGCCTTCGCCAGGATCGTCGTGGTGCCCGACAGCTGGTCGCCGTTCGGGTTGTAGTTGAGCCTGATGTCGTAGTGGGAGACGTCGTACCCGCCGTTGCCGTAGGTCGGGAAGTACGGGTCGCCGGCTCCAGGTGCACCCGGAGACGCCGCCAGCGCCGTCCCCGCGAAGAGCGTCATCGCGGCCGCGGACGCCACCGCGGCCGTCGCCTTGGTTCTGATCGACATGCGGCGGACGCTATCCAGACGATCATGGGCGAGCCACCGACTTACGTATGTTTCCTACCTGGTGAAAACCATTGACACCGTCGACTTGAGACGTTGGTGCAGCGCGCGCAGTTCGTCACGTTTCGCCTGCACTTCGACCACTTGGAGGCCTTTCGGTGCCGCAATCGCGCTACGGAACTCCTCCTGGCCGTCCACAGTGGAGTGCGGAATTCGGTAGCCCGCGCACAAAGCGGTCAGATCCGTCCCGTGCGGGGTGCCGAAGATCCTCTCGAAACTCGCGTCGTACTCCGGAGCACCCTGTTCCAGCAACGAGAAGATGCCGCCGCCGTCGTCGTTCAGCACGACGATCGTGAGGTCCGGCAGGCGGTCGGCGAGCAGGCCGTTGCTGTCGTGCAGGAACGTCAGGTCGCCCATCAACGCGAACGACGGCCCGTCGTGCCGCAACGCCAGGCCGATCGCCGTGGACACGCTTCCATCGATGCCCGCCGCACCCCGGTTGGCGTGCACCACGACGTCCGGCCGCCGCTCGCCCGCGAAGTCGACGTCGCGGATCGGGTTGGACGAGCCCACGAACAGCAGCGACCCCGGCGGCATCGCCTGCGTGAGGTCGCGGGCCACGTGCAGGCCGGTCGGCCACGGTTCGGCGTCGAGCAGGTCGTCGACGGCCACGCTGACGTTCTTCACCGCGCTCTGCCACGTCTGGAGCCACTCGCCGTCGAGCGACCGGGGTTCCGGCAGCCAGGTCGACGCGCGGGTCGCGGTGAACGGGACGTCCGGCCACTGGGCCCGGTCCCCCACCGCGTGCACGACGGGAGTGCTGCCCAGCAACGCCTGCTGCCCCCGCGACAGGGTGACGCGGCCGACGACCAGCACCGCGTCGGGCCGCAGGTGGTCCGGCAGACCCGCGTTGAGCAGCAACGACCCGTGCCGCAGCCCGCCGGGCGCGGTCGGTTCGGCGATCACCGGCCAGCCCAGCTCAGCGGCCTTGCGCAGTCGTTCCGGCCGGTCGTCACCGAGCAGCACCAGCGTGCGGGCGGGCAGGTCCGACGGGCGGGTCTCGACGGTGAACGCGCGGTCCGTCTCCGTCCACGGGCCGCGGTCCGTCGAGGGCCACGCGGCGTCGGACGGCGTGAGCGGCGGCCGGAAGGGCACGTTGACGTGCGACGGGCCGTCCGTGGCGATCGCGCGGCAGATCAACGACCGCGTCACGGACTCGGCGGCGCCCTCCGGCATGTGCAGCGTCGGGATGCCGAGGAGGTCGTACTGGTTGATCGTCTGGCTGGCGCCCGTGCGGTAGAGGTCGACCGGGCGGTCCGCGGTGAGTGCGATCAACGGCACGTTCGTGAGCTGCGCCTCGATCACGGCCGGGTGAAGGTTCGCGACGGCCGTGCCACTCGTGCAGGTGACGACGGCGGGCGTGCCCGTCTTGGCGAGGCCGAGTGCGAGGAAGCCCGCGCTGCGCTCGTCGATGCGCACGTGCACCGAGAGCAGGCCCTTCTGTTCGGCCTGGTGCAGGGCGAACGATAGCGGGGCGTTGCGCGAACCGGGGCTCAGCACGGCGTGGCGTACACCGTTGCGGACCAGTTCGTCGACGATCACCCTCGCCTGCGCCGTGGACGGATTCATGCGCCTAGAGTCTCAGACCGTGGCAGATCAGGAGCTCTTCGACCCGTCGTTGTGGAAGCCGATCGAGGGCTTCGACTTCACCGACATCACCTACCACCGCGCGCTCGACCAGGGCACGGTCCGCATCGCGTTCAACCGGCCCGAGGTGCGCAACGCGTTCCGGCCGCACACGGTGGACGAGCTGTACCGGGCGCTCGACCACGCGCGGATGTCGTCGGACGTCGGGTGCGTGCTGCTGACCGGCAACGGGCCGAGCCCCAAGGACGGCGGCTGGGCCTTCTGCAGTGGTGGTGACCAGCGGATTCGTGGGCGCAGCGGCTACCAGTACGCCTCCGGTGAGACGGCCGAGACCGTGGACCCGGCGCGTGCGGGCCGGTTGCACATCCTGGAGTGCCAGCGGCTGATCCGGTTCATGCCCAAGGTCGTCATCGCGGTCGTGCCGGGGTGGGCCGCGGGGGGCGGGCACAGCCTGCACGTCGTGTGCGACCTCACGATCGCGAGCGCCGAGCACGCGAAGTTCAAGCAGACGGACGCGGACGTCGGCTCGTTCGACGGCGGCTACGGGTCGGCGTACCTGGCGCGGCAGGTCGGGCAGAAGTTCGCCCGCGAGATCTTCTTCCTCGGCCGCACGTACTCGGCCGAGGACATGTACAAGATGGGCGCGGTCAACGAGGTCGTGCCGCACGCCGAGCTCGAGACGACGGCGTTGCAGTGGGCGCGTGAGATCAACGGCAAGTCGCCGACGGCTCAGCGGATGCTCAAGTACGCGTTCAACCTGATCGACGACGGCCTAGTGGGGCAGCAGCTCTTCGCCGGCGAGACGACCCGGCTCGCGTACATGACCGACGAGGCCGTCGAGGGCCGCGACAGCTTCCTCGAGAAGCGCGACCCGGACTGGTCGAACTACCCGTACTACTTCTGAGCCCCGTCCTAGGCAGGTGCACATGCTCGACGAACTGCGCGCGGCCCTCACCGGCGGCGATCCCCTGGTCGAGGGGCCGCTCGACGGCTGGGAGAAGCGCGCCGTGCTCGGCGTGCCCACCTCCGGGTCGACCGGCGAACCCAAGACGGTGCTGCTCGACGCGGACGCCCTGACGACGTCCGCGGAGGCCACCCACGAGCGGCTCGGCGGGCCCGGGACGTGGCTGCTGGCGCTGCCGACCGGCCACATCGCGGGCGCCCAGGTGCTGGTGCGGTCGATCGTCGCGGGCACCACGCCCGGCGTGCTCGACCCGGCGGGCGGCTTCCGCGCGATGGGGTTCGCGCACGCCGCCCGGCCGGTGCTCGCCCAGCCCGGCCGCCACTACACGGCGCTCGTGCCGACGCAGCTCTCGCGGCTCGTCGTCGGTGAGGGCCCCGGGCTGGAGGCGCTGCGGCAGTTCGACGGCGTGCTGATCGGCGGGGCCGCGACCCCGCCGAAGCTGTTGCAGCAGGCGCGCGCTCTGGGCGTGCAGGTCGTCACGACGTACGGCATGAGCGAGACCGCCGGCGGGTGCGTGTACGACGGCGAGCCGTTGCGCGGGGTGTCGGTGCGCACCGACGACGTGATCGAGATCAGCGGGCCGACGCTGGCGCTGGGGTACCGCGGCAGCGCCGAGCCGTTCGGCGAGTGGTTCCGCACCGGGGACCTCGGGCGGCTGCGGGACGGGCGGCTGGAGGTGCTCGGGCGCGCGGACGACGTGATCGTCACCGGTGGCGAGAAGGTGCCTCCGGTGCTGGTGGAACGGGCTCTGGCGACCGTCGAGGGCGTGCTGGAGGCGTGCGTCGTGGGAGTGCCGGACGACGAGTGGGGTGCCGTGGTGGCCGCCGCCGTCGTGACGCGCGGGACGGAGCCGTCGGTCGAGGAGCTGAAGGCGGCGGTGACCGAGGCCGTGGGCCGGGCGGCCGCGCCGAAGCTGGTGCGGTTCGTGCACGAACTGCCGTTGCGCGGGCCCGGCAAGGTCGACCGGACCGCGGTGGCCGCCACCTTTAGGTGAACCTTTACCGCTGAGGACAACCCTCGCCGCGAAGCGCACGGACCCAGGCCGTGCGCGCCGGCGATGGGGGTTTCTTCATGCGCTATCTGTTACCGCTGGTCACCGGCGCCGCCTTGGTGGCCGGGCTGGCGTCACCCGCCCAGGCGGCACCCGCGTCGAACGAGTGGACCGCTGACGTCAGCGGCCGCGCCGTCACGTGGGGCGGTTCCCCGGCCATCGGCCTGATCCCGCTCGGCACGCACAGACTCGCTCAGCCCGCCAACGCGGTCACGGCGGCGGTGACCGGCGACGGCGTCGTCGACGTGCGCGGTCTGCGCGCGGACGGGCAGTGGACCGAGTGGCTGGAGGCGCCGGCCGCCCGGCCGGTGGTGCTGCCGGTGACCACGTCCACGATCGAGACGCGCGTGGTTCTGAGCAGCGGCAAGGCTTCCCGCGTGCGGCTGACGGCCTCGCAGGCACCGGCGACCGTGGCCGCGGACGACGTTTCCGCCGCGGCTGCCGGCCGTGCGTACCGGGTGTACGCCACGCGCGAGGGTCTGGTCGGCGGCACCACGGCGAACGGGCACGTGATCCGGTCGCGCGACCACTTCGTGGCGTTGCCGTCCCGGCGCGGGCTGGCCAACAGGAACTCCGGCAACTACAGCGTGCAGGTGTGCGCGTCGAACGGCCGGTGCGAGTGGGCGCCCGTGTGGGACGTCGGCCCGTGGAACACCAAGGACGACTACTGGAACCCGGCCGCGACCCGCGAGATGTGGAAGGACCTGCCGCAGGGCAAGCCCGAGGCGCAGGCCGCCTACGAGAACAACTACAACGGCGGCAAGGACCAGTTCGGCCGTGAGGTCGCGAACCCGGCCGGCATCGACCTCGCCGACGGCACGTTCTGGGACGGCCTCAAGCTCACCACCAACGCCTGGGTGACCGTGACGTACCTGTGGACCGGCTCCGGTCCTCTCGGGACGGTGCGCACGGCCGCCGCCAACGGCACGGTGAACGTCCGCAGCGGCGCGAACTCCTCGTCCTCGCAGGTGGGACTGGCCGCGAACCACGCCCAGGTCAGGGTGACCTGCCAGCTCACCGGCGAGTCGGTGTCGGGCACGCAGGGCACGTCGAACGTCTGGTACCGCATCGCGTCCGGCAAGCACGTCGCCAAGGCGTACGTGGCGGGCGTGTCCGGCGCACCTGCCTGCTGATACACCCCTTCGGCGGGTCCTCGGGAGTCATACCGGAGGATGGAGGCATGGCCTCAGTCGTCCAGTGGATCCAGGGGACCCGCCCGCGCACGCTGCCGAACTCGATCGCCCCGGTGGTCGTGGGCGGTGCCGCGGCGCACCACATCGACGAGTTCAACGCGCTGTACACGGTGCTCGCGCTGGTCGTCTCGGTGGCGTTCCAGGTCGGCGTGAACTACGCGAACGACTACTCCGACGGCATCCGCGGCACCGACGACAACCGGGTGGGGCCGTTCCGGCTCACCGGGTCGGGCGCGGCGGAACCGGCGAAGGTGCGGCTGGCGGCGTTCATCTCGCTCGGCGTCGGCGCGGCGGCCGGTCTGGCACTGGTGGCGATGTCCGGGCACTGGTGGCTGCTCGGGTTCGGCGCGGTGTGCATCGCCGGGGCGTGGTTCTACACGGGCGGCAAGCGCCCGTACGGCTACGCGGGGCTCGGCGAGATCGCGGTGTTCCTGTTCTTCGGGCCGGCCGCGGTGCTCGGAACGTTGTACGTGCAGACCGGGGAGATCACCGGCATCGGCATCGGGGCGTCCATCGCGATGGGGTCGATCTCGGCCGCGGTGCTGGTGGCGAACAACCTGCGCGACATCCCGACGGACGCCGTGTCGGGCAAGCGGACCCTGGCCGTGGTGCTGGGCGACAAGGACACCCGGCGGCTCTACCTGGCGTTGATCGCGGTGCCGTTCCTGATCGCGCTGGGCATGGTCGTGCGGGTGCCGTACGCGCTGCTGGCGTTCCTCGCGGCGCCCGTGCTGCTGCCGGCCGTGCGCCGGGTGGCGGCGGGCCGGGGTGGGCGTGACCTGATCCCGGTGCTCCAGTTCACCGGGATCGCGATGCTCGCGTGGGCCGTGCTGGTCAGCATCGGGCTCGTGCTGGACTAGAACACTCTCACCAGGCGTCTTCGGTGAACTGGATGGGCTCGTCGTCGTCGTGGGGCCTGGGCTTGGGCCGCGGCGGCGGGGCGGACTCGCCGACGATCAGCTCGTCGAGCCTCGCGCGGTCCGCCTCGAGCGCCTGGCGCACCAACGGGTCGTGGCTCGCCTCGCCGGTGAGGACCTGACGCCAGCTGAGGCCGGCACCCCTCGCGATGCGGTCGGCGAGCTGACGCATCGCCGGTGAGGCGTCGCTGGACTTCGCGAACTGCATCACCCTGCGGATGTCCTCGGTGGACGGTTCCTTGCCCCTGAGGTTCTGCTGGGCGGCGCGCATGGCGCGGTCCGCCTCGGCGACGGCGCCCGTCAGGAAGTCCTCCGCCGCCTGGATGTCCGGTGTCCGCCAGGCCGTCATCACCACTTGTCCTCCGTGAAGATGTCCGGGGCGTTCTCGTCGCCGTCGTCACCGCGGTGCCGGCGCGGGTCCTGGGCGTTCATGATCTCTTCGGGGGTCAGGCCCTCCTGGAGCATCTGGAACGCCTGCTTCATCTTCTTGACGTTCTCCTGCTGCATGGCCTGCACGTCCGGGTCCTGCGCGGCCTTGCCGGAGACGACGTCCTCCCAGGTGAACTCGCCCGCGTCCACCTTGCGCTTGAGGGCCTTGAGCTGCTCCGGCGCGTCCTTCTCCTGCGCGGCCCGTTCGACCTGCTGCGCGATCGCCTTGAAGTCGACCGGCGGGACGGGCGGCAGCGGGGTGTCCTTGAGGCGGTTCGCGAGGTCCTGCGCCTCCTTGAAGCGCGCGTCCACCTGCGCCTCGGCGGCCCGGAGCTCAGCGGACTTCCAGCTGTCGTTCGGGGTGGTCATCTCGCTCAGTTCTCCCTGCCGAAGAGGCCGCGCCGGACGGGCCTCGCGTCACCGCGGACGTCGCTCACCTCGGCGCGCCAGGCCGTCGTGCGCCACTGCCGGAAATCCACTTCGGACAGTCCGAGTTCCTGTGCCACCTCGTAGTTCTCGCCGAGGAAGTGCAGCACGGCCTGGTCGCCCAGAACACCGATGATCTCGAACTCCGCGCCGCGGTACGTGCAGATCGTGCGGACCAGCTGGAGGTCCTCCACGGCCGCGTCCGGGACCTCCAGGTAGCCGTCCTGACCGAAGTCCTCCGGCACCGGCTGGCCGACGAGCGGGTGCAGCAGGACGCTGCCCGGCGTGGTGGCGAAGTCGATGTCGAAGTCCTGCCCGCGGTACCGGCCGATCAGTCCACGCCGGACGGTCGGGCGGTGCGGAATCGGGGCCTGCCAGTACCTCCCGGGCCCGAAGCCGACGTCGCCCGTGGGGATCCAGCCCGTCTGGCGGTGGACGTACTTGCCGACGCTGCGCCCGTTGCCGTCGGGGTCGAAGCGCCAGAGTTCCGTGCCCGCCGGGAGTTCGGCGAGGTCCATGACGTACTCGGGGATGGGGTTCGGACCCGGCGTGTACCCGGTGCCCGTGAACGGCAGCGGGTAGACGCGGGTGGTGCCCATCTTCCGTGCGCCGTCGAGCGTGGGCCCGCCGAAGCTCGTCGCGAAGAGTTCGGGCGTGTGGGCCAGGAAGCGCAGGAGGTACTGCGTGCCCCTGGGCCAGTCCGGGACCTGGTCGACCCCGAGCGTCTGGGCGAACTGGTCGCTCGTGCCCTGCGGGAAGTCCTGCCCGCGCGTGACGAACCCGGCCGCGCGGTGGGGTTCGAACTTGCCGGGCACCACGACGTTGCCCAGGTAGAGCTGCGCGATCGCGGGGTGGACGATCTTCTGCAGGATCGTCCGGGGCCCGATGCCGGCCGCCTTCTCGACTGCCTGAGGGGTGCTCATCCCGGGTTCTTCTCCTTCCACCGCTCCAGGAAGTCGGTGCGCTCGACCCGCACGTCGTGGAGCTCGTGCTCGTCGAGCGTGGCGGTGAAGCCGTTGTACTGGTCGCCTTCGAGCCCGTTCTGCTGGGCCCACACGTGCTCGCCGCCCGCGTACCCGGCCTCGGCCTTGCCGTTCTCGGTCTTCACGACGTTGAACGGCTGCCCGCGCCAGGTGGCTTTGCAGGTCTCTTGGTACCAGGCGTCGAGGTCTTTCGCCGGGACCGTCTTGAGCTCACGGTTGCCGTACGTCTGGAAACCCTCGGCGTGCTCGTAGGTCTGGTTCGGGATCTTGCGCAGCCAGACGTGCTTCGCGTCTTCCTCACCGGCGAAGTACGTCTCGCCCCGGTACTCGGCCATCTCCTGGGAGTAGTGGGTCATCAGAGCTTCGTCCAGCCGAACTTGCGGTCGTACACGGCGTGCAGTTTCTCAGTTCCGTCCGCATTCACCTGCCAGATCTCGGCACGATCCGGCAACGGAGTGCCGCCGTCGACCCGCCACTCCGGCATGCCACCCATCGTCGAGCCCGTACCCGTGAACGGGTCGTACCCGTCGTACGTCTTCGTCGTACCTCCGGCCGCCGCCATCTGCTGCTGCGACTGCTCGTAGTGCTGCTTCTCCTGCGGCGACTGGTACTCGTTCGCGCCGTACGGCCCGGGCTGGGTGAAGTCCGGCACGTCCTTCTTCGGACCACCGAACGGCACGTTGTGCGCACCCTGGTTCTGGTCGGTGATCTCGTACCGCAGCTGCATCGCCTGCTGAGCGCCCTGCGGGATCGGGGTCCAGCCCTGGCCCTTGTCGTCGAGCGCCAGCCCGTCCCGCAGGCCCTGCGGCGTGTTGACGCCGACCACGTCCTGACCGCGGGCGATCGAGCCGCCCATCTGGTTCTGCCAGGTCTCCTGCTTGCTGCCGGCCGCGTGCGGCTGGTCGGGCAGGTAGGTGCTGACGGCGCTCGGGTTGAGGGCCTTGGTGACGATGTCGCCGGTGTCGACCTTGATCTGGTTGCGGACGTCGGCCACGTGCTGGGCCTCGTCCGCGGTGAGGTTCGTGGACAGCCGCTGGCTCAGCTCGACGTAGCGGTCGCGGTCGGCCTGGTTGGGCAGGATCTGCTCCAGCTGGTGCTGGTAGCCCTGGCCCTGCGCGGCCATGGCGGCGGCGTCGAAGTGGCCCTTGAGGTCGGGGCCGCTCGGGGGAGGCGGGGAGCCGCCGTCGCCGTTGCCGTCGCTGCCGTTTCCGTCGGTGTGGTCGGCGTTGCCGGTGTGGTCCTGCGGCTTCGGGTCGGGGGTGGGGTCGTGGTCCGGCTGGGGCGGGGTGGGGTCGGTGCCGGCGTCGTGCGGCTTGGGGTCGTCGGCGCCGCTGGTGTCGGTGTCGTGCGGCTTGGTGCCGGGGTCGCTCGGGGTGGTGTCGTGCGGCTTGGTGTCGGTGTCGTGCGGCTTGGTGTCGGTGTCGTGCGGCTTGGTGTCGGTGTCGTGCGGCTTGGTGTCGGTGTCGTGCGGCTTCGCGTCGGTGTCGTGCGGCTTGGGGGTGCCGTCTTGGGGCTTCGGGTCGCCGTCGTGCGGCTTCGCGTCGGCGTCGTGAGGCTTGGGGGTGCCGTCTTGGGGCTTCGGGTCGGCGTCGTGAGGCTTGGGGGTGCCGTCTTGGGGCTTCGGGTCGGCGTCGTGGGGCTGGCCGGACGTGTCGTGCGGCTTGGTGCCGGGGTCGCTCGGGGTGGTGTCGTGCGGCTTGGTGTCGTGCGAGCCCGTGGGGGTGGTGTCGTGCGGGCGCGGGGTCGACGGGTCGTGCGGCGTGATGCCGGACGGCGTCGGGTGGTCCGTGCTCGGGGACGGGTGGCCGGGAGGCGAGGGCAGGCCGCCACCCGCGCTCGGCGACGAGTGGCCCGTGCCAGGGGCCGGGTGGTCGGTGCTCGGGGACGGGTGTCCCGGAGGCGAAGGCAGGCCGCCGCCCGTGTTGGCCGGTGACGGGGCCGTCGCGGTGCCCGCGCTCGCGGTCGGGTGGTCCGGCGGGGTGGGCAGGCCCGAGCCGTGGCCGGGAGGCGTGGGCAGGCCGGAGCCGCCGTGGTTCTCAGGAGGCGTGGGCAGGCCCGAGCCACCGTGCGTTCCGGGAGGCGTCGGCAGGCCGGAGCCGTGCGTTCCCGGAGGTGTCGGCAAGCCGCCCGAACCGCTCGGCGTCGGGTGCGCGCCCGGCGTCGGGTGGCTGCCTGAGCCGTGGGTCGGCGAGGTCGGGTGCGCGCCGGGAGTCGAGGGTGGCGTGGGCAGGCCCGTGCCGGCTGGGCGCGGGCCGCTGGAGGTCGGGGTGGCGGGCGGGGTCGGGAGGCCCGCGCCGTGGCCGGGTGGGGTCGGGAGGCCCGAGGGCTTGGGGGTGCCGGTGGGGGCGCCTGCGCTCGGGAACGCCGGCACGCCGCCTGCTCCCGGGCGGGAGCCGGAGCTGCGGGTCTGGTCGCCGCCGCCTGCGCCTGGCGCCATCGGGGCGCCCATGGGCATGGCGCCGCCCATCGGGGTCTGGTGGCTCGCCGGTGGGGCCGCGGCGGGGGCCGCTGCTGCCGCGTGGGTGTTGTCGAGGCGTGGGGCCGGGCCGTGGCCGCCTGCCGGGACACCGCCGCCGCCTCCTCCTGAGGCGCCTGACGGGACTGGGGCGCCGCCCACCTGGGCAGCGCCGCCACCGCCGCCCAGGGACGGTGGGGCCGCGGCCGCCGGGCCTCCGGTGGCCGCGGCGTGGGTGGTGGTCGGCGTGTCCTGGGCGTGCGGGAGGGTCGGTGGGGCCGCTGCCGGGGCACCGCCGGGGGCGGAGACGGCGGCCGGTTTGGTCTCGTCGGTGCCGCCGGGCGGGGTGTAGATCTCGCGGGCCCTCTCGCCCACGTCGCGGCCGCGGTCGGCGATCTCGGTGACGGAGTCCTTGATGGACGCGGCGTCGTCGCTGATGTCGCGGACGGCGTTGCGGACGTCGCGGCCCGCCTCGGCGACCTCCTGCGTGGCGTTCATGGCCTCGGCGAGGGAGTCGGCGTCCTTCAGCTTGCCGATGGCGGAGAAGACGCGGCCGACGGCGTCGAACAACGCCTTCACGTCGGCGATGAGCTTCTGGACCGTGTCGATGATGTCCATGACGCGGCGGTAGATCTGGTACGCGTTCCAGACCATCTCGGCGGCCTTGATCCAGCCCGCGACCGGGATCCAGACGGTGGCGGCGGCCTCCAGCAACTTGTTGACCAGGTAGTCCAGCAGCCGCGCGGCCTGCTTGCCCAGGGCCTCGGCGCCGGACGCGACCGTGTCGAAGCCCTTGGCGATGAGCTGGGCGACGCCCATCTCGGCCAGCAGGCCCGCCTTCCAGCCCAGGGCGATGTACTTCTCGTGGGCGCGTGCGGCGTCGCCGTCCCAGTGGCCGCGGACCTTGCCCACGGCGTCGGTCAGGTTGTAGGAGACGTCGTTCATGGCGTTGCCGACCATGCGCCAGGCGTCGCCGTCCGCGCGGATCTTGGACCAGTCGCCGGTGATCGGCGTGATGATCGTGGAGACCAGCGACTCGCCGGTCACGGCCTCGAACACCCAGTTGACGGCCTGGACGCCCCAGCCCTGGTCGCGCAGGACGTCGTTGAGGGACGCCGTGTCGACGTCGGGCTTCTTCAGGGAAGCCGCGACCGGACGCGGGTCGTGGTACGCGGTCGTCACTTCAGCAGCCCGTCCATGATGCGGCGCTGGAGGGCGTCGATGTCGTCGTACGTCTTGGCCGTCGCGTCCACCGCGGAGGCCGCGCCCTCGAGCTTCGACTTGCCGAAGTCGAGCGTCTCGTCGAACAACGCCCGCACGACGTCCACGCCCGGCTGCAGCAGCGACAGCAGGCCCGTGAAGCCCGCCTTGTCGCACGCCGTGGCGTGGACGTACTTGCGGATCGTGTCGAACTCTTGGGCTTCGGTGCGCAGGTACTCGGCGTACGCGCGCAACTCGGCCGCGTCGGTGAACAGCGACGACACAGCGTCCCCCCTGCGGACTCAGGTGCTCAGGTCACGCTGTGACGCACAGCTCTCGTCACCAGTTCCCCGTGCGGTGGAAGTTGTCCAGACGTTCAAGGCACGGATCGAGGTGCATGCCCTGCGCGGCTACCCATGTGTCGTCGTAATAGGTGTTCGCGTAACGCTCGCCGCCGTCGCAGAGCAACGTCACGACGCTCCCCCGCGCCCGCGACTGCCTCATCTCGGCGACGATCTGGAACGCTCCCCAGAGGTTCGTGCCGGTGGAACCACCGATCCGGCGCCCGAGCACGTCCTCGGCGTACCGGATCGTCGCGATCGACGACGCGTCCGGCACCTTGATCATCCGGTCGATCACGTCCCCGATGAACGACGGCTCGACGCGCGGCCGCCCGATCCCCTCGATGCCGGACCCCCGCGTCGCCACCAAGTCGGGGTTGCCGTCCCGCCAGGCGTCGAAGAACACCGAGTGCTCCGGGTCCACGACGGCGAGGCGCGTGGTCAGCTTCTGGTAGTGGATGTACCGGCCGATGGTGGCCGACGTGCCGCCCGTGCCCGCGCCCACGACGATCCAGTCGGGTTCCGGCGACGGCTCCAGCCGCATCTGCTCGAAGATCGACTCGGCGATGTTGTTGTTGCCCCGCCAGTCCGTCGCGCGCTCGGCGTGCGTGAACTGGTCCATGAAGTGGCCACCGAGCTCGGTGGCGAGGCGCCGCGACTCGTCGTACAGCGCCGACGGCTCGTCGATGAAGTGGCACCGGCCGCCCTGGCGTTCGATCAGCGCGACCTTCTCCGCCGACGTCGACCGGGGCATGACCGCGATGAACGGCAGCCCCAGCAGTCGCGCGAAGTACGCCTCCGACACCGCCGTGGACCCCGACGAGGCCTCGATCACGGGTGTGCCACCGGTGATCCAGCCGTTGCAGATCGCGTAGAGGAACAGCGACCGGGCGAGCCGGTGCTTCAACGACCCCGTGGGGTGCGTCGACTCGTCCTTCAGGTAGAGGTCGATGCCCCACTCGAGGGGCAACGGGTACCGCAGGAGGTGCGTGTCGGCGGAACGGTTCGCGTCCGCCTCGATGATCCCGACGGCCTCGCACACCCAGTGCCTGGTCCTGCTGCAAACACGGTCAACGGAGGTACTCACACCGGGGACGATAACGGCGCAAAGGCCCTATGCCTGGGTGAGAGGACCTTCGTCACCACGCAGTTCGGACCGCAGCTTGTCGCGCTCCGCCCTGCGGGTCTGCTGGTGCGTGTTCAGGCCCACAGCCACGCGCTGCCGCAGGCTCTTGAAGATGAACAACGACGCCGGCAGCGCCACGACCACCCCCACGGCGAGGGCGGGCAGCAAAGGAACCTTGAACAACAGCAGCGCGCCGGTCACCACCACGACGAGGCCGAGGCGGGCGAGGACGTAGAGCGTCACATCACGAGCGAGCACCCGTTCAGGTTACGTCGCCTTCTTCGTCCACGGTGTTCGGGCGCCCCTCGAAGCGGGTGGAGAGCACCACGGTCGTGCGCGTGCGGGCCACACCGGGGATGCGCCGGAGCCGTCCGAGCGCCCGCTCCAGGTCGTCGACGGTGGCCACCCTGACCTTGACGATGAACGACTCGTCGCCCGCCACCCGGTAGCAGGACTCGACCTCGTGGAGCTCGCCCAGCGCGACCGCGACCTCGTTGTCGTCGGCGATGTCGGTGGGGTGGATGCCGATCAGGGCGGTGACGCCCAGGCCGACCGCGCTGGGGTCCACGACCGCGTGATAGCCGACGATGACGCCGCTGGACTCGAGCTTGCCGACCCGCTCGTGCACGGCGGAGGCGGACAGGCCCACCTGCCGTCCGAGGTCGGCGTAGGTGGCGCGACCGTTGGCGCGCAGTGCGGCGATGATCTGTCGATCAAGAGCATCCACCCGCGACACCCTATGCCCCGCGCGCGCGTGCGGGTTGCCCCGGTCACACGGGCCGGGAGTTCGCGCTGGTCAGAGCGCCGTTCGCGGATCAGCGGCCACGAACCTCGTGTCCGGTTTGGCCCCTGCGTCCCATTACTACCTCTTTACCAAAAAACAAGCGTTCGAGTACCCGATGGGTCAGATGCCACGATCAGACCGGAACGTCTGATCTGAGGAGGACGAGTGACTGCAGCCACCGAGCGGCTCTTGACGCCTGGGGAAGTCGCCAATCTGTTCCGGGTCGACCCGAAGACCGTGACCCGATGGGCCACCGCAGGTCGCATCGGCTCGATCCGCACCCCTGGAGGACATCGCAGGTTCCGTGAGACCGAGGTGAAGCAGCTCCTGTCGGAGCTGACGACCGAGGCAACTGAACCCGTCCGCCACTGAAACCGTAGTAATCCCTGTGCCGCGGGTAATCTCGTGGCAAAGGGAGGTGGCGACACGATGATCTACCTGCTGGCGGTGATCGGTGCGCTCACCGTGGCTGTGCTCGTGTGGCGAGCGTTCGCCCCGCAGCACTCGGAGTACACCCCAGGCCGCAAGGTGATCGCACCGGACGACGACCCGGAGTTCCTGCGCAAGCTCGACGAGCAGCGCAAGCGCGACGAGTGAACGGAAAAGGGGCCCTGATCGCAGGACCCCTTTCCGTAATCGTTCGGAGCAGTACCGCTCAGGCGTGCGGGAAGTCGTCTGCCACGACGGCGGCGAGTTCCAGCAGGGCCAGGCGGGTCTCAGGCGCGAGTCGGTCCAGTGCGATCTCGGCGCCCTCTTCGAGGTGCTCGTCGAACGGCAGGCGGACCACGGCACGGCAGCGCTGCTGGAAGTGGGCGGCGAGCTTGTCGAGGTCGACCTTGCCCGACTTCGGGCGCACCGAGTTGATCACGCACACGGACTTCGCGACCAGTTCGCGGTAGCCGTGCGCCTCGAGCCAGTCGAGCGTGGCCGCCGAGGTCTGCGCGCCGTCGACCGAGCCGGACGACACGAGCACCAGCGAGTCGGCCTCGTCGAGCACGCCCTTCATCGCGGAGTGCATCAGGCCGGTGCCGCAGTCGGTGAGCACGATGTTGTAGAAGTGCTCGAGCAGGTCGACCGTGCGCCGGTAGTCCTCCTCGCTGAACGCCTCCGACACGGACGGGTCCTGCTCGGAAGCGAGCACTTCGAGCCGTGCGGGCGACTGCGAGGTGTACGCGCGCACGTCGCTGTACTTCGTGATCTTCGGAGCGTCGCGCAGCAGGTGCCGCACGGTCGCGGTGGTCTCGCGCGGGATCTTCAACGCCAGCGTGCCGCGGTCCGGGTTCGCGTCGACCGCGATCACCCTGTCGCCGCGCAGCGACGAGAACGTCGACCCCAGCGTCGTGGTCGTCGTGGTCTTGCCCACGCCGCCCTTGAGGGACAGCATCGCGATCTTGTAGCACCCGCGCAGCGGCTGGTTGATCCGCGCGATCAGCTCACGGCGGCGCACGTCGGCGGGGCTCTCGCCGAGGTTGATCGTGCCGCCGGAGATCGAGTGCAGGGTCTTGCGCCAGCCGGACGTCGGCGGACGCTTCTCCTTCTTGATCAGCTGCTGCGACGACACCTGCTCGGCCTGCGAGCGGTACTGCTGCTGCGGGAAGTTGTTCGGGTACTGCTGGCCGGCGAACTGGCCGTACTGGGCCGTGTTCGGCCCGGTGTTGTGGGGACCGGACTGGCCGCCGCCCACCTGGTAGCCGCCGGACTGCGAACCCGGTGCCGGGTAGGGGCCGGACGCGCCGCCGGAGACCTGGTAGCCACCCGACTGCGAGCCGGGCGCGGGGTACGCGCCGGACTGCGAACCCGGTGCCGGGTAGGCACCGGACGGGCCACCGGAGACCTGGTACCCGCCGGACTGCGAGCCGGGCGCCGGGTACGGGCCCGACGAGCCTTCGGGGACCTGGTACGCGCCTGAGGCGTGTCCCGGCACCTGGTAGTCGGGGACCGGGTGCGAGCCCGACGGGCCGCCGCCGACGTGCTGCGGGCCGGACTGCTGCGGGTCGAGGTAGGCCGCCGCCTGCGGGTCGACGTACTGCGGGCCGGAGCCCTGTTCCTCACCCGGTGGTTGCTGCCATGTCACCGCTGTGGCCCTCCCTGAGCACGAGAGACCGAGACTTCCCCGACCCCCAGGTTGCGACGGTACGCAACCGCCGGTGGTTCCATCGACCTGGGGGCTTAACTCGTTAGAGACCGGCGTACGAATGCAACCCGGTAGTGACCAAGTTGATGAAGAACAGGTTGAAGACGTTCAGGGCGAAGCCCGCGACGTTGATCCAGGCGGCCCCGCGACCGCGCCAGCCGGCCGTCGCGCGCGCGTGCAGGTACGCCGCGTAGACCACCCACGAGACGAACGCGACCGTCTCCTTCGGGTCCCAGCCCCAGAACCGGCCCCACGCGGCTTCCGCCCAGATCGCGCCGCAGATGATCCCGGCCGTGAACAGCGGGAACGCCAGCACGGTCGTCCGGTACGACATGCGGTCGAGCACGTCGGCGGACGGCAGCTTCGGGAACCGGTCGGCGTTGCGGTCCTTGAGCAGGTAGAGGATCGACGTCACGCCCGGGATCAGCAGCACGCCGGACGAGATCGAGATCACCGAGACGTGGATGACCAGCCAGTACGACCGCAGCGCCGGCTGGACCGGCGCGGACTCGGCGTAGAGGACCGTGCCGCCGAGGAACAGCAGCACCAGGATCGGCGTGAGCACGAACGCGCCGAGGCGGCGGATCGGGAACTTCACCATCAGCACGATCCAGGTCACCACGGCCGCGAGGCACAGCAGCGACATGTACTCGTACATGTTGCCCCAGGGCGCCCGGCCGGCGGACAGACCGCGCATCACCAGCGACCCGAGGTGCAGCGCGGCGCCCAGGACCGTCAGCGCGGCGCCCATGCGGCCGATCCGCTCGGACCGCGTCACCTCGCTGCGCGGCTCGTCGGTGAGGATCGCCGGCCCACCGGCCCCGGCCAGCGCCTCCGCCTTGCGCGGGGCACGGGCGAAGGCCTGCTCCACCGCGTAGAGCATGATCGCGAAGAGGTAAATGCCCAGGGCACTGCGGTACAGCCAGTCGCTGTACGTCGCGAGGGTCTCGTTGACCGGCATCAGGACTTCTCCTCGTTCAGAACCGCGCGGGCGAGCCGCGTGAACTCCTCGCCGTATCCCGCCTGGTCAGTGCGGGCGAGCCCACCGACCTCGACCAACGTACGCCCGTCCTCGAGACGGGTCGCACGCACCCACACCCTGCGGCGCTTGACGGTCAGCGTGACCCCCAGGCCGAGGATGATCAGGACGGCGAACGCGAGCACGTACCCCTGTGTGGGGTCGTGCGAGACCTGCAACGACACCCAGTCGTGCACGGAGTCGAACCGCACCTTGGTGCCGTCGTCGAGCGCGATCTCCTCGCCCAGCGCGAGGTTCTTGCGCGCGACCTTGGCCAACCGGCCCTGGTCGACCATCTTCTGGTCGATCGAGAAGATCGACTGGCCGCGGCCGTCGTCCACGCCGAGGTCGCCGCGGTACACGTCGACGGCGACCATCGGGTTGTTCAGGGCCGGGAACTTCGAGGTCAGGATGTTGCCGTGCAGCAACGGCGTCGGCGCCAGCAGCCCGGTGACCGCGATCTGGTTCTTGCGGCGCGTCTCGGAGTCGGTGATGCCCGGCGGGTCGAACTTGGTGGCGCCCTCGGAGGCCAGCGTGATCTGGTCGCTCGGCAGCCACTGGATGCCCTGTGTGCGCTTCTCGCCGTTGGGGAACGTCACCGTGAACGTCGGCGTGTAGCCGTGGCCGAGCAGGTAGACGCGGTCGCCCTCGGTGCGCAGCGGGTGGTTGACCTGCAGCGTGTACGGCTTCCACGCGTTCGCCGCGAGGTCGTCGCCGGACTGGTAGCGGATGTCCGCCTGGAAGCCGACGGGCTGGCCGTTCTCCAGGTACTCGGCGGAGAACTGGCCGATCTCGACGCAGAACGGCGTGAGGTCGGTGCCGTCGATGCGCAGACCGGGCCGGAACGAGTCGTAGTTGAAGATGCCGCCGTTGCAGAACTGGCCACCGTCGGCCTGGACGATGACCTGGCCCTCGTAGCTGAACATCTTGCCCAGCGCGAAGGACACCAGCAGGCCCAGCAGCGCGAAGTGGAAGACGAGGTTGCCGGTCTCGCGCAGGAACCCGCGTTCGGCGCTGACCGTGTCCTCGCCCGCGTCCATCCGCCAGCCGCGCAAAGCCCTGCGCGCCCGGCCGATCGCCTCCTCCGGCGTGATGTCGAGCTCGGCCTGCACGTGGTGCGGCATGCGGGAGAGGTTGCGCGGCGTCAGCACCGGCTTCGCGCGCATCTGCTTGAAGTACTCCCACGTGCGGGGCAGCAGGCACCCGACGAGGGACGTGAACAGCAGCAGGTAGATCGCGGCGAACCAGGGCGTGCCGTAGACCTCGAAGAAGCCGAGCTCGAGCAGCAGCTCGCCCCACCAGCCGTGCTCGGCGACGTACTCGTTGACCTTGGCGCTGTTCAACGACCGCTGCGGCAGCAACGCGCCGGGCATCGCCGCGAGCGCGAGCAGGAACAGCAGGGTCAGCGCGGTCCTCATCGAGGTGAGGCCGCGCCACGTGTTGCGGAGGAAGGCGATCACTAGAGCGGCAGCCTCACGACGTCGACGAACGAGTAGCGCAGCCACCCGACGAACTCGCCCCACAGCCCGGTGACGAGCGCGATCCCGACCAGGATCAGCAGCACCCCACCGAAGATCTGCACGTGCCGGGCGTGCGTGCGCAGCCACTTGGTCACGCCCAGCGCCCACCGCGCGCCGAGCGCGAGCACCACGAACGGCAACCCGAGCCCGAGGCAGTACGCGAGCACCAGCACGGCACCGCGCGCCGTGGACGACCCGATCTCCGTGCTGCGCGCCACGGCCAGCACACCCGCGAGCGTCGGTCCGAGGCACGGCGTCCAGCCGAGCGCGAACACGGCCCCGAGCACCGGCGCCCCGAGGAGCCCGGCCCTGGGCTTGGTGTGGAACCGCACGTCCTTCTGCAGCGCCGGCACCAGGCCGAGGAACACGAGTCCCATGAGGATCGTGACGACACCGCCGATGCGCTGGAACAGATCAGCGTTGAGGAACAGGGCGTCGGACGCGCCGAGGATGGCCATCGAGGCCAGCGCGAACACGACCGTGAACCCGGCGACGAACAGCAGACTCGCGCCCGCCACCCGCCAGCGGCCCTGCTTGGCGGGCTCGTTCGCCTCGACCCGCGGTGCCTCGGCGCCGACCAGTCCGGCCAGGTAGGCCAGGTAGCCGGGGACGAGCGGCACGACGCACGGGGAGGCGAACGAGATGAAACCCGCGAGCAGAGCGACCCCGGTGGCCAGCAGCAACGGCCCGGAGATCGCCAGATCGGTGGGGTTCACGGAGTTCAGAGTAGGTAGTTGCCCAGATCACGTGACGACCGGTGTCCGCTTTTCAGGTTCCTTTAAGGCGTCGGCGATCCGGCATGTTCCGAGACACCACCTGAGACAACGGTTGGGCCAAAAGTACGTACGATTGCCGCTTGTGGGTGATATCTCGGTTGCTTAGCGTCAGCACATGCGACGCACCCGGCTCGTCCTCCCTGCGCTCACGATGGCAGCGCTGGCCCTGTTCGCGCAGGTTCCGGTCGGCGCCGCCCCGGCGATGGAGTGGCGTGAGGTCTTCAACGAGGACGGCAGCATCACGCAGGCGCTCACCCCGAAGGCTCCGCGCGAGAAGTCGTCGGAGTTCCGGCTGCTCGCGGCGGCCGACGTGGTCGAGGTGCAGAAGACCGGTGACTCGGCGGACCGGTTCGACCTCGTGTTCGTCGGTGACGGGTACACGGCCGACGACCTGGAGACCTACTCCGCCAACGTGAAGAGCAAGTGGGAGGAGCTCTCCGCGGTCGAGCCGTTCAAGAGCTACAAGGAGTACTTCAACGTCTGGCAGGTCAACGTGATCTCGCCAGAGTCCGGTGTGGACCACGACCCGACCAAGGGGATCCTGAAGAACACCGCGCTGGACATGGGTTTCTGGTGCCAGGGCCGGGACGCGCAGACCGAGCGGCTGCTCTGCGTCAACGAGACCAAGGCCAAGGAGTTCGCGGCGCTCGCCCCGCAGGCCGACCAGGTGATCGCACTCGGCAACACGGCGAAGTACGGCGGCGCGGGCGGGTCGGTGGCGACGGCGTCCGGGTCGAACGCGCAGGCGGGGCAGATCGCGATCCACGAACTCGGGCACTCCATCGGCGGCCTCGCCGACGAGTACGACTACCCGTACGCCAACTACACCGGCACCGAGCCGCGTGAGATCAACGTGACCAAGGACCCGACCGGCGCCAAGTGGGGCGAGTACCTCGGGCAGCCGTCGCCGGACGGTGGCGTGATCGGGCCGGTCGAGGGGGCGCGGTACTACAAGACCGGGCTGTACCGGCCGACCGCCAACTCGATCATGCGCACGCTGGGCAAGGAGTTCAACTCCATCGGCCGCGACGCGATGGTCAAGGCGTTCAAGGCGAAGATCCCGTCGCTGAACAACCCGGTCGTGCCCGCGACACCGTGAAGCCTTGCCGCACAACGAAGAGGGGCCTCCCGCGGGAGGCCCCTGTTCTCATTCCTTCGCGAGCTCGTCGAGCACCTTCTGCACGTCCGTGGCCAGCACGGGCTGCAGGAACGCCGCCGCCACCTTGTGGTTCTCGTCCACGATGAACGTCGACGGCACGGTGTTCGGCGGAAGGCCCTTGAAGACGTTGACGAAGCTCCGCGCCGAGGGGTCGTAAATGGACGGATAGGTCAGCGACCTGTCCTTCATGAAGTCGCGCGGGTAGTCCTTCGAGGTCTCCTTCACGTCGACCCCGACCACCTGCGTTCCGGCGTCGAAGACCTTCTGCATCTCCGGCGCCTCGGTGCGGCACGGCCCGCACCAGGCTCCCCAGATGTTGATCACGACGGGCTTACCGGCGTAGTCGGAGAGCTTGATGGTCTTGCCGTCCTCCAACAACGACTCGCCCTCGAGCCCCTTGAGCTCCTTGCGGTCGGCGGGGGCGTAGCGGATCTCGACCTGGCCGCCGGGGGCGACGAGTGAGAAGTCGCCGCCACCGATCTGGGCGGCGTCCTTCCCCGTCGTGCAGCCTGCGAGCAGCAGCACGAGCACGAGCAGCCGTTTCATGCCCCGGTCACCCGCGGGTTGGTCGCGCCGACGGGCTCGGAGTAGGAGATCCGGACGAGCTGCTCGCCCTCGAAGATCAACGACGTCAGCGAGGCCAGCGAGCACTCGCGCTTGCGCGGGTCGTGCCACATCCGCTTGCCCTCGAGGAACCGGCGGACCGTCCAGATGGGCAGCTGGTGCGAGACGCACACGGCCTCGTGGCCCTCGGCGGCGGCGCGGGCCTTCTGCACGGCGCCGAGCATCCGGTGCGCGATCTCGATGTACGGCTCGCCCCACGACGGCTTGAACGGGTTCACGAGCTTCGGCCAGTGCTGCGGGGACCGCAGCGCGCCGTCGCCGACCGCGACCTTCAGGCCCTCGAACTGGTTGTCGGCCTCGATCAGCCGCTCGTCGGTCGCGAGTTCCAGGCGGTGCGAGTCGGCGATCGGGGCCGCGGTCTGCTGCGCGCGGTCCAGCGGCGACGCGACGACGTGCACGATGTCGTGGTCGGCCAGGTGCTCCGCCACGGTCAGCGCCTGCTTCTGGCCCCGCTCGGACAGCTTGAAGCCGGGGATGCGGCCGTACAGGATCCCGGTCGGGTTGTGCACCTCGCCGTGGCGCAGGAGATGAACGGTGGTGCGGCTCACTGGCGGGCCTCCTTGGCGGCACGGGCCGCGTGCGGCAGTGCGTCGGCGATCACGGCGAACTCCTCTTCACCCATGGCAGCGTTCACGAACCACGCCTCGAACGCAGAGGGAGGTGCGTAAACGCCCCGTTCGAGCAGGGCGTGGAAGAACGGCGGGAAGCGCCACGTCTCGCACGCCTGCGCGCCCGCGTAGTCCTTCACCTCGGTAGGACCGAAGAACACGCTCACCAGGTTCCCGGCGAACTGCACGCGGTGCTCGACACCGGCCTCGGTCAGGGCGGCGGTGAACAGGGCGCCGAGGCGCGTCGCGTTGCGGTCGAGGGCCTGGTAGACCTCGTCGTCCGCCGCGCGCAGGGTCGCGAGACCGGAGGCCACGGCGACGGGGTTCCCGGACAGCGTGCCCGCCTGGTAGACCGGGCCGGACGGGGCGAGGCGCGCCATCACGTCCGCGCGGCCGCCGAACGCCGCCGCGGGCAGGCCGCCGGACATGACCTTGCCGAACGTGTAGAGGTCGCCCGCCACGCGCTCCAGGCCGAACCAGCCCGCGCGGGAGACGCGGAAGCCCGTCATGACCTCGTCCATGATCAGCAACGCGCCGTCGGCGTCGCAGATGTCGCGCAGGCCCTGGTTGAAGTCGGGGCCGGGGGCGACGGCGCCCATGTTGCCCGCCGCGGCCTCGGTGATCACGCACGCGATCTCGCCGGGGTTCTCCGCGAACGCCGCGCGTACGGCCTCGATGTCGTTGTACGGCAGCACGATCGTGTCCTCGGCCTGCGCGCCCGTGACGCCGGGCGACGAGGGCAGGCCGAGCGTCGCGACGCCGGAGCCCGCCTGGGCGAGCAACGCGTCGACGTGGCCGTGGTAGCAACCGGCGAACTTGATGACCTTGCGGCGCTCGGTGAAGCCGCGCGCGAGGCGGATCGCGCTCATCGTGGCCTCGGTGCCCGAGTTGACCAGGCGGACCTGCCGGACCGGGTCGACGCGGTCGATCAGTTCGGCCGCGAGTTCGATCTCACCCTCGGTGGGCGTGCCGAACGACAGACCGCTCGCGGCCGCCTTCTGCACGGCCTCGACGACCGCCGGGTGCGCGTGCCCGAGGATCATCGGGCCCCACGACGCCACCAGGTCGACGTAGCGGTTGCCGTCCGCGTCCCACAGGTGCGGACCTTCGCCGCGGACCATGAAGCGCGGGGTGCCGCCGACGGAGTGGAACGCCCGCACCGGAGAGTTGACCCCGCCGGGGGTCAGCGTCGACGCGCGCTCGAACAGGGCCTGGGATCGACTCGCAGTCACGTACCCCAGTCTCACATGTCGGAGTCGGCGGCTTTCTGCGGCCGGGTGCGCACGGCGAGCATGATCTGCCGCACAGCGTCGAGCACGAGGACGACGGCGAGCGTGGCGGCGGCGATGGACGTGCCCAGCCAGTTGCCGTGGTAGCGCGTCGAGATCAGCGGGTCGCGGCCCTCGACCGGGTACTCGAGCCGCACGACGCCGCGGTTCCAGCACCAGATCGCGAGGACCACCAGCAGCACGACCGCGACCACCTCGCCCGCCGCGATGAGCCACCGCTTGGGCTGGTGCAGACCGGGTTCGGCAGGCGGCGCCTCTGCGGGCTCGGCCACCACGGTGTCCGGTTCGGTCACGGCCTCTGTCACGCCTCTCAGCCTCTCACGACCCGCCGCAGCGCCGCGAGGAAGGCTTCCGGATCACGTGCCCAGCCGAGCACCACCGTGCCGTCGACCAGCCTCAACGGCACCGTGGTCGTGCCCTTGGGCGCGGACCAGCCACCGCCGAGCACCCGTGCCCCGGTCGGCGCGCCGACGTCCTGCGCGGCCTCGATCATCGCGACCGGCAGCTTCTCCCGCCCGAACTGCGCCTCGTCGGTGGTGAGCGCGATGCTGCCGGTCTTGATCCGCAGGTTCACCCAGACCACCGCGGACAGCGTCAGCACGAGTCCGGCGACGAGCCACAGCGTCACCGACGCGGGCCCGGTGACCAGTTCGACCAGGTAGCCGGCGACCGCGAAGGCCGGGCCCCACAGGAGCGGCCACCAGCTGCTGCCGGACTCGCGGTAGAGCACTAGCGCACGTACCTGTTGGACGCGGGCAGGAACTGCAGCACCACGGCCGCGATGGACAGCCCGATCACGAGGATCGCGAGCGTCACGCTCGGCATCCACACGGTCGCGGCGATCGAGAGGAACAGGATCGAGATCATCGCCAGCAGACCGAGCACCGCGAGGATCGTGAGCAGCACGCGCGCCCAGTTGTGGCCGTTGCGCAGCACGATCGCGAACGCCACGTACGGCGCCGCCGCGACCAGCATGCCGAACCCGGAGATGACGGCGAACGCCTTCATGCCGATCTCGGTCGCCTGCCGGTCCTGCTCGGTGACGACGTCGCCCTGGCCGAGCGCGCCGTCGGTGTTGACGAGGAACAGCACCGGCAGCACGGCCACGGACAGCACGGCGGCCGCGATCCAGATCCACATCGCGGCGGTGATCGTGGCGGGCCGCGGCGGCGCCATCTCGTGCGGCAGCACCGGGGAGAGCGGGGCCATGGCGAAGCTGCCGCCACCGACCTGGTTCACCTGGTACTGGCCCGCGACCGGGTACTGACCGTCGATCGGGTACTGGCTCGTCGGCTGCACCGGGTAGGCGCCGGCCGGGTTCTGCCACTGCGCGTGGTCGAGCGGCGGGGCCACCTGCGGCTGGGCCGGCGGGGCGAGTTCCGGCGGCACCGGCGCGGCCGGGAACCCCGTGCCCACCTCGTACGCTCCTGCCGGGCCTGACTGCGGGCTCGGGTCCCAGGGGTTCGGGTCCTGCGGTTGGCTCACTGCTCACGCACCTCCGCGAGCCACTGTGCCGTACGCGCCTGCCACGTGAAGACGATCGCGACGCAGATGAGCAGCAATGTGACCAAACTCGACGCGCTGACCCCCACGTACAGGATCCAGATCATGTGCGCGATGGCGGTGAACGACAGCGCGGCGCGCGGCCAGTTCTTGCGCTTGAGGAACTGCCACACCAGCAGCGCGTAGGCCACCACGAAGATCAGCGTGATCACCGACACCGTCGTCAGGAAGCTGGTGATCTGCCCGGACGACCACTTGGTCAGGTCGCGCACCCGGTCGCGCTGGAACCAGAGCCCGGCGGTGGTGAGGAACACGAAGACCGCGATGGCGAGCCAGAGGCCGACGGCGATGCGGACCGGGCGAGGTGCCTCGTTCACGTCAGCTGCTCGCGTTCGGTCAGGAACTCGGTCGACTGCCGGAAGTAGAAGGCGCCGAGACCCACCATCCCGACCAGCGCGCCGACCACGCCGAGCGGGCTGATCGTCATCTGGAAGAACAGCCCCAGCAGCACGGTGATCATCAGCGAGGTGCGGCTCCGCTTGGCTCCGGCCTTCGTCCTGCGGGCGAACCACACGGCGAGCCCGCCGAGCACCAGCGACCCGACCAGCGCCGAGATCCAGGTGATGTCGACGTCCCTGGTGATCGACTCCACGGTCCTGGAGGGGTCGGCCTTGACGTTCGCGTCGATCACGGCCTGCCTGATGTACAGCACGAACAACGCGGCCAGCACGGTCAGCACCGCGCCGGCGACGACCAGCCAGTAGCCGGCGGTGATCGTGCGGGGAGTGCCCGATTCCTTCGGAGACGTCACGGTCGAAACCTAGGACCGCAGGAAGGCGGTGTCCACCTCGACGCGTTTGCGGAAGTGCGCAGGAACGCGGTACATCAGCACGATCGCGGACGCGTCCAGCACCGTCGTGACGAACGTGACGGCGAGGTCCACCGGCCGCATCTCCACGCCGAGCGCCGCCGCGGCACCGCTGACCCACGCACCCAGCCGGAACAGTCCGAACGCGACGGATGCGCCGCCCAGCACGGTCAGCAGGATCCGCGCCCAGTTGCGGCCGCGCGCCATCGCGTTGGCGAAGCGGGTGTACGCGATCAGCACGGCGGTGGCGATCAGGAGTCCGAAGAGGACTCCGCCGTTCACGCCGGCGTCGATCTGGTCCTGGCCCATCGCCGGGTTCTGCCGGCGCACCTCGGCCACGAGCATCTCGCGGTCGAAGAGCTGCGCGACGAACCGCAGCATCCCGACGCACGCGCTGGCGATCCACAGCCAGCGCGCGACGTCGATCAGCTTCGGGACCGGGGCCTTCTCTACCTGTCCAGCCACCGGGCGGCTTCCACGGCCCAGTACGTGAGCACGATGTCCGCGCCCGCGCGGCGGATCGACGTGAGCGATTCGAGGATCGACCGCTCGCGCTCGATCCAGCCGTTCGCGGCGGCGGCCTCGATCATCGCGTACTCGCCCGAGATCTGGTACGCCGCAACGGGAACGTCCGAGATCTCGGCGACCGAGCGCAGCACGTCCAGGTACAGCAGGGCGGGCTTGACCATGACCATGTCCGCGCCCTCGGCGAGGTCCAGCTGCACCTCGCGCAACGCCTCGCGGGCGTTGGCCGGGTCCTGCTGGTAGGTCTTGCGGTCGCCGGAGAGCTGCGACTCGACGGCGTCGCGGAACGGCCCGTAGAACGCCGAGGCGTACTTGGCCGCGTAGGCCAGCACACCGGTGTCCTGGAAGCCCGCGGCGTCGAGCGCGTTGCGGATGAACGCGATCTGGCCGTCCATCATGCCGCTGGGGCCGACGACGTGGGCACCGGCGCGCGCCTGCGCGACGGCCATCTCGCCGTAGACCTCCAGCGTGGCGTCGTTGTCGACCGTGCCGTCGGCGGCGAGCACGCCGCAGTGGCCGTGGTCGGTGAACTCGTCGAGGCAGCAGTCCGACATCAGCACGGTGCTGTCGCCGAGTTCGGCGCGCAGGTCACCCAGGGCGGCGTTGAGGATGCCGTCCGGGTCGGTGCCGCCGGACCCGACGGCGTCGCGCTCGGCGGGCACGCCGAACAGCATGATGCCGCCGACGCCCGCCTGGACGGCCTCGACGGCGGCCTTGCGCAGCGAGTCGCGGGTGTGCTGGTGGACGCCCGGCATGCTGCTGATCTCAGCGGCCTCGGACGCGCCTTCCTTGACGAACATGGGCAGCACGAGGTGGCGAGGACGCACCTCGGTCTCGGACACGAGGCGGCGCATGGCGGGCGTCGTGCGCAGACGACGCGGCCGGTGAAGTGGGTACATCGTGGTGACTCCCTGACGGAGAGAGTCGAAGGGGCCACTCAAAGGATCTTGAGTGGCCCCGACGGCTTCGTTGACTTAGCTGCGGCGCAGACGCTTGGTCTTGCGCGGAGGAGGCAGCGCTCCTTCGGCGCGCAACCGGGCGGCGTGGGCGGCCAGCGCGTCGACCAGCGCGGGCACGTTCGCCTCCTCGGGCTGCACGTCGACCCGGAGGCCGAACTCCCGCGCCGTCTCGGCGGTCTGCGGGCCGATGCACGCGACGAGCGTGCGGGCGTGCGGCTTGCCCGCGATGCCGACCAGGTTCCGGACCGTGGACGACGAGGTGAAGCACACCGCGTCGAAGCCACCGGACTTGATCATCTCGCGGGTGTCGGCGGGCGGCGGGGCCGCACGCACGGTGCGGTAGGCCGTCACGTCGTCGATCTCCCAGCCACGCTCGCGCAGGCCGGCGGCCAGCGTCTCGGTGGCGATGTCGGCCCGCGGCAGCAGCACGCGGTCGACCGGGTCCAGGATGTCGTCGTACGGCGGGAAGTCGTTGAGGAGACCCTCGGACGACTGCTCACCGGACGGCACGAGTTCGGGGATGATGCCGAACGAGCGCACCTTCGCGGCCGTGGCCTCGCCGACGCAGGCGATCTTCACGCCGGAGAACGCGCGGGCGTCCAGGCCGAACTCGCGGAACTTCTCCCACACCGCGCGGACGGCGTTGGTCGAGGTGAAGACGACCCACTGGTAGCGGCCGTCGACGAGCCCCTTGACCGAGCGCTCCATCTGCGCGGGGCTGCGGGGCGGCTCGACGGAGATCGTCGGCACCTCGACGGCGATCGCGCCGTGCGAGTGCAGGCGCTCCGACATCGCGCCGGCCTGCTCCTTGGTCCGCGGGACCAGCACGCGCCAGCCGTACAGCGCCCGCGACTCCCACCAGGAGAGCTTCGAGCGGGCAGCGGCGGCGGCACCGACGGTGACGACCAGCGGGCCGCCCATCTCACCGGCGTCGGCCGCGACGGAGGCCAGCGTGGTGTCGATGGTGCGCTGCTGGAAGCCCGTGCCCTCGGCGGTCACGGCGACCGGCGTCTGCGGCGCGAGGCCGTTCTCGACCAGGTTCGACGCGGCCTCGGCCAGGTGCGAACCGGTCGCGTGCAGGACCAGCGTGCCGGGCGAGGCGGCGAGGCCCGCCCAGTCGGAGACCGTCCGCACGTCGACCTCGGTGTGCACGCCACCGAGCGCGACACCCGCGTAGGCGGGGACGGCGGTACCCGACGGCACGCCGGGGACGACGTCGAACGGGATCGTCGACTTCGCGACGGCCTGCGCTTCCTTCACGACCGAGTCGAGGGTCAGCGGGTCCCCCGCGACGAGGCGGACGACCGTGGCGCCGTTGCGCGCCTCGTTCACCAGGTCCTTGGCCACGTCGGCGGACTCGCCGACAGCGGGGCGGACCTCGACTCCCTCGGCCACGGTCGCGAGGACGTCCGCGGGGACGTCCGGGTCGGTGACCACGAGTTCAGCCCTGGTGAGCAAGTCGTGGGCCCGGACCGTGAGCAGCCCGGTGTCGCCTGGGCCGGAGCCCACGAAGGCGACGCGTCCGGGGGTCTTGCGTGCGCGGGTCATCAGGGCACTCCCCATCGATTACGCCTCTGGGCCGCTCAGCACAGCGGCCCCGAGGTCGAGCAACTCGGCGGCCAGCGCCCGGCCGAGTCCCTCAGCTTCGGTCAAGTCACCGGTGGCGGACGCGCGGAGGAGATCGTTCTCCGGCGTCGCTGCGACCCCGCGCAGGGAAAGTCGGTACACGACCTTGCCCTCGTCGTCGAGGTCTTCCACCACATCGGCCAGCGCGCCGACCGGCGCGCTGCAGCCCGCTTCGAGTGCGGCCAGCATGGCGCGCTCAGCGGTCACAGCGGCCCGGCTGGCCGAATCGTCCAGAGTGGACTGGATCAGGTGCTCGGCATCGACGTCGTCGATCCGGCACTCGACTGCCAACGCACCCTGCGCGGGTGCGGGAAGCATCTGGATGGGCTCCAGGTTCTCGGTGATCTCCGCCGTGCGGCCGAGCCGCGAGATGCCGGCGCGGGCCAGCACCACGGCGTCGAGCTCGCCCGACTTCACCTTGCCGATGCGCGTGTCCACGTTGCCGCGCAACGGAACGATGTCCAGCCCGAGGCCGAGGGCCTCCAGCTGCGCCGCGCGACGCGGGGACCCGGTGCCCACAGTGGACCCCGGCGGCAGCTCGCCGAGCGTGAGGCCGTCGCGCGCCACGAGGGCGTCGCGCGGGTCCTCGCGCTGCGGGACGGCCGCCAGCGTGAGGCGCGGGTCCGGCGCGGTCGGGAGGTCCTTGTAGGAGTGGACGGCGACGTCGATCTCGCCGTTCGCGAGCGCGTCGCGAAGGGCCGACGTGAAGACGCCGATGCCGATCTGGGCGATGGGCGCGTCGGAGAGGTCACCCGGCGTCTTGATGACGACGATCTCGACCTGTGCTCCGGCGGCCTTCAGCGCCTCGGCCACGGTCCCCGTCTGCGCGAGCGCCAGTGCGCTGCCTCGGGTACCGATCCGTAGGGTGCGGGTCACCGCGTTTCACCATCCACTGAAGACTTGGTCTGACTGACGGCCCCAGGAGACTGGGGGTCGAGCCCGAACAACTCGCGGAGAGCCTCCGCGTAGCCGGTACCACCAGGGGCGGAGGCGAGCTCCTTCACCCTGACGGTCGGCGTGTGCAGGAGCTTGTCTACAACGCGGCGCACCGTCTTGGCCAATTCACCGCGTGTCGCGGCGTCCAGTTCGGGAAGTCGCGAATCAAGACGGAGCAGCTCGGCGTCGACCACCTCGGCGGCCCGCTTGCGCAGGGCCGTGACGGTCGGCGTGACCTCGGCGGACCGCTGGCCCGCGAGGTAGGCCCTGACCTCGTCGGCGACCAGCGTGGCCGCGAGGCGGGCGTCCTGGCCGGCGGGCGCGTCGGACAGGCGCCGCTGCAGCGTTTCCAGGTCCACCACACGAACGTTCGGCAGTTCGGCGGCCGCGGGATCGACGTCCTTGGGCAGGCCCAGGTCGCACATCACCAACGGCCGCGAGCGCGCGCTGATCATGTCCGCGCGGACGGTCGTGCCGATCGAGCCGGTGCACGCGAAGACGATGTCCGCGAGGTCGATCTCGACGGCCAGCGCGGACAGGTCCACGGCCGTCGCGGGGACGCCCTCGGACTTGAGCGACGTGGCGAGACGCACACCGTTGGCCTGCGTCCGGTTCGCGATGACGACCTCGCCGATGCCCGCCCGGCGCAGGTGCGCGGCGGCCAGGCCACCCATGGCCCCGGCGCCGACGAGCAGCGCGCGCTTGCCGACGAGGGTGCCCAGCGCGGCCTCGGCGTCGCCGAGGGCCTCGGACACGACGGACGCGCCGGCCTGGTCGATGCCGGTCTCGCTGTGCACGCGCTTGCCGACGCGCAGCGCGTTCTGGGTGAGCTCGTGGACGGTCTTGCCGACGACGCCCGCCTCGTCCGCCGCCGCGTACGCGCCGCGCAGCTGGCCGAGGATCTGGGACTCGCCGACGACCATCGAGTCGAGGCCCGCCGCGACGGAGAACAGGTGCTCGACGGCAGCGGCGGCGTAGTGGACGTAGAAGTGCTCGTAGAGGGCCTGGGGCTCGATCTGCGCGTGCTGCGCGAGAACCTCGACGACCTCCGACATGCCGCCGTGGAACGACTCGACGACGGCGTAGACCTCGACCCGGTTGCAGGTCGACAGGACCATCGCCTCGGAGACGCTGGGGGCGGCGAGCAGCTGGCCGAGGACCTTGGGCAGGTCCGGCTCGGCCACGGTGACGCGTTCCAGGACCGGGACTGGGGCGGTGCGGTGCGAAAGCCCGACTACGAGCACACTCATGCACTCACCACGTTCACCGGAGCCAGCTGGCTCACGCTCACGGGCGACTCACCATCCCGTCCACACCCAGTCCGTTGTTGTCGACTGAGACGCCGGCAGCCTCGTCCGCACGTCGAGCGACGTGGAACGACAGGATCTGCATCTCGACCGCCAAGTCAACCTTGCGCACCTCGACGTTGTCTGGAACCTGAAGGACAACCGGTGCAAAGTTCAGAATGCACTGGACGCCCGCAGATACCAAACGGTCGCAAACCGACTGAGCGGCCGGTGGCGGCGTCGCGATGACGCCGATCGACACCTCGCGCTCGAGGCAGATCGCGGTGATCTCGTCGATGTGGTTGACCGGGATGCCCCCAACAGGGATTCCGATGAGATCGGCGTCCACGTCGAACAGGGCGGTGACCGGGAACCCGCGGCCGGGGAAGCCGCCGTAGTTGGCGAGAGCGTGACCAAGGTTACCGATGCCCACGACGGCCACGGAGTGGTTGCGGGTGAGGCCGAGGATGCGCTCGATGTGGCTCACGAGGACCTCGACGTCGTAGCCGACGCCCCTCGTGCCGTAGCTGCCGATGTAGCTCAGGTCCTTGCGGAGCTTCGCCGCGTTGACGCCCGCGGCCTGGCTGAGCTCCTCGCTGGAGACCGCCGTCACGCCCTGGTCGGCCATGCCGGACAACGCGCGGAGGTAGACGGCGAGCCGGGCGACGGCCGCTTCGGGGATCGCGCGGGCGCGCTCCCTGTCGGCGGGCTCGGCAGGGGTGGTGGTCGTCTCACCTTCGCCCCGCTGTGCTGCCACGCTCTCCGACCTCCGGGTGTGCTTCACCGCAGGGATACCGCGGCGCTGGTGATGCACACACCGTACCGCTTGTGAACGCATGCACAAAGTCGATGATCCACTGCGGCGGCGCCGGTCACGGGGCGTGACCAGCACTTCCTCGCTTCATGATCACTACGGGGTGAGCACCTAGTCGACCGAGAAGGTGACCGAGTGCCATCCCGTCGCGCCGTCGGGAACGGGGTCGAGGCGCGCCTGGTCCTGCGTCTGCCCGGACTTGTCGGTGGCCCGGCACTCGACCGTGTGACTGCCCTTCGACAGCTCCATCTCGATCTTCCACATGCGCCAGGTGGTGTCGCTGACGTCGGCGGCGAGCTCGGTCTCGCGCCACACCCCGCCGTCGATGCGGACCTCGACCTTGGCGACGCCCCTGGGCTGCGCCCAGGCCGTGCCCGCGATGACGGCCTTGCCCTGGACCCTGCCCTGCCGCTTGGGCCGGTCGATCCGCGAGGAGGTCTTGATCGGGGCCCTGGTGGCCCAGCCGCGCGGGATCCAGTAGCCCTGGTCCTTCTCGAACGTCGTGACGTTGAGGTCGGTGACCCACTTCGTCGCGGACACGTAGCCGTAGAGGCCGGGGACGACGAGCCTGGCCGGGAAGCCGTGCTCGGCGGGCAGCGGTTCACCGTTCATGCCGATCGCGATGAGGCCGTTCTCGAGGACGTAGTCGAGCGGGCTGCCGGCCGTGAAGCCGTCGTCGCTGGTGCTGAACAGCTGGTCGGCGCCCTGCTTGACGCCCGCCTGCCGCAGCACGTCGCCGATCTTCACGCCGATGAAGTTGCCGGTGGAGATGTACGGGCCGCCGACCTCGTTGGAGACGCAGGTGAGCGTGACGGTCTCCTCGACCAGGTCCATGTTCCTGATCTCGTCGAACGTCAGGACCGTCGGCCGCTCGACCATGCCGTGCACCCGCAGCGCCCACTCCTCGGCGCGGATCCGCGGCACGCTCAGGGCGGTGTCGATGCGGTAGAAGTCCTCGCCGCTGGTGATGAAGCTCGGGGTGCCGTCCTTGGCGAAGTCGGCGTTGAACGGGATCTCGGGCGCCTTGGTCTTCGGCGTGAGCGGCCCGACGGCCTGGCGGGAGCCCTCGACGTCGGTCCGGCTGCCGAAGACCTGCCCGGCGACCCCGGCCGTGACGGCCAGGCCCGCGGTGATCAGGAAGCTCCGGCGGCTGTCGCTCTCCTCGGCCTCCCTGTGCAGGTAGCGGAAGACGTAGACGCCCGCGGCCGTGCTGGCGACCGGGGCGAGGACCGCCAGCGCGCCGACGTCCGGCCTGGTCGCGACGGCCGCGACGCCCACGAAGCCGAGCAGCACCGCCACGAGCGAGCCGGGCGCGGCGCTGTTCCTGCTGGCCAGGCCCGCTCCGACGCCGATCGCGACGAGCACGACCGCCATGCCGCTGAGCAGCACGAGCTTGTCGGCGGTGCCGAACGTCTCGACCGCGAAGTCCTTCAGCCACGACGGCGTGAGGTCGATCGCGGCGTTGCCCACGGCGAGGTACGGGGAGGCGCTCAGGCCGACGAACGCGGCCACCAGGTGCCCGGCCGCGAGGGCGGCGACGAGCGCGACGAGTCCGGTGAGCGCGGCCTTGGCGGGCTTCATGCCTTCCATTCGACACCCACGAGGCCCCGGTTCGCCCGAGCCGTAAGCCCTCGGTAATCACCACCGCAGGACCGCACCTCCGCCCGCCACCACACTCTCCGCCACCCGTTTCACCGCACGCGGGGACCTTTCGTGCGCTCCACGCGAACGAAAGGGCCCCGCGTGCGGTGAAAGCAGCGGCGTGTTTGAGCGACACGCCGGGGAGTGTGGGTGCTGTCGGCTAGCCGGCGAGGGCCGCCCGCAGGCGGTCCTCCTCGACCTTCCAGTAACCGTGCTCGGCGCCGTCGACCAGGAACACCGGCACCCGGTCGCCGTACTCGGCGCGCAGTTCCGGGTCGGAGTCGACGTCCTCGACGGACCAGGTGGCGCCCAGCTCCGCGCAGATCCGCTCGATCTCGACGGCGGCCTCCTCGCAGGAGTGGCACGACACCCGGCTCATCAACGTCACGTGGTGGGTCATGCCCGTCATGCTCCCAAAGGCCTGCGGAGCACCGCGCGGGCGAGCTTGCCGGTCGGCGAGTGCGGCAGGGCCGGGGCGAACTCCACGACGGTCGGCACCTTGAACTTGGCGAGCCTGGCCGCGCAGTGGGCCACGACCTGGTCGGCCGAGAGGTCCTGGCCGTCCCGCAGGACCAGGACGACCTTGACCGACTCGCCGGTCTTCTCGTCCGGGACGCCCACGGCGGCGGCTTCGAGGACCTCGGTCATCTCGCAGACGACCTGTTCGACCTCGTGCGGGTAGACGTTGAAGCCGTTGACGATGATCAGGTCGCCCGCGCGGTCGACGAGGTGCAGGTCGCCGTCGGCGTCGATGAAGCCGACGTCGCCGGTGCGGAACCAGCCGGACGAGTCCGGGCCGTGGGCGCCGTCGGGCCAGTAGCCGCTGAAGAGGTTGTCGCCCTTCGCGGACACCAGGCCGGTGCCCGGTTCGTCCTCGTCGATGTCGAGGACGGAGCCGTCGGTGTCGACCAGGCGGATCTCGACGCCGGGCAGGGCCTGGCCCACGGAACCGGGCTTCGGCGTGCCGCCGACCAGCGTGGACGTGAGCACCGGGCCGGTCTCGGTCAGGCCGTAGCCCTCGAAGATCGGGATGCCGATGACGCCCTTCATCTCCGCGATGACGCCCGCGGGCAGCGGGGCCGCGCCGGAGGTGAACAGGCGGACGGTGGCGAGCTTCTCGCGCAGCAACTCGACCGGGTGGGCCAGGATCGCCCGGTACATGGGCGGCACGCCGACCATCGTGGTGACCCGGTGCTCCTCGATGACGTCGAGGGCGTTGGACGGCTCGAACCGCTCCAGCAGGACCGCCGTGGCACCGGCGCCCGCGACCTGCAGCAGACCGGGTCCGAGGCCGTAGACGTGGAACAGCGGCAGCGCGAGCAGCACGCGGTCGCCCGCGGTGACGGGGGCGGGGCGCAGCGAGGCGCACTGGGCGACGTTCGCGAGGAGCGCGCGGTGGGACAGCATCGCGCCGCGCGGCACGCCGGAGGTGCCCGAGGTGTAGCCGAGGACGGCCAGGTCCTCGCCGCCGCGGACGGCCTCGAACGGCTCGGCCGTGGCGGAGACGTCCGGGACGTCGACCACCGCGGCGTCGGAGCCCTCGCCGTCACCGACGAGGAGGGACGCCCCCGAGTCGGCGAGGATGCGCTGGAGCTCGCGCGGCGGGTTGCCGGGGCCGGTGGGCACCACGACACCGCCTGCGCGGAGAATTCCGAACACGGCGACCACGAACTCGGGGCTCGTGGGCAGCCGTACCGCCACTCGGTCGCCCGGTTCCAGACCGGAATCGGCCAAACGGCGGGCGAAAGCATCGGTCGCGCGGTCGATGGTTTCCCACGTGAGGCTCTTACCGCTCGCTACGTCGACCAAGGCGACGTGGCCGGGCCCCCGCTGTGCCGAGGCACGGACAAGGTCTGAGACATTGCGAGCGGAAGTCAACATGGCCTCCTCATGAACAACTGGACGCTTGGGGCAGTCTTCCACGCGTGACGGGCGTCATGAAGCGGCGGTTCGCGCGTCTCCACATCACAACCTCATCCGCTACCTACTACGGAGTAACAACACGTATGCTGCCGCCACGGCGACTCTGTGGAGGTGCCGCGAGCCGATGACCGCGCGGGCACGACCGAACACGATCAGGACCACCCGAACCATGACGGGGGGTCAGCACGACAACGCCGCCGACGAGCCGTGGCAGCTCGTCAAGGCCGCCCAGGAGGGTGACACCCAGGCGTTCGGAGTGCTGTACGACCAGTACGTCGACATGGTGTTCCGCTACGTCCTCTTCCGGGTGGGCGGCGATCGCGCGTTCGCCGAGGACGTGACCAGCGAGACGTTCCTGCGGGCTCTGCGCAGCATCGGGTCGGTCAGCTACCAGGGCCGCGACGTCGGGGCCTGGTTCGTCACGATCGCCCGCAACATCGTGTTCGACCACGTGAAGTCGAGCCGCTACCGGCTGGAGGTCACGACCGCCGAACTGCAGGACAACCGCGAGGAGACGAGCGGACCCGAGCAGGAGGTCATGACCGAGGCGACCAACGCGGAGCTGCTCCGGTGCGTTTCCCAGTTGGGTGACGACCAGCGCGACTGCATCGTGCTGAGGTTCATCGAAGGCAAGTCGGTGTCCGAGGTCGCGCAGATCATGGACCGCAACGAGGGCGCCGTGAAGGCACTGCAACACCGGGCCGTTCGCCGGCTCGCACAGATCCTCCCGTCCTGGTTGCGGTGATCGCGATCGCAGGGGCGTAACCCAAAGCAGATCAACTTCGTTACTCGGGCTGAGATGGACGGCAAGGGAAGAACACCGCGGTGGCGGCAGACGGAGCACGAGCGGTTCGCTCGTGCCGTTGAAGGCGGCCCACAGCCGGTGGGGAACGACGACCTCGCTGAGGACCTCGCGATCGTCGAACTCCTCCGGCGGATGGACGTCGGCCCGGACGCCGAGGCGCGCGAACGGATGAAACAACGCGTCCTCACCGCGCCCCCACCTGAGAAACCATTGGTGCTCTCGTCGGTAAGACGGGTGGGAGCGCGCGCACGAGTAGCGGTCGCGGCAGCCGCGGTCCTGTGCTTGTTGTTGTCACTCGCCGGCATGAGCGTGCTGCTCAGCCGTGACGCGCTCCCGGGAGACCCGCTCTACGGCATCAAGCGCACGACCGAGAGCGCTTCGCTCGGCCTGACCTTCGACGAGGAGGACAAGGCCCTCAAGCACCTGGAGTTCGCCGCGTCCAGGGTCACCGAGATGGAGACCCTCGCGGACCGTTCGTCCACGTCAGCGGCCCAGATCACGGCGCTGGGCGACCTGGACGCCGACGCGGTCGAGGGCTCCCGCCAGCTGACCACCTACGCCACGTCGTCGGACAAGACGGCGCTGCCCGCGCTCAACGAGTGGGCGCTGGCGCAGTACGTGAAGCTCGGCACCCTGCGCACCCGCCTGCCCGACGACGCCCGCGCCCACGCGGACACGACGATGTGGCTGCTCGCGAGCATCGCCCAGCGCGCCCACGACCTGGCGGCGCGCGCCGGTTGCGACGCCGTGACCAGCGGTTCGTCGGACACGCTCGGCCCGTTGCCGGCGAAGGACGAGTGCGCGGCGGTCGTCACCGACCCGAACTCGTCGCCGGGCAACGAGCCGTCCTCGGTCGCGCCGACCCCGTCGGGCCTGCCGGTGCCGTCGGGCTCCGGTCAGCCGTCGGTGCAGCCGACCCAGTCGGTCGCGCCGGGGTCGTCGGCGGTCCCGTCCACGAAGCCGGGCACGTCCACGCCGCCCGCGACGTCGAAGCCGGGGATCACGATCCCGCTGCCCCTGCCGTTGCCGAGCATCTCGCTCCCGCTGCTGCCCGGCATCAGCTTCGGCTGAGTCGGGCGCTTTCCGGCGGACCTGATCGCTACGCTTGGGACATGGGCAAGCGTGACGTGGAGAGCGACCGGCTGGCCGAACTAGCCGGCGAGGCATCGGCAGACGCGGCGATCCAGGCCGCCGCGATGGCGCCGGAGCTCGAAGCGTCGCTGACGGTCCCCCCGGACCTGACCGCCGCAGCCTTCTTCGACGTGGACAACACGATGATGATGGGCGCCTCGATCTTCCACTTCGCCCGCGGCCTGGCCGCGCGCAAGTACTTCTCGTCCTCCGACCTGGCGGGCTTCGTCTGGCAGCAGATGAAGTTCCGCGTCGGCGGCCGCGAGGACCCGGAGTCGGTCAAGGCCTCGCGCGAGCAGGCCCTGTCGTTCGTCGCGGGCCGCAGCGTCGCCGAACTGGTCTCGCTGGGCGAGGAGATCTACGACGAACTGATGGCCGACCGCATCTGGAAGGGCACCCAGGCCCTCGCCCAGATGCACCTCGACGCGGGCCAGCGCGTGTGGCTCGTCACCGCGACCCCGGTGGAACTGGCCCAGATCATCGCCCGCCGCCTGGGCCTCACCGGCGCGCTGGGCACGGTCTCGGAGTCCGAGAACGGCATCTACACCGGCCGCCTGGTCGGCGACCTGCTGCACGGCAAGGCGAAGGCCCAGGCCGTCCGCTCGCTCGCCGCGAAGGAGGGCCTCGACCTGCGCCGCTGCACCGCGTACTCGGACTCGTCCAACGACGTGCCGATGCTGTCCGTGGTGGGCACGGCGGTGGCGGTGAACCCGGACTCGCAGCTGCGCGACGTGGCCCGCCGCAAGGACTGGGAGATCCGCGACTTCCGGACCGGGCGCAAGGCGGCCAAGATCGGCGTGCCGTCGATCCTGGGTGCCGGGGCGCTGGCGGGTGCGGTGGCGGCGACGATGGCGTACCGGCGCCGGGTCAAGTAGCGCTCAGCTCACCAGTCCGAGGTCGCGCCATCCCTGCTCGCCTTCCGGGGTGAGCAGCACGGCGCGGCTCGTGCCGATCCTGCGGACCCAGCCGCGTTCGAAGAACGTGCCGCACAGGAACGCCCCAGCGGCTCCGGCGAGGTGGGGGACGCGCTCGGTCCAGTCCAGGCACGCGCGGCTGAGCACCCGCTTGCCCGGCTCGAAGCCGAGCTCCTTGAGCCAGACCGTCCCCGGTTCACTGATCGCCAATTCGGCGTTCACCACCCCGAGGTCCACCAACCCGGTCTTGAGCGCGATCCCCAGCCGTCCGGCCAGGTGGTCGTAGCAGGTCCGCCCGCGCGCCATCGCCTCCGACACCGCGGCCGCCCGCAACCCCCTCGGCGGCACCCGCGGCCCGGCGAACGCGGCCATCGACTCCAGCAGTTCCGCCACGTGCGGGCCGGCCAGCGCCACGTACCGGTGCCGTCCCTGCCGGTGCTCCACCAGCAGCCCGCCCTCGACCAGCCGCGTGAGGTGCTCGCTGACGGTCGAGGCGGCCACCCCGGCGTGCTGGGCCAGCTCCCGGGCCGTCCAGGCGCGTCCGTCCAGCAGGGCGCCGCAGAGCGCGGCACGGGTGTTGTCCGCGAGCAGTGAGGCGACCTGGACGAGTGCTTCCACGACGCCCATTCTGCGGCCGGGACACTTCGGCCCGCGCCGAAGCGTTCCGGGCCTAGCGTCGGCGGGCATGAGCGAAGAGCTGCTGTTGCCGGTGCCGTCTGTCCCGCGGGGAGACACGGGTGTCGCCTGGCTGAGGTCCTCCGTGGTCAGGTTCAGCAACGGCGAGGAGCACGCGCGTCGCCGCACCCTGACCGAGCGGCTCTTGGAGGGCGTCCAAGCCACCAGTCTCGACGAGCTGGCCGCAGAGCTGGGGCTGCCGGGGGCGCTCGACGACATCGCCCGGATCGCCCCCGCCTACCAGCCGCACGAGCCGATCACGGCCGAGGCGGACGCGGCCGTGGAACGGCTGGCCGCCGGTCACGACGAGGAACGCGCAGCCAGGATCGGGCTGTTGGTCCAGGCCTGGGCGGCTACGCACGCCCTCGCCGAGTGCCTGCGGACCGGTGACCCGGCGCCGCCCGTGCCGGTGACCCGCAGGGCCGGGGGAATCGTGGTCAGCCTCGAAGACCACCCGTTCGGGTACGGCCCGCACGCCTGTCCGGGTAGAACGCTGGCCGGAACGATCGCGAAGAACATGGCGTTCCGGGCAATGCACCACCAGGACGTCCCCCTGGTCCTGCCGAACGCCTGGGACTTCGCCTCGGCCGTGGCGTTGCACGAGGCGGGGTTCCCTGCGGTCGGCACGACCAGCCTCGGCGTGGCGGCCGCGCACGGCATCCCGGACGGCGTGGGCCTCGCGGGCGACCAGGCCGTCGCGCTGGCCCGGATGCTCGCTGACCTGCCCTTCCCCGTGACCGCCGACCTGGAGTCCGGGTTCGGCGGGTCACCGCGGGAGGTCGCCGAACTCGTCCGGGGGCTCGGCGTCGCGGGCGTGAACCTCGAGGACGGCCGCCCGCACGGCCTCGCCACCCCGCAGGAGCAGGCCGAGCTCATCGCGGCGGTCAAGGACCGTGCTCCGGGCGTCTTCCTCAACGCCCGCATCGACACCCACTGGCTCGGTGAAGCGCACGAGGAGACCGCGGATCGCGCGCGGCGGTACGTCGACGCCGGCGCGGACGGGATCTTCGTGGCCGGGCTGACCGAGCCGCGCGAGATCGAGGAGCTGGCCGGGATCGCCCCGCTCAACGTCCTCGCGCAGAAGCGCACGCCGCAGGAGCTCGGCGAGCTGGGCGTGAAGCGCATCAGCACCGGATCGCTGCTGTTCAGGGCGGCCCTCGAGCACACCGTCGAGGCCGCCGCGGCGGTGCGTGACGGCGGGAGCCCGAGGGCGTTCGCCTACGAGGAGGTCCAGGGGCTGGTCAGCCGAGGAACACGTTCCGGCGCTGGGTGAGGAGGCGGTAGAGGGTCTGCTGGATCGTCTCGCGCACCTGGTCGGTGAGGTTGAAGACGAGCATCGGGTCGTCGGCCGCGTTCTCGCCGAAGACGTCGGTGCGGATCGGCTCGCCGAACTCGATGTACCACTTCGACGGCAGCGGGATGGCGCCGAGCGGGCCCAGCAGCGGGAAGAACGGCGTCACCGGGAAGTACGGGAAGCCCAGCAGGCGGGCCAGCGCCTTGATGTCGCCGATCATCGGGTAGATCTCCTCGGCGCCCACGATCGACACCGGGATGATCGGCACGCCGGTCTTCAGCGCGGCCGACACGAAGCCGCCGCGGCCGAAGCGCTGCAGCTTGTAGCGGTCCTTGAACGGCTTGCCGATGCCCTTGAAGCCCTCCGGCCACACGCCGACGAGTTCGCCGGACGACAGCAGGCGCTCGGCGTCGGCGTTGCAGGCGAGCGTCTGGCCGCCCTTGCGTGCCAACGCGCCCAGCAGCGGCGTGCGGAACACGAGGTCTGCCCCGAGTCCGCGCAACGGCCGGTGCGCCGGGTGCTCGGACGCGATGCCGTACGCCGTCATCAGCGCGTCGAGCGGCACGGTGCCGGAGTGGTTCGCGACGATCAGCGCGCCGCCGGCCAGCGGGATGTTGTTGAGGCCGATGGTCTCGACGCGGAACCACTTCTCGTACAACGGCTTCAGCGGCGGCATCAGCACGTTCTCGGTGAGGTCCCGGTCGAACCCGAACTCGTCGATCCGGTAGTCGCCCGCGATCCGCCTGCGTGCGAACGCCAGCAGGTCGGTCAGCCTGCGTTCCCAGTCCGGTGTCGCGGACTGCTGCTGCTCCGGCTCGGGAACGACCTCGACGTGGCGCGATCTGCGCGCGGCGTCGCGTTCCGGGTCGTGCAGCGGGATAACGCGTGCTCCTGCCACTGCGTTCATCTCCTCAAGGCAAAGATCAGCGGAAACGAGCGGCCGCTTCGAGGATGGTCCGCTCTGCGGCACCGACCGTCTCCGGGTCGATGAGCGGCTTCAGGCCTCGGCCGTTCACGTAGTCGTCGAACGCCTGCTGGGTGGTCCACCGCGGCGTGAACCCGAACTCCTTGCGCAGCAGGGTGGTGTCGACCACGCGCCCCCAGTTGAGGAACCTCATCTGGTCGGGCGAGAAGTCGACGAGCCGGGCGCTCCGGAAGAAGCCTCCGACGGTGGGCACGGCGGCGCTGGGCACCGGCAGGTTCAGCCTGCCCGCCCTCCGGATCGCCTGCGACAGCAGCAGCACGCCGTCGCCGCCCACGTTGTACACACCGGGCAGGTTGTGCAGCGTCGCGCGCTCCAGGACGGCCAAGGCGTCCTCGGAGTGCAGCAGCTGCACACGAGCGTCGTAGCCCAGGACGGTGGGCACGACCGGAAGGGCGAAGTAGCGCGTCAGCACCGTGTCGATGCGCGGGCCGATGAAGTTGGTGAAGCGCAACGTCGTGACGTTGACGTCCGGCCTGCGGCGGCCGAACCCGCGCACGTAGCCCTCGACCTCGACGGCGTCCTTGGCGTAGCCGGACGACGGCAGGTCCTTGGGGCCCATGTCCTCGGTGAACACCGCCGGGTCCCGCGAGGAGGACCCGTAGACGGCGCTGGTGGACTTCACGACGAGCTTCTGCACCTTGGGCGACTTCTGGCACGCGGCCAGCAGCTGCATGGTGCCGATGACGTTCATCTCCTTCATCACCGTGCGGCCGGTGGGCCCGGCCGGGCTCGCGGTGACGGACGCGTGCACGACCGTGTCGACGTTCGCGGTGGAGATGACCTTGCTGATCAGCGGGTTGCGGATGTCGGCCCGCACGAACTCCGCGCGGCCCATGCGGCGCAGCAGGTCCCGCGGCGGCGGCTCGGTGTCCACCCCGAGCACGCGCTCGATGTCCGGGTTCGCGGCGAAGCGCGCGGCGAGGTGGCCGCCGAGGAAGCGGCTCACTCCGGTGACGAGGACGACCTTGGGCGTCATGCGACTCCAAGCACGAAGGGCTCTGCGATTGGTCGATGCTACAGACCAGATGTGAAACCGGAGGGGGCCGGAACGCCGTCTTGACGCAGGTCACGCAGGCTTTACGGGCTAATCACCCGAACGGCGGCCCCCGTTCCCGTGGTTGTGCCAGGCTGTCTCACGGAGTGATATTCCGTGTCGGCGCAAGCACCCGAACAGGTTCCGGACCTGGAAAAACGCAACCGCCGCCGATCTCCTGCGTGAGGAGACCGACGGCGGCAGAGCGCATGCGGGCTTACTTGCCGCGCTTCCTGCGCTGGACCCTGGTCTTGCGCAGCAGCTTGCGGTGCTTCTTCTTCGACATGCGCTTGCGGCGCTTCTTGATGACCGAGCCCATGCGGGTTCCTTAGCTCTAGACGTTGCTTTGACTGGCGCGCCCCAGCCTTGGCCGTGTCAAGCACGGCGCGCCGGTAAGCACGATCGGCCTACCAGGCTACCCGACGGGGTTCGCCAGCCTTCAGCCAGCGTCGAAGTACGCGTTCTCCAGGTAGGCGTGCACCGCCTTCTCGGGCACCCGGAACGACTTGCCGACCCGCACCGCGGGCAGCTCACCGGAGTGCACCAGGCGGTACACGGTCATCTTGGAGACCCGCATCATCGAGGCCACCTCGGCCACGGTCAGGAACTGCACCTGAGCGAGACCTGTTCGTTCGTTCTCCTTCGCAGGCATAAATCACCGCATCCTTCGACACGTGTCGTGCCGTCGGTCTTCCCCACCGACGGTTCGACACGCACGTGCTGCCCTGAGAGTAGCGGGACTGGTGTGACTCCTGCGACGGCCAAAGTGGGGACGTTCCCTCACTTGCCGTCTCGACCGGCTCAGTCCTCGTGCTGCTTGCCCAGCTCAACGGACCGGTCACGGGCGCTCTCGATGGCCGCGAGAAGGGCCGCGCGGACTCCGTGCTTCTCCAGCTCGCGGATCGCCATGATGGTCGTTCCCGCGGGCGACGTCACGGCCTCGCGCAGGATCACCGGGTGGTTCGAGCCCTCGTTGAGCATCGTGGCGGCCCCGACGGCCGACTGGATGATCAGCTGCGAGGCCAGGTCTCGCGGGATGCCGAGCAGGATGCCCGCGTCGATCATCGCCTCGACGAGGAAGAAGAAGTAGGCGGGCCCGGACCCGGACAGCGCCGTCACGGCGTCCTGCTGCGACTCCGGCACCACCGCGACCTTGCCGACGGTCGACAGCAGCTCCTCGACCGTCTTGAGGTGCTCGGCCGTGGCGTTGGAGCCGCCCGACACCGCGCTCATGGCCTCGCCGACGACCATCGGCGTGTTCGGCATGACCCGGACCACGGGCGTGCCCTCGGGCAGCCTGCGCTCGTACAACGCCGTCGGCAACCCGGCGCACAGCGACACGATCAGCGTCCCGGGCCGCAGCACCGGCGCGAGTTCGGTCAGCAACGGCTCGATGTCCTGCGGCTTGACCGCCACCACGAGCACGTCGGCCTGCGCGGCCGCACCCGGCACCGTGACGGCCTCGAACCCGTACTGCTCCGTGAGCGCGCGAGCCCGTGACTCGTGCTTCTCCGTGAACAGCAGATCCGAGGCCGGACGACCACCCTGCAGGAGCCCGGACAGGAGCGCTTCACCGATCTTGCCCGCGCCGAGCACCGCGATCTTCGTCATCGGTCAAGTCTCACACAGCGGGCGTCAACGCCAACTGCCGTGCCTGGCACACCAGCCGCCCGGCCGAGTCGATGACCGTCGCGTCCTCGTCGAACCACTGCCCGTGCACGGCCTGGCAGGTCACGTGGATCCGCAACCACCCCGGCGCCGGCCGAGCCCTCAGCAACGCGGTCAGCTGCACCGTCGGTGACCAGCCGAAACGTCCCAGGTTGAACGTCACCGGCATGGACAGGTCACCCGCCAGCAGCGCGAAGTACGGGTCGGGCTGCTCGTCCGTCGGCCGGGCCCACAGCTTCAGCGTCAACGGCCCGTCGGTCCGCCGGTCGAGGAAGCTCGCGGACTCCCGGTCCACCCGGAGATCACACAGCGCACCGACCTTGTAGCTCCCACCTGTTGGGAACGTCGCCAGCTCCACCGCGTTCGGGGGAGGCGCCGCCGCCATCGCCGGGAGGTTCACGTAGTCGGCCCGGTGCTCGGGGATCCGCCCCGTCGTCACCGAGGCCTCGACGCACACCTGGCCGCGCTGCTCCAGCAACACGTTGATCACCGTCGCGGTCCGCCCGGCCTTGCGCACGTCGGTCCGCACCAGCACGGGCCCCACCTCGGGCGCGCGCAGGAACTGGGCCGACACGGCCAGCGGATCACCCTCGGCCACCGCAGCGGCGGCCCGGGTCATCACCGCGAGGAGGAACCCACCGTGGGGCTTGGGCCCGACGGTCCACTCGGCGGGCAGGGACGCGGTGAAGGTTCCGTCACCGAGCGAACGCACCGCACTGGACTTCGAGAAGGTCATGAGCGGCTGGCCAGCGACCGCAGGAAGAAGGTCACGTTGGCAGGCCGTTCAGCAAGTCGCCGCATGAGATATCCGTACCACTGCTCACCGTAGGGAACATAAACGCGAGTGCCGAGACGCCTCTGCTCCTCGGTCCGGATGCCGTAGAGCATCTGGTACTCGAAGTCAGTTTTGTCATACCAGCGGGCCCGCTCGCCAATGATTTCGACGAGCCGGGGATCGTGCGTGGCGAACATCGGGTACCCCTCGCCGGCGAGGAGCACGTTCGCGCACCGCACGTAGTTGAGGTCCACCTCGTGCGGGTCCTGGATCGCCACGTCAGGCGGTTCCGCGTAGGCCCCCTTGACCAGCCGCACCCGGCTCCCGGCCCCCGCGAGCTGCCTGCAGTCGTCCAGCGTCCGGTGCAGGTACGTCTGCAGCACGGCCCCGACCCACGGCCACGTGCGCCGCAGCTCGGCGAGCACCCGCAACGTGGAGTCCGTGGTGGTGTGGTCCTCCATGTCGAGCGTCACGGTCGTCCCGCACTGCTCGGCGGCGGCACAGATCCGAGAGGCATTCGTCAGGGCGAGCGCTTCGTCGAGCGTCTGCCCGACCGCCGACAACTTGACGCTGACTTCCGCGTCCTTCGCCAGCCCGGCGGCGTGCAACGCGTCGAGCAACTCCAGGTACGCCTGCACCGTCCGCTCGGCCTGGGCCTTGTCGGTGGTGTCCTCACCGAGGTAGTCCAGCGTGACCGGCAGCCCGAGGCTCCTGACCACCTCGACGGCGTCCTCGGTGCTCTCCCCCGCCACGAACCGCTTGACGACGTCGCGGCTGATGGGCGCGTTGGCGACCAGGTGGCGGACCGTCTCGTTGCGAGACGCGGCCATGATCAACGCTCGCAGCGGGTTCACACCACGAACCCTAACCCGGCCACGCCACAACAGTGCCGAACGACCCTTGCCGACACTCGCCAGGGGGCCGCAGGGGCGTGCTGGTGCCGCGAGCCGGGAATCCGCCGTCGACGTCACCTCGGCGTGTTGCGCCACGCCACGCCGTTTCCGAGATGCACGCGGGGACCTTTCGTTCGCGTGGACCGCACGGAAGGGCCCCGCGTGCGCCCAGCCTCGCAAGGTGACCGAGTGACTGAGAGCCTGGGTACGCGGCCGACCCCGCTGGAACGCGAACCAGCCGGTGCGCACGGCACCCGCGAACTAGGCCCGCGCCTCCGCGTCCCAGTCCAGGTGCAGCCGCGCGAACAACAGCGACTCCGCCAGCATCTCCCGCCGAGCCGCGGGGGTTCCGGCCCGCCGCGTGTTGACCTCCAGCACCACCTGCCCGTCGAACCCCCCGCGGGCCAGCATCTCGCAGAGCTCGGCGCAGGGCTGGTCCCCCCGCCCGGGCACCATGTGCTCGTCCTTGGGTGCCCCAGAGCCGTCCGCCAGGTGGACGTGCCGGAGCCCGTCGCCCATCCGCTTCGCCAGCTCCAACGCGTCCATGTGCGCGGCGGCGGAGTGCGAGAGGTCCAGCGTGTAGTTCCGGTGCCCGACGTCGGTCGGGTCCACGGACGGCTTGAAGGCGTTCATCTCCACCGACCGCCCCCGCCCGAGCGGCCGCCGCACCGGGAACATGTTCTCGACGGCGATGGCGATCCCGCTGGACTCCTCCAGAGAGGAAACCAGCTCGGCGAACCCGTCCGCGTACTTCCGCTGCCACCGGAACGGCGGGTGCAGGACCACGGTGGGCGCGCCGAGATCGCCGGCGGCCTCGACCGCACGCCGCAACCGCTCGGCGGGATCCGGCGACCACACCCGCTGCGAGATCAGCAGGCACGGCGCGTGCACGGCCAGCACCGGCATCCCGGTCCGGGCGGACAGCCGGTCGACCGCGCGGATGTCCTGCGACACCGGGTCGGCCCACACCATCAGCTCGACGCCGTCGTAGCCCAGGTCGGACGCGATCTCGAACGCCGCCCCGGCGGGCTGCGGGTAGACCGATGCCGTGGAAAGCCCGACCGGGATGCGGGCCGTCAACTCTTCACCAGCAGCATCGCCGCTGGTGAGACGGTGACGATGAGGCCCACGAGGACGGCCAGGACGGTGGTTTGCAGGTCGTCGGCGCGACGGATCTTGCGAACGAGCAACACCAGACCCACGGTAACCGCGAGCGCCACGACCAGCGCGGCGGCGGGGACCGAGCGCCAGAGGTAGTTGAAGGCGAGCCACAGGGCCGCGCCGCCGAGGACGCCGACGGCGAGCTGGCCGATCATGATCAGCCATTCCTTGCCCGCCGAGCGCGACTCCGCCGGTTCGTCCTCCTCGGCCTCCGCGGCGTCGTCGAGGCCCGCGGGGCCCTCGTCCTCGTCGTCTTCCTCGTCGGTCTCGGCGAGGTAGTCGTCTTCGGCGCGGTAGACGGCGTACTCCTGCGAGTCGTCGTCGTCCACGTACGGGCCGGGGTGCGCCGCGGTCGACTCCATCGGCGCCATCGACAGGTCGGTGTGCGCGTTCGGGTCGTCGTCGCCGAACCAGGCGTCGGGCTGGTTGCCGGGCAACGGCTCGGGCAGCTTCGGCGGGGCCGGCGGCACGATCAGCACGGACTCGGTCTCGAGCGCGGCGATCTTGTCCACCGGCGCCTTGGCCGGGATGCGCGGGAGTTGCTCGGTCATCGCCTCGCGCGGCGGGGCGGGGATCGGCATGGACACCGACGGCTGACCGGGCTTCGGCGGGCGCACGATGCTGGTCCGCGCGGCGGCGGGCGTCGAGGTCGCCTGGTCGAGGCGGGCTTCGAGCCTGCCGGGCGCTTCCGGGCGCGGCAGGTCGGAGCGGGACGGCTCGGGGCGCGCGGCCTCGGGCCGGGGCATGTCCGAGCGCGACGGCTGGTCGCGGACCTGCGGCACCTGCCGGGTCTGCTCGGCGGCCGCGGGCGGCGGTGCGGCGGGAGCGGCGGGGGGCGCCTGCTTCGGCGGTCTGCGGACCAGTGGCGGCGGCGCGGGGGGCGGCACCGGCATCTGCTGCGACGGCTGCGGCTTCGGCTGCTGGGGCGCCGGCGCGACCTGCGGTTTCGGCTGGTACGCCGTGCGCTCGGCGGCCGCGGGCGGCGGTGCCGAGGGCGGTTCGGGGGCGGCGCGACGACCGGGCTGCGGCGCCACGTCGTCGTCGCGGATCGCCATCAGCCGACCGCTGTCGGACAGGACCCGCTCGATGATCGTCTGGGGCGCGGTCTCCGGCTGCTGGACGTCGTCCTCTTCGTCAGCCGCCCGGCGGCGTCGCCGACGTGGCGCACTCTCTGCGCTGCCCCCGTACTGGGCGAGCAGCTCAGCGACAGTGCGCTGCGTCTGGTCCGATCCGCTCTCTCGACTCATCAACTCCACCGTGCCCCGGTCTGCCCAGTCCGTCCAGTATCGCTCTGGTCCGTCCCGTCAGTGTGGTCCAGCCGTCGGAGGATGACACCCTCCCGGAGTGCCCACGGGCAAATCTCCAGCTGCGTGAGTGACAGGGCTCGCATTGTGGCCTCCGCGACCAATGCGCCCGCGACGAGCTGATGGGCGCGAGACGTGCTCACACCTTCCAGCTCCGCGAGGTCATGGGCCGACATCCGGGAAATGAACGCGATCAGCTGCCGCAGGCCCGCGTCGGTGAGCACGCGTCGTGCCCTGGGCCCGGCAGACGATGGCGCGGCCCCGGTGAGCCGCGCCAGCGTTCGGAAAGTTTTTGAGGTCGCAACCACTCGATCGGGTTCACCCGCGCGTTTCAGCTTCCGCGCCACGGGCGCGAGCTGCTCGGCGAGCCACTCGGTGGTCTCGCGGACCTCGGAGCGCCTGGGTGGGTCCTTCTTGAACCTCGTCCTGGTGAGCCTGCCCGCGCCGAGCGGCACGGAGAAGGCCAGGTCCGGGTTCTCGTCGCGGCCGACGGCGAGCTCGAGCGAACCGCCGCCGATGTCGAGCGAGAGCAACTTGCCCGCGGACCAGCCGTACCAGCGGCGGACCGCGAGGAACGTGTACTTCGCCTCGTCCTCGCCGGAGAGGACCTTGAGGTCGACCCCGGTCTCGGTGCGGACCCGGTCGAGCACCTCGGCGGAGTTGCCCGCCTCGCGCACCGCCGACGTCGCGAACGCCATCAGGTCCTCGCAGCCGGACCTCTTCGCTGAGGCCTTGGCTGCGGCGACGGCACGAACGAGCTGGTCAGCGCCCGCTTTCGAGAGCTGACCCTTGTCGTTGAGCTGCTCGGCGAGACGCAGGATCGTCTTCTCGGACGTCATCGGGATCGGGTGGGCACCACGATGCGCGTCCACCACCAGAAGGTGGACGGTGTTGGAACCCACGTCGAGAACGCCCAGGCGCACGCCGGAAACGGTACCTGGTCGTGTCCGTCAGGACTCGAACTTGTAACCCAGACCCCTCACGGTCACCAGGTGACGCGGGGCCGACGGGTCGGGTTCGATCTTCGAACGCAGGCGCTTGACGTGCACGTCCAGCGTTTTCGTGTCGCCGACGTAGTCCGCTCCCCACACCCGGTCGATCAGCTGGCCGCGGGTGAGCACCCTGCCGACGTTGCGCAGCAGGTACTCGAGGAGGTCGAACTCCTTGAGCGGCAGGCTGATGTCCTGGCCGCTCACGGTGACGACGTGGCGTTCCACGTCCATCCGCACCGGACCGGCCTCCAGGATCTGCGGGAGCAGGTCCTCGGACTCGCCGCCGCGGCGCAGCACCGCGCGGATGCGGGCGATGAGCTCACGGGCCGAGTAGGGCTTGGTGACGTAGTCGTCGGCGCCCAGTTCGAGTCCCACGACCTTGTCGATCTCGCTGTCGCGGGCCGTCACCATGATCACGGGGACGGCGGAGCGCTGGCGCAGCTGCTTGCACACGTCCGTGCCGCTCATGCCGGGCAGCATCAGGTCGAGCAGGACGATGTCGGCGCCGTTGCGGTCGAACTCCTCGAGCGCCTCCTGGCCGGTGGCCGCGAGCGCCGCGGTGAACCCTTCCTTGCGCAGCAGGAAGGCGAGCGGATCGGCGAAGGACTCCTCGTCCTCCACGATGAGCACCCTGGTCACAGCTCTCCTCCAGTGTCACCCGCGCCGGTGGGGACGAGGGTCGGGTTGGGTTCGGTCGCCGCGGCCGGGAGCCGCAGCGTGAAGGTGGAGCCCGTTCCCGGCAGGCTCCACAGCTTCACCTCACCGCCGTGGTTGGCGGCGACGTGCTTGACGATCGCGAGCCCGAGACCGGTGCCCCCGGTCGCGCGCGAGCGGGCCTTGTCGACGCGGTAGAACCGCTCGAAGACGCGGATCTGCTGGTCCTCGGCGATGCCGATGCCGCGGTCGGTCACGGCGATCTCGACGTGCCCGTCCACCAGCCGGCGGCTGACGCTCACCGGGCTGCCGGGCGGCGAGTAGGCGACGGCGTTGTCCAGGAGGTTCGTCAGCGCCGTGACCAGCAACGACCGGTCGCCGGGCACGACGAACCCGCTCGGTTCGTCGGTGGTGATCGTGATGTTGACCGACTCGGCGGCGAGCTTGGACCGCGACAGCGCCTCGTTGATCACGACGTCGATCTCGGTCTCGGCGAGCTCCGGCAGCTTCTCCGCGCCCTGCAGCCGCGACAGCGCGATCAGCTCGGTGACGAGCGCGCCGAGGCGGGTCGCCTCCTGCATGATCTTCGCGCTGAACCGGCGGACCTCCTCCTGGTCGTCGCTCGCGTCCAGCACGGCCTCCGCGAGCAGCGCCAGCGCGCCGACCGGGGTCTTGAGCTCGTGGCTGACGTTCGCCACGAAGTCGCGCCGGGTCTTCTCCAGCCGCACGGCCTCGGACTCGTCGGTCGCGTCGACCACGGTGAAGTTCTCGATCAGCAACCGCACCTCGGCGTGCACGGCCTCCGGCTGGCGGCCGGTGCGGTAGCCCTCGAGCGGCGAGAGGTCGACGTACACGACCTCGTTGCTGTTGCGGACGCCCTCCGCGGCCTTGCGCGCCCGGTCGTCCACGCGGTTGTTGCGGACGATCCCGAGCTCTTCGGCACGGGGGTTGTGCAGCACGACGTCACCGAAGTGGTTCAGCACCACGATGCCGTCGTGGGAGTCGTGAATGATCTGTTGGATCAGTTCGGCGACCGTCAAGCCTTCCGGCTTCTTCGGTTGCCTGGGGGCGGTGAACCGGCCGATGAAGAAAGCGGCCATCACGCCGATGAGCGCGAGGCCGATCGACACAGCGAGGTAACCCGTTGTGGTCACGAAGCGAATGGTAAGCAGCTCAGAGGTGTCCTGGCCTAGTACGAGAGCGTGAACCGTGACGCCCGCGACACCTCGGTGGAGGGTTGTTTCGCGCCTGGTCAGGTGCCGTTCACCCAACCGTGTCCTTAGACGCGAGAAAGGCGCACCCGGCACCGGGTGCGCCTTTCTCGGAATGTGGTCAGCGGCCCTGGTTGGCGACCGCCGCGATGGCGTCCTTCGCGGCGTCCGGGTCGAGGTATTCGCCACCCGGCTTGAGCGGCTTCAGGTCCTCGTCGAGGTCGTAGCGCAGCGGGATGCCGGTGGGGATGTTGAGCCCGGCGATGGCCTCGTCCGAGATGCCGTCGAGGTGCTTCACGAGCGCGCGCAGCGAGTTGCCGTGCGCCGCCACGAGCACCGTCTTGCCCGCCCGCAGGTCCGGCACGATGTCGGACTCCCAGTACGGGATCATCCGCTTCACGACGTCGAGCAGGCACTCGGTCAGCGGCAGGTCGGGCCCGAGACCGGCGTAGCGCGGGTCGGTGTCCTGGCTGAACTCGCTGCCGGGCTCGATGGGCGGCGGCGGGGTGTCGTAGGACCGGCGCCAGAGCATGAACTGCTCCTCGCCGAACTCCTCGAGCGTCTGCTTCTTGTTCTTGCCCTGCAACGCGCCGTAGTGGCGTTCGTTGAGGCGCCAGTCGCGCTTGACCGGGATCCAGTGCCGGTCGGCGGCGTCGAGCGCCAGGTTGGCGGTCATGATGGCCCGGCGCAGGAGGCTGGTGTGCAGGACCTCCGGCAGCACACCGGCTTCTTTGAGGAGCAGCCCACCGCGCCGGGCCTCCTTCTCGCCCTTCTCCGACAGGGGAACGTCCACCCAGCCGGTGAACAGGTTCTCCGCGTTCCACGTGCTCTCGCCGTGGCGGAGCAGCACCAAGGTTCCGACAGACATGGCGGCTAGCCTGCCATGCCGACCCTCCTGCCGTACCCCGGCAGGTCACCGTGATCCACGCCATGGGATTCGTCGGTGTACAGGTGGATCTCCACGCCGTCCGGGTCGTGGAAGACCAGCAACCACCCGATGCTCGCCTCGATCTCGGGCGAGTGGGGGATGCCCAGGCCGTCCAGGTGCTCGATCCAGTCGTTCAGGTCCCGCCTGGTCGCGACGGCCCAGTTGACCGGGTCGAAGCCCTGCAGCGCCTCGGCCTTCTCGGGGTTGAGCCTCAGGCTCAGGCCTGCGGCTCCGTCGCTCACGTAGCCCGCGACGCCCCGGACCACGCCGTCCGCGTCGGCGAACTCCCACTCGGGCTCGAAGCCGAAGACCTGGCCGTACCACTCGATCGACCTGACCAGGTCCGTCACCGGGATCTGCACGCCGGCCACGAACCCGTCCCGCGCGAACAGCCGGTGCCCCGCCGATCGCACCGAGGCACGCGTCTGCCGACGTCGATGCGGGCGATCGCGGCCGAGGCCGGCGTGTCCGAGCTGATCTCGGACGAGGGCGAGCACGCGATGCGGGCGAACTGCCTGGCGGTCGTGGAGGCGCTGGTGGCGACCGGGGAGGTGCGGGAGGAGTTCGACGTGGTGGCGGTGGCGGACGTGCTGGTGACGATGTGTTCGCCGCACGTGCACCAGGTACTGGGCTGGCCAGCCGATCGCTGCCGCGACTGGCTGGCCGACACCCTCGAAGCTTCCCTGCTCAGGCCTGTTCGCGCGCCCTGAGGTCCTTGCGCAGGATCTTGCCCGCCGCCGACTTCGGGATCGCCTCGATGAACTCCACGACGCGAACCTTCTTGTGCGGCGCCACGTGCGACGCCACGAACGCCATCACGGCCTCACCGTCCACAGAGGAACCGGGCTGCCGCACCACGAACGCCTTGGGCACCTCCTCGCCGTCGGCGTCGCGCACGCCGATGACCGCCGCGTCGGCGATCTCCTCGTGCGTCAGCAGAACGGCCTCGAGCTCGGCCGGCGGGACCTGGTAGCCCTTGTACTTGATGAGTTCCTTGACGCGGTCGACGATCGAGACGATGCCGTCCGCGTCGATCACGGCCACGTCGCCGGTGTGCAGCCAGCCGTCGTCGTCGATGGTGGCGGCGGTGGCCTCGGCGTTGTTGAGGTAGCCCTTCATGATGTTCGGGCCCTTGCACCAGAGTTCGCCGCGCTCGCCGACGCCCACGTCCTCGCCGGTGGCCGGGTCGACCAGGCGGCACTCGAGGTTGGGGATGATCACGCCGACGGTGCCGACCGAGATGTCGTCGCGGCCGTCCGGGATGGCGTGCGAGACCGGGGACATCTCCGTCATGCCGTAGCCCTGCACGACCCGGCAGCCGATGCGCTTGCGGACGGCGGCGGCCAGGTCCTCGTCCAGGGGTGCGGCGCCCGAGAAGAGGGTGTGCAGCGGCGACAGGTCGTAGTTGTCGACGATCGGGTGCTTCGCGAGGGCCACGGCGACCGGCGGCGCGATGTAGACGCGGTCGGTCTTGTGCTCGGCGATCACGCGCAGGAACTCGGGCAGCTCGAACTTCGGCAGCGTGACGACCACGCCGCCGATGTACAGGCCGTTGTTCATGAGGACCTGCATGCCGTAGATGTGGAAGAACGGCAGCACGGCGAGGATCCGGGTGTGGGCGCCGACGTCCGACAGGATCGGCCCGCACTGCACGAGGTTCGCGACCAGGTTGCGGTGCGTGAGCATGACGCCCTTGGGCAGCGCGGTCGTGCCGGACGAGTACGGCAGCACGGCCAGGTCCTCGGCCGGGTTGATCTCCACCTCGGGCACCGGGTGCGTGTTGTTCAGCAGTTCCGGCAACGACGGGTAGCCCTCGGCGCCGTCGAGCACGACGACGTCGGTCACGCCCGCCTTCGCGGCGCCCGGTGCGGCGTTCGGGAGCAGCACGGAGACGGTGAAGAGCATCTTGGCGCCCGCGTCGTGCAGCTGGTGCGCGACCTCGTCTGGTGTGTAGAGCGCGTTGATCGTGGTCGCCGTGGCGCCGGCGCGCAGGATGCCGTGGAAGACGACGGCGTAGTACGGCGTGTTCGGGCTGAGGATGCCGACGACATCACCCTTCCCGATACCTCGGGCGGCGAGCGCTGCCGCCATCCGGTCGATCGCCCCGGCCAGCTGGCCGTAGGTCAAGGTCGCGCCGGACATGCCGTCGATCAGCGCAACCCGGTCCACCCGGTCGGCGATGTCGCCGAACAGCAGCTGGTGCAGCGACACATCGGGGATCTCGACATCGGGATACGGACTGCGAAAGACCATGCGGCGACCTCATTCACATCGCTGTACATCGCTGTACACCCTGCCTGTGGGCACATCGTGATCCAGCCCACTGGGCAGGTCAAGGACGACTCGATCGCTACAGATGCGTTACTTTGCGCGGCTAAATACACTCGAATGGAGTAATACAAGCACTTGTGATCGCAAGGATGTATCTGAGAAGTTGATACCGCCTCCGCGAGTCGGCTCCCACGCTTACTCGACGAGCGCGAGGCACCTTGCGCGATTCGTCATCCCCCGTCGAATCGCGTGGCCCGCCTGGGATTCGTAGGCTCCCCCCGTCCACGGATCCCCTGCAGCGGGGACCTTTGACGCGGGACGGCTCGATGCGACTCCCCCTCTCTCCCGAGCCGTTCCGCGCATCATCAAAGGCACACTCTCAGTAGAACTTGATCACCCTGCTTCGTTCATTCGAGTGACGCGACGGCGCCGCCGCAGCAGGTAGATCACCGCCGCCGTGGGCACCGCCAGCACCACCAGGAACGGCAGCAGGGCGCCGAAGGCGATCAAGATCCCGTTCAGGACGGCCAGCAACGCGTTCCAGCCACCCGACAACGCGCTGAGGAACCCGGCCTTCTCCGGCTCCGGCGGAGCGATCGGCACGGTGGCCACCTGCACCGTCAGCGTCGCCATCGCGACCTTGCCCTTGAGCGACTCGGCCCGCCGCTGCAACGACTCGAGGTCGGCCTGCCGCTTGGTCAGCTCGGCCTCGACCTGCGCGATCTCCGCCGTCGACCCGGCCCGCTCGAACAGCACCCGCAGCCGTTCCACGCTGGCCTTCGCCGTCGCCATCCGCGACTCGGTGTCGACCAGCTGGTCGGTGACGTCCTCGCTGCGCACCTCGCTGCGGGTGACCTCCCCGACGCTCGCGAGGTCCCGCACGACCCGGTCCAGCTCGGCCGACGGCACCCGCACGGTCACGGAACCCGACTTCTTGGTCGAGTTCTCCTGCCCCGCGAACCCGCCGACCGCGCTCGCCCGGCTCTTGACCTCGCTGATCGCCTTCAGCACGTCATCGCTGCGCAGGTCGACGGTCGCCGTGCGGACCAGCTGCCGCTCCTGGTCCTGCACCGGCTGCACGGCCTGCCCGGCGTTGTCCTTCGCGGGCTCCTGGCCCGGCTTCTGCTGCGGCGCGACGTTCCGCTCCGCCTGAGGCGCGGCGGCGTCCTGCGCCGACGAGCCTCCACTCGAGTTGCTGCCACACCCCGTCGAAACCAGGGCCAGCAACGCGACTCCCACCCACAGCACTGGTCTACGCATGCCAGTCGGACGGACCGGAGCCCCGCGGGAGTTGCCGCCTAGGCCGAAACGAGTCGGCGGCTAGTCCGAAACGAGATGTTGGAACGCCGCCAGGTTGGCGAGCGACTCCCCGCGCGACACGCGCCACGCCCACTCGCGCCGGATCGCGTCGGCGAACCCGATCTCGAGCAACGGGTTGAAGTCGCCGTCCGCCGCCTCCAGCACCTGCCCGAGCACGCGGTCGAGCTCATCGGCCGTGACGGCGTGCTTGCCGACCCGTCCGACCAGGTAGATGTCACCCTCGGCGTCGATCGTGTAGTGCACGCCGTACAGCCGTGCGTTGCGTCGCAGCAGGAAGCGGTACACCTCCTCGAACGACTGGTCGGGCCGCCGGCACACGAACGCCTCGACGACCAGCGCGTGCGCGGTCTCGACCAGCCACACGTTCGTCTGGAGCTTCTTGGTCCCCGGCAGCGTCACGAAGAACTTGCCGGGCTCCCGGCGGTCGTACTTCAGCTCCCGTTCGTCCAGGAACTCCTTGATCACACCGTCGACGCTCAAGCGAAAACCTCCCGGCGGAACACCTCTGCCGCCTCTTGATACCCCGCCAGCAGGGCGTCAGTCGTGCGGTCCCAGGAGAAGCGTCGCGCATGCCCCACGGCGTTGCTCGCCAGGTGCTCCCGCTGCGGCAGCGCCACGTCACCCAGCGCCGCGGCCCACTCACCGGCTTCGTGCCCGTGCACGAGCACCCCGGACACCCCGTCCCGCACCGCCACCGGCAACCCGCCGACGGCCGCCGCGACCACCGGCGTCCCGCAGGCCTGGGCCTCCAGGGCCACCAGTCCGAACGACTCGTTGTAGCTCGGCACGGCGACCAGGTCGGCGGCCCGGTAGACCTCGGCCAGCGTGGGCCCCGGCTGCGGCGGCAGGAACCGCACGACGTCGGTGATCCGCAGCTCGGCGGCCAGCTCCTCCAACGCCCTGGGCCGCTCGGTCCCCGATCCCGACGGCCCGCCCACGATCAGCACGACCAGCCGCGAGCGCAGTCCCGGATCACGCACGAGCATCTCGGCGGCCGCACGAAGCAGCACGTCAGGAGCCTTCAACGGCTGGATCCGCCCGACGAACGCGAGCACGATCGCGTCCTGCGGGATGCCGAAGCACCGCCGGGCGTGCTCCTGCGAGCCGGGCGTGAAGCGGTCAAGGTCCACGCCGGGCGGCACGACGGCCACCTTCGACGGTTCCGCGTCGTAGAGCTTGATCAGTTCGCCGGCCTCGATGTCGGTGTTCGCGACGAGCCGGTCCGACTCGGTCACGACCTGCTCCTCGCCGATCACCCGCATCCGGGGTTCCGGCGCGTCGCCCTCGGCCAGCGCGAGGTTCTTGACCTTGGCGAGCGTGTGCGCGGTGTGCACCAGCGGCACGCCCCACCGTTCCCGCGCCAGCCAGCCGACCTGCCCGGACAGCCAGTAGTGCGAGTGGATCGCGTCGTAGTAGCCCGGCTCGTGCCGTGCCTCGGCGCGCAGGACACCGGCTGTGAACGCGCAGAGCTGACCGGGCAGCTCCTCCTTGCCCAGACCCTCGAACGGCCCTGCGGCGACGTGCCGGACGCGCACGCCCGGCGCGAGTTCGGCGACCGGCGGCAGCTCCGAGGAGGTGGCGCGGGTGAAGATCTCGACCTCGACGCCCCGTTGAGCCATCCGAGTGGCCGTCTGCACGATGTAGACGTTCATCCCGCCCGCATCACCCGTCCCCGGCTGTTCGAGCGGCGAGGTGTGCACTGAGAGCACCGCGACGCGCTTCATCGGGCGACTCGCAGGAGGTCGGCGGCGAACCGCTGCGGCCGTTCGAGGAACGGCGCGTGGGCGGTGTCGGGGTAGAGGCTCAACTCGGCTCCGGGGATCAGGGCGGCGGAGTACTCGGCGGCGGCAGGGGCCACCACCTCGTCTTGAGTTCCGTGCACGACCAGGGCCGGCACGTCTACGGCCTTCAGCACGTCGGCGCTGTCCACGTCCCTGCGGAACAGCTCGCCTCGCACCTTAGGACTGACCGAGGTGGCGGCGGCAGTGAGCTTCGCGACCATCTCAGCAGGCAGGACGGGTGCCATGGCCGCACAGAAGGTCGCCATCGCGGCGTCGTCGGTGATCGCGCCGGGCAACGCGGCCCGCATGACCGGACCGGTGGCGCCTCCCGGGCGTCCGCGGCCGATCTCGGTGATCGCGCTCACGAACACGAGCGCGGTGACGTCCGCGGTGCCGTGGACGCGGAGGTAGTCGGCGATGACGAGCCCGCCGTAGGACCACCCGACGAGGGTCGCGGGCCCGGTGTGGTCGAGGACGGCCCTGACGTCCGCGGCCCACTGCCGAGAGTCCCGGTAGTCGCCGAAGTCGTCGGATTCGCCGTGTCCACGCAGGTCGACGGCGTAGGTGTGGAAGCCGGGCAGGTCCCAGACCTCACCCGTCTGCGCCCAGCCGTGGATCAGCACCACCGGCGGCGCGGCGGCCGGACCCGACTCCCGCAACGCAAGACGTCCCCCGCCCGTCGTCGTCACGTGTGCCAGATCCACACCAGTGCGAACGACCAGGCCGGGGGACGCATTCCCGCCGGTGCTACTTGATGGCGGACTTGCCCTTCCACTGCTCCCAGGACAGCTGCCAGTCGTACCAGTCGAACTGGGCCGGGAGCGTGGTGATCGAACCGGTCACCTCGACGGGGTCGCCGACCAGCGCCGAGTCGAAGTACGCCTTCGCGTCGGCCTCCAGCAGGTTCGCGCAGCCGTGCGAGGTGTTGTTGGTGCCGATGTTGCCCGCGTTGTCGTTGTTCTCGTGGATGAACTCGCCGTGGTTCGAGAACCGGACGGCCCACTTCTTCACGACGTTGGTGTAGCCGTAGCGGGGGTTGTCGAACGAGAACGTGTCGTGCTTCGACATGACGACGAACGTGCCGTTCGGCGTGGTGAGCTCGGGGTCCGCGTCCTTGCCGAACGAGGCCGGGTAGTCGGCCGTCTGCTGGCCGTCGCGGAACACCTTGAGCCGGTGCGTCGGGTTGTCGATCTTCACGACCTGGTTGCGGCCGATGGTGAAGTCGCTGGTCACGTCGGCCTTGCCGAACGCGCCGCCACCGTAGTTGACGCCGTAGAGCTTGGCCTCGACCTTCACCGTGGTGTTGGCGGGCCAGTACTTCTCCGGCCGGTAGTGCACCTCCTGCGCGTTCAGCCAGGCCCAGGAGCCCTGCACGTTCGCGGAGTTGGTGACCTTCAGCGCCTTCTCGACGGTCGCCTTGTCCTCGACCGGCGCCTCGAACTTGACCATGATCGGCGCCGCGACGCCCACGGTCTGGTTGTCACCGGGCCACAGCGTCGCGCGGGTCTGCGAACCGGGCGCGACGGTGGTGAACGAGCCCTTGAGCTCGACGGGCTTGCCGTCCGACCCGACGGCCTTGCCGGCGAAGCTGTACGTCTTGCCGTAGCCGAGCGGCTCGGCCGTCGTCCAACCCGACTTGTCCTCGGTGAGGGTGCCCTTGACCTCGGTGCCCTCGGGTGACTTCAGTGCGACGGACTCGATCTTGCCGTCCACCACGGTGACCTGGACCGGGGTCGTGACCTGCACGTCCTTGGTTCCGTCGACCGGGGACAGGGTCACCTTCGCCGACGGCAGCGAGCTGTCGGCCTTGGGCGAGCCTGCCTCGACACTCGAGCAGCCGGTCAGCAGCGTCAGTCCAGCGACCAGCGCGACAAGTGTTCTCTTCACGGTTTCGACCTCCCACCATGGTGGACGTCCAGAACCCCGGCGGGGTGTGAGTGACGTCGGTCACACGCGGGCCGTCCGCCTACGATCGCAGTCGTGAATCGACCTGTCGCAGTTGTGACCGGAGCTAGCGCGGGCATCGGCGAGGCCACCGCGCGGCGGCTCGCCGCCGAGGGGTTCCACGTCGTGCTCGGCGCACGTCGTCTGGACCTCCTCCACGTTATCGCGAAGGAGATCGGGGGAACGGCCCTCGAACTCGACGTGACCGACGAGACCTCGGTCGCCGCCTTCGCGGATCAGGTGCCGAACGCGAACGTGCTGGTGAACAACGCGGGCGGGGCTCGCGGGCTCTCCACCGTGGCCGAGGGCAGCGCCGACGAGTGGCGCTGGATGTGGGAGGCGAACGTCCTCGGCACCCTGCTCGTGACCAGGGCTTTCATCCCGAAGCTGATCGCGTCCGGGGACGGGCACATCGTCTCTGTGACGTCCATCGCGGCGTACGAGGCCTACGACAACGGCTCGGGCTACACGAGCGCGAAGCACGCCCAGTCGGCGCTGCACCGGACGTTGCGCGGTGAGCTGCTCGGCCGGCCGGTGCGGGTCACCGAGGTCCAGCCGGGCATGGTCGAGACGGACTTCTCCGCCAACCGGTTCGGCGGCGACACCGAGCGCGCGGCCAAGGTCTACCAGGGCCTCACGCCGCTGACGGCCGACGACGTGGCGGACGTCATCTCGTTCGCGGTCACCCGGCCGTCGCACGTGAACCTCGACACGATCGTGCTCAAGCCTCGGGACCAGGCCTCCGCGACGCGGGCACACCGGGAGTGAGCAACTCCACGTCGAGCTGACGCAGGACGGGTTCGACGGGGTTCGCGAACCCCGTCGAGCCCGATCCGGCGACGTAGAGGCCGACGACGCGGTTGTCGGCGTCGACCAGGACGGCGCCGGAATCCCCGTGGTCGCCGAAGCGTTCGGCCGAGTGCACGCGGATCTGGTCGCGCAGGGTCCGCACGCCGATGCCGTCCCCGAAGTCCAGCCGCAGCGTGGAGTCCGTGGACTCGATCACGCCGTGGGTGAGTCCGGTGGTGCGGCCGCGTTTGCGGACGGTCGAGCCGATGGTGGCCTCGGCGCTGCCCGTGATCGCGCCGACGTCGAGCACCTCGGCGCGGAACGGCCGGGGGCCCATCCGGAGCCCCGCCGCGCACACCGCGCCCGCCAGCGCCGCCCGGTCCAGCACGGCGACCACGTCCTCGCCCGGCACGCCACCGTCCACTCTGGACGGGTGCACGAACTCGTCGCCCACCGCCCACGAGTCGTCGACGCACCCGACGTGAAACGTGGTGAGCCCCAGCACCTTCCGCGCCTCGTCCCTCGTGACCGCGAACGCGCCGAGCGTGCCGGCGATCACGAACTCACCGGCCTTCGGCACCTCCGGCGGCACGACCCGGAACGACCGCGCGGGCCCGATGCCGATGCCGCCGCGCAGCACCTGGTGCCGTTCCACCGCAACGGGTTGCTCGTCCTCGGAGCGGATGATCCTGGCGCGGTGCAGCACGATCGACTCGGCCACGACGTCCGTCGGCACGCCGCTGACCTCGAGCGGGATCTGCTGCGGGTGCTCGGGTCCCTTGGCGCACACGTAGACCACGATCGCGGCCCGGCCCGTCGGGCGTCCCGCCGTGACCTTCTCGCCGATGTCGACGCCGATGACGCCCGGCCGGGCCAGGAACTCGTCTTCGACCATGCGCTTGATCGGCCTGATGACCTCGCGCGCGTTGTCGTCGAGGTAGCTCATAGCGACCTCCGTTCCCCTGTCACTCCATGAAACACGCCAGGTAGCGGTTCGTCACACGGAGTCACCCGAACGCCGGGGCGTCGCTAGGCCCTGTCCTGCGAGTCCGTCAGGTGGCAGGCGCGGGTGAGCGAGCCGGAGGCGGTGCCGCCTCCGGGTCCCTCGGCCGCCACTGCCGCCCGACGGACTTGCGGGACAGGGGCTAGAGCTCGACGCCCACGAAGACCGGTTCGGGGTGCAGTTCCACGCCGAACGCCGCCCGCACGCCGTCGCGCACCTCGCGCGCGAGGTCGAGCAGGTCCTCGGTGGAGGCGCCGCCGCGGTTCGTCAGGGCCAGCGTGTGCTTGCCGGACAACGAGACCCGGCCGCCCGGCCCCTGGTGTCCCCTGCGGAACCCGGCCCGTTCGATCAGCCACGCGGCCGAGAGCTTCTTCTGGCCGTGGCCCGCCGGGTAGCTCGGCACCTCGACGTCGGAGCCGAGGCGTTCGGCGATGCGGATCAGGACGCTGGAGAACGTCGCGTCGTCGACGATCGGGTTGGTGAAGAACGAGCCGGCGCTCCACGTGTCGTGGTCGGTGGCGTCGAGCACCATGCCCTTGCCGCGGCGCAGTTCGAGAACGGCCTTGCGGGCCTCGTCGGCGGGCACGCGTTCCCCTTGCGCCACACCGAGAACGCGCGCGAGCTCGCCGTAGCGGATCGGCGCGGACATGCCGCCGGAGGTCAGCGCGAACCGGGTGCGCAGCACGACGGCGCTGTCGGTGCCCTTGAGCGTGCTGGTGCGGTAGGCGAGACCCAGCTTCGCGGCGGGCACCTGGTGCACCTTGCCGCTGCGGCGGTCCAGCAGGTCCACCGACTGGAGCACCTGGGAGATCTCGACGCCGTACGCGCCGACGTTCTGCACGGGCGTGGCGCCGTTCAGGCCGGGGATGCCGGACAGGCACTCGAGCCCGCCGAGGCCCTGCGCGACCGCCTCGGCGACGACGGAGTCCCACTCCTCGCCCGCCTCGACGGTGAACTGGACGATGCCGCCGCCCAGCGGGTCGAGCCGGAAGCCCTTGGTGGCGACGTGCACGACCACGCCGTCGAACCCGCCGTCCGAGATCACGAGGTTGGACCCGCCGCCCAGCACGAGGACCTTCTCGTCGGCGGCGGCGTCGGCTGTTCGCACGGCTTCGACCAGCTCAGCGGCGGTCGTGGCGTGGACGAACCGCGCGGCCGGGCCACCGAGTCGGAGCGTGGTGCGCTCGGCCAGAGGTACGGACTGCGTGGTGGTCACAGACGTCAACGGTAGCCTCCGCGACATGGCACGCCGCATCGAGCACCACACCACGTCACCCCATTCGGCGGAGAAGGTCTTCGGCGCGTTGACCGACGAGACCTTCCTGCGGGACCGGCTGGCCGCGATCGGTGGCCCCGGCGCCACCCTGGTGGCGTTCGACCAGACCGAGGAGCGCACGTCGTACCAGCTCAAGCAGGGTGTGCCCGCGGAGCACGTGCCGGCGCCGGTCAAGGCGGCGCTCGGCGGTGACCTCGTGATCAACCGCACGGAGACCTGGGCGGCGGGCGCCGGCACGGTCGAGGTGCTGGTCAACGGCGTGCCCGGCCGGCTGGAGGGCTCGTTCACCGTGCTCGACGACGGGACGGGCTCGAAGCTCACCCTCTCGGGGGAGGTCAAGGTCGGCATCCCGTTCCTCGGCGGCAAGATCGAGAAGCTGATCGCGGAGCAGGTCGCCGTGCTGCTCGACAAGGAGAGCGAGTTCACGTCCGAATGGCTCGCAAACCGCGGCTAGCGGCCGGCCGGGCCCGGGCGCTCGGCCTGCCGACGCGCGGCACGACCAACCCGAACCGCCTGCGCCGGGTCGACCGGTGGATGGCCGGGACGCTCGCGACGTTCCTGCAGGACGCGGCCGACCCGCTCGTGGTCGACCTCGGGTACGGGGCCACGCCCGTCACCACCGTCGAGATGGCCGCGCGGCTGCGGGCCGTCCGCCCCGACGTGCGCGTGCTCGGCCTGGAGATCGACCAGGACCGGGTGGACGCGGGCAAGGCCGTCGCCTCACCGCCGTTCCTGGACTTCCGGCGCGGCGGGTTCGAACTGGCCGGGGCGCGGCCGGTGTTGTTGCGCGCCTTCAACGTGCTGCGCCAGTACACCGAGGAGCAGGCGTTCGAGGCGTGGGACACGATGCTCTCCCGGATGGCTCCCGGCGGACTGGTCGTCGAGGGCACCTGCGACGAGATCGGCCGTCGCTGCACCTGGGTGACGCTTTCGGCGGACGGGCCTTTGTGGTTCACGCTCGCGGTGAAGCCGTCCGCGATCGAGGTGCCCTCCGACGTGGCCGAGCGGCTGCCCAAGGCGTTGATCCACAAGAACGTGCCGGGCGAGCGCGTGCACGCCCTGCTGGGCGAACTGGACGCCTGCTGGGCGACCGCGGCGCCGTTCGCCCCGTTCGGGCCGCGCGCCCGGTGGGTGGAGTCGGTGCGGCTGCTGGTGGAACGCGGCTGGCCGGTGCTGGACGACCGGAAGCGGTGGCGGCTCGGCGAAATCACGCTCGAATGGGCGGCCGTCGCCCCCTAGGGTGGTTCTCGTGGACTTCGTCGCGCAGGTCGAGACCCAGGCTTCGTTGATGCGTTCGGCGGCCCTGAAGGCCGGTCCGGACGCCCCGGTTCCGTCGTGTCCTGAGTGGACGGTGCGCGACCTCGTGCGGCACCAGGCGGAGGTGCACACCTGGGCGGCGGAGGCCCTGGCCACCGCGCCCGAGGACCGGCGGCCGAAGTGGCCGCACGCTCCGGAGGGCTTCGACGAGGCGCTCTCATGGTGGGAGAAGGGCCTTTTCCTGCTCCTGGACCGGCTGCGCGAGACGCCGGCCGACCGTCCCGCATGGACGTTCCAGGGCCCGAAGCTCGCGGGCTTCTGGGCGCGCAGGCAGGCCCACGAGACGTCGATCCACCGCCTCGACGCCGAACTGGCTGCCGGCCGCGACCTGCCGCCGCTGACGTTCGACCCGGAGTTCGCCGCGGACGGCGTCGACGAGTACCTCACCGTGCTCGTGGGCCGCCGGATCGAGCTGGGCTTCCCCGTCACCGGCACCGGCAGGCTGCTGGTGCACGCCGCCGACGCGGGCCGCACCTGGGAGATCCGGCTGACCGAGAACGAGCCACTGGTCGTCAGTGCCCCGCAGGACTCCGCGTTCGACGAGGACGCCACCCTCGCGGGCACGGCGGACGCGCTCTACCGCTTCGTCTACGGCCGCCCGAGCAACGCGATCGTGACGGGAGACGAGTCGCTGTTGGCGGCGCTGCCCAGGCCGTGAACACCGCGGCGAATACTCTGGGGGCGTGTCATCGCCTGAGCGTCGCTATGTGATCACCTTCGGCTGCCCGGACCGCACCGGCATCATCGCGAGGATCTCGTCGTTCCTCGCGGAGAACGGCGGCTGGATCGTCGAGGCCGCGTACCACACGGACCCGGAGACGGGCTGGTTCTTCACGCGCCAGGAGGTCCGCGCGGACTCCCTGCCGTTCGGCGTGGACGAGCTGCGCGCGAGGTTCGCCGACGTGGCCGCGTCCCTCGGCGCGCAGTCGACGTGGACGGTCACCGACACGGGCTCCCGCAAGCGCGTGGTGATCCTGGTGTCCCGCGAGGGCCACTGCCTCTACGACCTGCTGGCCCGCGTCGCCACCGGCGAACTGGACGTCGAGGTCTCCGCCGTGATCGGCAACCACCCCGAACTCGGCGACATCACCCGCGCCCACGGCATCCCGTTCCACCACGTGCCGTTCCCGGTCAACGACCCCGAGGGCAAGCAGGCGGCGTTCGCCCAGCTGCGCCTGCTGGTCGAGAAGCACGACCCGCACGCCGTGGTCCTCGCCCGCTTCATGCAGATCCTGCCGCCGGAACTGTGCGCGGCCTGGAGCGGTAAGACCATCAACATCCACCACAGCTTCCTGCCGTCGTTCATCGGCGCCCGCCCGTACCACCAGGCACACCGCCGGGGCGTGAAGCTCGTCGGCGCCACCTGCCACTACGTGACGGCCGACCTCGACGCGGGCCCGATCATCGAGCAGGACGTGCTGCGCGTGCACCACGGCGACTCCGTGGCGGACATGGTGCGCAAGGGCCGCGACATCGAGAAGGTGGTGCTGGCGCGCGGACTGCGCTGGCACCTCGAAGACCGCGTGCTGGTGCACGGCAACCAGACGGTGATCTTCTGAGCTACCAGCTCTCCTTGCGGTAGACGGACTTCTCCGCGAAGTCGTCGTCCTCGCGCTGCGGATTCTGTTGCGGCAGCTCGGGTTCCGGGATCTGGACGTCGGTGTCCAGCTCGTTCGAGTGGCTGCCGACGACCTGCCGGAACTCGCCGAGCACGTTCTCCGCGGCCTGTTCCCGCGCGCTGCGGACCAGCGTGAGGACCTTGGCCGCCAACTCGGCGTCGCCCTCGATCTTCAGGTCGAGCAGGGCGCCGTTCGCCGCGACCGTGACGGTGAGGGACTTGTCCTCGCTCGTCACGGTCGTGCCGGCGGATTCGAGGTTGCGACGGAACGCCGTGGCGTTGCGCTGCAGTTCGGCGGTCTTGGCCTCGAAGTCGGCGAGCCATTCGTCGGGGGTCATGCTGTCGCTCATTTCTGGGTGGGGCGGGGGCCGAACTTCTGCTCGAGTTCGGCGGGGTCGCCGATTTCCACGTCACCGCTGAAAACGGAGTCCGGCGAGGTGCGCACTTCACCGGAAGGGGGCTTGTCCGACGAGTAGAAGGTGACGGGCAACGAGACGGAACGCTCGCCCGACTTCCAGTAGACCTCGCGTGCCTTCTGGATCAACTCGTCGAACTTGGTGTCCGACACCGATGCCGCGGACAGGGTCGCCTGCAGGTGGACCTGCTGGCCGAGGTCGAGCCCGTGCACGTACCCGTAGGCGGCGTCCTCGACCCCTGCCGTGGACTTCCACCCGGCGACGACCTGCTTGCCGATGTCGTCGACGGCCGGACGGTTCGCGTCGGTGGCGCCGCACCCAGCCAGGAGTCCGGCCGCCGCCACGATTGCGGCCACGCTGCGGAAGTTCATTCACTCCCTTTCTGGCGACGTGGTAGTTCCAGGTCACCGAATTCTTGTCGTCACCGTTCAGGAACGCCCCGGCGGTGTCCTCGAAACGGGCGACCGAGGGATCCGAACCCGAATCCAGCTGCCGGGCCGCGTCGGTGTGGTTCTCCCGGATCGCGTGGTTGCCGCCGAACGTGCCGGTCTGGTTGTCGAACGTGACGGTCGTCCGGTTCGCGGAATCGGGGTCGTCGCTCGCATCGAGGCGCGGCACGATGTCGTTGCGGTTCTCCAGCGACAGGACCTGAACGTCGGACGGCACGTCGATGCGACCGACTCGATGCGGTCACCCAGGTCCTCGACGGTGTCGTCGGACGTGCCGCACGCGGTGAGGAACAGCAACGGCGCCAGGAGCGCGAGGCGCTTCACTTGCTCGGCCGGGTCGGTCGGGGGCCGTAGCTGGCCGCGGGGTCGCCGTCGAACTCGATGCGGCCTTGGCCGATGGGTTCGGCCTCTCCCGGCTTGTCGGCGTAGGGCGGGTCGTCGGTGGAGTAGACGAGGTAGCCGGCGCCGACGTCACGCGAGGTGCCGCGCCAGTAGTCGCGCCTCGCGATCTCGACCAACTCGTCCACGGTGGTCGGAGTGATCTTGTCCGCGTGCACCAGGACCTCGACGGTCACGCTCTCGCCCTGGTCCAGGCCGTGCCGGTACTCGAACTGGGCCGCGGCCACGTCCGGTCGTTCTTTCCAGTGGGCGATGATCTGCCTGCCGACCTCGTTGACGTCGGCGTTGAAGTTCTCCAGCACGCCGCACCCCGTCAGCAGCAGGAGCACCGGAAGAAGTCTGAGCATCGCGCACCCCCGCAGTGGATCTCGGCAGGGGTGCACGACGGGTACCCGGCGAACTCAGATCTTGTTGGCCGCCATGCCCACCGCCTCGACCAGCCACCCGGCGTCCGCGGCCGACATCACGGCCGGCGGGGTGAAGCTGACCGTCCGGCCGCGGAAGTCCGCCAGCACGCGGGACCGCAGGAGTTCGCCGGTGAAGACGTCGGCGGCGCGCTGGTCGGGCAGTTCGACGCCGAGCAGCAAGCCCCGGCCGGTCGCGTGGGCCTTGCCGGCGGTGACGGCGCGCAGTCCGTACAACAACTCGTCCCCGAGCAGCTTGGCGCGTTCGACCAGGCCTTCGGAGGCGGTGACGCGCAGGCAGGCGTTGACGGCGGCCGAGGCGAGCGGGGAGACGGCGTCGTGGCCTCGCCACAGCGGCACCTCGACGGCGGCCGAGGCGACGACGGCGGCGATCGGGAGCACGCCGCCGGACAGGCCCTCGCCGACCAGCATGATGTCCGGGGTCACGCCGTCGAGGTCGACGCCCCACCACACGCCGAGGCGGCCCAGGCCGGAGCGGGTCTCGTCGACGACGAGCAGGGCGCCTGCCTCGCGGCACACCTCGGCGACGTTGCTCAGGTAACCGGTGGGTGGCGGTGCGACGCCGCGGACGGGTTCGACCAGCACGCAGGCCGGCGGGCCGGAGGCGAGGACGGCGCGCAGCGAGTCGATGCCGCCGTACGGGACCTCGCCCGTGGTCAGGACGCGTGGGCGGCCGTTGGCCTGGGCGAGGGCGACGGCGAACTGGGCGGCCTCGGAGGCAGAGGGGAAGGTGTGGACGTGGTCGAGCCCGTCGGGGGTGACCAGGTCGAGCATCAGGCGGTCCAGCAGGGACGGCCGGCGCACCTGGCCGACCACCGCCTGCACCACGGCCGGGTGGGCGTGGCCGAGCAGGGGCACTCCGTACCCACCGCAGTCCAGGTACTCGACTCGGTGGGGATCGACCACGCGGGCGCCTCTGGCGGCGCAGCCGGTCAGCTGTTCGGTAGCCATTGCGGGGAACCTCTCTCGGGCAGCGCGGCCCGCGGCCGCTCGTCGGGATGGCGAGCGGACCTGAGTTCCCACCAAGACATTCGGATCCAGGGCCCCGTTGGTTCGCTCGGGGCATAGGCTTTTTCCCGTGCGGACCGAAATCACCGACCTCGACCAGCTGCGCGCAGCCCCTGACCTGCGCAAAGCCGTCATCATCGGACTGGACCTGCATCGCGAGGACGTGCGGGTGCCGATGGACGGCGCCCTGCTGCTCGGATGCACCCTCAGCGAGACCATGCAGCGCCGGGCGGAGGCCGCCGGGGCGTTGATCTTCCCGGTGATCCCGGACCTGCCCTACGACGTGTACCGCTCCGCGCTCTACACGCCCGCGGAGCTGTTCGCGGGCTTCGACCCGGCCGACCCGAAGTCGTACGCCGACACCCCGGACGCGGTCATCTACCGGCACAGCAAGCAGCAGGGCCACCACCCCGACCCGTTGCACGCGCTGGCCGAACGCCTGCACGACCACTCGATCACCGAGGCCCTCGACGAAACGCTGACGGGCTCGCCGGTCGCGGTCATGGGCGGCCACGCGCTGGCCCGCGGCTCCGAGGGGTACCGCAACGCCGTCACGCTCGGTGCGGCGCTGGGCCACGCGGGCTTCACCGTCCTGACCGGCGGCGGACCGGGCGCCATGGAAGCGGTGCCGCTGGGCGTGCGCCTCGGTTCCGCCGACTCCGACGTGCTCGAACTGCTGGCGCGGGCCCCGTCGTTCGGCCACGACGACGAGTCGATCGGCCGCTGGCTCGCCGCGTTCCCCGAGATCCCCAGCTTCGACACACCGCGCACGATCGGCATCCCGACCTGGTTCTACGGCCACGAGCCGCCCAACCCGGCCTGCGAACTGCACGCGAAGTACTTCGCGAACTCCGTGCGCGAGGAGGGCCTGCTGACCGTCGCGACCGGCGGCATCGTCTACACGCCGGGCAAGGCGGGCACGGTCCAGGAGGTCTTCCAGGACTTCACGCAGAACTACTACGGCAGCGTCGGCCCGGCCGCGCCCATGATCTTCCTGGGCCGTGACTTCTGGACCGACGAGGTCCCGGCCGCACCGCTCGTGCAGAAGCTCGCGGCGGGCCGGGAGGCCGAGCAGTGGATCCTCGTCACCGACGACGTCGACGAGGCGATCGCGCTGCTAACCAAGTACGCGAGCTAGATCGGGCAACACCTCGGCGCCGGTGAGCTTCATCAGCACGTCGCCGGGGATCAGGATCTTGCTGCCCCGGATGCCGCTGCCCACGACCAGTTCGGGGGCGGCGGCCACCTCGGGCGAGACGAGGACCGGCCAGTCCGCCGGCACGCCTATGGGCGTGATGCCGCCGTACTCCATGCCCGTCAACGCCACGGCCTCGTCCATCGGCGCGAACGACGCCTTGCGCGCGTCGAGCCGCTTGCGGATGACGCCGTTCACGTCCGCGCGCATGGTCGCCAGCACCATGCAGGCCGCGTAACGGACGACGTCGCCGCGCTTGCCCGCGACCACCACGCAGTTGGCCGAGGCTTCCAGCGGTGAGCCGTAGTGCGCGCAGAACTCCGCGGTGTCGGCGAGCGTCGGATCGATCTCGGCGACGGCGACGCGGTCCGCGCCGTCCAGGGTCTTCAACGCTGCCGCGACGGGCTCCGGCACCAGGTCGAGGCGGGAAAGCACAGGTACGGGTTCGAGAGACCCGGCGATGGTCCACACACCGCCCATCCTGCCAGCGGGCTCACCATCAGCTGCGGCGGCCGACAAATGCTGTTTGACTTTGCCGCTGCGTCAACCTCTACCTTCGATTTCAGAGCGCGAAGGGGGACCGAGATGGCCTGGTCGATCGCCCAGGTGGCCCGGATGTCGAAGGTGACGTCCAGGACGCTGCGGCACTACGACTCGATCGGCCTGCTGCCGCCGGCCTGGATCGGCGGCAACGGTTACCGCTACTACGAAAAGGAACAGGTGCATCGCCTGCAGCAGATCCTGCTGCTGCGCGACCTCGGCCTGGGCCTCGACGTGGTGGCGGAGGTGCTGAACGGCACGGACCAGCTCACGGTCCTGCGCAACCACCACCGGTGGCTGCAGGACGAGAAGCAACGGCTGGACCGGCTCGCCGGCACCGTCGCGCGGACGATCGCGGAACTGGAAGGAGGGGACGAAGTGAAGATGGAAGAGCTGTTCGACGGCTTCGACGCGAAGAAGCAGGAACGGCACGAGGCCGAGCTCGTCGAACGCTACGGCGAGGGCGTCGAGGAACACCTCGCCGAGAGCAAGCAGAAGCTCAAGGGCTGGACGCGCAAAGACGCGGACCGGTTCATGGCCCAGTGGCGGGAGATCGCCGAGGGTCTCGGTGCCCTGTACGTCGCGGGCACGGCGGTCGACGCTCCGGAGACTCAGGAGCTGATCGACCGCCACTACCACTGGATCTGCCTGAGCTGGACGCCCAACCGCGAGTCCTACAAGGGGCTCGGTGACCTGTACGTCGACTCGGACGAGTTCCGGGTCAACTTCGAGGTCGAGGGCGGCGGCAACATGGCCGAGTGGACGCGGGACGCGATGGCCCACTACGCCGAGACCCGGCTGGCCTAGTCACGGTGCGGGAGCTGCAGATCCCGCATCACCAGGCCCGACGTCACCCCAGGTCGAACGCCTTCAGCGCCTCGCGGTTGAACGCCGGGAGGTCGTCGGGGTTGCGGGACGTCACGAGCGTCCACCCGTTCATGTCGCACACCCGGACCTCCTCGTCGGCCCAGTCACCGCCCGCGTTGCGGATGTCGGTCCGCAGGCTCGGGAACGAGGTCAGCATCTTGCCGCGCACCACGTCGGACTCGACCAGCAACCACGGTCCGTGGCAGATCGCCGCGATCGGCTTGCCGGCGGCGACGAGGGCCTTCACCAGCTCGACCGCTTCGGGTTCCATCCGCAGGAAGTCGCTGTTGGCGACGCCACCCGGGATCACCGCGCCGTCGTAGTCGTCCGCGCTCGCGTCGGCGAACGTCGTGTCGACCGGGAACGTGTCGGCGGGCGTGAGGTGGTTGAACCCCTGCACCTCGCCGAGCTTCGGCGCGAGCAGGCGCGGTACGCCGCCCGCCTTCTCGACGTGCGCCCACGGATCGGTCAGCTCGACCTGCTCGATTCCTTCCGCGGCGACCAGGAACGCGATCTTCTTCTGTTCAGCCATGCACTTCGGCTACCCGCCGAAGAACGACACCAACCGATGCCTGATGTCGTTCCGGTGGGTGATCATCGGTGAGGGCGAGTCGATCAGCCAGAGCTCGCCGTACGGGAACGCCGCCGCCGTCGCCTTGGCCACGGACTCGGGGTGCAGCGGATCGCCGACAGCCCCGATGACCAGCACCTCGGTCGAAACAGCGCCCAGCAGGGACGCATCGGAGACCGCGACCTGGCCGGGCAGCTGCGCGGCGGCGGCCTCCAGCCGCCGCAACGCCTCCCGCCGCTCCGCGACGTAGATCGGCGGCCCGACGGTCAGGTCCGAGAGCTGCTGCAGGGTGAACGCGGCCCGGGGCTCGTCCAGCACCGCGGGCAGCAGCAGGGCCACCCGGGAGAACCGGTCGGGCTCGAGAGACATCAACCGCACCAGGGCACCGGCGCCGAGGGACACGCCGACGGCGTGCGGGGCCTCCACGGTGGCGAGGTCGGCGGCGATCGTGCCGTAGTCCCAGTAACCGGGAGGCGCGTCCGGAGCGGCGCCGTGCGACGGCAGCGTCACGACGACGCGGGTGCCGGGCAGGCCGGAGGCCGGGATGCGGGCCTCACCGGGGGTGGCGCCGAGGCCGTGGGCGACCAGGGTCACCGGCGAGCCGGAACCGTAGGAGTGCGTGATCACCAGCGGGGGCCGCGCTGGACCTCGATCAGGCGCGGGCGGACGTCCACCATGTAGACGAGCACCGCGATGAGGCCGGCGAGCCAGAAGATCGACCCGGCACCGCGCGGCTCGAACAGCAGCAGGGCCGCTGTGCCACCGCCGGTGATGCCGAGCCAGGCGGGCTTCGTCATCTTCTCGATCGCCGTGTAGGCGTCCGGCCGCTGGCTCACCGCGTGGAAGAACGCGAACAGGCCGAAGAAGCTGAACACCACATCGGCGAGGAAGAGCACGATGCCGTCGAGGTTCCAGATGCTGATGTACGGCAGGTAGAACACAGGGCCAGCCTACGTGCCGGTACGAGAAGAGGGGAGCGGCCCTGGTCGGACCGCTCCCCGGTAGATCAACTTCTCGGTGACTCCCCCTGCGCGCCCGCCCGGTTCCCCGGCGAACTCACCCGGCGGAAGTCACCGCGCGACTCACTTGCTGGTGGTCGGCGTGGTCTTCTTCGCGGCCGCGGTGGTGCTGCGGGTCGTGGTGGCCGGCTTGCGCGGCGCGGTGCGGGCAGCGGTCTTGCGGGCGGTGCTGCGGACCTCGTGCGCGGCCTCGCCACCGACCTCGACGATCTCCTCGGCCAGCTTCTCGGCCGCGTCCTCGACCTCGTGGGCGACCTTCTCGCCGACCGAACGGGTGCGGCGGGTCACCTTGCCGAGGACGTCGTCGGCGAGGACCTTGGCGTCGGCGGCAGCGGACCCGGCGCGCTTCTGCGCGGCCTCGACGGCCTGCTCGACCTGCTCCACGGCCTGCTTGACCTGCGGCTGGGCCTTGATCTGCTCCAGCGTCTGCTCGCCCTGGTCGGCGAGGTAGGTGTACAGGTTCACCGCGGAGGTGGTGTAGGCGTCGACGAGCTTCTTGAGCTCGGCCGGCTGCAGCTTCTCGCGCAGGTCCTTGAGCTCGTTCGGGATGTCGACGGCCTGGCTGCGAGCCTCGTCGGCACGCTCCTTGGCCTTGCTCAGGGCCTCGACCACGGCCTTGGCGGCGAGGTCACCGGCGCCGAGGGCGGCGAGCAGCGCCTGGCGTGCGGCGTGGGCGCCCTGCTCGGCGGCCTTGCGAACGTCGTCCTGGGTGAGCTTCGGCATGGGGATCAGTCCTCCTGTTGTCTGGCGGAGTTCTCCCGCCGGAAAGATTCGTAGACGTCGAGCAGCACCTGCTTCTGCCGCTCGGTCAGATCGGTCGCGGCGACGATGGCGTCCGCCAGCGCACCGCCTTCGCGCTGCTGGAGGATCCCGGCCTCGACGTAGAGCACTTCGGCCGAGATGCGCAGCCCCTTGGCGATCTGCTGGAGGATCTCCGCGCTGGGCTTGCGCAGTCCCCGCTCGATCTGACTGAGGTACGGGTTGGAGACACCTGCTTGCTTCGCCAACTCCCGCAAGGAGATCTTGGCGGTGTTGCGCTGCTCGCGGATGTACTCACCGATGTTGCGGCCGAGGTCCGCGACTGCTTTGTCGATGGACTTGTCCACTGTTCTGCGCTCCCGTTCCTCGTGCCACCGACCACGTTAGCGACGAGTGCTAGCAGTTGCAAGCACCCTGCTAGCAATCGCTGCGTGGGCTCCGCCACAGGGATACCGTGGGAGGCGACATGGACGACGCCGGGGCCTTGCGCGCCGAGTTGGCGAACCACCTGCTCGGCGTTGGCGCGCTGCACGAAACCAAGTGGCACAAGGCTTTCAGGTCCGTCCCGCGGCACGAGTTCCTGCCCCGGTTCTACCGCCAGCTGCACACCGGAGAGTGGGAACTCCTCACGAGCACCCACCCCGGCTGGCTCGAACTGGTCTACGCCGACCGGATCTGGGTTACCCAGTTCGACGGCGACGACACGGTGACCGGCGGCACACCGACGTGCTCGTCGAGCATGCCCACGATCATGGCGATCATGCTGGAGGCGTTGGAAGTCCACAACGGACAGTCAGTGCTCGAGGTCGGCACCGGCACGGGCTACAACGCGGCTCTGCTCTGCCACGCCGTGGGTTCCGGCAACGTGACGACGGTCGACGTCGACCCGAACATCTCGTGCCGGGCCCGCGAACGCCTGCACGACAACGGTTTCCACCCGACCTGTGTGACGGGGGACGGCGCGAGTGGCCATCCCGCGAACGCACCGTACGACCGCGTGCTCGCCACCTGCTCCGTCGCGACCGTCCCGCCCGCCTGGCTGGAGCAGACGCGGCCGGGCGGCCTGGTCGTCACGACGCTGCACCGCCCGATCGGCGCGGGCCTGGTCCGGATCGTCTCGAACGGCGACGGCACCGGCGAGGGCCGCGTGCTCAGCGAGGACGGCCGGTTCATGCCGTTGCGCGCGCACGCCCTGCCGACGGCGCCGGCCCGCGTGGGCGACCACGACCGCCGCGCCACCACGATGCGGCTGAACACCGTCACCGACCCGGCCAGCCCGTTCGAGTTCTTCGCGGGCATTGCGCTGCCTGAAGTGGTGGCGGGTCAGGACTGGCTCGCCCATTCGGACGGGTCCTGGGTGCGCCACCGGGGTTCGCACGTCGACCAGGGCGGCCCGCGCAGGCTCTGGGACCTGGCCGAGCAGGCCGCCGCGCAGTGGCACGACCTGGGCGAACCCCGCCGGCAGGACTTCGGCGTCACGATCACCGCGGACGCCCAGCACCTGACTTTGGGCGGGCTGCACTGGCATTTGTGATCAACAACCAAACGTCACGACACGGGTCACTGAATCGACCCCGGGTGGATGCGGTGCGTCATGATTCGTCGCATGTCCCGATTCCGTCAGCAGGCGCTGCTGACCGGCTGCGTGCTGACGGCCGTGCTCACCGCGGCCGGGCTGTTCGTCACCGACCACGGCATCAACCCGCACCTGTGGCTGATCGTGCTCGCGCTGGCGTTCCTGGGCTTGCTGGCCGTGCTCGACCCGTGGGTCAAGCGCAGGCACAACGCCGCGCTCAGCACCGACGAGCACCTGGACGCGGCCTGCCGCGCCCTCGCCGTCGGCCTGCAGGCGCAGTGGAACGAGGAGGTCCGCTCCCGCGGCCTCACCGACCCGGACGTGCTCGACCTGCACTGGCTCGCGCCCGAGCTGGACGTGAGCGACGAGCCGGACGCGCCGCCCGGACGCAGCGACGCCGTCGTGGGCGCGTTCGAACGGCAGGTCAACCGCCGCATGGTGATCATCGGCGAGGCCGGCACCGGCAAGTCGACGGTCGCGATGCTGCTGACGTGCGGCCTGCTCGACCGCTACGACGGCGGCATGGTCCCGGTGCTGCTGCCGCTGTCGACGTGGAACCCGGCGGTCGAGGACATCCGCACGTGGCTCACCCGCAGGCTCTACGAGGACCACCCGGCGTTGCGCAACACCGAGCTGTACGGCAGCTACGCCGGTGATCTGCTGGTGGAGCAGCACAAGATCCTGCCCGTGCTCGACGGACTGGACGACATCCCGGCGCACCAGCGCGCGGACGCCCTCAGCCGGATCGCCAAGGCGTTCGGGGCCAAGCGCCCGATGGTGCTGACCTGCCGCACCGACGAGTTCGCCGCAGCCGTGCGGCTCGCCGGTCCGCTGCCCGGTGCCGACGTGGTGGAACTGGCCCCGCTCGACCTGGACGAGGTCGCCGCCTACCTGCGGGCGAGCGCGGACAGCTGGGGCGCGGCCCGCTGGGAACCGGTGTTCATCCAGCTGCGCGAGGAACCCGACGGCAGGCTCGCGGACGCGCTGTCGACGCCGCTCACCATGTGGCTCGCCAGCATGGTCTACGCCGACAGCGAGGCGGAACCGACCGAACTGCTCGACCGCGGCCGCTTCCCGGACGCGCGGGCGATCTCCGACCACCTCTGCGACGAGCTGGTGTCGCGCGCGTACGGCAACAGGGCGTTCGCGCACCACGCCGGGGCGACGCAGGTCTGGCCGCGCGACCGGGCCCGCAGGTGGCTCGAGTTCCTGGCCCACGAAATGCGCGACCGCGGCATCCGCGAACTGGCCTGGTGGGAGCTGCGCCGTTCGGTCGGCAACACGTGGCTCGCGGTGCTCGGCGCGCTCGTGCTGGGCGCGATCGGAGGGTTCGGCGTCGGCTGGCTGATGGCGTACTCGATCACGCCGTCGCTCGCCCCGATCACCGGTCTGGTCGCGGGCATCGCCGTCGGCGCGGCCACGTTGACCGCCTCGCAGGAGCGCAGGGCCAAGCCGCGCCTGGGGATCTGGCGCAGCCTGCTGCTGGTGCCCGGCGTGCTCGGCCTGGCCGGCGGTCTGGTCTTCGGGGCCCTGTACGGGCTGTCCGCCGGGCTCGTGGTCGGCCTCGGCCTGGCCGTCGCGACCGCGCTGCGGTTCGCGTTGTCCAGTGCCGCCGAACTCTCGCAGGCATCGAGTCCACAGTGGACGATGGCGCGCGACCGGATCGCGGTGTGGACGGGTTCTCTCGTGCTGGCCGTGGTTTTCGGCTCGGCGGCGGCACTGGTGTTCGGGCCGGGCCAGACCGGCATGGTCGGCCTCGGCCTCGCCTCCGGCCTGATGCTCGGGTTCGCGCTGGCCGTCCTGCACCTGCGCTGGTGGTGGTTCACCGTCGCGCGGATCTGGTTGGCACTGCGTGGAAAGCTCCCGTGGGAGCTCATGGTGTTCCTGGAGGACTCCCGCAAGCTCGGCGTGCTCTGCCGGGCGGGGGCCTGCTACCAGTTCCGGCACGGACTGGTGCAGGACCGCCTGGCAGAGCACGAGTCGACGAGCCGGACTACTCGGTCCGCAGGCCAAGTGCTCCGGTCGCCCTTCTCAGCGAAGGCAACGTCAGAGCAGTGACCGCGAACACCAGCGCCATCGAGGCGGCGGTGAGCGTGGCGAGGCCCTGCCAGTCGTAGGCGACCTCGGCGTCGAACACCCGCGTGACCATCACGCCGAGCAGCACGCCGGTGCTCACCGCGACCGCGGTGGACAGCACGAGCGGCACGCCGTTCTGCCACAGCAACGACCGCGCGAGCGTGCCGCGCGGCACCCCGCTCGCCGCCATGACGGCGAGCGAACGACGGCGTTCCCGCACCTGCTCCAACGCCATGACCAGCAACGACGCCCCGGCGAGCAGCAGGGTGAGCAGCGAACCCCCGATCAGCGCCTTCCGGACCAGGCCGAAGATCATCTCGACCTCGGACGTGTCGTCCTGGCCGAAGTAGTACGCGTGCACCCGCCAGCCGAAGGGGGCGATGGCGTTGCGCAGGTGCTCGGCGGCGTCCGGCACCGCGAGGTCCAGCTCCGCCTGGAACTGCGGCTTGGACGTGGCCAGGTCGAGGCCCGCGGCCGCGGCCGGGGTGAGGTAGATGCCGGGCCAGGTGCCGGGCACCTCCTCGAGCCGCGGCACGGTCCACGAGTCCTCGCCGCCGACCGTGAGCACGTCACCGGACCGCGGCTGGGCCGTGGCCCGCGCGAACCGCACCACGTAGGCCTTGCCGTCCGTGCAGTCCGTGACGTCCGCCTGCGACCTCAACGCCGTGCACGTGCCGACGGCGACGTCCACCCCGAGGTGGCCCGGCAGCTCGCCGACGACGCGGTCGATCACCTGCACGGACCGCACGCCGTCGCTCGCCGCCACCGCCTCCCGCAACGAGGTGGTGGCGAAGCCGTCCTTGGGCGTCAGCGCGACGAAGTTGCGGACCGAGTCCCGTTGTTCCTCGGCGAGCACGTCCTTCTCCACGCTCGCGACGATGACCTGCAACGTCACCGTGCTCGCGAGCACCACGGCCACCCCGCCGACGACCCGTGCCGCCGTGCCCGCGTCGAGCTGCAGCCTGCGCACCGCGAGCTGCAACGCGGGCGTCGCGCCGCGCATCCGGTTCGCGACCCGTTCCACGAGCCACGGCAGCAGCACCGGGATGCCCAGCATCAGCAGCACCACACCGGCGACCACGTAGAACTGGTACGACGAGTTCCCGGCGACGACAGCGCCGGACTGGCTGACCAGCAGGGCGATTCCGGCCGTCGCCGGCACGAGGCGCCACCACAGCCTGCGCCGCACCGGCTTCTGGTACCGGACCACGCCGAGCGGTTCGATGATCGTGCGGCGCATGGCGAACAGCGACGTGAGCACCGCGAGCACCGGCACGGCGACCAGCACCAGCGCGGCGAGCCCTGGCGTGGGCAGGAGGTCGCTCGGGTAGACGGCGAGTTCGGCGACGGGGATGTCGGCGGCCAGCGGCCGGGCCGCGAAGAAGAACCCGGTGCCGAACGCGAGCCCGGCGAACGCGCCGACCAGCGTCTCCCCGGACGCGATCAGCCGCACCCGGCCCGCGGCCGCGCCGACCAGCCGCAACGCCGCGAGCCTGCGGTCGCGCTGGGCGGCCGCGAGCCGGGTCGCCACGCCGACGAACACCAGCACCGGGAACAGCAGCACGACGATGCCGATGAGGCTGAACATCCACAGCACCGGGTCGGGGCCCCGCCGTTCGAAGGTCTCCCCGAACGCGTACACGCCGTTGTTCCCGCGGTCGGCGATGGTGCTGTCGCCCGCGTAGAACAGCAGGTCGTGCGGACCGATCAGGCCTGCCTGCCCGATCGTGCCGATCACCTCCTGGGGGAACCGCGGCTTGAGCAGCGCGGCGTCCGGCGAGGCGAGCAGCTCCGCGAGGGCCGGCGACAGGACGATCTCCCCGTCCTTCGGCAACCGGTCGAGCCCCGGCGGCACCGGGGCGTTCTCCGTGCGCGCGTTGACGAACGTGCCGGGGATGTCGGTCGAACGGAAGTGGACGTACGTCTCCTCCATCAGCAACGGCGCCGGCCCGCTGCCCTGGTTCACGTCGTTGAGCGCGTCCGCCCGGCCGTCGCGCACCTGCAGCGCGTTCGGGATGGCGGCGGCGAGCAGCAGCACCGCCACGCACAGGCCGATGCCGACACCTTGCAGCACGAGCCGGCCCCACGACTTCCGGCTGCCCCCGACGGCCAGCCGGACCCCGAGGGCGAGGTCGTCGAACACGTGCCTCATCCGGCGAACTCCACGTCCCTGGCCTTGCCGTCGCGCACGACGACCTCGCGGTCGGAGTAGGCGGCGACGCGGGCCTCGTGCGTGACCAGCACGACCGCGGCACCGGTGTCCCGCGCGGCCGTCGTGAGCAGGTGCATCACCCGCTCGCCGTTCAGCGAGTCGAGCGCGCCGGTCGGTTCGTCGGCGAAGATCACCTTCGGCCCGGTGACCAGGGCGCGGGCGATCGCGACGCGCTGGCCCTGACCGCCGGAGGTCTCGCCGGGCCGCTGGTCGGCGACGGTGTCCACCTCCAGCTTGGCCATCCAGTCGAGCGCGAGGCGTTCGGCGTCCCTGCGCTTCGTGCCGCTGAGCCGCAACGGCACGGCGACGTTCTCCAGGCAGGTCAGCTCCGGCACGAGCTGGCCGAACTGGAAGACGAACCCGAAGTCGGTGCGCCGCAACTCGCTGCGGTCGCGGTCCGACATCGCGGTGAGTTCGCGGTCGCCGTAGCGGACCACGCCGGAGTCCGGCGGCAGGATGCCCGCGATGCAGTGCAGCAGCGTGGACTTGCCGGATCCGGACGGGCCCATCACCGCGACGATCTCCCCCGCGCGGATCGTCAGCGCGGCCCCTTCGAGCGCATGCGTCTTGCCGAACGACTTGTGCAGGTCCTGCGCGACCAACAGGCTCATCCCGCGACCTCCTCGGCGAGCTTGTCGACGCGGGCGGCGGTGAGTTCGAGCCACCGCAGGTCCGCTTCGAGGTGGAACAGGGCGAAGTCGCAGATCAGCTGGTCGGCGAGGTCGCCGTCACCCTTGCGCCTGGTCAGGTCGCGCATGGTCGTGAGGTGCGCGGCCCGCTGGGTGTCGAGCACCTCCGTCGCGCTGCGGCCCGACAGCAGCGCCAGCACGACCTTCGTGAAGAGCGTGTTCTGCAGGTACGGCTCCGGCTTCTCCGGCGTGCCCAGCCACCGTTCGACGTCGGTCACCCCGGCGTCGGTGATGGCGTACCGCTTGCGCTCCGGACCGTCGCCCGCCTCGACGCCCGCCTCGGTCACCAGACCGTTCTTCAGCAGTCGCGACAGGGTCGAGTAGACCTGGCCGTACGCGAGCGGCCGGTCCTGGCCGAAACGCTCGTCATACGCGCGCTTCAGGTCGTAACCGTGCCTTGGACCGCCCTCTAGCAGCCCCAACAGTGCATGTCCGATCGACATGAGGAGCACTATACACACGATGTATACACCCGGTGTATTCCTCGATGCACTGACGGGCAACCGCCGTGGCGCCTACAGTGGTGGGGTGACTGGTCTGACTGTCGGCTGGGATCACGACGTCGAGCTGTTGCTCGACTTCCTGAACACTCGACACGTACTGGACAGTGAAGCCTCCTGGCGCGCGTGGGTGACCGAGCGCGGCCTCGGGCGGAGCAGTGAACTCGCGCAGGCGCGCGCCGCTCGTGCGGCACTGCGGTCGTCCATCGAGGGGTCCTCAGGGCCCCAGACGGCCGCGGGCGTCGTGCACATCGAGCTCACCGACGGCGTCCCGGTGCTGTCCAGCTCGGACGCGCTCGGCGCGGTGCTCGCCGCCTCGGCCCGCCTCGCGGTGCTGGGCTCGTGGGAACGCTTCAAGATCTGTCCGGCCGACGATTGCCTGCGTGCGTTCTTCGACCGTTCGCGCAACCGCTCGCGCACCTGGTGCTCGATGCAGGTGTGCGGGAACCGCGAGAAGGCCCGCACGTTCCGAAAACGCACCCGAGATCTTCAGAACAGCACGTTGGCCACGGTGTAGATCACCAGGCCGGCGAGCGCGCCGACCACGGTGCCGTTGATCCGGATGAACTGCAGGTCCCTGCCGACCTGCAGTTCGATCTTGCGCGAGGTCTCCTCGGCGTCCCAGCGCTCGACCGTGTCCGTGATCAGCGTGGTGATCTCCGCGCGGTAGTTCTGCACGACGTACCCGGCGGCCTGCTCCAGCCAGCCGTCGACCTTGGCGCGCAGCGCGGGGTCGTCGGTGAGGTTGGTGCCGAGCGTGATGATGCCCTGGGTGACGCGCTTGCGGAGTTCGCTGCCCGGGTCCTCGGCGGCGTCGAGCAGCATCTTCTTGGCCGTGCCCCAGGCGCTGCTGATGACCTTCTGCACGTCGGGGTGGTTGATCACCTGCTGCTTGACCTGCTCGGCGCGTTGCATGGTGGCCGGGTCGGTCTGCATGTCGGACGAGAACTCGATCATGAACTGGTCGACGGCGAGGCGCATCGGGTGGTTGACGTCGGTCTTGACGGCCCACGCGAAGTTGACGAGCTCGGTGTAGACCTTGTCGCCCAGCATGGCGTCGACGAACTTGGGCGACCACGTGGGCGCGCGGTCCGTGACGATCAGGCTGACCTTGTCGTAGTTGTCGCGCACCCACTCATAGGCGCGGTCGCACATGAGGTCGACGAGCTTGTGGTGCGCGCCGTCGCTGAGGACCTGGCCGAGCAGCTTGCCGAGCGGCGGGCCCCACGGCTTCGCGGTGACCCGCTTGACGATCGCCTGCTCCAGGACGGCCTGGACCTCCTCGTCCTTGAGGACGGTGATCGCGCCCTTGAGGACGTTCGACAGCTCGTTGGTGAGGCGTTCGGCGTTCTCGGGCTGCTTGATCCACGCACCGGCGCGTTCCGCGATGCCGGCCCTGCGCAGCTTGTCCTGCACCACTTCCGGGCTGAGGAAGTTGACGCCGACGAAGTCGCCGAGCGTCTGGCCGAACATGTTCTTGCGCTCGGGGATGATCGCGGTGTGCGGGATCGGCAGCCCGAGCGGCCTGCGGAACAGCGCCGTGACCGCGAACCAGTCGGCGAGCGCGCCGACCATGCCCGCCTCGGCCGCCGCGCGGACGTAGCCGACCCAGGCACCCTCGAACGCGTGCGTGCCGAAGAAGATGATCGTCGCGCCTATCAGGAAGCTCGTCGCGACGAGCTTCATCTTGCGCAGGTCGGTGCGCTTCTGCTGGTCAGCGGCGGTCAGTTGCTCCACGACACCATTGTCCGTGAAGATCCTGCGTTGTGCGGGTACCAGCGCTAGTTCCCCGGTTGCAGCCGTTCACGTCGACCATCTTCGCGGAGATGACGGCGCTGGCCGTGCAGCACGACGCAGTCAACCTCGGTCAGGGCTTCCCCGACACCGACGGTCCGGCGTCGATGCTCGCGGCGGCCCAGTCGGCGATCGCGTCGGGGGTGAACCAGTACCCGCCCGGCCCCGGCATGCCGGTGCTGCGCCGGGCCGTCGCCGCGCACCGTTCGCGGTACGGACTCTCGTACGATCCGGATTCGGAAGTGCTGGTCACCGTGGGTGCGACCGAGGCGATCGCGGCTTCGTTGCTGGCCCTGGTCGAGGCCGGCGACGAAGTGATCCTGATCGAGCCCTACTACGACTCCTACGCCGCTTCGGTGGCTCTCGCCGGTGCGACGCGGGTGACCGTTGGCCTGCGTGAGGACGCGTCCGGCCGTTTGGCGTTGGACGTCGATGCCCTGCGTGCGGCCGTCACGCCGCGAACGCGTGCCGTGCTGGTGAACTCGCCGCACAACCCGACGGGCACGGTGTTCCGCTTGGAAGAACTCCAAGCGATCGCCGCGTTGTGCGTCGAGCACGACCTGCTGGCGATCACCGACGAGGTCTACGAGCACCTGGTGTTCGACGGTCTGGTCCACATCCCGCTGGCGTCCCTGCCCGGCATGGCGTCGCGGACGTTGTCGATCTCCGGCGCCGGCAAGACGTTCAACTGCACGGGCTGGAAGATCGGCTGGGTCTGCGGGCCTGCCGAGCTGGTCTCGGCCGTGCGCGCCGCGAAGCAGTTCATGACCTTCGTCGGCGGCGCCCCGTTCCAGCCCGCCGTCGCCCACGCCCTGACCGCCGAACTGGACTGGGTCTCGTCCCTGCGCGACTCCCTGGCCTCGAAGCGAGCCCGCCTCGCCGAGGGCCTGCGCGCCGCCGGTTTCGAGGTCCGTTCCTCCGAGGGCACCTACTTCATCTGCGCCGACGTCCGCCCGCTGGGCTACTCCGACGGGTTGTCGTTGTGCCGCGACCTGCCCGCCCGGATCGGCGTCGCGGCGGTCCCCGTCCAGGTGTTCACCGACCGCCCGGACGACTGGAAGCACCTGATCCGGTTCGCCTTCTGCAAGCAGGACGCGGTGATCGACGAAGCCGTGGAGCGCCTCCACAAGCTCTAGTTGTCCACAGGTGTGGATGAGTTTCTCCACACCTGTGGACAACCCACTTTCGGGTGAGGCCGGGAGCCTCCCGGACCGTGTTCGACTCCAAATGGCATGGAATCGAACACGGAACTCCTCGTCGGCTGGCGCACCGGTTCCTGCTCGTGGGACGCGCTGGTCGAACGCTACTCACGCCTGGTCTGGTCGGTGCCCAGATCGTTCCGCCTGAGCCACGCCGACGCCTGCGACGTCTACCAGTGCACCTGGCTCTGCCTGGCCGAACACCTCTCCCGCATCCACTCGCCCGAGGCGCTGGGCCTGTGGCTGGTCCGTACCGCCACCCGGCAGTCGATCGCGGTCCTGCGGGTGCGCGGCCGCGAGGTCTCGTACGACCTCTGGGAGCCCTCGTCACCGCTGCCCACCCCTGACGAGGCCGCGATCACGTCGGAGCGGCAGCGTCGGCTGTGGGCCGCGCTGACGACCTTGAACGAACGGTGCCAGCGGCTGCTGCGGATCGCCGCCCACAACCCCGAACTGAGTTATGCACAGGTTGCCGACGCCCTGGGGATGAAGGTGGGGAGCGTTGGCTCGACACGCACCCGTTGCCTCGCGGACCTGCGACGGAAGGTGGCGGACCTGCGATGAGCGCCGACGACCTGCTGCCCCGCCTGGCGCGGGTGCTGGACCGCATCGACCCCGCGCCGGCCATCCACACGGCCTCGTTGCTCGCCATCCACAGCGCAGGAGAGGTGGCGGCGGTGCCCGTTGTCCACAGCCCCCTCGCCACCCACAACGCAGGCGAAGTGGCGACGGCACCTGCAGTCCACAACCCGTCCGCAGTCCACAACCCGTCCGCAGTCCACCGCCCATCCGCAGTCCACAGCCAGTGCAAGCCTGGAGGTTCTCGATGAGGGACTCGCTGCTCGACGAGATCGCCGACCTCTTCCGCCTCGACACACCCCCACCGGCGCTCACCCCACACCCCACGGGCCTCGACCCGATGGACCCCGTCCACGAACCGGTCCGCGGCTCCTCCCGCCACCTCACCTTCCACGTGGGCACCGGCCGCCTCCACCTCCAACTCGATCCGTCCCCGGCAGGCCTCCACCTGACCGGTGTCTTGGACGAGGTCCATCCCGTCGAGGTCCGCTCGCCGGAGTCGACGCGAGCCCTGGCACCGGACGCCGAAGGGTGGTTCCGCGCCGACGTCAGCCCCGGCCCGTTGTGCGTGACGGTGCCGGAGCTGGGCCTCACGACGGGGTGGTTCGTCGCATGAGCGCCACCGCCGACCCGCGGGCCACCATCGCCACGACCGAGGTCCGCGGCACCGAGGCCCAGCGCGCCGACGCGTTGCACGACCTCAGCGTCGCCCACGTCGAACTCGGCCACCTCGACGTCGCCGCCCGGTTGGCGAAGCGCGGCCTGAAGCTGACCGGCGAGGCTCGGTTCCACCTCACGCTGGCGTGGATCGACCTGGACCGGGGACGACCGAGGCAGAGCCTTCGGCACCTCGACCTGGCCACGCCTCACCTGCGGGGTGCGGAGTTGACGCGGGCCAGGTGTCTGCGCGGGTTGCACCTCTGCGGGTCGGCCGAACCCCGGCTGGCGATCGCCGAACTCACCGCCGTCATCAGGGACCTGCGGCGGTACGGGGATCAGAGGTGGCTCGCCAACGCACTGGTCGGGCGCGGGATCGCCCGGTGCAAAGCGTCCAGGCTGGCGGCCGCCGACGCGGACTTCAGCGCCGCGCACACCCTGCTGCTGGCGCTGGGGGAGGTCGGGCGGGCAGCGATGTGCCTGCACAACAAGGGCTTCGTGGCGATGTTGGCCGGGGACCTGCCGCTGGCGTTGCGGCGGTACGAGGAGGCGGCCGGGGCCGGGCTGGATTCGGCCGGCAAGCCCGAGGCTCTCGTCGACCGGGCCGAGGCGTTGCTGGCCGCCGGACTCACGGCCGAGGCGAGGCGGGTGTTGGCGCCGGCGATGGAGTTGGTGCGGCGGTGCAACCGGCACGTACCGGAGTTGGCGGTGTTGAGCGCGCGGTGTGCGTTGAGGGACGGTGATCCCGGGCCCGCCGTGCAGCTGGGTGGGGCGGACGTCGAGTTCATGCTCGCCGCCGGCAAGGTCGACGCCGTTGCGGCACATCGGTTTCGCGGGTCCGCGCAGACCCGCGCGCTGGGGTGGCTCGCGCACGCCCGGCGGTCGGATCGGCGGGGTGCGCTCGCCGCGTGCCGGGCCGGGATCCGGGTGCTCGACGAGCACCACGGCGACTGGCCTCGCCGTGAGTTGACCGGGCACGCGTTGACGCTGGCCAGGACGGCGCGGGAGGTGCTGGAGTGGTCGGAACGGCACCGGGCGCCGGTGTCGTTGCCCCCCAACGACCCCGCGCTCGCGCGGGCGCTCGCCGAGTTGCGGCGGGCGCGGGCGTTCGGGTTGCCGGTGGAGTCGGCGGAGAGGGACGTTCGCCGGTTGTCGCTCGCTCTGGCGGCGCGGGGGAAGCCGCGGGCGGGGGTGGGGACGGGGCTGCCGTTGGTCAGTTTCGTCGTGCACGACGGGCGGATGAAGGCGGTCACGGTGATCGGTGGCCGGGCCCGGATGCGGGTGGTGGAGGACCCCGGCGAACTGGTCCGGACGGCGAGGCTCGCGGTGCGGGCCGGGAGGGCGGTCGAACTCGACCTGCTGCCGGACGTCGAGGAGGTCGTCGTGGTGCCGGACGGGGTGTTGCACGACCTGCCCTGGGCCGCGCTGGGGCCCAGGGTGCACGTGCTGCCCAGCCTCAGCGGCTGGCGAGGAGGACGGACCGGGGAGCGGGTGTGGGTCACCGGGCCTCGGGTGGGACGAGAGGCGGTCGCGTTGCGGAAGAAGCACGGCGGCACCATCGCGAAATCCACTGTGGACGAGACCTTGAAAGCTCTCGAAGGGGCTGGAGTCGCGCACATTGCGGCGCACGGGCACGTGAACGAAGAAAACCCGTTGTTCTCCTACCTCGAACTCGAAGACGGGCCGCTTTACGGCTACGACCTCGCGCGGATCGAGGACCCGCCGGACACCGTGGTGCTGTCGGCGTGCGAGTCGGGGCTGGCGCGGGCGTTCCTCGACGCGGGGACCAGGGCGGTCGTCGCGAGTGTGCTCGAAGTGCCGGATGCGCAGGTCAGCGTGGCCATGGAGCAGGTGCATGAACGGATCGCGCACCCCGTGGAGGCCGCGCGGGCCGTCGCTCACCTCGGGTTCAGCTGCTACGGCACGGGCACCAGGGTGGCGGCGTGAAGGGCCGCGGCGAACGAGGTGCCGGTGCACAGCAGTTGGGAGGAGCCGACGGAGGAGGGGACGTCCACGGCCGGGGCCTGGACGTTCACCCAGGGGCCGCGTCCGGAGAACGGGTCGGTGGAGCCCACCGACGTCACGGACGGGAGGGCGGCCGGCCACCACGGGCGGGGCGAGCCGCCGTTGCCCGCGGCGGCGACCACGTTGCGGCCGCAGCCGGCGAGGACCGGCGGACAGCGGTCGTCGAAGGTGTAGGTGCCGGAGGCGACCAGGACGACCGGCAGGTCGCGGGTGGCCCTCAAGGCCGCGGCCAGGGTCAGGTCGTCACCGAAGCCCGGGGCGGTCAGGACGGGGAACGAGCGGACGGTGGCGCCGTGGTGGCGGAGGACACCGGCGACCAACGCACCGTGCGGGGCTTCGAGAGGGGTGTCGAGCAACGCGACCGTGCCCTCGCCGAGGAGGTCGGGCAGGCGTTCGCCGATCACCGGGCGGGAAGTGCCGATCATGATCGGGCACGCCAGGTGGACGTGGTTCGGGGCGGCGCCGACCTCCAGGGCGATCGGGACGACGGACGCCCGATCGGCGGCCTTCAGGTGGATGCGGATGGCACCTGCGGCGATCTCCTCGTGGGAGTAGGCCGATCGCAAGCGCTTGCGCACAGTGGGTGCATCCGTCGGCAGCACCACCAGTTCCCCCGAACGGACCAAGCACTCGTTTGGTCCCGCAGGATCGTGCACCACCACCGGGCCCACCGCGCGGGTGGCGTGATCGACCAGCTCAGAGAGGCTGCCGACCTGCTTGAGAGCGTCCACAACGGACACCATCCCCCGCCGCGACACGGTCCACAGGGGACCAAGGCGCAAAGTCACTCGATCCGATGACGACACTGACGGTGTTCATGCCTGATCAGGGCGACACGGACAGCCGCACAGGACCGCCCTTCCGGGTGTTTCGCGGCGAGTTGGTTCACGAAGTCACTCTCCGGTGCTAGACATAGCTCTACGTCGACCTCCGACGGCGCTGTGCGTTGAGGGTGACCTGAAACGGTGGACGGGTGGTGATCCTGTGGCGAGTGGTGGAGCACGTGCACTGCTGCTGCGGGCCGCTGCGCTCGGCGGGTTCACCGCCGCCGCCTGGCTGTTGAGCGGCGCGACCGCCTCCGCCAGCCCCGAGACCCCCGTGGAAGCGCCCCCGGCCATCGAGATCACGGCCGAAGCGCCCCCCGTCGCCGACATCACGGCGGAAGCACCGTCCGAGGCCGCCACCGCCGCACCCGAGTTGCTCGAGGACCCCGCCGGGTGGGCCCAGGCCTTCACCGCGTCGATCATCGAGAAGCACCAGCCCGAGAAGCTCGTGCCCCCGGTCGTCGAGGCGCCGGTCGTCACCGAGCCCGAGGAGCCCGAGGAAGAGGGCCCGGCCCTCGACTTCGAGAGCGGCTCGCAGGGCAACACGCGCTACGGCACCATCCGCAACGAGGCGCCGCCCGAGGTCGTCCAGGCCAAGGCCCAGGTGCGCGCCGCCAAGATCGCCGCGAGGCTGGCCGCCGAGGTCCAGCTGCCTCCGCCGCCGCCCGCACCGCCGGCCCCGGTGGCCCGCAAGCTCGTGCCGCTCCTGCCCGATCTTCCCGTCGCGGCACCCCAGCAGACCGCTCCGGCTCCGGTGAGCGACCTCACGTGGTCCGCTCCCGGCTCCGACGCCCCGCTGCCCGTTCAGCAGCAGGCTCCCGTCGTGGCGACGGCCTCCGTGTCGTCCGGCCACACCGACAACTCCGGCGGCACGCGCGGCGTGCTCGCCGTCCTGACGTCGCACAACTCGCTCTTCCCGCCCACCACGTGGTCGGTCGAGGAGCGTCGCGACGGCACTGCGCCCGGCAGCATTCCGGGCCTTCCGGCAACGTCACCCGACTGAGTCCGACAGGACAAGTCTGCCTTCTGCGCGATTTGTGACCGTCTCGTTCCGTCGCGCGAGTAACTCCGCAACACATTTCCCGTTGTACGCAAGGAACCCAGTCTTCCTGACCTGCCAACCGCGCCCTGGCAGGTCGGGTCTGGTCCGAGTGCCGCGCTGCCCCCGCAGTCTCGGACCACACGGGAAACCTGCGGACGGGGGACGCCAATCCCTGGGACGTCCCCCGCCGCAGGCCTCTCGTTTGCTAGTTCGTCGGCCCGGTCTCCACCGCTGCGGGAGACCGGGCCGACGTGTCTCACGCGACCGGCACCGACAGGTCGGCGTCCGCCGGAAAGCCTGTTCCTGCAACGGTTGCAGCCACCACACCCAAACGGCCGATCGCGAGACGCAGCACTTCGGGTGACTGCGTGTACGGCACTCGGAGCATCTGCTCGCACCCTCCGTGCACCGCGAACCGCGGACCGGGAACCAGGCGCAGGCCGTGGTTCTGCGCCACGACGGCGACGCGGGTGCTCACCGGACCGTCGAGGGTGCACCACACCCCGAGCCCACCGGCCGGCACCTCAAAACTCCACTGTGGACAATGTGCCCGCAGCGTCGCGACGGCCACGTCCCGCTGCACCAGCGCCTCGGCACGGCGTTGCGCCAGAACGGTTTCCGGCGACTCCAGCAACGCGGCCAGCACGAGCTGCTCGAACACCGGCGTGCCCAGGTCGATCGCCGCCCGCGTCGACAGCAGCCGGTGCACCAGGTCGGCGGAAGCCCTGATCCAGCCGATCCGCAGTCCGCCCCAGTGCGACTTGCTCGCGGACCCCAGCGTCACCACCGAGTCCCCGCCGAACGCCGCCATCGGCAACGGCGACGGACCCGGATCCAGCGCCAGCTCCACCAGGGTCTCATCGACGACCAGTGGAGTACGCGCTTTCCTCAGCACGGCGGAAAGCATTTCCCGCGACTCGGACGACATTCGAAGTCCGGTCGGGTTCTGGAAATCGGGAATCAAATAGGCCAAACGGGGGCCCGCCTGCCGCAAAGCGGCCTCGAAACCGTCCAGGTCCCACCCGTCGGCCAGCATCGGCACGGGCACCGGGATCCCGAACGACGCCCGCACGGCCTCCAGTGCGTTGGGGTAGCTCGGCTGCTCCACCAGCACCCGGTCACCGGGCCCGACGAACAGCCGCAGCACCAGCGCCCACGCGTGCTGTGCCCCGGACGTCACCACGATCTGGTCGGGTGAGGTCGGCAACCCACGCGCCGCGTACCGGTCCGCGATCCGCTGCCGCAGCACGAGCAGACCTCGCTCGTCGTACCCGTGCGACGCGAGGTGCTCCGGCATCTGGCTCATCGCCACGTCCATGGCGAGCCGCACGGACGGCAACGCCGCCGGCGCGGCGCGGGACAGGTCGATCAACGTGTCGTCGCCCCCGGTGATGCCGCCGCCCGTGCCGACCGGTCCGTTGATCCACGACCCGGCGCCGCGGCGCGACTCCACCACGCCCTCGACGCGCAGCTGGTCCAGCGCGGCGGTGATGGTGGTGCGGCTCACGGGCAACGCGCCGGTGAGCTCCCGTTCGGACGGCAGCCGCGTCCCGACCGGCAAGCGCCCGTCCGCGACCAGCAGTTTCAGCGCAGCGGCGAGATCAACGGACCCCTGCCGGGCACCTCCACGCCGCCATTCGCCCAGCAACCGCGCGAGCCGAGCACCCGACATACGTCCACCTGGTGGGAGCATGAGGCCAATTATGACGAATTGGCTATGGATTACCAGGCCAATCGAGGCGCAGCATGGCCACATGGCCTCCATGACCGCACTCCACCAGGTCTCCGTCCGGATCTCACCCGCCCGCCGCCTCCCGCAGCTCGCCGCAGGCCTGTGGCTCTACGGCGCGAGCATGGCGTTGCAGATCCGCGCGACGCTCGGCCTGAACCCGTGGGACGTGCTGCACGAGGGCCTCGCGAAGCGCACCGGGCTGAGCTTCGGCCTGATCACCGCGATCACCGGCGTCCTGGTGCTGCTGGCCTGGATCCCGCTGAAGCAGAAGCCGGGCGTGGGCACGATCGCGAACGTCGTGCTGATCGCGGTCAGCGTCGACGTGACGCTCGCGATCCTGCCCGCCCCGCAAGGACTTCTGCCGAGGATCGTGTTCCTGACGCTGGGCATCGTGCTCAACGCCGTGGCGTTCGCCGCGTACGTCGGCTCCCGCCTCGGACCGGGCCCGCGCGACGGCCTGGTCACCGGTTTCTGCCGCCGCACGGGGATTTCCCTGCGCGTCACGCGGACCGTGCTCGAACTGGTCGTGCTCGCCACCGGCTGGCTGATCGGCGGCACGGTCGGCATCGGCACGGTCCTCTACGCGCTCGGCGTCGGCCCGCTCGCGCAGCTCTTCCTGCCCGCGCTCACGTGGCGCGAGCGCTCGCGGCCCGCTTGCGGATCTCCCCGTACGTGACCCCCCGCTCGGTCAGCACCTCCGCCACGATCCCCTTGCCCTGCAACAGAGCCAGCAGGACGTGCTCCACCCCGAGGTAGTTGTGGCGGAGGTCGCGGGACTCGCGCAACGAGTTCTCCAGCGCCTTCTTGAAGTCCGGCTCCAGCGGCATCCCGAACCACCGCCGGCGCGGCCCCGGTCGCAGTACCCCCTCGCCGAGCGACTGCTCCGCGGTCTCGATCACCGCGTCGACGTCGATCCCCAGGCCCCGCAACGCTTCCGCGTCCGCCTTGGTCAGCCCGCCCTTGCGCCGGTAGTCCCGGAACGCCGTCTCCAGCTCCTCGCGCGGCAGGTCGAACCCGGCGAGCACCGGCGCGTCGAGGATCGCCAGCATCAGGTGTTCCACGCCGACCTCGGGTGCGTGCACCCGTTCGGCCTCCTTCACCGCGGCCTTCACGGCCTCGCGGGCTTCTTTCGTGAACCGCTCCGCGATCATCATCGACCCCCGTGCTTCTTGTGCACCGCCTGGCGGGACACCCCGAGTTCCGCCGCGATGTCCTGCCACGACCAACCCTGTGTCCGCGCACTGCGGACCTGGGCGGCCTCCAGGTGTTCCAGCAGCCGCCGCAACGCGCTGACGGCGCGCAACCCGACCTTCGGGTCGCGATCACCGGCCGCTGTGGCGAGATCCGTCGCTTCCGTCATGATGTCAACGTACGTTGACAACACCAGTTCGTCAACCAAGGTTGACACGTACGGTGGCCGGGTGAAGATCGAGACTGCTGAACAGGCAGCACCGGGGCACACCAACGAGGACCGGATCCGGATCACCCCCAACGCCGTGATCGTGCTCGACGGCGTCACCTCGCGCACCAGGCCGCCCGACCGCAACGGTGGCTGGTACGCCGGGAAACTCGCCGACGAACTGGCGCGGCTGATGAACGACGACCCGCTGACCGACCTCCTCGCGCAGGCGATCGAGAACCTCACCGGGGAACACGGCCTCACCCCCGGCGACTCCCCGTCGTCGACGGCCTCGATCGTCCGCTGGAACGACGAGACGATCGACGCCCTCGTCCTGTGCGACACCCCGGTGGTCGCGTTCGGACAGTCCCCCCACGTCCTCGAGGACACGCGGCTCGAAGACCTGAGGCCCGACCCGGACATCCTCCGCTGGAAGAACAAGCCGGGCGGTTACTGGGTCGCGGAGGCCGATCCCGTTGCGGGACACCAGGCCCTCACGACCTCCTGGCGCCGCAACGAGATCACGAGTGTGATCGCTCTCACAGACGGTGTCTCCTGTGGAGTGTCCGAGTACGGGCTCTTCGCGTGGGAAGACCTGAAGCAATTGCCACTGGGCGAAGTGCTCGACCGAATCCGGGAAGCGGAACGCGGTGATTCGGAGCACCGGCGGTGGCCGCGCTACAAAACGCACGACGACCAAGCGATCGCGCGAATCTCCTTCACCGCATAACGAAAGAAGCCCCGCAGCGAACTGCGGGGCTTCTTTCCAAGAAGGATGGCCAGGGGCGGGGTCGAACCGCCGACCTACCGCTTTTCAGGCGGTCGCTCGTACCAACTGAGCTACCTGGCCATGAGAAGAAAAAGCGACCCAGACGGGACTCGAACCCGCGACCTTCGCCGTGACAGGGCGACGCGCTAACCAACTGCGCCACTGGGCCTTGCTCTTGCTTGTCGTACAGTACTACATCTCACTGCGTGCCCCCAACGGGATTCGAACCCGCGCGACCGCCTTGAAAGGGCGGGATCCTAGGCCGCTAGATGATGGGGACTAGCTGGTCTCTGGAAGCATCGTAAGCATATGCCATAGGTCCGCGCACCTCCAAAACGGGGGTCCCACTTATGTGCTGACCTGCTCAAACCCGCCCCAGAGCGGAAACAGTCAGATCAACAAACGCCTGTTCAGGGCCTCGGAGCCCCGTCACGCCGGTTCAGACGCAGTTTGTGATCCAGACAACTTCCACCCGGCCGCCGTCACGCACGGCAGCACGTACCCCAGAACCTCGCGCATCCGTTCCGGGTAATCGGCACAGGCCGTCGTCGCCGAAGAGATCAACCGCGAACCGAGGGCGGCGCTGCACAACGTGCGGGCGACGGCCTCGGGATCGACACCGGGACGGAGGTCTCCGCGTTCGGCCGCCTCGATCACGTACGCGGCGACGAGCTTCTCCCACATGACGTGCGTGCTCGGCACCCCCGGATAACCGACCTCGCGATCGGCGTTGAGCCGCACGCCGGCGCGCAGCACGACGTCCGCCGCCATCCGGTCGGCCGACTCCACGAACATCCCGTGCAGGGTGCTCAGCGGATCGGCGCCGCGTTCCCGCCACGCCTCCCGCACCCGCGCCCACAGTTCGCTCTGCCGTTCGACCAGCGCGTCGGCGACCGCTTCCTTGGAGGGGAAGTGGAAGTAGAACGCGCCCTTGGTCAGCCCGGCCCGCGCGAGCACGGCGGTCAGCGACGTGCGCTCGTAGCCGAGCCGGTCGAACTCCTCCGCAGCGGCGTGGAGTATCGCCTCACGCGTCGCGTGCGCCCTGTCCTGCTGGGGCATGGCCCGAACACTAGCCGTTGCCGCGAAAGAGACCCGTGGGTATGTTTCGGGATGCGGCCCTGTTCCGACAGACGCGCTCCGGGGGGTGCGCGCCTCGAGTCAGGGCCGCCTTCGCGTTCACCGCTGCACCGGAGGCGCCCCACCGTCCTCGCCCGGCGACAGCCCGAGCATGTCGAGCAGCATCCGGCAGTCCTCCGTGCCGAGAGCACTGCGCGCGACCGCGAGCCTCGCCCGGTGGACCTGGTCGTCCGAGATCCGCGACGGTTCTCCGTTGCGTTGGGCGGGCACGTTGGGCCCACCCCGTTGTGACATGCCGTCGTCCTGGGTGAACAGGAACTTCCGCACTTCCAGCGACCCGCTCATAGCACCCTCCCCGACTTGAGGTGTGTCGGGAGGCTAAGCGACCTGGGACAACGGCCGCAGCCCCCCGCAGAGTGATTCCACCGCCACCCAGCGTTACTTTCCGTACAGGTGCGGCAGGTTTCTGGTGAGGAAGTCGCCAGGGGATGATGGACCCATGACCGACCCCACGCCGGAGCCTTCCCCCGAAGCAGAGGGCCAAAACGCGTCCCAGACACCTCCGGAGGTCGACCAGGAGGCGATCTTCAAGGCGCTCAGCGGCATCGACCTGAACACCATCGACGCCGACATCGAGTCCGCCTTCGGTTCCCGGATGGCCGAGCTCGACAAGATGCTCGAAGGCCTGGACGACCTGGTCAACAAGATCGAGACCGATCTCCAGAAGCTGGACCAGCCCAAACCCGAGAGTCCTCAGTAGATCCCGTACCCCAGGGGGGTATAGACTCGGAGCCCCGTAGAGAGAAAGGGCTCCGATGAGCGTCAGCGCCACCTACACCGTGACCGGCATGACCTGCGGCCACTGCGTCAGTTCCGTCACCGAGGAGCTGACCGAGGTCGCCGGCGTCACGGGCGTCGACGTCGTCCTCGAGACCGGCGCCGTCACCGTGACCAGCGACCGCGAACTCGACCGCGCCGAGGTCGTCGCCGCCGTGACCGAGGCCGGGTACCAGGTCGCATGACCACCACCGAGCCTCGCCACGTCGAGCTCTCGATCAGCGGCATGACGTGCGCTTCCTGTGCGAACCGCATCGAACGCAAGCTGAACAAGCTCGACGGCGTCTCCGCCACCGTGAACTACGCGACCGAGAAGGCCAGCGTTCAGTTCCCGGAGAACCTGCGGGTGGACGACCTCGTGTCGACGGTGCGGGCGGCGGGCTACGACGCCGAGGAGCCCCAGCCGGAGGCTCCCGAGGTGGACGAGGCCGGTGAGCTGCGGCTGAGGGTCGTGCTGGCCGCCGCGCTCGGCGTGCCGGTGATCGCGTTCTCGATGGTCCCGGCCTGGCAGTTCCCCACCTGGCAGTGGGTGTCGCTGGCGTTGGCGAGCGTCGTCGTGTGGGTGTGCGGCTGGCCGTTCCACCGCGCGGCCGCCGTCAACGCGCGGCACGGCGCCAGCACCATGGACACCCTGGTGTCGATGGGCGTCACGGTCTCGTACCTGTGGTCGCTATACGCGCTGGTGTTCGGCGAGGCCGGCGTCATCGGCATGCGGCACGAGTTCAGCCTGCTGCCGCGGCCGACGACCTCTGGAGACATCTACCTCGAGGTCGCGGTCGGCGTGACCGTGTTCCTGCTGCTCGGGCGCTGGCTGGAGGCCCGGTCGAAGCGCAGCGCGGGTGCGGCCCTGCGGTCGTTGCTCGCCTTGGGCGCCAAGGACGTGGCGGTGCTGCGCGACGGCGTGGAGACCCGCGTGCCGGTCGGCCTGCTCCGGGTTCGCGATCGTTTCGTGGTCCGTCCGGGTGAGCGGATCGCCACCGACGGCCTGGTGGTCGAGGGCAGTTCGGCCGTGGACCGCTCGATGGTGACCGGCGAATCGGTGCCGGTCGAGGTCGGCGTGGGCGCTCAGGTGGTCGGCGGGACCGTGAACGCGGGCGGCCGGCTGGTCGTCGAGGCGTCGTCGGTCGGCGCGGACACCCAGCTCGCGCGGATGGCCAGGCTGGTCGAGCAGGCCCAGGCGGGCAAGGCCGAGGTGCAACGGCTGGCGGACCGCGTGTCCGCCGTGTTCGTCCCCGTGGTCGTGCTGATCGCGCTGGCGTCGTTCGGCGCCTGGCTGCTCGCCGGACGGCCGCTCGAGTTCGCGGTGACGACGGCGGTGGCGGTGCTGGTGATCGCCTGCCCGTGCGCGCTGGGCCTCGCGACCCCCACGGCGTTGCTCGTCGGCACGGGCCGCGGCGCCCAGCTCGGGATCCTGGTGAAGGGCCCCGAGGTGCTGGAGTCGACGCGGCGGGTGGACACCGTCGTGCTGGACAAGACCGGCACCGTGACCACCGGCCGGCTGACGCTGGTCGACGTGCTGCCCGCCGACGGCTGGGACCGCGACGAGGTGCTGCGGTTCGCCGCGGCCGTCGAGAACGCGTCGGAACACCCCATCGGCGCCGCGATCGTGCGCGCGGCTCCCGAGGTGCCGCCGGTGTCGGACTTCGTTTCCACGGACGGCGTCGGTGTCAGCGGAGTCGTGGAAGGACGGAGCGTCACCGTCGGCCGGGTGCGCGACGTTCCCCTTTCCCGGGAACTGACCGAGGCCCTGGCCGCCCACACAACTCGGACTGTTGTCGCGGTTTCCTTTGATGACAAGGTTGTCGGGCTCATCGCCGTCTCGGACGTCGTGAAACCCACGTCCGCACAAGCGATCGCGGAACTCAAGGAACTCGGCCTGCACCCGGTGCTGCTGACCGGTGACAACGATTCCACGGCCCGCCAGGTCGCCGCCGAGGTCGGCATCGACGAGGTGATCGCCGAGGTCCTGCCGTCCGGCAAAGTCGAAGCGGTCCGGAATCTCCAGGCACAGGGCCGAGTTGTGGCGATGGTGGGCGACGGCGTGAACGACGCGCCGGCCCTCGCGGCCGCGGATCTGGGGCTGGCCATGGGGACCGGCACCGACGTGGCGATCGAGGCGAGCGACCTGACCCTGGTGCGCGGCGACCTGCGCGTGGCGGCCGACGCGATCCGGTTGTCCCGCAAGACTTTGGGCACGATCAAGGGGAATCTGTTCTGGGCGTTCGCCTACAACGTCGCTGGACTCCCACTCGCGGCACTGGGGCTGCTGAACCCCATGATCGCGGGGGCCGCAATGGCCTTCAGCAGCGTGTTCGTTGTTACCAATAGCTTGCGACTACGGGGTTTCCGTCCATCGGCAACATAAGAACTTCGTTGCGAACACTCCCCAACCGCCGCGTGCGCGTGCAACAATCCAAAAGCTGACACACCCCCGGTCAGCGCCTGTGGAGATCCCCTCCGGCCCCCGCGTTCCTCCCCCTGGCGCGGGGGCCTCTCCGCGTCCGCGAGGCTGCTCGGCTCCGCCTTCGCTGCCTCGCGGATTCGGAGTGTTCATCTGGGGGCCGCGCCCCCAGACCCCCGGCTCGGGGGCAAGCCCCCGAACCCCCATCAGGCGCACCATCCCGGCGGCCGGCGCGCTCGTAGTCGCACTCGCGCGCAATCCGGGAGCCCCGCGGCAGATCCACTCTGAGTAGCGCCATTTACACCTTGGGGTGACCCGGCTCACAGGGGTTTGGGTTCCGTGACCGAGCCGTTATCGTGTTCCGGTGCCTATCGGATCTCTCGGACGCTCCAAGTCCGGCCGTCACCGCGATGCGGAAGAACCGCAGCAGGCGGAGACGTCGCACGACGAGGAGCTGACCTCATACCTGGCCGCCCTGGCCCCGGACGCGGACAACGAAACGACCGCGTCGGGCTTCGGCAGTGCGCAGGTGTACCAGCTGAGGCTGCAACTCATGGCCAACGAGCAGCTCAAGGAGCTCGCCGCCGAACGTCAGACCTCCCCGCAGGCTCTCGCCACGGAGTGGGTCATGCAGCGCCTGGAGTGGGAAGCGCGCCAGCGCGGCCACTAGACCGGGCGACAACAACGAAGAAGGACCCTCTACCGAGCCCGGTAGAGGGTCCTTCTCACGTACGGCTCTATTGCGGCTATTTACAGACTTCAGACCGCGCGGACGTTCTGGGCCTGCGGACCCTTGGTGCCCTGGCCGACCTCGAACTCCACTCGCTGGTTCTCCTCCAGGGTGCGGAAGCCCTGACCCTGGATCTCCGAGTAGTGGACGAAGACGTCAGCGCCGCCGTTGTCCTGGGCGATGAAGCCGAAGCCCTTTTCGGAGTTGAACCACTTGACAGTGCCCTGTGCCATGAACCTGCCTCCATCGCAGGAAAGCTTGGGGCTGCACTTTGCAACCCCGGCCGTCCCGGGGGCGTTCGGCAAACTCGCTGAGAGCGCACCGCACGCCCGCGTGTCGTTCCGCGAGCGTGTGAAGCACGAACACAGAAACCACGGCCTGCGCGGGTCAGCCTAACGTGTGATTGGTCATAGCACTACAGGTCATTACCGGCCAGTTGCGTGCCTCAATAGGCGCAAAGCCGCTGGTCCAGGTGGGTGATCGCAATCTGCGAAGCAACGTGTTCCACCGCCGTGCGTCCTCTTCAGCATCAGGCGAGGGGATCTTGGGGGAGCACGTGTTCAGGCCACTGGTTTTGGTTGCACTGCTGGGTTTGACAGCGTGCAGCGCCGCGCCCGAGGGGGCGTCGACCGCACCGGTCGAGCAGACGCAGGAGAAGGCGAAGGCCGCTGTGACGGTCACGCCGGCGTCGGGTGAGGGGATCAGCCCGGCCGGTCCGTTCGAGGTCGGCGTGACCGGCGGCGCGCTCACCACCGTCGCGCTCACCAACGCCGAGGGCAAGGCGGTGCAGGGGGAACTCACCGCCGGGCGCTGGGTCGCGACCGAGGACCTGGGCTACGACAGGCTCTACACGTGGTCGGGTTCGGCCAAGGGCGAGGACGGCGCGGAGGTGCCGGTCAGCGGCTCGTTCCGCACGGTCAAGCCCGCCAAGCTGACCAGCGCGAAGCTGAACGTCGGCGACAACCAGACGTACGGCGTCGCGATGCCGTTGAAGGTGACCTTCAGCGCGCCGGTGCAGGACAAGGCCTCCGTGCAGAAGGCCATGACCGTCACGACGTCCGTGCCGACCGAGGGCGCGTGGGCGTGGCTGTCCGACACCGAGGCGCACTGGCGGCCGCGGGAGTACTGGAAGCCCAGCACCGAGGTGAAGCTGGACGTCGACGTCTACGGCGTGCCGTTCGGCGGCGGTGCGTACGGCAAGGCGGACATGCACGCGCAGTTCAAGATCGCGGACCGCGCGCTGGTGGCCAAGGCGAACACGCAGACCAAGCGGTTCGAGATCTACCGCGACGGCACGCTGCTGCACAACTTCCCCGCGTCCTACGGCAAGGAGAGCGTCCCGGGCCGGGTGAGCCGCTCCGGTATCCACGTGGTGCAGCAGAAGGAAGCCTCACGCCGGATGAAGAGCACCACGTACAACTACGACGTCGCGGTCACGTGGGCGGTGCTGATCTCCCAGAACGGCGAGTTCGTGCACGAGAACGACAAGACGATCCCCCAGCAGGGCAGCGAGAACGTCTCGCACGGGTGCGCGAACCTGTCCAGCGACAACGCGAAGACGTTCTACGACCTCACGATGGTCGGCGACCCGGTCGAGGTCACCGGGTCGACCATCCAGCTCGGCGCGGCCGACCCGAGCGGCGTCGCTCCCGGCGACTACTGGGAGTGGACGATCGACTGGGCGACCTGGACGTCGAAGTCGGCGGCGACGAACTAGTGCCGCACTAGGACTTCTCGGTGATGGCAGGTGGTTGCGGGATCTCGTACCCGGACGGACCGACGTTGCGTTCGAGGGCCCGCTTCCACTCGCCGCTCGAGATCATCTTCTCGATCGCGGAGTTCACCTCGTCGCGGGACTCGGTGTCGCCCTTCGGCACGCCGATCCCGTACCGCTCCTTGGAGAACGTCTTGCCGACGAGCTTGAGCAGCTCGGGGTTCTCCGCCGCGAACCCGGCGAGGATGACCTCGTCGGTAGTGACGGCGTCGACGTTGCCCGCCATGAGAGCGATCACGCAGTCGGAGTACTGGCCGTACTCGACGATCTGCACCTGCTGCGCGAAGTCCGTCTTCACCTTCTGCGCGGAGGTGGAACCCTTGACCGAGCACAGCTTGCGGCCGTTCATGGTCTCCGGGCCCTGGATGGACTCCTCGGTGTAGCGCACCAGCATGCCCTGGCCCGTCTCGAAGTACGGGCCGGCGAAGGCGACCTTCTCCTTGCGGGCGTCGGTGATCGAGTACGAGGCGATGATCAGGTCGGCCTCGCCGTTCTCCAGCATCGACTCGCGGGCGGCGCCGCGGGCCTCCTTGAACGTGATGCCGTTCTCCTTGACGCCCAACTCGTTCGCCACGTACTTGGCCACGTCGACGTCGAACCCGACATACCGGCCGTCGAGGCGCCGCTGACTCAGGCCCGGCTGGTCGTAGCGGATGCCGATGGTCAGCTTCCCGGAGTCGGCACGTCCGATGACTGTGCTGGTGTCACCGCTCCCACAGGCGGTGGCGAACACCGCTACGGCAGTCAGGAGCGCGGCACGACGGATCACGACAGGCCTTCCGGGGGTGTTGTGGATTCGTGCGTAATGCTACGGACCTGCGGCGATGATCGACTGTGATGTATGACATCTAGGGAAGGCGTGCTTTGTTCGGTGTCACATGCTTGCCGTGGCGTTCGATCGCGTGCCGCAGATGGCCGGGCGGAGCCAGTCTCCTGATCTTGCCGGGAACCAAAAGGGCAGCTCGGCGCAGCATTTTCAGCCACAGGTCAGCACGGTCGTACGGCTCGCGGCCGTGTAGTTCGAGCGCCCAGTCGGGTAGCACCGAGTACGCCAGGTGGCCTACTACGACCCGGTACACGGGCAGTCCGTGGCGGACCCAACCTTGCACGGGTGGTCCGTGCAAGAAGTCGTAAATCACGTCCGATTCGTCCGTTCGGCGCAGGTTTGGACGCATCCGTTCGAGGTAGTCGAGCATTTCCCGGCGCGAACCGGGCACTTCGTCCTCGTGCAGGCCTACGAGCGTGGCGGCGAAACGCTGCTCCGCGTAGTAGAGGTCCTTCTGCCGATCGGTCAGTCCGTAGCCGGCGCGGGAGAGAACGGACTCGAAACAGAAGACCTCGGAGCAATGCACCCAAAGCAGTAGTTCGGGTTCGTCCACTCGGAACGTTCGGCCGTCAACGACACCGCGCAGGCTCCGGTGCGTGGCCCGGACCCGTGCCGCCGCGGCCGCGATGTCCTCGTCGGTGCCGTAGACGCCGAGGCCGACGAAGTCCGCCGTGCGTTTGAGCCTGCCGAGCGGGTCGGCCCGGAAGTTGGAGTTCTGCACGACACCGGCAACGGCCTTGGGGTGCAACGCCTGCAGGTAGAGGCTCGCGATCCCGGCGATCCACATCGTCGGGTCCGCGTGCATCTGCCAGCTGACGGAGTTCGGATCTGGCATGCGGACATCGTCCCGCCTCGCCAGGATGAAGACCATGGACCTGGACCAGGCACGGGACGTGCTCCGCAGCCAGCACCGCGCGGTCTTCTGCGCGGTCAAGTCCGACGGCACCCCGGCCTTGTCGCCGGTGCTCGTCGCGCTCGACGACAACGGCGACGTGCTCGTTTCCACACGGGCCACCGCGTACAAGACGAAGCAGGTCCAACGTGACCCGCGCGTCTCGTTGTGCGTGCTGCCGGACAGCTTCTTCGGGCGGTGGATCCAGCTCAACGGGACCGCGACGGTCGTGCCGTTGCCCGAGGCCATGGACCTGCTGGTCTCCTACTACCGGACGATCTCCGGCGAGCACGCGGACTGGAACGACTACCGGGCCGCGATGGCACGGGAACAGCGCGTGATCCTGCGGATTTCGCTCACCTCCGCCGGGCCGGACAAGACCGGCTGAGCCTGTAACACCGTTAGCGGGGACAACGATTCCACGGGGACGGCGGCTACCGGGCAGGCGGAACCTGGGGAGCGGAAGCGATGGCAGGTGTCAGACGCCGCGGCTACTTCGCCGCGGCGGTTGCGGTGATGGGCGCTGCCCTGATCGCGGCCTTGTTCTCGGCACCCCCGGACAAGCCCGTGGACATCCGCCTCGTCGCCCCGCCGCCTCCGCCGCCCGAGGTCGTCATCGCGACCGCCACGACCACCGTCTCCGCCGTCGGGGTCCAGCGGCCGCCACCTCCGCCACCGCCCCCGCCGCCTCCTCCGGCCGCGGGTGAGGACCGGCCTCCGCCACCGCCTCCCGGTCACCGGCCACCGCCACCGCCGAAACCGGGCAGCAAGCCCCGGCCGAACCTCTACGACCTGCTGCGCTGCGACTCGAAGGTGTTCGGCGACGACTTCAAGCACTGCCTGAAGTGGCCGCTGGACGACGAGGAGTTCTGCGACTTCCTGGAGGAGCTGGAGCTCGACCCGGCCGACCTGCGGGGACCCGAGGACGGCCGGTTCGACCACTTCGACCGGTTCGAACTGACCTGCGACGTCAAGCCTTGAGCGCACGCAGCCGCGCGAGGTTCGCTTCCGCGAGCGAGCCGAGCAGCTGCGCCTCGCCCAGGTAGTGGTCGTCGATCAACGCCTCCACCTCGGCGTCGTTCATCGCCGGCACGATCCGCGCGGCCATCCTGTTCATGTTGCGATAGCTGCCCTGCAACAGGAACGGCTGCTCGGACGGGTCGGCGGCGGACGCGATGTACGCCTGGTTGACCTTGAGCACGACCTCCTGGACCCGGCGCAGCTTCCGCACGACCGAGAGCAGGCGGTCGAGTTCGACCGTCTCGTGGTCGTGCCGGACGCTCTCGCCGTTCGCCAGGCGCACCAACGGTTCCACGTCGACACCGCCCAGCGTCGGGTTCGAGCCCGACGCGTTCTCCAGGTAGCTCAACGCGAACAGCTCGTCGCGCCCGGACAGCACGTCGCCGAGGTTCCACACGTCCGCGCGGTTCGCGAGCATGTCCGGGACGCGGAACGCGCGGCCCGTCTCGGTGTACGGGTTGCCGGCCATCGACACCGCGAAGCGCTTGCCCCGCAGGTCGAACGTCTGCGGGTCGCCGTCCCAGACGCCCTCGATGCGGCGCTGGGCGTCGCAGAGCGAGATGAACTTCTGCAGCAACTCCGGTGAGGTGTGCTGGATGTCGTCCAGGTGCAGCAGGACGTTGCTGCCCAGCGCGAACGCGAAGTTGATCCGCTCGACCTCCTGGCGCGCGGTGGCGTTCGGTGCCTCCGCCGGGTCGAGCGAGGTGACGCCGGTGCCCAGCGCGGGGCCGTTGACCTTGACGAACACCATGCCCAGGCGGTTCGCGACGTACTCCATCAGCGTCGTCTTGCCGTAGCCGGGCGGGGAGATCAGCATCAGCAGGCCCGTGCCGTCGTTCAGCTGCTTGCTGAGGTTGTCGCCGATCAACGGCAGGTAGACCTCGTTCAGCAACCTGTTGCGCACGAACGTGTTCAGCACCGCGGGCTGGTAGTCGTCGAGCCTGAGCCGGCGGCGTTCCCCGGCCAGCAGCTCGTCGCGTTGCCGTTGGTAGGCGCGGAAAGCCGGCACCTGGTCGGTGGTGAAGGCCCTCAGCCTGGTCAGGGTTTCGTCCAGGCGCAGGTCCATCGACTGGTTGTGCACGCGCGGGTGCGTGCCGAGCAGGCCCGTGACGGTCTCGGTCAGCGACGCGCTGGAGTCGTACCGGGGCAGGTCGGTGAGCAGGATCGCGACGACCTCGGGGAACTCCGGGCAGTCCTCGTCGGAGAGGAACGCCCGCAGCCACGCCTCGATGAGGTCGCGGTCGCGCAGGTCCTCGTGCACGACCGCGCGGAACCTGTCGATCACGGCTCGCGCGGCCTTGCTGGTGACGAATCCCCTCGGCTCGCAGGCGAGTTCTTCGAAGAGGTACTCGGCGGCGAGGTCCGGTAGCCCGAACTGCTTCGTCAGCTCCGGGATGCCGTGCGTGCCACCGAAGATCGTGCGCGCGCGGGCGAGCGACTCGGCTTTGCGTTGCCACACAGCACGTTGCGCTTCTTCTTGCTCGGACCAGAAGACCTGGGCCTCCGCACGGGCCTGCGGCGGGTAGCGGAGCAGTCCGGCGCCCGCGTGCAACCGTTGCAGGACAGCGAGGATCTTCTCGGCGTCGTGGTCGTGAACGCCCTTCTCGTAGCCCTCGTCGTAGCGTTCCGCGGCGGCGTTCACGACGTCGGTGCGGCCCTCGGCGAGCAGGACGGCGGCGAGGTGTTCGGCGCGGTAGACGGCGTCGGTCTCCGAGACCAGGAGCTGGTTCCAGAAGCCCTTGGTGGCGGCGAATCCGCTGTCGGTGACCTCGCTGCGGTAGTCGGTGCCGGTGACGGCGTAGTACAGCTTGCCGTCGCGAGGCACGAGGGTGAGGTTCATCGGCTCGGTCGTCACCGGGAAGCGATGACGACCGAGCACGATCGACGCGCCGTCGTACAGGTCGGCCCGGTCCCGCAGCGCCCGGCCTCCCTCTTGCCGGGCGTCGCGCAGACCCGCGTCGAGCTCGTCGGCCCGGACGTCACCGAGTTCTCGCAGCTGTTCGGCGACCGTGCGGACCTTGGCGACCATCGGGTCGCCGGCGAAGTACGTGTTGATCTCGTCGGTCGAGGTCAGCTTGCCGACCCGGCGGCGGATCGTGCCGAGGACCCGTTCGGCCGACTGGACGAGGCGGTCGGCCTTGCGCGCCCGTTCGTCGAGCAGGGTCTGCTTGCGGGCGGAGAACGCCTCGTAGACGTCCGTGCGCTTGGCGCCGACCTGCGCGAGGAAGTCGTCGAACTCGCCGAACCGCGACTCCAGGTTCTCCAGTTGCAGCAACAGCCGGCCGAGCTGGTCGTCGCAGCGCTGCGGGGTGTCGGCGACCGAGAGCGCTCCCGTGATGGCCTGGCCGAGCAGCGCGAACTCCGCGGCGAACTCGGCGCGGCCCTCGGCGTTCGCGAGCTGCGAGCGGCGACCGTCCACAGTGGCCCTGGCGCGGTTGACCGCGGCCAGCACCTCGCCGATGCTCGCGAGGATCTGCGTGCGGGTCGTGGTGTCGGCGGCGTCGAGCGTGCTGACGACCTCGGTCAGCACCTCCAGGCCTGCCTGCTGCTGCGCGAGCCGTTCGCGCAACGGCTTCGCCTCGGCGGCGGTCTTCAGCTCCGTCGCGGCGATCTGGTCGATCTCTTCGTGGTACCGGTCGAAAGCGCCCTCACCGCTGAGGAACGCGACGGCCCGTCGGGCCGACGCGCCGAGTTCCTCGACCAGTTCGGCCTCGCGCCGGTCGATCTCCTCGAGGTCGACGTACCGGAGGTCCTTGAGGGTGATCAGGCGGCCCTGGGCGGACCGCAGGTCGGCGAGCAGGCGGACCCACTCGTCGGCGCTCCTGGGAGCCGCCGACCTGGCCAGCCGGACGAGACTCGCCAGCTTCTCCGCGGCTTGGTGGAGCTGCCGCGCCGCGTGCTCGGTGAGCGTGCGGACGGCCTCGAACTCGTCCAGCACCTGTTCCGCGGTGGCCCGGACGGCCAGGACGTCCTGCTTGAGCCCGAGCTCGTCGAGCCAGAACACACCGTCGACCACCCTGGTGCACAGTGCGATCAGGCCCTCGAACACCGGCGCGGTCGGGGTCATCTCGGCGCTCATCCTGGTGATGGACAGGCAGTCCGAGATGCCGCGGACGAGTTCGGCGTTGCCGATGCGGGCGAGCGGGCCCGCCTGGTCGGGCAGGGTCTCGTCGGCCATGAACGGCGTGCGCCACACCTGCATGGGGTGCACGCGCACGGCGTCGGAGCCGGTCTCGCGGAAGACCACGAGCGTGCCGTCGGCGAAGAGCGAGTAGCCGTGGCAGGTGATCGGGGTGGCGACTTCCTTGCGGATCACGTTGTAGGGCAGCAGAAGGCTGCGGCCCTCGCGGCGGGCGTGGTAGACGAACAGCACGTCCTCGCCGTTCGCGGACTTGACGACCCGTTCGAACTCGAGCTCGTCGGTGTCGACGTCGAACGTCTTGTCCGCGCCCGTGACCAGGTAGTAGCCGCCGGGGAAGATGATCCCCTGGTCCTCGGGCAGGCGCTGGCAGGCCTGCCCGATGCCGTCGAGCCGCGTGACCTCCTTGGTGCGGGTGTTGAAGACCAGGTGCCGGGGCGTGGTCTCCTTGTACGGCAGGATCTTCAGCAGGATCAGCGGGCCGACGCGGGCGTGGTGGACCTCGGCGTCCGCGAGGCTCTGCAACGGTTCGTCGACGGGCTCGGAGTAGACGCCCTCGCCCGACTCGGTGTTGTTCTCGATCTTGACGGTGAGCGTGCCGCCGACCGTCTCGACGAACACCTCGTTGTCGATGGCGATGTGCGGGTGCCGGCCGAGCACGTGCTGCTCGCGGGTCGTCCCGACCCAGGTGAAGTCGTGCGAGGGCGGGAAGACGTGGTCGCGGTCGCCCCGGTTGTCGACGTAGGTGACGGTGCCGTCGACCTCGACGTCCCAGCGCAGGACGTGCAGGTCCTCGATCCGCACGCCCGTCTGGAACACCGCGAGCAGCCGCTGCTCGACGATGCGCAGCTGGAGCAGCCGCGTCTCGCGGTAGTAGCGGTACAGCTCGGCGAAGTCGTTGAGGAACCTCGGGTCCTCGAGGAACTCCGCCTCGACCGCGGCGAAGTCCCTGCCGTGCGCCGCGAAGACGTCGCCGACCCGAGTCTCGGACTTGAGGCCCATGAAGACGTTGTAGCCGAACAACATCACGTCACCGAGTGCCACGATGTCGCGCGGCACGCAGTTGTTCTCGGTGCGGATGCGTTCGGTGGCGACGAGTTCGAGGGCCGTGCTGCCGAACGTCTCGACGCGCCGGTCGTTCAGCGCCTCGGTGCTGCGGGCGAGTTCGGCCGCCTGGTCGGCAAGCCTCGCCCGCAGCACTTCGTAAGTGCCCGCGTCGAGAGCTGTCATGCGTTCTGGCCGTTGTTCTTGGCCATCTGGGTCAGCGCGATCGCCGCGGCGATGTTCTGCGCGTCACCCGTGGTGAACGAGCTGAGGATCTTGGTCAGGTCCTCCGGGAAGTTGTTCGTCCCGTCCATCCACCTGCTGCCCAGCGCCTGCACGACGTCGGAGTTGCCGACGAAGCTGTCGACCTGCTTGCCCGCGGTGATCGACGCGGCGATCTTGTCGAAGAACATCGTGTCGCCACCGACGATGTCGATGTCGGCCTTCTCCAGGCCGGCCGCGAGGACCATCGCCTGAGCCTCGGCGACCTGGCGCTGCACGTCGATGCCCTTGAGGCGGATCTCCTTCTCGGCTTCGAGCCGCAGGCGGTACTCCTCGTGCTCGCGGGTCGCGGTGTCGAGCGCGGCCATCGCCTCGGCCTTGTGCGACAGGCCCTCCGCCTCGCCCTTGAGGCGTTCCTTGATGCCCTCGGCGTCGGCGAGCGCCTTCTCGCGGTCGACCACGGCCTCGGCCCGGCCGAGCGCCTCGGACGCGGCGGCGTCCCGTTCCTTGACCTGTGCCTCCGCCAGGCCCTTCGCGGCGGCCTCCGCCTGCGTGCCCTCGGCGAGCCTGATCTTGGAGCGGGCGTCGAGGTCCGCGGCCTTGTTGCGCGACTCGGCGAGCACGACAGCCTCGCGGGCCTTGTGCTGCGCGGCCTGTTCCGCGGCCTCGGCGGCCTTGATGTCCTTGACCAGCGACTCCTGCGCCTCGGCCTCCGCGCGGATCACGATCTGCTGGCGCTCGCGCTCGGCCTCCTCGACCGCGCGCAGCTTCTTGATGTTCTCCTCCTGCTCGGCCACCGTCTTCTCGACGGCGACGCGCTCGCGCACCAGGTCGGCGATCGCGCGCCGCTCGTGCTCGAGCTCCTTGTCCTTCTCGATCATGCGCAGCGACGTCTCGCGTTCGCGGGCGATGACCTCCAGCAGGCGGTCCTTCTCGATGCGCTCGGTCTCGACGGCGATCACGCGCTCGCGGTTCTTCTCGGCGACGGCGATCTCGCGGGCCTTGTTCTCGGTCTGGATGCCGAGCTGCTCCTCGGTGCGGATGAACGCGGTGTTGGCCTTGAGGCGTTCCTCGGCCTGCACCTTCTGCGTCTCGGCCTCCTGCTGCGCGCGGGCGGTCTCGATCTCGCGCTTCTGCTTGATCTCCGCGTCGGCCTGGCGGCGTTCGAGCTCGAGGATCGCCTCACGCGCGCTGACGTTCTGGCGCGTGATCTCCTTCTCCTCGTTGCGGGTGAACTCGTTGGTCTTGACGTGCTCGATCGCGGTCAGCTCGGTGATCTTGCGGATGCCCTGCGCATCCAGGATGTTCGCGGGGTCGAGCTGCTTGAGCGGCGTCTGCTCCAGGTAGTCGATGGCCGCGTCCTCGAGGCTGTAGCCGTTGAGGTCGGTACCGATGACCTGGACGATCCGGTCGCGGAACTCGTCGCGGTGCGTGTAGAGGTCGACGAAGTCGAGCTGCTTGCCGACGGTCTTGAGGGCCTCGGAGAACTTGGCGTTGAACAGCTCCTGCAGCGTCTGCTCGTGGCTCGCGCGTTCGGTGCCGATCGCCTGCGCGACCTTGATGACGTCCTCGACGGTCTTGTTGACCCGCACGAAGAACGTGATGCGGATGTCGGCGCGGATGTTGTCCTTGCAGATCAGGCCCTCGTTGCCGGCCCGGCGGATCTCGATGGTCTTCACCGAGATGTCCATCGTCTCGCAGCGGTGCAGCACCGGCAGCACGACGGTGCCGGTGAAGGTCACGTCGACCTTGCGCATCTTCGAGACGATCAGTGCCTTGCCCTGCTCGCACTTCTTGAAAAGTCTGCTCAGCGTGATCAACGCCAAGATCAGCACAACCGCGATCACGGCGATCAGCACGATCAGCCCGGTCGAGATCGCTCCCATGTTCAGCCCCCTGTGGTGATGTCCACGACCCAGAAGAACTCGCCCTCGGCGTCGTAGTCGAAGATCAACGCGGTCTGTCCCGCCTTGAGGTCGGTGCTCTGCGCAGCCCTGACCTGAACGACCGCCGTACCGCCGTCGTCGGCGGTCACCTCGGCCTGCCCGTACTGCTCGGTGACCCTGGCCGTCCGGATGATCGCGGTGCGGCCGACGAAGTCGTTGCGGGACGCCGGTTTCTCCGGTCGCGTCCAGTTCCTGACCGGGATGAGAAGGATCCGCGTGACCAGCGCGCCGACCAGCAGCGCACCCCCGAACACCGCGTACCTGAGCTTGCCCTCCGGCGTGTACACCGTGCCGACCAGCGCGGCGAACCACGTGATCACGATGAACACCGAGATGGAGATCGGCATCACGGGGGCGTCGAAGTCGAGCCCCACCAGCGCCACGGTGAGCCAGTAAGCCAGCACCATCAGCAACAGGAAGCTGAACACCACGGTCGGAAACGCCAGTGCGGCAGCCAGGAACTCGGTCATCATCGCCCCCCTTCTCGTCATTTTGATGCGCCGGGGGCCGGTTTCGTTGCACTTTCGGGAATGATCGATGGAAATCGATGGTTGCCCTGATCATGGACTTCGGGGTGCAGGGGCTGAACATCGGTGACGAGGCGGGGCCGCAGGCGACACGGCGGCTCGCCCAGCTGGCCGAATCACTCGGCTACCGGTCGTGGTGGGCGTCCGATCACGTGGTGCTGCCGTCACCACGCGTCGACCCGTCACCGTCCGAACCGGACACCGTGATCGTCGATCCGCTGACCCACCTGAGCTATGTGGCGGCTGTCACGTCCACGCTCGAACTCGCGACCGGGATCGTGATCCTCCCCCAGCGCAACCCGCTGGTGCTCGCGAAGCAGGTGGCGTCGCTGGACCTGTTGAGCGGCGGCCGGTTCACCCTCGGCGTCGGCGCGGGGTACCTCGAACCGGAGATGACGGCGGTCGGCGCGTCGTTCGGCGAACGGGGCGCGATCACCGACGAGTACCTGGACGCGATGGACCAGCTCTGGCACGCGGACGTTCCCGCGTTCGCCGGCGAGCACGTGTCGTTCTCCGGCGTGGACGCCTTCCCCAAGCCGTCGAACGTGCGGGTCGTCGTCGGCGGGCACAGCCCTTCGGCGTTCCGGCGGGCCGTGACGCGGGCGCAGGGCTGGTTCGGCATCGGCACGCCTTCCGACATCCGCGGGCATCTGGCCCGCTTTCCCGCGCGACCGGACGGCTTCCGGATCAGCGTGTCCACGCAGGTCCCGCTGACGGCCGCGGTGGTACGGGAGTACGAGGACCTCGGCGTGGACGAGCTGGTGATCTACCCGCCGGCGTTCGACGGCACCGTGGACGAGGTGTTGCGCAGGTACGCCGAGCTGATTGGCTAGCCTCGGGTGTCGTGATCCCCGTAGTCGTGCTCGCCGGCTTCCTCGGTGCCGGCAAGACCACCCTGCTCAACCACCTGCTGCGCACGTCCGGCGGCACGCGGATCGGCGTGGTGGTGAACGACTTCGGCAAGATCAACATCGACGCGTTCTCGGTGTCCGCCCAGGTCGACTCGATGGTGTCGCTCTCGAACGGCTGCCTGTGCTGCGCGGTCGACTCCTCCGAGCTGGAGGGGATGCTCGGGAAGCTGGCCTCGGCCGACCTGGACGTGATCGTCATCGAGGCGTCCGGCCTGGCCGAGCCCGCGGCGATGGTGCGGATGGTCGCGCAGGCGTCCGGGGTGTCGTACGGCGGACTGATCTACGTGGCCGACGCGGTGGAACTCGACGCCGTGCCGCACCTGGAACGCGACCTCGCGCTGGCCGACCTGGTGGTGCTGAACAAGATCGACCGGGTGTCCGCCGTGCCGTCGTTGCCCTGTTCGGCGCCGGTGCTGCCCGTGTCGTTCGGACAGATCGACCCGGCCCTGCTGTTCGAGGTGCGGCCGCCTGACCTCGGGCCGCGGCAGCTGTCGTTCGACGACCTCGACGACCACTCGACGCACACGCACGCCTCCTACGACAGCGTGTCGTTCGAATGCGACGACCCGTTGCACCCCAAGCTGTTCATGGACTTCCTGGCGGCGCGGCCGGAGGGGCTGTTCCGCGCCAAGGGTTTCGTCCGGTTCCCGCTCGGCACGTTCCTGCTGCAGACGGTCGGCGCGTACGTGTCGTTCACGCCCGTCGACGACGCCCCGACGCAGCTGGTGCTGATCGGGGCGGGCATCGATCCGGAGGCGTTGACGGACTGGCTGCTGGCGTGCGTGGCGGACGGACCGGTCACCGAGCAGGAGATGCTCTGGGTGCTCCGGTACGCCCGCTGACGCCTGCTACTTCTTCTGGCAGAGTGCCGTGTCCATCACGTCGAACATCTGCTGGAACTTCCTGGCCGGGTCGTCGCCGAACGTGCCGGGCAGCGCGGTGAGTGTGATCGCCGCGTGGTTGCCGCCGTCCGTCGCGCCGCCGAGCGAGCCCCAGCCGTGGATCGACCCGCCGTGGCCCCACCAGACCCCGCCGCAGCTGAGCTTGGTGCTCTCGAGACCGAGGCCGTAGGCGCTCCGCTCGTCGACGGTGATCGTCCTGCGCATCTCGTCGAGCTGCGGCTGGTCGAGGATCTTGCCGTCGAGCAGCCGCTGGAAGAACTTCGCGACGTCCTGCGGTGTGGAGACCATCGCGCCGGAGGCCCACGCCTGCGAGGTGTCGAGTTCGGTCGCATCGACCACAGTGGACTTCGGGTCCGTCAGGTCGCTCAGCGCGTACGCCCTGGCGTGCTTGCCGCGAAGGCGTTGCTCGCCCTGGTCCGGCCAGTAGGTGTCCTTGAGCCCTGCCTTGCTGATCACCTTGGCGATCGCCTCGCCGACCGGGCGTCCGGTGACCTTCTGGACCAGCAGCCCGGCGACGACGTAGTTCGTGTTGCTGTACTCGTACTTCTCGCCGGGCTGGAAGGCGGGTGGCTGGCTCAGCGCGACGTCGAGCAGGTCGTGCGGGGCGAAGTACCTGTCCCGGACGTCCGCGATCTTCGGGACGCCGATCTGCATCACGTAGTCAGGCAGGCCGCTGGTGTGCTGCAGGACCTGCCGGACGGTGATCCGGCTGTCCTTGACGTGCGGCACGTACTGGTTGACCGGCCCGTCCAGCTCGACCTTGCGCTCGGCGGTGAGCTGGAGCGTCGCCACCGCCACGAACGACTTGGTGATGCTGCCGATCCGCACCTGCCCGTTCACCGGCGCCTTGCCGCGCGCCTCGTCGCGCCCGTTGACGTGCGCCTCCACGCCGGGCGTGCCCTGGGCGACGATCTGGTCGAGCTGCTGGGGAACGAGCAGTGCGAGCGCGGTGACCGCCGCGACCGCGATCACCTGGCACCGCAGAGAGCAGCGTCCACAGTGGCCAGAACGGCGTCGTGGGCCTTCGTCGCTTCCTCAGGCGTGTCCTGGAAGGTGCCCGGCAACGCCGTCACCGCAACGGAGAACGCCCGCCCGTTCGGCGCGACCCCACCGCGCGTCTCGTACCCGTGGATGTCGCCGCCGTGGCCCCAGTACCGGCCACCGCACGTGAGCGGCGTGCTGGCGATGCCCAGCCCGTACTCCGCGCCGGCCCACATCTCACCCTTGGTCTCGACGGTCTTCCGCATCTCGGCGAGCTGCGCCTGCGGAACCAGCTTCCCGTTCAGAAGGGCGCTGTAGAAGGCGTTCAGATCCTTGGTGGTGGAGATGATCTGCCCGGCCGCCCAGCCCCACGACGGGTCGAGTTCGGTGACGTCCTCGATGCCGTTGCCGATCTTCGAGTACCCCTGGGGGTGCTTGCCGCGGATGCCCTCCTCGCCGACCCCCGGCCAGTAGGTGTCCCTGAGCTTGATCTTCTGCACGACCCGCTTGTCGACGTTCTCGGCGACGGGCCGCCCGGTGACCTTCTGGATCAGCAGGCCGAGCAGCACGTAGTTCGTGTTGCTGTACTTGAACTTCTCGCCGGGCTCACCGGTCTTGGGGTGCGCGTTGCCGACGTCGAGCAGCTCCCGCGGCTCGAAGTACCGGTGCCGCAAGTCCTCGAACTTGTCGAGCCCCAGGTAGTTCGTGTAGTTGGCCAGCCCGCTGGTGTGGTTCAGCAACTGCCGGACGGTGATCCGGCCGTCCTGCACCGCGTTCGGCAGGTAGTGGTTGATCGGCTTGTCGAGCTCGACCTTCCCCTCCGCCACCAGCTGCATGACCACGACGGCCACGAACGCCTTGGTGTTGGACCCGGCGCGCACCTGCCCGTTGGCGGGAACGGGTTTCCGCTTGCCCAGCTCGGCCGTACCCGACGTGTAGGCCCTGGCGTGCCCGTTGGCGTCGGTGGTGGTGCCGAGCGCCGCGGGGAACTTGTGCTCCTTCGTCAGCCCGTCGAGCTTGCCCTGGAGCCCGCTGGGCGGCGCGGCCATCGCCGTTCCGCTGAACAACATGGCCGCCGCCAACACACCTACCAGCGTCTTCTTCATCCTGTGCCTCCCTTGCCGTGGTGAGGACCAGGTTTCCGGTTCCGGGTGTGCTGCCGCAGTCACGCACGCTTCCGTTCCCGGGGTGGAGCAGGCTCTACCTCAGTACCGCACGTCGCTCTGCAGCAGTGGCGGGTAGACGCCGGACGGTTCGCCGTCCACCGTCGTGCCGGCGAACTGCAACATGGCCCGCAACTCCCCGTGCAGCTGCGAGGGGTAGTTCAACTCGGGCCGCGACACCACGTCGAGCTCTTCGAGCTGTTCCTCCGTGAGCACGACCTCTTGGAGGTTGCTCTCCAGGTGCTCCACCTTCCGAGCACCGATGATCGGCACCACGGTCCCCTCTCGCTGCCGCAGCCAGGCCAACGACACCGCGGCCGCGGTGGCACCGGTCTCGTCCGCGATCTTCGTGACCACGTCGATGACCTCGAACTCCTCTTTGCTCGGCCCACCCACGAACTTGGCCCGCTCCGAATCCTCCACCTGCACGTTCCTGCGGTACTTGCCGCTGAGGAACCCGTTGCGGAGCGGACTCCAAGGCACCAGCGCCAGCCCGAAGTCCCTGCTCATGGGACCGATCTCACCCTCGACGGTCCTCGCCAGCAACGAGTACTCCACCTGCAACGCCACCAGCGGCGTCCACCCCCTGAGCAGTGCCATCGTCTGGGCCTGCGCCGTGACCCAGGCAGGCACGTTGGAGAACCCGACGTACCCGACCTTGCCCGATCCCACCAGGTCGTCCAGGACCCGCATGGTCTCCTCGACGGGGGTGTTCCGATCCCAGTTGTGCAGCCAGTAGAGGTCGAGGTGGTCGGTGCCCAACCTCCTGAGCGTCTCCTCCAACTGCCGCCGAACCGACGTCCGCCCCGCCCCACCACCGTTCGGATCGCCGGGGTGCATGTTGAAGAAGAACTTGGACGCCAGCACCACCCGATCGCGGTTGCCGCTGCTCCTGAAGAAGTCGCCGAGGATCTTCTCCGAGTGACCGTTGGTGTAGAAGTTGGCGGTGTCGATGAAGTTCCCACCCCGGTCGAGGTAGGTCCGAAGGATCTTCCCGGACTCCTCCACGCTGCACCCGGCGGCCCCGGGATCCTCGCCGAAGGTCATCGCGCCGAGGGCGAACGGGCTGACGCGGAGGCCGGAGCGGCCCAGGGTGACGTAGTGGTCGAGCGGCATCGTGGTAGCCCTTCTCGGTCGTTTTCTGACACCTCCAAGTTCAGCGGCCGCAGCTTCGCCGGGGTACGACGATCCCGTCGTGCTCTTGCCTGATCCTCTTCGCGGGCTGTTCCGGGGTGCGTCAACGGTGAGGTTGGCAACCCGGAGGACATGCGGGTGGGGAGATCGGTAGGCTGTCCCGGCGAGGGCTGCTAGCTCAATTGGCAGAGCAGGAGACTTTTAATCTTCGGGTTCAGGGTTCGAGTCCCTGGCGGCCCACCAAACCCCCAGGTCACAGGCCTGGGGGTTTCGCATTTGGTAGATCACTGATACGCCTTTGACGCGCAGTACTCCGTGGCTGCACACGGAGTGCGACCGCCATCGCTCCGTAGAATCCAGCCCATGACCGCAGGTGCCCGCCCTGGAGTCGTGCCGCTGGCCGAGTGCGCCGACGTCTGGGACATCCTCGATCAGGTTCGGTCGAGGCCGAGCATGTGGATCCGTGGACGCCGGCTCCGCGAGTTGGAGATGACCCTTCAGGGTTACGGCGTCGCGCTTGAAGTTCATGGCATCGACGAGTCGTTCCACCTGACTCCCGGTGGTCCGTTCGGCCAGTGGCTTCATGCTCGGTTCGCCTGGGGGATGTCGTGCGGCTGGGCTCAGGCCATCACCGAGAACGCCGGCACGGAGGACCCGCTTGACCTGTTCTTCCGCCTCGTTGACGAGTACCGGGCGAGCGACCAGCAGTCTGGAAGTGGTCAGGCGTAGACGATGGCGCGGTCGCGGACCACGTCCCACGCGCTGACGTCCAGTTCGGCGAAGACGAGCAGCTCGTCGACCGAGGAGAACGGCACGGTGTGCCGGCTGCGAGCCCGCTCGATCTGTCTGGCGGTGAAGTTTCACCGGTGCGCCGAATTCGCGTGCGGGCCCGGCTTTGTGTTGCGTACTGTGCGCGGAACCGAAGGGGGTGCGGCAATGACGAAGCTGAACCAGATCATCGCGGTCGAGAAGAGTGTCAAAGGGGGCACGCTTCGGGACCTCACCGACGCTCACCACGGGCTGCAGAAGCCCGCGTTGCTGGCCGGCATCTCCCGGACGTACCAGCCGAAGGACGAGGACGGCGAGGTGTTGCCGCCCGAGTCGACGCGCGTGCAGGTCAAGGCCGAGGACGTGCTGCGGAAGACGGCTTCGGTGATGACCCGCCTCTTCGACGTCACGGCCACCAAGGACTGGGCCAACTGCGTCGCCAAGGCCGATGTCGTGGTGGACGGGCAGACGTTGCTGCGCGACGTGCCGGTGTCCTACCTGCTCTTCCTCGAGAAGCAGCTGACGGACCTGCACACGTTCGTGAAGAAGCTGCCCTTGCTGGACGCGGCCGAGGACTGGAGCTTCGACGAGTCCGCCGACTACTGGCGCACTGAGCACGTGCGGACCATTCGCACGAAGAAGGTGCCTCGCAACCACGTCAAGGCCGAGGCGACGGAAAAGCACCCGGCTCAGGTCGAGGTGTACTACGAGGACGTGCCGGTGGGGTACTGGACCACGGTGAAGTTCTCCGGTGCGTTGCCCGCGCGGCGGGTCAACGAGTTGGTGGACCGGGTCGAGAAGCTGCAGCACGCGGTGAAGTTCGCCCGCGAGGAGGCCAACAGCCTGGAGATCACCGACGAGCGCGTCGGTGGCGTGGTCTTCGACTACCTGTTCCGTTGACGTCCGACAGACTCCCCCGCTGGAGCGCGGGGGTTGCGCTCCTCGGCTGAGGAGCGTGAAAGCTGAAACTGAAACGTCAGCCTGAACCACTCGGTCACAAGTGGGGGTTCGAATCCCTCTCCCGGCACCAACCGCGCCGGGATAGCCCAAGTCGGCAGAGGCAGCCGGGATCAAGCTCAGACTCTCGCTCCAGGTTCAGCATTTCCGCCGAACGCCAGATCGCCCGAGACCGGACAAGACTCGCCGAGGTGCAGGTTCGAATCCTGCTGGCCGCTCTGCCTGCGGCCGTAGCTCAACGGAAGAGCGCGGCGACCTAAGGACTGATCCGACTCTTAAACGTCGCTGGTGTGTGCAATTGGGCGGCCAAACGAGGCCCCGGACTGGACATGTCCGGGGCCTCACCTATTGGTCAGTGGGCCATGACCTCGCCGGAGGCGTTGGTCTTGCTCGGCAGCATGGCCGCCACCACGATCGTCACGACGGCCAGCACGGTGGCCACGACGAAGGCCAGCTTCATGCCGCTCAGCTGTGCCGCCGACGCCGCTGCACCCTCGGCGACCAGCGACGACGAACGCGCCGACATCACGGTCACGACCAGCGCGGTGCCGACGGCCGCGGCCACCTGCTGCAGGGTGCCGAGGATCGAGCTGCCGTGCGGGTACATGTTCGGCGGCAGGGCGCCCATGCCGAGGGTGAAGATCAGCGTGAACGTGGCGGCGAGGCTGACCATCAGCAACGCGTGCAGGGCCAGGACCTGCCAGTACGGCATGGACATCGAGACCTGGGTGAAGCCCGCGAGGGACAGGACGATGCCGATCGAGCCCGGGAGGATCAGCGGGCGGCTGCCCAGGCGGTCGTAGAGGCGGCCGACGGTCGGGCCCAGCAGGCCCATGGCGAGACCGCCGGGCATCAGGAGGAGGCCCGTCTGGAGCGGGGTGAGGCCCCGGAGGTTCTGCAGGTAGAGGGGGAGCAGGATCATCGAGCCCATCATCGCCAGGAAGGCGACGCACATCAGGGCCAGCGACAGGGCGAACGTGCGGTGGGTGAGCGTGCGGAGGTCCATCAGCGGGGCGCCGGTGCGCTGGAGCTTGAGCTGGCGCAGCACGAAGGACGCGATGGTGGCGGCGCCCGCGATGACGATGCCGATGCTCGGCCCCAGGTTGGACTCGCCCTCACCGAAGAGGCTCAGGCCGTAGACCAGGCCGCCGAAGCCCAGCGTGGCCATCGCGGCCGAGGCCCAGTCGAGGGTGCTGACCTGGGGTTCGCCGATGTTGTCCAGCTGGCGGAGGCCGAAGTACGTGACGGCGCCGGCGATCGGGATGACGGCGACGAAGAGCAGGCGCCACGAGCCGAGCTGGAGGATCAGGCCCGAGATGGCCGGGCCGAGGGCCGGGGCCACCGAGATGGCGAGCGTGACGTTGCCCATCACCTTGCCGCGGTCCTGCTCCGGGACGACGGTCATCAGGGTGGTCATCAGCAACGGCATCATGACGGCGGTGCCCGCCGCCTGGATGATGCGGCCCGCCAGGAGGACGGAGAACGTCGGCGCCACCGCGGACAGCGCGGTGCCGGCCAGGAAGACGCCCATGGCGATCGTGTAGCCCTGGCGGGTGGTGACCCGCTGGAGGAACCAGCCGGTGACCGGGATCACGGCGGCCATCGTGAGCATGAAGGCCGTGGAGACCCATTGCGCGGCCTGTTCGGTCACGTGCAGGGACTCCATGAGGCGCGGGATCGCGTTGATCATCAGCGTCTCGTTGAGGATCACGACGAACGTCGCCAGCACCAGCAGGCGCACCACCAGGGGTGTTTTGCCCGCTTGCGCGGTAGGTCGGTCTTCGATCGCTGCAGGCATGTCAGGCCCTCACTCGGTTGCTGGCATCAGGTTCTTCGCGACACCGGAGAAGACCTGCGGCGTTGAAGGAACTCATCGGTACCTCGAGTGTTCCTCATCCGCTGCCTGGTCTCATCCAGGTTTTCTCGTCCGTCTACCGGTACGTCGAACGAGCGGGCGCCCGATCGACACGGCGCGCAGTAGTTTTTCGGGGATGGGGCTGCGGCTGGGTGGGTTGATCGGCGAATATGGGGTTCCTGGGGCTCAGGTGGCCGTGCTGAGCTGCGGAAACGTGACCAGCGAGGCTGCCGGTGTGCTGAGCGTGCGAACCCGGGCCGAGGTCACGGACGACTCGCTGTTCAAGGTCGGGTCGATCACCAAGGTCTGGACGGCGACGCTCGTGCAGCACCTGGCGAACGACGGGCTGCTGGACCTGGACGCACCCGTCGCCGACCACCTGCCCGGGTTTCCGGCGACCTCACCGCACGACACCTCCTCACCCACACGGGCGGGATCGACAGCAACCACTTCTTCGACACCGGACGCAACGGTGATGCGATCAGGCGGTACGCCGACGCCATCGCGGCCGCGGGGTCGCCGTTCGCGCCCGGCGCGCTCTTCTCCTACTCCAACAGCGGGTACGTGGTGCTGGGGCGGCTGGTGGAGGTGGTCAGCGGGCAGGCGTTCCACGACGTGCTGAGGGAACGGCTCATCGAGCCGCTGCGGATCGACGAGGTCGCCACCGACGCGGACGAGGCCGTGCTGCACCGGACGGCGGTCGGTCACGGCGCGGACGCAACGCCGGTCACGAGGTGGGCTGTCGCGTACGGAACGGCGCCCAGCGGATCGCACTTCGCGATCAGCGCACGGCAGTTGATGGAGTTCGTGCGGCTGCACCTCGACGAGCCCGCGCTGGCGGCGATGCGCGACGACCAGGGCGTGGAGGTACCGGACTTCGGCAACGGCGCGGTCGGCTGGGGGCTGGGGTACATGCGGTACCGGGGTGGCGTCGTCGGGCACACCGGGGTGTCGAAGGGGCAGAAGGCCTTCCTCCGCGTCGACGCCGAGCGGAAGCGGGCGGTGGCCGTGCTGACGAACAGCGTGAACAGCGAACGACTGGCGCACGACGTCATCGACGAGCTGATGGGCAAGGAACCGCTGCCGGTGCCGCCCGAGAAGCCCGAACCCGTTGACCCCCGAACCATGTGCGGCACCTATCGCGACCAACTCCACGACATCACCCTCACGACGGAGAACGGCCACGGGGTGCTGATCTACCGGCCGCGCACGGAGATGGGCGTCGGCAGGCGCGTCCCGGTCGTCAGGTACGGCGACAACTCGATCATCGCCACCACTCCGACGGCGGACGGTTACCAGGTGTACTCGCTGCTGGGGGACGGCCGGTACCTGCACAACGGCGCGGCCGCCTGGCGGGTCACACCGTGACGACGACGTTGCCGCGCTTGTGACCTGCGTCGACGTACCGGTGTGCGGACGCGATGTCGGCCAGTGGATAGGTGCGGTCGACGACCACGCGCAGTTCGCCCGATTCCAGCAGCGAGCTGATCAACGGCAACGCCGCGCGCTTGTCGACGGACATGCCGACCAGCACGCGCTTGCCGCCGCGCAGCAACGTCCACAACGCCCAGAGGTTGTTCGTCAGGCCGGTGGTCGGCAGGTACTTGCCGCCGGTGCGCAAAGACCTTCGGGCATCACGGAAAGAAGACTTGGTCACGGTGTCGAAGACGATGTCGTAGGTGCCGACGTCAGCGGTGAAGTCGTGGGTGGTGTAGTCGATCACGTGATCGGCTCCCAGGGAGCGGACCAGGTCGACGTTCGACGGGCCGCAGACGGCGGTGACGGTGGCGCCGAGGTGCTTGGCCAGCTGGACGGCGTAGGTGCCGATGCTGCCGGACGCGCCGTTGATCAGGACGTGCTGATCGGGGCGGAGCTTTGCCTTGTCCCGCAGGAAGAACAGCGCCGTGGTGGCGCCGTCCACCGCGGCTGCGGCCTCGACGAACGTCGACGACGAAGGCTTCGGAGCCAGCGAACCGGTGGCCGGTAGGCGGACGTAGTCGGCGTGCGCGCCCACGGCGAAGCCCGTGAAGCCGAAGACCTCGTCGCCGGGACTGAACGCGGTCACGTCGGCGCCGACCTCCTCGACCGTGCCGGACACTTCCAGGCCCAGCGTGCGCAGGTGTGCCCGTGGGCGGCGCAGGCCCAGGATCACCCTGCCCCACCACGGTTCTCCCCGGCGCATGGCGCATTCGGCGGAGGTCACGGTCGTCGCGTGGACCTTGATCAGGACGTCGCCGCGGCGGACGGGAGGGATCGGCCTCTCGACCACCTGGACCACGTCGGGTGGGCCGAAGCTCGTGTGCACGGCGGCTCTCATGCGAGAACGGTAAGGAACGCCGGATTCGTTCCAGCACAACGGTTCTGAGAATCAGGGACAAGCAGGGTGCCACCTAGATGAGTAAGTCCTAAGCATGGGCGGTGTCTGGAGACAGACGAAGGGTGTTCAAGATCAGTTTGTGAGGACCGACCTGAACACCCTTCTGACCGCACTCTACGTCAAGATCGATGACCACCTG
>NZ_BSTF01000020.1 GCF_030269365.1 Lentzea sp. NBRC 102530
CATCGACTGGTACAACACCACCCGCATCTCCACCACGCTCAAGGGCCTGAGCCCGGTCGAATACCGAGCCCAGGCCCTCACGGCCTAACCTTCAGTTAGCCAGTCCAACTTCCGGGGACCAGTTCACCCCGACGCCTTCCCCGCCCCTCTTGCACTACCCCGACCAGAGGGTTCCCCGGCCGCGCAGGCCTAAACCTCCGCCGCTCCGGGCGGCAGGAAGCCGTGCGCCGACAGGTCGAACCAGTTGCCCTCGGGATCGATCGCCCGGTACTCGGCGAACGGCCTGTCCCCGCCCCGCAACGCGGGCTTCGGTTCCAGCGTCTCCAGGTACGGCTCGACCGACTCGACCTGGAACCCGAAGTGGTTGAACCCGGTCGGCACGTCCCCGTCCAGCCGCTGCTGGATCAACGCCAGGTTGACGTACCCGTCGGTGACGAAGTGGCTGCCGTCGGGATCGGTGTGGAACAACGACATCCCGAACTTCGACGTGTAGAAGTCGGCCATCTCCTTCGCGTCCTGGACGACGAACGCGATGTGCCGCAACCGGGGCCTGCTCATGACTTTCCCTTCGGGACCATGTTGTGGAACGCGGCGATCTCCCACCCGTGCTCACGCCGCACGACGACGGCCTGCGCGTGGGTGGTGATGCCCGCCGGGGTGATCGAAGAAGTGACGTGCACGACCGAGATGTCCGAGGTCAACGGCCTGACCAGGCTGATCTCGGCACTCAGCTTCGTGTCGCGGTACGGCCCGGCGAACAGGGCGGCGTGACCGGAGGACACCGCCTTGCGCCCGAACAACTCCTCACCGCGGACGTTCACGAAGTCCACGTCCTCGGCGAACACCGACGCGAACGCCAGTGCGTCACCATCGGCCCAGCCCTGCTCCATGCGCTGCCACAGCGCGTAGATCTCTTCGGTCATGAGTGGTTCGTCCTCAACGGCAGGCGCAGGCACTCGGCGTCCCACGCGGCGAGCGAGTAGTAGAGACCGCCATGACGGCGTTCGAGGTAGCAGACGACGTTCACGGGCCATCCGCTGTTGCGGAACATGTGCTCGTCCATCGGTGTCGGGCTGTCGCTCAACGGCCGGTTCCGCTCGCACTCCGGCCCGAGCCGGTGCCAGTCGGGGTGCAGGTGGATCGACCCGAGCACGTCCAGGTCCCGCGCGTCCGCAGCCCGCGTGATCGTCAGCAGGTCGGCCGGATCGAGCCACCACGCGCGCACCGGGTTCTCGTACGCCGTCCCGAACCGCGGCACGATCGTCGAGGAGAACTCCTCGCGCGCCGACGGGTCGGTCAGCCGGGCGTTGCGGCCGAACGCCACCTCCGTGACCACGGCTTCAGCACCCTCGGTCCGGCCCAGCAGCACCGCGAAACACGGTCTCGGTTCGTCCTCGGTGATGAACGAGTATTCGGCGGACGCGGCCTCCAGAAACGTTTTCACTGCGCGATCCGAAAACAGCACCGCATCGGTGCGCGTCGGGCGCTCGGCCAATTCCATCACGCGACCGAACGTATCGAGACCGCACTGTCTCACGACAGATCGCGAAGGGTGTTTGCCCTATTACATTGAGCGATAACATCGGACGCATGCGTCTGGAAGTGCGGCACCTCGAACTGGTCGTGGCGATCGCCGACTGCGGCAGCCTGCGCAAGGCCGCCGCCCGGCTGCACCTCACCCAGCCCGCCGTGACGACGCAGCTCAAACGCATCGAGGACCACCTGGGCGGCGCGCTGTTCCTGCGCGCGGCGGACGGCGTCAAGCTCACCCCGACCGGTCAGGACTTCGTCCAGGAAGCACGGTCGATGCTCACCCAGCTCGTCACGCTGGAACGCGTAACGCGCCGTAACGCGCAATCTCCCAGCGCTCCGACCAGGCTCGCGGGAATCCCCGCCTATCACTTCGGACTACTGGTCGGTGCGTTAAAGGACAACGTCACGAGTCGCACCATCAAGGAGACCGGAACGCTCACCGCGTTGCTCACGACCGGCGAACTCGACATCGCGGTGATGCGTCGATTTCCCGGTACTCCGCTCACCTTCCCGCCGAACGTCGGGCACCGCCTGCTCACCCGCGAACCGCTGTTCGTCGGCGTCCCCGGTCACCACCCGCACGCGCACGCCCGGGAGATCCCGCTCGAAGCCCTGGCCGAGGACAAGTGGGTCATGCCCGAACCCGACGACAGCGGCATGAACGCCCACTTCGCCCGCGAGTGCGCGGCGGTGGGGTTCGAGCAGAGGATCGCGCACTTCAGCAGCGAGGCGCACGTCGCGCTCACGTTGATCAGGGAGTCCGGCGCGGTCTGCCCGCTCTACCCGGTCGGCGGCACCCCGCCCGGCGTCGCGCGCCTGCCGCTCATCGGGAACCCGCTGGTCCGCGAGGTCGTGCTGGCCTGGCGCACGGACGCGCCGGTCGCCGCGGAGATCGACGACCTGGGTGAGCAGGTCGCCGCGGGCTACCTGCAGCTGGTCGAGGAGAGCGAGGTCTACGCGCGCTGGTGGCACGCGGGAGGAGCCGAGTTCGCGCTCAGCCCCTAGCCGCTCAGTCCTTGGTGCCGCCGCCGTTGTTCGGGCGCACGATGATCACGACCCGGTCGTCCGACGACACGGGCTGGCCACCGGCCTTGTTCACCGTGCCGACCAGCGACGCCGACTCGTTCAGCATCTCCATCGGCCCGAGCAGGCCGAACCCGTCCTCGGCCATCGCGATCTCGGGCTTGCCGGTGAACGACCCGGCGGCGTTCATCGACAACGACTGGTAGCCGGGCGACTTGGACGTGTTCACCGACAGCTGGTCGCTGTAGGAGGCACACCCCATCACGCCGGGCCGCTCCGGCCACGCCCACGCGGCGTCGCCTAGCTTGCCCGGCACGACGCGGTAGACGACGTCGGCGGACGCGGCCCAGTCCGTCACCCAGATCTTCGAGGTGTCGGCCGAGACGCACAGCCCGCCGGGCAGGCGCAGGCCGGTGGACACCACGGCGGTCCCGGCCGTCGGGTTGCCCTGGGCGGGCTGGCCGGAGCCGTCGATGCGCAGCACCTTGCCCGCGAGCGAGTTGGGGTCGGCGGCGAGGGCCGGGTTGCCGGCGTCCCCGGTCGCGACGAGCAGCGCGCCCTTGCGGTCGCTCGCCAGCACGCCCCGGTTGCCCGACGGGCCCTTCGGGATGCCGGTGAGGATCGGCTTGGGCGTGTCGCCGGGCGCGATGCGCAGCACCCGGTTGTCCGTCGCGGTCGTCACGTAGACGTAGGCGAGCTGGTCCTCGGCGAACGTCGCCGACAGCGCGAGCCCGGTCAGCCCGCCGTCGGTCGACGCGTCGACCTCGAGCTGCGCGATCACGACGGGGTCGACGTCCTTGGCCACCTTCACGAGGCGCCCACCGCGTTCGGCCGCGTACGCGGCGACCCCGCCCTGCGCGTCCGCGCCGATCGGGGCGACGCCCGTGACGGTGTTGAGGCAGGTGGCCACGACGGCCGGGTGGTAGTCCTTGCAGCCCTGGGGCGGCGGCACGCTCTGCGGCGGGGGGTTGCGGCCGGGATCGCCGGGGGACGGGCGGTACTCGCCCGGCAGCTCCGGCTTCGGCCCCGCCTGCGGGGTCAGCTGCGGTTGCGCGCTCCACTGCGTCGGCGCCGGCTCATCGGGGAAGCTCGCGCAGCCGGCTGCCAGAAGGCAGACGGCGGTCAGCAACGCAACGGAACGAACCACGGGACCCAGGTTAGGTGCGCGACCGTGAACCCGAAGTGAACGCCTCCGAAGTGGCGAAGTCGACCGAGCTCACCCGGTCCAGCAGCAGGTCGAGCTCGTCCGCCACCACCTCGGGTGCTTCGAGCGGCAGGTAGTGGCTGCACGGCAGCACCCGCAGCCGGGCCTGCGGCAACGCTCCCACGGGCCCGGACATGCTCTCCGTCGTCGCCAGCAGGTCGTCCCGCCCGGCCAGCAGTGTGACGGGGCACACGATCGGGGAGAGGTCCTGCCGGGGCGTCTCGCCGAGCGCGAGCGCCAGCGTGAAGTACCAGCGCCAGTCGTGCTGCAGGAACCGGCTCACGGCGTGCGTGACGGCCTTCGGGTCGCTCGACGGCTTGATCACCCCGCTGTGCCGCAACAGGAACGTCGTCGCGTCCGTCACCGGAACCCGGTGCAGCACCCGGTCCAGCACCGGACCGGCCTGCTGCAACAACTTCGTGCCGGTCAGCCCGACGAGGCGCCGCACGTTCTTGGGGACCAACGGCAACATGGCGTCGAACGAGTCGCCCGGCGCACCGGCGACGAGCAGCAGGCCCGCCACGCGTTCCGGATGACGCAACGCCAGTTCGGCGGCGATCGTCACGCCCATCGACCACCCGGCGACGACGCACCGTTCGACGCCCGCGTCGTCCAACACGGCGAGCGCGTCCGAGACGTGGTCGTCGAGCGAGATGTTGCGCTCGTCCACCGGCCGGTCCGAGCCCATCGTGCCGCGCATGTACCAGCTGACGAGGCCTGGGCGGCCGGTCAGCGACGGCCAGGACTCGGGCCCCGAACCCACGCCGGGGCAGAGCAGCACCGGTGTGCCTTCGCCCGGCGCCTGCCAGGTCCGGATCTTCGTGCCGTCCCACGCGATGATGTCGTGCTCCCGCATGGCAGACATTCTGACGTACGTTGCACTGGTGACGCTCACCGTGCTCGTGCCAGATGAATTCGGAGTTCAAGCGCTGTCTCAGGTGGACGGTGTCCGGACGGTTCGCTACGTGCCGGGGGAGCCGCTGCCGGCCGACGGCCTGAACGCCGAGGTCCTGATCCCGAAGTTCCTCTCCGGCACCGACCCGCGCGAGGTGTTCGGGCAGTTGCCGAACCTCAAACTCGTGCAGCTGCTCAGCGCCGGGGCCGAGAACTTCATCGGCAGGGTGCCCGACGGTGTGCTGCTCTCCACCGGCCGCGGTGCCCACGGGGGCAGCACGGCGGAGTGGGCCATCGGTGCTCTTCTGGCCATTTACCGAGACTTCCTCGTCTTCGAACAGGCCCGCGTCGAGCGCCGCTGGGACTACCACGGCACGGACACCTTGCAGGACAAGAAGGTGCTCATCGTCGGCGCCGGTGACCTGGGGGAGCAGCTGCGCAGGCGCCTCGAACCGTTCGACGCCACCGCCACGCTGGTCGGCCGCACCGCGCGGGAGGGTGTGCACGGTCAGGACGAATTGCCGGACCTGCTGCCCGGGTTCGACGTCGTGGTGATCTTCACGCCGATGACGGAGGAGACCCGGCACCTCGTCGACGCCAAGTTCCTGGCCGCGATGAAGGACGGCGCGATCCTGGTCAACGGCGCGCGCGGACCGGTCGTGGACACCGACGCGTTGCTGGCGGAGCTCACCTCGGGACGCCTGCGCGCGGCCCTCGACGTGACCGATCCGGAGCCGCTGCCCGCCGATCATCCACTGTGGACGGCGCCGGGGCTGTTCCTGACCCCGCACGTGGCCGGGTCGTGCACGGGCAGCGGACATCGGGCGTACGCCATCGCCCGCGCGGAGATCACGCGGTTCGCGAACGGCGAGGAGCCGCGCAATCTGGTGCACGGGAAGTACTGAGGACTTCCCGGCACAGAGAACGGTCGCTAGTCCAACTGGGTGAAACTGGGCTGCCGTTCGGCTCTCGCGCGCCCGCACGCGGCCCCCTAGCGTGCGGGCGTGGCTACTCACGACAAAGGCTCGGCTGGTTCGAGCGCTTTCTCCGACGACTCGTTCTACTCGGGTGGCGGTGGAGTGCACCACTTCGACGACGGCACGATCAGGGCCGGGTCGGACGTCACGTCGCCGTACGACTCGACCACGAAGTCGTTCGACACGACGGCCTACACGCCGCTCGACGTGTCCACAGAGGACAAACGGGACGACGACCTGTTCGCCGACGACCGCAAGAAGTTCGGCTGGACGGCGGGGCCGGACCTCGGCCTGCTCGGGCTGCGCGCGGTGCTCGGCGGCATCTTCCTGCTGCACGGGATGCAGAAGGTGTTCGGGCTCTTCGGCGGGCCGGGCATCAACGGCTTCGCGCAGTCGCTCGAGAAGATGGGCTACCGCGAGCCGACCGTGCTGGCGTGGGTCACCGGCGTCACGGAGCTCGCCGGCGGCGGTCTGATCGTGCTCGGCCTCTTCACCCCGCTCGCGGCGGCGGGTCTGCTCGCGGTGATGGCCAACGTCATCGCGCTCAAGTACAAGGGAGGCTTCTTCGGCCCCAACGGCGTCGAGCTCGAACTCGCGCTGGCGGGCATGGCGTTCACGGCGCTGTTCGCCGGGCCTGGCCGCGCGGCGCTCGACTACAACCGCAGCTGGTTCCGGCACCCGCTGGCGGCCGGGTTCATCGCGCTCGTGATCGGCGCGGGTGGCGCCGCTGTCACGTTCTTCGTCTTCCGGTGAGAACGCGCGGATGCGGAGGAACGTGACGGGAGCGGCGCTCCAGCTGGCCCTGCTGGTGATCGGGTTCCCGGTCGTCTACCTGGTGTCGTTGCCGTTCGGTCTGACCGCGAAGTCCCTGCTCCCGCCGCTCGGCCTGCTCGCGGGCCTGATCGTCGGCGGCGTCATGGTCAAGAAGACGGAGCAGCCCGTCAGCGGACCGCTGACGGGCTGGCTCGTGTTCGGGATCTGCGTGGCGCTCGCGTTCGTGCTTTAGAGGTCCGGGTTGCGCACGGCACCGGTCGACGCGTCGGTCGCCATCCGCGCGTAGGCCCGCAGCGCCGCCGTCACCGGGCGGATCCGGTCCACCGGCTGCCACGGCCGCTCGGACGCCTCCATCTTGGCGCGGCGCTCGGCCAGCACGTCGGCGTCCACCAGCAGTTCGAGCCGGCGCTCGTGGACGTCGATCAGGATGCGGTCACCGGTCTGCACCAGGCCGATCGTGCCGCCGCCCGCCGCCTCCGGCGAGATGTGGCCGATCGACAGGCCCGACGAACCGCCGGAGAACCGGCCGTCCGTGATCAGCGCGCACTTCTTGCCGAGGCCGGAGCCCTTGAGGAACGCCGTGGGGTGCAGCATCTCCTGCATGCCGGGGCCGCCGGACGGGCCCTCGTAGCGCACGACCAGGACCTCGCCCGCCTGGATCTCCTTGTTCAGGATCGCCGAGACGGCCTGCTCCTGGGACTCGACGACGCGCGCCGGGCCCTCGAAGTGCCACAGCTCCTCGTCGATGCCGGCGGACTTGATGATCGCGCCGCGCTCGGCCAGGTTGCCGCGCAGCACGGCCAGGCCGCCGTCCTTGGTGTAGGCGTGCTCGACGTCGCGGATGCAGCCACCGGCGGCATCGGTGTCCAAAGAGGACCAGCGGTTCGACGTCGAGAACGCCTGCGTCGTCCGCACGCCACCGGGAGCGGCGTGGAAGAGCTCCAACGCCTCCTCCGACGGGTTCTCCGCGCGGATGTCCCACTTGGCGAGCCACTCGGCCAGCGTCGGCGTGTGCACCGACGTGACGTCCTCGTTCAGCAGGCCACCGCGGTGGAGCTCGCCGAGCAGCGCGGGGATTCCGCCGGCCCGGTGCACGTCCTCCATGTGGTAGTCGCTGTTCGGCGACACCTTGGACAGGCACGGCACGCGGCGGGACAGGTCGTCGATGTCCTGCAGCGTGAAGTCGATCTCGCCCTCCTGCGCGGCGGCGAGGATGTGCAGCACGGTGTTCGTCGAGCCGCCCATGGCCATGTCCAGCGCCATCGCGTTCTCGAACGCCTTGCGGTTCGCGATCGACCGCGGCAGCGCCGACTCGTCGTCCTCGCCGTACCAGCGCCTGCACAGCTCCACGACCACGCGGCCGGCCTCGGAGAACAGCTCGCGGCGCGCGGCGTGCGTGGCCAGCGTCGAGCCGTTGCCCGGCAGCGACAGGCCGAGCGCCTCGGTGAGGCAGTTCATGGAGTTCGCGGTGAACATGCCGGAGCACGAACCGCAGGTCGGGCACGCGGAGCGTTCGACCTCGGAGAGCCCGTCCTCGCTCACGGCGGGGGACGCGGACGCCGAGATCGCGGTGATCAGGTCCGTCGGCGCGACGGCGACGCCCTCGACGACGACGGCCTTGCCGGCCTCCATCGGGCCGCCGGACACGAACACGACGGGGATGTTGAGGCGCATGGCCGCGTTGAGCATGCCGGGCGTGATCTTGTCGCAGTTCGAGATGCAGACGATCGCGTCGGCCTGGTGCGCGTTGACCATGTACTCGACGGAGTCGGCGATGATCTCGCGGCTCGGCAGCGAGTAGAGCATCCCGCTGTGACCCATCGCGATGCCGTCGTCGACCGCGATCGTGTGGAACTCGCGCGGCACGCCACCCGCTTCTCGCACGGCGTCGGCCACGATGTCGCCGAGATCGCGCAGGTGCACGTGGCCCGGCACGAACTGCGTGTAGGAGTTGGCGATCGCGATGATGGGCTTGCCGAAGTCGCTGTCCGTCATGCCGGTCGCGCGCCAGAGGGCGCGGGCTCCGGCGGCGTTGCGACCGTGCGTGGTGGTGCGAGAGCGGAGCTGAGGCACTGCTCCTCCAGATTCAGTTCAAGAAAAGTGCGCGCGGGACGGCCGGGTGAGGCGTCACCAAGTCTGGGAGCGGTGCCTCAAAGGCTACTCGTGCGCAGACTCGCCGAGACCAGCAGACAGGCCAGTGCGAGCGTGATCACGTGCACGACGGTGCACCACAGGCAGATCTTGCCGATGACGAGGATCTCCGCCGCGACCAGGTAGACCACCATCAGGACGCCCACGCCGACCGCCCCGAGACGCACCCACCTCAGCGCGTCGACCCGCCACGCGAACGGGAGGCAGATCACGGTCAGGAACGCGAAGAACGCGAGCCCGAGGAACGCGACGGGCACGCCCAGCAGTTCGGACTGCTCGCTCGTGGTGACCGTCTCGCAGTCGATGACCGCGTCGGCCGAGCACAGCAGCGCGCTCGCGTTGAAGTGCGTGTACGTCAGGTAGGCCGAGGTCAGCAGGCCGGCGACGGACAGCAGCAGGCTCAGCAGCGGAACCCGTTTGATCACTTCTCCGACTCCACGACCTCCGCGGCCTTCTCCTCGGCAGGCTCCTCCACGGCCTCTTCGGCGGGCTCCTCGACCTTCTCGGGAACGGTCGTGTCGGGCACGCGCCCGCCGCTGACCACCGACAGCGCCGGCAGGTGCATGAACCGCACCGCGGGCAGCGTCACCTCGGAGTCGTCGGTCTTCACGGCCCGCAGCCAGCCCTTCTGGACCAGCCGGATGGACTTCACCTCGGTCCACTTCAACGTCGTGGTGCCGAACACGCCGCGCGCGACGATCTCCTCCTCGGTGACCGTCGTGCGGTTGCGCAGCACCCAGTACGCGTAGGCGAGAGGCAGGAGGTAGAGCGCTTGCAGCCCCGGAGCGACCCACGCCACAGGGGTGACGCAGATGACGATCAAAGCCGCTGCGAGCAGGGCCGTTGCCGGGATGCGAAAGACCAGCTTCTTCACCCGGTCGATTGTTCCACGTCCACGATCCGGGAATTCCGTCCCGCAGAGTTGACGCCCTCTTGTCAGAGGCGATAACGTCCCGAGCCATGCAGCGCACGCTCGTTCTCGTACTTCTCAGGCGCGTCGACGCCTGAGCCGAACAGCCTGCGTCGACGCGCGACCCTCGCACGACCCATCTTCGGGTTGTCGAGGGTTTTTTCGTGTCCGGACCCCGAAACCCACGAGGCAATGATGACCAGCGCACCATCGCGACAGGCTCCCGAGCCCACGTCGCCACGTCCAGGTCCGCGGCCCAAACCGGCCCCGCCGACGGGCGCACCGATCCGTGTAACCGGTGCTCAGTCGCTCGTCCGATCGCTCGAAGCGGTCGGCTGCGAAGTGGTCTTCGGCATTCCCGGCGGGACGATCCTTCCCGCGTACGACCCGCTCCTGGACTCCACGAAGGTCCGGCACATCCTCGTCCGCCACGAGCAGGGCGCAGGACACGCGGCGACCGGATACGCGCAGGCCACCGGCAAGGTCGGGGTCTGCATGGCGACCTCGGGACCGGGGGCGACGAACCTCGTCACCCCGCTCGCCGACGCGAACATGGACTCCGTGCCCGTCGTCGCGATCACCGGCCAGCAGTCGCGGCCGCTGATCGGCACGGACGCCTTCCAGGAGGCGGACATCTGCGGCATCACGATGCCGATCACCAAGCACAACGTCCTCGTGACCGACGCGGCGGAGATCCCGCGCGCGATCGCGGAGGCGTTCCACATCGCGGCGACCGGCCGACCCGGCCCGGTCCTCGTCGACATCCCCAAGGACGTGCTGCAGGAGCAGACCAGCTTCTCGTGGCCGCCCGAGATGCGCCTGCCCGGTTACCGGCCGACGACCCGGCCGCACGGCAAGCAGGTGCGTGAAGCCGCCAAGCTGATCGTGGCCGCCCGCAAGCCCGTCCTGTACGTCGGCGGCGGCGTCATCAAGGCGGACGCGCACGCGGAGCTGCTGCGCCTGGCCGAGGACACCGGCATCCCGGTCGTCACGACGCTGATGGCGCGCGGCGCGTTCCCCGACTCGCACGACCAGCACCTGGGCATGCCCGGCATGCACGGCACCGTCGCGGCCGTCGCGGCGATGCAGAAGTCGGACCTGCTGGTCGCCCTGGGCGCCCGGTTCGACGACCGCGTCACGGGCCAGCTCGGCTCGTTCGCCCCCGACGCGCAGATCATCCACGCCGACATCGACCCGGCCGAGATCTCCAAGAACCGCCGCGCGGACGTCCCCATCGTGGGCGACTGCAAGGAGATCATCACCGAGCTGATCGAGGCCGTCCGCACCGAGCGCGAGACCGCGAAGGCCGTCGACCTCTCGCCGTGGTGGGAGACGCTGAAGTCGCTGCGCGAGACGTTCCCGCTCGGCTACGACTGGCCGGAGGACGGCACGCTGTCGCCCCAGTTCGTGATCGAACGGATCGGCGCACTGTCCCCTTCGGACACGATCTACACCGCGGGCGTCGGCCAGCACCAGATGTGGGCGGCCCAGTTCGTCAAGTACGAGCACCCGCGCACGTGGATCAACTCCGGCGGCCTCGGCACGATGGGCTTCGCGGTCCCCGCCGCGATGGGCATCAAGGCGGGCGAGCCGGACCGCACGGTGTGGGCCATCGACGGCGACGGCTGCTTCCAGATGACCAACCAGGAGCTCGCCACCTGCGCCATCGAGGGCCTGCCGGTGAAGATCGCCGTGATCAACAACGGCAACCTGGGCATGGTCCGCCAGTGGCAGACGCTGTTCTACGGCGAGCGGTACTCCAACACGGATCTGGGGACGCACAAGCACCGCATCCCAGACTTCAAGCTCCTGGCGGAGGCACTCGGGTGCGTCGGTCTCCGCGCCGAGTCGCAGGCGGAGGTGGACGAGGTGATCCAGAAGGCGCTGGAGATCAACGACCGCCCCGTCGTCATCGACTTCGTCGTCGGCAAGGACGCCCAGGTGTGGCCCATGGTCGCAGCGGGCACCGGCAACTCCGAGATCATGGCCGCCCGCGGCATCCGCCCCCTGTTCGACGAGGACATCTGATGACCAGGCACACGCTGAGCGTTTTGGTCGAGGACAAGCCCGGTGTGCTCGCACGCGTCGCCGGCCTGTTCTCCCGCCGCGGCTTCAACATCGAGTCGCTCGCGGTCGGCCGCACCGAGTACCCCGACATCTCGCGCATGACGATCGTGGTGTCGGTCGACGAGCTGCCCCTGGAGCAGGTCACCAAGCAGCTCAACAAGCTCATCAACGTCATCAAGATCGTGGAACTGGAGCCGACGGCCTCCGTTCAGCGGCAGCTGGTGTTGATTAAGGTTCGTGCGGACGCGACGGTGCGGTCGCAGGTCCTCGAAACCGTTCAGCTCTTCCGCGCGAAGGTCGTCGACGTCTCGCCCGAGGCCGTCACGATCGAGGCGACGGGCACCTCTGAGAAGCTCGACGCGTTGTTGCGCATGCTGGAGCCCTACGGGCTTCGCGAGATCGTCCAGTCCGGCATGGTCGCCATCGGCCGTGGCGCTCGTTCCATCACCGCCACCGCGGTCCGCTAGAAACCACAAAGAAGGAAATACAGTGAGCGTTGAGATCTTCTACGACGACGATGCCGACCTGAGCGTCATCCAGGGCCGCAAGGTGGCCGTGATCGGCTACGGCAGCCAGGGCCACGCCCACGCGCTGTCGCTGCGCGACTCGGGCGTCGAGGTCCGCATCGGCCTGCAGGAGGGCTCCAAGTCCCGCGCCAAGGCCGAGGAGGAGGGCCTGGAGGTCGGCACGCCGTCCGAGGTCTCCGCGTGGGCCGACGTGATCATGATCCTGGCGCCGGACACCGCGCAGCGCCACATCTACGCGAACGAGATCGCCGCCAACCTCAACGAGGGCGACGCGATCTTCTTCGGCCACGGCTTCAACATCCGCTACGGCCTCATCACCGCACCGTCCGGTGTGGACGTCGCCATGGTCGCCCCGAAGGGCCCGGGCCACCTGGTCCGCCGCCAGTTCGTCGACGGCAAGGGCGTCCCGGCGCTCATCGCCGTGGAGCAGGACGCCTCCGGCAACGCGCAGGCCCTCGCCCTGTCCTACGCCAAGGGCATCGGCGGCACCCGCGCGGGCGTCATCAAGACGACGTTCAAGGAAGAGACCGAGACCGACCTCTTCGGCGAGCAGGCCGTCCTGTGCGGTGGCGCCTCGGCGCTCGTCCAGGCGGGCTTCGAGGTCCTCACCGAGGCGGGCTACGCCCCCGAGGTCGCGTACTTCGAGTGCCTGCACGAGCTCAAGCTGATCGTCGACCTCATGTACGAGGGCGGCATCGCCCGCATGCGCTACTCGATCTCCGACACGGCGGAGTTCGGTGACCTGACCCGCGGCCCGCGCGTCATCACCCCCGCCGTCAAGGAGGAGATGAAGAAGATCCTGGGCGAGATCCAGGACGGCACCTTCGCCAACGAGTGGGTGGCCGAGGACGACAACGGCCGCGCGAACTACCGCAAGCTCCAGCAGGAGGGCGAGAACCACCCGATCGAGGCGACCGGCAAGAAGCTCCGCGACATGATGTCGTGGGTCGACCGCCCGATCACCGAGACGGCCTGAGTCCTTCTCACCGAGATGGCCCAGCGCCGTCTCACCAGACCGGCTCCGGCCAGGTCACCGAGGACTTCCCCCAAGGGAGGCCCGTGGAGCGTGTGTGACGCTCCGCGGGCCTTTCCGCTTTTCGTTCGCTTCCATCCGCTAGCTTGGCTCTCATGTCTGAAAGTGCGCCGATCTACGACGACAAGGCCCACGTCCGCGGCAAGCTGGACCTGCGCAACGCCGAGTGGAAGCGTCCGCCGGAGCCGGAACCGGAAGACGGCCACGTGGAAATCGCCTTCGTCGAACACACCGACGGCGCCACCTACGTCGCCATGCGCAACTCCAAGCAGCTGGAGCCGGTCCTCACCTTCACGATGGCCGAGTGGGACGCCTTCGTGCTGGGCGCCAAGGACGGCGAGTTCGACGAGCCGTGGTGACCGCCTCCACCACCTCGTCCAACGGCAGCGTCCCGTCCACGACCACCGCGCCGAGCCCCCGATAGCGGTCCTCGATCCGAGCGTTGTGCCACAACGAGGCCGCCAGCTCCTCGGGGTGCTTCCCGAAGGAATTGCTGGTCCGCGTGGCCAACCGCTCCTTCAAGGTCTCGTCGTCGATCACCAGGCACACCACCACGTCGAAGAGGTCGCGCACCTCGTCCTCGTTCTCGACCCCGCCGAACAGGAACGCGGTCCCGTCCCCCGAGACAGTGGCAAGCGCCTCGACCCGCTCCCGGCTGATCTCCCACCCGTACCGGTCGAGCCACCCGGCGGGCACAGGATCGGGGGGCTCGACGACGACCTCGCGGCTCTCCCGGCAGACCCAGCGGTTGAAGCCCTCCCAGTCGGCGTCGACGGCCCTCTCCCCACGGGCTTTGAGCACCTCGCAGACCGCGGACTTGCCTGACCCGGAAACCCCGGTCACCCACACCAACGGCATCGCCGGAGCGTCCCACGCCGAGACGCGCCAATCGACTGATTTGCCCAAGCCAGGCACGCGCACGCAACCGCACTCGCCAACGTCAGCCAACCACCGTCTTGGCCCGGCGCGCGGTGCCGACCGGACAGCCGCAGACGTGAGCCAGCCACCTACGAGTCCTGGCGTGGCGAAGCGGAGCGAGCCCGAACGGGCTGCTTCCCACCACCTGGCCGGTTCCCCCTGCCTTGGCGATTGGGGCTTGACCTCGAGGGCGGGATGCCACCATCTCAGACCGGCCGGGGCGCCTTTCACCCCGGCTTTCGAGGCCGATACGCATCCCGCCAGAGGCTCGAGGTCAAGCCCCAATCGCATCCCGACTCATCCGGACCGACCCGCGCGAGCACCCTCGCAACCGCAGCCCGACCAGCAAAACGCGACCAAGCCCGGTGGAACCGCAACCAGCCCACACACGCCGAACCCAGAACCAGCATCCCAGCGACTGGACGTCACCTGACCGAGTGAACGGCACGTACGCCGCCCCTCCGTCCCATACTCCAGGACGCCACAGGTGACCTGAGCCACCCGCCGGAATCCCGAAGCAAGCCCCCTGTCTATGCTCGTTAACAGTCCGGACACATTGCGGTGCTCCGGTCGGCGCGGGCCAGCCGCCCCCGACCACGCCCGCGCCCCACGATCCGACCCTTCCTGGGAGCGATGTCCGTGAGCAACACGAGCCGACCTGTTGTCCTCATCGCCGAGAAGCTCGCGCCGTCCGTCCTGGACGCTCTCGGTGACGGCGTGGAAGTCCGCCACGTCGACGGCACCGACCGCGCAGCCCTCCTCGACGCCGTAGCCGACGCGGACGCGCTGCTCGTCCGCTCCGCCACCCAGGTGAACGCCGAGGTCTTCGCGGCCACCCGCAAGCTCAAGGTCGTGGCCCGCGCCGGTGTCGGCCTGGACAACGTCGAGGTCCCGGCGGCGACCCAGAACGGCGTGATGGTCGTCAACGCCCCGACGTCCAACATCGTCTCAGCAGCAGAGCACGCGGTGGCTCTCCTGCTGAGCGTGGCCAGGCAGATCCCGGCCGCCCACGAGACGCTGCAGAACCACGAGTGGAAGCGCTCCAAGTTCAACGGCGTCGAGATCAACGGCAAGACGGTCGGCGTCGTCGGCCTCGGCAAGATCGGCCAGCTGTTCGCGCAGCGCATCGCCGCGTTCGGCGTCGAGCTCATCGCCTACGACCCGTACGTGTCCGCCGCCCGTGCCGCCCAGCTCGGCATCGAGCTCGTCAGCCTCGAAGAACTGCTCGAGCGGGCCGACGCGATCAGCATCCACCTGCCGAAGACGCCGGAGACCAAGGGGCTCATCGGGTCCGAGCAGCTGGCGAAGGCCAAGCGCGGCGTCATCATCGTCAACGCGGCCCGCGGTGGCCTCATCGACGAGGAGGCCCTCGCCGAGGCCGTGAAGGAGGGCCAGGTCGGCGGCGCCGGCGTGGACGTCTTCTCCACCGAGCCCACGACCGAGAGCCCGCTGTTCAACGTTCCCGGCATCGTCGTGACGCCGCACCTCGGCGCCTCGACCGCGGAGGCCCAGGACCGCGCGGGCACCGACGTCGCGAAGAGCGTCATCCTCGCGCTGGCCGGCGAGTTCGTGCCGGACGCCGTCAACGTCCAGGGTGGCGCGGTCGGCGAGGAGGTGCGCCCGTACCTGCCGCTCGTGCAGAAGCTCGGCACCGTCCTCAGTGCACTGTCGCCCAAGGCGCCGACCAGCGTCACGGTCGAGGTGCGCGGCGAACTGTCCAATGAGGACGTCGCGATCCTGCCGCTCGCCGCGCTGCGCGGGGTGTTCAGCAAGGTCGTCGAGTCGCAGGTGACGTTCGTGAACGCGCCGAGCCTCGCGGCCGACCTGGGCGTCACGGTCGAGCTCACCAAGGAGACCGAGAGCCCGAACCACCGCAGCCTCGTCACGGTCAGGGCCGTGCAGGCGGACGGCACGACGAACAGCGTCTCCGGCACGGTGAGCGGCATCGCGCAGGTCGAGAAGCTCGTGAACATCAACGGCCGCAACTTCGACCTGCGGGCCGAAGGCACCGTCCTGCTGCTGGAGTACCCGGACCGTCCGGGCGTCATGGGCACGGTCGGCACGCTGCTCGGCGAGGCCGGCGTGAACATCGAGGCCGCGCAGATCAGCCAGACCGGCTCCGACGCGGTCATGGTGCTGCGCGTGGACCGCCCGGTCGACACGCAGGTCCTCGACCCGATCGGCGCCGCCGTCGGCGCGCGCACGGTCCGCTCTGTCGACTTCGGATAGTCACGACAACCGGGAAGGGGACGGACAAAGTCCCCTTCCCGGTTACATCGTCGTTCACAACGAAGTCGTAACAGGCAACTATCTGTAGACAACATTCATACTTTCGGGGCAGTCGCAAAGACACGATCAGCGATTAGCGTCCCCACGAGGTTGACCCGGTGCCGTAGAGGGCACGGCACGTCTGGATGCGGGTCGAAGGCACACACCTCGGTTGGGGCAACGTTGTGAAGAGACGATCGAGTTTGGTGGTGTTCTCTGCCATCACCACACTGCTGATCGCACCTGCCACGGCACAGGCGCAGAGCCCAGAGCTCGCGCAGCCGGTCAAGGGTGCACACGGGCTGGACGCGAAAGCGTTGCAGCTCAAGGTTTCTCCCAGGCTGAACCAGACCGGTTCGGTCACCGCGTTCGTCGCGCTCGACCGCAAGCCGGCCGTCGACGCGTTCGACGAGAAGAAGAGCCAGGGCAAGGAGGCCGCCAAGCAGGCCGCCAAGCAGGCCAAGAGCGACGTCGCCGCCACCGCGGACCAGGTCGTCGGCCAGCTCAAGAGCGCGGACACCAAGACCAAGGAGCTGTACCGCACCTCCAACGGCGTCCCCGGCGTCGTCGTGAAGGCGGACGCCCAGAAGGTTCGCGACCTGGCCCAGCGCGCCGACGTGCTCGCGGTCTACCCGGTCGTGCCGAAGAAGCGCCAGAACTCGAACGCCGTCCAGCTCACCAGGACGCTCAACGTCTGGCAGCAGTACGGCAAGCTCGGCGACGACATCCGCGTCGGCATCATCGACACCGGCGTCGACTACACGCACGCCAACTTCGGTGGTCCCGGCACGGTCGACGCGTTCAAGGCCGTCGACCCGCGCGCCGCGGACCCGAACTTCCCGACCTCGAAGGTCGTCGGCGGCTACGACTTCGTCGGCGAGGACTACGACGGCGAGAGCACCGACCCGGCGATCAACACGCCGAAGCCCGACCCCAACCCGATCGACTGCAACGGCCACGGCTCGCACGTCGCGGGCACCACGGCCGGTTTCGGTGAGAACGCCGACGGCAGCACGTTCAAGGGCGACTACACCAAGCTCGACGCCGACGAGCTCAACGCGATGAAGATCGGCCCCGGCACCGCGCCGAAGGCCCTGATCTACGCGCTGAAGGTCTTCGGCTGCGAGGGCTCCACCAACGTCACGTCGCAGGCCCTCGACTGGTCGCTCGACCCCGACGGCGACGGCGACTTCTCCGACCACCTCGACGTGGTCAACCTGTCGCTCGGCTCCGACTACGGCGCCCCGGACGACCCCGACAGCCTCTTCGTGAAGAAGCTGTACAAGGTCGGCGTCATGCCGGTCTTCTCCGCGGGCAACGGCGGCGACCTCTACGACATCGGCGGCTCGCCGGGCAACACGCCCGAGGCGCTGACCGTCGCGTCCGTGCGCGACTCCTACGTCCTGCGCGACGGCGCCGAGGTCAAGGGCCAGGGCCAGAAGCCCGGCCAGTACAGCCAGAACTTCACCGGCTACCTCGGTTACGACAAGGAACTGCCGGTCGCGAAGGTGACCCAGGCGGGCAACGCCGACGGCTGCCTCCCGATCACCGACGCCGCCGTCGCCGGCAAGTTCGTGTGGCTGGAGTGGGACGACAACGACGCCACGCGCCGCTGTGGTTCGGCCGCCCGCGCGAACAACGTGCAGGCCGCCGGTGGTCAGGGCGTGCTCCTCTCGTCCACTTTGGAGAACTTCGCGGCGGGCATCGCGGGCAACGCGGGCATCCCGATGTTCCAGTTCACCGGCACCGCCACCGCGGCGATCCGCCCGGCGCTCGACGCGGGCACGCTGGTCGTCCGCCTCGCCGGTGACCTGCGCACCTCGACGCCGACGTACGACCAGTCCATTTCGGACACCCCGAGCTCGTTCACGAGCCGCGGCACCCGCAGCGGTTCGATCAAGCCGGACGTCGCGGCGCCCGGTGACACGATCTCGTCGACCGCCGTCGGTTCCGGCAACGACCGCTCGGTGATCTCCGGCACGTCGATGGCGTCCCCGCACGTCGCGGGCATCGCGGCCCTGGTCCGCCAGGCGCACCCGGACTGGACGCTCGAAGAGGTCAAGGCCTCGATCATGAACACCGCCGGTGCGGACGTGAAGGAGAACGGCAAGACCTTCGCTCCGAACCGGGTCGGCACCGGCCGCGTGGACGGCAAGTCCGCGATCGACAACCAGGTCCTCGCCTACGTCGAGGAGGACAACGGCTACGTCAGCGCGAACTTCGGCGTCGTCGAGGTCGCGAAGGCGGTCGAGAAGTCCAAGACCATCAAGCTGGTCAACAAGTCCACCAAGTCCGTGGAGTACAAGGTCGGCTACACGGCCGCCACGACGATCCCCGGCGTGAGCTACGTGCTCTCGCAGGACAAGGTGAAGCTGAGCCCGCGCGGCATCGCGAAGGTCAAGGTGACGCTGAAGATCACCGACCCGAAGGCGCTGCGCAAGACCGTCGACTCGACGGTCGAGGCGGACCAGCTCGGCGTGGCGCGGCAGTTCCTGGCGGACGCCTCCGGCCGCGTGACGTTCACGCCGACCGCCGGCGCCACCGTGCCGCTGCGTCTCTCGGTGTACTCGGCGCCGAAGCCGGTCGCGGACATCAAGACCGCGTCCAGCCTCAAGTTCCGGGGCAACGACAAGCAGGCGGTCCTGAACGTGACCGGCAAGGGTCTCGACCAGGGCACCGGCTCGCAGGCGTACCGCTCGCTGATCAGCGTCCTGGAGCTCCAGGCGCAGTCACCGAAGCTGCGCGACTGCAAGCGCAACGTCACCGAGAACTGCGCGCTCAACGAGACCGCCAAGGGCGGCGATCTCCGCTACGTCGGCGCGGCCTCGACGGCCCCGCTGGCCAAGGCGCAGGGCAAGCCCGAGGAGGCCACGCTCGCGTTCGGTGTCGCCACCTGGGGCAACTGGTACAACCTGGGCAAGAACACCATCCCGTTCGTCGACATCGACACCAACGGTGACGGCACGGCGGACTTCGAGGTGTTCGCGACCCGCCTGACCGACACGGACCTGCTGATCGCGACGACCGTCGACCTCAAGACCGGTGAAGAGGTCGACATGCAGCCGGTCAACGGCCAGTGGGGCGATGTCGACACGAACGTCCAGGACACCAACGTCGTCGTCCTGCCGGTGCTGCTCAGCGCTCTCGGCATCGACGCGACGAAGGACTCGGCGCGCGTCTCGTACACCGTGGGAACCGCGGGCTACTACGTGGCGCCGGGCAACGCGAACAAGCTGATCGACGTGATCGACCGCAAGCTGTCCTTCGACCCGCTCAAGCCGGGTCTGTGGGCGCAGGGCGGCGGCGACGCGGCGCTCTCGTACCTCGCGAAGCCGGGCACCGCGCTGGTCGTCAACAAGAACGAGGCCTCGCTGAAGGCCGACAAGTCCGACGGCCTGCTGGTCCTCAACCACCACAACGCCAACGGTGACCGCGCGTCGGTCGTCCTGGTGAAGTCCGGTGGCCGGGGCGCTCACTAGCCCCACCGTTCGACCGCACGCGGGGACCTTTCGTTCGGCTGACGCGAACGAAAGGTCCCCGCGTGCGTTTTGTGAGGGAGGGCGTCACCCCTTGACGCGACCCCCTTCCTGCGGTCGAGTGACACTCGAAAGTGGGGAATGGGCCGTGTGGGTGTCCCGCAGTACGGGAGATAACACCCCGAAGGGGTGTCCGGCATGCGGAGAGCGGTCGCGTTGCCGGTAGCCTTTCGCGGAGGAAAGTAGTCCCACCAATTGGGGACTGACACCTGGGAGGTGTGTGGATGCGGCTCGCAGTGATCCCAGGAGACGGGATCGGGCCCGAGGTCATCGCTGAGGCCCTGAAGGTCCTCGGTGAGGTCGTTCCGGCGGCCGAGATCACTCGCTACGACCTCGGCGCGGCGCGCTGGCACGCCACGGGAGAGTTGTTGCCCGAGTCGGTGCTGGGAGAGCTTCGCCAGCACGACGCGATCCTGCTCGGCGCGGTGGGCGACCCGTCGGTGCCGAGTGGAATTCTGGAGCGGGGCCTGCTTCTGCGGCTGCGCTTCGAACTCGACCACCACGTGAACCTCCGCCCTGCTCGTCTCTACCCCGGTGTCCGCAGCCCGCTCGCGGACCCGCCGGAGATCGACATGGTGGTGGTGCGCGAGGGCACCGAGGGCCCGTACGCGGGCAACGGCGGCCTGCTCCGCAAGGACACGCCGCACGAGATCGCGACCGAGGTCTCGCTGAACACCTCGTTCGGCGTCGAGCGGGTGGTGAGGGACGCGTTCGCGCGCGCCTCGAACCGCCAGCGCCGGCACCTGACGCTGGTGCACAAGACGAACGTCCTCACGCACGCCGGCTCGTTGTGGTCGCGCGTCGTCGAGGAGGTCTCGCTGCAGCACCCGGACGTCACCGTGGCCTACCAGCACGTGGACGCGGCGACCATCCACATGGTCACCGACCCGGGCCGCTACGACGTGATCGTCACCGACAACCTGTTCGGCGACATCCTGACCGACCTGGCCGCCGCCGTCACGGGTGGCATCGGCCTGGCCGCATCCGGGAACATGGACGTCACGAGGCGCAACCCGTCGATGTTCGAGCCGGTGCACGGGTCCGCCCCGGACATCGCCGGCCAGGGCATCGCGGACCCGACGGCCGCCGTGCTGTCGGTCGCGCTGCTGCTCGACCACCTCGGTGAGCACGAGGCGGCGCGCCGGATCGAGGCCTCCGTGGCGTTCGACCTCGCGACCCGCGACCACCAGTCGCCGGGCGCGACCTACGCGATCGGAGACAGGCTCGCCGCTCTCGTGTCGTCGAACGTGCGCACGGGCTGAGGTTCTCGCTGGAACGTTTTGAAGCCCGGCCGGATGCTCTCCGGCCGGGCTTCGGCGTTTCCGCGCTGGAGGTCGGCGCCGGTCAGACCTGGCCGTTGGCCTCACGCCACGCGCGCTCCTTCTGGATCCACTCGTTGTCCTGCGGGAACTCGTCGATGGTCGGCACGCGGCGGATCTCGGTCTTGAAGCCGGGTCCGGTCATCGGCATGCGGCGCGCCCACTCGATCGCCTCCTCGATCGAGGCCACGTTCAGCAGGTAGAAGCCGTTGAACAGCTCCTTGGTCTCGCCGTACGGGCCGTCCGTGATGACCGCGGGCTCGGCGGAGTAGTCGACGACGACGCCCTCGGACGGGTCGGAGAGGCCCTCGGCGGCGAGCAGCACGCCGGCGCGGATCAGTTCCTCGTTGTACGCGCCGACGGTCTCGAGCATCTTGTCGAGGTCGAACTCGCCCATGTTGGCGAAGGCCTCGTCGGTGGCGCGCATGATCAGCATGTACTTCACGGTGTGTCTCCCTGCGTCTCGTTCGTCGACGTCCAGAGGTCGAACGGCGGTCCCGCCGGATCGACACGGCCCCCGAACTTTTTGGAGGTTTTCTTCCCGTGCAGGTCAGAGGCTTGAGATGCGCCTCACGCCCGCATCGCACGGGCGGGTGATCGCGCCGGGTTAGAGTGCTGGGGTCGTGCGTGGGGGAAGTCCGGTCTGATTCCGGCGCTGACCCGCAACGGTAGGTCTCCCGTTGGAGAGAGACGAGCCCGAATACCCGCGCCCGGTGCAACCAGGAACTCCTGCCGTGGACTGCGGGAAGGGCATCAGTGATCGGGAAGATCAGCGCGCTCGTCGGCGTGCTCGCCGTCAGCATCGTCGCGGGCGTGGCGCTCGGCCCCGTGTCCGTTCCGTTCGACGTCACCCTGGACCTCCTGCGGGCCGCGCTGACCGGCGGCACCGTGCCCGCCGACCTCGCCGGGCAGTACCACATCGTCTGGGACATCCGGCTGCCGCGCGTGCTGCTGGCCGCGGTCGTGGGAGCCGGGCTGAGCGCGGTCGGCGTCGCGATCCAGGCGATGGTCCGCAACGCCCTCGCCGATCCTTACGTGCTGGGCATCTCGTCGGGGGCGAGCGTCGGCGCGACGGCCGTGGCCACGCTCGGCGTCCTGTCCGGGCTCGGCGTGTACGCGCTCTCCGTCGGGGCGTTCGCGACCGGACTCGGCGCCACGGCTCTGGTCTACCTCACCGCACGCACGAGCCGAGGGCTCACACCGTTGCGGCTGGTGCTGACCGGAACCGCGCTGGCGTACGGGTTCTCGGCCGTCGCGATGCTGCTGGTGTTCCAGGCACCGCACGGCGAGGCCGCGCGCAGCGCGATGTTCTGGCTGCTCGGCAGCCTGGGCGGCGCGACCTGGACGTCGTTGCCGATCGCGTTCGTCGTGACCCTGCTGGGCATCGTCTACCTGATGACGCGGGCCAGGCAGCTGAACGCGATGGCGATGGGGGACGAGACGGCCACGACGCTGGGCGTGACGGTCAACCGGTTCCGCACGCAGCTGTTCGTCGTCACCGCCGGCATCACCGGCGTGCTGGTGGCGGTCAGCGGCGCGGTCGGGTTCGTCGGCCTGATGCTGCCGCACCTCACGCGGATGGTCGTCGGCGCGGACCACCGCAAGGTGCTGCCGCTCGCCCCCCTCGCCGGAGCGTCGTTCCTGGTCTGGGTCGACGTCGCCGCCCGCATGCTGGCCGCGCCCGAGGAACTCCCGCTCGGCGTCATCACCGCGGCGATCGGGGTGCCCTGCTTCATCTTCCTGATGCGGCGTCGGACCTACGTGTTCGGAGGACGTTGATGCACGTCGAGGTCGACCAGGTCACCGTCGCCGGGATCATCTCGGACATCACGCTGCACGCGTCCGACGAGGTCGTCGGCATCGTCGGCCCGAACGGCAGCGGCAAGTCCACGACGTTGCGCTGCGTCTACCGCGCCCTCAAACCCGCCTCCGGCGCGGTCCGGATCGACGGCGCGGACGTCCACAAGCGACACGACGTGGCCCGCGACCTCGCGGCGCTGACCCAGGAGTCGCAGGTCGAGTTCGACTTCACGGTCACCGAGGTCGTGGAGATGGGCCGCCTGCCGCACGACCGCTCACCCCGCGACGCGTCCGTGGTGGCATCCGCGCTGGAGACCGTGGACGTCGAGCACCTGGCGTCGCGCAGCTTCCTGAGCCTGTCCGGCGGCGAACGCCAACGCGTCCTGATCGCCCGCGCCCTCGCCCAGGAACCGCGCGTGCTCGTGCTGGACGAGCCGACCAACCACCTGGACATCCGCCACCAGCTGGAAGTCCTGTCGCTCGCCAGAGGCCTGGGCGTGACGGTGCTGACCGTGCTGCACGACCTGAACCTCGCCGCGTCCTACTGCGACCGCCTGTACGTGCTGGACGAGGGACGGGTCGTCGCCTCCGGCACCCCGCACGAGGTCCTGGTGCCCGAGCTGATCGCCAAGGTCTTCCACGTCACGGCACACGTCGTGCACCACCCGACCACGGGAGTGCCCCAGCTCCTGTTCGACCAGGAGGTCTGTTAGTTGAGAACCGCTCTCGTCGTCTCCGCACTGCTGCTCGTCTCGGGCTGCGGAGCCACGGTCGCCGCCGGCCCGTCGGCCTCGGACCCGGTGACCGTCACCAACTGCGGTGCCGAGGTCACGTTCCCCACCGTTCCGTCCAAAGTGGTCACCAACGACACCGGCATCACCGAGCTGATGTTCGCGCTGGGCCTCCAGGACCGCATGGCGGGCTACGTGGTCAACGGGGTCGACACCGTGGACGTGCGGACGTCGCCGTGGAAGGCCGAGTTCTCCTCGGTGAAGCACCTGTCCGACAAGATCTCCAAGGAGGTCGTGCAGGGCGTCAACGCCGACTTCGTGTTCGCCGGCTGGAACTACGGCTTCTCCGAGAGCACCGGGTTCACGCCGGACGCGTTGAAGGGGCTCGGGATCGCGACCTACCAGCTGACCGAGGCGTGCCGCAACGGCGTCGGCAAGCAGCGGGGGATCATGCCCGCGCTCGACGCGCTGTACACGGACCTGCGCAACCTCGGGAAGATCTTCCGGGTCGAGGAGAAGGCCGAGTCCCTGGTGAAGGAGTACCAGGCGCAGATCGAGCGCGCCGGGAAGCTGGTGGAGGGCAAGCCGCGGCCTCGGGTGTTCCTGTACGACAGCGGGCAGGACCAGCCGTTCACGTCCGGGAAGAACGCGGCGCCGCAGGACATCATCTCGAAGGCCGGTGGGGACAACATCTTCGGCGACCTGAACGACAGCTGGACGACCGTCAGCTGGGAGACGGTGGTGCAGCGCAACCCCGACGTGGTGCTGATCGTGGACTACGCGGACGGGGAGGCGAACACACCCGAGCAGAAGCAGGCCTTCCTGGAGGGGTTCGCGCCGTTGGCCAACTCGCCGGCGGTGAAGGGGAAGAAGTTCTTCTCGTTGCCGTACGCGGCGTTGGTGGAGGGGCCTCGGAACGCGGCTTCGGTGGAGGCGTTCGCGAAGTTCCTGTCCGGGAGCTGACGCGCTGTCACAGGCGTGAACCCGTGACCAGATAGTGGGAGATTTGCTCCCGTCGCTTGGTACGCCGGACTGAGCTGTGGCAGCATCCCCGGCATGGCTCAGTTCACCGCCATCATTATTGACGAGCGCGTCGGGTAGTTGCCGCCCCTGGCACCCGACGCGCAGACCTCTCGCATCCCGCGGGGGGTCTTTTTGTTTGCCCAGATGAGGAGATGACCCCGATGGCAGGCCCTGCCGACGAGTTCCACGTCTACGACACGACGTTGCGCGATGGCGCACAACGTGAGGGCATTTCGTACTCCGTCACGGACAAGCTCGCGGTCGCGCGCTTGCTGGACGGGCTCGGCGTCGGGTTCATCGAGGGCGGCTGGCCCGGCGCTCTGCCCAAGGACACGGAGTTCTTCGCGCGGGCGGCGGCAGGGGACCTGGAACTGAAGCACGCCAAGCTCGTCGCGTTCGGGGCCACGCGCAAGGCCGGGGTCAGGGTCGAGGACGACCCGCAGGTCAGGGCGTTGCTGGAGTCGCAGGCGCCGGTGGTGACGCTGGTGGCCAAGTCGGATCTGCGGCACATCGAACGTGCCCTGAGGACGGACACCGAGGAGAACCTGAAGATGGTGCGCGACACCGTCAGGTTCCTGAAGGACCACGGGCGGCGGGTGTTCCTCGACGCCGAGCACTTCTTCGACGGGTACGCGTTCTCGCCGGACACCAGCCTGAGGGTGCTGGAGTCCGCTGTGGAGGGTGGCGCGGACGTGGTCGTGCTGTGCGACACGAACGGCGGGCAGTTGCCACTCGGGCTCGCGGGCACCGTGGCCGAGGTCGTCGAGAAGACCGGTTTTCGCGTGGGGATCCACTGCCAGGACGACACGTCCTGCGCGGTGGCCAACACGATCGCGGCCGTGCAGGCGGGCGCGACGCATGTGCAGTGCACTGCCAATGGTTATGGCGAGCGAGCGGGTAACGCCGACCTGTTCGCCGTCGTGGGAAACCTCGTGACCAAGCTCGGCATGGAGGTGCTCCCGACCGGGGCGCTGGCCGAGCTCACCCGTGTCTCCCATGCGTTGGCCGAGATCGCGAACATCGCACCCGACACCCACCAGGCTTATGTCGGGTCGTCAGCATTCGCCCACAAGGCGGGTCTGCACGCGAGCGCGATCAAGGTGGATCCGGAGCTGTACAACCACATCGATCCGGACACCGTCGGCAACGACATGCGGGTGCTGGTCACCGAGATGGCCGGTCGGGCGAGCATCGAACTCAAGGGACGTGAGTTCGGGCTCGACCTGGCCGGCCGGGGGAACGAGGTAGGGACGGCGCTGGCGCGCGTCAAGGAGCTGGAGGCCAAGGGGTGGTCGTTCGAGGCCGCCGACGCGTCGCTGGAGCTGCTGCTGCGCGGCGAGCTGTCCGAACTGGACACTCCGCCGTTCACGCTGGAGTCCTACCGGGTCGTGCTCGACCACCGCTCCGACGGGGAGATCGTGTCCGAGGCCACGGTCAAGGTGCACGTCGCGGGGGAGCGGGTGATCGCCACGGCCGAGGGCATCGGGCCCGTGCACGCCCTGGACGCCGCTCTGCGCAAGGCGTTGCTGCCGCACCTGTCCTGGTTGGACACCGTCGAGCTGGCCGACTACAAGGTGCGCATCCTGACCGAGCACCCCGGCACGGACGCGGTGACGCGCGTGCTGGTGGAGTCCACGGACGGTGAGCGCGAGTGGACGACCGTCGGCGTGCACGGGAACATCGTCGAGGCGTCCTGGCTCGCGCTGTGTGACGCGCTCGTGCACAAGTCGATGCGGTCGGGCTGACCTCGTAAGCTGGCAGTGTGCGCATTGCCCGAATTGCTCATCCCGCTGGCGTGGCCTTCGTCGCCGTTCAAGGCGACGAGGCCGCGGAAATCGCCGAACACCCCTTCGGCACGCCCACGTTCACCGGCCGGAAGTGGCCGTTGGCCGACGTGCGGCTGCTCGCGCCCATCCTGCCGACCAAGATCATCGGTGTCGGGCGGAACTACGCGGACCACGCGAAGGAACTCGGCAACGAGGTTCCCGCGGAGCCGTTGCTGTTCTTCAAGCCCAACACGTCGGTGATCGGGCCGAACGTCGAGATCAAGCTGCCGGCCGCGTCCGAGCGCGTCGACTTCGAGGGAGAACTGGCCGTCATCATCGGTCAGCCCTGCCGCGACGTGCCGAAGGCCAAGGCCGCGAGCGTGATCATGGGTTACACGATCGCCAACGACGTCACCGCGCGAGATCTGCAGAAGAAGGACGTGCAGTTCACGCGTGCCAAGGGTTTTGACACGTTCTGTCCCTTGGGTCCCTTCATCGAGACCGAGTTCGACCCGTCGGACGTCCGCGTCGTCACCGAAGTCGACGGGGAAGTCAAACAAGACGGACGTACTTCGTTGATGGTGCACGACATCGGGTCACTGGTCGAGTACGTCTCCGGCATCATGACGTTGCTGCCGGGCGACCTGATCCTGACCGGCACGCCGGCCGGTGTCGGACCGATGACGGCCGGACAGACGGTCTCCGTGACTGTGGACGGCCTTGGCACGCTCACCAATCCGGTCGCAAATAGGTAGCCGTACGGAGCAATCCGGCGTCCGGCAGCTTACGCATCCCGGTACCCGCGAGTAACTTCCCGGTGTCATGACGGACCTGGCGTCCACCCGTGTGCTGCTGGTCGACGGTTCGCAGCTCATCACCGAAGGGCTGCGGCTTTCGCTGCACCGCACGCACTGCTTCCGCGTTGTGGGCATCGCCCACACCGTGGCCGAGGCTGCTCGCAGCCTGCGCGGCACGCTGGTGGACCTGGTCGTGACGGACTTCGACGTCCCGGGCGCCGGACCGCTGCGCACCGTGCGCGACACGGCGCAGCTCCGGCCGAGCGCCCGCGTCGTCGTGCTGTCCAATGCGGACAGTCCGAGCTGGGCCCGCGCGGCCCTGGACGCCGGCGCGGTCGCCTACCTGCTGAAAACCTCGCCCGTGGCCGAGCTGTTACCGCTGATCGCGGCCGCGGTGCGGGGTGCTCCGGCCACGATCGACGCGCGGGTGGGGTCACTCGCGCGGTTGCCGTCGCGGATGCCCCCGCCCGCCTCGCTCGGCCAGCTGTCGGCACGCGAGTTCGACGTGCTGGCCGAGATGGCCAAGGGGATGGACAACGCGCGCATCGCCCAGCGGCTCTTCATCAGCAACGACACCGTGAAGACCCACGTGAAGGCGATCCTGCGCAAGCTGGGCGCCCGTGACCGCGCCCACGCCGTGGCGATGGTGCTCGGCGAGTCCTCCGAGGCGTTCGTCACGACCTGACGATGGTCTGCGGTGCCCTGCGCGCGAAGTCCGGTGCGTGCTCAGGACGTGGGCCGATCGCCACCACGTAGGCGGGAATCGCCTGCAGTCGCGGGAAGCGCTGGGCGAGCTTGAGCGGCACGGGCAGCTCGTCCGACGAGATCGTCGCGTCGCCGTCCACCACGCGGCTCAGGAACCTGCCCTGGATGACCCGCTGCATCGTCTGGATCAGCACGGTCGGGAACCACCTGCGGCGACGCACCTTCGCGAGCCTGGCGCCGCTGACGGTGCCCTCCCGCAACGGCTTCGCGAGCAGCCTGGCGGCCGCGACGGCGTCCTGCACGGCCAGGTTGATGCCCACGCCACCGATCGGCGACATCGCGTGCGCCGCGTCACCGATGCACAGCAGTCCGTCGACGTGCCACTTCTTCAGGCGGTCCAGCTTCACGTCGAGCAGCTTCGCGTCGTCGACGCTCCGGATGTGGTCGACCCGGTCGGCCAGCCACGGCACGAGCGTGGTCACGCGCTCACGGAACTTCTCCACACCTTCCGCGCGCAGTTGCTGATCCGTTCCCTTGCGGATCAGGAAAGCGCACTGGAAGTAGTCCCCACGTGGAATGAGCACCAGGGCGCTGCCCGCGCTGAACCGGCCCGCGCCACCCCTGACCTGGTCACTTTCCTTGCGCGGCAAGCGGAACCACCACACGTCCATCGGCGCGCCGAAGCGGTAGACCGGTAGGTTCACGGCGTCGCGCAGGATCGAGCTCCGTCCGTCCGCCGCCACGACGAGGTCCGCGGCGATCTCGCCCTCGGTCCCGTCGACGCGGTCCCGGTACCGGACGCCCGTGACCCTGTTGCCGCTCTTGGTGATCGCGGTGACCTCGGTGTTCATCCGCAGCGAGAACGACGGTTCGAGCTTGCCCGCGTCCGCCAGCAGGTCGAGGAAGTCCCACTGCGGCACCATCGCGATGTGCTTGTGGGCGCCGGGAAGCCGGCTCAGGTCGGCGATCGGGATGCGACTGCCGTCCTCCATCAGCGACTCGATCTTGTCCACCAGTTGGTGCGGCACCTGCGCGAACGCCGGGCCGAGCCCCAGTTCGTCCAGCAGCGTGAGCGTCGACGCGTGCACCGTGTCGCCGCGGAAGTCGCGCAGGAAGTCGCCGTGCTTCTCGAGCACCGTGACCTCGACGCCACCCCGTGCGAGCAGCAACCCCAGCACCATCCCGGCAGGTCCGCCACCTACGACGAGACAGGTTGTCCTCTCCATGTCGATCCCCTCTTTTCAACCTCTGTTGAATAAACTCAGCATGCTCCTGATCGCCTGGAGCGTCAAGCGGAGTTCCGAGTGGCGTGGCTCTCGTTTGGGTCGATCCAAAGTGGACGGTCTGGTGCCCAAGGCCCCGAATGGGTTGCGGTTGATGTGAAATGTCGTTGTGCGAGCTAGAGTGTCGCGCTCGCGGAACCGCCGGTTGAGACGAAGATCCTTGTGTCGCCGAACAACACTCGTCCGGCCGATTGCTTTCGGCGCTCGGAGGAGTGTCACTGGTTCGTTCGGGCCCTCAAGGTCCGCTTGATCGTGCAAGGACCTATAGGAATCACCTCGTTAGCCGAATCGGACGAGGCCCCCTCGCACCTAACCTTCCGGGGTGACAACTGCGTCCCCGACTTTCACGCGTAAGAGAACCGGCGAGATCCGCGCTGTGTGCCTGGACGTCGACGACACACTTGTCGACTACAGCACTTCTTCGCGAGCCGCGTTGGCATCGATGGTCGGTAACGCCGACGCCTGGTCGTTGTGGCAGCGGATCACCGACGACCACGTCTCCCGCCAGCTCGCCGGCGACCTCCAGTACGAGCAGATGCGCAACATCCGCACGCAGGCCTTCTTCGCCGCGCTGGGAGAGGACCTGACGCTCGAGGAGGCGACGCACCGCGAGGTCGGCCGCCAGGAGGTCCTCTCCGCGGGGTGGTGCCTGTTCCCGGACGTCATCCCGATGCTCGACTGGCTGCGCGCCACCGGCCTGCCGATCGCCGCGATCAGCAACGCGTCGGGCCGCCACCAGCGCGTGAAGATCGCCCAGCTCGGCCTGTCCGAATACTTCGACGCGGTGCTCATCGCCGGCGAGGTCGGCTGCGCCAAGCCGGACCGCGTGATCTTCCACACCGCGTGCCTCGCCCTGGGCGTGCCACCCGGCGACACCGTGCACGTGGGAGACCGCCTGCACGCCGACGCCATCGGCGCGCGCGACGCCGGAATGCACGGCGTGTGGCTCAACCGCACTGGCCCGACCGGAGGCTCCCTCCCCGCCGGCCTGTCGTCCATCACGAACCTCGCCGAACTGCCGGAGCTCCTCGTCTGCGAGCTGTCCGCCGCCAACGCCTGAGGTTCACCCCCGAGACCGGCCCCCACCTGCGCAGATGCGCTTTGGTGGGGGCCGATTTCACTTCTGGCGGGGGCGTGGTCTAGTATTTCTCTCGGCAGCAACGAGGACCTCGGAACTCCTACCGGACAACGAAGTCGATCGTGAAAGCCAATGGGGTATGGTGTAATTGGCAGCACGACTGATTCTGGTTCAGTTAGTCTAGGTTCGAGTCCTGGTACCCCAGCTGCGAAGGAAGAACTGCCCTCGGGTAAGCTTCCGGAGCTGCTGAAAAGCAAAGCAGTAGGCAAGAAAAGCTCCACACAGAACTGAATAGCCGGATTTGGACCGGACAGAGAGATCTGATAAGGTTCACTCCAGCAAGAAGTTCTAGGGCCCCGTCGTCTAGCGGCCTAGGACGCCGCCCTCTCAAGGCGGTAGCGAGGGTTCGAATCCCTTCGGGGCTACAGAGGTGGGAGAGGCCTGTCAGCGGAAAACGCTGACAGGCCTCTTTCGCTTTGTCCTCTGGGGGCCAAGCCCCCAGACCCCCGGCCGGCGGGCTCCGCCCCCGGACCCCCGGAGTTGGAGTTGCCCGATCCTCGCGGGTGGGGCTTCGCTTCGCTCGCCACGGGCGAGAATGTGCTGGGGCTTGCTTCGCTCGCCCGTGGGGCCTTGCGTGGGTGTGCGGTAGTTCACCTTTTGGCTTGGGGCTGTGTTTGTGCGGCCAATTCTGCGGATCTGTCCATTTTCACCGCTGGGCCTATCTCTGTGCGATCCGCATCACGCATCTCACTTCAAGTCGGGCGTAGGGCATCGCACATCCGCATTTCTCTCCTGCGCCGCACTCCCCGCGTCCCGGTCGTGTGTCCCGCATCCTGATCAGCTCCTGCGGGCTTGGTTCTCCAGCCCGCATCCCCAACCCGACATCCTCAAGCCCGCGCCCCGCATTCGCGCCCTGCGCCTCGCTGCTGAAGCCTCCGTCACTCGCGCGGGCCCTTCCTCGGCTCCTCCTCCGTGCCCTGTCCCCGTCCCGCGTCCCGCCCCTTCCGAGCCCTGTCTGTCCCTCTCCAGTGCGCCATCTCTCTCGCCCCTGAAGTGGTGCCCTCTTTCGTTGCGGTGGGCTGTTTCCGGGGGTGGTTGGGCCGTTTGGGGTCGTGCGTGTTGAGACGTGGTGGTCCGCGTGTCGGGGTGGTTGGGCGGCGTGTCGGGGGTGGAACGCGCGAAGGCCGCCTGCCCTGGGAGGGCGGCGGCCTTCGGGAGGTTGGTGCTTTAGAGGCGGCTTTGCAGGGCTTCGGCTGCTGCCAGTAGGTCCGCTGCCCAGCGGGCTCCCGGGCGGCGGCCCATGCGGTCGATGGGGCCACTCACCGAGACGGCTGCCACCACCGCGCCCGAGGAGTCCCTCACCGGGGCTGAGACCGAGGCCACGCCCGGTTCTCGTTCTGCCACGGACTGGGCCCAGCCCCGGCGGCGGACTTCCAGGAGGGTGCGTTCGCCGTAGACGGCGTCGGCGAGCACGGCTCGTTGGGTGCCCGGGTCCGCCCATGCGGCCAGGACTTTGGCGCCTGAGCCCGCGGTCATGGGGAGCCTTGCGCCGATCGGGACGGTGTCCCGCAGGCCCGACGGGGGTTCTGCCGAGGAGACGCAGACTCGTTGCATGCCGTCGCGGCGGTAGAGCTGCACGCTCTCGCCGGTGATGTCGCGCAGGCGTGGCAGGACCGAGGAAGCGGCGTCCAGCAACGGGTCCGTCGCGCCGCCCGCCAGTTCCGCCAGTGCCGCGCCGGGGCGCCAGCGGCCGTCGGAGCCTCGGCGCAGCAGCCGGTGCACCTCGAGGCCTACGGCCAGGCGGTGCGCGGTTGCCCGGGGGAGGCCGGTGCGGTTGCACAACTCGGCCAGGCCACAAGGATCTTTTGCTACGGCGTTCAACACGGCCACTGCCTTGTCCAGCACGCCGATCCCGCTATGCTGTCCCACAAGCCGATACTAACTTCCCAGACAGTGAGAAGTCCAGATCTGTCGGCACGTCCATACTGTGGGAGATGTCGCGATGAGCCGCACGCTCGCGGAGAAGGTGTGGGAGGCACACGTTGTGCGCCACGGAAGTGGCGCGGAGCCGGACCTGCTTTACATCGACCTCCATCTGCTGCACGAAGTCACCAGCCCCCAGGCGTTCGACGGGTTGCGCCTTGCCGACCGCAAGCTGCGCAGGCCCGATCTCACGATCGCCACCGAGGATCACAACGTCCCCACCGTCGACATCGACAAGCCCATCGCGGACCTGGTGTCGCGCACGCAGGTCGAGACGCTCCGGCGCAACTGCGCGGAGTTCGGCGTGCGGCTGCACCCGATGGGCGACTTCGAACAGGGCATCGTGCACGTCGTCGGGCCGCAGCTCGGCCTCACGCAGCCGGGGATGACGGTGGTGTGCGGCGACAGCCACACGAGCACGCACGGTGCTTTCGGTGCGCTGGCGTTCGGCATCGGCACGTCCGAGGTGGAGCACGTGATGGCGACGCAGACGTTGCCGTTGCGTCCGTTCAAGACGATGGCCATCAACGTCACCGGCTCGCTCGGTGAAGGCGTCACGGCGAAGGACATCATCCTCGCCGTCATCGCGAAGATCGGCACCGGCGGCGGTCAGGGCTACGTCCTGGAGTACCGCGGCGAGGCCATCGAGACGCTGTCGATGGAAGCGCGCATGACGGTCTGCAACATGTCGATCGAGGCGGGCGCCCGCGCCGGCATGATCGCACCGGACGAGACGACTTTCGACTACATCAAGGGTCGTGACCACGCACCGTCCGGCGCGGACTGGGACAGGGCCGTCGAGTACTGGAAGACGCTGCGCACGGACGACGACGCGACGTTCGACGCCGAGGTGACCATCGACGCGAACGACCTCACCCCGTTCGTCACGTGGGGGACCAACCCCGGTCAGGGTCTGCCGCTGGGCGCGACCGTCCCCGACCCCGAGAAGATCGCGGACGAGAACGAGCGCGTGGCCGCCGAGAAGGCGCTGACGTACATGGGCCTCGAGCCCGGCACGCCGCTGCGCGACATCCGCGTGGACACCGTGTTCCTCGGCTCCTGCACCAACGGGCGCATCGAGGACCTGCGCGCCGCGGCGGACGTCATCAAGGGCAAGCACGTCGCTTCAGGAGTACGGATGCTGGTCGTCCCCGGTTCGATGCGGGTGCGCAAGCAGGCCGAGGACGAGGGCCTGGACAAGGTCTTCCTCGACGCGGGCGCCGAGTGGCGGCAGGCCGGCTGCTCGATGTGCCTTGGCATGAACCCGGATCAGCTCGCACCGGGTGAGCGCAGCGCGTCGACCTCCAACCGCAACTTCGAGGGCAGGCAGGGCAAGGGCGGCCGGACGCATCTCGTTTCGCCGCTCGTCGCCGCCGCCACGGCCGTGCGCGGCACCCTGTCGGCCCCCGCAGACCTGGAGAACTGACCATGGACGCCTTCACCACCCACACCGGCGTCGGTGTGCCGCTGCGCAGGTCCAACGTGGACACCGACCAGATCATCCCGGCCGTCTACCTCAAGCGCGTGACCCGCAGCGGGTTCGAGGACGGGCTCTTCGCCGCCTGGCGCTCCGACGAGCACTTCATCCTCAACCAGGAGCCGTTCAAGGCGGGCAGCGTCCTCGTTGCGGGCCCTGACTTCGGCACCGGGTCCTCTCGGGAACACGCCGTCTGGGCGTTGATGGACTACGGCTTCCGGGTCGTCATCTCGTCCCGGTTCGCGGACATCTTCCGGGGCAACTCGGGCAAGCAGGGGCTCGTGGCGGCGCAGTGCAGCCAGTCCGATGTCGAGCTGCTGTGGAAGTTGCTGGAGTCCGAACCCGGCACGCCGGTCACCGTCGACCTCACCGACAAGACCGTTCGCGCCAAGGACTTGGTAGCCCCGTTCGACATCGACGACTACACCCGCTGGCGCCTGCTGGAGGGCCTCGACGACATCGCTTTGACGCTGCGCCACGAGGCCGAGATCAGCGATTTCGAGGGCAATCGCCAGACTTGGCTGCCCACAACGGATCCGCTTCCGGCGGTCTGAGAGGGGGTCGGATTCTCCCCTTGAGAGGGGCGAATCCGGCGCCTCCTGTCCCTCGAAGGGGCGCAATTAGCCACGCCACAACGAAAATTTTGGCGTGGCGATTGGTATTTCTCGCGATTTGGGCCTACCGTTGCGTTCTAGTCGGCCCAGACGCTTATGGGCCGTGAGCGTCCTGGGAGGGACTGAAGGTGAACAAGGCCCAGCTCATCGAGGCGCTCGCCGAGCGCCTGGGAGACAAGAAGACCGCGGGTGCTGCTGTTGACGGGCTCGTCGATGTGATCGTGCGCTCCGTCAACAAGGGCGAGAAGGTCAACATCACGGGCTTCGGCGTCTTCGAGAAGCGTGCCCGTGCGGCTCGCACGGCGCGCAACCCGCGCACCGGTGAGACCGTGAAGGTCAAGAAGACCAACGTGCCCGCGTTCCGCCCCGGCTCGACGTTCAAGGACGTCATCAGCGGTGCGAAGAAGCTGCCGAAGGCCGTTGCGGCCAAGGCCGCCGCGAAGCCCGCCGCCGCTGCCGCCGCGAAGCCCGCGGCCACCAAGGCTCCGGCGACCAAGGCCGCGACGACCCGCGCGACGACCACGACGCGCACGCGTACGGCTGCGGCCGCCACCAAGGCGCCCGCGACCCGTCGCACCACCACGGCCGCTGCGGCGAAGCCCGCTGCTGCCAAGGCGCCCGCGAAGGCGACCGCCACCAAGGCCGCTGCCAAGCCGGCTGCTGCGAAGACCACCACGGCTCGCAAGCCCGCTGCCGCCAAGACCACGGCCGCCGCCAAGACGACGGCCGCGGCGAAGACGACGGCTGCGGCGAAGCCCGCTGCGAAGGCCACGGCTGCCAAGCCGGCCGCTCGCAAGACGGCTGCCAAGAAGAAGTGAGACGGGCCTCCTGAGGGAGGCTGCGCTACTTCCAGAACTACGCGGAAGGCCCCGGTGTGCGCACACCGGGGCCTTCCGCGTGTCCGGGCAACTGCACCGCCTGGCACGCCTGAAAGAGCCGCGACGGGCCAGGGGAGATCGGTTGGGCGTGCCCGAGAAGCGCCGGAGTAGCGCCCGAGAACCGGCGCGGAAGCATCGGCGGCAGAGCCGGGCGGTGCCAGGAATGTCAGCGGACATGACGATCCGGCGACTCGGAGAAGCGTCCGGAGTGAGACCGCGGCACAGCTTCCGAATTCCCGGCCCGAACTCCCGTGCCCACCAATAGAAATAACGCATACAGGCCTGCGAACGCCCCCGCCAGAAGCGAAACCGCCGTCTTCCCGGCCGAGTTGGTTGCCACAGGCGAACTTTCGGCGGAGCGGGAAGACGGCGGGATCGAAGGCGTCGGACGGGCGTCAGGGACGGGGCAGCGGTGAGGCCAGGTAATGCGCCGACACCAGCGTTGGCCAGCGCGAAGGCGAGTCCGAAGTGGACCAGGAGCCGAACGGCCTGGTGAAGGCGAGCACCCAGGTGCTGCCCTTCTTGCAGGGGATCTCGTCGAGGCGCAGACCGCCGAGTTCGGCGAGTGACTGCACGACGGACGGGATCACGCCACCCTGCGAGGACACGACGGCCCTGCCCTCCAGCGCGGCCACCTCCAGCAGGCGCACCAGGCCCGCGTCCGGGTCGGGCCAGTAGCCCTCCTCGGACAGGCGTGGCTCCTCCACGATCTCCACGTCCAGGTCCGTCGCCACGGCCGCGACCGTGTCCACGCAACGGACCCTGGGGGCGGTGTGGACGCGCGTCGGTGCCCACAGGGGCAACAACGTGCGGAGCGCCGCGGCCTGGCGCAGGCCCGCGTCCGAGAGCGGGCGGAGGTCGTCGTCGCCGTGCCACTCGGAACGCTTGCCCGCCTTCGCGTGCCGGACCAGCAGCACGACGAGGAGGTCGGCCGGCAGGCGGGAGAACTCCTCCAGCACCTCGCGGTCCGGCTCGTACGTCAGCAGAGCGGACGCCTCGGCCACCGGCAGCCAGCGGAGTTCGTCGACCTCCTCGTTCTCCGCGAACGAGCCGGAGACCGCGAGAGCCGCGTAGTAGTCGACGGTCTTCGGCACGCCGCGAACCGAGTACGACACCTGACGAAGATGCCGGCCGAGCACGGAGGAATACCCCGTTTCCTCGGCTATCTCGCGCACCGCGCAGGCGGGGATGGTTTCGCCGGGATCGAGCTTTCCCTTCGGCAACGACCAGTCGTCATAACGCTGGCGGTGCACCACCGCGACTTCGACGTCACCGTCGGCATCGCGCCAGAGCACCGCCCCAGCAGCTTTGATCACCCAAGAGCTCCGTGCTTGTGGAGAAGTTCCATCTGGTGGTCCCGCACGGACGAGCCGTCCGAGGGCGAGGCGTCCCATTCTCCGTCGGGCCGCAACACCCAGCAGCGCGTGTGCGAGTCGAGGGCGGAGTCGAACATGTCGCCGAGCTGCTTGGTCAGGCGGGGGTCGGCCACGCGCAGCGCGACCTCGACGCGGCGGTCCAGGTTGCGGTGCATCATGTCCGCGCTGCCGATCCAGTACTCCTCGCCGGCGACGAAGTGGAAGACCCGCGAGTGCTCCAGGAACCGGCCGAGGATCGAGCGCACCCGGATGTTCTCCGACAGCCCCTTGATGCCCGGCTTGAGGCCGCAGATGCCGCGCACGACCACGTCCACGGGCACGCCCGCCTGCGACGCCCGGTACAGCGCGTCGATGACCTGCTCGTCCACCAGCGAGTTCACCTTGATGCGCACGCCGGACGGCTTGCCCGCCTGCGCGTGCTCGATCTCGGCGTTGATCCGGTCCACGATGCCCTTGCGGACGCCGTAGGGCGCCACGAGCAACGAGCGGTACTCGTCCTGGCGCGCATAGCCCGTGAGGACGTTGAAGAGGTCCGTGAGGTCCGCGCCGATCGTCGGTTCGGCCGTGAGGATGCCGACGTCCTCGTACAGCCGCGCGGTCTTGGGGTTGTAGTTGCCGGTGCCGATGTGGCAGTAGCGCCGGATCGTCGAGCCCTCCTGGCGCACCACCAACGACGTCTTGCAGTGCGTCTTCAGGCCCACCAGGCCGTAGACGACGTGCACGCCCGCCTTCTCCAGCGCCCGCGCCCACTTGATGTTCGCCTGCTCGTCGAACCGGGCCTTGAGCTCCACCAGCGCCACGACCTGCTTGCCCGCCTCGGCCGCGTCGATCAGCGCGTCCACGATGGGCGAGTCACCGGAGGTGCGGTACAGCGTCTGCTTGATGGCGAGCACGTGCGGGTCGGCCGCGGCCTGTTCGATGAAGCGCTGCACCGACGTGGAGAACGAGTCGTACGGGTGGTGCACCAGCACGTCACCCTCGCGCAGCGTCGCGAACACGCTCTTCGGCGTCTCGCGCTCGCCGAACGCCGGGTGCGTCGCCGGCACGAACGCCGGGTCCTTCAACGTCTTGCGGTCGATGCCGTAGAGCTGCCACAGGCACGACAGGTCGAGCAGACCGGGCACGGTCACGACGTCGTGCGGGTCGACGTCCATCTCCCGCAGCAACAGTTCGAGCATGTGCTCGGTCATGTCGTCGGCCACCTCGAGGCGCACCGGCGGGCCGAACCGGCGCCGCGCGAGCTCGCGTTCGAGCGCCTGCAACAGGTCCTCGTCGCGGTCCTCCTCGACCTCGAGGTCCGCGTTGCGCGTCACCCGGAACGCGTGGCACTCGATGACCTCCATGCCGGTGAACAGCTCGCCCAGGTGCGCGGCGATGAGTTCCTCCAACGGCAGGAAGGTCGCGGAGGACGACGACCGGTCCGCCTCCACGCGCACGAGCCGCGGCACGTTGTCCGGCACCTTCACCCTGGCGAACCGCTCGCCGCCGCCCTCGGGATCCCGCACGGTGACCGCGAGGTTCAGCGACAGCCCCGAGATGTACGGGAACGGGTGCGCCGGGTCGACCGCGAGCGGCGTCAGGACCGGGAACACCTGCTCGCTGAAGTAGTTGGAGAGCCTCAGCCGGTCGTAGTCGGTGAGGTCGCCCCACCTCACCATGCTGATCCGGTGCTCTTCCAGGCCGGGGCGGATGTGGTCGAGGAACGCGCGGGCGTGCTGCTCCACGAGTTCCTGCGAGCGCTTGGAGATCGCGACGAGCTGCTCGAGCGGCGTGAGCCCGTCCGCGCTGCGCACCGTGAGACCGGTCTCCGCGCGGCGCTTCAGGCCCGCGACCCTGACCATGTAGAACTCGTCGAGGTTCGAGGCGAAGATCGCGAGGAACTTCGCCCGCTCCAGCAACGGCTGCGAGGAGTCCTCGGCCAGCGCGAGCACGCGGGCGTTGAAGTCCAACCAGGACAGTTCACGGTTGAAGTACCGGTCGTCCGGCAGGTCCGTGGGCAGGACGCTCGACGTCACCGCGGGCGGCGCCGAGGGCACGCCACGCGTGGGCGCGGCGACCGGCTCCTGCGGCGGTTCGGCTTTCGTCCGGGGGTTGGACGCTCGCCTGGTCGCCGCGCGAGGCTGCCGTTTCGGAGCCGCCGCGCGCGGGGTGGCCGCTGCCTTGCCGCGCGTGGAGCGGCGTCGGGAGGGGGTCGCCTTGCCGTCGTTGTCGTCCGTGCTCACGTCACGCATTGTGTCTCAAGTTCGCCGTTAGCGCCCCCAACCAGGACGTCCGTCTGGTGAACTCCTCGTCACAGAACAGGCATGCGAAGAGCTGTGACGGCCCCGTCGGGACTACGTTCGAGGGTCACCCGCTGGCCCGGACGCAGCATTCGCCAGCCACCGGCCGTGACGGCCTCCGCACTCACGTCGACGAGGACGCCGTCATCTCGAAGGACCGTGGCGGAACCATCGCCGTTAAATGTGGACACAGTCGCCTGCACGGAGCAGGAGCCTAGACGTTCGGGCCTACACGTCCCGTTCGAGCCACTGCCAGGGTCGATCCATGAAGGTTATTGCCACGTTGACCGCGGCGACCCTGTTGGCCTTCACCACGGCAGGCCTGGCTTCGGCGGCTTCCGCCGAACCCAAGACCCCCGTGGTGGACAAACCACGACTCCAGGCGGCGGCGAAGAACGTTCGCCTGAAAGCCTCACTTCCCGGCACCGAACGGGCCATCTCGATCGCGTTCGCCCAGTACGGCAAGCGCGACGTGGCGTTCGTGAGCATGGAGACCGGGCTCAAGACGTTCGACGTCAGCGACCTCGACCGGCCGAAGCTCCTCGACCACCTCACCAAGGAGGAGATGGCGCTGCCGGGCGACGACCCGACGAAGCGCTTCTGGGAGAACGAGGACATCAACGTCGACCCGAAGCGCAAGCTCGCGTTCCTGGCGCGCGAGGTCAACTCGTTCGGCCGCGCGCTGCCGGGTGACCGCCCGACCGGCAACTACATCGTGTCCGCTGTGGACCCGGCCGACCTCAAGATCCTCAGCTTTCACAGACAGAACACCGGTCACACCAGCACCTGCGTCAACGACTGCCAGTTCCTCTGGACGGCGGGCCTCGACAGGTCGGACGCCAAGACCGGACGGATCTTCGTGACGGACATCCGCGATCCGAAGACGCCGAAGGAACTCCCGGTCTCGGTGGACGTCCGCGGCAGGGCGGGCGAAGGCAAGATCACGCACGACGTCCAGGTCGACGCCCAGGGCATCGCGTGGGTGGCGGGCGACGACGGCACCCGCGGCTACCACACGCAGGGCTGGCATCGCGACCCGTTGAGCGGCAAGTACCGCGAGGCGAAGGCGTGGGACCCCGTCCCGTACGCGGGTGGCAGCGTGCCGAAGGCGGACATGCCGACCTCGTTCACGCACAACTCGTTCCGCCCCGTCGGACGGACGCTGCTCGACGGGCCGAAGCCCACCCGGGAGAACCCGGCCGGCTCGTTGCTGCTGCACACCGAGGAGGCGTTCGGCTCGCCGACCTGCAAGACCGAGGGCCGGTTCGTCATCTCCTCGCTGCAGGGCACGCACAACGGTGAGGGCTGGGGCGAGACGCCGAAGGAGATGAAGACCGTCGGCATCTGGAGCCCCGACGACCAGGAGGGCACGATCCCCGGCGACGTCACGTGCTCCGCGCACTACTTCGACGTGCAGAAGAGGATCGTGGCCTACTCCTGGTACAACCAGGGCACGAGGTTCCTCGACATCTCGAACCCCGCCAAGCCGATCCAGATCGGGTACTGGCGGCCGGACACCGCGACCTCGTGGGCGCCGTACTGGCACCGCGGCACCGTGTTCGTGGCGGACATCTCCCGCGGCGTCGAGATCCTGCAGCTCGAGAAGGGCGCCTACGAGGCGCAGGCGTCAGGCACCGCGGTGACGCTGACCGCCCACCACGCCAGGGAACTGATCCGGGAGAGCGACAGGGAACCCGTGCCGCTCGCCCCGAACCCGTTCTACGGCTGGGCCTGCCCGATGGTCGCGAACCGCGACGACTCGGACTGCGGAGCAGGGGCCTGCGGCGCGCCCTGCTGAGCCACGCCCGCGCGCACGGCGGCCTTCGCGCGCTGGCGGGTGATCACGCGCCGGCCGAGGTCGATCATCGGGATCTCCACGGTCGCGTAGAGAACGCTCGCCAGCGCCAGCCCCACGCCGGTGACCACGAAGGACTGGCCGAGACCGGACGCAGCGGGCCAGAAGAACCACACGATCGTCGCCGCGATCGTCTGCACCAGGTACAGCGAGTACGAACGCTCACCGACGAACTGCATCGGCTTCGTCGACAGGAACGTCGTCATCGGGCCGGGCGCGATCATCGCGGTCAGCAGCACCGCCGTCGCGAGCGCGTACACCGGGATGACCAGCACGTGACCGGGAACCCCGTTGATGCCGTCCAGGAACGCGGACATCGGCTTGACGCCCAGGTGCACGGCGGTGAATCCGACGGCGACGATCACCTGCGCGAGCGGGTTCGTGAGCGGCCGCAGCAGCGCGAACCCCCGCGGGCTGTGCAACGCGATCGCGAGCACCACGCCGGTCAGGATCGAGAAGTAGTGCAACGGCCAGCCGGGGTTGCTGTGCGCCGTCGTGAAGTTCACCAGCACCAGCGCGAGCAGCATGCCGAGGACGGCCGCACCGGCGCGGCGGCGCAGCACGACGGTGCCGAGCGCGATCGCCACCAGGGGCCAGACCAGGTAGAACTTCTGCTCGATGCCGAGTGACCAGGACTGCCCGTACGGGCTCGCGTCCGCGAACTCGTTGGTGAACGTCAGGAAGTGCTTGAGCGCGGGGCCGATCCCGTTGCTGACGAACGTCCCGTACAGCAGGGACGCCACGACCGTCACGAGCAGGACCACGAAGTACACGGGCAGGATCCGGAACGCCCTGCGCAGGTAGAACTCGCTCAACGAGATCCGGCCGGACCTGCGCTCCTCACGCAGCATCAGCGTGGTGATGAGAAATCCGCTGAGGACGAAGAACATCTGGACGCCGGCCCAGCCCTGAAGCCGGTCAGGACCGCCGTAGTGGAAGAAGACGACGAGCACCGCGGCAATGGCGCGCAGGCCGTCGAGAGCGGGAAAGCGGCGCAGCGCCAGGTAGTCGGCGTGCGTCAGTGAACTCATGCAGGAACACCTCAGGGGTGATGCGTCGGGGAAACGACGTCAGGGGTTACGTCGTTCGGCACACAGGGGGATACGGATGTAAAGGTGCCGGGGTTCCCCGTTGCGTTGCTCAAACCAACATTTTCGTGGTGTTCGTCACGGCCGTCAGCACGCGGACAACGACGACAAACGGTTCAACGGTGCGGAAGAAGCCACCCGCCACCCCTGCCGCGTCAAAGCCCCGCCGTGGACTTCCAGCCAGTAGCCGCCTTCGCTGGTGTGCACGGTCGCACCGCTGCGGATGTCCGTGACGTACGACGACTCCGACTGCCACGACACGAAGTCGCCGCTGACCCGCGGGAACACGATGCCTTCCGTGCGCGGCACCGACCTGATCGCCGCCAGCCGGCGCGCGTCCTCCCAGCCGTCGCGCCACCCGTGCAGTTCGTCGCCCTGCGTCCACACCACCGTGCGGCCGTCGGAAGCCACGCTGCCGCCGGGTTTCGCGGACGCCAGTTGCTCGGGCAGCGCGCCCTCGGAACGGAACTCGCCGTCCTGCGACCAGACCAGGCCGTCACCGAGGAACACCGGGGTGCGACCGGGACCGACGACCCTGTCCTTCTTCTTCGCGAGGTCGTAGAGGTGCACGCCCAGGCTGTCCGACCAGGCCGCCTTGCCGTTGTGCACCACGGCGCCGCCGTCGCCGATCTTCACGGGCGCGCCGTCGTTCCTGGAGTCCCACGCGTAGGTCGTGGTGGTGAGGTTCTCCGGGTGCGGTGTCGTGGAGAACGTCACCCAGCGGCCGTCGAACTCGACGCCGAAGAGCTGCGCGTCGTCCTGCACCGCCATGACCTGCTGGCGCTTGCTGTCGTCGCGCAGCACGAGTTCGGTCGTCCGGTTGCGGGTGGTCTTCACCAGCGTCGTGGCGGCGTCCTCGTTCGCGGCGACCACGACGACCTTCTCGTGCGCACCGGTCTCCGTCTCGTCGCGCGCCAGCGCGTCCTTCCAGTTCCCGGGTAACTCGACCTGGCACGTGCTGAGCTTGCTCTCGGCCGTGTAGTCGGACGGACGGTCGATCGGATAGGCGGCGACGCAGCCCGCCAGGGCCGTGACAGCCGCCAGCGCGATGAGCGCTCGCATCGGTCTCCCAAGTCGTGGTCACCCCAGATGACCCGGAAGACGCGCGGCGGCGGCTCAGGTTGTCCAGGCGGGCAAGGCGTTCGCGGTGTGCGTGCCGAGACCCAGGCCGAGCGCGAGCCGAAGATCCTCTTCGGTGTCCACGTCGCAGCGCAACGACGGCCACGGCCCGAGCAGTGGGAGAGCGCCGGTGAGCGCGTGCAGCCCGGCCGAGCCGACCCCGAAGCGCGGGTCGAGTTCCGCACCCGGTGCGGCGAGGAGCAACGTCGTGCCGGTGCCCTGCCGGTCGGGGACGAACGCGCGGCGGCCGCGAGCGGCTTCGATGGCCGACCCGAGTTCGTCCGGCCTGAGCGCGGGCAGGTCGGCCTGGAGCGCGCCGACGCGGGACGACCCGAGCGTGCGCGCGCCGTGCAGGAGCGCCTCGTTGAGCCCGGGCTCCGGCGGCTCGGCCAGCGACTCGACGCCGAGTCCGGCCATTTCGGACGCCACCGCCGGATCGGATGTGATCGTGACCACTCGGCGGACGCCCGGTGCGCGCAGGGCCGCGCTCACCGTGTCCATCGCGAGCGCGAGCGCCAGCGCCGCGTGGGACACCGGATCGCCGCCGGTCGCGCTGGTCAGCCTGGTCTTGGCCCGGTCCAGGGTCTTCACCGGGACCAGGAGGTCGACTTCGTCTCGCACCTCGCCATAGTCCACGATCTGGCGACTAATGTGCTCTCGGGCGCAGATCAACCGCAGGTTAGGAGAGGCCTCGTGGCCAAAAGGGAGAAGGGCGGCTTCTGGGTCGGGGTCGCCGCGGCGATCGTGTACCCGCTGTCGGGCCTGCTGGGCAGGCGCAAGTACCTGCACGGCGACCGCATCCCGCGCGAGGGGGCCGCACTGCTGGTCATGAACCACATCTCGCACCTCGACCCGATCTACGACGCGGTGTTCACGCACCGCAACGGCCGGGTGCCGCACTTCCTCGCGAAGCACAGCCTGTGGAACATCCCGATCGCCGGGCGGATCCTGCGCGGCGCGAAGCAGATCCCCGTCTACCGCGGCACGTCGGACGCCCAGCAGAGCCTGCGCGCCGCCCACGAGGCGCTGGCGGACGGCCAGGTCGTGGTGATCTACCCCGAGGGCACTATCACCAAGGACCCGGACGCCTGGCCGATGAACTCGCGCACCGGCGTCGCCCGGCTCGCGCTGCAGCACGACGGCCCGGTGATCCCGATCGCCCGCTGGGGCACGGTCGACATCTACGACCACTACAAGAAGCGGTTCCGGCCGTTCCCGCGCAAGACCGTCACCTACCTCGTGGGTGAGCCGATCGACCTCAGCGAGTTCAAGGCGCGCGAGGAGTCGCTCGCGGTGCTGCGCGAGGTCACCGACCTGCTGATGACGAACGTCAAGGGTCTTCTCTCCGAGGTGCGCGGCGTCGAGGCACCCGAGGGCTTCTACGGACCGAGGAAGGCCTGAACATGGCGATCGAACGTGTGGCGGTGCTGGGTTCCGGTTCGTGGGGCACGGCGTTCGCGAAGGTCGTGGCGGACTCCGGCCCCGAGGTCGTGCTGTGGGCGCGCCGCCAGGAGGTGGCCGCGGAGATCACCGAGACCCGCGTGAACTCCGGCTACCTGCCGGACATCTCGTTGCCCGCCAACCTCACCTGCACCTCGGACCCGGCCAAGGCGCTGGACGGGGCGGACGCGGTGGTCCTCGCCGTGCCGTCGCAGACGTTGCGGGCCAACCTCTCCGGCTGGAAGCCGTTGCTGCCGCCGGACGCGACGCTCGTGTCGTTGTCCAAGGGCGTGGAGCTCGGCACGCTGAAGCGGATGAGCGAGGTGATCCGCGAGGTCGCCGGCGTCGACGAGTCGCAGGTGGCCGTGGTGTCCGGGCCGAACCTGGCCAAGGAGATCGCCGTCGGGCAGCCGACCGCGACGGTCATCGCGTGCACGGACCACGACCGCGCCGTCGACCTCCAGCACGCGTGCTCCAACTCGTACTTCCGCCCGTACACCAACACCGACGTCGTCGGCTGCGAGCTGGGCGGGGCGTGCAAGAACGTCATCGCGCTGGCCTGCGGCATGGCGGCCGGCATGGGGTACGGCGACAACACCATGGCGTCGATCATCACCCGCGGCCTCGCCGAGACCGCCCGGCTCGGGGCCGCGCTGGGCGCCGACCCGCTGACGTTCGCGGGCCTCGCCGGGCTGGGCGACCTCGTGGCGACGTGCGCGTCGCCGTTGTCGCGCAACCGTTCCTTCGGCGAGCGCCTGGGCAAGGGCGACACGCTCGCGCAGGCGCAGGAGGCCGCGCACGGGCAGGTCGCCGAGGGCGTGAAGTCGTGCTCGTCGATCCGCGAGCTGGCCGCCGCGAACGGCGTCGACATGCCGATCACCGAAGGCGTTCACCAGGTCTGCCACGACGGGCTGAGCGTGCGCGAGCTCGGTGCCGCCCTGCTGGGCCGCGACCGGAAGCACGAGCGCCAGTGACCCCCGAACTCGGCGACGGCACGCGCGTCGTCCACTCCGTCTCCGGCGGGCCGGGCGACCCGTTCGGCGCGCAGCCGGTGTTCGCGTCGGCGTTCCACCTGGGCGGCCAGGACCACTACGCCCGCGGCGGCAACCCGACCTGGCGCGCGCTGGAGACGGCGCTGGGGTCGTTGGAGGGCGGTGAGACCGTCGTCTTCCCCTCCGGGATGGCGGCGATCTCGACGCTGCTGCGGACCGTTCTGTCCACTGGGGACACCCTGGTCCTCCCGTCGGACGGCTACTTCCTCAGCCGCAGGTTCGTGTCCGAAATGGACGTGACCGTGGTCGAGGCGCCGACGGCCGGGCCGTACCCGTCCTTCGAGGGCGTGCGGCTGGTCCTGCTGGAGACGCCGTCGAACCCCGGTCTGGACGTCTGCGACATCGCGGCGCTGGCCGAGGAGGCGCACGCGGCCGGGGCGTTGCTGGCGGTGGACAACACGACCGCGACGCCGCTCGGGCAGCGGCCCTTGGAGCTGGGCGCGGACATCGTGGTCGCGTCGGACACCAAGGCCGTCGCGGGGCACAGCGACGTCCTCTTCGGACACATCACGGCGTCGTCTTCCGAGCTGGCCGCGAAGCTGCGGGACGCGCGGACGTTGAGCGGCGCGATCCCCGGCCCGTTCGAGACCTGGCTGGTGTTGCGCGGCCTGGGAACCCTCGACCTGCGGCTGGAACGGCAGGCGCGCAACGCGGCGGCGCTGTACGAGGCGTTGTCCGGCAAGGTCTCCGGGCTGCGCTGGCCGGGTGCCGAGGCCGACCCCGCGTACCTGCTGGCGGCGCAGCAGATGCGGCGCTTCAACGGGGTGCTGACGTTCGAGCTCCCGGACGCCGCCGCGGTCGAGGCGTTCATCGAGAAGTCGAGGTTCGTGTCGGCGGCGACGTCGTTCGGCGGCCTGCACACGACGGCCGACCGGCGGGCCCAGTGGGGCGACCCGGTGCCCGAGGGCCTGGTGCGCCTCTCGGCCGGCTGCGAGGACACGCACGACCTGGTGACAGACGTGTCCCACGCCTTGGGACTGGATTGACGGAGGGTCCCGGTTCCGGGACCCTCCTGCTCATGTCCTTCAACGCATGTTGCTGTTGTACCTGGCGATAGTCCCGCGTCCTCTTTTCGCGCACTCGCCTGGTTAGGACCCTTTTCCCGATGTTCGCCGTTCCTGAGAACAGCGTCGTTCTGCCTGAAAACACCCCGTTGCTGCACCCCGTCCGGGTGGCGCTGGCGTGGGCGGCCGACCGCGACCGCTGGAAGCACCTGCTCCGCTACGACCCGGAGGAGCGCTTCTCGGCGTTGGTCGACAAGACCGACGACCAGGAGATCTGGCTGATGAGCTGGCTCCCCGGGCAGACCGCGTCACTGCACGACCACGACCACACCTCCGGCGCGTTCACCGTGGTCAGCGGCCTGCTGACCGAGGTCGTGACCACCCGCATCCAGGTCGTGCACTCACTGCACGCCGGCCAGTCGCGCGTGTGGGGTCCTGGGTACGTGCACCAGGTGCGCAACGACGGTGCTGACCCGGCCGTGTCGATCCACGTGTACCGCCACGGCACACGCGCGATGACGCCGTACCACTACGACCCGCTCAACGGCCCCGTGCGCTGACGTGCGGCGGCACGTCCTTGTCCGTCTCGTGCGGCACGGGCGCGCCCCACGTCGTGACGAGCGGCATGTGCCCGGCCCACACGAGGTTCGCCTCGAGGTCGGACGGCTCCTCGCCGGGCCCGCCGTCGCGCACCTTGACGCTCGCCTCGGTCAGGTCGATCTCCAGCGCGGCCGTCTGCGCGAGCTCCTTCTTGGACGGTTCGCGGGCGTAGTCCCAGCTCCCGGGCGTGACGTGCTCGACGATGACCTTCAGCGCGTGCTGCGGGTCGTCGGCGATCTTCGCGGTGCCGTGGATGATCGCGGACCGGTAGTTCATCGAGTGGTGGAACACCGACCGCGAGTAGACGACGCCGTCCACGAGCGTGACCGCGACGCAAACCTGCTTGCCCTCGAGCATGCTCCTGATGGACCGTGAGCCCGTCGACCCGTGCAGGAAGATGCGGTTGCCGTCCCGCCCGTACGCGGTGGGGATGAGGAACGGCGCCCCGTCGACCTCCACGGCGAGGTGGCACACGAGGCCCGCGTCGAGGATGTCGTAGAGCACCTGGCGGTCTTCGACGGCTCGCTTCTTGCCGCGGACGACGGTGCTGCGCGGGGTGGGGGAGAGCTGCACGTCAGTGGTCATGGTTCTACTGTCGTTCGGGAAGTGGCATTATTGAAGCGCCATTTTCCGTCGATTTGAGAAGGCCACTTTGGCTGAGACCGCGCTGCCCGTGGCGCTGGACCGCGACTCCTCCGAACCACTCGCCGTCCAGCTGGCCGACGCCCTGCGCTCCGCCGCGTCGGAGGGCCGCCTGCGCGCGGGCGACCGTCTGCCGTCAACGCGCGCGCTGGCCGACTCGCTCGGTGTGTCCCGCACGGTCACAGCCGCCGCGTACGAACAGTTGCACGCCGAAGGCTGGATCGCCGGACGACACGGCTCCGGCACCTACGTCACGACGACGCCGCCCGGCCCGATGCGCAAACGCTCGCGCAAGCCCGTTGCACCTGCCATCACCGATTTCGTGGACCTCGGCACCGGTGCTCCGTGGGCCGGTGGGCTTGACCGTGCGGCCTGGCGCCGGGCCTGGCGTGCGGCGGCGGACGCGGCCCCGTTGTCCCGTCCCGAACGCGCTGGGTTGCCCGAGTACCGCGAGGCCATCGCCGAACACCTGCTGCGGCACCGAGGGCTGGCCGTCAACGCTGATCCGGTGCTCGCGACCGGCGGCACCACCGCCGTGCTGACCGAGATCGCGGTCGCGGTGTTGAAGCGCGGCGACGCCGTGGCCGTGGAGGAACCGGGGTACCAGCGGGCCGTGGGCGTGTTCCGGGCCAACGGTCTTCGGGTGGTGCAGGCGGCTGTGGACGCCGAGGGGCTGCTGCCCGACGCAGTGCCCGATGGGATCAAGGCCGTCTACTGCTCGCCGGCGCACCAGTACCCGTTGGGCGGCCGGATGTCCGCCGGGCGGCGGGTGGCGTTGGTGGAGAGGGCGCGGCGGGACGGCTGGCTCATCATCGAGGACGACTACGACGGTGAACTCCGTTACGACGTGGCGCCGTTGCCGTCGTTGGCCGCGCTCGCCCCGGACGTCGTCGTCCACCTCGGCACCACCAGCAAGATCCTGACGCCCACGCTGGGCGCCGGGTGGATGGTGGCGCCCGAGCACATCGCCACGACGATCCTCGAACACCGCGACCTGACCGGAACCAGTCCGGCCGCCGCTGGGCAGCGCGTCGTCGTCGAGTTGGCGCGGACGGGGGACCTCGGGCGGCACCTGCGGAAGTTGCGGCGTGAGTTGTCGGAGCGGCGGGCGCTGATCGTGGACACGTTCGCTTCGGCCGGCATCCAGATGCTCGGCGACGACGCCGGAGCTCATGTGGTCGTGCTGCTGCCCAGCCTCGAGCGGGAGCGCGAGGTGATGCGGCTGGCGTTGGAGCGTGGGCTGCGGGTGGACGGGCTGGCGCGGCACTACGTGAACAGGCCGAAGTTCCACGGGCTCGCGATCGGGTACAGCGCTTGTTCGCGGGAACAGCTGGCCGGGGCGTTGCCGGTGTTGACCGAGCTGCTCACGGCTGGTGGTTGACGCGGTGGCGCCGCGGTGTTCGCGGTTCCAGCGGGGCTGGTCGCGTTTGCCGGTCGGGCTGGGGTTGCCACCGCTTTGTGTGGCACCTCTCGGTGCTGTTGACGGTGGACAACTGGCTGGTGGGCACAATCGCCCAAACGGGTAGGGTCGCCCGCATGACGCAGCGCAAGACGAGGGTGGCCGTGGTCTTCGGCGGCCGCAGCTCCGAGCACGAGGTCTCCTGCCAGTCCGCCAAGAGCGTCCTGCCGCACCTGGACGCGGACCGGTTCGAGGTGGTGCCCGTCGGCATCACGCCGCAGGGGCAGTGGTCGCTCGGCACGGACCCGGCCGTGCTGGAGCCCGGTGCGAGCAACCTCCCCACGCTGCGCAACCAGGCCGTCGTCGCGGTCGAGCCCGGCGTCGCGCTCAAGGACGTCGACGTCGTCTTCCCGCTGCTGCACGGCCCGTGGGGTGAGGACGGCACCATCCAGGGCCTGCTGGAGCTCGGTGGGCTGCCGTACGTCGGGCCCGGCGTGTTCGCGAGCGCGGCGGTGATGGACAAGATCTTCGCCAAGAAGCTGCTCGCGGCGGAGGGCATCGAGGTCGGCCGGTTCGTCGCGCTCGACCGGGCCGCGACCACGCTGACGCTGGACGAGCGCGAGCACCTCGGGCTGCCGGTGTTCGTGAAGCCGTCGCGCGCGGGGTCTTCGGTCGGCATCTCGAAGGTCAGCAGCTGGGACGACCTCGACGCGGCGATCTTCGAGGCCCGGCAGCACGACCCCAAGGTCATCGTCGAGGCCGCGGTGCACAACCCCCGCGAGATCGAGCTCGCGGTGCTGGAGTTCCCGGACGGCCGGATCGAGGCGTCGGTGCCCGCCGAGTTGCGTCCCGTCGGCGAAGGGGCCGACTGGTACGACTTCGAGGCCAAGTACGTCAACGACTCCTACGAGGCCGACATCCCGGCCAAGCTGGACGACGACGTCGCGGCGCGCCTGCGCGAGCTCGCGGTCAGGGCGTTCAAGGCGCTCGACTGCCAGGGTCTGTCCAGGGTGGACTTCTTCCTCACCGAGGAGGGGGAGATCGTCCTCAACGAGCTGAACACCATGCCGGGCTTCACGCCGATCTCCATGTACCCCAAGGCGTGGGAGGCGACGGGTCTCGACTTCCAGAGCCTGCTGACCACCCTGATCGAGACCGCGATCGCCCGCGGCTCAGGCCTGCGTTAGGCAGTGGTCTTGACCGGCTGCTTGGGCAGCAGGTCGCGCACCGTCGTGGAGATGTCCTGCAACGGTCCGGTGCCCGCGTCGGCGGGCACCGTCAGCGCCACGTACACGCCGCGGTCGACGATCACCCACGTGGAACTGTCCGCACCGGGCAGTTCGAGCCACTGGACGTCGGAGATCACGCGCAGCTGCGAGGTCGCCGACAGTTCGGACGGCCTCGGCAGTCCGCAGCGCAGAACCACCGGATCGTGTTTGGCGTCACCCCACGCGACGGCCGCGGGAGGTGCCGGTGCGGCGAGCTCGCGGCGCGGCAGCATGTCCTTCCCGGACGGCAACCCCACCGGCAGCTTCTCGACCAGGGAAGCGCATTCCGGTGAGCCCGCCGACGGTGCGTCGATCGAGACCAGCGCGAGGGGGCCCGTGCGACCGGGCACGTCCTCCGTCTGGTTTCCCGTGCCCAGCCACAGACCGAGGCCGGCGACACCGATGGCGAGCACGACAGCGAGCCCGACCGCCGCGAGCAACGGCCGGGACAGCGCTGACGTGGTTTCCTGCTGAGTCACCCGGCTATGACAACACGGGCGAACTAGAGATGGACCACCGGGCAGGTCAACGTGCGGGTGATGCCCTCGACGTTCTGGATGCGCGCGACCACGAGCTGGCCGAGCTGGTCGACGGTCTCCGCTTCGGCGCGCACGATGACGTCGTACGGACCGGTGACGTCTTCTGCGGTGGCTACCCCGGCGATCCCGGAGATCTCGGAGGCGACTGCGGCGGCCTTGCCGACCTCGGTCTGGATGAGGATGTATGCATGCACCACGGCGTGCCCCTTCGTCGCGACAGGTTGGGTCGAGGTAGGAACGTGTCACGCAACGTACCCCAGTTGGGGTTCCGAATGCTCAGATTGGGAGGCAACTTTGCGTCCGGAGCCGCCGCGCGACGCGGAGACGGTCGCCGATGTGGGTGAGTTCGCTCTCATCCACCGGGTGACGGCCGGTCGGGCGCAGCCGGAGACGACCATCCTCGGGCCCGGTGACGACGCGGCCGTCGTCGCCGTCCCGGACGGACGGGTCGTCGCCTCGATGGACGTCCTCGTCGAGGGTGTCCACTTCAGACTCGACTGGTCCAGTCCTGAGCAGGTGGGCCGAAAAGCGGCCGCGGTGAACCTCGCCGACGTCGTCGCGATGGGAGCGTTGCCGTCCGCTCTGCTCGTCGGTTTCGCGTGTCCCGCGGACACCCCGGCGGCCGTCGTGCAGGGGATCATGGCGGGGTTGTGGGAGGAAGCGGCGAAGGCCGGCGCGGGCGTCGTCGGAGGCGACATGGTCAGCTCCGCCACGCTCGTGATCTCCATCACCGCCATGGGTGACATGAACGGACTCGAGCCGATCACGAGGTCCGGCGCGCTCGTCGGGGACGTCGTCGCGGTCACCGGACGGCTCGGCTGGGCCGCGGCCGGGCTCGCCGTGCTCGGCCGCGGCTTCCGTTCGCCGGTCGGGATAGTGAACGCCCAGCGCACCCCGGAGCCGCCGTACGAGGAGGGCCCCAGGGCCGCCGAGGCCGGCGCCACGTCCATGATCGACATCTCGGACGGCCTGCTGCAGGACCTCGGCCACATCGCGGACTCCTCGGGCGTCGCGATCGACGTCCGCACGGAACTGCTGCCGCTGCACCCGCGCTTGCTCGACGTGGCGTCGGCGCTCGGCGGGGACGCCCGGCACTGGGCGCTGACCGGGGGCGAGGACCACGCGCTCGCGGCGACGTTCCCCGGCCCCAAGGCCGTGCCGCCGAACTGGACGACCATCGGCACGGTCCGCGCGGGCGAAGGCGTCACGGTCGACGGCAGGGCCTACGAGAAACCTCCCGGCTGGGAGCACTGGCGCGCGTAGAATTCCAGGCGTGGAACTATTCACGCGCGCGTATGACCATCCAGACTCCGTCAAGATGATCGACGACCTCCAGCAGGTCTACGTCGAGCGCTACGGCGACGTCGACATCACGCCGGTCGACCCCGCGCAGTTCGCCGCGCCGCTCGGGTACTTCGTCATCGGTTACCTCGACGGCGTGCCCGTCGCGTGCGGCGGCTGGCGGGTCAACGACGAGCTGGACGGTGCCGCCGAGATCAAGCGGATGTACGTGGTCGACTCGGCGCGCGGCAAGGGCCTGTCCCGGCTCGTGCTCGCGCACCTGGAGGCCACCGCGCGCGAGGCGGGCCTGGCGCGGATGGTGCTGGAGACCGGGACGCGCCAGCCGGAGGCCATCAGCCTGTACACCTCGAGCGGGTACGAGCGGATCCCCAACTTCGGCGTGTACCGCGACCACCCGGACAGCCGCTGCTTCGGGAAGTCGTTGTAGGTTCAGGCGCATGGCCATTTATGCGTTGGGGGACTACACGCCGCAGATCCACCCGGACGCGTACGTCCACCCGGACGCGACCGTGATCGGCGACGTGCGCATCGGCGCGTTCTCGTCGGTGTGGCCACAGGCCGTGCTGCGCGGCGACTACGGGCGCATCGTGGTCGACGAGCGCACGTCGATCCAGGACGGCACGGTCATCCACTGCACCGAGGTTCACCCGGTGCACATCGGATCCTCCTGCGTGGTCGGCCACAACGTGCACATCGAGGGCGCCACCGTCGCCGACGAGTGCCTGATCGCCTCGGGTTCGGTGGTGCTCAACGGTTCCATCGTGGAGAAGGGCGCGATCGTCGGCGCCGGCGCGGTGGTCTCGTTCGACGGCCACGTCCGCGAACGCACGATGGTGCTGGGCGTTCCGGCCCGCGAACGCGCCGGACACGTCGTGCCGGAACGGGCCTGGGAATTCATCGTCGAGAAATACGTGCAGAACATCGCTTTGTACCGGGAGAAGCTCCGCCGCCTCGACTAGTGCCGCGTCAGTCGACCTTCGCCGCGTCTTCGGCGCTCAGCGGGCCACCTCGCGGCACCGGCCCCGCGCCCCGGTACAACCAGTACAGGGACGCGGGGCCGGCACCGCGATGCGACCGTCTGAACACCGAACACGGGGCAAAGGCCGACTGACGCGGCACTGGGTGAGATAGGGTTCACAGCCGTGGCTCGTCCCCTCAACGAAGTTGTCGAAGCCGGTTGGGCTGAAGCTCTCGCCCCCGTCGCTGACCAGATCGCCGCCATGGGTGAGTTCCTGCGCGCGGAGGTTTCCGCCGGTCGCACCTACCTTCCCGCGGGCGAGAACGTGCTGCGTGCCTTCCAGCAGCCGTTCCACCAGGTGAAGGTGCTGATCGTCGGCCAGGACCCGTACCCGACGCCCGGCCACGCGGTCGGCCTGTCGTTCTCGGTCGCGCCGGACGTCCGTCCCATTCCCAAGTCGCTCATCAACATCTACAAGGAATACGCGGAGGACCTCGGTCACCCGATTCCGTCCAACGGCGACCTGACGCCGTGGTCCGAGCGCGGTGTGCTGCTGCTCAACAGGGCGCTCACCGTGCAGCCCGGCAAGGCGAACTCCCACCAGGGCAAGGGCTGGGAGGCCGTGACGGAGCAGGCGATCAAGGCTCTGGCCGCCCGTGACGCACCGCTCGTGTCCATCCTCTGGGGCCGCAACGCGCGCAACCTGCGTCCGTTGCTGGAACCGTTGCCCGCCATCGAGTCCGCGCACCCGTCGCCGCTGTCGGCGCACTCCGGGTTCTTCGGCTCGAAGCCGTTCAGCCGGGCCAACGAACTGCTGGAGAAGCAGGGCGCCGAACCGATCGACTGGAAGCTCCCGTAGTTGCTCCCGCTCGCCGTGATCTGACGCTGACGGCCGCCGGTGCGGCCGTCAGCGAGTTCGGCAACGCCTTGTCGTTGCTGGTCCTGCTCTTCTGGGCGACGCCGATCAGCTCGTTGCTGGTGGCCGCGGTCCTCGTCGCCGAACTGCTGCCGTTCGTGCTCGGCGCACCTTTGGCGGGCCTGCTCGTCGACCGGTTGCCCAACCGCCGCCTGCTGATCATCGCGCTGCTCTGCCAGGGCGTCGCGATCGCGGCCATCGCGCCGTTGATGGGGCAGCCTGTTTTCGTCGTGGCGCTGGTGTTCGCCTCGGGGTGTGGCCGTGCGATCGCCCAGCCCTGCATCTCCGCTCTCGTGCCGCACATCGCGGGCGAGGAGAACTCCACGCGGGCCTACGCCCTGCTCGGCACGACCCGCAGTGTGGGCAACATCGCCGGTGTCACCGGTGGAGCGCTGCTCGCCGGGTTCTTCGGGCATCCGGCCGCGATGCTGATCGACGGCTGCACGTTCCTCGCCTACGCGGTGTTGCTGGCGTTCGTGCGTTCGGAGCGCAGGCCGTCCGGAGAACACTCGGAGCGGCCCAGCGCGATGGCGGGCATCCGGCACGTGCGGCGCGATTCCGTGCTGTTCGCGGCGATCCTCGGGCTGGCGTGCTTCGTCGGCGCCACCGTGGTGATCAACGTCGCCGACCCCGCGTTCGTGAGGTTCGTGCTGCACGGCAACGAGTTCCTGCTGGGCGCCATGCAGGCGTGCTGGATGGTCGGCATCCTCTTCGGCAACCGGGTGGCGGCGCGGCTGGTGTCGGCGTCCCAGCTCGCTCAGGCGCTGGCGATCACCGGCATGACCACGGGCGTTGCCGTGCTGATCCCGGCGACGTTTCCGTTCGTCGCCGCCGCGGTGATCGGGTGGTTCATCGGGGGCGTGTCGAACGGCGTCGACAACGTGGCGATGAACGCCATTGTGCGGTCGCGCACACCGGAGCAGATGCGCGGGCGTGCGTTCGCCGCCGTCGGGTCGATGGTGACCGGTGCGAACCTGGTGGGCACGGCGGCGGCCGGCGGGTTGCTGCTGGTCATGGGGCCGCGGGCGGTGTTCGCGGTCGGTGGCACCGGGGCGTTCGTCGCTGGTGCCGTCTGCCTGGTGTTCGTGCGCAGGGCCCTGAAACGCGAAGAGAGCCCGGCCGTGGCCGAGCTCTCTTCGAACTAGAACGAACTGTGGCGGTGATCAGCCGCGCACGACCTTGCCGGCCTTCAGGCAGGACGTGCACACGTTGATCCGCTGGCGCTGCGAGGCCGAGACCTTCGCGCGCACAGACTGGATGTTCGGGTTCCAGCGGCGGTTCGTCTTCCGCTGGGAGTGCGAAACCGAATGGCCGAAGCCCGGCCCCTTGCCACAGACGTCGCACACGGCAGCCACGTCAGCCACTCCTTCAGGTTCCTCAAGCGGTAAGTCATGCGTCCCGGTGGGCGCGCAAGCGTGCACAAGCCTCAACCGGGCACGGCAACTCAATGAGGGTAGCCGGTGGGCTCACCCGCGACCAAACCGGGTGGATACTCTCGCCGCCATGCAGGTCATGGATGCGGTCGCGGTGCGCAGGTGGGCGGACGCCTGCGTGCGGTCGCTGGACGCCAATCGGGAGTCGATCGACCAGATCAACGTCTTCCCCGTCCCGGATGGTGACACAGGTACGAACCTGCTGCACACGATGCAGTCGGCGCTGGACGCGCTGCTGCGCTCGCCCATGTCGACCGTCGGGGACGCGCTGTCGGCGCTGGCCCGCGGGGCGCTGGCCGGGGCTCGGGGGAACTCGGGCGTGATCCTGTCGCAGGTGCTCAGGGGCCTCGCGGAGACCGTCCAGGAGGTCTCGCTGGTCACCGGGTCCGCGCTGCGCAAGGGCCTGCACCGGGCCGATGAGCTGGCCACGGCCGCCGTGTCCAAGCCGGTGCCCGGCACCGTGCTGTCCGTGTTGCACGCTGCTTCCGAGGCGGCTCGTGACTGCACGTCGGACGAACTGGACGACGTGGTGATGGCGGCGTCGCGCGCGGGGGCGGTGGCGTTGGCGGACACGCCCCGTCAGCTGGCCGTGCTGGCGAAGGCCGGAGTTGTCGACGCGGGCGGCCGCGGGCTGGTTGTGTTGTTGGACACATTGGCGGCGGTGATCACCGGTCAGAGCGTGGAAACACCGATAGACGCTCCCTTGCTGCCGCGCACGCCCGAATCGCTGACGACCGAGCGGGAGGGCGGGTCGTCGGAGTTCGAGTACGAGGTCATGTACCTGCTCGACGAGACCTCCGAAGACCTCGTCGGCGAGCTGCGCGCGACGTTGAACGGGCTGGGCGACTGCGTCTCGGTCGTCGGCGACGGGGCCTCGTTGTGGACCGTGCACGTGCACTGCAACGACATCGGCGCGGCCATCGAGTCGGGTGTGCGCGCCGGCCGTCCGCACCGGATCACGGTGGCGCGGTTCGCCGACCAGATCGCCGCGCAGGCGTCCCGGTTCGTGCGTGACCGGGCGATCGTGGTGGTGGTGAGCGGAGCTGTGGACCTGTTCCGCGCTGAGGGCGCCACGGTGTTCGACCTCGCTTCTTCTTCGGCGACGCCCACGGACCTGTTGTCGGCCATCGTGTCGACGCGCGCGCGTCACGTCGCGGTTCTGCCCGGTGACCCGGACATCCGCGAGGCTCTGGACGAGGCCGTGGCGTACGCACAGGCCGCAGGGCAGGACGTGGTGGTGGTGCCGACGTTCTCGCCCGTGCAGGCCCTCGCGGCGTTGGCGGTGCACGACTCCTCCAGGCGTGCCGGTGACGACGTTGTCGCGATGGCCGAGGCTGCTGCCGCGACGCGCCGTGGTGAGCTCGCGATCGCCGCCGACGAGGCGTTGACGTGGGTCGGCCGCTGCCAGCCCGGCGACCTGCTGGGCATGCTGGACGGCGAGGTCGTGCTGGTCGAGCCCGGCCCGGCGGCGCCGGAGTCGTTGATGGACCTCTCGTGCCGCCTGGTGGACCGGATGCTCGCCGGTGGTGGTGAACTGGTGACGGTGCTGCTGGGCGCCGACGCGCCGGAGGGCCTGGTCGACGTGCTGGAGGACCACCTGCGGGTCACCCATCCGGAGGTCGAGGTGACGGCGTACCCGGGCGGTCAGCCGGACGCGGTCATTTTTGTCGGTGTCGAGTAGTTCAATGGGACGCGATGATCTCCTTCGACGACAAGCTGCAGCCGTTGCTCGGCAAGAAGACCGCCGACGCACTGGAGACCGGCCTCGGCCTCACGACGGTCGGTGACCTGCTGCGCCACTACCCGCGCCGCTACGACGAGCGCGGGAAGCTGACGGACATCCGCTCGCTGGAAATCGACGAGCACGTCACGGTGCAGGCCGAGGTCCGCAAGTGCCAGAAGCGGCAGATGAAGGCGCGCCGCGGCCAGATGACCGAGGCCGTGATCACCGACGGCACCTCGGAGCTGCACCTGGTGTTCTTCGGCAAGCCCGCGTTCGTCGCCGAACAGGAGCTGCTGCCCGGCACGCGCGCCCTGTTCGCCGGCAAGGTGGGCCGCTACCGGCAGAACCTGCAGCTGGTGCACCCGGCGTTCGAGGTCCTCACCGCGGAGCAGGACGGGTCGTCGTTCCTGCAGGCGTTCCTGCCCGTCTACCCGGCGTCGCAGCACATCAACACGTGGAACATCGCGAACTGCGTGAAGCAGCTCCTGGAGATCTGGGACGGCGTGCCGGAGGACCCGCTGCCCGCCGACTTCCGCGAGGAGCAGGGCCTGATCGGTCTGGAGGACGCGCTGCGGTCGATCCACCGCCCCGAGAGCTGGGCGCAGATCTCCGTGGCGCAGCTGAGGCTGAAGTGGGACGAGGCGCTGGCCGTGCAGCTGGCCCTGGCGCAGCGCCGCAAGGCGTCCACGGCCCGTCCGGCTCCCTCGTGCGCGCGCCGTTCCGGCGGCATCCGCGACGCGTTCGACGAGCGGCTGCCGTTCCAGCTCACCGCGGGCCAGGTCGAGGTGGGCGAGCAGATCGCCACCGACCTGGAGTCGACCGTGTCGATGAACCGCCTCCTGCAAGGGGAGGTAGGCTCGGGCAAGACCATGGTCGCGTTGCGAGCAATGCTCCAGGCCGTCGACGCGGGCCGACAGGCGGCGATGCTCGCCCCGACCGAAGTCCTTGCGGCACAACACGCCCGCTCGTTGTCCGAGATGCTCGGCGACCTGGCCCAGGCGGGCCAGCTGGGTGGCGCGGAGAACGCGACCCGCGTGACGCTGCTGACCGGCTCGATGAACACCGCCCAGCGCCGTCAGGCGTTGCTGGACATCATGACCGGCGAGGCGGGCATCGTCGTCGGCACGCACGCGATCATCCAGGAGAAGGTGGAGTTCCACTCCCTGGGCCTCGTCGTCGTGGACGAACAACACCGCTTCGGCGTCGAGCAACGCGCTGCTCTCTCGGCCCGCGGCGAACGCGAGAACCCGCACGTCCTGGTCATGACGGCCACCCCGATCCCGCGCACCGTGGCCATGACGGTCTACGGCGACCTCGAGGTCTCGGCCCTGCGCGAGCTCCCGGGAGGCCGTTCCCCCATCAAGACCTCGGTGGTCCCGGCCAGGGAGAAACCGGCTTGGCTGGACCGGGCCTTCGCCCGCGTGCGCGAGGAGGTGGCGAAGGGCCACCAGGCGTACTTCGTGTGCCCCCGCATCGGCGACGAGGAGCCGGCGAAGTCCGAGGGCGACGACGACAAGCGCCCGGCCCTGTCCGTGATCGACGTGGCGAACATGCTCGCCGCGGGCCCGCTGCGGGGCCTGCGCATCGAAATCCTCCACGGCCGCATGGCCCCGGAGGACAAGGACGCCGTGATGCGCGCGTTCGCCGCCAACGAGGTGAACGTCCTGGTCGCCACCACCGTCATCGAGGTGGGCGTCAACGTCCCGAACGCCACCGTGATGGCCATCATGGACGCCGACCGCTTCGGCGTCTCCCAGCTCCACCAGCTCCGCGGCCGCGTGGGCCGAGGCAGCGCCCCCGGGCTCTGCCTCCTCGTCACCGAGATGCCCGAGATGACGGCCACGATGGAACGCCTGCGCGCCGTCGAGTCCACCCTGGACGGCTTCGAACTGGCCCAGCTCGACCTCGAACTGCGTCGCGAGGGCGACATCCTCGGCGCCGCGCAGTCCGGGCGGCGGTCGGGCCTGAAGATGCTCTCGCTGCTGCGAGACGAGGACATCATCGCGGACGCGCGGACGTCGGCGCAGCAGGTGGTGGACGCCGACCCGGACCTGGAGAAGCACCCGGGGCTGGCGGGGATGGTGGCGACGCTGCTGACGGAGGAACGAGCGGAGTACCTGGAAAAGACCTGACCCGCAGAGCAAGCAAGCACGCCGCGCGACGTACGCCACACACGGACGTGCGCGTGCCACGCACGTGCACCGCTCGTTTCCACCGCGCTTGCCTGCCACGCCCGCCACAGGCACGCGCGCCGACCACGCCTGTCTGCGCGCCGACCACGCCTGCCGTGCCCGCCTGCCGTGCCCGCCTGCCTGTCATGCCCGCTTGCCCGCCGCGCGGCAGCTCACGACGTTCGCCCGATCCCGTGCGTGCCTGCCGCGACGTGCCTGCCGCGACGTGCCTGCGGTGCCGCGCCTCCCTGCTCACCGTGCCCGCCGCACCTGCCGTCGCGACGCCGCCCGCTCACCGGCCCCGCGCGTCACCACCCGCCGGCGTCCTCAAACCCCACAGCCCCCGCACCACCCGAAGGTGTGATCGCGGCACGTGCCCGATTCGTCCGGTCACACCGCTCTCCCCGGATACCTTCCACCCCGTGCGGAGCCTGATCATCACCACGCTGGCCACCCTCCTCGCCCTCACCACCCCGACCAGCGCCTGGGCCGCCCCGGTGGTGCTGACCGGTGAGGAGTCGAGGTACCCGCACGCCATCCGCCTCGAGCACGGCCCCCAGCGCGGTTCGATCCTGGTGGCGCTGCACGGTGACCACGTCGTGAACGTCCTGAAGGCCGGCCGCACCGGCAAGCGGTTCAAGCAGATCGCGAAGTTCACGGACGGAGCGAGCGCCACCGCCACGTGCTGCGGTCACCTCTACGAACTACCGCGCCAGGTCGGTGACATGCCGGCGGGCACGATCCTCTGGGCCGGTTCGATCGGCTACAAGGAGGAGACGCTCAAGGCGCGGATCTGGCGCAGCGACGACGCGGGCGAGAGTTGGCGGTTCCTGTCGGAGTGCGCGCGGGCGAAGCCGCGGGGCGGGCTGTGGGAGCCGGACCTGTCGGTCGACGCCGACGGGCTGCTGCACTGCTACTTCAGCGACGAGTCCGACGACGCGCACAGCCAGTACATCGGACGCACCACGTCGGAGGACGGCGTCACCTGGTCGGCCAAGGAGAAGGTCGTCGCGGTGCAACCGAGCTACCTGCGGCCGGGGATGCAGCAGGTCAAGCGGTTGCCGAACGGCGAGTACTACATGATGTACGAGATCTGCGCGCAGCCGAACCAGTACTTCTGCGAGGCGTACCACCGCAGCAGCAGGGACGGCCGGAACTGGGGCGACCCCACCCACCACGGCACGCGGCCGACGACCGAAGACGGCAAGTACTTCGCGCACACGCCGTCGATCGTGCTCGCGCCCAACGGCACGAGCACGGGACGTGTGCTGCTCATGGGCCAGATGCTGATGTCCGCGAACGGACGGGTCGACGCCGGCAACGGGCGCACGATCTTCGTGTCCGAGAACGGCGGCAGGGGCGGCTGGTACGAGGTGCCCGCACCGGTGCCGGTACCGCAGGCACGCGACAAGTACTGCCCGAACTACCACCCGAGCGGGGTCGCCTCGCTCGACGGGACCGAGCTCATCGGGTTCGCGAGCGACTACGCGGCGAACGGCGGCTGCCACACGAGCTGGGCCACGAGCAGCCTGCCGCCGTTCCCCGGCTAGAGATCAGTTCGAACGCGGCTTCGGCAGCTGCTGGGTCTTGTCCGCGTCCTCCGGAGCGGAAGCCGGAGCCTCGTCCTCGGCGGAGCCGTCCTCCAGGGGCTTGAGCACCGACATCGCCGCCTCGACGGCCTCCTGCGCCGCGTGGAACTGCGTGGCGAGGTTGTCGTGCGCCGCCCGCAGCGCCGCCTCCTTCTCGGTGGCGTTGGCCGCGCGCTGGTCCGCCTCGGCGACGGCGGCGGCCGACTTCTGCTCCGCCTCACGCACCAGGGTCGACGTGCGCGCCTCGGCGTCGCGGACGAGCGCGGCGGCCTTCTCGTCGGCTTCGCGCACGGTGGTCGCGGCCTTCTGGGTGGCGTCGTCGACCAGGGAGGTCGCCTTGTCCTCGGCCTCGCGCAGGGTCGTCGCCGCCTTCTCCTCGGCAGCGGTGACCAGGGCCGTCGCGGACGCCGTCGCGTCGGCGGTGGTCTTCTCGGCACGGGCGAGCGTCTCGGACTCGAGCTCGCCGAGCACCTTCTCGGCCTCGGCCTTCTTCTGGGCGAGCTCACCGTCGAGCTTGGACAGTGCCTCGGTCCGCTTCGCCTCGGCGTCGGCGACGATCTGCTCGGCCTCGCGCCGCGCGTCCGCCAGCACCTTCTGGTGCTCGGCGGTCAGCTTCGCCTTGAGACCGTCGTACTCCTTGTCGAGCTCGTCGTTGTACGCCTTGTACTTCGCGTCCAGCTCCACGCGGTGGGCGTCGAGGTCGGCCGACTTCTTCTCGTACTCGCCGGCGATCCGCTCACCGTTCGCGCGCACCTCGGCGACGAGAGCCTCGTGCTCGGCCGTGAGCTTGCCCTGCAACGCCGCGAACTCGGCCTCGAGTTCGGAACGGCGACCGGCGGTCTGCTGGTCGAGTTCGGCGTGGCGCTGCTGGTAGTGCATCTCGAGCTGCTTGCGGCGCGCTTCGGTCTCCGCCAGCAGGCGCTGGTGCTGTTCGCGCTGGTCAGCGGCCCACTTCTCGGCCTCGCCACGGGTCGCGGCGGCCTTGTCGAGGGCGTCCTTGCGGATGTCCGCGATCTCTTCCTCGGCCAGGCTCATCATCACGCGGACGCGTTCGGTCACGTTCGACGCGCTCACGGGAGCGTTGGCGAGGTTCTGGAGCTGGACCTTGGTCTTGTCGAGGTCGGCGCGCATGGAGTTGAGGAGTTTGGTGAGCTCACCCACCTGTGCGGACGCCGCGTCACGGGCGCGGTTCGAGTTCTTGAGATCGAACTCCAAGCGGGTGACGCGCTCGTTCACCTGTCGCTGGTTGTAACCACGGAGGACAACGTCGAAATGCGGTGTGCGGGCAGTAGGCTGCCCGGCTCCATCAGCCCCGGCCATATGGCTCACCCTACCGAGATAGTCGCGAAGATCGTCACTCGATCTGGTTAAACCCACTACCGGCCGCAGTCTGACCGGGTGGTGGGTTCCCACTTTCCTCCCACCACGCGAGAATCGGGGTGAGCAAGACCGATCAGGATGACACCCATCACGTGAGACAGTCCTCCCAACAGGCAAGAGTCGCACGGTAACGTGCCACGACTGATGACTGCCGAGTAACACCGGGAGGGCACGGATGTTCCGCAAGGTTCTTGTCGCCAACCGCGGCGAGATCGCGATTCGCGCGTTCCGAGCCGCCTATGAACTGGGCGCTGGAACGGTCGCCGTGTTCCCGCACGAGGACCGAAACTCACTGCACCGCCTGAAGGCGGACGAGTCGTACGAGATCGGCGAAGCCGGACATCCCGTCCGCGCCTACCTCTCCGTCGACGAGATCATCAAGGCCGCCCGCAAGGCCGGTGCCGACGCGATCTACCCCGGTTACGGATTCCTGTCCGAGAACCCGGAACTCGCGATGGCCTGCCGTGAGGCCGGTCTCACCTTCATCGGCCCCGTGGCCGAGGTCCTCGAACTGACGGGCAACAAGGCGCGCGCCATCGCGGCCGCACGCGAGGCCGGGCTGCCGGTGCTGGAGTCGAGCGAGCCGTCGTCCGACGTGGACGCTCTGCTCGCGGCGTCGGAGGGCATGCGGTTCCCCGTCTTCGTGAAGGCCGTCGCGGGTGGCGGTGGCCGGGGCATGCGCAAGGTCGACGACCCGGCGGCGCTGCGCGAGGCGCTGGAGGCGGCGTCGCGCGAGGCCGAGTCGGCGTTCGGCGACCCGACCGTGTTCCTCGAACAAGCCGTGGTCGAACCGCGCCACATCGAGGTGCAGATCCTGGCCGACGGCCAGGGCAACGTGATCCACCTCTTCGAGCGCGACTGCTCCGTGCAGCGGCGCCACCAGAAGGTGATCGAGATCGCGCCCGCGCCGAACCTCGCTCCCGAGCTGCGCGACCGCATCTGCGCCGACGCGGTGAAGTTCGCGAAGCACATCGGCTACCGCAACGCCGGCACCGTGGAGTTCCTGCTCGACCCCGAAGGCCACTACGTCTTCATCGAGATGAACCCGCGCATCCAGGTCGAGCACACCGTCACGGAAGAGGTGACGGACGTCGACCTGGTGCAGTCGCAGATGCGCATCGCCTCGGGCGAGACGCTGGAGGACCTGGGCCTGTCCCAGGACACCGTCCAGCTGCGTGGCGCGGCGCTGCAGTGCCGCATCACCACGGAGGACCCGGCCAACGGGTTCCGCCCGGACACCGGCACGATCAGCGCGTACCGCTCGCCCGGTGGTTCCGGCATCCGCCTCGACGGCGGCACGGCCGGCGCCGGCATGGCGATCAGCCCGCACTTCGACTCGATGCTCGTGAAGCTCACGTGCCGCGGCCGCACCTTCTCCCTCGCGGTCGCCCGGGCCCGCCGTGCGATCGCGGAGTTCCGCATCCGCGGTGTGTCCACGAACATCCCGTTCATCCAGGCCGTGCTGGACGACGCGGACTTCTACGAGGGCCGCGTCACCACGTCGTTCATCGAGAAGCGCCCGCACCTGCTGACGGCCCGCCACTCGGCCGACCGCGGCACGCGCCTGCTGACCTACCTCGCGGACGTCACGGTCAACCACCCCAACGGCACCCGCCCGACGGCGGTCGACCCGCGAGAGAAGCTGCCGGTCGTCGACCTCAACGCCGAGCCGCGCGCCGGGTCGAAGCAGAAGCTGGTCGAGCTCGGTCCCGAGGGCTTCGCGCGGTGGCTGCGGGAGAGCAAGGCCGTCGGCGTGACGGACACGACGTTCCGCGACGCCCACCAGTCGCTGCTGGCGACCCGAGTGCGCACCAAGGACCTGCTCGCCGTCGCGCCGCACGTCGCGCGCATGACGCCCGAGCTGCTGTCCCTGGAGTGCTGGGGCGGCGCGACGTACGACGTGGCGCTGCGGTTCCTCGCGGAGGACCCGTGGGAGCGGCTGGCGGCGTTGCGCGAGGCCGTGCCGAACATCAACCTGCAGATGCTGCTGCGCGGCCGCAACACGGTCGGCTACACGCCGTACCCGGAGGCGGTCACCAAGGCGTTCGTGCAGGAGGCGACGACCACCGGCATCGACATCTTCCGGATCTTCGACGCCCTGAACGACGTCGAGCAGATGCGCCCGGCGATCGAGGCCGTGCGCGAGACCGGGACCGCCGTCGCCGAGGTCGCGCTCTGCTACACCAGCGATCTGTCCAATCCGGACGAGCGTCTGTACACGCTGGACTACTACCTCAAGCTGGCGGAGCAGATCGTCGGCGCGGGCGCGCACGTGCTGTGCGTCAAGGACATGGCCGGTCTGCTGCGCGCACCGGCCGCGTCGCGCCTGATCACCGCGCTGCGCAAGGAGTTCGACCTCCCGGTCCACCTGCACACGCACGACACGGCCGGTGGCCAGCTCGCGACGTACCTCGCGGCGGTCCAGGCGGGCGTGGACGCCATCGACGGCGCGACCGCGTCGATGGCGGGTACGACGTCGCAGCCGCCGCTGTCGTCGATCGTGGCGCTGCTCGACCACACCGAGCACTCGACGGGCCTCGACCTGCAGAACGTCTGCGACCTCGAGCCGTACTGGGAGTCGGTGCGCAAGATCTACGCGCCGTTCGAGTCCGGCATCCCCGGCCCGACCGGCCGCGTCTACCACCACGAGATCCCCGGTGGTCAGCTGTCGAACCTGCGCACCCAGGCCGTCGCTCTCGGACTCGGTGAGAAGTTCGAGGAGATCGAGTCGATGTACGCGGCCGCCGACCGCATGCTCGGCCACCTCGTGAAGGTGACGCCGTCGTCCAAGGTGGTCGGTGACCTCGCGCTGCACCTCGTGGGCGCGGGCGTGTCGCCCAAGGAGTTCGAGGAGAACCCCGGCAAGTTCGACATCCCGGCGTCGGTGATCGGCTTCCTGCACGGCGAGTTGGGCGACCCGCCCGGCGGCTGGCCGGAGCCGTTCCGCAGCAAGGCCCTCGAGGGCCGCCCGGCGCCGAAGCCGGTCGAGGAGCTGTCCGCCGAGGACGAGGCGGGCCTCGCCGACGCGCGCAGGGCGACGTTGAACAGGCTGCTGTTCCCGGCGCCCACCAAGGAGTTCACCACGCACCGCGAGGCGTACGGCGACACGTCCGTCCTGCGGTCCAAGGACTTCTTCTACGGTCTGCGTCCCGGCGAGGAGTACTCCGTCGACCTGGAGCCGGGCGTCCGGCTGCTGATCGGCCTGGAGGCGATCTCCGAGGCGGACGCGCGCGGCATCCGCACGGTCATGGCGACCCTGAACGGCCAGCTGCGGCCGATCCAGGTCCGCGACCGCTCGGTGGCCGTGGACCTCCCGGCCGCCGAGAAGGCAGACCGCTCCAACCCCAACCACGTCGCGGCCCCGTTCGCCGGCGTGGTGACGGCCGCGGTGGCCGAGGGCGACCGCGTCGACGCCGGTCAGACCGTCGCGACGATCGAGGCCATGAAGATGGAGGCCGCGATCACCGCCCCGAAGGCGGGTGTCGTGCAGCGCCTGGCGTTGCGCGGGGCCCAGCAGGTCGAGGGCGGCGACCTCCTGATCGTCCTCGAGTAGCAGTCCGGTTTGCACGAAGGGTCCGGTCTCTCCGAGGCCGGGCCCTTCGTGCTGCGAGGGGCGTGGAACTCCACGACGATTCCGTGCGTTGCACCGGCACGGGGTCAGGGAGAGGGAAGCGGATCATGAAGAAGGTGTTGGGCCTGCTCGGCCTCGCGGGGGCGGCGTGGGTGCTGAAGGACCTGCCGCGGCAGCTGGGCGGCAAGCCGGACCCGGTCCACATGTCGCGGTCGCCGCGCTACCGGGACGGGAAGTTCCACAACGACAAGGAAGTCCGCACGGTCCCGGACCGCGAGTCCTTCTCGTTGCGCGACTTCCTGGTGGGTGGCGAGGACCGCAAGCCGTCCGTCGCCGTACCGCTGGTCGCGCCGTCCGCGCCGGCGTCCGACGGCCTGCACGTCACCTGGTACGGCCACGCGTCCGCGCTCATCACCATCGACGGCGCCTCCGTGCTGATCGATCCGGTGTGGAGCGACCGCGTCTCGCCGTCCACGCACGTGGGACCCAAGCGGCTGCACCCGGTTCCGCATCAGCTGTCCGATTTGCCTGACGTCAGCGCCGTGGTGATCTCGCACGACCACTACGACCACCTCGACATGGACACCGTGCAGCAGCTGACGTCCAGGACGTCCGCCGTCTTCGTGGTGCCGCTGGGCCTCGGCGCCCACCTGGCCCGCTGGGACGTGCCGCGCGACCGCGTCGTGGAACTCGACTGGGACGAGTCGTTCGAGGTGAACGGCTTCACGCTCACCTGCACCGCGGCACAGCACTTCTCGGGCCGCTCGATCCAGCGCAACGTGACCCTGTGGGCGTCCTGGGTGATCAAGCGCGGCTCCCGTTCGGTCTTCTACAGCGGCGACACCGGCTACTTCCCCGGCTACTCGGCGATCGGCGCGGCACACGGCCCGTTCAACGCGGTGCTGATGCAGGTGGGCGCGTACGGCGACGCCTGGCCCGACATCCACATGACGCCGGAGGAGGGCGTGCAGGCGTTCGAGGACCTCGGCGGCGGCCTGCTGATCCCGGTGCACTGGGCGACGTTCAACCTGGCGCTGCACCCGTGGGGCGAGCCGATCGACCGCGTGTGGCGGGAGGTCAAGGCGCGCGGGCTGCGGCTGGCGGTGCCGCGGCCGGGCGAGCGGGTGGACGTGGACGCGCCTGTCGAGGTCGACGGGTGGTGGCAGGCGCTCGCCTGACGCTTCCGGTCAGGCGGTCGAGCGCAGCCGGCGGATCGTGCGCAGCACCTCGTCGCGGTGCTTCGCCGACTTCAGCCACGCGGGCAGCTTCGCGAGGATCGTCATCCGCCGCACCGACGACGGGTCCGGGTCCTCGCGCAGCGCCGCCCCGACGTACGACTCCAGCAGGTCGAGGTGCGCGCCGTTCAACGCCCACAGCGTGTGCCCCGCGCACGGTGCCTGGAGCCACAGATCGGCCACGACGTGCCGGATGTCCCAACACCACACGGGCCGGTACGGCGAGACGTGCGCACACGCGGGACACACGAGACGTTCCCCGGTCACGAGAGCGCGGCCAGCACACGACGGGCACGTCACGAGCACCGGTGATTCGGCGAGCGTGCAGAGGCAGTCGCCCGAGTCGCGGTGGCGGGTCATGGCGACAGGATGCACCTGGGACGATGAGCACGTGACACGAATCGTTGCCGGGTCCGCGGGAGGTCGCAGGCTCAAGGTCCCGCCCAAGGGCACCCGCCCCACCTCCGAACGGGTCCGCGAGGCGCTCTTCAGCTCCCTCGAATCGCTGATGGACCTGGACGGCGCGAACGTGCTCGACCTGTACGCCGGCTCCGGCGCCCTGGGATTCGAGGCGCTCAGCAGGGGCGCCGGGCGCGCCACCTTCGTCGAGGCCGACAAAAGGGCCGCTGACGTGCTCAAAGGCAACGCCCAAGAGCTCGGGTTCAAGAACACCACGATCGCCAACCGGTCGGCCGAGGCGTTCGTGCTGACCGAAGGGGACGCGTTCGACGTCGTCTTCGCCGACCCGCCCTACGCGACGACGGACGACGAACTCGCCAAGGTGCTCCGGGGAATCGTGCCCCGGCTCACGGCGGACGCCGTCTTGATCGTGGAACGTGCTTCGCGAAGCGCCGAACCAGCGTGGCCGAATTCAGTGGAATCCTTGCGTGCCAAGCGTTATGGGGACACGGCCGTGTACTGGGGTCAGGTGCGTTCTGATGGGTGACGAGAACCACGGACACGCCTGGCGGCGTCCGATCGGGTGCTAACGTCCGCTCCATGACACGTGCCGTGTACCCCGGCTCCTACGACCCGGTAACGAACGGTCACCTGGACATCATCGGGAGAGCCGCGCACCTGTTCGACGAGGTCGTCGTCGCCGTGCTCATCAACAAGAACAAGCGCACCTTGTTCGACGTCGAGGAGCGCCAGGAGATGCTGCGCGACGTCACGAAGCAATGGGACAACGTGCGCGTGGACTCGTGGCACGGCCTGTTGGTCGACTACTGCCGTGAGAACAACATCAAGGCCATCGTGAAGGGCCTGCGCGCCGTCAGCGACTACGACTACGAGCTGCAGATGGCGCAGATGAACCACCAGCTCACCGGCGTCGACACGTTGTTCATGCAGGCCAGCCCGCAGTACTCCTACCTCGCGTCCTCGCTGGTCAAGGAGGTCGCGACGTACGGCGGTGACGTGTCGACGCTGCTGCCGGCGTCGATCGAGCAGCGGCTCAAGCTGCGCCTCGAAGAGACCCGCTGACCGAGCGCCTAAAGCGCGAGCTTCATCCCCACGTGCGAAGCGGTGAACCCGAGCCGCTCGTAGAAACGGTGCGCGTCCACGCGTGACGCGTCCGTCGTCAGCTGTACGAGAGCACACCCGCGGGCGCGCGCCTCGTCGATGGCCCACCTCACGAGCTGTTCGCCGAGGCCGCCGCCGCGCTGGTCGGAACGCACCCGCACGGCCTCCACGGTCGCGCGCGTCGAACCGAGCCGCGACAGGCCCGCGGTGAACGTCAGCTGCAGCGTGCCCACGACCTCGCCGTCGCGATCGGCCACCACCAGCAGCTGGTGCGGGTCGGCGTCGATCACCTCGAACGCCTTCAGGTACGCCGGGTCGCCCGGCGTCTCGCGCTGCGCGCCCAGCGGGTCGTCCGCCAGCATCGCCACGATCGGGTGGACATCGGCCTCGGCGGCGCGCCTGATTGTGATCTTCAACGGTTCCCCCGGATGTCAAGTGGGGAAATCCTGACACGCCCTGCCGACGTCCCTGTCCCGGGGAGATCCGCAGGGCACACTTGTGGGTGGGTGTACCAGGGGATTAGGGGAGTGACACGTGTACCGGGTGTTCGAGGCACTCGACGAGCTCGTCACGATCGTCGAGGAAGCGCGCGGAGTTCCGATGACCTCGGGGTGCGTCGTGCCGCGCGGTGATGTGCTCGAACTGCTCGACGACGTGCGCGACGCGATCCCAGCGGAGCTCGACGACGCGCAGGACGTGCTGGACCACCGCGACGAGGTCGTCGGCAAGGCCAAGCACGAGGCCGAGAGCGGCGTGTCGAAGGCACGCGCCGACGCGGACCGCATGCTCGCGGAGGCGCAGGCCGAGGCCGAGGCGATGCTGTCCGACGCGCGCGCCCGTGCCGAGCGGATGATCGCCGAGGCGGAGGACCAGGCCGAACGGACCGTCGCCGCCGGCCGCCAGGAGTACGACGACCTGGTGGGCCGCTCGCACGCCGAGTCCGAGCGGATGATCCAGGCGGGCCGCGCGAACTACGAGCGCGCGACCGAGGACGGCCGGGCCGAGCAGGCGAGGCTCGTCAACGAGCAGGAGGTCGTCCGGGCGGCGCACGCCGAGGCGGCGCGCCTGCTCGACGCGGCCCAGAGCGAGTCGATCCGGCTGCGGTCGGAGTGCGACGCGTACGTCGACGGGAAGCTCGCGGACTTCGAGGACCTCCTCGCGCACACGCTGCGGTCGGTCGGCAAGGGCCGTTCGCACCTGCGCGGTCCCGCCGTCGCAGGGGCTTCCGCCCCGTTCGACTACGGTTCCTGACGAACCAGGGCCCCTGAACGTGTGATTCGCGCTACGTCGGACAGGTGCGATCACCTGCCGATTTCACGCGCGGGGGCGTCGTCCCGTACCCTGGAGCGGCTGGACGTGGTAGGTCCCCGTCGGCAACCAATCTGATCATGACTGAGCATCGTCACGCGTCCACGCGTCCCACAGCATCCGGTCCCTGGGTCATCGACACCAGGGACATCGGCCGTCGCGCCGGGTCGAGCCGACCCTTCGTGAAGTCGGTTCCCGCCGAAGGTGTGGGGTTGCTCGGGGTGATCGCGGTGCCCGAGGGCGGGAAGGTCGAACTCGACCTCCTGATCGAATCGGTCGTCGAGGGCGTGCTGGTTTCAGGGACCGCGTCCGCCAAGGTCGCAGGTGAGTGCTCGAGGTGTCTCGAACCGCTCACCGATGAGGTTGAAGTCCGGATCACGGAGCTCTACGCGTGGCCGGACAGCACCACGGACGAGACCACTGATGAAGACGAGGTCAGCCGGATCGAGAACGATCTGATCGACCTCGAGCCTGTGGTGAGGGACGCCATCGTCCTCGCGCTGCCGCAGGCACCGCTTTGCGAGCCGGACTGCAAGGGGCTTTGCTCCGAGTGTGGTGGCAGGTGGGCGGAGCTCGGGCCCGACCACGGGCATGAGACGATTGACCCTCGTTGGGCCGCGTTGCAAGAGCGGTTCAGCGATGACAACAACGAGGAGAAGTAGTCGTGGCCGTCCCGAAGCGGAAGATGTCGCGTTCGAACACCCGTGCGCGCCGTTCCCAGTGGAAGACGTCTGCCGTGCACCTGGTGGCGTGCAGCAACAAGGCTTGCCGCCAGCCGAAGCCGCAGCACGTCGCCTGCCCGGCCTGTGGTCAGTACGCTGGCCGCCAGGTCGCTCAGCCGGCCTGATCTCCTCGCCGTCGTAGTGGGGGGAAAGCCGCCGCGCGCACCGCAAGCGGACCGCGCGGACCTGCTCGAAGCGCTCGGCGTCCACCTGGACGCCGAGCTGCTCGTGCTGTCGCTCACCCACCGGTCTTACGCGTACGAGAACGGCGGCTTGCCGCCGAACGAGCGTCTCGAGTTCCTGGGAGACGCGGTGCTGGGGCTGGTCGTCACCGACCACCTCTACCGCACCCATCCCGACCTTCCCGAAGGTCAGCTCGCGAAGCTCCGCGCCAGCGTGGTCAACATGCACGCGCTGGCCGGCGTCGCGCGCAACCTCGGTGAAGGCGGGCTCGGTGCACACCTGTTGCTCGGTCGCGGCGAAGAGCTGACCGGCGGCAGGGACAAGGCGAGCATCCTCGCCGACGGCCTCGAGGCCGTCATCGGTGCGGTGTACCTGCAGTTCGGTATCGATACCGCACGAACGTTCGTTCACCGGCTGTTCGATCCGCTCTTGGCCAAAGCTCCGCTTTTGGGTGCTGGACTGGACTGGAAGACAAGCCTGCAGGAGCTCACCGCTCAAGCCAGCCTCGGCGTCCCGGAGTACCGCGTGGACGACCAGGGGCCGGACCACCGAAAAGAGTTCACCGCAACGGTGCTCGTCGGTGGCCAGCCTTACGGCAAGGGTGATGGGCGCACCAAGAAGGAAGCCGAGCAGAAAGCCGCCGAAGCGGCTTATCATGTTCTGTCGGAACGGGTCAAGGCCGAGCAGGAGTCGGCCGCGACCAAGAACGGTCAGAACGGCGCCTCGGTGACGCCAGGGACCCTCCCATCCGAGGAAGACTGAGAAACGCAATGTATGCGACCAGGAACCGCACCAACCGCCGCACCCGCACCGTCCGCGGGCCGGTGAACACCTCCCGCAGCGGAGGCATCCAGGGACTTGTGCTGGTCAGGGACACGAGCCGCGCGGGCGTGTGGGTGCTCAAGCCCACCAAGCCGCAGGCCGCCGTGATCGAGGCGCAGCCCGTCGACGAGGGCAAGTCCGAAGCCTGACGTGCCCGAACTCCCAGAGGTCGAGGTAGTACGCCTCGGCCTCGAAGCCCACGTCGCCGGCCGGGTCATCTCCTCGGTAGAGGTGCTGCACCCACGTGCCATCCGCCGGCACGACCTGGGCTCCCAGGACTTCGTCGCGCGCCTGGCAGGCCAGCCCATGGCTGCAGCCAGGCGACGCGGCAAGTACCTCTGGGTAGAACTGGCCGACAAAGCCGCCATGCTCGCGCACCTGGGCATGAGCGGCCAAATGCTGGTCCAACCCTCGTCGGCCCCCGACGAGAAGCATCTGCGCGTCCGCTTCCAGTTCGCAGACGGCGGCCCAGAACTCCGCTTCGTGGACCAACGAACCTTCGGTGGCCTCGCGCTCGCCGAACTCGTCGAGGTCGACGGCACCCTGGTTCCCGACTCGGTAGCGCACATCGCCCGCGACCCGATGGACCCGCTCTTCTCCCGTGATGCTGCCGTGCGCGCGTTGCGCCTGCGTCACACGGAGATCAAACGCGCCCTCCTGGACCAAACCCTCGTCTCCGGCATCGGCAACATCTACGCCGACGAGGCCCTCTGGCGCGCCAAACTCCACGGCACCCGCATGACCGACAAGCTCACCAAGGCCAAGGCCGCCGAACTCCTCGACCACGCCACAGACGTGATGAGCGAGGCCCTGGGCCAGGGCGGCACGTCCTTCGACGCCTTGTACGTCAACATCAACGGCCAGTCCGGTTACTTCGACCGCTCGCTGAACGCCTACGGCCAGGAAAACAGGCCGTGCAAGCGCTGCGGAGCGTCGATGATCCGAGAGCCGTTCATGAACCGCTCCTCGTACTCCTGCCCGCGCTGCCAGCCGCGCCCGAGGTAGAGCAGGCTCACGCAGGGGTCCCCCTCGGCAACGGGCCCCCCGCGACCCAACGTACCGGGCAGGTCCGACACTCCGGCGCCGTCAAACGCGCACCCGCCCGCAGCCGCCAACGCAGGCCGGCCACGCACGCAGGCCAGGCGCGCACCCAGCCGCACTCGCCAGCACAGACGACCATCGTCTTGGTCGGGCGCGCGCACCCAACCGCAGTCGCCAACGCAAGCCGACCACTGTCTTGGCCAGGCGCGCTCTCGATCGCAGTCGCCATCGCAAGGTGACCACCGCCCAAGCCCGGCGCGCGGTGCCAACCGGCAGCCGACATCGCAAGCCGACCCACCTACGAGGCCTGGCGTGGCGAAGCCGAAGGCGAGCCCGGACGGGCCAATGCCCACCACCGAGCCGGTTCCACCCACATCGGCGATTGGGGCTTGACCTTGAGGGGCGGGATGCCACCATCTCAGACCGGCCGGGGCGCTTTTCACCCCGGCTTTGGAGGCCGATCAGCATCCCGCCAGAGGCTCAAGGTCAAGCCCAATCGCAACCCCCCACATTCGTCACTGCCTGCGCGCCCACCCTCGCAAGGTGACGGAACCAGCTCAACGCAACCAACCCCGGCTGGAACAGCAACCACCCCACCAAATGAGACCCCAAAACGGGCGAACGCAACGCACCACACGCCCGAAACGTCCCCACTCCATGGCCCTGACGTGCCAAAACCCAAGCCCCAAGCGCCCAAGGCCCAACGCATTAGACAGTACTGCGCGATGCGTAGTAGTGTCCACGGCGCAACAGTGCCCGCCCCGAAAGAGGCGGGGTGAGCTCGACGGCCGAAGTCCATTCCGGCTGCCGAGCAGGCGGTGGGAGGGGCCATGGACACCAGTCAGCTGCTCAAAGGGGTGCTGGACCTGGCCGTCCTTGCGGTTCTGCGCAAGGACGACGGGTACGGCTACGACGTGGTGCGCAGACTGCGCGCCGGGGGATTGAACGAAGTGGGCGACGCGTCGGTGTACGGCACGCTGCGGCGGCTCTACAACGCCGGGATGCTGACCTCGTACGTGGTGCCGAGCGAAGAAGGCCCGCACCGCAAGTACTACAGCATCAACGAGACCGGGCGGGCGCGCCTGGCTGAGTCGAGGGAGACGTGGAGGTCGTTCGCCAGCACGTTGGACGGCCTGCTCGAGGAGGTCGCAGCATGAACACGCAAGCGCTCGGGGTCGAGCACTACCTGGCCGGGATGCGTGCCGCCCTCGACGACCTGCCGCCCAACGAGGTCGCCGAGATCATGGAGGACGTCGAGGCGCACGTCGCCGAGCTGTCCACCGAACTCGGTGAGAACGAGACGTTGGAGCAGCGGCTCGGCTCGCCCGAGCAGTACGCGCAGGAGCTTCGGCAGGCCGCCGGGTATCCGAGCCGGACGGAACGGCTGCCGGTCACCACGAAGCAGCAGTGGCTGACCAGGCCCCGAGCTGCCGCGTGGGGGCTCGCGGTCGCCACCGGTGTCACGTTGCTCGCGGGCGCGGCGGCGTTGCGGGAGCCTGCGGTGCTGTTGTTCCCCGCGGTCATCCTGGCGCTCAGCCTGGCGCTCGTGAACGACAGGGGGCCGGTGCAGCAGGAGATCATGAACCTGCCGGAGACGCATCGGCTCAAGAAGTGGCTCACGCCGGAGGAGGGCACGCCCGCGGAACGGGCGTTGACCTACCTGCGGTCGTTGCAGCCCGCGTGGTGGCTGGTCCGGGCCGGGTTGCTCGGGCTCGGGGCCGTGTTGCTCGCCGGTCGCGACATCCTCGGGTTCCTCGCGATCGCCGCGATCGCCGTGGTGTCGGTGTTCGCCGGGCCGCGCGCCAAGGTCGACCGGCGGTGGTTGTGGTTCAGCCTGCCGGCCTCGGCGCTGGCGGTGGGCCTGCTGGTCCAGGTCATCGATGTCACGGCGAACCAGCTCGCGTACAACACGTCGCGGTCGTCGTACCCGGCGCCTGTCGTCGAGTCGTACGACAACATCTACGCGTACGACGAGAACGGCAAGTTGCTCACGAACGTGCTGCTGTACGACCAGGACGGCAGGCCCATCAACGCGCCGCAGTCCTACGACAGCTGCAACAACACCAACGGTCCTGAGCCGGTGATTCCCGCTAACCGCTATCCGCGACCGAAGATCGACTACGAAAACGGTGTTTGTTACACGGTGGCACCAGGCGTATCCGCTCCGTCATCAACGGAGAGCACAACGCCGTCCACTTCGTCGTCCACTTCTGGAAGCGCAACTCCGAGCTCGGTGCCACCTACTTCCGTGTCACCCAGCAAGTAAATCCTGGAGCGGGACCCGTCGGGGGGTCCCGCTCCTACTTGTTCTCCTGCGGTTCGGCCAGGTGGCGCAAAACCGGCATGGCCGAGCGCAGGTGTTCTCTGTCTTCTGGCGAAAGTTCGGACATTCTTTCACTCAATAGTTCGGCTTCGCCGTGAGCGAGCGACAGGATCGTCTCGCGGCCCACTTCGGTGAGCACGACGATCGTGGCTCTGCCGTCGGCCGCATCCGGCTCGCGACGGACGAGTCCGGTCGACTCCAGGCTGGTCACGACGGTTGTGGCGGTCGGCTGTGAGCACAGCGCGCGCACCGCGATCTCGCCGATCCGCATCGGGCCGTGGGCGCTCAGTTCTGACAGCACCAATAACTGGGTGGGTTGCAAACGACGGGCCGGAGCGGCCTGTCGAAGACTTCGCACCAGCCGGTGCACGGCCACCACGAGTTGAAGTGCCTCGTGGTTGGTGACGGTGGTGGGCATCGTTTCTCCGCGCGCATGTGATTGTCCGAATTCGGACACGAACCCTGGCACTTTCCCTCATTCACGCTCCGCGCGCTATCCGCCAACTGCCGATAACCCATTCGGCCGTTGTGGTGACGCGGGGCGTCACGGCGCGCGTCCGACACACTTAAATGTGCTGGTAAACGGCGTAAAAAGCGTAGTGAAGCTCACTCGAACGGGCGCCGGGCTGAAGCATGATTCAACGAGACAGATCTCCTGTCAGAACTGTGGGAAGGCGCACTCGTCTGGCCGTGTGGCGCAGCGCGTACCCCCGAACGGCGCACGCGTCGCCGAGGCAGACTGGTCCCGTGAGTCCGAAACCCAGACGTGGCGAGCTCCGCATCCACCTCGGCGCCGCTCCCGGCGTCGGCAAGACGTTCGCCATGCTCGGCGAGGCGCACCGCAGGCGGGAACGCGGCACCGACGTCGTCATCGGATTTGTCGAGGCCCACGGCCGTGCGAAGACCGCGGAACTGGTCGACGGGCTGGAAATCGTCGCGCTCAGGCACTCCTCGCACCGCGGCGTGGAACTCGGCGAGATGGACGTGGACGCCGTGCTGGCCCGTGCGCCGCAGGTCGCCGTGGTCGACGAACTCGCGCACACGAACGCGCCGGGTTCTCGTAATGCAAAGAGGTGGCAAGACGTCGAGGAACTCCTCGAAGCCGGGATTGATGTGCTGTCGACGGTCAACGTTCAGCACCTGGAATCCCTCAACGACGTCGTCCAGCGCATAACGGGCGTACCGCAGCGGGAAACGGTGCCGGACGAAGTAGTGCGCAAAGCGAACCAGATCCAGCTCGTCGACCTGACGCCGGAAGCGTTGCGGCGCAGGCTCGCGCACGGTGACGTCTACGCCGCGCACAAGATCGACGCCGCGCTCGGCAACTACTTCCGCCTCGGAAACCTCACAGCGCTGCGCGAACTCGCTTTGTTGTGGGTCGCCGACCAGGTCGACGTGGGGTTGCTGCGCTACCGGACCGAACAGCAGATCACCGACACGTGGGAGACACGCGAACGCGTCGTCGTCGCCATCACCGGTGGCACGGAGAGTGAGACGCTCATCCGGCGCGCGCGTCGCATCGCCACGCGCGCGGGTGGCGACCTTCTGGTCGTGCACGTCCTACGCGGTGATGGCCTCGCTGGAGCTGATCCGCACTCACTGCAGAAGTACCGCAAGCTGGCTGACGACGTCGGTGCCACGTTCCACACCGTTGTGGGCGATGACGTGCCCACAGCTCTGCTTGAGTTCTCACGGGGCGTCAACGCCACACAGCTCGTAGTCGGTACCTCGCGCCGTTCGCGGTTCGCGCGTGTGTTCTCCACCGGGATCGGCTCCACGGTCGTGCAGGAGTCGGGGGCGATAGACGTCCACATGGTCACGCACCCGGCGACGAACAGCGGCTGGCGTGCGCGGTTCGCGGGCAGTCCGCTCAGGCCGAGCAGGCTCGCCTGGGGCTGGTTCCTCGCGGTGGCGGGTCCGGCGCTGGTCACGGCGGCCGGCGCGTCGCTGCGCAGCGGCTTGAACTTCTCCACGAACGTCATCGGCTACCTGCTGGTGACGCTGGTCGTGGCCATCGTGGGCGGGCTCGGTCCCGCGATCGCCGCCGCGTTGATCAACGCGTTGCTGCTGAACTTCTTCTTCACCGAGCCCGTCTACACGTTCACGATCAACGCACAGCAGAACGTGCTGACGTTCATCGCGATGATCATCGTGGGCGTCAGCACGGCGTTGGTGGTGGACCGTGCTGCCCGCCGTGCGACCCAGGCAGCGCGCGCTCGCACCGAGGCAACGCTCCTCGCGTCGTACGCACACACCGTGCTGACGAACCCTCAACCGCTCACACGGTTGTTGGAGAAGGTGAAGGAGAACTTCGGTCTCACGTCCGTGGCGCTCCTTGAACGCGTGGACGGCGCTTGGGAACGCGTCGCGTGCGTCGGCATCGGCCCGTGTGCCGAGCCCGACGACGCTGACGTCGACATCGCCGTGAACGAGGACGTGCACCTGGCGCTGCGCGGCCGTTCGCTGCCCGCGTCCGACCGCCGGGTGCTGGAAGCGGCGGCGGGACAGGCGTTGCTGGCGCTGCGGCAGCAACGGATGGCCGAGCAGACCCTCGAAGCCCAGCGCCAGGCGTCGCGCACCGAACTGCGCACGGCGTTGCTCTCGGCCGTGGGCCACGACCTCCGCACCCCACTGACCTCGATCAAGGCGTCCGTGGGCTCGTTGCGCGACGAGGAGCTGACGTTGTCGGCCGAGGACACCGCCGAACTCCTGGAGGCCGTCGAGGAGTCGGCGGACCGCCTGACCGGCCTGGTCGACAACCTGCTCGACTCGTCCCGCCTGGCCACCGGCGCCGTGGAACCGCAGTTCCGCGCCGTCGGCTACTACGAGGCGGTCGCACGCGCGCTGAGCGGCCTGACCGGTGACATCGAGGTGGACGTCCCGGAGTCGCTCCCACCCGTCCGCGCCGACGTGGGCCTGCTCGAACGGGTGATAGCGAACGTCGCGGGCAACGCGCTGCGCTACGCGGGCGCTGTGGCGTTGCGCGCCTCCGCCCACGGCAACGAGGTGGAACTGCGCGTCGTCGACCACGGCCGCGGCCTCCCCGCCGGCACCGCGGACGAGGTCTTCGCCCCGTTCCAGCGCCTCGGCGACCGCACGCCGGGTGGCGTTGGTCTCGGTCTGAGCGTGGCGAAGGGCTTCACCGAGGCGATGGGAGGCACGATCACCATGGAGGACACACCCGGTGGCGGCCTCACCGTGGTGCTCGCCTTCCCCGCAGATGAGAGGGTCGCGTGACAAAAGTACTGGTGGTCGACGACGAGCCGCAGATCGTCCGAGCCCTGCGGATCAACCTCGCCGCCCGCGGCTACGAGGTCCTCACGGCCTCCGACGGCACCACGGCGTTAAGACTCGCCGCCGACGGCAAGCCGGACGTGGTGGTCCTCGACCTGGGCCTGCCCGACATGAACGGCACCGACGTCATCGCGGGCCTGCGGGGCTGGACGACCATGCCGATCATCGTCCTGTCCGCCCGCACCGACTCGGCCGACAAGGTCGACGCCCTCGACGCCGGTGCCGACGACTACGTGACAAAACCATTCGGCATGGATGAACTGCTGGCCCGCCTGCGCGCCGCGGTCCGCCGCTCCGCCACCACCGGCCCGGAGGACGAGCCGGTGGTGCAGACCGCGTCGTTCGCCGTCGACCTGGCGGCCAAGCGCGTCCTGAAGGACGGCGCCGAGGTGCACCTGACGCCGACCGAGTGGGGCCTGCTGGAGGTGCTGGCGCGCAACGCGGGCAAGCTCGTGGCGCAGAAGCAGCTGCTGCGAGAGGTGTGGGGCCCCGCGTACGACAAGGAGACGCACTACCTGCGGGTGTACCTGGCGCAGCTGCGGCGCAAGCTGGAGCCGGAGCCCGCGCGGCCGCGGCACCTGCTGACGGAGCCCGGCATGGGCTACCGGTTCGAGCTGTGACCGACGCCGACCGATGGCAGTTCTACGAGGCGTTGCTCGACTCCCTCGACCTGCTGCACGCCGCTCTGGCGCGGGAACCGGACGCCGTGCTGCGGACGTCCGTGGTCCTGCGCGTTCTCGAACTCGTGGAGGACCACACCAGGTGGCTGGACCTGGTGCCCGGCGACGAGTACGAGCTGCGCCGCAGCCGCGAGGTCGGGTTGTTGCGGCGGACGGCGAGCCTCGACGTGGGCGCGCTGCCGGAGTGGTCGGACTGGCTGCAACTGCGGCTGGCGGAGGCAGGCACGCGGGAGGTGCTGACCGCCCTTGCCGCAGGTGGGCGCACCCGACGGAGTCGCCGGACCGCGGCGGCCGCCCTGCGAGGCCGTTAGGGCTTCGGGTCCGGCGGGGGCGTGCTCGACGTCGAGGACGCCGGCGGCTCGGTCGACGACGGCGGGGTCGACGGCGTCGAGGACGGCGGCTCCGTCTGGGACGGGGGCGTGCTCGACGGCTGCGTCTGGGTCGGCTGCGTCGGCTGCTGGGTCTGCTGCGGCTGGTCCGGCGTGCCCTGCTGCGGCTGGTCCTGCGGCGGCGCGGCCTGCTTGCGGTCCGGCTTGGCCGCGGGCTTGGTGACGCCGGAGGACACCGTCACCACGACGGTGCTGGTGGTGCCGTCGGGCGCGACGCTGGTGATGGTCTGGACGACGTCTGACGACGTGCGTTCCGGGGCTGCCTCGCGGCCGGAGGCGGCCAGCATGGAGGCCACGGTGGCGAACAGGGTCGCCACGACCACTCCGCCCGCAGCCAGCATCACGGCCGTGCCCTTGCGCTTCTTGCGCTGGGCCGGTTCTGGTGACTGCGGATGATCTTCCTCGAACACACCCATCTCCTCGTGGGAAACCCGGTCGGATGGTCTTGCGTTCGAGTTATCGGCGGAAACGAACCAAAGCCTCAGCAGAGCCACACCTTCGTGTAGCTCTGCGTTACAAGGCGGTGACTGGCGTAACTGTCCTAGCCGACGGTCGTTGTGGTCGTGCTCGACCCGGCGGTGGTGGTGGTCGTCGTTTCCGCCGTCGTGGTGGTCGTGGTGTCCTTCGTCGTCGTGGTGGTCGACGTGACGACGGGCGGCGGTTCCTCGGTCGTGACCGTGGTGGTGGTGCCGTCAGGACGTGTGATGGTCGTGACGCGCGTCTTCTTCGTGGTGGTCGTCGTCGAGGACGGTGTCGTCGTCTCGACGGTCGACGTCTGCTCGACCGAGGACGACGACGGTGTCGACGTCGGCACGATGCTCAGGGCGTCGCGGCCGATCTCCTTGCGCGGCTGCTGGGTCGACGGCGCCTCCGAGGCGGTGTCGGAGCCTGCGGCGAAGGAGGCGACGGCGGCGAAGACGGTCGCCAGCACCACGCCTGAAGCGGCGAGGACGACCTGCGGCGCTCCTCGGCGCAAGCGCGAGCGCGAGTCCGGTTCCGGGCTCTCGTACACGAAGTTTCCCCTGCTCGAACGGTCAGCGGCCGAAGTTCTGGGTCCAGTAGTTGCCGCGGGTGTCCAGCCCCACGCCCATCGTCGTGAAGCTGCAGTTCTCGATGTTCTCCCGGTGACCGGTGGACTTCATCCACCCGTCGACCACGGCGGCGGCGTCCCGGTAGCCCATCGCGATGTTCTCGCCGCCCGGCTTCGGGTAGCCGGCCTCGCGCATGCGGACGTCGAACGTCCTGCCGTCCTGCGAGGTGTGCGAGAAGTACTTCTTGGTCGCCATGTCCGTGCTGTGGGCCTGCGCGGCGGTCGTGATCCGGTCGTCGATCACGAGGGCCTTGCATCCTGCTGCGGCACGGGCGTCGTTCACGAGGGCGAGCACGGCCTGTTCGGGCGTCTGGCCCGTGGGGGGCTTCGGCGTCTCGACGGGCGGCTTCGGCGCCTCGGGTGGCGTCGTAGTGGTGGTGGGCGCCTCAGAGGAGGAGGGCGCGGAGGAAGGCGTCGACGGAGTCGTGGTGGTGGGAGCGGAAGACGACTCGGAGGTGACGGGGCCGCCGGTGTTGTTCTCGGACGGCTGTCTGTTGGGGGCTGCCGCGTTGCCGGTGCCGAACTGGTTCGCTGCGTCCTCGGCGGTCTCCTGCTGGGCGGCGTTGGTGAAGCTGATGCCGAGAGGAGAGGTACCGGTGACGGCGAGGCCGCCGATACCGGTTGCACCGATCAGCAGGCCGAGTAAGAGGCTGCGGGCACTCACGGGTCGGGACCGTACCACTAATGGGTGACAACCCCAGAGTGCGTCGTTGGTCACCTGGTGTGACTGCGCCACCATTCGGAGGTGGACGTACGACTGAACGCGTGGGTGCGTGGACGGGTGCAGGGCGTCGGTTTTCGCTGGTGGACGCGAGCCCGGGCACTGGAACTGGGCCTGGTCGGGAGCGCTTCGAACAGGCCGGACGGGCGGGTCGAGGTCGTTGCCGAGGGTCCCCGGGAGAAGTGTGAACAACTCCTGAATGCTCTCCGTTCGGGTGAGACCCCGGGCACCGTCGAATCTGTCGGTGAGCAGTGGTCGGCAGCCAGAGGTGACCTGACCGGCTTCATCGAGCGCTGAACCGTTCTCAGAGCGATGGCGTAGTAGGGGATCGTGGACTCCTCAGAAGACGTCCTCATCCAGCTGTACGAGCGCTGGAGAGGCCCGCTGCTGCACTACGTGCTGCGGCTGGTCGACGGCGACTACCAGCAGGCAGAGGACGTCGTGCAGGAGACGTTGCTCCGCGCGTGGCGGAACCACGAGGATCTGAAACCGGACGACGCGGCACCGTGGCTCTACACGGTCGCGAAGAACCTGGTGATCTCCGGATACCGCCGCCGCAGCGCACGCGCGACCGAGGTGCCGCTCGAACCGGTGGACCTGCCGCCGGTCAGCGACCAGGTCGAACACGTGCTGCAGAAGTGGCAGATCGCGTCGGCGCTGAGGGCGCTCACGCCCGAGCACCGGACGGTCGTCATCGAGCTGTACTACCGCCGCCGCACCGTCGCGGAGGCCGCCAGGACGCTCGGCATCCCGCCGGGCACGGTCAAGTCGCGCTGCTTCTACGCACTGCGGGCGCTGCGCGACGCACTGGAGGAAAGAGGGGTGACCGAGGCGTGAGCTGCCAGCACACCGTCGACGTCGGCGCCTACCTCTTCGGCTCGCTCGACCTCGAGGAACGAGCCGCGTTCGAACGTCATCTCGCCGGCTGCGACTGCTGTCAGGCCGAGATGCTGCGGCTGGCCCCGCTGCCGGGACTGCTCGGCCGCCTGACCCTGGAGGACGTCGAGGACCTCGACGAGATCCCGGCACCGCCACCGGCCCCGCGACGCGATCGCCGCGTGCTCGTCGCGTGCGCGGCCGTCCTGGTGCTGTTCGCGCTGGCCGGAGGCAGTTTCTTCCTGACCCGGCCGCAGCAGCCCGTCGCGGCACCACCGTCGAGCACGGCACCGCCACCGCCGCCGAAGTGGAGCGCGAAGGACGCGGCGACCGGCGTCGACGGCGAGGCCGAGATGGTCTCGAAGTCGTGGGGCACCGAGATGTGGTTCAAGCTCGACGAGGTCAAGCCGGGCGCGCGTTGCAAGGTGATCGTGTTCGACCGGCGGGGGCAGCGCGAGGTCGGCGGCTGGTGGGGGTCCGACCACGCCCCTGACGAGCGGATTCCCGGATCGACGTCGTTCCGCGTCGACCAGATCGACCGGCTGGAGGTGTCGGACGAAAGCGGGCTGCTGGTCACTCTCCGTCCCTAGAAACGCAGGTCAACCCCAGCCTCCCGCACCGCCCGCAAGCGTTTGGGTACTCTGCCCGGCGTGCATCTCAAGAGCCTGACGCTGAAGGGCTTCAAGTCCTTCGCCTCGGCTACCACGCTGCGCTTCGAGCCCGGCATCACCTGTGTGGTCGGCCCCAACGGGTCCGGCAAGTCCAACGTGCTCGACGCGCTGCGGTGGGTGATGGGCACGCAGGGTGCCAAGGACCTGCGCGGCGGCAAGATGGAGGACGTCATCTTCGCCGGCACGTCCGGCCGCGCGCCGCTCGGCCGCGCCGAGGTGACGCTGACGATCGACAACGCCGACGGCATGCTGCCGATCGAGTACACCGAGGTGTCGATCACCCGCCGCATGTTCCGCGAGGGCGCCACCGAGTACGAGATCAACGGCAACTCGTGCCGCCTGATGGACATCCAGGAACTGCTGTCGGACTCCGGCATCGGCCGCGAGATGCACGTGATCGTCGGTCAGGGCCAGCTCGCCGCGATCCTCGAGTCCAAGCCGGAGGAACGCCGCGCGTTCATCGAAGAGGCCGCCGGCGTCCTGAAGCACCGCAAGCGCAAGGAAAAGGCGCTGCGCAAGCTCGAGGCGATGCAGGCGAACCTGACGCGCCTCACCGACCTCACCGCCGAACTGCGCCGCCAGCTCAAGCCCCTGGGCAAGCAGGCCGAGATCGCCCGCCGCGCGCAGGTCGTCCAGTCCGAACTGCGGGACTCGAAGCTCCGCCTGCTCGCCGACGACCTGGTGACGCAACGGGAAGCCATCGCGCAGGAGGAGCACGACGAGGCGAAGGCCCGCGTGCGCCGCGCCGAGGTCGAGAAGTCGTTGCAGTCCGCGCAGTACCAGCAGAACGAGCTCGAGGAACGGGTCGCCGCCGACTCGCCGAAGCTCCAGGCCGCGCAGGACACCTGGTACCGGCTGTCCGCTTTGGAGGAACGCCTCCGCGGCACGGTCCGCCTCGCCGCCGAACGCGCGCGCCACCTGTCCGACGTGGTCGACGCTCCCAGCAGGGGCCGCGACCCCGACGACCTCGACCGCGAGGCCGAGGAGACCGCCGAGATGGAGCTGGAGCTCCAGGAAGGCGTCACCGAGGCCCGCATCGCGCTCGCCGAAGCCGTGGAGACGCGCGCCGAGCTGGAGCGCATGGTCTCGCAGGCGGAGAAGGCGCACATCGCCGCCGTCCGCGCGATCGCCGACCGCCGCGAGGGCCTCGCGAGGCTCTCCGGTCAGGTGGAAGCGTTGCGCAGCAAGACGAACGCGACCGCCGAGGAGATCGAACGCCTCTCCGGCACGCTCGCCGAGGCCTCCGAACGCGTCGAGTTCGCCTCGGTCGAACTGGCCGAGGCGCAGGCCGTCACCGGCTACGAGGACGAGGGCGACAACGACCTCGACGAACGCCACCGGCACGCCGTGCAGTCCAACGACGCCGCACGCCAGCGCGTCGAGGAACTCGTGAAGGCCGAACGCGCCGCGGAACGCGACATCGCGTCGTGGCGCGCCCGCGTCGACGCTCTCTCGTTGGGCCTCACGCGCAAGGACGGGGCGGGCGCGCTGCTCGCGTCGGACGTGCCGGGCCTGCTGGGGTCCGTGGCCGCGTTGCTGACCGTCGAACCGGGCTTCGAGGTCGCGCTCGCCGCCGCCCTCGGCCCGATCGCCGACGCCGTCGCGGTGTCGTCCGGCGAGGGTGCGCTCCAAGCCCTGAAGCTGTTGAAGGAGAAGGACGCCGGCCGCGCGGGCGTGCTGATCGGCTCCTCCGGGTCCGCTGTGGACACCACGCAGTGGGGCCACCTGCCCCACGGCGCGCGCTGGGCCATCGACGTCGTGCACGCCCCCGAGGCGTTGCGCCCGGCCCTCGCCCGTGCCCTCGACCGCCTCGCGGTGGTGGAGGACCTGGACTCCGCGGCCCGGTTCCACGGCAGGGCCGTCACCAGGGACGGAGACCTCTTCGGCACGGACTGGGCCATCGGCGGTTCGGGTGCCCAGGGTCAGAGCGTCATCGAGGTGCAGGCCGCCGTCGACGAGGCGCAGGAGCAGCTCGCGACCGCCGAACGGGCGCTGGAGCACGCTTCGGCCGCCCTCGAAGGCGCCCGCGCCGAGCAGCAGGCCCGCCGCAAGGTGCTCGACGCGGTGAAGGAAGCCATGCAGGAGGCCAAGGTCCGCCAGGCGCGGTCCGGCGAACGCCTCAACCGCATGGCCGCTGCCGTCCGGTCCGCCGAGGCCGAGGTCAGCCGCATCAGCGACCAGCGCGCCAAGGTCGAGCAGTCCCGCGAGGACGCCCTGATGAAGCTGGGCGAGCTCGAAGAGCGGCTGCTGATGGCCGAAGAAGAGCAGACGATGGACGACGAGCCGGACACCGAGCAGCGCGACGCGCTGGCCGCGGAACTGGCTCAGGCGCGTCAGAGTGAGATGGACGCGCGTCTGGTGCAGCGCACCGCGGAAGAGCGCGCTCGGGCCGTGCAGGGCAAGGCAGAGGGTCTGCGCCGTGCCGCACGCGCTGAGCGTGAGGCCCGCGAACGGCACGCACGCGCGACGGCCCACCGTGCGCGCGGTGCCGTCGTCGCGAAGGCCGTCGCCCGAGGCGGCGAACAGGCGCTGGAACGCATCGAGATCTCGCTGGCCCGTGCCGCCCGTGAACGCGACCTCGCCCAGGAACGCCGTCAGCAGCACGAACTCCTGCTGACCCAGGTGCGCAACGTGGTCCGCGAGATGTCCGGCGAGCTGGAGAAGCTCGTCGACGCCGTGCACCGCGACGAGGTGCTCAGGGCCGAGCAGCGGATGCGCATCGAGCAGCTGGAGACGAAGATCGCCGAGGACTTCGGCATCGGTCTCGACGACCTGATCAACGAGTACGGCCCGGACTGCCCGGTGCCCGCGTCCGCCGCCGAGATGGCCGAGTACCAGGCCGCCAAGGAACGCGGCGAGCAGGTCTCCGAGCCGCAGCCGATGCCGTACGACCGCGACACCCAGGCCCGCCGCGCCAAGCGCGCCGAACGCGACCTCTCGTTGCTGGGCAAGGTGAACCCGCTCGCGCTCGAGGAGTTCGCCGCGCTGGAGGAGCGCTACAAGTTCCTCTCCACGCAGCTCGAGGACATCAAGGACACCCGCCGCGACCTGCTCACCGTCGTGAAGGAGGTCGACGACAAGATCCTCGAGGTCTTCACGCTGGCCTACGAGGACGTGGCGCGCGAGTTCGAGATCGTCTTCAAGGTCCTGTTCCCCGGCGGCGACGGACGGCTGGTGCTGACCGAGCCCGACGACATGCTGACCACCGGCATCGAGCTGGAGGCCCGCCCGCCCGGCAAGAAGGTCAAGCGCCTGTCGCTGCTCTCCGGTGGCGAGAAGTCACTGGCCGCCGTCGCGATGCTGGTCGCGATCTTCCGCGCCCGCCCCTCACCGTTCTACGTCATGGACGAGGTCGAGGCGGCGCTGGACGACACGAACCTGCACCGGCTGATCGGCCTGTTCCAGCAGCTGCGGGACCGTTCGCAGCTGCTGATCATCACGCACCAGAAGCCGACCATGGAGATCGCGGACGCGCTCTACGGCGTCTCGATGCGCGGTGACGGCATCTCGCAGGTGATCTCGCAGCGGCTGCGCACGTCGGCCGACGAGCCGGCCCGTGCCGAGAAGCCCGCGGCACCGGTTGCGGAAACGCCGGAACCGGCGGGCGAAGAGGACTGAGGGGCGGCCGGGCTTCAACCAGCCCCGCCTTCTGCACGGGCTGCGTCCGCGCGGTGCCCCGCCTCCGCGAAGGTACCGCCCGGTCAGACGCCGCGAGCGTCCAGCGCGGCCGCTTCCGCCGGCGTGGGCGCGGTGCCACCGAGGTGCGCGGGGGCCCACCAGGCACCCGGTTCCGCGGGGTAGTCGCTCTGCGCGGTGTCGAGGAGTTCCTGCATCCGCTTGCGCAGCAGGTCGTCGCCGGAGTCACCGGGGGAGGCCTCGAAGGGCTCGCCGATGAGGATGGTGATCGGCACGTGCCGCTGGGTCAGGTCCTTGGGACGGCCCTTGGTCCACAGCCGCTGCGTGCCCCACAGCGCGACGGGGATGAGCGGAACGCCGGCCTCGTGCGCCAGGCGGTTCGCGCCGGACTTGATGTCCTTGACCGTGAACGAACGGCTGATCGTGGCCTCGGGGAAGATCCCGACGACCTCGCCGGTGCGGAGCGCGGACAGGGCCTGCTGGTAGGAGGCCTGGCCCGCGCTCCGGTCGACGGGGATGTGGTGCATGCCGCGCATGAGCGGGCCTGCGATCTTGTTGGCGAAGATCTCGTGCTTCGCCATGAACCGCGTGAGGCGCCCCGAGAGGTACGCGCCGTAGCCCGCGAAGATGAAGTCGAGGTAGCTGACGTGGTTCGACGCCAGCACGGCTCCACCCGTGCGCGGGACGTGGTGCGCCCCCTCCACGGTGATCCGCAGGTCGAGTACCTTGAACATGGTCTTCGCTGCGGCGATCACCGGGGGATATACGCGATCCGACATGCTTCCGAACGGTAGCCTAAAAAAGCTACTGACCGGTAGGCGCCCCTTCGTGTTCTCGCATGACCTTGGGCACGCCCGCCAGGTCCTCCTCGTTGCAGAGCAACTTGAGGTCGTAGTACGGGTTGCCGTGCCTGTCGTCGTAGTCGAGATGGACCGCGATCACGTCCACGGGTTCGCCCAGCCAGTCCTGGGTCTGCCGCAACCAGGCGGCAGCGCGTTCCAGAGCTGATGGCAGATCATCGTCTCGGAATTCGACCGGCCGGTAGGGAACTCCCTGGACACCGTCCCGGTTGTTCGCCGGCAAGGGCAGGTCGACGGCCACCCCGGATTCGTTGAGATCGAGTTGGATCGTTTCCTCACTCACCGTAGAAGAGTCCCCCACCCTCACCTGGCCTGCAAGCCCGAATATGGGTGTCGTGCCCGACCGTGCGGCGGCATACCAGCGCGCGCGGGCACGCCGGTGTGAGTGTTGTCTCCCGGCTCACCGCGAGTTCTGGAGGAACGCGATGTCGCGCTTGACCTTCGTGATCCGGTCGTGGGTGGGCACGAGCACCCTGGCCAGCGCGGACCGGAGCAGCTCCAACTCCTGCGCGGCACCCTCCGGATCACCGGCCTGGTAGCGCAGGTTCGCGAGCAGTTGCCTGGTCTCCAGGACCTCGTCGTGCTCCGGCCCGTGCACCCGGACGAGGTCGTCCAGCAGCGGCTCGCAGACCTCCACGGCCTTCCTGAACTGCTTCGCGGTGCCGAGGACCTTCGTGAGCATGAGTCGCACACCGAGCGTGCGGGGGTCGTCGGCGCCCACTTCGCGCACGTGGTCCCTGGCGAGGGTCCGGAACTCGGAGGCGGCGCCGCGGAAGTCTCCGGCGTGCGCCTTGGCCTCGGCAGCGGCGGTGCGGACGGCCAGTTCTTCTGACGACACCCCTGCCATTTTACCGGGCCGCGCGACCGTTACCTGAGAGCCGGGAAAACTCCCTCGCGTCGAACGGCCGTGCGAGTGACCATCTCCTCATGTACGACATCCGTTTCGCCGAACCTGGCGACCTCGGCGCCACGATGGCGCTGCTGGTCCGGCTCCAGGCCGACAACGCGCACCACATCGGGTACCTCGGTGAGACAGTCGAAGAGCTCCGCGCGGAGCTCGGCGAGTTCGAGCCGAGCTGGGCCGACTGCACGGTGGTGGCCGTCGACGCCGACGACAACATCACCGGCATGCTCAGCGTGGAGATCGACGCCGAGCTCGGCCGTGCGTGGCTGCACGGACCGTTCGTCGACGTACCGGTCAACCACCCGGCGGGCAGCCGCATCTGGGACCAGACCGCCGACGCGCTGTTCCGCCGCGCCACCGAGCTCCTCACCGGCATCACCGACCTCGAGCTCTACGGGCACACGGCCCACCGGCGGTTGGCGGCGTTCGCCGAGAGGCACGCCTTCAACGCCGGCAAGGCCAGTGCCATCCACATACTCGACAACGGGGACCTGCGCACGTTGCTGCTGAGGGACGCCAAGTGCCCCAGCGAACGCGAGATGCGCGTCCTCCCGACCGATCGGTTCGTGCACGAGGCCGTCGCGGTCCTGCACGAGCGATGTTTCCCCCGCACGTACCTGTCCGGGAAACAACTCGTCGAATCCGATCCCAAAGCCCGCACCGTCGTCGTCGCGATGGACGGCGAACGCGTGCTCGGGTACGCCGCGGGCAAAGCGCAGCCCGAGGAGTACTACGTCGACTTCGTGGCCGTCGAACCCGATGTTCGCGGTCAGGGCGTCGGCGCGGCCCTCATCACCGAACTGCTCTGGAAGCTCGCGGCCGAGCACGGGGCCCGGCCGCAGGCCGCCGCATCGATCCACGCGGGCAACGAGTCGTCGCAGAACATGTTCGCCCGCCTAGGATTCCGACTTCACATCGAGCTCGTCTCGTACAGGCACACCGCGTGAATGACGCAATGACAACAAACCACCTACCAGCAAGGTGACCGCCACCCCCAGGGGCGTGTTCCACCAGCCGGTCAGGGACTTCAGGTCGGCCGTGGCCTTCCCGAAGTCGATCGTCGGAGTGCTGCCGGCGAACTTGACCCCGAGAATCACGAAACCGACGACCAGCACCGTCGCCACGAACGCGATGATCGCGTCCACCTGCGTGACGCGCTTGAAGACCAGGCCGAGGAGGAAGGCCCCGAGCAGCGCGCCGTAGGTGTACCCGGCGATGCCCAGCGCCTGCACCACGATCGGATCCGCCGTGGTCTTGTTCGAGGAGGCGAACAGACCCGCGCAGACGATCAGCAGACCCGCCCACACCAGGGTCCAGATCCGGCCGTGGCGCAGGCGTTCGTCGTCGGTCATCGGGGTCTTGCGGACGCGTTCGTAGACGTCCGTGACGGTGCTGGAGGCCAGAGCGCCCAGCGAGGACGAGAGCGCGGCCGCGAGGATGCCGGCGATCACGAACCCGGACAGGCCCGACGGCAGCTCGTTGACGATGAAGTAGCCGAAGAGCTCGTCCTTGTTGCCGAGCTTCAGGTCCTTCACCGGGTCGACGCCGTTGTAGAAGGCCCACATCATCACGCCGATGAACAGGAAGAACGCGAACTGCAGGAACACCACGAAACCGGAGGCGATCAGCGCCTTCTGGGCGGACTTCACGTCCTTCGTGGACATCAGCCGCTGCACGATCAGCTGGTCCGCGCCGTGCGAGGCCATCGACAGCAGCGCGCCGCCGAAGAACGCCGCGACGAACGGGTAGGCGCCGGTCAGCGGCGACGAGGTGAAGTCGAAGACCTGGAACTTGTTGACGTCCGCGGCCTTCGCCAGCCAGCCGTCGGGGAGTTCGCTCGACAGCCACCAGATCACGACCAGGCCGCCCAGGACGTACCAGAGCATCTGGATGGCGTCGACCCACACGACCGCGCGCACACCGCCGAAGAAGCTGTAGAACACCATCGCGATGCCGAGCGCGAGGATGATCGTCCAGTAGCCGGCGTCGATGCCGTACTGGGCGAGCACGAGCTTGATCGGGATGGCCGTCGCGAAGAGCCGGATGCCGTCCGCGAGCAGACGCGTGAAGAGGAACGTCACCGACGCCGTCGCGCGCATGCCGTTGCCGTAACGCTTGCCCAGGAACGCGTACGCGGTGACGAGGTCACCGGCGATGTAGCGCGGCAGCAGCACGAAGCTCACCACGATGCGTCCGACGATGTAGCCCAGCGCGAGCGTCAGGTACGTCATGCCACCCTGCGCGGGTGTCGCCACGTACGCGATCACCGGCACGCTCAGCACCGTGAGCGTCGAGGTCTCCGCCGAGACCACCGACAGGCAGACCACCCACCACGAGATGCGCTTCTCGCTGACGAAGTAGTCGGTGGACGACTTCTGCCTGCCGCCGATCCACATGCCGAGCAACGGCATCCCGACGAGGAACAGGGCGATGATCGCGAGGTCTAGTCCGCGCATTTCGGTTCCCCCACAGTCAGCTTGGTCGGTGCGGTGGTGACGGGTTCGGGCATCCGCAGCGGGCCGGCGCCGGGCGTGATGCTGCCGAGCAGCCGCGGCCCCGACGCACCGGTCGCGGACGGCGTGTTGCCCGCGATCCCGTGCCACGTCAGGAATCCGAGCAGCGCGGCCAGGTAGGCCTCCTTGCCGTCGCGCGGCAGGCCCAGCGAATCGCTGATCCGCAACGGGATCGGGTCCAGAGCGGCTTCGAGCGCCTTGACCAGCACGGGGTTGCGCATGCCGCCGCCGGACGCGACGACGGTGCTCGCGTCGTGCGCGCGGCAGGCGTCGGCGATGGTGCGGGCGGTGAGTTCGACGAGCGTCCGGAGCATGTCCTCGGCCTGGACCGTGGGGAAGCCGCTCAGGTACTCGGCGTTGAAGTGCTCCTTGCCCGTCGATTTGGGCCACGGCTTGGCGTAGTACGGGTCGGCGAGGAGCTTCTTGAGCACGTCCTCCCGGACCGTGCCCCTGCTCGCGAACTCGCCGTCGGTGTCCTGGCGCCGTTCACCGTGGGAGAGGACCTCCATGACGGCGTCCATCAGCGCGTTGCCCGGCCCTGTGTCGTAGGCGATCGGCGGGCTGCCCGGTCTCACGACGGTGATGTTGGCGATGCCGCCGATGTTGAGCGCCACGGCGTCGTCCTGCATGCCCGCGAGCCACAACGCGTCGAGCGTGCTCGCCAGCGGTGCGCCGTGTCCTCCCGCGGCGACGTCGCGCACCCGCAGGTCGGCGACCACCGGGACGCCCGTGCGTTCGGCGATCCAGGCGGGCTGGCCGAGCTGCAACGTGCCGAGGCAGTCGCCGTCCTGCACCTCGTGGTGCACCGTCTGCCCGAGCGAGCAGATCAGGTCCGCCGGCAGGTACCCGGCGGCGACTTCACCGAAAGCCTGCCCGAGCGACGTGTCGAAGGCGCACACTTCAGCGAGGTCCCGCGGCTTGGCCAACAGGTCCTTCGGGAACGGGTGCTCGGCGCACTGCACCGGCACGAGCTCGACGACGTCGCCCACGATCGACAGGTCGGCGACGGCGACGTCGATGCCGTCCATCGACGTGCCGGAAATCAGTCCGATCACCCTCACGACGTGTGGTCTATTCCACACCGTGGCCAGGCGCAAGAGCTTTGGTGAAATCTTCGCCTAATTGAGCAGTACATGGTTGACAGGTCACATCAGCGTCTGTGAAACCATGAGCCCGTGTCGACGTCCTCCCTTGTCCTGATCCTCGTCGTCGTGGCGGTCGTGCTGATCGCCGCGCTGGTGACCGGTGTGGTGCTGACGCGTCGCCGCCGCATCAGCCTGACCCAGAAGGAGGAGACGCCGAAGCCCGGCGGCTACCAGGTGGAGTCGGGGATCTCGTTCACCCCGGCCGCCCCCGACGCCGTCGTCGAGGCGGTGGTCGTACCGCCGGTGGAGCACCCGGTGGCAGACCGGACCGAGGTGGACGGCCAGCCGGGCGTCGGCGACGACGCCTCCGTGCCGCGCGACTCGGTGAAGCGCGGCTTCGTCGAGGTCGACCTGCCCGTCGAGGCGTCCGAGGTCGAGGAGATCGAGCCCACCGCCGGCCGGTTGGAACGGCTGCGCGGCAAGCTCTCCAAGTCGCGCAACGCGTTCGGCACCTCGTTGCTGGGGCTGCTGGGCGCCGGCGACCTGGACGAGGACTCCTGGCAGGACGTCGAGGACACGCTGCTGATCGCCGACCTCGGCGCGGCCACCACGTCCGACATCGTGTCGACGCTGCGCTCGAAGATCGCCGGGTCGGGTGTGCGGACCGAGGCCGAGGCGCAGGCCCTGCTGCGCGGGGTGCTGGTCGACGCGCTGGGTCCGAAGATGGATCGTTCGCTGAAGGCGCTGCCGCACGAGGGCAAGCCCGCCGTGTTGCTGGTGGTGGGCGTCAACGGCGTCGGCAAGACGACGACGACCGGCAAGCTCGCGCGGGTGCTGGTCGCCGACGGCCGCACGGTGCTGCTCGGCGCCGCCGACACGTTCCGCGCCGCCGCCGCCGACCAGCTGGAGACGTGGGGCAAGCGGGTCGGCGCGGAGACCGTGCGCGGGCCCGAGGGCGGCGACCCGGCCTCGGTCGCGTTCGACGCGGTCAAGCGCGGCATGGACGCCGGGGTCGACACGGTGCTGATCGACACCGCCGGCCGGTTGCACACCAAGGTCGGGCTCATGGACGAGCTCGGCAAGGTGAAGCGCGTGGTCGAGAAGCAGGCCGTGGTCGACGAGGTGCTGCTGGTGCTGGACGCCACCACCGGTCAGAACGGCCTCACGCAGGCGCGCGTGTTCGCCGAGCAGGTCGACATCACCGGCATCGTGCTGACCAAGCTGGACGGCACGGCCAAGGGCGGCATCGTGTTCCAGGTGCAGCGCGAGCTCGGGGTGCCGGTGAAGCTCGTCGGCCTGGGCGAGGGCGCCGACCACCTGGCTCCGTTCGAGCCGGGCGCCTTCGTCGACGCCCTGCTGGGCTGAACAACTGCCCGGAAACCCCTGAGCCACCTTCACGTTTCCCTGTCGCACGCGGGGCCCTCGCGTGCGCTCAGCGCGAACGAAAGCTCCCCGCGTGCACTCCGGCAACGTGAAACGCGCTCGCGAAGCGGTGCGACCGCGGACGGGACTTCCGGCCCAGTGCTGGGCTACGCCGCGACCCGCACGCTCGCCTTCATGAAGGTGCGGATCGACGACGTCACGTAGTCGATCATCTCCTCGGTCAGCCGCGGGTGCGTGCCGAGCCAGAACGTGCGCTCGGTGATCAGGTCGCTGTTCGCGAGCGACCCCGACACGCGGTGCTCGACGTCGCGGTACGCGGGCTGGCGCAGCAGGTTGCCGCCGAACAGCAGCCGCGTGGCGATCTTGCGGTCGTCCAGGTACCGGACGAGGTCGTTGCGGGAGAACGGCAACGACGGGTCGAGCGTGAGCAGGAAGCCGAACCAGGCCGGGTCGCTGCCCTCGGTGGCGACCGGCAGGACCAGCCCCGGCACGCCTTCGAGCCCGTCGCGCAGCAGCTGCCAGTTGCGGCGGCGGGCTTCCGCGAAGCGGTCGAGCTTGCCGAGCTGCGTCACGCCCAGCGCGGCGTTGAGGTCGGTGGACTTCAGGTTGTAGCCGATGTGCGTGTAGGTGTACTTGTGGTCGTAGCCCGCGGGCAGGGTGCCCATCTGCCACTCGAACCGCTTGAAGCAGGTGTTGTCCTTCGCGGGCTCGCACCAGCAGTCGCGGCCCCAGTCGCGCATGGACTCCATCACCCGCGCGAGCCTCAGGTTCGACGTGGCGCACGCGCCGCCCTCACCGGTCGTGATGTGGTGGGCCGGGTAGAAGCTGAGCGTCGAGACGTCGCCGAACGTGCCGGTGAGCCGGCCGTTCAGGGTGGACCCGAAGCCGTCGCAGTTGTCCTCGACCAGCCACAGGTTGTGGTCGCGGGCGATCCGGGCGATCGCGGCCGCGTCGAACGGGTTGCCGAGCGTGTGGGCGAGCGCGATCGCCTTGGTGCGCGGACCGATCGCGGCCTCGATCGCCTCGGGCGTGGCGTTGTAGGTGCCCAGTTCGACGTCGACGAAGACGGGCACGAGCCCGTTCTGGATGGTCGGGTTCACGGTCGTGGGGAAGCCCGCCGCCGCGGTGATCACCTCGTCGCCCGGCTGGAGCGCGCGGTCGCCGAGGGCGGGTGAGGTCAGCGAGCTGATCGCGACCAGGTTCGCGCTGGAGCCCGAGTTGACCATCAACGCCTTGCGCAGCCCCAGTTTCCGCGCGATGCCGGACTCGAACTCGCGGGTGTGCGCGCCCGCGACGATCTTCAGGTTGAGCGCGGCCTGCACGAGCGCCACCCGGTCGTCGGCGTCGAACACCGCGCCGCCGGTGAGCACCGGCGTCTGGCCGGGCACGAACCTGGCCTCCTCCTCGGAGGCTCTGTGGTAGGCCAGGGTGGCGGCCAGGACGACTTCCTCGGCACTCATGCGAGCACTCCCTGCAGCTGGGCGACGACCTCGGACGGGGACAGCAGGCCGGCGTTCTCCCCGCGGAGCTCTTCGGCCTTGCGACGGGCGTGCGGGGTGTTCAGCAGCCCCAGCACGGCCTCGCGGACGTTCTCGGCACCGGACTCGCCGGGGTGCAGGCAGATGCCCGCTCCGGCCTGGGCGATCCGGTCGCCGTGTTCGAAGTGGACGCACATCTGCGGCAGCACGAGCTGCGGCAGGCCGTTCGCGAGCGCGGCGAACACGCTGCCCGCGCCGCCGTGCGTGATGGCGACCGAGGACGTGCGCATCAGGTCGTGCAGCGGGACACCGGGCACCACCCTGACGTTCGAGGGCACGTCGGCGCAGTGCAGGCCCGAGCCGGCGGCGACGACCACCTCGACGTCCACGTCCGACAACGCGGTCAGCGTCCGCGACAGCACCGAGTCGTGGTCGCCGGAGATCGGCACGTTCCCCAGCGTCACCGCGACCCTCGGCCGCGCGCTCTCGTCCAGCAGCCACTCGAGCAGCACCGCGGAACCGTTGAACGGCAACCAGGTCATGGGCAGCGACGGGCACTCCGGGGTACCGGTCTGCAGGCTCGGCGGGCACACGTCGACCCACCACTGCGGCGGGTTCGGCCGTCCCCAGGCCCCGTAGAGCGGTGCGAGGCGGCGGTCGGACTCGGCGTCGACCTCCGGCGGCAGCGTGAGGCCCCAGCCGTGCTTGATGCGCGGGATGCCGTGCCGGGCGGCGACGACGGGGCCCGCGTACTCCCAGGACGTGTGGAGGAGCAGGTCAGGCCGGAACCGCCGGGTGACGGCGTCGACGGCGTCGATCACGCGGTGCGCCAGCGGGACGTAGTAGCTCGCGACGTGGTCGGCCAGCGACTCGGCACCGGCCCGTTGCGCCGGCCTGGTGGCGTGGTCCGGGGCGAGTTCGGACAACGAGACGTCGGCGCCGAGCGACACCGACGACAGGCCCGCGCGGGCAGCCACTCCCGCCATCGAGTCGGGCAGCGCGACCACCACGTGGTGGCCCGCGCTGCGCAGGGCCCAGAGCAGCGGGATCATGGGGTAGAAGTGGCCCTGATTCGGGCAACTCGTCACCAGGATCTTCATGTCCGAAGACCGTAGGGTGACGTGCGCCACCACCCGGTAATCGCTGGTGGCACCGCTCTCACATGGCGAAATGCCAGGTCAGCCGACAGCGGCCTGATCAGCGAGGCGCTGCGCCACGGCCAGCACCTCGGGCAGGATCCGGTTCACCGCGTCCTTGGTGAGCCGTCCTTCCGGGCCGGACACCGACACCGCGGCGAGCGTCGGCCCGCCGATCACCGGCACCGCGATGCACCGCACCCCGAGCTCCTGCTCCGACTCGTCCAGCGCGAACCCGCGTTCGGCGATCTCGTCGAGCGAGTCGAGCAGTTCGGACGCGTCCGTGATCGTGTTCGAGGTGTAAGCGGGCAGACCGGTGCGTTCCAGCAGCGCTTTCACGTCGCCGCGCGGGAGCTGCGACAGCATCGCCTTGCCCACGCCCGTGCCGTGCGGCAGCAGCCTTCGGCCCACCTCGGTGAACATGCGCATCGAGTGCTTCGACGGCACCTGTGCCACGTAGACGACCTCGTCGCCGTCCAGTACGGCCAGGTTCGCCGTCTCCTCCACCGAGTCGACCAGCTGCGACAACAGCGGGCGCGCCCAGGTGCCGTACTGGCGGGAGGCCGTCTCGCCGAGGCGGATCAGCCGCGAGCCGAGGGTGTAGCGCCGGTTGCTGTTCTGGCGCACATAGCCCAGCGTGACAAGGGTGCGGATGAGGCGGTGGATCGTGGGCAGGGGCAGACCGGACGTCGCGGCCAGCTCCGACAACGACGCCTCGCCACCTGCGTCTGCCAGGCGTTCCAGCAGGTCGAAGGCTCTTTGCAGGGACTGCACGCCACCAGTGGACACGTGCGGCTCCTCTCATTGCAGTTCCGCAATGCAAAAACTATAGTCCACACAGCAAAACCTAGAGAGGTGGATCCAGGTGCAGGTGCTCACCGAAGAGGCTCTTGAGTTCGTCGCGAAGCTGCACGAGGCGCACGCCGCCCGCAGGGACGAGTTGCTCGCCCTTCGCAAGGAGCGCCGGCCCCTCGGGTTCCTGCCGGAGACGCAGGACGTGCGGGACGGCGACTGGCAGGTCGCCGAGGCGCCCGAGGCGTTGCGGGACCGCCGCGTCGAGATCACCGGGCCCACCGAGCGCAAGATGACGATCAACGCGCTCAACTCCGGTGCCAAGGTGTGGCTCGCCGACCTCGAGGACGCGAACACGCCGCACTGGGACAACGTCGTGCAGGGGCAGGTCAACCTGTACGAGGCCGCGCGCGAGACGATCGAGTTCACCTCGCCGGAGGGCAAGGAGTACAAGCTCAAGGGCGGGCCGTACCCGACGATCGTCGTCCGGCCGCGCGGGTGGCACCTCGACGAGCGCAACCTCCAGTTCGGCGGCAAGAACGCCGTGGGTGCGTTGGTGGACTTCGGTTTGCACTTCTTCCACAACGCCGAGCTCGGCAAGCCGTACTACTACTTGCCGAAGATGGAGTCGCACCTCGAAGCACGGCTGTGGAACGACGTCTTCACGACGGCGCAGCAGTTGTTGAACGTTCCGCACGGCACGATCCGCGCCACGGTGCTCATCGAGACGATTCCGGCCGCGTTCCAGATGGAGGAGATCCTCTACGAACTGCGCGACCACGCGTCGGGGCTCAACGCCGGCCGGTGGGACTACCTCTTCAGCGTCATCAAGTACTTCCGCGACGCCGGTGCGGACTACGTGCTGCCGGACCGCAACAGCGTCACGATGACGGCGCCGTTCATGCGCGCGTACACCGAGCTTCTGGTGAAGACGTGCCACAAGCGCGGGGCGTTCGCCATGGGTGGCATGGCGGCGTTCATCCCCAACAGGCGTGATCCCGAGGTCACCGAGAACGCGCTGCGCAAGGTCCGCGAGGACAAGACGCGCGAGGCGAACGATGGTTTCGACGGTTCGTGGGTGGCGCATCCTGACCTCGTGCCGATTTGCCGGGAGATCTTCGACGGGGTGCTGGGGGACCGGCCCAACCAGATCGACAAGCAGCGTCCGGAGGTCAGCGTCACGGCCGAGCAGCTGCTCGACTTCAAGTCGGCGGGCGGCGCGGCGACGCGGGCCGGACTCGAAGGCGCGGTCGACGTCGGCGTGCGCTACATCGCCTCGTGGCTCGGCGGCAACGGCGCGGCGGCCATCCACAACCTGATGGAGGACGCGGCCACCGCCGAGATCAGCCGCTCGCAGATCTGGCAGTGGATCAACAACAAGGTCGTGCTCGACGACGGCACCCAGGTCACGCCGGACGCCGTGCGCGAGGTGCTCGGCCGGGTCGGCGCCGAGGTCGGGGGCCCGCACGCCGCCGCGGCCGTCGAGCTGTTCGAGCAGGTCGCGTTGTCCGAGGACTTCGTGGACTTCCTGACACTGCCGGCGTACGAGCGCATCTGATGTACCGCACATCGCTGTCCCCCGAGGACGTCGCCGCCCTCACCGCCCGGCTGTCCACCGTGGAACGCAGCTGGCCGGTGGGCCGTCAGCCCGTGCACACGTGCTACGTGCCCGCCGGCCGCGTCATCGCCTCCACGGTCGCCGACTGGGGCCGGGAGGCGCTGGAGTCGATCGAACCGGACCTGCTGCCGGACCTCCCGGACGGCGTGCTGGACCGCGTCGAGGCCAAGCTCCGCCGCGAACCGGTCGAGGACCTGCGCATCGACTTCGAGGACGGCTACGGCGCGCCCGAGGACGACGTCGAGGACATGGACGCCGAGAGCACGGCCCACCTCGTCTCGCGCTGGCTCGCCGACGGCACCGTCCCGCCGTCGATCGGGCTGCGTGTGAAGTCGTTCGACACGCCCGAGTTGCGCGAACGCGGACTGCGCACGCTCGACATCTTCCTGACAGCTCTGGAAGAAGTTCCGCCAGGTTTTACGATCACTTTTCCCAAGGTGACATCTGTCGACCAGGTCGAGGTGTTCGCCGACGTCCTCGACCTCTTCGGCGGCGACCTGAAGTTCGAGATCCAGGTCGAGACCACGCAGTCGATCGTGGACGCCGAAGGCCGCCTCGCCATCCCCCGGTTCATCGCCGCGGGCCGCGGCAAGGTGACAGGTCTGCACTTCGGCACCTACGACTACACGGCGGGCTGCGGACTGTCCGCCGCACAGCAACACCTGGCCCACGGCGCGTGCGACTTCGCCCGCCACGTGATGCAGGTTTCCGCAGCTGGGACGGGTGTGCGCCTGTCCGACGGCTCCACCAACGTGCTGCCCGTCGGTGACGGCAAACAGCACGGCTGGGACACCCACTACCGCCTGACCCGCCGCTCTCTGGAGAACGGTTTCTACCAGGGATGGGACCTCCACCCGGCCCAGCTCGTGACGAGGTACGCCGCCGTCTACGCCTTCTACCGCGAGGGCCTCGAAGCCGACGCGGCCCGCCTCAAGTCGTACGTCCAGCGCGTCTCCGGAGGCGTTCTGGACGAGCCGGCCACCGCCCAGGCGCTCTCGGCGTTCTTCCTCCGTGCGGTGGACTGCGGAGCGCTCGATCCGGTGGAAGTGCAGGTCGCGACCGGTCTCGACGAGTCAGGACTGCGCAACCTGGTCGCCCGGTCGAGCTGATCGGGTCATCACCCGTTCGTGTGGTTCTGTCAATGGGTGTCGAATAGTGCGGGCAATGGGTGCAGGGTGACTCGCATGAGCATGCGAGCCGGCCTCTGGACGGGGCTACCCGACCTCGACAGGGCCGAGCACAAGTACCAGGTGGTGGCGTGCGACGGCGACGTCGACACGTTGATCAGGCTGCTGGCCCGCCCGGAGTGCAACGACGGCTCGCTCGACCACTTCGGCCGCAACCTCACCCCCGAGGGCGACCCCGACCACAACGTGGTGCTCGCGGTGCGCGGCGAGTGGGGCTACGTGTACTACGTGGACAACACCTTCATGGGCTGGCCGAAAGGCTGGTCCGAGGCGCCGTACGTCAACGAGAAGTACACCGACTTCCCGCCCGGTGTCGGAGTTCCACTGGACGTGTTCCGGCAGCTGCTGATCGAGTTCATGATCTCGGGGGAACGGCCGACCGGCGTCGACTGGTACTCCGAGGCGGACCTGTTCCACTCGTGGCGGGACCAGCAGATGGCCCTGCGCACCTCCGAGAATCGCTGACTCACCGAGGCAACGGGTCCGGGATCCGTTCCACGGTGACCCGGAAACGTTCGTTCGCGGCTATCACCGCCACGCACGCTTTGAGGCCGTCCGTGGTGGTGTTCTCGTCCAGGCCCAAAGCCTTTCGGCAGTCCGCGTCGATGGTGGCGAAGAGGTCGCTCAGGTAACTGATCTGCACCTCCTTCGGGCGGTCCGGCAGCGCGCCGAGCCGGAGCGCGTCCGCGCGGTCGACCAGCACGGAGACGGTGCCACAGGCGGCCATCTGCTGGAGGAACTGCGGGGTCGGTGGCGCGGTCCGCAGGTCGAAGACCATGGAGGACTTGCGCGCGAACTCCAGGTCGGAGCAGAGATCACCCTTGACGCCGTCGACGAGAGCCTCCGGCGACAGGTCGCCTTGGGACGGGTTCAGCCACTGGCTCAGCCTGCGGTTCGCCACCTCCCTCGCCCTGCCGGTGAGGTCGGCGTCGCGGAAGGCGATGACGCTGGACCGGCTCCCATCACGCCCGACCAGGCGTGAGGACACGATGTTCAGGTCCACCACCAAATAAGGAGTGTTCCACCGCTGGTAGTGCCAGGGGTGGGAATCTTCCTCAGTCATGTACAGGTCGAACAGTTCGACCGATGCCGGGCCAGTTCTCCCCTCCAGGTCGGCGTGCACGAAGGTGATCGCGACGGGCCTCCTGCTCAACCGCTGGGCAGTGGAGATGCCCACAAGGATGTCGTGCCACTCGGCGGGTTCGATCATGCCGAACTCGCCGACGACCACGACGTGTTCGAGTTCAGGAGCGCTGCGCAGGACGCCCTCGTCCGGGACTTTGTCCCTGATGGCAGCGAGTACTGCGGCGTCCGCCTTCGTGCGTTGCAGGTGGGGCGTCCACTCCTGCGGCGGGATGTAAGCGAAACACGCGGTGTTCTGACCGACGGTCACTCGGGCCATCGGAGCGCGCTCGCCGAACCGGTCCGCGGTTCGGCAGTCCGCAGGCCTGCCGGTCCACGCCACGACGGCCGAACAGACGAGGACCAGCGCTGCACCTCCCGTCACCACGATCCTGAGCAGCGGACGCCTGCGCGGCGGTGGCTGGTCCGCCGATGTCGTCACCAGCCGGTCCTGCAACAGCCTGTGCCCGAACTGATGTGCCGTGCCCGCCCTGCGCAGCAAGCCGCGGTCTGTCGCGTCCCGCTCGAACGCGTGCAGTCTCCACGGCAGGCGGCCGAGACAGGCGAGCTTCACCCTGGCCGTCAGGAATCGTGGCCAGGCGCGGGTCGACGCGAGCATCGCCGCGAAGGCCGCGGCGAACGGGACGCCGGTCAGCACGAGCCACCCCGCGTCGGCCGGAGAGTTCAGGTAGACCTCCAGCGAGGGCAACGCGAGGTCGGTGACCCTCGGCAGCCCGAACGCCCCAGCGAGCCGCTGGCCGAAGTAGTGGCCGAACGGAGAGGACACGACGGCCAGGAGAACACCGAGCACTCCGATCACCGACCCCGAGGCGGCTGCCGCCACGAAGGTCGATCTTCGCTCGCGCTTCAACTCGTCCCGCTCGGCTCGCGTCGTGCGACCGGCGACGGAGCGGTCGACGAGCATCTCGTGCAGCCCGACGCCGAGGCCGCACGCCACCGCCGAACCAATCGTGACGAACACCAGGACAGAGATGCTCGTCAGGTCCTGGGCGGTACTGAAGGCGAAGTCCTCCTTGGGAGCGCCGGCGGCCAGAGCGGCTGCTCCGACCGCGGTGAACCCGACAGCCATTCCGCCGCGGAACCCGCGTAGTCGCCGCTTTGGTCGTGTCCCGTCCACGGTCCGATGCCGATAGCCCAGCCAAGCAGCCGTAACGATCCCTCCCACGTACAGGGACTCCAGCGCGTTCATGGGCGGCGGCAGAACGCGGGGCACTGCTACGAACGCCACCAGCAGCAGCCCGTAGCCGACGAGGGCTCCCACGAGGAGCGGAGCCATCGGCCTCACGGTGCGGTAGGCGAGTTTTCGCCAGGTGATCTCGCGGTCGTCGTGGTGGTGCATGTGTTGCGCGAGGTAGGTGAGCCATTTCCGGGCCTGCTTCGACGTCCACCCGCCTCCCGGGGCCTCGGCCGGATAGGCGGATTCCAGTCGCAGGTCGACCAGGTGGTCCTCGACGGTGTGCTTGGTGGGGAACCTCGTCTTGTCCATCAGTGCGGACGGATCGCGTTCGAGGTAGGTGGAGGTGAACAGCGAGAGCATCAGCGGCGTGGTCAGGGCGGCTGCCAGCGGTCCGGCAGGCCGGGAGCGGACGTGCTCGGCCACCGCCGCCCACGCCGGTACCTCGGCCAGTCCGGCCAGCAGGTCGCCGGGCTGCACCGGCAGGACCTCGACGGCCGGCGCGTTCAGGAGCACCGGGGCGCTGCCCGCCACGGTTTCCTCGTACTCGACGGTGCGGCAGGTGACGACGAGCATGCGGTCGCCGGTGAGCATCTCGTTGATGCGCTGGACCGCACGCCGGCGGAAGTGTTCCGGCAGCTCGTCGAGGCCGTCCAGCACCGGCAGGAGTTTGCGGGCCCTGAAGAGTTTTTCGGGGGTGGAGTGATCGCCTGCGTAGTAGGAGTTCGCGATCTTGTGGACCATCCAGCGGTCCAGGCCGTCCCTGACCGGGTCCCACGACGAGAGCGAGAGGTAGACGGCCACCGGGTGGTCGCCCGTCCAGCGGCGGAGCAGGCCCACGGCGAGCGCGATCGCGACGAACGTCTTGCCGGCGCCCGGCTCGCCGAGCACGATCATGCGCTTCTTGCCGACGGGCTGGTCGAACCGCTGGGCGAGACTGGCGGCCGCCCTGTCGGGGTCGCCCTCGAACCTGCCGTCGAGCGGGGACGGGCCGGAGGCGCGGTACTTGCGCCAGTCGAGTGGAATCGTTCGCTCGTCCGGGAAACCACGCACTCGGCGGTGCAGTTCGGGTTCCCACTGCTGGAGGAGCCGCAGGCGGAGGTCCTCCACGGCGTCGGCGACCGTCGGCGCGGGGTTCTGGCGGCGCAGGCGGTCGAAGGCCGTGAAGTACAGGGTGATGACCGCGGCGATGCACGAGAGGACGCTGGCCAGGGAGTCGTTGTCCTGCAACGAGTACATCAGCAGCGCGATCACGCCGGCCAGCACGACGAACGGAACGGTGGTGCGCAGAACGGCCAGCAGGGTGCGGCGTCGGCGGCTGCCGGGTTCGGTCACGTCAGCTGATCGCGGGCCCGGTTGGCGTCGTTACCCCTCAGGAACGGTCGGGTTGAATGGGGTCATGAAGGCCGTGGTGATAGGTGGGGGAATCGCCGGCTTGCTGGCCGCGCGGGTGCTGGGCGAGACGCACGACGTCGTGGTGCTGGAACGCGACGAGCTGAGCGACGAGCCCGAGTACCGGGCCGGGGTGCCGCAGGGCCGGCACACGCACGGGCTGCTGGTGCGCGGCGGTGAGCTCCTCGAAGAGCTGTTTCCGGGGTTGCGGGACGAGCTCGTCGCAAGAGGAGCTGTGCTGGCTGACGCGGGGGACATGCGGATTCTGCAGCCGGCCGGGTGGCTCGCGCGGACGCACCTCGGGTTGCCGTTGCTGTCGTTGAGCCGGCCGTTGCTGGAGACGACCATCAGGCAGCGGGTCACCGCCGAGATCGTGAGTGGTGTGCACGTCACCGGGTTGTCGATCAGCGACGGTGTGGTGGACGGGGTGCAGACGCGGGACGGGAAGGTCGACGCCGACCTGGTCGTGGACGCGTCCGGGCGGTCGTCGAAGCTGGCGGCCTGGCTCGCGGAGGCGGGGATCGTCACGCCGGAACCCGAGGTGGTCGATTCCGGGACCGGGTACGCGACCCGGTTGTACGAGGCGCCGGAGGACTTTCCGGTGGTGTACGCGGAAAGCTTGTCCGCGCCGAGCGTGTCGCGCGGGGTCGCGGCGATGCGGGTCGAGGGCGGTCGGCTGATGGTCACCGCGCAGGGAGCGAAAGGGGATCACCCGCCGCGTGACCTGGAAGGCTTCCAGGGGTTCCTGGACTCGTTGCGGGCGCCCATCTCGGAGATGCTCGCCGGCTCCGAGGCGTTGACGCCGGTATACCTGTTCGCGCGGACGGCCAGTCGGCGCAACGCTTTCGAGGACGTCGCGGAGTGGCCCGGTGGACTGGTGGCGGTGGGGGACGCGGTGTGCGCGTTCAACCCCGTGTACGGGCAGGGGATCACGGTGGCGGCGATGGACGCGCTGTTGTTCCGGCGGCACGAAGACTTCAGTGCCAAAGGATGCAGAAGGTTCCAACGCGCGGTCGCCAGGACCTCTCAGTTGCCGTGGCTCATGTCGAGCAACGCCGACCGCGGCTGGACCGAGCACCAGAAGGGCGGGCTGCTCGGCTGGTACCTGAAGAAGTGGCAGGCCGGGGTCGTGCACGACCCCGACCTGTTCACCCGCTTCGTCAAGGTCGTGCACATGGTCGCGGCGCCGGCGACCCTGCTCAACCCCGTGGTGTTCAGAAGGTTGGCAAGGTACTCCAGGCAAGGCCCGCGTCCGGGGCGTCGTCGCGCAGGATCGAGCCCTCGATGAGGCCGTACGGGCGGTCCGCGGCGTAGAAGACCTCGTTGTCGTTCTCCAGGCCGAACGCGCTCAGGTCCACCAGGAAGTGGTGCTTGTTCGGCATGGAGAGCCGCACCTCGGCTACTTCCGGACGGGCGTTCAGAACAGCCTCTCCCATCGCGTACAGCGTCTGCTGCAACGAGAGGGAGTGCTTGTCCGCGAACGTCTTCAGCATGATCGAACGGATCTCGGCGAACGACTTCGCCCAGTCGACGTCCGTGCCCGCGTAACGCCAGCGGGCCGTCACGGACGTCGCCAGGATGCGGTCGTCCGTCTCCTTCAACGTCGTGTACGGGTCCTTCGGGTAGCCGTGGAACTCCGACCCGGTCGACTTCAGCACCACCAGGTCGCGCACGCCCGACACGACCCACGCGGACGAGCCGTCGATCGTCACGGCGGTGGTGCGCTTCTCGTTCGACCCCTGGACGAACGAGTGGTCGTGGCCCTCGATGCGGTCCCACGAGTGCTCGTCGATCAGGATGCGCGCGCCTGAGATCGGTTCCTGCGAACCGACGAAGTGGCGGCCCAGCCGCAGCGCGAAGTCCTCGATCTCACCCACGGGCGCCTGCTTGGCGAACGCGTAGACGGTGTTCTTCTGCGTGTCGGTGGCGAGCACCTTCGCGTTGTCGCCGGTGAGATGCGTGTCGGCGAGGTCTCCGCGCAGCGAGGTGCTGACGGTCAGGTCTTTGATCGTGTGCACGGAACCGTTGCGCGACACGGTGACGAGGCGGTTCTCCGCCTTCCCGTACTGGTTGGGGCCCAGGACGATGGCCATGAAATCAGCTCCCGATCAGCTTCTGCAGCCGCAAGGCGGCGATCTTCGCGAGTTCGTCGTTCACGACGCGGAGCTCGACCTCCGGCGGGTTGTCCATGCGACTGGACAGGTTGCCGAGCATTTCCGCGCCGCTCAGGCCGGTCGCGCACACCAGGTAGATGTGCCCGAACCGATCCTCGTACGCGGCGTTCGCAGCCGCCAGGCGATCAGCCTGGGAGCTGTCCACACCGGACTGTTCGGACCGCGACCACTTCGCCGACACCCCACCTGTCTTCTGTCGTTCGCCGATGCGCGGGTGCCCGGCGATGGCGCCGAGCACCTCCTCGTCGGAAAGTCCTTGTGCGGCAAGTGAAGAAGCCGCGAGGAGTGCATCCACCGACGCGTAGGGCCTGCCCGCCACCACAGCGTCGATCCAGCGGGGTACCGCGAGGCACTCGGAGAGAAGAGGGCGGAGTTCGGCCTCCGGGGCGCTGTTGAAGCTGTCCACGGTTCTCCAAGTTTCTACATCGCGGAATTGAACTTCCACATTCTTGACCCGGGCCGCGCGAGATGTCTAGTGTCTCCGTAGTACGAAATCGAACTTCCGCAGAGTGGAATTTCCTCGGGTGGGAAGGAACGACCCAAGATGTTCGACGCAAACCTGTCCATGCTCTTCACCGAGCTGCCGTTGCTGGAACGCCCGCAAGCCGCGCGCGCCGCCGGGTTCGACGCGGTCGAGATCTGGTGGCCGTTCGCGGACGCCGTACCCGAGACGCGCGAGGTCGAGGCGTTCGAGGCCGCGATCATCGACGCGCAGGTGCGCCTGGTCGGCCTGAACCTCTACGCGGGCGACATGCCGGCGGGCGACCGCGGCCTCACGAGCTGGCCCGGCCGCGAGACCGAGTTCCGGGCGAACGTCGAGATCACCGCGGCCATCGCGGGCCGGCTCGGCTGCCGCACGCTCAACGCGCTGCACGGCAACTTCGAGACCACCGCCCAGACCGTCTCCCACTACCGCTTCGCCGCCGACGTCGCGGCGGAGATCGGCGCGCAGATCGTGATCGAACCGCTGAGCGGCGCGCCGCGGTACCCGATCAGGACCGCCCACCAGGCGTTCGAGCTGATCGACGAGATCGACCGCGGCAACGTGAAGCTGCTCGCGGACCTGTACCACCTCGCCACGAACGGCGACGACCTCGACACCCTCACCGACCACGTCGACCGCATCGGTCACGTGCAGATCGCCGACGCTCCCGGACGCGGTGAGCCCGGCACCGGCGAGCTGGACCTCTTCGGGCACCTCGCGAAGCTCCGCGCCAACGGCTACAGCGGTTTCGTCGGAGCCGAGTACAAGCCCGTCACCCACTCCTTCGCTTGGAGGGACAACGCATGACCCGCATCGGTTTCATCGGACTCGGCATCATGGGCGGCCCGATGGCGGCCCACCTCGTAGCCGCCGGGCACGACGTGACGGGCTTCGACCTCAGCTCCGCGTCACGGGAGAAGCTGGCAGCAGACGGCGGCAAGGCGGCCGGATCGGCTCAGGAAGCCGTCACAGGCGCCGAGGTCGTCATCACGATGCTGCCGAACCACCCGCAGGTCGAGGCCGTGATCGACGAGGTCACCTTCGACGACGGCACGCTGCTGATCGACATGAGCACGATCCGCCCGTCCACCTCGATCGACATCGCTCGCAGGCTCTCGAACGTCCGCGTGCTCGACGCGCCTGTGTCCGGCGGTCAGACCGGCGCGGTCCAGGCGTCGCTCAGCATCATGGTCGGAGGCGAGGAGCAGGACTTCGCCGCCGCCAGGCCGTTCCTGGAGGTCGTCGGCAAGACGATCGTGCACGTCGGCCCGCACGGCGCGGGCCAGGTCGTGAAGGCCGCGAACCAGCTGATGGTCGGCGGCATCTACGCGCTGGTCGCCGAGGCGATCGTGCTGCTGGAGGCGTCCGGCGTCGACCCGAAGGCGGGCCTCGACGTGCTCGCGGGCGGTCTCGCCGCGAACCGGATCCTCGACCTCAAGCGCGAGTCCATGATCGCGCGCGAGTTCCAGCCCGGCTTCCGGATCGACCTGCACCACAAGGACATGGGCATCGCACTGGACGCGGCACGCGCCGCCGACGTCGCGCTGCCGGTCACCAACCAGATCGCCGCGCTGGTCGCGGCGGCACGCGCGCAGGGTTACGGGTCGCTCGACCACTCCGCGCTGCTCAAGGTCATCGAGAACTTCGCAGGGAGGAGCTGAACATGCCGAAGGTCCCCGTCATGCAGGCGGTCGTCGAGGTCCTCAAGTCCGAGGGCATCGACGTCGTGTTCGGCTGCCCCGGCGCCGCGATCCTCCCGCTGTACAAGGCGATGGAGGAAGACGGCGGCATCGAGCACCTGATCGTCCGGCACGAGGAGGGCGCCACGCACATGGCCGACGGCTGGTCGCGCACGACCGGCAACGTCGGCGTCGCGATCGGCACCTCCGGCCCGGCCGGCACGAACATGATCACCGGCCTCTACACCGCGCAGGCCGACTCCGTGCCGATCCTGTGCATCACCGGCCAGGCCGCGGTCTCCAAGCTGCACCAGGAGGCGTTCCAGGCCGTCGACATCGTCTCGATCGCCGCCCCCGTCACGAAGTGGGCGGTGCAGGTCAAGGAAGCCGCGCAGATGCCGTGGATCTTCCGCGAGGCGTTCCGGATCGCCCGTTCCGGACGGCCGGGCCCGGTGCTGATCGACCTGCCGATCGACGTGCAGAAGCAGGAGATCGAGTGGGACTCCACGATCGACGAACCGTTGCCGGTGCCGAAGAGCGCTCCGAGTGACGCACGGGTCGAGCGCGCGTTGGAGCTGCTGCTCGCCGCCGAACGCCCACTGCTGCTCGCCGGTGGCGGTGTCATTCTCGGCGAGGCGTCGGATGAGCTGCTGGAGCTGGCCGAGTTCCTGCAGATCCCGATCCAGGCGACCCTGATGGGCAAGGGCGCGATCGACGAGGACCACCCGCTGTACGCGGGCATGACCGGCATCCAGACCTCACAGCGCTACGGCAACGCGTCGTTCCTGGAGTCCGACCTGGTGCTGGCGCTGGGCGCGCGTTTCGGCGACCGGCACACCGGCGATCTCGCCACCTACCGGGGTGACCGCAAGTTCATCCACGTCGACGTCGAGCCGACGCAGATCGGCAAGGTCTTCGGCCCCGACCTCGGCATCGTCGCCGACACCAAGCTGTTCCTGAAGGCCCTGCTGGACAAGGCGAAGCAGCACGGACCCCGGGAGCAGGGCGGCTGGGTCGAGCGGTGCCAGGAGCTCAAGCGCACGCTGCTGCGGCGCGAGGACTTCGACACCGTGCCGGTCAAGGCGCCGCGGGTGTTCAAGGAGATCAACGAGTTCTACGGCCCGGACACCTACTTCGTCACGGCCATCGGGCTCTACCAGATCTGGTCCGGCCAGCACCAGAAGGCGCACAAGCCGCGCCACTACCAGGTCTGCGGCCAGGCGGGACCGCTCGGCTGGGAGATCCCGGCGGCCATCGGCGTGAAGAAGGCGAGGCCGGACGCCGAGGTCGTCGGGGTCGTCGGCGACTACTCGTTCCAGTTCCTCGTGGAGGAACTCGCGGTCGGCGCCCAGTACGACGTGCCGTTCGTGCTGATCATGCTGAACAACGAGTACCTCGGCCTGATCCGGATGGCCGAGGACCACGGCGGCTACGACATGAAGTACGAGGTCGACATCCACTACGACACCACGGGCTCGGACAACGTGAAGATCATGGAGGCCTACGGCTGCTCCGGCATCCGGGTCGCCGATCCGGGCGAGATCCGCGCCTCGCTGGAGTGGGCGCGCAAGGAAGCGGACCGGACGAGCCGCCCGGTCCTCGTGGAGATCATGATCGAACGCGAGGGCAACACCGCGAACGGCACCTCGATCGCCGCGATGAAGGAATTCGAGCCCATCCCGTGAGTCACGTGATCGTCGCGCCGGACAAGTTCAAGGGATCGCTCACCGCCCCGCAGGTCGCCGCCGCCGTCGCGCGCGGCCTGCGGGAGGCGGCCCCGGACGTGGACGTGCGCCTGCTCCCGGTGGCCGACGGCGGCGACGGCACCGTCGACGCCGCCGTCGCCGCCGGGTTCCTCAAGGTCGGGCGCTGGGTCACCGGACCGGTCGGCAAGCCGGTGCCCGCGTCGTTCGCCGTGCAGGACGGGACCGCGGTGGTCGAGGTGGCCTCGGCGGCCGGGCTGACGTTGCTGGAGCGGCCCGCGCCGCTCGACGCCACCAGCCGCGGAGTCGGTGAGCTGCTGAAAGCCGCGCTGGACGTCGGCTGCACCACGATCGTGCTCGGCCTGGGCGGCAGCGCCTGCACGGACGGCGGCGCGGGCATGCTGGAGGCGCTCGGCTCGACGTCGTTCGACGGCGTCGACCTGGTGCTCGCCTCGGACGTGGACAACCCGCTGCTCGGCCCGTCCGGCGCGGCCGCGGTCTACGGACCGCAGAAGGGCGCGTCACCCGAGCAGGTGGAGGTCCTCGAACGCCGGCTCAGCGCGTTCGCCGACCTGATCGGGCCCGAGCACGCCGAACGCCCCGGCGCGGGTGCGGCGGGCGGCATCGGGTTCGCGGCCCTCGCGGTGCTGGGTGCGCGGTTCCGGCCGGGCATCGAGGTGGTGCTGGAACTCGCGGGCTTCGCCGAGGCCGTCCGGGACGCGTCGCTGGTGATCACCGGCGAGGGGTCGCTGGACGCCCAGACCAGGCACGGCAAGGCGCCGTACGGCGTGGTCAGGGCCTCGGGCGACGTGCCGGTGGTCGCGGTGGCGGGGCAGTGCTCGGTCGAACCCGGTGACCTGGGGTTGAAGGCCGCCTACGCGCTGTCGGACGTCGAACCGGACCTCACCCGGTGCATGGTGCGGGCCGAACCCCTGCTGGAGGTTCTCGGCGGTCGCATCGCACGCGACTGGGTGTCACAGTGAGTGGCATGGACCTGGTGTTCCGCGGCCGCAGGGTCGTCACCCCGCAGGGCGAGATCGCGTGCGACGTCGGTGTCGCCGGCGGCAGGATCGTCGCCGTCGAGCCGCACATCGACTCGCCGAACGTCGTGCACCTCGCCGACGACGAGGTGTTGCTGCCGGGCCTCGTCGACACCCACGTGCACGTCAACGACCCTGGTCGCAGCGAGTGGGAGGGCTTCGAGACGGCGACGCGCGCGGCCGCGGCCGGGGGCGTCACGACGATCATCGACATGCCTCTCAACAGCATCCCGCCGACGGTCGAGGTGGCGGCGCTGGAGATCAAGCGCAAGGCGGCGGCCACCGTCTCGGTGGACGTCGGGTTCTGGGGTGGCATCGTCCCCGGCAACCTCGCCGACCTGAAGCCGTTGCACGAGGCCGGCGTCTTCGGCTTCAAGTGCTTCCTGCTGCACTCGGGTGTGGACGAGTTCCCGGCGGTCACCACCACCGAACTCGAAACGGCGCTAAGGCAACTGGCGACGCTCGACGCGTTGACGATCGTGCACGCCGAGGACGCGCACACGGTCCGTGAGTCCGAACCGGACTACCCGGGCTTCCTCGCGTCACGGCCGCGTGAGGCCGAGAACAAGGCGATCAGCGACGTGGTCGAGCTGACCCGACGCACCGGCGCGCGCACGCACGTCCTGCACCTCTCGTCGTCGGACGCGCTCTCCATCCTGGAGGCCGCCAAGCGCGAGAGCCTGCCGATCAGCGCCGAGACCTGCCCGCACTACCTCACGTTCACCGCCGAGGAGATCCACGACGGGCAGACGGAGTTCAAGTGCTGCCCACCCATCCGGGAGGCGGAGAACCGCGAGGCGTTGTGGCAGGGCCTGCGCGACGGCGTGATCGACCTGGTCGTGAGCGACCACTCGCCGAGCACGGTGGAGCTCAAGGCAGGCGACTTCGCCACGGCGTGGGGCGGCATCGCGTCGCTCCAGCTCGGCCTGCCGGCGGTGTGGACGGGCGCGCGCGACCGCGGGTTCCAGCTCACCGACGTCGTCCGCTGGATGGCGACGCACCCGGCCCGGCAGGTCGGGCTGGAGTCCAAGGGCGCCATCGAGGTCGGCAAGGACGCGGACCTCGTGGTCTTCGCACCGGACGAGACCTTCGTGGTGGACAAGGACGAGCTCCACCACCGCAACCCCGTCACGCCGTACCACGGACGCTCGCTGCACGGCGTCGTCCGGCAAACGTGGTTGCGTGGCAAGGAGATCAGCTCAACCCAAGGCAAGTTGCTCAGAAGAGGAGAAGCATGACGGAGTGGACCCGGCTGCCCGATCTCGCCTCGCGCGCGGTCGGAGGTGGTGTGGTCTGGGCGAACGACGAGTTGTTCGCCGAGCGGGAGAACCTGATCAAGCCCGCCGAGCCGGTCTACCAGACCTACACCTTCGGCCACAAAGGCCAGGTCTACGACGGCTGGGAGACCCGGCGGCGCCGTGAGGCGGGCGTCGACCAGGCCGTGATCAGGCTCGGCATGCCCGGCGTGGTGCGCGGGGTCGTCGTCGACACGGCGTTCTTCAAGGGCAACTACCCGCCGTTCTGCTGGGTCGAGGGCGCCCAGGTCGACGGCTACCCGTCCGCCGAGGAGATCACCGACTGGTTCCCGCTGGTCGAACGCACGGCGTTGAAGGGCGACGAGAAGCACTTCTTCGACGTGCGCGAAGGCCGTCGCGTCACGCACGTACGGCTGACGATCGACCCCGACGGCGGTGTGGCACGTCTGCGCGTGCACGGCGAACCGTTGGCGGACCCGCGTCTGCTCGTGGGCGGTGTCGACCTCGCCGCGCTGGAGAACGGCGCGGTCGTCACCGGGTGCAGCAACATGTTCTACAGCTCGCCCAACAACCTCATCGCCCCTGGCCAGGCCACGGTCATGGGGGAGGGCTGGGAAACCGCGCGCCGCCGTGACGACGGCAACGACTGGGTGTCGTTGCGGCTCGCCGCACCGGGCGTCGTGCAGCTCGTGGAACTCGACACCAGCCATTTCAAGGGCAACGCGCCGGGCTGGGCGTCCGTTCGCGGCTGCGACGAGCGCACGGACCCGGACGCCTGGTTCGACCTGCTCCCGCGCACCCGGCTGCAGCCCGACACGCGGCACAGGTTCGTCGTGGACCCGAAGGAGGCCACGGCCGTGCGCCTCGACATCTACCCGGACGGTGGCATGGCCCGGTTGCGGGTCTTCGGCACGTTGACCGCGGACGGCGTGTCACACCTTGAGAAGGTCTGGACCAATACGACGCGCTGATGTCACGGTCTTCCTCCCTGAATCTTTCGCATCGGGAGGAAATCCATGCGGGCAAGCGTTTTCGGCGCTGTGCTGGCGAGTGCCGCGGTGGTGCTGGGCAGCGCCCAGGTCGCCGTCGCGGCACCGGACAGACCGGGGTTCGAGGTCGGCTCGATCGCCTGGCGGCCTTGCGCCGAGGCTCCGGCGATCGAGTGCGGCTTCCTCGAGTTACCCGTGGACCACGCGCGGCCGCGCGGGGAGAAGTTCCAGCTCGCCGTGTCGCGGCGCAAGGCGGGTGACCCGTCCCGGCGGATCGGCGCGATGATCATCAACCCCGGTGGTCCGGGAGGGTCGGGCGTCGAGTTCTCGTTCCGGGCCGAGGGGTTCTTCAGCAAGGAGATCACCGACCGGTTCGACGTCATCGGGTTCGACCCGCGCGGTGTCGCGAGGTCCGCGCCGATCCGGTGCTCGGCGGACGTGCTGGCGAAGCGGCCGTCGCTCTACCCGCAGAGCAGGGCCGAGTTCGAGCGGCTCGTCGCGTTCAACCAGGAGTTGCGCGCCGACTGCCGCAAGGTCTCCGGCGCGCTCTTCGACCACGTGTCGACGACGGACGTCGCGCACGACATCGACCTGATCCGCCGCGCACTCGGTGAGCGGAAGATCAACTGGTTCGGCGTCTCGTACGGCACGTTCATGGGCCAGCAGTACGCCGAGCTCTACGGCCGCAACCTCCGCGCGATGGTCAGCGACTCCACCGTGGACCACAGCCTCGGCACCTGGCAGTTCGCCGCGACGCTCTCGCGCGGTGTCGAGGACGTGTTCGCCGAGTGGGTCAAGTGGAACGACCGCGACCCCGCGTCGCCGTTCCACGGCCAGGACCTCCGCCGGATCTGGAAGGACCTGCTCGCCAGGGCCGATCGCGGCGAGCTGAAGGACCCGCTGGGCAACGTGATCACGGCCGAGGCGCTCGGCGCCGGAGTGCAGGGCATGGGCTACTACCCGGACTGGAAGTGGTTCGCCGACGACATCGCCGCGCTGGTCAACGGCGTTCCGGCGACCCGGTCGTTCGGCAAGTCCGAACTGGTGAACTACCCGGAACCGGCGGTCTTCTGCGACGACTGGAACGTGCGCATCGGCTCGTGGAGCGAGTACCAGGCCATCAACGCCATGAACGTCCGGCTGTCGCCGAACACCCGCGGCAACGCGCTCGGTCATTTCTTCCTCGCGTCGTGCGCGGGCTATCCCAAGGCCTCGAACCCGCAGCGGCCGTTGAACATCAAGCACGCGCCGAAGTTCCTCATGACGAACTCGCTGCACGACCCGGCGACGGTCTACGAGTGGGCGGTCAACGCGCACCGGCAGACTCGCGACACCTCGGTGTTGGTGACCTACGAAGGCTCGGGGCACACCGTCTACGACCGCAGCGAATGCACCCGGAAGATCAACGACGACTACCTGTTGTCGCTGAAACTGCCGCGTACCGGAACTCGTTGCGCCGAAACGGCTAAACCCAGCGTGGTTGTACGACTACAGGCTGATTCTGTTCCCTACCGAGGTCGGTTGTCCGTCTCACCGGGCGGTGGAAGCGTTCCCTCCGCAAGTTCGGGGATCTAGGGAGGAAATCCATGCAACCGACGGTGCGTGCCTTCGCGGCCGCCCTCGCGAGTTCTGCATTGGTGTTGGGCGCGACCCAGATCGCGTCCGCCGCTCCTGAGGGGCAGGGGCAGCCTGAGTTCAAGGTCGGATCGGTCGACTGGAAGCCGTGTGCGGAGGTGCCGACGGTCGAGTGCGGCTTCCTCGAGCTGCCGATCGACTACGCGAAGCCGAAGGGCGAGAAGTTCCAGCTCGCCGTGTCCCGCAGAAAGGCCACCGACCAGTCGAAGCGCATCGGCGCGATGGTCATCAACCCGGGTGGTCCCGGTGGGTCCGGCGTCGACTTCTCGATGTACGCCGACCGCTACTTCAGCAAGGAAATCTCCGACAAGTTCGACATCATCGGGTTCGACCCGCGTGGTGTGGCGCGCAGTGCGCCGATCAAGTGCTCGGCCGAGGTGCTCCAGCGCCAGCCGTCCGACTACCCGAAGACGCGCGAGGAGTTCGACGAGCTCGTCGCGTTCAACAAGGAACTGCGCGCCGACTGCCGCAAGGTCTCCGGCGCGATCTTCGACCACGCCTCGACGCGCGACGTCGCGAACGACATCGACTCGATCCGTCGCGCGCTCGGCGAGAAGAAGATCAACTACTACGGCGTCTCGTACGGCACGATCATGGGCCAGCACTACGCCGAGCAGTACGGCAGGAACATCCGCGCGATGATCATCGACTCCAACATGGACCACAGCCTCGGCACGTGGAAGTTCCTGGAGACCGAGGCGCGCGGTGCCGAGGACGTCTTCGACGAGTGGGTCAAGTGGAACGACCGCGACGCCTCGTCGCCGTTCCACGGCCAGGACCTCCGCAAGATCTGGAAGGACCTGCTCGCCAAGGCCGACCGCGGTGAGCTCAAGGACGAGAACGGCCGCGTCATCACCGCCGAGAACCTCGGTGGCGGCGTCGTGGGCATGGGCTACGGCCCGGCCTGGAAGCCGTTCGCCGACTACGTCGCGACGCTCGTCAACGGCGCTCCGGCGCCGGCCAGGTTCGCCGCGGGTGAGACGTTCGAGAACCCGTTCGCGGGCATCTTCTGCAACGACTACAACCTCCGCGTCGGCTCGTGGGGCGAGTACCAGGCGCTCAACAACATGGAGAACCGCGTCGCGCCGAACACCCGCGGCTCGTCGCTCGGCCACGGCGCCATGATGGGCTGCGTCGGGTTCCCGAAGGCCACGAACCCGCAGCGGCCGCTCAACATCAAGCACGCGCCGAAGATCCTGCTGACCAACGCCAAGCACGACCCGGCGACGGTCTACGAGTGGGCGGTCAACGCCCACCGCCAGTCGCGTGACACCACGGTCTTCGTGACCTACGAAGGCTGGGGCCACGGCGTCTACGACCGCAGCGAGTGCACGCTGAAGATCAACGACGAGTACCTGGTGTCGTTGAAGCTGCCGCGCAACGGCACGCGTTGTGCCGCCGTCGAGCCGCCTGCTCAGCAGGTCATGTCCGCGGACGCCAAGCCGGCGCCCGTTGGTCCGTTCTCGGTCCGCTAGCACAGGTCAGCAGCCATGCCCCCGGTGTGTTCGCCGGGGGCATGGTGCTGCGCCGCGGCCATCACGACGCGCGTGGACCCGGGGTAGTCGGTTTGTGCCCGTGAGGTGGCCGAATCGTGACCGTGAACGCCGTGAAACGCGGACGTAACACCGTCGGACCCTTAGTTCACCTCCGCGAAACGTTGGGCGCGGACGGGTGAAACAGGACATCTCGATGCTCCCTGCAACCGACGTGCAGTGGAGGTCGAAGTGGATACAGGGGACACCGCCTGGGTGCTCACCAGCGCCGCCTTGGTGCTGCTGATGACGCCGGGCCTTGCCTTCTTCTACGGAGGCATGGTCCGTTCGAAGAGCGTGCTCAACATGATGATGATGAGCCTGGGCGCGATGGCCGTGGTCGGTGTCCTGTGGGTGCTGTACGGGTACTCGACGGCATTCGGCGCGGACCTCGGTGGAGGCCTGCTCGGCAAGCCGTTCGAGTTCTTCGGCCTCGACGGGCTGCTGGGCGCGGACTCGTTGTTCGGCAAGATCCCCACGACGGCGTTCGTGGCGTTCCAGGCCATGTTCGCGATCATCACGGTCGCGCTGATCTCCGGCGCCATCGCTGACCGCGCCCGGTTCGGCCCGTGGCTGCTGTTCGCGGGTCTGTGGGCGACCATCGTGTACTTCCCGGTCGCGCACTGGGTGTTCGACTTCGACGGCAAGGACGAGGCCGGCAACGTCATCGACCCCGGTGGCTGGATCGCCAACAAGCTCCTCGCGATCGACTTCGCCGGTGGCACCGCGGTGCACATCAACGCCGGTGCGGCGGGTCTCGCGCTCGCGATCGTGCTCGGCAAGCGCGTCGGCTGGCCGAAGGAGCCCATGAAGCCGCACAGCCTGCCGCTGGTCGTGCTCGGCGCCGGTCTGCTGTGGTTCGGCTGGTTCGGCTTCAACGCCGGTTCCGCCCTGGGCGCCAACGGCACCGCGGGCGTCACGTTCGTCAACACCATCGTCGCCACCTGCGCCGCGATGCTCGGCTGGCTGCTGACCGAGCGCATCCGCGACGGCAAGGCCACCACCCTCGGTGCCGCGTCGGGCATCATCGCCGGTCTGGTCGCCATCACGCCCGCCTGCTCCGCGGTCACCCCGATCGGCGCCATCGCGATCGGCGCGATCACCGGTGTGCTGTGCGCGCTGGCCGTGTCGCTCAAGTACCGCTTCGGCTTCGACGACTCGCTCGACGTCGTCGGCGTGCACCTCGTCGGTGGTCTGTCCGGCACGATCCTGATCGGCCTGTTCGCCAGCGAGGCGGCCCCGGCCAAGATCAACGGCCTGTTCTACGGCGGCGGCTTCGACCAGTTGTGGCGCCAGGCGGTCGGCGCGTTCGCGGTGCTCGGCTACTCGTTCGTGCTGAGCCTCGCCCTCGGTTACCTGGTGAAGTTCACGGTCGGCTTCCGGGCCACCGAAGAGGCCGAGGTCGCGAGCATCGACGAGTCGGAGCACGCTGAGCGCGCGTACGAGTACGGCAGCCTGACCAGCGCTCGGGGCGTCGGCAAGCCGAGCGTGGCCGCGGGTGCGTCCGCGGTCCTTGAGGGGAGCAACAAGTCATGAAGCTGGTCACCGCGATCATCAAGCCGTTCACGCTCGACGACGTGAAGAGCGCCCTCGAACAGCTCGGGGTGCTGGGCATGACCGTCAGCGAGGTGCAGGGCTACGGCCGCCAGAAGGGCCACACCGAGGTCTACCGCGGTGCGGAGTACTCGGTGGACTTCGTGCCCAAGATCAAGATCGAGGTCGTCATCGACGACACCGCCGTCGAGAAGGTGCTGGAAGCGGTGGTCGAGGCCGCCCGCACCGGCAAGATCGGCGACGGGAAGGTCTGGGTCACTTCGGTCGACACGGTCGTGCGCGTGCGCACGGGCGAACGTGGATCGGACGCGCTTTAACTGCATAGGAGACGGTCCGTGGAGAACAACGAAACGGCCGTCGTCACGGCTGACGACCTGGTGCGAGCACGCGAACGGCTGCTCGTGCCAGGTCGTCGTCGCTTGACCGCCGAACCTCTGCGCGAAGCACTCGTGGACCTGCACGAGTTCTGGCTCACCAAGCACGCGGGGGCAGCCGGGATATCCGGATCGGGTATCGCGCTGGTGGCGGTCGGTGGGCTGGGGCGGCGTGAGCTCGTGCCCTACTCAGACCTCGATCTCGTCCTGGTCCACAACGGCGTCAAGAACGTCGACGAGATCGCCGAGAAGCTCTGGTACCCGCTGTGGAACTCGGGAATCGGCCTCGACCACTCCGTCCGCACGGTCGGCGAGGCCCTGAGAGTCGCCGCAGGAGATCTGCGCACCGCCCTGGGGCTGCTGGACATCCGGCACATCTCGGGCGATCCCGAGGTGACGCAGAAGCTCGCCGACGGCGCGAAGCAGGCGTGGCGCGCCAACGTCCGCAACAGGCTGGACGAGATGGCCGAGTCGGCGCAGAAGCGCTGGGCCCGCAGCGGCGAGATCGCGCACCGCGTCGAACCCGACCTCAAACACGGCCGCGGTGGGTTGCGGGACATCACGATCCTGGACGCGCTGTCGGTCGCACAGGTCGTTGATCGGCCGTCCGCCGATGTGGACGAGGCCCGCCGGTTGTTGTTGGACGTGCGCACCGAACTCCGCCGTGTGGCGCTCAAGCCGCGTGACGTGCTGCGCGCGCAAGACGGCGACGAGGTGGCGTCCGCGCTCGGGCTCGCGGATCGCTTCGCATTGGCCCGTGCGCTGTCCTCCGCCGCACGCACCGTCGTCTACGCGTTCGACGTGGCGATGCGCGGAGCCCGTGCCGCGGCACCGAAACGTGGCCTGGGGGCCTTCCTGCGCGGCCAGCCCGCGCGCAGGCCGTTGGACGAAGGCGTTGTGCTGCACGGGTCCGAGGTGTCTTTGGCCCGTGACGCCATTCCGAGCCGTGATCCGGCGTTGTTGTTGCGTGTGGCGACGGCGGCCGCACGCAGCAAGCACCCGATCGCGAACGGAACGCTGACGCGTCTCGCGGACTCCGCTCCCGAACTGCGCCAACCGTGGCCGCGTGAGGCCCGCGAGGAGCTGCTCGCGTTGCTGGGCAGCGGCAACGGCCTGGTCGACGTCGTGGAGGCGTTGGACCGCACGGGTTTGTGGGGCAGGCTCTTCCCGGAGTGGGGTGCGGTGCGGGACCTGCCGCCCCGCGACGCCGCGCACATGTGGACCGTGGACCGCCATCTGGTCCAGACAGTCGCACACGCAGCCAGGCTCGCTACGACGGTCGCGCGACCGGACCTGCTGCTGCTCGGCGCGTTGATCCACGACATCGGCAAGGGCCGCCAGCAGGACCACTCCGAGGTGGGCGCCGCGCTGGCGACCCAGATCGGCGAACGCATCGGCCTGTGGCCGCAGGACGTCGAAACGCTGTCTATGATGGTCCGCCACCACTTGCTGTTGCCGCACACCGCGACCCGCCGCGACGTCGAAGACGAGGCGACCGTCCACCGCGTGGTGGAAACCCTCGGCGGTGACGCGGTCCTGCTGGAACTGCTGCACGCCCTGGCCGAGTCGGACTCCATCGCCACCGGCCCCGGCGTCTGGACGGACTGGAAGGCCGCGCTCATGGCCGACCTCGTCAAACGCTGCCGCACGGCGATGGCGGGCGAGGCACTGCCCAAACCCGAACCCCTGGACCCCGCCCACGTGCAGATGGCAGAACGCGTAGCGGCGTCGGGAAAGCCCGACGTGCTGCTGGAGAAGCAGGACCACGCGGCCGTCGTGACGGTGCTGGCCCCGGACCGTCCGGGCGTGCTGTCCAAGGCCGCCGGCGTACTGGCCCTCAACTCCCTCGAGGTGCACGCGGCGACGTTGCGCTCGCACGCCGGCGCGACGGTGGACGCGTTCACGGTGTCCCCTCGTTTCGGCTCCCTGCCGGACGCCAAACTCCTGCGCGAACAGCTCACCCGCGCGATCGAGGGCTCCCTGCCCCTGGCGGAGAAGCTGGCCGCCAAGGAACGCGACTACGGCGGCCCACCCCTCGACCCGCCACCGTCGAAGGTCCTCTGGTTCGACGACGAGGCAACCGGCGCGGTGGTGCTCGAACTCCGAGCCGCCGACCGCATCGGCCTGCTGCACCGCGTGGCCGGCGCACTGGAGCAGTGCGGCGTCGACGTGCAGTGGGCGCGCGTGTCGACGCTGGGAGCAACGGTCGTCGACTCGTTCAGCATCGTGGGCGAGGACCTCGACCGGCGCCGGATCGAACGGGCGGTGCTCGACGCGGCCAGGTAGAGGTTGAGTAGCTCTACGCACAACCACTCCGGGTGCTCACGCTCCTGCCCGCCCTGGTGAACCGGCAGGCTTCGTGGTGTCCGGAGAGCGTCTTCGAGGGGTAGACCGCTCACCGGACGGGCAGGCCGGCCGGGGCAAGGCCGGTGGTGGCGGGTGACGGAGCCGGGGGAGGTGTCCGGCCACCCGCCCACCACCGCCGCTCCGGCCGGTGTCACCCACCCAACCCGGCCGCACCACCAGGCCGCCCGTGTGGCACGCACGCGCCGCCGCCGTTCTGGCCGTGTCGTGCCCACGAACGTGCCGCCGCCGCTCTGCTCGTGCCGCTTGACCCTGGGTGCCGCCGTTGCGACCGTGTCGCGCCCACCAGCACGGTGTCGCTGCCGTGGGCCGTGTCGTCCGAACCCACGTGCCGCCGCCGCCCCGGCCGTGCCGAACTGACCGACGCGCCACCGCCTCTCTCCCCGCCACCGCCCCTCTCCCGCCGCGGCACCTCCCACCCCCAAGCGACCGCACCACCCCTGACCGGACCCCTGAATCCAAGAGAACCCTGTGCATTTCGCCCGAAATCGGACCAAACTGAACGAGAAGGATGGTCAAGACGTCTTCTAGGACATGACCGCCGTGCTGAACACGCAGACCGCAGTCGTCCGAGTGCCGAAGCGCTCGCTCGTAGTCCTCGCCGGGATCCCGGGCGCGGGCAAGACGACCCTGCTCAGCCGGCTCGACGCCGACGAACCGGTCACCGTCCTCGACTCCGACCAGGTCCGCACCTGGCTGGAGCCGCGCATCCCGCTCCCGTACAAGTACTGGCGCGTGTTCGTGCACCTCACACACCGCCTACGGGTCTTCTGGTCCGCGCTCTTCTGCGCGGGCCTGCTGGTGGTCCACGAGCCGTCCACCCGCCCGGGCACCAGGTTCATGCTGCTCTGGGCCGGCGTCCTCTCCGGCCGCCGAAGGCACTTCCTGTGGCTCGACGCGTCCGCCGCCCAGGCGCTGGACGGCCAGATCGCCCGCAAGCGCATCGTCCGCACGCACGCGTTCGAGCGGCACGTGCGGCGCGGCACGTCCATGCGCGCGCAGTTCGAGGCGGGCTGGGTGCCGTTCGGATTCAGCGGCGTGACGCTCCTCACCCGTGCGGGAACCTCGGGTGGTCTGCGCATCATGGTGTCGTGATCAAGGCCGTCCTCTTCGACTTCGCGGGCACCCTCTTCGGGCGCCCCACCCACCCGTGGCTGTCGGCGCGGCACCTCGCGGTGCTGCGCGCCCCGGCACCGTTCGTGGCGCGGATGAACGCGGCGGAACGCGCTGTCTGGGACGCCCGCGACCTCACCGCGCTGGCCAACCGCGCCGCCCACTGGACCCTGTTCCGGCTGGCAGGGCTCACGATGACCGACGACGTCTTCCAGCGGCTGCACAACCCGGCGTTCTGGCTGCCGTACGCCGACACGGCCGCGGCGCTCGAGAGAGCCAGGCCGTTGAAGGTGGGTGTCCTGAGCAACGTCTCGTGGGACATCCGGACCCTGTTCCGCCGGGAATCACTGGACGTCGACGCGTTCCTGCTCTCCTACGAGATCGGCGTCTCGAAGCCCTCGCCACGGGCTTTCGAGACCGCCTGCGTGCGGTTCGACGTTAGCCCGGAAGAGTGTTTGTTCGTCGGCGACGACCCGGTCGCCGACGGCGCCGCCGTCAAGGCCGGGCTCCGCTTCGCGCAGATCTCGACGGCCCCGGTCGGCCGCCGCACCCCGGTGCTGCTGGAGGCGCTCGCGCAGCACGGGATCAGCTGAGCCGCAGCCGCGCCTCCCACAGCGGGTCCTCGCCGCCGGACAGCGGGTGCCGGAACCCGTCGGAGACGTTCCAGTACCGCACGGTCCCGTCCAGCGACCCGGTCACGGCCGCGCCGAACGGGGACCACAGCGCGGCGGTCACCGAGTCGTCGTGGCCGATCAACGCCGTGCGCTGGCCGCCCGTGTACGGGTCCCAGACGCGGGCCGTGCGGTCCTTCGACGCGGTCAGCAGGCTGCGGCCGTCCGGAGACCACGCCAAGGCGTTGATCTCGTTCGTGTGGCCGCGCAGCTCACCTATCTCGGTCAGCGAGTCGTCCATCCGCAGCAGCACCACCGTGCCGTCCGTGCACCCTGCCGCCAGGAGGTCCGTGTCCGGGTGCCAGGCGGCGGAGGTGAAGCGCTTGCCCCTGCCGAACGCGCACAGCGTGCGGTCCAGCGAGTTCACCGTGATCAGGTCGTCCTCCCCGGCGACGGCGAACACCCGCCGGTTGCGATGCCACGACACCGCGCGCAGCACACCGGAGTGCCGCGTCCACGCTCCCGGTGGCAGCGGGTCGCCGGACCGGTCGTAGAGCCGCGGCGACCAGTCGCGATCACGGGACACCACGGCCAGCACACCGCCGTCCGACGACCAGCGCACGTCCGTGATCGCGTCCGTCCAGTCGGTCAGCCGCCGCATCTCGGCCGTGAGGCCGTCGGTGATCGAGACCGATCCGTCGGTGCAGCCGATCGCGAGCCGCCCGCCGTCGGCCGACCACGCCAGCGCCTCCGGCCAGCCGTCGTAGAACTTGCCGCCGACGGGGTTGTAGCCGTACCCCGCGAACGGCCTCGGCTCGACGATGAGGTGCCCCACCGTGAGCTCGTCGTGCCGCGGACTCCACGCCAAGGCGCGTACCGGGTGCTCCACGTCGATCGAGTTGTTCTCGTCGGGTTCGGAGCCGATCTTCCACGTGCGGTGCGTGCCGTCGTCGGAGACCGTCGCCAGCCGATCACCCTCGTGCGACCACGCGACGTCGCACACGTCGCGCTGGTGGCCGCGCAGGCACAGCAGGTCGGCGCCGGAGTCGGCGTCCCAGATCCGCACGGTGCCGTCGGCCGACGCCGTGGCGATCCGCGACCCGCCCGGTGACCACGCGACCCGGTGCACCTGGTCGAGGTGCCCGGTCAGGTCCTGTTGCCCGCGCGCGTGGTTCACGACGGCCTTGGCGTCCGGGCCGCCGCTCACGAACACCCTCGGACGCAACGGGTGGAAGCGCACCGACCGCACCGCCGACGACGCCACCTGCACGGTCGTCCGTCGCGGTCCGCCGGGTTTGCGCAGGTCGATCATGCCGTCGTCGCGCGCGCTCGCGACGAGGTTGTTGGACGCGATGTCGGCGTCCCACAGGGGCACCGGGTTGCCGAGCTTGTCGAGGTTCACGATCTCGTCGACGGGGTTGCTGCCGCCGTCGACCTCCCACAGGTAAGCGACGCCGTTCTCGCACGCGACCAGCACGCGGCTGCCGTCCGTGTCGAAGCGCACGGACCGGGGGCGGTGCCGGAGCTTGATCACCCGGATCTCCTGGTGCGTCCACGCCGACCACAGCCGCAGCGTGAGGTCGGTGGCGACGGACGCGATGACGTCGCCCTTGGGGGACCAGGCGACCGAACGCACCCAGCCGGGGCCGTCGCCGTGGCGCTCCCGGCCGTGCGTGAAGACGTGCACGCAGGCGCCCGTTTCCGCGTCCCACAGCCGGACCGTGCCGTCCTTGGAGCCGGTCACGACGGTGGTGTCGTCCGGCGACCAGTCGACGCCCCAGATGCCGTCCTCATGACCCGTGAACGAGCGGTGCAGGTGCGTTGCGGCTATGGCGCGCAACAGACTTCTGCGCCAGCCCGTCAGATCAGGTGCGTGGAGCAGCAACCGCACCGCGTCGTCGTCTCCGGCCAGAGCGCGCAGCACCTCGTCCGGGGTGAGCCGGTCCGACCTGTGCACCTCGTCGTTCATCCGCTGCTGCAACGACTGGCGCAGCAGCTGCATCGCGTTGCCGGAGAAGTGCAGCCCTGCCAACGTTTCCTCGAGTTCGGGCCACCGGTTGTCGTTCGGTGCCAACACGTTCAGCAGTGACGAGAGCCGTGACGGCGCGATGACCTGGTCGGGGTGCTTGACCCAGTCCGCCGCGATGTCCTCCACCTCACGCCGGGCGCGCAGGCCGACGTGGTCGCGTTCCAGCTCCTCCTGCAGCTGCGGCCAGTGCAGGAACAGGCTCTCGTGCGCGACCTCGATGGTCTGACGCGTCGCCGTGAGCACGCGGTTGGTGATGAACGGGTCGAGCAGCCGCCGGTCCTCGGCCGGCACCTCGTCCATCGCGAGCGCGCGACGGGTGAACTTGCCCGACTCGTCCACCGCGACCAGCCTGCGCAACGTCCGCAGCACGCGGCGTTCGGCCTCGTGCAGCGGCGGCCACGAACCGTCCTCGTCGCGCACCAGGTCACGGGCCATCGCGAACGCCTCGTCGGCTTGCCTTCGCAGCACGTCCATCACCCGGCCCGACGCCACGTACTCGGCTCGTGTGATGGGCCTCGGGGTGCGTTTGCCGTCCGGGTTCACGTGCCGCCACAGGTTCTCCAGCGCGAACGCCAACAGGGGCAACGATTCGCGGCTCGCGTCCTCTTGGATCAAACCCAACGCGGAGTCGTCGACGTTCCAGCCGAAGGAACGCAACGGGCCGTTCACGACCATCGGGATTTCCGCCTTGGTCAACGGTGTGACCAGGAAATCGTCGCGCAAGAGAGGGGCGAAGTCTTCGCGGCGCATGAGTTCATCGAGGAAATCAGCGCGAACCGTGTACACGACCCATGCCTCGCCACGGCTTGCTGCCACGAGTCTGCGCACTAAGTCCGCAGACTCGCTCATTAAGAGCTCCTCGGCCTGGTCAAGCACGACCAGTCGTCTGCCCGGTCCTTCGATCTCGGGCAGCACGCCCTGAGACGGCGTCACCGGTCCGATGATCGTCCAGCCCTCGCGGCGCAGGAGAGGGATCAGACCGGCCCGGACCAGCGATGACTTGCCCGCACCGGACGGACCGATGACGGCCATCGCGCCGTGCGTGCGTCGACCGAGCAACGGCTCCGCGAGACGTTGGACGTCGTCGTCGCGTCCGAAGAAGAGGGATGCCTGGTGTTCGTCGAACGCCTTCAAACCGGGGAACGGCGACGAGAGAGGAGCAGCCTTGGTGACGCCCGCGTGTTCCAGGACCTTCAACGCCGTGTCACGCGCCGCGGCCAATGACTCGGGAGAGGTGGCATCGACGCGTTGTGCCTGGAGGTCGTTGAGGACCGCACGATTCTGCGACCGCGCGCTGAAGAACTCGACGCACGGCGAGTGCGGCTTGCGCTCGCGGAAGACCGACGACTCCCAGATGCACCACTCGGAGAACGAGCCCGGCGACGTCACGACGATCAGGGCGTCGGCGCCCAGCAGCTCCCGGCGCAGGCTGTCCTTCCAGGGCAGTGACACGTCGGGTCCGGAACCGGGCGCGGTGTAGGCGTGCACGTCCTCGAAGCCCGCGGCCAGCAGGGCGTCGCGCAGGTACAGCGCGATCTCGCCGCCCTCGTCGTGCCCGTGGTAGCTGAGGAAGATTCGCCCCATGAGCTGCATCCTGCATCACGAGCTGGGGAGGCACACCGGGCCGGACGACGTGAACGGCTAGTCTGGACGACGTGTTCTCCACGCTTTCCGACCGGCTGACCACGGTTCTGCAGGGCCTTCGCGGCAAGGGCAGGCTCAGCGACGCCGACATCGACGCGACCGCCCGCGAGATCAGGGTCGCCCTGCTCGAGGCCGACGTCGCGCTGCCCGTCGTCCGCAACTTCATCGCGAAGGTGAAGGAACGGGCCAAGGGTTCCGAGGTCCACCAGGCGCTGAACCCGGCGCAGCAGGTCGTGAAGATCGTCAACGAGGAGCTCGTCAACGTCCTCGGCGGCGAAACGCGCCGGCTGAACCTGGCCAAGAACCCGCCCTCGGTGATCATGCTGGCGGGTCTGCAGGGTGCCGGTAAGACGACGCTCGCGGGCAAGCTGGCCAAGTGGCTCAAGGGCCAGGGCCACACCCCGCTGCTCGTCGCGGCCGACCTGCAGCGCCCGAACGCCGTCACGCAGCTCCAGGTCGTCGGTGAGCGCGCGGGCGTGCCCGTGTTCGCCCCCGAGCCCGGCAACGGCGTCGGCAACCCCGTCGAGGTCTCGCGCCTCGGCATCGCGGAGGCCAAGGCCAAGCAGCACGACATCGTCCTCGTCGACACGGCCGGCCGGCTCGGTGTCGACGAGGAGATGATGCAGCAGGCCATCGACATCCGGGCCGCGGTGAACCCGGACGAGATCCTGTTCGTGGTCGACGCCATGGTCGGTCAGGACGCGATCAACACCGCCACGGCGTTCCGCGACGGCGTCGGCTTCACCGGTGTCGTGCTCACGAAGCTCGACGGCGACGCCCGCGGTGGTGCGGCGCTGTCGGTCCGCGAGGTCACCGGCCAGCCGATCCTCTTCGCGTCCAACGGCGAGAAGCTCGAGGACTTCGACGTCTTCCACCCCGACCGGATGGCCTCGCGCATCCTCGGCATGGGTGACGTCCTCACGCTCATCGAGCAGGCCGAGCAGCACTTCGACCAGGAGCAGGCCGAGAAGGCCGCCGCGAAGCTGCACACCGGCCAGCTGACGCTGGAGGACTTCCTCGAGCAGATGCTCGCGATCCGCAAGATGGGCCCCATCGCGAACCTGCTCGGCATGCTGCCCGGCGCCGGTCAGATGAAGGACCAGCTCGGCATGCTGGACGAGAAGCACCTCGACCGCATCCAGGCGATCATCCGCGGCATGACCCCGGCCGAGCGCGACGACCCCAAGATCATCAACGGCTCCCGCCGCCTGCGCATCGCGAACGGCTCGGGCGTCAAGGTCAGCGACGTCAACGACCTGGTCACCCGCTTCTTCGAGGCCCGCAAGATGATGGCGTCGATGGCCGGCCGGATGGGCTTCGGCGGCGGTGGCGGCAGCAAGTCGCGCAAGGGCAAGAAGGGGAAGAAGGGCAAGGGCGGACGCGGTCCGACGCCCCCGAAGATGAAGGGCGGCTTCCCGCCCGGCATGTTCCCCGGCGGCATGCCCGGCATGCCCCCCGGCGGAATGCCGAACATCCCCGGTCTCGGCGGTGGCATGAACGAGCTCCCGCCCGGCTTCGACCCGTCGAAGTTCAAGTTCGACGGGGACGACAAGAAGAAGTGACCATGCACCTGCGCGGCGTCGTCCTGCCCGAGGGCGAGCCGCGGGACCTGTGGGTCGTCAACGGCCGCGTCCGCACCCAGCCGGTGCCGAACGCGCAGACCGTCGTGGACGGCGGCTACCTCGTGCCGGGCCTGGTCGACGCGCACTGCCACGTCGGCCTGGGCCCGCAGGGCGGCGTGGAGCTGCCCGAGGCCGTCGAGCAGGCGATCACCGACCGCGACGCGGGCACGTTGCTGATCCGCGACTGCGGCTCCCCGATCGACACCCGCCCGCTGCAGGAACGCCTCGACCTGCCTCGCATCGTCCGCGCGGGCAAGCACATCTCGAAGCCCAAGCGCTACATCCCGGGCATCAGCGTCGAGGTGGAGACCGACCTGGCGACCGCCGTGGCCGAACAGGCCGCGGACGGCGACGGCTGGGTGAAGCTCGTCGGCGACTGGATCGACCGCGGCGAGGGCGACCTCGCCCCGCTGTGGACGGACGACGAGCTGGCCCAGGCCATCAAGGTCGCCCACGACGCCGGCGCCAAGGTCACCGCGCACGTCTTCGGTGAGGACGCGCTGCCCGGCCTGATCAACGCGGGCATCGACTGCATCGAGCACGGCACCGGCCTCACCGACGACACCATCGCGCTGATGGCCGCCCGTGGCACCGCCCTGGTGCCCACGCTGATCAACATCGAGACGTTCCCCGGCATCGCCGAGAAGGCCGGCAAGTACCCCAGGTACGCGAACCACATGCGTGACCTGCACGCCCGTGTGTCGCGCACGGTGGCGTCCGCTGTCGAGGCCGGGATCCCCGTCTACGCCGGTACCGACGCCGGTGGTGGCATCCGGCACGGGCGCATCGTCGACGAGATCGTCGCGCTGCGCGGAGTGGGGATGAGCGCGGTCGACGCCATCGGTGCGGCGTCGTGGAACGCCCGGGAGTGGCTCGGGTTCCCGTCGCTGACCGAGGGCGCGGCGGCGGACATCGTCGTGTACGACGAGGATCCGCGGGAGAACCTCGAGGTCCTCCGCTCGCCGCGCATGGTCATGCTCAGGGGCCGCATCCACTAGTGGTGCTGGGCGAAGGCCCCGACCTCGTAGTTCCCGCCCTTCTGCCGGGTGATCACGTTCAGCCGGTTCGCGGCGTTGATCAGCCCGATCAGGCAGACCAGGGCGACGGTCTCCTCGTCGTCGAAGTGCTTGCGCACCGCCTCCCAGGTCTCGTCGCTGGTGCCCTGAGGCGTGAGCAGCGTGCCCTCCTCGGTGAGCGCGAGCGCGGCCCGTTCGGCGTCGGTGAAGACCGTCGTCTCGCGCCACCCGGCCACCAGGTGCAGGCGCAGCGGGTCCTCGCCGTTCGCGATGGCCTCCTTGACGTGCATGTCGAGGCAGAGGCCGCAGCCGTTGATCTGGCTGGCGCGCAGGCTGACCAGTTCGATCACGCTCTTCGGCAGCGTCGACTCGTGCAGCACGCCGTTGAGTCCCGCGAAGCGCTTCGCGAGCTTGGCGCCGGTCTGGGTGGCGAAGATGTTGATGCGCGGTTCCATTCGGGGTTCCTCCCTCGTTGGCGTTGCGACCACGAGATGCCGGAGCCCCGAATCCTGTGACTGTGATCCGGGCCACTGTCACAAACGCGCGCGTAGTGGTGTCTTGTGGCCATGGATGTCGCCACCGACGCGTTCGTCAGCCACCGCAACCTGCTCTTCACGATCGCCTACGAGATGCTCGGCTCGGCCGCGGACGCCGAGGACGTGCTGCAGGAGACGTGGCTGCGCTGGTCCGGCGTCGAGCACGCGGACGTGGAGAACCACCGCGCGTACCTGGTGCGGATCGTGACGCGGCAGGCGCTCGGACGGCTGCGCACGCTCGGCCGGCGCAAGGAGTCCTACGTCGGGTCGTGGCTGCCGGAGCCGTTGCTGACCACGCCGGACGTCGCCGAGGACGTCGAACTCGCGGACAGCGTGTCGATGGCGATGATGCTGGTCCTGGAGACGCTCACGCCGACCGAGCGCGCGGTGTTCGTGCTGCGCGAGGTGTTCGGGCTGGAGTACGACGAGATCGCGTCCGCGGTGGACAAGAACGCCGCCGCCGTCCGCCAGATCGCTCACCGAGCACGCTCGCACGTGGCCGCCCGCCGTCCGCGCGAGGTCGTGACGCAACAGCAGTCGCGCGAGGCGATGGCCGCGTTCCAGCGCGCCACCGAAACGGGTGATCTCCAGGCGTTGCTGGACCTGCTGGCGCCCGACGTCGTGCTGCTCGGCGACGGCGGCGGCGTGAAGCAGGCGGTGCCGCGGCCGATCGTCGGTGCCTCGAAGGTGGCCCGGCTGCTGGTCGGCGGACTGCTCAAGTTCAGCGGCTGGACGATGGAACCCGCGCAGGTCAACGGCTACCCGGCGCTGGTCGTCCGGTTCGGCGGCGAACTCGACACGGTGGTCGCCATGCGGATGGAGGACGGCCTGATCAGCGGCCTGTACGCGGTGCGCAACCCGGCCAAGCTCACGCACATGGCGGAGGAGACGGCGCTGCGCCGAGGGGTTTAGCAGCAGCGTCCGCACGCCGATCCAACCACCAGGAACCAGGACATCCGGTGGAGACTCGATCTGACCATTTATTGACCAGGTGGTTGGACCGGAATCCGCCCGTGCCGCACAGTAACCTCGGATCTGGGGCCGGCGGCGTCGAGCGCGAGGTGGCTGATCATGAGAGTGCTGTTGCTCCGCCGGCGGACGTGGCGTGACTAAATTGCAGAGTGTGAGTGAGCCGGAAGCCGTGAAGCCGAGGAACGGTTTCATCGAGACGTTGCGGGACATCCGCCGCAACCCGGAGCCCGAGCGGGTGGGCCAGCGCTGGGGGTTCGGAGCGTTCCTGCTGGTCGAGGCCGTCTTCATCCTGAGCGCCGTGTTCATCACGGCGGTGGGCTCGAGTTTCGGCGCGACGCTCGAGTCGTCGCCGACGCTGGTGCTGGTCGGCTCGCTGGTGCCGATCATGCTCGCGGCCGGGCTCGCCATCGTGATCACGTACGTGCGCGGCAACGGCCCGGTGATCGACCTGCGGCTCAGCCTGACCAAGGCGGACGTGGTCTTCGGCCTCAAGATCGGTGTCATCGGCCTGGTCTTCACCTACTTCGCCGCGTGGCTGTGGGGGACGATCGTCGGCAAGGACAACGCCACGAGCGCCATCGGCGAGCTCTTCAACCAGGCGAACCTCCCGCTGGCCGCGGCCATCACGATGTTCGTCTACATGAGCTTCATCGGGCCGATCTGCGAGGAGATCATCTTCCGCGGTCTGCTCTGGGGCGCGGTCGAACGCCAGGGCTGGAGCCGGTGGGCGGCGTTCGTGCTGACCACGGTGATCTTCGCGGTCAGCCACCTCGAACCGCAGCGCACCTGGCTGCTGCTGGTCATCGCCATCCCGATCGGCGTGGCCCGGCTGATCACCCGCAGCCTCGGGGCGAGCATCGTGGCGCACGTGCTGAACAACTTCCTGCCCGGCCTGTCCCTGCTGCTGCTCTCGGTCGGTGTCCTCTGATGGACCTGAACAGCGATCTCGGCGAGGGCTTCGGCATCTGGCAGCTCGGCGACGACACCGCGTTGCTGGGCGTCATCAGCAGCGCGAACGTCGCGTGCGGGTTCCACGCCGGCGATCCGTCCACGATGCGTCGTGTGTGTGAGGAGGCCGCACGCAACGGTGTCCGCATCGGTGCGCAGGTCTCGTACCGCGACCTCGCCGGGTTCGGCCGCCGGTTCATCGACGCGGACCCCGTGGAACTGGCCGACGAGGTGCTCTATCAGATCGGCGCGCTCGATGCGTGCGCACGAGCAGCAGGTACCGAGGTCGTGTACGTGAAGCCGCACGGCGCGCTTTACAACGCCACGGTGCATCACGTTGCGCAAGCCCAGGCCGTCGTGAACGGCGTGCGGGCGTTCAAGGACCTGCCGATCCTCGGCCTGCCCGGCTCCCAGTTGCTGGAGAAGGCCGAGGCGGCGGGCCTGCGCGGCGTCCAGGAGGCGTTCGCGGACCGCGGCTACACGCCCGAGGGCACGCTGGTGCCACGCAGCCGGCCCGGTGCGTTGCTCACCGACAGCGCCGCCGTCGTCGAACGCGCCCGCCGGCTGCTCGACGGTGAGATCGTCGCGGTCGACGGCACGGTGCTCAAGACGCAAGCCGAGTCGTTGTGCGTGCACGGCGACACGCCAGGAGCCGTCGCACACGCGCGTGCGGTGCGGGAAGCGCTCGGGGACGTCACGCCGTTCGCGTAGGACCCGATTCGGATCCACCGGTCCCCATCTGGCACAATTGCCCGCTGTCCGTCGTGGTCGGCCCCTCTGCCCGGGCCACGGCCGTGCGAACCATCAACACAGAGCTCTCGAGGAGTACCAGGCCAATGGCCGTCAAGATCAAGCTTCAGCGTCTCGGCAAGATCCGCCAGCCGTACTACCGCATCGTGGTCGCCGACGCGCGCACCCGTCGCGACGGCAAGGCCATCGAGACGATCGGCAAGTACCACCCCAAGGAAGAGCCGTCGTTCATCGCGGTCGACTCCGAGCGCGCGCAGTACTGGCTGGGTGTCGGCGCGCAGCCGACCGAGTCCGTCCAGCGCCTGCTGGAGATCACCGGTGACTGGCAGAAGTTCAAGGGCCTGCCGGGCGCCGAGGGCACCCTGCGCGTCAAGGAGCCGAAGACCTCCAAGGCCGACCTGTTCGCCGCCGCGCTCGCCGCCGCGAACGAGGAGCCGATGACCGAGGCCACCACGCCGAAGGCGAAGAAGGCCAAGAAGGCCGACGACGCGCCCAAGGCTGACGAGGCGTCCAAGGACGAGGCGTGAGTTTGTTGGCTGACGCCCTCGAACACCTCGTTCGCGGCATCGTCGACCACCCGGACGACGTCCGGGTGAACCTCGTCACGACCCGCCGCGGCCGCACCCTCGAGGTCCACGTCCACCCGGACGACCTCGGCAAGGTGATCGGCCGTGGTGGTCGCACCGCGACGGCCCTGCGCACCGTGATGGCCGGCATCGGCGGTCGTGGCGTGCGGGTCGACGTCGTCGACACCGACCGCTGAAAAAGAGTTTCCAGGGCAATGGACGTAGTTGTCGGCCGTGTGGCCAAGGCGCACGGGATCACCGGCGAACTCGCCGTTGACGTGCGCACTGACTCTCCCGAACTGCGTTTCGCGGTCGGGAAGACGATGCAAGCCAAGCTGCGTGACGGCACGTCCCGAAGCCTCACCGTGTCAGCCGCCCGGCCTCATGCCGGGCGGCTGCTCGTGCGTTTCGAGGAAGTCGTCACGCGTGACGTCGCCGAGGCGTTGCGCGGCACGTTGTTGCTGGGCAGCACCGACGACCTGCCGCCGACCGGCGACCCCGACGAGTTCTACGACCACGAGCTCGAAGGGCTCGCGGCCGAACTCGTCGACGGCACGCGGATCGGCACGGTCAAGGAGATCCTGCACGGGCCGGGCGGTGAGCTGCTCGTGGTCATCCGTGACAAGGGCGAGGCGCTGATCCCGTTCGTGCGTGAGATCGTGCCCACGGTGGACGTGCGCGGCGGCCGTGTCGTGATCGATCCGCCAGAGGGTCTGCTCGATGCAGATTGACGTCGTCACGATCTTCCCCGAGTACCTCGCGCCGTTGCGCGCGGCGTTGCTGGGGAAGGCGATCGACCGCGGGCTGATCAGCGTCGGCGTGCACGACCTGCGCGACTGGACCGAGGACGTGCACAAGGCTGTCGACGACAGCCCGTACGGCGGCGGTCCCGGCATGGTCATGAAGGCCGACATCTGGGGCCCTGCCCTGGATGACGTGTGCACGGACGAGACGCGTCTCATCGTGCCGACGCCGGCCGGACGTCCGTTCACGCAGGCGTTGGCGCACGAGTACGCGGACGAGTCACACCTCGTCTTCGCGTGTGGTCGCTACGAAGGTATCGACCAGCGTGTGGTGGATGACGCTCGTCGGCGCGTGCGCGTTGACGAGGTGTCCATCGGCGACTACGTGCTCGTCGGCGGTGAGGTGGCGGTGCTCGCGATCGTGGAAGCGGTCGCACGGCTGCTGCCCGGCGTCCTCGGGAACCCGAAGTCGCACGCCGAGGACTCGTTCCAGGACGGGCTGCTCGAAGGGCCGAGCTACACGCGGCCGTTGGTGTGGCGCGACCTGGAGGTGCCGGACGTGCTGCGCTCCGGCAACCACAAGAAGATCGACCGCTGGCGGCGTGACCAGTCCCTCGTCCGGACCTTCGAACGGCGTCCTGACCTGCTGGAATCGCTGCCCGCGGATGCTTTCGACAAGCACGACCGCGCCCTGCTCACGCGCCTGCGCGAGGGTGGGGAGTAACCCGATTTCATTCCGGAAGGCCTGGTCTGGCACACTGGACCAGTTGCCGCAGCCGGTGTGACGTCGGCGTGCGCACACAAGCCGACCCCCATCATGTCGTGCACAGTCATGGAACATGCTCTGGGGAGTTCAAGACACGTGAGGAACACCGATGAACATCCTGGACGCACTCGACGCCCAGTCGCTGCGCTCTGACATCCCGGCGTTCCGCGCCGGTGACACGCTGAAGGTCCACGTCCGCGTCATCGAGGGCTCGCGCGAGCGCGTCCAGGTGTTCCAGGGCGTCGTGATCCGTCGCCAGGGCGGCGGCATCCGCGAGACCTTCACCGTCCGCAAGGTCTCGTTCGGCGTCGGCGTCGAGCGCACCTTCCCGGTGCACTCCCCGAACATCGCCGAGGTCGAGGTCGTCACCCGCGGTGACGTGCGTCGCGCCAAGCTGTACTACCTCCGCGACCTGCGCGGCAAGGCCGCCAAGATCAAGGAGAAGCGCGAGGCCAAGCCGGTCTCCTGATCGGTGGCTTCGAGCCCAGAGGACTTCGAGGACGCCTCCGCACCGGACGAACCGGAGCGGGGGCGTACTCCTGTTTGGAGAGAAGTCCTGTACGTCGTCGTGACGGCCGTCGTGCTGACGGTGCTCATCCAGGCGTTCGTGGCGCGGGTCTACGTGATCCCCTCGGCGTCGATGGAAGCGACGTTGCACGGGTGCACCGGTTGCGAGAACGACCGCGTGCTGGTCGACAAGATCGTCTACCGCTTCGGTGACATCGAGCCCGGCGAGGTCGTCGTGTTCCGCGGTCCCGAGGCGTGGACGACCACGGACTTCCGCACCCCGCCGTCGACCAATCCCGTCGCGGGTTTCGTGCGGAACATCGGTTCGTTGCTGGGCATCGCGCCCGCGAACGAACGCGACTTCGTGAAGCGCGTCATCGCGTTGCCCGGCCAGACGGTGATGTGTTGCGACGAGCAGCACCGTGTTGTTGTGGACGGCAAACCGCTCGACGAACCCTATGTGCATTGGCAGGCCGGAAGTTCGCCCGCCGACCACCAGCCGTTCGACCCGGTGCGCGTGCCGGAGGGACGATTGTTCGTCATGGGGGACAACCGGATGAACTCCACCGACTCGCGCAAACAGGGCGGTGGGGGCGTAGCGGGCACGGTGCCGGTCGAAAACGTCATCGGCAAGGCCCGGTACGTCGTTTTCCCCAAAGATCGGTGGAGTGTTGTGTCGGATCACAACCCCCAGCCCCTAGGCTGATCTCGTGGTCGACGACGCTCCAGAGCAGAACCCGCCAGCCGACGAGCCCGGTTCGGACGCTTCGGACAAGCCAGGGAAGAAGCAGAAGAAAAAGGGCAACTTCTGGAAGGAACTGCCCGTCCTCATCCTGGTCGCGTTCGGCCTCGCGATCGGCATCCAGATCTTCCTCGGCCGGGTCTACATGATCCCGTCCGAGTCGATGGAGACGACGCTGCACGGGTGCACCGACTGCTACGGCGACCGGGTGCTCGTGGACAAGGTGACGTTCCGCTTCACCGATCCGGCGCCGGGCGACGTGATCGTGTTCCGCGGGCCGCCGTCGTGGCAGAACGACTTCATCTCCGACGAGCCGACGAACCCGGTCTCGCAGGCGTTGTCGTGGCTGGGTTCGCTGGTGGGCCTGCCCTCGGCGAACGAGGAGGACTTCGTCAAGCGCGTGATCGCCGTCGGCGGCCAGACCGTGAAGTGCTGCGACGAGCAGAACCGCGTGACGGTGGACGGCAAACCGCTCGACGAGCCCTACAAGCACTACGACGAGGGCACGCCGGCCGAGCAGGAGTCGTTCGAGGAGCTCAAGATCCCCGACGGCATGCTGTTCGTGCTCGGCGACAACCGCAACCACTCGTGCGACTCGCGCTGCCAGGGCCAGGGCGGCCTGAACGGCCTGGTCCCGGTGGACGACGTGATCGGCAAGGCACGCGTGATCGTGCTGCCGCCGTCGAGGTGGGGCGGGGTGTCGGACCACAACCCGCAGGCCGTCTCGATGGGAGCACCGGGCTGGCAGGAGAGCGCCCCGCTGGGCCTCGGTATCGTCGGTGCGTGGCCGCTTCTGCTGCTGGGACGTCGAGTGCGAGACCGCTTCCGCCGATGACGATGCTGATGCCGCCCCGCGCGGTCGTGCGGGGCTCGTCGGGCAACTGGGCCCTGCAGAGCACGCTGGAGCGCCGTGGCCTCGGCCCGGTGGCCGGTGTGGACGAGGCAGGCCGCGGCCCGTGCGCAGGCCCGCTCGTGATCGCCGCGTGCGTCCTCCGACCGGGTGACGCCGCCCGCTTCGAGGGCCTGAACGACTCGAAGCTCATGACGGCAGCAGCACGCGATCGGATGTACGACCTGGTCCTGAAGCGTGCCGTGGATCACTCGATAGTGGTCGTTTCGCCCGCCGACATCGACTGGCTCGGCATCCACGTCATGAACATCGAGGGCATGCGCCGAGCAGTGGCCCAGATGGCGACCCACCCCGGCTACGTCCTGACGGACGGCTTCAAGGTGCCGGGCATGCCCGCCCCGAACGTGGCGGTGCTGAAAGGCGACCAGGCAGCAGCCTGCGTGGCAGCGGCATCAGTGCTGGCCAAGGTCACGAGGGACCGGATCATGGCCGACCTGCACGCCCGACACCCGCAGTACGGCTTCAACGTCCACAAGGGCTACTGCACACCAGAACACACGGCAGCGTTGATGGAACACGGCCCGTGTGCAGAGCATCGCTGGTCGTATGTAAATGTGGCAGCAGCGGCTGTCAAGCACGGTCTCGCCGCGCCGCACAGGGTGGCGCGCGGCACGACCGCGACCGCCGTGGTCCAGAATGATGCAGCCCCGGCTGACGCCGGGGAGCTCGCGACGAGGGAGGGCGCGGAGCAGATGACCCGCGCGGAGGCGTAATGAGTGCAGAGGATCTCGAGAAGTACGAGACCGAGATGGAACTGTCGCTGTACAAGGAGTACCGCGACATAGTCAGCCAGTTCTCGTTCGTCGTGGAGACCGAACGGCGTTTCTACCTGGCCAACTCGGTGGACGTGCAGGTGCGCAACGCCGACGGCGAGGTGTACTTCGAGGTGCGCATGTCGGACGCGTGGGTTTGGGACATGTACCGCCCCGCGAGGTTCGTCAAGAACGTTCGTGTCATCACGTTCAAGGACGTGAACGTGGAGGAGCTGGACAAGCCGGATCTCCGCCTGCCGGAAAGCGGCCCGTTCCCCAGCTAGAAGAACTCACCCCCGCCCTCGCACCCCGTGCCCAGCACGCGGGCGCGAGGGCGGCGCCATGCCCGGCCCACAACTCCCGCCACCGCGAGCCACACGCCTGCACACCAGCCCACCGCGTCGTCCTGTCCGCACACGGCCGCGCCTCCTTGCCGGCACCCGCCTGCCTGGTCGCACCGGCCTGCCTGGTCGCACCGGCTGGAGGCACACCCGCCCCGCCCTGCTGGCCACTCGCCCGCCGCACCTTCCTGGCCGCGCCTGCTCGCCGCGTCACGCCTTACTTCACCTCACCCTGCCCCTCCCGGCGTCGTCCATCCGTCCTGCCCATCTCGCCGCCTCGCCGTGCCCTCGCCGTGCCCCCGCCGTGCCCCCGCCGTGCCCCCGCCGTGCCCCCGCCGCGCCCCGCCGTGCCCCGCCGTGCCCCGCCGTGCCCCGCCGTGCCCCGCCCCGCCAGTCGCCCTACCACACCCCACTGACGATTCCGCCGTCCCAACATCCACAACGGCCGACTTGTCCACAGCCGCCGAGTTGTCCACAGATTCCCGGCAGCCCCACCGCGCACCCCTCCCAGCCCTGCACTGTCGTTCCCAACGACCCGCAGGGAGGCGAGCACGGTGGCACTGACCGAGACCAGGCAGCAGCAGAAGGGCAGGGAGGGCGAGGACCTGGCGTGCAGGTACCTGGAAGGCCAGGGCCTGGTCGTCCTGTCCCGCAACTGGTCCTGCCGCGACGGCGAACTCGACGTGGTGGCCGTGGAGGACGGCCGCCTGGTCGTCTGCGAGGTCAAGACCAGAACCACCCCGCGCTGGGGTCGCCCCGACGAGGCCGTCGACCAGCGCAAGCTCTCCCGCCTGCGCCGCACCGCACTCCGCTGGCTCGCCGCCCACCACGTCGGCTGGTGCGAGGTCCGCGTGGACCTGATCTCCATCACCTGGCCCGCCCACGGCGAACCCACCCTGCAACACCTGCGGGGAGCCTGAGATGGGCCTGGCGCGGGTCTGGTCGGTGGCCCTCTACGGCGTGGACGGCATAGCGGTCGAGATCGAGGCCGACGTGGGAGCGGGCCAACCCCGGACCCACCTCCTGGGCCTCCCTGACGCGGCCCTGCACGAGTCCAAGGAACGCGTCAAAGCGGCCGTCCGCAACAGCGACGAGGAGTGGCCCCAGCAACGGATCGTCCTGGGCCTCTCCCCGGCCAACCTCCCCAAGGGCGGCAGCAGCTACGACCTCGCCATCGCCTGCGCCACCCTCGCCGCCGCGGGCAAGGTCCCCGCGGACCGCCTCTCCACCACGGTCATGCTGGGCGAACTGGCCCTGGACGGCCGCCTCCGCCCCATCAGAGGCGTGCTCCCGGCCCTCCTGGCCGCCCGCAGAGCCGGCCTGCACGAGGCGATCGTCCCGGTGGACACCCTTCCGGAAGCCGCCCTCGTGGACGGCGTGACCCTGCACGGCGCCAACACCCTCGCCGAGGCGCTGGCCTGGCTGCGGGGCGACGACATCACCCTCCAGTCCGCGCCACCGCCCACGGAGTCGCCGACGCCACCGACCCCGGACCTGGCCGACGTCGTGGGCCAACCAGAAGCCCGCTGGGCCCTGGAAGTGGCCGCGGCAGGCGCCCACCACCTGCTTCTCACGGGCCCTCCGGGCACCGGTAAGACCATGCTGGCCGAACGCCTGCCAGGCCTGCTCCCACCCCTGAGCCGCCAAGAATCGCTGGCGGTGACCGCGGTCCACTCGGTAGCCGGCGTGCTGTCCTCCGACTGCCCCTTGGTGGCCACCCCGCCGTTCGTGAACGTCCACCACACGACCTCGATAGCCGCCCTGATAGGTGGCGGCAGCGGCATGGCCAAACCAGGCGCCGCCTCCAAGGCTCACAAGGGCGTCCTCTTCCTGGACGAGGCCTGCGAGTTCGGCCAGAAGACCATCGACACCCTCCGCACCGCCCTGGAAGACGGCGAAATCCGCATCCCGAGGCGAGACGGCATAGCCCGCTACCCGGCCCGCTTCCAGCTGATCCTCGCCACCAACCCCTGCCCCTGCGCCCCGCCCAAAGAGATCGACTGCATCTGCACCGCCACAGTCCGCCGCCGCTACCAGGCCAAACTGAGCGGGCCACTGCTGGACCGAGTGGACCTGCGCGTCCGCATGAGGGCCACCACGGCCATGTCCAACGCCGAAGCCGCAGCGCCAGAACCTACAGCAGTCGTGCGGACGAGAGTCCTCAAAGCCAGGCAACGAGCGGCCACCCGCTGGTCCTCCCACGGCCACACCTGGCCCTCCAACTCCCAGGTCCCGGGCCCGTCCCTACGACGGGAGTTCGCCCTCCCGAGAACGACGACGGCCCTCCTCGACAAGGCCCTCGCCATAGGCGCGCTGACCGGCAGGGGAGCCGACCGCTGCCTGCGGGTCGCCTGGACCCTTGCCGACCTGGCAGAAGTCGACCGCCCAACCCAGGACCACGTCGCTGCCGCCCTGCAGTTCCGAGAACGAAGGGCTCCGTAGCCCCCAATCCGCTCAGCCCACCCAAGCCGCTCAGCCCATCCGAGCCGCTCAGCCCACCCAAGCCGGTCACCCCACCCAAGCCGCTCAGCCCACCCGAGCAGCCGACGCGTGGACCCCACTCCCACTCCGCGCGCCGGCCCCAGAGCGGGTCGCCCGTCCGTCCCCGGCGGGCGACCCGCTTCCCACCTCAGGAGCCACCATGACCGTCCACCTCCCCACCCCGACGCTCGCAACCGCACTTCTCCGCCTGTGCTGCACAGTCCGAAAGCGCACCTCAAGCGCCAGCCCTCCACACCCCTGGAGCTCCGACCCCTGGCAACGCTGGCTCCCCTGGCGGTGGTTCCGATGACCACCACCGAGCCGCCCGAGCCCCCACCCGCGACCCCGAAGGCTGAGACCCCGAAGGCTGAGACTCCAGCGGCCGAGACTCCAGCGGCTGCGGTGAGGGCTTCCGACACCGTCCGCCTGGCGAGGGCCTACCTCTCCCGAGTGGCCGAGCCCTATCCGGGTGCGCTGGCGGCGTTCGTCGCCAAGGTCGGTCCGGTAGAGGCGGCAGCCCGCGTGCGCTCCGGCGAAATTTCGCCCACCGTGGCCAGTCAGACCTCCGCGAGGCGAGCAGAAGAACGCGCCGAAGCCGACTTGGCCGCCATTGCCAAACTGGGCGGCCGCCTGGTGGTCCCCGAGGACGAGGAGTGGCCCCGCTGGCCGTTGCTGGCGCTGGAGAACATCGCCGCCCGCCGTTGCGGCGGCGAGCCCCTGGCCCTGTGGGTGCGCGGCCCGCACTTCCTCGCCGACGTGGTGGACAAGGCCGTGGCGGTGGTCGGCTCGCGCGCCTCCACCGCGTACGGGGAGCACGTCGCCGCCGAGTTCGCCTACGGGCTGGCGCTGACGGGCACGACGGTCGTTTCCGGTGCCGCGTACGGCATCGACGGCGCGGCCCACCGCGGCGCACTCCACGCCGGCGGCATGACGATCGCGGTGCTGGCGTGCGGCGCCGACACCGCATATCCCGGTGGCCACCAGGGCTTGCTCGCCAAGATCGCGCTGGAGGGACTGATCGTCAGCGAGTACCCGCCCGGCGTCATGCCCGCTCGGCACCGGTTCCTCACCCGCAACCGCCTCATCGCCGCCCTCAGCGGCGGCACCGTCGTCGTGGAGGCCGGGCGGCGCAGCGGGGCCAAGAACACCGCGGCGATCACACTCGCCCTGGGCCGGCCGCTGATGGTGGTGCCGGGCCCCGTCACGTCGGCGAGTTCCGCCGGCTGCCACGAGTTGCTGCGGGACGGACGGGCCGTGTCGGTCACCTCGATCGCCGAGATCGTCGAGTCGACCGGACGCTTCGGCGACGACCTCGCCACCAAGCCCGCCGAGAAGGACAGCGATCTCGGCGCTCCTCAAGGCGAGGCCATGCGCGTCTACGAGGCCTTGGGCAAGCGGTGCGGGCTGAGCGCCGAGGTCGTGTCGGTCGAGTCGGGCGTGCCGCTGGAACGGGTTCGAGCCCTGTTGCCCGAGCTGGAACTCGCCGGCCTGGCCCTCCGCCTCGACGAGGGCTGGCAGAAGCTGGAACCGGGGTGATTGAAAGTCCAATGTGGATAGAGCGGGTCAACGGCCGTGCAGAAAGCGCGGGACGACGAGCGCCGCCGCGGCGACCACGGGTGCGAGCACGGACCGGAACGTGAGGCCGAAGTCCCGCGTGACGGTCAGCGCCACGTCGGACTGCGGCGTCGAGGAAAGACAGATCGGCAGGTTCTTCGCCTCCTCGGTCGGGCAGCCGAGGTAGACGCCGCGCAACCTGGCCGACCAGGTCCACAAGACCGCGAACAGCCAGCCGGCCGCCAAACAGGCGGACGGCACGGCGTAGTTCAGGAAGGTCGGTACTCGGGCGGCGCCGAGATCGGCGCGTTCGCCGGGCACCGAGTGCAGCGCGAGGAGGCGTATGTCAGGGCGCACGTCCACGTAGTGCCAGGGAACGGCCTCCTGCACCAGCGCGGCGACCGCCTTGTCCACCTCCAGGAGGGGGCTCTGGGCGATCGGTCGTCGCGAGCGCGGAACGTGGCGTTGCCGTCCCCAGATGCGTCAGCCAGTTGCGACGAAGAAGACGCTGAGCGGCACCGTCACTGCGAGGAGGAGAAGCAGGAAGATCATCTCGGATGGTAAGGCCCTGAAGTTGACCTGCGGCTTCGCCTCCGTCATCTGGACGTGCCACCTGCCTTGCGTCTGGGTTCGCCGTCGTCGTCCGGGTCGTCTTGGCCGGCGCCGGCCTGCGCGGAGTCGGCCTGGTCAGGGTCGGCCTGATCGGCGTCGCGCAGCACCAGGGCGGCGATGACGGCGTCGGCCAGTGCGTGGGCTTTCTGCTGCTTCATGCCCAGTGAGAGCGCGCGTTCCAGGGCGATCTGGCGCACCTCGGCCAGTTGGGCGGTGGTGAGCGGTGTGGGTGGCAGGGCCAGTGGTGCGTCGGGCTTGCCGCGGACCTTGCGCCAGGCCTTGCGGACGGCGCTGGTCATGCCGTCGCGGACGGCCGTGCCGATGCTGTCGGAGACGGCGGTGATCACGCTGCCGGACACCAGGGCGATCACCGGCGTGGCCATGGCCACCACGTCTCCCAGGCCGAAGCCGATCGGGTCGTCGTGGGCCTGGCGGAGGCGGCGTTCCGCCTGCTTGGGGTTCTCCAGGTAGGGAGCGGCCACGACGTCGTACGACGGCAGCTCCTCCGGGGCGATCTTGCGCACCACTCGGCGCGCCAGGTCGTCGGCTGTTCGGACGGTGGTGCTCGCTGCCATCGCTACTCCGAAAGGTGATCTGTCCGTGCCGTCAAACCCGTGCTCGTCACAGGGAGTTGAAACGTTATCGTGTTGGCGATCATGAGAGCGCTCTCAAATGGGGCGAGGGTGTGGCGATACTTGACCAAACGCCCCGACTGGCGCAGCGTCTTGGCCTATGTCCTCGCCGCCGCATGGTCGGACACGTCGTGTCGATCTCGTTCGCCTGCGCGAAAAACTGCCAGCGAACGTGGAAGACGTGTTGCGCCAGTACGAACGGCATCTGATGTTGGAGCGTGATCTGTCGCCGCACACGGTGCGCGCCTACATCGGGGACGCTGTCGCGTTGCTGGGACACGTCGCCGGGAATATCCCGGAACAAGCGGATGTCGGACACGTCGATCTGACGAATTTGCGCTCATGGCTTGCCGCGCAACGCACTGCGGGTGCCAGTCGCACGACTCTCGCGCGTCGTGCCGCTGCTGCGCGCGCATTTACGGCGTGGGCGCACCGAGCAGGGCATTTGGCGGCGGATCCGGGGCCTCGGCTCGCTGCCCCGCGTCCTCACCGGACGTTGCCCTCGGTGTTGCGGGAGGACCAGGCGAAGGACGCCATGAGGGCCGTATCCTCTGGCGCGTCCCAAGGCGATCCGGTTGCGCTGCGTGATCAGGCCGTGGTGGAGTTGCTGTACGCCACAGGTATCCGCGTGGCCGAACTCTGTGGTCTTGACCTCGAGGACGTGGACTACTCCCTAAGGGTGATTCGAGTTCTGGGCAAAGGTGGACGCGAGCGCAGCACGCCGTTCGGCGTGCCCGCTGAGCGAGCGCTGCGACGGTGGGTGGACGAGGGGCGAAACGCCCTGGTAGCACCGGATTCGCCACCGGCGCTGTTCCTCGGTGCCCGCGGCGGCCGGCTGAACCAGCGTGCCGTTCGCACCCTGGTGCACGAGGTGGTCGCCGTGGTACCGGACGCGCCGGACATCGGGCCGCACGGGTTGCGCCACTCCGCTGCGACCCATCTGCTGGAAGGAGGAGCGGACCTGCGCACCGTCCAAGAACTGCTTGGTCACGCTACGCTCGCAACGACTCAGCTTTACACACACGTCACTGTCGAACGGCTGAAGGCGATCCATGACCGAACCCACCCCCGTTCCTGACGCCGCAGGGGGAGGATCGCGTACGGCGACCGTGCCCCCTGAACCCGTCCTGCCCGCACCAGTGTCGAAGCAGGCGAGCAACGGGCACCGTCAGAACGGCGCGCCGCGCACCGAGGCATCCCCCGAGCCCGGTGCCAACACGCATGTCAACGGCACGCCCGCTGCCGTGACGACTGCGGTGACGCGCGCGGACGTCCGGTCCGGTGACGACGTCGAAGCCGGCATCGTCGCCCTGTGGCGCAGCTACGGCGAGTCACGCGACCAGAACCAGCGAGACCGCCTGGTCCTGCACTACGCGCCGCTGGTCAAGTACGTCGCCGGCCGCGTCGGCACCGGTCTGCCCGCCCACGTGGACGTGGCCGACCTGATTCAGTCCGGCATCTTCGGCCTGGTCGACGCCATCGAGAAGTTCGAGCCGGAACGCGGTCTCAAGTTCGAGACCTACGCCATGCAGCGCATCCGCGGCGCGATCCTCGACGACCTCCGCTCCCAGGACTGGGTGCCGCGCTCGGTCCGCAGCCGGGCCCGCGACGTCGAACGAGCCCTCGAACGCCTCGGCGCGAAGCTGCAGCGCACACCCACCGACCGTGAGCTCGCCGCAGAGCTCAAGATCGGCCTGGCCGAACTCCGCGAGCTCTACGGCCAGCTCCAGCTCACCAGCGTCGTGGCCCTGGACGAGCTCATCGCCCCGAACAAGGGCGGCTCCTCCCTGGCCGAGTCGCTGCCCGACGACGCCGCGGAAGACCCGGTGGCGAGCCTCGTCGACCAGGACAGCCGCCGCCAGCTGGCCGATGCGATCGCCCAGCTCGCGGAACGCGACCGGGTGGTCGTCACCCTCTACTACTTCGAGAACCTGACCCTCGCCGAGATCGGCAAGGTCCTGGGCGTCACCGAGTCGCGTGTCTGCCAGCTCCACACCCGCGCGGTCCTGCGCCTGCGCACGAAGCTCAACGAGCAGTCCGAGGCCTGACCGAGCCGCATCGCTCACCCCCAGCCGCACCGCACACTCCCCAGCAGCCTGGCACCAGCCGGGCTGCCGGACGCGTGCACCAGCAGGGCCGCGCAGCCTTCACAAATCGGGCTTGAACCCCCTTTCCGCCCTTCGCCGGGCCAAATTCACTCGAACGGGTGGCCGTTGGGTCTGCTCCAAGCACGCCCCGTGCCCGCTCGGGCATTCCGCCACTCGCCAGACCCGCGAGCCGGGCGAACTCCGCCGACCTGGGCCGACTGCGGGGGTAACGCCCGGCAGATGGAGCAGCCGAGGTTTGCCGGGTGAATCGCTGTGCCTCACCGCAGCCCAGTTCGCCGACGTCGGGGAGGTGGCCGATCGGAAGATCGGCGGAGCTGTCGGAACCGGGCAAGCGGCGAACAGCGAGGCCGGGAATCGGGCGGACGCTCGCTCAAGCCCAGGTGGGCTGGGGGCTGGCGGGTTGGCGGTGGGTGGGTTGGCGGTGAGGCGGGCTGCGTCGGTACGCGGGGCAAGCACGCCCGGCAGGACAGGCTGGGTGCGGGGCCGGCTTCGCGGCCAGGCAAGGCCAGGCAGGCCAGGCAGGGCAGGGCGGGGCAGGGCAGGGCGGGGCAGAGCAGGCCAGGCAGGGCAGGCAGGGCAGGGCGGGGCAGGGCAGGGCGGGGCAGAGCAGGGCAGGGCGGGGCAGAGCAGGCCAGGCAGGGCAGGCAGGGCAGGGCGGGGCAGGGCAGGGCGGGGTAGGGCAGGGCGGGGCAGAGCAGGGCGGGGCAGAGCAGGCCAGGCAGGCCAGGCAGGGCAGGCAGGGCAGGCAGAGCGGGGCAGACGGATAGGTGCGGAAGCAGGTCGGCGTGGAGGCGGGGCCGATGGTGGATTTCTGTCGGGAACCGCGTGTGTGCCGGAGAGCAGTGGTCGGCGAGCGGTGGTGTCGAGCGGCCTGTGGCCGGCGTGCAGCCCTGTCGAGGGGGACGTTGGTGTGGGCGGGGCGGGTGTGGGT
>NZ_BSTF01000021.1 GCF_030269365.1 Lentzea sp. NBRC 102530
AGACCAGACGACAGATCTTCGGAAAGACACAAGGTCAGTCAAGCCACGAGTCAGACCAGCCCAGCGAGAACCACCACACACATCCTCACTGTCAAGCCCCGATCCCCATCGTCGCGAAGCGGCGATGCCTGGCCCACGCTCGTCGAGGTCTCCAGGACCACCACCCAAGCGAGCCCAACAGAGTGCCCCAACACCCCACAACCCCGCTCAACCGAACCCATCAGCCCGGTATGGGACTTTCGTCCTGAAAGTTTCCGGAACAAAGTCGTGAGAGCGTTCCCATTGACGTGGACGTAACACGCCGTTGAGGATCGGCGGCATGCATTGGAGAAGCACTCTCGCCGCAGTGCTGGGGCTGACGCTCGCCGCCGGCACGACCTCGGCGGCCGTCGCGCAGGACGCGCAGCACTGGCCGCCGAAGCCGCCGAAGCAGACGGTCATCGGGCAGCCCAAGACGGAGCACGGCTGTGCCCGCATCGAGAAGTCCCTGCCGGAGCTCAAGGGCTGGCCGAAGGTCGAGAGCCAGCTCGACGGTGACCGCAGGGACGAGGCGAGGATCAAGGCGATCCTCAAGGACATGACGCTGGCCGAGAAGGTCGGTCAGATGACCCAGCCGGAGATCGCCGCGATCACGGCCGAGGACGTCAAGACCTACGGGTTCGGCTCCGTCCTCAACGGTGGCGGCAGCTGGCCCGGCGCGAAGAAGAACGCGACGCCGCAGGAGTGGCTGGCGCTGGCCGACGCGTACTTCGAGGCCTCGAAGCAGTCGCGCACCAAGATCCCCGTCATCTGGGGCATCGACGCCGTGCACGGCAACAACAACGTCTACGGCGCGACGGTCTTCCCGCACAACATCGGTCTCGGTGCGACGCAGGACCCGTGCCTCATCCGCGACATCAACGCGGCCACGGCCGAGCAGATCCGCGCCACCGGCCAGGACTGGGCGTTCTCGCCGACGCTCGCCGTCGTGCAGGACGACCGCTGGGGCCGCACGTACGAGGGCTTCTCCGAGGACCCGCGGATCACGCGCGCCTACGGCTACGAGGCCGTGCGCGGTCTGCAGGACAACGCCAAGAAGCGCATCAGCGAAGACGGCGTGATCGCCACCGCGAAGCACTTCCTCGGTGACGGCGGCACGACCGGCGGCAAGGACCAGGGCGTCAACGCCTTCTCCGAGAAGGACATGATCAACCTGCACGGCCAGGGCTACTACGGTGCCCTCGCCGCGGGTGCGCAGTCGGTGATGATCTCGTTCAACAGCTGGACGAACGACGTCATCAACGAGGGCAAGGTGCACGGCTCCAAGTACGTGCAGACCGGCATCCTCAAGGAGAAGATGGGCTTCGACGGCCTGCTCGTCGGCGACTGGAACGGCCACGGCCAGGTCACCGGCTGCACTAACGGCTCCTGCCCGCAGGCGGTCAACGCCGGTCTCGACATCTTCATGGTGCCGAACGACTGGAAGGCGTTCATCACCAACACGATCGCGTCCGTCGAAAAGGGCGAGATCCCGATGGCCCGCATCGACGACGCGGTGACCCGCATCCTGCGCGTCAAGCTGCGCGCCGGCGTCTTCGAGGCCAAGAAGCCGTCGCTGCGCGAGCACGCCGGTGACGCGAAGGCGTTGCAGCACAAGGAACTGGCGCGCGAGGCCGTGCGCGAGTCCGCCGTGCTGCTGAAGAACGACAAGCGCGTGCTGCCGTTGTCCAAGCGCAGCAAGGTGCTCGTGGTCGGCAAGAGCGCCGACAACATCGGCAACCAGACCGGTGGCTGGACGCTGTCGTGGCAGGGCACCGGCAACACCAACGCCGACTTCCCCAACGCCACCAGCATCCTCAAGGGCATCCAGGACACCCTGGGCACCGCGAACGTGACGTTCTCCGCGACCGCGGACGGCGTGGACGCGTCGCAGTTCGACGCCGTCATCGCCGTCATCGGTGAGACCCCGTACGCGGAGGGCGTCGGCGACCTCGGCAAGCGTTCCTTCGAGGCCGCCCGCCTGCAGCCGCAGGACCTCGCGGTGCTGGACAAGGTCTCCGGCAAGGGCAAGCCGGTCGTCACCGTGTACGTCGGTGGCCGCGCGCTCTACATGAACAAGGAGATCAACCGCTCCGACGCGTTCGTCGCGGCGTGGCTGCCCGGCACCGAGGGCGGCGGCATCGCCGACCTGCTGATCAAGGGACGCCACAACGGGTTCAGCGGCAAGCTGTCCTACTCGTGGCCCGGCGAGGCCTGCCCGGCGCTGCCCGGTGAGCCCGCCAAGAAGCCGCTGTTCAAGCTCGGCTACGGCCTGCGCGACTGGCAGACCGGCAACCTCGGCAAGCTCGACGAGACCAGCCCCGGCGCCCTGTGCTCCGGTGGTGGCGGCGGCACGGCCACCGAGGACCTGGAGGTCTTCAACCGCACCGACATCGCGCCCTACCAGTCGATGATCGGGTCGGCGGAGAACTGGGGCGGCACGGTCATCGGCCCCGACGGCCAGGCCTCGCACGCCGAGATCAACGTCGTGCAGTCCGACGTCAACGTCCAGCAGGACGCGCTCAAGACGACGTGGACCGGCACCGGCCCCGGCCAGGTGTACCTGCAGAGCCCGGCGCCCGCCGACCTGCGGGGCTACGGCAACGCCAACTCCGCCATCGTGTTCGACGTGATCGTGCACCAGGCCCCGGCCAACCGCACGGTCATCAGCTCACACTGCCAGTACCCGTGCATGGCCGAGATCGATGCCACGCAGGTGTTCCGCGACCTCCCCGTCGGGCAGAAGTCGACCGTCAAGATCCCGGTCTCCTGCTTCTCCGACAAGGGGCTGGACCTGGAACTGGTCAACACGCCGTTCCTCGTCTACACCGACGGCGCGTTCCAGGCCTCGTTCGCGAACATCCGGTGGGTGCCCAAGGCGGGCACCGATCCGGACGCCCTGCCCTGCACGTAGGCACTGAGCACCAGCTAGGCCCCCGGCGCGCTTCCTGCTGTTTTCTCCAGCAGGAAGCGCGCCGCCGTCTGTGCCTGCCGGGCGGGTTCGGACGACACGGTGATCGCCGTGTTCGTCATCGCCCCCTCGAACAGCAGGAAGATCGAGTCCGCCACCCATTCTGGCCGGCCGGTCGCCGCGACCATCGCCGCGATCGCCCCCCGCACGCCGGACTTCTGGTGGCGCACCACCGCCGTCACGCGCTCCGAGGACGGGCCCAGCTCCGCGTAGGAGTTGATGAACGCGCAGCCGCGGAAGTCCGTCGTCCCCGACGAGTCCGCCATCCAGTCGAAGACCGCGAGGACCTGCTCCTCCGGCGTCGACGCGCGCCGCACGTACTGCATGGTCGCGGCGGTGATGGCCTCCTCCCGCCGCCGCAGGACCTCCTCGACCAGCGCGTCCTTGCCGTCGAAGAGCTGGTAGAGCTTCTTCAGCGAGACGCCGGCCTCCGCGCGCAGCTCGTCCATGCCGACAGCGTGCGCGCTCTTCGCGTAAAACAGCCGGTCAGCGGCCTCTAGGACCCGCTCCCGCGCCTCTGTGTCCGCAGTCACAACGCTTACCCCTTGCCGTGGAGAACGTACGTTCTCTACCTTAGCACCCATGCCGGAGAACGAGCGTTCTCCACAACTGAAGGAGACGGGAATGTCGAAGATCGTGCTGGTTCACGGACTGTGGCTCACCGCGGCGAGCTGGAAGAACGTCGCCGAACGCTTCGAGGCCGCCGGCCACGAGGTGCTCACGCCGACCTGGCCCGGCTACGGCGAGGTCGCCGAGATGCGGGCCCACCCGGAGATCGCGAACGGCCTCGGCGTCGTCGAGATCACCGACCACGTCGAGAAGTTCATCCGCGCCAACAACGCCGAGGACGCGATCATCATGGGCCACTCGTTCGGCGGCCTGATCACCCAGAAGCTGCTCGACCGGGGCCTCGGCAAGGCCGGCGTGGCGATCCACTCGGCGCCCGCCAAGGGCACGCTGGGCCTGCCGTTCTCCTCGCTCAAGGCCGCGTTCCCGGTGCTCAAGAACCCGGCCAACGCCAAGCGCAACGTCGCCCTGACGGCCGAGGAATGGCACTACGCCTTCACCAACACGCTCCCGAAGGACGAAGCCGAGGCGCTGCGCGAGAAGTGGGCCATCACCGCGCCCGGACGTCCGCTCTGGCAGGCCGCGACCGCCAACTTCACCACCCACAACGCGACCAGGGTCGACTACCGGAACCCGAACCGCGCGCCGCTGCTGTTCATCGCGAGCGAAAGCGACAACGTCGTGCCCGCCTCGATGAACCGCGAGAACGCCCGCCGTTACAAGACGCCCACCGTCACCGAGATCAAGGAGTTCCCGAACCGCCCGCACTTCGTCCTGGGCACGCAGGGCTGGGAAGAGGTCGCCGACCACGCCCTGAACTGGGCGAGCAGGTTCTAGGTGTCGAGGTCCACGGGCTCGCCCCTGATGGCGGTCACCGCACCGCCCGTCGCAGCGGCGAGCCAGACCTCGAAGTCGTCCGGGTCCTTCGTGAGAACGGTGAAGGTGACGTCATGACCGTAGTCCGTGTCCGCGACGTGGTACCCGGCCGCGCGCAACGCGTTCTCCAGCTTCCCGGCCTGATCGTGCTCCACGGCCAAAAGCACGCTCTCGTGCCGTTCGCGCGTCAAGGTGCCGAGAGCGTCGATGGCCTCGGACACGGCCCGTCCGTACGCGCGGACCAGGCCACCGGCCCCGAGTTTGATGCCGCCGTAGTAGCGGGTGACGACGACGGCGGTGTCCACGAGGTCCCGCCGCGTCAGCACCTCCAGCATCGGCACCCCGGCCGTGCCGGCGGGTTCGCCGTCGTCGGACGAGCGCTGGGTGTCCGCCGTCCGGAACGCCGTGCAGTTGTGCGAGGCCTGCCAGTGCTCCTTGCGGACCCGGGCGAAGAACTCGGAAGCCTCGGCGTCGGTGGCGACCCGGGCGACGTGGCACAGGAACCGCGACCGCTGGATCTCGATCTCGTGCGTGCCGTCCCGCTTGATCACCTTCACGGTTCGATTGTCCGCCGCCGCTCAGCCTCGCCGAACAGCGCGTCCAACTCCGCCGGCGGCACCTCTTCCAGCTGCTCGTACGTGCATTCCAGCGGCGTCTTGTCCGCGCGAAAGCGCACCAGCCGCGCGGTGTGCCGGAACCGGCCGCCCTGCACGTGCTCGTAGCGCACCTCGGCCACCCGCGACGGATCGAGCAGCACGACCTGGAGCTGCTTGCCGGGGTTCCACCGGCTGTTCATGCCGGGCCCCTCGTACGTCGCCCACGCCGCCCACGGGTGGTCGGCGGGATCGAGCAACGGCGCCAGCTCCTCGACCAGCTCCCGCCGCCGCGCCGCCGTGAAGCTGCTCGCCACGCCGACGTTGTGCAGCTCGCCGTCCTGGTAGAGCCCGAGCACCAGCGATCCGACCGTCTCGCCGTCCTTGTGCCACCGGTAGCCCGCGACCACGCAGTCGGCCGTCCGCTCGTGCTTCACCTTGAACATCACGCGCTTGTCCGGCTCGTACACCCCGTCCAGCGCCTTCACCATCACACCGTCGAACCCCGCGCCCTCGAACCGGGTGAACCAGTCCTGCGCCACGTCCGGGTCCGTTGTGGACGGTGTCAGGTAGACACCGGGCACCTCGGACACGGCCGTCTCCAGCAGCTTGCGCCGTTCGGCGAAGGACAACCCGGTGACGTCCTCGTCGCCCAGCGCCAGCAGGTCGAACGCCACGAAGCTCGCCGGCGTCTCCACCGAGAGCTTCCGCACCCGCGACGCCGCCGGGTGCAGCCGCAGCTGCAACGTGTCGAAGCTCAACCCGTCCGGCGTCACCAGGACGATCTCACCGTCCACCACGCACCGCGGCGGCAGAGCCCGTTCGAGCAGCGCCACGACCTCGGGGAAGTACCTGGTCAACGGCTTGTCGTTGCGCGAACCGAGCTCCACCTCGTCGCCGTCGCGGAACACGACGCACCGGAACCCGTCCCACTTGGGCTCGTAGGAGAGCCCGTCCCCGCGCGGCAGCGAGGGCACGGACTTCGCGAGCATCGGCTTCACCGGCGGCAGCACGGGCAGGTCCACCCCGCGACCATAGGCCGTGTCGGGCCAGTCCGTTCGATGAGACTCACGTCTGAGCGCGGCCAGCGCGGACGGACTGGCCCGACACGGCCCGGCTCAGCGCAACGACACCGCGAGCTTTTCGAGTTCCCGCACGTCCGCGTCCATGCCGTCGTCCTCGGGGATCGCCAGCGCGATCGGCCGCCGCAGCGTCACCGCGCCCGACCGGCGCGTCTCGAGGCCCGCCCGCAACCGTTCCGACAGCGGCAGGTCCTCCGGCGTCTCAGCGACGTACGGGCTGATCCGCACCAGCCCGTCGCGGCACTCGATCACCCGCCGGTAGTAGCGCCGGTGCACGCCGCGCAACGACACCGCGTCCCGCCGCGACGGCACCCGGTGCAGGGCGTCCTCGGGGAACGACTGGTGCAGCAACGTCCACAGTGGAGCCAGTCGGTGGTAGGCCCGCAGGTGCCGCAACCACAACCGGGTCGCGGCGAAGCGCATCGCCGCGATCGGGTAGATCACGCCGATCACGCAGAACAGCACGCCCGGCAGCAGGAACCACACCGCGGTCGTCAGCAGCCAGCGGGGGAGCGGCTCACCGAAGTAGCGGGAGACGTTGGAGGCCACGAAGATCGCGTCGGCCGGCACCAGCAGCGCGAGACCCGTCGAGGTGATCAGCAGGCCGCGCCGCAACCGGGGCTCGGCGCCGCGGGCGTAGCGGCGCGCCCACACGAACATGGTCGCGAACCCGTAGAGCAGGTAGCCGTTGCCCAGCGCGTAGAAGACCGTGATCGCGAGGATCCCGGTCGGGCCGCCGCCGAGCGAGTTCGGCACGCGCGCCGCGGCCACCCTCAGGTCGTCCGGGATCGCGAGCACCGCCCACGTCATCACGGTGATGCACAGCACCAGTGGCGCGAGCTGGAGCAACGCCTGCCGCTTGGCGCGGGCGTCGTCCAGCGCGGAGAAGATGAAGAAGCAGATCAGGCCGTACACGCCGACCTGGAGCATCGAGTGCTGGATCAGCTGGCACACCATCGGGTCGAGCCCGAGGAACCACCGCCCGTTGGCCGCCGCCCGGCCGAACGGGTAGCCGATCGCCCAGCCCGCGACCAGTCCGGTCACCGACCGCAGGCGCGGGTCGAACGGTCTGCGCACCAGCAGGTACAGCACGACCGCGAGGGCCGAGAACGCGACGATGCCCTGTGTTTCCTTGAGGTACTCCACCTACAACCACCCCAGGCGGTCCGCGAGCGACTTCGACATGCGCCGCGCCGGGCCCTCGGACGCGCGGGGCGCGACCTTGTCCAGCACCGACGCCCACTCCAGGATGATCGTCGCCACCGTCTCGGCCTCGCGTTCGTGCGCCGAGTCGTAGGACGTGCGCCGCAACGCCCGCCGCACCGCGTTCGGTTCGAGGTCGGGGTAGAGGCCCGCGAGCAGATCGTCGTCCTGCTCGTCGCTCGTGTGCCCGGCCAGCAGGTGGCCGAGTTCGTGCAGGATGATGTGGTTCTGGTGCGCCTTCGACGTCTCCTGCTGGTACAGGATGTAGTCGGCCTTGGCGGTCGCGATCCACACGCCGTACGGGCCGGGCACCGGGATCGGGTGCGCGATCAGCCGGATCGGCTTGCCGCGCTGGTCACCGACGCGCCGGCACAGCTCGTGCACGTCGAGCGGCGGCTGGATGTCCAGCTCGTTCAACAAGCGGCGGCACCGCTTGCGCAAATCTCGTTCGGCCACGAGTCATCCTTCGCCGCGCTCGGCCTGTTCCTGTCGGTAGACCACGTCGAGCAGTTCCATGACCAGGCGGCGGCGGTCCGGCGACAGTTCCCCCGCGCGCATCGCCATGAGCTGCGCGTCGCTGCCCGAGGTGATCTCGTTCAGGCGCGACTGCTCGTCCTGCAACGACTTCAGCTGCTCGTCGACGCGATCGGTGACCTCGTCGTCGAAGAAGTAGCTCACGGGCACACCGAAGAAGCCTGCCAGTGCCTGCAAATGCTTGAACGTCGGGTTGTCCTTCTTGCCCTTGCGCAGCTGCCAGATGTAGCTCTGCGAGATCGTCAGGCCGGTGTCGGCGATCGCGGCGGCGACCTGCTCGTTGCTGTACTCCTGGCCTGACCTGGAGGTATGTCTGGCGAAGAGGTGGTTGAGCTTGTCCGCCAGGGACCGTTCCCCCGCCATGCCGCCTCCCCCGTTGCGCGGTGAGCGTCTCCACCCATGGAAAGGGCTATCTGGGTGAGTGGATTTTCACCAGTTGAAAGCCCTCCAATGGCCAACATAGACTCCCCCCGTGCGCGTCTCAACTGCGGAGGGTGTCCACCCGGTCCGGGACGGTCACGGCAGTCCACCTGATCGCCACTTCGCGGAGGTTCCGGGACATGGCGCTTGCTGAGCGACAAGGGTCGTTCCACCAGTCGGTGATCGATGTCGTCTACAAGACCATGAACCAGCTCGCGCAGACGGACTCGCCCGACGAGGTGTTCGAACTGCGTGAGCAGCTCCGTGCCGCCCTGCCGTGGTGGCGGGGGCTGCTGCGGATGCACGAGCCGAACGAGCGGCACCGGTGCAAGTCGTGCCACACCTGGTACGGGCGGCACCGCGCGTGGCCCTGCCCGGTGTGGCGGGACGCGGTGCAGGCGTTGCACCAGCTCAACGACATGTACGGGTTCCTCGGGGCCGCACACCCCAGCGACCCGTTGCCCGGTGAACGGGTCGTGGTGAGCGGTTCCGGCCGCCTGGGCGAGCAGAACCGCTCACGCTCGTCCCAGAACTCCTAGAACGAGACCCGGTCCGTGCTGTCGGCGCGCAGCACCGACTCCTGGCCGAACTGGGACTTGTAGTCGCGCCGGATCTCCTCGATCTCGCGGTTCGCGGCGCGGTCGGACTGCGGGTACAGCAGGATCAGGACGTAGGAGTCCTCCTTGCCGCCCTTCCACTGGCCGTGCGCCTGGAGCCAGGTGAGCCCGTCGGGGAAGGCCGGCGTCACCTCCGCGTCGAGGAACGACTCGAACTGCGCCGGGGTGATGGGGGTGCCGTTCTGCAGGTTGCCGCCGAAGTACAGCTCCGTGCGCCTGTACTGCTCGCCGGGGGAGGGGGCGGCCGGTGCGGCCGCGCTCGCCGAGGTGAGACCCAGCAGGAGAGCGCCGACCAGCCAGGCCACGGTTCCGCGTCGTGTCGTCATGGAGCACATCCAACCGGCCGGAGCCCGGCCGGTTGAACGTGTTTCGCTCCTTGGGAACCACCCGATCCCGACGGACTAGCCGATCTTGAAGCTCTGCGCCGCCGACCCGTTGCAGGTCACCTGCACCAGCTGCACGCCGTCAGCGCTGCCACCGTTCGCCGCCAGGCACTTGTTCGAGTGCCGTGCCGTCAGCGTCGAGTAGCCGTCGGACCCGGTCGTGACCCGCCACTGCTGGTTGGTCGAACCGAAGTCGTCCCACAGGTGGATGCCGGTGTTGTCCGCGGTGGACGGGCCGCTCACGTCCAGCACCTTGTTCGGGTCGTTGCGGTACTCGACCCGCGAGAACCCGTCGGTGGTCGCCACGACGCGGAAGTTCTGCGCCGTGGTGCCGTTGCACGCGTACTGCTGGATGACGGTGCCGTTGGTCAGGCCCGCTCCCGCGGCGTCGACGCACTTGCCGTTGCCGCGGTTGGTGATCGTCTTCCACTCGCCCTGCGGCGGCGGGGTGCCGCCACCGCCCAGCCAGAGCAGGCTGTCGATGAGGAAGTTGTTCTGCGTGGCGCTCGCGAACGTGGACGACAGCGGCCGGTTCGCCGCGTAGTCCATGGCGTTGTGGCCGAAGTTCGCGTAGATCATCTTGTAGTTCTTGTTCGTCCACATGATCGGGTAGTAACCCGAACGCCACTGCTGGTTCGGGTCGGTGCCGAGCGGGAAGCTCACCGGGTCGACGCTCGCCAGGACCTGGATGTTCGAGTTCTGCCGCAGGTCGCGGTCCCAGCTGTACCACTCGCTGACCGCCGAGACGAACCGGTCGGGCAGGCGCAGCGTCGACGGGTGGGTGCGGGTCTCGACCTTCAGCGTCGCGACGGTCGGACCCCACGTGTTGCTGACGAAGTTGCCCTTGGCCAGGAACGTGTTGTGGTACCAGGGCCACTCGTTCGCGTTCTGGGTGAACGCGCTGACGTGGAAGCCGAAGAAACCGCCGCCCGCCTCGATGTAGCGCTGGAAGCCGGACCGCGCCGCCGCACCCGTGGGCGCGTCGTCGAGGAAGATCACGACCTGGGCCTGGGCCGGGGTCAGGTTGGTGAGCCGGTTCCAGTCACGGGTCGACTCGTAGGTGAAGCCGTTCTCCTGACCCGCGCGGGTCAGCCACGGGTTGGCCTCGTTGACGAACGCGATGTGCGCCGCGTCCCAGGTGCCGTTGTAGAACGCCAGCACCTTGAACGGTGCCGCTTGTGCCGAGTTCGTTGCCGAGAGAGAAACCGGGACGAGGGTGGCGGCGAGCATTGCCAGCAACGCCAGCAGTTTTCTGGCCATTCGGGACACACCTTCGTGTAGCAGGGGTTGCGCGCCCGAAGATCATCGTAGAGAAGGTCTAGACCTGTTGGGGACCGGTACGTTCACAGAATTCTTTTGCGCCACAACATGAAGCCGCCCAGCACCGCCAGGCCGCCCAGGGCCGCGACCACGGCCGCCATGCCGAACCTGGTGGCGTCGGACGGCGGTTGTTCGGCGCTCGACGCAACGGGAACGGGCCGGGGCGTGCTCTGCCGCGCGGTGGTGGTGACGGGTGCGGACGGCTCCGACGACGGCGCGGACCGCGTGGTCTTCGGCGCGGCCCGCACGGGAGGTGCGACGGCGGGGGCCTGCTGGGCCTGGGCCGGTGGCGGCGCGGGTGCCGCGAGTTCGACGTCCGTGCACGAGTAGTAGGTGTCGGGCGTGTCCGTGTTCTGCCAGACCGTGTAGATCAGGTGCCGCCCGGTGAGGTTCTTCGGCAGCTGCACCTGGAACTCGTAGGCGCCGTTCACGAGCGGGGGAGAGGGCACGCTCAGGAACTGGTCGAGGTCGGCCCACGTCAGCGATCTGGCCGGCTGGTAGCCGGCGCGGGTGACGTAGAACCGGAACGAACCCTGGTGCGGAATGGTCGCCCGGTAGGTGAAGCCCGTGTCCTTGAGCAACGTCGCGGGCCACTCGGCGCTGGGCGCGTCGAGACCGGTGTACTTCGGCAGCCCCGCGCTGCACAGGCGGCCGTCGGGGACCTTCTGCCGGTCCTGGCCGCGCACGTTCGCCAACCGGATGTTGTCCCACTCCTTGGACGGCAGCCCCGCTGAAATGGCGTCGCGGCACGGCGGGGATGATGCTGTGGGCTGACCTGGCGAACACAGGAAAGCCCTGCTCGGCGGGTCAGTGGGCGCACCATGGGCGTGCGCGGGAACCACAGAGAGCATCATGAGCAGCGTTAGCACGCCCAAAAGGCGAAACACGGGCACCTCCCCTGTCTTTCTAGGGGTACGCGTGCCAGACCCGAGTCGTTCACGGAAGATGTACTGTCATGTCCTTCGCTGATGAGGTGTCCGCGGCCGCTGCCCGGCTCGGTGGAGTCGCGCGCACCACGCCGCTAGAGGTCAACCAGCGGTTGTCCGAGAAGACCGGCGCCCGCGTGTGGTTCAAGCGCGAGGACCTCCAGGTCGGCCGCTCCTACAAGCTGCGCGGAGCGTTCAACCTGCTCTGCCAGACCGAGTTCGCGTTCGGCGGCGCCGTGTGCGCGTCGGCCGGCAACCACGGCCAGGGCATGGCGTACGCCTGCCGCCGCCTGGGCATCGAGGGCCGCGTGCACGTGCCGCGGACCACCCCGCGCCAGAAGCGGGACCGCATCCACGCCCTCGGCCAGGGCATGGTGCAGCTGATCGTCGACGGCGACACCTACGACGACGCGGCCGCCCTCGCCAAGGAGTACGCCGTGGCGACCGGCGCGACCCTGGTGCCGGCCTTCGACGACCGCCGCACCGTGGCCGGTCAGGGCACCGTGGGCCTGGAGATCGTCCAGCAGCTGGGCGGCGCTCCGGACGTCGTGATCGTGCCGATCGGCGGCGGTGGCCTGCTGTCCGGCGTCGGCACGTGGTTCAAGGAGCGCTTCCCGAAGACCCGCATCATCGGCGTGGAGCCGGCCGGCGCCGCCTCCATGATCGCCGCCGTGCAGGCGGGCGAGCCGGTGACGCTGCCCAACGTGGACTCGTTCGTCGACGGCGCGGCCGTGCGCCGGGCCGGCGACGTGACGTTCCCGATGGTCCGCGACTCCGGCGCCGAGCTGCTGACCGTGTCCGAGGGCGCGGTGTGCACGGAGATGCTGGAGCTGTACCAGATCGACGGCATCATCGCGGAGCCCGCCGGTGCGCTGGCCTCGGCCGCGCTGGTCGAGGAGATCGCGGTGGCCCCCGACGCGACGGTCGTGTGCCTGCTGTCCGGTGGCAACAACGACGTGTCGCGGTACGCCGAGATCGTCGAGCGTTCGATGATCCACCGCGGCCTCAAGCACTGGTTCCTGGTCGAGTTCCCGCAGGAGCCCGGCGCGCTGCGGCGGTTCCTCGACGACGTGCTCGGCAAGGACGACGACATCGTGCAGTTCGAGTACATGAAGCGCGACAACCGGGAGACCGGGGCCGCGCTCGTCTGCATCGAGCTGGGCCGCCGCGAGGACTACGACCTGCTGTGGGGCCGGATGAAGGAGTCCCCGCTCAAGATCCAGCACGTGGAGCCGGGGTCGACGGCGTACCGGTTCCTGATCTAGAGCATCTGCTCGTGGAGTTCGCGCACCGGCGCGTCGAACTCGGAAGAGGGGCGTGCCGGGCACCCCGTTCGCGGAATGCCCGGCACCTAGCGGGGTACTACGGCCTAGGCGGACATACCTTCCAGGAGAAGTGGTACGTCGTCTCGATGGAGCCGTCCGTGGAGTCCATCGCGATGAAGCTGGTGAGCTTCTTGTCGGAGGTGCCGGCCATGACCCGCAGCTCCGTGTTGATGTTGAAGTTCCGCTTCTCGCCGCACGGGTGGTAGACGATCGCGGCCACGTCGGTCGTGTCCGTCGCCTGCCAGTCGTCGCTGAACGGGCCCTTGTAGTTGTGCTGCTTGTACTCGGTCTGCGACATGCCCTGGAAGTAGTAGTTGGCCTTCTCCAGGGCGGTGGCGCCGCGCTCCAGGTGCGCGAAGCCGCGGTAGTCGGTGGACGCGATGCCGTAGGTGAAGCCCGACGGCACGTTGACGCGCAGGTTCAGCTGGCAGTTCTTGCGGAAGTCGGTGGGCAGGGCCTGCGGACCGACCTGGGCCATGAACTCGCTGTAGGTGACGGTGAACGCCTTGTTGTCCGGGCTGACGGCCACGGCGGCGGTTCCCGCCCGGCAGCCGGAGCCGTTGATCGTCACGACGTCGATGGTGATGTGGTCCGGCGGGGGAGTGTCACCGGGGGCACCGCCGGGCGGGACGATGATCGTCGACATCGCGAGCGCGGCCGCGGCCAGGGTGGTGAGCATCGGGCACCTTTCGGAGTCGAAACGTTCGGGGCGGCGGCGGTCGGTGCCTGCGGTCAGCAGCGCTTCCAGGAGAACTGGTACTTCGTGCTCACGCTGCTGTCCGTGGAATCCATCGTCATGAAGCTGTTCGCTTTCGACGCCGTTCCCGCGTTCACGCGCAGTTCGGTGTTGATGTTCAGGTGCCGCACCTCACCGCACGGCGCGTAGATGATTTCCGATACCTGCGCGCGGTCGGTGGCCTGCCAGTTGTCGCTCTTCGGGCCGCTGAACGAGTGGGAGCGGCTCGCGCCCTGCGACATTCCCTGGAAGTAGTAGTTGCCCTTTTCCGTGCCTGTCGCGCCCTGCTGCAGGTGGGCGAATCCGCGGTAGTCGGCCTGGGCGATGCCGAACGTGAAACCCTGCGGGTAGGACACTCTGATGTTGAGCTGGCAGTTCTTGCGGAAGTCGGTGGGACCGGAGCCCTGACCGGCTTGGGCCAGGTACTGGCTGTAGGTGACCGTGAACGCCGTGCGGTCGTCCGCCGCGGCCACGGCCGCGGTGCCCGCGGGGCAGCCGGAACCGTTGACGGTGACGACGTCGATCGTCACGAAGTCGGGGACATCGGGTGCTGCGTGCGCGGCCGGCGCGGTGAGGACCGCGGACAGCGCGAGGGCAGCAGCCGCCACCTTTTTCAGCATGGCCAGCCTTTCTGGTTGCTTTCGTTTGTGGCGGCGGAATCACGACGATATCGGAAACCCTGCGTGGTGACGGGCCGCCGATTGGGTGACTGAATTAGTGGGTGGTGTCCCAGAAAATGTACGACAAAGTGCACGGTCGAAATCTTCGGCCGCGCGCGGACCATGCTCACCCACCGTGCAGAGAATTGACCTGACGATTGTCTGACGATCGCCGTTCGCTGGTCCGATCGAGTGGCGGGAGTGAGCTTCCCCGCCCTGGGAAGAAGCGCTCCTCATCGGATGTTGATACTGGTGACACAGTCCAACCCCGATGAGGAGTGCGCCTGATGGCTCCCGACCAGCTGACCGTCTACTCGACCTCGTGGTGCGGCTACTGCCGGATCCTGAAGAGCTCGCTCGACCGCGAAGGCATCGAGTACGTCGAGATCAACATCGAGGAGACGCCGGGCGCGGCCGACTTCGTGATGGAGGTCAACGGCGGCAACCGGACGGTGCCGACCGTGCACTTCCCGAACGGCAAGGCGCTGACGAACCCGTCGCTCGCCCAGGTGAAGGAACAGCTCGCGGCCTGAGCGGCTACTCGTAGAGGAACGCCGTCGTCGACTGGCCGTCGAGCATCTCGCGGATGATGTCCGCGTGGCCCGCGTGCTGCGCGGTCTCCCGGATCAGGTGCAGCGCGATCCGCCGGATCGACATGGGCTGCGGGTCGGTGTCCCAGGGCGCGGACGGCAGCGGGACGAGTTTGTCGAGCGAGGCGGTGCGCAGGGCCTCGTCGGTCGCGCGCACCGCCTCGTCGTACGACGTGAGCAGTTCCCCGAAGTCCGTGCCCGTCCAGGTGTACTGGTCGAAGTCCAGCATCCCGGGCGGTGGAAGGGGTTGCTCGGTCAGGATGTGGGTCCAGCCGCGCTCACACCGGGTGAGGTGCTTGAGCAACCCACCCAGCGTGAGTTCGCTGACGGTCGTGCGCTTCTTGGCGTCCGCCTCCGACAAGCCGTTCATCGTGACGCGGAACGTGCTGCGCTGGTCGTTCAGCTCGTGCAGCAGATCGGTGAGCTCCATGGTCATGCAGTGAAGCTATGACCGGACCAGGACCGCTCAAGTCCTAGTCAGGAGGACCACTAGCAGTACAGGTTGCCGCCAGGGGCCACGCCGAGGATGCTGGTGAACTGCTGGTACTTCGACACGCGGCTCTGGACCTGCGCCGGGTTGCGGCCGTCGCACTCCAGGGAACCGTTGATGCTGCGGATGGTCTGGCCGAAGCCGGCGCCGTTGACCATCGCCATGTGCGGCGTCATGGAGCCGGGGCCCCACTGCGTCATCCAGTACCAGATCGCCGTCCGCCACGCGGTGGTGGAGTTCTGCGCCACCTGGTACGGGTTCTGCAGCAGGTTCAGGCCGAGGTACTCGCCCGCCGCCTGGTAGTTGAAGTTCCACGACAGCTGGATCGGACCGCGGCCGTAGTAGGCGTAGGTGCCGGCCGGGCAGCCGTACGGACGGCTCTCGTCGCAGAGGTCGTTGTTCTTGTTGATCTCTTCGATGTAGACGAGGCCACCGGTCTCGTGCGAGGCGTTCGCGAGGAACGCCGCGAACTCCTGCTTCTTCACCGCGTCGCTGCCGACCGTGCCGAACGCGGGGATCGTCTTCGTCGCGTCGATGAAGCCCTGGTAGGTGTAGAAGCTGTTGCGGCCGGGGAACATCTGGTTGAACTGGGCCTCGGAGACGATGTTGCCGCCGCCGCCTCCGCCCCCGCCGCCACCGTTGCAGGTGTGCGACCTCCAGTACCAGGTGGAGATCGTCGGGTCGTAGCCGGGGTTCTCGTTCTCGGCGATGTAGTACAGGCCGTTGGGGGCGTACCGCACGATGCTGCCGGCCGGGTACCACTGACCCGCTACCCAGTCAGGAGCGCTGCAGGTGCCGCCGCCACCTCCACCGCCGCAGTTCGCCGGCTCCCAGTACCAGGTGGAGATGATGGGGTCGTAGCCGGGATTGTCGTGCTCGGCGGTGTAGTACTTGCCGTCGGTGTACCTGACGGTGGTGCCGGCCGTGTACCACTGCCCGGCCACCCAGTTGTTGCCCGAACAGGCCTGTGCGGACACTTCGGCCTGCGCGGACGCGGTCGGGGCGAGGACGGCCACGGTCGCCGCCATCGCCACCGCCGCCAGAGACGCCAGAATTCTTTTTCTCAGCAAGGTCACTCACTCCTGGAGTCTTGCGCCCGGAGGATCAGGTATGTGAACAACGCTGAGGTTGGCATCAGTGGTCCAGACCAGTCAAGGGTCTAGACCTTTTTCTTCTGTGGTGGAGGAAGAGGTTCCCCTGGGTGGCACCGAACGACCTGGGGGAGCGCTCTCACTTGCTAGCAGTAGAGGTTCGACCCCTGCGCGACGCCGATGATGCCGGTGAACTGGCGGTACTTCGACACGCGGGACTCCACCGCGCCCGGGTTGCGGCCGCCGCACTCCAGTGAGCCGTTGATGCTGCGGATCGTCTGGCCGAACCCGCGCGAACCGGTCATCGCCGCGTGCGGGGTCATGGTGCCAGGGCCGTTCTGCGTCATCCAGTACCAGATGGCGGTCTTCCACGCCGTGGTGGCGTTGGTGGCGACCTGGTCGGGCTTCTGCAGCAGGTCGCGGATGCCGAGGTAGTCGCCGGCCGCCTTGTAGTTGTAGTTCCACGACAGCTGGATCGGGCCGCGGCCGTAGTACTGCCGCACCCCGGCGGGGCAGCCGTAGGACTGGCTCTCGTCGCAGTAGTCGCCGCTCTGGTTGATCTCGCGGAGGTAGTACAGGCCACCGGTCTCGTGCGAGACGTTGGCGAGGAACGCCGCGAGCTCCTGCTTCTTGATCGTCTCGCTGCCCTCGTTGGCGAACCTGCCCGACCAGTTGATCGCGTTCCGCAGCCCCGAGAGCGTGTAGAAGCTGTTGCGCGACGGGAACATCTGGTTGAACTGGGCGTCGGTGATGACGTAGGGCGCCGCCGTCGCCGGCTGAACGAGCGTGAAGACGCCGATCAGCGCGACGAGCAGGGCGGCGGCGCGGGTCCTGAGCATGGGGACCAACTCCTCGGAGTGTCAGGGCGGCCACTGCGTGTTACCGCTCTCACGGTGGCAGGGCTGATACTCCGAGCACAAGAGGTGGTCTATACCTTTTAGATACGTGAACCGGTTCGTCAGGAACCGGAACCGTACGGGCGGGTGATGATCTCCAGGTTGTGGCCGTCGGGATCGCTCCAGTAGACGCCGCGCCCGCCGTCGTTGGTGTTGATCTGCCCCGGCGCGCTGTGGAACGGGTCGGCCCAGTGGTCGAGGCCGCGTTCCCGGATGCGGCCGTAGATCTCGTCGAACTCGTCCTCGGAAACGAGGAACGCGTAGTGCTGCTCGGTGATCGGGCCGGACGCGGTCAGGTAGTCGAGCGAGACGCCGTTCGCGACCTCGACGACGAGGAACGGGCCGAAGCGCACGGCGTCCGGCAGGCCGAGGAGCTCGGTGAGGAAGCGGGCGGAGACGTTCTGGTCGGAGCAGTGGACGATGGTGTGGTTGAGCTGTACGGGCATGACACCTGTCTAGTGCAGGTGTCATGCCCGCGCAGCACCTTTAACCCCGGATGGAGAACACCGGCCAGGTGCCGGTGTGGTTGGTCTTGCGGGTTTCGTAGTCGATCGTGTTGGCGATCAGGTCACTCGGCCGGTTCTCCACGAAGTTCGCGTAGAACGTCGTGTCGGCGCCCGCCGCGTACGGGATGGTCAGATCGTGTTTGCCCGCAACGGATCCGCCGGGCGTCCACGACTTCACCAGCAAGCGCTTGCGGTCCGCGCTGGCGTAGGAGAAGTCGACGCCGCCGCCCGTCGCGACGAGGTCCTTGAACAACGACGTCGAGCTGTCCACCGTCGTGGAAGTCCAGGTGCCGGAAGCGAAACGGGAGAGCACGATCCGGGCGCTGGTGCGCGTGTGCACGCCATGGCCCAGCACGAGCGAGCCGTCGTTCAACGGCACCGTCACCGGGTTCTCCTCCGGCAACGCCTTGTCGGCCGGCAGGTCCGTCGGGTTCGTCGTCACGACGCGGGTCTTGTCGGTGTCACCCGAGTCGATCACCGTGCCGAGCGACGCGCCACCGACCGTGAACAGGGTGCCGGACGCCGTGTCGAGGTAGGCGACGTAGATGTTCTTGCCGCCTCCGTTGTGGCCCTTGGGGCCGCCGTGCAGCGACCAGGTCAGGTAGACGCGGCCGTTGCGGTGCGTCACGCCGAACGCGTACACCTCGGCGTACCTGTCGGCCGTGCGGCCCGAGTCGATGATCGTGCGCGGCGCGGACCACGTCTGGCCGTTGTCCGTCGACTTGATCATCTTGTACGTGCGGTACGGGTACGAGAGATCGGTGTTGTGGCTGTAGAAGAGGTGGATCGTGTTGCCGGTGACGACCGGCTCCGGGTAGGTGTTCTTGTCGGTGCTGATCGTCCGCGCCGACCAGGTGCCCGTGATCGACCGCGGCGCAGGCGCGGTGTAGAGCTGCATCGACGCCGTGTGCGTGGCGCGGAAGACCGCGAGCCGGCCGTCGCCGAGCTGCGTCAGCACCGGGTAGTCGTGGTAGGCGTTGTCGTGCGTCAGGTTCAGCGTGGCGACCTTGACCGCCGCCGACCACGAGTTCGCCGCGTGGTCGAACGCCTTGACGTAGATGTCGTGCCGGGTCCCCGAGTACGTCACGAACGTCTTGTTGACGCTGGCGTCGTACACACCCGCGCCGTTGGTGCGCAGGCACCCGTAGACGCTCGCCGTGGTGACCGTGTCGAGAGCGGGCGCGGCCTGCGCCGGCTGACAAAATGCGACAAGAATCAGCAACACCGCGAAGAAAACGCGCATCGCCGACCTCCGATGGGTGTCGGGGCGGCGACGATCAGACAATACTGCGTTCCATGCGGACACTGGTTGTAGCCGGACTGTTACTGGCCTTAACAGTTCCTGCCCAGACAGCACAGGCGCAGGAAGATCCCTCCTCGTTGGTGAACCCCTTCGTGGGCACGCAGAACTTCGGCAACACGTTCCCCGGGGCGTCGGTGCCGTTCGGAATGGTGCAGGTCAGCCCTGACACGGGAGGGCAGGGCGGGTACGACTACAAGGCGAACTCGATCTACGGGTTCTCGCAGACGCACCTGTCGGGCGTCGGCTGCGGCGTCATGGGCGAGCTGCCGGTGATGCCCACGGTCGGGTCCGTCGACAACGTTGACATCAACGCCTACAAGTCCGAGTTCAGCCATTCGGACGAGGCCGCGCAACCCGGCTACTACCGCGTCGGGCTGTCGAAGTACGGGGTGAACGCCGAACTCACCGCCACGCAGCGGACCGGGTGGCAGCGCTACACGTTCCCCGCGAGCGGCGCGGCGAACGTCCTGTTCAACACCGGACGGTCGAACCAGACGGTGCTGGACTCGGAGATCCACGTCGTCGGTGACCGCACGATCGAGGGCCGGGTGCGCAACGGCCGGTTCTGCGCGGGCAAGGACGAGCACACCGTCTACTTCACCGCGACGTTCGACCGGCCGTTCGCTTCCTTCGGCGCGTGGCGGGGGAGCGTCCCCACGCCGAACGTCCGGGACGCGGCCGGCACGGGCGGGAACGGCGCGTGGGTCACGTTCGACGCGACCGCGGACCGGGACGTCGTGCTGAAGCTCGGCCTGTCGTACACCGGCATCGAGGGCGCGCGGAAGAACCTCGCGGCGGAGGCTCCCGCCTTCGACTTCGACGCCACGGTCAACGCCGCCAAGGACGTGTGGAAGAAGCAGCTCGACGCCGTGAGGGTCACGGGAGGGACGAGAGATCGGCAGGTCGCGTTCTACACCGCGCTCTACCACTCGGTGCTGCACCCGAACCTCGCCGGTGACGTCGACGGCAAGTACATGGGCTTCGACGGCGAGGTGCGCACGGCTTCCGGCCACACGCCGTACCAGAACTTCTCGCTGTGGGACACGTACCGGCCGCAGAACCAGCTGTTGCAGATCCTCGAGCCCAAGGTGGCAAGAGACGTCGCACTGTCCGTTGTGGCCAGTGGACGGGACGGGGGGTGGTTGCCGCGCTGGGCGCTGGCCTCGTCCGAGACCAACATCATGACGGGTGACCCGGTCACGCCGTTCCTCGTCGAGGCCTGGTCGAAGGGGCTGCTGAAGGGGTACGAGGAGGAGACTTACCAGCTCCTGCGCACCAACGCGACGTCGTTGCCACCCGCCGAATCGCCGTACAACGGACGGTCGGGTGTGCGGTACTACCAGGACCGCGGCTACATCCCGTCCGGTCTCGAGCTCGGCAAGGACTGCGCGCACAAGGGCGGCGACAACGACTGCGTCCACCCGGCGTCCGCCACTCTGGAGTACTCGGCGGCCGACGCGTCGCTCGCGTTGATGGCCAAGGGACTCGGCAAGCGGGCCGACGCGCGGATGTTCGCCGACCGCGGCCAGTGGTACCGCAACCTGTGGGACGCCTCGATCGGGCAGTTCCGGCCGCGCACCGAGGCCGGCACCTGGCTCGCGCCGTACAACCCGGTCGACGCCGCGCACCAGTTCCACGAGGGCGGCGCCCACCAGTACCAGTGGCTCGTGCCGCAGGACCCGGACGGCCTGGTGTCGTTGATGGGCGGGCGCAAGGAGACCGAGAAGCGGCTCGACTCGTTCTTCGTCTACGACAAGTTGCTGCTGGACCCGGCCGGTACCGCGAAGCGCGACTGGATCACCGAGCCGTACGACTACTACGGCAAGCCGACCTACAACCCGAACAACGAACCGGACCTGCTCGCGCCGTACATGTACCTGTGGGCGGGCACGCCGTCGAAGACCGCGACGGTCGTGCGGGCGGCGATGACGTTGTTCACCACCGGCCCGGACGGCATGACCGGCAACGACGACCTGGGCACGATGTCGGCCTGGTACGTCTTCTCGTCGCTCGGGCTCTACCCGACGTTCAACGGCGCGGACTTCCTCGCCCTGTCGTCACCGCAGTTCGAGACCGCGACCGTCCGAATCGGACAGTACGGCACACAGGGCGGCACGCTGAACGTCAGCGCGCGCGGTGTGTCGGACACCAACAGGTACATCAAGAACGTGTCGTTCGGCGGCCGGGACGTCCGCAAGACCTGGCTGTCGTGGACCTCGTTGCAGCGCGGTGGAAACCTCACCCACGAGGTGTCGTCGAAGCCGTCGTCCTGGGGCACCGGGCGGTCCGACGCCCCGCCTTCGCTCAACGACGGCAACCCGGACTCGCGCCGGGCGTTGTCGGCGTCGTTGCGCAGCACCGAGATCGTGCTGCCGACCTCGGAGACCGCGCAGTCGCTGACCGTGCAGCTCGACGTGCTGGCGCAGTCGCCCGCCGCCACCTCGGTGCGGCCGGAGGTGACCGCTCCGGCGGGCTGGAAGGTGAGCGGTGCCAAGCCGTTCGTGATCGTGTCGCGGCACCAGCCGACGCAGAAGACGGTGCCGCTGACGTTCACCGTGCCTGCGGGCGTGGCGCCGGGCAGCTACGACGTCTCGGTGCAGGTCGGGGAGGTCGTGCTGAAGGCGGTCGTCGAGGTCAAACCCGCTGCCCTGTGCGCGTTCTCGACGTGCTCGGTGGACGTGACGCCGGAGCTCAACCACGACGGCACGGCCACGGTCGCGGACTCGGCGTCGGGCGACTTCGACGGCGGCGGCTGGAGCTACGACGCCGCCCTGCTGCCCGCCGCCGGCCCCGTGACGTGGGGTGGCATCACCTACCAGGCACCGGACCCGACGGGCACGGCGCCGAACTTCGTGGAGGCGCGCGGCCAGGGCATGTTGCTGCCCACCGGCCAGTTCTCGTGGCTGCACGTCGTGGGCTCGTCGCACAACGGACCGGTGTCCGCCGCGTTCACCGTCTGGTACGCCGACGGCACCTCGGCCGAGGTGGCCGCCACCGTGCCCGACTGGGCGGGCGGCGGGCCGACCGTGCTGGAGATGCCGCACCGCATCAAGGCAGGGCAGGGCGTTGACGGGCCGCCGGTCCGGCTGTTCGGTCAGTCGCTGCGCCTCGACCCCGCGAAGACGGTCCGTTCGGTGACGCTGCCGGACGACCCGCGGGTGGAGCTGTACGCGGTGACGCTCGCCTGATCCGCGCTGGTCGAGGTGCCCGCAGGAACCGTTCCGCCGGCACCTCGACCACCCGGTACAGCAGCCAGGCCGCCACCATCGACGCCGCGAACATGCCGAGCGCCGCGGCCAGCGGGAACGCGTGCACGTCGAGGAACTTCTCGGCGACCCGGATGACGATCTGGTGGACCATGTAGAACGCGAACGACACCGTGCCGAGCCACACCATCACGCGCGACCGCCACGGCGACCACCTGCCGCTCAGGTCGGCGACGGCGGCCGCCGGGATCAGCAGGGCCAGCGGGATCACCGTGCCCGCGACGTACGGGAACGACGCCGGCAGGTACCACGACCCGACGTAGGCGACGGCGAACAGCGCGGTCGCGGGCCACAGCCCGAGCCCGATCCACCTGCCCTGCTGCACGACCCGCGCCATCGCGATGCCGAGCACGAACTCCAGCGCGCGCACGGGCGGGAACACGAACACGAACCAGTATTCGAGCGGGCCTGGCATTGACAGTGCGATCAACGGAACTGTCAAAATCGCGATCACCGTTCCGCTTGCAATCAGCCACGGCTTGCGCATCTGCCATTTGATCAGCAGTGGGAATGCCAGGTAGAACGCCATCTCGCAGGAGAGCGACCACGCCGGGGTGTTCAAGCTGAAGTAGACGGACTCGTCCGGAACCCACGCCTGGGTCAATGAGAGGTTCGCCAGCGCGGCGCCCGGAGTGACGGCATCGACCAGCAGCACCAGCAGCCAGGTCGCCACGTGGTTCGGGTAGATCTTCGCAGCTCGGCGACGCCAGGAAGTGCGCGCCGTGGTCTCCGGCCTCGCAGACCACGTGAGCACGAAACCGGACAAAATGAAGAAGAAGCTCACTCCGGTGGCGCCTTGACGGAACGGCACGTCCAGATAGGGCCACAATCCTGCCGAGTTGATGTGGAATCCGAAGACGATGAACGCCGCGATGAATCTCATGCCGGTCAGCGAAGGCAAACGCCCCAGCTTCGCTTCCGTTCCCTGATTCTGCACGACGGTGGGTTCGTGCGGTTCATGGCCGTTGTTACAAATTCTTTTTGGGCTTGGAATACGATGTTTCGCATGGAACGCCTGAAGAGCGGTGTGCGGTCACGGGTCTGGGCGGACGGCGACCGGGTCGTCAAGCAGGTGGTCGGCGACCCGGCGGCGTTCGAACGGGAGGTCACGGCGTTGCGGCTGGCCGAGCACACCGGCGTGGTGCCGCGGATCCTCGAGGTCGACCACGAGCAGCGGACCGTGGTGCTGGAACGACTGCGCTCGGACCCGTTCGGCGAGGACTGGGTGATCGCCTACGCCCGCGGCCTCGCCAAGCTGCACCAGGCCACCGGCCCCGAGCACGCCGGACTGCTGCCGCGCCAGCACGTGCCGGACCCGGAGCCGTTCCTGCGGTTCGTACACGCGATGGGCGTCGAGATCGGCGGCGCGGAACGGGAGCTGGTGTTCGCGGACACCGGCAAGTTCGACCTGGTGCACGGCGATCCCTGCCCCGGCAACGACCTGTACTCGCCCGACGGCGCGAAGTTCGTCGACTTCGAGGGCGCGGCGCTCGGCGACGGGCTGGCCGAGGTCGTCTACCTCCGCATCGGTTTCCCGACCTGCGCGACCGTCTCCGAGACGCCGCGCGCGCTGCGGGAGGCGGCGGAAGCGGCCTACTTCGAGGAACGCGGGTTCACCGCGCCGCTCGAGGACGCGTGCGTGCGGTGGCTCGTGAACGGCGACGCGCTGGTGCAGCGGGCCGAACGAGACGGTACCGACCACCTCGCGCGGGCCGTGGAGCAGGACTGGTTCTGGTACAGCACGACGGCACGCGGCCGGTTGATGTTCCGGGCGGCGATCGTGGCGACGTTCACCGAGACCCATCCGGAGACGAGCGCGCTGGCGCGGCGGTTGCTGGAGAGGATGAACCAGGTCTGGGAGCCGCAGCCGATCGACACCCGCCGCACGCACGTCTCATGACCAGGCGGAGAGCTTCAGCCCCGAGGTGAACGAACGCTCCACGCCCGACACCGGGTCCGGGAAGGACAGTGTGCGGGCGAGGAGTTGCAAAGGCGACGAGAAGTCGTCGAGCGGACGCTCCCGCAACACGGGGTAGAAGTCGTCGTTGACGATCGGCACGCCGAGCCCGGACATGTGCAGCCGCAGCTGGTGCGTGCGCCCGGTCACCGGCTTCAGGTGGTACCGGCCGAGGCCGTCCCGATGCTCCACCAGGGACACGTGGGTCTCGGCGTTGGGTTCGCCGTCGGCCTCGAACGCGGTGATGATGCCGCGTTCCTTGATGATCCGCGATCTTACGACCCGGGGCAGTTCGAGCGACGGGTCGTACGGCGCGATCGCCTCGTACTCCTTGGACACCAGGCGGTCCCGGAACATCGTCTGGTACTTGCCGCGCAGTTCGCGGCGCACCACGAAGAGCACCAGCCCGGCCGTGACGCGGTCCAGCCGGTGCGCGGGGGAGAGATCGGGCAGTCCCAACGAGTCGCGCAGCTTCACCAAAGCTGTCTGCATGATGTGCTGGCCGCGCGGGATCGTCGCGAGGAAGTGTGGTTTGTCGGCGACCACGATGTCGTCGTCCTGGTACACCACCCCGACCTCGAACGGCACGGGCACCTCGACGGGCAGGTCGCGGTGGAACCAGATGTAGGAGTCGGGCACGAACGGCGTGTCGAGGCCCAGCGGTCCGGAGACACCCCAGATCCGTTCCTCCACCAGCATCTCGTCGATGCGTGCGGCGGCCACGCGCGGCAGGCGTTCCACGAGGTGGTCGCGCAACGACAGCCACGGGCCCTCGGAGGGCAGCTTCAGCCGTGCCGCGTCCAGGCCCGCGCGCTGGGGGAGGGGGGAGGAGGGTTTGCGTCTCATCGCACCCACCAGTCTAAAGCGTCGGGAAAACCGAACGATATCGCTCGGAAACGTTCGCTGTACTGAACGGACCGTGCGAACAAGACTGGGCTCATGTCGGTCTTCCTCGTCCTCGGCTCCGTCGTCTCCCTGCAGTTCGGGGCGGCGTTCGCGAACCAGCTCTTCGGCCAGATCGGCGCACCCGGCGCCACGGCGCTGAGGCTCGGCATCGCGGCGCTGATGCTCGCGGTGGTCGTGCGGCCGAAGTTCCGCCAGGAGACCCTCGTGCTCGGCATGACCATGGCCGGCATGAACGGCACGTTCTACCTCGCGCTCGACCGCATCCCGCTCGGCGTCGCGGTGACGATCGAGTTCCTCGGGCCGCTCGGACTCGCGGCCGTGCTCAGCAGGCGGGCCCGCGACTTCGTGTGGGTCGGGCTGGCGCTCGCGGGCGTCGTCGTCCTGGGCGTACGTGAGTACACGGGCGCGAAGCTCGACCTCATCGGTGTGGTGCTGGCGTTGATCGCGGCCGTGTTCTGGGCCTGTTACGTGCTGGCCGGGCGCAAGCTCGCGACGGCGGGGCTCGGCACCGGAGGCCTGGCGGGGGCGAGCCTGATCGCGGCGGCGCTGACGTTGCCGTACGGGCTGTCGACGGCGGGGACCGCGTTGTTCGAACCCAGGATGCTGCTGCTCGGCACGCTGGTGGCGCTGCTGGCGTCCGCGATCCCGTACACGCTGGAGATCCGGGCGCTGAAGACGTTGCAGGCCAGCACGTTCGGTGTGGTGCTGGCCCTGGAACCGGCCGCGGCGGCGCTCGCCGGGGCGGTGCTGCTCGGCCAGCACCTGAGCGTGATCTCGTTGTGCGGCATCGCGCTGGTGATCACGGCCGGGGTCGGAGCGGCGCTACGGAGAGCGCCAGCGCCTCGCGAAACGCCCGCACAGCGGGATGCTGACCTCGTCCTGCCCGTGCCGCAGTGAACAGCAGCCGGGACTGCGGGACCGGCAGCTCGTGCAGGTCGACGGTGATCTCGCGGTCGTACCAGACGAGGTCGGGCAGCAGCGCGACCGCGAGACCCCGTTCCACGAACCGCAGCTTCACCAGCACGTCCGTCGAGGAGAACCGCACGTCCGGCTCGAACCCGTTGTGGCGGCACCAGTTCACGTTGAAGATCCGCTGCGGGAAGCCGTCGGTCTCCATGATCCACGGGTGGGAACCGATCTCCTCGACCGGCAGTCCGCGCGGGACGGCCAGCCGGATCGGGTCCCGGGTCAGTTCCCGGTACTCGAGGCCGGCCAGGCGCGCTTCCGGCTGGTCCGGCCACTCCTCCACGAAGACGAGGTCGAAGTCCCTGGCGTGCAACGCGGAGAGCGCTTCCGCGGGGTCGAGCACCTGGAACTCGATCCGCAGTGACGGATGCTCGTCCCTCATGCGCGCCAGCGTCGCCGGGATCAACGCGAGCGCCGCCGTCTGGAACGTCGCCACCCGCAACGTGCCGGTGATCTCGTGCAGCGACGCCGCCACCTCGGACTCCGCCTGGTCCAGGCGGGCGAGGACCTCTTCGGTGTGCCGCACCAGGATTTCGGCCTGCGGGGTGAGCTTGACCCGCCTGCCGACCGGTTCCAGCAACGGCACGCCCACCTCGGTCTCCAGCAGGGAGAGCTGCTGCGACACCGACGACGGGCTGTAGTTCAACGCCTGCGCGACCGCGGCGAGCGTCCCCCTTTGGGAAAGTTCGCGCAGAAGTCGCAGACGGTGGAGGTCGAACATTCGATCAGTATCCGCTAGTCTCCGGCTACCGCCCCCTGAGAGAACGTGCTGCCCTCAGCACGTTTTGAGGAGGTATCGGTATGTCCAAACGACTCCGCATCGCCGCGGGGATCGCACTGGCGACCGGTCTGCTCGTGTCGGTCTCACCGGCACGGGCTCAGGTCGAGACGGGTCCCTGGACCAGCTACTCGCCCTCGTTCACCGTTCAGGAACGCGGCTGTGGCAACGTCGACAACCTCACGTTCCAGCTCACCTGCTCCACCGCGAGCGGAGACCAGCGTGCCGAGCGGCGTTACGCCACTTACACCGGCGGCACGCGCCAGTTCGAGGGAAGCTTCCGGATCACGAGTCTCGGCGGCACCCGCATCAGTCTCAAGCAGACGTTCCGGGAAGCTCCGAGCGCCGGACCGTTCTGGATGCTCGCCGTGGAACGCGGCGGCCGGCTCTACGCCGTGCACGGGGGCGCCACCATCGCCACCGGCGCGACCGTGGGAGCGACTGTTCGCGTGAACACCGTGCACAACACGGCCACGGAACACCGCACGTACATCAACGGCTCGCGTGCGCACACCTACGCGAGTTCGGGTACGAGCTTCTACGACAAGTTCGGCGCCTACCGGACGTCCAGCGGCCAGGGACCCGCCACGGTCGTCTGGAGCAACGTCCGCTTCTGGCGCAAGTGATCAAGCGACTGTCGGTGGCGCTCCTGCTGTTCTCGGCTGCCTGCGGCCAAGAACAGCAGGACCCCGTGCTGACGTCCGAGCTGACCTCGCCCGTGGACGTGACGCTGCACTGGCGTCCCGAGGCGGGGGTGGCCGGGCAGGTCGTCGAGTACGCGAACGCGGCGGACGGCGAGTACACGATCCTGGAGTTCAGCCCGGCGTCCAGGAACACCTACAGGCACCCCGACCTGATTCCGGAAACCCGGTTCTACTACCGGGTCCGGCCGTTCACGGGGCCTCCGTCGGCCACTGTGGACGTCACGTTGCCCCCTGGTGACGAGGTGCCGGAGATCGAGGGGCCGGACTGGACGGCCGCGGTGAAGGGTGGCGGGGGCACGCACGCCGTGTCGTCGCCCGAGTCGGCCGCGGCCGGACTGGAGGCGGAGGTGAAGCACGCCAACGGGATCCTCTTCACGTGGGAGGACCGGGCGGCGGACGAGGACGGCTACCTGATCGAGGTCAGACCCGCGGGCGCGGCGGACTACCGCGTCGCCGTGCAACTCGACCCGGACACCACCTCGTACGGGGTGATCACACTTCCAGACGAGAAAACCGCGACCTATCGGGTGCGGGCGTTCCGCTTCGGGGCACCGTCGAACCTGACTCAGCAGACGACGGGGAAGGTCTGAGCGCCTGTCTGGCGGCCCACGCGCTCGCGGCGAGGAGCAGCGTCGCGAGCGCGTAGGGCCAGGTCGCGCGTTCGGTGAGCGCCAGCAGGACGTTGGTCGCGGACAGGAGTCCGAACACGCTGCTGAGGAGCCACCAGGTCAGCTGGGTGTCGTGCAGGCGGGCCGTCATGGCGGCCCGGTTACCCGTTCTCGACCGCCTTCACACCTTCTTCTTCCTCTTTTTCTTCTTTTTTCTCGCCACGGCGGCGCATGAACCCGAAACCGGGGATGCCGAGGATCGCCTGGCGCATGTCGCTCGTGACCTCGAGCAGCTGGTGGACCTCGGGTCCGACCTTGTCCAGGGTGGCGAGGATCGGGAGGATGTCGCTGGTCAGGTGCTCGGTGAGGACCGGCAGCTCGTCCACGAGCTTGATCGCGGCCTCGACCTCGTGCGGGGAGAGCTCGTCGACGAACCGCTGCGCGAGCGGCTGCGCCTTCTTGGCGAGCGGCTCGTAGATGCCGATCAGCTCGTCGGCCGTGCCGGCGGTCCGGCCCGCCGTGACGACGACCTGCGCGGCCCGTTCGGAGACGTCCGCGGCACTCGCGGTGATCGCGCGGACCTCGTCCACGGCCTTCTCGGCGTCGGCGACGACGTTCGCGGTCCGGTCGACCAGCGCGTCCGCCTTCACGACGATCCCGTCGACGGCGTCGATCGTGCTGCTGACCTTGCGGACGAGCTGTTCGACCTCGCTGATCAGGTCGAGCACGCGGCTCGGGACGGCCGCCACGGCCGCTGTCGTGTCGAGCGCGGTGTTGAGCGCCTGCTTGGCAAGTCCCATGCCGGGGATTTCCATGCGTCCACTCTGCCTTAAGCGTTGGTCGGTTTGGGGGAACGCCATTCGGTTTTCAAAAGTGTCAGACCCCGTGATTACCGTTCCTGATGTCGGCCAAGCGGCTGACCAGGCGAACCGGGAACCGGAGCGGGTCCGAAGTTGTCAGAGTCGAGGGTTAGCATCCCCGGCGGCGAGGGAGGGCGCTTTATGTCGTGGTGGCACCGGATCAGACGCATCATCTCCGGTGGAGGGCGGGAGTCGGCGAGTTTCGTCGCGGCGTTGCTGGGCGTGCTGGTGCTCGCGGGCGCCGCGCTCGGGCAGGGCATCTCCCGGACGTCGGTCGCGGTGTCGGACGGTCTCACCTGGCTGGGCGACGACCAGCGCGGTGAGGTCGTGCAGGTCAACCCCGTGTCGGGCAGGCCGCAGACCCGGTTGCAGGTCAGCGGTCCCGACTCGCAGCTGGAGATCGCCCAGGAGGACGGCCGGCTGATCGTGCTGAACCGCCGCACCGGCGAGATCACGGTCATCGACCTGGCCACGCTGCTCGCCTCCGGCCGCCGGCAGGCGCCGCCCGGCGCGTCGAGCAAGGTGCTGGTGGCCAACGGGATGGTGTTCGTCGTCGACCGCGCGGCCGGCACCGTGCACACCGCCGACCCGCTGACCCTGGCCGACGTCGGGCAGACGTGGCAGGCCGGGCAGCCGCTGGCCGACGCCGTCGTGGACGAGCGCGGCGTGCTGTGGCTGGTCGACCACGGCGGCACGCTGAGGTCGCTCGACTGGTCCGACGGCGACGAGCGGTTCGAGGAACGGTCGCAGCGGCAGGTCACCGGTGCCGGGCCGCGCACGGTGCTCGTGCCGCACGACCAGGGCGTGACGCTGATCGGTCTCGACGGCGGTGTCGTGGTGCGCGACGGCACGGGCGAGGACGTCGACTCGTCGACGGACCGCTCGGACGCCGAGGTGATCGCCGCCCAGACCTCGCCGCTCGACCTGGTGCCCGCGTCGGTGCCTTCCTCCTCGACGGTCGTCCTCGTGGTCGGACGTGAGGTCCTGCGCGTCGACGTCGGCGCCATGGGGTGCCCGAAGCCCGGCCGGCCCGCGGTGTTCCGCGACAAGGTCTACGTGCCCTGCAAGGGATCCGGCAAGGTCGTCATCCTCGATCGCGGTGGCAGCCGCGGCGGGGACGACGTGCGGACGTCCGGCGGGGCCGACCCCGAGCTGGTGTTCGACGACGGCCGGTTGTTCGTGAACGTGCCGGGGTCGTCGACCGGCGTGCTGGTGGACCCGGACGGTGCGACGCGGTCGTTGACGATCCGCAGCCCCGAGCTGCCGGTGAAGGACCCGGACCGCTCGCCGCCGCCGTCCGTGCCGCCGCCTCCGCCGCCGAACCCGAACGAGCCGCAGAAGCCGCCGCGCAACCCCGGCAACGGCAACGGCACGCCTCCGGACACCGGTGGTTCCACGCCGCCGTCGGTGCCGTCGACCCCGCCCTCGGTCGGCGGGACGGCTCCGGGCGCGCCCGCCGGGGTGACCGTGCGGGAGAAGTCGCGCAACGCCTCGGCGCTGGTCGTGACGGTGAGCTGGAGCGCGCCGCAGTCGGCCGAGCCGATCGTGGGGTACACCGTGGCCGGGTCCGGGTCGTTCAGCGGTGGTTCGGTCTCGGCGCAGACGGCCGCGACGTCCGCCGACCTCTCGGTGCCCTGTGCGGGAACGACCTTCTGCTCGGGCGGGCGCCTGGACGTGACGGTGCGCGCCTCGACGGCGTCGACCGCGGGTGCCTCGGGCATGGCCGCGTTCACGGTGACGCCGCCGCCGAACAACCCGCCCCCCAACAACCCTCCGCCGGTGACGACGACAACGACGCCGCCACCACCGCCCCCGCCGGTGACGACCACGACGACGCCGCCACCCCCGCCGCCTCCACCACCGCTGCCTTCGGCGGGTGCCGGGGTGATCACGGGTTTCACCGGAGGGGTGCGGATGCCGACGCGCACGGTGAACATGGCGCCGCCCGCCGACTGGGCGAGCCACAACGGTCGCTGCGAGGTCGTGAACACCACATGGGACTACGCGGTGGGCATTGCCTGCAACGCGACCACGGCGCGGATCTCGCTGGAGGAAGGGCCGAACCGGATCGTCGTGCGCGCCTACGCGGCGTCCGGCGGTGGCCAGGTCGACTCGGCGGGCAAGAACGTCAGCCTGCTGATCGACGAGTGCGGCGGGAAGCCCGGCTGCATCCCGAAGGTGGCTCCGGCCGGAGTGGAGACCGCGCCGATGGGCGTGGGTGGGCTGGGTCTGCTGGCGTGCGCGTTCCTGTTGCGCATCGGTGTTCGGCGTGGAGATGAGGACAAATGATCGACACCGGTGAGGTTTCCGCCTTCCGCGACCTGCACACGCGGCTCGGCGACGCGGTCGAGGGCGCGGTGCGCGGCAAGCGCGACGTGGTCGACCTGGTGCTGGTGGCGATGTTCGCGGGCGGCCACGTGCTGCTCGAGGACGTGCCGGGCACGGGCAAGACGACGCTGGCGCGTGCCGTCGCGGGCGCGCTCGGCGGGGTGTCGCGGCGGGTGCAGTTCACGCCGGACCTGCTGCCGTCGGACGTGACGGGCACGTCGGTCTACGACCCGCAGACGGGCCAGATCCGGTTCCGGCCGGGCCCGGTGTTCGCGAACATCGTGCTGGCGGACGAGATCAACCGCGCGGCCGCGAAGACGCAGTCCGCGTTGCTGGAGGTCATGGAGGAGCGCACGGTCACGATCGACGGCGTCGGGCACTCGGTGCCCGACCCGTTCCTCGTGGTGGCGACGCAGAACCCGATCGACCTCGACGGCACCTACCGCCTGCCCGAGGCGCAGCTCGACAGGTTCATGCTGCGCACCTCCATCGGCTACCCGTCGGTCGAGGACGAACTGGACGTGCTGCGTCCGGGCAGCGGCGCGGGCCGGATCGCCGACGTGCGCACGGTGTCGTCGCCGCGCGAGGTCAGCTCGTTCAGCGCTCGGCTGTCCCTGCTGCACGTGGCCGACCCGATCCTGCAGTACATCTCCGCCCTGGGCACGGGCACCCGCTCCGACGAACGCCTGCGGCTCGGCACCTCGACCCGCGGCCTGCGGACGCTGGTGCGGTGCGCGCAGGTGTACGCGGCGTCCAAGGGCAGGCACTTCGTGGTGCCGCAGGACGTCCAGGACATCGCCGACCCGGTGCTGGCCCACCGCCTCGTCCTCACGCGCGAAAGCGTGCTGTCGGGCGTGACGACGTCGGAAGTGCTGGCGGACGTGCTCTCGCGCGTGCCGGTGCCCAAGCCCGCCGCGCAATGAGACTCACCGCGCGCGGCACCGGAACGGCGGTGCTGGGCCTGCTCATGCTCGGCGTCGGCCTGTGGTGGCGCTACGCGGGCATGGCGGCGTTCGGCCTGGCGCTGACCGCACTGGTGATCGCCTCGACCGTCTCCGTGCTGGTCGCCTCACCGCTGACGGTCTCGCGCACGGTCCGCCCCCGCACAGTGCCGCGCCTGGCCCGCTGCTCCGGCCGCCTGGAACTCTCGTCGTCCGGCCGCTGGCCCGTGGCACTGGACGCGGTGGACCTGGTGGCGGGCGCCGCGACCGACGTGGACGTGCCGTTGCTCAAGCCCGGCGTCGTGGAGGCGGTCGACTACACGATCCCGACCGAACGCCGAGGTGTGTTCGACGTGGGCCCGCTGACGTTGCGCCGCAAGGGACTCGCCGGCCTGGCCCAGGCCCGCACGGTGCTGGGCGAGGTGGTCCAGGTCCGCGTGGTCCCGCGCGTCCTGCCGGTGCGGGGCCTGCCCTCCGGCGCCCGCCGGGGCCAGGTGGGCGCCGACGAACGCGTCGAGCGCGGCGGCACGGACCTGGTGGGGCTGCGCGAGTACGTGCCGGGCGACGACCTGCGCCGCCTGCACTGGGCGACGTCCGCGCGCACCGGCACGTTGATGATCCGCGAGGACGCCGACCCGGCCCGCCCGCACCTCGCCGTGCTGCTGGACGACAGCGCTTCTTCTTATGACGACCCGCAACGCTTCGAGGAAGCCGTCGAGGTGGCGGCGTCGCTCGTCACGTCGGCGCTGGAGCAGGGGCACCCGGTGCGGCTGCTGACGTCGTCGGGCGGCACGGACATCGAGGAACAGCAGGACTCGGCGCCGATCCTGTCGGCGTTGGCCGACCTGGAGCTGCAGGACGTGGACGGCCGGCCGACCGTGCCGGTGCGCGACCTGGACGTGGTCGCGGTGATCAGCGGGAAGACGGTGCCGGCGCTCGTGCTGGAGGCGGGGCGGGCGGCGTTCGGCACGGTGCTGGTGGTGGACGAGAAGAAGCCGGTGAGCGCGGCCGGGTCGGTGCTGGTGATCAACGGGGCCGGGGCAGAGGACCTGGTGGACTCGTGGAACGCGGTGGTGTCGCGATGAAGCGCGAAGCGGTGAAGTTCGCGTGGGTGTCCGCCCTGCTGCTCGTCGGTGCCCTCCAGCTGGCCCAGGCGTGGGACGGCGCGTTCGTCTACTTCGGACTGGCCGCGTTCTCCGGCTTCCTCGCCCTGCTGCTCAAGAGGTTCGTCCCGGCAGGCCTCGCCGCCCTGGCCGTCATGGTCGTGGCGATGGCCGGCGGGTTCCTGATGGCCAAGGGCGCGTCCCCCGACCGCGACCCCACGTGGGTGCTGCTCGACACCGTGCCCCGGCTGCTCACCGCCGCCCGGCCGGCCCCGGCGACGCCGGAATTGCTGGTACCGGGTCTGCTGCTCATCATCGGCATCTCCACCGGTGCGGTGCTGTCGGTGACCAGGCGCGGCACGGCGTTGTTCGTACCCGCACTCGGCGCCGCCACCCTGTACGTCGCGGCCGCGCTGCTCACGACCGGGCGTGCGGACAGCTACGGGCTGGTGGCGTTGACGATGGTCGTGGTGCTGGCGCTGGGCTGGCTGATCATCGACCGGCGCGGGCCCGTGGTACCGCCCGCGGTGCTGGCGACGGCGTTGGCGGCGTTGACGTTGCTGACGTTCGTGTTGCCTGCCAACGGGTTCGAGCCGCGCAAGCTCGTGACGCCGCCGGTGACCGACATCGCGATCTCGAACCCCTTGCCGCAGCTGGCTTCCTGGGCGGCGCAGGGGGAGACCGAGCTGTTCCGCATGCGCGGGCCCGAGGTGCCGGTGCGGCTGGTGACGCTGAGCCGGTACTCCGGGGCGTCGTGGGAGGCGGCGTCGACGTACGGGCCGCTCGGCGTGGTGGACGCGCCGGACCTGCCGCTCGGAGGGAAGGTCCAGGACGCGAGTGTGGACCTGCAGATCACCGGGTTGCAGGGGGAGTGGCTGCCGGGCGTCGGGAAGCCGCAGGCGGTGTCGCTGAGCAACGCCATGGTGGATCCGGACACCGGGTCGCTCGTGGTGGCGGACGGGCTGAGGACCGGGCTGAGCTACACGGTGCGCGGGGTGGTGGAGACGCCCGCGGACAACGATCTCGCCGAGGCCCAGGTGCCGGTCGACGTCACGAAGTACACGGCGTTGCCGCGGTTGCCGTTCACGCTGGCGGACTACGCGCGGCAGGCCACGCAGAACGCGCGCACGCCGTACGAGAAGGCCGTGGCGCTGGAGCAGGTCGTGCGGCTCAACCGCAGGCCGGACGCGGAGGCGCCGGTCGGGTCGTCGTACGCGCGGCTGGAGACGTTCCTGTTCGGCGCGGAGGGCGAGTCCGGGGCGAACGCCGGCACGGCCGAGCAGTTCGCGTCGGCCTACGCGGTGCTCGCGCGGGCCGTCGGGCTGCCGACGCGGGTGGTGGTCGGGTTCCAGCCGGTGCCCGAGCAGAACGGCGAACGGATCGTGCGTGCCGCGGACGCCACCGCGTGGCCGGAGGTGTACTTCAGCGGGTGGGGCTGGGTGGCGTTCGATCCCGTGTCCGGCAACGGAAGCGGGCCGAGCGCCGCGTCGAAGCGCGAGGTGCTGAACCGGCTCGCGTCCACCACCGCCAAGCCCACGCCGACCTCGCTCGCGTCGGTGCCGCCGCTGGTGCAGCCGAGTGCGGTGGCCGGTGACGCCGTGGCGGCGCCGGCAGCGCCGAAGTCGTTCCCGTTCTGGGTGTTCACGCCCGTGGTGCTGCTCGTCGCGCTCTACGTGGCGCGCACGTCCCGGCGGCTCCGGCTGCGCGCGGCCGGGCCCGTGGGAGCGTGGAACGAGGTGCTCGACGCGTTGCAACTCGCCGGACTGCGGCCGAAACCCAGCCGCACCGTGCCGGACGTCGGGCGCGAGTGGGGCGAGGCGGGCGCACGGCTCGCGGTCGTCGTCGACGAGGCCGCGTTCGCACCCCGGCCCGCGAACGACGAGCAGAGCTGGCGGCTCGCCCGGCAGGTCAAGAAAGCGGTGCGGCGCAAGGCTTCCTGGTGGCGCAAGCTGGTGTGGCCGGTCGACCCGAGGCCGTTGTTCCGGCGCTAGGCCCTGTCCTCCGGCTCGCTCACCCGCGCCTGCCACCTGACAGACTTGAAGGACAAGATCCAAGGGGTGGGGTGGACGGCCGGCCCGCCGCCCGTTCCCCCGTCTAGCGCACGACCTGCGCCGGGATGCAGTTCTTGCCAGTCACCTTGAGCAGCGCCTCGCACAACGCCGGGGCGGTGTCCGAGGGGAACGGGCCGAGCCAGATGAACTGGGTGAAGCGCGGGTCCTCGGGCACGATCACCGGGCACACGTCGTCGCGTCTGCTCAGCTGCGCGGTCTGGCCGCTCAGCGCCGGGTTCGCGCTCTCCCGGTGCTGCACCCACATCGTCTCGTAGTCGAGCAGCACGCGGACGTCCGACTCCCGCATCGCGCCCTCCAGCGAGTGCAGGACCAGAACGGACGAACCGGGATCGCACGGCATGTCGGTGTATTCGAGCTGATCGGGCACAGCGGGTGGCGTCGGTGTGGCACCGGTGTCCTGGGTGGACTGCGACTGGAGGTTGCCGCCGATCAGCACACCGATCCCGATGCCGACGACGAGCGGAACCGCCACCAGCAGGAGTGTGCGGCGCTTTCGTCCACGAGCGAACATCGGTGGGCCGGCATAACGAGCGCTTTGCACCGGGGGACCGTACGCCAGTTCGTGCGCCCGCAACAACAAGGGGGCCAGAACGTTCAGTTCTTGTTGGCGCAGACCTTTGCCGAGCTGCCGCGCTCGCCGCTGTAGCCGAACGCCGCGATCTGGAAACACCGCCGGTCGCCGCCGCCGTCCTCGACGACGTACTTCGTGCCGCCACCGGTCACACGCGCGAGCGCGTTCCCCTGTTCACCCGTCACGTCGATCACCACGAAGTCGGCCTGGCCGTCGCTCGGGTCGCTCCACTCCAGTTCGATCGCCTTGCCCTGGTACTCGGCGCGCTTGAGCACCGGCACGAACCGCGGGTCGGTGTTCGGCGACGGTCCCAGGTCGGCCGAGTCCGACGTCGGCACCGGGAGCGTGGTCGTGGTCGTCACGGGCGGCTGGGCCTGCCGGCCGTCGCCGCGGTTGAGGAAGATGCCCGCGGCGAGGCCGCCCGTCACCGCGATCACGGCCAGCAACGCCAGCACCGCACCGCGTTTGCTCCTGCGGACCGGACCCGTCATCGGTTCGGCCGGCAGGTCCGCGGTCAGCGGCGGCACGGCCGGCAGCGGGATGTCCGGCAACTGCGGCACCGGGCGCGGCTGCGGCGGAGGCGGCGGGACCAGGTCGTGCTGCCGGTAGGTGAGATCCTCCAGGCGGCCGCGCCACGAGTCGTCCGGCTCCGGCTCGGGTTCTGGTTCCGGTTCCGGTTCGGGCTGGAAACCGCGTGGACCGAAACCGGGCGCCTCCGTCGGGCCCTCCGGGTAGAAGTCCGGGCGCTCGCCCAGCATCGCCGTCGCGTCGGGGTCCACAGAGGACAGTGCGGTGCCGGAGTTGGCCGCCATCAGGGCGTCCCGCAGCTCCAGCGCCGACGAGTAGCGTTCGGCGCGGTCCTTGCGCAGGCAGCGGTTGATCACCGCGACCAGCCACGCGGGCACGTCGAACCGGGTCAGCGCGCGGGGTTCGGCGCTGCTCACCCGTCCGACGTAGGACAGCAGCGTGTCCTCGTCCGGGTTGTCCGAGGCGAACGGGGGCTTGCCCTCCAGCAACGTGAACAGCGTCGAGCCGAGCGACCACAGGTCGTCCGCGAACGACGGCGGGGCGCCCTCGATCATCTGCGGCGCCGCGTGCCGGTAGCTGACCATCTGCAGTGACGCGGAATGCCCCGCGTCGGCACCGCGGGCGATGCCGAAGTCGGCCAGCACGTAGGAGGTCGGGAGGACGAGCACGTTCTGCGGCTTCACGTCCCGGTGCAGGATGCCCTGGCCGTGCGCGAACGCCAGCGCGTCCGCCACCGCGATGCCCGCCGCCACCACGTCCTGCACCGGCAACGGACCCATGGCGCGCAACCGGTCGTGCAGCGACCCGCGCTCGTAGAACTCCATGACGATGCACGGGCGGCCGTCCGGCAACGTGCCGGTGTCGAGCACCGTGACGATGTGGGGGTGCTGGCGGCCCAGTTCGACGGTGATGGCGAGTTCGCGGCGGAACCGCGCCACCGTGGCGGGGTCGGTGACCTGGAGGACCTTGACCGCGACGTCGCGGCCGAGGCCGTCCTGCCGCGCCCGGTAGATCGTGCCCTCGCCACCCTGGGCGATCACGCGGAAGTTGCTGAACCCGGGCAACGCGATCCCGGACGCCGGCGCGGCACCCGGAACGGGGGCCCAGGCCATCAGATCGTCTTCCACCAGCGGATCCTAACCCGGAGTGATGGGGTCACCGCTGGACGTTCGGGAGGATCGGGCTCTTCGGTTCAGTCGGTGCGCACTTTCACCTGGAAGCCCAGTGCCTGCAACATTCCGGTGAGCATCACGCGCGTGTTGTCCTCGGCCCGCTTGCGCAGCTCGGACTCGTCCGCCGCCTCCGCGAGCTTCTGCTCGGCCGCGACGTAGAACCGTTGCAGGTCGGGAGGTCCGGCCAGCGCCTGGAAGTCGTCGATGAGACCGCGTTCCTGGCTGTAGACGTACGAACGGTCGTTGTGCAGGTTCGGTTTGTCCAGCTGCGGCTTCGGCAGCCGCAGTTCCACGGTCTTGCCGTCGGGCGAGACGACCAGCCCGTCGTCGGCGAGCGTGCCGAAGTCGACGTAGGCGTTGACCGACCCGGCCGCGACGAACAACGTGCGCTGGCCCGCCAGCGCCGCCGGCACCCACTTCACGTCGTCCTCGATGTCCAGCACGACCTGGAACTCGCCCGCCGCCGCGTGGTACTGGCTCAGGTCCCGGACGGACTTGAGCATGGCGGGCTGGCTGCGGTCGATCGATTCGTTGTCGAAAGGAGTCATCGGACCGAAGGCGAAGACCGCCGCACCGAGGAGAATCACCACGGCCGCGACCAATGCTCCACGCGTCACCCAGCGCCTGTACACCGCGTTGGAGTACCCGTGAGGTGATGCGCACACACGGTCCGTATGGGCTAATCGACCCGAGCGGAATCAGTTCTGCATCCACGTGGTTGGCTTGGACGAGACGAAAGCGATTGATCCAGGAGGCGTGCGGTGGACCCGGAGAACCTGTACGAGGTGGACTCGGAGGTGCCGGACCTGACAGGTGCGGTGCTGCTGCACCACTTCGAGGGCTTCATGGACGCCGGCGCCGCGGGCCGTCTTTTGACCGAACACCTGCTGGAGACGCTGGAGAGCCGCGTCGTCGCCCGTTTCGACGTGGACGGCCTGATCGACTACCGCTCGCGCCGCCCCCTGATGACCTACGCGACCGACCACTGGGAGGACTACGCCGCCCCCGAACTGGTCGTGCACCTGCTCTGGGACAGCGCCGGGCACCCGTTCCTGCTGCTCACCGGCCCCGAACCGGACCGCAGCTGGGAGGCGTTCGTCGAGGCCGTGAAGTCGCTGATCGACCGCTGGGGCGTCCGTCTGACCGTGGGTTACCACGGCATCCCGATGGGCGTGCCGCACACACGGCCGTTGAACGTCATCGGCCACGCCACGCGCCCCGAACTCGTGTCGGAGTACCAGCCCTTCTTCAACCGCGTCCAGGTCCCCGGCAACGTCTCGGGCCTGCTGGAGTTCCGCCTGGGCCAGGCGGGCCACGACGCGATGGGCTTCGCCGCCCAGGTCCCGCACTACCTCGCGCAGTCGCAGTACCCGACCGCCGCCGTGACCCTGCTCGACGCCGTGGCCCGCGCCTCCGGCCTGGCGTTGCCCATCGGCTCGCTGCTCGACGCCGCCCAGGCCGCCGATGCCGAGATCCACCGCCAGGTAGCGGAGTCGGAGGAGGTCGCCCAGGTCGTGGAAGCGCTCGAGCGGCAGTACGACGCGTTCATCCAGACTGTGGGCAACACCGACATCCCCAGCGCGGACGAACTGGGGGCCGAGTTCGAACGGTTCCTCGCCGAGCAGCAGCGTCCGCCGGACCACCTGTAGGAGCTTCCGCCATGGCCACCTGGGACGACGTGCGCAGGATCGCCACCTCCATGCCCGACGTGACGGAGCGGCTCCGCGAGGGCGTCGTCGACTGGCGGGTCAAGGAGAAGCTCTTCGTCTGGGAACGGCCGCTGCGGGGGACCGACCTGTCCGCTTTGGGGCCTTCGGCGCCGTCCGGGCCCATCCTGGCCGCTCGGGTGCCGGACCTGGGGGCCAAGGAGGCGTTGCTGGCTTCCGACTGCTCGGTGTACTTCACGACGCCGCACTTCCAGGGGTATCCGGCGATCCTCGTGCGGTTGGAGCACATCGGGGTGGGGGAGTTGGAAGAGTTGATCGTGGAGGCGTGGCACGCTCGGGCGCGGCGGCGGTAGTGGAGTTCTTCTGCTTCCACCGGGACCGGCCCGGGTCGATGCCGTTGCGCCGGCAGCTGCTCGAAGCGCACTGGTCGTACATGGACGGGTTCGAGCTCATCGCGCGTGGCCCGACCTTCACCGATGGCGTCCTGACCGGAAGCGTGCACGTCGTCGAGGTGCCGGACGCGGCGGCCGCGCGGGCGTTCGCGTTCGAGGAGCCCGTCTACCAGGCCGGTGGTTACCGCGACGTGCTGGTGCGGCGGTGGCGCAACGTCCTCGGGCGCACGATGTGGGACTCGCCCGGTGGTGGAGGGCACCTGGTGCTCGGGTTCGGCGCCGGGGAGGCCGTCGATCTCGTGCCGCCCCGGCCCGAGGGGCTGGTCGCGTACGGGCCGTTGCTGTCCGACGACGGCACGGCGTGGCTCGGGACGGCCGCGTTGGTGCGGGCAGCGGAACCGGCGTCGGTGCTGAGCGCGGACCGGTACGACGCCGTCGAGGTGCACGAGTGGGAGCCGGGCGGGCGGCGTTAGAGAGCCGAAACGGTGACCACCTCGCCGTAGCGCGGGTAGAGGGTGTTCACCAGGAACTCGTGGGTGGCCTGGTCCGGGTCGGCGCACGCGTCGGACAGGACCGTGAGGGCGTAGTCGCGGTCCATCGCCTCTCGTGCCGTGCTGAGGACGACGCCGCTCGTGCTGATGCCTGCCAGCACCAGCGAGGTGACGCCACGGTCGGTCAGCTGGGCATCGAGGTCTGTGGTGGTGAACGCGCCGATGCGCGTCTTTCGCACGACGATGTCGTCCGGCTGTGGGGCGAGCTTTTCGTGGAACTGGGTGGTGGCGGCGTCCGCGTGCATCGAGTCACGCACCACGGAGGTCGCCATGCGGGCCATCACGCTCGTGGAGGGGATGGCCGCGAAGTCGTCGTCGGTGAACGCCACGCGCGCCCAGCCGACGTGCCCGCCATCGGCGCGGACCTTCTCGACGGCGGTGGAGACGTTGCCCAGCAACGCTTCCGCGCCCGGGATGCGGCCGACGATGCCGTTCTGGAAGTCCATGACGAGCAGTGCGGTGGTCATCGAACACCTTTCAGGGAGCGGTCGAGCACGTTGACGAGCAGGAACAGGACGCTCGCGACGACCAGGAACGCCGCCAGCCCGTGCAGGCCGCCGGTGTCGGCGCTCTCGCCGAACACGAGGCCCTGCGCGGTGGACGAGACGATCGCGCCGACGTAGCCGAACGTGCGCAGCAGTCCCGCCGCGGCACCGACCGAAGCCGGATCCGCCTGGCGGTACACGGAGTTCTGCAGCGCGAGGCTGTTGAGGCCCTGCGGGACACCGGTGATCACCACGACCAGCAGTAGTATCCACAGTGGACTTGACGCGCCGAGGACGAACAGCAGGACACAGGCGGTGATCTGGGCGAACGACGACACGATCAGCTTGCCGCGCACGGCCTCACTGCGGCCGGTCAGGGCGGAGACCAGGATGCCCACGCCGAACATCGGCAGCATCACCAGCCCCGCCTGGCCCGCCGTGAGGCCGCGGCCCGCCTCCAGCCACTGGGTGAAGCCGTAGACGAAGCTGTACGACACCAGGTACGCGAGCAGCGCGCGGCCGTACGTGATCAGCAACGGCCGGTTCAGGCCGCTGAGGTCCAGCAACGGTTTCCGCGCCACCGAACTGGGCCGCGAGCGCGGGAAGTACCGCCGGCCCAGCAGGAACGCCGCCAGCGCCAGCGGGACGTTGATCGCCAGCGTCGAACGCCAGCCCCCGAAGTCGACCAGCAGACCGCCGAGCGGCGGGCCGATCACCGAGACCGTCTGGGTGGCTATGGCGAGGATTGTCAGAATGCCGCCGGGACTGTCCTCGCCGGTGCGGTCGGCCTCGTCGCGCAGCAGGCGCATCGCGGCCGGATAGCCGGCACACGTGCCGAGGCCCAGCAACACGCGCGCGACGACGAGCACCACCAGGTTCGGTGCCAGTGCTCCCAGCACGCCGGCAACGCCTACGAGCGCGGTGGCGGGTAAGAAGAGCCGGCGCGGGCCGTAGGTGTCGATCAGGCGACCCGCCACGGGCTGACCGATGGCGGTGGCCACGTACAGCGAGGTGATCAGCCAGGCGGTCGCGGACGGCGGCTCGCCGAACGACGCCCCGATCGGCACCAGCGCCACCGACAGGATCGTGGTGTTGATCGGGTTCAGCACGGCGCCCGCGACCAGCGGCGTGATGAGCCGCCGGTCGAAGCCCGTGGCGGCGGTCATTCCTCCACCACGCGCTCCAGCAGCGTCAGCGCCTCGGCGATCACCTGCCGTTCGGACTCGCTCAGCGCTTGCGTCAACGCGTCGGTCAGCCACTCGATCCGGGTGGCGCGGGCGCCCTGGGCGGCCGCGCGGCCGTCGGGGGTGAGGGTGATCAGCTGGCGGCGGCCGTCGGACGGGTCGGCGGCGCGCTGGATGAGGCCCTGCTCGTGCAGCGCGGTCAGCGTCTTGGCCATCGACTGCGGCTTCACGCGTTCGGCGCCCGCGAGCTGGCTGGCGGTCGACGGTTCGCCCAGCAGCAACAGCCTGGCCAGCGCCGACGCCTGCGGCGCGGTCAGGTCGTCCACCGACGACTCGTCCTGCAACCTGCGGCGCAACCGTCCGACGAGCACGCGCAGCCGCTGGTTGAGGGCGACGGGTTCGGTCACAATAGACAGCCTAGACTGAACAGTCTGGGCTGTCGATCGGTCAGTAGCTCACGAACCGGTAGTGCAGCCCGCTGCTCGACTCCAGCCACTCGCCGACGCTGACCGGCTCGCGGTCCACGGCCGGCGCGTAGGTGTCGCCCTCGAACTCCTCGCGGATCTCGGTCACCTCGACCCGGTCGGCGAACGGCAGCGCCGCCGCGTACACCGCCGAGCCGCCCATCACCCACAGGTCACCGGTGACGTCGGCGAGGGCCTTCTCCAGGCTGTCGAAGGTCTCCACGCCCTCCTGGGGCGTGCGTGACAGCACCAGGTTGCGGCGGCCGGGCAGGGGGCGGAAGCGCGGCGGCAGCGACTCCCAGGTCAGCCGTCCCATCAGGACGGCCGCGCCGGAGGTCGTCTCCCGGAAGTGCTTCATGTCCTCGGGGAGGCGCCACGGGATCGCGTTGTCGCGGCCGATGACGCCGTTCGCGGCCTGCGCCCAGATCAGCCCGATCACACCGCCACCGGCGCCTTGATGCCGGGGTGCGGGTCGTACCCGACGATCTCGAAGTCCTCGTAGGAGTAGTCGAACAGGGAAGGCGCGTCCGCCATGCGCAGCGTCGGGAACTCGCGGGCCTCGCGGCTGAGCTGGAGCTCGACCTGCTCCAGGTGGTTGTCGTAGATGTGGCAGTCGCCGCCGGTCCAGATGAAGTCGCCGACGCCGAGCCCGGTCTGCGCGGCGATCATGTGCGTCAGCAGCGCGTACGAGGCGATGTTGAACGGCACGCCGAGGAACAGGTCCGCGCTGCGCTGGTAGAGCTGGCACGACAGCTTGCCGTCGGCGACGTAGAACTGGAAGAACGCGTGGCACGGCGGCAACGCCATGTTCGAGATCTCGCCGACGTTCCAGGCGGAGACGATGATCCGGCGCGAGTCCGGGTTCGTCCGCAACGTCTTCAGGACCTCGGCGATCTGGTCGACGTGCCCGCCGTCAGGCGTGGGCCAGGACCGCCACTGCACGCCGTAGACAGGGCCGAGCTCGCCCTCGGGGGACGCCCACTCGTCCCAGATGGACACGCCGTGCTCCTGCAGCCACCGCACGTTCGAGTCGCCGCGCAGGAACCACAGCAGTTCGTACGCGATCGACTTGAAGTGCACCTTCTTGGTGGTGATCAGCGGGAACCCGGCGGCGAGCGGGTAGCGCAGCTGGTGGCCGAAGATCGACCGCGTGCCGGTGCCGGTGCGGTCCTCCTTGCGCACGCCCTCCTTCAGGACGTGGCGGAGCAGGTCTTCGTACTGCGTGTCGGGCATGCCCCGAACCCTAGCTCCAGCGGTTGAACGAAGTCAGCTTCGACACCTCGCGTCGTTTCGCCACCGAGAACTTCTCCGCCGGGTGCCCGAGGGGGACCATCGCGGCGATCTCCCACTGCGCAGGCACGCCGAGCAACTCCAGCGCCTCGGCCTGGTGGACCCTGATCACCGTGGTCAGCGTGGTGCCGAGACCCAGCGCGCGGGCGGCCAGGCAGAAGTTCTGGACGGCCGGGTAGACCGACGCGTGCACCGGTCCGATGTCGATGCCCTCCACCAGCGACGGCGTGCGCGGCATGAGGAAGAACACGATGACCGGGACGGACGCCACCGTGTCGGCGAGGTGGTTCGCGGACCGGCCGATCCGCAGGCCGACGGTGTCGGTGCGCGCCGGCGCGATCTCGGTGTACCTGGTGAACGCGCTGCGGTAGAGCTTGCCGACCTCCTCGCGCACCTCGGGGTCGGTGACGACGAGGTAGCGGGTGGGCTGGACGTTGCCGCCCGACGGGGCCTGCTGGGCGGCGCGCAGGCACGTCCACACGTCGTCGTCCGACACCGGCTCGCCGGTGAACCGGCGGATGGCCCGCGTGGTCATGATCGCTTCGAGGGCGTCCATCAGAACCTCGACATGTCCGGGCTGAGGCCCAGCCTGAGCATCGAGTAGGTCTCCAGCATCCGCCGTGACACGACCGTGTGTTGTGCGGCCACGTTCACGTCGCGCAGGCACCGTTGCAACGCCGACGACTCGAACACCGAGCTGCCACCGCCCGCCGCGAACGCCCGTTGCGTCACGTCGACCGCCTCGCCGGTCACGAACGAGCAGGCGAGCCGCAGTCGTGCCTTCACCGGGTCGGGGGCGGGGTCGCCGTGCAGCGCCGATTCCCAGGCGGTGCTCAACGCCTCGTGCAGGAACGCCGCCGAGGCTGAGAGCCGGGCCTCCATCACGGCGAGTTCGATCTGCACGCCGGTCTGCTCGGCGAGCCGGGTGGTCGCGTACTGCGGGGTCTTCTCGGTGGCGAGCGCCTCGATCTCGTCGATCGCGCGGCGGGCCACGCCGAGGCACACCGACGCGACGCCCGCGGCGAGGAAGCTGAAGTACGGGAAGATCGTGATCGGGCCCTCGATGCCGGGCGTGCTGCCGATCGGCCAGATGGCGCGGTCCGGGGGCAGGAAGGCGTCCTGCACGGAGAACTCGTGCGAGGCCGTGGCGCGCAGGCCGGCGGCGTGCCAGGTGTCGTGGATCGTGACGTCGTTGCGCGGATACACGGCCAGACGCGGGCCAACGGGCGTGATCGTGCCACCGATGATCCACGACGAGTACGCGACGGCGCTGCCCCAGCCCCAACGGCCGGTGACGCGGTAGCCGCCGTCGGCCTCGACCGCCCTGCCGAGCGGTGCGGCGGTGCCCGCGATCAACGCGCGAGGGTCGCCGAACACCTCGTCGGCGGCGTCGGTCGGCAGGTACCAGGCGAGCGACGACGAGATGGTGGTCGTCATCGCGGTCCAGCCCGTGGAGGCGTCCGAGCGCGACAGCTCCTGGACGGTCCGGCTCCACTCGGGCAGGCCGGTCTCGGCGCCGCCGTAGCGCTTCGGGGCGATCAGGCGGTGCACGCCGTGGTCGACGAGCGCGGTCAGCACCGGTTCGGTGAGGGCGCGCTGCTGCTCGGCCTGGGGTGCCTCGGCGCGGATCAGGGCGTGGAGATCCATGCGCGCGATCTTGCCCCTGGTCCTACAGCTTGGCGAGCGCCTCAACGAGTGGCTTCAGCTCGGGCGTCTCGGTGGCCTCGGCGAGCGACTGCGCGAGGACCTCGTCGTGGGTGGGGCGGGCGTCGGCGAGCAGCGCGTGGCCCTTCTCGGTGACCTCGGTGTAGATGCCGCGCCGGTCGGTGGGGCAGAGGTAGCGGGCGAGCAGGCCGCGGTCCTCGAGTCGCGTGACCAGCCGGGTCGTGGCTGACTGGCTGAGCACGACGGCGTTGGACAGCTGGTTCATCCGGAGGTGGAAGCCGTCCTGACGGTTGAGGACGTCCAGAACGGTGTACTCGCTGACGGAGAGCTCGTGGGCCTTCTGCAACGCGCGCTCGAGGCGGTCCTCGATGCGGGCGTGCAACGCCGCGAGCGTCCGCCAGCCCTGCGCGCGCGCCTGGACGGCGTCGTCGTCCAGTGACATAGGTCAACCCTTCTCGAATAGACAGCGTGTGCAACTATTGCGTACGCTTGTAATCGTCTTCAACAAGTCTACCGGGGAGAGACATGGATCTGTCGGGACGCACGGCACTTGTGACGGGCTCCACCGCCGGCATCGGCTTCGCCGCGGCGGAGGGCCTGCTCAAGGCGGGTGCCGCGGTCGTCGTCACGGGCCGCAGCGAGGAGACCGTGGCCGAGGCCGTCGGCAAGCTCAGCGGTCACGGTGACGTGCGCGGGGTCGCGACGGACCTCGCCACCGCCGAGGGCGCGGCGGCGCTGGTCGAGCAGGTGCCCGACGTCGACGTGCTCGTCAACAACCTGGGCATCTACGGCGCGAAGCCGGTCTTCGAGATCGACGACGCCGAGTGGCAGCGCTACTTCGACACCAACATCATGTCCGGCGTCCGCCTGGCCAGGCACTACACGCCCCGCATGGTCGAGCGCGGCTGGGGCCGGGTGATCTTCGTCAGCAGCGAGTCCGGCGTCTTCACGCCGACCGAGATGGTCCATTACGGCATGACGAAGACCGCCCAGATCGCGATCTCGCGCGGCATGGCCCAGGAGGTCAAGGGCACCGGCGTCACCGTGAACTCGGTCCTGCCCGGCCCGACCCTGACGCCCGGCGTCGAGGAGTTCATCCGCGACCGCGTCGGCGACGGCGGCGAGGCGGAGTTCGTCCGCACCGAACGTCCCACGTTGCTGCTGGGCCGTCTGATCCGCCCCCACGAGGTCGCGAACCTCATCACCTACGTCGCGTCGGACCTGTCGTCCGCGACGACCGGAGCCGCGTTGCGCGTCGACGGCGGCACCGCACCGACGCTGATTCCCTGATCACAGTAAGGATTTCGCTTTGAACACCGTGAAGCTCAACAACGGCGTCGTCATGCCCCAGCTCGGCTTCGGCGTCTGGCAGGTGCCCGACGCGGAGGCCACCACGGCCGTCGCGGAGGCGCTGAAGGCCGGCTACCGCAGCATCGACACGGCCGCCGCCTACGGCAACGAGGCGGGCACCGGCGCGGCCATCGCGCAGTCCGGTGTGGACCGTGACGAAGTGTTCGTCACCACCAAGCTGTGGAACGACGACCACGGCTACGACTCGACGTTGCGCGCCTTCGACGCGTCGATGACCAAGCTGGGCCTCGACGTCCTCGACCTGTACCTGATCCACTGGCCGACCCCGGCGCGCGACAACTACGTCGACACCTGGAAGGCGTTCGTGGAGCTGCAGAAGGAGGGTCGCGTCCGCGCGATCGGCGTCTCCAACTTCCAGCCCGCGCACCTGCAGCGCCTGATCGACGAGACCGGCGTCACGCCCGCGGTCAACCAGATCGAGCTGCACCCGTACTTCCAGCAGGCCGACGTGCGCGCGTTCAACGCGCAGCACGGCATCCAGACCGAGGCCTGGTCCCCGCTCGGCCAGGGCGGTGACCTGCTGACCGACCCGGTCGTGCAGAAGATCGCGCTGGCGCACGGCAAGTCCACGGCCCAGGTCGTGCTGCGCTGGCACCTGCAGATCGGCAACGTCGTGATCCCGAAGTCCGTGACGCCGTCGCGGATCCAGGAGAACTTCGACGTGTTCGGCTTCGAGCTGGCCGACGCCGAGGTGGAGGCGATCGCGGGGCTGGACCGGGGCGGCCGCATCGGCCCGAACCCGGACGAGCTCAACTAGTTCTCGCCGGACAGCGCGAAGCCCCGGACCGCATCTCCGCGGTCCGGGGCTTCGCCGGCGACGAGCCGAAAGCACGGAGGCCGTCGAACCCCCGGTTCGACGGCCACAGCACTCAGGCCCGCATGACTGTCGCGATCGGGATCCGCGCCGCCCGGATCGCCGGGATCAACCCGCCGAGCACACCCGCGACCAGACCCGCGATCACCCCGGCGACGCCCGCCTCCCAGGGGAACGTCGTCCCCTCCAGCGACGGGAACCGGCTGCCGAACATCATCAAAGCGACGTGCAGCCCGGCGACTCCGGTGCCGATCGCCAGCCCGGCTGTCAACAGGCCGGTCAGCAACGTCTCGGCGAGCACGATGCCCGCGAGCAGCAGCCGGGACATGCCGACCGCGCGGCGCAGCGCGAACTCCTCGACGCGTTCGCCGACGGTGGCGAGGCCGACGTTGAGGATGCCGGCGACGCCGATCAGCAGCACCATGAAGGCCATGCCGAGGAAGATCAGGCGCATGATCCTCAGCTCGGACTCCATGTTCTCCTTGGACTTCACGACCTGGAAGTGCAGCTGTTCCTGCGCCACGCCCGCGGCCACGATCTTCGACTTCAGCAACTGCTGGAGGTCGTCGGTGCCAGGCTCGAGGTAGAGCTCGAGGCTCGTGCCGCCGCCGCGGAACTTGTCGACCTCGCTGGGTTCGACGCTGGACGGCATCCAGGTGCGGAGCTCGTCGAGGCGCATGTAGGCGCGCGGCTGGCTGTAGCCGTCGGTGACGACGCCGAGGATCTGCGGCGTCATGTGGTGCGTGGCGCCGTCGACCATCATCTCGCCCGGAACGCGGTACTGGTTGAGACCCTTGGCGGCCTCCTCGTTCAGCACGATGCGCGGAGCCAGTGAAGGCGTCGAACCGAACTCGAGCCAGCTGCCGGAGACCGGGCGGAACGGCTTGAACGGGCGGATGTCGCCGGTCAGTGCCACCAGGCCGACCTCGATGGCCTGGCCGGCCGGCTTCTTCTCCTGCTGCTTCTGCTCGGTGCAGGTGCCGTTGGCGTCGCAGTAGACCATCGGGCCGCCGTAGTCGCCGCCGCGGCCCGCGTACTCGAACGGCATGCCGCCCTCGTTGACGGGGCGCACACCCGGCTCGCCGATGACGGCGCGCGAGCTGATCATCGCGACGGCGTCGGTGCGGCCCTTCAGGGTCGACTCGACGATGCCGGGCGCGCCCTTCTCGCCGGGGACGTAGCCCATGATCGTGCCGTCTTTGCCCGCCTGGAGCTCGATGTTGGTGAGCATCGCCCGTTCGGCGATCTCGGAGCCCGCCTGCACCGCCACGACCGCGAGGACGCCGAGGAACAGCGACACCATCGACAGGAACGTGCGCAGCTTGCGGGCGCGGATGCCCTGTCCGCCGATGACCACGGCGGACCGGAACTTGCCGGAAAGCATCAGTTGAACCGCCCGTCGCGCAGCTCCATCACGCGGCCCATCTTGCGCGCGTGGTCGTGGTCGTGCGTGACCAGCACGAGGCCGCAGCCCTGCCTGGTCGTGTTGAGCAGCACCTCGACGACGAGGTTGCCGGTCTCGGTGTCGAGCGCGCCCGTGGGCTCGTCGGCGAGGATGATGCGCGGCTGCCGCACCAGTGCGCGGGCGATCGCGACGCGCTGCTGCTCACCGCCGGAAAGCCTGCTGGGCTTGGACTTCGACAGGTGCGCGATGCCGACCTGCTCCAGCGCCTCCTCCACCTGCTGCTTGCGCTTGCGCCGCGACGACCAGCCCTGGCCGTTCACCAGCGCCATCGCCACGTTCTGCGCCGCGGTGAGGTGCTTGAGCAGGAAGAAGCGCTGGAAGACGAACCCGAACTCCGCGCTGCGCAACGCCGCGGCCCTGCGTTCGGCGAGCTTCGTGATGTCGTTGCCGTGCAAGAGGTACTGGCCCTCGTCGGCCTTGTCGAACAGGCCGATCAACGACAGCAGCGTCGACTTGCCCGAACCCGAGCGGCCGAGGATGGCGACGCTCTGCCCCGCGTGCACGGTGAAGTCCACACCGGACAGGATCGTCCGCGGTTCGCCTTGGCCCTTCAGGACTTTCGTGATCCCGGTGAGCTGCAACAGCGGCGCCTGGGCCGGCTGCACCTGCACGGTCGGCTGGTCGAAGGACTGCGTCATCACGGTCCCGTCGGCTTGCTCTGGTCGCCGCCCTGCTGCTGGCCCTCCGGCAGGTTCGGCCCCGGCACGGCCAGTTCCTCGTCACCGGTGAGACCCGACTTGATCTCGATGACCTTGCCGTCGGTCAGGCCCAGCGTCACGTCGGTGGTGCGGCGCGAGCCGTCCTGCGCGATCACGTCGACCTTGCCCTTGCCCTGCTGTCCCGCCACGGCCTCGACCGGCACGACCAGCGCCTGTGCCGACTTGCCCGTGGTGACCTCGATCGACGCGGTGGCGCCGTTGATCATCTGCACGTCCGCCGGCGCCGTGCACACGATCCGCAGACCCGTCGAGGAACTGGGCTGCTGCTGGGGTTGTTGCGGTTGCTGCGGCTGGTCCTTCTTCTCGCCGTCCTTGGTGTCCGGCGTCACCGGGGGCTTCTCCGGGATGGTGCCGGACGGCAGCGCGGCGATCGTGCCGAGCACGGTGCACGGGAACGGGCCCGGGCCGTTCTTGATCTGCGCCGTCACGTCGGTCAGCGCGCCGTTGATCTTGTACGCCTGCTGCCCGTCGATGTCGCCGACGAGCGCGTACCCGACGTGCTTGGCGGACGCGATCGGCATGCCCGCCGTCACCGTCGCCTTGTCGTCCACCAGCCTGCCGCTGAACGTCGACCCCGCCGGGGCCTCGACGTAGTTCGGTGTCTGGTCCTTCCACACCGTCGCGACCCGGATCGGCCTGGTCGGCGTGCCGTTCGGTGCCGGTACGTCGAAGTACCTGACCTGCCCCGCGACCGGCGCGACGAGCCCGAACGTCGGGTTCATCTCGACCTTGCCCGCGATGCTGAGCTTCGTCGTCAGGTCCTGCTTGGTGGGCTTGACCTTGGTCATCTGCGTGCCGCGCGGTGCCAGTTCCGGATTGGCCTGGTCCGGACCTGACGGACTGCACGCAGCCACGCTCACCGTGACCAGCGCGCACAGCGGCGCGAGAACGAATTTGCGCACGAATGTCCCCCATGTCGTTTCAGCCAACCTACCGATAAGGACACCTGATACCTCGGGGAGGTTGCATCGGACTTTCGGCCGATGTCGCATCGACCTGCCGGTCATGGGTAACCAGCCGGTGAGCCGGAAGGAGAACACCTGTGAATGCGCTTGCCGTGGTAACCGGTGCAACGAGCGGTATAGGTTACGAACTCGCGAAGGTGATGGCGGACAACGCCTTTGACGTCGTCGTCGTGGCCGAGGACGAGAGGGTGGACGACACCGCCGCGCAACTGCGGCTGCGCAGCGGAGGTGTGCGGGTCGAACCGGTGCGTGCGGACCTGCGCGCCTACGAGGGGGTGGAGTCGCTCGTCGCGCGGATCCGCACGATGGGACGTCCCGTCGACGTGCTCGCGGTGAACGCGGGCGTCGGCGTCGGCGGGGACTTCGTGCGCGACACCTCGCTCGGCGACAACCTGGAGATCGTGGACCTGAACGTCCGCTCCTCCGTGCACCTGGCACACCGCCTGATCGGCGACATGGTGGACCGCAAGCAGGGCAGGGTGCTCTTCACGTCGTCCATCGCTGCCACCGCGCCGGGCCCGTTCCACTCCGTCTACGCCGCCTCCAAGGCGTTCCTCGCGTCGTTCGCGCAGGGGCTGCGGGAGGAACTGCGCGACACCGGGGTCAGCGTCACCACGCTGATGCCGGGCCCGACCGACACCGAGTTCTTCGACCGGGCGGGCATGCAGGACACCTTGGTCGCCACCGGGGAGAAGGACGATCCCGCCGAGGTGGCGCGGCAGGGCTTCGAGGCGCTGATGAAGGGCGACGACCACGTGGTGGCGGGCTCGCTCAAGAACAAGGTCCAGGCCATCGCGGGCAAGGTCGCGCCCGACACCGTGAAGGCGAGGATGATGCGCACCATGACCGAGCCCGGGTCAGCCGAGCAGTGACGACCGGGGCGCTCGCGGGTTCGGCGTGACGCCGTCGCGCCGGACTCAGCGGCCGAGCGCGGCGGCGTACGCGGACAGGGATTCCCGGTCGGGCTGGCCCGTCTTCGCGATGAGCGACGCCACGTGCTTCTCCACCGTGCGCGGTGAGATGTGCAGGCGCGTGCCGATCGCTTTGTTGCCCATTCGGTCAGCCAGCAGCACGAAGACCTCGAACTCGCGCACCGTCACGCCGTGCCCGCGCAGCTGGGCCGGCACCGAGTCGGTGCCGCTGCGCCGTTGCTGCACCGGCACTCCCGCCTGCCGCAACAACCCCCGGCACGCCGACGCGACCGCGGGCACCGTCGCCTGGTGGAAGAACTCCTCGGCCGAGCGCAGCCACGCCACCGGATCCCCCCACCCGGCCGCCGAACCCGCCACCAGCCGCAGACCGAGGTGCCGGGCCAGCGGGTACGGCGCGGCGGCCTCCTGGGCGCGCTCGAACGCCTCCAGGGCCTCGTCGAACCGCCCGCCGCGGCCCAGCAGCACCGCGTGCGCGAGGTCGGTGAACTGACGGTTCCAGCGCATCGCGGCGGCGGACGTCGCGGTCAGTTCGTCGTACTGCGGCCAGTCGAACCGGCCGTCCAGCACGCCGAGCAGCACGCGCAGCCCGTGCGTGCCGGACAGGTGGAACGTCGAGGGGTTCTGCGATTCCAGGTCGAGCGCGCGGTCGAGCTCGGTCATCGCCAGGCCGTGGTTCTCCTCCAGCAACGCGCAGAAAGCGCGGGCGAGGCCGAAGCACAGCGGGTACTCCTGCGCGCCGCTCTTCGCCACGGCCTCGAACTCGCCGATGGCGTCGTCGGTCCCGGCGCGGTCGCCCTGGTGCGCGGCCAGCACGGCCTTCGCCATCAGCAGGTAGCGGGTCAGGGCGTGGAACCGCAGGCGCGTCGTCGTGCGCAGGCACCGGTCGATCTGCCCGGCGGCCGCCGCGTAGTCGCCGGTCAGCACCGACTGCAGCGCGAGGATCGCGTCCACGTTGTGCGCCACCGTGATCGCGCCCACCCGGCACGCCTGGGCGTGCGTGCGGTCCAGCGACGCCGTGCTGCCGTGCCGCAGCCAGTCGTTGCCCGCCAGCCGGACGAGCGCGTAGACGTGCTGGATCGGCAGCTGGTGCTCGTCGGCCAGCGCGAGCGCCTTGCTGAAGCACGCGTTCGCCTCGTCGATGTCCTGCTCCCGCGCGATGATCCCGAGCAGCTGCCACGCCTCGCACGCCACCATCGGCAACCCGGCGCGGTCGGCCGCGAGCGCCGCCTGCCGCGCGAGGCCCGCCGCCGACGAGATCCGGTCCGCGCTCGCGATGTTCAGCGCCAGGTAGGCGGAGTTGACGTCCAGCTGCGCGGTGAGGTCGTCCGGAGCGTCCGGGCCGAGCAACGTCCTGGCGATCCGGACCTGCTCCGCACCCTCGGTGAACCACCCGGCCAGGTAGGCCACCCTGGACAGTCGCGTGTGGACCTTCGCGCGCAGGGAGCCCTGCAGGTCACCGATTTCCAGGGCGAAGGCGCGTTCGAAGTCGCCGGTCTCGGCCAACGCGGGCAGCAACGTGTCGAGCACCTCGGCCCGTGCGGCGCAGGAGTCCTGCAGCAGGTCCTGGGCGCGGTCCAGCAACGCGACGGCCGACACGGCGGCACCACCGGTCAGCGCCCGCTTGCCCGCCTCGGCGAACAGGAGTCCCGCCTGCGCGCGGGAACCGGCGTCGAACCGCAGCTTCGCGACCAGCGGGCACCAGTCACCGGGCAGGCCGGGGTGCAGGTCCTCGATCGCGTCCGCCGTGCGCGCCGACAGGTCCACGCGCTCGGCCGGGGTGAGCTGCGCCAGCAGCGCGTCGGCGGTCAGCGGGTGCCGGAACGCGTACCAGTCCGGCGCGGGCTCGTCCGGCGTCACGAGCTGCGCGGCCACCCCGGCGTGCAGGTGGCTGAGCAACGCCCGGTCGTCCGTCCCGGTCACCTTCTGCACCACCGAAAGCGGGAACCGGTGCCCCAGCACGGCCGCGATGGACAGCACCTCGCGGCCCTGCGGCCCCAGCCGGTCGGTGCGGTGCGCGACGCTGCGCACGAACGCCGCCGGCACGGGCAGTTTCAGCGAACCCAGCACCTGCCAGCCCTGCGCGCCCGCGACCAGCAGGCCGCCGCTGACCATGCCGTGCAGCAGTTCCTCGATGACGAACGGGTTCCCGGCGCTGTCCGTCCACAAGCGATCGACCAGCTCGGCCGGCACCAGGTCGCTGTCCAGGCAGGCGGACGTCATCCGCCCCACCTCGTCCTGCGAGAGCCGGTGCAGTTCGAGCAGCCCGCCGGAGCCGCGTTGCACCATCCGGTGCACGAGTTCCAGCGCGTGACCGGGTTCGGTGCGGATCGTCGCCAGCAGCAGTACCGGCTGGTCCTCCAGGTTGTCCGCGAGGTACTCGACCACCGCGAGCGTCTCCGCGTCGGCCTCGTGCAGGTCCTCGAGCACCAGCAGGCACGGCGTCTTGCGCGCCACCGACGCGAGCAGCCGCAGCACCGCCTCGGCCAGCACGACGACCGACTCGGTCGTGGACCTGTGGTCGTGCCAGTCCGGGATCAGCGTGCCCAGCACCGGTTTGTACGGCCCGAGCGCCGAGTCGTCCGGCGGATCGCCGCGGAACAGGCCCAGCAACGCCTCCGCGATCGGCCGGAACGGCACCATCGGGCCGATGGTCGTGCCGCGTCCTTTGAGCACCCGCATGCCCGCGTCGTAGGCCTGGCCCGCGGCGAACCTGGCCAGCCGCGACTTGCCGATGCCCGCCTCCCCGGTGAGGAAGACGGCGCCACCGCGGGACTCGCGCGTCTGGCCGAGTGCCCCCGTGATGGCCGTGACCTCACGATCACGGCCGACCACGTGGGGGGCTCGGGTCTGCATGTCTGGACCCTAACGTTCCCTGGACAGGTTCCCTATCGGCTGCCCAGGCGTATTCGGGGTGAAACTTTCTTACTTGTCGCTCACCGTCGTGTCCGAGATGGCTGGGGTGATCGCCACGAACGCGCTCATCGCCATCGTCAGACCCATCAGCGCACGGGCGCGCGCACCCGCGAACGTCTTGGGTGCGAGCTCCATCTCCCCGATCGCGTCCTCGGCCGGTTCGTGCTGGTCGGCGGTGCGGTGCAGGGACTCGTTCATCGGGAGTGCTCCTCTTCTCGGGGTGGGTGGGGCAACAACACGGACGGGATCGGGAACCCTTGCCGCAGCAGACCGTGGCCGATGCCGGCCAGGCCCGTCAGCAGTCCGGGTGAGGGGACACCACCGGGCGTCGCGCAGTGCGGTCCGTTTTCTTCCAACGCTCCCAGCAGCAACGCCGTGCGCCGGGTCGCGGCGCTCGGGTGGTGGGCGGCCAGCGCCTCGACCACGCCCAGCTCGCCGTGGCAGAGACTCATGTCCCGCAACGGTTCCCGGGACGCGAGCAGTCCGGCGAGGCGTTCGTCGTCGCGCGCGAGGGCGACGCCGGCGAGGCCAGTGCACCAGCCGGTGTCGGTCGGGTCGAGCGCGTCGCACTCCAGGAGATCGCGTGCAGCCATTTGAGACGGTTCGTCACGAACCGTTGCCGCGTAACGCTTCAGCGCCCATCCGACACCCGCACGGCCGCGCGCGAAACCGCTTGCGGTGGTGAAGGACCTACGCAAAGTAGAGGCGTAGTGATCGGCCAGTTCCAGCGCTTCGGGCGTTCCGACGGCGAGCATGGCGGCCAGCGCGCCCGCCACGCCGTCCACGACGCTGCACGACGAGTCCTCCCGGGGCATCAGGCACACCGCCCGCGTGAGCAGGTCCGGGTCGAGACCGAGCAACGGCGTGAGGCGCGCGAGGCCGTAGCTGATGCCGCCCAGGCCGTGGATCCCGCCGCCCGCGGCCGCGACGAGTTCCGGTTCCGCCGCGAACAGGTCCAGCAGCGCGGACAACGGCCGCAGGGCGTCGCGGGCGAAGTCGACGTACCGCGCGGCACCGGTGAGCGCCCCCAGTTCGGCGAGGAACAGCGCCACACCCGTGTAGCCGTTGGTGAGGCTCGCGCCGAGCGGTTGCACCGTCCAGTGCCGGTCGTCGACGAGTTCGAGGCCGAGCCAGTTGACCCGGTCCCTGCCGGTGACGGCGTGCGCGAGGATCTGGTCCCCGATCCCGCACGCGGCCGACAGCAGCCGGGCCGGGTCGGGGTCGACGGGTGCGGCGTGGGCCGCGACGGGGACACCGCTGTGGTGAGACACCGGTCGCGGGCGCGAGGCCAGCAACGCCGTGATCACCCACTGCTGGTCGTGCCGGTCGACCTCGCTCATCGCGAGGACCTTGCGGGTGACCGCGTGCAGCCCGGGCTCCGGCAGCATCCCCGGCAGCCGGAGCCCGGACGCGGTCCACAGGTCGGTCGAACCCGGCCTGCACGTGAACAGCGGCACGTCGCCGCGCCACAGGTCGGACACCTCGAACGGCACCAGCCGGTCGAGCAGCGGATCGTCCACCACCAGCACGCCGAACGCCAGATCGCGGTCGAGCGCGTCGGCGAGCACGGACGGATGCGTGGACTCGTCGAGCAGCCGCGCGTACTGCCGTGTCGCGCGCGCGATGAACCGCACTTCTTCGTCGGCGCACTTCCGGACGAGCCGCAACAACTCGTCCCTGTGCGCGACTATCGCGTCGTAGGCCGTCTGGAACCCGGCCAGCAGCGAGTCCTGGTAGTCGGCGGGCTCGGCGTGGACGCCGTCCAGCACCGGCCGATTGGCCGCGCCGCTCGCCGTCTTGGGACGCCGGACCAGGCGCATCCGGTCCGTTCCAGCATCGGCCCAGTCGACGGCGTCGGTCGGCGACAGCACGCCGCGGTCGCCGCCGACCCCGGACACGTCCGCGACGCCGTTGTCACCCAGCAACACGTGCGGCAGCAGAGCCGTGCGGTGCACAGAGTCGACCAACGCCCGTGCGGCCGGATCGGTGTCCGGCGTGAGAGTGGGGTGGAAGAGCGTTTCGACGTCCACGAGCACCGGCTGGTCACCACACGCGATGAGGTTCTCGTAGTGCATGTCCGTGCCGTCGACCGCGTAGAGCAACGCCAGCAGCGCGCCGAGCCGTTGGTAGAACTCGGCGACCCCGGCCACGTCCGCGCACGGCTCGTACGGGATGTGCTCGAGCCAGCCGTAGCCGTCGCGGGGGAGGAGCCTCGGGGTGCGGAAGGTGATTCCGGTCCGCGTGGAGAGCCAGTCGAGCTGTTCCTGGAACCGCGTGTGCAGCCCGATCGGCCGCGGCCGGTAGACGAGCTTCGCGCCGGTCTCGAAGGTCAGGATCGCCACGGTCCGGCCCTGCTGGTGCGCGTCACCCCGGCCCGACTCGACCGACACCAGCGCGCCGGGGTCGTGGCCCGCGAAGATCGTGCGGACGATCCGCCCGCGATCACGGGTGAACCGCGACGCCAGCTCGTGGTGCGTGGACACCGCCTGCTCACAGGCCTGCGCGAGGAGCCGCGCGAGCACCGGGTAGCGGGTGAAGATCGCCGACAGGTTCAGCGTGCGGGTGAACTCGGTGAACCGTTCCTCGCTGGTCGGGCTCGTGAGCGCCGGCTTCGCGCGGTGCAGTTCGAGCACGAGCGTGCGCGCCGCGATGCCGACCAGCCGCGTGCCGAGCTGCTCGGCGAACGCGGCGTCGAACGGCGGCGCCACCTCGGCCCTGGACGCGTCGATCAGCGGGCTCAGGGCGTGGGCGAACGCCGCTGTCCAGCTCTCGCCGGTGCTGGTCTCGGCCGCGGAGGTCACCCGGTCAACGTCGCATGCGCGGGCGCGCGGCACATGGGGACCAACCCCCCAGATTTAGGTGGGTGAGGTGAATATGGGGGATCGCCACCCATGTATTGCCGCCCGATCGGCCCGAGACTCGACGTCGAGGGAGGGAACGGGATGAGGGAGTTCGGAGAACTGCTGCGCACGCATCGCATCGGCGCGGGCCTCACCCAGCAGCAGCTGGCTGACTTCGCGATGGTGAGCGTCCGGGCGATCCGGGACCTGGAGTGCGGACGCACCCGCTCGCCCAGGGCGGAGACGGTGAGACTGCTCGCCGACGGCCTGAGGCTCGACGAGGGCAGCCGCGCGGACCTGCAGCAGGCGGGGGGACGGGCGGCGGGACGCACCGCCGTGGCACCGCCCGCGCCGGCCGGGTCGTCCGGGGTGATCGTGGGACGTGAGGCGGAGACGGCGGCGCTGATGGCGTTGCTCACGGAAGGACGGCCCGGGGTGGGGGCTCCTGGCGGCCTGGACGTGAGCGGTGGCGCGGACGGCCTTCGGGACGTCAGAGGTGGTGCCGGCGGTGCGCGTGGTGGCGCGGGCGGCCCGCAGGACGTCGGCTCCGGTGGTGCGGGTGGCCGGCAGGACGTCGGCTCCGGCGGTGCGCGTGGCACGGGTGCCCGGGACGTGGCCGGGGTCGTGTTCGGCGCGCCCTTCGACGTCGCGCGGCGGCTGATCACCATCACCGGCGTCAGCGGCGTGGGCAAGACGCGCCTCGCCCTGGAGGTCGCGGGCGAACTGCACTTCCGGCACGGCTGGTCCGTGCTGTGGCACCCGGCGCAGGCGAACCCGTCCGTCGACGACGAGCAGAACACCGTCCTCGTCACCGACCAGCGGCCCGACCCGCGCCTGCTGGAGGCGCACCCGCGCCTGCGGATCGTCGTCACGGCACTGGAACCCACCGGCCTGCCCGGCGAGCACCTGTTCCCACTGGGCGCGCTGGGCGACGACGCGGCGGTCAAGCTGCTGCTCACGCACGTGCACCGGGTGCGGCCGGCGTTCCGGCCGGAGCCCGCCAACCAGGCGGCCCTGACGGGACTGGTGCACGAACTGGACGGCCTGCCGTCGGCGCTGGAGTTCGCGGCCGGGTGGTTCATGGTCTACTCGCCGCAGCACCTGCTGGAACGGCTGCGGTCCAACCCGCTCGACCCCACGTCGGCCCACCTGCGGGACTCGCTGCGCCGCTCGCTGTCCACTTTGGACGAAGACGGGCGTGCGCTGCTGGCCCGGCTGGCCGAAGGGGAGGACGGCGGGCACGGCGGGCCGATGAGGGAGCTGTGCCTGCGGGGCCTCGTCCGCCGCGCCGGACCCCGGTACGAGGTGCTGAACCTCGTGCGCGCGGCCGTGCGGGAACCGGTGTCAGGGCCACACCTCTCCGCGGGAGTGGCCCTGAGCTGGCCGGTCTAGGAAGACGCCGTTCAGAAGGCAGCGGTGAGGCAGGCGAGGCGGTCACCGGCGGTGCCCGCCTTGCCGTGCTCGGTGCTGGAGTGCGTGGCGTGCACGATCACGGAGTTGGCCTCGCCCTTGCGGAACTCCCACTGCACGCTCGCCTTGCCGGTCGCGGCACCCGACGCGTCGGTCGTGAAGTCGAGCCAGATCTCGTTCTCCGCGTTGGCGTACTCCGGGTCGACGCTCGGCGACACCGGGTCCTTCTGGTTCTGGTAGTGCGGGCCCGCGTCGGCTCCCTTGGCACCGCACGGCTTGGTGTGCACGTGCGCGCCGTACTTCGTGTTCGGCAGCAGGCCGGAGACCGTCAGCTCGACGGCGGTCCGTCCACTTGTGACGGACGAGCCCGTGGAGAGCTTGGCGCCCACCGGGATGCGGGCCACGTCGTAGGTCACGCCCGCGGGCTGGTTCCCGGTCGCGGCGGGGGCGGCCACCGACGTCTCGGCGATCGGCTTGATCGCCGGAGCGGGCGGCGCGGCCGGGGGAGCGGTGGGCGACGACGAGCAGGCGGCCAGCCCGCCGATGAGCAGAACGGCACCCGCGAGGGTCGCCACAGACGTGCGCATGTCTCTCCTTGGTTCAACTGCGTTCCAGGTTCCCACCCCCTCCACGTCCACGATCGGGCGACTGGTTCAGATCAATCGAGACGAGGTCCGCGAACGCCTGCCGGTAGGCCGCGCACAGGTGGTAGCCGCCGTGGGTCTCCACCGCGTCCGGTGCACCGTCGGTCTCGCCGGCGCGGCGGTCGCGCGGGTTGTCGTCCCAGCCGTGCACCGGGAACCCGAGGTAGTCGGTGCGGCGCCACAGGTTGAGCCAGCTCTTCCCGAGCAACTCCGACAGCCCGCCCCCGGGAGAAGATCCCGGCGCACGCCCCCACGGATCGCACGAGAACATCGCGCCCGCCCGCACCGGCGGCACGCCGAGCACCGCGGGACCCAGCAGTTCCGGGAAGATCCGCCCGAAGTACGGCCTCAGCTGCACGCCGTACGTCAGCAGTTGCGTCCGTCGCAAGTAGCCGGTGGGCAACGCGTACAGGGCCGCGACGGCCAGCACCGCGCCCAGGCTGTGCGCCGACAGCACGACCCGGTTCTCCGGCGAGGAGTCCAGGAACTCCCGCGACCGGTCCGCGATCTCGGGCACCGCGCGTTCCGCGTAGCAGGGCGGTGCGAACGGGTGCGCCGTGCGCGGCAGGAAGCACATCAGGTCCCACACCAGCCCGAGCGGGCGCCGGTTCGTCAGCATCCCGGCCCCGACGAACGACCCGACCACCGCCACGCCCGCGAGCCCGGTCACCCAGTCGCCCTTGCCGACCACCCACGCGACGCCCCACCACGACGCCCACGACGGCGCGGCGAACGTCAGGTAGGTCGTCAGCAGCAGGGAAAGCACGCCCAGCAACGACAGCGCGCCCGCCACGTTCTCCGCCCGGTGCGCCACCGCCACCACGTGCCGCACCCGCACGACGAGCGCGTCGGCGTCGCCGTCCAGCACCGCGGGCGTGATCAGCCGCGACAGCAACACGAACGCCTGCGCGAGCACCAGCAGGACCAGCGGTACCAGCGCACACGCGAACGCGGCGGAGAACCACGAGTAGAACGACGGCACGACCAGCCCGGTGCCCACCCAGCCCCGGAAGGTCAGCACCAGCACCGAGGACAGCATCACCGACGTCAACAACGACAACCCCAGCAGCACACCGGGCCCGGCTCCGCGCCACGCCTGCCACTCGTCCCCGGCCCGCGGTCGCGCCCGCCACGCCAGCGCCCCGCCGAACACCGCGGCACCGACCCAGGCGAGCGGAACCCAGTACGTGGCGACCATGAACGCCACGAACAACACCAGCAGCACCAACGGCCCCTTGGCGTCGTTGCGCCGCCACGACCACGCCGCCATCACCGACCCGAGCAACGCCACGACGACCACCGGCGGACCCCACGACGTGAGCCACAGCGGGCCGTCGAAAGCGGGCTCGGCCAGGTACAACCCGAACCCGTGCACCGCCAGCACGACCACGGCCGCGACCATCAGCAGCCACGACCACAGCCCGCCCTTCTCGCGCGTCGGCACGTCCGGGCAGTCGGCCGTCGTCACCACGACCCGTGCCGTCACGACCGCGAGCACCACGCCGGCCAGCACGGTCATCACGGCGAAGAACCCGTGCTGCCACAACGCGGTGCTGGTCACCAGCACCACGACGCAGCACCCGGCCGAGATGTGCAGCCGCGACAGCCGCCGGATCCGGGGACTGCCCTCCCACATCGACCTGCGGCTGAGCACCACGCCGTCCCGCGGTGCCGGCTCCACCCGCGCCGCCGCCGACTCGTACCTGCTGCGCGACAACGACGTCAGCGCCAGCAACCCGAGCAACAGCACCAGCGGCACGGCGGACGCGGCCAGCACCCGGACGTGCCGCGCGGGATCCCCGAGCACGTCCAGGAACTCCGGCACCCGCTTGCACGTCACGTCCGGCAGCGAACACTGGACCGCGAAGACGTCGATGGCCACCTCGCACACGGCGAGCACCAGCAACACCGTCAGCCCCAGCCCGAACAGCCGCGTCGACGCCGCCCCGCGCCCGGCGTTCCACCACGCCATCCGGCGCGCGCCTGTGTACGAGCCGTCGGGCAGTTTCCGGGACCAGTAGGCGACGTTCGCGAGCCCGAACGGCAGCAGCAGCGCCCATCCCACGCGCCCCAAGGCGTTCGCGAGCACCGACGGCACCCCGCTGCCCGGCACCCCGGGAGTGCTGCGCGCCATGCCGCCCCACGAATACGCCTCGCGCCGCACGCCTGCGGGCACCTGACCGGCGTGATCCGGTGGCAGTTCGGCGAGTTTGTCCGGGTTCGGCCGCCAGAAGCTGCCGAACCGGTCCCCGCGGAACTGTTCCACGGCGTGATCGGGGAGGCCCAGCATCGCGTCCGGTGGCGTGTTGTTCACCCCGTGTATGCGAAGTTCCAGGACGCGTGCGGACATGGCGCCTCCCCTTTACTCCAGTTGTCGTCCCGAAAACTGCTCCGGTTAGCGGCCGAACGGGTGAAAAAGGTGTATCCAGACCGCCTTCGAAGCCTCTACTGAGCAAGGAGGCCCCACCATGACCGCAACCGCTCACCCGAACGTCGCAAACTCCGTCGGCCTGGCCGAGTTCCTCGCCACCGCGGGCACGCTCACGCTGGCGCAGCGCAAGCTCATCGTCGACCAGGCGCTGGTCCTGCTCGAGCAGAACTACGCGCACCTGCCTCTGAAAGTCGCCATGCACGCCGTGAACCCGGTGCAGAGACTCAGAGTGCTCAGAGCCAGACTCGAACGGCAGACCGACGCCTCGGCCGAACCCGAGTGGCAGTTCCACCGCGAGCTGTCGAGCACCTTCCACTCGGTGCGCGACCTGCACACGAACTACCTGCTGCCCGCGCCGTTCGCGGGCAGGATCGCCTTCCTGCCGTTCCAGCTGGAGCGCTGCTTCGCCGCCGACGGCACGGAGCAGTACGTCGTCGCCCGCACGGTCGCGGACTTCGACGGGCTTGCGGTCGGCGCCGAGGTGACGCACTGGAACGGCACCCCGATCGCGCGCGCGGTCGCGCTGAACGGCGCGATCTTCGCGGGCAGCAACACGGCGGCCAACCTCGCCCGCGGCCTGGAGTCGCTCACGTTGCGCCCCTTGGTGATCCAGCTCCCGCCCGACGAGGACTGGGTCGTCGTCAGCTACCGCGACGAGACCGGTGCGGCAGAGGAGATCCGGGTCGACTGGCAGGTCACCGAGAACCTGCCGCCGATGACGGACGTCGACTCGCTCAGCCCGGCGGCGGCCGCGCAGGGCGTCGACCTCGACTCCGACGAGAAGGCCCGCGCGAAGAAGTTGTTGCACGCGCCCAAGGTCGTGCAGGCGGAGGCCGCCGGGGGAGCGGTCGCGATGGCCGCGCAGGACGTGCCGACGACGATGCCCGGCGTGTTCCGCGCCCGTCCCGTCGTGACGCCGTCCGGCACGTTCGGGCACCTGCGGATCTTCACGTTCAGCGTCGACGACCCGGACGCGTTCCTCGCGGAGTTCGTCCGCCTCGCGTCCCTGTTGCCGCAGAACGGACTCATCGTCGACGTGCGGGACAACGGCGGCGGCCACATCTTCGCGTCGGAGTTCCTGCTCCAGACGATGACGCCGCGCCCGATCCAGCCCGAACCCGTGCAGTTCCTCAGCACGCCGCTGAACCTGCGCATCTGCCGCCGGCACGCGGAGGACCCGACCGGCCAGATCGACCTGGGCCCGTGGTTCCCGTCCCTCGACAGCTCGACGGAGACGGGCCAGGCGTTCTCCTGCTCGCACACGATCACGCCGGTCGACGGCGCGAACGCGGTGGGCCAGACCTACCACGGCCCGGTCGTGCTGATCACCGACGCGCGCTGCTACTCGGCCACCGACATCTTCGCCGCGGGCTGGGCCGACCACGAGCTGGGCCCGATCCTCGGCGTGGACGACAACACCGGCGCGGGCGGCGCGAACGTGTGGACGCACGGGCTTCTGATGACCCTGCTGAGGCTCCCGGCGCCGATCGACGCCGAGTCGCCGTACAAACCGTTGCCCAACAAGGCGAACATGCGCGTGTCGATCCGCCGCACGTTGCGCGTCGGCAAGCTCGCCGGCACGCCGGTGGAGGACCTGGGCGTGCGCCCGACGCACCAGCACAAGGTGACGCGCACGGACCTGTTGGAGGGCAACAAGGACCTGCTCGCCCGCGCGGGCGAGCTGCTGGGAGAGCTGCCGGTGCGGAGGCTCGGCGTGGCGGTCGCGGGCACGACCGTCTCCCTGGACACCGTGAACCTCGACCGGGTGGACGTCTACGTCGACGGCCGCCCGATGACCTCGCTGGACGTGACCGACGGCGCGCACACCGCGACGTTGACCGCGACCGGGCAGGAGGTGCGCGTCGAGGGCTTCGCGGACGGACGGCTGGTGGCCGCGCGCAAGGTCGCCAGCTGACCGAGCGGGCGCTTCCGGTAGCTTCCACGACCGGAAGCGCCCGCTCTCTGGTCACCGGCCGGGCCGCCCGCCGGGCGGCGCCGCGGTGGAGGTCAGCTGACCCGCACCCGCTACCGGGTGAAGGAGTAGGCGCGGTCGGAGGCCACGGCCGCCACCTGCGCCTTCGAGTCCTGAGCCCAGCTCTGCGCCCACACGACCTCACCGTTGCGGCGGTAGTTCCACGCGATCGTGATGCCGTGCACGGTGTTCTCGGTGAACACGGTCAGCCCACCCCGGCCGTCCCGCACCTGGCCGGTGCAGGCGTTGCGCTCGCACAGCTGCTCCGGCGACGTCTGGAAGAAGCCCGGCGCGTTGACCTGGACGAACACCTGGGTCTGGACACCCTTGCGCTCGTAGGAGCCGCTGCTGGTCAGGTACTGCTGCCCGTCGCTGATGGAGCCGGGCGACTCGCCGCCCCACGGCGACAGCGTGACGTTCGAGGAGCGGAAGATCCGCGGGTAGGTCTCCTGCTGGCGGGCGGTGAACCCGGCCGCCAGCTGCTCCAGCTCCGCCTTGGTCTTGACGACCGGCGTGACGTCCTTCGGCGGCCACGTCGACTCCTGCGACGCCGTCGCCGTTCCCGCGAGCCCGATCAACGCGAGGCCCGTCAGGGCAGCCGCCATCACCTTGCGCATGCGCATTTTGAATCCCCCTGGTGAGTACCTGCTTGCACACAGTGAGACGCCGCAAGATCACCGGAGGTTGCCTCTTGATCTACAACCAGCCCCGCCGCATCGCCTGCACCCCCGCCTGGAACCGCGTCTGCGCCCCGCACCGGTCCATCAGCTGCCGCACCCGCCGCTGCACGGTCCGCGGCGCCAGCCCGAGCTGCCGCGCGATCGACTCGTCGGTCAGCCCCGCCGCGAGCAACCCCAGCAGGTTCGGGTCCACGTCGGCCGCCGCCGCGTAGATCCCGCCGGGGCTGAACGGGATCCCCTTGTCCCAGTACAGCTCGAACGTCGACCGCAGCACGTCGAGCAACGCCGACGGGCGGATCAGCAGCACCTTGTCCACCACGTCGCCGTTCACCACGGGCAGCACGGCGGCGTGCGCGTCGATCACGGCGAGCTTGAACGGCAGCGTCGGCGTGACGCGCGCGCGTTCGCCGGCCGCGACCAGTTCGATGATCTCCGTGACGCGGCCGGGGAGGTCGACGGCCGAGCGGTCGTAGACGACGCGCCACTGCACGTCCCGCGACCGCGTCTCGTCCTCCAGCGCGACGTGCTGGCCCAGCGGCGTCACGTAGGGCGGCTGGTCGAGGACGCAGACCTCCTCGCGGGCGCCACGCAGCAACGTGTGCCACAGCTCGCGGACCGCGTCCACGCCGGAGATCACCTCGACGAACGCGTTGTCCGCCAGTTCCTCGTCGCGGTTGCGCAGGTACAGCTCCATCATCGGGCCGACGTCCGCGCGTGCCCGGCGGTGGGCCTCGTCCCGTGCCGCGATCAGCGCCTCCACGGCGAGGTCGGGTGCCACGGCCTGCCAGACGTCGCCGGGCAGGTGCCGCACGAGCCCGAGCTCCCGCATCTGCTCCAGCAGCGCACCGGAAACGCCGATTTCCTCCGTCGTGCGGCTTCCGCCCGTTACCAGAAGCTCGTAAACGACGGTCAGCTCCGGCGGAACGCCCAGGTGTCCGAACACGGCCATATTGTGCGCCATTCAGCGCAGTACCCCTGTCGTGAACACGCCAGTGTCGTTTATCGGACTCGGCTAGACCTGTTTTCGCAGGTGTGACGCGACTTACGGTCCCTCCACCTCCGCAGCCGGTTCAGAACCCTGACGCCCTCAACGGCACGCGAAGGCCCTGCGTGGAAGGACCTCACGTGAACAAGATGCGACGCACGAGTGTGTGCGCCGCGGCAGTTTCCGCCGCCGTGCTCAGCGTTGTCGCCCCATCGGCGACCGCTGCCCCCGCCCAGATCCAGTCCCAGCCGGACTCGACCCAGGTGAACCGTCCCTTCGAGCGACTGATCGTCGGCTACAAGCCGGGCACCGCCGAAGCCTCGTCCGACTCCGCTGCCACGGACGACGCCCGCAAGAAGGGCAAGTCCGTGCACCGCCGCATGTCGAGCGGCGCGGTCGTCGTCGACCTCGGGTCGAAGACCACGAACGCGGACAACACGATCCAGGCGTTCAAGAACGACCCGAAGGTCGCCTACGTCGAGCCGGACCTGCTGATGCAGCCGTTCGCCGACCCGAACGACACCGAGTACTCCCGGCAGTGGGACCTGTTCGAGGCCACCGCGGGCATGAACGTGCCCGGTGCGTGGTCCAGCTCCACCGGTGCGGGCGTGACCGTCGCGGTCATCGACACCGGCTACGTCGCGCACAGCGATCTGGCGTCCAAGGTCGTCGCGGGGTACGACTTCGTCTCCGACTCGGCTCGTGCCCGCGACAACAACGGCCGCGACTCCAACCCGGCCGACGAGGGTGACTGGACCGCGCGCGGTGAGTGCGGCACGGACGCCAACGGCCAGCCGGTCCCGCCGTCCGACCAGGGGTCGTCCTGGCACGGCACGCACGTCGCGGGCACCATCGCCGCGGCCACCAACAACGGCAAGGGCATCGCGGGCATCGCCTACGACGCCAAGATCCAGCCGTTGCGCGTGCTCGCCAAGTGCGGTGGCGCCACCTCGGACATCGCCGACGCGATCACCTGGGCGTCCGGCGGAACGGTGAGCGGCGTGCCCGCGAACCAGAACGTCGCCAAGGTCATCAACATGTCGCTGGGCGGTCAGTCGTCCTGCTCCACGACCTACCAGAACGCGATCAACGGCGCCATCAACCGCGGCACCACGGTCGTCGTCGCGGCGGGCAACTCGAACATGAACGTCGCCAACTTCACCCCGGCGAACTGCAACGGCGTCATCACCGTCGCGGCCTCCTCCCGTGAGGGCAACAAGGCGTTCTACTCGAACTTCGGCACCCGCATCGACATCGCCGCCCCCGGTGGCGAGACCCGGCGCGGCACCGACACCCCCGGCACCATCACCACGCCGGAGAACGGCATCTGGTCCACGCTGAACGCGGGCACCACCACCCCCGGTGCCGAGAACTACAAGCCCTACCAGGGCACCTCGATGGCGGCCCCGCACATCGCGGGCCTCGCGGCGCTGCTCGTCGCCAAGAAGCCCTCGCTGACGCCGGCCCAGATCAAGGACCTGATCAAGACGAACTCCCGTCCGCTGCCGGGCACCTGCTCCGGCGGGTGTGGCGCGGGCCTCGCGGACGCGGCCAAGACCGTCGCGGCCGTCGACACCACGCCGCCGCCCTCCGGTGGCCTGGAGAACACGACCGACGTGGCCATCCCGGACCGCGGCGCGGCCGTGACGTCGTCGATCACCTCGACGCTGTCGGGCAACGCCTCCTCCACCACCAAGGTCGGCGTGGACATCGTCCACACCTACCGCGGTGACCTGGTGATCGACCTGGTCGCGCCGGACGGCACCGCCTACCGGCTGAAGAACTCGTCCACTTCGGACAGTGCCGACAACGTGGTGGCGACCTACACGGTCAACGCCTCGTCCGAGGTCGCGGCGGGCACGTGGAAGCTGCGGGTCCAGGACGTGTACTCCGGTGACACCGGGTACATCAACTCCTGGAACCTGACCCTGCGATAGCTCCACGAGTTCGCCGAGGGGCGGCGCCTTCCCTGCGGGGGCGCCGCCCTTTCACGTGCTGACCCTCTTGCGGTTGCGGTGCACGATCCGTTCGAGGTAGCCCGCGACGTCCCGCAGCGACGGCAGACCGAGCACGTGCCGTTGCGCGCGCCGCACCCCGGCCCGGACGTCGTCGCTGCCCAACGCGTGTTCGCACGCCCTGGCGACGGCCGCGGCCTGGAAGTCCTGAACCCTGACACCGAGTTTGAGGTCGTTGACGCGATGAGCGTTGTGCATCTGGTCGTGCAGCACGGGCAGCACCGCGATGGGCACGCCCGCCCGCATGGCCTCGCGCACCGAGCTGTACCCGCCGTGCGACACCAGCAGGTCCGCGCCCTGCAACAGCAACGCCTGCGGGAGCTCGTCCACCAGGTGGACGTTCGGCGCCGCCGACTCCACCGGCAGGCCGCCCGTGAGCACCACCGCCTCGCAGTCCACAGCGGACAGACCACGCGCGATCGCCTCCAGGTGCGCGAGCGGCGAGCGTTCCAGGGCCTGGACGGGCAACGCGTCGAAGTCGAACAGGCCCAGCGCCGACTCGGACTCGAACACCCCGCCCGACGCGACGGTCGAGGCCACCACCAGCGGCCGCGCCGGGTCGAGGTCGGCGAGCCACTGCGGCAGCCGTTCGCCAGGGCTGTGCTGGGCGGGCTGCTGGAACGCGAACGCGGGCGGCATCGGCTGGCGGGCGAACGAGTAGCCCGGCGGCACCGAGTCGAGCCGCCCGTACCGGTGCGCCGAGTCGAGGGACTCGTGCAGCGGCTGCCGCAGTTCCGCTCGGCGTTCGTTCAGGGCGTTCAGCAACGTCAGCCGGTCCACGTACTGCCCGACGCCCGTCGGCGCCGTCACGTGCGGGATGCCGAGCCGTTCGGCGACGAGCAGTCCCGCGAACTCGATGCCCTCCCGCAACACCAGGTGCGGCCGGAACTCCGCGGCCACCGGCAGCAACGCCTCCACGGCCGCCGCGATGTGCGGGCCCGCCGCCAGCTCGACGATCATCTCGTCGGAGAACGGGTCGTAGTCCGCCGGGAGCGTCAGGACCTCGCCCTGCAGCAGGTCGGCGAGCTGGTCGACGACCTCGGGGAACACCGGCGCGGTGGCGACCGGCTCGTCGGCGAGGCCGCGCAGCACCGACCCGGGACCCGCCACCAGGACCTCGTGGCCGAGCGAGGCGAGCATGGCGGTGAGGGGCAGTGACGTGTGCGCGTGGGCGGCCGAGAACGCGACGGTGCACAACACGCGCACTACTTCCTCCCCGCGTCCTAGGTTTCATTCCGACCCTAGGGAACCGCGGGAGCGCGGGCGACTGGCGAGATTCCACCGCCGGGTAACGTCGAGGCCATGGCCACACTGGTGACGTTCCACGCCCATCCCGACGACGAGTGCATCGTGACCGGCGGCGTGATGCGCAAGGCGCACGACGAGGGGCACCGGGTCGTGCTCGTCGTCGCGACGCGCGGCGAGGCCGGAGAGGTACCGGACGACCTGGCCGAGGGCGAGGAGCTCTGGCAGCGGCGCGTCGTGGAGACGCACGCCGCGGCGGACCTGCTGGGCGTCGCGCGCGTGGAGTTCCTGGGCTACCGCGACTCCGGGATGATGGGCGACGAGCTGAACGCCCGTCCCGGCTCGTTCTGGACCGCGGACGTCGAGGAAGCGGCCGAGAAGCTGGCGGCGATCCTGCGCGAGGAGGACGCGCGCGTGCTCACGACGTACGACAGCTTCGGCGGCTACGGCCACCCGGACCACATCCAGGTGCACCGCGTCGGCATGCGCGCGGCGGAGATCGCCGGCACCCCCGTCGTCTACCAGGCGATGGTGCGGGAGTCGGAGTTCCGCGAGGCGTTCCGGATGGCGGGCATCGAGGAACCGCCGCCGCTCGGCGAGGGCGCGGTGCCGGAGTCGGAGATCAACGTCAGCGTCGACGTCACCGAATACCTCGGGCTCAAGCGGAAGGCGATGCGCGCGCACGCCTCGCAGATCACCGAGGACTCGTTCTTCCTGTCGCTCGACGAGCCGACGTTCGCGCACGCGTTCGGCACCGAGTCGTTCATCCGCGCGGGCCACGGACCGGCGAACGCCCTGGATCTCTAGTCCTTCGGGGACCGGAAAGGGGGACGGTCCACTTCGGACCGTCCCCCTTCTGTCTTTCGGCTACTTCACGCGCTGCGGCGGCGGCGCAGGAACAGCAGGGTGCCGGCACCGGCGCCCACCAGGCCGAGGCCCGAGAGCAGCAGCCACAGCGGGGACGCGCCGGTCGCCGCGAGGGGCGGTTCCGGAGCGCTGCCGCCGGGGGCGACCGGGGTGGTGGTGGTCGGCGGGACCGCGGAGGACGAGGGCACCTCCGGAGACGTGGCGGGCGGCGTCGTGGTGGTCGTCGCCGGCTTCGTCGTCGTGGTCGGCGGCGTCTTCTTCACGCACGCCTCGGTCGTGCGGCTCGCCTTGAAGCTCCAGTTCTTCTCGAAGTTCGGGTCGTCCCAAGCCGTGACCTTGACCTCGTACGTGTGCTTGGCGCTACCGTCTTCCTCGTACTTCTTCGTGTCGAGGTTCTGCCTGAAGGGGACCTTCGGCTGTGCCTTGCCATCGATCCAGACCTCGAGGAAGTTGTCCTTCTCACCGCGGTAGTCCTTCAGGGACACCGTGAACCAGGACTTCCCGGACTTCTCGTCACAACCCTTGTTCAGGGTGGGACTGTGAGCCTGCGCCGTGCCCGTCAGCGCCAGCGTCGTCAACGCCGCGGTGACGGTCACCGCGAACGCGCCCAGAACTCTCCTTGCCAACGAATCTCTCCTGCTCTGCATTGATGCGTGGCGGATCGAGCGATCATTCATGATCTGAATCACCCGACTGGGTGAACCGCGTCACGCTAACAACACAGAGGGTTCAGAAGGTCACTGTATGACAACGCCTTGGTGTCACCACGGAAAGATCCTCATGTTTTCTGTTAGGCCGATCGTGCCCGCGACCAACCTCATCTGCTCCACTCCGCGTACGTCCGCGTCCAGCAAACGGGGGGAGCAGATCATCACGGCGAGCACCTGGGCGCGCGACAACGCCACGTTCAACCTGTTGCGCGACAGGAGGAAGTCCAGGCCACGGGGCAGGTCCACGGTGGACGACGACGTCATGGACATGATGACCGCCGGTGCCTCCTGCCCTTGGAACCGGTCCACGGTGCCCACCCGAGTTTCGCTGAACCCCGCATCAGCCAGTCGGCGCCGGATCACCCGCACCTGCAGGTTGTACGGCGCCACAACGAGAATGTCCGCATCGGTCAGTTCGCGCGTTTTGCCGTTGTCCGTCCACGTGCGACCGACGATCTGCCTGACCGTGTCCACGACGGCGTCCGCTTCCTCGGTGGACGACGTGATGTTGTGCCGGTGGTCGACCTCGCGCAGGTAGATCCCGGGCTCGACGCCGGAGATCGACCGGTTGGCGGCCGATTCGTGCGAATGGAGCAGCCCGGCATAGGAGAGTTCGGACACGGGCCTGCACACGGCCGGGTGCATTCGCCGCGTCTCCGCCAGGAAATAGCCCAGATGCGGCGGGATCACGTCGGCGTCCCCCAGCAAATGGCCCAGCGCCGACGCGTCGGACCCCGGCGGGTGCACACCCTGAACGACCTGGGGGAGTTGCTGGGGGTCGCCCAGCAACACGAGGTTCCGCGCGGCCGTGGCCACCGCCACCGCGTCCGCGAGGGCGAACTGCCCGGCCTCATCGATGATCATCACGTCGAACGGCTGCGCCTTGATGACGTTGTTGGAGAACGTCCAGGCGGTGCCGCCGACCAGGTGCCCCTGCGGGTGCTCCTCGCGCCACCGCGCCAGCGCCCCGTTGTCCTTGGGCTGGTCCCAGGCGAGGCCCTCCTCGGGTTTGCGCTCCTTGGACCGCTTGGCCATCGGCACGTCCGGATCGACGCTCGACAGCACGTTCTCGACGGCCTTGTGTGACGTCGAGGTGACCGCGACCGTCTTGCCCTGGTCGATGAGGTGCCGGATGAGCTTGGTGGCGAGGTAGGTCTTGCCGGCGCCGGGCGGGCCCTGCACGGCGAGAGTCCCGCCGTCGAGCTGGTCGACGGCCTTGATCACCGCCTGCACCACGTCGTCGTGCTGCGGCAACGGCTGCGCGGGCGGTGTGCGCAGCAACAGGTCGATACCGGGGTTGCGCGGCAGCAACGGCAGGATCCGCACCGCCTGCTCGGCCAGTTCCGCCACGGCCTCGTCCTTGGGCGACGCCGGCACCGGGCTCCCCGGCAGCACCGCGATCGGCACGTCCCCGTGCTCGACGGCGTTGCTCTCGGTCAGCACCAGTTCGTACGGGTTGTCGTCGGACACCGCGGCGTTGCGCGTGACGTTGCCGGGGTAGAGCAGCCGGACCTGTTCCCCCGCGCCGAACGGGTGGGGCCGCTCGGGGTCGATCCGCGCGTGCACCTGCCGCTTGTGCGTCCGGACCCGCCCCGACGGCGGCACCCAGTCCTCGGCCCGCACCGTGATGGGCACCGCGCAGTTGGAATCCGTCTCCAGGTCGGAGATCGGCGCCAGCGCCTGCCGGAAGAAGTCACCCCAGGCCGGACTCGCCTCCCGCCGGTGGTACCCGACGGTCGCCGCGAACAACGCATGTCCCTCCGCCAGCAACGGCTCGGTCAGCGCCGCCATCCGCCGGGCCCGCTCGGCGGCCTTCTCCAGCGCCGCCTCGTCCCGTTCCTCCCGCACCGCGGTCTCGATCTCGCGCTCGACCTTGACGCGGTGCAACAGGTCCCGCACCCCGCGCGTCAGGTTCTCGTCCTGCACCAACGGCTTCAGCGCGGGCAGCGTGTACTCCCGCGTGGACACCCGCAACACCCGCCGCGTCAGCGCGCCGAGGTCGACCGTCCGCCGCACGAGCTCGTCCACTTCGGACTCCAGCGTGGCGCTCCTGGCGGCCCGCCCGGCCAGGTCGTGCGGCGTGAAGTGGTAGACGGTGCCCTCCGGCGTGCGCGCGACGAACTCCGCGAACGTCCCCGACCACCCCGGCGTGCGGAACGTGTCGCCGTCGACCTCCAGGAACACGTCGTCCTCGGCGGGTTCCGGCAGGTTCGCCAGCGCCTCGGGCGCCACCACCTCGTACCGCACGACGCCGGTGCGTTCCTGCTCCACCTGGAGCCGGGCCTGCGCGGTCAGCGCCGTGAACGACGCCGGCGACAACGTGACCGGCCGTTCCTCGGTCGCTGCAAGCGCGTCGATGGTGTCAATGCCGGCCGAAACGAGCTTCCGCCGCTGGTCCGCCCGCAACCCGGCCACCAGCGACAGGTCCCGCGCCTCCTCGCGTCCGGAAGCGCAATGACGGGCGAACCGGCAGCCGGCACAGGCCGCCCGCACATCACCCCACGACCGCGCAGGCGCGGGTCCGGGCTTCGCGAGCCGCGTCCGCAACCGCGCCACCAACGGCAGGAAGTCGGCCACCCGGAACGAACCGCGCCGCCCGTCCACGACCAGGTGCGCCCGCTCGGCACCCACCGCCGCTGCCACGCTCACCAGCGACAACACCGCCAGGGGAGTGGCGTCGGCAGCCTCGTCGCACGGCTCGTACCCGTCGGCGGTGCGCACGAGGGTCTGGGCGGAGCAGTGGAACACGCCGTCGAAGAACACGGCGTTCTCGACCAGGTCGGCCCCGGACCGCATCGACGCCGCGGTGCTTTCGGCGGCCCGCGCCAGCTCGGCGGGATCACCTCGCCGCTCGTCCCGCGCCAGGTAGCTGCGGTGCTCGCACTCGAGCAGGTCGACGAGATCGGACGGGCTGGCGAGCATGGGACCTGATGCTAGTGGTGTGACTCGGAACGTTGGCGAGGTAATCGGCATTCAGCAGGGCGCCTCGCGGTGCCGCGACGCACCCGTCTGACCGCGAACTTCCCCGGCAACGTTCCGAGCCACACCACTGGTCAGCCACACCGACAGTCCCGGGAACCCAGGCCTCGGCGAGCCGCTATACGTTCGCCTCCACCAGGTGCAGCAAGGCCTCGTGCCGCGTGTTCGGGTAGTCGTGCGGCCGGAACGGACGCGTCTGCGCCCGCACCAGGGCGGCCGCGGCCGCCAACTCACCGGTGCGCACCTCGGTGTCCCGGTGCAGGAACGCGAAGTGCGGCTCCCGCACCTCGTCCGGCCACAGCAACGTGTGCAGCACCAGCACCCCGGCCTGCGGCCGCAAGGCCGCCAAGGTCTCCTTGCCCCGCAGGGCGAACTTCACGATCGCGGCGGTCTTCGTGCGTTCCAGGGTCTCCCGCAGCAGCACGTACGAGCGCACGGCCAGGTCGTCGGGCTCCACGTAGTAGCTGCGGTGCAACGCGACCGGGTCCACGTCGGTCTGCGGCGCGAACTGCTGCACGTCGATCACGCCGTCCTCGGGTGCCGGCAGGTCGCCGGGGTCGATCTGCACGATGCGGCCGTCGTCGAGCTCGTAGCCGCGGCCGATGTCCTCCGGGGTCAGTCGGAGCGAGCATTCACCGCACACCTGTTGATGGCGCACGCGGCCGCTGTCCTCGCGGTGCACGAGGTGCACCTTGCTGCGGTGCTCGGTGGCCGCCGAGACCAGCCGCACCGTCATGGTCGTCATCCCGAACCGGAGTGCTCCCCGCCACACAGTTCTCATGACAAATGACTACTCGAACAGATGTTCTAGTAGTCATCGTGGCTGGTGAAAGGCCTCGTTCGGACGCGTCCGAGAGGTGTCACGGACGCGTGTATCCGACGAAAGTCACCCGGAAGGCCTTACTGCGACACTTCTGGGAGCCTCACCACGGGGAAGGCGCGTAGTCCTTCAGGAAGCACCCGTACAGGTCCTCGCCCGCCTCGCCGCGCACGATCGGGTCGTACACCCGGGCCGCGCCGTCGACCAGGTCCAACGGGGCGTGGAAGCCCTCCTCGGCCAGCCGCAGCTTCATCGGGTGCGGACGCTCGTCGGTGATCCAGCCGGTGTCGACGGCCGTCATCAGGATGCCGTCGGCCTGCAGCATCTCCTCGGCGCTGGTGCGCGTCAACATGTTCAGGGCGGCCTTGGCCATGTTGGTGTGCGGGTGTCCCGAACCCTTGTAGGCGCGCGAGAACTGCCCCTCCATCGCCGACACGTTCACCACGTACTTGCGGCGGTACGACGACTTCGCCATCGACGCGCGCAGGCGGGAGATCAGCAGGAACGGCGCGGTCGAGTTGCAGAGCTGCACTTCCAGCAGTTCGACCGGGTCGACCTCGTCGACGTTCTGGATCCACGAGTTCGATGACGCCGTGTCCGGCACCAGGCCACCGGCGTCGATGTCCTTCGAGCCCGCCATCAGCGCCAGCGTCGTCACCGAGTGCGCCTCGGGCACGGCGGTCCCCGGCAACGCGAGCTGGCCGTGGCCGCCGAACGAGATCAGCTCGGGGCGCCGGGCGTCGCCGGTCAGTTCGGAGTGCTCGGCGTGGGCGAGGGGCGCGTAGGCACCGGCGGAGCGGCGCACGGTCTGCGCGGCGTTGTTGATCAGGACGTCCAGCGGCCCGCGCGAGGCGACCTCGTCGGCCAGTGCGAGCACCTGGGACGGGTCGCGCAGGTCGATGCCCACGATCTTGAGCCGGTCGATCCACTCGTCGGCGTCCGGCATCGTGGCGAAGCGCCGGGCCGCGTCCTTGGGGAACCGGGTGGTGATCGTGGTGTGCGCGCCGTCGCGGAGCAGGCGCAGCGCGATGTACATGCCGATCTTCGCGCGGCCACCGGTCAGCAGGGCGTTGCGGCCGGTCAGGTCGGTGCGGGCGTCGCGCTTGCTGTGGTTGAACGCGGCGCAGTCCGGGCAGAGGTTGTGGTAGAACGCGTCCACCTCGACGAACCTCTTGCGGCAGGTGTAGCAGGAACGCGCGCGCAGGAGGGTCCCGGCGGTGGCGCCCTGAGCGGTGGACACCAGCGGGAGGCCCTGGGTCTCGTCGTCGATGCGGTCGGGCGAGCCGGTGGCGGTCAGCGCGGTCACGGCGCGGTCGTTGGCCACGATGGCGGCCTTGCGCTCGGACTTCCGGAACTTCTTCGCGGCCTTGAAGATCTTCGCGGTGGCCCGGCGGACGCGCACGGCGTCGTCGTGTTCGGCCGGCAGGTCCTCGACCTGGGCAAGCACGCGCAGGCAGACTTCCAGCTCTGCGGGGTCGATCGAGGTCATGAACAGGCATTTTACGGGGAGTGGGGGGTGGTCCGGTGACCGGGCCGGAGCTGCTGGTGCTGTGGGACATCGACAACACGCTGATCTCGGCGCGCGGGTTCGGCGGGCTGATGTACGGCCACGCGTTCCACAGCGCGTTCGGCAGGCCGCTCGAAGGACGCGTCGACCTCGGTGGGCGCACCGAGCGGGACGTGATCGAGGAGGTCCTGCGCCGGAACGGCATCGAGACCACGGCCGAAGCGCGCGAGCTGCTCGGCAACGCCCTCAGCACGTCGTTCGAGCACCGCCGCGCCGAGCTGCCGGGCCACGGCGAGGTGCTGCCGGGGGCGCTGGAGGCGCTCGAGCACTTCGCGCACGACCCGCGCGTGCACCAGGCCGTGCTGACCGCGAACCTCGCGAGCGTCGCGCTGGTCAAGCTGGAGGAGTTCGGCCTCGCGCACCTCGTCGACTGGGACGTCAGCGCGTTCGGCGACGACCACCTGGACCGCGCCGACCTCGTCACCGTCGCCCGCGAACGCGCCGGGCACATCCGCGAGTTCGCGGACCACGAGATCGTCATCATCGGCGACACGCCGCACGACGTGCACGCCGCGACCAAGGCGGGCGTGCGGCTCGTCGCCGTCGCCACCGGCCGCAGTTCGAGGCAGGACCTCCGCCGAGCTGGAGCCCAGATCGTGATCGACGACCTCAGCGACCTGGAACTGCTGATCAGGAGCGTGCACGCGGTCTGACACGCCGCTGTTCGGCCCTGGTCAGGCCTCGATCACACCGTTATGGTGCCCCGCATGCCCACTGCAGGCGGCCCGACAGTCAAACGGCTGTCCCAGCCGGACGCCGACATCAAACCCAAAGCCCTCGGCCTGCCCCGGGGCCGGACGGTGATCTCGGTCTTCGGCTCCACCCAAGACATCGAGACGGATCTCGCCGCGAAGTTGTTGCCGGTGCTCAGATCCGTCGTCGTGACCGCGGCGCGCAACGGCGCCGTGTTCGTCACGGAAGGCACCGACCGAGGCGTGGTCCACTTGCTGGGCATGGCTTTGCAGGCGTGCGAACAGCGCTGGCCCGTCGTGATCGGCGTAGCGCCGAGCAGCAAGGTCCACGACCTCACCGAGACCTCCAGCAACGGTCAGGTGGCGCTGGAACCCAACCACAGCGTCGCCGTCATCGTCCCCGGTTCGGAGTGGACGGACGCGACCCCGGTGCTGTTCCGCACGATCGACGCCGTGCGCCACAAGAAACCCGTCGTCGCCCTCGTCGTTGGAGGCGAGAACGAACGGGAGGTCGTCGACCACCTCAGCGGCGACAACCCGTTGCTGGTGCTCGCCGGCACGGGCGGGCTCGCGGACCGCATCGCGACCGGTGACCTCACCGGCGACCTCGCGGTGCTGGTGCGCAGCGGCAAGATCTTCATCGTCCACGTGGACGAGGGCGCCGGCAAGGCCGTCACCGCCCTGGAACGGCTGCTGGGCAAGGAGAAGCCCGTCAGGCCGCCGAGGATCTGGCCCAAGGTGCGCTACAAGGCACCGGACGCGCGGCCGCTGGTCGACCCCGGCTTCGTCGTCGCGTACCCGACGCTCGCCGACGCCATCCACGACGCGAACCAGGTCGTCGCGCCCGTCTTCCAGGAACTCGACGCCGAGGCCGACGTCGAGCAGAACCGCTACCGGCTCACGGCCGTGCTCGCCATCGCGGGCGGTCTGACGACGACGGTGTTCGCCGCGTTGCAGATCTGGCTGAAGGACACGCCGTGGCCCGGTGTGCTCGTCGTGGCGGGTGGCGCGTTCGCGGCGGCCATCACGATCGTGGCGCGCAAGCGCGAGTCGCTCGACAAGTACCTCACCGCGCGCTCGCGAGCGGAACGGTTGCGCGCCTTGTACTTCGCGCATCTGGCGTCCGTCGCGCCGGCGTCCGAAGAGGAGCGTCAGGACAAGGTCGCCGATCTGGAAGCCGCGGTCAGCAACCGCAAGCACGAGGTGGTCAGGACATGAGCGACAAGCTGCGCCAAGCCCAGTTCGTGGAAGCCTATCTGCGCCACCGCTTCCAGGACCGGCTCGACCACTACGAACGCGCCCGCAAGCGCTACTCCCGCGCTCGCACGTGGACGGTCGCGATCGCCGCCGCGCTCTTCATCGCCGCCGCGGCCGCCGCCGCCGTGGGGATGGCGGACGGGCCGCGCCGGGCCATGTGGGGTTTCGTGGCAACGGTTCTGGCCGCCGCGGCCACCGCCGTGTCGCTCTACGAGGCCACGTTCGGCTTCCGCCGCCTGGCGCGGGAGAGCGCCACCACTTCCGTTGCGCTGCAACGGCTCGCGGTGGACGGTCCCACGCCCGACGACGTGGACGACGAAAGGCTGGTCGCATTCGTGACCGAAGTGGAGTCGGTGCTGAGGTACGGCCGGTAGCGCGAAAAACTGGCGGCAAACGCGCGAAGTTCGTTCCAGGAAAACGCTTCCACGGTTTGTACGCTGCGTGGATGGTCGATTACGGTAAGCACGGGTTCTGGTGTTTTGGTCACCCAGAGGTCATGATGGCCACATCCCCCGATGCGGAAGCAGGCACGACATGACTTGGGCGCGTCCCGCGATCGCCGAGCCCGAAACCGGCACGTTTGCCGAGGCCAAGGCTCTGGAGAAGGAGCACAGCACGATTCAGAACAGCAAGGCGGCACGCACCGTGGCCTGTCACGCCACGGACGCGCTCGACTGCGCCGACCTGCTGGAGATGCTGGGCCTCAGCGCCACGGAGGGCAAGGTCCGGGTGTAACCCCTGGACTGGATCCACCACTCGGCGACCAGCAGGTTCACCACGAACGACAGCCAGTTCGCGGTGGCGAAGACCAGCAGCCCGTCCCCGTCGGGCACGAGAGCGCCGAGTGCGAGGCCCCAGAGGCGACCCATCACGGCGGCGCCGGTGAGTGCGAAACCGCGGATCATCCAGATGCGGTGTTCGCCGAACTGGCGCCGCCGTGCTGTTTTCAGGCCGTAGACGGCCGACATGAACCACAGCACCGACAACACCGTCAGTGGTGCCGAAGAAGCCAGGCCGGCCAGTGACAGCTGCGCGCACACGACGCCGAGGACCGACGACGGCAGCACGGCCCCGAAGTAGACCCGCCCCATGACCCGGTGCACCTTCGGGTGACGGGAGCGCAGCCGCGGCCAGAACTGCGAGACACCCGCCAGGACGGCGACCGTTCCGGTGAAGATGTGCGCGACGAGAAGGCCGTAGTGCACCGCGCCGTGCAGCGGCGGCCGCGCCTGCTCCATGTCCAGAGTGACGTACGCGCTGGCCGCGAAGATCGTTATCGCGACGCAGACGAATCCCGACACCGCCAACCAGGCGGCGTACCCCCACGAAGTTTTCATAGTCGTAAGGCTGTCAACGGTTTCACTCGAACGCGCTGGTGTGCTCCCCCGAGCAAGCGGTGGGGTGCGCCCTACTGGGATGATGTGACTCATGCGGACGGTCGAGATCTCCGAAGAGCCGATCAGGCTAGGGCAGTTCCTCAAGCTGGCGCAGCTGGCCGAGGACGGCGGGCACGCCAAAGAGCTCGTGGAGGACGGGGAAGTCCACGTCAACGGCTCTGTGGAGCTGCGGCGCGGGGCTCAGCTGAGGCACGGTGACGTAGTGGTCGTCAACGGTGACGAAGTGCGCATTTCCGTTCGGCCGTAGCTCATTACTCCGTTCAGCGGTAAGTGCATGCACAATGGCAGTCGATCAGACTAGGGCCTGAAGGCCTGTTCTGAACGAACACCTCGCGACATACGTAACCATTATGTCCCTTGTGGACATCTGGAAACGCGTTACGTCGCTTTGGTTTCCAGGTGGTGAGACGCGCGTCACGTCCGGTATTCGGACTTCGGGGAAACTTTTTTCCAGGGTCTGTAACGCCGATCCCGGTACGCGCGAATCACCGGTTGCGAGCTTCGGCTGCCGATCTAGTTCTGCGGCGTCCACGAAGATCGCGGAGTCCGAAGAATCAAGGTCCTCGGGGTGACCTGTGCACGTGCACGTCCGGAATCGCCGCTGAGCCGGGGAGATCAGAACGATGAGTGAGCAGGTCCGCGCTACCCGTGACGTCGACGGGCTGCGCTCCACGCTCAACACGCTGTCGGAACGCAGACAGACCCACCCACCCGTAGCGCGTTGGGAAAGTCGTTACCGCTATGCCGTGATCACCGCCGATGTGCTGACCGTTGCCCTGGTCGTCATCGCCGTCGGTGCCGTCATGAGCATGCGGCACACCGCTTTCGGTCCGCTTTCCCTCGCCTTGCTGGACATACTCACAGTAGTGCTCGTCGTCGGCTCGCTCGCGATCAACCGCGTGTGGCAGCCGGCGGTTCTCGGTCAGGGGGCCGAGGAGTTCCGAAGACTCGGCCGGGGCTTGTTCGGTGCCGTCGTGGCGCTCGGCCTCGGAGCGCTCGCCGTCGACATCCCCGGCGCCCGCCTGTGGATCTTCGTCGTAGTACCCGCGATCGCCCTGGTCGCGTTCCCCATGCGCTACCTCCTGCGCCGCCCGCTGCACCGCGGCCGAAGTGAAGGACGTTTCCTGCTCTCGGTCCTCGCCGCGGGAAACCTGGACACCGTCGAGGACCTCATCCACCGCACCAAGCGCGTCGCCCACCTCGGCTGGCGCGTGGACGCGATCTGCACGATCGACGGCCGCGGCCGCTCCGGCACCGACGTCGACGGCGTGCCCGTCGTCGGCCAGCTGCGCGAGCTCGCCGAGCACGTCCGCCGCGGTGGGTACCGCATCGTCGCCGTCACGCCCGACGCCTACTGGACACCTCGCCGTCTCCAGCAGCTCGCGTGGGCACTCGAAGGCACCGGTGCCGAAATGGTCGTTTCGCCCGGACTCATGGAGGTCGCCGGCCCGCGACTGCACATGAGCGCCGTGCTCGGCATGCCACTGCTCCGCGTGAGCGAACCGGCACTGAGCGGATTCCGCCGACTGGTCAAGGAAGTCGTCGACCGTGTGGGAGCGTTCCTCCTCCTCGTCCTGTTGGCACCGCTCATGTTCGCCGTCGCCGCGTTCGTCATGATCGACAGCCGGGGACCCGTGTTCTACCGCCAGAAGCGGGTCGGCAAGACCGGTGTGCCGTTCACGATCATCAAGTTCCGCACGATGGTGACCAACGCCGACGCGTTGCGCGCCAGGCTCGCCGCCGTCGACGAAGGCAACGGCGTGCTGTTCAAGATGAAGAAGGACCCGCGCATCACCAAGGTCGGCACGTTCCTGCGCCGCTACTCGATCGACGAGCTGCCCCAGCTGTTCAACGTCCTCGCGGGCAGCATGTCGCTCGTCGGGCCGCGCCCACCGCTGCCGGAGGAGACGGCGAAGTACTCCTCGGACGTGCGGCGCCGGCTGCTGGTGAAGCCCGGGCTGACGGGTCTGTGGCAGGTGAGCGGACGCAGCGATCTCTCGTGGGAGGAGTCGGTGCGCCTCGACCTGCGCTACGTCGAGGACTGGTCGCTCGCCCTCGACCTCGTGATCATGTGGAAGACCTTCCGCGCCGTCTTCGGCGGCCAGGGGGCTTACTGATGGGGAACCAAGACGTGATTGGCCTTGCTGTCATCGGAGCCGGGTACTGGGGGCCGAACCTCGTTCGCAACGCCCAGGCCACCCCGGCGCTGCGCCTGCGTTACCTGTGCGACCTCGACGTCGAGAAGGCTCAGCGGGTGCTGGGGGAGTACTCGACCGTCCGCGCGACCGCCTCGCTCGACGAGGTGCTCGCCGACCCCGAGGTGCACGCCGTCGCGATCGCCACGCCCGCGGCGACGCACCTGCCGGTCGCCCTGGCGGCGCTCGAAGCCGGCAAGCACGTGCTCGTGGAGAAGCCGCTCGCGGCCAACTTCGAGGACGGCCGCAAGCTCGTCGAGACCGCCGAGCAGCGCGGCCTCACGCTGATGCTGGACCACACCTTCGCGTACACGTCGTCGGTGCAGCACCTGCGCAAGATCATCCGCGGTGGCGAGATCGGTGACATCCAGTACATCGACTCGGTGCGCATCAATCTCGGTCTGGTGCAGCCCGACGTCGACGTGCTGTGGGACCTCGCCCCGCACGACCTGTCGATCTTCGAGGCGATCCTGCCCGACGACGTCGTCCCGGTGGAGGTCGCGGCCCACGGCTCCGACCCGATCGGCGCGGGCGTCGCGTGCGTCGGTCACCTCACCGTGCGCCTGTCCAACGGGGCGATCACGCACGTGCACGTGAACTGGCTGTCGCCCACCAAGATCCGCACGATGGTCATCGGCGGTTCGCAGCGCACGGTCGTGTGGGACGACAACAACCCGGCGCAGCGACTGTCCATTTACGACCGCGGCGTCGAGCACTCGAAGGAACAGCAGACGATCTCCTACCGCACCGGCGACATGGTCGCGCCGGCGTTGCTGGAGCGCGAGGCGCTGCGCACGATGATGGCGGAGTTCGCCGCGTCCATCACCGAGAAGCGCCCCCCGCTGACCGACGGCCGCGCGGGTCTGCGCGTGCTCGCCGTCCTGGAGGCCGCGTCGGAGTCACTGCGCTCCGGCGGGCTCTTCGTTCCCGTTCAACAAGTTGAAGGCAGGGTTTCCTGATGTCGGCACAACCGATTGCCGGACAGCGCGCGCTCGTCACGGGCGGCGCTGGCACGATCGGCTCCTCGGTGGTGGACCAGCTCGTCGAGGCCGGCGCGGCCGAGGTCGTCGTGCTCGACAACTTCGTGCGCGGCCGCCGGGAGAACCTGGCCTCCGCGCTGGAGTCCGGTGTCGTCCGCATCGTCGAGGGCGACATCAACGACAAGGCGCTGGTGCGCGAGCTGACCGAGGGCAAGGACCTCGTCTTCCACCTCGCGGCCATCCGCATCACCCAGTGCGCCGAGGAACCGCGGCTCGCGCTGGAGTGCCTGGTCGACGGCACGTTCACGATCCTGGAGGCCGCCGCGGCCGCCGGCGTGAAGAAGGTCATCGCGTCGTCGTCGGCCTCGGTCTACGGCCTCGCGGAGTCGTTCCCCACGAACGAACGGCACCACCCGTACAACAACGACACCTTCTACGGCGCCGCGAAGGCGTTCAACGAAGGCATGTTGCGCAGCTTCAAGGCCATGTACGACCTCGACTACGTGGCGCTGCGCTACTTCAACGTGTACGGACCGCGGATGGACGTCCACGGCCTGTACACCGAGGTGCTCATCCGCTGGATGGAGCGCATCGTCGACGGCAAGTCGCCGCTCATCTTCGGCGACGGCGCCCAGACGATGGACTTCGTGCACGTGCACGACATCGCGCGCGCCAACATCCTCGCGGCCAAGGCGCCGGTCACGGACACGGTGTACAACATCGCGTCCTCGAAGGAGACCTCGCTCAAGGAACTCGCCCTCGCGTTGCTCGCGGCGATGGACTCCGACCTGCCCCTGGAGCACGGCCCCGAGCGGAAGGTGAACGGCGTGACGCGCCGGCTCGCCGACATCAGCCTCGCGGCCACCGAGCTCGGGTGGAAGCCCGAGATCGAGATGGACGGCGGGCTGCGCGACCTCGTCGCGTGGTGGCGGGCCGAGAAGGCCGCCGCCGACAAGGCCGCCGAGAACGCCTGAACCAGCGACAACAACACGCACGACCGCGATCGCGGTGGCCTTTCGCAGGCCGCCGCGATCGCACCGCAAGATCCGCACGCTCGTAAGGCCCGCAGAACCCCGCACGCTCGTTGGCGTGCAGCGAGTAGCCGCACGTCCGTTCGTGCGCCCAGACCGCGGGCGCGGCCGACACCCCCAGGTCCGCCGCGTCCGCACCCCCTTCGCGGTCGCCGCTCTGCTCCACCCGCCGTCGAGCAGAGCGGCGGCCGCGGACACCCATTCCGCTGACGAAGAGGTAGAGCTTTGATCCCGGTGATGCGGCCGTTGCTCGGCGAAGAAGAGGCGCTCGCCGCCGCCGAGGCCGTCCGGTCCGGCTGGGTGGCGCAGGGCCCCCGAGTCCGCGAGTTCGAAGAAGCCTTCGCCGCGTCCGTCGGCGCGCGGCACGGTGTCGCGGTGTCGTCGTGCACCACGGGCCTGCACCTCGCCGTGCACCTGCTCGGCATCGGCGCCGGCGACGAGGTCGTCGTGCCGTCGCTGAGCTTCATCGCCACGGCCAACTCCGTGCGCTACACCGGCGCGACCCCGGTCTTCGCCGACGTCGAGGTCGAGACCGGCAACCTCAGCGCGTCCACGGTGGAGTCCGTGCTGACCGGCCGGACCCGCGCGGTCATGGTCGTGCACCAGGCCGGCGTGCCCGCCGACGTCGACGCCATCAAGGCGTTGTGCGAACCGCGCGGCATCGCGGTCATCGAGGACGCGGCCTGCGCCGCGGGTTCGACCTACAAGGGCAAACCCGTCGGCACGAACGCCACGGTCGCCGCCTGGTCGTTCCACCCCCGCAAGCTCCTCACCACCGGTGAGGGCGGCATGGTCACCGTCGACGACGCCGAGTGGGCCACGCGGCTCAAGCGCCTGCGCGAGCATGGCATGAGCGTCTCGGCGGCCGACCGCCACCACGGTGGTAGCGCCGTCATCGAGCAGTACCTGGAGACGGCGTTCAACTACCGCATGACGGACATCCAGGCCGCGGTCGGGCTGGTGCAGCTGTCCAAACTGGACGCGATCATCGCCCGTCGCCGTGAGTTGGCCGCCCGCTACCACGAGCTGCTCGCCGAGACGGGCATCGAGACCGTTCGTGACCCTGAGTACGGGACGACCAACTACCAGTCGTTCTGGGTCTGGCTGCCGGAAGGCGCGTACCGCCAGGAAGTGCTTGCGGGCCTTGCGGAACGCGGCGTGAGCGCACGGCGCGGAATCATGGCGTCACACCTCGAACCCGCCTACGAGGGACATCCCGCCGCGAACCTCCCGGTGACGGAGGCGTTCACCAGCCGGACGCTGATCCTGCCGCTGTTCCACGACATGACCGAGTCCGAACAGGACACCGTCGTGTCAGCGTTGTCGGAAACTCTCCACACATCCCAACTGACCGTGCGTGGTTGAAAGATAAAGATTCAACCCTCACTGGAACATTTTTGTGTTGACACGTAACAGTTATAACCAGATCGCCGACGTTCGGAGTAGCAGCCCTGTGCTGTCCAGCGTAGTGCGCGGATCACACACGGTAACTCCGTCCGAGAGGTGAAACCCAATGGTGGCTCAGCAGTCGCGTCTCGTGCGGGTGCTTGTGATCACGGCATTAATCGCATCCACGATGTTCGTGCTCGGGGTCTTCAACCCCGGCAAGGCCAACGCCGCCCCGTGTGACTTCCCCGTCACCAACAAGGTCGCGTGTGAGAACACGCAGACGGGCGCGGACGACTGGCAGGCGCAGTACCGGGACGACACGATCCTCGGGTACACGACGGACATCAGCTACAACGTGGGTCAGACCGTCAGCTTCAAGATGCTGACGTCGGCCTCGTCGTACAAGCTCGACATCTACCGGATGGGTTGGTACAACGGCAAGGGCGCCCGCTACATGGGCACGGTCCAGCGCAACACCCCGCAGAACCAGCCACCATGCCTGCGGGAAGAAGCGAGCGCGCTGATCGACTGCGGCAACTGGGCCGTCTCCCTCACCTGGAACATCCCGTCGACCGCGGTGTCCGGCATCTACTACGTGCGCATGACGCGCAACGACACCGGCGCCGAGAACGAGATGGCGTTCGTCGTCCGCGACGACAGCTCGCAGTCGAAGATCTTCTTCCAGACCTCCGACGCCACCTGGGTCGCCTACAACCGCTACGGCGGCAACAGCCTCTACTTCGGTGACGGCCCCGGCCAGGGCGGTTCCTCGTACAAGGTCAGCTACAACCGCCCGTACACCGGCGGCGACGGCGACGAGAACTTCATCTTCAACGCCGAGTACCCGATGCTCAGGTTCCTGGAGCGCAACGGGTACGACATGAGCTACACGACCGACGTCGACTCCGCGCGCCGCGGGCACCTCATCAAGAACCACAAGGTGTTCATGGCGGTCGGCCACGACGAGTACTGGTCGAACGAGCAGTGGAACAACGTGATGGCCGCCCGTGACGCGGGTGTGCACATGGCGTTCCTGACCGGCAACGAGATCTTCTGGAAGACCCGGTACGACAAGAGCATGGACTCCTCCCAGACGGACTGGCGCACCATCGTCTGCTACAAGGAGACCAAGGGCGCCCAGAACGACGGCACGAACACGTGGACCGGCACCTGGAGAGACCCGAGGTACAGCCCGCCGCAGGACGGCGGCAGACCCGAGAACGCCCTGCTCGGCAACATGTTCACCGTCAACGGCAGGCGGGACGACTCGCTCCAGGTCCCGGCCGCGTACGGCAAGATGCGGCTCTGGCGCAACACCGACCTGGTGAACCTCGCCGCCGGCACCACGTACACGTTCCAGCCCGGCACGCTGGGCTACGAGTGGAACACCGTCTACGACAACGGCTTCCAGCCCGCCGGCGTCGCGCAGATGTCGCGCACGACGGTGAACCTCGACGGCTACTACGCGCTGAAGAACTACGGCGACGAGTACGGCTCCAGCACCGAGACGCACGCCATCACCTACTACCGCGCACCCTCGGGCGCGCTGGTGTTCGGCGCGGGCACGGTGCAGTGGGCGTGGGGCGTGGACGACGAGCACGCGTTCCTCACCAACACGCCGACGTCGGACAAGCGGATCAAGCAGGCCACGGTCAACTTCCTCGCGGACATGGGCGTGCAGCCCTACCAGCTGTGGGCGGCCGACCAGCTGACGATCTCCGGCGCCATCAACGACAACGCGGCGCCGGGCGTGCAGATCACGACCCTGCCGGCGCAGTCGACGGTCGGCCAGCCCTACACCTTCGGCGGCACCGTCATCGACGCCGCGGGCAGGGTGGCGGGCGTCGAGGTCTCGACCGACGGCGGCACCCGCTGGCACTACGCCACCTGGCAGGCCGGGCAGACGTCGTGGAGCTACACGTACACGCCGAACCAGTCCGGCACGGCACAGCTGCGGGTCCGCGCGGTCGACGATTCGCTGAACCTGTCGGCTCCCGTCAGCGCGACCCCGAACGTCACCGCGAAGACCTGCCCGTGCGGCATGTTCGCGGGCAACGAGGTCCCGAAGGTCACCTCCGCCGACGACAGCTCGCAGCTCGAGCTCGGTGTGAAGTGGCGGGCCGCGAGCAACGGTTACGTCCGCGGCGTCAAGTTCTACAAGGGCACCGGCAACACCGGCACGCACACCGGCAGCCTCTGGTCGAGCAACGGTGACCTCCTGGCCACCGGCACGTTCACCAACGAGAGCCCGACGGGGTGGCAGACGCTGCTCTTCCCGCAGCCGGTCGCGGTGAACGCCAACACCACCTACATCGTCAGCTACTACACGCCGACCGGGCACTTCGCGTACGACACCGGCGGCTTCTACCAGCAGCAGGCGTACATGCAGCCGATCACCGGCCTGCAGTCCGGTGTGGACGGACCGAACGGCGTCTTCCGCTTCGGCGCCGGCTTCCCGAACCAGACGTTCGACCACACCAACTACTGGGTCGACGTGGTGTGGGCGACGGACCCCGGTCCCGACACCCGCGCGCCGATCCAGAGCGCGATGTCCCCGGTGGCCAACGCCGGTTCCGTCGCGCTGAACACCACGGTGTCCGGCACGTTCGACGAGAACGTGACCCTCTCCTCGGCCCAGGTCACGGTGACGGGCCCGAGCGGTGCGGTCACGGGCACCAAGGCGATCTCCAACGACGCCCGCACGATCACGTTCACGCCGTCGGCGCCTCTGGCGGCGGCCACGTCCTACACCGTCGCGATGAGGGCGGCGGACGCGGCGGGGAACCTGTCCACACAGTCGAACTGGACGTTCACGACAGGCTCGCCGCGCCCGGCGACCTGCCCGTGCACCGTCTGGGACGACTTCGCGGCACCGGCCGTGATCGACTCCGGTGACACCACCGCGGTCGAGCTCGGCACCAAGGTGCGGTTCGACGGCAAGGGCGAGGTCCTCGGCGTCCGCTTCTACAAGGGCACCGGCAACACCGGCACGCACACCGGCAGCCTCTGGACCTCCACGGGCCTGCTGCTCGCGACCGGCACGTTCACGGCCGAGACCACGTCCGGCTGGCAGAAGCTGATGTTCAGCTCGCCGGTCCAGGTCCAGGCCAACACGACGTACGTGGTGTCCTACAACGCACCCGGCGGCCGGTACTCGGTCACCTCCGGCTACTTCAACGGCCAGGAGGCGAGCTACCAGTCCCTGCACGCGCTGCAGAACGGCGTGGACGGCGGCAACGGCGTCTACAAGTACGGCAACGGTTTCCCGAACAACTCGTACAACGCCACGAACTACTGGGTCGACGTCATCTACCGCAACGGCCTCAACGGCGACACCACACCGCCGACGATCACGAACCGCACGCCGGCCGTGAACGCGACGAACGTGGGTCTCCAGAGCGCCATCACGGCGACGTTCAGCGAGCCGGTCGACCCCGCGTCGGCGCAGATCTGGCTGAAGGACCCCAAGGGCGCCAAGCTCTCCGGCACGATCTCGCTCTCGGGTGACCAGAAGACGGTCACCTGGACGCCGACCGGCAAGCTCGTCTCCGGCACGCAGTACCAGGCGCACGTGGGCATCGCGGACGTCAACGGCATCGCGATGACGACGGCCGCGGAGTGGAACTTCACGACCACGACGACACCGACCTGCCCGTGCTCGCTGTTCAGCACGGCGACGGTGCCGGACGAGACGTCCGCGGACGACTCGGGCGCCTACGAGCTCGGCGTGCGGATCACCCCGACCCAGTCGGGCCAGATCACCGGCGTCCGCTTCTACAAGGGCACCGGCAACACCGGCACGCACACGGGTTCGCTGTGGAACGCGGGCGGCCAGCGCCTCGCCACGGGCACCTTCACGGGTGAGTCCGCGACCGGCTGGCAGACCCTGACGTTCGCCCAGCCGGTGATCGTCAGCGCCGGCCAGACCTACACCGCCTCGTACACGACGACCACCGGGCACTACGCGGTGAACGCCGGGTACTTCGGCACGGGGCCGGTCACCAGCGGTCCGCTGTCGGCGCCGCAGGAGACCAACGGCGTGTTCGTGCCCGGCAGCGGGTTCCCGACCATGACCTACGGCTCCGGCAACTACTGGGTCGACGTGGTCTACCAGCCCAACGCCGACAACACGGCCCCGGTGGCGCAGTCGCACACGCCGCTGAGCGGTGCGACCGACGTGGCGCTCAACTCCACGGTCACCGTGTCGTTCGACGAGCCGGTGGACCTCAACTCGGCGCAGTTCGACGTCACCGACCCCGGTGGCGCGAAGATCGCCGGCACGAGGTCGTTGTCGCCGGACAGCCGGATGATCACGTTCACCCCGGCGGCGAGGTTCGCGGCGTCCACTGTGTACTCGGTGAGCGTCAAGGCGGCGGACAACTTCGGCAACATGATGGCCAACGCGGTCACGTGGTCGTTCACCACGGCGACGACGCAGACCTGCCCGTGCTCGCTGTTCAGCGCGGCCACCGTTCCGACGGTAACTTCGGCTGATGACAACGGCGCGTACGAGCTGGGCGTCAAGTTCACGTCCGCCACCAACGGCCAGATCACGGGCGTGAAGTTCTACAAGGGAGCGGGCAACACCGGTACGCACACCGGTTCGCTCTGGTCCGCGGACGGGCAACGCCTCGCCACCGGCACGTTCTCGAACGAGACCGAGTCCGGCTGGCAGACGCTGACCTTCAGCTCGCCGGTGACGATCACGGCGAACACCGAGTACACGGCCTCGTACACGACCACCACGGGGCACTACGCGGTCAACGCGGGCTACTTCGGCACGGTGACCTCACCGCCGCTGACCGCCTCGCCGTCGGCCGGTGTGTTCACCGCCGGGTCCGGGTTCCCGACCTCGACCTACAACGGTGGCAACTACTGGGTGGATGTGGTTTTCCAGTGATGCAGAAGTGACCGCACGGCCACTGCTGTTCGTCGGAGCAGGTGGACTCGCCCGCGAAACCCTCGCGGCGGTCCGCCTCCTCCCGGAGACGTGGAACCCCGTCGGGGCCCTCGACGACTCCACCGCCCTGCACGGCACCCTGATCGACGGGGTGCCCGTGCTGGGCGGGCTCGCCACCCTGGCTGATCACCCGGACGCGGCCGTCGTGATGTGCATCGCGAACGCACGGCGGCCGTTGTCCCGGCTGGCACTGGCGCGCAAGCTCGACCTGCCGCAGGAGCGGTGGGCGACCATCGTCCACCCGGCGGCCGTCACGTCCGGTGCCTCTCTCGGCGCCGGAACGGTTCTGCTCGCGGGCGTCGTGATCACGACCCCGCTTTCTGTTGGCGCGCACGTGGTGGCCATGCCCCACGTGCTGATCACCCACGACGACGAGGTGTCGGACGGCGTCACGTTCGCCGGCCGCGCCTCGCTCGCGGGGTCCGTGCACGTCGGGGAGGCCGCGTACCTGGGACAGGGAGCCATGGTGCGCGAGGGGTTGAAGATCGGCGCCGGTGCCGTGATCGGCATGGGAGCCGTTGTCCTGCAGGACGTTCCGGCAGGAGAGACGTGGGCCGGCGTGCCGGCCCGCCCGTTGCGTGGGGAGAGCGCGTGATCGAGATTCCGCTGGTGGACCTGCGTGCCCAGCACGAGCAGGTGGCCGACGAGGTCGCCGACGGCTGGGCAGAGGTGCTCAAGACGACGGCCTTCATCGGTGGCCCCCAGGTCGCCAGGTTCGAGTCGGAATTCGCTGCCTACCAGGAGGTGCCGCACGTCATCGGCGTCGGCAACGGCACCGACGCGATCGAACTGGCGTTGCGCGCGCTGGGCGTCGGCCACGGCGACGAGGTCGTGCTGCCCGCCAACACCTTCATCGCCACGGCCGAGGCCGTCGCCCGCTGCGGCGCGACGCCCGTGCTCGTGGACTGCGTGGACGACACGCTGCTGATCGACACCTCGCAAGTGTCCTCTGTGGTCACTTCACGCACCAAGGCCGTCGTGCCGGTGCACCTGTACGGCCAGGCCGCGCCGGTCGAGCTGCTGCCCGCGGGCCTGCCGGTCGTCGAGGACGCCGCCCAGGCCCAGGGCGCCCGCCGCAACGGCGTGGCCGTCGGTGGCCTCGGCGTCGCGGCCGCGACCTCGTTCTACCCCGGCAAGAACCTCGGCGCGTACGGCGACGGTGGTGCCGTGCTGACCACTTCGGACGCGGTGGCGGAGTCCGTGCGGCTGCTGCGCGAGCACGGTTCGCCGCGCAAGTACGAGCACCCGGTGCTCGGCTTCAACAGCCGCCTCGACACCCTGCAGGCCGTCGTCCTGTCGGCGAAGCTGCGCCGGCTGGAGGCCTGGAACCAGGCCCGCCGCGCCGCCGCCTCCCGCTACACCGAGATGCTCGCGGACGTTCCCGGCGTGCGGACGCCGGTCGTGCTCGACGGCAACCTGCCCGTCTGGCACCTCTACGTCATCCGCGTCGCCGAGCGCGACCGGGTGCTGAAGGCGTTGCACGAGGCCGGAATCGGCGCCGGCATCCACTACCCGACGCCGCTGCACAAGACCGGCGCGTTCGCGGGGCTGGCCGGTTCGTTCCCGGTGGCCGAGGCGTCGGCCGCGGAGATCCTGTCGCTGCCGCTGTTCCCGGAGATCACCGAGGCGCAGCAGGCCCGCGTGGTCGAGGCGCTGAAGGCGGCGCTCTGATGACCGGCGTCCGCGTGCACCCCCACGGCCTCTGCGAATCGGAGGACGTGGGCGACGGCACGCGCGTGTGGGCGTTCGCGCACGTGCTGCCGGGCGCGCGCATCGGCCGTGACTGCAACATCTGCGACGGCGCGTTCGTCGAGTCACGAGCCGTGCTGGGCAACAACGTGACGGTCAAGAACGGCACGCTCGTCTTCGACGGCGTCACGTGCGAGGACGACGTGTTCCTCGGCCCGAACGTCCTGTTCACCAACGACCTGCGCCCGCGCGCCCACGTCAAGAAGACCGGCGACGCCCTGGAGACCACTCTGGTGCGGCGTGGCGCCACGCTGGGCGCGGGCACGGTCGTGGTGTGCGGCACGGAGATCGGCGAGCACGCGTTCGCCGCGGCCGGCTCGGTCGTGACGCGCTCGGTGCCCGCGCACGCGTTCGTGGCGGGCAACCCTGCCGTGGTCAAGGGCTGGGTCTGCGCGTGCGGCGCGAGGCTCTCAGATGATCTCTCCTGCCCCGAGTGCGCGACCCGGCACGAGGAGACCCCGGACGGCCTGAAAGCCGTCTGAGCACCCACCGAGGCCCCCGGAATCCGGGGGGCCTCGGTCGTGTCAGGGGCGGTCCTGATCCCTCCAAGCGGCCGCCAGCACGAGCAACCGTTCGGCGAACGCGTCGGTGCCGCACAGCTCGGGATCGAGGCCGAAGTGGTCCTGGACCTCGAACCAGAGGAACTCCGACAGCGATGTGCGGGTGGCGCCGTGAGTGAGCTCGTCCCAGAGCGGGGCGAGCAGGCAGTCGTACTCGTCGTCGACGACATCGGCGACCCCGATCGGGTCCCATTGGTTGAGCAGATGACGCAGGTTGGCCTGGCGGAGGCCGTCGGCCTCGTGGGTGTCGATCACTCCGGCACCCATTCGCCGAGCTGCTCGAGCACCCGCACATCCCCGTCCACCTTCAACGGCTCCAACGAGCCGCGCCCGTAGAACACCATCAGGAAGTCGTGGGCGGCGCCCTCGGCCGTCGCGTCCGGCGCGGTGCCGTCCAGCTCGACGACGCGCGCGCCCTCCGCGGACAGCTTGATCCGCCACTGACCGCCCTCGGTCAGGTGGTAGTCGACGACGGCGGGGGCGTGCGGCCACGGGCTCGACGTCGAGAAGCAGGTCATCAGGAACTCGTCGACGCCGTCCACCGCGATCTCGGCCGGGATCGGCTGCGGGGCGCCCACCGCGAGCTGGGCGTCGTAGGTGTGGGCGGCGACCTCGTGCAGCTGGCGGCGGGCTGCGGTGGCGACGGTCAGCGACGACTGCGACTCGCCCCACCAGCCCCAGCACTCCTGGTCAGGGCCCGCCTTCTCGAGTGCGGTCACGAGCAGCCGCGTCGACTCCGTCATCCACTCCAGCAGGCCCTCGCGGGGAGCCTCGACCGGCGTCCGCTCGGTGAGGCCGTGGGTGACGATGCCCGCCCACTTGCGGCGGCCGTCGCCCAGGTGCCCGACCAGGTCGAACAGCGTCCAGTCGGGGCAGGTGGGGACCTGGGCGCCGAGGTCGGGCGCGGTGGCGATCGTGGCGCAGAACGCGGCGGTCCGTTCCTCGATCAGGCGGAGCAGGTCGGGGAACGGCATGGGGGTGTGCACGTTTGCTGTCTATCACCCGCGTTCATCGGGCTGCCAACGGTTTTAGCGCCCGTTTCGCCCGTACGAGCTGTTCGGTGGAGGTCTTCCGGCAGTTGGCGCCCGGCGTCCGGCGATGACTGCCATCACTTCCCCCGCGTGCAGGCGCGACCTGCGCGACGAACTCCGCAGCTTGAGGGATGTCGGCGGGCTGAGTCGCACCGCGCGACCCGCAAAGAGCGGGGTCGGTCCACGCCACGGGTGAAAACGGCGAGCCCTATGGCGCCGTGTGTCGCGCACGGCGCCATAGGGTCTGACCTGCGGCTTCATCCGATCGTGGCATGGAATTCGAACACGTGTTCATGCCACGATGAACGCATGACAGCACTCGGACTCTCCACGCCGCTCGAGCTCCTCGACGAGCTCAAGCGGAAGGTCCGCGCGGTCAACCAGCTCCAGTTCCAGGTCCTGCAGCTCATCGGCGCGCTCGATCAGCAGGGCGCGGCGCAAGCGCTGGGCTACAAGGACCTGGTCGAGGTCTTCAAGCACGCGCTGCGCTGGGACCCCAAGGTCTCGCGCCGCAGGGTGAAGCAGGCGCGGGCCCTGTGCCCCTCGATCACGCCGACGGGCTCGCTGCTCGCCCCGGCGCTGCCCGGGGTGGCGGACGCGATGGCCGCGGGAGAGTTGTCCGAGGACCACGTCGAGGTGCTGGCCGAGGCGATGGCGGGGTTGCCCTCCGTCGCGGAGGAGCACGTCGTCGCCTACGCGCTCCAGCACGAACCTCGTTCGGCGAGGGCGTTCTGCACGGAGCTGGCGTACCGGCTGGACCAGGACGGTCCGGAACCTCGTGAGCCGGAGCCGGTCCAGCCGAGGAACTCCCTGCGGCGTCAGTGGAAGGCAGGCCGGTACCTGCTGTCCGCCGATCTGGACGCCGAGACGGGGGCGAAGCTGGACGCGTTGATCGACCCGCTGGCCAAGCCGGAGCCCGGTGACCTGAGGTTCGCGCCGGAGCGCGAGGGCGATGCCCTGTGCGAGGTGGCCGACCTGGCGCTGCGCGGAAGCGGCGACCGGATCCACGGCGGCGACCGGGTCCAGCTGACCGTCACCGTCGACTACGACAAGCTCCGCGAGGGCATCGGCACCGCTCTGCTGGACAACGGCGACCGCCTCCCGATGAGCCGGGTCCGCAGGATCGCCTGCGACGCGGCCGTCATCCCGGCCGTGCTGGGCAGCAGCCGCTCCCAGATCTACGACGTGGGCCGCAAGACCCGCACGATCAACGCCGGCCTGCGGCGAGTCCTGGTGGCGCGCGACAAGGGCTGCGCCTTCCCCGGCTGCACCAGGCCACCGAAGCACTGCGAAGCACACCACATCAGGTTCTGGGCCGACGGCGGCGAGACCAACGCGGCCAACCTCGTCCTGCTCTGCCGCCGCCACCATGACCTGGCACACCACTCGCAGTGGCAGATCCAGATGCTCGAAGGCCGCCCCGCCTTCCGCCCTCCGGCGTTCATCGACCCGCTCCGAAGGCCGAGAACCAACGAGATCCGCGCCGCCTGAACCTCAGAAGACGCTGCCGCGCACCGCGAACACGTCAGAGGCCGCGCTGCCCGAACCGAGGACGAGACGCAGCCTGGTCAGCTGGCTGAGCTGACCTCCGCCGCCTTCCGGTCGTCCGCCTCCCGCTTGGCTATTCGCAGCAACGCCCCGGACACCCCGATCAGCATGAACGTCATCCCGGTAGCGACGCTGAACGCGAGCTCGTCGAACGTCGCGGCACCCAGCGCCGACGTGAGCAAAGCCGCCACCAGGCACATCGCGATGCCCCGCACGTCCTCGTCACGGGACAGTGCGCGGGCCCTCAAAGCAGCGAAGATGCCGCCCAGGAACAGCAGCACGAACGCGATCAGGCCGAGGTAGCCGTTCTCGATCATCGTGAGCAGGTACTGGTTGTCGAGGATCGTGTACTTCGACGGCAGGAACGTGCCGAAGCCCCGGCCGAGCCACGGGTGTTTGGCGATCTCCAGCCACGCGCCGTCGTAGTCCTTGGTGCGGCCCTGGAACGACGGGTCGTCCTCGATGTTCGAGAACATCGAGGTGACCGTGCCGAACAGGCCTGGCACGACGACCGAGGCGCCGCCGAGGAACACCGCGCCCACGCCGAGCAGGGGCAGGCCGCGTTCGCGGGGGAGCAGGATCGCCATCACGATGCCGGTGATCACGAGGCCGAGGATGGCGGTGCGCGAGAGCGACAGGATCGACATCAGCGCCAGCAACGACAGCGCGAGCCACCAGCGGCCGACCGGTTCGCCCTTGTCCTTGGCGCGGAACACCATGTGCGCGGCGAACGGGACGCCGAGCACGCAGACCAGGCCGAACTCGATCGGGTGGTTCACGGTGCCGGCCGGTCTGAAGAAGATGGAGCGGGACTCCAGCGCCGAGTAGCCGTTGTCCTGCACGCGCAGGCCCGGCAGCGTGATGTACGAGGCGAGGTCCAGGCCCAGACCGAACTGGAACAGGCCGACGAACGCGCTGACCGTCAGGCACGCCACCATCACCCGCAGCGCGCGGCTCAGTCGTTCACCGCTGCGGACGCCGTCGCAGATGAACACGGCGAGCGCGGACATCGACACGATCCTGATCAGCGCCGAGTCCGACACCGACAGCTCGTCGATCGGCAGGTAGCGCCGCGTCGCCAGCGCGTAGGTGGCGAGGTGCAGCATCACGTAGACCGCGAGGATCGTGCGGACGGCGTTGCGACCCTTGGCCATGCCGAGGTGGTCGACCAGGTGCGCGGCGAACCACACGACCGCGAGGCACATCGCCACGAACAACGCGGGCGGCAGCGTGATCGGGACGAACGCGATCGTGAACCTGGCCGGGACGACCAGCAGCGCCACCATGTAGAAGATGAGCAGGGTGGCGCCGTCGGCGCGCTGGGCGGTCAGTCGTCTTTCGTCGGCCATGCCGGGTCAGGTTTGGGAGCGGCGATGATGACGGTCTTCTGGTGCGCGTTCGGCATGCCCTGGGGCATCGGGCGCTGAGGCTGGTTCGGCGGCGGGCCGCCGTTGCCGTTGCCGTGCGGCTGGGGTTGCGGCTGCGGGCGGACCGGAGGCAGGGGAGCCGGCGTGGTGTCCTTCTCGGACGGTGCCGGACCGGTGTCGTCCTTGTCCTCTTTGCCCTTCGCGTCCTTGCCGTCCTTGCGGCGCTTCGCCCTGAGCATGATCGAGTCGGCGGCGAACGTCGACGCGAGCGTCAACAGCAGCAGCACGACCGTGGCAGCGCCGACGTACCGGACCTTGCCGCCGATCTTGGCCGACGCCGTCGTCGGCTTCACCAGGACCTGCGCCGTGATGAACGTCTGCTCGGGCGCGCTCAACGCCTTCTGCTGCGCCGCGAGCTCCGCGACGGTCTTGTCGAGCACCTTGCCGACGAGGGCCTCCGCCGACTCGGCCGAGTCCGACTCGGTCGTGATGAACAGCAGCGGGCCGCCCACCGGGCCGGTGTTCGCGGTGTAGACGGACGTGGAGCCCTTGCCCGCCAGCTCTTCCGCGGTCTTCGGGTCGCCGAGGATCTGGGTGAGGATCTGCGCCGTCGTCGTGAGGCTGCCGTCGAACTGCAGCAGCGGGTTGACCTTGACGACGTCCTCGGGCTTGGTGTTGGCCGTGTAGCGGCCGCCCGCCGCGGGGGAGGTGAGGACCAGCACGCCGCTCGACTCGTACCGCGTGGGCACGGTGATGTAGACGTACAGCGCGAGGATCCCCGTGAGCAGCACTGCGGGCAGGGCGATGTACCACCGCCGCCGCAGCACTCGTACGGTTCCCCAGAAGTCCATCAAAATCCCCGATCCGCGGCTCGGTCTTGCGAACGCACTGTTCGTAGGGTATCGCCTGCTAGGAAAATCGGGGTGAGCTGCCAACTGTTACAGGCCGTAGCTGACGAGCGATGAAGGAGGAGAATCCAGGAGGCAGCATGCGTGCAGGACGTCTGACCGTGACCGTCGCGGCCATTCTCGTGGTCATCGGTGGCACAACGGCTTACGTCGTGACAGCGGCCACTGACGCGAAGCAGCCTGCGGGCGCCGAACAGGTGTCGCAGGCCAAGACCGGCGATCTCCTCTTCGTCGACCTCGCGGGTGGCCAGAGCCGGGTCGAGAAGCTCGCCGAAGGCGGCACCCGCACCCCGACCGAGCTGGCCTGCCAGCGGTTTTACGCCGCCGGCGGCACCAGCGTGTGCCTCAAGCTCTCCGGGCCCGGGCCGACCTACGCCGCCGAGGTGAGCCGCGGTGGCAAGGTCGTGAAGTCCATCGGGCTGCCGGGCATCCCGAGCCGCGCGAAGGTCTCGCAGTCCGGGAACGTGGTGTCGTGGACCAGTTTCGTCACCGGCGACTCGTACTCGGTGCCCGGCGGGTTCTCCACCCGGACGGGCTTCTACGACCTGCGCACGGGGGAGACGGCCGAGTCGCTCGAGCACTTCGCCGCCACTGTGGAGGGTGCACCGCTCACGGCCAGTGACACCAACTACTGGGGCCTGACCGTCGGTTCGGACGACAGGACGTTCTACGCGACGCTCGCCAGCGGCGGCTTCACCTGGCTGGTGAAGGGCGACCTGGCGGCCAAGGCCGTGACGTCGTTGCGCCGTGACGCGGAATGCCCGTCGCTGTCGCCGGACGGCACGAAGGTCGCCTACAAAAAGCGCATCGGCCGCCTCGGGCCGTGGGACCTCGCGGTGCTCGACCTCGCCACCGGCGAGGAGAAGCGCCTGCCGGGCACCGCGGGCGTCGACGACCAGGCCACGTGGCTGAACGCCTCCGAACTCGCGTTCGCCGCCGTGCCGAAGGACGCCAAGCTGCCCGCGGTTCACGTCGCGCCCGCCGACGGGTCGCAGCCCGCGCGGGTGCTGATCCCCGAGGCCACGTCGCCCTCGCCCGTCATGTAGGTCACGTGGCGAGTTCGCGGCGGAGCACCTTCTCGAGTTCATGGCCTGCCGCATCCCAGGACCGTCCCTCCACACTGGACGCGGCCGCGCGGGCGGTCGCGTCGAAGTCGGGCGTGGTGACCACTTCGGACAACGCACGCGCCAGTGAGTGCGGGGTGGGCGTCGCGTACCGGACGTGGTCGTTGTCCAGGACTACGCGGTTGAAGTGCGCGTCGTTCACCACGGGGATGCATCCGGCCGCGAGCATCTCGTGCGGCACCAGGGACACGTTGGTCATCGACAGCGACAACCCGGCGAAACAACGGTTGTAGATGGCGTTCAGCTCGTCCGGTGTGACGAGGCCGTGGTCGACGAACTGCGGTCCGATCCGGCCGATCTTCTCGCCGTACACGTGGATCTTGAGGTCCGGATGCCGCTGGGCGAACACCTCGAGCGCGAGCAGGCCGAGTTCGAACGCCCGGCGCGGGGCCTTCCTTCGGGCGTAGAAGACGATGCCGTCGCGCCGGTCGTCGCCGAGCTTGTACCGGTCGGCGTCGCAACCGAAGTCGAAGTGGTCGGCGGGCATGCCGTGCTCGTCGCGCACCTTGTCGGCGAGGAACCGCCCGGCGGTGAAGCCGTGCATGCCCATCCGGTAGGTGTTCTCCGCCAGCGCGTACAGGCCGCCCTGCGGGTAGAACCACGGTTCGTAGTCCTGCACGAGGTAGAACCTCTTGCCGGCGCACGGGTCGTTGAACGCCGGGTAAGCGGTGATCCACGCCGTGCTGAACACCGCGTGCGCGTCCGCCATGCCGTCCGTGACGTCGTGGATCTCGCCCTGGAAGAACGGGAACGCCGCTCTGATGCCGGGTTCGAGGTCGGCGACGGTGTTGCCGAAGGTGTCGTAGAGGTAGAGCTTGCAGTCGTGGCCGATCGACTCCAGGTGCCGGATGAGCCGGAACATGGTGGTGTGGCCGCCGGACCCCTTGGACGGGGGCGTGGTGACCCAGTTGACCGTGAGCCTGCCGTCGTGCGGGATCGGCGGGACGACGAGGGGTTTGCGCTGCTCCACGTCGGCCCTGCGCACGTCCTCCAGCCGGACGGGCAACTCCTCGCCCTCGACGCCGAGCCGGCGGGACGCGGCCGTGAGCAACCGAGCACCGAGCTGCTTCGCGCCCTGCTCGCGGACGATCTTCGTGACCTGCCTGAGCCGCTTCACGCGCCTGCTCTCTTCTTCAGCACCGCAATGACTTCGTGCCGCATCGGGAACACCACGGCCGCGTACGCGAGACACGCCGCCGCTCCGCCGACGAGGATCTGGAGGAGTTCGCTGTCGATCACGTTCCGGACCGCCAGCACCACCGCGACCATCACCACGCCACCGAGGAACGGCCGCAGCAGCCGGACGCCGAGCGCCCCCGCCCTGATCCCGTACGGCCTGAACGTGATCAGGTACGCGGGCGTGATGATCAGCACCGCCACGACGACGTGCGCCGCCGCCACCCCGCGGATGCCGTCGAGGTGCGCGCCGAGCGCCAGCAACGGCACGAGCGCCCCGAGCCACACGAGGTGGATCACGAGGATCGCCTTGGACCGCCCGGCCGACGCGAGGAAGTCGTACCCGAGCTCCAGCGCGACCCGCACCGCGCCGAGCAGCACCAGCAGCGCCAGCGCGGCCGCCGCGGGCGCCCACCGCTCGCCGTACACGACGCGGATCAGCGGTTCGGCCAGCGCCGCGAGCAGCACGCAGGCGGGAACGGTGACGAGTGCCAGCAGCCCGAGCGCGCGCCCGAACGCCTTCTGGAACAGCTCGGGGTCTTCGCGCACCTTGGAGAACGCGGCCAGCGACACGCTGCGGACCGGGGCGCTGAACGCCGCCACCGGCCAGCTCGCGAGGTTGAACGCCAGCAGGTAGAAACCGAGCGGCACCGTCCCGAGGACGGCGCCGACGACGATGTAGTCGACGTTCATCACGCCGAAGATGAGCAGGCTCGACCCCGCGAGCGGTAAGCCGAACGCGAGGAGTTCCTTCGCCTGCCCGGAATTCCAGCCCGGCCGGAACCGGTCCTTGGTGAGCCAGAACATGATGACGGCGGCGGACAGGTTCTGCGCGATCCGCTGCCACGCGAGGCTCCACGCCCCGAAGCCCATGATCGCCAGCACCACGGCCACCGCCGTGCCGCAGACGAACGCGGCCGTGTCGGCGTAGAACTTGTGGTCCTGCCGGAAGTTGCGCTGCATCATCGCGCCGGGCACCGCGGTCGCGCCGGCGATCACGAGCGCGACGGACATGAGCTGGATGACGCCGGTGGCCTCGGGGGCGTCCATGGCGTTCGAGAACCAGGGCGCGCCGACCACGCAGATCAACGCCAGCAGACCGCCCGACGCCAGCGAGAGCGTCGTGACGGTCGGGGCCATCTCCTCGACGGGGCCGTTGTGGCGGACCAGGGCCGCGCTGACGCCGAGTTCGGAGACGCTGAGCACGATGTTGAGCACGACCAGGGCGACCGCGAACACGCCGAACTGCTCGGGGGCGATCAGGCGGGCCAGCAGGATGCTGATGCCGACGGCGGCGAGGCGTTGCAGGAGCGAGTTGACGGCGCTCCAGCGGATGGCCGAGGAGACCCGGCCTTCGAGCTGACCGGTGTCCTGCTCGACGGTGCTCACCACTCGCCCCGCCACTTCCACTTTTGCGTGCCCACCCACAACTTCGCCCTCTTGAGGGCGTGCGGGGCCAGGAAGAGTTGCGTCTTGTTGAGGAACTCGGGGCTGAACTTCTTGCGCCGCCGCAACGCCCGGTACTCCGGCAGCGTCTCCAGCTCCGGGTAGGTCTCGCGGGCGAACTCCAGCAACTCGGTCTCGGTGCCGTCGAGCTGGTTGCGGTCGTGCAGCCGCACCGCGCGCCACAACGCGTCCGCGGCGATCGCCCTGCGCGCCATCGAGCGCAACCGGCCCGGCAGCCCGGGGTTCTCGGCCAGCACCAGGTCGAACACGTCACGGCGCTGCTCCAGGTCGGCGAACACCGACTTGAACGTCGTGCGCATCATCGAGTTCTCGTGCACCCGGTAGTACGCGCCCGGCTTGCCCGACACGTACCCGATGTCGGACACGGCCGCGATCCGCAGCCACATCTCCAGGTCACCCGCGTGGGGGAGGTCGGCGCGGTAGCCGCCCACCTTCTGCTGCACCTTCGTGCGCACCACGACCTCGGGCGAGGAGATCACGTTGCGGCTGCTGCGGAAGCGGTTCTCGATCCACTCCTCGCCGCGCCACACCTTCGACGTGACCGGCAGCTGGGTGATCTTCGGCAACGCGTCGTGGTCGCTGTAGTAGACGACCCGGCCGTAGACCATGCCCACCTCGGGGTTCTGCTCGAACACCGCGGCGGCGCGCTGCAACGCTCCCGGCGCCAGCAGGTCGTCCGCGGACAGCAGGACCGTGTAGTCGGCGGTCGCCCAGTCCAGCAGGCCCTCGTTGTAGGTGGCGATGTGGCCCTTGTTCACCTCGTGCCGGTAGCCCTCGACGCGCTTGTCGGCGGCCATCAGCTCGGCCATCACCTCTGGGGTGTTGTCCGAGGACGTGTCGTCGATCACGAGCACGCGCACGTCCACGCCCGGCTGGTCGAGGACGCTGCGGACGCAGGTCGGCAGGAAGTGGGCGTAGTTGTAACAGGGGATCACGACGTCCACTGTGGGAAGCGTTGGCACAACCTAGCTATCGGTATCCCCGCGCATTCGTTAGCGCCGCAACGTTTCGGGTCCGACGCACGATGTAGGGGTGACCGGAGTAAGGGGAGTCATGGCCGACCACGTCATCCTGACGCGCTTCAACCTGCCGTCGAAGGGCGCCGAAAGTTACGTCCGGGCAAAGGAAGGATGGCTGACCGAGCGCGTTGCGCTGTTCGAGCGCTACTGCCTGCCATCGGTGCTCGCGCAGACGGACAAACGGACGCGTTGGCTCATCTATTTCGACCCCGAATCACCGCAATGGCTCAAGGACAAAATCGCCTCACACGGTGACGCGTACACGCCCGTTTACCGTCCGGAAGTGTCGCGGGAAGAGCTCAGATCGGACATCCGCTCGCTTTTCGGTCAGGTCGGCGACGAGCTCATCACCACGAACCTCGACAACGACGACGGCCTCGCGGTCGACTTCGTGGAACGCCTCTGCGCCGCCCCGCGCCCGACCACGACCGCGGCGTACTACCTGGTCAACGGTCTGATCAAGTCGCCGGGTGGGCTCTACCACCGGGTCGACCGGCACAACGCGTTCGTCTCCGTCCGCGAGTCCTGGGACGAGCCGGTGACCTGCTGGGCGCACTGGCACAACCACATGCACCTGCACTTCCCGGTGGTCGAGCTCGAGGGCGCGCCCGGCTGGCTGCAGGTCGTGCACGGCGGCAACGTGTCGAACCGCACGCGCGGCCGGCTCGTCTCGCCCGAGCCCTACAAGGCCTCGTTCGGCGACGCGCTCGACGACGTGCCGGAGCCCGGCACGCTGGCCGTGGCCCAGGACCGGCTGGTCGACCAGCCGATCCGGTTCGTGCGCGACTCCGGGCGCGTCGCCGCCAAGAACGCGGCCATGAAGGTCCTCGGCAAGGGCGGCTTCGAGAAGATCAAGCAGAAGCTGGCGTCTCGCGGTTGATCCCGGTTTCGCGGTTGAGTCCGTAAGCAGCGATCAGCGTCACGGTGAGCGCGCAGAGCGCCACCGTGACGCTCAGCGAGAAGTTCGAGTACTGCAACAGCAGTCCGAAAGCGACGGACGAAACGAGACGCCCCAGCGCCTGCCCGGTCTGCACGACCGAGAGCCCCGAGGCGCGCAACGACTCCGGCGCCGTCTCGCTCACCTTGGCCGACAGCACGCCGTCCGTCGCCGCGTAGAACAGCCCGTGCAGCAGCAGTGCGACGATCGCCACACCCATCCCGCCCTCCGGGATGAACAGCAGCGCGTACACGCCCAGCAGCAACGCGTGCCCGGCGAGGAACATCCGCCAGCGCCCCACCCGGTCCGCGAGCTTCCCGAGCGGCGCGGCGGCCGCGAGGAAGACGACCGCCGTGCCGAGCGGGAGCAGGGGCAGGTAGCCCAGTGGGATGTTCGTGGCCTTCTGCACCAGCACGTAGACGAACGCGTCCGAGACCGTCGCGAGCCCGAGCAGGCCGGCGCTCAGCGTGGTCCGCCGGAAGTGCTTGTCGGTGAGCAGGTTGAGACCCGCGCGGAACGACGGCCGCGGCCCCTTCGGCACCTTGCCCGTGGGCGTGTCCCGCACGAACGCGATCAGCACGATCAACCCGATGACTGCGAACGCCGCCGACACCGCGAAGATCGGCCCCGGCACCGTGCCGATCTGGAAGAGCAGCAGGAACGTGATCAGCGGGCCGAGCAGCGCGCCGACCGTGTCCATGCTGCGGTGCACGCCGAACGCCGCCCCGAGCCGGTCCTCCGGCGTCGCGAGCGAGATCATCGCGTCGCGCGGCGCCGTCCGGATGCCCTTGCCCGCCCGGTCCGCCGCCATCAGCGCGCCGATGCCGAACGGCGACGCCCCGACCAGCGGGAACAACACCTTGGTGACGGCCGACAGCCCGTACCCCGCGGCCGCGACGGCCTTGGGCTTGCGGAACTTGTCCGACACACCACCGCCGACCAGTCGCAGCACGGCCGTGGCACCGGTGTAGATGCCGTCCAGCAGGCCGAACTGCGCGTAGCCCAGGTTCAGCGTGAACAGCAGGTACACCGGCAGGAACGCGGTGATCATCTCGGCCGAGACGTCGGTCAGCAGGCTGACCGTGCCGAGCGCGAACACCGTGCCGGGCAACCGCTTGCGGAAGTCCGTCTTGGACGGTCGGGAGGACGCGACGTACATGGACACCTACCAGCTGAGCGTTTGGTGCCACACCTCGAGGGACAGCAGCGTCCAGATGCGCGGCTGCTCGTTGCGGTCACCCGAGTCGTGGTCGTCGAGCAGCGATCGCACCGCGGCCCGGTCGAAGGACTTGCTCACGAACGACGTGGGGCCGGTGAGCAGGTCGTAGGCCATGTCCCGCAGGCCGTCGCGGAACCAGGCGTCGAGAGGCACCTTGAAGCCGGACTTCGGCCGGTCGACGATGTCGGCCGGCAGGTGCTGGCGCGCGACCTCCTTGACCACCCACTTGGTCGTGCCGCCGCGCACCTTCACGTTGCTGGGCAACGAGAACGCGAGCTCGGCCACCCGGTGGTCGAGGAACGGAGGGCGCAGTTCCAGCGACGCCGCCATCGACATCCGGTCGCCGCGTTCGAGCAGGTTGTCGGCGAGCCAGGTGTGCGAGTCGGCGTAGAGCATGCGCCGCAACGCGTCCCCGCGGCCGTTCTCGTACGGCGCGAGCACCGAGCGTGTGGCGGGCCCGCCGAGCAGCGTCGCCCGTTCGGACACCGTGAACGGGGCGAACCAGCCGCGCATGCGTTCGGCGTAGGACGGCTCGGCGATGGCCCGCAGCGCGATGCCCAGCCGTGCCTTCGACGCCGGCAGCGCCTTCTCGATGCGCTTCAACGCCGCCGACGGCGCGAACCCGGCGAGGCGGGTGGCCTGGGCGAAGCGGTACTTGGGGTAGCCGCCGAACAGCTCGTCGCTGCCCTCGCCGGACAGCACGACCTTGACGTCCTTGCGCGCGAGTTCGGCGAGCCGGAACACGGCCACGTCGGCCGGTTCGGACAGCGGCGCGTCGCGGTGCCAGGAGAGCTTGGCCCAGCTGTCGCGGAAGTCGTCGGCCGTCACGATCACGTTGTGGTGGTTGCTGCCGACGAGCTTCGCGACCTTCTCGGCGTGGTGGATCTCGTCCACCCGCGGGTCGCCGAAGCCGGCGGAGAACGTGTGCAGCTCCGCGTCACCGCGTTCCCGGGCCACCAGGGCCGTGATGAGCGACGAGTCGACGCCGCCGGACAGGTAGGCGCCGACCGGTACGTCCGCGACCAGGGCGTCGCGGACGGAGGCCGTCAGGGCCTCGTCCACGAGCCGCACGGCCTCCTCGGGCGTCACGGACCGGATCTCCGACTCGCGCGGCAGCTCCCAGTACGGCTCGGTCCGCACGGCACCCTTGGCCGTGACGACCAGGTGGTGGCCCTGCGGCACCTTCCGCACGCCGCGGACCAGCGTGTACGGCGCGGGCACCGAGCGGTGCGCCAGGTAGTCGTGCAACGACTCGTGGTCGACCTCGGCCGCGCCGATCGCCGGCAGCAGCGCCTTGATCTCCGACGCGAACGCGAACATCTTGGCGTCGGCGTAGTAGTAGAGCGGCAGGATGCCGAGCCGGTCGCGGAACAGGTGCGTGTCACCCGTGTGCGAGTCGTGGACGGCGTAGGCGAACTGGCCGCGCAGCTTGGCGACGGCGGACGGCCCGTGCTGTTCGAACAGCGCCAGCAGGACCTCGGTGTCGCCGTTCGTGCGGAACGGGTACGACAGCTCCTCGCGCAGCTGCCGGTAGTTCAGGATCTCGCCGTTGAACGCGATCTGCGTCGTGCCGGACGCGCCCGCCATCGGCTGCGGCGACCCGGCCAGGTCGATGATCGAGAGCCGGGTGTGCGCGAAGCCGATCGAGCCGTCGCTCCAGAACCCGCTGTCGTCCGGGCCGCGGTGGTGCAGCCGCTTCGCCATCTCGGCGAGGACCTCGCGCGAGACGGGCGCGCCGTCGAACCGTCTGATGCCTGCGATGCCGCACATGTCAGCGGTCCTCCGCGATCTGCATGAGCTCACGGGCGCGGGAGTCCCAGGAGGCGGCGAGCACGGCGTTGCGGCGCTCGGCCGGGGTCTTCAGGCCGCCGTCCTTGAGCGTGAGGCGGATCTGGTCGATGAAGTCGGCGTCGCCCCTGGCGATCCGGATGACGTCCCCGTACCGCTCGACCTCGGGGAAGTCCGTCGACACGACGGCCAGGCCCAGGGCCAGGTACTCCTTCATCTTGATCGGGTTGGCGTGCTTGATCCAGTCGTTGTCGAGCCACGGCATCAGCGCCACGTCGAACCCGCTGCCGTAGCCGGGGATCTGCTCGTAGCTGCGGAAGTCGAGCCAGTGCACGTTGGGGTACTTGGCGTAGCGCTCCATCGAGCACGTGGCGTCACCGATCAGCACCACGGACGCCTCGGGGAACTCCTGCGCGACCTTCTCGATCAGGTCGAAGTCGACGAGGTAGTCGTCGAGGCTGCCGAAGAAGCCGATGCGCGGGCCGGGGATGCTCGCGATGTCCGCGGGCAGTTCGGTGCGGCGGGTGAAGTGGTCGACGTCCACGCCGTGGTCGAGGAAGTGCGCCCGGTCGCCGGTGAGCGCGGACTCCTCTTCCTGGAGAGCGCGGCTCACGTACAGCACGGTGTCCGAATTGGACAGCAGCTGGTTCTCCAGCGCGGCGATCGTGCCCTGGTCGGCCTCGGGGAACGCCGAGTGCCGGTCGGAGCGGTTGAAGATCAGGCCCTTGGTCTTCATCGGTGCCACGACGTCCCACGCGGTGGGGATCGTGGCGACGACGACGGGCGTGCCCATGCGCAGGAAGAAGCACACGGCCTTGACCTGCGCGCGGACCAGCACGGAGTTCAGCTTGCGCAGCCACGGCTTGCCGTAGAACGGCAGGGGAGCGGGCGTCATCACGTAGAAGTTCGGCGTGTCCTCGATCGGCCGGCGGACCAGCTTCGCGACGCTCGCCGCCTTGCGGAGGATGCGGCGCAGGAACTGCGTGCTCTTGCCGGGCGACGGCATCCGCAGACCGATGCTGTTGACCAGCAAGACCTTGCGGTGCTTGGCGACCCGGCGCAGCAGCTGGAAGTCGGAGTGGGCGCGGTTGTGGTACCACCAGTCCTGCGCGGAGAAGCACAGGTAGCTCGGTCCCTCGGAGGCGACTTCCTCCGGCCAGCGGCGCATGCTGAACAGCCCTTTCAACGCGGTGCGGTGCTTCGGCGACCGCGCGCGAAGCCCTTCGTTCACGACCATGGCGAGCCACATGAGGGCGGCGGCGAACCCGCCGTGCAGCTCGCGGTGCAGGCGGACCTTGTTCGAGGTGAGCATCGACCACAGCCGGGCGTTCGTGGAGACCTCGCCGCCGATGTGCGTGACCACCGCGCGCGGCTCGAACCAGACGCCGCCGGCCCGGATCATGTACTCGGTTTCCTCCGAATAGAGGAAGTAGCGTTCGTCCAAAAGGCCGTGCCGCTCGATGACCTCGCGCTTGACCAGCCACGCGCAGCCCGTGGCCCAGTCGGCGTGGTGGGCGCCCTGGTAGGCCTTGGCGTCCGTGACGGTCTCGCCGAGGCCGATGGCGCCTGCCCGGCCACCGCCGACGAGGGCTTCGGCGAGAGCGCCCGGTGCGGTCGGCTTGCGGCGCAGCGAGAGCGACAGCGCGCCGGTTTCGTCCACGAGCTTGGGCGCGACGATCGGTTTGTCCGCGGCGCGCAGTGATTCCACGGCTCCTGGGTGCAACCGGATGTCGGCGTTCAGGACGAGGACGTCGTGTCCTTCCGCCGCTTTGATGCCCAAATTCACACCGGCGGCGTAACCGCCGTTGACCGGACTGCGCACTATTTCCACGCCGGGGCGAGTGGCGGCCGCCACAGTTCCGTCGGTGGAAGCGTTGTCTACGACGATCACTTTCACGTCATCCGGCAGCGAGTCGAGACAACCGCCGATGACCTGTTCGCTCTGGTAAGTGACGATGACCACCGCGACAGGTGACCGCTCCACAACCGCTCCTCGCTTTGGGGCCTCTGCGCGTACATCGAGTGTTTTGCAACCTCCGTTACGAGATTCGCGCCAGGTGTAACCGTTTTGCCCTCCGGAACGAGAACCAGAGCGTGACGTCATCGCCTCACGTGTTGATCATCGTGCAGAACCTCCCCGTCCCGTTGGACCGCCGGGTGTGGCTGGAATGCCGCGCCCTGACCAACGCCGGGTACGAGGTTTCGGTGATCTGCCCCAAGGGTCCGGGTGATCCCGCCTACCAACTCCTCGACGGAGTGCACATCTACAAGTACGCTCCGCCGCCCCAGGCCGAGGGTGCGCTGGGCTACGCCTGGGAGTTCCTGTACTGCTGGGTGCGCACGGCGTTGCTGAGCGTGAAGGTGCGGGGCCGCAGGCGGTTCGACGTCATGCAGGCGTGCAACCCGCCGGACACCTACTGGGCGCTCGCGCTGCTGTGGCGGCTCGGTGGCGTGAAGTTCGTCTTCGACCACCACGACCTCAACCCCGAGGTGTTCCTGTCGCGCTTCGGTGAGCCCAAGGGGTTCGCGGGCAAGGTGCAGTACCGGATCTTGAAGTGGCTGGAGCGGCGGACGTTCCGCACGGCCAACCGGGTGACGTCGACCAACACCTCGTACCAGAAGATCGCGTGGACGCGGGGTTCCGTGCCGCCCGAGCACACCACCGTCGTGCGCTCCGGTCCCGACACCACCGTGATGAGGCCTGTCGAGGGCGTGGACGAACTCCGACGCGGCGGCAAACACTTGGTGGCCTATCTCGGAATCATGGGACCGCAGGACGGCGTCGACGGGGTCCTCGAAGTCGCACGGAGAGTTGTTTTCGACCGCGGGCGCACCGATGTGAGGTTCGCGCTGCTGGGCTTCGGCGACTGCCTGGAAGACCTGAAGAAGCAGGCCACGGCCTGGGGGCTCGATCCGTACGTCGAGTTCACCGGACGGGTTGGGCCCGAACAGATCACCCGCTACCTGTCGACTTCCTCCGTCGGACTGGGCCCGGATCCGTTGTCGCCTTTGAACGACGTGTCCACTATGAACAAGACCATGGAGTACATGGCCTACGCGCTGCCGGTCGTCACGTACCGGTTGCAGGAGACCGTGGTGTCCGCGGGCGAGTGCGCCGTGCTGGTCGAACCGGGTGACGTCGAGGGCTTCACGACGGCGTTGCTCGACCTGCTCGACGACGCGGAACGCCGGGCGCGCCTGGGCTTCGAGGGCCGCCGCCGGTGCGAGTCGGTGCTCGACTGGCGCCCGCAGGCCGAGAACTACGTGGGTGTGTTCGACGGGCTCACCGGCTTCGTCTCGCGCGGCCCGTTCCCCGACGGCCGTCCCGAACTCGTGGCCGGCGTCGACCAGTGGGGCAACAAGATGATCGACGTGAGCGACGACGCCGTGCTCCGCGCGTTCGCCGTGAACCGAACGGGAGAATGATGTTCGTCAGAAGGATCGCTGTCGTCGGCACCGGCTACGTCGGTCTGACCACCGGTGCCTGCCTCGCCTCGCTGGGCCACCGCGTGGTGTGCGCGGACGTCGACGCGACGAAGGTCGAGCGGCTCTCGCGCGGCGAGGTCGACATCCTCGAACCGCGTCTCGCCGAACTCGTCGCCGAGGGTTTGGCCTCCGGTCGCCTGTCGTTCGTGCTGGGCGCCTCCGCGGCCGTCTCCGACGCCGAGGTCGTGTTCCTGTGCGTGCCGACCCCGATGGGTGTCGGTGGCATCGCGGACCTGCAGGCCGTCGAGTCCGTTGTGGACGAGACGCGCGACCTGCTGCCGTCGGGCTGCGTGATCGTCAACAAGTCGACCGTGCCGGTGGGCACCTCGCTGCGGACGGCCGAGCTGTTGCGCCGCGACGACGTGGCCGTCGTGTCGAACCCCGAGTTCCTGCGCGAGGGCTCGGCCGTGCACGACTTCCTCAACCCCGACCGCATCGTCGTCGGCTGCGACCAGCAGGACGCGGCCGAGCGCGTGGCGGCGTTGTACGCGCGTCTGGGCGCGCCGACGGTGCTGACCGACGCGGCCTCGGCCGAGATGGTCAAGTACGCGGCGAACTGCTTCCTCGCGATGAAGCTCTCGTACGTCAACGCGGTCGCCGAACTGTGCGAGCGCCTCGGTGCGAACATCACCGACGTCACCGAGGGCATGGGCTACGACAAGCGCATCGGTCAGGCGTTCCTCAACCCCGGCCCGGGCTGGGGTGGCTCGTGCCTGCCCAAGGACACGCACGCGATGCTCCAGGTCGCGGACGCCGCCGACTTCGAGTTCCGCCTGCTGCGCGCCACGATCGACACCAACGAGCGCCAGCGCCAGCGGATGGTCGAGAAGGTCCGCCTGGCCGTGACCGGCAAGCGCGGCGGCTCGCTGTCGCACGTGCGTCTGGGCCTGCTGGGCCTGACGTTCAAGGCCGGTACGGACGACCTGCGCGACTCGCCGGCTCTCGCGGTGGCGGCGTTGCTGAAGCAGGCGGGTGCCGAGCTGGTCGGCTACGACCCGGCGCTGACGGGCGGCTCGGACCTGGGTGCGGTGTCCGTTGTGGACGATCCGTACGTGGCCGCGAAGGACGTCGACGCGCTGGTGGTCCTGACCGAGTGGCCCGAGTTCAGGTCGTTGGACTGGGCGCGCCTCGCGGAGACCGTGCGGCAGCCCGTTGTCGTTGACACGCGCAACCTTTTGGACCCGGACGTGCTGCGCCGCGCGGGTCTGACGTGCACGTCGCTCGGGCGTCGCTGAGTCCTTTTGCGACTGTCCATTTAGCTCAATTGGGTGACTGGGCGCGCGCATCCCGTGCGCCGGCGTTTTGATTCCCGGCATCACCCGGTGGGACTGGCCCGCCGGGTCTTGTCGGGGAGGTTCCCGTGGCTGGACTCATGGACATGGTTCACGGTCTCGTGCACCAGGCTTCTGGTCTGCTGGCTCAGGCGTCCGAACTGGCCGCCGGCCTGCTGTCCGCGCTGCCGCTCTAGAGACCCGCGAACAGGTCTGTCTCCGGCAACGGGGCGTTCGTCCGGTCCAGGTCTCGGAAGTAGTGGTCGTGCTGCTTCTGGTCGGCGGACGCCCCCACGCTGGTCGTTCCTCCGGTGGCGGTGAGGTAGAGCTTGGCCGGGATGCCCGTCCGGTAGACCGCCAGCTTGGTTTCCCTGAGCGGTCCGTTGTGGTCGCAGACGACGACCTGGGGTTCGTATTGTTCTATTAGGTCGTACGGGTCTTTCGTCTCCACGTGCGTGACGCCGAGTTCTTTCGCTTGGCGTCGAATGTTCTCGTTCTCGCTGCGGACCACGGTCCTGACGCCCAGGGCGGTGTAGTGGGCGAGCGTTGCGGCGGTGGTGGACAGGTCGTCGGCGAGCACGACCAGCAGCGTTCTCACCATCGCGGCAGATCCGGTCCGTGGTGCGTGATGCCCGCGAAGAGATCGGTCTCCGGCACGCTCGCGCCGGTGGTGTCGATCGCGCGGATGTACGACTCGGCCGCGAACCGCTGCTGCGCCGTCAGCTTCCCGATGAGCGACTGGCTCTCGTAGCAGTACAAAGCCTTTCGCTTCACGTCGGCCACGCTGGACGTGTCCACGGTGGTCGTCGCGAGGCTGTCGTGCGCCTCCAGGTACAGCTTCGCCGGGATCCCGGTCTCCTTGACCGCGAGGTGCGCCACCCGTGCCGCGTGCACGTGGTCGCGGTGCTGGTGCGGGTTGTGGTGGTCGTGCGTGACGACGACCTGGGGCCGGTAGTGCTCGATCAACGCCGCCACGCGCCCCGCCGCGGTCTCCACGGGGATGGAGCAGAACGCGCCCTGCGGGAGCTGGCCGGTCTCGCCGGAGTCGTGGTACCCCAACAGTTCCAGGTCCGTGATGCCGAGCACGTCGCACGCCGCGTTGAGCTGCGCCCTGCGCCGTGCGGCGACGGCCTGCGGGTGGTGGTTGAGGTCGCCGGGCTTCGACCCGTCCGGCATGTCACCCAACTCGCCGCTGGTGCACGTCACGAGCACGATCCGGACGCCTTGGCGGGCGTAGTGGGCCAGGATTCCTCCGGTCGACCGCGACTCGTCGTCGGGGTGAGCGTGGACGGCCAGCAAGGTTCTCGGTCCATCGAACTGCACGCGGGGGAAGGTACCCCGAAACTATTGTCTTGCCGGTGACCGACTTGCCGTCCGGCCTGAAGCCGCTGGAACTCGCACAGCACCTGCAGTCGCAGATCTCCCGAGGGCATGCTTACGCGCGCTCGCGCAAGCAGCGGTTCAGGTGGAAGTCCGTAACTGTCCGACTGACCACTTTGGTGCTTTCGGCGGTGTCCACGATCATCCTGGGGCTCCAGAACCTCAACCCCTGGACCGGTACGGCGTTCTCGCTGGTCGCGGTGGTGACCGTGGTGTCCGCTTTGGAGCCGTTCTTCGCCTGGCGGTCGTTGTGGGTGCTGATGGAGGAGGCGAGCTATCGGTTCCACCGGCTGGAGGACGATCTCGCGTACTACGTCGCGTCCACTCCGGCCGATCAGATCGATGCCGGGAAGGTGGGGGAGATGTTCGCGCAGTACCAGGAGATCTGGGACTCGTTGAGCGGGCGGTGGTTGAAGTTCCGCGACAACGGGTGAGGTGAGCAGGTCACCGGTGCAGTGGCCGCGTTGGGTGCGAAGACTCGAGACGAGCCCCGATCCCACGCGCACGTGGTCGGGTTGGGTGCGTACGTCACCACATCGGCTCGGCGGTTCAGCCAAGACTGAGGGCTCGCCTGCGGCCTTGCGTTGGTCTTGACTGTCCAGCGCTCCACCGCCCGGCGCTCGGCAACCTGGCGCTCGGCGACCCCGTCTGCGGGGCAGGATGGGCGCATGACCCGCGTCGCTCGCCGCATGTTCGAGCTGCTGGAACCCATCTGCCGAAGAAGCGGCTGGCCGCCGAACTGGACGAGCTCGCGACAGCGCTGGAGCCCCTCGCCGCGCGGTTGAGGGCAACCGGGTCGCGGTGAAGGGCTCCAGGGCGTTGCGAGGGGAGTACTACGGGGTGCCGGCCGGCTTGCCCTTGCCGTCGGCCGCGTTCGGGTCGTGCAGGAAGTTGTCCTGCCAGACCGCCCACTTGCCGGTGGCGCCCTTCTGGCTCACGTAGGCCGCGCCCCAGCCGGTGCCGGTGAAGCGGTTGTTGATGGACTTCATGTTGCGGCCGTACACGTTGCCGAAGCCCGATTCGAGGCCGAGCTGGTAGCCGCCGCCCTCGAGGAGGTTGCCCTCGACGGTGACGTTGTCGATGTCGCCGCCGTAGGTCTGGATGAACAGGGCGCCGGTGTCGTTGCCGGTGGAGCAGTCGATGCGGTTGTTGCGGAACGTCAGGGTGCGGCCCGCGTTCTTGTCCAGCGGGAAGTCGCGGACGGTGGCGCCGTCGTTGTGGCTCTCGCCCTCGGAGCGCAGGCCCCGGACGTAGTTGCCCTCGGCGAGGCCGCTCAGGGAGCTGCCGGTGTTGTAGAAGCAGATGCCGGAACCCATGCCGCTGATGTAGTTGCGCTGCAGGGTGCCCACGCCGAGGAACGCGCAGGAGCCGGCGATGGTCTTGGCGGAGAGCTTCGAGCCGTCGATGTTCGAGTCGCGGATCGTCACGGGGGCGCCGGTGACCTGGCAGGAGTCGCTGCCGCACGGGCCGTTCGTGGTGATCAGCGGCTGGGTCTCGCCCGCACGGGTGGGGCGGACGCAGGACTTCTCGATGGTGATGTTGCCGGCGAAGAGCGTGAGGGGCTGCTCGATGCGCTTGCCGGAGATCACGGTGCCGGCCGCGGGGGAGCCGGAGCCGGTGTAGACCGGCAGGGAGTCGCAGTTGAGGCCGTGGGCGGCGAGGCCCGTGTTGGCCTGGGTGAGCTTCCAGCCGGGGGAACCCGCGGGGGCGGGGGTGTTGGCCGGTGGCTTCACGGGACCGTTCGTGGCGGTCTGGGTGGCGGAGCTGCTGGGTGCCGCCGAGCTGCTCGGGGCGGCGGAGGAACTGCTGGGGGTGCTGGTCGAGGTGGCGCTGGTGCTCTCCGGCACTGGTGTCGGTTGGGCCGCCTTGGTCGGGGTGCAGGCGGCCAACGCGATGACACCACCGGTCAGCAGTACGGCCAATCTCAGTCTCACGGCTGGTTCTACCTCCACGCGCGCTCACGACGGGGGACCGTGAACTCGCTAATTGTGTCGTCGGCCGTTGCGGAATGTGTACAAAACTCGTGCGACGGAGTTCGTACGGGGCCTTTGAACGACCAGCACGATGCACGGGACGAACGGAGGAGTCAAGCGGAACCCGTTGCGCCCCAACATCATCTTCCGTCCGGAGGGGAATGCTCCATCCGTGTGAGCAGGTAGATCACGGTTTTATCACCGAGCCATATGATTCTTTGATGTGTGAGATCAGCGACCCGTGAAAGTCGCCCGTCCGGGACCCTCCGTGAGGAAGCTGTGCACAGCGCGTGGCAGGTCCTCTGTCTCGTACAACGCCGCCGCGATCGTCGTGACGTGAGCGTCGGCCTCCGGGACGCCGCCGTTCTCGAAATGCGCGAGCACCTGTTTGGTCGCAAAGTGTGCCTGGGTCGGGCCGGTCGCCAGAGACAAAGCGAACTGCTCCGCCGCCAACGCGAAGCCCTCGTCGGGGAAGACCCGGTTGACGACATTCCATCGTTCGAGGGTCGCCGCGTCGTAAAGGTCTCCGGTCATCACGAACTCCTTCGCCCGACCGACGCCCGCACGGGCCGCCAAACGCTGCGTGCCGCCCATCGTCGGCGTCAGTCCCACGACCTTCTCCACGAGCCCGAACCGCGCCGACGACGACGCCACGATCAGGTCGCACGCCACCGCCAGCTCGAAAGCCCAGGTCAGGCACAACGCGTGGGCGGCGAACACGGTCGGGATCGGCAACGCGGCGAGCCGCTGCGGCAGCACCAGCATCCGGTCGAACAGCTGCTGGGCCTCGGCGCGGTACTCCTGCTGCGCGAACAACGACACGTCGACGCCGCCCGACACGACCTTGCCCGTGGCGTTGACCAGCAACGCCCGCGCGTCCCCGAGCTCGTCCAGGGCCTCGTGGAACTCCGCGTCGAGGTCGAGGGAGTACAGGTTGAGCGGCGGCGCGTCGATCGTGATGATCGCGAGCTCGTCCCGGCGGGTCAGGTGGATCTTCAAAGTCACAACCAATCGCGGCGCTTGAACATCAGGTACAGGACGTACGAGAGGGCGAAGATACCCAGCGTGGACACCCAGAAGCCCCATCTCTGCTCGAAGCCGGGGTAGGGGACGTTCATGCCGTAGTACCCGGAGATCGCCGTCGGCACCGCGAAGATCGCGGCCCAGCTGGTGACCTTCTTCATGATCGAGTTGAGGCGGTTGCCCTGCACGGCCACCTCGGCCTCGCGCAGGTTCGTCACGAGCTCCCGCATCGACTCGGTCAGCTCCGCCGTGAACAGCGCGTGGTCCTTCACGTCCAGGTAGTACGGCATCATCGCGTCGTCCACGAGGTCGTGCTCGCGGTGCAGCAACGACCCGAGCACCTCCCGCATCGGCAGCGCCACCCGCCGCAGTTGCACGAGGGCCCGGCGCAGCTGCAACGCCTTGCGCCCGACGTGCGGCTTCTCCTCGTAGATGCGGTCCTCGAGCGACTCGATGTCGTCGTCGAGCTGCTGGGCGGCGGCGTACTGGCCGTCCACGACGTCGTCGAGCACCCCGTGCAGCAGGAACCCGACCCCGGACGTCGCGAGCTGCGGCGCGCTGTCCCACCGCCGCAACACGCCGGCGAGGTCGTAGTCCTCGCTCTCGCGCACGGTCACGAGGGCGTTCCTGGCGACGAAGACGTCGACCTCGCACGTCTTGACCTCGTGCTGCTCGTACCGGACGGCGTAGACGCTCAGGAACAGGTGGGTGGGGTAGCGGTCGACCTTCGGGCGCTGCCGTTCGGAGAAGGCGTCCTCGATCGCGAGCTCGTGCAACCCCAGTTCGTCGCGCAGCAGACCGGTCTCGGCTTCGGACGGCGCGCACAGGTCGAACCACACCACGGCGGAGTGATCTTGGAGATGCCAGGAGATCTCGCTGACCGGGAAGTCCCTGTCCACGAGTTCGCCGTTGCGGTACAAGCGGGTCCGACCCATGGGTGACAACGATACGTAGATCTACTCAGATGTGAGGTTTGAGCCCGAGTTCCCGCTACCCTCGATCCGGTGAAGGTGGACCAACCACAACGCATAGGCGACTACCTGCTTCTCGGCAGGCTCGGTCGTGGTGCCATGGGAACGGTCTACCTGGGGCAAGGCAGCGACGGACGCCAGGTCGCGGTCAAGGTCGCCCGCGCCGAGCTGGCCGACGACCCGCGGTTCCGGGAGCGGTTCCGCCGCGAGGTGCAGATGGCCCGCGCGGTCGGCAGCGCCGGCACGGCGGCCGTCGTGGACGCCGACACGCGCGCCGCCCGGCCGTGGATGGCCACCGAGTACGTGCCCGGCCCGACGCTGCAGGAGGCGATCGAGCGGCACGGACCGTTGCCGGAGCACCATTTGAGACGACTCGCCGAAGGTCTGGCCGAGGCGCTCACCGCGATCCACCGCGCCGGTCTCGTGCACCGCGACCTCAAGCCGTCGAACGTCCTGCTGGGCGCTGACGGCCCGCGCGTCATCGACTTCGGCATCTCGCGCGCGATGGAGCACACGGCGCTGACGGAGACCGGCATGGTCTTCGGCACGCCGGGTTTCCTCTCGCCCGAGCAGATCACCGGCCAGGAGGTCGCGGCCCCGTCGGACGTGTTCGCCCTGGGCGCCGTGCTGGTCTACGCGGCGACGGGCAAGGGCCCGTTCGGCGAGGGCCCCACGGCCACGTTGCTCTACAAGGCCGCGCACGGCGAGCCGGACATCGACGGCGTGCCCAAGGGGCTGCGGCCGCTGGTGCAGAAGTGCATGCACCGCGACCCGGCCAAGCGCCCGGAACCGGCCGAGGTGACGCGCCAGCTCGCGCAGGTCGTCACGCCGAAGCCGCCGACGACCAAGCTGCCCGCGCCGATGACGCCCGCCGCCGCGACGTTCTCGACGTCGCGGTTCGTGCCGATGGCGTGGGGCGGGCTGAACCTGGCCGCGGCGCTGCTGGCCGCCGCGATCGCCGACCCGGCCGCCAAGGCCAACGGCGCCACGCAGCTGCTGGCGCTGGCCGCGTTCTGCGTGCTCGTCGTGCGCGCGGTGCGCTACTTCAGCGCCGCCGCCCGTCGCAGGGTGGTCATCGAGATCAGCCGCGAGGGCATCGCCACGACCCGCAACGGCAAGTTCCACCAGTACTGGTGGTACGAGCTCGCACGGGTGCGCGTGGTGCCGCACAAGAAACGGCCGTGGGTCGTCGTGTGGCTGAAGGACCCGGCGCCGCGCCGCTTCTTCGGCGCGCACCACGGCGGTGTGCGGGTGTTCCCGATCGCCCACGAGCGCACCAGGAGGCGGCGCGAGCGCGACGTCGCCGAGCTGCGCGCCGCCCTGGCCTGGTACCTGCCCCGGTCCTACGACGGGCGCTGATCGGTCCAGTCGCGGGCGACCGAGACGGACAGCAGCACCGTGCCGATCGGCATCCGGTTGTAGGGGACGGTCTCGCGCACCTCGTAGCCGACGGCCTCGCCGGTGGCGGGGTCGATGCGGAGCGAGGCCTTGCCTCCGCTCACGAACACCGAGCCGTCCACCCACTGCACCCCGTCCAGGGTGGCGAGCTCGCGGTAGACCTCGGCCTTGCGGTCGTTCGGGGTGAACGGCGAGAGCACCGCCGACGACACGGAACTGATCGTCTCGCCGGGGTCCCGGCTCACCGGGTAGAGCAGGCTCGTCTCGTTGCACGGCGTCACGGGGCAGTTGGTGGCCCACAGGGGCGGGCCCGAGTACTGCGCCTCCAGCCGCACCGGGGGCGACTCGGGGATGCCGGGCAGCGCGCGCTGGCGGCCGGTCGGCTTGCGCTCGACCCGCACCTTCTGGCCGTCCGCGACCGGCAACCAGACCTCGACGGAGAACTCCAGCTGCGCGGCGTGCCAGACGCCGTCGATCCGGTCGGTGAACGTCTCCCAGATCTCGTAGCGGACGTGCCGCACCTTGCCCCGCGGTTTCGCCATCTTGATCAGGTTCGAGGCCTCGACGAGGGACGTGGCGGGAGCGCCGGGCATCTCCGCGGGCTCCTCGACGAACGGTGCGGGCCGCAGGAACACCACCAGTCCGGCGATCACGACCACCGCCGCGGCCGCCGCCGCGATGCCGATCCAGCGCCGTGACCTCGGCTGGGGCTTCTCGGCGAAGAGCTGCTCGCGCAACCGGGCCAGGCGCACGTCGTCGGTGCCGCGTGCCGGGTACAGCTCGGCGAGGTCGTCGTCCAGCACGTCACGCATGTTCCACTTCCTTCAGCTTCGCGCGCAGGCGGTGCAGCTTCGACCGGGCGGTGCCGGGGTTGAGGTCGAGGGCCTCCGCCGCCTCCTGCACGCTCAGCCCGGCGAGCGAGGTGAGCAGCAGCAGGTCGCGGTCGGCCTGCGGCATCCGCGCCAGCTCACGGGCGATGCGGCGCAGGTGCGAGCGGGCGTCGATGCGGGTCACCACCGTGTGTTCCAGGGACTCGGCGACCCCCAGGTCGACGCCGTAGCGTTCGGCGGTGCGCAGCAGGCGCACCTCGCGCTTGGCGTGGCCGCGCAACAGGTTCGTGGCGATGCCGTAGAGCCAGCCGACGGCACTGCCCTTGTCCGGGTCGTAGTTCTCCTCGCCGCGCATGGCCGCGAGGAAGGTCTCGCTCACCAGGTCGTCGGCCACGTCGACGCCCACCCGCCGCGCCAGGTACCGGTGCAGCGGGTGGGCGTGCTCGTCGAACAGCTCCGCGAACATCACGTCCCCACTTGGCTCCCCGCCGCTCCGTGTTGCAGTGATCTGAATCACAGTGGACGCGCTCCAGATGATGGTCGCATGACCTGGACCGTGACCGCCGCCGACGCCGCGCTCTCCCCGCTCAACCGCGAGTACAACGCGGAGATGATCAGCCGTTACTGGGGGCGGCCGGCGGACGACGCCGAGATCGACGCCTACGAACGGGACGAACAAGACCACGACGTGCCGGTGTTCCTCGTGATCTCCCGCGATGGCAACGATGTCGGCTGTCTGGGCATGCGCTTCCTCGACAACGGTGTCGGCGAGCTGACGCGGATGTTCGTGCGCACACCGTTCCGCGGGCAGGGCGCGGCGTCGGCGTTGCTCGTCGCGATGGAGACCGAGGCGCTGCGGCTCGGGCTCTCCGCGCTCCGGCTCGACACGCGCGAAGATCTCGTGGAGGCGCGGGGCCTGTACGCGAAGCACGGATTCGTGGAGATCGACGACTACAACGCCGCCGAGTACGCCGACCACTGGTTCGAGAAGAGGCTAACGTCCTCTCATCCTGCCGCGATGAGCTGAGAAGGTCGGGGTGAATCGCGCCAGGAGGCAATGAACATGCGGTTGCGTCCACTGGTGACGGCTGCGGCCGTCACCGCGGCACTGGTGGTGACCCCGGCCCAGGCGGCTCCCGCCGGCCGGGTACTGGGTTACGTCGCCAACAACGGCGGCGGGGTGTCGGTCATCGACACGGCCACGAACGCGGTGTCCACGACGATCGCCGACGGCGGGGGCAACTCCCCCTACATGGCGGCGGTCGCGTTCGACGGCACCCGCGGTTACGTCACCAACTCCGTGCAGAACACGCTCACGGTCATCGACACGCCGACCAACACGGTCGACAAGTCCATCCCCGTCGGATCACATCCGGCCGGTGTGGCGGTGGCACCCGGTGGCGGCTTCGCCTACGTCACCAACTACCTCGACGGCACGGTGTCCGTCGTCGACACGGCCACGCTCACGGTCACCGCGACCATCGCGGTCGGCTCGAACGCCGACGGGGTCGTCGTGACCAAGGACGGCTCGGCCGTCTACGTCACGCACGACCAGCCCGGCCCGAGCAAGGTCTCGGTCATCGACACGACGTCCAACACCGTCGCCGGCACCATCGCCGTCGGCAGCGCCGCGACGGCCATCGCGGCTTCTCCCGACGGCACCCGGATGTACGTCGTCAACAAGGGTTCCGACAGCGTCTCCGCCATCGACGTCGCCACGCGCACCGTCGTCGGCACCGCGGCGGTCGGCTTCACGCCGCACGGCATCGCGGTGATGCCGGACGGAACCCGCGCGTACGTGACGAACAGCGAGTTCGACCGGGTCTCCGTCGTGGACCTCGCGTCCATGACCGAGACCCAGAAGATCCTCGTCGGCGACCGCCCGATCAGCGTGGCCCTCACGCCGGACGGCGCGTCCGCCTACGTGACGAACTACAACAGCAACACGGTGTCGATCATCGACACGGCGTCCAACACGGTCACCGGCACGGTCGCCGTCGGTGAGCGCCCGGTGGGCATCGCGATCAACTTCGTGCCGCCCGCGGCGTCGAAGCTGTCCTCCGGCACGGCCCAGCTCCAGCTGCGGCTGCTCGGGTTCACGGTCCGCGGGCTCAACGCCACGCTGACCGACAAGCACACCGGGGCGCCGATCGCCGGTCAGCAGGTCGTCTTCCGCACGGTGAAGGGCAACCCGCTCTGCACCGCGACGACCAACTCCTCCGGCAAGGCCGTCTGCGACGCCAACGTGCCGCTGCTGGTCGGCCTGGCCACGCTGCTGCAGGGCTTCACGGTGTCGTACGCGGGCAACAACGAGCACGGCGGCGCCTCGGCGCACGGCTACATCCGCCTGCTCTAGGAACCGGTCCTGATGCGTCTCCCGGCCGTCGCGGCCGGGAGACGCATCAGGCCGCGAGGGGGTAGTCGGTGCGGAGCGCCTCGATGCGGGCTTCGCAGGACTGGCGGCAGGCGACGCCGTGGACGACCTGCCAGCCTGCGGGCACCTGCAGCACCGCGGGCCAGATCGAGTACTGGCCCGTTGGGCTGACCAGCACCAGGAACATGGTGTGAGCCTGAGCGAACGGGGAAGTCATGCCACCAGAGTGACGGTCGACACCTATGGTGGCGCTATCTCCGCGCTCAAGCTCTCGTGAACACCTGGTTCCCGATCTTGGTCCGCATGTGATTACGTGGTGCGCGTGACTGTGGAACAGGTGGTCCTGCTGGCCGAGGACGGAACGGCCGTCGGCGTCGAGGACAAGGCAGTGGTGCATCACGCGGACACACCGCTGCACCTGGCGTTTTCCAGCTACGTCTTCGACTCCTCCGGCAACACGATCCTGACGCGCCGGGCGTTGCACAAGAAGACGTTCCCCGGCTTGTGGACCAACACCTGCTGCGGCCACCCGCTGCCGCGGGAGGACATGGCGCAGTCGGTGCTGCGGCGGTTGCGCGACGAGCTCGGCATGACGACGCCCGCGCCCGAGCTGCTGCTGCCCGCGTTCCGCTACCGCGCGGTGATGGACGGCGTGGTGGAGAACGAGATGTGCCCGGTGTTCAGGGTGCTGTCCGACGCCGAGCCGGTGCCGAACCCGGACGAGGTCGACTCGACCGAACGGGTGCCGTGGAGCGAGTACGCGTCGAGCGTGCTGGACGGCACGCGCGCCGTGTCGCCGTGGTCCCGGTTGCAGGTGGCGGAGCTGGTGGAGCTGGGGCCCGACCCGCTGGCGTGGCCGGTCGCCGGGCCTGAGGGACTTCCCCCGGCCGTCGTGCTGAACTGAGTCACCACCCGGCGATCAGGGTCACGCCCAGCGTGATCATCACGGCCGCGATCAGCCCGTCCAGCACCCGCCACGAGCGCGGCTTCGCGAACAACGGGCTGAGCAGCCGCGCGCCGAACCCGAGCGCCACGAACCAGGTGATGCTCGCGGTGACCGCGCCGACGCCGAACAACCACCGGCCGGCCGCGATCGAGCCGAGCAGCAGCACGGTGTCGAGGTAGACGTGCGGGTTCAGCCACGTCAGCGCCAGAGCCGTCAGCACCGGCCGTCCGGACGTCCCGGTGTCGACGGTCATCGCCGACGGCGCGAACGCCCGGCGCGCGGCCAGGAAGCCGTAGCCCAGCAGGAAGACGCCGCCGACGACGGCCGCGACCGTGACGGCCCGCGGGAAGGCGTCGACGAGCGCGCCGAACCCGGCCACGCCCACGGCGACCAGGACCGCGTCCGAGATCGCGCACACGGCGACGACGCGGCCGACCGCGTGCCGCCGAAGTCCTTGGCGCAGCACGAAAGCGTTCTGCGCGCCGATCGCGACGATCAGGGTCATCATGGTGCCGAAGCCGAGGAACAGGTCTGTCACGCGGTCCACGGTATTGATGCGTTCCTGATGAGAACAGCTACAGATTCTTACGTATCATTAGCAGTCGTGATGGACCTCGACCTGGTGCGGACGTTGCTCGCGGTCGTCGACGCCGGCACGTTCGACGCGGCAGCGGCGTCTCTGCACGTGACGCCTTCCGCTGTGTCGCAACGCATCAAGGCGTTGGAGCAGCGGACCGGCCGGGTGCTGCTGGTGCGGGCGCGGCCGGTGCGGCTCACCCCGTCCGGCGAGGTGCTGGTCCGGTACGGTCGGCAACTGATGGCGCTGGACCAGGACCTGGACGCGGCGCTGGGCGCCTCCGCGGTGGTGCGGGTGCCGATCGCGGTCAACGCCGACTCGCTCGCCACGTGGTTCCTGCCCGCGTTGCAACGGGTCCCGCGCGCGTTGCGCATCTCGTTCGACCTGCACCGCGAGGACCAGGACCACACGACGGCGTTGCTGCGGCAGGGTGTGGTGATGGCCGCCGTGACCTCCTCGCGCGAACCGGTGGCGGGCTGCTCGGTGACCAAGCTGGGCGAGATCCGGTACGCGGCGATGGCGTCCGAGTCCTACGTGGAGTCGGTCGCGGACGGCCCGCTGAAGTCGTGGCTGCCGGACGCGCCGGTCGTCGTGTTCGACCGCAACGACGACCTGCAGGACAGGTTCGTGCGCACGCTGACCCGTGGCCGTGGCGCGTCCGAGCACCGCCACTTCGTGCCGTCGTCCGAGGTGTACGTGCGGGCGATCGTGGCTGGCCTGGGCTGGGGAATGGTGCCGCCGCAACAGCTCCAGGCCGGGCTGGTCGATCTCGCGCCGGGCCGCACCATCTCCGTTCCGCTGTACTGGCAGCAGTGGAAGCTCGACTCGCCGGCGCTCACCGCGGTGGCCGAGGCCGTTGCTGCTGAGGCGCGCGAGGCGTTGCGTTAGGGCCTAGCCTCGTCGCCATGACCGGCGAACCGATGAACCTCAACGGGAAGACCGCAGTCATCTACGGCGCGGGCACGATCGGTGGCGCGATCGCCGAGGCGTTCGTGGCCGCGGGTGCGGACGTGCACCTGGCCGCGCGCACCGAGGCGTCGCTGAAGGAGAAGGCCGCCGCGATCGGCGCGCGGTACGCCGTGGTCGACGCGCTGGACGAACGCGCGGTGGACGAGCACGCCGCCACGTTCGACCGCATCGACATCTCGGTCAACGTCATCTCCGACAACGACGTCCAGGGCACACCGCTGCACGAGATGAGCGTCGACGACTACCTGGCCCCGGTCGTCACGAACGTCCGCTCGAAGTTCCTCACCGCCCGCGCCGCCGCCCGGCACATGATCCGGCAGGGCGGTGGCGTCCTCCTGTTCTTCGGCGGCACCGGTGACGGCCGGGTGCACCGGCGGTGGCACCTCGGCGGCCTGGTCACGGCGTTCGACGCGGTCGAGGCGATGCGCCGCCAGCTCGCCGCCGAACTCGGCCCGCACGGCGTGCGCACGGTGACGTTGCAGACCGGCGGCGTGCCCGAGTCGATCCCGGCGGAGTTCCGCGACCAGGTCGAACCCGACATCGTCGGCCAGACGGTCCTGGGCAGGGCCGCCACGGTGCGGGACGTCGGCAGGGCGGCGGTGTTCGCGGCCTCGGACTGGGGCCGCACGATCACGGGAGCGCAGGTCAACGTGACCTGCGGCGCGATCCTGAGCTGAAGCTGTCGGAACGCTGGGTGGATCCTGTCGGGTTCCTGAACCCAGGAACCCCGCACGTTCACCCAGGCGTTGTCCGATATGTGCTGATACCTCGTCTAGCCGCCGCCGGCGGTTCACTCGCCGTCGTGGCGACGATCGCCATGGTCGGGCTGCTCGACCTGACCGTCGGCCCGTTGCGCCGCACGATCAGCGAGTACGCGCTGGGCGACTACCGCCCCGTCTTCGACGTCGCCGTGGTGCTGCTGGCCGCGGGCTCGCTCGCGATCCTGTACGTGCTCGTCCACAAGGGGCTGACGCGCTGGCGTTCGGTCGGCGCGATCGCGTTGACGCTCTGGTCGTTCGGGCTGTTCCTCGTGGTGATCTTCCCCAAGACCAACTGGGCGATGGGCACCAACGAGCTGAGCGGCAGCATCCACCGGTTCGGCAGCATGGTCGCGTTCGTCAGCCTGCCGGTCGCCATCATCGCGCTCGCCCTGCCGTGGTTGAGGCACGAGGTGTGGTCGCGACACGCCAGGTGGGTTCTCGCGTCCGGTTTGTTGAGCGTTGTCGCATTCATGCCGCTGCTCTACGCCGTTGTGCTGGGCGTGGTCTCCGACGTTCGGTGGTGGCGCGTGTTCCCGTTGGGGTACATCGAGAGGATCTTGCTCGCGGCCGAGGTGCTCGCCGTGCTCGTCGTCGGGCTGTGGGCCGTCGCGGCCAGTAGGGTTGCGCCATGGCGAGTTGGGGAGACCTCGCGGATTACGTCCGCGCCGAGTACGACGTCATCCACGACGACGGTGAAGAACTGAGGATCCTCTTCACCTTCGGGGACGAGGACGAGGACGACGACCCGCGCACGCAGGTCGTGATCATCGTCCGCGAAGTCCTCGACAAGATGCACGAGTGGGTGCAGATCGCCTCCCCGTGCGGGCTGGCCTCGCAGGTGAACCTCCACGACGTGCTGGTGGAGGTGGGCAACTCCACCGTGGCGTGCGGTCTCGCGATCATGGGGGACCACGTGGTGGTGCGGCACTCGCTGCCGTTGTCCGACCTCGACATCCACGAGTTCACCGACCCGCTCCAGCTGCTCGCCGGCACCGCGGACACGTTGGAAGAGCAGTTCTGGGGAGGAGACGGCTACTGATGTTCGACCTGACGCCCGCGGCCGACCAGCTGGCGGGCCTGGTGCGAGGGGTGACGGACGGCGCTCTGAAGGCGCCGACCCCCTGTCCCGACTACACGGTCGGCGACCTGCTGGACCACGTGAACGGCCTGTCGGTCGCGTTCACGATGGCGGCGTCGAAGACCCCGCTGGAGGGCGCCGCGTCGGGTGACTCAGCCCGGCTGCCGCTGGACTTCCGCGAGTCGATGCCCGCGCGGCTGGACGAGCTCGCCGCGGCCTGGCGTTCCCCGTCCGCCTGGGAGGGGATGACGCGGGCCGGTGGCGTCGACCTGCCCGGTGAGGTGGCGGCCGCCGTCGCGCTGGACGAGGTCGTGCTGCACGGCTGGGACCTCGCGCAGGCCACCGGCCAGCCGTTCTCCGTCGATCCGGAACTGCTCCAGGTCGTCCACGGCTTCGTGTCGTCGATCGGCCCGGACGACCGCGACGGCTCGCTCTTCGGAGCGGCGGTCGAGGTCGACTCGAACGCGCCCTTGCTGGACCGTGTCCTGGGACTCAGTGGGCGAGATCCCGCCTGGAGCATAGGTTAGGCTCTCCTAATGTGAGGACGATGACGGTGCAGGTTCGGGCAGGGCTGGGCGTGGGACGCCTCGCCGCCGCCATGGATTCCCTGGTGGAACTGCATCCGGAACTGTGTCGCAGCGGCTTCGCGCACCACGTGGTCGAGGACCCCGCCGCCGCCACCCCCGCGGCCCTCGCGGAGGCGGAGGCGGGCCTCGACCTGCAGTCCGGCGTGCTGATGCACGTCGTGTGGCTCGACGCCGGACCCGACCGGACCGGCCGGATCGTGCTGGTGCTGCACGACATCGTGGCCGACCGGCTGCCGCGGGTCCTGCCGTGGCTGGTGCAGGCGTGGAAGCAACCCGCGCTGGTCAGCTGAGCTTCTTCGCGACGAAGACGTGCTCGAGGCCCGGACGGTCCGGTGCGTCGCGCACGTCGACGACCTCGAACCCGTGCGCCGTCAGGCTTTCCCCGAATTCTTCGCGGGTGCGGAACCGCAGCGTCGAGTCCGAGGCGATCTCACGGCCGTCCGGGAAGCGGTACGTGTGCCGGAAGGACACGAACGGCAGGTCGGCGCTGAGGAAGTCACGTCGTTCGCGCACACCGTTCTTCTCGCGTTGCACGGGGACGCGCCAGCCCTCCCAGGCCCTGGCCTCCGGTCGTCGTGACTCGAACACCAGGTGCGCGCCGGGTTTCAGGGCGGCGTGGATGCCGCGCAGGGTGGCGTCCCAGTCGTCACCGAGGAACACCTGCGCGACGTTCGCCGTCATCGTGGCGAGATCGACCTGCAGCGGCGGCAGGGTCGTGGCGTCGCCGTGCAGCCACGTGACGCGGGAGTCCTTGGCACGCGCCAGTTCCAGCGACGCGAGGGCCGGGTCGACGCCGACGACGGTCAGCCCGGCGTCGGCCAGCAGCGTGCCGAAGCAGCCCGTGCCGCAGCCGACGTCGAGCACCGTGCGCGCCCCCAGTTCGGCGGCGATCTCCAGGTAGGGCACGAGATCGGTGCGTTCGCCGTCGAAGAGGTCGTACAGCGCGGCCAGCCTCGGGTCGGCGAAGAGCGCGTCAGGCATGCCACATCCTCGGTCCCACGACGAACGGCATCAGCAACTCGATCACCTCTCGGTCCGGTCTTCCGTTCAGCTCCTCCTCGGCGACCCGCCGCGCGATCCCCGCGAGGAAGTCCGCCACCTGCACCCGTGCGTCGTACTGCGAGTCCACCAGCGTCAGGCTCTTCAGCCTCGGCGCGAGCTTCTTGAGCTGCCGGATCCGCCCGTTCGTCAGCGACAGCTGCTGGTCGTGCACGATCGACACCGGCCCGCCCCACTGCGCGACGGCCCGCAGGATGGCCGGGAACAACGGGTCGAGCGTGCCGCGCGGGCCACGGGCGCGCAGCAGGTCGTTGTAGAGCTCCAGCGGCCCGGTCACCGCGCCGAACTCCGCGCGCACCCGCGAGGCCAGGAACCGCCGCTTGTCCAGCAGTTGCACGCGGGCGCGTCCGGCGAGCGGGCCGTCCGCGCCCAGGAACCACAGCAGCACCCAGCGGTTCTTGGCGCGCAACAGGTGGTTCGCCTTGTACTCCTGGGCCGGCGACTTGATCATCTCACGCAGCGCGCTCACGCACCGGGCCGCGTCGTCCTGGGACAGCGCGACACCCGCGTGCGCGAAGACCGCCGTGACGCCGCCGACGAGCTTCTCGCCCTCGGATCCCGACTCGTCGCAGGCGATCTCCATCAGGACATCCGGAACACGGGGCCGCGGGCGCGGAACGGCAGGTGTGCGCCCGCCGGGACGAGGAACGCGTGCTCGCGCCGGATCCGCAGCACGTCGCAGTGGCCGTCGGTGATGACGAGGACCGGTCCCGCCCGGGGGAAGTCGTCGGCGCGTTCGAGCAGGTCGATCCCGGGCTGCAGCACCGTGCCGCCGCGCCCGCGCACCGTCACCCTGCCCGCGATGTCCTCGACAGGCACATATCCGGCGTCATATGCCATCGCGTCACAGAAAACCACGCGCGCGGCGGGTACGTCACGTGCCGCCGAGTAGGAGGCGATGGCGCCGAGCGCCTTGCCCAGCAGCTTCGGGTCCATCGAACCGGACGTGTCCAGCACGACGCCGAACGTAGGCCGCTGGTCCCGCGTCTCCGGCCGCACCCAACCCGGCCGTGGGATGTCCGGAGTGGACGCCTGGCGCCGCGAGGACCGTGCGTAGGAACGCCGTTTCTCCTGCACCGGAACGAACTCCTCGAACCACAGCGCCAGCTGGGCGTCCCACGACAGCGGCGGGTGTTCCAGCGCGCGGATCTCCTCGACGAGCCCCGAGGGCAGCAGGCCGCGGGCGGACGTGTGGTAGCTCAGGCCCGTCAGCAGGGCGCGCCGGTAGAAGTCGTCGAGGTCCGCGAAGTCGGACGGGCCCCTCAACGGTTCGCCCAGGAGGTCGCCCTGGTGGTTGCCGCGCAACGTGAGCAGCTTGCGGTACCGGCGCAGGTCGGTCGTGATGCGGTCGTAGACGGACTCGACCGACAGGCCGCGCAGTTCGGGATCGTGCAGCGCCCCGGACGGCGCGGCGCCGACGCCCATCTCGACCAGCCAGCCGTTCACGACGTAGTCGGCGGCGACGTTCCACAGGTAGGCGTCGCGGCCGCCGACCCGGTCGCAGTGGCGCAGGGCGGCGTGCAACATCTCGTGTGCGAGCACGAACCGCCATTCGAGCTTCGTCAAGCCCGCCAACGGGTTCACGTAGATCTCGGCCGACGCCGCCGACACCGCCGCGATCGCGATGTCCCAGCCGCGCGCCAGTTCCGCGTCCGCGACGATCTTCATCGTGGTGGCGAGCGCGCCCAGCAGCGGGTAGTTCGACACGAACCAGCCGAGCGCGAGTTCCCACTGGGTCTTGACCGGCCGGGAGTCCGTCAGCGACGAGCGCGCGCCGCCCGCCACGTCGATCGCGGCCGTGGCGGCGTTCGAGAGCCCGGCGGCGAACCGGTTGGTCCACTTCTCCGGGGCGTTCGGCGCCTCGCCGCGCACGCAGCGGTCCGGGTCCCAGCTGTCGGGCATCCGGCCGAACTTCAACGCGGGCTGGAACTCCAGCACCTGCTTGCAGTCGTGCGTCTGGAAACCCAGGTGCAGCAGGCAATGCGCGAACACCCACGCCCACTCGTCCTCGGTCGCCCTGCGCGTCGGGTGAGCGAGGAGCAGACCGTCGAGAGAGATGTCCGCCCACGGGTGTTCGGAGTCGCGACGCACGTACGTGCTGAGGGCGGCGAACAGCGGATGCGCGTCGATCCGCCGGTCCGCCGCCTCGAACGCCAGCTTCGCCGGGTCGACGTGGGGCTTGCCGCGCTTGCTCATCCGCGGGCGGCGACCAGGCGGGGCAGGTCACGGGTGACCTCCACGAGGAACCACGCGGGCAGCACCGGGTTGCCGTCGTCATCGGCCGCGATCACCATCTGCGCGACCTCCAGCGACAGCTCGGCCAGTTCGAGCAGCAACGCCTTTCCCCGGTGTGCCAGCTGCTTTCCCGCCGCCGACGCGTGCGCCTTGTCGTGCGGCAGTTCCTTGACCAGCCGTGCCCGGAACGCCTCGCCCAGGAAGTACAGCAGGTCGCGGTCCTGCGGAGCCGACGGCCAGCGGGTGTCGCCGCGCAGCACGGCCTCCAGCCCGTAGGCGTTGCGCACCGTCTTGACGTACGCCTTGAACATCGACGCGTGGTTCGCCGTGACCGTGCCGAACGCGAGCACACCCAGGATTTCCTCGGAGACGTCGTCACCGAACGAGTGCAGGGCGTCGGAGAGCATGTGCCAGCCGCGGGGCGTGGAGAACGTCTCCTCGACCTTCGGCGCGGCGCTCCACAGGTGGTCGGGGCGCTGGGTCAGGTACTCCAGCACCCACGGGTGGATGTCGTTCTCGCGCGCCCACGACAGCCAGTCCCGCGCCGACGCCGTGAGGTGCACGTGGATCATGCGGTTCACCAGCGCGGACGCCATGGGGCGCGCCAGGGCGTTGTCGACGGCCCGGTTGCCGGCGCCGATCACGATCGAGCCCTTCGGCAGCTCGTAGGAGCCGATGCGCCGGTCGAGGATCAGCGAGTAGAACGCCTTCTGCACCTCGGGCGCGCTGGCGTTCAGCTCGTCGAGGAAGAGGCAGTACGGGTCGTGCCGCGCGATCGACTCCGGTGGGGCGAAACGACTTCGGCCACCGACGAGTTCCGGAACTCCGATGAGGTCCTCCGGCGCGAGCTGGGTGCCCAGCAGGGTCACGCACTCCAGGCCGAGCTCGGCGGCGAACTTGCGGACGAGTGAGGACTTGCCGATACCCGGTGCTCCCCAGAGGAAGACCGGTCGGACGACGGCGACGTGCAGCAGCACCTCCGGAAGCTGTGCTGGTGTCACGGTGACTGTGGATCGCATGAGGCGTCGAGGATCCCAAACCCGACATGTTCCGGTCGTCCGATTTATTGACAGGGGTAGTGGTCCAGTGCTGTGATTCAAGCCACCACCGATAGGAAACCTTCTTAACTAAATCGCCGCCGCGCCCTGCTGTTCCCCTTGCACAGGAGGCACCCTGTGGCCAGACCCCTGTTGTTGGCCTTGCCGGCAGCACTAGCAGTCTCGATTGTCCCGGCCGTGGTCGTCCCGACCGCCGCGAACGCCGCCGTGGTCGAGTACCAGGCGGAGAACGCGACGATCTCGGGCGGCGTCGTCGAGTCGAACCACGCCGGCCACACCGGCACCGGGTTCGTCAACTACGACAACGCCGTCGGCAGCTCCGTCGAGTTCGTCGTCAACTCACCCACCGCGGCCGCCGCGAAGATCACCTTCCGGTACGCCAACGGCACGTCGACCAACCGCCCGATGGACATCTACCTGAACGACGTCCGCAAGCAGAGCGCCTGGTCGTTCAACGGTACGGGCGCCTGGACGACCTGGGCGACCAAGACGATCACGCTGGGCCTGCAGGCGGGTTCGAACACGATCAGGACGGTCTCCACGACCGTCAACGGCGGCCCGAACCTGGACCGCGTCGACGTCGACGCGCCCGGCGGCACACCGGACACCCAGGCCCCCTCGGTGCCGGGCAACCTGCGTTCGACCGGCTCGACGTCGTCGTCCGTTTCGTTGGCGTGGAACGCTTCCACGGACAACGTCGGCGTGACGGGCTACCTGCTGTCCAACGGCCAGACGGTCTCGGGCACCACGCACACCGTCACCGGCCTCTCACCCGACACGGAGTACACCTTCTCCGTGCAGGCGCGGGACGCCGCGGACAACGTGTCCGGCGTGTCGGAGATCATCACGGTCCGCACGCAGCCCGGTTCTGGCGGCGACACCGAGGCCCCCTCGGTGCCGGGCAACCTGCGTTCGACCGGCTCGACGTCGTCGTCGGTCTCGTTGGCGTGGAACGCTTCCACGGACAACGTCGGCGTGACGGGCTACCTGCTGTCCAACGGCCAGACGGTCTCGGGCACCACGCACACCGTCACCGGCCTGACGGCGAACACCGACTACACCTTCACCGTGCGGGCGCGCGACGCGGCGGGCAACCAGTCCGGCGCCTCGAACTCCGTCACGGTGCGCACGCAGGCCGGTGGCGGCGGTACCAGGCCGCACGACGTCAACGGCCTGCTGCGCGTCTGCGGCGTGCAGCTGTGCAACCAGTACGGCAAGCCGATCCAGCTCCGCGGCGCCAGCACGCACGGCATCCAGTGGTACCACCAGTGCTCCAAGCCCCAGTGGTGGGACGCGCTGACCACCGACTGGAACGCCGACTTCATCCGCGTGGCCATGTACATCCAGGAAGACGGCTACGAGACCGACCCCCGCAAGTTCACGGACCTGATGCACGGCTACATCGAGGAAGCCACCCGCCGCGGCATCTACGTCCTGGTCGACTGGCACCAGCTCTCGCCCGGTGACCCGAACTACAACCTGGCGCGCGCCAAGACGTTCTTCACGGAGATCGCCCAGCGTCACAAGGACAAGACCAACATCATCTACGACATCGCCAACGAGCCGAACGGCACGTCGTGGGCTCGCGTGAAGTCCTACGCCGAGCAGATGATCCCGGTCATCCGCAACATCGACCCGGACAGCCTCATCGTCTCGGGCACCAACGGCTGGTCGACCTTCGGCCACTCCGACGGCGACAGCCCGTCCGAGGTGCTGAACAACCGGGTCAACGCCACCAACTTCATGTACTCGTTCCACTTCTACGCCCAGGCGCACCGGGACGCGTACCTCCAGGTGCTCGACCAGGTGTCGTCGCAGGTGCCGGTCTTCGTGACCGAGTTCGGCACCCAGGCGGCCTCCGGTGGCGGCTCGAACGACTTCACCATGTCGCAGAAGTACATCGACCTGATGGAGCGCAAGAAGATCTCTTGGGCCAACTGGAACTTCTCCGACGACGGCCTCACGGGCGCGGTGTTCAAGACCGGCACCTGCTCGGGCACCACGTTCGCGGGTACCAACGTCCTGAAGCCGGCCGGTGTGTGGGTGCGCGAGCGCATGCGCACGCCGGACAACTTCCCGACGTCCTGAAGTTTCTGAGCTGGTCCCCGCCCGGCTCTGGTCGGACTCAGGCAGAGCGGTGCGGCGAGAACGTTCGCCGCACCGCTCCTGTCGTCGGGGCGGCTGTGGACAGCCGTCATCTTCTGTCGGTGCGGAGTGGTAGCTTCGACTCGTCGGTGGTCGAGGCGCCCACGCTGGGAGCGCCCCGCCGCCGTTGAGCTTCGGCGCAGGCTCGGCCGGTGCGTCCACAACGGGCCGCGTTCACCCGTTCTGGCACCACCGCCGGCCCTGCTCGGCCTCACCGACCGGCCGACTCACCTCACGTGAGCGGCCAGGTGTGCACGGGCTCGTTGGCGTGCATCAGGTCCACATAGGTCCGCAGCATGGTCCGCAACGCATCCGCCCGGTCCATGTGCGTGTGGTCGTAGTGCCGGTGGAACTCGCGCGCCTGCCAGGTCGCGCCGTTCACCCCGGACAGGCACCGCTGCTCGATCACGCCCAACAGCCGATCCCGCTCGGCGGAGTCGACGCCCCACCTGATCAACCCCTCGTGCGCGAGAGGAAGGAGCCGCCGCAGGACCAACTCCACCACCGGAACGGTGCCGACGCCGGGCCAGTACATCTGCGCGTCCATGCCGTTGCGGGAGGCCGCGTTGAAGTTCTCCTCGGCCGCCTGGAAGCTCATCTGCGACCACAGTGGACGCTCGTCCTCGGCCAGGGCCCGCACCAGGCCGAAGTACAGGGCGGCGTTCGCCAGCGTGTCCACGATGGTCGGCCCGGCCGGCAGGACGCGGTTCTCCACGCGCAGGTGCGGGCGGTCGCGGACCACGTCGTAGACCGGGCGGTTCCAGCGGTAGATGGTGCCGTTGTGGAGCTTCAGCTCGCTCAACGACGGCGTGTCGCCCTTGTCCAGCACGGCCAAGGGGTCCTCGTCGTCGGTGATGGGCAGGAGCGCGGGGAAGTAGCGGACGTTCTCCTCGAACAGGTCGAAGATCGAGTTGATCCACCGCTCGCCGAACCACACGCGCGGTCGCACGCCCTGGGCCTTGAGCTCGTCGCCGCGGGTGTCGGTCGCCTGCTGGAACAGGGCGATGCGGGTCTCGCGCCAGAGTTCCTTGCCGAGGAAGAACGGCGAGTTGGCACCGACGGCCACCTGAACGCCGGCGATGGCCTGCGCGGCGTTCCAGTAGGCGGGGAACTGCTCGGGGGAGACCTGCAGGTGCAGTTGCGTGCTGGTGCAGGCCGCCTCGGGGACGATCGAGTTCGCGGTGAGGTGGAGGCGTTCGACGCCGTCGATCGAGATCTGGAGGTCCTCGCCGCGGGCGGCCAGGACCTGTTCGTTCAGCAACGCGTAGCGCGGGTTGCCGGAGAGCAGGTCCGGGGCGATGTCCTGGGGACGCAGCGTCGGCAGGATGCCGTTGATGACCATGTGCGCGCCCACCGCGCGCGCCTTCTCCTCGGCGGAGTTCAGGCTGCGCCGGACCGTTTCCTCGAAGGAGGTGATGCCACCGCCCGCCAGGCGGCGCGGGGCCACGTTGATCTCGATGTTCCACTGGCCGAGCTCGGTCACGAAGTCCGGGTCGTCGATGACGTCCAGGGCCTCGTGGTTCTTCATCGCCGGATCGCAGTTCTCGTCGATGAGGTTGATCTCGATCTCGAGACCGGTCATCGGCCGTTCGAAGTCGAAACGCGCCTCACGCAGCATCCGCGCGAACACGTCGAGGCACCGGCGCACCTTGGTGCGGTACCGCGTGCGGTCCTCGCGCGTGAACTCGTGCTTCGCGACGTCCTCGCCCATGGTGGCCTCCCGGCGGTCGAGGGTTCACAACACCACTGTGCACCATGGTTGATCAATCCGACACCCGTGTGTCTTGTTCCCCCGAACAGGACAGGCCGAAACCCTAATCTCGCGCGGGCACCGCGATCGTGGTGATGAGGAGCTCGCCCTGCACGAGCCAGCGGCCGTCGAACCCGGCGATCGGCGTGTCGGGCAGCAGGATGCGCGAGTGGAACGTGCCGTCGGCGTTGAGCGTGATGTCCGCGTCCTCGAACCCGAGCCAGCGGTTCGTGACCGGGAACCACGCCTTGTAGGTGGACTCCTTGGCGCTGAACAGCAGGCGGTCCCAGCAGATCTTCGGGTCGTCGGCCTTCAGGCCGGGCATCCGGCGCAGTTCGGCGGGGATCGCGATCGCGCCCAGCACACCGTCCGGCGCGGGCTGGTGCGGTTCGGCGTCGATGCCGATCGTCGAGAAGTCGCTGGACCTCGCGAGCGCGGCGGCCCGGTAGCCGGCGCAGTGCGTGAGGCTGCCGACGACGCCGTCGGGCCACAGCGGTTCGCGCTTCGGGCCCGGCAGGATCGCGGCGGGCAGCACGTCGAGGCTCGTCATCGCCTCGCGTGCGCACGCGCGCACCGTGCTGAACTCGAACCGCCGCTTGGGCACGGAGTTGCCGAGCAGCGCCTCTTCCTCGGGGAAGAGCTCGACGGGGATGTCGTCGTTGTACCGCTCCACCGCCGCGATGGGCGGGGGAAGAAGTTGCTCCAGCACCTTTACGACTCCCGCAGTACGTCGTGCAGCTTCACCTGGGTGGTGCCGCGTGGTTTCCACTCGCGCGGGTAGCCGAGCGAGACCTCGTCGAAGCGCACGCCGTCGTAGCGCGTCGTGCGGGGGATGTGCAGGTGCCCGTAGACCATCTCGACGCAGTTGAACCTGCGGTGCCAGTCGGCCGTGAGAGCGGTCCCGCACCAGAGCGCGAACTCGGGGTAGCGCAGCACGAACGTGGGGTCGCGCACGAGCGGGTAGTGGTTGATCAGCACGGTCGGACCGTTCACCGCGGCGAGCCGCTCCTCGGTCTCCGCCACGCGCGCCTGGCACCAGGCCTCCCGCGACGGGTACGGGTCGGGGTGCAGGAAGTACTCGTCCGTGCAGACCACTCCCGCTTCGTGCGCGAGGGCGAGCGCGGACTTCACGTCCGTGGCGCCCTGTGGCCTGAAGGAGTAGTCGTACCCGAGGAAAAGTGGACAGACAGTGACCGGCCCTTGAGGACCGTCGAACGTCACGTACGGGTCCTCGGGCGTGATCACGTCCAGGCTGCGGCACAGCTCGACGAGCTGCTTGTAGCGCATCTCGCCACGCGCCTGGTTGGGGTCGTCCTTGGTGGTCCAGAGCTCGTGGTTGCCCGGCGACCAGATCAACCGCGCGAACTTCGGGCGGAGTTTCCGCAGCGTCCACTCGATGTCGGCGAACTTCTCGCCGATGTCCCCGGCGATGATCAGCCAGTCCGAGGGGTCCGGCGACGAGATCGCGTCCACGACGTCACGATTGTCCTGGTAGGAGACGTGCAGGTCGCTGGTGGCCAAGAGCTTCACATGTCGAAGGTAACCGGGCCGTCAACGACTGGATCATTACCGCCCGATGGGGGACGAGAGGCACCACCCGGTCGTGTCGACAGGCACACGACCGGTTATCCGTTCGTCGCAGACCGTGCGCCACTCGTCTCAACAGGGCAGGCCGCGCATCGCCATCGCACGTCCGTTCGTCGCCCCGTTTGGCCTACCTACTTACCTGTTTCCTGACCGCCTTCTTACTGTGAGCGCTGTCACCTGACGGAAAAGTCCTGGCGGAGGACCACACCATGACCGACTCACAGTTCGCTCGCACCCCGGACCCGCGACTCGCGCGCCAGGTCCCGCCCCGTCAGGTGCCAGGGCGCCCCGTGCCCGTGCGTCAGCCGGCGCCCGGCCAGGTCCCGGTCACCGCGCGCCAGCAGGTGGGCCAGGTCCCCACCCGCTACGGCCAGCCGGTGGACCCGCGCCTGCAGAACAACCCGTCGTTCCGCCGCACCGTGGGCGCCGAGATCGCCCGTCACGCGCAGCAGCACCAGGCCTACGCCGTCCCCCAGCGCCGCACCACGGCCGAGGACACCGCCCTGGCCACCCTGCTCCGCTCCCGCCAGCGCGCCGAGTCCGCCCGCCAGGACCAGCGGCCCGCCGACGTGGCCCCGCGCACCGACTCCTGGATGCGCACCGCCGCCTGGCCGTCGTCCTCCGAGCACGGCGCCGAGGCGGGCCGCGGTGACGTGATCGAGCAGCTCTCGTCCCGCCTGGTCTCGGCGAACCTGTGGTCGCTGGTCGAGCCGCTGATCCCGCCGGCCAAGGTCCGCCGTCAGGGCGGCGGGCGCGGCCGGGTCTGCAACCGCTCGGTGTTCACGGCGATCGTGTTCGTGCTGTCGTCCGGGTGCGCCTGGCGGCACCTGCCGGCTTCGTTCGGCGTGACCGTGCCGACCGTGCACCGGCGGTTCCAGGAGTGGACCGACCTGGGGTTGTGGGTCCGGTTGCGGCGCGCCGTGGCCGAGGGGGCCTGCGGGGCGGACGAGGTCGACTGGGTTCGGGCCGTGCTGGACGCCGCTGATCGCCGTGCCGCCAAGGCTGCCAGCTGAGACTGGGCCTACTTCAGGACTCGCCGGAGCCACCTTGGGGGTGGCTCCGGCTTCTTGTTGCCTTGGCTAAGCAATGACCGTTCATCGTGCCGTTGGACCGCTTGTCGCGGGGAGAACGGTCCGGTCGCGTGTGGGCGGTGGTTGGGCAGACCTCGACGGGACGGGTCATTTCATCGCCGCTGACGCGTCGATAGGGATTGGGGCTTGACAGTGAGGATGTGTGTGGTGGTTCTCGCTGGGCTGGTCTGACTCGTGGCTTGACTGACCTTGTGTCTTTCCGAAGATCTGTCGTCTGGTCTGGTGGGGACCGCTGCCAGGGT
>NZ_BSTF01000022.1 GCF_030269365.1 Lentzea sp. NBRC 102530
GCGGCCTGGCCACACGCTATGACAAGTCACCACAAAGCTACGAGGCCGGGTTGCACCTACGCGCGGCGATCATGTGGTTGAAAACCTTGACTCCAACCACATGATCCGAACCTAAAACAGCTCCTAGCTGGGGAGTTCGCGGATCTCCATCTCCAGCACGTCGATCTCGTCGCTGATCGCCTCGTCCAGCATGTCGTCCAGCAACTTGCGGCACTCCGCCGACCCACACCGCGGCAACCCGGCGCCGAACCGAGGCACCTGCTCCCACCACACGGCGGGGTTGTTCCAGAACGACCCGGAGCCCTGGTCGACGCCTTCGAGGCACCGCAGCCTCTGGTCGGTCTCCGGAAGGGCGCGCACGAACTCGATGAACAACGCGAGCGCGTCCGGGTTGCTCACCGGGACCGCGCCGTAGCCGCGCAAGCAGTCTTCGAGTTCTGCGAGGAACTCCGCCTTGAAGGACACGGCCACCCCCGCTCCTCCGCACCGTTGCGGACGTCCTGAAGTTCGTCCCACCAACAGTACCTCCGCGACTTGAGCGGGGAACGAGTGCGAACGGGCGGTCTCTTCCTGTGCCCGCACGGGGTTCCGGTGACCCGCAGTCACTTCGTCCGCCGGTGTGGCGGCGCTCGCGTCAGCGCGGCCGAACGTCACTCTCCCGGACGCGCCAAGGAAGTCACGCAAAGTGCAGAGCGTTGTCCGTTGGGGCCCGAAAGGAATTCCCTCCACAGTGGACAGGGCACTGCGGCGGACAGGGCATCGCGGCGGGCCCGGGGTCAGCGTTCGGCGTGCAGCCTCGCGACGAAGCTGAAGCGGTCACCCCGGTACAGCGATCGGGCGCGTTCGATCGGGTGACCCTCGACGTCGTAGGAGACGCGGTGCAGCAACAGCATCGGCAGTGCCGGGTTCGTGCCGATCAGCAACGCCTCGCGGGGCGTGGCGAGCACCGTCTCGACCCGTTCCTCGGCCTCCGCGAACCGCACGCCGAGCCGTTCGGTGAGGCAGGCGTAGAGCGAGCCGGCGGGGTCGAGCTTGTCCAGCAGGTCCGGGAAGCGGGTCAGGCTGAGGTAGGTCGATTCGAGGCCGATGCGTTCGTCGTCGGCGAGCAGCACGCGTTCGAGGTGCAGGATCGGGTCGCCGGGTTCGAGCGTCAGGTCGCGGGCGAGGCCCTCGTCGGCGCCGAGTTCCTCGACGGTGATGACCGTGCGGTTCGGTTCGACGCCCTGACGGCGCATGCCCTCGGTGTAGCTGACCAGGGACAACGGCTGGACGAGCTTGGGCGGCGCGACGAACGTGCCGCTGCCCTGGCGGCGGATGAGCTTGCCTTCGAGCACGAGTTCGCTGACGGCCTGGCGGAGCGTGACGCGCGAGACGGAGAACCGTTCGGCGAGCTCGCGTTCGGACGGCAGGACGGTGCCTTCGCCGAGGTTCTCGACGAGGTCGAACAGTTCGGCCTTGACCGCGTAGTAACGCGGGACGCGGCCGTGTTCTGGAATGCCCGCGCGAACGGGTCGATCAGCGCGGTGCGGCGGGACGCGGTTCACGTGGCGTGAGCCTACGTGACGCCGCGTGTGATCACGGGGCCAGCTTCGGCGGGTCGGGGATCTTGTAGCCGGAAGATCCGATGTTCGCCTCGAGCGACTTGCGCCACGCGCCCGTGTCGATCATCTTCTGCATCGCGGCCTGGACCTTCGCCTTGCTGTCGGGGTCGTCGCGGTGCAGGCCGACGCCGTACTCCTCCTTGCTGAACGGGTCGCCGACGACCCGCAGGAGCTCGGGGTTCTGGGCGGCGTACCCGGCGAGCAGCACGTCATCGGTGGTGACGGCGTCGACGTTCTCCGCGAGCAGGGCCGTGACGCAGTCGCTGAACTTCGCGTACTCGACCATCTTCACGTCCTTCGCGAACTGGTCGCGGACGTACTCGGCGGACGTCGACCCCGCGGTGGAGCACAGGCGCAGGCTCGCGTTGAGCGACTTCGGGCCCTCGATGCGGTTCTCGTTCATGCGCACCAGCAGGTCCTGGCCCGCGACGAAGTAGGGGCCGACGAAGTCGACGATCTGCTTGCGCTTGTCGGTGATCGAGTAGGTGGAGACGACCATGTCGGCTTCACCGCTGGTCAGGAGCGTTTCCCGGTTGCCCGGCTGCGCTTCCCTCCAGGTGATGTTCTGCTCTTTGACGCCCAGCTCGTTCGCGATGTACTTCGCGACGTCGACGTCGAAGCCGCGGTAGCTGCCGTCGAGCCTGCGCACCGACAGTCCTGGCTGGTCGTACGACACGGCGATGACCATGCGGTCGTCGGAGCTGACCTTGCCGGCCATTCCGGTTCCGCCGCCGCCCGCGCAAGATGCGAGCAGGAGCACGGCGGCAATGGTCGCCACCAGGCGGAGAAGTGCTCTCGGCGTCATTCGTCCCTACTCACAGCGATTCTCAGCAACAACGCTTATTCCACGGGCGTGCGCCTGCGCACCTGGGAGGCGCTGCGTCGGCGATGCGGGAAACCTAAGCGCCGAAAGGACGCATGTCCATACCTCAACGCGAATGAAACATCGGAATCGTTGCGGTAACTCATCAGTAGCCGGTTACCGGAGGCGGCGTGGACCTGCGTCGTGCAGCGACGGCGGGGGTCCTACCACGATGCGCGCACTGCTCACGAAAGCCCCTGCGGCAGAAGCAAGAACCGGTTCGAGCTTCAACGACCGCACCTCCGGAAGGTCCTCGGCCAACGCCGCCAAACGGAGTACCAGTTCCTGAAGTGCCTTCAGGTCCGCGGGTTCGTCACCGCGATAACCGGTGAGCAACGGCGCTGCTTTCGGTGCGGCAACGAGTTCCGCCGCGTCGGTGTCGGTGAGCGGCACCGCGCGGTAGGCGCGGTCGCCGAGCAGATCGCTGACCAGTCCCGACAGTCCGAACCAGACCAGCGTGCCGAAGCTGGGATCGTCCTGCAGACCCAGGACGCAGCTGACTCCCTTGGGCGCCATGCGTTGCACGTAGACGCCGGTGTTGCCGGACAGCGCGGCGAGGTCGTGGTAGGCGGCCCGGACGGACTCCTGCTGGGCGACGTCGAGGCGCACGCCGACCAGGTCCGTGCGGTGGCGCAGGCGTTCGCTGGTGGCCTTCATGGCGACGGGGTAGCCGAGTTCGTCAGCAGCCTCGGCGGCTTCCTCTTCGCTGTGGGCGATGCGGAACGGGACGACGTCGATGCCGTAGCAGTGCAGCAGTTGCACGGCCTGCTCGTCGGTGAGCCTGCGTTCGGTGTCCGGACTGTCCACAATGGATCGAGCTCGGTCGGGGTCGATGCCCTCCGGCCGGACGAACGTCCCCTGCGGCGCGGCGCGCCAGCGGGCGTAGCGGACGGCCCTGGCGAGGGCGAGCACGGCGCGTTCGGGACTGGCGTAGCTGGGGATCCCGCCCTTGCCCGGAATCCGCAGCTCGTCGGGGACGCCCTCGACGGCGAGGAACGTCGACACGATCGGTTTCGCGCGGTGCGCGGCTTCGCGGATGGCGCGCGCGTAGGCGGTGCCGGGGACGGCGACCGGCGGCACGAACACGACGACGAGGGCGTCGGTGTCGGGGCGGTCGAGGGCCTCGCGGACGGCCTTCGCGAACTCCTCCGGCGTGGCCTGGGCGCCGACGTCGACGGGGTCGCCCGCGAGGTCCAGGTCCTGGGCGAGCAGGGTGTCGGCGGCGAGCAGGCCGATCGCGGTGGAGTTGCCGACGACGGCGACGCGCTTGCCCTTGGGCAACGGCTGGTGGGCGAGCAGCAGGGCGGTGTCGAAGAGCTGGGCCAGCGAGTCGACCCTGATCACGCCCGCCTGCTCGAACAGGGCCTGGACACTCGCCTCGTCGACCTTCGCGGCGGTGGCGGCGAGGCCGGGCACGACGGCGTGCCGCCCGGACTTCACCGCGACGATGGGCTTGGTGCGGCCGAGCCGTCGCGCGAGCCGGGCGAACTTGCGCGGGTTGCCGAAGGACTCCAGGTAGAGCAGGACGACGTCGGTCGCGGGATCGGTCTCCCAGTACTGCAGCAGGTCGTTGCCGGAGACGTCGGCGCGGTTGCCGGCCGAGACGAACGTCGACAGGCCGAGTCCCCAGCCGGCGGCGTTCGCGAGGATGGCCGTGCCGAGGGCGCCGGACTGGCAGAAGAAGCCCGCGCGGCCCCGTTCCGGCAGCTTGGGGGCGAGGCTCGCGTTGAGGCGGACCTTGGGGTCGAGGTTGAGCACGCCGAGCGCGTTCGGTCCGACGACGCGCATGCCGTGCGCTCTCGCCTCCGCCGCGAGTCTGCGTTCGGCCGACAGCCCGTCCGGCCCCGTCTCGCCGTAGCCGGAACTGACGACGACGAGCGCCTTCACGCCCTTGGCGAGACATCCGTCCATGACCTCGTCGACGCTGGCCGCGGGCACGGCGACGACGGCGAGGTCGACGTCGTCGGGGATGTCGAGCACGGTCGGATAGGCCCGCACGCCCCGTACGGCGCGATGTTCGGCGTTGACGGGGTAGACGGGGCCGTTGAAGTCGGCTTCGAGGAGGTTCTTGAGGACCGCGTGCCCGATCTTGGTGGGGTCGGTGGACGCGCCGATGACGGCGACCGACCTCGGATGCAGCAGGTTGTGCACGCTGCGCGCCTCGGCGGCCTGTTCCCGCGCCCTGGCGACCGCGACGGACTCGTCGGTCGGGTCGATCGCGAACTCCAGGTGCAGCACGCCCTCCTCGAACGCCCTGCTGACCTGGTAGCCGGCGTCGCGGAACACCCGCACCATCTGCCCGTTCTCGGCGAGCACCTCGGCCTCGAACCTCGCGAGCCCGACCTCCCGGGCCGCCGCGGCGAGGTGTTCGAGCAGGATGCTGCCGAGCCCGCGCCCCTGGTGCCCGTCCTCGACGACGAACGCGACCTCGGCGCTGTCCCCGCGGTGCCCCTCGCCCTGCAGCCGGTCGAACCGCCCGACCGCGACGATGTCGTCCCCGAGCAACGCGATGAGCGCGACCCGATCGCGGTGGTCGACGGTGCTGAACCGCTCCAGGTCCCGCTGTGGGATCCGCGGGTAGGGCCCGAAGTACCGGAAGTACCGCGTGCGTTCCGACAACCGCCCGTGGAACTCCCGCAGCTTCTCGCCGTCGTCCGGCGTGATGGGCCGCAGATGGACCGTTCCGCCGTCGCTCAGGACGACGTCGGCCTCCCACCGCCGCGGAAAGTCGAACGGATCCCTGCCCGGCGCGCTGTCCACCACTTTGTGTCAGTCCCTGGGGTCGTCGGGATCGAGTCCGTGCAACGGGAACACCGCACGACGCGTCTCGCGGATCGCCTTGTCCACCGGCTCCTCCACGTCCCCGCCCCACGGTTGGTACCCAGGGTCGCATCCGTCAGTCATGGACGCAGCCAAAGGCCACTCAGGTGCGATCCGTGTCGCATGAGCCATCCAGTCCGCGGGCAACGGCCGGTCGGGATCGACGTCCCGATCCAGCACGGTCGCCAACAGGTGCGTCCACGACCGGGGCACCACCCGCAGCAACTCGTACCCGCCCCCGCCCAACGCGAGCCACTTGTACCCGTGCTCGTTGACGAGGTCACGAAACGCCTGGTAGATCGCCCGGTGCCCGTCCACGCTCAACGACAGGTCCGCCAACGGGTCCTCCCGATGCGTGTCCACCCCGCACTGCGTCACCAGCACCTGAGGCCGAAACGCCCGCAACAGGGCCGGCACCGTCGCGTGGAACGCCCGCAACCACCCGCCGTCCCGAGTCCCGGCGGGCAACGGCACGTTCACCGCGCTCCCCTCGGCCCCGGCGCCCCCGACCTCACCGGCCCACCCGGTCCCCGGCCACAAACTCATCGGATGCTGGTGCAACGACACCGTCAGCACCCGCGGGTCGTCCCAGAACGCCGTCTGCACCCCGTCCCCGTGGTGCACGTCGACGTCGACGTAAGCGATCCGCTCCACCCCACTGCGCAACAACCACTCGATGGCCACCGCACAGTCGTTGTAGACGCAGAACCCAGCCGCGCTGTCCGGCATCGCGTGGTGCAACCCACCGGCGATGCTGACGGCCCGATCCACCTCCCCCGACGCGATGGCCCGAGCCGCCACCAACGACCCGCCCACCACCAACGCCGAGGCCTCGTGCATCCGCTCGAACACGGGGTTGTCCGCCGTCCCCAACCCGTGCCCGACGTCCCACCCGGCAGTAGGCGCGGCCTGCACGGCACTCAGGTACCCGGGCTTGTGCACCAGCTCGATCTCTTCGTCGCTGGCCGCCTCGGGCACCCTCAACTCCACACCGTCCAACACCCCGAGCGCGGTGGCGAGCCGCACCGTCAGATCGAGCCGGACGGGATTGAGCGGATGGTCGCCACCGAGGTCGTACGCGAGGAAGGACCTGTCCCAGACAACACCGGCTGGCTTACCCATGCCCAGCAACCTACAGTCGCTTCGCCACGGCGCACCTGGCCGGCGGAACCGATCTCACCGAACAGGGGTCAGAGGCGCATGCACCGGAGACCAGCGGCCGTACTCGCAGCACTGTGCCTGACCCTCGTCGCCGTCACGGGCTGCGCCGCGGAGGTCAAGGGCACCGCCACAGCCGACCCGAACGCCACCCAAGAGGCCGCCGACCCCACCACGACCTCGAGGAAGGCGCCGGCCAGCACCGCCAACTCCAAGCCGGCCACCCCCACGAAGCCGCACCAGCAGGGCGCCGTGAAGGTCACCACCAAGAAGAAGGCCACCGGCCTCGAAACCTGCGGCGTCCTCAAAGCGGCGGACATCGAAGCCGCCACCGGCGGCAAGTCCTCAGCGGACGGCGGCTGCATCCACACCACCACCGGCCCGTCCGCCGTCATCACCCAGATCGTCACGGTCCCGGACATCGCGGACCAGGACGGCGAGATGAAGCAGATCGAAATCGGCGGCAACACCGCCTGGCAGGTAGCCGCCTCTAAGGAGGACTGCCAGGTCACCGTCGTGCTGACCGACGACCCGACCGTCATCACCTCGGCCTTCTCGGTGAGCGTCCTGGCGATCGACGACCTGGACACCTGCGCCACCGCCCTCAAACTCGCCACCGAGGGCTTCAACCGGATCCCCAACGCCTGACCCCCAGCGGCACCACCACCCACAACTCAGCCGCCGGTAGCGACCTCCCGGTCCAACGCACACCAGTTGGACCACGACCCGGCGTACAAAGCGGCCGGCTTCTCCGCCGACGTCACGCCGGCAACCTCCAGCGCGAGCACCACGGACGAGGCGGTCACCCCAGACCCGCAGTACGCCCCGACAGCCACCCCGTCCGACACCCCGAGCCCACCGAATCGCGCGGCCAGCTCCTCAGCCGGAAGCCACCGCCCGTCCGCACCGACGTGCCCGGTGGTCGGCGCGTTGAGCGCACCCGGAATGTGCCCGGCCTTCGGGTCCACCGGCTCGGTCTCCCCGCGGTACCGAGCGGCCGCGCGAGCGTCGAGCAACACGCCGTCCCGCGCGAGCGCCGCCGCCCCGTCCGCGTCCAGCACCGGCATCTGCCCGGGCCGCACCACCACGTCACCAAGACCGTCCCCGGTCAGCTCGGCCGGCACCTCGGCGGTCACCGGCAGCCCGGCGGCCTCCCACGCGGCGAACCCGCCGTCCAGCACCGCCACCTCACCGAACCCGGCCCACCGCAGCAGCCACCACACCCGCGCGGCGACCGACCCGTCCCCCGCGTCGTAGGCCACGACCCGGCCACCCTCGCGCACGCCGGCGCGGCGCAGCACCTCCTGCAGGCGCTCCGGTTCCGGCAGCGGATGGCGGCCCCCGACACCGGGCGGAGCGGACAGCTCGGTGTCCAGATCCGCGTACACCGCGCCAGGCACGTGGCTGACCTCGTAGTCTTGGCGTCCGGGTGGTCCACCGAGACGCCACCGGACGTCCAGCACAACGGTGGCCGGGCGCTCACTCAGAGCGTCGGCGAGGGCCTCAGGAGTGATCAAGGGATGCACGGCTCACATCCTGCACCCGCGCGGACACCTGTGTCCCCCGGCACGACTACCATTGACACCATACGAAGGGGAGCGGGTGTGAACGACCTCATCGACACCACGGAGATGTATCTCCGCACGATCTACGAGCTTGAGGAAGAGGGCGTGGTGCCACTGCGCGCCCGCATCGCCGAGCGCCTCGGCCAAAGTGGACCGACGGTGAGCCAGACCGTGGGCCGCATGGAACGCGACGGCCTGGTGGTCGTGGCGGAGGACCGCCACCTCGAGCTCACCGAGCAGGGCCGCAACCTCGCGATCGCCGTCATGCGCAAGCACCGGCTCGCCGAGCGCCTCCTCGTGGACATCATCGGACTCGAATGGGAGCACGTGCACAGCGAGGCGTGCCGCTGGGAGCACGTGATGAGCGAGGCGGTCGAACGCAAGCTCATCAAGCTCCTCGGCAACCCCACCACCTCGCCCTACGGCAACCCGATCCCCGGCCTCGACAAGCTGGGCGACGGCGAGCCGGCGCCGCCCGCCGAGGCGGACCTGGTGCGCGTGGACGAGGTGGCCCGCCGCGGTGGCGGACGCGTCGAGGTGCGCCGCATCGCCGAGCACGTCCAGCTCGACCCGGACCTGATGGCCGAACTGAAGGACGCCGGCGTGGTGCCGGGCGGCACCGTGGAGGTCGAGGCGCTGGGTGGCGCCAAGGTCGTCCAGGTGCGCGGCGGCAACGGCAACTCCGCAGAACTCGACCCCGCGGTCGCCCACGCCGTCCTGGTGCTCGCCCGGTGACCCAGGCGACTACACCGGCGGCGAAGGCGGCCGAGGCGTTCCAGCGCCTGTACGGGCGCACGCCGGAGGGGGTGTGGTCGGCTCCCGGCCGCGTCAACCTCATCGGCGAGCACACCGACTACAACGACGGCTACGTGCTGCCGTTCGCGTTGCCCCACCGCATCGCGGTGGCGGCGTCGCCCCGTACCGACGGCGTCATGAAGGTCGGCACGATGGGCGACGACGGCGAGGTGCAGGAAGCGGACCCGGTCGTGGTCGCCGACCTAGTCCCCGGCACCGTCAAGGGGTGGGCCGCGTACCCCGGTGGCGTCGCCTGGGCCCTGCGCGAGCAGGGGATCCCCGTCACCGGCGGGGCGGACCTCGTCATCGCGGGCGACGTGCCCGCGGGGGCCGGTCTGTCCTCCTCGCACGCCCTGGAGTGCGCCGTCGCGCTCGCGCTGCTCGGCCTCGCCGGCGTCGACGCCGAGCGGCCGGACATCGCGCGCTGGGTGCAGCGTTCCGAGAACGACTTCGTGGGTGCGCCAACCGGCATCCTGGACCAGACGGCATCGCTGTGCTGCGTCGAAGCGCACGCGCTGTTTTACGACGTGCGGTCCGGTAAGCCGGAACAGGTCGCGTTCGACGCGGCTGCCAGCGGCCTCGAGGTCCTCGTCATCGACACGCGCGCGAGCCACGCCCTCGTCGACGGCGGCTATGGCGCCCGGCGGGCCGGCTGCGAACGTGCGGCCGGGATCCTCGGCGTGCCCGCGCTGCGGGACGTCGACATCGCGGAGCTCGACCAGGCGCTCGTCCGGCTGCCCGAAGACCTGCGTCCGCTGGTGCGGCACGTCGTGACCGAGAACGACAGGGTCCTGCGCACGGTCGAACTGCTCCGCGCGGGCCGGCTCGCCGACGTCGGCCCCCTGCTCTCGGGTTCCCACGAGAGCCTCCGGGACGACTACCGCGTTTCCTGCCTGGAGCTCGACGTCGCGGTCGACTCCGCGATGGCGGCCGGCGCGCTGGGAGCCCGGATGGTCGGCGGCGGTTTCGGTGGCTCGGCCATCGCCCTCGTGCCTGTCGAACGGCACGACGAGGTCGAGCGGTCCGTGCTCGCCGGCTTCGCCTCGCGCTCGCTCACGCGGCCGAGGCTTTTCACGGCGGTTCCGTCCGCGGGTGCGGGCAGGGACCGGTAGCGAAGAACGATCTTGACCAGGAATGCGAGGACTGTGGTGAAGCTGCTCGTCACGGGCGGGGCCGGATACGTCGGCAGTGTGTGCGCTGCCAGGCTGCTCGAAGCCGGCCACGAGGTGGTCGTCCTCGACGACCTCTCGACCGGCCACGAGGACGCCGTGCCCGCGGGAGCGCGCTTCATCCAGGGTGACATCGCCGAGGTCATCGGCGATGTCCTCGCGGAAGGGTTCGACGGAGTTCTGCACTTCGCGGCGAAGTCCCTCGTCGGCGAGTCCATGCAGGACCCCGGCAAGTATTGGACGGGCAACGTCCTTACCGCGATTGACCTGCTCGACGCGATGAAGGATCACGGCACGCCGAAGCTCGTCTTCTCCTCGACTGCCGCGACGTACGGCGAGCCGCGGGAGGTACCGATCCCCGAGACCGCTCCCACCTCGCCGACCAACACCTACGGCGCCACCAAGCTGGCCATCGACCACGCGATCACGTCGTACGCCGCGGCGCACGGCCTCGCGGCGACGAGCCTGCGGTACTTCAACGTCGCCGGCGCCTACGGCAGCATCGGCGAGCGGCACGCGACCGAGACCCACCTCATCCCGCTCGTGCTGCAGGTCGCGCTCGGGCAGCGGGAGCACATCTCGATCTACGGCGAGGACTGGCCCACCGAGGACGGCACCTGCGTCCGCGACTACATCCACGTCCTGGACCTCGCGGACGCCCACCTCCTCGCGCTGGAGAACGCCACCGCGGGCGAGCACCGGATCTACAACCTGGGCAACGGCACCGGCTTCTCGGTGAAGCAGGTCATCGACACCTGCCGCGAGGTCACCGGCCACCCGATCCCCGCCGTCGTCGCCCCCCGGCGCGCCGGCGACCCGGCCGTCCTCGTCGCCTCCGCCGAGAAGGCCCGCACCGAACTCGGCTGGAAGCCCGAGCGCGCGGACATCACCGGCATCGTCCGCGACGCGTGGGAGTTCACCCGCGCCCGGCACGGGGCCTGAGCCGGGATGACCGACTTCGCCTCCTTCGAGAGCTACAACGCCACCCCGCGGCTCGCGTCGCTCGCGCTGTCCCCGGACGGCACCCGGCTCGTCACGGTCGTGTCCACGCTCGCCGCGGACGGCAAGACGTGGCAGGGCGCGCTCTGGGAGGTCGACCCCACCGGCGAGCGGGAGGCCGTCCGGCTCACCCGTTCCGCCAAGGGGGACTCCTCCCCGGTGTTCGCGCCGGACGGATCGCTGCTGTTCCTGTCGGCGCGCCCCGACCCGCTCGCGAAACCAGGCGAGGCCAAGGACAAGAAGGCGCTGTGGCGGCTTCCGGTCCGCGGTGAGGCCGCCGAGGTCCTGCGGCCGGGTGGCGGAGTCGGTCAGGTGCGTGCCGCCGGCGACACGGTGCTGTTCACGTCGTCGGCGTACCGCTTCACGGAGTTCGGCGAAAGCGACGAAGCCAAGCGCAAGGCCCGCGAGGACGCCGGCGTGACAGCGATCCTGCACGAGTCGTACCCGATCAGGTACTGGGACGCGGACCTCGGCCCGGCCTACCCGCGGCTGTTCGCCGCTCCCCTCGCGGACGTCGGCGTCGACACGGTCGCCGCCCTGAGCGAGGACGCCGAGAGCAGGCTCAGCGACGAGGACATCACGCTCAGCCCGGACGGGAAGCTCGCCGTCTACGGCCACGACGTCGACGTCAGCGCCGCCTACGGCCGCCGCACCGAACTGCGGATCGTGGCGACGAGCGGCGGTGAGTCCCGCGCCATCGCCTCCGAGGAGGGTTTCTCCTTCTACGGCGCCGCGTTCACGCCGGACTCGTCCGCCGTGATCGCGATCCGGTTCCGCGAGTCCACTTCGGACTCCCCGTACCGGCGCGATCTGGTGCGCATCGACCTGGGCGACAACACGGTCACGCCAGTGGCGCCCGGCTTCCAGGAGGAGCCGGACCACCCGGTGGTGAGCCCGGACGGGTCCGCGGTGTTCTTCACCGCGAGCCATCTCGGGCACCAGCCGCTCTGGCGGCTGGACCTCACGACCGGTGAGATCACCAAGCTGACGGTGTCCGGTTACTACAGCGATCTGGTCGTGAGCCCGGACGGCAAGACGCTGTACGCGCTGCGCAATTCGGTCGACCACCCGCCGCAGCCCGTGCGGCTCGCCGCCACCGGTGCCGATCAGGATCCAGAACGGCTGCGGGCGCCCGGCGCCCTCCCGTCGGTGCCCGGCACGCTCACCGAGATCTCCACGGTCGTCGCCGATGGCCGGACGGTCCGTTCCTGGCTGGTGCTGCCCGAAGGCGCCTCCGCCGATTCCCCCGCTCCCCTGGTGCTGTGGGTGCACGGTGGTCCGGTCATGAGCTGGAACGGCTGGACCTGGCGCTGGAACCCGTGGCTCATGGCCGCCCGGGGCTACGCCATCCTGCTGCCCGACCCCGCCCTGTCGACCGGCTACGGGCCGGACTTCATCAAGGCCGGCTGGGGCCGGTGGGGTGCTGAGCCCTATACGGACCTGATGGCTATCACGGACGTCGCGGTCGAGCGGGCCGACATCGACGCCTCCCGCACCGCCGCCATGGGTGGCTCCTTCGGTGGCTACATGGCCAACTGGATCGCGACTCAGACCGACCGGTTCCGCGCCATCGTCACGCACGCCTCGCTGTGGCACCTCGACGCCTTCTCCGGCGGCACCGACAGTTCCTACTTCTGGATGCGGGAGATGGGCGACCCCCTCACGCAGCCGGAGCGGATCCAGGCCAACTCCCCGCACCTGCGGGTGGCCGACATCAAGACCCCGATGCTCGTCATCCACGGGGACAAGGACTACCGGGTTCCCATCGGTGAGGGACATCGCCTGTACTTCGACCTCGTCCGCCACGGGGTGAAGGCGAAATATCTTTACTACCCAACTGAAAACCACTGGATTCTCACCCCCGGCAACTCTCGGGTCTGGTACGAGACGGTGTGGGCGTTCCTGGCCGAGCACGTGCTGGATCAGGACTGGGAACGACCCGAACTGCTCTGACCGCGGGAAAGCAGCAGGCGGGCGCTGTCCATGCACGTCGCGGACAACGCCCGCAGGTCCGAGGGCGGGAACGCGGAGCTGACCGCGCTGCGGATCAGGCTGCTCAGGGCGTGGCCTGGGCAGGCCTCGTCCGCGGCGTCGAGCGCGATGGACGCGACACCGCCGTCGCCGCGCTGGTAGGCGTAGAACGCGAGCAGGGCCGCCGGCTCCGCTCGTTCCGGTGCCGGGCAGGTCCTGGTGAGTTCGAGCCACAGCCGTTCCGCGAGCCTGGACCTCGCCTGTGTCGCGAACCCGATGCTCGCGTCCCTGACCTCGGGCATCGCCAACGCTCTCGTCAGCGCGACGATCTCCTTGTCCGGCAACGGTCCCTTGCGGTGTTCGACGGCGTCGATCGCGTCACTCACCCGACGCAGTTCGGTGCCCGGGTCGGGGTCTTCTTCGACGGTCATGAGCTCGTCGAGCAACGCGGATCTGCGTTCCAGCGCTTCCGGCGGATCCAGCGCGGCGATCGCGGCCAGGGCGGCACGCGACTCGAACGTCACGTTGCCCTCGTGCGCGGACGCGGCGGCGAGAGCGGACAGCTGGGGATCCGGCAACGTGCCGCGGCAGTCGATGTCGAGATAGCAGAGCCACTGCGCGTCTTTCTGACACGACGGCAGCCACACGGCCTCGACGACGTCGATGCCGACACCGCCCAGGCGATTTCTGAGCGTGGTGACCAGCTGCTCGTGCGGCAGCTCCTCGGGCATGTTCTCCGAGGGTGCGCTCACGACGGCGAGGATCACTTCCGCCGCGTTGTGTTCGAGCAACGGGCCTTCCAGCTGAGCTGCCAGGTATCCCCTATGTCGCGGTCTCGGCAGGTCGACGCGCATGGTCATGCTGACCATCTCGTCCTGCAGCACCAGCACGACGAGCGAGTCGGCCGGGTGGAACCCCATCAGGTGCGGGATCGCGGCGTAGAGGTCGCCTGCTCCGCGAACGCGGATGGGTTTCGGGAGGGTTGAGGGCATGGGCCCACTGTGGAGCATGGGGCGGGGTTGGGGTCCGGGGTCGGCGCGGAGCTGTGGACAAGTCAGCGGGTGTGGACAGGTTGAGATCTTGGAAGGTTCGGGAACCGGGGTTTGTCGGGGGTTGCTGCTAGGGTGCCGCGCTTCGGTCTCGGGAGACCGAAGCGCGGCACCACCTCAGAACGATTGGAACAGCGTGCGCCAGCCGCCGACGACCGGCAGTTCCACCGACGTCCGGGTGAGGTCCAGCGCGAGACCCGCACCCGGCTGGGGGCGCAGGGTGTAGTCGTAGTCGCTGGAGATCACGACGAACTCGAGCCGGTGCCCGGTCTGCAGGACGTAGTCGTCCGGCACGATCGGCACCTCGACGTCGTAGAACTTGCCGGGCTTGATCGGCGTGGTCCTGTCCGGCCGTTCACGGTTCTGCGGATCGGTCGAACCACGCGTGATGACGTGCGACCTGCCGTCCGGGGCGCGGTCGACGAGCAGCGTCGTCACGTTGGCCGCGGGGCGGTCGAACGCGAGGCGCAGGTTCGCCGTCGACTTGCCGGACAGCCGCACCGGCTTCTTCGCCGCCTCCGAGGTGTAGGAGAGGCGGTTCGGCGAGGTCGCCAGGTCGATCAACGACTCTGCCGTCTTCGTCGCGTCGTCGGTCAGCTTCTCGACGCCGCGGCCGGGCAGGACGCCGAGCCCGCCCTTGGTGGCTCCCCCGGCGGACAGGCGCAGCTTGACGTCGGACGTGCCGGGCGCCGGCCAGTCCTTCTCGTCGACCCATGTCTTGTCCTCGCGCTGGATGGTCGCCTTCGGCTCCTTGTCGACGCCGTTGCGGTGACCCCACAGGTACTGCGTGAACCAGCGGTTGAGCGTGCGCCGCCATTCGACCGAACGCAGCGTGTCGGCGTCGGTGTGACCCGACTGGTGCAGCCAGATCTTGTGCGGCGCGCCGACCTTCTTCAACGCCGAGTACCACTGCTCGACGTGCGTCATCTTGACGTTCCAGTCGTTGAGCCCGTGCACGGCGAGCACGGCCGCGCGGACCTTGCGGACGTCGTTCATGTAGTTGCGCTTGTCCCAGAACCGGTTGTAGTCACCGGTGACGCGGTCCTGGTCCTTGGCGATCTCGGCGATGATCGGTTTGCAGATCTCGCGGTCCGCGCGCGTGTAGACGTACTCGGCGAGCACGTCGGCGTCCTCGCCCTGGAACGTGCCGGGTGCAACGACGGCGCCGTCCGCGCGGTAGTAGTCGTACCAGTTGGAGATGGCGGCGATGGGCACGATGGCCTCGAGGCCGCGGACGCCGGTGGAGGCGACGGCGTTGGGCAGCGTCCCGTTGTAGGAGACGCCCATCATTCCGGTCTTGCCGGTGGACCAGGTCGCCTTGATGGCTTCGCCCGTGGCGGTGCGTGCGGATGCACGGCCGTTGAGCCAGTCGACGACGACACGTGCGCCGATCGTCTCGTTGACGTCGCCGGTGGTCGGGCAGCCCGTCGACTTGCCGGTGCCGAGCGATTCGGCGTAGACGACGGCATAGCCGCGTGCGATGAAGTACGCCTCGTAGCGGCCGGAGGTGATCGGGTTCGGGCCGAGCGCGGCGGTGATGCGTTCGTCGGAGGAGGACTTCAGCAAACGGCCGTTGCGCTTGTCGGGCACGTACAGCTCGACGTCGACGTTGTGGTTGGCGACGTCGTTGCCGCCCGAGAAGTACGGGCTGACCATGTAGACGACGGGAACCTTGAGGCCGCGTTCGGTGGCGCGAGGCCGGACGACCTCGGTGTACACCTCGTCGTCCTTGCCGTCACGGTCGCTGTCGACCGGTGCGCGGACCCAGAAGCTCTCCTTCACCACGTCCTTCGGGTCGAAGACGGGTTGCGCCTCGCCGTCGGAGAACACCGGCCCTTCGGCCGCGTTCGCCGTCGCGGGCAGGAATGGCAGGACCAGCACCGCTGTCAGCAGTGCAACTCTTCGTGCGCCCCTCACGAGGCACCCCCAATGCGGAAGCCAGAGACAGGGATTCGCCCTGCACCCTCTCCTTTGACTGCAAGACATGTCACCCGTCGAACGGCCCTTGACCTGAGAGCATGGACCGTGCACATTTCCGACTTCGTCCACGCGTTGCCGAAGGCCGAGCTGCACGTCCACCTCGTGGGCGCCGCCTCCGTCGACACCGTCCTCACGCTCGCGCGGAACCACCCCGACGGGCGCGTGCCGGTCGATGAGGCGGAGTTGCGGAAGTTCTACGAGTTCACGGACTTCCGGCACTTCATCAACGTCTACGGCGTCGTCAACGACCTCGTCACGACCGGCGAGGACGTGCGCACCCTCGTCGTCGGATACGCCCGTGACGCCGCACGGACCAACGTGCGCTACGCGGAGTTGACGATCAGTGCGACGAGTCATCTGCGCGCGGGCATCGCGCCTGACGAGCTCGTCGAGGCCTTGCGGGCGGGGCGGGAAGAGGCACTCGCGGCGCACGGCGTCGAGTTGCAGTGGATCTTCGACGTGCCCGGCATCTGGGATCGCGACTGGGGTGTGACGAGTGCGCGGTTCGCGACCGAGTACCGGCCGGAGGGGTTGGTCGGGTTCGGGCTGGGCGGGTTCGAGTCGGATTCGCCGCGGGCGAACTTCCGCGAGGCGTTCGCGATGGCGCGGGACGCCGGGTTGCACATGGTGCCGCACGCCGGTGAGACGACGCCGCCCAGCGAAATCTGGGCCGCGTTGCGTGATCTGCGTGCCGAACGGATCGGGCACGGCGTCAGCGCGGTGCGGGACCCCGAGTTGGTGAGGCACCTGGCCGACGAGGGCGTCGTCGTGGAGGTGTGTCCGACGTCGAACATCCGCACGGGTGCGGTGAGGTCGTTGGACGAGCACCACCTGCCCCGGCTGGTGGAGGCCGGGGTGCCGGTGGCGATCAGCACCGACGACCCCGGGATGTTCCACACCGATCTCGATCGCGAGTACCTGATCTGTCATGAACGGTTCGGGTTCGGGCGTGACGAGCTCGCCGGCCTCGCGCGGGCGGCGGTGCGGGCGTCGTTCGCGCCAGTGGAGCTGAAGGACCGGATGCTGAAGGAGATCGACGCGCTGTGAGTGGTGTGTGCGTGGTGACGACGACGGTCGATTCCGTCGAGGCCGCCGAGTCGCTGGCGAAGGGGATCGTCGAGGCGCGGTTGGGCGCGTGCGTGCAGATCGTGCCGATCCGCAGTGTCTACCGGTGGGACGGAGAGGTGCGCGTCGACGCGGAGTGGCAGTGCGTCGTGAAGACGACCGCTGTCCGCGCCGACGACCTCGTCGCGCACATCAAGGCGCAGCACACCTATGACGTGCCCGAGGTCGTCGTCACCCCCGTGGCCGGGGGCAACGACGACTACCTGGCGTGGGTTTCAGAGGAGACCTCGTAGGCGACGGGGTAGCGGTTCGGTGTGCAAGACGCCCAGTCTTTGCGTCGCCCTCGTCAACGCCACGTACAGCTCGCTGGGCGACATGCGTTGTGGTTCGACGACGAGGACGACGTCGAACTCCAGTCCCTTCGCCGCGCGCGGCGGCATCCAGCCTTCGCCGATGACGGCGATCGTGCGGTTGGTGTGTGTCTCGGCGTGTGCGTCGAGTTCGTCGTGGACGGCGGACGCGATGTCGGTCACGCGGCGGGCCCACGGGCTCGTACCGGCTTTGCGGACCGAGACCGGTGCCGACGCGTCGGGGTCGACGAGTTTCAGGACCGGGGTGGCGACGGCCATGATCTCGCCAGGGGTGCGGTAGTTGACCTCGAGGCGGCGGTAGGTGAAGCGGTCGAACACCGATCCCCAGCTGCGGACACCGCCGGCAGCCTGGCGTTGGGCCAGGTCACCCACGACGGTCATGGACTTGTTGGGGCATCGGCGCAGCAGGACGCGCCAGTCCATCGCGGACAGTTCCTGTGCCTCGTCGACCACGACGTGGCCGTAGGTCCACGTGCGGTCGTCGGCGGCGCGTTCGGCGAGGGTTCGGTGGTCGCGCGTCTCGTGTCTCGCGGCCAGCACCTCGGCGTTGACGAAGTCGGTGACGATGTACTCGTCGGAGTCGGCGCGTTTGTCGATGGACAGGACGTCCATGACGCCGCGGGCGTATTCGAGGTGTTCCTCTTCCTCTCGTTTCGCGGCGCGCTCGGCGGTGCCGTCGGAGCCGAGGAGGTCCGCCAGTTCGTCGAGCAGGGGGACGTCGGACACCGTCCACGCCTCGGCGTCGGGGCGGTACAGCTCCGGGGCGCCGATGCGGAAGCAGCGGCCCCCGTACAGGTCGGCGAGGAGTTGTTCGGGGGTGAGGAGGGGCCAGAGCCGGTCGACGGCATCGCGCAGGACCTGGCTGTGGCGGAGTTCGTGGCGGACGTCCTCCTCGATCTCCGGCCAGTCGACGCCGATCAGGCGCAGCGCCGGCGCGACGAGTTCCTCGGCGAGTGCGAGGAAGAAGTACTTGCGGGCGGCGTTGTGCGGGAGGCCGTAGTAGCGGGTCTTCTCCCTGGCGACGGCGGCGATATGCGCGTCCAGGGGGACGACCACGTCCTCCAGTTCGATCTCGATCGGGTCGTCGGGGAGTTCCTGGCGGTCGGCGACGGCCACGGCCAAGAGGTCCAGCACCGATGTGTCGCCTTTGAGCCGTTGTAGCGGCGGGGTGTCCTCCAGGTCTGTCGTGACGCCGGGGTAGAGCTCGCCGGGTGTCGCGAACACGACGTCGGTCTCTCCCAGGGAGGGCAGGACGTCGCCGACGTAGCGGAGGAAGCCGGTGTTCGGGCCGACGATCAGCACGCCGTGCCGGGAGAGGCGTTCACGGCGCGTGTACAGCAGGTATGCCACTCGGTGCAGTGCCACGGCGGTCTTGCCTGTGCCGGGGCCGCCCTCGATGACCAGGACGCCGGGGCCCGAGTAGCGGATGATCTCGTCCTGCTCGGCCTGGATGGTGGAGACGATGTCGCGCATCGTCGCGGTGCGCGGCGCGTTGAGGGCGTCGAGCAGTGCTGTCGTGTCGGTCAGCAGTTCGTCGTCGTGGAAGTCGCACAGTTCCCGGTCGCGGACGCGGAAGTGCCGTCGTAGTACGACGCCCTCCGGGTTCGCGGCGGTCGCCGTGTAGAACGGGCGCGCCGCGGGTGCGCGCCAGTCCAGCAGGAGTGGTTCGAAGTCGTCGTCGAAGAGCCCGACGCGGCCGATGTAGGTCTGGTCGCCCCTCTCCGAGTCGATGCGGCCGAAGCACAGTCCTTCCTCGGCCGCGCGGTACTTGCCCACTTCCCTGGTCAGCAGCTCGACGAAGGCTTCGCGGTCCAGTCGCTGGGTGACGGTGTCCCGCAGGACGGCCGCGAGGTCGGCGGCCGCTTTGTTCCGTTCTTTGTCGAGCCTTTCATACAGAGAGGTGATCCGTGCCTGTTCGCTCGCCAACACCTTGCCCCCTGTGATACAATAATTCTGTCTTCCCGGAAAATTCATTCCGAAAATGCAAAGCCATTCTTTGTATCACACTCCAGTCGTGCGCGGAACCCGTTGAGCGATCCCGCGACTGAGTCGCCGCACCCACTCCTACCAGCGATAAGTCGCGTTGGTCTGCTGTCCGCGCGGACTTGAGAAGTCGACTTTCCAGACCGTTGTTGTTCGTCGTCCGCCGCACCTGGAAATGTTAGATTCGGCTGGGCGGAGCACACTGCTGGGAGAGACCGGAATGGACGTGGTCGAGGCATGAAGCTGGTCATCCTGGGTGGGGGCGGCTTTCGCGTGCCGCTCGTCTACCGCGCGTTGCTGGCCGATCGTTCGCCCGGCCGCGTGACCGAGGTCGTCCTGCACGACCTCGACGCCGCCCGGCTGTCCGCGATCGGCGGTGTGCTGGCCGAACTCGCAACCGATGTGCCGGACGCTCCCGTCGTGACGACGTCGACGGACCTCGACGAGGCGGTGCGCGGGGCGGACTTCGTGTTCTCGGCGATTCGCGTCGGCGGGCTCGAGGGGCGGGCGGCCGACGAGAGCATCGCGGCGGGGTGTGGTGTGCTCGGGCAGGAGACCGTCGGGGCCGGGGGCGTCGCGTACGGGTTGCGCACGGTGCCCGTCGCCGTCGACATCGCACGCCGTATATCGGTGCACGCGCCGGACGCGTGGGTCATCAACTTCACCAACCCCGCCGGCATGGTCACGGAGGCGATGTCGGCACACCTCGGGAACCGCGTCATCGGCATCTGCGACTCCCCCGTCGGACTCGGCAAGCGGGTCGTGCGGGCCGCCGGTGCCGATCTCGGCGACGCGTGGCTCGACTACGCCGGTCTGAACCACCTCGGCTGGTTGCGGGGTGTTCACGTGGGTGGGCGCGACGTGTTGCCGGACCTGCTCGCCGACACCGCGCGGCTGGAGTCGTTCGAGGAGGGCAAGCTGTTCGGGGCCGAGTGGCTGCGGACGTTGGGGGCCATCCCGAACGAGTACCTGCACTACTACTACTTCACGCGTGAGGCCGTGGAGGCCGGTGCGTCGCGCGGGGCGTTCTTGCTGGAACAGCAGAAGCAGTTCTACGCGGCGCCTTCGTGGGAGAGCTGGGAGCGGACCCGTCTCGAACGTGAACAGACCTACATGGCGGAGACGCGTGAGGACGAGCGGGACGCTGACGACCTTGACGGCGGCGGCTACGAACGGGTCGCGCTCGACCTGATGCACGCGATCGCGTCGGACAAGCGGGCGACGTTGATCCTCAACGTGCCGAACAGGACGACGTTGTCCTGTCTCGACGCGGACGCCATTGTCGAGGTGCCGAGTCTCGTCGACGCGAACGGCGCGCGGCCGGTGTCGGTCAGTCAGGTGCCGGACGAGGGCGTCGGACTCGTCACGGCACTCAAGGTCGTGGAGCGGGCGACCATCAAGGCGGCCATCAGTGGTGAGCGTGCGCACGCGGTGAAGGCGTTGGCGTTGCATCCGCTCGTCGACTCCGTCGGCGTCGCCCGCAAGATCGTCGACGCGCATCCGCTCCTGGCGGGGGTCTTCGGCGCTACCTTCTGAGGTCGTGGACGACGACCTGGTCCGGCAGCTCAACGACGACGTCTGGCACCCGTTCCGGCTGGCTTACGGGAAGTTGGACGCGCCGGCGTTCCTGAGCCTGTACTCGCCCGACCTGATCCGGGCGGGTGGGCCGGCGAAGGAGGTGCTCGGGTACGCCGAGTTCGCGGCTCAGACGGAGTCGTGGTTCGCCGAACTCGCTGAGCGTGGCAGTGCGGTGAGCATCTCGTTCCGGTTCGTCGAGCGGATCGTGGCGGGTGACGTCGCGAGCGAGCGGGGCATCTTTCAGCTCGTGGCGACACGTGCGGACGGTGACGGGCGCACGTTCTATGGGCGTTTCCACACGTATTCGCGGCGTACGGACGGACGGTGGCGCATCTGCGTCGACTACGACACCAACGAGCGGTCGGAGACTTTGGAGGAGGAGTTTCAGGCCGCTGCGGCGGTCGACGACGTCGACGCGTTCAGGGCGTGACCAGGGTCTGATGCCGAGTGGTGGTGTTCTTAACTACGCTCGTCGGCAAATGGACACCACCACCTCTCGCCGCGTGCCACTCGTCGTGGGCATCGCCGTGCTCGTGCTGCTGCTGGACCAGGCCACGAAGTTCTGGGCCGAGAGCGCGCTGACCGGCCGCGCGCCCATTCCCGTGCTCGGGGAGTTCCTGCAGTTCAGGCTCCTCTACAACCCCGGTGCCGCGTTCTCGATCGGTGCGGGGTCGACGTGGATCTTCACCATCGTCGCCGCCGTCGCCGTCGTGATGCTCGCCCGGTACGGGATGCAGCCGCAGACGAAGCTGCGGGCGGCCGCGCTCGCGTTGATGCTGGGCGGTGCGACGACGCACCTGCTCGACCGGCTGTTCCGGCCGCCGGGGTTCGCGCGCGGGCACGTCGTCGACTTCATCGACTACAACGGCTGGTTCGTCGGCAACGTCGCGGACATCGCGCTGGTCTGCGGGGCGATTCTGCTCGTGCTGCTGAGCTTCACCCCGACGAAGCAACCCGCCTCGTGAGCGTGTCGGCGCGGCGGGTCGTCTCCGGCAGCCGGTAGCGCGGGGCGAGGCGCAGCACTTCGGCGCACGCCCGGTCGAGGTCGATCTTGTGGCCGACCGACACGAAGACGGGCTTCACGCCGTCCTGCGTCCTGAGCGCCTTGCCGACGACCTCGTCGCCGTCGTCGCCGTCCATGACGAGGTCGCTCGTCGAACCGCGGGAGTGGCCGGGTGGCTCGAACCCGCCCATCGCGTTCTTGGCGACGCCGATGCTCGGGATGCCGGTGTGCACGCCGAGGTGGCAGGCCAGGCCGAACCGGCGCGGGTGCGCGAGGCCCTGGCCGTCCGCGACCAACAGGTCGGGTGCGACGGTCACCTGATCGAGCGCTCGCAGCAGCACGGGCATCTCGCGGAAAGCGAAGAGCCCGGGGATGTATGGGAAGTCGGTCTTGTCCTCGACGACGACCTCGTCGAGGACGGCCAGGGTCGTCGCGTCGAACACCACGCAGACGCCGACGACGGCGTCGTCGCCGCGGTAGCCGACGTCGAGGCCGGCGGCGGTGTCGATGCGCAGGCCGGGTGCGCTGGTGGTGATCACCTGGGTGCGCAGGCGTTCCTGCGTCGCGACGGCGTCGTCAACCGTTCTGGGCCACTCCACGGGCGACAGTGTGCCGTGACGTGTCGTAGTGGGCGGCGAGGAGGTCGTCGCCGAAATCACCCGAGTGGCGACGCCAGACGGTGTGGACGTGGTTGGCCTCGTTGGCCGTGTTGTCGTACTCGATGAGCAGGTCCGGGCCCTGGACGCGGTAGTAGTGGCCCTCGCCCCGGCGCAGCGAGCCCTCCCACGAGAAGTGCAGGCGTTCGGGGTCGAGGCGGTCGAACTCCTCGTCGGCCAGTTCGTACGAGAGCCGGTCCAGGTAGAGGCGGACGATGTCGACGAACAACTCGGCGGCGGGTTTGCCCAGTTGGGCCGGCGTGACGCCCACCGGTTCGGACGGGCTGACGCGCGGCGCGTTGCCGGTGCGGATGTCGTGGGGCGCGGTGTCGGCGACGACGGCCAGGCGGCGGGCGGTCGGGCCCATGCGGTCGAGGAGTTCGCGGGCGAGTTCCTCTTCGAGCCGGAGCGGCTGGCCGACGACGCGGCCGCGGTAGGTGACGCGGGCCGGGTTCGCTCCCAGGAAGAACGGGGTCGCGGAGACGCGGCCGTCGGCGACGACGACGTTCACCGACAGGTGGTGACCTTCGACGCGCCAGCCCCACGGTTCGTCGCCGGGCGTGCCGAAGAGGACCGTCCAGTAGTCGCCCTGATGGCGATCGCGGTGGCCGCCTTCGCGGTGGTCGAGCACGTCTTCCAACGCCATCACCGCCGCCGCTTGCGCGTGGGCGTGGGGGCTGAGGACGGTCGCGAGCATGCCGTGGACCGCTTTGCGCTGGTCGCGCTGGAGGTCGTTGAAGGCCAGTCCGGGGCGGGTGCCCGGGGTGTACGCCCACCGGTGGCGGAGGTCGTCGTCGGTGACCGCGCGGATCGCTTCGTCGCGCTCGTCGGCGGCGAGCAGATTGATGTATCGGCGCGTGGCGTCGGCGACGTCGTGCAGCATCACTCGAACTTATCGGCCTTGAGGTCGCGGGGCAGCACGCTCGATCAGAGCGCTCGACTTCGATCTCGACAGGTGCTAAAAACCTTACGTAATGAAGTTGCCACATGATGACGACGCCGTCTGGCGCGCCCTGGCGAACCCGCTGAGGCGCGCGATCCTCGACGTCCTGCGCACCGGCCCGCGCACCACGGGTGAGCTGGTCGAGGCGTTGGAGACGAGCCGGCACGTCGTCATGCAGCACCTCGGTGTGCTGCGCGAGGCCGATCTGGTGCTCGTGGAGCCGCGGGGCCGGAAGCGGGTCAACCACCTGAATCCCGTGCCCATCCAGCAGATCCACCAGCGGTGGGTCTCGCACTACGAGCAGGACTGGGCAGCGGCGCTGGTCGGCTTGAAGATCGCGGTCGAGAGCGCCGGACAGGAGGATGAGGACGTTGGCTGAACCGGGCACCGAGCTGGTGCACAGCATCGTGATCGCCGCGCCCATCGAGAAGGTGTGGGCGGAGATCACCAAACTCGACGGCAAGCAGCGCGCGATGATGGACGCCGTCCTCGACTCCGCGCTCGAACCCGGCGCGCCGTTGTACTACCGGTCGACCGACGGCAAGCGGGTCTTCGTCGTCGGCCGCGTCGTCGAGGTCGACCCGCCGCGGCTGCTGTCCCACACGCAACGGCTGACCATGCGCGACGACCCGTGGACCGTGGTCTCGTGGGAGCTCGAGGAAGTCGACGGCGGCACGCGGGTCACGGTGCGCAACTCCGGGTGGCCGGAGGGCGTCAAGCGGCTCGACAAGGTCGACGTCACGTGGAAGGGCATCCTCGTCGCGCTCAAGAAGGTCGTCGAGTCCGGCGACGTCGGCGGCGGCCTGAAGTTGCAGTACGCGATGATGCGCGCCTTCATGTGGGCGATGCCGTCAGGCACCAAGACCGAGAACGTCCCCGAACCGCCCGGCATCGGCCAAGCCGTCTAACACCTGGCTACTGCGAGGCCTTCGGAGTTCGACGACGTCGTCGAACTCCGAAGGGCGAGGCGATGTATTGGATACGGGTCAGGCGTGACAGGCGATGGGTCCGCCGTGCAGCTCCATCATGTCCATCCAGACGCGCGGGAGTTCGAGGCGTTCGGCGAGGGGCTTGCCGTCGAGCTCGTGGTAGGCGCGGTGGAGGTTGCCGACCAGGCGTTCGGACTCCTGCCACGACGAGAAGCGCGACTCCCCCGCCTCGCGGACGACCTCCATCGGTGTCTTGGCGTCGGCGTGGCCGGACGACGCGAGTTCCGCGAGGTAGGTCGTGTAGGCGACGAGGTCGTCGAGGACGCGGGTGATCTCCGGGCCGCGCAGCAGCGGGCCGTGGCCGGGGACGACGACGTCGGCGTCGAACGCGCGGAGGAACTCCAGGGCCGACAGGTAGCCGTGGATGCTTCCCTCGGCCAGGAACGGCTGGCCGCCCGCGAACACGAGGTCGCCGGTGAACAGGACGCGCTCGGCCGGGAGCCACACGACGGTGTCGCCGCGCGTGTGGGCGGGGCCGGGGTGGTGCAGTTCGACGACGCGCGTGCCCAGGTGCAGGGTCAGGGTCGTGGCGTAGGTGAGCGACGGCGGGCGGACCTCGATGTGGCCGTAGTCCGGGCCGGCCAGGACCTGCGAGGCGAGCAGCCCGGCGGTGATGACCTCTTCGCGGCAGGCGTCGTGGCCGATGATCGTGGTCGTCGGCGGGACCAGCCAGTTGCCGAACGTGTGGTCGCCGTGGTGGTGGGTGTTGACCACGTAACTGGGGTCGGCCGGGCACACCGACGCCACCGAGGCGAGCAACGCGCGGTTGCGGGCCTCGGTGGACGTGGTGTCCACGAGCAGGAGCGTGCCGTCGGAGCCGACGACGACGCCCGTGTTGTTGATCATCCAGGAGCCGTCCGGCTGGACGTAGGCGTGCACTCCCGGCGCCACCTCGGCGAGTTCGGGCTGACCGGTGGAAGGTTTCACCCGATCAAGCGTAGTGAGGTGGCGTTCAGCCCTGGGCGATGTACGCCTGCAGCTGGTCGTGCGACTGTTCCAACTGACCGATCCTGCTCTTCACGACGTCACCGATGCTCACGATCCCGACGAGCTCGCCGTCGGAGACGACGGGGACGTGGCGGAAGCGCCGTTCGGTCATCACGACCGTGAGACTGTCCACGGTGTCTGAGGGCGTGCAGGTGAAGACGTCGGCGGTCATGATCGCCGACACGGGTGATGCGAGCAGGTCGACGCCGGTTTCGTGCAACCGGCGCACGACGTCCCGCTCGGACACGATCCCCGCCACGCCGGACGGGCCGACCACGACGATCGCGCCGACGTTGTGTTCGGCGAGCGCTCTGAGCAGTTCGGACACGGGAACGTCCGGGTCGATCGTCGCGACCGCCGATCCCTTGGTCCGCAAAACGTCAGCGATTCTCATCTGGCGCCTCCGATCCTGTCGGTCCGGTAGCAACTCAGGCTAGATCGGATCCGGACAGAACGGGAGATCGAACCACGAAGGGAGCAGGGGGACGCGCTCGATCGCGTCCCCCCGCGGTGTCGCGCCGGTTCGGCGTCGGCTACGCGGTTCCCCCGCGGCGACGGGTCGCGAACTGGCGCGGCTGGACCATCGGTGCCCGCTGTTGCGGCAGCGGGAAGTGCGTCTTCTGGTCCTGCTTGGCCCGCTTCTGCGCACGGCGTGCGGCGCGGTTGCCGGGCTCGGGCTGGCTGGTGTCAGGCATGCGAAAGCCTCCTCACGAAGAGGGCGTGCAAAGGGCACGGCGAAGAGAACGGCCGTGAGAGATCGACCCGCGCGTTGGGTCACCGTGAGAGAGCGCGACGGCATAGGTCGCGAGGGCAGCGTCGAGAGCGCTGCGGAGGTTCATCAGATGAGGAACATGTCCGCAACGCTAGCGACGTCGTCGTCGCACGCCAACTGAATTAACGGCGAAGGGTCAGCCCCGGACCCGTGCTGCCGCGGCACCGGCGCCGAGCATCACGAGGATGACGGTGACCATCGCCCACTTGCGGGACTTGGTCATCGGCGTGGTCTCGGCGGCGAGCGGGAGTTCCTCGCGCGGCTCGGGTCGCTGACGTGCGGCCCGCACCGGAACCGGTTGCTGCGGAACGGAAGGCGGCGGGGGCGTCACCACCGGAGGAGGCGGCGGCTGCTGCAGGACGGGTACGGGCACCGGCGCCGGAGCGGGCACGGGAGGAGCGGGCGGGGGTGGAGGAGCCGGCACCTCCGGGCGTGGTGCGGGAGGTTCGACGCGCGGCGGCATCGGGTTCGGCAGGCAGCCCGCCGCGTCGATCATGCCCATCTGCGGGCCCGTCGACAGCTCCACCGCCGTGGTGCCCGTGATGCGGTACAGGCGGCTGTGGCCCTTATAGCCGTTGTTGATGGCATAGACGGTGCCGGCAGCGTCGATGATGACGGCGCCGTAGGTCGACTTGCCGGGCAACCCGGCGATCTCGGTCCGGCTCAGCACGCGCCCGGACACCGGGTCGAACGACACGACCTCGCCCGGTCCCCAGCCCGCGGCCGACACCCCGGTCAGCTTGCCGCTCACCGGGTCGACGGCGAAGTCGTCGAGCGTCAACGCGGGCCAGTCCAGCACGACGGTCCGCACGATCTTGAGGTACGACGGGCTGGCGGGATCGATGTCGATGGCGTGCAGCCGGGCGGTGTCGCGCACGTAGAACGTGGTGCCGACGACCGCACCTGCGGACACGTCGTCGGTGCGGAACCAGTGCGCCCCAACGGGTCCGAGGTCGTTGACCACGCCCTTCGTGTCGATCAGCACCACATGTGAGGGGTTCTTCCACCAGTGAGGTCCTCTGGCGGTAAGACCAACCAAACGGCCCAACGACGCCGAGTACCCCAATGCGTTCACCGCGTAGTCCAGGCGGGCCACTTCCGTCACCCCACCGGATGACGGTTCCACTTTCGTGAACGACGAGAACCCACCACGATTGGATGAACGTACTTGATAAGCGTCACAGTTCGGCTGCGCGGCCTGAGCAACGGCGCTGGTGAACGGCGCGGAAAGCACCAATAGCGTCGAGACCGCACCCAACGCGAGCGAATCCCGCCGCCACCGGTATGGAGTAGCCCAATACGACAACCGGGTATTTCTGTCGTTGCCGCGCATTCCCACCTGACCATTACTCGTTAACCAGACCGTGCTGTACCGGTCACAGTAGACCGTGGTCTAATCCCACACCAGAAAGGAGCCGAATTGAGCATTTACCTCAGCGGCACGCTCTGGGTTCTCGGTGCTGCCGTCATCTCCGCCGTTCTCGTCGTCATCACTCGCCGGTTCGGCTCGGACGAAGTGAACGAGAAGAACCTCGGCGCGGGCGGTTCGGTGTTCAGCATCGTCGCCGGCCTGCACGCGGTGCTGGCCGCGTTCATCCTGATCTCGCTCTTCGACGCCGCCAACGGCGCGGAGGAGCAGGTGCAGAAGGAGGCGAACGCGCTCGTCGCCGTCGACTGGGCGTCGGACTCCTTGCCGCAGCCCGCGAAGAACAAGGTCGACGAGCTGATCCGCGACTACGTCTCGACCGTCGTGCAGGACGAGTGGCCCCGGATGCGTGAGGGCGAGGCCGTGGACAACAAGGGCTGGCTCCTGTTGAACCAGCTCAGGGACACGATCGCGACCGCCGCACCGGACGGTGGGTGGCAGGAGGACCGCAAGGCCGAGGCCGCGAACCAGCTGTGGGACGTCTACCAGGCGAGGCAGGAACGGCTCGACGCGGCGGACAACGGCGTCAATCCGGTGGTGTGGCTCGCGCTGCTGATCGGCACGGCGCTCTCGTTGCTGTTCCCGTACCTCTTCGGCGGCCCGAACCTGACCTCACAGCTGCTGATCACCGTCACGCTGACCTCGACACTGGTCCTGCTCCTGTTCGCGATCTACCAGTTGCAGAACCCGTTCGACGGCGGTGTTCTCATCCCCTCGGACGCGTTCAGCTCCGCCGTGGACCGACTCAGTTAGCGCGAATCGGTCGTTCCGTCCGCCTCTTCGATCTCCACGTGCAGCACCTCGCCGTCGATCACCTTCGGCAGTGCGTCCGAGTGAGCGAAGTAGCGATTTGCAAATGCTCCGACGGCTCTGGTAGAGGCGGCGTCGACAGTACCGCCGATGACGCCGCCCAACACCGGAACGCCCTTGACGGCGACGGTGCCGAGTTTCTTTGTACCGTATTTTGTGATGAGCGCCGACGCGGCCTTCTTGGTGAACTGCTTGATGCCGACTTTCTTGAACAGCTCGGTTCCGGCATTCCCGAGCAGGCAGAGCAGGATCGCCATCTGCACCTCGTCGCTGTCCACGTCGTGGCCGCGCAACGACGCGATGGACGCGATGAGGTGCGTCTGGATGACGTAGGTGGCCGCGACGTTGGACGGCAGCGAGATCGGCAACGTGATCAGGCCACCGAGGTTCGTGATGAACCCCTGAGCGCCCGCCAGCGCCACGTGCGTGCGGATGAGGTGCTTCACCGCGTCGGCCTCGTCGCCCTTCTTGACGAGCGCGTCGGACGCGGACTCCTTCGCGCTCTTGAACGGCCCGAAGCCGTCCACACCCGCCCGCAGCAGGTAGTCGGCGATGCCCTGCTGGGCCTTGTTCAGCTCACCCTTGGACTCAGCCACAATCCCGACATTACGCGTCCGGCGTCCGTCACGAGACCTCAACGGGCGAGTCGGCCGTGGTCACCGCGCCGGTGCTGCCGTCCACGGTGATCAGTTCCCCCGTCCTGATCCGGGTGACGGCCTCGCGCACGCCCACGACCGCCGGGATCCCGTACTCCCGCGCCACCACCGCACCGTGCGAGTTCGCGCCGCCCATCTCCATCACCAGGCCGCCCGCCGTGAGGAACAGCGGTGTCCAGCCCGGATCGGTCGACGGCGCCACGAGGATCTCGCCGGGTTCGAGGTGGGCGCCGACGGGGTCCATGACGACGCGCGCGACGCCGGTGATCGTGCCCGCCGACGCCGGCGTGCCGACCAGGTCACCCTCGACCGGGCCGCCGTGGTGCACGGCTTCGGGTTCCGTGCCGTCCGACAGCAGCACGCGCGGGATGTGCCTGCGCCGCATCTCGCGGTCGTAGACCTCACGGCGCCGCGCCACCAGCGGGCGCAGGTCCCCGTGCTCCGACCGCATCTCCTCGAAGTTCAGGAAGAACACGTCGTCCGCGGCGTCGAGCCGGTCGGAGGCCACGAGTTCGGTACCGATGGCGGTGATCCGCTTCCTCAGCGCGCCGAACAACGTGATGATCAGGTACTTCGGGTACTCCCTCAGGCCGGCGAGCAACCTGGTGCGGCGCAACGCGAAGCGCACGAACCAGCCGCGTCCCCAGGCGCGCCGGGCGAGCGTCTCGATCATCGCCTCGGCTTCGGCGGCACCCCGTGCGAAGACCGCGTCGGGGTGCGCCTGGTCGTCTTCCAGGCGCAGGAAGTTCCTGACGACGCCGACGACGTGCGCCGGGTCGTCGGACCACCGGGGCAGGCCCAGGTCGATCTCGGCCACGGCCCGGTGACCCCACCGCGCGAGGAAGAGGTCGAGCGCGGCCGGGCGTTCGCCGTTCTGGAACTGCCGCAGCGCGACGGGATCGTGGCGGATCTCCTGCGCCAGGTCCCACATCGCCATGTCCATCTCGGTGGTGATGTTGTTGGGCAGGCCGCGCAGCACGGTCTGCAGCTCCCCCGGCTCGGTCCTCACGACCTTGCCGACGAGGCCGAGCATCGCGAACCCGATCAGGGCGGTCGGCGCGAGCCCCGGCAGCACCGGCACGACGCACTGGCGCAGCGCCTGTTCGATCGTGAGCCGGTCGGACCTCTCCAGGACGTCGCGTTCCATCCGCAACGCGGTCCGCACGGCCTTTTCGGGGTTCACCAATGCTTTCACCGCGGTCACGGGCACGTGGAACCGCCGCGCGAGCCGGAACACGCGCTTGAGGGCGGGAGTCGGCGAGTTGCTCCTGATCGCGAACCTCGGGTCGTCGAACAGGCCGCGCAACACCTCGGAGGAGCGTGCCTCCATCACGGCGAGCAGGCGCGTGATGAACTCGCGGCCGACCTTGCTCCGCAACACCTTGGTGACGTCGAAGAAGATGCGCTCGCCGTTCTCCACATAGGACTGACTCGCCGGATCGCCGATGACGATCTCGAAGGCGGACCTGGCGACCTCCCGGAACGCCGCGCGGCCCATCGGCGTGATCGGGCGTTCGAGGCCCTGGGCGAGGCTGAAGCAGAAGTAGACGTGCGCGCCGCCGTCCGGGTTGTCCGGCAACGGGAACAGCGTCGTGATCGGGCGCGCCTGGGTGAGGTGCAGCTCGCCGTCGTCGTCGATCGCCCACTCGGTGTCCTGCGGTGACCCGTAGTGCGCCTGCACCTTGCGGCCGAGAACGGCGAGCGCGTGGATCTGGCCGTCGGTGAGGCACTGCTCGGCGCTCTCGCCGACGTCGACGTGCTCGGTGCCGCCACCGGGCAGCGAGCGGATGACGAACTTCTTGTCCCCCAGTCGTTTCTCGACGATCTCGCCGCCGTCGACGACGAAGTGGTCGGGGTTGACGGCGCCGGACACGACGGCCTCGCCGAGGCCGGGGCTCGCGTCGATGACGACCTGGTCGCGCTTGCCGGTGACCGGGTTCGCCGTGAACATCACACCGGACACCGCGGACTGCACCATCCGTTGCACGACGACGGCCAGGTAGGTGGTGGTGTGGTCGATGCCGTTCGTCTCGCGGTAGCTGACGGCGCGGTCCGTCCACAACGACGCCCAGCAGCGGCGCACGGCGTCGACCACCGCGTCCTCGCCCACGACGTTGAGGAACGTGTCCTGCTGGCCCGCGAAGCTCGCGAACGGCAGGTCCTCGGCCGTGGCGCTGGATCTCACCGCAACCGGGATGTCGTCGCCGAGTTCGCGGTACTCGGCGACGATCGCGTCCCGGATCTCCTGCGGGACAGGGGTTTCCAGCAACGTTCGGCGGGCGTTCTCCGGCGTCGTGCTCGCGAGCGCGTCGGCCTCGGCCACCTCGCGGTAGGCGTCGGTCGTGACGCAGAAGCCCTGCGGCACCGGCAGGGCAGCCCTGGTGAGCTCACCGAGGTTGGCAGCCTTGCCGCCCACGGTCGCGAGCATCGTGCCGTCGATGGACTTGAAGCCGATCGTGAACGCCATGGCGACCCCTCCAGGTTCTCCCTGAAGAGGAGGGTACGAGGGTTCGGCCAAAAACTCAACACGCGATGAATAAATCGCCCGCCGAGGTCAAAACTCCTGTTCAGCACGGTCGGACCACTCCGGCAGCGGCTCGCGTTCACGCCGCCACTCCTCCGGCGGGTGCGCGACGACGCCCCCGACGATCGCGGCCGTCGTGTCGATGTCGCCACCCGCCCGGACGCACGTGGTGACGGCGGCGCGGTAGTCGCCGAGGTGGCGGGCGGCGGCCCAGAGCGCGAACGGGACGGTGTCCTGGGCCGTCACGCGCGAGCCGTTGCCGAGCACGTACGCGGCCTCCTCGGCGGTGCCGATCTTGCGCGCCTTCTCGATCCCCTTGCGCACGAAGGAGTCTTCGAGGTGGTCGAGCACCTCGCCGAGCAGATCACACGGCGGCGAGCCCGTCAGCCGGGCCCTAGCCGCGATCGCCGAAGCGTGCGCCACGGCGAGGCCGCCCAGGACGCCCTCGGGGTGCTGGTGCGTCACCTCGCTGGCCCGGATCGCTTGTGCCGTCACGGTTTTCGGGTCGTCGGCGAAGTACGCGCCGAGCGGTGCGATCCGCATCGCGGCGCCGTTGCCGCACGAACCCTGGCCGTCGAACGCGCTGGAGGCCGCGTCTTTCCACGGGGTGCCCTGACGGATCTTGCGCAGGATGGTGAACGCACCGGCGCCGTAGCCGCGGTAGGGCTCGCAGCGTTCGGAGAACGTGGTGGCGAGGCGGGTCTGGTCGACCTCGCCGTGGTCACGCAGTTCGGTGACGAGGTTGCAGGCCATTTCGGTGTCGTCGGTCCACTCCCACGGGCCCCGCGGCGGCTTGCCAGCCACGAGGTCGGGCAACGAGCGGCCGACCATGAAGAACTGAGCGCCCAGAGCGTCGCCGACGGAGAGTCCGTCGAGCGAGGCGTATGCGAGGTCCAGGCGCGCACGAGTGTGCAGAACTATGCGCATCACCTGCGATTTTACCGGTTTGGCCTACGCTGGGCACATGGATTTGGACCTCCGGAAGCTGCGCTATTTCGTTGCTGTGGCGGAGCATCTGAACTTCGGCCGCGCGGCGGAGGCGTTGCACATCGCGCAGCCGGTGTTGTCGCGGCAGATCCGTGCTTTGGAGGCCGAGCTCGGCGCGCAACTGTTCGACCGGTCGTCGTCGGGCACGGTTCTGACGGCTTCCGGTGTGCGGCTGCTGGACGACGCACGGCCGTTGCTCGCGCAGGCTTCGGCGTTGCTGCGGCGGGTGGGGTCCGAGTCGTTCACCGTCGGGTTCATGCCGGGGCTGATCGTGACGCCCGCGGTGCGGGTGCTGGCCGCGCGGCATCCCGGGGTGCGGATCGACGTGCTGCGCACGACGTGGGAGGACCAGGCCGAGGTGATCCACGACGGGCGCGTCGACGTCGGGTACGTGCGGTTGCCCGTGCCTCTCGACGGACTTCGGTGCCTGCCGCTGTTCACCGAGCCGCGTGTTGCGGTGTTGCCCGCGTCGCATCGGCTGGCGGGCAAGGAAAGCGTGCTGGAGGCGGACCTCGCCGGGGAACGGCGCGTGCACCACGCCACCATGCCGGAGATCCGGACCGTCGAGGAGAAGCTGGAGCACGTCGCGTTGCACGGCGGTGTGGCCGTGTTGCCGTTGTCGACGGCGGTGTTCTACTCGCGCGAGGACCTCGTGCACGTGCCGGTCTCGGACATGGCACCGGATGAGGTCGCGCTGGCGTGGGCGGCGCACCGGCAGACGCCGCTGCTCACCGAGTTCATCGCGATAGCCCAGCAGGTGTGAAGACGAAGCTGTCGCGGAAGCCGCCGTCGCCGCGCCGCGTCGCCATCAGCCGCAGCTCCGGCATGAAGTGGAAGAACACCAGCGAGCCCGAACGGTCCGGGTAGCCGAGCGTCTTCGAGTACTTGGGGTTCGTGCCGCCCAGCCACAACGGCGGCTCACCGTACTCGGCGATGACGTCGTCGAGCAGGCAGTCCCGCTCCCCCAGCACACCGGGGATGCGGCTGTCGGCGTCGAGGCTCAGCCAGCCCTGGCGGTGCGCGAGGTCCGCGTACACCGACGCCATGACGTCCTCGCTGCGGTGGCCGAGGGCCTCGTGGACCGCGCCGCTCACCATCGCCGCGTTGGCCGCGCCGCGCTTCACCAGCGCGTCGAGCTCGTTCTGCCACCGGTCGGTGCGGTCGTCGGCGAACGCCAACGCGTCGAGCAGGGTGAGGATCACCGCCTCACCGCCGTACATGCCGGGACGCCGGACAGCGGCGTTGAGCTGACCGAGCAGGTACCGGCGCAAGTCGTCGAACGAAGGCATCTCTCCCCCTTACTGCGAGATGTTCTATCAGTTGCGAGTGGGTGAAACGGAATCGCCTTCGTCACCGACAGGGGAAGCAACGCCTGGGGAAGGATCACATGCGCATCAGCAACCAGCAGATCGTCGCGTACTGGGTCGAGCACGAGGTCGACCTCGTCATCGACTGGAGCACAGCACACGAGAGATGCTGGCGCTGCGGTTACAGGTCCTCGCTGGAGCAACACCTCGTGGTGCCCGCGTCGATGGGTGGCGGCCGCACCACGGACAACGTCGTGCTGCTGTGCGGGCGCTGCGTCAGCGAGTCGCCGAGCCACGTGGATCCGCAGTACCTGTGGCGGTGGCTGCGCGCGACGTCGACGTCGTCGTTCGACACGTACTGGACGTTGCGCGGCTGGGAGGAGTTCGAGGTCATCTTCGGGCGCAAGCCGCTGGAGTGCTTCAAGGAGGCCCCGGTCGACCACCGGTCGCTGAACGCGGAGTGCCGGGCTCTGGCGGCGGACGAGTTCGCGAAGACCGTGGTGCGGTTCGGGGAGGGGCGGCTCAACCCGTCGACCATCGCCTGCGTGATCGCGGAGGTCGAGAAGAAACTGGCGGACCGCCACGGCATCGCACTGCCGTGACGACCCGCCACTTCTGTTACAGCGTCTAACTATCGTGACTGGCTGTCAGCGTCTGCCCCTGCCTCCAGCGGCAGGGGCAGACGGACGCGATCAGCTGCAGCCGGAGGTGCTGCCGCAGCCCTCGCACAGGTAGCACGAGCCGGCCGGACGCATCTTCGTGCCACAGGTCATGCACAGCGGCGCGTCCGCGGCCTTGCCCAGGTGCAGCTCCAGCAGCTCGGTCGAGCTGCCGACCTGCTTCGGCGCGGCGGCCTCGACCTCGACGGCCGGGGCGGCCTCGACGGAGCCGCGCAGGCCCTCGAGGTCCACGTCGGACGACGCCGGGGCGCCGTACTCGCTGGCGACCTGGGCCGAGCGCTCGTCGGCGGTGAAGATGCCGAGCTGCGCGCGCTTGTCGTACGGCAGGTAGTCGAGCGCCAGGCGGCGGAACAGGTAGTCGAGCACCGAGGTGGCGATGCGGACGTCCGGGTCGTCGGTCATGCCCGCCGGCTCGAAGCGCAGGTTCTGGAACTTCGAGACGTAGAACTCGAGCGGGATGCCGTACTGCAGGCCCACCGAGATGGACATCGAGAACGCGTCCATCACGCCGGCGAGCGTGGAGCCCTGCTTGCCGAGCTTGACGAAGATCTCGCCGAGGCCGTTGTCCGGGTACGAGCCGGCGTGCAGGTAGCCCTCGGCGCCGCCGACGGTGAACGACACGGTCTGCGACGGGCGCTTCTTCGGCAGGCGCTTGCGGACCGGGCGGTACTCGACGACCGTCTCGGACTTCTTCTCCTCGGCGGCCTTCGCGGACTTGCCGGCCGAGAGCGGCTGGCCCACCTTGCAGTTGTCGCGGTAGATCGCGAGCGCCTTCAGGCCGAGCTTCCAGCCCTGGTAGTAGATCTCCTCGACGTCCTCGACCGTCGCCGTCTCCGGCATGTTGACGGTCTTGGAGATCGCGCCGGACAGGAACGGCTGGGTGGCCGCCATCATCCGCACGTGGCCCATGGGCGCGATGGAACGCTCGCCCATGGCGCAGTCGAAGACCTCGTAGTGCTCGCGGCGCAGGCCCGGCGCGTCGACGACGTGGCCGTGCTCGCCGATGAACTCGACGATCGCCTCGATCTGCTCGTCCAGGTAGCCCAGCGCCTTGAGGGCGCGCGGCACCGTCTGGTTGACGATCTGCATCGAGCCGCCGCCGACGAGCTTCTTGAACTTGACCAGGGCCAGGTCCGGCTCGATACCGGTGGTGTCGCAGTCCATCATCAGGCCGATGGTGCCGGTGGGGGCCAGCACGGACGCCTGGGCGTTGCGCCAGCCGTTCTTCGCGCCGATCTCCAGGGCCTGCTGCCAGGCCTCGGTGGCGACCTTGTGCACCGCGGAGTCGTTCGCGTGGTAGGTGCGGATCAGGTCGTTGGCGGCGGCGTGCTTGCGCATGACGCGCTGGTGCGCGGTGGCGTTGCGCTTGTAGCCGTCGTAGGCGCCGACGAAGCCCGCGAGCTCCGCGGAACGGCGGTACGAGACACCCGTCATCAGCGAGGTGATGGTCGCGGCGAGCGCGCGGCCGCCCTCGGAGTCGTACGCGTGGCCGGTCGCCATCAGCAGCGCGCCGAGGTTGGCGTAGCCGATGCCGAGCTGGCGGAACTTGCGGGTGGTGTCCGCGATCGGCTCGGTCGGGAAGTCCGCGAAGCAGATCGAGATGTCCATCGCGGTGATGATCAGCTCGACGGCCTTGGCGAACGTGACGGCGTCGAAGCGGCCGTCGTCGCCGAGGAACTTCATCAGGTTGAGCGACGCGAGGTTGCAGCTGGAGTTGTCCAGGTGCATGTACTCGGAGCACGGGTTGGACGCGGTGATGCGGCCCGACTCGGGGCAGGTGTGCCAGTCGTTGATCGTGTCGTCGTACTGGATGCCGGGGTCGGCGCACTCCCAGGCGGCCTTCGCCAGCTTGGTGAACAGGCCCTTGGCGTCGATGCGCTCGATGACCTCGCCGGTCTGACGGCCGCGCAGACCGAAGTCGCCGCCGCTCTCGTAGGCGTGCATGAACTCGTCCGAGACGCGGATCGAGTTGTTCGCGTTCTGGTACTGCACCGACACGATGTCCGCGCCGCCGAGGTCCATGTCGAACCCGGCGTCGCGCAGCGCGCGGATCTTGTTCTCTTCCTTCGCCTTGGTCTCGATGAACTCCTCGACGTCCGGGTGGTCCACGTCGAGGACGACCATCTTGGCCGCGCGGCGGGTGGCGCCACCGGACTTGATGGTGCCCGCGGACGCGTCGGCGCCGCGCATGAACGACACCGGGCCCGACGCGGTGCCGCCGGAGGACAGCAGCTCCTTCGACGAACGGATGCGCGAGAGGTTCAGGCCGGCGCCGGAGCCGCCCTTGAAGATCAGGCCCTCCTCGCGGTACCAGTTGAGGATCGACTCCATCGTGTCGTCGACCGCGAGGATGAAGCACGCGCTGACCTGCTGCGGCGAGCTCGTGCCGACGTTGAACCACACCGGCGAGTTGAAGCTGAACACCTGGTGCAGGAGCATGTAGGTGAGCTCGTGCTCGAAGATCTCGGCGTCCGCGTCACCGGTGAAGTAGCCGTGCTCCTTGCCGGCGCCCACGTACGTCTTCACGACGCGGTCGATCAGCTGGCGCAGCGACTGCTCGCGCTTCTCGCTGCCGACGGCACCGCGGAAGTACTTGCTGGTGACGATGTTGGTGGCGTTCACCGACCACGACTCGGGGAACTCGACACCGCGCTGCTCGAAGTTCACCGAGCCGTCGCGCCAGTTCGTCATGACGACGTCGCGGCGCTCCCACGTGACCTCGTCATAGGGGTGGCGGCCTTCGGTGGTGTAGACGCGCTGGACCTTCAGCGCGGCAGGCTTGGCAGCCGCCCGTGCGGCTGTCTTCTTGGCTGAGCCGCCGACGGTCTCGGTCACGGTGGATCTCCCTCGTGCTGGTGCTTAGAAAGATGGTTGCCGCGCGCGCTTAAGTGCGCGCGGATCACTGCTCGGCCGGTGCTTCCTCGGCACGCGCAGTGCGAAGATCAAGAATTTCCTTCTCGAAGTCCTCGACGGACGAGAAGGACCTGTAAACGCTCGCGAAGCGCAGATAAGCGACCTCGTCGAGCTCACGCAGGGGGCCGAGAATGGCGAGACCGACCTCGTGACTCGCGATTTCCGCGCACCCCGTCGACCGGATCGACTCTTCCACCTGCTGTGCGAGCACCTGGAACGCGTCCTCGTCGACCGGGCGGCCCTGGCACGCCCTGCGCACGCCGACGACCACCTTGTCGCGGCTGAACGGCTCCGTCACCCCGGAGCGCTTGACCACGGCGAGAACCGCTTCTTCGACCGTGGTGAACCGGCGGCTGCAGCTGTTGCAGGAGCGCCGACGACGGATCACCTGTCCCTCGTCGACCTCGCGGGAGTCGACCACCCGCGAGTCCGAATGGCGGCAGAACGGACACCGCACGCCACCTCACCCCTTCCCCCGCGCAGCATCCGACGCAGCAGCCTCACTGGTCGGGTTACCCACAACCTGTGGACTACTTACAACGGTGCAACCACTAGATGTAGGGGTAGAACCTAGATCGCGGCGGACGGCAACGCAACTCGACACGGCGCGTCGCGTGTCACCCTGTTGGGCGAACCGGCGACGATCAGCGGCGATTACGCAAAAATGCCCGCCGGTGACGGAGCGTCCACGTCACCTGCGGGCAGCGAAACACAAGATGTAGGGGCAGACCTACGGGGTGACCCCCGCCTGCTGTAGGTAGAGGACGCCGAGCGCGACCACCGTGAGTGCGCTCAAGACGCCGACCGCGACCAGTTCGAACAACGACTCGCGCTGCGGACGGACCTCGCACGAGCTGGACTCGCGCTTGGCCGGGACGACGACGGGGTGCGGCCTCGTGGCGGGTCGCCGCGGCATGACCCGGGGACCCGAACGGAGTGGACGACCTGCTGCGACATCCGCGTCCTCAGCAACGCGCAACCGCTTCTCGACGAGCACCGCCATCACGACCTCCATCGCAGGTCAGCCACCTTGATCGAACAGGGGTTCGATCGAACGTCCGTGCGAATTTCTACCAGACCGACTCCTCGAACGCCACAACACGCGCCCAAATACCTCGAACAGGTGTTTGATCTGTGCAGCAAACACGACTACCGTCGACCACGAAGATCGACGGAGGCCGGAATCCCATTCGAACTGGGGGCGGCGAGGAGGACAGCGACCGTGGCAGGCAAGACGATCGACCCGGACCCCGCTCTCGTGGAGACAGAGGTAAGCGAGATCGCGGGAAACGCCGGCCTGACTTTGCGGCAGCGCAAGGTGCTCGACGTGATTCGCGATTGGGTCGACCGTTTCGGTTACCCGCCGAGCGTGCGCGAGATCGGTGAGGCCGTCGGCCTGACGTCGACCTCGTCGGTCGCCTACCAGCTGCGCGCGTTGGAGCGGAAGGGCTTCCTGCGCCGCGACCCCAACCGGCCGCGCGCGGTCGGGATGCTGCCCACCGAGATCGACCCCGGTCTCGACCCGATGTCCAAGCCGACGCCCGCGTACGTGCCGATGGTCGGCCGGATCGCCGCCGGTGGCCCGATCCTGGCGGAGGAGTCGATCGAGGACGTGTTCCCGCTGCCGCGCGAGATCGTCGGTGAGGGCGAGCTGTTCCTGCTGCGCGTCGTCGGTGACTCGATGATCGACGCCGCGATCACCGACGGCGACTGGGTCGTGATCCGCAAGCAGCCCACGGCCGACCAGGGCGAGATCGTCGCCGCCATGATCGACGGCGAGGCGACGGTGAAGACGTTCAAGCGCAAGGACGGCCACGTGTGGCTGATGCCGCACAACACGGCCTACCAGCCGATCAACGGTGACGAGGCCACCATCCTGGGCAAGGTCGTGACCGTGCTCAGGCGCCTTCCGTAGCTCACGGCAGACCGATGCCCCGGCACTGATATATCGGATATCAGTGCCGGGGCATCGTCGTGTGGTCAGGCCCCGAGTTCAGGCACGGCGGCGCAGGCGCAGGCCGATGACGAGGGCGGCGACGAGCACGAGGCCGCCCAGGGTCAGCGCCAGCGGCCAGTTCTGCCAGGAGCCGGCCGGCGCTTCCGACGACGTCGACTGCTGCTCGGCCGCCGCGGGCGGAGGCGTCGTGGTCGTCGGCGGCGGTGGCTGGGCCAGGGCCGCGGCACCCGCGACGGCCCGGATCGGGGTGCCGACGCCTTCGGAGGCGGACAGCAGGGTGCCGTCCGGGTCGAACGCGACGGCCTCGCCCTGGGGTTCGTCCGGCAGGGGGACGCGGACGGGGTCGCCGGCCAGGGCCTTGACGATGTCGCCGTCCGGGACCGGGTAGAGGTACGCGTCGGTGTAGGTGCGCAGCGCGATGACGGAGCCGTCGGCGGTCTGGGCGGCACCGGTCACGAGACGCGAGTCGAGGGTGCCTTCGAGCGGGCCGCCCGGGGTGTCGGTCGTCGACAACGACACGCGCGCGACCTGCTCCATCGGAACTGGTACATCGGTTCGCAGGGGACCCGTCGGGCGATATACCAGTGCGGAACCCAGGGGTTCCTTGGTGACGATGTACGGCGTCCCGGACTTGTCGACGATCAACGCCTCGGCGTCGTGCTTGCCGTCCGGGTAGGTCAGGCGGTACCGCTCCACGGCACCCGAGGGCGAGACCTTGTGCAGGGCCACCGTGGGGCGGGACTTGCCGTTGTCGCCGGTGTCGGACGCCCAGAGGGTGCCGTCCGGCGTCATCGCCAGGTCCTCGACGTCGAACGGGTCGACGGGCGCGGTGATCGTGCGCTTCACGACGCAGTCGCGACCCGTGACCTGGATGCGCAGCGTGCCGTTGTCGCTGTCGCTGACGGCGAAGAAGTCGGTGCCGTTGGACGTGAGCCCGGAGAGCTCCTGCATTGCTACCGGGCACACGTCCACCGGCGGAGGCGGGAGGATCAAGCAGGCGTCCCGTTCGTCGCGAACTCCTCGAGGACGCCGGCGAGGTCCGGGCGCACGCGGGCGGACAGCAGCGTGCCCGACTCCGTGTGCTTCTCGGACAGCACCTCGCCGTCGCGGTGCACGCGGGCGACGACCTCGCCGCGCGCGTACGGCACGAGCGCCTCGACGACGACCTCGGGACGCGGCATCAGCTCGGCGATGCGCACCCGCAGTTCCTCGATGCCGAGGCCCGCGTGCGCCGACACGAACGACGCGTCCGGGAACAGGTGGCGCAGCCGCGCCATGCCCAGGTCGCCCACCGCGTCGATCTTGTTCACGACGAGCAGCTCGCGCGGCATCGGCGTGCCGGACTCCTCGTTGATCTCGGCGAGGACCTCGCGCACGGCCTTGACCTGCTTCTCCGGCATGGCGTCGGAGCCGTCGACCACGTGCACGAGCAGGTCGGACCCGCCGACCTCCTCGAGCGTGGAGCGGAACGCCTCGACCAGCTGGTGCGGCAGGTGCCGGACGAAGCCGACCGTGTCGGTCAGCGTGTACGGCAGGCCTTCCGGCGTCAGCGCGCGGCGGGTCGTCGGGTCGAGGGTGGCGAACAGCGCGTCCTCCACCAGCACGCCCGCGCCCGTCAACGCGTTGAGCAGCGACGACTTGCCCGCGTTCGTGTAGCCCGCGATGGCGACGCTCGGGATCTCGTTCGCCGTGCGGCGGCCCCGCTTGGTCTCGCGGATGACGCCGATCGCGGCGATCTCGCGGCGCAGCTTGGCGATGCGCGCGCGGATCCGGCGCCGGTCGGTCTCGATCTTGGTCTCACCGGGACCGCGCAGACCCACACCGCCGTTGCCGCCACCGGCGCGACCACCGGCCTGCCGCGACAACGTCTCACCCCAGCCGCGCAGGCGGGGCATCAGGTACTGCAGCTGGGCCAGCTCGACCTGCGCCTTGCCCTCCTTGGACCGCGCGTGCTGCGCGAAGATGTCCAGGATCAGCGCGGTGCGGTCGATGACCTTGACCTTGAGCTTCTCCTCCAGCTGCCGCAGCTGGCCGGGCGAGAGCTCACCGTCGCAGATCACCGTGTCCGCGCCGGTCGCCTGCACGACGTCGCGCAGTTCGGAGACCTTGCCGGAACCGATGTACGTCGCGGCGTCCGGCTTGTCCCGGCGTTGCACGACGCCTTCCAGCACCTCGGACCCCGCGGTCTCGGCGAGGCGGGCCAGCTCGGCCATCGACGCGTCGGAGTCCGCCGCGGTGCCCTCGGTCCACACCCCGACGAGCACGACCCGCTCCAGGCGAAGCTGGCGGTACTCGACCTCGGTGACGTCCTCGAGCTCGGTGGACAGCCCGGCGACGCGGCGCAGTGCGGCGCGCTCGGCGAGTTCGAAGTCACCGGTCGAGAAGTCGTCCTCGTCCCAGGTGCTGTCGAACTCCGGGTCGAACTCTGTGCTCTGGATGTTTTCCGTCATTTGCCCTTCATCGTCCCACGGACAGTTCAGTCCCCCGGATACACCGCGAGGTAGATCGCCACACGGGGAACATCCGGCTTGACCGGTTGCGCGGCCAGCTCATCCATCAACGACGCGAGCCGCTGCTTTAGTTCCTCCGGGTCGACGGTGACGACCAGGCGGCTCTGCTCCACGTCACTGAGCCCGATGTCGGCAACCTCGCCGAGGAAAGCGTGCAACATCGCCTCGCCGACGGCGACCGCATTTTCGCTGTTGTCGAGCTGCCAGGACAGCCCTGTCGACCGGTAGGGGATTTCTTTCGCCCCCCGGTTGCCCGCGCGCGGCGGCATCGCCTCGAGGAATCCGGCGGCGACGAGCTTGCGGACGTGGTGCAGCGTCGTGGCCGGGTCCTTGCCGAGGCGTTCGGCCAGCTCCTTGTTCGTGAGCGGGCGGTCGAACGTCAGGCGGATCATCCGAATCCGCAGCTCAGAGCTCAGCGCGGCGGCTTCCTCCTGCGTCGCGGGGCGTCGCTTCCCGGAGAGTGGCACGACTCCAGTGTAGGCGAGCGATTGACAGTTTCCAATCACTCAGCGCAGACTCGCCGCCATGACGCTTTGGGGGCATCAGGACTTCCGCCGGCTGTGGGTCGGAGACACGATCAGCCAGTTCGGCGTGAGCATCGGCATCACGGTCATCCCGCTGCTCGCGGCCGGCGCGCTGCACGCGACGCCCTTCGAGATGGGCCTGCTGGCCGCGGCGAGCACGATGGCGTTCCTGCTGATCGGACTGCCCGCGGGCGTCTGGGTCGACCGGATGCGGCGCAAGCCCCTGATGATCGCGATGGACGTCGTGCGCGCCGCGTTGATGCTGAGCGTGCCGGTCGCGTGGTGGATGGGCGTGCTCGACCTGCCGCAGCTGGTCGTCGTGAGCCTCGCGATCGGGGTCTGCACGGTCTTCTTCGACGTCGCCTACCAGTCGTACCTGCCGTCGCTGGTGGGTCGCGAGCAACTCGTCGAGGGCAACTCGAAGCTCCAGGCCAGCCTGTCCGTGGCCGACGTGTCGGGGCCTGCGATCGGCGGGTACGTGGCGCAGTTCCTCGGCGCCGCGAACGGCGTGCTCGCGACCGGGCTGGGCTACCTGAGCTCGGCGTTCTTCCTGTTCCGGATCAAGGCGGCGGAGCCTGCGCCGGAACGCCACCCCGACCCGCACCTGCGCCGTGAGGTCGTGGAGGGGCTGAGGTTCGTCTTCGGCAACCCCACCCTGCGCAAGATCGTGGCCTGCACCGGCACGTCGAACTTCTTCCACGGCATCCAGAACGCCGTCAGCGTGCTGTTCCTGCTGCGGGTCGCGGGACTGAGCGAGGGCACCGCGGGCCTGGTCTTCAGCGCGAGCGGCGTCGGCGGGGTGCTCGGCGCGGTGGTCGCGCACCGGCTCGGCGTCCTGCTCGGGCAGGCGCGGCTGATCTGGCTCGTGCCGCTGCTGACCTGGCCGTTCGTGTTGCTGATGCCGTTCACCAAGCCCGGCTGGGGCATCGCGTTCGCGATGGCCGGACTCGCGGTGAGCGCGTTCGGCGTCGTCGTCTACAACGTCGGCCAGGTGAGCTACCGGCAGGCGATCTGCCCCGACCACCTGCTGGGGCGGATGAACGCCTCGATCCGGTGGGTCGTGTGGGGCGCGACGCCGCTGGGCGCCTTGCTCGGCGGCGGGCTCGGGTCGTGGATCGGGATCGTGCCGACGCTGTGGGTGTCGCTGGTCGGTTCCGTCGCCGGGATGCTGTGGGTGCTGTTCTCGCCGTTGCGGACTATGCGGGACCTGCCCACCACGGCTAGCGTCGAGGCGCATGGCTGACACGAAGGTTGTGCGGGACGGTCTGCACTTCGGCGAGGGGCCGCGGCGCGGCCCCGACGGGCGCCTCTACTACTCGGACTTCTACGCGGGCGAGGTGCACGCCCTCGACCTCGCGACGGGTGACGACGAGGTCGTCGTCGCCTTCGACGGGCAGCCCTCGGGCCTCGGCTCGCTGCCCGACGGACGCCTGCTCGTCGTCTCGATGCTCGACCGGACGGTGCGCCGGCTGGAGGGCGACGACCTCGTCGTCCACGCCGATATATCGGATATCGCGACCTTCCACGCCAACGACATGCTCGTCGACGGCGAGGGCCGCGCGTACGTCGGCAACTTCGGGTTCGACCTGCACGGCCTGATCGACGAGGTCGGCATCCCGCGCCTGCTCGAACCCGACTTCGACCCGCTGGGCGCCTCGCTCGCGCTCGTGCGGCCCGACGGTTCCGTCGGCGTCGTCGCCGAGGACCTCAAGTTCCCGAACGGCATGGCGCTGCTGCCCGATCCGGCCGGCGAGTCGGAGAGCGGCCAGATCCTCGTCGTCGCCGAGACCGTCGCGTTCAAGCTCACCGCGTTCTCGGTCGACCTCGACGGGTCGTTGCGCGGCCGCAGGACGTGGGCCGACGTCAAGGAGTTCGGGATCGCGCCGGACGGGATCGCGGGCGACGGTGACGGCGTGTGGGTGGCGCCGGCGTTGCAGCCCGCGGTGTTCCGGGTGACCGAGGGCGGCACGATCACGCACCGGGTCGAGACGACGCAGACGGTGTTCGCCGTCGCCGTCGTCGGCGAACGGCTGGTGTGCCTGACCGCGCCCGACTCGAACCCGAAGGTGGTCAAGCCCGAACGGCTCGGGAAGATCGAGGTCTACGACCTGAACTGATGTGTCGCAGCCGATACATCAGTTATGCGAGGGCGTCCCACCAGGACTTGTCGAGCTCGCCGCGCGCGACGAGCACGGCAGGTCCGGTGAGGGTCGACGTCGTCGGCTCGACGGTCACGAAGACCTGGCCGCCGAGGACGTCGACGGTCGCCGACCCCGTCGTGCGGCCCTGGCCCGCGAGCCACGAGGCGACGGACGCGACGGTGCCGGTGCCGCACGAGCGGGTCTCGCCGACGCCGCGTTCGTAGACGCGCATGCGCAGCGCGCCGTCCCCGATGACGTTGATCAGCTCGACGTTGACGCCGTGCGGGAACATCACCGGGTCGAAGCCGGGCGGCACGGTCAGGTCGAACGACTCGACCGGCGTCTCGGTGACGCAGGCGAGGTGCGGGTTGCCGACGTCGACGGCGAACCCGCCGATGCCGGCGCCGTCGACCGCGGCGATGGAGGTGCCGGTGACGCGGGCGGGGCCCATGTCGTTGGTGACGGAGCCGTCCGGGTGCGTCGTCACGGTGCGGTCGCCCGCGCGCGTGCCCACGACGAACTCGCCCTGCTCCTGGTGACCGGCGTCGACCAGGTAGCGGGCGAAGACGCGCAGGCCGTTGCCGCACATCTCGGCGATGGAGCCGTCGGCGTTGCGGTAGTCCATGAACCACTTGCCGTCCACGCGGACGACGCGCAGCACGCCGTCGGCGCCCAGGCCGCGCTGGCGGTCGCACAGCGCCTGCACGCGCGCGGCGGTCAGGTCCAGCTGGTCATCGAGGTCGGGCAGGATGACGAAGTCGTTCTCCGTGCCGTGCCCCTTCACGAACTCCACGGCACCAGGTTACCGGCGGCGGTCAAAAGATCAGGGTCAGCACCGTCGAGCCAGGTGATGCGCTGGTCACGCCGGAACCAGGAACGCTGGCGGCGCACGAACCGGCGGGTGGCGCGCTTGGTCTCCTCGGCGGCGAAGTCGATCGTGCAGGCTCCGTCCATTGCGGACAGCACCTGCTGGTAGCCGAGCGCGCGGGAGGCCGTCCTGCCCTCACGCAGACCGATCCGGACCAGGGCGCGGACCTCGTCCTCCAGTCCGGCCGCGAACATCGCGTCCACCCGCTGGTCGACGCGCGAGTCCAGTTCGGACACCTCGCGGTCGACGCCGATCTGGACGGTGCCGTAGCGGGCGGGACCGGGCTTGGGCAGGTTCGCCGAGAACGGCTGCCCGGTCAGCTCGATGACCTCCAGCGCGCGCACGATGCGGCGGCCGTTGGACGGCAGGATCGCGATCGCGGCGGCCGGGTCGAGCTCCCGCAACCGCTGGTGCAGCGCCTCGGAGCCCACCGACGCCAGCTCGGCCTCGAAACGCTCGCGGACGGCGTCGTCGGTGCCGGGGAACTTCAGGTCGTCCAGCACGGCCTGGACGTAGAGTCCCGAACCTCCGACGAGGACCGGCACCCGCCCGGCGGCCAGCAGCGACTCCACGACGGCCCTGGTCTCGCGCTGGTAGGCGGCGACGGACGCGGTCTCGGTGACCGACAGGACGTCGAACAGGTGGTGCGGCACCCCGCGTCGTTCGGCGACGGGCATCTTGGCCGTGCCGATGTCCATGCCCCGGTAGAGCTGCATGGCGTCGGCGTTGACGACCTCTCCCCCGAACCGTTCGGCGAGCGAAACGGCGAGGTCGGACTTGCCGGTGGCGGTAGGGCCGACAACGGCGATCGGAACCTTTTTCGAGGGGGTGATCACGGGCGCTCCCAGACAGCGACGTGGTAGCCCACGCCGAACGGTGCGAAGAACTCGGCGGACGAACAACGCCACGGGCCGGGCACCCCGGCGAGGACCTGCCACGCGGCCCGGCCCTGCGCGCCCAGCTCGGCGGCCAGCTCCACGTCGAGCCCGAGCAGGCCGTCCACATCGGCGGCGGCCAGCAGGTCGTGCACCGAGGAGTCGAAAGGTCCCGAACGCTCGTCGTCCGCTCCTGGCGAACGCGGCCCGTGCCGTGTCGATCCGTCACCGAGGACCAGCAGTCCGCAGTCCTCGGCAGCGAGTTGTCGTCCAAACGAGACACAGTCGGAAACGGGCAGGTCACGGGGAACGAGTTCAACGCGTGACACCTCGACCGCGCAGCGTTCCCGAAGCCACGCGGTGATGAGCACCGGCAACGGAATCGTGGCGTCCGCGGGCAGGTCACCGCCGAGTGACGCCCGCACGTCGACCCCATAACCGAGAAAACTTCCCGACAACGGCGGCGCGTACGTCGCGCGCCCTCCGTCGCCGACCGCCACGGCGATCCACGGACCTGGCAGTTTCCCTGCTGCCGCAAGGGTTGCGGCGCGCACGGACTCGGTTTCCAAAGCGGCGCCGGACACCAGTTCTGGCACCAGAAGAGGCGGGTGCGGCACCACCGCAGCGCGGGTGATCACAACGAACGAGGCTACCTATCGTGGACTCCCAGTACCGAGTCGAGCTCTGACCTGTTTGAATGCGCGCGGGGAACTGGGGACGGGAGACCCTCCAGCGCCCGTATCGCATCGGCCCCGCCTGGTGGCGGGGCGCCCGTGGCAGGCACGGGCGTCAGACGGGAGGAACCGGCGATGTCGGAGCAGGACAGCACACCGCAGGCCGTGGCGGAGAACGCACCGGTCGAGGGTGCAGCCGAGGGTGGGGTCGAACAAACGCCCAAGGAGACCGCGGCGGCGCCGGCCGGCACCCCGGCCGTCCCCGTGGCGTCGGACCACCCTGACCGCTGGGGGCGCGTGGACGCCGACGGCACCGTGTACGTGAAGACCGAGGACGGCGAACGCGCTGTCGGGTCGTGGCAGGCCGGGGAGCCGGTCGAGGGTCTCGCGCACTTCGCGCGGCGCTTCGACGACCTGCGCACCGAGGTCGAGCTGCTCGTGTCGCGGCTCGCGTCCGGCGCCGGCGACCCCAAGCACGCCCTGACCAGCGCGAAGCACGTCAAGGAGCAGCTGGCCGAGGCCGCCGTCGTCGGTGACCTCAAGGCGCTGGCCGCCCGCGTCGAGCACGTGCTGGAGCGGGCCGAGGCCGGCATGGAGAAGGCGAAGGAGGCCAAGGAGGCCGCCCGCGCCCAGTCCGTGCAGCGCAAGCAGGCGCTCGTCGACGAGGCCGAGTCGATCGCCACCGAGTCGACGCAGTGGAAGGTCGCGGGCGACCGGCTGCGCCAGATCCTCGACGAGTGGAAGACCATCCGCGGCGTCGACCGCAAGACCGACGAGCAGTTGTGGCGCCGGTTCTCGAAGGCCCGCGACGCGTTCAACCGCCGTCGCGGCTCCCACTTCGCGGACCTCGACCGCCAGCGCTCGGTGGCCAAGTCCTCCAAGCAGGCGCTGGTCGAAGAGGCCGAGAAGCTCGTCGACTCCGACGACTGGGGCCCCACGGCTGGTCGCTACAAGGAGCTCATGGTCGAGTGGAAGGCCGCCGGGCGTGCGCCCAAGGAGGCCGACGACGCCCTGTGGCAGCGGTTCCGGGCCGCGCAGGACGCGTTCTTCCAGAAGCGCTCCGAGGCGTTCAGCGAGCGGGACGCCGAGTTCTCGGCCAACGCGAAGCTGAAGGAGGAGCTGCTCGCCGAGGCCGAGGGCATCGACCCGTCGACCGACCTCGAGGCGGCGCGCAACGCCCTCTACAAGATCCAGGAGCGCTGGGACGCGATCGGCAAGGTGCCGAGGGAGCGCATCCGCGAGCTCGAGGGCAAGCTCCGCGCCATCGAGGAGCGGGTCCGCGGCGCGGTCGACGCCCAGTGGCGCCGGTCCGACCCCGAGGCCGAGGCCCGCGTGGCGCAGTTCCGCGAGCGCGTCGAGCAGTTCGAGGCGCAGGCCGCCAAGGCCCGTGCCGCGGGCGACAAGCGCCGCACCGAGCAGGCCGAGGCGCAGGCCGCCCAGTGGCGCGAGTGGCTCGCCGCCGCTGAGCAGGCCCTGGCGACCCGCTAGAGGCTCTAACGACTGAGAGCCCCTCTTCCGGCTGGAAGAGGGGCTCTCGGACGTTTCAGGGCCTACTGCTGGTCGGACCGCTGCGTCTCCCCGAGCTGGGGCGGGCGCGAGGCCGCGATCTTCAGCCACTTCACCAGCAGGACGATCGTGGCGATCGCCGCGATGATCAGGCCGGCGCCGGGGCCGGGACCGATGGTCTTGTTGCTCGTCGTGGTCTGCTGCGTCCAGATCGACAGCACCCCGATGATCGAGCCCGCGAACAGGCCGAGCGAGCACACCCACGCGAGGCCCCAGCGGCGCACGGCCAGGGTGATGCCCGACCCGGCCACGCCGACGCCGAGCGCGAGGAACGAGAACAGCCGGGGCAGGAACAGGTCCGACTCGCCGAGCAGCACCGCGAGCCCGGTGTGCTCCCCCACCCACGGCAGGATCAGCGACACCAGGATCGCGAGCACCGCGATCGAGATCGTCAGCGCGCCCGTACCGGGGTCGATGCGCTTGGCGGCCTGGTGTTCGACGGCGTCGATTTCCTTGCGCAAGAAGTCGTCCTGTTCTCGTGGATCGCTCACTGAGCCGCACACCCGGAGACGGCGGCGGGCAGCGGCGCGGGCGCTCCGAACGAGGGCAGACCGAGGCCGACGCCCGCGGTCTTGGGCTTGATGCCGGCCTCGGAGCGGTCACCGGCCTTCGTGCGGCGCCACGACAGCGGTTCGCCGTCCGCGACGAGGTAGTGCGGGGCCGCGTAGGTCACGACGGTCTCCACGACGTCACCGGGACGCGGCGCGGTACCACCGGGCGTGAAGTGCACCAGGCGTCCGTCGCGGGCGCGGCCGCTCATGCGCTGCGTCTCGGCGTCGCGCTTGCCCTCGCCGGTGGCGACGAGCACCTCGACCGTGCGGCCGACCTGCTCGATGTTGAGCTGGTGCGTCATCTCGTTCTGCAACGCCACGAGCCGGTCGAACCGCTCCTGCACGACGGCCTTCGGCAGCTGGTCCGGCAGGTCGGCGGCGGGCGTGCCGGGGCGCTTCGAGTACTGGAACGTGAACGCCGACGAGAACCGCGCCTGGCGCACGACGTCGAGCGTGCCCTGGAAGTCCTCCTCGGTCTCACCGGGGAAGCCGACGATGATGTCCGTGGTGATCGCGGCGTCCGGCATCGCGGCGCGGACCTTCTCGATGATGCCCAGGTACTTCTCGGTGCGGTACGAGCGGCGCATCGCCTTGAGCAGCCGGTCCGAACCGGACTGCAGCGGCATGTGCAGGCTGTGGCACACGTTCGGCGTCTCGGCCATCGCGGCGATGACGTCGTCGGTGAAGTCCTTGGGGTGCGGCGAGGTGAACCGGACGCGCTCCAGCCCGTCGATCTCCCCGCACGCGCGCAGCAGCTTGCCGAACGCCAGCCTGTCGCCGAACTCGACGCCGTAGGAGTTGACGTTCTGGCCCAGCAGCGTCACCTCCAGCACGCCCTCGTCCACCAGCGTCTGCACCTCGGCCAGCACGTCGCCCGGACGGCGGTCCTTCTCCTTGCCGCGCAACGACGGCACGATGCAGAACGTGCAGGTGTTGTTGCAGCCCACCGAGATCGACACCCAGCCCGAGTAGGCGGAGTCGCGCGCGGCCGGCAGCGACGACGGGAACGTCTCCAGCGCGTCGAGGATCTCGACCTGCGCCTCCTCGTTGTGCCGAGCGCGTTCCAGCAACACCGGCAGCGACCCGATGTTGTGCGTGCCGAACACGACGTCGACCCACGGCGCGCGCCGCACGATCTCGCTGCGGTCCTTCTGCGCGAGGCAGCCGCCGACGGCGATCTGCATGCCGGGCTTCGCCGCCTTCTGCGGGGCGAGGTGGCCGAGCGTGCCGTACAGCTTGTTGTCGGCGTTCTCGCGGACCGCGCAGGTGTTGAAGACGACGACGTCGGGCTGTTCGTCCTCGACGGCCCGCTCGTAACCCGCGTCCTCGAGCAGTCCGGCGAGGCGCTCGGAGTCGTGCACGTTCATCTGACACCCGAACGTGCGGATCTGGAAGCTCTTGCGAACCTGCGCGGTACTCACGCCCGAAACCATAACTCCTGGTCACACGCCCAAGTCGCGCGGACCGCCCCTAGGCGGGCGCATCCACACGTTGACCAGGCAGGACCTTCGTCGGGTGCAATCGCGCACGACCCCCGTGGCACGATGCGCTGGTGCTGGGACGAATGCATGCCGCCGTGAGCCTGCTGACCGCCGCGACGCTCGTGACGGGCTGTAGCAGCACGGTCGCGGACGTCAAGATCACGATGGCCACGGGCAGCCCTGGCGGCGTCTACTACTCGCTCGGCAACGGCCTCGCGGACATCTGGAGCGGCCGCCTCGGCATCGTGAAACCCCAGGTCGTCGCCACGGCCGGGTCCAAGGACAACATCACCCGGCTGATCAACGACCAGGCCCAGGTCGGCTTCTCGCAGGCGGACGCGCTCGAGGGCGTCCCCGGTTCGGAGAAGCTGCGCGCCCTGGCCCGCATGCACGACGACTACCTCCAGGTCATCGTCCGCGCCGACGTGCCGGTGACGAAGCTGCGCGACCTCTCGGGTAAGCGCGTGTCGATCGGCGGGCGGGAGTCCGGCGTCGAGATCATCGCGAGCGCGCTGCTCAAGTCCGCGGGCGTCACCCCGGAGGCGGTGAACCTCAACCTCGACGACTCGGCGCAGGCGATGCGCGAGGGCAGGCTCGACGCGTTCTTCTGGTCCGGCGGCCTGCCCACCAAGGCGATCACCGACCTCACCAAGGGTCTGGGCGTGCGGATGCTCGACCTGAGCGACGTGCTGTCGACGTTCCGCAAGGAGAAGCCGGTCTACGGCTCGGCGACGCTGCCCGCGTCCACCTACAACCTCCAGACCGACCCGGTCGGGCCCGTCATCACCCTCGTCGTGCGCAACTTCCTGCTGGTCAACGAGAAGATGCCGGACGACGTGGCCGAGGCGTTGGTGCGGCAGCTGTTCGAGGGGCAACCCGAACTCGTGAAGGCGCACTCGGCCGCCCGCACGATCGAGCAACGGTCGGCGATCGAGACTTCGCCGGTACCGCTGCACAACGGGGCCATGCGCTACTACCGGGAGACCAAGGTCTGATCTCCGGGGTCTAGAACCAGTCCCAGCCGATGCCGAGCACGCCGGGCCGCACGTCCTTCGCCGTCAGGTGCAGCACCCGCCCCGGGGTGAGCGCGAGTTCGTCGCCGTGCGCCAGGGTCGCGTCCACCCCCGGCTGCGCGAGGGTGTAGCAGCGGACCGGGAGGCGGGGTTCGGTGAACTGCACGCTCGCCACGTACGTCCCCACCGGGTACCGGAACGCGCGGCGGTAGTCGCGGGACCGCGCGCCGGTCTCGGCGATGGTGAACCGGTACTCCAGCAGGTGCGTGCGGCCCACGGGCAGGCTGTGGTCGAACAGCAGCTCCGCGGCGATCACCGGCTCCCGGGAGTGCCGCCGCACGCGTCCCAGCCGGCAGTCGCGCACGGCCTCCACCTCCAACGCGTCCGGCGGCGTGCCGTCGTCCGCGCAGTACACGGCCACGTAACGGTCGGGCCGGCCCGCGACCGCGCGCAGCACCTGTCTGGTGTGGACCGAGCGGAGCGCGCCGTGGCGGTCCACCGCGGCCGCGTCGTCCTGCGACCACAGGCGCAGGTCGCCGTCGGACGGTCCGACGAGCGCCTGCACGGTCTCCGCCAGCGACTGCGCGGGTTCCAGCATCTGCCCGAAGTCGCGGGTGCGCCGCTGCTTCGACGCCCAGCGGCCACGCGGGCGCGGCGGTCCGAGCAACGCCTCGAGGGAGTGCCTGGGCAGGCCGAGGATGGCCTCGATGGCCTGCACCGCGCGCAGCGAGTCGGCTCGTTCGGGACGGCTGCGGCCCAGTCGCCAGTAGCTGAGCGTGGACAGGCTGACGTGGATGCCCCGGCGGTCGAGGCGGTCGCGCAGGCGTTCCAGGGTGAGGCCGCGGTGCTCGATGGCGGCCCGCAGCGCGGCGTGGAACGGACCGGCGCGCAACCGCACGTCGACCTCGTCGCCCGCATCGGGAGGAACCGCCACGGCGTGCCCTTCGACTGTGGAAGAAACAGTTTAGAAGGCCGATCGGGCCCGAAAACCCGACAGAAGGTGGGTATTCCTCCACAGTTTTGGCGGGCCTTCCACAGTGGTGGGTCCTCTGCGGGGACGACCTTGACCGTGCCGGTCCACCGGTATGTCATCAGCGCGGCGGCCCCCTGCCGAAGCCGCCGACCCCCTGCCTTGTGCTGACTTCCCTGGAGGGCACATGTCCCGTCCGTTGTCCGCGCGGCGATTCACCGCGCTGTTCTCCGCGTTCGTGGCCGGCGCCGCGGTGCTCGTCACGCCGTCGGCGATCGCCGCCCCACCCGATCTCGCCGCCACCGTCCGCGCCACCATGCTCCACCAGCACGGCGAGGCGTTGAAGCGGGAGTGGGACACGCAGACGTTGCGTGAACCGCTGTTCGAGCCGACCCGCACGTCCGGTGCGTGGGTGTTCGGCAGCACCACCGTCCCGATGGCCCACGGTCAGGACCACGGGGCGCCGCACATGGCGTTGTTCCTGGCCCGCAAGGAACGATCCGCGTGGCGCGTCGAGCTCGACGGCACGTCCGGGTTCGCCGAACTCGCCGCGCTGGCGCCTTCCGGCGTGCTCAGCGACGGCGAGAAACGGACCTTCGCGGCCAACCAGAGCAACCGCGCGCAAGCACTCGCGCCGACCGGTCTCGGCCTGCCGTGGCCGGTGAACGTGGCGTGGTGGATGGGCGGCGGCCCGCACGGCAACAGCGGTAACAGCCGGCCGTTCAGCTCCATCGACTTCAACGGCGGTGACGGCCGCGTGCTGTCCGCGGGCAACGGCCGTGTCTACAAGAGCTGCGTCGTGGGCCGCAGCGCACTGGTGAAAGTCGTGCACGACAACGGTTACAGCACCACCTACTACCACATGTACAACCTGACGACGCTCGCCGACGGCAGCGCCGTGCGCACCGGCACGTACCTCGGCAACATCGGCAACGAGCTGCCGTGCGGCGGTTCGAGCACCGGGGCGCACGTGCACTTCTCGTTGCTGCGCGGCAACTCCCACATCAGCGTGAACGGGATGACGATCGGCGGCTGGACCTTCTACGAGGGTTCGCAGGCGTACGGCGGTTACGCGCAGCGCGGCAGCACGCGGGTGGGCGTCGGCGGCCGGATCACGAACTACGGCGGTGGTGGCACGACGACGCCTACCGGCACGGTCGACGCGGGCCCGAACACCACGGTGAACCTGCGGTCCGGCCCCGGCCTGGAGCACCCGGTCGCGGGGACGGTCGCGGACGGCGCGGTGGTGTCCATCGCCTGCACCAGCCGCGGCGGTGCCGTCGAGGGGGTCTGGGGCAGCACGGACCTGTGGAACCGGCTGCAGGACGGCAAGTGGATCAGCGACGGTTTCGTGGACACCGGCTCGAACGACCCGGTGGCCCCGGCCTGCTGACCCAGGCGCCGCCGGTCCCACCCCGTGGTGGGGCGGGACCGGCGGCGCTCGCTACACGGCCGGGAGTTCGACCACGACCTTCAGGCCGCCGTCCTGCGGCGACTCCAGCCGCACGGCCCCGTCGACGCGTTCGACCACCAGCCGCACGATCGAGAGCCCCAGCCCGGAGCCGGGCACGTTCTGGTGCGCGGGGCTGCGCCAGAACCGGTCGGTGGCCCGTTCGAGCTCGTCGGGATGCAACCCGGGACCGTGGTCGGCGACGGACAACGTGATCACCCCGTCGGCCTTGCGCGCGTCCACGACGATCAGCGTGCCCTCGGCGGTGAACTTCAACGCGTTGTCCAGCAACGCGTCCAGGATCGTCTCGACCCCGCGCGGCGGGACGAGCGCGAGGCCCACCTTCTGCCCGTCGAGCACCAGGTGCACCTCCTTGGCCGCCGCGGCCGACTGCCACGCCGACAGCCGTGCCGCCACGGACTTGTCGACGTCGACCGGCACCGGGTCCACCGAACTCGACTCGGCGCGCGCCATCGCGAGCAGCTCGTCGAGGATGCGGTTGAGGCGGTCGGTCTCGCTCAACGCCTCGACCTGGTGCACCTCGGCCTCGGCGTCGACGTGACCCTCCAGGTTGGACAGCCGGAGTTTCAGCGCCGTCAACGGGTTGCGCAGCTGGTGCGAGGCGTCGGCGACGAAAGCCCGTTGCGACGCCAGCACATCGCTCACGTTCGCGGCCATCTGGTCGAAGGAACGGCTGAGCTGCCGCAGTTCCGGCGGCCCGCTCTCCGCGCCCACCGGCGGCACCGGCCTGCCCGCCACCACGGCGGCGAGGAGCTTGCCCGTCGCGTCGTCGAGCGCCTGCACCGGCCGCAACGTCCAGCGCACCACCGGCAGCGCCAGCAGCACGGCGAGCGCCAGCACCAGCAGGCTCGCCGCGAGCAGCAGCGACCACCAGGCGAGCACCTCGAAGCGGGTCTTCGTGGTCGGCGAGAACGTGATCACCGCGCCACGCACCTCACCGTCGACCAGCACGGGTTCGGCGAGCACCAGCCGTGAGGTGTCCCAGGGCTGCAGCACCGGCGGCGCGACCGGCAGCCGCCCGGCCAGGGCCTTGCTGACCAGGTCCTGCACGCCGCTCTCGCCGAGCGCGAGGTCGTTGCGCGACGCCACCAGCGGCACCGTCGGCGCGTCCCTGGCCACGACGGCCACGCCGATGTCGTAGAGCTCGTCGTAGCGCTGCAGCTCCGGCAGCAGCAGGTCCGGCTTGTCGTCGATCAGCGGCCGGGCGGCGAGCGACGCGAACCGGCTCGTGTCGGTGAGCCGGTCGAGGAACATCTCCTGCTGCTCGGCCGCCGCCACGTTGCGGCCCAGCGGCACGCCGAGACCGACCAGCACGAGCACGATCAGGGCGAGCACCACGCCCAGCAGTCGCGACCTCACAGCCCGTCACCCCGCCCGGTCGCGACACGCCGACGCGAAAGATCACCCAATCGAGATCACACCTGCCCCAGCCGGTAGCCGACGCCCCGCACGGTCTCCAGCAACGACGGCCTCCCGAGCTTGGTCCGCAGCGTGGCCACGTGCACGTCGAGCGTCCGGTTCGCACCGGACCACGTGCGTCCCCACACCTCCGCGAGGATGCGCTCCCGGGTGCACACCGCGCCACCCGCGGCCATCACCAGGGCGAGCACCTGGAACTCCTTGCGGGACAGGGCGACCGACTCCCCCGCGACCGTGACCTCGTGACGCCCCAGGTCGACCCGGACGTCCCCGGTCTCGAACACCTCCGTGGACACCGCGCCCACACCGACCGGGTCCGCGCCGCGACGACGCCGCACGGCGTGCACCCGCGCGACGAGTTCTCCCACGTCATAAGGCTTGACGAGGTAGTCGTCGGCCCCGGCGTGCAGGCCGAGGATCCGGTCGTCGATCTCCCCCCGCGCGGACACCACGATGATCGCGACGTCCGACGCGGCCCTGATGGCACGGCACAGCGTCACGCCGTCCATGTCGGGCAGGCCCAGGTCGAGCAGCACCACGTCGACGCCCGCCAGGCGGTCGAGGGTGCCGCGGCCCGTGGCCTGCCGGTCCACGTGGAAACCCCGTCTGGTCAGGGCGGGGACCAAGGCCTCGGCGACCCTGTCGTCGTCCTCGACGAGCAGCACGCGCACTTTCGCTACCTCCCGGGCAACCGATGTCTGCCTGTGACAGAGTTGAGACCCTAAGTCTTGCTCAATGTCCTGGACTGGTGTGGTGGCGGACACCTAGGTTTCCGCCAACGCCGACGACCCCAAATGGAGGACTGGATGACTGCCGCCTCTGCACCGCCGATGATTCGTGTGGCGGGTGTGGACAAGTTCTTCGGCCCGTTGCACGTGCTCAAGAACGTGCAGCTGGAAGTGCCGAAGGGGCAGGTCGTGGTCGTGCTGGGGCCGTCGGGTTCCGGTAAGTCGACCCTGTGCCGGACCATCAACCGCCTCGAGCCGATCGATTCCGGTGTCATCGAGGTCGACGGCCAGCCGCTTCCCGCCGAAGGAAAAGAACTGGCCCGACTCCGCGCCGATGTCGGCATGGTGTTCCAGTCCTTCAACCTTTTCGCCCACAAAACCATCGTCGAGAACGTCATGCTCGCCCCGGTGAAGGTGCGCAAGACGCCCGCCGCCGACGCGCGCAAGACCGCGATGGAACTGCTGGAGCGCGTCGGGATCGCGAACCAGGCCGACAAGTTCCCCGCCCAGCTCTCCGGTGGCCAGCAGCAGCGCGCCGCGATCGCCCGCGCGCTCGCCATGAAGCCGAAGGTGATGCTGTTCGACGAGCCGACGTCCGCGCTCGACCCGGAGATGGTCCAGGAGGTCCTGGACGTCATGACGGGCCTGGCCAAGGACGGCATGACGATGCTCGTCGTCACGCACGAGATGGGCTTCGCCCGCAAGGCCGCGGACCGCGTGATCTTCATGTCCGACGGCGAGGTGGTCGAGGACTCGACCCCGGAAGAGTTCTTCTCGGCCCCGAAGTCCAACCGCGCGAAGGACTTCCTTGGCAAGATCCTGACTCACTAGTAGTCAGCCCACTTCCAGAACGAATGGCAGGAGAAGGACGATGAGGGTTCGCACCCTTGCGGCGGTGCTGCTGACGGGCGCACTGGCCCTGACCGCGTGTGGCAAGGAAGGCGCTCCGGCCGACCAGGGCGCCGCGCCCGCCGGTCTGTTCGAGGTCGCCAAGGACGTCGCCGTCGCCGGTTCGCCCACGTTCGACAAGGCGAAGTCGCGCGGTTCGCTGATCGTCGGCGTCAAGGAGGACCAGCCGGGCCTCGGGTACAAGGACCCGACGACGAACAAGTACAGCGGCTTCGACATCGACATCGCGAAGCTCATCTCGGCGAAGCTCGGCTTCGACCCCGAGAAGATCCAGTACAAGACCGTCCAGTCGGCCGCTCGCGAGCAGGCGCTGATCAACGGGGACGTCGACTACTACGTCGGCACCTACACGATCAACGCGGGCCGCAAGGAGAAGGTCGCGTTCGCGGGCCCGTACTTCGTCGCCGGCCAGGACCTGCTGGTGAAGAAGGACAACACCGACATCACCGGCCCGGACGCCCTCAAGGGCAAGAAGGTCTGCTCGGTCACCGGCTCCACCCCGGCCAAGAACGTCAAGGAGAAGGGCCTCACCGAGCCCGGCAACGTCCTCGAGTTCCAGGGCTACTCGCAGTGCGTCACCAAGCTCCTCAACGGTGAGGTCGACGCCGTCACCACCGACGACGCGATCCTCAAGGGCTACGCCGCCGCCGAGGAGGGCAAGCTGAAGGTCGTCGGCAAGACGTTCTCCAGCGAGCCGTACGGCATCGGCCTGCCCAAGGACGACAAGGCGCTGCGCGACAAGGTGAACGACATCCTGCAGTCCTCGCTCGACGACGGCACCTGGCAGAAGATCTACGACGGCACGCTCGGCAAGTCGGGCTCGTCCGCGGAGAAGCCGAAGATCGACCGGTACTGACGGTTGTTCACGTGGCCGGTGGATCCCACGCGGGTCCGCCGGCCGTTCCTTTGAAGGCGGACGGACGGCAAGGAAACCGATGAACGTCCTCACCAAGAACTTCTCATTCTTCCTCGACGCGTTCGGGCAGACCCTTCAGCTCTTCGCGATCTCCGCGGTGCTGTCCCTGGTGCTGGGTACGCTCCTCGCCGCGCTGAGGGTCAGCCCGGTGCCGGTGTTCCGCGGCATCGGCACGGCGTACGTGACGATCCTGCGCAACACGCCGCTGACGCTGGTCTTCGTGTTCTTCGTGTTCGCGTACCCGCTGCTCGAGATCCTGAAGATCGACGAGTACACCGCCGCGGTCGTCGCGCTGTCGCTCTACACGGCGGCGTTCGTCTGCGAGGTCGTGCGGTCGGGCATCAACACGGTGCCGGTCGGGCAGGCCGAGGCCTCCCGCGCGCTGGGTCTCACGTTCACGCAGATGCTCGGCAACGTGGTGCTGCCGCAGGCGTTGCGCTCGGTGGTGCCGCCGATGACGAGCACCATGATCGCGTTGCTGAAGAACACGACCGTCGCGTCGGGGTTCGCCGTCTTCCAGGCGGGCAACATCCGTGAGCAGCTGTCGGACCAGGGTGACAACGTCCTGCTGGGACTCCTCTGGGTCGCTCTCGGGTTCGTCATCCTGGTCATGCCGCTGACTTACGTGCAGCAGGTCTTCGAGAAGCGCTGGAGCGTGGCCCGATGAGCATGGTGCTGTTCGACGTCCCGGGCCCGAAGGCCCGCGTCCGTCACAAGATCATGGCGGTCGTCGGCATCGCGGCCGTGATCGCGGCCGTGGTGTACGTGGTCATGCGGTTCATCGTCACCGACCAGTTCACGGCGCGCAGGCTCGACTGGATCAACTACAAGGTGATCCAGCTGTCGCTGGTGGAGGCGATCGGCAACACGCTGGCCGCGTTCGCCGTCGGCGCGGTGCTGGCGCTCGTGTTCGGCGCGATCTTCGCGGCCGCGCGGCTGTCGGACCACGCCTGGGTGCGCGCTCCCGCGGCGGTGATCGTCGAGATCTTCCGCGCGATCCCGCTCGTGATCATGATGTTCTTCTTCTACTACGGCCTTCCCGTGGCCGGGGTGAAGCTGAGTGCGTTCACGGCGGTCGTGATCAGCCTGATGCTGTACAACGGCTCGGTGCTCGCGGAGATCTTCCGCGCCGGCATCAACTCGCTGCCGAAGGGCCAGAGCGAGGCCGCGTACGCGCTGGGCATGCGCAAGACCCAGGTGATGACGCTCGTGCTGCTGCCGCAGGCGTTGCGGGCGATGCTGCCGACCATCATCAGCCAGCTCGTGGTGCTGCTGAAGGACACCGCGCTCGGCTTCCTCATCACGTTCGAGGAGCTGCTGCGGTGGGGTACGCGCATCGGTGGCGACGCGGTGAACTTCGGTCGCCCGATGATCTCGGTGATGATCGTGGTCGCGCTGATCTACATCGGACTGTGCCTGTTGCTGACGTGGCTCGCGACCTACCTCGAGAAGCGCAACCGCCGCAACAAGAAGGTCATCCACACCGACGGCGACGCGGCCGGGCAGGTCCAGCTCGGCAACGCCTCGGCGGCGGCCGGTGCGGGCGTCACCGTCTGACCGGTCCTCGAACGAGACGGGGCGTGTCCACTTCGGACACGCCCCGTTCGTCATCTCCGGACGTTCCAGTCGACGACACCGCGCCAGCGCCCGGTCTGCTCCCCCACGACGTCGAGGCTGAACGTGGTGCCCGCGGGGAAGTTCGCGCCGAGCAGCCTGCGCGAGCGGTCACCCGCGGGGAACAGCACGGGCGCCCCCGCGACCCGTCCGTCGCGGAACCACCGGATCTCCAGGTCGACCGGGCTGTCGGTGACGCGGAGGTAGACGTCCGAGCCGTCCACGGTGACCGTGCGGACGGCGAGCAGGTCGGCCGATGCGGTGCGCATGAGCCGGAACGTAGCGGCGGAAGCGGAACCGGGTCGTCTCACGGACAGTGGATCTCCCGTCAACTTTCGCGGTACGCTCCCGGTGGGGGATCTGCCGGCGGTGACGTCACCTGAATGAGGGACGTTGTGACGCGCGTGCTCGTGGTCGACGACCAGCCGTTGTTCAGAGCGGGCCTGGTCGCGTTGCTGAACGCCGCACCTGACCTGACCGTCGTGGGCGAGGCCGCCGACAGTGCCGCCGCCTGCGCTCTGGCGCGGACGGCGCGGCCCGACGTGATCCTGCTCGACATCCGCCTGCCGGGGCTGGCGGCGTTGAAGACCGTCGCGGGATCCGCGCGGGTGCTCGTGCTGACGACGTTCGACCTGGACGAGTACGTCCACGAGGCGTTGCGGCTCGGCGCGGCGGGGTTCGTGCTGAAGGAGTCCGAACCGGCCCGCCTCATCGCCGCCATCACGGCCGTGGCGTCCGGGGAGATGCAGTTCGGCCCGACGGTGATGCGCAGGCTCGTGGCGGCCTACCTGAGGGGCGGCACGGCGGCCCGCGGGAGTGACGCGGGGCTGGAGGAGCTGACGGGCCGCGAACGCGAGGTGCTGCGACTCGTCGGCACCGGGCTGACGAACACCGCGATCGCGGCGCGCCTCACCGTCACCGAGGGAACGGTGAAGACGCACCTCAACCGCGTGATGACGAAGCTGCGGCTGACCAGCCGGGCTCAGGCCGTGGTGATGGCGTACGAGTCCGGGCTGGTCGTCCCGCGGCTCGCCGGGTGAGCTACCAGCGCAGGCCGAGGTGGGCGAAGTCCGTCGTCTGCTTGTCGACGCTCAGCGTGATCCCGCCGGCGTGGATGTTCTCGCAGGTCCACGACCCGGGCGGGTCGTCGGACCAGATCTCGCGCTTGCACCCGGTCGGCCCCTGGCTGTCCCAGACGTCCCAGGTGGTGCGGTAGTTGGTGTAAGGCCACCTGCGGTCGATGTCCACGTCGATCGAGAGCCTGCCGCCCGGGAAGTCCAGGGCCGCGATCTGGCACTCGCTCTGCGTCGGCACCGCGCCGCACGTCCCCGTCACGCCGCCCGCGTGCGCGGCCGGCGCCACCAGGGGTACCACGACGGCCGCGATCACGGCGGCCACCAAGAACTCACGAATCTTCACAACGTCCCCCAGGACTTGTCGGAACTGTCAGAGTTCGATGCACACGGGATTGTCGGCGCGGGTGAACGTGGATCCTGTCTGCATCCAGAACTCCGAACACCACAATGTGCCCTCGTGCGTTTTCTGGTTCACCTCGGCGCGATAGGACTCCGACGACGTCCAGAACTTGGTCTGACTGTCGCTGATGTGCCCGTTCGGGCCGAACACCCGGAAGAACCCGGTCTGCGTCGGAATCACCGGCGCCCCCGCCAGCTGCGTCACCACCCTCGCGATGGTGCACGGTTCGCCCGTGGGCGCGACGAGGAAGATGTTCACCGTCCCGTTCCCCTCCGACTGGTAGGGGTTGCACGACGACGTTTCCGCCGACGCGGACGGGACGAACAGACATGACAACAACGCCGCCACAAGGGCAGCGAAACAGATTCGCATTTCGAATCCCCCAATTCGATGTGGACCGCTCCACCGCGATCCGTCATCAGTACAGCACCGGGACTTCGTCACCGGCCCGGTGAAATCGGGGGGGATCCCACGAAAGTGGCAAAAGGAGGAGAACTGTTCCGCGTACCGCGGGCCGGGGATAGGATCCCCGGCCCGCGACACCGCTAGGACCGCCGGAACAGCTTGTTGCCGAGCCAGACGACCGGGTCGTACTTGCGGTCGGCGACGCGCTCCTTCATGGGGATGAGCGCGTTGTCGGTGATGTGGATGTGCTCGGGGCACACCTCGCTGCAGCACTTGGTGATGTTGCAGTAGCCGAGGCCGTGGTCGTCCTGCGCCTGGTCGACGCGGTCGGCCGTGTCGAGCGGGTGCATCTCCAGTTCCGCCACCCGCATGAGGAACCGCGGGCCCGAGAACGCCTCCTTGTTCTCCTCGTGGTCACGCACCACGTGGCAGGTGTTCTGGCACAGGAAGCACTCGATGCACTTGCGGAACTCCTGCGAGCGTTCCACGTCGACCTGCTGCATCCGGTACTCGCCCGGCGCCAGGTCCTTCGGCGGCGCGAACGACGGGACCTCGCGCGCCTTGGTGTAGTTGAAGGACACGTCGGTGACGAGGTCGCGGATGATCGGGAACGTCCGCATCGGCGTGACCGTGATCGTCTCCGACTCCTGGAAGACCGACATGCGGGTCATGCAGAGCAGCCGCGGCCGTCCGTTGATCTCGGCGGAGCACGAGCCGCACTTGCCCGCCTTGCAGTTCCACCGCACCGCGAGGTCCGGCGCCTGGGTGGCCTGGAGCCGGTGGATGATGTCGAGGACGACCTCGCCCTCGTTGACCTCGACGGTGAAGTCCTCCAGCGCGCCGCCGGAGTCGTCACCGCGCCACACCCGGAACTTCCCCTGGTAGCTCATGACAGCTCCTCCGCGGTGAGGTACTTCTCCAGCTCGGTGCGCTCGAACAGGTCGAGCAGGTCGGACCGGATGGGGATCTGCGGCTTCTCCTCGACGCGGACGCCCTCGTCGGAAGTGGTGCACACCAACAGCTTCCGGCGCCACTCCGCGTCCATCACGGGGTGGTCGTCGCGGGTGTGCCCGCCGCGCGACTCGGTGCGCAGCAACGCGGCCTTCGCCACGCACTCCGACACCAGCAGCATGTTGCGCAGGTCGAGCGCGAGGTGCCAGCCGGGGTTGAACTGCTGGTGGCCCTCGACGGTGAGCGACCGGGCGCGTTCCTTGAGCTTCTCCAGCCGCTGCAACGCCTCCTCCATCTCGCCGGCGCGGCGGATGATGCCGACGAGGTCGTTCATCGACTGCTGCAGTTCCATGTGCAGCGTGTACGGGTTCTCGCCGCCCTCCTCCTGGAACGGCTTGAGCGCCGTGGCCCTGGCCTCGGTGACGGTGTCCTCCGGGACGACCGGCCGGTCGCCGAGCGCTCGCACGTACTCCGCCGCTCCGGCACCCGCGCGGCGTCCGAAGACGAGCAGGTCCGACAGCGAGTTGCCGCCGAGGCGGTTGGAGCCGTGCATGCCGCCGGAGACCTCACCGGCCGCGAAGAGGCCTGGCACGGAGGAGGATCCGGTGTCCGGGTCGACCTCGACGCCGCCCATGACGTAGTGGCACGTCGGCCCCACCTCCATGGGCTGCGCGGTGATGTCCACATCGGCCAGTTCCTTGAACTGGTGGTGCATGGACGGCAGCCGGCGCCGGATCTCCTCGGCGGGCAGCCGCGTCGAGACGTCGAGGAAGACGCCGCCGTGGGGTGAGCCGCGCCCGGCCTTGACCTCGGAGTTGATCGCGCGGGCGACCTCGTCGCGGGGCAGCAGTTCCGGTGGGCGCCGGTTGTTCGCCTGGTCGGCGTACCAGCGGTCGGCTTCCGCCTCGTTGTCGGCGTACTTGTCCTTGAACACCTCGGGGATGTAGTCGAACATGAACCGCTTGCCGTCGGAGTTGCGCAGCACGCCACCGTCACCGCGCACGGACTCGGTGACGAGGATGCCCTTGACCGACGGCGGCCAGACCATGCCCGTGGGGTGGAACTGGATGAACTCCATGTTGATCAGCGAGGCCCCGGCGCGCATCGCGAGCGCGTGCCCGTCCCCGGTGTACTCCCAGGAGTTCGACGTGACCTTGAACGACTTGCCGATGCCGCCGGTCGCGAGGATCACCGCCGGTGCCTCGAAGAGCACGAACCGGCCGGACTCGCGCCAGTAGCCGAACGCGCCGGAGATCCGGTCGCCGTCCTTCGCGAGTTCGGTGACGGTGAACTCCTGGAAGACGCGCAGGCGTTCCTCGTAGTCGCCGAACTCCTTGAAGTCGTCCTGCTGCAACGACACGATCTTCTGCTGCAGCGTGCGGATCAGTTCGAGGCCGGTGCGGTCGCCGACGTGGGCGAGGCGCGGGTACTCGTGGCCGCCGAAGTTGCGCTGAGAGATCCGGCCGTCCTTGGTGCGGTCGAACAGCGCGCCGTAGGTCTCCAGTTCCCAGACCCGTTGCGGCGCCTCCTGTGCGTGCAACTCGGCCATGCGCCAGTTGTTGAGGAACTTGCCTCCGCGCATCGTGTCGCGGAAGTGCACCTGCCAGTTGTCGCTCTCGTTCGCGTTGCCCATGGCGGCGGCGATGCCGCCCTCGGCCATGACGGTGTGGGCCTTGCCGAACAACGACTTGCAGAGAACGGCGGTGCGCAGGCCGTGCTCACGGGCCTCGATCGCGGCACGCAGACCGGCACCACCCGCGCCGATCACGAGAACGTCGAACGAATGCCTTTCCAGCTCGGGCAAAACCACTCCTTAGTTGATGAAGCGGAGGTCGGAGATCGTTCCCGAGGCGACCAGCGCGACGTACAGGTCCGTGAGGCAGACGAAGATCAGCGAAGCCCACGCCAGCTGCATGTGCCGGTTGTTCAGCTTGGAGATCTGCGTCCACATCCAGTAGCGGACCGGGTGCTTGGAGAAGTGCTTGAGCCGTCCGCCGGCGATGTGGCGGCACGAGTGGCAGCTCAGCGTGTAGGCGGCGAGCAGGCTGACGTTGACCAGCAGGATGATGTTGCCCAGCCCGAGGCCGGTGCTGAACGCCGAGACCGCGTCGTAGATGTTGACCAGCAACAGCAACGAGGCCGCGTAGAAGAAGTAGCGGTGCAGGTTCTGCGCGATGAGCGGGAACCGGGTCTCACCGGTGTACTTGCTGTGCGGCTCGGCCACGGCGCACGCGGGCGGCGACGCCCAGGCCGCGCGGTAGTAGGCCTTGCGGTAGTAGTAGCAGGTGATCCGGAATCCCAGCAGGAACGGGATGATCAGCAGCGGCGGTGTCAGGAACCCGGGCAGCGCGGGGAACCACTGCCCGAAGTGCGATGCCGCGGGGACGCACTCCTCCGTGAGGCACGGCGAGTACATCGGTGTGAGGTAGTGGTACTGGTCGACCCAGTAGTAGTCCCCCTGGAACGTGCGGAACGCCGCGTAGATCGAGATGAGCAGCAGGCCGACGAACGTCGTCAGCGGCGGCAACCACCATCGGTCCGTGCGCAGAGTCCTGGCGGCGATCTCTGCCCTCGCCATTGGTCACCTTTCTGGGGGTCCACGTCGTTGTGGAACAAACGCGTAACGGCCCCCGCTGTCCGCGAGGGCCGTGAGTTCGGGCTGGGTCAGGTCCGGTTCCGGTACCCACCGAGTCCTTCGTCGTCCGCGTCCTTCCAGAGCGACTCGTCGTAAGGCGTGTCAGGCACGACCACGACCTCGCGTTCCACTTGAGGCGCTTCCCGCTGCCTGGGGGTGCTGAGGTCGACGAGTTCGGAAGCGTCGATGTCCATGCGTTCCACGTCGTTGGCCAGACGCTGAACCGCAGCCACGTCGCCGTACCTGGCGCGCAGATTGCTGACGGCGTGCCGCATCTGACCGATGACCCGGCGCAGCTCGACGATCTCCGTGGAGTTCATGGGACACCTCCGTTCCAAGGTCGTGCCCCGCACTCTGCCCAATCTCAAGCCATGTGACAAGCACCACACGCCAAGATTCAAAACTGGTCCAGTCCCAGTTACTGAATCGTTTTTGTGTCTACGACCAGCCATGACTTAGTGTGTGTGGCGTCACGCCCGTCCGTGGGACGCCACCGTTGTCGTCTCGTAAGGGCCCCACCACGGCCCGTGATGACCCGGAGACCCCCATGACCGAACTGCATCCTGTTCTGACCGAGGTGACACGCCGCATCGCCGCCCGCAGCGCCGACTCGCGCCGTGCGTACCTCGAGCGCGTGGCCGCCGCCGCGCAGGACGGAACGTCCCGGTCCGGCTTCGCGTGCAGCAACCTGGCACACGGCTTCGCCGGAATCACCGGCGGCGACAAGGCGGCGTTGCGCGCGCTGCGCAAGTCCAACGTCGCGATCGTGTCGTCCTACAACGACATGCTGTCGGCCCACCAGCCGTTCCAGGAGTACCCGGCCTGGATCAAGGACTCCGTGCGCGCGGCCGGGGGTGTGTCCCAGTTCGCCGGCGGTGTGCCCGCCATGTGCGACGGCATCACCCAGGGCCGCGACGGCATGGAGCTGTCGCTGTTCAGCCGCGACGTCATCGCCATGTCGACCGGCGTGGCGCTCTCGCACGAGATGTTCGACTCCGCCGTGCTGCTGGGCGTGTGCGACAAGATCGTGCCCGGCCTGCTGATCGGCGCGCTGTCGTTCGGGCACCTGCCGTCGATCCTGGTGCCCGCCGGGCCCATGTCGTCGGGCCTGTCGAACAAGGAGAAGGCGCGCGTCCGGCAGCTCTACGCGGAGGGCAGGGCCACCCGCGAGGAGCTGCTGGAGGCCGAGGCCGCCTCGTACCACTCCCCCGGCACCTGCACGTTCTACGGCACCGCGAACTCGAACCAGATGGTCGTCGAGGTCATGGGCCTGCACCTGCCGGGCGCGTCGTTCGTGCCGCCGGGCACCCCGCTGCGCCGCGCGCTGACCGAGCACGCCGGCCGCCGCGCCGTCGAGATGGCCCGCGGCGAGCACTACACCCCGATCGCGCACATCGTGGACGAGAAGGCCGTCGTCAACGGCGTGGTGGCGTTGCTGGCCACCGGTGGTTCGACGAACCACACGATGCACCTCGTCGCCATCGCCGCCGCCGCGGGCATCGAACTGAGCTGGGACGACTTCTCCGACCTGTCGTCCGTCGTGCCGCTGATCGCCCGCGTCTACCCGAACGGCAGCGCCGACATCAACCACTTCCAGGCGGCGGGCGGCGTGCAGTTCGTCGTCGGCACCCTGCTGGACTCGGGCCTGCTGCACGCCGACGTGAACACCGTCGCCGGGCCGGGCCTCGACCGCTACCGCCAGGAACCGCTGCTGGCCGACGGTGAGCTGATCTGGGTCGACGGCCCCGGCCGTTCCCTGGACCTCGACGTCCTGCGTCCCGTCACCGAGCCGTTCGCCTCCGACGGCGGTCTGCGCATGCTGTCGGGCAACCTCGGCCGTTCGGTCATCAAGGTCTCGGCCGTCGCCGTCGAGAACCACGTCGTCGAGGCCCCCGCCCGCGTGTTCACCACGCAGGAGGCGTTCCAGGAGGCCTTCAAGGCGGGCGAGCTCGACCGCGACGTGGTCGTCGTCGTCCGGCAGCAGGGACCGCAGGCCAACGGCATGCCCGAGCTGCACAAGCTCACCCCGCCGCTCGGCGTGCTGATGGACCGGGGCTACAAGGTCGCGCTGGTGACCGACGGCCGCATGTCCGGCGCGTCGGGCAAGATCCCGGCCGCGATCCAGCTGACGCCCGAGGCGGCGGTCGGCGGGCCGTTGGGACGGGTGCGCGACGGCGACGTCGTGCGGCTGGACGCCTCGGCGGGGACGCTGGAGGTGCAGGTGCCCGCCGACGAACTCGCGTCGCGGCCGCTGGTCGACTTCCCGCCGACCAGCCGGGAGTGGATGGGCACCGGGCGTGAGCTGTTCGCGGCGTTGCGGCGGAGCGTGGGACCGGCCGACCGCGGGGCCACCGTGTTCGGCCCGATCACGGCCGACCACTTCGCGCCGGTCACGCACCACTAGGTGGATGGCCAGTCCGCCGGGGTGGTGGACGTGACAGCGGCCACTCCCGGTGGGCGGCCGGCACGGTGACGGGCTGGAATGAGGCGAACGTCGTCAATGTCGTCAATGTCGTCAACCTCGACGTTGACGGCCTCGATGCCGAGGTTGACGTGGTCAATGTCGTCAACGTCGGTATTGACGGCATCAACCTCGTCAACGTCCACATCAACCTCGTCAACGTCGTCGTCAACATCGGCGTCAACGTCGTGCAGTACGCCGATGTGCGATACATCGGTTTTGGATCATCAACAGCAGGACCTCGGCAAGGAGAGCAGCAGTGACCAACGGTGACAGTCCCAGCGACGTTCTTCGGGTGAGCACCGGCGCGGACCTCCTCGGCCTGTCGCCCGTCATCCCCGTCGTCGTGGTCGACGACGCCGACCACGCGGTGCCGCTCGCCCAGGCGCTGCTGCGCGGTGGCGTCCGCGTCATCGAACTGACGCTGCGCACCCCGGCCGCGCTCGCCGCGATCGAGAACGTCGCCCGCGAGGTGCCGGAGATCGTGATCGGCGCGGGCACGGTGACGGCGCCGGAGCACGCGGAGCAGGCCGCGAAGGCCGGGGCGGCGTTCCTCGTCACCCCCGGCACGACCGAGCGGGTGCTCGACGCCGCCGACGCGACCGGGCTGCCGTACCTGCCGGGCGCGGCGACGGTGTCCGAGGTGATGCGGCTGGCCGAGCGCGGGCTGACGGCGCTCAAGTTCTTCCCCGCCGAGGCCGCGGGAGGCGCCGACTACCTGAAGTCCATCGGCGGGCCGATCCCGCACGTCCGGTTCTGCCCGACCGGCGGCATCACCCCGCAGACGGCGCCGGACTACCTGAAGCTCGCGAACGTCGGCTGCGTCGGCGGCTCGTGGCTCGCGCCCAAGGACGCCCTCGTGCAGGGCGACTGGGAGCGGATCGAGAAGCTCGCCAGGGAGTCCACCCAGCTCGGGTAACCCAGATCACGAACCGGAAGTTCGGCTCACCTCACGAGACCGGCGTCCCACCACGTTGGATTCTTCACCCAACAGGCGGTGACGCCGGTCTCCAATTAACAAGAGGTTGAGGGAAGGTGAACCGGACTCGAACCAAATGAGATTCGGACTGGAATAACCCCACCCGCGGCGATGTCACACTCACTCGTTTGCAAAAACGAGAGGAGCGGATGTGGCTGTCCAGGAAGCCGACGTGGCGGGGCTGGTCGGGGAACCGCTGACCCTGTCAGCATTCAACCAGCTGTCCGGCAGTCTGGGTGGTTATTCATTCGTCAAGGTGGTGGTGGACCGGCAGAACGACACCATCCACTTCCTCAACAACGCACGCCACGAGTTCCACGCGATCTACATCGGCACCGAGATCCTCGGGATCGCCGAAAGCGAGCTGCGGGCCCGGATCGACGAGTTCAACCACAGCTTCTACCACGCCTCTGACCGGCGGTTCTTCCTCGGCATCCTGTCGCTGCACCAGCGCGAGGACCGGAACATGTTCTCGCTGGAGACCGTCGAGGTCGACACCATGTCGGCGGACATGATCGAGTTCTTCCACGCCGAGGTGCGCCGCAACGTCGACGCCGCCACGCCGTTGTTCTTCAAGCCCGCGAACCACCTCCAGGAACAGGCCGTCGCCGACATTCCGGCGGAACGGCTGCCGCGGATCCTCGCGCACGAACTCTTCTCCACGGCGGAGTTCGTCGCATTGAACGCGGGCACGGCCAAGGGCCGGTTGCGCGCATTCCGCGACGAGCGGGAGTACCGCGAGAACACCCTCGAATGGTTCGACATCGTCGTGATGCACCGCGTTCCGGACGACATTCCGCGGCTCGCCGGCATCATCAACGCGAGCCACACGACGCCGTTGTCGCACACGAACGTCCTGGCGACCGGCTGGTCGATTCCGAACGCCATCCAGATCGGCGCGTTCGAGCTGATCGACCGGGAGAACCTCGACGGCCAGTGGGTCGAGTACGAGGTGTCGCCGAAGAGCGCCGGGGTCGGGTTGCGGCTGATCGACGAGCCGCAGGACCTCGGGCAGCGGCCCGCCTGGTACGCGCAGCGCGTCACGCTCGACGAGCCCGAGCACACCTACAACCCGGTCGTGAACCTCGCGAAGATCCGCTACAACGACCGCCACCGCTACGGCACGAAGGCCGCGAACCTCGGCGAACTGCACCACGTGCTCGCCACCGAGTCGCCGCGCCGTCTGCTCGGGTTCTTCTCGGTGCCGCGCCCGCCGCGCGACAACCTCCTGCCGTACCTGGCGAAGCTGCTCGACGCCGAGAGCGACGACCTGCTGCAGGCCGCCCAGCAGCTGCTCGCGGAACGGGTCCGGGTGCCGCGCGGCGTCGCGCTGCCGTTCTCGCTGCACCAGGGTTTCCTGGAGTCGTCGCCGAAGATCCAGCAGGCCATCGGCAAGCTCAAGATGGCGCTGGAGCTCAACGCCCGTGAGATCGAACCGCTCTGCGTCGAGCTCCAGCAGCTGATCCGCAAGACCCGCGTGCCGGACTACCTGCTGTCCGAACTGGACTCCGCGCTGGTCGAGAACCTCGCCGGCGTCAAGACCTTCGTCGTGCGCAGCTCGTCCAACGCCGAGGACCTCGCCGGGTTCTCCGCCGCGGGCATCTACGAGTCGTACAACCACGTCACCAGCGCCGAGAAGATCGTCGAGTCGGTGAAGGAGGTGTGGGCGTCGCTCGTGTCCGCGCGCAGCGTCCGGCTCCGCCAGCAGGCGGGCATCTCGCTGGACGACTGCTTCATGGGCGTCGTGATCCAGGAGCAGGTCAAGGCCGACTTCGGCGGTGTCATGGTCACGACGAACCCCATGAACCGCACCGACTTCCGCAACGTCTACGTCAACGTCTCGCCGAACGTCACCGACGTGGTCGAGGGTTCGACACAGCCGATGCAGTACCTCTACTCCACTGTGGAGGGTGGCGGCCGCACGGTCTCCCTCGGTGACGCCACCGAGGACCTCGGCCCCCGAGCCCACCAGCAGCTGCAACGGCTCGCGATCGTGGGCCGCCTGCTCCAGGCGCACTTCTCGCCGGACTACACGTTCGACTCGCCGGTCGACATCGAGTGGCTCGCCACCGACGACGTCCTGTACGTCCTGCAGCTGCGGCCGTACTCGATCTGATGCTGGGTCTCCGCGTACCGGCGACTCCGGAAGTGGCGCGTGCCGTCCGCCTGACGTACGGCTTCCAGTTCTTCTTCGGGCTGCTGCTGTGGATCCCGGTCTTCTACGAGTACCAGAAGCAGCTCGGGCTGAGCGACGCCGAGATCTTCGGCATCCAGTCGATCTACTACATCGCGTTCTGCCTCATGGAGATCCCGACCGGCATGGTCGCGGACCGCTTCGACTACCGCACGTCGCTGTGGCTCGGCGCGAGCGTGCTGGTCGTCGCGAACCTGGTGCCGGTGCTCGCCGGGAACTACACCGGGTTCCTGGTGCACTTCCTGCTGATCGCGCTGGCCAGGTCGTTGATCTCCGGCGCTCAGAGCGCGTACCTGTACGAGTACCTGCACGCGCACGACGCCGGGCACCTCTACCTCAGGGTCGAGGGTGTCGGGCGGTCGTACAGCCTGATCGGCAAGATCGTGTACTGGCCGGTGATCGGCCTGCTGATGCAGTGGAACATGCCGTCGCCGTACTGGCTGACGGCGATCAACGCCGCGATCGCCGTCGTCTTCGCGCTGAAACTCCCGCCGATCCCCGGCTGGACGAGGCCGGAGGGCAAGACGGCGAAGCTCCTCGCGGGCGTCGGCGGTGCGTTCGGCGCGCTCAGGACCTCCCGCTGGCTGTTGCTCCTGATGATCCAGGGCATCGCGATGTTCACACTGGTGCGCATCCTGCAGGTGAACCTGTTCCAGCCGGTCCTCGACACCAAGGACGTCCCGGTCACCTGGTACGGCTCGGTGCTCGCCGCGATGACGGTCTTCGAGGCGCTGGCCGCCGCCCGTCCGCACTGGCTCTCGCGGAAGATCGGACCGGCGAAGTCCGTGTTCCTGCTGACGATCGTGATGGCGCTGGCGATCGGGTTCATCGTGCCGTCCGGCGGGGTGGTGACGATCGTGTTGCTGTGCCTGTTCTCCGTCACGGCGGGCATGAGCTTCCCCGTCCAGAAGAAGCTGCTCAACGACGCGATCCCGGATTCCCGTTACCGTGCGACGCTTCTCTCGATGGAGTCCATCATGGACCGTGCCGTGTGCGCGGTCGTGGCGATCGCGCTCGGCGCCTACCTCACGAGTGGCAGGCTCGACGAGTTCCTGGTGCTGTCGGCGGCCGTCACCGTGATCGTGATGGCGTTGCTGGCGGGTCTGCTGCTCGCCGTCAGGACCACAAGGCGGCGACGAGCTCAGCTCGTCCCGTGATGCCGAGCTTGCGGTAGGCGCTCGACAGGTGCAGTTCGACGGTGCGGCGGGTGAGGTGCAGGGCTTCGGCGATCTGCCGGTTCGTCTGGCCCTGCGCCGCCATCCGCGCGACCCGGTTCTCCTGCTTGGTAAGGCCCTGCACCTGGTCGTCCTCGTCGCGGACCTCGTCGCCCGCGAGCTTGGCCAGCGGGTGCGCGCTCAGGTGCCGGGCCAGGTCGTAGGCCCGCCGCAGGTGCGGGGCCGCGGCGTCGGCCCTGCCCTTGCGACGCAGGTGGTGGCCGAGCCAGTACGACGACTGGGCGTGCAGCAGCCGGTGCGGTGACGAGGCCAGCACCTCCTCCGCCTCAAGGAGGACCTCGACGTCGTCGGTGCTGATGCCGACGCTCATCAGCGCCGTGCCGATCACCCGCGGCGAACCCCAGCGCTTGGCCAGGTCGAGTTCCTCGTGCGCCAGGCGGGCAGCGTCCTCGCGGTTGCCGATCGCGAGGTGCGCGCGCACGGCGTGGTGCCGCCACGGCATGAGCGCCGGGTTCGGCATGTCCCGCTCGGCGAGGCGGCGGCCCGCCTCCAGCAGGTCCTCCAGCCCGCCCTCGGCGTGGCACGACGCGAGCTTGAGCCGGCCGCGCGCGTAGACGACGTTGATGTGCTGCAACAGGTCGCCGTCCTCGGCGACCAGCGGGGCGGCCTCGTCGAACTGCCCCATCTCGATGCACACCTCGGCGAGCTTCGCGGTGGCGAGCACGACGGCGGGGCAGTCCCGGTTGCCCGTCGACACCGGCGGGGTGAGGAACGTGTAGGCGCGCGCGAGGTCGCCGTTGTTGTGGAACGCTCCGGCGCGGGCGATCATGCTGAGCATCCCGCGGCGCAGGTGCGGGTCGTGCGAGACCGGCGCGGTGCTGTGCGAGAGCCAGAACTTGGTGATGTGCTCGGGGTTGTCGCCGAGCACGGGCACCAGGAACGTGAAGAGGTACGGCTCGCCGAAGACGTCGACCCAGTCGCCTTCGAGTGCTTCCAGCGCGTGTTCGACGGCTTCGGCGTACGAGTCACCGCTGCGGGCGTTGCCGACCGCGAGCAACGCCGACCGGGCGCGCTGGAGTTCCGGGGCCTGCGGGATCTCGCCGACGAGGTCCTCGAAGTACTTGCCCGCGCAGTTGGCCATGTGCGCGTCCCTGTTGGCGGACAACAGGTACGTGGTGCAGACGAGGTTCCAGACGAGGTCGCGGTCCTCGGGCAGCAGCCGGGCGACGACCATGATCGCGAGCGAGACGGCGAAGTGCGCGTCGGTGCCGGTGCACATGCGCTGGATCAACGACAGCGCGACGTTCGCGGCGAGGTGCGGGTCCTCGCAGCGCATCAACGCGTCGCGGACCCGGTCGCGGCCCTGTTTCCGGTCCCGCAGGTGTTCGGTGTGGCCGAGCTCGACCTCGACGGCCAGCCGGTCGGGTTCGGAGAGGTGTTCGTCCAGCGCGCGTTCCAGGTGCTCGACACCGCCGACCTCGCGCAGCAGGTCGACGGCCCACGGCAAGCGGACGGACCTGGCCTTGAGCACGTGCTCGGCGACGCGCTCGTCCGGGGCGTCCGACTCGAACAGCAGCCAGGCGGCGCGGGCGTGCGCGGCGGACCGGACGGCGACCGGCATGTCGGCGAGGATGCTGTTGCGCACGAACGGGTGCAGGAACGTCAGCGGGTCGGTGTCGGCGAGCACGCCGAGCCGGACGAGCGTGTCGACGGCGGGCAGCGCGTCGAACCCGGTGAGCGCGGACAGCAGTTCGAGGCCCGCGTCCCCGTCGAGCACGGCGGCGGACCGCGCGACCTCGGCGGCGCCGGTGTACTCGCGCAGCCGCACGCCGACCATCTCGCCGACCGCGGCCGAGCCCTCGCCTTCCTCGCGCAGCAACGCCTGCAGCAGGTAGGGGTTGCCGCCGGTGAGTTCGTGGCAGCGCTTGGGGTCCCGGTCCGGGTGGTTCCCGGTGAGCGCTTCGACGGTCACGACGTCGAGGCCGTCGAGGTCGAGGCGGTGCGGGTGGGCGCCGGCGATCTCGGGCAGCGTGACCTCGTCGGTGGCGAGATACCCCTGGGACGCACCGAGCGCGATGACGACGGGCATGTCTCTCAGTCGCGGGCGCAGGTACGCGAGCGCGCGCTTGGAGAAGGTGTCGGCGACGTGGACGTCGTCGATGACCATGAGGATGGGCGTCTTGCGCGCGGAGTTCGCGGCGCGCGCGTACAGCTCTTCGAGGTCGTGTTCGTTGGCGAGGCACGGCGCGAGCTGCCGCACGACGGCGCCGGGCAGGTGGCTTTCCAGCCGGGCGCTCTTGGCGAGGCGGACCGTGAAGCCGCGTTCGCGGGCGTCTGCGGCGAGCGCGTCGAGGACCGCCGTCTTGCCGATGCCGAACCCACCGGTGACGACGACGCACGAGCCCGTGCCCATGACCGCGTCGTCCAGCAAGCGTCCGAGAGTCGCGAGTTCCGCGTCCCGGCCGAGCAGTGGAGATGTCATCTCTGCCTACCCCTGCCTTCGGTACCGAGAGGACCGCAGGTCGAAGGTTCCGGTCTTCCTTCGGTGCCGACCGTAGAGACCTGCGCTTCGTCGTCGGGCAAACTTACCCACAGGTAACGGCTGACGGAACTGTGAGCTGTTCGCGGAATCGGCCGCAGTCGAGAACGGGAGCGAGTGATGGTCTTCGCCGGGCTGGTGCGCGCGTGGTTGCGCCTTGCCCGTCTGCTGACCGGCTCTCGTCCCGGCTCACATGCGTTCGACCAGCGGGAATCCCTCGTGGTGAGAGGGTGCGGCGCGGGTGAGCGTGCTGACGTCCACGGTGTCGGACGCGTGCGAGGACAGCGACTCCACGACCGAGAGCACCGCGGCGACGGCCACCACGACGCCCGCCGCCACCACCAGGACGCTGCGCGCGATCGAGCACGGCTCGCGCACCGGTGGGCGGGTCCGCAGCACCGGCCGCAGCACGGGCGCGAACATGCCGAAGTCGGCCGCGTCGCGCTCGCAGTCCCCGCACCCGGCTAGGTGCCTCGAAAATCTGACGTGCTCGGCCGGGTCGAGCACACCCAGCACGTACGCCGCCACGTCACCGCACGGTCCCGCAGGCCCTTCTCGGTCCACGACCGCGCGGTTCTCGTCGTTCTGCTGCTCGTGATGTGGTTGACGGGTCACCATCACTAGCTCCTGTCCTGCAGCGCCCGGCGGATCGTGTGCATCGCCTTGTACAGCCGGGACTTGACGGTTCCTTCCGGGACTCCGAGAACGTGCGCGGCCTCCTTCACCGTTCGTCCCATGACATACGTTTCGTAGATTGCGGAACGGTGTTCATCACTCAATTGGCGTACTACGTCGGTGATAACCATCACCGAAAGTGTTTGTTCGGTGTCGTCCGGAGATTCGGCGATGTCCGGTCGCAACAATTCCACTTCCTGCGGGCGCGCCTGCCGGCTCCGCCATCCGTCGATCACAATGCGACGAGCCACAGTACAAAGCCAGCCACGCAACATACCCGGTTCCCGAACGAGGTGTTCGGAGTTCTGCCACGCCCTGATCAACGTCTCTTGGACGACGTCTTCCGTCCACTGGCGGTCGTAGTTGGTCAGGCACAGGACCTGCGAGAACAACATCCTCTGGAACTGCCCGTAGAGCAACGTGAGCAATTCTTCGTCCCGATGGACTTGCGCGACCTTGCCCTGATCACCCATGAAGCTGACGACCTCCCCAGATATCGGCGACGTTCGCTTCGGGCGGCAGACCTAGCGACTCGGTGGCCGAGCGTGGAATCCACCGGATCGTACCTCGTGAACGCGAAAAGCTCTCGGGTACGTAAATTCGACCTTAATGGTTCGCCAAAGCTCATGTGATCCACATCACATACCTATTCTTGCGCACCCGTGAACTCAGGCCCCACCAGCGCGTATCACCTTCGAAGGCAGCTCGATCGCGGGGAGGAACGGGCACTATGCGTCACCAGTTGGGCACGCTGGGACAGCAGGCAGCACTGTTTGTCATCCTGTCAGCCGTATTTCTGGGAGCTTTCATCGGAGCCGTCCCGGCCAATGCGCAATCGACAGAAGTGCAGCCGTCGGATCGTTCGTTCATGGTGTCTCTGCGCCAAGCGAACTCCTGGTTGGTACCGATCAGCAACGAAGCTCCGGCGCGGACCACGAATGCGTCGATAAGCAATGCCGGACGGGACGTCTTCGAGGGTCATTCACGACTCGACGTCGACCTCCTCAAATCCGCCGAAGGACTCGGCGTGGTCCTGCCGAACGACGTCAGCAGTGAACACCAGTCACTCATCGGCGAGATGGCGGAACGCACTGGCGAGAACCACGACAGCGCCTACGCGACGATCGTCCGGCAGGCGCAGGGCGGCCTTCTGGTGATGGCCGTGCAAACACGCGCGACAACGCAGAACACCGCGATTCGCACGCTGGCTCACCAGACCGTGCAAATGCTGGTCCGCACCATGACGACCCTGGAGAACACCGGCAAGGTCGACCCGTCCGCATTCGAATTGGTGACGGCCAAGGCACAGGTGAACGCGGTGCGCGTCATCGGCCAGAACATCGAACCGTCGGACCGGGAACTACTCGTTCTGCTCACCCAGCACACGCTGTGGCAGAAACCGGCGAGCCGCGAGAGCTCCGACCGCGCCCGCGACGCCAAGGTCCGCAAGGTGGCGGGCCAGCTCGCCGCCGAGCACACGCAGCTGACGCAGGCGGTCACGGACGCGGCCCGCCAGGTCGGCGTGGACCTCCCGTCCGAGCCGACCACGGAGCAGAAGTCGTGGGCGAACGCCATCTCGGCGAGCTCGGGCGACGAACTCGACAGCATGTACGCGAACCTGTCCCGCGCCGCGGACGGCACGCTCATCACGCAGGTCGCCCAGGCGCGGGCCACGACGAGGAACCTGCCCGCGCGCATCGCCGCCCAGACCGCGCTGACCCTGCTGCTCAAGCACATGCTCCTGCTGGAGGGCACCGGCCTGGTGAAGGCGAACTCGCTGCAGATGGCCGACATCCCGGCCATCACGCAGTCCACACCGAACAGCAGTCCGCAACCCCAGCCCGACGACTCGTTCACGAGCGTCGGCGTCCTCACCGGCATCGCCGTGCTCGTCGTCGCCGGCGCCGGCACCCTCTGGCTCGTCCGGGCGGTGGGCCACCACGGCGAACACCGCCGCTGATACATCGGATATCGCCCTCGCCAACCGATGTGTCAGCGCAACGCGATGTCGGCCCTGCTTGTGTCGACGACCTCGACGACGTGCGCCTCGGTCACGTCGACGGCCTCCCACTTGGCTGCGAGCCGGTCGATCACCGCGGCCGGCACCGGGTCGGGACGGGTCTGGTTGCGGGCGTGGATCACGTTCTTCGGCGCCTCGAGCCCGACGAGCGTGATCCGTGCCCGGTAGTCGGCGGCGAGGCCGATGCAGCGTTCGCGGATCTGCTGGGAGATGTTGGTCGCGTTCCACACGAACGGCTCCCCCGCCCGCAGCAGCACTCGCGCTTCTTCGAACGCGGCGGCGGCAACGGCTCGTTGGTCGCCATCGGGTGCGATACCAAGCCGCTGTCGCACCGCGTCGAGGCTGACCACCCTCCAGCCGGGACGGTGGGTGGCGATCCAGTGGTCCTTGCCGACACCGGGAAGTCCGGACAGGACCGTCACCTCGACGCGCGTGTCGTCGTAGGCGGCGTAGGACGGATCACGGCCGGGCGTGCGGAAGTACTGGAAGCGCGCGTGGCCGGACGGGAACTCGCGCGGCCGGTCCAGACACGCCCGTTCGCGGCAGTACTCCTCGAACAGCGCGATGTTCTCCAGCACGACGTCGGCGTCGGAGCAGACGCGGCCGAGGATGTCGGCGCGGGCGAGGGTCGCGAGGTCGTCGTTGCGCGCGAGCAGGCTCACCCGGAACGCGATGCGGTCGAGGTCCGGCCGTTCGAGCGCCCAGAACGGCACCTGGTGGTGGCGGATCAGGGCGGCGACGTGCTCGCGCCAGGCGATCGGGCGGCCCATCTCCCACAGCAGGGTGCGGGCCATCAGATCACCGGCACGCGAGTGGCCGTGAGCGGTGATGCGGCCGTCGGTGACCTGGGTGCGGAACGGCTTGGCGACGTCGTGCAGCAGCACCGTCGCGAACAACCGCACGCGGTCTGATTCGGGTCGCGCGCGCCATTCGGGCAACGACGCCAAGGCCTCGCACGCCATGCGGGTGTGTGTCGCGACGTCACCCTCGGCGTGGTGCAAGGGATCTTGCGGCACGCCTTCGAGAGCACGCACCCACGGGAACGCCGCACGCACGGCGTCCCAGTCGAGAGTCCACTCCGGACCGTTCGGGCAGAGCTGCTCGAACGTGGGTCGGTCAACCACGGGCCACCACCTGGTTCGGCAGGATCGGACGGTCATGCCAGTGACTGCCCGAGTCCAGCACGGCGGTGAGGAACGTCGGCCGCACCCACTTGTAGCGCTCGACCGTGCGCCCGCCCTCCTCCACCTTGATGTAGAGGCCTTCCATGTCGTCGTCGGAATCCGTTTCCGCGACAACGACTTGCGGGTCCTGCCCCAACGCACGGGCCGAGGCCACCAACGCCTCACGCCACCCCGAGGTGCGGCACGTCGACGGGCCGAGCAGGGCGGTCAGGTCCTTCAGCCGGCGCAACTCCCCCTCGTGCAACACCGGCACCGGCACCACCGGCGTCCCGGCGAGCAGCCGCCGCCGTTCCGGTGTGGACAGGAACGCGCCGGTCTCCCGGTCGAGCAGGTCGAACTCGCAGAAGTGGTGGGGCAACGCGTCGTAGAACACGGTGTGCTTGGCATAGAGCCATTCCCCGTACAGCACGAACCGCGTGCCGAGCCGTTCCCACAGCACTCCCTGGTGCGTCGCGGCCCACGCCTTCAACGGCGCGAACTGCCGTTCACGCGGCCCGCCCGCCAGGAAATGACCGCGGGACTGGAGCTTGAGCACGCCGCCGGAGTCGAAGCTGATGCCCGCGTTGGCACCGTCGAGCTTCTCCTCGACGACGAGGTGCCGCCCCGCGATCGCGCGGAACGGCACCTGGTCGAGGTCCTCGTCGCCCGGTTGCAGGCGCGAGCCCTCGAGGTGGGGCGTTCGCGGGTACTTGCGCAACATGCCCCGATTTGTAACCCGTCGGTGTGCCCGCGAGCGAACGGTTTACGCCTGCCCGACGAACGCGGCCTTGGCGGAGTTGAACGTCGGCTCGAACACGAGCTGCATCTCACCGGGCTGCGCGCCCACCGCGTAGGCGACGTGGAACGTGTAGGTCTTGCCCGGCAACACGGTCGCCGAGTCGTACGTGCTGTCGCAGCCGCCGCTGCTGTCGAACACCATCTCGGCCTTCTGGCCGTTGAACTGCGCGTCGGTGCCGATCGACATCAGCGCGGTCTCGAACGCGGCGCTCGTGCCGTTGGTGATGGTGATCTCGAACTTCACCGCGCGGGCGATCGACGACGGCGCCGCGTACTGGCCCGGCTGGCACGCGACCGGCGCGGCGACGTCGACCGCGAGGCCGTTGTCCCAGGTGAACCGCTTGCCCCAGGTCGGGTTCTGCACCAGCGCGTCCTGCTTCGCGGTCTCACCGGGAGTGCCGGCCTGGCCCTGGTTGGTGTCGCCGAGGATCTTGTCGAGCTCCTCGACCGCGGCCTTCTGCGCGACCACCGTCAGCACGATCGCCACCACGCACAGGACGACGCCGATCGCCGCCAGCACCTTGCGCGTGCCGAACAACGCGATGATGCCGAGCACGACGCCGACGAAAGCGGCGATCGCGGTGAGGTTGTTGAAGAAGATGAGCCACGAGCTGAGGATGCCGACGATCCCGAGGATCACCGAGGTCCAGGCGAGCGCGCCGAACCGGGCGGGCTTCGGCGGTGCGGCCGGGGGTTCGGCGTAGGCGGGCGGCATCGGGTAGGTCATCACGGCTCCTGGCGGTTGCGATGTGTGACCACGACGTCGATTGGTCCGCTTCGACTGTTAGCTCCACCCAGCTCCGTCACCCGATCGAGTTACGGAGCGGCCAGTCAGCCGACTCCCGAAGGTAGTTGATCGACTACGATCCGTGCATGGCACGACGACTCGTCGCAACTCTGCTCACCGCGTTCACCGCCCTCGGCGTCATGGTCACTCCCGCCCAGGCCGCCGGCTTCACCGGCGCGGTGAAGCTGGACAACTGCTCGGGTTCGCTCGTCCGCCTGCCCGGCTCGACCTCGTCCGACCAGGCGCTCGTGCTCACCAACGGCCACTGCGTCGAACTGATGAAACCCGGAACCGCGCTCGCCGACGTCCCGGCGAACCGCGACTTCACGCTGCTCAACGGCTCCGGCGGACCCCTCGCGAAGCTGCAGAGCACCGAGATCGTCTACGCGACCATGACCGGCACCGACGCCGCGCTCTACCGGCTCGACCAGACCTACCGCCAGCTCCAGCAGAAGCACGGCGCCCGCGCGCTCGACCTGTCCGCGTCCGGCCCCGCAGCCGGGTCCGGCATCCGGATCGTCTCCGGCTACTGGACCAAGATCTACTCGTGTCGGGTCGACGCCGTCGTCCACCAGGTCAGGGAAGCGAAGTGGACCTGGAACGACTCGCTGCGCTACACCCCGTACTGCGACACCATCGGCGGTACGTCGGGCTCGCCGATCATCGACGCGGCGAGCGGCAAGGTCGTCGGCGTCAACAACACGGGCAACGAGAGCGGCGGCCGTTGCACGATGAACAACCCGTGCGAGGTCGACGCCACCGGCGAGATCACCGTCCACAAAGGCATCAGCTACGGCCAGCAGACCGCCGGCCTGGTCGCCTGCTTCGGCCGCGGCTCCACCCTCGACCTCACCCTGCCCGGCTGCACGGTCGTGAAGCCGCAGTAGCTCCGGCCCCAGACACGGCGAAACCGGGACGCCCCTGCCCGCGTCCCGGTTTCCCCGTCCCCAGCCGTGCTTACCGTGCGGCGCGCACGATCAGGTCAGCCACGGTGTCCGGGTGCGACACGGCCACCGAGTGCGACGCGTTCTTGACCTCGACCAGCTCACGCGCGTGGGCGCGCTCGGCCATCCACTTCGTCGCGGCGAGCGGGATGTTCTTGTCCTTGCCGGCCACCAGGAAGTACGACGGGATCGTCTTCCACGCGGGCTCACCGGCGGCCTCGTTCAGCGCGGTGTCGTTGATCGGCCGCTGGGTCGCCGCCGCGATCGTCGCGTCCTTGCGGGACACGTCGGCCGCGAACTGCTGCCAGTACTTGTCCTGCGCGATCACCAGATCGGTGGTGCCGTCACCGAGCGGGATCGGCCGCACCGCGTCCCCGAGGGTGCTGCCGGGGAACTTGTTGCTCAGCCCGAGGGCGCTCTCGCCCTTCTCCGGCGCGAACGCCGCGATGTAGACGAGCGACTTCACGTTCTTGTTGCCGGCCGCCGCGGCCGACTGGACCATGCCGCCGTAGGAGTGCCCGGCGAGCACGATCGGGCCGTCGATCGAGGCCAGCACCTGCTTCAGGTAGTTCGCGTCACCGGAGACCGAACGCAGCGGGTTCGCCACCGCCACCACCGGGAAACCCTTGCGCTGCAAGCGGTCCACCACGCCGTTCCAGCTGGACGCGTCGGCGAACGCACCGTGCACCAGCACGACCGTGGGCTTCTTGGCACCGTGCTTTTCGGCGGTCTCGTCGGCAGCGCCCGCGCTGGACGGGACAACGGCACCCAGCGCCAGCAGCGTTCCCAGGACCGCGATCACCTTGCGAACTCGCATTGCTCTCTCACTCTCTCGTCGGGCACCTTGAAGGTGTCGCATCGCGCTCGATTAGGTCGTGCACGATGTAAGTTACCCGACGAGTTACCTCGTGCGCGATGTGTTTCAGCTCACCGGTGGGTGAAGGCCCGCAGAACGACGCTCAGAACGCAGACCCGTTGTCCGGCAACGACGGTGCGCCTAGCGTTCGGCGCCGTGCTTCACGCGGTGCAGCGCCTTGCGCAGGACGGTGATCTCCTCGCTGGTCATGCCGAGGGCCTTGCCGAGCTGGTTGGTCATCTCGGCGCCGATCCACTGCAGGTCGCGGCCCTTGTCCGTGAGCTGCACGAGCACCGAGCGCTCGTCCTCGGGGTGCGTGACGCGCACCAGCAGGCCGCTCTTCTCCAGCCTCTTGATGAGCGGCGAGAGCGTGCTGTACTCCAGGTCGAGCTCCTTGACGAGCTCCCTGATCGGCCGCGAGTCCCGCTCCCACAGCAGCAGCATCACCAGGAACTGCGGATAGGTGATGCCCGCCTTGTCGAGGATCGGGCGGTAGAAGCCGGTGACCGCTCGCGACGTCGTGTAGAGGTCGAAGCAGAGCAGGTCGGAGACCGTGGGGGTCACCGCGGACGACGCGTCGGGAGTGGTGCTCACGTCAACCAGATTACTCGCGGTAGCGCCGAACTCGGTGCTACCGCGAACGCCGCCGCTCAGACGTTCCCGACTGAGCGGCTACCACGGCTCGTCGAGCGCCGACGCCTCGTCGCCCGCGTCGCGCAGCTCGTCGCGGACCACGCGGTAGGCCAGGCCTTCCGCATAACCCTTGCGCGCCAACGCTCCTACGAGGCGGCGGATCTTCGTCGTCTCGTCCACGCCGGACAGGGTGCGCAGGCGTTTGCGGACCAACTCGCGGGCGCGTTCTTCCTCCGCCTCGCTGTCGACCGCGGCGACGGCCTCGGCCACCACCTCGTCCGCCACGCCCTTGCGGCGCAGTTCCATGGCCAGGGCGCGGCGGCCCAGGCCGTTGTACGTGTGCCGGGACCGCACCCACATCTCGGCGAACTGCGCGTCGTCGATCAGGCCGGCGCGGTCGAACTTGCCGAGCACGACCTCGGCGGCACCGGCGCTGATTCCCTTGCGCAGCAGGGCGTCGTGCAGCTCCTGCCGGGAGCGGGCCCTGGCGGTGAGCAGCGCGTAGCAGATGTCCCGCGCCTTGCGCTGCTCCTCAGCCTCGTCCAAACCCCACTACCTCTTAGAACTCGACCGGCGCGGCGGGGGCCGCCTCTTCGGCGTCGAGGGTGGCGCCGATGCCGAGCTTGTCCTTGATGCGCTTCTCGACCTCGTTGGCGATGTCCGGGTTGTCCAGCAGGAACTTGCGGGCGTTCTCCTTGCCCTGGCCCAGCTGGTCGCCCTCGTAGGTGTACCAGGCACCGGACTTGCGCAGGATGCCCTGGTCGACGCCCATGTCGATGAGCGAGCCCTCGCGGGAGACGCCCTTGCCGTAGAGGATGTCGAACTCGGCCTGCTTGAACGGCGGCGCGACCTTGTTCTTCACGACCTTGACCCTGGTGCGGTTGCCGACGGGCTCGCCGCCGTCCTTCAGGGTCTCGATGCGGCGCACGTCCAGACGCACGGAGGCGTAGAACTTCAGCGCCTTACCACCGGTCGTGGTCTCCGGGGAGCCGAACATCACGCCGATCTTCTCACGCAGCTGGTTGATGAAGATCGCGGTCGTGTTGGACGCGCTGAGCGCACCCGTGATCTTGCGCAGCGCCTGGCTCATCAGGCGGGCCTGCAGACCGACGTGGTTGTCACCCATCTCGCCCTCGATCTCGGCGCGCGGCACGAGGGCGGCGACCGAGTCGATGACCAGGATGTCGAGCGCGCCGGAGCGGACCAGCATGTCCGCGATCTCGAGCGCCTGCTCACCGGTGTCGGGCTGGGAGACCAGCAGTGCGTCGGTGTCGACGCCCAGCCGCTTCGCGTACTCCGGGTCGAGGGCGTGCTCCGCGTCGATGAACGCGGCGATGCCGCCGGCCTTCTGGGCGTTCGCGACGGCGTGCAGGGCGACGGTGGTCTTACCGGAGGACTCAGGACCGTAGATCTCGACGACGCGACCCTTCGGCAGACCGCCGATGCCGAGCGCCACGTCCAGCGCGATCGCGCCGGTCGGGATCACCTCGATCGGGGCCCGGCCCTCCTCGCCGAGGCGCATCACGGAGCCCTTGCCGAACTGCTTGTCGATCTGCGCCAGGGCCAGCTCGAGCGCTTTGTCCCGGTCGGGTGCTGCGGGTGCCATCTTGGGTCCACCTTTTGTCGTCTGCCGTTGCTTCGTCATGTTGGACCTGACGCTACTGGCGGGGTCTGACAATTCTGCGAAGCCGGGGGTCGCGGCCACTGTAGCCGAACACGTGTTCGAGCACACGTGACACTCCGAACCGGCTGCTCAACGACGATTTTCAGGAACTTCGAACGCGTTGCAGACCGCGATCCAGACCTCTTTCGCGCCGATCCCGGCCTCCAGTGCCTGGTCCGCGGTGCGGCCGCCGAGCGACGACAGGACGTGGTCGTGGGCGATCATCTCGGCCCTGACCTGGCCGAACTCCCCCGCCATGAGTTTGCGGAACATGGTGATGCGCACCGGGAGACCCTAACGAACGGGCCTGCGCAGTGAGGTCAGCAGGCACACGACGAGCAACGGCAGCGCGGTGAACCCGACGATCAGCCCGAGCGCCGCGTACGACCACGCCGTCACGACGACGCCGGACACCGCTCCCCCGATGGCGCCACCGACGTTCATCACCAGATCGGACAGACCCTGCGCCGCGGGCCGGTCGTCCACCGGCACGGACTCGGTCAGCAGCGCCGAGCCCGCCACCAGCCCGGCCGACCAGCCGAACCCGAGCAGCGCGAGTCCCGCGGCGAGCTGCGGCGCGTCGTGCGAGGGCGCCATCCCGGCGACCCCGGAGGCCGCCACCACCAGCGACGCGCCGATCGCGAGCACCGGCACGCGCCCGATCTTGTCCGCCATCCACCCGAACAACGGGCTGGCGGCGTACATCGCGGCGACGTGCAGGCTGATCACGACGCCGACGACGCGCAACGACGACCCGGCGTGGTTCATGTGCACCGGTGTCATCGACATCAGCCCGACCATCGCGGTGTGGCACAACATCACACCAACGAGTGCGAGCCGGGCCATGGGACCGAGTGATCCCCAGATCTTCAGGCCACCGGGAGTGGCGCTCGATCCCCCTGCGCAGTGGGCGGATTCAACCGGTCGTGTGCTCTTCACGACGACCAGCGGGTCCGGCCGCAGTCCGAACTGGATCACCAGCACGGCGGCGCCGAGCACGACGGCCGCGAGCAGGAACGGGCCCACGCCCGCCGGCAGGCCGAGGGCGCCGGCCGCGCGTCCGGCGGGGTCGGCGAGGTTCGGGCCGATGACCGCGCCGATCATGGCCGCCCACACGACGCGGGAGAGTTCGCGGGCGCGGCGGTGCGGGTGCGCGAGGTCCGTCGCGGCGTAGCGGGCCGCGTAGTTCGCGCTGGACGCCCCGCCGAACAGGAGCAGGCCGACCAGCAGCACCTGCCACAGTCCGAGGCCCACGGCGACGGCGGCGATCACCGCGCCGAGCCCGCCCATGCCGTAGCCGAGGACGAGCGCGGGACGACGCCCGCCGCGTTGCGCGAGCCGGGCGCCGGGCAGGGCCAGCAACGCCGCTCCGGCCACGGCCGCCGTCTGCGCGAGGCCGCCGACGGCCTCGGACCCGGAGAGCGAGGCGGCGATCAGCGTGCTGAACGCGAGGCCGATCGTCACCGCCGCCGACCCCAGGACCTGGGTGCCGGTCAGCACGCGGACGACCTTGCGCTGCACGCGTTCGACCTGCGGCGCGACGGTCACCATGATCACGATCGTGGCACGGCCGGACCTCGCTGCGACAGGTCCATCGGGGGCGGTTACTCGCCCGGTTGCACCGACTTCTCGAAGAAATCGGCCATTTCGTCCGGCTTGAGCTCGTCGGCGTTCTCCTCGGCGTTCTTGGTGAGGATGCCGAACATGGGGCGGTCCTTGGCCCGGAACACGAGCACGCCGGTGCCGCTGGAGGTGGCCGCGCGGTAGTCGCCCTGCAGGCCGTTGCCGGTCCAGTCGGCCTCGACGCGGTCGGTCTGGAACGACTTGGTGATGGCGTCGGCGTTGTTCTCCGCGCCCGTGACGCTGTCGGTGAGGATGTACTGCACCGCGTAGCCGTCGCGGATCGTGCAGCTCACGACGGTGCCCTTGATCTCCTCCATGCCGGTGATCTGCGCGGAGTCGGCCTTCTCGCACCCGCCGCCGTCGGGCACGTGGCCCGCGAGCTGGCGCAGGCACTTCGTGAAGCCCTGCTCGTCCTGCGAGACGTCGTCCTTGCACTCGTCGGCGCTCGGCAGGTTCGGGCCGGACAGCGCGACGGTCGCGCCGATGATCGCCGCGACCGCGACGACGGCCGCGCCGACGCCGATGAAGACCTTCTTGGTGTTCTTCTTGGGCGCCTGCTGCTGCGGGAAGTTCGCGGGGTAGCTGCCGCTGACGTTCGGGTTCGGGTACGGGCTGGTGAGCTGGTAGGTGCCGCTCGCCGAGTACGCGCCGCTCGGGTAGGACCCGCTCGGATACGAGCCGCTGACCACCGGGTTCGGGCCGCTGACGTTCGGGTTCACCGGGTGCGGCCCGGTCACGGCGGGGCTGACCGGCGCGGTCACGACCGTGGGCGGTTCGACGAACTTGGGCTTGTCGTCCTCGGTCTTGAGCGTGATCATCTCGCGGTCCACGACCTGCGCGCCGGACGCGACGATCGTCTCCGGGTGGTCGGGGTTGGTCGGGACGATGCCGACCTTCTCCGCGATCATCTGCGCGACCAGCGGCATCCGGCAGGAGCCGCCGACGAGGTAGACGTGCTCGGGCGTGACCCCGGCCCTGCGGACCGCGGAGATCAGGACCTCGGTGGTGCGGATCAGGCTCGACCTGACCAGCCCCTCCAGCTCGGCGCGGGTGATGACGACCTTCTCGAACGGCTCCGGCATCAGGACCTCGACCTGGGGCAGCTCGGAGAGGTCCTCCTTCGCCAGGCGCAGTTCCTCGCGCAGGCCCAGGCGCGCGCGGTGGTCGTCGATCGTGGTGGGGCGCAGCAGCCGCTGCCAGCCGGCCGGGTCCTTGTGCGACACCATGCGGCCGATGTGCTCGAGCAGCGCCTGGTCGATGTCGAGACCGCCGACGTCGCTGAGGCTGCCGTCGGCGAGGATGCGGTGCTGGGCGTCGAGCACGGAGACGTCGAACGTGTCGGCGCCGAAGTCGTAGACGGCGAGCGGGCGGCCGCCGCCGAGCGAGGCCACCGCGATGGCCTCGGGCACCGGCACGAGCTCGCCGGTCATGCCCGCGAGGCGCGCGGAGGACAGCAGCCTGTTGCGCCTGCTCGGCCCCCACTCGGCCGGGTGCGTCAGGCGGATCTCGTCGAGGTGCTCGCCCTTCAGCAGCGCCGTCACGGCCTCCATCACGCGTGCGTAGATGGCCGCGAGCGCGTCGTTGACCGGCAGGTTCTGCTCGCCGAGCTTGATCGTCGCCTTGTCGATGTGGCGCTTGGGGTTGGCCTCGTAGCGCGACGGGTCCTCGCGGGAGCGCCGCTCCGCCTCTCTGCCGACGCGCAGGGAGCCGTCCTCGTCGAGGTAGACGGACGAGGGCATCGTCGGCCCCCCGTCCACATCCACGACTCCGTGGTCGGACAGCACCGCAACCGTGTTGGCGGTGCCCAGGTCGACGGACAGGACGCGCACCGTGCTCCCCTCGCAGGACGTACGGGGTGATCGTGCCACAGCGGCCTCTGCCGGGTGCTCGGACCTGCGTAATCAGAAATTGTCGGACCCCGGCGTCATGATGGTCGCCATGGACGTGATGGAGGCATTCTCACCGGCGACCAGGCAGTGGTTCGCCGGGGCCTTCGCCGCGCCCACCCAGGCGCAGACGGGGGCATGGGCGGCCGCGGCGGCGGGCGAGCACGCGCTGGTCATCGCCCCGACGGGCTCGGGCAAGACGCTGGCGGCGTTCCTGTGGGCGCTCGACCGGCTGGCGTCGTCGCCTCCCGTCGCGGAGCCGAAACGCCGGTGCCGGGTGCTGTACGTGTCGCCGTTGAAGGCGCTGGCGGTGGACGTCGAACGCAACCTGCGCGCGCCGCTCACCGGGATCCGGCAGGCCTCGCAGCGGCTGGGGCTCGCGGAGCCGTCGATCACGGTCGGCATGCGCACGGGTGACACGTCGCCGGAGGAGCGCCGGGCGTTCGGGCGCACCCCGCCCGACGTGCTGGTGACGACGCCGGAGTCGTTGTTCCTGCTGCTCACGTCGTCGGCGCGGGAGTCGCTGCGCGGCGTGGAGACGGTGATCGTCGACGAGGTGCACGCGGTGGCGGGCACCAAGCGCGGCGCGCACATGGCGTTGTCACTCGAACGGCTGGACGCGTTGCTGGAGCGGCCGGCGCAGCGGATCGGGTTGTCCGCGACGGTGCGGCCGGTCGAGGAGATCAGCACGTTCCTGTCCGGCGGGCGGCCGATCACGGTCGTGCAGCCGAAGACGCCGAAGACCATCCAGGTCGAGGTGGAGGTGCCGGTCGAGGACATGACGCTGCTCGGCCAGCCGACGGGCGAGGTGTCGGGGTCGGCCGCCGGCGCCGAGCAACGCACCTCCATCTGGCCGTCGGTCGAGGCGCGGGTGCTGGAACTGGTGCGGGCCCACCGGTCGACGATCGTGTTCGCGAACTCGCGGCGGCTCGCGGAACGGCTGACCGCGCGCCTGAACGAACTCGCCGAGGAGGCCGCGGAGCTCGAGTCCTTCCCGGCGGAGGCGATCGGGCAGTCGGGCATGACGGTGCAGAAGACGGCGTCCGTCGCCCGCGCGCACCACGGGTCCATGTCGCGTGAGCAGCGCACGGCCGTGGAAGAGGACCTGAAGTCGGGCCGGTTGCCGTGCGTGGTGGCCACGTCGTCGCTGGAGCTCGGCATCGACATGGGTGCGGTCGACCTGGTGGTGCAGGTCGAGGCGCCGCCGTCGGTCGCCTCCGGCCTGCAGCGCGTCGGCCGGGCCGGGCACCAGGTGGGCGCGGTGTCGCGGGGCGTGATGTTCCCGAAGTTCCGCGGCGACCTGGTGTCGTGCGCGGTGGTGGCGGAACGGATGCGCGACGGCGCGATCGAGGCCGTGAAGTTCCCGCGCAACCCGCTCGACGTGCTGGCGCAGCACGTCGTCGCCATGGTGGCGATGGAGTCGTGGCTCGTCTCCGACCTGACGGCGCTGGTGCGGCGGGCGGCGCCGTTCGCCGGGCTGCCGGACTCGGCGATGGACGCGGTGCTCGACATGCTGTCGGGCCGCTACCCGTCCGAGGAGTTCGGCGAACTGAGGCCGCGGATCACCTGGGACCGGGTGAACTCCGAACTGCGCGGCCGGCCGGGCTCGCAGCGGCTGGCGGTCACCTCCGGCGGCACGATCCCCGACCGGGGGCTGTTCGCGGTCATGACCCCGGCCTCGGAGAACGGCCCCGGCTCGCGCGTCGGCGAGCTCGACGAGGAGATGGTCTACGAGTCCCGCGTCGGCGACACGTTCCTGCTGGGCACGTCGTCGTGGCGGGTCGAGGACATCACGCACGACCGGGTGATCGTGGTGCCCGCGCCGGGGCAGCCCGCGCGGATGCCGTTCTGGAAGGGCGACGCGCCGGGCCGTCCGCTGGAACTCGGCCGGGCGATGGGGAAGTTCCTGCGCGAAGTGTCCACGATGGAGGACGCGGCGGCCCGGGAACGGGCCGCGTCGGCCGGTCTGGACGAGTGGGCGACGGACAACCTGCTCGCGTACCTGGGCGAGCAGCGGGAGGCGACCCGGCACGTCCCGAACGACAGAGTCGTTCTGGTGGAACGGTTCCGCGACGAACTGGGCGACTGGCGGCTCGTCGTGCACTCGCCGTTCGGTGCTCAGGTGAACGCGCCGTGGGCGTTGGCGATCGCGGCCCGGCTGCGGGAGAAGCGCGGCGTCGAGGTGCAGGCGGCGCACTCCGACGACGGCATCGTGCTGCGGCTGCCGGACGCTTTGGACTACGAGGGCGCGGAGGTGACGGCGAGCGCCGAGGACGTGCTGCTCGACCCGGACGAGGTCGAGCAGATCGTGGTCGCGGAGGTGGGCGGCTCGGCGTTGTTCGCGGCCCGGTTCCGCGAGTGCGCGGCCCGGTCGTTGCTGCTGCCCCGCCGCGATCCGCGCCGCCGCACGCCGTTGTGGCAGCAGCGGCAGCGGTCGGCGCAGCTGCTGTCGGTCGCCTCGAAGTACGAGCGCTTCCCGGTGGTGCTGGAGGCGATGCGCGAGTGCCTGCAGGACGTCTACGACGTGCCGGGCCTGCGCGAGCTGATGTCGGACGTCCGCGCGCGGCGGGTGCGGGTGGTCGAGGTGGAGACGCAGTCGCCGTCGCCGTTCGCCCGCAGCCTGCTCTTCGGGTACGTCGGCATGTTCCTCTACGAACTCGACGCGCCGCTGGCCGAACGGCGCGCGGCGGCGTTGTCGCTCGACTCGACGCTGCTCGCGGAACTCCTGGGCTCCGAGGCGATCCGCGAACTGCTCGACCCGGACGTGGTGACCGAGGTCGAACGCGCGTTGCAGCGGCTGAGCGAGGACAGGCGCCCCCGGCACGCCGAGGACACCGCGGACCTGTTGCGGTTCCTGGGAGATCTCTCCGACGCCGAGGCGCTGGAGCGGGGTGTGCCCCGCGAGTGGCTCGACGAACTGCTGGCGCAACGCCGGGCGATCCGGGTCCGCATCGCGGGCGAGGAGCGCACGATCGCGATCGAGGACGCGGGCCGGGTCCGCGACGCTCTGGGCGTGGCCCTGCCGGTGGGCGTGCCGGAGGCGTTCACCGAACCGGTGGCGGACCCGTTGGGCGACCTGCTGAGCCGTTACGCCCGCACGCACGGCCCGTTCCCCGCCGCGGAACCCGCCGCCCGTTTCGGTCTGGGCGTGGCCGTGGTGACGGCCGTGCTGGAACGGATGGCCGCGACCGGCCGCCTGGTGCGCGGCGAACTGCGCCCCGGCGGCACGCACACCGAGTACTGCGACGCGGACGTCCTGCGCCGGCTGCGCCGGGCCTCCCTGGCGCTGCTGCGCTCCGAGGTCGAACCGGTGGAGCCGGCGGCCCTGGGCCGGTTCCTGCCGCAGTGGCACGGCCTGGGCCGCCGCCTGCGCTCGGCCCCGACGATCGACGACGTCTTCTCGGTGGTGGAACAGCTGGCGGGCGCCCCGCTCCCGGCGAGCGCGCTGGAGTCCCTGCTGCTGCCGTCGCGCCTGCCCGGCTACTACCCGGCGTTGCTGGACGAGCTGACGGCGTCCGGCGAGGTGACCTGGACCGGCTGCGGTGCCCTGAGCGGCGGTGACGGCTGGATCGCGCTGGCCCCCACCGATGTGGCCGACCTCCTGCTGCCCGACCTGGTGCAGGAGTCGGTCCCGGAGTCGCCGCTGCACACCGCCGTCCTGGAGGCGCTGGCGGGCGGCGCCCTGTTCTTCCGCCAGGTGGTGGACCGGGCCTCGCTGTCGGTGGCGTGCACCGACGCAGAGGTGGTCGGCACCCTCTGGGACCTGGTGTGGGCGGGCCTGGTCACCAACGACACCCTGTCCCCCTTGCGCGCCATGGTCTCCGGCGGCGGAGCGGCCCACAAACCCCGCCGGGCGGTTCCGCGTGGTCGCTACGCCCGCCTGCGAGCGGCTCGCCCGGACATGCCGTCCCGCAGCGGCCCGCCCACCGCCGCGGGCCGCTGGTCCCTGGCCGTGGTCCCGGCCCAGGACCCGACCCGTCGCGCCCACGCCAGGGCGGAGGCGTTCCTGGAACGCCACGGCGTCCTGACCAGGGGCGCCCTCGACACCGAGCGGGTGACGGGCGGCTTCAGCGGCGTCTACAAGGTGCTGCGCGCGATGGAGGAGTCCGGCCAGGTGATCCGCGGCTACGTGGTCGAAGGCCTGGGCGCGGCCCAGTTCGCGGCCCGGGGCGCCGTCGACCGCATGCGAGCCCTCTCCCGCCCACCGGGCCAGTCACCGGCGTCCGACCAGGAAGCGGTGGTCCTGGCCGCGGCCGACCCGGCCCAGCCCTACGGGGCGGCCCTGTCCTGGCCGGACCCGCTCGGCGAGGGCAAACACCGGCCGGCCCGCAAAGCAGGGGCGCTGGCCGTCCTGGTGGACGGCACCCCGGCCCTCTACGTCGAGAGAGGAGGCAAGTCCCTGCTGTCGTTCACCGACGACGAGCCCACCCTCCGCACCGCCGCCAACGCCCTCAGCCGGGCGGTCCGCGACGGCTGGCTGGGCCAGCTGGCGGTCCAGCGAGCCGACGGCGAGGTGGCCCTGACCTCCCACCTGGCCACGGTCCTGCAGGAGGCGGGCTTCCGCGCCACCCCGAAGGGCCTGCGGCTGCGCGCCTGACGACCGATCCCACCTGCTGCCCGGCCACACCGCCGGGGTCCACCGCCGGACCACGGCGGTCTCGCCGCAACCGCCCCAACGCTCGCGAAATGCCTTGCCGCACCGGCGTTTCGGGCGCCTGCCACGATCGTGCCGCAGGACGCCTGGGCGTGTCCTAGGCGGGGAACAGCGAGCTGTAGGCGTTCAGGGCCGGCTGGCCGCCCAGGTGGGCGTAGAGGACGGTCGAGTCGCGGCCGATCTCGCCCGATGACACGAGGTGGATGAGCCCTGCCAGGGACTTCCCCTCGTAGACCGGGTCGGTGATCATGCCTTCGAGGCTCGCGCCGAGGCGCATGGCGTCCACGGTGGACTCGTCGGCGATGCCGTAGGTGCCGGCGTGGAAGCGGTCGTCGAGGAGGATGTCCTCTTCGGACACCGTGACCTCGCGGAGCTTGGCGGTGTTGTGGGCGATGCGGGTGATCTGGTCGAGGGTCTCGGCGGGCTTGGCGGAGGCGTCGATGCCCAGCACCCGGCGGCCGCTCTCGCCGGCGAAGCCCGCGACCATGCCCGCCTGGGTGCTGCCGGTGACGGAGCAGACGACGATGGTGTCGAAGAAGACGCCGAGCTGTGCTTCCTGCAGGCGGACCTCGTCGGCCCAGTTGGCGAAGCCCATGCCGCCGAGCGGGTGGTCGGAGGCGCCGGCCGGGATCGGGTAGGGCTTGCCGCCGGAGGCGCGAACCTCTTCGATCGCCTGTTCCCAGGCGGGTTTGACGCCGATGCCGAACTCGGCGCTGACCAGCCGGACGTCGGCTCCCATCATGCGGCTGAGCAGGATGTTGCCGACCCGGTCGCTGCCGGTGTCGGCCCAGTCGACCCAGCTCTCCTGCACCAGTACGGCCTTCAGGCCGGCTCGGGCCGCGGCGGCGGCGACCTGGCGGGTGTGGTTGGACTGGATGCCGCCGATGGAGACGAGGGTGTCGCAGCCGGTGGCCAGGGCGTCGGCGACTAGGTACTCGAGTTTGCGGGTCTTGTTGCCGCCGTAGGCGAGGCCGGAGTTGCAGTCCTCGCGCTTCGCCCAGACCGCGGCGCCGCCCAGGTGGGTGGTCAGGCGGTCGAGGCGGTGGACGGGCGAGGGGCCGAAGAGCAGCGGGAATCTGTTCACAGTTCCTCCTTGAGGGTGCTCCAGTTCTCATCGGCCAGCGCGGCGGCCCGGAGGTCGTCGCCCTTCTCACAGGCCTCGATGATCTGCTGGTGCTGCGTCACGGAGTGGCGCGCGTGCGGCGAGGAGAAGCGGCTGTGCTCGAGCCTGCGCACCAGCGGGGTGTAGCGGTCGATGGTCGCGGTGACGGCGAAGTTGTCGCAGCAGCGGACGGCGACGGCGTGGAACTCGTCGTCGGCGGCCAGCGCGGCGGTGGCGTCGTCGGCGTCGAGCGCGGCCTGGAAGGCCTTGTTCGCGGCGCGCATCGCGGTGATGTCTTCGGCCGTCATCTTCGGCACGGCGATGCCGATCGCGAGAGAGTGCATGGACTGCACGACGACGAGGGCGTCGCGCACGGGTTCCGCTTCCAGTGCGGTGACCCGCGTGTAGGCGTGCGGCTTGGTCTCGACCAGGCCCTCGTCGGTCAGCGTGGCGAGCGCCTCGCGCACCGGGGTGCGGGACAGGCCGAGCTTCTCGGCGAGTTCGACGTCCTTGATCGGCGTGCCCGGTTCGAGGTCGCCGCGCACGATGGCCGTCCGGATCTCGGCCGCCGCCCGCTCCTTCAGTGACCCATATCCAATATATTGCATATTGGTGAGAGTAGGGCGAGAGCTGGGTGATCGCAACAAAAAGCCCCCGAGCCACAGGACTCGGGGGCGGCGGAGCGCGGGGTCAGACGACCGGGAGCGTGCGGCCGAGCACCGCGAACGGGCGCGGGTCGCCGGTGAACTGGTAGTGGCGCAGGACGTCGACGAAGCCGACGCGGCGGTAGAGCTTCCACGCCTTGCTCGGGCCTTCGGGCGTGGAGAGCAGCACGCGGGAGGACGGCACGCCCTCCATCAAGCGGCGCAGCAGGTCCTCGCCGAGGCCGCGGCCCTGGGCGCGCGGCAGCACGTGCAGTTCGGTGAGCTCGAAGTAGTCGGTGAGCCACTCCTCGACGACGGGCGGCGGCGAGACCTGCATCAGGCCGCGCCGCACCTGCTCGTGCCACCACTGACCGGACGCGCCGCGGTAGCCGTAGCCGATGCCGACGAGTTCGTCCTGCTCGCCCAGCGCGACGACGCAGCGCCAGTCCTCGCGCATCATGTGCGCGAGCCACATCGGGGCGCGCTGCTCCACGGTGCCGGGCGGGTAGTTCATGGCCGTCACGTACAGGGCGAGGGCCTCGCCCAGCCGCACGTTCAACTCCTGGGCGGTGAACTCGACGATGCGCTCCAGGCGCGGCGACGCCGTCACGCCGGCACCGCCCCGGAAACAGCCACCGCGGCGACGCGGCCACCGGTCAGTTCCACCAGGTCCGCGAACGTCGTCGGGTAGACGGCGTGCGGATGACCCGCGGCGGCCCAGATCTCGGTGTAGCCGGAGAGGGACTCGTCGACGAGGGTCTCGATCGGCGCCGGGTGCCCGACCGGCGAGACGCCGCCGATCACCTGGCCCGTGTGCTCGCGGACGAACTCGGGGTCGGCGCGCTTGACGGCGTCCGCGCCCACGAGCGCGGCGATCAGCGACGTGTCCGCGCGGTGCGCGCCCGACGTCAGCACGAGCAGAGGAGCGGCCTCGCCGTCGCGCACGGCGGCGAAGACCAGGCTGTTCGCAATCGCGCCCGCCTCCACGCCCACCGCCTGCGCCGCGGCCGCCGCTGTCCGCACGGCGTCCGGCAGCACGACGATGCGTTCGGCGGTGGCGGGCGGCAGGGATTCCGCGACCCTGCGGATTCCGGGGTGTTCGAGCGCACTCACGTCTCCATCAGACCACGACTCGCGCCCACGTGGTGGGGCGGGTTGAGGAATCCATCGGCCGGGAGCTACGCTGAGGGGGACTCGAACATGTGTTCGAGTCTCACCATGCCTCGGAGGTGGGGTGGGGGAAGCACCCCACCTCCGAGAGCCGCCGGCTTCCCCTCGGCGGTGACGTCGTTCGCCGACGCCACGAGGAGGCCGAGATGACAGCCGAACTTTCGAATCCGGCAGCCTTCCCAGTCGCCGTCCCGATTCCGTTGCCCATACCGAGGCCACAACCGTTACCCCTGTCGTTGCCGCCCGCGTCCGCGCTGGCGTTGCTGCGGCAGGCCCACGACTCGCTCGCCGAGGCGGAACGCGCGCCCGAGGCCTCCGAGCGGTTCGCGACCGCCTACCTCGCCGCGTTGCGGGCCGCCGCTGCGGTGCTCGCGCTGCGCGGACGCCCTCATCGCGGGCGTTCCCGGCCGACCAGCGCGTGGGTGCTGCTCACCGCGATCGCGCCGGAACTCGGTGAGTGGGCGGCGTTCTTCGCGTCGTGGTCGTCCACGCGGGCGGCCGTGCTCGCGGGCATCACCCGGCACGTCGACGCGCGCACGGCCGACGACCTGGTGCGCCAGACCGCTCAGTTCGTGACGCTCGTCGACCGCGTGATGAGCGAGGCGCGGAGGTGAACCACCTGGAAGTGCTCCGCCACGAGGCGGAGCTGCTGGCCATGTCCGCGATCGGCCAGCCACCGCACAAGGGCGTGCCGGCCTGTCCCGGACTGAACCTCGGGGAGACCGTGCGGCACGTCGGCGGCGGTTACCGCGGTGCGCTGGCGTGGATGGACCTGGGCCGCGAACCCGAACCCGGCGAGTGGCAGGACTACCCGGAACCCGGCGCCGACCCGCTGGAGTTCATGCGCACGGGAGCGCAGGCCGTGATCGCCCGGCTCGAAGCGCACGACGAGGACGAACCATGCGCGACGTGGTGGCCGCAGCAGCAGAACCACGGGTTCTGGCGACGCCGGCTCGCGCACGAGACGACGCTGCACCGCATGGACGTCCAGGGCGCCGCGGGCATGGAGGTCGGCGCCGTCACCGACGAGGTGGCGGTCGACGGCGTCGACGAGGTGCTCACGTTGTGGCTGGGCCACAAGCTGGACGTGCTCGGGGTGCTGGGATCGCGGGACAGCCTCGTCGCGATCGGGGTGGAGGACCACCTGTGGCTCACGCGCTGCGGTCCGCAGGGTGCGTCGGCGTGGCGCGTCGTCGACCCGGAGGACGCGCACCTCGCCGACGCCCAGGTGTCGGCGAGCCCGATGACGATGTACCGCTGGCTGTGGGGCCGGTTGCCCGACCGGATGGTCGAGACGATCGGCGACCACGACGCGATCGCGCAGCTGTGGGCGCTACTGCGGCTCGCGACCAAGTGACACCGAGGCGGTCTCCCCGCCCGTTGCCGAGATGAGGCGGTAACGGGCGCGGCGGCCGTCGAAGTCCAGCAACGCCACGGAGTTCCCGAAGTGCGGGCCGCTGGTCTTGCGCCAGTGCACCAGGTCCTGCGGCACCCCCACGAACGTCGCGAGCCGCCGGAACACCTTCGAGGCCGGCCGCGACCACGACAGCCGGAACCCCGGCCGCAGGATCTTCGGCGCCTCGTTGTGGATCGGCGAGCACACCAGCTGCGCGACGAACGCCTTGGTGGGCCTGGCGAACTCGGCTTCGGCGACATAGCTGTGGTGGACGTCGCCGGACAGCACGCACACCGTCGCGGCGCCGTTGTTCCCGGCCTTCTCGATCATGCGGGAGAGCCGGTCGAACGACGCGCGGAACGCGGGCCAGTGCTCCAGGTCGACGGCCTGCCGGATCTTCTCGGCGGCCCAGCCCTGCCAGCCCGGTTTCTGCGCGCCGATCTCGTTGATGGACTGGATGTGGCTGAGCGCGTGCGGCATCAGCCACGGCAGCGACGACCCGATCAGCAGGTGGTCGTACTCGTCGTCGTGCTCGGTGTTGCGCTCGATCCAGGCGAACTCGTCGTCGCTCACCATCTGCCGGGCGCCCTCGTCGAGGATGCGGCCGCAGCGCGTGTCGACCATGAGCAGCCGGGCCCTGCCGAAGTCGCGGCGGAAGCTCCACCACGTCGACTTGCGGCCGTCCACCTCCTTGTCGGCGGCCTCGGCGAACTCCTCCAGCAACGGCAGCACGTCCGTGTCCTGGGCCTTCACCTTGGCGTACAAGGGATCCTTCGCCAGCTCGGCCGGGCTGAGGTTGCCCAGGTGCTGGTAGACCCAGTACGAGGCGATGGCGCCGCGGACCCTGTCCTTCCACCACGGCTTGTCGGCCATCTGCTTGCGCCACGTCTCCGAGGTGTTCCAGTCGTCGCGCACGTCGTGGTCGTCGAAGATCATCGCGGTGGGCACGACGGACAGCAGCCAGCGGATCTCCGGGTCGCCCCAGGTCTCGTGGTAGAGCCGGGCGTACTCACCGAAGTGGACGACCTCGCCGTCGGGTTCCTCGGTGCCGTCACGACGCTTCTTCAGCCACTGCTTGGTTTCCTCGGTCGGCTCGTCCGCGTAGACCTGGTCGCCCAGCAGGATCATGGCCTGCGGCCACTCCTGCTCCGGTGTCTTCATCAGCCGTTGCGCGAACGCGTCCAGCGCGTCGGGCCCGAGCGGCTGGGTGGGAGCGGCGCGGCAGGAACCGAAGGCGATCCGGCGGACCTCGGTGGTGCGGATGACGGGTTTCGGGAACTCGCTGCCGGGTTCCGGCCAGACGAGTTCGTCGTCGAGCGTGACCTCGTACTCGGTGCGTGGCCCCAGATCTTCCAGCCGCACGAGCGCGAAGTGCTGATCACCCGCCTGGAACGTGCGCGCGGTACGTCCGTTCACCGCGACCTCGCACGACGAGTCGGTCTCGACCCACACCGTCGCGGACGTTGCGTCGACATACCTGAGGAGAGGTCCGAGCACCAGCTTCGCCACGCGCGAGACAGTACCCTCGCACGAGTGGAAATCACGTTCGAGTCGGCGGATCCCTCCGCGCTGGCCGCGTTCTGGTCCGAGTTCGCCGGCGACGAGATCGAGCTGACGTTCGTGTGGAGCGACGCCCCGAAGATCGAGAAGAACCGGGTGCACGTCGACCTGGCCTCGACCTCGCCCGAACACCAGGCGGACATCGTCGCGCGGGCGCTGAAGCTCGGCGCCGAACACGCCGACGTCGGTCAGTCCGCGTCGGAGGCGGGCGTGCCGTGGGTGGTGCTGCGCGATCCGCAGGGCAACGAGTTCTGCGTCCTCGAACCCCGCCCCGAGTACCCCGGCGTGATCGCGGCCGTCGTCGTCGACTCCCCCGACCCGCAGGCGTCGGCCGCGGCGACCGGGCACCCGGTGGTCCGCAGCGGTGACGGGTTCGCGTCGGTGCGGCCGGAACCGGGGCCGTGGCTCGAGTTCGTGCGGACCGACGACCCCGAGCCGATCACGAACCGGGTGCGCGTCCGCTACGCCGATCCCGCTCAGCTCGCCGCGCCCTGATCTCCGATACATCGGATATCAGTTCTCCCCCGCTGATGACCACGAACGCTTCCAGCACCTCGACCAACCGGTCGGTGAGCGGGACGTCCAGCTCGGCGGGCACCCGGTCGCCGGCGACGACGACGTCGGGCACCAGCTCGCCCGCGAGCAGGTACGACCACACGAGCGGCGACCCGGTCATGCCCACCCGCGCCGCCACGTACTCCTGGAACCCCGCCAGCGGCACCCCGTCGTGCGCCTGGTCGAAGCCGACGACGAACGCGACGGCGCTCGCGTAGCGGTCGTCCGGCAGGTACATCCGGCGCCGGTGCCGCAGGTGGAAGCACAGTTCAGGCAGGTCCATCAGGCTTCCTCACCCCAGCGCGAGAAGCGGCGCGCTCCGCACCCGATACATCGGATATCGGGTGCGGACCACCCGGTCGGTCAGAGAGCGGCGAGGCGTTCGCGCAGGGTGTCGAGGCCCATCGCGCCCATCTCCAGGGCTTCCTTGTGGAACACCTTGAGGTCGAAGTCGGCGCCCTTGCGGGTCCGCGCGTCCTCGCGGGCGGCGAGCCACAGGCGTTCGCCGATCTTGTACGACGGCGCCTGGCCCGGCCAGCCGAGGTAGCGGTCGATCTCGTCGTGGACGTGCGCCGCCTCGGAGAGGGTGCGGGTCAGCATGAACTCCAGGCCGAGCTCGGGCGTCCAGCGCTCGCCGGGGTGGAAGCCGGTGCCGGCCGGGATCTCGAGCTCCAGGTGCATGCCGATGTCGATGATGACGCGGGCCGCGCGGAACAGGTGCGCGTCGAGCATGCCGAGCAGGTCGCCGTCGTCACCGAGGTAGCCGAGCTCGCGCATGAGGCGTTCGGCGTAGAGGGCCCAGCCCTCGCCGTGGCCCGACACCCAGCACATGAGGCGCTGGAAGTCGTTCAGGGTCTCGGACTGGTACACCGCCGTGGCGCACTGGAGGTGATGGCCCGGCACGCCCTCGTGGTAGACCGTCGAGGTCTCGCGCCAGGTCGGGAACACCGACTTGCCCTCGGCGATCGACCACCACATGCGGCCGGGACGGGAGAAGTCCGCGGTCGGCGGCGTGTAGTAGGCGCCCACGGCACCGCCGGGCGGGGCGATCTTGCACTCGAGGTTCATCAGCGCGTCGGGCAGGTCGAAGTGCACGTCGCGCAGGTCGAGCAGGGCCTTGTCGGACAGCTCCTGCATCCAGTTGCGCAGGCCGTCCTGGCCGTGCACCTGGTAGCGGGGGTGCTCGTCGAGGTACTCGGCGGTCTCCTTGAGGGAGGCGCCCGGCTTGAGCCGCGCCGCGATCTCCTTCATCTCGGCCTCGATGCCGAGGAACTCCTCCCAGCCCCACGCGTAGGCCTCGGCGAGGTCGAGGCGCGAGCCGGTGAAGTAGCGCGAGCCGAGGCGGTAGCGCTCCTCGCCGACGGCGTCCTTGGCCGGCGCCTGCGGGGCCAGCGTCGTGCGCAGGAACGCCGCGAAGTCGGAGTAGGCGGCGGCTGCGGCCTGTGCGCCCGCGTCGAGAGAGGTGCGGACGGCGCCGTCGACGTTCGCGGACGCGGCGAACGGGATGAAGAAGGTGGAGGCGAACGTGTCGCACTGCTTGGCGACCTGCGTGACCTGACGCAGCGCGGAGACGTTCCCACGGGAAGCGGCGTGCGAGAGAGAGGCGCGCAGACCGTCCAGTGCGGCGGGCACGGCGGCGAGGCGGCGGCCGATCGTGGCCCACTGCTCCGGGGTGTCGGTGGGCATCTGGTCGAAGATGTCGCGCACGGACTGGATCGGGCTCGCGATGACGTTCAGCGAGGACTCGGTCTCCCCGGCCTCGTACAGCTCGTGCTCCAGGCCGATCCGTTCGAGGAAGACGGCGCGGGCCGCCTCCTCGGAGGCATCCGCGGGCTGGGCGGCGGTGACGTCGGCGAGGGCGCGGGCGGCGAGGTCGTCGCGCGCGGCGTGCCCGTCCGGGGAGAGGTCCGTCAGCTGGTCGTCGGAGCCCGCGAAGCCCAGGCTCGTGGCCGTGATGGGGTCGAGCGCCACGAAGTCGCGGACGAATTTGTTGCTGATGTCGTGCACGGATGCCATGTTTCGAGACGCTACCTCGCGCCCCTCGGCACCAAAAGGTAGTTAGTCAAGCTCACGACCTTCGGAGGGGACCTGCGTCGTTTGGACCACCCTGGCAGGATGTCCGCCGTGCGTCGTTCCCGGGCACTGCTGCTGCCGGTCTTCTTGCTGCTCACCCTGTTTTCGCTGAGTGGCTGCGTGCGCGTGTACGCCGCCATGGCCGTGTCGGACGACGACCGCATCTCCGGCGAGATCGTCGCGGCCACCCCTCCGACACAGGACAACGATCCCGGCCCGCAGCTCAAGGTGCCGCCGGAGCTCGCGAGCCGGGTGACCACCAAGCCGTACCGGGTGGAGTCCTACGCCGGTACGCAGCTGTTCTTCAACGGGCTGTCGTTCGACGAGATGCGCACGCTGTCGACGGCCACCAGCTCGTCCAACAGCCGCTACAGCCTCAACTTCCGCCGGTCGGGTGATCTTGTCACGCTGTCGGGGTCGGTCGACCTGACGCAGGTCCCGGTGGAACGCGCGGACATCCAGGTCAAGGTCAGCTTCCCCGGCAAGATCGTGAACACCAACGGCCGAGAGGAGGAGAACAACACGATCGCGTGGTCTCCGAAGCCCGGTCAGGCCTCGATGCTCCAGGCGACCGTGCAGTACGCGGGCGAGAACTCCCAGTCGTTCTTCGGCTGGGCGCTGCTGGTCGCCGGGCTCACCGGCGGTGCCGCGCTGATCGTCGTCGTGCTCGCCCTCATCGCGCACAAACGCAACGTCACGATCTAGGGCGACGATCTAGGCGCGCGCCACCAGGCCCAGGCGCCCCAGCACTTCCTTCGTCGCCTTCGACCTGTTCATCGTGTAGAAGTGCAGCGCCGGAACGCCTTCGTCGAGCAGCCGCTGGCACATCTCGGTCGCGATGTCGATGCCGGTCGCCCGGAACCCCGCGACGTCGTCGAGGTACGGCTCCAGCCGGCGCGCGACGTCGAGCGGCAGATCGGCACCGGACAGCTCCACGATCTTGGACAGCCCGCGCGGCGACAGCATCGGCATGATGCCCGGCAGGATCGCGGCGGTGCAGCCCGCGTCCGCCACCCGGTCGCGCAGCCGCAGGAACGGCTCCGGCGCGTGGAACAGCTGGGCCACCGCGTAGTCCGCGCCCGCGTTGAGCTTGCGCAGCAGGAACTTCAGGTCGGTGTCGAGGTCGGCCGAGCGCGGGTGCCCGTACGGGAACGCCGCCACGCCCACGCAGAAGTCGCCGAGCTCGCGCACGAGCGACACGAGTTCGTCGGCGTAGTTCAGGCCCTCCGGGTGCGCGACCCACTCGCCCATCGGGTCGCCGGGAGGGTCGCCGCGCAGCGCGAGGACGTTGCGCACGCCGATCGCCGCGTACCAGCCGATGACGTTGCGCAGTTCGGCCACCGAGTGGTCGACGGCGGTGAGGTGCGCGACGGGCAGCAGCGTCGTCTCCTGCGCGATGCGGCCGGTGGCGCGGATCGTGCGGTCGCGCCGGGACCCGCCGGCGCCGTAGGTGATCGACACGAACGCCGGGTCGAGGCCCTCGAGCTCGCGGACGGCCTTCCAGAGGACCTTCTCGTCCTCCGCGTCTCGCGGCGGGAGGAACTCCACCGAGAACTTGGGAGACTCCCCCTGGAGCCGTTCCACCACCGACGTCATGGCTCCAACCCTAGTGGGTCTTCCGGTGGGTGAGACACCAGCTCACCATGTGGTACGCGGCCCCGACATGCGCGTGTCCCGGGACACAGCGGACCATGGACGTGTGTCCCACCACCCGATCGGCATGACCGATAAGGACAGGGCTCTGCCCGCACGCGTCGAACAAGCGTTGACCACGTACCTGGCCTCCCGGCGAGCGTCCGGCGAGGCGATGGACCCGAGCTTCGCGAGCGCCGTCGACGCGCTCTCCGACTTCGTGCTGGGCGGGGGCAAGCGCATCCGCCCGACCTACGCGTGGTGGGGCTGGCGCGCGGCCGGGGGCGACCCCGACGGCGAACTCGCGGCCGAGGTGCTCACGGCGGTCAGCTCGCTGGAGCTGATCCAGGCGTGCGCGTTGATCCACGACGACCTGATGGACGCCTCGTCGGTGCGCCGGGGAAAGCCGACCGTGCACATCGCGTTCGGCGCGCGGCACCGCGAGCAGGGCTGGCTCGGGTCGTCGGAACGCTTCGGCATGTCCGCGGCCGTGCTGATCGGTGACGTCGCGCTGGCGTGGGCGGACGACATGCTCTTCGCCGCCGGACTGCCGGCCGACGTGCTGCGCCGGATGAGCGAGCCGTGGCGGGACATGCGCACGGAGATGCTCGCGGGCCAGTACCTCGACGTGCTGACGCAGGCCACGGGCGACTCCTCCCCCGACGCCGCGCTGCGCATCGACCGGCTCAAGACGGCGGCGTACACCGTCGAACGGCCGCTGCACATGGGCGCGGCGATGGCGGGCGGCTCGCCGGAGCTGATCGACGGCCTGCGGGCGTTCGGCGCGGACATCGGCGTCGCGTTCCAGCTGCGCGACGACCTGCTCGGCGTGTTCGGCGACCCCGAGGTCACCGGCAAGCCCGCGGGCGACGACCTCGCCGAGGGCAAGCGCACGCTGCTCGTGGCCCTGGGCATGCAGTTCGGTGCCGATGTGTTGGATATCGCTCTAGGCAAGCCCGACCTCGACCTGGAGACCGTCGAGGAGGTCCGCCGCGCGCTCGTCGACGTCGGCGCCGTCGACGCCGTCGAGGAGCGCATCGAGGAGCTGACGAAGAGCGCGCTGGCCGCCCTCGACGACGCCCCCGTCGCCGAACCGGCCGCGACCAAGCTCGCGGACCTCGCGATCAGCTCGACGAAGCGGGCCTTCTGAAGTCGATCTTGAGGGCTCTTTCCTGAGAGTTGGTTAACTGCTCGTGACCGTGTGGGCTGTTGCCTGCTGATGCTTCCGCGCGTTGTGCAACGATGTTCGGGCGATGGCAGCAACCCCGTCCCTCCCCCGCACGAGCTCCGAGGCGTCTCCACAGGAGCTTGATCCAGTCGTGCGCACGAACACCTACGCCATCCCCATCCGCACGACCATGCTGGGCCTGCTGGGCGTGGCGCTGATCGCGCTCGGGGGCATGGGTGCCGGCGCGATCCTGGAGCGCGACCCGCTGCTCGCCCAGGTGGGGCTGAGCTGGCTGCGCTACGGCCACGGCCGCGACCTCGCGAGCATGGTCCTGTACCTCGGGCTCGGCCTCGTCATCTGGGCGTGGATCCGGCTCGGCCGCCTCGTGCGGTGGGGTGAGATCGGCGACTTCGCGGTGCTGGTCGCGGTGACGGTCTGGACGTTGCCGCTGCTGTTCGCGCCGCCGCTGTTCAGCAAGGACATCTACAGCTACCTGGCCCAGGGGCAACTCGCGCTGAGCGGGTACGACCCGTACACGGTCGGGCCCGCGGTCCTGCAGAGCACGCTCTCCGAGAACGTCAGCTGGGTGTGGCAGCACACGCCGGCTCCGTACGGGCCGTTGTTCATCCTGGTCGCCAAGGCGATCGTGTGGATCACGGACGCGAGCGTCATCCTCGGCGTCGTCGCCATGCGGTTCTCGCTCGCGGGCGGCCTCGTGCTGCTGTGCTGGGCGCTGCCGGGCCTGAGCAGGCACCTGGGCGGCAAGTCGGCGATCGCGCTGTGGCTGGTCGCGGCGAACCCGCTGGTGCTGATCCACCTGATCGGCGGCGCGCACAACGACCTGCTGATGATCGGGCTGATGGCGGCCGGTGTGCTGCTCGTGCTCGACCGGAGGCACGTGCTGGGGTTCGTGCTGCTCGCGCTCGCGTTCTCGGTCAAGGCGACGGCGGTCGTGATCGTGCCGTTCCTCGTCTGGATCTGGGCGGCGCGGCTCGACGGCGACAAGAAGACCCAGTTCCGCAAGGCGCTGGTGCCCGGCCTCGTCGCGTTCCTCGGGACGTTCGCGGTGTGCACGGCGATCGCCGGGGTGAGCCTCGGCTGGATCCCGGCGCTGCGCAGCTCGTCGATGATCATCAACTGGCTGTCGCTGCCGAGCGCGGTCGGCGACTTCGTGCGCATGGTCGTCAACTGGTTCGTCTACGTCGACGGCGGCATCTTCCTCGGCGTCGCGCGCGGCATCGGGTCCGTGGTGCTGGTGTGGATCGCCTACACGCAGTGGTGGGCGTCGCGGGACGGCGAGGTGCGCGACGCGATCCGGCGGGGCGCGCTGACGATGCTGGCCGTGGCGCTGCTGTCGCCGGCGACGCTGCCCTGGTACTTCAGCTGGCCGCTGGCACTGGCCGCCGGGTTCGCCTGGACGACGGGCGCGCTGGTCACCGTGGTGGTGGCGTCGCTGTTCCTGATGCTGGTGACGTTCCCGAACGGCGACACGGCCCTGTACTCGTGGGGCTACCTGTTCTTCGCGCTGGTGGTGTCGGGTGTCGCGGCGCGGTCGCTGGTGAAGCCGGACCCGTTCGGCCTGTCCACCCGTTACGAATGAGCCCCGCGACAGCAGGCCTGGCGTCGGACTACGCCGCGTGCCGCCGGGTGAACGCGCGGTACGGCAAGACGTTCTTCCTGGCCACGACGCTGCTGCGGCCCGAGCAGCGGCCCGCCGTGCACGCGCTCTACGCGTTCGCGCGCTGGGCCGACGAGATCGTCGACGCCGCCGGGGTCGAGGACCGCGCGGGCGAACTCGACCGCCTCGAACGTCTTCTGGACAGTGGTCTCACCAGCGGGGAACCGTCGAACCCGGTCCTGAACGCGCTCGCCGACACGATGCGCCGCTACGACATCGACCGGTCGCTGTTCACCGACTTCCTCACGTCCATGCGGATGGACCTCGACGTGACGGAGTACGCCGACCTCGACGCGCTCGGCGTGTACGTGCACGGCTCGGCGGAGGTCATCGGCCTGCAGATGCTGCCCGTGCTCGGCACCGTCGTGCCGCGCGAGGAGGCCGCCCCGCACGCGGCGCGGCTCGGGGTGGCGTTCCAGCTGACGAACTTCCTGCGCGACGTCGGCGAGGACCTCGACCGCGGTCGTGTCTACCTGCCGCAGGACGTCCTCGCCGCGCACGGCGTCGACCTCGACCTGCTGCGGTGGGTTCGACGAACTCGTCGCGCGGACGAGCGGGTGCGCAACGCGCTCGACGACCTCGTCGCGCACTCGTATGCGATATATCAGTCGGCGGAGCCGGGCATCGGGATGCTGACGCCGTCGTCGCGGCCGTGCGTGCGGACCGCGTTCACGCTGTACCGCGACATCCTCGGGCTCGTCGGCTGCGAAGTGCTGTGGCGGCGCGTGGCCGTGCCGCGGTGGCGGCGGCTGGCCGTGGCGGTGCCCGGTGCGGGCCGCGCCCTCCTCGCCCGCGCGCCCCTCGCACGTGCGTCCCGAGCCCGTGTGACGCAGCGGTGAGGCCTGCTTTAGCCGCAACGGCCTCCGGATACGCACACGGCGGCCCCAGGCGTCTCCCGTCTGCGGAGACGCCCGGAACCGCCGTGTCGGCTGTCCTAGAAGCCCATGGACTGCGCGCGGCGCTTTACCTCGCGCCCACGGTCTCCGCGCAATGCTTCGATCGGAGTGCCAGGGAGGCTCTCGTCCTCCGTGAAGAGCCAGCGCAGGATCTCGGCCGTGGAGAAGTTCTGGTCGCGCAGCACCGTGATGGTGCCGGGCAGACCCTTGACCACGGCTCCTCCGGCGGCGAGGAACGCCGCCGGGATGACGAGAACGCCGGCGCGCCGCTCGGCGAGCAGCTGCCCGTCGCGCAGCAGTTGGTGGACCCGGGTGACCGGAAGCCCCATTCGGTCGGCGACCTCCGGGAGGTCGAGAACCTCCAGGTCGGCAGCCAGTACATCCGCAGCGGCAGGAATCGCACTCACGGGGGTCACAATGCCATAACCGAACTGGGAACGCCCTTCCGCCAACCGGGTCATCCTGAGCTTTACCATCTCGCACTGTGGAGAGGTCGGTTTCGAACGTGATGGGTGGACTGCTGGAGCAGCGCTACCGGGTGGACTCCGTGCTCGCACGGGGTGGCATGTCCACCGTCTATCGAGGTCGTGACACCCGCCTCGATCGCGATGTCGCCATCAAGGTGATGGATCCTCACCTGACCGCCGACCCCGCGTTCGTGGCGCGCTTCGAGCGCGAGGCGCGGGCCGCGGCCCAGTTGCACCACCCGGCCGTGGTGTCCGTGCACGACCAGGGCGTCGACGGTGACCAGGTGTACCTGGTGATGGAACTCATCGACGGTGGCAACCTCCGTGACCTGCTCAACCAGCGCGGCAAGCTCGCTCCCGCCGTCGCGTTGAGCATCCTCGGGCCGGTGCTGTCGGCGTTGGGCGCGGCACATCGCGCGGGGCTCGTGCACCGGGACGTGAAGCCGGAGAACGTGCTGATCGGACCGGGTGGCCAGGTCAAGGTGGCGGACTTCGGGCTGGCGCGCTCGATCGGCGTCAACGGCGTCACGAGTGACAGCGAGATCCTCGGCACCGTTGCCTATCTTTCACCCGAACAGGTGGAAACGGGCGCCGCGGACGCGCGCAGTGACGTGTATGCGGCCGGCATCGTGCTCTACGAGATGCTGGCGGGCCAGGCGCCGTACCGGGGCGAAACGCCCCTCTCGGTGGCCTACCAGCACGTGAACTCGGACGTCCCGTCGGTTCCCGACATCCCGCTGGCGCTCGACACGCTGGTGCGCAAGTCGACGCGGCGCAGCCCGGTGCTTCGGCCCGCGAACGCCGACGCGTTCCTGGCCGAGCTGGAGCGCGTGGGCACGGAGCTGGGCCTCACGCCGCAGCCGGTGCCCGTGCCCGGTTCGCTGCCGGAGAACGACCGGACGGTCGTCATGCGGCCGGTCCCGGTCGCGGTGGGCGCGACGCCTCCGTCGGTGGCGGAGCTGACCAGGCCGGTGTCGAAGCCCCCGATCGGCCCGCCGAACACCGGCGCGGCGGCCATGACGACCATCAACACCGGTCCTCCCACGCCCCCACCCGGTATCTCGGCGACGCGCACGATGCAGCGGCAGGACCCGCCGCGCAGGCGCACCCCGCCGAAGAAGAAGACGAAGGCCGAACTGGCCGAGGAGCAGCGCCAACGGCGCAAGAAGCTCTACATCATCTGGGGCTCGGTGGCCGCGGTGCTGCTGGTCGCCATCGGTTCGTTCGCCTACTACGTGAACGCGAACCGGTACACGGAGATGCCGGCGCTGAACGGTCAGTCCGAGCAGAACGCGATGTTGCTGCTGCAGAAGGCCGACTTGACGGGCCTGGTCGAGAAGGTGGCGTCCAACGACGTGCCCAACGGCACCGTCATCAGCTCGGACCCCGCCGCCGGCGCGGAGCTGCGCAAGAACGACGCGGTGAAGATCGTCGTCTCGCGCGGCAAGCCCGTGGTGCCGTTCGTCCAGACCGGTGCCGAGGTGGACGCGGCGACCAAGGAGATCCAGGCGGCGGGTCTGAAGGCCGCCAAGGACGCGGCGAAGGACGCGTTCCACGACACCGTGCCGATCGGCAAGGTCGTGGGCGTCGACCCGCGGCCGGGCACGACCCTCGACATCGACTCGCCGGTGACCCTGATCCTGAGCAAGGGCCCGCCGCCGCGCCTGCCGGTGCCGAACGTCGTCGGCAAGACGAAGGACGAGGCGTTCGCCGAGCTGCAGCGCGCGGGCATCGAGGTCGTCGAGGCGGGTGGCGAGGACGCCGCCGAGAACGGTGGGTCGCGCGTGGCCCGCACGGACCCGCCCGCGGGCACCGTGCTCGACCCGACGCAGAGCAAGCGCGTCACGGTGTTCTTCGAGAACAACCGCGAGGTCGAGGTGCCCGACGTCGCCCGCAAGAAGGTGCGGGAGGCCAAGGAGGAGCTCGAACGGGCCGGCCTGAAGGTGAAGGTCGAGTTCAACAAGAGCAACAACGCGACCGTGGTGAACCAGTCGATCCAGCCGGGTCAGCGGGTGCGGCGCGGAACCGAGATCACGATCGTCGGTCTTTAGGCCGCACAGCGAAGGGCCCCGCGTTCTCGACGCGGGGCCCTTCGCTTTCGTCAGTCGGGAACGCTCAGGAACGCAGCATCTCGGCCACGAGGAACGCGAGCTCCAGCGACTGCTGCGTGTTCAGGCGCGGGTCGCACGCCGTCTCGTAGCGGCCGGCGAGGTCGTCGTCCGAGATCTCCTGGGCGCCGCCGAGGCACTCGGTGACGTCCTCACCCGTGAGCTCGATGTGGATGCCACCGGGGTGCGTGCCGAGGCGGCGGTGCACCTCGAAGAAGCCCTGGACCTCGTCGACGATGCGGTCGAAGTGCCGGGTCTTGTAGCCGGTCGACGACTCGTGCGTGTTGCCGTGCATCGGGTCGCACTGCCAGATGACCTTGTGGCCGCTGGCTTCGACCTTCTCGATGATGGCGGGCAGCACGTCGCGCACCTTCTGGTTGCCCATGCGCGAGATGAGCGTCAGGCGACCGGGGCGGTTGTGCGGGTCGAGGCGCTCGACGTACTCGACGGCGAGTTCCGGCGACGTCGTCGGGCCGATCTTGAGGCCGATCGGGTTGGACAGCATCTCCGCGAACGCGATGTGCGCGCCGTCGAGCTGACGGGTGCGCTCGCCGATCCACACGAAGTGCGACGACAGGTCGTAGAGCCGCGGCTCGTCGCCCGTCGTGTCGAGGCGCAGCAGCGCGCGCTCGTAGTCGAGGAGCAGCGCCTCGTGCGAGGCGAAGATCTCGGTGCCGTGCAGCGACTGGTCGTTCACGCCGCAGGCGGACATGAACTTGAGGCCGCGGTCGATCTCACCGGCCAGCGCCTCGTAGCGCTCGCCCGCGGGCGAGGTGCGCACGAAGTCGCGGTTCCAGTCGTGCACGCGGTGCAGGTCGGCGAGACCCGCGCCGGTCAGCGCACGGAGGAGGTTCATGGCCGCGCCGGCGTTCGCGTAGGCGCGGATCATGCGACCGGGGTCGGCGATGCGCGCCTCGGGGGTCGCGACCAGGGAGTTGATGATGTCGCCGCGGTAGGACGGCAGGCCGAGGGCGTCGATACCGGACGAACGCGGCTTGGCGTACTGGCCGGCGATGCGGCCGACCTTCACCACGGGAAGGCTCGCGCCGTAGGTCAGCACCACGGCCATCTGCAGCAGGGTCCGGATGTTCGCGCGGATGTGCGGCTCGGTGTTGTCAGCGAACGTCTCCGCGCAGTCACCGCCCTGCAGTAGAAATGCCTCACCGTTCGCGACCTGCGCCAGTTGCGTGTGCAGCCGGTCGATCTCGGCGGGCACGGTGATCGGCGGCACGCTCTCGAGCACGGTCCGCACGCGACGCACCTGTTCGGCGTCGGGCCACTCGGGCTGCTGGGCGGCCGGGCGCGACAGGGCGTCGTCCAGGCGCTTGCGCATCTCGGGGGGCAGCGGCGGAAGCTCGGGAAGCGTGTCGATGGGCACGTCCACGGTCCAGTTCACGCTGCTCATCCTAGTTGTCCCACACTGAGAGACCCTCCCGGGCCCGTCAGCTGTCCAGCACGTGGTTTCCACGCGACGTGGCCCACCGGGCAGCCGGGTGAAGTCTGTTACCTGTCAACGACCCGCCTCTGCCCTATCGAGACGTCTCGCTGCATGATGTGGGCCATGGACGCCACCCGATTGGATGACGGCACCGCGACCCGGTTGCTGGGCATCGCGATCGACAACATCCAACGAGACCACCCGGTGCACTGGACGCACGTGATCGACGGCGATCACCGCCTCGTGCCGCAACGGGTGCTGCACCCCGTGTTCGCCGGGTCGTTCGACTGGCACTCGTGCGTGCACCAGACGTGGCTGGCCGTGCGACTGCTGCGGCTGCGTCCCTCTCTCTCGGGAGCGGACACGGCACGCAACGCCCTCGACAAGCTCGTCACCGCCGACAACTGCGCCGTCGAGGCCGACTTCTTCGCCTCGCCGGCCGGACGACACTGGGAACGCCCGTACGGCTGGGCCTGGTTGCTGCTGCTCGACGCCGAACTGCGCACCTCGGGCCTGCCGTGGTCGGTCGCGCCGATCGCGGACGTGCTGCGCGACCGCTGGCTGGAGTGGATCTCGGCCGCGCGCCTGCCGATCCGCACCGGCACGCACAGCAACACGGCGTTCGCGACGGGCCTGGTGTTCGACTCCGCTCAGGCGGTCGGCGACACCGAACTGGCCGGCGCGTGCGTCGCGGCCGCGCTGCGCTGGCACGGCGACGAGGCCGGGTACGGCGGTTTCGAACCGGACGCCGCCGACTTCCTCTCCCCCGCGCTGACGACGGCCGACCTGATGCGCCGCGCCCTGCCCGCCGACGCGTTCGCCGGCTGGCTCGACGCCTACCTGCCGGACCTGACCGCGGAGCGCTGGCGGGTGCTGCGCGAGCCGTTCCCGGTCGACGACCCCGGCGACCCGTACGGCTCGCACCTCGCGGGCCTCGCGTTGTCGCGCGCCTGGAACTGGGAGGCGATCGCGGACGCCCTGCCGGAGGGGCACCGGTACGTGGACCTGGCCCGGACGGCGTCGTCGGCGCACCGCGACGCCGGGTGGGGCTACGTGTTCGGCGGGCACGGGTACATGGCCGACCACTGGCTCGGGACGTTCGGCGCGTACCTCGACGTGAAGGCCTTCTGAACCCAGGAGACGGCCACTGATATATCGGATATCAGTGGGCGGAGGTCAGGCTCGCGCGGCGGATCAGGGTGAGCGCGATGCCCGTCGCCGCCGCGTGCACCGACGCGGCGTGGGCGCGCGGGTCGAACCGGGTCGTCGGCCCGGCGACGCTCACCGCCGCCACCACCTCGCCGTCGTGCCCGAGCACCGGCGACGCCACGCAGCACAGGCCGATCCGCGACTCCTCGAACTCGTAGGCCACGCCCGTCTCGCGGATGGTGGCGAGCTGCCGCCGCAGCATGCCCGGCGTCGCGATCGTGCGTGGTGTCCGGCGTTCCAGCGGGGCCGAGAGGACTGCGGTGCGCAGCGCCGCGGGTGAGTGGGCGAGCAGGGCCTTGCCGATCGCCGACGCGTGCAGCGGCATCCGGCCGCCGAGGCGGGACGGCGTCGGGGTCTGGCGGTGCCCGCCGATCTTGGCGACGTAGAGCACGTCGTGGCCCTCCGAGATGCCCAGGTGGACGGTCTCGTGGGTGCGTTCGTAGAGGTCTTCGAGGTACGGGGTGGAGACCTCGACCAGGCGGCGTTCGACCGAGGCGCGGATGCCGAGCTGGAACAGGTGGCCGCCCAGGCGGTAGCCGCGGGTGCCGCGGTCGAGCAGGCGGACCTCGGCGAGGTCCCCGAGCAGGCGGTGCAGGGTCGCCTTGGACAGGCCGGTGCGGCGGCCCAGTTCGGCGAAGCCGAGTTCGTCGTCGTCGGCTCCGAAGGCGTTCAGCACCGTCATCACCTTGCCGAGCAGGGTGTTCGGGACCTCGGTCATCGTCCGATCGTGCCACCGAGTTCCGCTGACCGGAACTCTGCGGTGTCCACGGGCCGGGGACCGGCTCCACGATGTGCGGCATGAACGAAGTCCGAACCGCAGCGGAGCGACTCGCGCAGGCGAGCCGCGACAAGGTCACGTGTGCGCCCGTCCGGGACCTCGTCGGCGACGCCGAGGCCTACGAGGTGCAGCAGCTCAACATCGCCGCGCGCGTCGCGGACGGCGCCGGCCGGGTCGGACGCAAGATCGGTCTCACCTCGCCCGCCGTGCGCAGGCAGCTCGGGGTCGACCAGCCCGACTACGGCGTGCTGCTCGACGACATGGCGTTCGAGGACGGCGACGTGCTGCCGACCGGGCGGCTGTTGCAGCCGCGGGTCGAGGCCGAGGTGGCGTTCGTGCTGAGCGAGGACCTCGTCGAGGGCCCGTTCGACGAGGAGTCCGTCGCGAGGGCGGTCGGGGCGGTGCTGGCGTCGCTGGAGGTCGTGGACAGCCGCGTCGAGGGCTGGGACATCACCTTCGCCGACACGGTCGCCGACAACGCCTCGGCGGGGCTGTACGTGCTCGGCGGCGAGCGGAAGGACCTCCGGGACGTCGCGACGAAGGACGTCCGCATGGTGCTCAGCGTGAACGGCGAGGAGCGCTCGACCGGCACCGGCGCCGACTGCATGGGCGACCCGCTGTCCGCCCTCGCCTGGCTCGCCACGACGTCGGCCGCGCTCGGCACCCCGCTGCGGGCGGGCGAGGTCGTGCTCAGCGGCGCGCTCGGTCCCGTGGTGCCCGTCCGGGCGGGCGACGAGGTCGAGGCGACCATCACCGGTCTCGGCACGGTCCGGGCGAGCTTCGGGAGGGACGCCTGATGAAGGTCGCGGTCATCGGGTCGGGCAACATCGGGACCGACCTCGTCATCAAGGTGCTCAGGCGGTCCAGCGTGCTGGAGGTGGCGGCGCTGGTCGGCATAGACCCCGGCTCAGACGGCCTCGCCAAGGCCCGCGGGCTCGGCGTCGCCACCATCTCCGACGGCATCGACGGTCTCGTCGCGATGCCCGGCTTCGAGGACGTCGAGATCGTCTTCGACGCGACGTCCGCAGGCGCCCACGCGCAGCACGCGGAGGTCCTCGCCGCGCACGGCAAAAAGGTCATCGACCTCACTCCCGCCGCGATCGGGCCGATGGTGGTGCCGACGGTCAACCTCGACGAGCACCTCGGCGCGCCGAACGTCAACATGGTCACCTGCGGCGGCCAGGCCACGATCCCGATCGTCGCCGCCATCAACACGGTCACGCCCGTGCCGTACGCGGAGATCGTCGCGTCGATCTCGTCGCGCAGCGCCGGACCCGGCACGCGGGCGAACATCGACGAGTTCACCGAGACGACCGCGCAGGCCATCGCGGACGTGGGCGGCGCCAAGCGGGGCAAGGCCGTGATCGTGCTCAACCCGGCCGACCCGCCGATCACCATGCGGGACACGGTGTTCGCGCTCGTCCACGCACCGGATCCGCAGACGCGGCACCGGATCCGCGAGTCCGTCGAGCACATGATCACCCAGGTCGCCGCCTACGTCCCCGGCTACCGCCTCAAGCAGCCGGTGCAGATCGACCCGGTCGACCAGCCGCACACGCTGACCGGGGAACCGGTGACGCACCAGGTCACCGTGCTCCTGGAGGTCGAGGGCGCGGCCGACCACCTGCCTGCCTACGCGGGCAACCTCGACATCATGACCAGCGCGGCGCTCCAGGTCGCCGAGACGATGGCGACCGCGCCCGAGAAAGCGACGGTGCGCGCATGAAGCTCTACCTCCAGGACGTGACGCTCCGGGACGGCATGCACGCCCTGCGGCACCGCATCGACCCGAAGTAAGGTCGCCGAGATCGCGAAAGCGTTGGACGACGCCGGTGTCGACGCCGTCGAGGTCTCGCACGGCGACGGCCTCAGCGGCGGCTCGCTCGTCTACGGACCGGGCAGCCACACCGACTGGGAGTGGATCGAGGCCGCCGCGGCGGCGTTGACGCGGGCCAAGCTCACGACGCTGCTGCTGCCCGGCATCGGCACGCTGCACGACCTGAAGCGCGCGCACGGCCTTGGTGTGAAGTCGGTTCGCATCGCCACGCACTGCACCGAGGCCGACATCTCGGCACAGCACATCGCCGGCGCGCGCGAACTCGGCATGGACGTGTCGGGGTTCCTGATGATGAGTCACCTCGCCGAACCGAAGGAGCTCGCACGGCAAGCGAAGCTCATGGAGTCGTACGGCGCGCACTGCGTCTACGTCACGGACTCCGGCGGCCGCCTGCTGCCGAACGACGCCCGCGACCGCGTCCGGGCCTACAAGGAGGTACTGGATGGAACGACCGAGATAGGCATTCACGCTCATGAGAACCTCTCACTCGCGGTAGCGAACTCCATCGCCGCCGTCGAGGAGGGCGCCACCCGCGTCGACGCCTCGCTGGCCGGACTCGGCGCGGGCGCGGGCAACTGCCCGATCGAGCCGTTCGTCGCCGTCGCGAACCTCCAGCGGTGGCAGCACGACGCCGACCTGTTCCGGCTCCAGGACGCCGCCGACGACCTCGTGCGGCCGATCATGGACAAGCCCGTGCGCGTCGACCGCGAAAGCCTCACCCTCGGCTACGCGGGCGTCTACGGCTCGTTCCTGCGCCACGCCGACACGGCCGCCCGGCGCACCGGCGCCGACGTCCGCACGCTCCTGCTGGAGGCGGGACGCCGGCGCCTGGTGGGCGGCCAGGAGGACATGCTCACCGACATCGCCCTGGACCTGACCAAGTAGTCGGTCACACGGGGAACGTGGTTCCGATGCCCATGCCGGTGATCCACTCCGGCACGGGCTCGTAACTCGTCCACACGAGCGGCAGGCCGACGGCGGCCTGCCCGATCAGCCAGCAGCGGATCTCGTGCCCGCCGCTGCCGGCGTGGTCCTCCAGGGCCTCGTGCCCGAGGGCCGCGACCTCCTCCGCCGCCCCCTCCGCGAGCCGGTCGAGGAACCACCCGTCCCACACGGCGTTCACGCGCGCCTCCGGGTTGCCGCCCATCGCGCGCACCCGGGGTTCCCGGGCCGCCGCGAACTCCTTGGCGTAGGCCCGGCCGCGGATCAACGACTCGCGGCGCTCCCCCACCACCGAGGGGTCGCGCGGGTCGTTGGACGGCAACCAGTGCGACAGCCCACCGGAAGCGACGACCAGCACGCGTCCCGGGAACGCCGACGACCGCAGCGCCGCCCCCAGCGCACGCCCCAGTTCCACGCACCGGGGAAGCGACGGCAACGGCGGCGCGGCCGTGTTCACCACCAGCGGCACCAGCGGCAGCGTGGTGCCGCCGGTGATCATCTCGTAGCTCTGCACGATCCCGTGGTCGACCGTCAGCGAGTACGACAGCGACACGTCGAACCCGGCGTCCGCGAGCCCGCTGTGCGCCGACCAGGCCAGCGCCTGCGCCACCGGCAACGGCCCGGAGCTGCTGCCGAAGTCGCCGAACCCCACCGCTTCCTCGACTCCCAGCACGAACGGCGGCATCACGTCGTAGAAGTTGGCGTGGAAGTGGTCCGGCCCGACGACGACGATCGCGTCGGGCGCCAGCTTCTCCACCGCGAGCCGCACCCGGTCCGCGTCGCGCAGGAACACCGAGCCCGGACCGGTTCCGTCCGGCGGCAGCAGCGTCGCGAACGGGCTGTGCGACATCCCCGCGAATCCGACGATCTCGGCCATCAGGACGGGTCCTTTCCGTGCAGCAGCCAGGTGCGGTGCGTGTCGAGGAACTCGGAGACCTTCTCCCACTGCGGCCAGTGCCCGGCGTCGTCGATGACGTGCAGCCGCGCGTCCGGCAGCCACCCCAGCAGCAGGTCAGCCTCGTCCAGCCCGCCCGTCGGGTCGTGGCTGGTCCACAGCAGCAACGTCGGCGCGGCCACCTTCCCGACCCACGCCGGATCCCACGCGAAGTCCTTGCGCACCACCGGGTCCTGCAGCACCAGCGTGTTGGTGATCGCCTGCACGAACCCCGGCCGCGAGTACACCTGGCGACGCAGGTCCACCAGCTCGTCGGTGACCATCTCCTTGTGGTGGAACAGGAACTCGACCCGCCGCCGCACGGTCTCCTCGCTCGGGTCGAGCACCGCGGCCATCGTGCTGTCCCGCATGCGTCGCATGACCTCGGGCTTGTTCGCGATGTTGCCCGGCGTGTTCAGCACGAGCCGGTCGACGCGGTCGGGGAAGTGCGCGGCGACCCACGCGACCACCCAGCCGCCCAGCGATTCCCCGGACAGGTGCGCGCGTTCGACGCCTAATGCGTCCAGCAGTCCCACGAGGTGTTCGGACAGCACGTCGATCGTGTACGGCATGTCCGGCAACGACGACCAGCCGTGCCCGACCATGTCGTAGGCGGTGACGTGGAAGTCCTCCGCCAGCCCCGCGATGTCGCGTGCGTAGGCCTCCAGGTGGCCGCCGGTGCCGTGCAGCAGCACCAACTCGGGCCCGGACCCCGCTTGCAGGACCCTGGTGCGCACGGTGTGGCCGCGCACGGGGACGTCGACGTGCCGCACGGTGTGGTCCACATGCGACAGTTCGCCCCAGATGCTGACGTGCTCGGGAATCACTGTTCCTCCCCTTGTGTGTCGAAACGGGCGCGGGCCTCGTCGAAGGTCGCGAGGCCGGCGCTCTGCCTGCGCGCGAGCCCGAACAGCGCGAGCAGCCGCGAGTTCTCGATCGTCAGGAACTCGACCGGGTGCTCCGACGAGTCGTTGTAGTGGCGGTGCCAGGTCCACGGCGGCGTGTAGACGAACGAGCCGGTGGTCCACGACACGGTCTCGCAGGCATCAGGTTCGGCGTGCTGGATCTCGCTGTGGCCGTCGCCGGAGATCACGAAGTGCACGGTCTCGTGGTAGTGGCGTTGCATGTCCGAGCTCTCGCCCGGCGGGATGACCTGCCGGAACAGTTCGAACGTCGACGTCGGCAGCTTGCCGGCGATTCGCAGCGTCGTCGGGTTCGGCACGGCGCCCGGCGGGATCGTCTCCAGTTCGTCGTCGTGCACGACCAACGGCCGCGCGCCGTCAGGACGAACGGCGTGCGTGAGCGCCCCGAGGAAGTCGGTCATCGCGAAGTCGGGTCCTGAGGTGGCCAACTCGATCGTCCCTTTCAGACAGTCTCGGTGCGGCCGCCGTCGACGGTCAGCACGGTGCCGTTGACGTACGAAGCCTGTGGTGAAGCCAGAAACGCCACGGCGGCGGCGATCTCACTCGGGTCGGCGGCCCGCAGAGCGGGGATGTCCGCCATGTCCGCGGCCGCGGCGGTGTCGAAGTCCCCGCCCGCCGCTTCCGCCCTGCGCACGAGCACCTCCATCCGGCGCGGGGTCAGCGTCGCGCCGGGAGCGACGCAGTTGACGGTGACGCCGTCCGCCGCGAACTGCCGTGACGCCAGCTTCATCGCCGACGTCACGGCAGCGCGCAGCACCGTCGACGACGCCAAGCCGGGTTGCGGCTGCCGCACGGCCGTCGAGGTGACGGTGACGACCCGGCCGAACCCCCGCCGGGCCATCCGGGGCAGGGCCTCCCGCAGCAACGCGAGCGGCCCGAGCAGCAGCAGGTCGAGGTCGCGGTGCCACTGCGCGTCCGGCACGTCGAGCAGCGACCCCGGTGACGGCCCACCGGCGTTCACGACCAGCACGTCGAGCGAGCCGTGCCGGTCGGTGACGTCGCCGACGACCGCGGCGGCCTCGGCCGGGTCGGACAGGTCGCAGACCAGGTGGTCGGCGTCGAGCGCGGCGGCGGTTTCCTCGAGCGTGGCCTCGGTGCGTCCGGCCAGCACGACGCGGTGCCCGCTCTCGCGCAGCGCCGCGGCCGTCGCCGCCCCGATTCCGCCGGCGCCGCCGCCGACGAGCGCGACCCGCGTGGTGTTTGCGTCCATGAGCTCCTACAGTCGCCGTGTGCGAATGGTCGACCAAGGATGAGTCCCAGTCACCGGGACTCCCAGTCAGGCGAGCCGAGCGGTTCACTCGAACGCGCGGCGGCGATCCTCGACGCGTTCGACGTGACGCACCGCGAACTCGGCCTCGCCGAACTGGTGCGCAGGTCCGGCCTTCCGCGCTCGACGGTGCACCGCACGGCGGGGCGCATGATCGAGCTCGGCTGGCTCGACAAGCCGGGCGACCGCTACCGGATCAGCACGGGCCTGTTCAAGCTCTCCAGCCTCGTGCCCGTGCGCCACGAGCTGCGCGAAGCCGTGCTGCCGTTCCTGCAGGACCTCTACGCCGCGGCCCGCGTGACGGTGCAGCTCGGCGTGCTGGACGGCACCCGCGTGCTGGTCGTGGACAAGATCACCGGACACCGGCCGATGCCGATGCTCGACCAGGTCGGCGGCGTCATCCCGGCGCATTGCTCGGGACTGGGCCGCGCGATGCTCGCCTACTCCGACCCGTCCACTGTGGACGCGGTGATCGCCGCCGGTCTGGAACGCCGCACGCCGCGCACGATCACCAGCCCGACGACGTTGCGCCGTGAGCTCGCGGCGATCCCGGACCGGGGCTGGGCCTACGACCGCGAGGAGGGCATCGTCGGCATCAGCTGCATCGCCGCGCCCATCTTCAGCGCGGGTGGCGGGGTTGCGGCGGCGTTGTCGGTGACCGGGCCGAGCGCGGCGGTGCGCCCGGAACGGATCGGCCCGGCCGTGCGGATGGCTGCCGCGGCGGCGACACGCGCCTACTCGACGCGGCGCTGGGAGTCCCACTAGCCGGGACTCCCGGTTGGTCGCCGACGCGGGAGCGCTCCACAGTGTGCTCCGTCACGTCCTCACCGAGGAGGCCCAGGATGCGAGTCGCGATCATCGGCGCCGGAGTCGCCGGCCTGACCACCGCGAAGGTGTTGGTGCAGGCAGGCCACGAGGTCGAGGTCTTCGACCGGACACCGGACGTCGGCGGCGTGTGGAGCCGCACCCGGCGCTACCCCGGGCTCACCACGCAGAGCCCCAAGGCCCAGTACTCGTTCTCGGACTTCCCGATGCCGAAGGACCTGCCGGAGTGGCCGACCGGCGCGCAGGTGCAGGCGTACCTGGAGGCCTACACGTGGCACTTCGGCGTCGACGCGTGCCTGCGTCTCGAAACGACCGTGACGTCCGTGGTGCCCGTCGGCAGCGGTTGGGAACTGACCACGCACACGGGCACGACGTACCGCTACGACCGCGTGGTGGTGGCGAACGGCGTGTTCTGTGAACCGCTCGTGCCGGACTTCCCCGGACGTGACGAGTTCGAGGCGGCCGGTGGGCGGGTGCTCGCCGGCACCGAGTTCCTCGACGTCGAGGAGGCGCGCGGCAAGCACGCGCTCGTCGTCGGGTACGGCAAGTCGGCGTGCGACGTCACGGTGCCGATCAGCGGGGTCGCCGCGAGCACCGACGTCATCGCGCGGCAGTTGCTGTGGAAGGTGCCACGCAAGATCGGCGGTGTCGTGAACTTCAAGATGCTGCTGCTGACGCGCATGGGCGAGGGGCTGTTCCGCTACCGGTGGCTGCGCGGGTTCGAGAAGTTCCTGCACGGCCCGGCGAACGGGGTGCGGCGCTCGATGCTCAACTCGCTCGGATCGGTGTCGGTGAGGCAGTTCGGGCTCGCGAAGCACGACCTGGTGCCGTCCGGGCAGATGGAAGACATCGTCAAGGGCGCGATCGGCCTGGCCACCGAGGGGTTCTTCGAAGGCGTCGAGTCCGGGACGATCCGGGTGCACCGCGACCGGACCATCGCCCGGCTGAAGGCCGGCGGTGCCGAGCTCTCCGACGGCACGGTGCTGCCCGCGGACCTCGTCGTGTGCGCGACCGGGTTCACGCAAGGCGTGCCGTTCCTGCCGGACGCCGTCCAGGAGCGCCTGTTCGACGAGCGCGGGAACTTCGTGCTGTACCGGCAGATCCAGCCGATCGGCGTGCCCGGGCTCTACTTCAACGGCTACAACTCGTCGTTCTTCAGCCCGCTCAACGCGGAGCTGGCGGCGCTGTGGATCGCGGCCGACCTGGTGGGAGCGCTCTCGCTCCCGGACGCCGAGGCGCGCCGGGCGGACGTGGACGCGCAGCTGGCGTTCATGGACACCGCGACGAACCGGCACCACTGCCGCGGCACGAAGATCATCCCGTTCTCCCTGAAGAACGCCGACGAGGTGCTCGCCGACCTCGGGTTGCAGATCAGCCGCGCCACCCGCGCGGCGCACTGGCTCAACCCGGTCGCGCCCTCGGCGTACCGCGAGGTCACGCCCGCACTGCTCGCCCGGCTCAGTCGAAATGAGGTTGGAGACCATGGAAACCCCAGTGAAGCATCACGTCTACCGCAGCGGTGAGGGCACGAACGTTGGCGCGATCGGCCTGGGCATCTACACGCGGCTGACCGGAGCGGACACCAAGGGCGCCTACTCGTTGTTCGAGTACGTCGTGCCGCCGAACCTGGGTGGGCCGCCCACGCACGTCCACTCGCGTGAGGACGAGCTGTTCACGTGCGTGCAGGGCCGGGTCGTGGTCGAGCTCGACGGCGAGGAACACGTGCTGGCACAGGGGGATTCGCTGCTGATGCCGCGCGGCGTGCCGCACATGTTCCACAACCCGTTCGACGAGGAGACGCGGGTGGTGGCCGTCGTGTCGCCGCCCGGGCTGGAGAACTACTACCAGGCGTTGTCCGAGCTGCCGCCGGGGCCGCGCGACATGAAGCTGGTCGCGGAGATCATGGTGCGGCACGGTCTTTCGCTGCAGCAGAAGCCATGACGCGCGCGGACATGGTGCGGCAGATGTGCGCCGCCGTGGACTCCGGTGACGCCGAGGCGTTCGGCTCCTGGTTCGCCGCTGACGCTCGTTACGTGTTCGGCAACGACGAGCCGTTGATCGGGCGTGACGCGGTGGTGGCGGCGACCGCCGGTGCCGCCGGGGCGTTGCCGTGGGTGCGGCACGTGGTCGACCAGGTGGCCGAGGTCGGGGACCAGTTGTTCTGCCGGTTCACCATCGAGACCGAGGCACGGGACGGGAAGCAGCTCGCGTTGCCGTGCGTGACGGTGATCTGGCTGTCCGGGGACGAGATCGTGGACTACCGCGTGCACATGGACATATCGCCCGCACTGGTGTGAGTGGAGGGGCCCGGTTCGCCGGGCCCCTCCTTCTCATGCGGCTCGGACCTGCTGTGCCACCGGCCGGCGGAGGGTGCCGAGGAACCGCCGGCAGGCCTCGAAGTCGAGCTCGTCGCAGCGCCAGGCGACGTGGCCGTCCGGGCGGATCACGAACAGGGCCTGGGAATCCGGCTCGGTGAGGCCGTAGTGCTCGAACACCTGCGGCGAGTCGGCCCGGTGCACGCGGTCGTCCGTCCTGCGCTCGACGCGGGCGATCAGGTGGTGGACGACGTCGAGTCCGGCGAGCGCCTCGGTGTGCGCGCTGATCTCGTCCGTCGTGAGGTGCCTGCGGGACAACGCGACGACGTGCAGCTGGTAGTCCTGGAGCAGGTCGAACACCTGCTCGCGGTCGTTGATCCGCGCGTCCGGCACGCGCTGGCCCGCCAGCGGACCCTTGAGCGAGTAGAGCAGCTCGTTGACGTTGAGGGCGCTCGGCCGGTAGCCGAGGCTGATCTGGCTGAGCCGCTGGAACGACTTGCGGTGCGGGAGCGGCGCCGCCGACATCCGGCCGATCAGGAACGGGCCCGCGGTGTCGCGCAGCCACGCCTTGGTGCCCCTCAACCCGGCCGCGACGCGGTAGAGGCGGTCGGTGAACTTCAGCAGCCGCACGCCCGCGGGGTGTCGTTCCGCGGAGTAGGTGTCGAGCAGGTCGACGTCGTCGTTGATCGCGGTGGCGAGCTTCCAGGCGAGGTTGGCGGCGTCGTGCAGGCCGGTGTTCATGCCCTGGCCGCCCGCCGGGGAGTGGATGTGGGCGGCGTCGCCGACCAGGAACCCCCTGCCCCTGCGGTAGTCGTCGACGCCCTTGAGGTGGACCTGGTAGCGGCTCGTCCAGATCGGCGCGCTGAGGGTGACGTCGAGGTTCATCGCCTTGCGGAGCTCTTGCTGCAGGTTCTGGAGGTCGAACTCGGCCTTCGGGTCGCCGGAGTCGGTGACCATGACCCTGGACGTCTCGGCGCCGCGCAGCGGCAGGAACAGGCCGATGCGCTCGCGGTTCATGAACACCCGGAAGTGCGCGTGGTCGAGCGGCCAGTCGACCTTGCAGTCGGCGAGCAGGTAGCGCTGGCCGTACCTGTCGCCGTCGAAGCTGATGCCCAACTGCTGCCGGACGGTGCTGTGCGCGCCGTCGGCCCCGACGACGTACTGGGCGGTGATGGTGCGTTCGCCGACCTTCGCGGTGACGGCGTCCTCGGTCTGGTGCAGGTGCGTCAGCCTCGTGCCGCGGCGGACCGTGACGCCGTGCCGCGCGAGGTCCCGCAGCAGCACCTCCTCCACCTCGGACTGCGGGGCCATCAGGATGAACTGGTACGGCGTGGTCGCGGCCCTGGCACGGTCGAAGTCGAGGCCGCCGACGTGCCTTCCCCTGATGTGGAAGCGGATGCCGGTGGTGACGACGCCGCGTTCGAGGAGTTCGCCGGCCAGCCCGATGCTCCGGAACAGTTCGATCGTGCGGGCCTGGACGGCGAACGCCCTCGACTCGGTGGCCGGACCGGCGCCGGCGTCGACCACGCACACCTTGACGCCCTGGCGGACCAGCAGCGCCGCGGTCATCAGGCCGCTCGGGCCGGCGCCGACGACGAGGACGTCGCAGTCGTAGCGCGGCAGCCGTGGTCCCGCGTGTTTCGGCGGGGCGACCGACGGTTTCGGACGGGTGCGCGACTTGCCCAGGTTGACCGGGAACCCACGGCCCGGACGGGCAGTCACCTGGGGCAACGGGTTGCCGGTGAGCCTGCCCCACATCTTTCTGGTGAGCAGGAACAGGACAGTGACGAGGGCGAAGATCAGCAGGCCCACGGTCTACCTCCCCGCCGGCAGGTCGCTCACCATGCGCAGGAACTGCTGCACGAGCGGTCCCTCGACCAGTGGCTGGATCGCCCGCACGAACTCCTGCACGTACGGCTCGGCGAGGTGCTTCTCGAGGTCCTGCTTCGACCGGAACACCTCGTAGACCACGAACTGCCGCCGGTCGGCGCGGTCGCGGTGGACGTGGAACTCGATCGAGCCCTCCTCCGCGCGCAACGGCTCGACCAGTCCGAGGATCAGCGCCTCGACCTCGTCCTCGTGGCCGGCCCTGGCCTTCGCGAACCCGAGGTGCGCGTACGGGCCCGTCTCGTCGGCGTCCGGCTCGGGCAGGACCGGTGCTACTCGCGCGTCGCTCATCAGCTCTCCTGAGGCTGCTCAACGGATGGTGAATTCACCATCGCAGTCAGCAAGAGCGCGATCACAGCGCGAGTCCCACCGAGCGGGACCGTCCGGGTGCACGACCGATGTACAAGCGAAATGCCGGGCGTCGACAGTGAGTCGACACCCGGCATTCAGCGAGGCGCAATATCCGATATATCAGGCCCGGAGATCAGGCCCCGAAGAAGACCTCGGCCTCTTCGTAGCGCTCGGCCGGAACCGTCTTGAGCTCGGCCGTTGCCTCCGACAGCTTCACGCGGACGATGTCGGTGCCGCGCAGCGCGACCATGGTGCCGAAGTCACCGGCGGCGACGGCGTCGACGGCGTGCAGGCCGAAGCGGGTCGCGAGGACGCGGTCGTAGGCGGTCGGCGTGCCACCGCGCTGGATGTGGCCGAGGACGGCCGCGCGGGACTCCTTGCCGGTGCGGTCCGCGATCTCCTCCGCGAGCCACTGGCCGACGCCACCGAGGCGGACGTGACCGAAGGCGTCGCGCTCACCGGAGTGCAGCACCTCGGCGCCGCCCTCGGGGATCGCGCCCTCGGCGACGACGATGATCGGGGCGAACTCGCTCTCGAAGCGGCGCTCGACCCACTCGACGACCTTCTCGACGCTGAACGGGCGCTCCGGGACGAGGATGACGTTCGCGCCACCCGCGAGACCCGAGTGCAGCGCGATCCAGCCCGCGTGCCGGCCCATGACCTCGACGACGAGCGCACGGTGGTGCGACTCGGCCGTGGTGCGCAGGCGGTCGATCGCCTCGGTCGCGATGTGGACGGCCGTGTCGAAGCCGAACGTGTAGTCCGTGGCGCCGAGGTCGTTGTCGATCGTCTTCGGCACGCCGACGACGCCGATGCCGTCGTCCGTCAGGCGCTTCGCGACACCCAGGGTGTCCTCGCCGCCGATCGCGATGATGGCGTCGATGTTGTTCGCCGCGATGGTCTCGCGGATGCGGTCGACACCGCCCTCGACCTTGTACGGGTTGGTGCGCGACGAGCCCAGGATGGTGCCACCGCGGGTGAGGATCTCCTCGACGTCCGCGAGGCCGATCTCCTTGGTGAGGTTCTCGATCGGGCCCTGCCACCCGTTGCGGAACCCGACGATCTCCCAGCCGTGTGCCTTGATGCCCTTGCGGACCACGGCCCGGATCACGGCGTTCAGACCGGGGCAGTCACCACCGCCAGTGAGCACACCGATGCGCATCTGCTTCCCCATCTCTCGTGTTCTGTGTCACGCAGACTTTCACGAGCTGTATCGGTGCAGCAACGCGGGGTCTCACCTACCGGACAGGAAAGCCGATTTTGCGCCGCTGTTCCTCGATCACCTTCCAGCGCGCGAGGTTGTGCCGGGCGTCGGCGAGGGCGTCGTGGGCGTCCGCCGGAGGGGCGGGAAGCTTGGGGCGGCCGACGTCGTCCCAGCGTTGCCGCAGGTCACGCGTGAACCGGGGCAACGCGCGCGGCAACGCCGGCATGGCGCCCCACAGCTGCGCCAGCGCCACGTGGTCGTACGCGGCGAACCACGCCCACAGCTCGACCTCGTCGCGCGCCGCGGTGCGGGCGCCGAGGAAGTCGAGCAGGTCCTCGCGGATCCGCTCACGGCTGCGCCACGCCTTGTCCGCGGGCGAGGGCAGCTGGTTGAGGACGTTCTGCCGCACCCACGGCCCCGCGCGATCGGGGTCGAACTCGGTGGACACGGCGTAGAACTCGCGGCCTTCCTCGTCGACCACACCGATCGACACGAGGTCGATCGTCAGCCCGTCCTCGATGAACTCACAGTCGTAGAAAAACCGCACCGCGACACCCTAGGGGTGCGGTCAGCTCGCCTTCTTCTCGGGCACCCGGTCGCTCTTCCCGCCCTGTTCGGGCACGTCGGCCTGCTGCTCCTTGGCCTTGGCCGCGTAGACGTCGACGTACTCCTGGCCGGAGAGCTCCATCAACGAGTACATGATCTCGTCGGTGATGGACCGCAGCACGAACCTGTCGCCGGACAGGCCCTCGTAGCGGGAGAAGTCGAGCGGCTTGCCGATCTTGATGCGGATCGGGTGCGGCTTCCACATGCGCGAGCCGATGGGGTTGGCCTTGTCCGTGCCGAACATCGCGACCGGGATGACCGGCGCGCCGGACTCCAGCGCGATCCACGCGACGCCGACCTTGCCCTTGTAGAGCCGGGCGTCGGGCGAGCGCGTGCCCTCGGGGTAGATGCCGAGCAGCTTGCCCTCGCGCACGATCCGGACACCGGTGTCGAGCGCCCCCTGCGCGGCGGACGCGCTGGACCGGTCGATCGGCACCTGTCCGACGCCGGAGAAGAACCACTTCTGCAGCTTGCCCTTGATCCCCGTGCCGGTGAAGTACTCGATCTTCGCCGGGAAGGTGACCCGGCGCGACAGCATCAGCGGCAGGAAGAACGAGTCGGAGACGGCGAGGTGGTTGCTCGCCAGGATGGCGCCGCCGTCCTTCGGGATGTTCTCGGCGCCCTCGATGATCTTCGGCTGGAAGAACAGCCGCAAGATCGGTCCCAGGAGGACGTGCTTCATCAACCAGTACAGCACCTTGGGAAGCGCCTCCCTTAAGACCCCGCGAACCTTGATCCCGACAATCAGCCTACGGAGCCGACCGCACCTCACACAACGAGTCCCGTCTTAGTGCGTCACGCCGGGCGCTGAGCCGACTGCCGTAACCCGCAACACATCCGGCCCGTGCAACGATGTGGGGTCAGAGGGTTGCTGCTTTGTGGAGAGGCTCTGGATGAACGCCCGGCGCGACTCGACCGACGGACCGGAGAACGTCGACGAGCTCTTTGCCGAGATCGTCGCGGGTCTCGAACGGGACGGGGTCGGCAAGGACTGGCTCGACCTGGACGAGGCGAACGCGGACACCGACGACGACCCGGACGGCGGGCGCGACGGTGATCGCAGTGGACCGGACGCGCGCACGGCCGTCGCCGACGAGCCCGTGCCGGACCTCGACGACGAGCCGAAATACCGAGATCCGGCCGACGAGGACCACTACGTCCCGCCGGAGCCGCCGCCGTTCCCGGTGCTGCGGGCCTCGACGTTCGCGGCGCTCGGCCTGTTCGTGCTGGGCATCCTGCTGCTGGTGGCGCCCGGCATCTTCGGTCTCCAGTCGCGCATCGGCACGCCGCTGTCGCTGGTCGCGCTGTGCGCGGGCGTCGGCTGGCTGATCCTGCGCATGCGCAACACCCCGCCGCCGGACTCGGGCTGGGACGACGGCGCCCAGGTGTGACAGGTCACGCCGGACTGGGTAACGGCGTGATAACGGCCACTCAAACCTTCAGATAACGATTCGGTCATGCTTACCGTGGCGCTCATGGACCAGATGCAGCACCTGATGATGGCCCGCGCCATGGCGACCCTGAGCAAGAAGGACGCGGAGCGCGCCAAGCGCCGCCGCCCGCGCATCCTGCGCCTGCTCGGCCGCTAGAACCCGGTCCGGCCGCGTCCGGCCGGACGCTGTGAGCCCAGTTCTGGAGACCGTGTTCGCGGCGGGTGCGCCAACCCCGACCCTCCCGCCGCGACACTCCACCACCCGATGTCAGCTGGACCGCTTTTTCAGCGCTTCCGGCTTGTGCACGGCGTCCCGGCCGCTCTTCGCGCTCTCCACGCGGTACTGGGGTTCGTCCTCCGAGGCCTTCACCTTGCGGCCCGCTGCCTCCGTCTCCTCGGTGATCTCCTCCTTCACCTCACCGTGGGTCTTCGAACCGTGGCTCGACCACTCGACCTCATCGCCCGGCTTCAAGGGGTGCTTCGTCATGCCCGCACGGGTACCCCACCCGGACCAGTCAATCCGGCCGGGAGGACGAACGTGCGCGACGACGAGCGGAAGCAGACCCGTGACGAGTTCGGCGAGGCGGTCAACATGACCGCGGCGACGCTGGAGAAGTGGCTCGGCACCGACGAGTCGAAAGAGGTCGGTGACAAGCAGTCCGGCGAGTCGACGGGGCACGCGTCCGGGCGCAGGATCGTGTCACTGCTGCGCAAGAAGCGCGACGACCTCACCGACGCCGACCTCGAGCACATGCGCAAGGTCGTCGGCTACGTCCACCGCCACCTCGCCCAGCGGCCGGACGGCGAGGTCGACGACAGCCGCTGGCGCTACTCCCTCATGAACTGGGGCCACGACCCGCTGAAGAACTAGACGAGTAAGTCCTAACTGATCAGTGGTCGTAGGCGATCAGTGATCGGGTGATGGGCTGGCCGGTGGCGCGGTTGTGCCAGATGGCTGCGGTTAGGGCGAGCAGGCGTTGGGCGATGCGGGCGG
>NZ_BSTF01000023.1 GCF_030269365.1 Lentzea sp. NBRC 102530
CCGGCTCGCCCGTGCTGTACTACGGCGACGAGATCGGCATGGGCGACAACATCTGGCTCGCCGACCGCGACGCCGTGCGCACGCCGATGCAGTGGACCCCGGACCGCAACGCGGGCTTCTCGAGCTGCGACCCCGGCCGGATCTACCTACCGGTGATCATGGACCCGGTCTACGGCTACCAGGGCCTGAACGTTGAGGCGCAGCTCAACAACTCGTCGTCGCTGCTCAACTGGACGCGGCACATGATCGAGGTGCGCAAGCAGCACCACGCGTTCGCCGAGGGCGACTTCACCGAGCTCGGCGGCTCGAACCCGAGCGTGCTCGCCTACAAGCGGCAGTGGAAGCGCCCGGACGGCCGCGAGGACATCGTGCTCTGCGTGAACAACCTGTCCCGCTTCCCGCAGCCCGTCGAGCTGGACCTCTCCGAGCACCGCGATCACACGCCGCTGGAACTCACCGGAGGTGTCAAATTCCCCGCGATCGGGGAACTCCCGTACCTGTTGACCCTCCCGGGTCACGGTTTCTACTGGTTCCAGCTGGTAGAGGCGGGCGACGAAGCTGAGATGAGGTGAACGCGTGACTGACCCACACGAGCTGGTCGAGAAGCTGGTCGCCTCACTGCCCGATCTGCTCCCGGCGGCGCGGTGGTTCGGCGGCAAGGACCAGCCCATCACGGCCGTCCGTCCACTTCGGACGACGGTGGTGGACGGCGACCTGGTGCACGTGATCTTCGAGGTGGAACAGCCCGGTCGCGTCGAGAGCTACCAGGGCGCGCTGAGCCTGAGCACCGGCGCGTGGGACGTCCTGCTCGACCCCGAGCACAACGGCGTGCTGCTCGACCGGATCGCCTCGGGCGAGGGCGTCGACGGCATCACGTTCGCGCACGAACCGGGCACGGAACTGCGCTCGGGCCTGCGCGGACGGCCGATCGGCGTCGAGCAGTCCAACACGTCGCTGATCTACGGCCAGCAGTACATCCTCAAGATCTTCCGCAAGCTCGCGCACGGCGAGAACCGCGACCTGACGATGCACCGCGCGTTGCGTTCGGTCGGCTGCGAGCACATCGCCCAGCCGCTCGGCGCGATCTCCACGGTCGTCGACGGTCAGACGGTGACGCTCGCGATGCTGCAGGAGTTCCTGCCGGACGCCGTCGAGGGCTGGGACATGGCCAAGACCTCGGTGCGCGACCTGATGGCCGAGGCCGACCTGCACGCGTTCGAGGTGGGCGGCGACTTCGCCGGTGAGGCGCAACGACTCGGCCACGCCGTGGCGAAGGTGCACGCGGACCTCGCCGAGGCGCTCGGCACGAAGATCGCGGACGAGGACGCGATCTCCCGTGCCATCGCGGGCATGCAACGACGTCTCGGCGTCGTGCTGGAGTCCGTGCCGGAACTCGGCCGCTACGAGGAACCGCTGCGGGCCGCGTTCGAGGACGCCCGCGCGCACATCGGCGCGTTGCCGATCCAGCACATCCACGGCGACCTGCACCTCGGTCAGGTGCTGCGGACGGTGCACGGCTGGCTGCTGATCGACTTCGAGGGCGAGCCGGCGGCCAAGGTCGAGGACCGGCTGGCGCTGCGGTCGCCGTTGCGGGACGTGGCGGGGATGCTGAGGTCGTTCGACTACGCGGCACGGCAGCTGCTCGTCGGTCAGCCCGACGACGACCAGCTCGCCTACCGCGCGATGGAGTGGACGAAGCGCAACCGGGCGGCGTTCTGCGACGGCTACGCCGAGGTGGCGGCCGACCCGCGGGACAACGCCGTGCTGCTGCGCGCGTTCGAGCTGGACAAGGCGGTCTACGAGGTCGCTTACGAGCACGCCAACAGGCCGGAGTGGTTGACGGTTCCGCTGTCGTCGATCGCCCGGATGACTTCTGGAGGAGAGTAAGCCGTGAAGGCCGACCTGGACCGACTCCTGTCAGGTGCGCACCACGACCCGCACTCGGTGCTGGGTGTGCACTCCGTCGGCGACCAGGTGATCGCGCGGGCGCTGCGTCCCGGCGCGACGTCGGTCGCGGTGGCCTGGGGTGACAAGCAGGTCGAGCTGCCGCGCATCGCCGACGCGTTGTTCGAGGGCGAACTGCCCGAGGTGCCGGGCGACTACCGGTTGCTGGTCACGTACAACGACGGCCCCGCGGTCGAGGTCGACGACCCGTACCGCTGGCTGCCGACCGTGGGCGAGCTCGACCTGCACCTGATCGGCGAGGGCCGGCACGAACGGCTCTGGGACGTGCTCGGCGCTCATGTCCGTTGCTACGAAACGGCTTCCGGTGACGTCACCGGTGTGTCGTTCGCGGTGTGGGCGCCGAACGCGCGCGGAGTGCGGGTGACCGGTGACTTCGACGGCTGGGACGGGCGCGCAAACCCGTTGCGCTCCATGGGGTCCAGCGGCGTCTGGGAGGTCTTCCTGCCGAACGTCGTGGTGGGGTCGCGGTACAAGTTCCGCATCCTCGGCCAGGACGGCGTCTGGCACGAGAAGGCCGACCCGATGGCGTTCGCCACGGAGGTGCCGCCGCAGACGGCCTCGGTCGTCACGCGGTCCGAGTACCAGTGGGAGGACGCGGAGTGGGAGGCCCGGCGCGCGGCGACGCAGTGGGCGAACGCGCCGATGTCGATCTACGAGGTGCACCTCGGCTCGTGGAAGCCCGGACTCGGGTACCGGGAGCTCGCGACCGAGCTCGCGGACTACTGCGAGGACATGGGGTTCACGCACGTCGAGATGCTGCCGGTGGCGGAGCACCCGTTCGGCGGGTCGTGGGGCTACCAGGTCACCTCGTACTACGCGCCGACCTCGCGGTTCGGGTCGCCGGACGACTTCCGGTACTTCGTGGACACGCTGCACCAGCGCGGCATCGGCGTGCTGGTCGACTGGGTGCCCGCGCACTTCCCGAAGGACGCCTGGGCGCTCGCGAAGTTCGACGGCACGCCGTTGTACGAGCACGCCGACCCGCGCCGCGGTGAGCAGCTCGACTGGGGCACCTACGTCTTCGACTTCGGGCGCAACGAGGTCCGCAACTTCCTCGTGGCGAACGCGCTGTACTGGATCGAGGAGTTCCACCTCGACGGACTGCGCGTGGACGCCGTCGCGTCGATGCTCTACCTCGACTACTCGCGGCCGGAGGGGCAGTGGCTGCCGAACGAGTTCGGCGGGCGCGAGAACCTCGACGCGGTGCGGTTCCTGCAGGAGCTGAACGCGACCGTGTACCGGCGGCACCCCGGCGTCGTGATGATCGCCGAGGAGTCGACGGCGTGGCCGGGCGTGACGCGGCCGACGCACCTCGGCGGGCTCGGGTTCGGCTTCAAGTGGAACATGGGCTGGATGCACGACACGCTGCACTACCTGTCGCGTGAGCCGGTGCACCGCTCGTTCCACCACAACGAGATGACGTTCTCGCTGGTGTACGCGTGGAGCGAGAACTTCGTGCTGCCGCTGTCGCACGACGAGGTGGTGCACGGCAAGGGCTCGCTGTGGACCCGGATGCCGGGTGACGACTGGAACAAGGCCGCGGGTGTGCGGTCGCTGCTGGCGTTCATGTGGGCGCATCCGGGCAAGCAGCTGCTGTTCATGGGTGGTGAGTTCGGGCAGCGCGCCGAGTGGTCGGAGTCGCGGTCGCTCGACTGGCACCTGGTCGAGCAGGAGCCGTTGCACCAGGGCATCCAGTCGTTGATGCGGGACCTGAACTCGGTCTACAAGACCGCTGCGGCGTTGTTCTCGCACGACGTGACGCCGGAGGGGTTCCAGTGGATCGACGCGAACGACTCGGGCGGCAACGTGCTGTCGTTCCTGCGGATCGGTGAGGACGGGTCCGTGCTGACGTGCGTGGCGAACTTCTCCGGGTCGCCGCACCACGACTACCGGGTCGGACTGCCTTCCGCCGGGCGGTGGAAGGAGCTCGTGAACACCGACGCCCAGCACTACGGCGGGTCCGGTGTCGGAAACTTCGGCGGTGTCGAGGCCGAGGCGAAGCCGTGGCACGGGCGACCGTACTCAGCGGTCCTGCAGCTGCCGCCGTCCGGGGTGCTGTGGCTCGTTCCCGAGGAGCGCGGGGTCCTGGGCGCGGACGACTGAGGAGCCGGGTAGAGCGCCGTTCCAGTAGAGGGCACCGGTCACCGTGATGGGGCCGGTGCCTTCGCACGTCCGGGTGACCTGGTCCTTCAGGTCGAACGGCGTGGGGTCGCCGCAGCCGGTCAGGGTCAGGTTCGTCAGGGGTTCGCTGCCGGTGCTGGTGACGGTGACCTGGCCGGTTCGGTGCGTGGCCGCGTAGGCGGACACCCTGAGGTAGACGCAGTCCCAGTGGATCTCGGTGGTCGTGGTGGCGAAGAACCGCGCGGTGGTCGTTCCGGGAGGGGCGATCATGCCGTAGCTGTTCAGGCGCTTCAGCTGTCGTTCCGGATTGAGGGTGTAGGTCCTGAGCGGGGTGCCGGAGGCGTTCGAGAACTGGAGCCCGGTGGCGGTCGCCGGTCCCGGCCTGCGGCTACCGGCCCAGACCGACAGGTCGTAGACGCCGCCTTCGACCGCTTCGAGGCTGGCGCCGGTCGTGCCGGGGCCGACGATCACACCGGCGCGGGGCTCCGGGGCGACGCCTCCCGTGCAGCCGGGCATCCCCGGATCCGCCCCGGTGGGAGGGCCGAGGAGCAGCACCGCCGCGCACAGCAGTTCGCGCACGACGGAAATGTAAGTCGATCGGGCGGCTCCGGCTCGGTGAACCTGATCAGCCCGCGGCACGTTGAGCTTTGTATGCGCCTGAGTTGGACGAGTAGCACGCCCGCGCGCCCGGACGGCAGGCACAATGGGTCCATGCGGCACCGGAGCATCGCGTTGATCGTCGCCACCGCCCTGCTCGCGGTGGGTTGCACCGCCGAGATCCCAGGGCGCCCGCGTGCGGCCAAGGTGGTGAAGAAGGACGCGTCGAGCGCCACCGTCCAGGTGCGTGGCTCGGACAACGGCCCGATCGACAAGCTCGCCGCCACCGCGCTGACGGACATCGAGGAGTTCTGGAAGGACTCCTTCCAGGAGACCTTCAACAAGCCGTGGAAGCCCCTGAGCGGCGGCTACTTCTCCGTCGACACCGCGGACTCCACCGCGAAGCCGCCGCCCTGCACCCAGAAGGCCGCCGACGTGGAGGGCAACGCCTTCTACTGCCCGGCCGCCGACGCCATCGCCTGGGACAGGGCTTCGTTGCTGCCCGTCCTGCAGGACCGCTTCGGCGACGCGGCCGTGGTCGTCGTGCTGGCCCACGAGATCGGCCACGCGGTGCAGAACCGCATGGGCATCACGCCCGAGGCGGAACGCCGCGAGCCGGACAAGTACCCGACGATCCTGACCGAGGCGCAGGCCGACTGCTTCGCCGGCTCGTTCGTGCGGTACGTGAGCGACGGCAAGTCGCCCCGGCTGGACATCAACGCCGACGCTCTCGACAAGGCCCTGGGTGCTTTGATCACGTTCCGCGACCCGGTGGGCACCTCGCCCGAGGACGAGCAGGCGCACGGGTCCGCTTTCGACCGCGTCGCTGCGTTCCAGGACGGGTACGAGCAGGGGAACAAGTTCTGCGGGGCCATGTCGGTGCAGAACCGGCAGTTCACACAGCGGGCGTTCACCAGCACCAAGGACCGGGCCAACGGCGGGAACCTGCCGTTCTCGGACATGTTGGAGAACGTGACTCCCGACCTGGACGGGTACTTCAAGGGGCTGGCGACGGCGGCCGGCAAGCAGTGGCCCGCGGTTCGGGCCGAGGCCGCGCAGTCGGAGCCGACGTGCTCCGGGGATCAGGGGCCGGTTGCTTACTGTCCTGATTCGAAGTCGATCCAGATCGACACGAAGGACGAGTTGCCCGCGTTGCACAAGGAGCTCGGGGACTACGCGACCGGCACGTTGATCGCCACCCGGTACGCGATGGCCGAGCTGGCGGTGCAGGGGAAGGGCACCGAGGGGGAAGCTGCCTCTGCTGCGGCGCTGTGCCTGGCTGGGGCTTACACGGGGGCGGTGTTCCAGCGGCAGGACGGGTTCGGGTTGTCGCCCGGCGACTTCGACGAGGCTGTGACCGTGTTGCTGCAGTTCGACTACGCGGCTCGGGACTCGAAGGGGCGGGATCCGGTGGATCCCGGGTTCGCTCGGGTGGCCCGGTTCCGCGAGGGCGTGTTCGAGGGTCCCAAGAAGTGCGGGCTCTGATCCTGGGAGTTGCGTTCGTCGCGGTTCCAGCGGGGTTGGGTGCTCGAGCGGAAGCCCGCACCGGCTCTGGCCTGGTGCGGGCTTCAGCGTCGTGACACGGGTGCCTGGTCCGAGACCACGGAGATCCTCGCGCCCGGGATCTTCAGCGTGCCCCCGATCAGGTCCGTGTTGCGCACGGTGACCTCGGTGAACGTCACGAACGGCACGTTCAGCGGCGGCGGGTGGGCCGCGGTGTAGTCCACCGGGATCTTGATCCCGAGGAGGTCCAGGTTGCCCTTGAGCTGGACGGTGAAGAGCTCGATCCGGCCTGGTGAGACCGTCGAGGTGCTGCCGGGGCGTGCTGCGGTGACGAGTTTGACGCCCGGTGAGACCTCGGCCGTCTGGACCAGGTCCTTGATCTTCATGTCCGACGCGGTGAACTTCAGGACCTTGAGGACCTGGCCGTTCACCAGCGCGTCGACCACTCCCACGAAGTTGAGGCCTCCCAGGTCCAGGCGGGAGGCGGTCAGGGTCCACTCCCTTCCGCCCGCCGCCACCGGGGCAGGGGCCGGTGGCGGGGGTGCCGGTGTCGAGGGCGGCTCCGCGGTGGGCGGTGTGGACGGCGCGGACGACGACGCCGGCGGCGGGGTGCTGCTGACGGGTGGCTCCGACGACGGAGGGGTCGTGTTCGTTGTCGTCGGGGCCGACGAGCTGGGTGTCGAGGTTGGTGCCGGTTCCGTGCTCGACGGGGGTTGCAGCGCCAGGACCGCGACCATCGCCACGGCGGCCAGGGGCTGTGTTCGCATCATGTGGGGTGAACCCTCTGGGTCGGTTCCGGCTCGTGCTGCCGGTTCGAGTCCTGTGCCTTCTCCGACCCCTTCGCCTCCTTCGGCTTCTTGGGCTCGTCGGTCCAGGCCACGGCCAGCGCGCCGCCCAGCAGGGAGAGGATCGTGCCCACCAGGAAGCCGCCCAGGTTGGTCACGACCAGCGCCACGAGTGACAGCAGGACCGTCACGATGCCCGCTGCCAGGCGGAACTTGGGCTGCAGCCACAGGGTGGCCGCGCAGATCGCCAGCAACGCGCCGATCAGCAGTGCCGACACGCCGCCGAGCGTCTGGATCGAGATGACCATGTCGCCGAGCTTCACGCCCACGAAGGGCGGGAACAGGATGATCAGTGCGCCGCCCGCCACGAAGAGACCGGCCCAGAAGGGCCGGCCACGTCGCCACGCGGTGAAGCCGCGCCAGGCCCTCAGAAGCACTCTTGCTTCCCCTGGCGGATGGTCAGGTTCATGCCCTTGAACCTGATGGTCTGGGCCGTGGTGGCCCAGGCGGTCTGCTGCAGCGAGGTGATGTTGGCCGTGTCGGCCTGCAGGCCGAACGAACCGGGGAGGCCCCTGAGGTTCTCCGGGCCCTTGGTCACCTTGCTCGCGTCGATGCCGATCTCGGGGTTGCCGAGGACCAGGTCGCCGTTGAGGTCCGTGAGGTTGACGACCAGGTTGTCGGCCGACATGCCGCCCACGCTGTCCGCGGTGATGCGCATCGTGACGTCACCGACGATCGGCATGCCGGGCACGAACACCGACTGGCAGAACTTGTCGAGCCTCGCCGTCTTGAACCCGCTGACCGCGACGACGTGCACCTTGCCCGCACCCGCGTCGACGCCGCCGAACTGGACGAATCCCTGGCCCGTCAAGTTGTCGGCGGACACCTTGAAGTTGGTGCCGGACACCGCGAACGAGGCGGCCAGCGCTCCCTGGGACATGCCGAAGAGGAGGGCACCGGCGCCGACAGCGCCGATGCCGAGCACTCCGACGAACCGTGCCCAGCGCGTTCTACCCATACCGCCGAACTCCTTCCACACTGAAGGCTTGCGGAACGGACTTTGCGCTTCGAAACATCGGCAGGACAACGAAAACGAGCCCGCGCCGTCTTGAAATCACCCCTGGGAGTGAGACAGTTTCACGTTTGGCCGCAGGTCCTTGCCGAACGGCCCAAGAACGCACTTAGTAGGGTCTGACCTCATGGGATTCGGACGAATCGCCGTCGCGCTGGTCGTGACCGCTGCCTTGACCGCGTGCGCCACCGTGGTCGAGGGCGAACCGAAGGGCGAGCGCCCCGACCCCACGAAGGTCGCGGGCCTCGAGATCTCCAACGGCCCGTCCGGCCCCAAGCAGGGCGTGCCCGACGCTGACCTGAGCGTCGAGAACGGCGACGGCGGCGAGATGGACCGGCTGGCCATCAACACCCTCGCCGACGTGCAGGAGTTCTGGAAGGAAGAGCTGCCCCGCTCGTTCGGCGGCAAGACGTTCGAGCCGGTCAAGCGGTTCCTGTCCTACGACTCGAACGGCAAGGGCGTCGAGGTCTGCAAGCTCAACACCACGGGCATCGCCAACGCGTTCTACTGCGCGCTCGACGACAGCATCACGTGGGACCGCGGCGAACTCCTGCCGATGCTCAAGGACTCGTTCGGCCCGATGGCCGTGGTGACGGTCCTGGCGCACGAGATGGGCCACGCGGTCCAGTACAAGCTCGGCCCGGCGTCGAACATCGGCGCCAACACGCCGTCGATCGTCAAGGAGCAGCAGGCCGACTGCTACACCGGCGTGTTCATGCGCTGGGTGGCGGAGAACAAGTCGAAGCACTTCGAGCTCTCCACCGGCGAGGGCCTCAACCAGATCATGCAGACGATGTTCTTCATCCGCGACAGCGCGGGAACGTCGTTCGAGAAGCAGGGCGCGCACGGCAGCGCGTTCGACCGCGTGTCGGCGTTCCAGTTCGGCTTCACCCGCGGCGCGGCCCGCTGCGCCGAGATCAACGAGGCCGAGATCAGCAAGCGCATCACCGAGCGGCCGTTCGCGCTCGACGACGTCGACGCGGGTCAGGGCCGCGGCAACGCCAAGATCGACGAGGACAAGTACCAGCGCGCCCTGGAGGAGTCCCTGCGCGACGCCTACAAGTCGAGCGGCGCCGCCTTCCCGGCCTTCGACCGGACGGGCGTCAAACCCTGCCCGGACGCGCAGACGACGTCGCCCGCCACCTACTGCCCCGCCGTGAACCAGCTCCAGCTCGACCTGCCGGCGCTGGTGAAGATCGGCACGCCCCCGAAGCGGGGTTCGAAGGGCGGCATCGGCGACTTCGCGGCGTTCGCGGTCATCGCCTCGCGCTTCTCGCTCTCGATCCAGCACGCCACGGGCTTCAAGCTGGACGACGACGCGGCCGGCCAGCGCACCGCGTGCCTCACGGGTGCCTGGGCGGGCCTGACGAACCGGCCGGACGCCGCCGCGGGCCTGCGCCTGTCCCCCGGTGACCTGGACGAGGCCGTGGCGGAGCTGCTGGCCGACGACAGCCTCATCGCGGCGGACGTGAACGGCAAGGCCGTGCCGTCGGGCTTCGCGCGGGTGGAGGCGTTCGGCGACGGGTTCTTCCGCGGGCTCTCGTTCTGCGTCAAGAAGTACTCGGTTTGATTCTTCCATCGACCCGGATCGATACTTGACCGGTGCTAACCGATGAAGCCGCGACCTACGCCTCGTGGTTCTCCACGCTGTCCGACGCGACGAGGGTGCGCCTGCTGCACCACGTGGCCTCGTCGCCGGTCCCGGTCACCGTCGGCGAACTGACCACCCTGCTGGGCGTGAGCCAGTCCACCTGCTCGCACCACGTCCGCAAGCTGGCCGAGGTCGGCTTCCTGCACGTGCAACGCGAGGGCACGACGACGCTCGTCACGGTCAACCCGGCCTGCTGCACGGGCCTGCCGCACGCGGCGGACGCCGTGATGGGCGCGCTGGCGTCGGGTTCGGTCCGGCCGGTCGACGGCGTGACGATCAGGGCCATGACCGCCGCCGACTGGCCCGAGGTGCGGCGCATCTACGGCGAGGGCATCGCCTCGGGCAACGCCACGTTCGAGACCGAGGTCCCGTCACGCCGGACGCTCGAGTCGAAGTGGCTGCCGGACCACCGCTGGATCGCCGAACTGGACGGCAGGGTCGCAGGATGGGCGTCGGCCGCCCCCGTCTCGCCGCGCGAGTGCTACTCGGGCGTGGCGGAGACGTCGATCTACGTGGCCGACGCCTCGCAGGGCAGGGGTGTCGGCAAAACCCTGCTGCACCACCAGGTCTCGGCGGCGGACGCGGACGGCCTGTGGACGTTGCAGGCGGTGGTCTTCCCGGAGAACCGGGCCAGCATCGCGTTGCACCACAAGGCGGGCTTCCGCACCGTGGGGCTGCGCGAGCGGATCGCGCAGCACCACGGCGAGTGGCGCGACACCGTCCTCTTGGAACGGCGTCGCGACTAGCGACCAAGCAGGTGACCGGAAGTCTTGTCCGCACCGCGAACCTGCTTCACGTTTCCTTGCCGCACGCGGGGACCTTTCGTGTAGTCACAGCGAACGAAAGGTCCCCGCGTGCGGTCCGGCAACGTGAAGCAGGCTCGCGACAGTGGACGGGAGTTCGGGGCCGGGCGCTCAGTACAGCGCCGACGCCAGGTTGCGGCGGGCGGCGGCCACGCGCGGGTCGTCGGCCGGGAACAGCTCGAACAGCCCGACCAGGTGCTGCCGGACGCGGTCGCGGTCGTCCCCGTACACCCGGCGGACGGTGTCGACGAGACGCTTGAACGCCTCCTCGACCAGCTGCCCGGCGACCTGCGCGTCGGCGGCGGCCAGCTGGGCGTCGATGTCCTCGGGCGCGCCGTCGGCCTTGGCGATCACGGCCGGGTCGACGCTCTCGGCCCGTTCGGCGAACTTGGCCTGCGCGAGGCCTTCCTTCGCGAGTTCGTTGGCCGGCTCGGACGCCAGGATCTCCGAGTAGAACCCTTGCGCGGCAACGTAGTCGCCACGTTCGAAGGCCTCCTCGGCCGCGACGATGCGCGGGTCCTCGGGGATCTCCTCGGGCTCGACGGGGCCTCCGGCGCGGGCCTCGCCGGCGCGGATGCCGGGCAGGCGGTCGCGCAGGGCGTCGAGCAGGCGGGCGATCCACTGCGACAGCTCGGCGTCCGCGATGGGGCCGGCGAACGCGTCGATCGGCTGGCCGGCGGCGACGGCGACGGTCGTGGGCACGGACTGCACCCCGAACGCCTGGCCGATGCGCGGCGCGGTCTCCAGGTCGACGCGGGCGAGGATCCACGCGCCCCCGGACGCCTGGGCGTAGCGGGTGAGCGACGCGGCCAGTTGCTGCGACTCCGGGCTGTAGGAGGCCCCCAGCAGCACCACGACGGGCACCTGCAGGGACTGCTCGACCACGGCCTGGAACGAGGCCTCGGTGACGTCCACGATCCACGGCGCGGACCCGTTGTCGGGGGTGGGGGCAGCAGCGGTGGCGGGCGCCGCGGCGGCGGTGCGGGCCGCGTCGGCCCGTGCCTTCAGGGCACCCAGGTCGACGGCGCCCGAGAGCGCGGCGGACAGTGCGGCGGTCTTGCGAGGATCAGGCCTTGTCACGTGTTCCATCCTGGCACGGCTAGTTCCCGGACCGGGTCCAGGGCCATCGGGTTGACGCGCATCGCCTCGTTGGCCGCGGCGATGCGTAGAGCGAGCGGTGTCATCAGTTCGACGAACCGCGCGGTGCCGGTCTCCCCCAGCGCTTCCCACGGCGCCGTGGCGGCGGCATCGGTCGCCGCTTCCACCGCGGGGAGGTCGCCGGGCAGGTCCGCCACCTCTTCCCACTCCTCGACAGTCCAACCACGCGCGGCGCGCATGTATGCCGGGTCGAGAGAATGTTCACGCGCGTAGAGCGCAAGCGCTTGGCAAGGTCCGATGCCGGCGGCCACCAGCGCGGCGACGTGACCGTCGCCCCGAGCCTCGCGCAAGATCGTGCAGGCGTGCCACAGTGCCAGGTGAGGCTGCTCGGGCCAGGGCAACGCGCGGTTCGCCGCCGCCAGCGGGCGACCACCCAGCGGTGCCGCCAGCGCCGCCTCGCGGGCGAGGACCGCCGCCTCCTCGACCTCCGGCGCGTCCACCGGGCCGAGCAGGCGCCGCAACGCCCCGTCCACGCCCTCCAGCCGCACCCGCAGGAACTCCTCGGGTGACGCGACCGCCCACGCGTCCGGCAGCGCACGGCGGACCATGCGCGGCGCGAAGTTGTAGAAGACCGCCTCCACCAGTTCCGGCGACGCCGCACCGAGCGGGGCGGCCCGCAGGCCGAAGTAGCCCATCCAGCCGCCCTTGCAGCCCAGCGCGTCGGTCGCCGCCCTGGACTCGGGCGTGAAGTACGTGACGTCGTGGTAGGGCTCGAACCTCAACCACAGCTGCCTCGCGTCCACGCCAGACACGCTAGCCCAGCCCGCAGCGCCGCACGGGTCCGCTCACCGGGGCGGCGTAGAGCCGTTCCGCCATCCGTGGACGACACGTCCGCGACCCGCCGCGTTCCCACATCCTGGACAGTGCGGCCGGGCCCGCAGATGATCTTCAAACGCCGGTCGTCAGGGGGTGTCCGAAAGCTGCTCCTCGATCCGTTCGACCTTGGCCCTCAGTTGCCCGGAGTACCCGGGACGGATGTCCGCCTTGAGCACCAGGGACACCCGCGAAGCACTGGCCTGCACGGCCTCCGTCGCCCGCTTGACGACGTCCATCACCTCGTCCCACTCCCCCTCGACCAGCGTGAACATCGCGTTGGTCTCGTTGGGCAGGCCGGAGGACCGCACGATCCGGACGGCCTCGGCGACGGCCTTGGCGACACTTCCGGATTCGTCCGAACCGGACGGGGCAACACTGAACGCGACGAGCACGCGCACCTCCTGGTGATCCACAGGTGTACTGACTGGTAGCTTCGGTGCCCATGACACCGCTGCCGTTCGATCCGATCGCCCGCGCGGCCGAACTGTGGGACGACCGGGTGGGTTCGTCGACGTCGATGGCCGCCGTCACGAGCGTCATGCGGGTCCAGCAAATCATCCAGTCCGCCGTGGACGCAGCCCTCAAACCGCACGGGCTCACGTTCGCGCGCTACGAGGCGTTGGTGCTCCTCTACTTCTCCCGCAAGGGCGCGCTGCCGATGCGGGTGATGGGCGAACGCCTCCAGCTGCACCCGACGAGCGTCACGAACATCGTCGACCGGCTGGAGAGCGACGGCCTCGTGCGCCGCACGCCGCACCCGACGGACCGCCGCACCACGCTGGTCGAGATCACCGACGCCGGGTTGCAGCGGCGGGAGAGCGCGACCGCGGCCGTGGTCGACGTGAACCTCGGGCTCAAGGGCCTCACGGACCGGCAGACCGAGCAGCTCACCGACCTGCTCGCGAAGGTGCGCCGGGCGAGCGGCGACTTCGAGGACTAATTCGGTTGGGCGGTCGGGCCGTTCTGTGGCCTGATGGGCCCATGTCGGAACGACCGGATCGCGTGGCCGTCGCGCTTGTCAGCACCCCCGGTGGGTTCATCGGCCGCACCAGCCCGTTCGCCGTCGAGACCCCGATGTGGAACCACGTCGAGCCGGTCAACGCCGCGCTGCACGACCTGCTCGGCGTGCGGACGAGCGTGCTGCGGCTGGTCTCGGTCCAGGGTGGCGACGTGCCGTTCGGCGGGGTCGTCACGTATCACGTCGAAGCGCACGAAGAGCCTGATCACGGTCTCCTCGAACCCGTGCGGGCACCCGAACCCGATGCCGACCACCGGTTGCCGTGGGCGCGACTCGGCGGACCCGCCGAGCTGGTCGAGTGGGCAGGCGCGACGATCACCCGTACCGGCCCTGCCGTGCAGGTGCGGACGTGGAACCTGTCGAGCGTGCACCGGCTGCCCACCGCGAACAGACCGGTGTGGCTCAAGGCCGTGCCGCCGTTCTTCGCCGACGAGGGCTCGGTGATCAGGATGGTCGCCGAGCACGACCCGTCCCTCGTGCCCGAGGTGCTCGCGTCCGCGCCGCACCGGGTGCTGATGAGCCAGGCGGAGGGCACCAAGTGCTGGCCGGTCGACGCCGCGCACGTCAAAGCGGTCGTACCGCGCTGGGTGGCGGTGCAGCACGCGCTGGCGGGCGAGCCCCGGCTCAGGCCGTCCGCCGTGCCGATGCCGGACTTCGGCTTGCCCGACACGCTCACGCACGGCGACTTCCACCCCGGCAACTGGCTGAGCAGCGGCGTGGTCATCGACTGGTCCGACGCCGTCTGGGGCCATCCGGCGCTCGACGCGGCCCGGCTCATGGAGTACGCGGACCGCGGCCTGCACGACCTGATCCGGACCGTGTGGAGCGAGGCGTGGCTGACGCACCGCCCGGACAGCGATCCGCTGGCGGCGCTGGAGATCGCGCCGCGCGCGTCCCGGCTGCACAACGCCGTGAAGTACCAGCAGTTCCTCGACAACATCGAGGAGTCCGAGCGGATCTACCACGAGGGCGACCCGCAGGTGGAGCTGCGCGAGGCGCTGAAGCTGGTGTCCGGGTGAGCGAGCGGTCGTTCGTCGCCCTGGTCAGCACGCCGAGCGGGTTCGCGGGCCGCACGGACGTGATCGAGGTCGGGTCGCGCTGGTGGCCCGACACCGAACCCGTCAACGAGGCGCTGCAACGGCTGCTGGGCGTCGAGACCGACGTGCTCCGGCTGGTGTCGGTCGAGGGCGGGAGGGCACCCGCCGGCGGCCTGGTCACCTACCACGTCGAGACGCGCGCGGAACCGGATCGCAGTTGCCTGAAGCCCGCCGACGAGCCTGCCGCGGACGCCCCGCACCGGTTGCCGTGGGCGCGTCTCGGCGGCCCGGCCGAGCTGCTGAACTGGGCTGATGCGCACGTGGAGCGCACCGGCCCCGCCGTGCAGGTGAAGTCGTGGAACCTGTCGAGCGTGCACCGGCTGCCCACCGCGAACGGACCGGCGTGGCTCAAGGCCGTGCCACCGTTCTTCGCGAACGAGGGCGAGGTGATCGGGATGGTCGCCGCGCACGACCCCGGCCTGGTGCCCGAGGTGCTCGCCTCGGCGCCGTTGCGCGTCCTGCTCGGCCAGGCGGACGGTGAGGCGTGCTGGGACACGAGGCCCGAGCACATCACGGAGGTCGTGCCGCGCTGGGTCGCCGTGCAGAACGCGCTCGCGGGTGAGCCTCGAGTGCGGCCGTGCCCGGTGCCGATGCCGGACTTCGGACTGCCGGACACCTTGGTGCACGGCGACTTCCACCCCGGAAACTGGTTCGACAGCGGCGTCGTCATCGACTGGTCCGACGTCGTGTGGGGCCACCCGGCGCTGGACGCGGGCAGGCTCATCGAGTTCTGCCGTCCCGAACTGGGCGACCTGATCCGCGAGGTGTGGAGCGAGGCGTGGCTGCGGCACCGGCCGGAGAGCCGCCCGCTCGCGGCCCTCGACACCGCCCGCCGGGCCGCGCACCTGCTGCTCGCGGTGCAGTACCAGCAATTCCTCGACAACATCGAGGAGTCCGAGCGGATCTACCACGAGGGTGACCCGCAGCGGCACCTCAGAGCTGTTCTGCCGCCGGCTCGGTGAGGCGGCCGGTCTTCGACGCCCAGCGCTCGAAGAGGACGGTGCCGAACGGCGGGATGCTCGCGAGCAGCGCGAGGACCGTCGTGCGCGCGTCCCACTTGAGCGGCGCGACGGCCATCAGCGTCACCAGCACGTAGCCCACGAAGACGATGCCGTGGATCGGGCCGAAGACCTTCACGCCGATCTCGTTCTGCACGACGACGTACTTGAAGAACATCCCGAGCAGCAGGCCGGCCCAGGAGAGGGCCTCGGCCAGGGCGAGGATGCGGAACCGTCCGACCACGCTGGAGAACGTCATGGTTCCCCATCATGAACCGTGACCGGCAGCACAGGACCACCGGGTCTGTACCGGTATGTCCTATTCCTCCCATTTGAGGACGCGGGAGGCGAGGAACCCGACCACCAGCGAGAAGCCCACCAGGATCGCCGCCGGGACCGCCGGCGCCTCGATCCCCTTGCCGCGCACCAGCACGCCGTCGAGCGCGGCAGCGTCCACAGCGGACAGAACGCCCTTCTGCAACGTCACGTGCGTCGGTGCGTCGAGACCGCGCACCAGCACGGCGGGCGCGTCCAGGGCGGGTCGAGCGCCGCGGTCGGTTCGTCGAGGAACAGATGTCCGGGTCGTGCACGAGCGCGCACGCGATCGAAAGCCGTTGGCGTTGCCCGCCGGAGAGCTTCTCGAAGAACGACGACGCCCGGAGCTGAACCCCGATGCGCGGCAACAACTCCACGTTGCGCAGCCAGGGGATCTCCAGCGTGGTGGTCCTGCCGACGCCGTTCGGCCCGAGGATGCCGAAGAACTCGACCTCGGCCACGGCGAACGAGACGCCGTCCACCGCTGGGTCAGCGCCAGGTGGCCGGCGGCGCGGAACGACGAAAGTCGCCGCGAAGTCGAGACGGAAGAGTTCAGCCGCCCGCGACGAGCAACGGGCAGGCGGTGTAGACGTCGTTCAACCTTCGCAGCGCGGCGGAGAACTGCTCGAAGCGGGCGCGCGGAACGGCCGCCCGCACCTCGCCGACCACCTGCCACAGGTAGCGGTGCTCGTCGGTCTCGACGACCGGCAGCGGCGAGCCCTCCGGCACGTCCGCGGCGAACGCGAGCGCCACCGCGGCGGCCCGCAGGCACGCGGTCGCGAGCGTCACGCAGTCCTCGACCAGGGTGCGGTCGTCCTGCGCGCGCACGACCCCGCTGACGGCGAACCGGACGGCCTGCATCAGCGCGAGGTAGAGGCGCTGACCTGCCTGGATGCGCTCGAGCGGCAGGCTCTCGGTGCCGCAGCCGGGAGGCATGACGGTCATGCCGACCTGGGGGCGGCGCAGCACGTGGTCGAAGAGGGCCGTGGGGGCCCAGAGCAGGGTGCGCCAGGAGTCCTCGGTGATCGAGGTGCGCATGCGCGCGGCGTTCTCGAGCACGTCGAGGTAGGCGATCAGGACGCCGGAGAGGAAGATCCCGCCGCGGTCGCCGCCGACCCGCACGACACCGAAGCGGTCGTCGAGGTCGCACTCCTGCGTGCGGTAGCCGGGCGTCCACTCGATGACGCCGCTGCTCGCGAGCACGACGCGGGCCAGGCGCTGGTGCACGGGCGACGCCGAGAGCACCGTGTCGTCCAGGCCCATCTGGACGAGCATGGACGCGGCGTGCTGCAACGACTCGCGCCGCTGGGGCACGAGGTCGGGGTGCAGCAGGCGGAACGGTTCCACGTCGCCCCCTCCCCTTGTCCGGTGTTGTACTCACCATGAACGGCAGGGGGCGGGAAGTCATCCGGATGAACCGCAGCGTTACGTCTCAGTTGGACGTGGCGTGCGCCTCAGTGCGTTTGGGCCCAAGTCTTGAGCTGCGCGCGAGTGGACAGGTTCAGCGCGGTCTTCACGTTGTGCACGTGGGATTCCACCGTGCGGTGCGAGATGCCGAGCTTGGCCGCGACCTGCGCGTTCGTCATCCCCAGGGCGACGAGTTCGACCACCGTGCGCTGCCGGTCGCTCAGCACCGCGTCCTGCACGATCTCCTTGTCCAGGGCGGTTTCCAGGGTGTGCCGGACGTCCATCGCCTCGCCCGACTTGAACGCTCGTCCAAACGCGGCGGGCGACAGGTTTTCCCGCGCGAGGTCCAGTGCGGCGGCCATCTTCCGCCGCCACCACGGTTCGGCCGCGACGACCCACACCACCCGCATCTGTCGGCAGGCGGCCAGAAGCCGCACGCCGAGCTCGTGCCGTCCGGACGCCATCGCGACCAGGCCGCGCCCCTCGATCGAGTCCAGCAACGCCCTCGGCGTCTCCGACGTCATGCGCGCGCCCTCGGCGAACCACGCGCCCGCCGTCACCAGGTCACCGCGTTCCAGGGCGATGGCACCGGCCGTGTGCACCACGCGCGCCACGACGTCGGGCCGCGCGTGGGACCTGATCACCGGCAACGCTCTGTCGACCAGTGCCGCCGCCCCCTCGGCGTCGCCCTGGACCAGCAGCTGCCAGGCCAGGTTCTGGCTGGACACGGCGACACTGACGTCGTTGCCGTTGCGCACGCCGTGCTCGATCGATCGGCGCAGCGCGGCTGCGGCGTTCACCAGGTCCCCCAACCCGTCGTAGGCGTTGGCCACCGTGCGGTACAGGCGGCACATGATCACGTCCTGCCCGCCGGCCACCGCCACCGCGACCGCCTCCCGGGCGAGCCGCAGCCCTTCCTCGTGCTGCTCCTCGTAGCCCGCGAGCCAGGACGCGTACTCCAGCGCGAGGATCCGGTAGCGCGTGTCGGCGGGAGTGGAGTCCAGCACCTGTCTCAGCACGGCGCCCGCCTGCGCGAAGTAGCCGCGGTCCAGGCACACCCTGAGCAGCATGGTGGCGAGCATCAGGCGCCGGCCGTCGTCCGGTGCGACCAGATTGGCGAACGCGTACGCCACGTTGTCGTACTCCTGGTGCTGCGCCTGCACCTGCTCCGGCCGCAGGATCGACGACGTGACGCCGGGTTCGCCCTTCTCGCACAGCCACGCGAGGATGCGTTCGGCGGTGGTGTGGTGCTCGCCGTGCTCCTTCAGCCGTTCCTCGGCGTACATGCGGACGGATTCGAGCATCCGGAACCGGCCGTCGTGTTCGCGCACCACCAGCGACTTCGCCTGCAACGCCGTGAGCAGCCCGATCACCGGCGCGCCGTGCACGACCTGCGCGATGTCGAGCCCGAACCCGCCGGGCAGCAGCGCGAGTCTGCGGAACAGCTCCTGCTCGGCCGTGGTCAGCAGGTCGTGGCTCCAGGCGATGGCGGTGCGCAGGCTCTGGTGGCGTTGCGTCGTGTCGGCGTCGCTGAGCAGGTCGAGGCGCTGGTCGAGGCGGTCCGCGAGCTCGTCCAGCGGCACCTCCCTGCTCAGCCGCGCGGCCAGTTCGACGGCCAGCGGGACGCCGTCCAGCCTGGCGCAGACGGCCGCGACGGCCTCCTCGTCCCCCTTCGTCCCGGCGCGTGCGGCGAACAACCTCGGCGCGTCCGCGGCCATGCCGTGCAGCGGGTAGACGACCTCACCGACGGCCCTGAGCGCCTCCCTGCTGGTCGCGAGGACCTGCACGTGCTGGCACCGGGCGAGGACCTCGTCCACGACCTCGCAGCACTCCTCGACGAGGTGCTCGCAGTTGTCGACGAGCAGCAGGATCCGCCGGTGCGCCAACTCCTGGATCAACGTCGTGCTGAGGGAGACCCCCGCGTGTTGATACGCCCCAACGGCTTCCGCGAAGGCCTGCACGACCTGCTCGGGCCTGCTCAACCGCCCCAGCTCGACCGTGCGCACCTCGGCCCGCCGGGACCGGCGCGCGAGTTCGGCCGCGAGCCGCGTCTTCCCCACCCCCGCCGATCCGACGAGCGTCAGCAGCCTGTGCTTGCGCAGCAACGGAAGGAGCTCGCCCAGCTCCCGGTCCCTGCCGACGAACGCGTCGTCGTAGGCAGGCAGCTCGGCGACCACAATGGACGTACCGGCCGAACGCTGCCGGTAGGCACGCTGACGGCACGCGTTCGAGCAGTAGCGGGCGCGCGACGGGAGCGGCGCGAAGCCCGTGCCACAGCTCGCGCAGATGCCCATCCCGCGAGCGTACGACCGTTCCGGCGTCTCAGTTGGAAAGTGTGTGGAGATCAACCTCGAGCGTGGTGCCCGACTGGAGCTCCGCGAGCTCGATCCGGTCCTTCGCCTTCGAGAGCCAGCCGCTGCGGATCCGCTGCACCACCTGGGTCACGCCGGTGTCGGCGTTCTCCGCCTTGATCACGACGTCCTTGCCGTTCTCCAGGTGGATCACGGCCTTCGTGAACCGCGGCGCGTGCGGCACGAACTCACCGGTGCCGGGCACCGCCGGGTACATCCCGAGCGCGCTGAACACGTACCAGGCGGACATCGTGCCGAGGTCGTCGTTGCCCGTGACACCAGCCGGACCGTTGACGAACAACGTCTGCGCTGCCCGCACGACCACCGAGGTCTTCTCCGGCCTGCCGATCAGCGCGTACATCCACGGCGCGTGCAGGTCCGGTTCGTTGTTCGGGTTGTACCGGAACTGGTTGTAGTAGTCGTACGGTCCGACGACCCACTTTTCCCTCACGGTGCGCTTCGGGTCGATGAGCAGGTCCTGGTAGGCGAAGAAGTCGTCCAGCCGCGCCTCGGCCTGCGCCCTGCCGCCCACCGCGGTGATCAGCCCGTCGACGTCGTGCTGGCAGAGCCACTGGTACTGCCAGGCCGTGCCCTCGTGGAACCCGTCGGGCCCCTGCGGCGTGAAAGGCGTGAGCCACGACCCGTTCTGCAGCTTCGGCCGCGGGAACCCGGTGAACCCGCGGTCGGTGACGCTGTTGTCCCACAGCGCCCGGTGGTTGAGGCCGCGTTGCCGGAAGCGTGCCGCGTCCTCCTGGTGCCCGAGCGCCTCGGCCATGATCGCCAGCGTGGCGTCCGCCAGCGCGTACTCGAGGGTGGCCGACGCGCCGTGGTGCGGGTCGGTGTCCTGCCCCTTCTTCGGGAACCGCTTGTCGTACTGGACGAATCCCCTGGCGAGGTACGTGGGGTTGCCGGACCTCCCCTGGAACCTGCTCGCCTCCGGCGGAATGCCGTCCGCGTTCTGCTTCAACGCCTGGTAGGCCTGTTCCTCCAGGCCCTGGAGGTGCCCGAAGCGCCAGAGGTCGACCAGGAACGGCGTGACCGGGTCGCCGGTCATGCAGTTGGTCTCCTGGTTGGCGAAGGCCCAGCGCGGCAGCCACCCGCCCTGCTCGTGGATGGCGAGGACGCTGCGCGCGATGTCCTTGCTGCGCTGGGTGCGGATCAGCGCCAGCAGTTGGTTGTGCGCGCGGTACGTGTCCCACAGCGAGTAGTACTCGTAGTAGGTCCAACCCTGCGTTTCGTGGATCTTGTTGTCGAACCCGCGGTACCGGCCGTCCACGTCGCTGCCGGTCAGCGGCTGGAGCAGCACGTGGTAGAGGGCGGTGTAGAAGACCGCGCGCTCGTCCCAGTCGTCCGTCTCGATCTCGATGCAGCTCAGCTCCTGGCGCCAGATGTCCTGGGCCTCGTTGCGGAGTTCGTCGAAGGTCTTGGTTTTCGTCTCCTGGTCGAGGTTGTTCAGCGCGCCCTGTTCGTCCACTTGGGAGAGTGCGGTCGCGGCCGTCACCTGGCCCGGTTCGAACGTCACCCAGGCTCCCCTGAGACCGGCGCCGCCCGCGGATTCACGCTGGCCCGGCTTCGGCCCCGTCGGGCCCCAGGTGCCGAACTGGGTGATGGGGCGGTCGAACCTCGTTGCGAAGTAGGTGATGTAGGGGCGGCCACCGCAGAACGCCTGCGTCTCCACGGTTCCCGTGATGGTGCGGTCGTCGAGGACCTTGACGGAGCTGGCGCTGACCGGTTCCTTGTCGTTGGCCTGGCCCACGTTGACGAGCAGGGTGGGCATCGCGACCGCCGGGAACGTGTAGCGCTCCACGCCCGCCCTGGTGGTGGCGGTGCACTCGACGGTGATGCCGCGGTCCAGCTTCACCTTGTAGTAGCCGGGTTTGCCCACTTCGCCGTCGTGGGAGTAGGTGGTGGCGTACCGCTTGTGGTCGAAGGACTGCGGGAGGGACGTGACCGGGAGGATCGAGACCAGGCCGCCCTGTTCCCAGCAGCCGGCGCCGGACAGGAAGAAGTGGCCGAAGCCGCGGATCTGCTGGTCGTCGTAGCGGTAGCCGGCGTAGTGCGAGCCTATTGGGCTGCTGTGGGCTTTGCCGAAGGGCAGGGACGCGCCGGGGAACGTGTTGCCCTCGTCCTTTGTGCCGATGAAGGTGTTGACCGACTCAATGGGGTCCAGTGCGTCCACCTGGCCCAGGCTAGTTGGGTTTCGGGCGGGTTGGGTGGGTCCCGGCGTGGTCCGGTCGGGTGGTCACGCCGGCAGTGCGGTGGTCGTGCAGACCATGACGAGCTTGGGTTTCGGCATCGTCGCTCCGCGACGATGCTCGCGTTCTGTCGGCCTCGCCCCTGCCGCCGCTGGGGTTAGGGACCGGGCCGGGGTGCAACCGCCGCCGCATGCGCACCCCGGCCCGGGGGCCTTCGCACGGCCAGCGGTTCCGACAACGCTGTCCGTCACCGGAAGACTGCGGAGCGCACACGGGCAAGGTCAAGAGGGTCGCGGGCTCTTGTCCAGTTCTGGACATGAAGCAACGGAATGGGCCGGGCCTTTACCGGTCGGGAACTGTTGACAAGGGCGTAAAGCCGGGGTGAGATACGGCCACTATGACAACGTTGTCCCCCAGCGGGCCCGTAGCCGGTCAGCGCAAGGTACGTCGCGCGACGATGAACGACGTCGCGCGGCTCGCGGGCGTGAGCATCAAGACCGTCTCGCGCGTGGTCAACGACGAGCCGGGCGTGCACCCGTCCACCGCCGAGCGCGTGCTCGCGGCCATCGACCAGCTCGGGTTCCGGCGGAACCTGAGTGCCCGCAACCTGCGCCGGGGTTCGTCCACCGGCACGATCGGGCTGGTGCTGGAGGACGTCGGCAACCCGTTCTACTCCGGCGTGACGCGTGCTGTCGAGGAAATCGCCAGACTTCGGGGCCGCCAGGTGATCTCCGGGTCGTCCGACGAGGATCCCGGGCGTGAGCGGGAGTTGGCGCTCGAGTTCTGCAGCAGGCGCGTGGACGGGCTGTTGATCGTGCCCGCCGGGTTGCAGCACAGCTACCTGGTGCCCGAGATGCGGGCCGGGACGCCGGTGGTGTTCCTGGACCGGCCCGCGGGTGACGTCGTGGCCGACACGGTGCTGGTGGACAACATCGGCGGGACCGTCGAGGCGGTCACGCACCTGGCCGCGCACGGGCACCGGCGCATCGCGTTCCTCGGGGACGCACCGGACATCTTCACCGCCAACGAGCGGCTTCGCGGGTATCGCGAAGGGTGTGTGCGGGCCGGGATCGGGTACCACGAGGAGCTCGTGGCGATGGGACCGCACGACGAGAGCAGCGTCGCGACCACCCTCCAGCGGTTGCAGAGCATGCGTGAGCCCGCGACGGCGATCGTGGCCGGCAACAACCGCATCACCGTGCACATCCTGCGGACGCTCGCGGGAACGACCGAACGGCCCGCGCTCGTGGGCTTCGACGACTTCGAGCTCGCCGACCTGCTGTCGCCGCCGGTGACCGTGATCGCGCACGACGCGAGCGCGCTCGGCAAGGCGGCCACCGATTTGTTGTTCGCCCGACTGGACGGCGACAACTCACCACCGCGCCGCGTCGTGCTGCCGGTGCGCTTGGTGCCACGAGGATCCGGGGAGGTCCACGCGTGAGTTCTGGTGTTCTCCACCAGCCTGTCAGCTTGCCCGCCAACCAGCCGAAGCAGTTCTACCGCGGCGGTGAGGCGATCGCCGCGCTGCGCGGCGGGACGAGCGGCGACTTCGGGCCCGAGGACTGGGTGGCGTCGACGACCACGCTCTACGGGCGCAGCGACGCCGGGCTGACAACGTTGCCAGACGGCGTGCTGCTGCGGGACGCGGTCAAGGCCGACCCGACCGGGTGGCTCGGCGCGGAGCACGCGGCCAAGTTCGGCGGCGACACGGCGTTGCTCGTGAAGCTGCTCGACGCCGGGCAGCGCCTGCCGGTGCACTGCCACCCCTCGAACGCCTTCGCGGCGTCGCACCTGAACTGCCGCCACGGCAAGACGGAGGCGTGGATCGTCGTCGGCACGACCGGGCCGGACCCGACCGTCTACATCGGATTCCGCGACGACGTGCCCGCGGCGACGGTGGCCGAGTGGGTCGCGAACCAGAACACGAGGGCGATGCTCGACGCGCTGAACCCGGTGTGCGTCCGGCCCGGTGACACGGTCTTCGTGCCCGCCGGTGTGCCGCACGCGATCGGCGAGGGCGTGTTCATCGTCGAACTCCAGCAGCCCACCGACTTCTCGGTGACGCTGGAGTGGGAGGGCTTCCTCGCCAACGCCGACATCGGTCACCTCGGGCTCGGCTACGACGTCGCCCTGGACTGCGTGGACCGCCGGGGCTGGAGCGGCAGGCTCGAGGAACTGGTGCGCCAGACCTCCGAGAAGTGGGCGCCGTCGGTCGACCTGCTCGGCCCCGACGCCAACCCGTTCTTCCAGGCCGACCGCCTGCACGTCGAGGGCTCCTTCTCGCTGGAGCCGTCGTTCGCCGTGCTGGTCGTGCTGGAGGGCTCGGGCAAGCTCGGCGAGCTGGAAGTGCACAAGGGCAGCACGGTCGTCGTGCCGCACGCGGCCGGTGAACTGGGACTGTCCGGTGACCTGGTGGCGATCCGCTGCCGTCCGCCCGTTCTGTCCGCTGTGTAGTCCATGGAGGATGTGACGCGATGAGCCAGCCTCTGCTGGAGGCTCGTGATCTCACGAAGAACTACGGCACCGTGGAAGCTCTCCGCGGTGCCTCGTTCACCGCCTACCCCGGCGAGGTCGTGTCGCTGATCGGCGACAACGGCGCGGGCAAGTCCACCCTGGTGAAGTGCCTGTCCGGGGTGGAGCGGCCGACCGGCGGCACGCTGACGTTCGACGGGAAGCCGCTGGTGCTCGACTCCCCCAACGACGCCCGCGACCTGGGCATCGAGACGGTCTTCCAGGACCTCGCGGTCGCGCCGGACCTCGACCCGGCCGCGAACATGTTCCTGGGCAGGGAGATCCTCAAGCCCGGCGTGCTGGGTTTCTTCGGAGTGCTCGACAAGAAGGCCATGCGCAGGCAGGCCACCGAGCACTTCACGCGGTTCGGCGCGACGCTGCAGAGCATCGACGTGCCGATAGCGGCGCTGTCCGGTGGTCAGCGCCAGTCCGTCGCGGTCGCGCGGTCGGTGGCGTGGGCGTCGAAGCTCGTGTTCATGGACGAGCCGACGGCCGCGCTCGGCGTGGTCCAGCGGGAACGCGTGCTGGACGTGATCAAGCGCGTCCGCGACGAGGGCATCGCCGTCGTGCTGATCTCGCACAACATGCCCGAGGTGCTCTCGGTCTCCGACCGCGTCGAGGTGCTGCGCCTCGGCCGTCGCGTGGCCCGGTTCAAGGCCTCCGAGACCAGCGTCGAGGAACTCGTCGGCGCGATGACCGGCGCGCTGACCCAGGAGGACGCGGCCTGATGACCACCGATGAGAAGACAACGATGTCATCTCTGCCGGACGAGCACCGCACGCCGTTGCTCAAGCGGCTGACCGGCGCGAACACGCTCTGGATCGGCCTGGTGCTGCTGGTCCTCGTCGCCACGTTCGGCGCGATCCGCCCGGACGCGATCTTCCAGGTGACGACGCTGCAGTTCCTGCTGGCGGAGACCGCGGTGCTGCTGGTGCTGTCGGTCGGCATGACGTTCGTGATCATCACGTCCGGCATCGACCTGTCCGTCGGCTCGGTGCTCGTGTTCGCTTCGGTGTCGAGCGCGCTGGCCATGAACGCGGTGTCCGGCGGTGACGCGACGAACGCGGGCTGGGGCGTGATCGGGTTCGGCCTCGTCGTCGCGCTCGTCAGCGGCGCGGTCTGGGGCCTGCTGAACGGCCTGCTGATCTCGCGGGCCAAGATCCCGCCGCTGATCGTGACGCTGGGCTCGTTCGGCGCGGCGCAGGGCGCGGCCCTGTTGCTGAACAACGGTTCCAACGTGTCCGGCATCCCCGACAAGCTGAACCGCACGTTCGGTTCCGGCACGTACTTCGGCATCCCGAACATCGTGATCGTGGCCGCGGTCGTCACGGCACTCGGCGCGTTGTTGTTGTCCACCACGCGATTCGGCCGCTACACGTACGCGGTCGGGTCGAACGAGGAGGCGGCGCGGCGCGTCGGCATCTCCGTGCGCGGTCACCTGACGAAGGTGTACCTGCTCGCCGGCACCCTCGCGGGGCTCGCGGGCTTCATGGGCAACGCGTTCTTCCGCGTCGCGGTCGTCACCGGCCACGAGACGGACAACCTGAACGCGATCGCCGCCGTCGTGCTGGGCGGTACCAGCATCTTCGGCGGCATGGGCTCGGTGCTGGGCACGGTCTTCGGCGTGTTCATCCCGGCGGTGTTGGAGAAGGGCCTCGTGATCATCGGGGTCAGGGAGTTCTGGCAGCCGATCGCCGTGGCGATCGTGCTGGTGGCCGCCGTGTGGCTGGACCAGGCACGGCGTCGGGCGCGCAACCAACGTTAGGAAGGTGCTGGACCAATGAAGATCCGCTCCGCAGTGGCCGTCTCAGCCGCTTTCCTGCTCGCCGCCTGTGGCGGAGGCGGGCAGATCGGTGACTCGAACTCGGGCAGCTCCGCCGCGAACAAGAAGATGGTGCTGATCCCCGGCATCACGGCCGAGCCGTTCTACATCTCGATGCAGTGCGGTTTCGAGGAGGCGGCGAAGGCCGCGGGCTACGAGTTCGACACGCAGGCCCCCGCGAAGTTCGACGCGGCCCAGCAGACCCCGATCGTCACGGGCATCCTCGCCTCCAAGCCGGCGGCGGTGCTGATCGCGCCGACCGACGACAAGGCCATGGCCGGCCCGATGAAGCAGCTCAAGGACGCGGGCATCAAGGTCGTCGAGGTCGACACCAAGCTCCAGGACACCTCCATCGGCGTCTCGTCGATCTCCTCGAACAACGAGCAGGGCGGCAAGCTCGCCGCCGAGACGCTGAACAAGCTCGCGGCCGGCAAGTCCGGCTCGGTGCTGGTGCTCAACACCAAGGCCGGCACGTCCACCACCGACGCGCGCGCCAAGGGCTTCGAGGACGCGATCAAGGCGTTCCCGAACCTCAAGTACATCGGCCAGCAGTACACCGACAACGAGCCCGCCACCGCGGCCTCGAAGGTGACCGCGACGCTGGCCGCGAACCCCGACCTGATCGGCGTGTTCGCGACCAACCTCAACACCGGTGAGGGCGCGGCGACCGGCCTGCGCAACGCCGGCAAGACCGGCACGGTGAACCTGGTCGGCTTCGACGCCTCGCCGAAGCAGGTCGAGGACCTGAAGGCGGGCACCGTGCAGGCGCTGATCGCGCAGGACCCGGGCACGATCGGCAAGCAGGGCGTCGAACAGGCCGTGGCGGCGATCGACGGCAAGGAGAACAAGCGCGACATCGAGACGGACCTCGTCGCCATCACGAAGGACGACGCCGACGCCAACTCGAAGTACTTCTACAAGCAGTCCTGCTGATCCCCAGCTGACGACGAAGGGCCTTTCCCACCTCGGGGACGGCCCTTCCGCTCGCGCACCCCAGGGCTCCACCTACGGGTCCATGACGCATGTCATGGCCACTTGGCCGCGTTGGGCTAAGACCCAAGTTGTACGACGCAGTCATCCTTCAGCCGATGTTCGGCTTCCCCGAAACCGATGAGCTATAGGCACATTGGAGGGGGCTCGAATGCGACGAAGGACGATCGCGGTGGCACTCGCCGTCGCGACAGCGACATCTCTGCTCATCGCTCCACAGGCGTCAGCGGCACAACAGATCCAGTGGCAGCAGTGCTTCGAACCGGGGACACCAGGCCTGCCGCCCGGCGGCGAACGCCTGGAGTGCGGCAGCTTCACCGCGCCGATGAACTGGAACAACCCGCGCAACGGCAAGACCATCACCATCGCGGTCAGCCGCCTGAAGCCGAGGAACGGCACGGCGAAGCAGACCATCTTCACCAACCCGGGCGGGCCCGGCGCGCCCGGTGTCACGTTGCCGCTGGTCTACCTCGACCGGCCGAAGCTGAGCGACAACGCCGAGATCATCGGCATCGACGTCCGCGGCACGGGCGCGAGCAGCAACGTCACCTGCGACGGCTTCGACGCGGAGGGCGTGACCGATCCGCGCGACCGCGGCAGGGCCAACCTCGACCTGCTGTACGGCAGCATGAAGAAGCAGGCCGAGCTGTGCCAGGCGCGCTCCGGCGAGTTCGGCCGGTTCGTCACGACCGACCAGACCGTGAAGGACCTCGACCTGCTTCGCCAGCTGCTGGGCAAGCGCAAGGTCAGCTGGCTCGGGTACTCCGGCGGCAGCTGGGTCGGCGCCTACTACGCCACGTACTTCCCGAAGACGCTGGACAAGATCGTGCTGGACTCCAACGTCGAGTTCACCGCGCCGTGGCAGGACTCGTTCGACGACTGGGGCATGGGCTTCGAACGCCGCTTCCGCACGGACTTCCTGCCGTGGGTGGCGAAGTACGACAGCACCTACCACCTGGGCAAGACCGCCGAGGAAGTGCGGCAGTCCTACGAACGTGCCCGCGTCAAGCTCAACAAGGAACCGGTGACGCGGCCCGAGGGCGTTTACAACGGCGTGCAGCTCGACCTGCTGCTGCGCGCGGTCATGTACCGGTCGAAGGACTTCCCGCTCGGCGCGCAGATCTTCGCGGAACTCGCCGGTGCCACCCCGGCACTGCTGAAGGCGCAGGCCGGCTACCCCGACGCGGCGAACGCCACGGCGTACTCGCTGTTCTGCAACGACACGAAGTTCCGCGGTGGGCGCGAATTCCTCGAACGCGAGTCCGCGGCCAACGGCGCCAAGTGGCCGCTCGTCGGCTACTACCAGGTCATGGGGCCGTGCGCGTTCTGGGATCGGCCGAACGTGCACCTCAAGCACCCCAACGGGATCGGGGCGCCCAAGACGTTGATGGTGCAGTCGGTGCGCGACCCCGCGACGCCGCTGGAAGGTGCGCAACGGGCCCACCAGCGCTTCACCAACTCGGTGCTGCTCACCGTTGAGAACGAGGGGGACCACGGCATCTACGGCGTGGGCAGCAACAGCTGCGTCAACGACGTCGTCGAGAGCTACTTCATCGACGGCGTCACCCCGGCGAAGGACCTGACGTGCCAAGGGGTTCCGCTCCCGGTTCCCGGTGAGGTCGCGCCGAACCCGGCGGAGAACGCACGTCAGCTCGCCGCGCACATTCGTCGTTAGAGGGAGGAACGCATGCACCGCAAGCGAACAGCGGCGGCACTCGCCGTCGTCACCGCGACATCGCTCCTGATGGCACCACAGGCACAGGCCTCGACCGGCCTGGCGCAGCAGGAAATCAAGTGGCAGCAGTGCACCGACGAGCCGGGGTTCGAACGGCTCCAGTGCGGCAGCTTCACCGCGCCGATGGACTGGCACAACCCGCGCAACGGCAAGACCATCACGATCGCCGTCAGCCGCACGGTTCCGTCGTCCGGCAAGGCGAAGAGCGCCGTCTTCACCAACCCCGGTGGACCGGGCGGTGAGGGCCGCACGATGCCGATGCTGTTCCTGCAGCGGCCGAAGCTCAGCGAGAACGCCGAGGTCTACGGCATCGACGTGCGCGGCACGGGCGCGAGCGACAACGTCACGTGCGGCGAGTACCAGCACCGCCTCTCCGCCGACTGGCGCGACCGCAGCAGGGCGAACCTCGACCTGATCTACGGCGGGATGGAGCTGCAGGCCAAGTTCTGCCAGACCCGCTCCGGTGAGCTCGGCCGGTACATCACGACCGAGCAGACCGTGCGCGACCTGGACCTGCTGCGCCAGGTCATCGGCAGGCAGAAGGTGAGCTGGCTCGGTTACTCCGGCGGCAGCTGGATGGGCGCGTACTACGCCACCTACTTCCCGAAGACGCTCGACAAGGTCGTGCTCGACTCCAACACCGAGTTCACCGAGTCGTGGCAGAAGGTCTTCGACAACCTCCCGCCCGGCGCCGAACTCCGGTTCCGCACGGACTTCCTGCCGTGGGTCGCGAAGTACGACAGCGCGTTCCACCTCGGCAAGACCGCGGAGGAGGTGCGCCAGACCTACGAACGCACCCGCGCCAGGCTCGCCGAGCAGCCCTTCACGTTGCCGGACGGCACCGTCGTCACGTCCGTGGTGCTGGACGCCCTGATCTTCACGGGCCTCTACAGCAAGGACTCGTTCGAGCCGACCGCCCAGCTGTTCGGCCTGATCGCCAACCCCGGCGTGGCCACGCTGGCGGCACCGAAGCAGTACCCGGACCGCGTGATGGGCACGCAGACGTCGATCATCTGCAACGACACCCCGCACCGCGGCGACCGGAGGTCGCTGGAGCGCGAGGGCAACGCGAGCGTCAGGAAGAACTCGCTCGTCGGCGGCTACCAGATCACCGGGCCGTGCGCCTGGTGGGACCGGCCGGACGTGAACCTCAAGCGTCCCACCGGCAAGGGCGTCGACTCGGCGCTGATGGTGCAGTCGGTGCGCGACCCCGCCACGCCGCTCGCCGGCGCGCAGCGGGCGCACGCCAAGTTCGCGAACTCCCGCCTGCTGACCGTGCGGGACGAGGGTGACCACGGCATCTACGGGTTCGGCAACGCCTGCGTCAACGACGTGGTCGAGCGGTACCTCGTCGACGGCGTGGTGCCGCGCAAGGACCTGAGCTGCCCTGGCATCCCGCTGCCGGAGCCCGGTCAGAGCACCGGCAACCCGCTCGCCAAGGCGCGGGAGCTGGCGGTTCAGCTCGGCTGGTGAAGGTCATCCGCGGCGGCCGCTCACCGGCCGCCGCGGTCACCGGCCGCGGCGTCCACGAGGTGAGCAGGTGCCGCAGCCCTCGATGGCGTACATCGTCCGCTCGGTGTTGCGCGGATCCCACTTCTCGTCGGCCGGGGACGGTGGTGGACCGACGCGCGTGATCAGGCTCTCGACCTCCGCCTCGGACACGCGGGTGTTGAGGAACCACTCGCGGTACCTCTTGCCGGCGGGAACCCGGCCGCGCACCGGGTCGAAGATCGTCTCCCGCTCGCCCTCGACGCGCACGACCGCCGGCGGGCCGGCGACCGGGTGGCCGGTGTCCCCCGCTCAGAACGACGTGGAATCTCGTACAGGCCCCCGGACCAGTCGAGACCCGACACTGTCAGCTCGGCGGCGAAACCTCCAGCACGGCTTTCACGAACGTCGTGTACCAGGGGCTTTCGGTGAACTTCGGCCCTGTCTCCTCGCCGAGGTAGAGGTCGACGTGCCGCTCCCCGCCGAGGCCGGGGGTGAACTCGTCGGTGATCTCCCACGACGAGGCCGCGAGCTTCTGGCACACGGCGCGGTCCACGTTCCCGCCCTCGGGCGTCTGTCCACACGAGACCAGCTTGATCCGGGAACCCGTCCGCACGCCGTCGGCGGCGGCGGACACGAACGGCTTCAGCGGTTTGCCGAACGAGTCGCGCGGCTCGCTGTCGAGCCAGTAGCCCTTGTCGTGGGACCAGTTGAGGTACCGGCCGTCCGCCGTGCGGCCGGTGCCCTCGTCCTCGACGGCCTTCGAGAACGACTGCGGGAACGTGCCGAGCACGTCGTCGCCGTTCTCGCAGTCGATGACCGGACAGCCCCGCACGACCGCCGACGGTCCACTGTGGAACGCCTCGACGGCCGTGTAGTAGACGGTGACCCGCCAGCCCTCGTCGGTCGACGGCGGCTCCTGCGGGGCGCCGGGCGACGAGCACCCGGCGAGCAGGAGCACCGGCACGGCCAACGCCCAGCGCACAACGACCTCCTGGTCGGCCGGGAGACCCCGCAGAGGTCTCCCGGCCTGTTTCGGGATCAGCCGGCCATCACGGTGCCGACGGACACGAACGTGTAGCCCGCGCCCTTCAGCCCCGAGACGGTCTGCTGGAGGAAGCTCGTACCGAGGTACGGGTGGTAGAAGAAGCTCGCGACGCCATCATCGACCACTTTGAGCTGGTTCGCCGTCTTGACCAGGTCGGCCGGCAGGCGGGCCGGGTGGTTGTTGAACGGCTCGGGCTCGACGTTGCCCACCGCCTCGGGCGCCACGACGGACCCGTAGACGTCGCGGACCAGGTACGGGAAGTACTGGCCGTAGATCTTGTCGTACTGCGGGGCCCCGGTGCCGCACGCGCCGCCGGGGCAGTAGCCGCCGAAGTACAGACCCCGGTCGTAGCGCTTGCCGAAGTTCTGCTGGATGACCTGGTAGTCCACGGCGGACGCGGCGTAGTGCGGCGGTTCGAAGATGGTCGGCTTCGAGAAGCCGGCCAGCGCGAACTGGGTCGTCGCCGAGTTGATCCTGCCCTGCATCCACGCCGCCGAGTCGCCGGGGACCGGGCCGTCGTAGATCACGCTGTCGTTCGCGTCGACGTGGGCCGTGTAGAACTCGAAGTCGTTGCCGCTGCGGCCGTCGTACGGGTTGATCGCCTTGCCGAACTGGTGCGTGTAGCCGTGCATCAGGATCGTGCCGCCGCGCTGGGTCATGTACCGCAACGCGCTCATGACCTGCGGCCGTTGCGACAGGTTCGCCGCCTCCGCGACGCCGTTGTTGTCGGCGCCCAGCGGGTTCTCGTAGCGCGGGTAGACCGCGATGGAGAACGGCACCTTCTGCGCGTAGAGGTAGTCCGCGACGGCGCGCAGCTCGGCCGGGTCGGCGTCGGGGCCGACGTCCTCGATGCGCACCAGGGCGCGCTTGCGGTCGGCCATGGCCGGGTTCGAGATCTTGCTGATCAGGTCCGCCGCGGCCAGGTAGCGGTCGCCGTGGTCGACGTAGCTGAACGGGATCTCGCCGATGTAGGTGAGGTTCTTCGCCTTGGTGGCCCAGTTGATCGGGCCGGACGCGGACCCCGTGGCGACGGCGGGCGCCGACGCGATCGCCGGGTCGGTGATCGAGGTGACCATCAGGCCGGACGGCGTCGCGAGGGGGTTGCGGCCGAGGTCGGTGTTCTCGTACCGGACCGTGGTCGCGGCGCCGAAGTCGTACTGGACCCAGTTCCAGCCGTAGGTGGCGGCGAAGCTGGGCGCGCGGGCCGTGAGCTGCCAGATGTTGTGCGCCATCCACAGCACCGGCTTGTTGCCCGCGAGCACGTCGTCGAGGAACGCGACGGGAATCGGCTCGTCGTAGGTCGACCCGAGGTAGATCACGCCGGTGTAGGCCGACATCTCACCGGCCACATAGGACCCGACGGGGTGCATGACGTACGAGCTGCCGTGCGAGACGAGGTTGCCCGTCTGCACCGCGTACGCCTCGCCGAGCCAGGCCCACGGGCCGGTGTTGTCGTAGAGCACCAACGTCTTCTGCGTCGACTTCGCGCCGGGCGCGCCACCGCCGTTCGTGCCGGTGGCCGCCGCCGCGAGCGCCTGCGTGCCGACCGCCGACGACACCGCGGTGGGCTGGGTCGTGCGCTTGGCGATCCGCGTGCTGCTCGTCGAGGGTGTGGCCGGCGGCTTCGGAGGCGCCGGCAGCGTGTTCTCGACGAGCTCGCCGACCGGCTCCAGGGTGAGCGAGAGGGGCGCCGCGTAGGCGGGCGCCGGGACCATCGCGACCGCGAGCGCCACTCCCGCCGCGGCCTTGAAGAGTCGGCTTCTCATGCCACATCCACCTCTCCGGACACGCGCACGGTGGCGCTGCCCGCGTAAGGAGCGAACTCAACGGGTCGCTGCTGTTGCAGGCCCAGCAGCCAGGCCAACGCCTGTTCGGTGCGCACGGAGGCGAGCCCGTCGCCGAACGGGTTGCCGTCGGCGGTCATGGCCTCGCGCGCGGCGGGGTTGTCGAGGAGCTGGAGGGTGAGCGACGTGATGCGCTCGCGGTCGGTGCCGACGAGGACGGCACAGCCCGAGTTCACGGCCTCCATGCGTTCGGTCACGTCCCGCAGCACCAGCGCCGGAACGCCGAACGACGGCGCCTCCTCCTGGATGCCGCCCGAGTCCGAGAGCACCAGCGTGCACTGCGCGAGCAGCCGCGCGAGCTGCGCGTACGGCAGCGGGTCGGTGATCAGCACGCGCGGGACGCCACCGAGGACGTCCAGCACCTGCCGCCGCACGGCGGGGTTCGGGTGCGCGGGCAGCACGACCTCGACGTCCGGCCGGGAGGCGACGATGTCCGCGACGGCGTGCAGCACGCGGTCGAGCGGCTCGCCCCAGGACTCGCGCCGGTGCGTGGTGACGAGCACCAGCCGCGACTGTCCGCGGTGGACCCGGTTCTCGATCTCCTGCAGCCGTGAGTCGCCGTAGGGCGCGCGGCGGGCGGCGACGTCCAGCACGGCGTCCACGACGGTGTTGCCGATCGTCAGGACGTTGTTGCCCCGCAACGACTCCGCGGCGAGGTGTGCGGCGGAGTCCGCGGTCGGGGTGAGGTGCAGCGACGCCAGCTGGCCGACCATCTTGCGGTTCCCCTCCTCGGGGAACGGCGAGGTGAGGTCGTGCGAGCGCAGCCCGGCCTCCAGGTGCACGACGGGGATCTGCTTCCAGAACGCGGCGAGCGCGCCCGCGAGCGTCGTCGTCGTGTCGCCCTGGACGAGCACGGCGCCGGGCACGCGTTCGGTGAGCAGCCGGTCGAGCTCCTCGATCAGCTGGCTCGTCAGCTCGGCCTGCCCGCCGGACACGCGGTTCAGCTTGAGCCTGACGTCCGCCGCGAAGCCGAACGACTCCAGCGCCTGGTCGACCATCTCGGGGTGCTGGCCCGAGTTCACCAGCACGGGACGAATGCGACCGCCCGCGAACATCGCGGCGGCCACGGGGGCCATCTTCACAGCTTCCGGGCGCGTTCCCGCTACCAGGAAAACCTCCGGAACCTCGTCCACGCAGAACTGCCGAGGGCCGGGCACCAGGGCACTTGGTCCCATCTTTTACCTCTTTGGACTCTTCCAGGCACGCGCGGCGAACGTGCGCCGACACCACAGCGGTTGATCTCCGCTGACAATCAATTGGTACCCGCCTCACTGGGGTACCGCCATATCGGTGATCACAATGCGAGCCTTGTGTAACGAAGGTCTATTCGTCCCCGATATGGCCGTTGACGCTCTGCTCAGCTAGCCCTAGTCTCGCCTCGAACACCAGCTCCCGGCCCTGCTGTCTGGTATCTCGCACCAGCCAAGCGCTTCGTTACCAGGAGCCGAAATGAGTCAACTTCACACTTCATTCCCTGTTGTTGCCCCCGCAAGCGCTTTTGTAGACAGGTTTGTCTCATGACAGACACCACGCAATTCGCGACGTTCATGCTCGTCCTACTGGTGTTTTGGCCCAGTTACAACCTCGTGCTCGCCGTGTTCGTCTGGTGGCGCCCGAAACCGGGCGGCCCCGGCGTTCCCTCACGGCATCCGCTGGAGTACTGGATCATCATTCCGGCATTGAACGAAGAACGTGTCGTGGCTAACACGGTGCGTTCCGCACTGGCATTGGACGGCGCGCGCACGCCCGTTCAGGTCGTCGTTGTCGACGACGGTTCCGACGACGGCACGCCACACGTGCTGGCCGAGATCGACGACCACCGGCTGCACGTCCTGCGGCGCGAACTCCCCCACGCCCGGCAGGGCAAGGGCGAGGCGCTGAACCACGCGTTCGCCTACGTCCGCGGACTGGCCGAGGAGGCCGGCAAGGTCCACCGCACGATCGTCGGCGTGATCGACGGCGACGGCCGCGGTGAGCCGGGGATGCTGTCGGAGATCAGCGCGTACTTCGGCGCGCGGGCCGTCGGTGCCGTGCAGTGCCGCGTGCGCATCCACAACCGCACGAACCTGTTGGCGTTCTTGCAGGATCTGGAGTTCAGCTGCGTGGTCGACGCTTCGCAGTCGTTGCGGGACGTCGTGGGCACGGTCGGGCTCGGCGGCAACGGGCAGTTCGTGCGGTTGAAGACGTTGATGGACCTCGGCGACGCGCCTTGGTCGGCGTGCCTGGTCGAGGACCTCGAACTCGGGTTGCGGGTGCACCTCGGCGGGCAGCGGATCCGGTACGCGACGCACGCGACCATCACCCAGCAGGGGCTGGTCGACGTTCAGCGGTTGCTGCGGCAGCGGACCCGGTGGGGGCAGGGGAACCTGCAGTGCCTTCGCTACGTGCCCCGGTTGATCCGGGCCAAGCACGTCGGGTCGGTGGCGTTGCTGGAGTTCCTGCAGTACCTGCTGACGCCCTGGTTGGTGGCGCCGATGACGTTGCTGGTGACCCTGTTGGTGGGGATCAACTTCTACGCCCAGTTCACCGGGGACTCGTTCGGCGGGTTCACCGCCAACGGCGGGAACACCCTGCTGGCGTTGGGGATCTGGCTCGTGGCGCTGGTGCTGCCCGGGCTGATCTGGGGTGTGGTGCACCGGCTCCGGCACGGCGATGAGCCGCTGTGGCGGTGTTTGCTGGTGGGGCTCACCTATCCGCTCTTCTTGATCCTCGGGTCTGTTTCGACGTTGCGGGCGTTGTACCGGCACTTCGCCGGGCGGAACACCTGGGCCAAGACGGAACGGTTGGTGGAGAAGGAGGTTCCGGTGGTTGGCCAGCCGGTGCCGAAGATCGCATGAGGTTCTTGCTGGGGTGCGGCTTGGGTGCGGCTTGGGTGGGCTGGTGCCGGTTCCAGCGGGGTTGGTCGCGTTTTGTTGGTCGGGCTGCGGTTGCGAGGGTGCTTGCGCGGGTCGGTTCGACCATGTGGGGTGCGATTGGGGCTTGACCTTGAGCCTCTGGCGGGATGCGTATCGGCCTCAAAAGCCGGGGTGAAAGGCGCCCCGGCCGGTCTGACATGGTGGCATCCCGCCCCTCAAGGTCAAGCCCCAATCGCCCAGAGCGGTGGAACCGGCTGGGTGATGAGGATCGGCCCGTTCGGGCTCGCTCCGCTTCGCCACGCCAGGACCCGTAGGTGGCTGGCTTACGTCTGTGGCTGTCCGGTTGGCACCGCGCGCCAGGCTTGCGTGCGTGGTCGCCCTGCATCGGCGATCGCAGTTGGCACCGCGCCAGGCTTGGGCGGTCGTCGGCCTGCATAGGCGGCTGCGGTTGGGCGGGAGTGTCAGACCCCGCCGGTACGTTGGGTCGCGGGGGAGCCAAAACCCGAGGTGACCCTTGCGGGAGCGTGCGTCAGAACGTGCCTGGGTGGGTGCGTCTGCGCCGGGCCGCGTAGACGCCCGCCTCGGTGCGGCGGTCGAAGCCGAGTTTGTGCAGCAGTGAGGACACGTAGTTCTTCACGGTCTTCTCCGCCAGGAACAGGCGGTTCGCGATCTGCCGGTTGGTCATGCCCTCGGCGATCAGGTCGAGGATGCGGCGTTCCTGCGGGCTCAACGCGGCGTAGCGCGGGTCTTCCTCCGGGCCGCCCCGAAGCCGTTGCAGGACGGTGGCCGTCACGCCGGCGTGCAGGAGGCTGCCGCCTGAGGCGAGGGTGCGGACGGCCGCCACCAGGTCGTTGCCGGAGACCTCCTTGAGCATGTAGCCCGAGGCGCCCGCCATGATCGCGCCGAAGAGGGCCTCGTCGTCCGAATAGGACGTCAGCATCAGGCAGGCCGGCGGGGGCTGGACCAGGCTCCGGATCTCCCGGCACACCGTGACGCCGTCGCCGTCGGGGAGGCGGACGTCGATGATCGCCACGTCGGGCTTGAGGTGTGAAGCCTGGGCTATCGCGGCGGCCGCGCTGTCCGCCTGGCCCACGACGTCCACGTCCTCCGCTTGTGCCAGCAGTTGGACGAGGCCTCGTCTCACGATCTCGTGGTCGTCCACCAAGAGCACCGCTATCGCCATCTCGCCTCCTGCAGCACCAGTGGGACGAACCAGGTGACGCTCACCCCCGCGCCGGGGATCGAGTCCACGGCGCAGTCGCCGTGGTGGCGGCGTGCTCGCGCCGCCATGTTGGCCAGTCCTCCCGCGTGGTGGGGTTGGCCCGCGGAATCGTCAGACAACGGCAAGCCGCGGCCGTCGTCCTTGACGAGCAGTTCGAGGCTCGACACCGTGCGGTCGACGGTCACGGCCACGGCCACGTGTTTCGCGCGCGCGTGGCGGACCACGTTGGTGAGCGCTTCGCGGAGGGTGGCCAGGAGGTCGGGTCTGACCTGGTCCGGGACCACCGTGTCCAACGGCCCTTCCAGGGAGACGTCCGGTTCGAAGCCGAGGAGGCGGGCTGAGTCGTGGACGGCGTTGAGGAGCTGGCCGCGCAGGCTCGTGCTGCCGGACGGGGGTTCCTGCAACGAAAAGATGGTGCGGCGGATCTCCCGGATCGTGTGGTCCACCTCCTCCACGAAACCGCTGATCCGTTCCACGACCTGGGGTCTACCGCTGCTCATGCCGGTGAGGCCCTGCAGGCCGAGGCCCAGGCCGAAGAGGCGTTGGATGACGAGGTCGTGCAGGTCTCTTGCAATGCGGTCGCGGTCCTCGAGGACTGCCAGGCGTTCGGTGTCTCCTCTGGCCCTGGTGAATTCGAGGACCAGGGCGGCCTGGGCGGCGAAGGTCTCGATCAGGTCCGGGTCGTCGAAGCTCGGTTCGTCCGGCAGGCGGGTCACCAGGAGCACGCCGATGGTGCGGTCGCCCACCTTCATCGGGACGACCGCGCACGGGCCCGGCACCTCGGGGAGCGTGCCCTCGTCGTGGCACTCGCCCATGCCCGACTCGTAGACGCGGTACGTGGCGGTGCCCTCCTTGGGCACGCGCATGCCTTCGGCGTCGTAGGTGCCGCCCACGGTCACCTCGATGACGAGGTCGCCGTTGTGATCGGGCAGGACCAACGCCGCGAAGTCCGCGTGCGCTGTCCTTCGCGCGGCCTTCACCACGCGGTAGAGGGCGTCACGGCCGTTCGTGCCCAACAGCAGGTCGGTGGTCACTTCTGCTGCGGCGCGCAGCCAGACCTCGCGTTTGCGGGTTCGTTCGTAGCGGTCGAGGTGGCCGACGGCGCTGCCCGCCGCGGTGGCGAGTGCGTGCAGGACGTCGCGGTCCTGGCTGGTGAACTCGGCCTTGCCGCTCAGGAAGAGGTTGCCGAACGTCTCGTCGTGGACCTTGATCGGTGCGCCCAGGAAGTCGGCGGCGGTGATCGAGCGCGGGTCTCCCGAGGTGATCTGGACCTGGCCGTCGTGGCGGGCGGTGAACTCGGTGAGTTCGCGGTGGCCGTCGATCACCGATAACGCGCCGTAGGGGGCACCGACGAGTTCACAGGCCGATTCGACGACGTGGCGGAGGAGTTCGGGGAGCGTGTCGTCCTCGGCGAAGGACAGCACGACGTCCAGAACCCGCTGTTCTGTGCTCACGTTGCCGCCCACGGCCTTCACCCCTTTGGGGGTTAGAAGTGACACCGCACGAACGACTGAGGGTAACTCCCCTGAGTAGTCAAGGGGGAGACCATCACTGCAAACAGTGAACTTTGGGACTACTGAGAGTAGAGAGGCGTCTTGGATGGCGGATCGTCACGCTCAGTGCAGGCCGACGGTGAAGCCCTCGTCGATCACGCCGCGGTAGATCTGCGGGGCGAACGTCCGCAGTCCCTGGTCGATCGGGGCGATGAACCCCGCCGAGTCACCGAGCGGCAGCCGGTAGCCGTTCTGCACGCGGTGGAACTCCCACATGGGCTCCATCGTCGGGTGCGCCGGGCGGAACCGCTGTGGGTCGCGCGGGTGCAGGTCTACGCGGACCAGCGTGCGGCGCACCAGGGCGTCCGCGAGCTGCACGGCGCGTTCCTGCGTGCGGGAGATCGAGATCGCGCCCAGTTCCTGCCAGGCCACGGCCCACGGCGCGCCCTGCGGGTCGTCCAGGCGGATGCCCTGCTGCTCGATGATCAGCTTGCGCGGGCGGGAGATCGTCTTCCACTTCACCACGGCCATCACGCCGATGAAGGTGAACGCGATGCCGATGACGGCCGCGATGCTGCCGCCGACGGGCTCGCCGTCGAGGAACGCCGTGACCGCGCCGACCAGGGCGAGGATGCCGAGGATTCCGGCGACCGAGCCGCCGATCAGGACTTTGCGGGTGTCGCTCTTGCCGAGGTCGATGATGACGGGCGGAGGCGGTCCCCAAGCGGTCATGGCCGCAGGTTACCGCTGATCAACTGCTCGGCCGCGGCGAACGGGTCGAGTTCACCCGCGACGACGCGCTTCGCGAGCTCGTCCGTTCCGCCGAACCGGGTGCGGACGCGTTCCACCGCGATCACCTCGATCTCGGCCCCCGCGCGGCGCAGGCGGCGCTCGTGGAGTTCGCCGTGCTCGGCCATCCACGCGTGGTGCTCGCCGATCGCGGTGACGACCTGGTCCAGGCCCTCGTTGCGCGCGGCCACGGTCTTCACGACGGGTGGGCGCCACAGCGGGCCTTCGCGGTCGCGGCGGCCCAGCGAGATCATGTACTTGAGGTCGCGAGCGGTCTGGTCGGCGCCGTCGCGGTCGGCCTTGTTGACCACGAAGACGTCGGCGATCTCCAGGATGCCCGCCTTCGCGGCCTGGATGCCGTCGCCCATGCCGGGCGCGAGCAGCACGATCGTCGTGTCGGCGAGCGCCACGATCTCGACCTCGGACTGGCCGACGCCGACGGTCTCCACGAGGACGACGTCGAAACCGGCCGCGTCGAGCACCCGCAACGCCTGCGGGGTCGCCCACGAGAGTCCGCCGAGGTGGCCGCGGGTGGCCATCGAGCGGATGAACACGCCGGGGTCCGTCGCGTGGTCGCCCATCCGCACGCGGTCGCCCAGCAGGGCGCCGCCGGAGAACGGGCTGGACGGGTCGACGGCGATGACCGCGACCCGCTTGCCCTGGTCCCGGAAGGCCCGCACGAGGGCATTGGTGGAGGTCGACTTGCCGACCCCCGGAGCCCCGGTCAGGCCGATGACCTGGGCGTGCCCCGTGTGGGGCGCGAGCGCGGCCGCCACCTCGGGCAGCGCCTCGCTCGCCTGTTCCACCAGGGAGATCAGCCTGGCGACCGCGCGCGGCTCGCCGTCACGCGCGCGGTCGACCAGTCCTTCTACGTCAACGGCTTTGGCCACAGCCGAGGAGATTAGGCCTTGGCGGGCACGCGGATGATCAGAGCGTCGCCCTGACCACCACCACCGCACAGCGCCGCGGCACCCACGCCGCCACCACGCCGCTGCAGCTCGAGAGCGAGGTGCAGGGCGATGCGGGCGCCGGACATGCCGATCGGGTGGCCGAGCGCGATGGCGCCGCCGTTGACGTTGACCTTGTCCTCGGAGATCCCGAGCTTCTTCGTGGAGACGATGCCGACCGCCGCGAACGCCTCGTTGATCTCGATCAGGTCGAGGTCGGCGGGGTCGATGCCCTCCTTGGCGCAGGCGGCCCTGATGGCGTTGGACGGCTGCTCGTGCAGCGAGGCGTCGGGACCCGCGACGACGCCGTGGGCGCCGATCTCCGCGATCCACTCCAGGCCCAGTTCCTCGGCCTTGGCCTTGCTCATCACCACGACCGCCGCGGCACCGTCGGAGATCTGCGACGCCGAACCCGCGGTGATCGTGCCGTCCGCGGCGAACGCAGGGCGCAGCTTGCCGAGGGTCTCGGTGGTCGTGTCGCCGCGAACGCCCTCGTCCGTCGAGAACAGGATCGGGTCGCCCTTGCGCTGCGGGATCGCGACCGGCGCGATCTCGGCGTCGAACACGCCGTTCTCGGCGGCCTTCGCGGCGAGCTGGTGCGACCGCGCGGAGAACGCGTCCTGCTCCTCGCGCGTGACGCCGTAGCGCTCGTTGTGCTTCTCCGTCGAGACGCCCATCGCGACCTGGTCGAACGCGCAGAACAGCCCGTCGTGCGCCATGTGGTCGAGCATCGTCACGTCGCCGTACTTGAACCCGCCGCGCGACTTCGGCAGCAGGTGCGGCGCCTGCGTCATCGACTCCTGGCCACCGGCCACGACGACGTCGAACTCACCGGCGCGGATCAGCTGGTCGGCCAGCGCGATCGCGTCGATGCCGGACAGGCAGACCTTGTTGATGGTCAGCGCCGGCACGTTCATCGGGATGCCCGCGGCCACGGCGGCCTGGCGGGCGGGGATCTGGCCCGCGCCGGCGGTGAGCACCTGACCCATGATCACGTACTGCACCTGCTCGGGGGCGACGCCCGCGCGTTCCAGTGCCGCCTTGATCGCGACGCCACCCAGCTGGGCGCCCGAGAAGTCCTTGAGCGATCCCAGCAGTCGGCCCATCGGGGTGCGCGCCCCGGCGACGATCACGGAACCGGACACAACTGCCTCCATTGGAAGAGCGAACGGTCGTTAACTAGGCACCATACCTGCGCCTACTGGGCGGTAATCGTGTGAGACCCCGCACAGGGGCACCTGCACCGATCAGGTAGATACCCTTCGCCTCCATGAACGCAGACATCGCTCGATTCGTGACCGCGGTCGACCACGTGGGCATCGCGGTGCCAGACCTCGACGTGGCCATCGCGTTCTACGTCGACAACTTCGGGCTGGAAGTGGCGCACGAAGAGGTGAACGAGGAGCAGGGTGTGCGCGAGGCGATGCTGCACGCGCCCGGTGACGCCGCCGGCACCGCGATCCAGCTGCTGGCGCCGTTGAACGAGGACTCCACGATCGCCAAGTTCATCGGCCGGTCCGGCCCCGGCCTGCAGCAGCTCGCGTACCGGGTGTCCGATGTGGACGTTGCCGCCGACGCACTGCGGGCCAAGGGGCTGCGGTTGCTCTACGACCAGGCGCGGCGCGGGACGTCGAACAGCCGGGTGAACTTCGTGCACCCCAAGGACGCGGGTGGCGTGCTCATCGAGCTGGTCGAGCCCGCCGCGTCAGCGCACTAGGGCGCCGGCGACGAAGTCCAGCTCCCTGTCGATCGGGTCGTCCTCGGCGCTGTGCCGGGCCACCGAGTGCCGGTAGCTGACGGCGAGGGCGAGCAGGGCCGCGGCGGCCTCGACGTCCCTGAGCGCGACGGCCGCCCCGCCCGCGGCGAGGATGACCTGCTTGATCTGCGCGGCGACGTTCGCGTAGCGGGCGTGCATGGCGTCGCGGACTGCCTCGTGCGTGTCCGCTTCCCGCCACAGCAGGTGCGAGAGCAGCGGCGAGGCGTTCAGACGGGCGTCGAGCGCGGCGACGAGCCTTCTCAACGACTCCGCGACGTCTCCCGCGACGACGACCCTGCGGTGGTCGACCGTGCTGTCCGGCAGGCGTGCGACCAACGCGGCCAGCAGGTCCTTCTTGCGGTTGAAGTAGTAGTGCACCAGGCCCTTGGGCACGCCGGCGCGTTCGGCGATCTTCGACGTCGGCGTGGCGTCGAAACCCCCGTCGGCGAAGAGCTCCTCGGCCGCGGTCAGGATGCGCTCCCTGGCCGAATCCTCCACGCGCTCCGCCTCCACGGTGGTGCGGGCCCAAGAACGGTCCTGGGCCCGCAGGTTTGCTTGCCTGATCAGTGCGGTTGTGCCGCCGCCGAGTGCGCGGCGTTCGCGGAGGGCATCGCCAGCGCCCCCGCGGCCACGGTGAGCACGCCACCGACCCAGGAGACCCACGAGGCCGCCATCAGGTCGCTGTAGCCCATCACCCACGGCGAGATGAACAGCAGTGCGCCGAGCACCATCTGCACGTACTCCCCGTAGATCAGCGCGGGCACGGCCAGGTCGACGAGTCCGTCGATCGCGATGAGCGCGCCGAGCACGATCATCGTCCACATGGCCGCGTTCGAGGTGTCCACGACGAGCGGAGACAGCAGCACCAGCACGCCGATCGCCACCTCGGCCCAGTCCTGCCACCTGGTCCACGCCTTGGTCATCTCCACCACCTCCTCCTTCTCGACACCCTCGATGCTCCTCCTTGGTTGGCCGCCCGGTCAACTCTTCCGAGTGGAATCCCTCACAAGCGGGATTCTGAATCGGTTACTACTGAGTAACCTCCGGCAACCTGCGACTATCCCTCACTCGGGAAGGAATGCCGCCGTGCAGAAGATCCTTGACGCGATCCTGGCCGACGAGCTGGACGCGATCGGTTCGTTGGACGTTCCGGAGAGCTATCGGGGCGTGACCGTGCACGCGGACGAGGCCGAGATGTTCTCAGGCCTTGAGACGAGGGACAAAGACCCTCGCAAGTCGCTGCACGTCGACGAGGTCGCCACGCCCGAACTGGGGCCGGGCGAGGCGCTGGTCGCGGTCATGGCGTCCGCGATCAACTACAACACCGTCTGGACGTCGATCTTCGAGCCGGTCTCGACGTTCGGGTTCCTGAAGAAGCTGGGCGGCAAGCACCACCTGCCGTACCACGTCGTGGGCTCGGACCTGGCCGGTGTCGTCGTGCGCGTCGGTCCCGGCGTCACCGCCTGGAAGCCGGGCGACCGCGTCGTGGCGCACTGTCTGGACGTGCCGCTGGAGGCGCCGGACGGGCACAACGACACGATGCTCGACCCGCAGCAGCGGATCTGGGGTTTCGAGACGAACTTCGGCGGCCTCGCGGACCTCGCGCTGGTGAAGTCGAACCAGCTGATGCCGATGCCGCGCCACCTCACGTGGGAGGAGGCCGCGTCTCCCGGTCTCGTGAACTCCACGGCGTACCGGCAGCTCGTGTCGACCAACGGCGCGAACATGAAGCAGGGCGACACCGTGCTGATCTGGGGCGCGTCCGGCGGGCTCGGTTCCTACGCCACGCAGTTCGCGCTGAACGGTGGCGCCACGCCCGTGTGCGTCGTGTCGTCGCCGGAGAAGGCGGAGATCGTTCGTTCCATGGGCGCCGAACTGATCATCGATCGTTCGGCGGAGGGCTACAAGTTCTGGAAGAACGAGCACGAGCAGGACCCGCGCGAGTGGAAGCGGTTCGGCGCGAAGATCCGCGAGCTGACCGGCGGCGAGGACCCGGACATCGTGTTCGAGCACCCCGGCCGCGAGACGTTCGGCGCATCGGTGTTCGTGGCGCGCAAGGGCGGCAAGATCGTGACGTGCGCGTCGACCTCCGGGTACATGCACCAGTACGACAACCGCTACCTCTGGATGAACCTCAAGCACATCCTCTCCTCGCACTTCGCGAACTACCGCGAGGCGTGGGAGGCGAACCGGTTGATCGCCAAGGGAAAGATCCACCCGACTGTGTCCAAGGTGTACTCAATGGACGAAACGGGCCAGGCCGCGCACGACGTGCACCGCAACGCCCACCAGGGCAAGGTCGGCGTGCTCTGCCTTGCGCCGGAAGAAGGTCTTGGTGTGTTGGATCACGAACTGCGCGCGAAGCACCTCACAGCTATCAATCGATTCCGGGGTGTGTGACCTTCCGGGGTTACCCGAACGGGTAGCGTGAAGGTCATGGGCCTCGCCGACGACCGTGACCTCGTCCCTCTGGGATCCGGCTTCGACATCGTCAAGCGCGGTTATGACCGCGCCCAGGTCGAGGATCATCTCGAACGCCTCGACTCGGACCTGCGGCTGCTCGCCGCGGACCGCGATGCCGCCGTGTCCCAGACGTCAGATCTGGCGCGCCAGCTGGAAGCCGCCCGCTCGGAGATCACCGAGATGCGCAACCAGGTGGAGCGCCTGTCGCTGCCGCCGACGACGCTGGAGGGGCTCTCCGAGCGCCTCCAGCGCATGCTGCGGCTGGCCCAGGACGAGGCCAACGAGATCAAGGCCCGCGCCGAAGCCGAGGGCGGCCACATCCGCGCCAAGGCGGAAGCCGACGCGAGCGTCCTGCGCCAGCGCTACGAGAAGCTGATCGCCGAACTCGACGAGCGCCGCGCCGCCATGGAGGCGGAGCACAAGGGCGTCCTCGAGACCGCGCGCTCCGAGGCCGAGAAGATCGTCTCCGAGGCCGAGAGCGCCGCCCGCAAGATCGCCGACGAGTCCGAGCAGCGCCGCGTGACCGTCGAGGAGGACTTCGAGATCGCGATGGCCGCCCGCCGCTCCGAGGCGATGGCCACCCTCGCCACCCAGGAGGCCACCTCCAAGAGCGAGGCGGACCGCCGTCTGCGCGAGGCCGCCGAAGAGGCCGCCCGCGTCCGCGCTCTCATCGCCCAGGAGCAGGCCACCTCGAAGGCCGACGCCGAACGCCGCATCCGCGAGGCCACCGAAGAGGCCAATCGCCGCCGCCACGACTCGGTCACCGAGGCCACCGCGCGCATCCAGGAAGCCACCGACGAGGCGAACCGCCGCGTCCGCGAGGCCACCGAGGAAGCCAACCGCCGCACGACCGCCGCGACCCAGCGGGTCGACCAGCTCCGCAACCTCCGCAACCGCCTCTCGCACCAGCTCCACAACGTGCGCACGGCGTTGCAGGAGGTCGTGCCGCTGCTCGACCCGGTGGAGGAGGAGAAGGCCGCGGCACAGGCGGGCCCGGTGCCGCCGGCGCAGACCGCTCCGGGCGCTCCGGCACCTGCCCAGGCCGTTCCGGCACCTGCGCCCACCCAGGCCGTTCCGGCACCTCAGGCGCATCAGGCACCGGCCCAGCCTGCGGCAGCCGCACCGGCCCAGGCCTCGGCTCCGGCATCCCAGGCACCAGCCCAGGCTCCGGCACCTGCAGCCGCACCGGCTCAGCCCAAGCAGGCCGCGCCCGCTCAGCCCCAGCCTCCGCAGGCCCAGCCGGCGGCGCAGAACAAGCCCGCCCAGGCACCTCAACTGGACGGTCCCACGGCCAAGCTCGCCCGGCCGCAGACCGCCAAGAAGCCCTGACGTCCTGAGCTGAAGCCCCGACACCCGGAAGCCCGGAAGCCCAAGCTCACGCAGGGGTCCCCCGCCCAGGGGGACCCCTGATTTCAATTATCCCAGCCGGCACCGACAATTTTCGGCGCTCAGGCCGTGACCTCGTAGATCGCGGGCATGGGCATCGCGCGCCACGAGTCGAAGTCGGCGTGCCGCCCCACCGCGATCAACGCACGCGACACGAACGTCCCGTGCGACCCCACGAGCACCGTCACGTCCGGGTACTCGACCCCGATGCGCGCCAGAGCGTCCCCGGCGCGCCTGGTCAGCGCGTCCAGGCTCTCCCCCGCCCCGTACACCCACGACGGGTCGGCCCAGCTGCGCGCGTAAAGCACCTCCCAGTCCGGCGTCGGCAGCAACCCCGGCTCCCACTCGCGCAGCTCGGGCCACGTGACGACCGGGAGTCCCAGCGCGTCGGCCGTGGGCCGCACGGTCTGCACCGCTCGCATCTGCGGGCTGGACAGCACCACCGCCGGCTCGTAAGGCACGAGCCGCGACACCAACTCGTCCGCCGCCACCAGTCCGGCCGGTGCGAGGGGCCGGGTGTCGTCGTCGTCCTCGCCGAAGCGCGGCGGGACGGATTGCGCGTGACGCACCAATACGATTCGTGTGGGCACAACTCACCATCTTGGGGGAACAGGATGTTCGTGAAGTCGCTGGGTGACGACGGCGCCGAGCTGCGGCCGTTGGAACCGTGGCGGGCCGAGGAGTTCTTCGCGCACATGGAGCGTGGACGGGACTACATCGGCGAGCACATCGGGTTCGCCAACGCCGCCAAGGACCTGGAGAGCGCGCGCACCCTGTTGCAGGGGTACGCGGACAAGGCCGCGGCCGACGTCGGGCGGATCTTCGGGATCTGGGTCGACGACGAACTGGTCGGCGGTGTGCTGTTCCGGATAATGGACATCCCGCAGGGGCGCGTGGAGGTCGGGTGCTGGCTGGAACCGTCGGCCACGGGGCGCGGCCTGGTCACGCGGGCGGCGAGCGTGTTGATCGACTGGGCGATTCGCGAGCGTGGCGTGCATCGGGTTGAGTGGATGGTGTCGTCGCGCAACGAGTCCAGCATCGCGGTCGCGCGGCGGCTCGGGATGACCCGGGACGGAGTGCTGCGCTCGCACCACGAGTACCGCGGGGTCCGGCAGGACCTCGAGGTGTGGTCGGTGCTGGCGCCGGAGTGGGAGAGCCGATGAACGACCTGGTGCTGCTGCACGCCTTTCCGCTCGACGCGCGGATGTGGGACGTGCCGGGTGCGCTGACGCCGTCGTTGCGCGGCCACGGCCAACCCGACCTCGGCACCGTGGCGGACCAGGTCCTGGGTGTGCTCGACGAACGCGGCCTCGAGAAGGTGCTGCTCGGTGGGTGCTCGATGGGCGGGTACGTGGCGATGGCGTTGCTGCGGCGGGCGCCGGAACGCGTGAAGGGCCTGGTCTTCGTCGACACCAAGCACACCGCGGACGCACCCGAGGCCGTCGCGAACCGGCACGCCATGGCGGACCGCGTCGAACGCGACGGCGTCGGCGAGTGGCTCGTCGAGGCGATGCTGCCGAACCTGCTCGGCCCGGACGCCTCGGACACGGCGCGGGCGTTGGTCCGCACCATGGTCCTGGAACAGCGCGCCGAGGACGTGGCGTGGTGGCAGCGCGCGATGGCGAAGCGGCCGGACTCGACGGACCTGCTGGAGTCGTTGGACGTCCCGTCGCTGGTGCTCGTCGGCGAGCACGACCGGATCACGCCTCCGGACGTGGCCGCGAAGCTCGCCGTGACGCTCCGCCGCTCGACCAGCGAACGCATCGAGAACGCCGGGCACCTGCCGCCCGTCGAGCAACCCGGCGAGTTCCGGGCCCGGCTCGAGCGGTGGCGCGGACAGGTGGGGATTTAGGCCGCTACCAGCGGCGCGCGGTCGGGCCACGCCGGCCGCGCGAGTCCCAGCACGCCTGGTGCCAGTGCCTGCGTTCGTCGACCGAGCCGGACTCCTGCGCGGGCCACGCCACGACGTGCGCGACGCCGGGGCGGATCTCGTGGTCGCAACCCGGGCACCGGTAGGTCTTCTGCGCCTGCGCGCCGGAGATGGCGCGGACCAGCCACTCGCCGTCCGGACCCGACTCGGCGCGCGCCCAGCCGACACCGCCCCCGAGGGGCCGGGGTTCTTCTGGCTTGGGACTGTTACGACGAGGCACGGCCACAACGGTAATCGCTCGTAGAATCAGCTCGTGCCGACCTACGAGTTCCGTTGCCGAACCTGCGACGACACCTTCGACGTGCAGCGCCCGATGAGCGAGTCCTCATCGCCCGCGAACTGTCCCGAGGGCCACCCCGACACGGTGAAGTTGCTGTCCATGGCCGGGATCGGGGGCACGCAACAGGCCGCGCCCGGTGGTGGCGGCGGCGGTGGCGGGTGCTGCGGTGGGGGCTGCTGCGGCTAGACGGCCGTGCGGCTGAGGGTGCGGCTGCCGGGGCGGCTGGGCCCGGTCAGGCGGTCTCGCGGTCGATCATCACTTCGGCGATCTTGCGGCCCTGGTCGCAGACGCTGCCGAACTTGCCCGTCGAGTCGATGACGATGATCCCGAGCCCGCCGCCGTTGTAGGGCAGGGCGACCACGCAGGACGGTTCGACGTCCTCCTCGCCCGTGCGGTCGAGGTACGAGACCTTGTGGTCCTTCACGTCCCACTCGCCGGTGGTGCGCTCGATGGTGATCTGCTTGCCCTCGCGGACGCGCAGCGAGACGCCGACCTCGACGTTGTCGACCTTCGTGGTCCACCGGCACGACTCCTCGAACGTCGAGTCGTAGTTGATCTGGGTGGGCGGCGTCTCGGCCTTGGCGCCGGGGTAGGGCAGGTCCGTCCACTTGAGCTTGGCGCAGGTGGGCGTGATCTCGCCGTCGATCGGCGCGTTCTCGGGGTCCTCCGGGTTGTCCGGGTCCTCGGACTCGCTCGAGTCGGTGCCGGGGTCCTTCTGCTCGAAGGGCGAGGCGACGTCGAGCACCGGTTGCGCGACGGGACTGCCCTCGACGGTCGTCCGGGCACACCCGGACGCGAGCACGAGGACAGCCAACAGGAGCACCAGTCGACGCATGGCACCCACGATGCCAGACACGACATGGTGCCCCTGTGAGCGGCTCACGAGTAGTCGCGGAACCCCTTGCCCGTCTTGCGGCCGAGCCGACCGGCCGTGACCAGGTGTTCCAGCAGCGGCGCCGGCGCGAACCCGGGCTCGCGGAACTCGTTGTAGAGCGTCCGCTGGATCGCCAGCGACACGTCCAGCCCCACGACGTCGAGCAGCGCGAACGGTCCCATCGGCAACCCGCAGCCGACCTTCATGGCGTTGTCGATGTCGTCGGCCTCGGCGTAGTGGGCCTCCAGCATCTTCACCGCGTCGTTGAGGTAGGGGAACAGCAGCGCGTTCACGATGAACCCGGCCACGTCCCCGCAGTGCACGGGGTGCTTGCCGAGGTCGAGGCAGATCTTGCGGGCCGTCGCCACCACGTCGGCGCTGGTGGAGATCGTCTCCACGACCTCGACCAGCTTCATGACCTGCGCGGGGTTGAAGAAGTGCAGGCCGACGACGTCCGCAGGCCTGCTCGTGGCCGCCGCGACCTCGATGACCGGCAACGACGACGTGGTCGTCGCGAGCACCGCACCCGGCTTGCACACCTCGTCGAGCGCCGCGAAGACCTCCTTCTTGATCCCGATCTCCTCGGCCACCGCCTCGACGACCAGGTCGCAGTCCGCGAGTTCCACGAACTCCACCGCGGGCGAGATACGCGCGAGCGTCGCGTCGCGGTCGGCTTCCGCGAGTTTGCCCTTGCTGACCGCGCGGTCCAGCGACTTGCGCACCGCGCCGATCGCCTTCTCCGCCTTGTCGAGACCCCGCGCCCTGAGGACCACGTCGTACCCGCGCTTGGCGAACACCTCGGCGATGCCGGTCGCCATCGTGCCGGTGCCGATGACACCGACCCGTTGGACGTCCCGGGTTTGCGTCGATGCGTCCTTTTTGGACGGAGTCTGCGCGTCTTCGACGACGGTCGGCGAGTCCGGCCCGTCGTAGGTGTAGAAACCGCGGCCCGTCTTCCTGCCCAGGAGACCGGCCGTGATCATCTGCTTGAGCAGCGGCGCCGGCGAGTGCAACCTGTTGCGCGACTGGTGGTACATCGTGTCGAGGATCTCGTACGCAGTGTCGAGACCGATGAGGTCCAGCAGCGCCAACGGTCCCATCGGATAACCGCAGCCGTACCGCATGGCCGCGTCGAGGTCCTCACGAGTGGCGTACCTGGACTCCAGCATCTTCACGGCGTGGTTGAGGTACGGGAACAGCAGCGCGTTCGCGATGAACCCGGCCCTGTCGCCGATCACGACCGGCGACTTGCCGAGGCTCTCGGTGAACGCGACCACGTCCGTGATCACGTCGGGCTCGGTGACGACCGTGCGCACGACCTCGACCAGCTTCAGCACCTGCGTGGGGTTGAAGAAGTGCAGGCCCACGACCTTGCCTGGCCGCTTCGTCACCACGCCGATCTCGGTGATGCTGAGGGACGAGGTGTTGGACGCGATGATCGCTTCCGGGTCGAGGATCTCGTCCAGTTCCTTGAAGATCCTGGTCTTGAGCTCGACGCTCTCCGGGACCGCCTCGATGACGAGGTCGCAGTCCTTGAGGGTGCTCAGGTCGAGGCTCGTGGTGACGCGGGCGTGGAGTGCGGTTTTGTCCTGCGGGGTGAGCTTTTCGCGCTTCACGGCTCGGGCGGTGGAGTGCTCGAGGTGGTCGAGGCCGCGGTCGATGCCGACGGTGTCCGCTTCCACGACCTTGACCGTCAGGCCGGTGCGCGCCAGTACCTCCACGATGCCCGCGCCCATGGTTCCGAAGCCGACGACTCCGACGGTGGTGATCTCGCGCGCCACTGCGACCTCCCTGCGGTCTTGCATGGGCTTTCTGGTGGGCTACCAAGGAGTAACTTGCGGGCGACTATGCCACTCATGGTGGGTCGTGGGGTCGTGAGCTTCGCCATCGGGATCGAAACAGTTATCGGTCTAGGAAACGGCCAGATCCGGGGTTTCGCCTGTTGAACCCGTGTGGGGGAACGCTTGTGTTGGGCTGATCGGGGTGGCTCTGGTCCGTCACCTCTGGGAGTGGGCGGGTTTGGTGCAGAGACTTTGACGAGCTTTGGTTTCGTCATCGCCGCTTCGCGACGATAGGGATCGGGGCTTGACTTCGGGGCCCTTGCGAGGCGCTGGTCGGACCGGAAAAGCCGGGCTGAAAAGCGCCCGGCCGATCCGCGAGGGGTAGCACCTCGTACCCGAAGTCAAGCCCCAATCCCTTCGGGTGCATGGCTGGGTTGAGTGCGTACGTCACCACACCGGCTCGACGGTCCAGCCAAGACTGACGCCTCGCCTGCGGCATTGCCGTTGGGTCTTGGCGGGCTCGGCTGCGCCATCGCGATGCTTTACGACTCGGTCGGCCTCGCCTGCGGCATCGTTGCGCTCGAGCCACTGGGCGCCTCGCCCTGTGCGGCGTTCAGTCGTCGAAGCCCCTTTCGGCCAGCTCCTCGATTCGGCGCACCGCCTCCGCCGCGTCCTTGCCCGTGGCCACCACCGTGATGGACTTGCCGCCTGGTGCGCTCAGGCCCATGAGTGCCAGGACGCTGGCTGCGTTGGCCTCTTCTGTGCCGTAGCGGATGGTCACGTCGGCATCCAGCTCTGCCACGGTGCGGGCCAGCAGGGCTGCTGGGCGGGCGTGCAGGCCCACCTCGTTGGTGAGCAGGACTTCTGCCGTCGTGGCGTCTGGGACCAGGTGTAATGCTGGGCGTTGGGGTGTGGGGGCCGGGGTTTCTCCTGAGGCCCCCTCTGCTGTGGTGGCCACGTCGGCAAGGGTGGCGCCGCCTTGGGCCGCTACGGCTGCGGCTACCGCTCCTTCGACGAGAGGGGCGTCCACCACTGCGTAGCGGGTCGGGTCGTCTGCTGACTCGACGGCCATCTCCGCTGTCATCTTGGCGCTGCCCAGGTCGTAGAGGACCACTACGCCCGCGCCTGCGTCGGCGTCTGTCAAGGCCTCGACCACTGCGTTGTAGTCGGTGCCGAGGCCTCCCTCTTCTGTGCCGCCCACTGGGATCACTGTGGTGTCCGGGGCCATTTGGGTTGCCAGTTCGGCCACGCCGTTGGCCAGCATGTCGCTGTGGGAGACGACGACCAAGCCCACACGGGCGGTCATGACTTGGCTGCCGTGTCTGCGAAGGAGCGGAGCAGGAGGGCCGTCGACCTCGAGCCCGGGTCCATGTGGCCCGCGCTCCGCTCGCCCAGGTAGGAGGCCCGGCCCTTGCGGGCGACCATCGGGACCGTGGAGTTGGCTCCTTCTGCTGCCGCGTCCGCTGCTGCGGCGAGGGCCGCCGCCACCGTGCCTTCGGCGCAGGAGGCCGCTGCCACGGCTGGGGTCAGGGCGTCGACCATCGTTTTGTCGCCCACCGCGGCTTTGCCTCTGGCTATCACGCCGTCGAGGGCTGCCTGCAGGGCTCGGGCCACTGTGTCGCAGTCCAGTTCGGACGCATCGCCCACGGCTGAGGCCGCTCGCAGGAACGCCGTGCCGTAGAGCGGGCCCGCTGCTCCGCCCACGGTGGAGATCAGGGTGGTGGCCACCAGTTTGAGGACCTTGCCCGGGGTGTCCGGGGGTTCTGCGTCCAGGCGGGCCACCACGGCGGTGAAGCCGCGCTTCATGTTCTCGCCGTGGTCGGCGTCGCCGATGGCTTGGTCCAGGCGCACCAGTTCGTCGCGGTGGTCCTGGATCACGACCGCTGCCGCTCGTACGGCCGTGATCACGTCTTGTGCCGTGCAACCCACTTCAGACTCCCCATCGCAGTGCGGGCGTGTGGACGGGCGCGTCCCAGAGTTCGACCATCTCGTCGTCCAGGCGGAGCAGGGTGATGCTCATGCCCTGCATCTCCAGGCTGGTGATGTACGGGCCGACGAGCCTGCGTTCGACCGTGATGCCCCGGTCGGCCAGCAGTTGTTCGGCGATGCCGTGGGCCAGGTACAGCTCGATCAACGGGGTGCCGCCCATGCCGTTGGTGAACAGCAGGACCCGGTCGCCGGAGGAGAACGGCAGGTCGGACAGGATCGGCTCCAGCAACGCCGCGACCATCTCGGACGCGGTGCTCACCGGCACCTTCTGCCTGCCCGGTTCGCCGTGGATGCCGATGCCGATCTCCATCTCGTCGTCGGCCAGCTCGAACGACGGCTCGCCCACGTGCGGCACCGTGCACGCGGTGAGCGCCAGGCCCATCGAGCGGACCGACGCGATCACCCGTAACGCCAGCGCCTCGCACGCCGCCAGGTCGTCGCCCCGTTCGGCCGCGGCGCCCACGATCTTCTCCAGCAGGACGGTGCCGCCCACGCCTCGGCGGCCCGCCGTGTAGAGCGAGTCCTTCACCGCCACGTCGTCGTCGATCACGACGGAGCGGACTTCGGTCTCCGCCAGTTCGGCGGCCATCTCGAAGTTCAGCACGTCGCCCGTGTAGTTCTTCACGATCAGCAACGCACCGGCGCCGCCGTCGGTGCGCGCGATCGCGTCGACCACCTGGTCCGACGTCGGCGAGGTGAAGACCGGGCCGGGGCAGGCCGCGGCGAGCATGCCCCTGCCGACGAAGCCGCCGTGCAACGGTTCGTGGCCGGAGCCCCCGCCCGAGATGAGCGCGACCTTGCCGGCGACCGGTGCGTCCGCGCGCACGATGACCGCCGGGTCGTGGTGCACGGTCAGCAGATCGGAATGGGCGGCCTGCATTCCCCGAAGAGCATCCTGCACCACGGTTTCCGGATCATTGATGATCTTCTTCATCGAACAGCCCCTTCCGATCGCCGGTGACCGTGTTCCTTCTTACTCCGGGGGTCTGACACTCGGAACCGGCAAAGGACCCGGCTACCGTTAGCCTGCCCTAAGAAATGCAGGTCAACATCACGTTCCGTAGTGGAGGAACAACGTCGTGTCCAAGACAGCCGCGCTGCTCGTCGCAGTCGCCCTGACCCTGACCGCGTGCTCCAGCACGCCGGACAAGCCCACCGTCGCCCAAGGTGGCGAGGACTTCGGCAAGGCGAACGAGCTGAGCAACGGCTTCGGCACGACCTCCAAGCCCGGCGAGTTCCCCCGCACCGTCAAGCACGCGATGGGCGAGACCAAGCTCGACAAGAAACCCGAACGGGTGGTCGTGCTCGACACCGGCGAGCTCGACAACGTCGTGGCGCTCGGCATCAAGCCCGTCGGCATCGCCTACACCGACGGCTCCCCCACCATGCCGTCCTACATCGGCGACAAGGGCGGCACGCCGGAGAACGTCGGCACCACCAACAACCTCAACCTCGAAGCGATCACCAAGCTGAACCCGGACCTGATCCTGGGCTCGCAGCTGCGCGCGGAGGCCCTCTACCCGAAGCTCGCCGCGATCGCCCCCACGGTGTTCTCCGTGCGCCCCGGCTACGTGTGGAAGGAGAACTTCCTCCTCAACGCGGCCGCGCTCGACCGCCAGGCCGACGCCGCGAAGATGCTCGAGGACTACACGAAGAAGGCCACCGAGACCGGTGACGCCGTCGAGAAGAAGCTCGGCGTGCGCCCCACGGTGACCGCGCTGCGCTTCATGCCCGGCCGCATCCGCCTGTACGCCAAGAAGTCGTTCATCGGCACGATCCTGATCGACGCCAAGATCGGCCAGCCGACCCCGTCCCAGGTGGACGACCTCGCCGCCGAGGTCAGCGCGGAGGAGATCGGCAAGGCCGACGGCGACTTCATCCTCTACTCCACCTACGGCGACCCGGCCAAGACCGCGCAGGCGTCCGTCCTCGGCGGTCCGTTGTGGACGAAGTTGAACGCCGTCAGCACGGGCAAGGCCAAGCCGGTCGCCGACGAGACCTACTTCCTCGGTCTCGGCGTGCTCGCCGCGAACGTCGTGCTGGACGACATGAAGAAGCAGCTGGGCGTCTAAGAGCTCCGGAACGCGGATGCTCTTCGGAGCGGCTCAGCGACCGAAGAGCATCCGCGCCAGGCGCAGCATCTGCTTGCCCGCCATGGACGACCGGTCGAACGTCGCCATGTCGATCAGCGACTTGAACTTCAGCTTCGTCACGGCCTTGGCGTAGGCGAACTCGCGCAGCCCGTCCTCGCCGTGGATGCGCCCGAACCCCGAGTCGCCGACACCGCCGAACGGCAGCCCCGGGATCGCCGCGTAGGTCAGCACCGAGTTGACCGACACCATCCCGACCCGCAGCTGGGCGGCCAGCTCCTCACCGCGCGACTTAGAGAACACCGCGGCCCCCAGCCCGTACTTGGACTGGTTCGCGAGCCGCACGCCCTCCAGCGCGTTCGGCACCCGGTTGATCACCACGGTCGGCCCGAAGGTCTCTTCGGTGACCGCCAGCGAGTCCTCCGGCACGTCCGTCAGCACCACCGGCTCGACGTACGGCGGCCTGATCGAGTCCGGTCCGCCGACCAACGCCTTGCCACCGCGGTCCAACGCGTCCTGCACGTGCGAACGGATGATCTCCACCTGCGACGGCATGGTGATCGGCCCGAGGTTCGCGTTCGGCTCCCCGCCGGGCTTGAGCTTCTTCGCCCGCTTCACCAGGACCTCGGTGAACGCGTCGGCGACGTCCTCGGCCACGTAGATCCGCTCCACGCCCGCGCACGTCTGGCCGGCGTTCGACACCGCGCCCCAGATCGCGGCCTCGGCGGCGGCGCTCAGGTCGGCGTCCGAGTCGACGATCAGCGCGTCCTTGCCACCGCACTCGACCAGCACCGGCGTCAACGAGACGGCCGCGGCGGCCATGACCTTCTTGCCGGTCCGGGTGGACCCGGTGAACGCGATCTTGTCGACCCCGGCGGACACCAGCGCCGCGCCCGTCTCACCGAAGCCCGTGACCACCTGGAACACCGGGTACTCCGGCACCGCCTCGGTGAACGTCGACGCGAGGAACGTGCCGACGCCCGGCGTGAACTCCGACGGCTTGAACACCACGGCGTTGCCCGCCGACAGCGCGTACGAGATGGAACCCATCGGCGTGTGCGCGGGATAGTTCCACGGCCCGATGACGCCGATGACGCCCAACGGCCGGTACTCCAGCGACGCACTGTGGTTGAACATCAGCATGCCGGAGGACACACGGCGCTTGCCCAGCACACGGCCGGCGTGCCGCGAGGCCCAGTGCAGGTGGTCCATCACCAGCGCGACCTCGACGCGGGAGTCGTCGGCGGGCTTGCCGGTCTCCGCGCTGATCAACGCGATGAACTCGTCTGAGCGCTGCGAGAGGATCTTGCGCCAGGCGTCGAGCTTGGTCCTGCGCCCTTCGAAGCCCAGCCCGGCCCACCACGCCGCGGCCTCGCGCGCCGACGCCACCGCGTCCTCGACCTCTTCGGCCGTGTGGATCGGGTGGTGTGCGACGACCTCGCCCGTGCGCGGGTCCAGTGAAGCGAACCGCCGCTGCTCGCCATCGGCCGACAGCGCGCTGTCCGAAGCGGTCTGCGTCATGGTGCTCCTCCGGTACTCGCCAGTAACCTCGACACTAACGCGTACTCGAAGAACTTTCAGCCCCCGCCTGGCCCCGCAGGAGGACCTCAGGCCTGGGGCAGCGAGGGAAGGACCGCCTTGGCGAACGCCTGCGCCGCCACGCAGCGGTCGATCCCGTTCTCCTTCGAGGCCGCGACCGTGAACTCCACGATCTCACCCGCGTCGGACTGGTCCTTCGTCCGCACCACGACGAGCTCGCACGTCGGGAACGGGCCGTCCTTGAACGCCTGGTAGCCCTTCACCCCGCCGAGGTCGACCTCGACCGACCTGGTGTCGAACTTGCCGTCCTTCGGGATGCGCGCCGTCTTGAACTCGATCTGCATCTGCGCGCTCTGCCCCGTCCAGGAGCACTGGTGCAGACCGAACGGCAGCGCGCGCGGCGAGGCACCGAGCACCGGCGAGAGCACCGACCGCTCCACGATCGCGCACGGGTCGACCTCGACCGGCGACCCCTTGGGCGGGGTGTACTTCTGCGGGTTGCCCTTGAGCTTGCGGACCGCGCCCTCCAGCACCTTGCGGCCGGGTTCGCACGCGTCGTTGCCGTCGTTGCCGGTGCCGACCTGCACGCGCACGGCCTGGCCCGGGTTCTCCATCGTGACGGCCGAGATGAAGCACGCCGAGGCGTTGAGCTTCTGCTCGCCGCTCTTGAGGCCCGCGATCTGCTTGGTGGCGTTCTTGAGCTCCGTGGACGTCAGCGTGTAGCCGATGTCCAGCGTGATGTTGAGCGTCTTGCCCGCCTTGTCCTTCATGTAGTTGGAGCAGCGCGTGTAGGAGGTGCTCGAGTACTTCGACGGCGTGCCGACCGTCTGCAGGACTTCCTTCTCGATCAACGCGCACGGGTTGACCAGCCGCAGCCGTTCCGCGGCGAACGCCGGGTCGACCGGCTTGCCCGCCTGCGAGGACGGTTTGGTCGACGGATCGGTCGTCGTGGTCGCGTCGGCACCCGCCTGCACCGTGCGGCGCGGCGAGTTGGTCTTGGCAAGACCCGGCCCTGTCGCACAGCCGGCCATCAGCAACGCGGCGGCGGCGACCACAGCGGTGGCACGAAAACGAGGCACGACGTGCACGGTAGCGGCCTTCGCGGGCGTTTGTGGGCGGTACCCCGAGTTACCCAGTGGCACATGTCACCCAGAGCTACGGGAACGATTCAGAAGATCAACGCGATGTACCTGGTGAAGACCCCGACCGAAGGAGAGACGTGCGAAACCGAATTCGCCGCGCATTCAACTGGCTCGACGCGTGGACGATCGAGGCCTTCAACCCTGTTTACCCTGGTCGTCCCCAGTCATAGCTCCTTGAGCGGCTCTTTGTCCGTGTCCGCGAACTGAGGCCGCAGCGTCGCCCAGGCAGCGAACGCCGCCGACAGCACCACCATGGCGATGCCGGCCCACAGGTTGATGTTGACCCCTTCGGCCTTCTTCAGGTCTTCGTCGGACGTGAAGCCGAGCCCGATGACGACCAGTACGACGCCGTACAGGCCGAAGAGGAAAGCGATGATCAGTCGCAGGTCGAACAACCTCATGGCGGCCTCCCTCAGCCGAAGATGAAGTAGAGAACGGTGGTCAGGGCCAGCACGCCGCCACCGAGCAGTGCGGGCGAGCGGTACCAGCCCGCGTCCTCACCGGTGGTGGAGTGCGCCCTGTCTTCCTTGGGCGTGAGGCTGTAGACCAGGCCGCCGAGTTCGCTGTCCGGCTTCGGCCGTGTGACGAGGCTGACCGCGAAGCTCACCACGATGTCGACCACGAACGCGAGGCCCGCGCCGAGGAAGCTCGCGCCCTGACCCGGCAGTTGCAGCCACTCGATGCCGAACGACGGCTCCGAGATCGCGTAGATGAAGATCGCGGTGAACGTGCCCGCGAGCAGACCGACCCACCCGGCCGTCGGCGTCATCCGCTTCCAGAACATGCCCAGGATGAACGTCGCGAACAGCGGCGCGTTGAAGAACGAGAACAGCGCCTGGATGTAGTCCATGATGTTGGACCCGCCGAGCGCCGCCGCGATGAACGCCGTGCCGATCGCGAGCACACACGCACCGACCGTGGCCAGGCGTCCGACGCGCAGGTAGTACTCGTCGGGACGGTCCTTCTTCACGTAGTCCTGCCACAGGTCGTACGTGAAGACGGTGTTGAACGAGCTGACGTTCGCCGCCACACCGGCCATGAAGCTCGCCAGCAGACCCGTGATCGCGATGCCGAGGATGCCGTTGGGCAGAAGGTCGCGCATCAGCAGCGGCAGCACGTTGTTGTAAACGACGCCACTGCTCGTATCACCGGCCTTGAGCTGCGCCATCTCCGGCACGATCACCGCGGCGATGATGCCGGGGATGATGATGATCGCCGGGATCAACGCCTTCGGGTACGCGCCGATGATCGGCGTGCGCTTGGCCGCGGACATCGACTTGGCGCTCATCGCGCGCTGGACCTCGGCGAAGTTCGTCGTCCAGTAGCCGAACGACAGCACGAAGCCGAGACCGAACACCAGACCCACAACACTCCACACCGGACTGTTGATGCCGGTGAGTTCCGTGGCGGGCCAGGCGGACAGCTGTTCCTGGTCGGTCACCTTCTCGACCAGGCCCTGCCAGCCGCCGACCTTGATCAGGCCGACGATCGTCAACGGCGCCAGCGCGGCCACGATGACGAAGAACTGCAGCACCTCGTTGTAGATGGCGGCGCTGAGGCCGCCCAACGTCGTGTACGCGAGCACCACCAGGGCCGCGACGCAGATCGACACCGGCAGCGGCCACCCGAGCAGCGCGTCGATGATCACCGCGAGCGCGAACAGGTTGATGCCCGCGATCAGGATCTGCGCGACGGCGAAGCTGATGGCGTTGACGAGGTGCGCGGGCTTGCCGAACCGGCGGCGCATGAACTCGGGAACGCTGCGCACTTTCGAGCCGTAGTAGAACGGCATCATCACCAGACCGAGGAACACCATCGCGGGGATGGCGCCGATCCAGTAGTAGTGCACGGTCGCCATGCCGTACTGCGCGCCGTTCGCCGTCATGCCCATCAGTTCGAGGGCACCGAGGTTCGCGGAGATGAACGCGAGACCGGTGACCCACGCCGGCAACGACCGCCCGGACAGCAGGAAGTCGAGGCTGGAGGAGACGGATCGTCGTGCCATCACGCCGATGCCGAGAACCACCACGAAGTAGATCAACAGCAACGCGTAGTCGATCGGCCCCGCGTCGAGCCGCAGGTCCGCCTCGGCCAAGATCGACACCGTCCACCTCCCAAAGACTTCGAACAAAGTCGAACACAACCGACCAGGAGAGGACATTACTCCAGGTGCAGCGGGTCTTACCCCGTGTGGATGATCACCAAACCACGGTGTGACAGGGGGCGCTCACTGAAGTCGGCGGGCTGGGAAATGCAGGTGCGGTGGACGGCCCGCGAAGCTGAAACTCAGGGCATGACGAGCACCCCTGAGCTGGTGGCGTGGACCTGCCCCGGCTGTGGCGAGACCACGAACGGCAGCCGCACGAACGTCGGCGACCTCTGTCTGTGGTGCGGCGCGAAGCAGAACTGGGTGGAGATCCCCGGCGCGGTCCGCGAGGAGATCACCGAGTTGCTGGCGACCGGGAGGACGATCCTGGCGGTCAAGCGGATCAGGGAGGTGACCGGCTGCGGTCTCGCGCAGGCCGTCGAGCTCGCGAACCTCCCCGTCCACCGAGAGCAGGCGTGACCGGCACGAGCCCCACCCGCGGCTCCTCGACTGACTCTGGCCGAGGAGCTGACCACCGTCAGAACAGCCGGAACTCGTCCGGCTCGATCCCGCGCAACGCGTCGTAGTCCAGCACCACGCACCGGATCCCGCGGTCCTCGGCCAGCGTCCGCGCCTGCGGCTTGATCTGCTGCGCCGCGAACACGCCCTGCACCGGCGCGAGCAACGGGTCGCGGTTCAGCAGCTCCAGGTACCGGGTCAGCTGCTCGACGCCGTCGATCTCGCCGCGCCGCTTGATCTCGACGGCGACCGAGACGCCCGCGCTGTCGCGGCACATCAGGTCGACCGGGCCGATGGCGGTCGGGAACTCGCGCCGCACCAGCGTCCAGCCGTCGCCCAGGGTCGTGACGTGCTCGGCGAGCAGCTTCTGCAGGTCGGCCTCGACGCCGTCCTTCTGCAGGCCCGGCTCGGGGCCGAGTTCGTGCTTGGAGTCCTGCAGGACCTCTTCGAGGGTGATGATCAGTTTCTCCCCCGCCTTGTTCTGCACCGTCCAGATGTCCGGGTCCTCGATCAGCCAGCAGGGCGGGCTCATCCAGTTCAGCGGCTTGTAGGCGCGGTCGTCCGAGTGGATCGACACCGAGCCGTCGGCCTTGATCAGCAGCAGCCGCTGGGCCATGGGCAGGTGGGCGGTGAGTCGGCCTACGTAGTCGACCTTGCAGCGAGCGATGACGAGACGCACCGCGACAGGCTACGGGGTGCGTCCAGAATCCGGACGTTAGGTACGGTCCGTGGCGTGGAGAGCCTCGGCACCCGAGAGGTGTACGCAAACCCGTGGATGACCGTTCGCGAGGACGAGATCCGGCGCGCTGACGGTTCGAGCGGTATCTACGGCGTGATCGACAAGCCCGACTTCGCGCTGGTCATCCCGCTCGACGGCGAACGCGTCCGGCTCGTCGAGCAGTTCCGGTACCCGATCGGCCTGCGCCGCTGGGAGTTCCCCCAGGGCACCGCTCCCGACCGCGCCGACGTGGACCCGTTGCAACTCGCCGCGCGCGAGCTGCGCGAGGAGACCGGGTTGCGCGCCGGGCGGATGACGTCGCTGGGGCTGCTCGACGTCGCGCCGGGCATGTCGTCGCAGCGCGGGCACGTGTACCTCGCCACGGAACTCACCGAGGGCTTCCACGAACGGGAGCACGAGGAGCAGGACATGCGCTCGGCGTGGTTCCCGCGCGCGTCGTTCGAGGCGATGATCGCGAAGGGCGAGATCACCGACGCCCAGTCGATCGCCGCCTACACGCTCCTCCTGCTGCACGAACACTCCCAGCCCTAGCGCTGGAACGCCGTCCGGTAGCTCTGCGGTGAGGTGCCGGCGATCCGCTTGAACCTGTCGCGGAACGCCGTCGCCGACCCGAACCCGACCCTGCTCGCGATCAGCTCCACCGGCTCCTTCGTGGTCTCGAGCAGGTGCTGCGCCTGCCGGACGCGTGCCCGGTGCAGCCACTGCAACGGCGTCGTGCCGGTCTGCTCGCGAAAGCGCCGGTTCAACGTGCGCGTGCTCATGCCGGCCTGCCGCGCCAGGTCCTCCAGCGTCAGCTCCCGCGCCGCGTTGGCCTCCATCCACCGCAGCAACGGTTCGAGCTCCACCCCTTGCGGCGCAACGGGTGGCGTGACGATGAACTGGGCCTGCCCGCCTTCTCTCTCCAGGGGCATCACGGCGTGCCGCGCCGCGTCGGCGGCCACTGCGGACCCGTGGTCGCGCCGGATCATGTGCAGGCACAGGTCAAGCCCGGCAGCCGCGCCCGCGGACGTGAGGAACTGCCCGTTGTCGACGTAGAGCACGTCCGGGTCGACCTCCAGCGCCGGGAACCGTCGGGCCAGCTCCTGCGCGCCCAGCCAGTGCGTGGTCACCCGCAGCCCGTCGAGCAGCCCGGTCGCCGCGAACACGAACGCCCCCGTGCAGATCGACGCTATCCGCGCGCCTCGCGCCGCCGCCTGCCGCAGCGCTTCGATCAACGGCTTCGGCACGACCATCCCCGGGTCGTGCCCCGGCAGCACGATCGTGTCCACTTCGGACAACAACTCCAAGCCGTGCGGCACCTTGATCGCGAAGCAGCCCGCGTCGACCGTCCTCTTCGGACCGCAGACGCGCACCCGGTACCGCCCGGCCCAGTTGAACGCGTCGACCGGCGTCGCGAAGTCGAACGGGACGACGCTGTCCATCGCTACCACTGCCACCTCGTGCACGTCCACCACCGTAGCTGGCGAGAATCCGTTGGAACATGGCATTCCAGCCAGTTCCCCCCGGGATCCGGCCACCCTACGGTTTCGATCACCGGAAACCGTAGGAGTCGCAGTGAAAGCTCAAGTGGTGTTGTTCGACGGCTTCGACCCGTTGGACGTGATCGGCCCGTACGAGACGCTGACCGCGGGCGGGATCCCGGCCGAGCTGGTGACCGTCGAGGGAGCCCGCGAAGTGCCTGCGGGCTTGGGCCTGCTGTCTCTGAAGGCGACCGCGCGGCTCGATCCGGGAGCCGGGCTCGTCGTGGTTCCCGGTGCGGCGGCCCTGCGAGACGACGAGGTGTTCGACCTGCTCACCGCGGGTGCCGCCACGGTCGGTCCGGCGCTGAAGGACACGAGCGGGATCATCGCGACCGTCTGCGGTGGCTCGCTGCTGCTGGCCATCGCCGGCCTGATCAAGGGCCGCAACGCCACCACCAACCACCTCGGCCTGCAAGCGCTGGAGTCCATGGGCGTCAACGCCGTCCGCGCGCGGATCGTCGACGACGGCGACCTCGTCACCGCCGCCGGTGTCACCTCCGGCGTCGACCTCGGCCTGCACCTGCTCGAACGCCTGGCCGGCGCGCACAAGGCCGTGGAGATCGAGGAGCTGTTCGCCCACGAGCGCCGCGGCACCGCGTGGAGGGCCGCGTGAGCAAGCTGTTCCTCTCCCTGCACGTCCTCGCGGCCATCATCGCGATCGGCCCGGTCACCGTCGCCGCCAGCATGTTCCCGAAGGCCGTGACCACCCCCGGCAACCCCGAACTGCTGCACCGCATCTGCCGCGTCTACGCGCTCATCGGCATCTCGGTGCCGGTGTTCGGGTTCGCGACGGCCGGCGTGATGGGCGTGACCGGCCACCCCTGGGTGATCGTGTCGATCGCGCTCACCACCGCCGCCGCGTTCGTGCTGGCGCTGAAGATCCTGCCCGGCCAGGAGAAGGCGCTGAAGACCAAGGACGTCAAGCACCTCGCCGTGTACACGGGGATCTTCAACCTGCTGTGGGCCGCCGTCACCGTGCTGATGATCCTGCGACCCGGCTCGACGACCGGCGCCTAGCGTTGGCTCACCGGCCGCACCACGATCTCGTTGACGTCGACGGACTCGGGCTGCGAGATCGCGTACGCGATGGCGTCACCGATGGCGGACGCCGGCAGCGCGATCTTGCGGAAGTCCTCCATCAGCTCGGCCGCGAAGTCCTCGGTGATCGTGTCGGCGAGCTCGGACTCCGTGACACCGGGCGAGATCACCGTGACGCGCAGGTCGTCGCGTTCCTGCCGCAGTCCCTCGGAGATCGCCCACACCGCGTACTTCGTGGCGCAGTAGACGGCTGCGGTCGGCATGACCATGTGCGCGCCGATCGAGGCCACGTTCACGACGTGCCCGTTCCCGGTGAACCGGGGCAGCACGGCGGCGATGCCGTGCAGCACGCCCTTGATGTTCACGTCCACCATCCGGTCCCATTCGTCGACCTTCAAGGAACCCATGAGGGACAACGGCATCACGCCCGCGTTGTTCACCAGCACGTCGACCTTCCCGTACCGGTCGACCGCAGAGTCCACAAAGGACTGAAATGATTCGCGGGACGTCACGTCCAGCGGCGCGTGGGCACCGCCGACCTCCTCCGCCAGCGCGGCCAGCCGGTCCTCCCGCCGTGCCCCGAGGAACACCTGGTGTCCTGCCGCGGCCAGCACTCGGGCCGTCGCCTCGCCGATGCCGCTGGACGCTCCACTGATCAACACAACTTTGCTCATGGCCACCACGTTCGGCCCGCTGCGAGCCCGCTACCAGGACACCTTCTCCCCAGGAGTGCCACACCCAGGCAGAGGACACCGGTGACGCCTACGCTCGAACCCATGCTCGGTGAGTTCCTGAAAGCGCACCGGGCCCGCGTCAACCCGGAGGACGCGGGCCTCCCGTCGCACACCCAGCGCAAGGTGAAAGGGCTGCGGCGCGAAGAGGTGGCCGTCCTGGCCGGGGTGAGCGCGGACTACTACGCCCGTCTCGAACAGGGCCGGGAGACCCGTCCGTCCGCGCAGGTCCTGGACGCCCTGAGCCGCGCGCTGAGACTCGACACGGACGCCCGCGCGCACCTGCACCGCCTGGCGGGCGTGGTGGCCGACGAGGGCTACGCGCCCGACGTGGTGAGTCCGGAACTGCTGCGGCTGATGAGCGGCCTGCACGACATGCCCGCGATGGTGATGAACTCGGTGCTCGACGTCCTCGCGTCGAACGCGCTGGCCGACGCCCTCTACGAGCCGTTCAGCCCGGCCGACAACGCCGCCAGGATGACGTTCCTCGACCCGGCCGCGCAGGGCTTCTACGCGCGCTGGCACTGGGTCGCCCAGAGCACGGTCGCGCACCTGCGGCAGACCGCGCACCCGAACTCCGCCCGGCTCCAGCAGATCGTCGCGGCGCTCAGCGAGAACCCGGTGTTCCGCGAGCTCTGGGCGCAGCACGAGGTGCGCGGCAAGACCCAGGACGCCAAGGAGTTCGTGCACCCGGCCGTCGGCCCAATCAAGCTCAGCTACCACTCGTTCGACGTCCGCGAGGCCCCCGGCCAGTTCCTGGTGGTCTACCAGGCCGAACCGGGCCCGAACGCCGACGCCCTGAAACTCCTCGCGACTAGTCGGGCCACACGGGCGGCCGCTTCTCCAGGAACGACGCCCGTCCCTCTTTGGCTGACGGGGACTGCGAAGTCTCGGCCATGACCGACAACGCGATCTCGTACCCGTCGATCTCGGGCCGGTCGAGCTGCGCGTAGATCGTCCGCTTGCCGATCGCCTTCGACGCCCGGCTCCCCCGCGTGGCCCGCGCCAGCAGGTCGTCCGTGGCGGCGTCCAGCTCGTCCGCGGGCACCGCGCGGTTGATCAGCCCCCACTCCACCGCCGTGGCCGCGTCGATCACGTCCCCGGTCAGCACCATCTCCATCAACCGCTTGCGGCCGACCGACCGCGCCACCGGCACCGCGGGCGTGTGGCAGAACCACCCGGCCTTGCCGCCGGGCAACGAGAACCCGGCCGTGTCCGCCGCCACCGCGAGGTCGCAGGACGCCACCAGCTGGCACCCGGCCGCCGTCGCCAGCCCCTGCACCCGCGCGATCACCACCTGCGGCGCGGACTGGATGGTCTTCATCAGCACCGTGCACAACTCCAGCAGGAGTCGCACGCCTTCCTCGTCCCGCGCGTGCACGTCCGCGAAGTCGTGTCCCGCGGAGAACACCGGTCCCTCGGCGGCCAGCACGATCCCGGCCGCGTCCGACGCGCGGGCCTCGCGGAACGCGTCCAGCAGCTCCGAGAGGTGCTCGGCGGACAGCGCGTTGCGCTTGGCCGCGCGGTTCATCGTGATCCGGACGACGGACCCGTCCCGCGAAACGTCAACCATTCCGCGACACTAAGGCCCTACGCCAGCTCACGCACCTCCCGGATCACCGTGACGATCTCGTCCATGATCTCGGTCAGCTCGTAGTCCTTGGGCGTGAACACCCTTGCCACGCCACGTTCGCGCAGCTTGGCGGCGTCGTCCGGCGGGATGATGCCGCCGACGATCACCGGGATGTCCCCGGCACCGGCGGCGCGCAGGCCGTCGACCACCGCGGGCACGACCTCGAGGTGCGAGCCAGAGAGGATCGAGAGGCCCACGACGTGCACGTCCTCTTGGACGGCGGCCGAGACGATCTGCGACGGCGTCAGGCGGATGCCCTGGTAGACGACCTCGAAGCCGACGTCGCGGGCGCGGACGGCCACCTGCTCGGCGCCGTTGGAGTGGCCGTCGAGGCCGGGCTTGCCGACCAGCATGCGCAGGCGTTCGCCGAGGTCCTCTCCGGTGGCGCGGACGCGGTCGCGCACGCGGGCGATCTCGGACCCCGCCTCGCCGGACGCCGAAGCGCCGGAAACGCCGGTGGGGGCGCGGTATTCGCCGAACGTCTCGCGCAACGCCTGGGACCACTCGCCGGTCGTCACGCCCGCGCGGGCGCACGCGAGCGTCACCTCCACGAGGTTCTGGTCGGTCTTCGCGGCCGCGCGCAGAGCGTCCAGAGACGCTTCCACCGCGGCGTTGTCGCGCTGCGAACGCCATTGCCGGATGGCTTCCACGGCGTGCAGTTCGACGATCGGGTCGATGGTCTCGATGGCCTTCGCGCCCTCGGCCTGCAACGGCGACGGCTCGGTCGTGTCGAACTTGTTGACGCCGACGACGATGTCCTCGCCCGCCTCGACGCGACGACGGCGATCCGCCAGTGAGGACACCAGGTTCGACTTCATGTAGCCGGACTCGACGGCCGCGACGGCACCGCCCATCGCCTGTACGCGGTCGATCTCCTCGCGCGCACCGGCGAGGATCTCGTCCACCTTCGCCTCGATGACGGGCGAGCCGTCGAAGATGTCGTCGTACTCCAGGAGGTCCGTCTCGTACGCGAGCACCTGCTGCATGCGCAACGCCCACTGCTGGTCCCACGGACGCGGCAGGCCCAACGCCTCGTTCCACGCCGGGAGCTGGATCGCGCGCGCACGGGCGTTGCGGGACAACGACACCGCGAGCATCTCCAGCACGATGCGCTGGACGTTGTTCTCCGGCTGGGCTTCCGTGAGGCCCAGCGAGTTGACCTGCACGCCGTAGCGGAACCGGCGGTGCTTCGGGTTCTCGACGCCGTAGCGTTCCCGCGTGATCTCGTCCCACAGCTGGGCGAACGCGCGCATCTTGCACATCTCCTCGATGAACCGCACACCGGCGTTCACGAAGAAGGAGATGCGGGCGACGACCTCGCCGAACTTCTCCTGCGGCACCTGACCGGAGTCGCGCACGGAGTCGAGGACCGCGATCGCCGTGCACATCGCGTACGCGACCTCCTGCGCCGGCGTCGCGCCGACCTCCTGGAGGTGGTAGCTGCAGATGTTGATCGGGTTCCACTTGGGCACGTTGGAGACGGTCCACGCGACCATGTCGGTGATCAGCCGCAGCGACGGTCCCGGTGGGAACACGTACGTGCCGCGGGACAGGTACTCCTTGATGATGTCGTTCTGCGTCGTGCCGGCGAGCGCCGACGGGTCCGCACCCTGCTCCTCGGCCACGGTGACGTAGAGGGCGAGCAGCCACATGGCCGTCGCGTTGATCGTCATCGACGTGTTGGCGCCGCCGAGGGGGATCTGGTCGAAGAGCTGCCGCATGTCGCCGACGTGGCTGATCGGCACGCCGACCTTGCCGACCTCACCCTTGGCGAGTTCGTCGTCGGGGTCGTAGCCGGTCTGCGTGGGCAGGTCGAACGCCACGCTCAGACCGGTCTGGCCCTTCGCCAGGTTCCGGCGGTAGAGCTCGTTGGACGCCGCGGCCGAGGAGTGGCCCGCGTACGTGCGCATCACCCAGGGGCGGTCGCGCTCACGGTCAGCCGGGTACGGCACAGCAACCTCCCACAACGTCGTTCTCCGGAGCGTACTGGCCAGTAACCAAGGCTGCGCGTGCGATTGCTCACTGAATCGAGACCACTGAGAGCATCATGGAGAGGTGACGGGGATTTACCAGACGGTCGTCGTGTTCGCGGTGCTCGGACTGCTGGCGTTGACGCTGAGGTACTTCGCGGGCAACGACAAGCGGCCCGTACCGGATCTGGACGGCACGGACTTCGGGCTGCTCAGCGAGGTCGCGGTCGTCCCCACCGAAGAGGCGGCGAACGTCCTCGTGCAGAAGCTCAAGCGCAACGGCGTGCGTGCCACGCGTTCGAGGAACGCGCCTTACCAGGTGATGGTGTTCCCGGCGGACGTCCCGAACGCGAAGCTGGTGCTCAAGAGCTGACGCGCTCGACGTCGGCCCCGAGCTTGCGGAGGTTTTCCACGAACCCAGGGTAACCGCGCTCGATGTGGAAGATCTCGTAGACCTCGGTCGCGCCGTCAGCGCAGAGACCGGCGAGCACGAGCCCCGCACCAGCACGGATGTCCGAAGCCCACACCGGCGCACTGGACAGCTTCTCGATGCCGCGGATCACGGCGTGATGACCGTCCGTGCGCGCGTCGGCCCCGAGACGGATCATCTCGTCGATGAACCGGAACCGGGACTCGAACAGGTTCTCCGTGATCATCGCGGTGCCCTCGGACACCGTCGACAGCGCGATCGCGAACGGCTGGTTGTCCGTGGCGAAGCCGGGGTACGGCAACGTCACGAAGTCGACGGCCTTGGGCCGCCCCTCCATGACCACGCGGAACCCCTCGTCCTCACCCTCGTAGACGGTGACCTCGGCCCCCGCCATGCGCAGCTTCTCCAGCACGAGGTCCAGGTGGTGGGGGTTCACGCCGCGCACGCGCACGTCCCCGCGCGTCATCGCGGCGGCGAAACCCCAGGTGGCGCCCACGATCCGGTCACCGATGACCCGGTGCTCGGTCGGCTTGAGCTCCGTGACGCCGTGCACGGTGAGCGTCGAGGTGCCCGCGCCTTCGACCTTCGCCCCCATCTGCGTGAGCATCAGGCAGAGGTCGACGATCTCCGGCTCGCGAGCGGCGTTGTCGATGACCGTGGTGCCGTTGGCCAGCACCGCCGCCATCAGGATGTTCTCGGTGGCCCCCATGCTGGGGAAGTCCAGCCAGATCTGCGTCCCGTGCAGCCCTTCGGCCTCGGCGACGATGCACCCGTGCTCGATCCACGTGGTGGCGCCGAGCTTCTCGAGCCCGCTCTGGTGCATGTCCAACGGCCGCGAGCCGATGGCGTCACCACCCGGCAGCGCCACGACAGCGCGCTTGCACCGCCCCACCAACGGCCCGAGCACGCAGATGCTGGCCCGCAGCTTGCCCATGGCCTCGGAGTCGGCCCGGTGGCTCAACTCGGCAGGCGTCGTGATCCTCGCCACGTCACCCTCGAGCTCCACCTCGCACCCGAGGCTGCGCAGAGCGTCAGCCATCAAGGGCACGTCGAGGATGTCCGGGCAGTTCGTGATGGTCGTCGTGCCCTCGGCCAACAGAGCAGCGGCCATCAACTTGAGCACGCTGTTCTTGGCGCCGACGACCTCGACCTCGCCGACCAACCGTGCGCCACCGTGTACCCGGAAATGCTCACTCACACGGCAATCCTACGTACGGCCATAGAGTGACGAACATGGCGGTACACCTCACCAAGATCTACACGCGCGTGGGCGACGACGGCACCACAGGCCTGGGCGACTTCTCGCGAGTCCGCAAGACCGACCCGCGCATCGAAGCCTATGCGGACGTGGACGAGACGAACGCCTCCCTGGGCGTCGCCCTGGCCCTGGGCAACCTGGCCCCGGACGTCCACGAGGTGGTCCGCAAGGTCCAGAACGACCTCTTCGACGTGGGCGCGGACCTCTGCACCCCGATCGTCCCCGACCCGAAGTACCCGCCCCTGCGAGTGACGCAGTCGTACGTCGACCGCCTGGAGGGCTACTGCGACACGTTCAACGAACGCCTGGGCAAGCTCGACTCGTTCATCCTGAACGGAGGCACCCCGGGAGCGGCCCTCCTGCACCAGGCCCGCACCATCGCCCGCCGCGCGGAACGCCGCGCGTGGGCACAGCTGGAAGCGGCCCCGGAGGAGACCAACGTCCTGACGGCCAAGTACCTGAACCGGCTCTCGGACCTGCTGTTCATCCTGGCCAGGGTGGCGAACCCGGACGGCGACGTGCTGTGGCAGCCGGGCGGCAACGCCTAGCAGGCACGCTGACGCAGGGGTCCCCTTCGAAGTCGGGTCCCCCGCGACCCAACGTACCGACGGGGTCTGACAGTCCCGCCCAACCGCAGTCGCCAACGGAACCCAACCACCGTCTTGGCCCGGCGCGCGGTGCCAACCGGACTGCGACAGCCAACCACCCACGGGTCCTGGCGTGGCGAAGCGGAGCGAGCCCGAACGGGCTGCTTCCCATCACCTGGCCGGTTCCCCTGCCTCGGCGATTGGGGTTTTACCTTGAGAGGGCGGGATGCCAGCCTGCTCGGTCCGGCCGGGGCGCTCTTGATCCCCGGCTTGTGAGGCCGCGAACGCATCCCGCCAGAGGCTCAAGGTCAAGCCCGATCGCACCCCACACAGTCGAACCGACCCGCGCGCCCACCCTCGCAAGGTGAGCCGAAGCGTGGGACGCAACCAACCCCGCTGGAACCGCAACCAGCCCACACAAAAACGACCCGCCGGGATCCCCGACGGGTCGAATCGCAAAATCAAGAAGCCCAGGGAATGGACCGCCCCGGAGGCGAAGACTCCAACCAGGACAAGAACCCGGTCAAAGCATCCGGCCCCATGGCGATCTCGACCTCACCGGAAGCAGACCGGCACCGCAGCACCGTCGCCCCCACCGGCATCGCATAGGCCTCGGGCCCGGTCGGCTCCCGCCGGGCGTCGATCTCCAGCCCGTCCCGCGAGATCAGCTGGTTCGGCCCGGACCCGAGCGACAACACCCGGAACCACGCGAACGAGTCCCCGCGGTAGTGCCCCACGCCGAGGTGCCAGCCACGCCCGCGGTCGTCGAACGAGCTGCGCAGGGCGACGTGCACGCCGCCCTCCCGCAACAAGCGGATCCGGCGCCAGGCGAAGTAGGCGATGACGATCGCCACCCCAAGAAGGATCAGGCCGGCAATCTCGGTGATCCCCACGGCTGCGGCCTCGTGCCCGGTCTCAGGCCGACTGTTCCACGGCCCGCACGCGCGCTGCCGCACGTGCGCGCTCTGCGTCGTCCGCGTCCTGCAGCGCGGTCCGCGCCGCGTCCACGTCGATCTCGCCCGCGAGCTCGGCGTCCTCGGCGAGGATCGATACGCCGCTGCCGGTCACGGAGAGGAAGCCACCGTGCACCGCCGCGGTGACCAGGCCACCGTCGGTCGTGCGCACGCGCACCACGCCACCCTCGACCAGCTGGCCGAGAACGGGCTCGTGACCGGGCAGGATGCCGATCTCGCCCTCGGTGGTCTGCGCCGAAACAGAGGTGGCCTTACCGGACCACAAACGGCGTTCAACGGCGACCAGTTCAACGGTCATCTCGGCCACGCGTATCTCCCTCGTCGTCTGGAGTCGAACTGAGTCTAAACGGTCGCCTGACAACCTTGCCGCCCCGCCCGGTGTCAGTACGTTCGACGACCGCCGGAAGGGGGGACGTGCAGGACTTCGAAGACTTCGTGGCGTTGCGCTCGCAGGCTCTGTTGCGCACCGCCTACCTGCTGTGCGGCGGCGACAAAGGTGCCGCCGAGGACATTCTGCAGGACGTCCTCATGGGCATGTACAGCAAGTGGCGCCGCATCAAGACCTCCCCGGAGGCGTACGCGCGCGCTGCGCTGGCCAATTCGGCCGCCAACCGCTGGCGGCGGCGTTCCCGCAGGCCGGAGGCACCGCTGGAACTGGGGGTGGTGCCTGCGGCCCGCGGTCACGAGCAGCAGGTGGTGGACGCGGACAGCGTGGTGCGCGCGTTGGCGCAGTTGCCCACGAGGATGCGCGCCGTACTGGTGTTGCGGTTCTTCGACGACCTGAGCGAAGCGGAGACGGCACGCGTGCTCGGGTGCGGTGTCGGCACGGTGAAGAGCCAGACCTCGCGCGGCCTCGCCCGCCTGCGCGAACTGATGGGTGAGCAGGTGCTGACGTGGAGCTGAAGCAGGCGATGGAGGCCGCGACGGCGGATCTGGACGTGCGGCCGGGATTCGTGGGGGACGTGATGGCCGGGGGACGGCGGAGGCAGACGCGCAGGCTCGTGACGGTGACCGCGGTGGTGGCGCTGCTGGCGGGCGCGACGGCCGGGGTGGTGGTGACGCGCACGACGGAAGCCGAGCCGGCGGACTCGCGCGTGACGGCGGCGCCGACCGGTCCGTTCGCGGGTGACACCGATCTCCTCGCGACGGCACGGCACCTGTGGACCGATGCGCAGAAGCAGCCGTGGAAACCGACGGAGCCGGTGGTCGAAGTCACATCGCCGCCGAACGTGTTCTGGACGGGACAGGCGATGGCAGGACCGGTGGCCCTGGTCGCGCAGGAGGTCCGGGTGCACAACTCCGCGCGGCCCGCGACGCTCGTCGGTCTCGTGGCCGACGGCGTGGTGGTGAGCCGCGAGGTCGTCACGGAGGAGACGAAGAGCCGCGAGGCGGGCCTCTACCGGTTCGGGCCCGCGGGCGACCAGTACGTGGTGCTGACGCTCGGCAAGACGGTGTCCTGGTCGTGGAAGGCGGTCCGGGGCGCCGACGGCCGGCTCAGCCGCTCCTGGGCCTCGGCCCCGGGCGACGCGAACGGCGCCGTCTACACGGTCGCGCAGCTGTCCGACCGGCCCGTGTTCGTGCGCGGCGACTCGGTGCCGAAGTCCGACGACTTCGCCCAGCAGGCGATCCTCGGCTCCGGCTACTACCCGCAGGGCCCGTTCATGCCCCATCCCGGCATCGGCTGGAACGGGCAGCAGTGCGCGACGGACGCGCCCCCGCAGCCGAGCAGCTGGCCTGGCATGAACGTGCCTACGGCACAACAGGAACTCCAGAAGCGCGCGCTGCTCGACTACCTGGTCAGCTGGGACTCGGCCGGCACCTGGAGCGTCTGCGCATGGCTGCCGGACGGGCGCCACGCGCTGATGTTCGAGGCGTACGGCGAGCTCTACGGCGTGCTGTACCGGCCGGACGGCACGTTCAGCGCGCCCGCGTTCGGCGGCAAGGCCGTCAAGGGGCAGCCGGCGGTGCTGCCGCTCCCCGACGGCCAGGGCACGATCGTCGCCGACTTCAACGGCTACCTAGGCCCGCAGGGGCGCGAGCACGCCTGGCTGGCCCCTGCCGGCACCAAGGAGGTCACCGTGGTGCAGCAGGGCGTGTCCACCGTGGTCCAGCTGCCCTGAAGCCCTGCCTCGGCGCTGTCCTACACGTCTGTCAGGTGGCAGTGGCGGCCGAGGGACCCGGAGGCGGTGCTTAGCCGTGCCAGGAGCGCCACAGCGTCGCGTACGTGCCGTCCCTGGCCACCAGGTCGTCGTGCGAGCCCAGCTCCACGACGCGGCCCGCGTCGACGACCGCGATCCGGTCGGCGTCCCGCGCGGTCTGCAGCCGGTGCGCGATCGCGATCACCGTGCGTCTCTCCCGCACGGCCGCGATCGCGCGCTCGGCGTGCCTGGCCGTCGCCGGGTCCAGCGAGGACGTCGCTTCGTCCAGCACCAGCGTGTGCGGGTCGGCGACCTCGACGCGGGCCAGCGCGAGTTGCTGCGCCTGCGCGGGATCCAGCTCCACGCCACCCGCCCCGAGTCGCGTCTCCAGGCCGTCGGGCAACTCGTCGAACCACCGCGCGCCGACGAGCTGCAACGCCTCGAGCAGCTTCTCGTCGGGAGCGTCCGGCGCCGCCATCGCCAGGTTCTCCCGGACCGTGCCGATGAACACGTGGTGCTCCTGCGTCACGAGGACGATCCGCTGCTCGCCCGCGGCCGCGAGGTCCGCGACCGGCGCGCCACCGACCAGCACCGACCCCTGTGACGGCCTGTCGACGCCCGCGATCAGCCTGCCGAGCGTCGACTTGCCCGCGCCGGAGACCCCGACGATCGCCAGCCGTTCTCCCTGCTGCACCACGAGATCGACGCCGTGCAGCACCTCGTGTCCGTCCACATAGGAGTAGCGGACGCCCCGCACCTCGATGCGGTCGTCTGCCGGCTCGCGCACCTCCGGTGAGGCTTCACCGTGCGCCCCGATGCCCTCGATCCGCGCGAACGAGGCTCCTGCGCGTTGCAGGAACTCGATCCAGAACATGATGCGTTCCATCGGTTCGACGAGCCGCCACACCCACAGCACCGCCGTGACGACGACCTCGAGCCGCACCCCGTCGTTCGCGTAGAAGAAACCGCCGACCAGCAGCACGAGCACGGCCGGCACGACGTTCAGGAAGGTGGTCGCGGGGAACAGCACGTTCCGCAGCCGCAGCGTACGCATCCGGGCCCGGAACGCCCGCGCGATGGCGTCGTCCGCGGCCGCGACCATCCGGTCCCTCAGCCCGTACGTCTCGATCGTCCGGCTGCCCTCACCGACCGCCGCGGAGATCTCGGCGACGTCACCGTTCGCCTCGCTCTCGACGAGGTACGCCTCGCGCGCACGGACGAGGTACCAGTGCGTCGCCCACACCACGAACGGCATCCCGGCCAGCGACACGAGCCCCAGCACGGGATCCAGCCAGAACACCGCCACGAACACGACGACGAGGTGCACGGCGCCTGTGAGCACCTCGGGCACGCCGTCCCGCAACGCCTGGCCGACCACGCCGACGTCGCTCGTCACGCGGGTGAGCAGGTCGCCGGTGCTCAGCCTGTCGACCACCCGCGCGGGCAACGCCAGCGTCCGCGTCACCGCCCCCTCCCGCAGCGACGCGAGGAACCGTTCGCCGAGCCGCGCCGTCAGCAGAGCGCTGTACCGCACCAGCAACAGGTGCGCCAGCGCGGCACTGACCACACCGAGCGCGAGCACGTCCACGGTGGACAGCGTCAGCGTGCCCGCCTCCACCCCGCCGACGATCTTGCCGAGCAGGTAGGGCCCGGCCAGCGCCGACACCGCCGACAGCGCCGTCATCAGCAGCACCACGGCCAGCGCGGGGCGTTCGCCGCGCAGCAGCTGCACGGCCGCCTGCCGCACCTCACGCCGGTCCGCGACCGGCAGCCTGGTGATCATCGGCTCTCCTCCAGCCGCACGACCTGGTCCGCCTGTCCCGCCCACAACGGCGACGACGACACCACGACCGTGGTGCGCCCCGCCCGCCGCTGCCGCACCCTCTTCGCCACCGCGGCCTCGGTGACGGCGTCGAGCGCCGACGTGGGCTCCACCAGCACCAGCAGCTCCGGCTCGCTCAGCAACGCGCGCACGAGCCGAAGCCGTTGCCGCTGACCGCCGGACACGTTGCGCCCCTGCGACTCCAGGTGCGAGTCGAGCCCGTCCGGCAGCGCCTCCACGACGTCCACGGCGGCTGCCGCGTACAGCGCCTCGTCCAGTTCGCGGTCGAGGTGCTCCCCCACCGAGACGGCCTCGCGCACGGTGCCGGGGAACAGGTAGTCGTCGTTGTCCGCCACCACACCGGGCAGCCGGTCGACCGCGTCCCTGGCCAGGGTCGCGTTGGCCGACACGACCACCGTCAACGCGCCCGTCTTCACGTCCAGCGGCCCGGGATCGTCGCTCTTCTCGTCCGGCTGCAACCGCAGCACGTCGATCACCCGCCGCGCCGACACCAGCGCACGAGGAATCGCGTCCGCACCTTCCATGAAGAACGCCACGGGCACCGTCAACGTGGTGACGTACAGGTAGACCGCGAGCATCTCCTCGATCGTGATCGCCCCGGACACCACCATCCGCGCCACGATCCACGTGACCACGGCGAGGAACAACGCGGGCAGCCCCCACGTCACCGCCTGCACCCAACTGAGCCAGGCCGACACCCGGTACCCGTCCCGCAGCACCTCGCGCGACATCCCGCGGAACCGAGCCTCGAACGCCGGCTTCCCGCCGATGCCGGACAACACCCGCAGGCCGCCGACGATGTCCCCGGCCCGAGCGCTCAGCTCCCCCTGCCGTTCCCGGTACCCGGCTTCCACCTCGTGCAGCCGCTTCAGCACCGGCCCGGTGACCAGCGCGAGCACCGGCACCCCGAGCAACACCACGACAGCGACCAGCGGCGAGATCCGCACCAGCAAAACGGCGGTGGCCGCGTACGCGATCACCGCCCCCACCCCGGGACCGGTACTGGTCAACGCGTGCGCCAACCGCGCCGTGTCGCCGTTCTGCAGGTACGTGAGCTCCCCTGTGGACAGCTTCCGCCGCACCACCCCGCCCAGCCGGGTGACGTGCCGCACCACGACCTGCGCGGTCCGCAACGCGGCGTCGGTGCGCACCAACGTCATCGTCCGGTGCCGCGCGATGAACACCAACGCCAACCCGACACCCACGAGCACGAGGGCCCCGCACCACCACAACAGAGCTACCCGGTCACCGCCCCTCAGCCCGTCCTCGACGGCTCGTGAGATGAGGTACGGCGGCACCATGAGCCCGCACATGGACACCGACCCCCACCACGCCCCGGCGAGCACCCGCCCGCGCTGCACGCGCACGAGCCACCACAGGTACCGCCAGGGCGAGCGCAGATCCGGAACCCCGGGATCGTCGTGAGGAACGTGTCGGGCCATACCCCGACCTTGCCATCACTCAGCAGGCACCACGACCGATTTCGCCTTCAGGCTAATCACACCAACGGCCGTGGCGCCCAACGCCGCGATGAACGCAAACGCATAGAAGCCCCACGGGTGCGCCAGTCCAGCCGTGAGCAACGCACCTCCGAGGAGAGGCCCACTAATGGCACCCAACCGCCCCACCCCAGCGGCCCACCCGATGCCAGTAGCCCGGTTCTCCTCGTAAACCCGACCGGCAAAGGCATACACGAGCACCTGAGCGCTGAACACGAAGCACCCGGCCAAGAACACCGCGACGTACACCCCGACCCCGGGCAACTTGACGCTCAACAGCGCCAAGAACACCACGGCCCCGGCGAACCACCCGACAGCCGCAGGCCTGACGCCGATCTTGTCCGCCACCGCACCGGCGACGAGAAGCCCGACCACAGCACCGATGTTGAGCGTCAGCAACAACGCCAACGCCGTCCCGAGCTCGTACCCGGCGCTGCGCATGATCTGCGGCAGCCAGGTGTTCAACCCGTACACCAACAACAACCCCATGAACGAGGCGACCCAAAAGGCCACAGTGGCCTTCCGCAACCCGGGCCGGAACAACGACCCGACAGCCTCCAGCGCGGGAGCCTTCCGCACCACGGTCTCCGGCAAGTGCTTGACCATCAACGGAATCAGCACCAGCGCGGGCAACGCCCCCACCACGAACAGGGCCCGCCACCCCCACTCGGGAATGAGCACGATCCCCAGCAACGCAGTGATGACGGCACCCACGTGGTACCCGGTCATGATCAGCGTGGTGGCCCGCCCACCCCGCTGCGGCCGAGCCTCGTTGACCAACGCGATAGCGGTGGGCAAACACCCACCGAGCCCAAGCCCCGCGAGGAACCGCAGCACCCCGAACGTCGTCGCGTCCGGCGCGAACGCACACGCCAGCGTGAACACCGAGAACCCGGCCACCGCGAAGATCATCACCTTGCGCCGCCCGATGACGTCGGTGATCGTCCCGATGACCAACGCACCGATCATCATCCCGACCAGACCGGCCGTGGACACAGCACTGGCGGAGGCGGTGGTGAGCAGCTTCTCCTGCAACAGCACGGGAATGACCGTGCCGAGCACCACTAGGTCAAAGCCGTCCAACAGCACCGCGGTCCAGCAAAGCGGCAACACCCACTTGTTCACGCGCACTCTCCTCGTCGAGGTGATGCCGTGCATCGTGGGCCTTGAGCCAGACAGCGGGGAGTCCGGTTTCCACTCAGCGGAAAGCTGTCGACCGCAGACAGGGGGCGAGACGGATGGGAGCAGCAGGAAGACGGGGCAGGGGTGGAACGGCAGCCGGAAAGGAGAAGCGGGACAGGATGAGCGGGGCGAAGGGAGCAGGGCGGCCCGGGGCGAGGCGAGTGGGGCAGGGCGGGCGGAGCGCGAGGCAGCCAAGAGCTGGGCAACCAATGGCTTGAGGGGACGAAGCCGCAGGCGAGGCCGACCGAGCGCAAGCATCGCGACGGCGCAGCCGAGCTCGCCGAGACCCAACGCAATGCCGGAGGCGAGCCGACCGTCTTGGCTGAACCGTCCAGCCGGTATCCATGACGTGCCAACGGAACCCAGCCACGCACCCGAAGGGATTGGGGCTTGACTTCGGGTGCGAGGTGCTACCACTCGTGGCTCGGCCGGGCGCTTTTCAGCCCGGCCGAGCCGGTCCGGCCAGCGCCTCGCAAGGGCCCCGAAGTCAAGCCCCGATCCCTGTCGACGCGCCAGCGGCGATGACGCAACCAAAGCTCGTCCAGGTCTGCACCAAACGGGACCACCGCACTGGTGACGCGACACGCAAAAGGGCCGTCCCTCCAAAATGGAGAGACGGCCCTCAGCAAGCAACCAGAAACCTCAGTTACCGGCCAGCTTCTTGGCGTTGGCCTCGACGTCGTCCAACCCGCCGCAGGAGAAGAACGCCTGCTCCGGGAAGTGGTCGAACTCGCCCTTGCACACGCGGTCGAACGCCTCGACCGTGTCCTTGATCGGCACGAACGACCCGGGCTGCCCGGTGAACTTCTCCGCGACGAAGAAGTTCTGGCCGAGGAAGCGCTCGAGACGACGCGCGCGACCGACGAGGACCTTGTCCTCCTCGGAGAGCTCGTCCATGCCGAGGATGGCGATGATGTCCTGCAGCTCCTTGTACTTCTGCAGGATCCGCTTCACCTCCTGGGCGACCCGGTAGTGCTCCTCGCCGACGATCGACGGCTCGAGGATTCGAGACGACGACGACAGCGGGTCGACAGCCGGGTAGATGCCCTTCTGGGAGATCGGACGGGAAAGCTCCGTCGTCGCGTCCAGGTGGGCGAAGGTGGTCGCCGGGGCGGGGTCGGTGTAGTCGTCCGCGGGCACGTAGATGGCCTGCAGCGAGGTGATCGACTTACCGCGCGTCGAGGTGATGCGCTCCTGGAGCTCACCCATCTCGTCGGCCAGCGTCGGCTGGTAACCCACGGCGGAAGGCATGCGGCCCAGCAGGGTCGACACCTCGGAACCGGCCTGGGTGAAGCGGAAGATGTTGTCGATGAAGAGCAGCACGTCCTGGTTCTGCACGTCGCGGAAGTACTCCGCCATCGTGAGAGCGGACAGCGCGACGCGCATACGCGTGCCGGGCGGCTCGTCCATCTGACCGAAGACGAGAGCGGTGTCCTGGAGAACACCCATCTCTTCCATCTCGAGGTGGAGGTCGGTGCCCTCACGGGTGCGCTCACCGACGCCGGCGAACACCGACGTACCGGAGAACTCGCGGGCGATACGCGTGATCATCTCCTGGATGAGCACGGTCTTGCCGACACCCGCACCGCCGAACAGGCCGATCTTGCCACCCTTGACGTACGGGGTGAGCAGGTCGATGACCTTCACGCCGGTCTCGAGGATTTCGGTCTTGCCCTCGAGCTGGTCGAACGACGGAGCCTTGCGGTGGATGCCCCACTGCTCGCCGTCGCGGCCGAGGCCCGGCTCGTCGAGGCAGTCACCGAGGGCGTTGAACACGTGGCCCTTGACGACGTCACCGACGGGAACCGAGATCGCCTTGCCGGTGTCGGACACCGGCGCGCCGCGGACGAGGCCGTCGGTCGGCTGCATCGAGATGGTGCGGACGAGGTTGTCGCCGAGGTGCTGCGCGACCTCGAGGGTCAGCGTCTTGGCGACGGCCTCGAACGTGATGTCCACGTTCAGGGCGTTGAACAGCTCGGGCACGGCGTCGCGCGGGAACTCCACGTCGACGACCGCACCGATCACCCGGACCACACGGCCGGTGCGGGTGGTGGTGGCAGTAGCACTCATGTCACTCATCACTTCCTGCGCCACCGGTAAGCGCGGCAGCGCCACCGACGATCTCGCTGATCTCCTGGGTGATCTGGGCCTGACGGGCCGAGTTCGCCGCCCGGCTGAGGTTCCGGACCAGCTCCGTCGCGTTGTCCGTCGCGGCCTTCATGGCCGTACGACGGGCAGCCGACTCCGAAGCCGCCGCCTCCAGCATGGCGGAGAACAGGCGAGTCTTCACGTACTTGGGCAGCATCGCACCCAGCAGCGCCTCCGCGCTGGGTTCGAAGTCGTACACCGCACGCGGACCCTTGGGGGTCTCGCCGGTGTACTCGACCTCCATCGGCGCGATGCGCTTGGCGGCCGGCGTCTGGACCAGCATGGACTTGAACTCGGTGTACACGACGTGGATCTCGTCCACGCCCTGCGCGCCGTTCTCCGTGCCTTCCAGGAACGCGTTCACCACAGCGTCACCGGCCTCGACGGCGTTCACGTAGTGCGGGGTCTGCGAGAACCCGCTCCACGATCCCGTGACCTCGCGGCGGCGGAACTGGTAGTAGCCCTGACCCTTGCGGCCGGCCACGTACAGCACCGGCTCCTTGCCTTCGGACCGGAGCAGCTCCAGGAGCTGCTCGGCGGCCTTGAGCACGTTGGCGTTGTAACCGCCGCACATGCCCTTGTCGCTCGTGATCACCAGCACCGCGGCGCGCTTCGGGTTCGCGCGTTCCGTCAGCAGCGGGTGGTCGAGGTTCGCCGAGGCCTCGGCCAACGCGGAGAGAACGTTCGTGATCTCGTCCGCGTACGGCCGGGAGGCCGCGACCCTGGTCTGCGCCTTCGCGAGGCGAGACGTCGCGATGAGCTCGTAGGCCTTCGTGATCTTCTTGGTCGAGTTGACCGTTCGGATCCGTTGGCGGAGCTCCCGAATCTGTGCGCCCATGGCTCAGATCACTTCTTGGTCGGCTCGGGCTTGTTGACCTTCACCGACTCCTGGCCGACCTTGTCGGCGTCGAGCGCCTTCGCGGGGGCCTCGTTGACGATGGTCGAGCCGTCGGAAGCGGTGAACTGCTTCTTGAACTCCTTGACCGCGTCGACGACGCGCTTCTGGGCGTCGTCACCGAACTGCTTGGTCTCGACGATCGAGCCCAGGAGGTCGGCGTGGTTGCGGCGCAGCGAGTCCTTGAAGTCGGCCACGAAGCGACGGATGTCGGCGACGGGGACGTCGTCCAGGTGGCCCTTGGTCGCGGCGAAGATCTCGACGACCTGCTCCTCGACGGGGACCGGCGAGTACTGGCCCTGCTTGAGCAGCTCGACCAGACGGGCACCGCGGTCCAGCTGGGCGCGCGAGGCGGCGTCGAGGTCGGACGCGAACGCGGAGAAGGCCTCCAGCTCGCGGAACTGCGACAGGTCGAGGCGCAGCGAGCCCGCGACCGACTTCATCGCCTTGATCTGCGCGGCACCGCCGACGCGGGAGACCGAGATACCCACGTTGACGGCCGGGCGGACACCGGCGTTGAACAGGTCGGACTCGAGGAAGCACTGACCGTCGGTGATCGAGATGACGTTGGTCGGGATGTACGCCGACACGTCGTTCGCCTTGGTCTCGATGATCGGGAGACCCGTCATCGAGCCGCCGCCCATCTCGTCCGACAGCTTCGCGCAACGCTCGAGGAGACGCGAGTGCAAGTAGAAGACGTCGCCGGGGTAGGCCTCGCGGCCCGGCGGGCGACGCAGCAGCAGCGAGATGGCGCGGTACGCCTCGGCCTGCTTGGTCAGGTCGTCGAAGATGATCAGGACGTGCTTGCCCTGGTACATCCAGTGCTGGCCGATGGCGGAGCCGGTGTACGGCGCCAGCCACTTGAAGCCGGCGGAGTCGGAGGCCGGGGCGGCGACGATCGTCGTGTACTCGAGTGCGCCCGCCTCCTCCAGCGCGGTCTTGACGCCCGCGATGGTGGAGCCCTTCTGGCCGATGGCGACGTACACGCAGCGGACCTGCTGCTTGGGGTCGCCCGACTCCCAGGCCTTCTTCTGGTTGATGATCGTGTCGATGCAGACCGCGGTCTTGCCGGTCTTGCGGTCACCGATGATCAGCTGGCGCTGACCGCGACCGATCGGCGTCATCGCGTCGATGGCCTTGATGCCGGTCTGCATCGGCTCGGACACCGGCTGGCGCTGCAGCACGGTGGCGGCCTGCAGTTCCAGGGCGCGGTTGTCGTCCGCGACGATGTCGCCGAGGCCGTCGATCGGCTCGCCGAGCGGGTTGACGACGCGACCGAGGAAGCCGTCGCCGACCGGCACCGACAGGACCTTGCCGGTCCGGCGGACTTCCTGGCCCTCTTCGATCTTGTCGAAGTCACCGAGGATGACCGCACCGATGTTGCGGACCTCGAGGTTCAGCGCGACGCCGAGGACGCCGCCGGGGAACTCGAGAAGCTCGTTGGTCATCGTGCCCGGAAGGCCCTCGACGATGGCGATGCCGTCGTAGGTCTCGGAGACGGTACCGACCTCTTCCCGGCTGACCTCCGGGGAGTAGCTCTCGACGTACTTCTCGATCGCACTGCGGATCTCGTCCGACGAGATCGTCAGCTCCGCCATGTCGTTCCTGCTCTCACTTCTTCGTACTTGGGAAAGGGCTCGGGGGCTAGCTGGCGAGATTGCGGCGCAGTGCCGCCAACCGGCCGGCGATGCTTCCGTCGATGATCTCGTCGCCGATCTTGATCGAGAGGCCGCCGCCCAGCGAGGGGTCGACCTCCACGTGCAGCGCGATCGGGCGCGAGTAGATCGTGGTCAGCGTCGCGGTCAAGCGGTCGATCTGCTCTGCCGTCAGCTCCACAGCGGACTTCACGTGCGCGACGGAGCGCTGACGGCGCTGGGCCGCCAGGTCGGCGAGCTCGGAGAGCCCGTCCGCCACGCGCAGTCCGCGCGGGTTGCTGACCAGCTGGTCCACCAGGGTCTTGGTGACCGGGCTGACCTTCCCCTGGATCAGGGAGTCGACCAGGGCGACCTTGCCGGCGGTGTCACCGGCGGGGTCCGCCAGCAGCAGTTCGAGCTCGTTCGAGCCGGCAACGATGCGACCGAGCCGGAACAGTTCGTCCTCGGTGGAGTCGAGCTGACCGTCGCGCTCCGCGCGCACGAGCAGTGCGGTGCGGGCGAGCGACTCGACGCCGTCCACGAGCTCGCGCGGGCTGGACCAGCGCGCGGTCACGACGGCGACCAGGACCTGCAGGGTCTCGTCACCGACCTTGCCCGAGAACAGGCCGCGCAGCAGCTGCTCGCGACCGGCGGCGTCGGACGAGGCGTCGGCGAGAGCGCCGCGCAGCGTCCGCTGCTCGATCAGCAGGCCGAGCACGGCGAAGAGCTCCTCACCGAGCTTGGCGAGGTCGTCCGTCGACGTGGTGGCGTCGGCCAGCTCCAGCAGCCGCAGTTCCGCGGCTGCCAGAGCTTCACGACTTGCGGCGTGCAACGTCATCGGCAGCCTCTACTTGCTCGCCGGCGCCGCGACGGCGTCCAGCTCGTTGAGGAAGCGGTCGACGGTGCCGCGGCGGCGGGAGTCGTCCTCGAGGGACTCGCCCACGACCTTGCTCGCCAGCTCGACGGCGGTGCGGCCGAGGTCGGCACGCAGCTCCGCGACGATCTGGGCGCGCTGAGCGTCCAGCTGGTGCTGGCCCTGCGCGACGATGCGCGCCGACTCGGCCTGCGCCTGCTCACGCAGCTCCTCGACGATCTGCAGGCCCTCGGCCCGTGCGTCGTCGCGGATGCGGGCGGCCTCGGCGCGAGCCTCGGCCAGCTGCTCCTTGTACTGCTCGAGAGTGCGCTGAGCTTCGGCCTGGGCCTGCTCCGCCTTCTCGATGCCACCCTCGATCTTGGCCGTCCGCTCCTCGTACAACGCCTCGAAGCGCGGTGACACGAACTTCTTGATGACGAAGAGGAGGAGCAGGAACGCGACGAGACCGAGGATGATCTCCGAGGTATGCGGAATGACCGGGTTGACCGGACCCTCCGCAGCCAGGATGAGGGTGTCCATCACGCGGGTTCTCCTAACGCGTTGAAGGGTTAGGTCAGGCCGCGGTCGCGATGAAGTACACGACGAAGCCGATCAGCGCGAGGACCTCGACGATGGCGAAGGTGGTCCACGCGAGGCTGAGCAGGACGCCGCGGGCCTCGGGCTGGCGGGCGGTGCCGCTGATGACCGAGGAGAAGATCAGACCCACGCCGATGCCGGGGCCGATGGCCGCGAGACCGTAACCGATGGCCGCGAGACCCGGGTTGATGGAGCCGGCGTCCTGGGCAATCTGGAGAGCGCTCACTGTTGCTGTTCCCTTTCCAACTCGGTCCGCGAGAGTTCGCGGATCGGAGGCTTTGTGCTGTTACTCAGTGCTCTTCTGCCAGCGCCATGCCGATGTAGCTGGCAGACAGCAGCGCGAAGATGTAGGCCTGGAGGCACATGATCAGTGCTTCCAGGAAGGTCAGCGCGATGGCGAAGGCGAAGGACACCGGCGCCACGATGACGGTCAGCCCGCCATTGAGCAGCAGGAACTCACCGGCCAGGGTGAACACCAGCAGCAGGAGGTGACCCGCGAACATGGCAGCGAAAACTCGGATCGCCAGCGTGAGCGGGTTCAGGATGAACTTCTGGAAGAACTCGATCGGGATCAGCAGCGGGAGCACGAACCACGGCGCGCCCGGCGGAATCGTCTGGTGCTTCAAGTAGCCCGTGAAGCCGTGCCGCTTGAACCCGACGAAGTGGTACACCGGGTAAACGACGAGCAACGAAACGGCGAGCGGGAAGCCGATGTGCGACATCGTCGGGAACTGAATGATCGGGATGAGCCCGAACAGGTTGTTCACCAGGACGAAGGTGAAGATCGTGAGGATCAGCGGGATGAAGGGCTTGAAGTCCTTCGCGCCGATCTGTTCCCTGGCGATGTTGTTGCGCCCGAAGTCGTAAACCGACTCGGCGGCGAACTGGAACTTGCCGGGGATGAGCTTCAGGTTGCGTGTCGCGGCGACGAAGAACACGCCGATGATCACGATCGACAGCACCAGCAGGACCATCGGCTTCGTGACCGAGCCGAAGATCGGCGGGAGGAAGAAGTCCTTCACACCGGGAGCGACGAACTCGCCCCCCGAAGCCAGCAACTTGGTCACTGTGTTCCTTCCGGTTCTCCCGGCCGGCGTTCACTCCGCCGGGGGAATCGTCACGATCTGGACTTAACGTACCTTACGGTTCGCAAGCGACTACCAGAGGCACCCCTTCGATCGGGTGTCCCTGGTCACGCGGACCATATCAGCAGGTCTAGGCGCCTTCGGAGGCGGGGACCACCATCTGACTACGGCTCCGCTTGGAGGCTCTGGCCTCCAGGTACGACGTCACGAGCACCGTCGCCACCAGGGTGATTCCGAGTGCCTTGGGTTCGAGCCACGACTGGTTGCGGAGCAGGATCACCGCCAGCAGCAGGACGATCAGCTTGCCCATGAATCCACCGAGTGCGGCGACCATCACGAACATCGGATCGAGGGCCGCCGTCTTGCGCATCAACAACAGCGTGGCAAGGCCCGAAACGATGGCGATGGCACCACCGATCAATGACCCGAAGAGACCAGGGGTCCCCCAGATCACCGTTGACACGGCCACACCGACGACAAAGGTGCCGAGCGTGGCCCATGCGGCCGCTCGGAACATTTCCCCGGCGAGCCGCTGGACGACCAGCTCGTGCGTGACGGCCTTGTCCGCGTCGCTCATGTCCCGAAGTGTAGGAACTGCCATAGAGGACCTCGCGGGCAGCCCCTGATTAACGACGGTTAAGCGGCCCCAAACAAGACGGCGCACCAATTTCCCGGTCGGACCGTCAGGACTTTCGAGCGTCCCGCAGCCTGGGAATCACCGACACCACGAACGTCACGATCAGCCCGATGACGAAGCAGGTGGCCACGATGATCGGGTCGAAGAGCGTCAGCGCCACGGCTCCGAACGCCAGAACGCCCGCCCACAAGTAGATGAGCAGCACGGCACGGCGTTGCGAGTGGCCGATCTCCAGCAACCGGTGGTGCAGGTGCATCTTGTCCGGCGAGAACGGGCTCTCGCCGCGCCTGGTGCGGCGGATGATGGCCATCAGCAGGTCGAGCAGCGGCACGAACAGCACGGCGGCGACCACGATCAGCGGCGAGAGCAGACCGAGCAGGTCGGCCGCGCTGCCGGTGGCCTGGTTGATCTTGCCGGACGCGCTGGTGGTGGCGGCCGCCAGCATGAGGCCGATGAGCATGGAGCCCGAGTCGCCCATGAAGATGCGCGCGGGGTTGAAGTTGTGCGGCAGGAAGCCGAGGCAGGCGCCCGCGAGCACGGCGGCGATCAGGGCCGGCGGGTAGGCCTCGACGGCGCCCTGGCGTTCGACGAGCAGGCCGATCGAGAACACGGCCGTCGCGGCGGCGGCGATGAGGCCGATGCCGGCGGCGAGTCCGTCGAGGCCGTCGACGAAGTTCATCGCGTTGATCATGGTGACCGCGAGCAGCACGGTCAGCAGCGCGCCCTGGTTCTGGTCGAGCGAGATGGTCGCGCCGCCGTCCCACGGCACCCACGCGATCATCCACTGCAGGCCGAACAGCACGAGGATGCCCGCGGCGGTGACCTGACCGGCGAGCTTGGTGAGCGAGTCGAGCTCGAACCTGTCGTCGATCGCGCCCACGAGCACGATGACGCCGCCCGCGACGATGACGCCCCACGGGTCGTTGGAGAAGTCGAACCCTGCCCGCAGCACCGGCAGTTGGTGCGCCACGAACATGCCTGCCAGCACACCGCCGTAGATGGCGACACCACCCATGCGCGGCATGGGTTGCACGTGCACGTCCCGTTGCCGCGGGTAGGCGACCGCCCCGAGCCGGAACGCCATGGCGCGCACCAGGCCCACGAGCAGGAACGTCACGACGGCAGCGATCAACGCGACGAGCAGGTACTCGCGCACGGGGAGGACGAACGAGGATGCGGGCCCCACGGGCCTACCAATCAATCGGGAATGTTCGGGGTGGTCGCCACGGTACCCGCGGCGACCATGATCAATTCTGGCAGCCGCCCGCTACCGCGCGACCTCGACCTCGACGCCGAGCACCTCGTCGACGTCGGCCTTGCTCACCGCGCCCTCGCGCAGGATCAGCGCGTCCGGCCCGGTGAGGTCGACGATGGTCGAGGCGATGTTCTCGCCGCTGAGCCCACCGTCGAGGTACACGGGCACGGCGTCGCCGAGCTGGTCACGTGCCTCCTGCGCACTGGCCGCGGGCGCGTGCCCGGTCCGGTTCGCACTGGACACGGCCATCGGACCGACGTCCCTGAGGAGTTCCAGCGCCACCGGGTGCAACGGCATGCGCAACATGACCGTGCCGCGCGTCTGCCCCAGGTCCCAAGCCAGACTCGGCGCGTGCGGCAGCACGATGCTCAACCCACCGGGCCAGAACGCCTCGATGAGGGCCCGCGCCTGCCGGGGCACGCTCAGCACCAGGCCGTCGATCGTGGTCCAGGACCCGACCAGCACCGGCACGGGCATGTCGGGCCCGCGCCCCTTGGCGTCGAGAAGACTCCGGACGGCTTCCGCGTCGAACGCGTCGCAGCCGATCCCGTAGACGGTGTCGGTGGGCAGGACGACGAGGCGTCCGCTCCGCACCGCACCGGCGGCAGCGGCGAGTCCCGCCGCGCGGTTGCCCGGTTCGCTGCAGTCGTAGACCGTGCTCACCTCGCTGAGCCTAGCCATCCGGCCCGATCGGGTGACGCAAGGCCCGCCCTAACGCCCTCGTCGCGCGCAAACGTGTGCCTCGGTTCTCACTTTGCGCAGTTGAGGCCCGCCTGACCAGGCATTGTTTGAGCCCATGAGTTGTAAGTAGTTCAACGCATCCCCCAAACGGGCGCACAACTGTAAGGTCATGGGTCGACCACAGAGCGCAATGGGGGAGGGTCGAGCTTCTGTGTCTGAAGAAGTTGTGACGAGCGGAAAAGTCGGCACCAGCTTCACCGACATCTTCGGCAGCGGGCTCACCGCGGTCATGGACGCGGGCAGGGCCGTGGCGATCGCCGTGGAGACCCAGCAGCTGTCCGTCGACCCGCACCTGGTCGACGCCATGATCAAAAAGCTGACCGAGATGGGCGACGCCATCGACAAGGTTGGGCGCAGCGCGAACAACCTCAGCATCGACACCAAGCTCGGCGGGGGTTATGCCGAGCAGATCAGTGCAAGCAACAGAACGTTCGGCACAGCAGCGCAACAGACGCTCAAGGAACTGGCAAAGGCGATCGAAGATCTGAAGACGCAGATCGAGAAGAGCCGTGCCACCTACAAGGCCTCCGACCGGAACTCGGCCGACGCGATCAAGAAACTTGGGAAGTGATGAAGCGCATCCTCATCGTCGCTATCGGACTGGCGGTCCTGACCACCGGATGCACCGGCAACCCGGTCAGCGGCGACCCGACTCCTACTGGCGGCGGCTCCACCTCCACCAGCACTTCCAGCTCCGCTTCCGGTCTTGACTCGGTCAAGCCGTGCGACCTGCTCACCGAGGCCGAGGTGACCGGGCTCGGTCTCACCTACCCCGGCGAAGCAGAGCAGGTCGGCACGGCCGACAGTTGCGACTGGAGGGTGAGCGGCAACGGCGGGCTCCAGGTGGGCATCCGCACCAAGTCCGGCCTCGCGGACCTGAACCTCGTCGGCGACAAGGTCAGCGACGTGAAGGTCGGCAAGTACGACGCGAAGAAGGTCGAGGCGCAGAACGGGGGGAAAAACGGCTGCACCTTCGCGATCGGGGTCACGGAGTCGTCCTCGGTCGTCGTGATCGCAAATCTCAAAGGCACCTCAGAGGACACCGCCGGCGCATGTGAGCGGTCTTCCAAGGCCGCCGAGCTGATCGCACCGAAACTGCCGTAACGCCGTCCGAGGGGGAATCTCATGGCGCCCGTCAAACCCACCGTCCCGCACCCGAACGCCAACTACCCCGGCGTGCCGCACGAGCAGATGCAGAAGCTGGTCAACGACAACTACGTCCGCGGCGCCGCGGACCAGGTGATCGACGCGTGGGCCAAGATCGGTGAGCAGTTCAAGACGCTGGCCACCGACTTCAACATCCTGGTCAACGGCTCGCAGTCGGCGTGGACCGGCAGGGCTGCCGACGGTGTCAGGAAAGCGCTCGGCAAGGTGGGGACGTTCGCCGACACCACCGGCGAGGGGTTCGAGCGCACCTCCAAGGCCATCGCCGAGCAGCGGAACGCGGCGGCTCAGGCGAACAGCACCATGCCTCCGCCCGTGAAGTTCAGCCCCGGCGACATCTTCACGAAGTGGGCCACCCCGGCGGTCATCTTCCCGCCGGCCATGGTGGGCGCCCCGTTCGAGATGTTCGCCAAGCACCAGGAACAGCAGGCGGCCAAGGCCGAGGCCGTCCAGGTCATGCAGACCCGCGACAACACGATGATGGCCGCCGCGATGTCCATGCCCACCATGGAATCCACGCCGAAGGTCACGCAGGACCCCGGTGCGGTGACGCCGCCTGGCCACAACAACAACTCGAACACCAACCTGGGCAACGTCAACGCCAACCAGCAGTTCGGCAACAACAGCAGCAGCAACGGCATGCCGTCGTTGCCGCCTCCTGGCAACGGCACGACCAACGCCGCATGGGCAGCGCCCAAGACCAGCGACCCCGGACTGAACAACCCCAACAACCCGCCCGGCGGCCAGAACCGGCCTCCCGTCGGACCTCCGATCGGACCGCCCGGAACGTTCCCTCCCGGCCTGCGGCCTCCCGGCGGCGGCCAGAACGGCAGGCCCGGCGGTGGCGGTCCCGGCATGGGACGTGGCGGGCCTGGAGGTGGCGGGGCCGGTGCTGGCGCAGGTCGCGGCATGGGGCCCGGCGGCATGGCCGGCGTCGGTGGTTCTGGGCGCGGCATGGGCAGCTTCGGGCCCGCCACGCCTGGTGGCGGTGCCGGTGTCATGGGCGGCGGAGCCGGTGGCGTCGGCGGTGCGGCGGGTGCCGGTGCCGGTGGTCGTGGTGCCGCGGGCGGCATGGGTGCCGGTGGTGCTGGTGCCGGGCAGGGTGGTGCCGGCGAGGAGGACAAGGAGCACAAGTCCAACTACCTCGTGCCCACCGACGAGTTCTTCGACGACGATCGCATGGTCGCGCCGCCGGTGATCGGCGGATGAAGCGGATCGCCCAGCTCTCGCTGCCCGCGTTCGAGGTGCTGTGGGAGAACGTCAAGGCGGGCGCGATTCCCTATCCGTTCGACGTCGAGCAGCACGGCGAGACGCTGGAGGAGCGGGCGCGCATCAAGGCCGCTGTGCTCGCGGATCTCGAGCGGCGGAACCTGGCGAGGCGCGGACGGCCTGAGCCTGACCTCGAGGACGCGCTGAACCTGTTGGCGCGGCCCGAGTTGAGGGTCATCGCCGTCGCCATGCCGGACATGGGTCAGGAACGGCTGGTGCGGGCCAGCGTGGTGGCGCGCGGTGGGTACGCGGTGCTCGTGGTGCAGGAGGAGGCCGGCGTCACGCTGGACCTGGTACAGCCCAACGAGATCGCCACGAGCATCGCGAGTGTGATGCCGCCTGGGCGGCCTGGGCCGGGCAAGCCGGTGACGGTGCCGGCCCAGGCGTTCGAGGCGCCCCAGCAGCAAGAAGGTTTTCGGCAGGCCGTCCGGACCACCGAGAACGACGACGTCCGGCTCGCCAAGCAGATGTTGACCGGGCCGGCGCTCGGCAACGGGCACTTCCTCGTGCAGCTGAACCAGGGGCGCACGAAGCGGGACTTCCCGCCGGTCACCTGGATCGACACCAACGCGGGGCGGTACGCCAACGTGCCCGCACGCTCCGGGTGGTTCACGATCGGGCCCGCCGACAACATGGGGCTGGCACGGCACCTCGGACAGGTGCTGGCGATGACCAACGAGCGGTAGGCGCACACGCGGTCACGCGCGAGGCGGCGGTTCCTCGTAGCGCGTGACCGCGTGCCCTCCCCGCGGAGAACATACGTCCGTTCGGTCTCAAGTCGAACAAACGTCGCTTTATTGGCCAGGTTTTGGCCACCCCTGCACCACGCCGCAGGCAACCGATCATCGGGCGCGTCCGAGAAGCGCTTCGGTTGCCCTCTTTCGGCGCATTGACAATTTACTTTCAGGCGACCTTCGCGCAATTCGGATCCAAAGCGACTATCGTCCCTGCAGCACAGTGCATTTACCCGTTGTTCGTTGTCTCACCACGTCCCTGACCAGCACAAACACAGAGTGCTCGATTCAATGACAGAAAGTGGACAGGACAATGTCAACAGCTGCGACGACGAAGGGAAACGATTCTCCGAAGCTGCGCGACGACACGACCCGCTTCCTCTGCGGAGCCGCTCACCGCGACGAGGAGTTCGCGGACTCCGCCATTCGCGAGTACCTCGTCGAGTCCACTCGGTCGATTCCGCGTTCGCCCGGGGTCAACGCGGGCGCGGTGTTGCGGGAGGCGGTGGCGGCACGGACGCGGCGCAAGGTGCGCGACAGCGTGGTGCTGGTGCTGGCGGTGGTGGTGCTGTTCGCCGCGAGCGGGATGCTGCTCGGCGGCTGGCTGCTGGTCGCCTCGGTCGTGGCGGTCGGGACGGGAGCACGGCTGGCGTTCCCGAGGCCGCAGCGGCGAAGACCGCCGCGCGTGCCGGTCGTGCTGGGCTCGATCGCCAGCGTGATCGCGCTCTTCTTCGTGCTGTACAAGCTCATGGAAGAGATCGACGCCGCCGACGTCTACTGCAGTCCCAGGTACAGGAACTGCGTGGAGGAGAGCAACGACGCCGGGCTCGTGATCTCGATCTTCGCGATCGTGCTGCTCTTCGCGGTGCTGCTGACGGATCGGGTCGTGACGTGGCTGCTGGTCACGAAGAGCTTCCGGCGCGCCGGGTTCCGCACCGGCAAGCCCGAGGAGGAGCTGTGGCGAAACGAGTGGACCTTCCGGTCTCTTGGGCACTCCAGCTACGCCGAAGCGCTCGCGCTGTACCCGACCGAGGAGGACGGCGAACCTGACCCCGAAGAGGCCCAGGTGATCGTCTACCACGGGTACCGGCCGTTCGTCGGCTCCGGCGTGATGTTCGAACCGTGGTCCATGGCGCTGCCCCTCAAACCCTCCGAGGACGCCGAGAGCGACGCTCCCCTGCCCGGCTTCACCCTCCCGGAACTCTACGAACGCATCACGAGCGAACTGGTCAAGACGGGCCGGTCGGCGTCGCTGTCACCGGGACACCGGTTGCGCGGCCTCAAGACCGGCGATCGCGTCGTGATCTCCTCGGTCGAGCTGGTCGACCACATCGACGACGACGAAGCGCGGATCGTGTTGCCGGACAAGGACCACTCCCCGGAGCACAGCGTCGGGAAGTCCGTTGTGGACGAGCTGATCGCCAGGCCGATGGAGTGGATGCGCCACTTCCGCTCGTTCCAGGTCGAGACGTGGGACCGCGACGTCGTCGTCTCCGCCTACCTCACGTTCGGACTCGACGACGAGATGCTCTACGTCGAGTGGACGCCGTGCATCCTGCACCCCATCCACGCGCACCACCGGCAGATCGACGTGCTGCCGGAGCAGTCGCTCAAGCCCTTCACCGAGGCGGTCGTCGACCTGCTGAAGTTCCCGGCGTCGCTGCCCGGGCGGTTCGCGACCGCGGTCGGCTGGATGAACCCGATCCACCAGGCGGAGGGCACGTTCGTCGCGGAACGCTACGGCGCCACCAACAGCCTGCGCGAGCTCGCGAGCAGGAGCCAGGTCGACAACTACTTCCAGCTCACCGACGTCGAGCGCTACGTCAAGGTCCTGGAATCGCGGCTGCTGCGCACGCTCGGCGAGTTCCTGGAGAGCAAGGGGATCTCCGTCACCGAGTTCATGGAGCAGGCCATGCAGGTGACGAGCAACAACGTCCACATCACCGGGCCGGTGATCTCCAGCAACATCGGCACGACCGGCAAGGCCCGCACCGGCAGCGTGAACGTCAGCAAGGGAACCACATGAACGAACGGAACTTCGAGATCCGGGGCCCGGTGATCGGGAGCAACGTCGGCACCAGCGGGCGCGCCAGGACCGGCGACGTCCACATCGGACACATCAAGGACGTGAGCGCCGTGCTGCGGCTGCTCGACGAGCTGCGCGAGGACCTGAACGAGGCCCAGGCACCGACGTCCACCATCGAGGCCGTGGACGACCTGCGCGCCGAAGCCCGCAAACCCAAGCCCAGCAGGGAGGTCACCGAACACCTGATGGACAAGCTGGCCGACCGCGGTCTCGGCGAACAGGTGCGGGACCTGTCGAAGGCCTTCGACGCCCTGTTCTGACCCCTACGAAACCCTGCGGGCGGTCGCGAACCGGGGCCGCCCCGCCAGGTCGAGGTGGTCGGCCACGTCCGTGAGCGACCGGCGCGCGCTCAGCAGCGCCGGCACGGACTCCCCCTGCGTGTCGTCGTGCTCGATGCCGACGAACCCGCCCGGCTTGAGCCAGCGCGCCGCCGCCCACACGACGTGCCTGATCACGTCCAGGCCGTCCGCTCCGGAGAACACCGCGTGGTGCGGGTCGTGCTCGCCCACCTCGGGCTGCACGGGCGTCCCCTCGGGCACGTAGGGCGGGTTGCAGACGACGAGGTCGACCAGACCGTCCAGATCGGACAGCAGCGACGGGTCGGTGGCGTCACCGGAGTGCAGCCGGATCGGCCGGTCCCCCGCGGCCACCCGCGCGTCGGCGTTGCGCCGCGTCCACGCAAGCGCTTGCGGGTCGATCTCCACCGCGTGCACCACGGCGTCCGGGCGGGCGGCGGCGATGGACAACGCGAGCGCGCCGGTGCCGGTGCAGAGGTCCACGACGACCGGCGAGGTGACGCCGACCAGGGCTTTCAGGCCCCACTCCATCAGCAGTTCGGTCTCCGGCCGGGGCACGAAGACCCCTGGCCCGACCTCGACGGAGATCATCCCCATCGGCGCCCAGCCGAGGATGTGCTGCAACGGGATGCGCGAGGCGCGCACCCGCACGAGCTTGTGCAGCTGGTCGATCACCGTCGGATCGACCAGCGGGATGAGCGGCAACCGCCCGCGCTCGACGCCGAGCACGTGCGCGGCCAGGTACTCCGCGTCGACGCGCGGACTGTCCACGCCCGCCTCGGCGAGGATCTTGGCCGCCTCGGAGATCGCGAGGCGGAGCGGCTGCCGGTTCATCATCGTGGGAAAAGCTATCTCAGAAGTTGATCATGTGCCCGACCAGGCCGTGCACAGCTTCCTTGACGGCCTCGGACAGCGTCGGGTGCGCGTGGACGTTGCGCGCGACCTCGTGGACGGTGAGGTCCCACTGCTGCGCCAGCGTGAGCTCGGGCAGCAGTTCGGTCGCCTCGGGGCCGATGATGTGGCCGCCGAGCAGCTCGCCGTGCGTCTTGTCGCTGATCAGCTTCACGAAGCCGCCCGGGTCGGCGAGGCCGTGCGCCTTGCCGTTCGCGGTGAACGGGAACTTCGCGACCTGGACGTCGTAGCCCTTCTCGCGCGCCTGCTTCTCGGTGTAGCCGAAGGAGGCGATCTGCGGCTGGCAGAACGTCGCGCGCGGGATCATCACGTAGTCGAGCTCCATCGTCTCGGCACCCGCGATGGTCTCCGAGGCGATGACGCCCATCGACTCGGCGGTGTGCGCGAGCATCAGCTTCGCGGTGACGTCACCGATCGCGAAGATGTGCGGCACGGACGTGCGGCCGCGGCCGTCGATGTCGATGGCGCCCCGGTCGGTCAGCTTCACGCCGGTGTTCTCCAGGCCGTAGCCCTCGACGCGCGGCACGAAACCGATGGCCTGCATGACCTTGTCGGCTTCCAGGACCTCTTCCGCGCCGTTCTTCGAGACCGTGACGCGGACCTTCGGGCCGGACTCGTCGATCGACTCGACGCGCGTGCCGACGCGGACGTCCACGCCCAGCTTCTTGTAGCGCTTGAGCAGCTCGGCGGAGACCTCTTCGTCCTCCAGCGGCACCATGCGGTCGAGGAACTCGACGATGGTGACCTTCACGCCGTAGTTGTGCATGACGTACGCGAACTCGACGCCGATGGCGCCCGCGCCGGCGATGATGATCGACTCGGGCAGGTCCTCGGTCATGATCTGCTCTTCGTAGGTCACGACGCGATCGGACTTCTGCGTGTTCGGCAGCATCCGGGTCGTGGCGCCCACGGCGATGATCGCGTGGCCGAAGGTGATCGTCTCGTCCCCGACGGTCAGCGTGTGGTCGTCGGTGAAGTTGGCCCACCCGTTGTACTCGGTGATGCCGTTCTTCTTCATCAGGAAGTGCACGCCCTTGACGCGCCCGTCCGCGACCTTGCGGCTGCGCTGCCAGGCAGCGCCGTAGTCGAAGCTGACGGTGCCGTCGACCTTGATGCCGAACGTCTTCTGCTCGTGCGTGAAGATGTGCGCCAGCTCGGCGTTGCGCAGCAGCGCCTTCGAGGGGATGCAGCCGACGTTCAGGCAAACGCCGCCCCAGTACTTCTCCTCGACGATGGCGGTCTTCAGCCCGAGCTGAGCCGCACGGATCGCGGCGACGTACCCGCCGGGACCCGCACCCACGACGACGACATCAAAGTGTGCGCTCATAAGCACACAACCTAGCTCCCGAGCTGCTCCCGCAAGAACTCAACCGTCCGTTTCCAGGCGTTCTGCCGGGCGTGCGCGGTGGCGCGGGGAGAACCACCACCCGAGAAGGTGACACCGGGCCCCGGATAGGTCACCTCGGTGGCCGGGCGGTGCGGCGGGCCCGCGATCAGGTGTCCTGCCTCGGGATACACCACGTGCTCGTGCGCGAACGGGTGCTCGTGGTCCTTCAGCCGCCGCATCGCGACGTCGCTCAGCTCGGTGCTGGGCCAGCCGTCGTCGTGCCCGGACGAGATGAGCAACACACCCCCCTCGATGCGTTCGACCGCGATCTCGGTGTCCTCGGGGATGCCGTCCTCGGTGCTGAAGGCGAGCTTCAACGGCACCGGTTCGTCGTTGACGATCTTGGCGCGGAGCTCGTCGCCGACGTCGTAGGGCAGATACGGCAGCGGCTGGCCCCTGTGGGTCCAGGAGGCCGCCTCGTACTGGAGCTTCTGCAGCAGGTTGCGCCCCGGGCCGATGCCCTGGGTGACGACGCCGCTGCCGACGACGCTGACCACTGCCTTGACCTGGGGGAACGTGGCTCCGACGAGCAGCGCCAGTTCGCCGCCCCGCGAACCGCCGAGCACGCCGATGGCGCCCGCTCGTTCCTCCAGGTGTGCGATGGCCTTGCCGAAGTACTCAAGCGGGACGTCGACGAGGTGCTCGGGCAGGCCCTTGAGGCCGAAGTAGCCGAGGGCGAACGTGACGAAGCCGTGCGCGGCCAGGAGAGCGGCGTCGGTCTCGTGCAGGCCGCCTTCGGACCCGCTGAGCACAATGACGCCGGGGAGTTCGCCTCCGTCGTCCTCAGGGGCGAACAGGGTGCCCACGAGGCCGTCCTCGCGGACCTCCTGGCGTTCGACGCCCTCGGGGACCTTCAGCCGCTCCAGGACGCGGTCGCCGACGCCTTCGACGGAGAGGACCGTCGGGCCGGCCTTGCCGCCCGTTCGTTCGAGGGACCAGAAGAGGCCCATCGGGTCCACACCGCTGTAGCTGCCGTCTCGCGGTGCATGCCTTGTGAGGTCCACGACACCACGGTCGTCCGCCTCGAACACGGCGTGAGAAGCGCGCTCGCCCGTGGAGAGCTGCACGGTGATCTCTTGGCCGGGTTTGAGGCCGGCGACGACCACTTCGACCTCTTGGTCGAGGGGCGCTGACTGCGGATTCACCAGGATCTCGGCCACAACGCGCCCCTTCTCACGTCGGATTACCCGCCTGCGAGCCGTTCCGCCCTGTCTGCGGCGGCGAGTGCGTCCACCACCGCGTCCAGGTCTCCGTCGAGGACCTGGTCCAGGTTATGCGCTTTGTACCCAACCCGGTGGTCGGAGATGCGTGATTCGGGGAAGTTGTAGGTCCTCACCCGTTCACTGCGGTCGACGGTGCGGATCTGGGTGCGCCGGGCGTCCGACTGCTCCTGCGCCTTCTGCTCCTCGGCGAGGGCGACCAGGCGGGACTGGAGCACCTGCATGGCGCGGGCCTTGTTCTGGAGCTGGCTGCGCTCGTTCTGGCAGGACGTGACGATGCCGGTCGGCAGGTGCGTGATGCGGACCGCGGAGTCCGTGGTGTTGACCGACTGGCCGCCCTTGCCGCTCGACCGGTAGACGTCGATGCGGAGGTCCTTCTCGTCGATCTCGATCGCGGTGGTCTCCTCGGTCTCCGGGAAGACGAGGACGCCGGCCGCGGACGTGTGGATGCGGCCCTGGCTCTCGGTGACGGGCACGCGCTGCACCCGGTGCACGCCGCCCTCCCACTTGAGCCGGCTCCACACCCCGTCGGGCGTGGCGGACTTGGTCTTGATGGCGACGGTGACGTCCTTGAAGCCGCCGAGGTCGGAGTCGGTGCCGTCGAGCATCTCGACCTTCCAGCCCTGCCGCTCCGCGTACCGCGTGTACATGCGCAGCAGGTCCCCGGCGAACAGCGCGGACTCCTCGCCGCCCTCGCCGGACTTGATCTCCAGCAGCACGTCGTCGCCGTCGTGCGGGTCGCGCGGCAGCAGCAGCTCGGTGAGGCGCTCCTCCAGCTTGGGGAGCTGCTCCTCGATGTCGTCGACCTCGCTCTGGAACGACCGGTCCTCGGCCGCGAGCTCCTTGGCCGCCTCGAGGTCGTTGCGGGCCTGCTCGATCTCGCGTGCCGTCTTCACGATCGGGCCGAGCTCGGCGTAGCGCTTGCCGAGCTTGCGCGCACCCGCCTGGTCAGCGTGCACGGAGGGGTCCGCGAGCTTCTTCTCCAGCTCGTCGTACTCGGCGAGCAAGCTGTCCAGCGACTGCGACACTTCTCCTGCTTTCGTTCGGGGCCTTCGTTCGGGGTTTGCCCTGGAAACGGCGACGGCGCCCGCCCCCGGCCGTGAGGCCGGAGGTCAGGCGCCGTGAAAGCAGCTACTTGTTGCGCTTGCCGTAACGCGCCTCGAAGCGCGCCACGCGACCGCCGGTGTCCAGGATGCGCTGCTTGCCCGTGTAGAACGGGTGGCAGTTCGAGCACATCTCGACGCGGACCTCAGACGCCGAAGTGGTGCTGCGCGTCGTGAAGCTGTTGCCGCAGCTGCACGTCACTTCGGTGGCGGTGTACTCGGGGTGGATTCCACTCTTCAAGATCTTGTCCCTTTCAAGGATGGCCGCCGGGTCCCTGTTGGTGAACGGGTGAACCGGAGCCGGACTCGACCGTTTAGTTTGCCAGACCGTTCAACACGTGCAAAAACGCGGTTGTTCCCGAGGCGGGGGTGTGGGCTGGGTCATGCCCGGCTGCGGGGTGTCCGGGAGCCGGCGGCAGGGGTTCGGGGAGCCGGTCGAAGGCTGGCAACCGGGGTTCGGGAGCCGGTCAGAGTCCGCACGGCGGCGGCTTGAGGCTGGTCACAGGGTCGGGCGGGGCTGATCTCGAGGTGCTTCGGGACTGGTGGGGCACGTGAGGCTGCGGGCCACTGTGCGTGGTTCAAGTCACAACCGCTCGACGTTCCTGGTACGCCGTTCGGCGCAAGGTGTTGCCGTTCGACTGGATACGGCTCTGTGTTGTTGGTGGGCGTGCATCAGACTGTGCGGCGTGTTCTGCACCGCTGAGCGGCCAATGGGTCAGCGCTTGTGGCTGGCGTTGCCGTTCCTGTTCTCCGCTGCCGTGTTCGGCCTGATGGGGTCGGCAGGGCTGCTCACCGCGTCCTGGAGCACGGTGCCGTTGTCTCCCGCGGTGACCGGGGCCGGGGTGGCGGTGGGGGCCGCTGTGTCCGGCGGGGTCCGGTGGCGGCGCGGGTGGCAGCGGGTGTGGCTGCGGTGGCCCTACCTGGTCGGGGTTCTCGGGGTGGGGGTCCTGGTCGGGGCGGTGGAGGTTCCCGCTTTGGCCGCGGCTGTGGTGGGGGTGCCGGTTTTGGTGGGGCTCGTGTTCCAGTGCCTGGTGCAGAGCGACGAGAGTCGGCAGGCTGCGGACTGCCGTTGAGGCCAGCTGGGCGCGTTTCAGGGGTTGGTTGCGTTCCAGCGGGGTTGGTCACGTACCTGGGGCTGGGTCACCTTGCGAGGGTGGGCGCGCAGGTCGGGACGAACAGGTTGGCACCCCGCCCCTCGATGTGAAGCCCCAATCGCCAAGGCAGGCGGAACCGGCCAGGTGATGAGGTATCAGCCCGTTCGGGCTCGCTCCGCTTCGCCACGCCAGGACCCGTAGGTGGCTGGCTCACGTCTTCGACTGTCAGGTTGGCACCGCGCGCCGGGCCAAGACGGCGGTCGGCATTCGAGTGACGGGCATGAAAAAGCCCCCGCTGACCTGCAGCGGGGGCAATTTCACGTGAAACTTACGCGCGGTGTCAGTCCTGCTCGGCACCTGGCGTGGTCTTGGCCACCTGCATCAGGAACTCGATGTTGGTGCGGGACTTGCGCAGGCGGTCCAGCAGGAGGTCGATGGCCTGCTGGCCGTCGAGGGCGTGGAGCACTCGGCGGAGCTTGTGCGTGACGGCCATCTCGTCCGGCGAGAGCAAGAGCTCTTCCTTGCGGGTGCCGGAGCTGTCCACGTCAACGGCCGGGAAGGTGCGCTTGTCGGCGATCTTGCGGTCGAGCTTGAGCTCGGCGTTGCCGGTGCCCTTGAACTCTTCGAAGATGACCGAGTCACCGGCGGAGCCGGTTTCGACCAGTGCCGTCGCGATGACCGTGAGGGAGCCGCCGCCTTCGATGTTGCGGGCGGCACCCAGGAAGCGCTTCGGCGGGTACAGCGCCGTCGAGTCGACACCACCGGACAGGATTCGGCCGGAGGCCGGGGCTGCCAGGTTGTACGCGCGGCCGAGGCGGGTGATCGAGTCGAGGAGCACGACGACGTCGTGACCCATTTCGACGAGGCGCTTGGCGCGCTCGATCGCCAGCTCGGAGATGGTCGTGTGGTCCGACGGCGGGCGGTCGAAGGTCGAGGCGATGACCTCGCCCTTCACCGAACGCTGCATGTCGGTGACCTCTTCCGGACGCTCGTCGACCAGGACGACCATCAGGTGGCACTCGGGGTTGTTCTTCGTGATCGCGTTCGCGATCGACTGGAGCACCGAGGTCTTGCCGGCCTTCGGCGGGGAGACGATCAGGGCGCGCTGGCCCTTGCCGATCGGCATCACCAGGTCGATGACACGGGTGGTGAGGATGTGCGGCTCGGTCTCGAGGCGCAGGCGCTCGTTCGGGTAGAGCGGCGTCAGCTTGGTGAAGTCGGGGCGGTTGCGCGCCTCTTCCGGGTCCAGGCCGTTGATCTTGTCGACGCGGACCAGCGGGTTGAACTTCTGCCGCTGCTGCTCGCCGTCCCGCGGCTGGCGGACGGCGCCGGTGATGGCGTCGCCGCGGCGCAGGCCGTACTTGCGGACCAGCGAGAGCGAGACGTAGACGTCGTTCGAGCCCGCGAGGTAGCCGGAGGTGCGGACGAACGCGTAGTTCTCCAGCACGTCCAGGATGCCCGCGACCGGGAGCAAGACGTCGTCGTCGCGCACCTCGGTCTCGCGGTCGCCACGGCCTCCGCCGTCCTGGCCCTCGCCACGGCCACCGCGCCTGCGACGGTCGCGGAACCGGCCGCGACGGCCGCCCTCGTCGTCGTCGCCGGGCTGGTTGCCGCCGCCCTGGCGGTCGTCACGGCGCTCGCCGCGGTCGCCACGGTCGCGGTTGCGGTCACGGCCGCCGCGCTCGTTGCGGTCGCCACGCTCGCCGCGGTCGGAACGCTCGGACCGTTCGCCACGGTCAGAGCGCTCGCCACGGTCGGAACGCTCGTTGCGGTCCTGGCGCTCGCCGCGGTCCGCACGCTCGGTGCGCTCACCACGGTCGGAACGCTCGGCGCGCGGCTCGGACTGCTGCTGGCCCTCGCCCTCGGCGCTGCCGCCACCACGGCCGGAACGGCGGCGACGGTTGCCCCGGCGCCCCCCGTCCTCGCCCTGGCGGGAGTCGTCACCAGCGGGAACCTCGGCGGCCGCGGCGGGCTTCTCCGCTACCTCGAGCTGCTGCTGAACAGGCTTCTCAACGACCTTCTCGGCCTTCGCGGGCTTCTCAGCGGCGGCAGGGGCCTCAGCCTTGGCGGCCGCCTTCTCGGCTTTCGCCGGCTTCTCGGCCTTCGCCGGAGCGCCGGAACCCTGCTTCTCCTTGATGGCCGCGATCAGGTCGCCCTTGCGCAGGCCGGCGGTTCCGGTGATGCCCATTTGGCCGGCGAGCTCGCGCAACTCAGCGAGCACCATGCCGGACAGACCCGCGCGGCGGCGCGGCGTCGTGCCGTTCGATGGGGTGGACAGAGCGTTCTCCTCGGCTCCAGAACCAGCGGCAGCTGCGACTTCGCTGCTCAGCAAATCGGTGTTGGTCACACAAGTCCTTCCTGACCAGGCCCCGCCTCCTACGCGGCCCAGCGGACCCGCCTTCCCACTTCAGCGGGGAACGGCGGTCAAGTCCGATGAAGACGGAAGCACGACGGCTACCGGCAAGCACGGGACTTTTCTCAGATCACGGCGATCGGGTGCCTCTTGCGTCCGCCCCGCCCGCACGGCACAGAGCCGGAACACAAAAGGATTGCGACCCGGAGCGAGTGTCCGGGCGCGACACCGGCGCCCGTGCGCGCAGTGACTGATCGCCCCCGAGGGTAGACGCCGCTCCCCCGGCATGCAACAACCGGGGTCGGGCGTGTCAGTCCAATGGACGAACGCGCACGCCGGAGGCGTCGACGTCGAGTCTGCGCACGTCGAAGCCGTGCACGTCGACTTCGGCCGGAAGATCACCGAAGGCGATCACGGTGGGTCCCGCTCCGCTCACGCAGGCGGGAACTCCCAGCTTGCGAAGATCGTTGATCACCCGAACGGTGTCGGGCCAAGCGGGTTCCCGGTAGTTCTGGTGGAGTCGATCCTCAGTAGCGGCAAGGAGAACCGACGGATCGGACGTGAGCGCGTGCACTGCGAGGGCGGCCCGCCCCGCGGCGTGCGCGGCGTCGGCGTGCGGCACCTCGGCCGGGAGCAGGCCGCGGGTCGTCTTCGTGGACGACTCGGTGGAGGGGATCAGCACGACCGGGCGCACGCGTGCGTCCGCGTCCATCCGCACCGCGCGGTACCGCTCACCTTCAGACCACGCAACGACAACGCCGCCGTACAGGGACGCCGCCGCGTTGTCCGCGTGGCCCTCGAACTCGGCGGCGATTTGCAACGCGTCCGTGTCCAACTCGCGACCCGACAGGGTGAATCCGGCTACGACACCCGCCACGATCGCGGCGGCCGACGAGCCCAGCCCGCGGGCGTGCGGAATCGTGTTCCGGCACCTCAGCGCGAGGCCGCCGGTGTAGCCGGTGGCGCGGACGGCCCGCACGACGAGATGGGTCTCGTCGAGCGGGACGTCACCCGAACCGGCACCGTCGACGGTGATCGAGAGGTGGCCGTCCGGAGCGGAGGCCACCTCCACGTCGTCGTACATGCCGAGCGCCATGCCCAGCGCGTCGAACCCCGAACCGAGGTTCGCGGTCGACGCGGGGACGGAGACGAGGAACTTCACGCCAGCTCCAGGGCGTGCGCGACGGCGCCCGGGTCGACCGGGACCGGCTCGACCTCGGTGGTGCCGAGCAACGCCGTGTCGGGGTCCTTCAGGCCGTGACCCGTGACGGTGCACACAACGGTCGAACCCTTCGGCAGCCTGCCGTCCTCGGCGGTCCTGAGCAGACCGGCGATGGACGCGGCCGACGCCGGCTCGACGAAGATGCCCTCGGACGACGCCAGCAGGCGGTACGCGCTGAGGATCTGCTCGTCGGTGACGGCGTCGATCAGGCCGCCGGAGGAGTCGCGGGCCTTGATCGCACCCGTCCACGACGCCGGCGACCCGATCCGGATCGCGGTGGCGATGGTCTCCGGGTTGGGCACCGGCGCACCGCTGACCAGCGGCGCGGCCCCGGCGGCCTGGAACCCGAACATCTTCGGCAGGCCCTGGTCGTACGACGTGTAGCCCTTCCAGTACGCGGTGATGTTGCCCGCGTTGCCGACCGGCAGGCAGTGCACGTCCGGCGCCTGGCCGAGCACGTCGCAGACCTCCCAGGCGGCGGTCTGCTGGCCGACGAGGCGCACCGGGTTGACCGAGTTCACCAGCGTGACCGGGTACTCGGCGGCGGTCTTCGAGGCGAGTTCGAGGCAGTCGTCGAAGTTGCCGTCGATCTGCAGGATCTTCGCGCCGTGCATGACGGCCTGCGCGAGCTTGCCCATCGCGATCTTGCCGCTGGGCACCAGCACGGCCGCCGTCAGACCCGCCTTGGCCGCGTAGGCCGCGGCGGACGCCGACGTGTTGCCGGTGGAGGCGCAGATGACCGCCTTGAGGCCGGACGCCAGCGCGTAGGTCATGGCCACGGTCATGCCGCGGTCCTTGAACGACCCGGTGGGGTTCGCGCCCTCGACCTTCACCCACACGTCCGAACCGGTGAGCGAGGAGAGGCGCTTCGCGTGCACCAGCGGCGTGCCGCCCTCGTGCAGCGTGACGACCTCGGCGCCCTCGGGGATCTCGATGCGGTCCCGGTAGGCGTTGATGAGCCCGGGCCAGCCTGCTCTGGACGCACTCATTCTTCGCCCTCCACCCTCATGACGCTGACGACGTCCCGCACCACGGGGAGGCCACCGATTTTGTCCACAGTGGACCGCAGCGCGGCGTCGGTCGCCGCGTGCGTGACGATCACCAGGCTGGCGTCCTCGACCCGGCCTTCCTGGCGCACCGCGGCGATGCTCACGTCGTGCTCCGCGAACACGGCGGCCACCTGCGAGAGGACACCGGCCTTGTCCGCGACGTCGAGGCTGATGTGGTAGCGGGTGGGCGTGTTCCCCATGGGCTGCACGGGAAGCGCCGCGTAGGCCGACTCGCGCGGACCGTGCCCGCTCGCGACCATGTTGCGCGCCACGGCGACCAGGTCGCCGACGACCGCGCTCGCCGTCGGGGCGCCACCGGCGCCCTGCCCGTAGAACATCATCTCCCCCGCCGCGTCGGCCTCGACGAACACCGCGTTGAACGCGCCGTTGACCGAGGCCAGCGGGTGCGTCCTGGGGATCATGGCCGGGTGCACTCGAACGGCGACTGATTCCTGGCCGGACGGGCTGACCACGCGCTCGCAGATGGCGAGCAGCTTCACCGTGCGGCCGAGGCCCTTGGCTGCGGCGATGTCCGCGGCCGACACCGCTCGGATGCCCTCGCGGTGCACGTCCGACGCCGTCACGCGGGTGTGGAACGCAAGGGACGCAAGGATCGCGGCCTTCGACGCGGCGTCGAACCCGTCGACGTCGGCGGTCGGGTCGGCCTCGGCGTACCCGAGGCGCGAGGCCTCCTCGAGCGTCTCGCCGTAGCCCGCGCCCGTGGCGTCCATCGCCGACAGGATGAAGTTCGTCGTGCCGTTCACGATGCCCATGACGCGCGTGATCCGGTCTCCCGCAAGGGATTCCCGCAACGGGCGCAGCAACGGGATCGCGCCGGCGACGGCGGCCTCGAAGTAGAGGTCCGCACCGGACGCGTCGGCCGCCTCGAACAGGTCGGGGCCGTGCTCGGCGAGCAGCGCCTTGTTCGCCGTGACGACGGACTTGCCGCTCCGCAGCGCCTCCAGCAGCAGGCCCCGCGTGGGGTCGATGCCGCCGATGACCTCGACGATGACGTCCACGTCGTCCGACTTCACGAGCGCCTCGGCGTCCGTGGTGAGCAGGTGCTCCGGCACTTCGCGGTGTTTGTTCGGCCTGCGCACGGCGATGCCCGCGAGCTCCACCGGCGCGCCGATGCGCTGGGTGAGGTCGTCGGCCTGGTCCGTCAGCAGCCGGACTACCTCCGTGCCCACCGTGCCACAGCCGAGCAAGGCGACCCGAATCGGTTTCACGGCTTTCATACCTCCAGACGGAACAGGTCGTCCTCGGTCTCGCGACGCAGCAGCAGCCGCGCCTCCCCATCGGTCACCGCGGCGAGCGCGGGCCGTGGAAGTCGGTTGTACCCGCTCGCCATCGAGTAGCAGTAGGCCCCTGTGGCGGCGATCGCAACCAAGTCTCCCGGAGCGAGGTCATCGGGCAGCCAGCAGTCGCGAACCACGATGTCACCGGACTCGCAGTGCTTGCCCACCACACGACACAGCACGGCCCTCGACTCGGGCTCGGACGCGCGTGAGACGAGCTTGCAGTCGTAGACCGCGTCGTAGAGCGCCGTGCGGATGTTGTCGCTCATGCCGCCGTCGACGCTGACGTACCGGCGGCGCGCGCCACCGTCGAGCTCGATGTCCTTGATGGTGCCGACCTCGTACACGGTGACCGTGCCGGGGCCGACGATCGCGCGGCCGGGCTCGACCGCGATGCGAGGCATCTCCAGGCCGTTGTGCTCGCACTCCTTCTGCACGATGTTGTGCAGCTGCCGGGCGAGCTCGGCGGGCGGGGGCGGGTCGTCGTCCGGGGTGTAGGCGATGCCGAGGCCGCCGCCGAGGTCGACGACGTTCAACGACGGCACCTCGCCGTGCTCGGAGCGGATGTCGGAGAGCAGGCCGATGACGCGGCGGGCGGCGACCTCGAAGCCGGACGCGTCGAAGATCTGCGAACCGATGTGGCTGTGCAGGCCGACGAGCTGGAGGCCGCTGGCCTTGAGCACGCGCCGCACGGCCTCGGCCGCGTCACCGGACGACAGCGAGAAGCCGAACTTCTGGTCCTCGTGCGCGGTCGCGATGAACTCGTGGGTGTGCGCCTCGACGCCGACCGTCACGCGGATCAGCACCGGCTGCACCACACCGCGTTCGCGGGCGATCTGGTCCAGGCGCGCGATCTCGTGGTAGCTGTCGAGCACGATCCCGCCGACGCCCGCCTCGACGGCCGCGATCAGTTCGGGAACGCTCTTGTTGTTGCCGTGCAACGCGATGCGCTCGGCCGGGAAGTCCGCCCGCAGCGCGATGGCGAGTTCGCCGCCGCTGCACACGTCGATGGAGAGGCCCTCTTCGGCCACCCACTTCGCGACCTGGACGCTCAGGAACGCCTTGGAGGCGTAGTGCACGAGCGTCGGGTCGCCGAACGCCTCGGCGTGCTCGCGGCACCGCGCGCGGAAGTCCTGCTCGTCCATGACGAACAACGGGGTGCCGTACTGCTCGGCCAGCGCGCGCACGTCCACGCCCGCGAGTTCCAGGACGCCCGCGTCGTTGCGCTTGGCGTTGCGGGGCCACACCGTCGGGTGCAGGAGGTCGAGCTGGTCGGTGGAGGAGGGACGGTCGCCGGCGGTGTTGCCGGGCGCCGTGACATCGGCGTGCCGAGGTCCGGCGGGGTGTGCTCGCATTACATTCGCTCCGGTGCGGTGACGCCGAGCAGGCCGAGGCCCGCTGAAAAAACATGCCTGGTGGCGGCGCAGAGGGTGAGCCTCGCCTGGTGCAGCGGGGTGGTCTCCTCGTCGCCCTGGGGGAGGACGCGGACGCCGTTCGTCCGGTCGTAGAAGCGGTGGAAGGTGCCGGCGAGTTCTTCGAGGTAGCGCGCCACCCGGTGGGGTTCGCGCAGGTCGGCCGCGGTGGCCACGACCCTGGGGAACTCGCCGATCGTGCGGATCAGGTCGCCTTCGCGCTCGTGCACCAGCAGGGAGAGGTCGTCCCCCTGCGTGACCCCGAGGTCGGCGGCGTTGCGCAGCACGCCGGAGATGCGGGCGTGCGCGTACTGGACGTAGTAGACCGGGTTCTCGTTGTTGTGCTTGCGCAGCAGGTCGAGGTCGATGTCGACGCTGGAGTCGACGCTCGACCGGATCATGGCGTAGCGGGCGGCGTCCACCCCGACCGCGTCGACCAGGTCCTCCATCGTGATGACCGTGCCGGCGCGTTTGCTCATCCGGACGGGCTGGCCGTCGCTGACGAGGTTCACGAGCTGGCCGATCAGCACCTCGACGCTGTCGGGGTCGTCGCCGAGGGCGGCCGCCGCTGCTTTGAGGCGCGCGATGTAGCCGTGGTGGTCCGCGCCGAGCATGTAGATGCAGAGGTCGAAGCCACGGCCGCGCTTGTCGACCAGGTACGCGATGTCGCCCGCGATGTACGCCGGGTTGCCGTCGCTCTTGATGACGACGCGGTCCTTGTCGTCACCGAAGTCCGTGGACCGCAGCCACCACGCGCCGTCCTTCTCGTACAGCGAGCCGTTGGCCTTGAGCTTCGCGACGGCCTCGTCCACGCGGCCGCTGCGGTGCAGCGAGTCCTCGTGGAAGTAGACGTCGAAGTCGGTGCCGAACTCGTGCAGGCTGCGCTTGATCTCCTCGAACATCAGCCCGACACCGACCCTGCGCACCGTCTCGGGGTCGCCGAGCGCACCCGGTTCGCGGCGCAGGACCTCGGCGGCGATGTCGCTCACGTACGTGCCCGCGTAGCCGTCCTCGGGGGCCGGCTCGCCCTTCGCGGCGGCGATCAGCGACCGGACGAACCGGTCGATCTGCGCGCCGGCGTCGTTGAAGTAGTACTCGCGGGTGACGTCGGCGCCGCGGGCCTGCAGCACCTTGCCCAGCGCGTCGCCCACGGCCGCCCAGCGCGCGCCACCGAGGTGGATCGGGCCGGTCGGGTTCGCGGAGACGAACTCCAGGTTGATGCGCTTGCCGACCAGTTCGGAGCCGGTGCCGTAGAAGTCCTCGAGCGCCGCGCGAACGATCGCTCCCTGCGCCTCGGTGGCGATCGTGAGGTTCAGGAAGCCGGGACCGGCCACGTCGGCCTTCGCGATGGCGGGATGGGCGAGCAGGGCCTCCGCGAGCCACGTCGCCAGGTCGCGCGGCGGCACACCGGCCTTCTTGGCGAGCTGCAACGCGACGTTCGTGGCGTAGTCCCCGTGCTCGGGGTTCCTGGGTCGCTCGACCGTCACCTGCTCGGGTGGAGAGGTGGTGTCCAGGCCTCGGTCGGCCAGCAACTGGGCAACCGTGGTCCGGACCAGATCGGCGAGCACTTCAGGGGTCACGCCAGAAGAGTTTAGAGAAGCGTTGTCGCAGGTCTCGACCGGGTTACCGGGTCTCGGAGGGTGAGACGGCAAGTGTTAACGCGCACGTGGTAATGCCCTGCGCTGACAGTGATCAGACACGATGTCCCTACACTGGCGCCGGTTGACCAGGACGACATCTGAGGCGGACATGACCAGCGGCAAGAAGACGAAGGCCACACGCAACAGCGTGGCCGCAGCCCGTTCCTCGGTGGTGGCGAGCAAGCCGAAGCCGTGGGGCACGATCATCGCGGTTGTGGCGGTGCTGGCCCTCGCGGGCGGTGTTTTCGGATATGCGTACATGCAGATCCACGAGAACAACGTCAAGGAGGCCGCCCTGGCCAAGTGGAAGCCCTCCGACACGAACAAGGACCCGTCGCTGCAGCTCGCGGGCATCGTGTCCAAGGAGTACAAGGGCTCCCGCCACGTCGAGCCGACCCAGCGCGTCGCGTACGACCAGACCCCGGCGTTCGGCGGCCCGCACGACGCCACCTGGGCTGACTGCACCGGCGTCGTCTACGACAAGGCCATCCGCACGGAGAACGCGGTCCACGGCCTCGAGCACGGCGCCGTGTGGATCACGTACAACCCCGACCAGGTCAAGGACGACGCGCTCACCAAGCTCAAGGTCAAGGTCGAGGGCATCCCGTACATGATGCTGTCGCCGTTCCCCGGCCTCGACAAGCCGATCTCCCTGCAGTCCTGGGGCCACCAGCTGAAGGTCGACAACGCCGACGACGAGCGCATCGACCAGTTCATCTCCTCGCTGCTGCGCAACGCGAACACCTACCCCGAGGTCGGCGCGTCCTGCGAGAACCCGCAGTTCCTCGCCAACCCGGCCCCGTTCGTGGCCGAGAAGCCGGGCGCCGACGCCGTGCCGATGGACGGCGGCAAGGACGACTCCGTCACTGAGGGCCAGCCTCAGACCCCGCCCGCGTCGGGCTCCGCCTCGACGCCGCCGTCGAGCTGATGACCGCTCCCACCGACGAGATCGCCGAGGACGAGGTCTCCAGCGCACCTTCGGGTGTCGCCAGGGCCCTCGTCATCGGCGCGGCGGTCCTGGCCGTGCTCCTCCTGGGCGCGGCCGTGGGCCTGCTCGTCAAGCTCCCCGGCTCCTCCACCTCCTCCGCGGCACCGGCCTCCGGTTCCGTGGACGTGGGCTTCTGCCAGGACATGTCCATGCACCACCTGCAGGGCATCCAGATGGCGAACATCGCCCGCGACCGCTCCACCGATCCGGAGATCCGCCAGCTCGCCTTCGACATCTCCTCCACCCAGCTGGAACAGGTGGGCAGGATGAAGGGCTGGCTGATGATGTGGAACGAGCACGAGCAGAACATCAGCGGCGTCTACATGAAGTGGATGGACGCGGCCGGAATCCACGGCCACGGCGCCACCACCCCGGAGGCCGGCAAGCCGATCATGCCCGGCATGGCCACCACCGACGAGCTCACCAAGCTCCGCACCGTCCCCGCGGGCCGCGAGTTCGACGTGTACTGGCTCCAGCTGATGCTCCGCCACCACGTGGGCGGCTCCCCGATGGCCGAGTACGCCTCGACCGCGGCGGGTCAGCCGTTCGTGCGGACGCTGGCCGACAACATGCTGAAGTCGCAGGCTTCGGAGACCGAGCTGATGAAGGACTACCTGGCGAAGCGCGGAGCCGCCCCGCTGCCGTAGCCACTCGGTGTCACCGCTGGACCGCAAGGGCCGCTCCCGGGGTTGTGGGGGCGGCCTTTCGCGTTGCCGGGGACAGGGCAGGGCGAGAGACGGGATGGCAAGGGGGTGGGGCGGCGGAGCGCGAGGCCGACCGAGCGCGAGCATCGCGACGGCGCAGCCGAGCCATCCAACACCCGACGGCAATGCCGCAGGCGAGGCGTCCGCAGCTCTTGGCTCGAAGGACAACGCCCGCCCACGCGATGCCGGAGGCGAGGCGTCAGTCTTGACTGAACCGTCGAGCCGGTGTGGTGACGTACGCACCCAACGCGCCCACGTACGCGTGGGATTGGGGCTTGACTTTGGGTGCGAGGTGCTAGCACTTGTGGCTCGGCCGGGCGCTTTTCAGCCTGGCCTTTCCGGTCCGGCCAGCGCCTCGCAAGGGCCCCGAAGATGCTCCTATGGATTGTCAAGCTGTGCTGGGTATGGCGGCGAGGTCTGCGATGAGGCGGGGATAGATCTCGCGGGCGAGGTAGCGTTTGA
>NZ_BSTF01000024.1:0-62960 GCF_030269365.1 Lentzea sp. NBRC 102530
CGTCTTTGTAGAAGGGGATCTGGCCGTGCGGTGGCACGCACGCGGTTCCGGTGGTGCCGGTGCTCCAGTGGAACTTGATGAGGATGAAGCTGTTGCCGCAGTGGAAGTAGCGGGCCGTGAGCTCACCCGCCGCTTGCGGCAGGGCGATGAACCCGCACCTCGGCGGCGGCATGATCTTGGCTGACCGCGTGTCTTGATCGTCGATCATGCCCAACGCGGTGGTGGCGAGCAGCATGCCCGCCGCGCTGATCGTTCGCGCGACATTGCTCTTCTGCATGAGCCAAGACGGACTCTAGTTCTGATCTGCCTGGGAAACCGCGTTTCTGACCTAACGCGCGCCGAACCGTGGACGAACGTCCGGTAGCACTTCCAGGTCCGGACGCCGGTTCCTGCTCCAGCGTCGTCGAGAAGCCGGCCCGGTCACGTCGCGGGACTCATCGCGGGAGTCGCGGCCGACTCACCCCATCGCGGATCGGACGACGCGCGGCCTACCTGGTTTGAACGCGATCCCCGCCAGCACTCCCTGACCGCGCGCCGTGTCGCCGGCACGGTTCCGGCTGCTGGATCCCGGCCAGAAGTGCGGTAGCCGCACCAGTCCCGGCTTCACCAGGACGAGTCCGTCGAACATCTCCGACAGCTCCTCGACGACGGTGGGGCCGGCAGCACCCGTTCCCGGAAGGCCGGGCACGCGACGGGTCACCGCGACCATGCTGTCGGCACGCAGCAAAGCGTTGCAGCGGGCCATCATCGACGCCGGAGAGCACCACGGGTCGTTCCTGTCGGCCGCTCCCACGGCGACCACGCCCACCGGTCGTTCCCGATCCAGCAGACGGGCCGCGAAGCACTCCGCGAGCACTTCGTCCACTTCGGTCTCATCTGCGCGCGGCAGGCGCGCGGTGCTGTCGCGCTCGTCCTGCGGCTCCCCGCTCCTGCCACCGGGGACCAGGTCGTCGCCGACGCGGACGACCACCGAACCGGGGTGGAGGTACGAGGCGAGGCCGTGCACGTCGTTCTCCCCCGGCGAGCGGGGCCCCACGTCGACGAACTGGCGAATTCCTCGCCGGAGCATCATCAGCACCGCGTTCTCGATGAAATCGACCTCGAGTGACGAGAGAGGCACAGCGACCGAACTCCCCGGCATCCTCCGTGATGAAACGCCCATTCCCTCTCCGCCCTCCGATTCCTCCCGGGCACGACCACTTCCCACCGCGTCCGAAAGCGAACGTACGACGGCAAATGAGCCGCATCCAGCAAGATGCGCGTTCGGTCAACGACATCGGCACGGATCAGCCCGAGCAGGCCGTCTGAGCGGCGAGAGCCACCTGCGCGATCCTCGCGCGGCGGCGAAGTCCTGTCACAGGCCCGCGAACACGCCTCGCTCCGTCCGTTGCAGCGTGCCGATCCTGGCCTCACGCGTCTTGAGCCTGCTCGTGTCCGCGAGCGGCTCCCCGGTGGTGGCGACGATCGTGGCAGGCACCGCGAGGTCGTCACCGAAGCGGACGTCGACCGACCTGATCGCAACGATGCGTTCCCTGTCGTCCAGCAGGAGCCTCACGCCCGCGTAGGCCGTCTGACCAGGTGGCAACTCGACCGGGCGCGGCGCCTGGGGCAGCGGCATCTGCTGAACGACCACTTCCGCCACGGCACCGGTCGTGGTGGCGAAGCTCAGCCTCGGCCAGGCGGGCAGGATGACCGAGGCGTGACCGGAGTTGGTGGCGGCCAGCAACGCGAGCCCGGGCCTGCCGGGTTGCAGGCGCAGGGCGACCGTCAGCTGTGCCCCTGCCGTTCGCAGCGACGTCGTGCCGCCCACCCCTGAGGACACCGCAGCGCTGCCGGATGGCGTACCCACCACCGGTTCCGGAGTGCCCGCGCAGGCGGAACCGAGCAGCAGCAGAGCCAGGCAGGCGGACGTCCGTCCAGCAGGCACGGGCTGTCCTCCGTTCGCTCGAAACGGCCGCAGCTCAGGAAACCAGCAAAGCTCAGCGACAGACCCGTCAGCAGGACAACGCGGTTCGATCAGGAAGATTCGTCTGCACTTCGGTCCGCGACGACGGCGGCGGCGTCATGGACACGGCCTCACGCGGTGACGGCTCCGGTGACGGAGCACGTCGTCGGAGCGTAGACGCCTTTCCATTGTGGACAGCGCGGAGTCCGCCCGGTCCTCCGTGTGCCGCGATCGCCGACAGGACTTCCGGCCAAGGGCCTAGTGCGCGAACGGGCCGCCCGCTGCGAAGGCGTATCGGGCGAAGCGCTCACCGATCACCGCGTGCGTGGCCGTGTCCGGGTGCAGTGCGTCCGGCAACGGATGCGTGACGGCATCCTGTTCCCCGTACAGCAGGGTGCCGTCGAGGTGGTGCAGGTTCGGGTCGTCCTGCCGCCGTTCCGCGAGCGATGCCAACGCCTCGCGGATGATCCGCAGTGTCAGCTGGGGTGCCGGTCCGTGCGGACCGGTGGCCGCGAAGGTGACGCCTCCCCTCTCGTCGGTGCGCATCTCCCCCGGCCCCGGGGTGTCCTCGTGGATTCCGCAGAACAGGGGCGACACCAGCACCAGCGGCGTGTTCGGGAGACCGTCGCGGATCGTGTCCAGGAAGCCGTGGACGGCCGGCACGAAGGCGCGCAACCTCATCGCGTCGAAGTTCACCACGTTGATGCCGAGCTTCACGCTGATGAGGTCGGCGGGCCGGTCGCGGATCACGCGGGCGACGAACTGGTCCGCGTGCGCGCTGCCGCTGAAGCCGAGGTTGTGCAGGTCGACGCCGCCCAGGCGAGCGGCGACGGCGGGCCAGGTCGCGGTCGGCGTGGCCGCGTTCGAGCCGTGGCTGATCGAACTGCCGTGGTGCAGCCAGAGCCGCCGCCCGGTGCTCGCCGGACGCACCGGCGCGTCCGTGCGCAGCGCGACGATCTCCAGCCCTTCGTTGTGGGGCAACCAGATCTCGACCAGCTTGGCACCGCCGCCGAGACCGTCGAACCGGATCGTGCTCGCCGGTCCTGTGTGGACCTGCGAGGCACCCGTGGCCAGGTCGACCTCGACGCGGTCGCCGCCGTCGAGCTGGGCGGTGGCGACCACCTCGCCGTCGACGGACAGGTCGACGCTGCCGCGGGGCCTCTCGATGCCGCGGTAGGCGACGCGGGTGGGGTGCAGGACCAGTTCGATGACGCGTGCGGCGGTTTCCACCACCACGCGCACGCCGGAGGGCTGGCTCTGCGCGCCCATCAGCTGCGGGTCGGGAAACCGGTCGCGCACCCACGCGGGCAGGCGGTGCGGCCGCACGCCGCGCCCGGTCTCCTCCAGCTCGGCGACGCCGTGCACGAGCGCGCCGGTCAACGGTGTGGTGATCATGCCTCGTCCCCTCGGGAGTTCTCGGGCCAGGCCCGCAGGAGCGCGTCGAGAGCGACCACGGTCCGGTCCCAGCTCACCTCGGGGGCCGGGGAGCTGTGGTCGAAGTTGCCGGTGCGTTCGAGCGCCAGGAAACCGTTGATCGTGCTGCCCAGCAGCCGCACCGCGTGCACGTGCTCCTCCTGCGGCACCGGATACCCCCTGAGCACCGCGCCCGCCTGCGCGCTGACGGCCCGCGCGGCCGCCGAGCGGACGACGGCCTCACCCGCCCGGCGCTGCAACGACTGCCAGCGCCCCGGCCACCGGCGCGCGAAGGTCCGGTGAGCCGCGCTGTAGGCCTGCAGGGCGGGCAGGCCGGCCCGCCCCGCGATGCCCGCCGCGACGAGGTCCGCCAACTCGCCGAGCGCGAGCGCCGTGATGCCGTCCCGCACCGCCTCCAGGTCGCGGACGTGCGAGTACAGGCTGGGCGCCTGCACGCCGAGGCGCCGGGCGACGGCGGACAGGGACACGCTCTCGAAGCCCGCCTCGTCCGCGAGGGCCGCCGCGTCGGCGATGACGGCCTCGGCGCTCAGGGGAACACGCATGAACCCGAGCCTACAGGTAGTAGGCGAGTACCTATTGACCATAGGGCACGGCGAGGAGTCAGGACGAGCTGCCGTCTCACGCCGCCGGACGCGAAGGCCTCACCGGATGCCGGTGCGGTTCTGCAACGCCCCGACCTTCGTGCCGTAGAGGAAGAACACCGCCATGAACACCTCGATCCGCTGCTGCGAGGTCAGTTCGTGGACGTCCACCGCGATCTCCGCGGCACTCACGTCCGCCATCCGCGCGAGTCGCCGGTTGAACACCGCCCGGGCGATGTCCTGGCTCCGTTCGTCGACGTCGGCGTGGAACAACCGGCGGAGGTCGCAGTCGCTCGGCAACGGGCGGTGCACCGGCTCGGCGGGGTACCGGGCGTTCATGACGCGGGCGGCGGTGTTGAGGGTGTGGGCGATGAGTGCCGGGCCCTGCTCGAAGTGGTCGACCAGCGCGACCAGTTCCTCGATGGACGCGACGTCCTCGTCGATGCTGACCGGTGTGCTGGTGTCGAGGTCGAGTCGCTCCATCGCCAGGGCGACGTTCGCGAGGACCTGGTCCGGGTCGACGATCAGCTGGTCGCCGACGTGAATGCTCGCGCGGTGGTGGTGCGGGTCGAGTAACTCCCGCGTGTCACGGTCGAGGTCCGCGTGCCTCGTCCCATCGTGGTCGATCGTCACCCGCGTCAGATTCCCACTCGCGGGTGAGCGCAACCGTCCGTTCACGAACGGGGGACGGCGGCCAGGTCACCAACCTGCCATCCCCAGGTCCCCTACCTGACGTGTGACTCGCTGTCGCCCGCCTCCGCGCCGGGCGAGAGTTGAGTCATTCACGAGCGGAAGGAGGTGGATCAGATGCTCAAGACTCCGGACTTCGGTGACGAGTACGGCGACCAGGACGTGCGTTGCGTCGGCACCAGTGGCTACCACGACCTCGGCGACTACTACGGGATCTGATTCACCGCTGGCGGCCTGGCCCACTGCCCAGGCCGCTCACCGGAGACCGCGGCGGGAGGTGCGGGACGTGCGACTGGTGCGAGGCGAGCACGGCTGGTGGTGCATCGGCCGGACGGCCACGGCGTTGCTGCCGGACGGGCTGGTCGTGGACGGTGCGCTCACGGCGGAGGGCCGCAGGCAGGTGCGCGCGGCCGGGGTCGACGGCGTGCCGGAGCCCGACCACTACAGCCTGACCGTCGTGACGGCCACGGGCTGCAACCTCGGGTGCTCCTACTGCTTCCAGAACACCCCGGACGGCAGGCGGCGCATCTCGCCCGCCCGGCTCGACGCGGCGAACATCGCCAGGTGCCGGGAGTTCGTCGAGCAGCGCATGGCCGCGCTGGGCGTGGACCGGCTCGAACTGGTGTTGTTCGGCGGTGAACCCCTGCTCAACCCCGCCGGGTGTCTGCAGGTGCTGCGGGCGTTCGGTGCGCGGACGCGGGTCACCGCCGGCCTGGTCAGCAACGGGGTGCTGCTCACGCGGCGCACGGCTGTCAGGCTCGCCGAGGCGGGGCTCGGGCACGTCCAGGTCACGCTGGACGGGCCGCGGGCACGGCACGACGCGTCCCGGATCCCGCTCAACGGGCGGCCCACGTTCGACCTCATCCTGGCCAACGTGGCGGCCGCGCAGGAACACACCGCGATCCGCTTCACCTTGCGCCTCAACGTGACCCCGGACGTGCTGCCGCGCCTCACCGAACTCCTCGACCAGGTGGCCGGCGTGCTCGACGCGCGCCGGACGAGCCTCGCGATCGCACCCGTGCTCGACTACGGCGCCGGCGTCCCGGCACCGCGGGCACGGGCCGCGCGGCGGGCGCTCGACGCGTGCGCGAAGGCCGTCGAGATGGGCTTCCGGCTCGTGCGGCCGCGCGACGAGCACTGCGACTTCTGCTCCGAGGCCGACGGACGGCTGGGCGCGGTGGTCAGCGCGGACGGCACGTTGTTCAGCTGCTGGGACGCGGTCGGCGAGGAGGACCTCGCGGTGGGCGGGCTCGACTCCGGCTACCACGGGCGGTCCCGCGAACGGTGGCGGCGCTGCGGCGGCGAGACGCCTGGCGCCCAGGCGTTCTCCGACGCACTCGACGCCGGGGTGCTCGACCTCATCCGGGCCGGCGCGCGCAAGGAGGTGACATGACCGCTCCCGAACCGCAGGACGACGAGACGCCCTCGGCGCCCAACTTCATCGAACTGCTCGAAGCCGACGAGGACCTGACCACTCCGGGCCTCTGCGTTCCGTTCCGCTAGAAACCGTGCACCGGAAGGAGACGGCCGTGCATCGACCTCATCACCTGGTCCGCACCCGGCTGGCCAACGGGTTGCGAGTGCTGCTCGCACCCGATCGCACCGTGCCGGTGGTCGCCGTCGCGGTGCACTACGACGTGGGCATGCGTTCCGAACCCGAGGGGCGCACGGGGTTCGCGCACCTCTTCGAGCACCTGATGTTCCAGGGTTCGGAGCTGCTGCCGAAACTCGAGCACGCGCACTACGTCCAGGCGTCGGGCGGGGTGTTCAACGGCAGCACCCACCTCGACTACACGCAGTACCACAACGTGTTGCCCAGCAACGCCTTGGAGCGCGCGCTGTTCCTCGAAGCCGACCGCATGCGGGCGCCCGACCTGAACGCGGAGAACCTGCGCGTGCAGATCGACGTCGTCAAGGAGGAGATCCGCGTCAACGTCACCAACAAGCCGTACGGCTGCTTCCCGTGGGTGACGCTGCCGGGGGTGTTGTTCGACAGCTTCGCGAACTCGCACGACGGGTACGGGTCGTTCGACGACCTGGACTCGGCGACGGTCGAGGACGCGCGGCAGTTCTTCGACCGGTACTACGCGCCGGCGAACGCGTTGCTGACCTTGTGCGGCGACTTCGACGCGGACGAGGCGCTCACGATGGTCGAACGCCACTTCGGGCCGATCCCGTTCCGCCCCAGGCCTTCACGGCCGGACTTCGCGGAACCGGAGTTCGTCGGCGAGCGACGTGCCGTCCGCTACGACCCGCACGCACCGCTGCCCGCCGTGGCCGCGGGGTGGCGGGTGCCCGACCCGGTCGCCGAGTTCGACGCGTACCTGCCGCACCTGCTGCTCGCCGACGTGATGTCGGACGACGGTCCCGCGTGCAGGCTGCACCGCAGGCTGGTGCGCCAGGACGGCCTCGCCACGAGCCACCGCTGCTACCTCGGCATGCTCGGCGACCCGCTCGACACCGGCCACCCGACCGCACTGGTGTCCAGCGCCCGGCTTACTCCCGGCGCGAGCGCCCAGCAGGTGCTGGACGCGATCGCCGAGGAGTTCGCGGTGGTCGCACGGGAAGGTCCTGCCGAACGGGAGCTGAGCAGGATCGCGACGAGGCTGAGCACGCGGCTGCTGGTCGAGACGGACGGGGTGCTGGCGCGCACGCAGGCACTGGCGTCGCTGGAGCTCCGGCACGGCCGTGCCGAACTGCTCGGTGAACTGCCCGGCCTGCTCACCGCCGTCACGGCCGAGCAGGTGGCCGCGGCGGCCGCGCGGATCACCCCGGACCGCCGGGCAGTGGTGGAGCTGCTGCCCGCCTCGTACCAGGAGAAGGCGGCATGACGGCGAGCGTGGTGCCGGGGTTGCGGCCGTGGCAGGAGATCGTCTCCCCGGACGTCACGGAACAGCGCTGCGCCAACGGGTTGCGGCTGCTCGCGTTGCACCGTCCGGGGGCGCCGCTGACCGAGATCCGGCTGAGCATCCCGTTCGGGTCGATGGCGCCGGGGCACCTGGCCCGCGCATGGCTGCTCTCGGAGACGGTGCTGGCGGGCACCAGGGCGACCGGCCGGATCGGGCTCGCCGAGCGCATCGGCGAGCTGGGAGCGAGCCTGCGCGCCGAGGTCGACCACGACCGGTTGCTGTTCAGCGGCACGGTCCTGGCAGACCGGTACGAGGACCTCCTGGCCGTGCTGGCCGAGCTCGTGCGGGACGCGACGTTCCCGGACCGCGAGGTGCTGGCCGAACGCAAGCGGCTCGCGTCGCGGCTGACGGCGGCACGGTCGCAGGCCGCCGTGCGGGCACGGGAGATCCTGCACCGGCACCTGTACGGCGACCACCCGTACGGCGCGAGCATGCCGACGGGTGCCGAGGTCGACGCGATCTCCGCCGAGCAGTTGCGCGCGCTGCACGCCGAACGGGTCGTGCCGGACCACGCGGTGCTGGTCGTCGTGGGCCTGATCGACCCCGATCAGGCGGTCGGGGCGATGCACCGGCACTTCGCGGACTGGCGGCCGGGCGGGCTGCCGGTGCCGGACCTGCCGCCGTTGCCCGACGAGGCCCCCGCGGGCGCGTCGAGGCTCTTCCACCGGCCCGGTTCGGTGCAGTCGTCGATCCGGATCGGCGGACCGGCCCTGCGCCGCGACGACCCGCTGTTCCCCGCGTTGCACCTCGCGAACCTCATCTACGGCGGGTACTTCTCGTCTCGACTGGTGGCGAACATCCGCGAGGACAAGGGGTACACCTACACCCCGCGCAGCCGGATCATGCACAGCGCCGCCGGGTCGACGCTCGTGATCGAGGCGGACGTCGCCACCGACGTGACCGCGCCCGCGTTGCTGGAGATGTGGTACGAGCTGGGCAGGCTGTCGACGTTGCGGCCGAGCGTCCAGGAACTGCGGGACGTGCGCCAGTACGCGGCGGGCAACCTCGCGATGTCGATCGCCACCCGCTCCGGCCTCGCCACGACCCTGGTGACGCTGCTGGGGGTAGGCCTCGACCTCGACTGGATACGACGCAGCCCCGACCTGCTGGCAGAGGTGACCGCGTCCGACATCTACCACGTGGGGGTGCACCTGCTGGCCCCCAAACTGCTCGCCGCCGTCGTCATCGGTGACGCGACGCGGTGCGAGGAACCGTTGCAGGCCTTCGGTCCCTGGGTCGTCGAGTAGTCCACCACGCGTGGAGAAGCCCGGTCCCGCGCACGTGCGGGGCCGGGCTTTCGCGCGTGCACCCCCACCCCCCACCCCCACCCGCACACCCGGACGCGAATATGGGGACCCACTACCCATGTGAGGACGCAACCAGGTGGCGCAGAGTCTCTGGCAGCGACGGAAACTGATCGGGGTGGTGACATGTCGCTGAGTGACCTCGGCTTCGACGCGGTCCAGGAGAGCGTTTACCGCAGCCTGCTCGCCGACCCCTCGCGGGACACGGGCACCCTCGCCTCGCTCACCCTCACCGACACCGGGACCGTCCGGGACGCGCTGGCCGGGCTGCTCGCCCTGGGCGTGCTGGAGCTGGCCGCGGACGCGCCGTGCGGGTACGCCCCCGGCGACCCCCAGGTCGTGATCGGGGACCTGATCGAACGGCTGGAGCAGGAGACGTTGCGCCGCCAGCAGAGGATCGGCGGCACGCGGGCGGAGCTGGCGGGACTCGCGGCGGGGTTCCGGCACGACGCCCGCACCGTCGAGGTCGAGCACATCACGGAGCCGGAACGGATCCGCGAGCGGCTGGCCGAGCTGTGCTTCTTCACCCGCTCCAGCGTGTTCGCGGTGCAGCCGGCGCGGGCGTCGAGCGAGGCGGCCCGCGCGGAGGCGTCGCGGCTCGACAACCGCAGCCTGGGGCGCGGGGTGATGATGAGGATCATCTACGACGAGCGGGTGCTGCGCGGCGAACGCACGCGCGCCCGGCTCGGCGAGCGTTCGGCGTCCGGTGCGCAGATCCGCTTCCTGCCTGGCCCGCTCACCCGGCTGATCGTGCTGGACGAGCGGATCGCGATCGTCGCGTCCGACCCGGCCGACACCAGCTCGGGCGCGCTGGTGGTGCACCAGCCGGGGATCGTGAACGAGCTCGTCGCCCGGTTCCGGCAGCTCTGGGACGGCGCCAGGGACTTCGTCGCCGAACCCGCCGACGTGGTGTCCGACGACGACCGGTCCGTGCTGCGGATGCTCGCCTCGGGGCTCACCGACGAGCTGGTCGCCCGGCAGACCGGTGTGTCCGTGCGGCACCTGCGTCGCCGGATCGCGCGGCTGATGGACTCCCTCGGCGCCGACAGCCGGTTCCAGGCCGGCATGGCGGCCGCCCGGCGCGGCTGGATCTGAGACTTCCCCGGCACTGAGACTCACCCGGACCTGACCACAGCAGGTGACACTGTTCAGGAGGAATGATGTTTCGCAAGGGCGGCAACGGAATCGAAGAGGACGACGTGATCGGCGCGTTCGGCTGGGACTAGTGGCTTGATGGTGTCGCCCGGAACGTGACCGCCACGTTCCAGACCACACCACCAGGCGGCGGACGGAAAGGGCGGGCACCTGCGCGGGTGCCCGCCCTTTTCGTTACCCCGCAACGGGGTCATCTTGTTGCCCGCGCGCCGTCCGGAAGCTGACGCTCGACGCGCTTCCGGACGGCGTTGCGGAACAGCAGAATTGTTTCCAGAGCAAGGGAAAAGCCCAATAGACTCCGGAAAGGGGATCGAGGAATGAGCATCTCACTCGTGCACGCCGATCCGGACTTCTACGCACCGCTGGGCCGCACCACCCGGCGCGGCACCGAGTACGCGGCATCGGGCCTGCCCTCCGACTGGACCGAGCACCACCAGGACGTGTGGACGGCCTGGTACCCGCCGCAGAAGCTGGGCGGCGTCACCGACGGCTGGAAGATCCACCTGTCGGCCCGCGCCGACCGCGCGCAACACGTGCTGGACGTCGCCGCGCCGATCTTCGCGGCGCACGGCGTGGGGTTCAAGCACCTGAGCTGCTCGCTGTACTTCGTGGTCACGCACCACAAGCACGCCGAACGCAGCCAGTCGGGCAAGTTCTGCGCCGCCTACCCGCCGGACGCCGCGACCGCCGAGGCGCTGATGCGCGACCTCGCCGCCGCGTTCGACGGCGAGGAGGGCCCGTTCGTGCTGAGCGACCGCAGGTTCGGCGACTCGCGGGTCGTGCACTACCGCTACGGCGCGTTCGTCGCCCGGCGCAGGCTCACCGCGCAGGGCGGGCACGAGCTGCTGGTGCTGGACGCCGCCGGCCGGAGCGTGCCGGACGTGCGCGGCACGAGGTTCAGCACGCCGGAGGGGATCACCGACCCGTTCCTCGTGTCCTCTGTGGACGCACCGGCTCGTTCCGGTGCGCCGGAGTTCGGCGGGGTGCGGTTCGACAAGGCGTTGCGCCACAGCAACGGCGGGGGTGCCTACCGGGGCACCGACGTCGAGACCGGGCGCACGGTGTTCGTCAAGGAGAGCCGGGGCCACCACGGCCTGGTGAGCCCCACCAGCGCGAGCCAGGACCGGCTGCGCAACGAGTACCAGGTGCTGCGGGAGTTGCACCGCGTCGGTTCCGGCTTCGCCCCCGAGCCGCTGCGGTACTTCCGCCACCTGGAGAACGAGTTCCTGGTCACCGAGTTCGTGCCGGGACGCTCGCTGCGCTCGTGGTGGGTCGAGCACAACCCGATCATCTGGTCCACGGCGTCCGACGCCGACTTCGAGTCCTACTACGCACGGGCCCTGAAGATCGTCGACGAGCTGACCGCGCAGCTGGAACGCTTGCACGGCTTCGGCTACGCGTTCATCGACCTGAGCCCGGACAACGTGCTCGTCGACTTCGACGACAGCGTCAGGCTCATCGACTTCGAGACCGCCGCGCGGCTGGGCGGGCCGCTGACGCCCATCGGCACGCCGGGGTTCTTCCCCGCCGAGCCGCTGGCGTTCGCCGACGACCCGGTGCGCTACGACGACTACGCGCTCTCCTCGATCGCGCTGGCGTTGATCGCGCCGATCAACACGACGGCCGACCTGAACCACGGTGTGCTCACGCACCTCAAGGCGCAGCTCGACCCCCGCGGCCTGGTGCCGCAACGGTTGTGGGAGCTGGCGACGCGGGTGCGCCGTGCCACCGGCGAGACTTCCGCTTGCCTGCAAGGGTTGTACGACGGCCTCGTCGCAGGCCTGCGCTCCACCGAGCACCCCGACGGTGTCGTGCCGCTGGGCCCGCGCTCCTACGCCACCAACGAGCTCGGCTTCGGTCACGGCCTGGCCGGTGTCGTGCACGCCCTGCACGTCGCCGGCGCGCCGTCCGGCGAGCTGCTGGACCGCCTGCGCACCCGTGCTCTCGCGAAAGCCGACGACCTGCCTCCCGGCCTGCTCGCGGGCCAGGCGGGAATCGCCCGGGTCCTCGCGGAACACGGCGAGATCGCCGCGGCCCAGGAGCTGCTGGCACGGGCGGACGACCACCCGCTGCTGCACGGGTCCGCGACGCTCGGCTTCGGTTCGGCCGGTGTCGGACTCGCCCACCTCGCGCTGCACCGGCACACCGGCGACAGCGCGCACCTCGACCGGGCGCGCCGTCACGCGGAGGGCATCCCGCACGGCGCCGCGCTGATCGAACGACTCGGCTGGAGCAACGCCGTCGGCCTCGTCGACGGACGGGCAGGGCTCGCCCTGTTCCTGCACGAACTGGGCGACCACGACCGGGGCCTGGACCTGCTGACGGCCGAACTGGACCGCGCCGAGCTGTCCGAGGGCGGGCTGCTGTTCCCCGTCTCGGACCGCGACCGCCGGCTGATGCCGTACCTGAGCACCGGCACCGCGGGCGTGCTGGTGGTGGCGAGCCGTTACCTGGCCACCACCGGTGACGACCGCGTCGCCGCCGCGATCCCCGGTCTGCTGACGGGCCTCCACTGCTCGTTCACCCACTACGGCGGCCTGTTAGACGGCATGGCGGGGATCAGCCTCGCCCTGCACGACCACGGCCGCAGGCACGGCGACCAGGCCTCCCTGGACCGCGCGAAGACGTTGGCACAGCGGCTGTTCCTCTACGCCGTGCCGCACCGGACCGGGACGTACGTGCCCGGCGAGCACGCCCTGAGGCTCAGCGGCGACCTGTGGTTCGGGTCCGCCGGGGTGCTGACGGCGCTCGCCGCTGTGCTCGGCGACCACCCGGACCCCCTGTTCGCCCTCGGCCACCCGGCCGAGCGGTAAGCACGACCGAAGGAGACAGCAATGTCGGACATCAACGAGCTCCAGAACCTCGCGGACGACGAGAACACCGAGGCCGGCTTCACCAACCCGGTCGAGATCGCGCCGGACAAGAGCACCGCCAGCATCGTCTGCTGATCTCGCTCCACCAGCTCTTACTCCAGCACACCAGGCACTTCCCGACACCGAAGGAGACCGTCATGTCTGACGTCAACGAGCTGCAGAACCTCGCCGACGACGAGAAGTCGGAGCCGGGCTACACCGAGCACGGCGTCGTCGCCCCCGACAAGAGCACCGCCAGCATCGTCTGCTGATCCGGCCCTCACGGGTCACGCCATGCCACGGGGCGGGAGCGGGGATTTCCCCGCTCTCCGCCCCGATGCCTTTTCCGCACTGGACCTTCCTGCAGGGGGTGCCGCATGAGCCGCGATTTCCGCTACTACTGGTCGGCCGAGGTCAGTTCGACGTTCGGGTCGACGTTCACCACGATGGCGATCGCCACGATGGGCGTCATCGTGTTCAACGCGTCGCCGAGCGAGCTCGGCTTCGTCAGCGCGGCCGCGGTGCTGCCCGCCTGCGTGTTCGGCCTGCTGGCCGGCGTCATCGGCGACCGCCTGCGCAGGCCCCGCCGCGTGCTGATCGGCTGCAACGCCGCAGCCGCCGCGCTGGTGCTGTGCGTGGCGCTGGGCGTCGGGACCGGTGTCGCGACGATCTGGTGGCTCGCCGGGCTGTGCTTCGTGCTCGGCTGCATCGCCACCGTCGTCGAGACCGTCTACTTCACGCACCTGCGCAGCCTCGTCCCGCCCGACCGGTTGACCTCCGGCCGCGCCCGTCTGCAGACGGGCGAGTACGGCGCCCGCACGGCCGGGCAGGCGCTCGCGGGCGTGCTGATCGCCGTGCTGGGCGGTGCCGTCGCGCTGGTGGTCGACGCGATGACCTACCTCGTGAGTCTGGTGCTGCTGACCAGGATCACCGCGCCCGACCAGGGCGCGCCGCCCCCGCCCGCGGACGCACCGCGCTCGGTGCGGCGCGAGATCGGCGAGGGCTTCCGCCAGGTGGCGAAGTACCCGTTCCTGCGGACGTTCGGCGTGTTCACGGCCGTGCGGTCGATGAGCGTCGGCGCGCTCGCGACCGTCGCGGCACCGTTCCTGCTCCGCGAACTCTCGGTGCCGCTGGGGCTTTACGGCGCGTTGTTCGCGATCAGCGGTCTGGCCGGACTCGCCGGGTCGCTCGCGGCGGGACGGCTGGCGGAGCGGATGAGCCTGGACTCCCTGGCCGTGCTGGGCAGTGTGGGCACGGTCTGCGCCGCGTTCGTGCTGCCGTCGGCGAGCGGCCCGTTGCCCGTCGCGCTCGCGATCGCCGTGCTGGGCCTCGCGCTGCCGACCGTGTTCGGCGCGATCGCCAACGTCGGCCTGAGCGGCGCGCTGACCGAACTGGTGCCCGAGAACGCGCTGGGCCGTGCCATCGCGAGCCTGCGCACGATCGCCACGGCGGCGCAGATCCTCGGCGCGCTCGGAGGTGGCGTCGTCGCCGACGCGATCGGTCTGCGTCCGACCGTGTGGGCGTGTGCGGGTCTGGCGCTGGTCGGCTGCGTGCCGTTGCTGCGCGCGGTGACGACCACCCGCCGGCCGGTCCCCGCGGAGGAGCCGGCGGTGCTCGTATGACGGCCGTGCTCGCCATCATCGGCGCCGGGCCGCGGGGCACGGGGTTGCTGGAACGCCTGTCCGCCAACGCCGGCCTGCTCCCGTCCGGGTTCGAGGTCCACGTGATCGACCCGCACCCCGCCGGGGCGGGCCGGGTGTGGCGGCCGGAGCAGTCGCCGTTGATGCTGATGAACTCGCGCGCGGGCGACGTCACGATGTTCCCCGACTCGAGCGTGCGCTGCGCCGGTCCGATCACGCCGGGCCCGACGCTCGCGGAGTGGGCAGGCCTGCACGGGGACGACTTCCCGACGCGCCGGCTGGGCGGCGCCTACCTGAGCTGGTGCTTCGACCGGGCGGTGCGCGCTTTTCCCTCCCACGCCAAGGTTGTCGTGCACCGGACGAGTGCGGTGGAGCTCTCCGGCGACACCGTGGCGCTGGCCGACGGCTCACGCGTGGTCGCCGATGTGGTCGTGATGGCGCAAGGGAACGTGGGCGGTCATCGCACCGAGGAACAGCGGGCGCACGAGGAGTTCGCCGCCCGCATCGGTGGCACGTACCTGGGCCCGGCGTGCCCCGGCGACGAGGACCTGGACGTGCTTCCCGCGGGCGAGCCGGTGCTGGTGTCCGGTCTGGGCCTGGCGTTCGTCGACCTCGCCGTGCTCCTCACCGAGGGCCGCGGCGGGCGGTTCACCCGCGAGGACGGCACGCTGACCTACCACCCGAGCGGCCGGGAACCGGTGCTGCACGCGGGTTCCCGCCGCGGTGTGCCCTATCTGCCGAAGCCGCTGCTCCCCCCGCTGGCGGACCCGGCACCCAGGTTCTTCACGCCGGACCTGCTCGCGCGGTCCGACCGTGCGGGCGAACTGGTCGGCGCCGCGTGCCAGGAGATGCTGTGGGCGCACTACCGCGAGTTGTTCGCCGCCCACCCCGGCCGCACCCGCCTGCCCTGGGCCGACTTCGCGCCCCGGTTCGCCTCGCTGCCGGTGACCGACCCGGCCCTGGAAGACCTCGTCTCCCAGGCCGTGCCGGCCGAGGAGGACCGCGCGGACCTGAGCTTCCTGCGCGCTCCCCTGACGGCCGGGTTCGCCGGCCAGCACGCACTGGACACGTGGATGCTCGACCACCTCGGCCGAGCCGTGGCCCGCGCGACCAGCCCCCGGCACAGCGCGCACGCCGCGGTGCTGCACGGCCTGCTGACCGTGAGCGACGTGCTCGCACAGGCACCCGCGACCCCGGCGACCGCGAGGACGTCCGCCGTGCTGTCGCGTTTCGCCGCCTACGTGGGCTCCGGTCCTCCCCCGCACCGCGTGGAGCAACTCCGAGCGCTGGCGCGAGCGGGCGTGCTGCACTTCCTGGGCGCCGGGATGCACGTCACCCGCACGTCCGACTCGTTCAGCGCGAGGACGGACTCGCTCCCGGCCGAGGTGACGGCACGCCACTTCGTCGAGGCCCGCCTGCCCGATCCCGACGCGCGGACCCACGCGTTGCTCACCCCGCTGGCGCAGGACCGTCCCCGCGTGCCCGTCGACCCGGACACCTTCCAGGTCCCCGGCCACCCGCGCCGGCTGGCGATGGGCCTGTTCGCGGACGGAGGGGCGTTGGGCGCGCTGTCCCGGCCGAACCGCAACGCCCCGTTCTTCCGCCAGAACGACGACACGGCCCGTCGCGTCCTCACCGAGCTCGCACCGCGGTGACGGGACCTCGCTGCGCTCCGAACTGCAGGCACAGCCGCTTTGGTCGTCGTCGGCGGCCAAGGAGGTGAAGGGCGTTCCGAAAAGTCGGGAAGTTTCCGTTATCCGCCGGTGACCTGGGCATCTCCTGAGCAGAAGACACCGGACCGGCCCGTGCCGGTCTCCCCTGCCCGGAAGGATGTCAATGCCCCTCGTCCCCAGTTCACGGGTGCGGCGTCGCGTGTGGATCGCCGCGCTCGCCGTGGCCGGTGTCGCGGCCTCCGCCGTGACCGCGAACGCGATGTTCTTCACCCCGCCCGCGATTCCGCACGCCGACCAGGCCCTCCCGACCACCGTTGTGCCGCCCTCGCTGGCGGGCACGACGACCACCACCAGCGCTGCGGCCGCGCCGGCCGTGACGTCCTCGGCGCCGGCCGAGACCACGAAGGCCGCCGTTCCGGTGAGGCCGCAGGAGCCGATTCCGCCGAACGCCGTGCGCGTGGCGGAGTTCATCGCGGAGTGTCCTTTCACGCACCGGCTCCCCGACGACCCGATCGTGCTGCCCAACCTTCCGGGCGCCTCGCACCTGCACAGCTTCTTCGGCAACGATTCGACGAACGCGCGTTCGGACGTCACGAGCCTGGAGAAGGGGCGCAGCAGCTGCAACCCGAAGATCGACCTCTCGTCGTACTGGGTGCCCACGCTGCTGGTCGACGGCCAGCCGGTCGAGCCGACGGGCACCACGTTCTACTACCTCGGCGAAGGTGTGCGCGATGACGTGACGGCGCGCATCCAGCCGTTGCCGCACGGGTTGCGCATCGTCGCGGGCAACGCCAAGGCGACCGCGCCGGACGGCTCGACGATGTCGCGGTGGTCGTGCCTGCACGCCGGTCACGTCGGTGCGTCGAAGGACTTCGTGAACTGCCCCGCCGGCACGATGATGGAGTCCTACTTGGACTTCCCGCAGTGCTGGAACGGCAAGGACCTCGACTCGGCCGACCACAAGAGCCACATGGCGTACCCGGTCAACGCCGAGTGCCCGGCCACGCACCCGGTGCCCGTGCCGAAGCTGCGGCAGGTGCTGCGGTACCCGGTCAACGGGGACCCGGCGCGGTTCAAGCTGTCGTCCGGGCCCGGGTTCACCATGCACGGCGACTTCTTCAACGTGTGGCCGGAAGCCGAGATGGCGCAACGGGTGCGCGACTGCATCAACCGGATCGTCAAGTGTGGGCCGGACGGGCGCCCGTAGTGCGAGCACTCCTCATCGCGGTGCTCCTCGCGGTGACGGCCTGTGGTGTCCCGGCCGAAGTTCCGGCCGGGACACCACAGGTCACGTTGTCCGCCACCGACCTGGCGTTCGCGGACCTGCTGATCCCGCAGAACGAGTCGGCGCTCGCCGCGCTCGCGCTCACCGCGAGCCGTCCGGACTCGGCGTTGCGGCCGTTGGCGGAGCAGGTCGAGGCCCGCTACCGGGACGAACTCGCGCAGGTGCGGGCGGTGCTCGCCGAGGCGGGCAAGCCGGAGAGCGACCAGCACGAGGGCCACGACATGCCCGGCATGATCACGGCCGCCGAACTGGCCGCCGCCGCGCACGCGGACCCGGCCGCTTTCGACGGGCAGCTCGCGACGTTGCTGCGCGGCCAGTTCGAGGAGGCCCGCACGGTGGCCCGTGCGGAACGGGAGGCGGGCACGAGTGCGGCGTTGCTGGAACTGAGCACGCGCATCGACAGCACTCGGGCGGAGTTCCTGGCCCTGTTGAAAGACGCACAGCGGTAGAGCAGCCGTGAGGGCCGCGAGTCGCAGGTGCGACGCGGTCGACCTGGTCCAGCTGCGCGGCGGTACGTCGTGGTTCTCAGCTGCGTACCGCCACAAAGTTGTCGTCGACCTTCCTCTTGACGGGTGAGGGATCGTTTCGCTGCGCGAGAAGGTCGCCGATGAATCGGCCGAGCAGGTCGGGCGTCATGAACTCGACGAACTTCACCGAGCGCGGTATCGCGAGCTTCATGGTGTGCCGCCCCATGCCCTGGACTGCGCGAACAACTCGGCGGAGACCTCGACGAGGCAGCGCGGTCCTGCGCGGGAGGCGTCGCCCGGAACAGCTGGTGTGAGGCCGACGCTCTGGGGCTGGTTCTGCACAAAGAGCCAACGACTCGCGGAGCCGCCGCGACCGACTGCCGGGACACTCAAAGTTTTGGTGAACTCCGGCAGAACCAAGCACGGTAGGCCAGATTGCACTCTGCGCAAGACGCACAGCACCCAGCACTCGAAGATCGCTGCTCAGGGTGTGCCGATACCGGTAACGTCAGCTGGAGGCGGTATTGTTACAGGACGGCGAAGCTCGGGCGAGAGGAGTGGTGTGGCTGTGGCCAAAGTACACGATGTGGCGGCTGCACTACTGGCCGAGGTTGGCCCGGTGACGACGATGAAGCTGCAGAAGCTGGTCTACTACTCGCAGGCGTGGCACCTGGTTTTCCACGACACCGTGTTGTTCGGTGATGCGATCGAGGCGTGGCCACAAGGACCGGTGACACCGTCGCTATATGACAAGCACCGCAGACAACGCCAGGTCACGCAGTGGCCTTACGGCGACAAGTCAGTTCTGACCGCTGCTGAAAAGCAGACCGTTCGATGGGTCGCAGAGAAGTACGGATCGTTCTCCGCAGAGTCGCTGTCGCAGATGACGCACATGGAGGCTCCTTGGCGGATTGCCCGAGGGCTTCTCGATCCCGACGAACGTTGCACCACGCCGATCGATCGGCAGCAGATGAAGCACTTCTACGCTCGTCAGCGTGCCGCCGTCGATGTCGCGGTTTCTCAGGCGGCAGCGAGCGCGGCGATCGAGGGTGTCGAACTCGACGACGAGTGGCAGGAGACCCTGAGGTCTGTTGCAAGTGGAACGCGGTCTGCCGATGAAGTGGTGGCGGAGGAGATCCGGCGGGCCACTCGCACGTGAGCGATCCATACCTCATTCCAGGCACGGACTGTCTTGCCAACAAGCTCGGACTTGCTGATCCTGACAAGCTTCGCGAAATCGAGGCGCGGCTTGTAAGTATTCGTGATGTGCAGCTGGCTCGAGAGACACTGCCGGGCGAATACAACCTGACCCACTTGCAAGCCTTTCACAGGGCCCTGTTTCAAGACGTGTACCACTGGGCTGGCGAGATCCGCACGGTCAACATCAGCAAACAAAGATCGATGTTCGCGGCATGGCAGTTCGTCGAAGACCAGACGTCGGCGGTCCTGGCCAGACTGGAAGACGACAACTGGCTGATAGGTGCGAGCCGGGAGCACTTCATCGAGCGGCTGGCCTACTACTACGGCGAGCTGAACGTGTGCCACCCGTTCAGGGAGGGCAACGGCCGCGCTCAGCGCGCGTTTCTCAGGCAGTTGTCAGCTGCTGCAGGCTGGCGACTGGATTGGTCTGCGCTGAACAAGGCCGGCAACGTTGCCGCATCAGAACAAGCACTGCTGGCAGCGGATTTCGCGCTCATGCAGCACGTGCTGGAGCCCGTAGTGGTCCGCATGTAGATCATCGCGTGGCCGTACGGATGTCTCCATGGTGACACCGTGGTGCGACCGCACGAGTGCGGGCAGGCTTTGGAGTTCGCGGCAACCATCAACCCTCGCGCGGTCGCAACGCTGCCCGCCGAACGTCAGGTCACCTACCTGATCGGCGTCACCAAAGCTCGGGCAGGTAGGTGACTACCGCCAGGCGGTGCGGCCCCTCAAGCGCGCCTAAACGGCCGCGCCCGAAGAGGTTCGCTGCCGCCCTTGACTGATGGCCTGCTGCGGTCGCCACTGAACAACACCACGAGCAAAACTGGACGGCTTGTCCATCAAGTGGCCGTACGAGCGGAGAATCTCGAGGTGAACGCACCCGCTCCGTACTTGATCGGCTGTGGGGCAGGGCCCACGGATCACATCAGTCGCTTGGTGAGGCTCCCGGCAGGTGTTCAGGCACGGATGGCGAGCAACACGAACCGCCCCGGGGAGGCGGGACTCAGCAAGTTCGAGAACAACGCCGCGTCGTTGACCAACGTCAATGCGGAAGCGGCGACCCCTGATCACCCTTACCAAGGACGATCCTGGACTTCGGCTACCAGGACGGTCGCTCACGGCAGGTCGGTGACCGCGTCGAGGCCGAGCTTGCGGTTCAGGGCGGCCACCGCGCCGGTGACCGCGCGCCGCGGCATCACCCGCGCCACGAGCGTGGCCAGGCGGTTCGCCGGGCGGCCGGGATAGGAGGCGACCCGGCCGCGAGCGAAGTCGTCGAGCGTGCGGACGGCGACCGACTCCGGTGAGTCCGTGGCGCGCGGGTCCATCGTGGCCGTGGTGCCGTCGAAGAAGCCGGTGTCGGTCGCGCCGGGGTGCGCGGCCATGACGTGGACTCCGGTGCCGCGTTGCTCTTCCGCCACGGCCTCGGTGAACGACAGGACGAACGCTTTCGTCGCCGCGTAGCTCGCCTGGTACGGCATCGGCTGGAACGCCGCGGTCGAGCCGACGTTGATGATGCCGCCCGCTCCCCTGGCCGCCATCTCGCGGCCGAACAGGTAGGTGAGCTCCATCAGCGCGCCGACGTTGAGCGCGACCGAGCGGGTGCTCTGCCCGAACGGCCGCTCGAAGAACCTGCCCGCCGAGCCGGATCCGGCGTTGTTCACCAGCAGGTCGACCTGGAGACCGCGCTCGGCGACGGTCGCGAGGAGGAACTCGGGGCCGGCCGGGTCCGCCAGGTCGACGCCGATGACCTCGGCGCGCACCCCGTGCGCGGTCCGCACCTCGGCCGCCAGCTCCTCCAGGGCGGCGGTGGTGCGCGCGACGAGCACCAGGTCCGCGCCTCGGCGGGCCAGTTCCCGTGCGTAGGCACGGCCCAGTCCCTTGGACGCCCCGGTGACGAGCGCGGTGATGCCGGCGAAGGAGTGCATGGCCTGCTCCAGTGTTTCGATTCTCGAAGTATCTCCAGCATAACCAGTTCGAGCCTCGAAGCAACTAGACTGCGATCATGGACGAACGGGTGGCGGCGATCGAGGCGGTCCACGAGGTCTTCATGCGCACCGAGGCGGCGATCACCGGTCCGCTCGCGGAGCTGGGCCTGACCACCGCCACCGCCCAGGCGCTGTGGGCGTTGTCGCCCGACGAGGAGCCGCCGTCGATGAAGACGGTGGCCGCGCGCCTGCACTGCAACGCCCCGAACCTCTCGTTCGTCGCGGGCCAGCTCGCCGCGCGCGGGCTCGTCGACCGGGTCCCCGACCCGCGGGACGGACGCTCGCGCGCGCTCGTCCTCACCGAGCAGGGCAAGCAGGTGCGCTCGCAGGTCCTGCGCATCACGGCCGACAGCAGCCCCCTGGCCGGCCTGGCGCCGGACGACGTGACGACCCTTCTGTCCATTTTGGAGCGCGCACTGTCGGCCGGATCTCCGTGACCGGACGATCGCGAACCGGCTGAGACCGACCTGATCGCGGAACGGGCCGCCGATCTGGTCGGCGGAGCCGGCACCACTGCGTGACCGCACCCCGGTGGCGAGGGCCACATCGCCCCAGACCCGCCTCCCGTGTGACACTCTGTTCAGCAATTGACATTTTGTCCACGCGGAGGGTTCGCCGTGCCCCACTCCAGCAACACCGCTGGCGCGGTGTTCGCCGCCCTCACCCCCGTGGTCGAGGCCATCGCGGCGACGTTCGGCCGCAGTTGCGAGGTCGCGCTGCACGACTACCGCGATCAGGAACGGTCGGTCGTCGCGGTCGCCGGCTCCGTCACGGGGCGGCAGGCCGGGGACGCGATGAGCGAGATCGGGCTGCGCGTCCTCGCCGCCGGGGACGACGCCCGCACCGAGGTCGGGTACGTGACGCGGGCGCAGGACGGACGGGTGCTGAGGTGCACGACCGTGCCGTTGCGGGACGCCGACGGGTCGTTGATCGGCGCTCTGTGCATCAACATCGACGTGTCCGCCATCGACCGGGCCACCGGGGTGCTCGCGGACCTGCTCGGGCTGGCGCCGGTGGAGAAGCCCGTCGCTTCCACCAACTTCTCCGGCGATCTGGACCAGGTCGTCGACTCGCTGGTCGAACGGGCTGAGCGCGCGCACGCGGTGCCGGTGGCGTCGCTGGGACGGGAGGAGCGGTTGCGGCTCGTCCGGGAGTTGAACGACGCCGGGGTGTTCGCGTTGCGCGGGGCGCCGAGGCGGGTAGCCCAGCGGCTGGGCATCTCGCGCACCGGGCTGTACAACGACCTCGCCGAGCTCAGGAAGGACGTGTCATGACCACCTTTCTGACGGAGGCCGAGACGGCCGCGCTCGTTGACGACAACCTCGCGTTCGATGCCGCACGAGAGGCTTTTCTGGCCGCTGCCACGGGGTCCACGTTCCCGGTCGCGATCGGGAGTTCGTCCACACCGGACACCCGGTTCACGCTCAAGTCCGGGTCGGCGGGTGAGCTCGTGGGTGTGAAGATCGGCAGCTTCTGGCCAGGCAACGTCGAGGTGCCCCGGCACAGCTCGACGATCGTGCTGCTCGACCCGCCACCGGACGGCTGAGCGCGGTGGTCGAAGCCACGACAAGGATGTTCGGTCTTGCCTCGAACTGGGCGTGCACCTCGTCCCAAGAAAACATCGTCAATGAGCATGTCGATTTCACCCGCGACCGAGGTGCCGGCCACGGGACCGGTACGGATGGTCTGCGCGGAGATGTGCACGTGCTGGTTGAGCTTCGACATAGCCTGACAATTCCTGCGGGTGTACGTACGCTGCCGATACGGCCGTCTGGAACGTCGCGACAACGACCTGTCACGAGACGGGCAACGCTCCCGCACTATTGGAGTAGCCCCGACCAAGTGCATCCCACGCCACCCACTTTCCTTGCAGGGTACAAACGCTGGCCACGGTGGACGGCGTGCAGGCACGTACCGAACAGCAGTTCGCTCCGGCCGAGCGTGTCCACGTCACGCTCCTAAACGCGGACGCCTCGACGATGGCGCGCACCCTCATGCCTTCGATGACAACCCGCCCTCGCCACGACGGTGGGCGTCGTCAGCGCTGCCGTCCTTCGTGCGATGACCACGCCGCCGATTGTTTGAAGGAGGAGTCGATCGGCGGGCACTCGCGCACCCTCGCCCACGACGGTGACGGCTTGTACTTCACCGCTGACGAACTACCCCTGCTGCGGCCACCCGTTCCGGTGCCGAACGGGGCGTTCTCGATCTGGACGTGGCCGCCGCGTCGGCCCAGATGCTCACGCCGGCCGCCACGACCACCCAGCCCACGCCGACTCCCACGGGCCACAGCACAGCCTCGGTCGCGGCGATCAGCACGTTGACCACCCCGGCCGCCAGCAGCGCGGCCACCGCCAGCACAAGAACGGTCCGCGCCCAAGCGCTCGACGCGCCCCCTTCCCGCATCCCATACCCCCTCCGATACCCGCCGTTATGCGGGTGTATCGCCTGATGAGCGGCACGGGTTACGCAAAGAACCTTGCCCATTGCTGCTTCCGCACATCGTCCGTTCGTCTGTCCTCTGGCATCGACATGCGCGCATGCCAAAACCTTGACCGCTTTGTTCTGCGGCCCGGGCGCACCCACCGCGACGCGCGAGGAGCGGGCGATGCGTCACTCGCCCAACGACGGCCTGCCTGCAATTGAGTGCGGCCCAACAGTCGAGCAATTACCCGGAAGCCATCTTTGGTGTCGCCATCCTCGCCGAGCGCGGATGGCCAACACTGCCAGCCGCTTCGATCAGCGCCGCGTCGGCTTTCAAGCGAGTTAGGCACCTATACGACAGAGCGGCGGCGAGTTCTTGCCTTTGCGCCAGCCTCGGGGTTCGGTCCTAGCTGCTTCGTTGAGATGATCTGCCTTACCGAAGTTCTCGCCGTGCCCATACGATGTCACGGACGCGCTCATCTTGATGACCAAGCTACCGCGGACAAACTTAGTCGAACCTCTGGACGTCAGGCAATTTCGCCAGTCTTTATCAAAGCAGGCGATTCGGGACTTCTTGCAATCAAGAAGACACCGGCGGATCTACCAAGAGCAATGGACGATCCGTTAGATAATCTCATATCGTCGCTTACGGGCTGGACCTTCACCATGGCCACCGCCGCACGGCGACTGAGACGCTCGATCTCTCACATCCCACGGTTGACAGCTGCTTGACCAGACGCGAACAAAGGAACAGGCGAGTGATTTTGAACAGTGGCCTGAGCCGTTTCCGTAGTGATCCAGCCCTCCTTTTTCGCCACCCGAAGGGCTAGAAGTTCATCACCGTCATGACACCCCGCCCAGCCAGCGCAGATACGGCGCAGCGCATGGATGGTGTCCGTTTGATGACACTGGAACAAGGCTGCAGGCCGCGCGACTGTGCGAGCGTCGCAACGAGGCAGCTTCGCGTACTCTACAGGTGCCAGATTCCAGAGGGCACGTCCCGCCGGTACTGAGCTGGCAGCTCGACTTTCTCGTTGACGTAGCATCAGCAGGTCGCAACCGAGGCCGCGAGCCCGGCGCCAACGTCGGCTGCAGGAAACTACGATCCGCCGCCGACCGCCTGGCGGCGACGAACAGGACCATTCTCGGATCGGGCATGACAAACCGAAATTCCTGACAGATAGACGCTTTGATCGTATCCGATCTGCCAGGAGCTCCGGCCTGAGCAAAAGTTCACCGACTTTGTTCATGCTGCGAACACAGAAGGCAGGCTCACGGATTGCGCACAAGCCATCTCTGACTTCCGCTACCATCACACCACCAAGCTACCGCGTTAGACCTTGAGTAAGCGTGAAGGCAGGTGTCACCCCGACCGTTGGTAGAATCCACGTTGGACTGCCTGATAGCTACGTTGGCCCAACTCGATCCAACTCCGTCCAACTTGGAGTCGTTGTTGGAGCCAGCAGTGGGTGCCGTCTCAAGAACTGGACCAGCCCCCAGCCAATGCATCACGAGAAATCTATTCGTGGCTTGGTTCTTAAATCTTTTCTGATCACTCCCGTCATAGGCATTGGTACCCGTATCCGTCACCAACCATCGCTGATAGGTGTTGCCGGATTGACACGGCAACAGATACGCTTGACCGTTGCTGTTGGAGTCGAGGCAGTAACCAGGATAAGCGATGCTTTCGATTTGCCAGAGGTTGTATGCGTGCGCCGCGGGCGTTGCCAGGGCCAAGGCCATAACAGGCGCAGCGATAACAGCGAGGGCTCGAAGAAGGAGTCTGCGCAGGGGTCGTGCGCGGTGCATCAGTACCTCCCGTTAGACATGTCAAGCCATTTGATTGTAAATCTCGTTGCTCTCCCTTAAGGGCGCGTAAAGACAGTAACTCCGTCGCTGCGTGGCCGTGAGGGGTGGATGAACCCTCGCGCTGGAGGGGCATGACTGACTGCCCGATCGACCTTCGGCTCTAGGTGCCTTCGGTTCCTCGTGAGATACGTCGCGTCAGACGGCGAGTGCAATCGAGCGACCACGGAAGGTGAGTGCTGAACCACCTCCTGCGGAAGACAGATCTAGTTTGGCGGCGTGGTCTACGGGCACTACCTGCGCCTCGGCACCGGCAGAGTCCTTGTTGCCAGGAGCGCCCGACTCGTCCCGGACTCAAGGCCGCGCCAGCACGTGCAGTCAAGGGCGCAACCCTCTTTCATTGGCGACATCTCAAGGCCGACTCGAAAACCAACACGGAGGAGGCCAATCGCCCAGCGCCCAGTGGTGCCTCGTAAAGCGCGTGATGCAGCTGACCAACTGCTTGATCAAGTCCTGGCGTGACGACGTAAGAGCACCCGACCTCTACGCGCACGACTTGACATGCGCCTTCGCCGCTTCCTCGACAAGCAGCCGCGCTGATTCGGGCGCGGATCACCGTCGCGCCGGTCGATCTCCCTGGCGAAGCGCTGACCGCGAAAGACGCCCTGTTCCGAACTCTCCGTCAGAGGAAGCCGGCGATGTGCGCCGTTACGGCGACTGGCGACGGCTGCGTAGAATGCATACCTACGCGGCGACATGGCGATCGGTGGTGATCGTGTAAGTAGCTTGACACTGTCGGGAATCTTGTTCGCGTCGAGATCAGCTGCTGGTGGCTCACCAGGACTTCAATCGAAGGCCCCTCTGCTGGTCCAGAAAATCCTGGAAAGCGGTCACCAGCCGGGGCGAGGTTGTCCCGGTGGATGGGGTAGGCCGCGGAGGCGTTCGATGTTCACGGCGATCGCGGTAAAGATATATTATAGGTGAGCCTTGGAGTGTCCCCGATAGTGGCATCGCGGATGTCATGTCCGTGGGCGAACTCGTAATGGTGCTTTTCACTCCGGATAGGACCGCGTATCGGATGTGCCAGTCGGGGTGACCGCCGCTCGGCGCGGACGCGGAGTTGCAGGTCGCGGAGTTCCCGTGGGGGAACCCACGTTCTGGGCGCTGTCGCGGGAGGTGGTGTGCTGGCTGCGGACCAGGCAGGGTTTGCAATAACTCTCGGCGAATCGCGCGACGATCAGCGGGGCGGCGACGGGCGAGGAAGTTGAGCAGGGCCCATGCCAGCCCTTGCGGCGCTAATCTTCTGCGCGCCGGCTACTTGCATACCATTGCGCACGGGATAACTTATTCAACAGTCCCGGAATTCAGAGGACACATCTCATCCAAAAAGATAGTGCACTGACAGATTCCACACCAGGTTGACGCATACGTTGTACAGGTGTAAATCCGAACACAGGCTTCGCATGCCGATAAACCAAGCTTCGTAAGTCTGCACGCCACGACCGCACAGTCACCACGTCCACTGACCAGCCTCATCACCGCTGCAGTCGCCTCAGTGTCCAACTCATGATATTTTGGCGGCAACTTAACGAGCATCCGCCGGAGAATGCCAAGTTTTACGTTTCCTGCGGGAGCATTTACGAATGCGTGGGTTCCATATTGCGGCGGCTGCAGAGTTACGACACATCATTGACTGTTGCACCCCATGCCGATCATGGCACAAGCCACAGCAACCACATCTCTCAGTTCCCCCGTTGACGATCATTCCCGCGCTTGCAATGCCCCGCCCGACAGACCGTCGCATGGCTGACGGTTGCTCCGCACTCCGAGCCGCGTAGCGATCTGATCGTGTATAGGCGTACCGATCGACCGTTCACGACCTGACGAAACAGCGGACTCACCGGCACCAACGCTCAGAACAAGCTCGCCACTCAGTGTCACTTCGGTCTCCCGTGCACAATCTTCGCCTTAATCATGAGCAGCGTGCAGTCTAGATCACTCAGTCGATATTGCAAGTTATTGATCCTGCGTTCACTCTCGCAGACGCCGCCACGTGCTTCAACACCAAATGAGCCACTCGATCGAGGTACCCGCGGCCTTGCGGAGCAGTTCTGGATGTGGCTGATAGCTGAGAACCAACACATCAGCGTTGAACGTGCACCCGCCATCAGGAACCTCCAGTTGTCCCTCTGGTTGTTCTGAAACGGTGTGTTGCCGCGATCGATGATCTTGGTGTGGAGCAGGTGATCAGTGCGGACCGGCCGGAGTGGGTGCCGGTGTTCCGCAAGCCCGTACGGGTCGTGGCCCGCCGGGGTGGTGAGCAGACCGGCAGCGGCCGGCGCTGGCGCCCATCGCTGGTGGATCGGGTGTTGCCGGCGGCGGTGTACTACCGGACGAATCTGACATTCCGGCAGGTAGCGCTACTTCCGGGATCTCGAAATCCGCAGCGAACCGCGTGGTGGACCACCTGGCACCGCCGCTGGCGCTCGTACCAGTGCCCGCAAGCACCGCCCGGACACCGTGCTGATCGTGGACGGCACCCTGGTGCCCACCCACGACCGCACCATCTCCGCCTCCAGCAAGAACTACCGCTACTCGGTGAACATGCAGGTCGTCATCGACGCCGGCACCCGCCTGGTCGTCGCGATCGGCGACCCCCACCCCAGGCGACCGCAACGACTGCCGCCTACACCGACTCGCGCGTTGACCAGCAGCGCCGGGGCGCGAACGTGATGGCAGACGGCGGCTACCAGGGCAACCCCGAGGTGATCATGCCCTACCGCAAACCCGCAAGGACCAACCGCCACTGCCACAATGGAAAGAAGACCTCAACACCGTCCACAAGAGCGTTCGCGCCCGCGCCGAGCACGCCCTGGCGCACATGAAGTCCTGGAACATCCTACGCAACTGCCGCCGCAAACGCGACGGCGTCTGGCACGCCACCCGAGGCGTCGCCCAGATACGCAACTCGCCATGACCGGCTGAACGGTCAATCACCAACGGCCGCTGTCACCCCTGCCCACCAACAACCTTGATCATTACAGCACAACCTCTATCAGACGTCGTCGAACGTTTCGTTGCCAACCAACGACGCCTGATCGGCGACAAGCCGCTGGCTGTGAAGAAACCCCTGAGCCAGGCAACAGCAGCACGGCTGACAGCCCGCAAGCTCGGCTCCTCTCGCACACCCTCGATAGCCTGAACCCCCTCTCACCTGCCCGAACGCCTAAGTTTCGGATTTTAGAAACTCTGGAGACCCAAGGCGCATGGTGACGGGGTGAACGTCACCACCAGTGCGGAACCCGACTGGCCAGCAACCTCGCCGAGCCAGTTCCGCCGATCCGGAAGGTGTGAGCACGATGCGCTATCCGTCTTCTGACAACGGCTGGGAAGCTCTAATCGCCCGTTGGCGCGAAACCGCCGCGGCCACGATGGCCGACCACTGCTGCCTTCCCGCATGCGACGTCTGCGACGGGTGCGGAGCCACATGGCCCTGCTCTCCGGCCCGAGCTGCCGAACTGGTACTCGAACTCTGACGAACGGCATCTCATGGACAACACTTGCACCCACCGCGCGGAGTTCACGCTCCTGGACGAATACGGTGGCGCCAGATCGATCGCCGCCGACATGACCTACCGGGCGAGCGACCCCTTCGCGGTCGAGCTCACGCTGACGCTTCAGCGGCTGCGACCCGTGAAGTGGCTGGTCGCACGGTCATTGCTGACTGAAGGCGTGCTCGAACCCTCAGGAGCCGGTGACATACGGCTGCAACCGCTATCGCGTGGGATCGTCTCCATCGAGCTGCTACCGCCCAGCGGATACGCTTTGCTTCACGCGCGAGCCGAGGATCTTCTTGTGTTCCTGGCCAAGACCTACGCCGTGGTCCGCCCCGGCTCCGAACAGGTAGACATCGACGAACTAATCATCAACCTAGTGAACAGCCAACAATAGTTTCGGCACGAGAGAACCGGCTATGTCCATTTCTGACTGTTCGGGCAATGTTCGTGTTCATCTGATCACGGGCACCTGATTCGCTCAGAACAACGGTCTAGCGTCTCAACACGTGGTTATCTCCAGTGGGCGTCACTGGAGGCGCTGCTTCAGGTGAGGCGCAGGTGTCGGGCCAGACAGGTCTGGACGCCAAGCTCGCCCCGGCGAGGTGTTGACACGCGTGGCACATCTGTCGATCAGGCTACTCGGGCTAGTGCGAGCATTCAGGGACAACGAGGCAGTCGACCTCGGCACCCCTCGGATGCGCGCGATGCTCTCACTGCTTGCAGCACGCGCGGAGCAGGTGGTGTCACGCAACGAGATCATTGACGGGTTGTGGGGCGACACCGCTCCTGCCAGTGTCGACAGCGCGATCTACACCTACGTGTCGTCGCTGCGCAGAGTGCTCGAACCGGACCGCACCCGGCGTTCCGACCCAACTGTGCTGGCTTCTGTCGGTTCGGGCTATTCCCTCCGAATCGATCGAGACGATATCGACGCGCATCGATTCGAAACTTCCGTCGACAGCGCGTACCGCATGGAGGCGAACGGCGCGCTCACCGAACTGGACAGGGCTTTGGCCTTGTGGGAAGGCGAACCGCTCGACGGCATCGCGTGCCCGTTCGCCGACGCCTACCGTCTCCATCTGCTCGACCTGCGGCTAGCGGCCCAGCAGAAGCGGGCTGAGCTCATGCTCGACGCGGGGTTGGCCGAGCAGGCCGTGCCCGACCTCGACAAGCTCGTGCGCGAACACCCGGCGCGCGAGGACATCAGGGCGCTGTTCATGACCGCCCTGTACCAACTGGACAGGCGTGACGAGGCGTTGGCGACGTTCGCGCAAGCACGATCACACCTCGTGGAAGAGCTCGGCATCGAGCCGGGGGCGGGACTCACCAGCCTCTACGAGCGGATTCGTTCCGACGACGGTCTTCCACCGCCACGGCAGTCCACCGAAGTCACTGTGGCGAGGCCGATGCTCGTCGGCAGGGCCACCGAGACCCGGCCGGTGCTGGACGCGATGGAGAGATTGCGCGGCGGACGGGGTGGATGCGTCTGGCTCGATGGGGAACCCGGCATCGGCAAGACGGCTCTCCTTACCTCCGCCACCGACGTCGCCGGGATTCGTGTGCTGTCGGCGACCGGCGACGAACTGGGGCACCGCTTCGCGTTCCGCTTGATCCTGCGGTGTCTCGGGGTGAGCGCCACGGCGACCGATCCACGGTGCGTCGCGGTGGCACGGGACCTGGACGCCCTCCACAACGTTCCTTCTCCCGGCAGTGCCTCCGATGCGGAACTCGTTGCGGTCGATCGTCTTGTCGACCTCGTCGACCAGCTCTGCGCGGATCAGCCACTCGCCTTGGTGATCGATGACGTGCACTGGGCCGACGAGGCCAGTGTGCTGGTGTTGCACCGCCTTGTGCGGCTGACCGGGCAACGGCCGCTGCTGCTGTTGTGCGCCTCAAGGCTCGTTCACGGGGAGCGGCTGTGCATCCGGCTGCGCCGTGCGTTCACCGCCGCCGGTGGCGACCACATCACTCTCGGCCCGCTCTCCCCCGACGACGCCGCCGAACTCGCGAGCGGAATCGCGGGAACAGAAGGCATGGGGCTGGGCAGAGCCATCACCCTCGCCGGAGGCAACCCGTACTACCTCGAAGAGGTGGTCCGGTGTCTGCTTGACGATCCCACCTGGGCGGGAGTTCCCGGCGAGAAGATCGCCCGCGATACTCCAGTCCGGCTGCCCCAGTCGTTGACGAGCTCCCTCACCAGACACCTCGACACGCTCTCACCGGGCACCGTCGAGGTTCTCCGCCACGCGTCTCTTCTGGGGGCCGAGTTTTCCATCAAGGAAGCGGCCCTGGTGATGAGCCGCCCGATGAGCACCCTGATGGAGGCGATCGAGGAGGCCTGCGCTGTCGGTCTGCTGACGAGCGCGGGCGTCAACCTCGCCTTCCGGCATCCGATCATCCAGCTATGCCTGCGCGAGTCGACGCCGTCGTCGGTGCGGGAGGCGATGCACCACGACGCGGCGACTGTCCTGCTGCGGATGGGCGCACCGCCTCACAAGATCGCCAGCCACCTCGTCGCGACCACCACGGTGCCGGACGTGACGGTGGTCCCATGGCTTATGGAGAACGCGGAGAAGCTGCTCGAAAGCTCAGCCGAGCTGCTCTCCGAACTGCTCACGAGGCTGCTGGCCAGCGCGACTCTCGACGGTGGCGAGCGGGAGAGCTTCACGCTGGTGCTCGCGCGAGCCTTGTTCCAGCTGGGCCGTCCCGCGGGAGATGCCGCCCAGCAGGTGCTCGCACGCACTCATGACGCCGGCCTTACGGTCGAGATGCTGTGGGTGCTCGCCCAGGAACGTCACCACGACGGCGACCTCGACGCCGCGACCGGTATCATCGCGGAGGCCTTCGACGAGGCGGATAAGTCACCCTTCTGGCAGGCGTTGCTCCATGCCAAGAAGGCCACGATCGCGGCCGACGCCGGTGATCTTCTTTCCGCGCTCGACTCGGCCGCCTCCGCGCTCCAGCACGCCGCCGACGACCGTGCGACCGTCTTCGCCGAGCACGCGATGTGGCGTGTCCGCACCGTCCAGCGCGACCACCTCGCGTCGCTGTCCCACATCGAACGGGCATTCGCCGCGGCGGATCGGCTCGGCGACGCGAACCACCTGAGGGCCGGCCTCGTGGAGAGTCACCGATTCTCCCTGCTCAATCTTGAACGTGATCCTGGTGCGGCGGACGTCGTGCACGACTACCGGACTGGTCGCTGGCGGCGCGTGCTCGACTTCGCAGACACCCCGTCCGGTTCACTCGAACTGAGGTCGCCCGGATTCGCACTGACACCGCACGCGGTAGCGTCCATCATTTCCGCGCGTAGCAACGATCACGCCGCCGCCTCGCGCCATCTGACCATCGCGACCACGCGGGGACAGGACGCGGCGGCCCGGATGGAACACCACGGCATCCCGACGGTGGCACTGGCCCTGGTGCACGAGCTCGGGGGCGACAAGGACGAGGCGCTCACCACCCTGCGCTCCCTTCTCCACCAGGAGGAGACGCCGGTCGCCCGCGCGCAGTGGCTACCGCTCGTTCTCCGGCTCGCGCTCGAACTCGGCGCCGCCGACGTGAGCCGCCGTGTCCTGGAACTGTGTGACCTGGAGGCCTCGAAGGAAGTCCTTCCCGCCGGAGCGTTCGTAGCTCGCGCGCGGTGCCGCGGTCTTGTCAACCGTGACGCCGCGCTGCTCCGTACCGCGATCGACCACTGCCAAGACGCCGGTCTGTGGCTCGAGGCGGCCGAGGCAACGGAGGACATCGCGGTCGTCCTGGCTGAGATCGACGAGCCGCGAATGGCGATGGCCGCGCTCCACCAGGCGATTTCCGCCTACGAGAAGCTTGGCGCGACGTGGGATGTCAGCCGGGCGCGTGCACGGGTTCAGAAAGCGGCGGCAGGCCCGGCGGGTGCCGGCCCCCACACCGCCGGCACCCCCACCGATGACAGTTCCCCGGCGAGGTGACGACCGGGCTCATGCCGTCGTCACACCGTGAAGCCTGGTCCGCATACGTTCGAGATCCCAGTGGGCACGCAGCTCGCCGTAGAGGACGGCGGCCTGCTGGGCGGAGGCCCGGCATTCGTCCGCGTTCCCCATCGCCTGGTGAACCACCGCGAGATCCTCCAGCGTGTACCCCAGCTCCACCCTCCTGCCCACCTGCCGGTAGTGCTCCGCGACGGACGCGAGTTCCCGCGCGTCGGACTCCACCAGCGCGCGGCAACGCCGTGCGGCGGCGGAGGCACGTGCCGGAGTCGGTTCCATCGTCGCCTCCGCCTCGCAGGCCTCCACTGCCGCCAGCGCGGTCCGCGTGTCGCCGACTTCGAGCGAAAGCCGGACTAGGTCGGGCAACCACTGATGCCTCAGCATCATCTGCGCGTACCTGGTGTCGAGGATCGTCGCCAGCATGGCGATCCCGGCGTGCGGATCGCCGGACCGCACGGCAGCCAGCGCGCGAGCGGCCATCAGGAAGTCGCAGTTCTCGCGATCGGCTGCCGTCACCAGTGGCAAGTTCAGACCGGCTTCGAGGTGCTCGTTCAGCGCGGCGTCGTCGTCCTGGTGCACCGCGATCAACGCTCCCACGCCGTGCATGAGGAGCACGGGTCCGCCTTCTCGCAGCCCGAACCCGGTGAAGGTGGAACCGCCGATGACCTTGCCCAGCCTGGCCGCGCACTCGCTCCAGTCGCCGAGCCAGAAGTGGTGCACCGCCGCGGCGACGTGCAGTCCCGCGTCGGGAGCACCCCTCTGGGCGGCGATCTCGAACGCGAGGCGCAGCGTCTCGCTGGCGTCGTCCAGCCGGTCGAGACACTGCAACGTGAACAGGCGGTTGTCCAGCACGACGAGGCGAAGATCGGTCAAGTTCACGTCGGTCCCGATCACCGCCAGCGCCCGGTCGAGGTGTCCCACGGCGCGACCGTAGTCACGGCGTACCGCGTCGACCTGCCAGAGCACCTCCAAGGACTGCCCGATCGAGAACGGATCGTCCGCTCGTTCGCCCTCGGAGATGCCCTCCCGCGCGCTGATGACCGACTTGTCCAGATCGCCGAGTCCTGCCCGCTGCACCAAGGAAAGCAGGGACAGCAGCCTTCCTCTCCAGGGATCGGGCAGTGTCTGCTCCGCGAGCGCGGTTTCGATCTCCATGATCGCTTCCGCCGCTCTAGACGCGCGGTAGGGCACATAGGCGAGAATCCAGCGCATCTCAGCCGCCTGGTGCGGGTCGTCCAGCAGGTCAAGTGCCAGGCGTGCGCGTTGCTCGGCCTCGGTGTCGCGGCCGACGCGGAACAGCGCGCTGCTCAGCTGTGCGGCCAGCACGCCACGGTGGACCTCGGAGGTGTCGTCCGCGTCCAGGGCGCGGTGCAGCAACTCGATGCAGACCACGGGTGCCTGGTAGGTCAGGGCGGGTGCGGCTCCGGAGAGCCATTCGACCACCCACTCGCTCGTCTCGCCGGACGCGAGCACCTGCTCCGCCACGAAGCCCGAGGTGGCACCGGACCTGGCGAGCATCTCGGCTGCCTGGTGGTGTAGCCCGATCCGCAGCCCCAGCGGCATCCGCTCGTAGATCGCCTGCCTGATGAGCGGGTGCCGGAAGGCGAGCCGGTTTCCCGCCTCGCGCAGCACGCTGCCCGCGAACGCCTCCTCGATGGCGGGCAGCAGCGCGGACACCCCGCGCTCGCTGACCGTCGCGAGATCGGTGACGCTGAACTCGGTTCCCAGCAACGCGGCCCAGCTCAGCACGTCACGGGTCCGAGACGACAGGAAGTCGAGGCGCATGGAGACGGCGGCGACCAACGAGACCGGCACGTGTTCGAAGGTCGCCGAACTCACCTCCGCGGTGCCCGACTCGATCCGCACGGCCTCCTCACGCAGCAGGATGTCCGCCATCTCCCGCAGGAACAGCGGGTTGCCCGCCGCGCGTTCGACGATTCTGCTGAGCTCCACGCCAGGGCGCGCGCCGACGAGATCACCGATCATGGTGTCGACGGCCTGTTCGGTCAGCGGCGCGAGGTCGAGCACCGTGCCGCCCACCGACGTCACCGCCAGGCGCAGCTGAGTCACCTCGGCCCTGGCGGGAAGCGGGCGGGCGGCGCAGATCACCAGCAGTGGCAGATGTGTGGTCAGCGAGCACAGGCGATGCGCCACCTCCAGACTCGCCTCGTCCGCCCACTGGACGTCGTCCAGGACGATCACGAGCGGGCCTTTGGCGCAGAGGTTCTCGGCCAAGCCGATGATCTTGTCGATGGTGCCGAAGATCGGGAGCCCGCCGCCGAGGGACACGCTCAGCGCGTCGTCGTGCACCGACCGCCAGATGGCGAGCTTGTGCTCGTTCGAGGTATGCGCGTCGATCCCGAAGCAGTCGAACGCGAGATTCAGCGGAAACCGTTGTCCCAGCTCGTCCGCGACGGCATGCGCGCGTTCGCACGACCTCGCCGCGGAGAGTGAGAGTGCCGCGCTCAGCAGCGCGGACTTGCCGATCCCCATCTCGCCCTCTACCCAGACGGCCGATCCGGTGCCTTCCGCGACGTCCCGCACCGCCGCTCTCACGGCCGCGAGTTCCTCCACGCGACCGAACAACGCGAGAGACTCGTCGTCGTCCTCCGCCTTCGACGGCGCGTGCGGGATCGCGAGATCGCGGTCGTCGGACAGGATGCGCTCGTGAAGCTCGCGCAACGAAGCGTCCGGTTCGACGCCCAGCTCACTGATGTAGAAGGCGCGCGTGGAGCGGAAGAACTCCAGTGCCTCCGCGATCCTTCCGCCCTCGTACAACGCCCGCAGCAGCATCTCCCGCGGCTTGTCGCGGAACGGATTCGCCGTGACGAACGCGGTGAGTTCGTGTACCGCCTGATCCCACCAGCCGATGGCCAGCAGCGCCTCCGCGCGGTGCTCCACCATCGAACGATGCGCCTCGACCAGCCTGCCGCGCTCGTGCTCAGCCCAGGGGCCGGGGACACCGGACAACGGCTCGCCCTTCCACAAGGCCAGCGCCGCGTCCACTGTCTCCAGAGCCGCCGCCGGCGACTCGTTCGCGAGCTGGCTCCTGACGAGATCCTCGGCGTCCCCGAACCGGAAAGCGTCGACCTGATCGTGGTTCAGGCGCAGCAGATAGCCCGCGCCCTCCGACAGCAGCAGAGTCGACGCGTTGCGATCGCGCTGCGGCTCCAGCGCCCGCCTCAACGCCGAGATGTGGGTGTGCAGAATGCCCCGCCCCGACACCGGCGCCGCGTCTCCCCAGAGCCCGGCGACGAGTTCGTCGGTCTGCACGACTCTGCCCGCGCGGAGCGCGAGCATGGCGAAGATCGCCTGGGCCTGACCGGAACCGAGCGCGACCTCCTGACTTCCCCGCCACGCACGCACCGGTCCGAACACCTGTACCTGCGACAACAACCCACGCTTCACGGCGCGCACGGACATAAGCGTCCTCACGTTTCTGCTCCACTGGACACTACCGATCCAGTGCCTCGTTATCGAGGATCACGAGCAGAGTGTTTCCAACGCCGGGGACGGCAGCGCCGCCCATCACCGAGCGCGCACGGGCCATCACCGTCGCCGCCGGACGAACCGCCGACGCAGACCGTCCACGCGGCCGTACGACCGGCGCGGTTCATCGTGGGAGCACACCAGCGCGCCGCCGCGTCCGCCCCTTTCAGGCCGAGCGCGGCGGCGTATCACTTCACCCTGATGACCAATTCGCCTTCGTCACTTTCTCTCTCCCGCAGCCACCTCATTTCTCGATCACCCACGAAAATCGGAAGCCGACGCGCATCGTTCGACCGGCATGCGCCCACTAGCACCACTGCGCCTGGCCGCGGCGCCGGTACACCCTGTCACTCCTGGGAGACCGGCTCCTGCTCGGCGCCATCCCAGCCCACTAGCACACCAAGATCAGCCAAGAACCAAGAGTCGATCAGGCCGTCATTCCCGCTTTCGCACGCTTCACCCATGTCACGAACCTCTCGCCGCAGCAGTATCCGACCGACCGAACCGCACATGACTCAGATGAGTCCCGCTCGCATCGCGTACGCCACCGCGTGAGCGCGGTTACGCAGTTTGAGCCTGCTGGTCACTCCGTGAACCACGTTCTTCATCGTCCGCTCCGAATAGCAGAGCTTGTCGGCGATCTCTTCGGTGGTCAGGCCATCCGCCATCAGTCGAAGCACGTCGATCTCCCGTGGCGTGAGCCCGGCCGAGTTGAGGCCCAGCGGAGCAAGAACCTCCCGCTGCAGCTTCCCGAGGTGCTTGATCAACGCACCCTGCAGTCGCGAGGGAAGGGCGCCGGCCCCGCCCACCGCGGCCCTCACTGCGTCGCCCAGCCGCTCACCCGTCACGGTCTGGCAGGGCACGATCGCCATCACCCCGCACTCGACGACGGTGAACAGCTCCTCCTGCGTGATCTCCTTGATCACCAACACCACCGGTGTACCACCGGCATGGGCCGCACGCCTCAGCGACAGCACCAGGTCCGGCTTCAGGCGATCTGCCGAAAGCACCAGCACATCGGCGGCTTCGTCACCCGGCCGATCGGTTTCCAGCACGTGGATCGCCTGTTGGGTCCGCAACATGCTGGCCAGACCGGCTTCACTGACCGGATCGGCTGCGCGAACTCTGACGCGGACTTCCTTCACGGCCGCCTCCCTCACCCTGGTTGAGCTTCGCCTGTCTGGCCTGGCTGACAGGTCCAAGACTGCGATCAGGTTCTCCAGACCTTCTTAAGACGCGGACCGGAGGACTCAACGCGCTGATCAGGCGGCTCTTCCGGGCTCAAGTCCCGTCAGCTCGGGCACGCAGGTCCACGTCAGCGGGGCGCGACACCAGCTCCCCGTTTCAAAGGCCCGACGCAGCCTCACGCTGCCCTACCCCAGCAATCCCAACCCGACCTGGGTGGGCTCTCCGCCGGGGAATCCTCCGGACCACACAAGCTCAGCAGGCAGCACAACGCGTTGCTCCACGGCTTCGCTCAGCAATGACATCGCCGCCATCGGCGGACAACAAAGGCAACACCGCGAACAATTCGGGCACACTTCGAACAGCTCGTGAGCCCCCTCGCGCCCTCTCAAACGAGATACGTCGTAAGCACAGCATGCGTAAGCTCGCTGTCCGCCTCCGCACCTCAAGCCCATCGGAGCAGGCACTTCTGCCTCCACCGCAACACATCGACGAAATCGTTCGCACTCAACAGACCTTCTGATGTCCTGCTGAGGTTTGGTTAATGCAGCCTTGATTCTCCGGGAGCATGGGCGTAGGTACTTGTCTGTCTGCACGCGAATGTCGCACTCCCGAACATCCGACGTGCCGGCGTCTCCGTTCTCCCTTCCCGCTTGGTGATCGCCGCTTCAGCGCGCGCTGAAGCACGTACGTCGACAGGAGCCGCATGTCCGATCTTCACGACTTCACCGCCGAGGACTTCCAGCGGGACGTCAGCAGGACCGCCGCCGCGATCGGCGCTCCCTGCGACCCGCACACGGCGTCGGACGTCTTCACCGCGTTCCCCGAGCCGTTCCTCTCCGGTTCGGTTCTGTGGCGCAGCACCGATCAGGCTCAGGCCCCGCTGTCCTACCGGATCTTTCCCATGTCACCGATCGACACCACCGAACGCGCCCTCGCCGCAGGCCTTCTGCCCGCTGATCACTCCCTGCTCCCACTCGCACGGGCGTGGGGCGGGTTGTACGAGGGCAGGACACGCCACTCGTGCTCGTTCGACTCGGACTTCGGCCTGACGAAGACCTGGTTCTACTTCGGCACCAAACGGCCGCACGACGAGATCCTCGGTGCCCCTGGTGTCCCGGCCGTGCTCGCGGACCGCATCGGCGAGTTCGCCGAGCTGAACCTGCGACGGATCAGCTTCGCCGCGGTCGACTGGCGACAAGGATCGGTGGTGCTGGACTTCGACATCGAAGGACCACTGTCCCGTTCGGACCTTGATCGCCACGTCACGCTGGCAGGAGCCGCGCCCGTCGATCCGGCCACTGCCGACACCGTCGTCCAGCACATCTCGCGTGACTACTGCGTCGCGCTCGGGGTCAACGCCACCACCGGCAAGGCGTTCGACGTCGGGGTCTCCGTCCTCGACGTACCCGTCGAGGCGTTGCCGCCGCTGCCGACACGGCTCACCGGCTTCTTCGGCGACATTCCGGTCAGTCGCAACGAGTTCACCGTGTTCGGCTGGTCGTTCGGCCGCCACGGCACCTACCTCAAGTCGGAACGGCAGTACGCGGGAGACATCCGCGCCGTGCTCGACACGTGGGCCAAAGAGACCAACTGACGAACCGAGATCCGGTTTCATCGAGGAGAAGACCGTGACGAAATCCGCTCAGGCCGCAGACAACCAGTTTCTGCCAGAGGCGACCTTCGACAACACCGCCGAGGAGCGTACGTACCTCAAGTCGCGCCTGTGCGCGGCGTTCTGGCATTTCGCGAGCCTTGGTTTCGACGAGGGCATCGCCGGGATCATCACGGTGCGGGACCCGGAGGACACCGGGACGTTCTGGACCAATCCGATCACGGTGCCGTTCGCGCACATGACGCCCGACCAGCTCATCCGCGTCGACGGGGCGACCGGACTCACCGTGGAGGGAGAGGGCGTCGTCAACCTTCCTGCCTTCTCCATCCACGCCGAGATCCACGCGGCGCGCCCGGACACCCAGGCGGCGATTCACCTGCACACCACCTACGGTCGCGCCTATTCGAGCCTCGGCAAGCTTCTGGAACCCATCACCCAGGACCACACGGCGTTCTACGAGGACCACGCGATCTTCGACGACTTCACCGGCATCGTGTTCGACCGCATGGAAGGCAAGCAGATCGCTGCCGCGCTCGGTAACGCCAAGGGCGTGATCCTGCGCAACCACGGTCTCGTCGCCGTCGCGGAGACGCTCGACGCCGCCGTGTGGTGGTTCACCATCTTCGACACCTGTTGCCACATCAGCCTTCTCGCCGAGGCCGCGGGTGACCCGATCGCGCTCGACGACGAGGTCGCCCGGCTCACCGCCCAGCAGATCGGCAACCACCAGGTCGGCTACGCCAGTGCGCAGCGGCTGCTCGCCCGCGCCATCGATGCCAGAACTCAGGTGGGAGGTCGTTCGTGACCGCTGGGAGTACGCTGGGGACCGACCTGTTCTCTCTGAGCAATCTGGAGCTAGTACCTGATCCGTACCCCACCTACTCCGGTCTGCGTCGCACGGACCCCGTTCACCACTCGTCCATGTACGGCGGTTCCTGGGTCATCTTCTCCTACGAAGATGTCGTCGCACTGCTCAAAGATCCGCGCTTGACCAACAACCGTGCAACGCTTCCCATCAAAGCTCTCCCGCCGGAGCAACGCCAGGAGTTCGCGGACATCGTTCCTGTTCTGTCCCGATGGGTTGCCTTCTTCGACGGTCACGAGCACCAGATGCGCCGGCGCCACATGAACGCGGTGTGCGACCTGTTCTCCAGAGAGGTCCTGGTGCCGGTCATCCAGAACGCGATCGACACTCTCCTGTCGGGATGGTCCCGTCGGCACGACCTGATCGAGGAGTTCGCGCGCCCGCTGCCGTCGATGGTCATCACCGAGTTGCTCGGTGCTCCTCGGCAAGACCACGAACAACTGGCGAAGTGGTCCGACGACATCGCTTATCTCTTCGGTGCCAGCGCTCTCGTCGCGGACGACCTGCGCCGGGGCCGGCGTGCGATCCACGATTTCGCCGACTACCTCGGAGAACACGCCCGCAACGCGATCCGCGGCCATCGTCCGACGATGATCACGAAGCTGGCCGAGGAGAAGACAGACGGTTTCGAGTTCCTTCTCAACGAGGCCTGCGCGCAGGGAATGCTGCTCATGTTCGCCGGCCTGGAACCGACCCGCTACCTCATCGGCAACGCGATGTGGTCGTTGGAAGACCACCCGGAGCAGCGGCATCTGCTGACGGAGAGCGACAGAAGCCTGCACTACGCCGTCGAGGAGTTCCTCCGCTACGACAGCCCGGTCCAGTACATCGGCCGCATGGCGGCGGAAGATTTCATCTACAAAGGACACAAGATCGAAGCGGGACAGCCGGTGCTGCTGTACATCGGTGCCGCGAACCGTGACGAGAACGCGTTCCGCGATCCCGAGAAGCTGGATCTCACTCGCCAGCCCAACGCGCACCTGTCGTTCGGCCGCGGCGCGCACAACTGCATCGGAGCCACTCTGGTCCGAGTGCAGACCGGGATGGCGCTGCGCGCGCTCGCCACCCGCTTCCCCTCGTTACGGGTGGTACCCGAGGTACCGCCCGTGTACAACACCAACCTGGGATTCCGCGGGTTCAGCTCGCTGACAGTCCATACCGGACTCTGATCTCAACCGAGCACCTCGTCGGCGTCGTAACCAAAGATCCAGTCGAAGTCGTCGGCCAGCGAGCCCTCGCGCAACGCGGCGTCGCGGGCACGCTGGTCCACTCCGTCAGCAAACCGGAAGGTGGCTCCACGAGCGGAAGTCAGCCGGTGTACCGCGGCGACCCGCTCTGCCCGAACGGTCTCGTACCGCCGCAACGCCGATGCTAGATCGCCGCCGGATCTGTCGAGACAGGACACGAGAACGGCCGCGTCCTCCATCGCCAGGTTCGCACCCTGTGCCAGGAAAGGAGGCATCGCGTGCGCCGCGTCCCCCACCAGGGTGATGCGTTGTCCCGGCCACCGCTCCAGCAGCGGTCGGTCGAACAACGCCCATTTCGTCATACCGGGCGCGGCGGAGATCAGTCTCCCGATGTTGTCGTGCCAGCCCTCGTAGGGCTCGCGCACCACGGCGGGATCGGCGAGCCTGGACCAGTCGACGTCCTCCCACCGCTGTCCGTCGGCACTCGCGCTGATGTAGAACGCCTCGCCGCCACTGATCGGGTAGGCGACGAAGTGACTGCCGGGACCGGCCCAGATCGTCGCGTGATCGTCACGCAGCACACTCGTCGCCGGACCGGCCGGCACGATTCCCCGGTACATCACGTTCTCGGTGTAGACTGGGCCGTCACCACACAGGAGCGTGCGCACGGTGGAGTGGATTCCATCCGCTCCGACAAGCACGTCACCGTCCCAGGACGATCCGTCCGCCAGCGACACGGTCACCCCGGACTCGTTCTCAGCGACTTCCGTCACCTGGGCTCCGAAGCGGACCACACCGTCCGGCAGCCGGTCCAGCAACGCCCGGTGCAGATCCGCGCGGTGCATCGTGTAGTAGGCGGCATCGCCGTTGCCCGCCACCGGCAGCAGCCCCAGCACCTCGTCGCTGTCCCAGCGGCGCACCGCGATGGCGTCGACAGCGCAGGCCGCCGGTCTGAGCTCCACGCCCAGCCTGGAGAGGACGCGCGCGCCGTTGGGAGCGACGTGCAGCCCCGCTCCCTCCGGATGCGGAGCGTCGGCGGACTCGAACATCACGCACTTCCAGCCGGACCGCACCAGGTGCAGCGCGGTGACCAGCCCCGCGATTCCGGCTCCCGCGACGAGAACCGTCCCTCGACCACCTGGCGACATCTGAATCTCCGTTCCTTTGAGGACCAGACTGAAACTACACCTCGACGACGATAAGAAGCCATACGCGCCAAGGAGATCCGATGATCAGCGCAGATCCGGTGCCGCCGCCACGGTTGTGGTGGGCTGACGAGCCCCGCTCGTTGTTTACTGGAGAGCCCGGTCTCCCGCCCCGCGCCGAGCGGAGGCTGGCCAAGCGCTACCGAAGGGCCGACGACATGCCTCCTCGACAGTTCATCGAGCGTTTCACACCATCGGCGTCGGCTGTCGTCATCCCGTCCGTTCGTGGCGGAGCTGCGGGCGAACGCGACGGCAGCACGCTCGCCATCGCCCGGACCCACCACAGAGGACTCGTTCCAGCGCCGCAACCGGTCGCGTGAAGCGCCGTACAGGGTCGAGAAGGGCGAATACCGTGTCCAGTACGTGTGAAGTGTCGCGGTCACCGAGGCGATGGATGCGACCAGGCGGCTCCTTCCCCGCGCGAACCGGTCGGGGCGACTGGTTCGACCGCAGGATCAGCCCCTACCTGATGATCGCGCCGTTCTACGTCGTCTTCGGCGTGTTCGGACTGTTCCCGCTGCTGTACACGGCCTGGGTCTCCCTGCACGACTGGCATCTCATCAACGGCGACGAGGGTTTCGTCGGACCGGCCAACTTCGCCGAACTGTTCAGCGACCGCTACTTCTACAACGCCCTGTTCAACACGGTCAGCATCTTCCTGTTGTCCACCGTGCCACAGCTTCTCGCCGCGCTCGGCCTCGCGGCGCTGCTGAGCCGCCCGCTACGCGCACGCACCGCGTGGCGAGCGGCGGTCCTGGTGCCCAACGTCGTGTCGGTCGCAGCGGTGGCGCTGGTGTTCAGCCAGCTCTTCGGCAGAGACTACGGCGTGATCAACACGATGCTCGGCGTCGTCGGCATCGACCCCGTCAACTGGCAGTCGAACCGATTGACCGCGCACATCGCCGTGTCCGTGATGGTCATGTGGCGCTGGACCGGTTACAACGCGTTGCTGTACCTGGCCGCGATGCAGAGCATTCCCAGGGAGCTGTACGAGGCGTCCACTTTGGATGGCGCATCGCGCTGGCGTACCTTCTGGTCGATCACGGTGCCCGGCATTCGTCCCACGATCATCTTCACCGTGGTGACCGCGACCATCGGAGGCCTGCAACTCTTCGCGGAGCCCCAGTTGTTCGACGCGTCCGGTGTCAACGGCACCGGCGGAAGCGGAAGGGAGTTCCAGACGTTGACGATGTATCTGTACGAGCACGGCTTCTCCCTCTTCGACGCGGGATACTCCGCCGCGATCGCCTGGGTGCTGTTCGGTGTCTCGCTGCTGTTCGCCCTGGTCAACTTCGCGCTGGTGCGCAGGATCGCGAGCGGGGACTGAGAATGCGCGGACAGCCCAGATTCATCACCTACGGCCTTCTGATCTCCGTCGGTGCGGCGTCGATCTTCCCCCTGTACTGGTCGTTCGTCATCGCGTCGCGGGACAACTCGGCGATCGCGGAGAAAACGCCCGTGCTGGTACCGGGAGGCAATCTCCTCGCCAACATCGGCAGGGTGTTCGACACCGTCGACTTCTGGCTCGCGTTGCGGAACTCGCTCATCGTCTCCGGGACAGTGACGCTGTCGAACGTGATCCTCGCCAGCATCGCGGGCTTCGCCTTCGCCCGACTGCGGTTTCCAGGCCGCAACGGGCTGTTCCTGGTCGTCGTGGGCACGGCCCTGGTACCAGGGCACCTCGGCGTGATCCCGCTATACCTGCTGGTGAGCGACTTCGGCTGGTACGGCAGGCTCGAAGCGGTGATCGTGCCCGCTCTCGTCGGCGCGTTCAGCGTGTTCTGGATGCGACAGGCGTGCGAGGAGGCTGTCCCGCGCGACCTCGTCGACGCCGCACGGGTCGACGGGTGCTCTCTCTGGCGGGCGTTCTGGCACGCCGCGCTTCCAGCGATCCGGCCACAGGTGGCGGTGCTGGCGATGCTGACGTTCATGGCGACGTGGAACGACTTCTTCTGGCCTCTCGTCGTGCTCGACCCGAATGACAGCCCGACCGTCCAAGTCGCCCTGTCCCGTCTGGCCAGCGGCTACTTCACCGACTACTCCCTGATGCTCACCGGGGCCACGATCGCTGTGCTCCCCGTACTTGTCGCGTTCGTGCTGTTCGCCAGGAGGATCATCGACGGGATCATGCGGGGCGCAATCAACGGCTGACGCCATCTGTTACCAGGCATCTGCTGTTCGCTTTCAGCGGTGACGCGCGAAACAACGGACCGAGAAAAGCTCGTCACCGCTTCTGTCAGCGCCGCTCGTCGGTGTTTCTACAGTTGAACAAAACAGCGACAGACGGCTGGATGGCGCGGGCGCAGAGATCGCCCTGACCGCCTCGGAATCGAAGTGCGAAGCCCGCAGCCTGACGTCGGACCAACCTGGTCCCGACGCCGTCCACGACGGCCCTAGGCGTACATCAAGGTAACGTCAAGAAAATGGGCCCAAACAGACTCCCGACCTTCCCCAGGTTCACCGGTACGACCAGAAGGGCCGCCAGCATTGCCCGCCCCTGAGACATCAATCCTGTTCGACGTCGGTCCGCTGTCTGAGCTGTCCGAAATCACGCAGTCGGCGACTCGTCCGTTCCCAAGGACTCCGATATTGTTCACGGACAGCTCACGGCACCGTCAGGAACAATCGGGCACACACTGTGCGCGTCACCCCCGGAACTCGCCTCGATGCCAACCGCACTGCTTAGCGTCGCGGCATGAAGCCCTTCACGACGACTTTCAAGCGCACCGCCGCGGCCGCCGCGGCGGCCGTCTCGCTGTCGCTGCTGTCCGCAGGCACCGCCCAAGCGGTCACCCCTGGCAAGATCAAACTGTGCAACAGCCGCGACGCCGGCATCTCCGTCCAATTCCTCGATCGCGGCGGCCTGACGCTCACCCCGGTCAGGTACAACTACGCCAACTGCGTGTTGCAGCCGATGTCCAGTCGCGGCCCGGAGAACGTCGCGGTCTCCGCCATCATTCCCGGCTCAGGCGCGCGGCACATCGGCACCACGCGGGTCGACATCCGAAAGGGCGTCCAGATCAACCTGACCGCAGGCCGCAACCCCGGCTTCCTGGTCAGCCAGTCCTGATGCGGCACGGCGCGAAGCCAGAAGGCCATCGCGTCACAGGACCGAACAGGTTGGTCCACCACGTGCCATCGTCACGTCACTGATCGTGGAGGCTCGGCCTCCTTCTCGGTCGGCGGCCCGCGCGGTCCCACCCTCCCGACATGCGCGGGCCGCCGACCTCACGGCTCGGTCGTGAAATCGGCGGCACACCATTCCGTAATGGTCGCCCCACACCGGTCCGGCAGGTTGAATGCCTGTCGTGAACACACACCCTGACTCGGCTCTCACGCGGTCCTTCGGCGAGAGTCTGTTGCGCTACCGCAGAGCGGCGGGCCTCTCCCAAGCGGATCTCGCCCACACCTCGGGTATGAGTGTGCGAGCGTTGAGAGAGCTGGAACGAGGCAGAGCCGCCGCCGCTCAGGAACGGTCCGCCGAGCTTCTGGCAACCGCGCTCGGACTTACCGGTGGCGAGCGCGAGTCGTTCATCATGCTCGCCAGAGAAGGCCGCCGCCGCTCCACTCGCTCCAGACAAAGGACGATGTTGTACTCGCTCCCGTCGACCCCCAGGCTGGTGGGCAGGAGGCCAGAGCTCGATCGGCTCTTCGAACTGGCGGTGTTGGGAGGCGGCGTCGTCATCGTGGGGGCTCCGGGTGTCGGCAAAACAACACTCGCCGTGTCCGCGACCAACCACTTGGCGGACCGCTTCCCCGACGGGTGCATCGCGCTGGACCTTCGCGGCATCGACGATCAGCCTATCGCCCCGGCCGAGGCACTGGAGCGGATGCTGACCGCTCTGGAAGTACCGCCCAGCCGCGTCCCCGCCGAGGTGAGCGAGCGCAGTTCGCTGTTCAAGGCACTGACACGCGAGAGGAAGATGCTGGTCGTCCTCGACAACGTTCTCGACGAGAAACAGGTCGCTCCGCTGCTTCCCGCCTCGGACACCGCCTTCACGATCGTGACGAGCCGGCGTGTCCTCCCCGATCTGGACACGGCCGCGACGATGCCGCTGGACGTCCTGACGGCCGCCGACGCCATCGAGTTGCTCTCGGCCGTCGTCGGCGAGTCGGCGGTGCAACGTGAACTGGAGGCGGCGCACGAGGTCGTGGAGCTGTGCGGCAGACTCCCGCTCGCGGTGCGCATCGCGGCCAACCGTCTGGCCACCAGCAGGCAGCGGTCGATCGACGACCTCGCCCGGCAACTCGGCAACGAGCGCAGGCGCCTCGACTCGCTGGCAGCGGGAGACCTCAGCCTGCGTGCGGTGTTCGAGGTCTCGCTTCGGCGACTGACGCCGGAGGCACAAGCCCTGTTCCGCCGTCTGGCACTCATTCCGGGAGCGCATTTCGGCCCCGACCTCGCGGCGGTCGCGGCAGGCGTCCAGGAAGACGAGGTCGAACCGGCACTCCACGAACTGGTCGCCGCTTCGCTGCTCACCACCACCTCGGCGCCACCACGTCACCAGTTCCACGACCTGATCAGGCTGTTCGCTCGTGAACACCTGCTCGCCGACGAGCCGGAAGCGCACCGGCTCCTGCTTTACGACGACCTGTGCGCTCACGTGCTCACCAAGGGCGCGGTCGCGGGGCGGCTCTTCTTCCCCGACTCGAAAGGCGTGGAGGACGACTCTCCTTTCCGGTCCCAGGCGGAGGCCGCCGAGTGGCTGGAGCGGGAAGCGACCAACTGGAGGGCGGTCCAGCGCAGCGCTGCCGAGACCGGCCGGTTCCGGGAGGTGTTCGACTTCACCTGGGCGGTAAACCGTTATTCGCTCGGCAGGGAGATGCAGTACGGATGGGACGAGATCTTCGGCATCGGCCTCGCCGCCGCCAGGGAACTGGGCGACCGGACAGCGGAAGTCGACATGCTGACGCAGCTCGGCTCCGCCCTCACCTGGAGCCGGTCCGACTTCGACGGTGCCGTGAACATCCTGCGCGAAGCGCTCACTCTCTCGGAGGAAATCGGCTATCACCGGGGTACCACCGTCGTGAACGCGAGCCTCGGAATGGCGTTGATGCGCGTCGGTTGTCTCGACGAGGCGGTCGCGTACAACCAGCGTGCCTACGAGATGTCGGCGGGTTACGAGTTCTTCGATGTCAGGTTCTGGATGACGCTCGCGCTGAGCACGATCTTCGAAGCGCAGGGCCAGTTCGAGAAGGCGCTCGCCCTGCACCGCCCATTGCGGACTGAGACCGAGCACAGCTTCGGTAACACGAACGTCGAGACAGCCCGCCTGGTCACCATGCTCGTGACCACGCGTAGCGGGGCCTGCCTGGCCGGCTTGAGCAGGTGGGAGGAAGCAGCGAAGTCCTTCCACGAAGCCAGAAAGCTCGCGTTCGTCAGGGAGGCCGGGTACGGAGGGGAAGCGGAGCTCGCACTGCTGGAAGGCGCCGCGTGGAGGATGGCGGGAGAACACGAGCACGCGCGCACGTGCCTGCTGCTCGCACGCGACCTGCTCGACGGCCCTGTCTGGCAGGAGGACAGGACGCGAGTCGAGGCGGAGCTGGCCTTGCTGGAGAACTGACGGGGTTGGCGGTCGCGCACCGATCGGTCAGCCGAGCAGAGCGCGACCTGACTCACCGGCATCTGGCGACGATCTGCCCTCCTTCTCGGCCGACAGTGCGCGTCCTCACCACGGCTTCACCGAGAACGAACATTCTGCGAAAGCACGTCTCACGCGCCTTTCCAGCGACCCGCGAACCGAAAGCGGACATTCGGGCAAACCTGACGTGACGCGGTACCTCACGTACGCGAAAATATTGAGCACGGTCGCGCCTGCCCAGACAATCCAAGGAGATGCGATGGCTGTATCACGCATCAAGCTCATCGCGTTCCATGATTGGAAGGGGCACCCAAATGAAGCTCACTCTCACGAGTGCGGCTCGCATTACCAAACGCATTTCCGTCATATTTGCGCCGTTGCTCGCACTGTCTCTCGTCTCGGCGCCTGCCCAGGCCGCTCCGATGTACGGCCAGTTCCGCAACATCCAGACCGGCGGATGCCTTGACAGCAACCTCAGGGGCGAGGTCTACACGCTGTCGTGCAACAGCACCGTGCTGAACCAGTACTGGGAGGTCGAGTTGACAGGAACGCGAGCGCCCGACCGCTACTACCAGGTGAAGATCAAGAATGCGGCCACCAACCGCTACCTCAGCCAGTTCTGGTACCTCCCGACGAACCCCTTCGCCGTACCCAACGTCAGGCCCACGCTGGCAACACAGCCGAACTCCTCCGGCGACCAGGCCGTTTTCGACGGAGTAGGAGCCGGCTGGAACAACGTCTCACTGCGATCCACCAAGGGCAACAGGTTCGAACCGCTCTGCGTCGACACCGGCCGCGTCGGCGTCGCCTACGCGCACGCCTGCAACGGCGGAACCTGGCAGAAGTGGGAACTGATCAAGCGCAACCGCTGAACATCCTCACGAAGTGAGACATCCAGACAAGAAAAGAATGGCGTTCGATCCGGAAGGTTCCGGGTCGAACGCCATTCTCGTTTCCGTCGAATAATCGTCGGCTCCGGCGCGGTCTCCGAGCCACCGCGTTCCCGGAAATCGACGAAGACGGCCTTGCCTCAGTTCGGCGCGATCACCCCACCGCGGTGAGCCCCTCGATCCTCGACGCCACCGCGACCGGGACGATCGAGTGCAGGTCGGCAGCGGTCAGCGTGCGGGACGCCGCCGTGGTGGCCAATCTCTGCGCGAGCTGATGCGCATCCCATGCGGTGTGTTCGCCACCGGACACCAGTCCACGCAGCGCCTCCACCACCTCGTCGGGCACCCGGTGGCCGCGCCGGACCAGTTGCCGCACGGTAAGAGCGGTCAACTGGTCGGCGTCGTAGCCACCGAAGTCCCATCGCTGGGCGAAACACTCCGCCAGCCCTGGTGCGTACTGGCTGAGGCCCGCGAGCGCCGTCTCCTCGCCGGACAGTACGACCACGGGGCCTGCCTGGTTGGACCGGACGATCTCCACCAGCGCCTCGACGAGTTCCACGCGGAGATCACGCGAGTCGGTGGCCCAGTCGGCGTCCGCGTCCAGGAGGAGGACACCGCCGTTCGCCTCGTCGAACGCGGAGGCGACCAGGCTTGCGGCCTGCCCAGGCCAGCGCGGGCAGAGGTCCTGCCCGATCGTCAGCCTGACCAGCTGACCGCCTGGCACCAGCCGCAGTTCGGCGAGGCTCTGCGCGTACAGCGCGGCGATGGCGCGACGCCCCATCCCCCGCTGGCCGGCCAACACGGTGTTGGCCTGCCTGCCCAGTCCCTTGTTGCGGGTCTTGAGCACGCACAACCGCACCAGCACGCGCCCCACGGCCTCACGGACGTCGTGCAGACCGGTGAGGCCGGTGATCCGCTGCCATCCCAGGGTCGCCTCGACCGCCCCCGCCGGGTTCACGTCCGCGTCGGGCAGGTCGGCGCGTGGTTTCGCCTCGCCCAGCGCCGCCAGCTCGTTCGCCAGATCCAGCGCGGTCAGCCTGTTCAGCTCGGTGTCCTTCTCCGGCGGCTGAAGCGCGAGTCTGGACGCCTGGTTACTGACCATCGCCTCGAACAGCTTCCGCGCGACGCGACCGTTGCCGAACGTGTCGTTCTTCGGCACGCGCTCGTAGTAGTCGCTGAGCGCGCCGACCGCGTCGTCGGTCAACTCGTAGTAGTGCTTGCGGCACAGGTTGGTCGTGATGGTGACCAGCTCGTCGACGCTGTAGTTCGGGAACTCGACGGTTCTGGAGAACCTGGACGCCAGACCGGGGTTGGAGGACAGGAACTGTTCCATGAGCTCGGAGTACCCGGCGACGATCACCACGATGTCGTCGCGGTGGTCCTCCATCATCTTCATCAGGGTGTCGATGGCCTCCTGGCCGAAGTCGGGGCCACTTCCTCCCGACTGGCTCGACAGCGTGTACGCCTCGTCGATGAACAGCACGCCGCCCATCGCCTTCGTCACGACCTCGGCGGTCTTGATGGCGGTGGAACCGATGTACTGCCCGACGAGGTCGGCCCTGGCGACCTCGATCATGTGTCCGCGAGCGAGGATGCCCAGTTCCGCCAGCACTGCGCCGTAGAGCCGCGCGACCGTCGTCTTGCCGGTTCCCGGAGGTCCCGCGAACACCAGGTGACGGCTCATGGGCGGCATGGGCAGTCCCATCGCCTGCCTGCGCTGCGTCATCTTGATCAGGTTGATCAGCCCGAGCACCTCGTGCTTGACGCCGTCGAGGCCGATCAGCTCGTCGAGGTCGGCGAGTGGACCGTCGAGCGCGGCACCCATCGCGCCGCCGAGCGACTGGCTGCCCGGCGTCTCCTGTTCTTGTGCCGCCGACGGCGCGAGGCGCGGTCTGGGCTCCGGCTCGGCGGAACGCTGCCGTTGCTGCTCGCCAGTGGCGATGCCGGTCACGGACAGCCGCTCGTGCTCGACCGCTCTGCGCACGGGACTGCCACCGCTGCCCGTGATCGTGCATTCCGCGACGGTGGCGGGTTCCTCGGTGTCGAGCAGGACTCCGTCTCCCGCGCTGTCGACGATCTCGCATTCGCGGACATCGCCGCGCGATCCGCTCAAGAGCTGCACACCATGACGGCCTGCCGAGCGCACCCTGCACCGGATCACCTGCACCACGCCGCGCGCGCTCACGGTGATGCCGTCCTCCGACGCGCCGACGATCTCACTGTCCTTGATGGACAGACGCGCGTCCTCCGCGCGGATTCCGCCGCCCTGGAAGAAGGTCGACGCGAACTCGCCGTTCGCCCCGCCCACCAACGCCACGAGGTGCGTGGCCGTCCCCGTGACACGGGTGTCGGTGACGTCGCCTCTGGCCCCTTCCGCAAGTGACAGGCCGAGTGCGTCGCCGACGTCGATCCGCGCGTCGGCGAGCACGAGCCGCGACTTGCCCTTCACCAGCACCGCTGGTCCTGACTCCGGCTTGGCGCGCAACCCTTTCAGCCTCACCGAGGACTCCGCGTCGACCAGGACGGCACCCTCCGACGTGCCGTCGATCCGCAGCGCTCCGAACTGGGGCGCCGACGCGGCGTCCACCAGCACTCCGATCGGGCTGCCGTCGATCCGGCAGTCGTCCAGCCGGGGAGATGCCCCGCCGGTCACGTAGACAGCGGTGCGTCCCGCTCCGGAGATCCGGCAGCCACGCAACATCGGGGTGGCGCCATCGGCGATGTGGATCGACTGGGCACCGGCTCCCGTGAACTCCGAGTCGGTGATGACCACTTCTCCCGTGCTGCGGACGTACAGGTCGAGGCTCTCGCTTTCGCTCACCCTGACCTCACGGAGCTTCGCGTTGGACTCCTGCTCGACCACGAGTGCAGGCTTCGCGGAACCGACGACCTCGCAGTTCTCGACCAGCAGCCGGCCACGGCCGTTCACGCAGATTCCGTTGCCACGCGCCCCCCGCACGGTGACGTGCCGCAGTTCCAGGCACCCGTCTTCCGCCACGACGATGCCGGACGACGCCGCGTTGACGACCTCGCAGTACTCCGCCGTGCTCGGCAGCGACGAGGTGACGACGATGCCGACACCGCCGTCGCTCGTGACCGTGCAGCCACGCAGGACGGCGCATCCCTGTCCACGCGCGAGCACCGCGGCCCACGACGCCGCCGACACGCGGCAGTCGTCCAGGGCTACCTCGCCGTGGCGGATGTCGAGCGTCGCGTGGTCGCCGTCGTCGCCCGCCAGCACCAGCCCGGAGAACTGGGCCGCGGTCGCCGCGACGACGACAACGCTGCCGGTGCGGGCCACCACCTCGACGGTGCCTGGTCCCTCCTCCGCCGAGATCGTCACCATCCGGCTGACAACGAGGTTCTCCTCGTAACGGCCGGGCAGCACACTGATCGTCGCGCCGTCGCGGGCCTCCCGCAGCGCCGCGCCGATCGTCGGATAGCGTCCAGGCCGATCAGCGGAGACCACCAGCAACTGACGACTCATCGCCCCTCCTCCTGTCGGATGGTCCGGACGAGGCCCGGTAGCGTGCCGAACCTGGGCGCGGCCTGGAGCGGCACCCGCACTTCGCCTGCCGCGTTCGCGTGGGTGTCGATCTGCCGGCGAAGAGTGTTCACCGCGAGCTCGTCCAGCGAGGCCCGGTTGGTGTCGACCTGACCGTTCTCGTCGATCTCACCGGCCGCCAGTTCGCGCAGCAGCACGAGGCCGCGCTGTCCCGCCTTGGGTTCGACCAGGTCCAGCACCTTGAAGCTGGTCCCCGGCACGAAGAGCACCCTGTCGCTGACCGCGGGCGATTCGGGTTCGAGCAGCTTGGTGCGACGCGCGGTCATCGACCACAGCAGCACGTCCACGTCGTGCTCGGCCTGCTGGCGGGCGCACGGAGCCGTCAGCGCGTTGACGAAGCCCCACTCGGTGATGAACTGGCGGTCGCGATAGATCTCCCATTCCCTCGGGGTCGGCGACGCCGCGAACGTGGTGGCGCCTCGGTGCGAGGGAAGCCTGCTCAGGCCGGACACGACACAGCGCGCGAGAGGCACGTGGGGTCCGACCAGCCCGGTCCTCAACGGCAGATCGACGTTGTCGCCCTGCTCGGAGAGGTACAACCGGATCGCCACGGCGTCGGTCAGCACCTCACCACCCGAACGCTCGATCGCGCCCTGGAAGCCGGGGTGTTCGGACAACACACGCATGACCGAGTTGGACATCGCCGCGTACTCACGGCTCAGCGTGCGCCGCAGCCAGGCACGTTCCTCGTCCATGCCCCGCACGGTGATCAGGGCCGCAGCGCTCGTCGCCGGGGTCGGCTGCAGCGCGGAGACGAACGCCGCTTCGCGGGGTTCCGCGACCGTGTCGTCACCGATGACCGGCAACGGTGTGTGCCCGGTGACGTCGACCGGCTCGTACTTGACGGGCGCCGGCTCCTCGGTCACGACCGGGCTCGCCGCGGTCCCCGGCCTGTCCGACGCGACGACAGGAACCTCCGCCTCACGCTTCTCGACCAGGCGCGTGACGATCGGCGGCTCCACCGTCTCGAACGAGACGGTGGGTGCCGGAGTGTCGATCTCGGGGAGGGCGATCGGGAGACTCGGCATCTCGAACGGGTCGTAGGACGCCTCGTACTCCTCCGCTGCCGGCGACTCGGACTCGTTCATTTCGCCGAGCGCGGGCATCGGTGTGACCTGAGCGGGCATCACACCGTCGAATCGCATCGTCACGGTGTCGAGCGACAGCGCCTCTTCGCGCGCGACATGCCCGGGCGCGCTGTCCGGCGACATCGGCGGCGGCGCCTGTGCCACGTCCCTCGTTCGGTCCCTGATCTCGATCCGGTGCTCTGCCAGGGAATCCGCGCACACCAACCGGCTCAGGTGCCTCGTGGGATGGTCGAGGCGGCCGATCACGTCCTCGGCGAGTTCACGCAGGTGCGGCTCCCCCTCCTCGAAGAGAACCAGGTGGCGAGCGGCGTCAGGCTCGGCCGACCTGACCGCGGCAGCGTGCCCCACCTCGTGTGGCGGGCGCAGCCACAACCCGGACTGCACGACCTCCAGCACGACGTGAGGCGAGTACTGGTACACCGCGGGCCTGACCTCGTCGATGCCGATGAAAGGCCTGCGGTAGCGGGCCAGCACGGGAGGAGCAGCCTGCTGTCCCGGTTCGCCTGGGCGGTAGAGCACCTCCTCCGCCATCGACCTCCACCCCAGACCGCCGTCCAGCCGCACCGTATAGATGTCCGGCTCGAAGCGCGATCCGACGGGAACACCGGTGAGGCAGACGATCTCCTCCCCCAGCGCGTCGGCGATGGCCTGTCCGTGGGTGTCGCCGTCCGGCACCGTGATGGGTCCGAACTTCACGAACCGCAACTTGTCCCGCAGGCTGGGCGGCGTCCAGCCCCAGAACCGCAGCACGTCCTGCACCGTCACGGGCGGAGCGCCAGGGCACCCGATCACGACCACGCACACGCCCGGCTGGCACGGCACCGTCTCGATGAGCTGCCTGCGGTGTGGGCGCAGGATCTCCTCAGGGCCGCGTGGCCGCAGCCACACCCCGCCTGGCAGCGGTTCCGCGACTCCTCCCGCGCTGGTCGGCATCACGTCGACGAGAGCGGACACCTCTTCCCACTGCGGGCGGGGAAACCTCTTGCCGTCGAGCTTCGGCAGCTTGCCTGGCTGAAAGCGCATCCATCCCGTGCCCCAGCCGGAATCGACGAACAGCGTGCCACCGGCTCCAGGCAGGACGGAGCCGTCCGGCGCGATGATCGTCCGCCCCAGCCGTTCGGAGAGCCACTGTCCGGCGAGCGCGGTGGTCTCCCTCGGACGTCCGCCGACGATGAGCCGAAGCCCTCTGCGCTTGCGGGGCAGCAGTCTGGCCGCCTGTTCCCACACCACCATCGAGCTTTCCAGCGGCAGGTCCACGACGACCAGTTCGTGGTCGGGATCGGCGGCGAGGCCCAGTGCCAGGTCCCTCGTCTCGTTGCGCAGCGCGTTGCGCGGATGGACCACGAGCGCGTTGCCGATCTTGTGGCCGATCATTTCCCGATCGTCGTCACGATCGCGGTCCCGGCGCATCGTCACCAGACTCATCTCAGCCACGTCCTCTCTCCACGACAGCCGCCGCGCTCCGGCTCAGCACCGGACCGCTCGGAATCTGTGCCAGCACCTCCGCGGCCATCGGCCGGACGGCCGCGCCTCCGAATCCGAGCGCGGAGACAGCCTCGTCGTCCGCGAGCCGGTACTTGAACCCTCGATCAGTGATCAGAAACCGATCCGGCTTCGCACCGGTGCCGGTCTGCAGTGGCGACGACGCCACCAGCAGGCCGGAGCCAGGACCGAGGTAGGCGCCGGTCCGCGCGTTCATCCCCGCACCAGCGAACTCGCGTTCGGTGGTGACTGGAACGCTGGAGAACACGGTGCCCCGGCTTTCCTGACGAAGGCAGAACGCCCTGTCTCCCGCCGCAACCGACTTCGCCGTGACGAGATCGGGAATCCGCTTGGTCAGCGAGGTGTCCGCGGATCTGGGCGCGGCCGTCATGGCCGCCACGTCGAGGTCCACCGCTGTCTTTCCCTTGGCGACGGTGAGCAACACGGCCTCCGTGCGGGACAGCGGCGCGAGACCATCGGAACGGAGCACGACGAAGCTCTCGGTGCCGTTGCCGGCTGTCTGCCTGAACACGGTGCCCACCTGCCGTGCCTGACCGGCGATCTGCGCGGTACCGGAACTCTGCACGGGCGCCGGTCCGATCTCGGGACCGTCCGGCAGTGACGACAGCCAGGCCGCGGGAGCGGTCGGGGGCGTACCGGCTCCCGCCCCGAGCGCGATCGGCACCAAGGCGGACGCGAGCGGTAGCTTTCTGCCTGACCACACGAAGTACTGGCGGCCGGAGCCGTCCTCGACCCAGAGGTACTCGTCCTCTCCCAGCGCCGTGCTCGTGGCGCCAGGGTCGGCGTTGAGGCTCATCTCTCCCGCTCCGCCGATGCCGGCCGTCTGCGGGAGGCAGAGCAACCACGGGGTCGTGACCAGCGAGTTCGCCGGGGGCACCGGGTCTGGCGCGTTGGGAATGCCGATCGGGGCGCCCCGCCTCAGTCCGCTGAGCGACGCGCGCGAGATCGTCTCGACCGTCGCGCCCGAACCCTTGAGGAGCATCGCGGAAGCGTGGTTCGCCACCGGGAACAACGTGCCGTCGTTGTAGACGAAGCGCGTTCCGCTCTCCTTCTCCACCAGGATGGCGTTCGGCTTCTTCCACGCGGTGCTGCCACCGGGGCTGATGAGTCCGTACACCCAGAACCCCACGCCGACCAGCAGTGCCACCACCAGTCCGAACACCAGGCCGGACAGGGCTCTGCGGGCGGGCGCCTCACTGTAGTTGGTGTCGCCGAGCAACAGGGCGGCACTCATCCGGCCGACCAGAGTCTGATAGGCGTGGACGTGGTCCTTCTTCGTCTGCACGCCGCGTCACCCAGCCAGCCCGCGCGCCCAGGCGAACACACCGAGCAGGTGCAGGATCAGCGGCACCAGGGCGATGCAGGTCAGGTTCTCCACGACGTCGCCCATGTGCGGCCAGATCGGCAGCATCCGCCGATGGGCTGGGCGTAGAGCGGCCGACACCAGCAACAGCACCGCCGCCGCCATCCCGAGCACGCCGAGCAGCCGCGACATGTCGTTCATGCCGGACAGCATCGTAAGCGCGGGAAGAACCGCGCCCCACGTACCGGCGAGCGCGAACGCCGTGCGCTGACCAACGTTGAGGAACTCGCGTGAGCGCAGGAGAACCAGCGCCGCGAACAACGCGCCCACGGTGTGTGCGACCCACGTCTGCTCTGCCATCAGATACGGAAATCCGGCGGCGAACACGACGGACGAGCCGATGGCGAGAACGCTGAGGTAGCTGTCCGCGATTCCCGTCTGTTCGATGAGCTGCGCCGCGGGCATCGGCTCGACATCGACCTTCAACTCTTCCGCCGTGCGCGGCAATTGCGGCCCGCGAAGGCGCGCGGCTCTCGTCGCCAGCTTCGGGGAGAAGAGCAGCAGCACGTAGCACACGGACATGACGATGATGGCGGTCTGAGTACCTGACAGATCCGTGCCCAGGCTCAGCGTGACCGCCGCGATGACGGCAACCCCCGCCATCGCCGTCGCGCCGAAAGGCACGATGGGCAGAGTGCGGGCCACGAGCCGCTGGAGGGCCAGCAACGCGAAGGAAGCCCCGGCCAACACGCCGCCACCGACGAGAACTCCGCTTGGTTGCAAGGCGATCGCACCGACGACACCGGCTGCCAGGAACGTCCCCGCGAGGCCTGCGAAAATCGTTCCTCCCACGCCCAGCACGGCGGCGAGCGCGCGATCGCCGATCGTCCTGGCGACCAGAACCGCCGCCACCAGCAGGGTGATGCCGATGACCCCACTCGTGGCGGACGCGACGCTGGCGCTCTCGTTCTCGAACAACGACACCGCGATCGCGCCGAGCGCCGCGCTCGCCAGGCTCAGGAAGAGCCTGCGGTTGGCTTTCTCGTTCCACCTGTCGCCCTGCCGGTTGACCGCGGTCGCCATGCCTTCCGCGACATCGTCGAAATCCAGCTCCGGCAAGGGATCGGCGGCAGGCGACAGGTAGAGCAGCTCGCCGTCGAGCCAATCCAGCGTCTCAGGGGTGCCGTCCGCCGCGAACGGAGCGTCGCCGAGTCGCTGCAACACCCACGAGCCGTCGACCGAACCGCCCGCCGGACCGTCGCCGTCGCCGTCGCGCACCACATGACGCATCAGCGTGGGCAGCAGTGCGGACACCGTGGTCGACGTGGGAACGGCGAGATCGGCCCGCCCGTCAGGACCGACCACGGTGACTCGGCAGAGTTCCGCTGACACGGACATCGTCATCCACCTCCTTCCACTATCCCGGTCGACACCAGTTCGTCGTCTCCTGGCATCGCGGTCACCGGCACGTAACCGGTCTGGATCAGCTTGGTACCGCGGCGGGTCACGAGCTGGGCTCGTCCCGGTGGCAGAGTGCGAGGCGCTGCCTCTCCGAGGAACTTGCCCTCCTCCTTGGGATAGGAGAACAGCAACGCGGGCGTCCCCAGTTCCCACAGCCGACGCAGGACCGGGTCCATCATGGCGCGGATGCCGTTGGCACTGCTTCGCGCCACGATGAGGTGGAAGCCGATGTGGACTCCCTGTGCCATCAGGGGAAGCAACGACTCCAGCGGCGTGGACATGCCCATTCCCCCGCTGGAGAACAACTCGTAGTCGTCGACGACGACGAACAGTTGCGGGCCTTCCCACCAGTCACGCCTGCGCAGGCGTTCCGACGAGATGTCCGGACCAGGCACCCTCTTCTGCAAGGACACGGCGGCCTTGTTCGCCATCTCGGTCAACGCGTCGGACGCCACCACCTGTCCGACGCGGTACTCCTCGGGAACCATGCCGTCGAGGTCCCTGCGGGAGTCCGCCACGAGGATCTTCGCCGCGCCCGGCTCGTACCCGGCCACGATCGACCTGATCACGAGCCTCAACGCGTTGGTCTTCCCGGTTTCCGAGTCTCCCAGCAGGAACAGGTGCGGGATGGTCCCGAAGTCGTGCCACACCGAGTTGAGGCGCTGCTCGTCCTGACCGAGGCACACCTTCAGGTCACCTTCCGGCTTCGGCAGGTCGACCACCGGTAGCTTGGTGGGGAGCAGCCGCACGCCAGGAGCGCTGCGACCAGGCCAGAACGTCCTGATCTCCTCCACCACCGACTTCGTCGCGGCGGCGAGGTCCTCCGTGTCGCTCGCGCCGTCCAGGCGCGGCAGGGCGGCGAGGAAGTGGAACCCCGTCGTGGTGAGGCCGCGTCCCGGCTGGTTCGGCACGGTCGCCGCCTTGCGGCCCTTCACCTCCGACTCCATCGCGTCGCCGAGACGCAGTTCGAACCGGGTGCCGAGAACGTCACGCAGCCACGGCCGGATCTCCGACCAGCGAGTAGAGGACACCATCAGGTGGATGCCGAACGACAGTCCCCTGGCCGCGATCTCGGTGAGCGTCGTCTCCAGGTCGCTGTAGTCCTGGCGCAGGGTGAACCAGCCGTCGATGATCAGGAACACTTCGCCGTGCGGGTCCTGGATTCGCCCTTCCCGCCGTGCGGCGCGATAGCCGGCCATCGACTCGAACCCGTGCTCGGCGAAGGCGGTTTCCCGCGTCTCCATGACGTTGACGACCTCGGCCACCGTGCGCACCACTCGGTCGCGTTCCAGACGGGTGGCGATGGAGCCGACGTGCGGAAGGCCGCTGATCGACGTGATGCCGCCGCCACCGAAGTCGAGCCCGTAGAACTGCACCTCGTCAGGAGTGTGCGTGAGCGCGAGACCGAGGATGAGGGTGCGCAGCAACGTCGACTTGCCGGACATGGGAGCGCCGACGATGCCGACATGACCGTCCGAACCGGACAGGTCCGCGATGAGAAGGTCACGCATCTGCTCGTAGGGCAGGTCGACGAGTCCCGCGGGAACGCGAAGCCGTCCACGGGCGGTGTCGTCGTCGACGATCATGCCGAGCTCGGGATGCGGCACGATGCTCGGCAGCAGCGAGTCGAGGGTCGGCGACTCCGCGAGAGGCGGCAGCCACACCTGGCGTGCGGCAGGCCCCACGCCTTCCAGCCGGCCGATGAGTACGTCCGCCAGGCTCGGCGCGTCCTCAGTTGACTCCTGCTCCTCGCTTTCCTCCTCGTCCTGTGGGGACTCGGGCTCTGCGATCACGATCTCGTGCGCACGCGGGCTCGGCTGGGTGTAGAACGGCACGATCTCGGTCGCGGCCAGTTCCGTCGGACTCCTGTCCCCCGATGGAGCCGTGGTGAGGCAGGGGCCCGACACGTAGGCGCCCTTGAACCTGGTGAGCGTGGTGGTGTCGACCTTGAGGTAGCCGTTGCCAGGACCGGAAGGAAGCTCGTAGGCGTCCGCCACCCCGATGACGCTGCGCGACTCCATCGAGGAGAACGTCCGCAGCGCGACCCGGTAGGAGAGGTGTCCTTCGACCCGATGAATGCGGCCTTCGTCAAGCCGCTGGGAAGCGAGCAGGAGGTGCACGCCGAGGCTGCGTCCCAACCGGCCTATGGACACGAACAGATCCATGAACTCCGGCTTGGCGCTGAGCAGTTCGCTGAACTCGTCGACGATCACGACCAGCGTCGGCAACGGCGGCAGCTTGCCACCGTTCAGCCGCGCCTTCTCGTACTCGAAGAGCGACGAATAGCCGCTGGCGCGCAGGATCTCTTGGCGGCGGGTCATCTCGCCGTTGAGCGAGTCCTGCATCCTGTCGACCAACGGCAGCTCGTCCGCGAGGTTCGTGATCACCGCGGACGTGTGCGGCAGGCGGTCCATGCCGATGAAGGTGGCACCGCCCTTGAAGTCCACCAGGACGAGGTTGAGGACCTCCGACGAGTGCGTGGCGGCCAGACCGCACACCAGGGTGCGCAGCAGCTCGCTCTTTCCGGAGCCGGTCGCGCCGATCAGCATTCCGTGCGGCCCCATGCCGCCCTGCGCGGATTCCTTGAGGTCGAGCTCGACCACGTCGCCGGACTCCGTGACGCCGATCGGGACCTGAAGCCGCGCCCGCTGGGGCGACTTCTGCCGCCACTGGCCTTGCACGTCGAACGTGTGCACGTCACGGATGCCCAGCAGCGTGGTCAGCTCGAAGTCGTTGTCGAACGGAAGATCGGCGACGTCGACCGTGCCACCTGTCCGTTTCGGTGCGAGCAGACGCGCGAGTGTGTCGGTCTGAGCCAAGGTCAGCACGTCGCTCGTGGCGGAGCCGGTCTCACCTCCCGCCGGGAAGGTGACCTCTCCGTCACGGCAGGTCAACCGGAGAACCTTCTCCCCGCCTGGCAGCGCGCCCGTGGCGTCGAGCAGTACCGTGTTGCGCAGCCCCGGTCCGAACAGCGGCGAATGCTCGGGAATCGTGGCGAGGTGCGCCACGATCACGATCAGTGGTTCCGCCACTCCCGGCAGCGCGCTCTTGTCGTGGTCACCGCGTTCGAGCACCTCGGTGCCGAGCAGATCGAGCAACTCGTCGTGGTCGCAGGTCAGCATCCGCAGCGGACCGGCGGCGTCTCTGGCCTCCGGGTGGGCGCTGTGCGGCAACCACTTGACCCAGTCCCATTCAGCCTGGCTGGACGGTGAGGTGAGCACGGCGACGCGCAGTTCGTCTGGAGCGTGGAAGACCACCATCTGAGCGATCATGGAACGCAGCAGGGCCGCGGCTTCTTCTCGCTCGCCCGCGAACTCGATGCTCGTGAAGCTCCGCAGCCCGACGGAGACCGGGATACCGGTCACGGTCCGGTAGGTCTCGGCGAACCGGCGCAGCGAGATCGCCGACAGCGGTTCCAGGTCCTCGATCGGCTTGGTGGACGGTGGTGTGAAGGTCATGGCCGCCTGCTGGCTGCCGAGCCCGATCCTCACTCTGCCGAAGTCGTCGTGACTGCCGCGCCGCTCCCACAGGCGCGGACTGCCGGCGAGCGACCACAACCAGGACGGATCGGGGTGGTTCCACATGACGGCGGCGCGCTGCTGGTTGCCCGCCTCTCGTGCCCTGCGGCGTAGCTGGCTGATGTAACGCAGGTAGTCACGCCGCTCCGAGTTGAGTTTGCCCTTGCGGTCGGCGCCGCCGCGCACCAGCTGACCGATCGCCATCGCCACCATGCCGAGGCCCATCGCACCGGACATGATCAGGATGAACGGCCCGCCGGAGGCAGGACCGGACGAGAAGACCAGGACCATCGCCACCGGGGCGATCGCCATCGGCAGGAACGTCAGCACCGAGGAGAGGTCACGCGGGGCAGGCTCCGGCATCACCGGGGGTTCCTGCAACTCCTCCTCGCCCTCCGGCATCGCGGGCCCCTCGGCGCGAAGACCGCGTCGCACGGTGAAGGTGCTCATTCGATCACCCCCAGCGTCGTGGGCCTCAGCCCGCCGGCCCAGGCTCCGTCATCCTGCTTGAGCAGGTCGACCGCCCTGCGTTCCTTCTCCTCGGTCTCCTCGTCCTGCGTTCCCTCGTCCTCTGGCAGGTCCTCGTCGCCGGTCGGCGCTTCGGCGCACCCCTCTCCCGGCTCAGCCTTGAACGGTCGTGGCACGTAGTCGCTGGCGTCGAACCGGCCAGGCGAGGATTCCGCATTGCCGTTATGGCGCGAAGCGTGGCTCACTCCGCGCTCCCACACGGTCGACTCCCGGAGCGTGTAGTCCGGAGTGGAGGCTTCCCTGTCAGCCTCCTTGGTACGTCCCTTCAGCAAGGCGGAGGCCGAGGCAAGACCGAGCAGGCCGGCGCCGACCTCCCATGCAGAGAAGTCCTCGTCGTCCCCTGCCGGACGGACGACGGCTACCCGGTCCGGTGGGGGCGTGGACACGGGGTCGGGCACGAATGGGGTCTCGATGGGCGCACCGGGACGCACGTCGATACCGGCACCGGCACCGGGAAGGCCGACGGCTCGCCTCTCTTCTCTTTGCTCGTCCAACTCAGGCGTCACGGGGGTGACCGGATCGAGGTAGGGGTCGAGGTGCGACGCGATCCACTCCGGCAGCACCGCGTCCTCGCCGGACCGCGTCAGGGGTTCCGTGTTGCGCTGCGGCGGCTCACCCGAGCGTCCCGAGTTGACCGGAGGCAAGCCCAGAGGCAGGGAGGGAACGATGCCGGGCATGGGAGCCAGGTCGTTCGCCGCCAGCGAAGACCAGGACTGTCGCTCTCCCGGCGTCTCCGCAGCCCCACCCGGATCACCAAAACCAGACGGAACCTCACCCTTCCAAGGCTCCACCTCACCACCCAACAGACCCGACGCATCCGGCCGATCCCCACCAGCACCACCAGAACCACCCGGCGACATCGGCGGAGCCATCGGCGGCATCATCGGCATACCACCCGACTGACCAGAAGAAACCGCACCCTCCACAACAGACGGAGACCACGCCTCACGATCACCAGGCCGCTCGGCAACCCCACCCGGATCACCAAAACCAGACGGAACCTCACCCTTCCAAGGCTCCACCTCACCACCCAACAGACCCGACGCATCCGGCCGATCCCCACCAGCACCACCAGAACCACCCGGCGACATCGGCGGA
>NZ_BSTF01000024.1:63058-107030 GCF_030269365.1 Lentzea sp. NBRC 102530
GAGCCATCGGCGGCATCATCGGCATACCACCCGTGCCGCCGCCGCTCAGGCCAAGTCCAGGCTGGTCGGTCGTGCCGGGAGTGTTCGTCAGTGGATCACGCAGGTTCGAGGTGTCCAGGTTGGGGGCCGGCGAAAGGCTGCCCGGCGCGTCCACGGCGCCCGGTGGCTCCACCGGGTTGAACGGCGTGAGCTCGGGTGTCTTCCCTCCAGCCCCGCCACCCGTGCCACTACCGGAGCCGCCCGGAATGCTCGGCGGAACAAGCGGCGAGATCGGGTTCACCTTCGGATCGAACGGCGTGATACCAGGAAGCGTCGGCGTCACACCGCCGATCTGACCGCCCCCGGAGCCGGTATCGCCGGGTCGTGGCAGCGTGGGAGGCGCGGTCGGGTCCAGCTTCGACAGATCGGGGGTACGCGGGTTCGCACTGCTCGGCGGTGCGATGGACCCGAACGGCGTCGGCGTGGTCAGCGGTGCTGTGGTCGGCGTGAACGAGCCAGGAGCGTCGACCCCTCCAGGGCCGGACAGGTTCGGCGGTGTGACCGAGCCGAGGGTGTCCGGCGGGGTCAGGGTCGGACTCGGGCTCGGGGTCAGCGAGTCGAGGTTCGGGCTTGGCGTCAGCGCGTCGAGGTTCGGGGGCGCCAAGGTCGGAGCGTCGGTCGGGCTGTCTCCCAGCTTGAAAGGTACGGGCGACGTCGGCGGCGGCTCGATGACCGCGGTGTTGGGCGGGTCCTCGATGCTGCCGCTGGGGGGAGGTTGCGTGGTGCCGGTCGGCGGAGGAACGGTGCTCACCAAAGGAGGATTGTTCTTCGGGGGTCCCGTTTCCCCTTCCGTTCCAGGACCGCTCACCGTCGCGGGAACGTGCTTGGGCAGGCCGCCACCCGTCTCGCCGCTGCCTCCACCCGTGCTGCCAGGCGGTCCTGTTGTGGCACCACGGGGAGCGCCGACTGGCGTCAACGTGGTGTCGAAGGTGGTGTGCTCGTACTTCTGCGCCAGGGTTTTCAGCACCTTGCGCATGTCGTTGGTCATCGCCTCGACGACCCTGGGGAACTTGCTGACCTCGACCAGGCCATTCGGCAGGATGACGTCGATAGCCTGACTGTGGGTCCTGACCGAGGCGTTGTGCAGGAACGCCATGCGCCTGACTTCGCTCGCGTAGTGCAGGTCGATCGCGTGGACGGACTGCCTGGCCCAATCGAGGTACTGCCCCGCCTGGTGCAGTTGCAGCGGCACCGGCGCCAGCTGAGCGGCTCCTCCGTCCAACTGCGTCGCATGGTTCAGAAACGCTTGGGCGAACTGGGTCATCATGATCCGAAACGCTGCGGAGGCCTCGCCTTTCCAGGGCCCGTCTTCTCCCGCAAGTGCTTCCGAGTGCTTGGCGAGCGTCTTGCCGATGGTGTGCAGCACGGTTTGCACCTCGAGGAAGGTGACGGCTGCGCTCCACAGCGTCTGCGGGTCGGACGGGCCATCGACTAGATCTTCACGCGAGGTGGCGGAGACCGCGGCTCCGTTCCAGATCGAGGCCTTGATCGCCTTCCAGTCCCACTTGTCGTAGTCGCCCCTGGTGAGACCATCCTGTTCGGAGCGCGCGATGAGCTCGCCCTGCGGTCCGACTCTGAACCCGTTGGGCGCGTTGCCCTGGTCGTCGGGAGGGCTCGTCGGTTGATCACCCATGGTGAGTTGCCTTCGCGTGAGACAGGGCCGGAACCGGGACTGGTGGGAACGACAGGTGACGAATCAGATCGACGGCGAGGTCGTCGTCGGCGGTGAGGTCGTCGTGGTAGGCGGCGTCGTCGTCGGGCCGCCGGTCGTCGTCGTTGGCAGCGTCGAGACGGGAGGCGCGGACAGGACGTCCGCTCCGCCGACCGCCTTGGTGATCTCCGGCCTGGCGGCGTGGAGAACTTCCAGAAGGTCGTCCCCTGTCGCCTTGTTCAACTCCTCGGAGTTGGTGACGGTGAGCGCGAACGCCTCCAGGTCATCCGCGCTCAGTTTGAAAGCGTGAATCGCCTGAACGACGAACTCCCTGGTTGACCCGTGAATCGAAGGAGAACCGTTGACTCCGACCACCTTCGAGGTCAGCTCCTTCGCGTCGTAGAACCCGCCAGGAGCCAGCCGAACGCCGTCGAGCTTCGGCAGCAGCCCGCGCAGCCAGCTCTCGAACGTCCTGAGATTCCCGGCGAAATGCCGCAGCGCATCGGTGTTCACCCGGATGTCGGTGCCGCCACCCTCGCCGGTGGTGGGCGATCGAGGCGGCTGGTAGACCCCCGCCAGACGATCGTCGGGCCGCCCTTTCCACTCCCCTACCGACTCGTTGAACTCGCCGGTGTATTTGTTGGGCACTGCGTTGTTGTAGTCAAATCCCACAATGCACTCCTTGTTCGTTCCGTCGAGCAGTCGCTCCGAGACGGCAGAGCGGGCGACCGTGATGCCGCAGAGAAGCGGCATCACGGGCTCGCCGAATTCCTCAGCTTCCCCAGCGCTTCATTCCGTTGCGCTCGGTCATCGCGTACTGGACGCCGATGTCGTTGAGCGCGCCCTTCACACTTTCCAGCGTCATCGGCATACGAGCCGCCGCGGCGTCCCACTGCTGCTTCGCGCTGACGTAGCTGAGCTTGGCTCCGTCGGACCAGTCGTACAGAAGCTTCTGCACCTGGGCGTCCATTCGCTCCAGCTCGTCCCTGAGCTGCTTCGAGACGGTGGCCATGTGCTGACAGAAGGCGTCAGCCTGGGCCCGGTTGAACGTGTAGGTGGTCAAGTCACTATCCTTTCAAGGAATTCGCCGGCCAGAGTCAGGTTCGACTAGAAGCCGTCGAGGCCAGCGTTCGCACCGACTGGAAGGGACGTGGCGATACGAGCGTTCTCGTCCTCACTCGCCTGGATTTCCTTGCTGTTCATCTGCATGTCGGCAGCCATCTGCCCCAACAGGCCGTTGATCGTCCTGCAATCCGCCATCCATCGCGCCACCGCGTTCTGGAACGCACTGGCCGCGTTACCGGTCCAGGTACCCGAAAGATCGACCAACGCACGATGAACGCTGCTCGCGCTCTGCTCCGAGAAAGCCTTGGTGCTGAGGAAGTGCTCAGCAGCCTTGTGCATTCCCGGCGTCGTGGTTGACACAGTTCCGGACATTTATCATCTCCTTGTCAAAGCTGGATCAGACGACGGGTTGCACCGCCGTGTCCAAGCCCACCACGAGAATCACGGCTGCGGCAGCCCCTCCGCCACCCAACTGCCCTTGAGGTCCCCCCGCCCAGCACGTTCACCCTTGCCCGAACCACGGGCGCGAATAGTTCCGCACGGCAGCGACCACGAGCGCCGTAACACTGGGAAACACGAACAAAACGACAACGGCCGACCGAGTCTGAGCAGATGCTCAGGCTCGGTCGGCCGACGGCTTGGCCGGCACGGAGCCGGATCGTGCCGATGGCGGGCAGGCGACATCAAGGCGCGACGACGTTCCCCGCGCCGCCAGGAGAGTCGCGAGAGCTCAGCTCTGGCCGGAGACGCCATCCTCAGGAGCGCTGCCCGTGGGAGCGCTGCCTGCCTCGTCCACGGCGCTCTCCTGGCGCTCCGGCAGGTCTACGACATCGACGACGGCCCCTGGGGGGCTCCACGGCGCCACCTGGAGATCGGTGGCCTCCTGATGCTCCGCGTACAGCTCAGCGGCCCGTTCGTCGTCCAGCATCAACGTCTCGCGGATGAAGTCACCGGTCAGGCGTACGGCCGCGGGACTTCCGGGGTTGAAGAACACGTCGATGCCATCCGCGAGCAGCACGACCAGTTCCTCCAGGTCGATCCGCCGCCAGTCCGGCGCGCTCACCCGCTGCCGGTGCAGTTCGCCGGTGGCGATGACGACACACTGAAGCTGATCGGGAGAGTTCATGATCAGCGGGCGGCCGTCGCCGTTCATCGCGATGTCGAACAGGGAGTCCCGCAGCATGAGCTGGATGTGCTCGGCCTCCGCCCGTTGCTGCATCACCAGCCTCAGCACGGCGTCCAGCGGGTCCGTGGGCGATTCGGCGTCCGATGGCACGTGTTCGGGATTCGCGCGGAACTTTCCCAGTGTCCCGTCGCTTTCGACGGGCCACATCCCCACCACGGCTTCGATCGGCGGCGTCTCGTCCTCTGTCTTCGGGTGCCACGCCGGGTCCATGAGGAGGAACCAGTTCTCCATCGCACCAGCTGGTTCGGTGTCCTGCGATGTGTCGGTCACGGTGTCCATGACGATTCCTCGCTCCTCAGGATGCAGGTCCTCCAGGAAGGACAACGGCTGGACCGAGTTTCCCACGGGGCGGGAACCACTGCCGCGCACAGTGCACGACCACCCCGCCACAACTGCCTCTACTACCCGCTGTCAGGGATTGCGTCTCATTTCGAGCTCCCGGCGTTCGCGCCGAGTGCCGAGTGCTGATGCGCAATACCGCGCCCTGGGACGCCCTCAACCCAAGAATCGTTCGCGCGACTCGCGGGGGGCGGACTCCGCCAAGCCACCGCTATGGAAGGAGCGTCGGGTCTCCCCCGGCGGAGCTCGCGAACGACCGCAGTTCCAGATCGCTGATCTCCACCCGAATGCTCCTGGTCTCATCCGCTTCCCACATCGTGAGAAGGAACGCGTCGGAGTGGAGCTGCGTCAATGGCGAAGTCGCCTGGGACATCACCACAAGACGCACGGGAACGCGCGAGTTCGACACCTGGTTGCGGAAGGCAGGCGACCTGAACACCACCTCGGCGAACTCCTCGCCGCCAAGCACCTTGCCGTCGACCAGGAACCCGCGGCCGACACCGGTCACCATGACCTTGAACTCCTTCTCCCCTGTCGCGGGCAAGGACTTGTACAGCGCTTCCCACAGCGGCGTGTCCCACCGGACGCCCTCGTTGAAGCTCAGCCCGCCCGCCGCGTTCTCCGACGGCGGATGCCCCTCTCCCCTGCGGGAGTGGGAAAGCGCCTGGAAGGCTCCGGCCACTTCGTAGGTCCAGGTATTCAGGTACTCCGACTGCTCCTCCGGCTGCGACTGGGAGAACTCGGGAATCGCTTGCAAAGCCGACTGACCGAGTTCGGCGTGCGGAACGTCGACCTCCACGAGAGCCGACACGTCGGTCCCTGCCGCGGACTCACTCGTCGCCGTCCGGATCGGGATCAGCGAGAGGTCGAACTCCATGCCCACGGCGCGGTACCGCTCGGCACTCGCCATCAGCGCACGCAGCAACTCGTGGCGCACAGCCGATGTCCCGGCGGTCGCGGGGTCTTCCAGCCTGCGTCGCTTCCCTCTGCCGTACGCGGCACCGTCGCGCGTGCTCCCCCGCGCCTGGATGCTGACCGAGGGCAGCGGCGCGCCATTGCGCAGTCGCCACCACACCACCGGAACAAGAGCGTCCGCGACAGCGCTCAGCTCACTCAGCGCCGTCTGATCGACGCTGGTCCCACTCCGCCCGAGCGACATGGCCACGGCGTCGAACTCACTGACGACCAGTGCGCTCAACGGAACTTTCGGCGGGACGGTGCCGGGCTGGGCCGACACCCGGAGATATGAGCCCCCGTCCGTCACCGCCAGTGACTGGCCTTCCCCGAAAGTGACCTTGCCGGTCGCGGCGAAGACAGGGCTCAGACCACCGTTCCAGGCTCGGGCGAACGAGGCGGCGGCACCACTGTCACTCTGCCCGGAATAGGACCGGCAGGCGAGCAGGATGACAGCCGTGTCCGCATCAAGATGAGCATCGACGAAATGTCCGGAGTGCCGCACGATAGTGGCCAGAGTCGCACCGGGAACAGTGAACTTGTCACCCACCTGCAACGGACGATCCGACGTGAGCGCTACCGCCATCCCTTCGGGAGTGCCGTGCGTCTCGATCATGTACTGCGACTTCACGCCATCGTTCCACGGCGTCAGGTGGTGAACAGCGCGAAGCAACGGGCTGCCGTCCTGACCAAATCCGGCGTCTTCCACCTCACCGTAGATCATCGTGCCGGCGCCGCGTTTTTCCTGCCAGACGAGCGCGTTGTAGTAGGCGTCCTTCAGGTCGGCCGAAAAAGACATCCCGGCGGTGTCGAGACGCTCACCGACGACAGGGCGATAACTGAGTACCGCACCGGAGCGCTCCGGATAGGCTGATTTCGCGTGCAGGATGAACGGGGCCCGGCCGGAGTGAATCCTACCGCCACTTTCAAGGGTGATCGCGTCCTGCGCCGTCAGCACATTCCGGTGATAGGTGAGCGCTCGTAGCTCGTTCGCGAACCCCTCCGCATCGGGTACGGCTCCGTCGAGTGACGCGAGGGCGATCGGTTTCGCCAGTGTAAGACTCAGGCGTGAACGCAGCCCACGATCAGCCCTCAGCACCCTGGCCAACTCGGCTGCGGACACCGTTATGCCCGCACCGTCCACGCGCTCGACGTGATAGCCGCATCCGCCGTTTTCCAGTGCTGCCAGAATCAGGAACGGAGGACCCACGCCCGAATCACCGGTCTGCTCCGCGCCGAACGGAACCTCCACCGACGCACTTCCGTTCCAGTACGAGTACGTCCTCATGGTGCGCGACCTGACCGCCAAACCCCACCTCGTCGCCGCCGCGAGCTTCGACCGGTCGCCGGGTGAACGCACGAACCACGCCACCGTCTGACCAGCAGAGTTCAGCAACGCGTCGGTCTTGAGATCCCCTGCCCGCAACACCGACACCAGCGTCAACCCCGGTTCGCCTCCACCATCACCGAGCAGACCGTCGGCCCCGGCCACCGCCCCCACCGCGAACACATCGCGGAAGTCTTTACCCACCCTCAACTCACCCGCGAAATCAAACCCCAGCCCACCGAAGTTGACCCGCTCACCACTACGCGCACCCACCAGTACCACCGGCCGTCCCGGCTCCGCCATCAACGCACTCTCAAACTCGGCATTCCCGCGCAACAACCGCGCCAAAACACCCCCACCCACCTCATGAACAACCCCGCCCTCCCCCGCTACCTCCGCGAACGTGCCATCCACCGAATCCACGACCACAAACAGCGGAGTACGGCCGCTCAACCGCGCCACGCCGTCGACCGACACCGATCCGGACGCCACCGCATCCCTGAACAACACCATCCGCCGTGCCGACTCCATCGACGACGGCACACCGAACACCGAATCCATCACCAGCATCCGCACGCCCGATGGCACGCTTTCCCCCAGTACCCGCCCCACCGGAACACGGGGAACAGGCCATCCGTCCGCCGCCTCCAACGGCCCCTCATAGTCGTAAACGTGCAACGACCCCGCCAGGCCCAGCAACGCTTTCACAAACCTCGCGTTCACCATGTCGCCGGACGAACTGTCCGCCCGAGAAATGAACAACAGCAACGGCGGGCGCTTCACCCGCCTCAGCACCAAACTCCCGAACAAACTCGACCCGAACACCAGCCGAGCCGCTTCCTCGGGAGACAGGAGCCTTCTCATCCCGTTCGTCACCGACAAGGCGAGTGACCCGTTCCAGTTCTCCAGGTAGAGAGGCACTGGCCGCACCCGCTGACCCGTCGTCGCCAGCGCCCACTCCCCGAGCGTCCACTCCTCCTTGGAGGTCCGGTCATCGTGGACGGCGACCACTCTGAGACTCTCGTCCGCGACGGACCGGCTCAGGCTCGCCATGACGTCCCAGGCCTGGTTCGTGGCAACGGACCCCATGCCGACCACGGTGCCGTTCCGCGAGCACAGCGGCTTCCAGGTGATCGACTCCGGCTGGAGCCGGGTCTTCACGGGCACGAAGTCGTCGAGGCTCGTCGACGCCTCCACGATGCGCGGTCGTTCCGGAGACCCCAACGCGTCGGCGAACGCCCGCACCTCGGAGTGGTCCGCCGCCGTCGTCCCTGCTCCGTCCCAGACCAGGCGCACCGGTACCGTGGACTCCCCCGCGTGCTCCTGGAAGTGGGGAGACCCGCTCACCAGTCCGGCGAAGGCGACTCCGCCGAGCGGTGATCCGTTGACCAGGAACTTCCCTTCCCCTGCCCGCACGAAGACGTAGAAGGCGCCCGACTCACCGGGTGCGGACGCGTAGAGAGCCCGCCAGTGCGTGTCTCGGGAACCGTCGCCGACACTGTCGAAGCTCAGTCCGCCCGCCACACGCCCGTTCGGCTGATGGCGCACCGCCCCGGCGAACTCCGGCGGATCAGCGCTCGTGTCCTCCACCATGCTCTCTGGCGAGCTGAGCGGGAACACGTCCTGCGCCTGTTCGATCGGTGCGGGACCTGGCTCGGTTCCCGGCATCGACGTCGACGCGGTGCGGCGCTCCAACGCCAGAGGAGGAGGTGGCATGAGTTCCGACCTCTCAGGCTCCGCTCCGCCTGTCGTCACCGCTCCTTCGTCTGCCACCCGCTCTTCGTCGGGTGACCCGGAAAATCCGGCAACATCACCCTGTCGACCGTCAGGTCCTCGTCCCGCATTCCCAGCAGACGCCCGATCGATCGCGCCAGGTCACGTTCGCTCATGTTCCTGGGCCATGTCACCTGGTCCGGCAGGTCCCCGGTTCCGGTGGTGATCGACACGGTCGCGTCCGCCGCCTCCTGATCGTCGGTGAACTCCACGGTCACGTGGAGTTGTTCACCTCCGGGGAGCCGGCGCCCGTCGTTGAGCATCTCCTCGACGCCCGTCAGTGCCCGCTGTTCCATCTCGGGGTCACGATCGGCGACGTGCAGACGCACCGTCAGGTCCTTGACCCTGACACCGTTCACGTTCAGGTCGCGTACTTCGTATCCGATCGGCCCCGCCAGGGATCGTGGCGATCCCGTCTCGGATGAGGTGACCGCACGAGCGTCGTCACCACCGCGCATCCGCTCGGACACGGCCGTGCGGGCGCGTACCTCCGCGATCGTCGAAGAGGAAACCGGCGAAAAACCCTCGTCGGTCGACACGGTCCCGCCGCCGGACTCATCACCGTCGGCCTCTTCGCGACCCGTGTTCGTCCCGGACGCCTCGCTGGTAGTCGACTCCGGACGAGGCGGGAGGACGACCTCGGCCCACCGAGGACGCGACAGCAGGTCTCCTGCCGAGCCCGTGGCGGAGTCCAGGTCCGACTCGAACACCTGAGTCGAGACCTCACGGGCCGGGCCGCCAGCGGCGAGCGCGGTGCGGAATCGCTTGATGCCAAGCGATTCCACCTCGGTGCCGCGTCGAGGCACCACCACGAGCCTGACCGGTACCGACACGTCGGCGGCGTGGTACTTGAACATCGGCGAACTCGCCGCCAGCCGAGCGAGCTCGGTGCCGTCGATCAGCTTGCCGTTGACCATGAACTTGTTGCCGGAGCCGGTCACCATGACGACGAACTCCTTGACACCGCCGTCCGGCAACGAGTCGTACACAGCCTCCCAGTGCGGCTTGTCCCACCGGACGCCCTCGTTGAAGCTCAGCCCGCCCGCGGCGCTCTCCGACGGCGGATGGCCTTCACCCCAGGGCGAGTGGGAGAGCGCCTCGAACGCCACGAACAGGCGCTCGGTCCAGAGGTCCTTGTAGTTGCGCTGCTCCTGGGTGAGCGAGTTGAACAAGGGTGCCTGTGTGAGCGCTGTCTGGCCCAGCTCCGCGGCGGGCACCTCGAACGCCACGACCGCGGACGCGGCCTGGCCGACGACCGAATCCGCGGTCTCCAGCCGGATCGGGATCAGGGACACGTCGAAGTCGATGCCCGCCGCGCGATACCGTTCGACGCTCTCGTTCAGCGCCCTGGTCAGCTCGCCCTTCGCCGCAAGCGCCTGCTTCTGTCCCGGCACCTCGCGCCTCCACCACCGGCGCGCCTTCCAGAAGATCGAGCTCTTGGCGCGGCCCTGGCCGGTGATCGTGATCTCCGGCAGAGCGGCTCCGGTGCGCAGCCTCCACCACACCACCGGCACGAGCTGGTCAGCGGCGGAACGCAGCTCGGCGCGCCCCTGGTCCCCGATCGTCTTGCTCGACTTCCCGAACGACAGTGACACCGTGTCGATCTCGTCGACGACGAGATCCTTCAGCGACACCCTGGGCAGCGCGCTCCTGCCGTGCTGCGGCACCGACTCGAACCTGTTCCCCAGTCCACGGGCGTGCACCGCGACGCTTTGGCGTGTGCTGACCGTCGACAGCGCGCCGAACACACGGATCTTGCTCGACTTCCACGCCTTTCCGAAGCCGGTCGCGACGTTCTCCTGGCCGTCCTCCACCCGCGCGTTCTGGTTGCACTGCATGAGCGCGACCCAGGAATCGGGATGGGGTTGCGCGAGCTGGTACGACGCGGACGCCCCCACGATCATCGCCAGGTCACGCCCGCTGACCTTCAGCGAGTCACCGAGTTGCAGCGGATGTTCCGTCTTCAGCGCTGCCGAGGACGTGGTCGGGCTGCCGTGGCCGTTGACGAACCACGGTGGCACGCCCGCTCCGCTCCACGGCGACAGATACGGGGCCACCCGGAGAATCGGCTCACCCGCCGAGTCACGAGCTCCGGTGTCCACGACCTCCATGTGGATGCGCAGCGTCATGTCCGTCGTCTTGCGAGCGATCGAGGCCCGCTCGAAGACCTCCTGGTGGTCGAGCGCGAAGAACTGGCCGTAGGTTCCGACCTGCGCGCTCGTCGAGGGCTGACTGAAGATCAGGCCACTCTTCTGCTCGAAGCTGAGCGCGTGGACATGGCTCTCCACCTGGCCCTTGCCCATGTAGATCACGCCGTCGGGCCGAGGAGTCACCGCCTGTGCCGGGACATGAACCTTGCGAAGGTACGCGCCCTTCGCCATCTCCTCGGTGAAGTCCGCGATCGCGGGCACCATGCCGTCCTGCGACACCAGCACGATCGGCAGTGACTTGTCGGTGCCGAGCAGTTCGCGCAGTTTCGGGTCGCCTCGCAGCACACCGGCCAGCTCACCGATCGACAGCACCTGTTCCGCGCTGTCCTGCCTGCTTGTCCGAATACCTCGCTTGTCGTGTGTGAGCCCCACGAAGATGACGACGGGAAGCTCGCTGGTGACCCCGCGGTAGCCCATTTCGAACGTGCCGGAACCGTCAGTGAAGCGGTATTTCTTCCGCTGGTCGCCGACAGCGTTGAGCGCCCACTTCTTCGCCTCTTCGAACTTCCGCCTGTCGCCGGGAGACCGCACGAACCACGCCACCATCTCTCCAGCGGAGTTCAGCAACGCATCCGTCTTGAGATCCCCTGCCCGCAACACCGACACCAGCGTGAACCTCGGTTCGCCCCCGCCGTCACCGAGCAGACCACTGGCTCCTGCCACCGCCCCGACCGCGAACACGTCGCGGAAGTCCTTGCCCAGCCTCAACTCACCCGCGAAGTCGAAGCCCACCCCACCGAACTTCGCCCGCTCGCCGCTCCGCGCGCCCACCAGCACCACCGGCCGCCCCGGCTCCGCCCTCAACGCGCTCTCAAACTCCGCGTTCCCCCGCAACAACCGCGCCAGCACACCCCCACCCACCTCATGAACAACCCCGCCCTCTCCCAGCACCTCCGCGAACGTGCCATCCACCGAATCCACGACGACGAACAACGGATTGCGGCCGCGCAACCGCCCTACGCTGCCAACCGACACCGATCCGGACGCCACCGCCTCGCCGAACAGTTCCATCCGCCGCGCCGACTCCTCCGACGACGGCAGACCGAACACCGATCCTGAACCCGTCACCAGCAGCCGCACCCCTGACGGCACGCTCTCCCCCATGACCCGCCCCGCCGGAATCCGGGGAACAGGCCACCCCTTCGACACCTCCAACGGCCCGTCGTAGTCGAAGACGTGCAACGAGCCCGCCAGGCCCCGCAACGCCTCCACGAACTTCGCGTTCACCGCACCGCCGGACGAACCGCCCTGCCGAGAGGTGAAGAGCAACAACGGCGGGCGCTTCACCTGCCCCAGCACCAAACGCCCGAACAAGTCCGACTCGAACACCAGCCGAGCCGCTTCCTCGGGAGACAGAAACTCGGTCATCCCGTTGTTCAGCGGAACGGCGAGGAAGTCGCCCTCACTGTCCAGCACAAGAGGCACGGGCCGGACACGACCGCCCGTCGTCGCCGGCGCCCACTCCGCGAGCTTCCTCTTTCCCCCGGTTCGCTTGCCGGCGGCGTCGTACGTCTCGATCATCCGCAGGCTTTCGTCCTCGACGTGCGCGCTCAAGCCGCCCAGCGCCTGCTTCGCCTCGTCCCCCGACGCGAACCCCATACCGCGTTCGGCGCCATCACCTCCGATGATCGGCACCCACTGGACAGACTTGGGATGCACGGGGACGTGCACGGTCCTGAAGTCGGCCACGCCGTTCGAGAACTCGACGTAACGCGGTTGTTCGGGCGTGCCGAGAGCCTCGATGAACTTCACGACCTCGCTTTCGGCCGCCGTGTCGTGCCGCGGCCCTTCCCAGACCAGTCGCACCGGAACCGTGAAGCCACCGGCGTGTTCTTCGAAGTGCGGCGAGCGGCGCACGAGCCCGGCGAACGCGGTGCCGTCCAGCAACGAACCGTTGACCAGGAACTTCCCGTCCTTTTTCCGGACCAGCACGTGGAAGGCGTCGGCGTCGCCACGCAAGGACTGGTACTGGACCCTCCAGTGGATGTCATCGGACCCGTCTCCCTCGCTGTCAAAGCTCACGCCACCAGCCACGTGCAGCCCCGGTTCGTAGGTCACCACACCGGGAAGCTCAGCGGTTCGCTCGACCAGCGTGAACCCGGCCGGTCCCCCCTGTTCGGAGGAGTCCGTCGTGTCCGACCCCAGTACGAGCGTCATCTCCACATCGGAGTCGGGGTCCGGTGAGTCGATCGGTCCCGGCGCGGGCTGGCCGTCGTGCGCGAGTTTCGCGAACTTGGCGTTGACGGCCGCGATCCTGGTCGTGTCGAACTTCGGTTCGATGGCCTCCAACTCGCTCTCGCCGAGATCCTCGGCCGACAGGAGCGTTGTGATCAACACGGTCGTCGCGGGTGTCCGGTCGAGGCTGCCGATCTCGATCGTCACGTCCCCGAGCGTCAGACCTCGTCCCAGCCTGCCCCTGCGCGCCCATTCCACGGCCATCTCGTTCTGCAACGCCGAAGCAACGAGGTCCGCCACCGTCATGCTGCCGCCGGCAACCGTCACGAAGGGTAGTTCGGCGCCGTTGCGCTTGCGCCACAACGCCGCACGGGCGATCCGCTGCCCGAGCCTGCGGATCTTCTCCGCGTCGCCCTCCGACAGGCTCGGGTCGATGTCGGAGCCGAAGAAGACCATCTCCGGCTCGATCCGGGAGGCCGCCAGGTCCGCCAGCGGCACATCGTCCTCCGGTCGTGGCGTTGGCGTGCCCGCCTCGCTGAAGAACGCGCCCGCGTCGATGTCACGGCCTCCGCTCAGCCCGATCATGCGGACCTGACTGTTCGCGGCGTAGAACCGAGGAGTGCCGTTGATCAGTCGCCGCAGCCTGGCCTGACGTGCCTCGGCCCGCACCCTGGCGGCGAAGGTGTCTCCTGCGGGCTGGATCGCGTTGACCCTGCACGACTGAAGGACGACAGGCCTGTTTCCGTCGAGCTGTGCCCGCCGGTAGACGTCGCTCGCGAAGTACGCCTTCGCGGCCGTCGCGCCGTCGAGCACCACCTCGTCACCGAGTTCCCCTGGACGGTCGGTCTTGAGGGCGAACCGGAATCCGGTGGCGTTCGCGTGTCCCATGAAGAACACGGGCGGGTTGTCGTCTCCTGCCCACGGCGACAGATACGCGATGGACCGGGTCCTGCTTACCTGGTTGCCCTGCGCGTCCGTCTCCTGCGTCGTCAGCGTCTTCAAGTGGTACATCTGCTGCGCCGCGTTGTCGTTGTGCGCGCTCATGTGCATGGTGATCAGGTCGTTGGCCTTCACGGGGGCGTAGGCCACGAAGGAGCCGGAAGGTCCGCCGCGATGGACGCCGTGCAGCACGACGTCGGCAGGCCCCGGTGTGGGGAGCGGATGCTCGATCAATCCCTGATCTGTCAGCCTGAGCCTGCCGTCTGCCTGCCAGCCATCGGCCGGCGCCGCCTCGAACACGGACAGCCGGTGTCCGCTCGCCATCAACGCCTGGGCCAGCCGATCCCCGATGCCGAGCACGCCGTTCGGCGAGATCAGCAGAATCGGCTGCCTGTTCGCCAGACCGCGTGACCGCGTGAGCATCGACAGGCCCGACATCATCGCGGCCAGTTCGGCCGGAGAGACGAACAACGGCTTGGTGTTCTGCGGCGCGCTCTTTCCTCCGTGGCGCAGCGCATGGTAGCCGTCCGGACCCGAGTCCACGAAAACCACGAGCGGCGGCATCGTCAACGACGACCGACGAGTCCGCGCCCGACCGTCAGGACCGACGATCTGATACTCCGCCAACGTGTCCAGCGTCGCCTTCGACGTCCACAGCGCCGCCTTGTCGTAGCCACCCCTGTTGCCGGAACTCCAGATGTACATCCCCTGGACGCCGCCCGGCCCCGCCGGCAGCACGCTGAGCGCGAGATCGCCGTGCCTGATCGTCGACACGTCCTCGACGTCGACATCGGCGAGTGTGACAGCACCCCCGAGCAGCGGCGCCGGCTCGCCGGTCGTGGCGAGTCCCTGTCCGAAGAACCCTTCCTTCCTCAGCGCACCGGCGAGGTCGAACGCGAGCCCGCCCGGTCCTGCCAGTTCTCCCGCGCGGCGTCCGACGACCCTCCACGGCCGTTCGGGATCATCCTTCATCGCCTGGCGGAACTCGGGAACCGTCAGCAGCATCTCGCCGAGCCGAGTGCCGTCGACCTCGATCAACGCACCGGACCGGCCGCGCAGTCTGGCGAACCTTCCGTCGGACGAATCCACCACGATGTAGAGCGTGGTGCTGCCCGACGTCCGGCCGAGCGCGGACGTACGGAGCCGGGCCACGGACTGGGCGAACGCCTGGACCGCCCGGGGCGTCACGTCGGCTCCGGGGAAGCCGAACACGTTCCCCAGGAACAGATGCGCGATATCGGCGACGGGGGGCAGCGGCGCCGGGGTGAACTCCGCGTTCCAGCGGACGGCCAGCGTGCCCTCCACGATGCCTGCTCGCCCGGCGTAGTCGAAGCTCTGCCAAGGGCTGCGGCTCAGCGCCCGCATCGCCGCGAGCAGGTCCGCGTTCGTCCGCTTCGCCATCGCCATCTTCTGCTTCGCCACCGCCAACTGCTGGGCAGTCGGGTTGGCTCCCGGCGGATCGACGCCCATCGTGGAGGTCACGAGGAGCAGCGTCGGCAGCACGCCGCCACTGGTGAAGGCCGAGAAGTGGGATGACCCGAGGATGAGCTTGGCGGTCTCCGCGGCGGGGACCCTGAGCGTGATACCGGTGTTCAGCGGTACGTCGAAGGTCGTGCCGTCACCGGTGAGCAACAGCAGCGCGACGCGACTACGAGCACCGTCCGCCGACGGCACCCAGACCTGGTTCAGGGCGCGCCGCTGGCCCGCGCCGTCGCCGATCTCCTTCATGACCCTGGTCTGGAGGTCGGCGGTGAGCCGACGGCTGGCCTGCGCCAAGTTCTGCTTCCGCCGGAGCTCCGAGTCGAAGGCCATGCCGAACATCTGGCCGTCGACGTCGGTCATCGGAATCCAGGACACGTCGTCGACCCTCGGAGAGGTCGCCCTCGCGATCCGGCTGCCCGACAGCGCCCGCGCCTGACCGTCCTGCCCGATCTCCAGCGAGAAGAGCGCGGCCTCGACGAGGCGGAAAGGTCCGTGACCGCGCAGCGCCTCTCCGAACCGTTGCGCGAGCTGCCCTGCCCGCACCGCGTCGTTCAGGTCGAGACCGAACAGCCGCACTCGTGTCCGCGCGTCCGACGCGTTGGCGGCGAAGTGCGGCGACGAGGCCACGATCGCGGCGAACGAGGCCGCGTCGACCATACGATCCGCGATCTGGAAGGCGTCGCCGTTCTGGAGGGCGAAGATGTCGAAGGGCCTGTCGGCGCCTCCGGGGATCGAGCCCTCCAGGTGAGTCCAGCGCGCGGTGGAATCGTTGGTCCAGTTGTAGCCCAGTCCGCCCGCCTTGCTCGGCGACGAACCGAAGGTGTCGACGAAGCCCTGCCTGCCGCGCCGCACCAGGCCACCCCAGCCAGAGCCGCCGCCGCCGTGGTCCCGCGCGTCAGGGGTGAGCTTGGCGAAGGCGGTGTCCACTTCGGCCACCGCGTCGTTGCTCTTGGTCACCGCGAGGTTCCGCAACGCCCGCTGACCGACGTCCACCGAGGGGAGAGTCACCTCGATGGTCGCCACCCGCGCGCCTCCTCGTGGCACCGCGTCGCCGATCACGTCGATCTTGAGATGCGCTGGGTCGGTGTCGAGCCCGTACTTCCGCAGCACCGCGAACTCGGCGCGCACCCGCGCCATGAACAGGTCGTTCGTCGCGTTCGCCCGGTCGAGCCCTGCCCTCGCACCGCGCGATACCGTGCCGATCGTGCCGAAGCCGGTGATCTTGACCCGGATCGGACCAGCACCGTTCGCCGCGTACCAGACCGCCGCGCGGGCCACCCTGCGAGCGGTGTCCGCCACCTGATCCCGCTGGTCCGCGAGCAGCGTCTTGCTCCTGGCGGGGAAGGACACCGTGACCGGATTGATCGCGTCGGCCGCGAGGTCGGCGAGCGGCAGTGGCGGCAGGGCGCCTTCTGTCCCCGCCAGCGCGGGACCGCCGTCCTGGTCGGCGACGAGAAGACCGTTGCCGGAGTGGACTCGCAGGCCTGACGTGAACCCCACGATCCTGGACGGCGTCTTCCGCGCGGACCGCAGGCCGGCGTCGAGATCCCGCACGGCGCCGGACTGGTTCACCGAACAGGCGAGCAGCAGGACGGAGTGCTCCTCGCGCGTGCCTGCCCGCTGGTAGGCGGCACCCGTCGACACCAGCCTCGACATGGTCGCGCCACCGATCACGACCGTGTCGCCGATCTCCCACTTCCTACTGGTCGGCAGTCCGACGACGAACCCCTCTGGGGTGCCGTGGCTGTCGATCACGTACGGCTTGCCGCCCCCCGCGATCGGGCTGAGGTACGCGACGTACTCCGTCTCGGACGGCCCGTTCTTCCTCGACGCCTCGGTGACCTCCTCCCGGACGTAGTACCGCCTGCGCGAGGACATGCTTCGCGCGGTCCGGGACATTAGATACGTGTCGACCGGCGAGCTCGGGAAGTACTGACCGTCCACCGCGCGCAACAACGTCACCCTGGGATGCGTGACGATGTCGGCCGCGGTCAGTTCGGACTGGTTCGACGCCTCGTGGATGGCGAGAGCCGACTCCCTGACGGTGATGGTGCCGTCGGGCTTGAACGTCAGTCCGGCGGTCGCCGTGCGCAGGGTCCGCCGGAATCCACCCTCCAGCAGCGAATCGCGCACCTTGTCGCCGTCTGTCACGCCGCCGTCCGGCGACGCGAGGACGATCGACCGGCCGGCACCGTCCGTGCCGAGAATCTCCCTGAGCCGGGGGTTTCCGCTCAATACCTTGGCCAGCTGTTCCGACGTCAGCGGCACCGTCACGCCGTCACGGCGCTTGCCTCGGAAACCACCCGCGCCCGATCCCGCGATCAGGAAGAGCGGCATCTCAGTCCAGTCCGCGTCACGCACGTCTCGTGAGCCGTCAGCAGCCTCGACCTGGTAGGCACGCAACTTCTCGTCCGTCGCGTGGAGCGCCCACTCCTTGGCCGCCTGGTAGTCCGCGTCGTCGTTGTCCGCGCGAACGTAGAGCGCGACCGGATGGCCGTCGCCGTTGTCGAGCACCTCGACGTCCAGGTCTCCGTCACGCAGGCCGGACACCAGAGCGAACTCCTCGTCCTGGTCACCGCGAGACTCGGGAGAGGCCCACGAGTAGACATCGCGGTAGATGCCCGCTTCCTGCAAGGCCGCGGCGAAGTCGTGGGCCGCGTCCCCGAAGTGGGGGGTCGTGACGCTGTGCGTCGTCACCAGCACCACCGGCCGGTCGGGATCCGCCGCGAGCTCACGCCGCACCACCGGGTGAGTCAGCACCATCCGCCCGAAGTCGGCGCCGCTGAGCTCCAGCTCCCGCCCTCCGTGCAGCGAGACCCGGAAGTGCCTGCCATCCGGCGAGTCCGCCATGACGTACAGCGGACGGCGACCGGTCATGGCGTCGGGTTCGAACCTGCCCTCCCGCACAGCCGACGTGAGGTTGCGCAGTCCAGGCATCTCGTGACCGGGCAGCGGGAACGCGAACACGGAGCCGGTCGACGTGACGATCGCCGGACTCACCGATTTCCGGACAGCGGCCGCGTTCAGGGAGAATTTGTCGTTCTTGCGCGAGGAGAACGTCTGCTCGAACTTGGCCCCCTGCGGCACGCGCAGGCTGGACACCGTCGCGTCGTGGTCGGCTGGTCCGGCGTAGGCGGTGATCCGCCGCGGTCCTCCCAACTCGCGCAGCCGCGCCTGGAACCTGCGGTTGGCCTCGCTGGTGGAGGCGTGGTCGGCGGCGGGATCGTTCGTGATCAGCAGGACGTCCGGCTGCCCGTTCCCCTGCTGGAACTTCGCGAACAACTCCGACTTGTACGCGAGCTTCGCCATCTCCTCCGGCGAGACCCGGACAGTGCCGTCACCGCGCAGCGGAACGACGAACTCCTCGCCGTCGGCGTCGAGTAACAACTCGAACGGCCGCAGTCTCGCTCCGTCCGTCGTGTCCGCCCACAAGGCGATCTTCGGCCGGACGTCCGTGAGGCCGCCCGCCTCGGTGTGTTCCTCAAGGACGAGACGGACGCTCTCGTCAGTCCCCTGACTCGCGTTCAGGACCGTGCCGCTTGCCTGACGGGCCTCGGTGTCGAAGCTCGCGCCGAGCAGGCTGCCGTCCGCGCGGTACAACGGCAGCCACGCCACGTCGTCCGGCTGGATCTCCGCGACCCGCTGGAAACCGTCTTCCTGGTACTTGCTCGCCTCGACGAGGCGGAATCCGTCCTTGCTCCGCAGAAGTGCCGCGAACTGGCGGACTTCCCTGTGCCGCGGGTCGGCCCCGACGATCCGCACCGGCACGGGTGAGCCCGCCGCGTGCTGCCGGTAGTGGGGCGAGTTCTTCAGAATCTCCAGCAGAACTCGCGGGGACACCCAGGAACCGTTGGCGTACAGGCCGCCGCTGCCTGGCGTCAGATAGAGGTAGAACGGCTTTTCGTCAGCCGGCGCAGGGGGCACGGCCGCATACCGGGTCGTCCGCGCCTCGTCGTCAAGATCGACATAGCCGCCCAGGTCGAAGCTGAGTCCTCCGGAAGCATGGGCCGAAGGCTCGTGCACGGCGGCCGGGGTCTCCGTGATCCTGGCGCGCGCCATCGGCTGGGTGCGGTGCGGCGTGCCGCCCTGCCAGGCCGGCTGGGCGGGCGGGAGCGCCAGTTTGGCGAATGCCCTGTCGAGCTTCTCGATGGTTTCCGGTGTCTCGCTGTCCTTGGTCCGCCCCTGCACCTCGGCGATCGCGGCAAGGCCAAGCTCGTGCACGGGCAACTCGACGCTGACGGTGGCGTGGCGGCGCGCACCGGGCGGAATGAGGAGATCCACGAGGTCGACAGCGACATCGTCGACGCCGAGCCCCCGCGCGAGCCTGCCCAGTCGTCCCCACTCCGCGACCATTTCCGACCTGATCGCGGCGTAGGCGCTCTCGGACGGCGATTCGCCCAGGTCGTCGGTGTACCCGTTGACGACGAGCTTGGGCATGCCGGCACCGTTGAGCGCTCGCCATGCCGCCGCTCTCGCCACCTTACGAGCAAGCGAGTGCAGCAACATGGTTCCGAGCTTGCCCAGCACCCCTGTCGCGTCGAACTTCGTGTCGACCGAGTCGATGTTCGCGGCGGCCAGATCCCACAACGGAATCCCGTCGTCAAGCGAGTTCCCGAGCTGTCCCACCGCACGGAACGTGGACGCCTTCACGCTGCGGACCGAGCTGTTCGGAGAGACGTAAACGTCTCTGTGGGTTCCGACCACCTCTGGCTTACCGCCGTGGACAAGCCTCCAGTGACGGGAGAACAACGCGGCGGCGGAGCCCTCTCGGCCCGGACTCACACTGTCCGCCACACACACCGACAGCAGCACCGGCATCTGCGGGTCCAGCCCGGCCATCTGGTAGAAGCCGCTCGCGTTCAGGAGCTTGGCCGCCTCCTTGCCTCCGACCACGACGGAGTCGCCGACCTCCATCGGGTTACCGGTCGCGAGCCCGAGCACGAAGCCGGTCTCCGTCCCGTGACCGTCCCAGACGTAGGCGGGGAGGTCCCCGGAGGCGTTCGGCGACAGGTAGGGAATGACCCACGCGTACTCGATCACCTGTCCCTGGGCGTCCTGCTTCGCGGACGCCACCCGCCTGAGGTAGTACTGCTGCCTCACTTGCTTGTCGATGCTCGCGGAAAGAGGCATCAACCAGGGATCACTCGGATCAGTGGGAGCGATGTGCCCGGACCCGCTCTGCCATGAGTCCTGCCTCGGGTACCACATGATCTGGTCCGCGCGGGGAGCCGGTGGACGATGGACCGCGAAGCGCCGGCCCCTGACCGTCAGTTCCCCGCCCGCGTCGAGCGACAGACCATGCGGAGCCTCGAAAAGCTTTCGGGCCACCCCTCCGTCCAGCAGAGCCTCGACGATCGCCTTGCCGACAGTCGTCCCGCCTGTCGTCGAGACGAGCAGGATCGGCCGGTGCGGGGAGTAGGCCAGCATCCGGCGGAACTGCGGCTGAGTCGCCAACATCTTCGCGAACCGGTCCGGCGACAACCGCACCGCCATGCCGTCCTTGCGGATGACGGGGATCTTGCCCTGGTCCTCCGTCACGAACACCAGGATCGGCAGGGTCCACGCTGGCCAGCCTGACGGCTTCAACGCGGTCAGGTCACCGTGCGGCAGTTCCACCCGGTGCTGGGCAAGCGATGCCGGAGTGACCTCCCTGGCCCATGCCGTGACGTAGGGCATGTCCGCGTTGCTGCCGTCTCCGAAGAAGTACAGCCCGAGCGACTCCCCGGCCGCGCCGAGCAGGACGTCGACTTCGAGGTCTGTTCCTCGCAGGTTCGACACGCGGGCGAACTCGACGTCCGAACGGTCTTCTGGGGCGTCGGGATCTCCGATCGGCGCATAGACGTCACCGAAGAAGCCAACCCTGCCGCGCAGCTCACCGGCGAACTGGTATCCCAGTGAGCCACCGGGTACGGATCGTCCCGCGTCGCGAGCCAGCAGGACCACCGGGACGTCCGGATCATCGTCCAGCGCCTCGGCGAAATCGCGAACCCTGAGCAGCATCGACGCCAGGTCTGCGCCGCTCACGTCGTACTTTCTGCCGGCCCGTGACATGACTCGCGCGTAGGTGCCGTCAGGCGAGTCCACGACGACGAACAGTGGCTTCTTGCCTCGCGTGCGGCGCACCGACGTCCAAGGACCATCGAGGGTCGACGTCCCGCTGTCCACCTCGTCGGCGAGGTCGGCGATCCGCGCGGACGCGCCACTGTCCGCCGGGAACCCGAACACCGACGGCGTGATGATCGTGAAGACTGACCGAATCGACAGCGGAGGGCCAGCGTTGACGACGGCGTTGGGGGGAAGGATGAGTCCTGTGGTGCCGTAGGCCAGCCTGCCCGCGAACTCATGTGTCTGCCAAGGCTCACCGTTGAGCCGCTGAAGAGCGTCCGCGAAGTCGGCCATGGTCCGCCCCTGACCACCGTCACCGGGGTCGTCGCTGAGCAGCAGGAGCCGAGGCCTCGTGATCAGGGAGCGGTAGGGCTTGAACGCCGTGGAGCCGAGCAGCAGCTCCGCCATCCTCAACGGAGTCGCCGCGGTGGCGTGCCCGCCAGGCAACGGCACCATGAACACGCCGTCCCTGCTGCTGAGCGCGACCAGCACGGGGCGAACCCTGGACCCGAACGTCTCGGGCACCCATGCCTGCTGGGTGAGACGAACGCGCGTGGAGTGAGGCACTTCCTCGTAGATCAGCCGCAGCGCCAGATCGGATTCCACCGGCTTCAGCCGTCGGGCGATGGTCGACAGAGGTTCGACGTCGAACGCGAGCCCGAAGTTCTCGCCGGTCGGACCCGTGAACGCCGTCCACTGGACATCGTCCGGCTCGATCACGGGCACAGGCAGATAGCCACTGTCCGGAACCGGAACGATGTCACCGTTGCTGTCGGCCTCGACCTGCTGAACGGCCAGCTCCGCGTACCGGAACGCGTCGGTCGGCCCCCGATCCGCCTGTAGGAACTGCATGGCCAGCTTGTGCTCCGAGGGGATGGACCGGAGCTTGTCCCGGTACGTGCGGCCGACCAGCCTGATCGGCACCGAACGATCGGCGGCGTACGCCTGGAAGTGAGGCGACCTCCGCATGGCCTCGGCCAACTGGGTGCCGTCCACCAGCTTGCCGTCGACCATGATCTTGTTGCCGGCCCAGGTCACGAAGACGTAGAACGGAGGAGGCCCGATCCTGGTCAGCTCGGTGGCTTCCTCCAGGGTCGCGTACACCCGCTCCCAGAAGGCCTTGTCCGTGCCCAGCCCCGAGTCGTAGCTCAACGCACCGGACGCCACGATTCCCGCCGGTGGGAAGACGTCCGGCAGCACCGCGAACACCGGGGAGCCGCCACCCGACGCGACGTCCGACGACTCGTCCTCCGACGACTCGACGATCGTCCCCTCCGGCGAGTCCAGCAGGAGGACACCGGGGTCCGACTCGCTGCCGGAATGAGCCCTTTGGGACGACGTGCTGTGCGCCAGCCAGGCGTCCGTCTCCTTAAGGCCACCGGGACGAATCCGGACCTGGTCCTCACCGAACCGGGTGGCCAGCCTCCTGGCCCTCGCCAACGCGACGTTGTTGCCCTTCACCCCGAGTTCGCGGGCCAGCACCGCGCGGAAGGCGGCGTTCGAGACGACGAAACCCTGCGAGACCTTGTCCAGCAGCGTCCATCGCTGCGCAGGAGTGAGTCGCAGGAGGTACCGCTGAGCACGGTCGACCTCGTCGGTCCAGGGAAGCTCCGGCAGGCCATCGCGGTGGATCAGCGGTCGAACGTCCTCTGTGGACGCCGCATCGGGCTCGTCCAGTCGAGCATCCGGTGCGTCGCCTGTGGCAGACGGCGAAGGCGCGGCGTCCGTGGTGGACGGCGAAGGCAGGGCGTCCGCCACCGGGTCCGCACCGACGGTCTCCGTCCGAGGCTGCGGCGCGTCGTTCACGAGCTTGGCGAACGCCGTCTCCAGCGCGTCGACCTCGGCGTTCGCGATGCCGTCGAGGTGCCCGGTGATACCGGCCACCGCGTCTGCCCCGAGCGCGTGTCCAGGCAGGACGACACTGATTCTGGCGAACCGCTTCTGGTGAGGGCGCCCCGCGACGGTGATGGTGATGTCAGTAGGCGAAACCGCGCGCCCCAGCCTCCCGAGTCGCGTGAGTTCGGCGGCCAACTCGGCACGGAAGACCGCGGCGACCGGTTCGGTGGAGATCGTCACCTCCGGCAGGTCGGCTTCGTTCCGCTGACGCCATGCCGCCGCCCTGGCGACCTTGCGCGCGATCTGCCGTACCCGCTCGGCGTCTCGTGCCAGCAGTTCGTTTCCTCGCCAGGACAGCTCCACCTCGAGCGGATCGATCCGATCGGCTGCCAGGTCCGACAGTGGCACGGACCCGCCGCCATCGCCGGGGGAACGGTCGGCGTCGGCCAGTGACCCGCCTGCCGTGACCACGACCGGCTTGCCAGGAGCGGTCACTATGACCGTCTCGGCCGCATAGGTGACGGCCTTCGCGCTGACGGCCTTGTTCCATTCCTTGCCCAGAGCCTTGGCGTCGCTTTCGTTCTTGCTGGCGCTCACCGCGTCGGCCATGCAGAACACCAGCATGATCGGACGTTCCGGGTCGGAACGCGCACCCATGTACGCGGAGGTGCCATACATGATCCTGGCCGCGTCGCCGCCCCGGAGCGTGACACTGTCACCGAAGTGCAGCGGCGAGTCGGTCTTCGTCCTGAACTCAAGGCCACCCACGTCCCCGTGACCGCTCTGAATCCACACGGCCTTGTCGGACATCGCGAAGGGCGTCAGGTACGGGGCGTACCTCGCGGGCACCTCGCCGCCGTTCTCGTCCTTGGTCGCCGGCGAGATCTCCTTGAGGTAGTACAGGTGCCGCACGGCACGGTCACGGCGCGCTTCGGCCGACATCCCCAGGACGTCGTCCACGTCGTTCGGGAAGAACTGCCCGTAAGTGCCCAGTTTCCCGTTCACCGACGGGTACGACACGATGTCGTCAGGCCTTGGAGGAGGCGGGGTGAAGGTCTCCAGCCTGGGTCCGTCCACCTCGAACCAGCCGGGGCCGGTGAGCTGGCCACTCGCCAGCAGATGAACGTTCCTGCGGAAACCCCCCTGGGAGAACACATCGGTGAACGTCCGGCCGTCGGCTGGCGACCAGCCCGGTGACACGACCACCAAAGGCCGATTGCCATCCGCCGGCAACAGCTGGCGCATCCGGGGATCGGCCCTCAGCACCTTCGCGAGCTGTTCGGCCGTCACCGACACCGGCCGCGTGTCCTCCTGACCGCTCTCGTCCGTACGGCCGTGACGCAGTCCGTGCGCTCTGGACGGACCGGATTTGAAGATCACGAACAGCGGCATGACGCTGGCAGGCCAGGGCGTGCTCTCCTCGTGGGTGCCGGTCTCGTCCGTCCGGTCGTAGGTCCTCAGGCTGGTCGCGGTGACGTCCTCCGCCCAGTCCCTCGTCTCCTCGTAGTCGTCCTGATCCCCTTCGCTTCGGACGAACACCGCGACCGGCTTGTCGTACATGTTGTTCAGCACGTCGAACTTCAGGTCACCGGCTCGCAGCCCGGACACCAGCGCCCATCCGTCGTCCGAGTCCGGCGACGGGGCGTACACGTCGTTGAAGATCCCGGCCTCGTGCAACGCCCCTGCCAGCGCGAAGCCGACGTGACCTGTGTTCAGCTCCCGACCGGCCGCGTGGATGCTGAGCAGCACAGGACGATCCGGGTCGGACTCCAGCGCGTGGCGGAAGGCGGGATCGGTCAGCAACGTCTGACCGAACCGGTGTCCGTCCAGTTCGTAGGTCACCCCGGTCGACGACCTGACCAGGACCACGCGACCGTCAGGCGAGTGGGCGGCGACCAGCAGGGGCTTGCGCCGTCCCGACAGGTGCGAAGGCCGCCGCACGACGGAAACACCGCGCTGCTCCTGATCAGCGAGCTCACGCAGCGACCGGGCCTCGTCGTCGGTGGCGGGGAACCCGAGCACTCTGCCAGAGGCCACCCTGTCGATCTCGCTCACCGGCATCGAGTCGGTCTTGGTGATCTTCGCGCCCAGCGGCACGACCAGACCCTTCGACTCGAACTCGAGCTCGCCCACGTAGTCGTAGCCAGGCCACGAGGTCCCGTCCAACGCGCGCAACGCCTCCCGCAGATCGGCGCTGACGGTGCTCTGATGGTCCTGGTCGGTGTTCTCCGCGCTGATGAACAGGAGCAGGTCTCCCCGAACCGCGTGGCCCTTCAGCTTCTGGTACGTCGGCGACTCGAACACCAGCCGTGCCATCCGCGATACCGGAACGACCGCTGACCAGCCGTCCTTCAGCGGAACGACGAACTCCCCCGCGCGCATCGCCAGCACGATCATCACCGGCCGGGCTCGATCGCCCAGGCCAGAGGGCGCCCACGGAGGCATCTCCAGCGTCGCCGGCTCGGAGCGATCGGAGACGTTGCGGCGCCTGCCGATCGCGCTCATGATCGCGTTTGATCCGTAGAGACTCAGCGAGTGGTTGAGGAACGCGTTCCTGTCGTCACCGAGGACGAGAGCCAGACCGAAAACAGGATCGTCCGTGTGCTCAAGGGGAGTCCACGACACCTCCTGGGAATCGAATTCGACGTCCTGAACGGCGTTGTCGGTCGCGGTCACCGTGACGAAGTCGCCGTCTTCGACGAAGGCGACACCCTCGTCGTCCAGCCGCAGGTCGCCGGTAGCCACCTCGACCACACGAGGCGGCCCGTCGCCGTTCAGCTCGCGGGTGAACTCCCCCACCTGGTCGAGAAACTCCTCCAGATCCTCGATATCCGAACCGATCACACGCAACGGCACCGAACCGTCGCCGGCGTACTGCTGGAAATGGGGAGAGCTCGACACGATCCGCGCGAGCTCGGCGCCGGTAATCAGGCTGTCGTCGTGTGCGAACCCTCCCTCAGTCACGGACACGAACACGTAGAAGGGCGCGGTCGTCAGACCGTGTTCCGGCAGGGACTCGTACAACTCGTCCCACATCCTGGCCTCGCCGTCGTCTCCTGAGGTGAGGAACAGCGCTCCCGACGACGCGGTCCCGAGCGGGTCGCGAACGTAGGCGTTGCCGAGTTCGCCCGCCGGAGCGACCTCGTTGTTCTTCCCGGTGTCCCAGGTGACAGGCGAGTTCGTCCGGTCCAGCTCGATTTCGGTGGCCTGTGAGCTGACGTCGACCGGGCTGACGGATCGTGCGTTCTCTCGCGGCGAGGCGTCGGACCATTCCGAGCCGTCAGAGCCGTGAGAAGAGCCACCACGGGCCAACGTGCGGGGTCCGTGTTCCATCCACGGCGTCTTCGGGTCCGTCCCCGTGCCGGTGGCGCTGCCCCGCTCGGCGTTGCGCAACGTGATCCGGTCGGTGCCGAACCGCAGCGCCAGCCGCTCCGCCTTGGCTCGCGCGGCCTCCTCGCCCCGCACGTCGAGCTCGTGACCGAGAACCATACGGATCTCGTCGTCCACATCGGCGATCTCGTCCACGAACTCGTTCAGCATCTCCTGATGCACGAACGGCAGATCGGCCATGTGGATCATCGCGGCCTCGTACTGATCCGCCCACGGCACCTCGTCCGTGTCGGCCACGACCGGCGGTTCCTCGATGCCAGGCGGTTCCTCGTCGACCGGCGACTCTTCGTCGTCGAATACCAGCGGCTCCAGGTTCGAGCGGTCCTCTCTCGCCTTCCAGACCGGTGTGGTGATCGCCTTCCGCGAGGAGACGTCGATGAGCGTTCCGTCCGGACGGAACGCGGACACGTGCACCTCGTAGATCGGCAGCCTGTACTCTGCGCCTGCCAGCCTGATGTCGTCCTCCGCGGGGCTGACGTCCCCTGTGTTCGGGTCGACCAGAAACACACCGCCGTCGTGGTTCAGGACGTTCCACACCCACTCGACCCCGTGCACCGAACGGCCGAACACCAGGGCGCTCGCTCCATGCCCTGCCTCACGAACCTGCCTCGTCACCTCCGAAATCGCGTCCGTGCCCACACCGACGTACTGGGGCTGGGAACCGATCCGCGACTCGAAATGCTCCATGCCGAGCGAACCACCGGCGAGCACCGAGAGCGCTGGACGCGGCCTGCCGGTGAAGGTCTCGTGAACCGCGATCACGACATCGAGGAGATCGGGCTCGAGGCCACCGCGTTGCTTCTCGCCACGGACCAGCCTCGCGAACCACCGGGGGTCGGAATGAAGCGTCCCTGGCGGGACTGCGTCCTCCAGCGCGTCACTCAGGTGTGGCGGAGGAAACTCCGTACGCGGCCGGGTCACCACGGCCAGCAACGGGGGGATGATCGAGTCGGTGTTGTACTGCGGCCGAACGTCGGCCACTTCGAGAAGGTCCTCGATGAGGTCCTGTGGTGGCAGGGTTTTGTGGTCAAGGTGCCACATGGCCGCGAGGTCCGTGACCTCGCTGACCAGAGTGGTGGACAACGCGCCCTGGAACTGGCCCGACCTCGCCACCGCCTGCCTCGCCACCCTCAGCGAGGTCCGCAGCGTGTCGCGGTCGACCTCGCTCAGGTGGGCATCCATCATCGCAACGACTGCGGGCCACGTCAGCGACAACGAAGTTACCTGGTCATTATGGAGGTACTCGGCAAAGAGCTTGCGCGCCGGCTCGTCCAGCATTCCGAACTGGTGGTGGAAGATCCAGCGTTCCGCCCACGTCGCGTCCGCTTCCAGCCTGCTGAAGTTCGCGTTCACCTGGTCGGTGAGCGACCACAGCCACAGCCCGAGCTCCGCTTCTCTGTTACGAAGCGACCTCCAAGCCGGACCGGCGACCTTCGACGGCCCCGCGTTCATCGACGGCCCCGCGTTCATCGACGGCCCCGCGTTCATCGGCGGCCCCGCCTGCGCCAACACCCAGTTGATCTCCATCGGCGCAGTGTTCGGCTGCGGTCCAGCGGGCTTCGGTCCGGCGACCGATTCCGCCGGCGTGGCCGAACGCCGCAGACCTGACCCGGAGGACGTACTGAGCCCGGACGACTCGGTGGTGGGGAAGAAAACCCCGGCGTCCGCGCCGATGGCGGAGTAGATCGGGATGCGGACGTGCGCGTCCTCGCCGGAGTCGGCGCCCTCCTCCCCTGACACGCCGTCGTCCTCGTCGGAGAGGAACTGCGCGCCGACGTCCACCTTGAGATCCCGAGCCCAGGTGGCGAACTCGTCCAGGCTGAGCGACGCGGGGTGCGTGTACACGCTGTCGTTGAGCACGAACGTGCGGCGGGCGTGCGCCGTGCTCGCCTGGACGAAGACGGCATGGTTCGGAGTGGTGAGCAGCACTCCTCGTGTGTCGGCCACAAGTTCCCAGAACTCGTTCATCGACTTCGGGGTCTCGATGACGCTGCTGAGCGGCTTCACCATGGACCGGAACTGCACCAGGTCGCGGTTGCCGAACCGTTGACCATCCGGGTCCGCCGCCAGGTGGCGCCGCAGCTTGTAAATGTAGGCGAGCCTGCTGACACCGAGAAGCCTGCGGTGTGGCCGATCGGCGAGGAGAGGCCACGACAGCGCGTTCACCGTCCAGCGATCGTGGAACAGCTTGCGCGTCAGCACGGCCGGCTCGGCGTCCGACAGATCGGCGGCGGCGAGCTTCTGCATGACGCGGCCCCACTGCCCGGACAGGTCACGCCACTGCCGCCGTACCGCCGGGTCGGACTGGTCCAGGTCCACGAGCCTGATCGCGCGCTGTTCGATCAGGTCGAAGGCCTGCTTCGCCTCGCTGGCCCGCTTGACGACCATGTCCTCATAGGACCGTCCGAAAGCACGATCCCGGTGGGCCTTCGTTTCCTCGTCCGTCTCGGCGAGCGAGCTGATCGTTTCTTCCGCCGTGCGACGACCGAGGTACAGCAGGCTCGCCAGCGTCGGAACCGTGTTGCGCAGGGCCGAGTCCATCGAGGCGACGGAACAGGTGTTGAGGAAGTACTGCTCCTCGTTTCCGGTGGAGGCGAACAAGGCCTCCTTCATCGCGGCGGGATTCCGCTCAAGCCGGGTGAAGAGCGGATCGCTTGCCATCGCCGCTCGCGCTGACGGCGCCAGGTTCACCAGCCCGAGCCGCGCCAGGCGCACGGCCAGCGGTTGATGCGAGGGAATGGAGATGTTCCGCACCGGAGATCCGACGGCGTCGAACGGGTTCGCGCCGAGCGCGAGCAGGTCGTTGATCTCGGTGAGCAGCTGGGAGAACCTGCGCTGGGTGATCGGCTGAATCGCCTGCCGGTCGATCTCGGTTCCCCTGCGGGTACGGGCGGACCGCTGCTGTTCTCTGGTGGGTACGAGGCTCGCGGCCAGAAGGGCGTCGTTGACCAGGACACGCACCCGCACCGCGAGGTCGGCGTCATCGAGCCTCGCCAACGACGCGTCCAGAGCCGCGAGGTGGGCACTCGTATCGGAGGGAAGGCCGCGGTACTCAAGCCGTCCCTCGCCGGCCAGCTCCTCGAACTGCGCCACCATGAACCGCGCCTGCTCGTCGTTCAGCGCGAGACTGGACGAGATACCCCGCATGACCTCGCCGTAGCCGTCGAGCGCCCGCTGAGACGGTGTCACGTCCTCGGTGTCCGTCCGGACCAGGACCATGTTCCGGCTGCCCCGCGCCGAAATCTCGTTCCGAACGGTGATGTCGATCTTCATCCGCGCCTGGGCGTCGGGTGGCATCAGTTGCAGCTCCGCCCGCAGCTCCCGCTCGATCTCACGGTGCACCTGCGCGGTGCGCTTCGGCACGAAGACGTCCAGGAGCCGCCGCACACCGGTTTCCCTGTGCCCGATCACGGTGATCGTGGGGGCGGGCAGTCCCCTGGCAGCCCTCGCGTTGGCGTCGTAGATGGCCCTCTGCACGAGCTTGCGGATCTTCCGCTGTTCGCCTGCTCGCAGGCTGGTGCGCATCCGCTCGAACTGCACGGCCACCGTGTCGCCCACGGATTTGATCCGTGGAAGGAACGACGGAGACGTCCGCACGCTGTCGTCGCTGTTTTCGCTGCTTTGGGTTCCGACACTGTCCGACCCGACGTCGCTCCCGTGCTCGCTCGGCGGGAAGGACAGCGCGCGCGGCTGCTCGGCGCCATCACCGCTCTCGCTCCCGCTGCTGTCTTCCGTTCCAGCGACTCGCTGGAAACGCAGCGCTTCCGTCGCCACCTCGATCGGCCGCGGCGAACCGCTGTCCGGCAACGCCTCGGCGAACTCCCTCGCCAGCCGCTCGGGTTCGGTCGTCTCGTCTCCGAGCAGCACCAGCCGCACCGGCGTCGTCGGAACGGCGGTTCCCGTCCGGTACAGGGGCAACCTGCGCAGGCGGCGCGCCAGCGCGGCCCCGGAATCTTCGAAGTCCTGCGGTGCGGCGACCACGTAGAAGGGCTTGCCCTCGGAGGGTGGCGGGACATCGTTCAGCGCCCGTGCGCGGATCGCGTCCGCCCTGGTGCCTGCCGACATGACCACGCCTCCGGCCGCCGTCGGCGTGGGGCCGTGGGCACTGATCGGCAGCGGCGAGGGCAACGGCTGCGGTGTGGGGGACACCGCGTTGCTCACAGCGGGCGACGCACCCTCATGCGGAAGCGCCAGCTTGGCGAACGAGCTTTCGAGCAGGTCGAGTTCGACGGGGTCCATCCGCGTGAGGTCTCGGTCGGAAACGAGGTTGACGGCGTCGAGCCCGAGGTCGTCGTCGGTGAGGTCGACGGCGATCGTGGTGTCGGCCTCACCGCCGCCGACACCGCTGCGCACCAGGACGTCGTCGGGGATGAGGCCCACTCCGAAGCGGCCGAGCATCGTCCATTCCTCGACCAGCGTGCTGCGGAGCTCCTGTTCCGCGTGCGCGTGATCCTGCCCGGTGATCGTGACCTCGGGAAGAGAGGCCTCGTTCGTCTTGCGCCACGCGGCGGCGCGGGCCACCCGCCGCGCGATGTCGCGCACACTCTCCTGCTGCGCCGGAGTGGGAGAGGACAGGTCGACGGTGACCGAGGGGATCTCCTTGGCCGCCAGATCGGCCAGAGGCACGTCCACCGGGGAGCCACCGGTGAGGGTGTAGGAACCGCCGTCGTCCACGGTGTAGTAGGTCCGCCTCATGTCCGCGAACATGCTTACCTTCTTGGTCCCCGCTGAGGAGACGACCGTGTCCGACCCGACAAGTCGTCGCCATTCCGTCAGATGCCGCTGCGCGGGACTCTCCGACATGTTCGGCGGAACCTGGCCGACCGAGCACACGACCAGCTGAAGTGTGGCGTTCGGCGGCGGGGTCGCCTTGAGAAGACTGCCGCTGGCGAACATGAGCCGAGCGGCATCCTCACCGGTCATCCGGACCGTGTGCCCTAGGGAGAACGGCCTGTCTGTCGACAACGCCAGAGCGAAGCCTTTTTCCCTGGGAAGACCGTGGCCTTGGAGAAGCCACACCGGGGCGTCGATCACGGCCAGCGGCATGAGATACGGGCTGAACCTCGCCGCCGATGTCTCCACTCCGTTGACGTCGACCACGGCAGGAGAAACCTGCTTGAAGTAGTACGCCGTCGTAATCGCGCCCGTCTGGATCTTGGAGCGATTCATGGGGACCGAAAAGTCGGACTGCCTCAACGGAAAGAACTGTCCGTGCACTCCGAGCAGGGAGTCCTTCAGCAGCCCTGAAACGAACCGCTTGGGTTGCGGGATCTTCGGAGACACCGAGACCAGTGCCCCGCTCTTGACCTCGACCCTGCCCCGGTCGGTCAGCGACCACCCCCCGTCCAGCGTGTAGACGTCAACCCACAGACCTCCCTTCACCAGAGACTCGCTCAGCTCGGCCCCGTCGACGGCGGTCCCGCTGGGCGAGAGGAACACGACCGGCCGGACCTCACCCTCTGCCAACGCGTCCTGAACACCGAGTTCCGCGCGCAGCACCTTGGCCAGCGACTTCAGTGGAACGGTGAGCGGCAGCCCGTCGTACCGATACGCCTGGAACCCGTTCGCCCCCTGTTCGGCGATCACGACGAACGGCAGCGCGAGATCACCGTATTTGGTCCAGTCCGCCTCCTCCGACCGGACCACGCCATCCGGCCCGGTGGAATTGATCAGCTTCACGCTGTCGAGCGTCACGTTCCACGCCCACCTCTGAGCCTCCCGAAGGCGGTTCTCGTCGCCGGGATACCGGACGAACGCCGCGACGGGCGTGCCCTCGGCATTCCTGAGCAACCAGGTGACCAGATCACCGGCTCGCAACCGCGACACCGAGACCCAGCCGATCTGCCCTGGGAACGCACCGCCCTTCAGCGCACGCCTGGAGTACACCTCGCCGAAGTAGCCTGCCTGGCGCCGCAACGCACTCGCGACCTCGAAGTCGACATCCCCGAACCCGATCTTCCTGCCGCCCGCCGGCATGTCCAGGACCACCGGGCGTTCTTCGCGCAGCCCCTTCCGGAACGCCGGCAGCTGAAGCAGAATCGCGCCCAGATGCCGGCCACCGATCTCGTGCAGGCGCGACGTGTTGTTCACGCCCGCGCCGTGCGTGGTCGTCACCACCGCGAGCTTGCCGTCGACGGTCTCCACCCTGACGATCATCGGAGCCTTGGCCGGTCCCTGGGTTCCTTGGGACAACGACGTGAGAATCTCGCTCAGGGGAGCTTCCGCGCTCTCGGCACGACGAGCACTCGCAGGCCCGCTGCTGAAGTTGAACTCAGATCCGTGGACGAGAGTGCGGACGGCGTTGAGCGGCAGCGCGGCACTGATAGCCATCTGAGCGTTGAGCCCGAGTTCGAACCCATCACGATCGAAGGCAAGCTCCCCCTGATAGTGGTGCATCTGCCACGGACCGCTCAGTTTCGCAAGCGCGGTCATCAAGTCCACGAGGGCAGTGCCCGACGCGACCCCGCCGGAGTCGTCGTGACGGACGAACAGCAGCAGTGGTGGCCGCCGCCGCAAGGCGGCCACCCGCGCGAACATCGGGGAGCCGAGGAGCAGGCGAGCCATCTCCTGCCCAGACACCTTGCGGGAGCGCCCACCGGTCAGTTCGAGGTTGAAGTACTTCCCCTCCGCGTCGGCGTCCAGGACCACCGTGAACGGACGAGTCGCCGCCCCCTCGGTGTGCTGAGCCCACACCTGCGGCTTCAACGTCCGATAGTCGACGCTGTGGTACCGGCTGCGGCGCTCCCACACGGAACGCAGGAGGAAGTCGGGGTTCTTGGACCTCAGACCGAAGCTCGTTACGCTGCGCACCAGGTCAATTGGGCCGGCCGACAGGACGTACGGCGCGGACTGCACCTGCTCCGCGGTGATGGCCCACTCCACCTCGGTCGACCGGATCAGCAGATCGTCCCAGAGCAACGCCGTGACGACCGGCACACCGGCGGGGCTGGTACCCATCCGGGCCGTCGCCTGCCACGCGATAACCTGCGGCGCCGCTTCGCGCAGCCGCTCCAGGAACCTCCGAGCCGCCACGTTCGAGTCGCCAGGAGTCCCGGAGTCGGCGGCGAGCAGCGCCACCTCCGAGCCACCAGACAACAAATGTCCCTGGAACGCAGGGGAACTCGCCAGCAGATCGGCGAACTCGGCCCCGTCCAGCAGCTTCCCGTCTACCCGGAACCGATCCTGCTCCATCGTCGTCACCACGACGAACGAAGTCAGCACGTTCGCCCGCACGGCCTTGTAGAGCGCGTCGTACACGGCCGGGCTCGTCCCCCCGGGATCGAACCCGATGCCACCAGGGTCCCCGGCCGCGGCGGGGAAGGTGGTGACGCCAAGGCCCAGCCTCACCCTCAGCCGCGACGCCAGCGCCACCGCCGCGGGCTCATCGTGCTTCACCCGTTCGGCAGCGACGAGCGTGCGCACGTCGTCCCACTGCCGCGTCAGCTCAGGCGTCAACTGGCCGGGAAGCGGGAGAAGGCGATCCGCTGTCTCCCACGCTTCCCGCCGCGCGTCCGGCGACGCCCCTGCGAGCACCGAGGAGCCGTGCGCCACGTCGTCTCGCCAACTCAGGTCGTGATCCACGACGGGCCGGCCCCAGGGGTCCTGCACGAGGGCGTGCACCTCGGCGTCGGCCGCGTGAGCGTAGTCGCCGGCCCGTGTCACGGTGCCGTGCTGCGCGTTCACCACGTGGACGGTGCCGTTGTGGTTGACGACGTTCAACGCGAGCAACGCCGCTGTCGGGGAGCCGTCGAGCACCACCGCCGACGAGCCCGGCCCGAGCCGCCGCACCTTGTCGACCACGTTCTCGAACGCGGTCTGCCCCTCGCCCACGCGCTCCGGCCGATGCCCGACCCTGTGCGCCATCATGTCGTGCGCGGCTTCGCTCCCGACGGCCTTGGCGTTGGGCATCGGCGCCGCCACCCGCGGTTCCCCGTACCACGTGTCCCTGAACGCGACCGCCGCATCGGCACCGTTGGTCTGGCGTCCCGTCTCCGCGAACACGGAGCCGTTGATCAACCGGGCGAAGGAGTGTGGATCGGCGAACCTCGTGCCGCGCGGGACGGTCGCGAGAAGCAGATCCCGCAACTGAGTGTTCGCCCTGGACATCGTCAGATCACGGCCGGTCTTCAAAGGCTGCGGCGGCCGCGTCGCCGGTACCCCGATGCCTTGGGAGGCGGCGAACTCCACGATCAGCCGTTGTGCGCGCTCTTCTCCTCTGGAGAGGGTCCACCACGTGACGACATCACGGAAGTCGTCCGCGTTCTGCCCTTGCAGCGCCGGCGCGACGGCGGCGGCGTAGTGGTGGACCGCTTCACTGTTGGCGAGCCAGTCGGTGTAGTCAGCGGGAAGCTGCGCGACTCGTTGCTTGGCGAGACTCACCACGTCGTCCCAGGAAAGCAGACCGAGGTCGAACTGTCCATTGTGGAGGTCGCGGGCCAGTGAGGCCAGCTCCACGCCGGTCATCGACACCAGTCGGTCGTGGAAGTAGGCCTGGTCCAACGCGCTCATCGCACTGACGCGCGTCACCAGGGCGACCCTGGCGTCGGAGGTCAGCGAGTCGAACCAGGCGCCGGCCCTGGACAGAGGCGCGGCCGCGAACTCCAGCCACGGAGCCCTGATGCTCCAAGCCCTGGCGATCACAAGCTCGGGCCGTCCGGTGGGCGACGGACCCACGGGCTTCTCGTTCAGCGGCCACAGCACCTCCTGCACGGCGTGCTCGGCGTCCAGCGGCTCCCCCACAGCGGTCGCCCATTCGGCCAAGGTCAGCGGACGGCCGGGGCTGACCTCGGGGTCCAGCACCAGATGCCCGCTGCCGGTTTCGATCGTCAGAGCGGAGTGGCTCGTCGCACCGATCAGGAAGACCCGCCTGATGTCATCGGCACCGAGGTTGTACAACGCCTCCATGCGCAGATGGAGGTCGGTCTCGCTGTCTGTCCCGGTGATCGGCACATCGGCCAGTGCGGCGAGGTATCGCGTCACGTCACCGGCGTCCAGAGGCGGCGGTACCGGCGCTACCGGCCCCGCCTGGCCGGAAGGAGCCGGGACGGGCGCGGGCGTCTCCAGGGCGACCTCGCCGATCATCTGGTGTAGCACGTCCGTGAACCGGGGCGGAAAGTCGGGCTCGCGTACCAGCAACGAACCGTCGTCGCCCGCGCGGTAGAACCTTCCCATCAGCGTCTTGTCGACATCGACGCCGTCCACGGCTTCCGGTCGGCCGTACTCGTCGACCAGACCGATCATGTGCATGAACTCGTGCGCGCCGAACACCGGCGGCTGGTCAGGGTGCCAACTGGCCTGGTCGACCTGCGCCAGCGCGGTCTTCGTGAAGCCGTCACCGGTCGGCAGCAGCGTCACCCTGTGAGGTGTCGCGGCAGGCTCCGCTTCCGGCTTGACCAGACGGAACCTCAGCAGGTCGCCGTTGGGCAGCCGGAGCTTGCGCTGGTTCAGGTACCGGGTCACTCCTCGCTGCGCGTTCCACCACGCCGCCTCGACAACGTCCTGTCCGTGCTCCTGACCACCGACGAGGTCCACGACCACGGTGATCTCAGTCGTGGGAACGGCGCTCTCCACCGCCCTTCGCACGATGAACTCGGACCGCTCCACCACGGGCACACCGACGTGCTCGATCCGGCCGGGCATCCCCGGTCGCCGCACCGTGCGCACCTGGCGCGGCAGCGACCTGATCCGGCCACGCGAGTGCGGCGTGGCCTGCGCCAGCTGGCCACGCCCGTGCTCGGCCGGCCGACTGGAGGACCGGTCCTGGTCCACCGCGCCCGGTGCCAGCACCCCCTCGTTCAGGCCGACCGGCACCGGAGCGTGCGGAAGCTGGATCTGGTCGGTCACACTCGACATCCAGTCGGAGTCGCCCAAGTCGAGTGCGGGTAGCACCGGCGCGTTCGTCCGCACCGGAGCCGCCGGAACCGATGGCACGGCAAGGTTCGCGGCCGGCCTGTCGGCCCGCGCGATCGGCTCCGTCCGTGTCGGCGGGGTGGCGGGACCCGATGTCGAGCTCACGGGTGCCGGGGAAGCGCTTCCCGCGACCTCGTGACCGCTTTCCGCGGCGGGTCGCGTGCCGCTGGACGAACTCGCGTTCGCCACGGGTGTCGCGGTCGCCTCAGGCGTCGACGTCACCGCGGGCGTCGCGGTCGCGACGGGCGTCACAGTCACCTCAGGCGGCGCGGTCACCTCAGGCGGCGCGGTCGCCCCAGGTGTCGCGGTCACCTCGGGCGTCGTGGGCGTCTCGTTCGGCTGAGTCTCCGGTTCCTCGGCGATCGACGACAAACCCGGCTTCGCACCGGCGCTCTGGCCTGCCCGCCTCGACTTCACGGAGGCTGGCTGCTTCTCCTCAGCCGCCGGACGTTTCGCGGCGGGCTCGCCGGTACGCGCCTCCTCTGCCTCGTCGCGATGCAGGCCGGCCACCTTGCGGTCGTAGTTCTCCTTGGCGTACCACCATTCGCGCGCCTCTGTCTCCTCGTTCTGCCGCGCCACCTCCAGCTTGTTCAGAGCCACGAGGAACTCGCGCAACCGCTCCAGGTCACCGCCGCCCGGTGCGAGCTCACCGTCCACTCTGGTCAGTAGGTCCGACTTCGCCCGCAGGTCCGTCTCGGCCTCTGCCAGGGCCGCGCGTCGCCGCGCTCGTTCCCCTTGCGCTTGTCGCCAGAGTTTCGTCGACGTCGTCCAGCGAAGCCGGACCGTCTCCGCGACGCTGTTGTTGAACTCGACACGCAGTCGCGCCACCTCGGCGGTGCGCTGTTCGATCGCGGTGGCCAGCGCGTCGCGCTCGGCCAGGCGGAACGCCCGTTCGCGGGCGGCGTCACCGAGCGACCGTTCCAGCGCCTTGCTCTCCGCTTCCGCGCCGCTCGTCTTCTGGTTGGCCTCGAACCACGTCTTGCCCTTCGCGGCGAGCAGCCTCGTCGCCTCGACCAGTTCCGACGGAAGGGCCTTCCCCGTGATCTCCTCCGCCTTCGCGTCCAGCATCCGCACGGCATAGCCGTCGTACACCGTCAGATCCCGATAGACCGGCTTGATCCTCTTGAACCGCCTGGACTGGACCTTGGGCGTGGGGACACTCGATCCGTTGTCCTGCTCCACCTTCGCGGCGCCGGTCGACGGCACGACACGACGGCCGAACCTCGTCACCTTTTGACCGCCGTGCGAGATCATGGTGAACGGCTTGGTCCACGTCCTCGGCCTCACGGTGCCGGGCGAACCGCCGTCGGTGACCGCCAGTTTGGTCAACTGGTCGGTGACTCCACCCGCCAGCTTCCTGGTTCCCCTGACGAACCCGCTGTTCGTGACCTTCTTGACGGCGGGATCAGCCTTGAGGGCCTTGACGAAGTTCCTGACGCGGTGCGTCGGCTCTTTCGGCGTCGACAGCGTCGGCTTCACGACGATGCGGATGTCCGCGTCGGTCAGCAGAACACGGGACAGCTTGTCGTCGGGCGCGATCGTCCACGGCATGAGCGGATCGAACATCCGAACCGGACCCATGTTCCTGGTGCTCGCGACCTTTTCGGACTCCGGTCCGTTGTAGATCGTGACCTGACGGTGTGCCGCGCCTGACTTGTCCGCGAGCGGGCTTCGCTGTGACGGCTTGTCCGCGGCCTGGTCCGCGCCGCTCGCGGCGCGACTGTCGGGGCCGAGGACGTTGCTCTCGCCTCCCGCACCGTACGGCGATACGGCCATCACGTCGGTGGCGTGGCCCGTGAAGAGCTTCGTCTCCTCCCTGAGGGACTTCATGGCGTACGACTTGATGTCCACCGAGGCGCTGGCGCTGGCGAAGCGCGGGGCGCGCAGCCTGATGTGGATCTCCAGATCACGACCGAGCTTGCCGGGCAGCGGGACCTTGAAGTCGCCGTCGACGGCCGCCGTCAGTCCCGCGCGGACGTTCGTCACCGTGATGCTCGATCTGATCAGCCGGCGCAGTGCCGCGTCGACCTTCACCCCGGACTGTGCCAGGGCTTCCTCCGCCTGACGCCGGAGCACTTCGATGTCGCCGAAGTAGTGCTCGGCCCAGTAGCTGGTGATGTCGGGCAACTTCACGACGTTCTCGTCGGGAGTGCCGGAACGCCAGTCTCGCAGAGCCTCGTCGGTGAGCTTCGTCGCCGGCTGGTCCGGGGTGATCTCGGCATGCCCGAACTTCGCTCGCTTCGGTTCGGGGAACGTCTCCTCCGCGAGCTTGTCGAGGCCGACCTCCCTGGACACGGGCAGGGACGCGAGGACCTCGCCGTGCCGCTCGACCTTCAGCTTCAGCTCCAGCGTGGCCGGGTGGCTCACGGCCGGTCCCTTGAGCGAGCCCGCGTGGGTGTACTTCGACGCGGTCTCAGCCGTCGCCTTGGACTCCCGGATGCCGAAGACACCCTCGATCCCCTGGCCCGCACCGACCTGCCCCTGAGCGCGACCGTCCTCTGTGGCCGGTCCCTGTTCCTCCCTGATGGCGAGTGCGGGACGTGGGGAGAGGATCGTGGTCAGCAGCGTCCGTGCCCGGCTCTTGACCGTCTTCGCGCCGAACTCCGCGGTCACCGTCGACTTGAGCTTCGTGAAGAACTTGACCACGCCTCGCCGGGACGTCCCGGCGATCTTCCCCTCGATCACCAGATCGTAGGTGCGCCCGCTGAACCTGTCCTCCAGGCGGACCGGTTCCAGTCGTCCGCCGTTGATCAGGCTGTTCGCCATGCCGTGCACGTCGGACAGGACCGCCTTGATCCTGGCGGTGTTGGCGTTCTTGGGATCGAGGGCGCTGTCGGGCAGCAGCCTGGCCGCGAGCTCCGGTCCGACCGCCGGGTTCTCGCCCAGATTCCGCCTCAGCGCGGCGATCTCGCCCGACAGGTCGACCGGCTCGATGGCGCCGCCGATGCCGAGCGACTGCTTCTCGACCTTGTCCTCGCGCAGGGAGTAGGGCACATCGGTCTTGCGAGCGGGGTGCGGAAGGACGGGCTGGGTGTCCGCGACGGGTTCGCCGACGGCGAGTTCTTCGAACTGCTTCTCGGTGAGCCAGACCAGCGCGGACTCCGGCAGATCGACGACCTCGCCTGCCGTGGCCGGTGCGTCCTGCTCCATCGAGAGGCTGAGGTTGCTCTTGTGCCGGGCCTCGGCCGTGACCGTGGCCTCCAGGTCGACGCGCGCCAGGATCATGCGCTGCGGAGGTGTGCCGACCCCGAGCTTCTCGCCACCCTTGAGGTGCTGGCCCTCTGCCTGTCCTCTGCTGGAACTGTAGGGAGAGACGACCCACACCAGGATTCCTCTGGGCGCGACCTCGTTGTTCCCCGCGCCGGCCGTGGACGTGTAGTCCAGGTTCGTCACGATAGGCACGAAGACCCCGTAGACACGCTTCTGCGAACCGGAAGCACTCAAGGCCGTCTGCTTGGCCCAGGCCTCGTGTTCGCGGAGGAACTCGTGGAACTGCTCGCTGCTCGGCTGCCGCGCGGACAACGTGGCCTTGAACGAGACTCCCAGTCCCGCGGTCAGGTCCGCGAGCCGCCGCTCGTGGTGAAGCTCGGCGGGGCCGATGACCGTCGTGGTGCTGAGCAGCATCGTGTTGTTCTTCAGGACGTCGACCGACAGCCGATCGTTGAGGGCGAGTCCGAAGTTGTGGTTGCGAGACCGCACGACCGGGTCGTTGTCCGCGGCGGTGCTGAGCACGTTCTCCGCGCTCTCCCTGAGAATCCGCACCGCCGAGGACGAGAGGCTCACGACACGGACGTCGTCGAACGAGCGGGACATACCCGGCTGGAGCGCGAGCGGGGGCTTGAGGTCGTCGCCGCCGAGCGGCGCGTTCGGCTTCGCCGCCGGTCCGGCTGCGAGCAGATCCGGGTTCGGCTCGGTGAGCAACGTCTCCGGCAGCAGGAGGCGCACGTCGAACGTCACGGGTTCGGGCGTGGTCAGCGGAACGGTCTTCGGAACATCCCTGCCAGGGCTGCCGGGGATGAGTTTGCGCAGCGACCTGACGCGCCGTTCCGTGAAGTCGATCTCGGTGTCGATCGTCAGCCTGGTGCGGAACTGGCGAAGCTTGAGGTCGCCGAGCTTGCCGTCCTTCGTCAGCGTGTCGGCGGCCTTGATCTCGACGTTGCGCTTGGAGGTCTGCGTCAGGCCCTGCCCGGTGAGCTTGGACCGGCCACCGCGATACCCGAACAGCAGCACGAGGAAGGCTGCGGTGGTCTTCGAGTTCTTGAGCGGCATGAGCGCCCTGCCCTGCGGGCCAAGGCCGAACTCACGCTCCTTGGCCTGCTCGAACTCACCAGCGCCGACGATCTTGTTCCGGTACTGCTCCCTGGCGGTGACGTCGTCGAGGGAATCTCCCTCCTCGATCTCACCGAGCCGTCCCCTGAGGATGATCGTCTCCTGGCGCACGTGTCCCCAGGTCGTCCTCTGCAACGGAATGTGGAGGCCGTTTCCGCTCATCATCTGTTCGACGAGCACCTCGATCTCCCGCTCCGACAGGTGATCCCTGATGGCGGCACCCGTGGCGATCGCCTCGGCGAACCGGCCCGTCAGCCTCGTGAGATCGGTGTCGGTGAAGTCCTTCGCGAGCCGGTAGCGGTTCTGCTTCTCGACTTCGCGGTTCGCCTTGATGTTGGCCCATACCTTCGCGAATCTCGACTGGTCGAGGTACCACCCCTCCTCCAGCGGCACCTTCGGCAACTGGGTCAGCACGGGCTTGAGCGCGTTGTAGAGCAGCTCGCCGCTGTTGACCTCCTCCAACTGGCCCAGCAACGCGTCGCCCAGTTCGAACTCACGCGGCCCCTGGGTGGTCCTGTCGGTTCCCGTGCGGAAGGCGGGGGTTTCCTCCGTCTCGACGATTCCGTACTGGACGGCTTTCCGCTTGCTCGTCCACTGGTGAGCGCTGACCACGTTCTCCAGCTTCAGCGGTTTCTTGCCCCGGTTTCCGGCCTGACGCACCTCAAGGTCGTAGACCATCTCGTAGCGAACCTGGTCGCCGTTGATCTCGATGCCGTGCTTCGCCGCAGATGACTGCTCGTGGCCTGTCGTCGTGTGCTTTTCGACGGTCATGTCGTAGGCGACGCCACCGCCGATGTTGACCAGGAACTTGGCGTCGAACCCGACACCCTTGTAGCCGTTCCAGCGCAGCAGGCGGCCGATCCTGGCCTTCGTCGAGAACTCGTTGTGGTGGTGCGAGCGGTTGATGACCGACATCTTCTCGGTGCCGTTGACCCGCACCCACCGGGCGACCGCGCGCATTTCGAGCTGGGTCGACTTCTTGCGCCAGTTCCTCTTGAGCGGGTCGCCACCCTGGAAGATCTGGTCGGAACGCACCCAGCCGACCTCGGGGTTGTTGTCGCCGTCGAACACGGCCATCCGAGCGAGGTTGCCCTTGATGTTGCCCTCGTTGAGGAAGTCCTGCACGACCTCACGACCCTGGGTACCGACGGCGACCGCACCCTTGTACTTCGGTCCGAGCATCTCGATCACCTGATCGGGAATCGACCTCGAAGCCGGATCGTCCTTGCCCCTCGTGATGGTTACCGACTCCACGGCGATGCTCTTCGGCGGTAGCTGCCTCACCGGGCGGATTCCCATCAGCTCCAGCACGGCTTCCTGCCGTTCCCGCTGGGTCATGGCGGGGTCCACGTCGCTCAGGGACTCCTTGCCGGAAAACACGTCGTGAACGCGATCACCGGCGATGTCGGACGAGTGCAGATCCGGCGACAGGGCCAGGACCGTGTTCGCGTCGTCCTCGGTGGCGACCGGCAGACCGGACGCGCCGAGCACGGGCAGGCCGGTGTCGATGTGCCGGAGCGAGAACTTGATCCGCATCGGAACGTCGACCTCGTGCGTCGACGAGAAGAACGTCATCATCGAGCCGGCCACCTCGCGCTTGCGGACGCTGGTGACCTGCTCGTCGGGCATCGCGGAACCAAGGACCTGGTCCAGGGTGACGAAGCCGGGCAACCCGGTGAACTGACCCATCGAGGTCGCCTGGAACGAACGCTGGTGCGTGGCGTCCGTGGCCGACCTGGTCTTCGCCTTGGTCTGCATCCTCAGCGTGTAGGAGGCTTTCCTTCTGACCTCGATGTTGTCCCAGTCGAAGGCTCCTTCGACCCTCAGTTCGTACTTCACGCCGTCGCCCTCGACGCCGATGGGAAGGCCACCATCGTGCAGCGCGATGGACGCGAAGTTCTCCAGGAACGGAACCAGACCGTCCTGTCCTTGCCAGGACTTGACTTCCGGCAGCATCTTCTTCAGCTGATGCCTGAGGTCGAGAGCCGGACCCGACAGCTTGGTCTTCTGCTCGGCGGTCCCGAGCGAACGGCTCTGCCGAAGGTAGGCGGGCAGGCTCCTGCGAATCTGTTCCTCGGTGAGCACGTTGCTGGTTCTCGTCTTGCCGCGCCGGTTGTGGCCGTGGACCACCTCCTCACCCTCGAAGTCCCGCGAGGGATCGGGGTCTGCACCGGAACCACCGATAGCGCCGGAGGACTCAGTTCCACCGCCGTAGACCTTCGGCAGGATCGTGCCGGGATCGACCTCCGGGGTGACGACGGTGTCCAGCGGATCTGGCTCTCCGATGTTGAGCGCCAACACGTCGAGGTAGCGCTGGGACATCGCGACCTTGGGAAGCACAGGGCGGCCGTCACGGTCCCTGGTGACATGCCTGCCCATCAACGTGTCGTCGAGGTTGAAGCCCTCCTGCTCCGCCCCCGTCGAGTCCTCCGTGTACTCGTCTGGGAGGCCGAGCATGTGGTTGACCTCGTGCGCGGTCTGCGCCGGGAACTGATCTGGCCTCCAGTGGTTCTGGTCGATGACCTGATCGCGGCCGAGCACCACGGTGTGATGTGCCGGTTCGCTCGCCGAGACGGGAACGACGCGGACGCGGATCAGCTCGCCGGAGGGCAACCGGAGGTTCGGCTTGTTGTGGAACTCGTCGACAGCCCTCTGGGCGTCGAGGATCGCGCGGTTCCGATCGGCGCCGCTGACATCTCCCTTCGTGGCGAAGTTGATGCGAACGGTGAGCTCGACGACTCCGTCGGGTCCCTGGCCGGCGCGTCGCACTTCGAACGCCGATCTCACGACGGGCGTGTCGTCCAGCGCGCCAAATCGCGGCACCGCGTGCCGACGCCCGCGCTGCGCCGCAGGAGCGCCCGCGAGACGTTCGCGTGAGTAGCCATGCGGAGCACCACCGAGCGCAAGCTCCGGCGCGGCGGCGTCCCGGCCGAGTTGGCCGGTGTCGGTGGTAGGTGAGTCGAGTCCGAGCGCGGGTCCGATGGGGATGTCGCTCTCGTGCCTGAGCGGCAGTCTCGCCGCGGTAGCCGTGTCGGGTTGGGCTTCGGCAGGCTGGGTCTCGGCAGGCAGGAAGTCCTGGGCCAGGCTGTCGTGTCCAAGCGTGTCGGGGGCAGCGACCGGCAGGAACCCTCCTGTATCGCCGACAGCGAACGGCGCGGGCGTGGCCTGGAAGTTCGTCGGCGGTGTGTTGCCGTTCGAACCTTGTGGCCGTTGTGGTGTCGGTGTGGCTGAGTTGCTGGTGTCGGTGCGTGCCGGGTTGGTTT
>NZ_BSTF01000025.1 GCF_030269365.1 Lentzea sp. NBRC 102530
GCTGAGCGTACACGTTTGCGACAGGGGAGCACAACGGGAGAGGACGCCCTGAACAGGGGCGCTTGCACACACGAGTTTCCAACGGGTAGGTTGCCACTGGTCGGACTCGCTGGTCTTGGTACGACTTCTTCATCTACGCGACAGCCGCGGCCCTGGTGTTCCCCAAGTTGTTCTTCCCGGAGGCGACGCCGATCGTGGCGTTGCTGCTCAGCTTCAGCACGTTCTGGGCGGGCTTCATCGCGCGTCCCGTCGGCGGTCTGGTGTTCGGGCACGTCGGTGACAAGGTCGGCCGCAAGCCGGCGCTCGTCATCTGCCTCGCGCTGATGGCCGGCGCGACGTTCCTCATCGGTCTGCTGCCCACGACGGCGACGCTCGGTGTGGGCGCGCCGTTGCTGCTCGTGCTGCTGCGGTTCCTGCAGGGCATCGCGGTCGGCGGGCAGTGGGGTGGCGTGGTGCTGCTGCTGACCGAGTCCGCCGGGCCTCGCAAGCGCGGGTTCGCGGGCACGTTCGGGCAGGCCGGTGTGCCGATCGGCGTGTTGCTGGGCAACGTCGCGTTCATCAGCGCGACGACGGCCCTCTCGCCGGAGGCGTTCGCGTCGTGGGGCTGGCGGGTGCCGTTCCTGGCATCGGCCCTGCTCTTCCCGGTGGTGCTGTTCATCCAGCTCAAGGTCGAGGACAGCCCGGTGTTCAAGGAGATGCAGGAACGCCGCCAGAACGCGCCCAAGGTCGTCCACGCGCCGTTGAAGGAGGCGCTCAGGACGCACCGCAAGCCGATCCTGTACGGCGCGGGGCTCATGTTCGCGTCCAACGCCATCTTCTACGTGTCGATCGCGGGCGTGCTGTCGTACGCGACCGCGACGCTCGGGCTGAGCCGCGAGTCGGTGCTGGTCGTGACCCTGCTGTCGTCGCTGGTGAGCATCCCGGTGATCCTCTACGCCGGACACCTCAGCGACCGGGTGGGACGGCGTCCGCTGATCATCGCGGGCACCGCCGGGCTGATCGTGTGGGCGTTCCCGTACTTCCTGCTCGTGGACACGGGCTCGCTCTTGATGCTGTTCATCGCGTCCACGGTCGGGGGCATCGCGTCCTCTCTCGTGTACGGGCCGATCGCCGCCTACCTGGGTGAACTGTTCGAACCGCACGTGCGCTACTCGGGCGCCTCGCTCGCCTACCAGCTGGCGTCGATCCTGGTCAGCGGCGGCACGCCGTTCGTGATGACGGCACTGCTCGGCGCGACCGGCACGTCGATGTCCGTGTCGGCGTTCCTGCTGGTCATGGGCCTGTGCACGCTCGTGTCGGTGATCAAGCTGCCGGAGACCCACCAGCCGGAACGGGCCTGATCAAAGGCTGTGAAGGCCCGGCCCGAGGCACAAATCGGGCCTTCACAGTCAAGACCTCTGCGGAACCTGGAGCCGATGCCGTACGTTGGCGCGTCGTGACCACTCTCATGGCGCGCTTGAAGCAGCGGATGCGCAGGTTCGCGCAGAAACCGGGCTCTGTCGACCTCGCCCCGTTCCAGGCCTTGCTCTCGGACGTGGAGAAACACGCGGACGCCTTCAAGGCGTTCAGCGACGAGGAGCTGACGGCCCACGCGAAGAAGCTGCGCGAGGAGAGCACGGACACCGAGCTCGCCGCCCTGACCCGGGAGGCCGCGGAACGCGCCATCGGGCAGCGCCCGTTCGACGTGCAGGTGCTGGGCGCCCTGGGCATGCTGAGCGGCCTCGTGGTCGAGATGGCGACCGGTGAGGGCAAGACGCTCGCGGGCGCCATGGCCGCGGCCGGGTTCGCGATCAAGGGCAAGCGCGTCCACGTGGTCAGCGTCAACGACTACCTCGCCCAGCGCGACGCCGAGTGGATGGGGCCGCTGTACGCGCTCCTGGGCGTCAGCGTCGGCTGGATCAACGGCAGCTCGAAGGCCGAGGAACGCCGCGAGGCGTATCAGGCGGAGGTCACGTACGCGCCGGTCAGCGAGATCGGCTTCGACATCCTGCGCGACCGGATCGTCACCCGCGAGGAAGACCTGATCGTCCCCGAGCCGCAGGTGGCGCTGATCGACGAGGCCGACTCGGTGCTCGTCGACGAGGCCCGCGTGCCGCTCGTGCTGGCCGGTTCGACCAGCGCGGAGGCGGCCGACCCCGTCATCGCCGACCTGGTCAAGCGGCTGCGGCAGAACCTGCACTACGAGATCGACGACGAGGAGCGCAACGTCTTCCTCACGGGCGCGGGCTCGGAGGCCGTCGAGCGGGCGCTCGGCGAGATCGACCTGTACTCGCAGGAGCACGTGACGTCGACGCTGTCGAAGGTCAACGTGGCGCTGCACGCGCAGGTGCTGCTGCACCGCGACGTCGACTACATCGTGCGCGACGGCAAGGTGCACCTGATCAACGACACGCGTGGCCGGGTCGCGAAGCTCCAGCGCTGGCCGGACGGCCTGCAGGCCGCGGTCGAGGCCAAGGAGAACGTCCAGACCACCGAGTCCGGCGAGATCCTCGACTCGATGACGGTGCAGGCGCTGATCTCGCGCTACCCGACGCGCTGCGGCATGACCGGTACGGCCGTGGCCGTCGCCGAGACGCTGCGGGAGTTCTACGAGCTCGAGGTGCTCGTGATCCCGCCGAACAAGCAGAACATCCGCGAGGACGAGCACTTCCGCCTCTACGCGACGCTGGAGCAGAAGGAAGACGCGATCGTCGAGGAGATCAAGAAGGTCCACGAGACGGGCCGCCCGATCCTCGTCGGCACGCTCGACGTCGCCGAGTCCGAGCGCATCTCCTCGAAGCTGCGCGCCGCGGACATCGAGTGCGTCGTGCTGAACGCGAAGAACGACGCCGAGGAAGCGTCGATCATCGCGGACGCGGGCTCGTACCAGCGCATCACGGTCTCCACGCAGATGGCCGGTCGCGGTACGGACATCCGCCTCGGCGGCCACGAGGGCGAGGACCACGACCGCATCGCCGAACTCGGCGGCCTGTACGTGATCGGCTCCGGCCGGCACTCGTCGTCGCGGCTGGACGACCAGCTGCGCGGCCGTGCCGGACGTCAGGGCGACCCCGGCGGTTCGGTGTTCTTCTCGTCCATGCAGGACGAACTGATCACGCAGTACGCGCCGGACGCCGAGGACCCGTCCGAAGTGGACGACGACGGCCGCGTGCACGACAAGGGCCTGCTGCACACCTTCGAGCACGCGCAGCGCGTGGCCGAGGGCGTGAACCTGGAGATCCACCGCAACACGTGGCGCTACAACAAGCTCATCGAGCACCAGCGCGACATCCTGCTCAAGCACCGCGACGTCGTGCTGAAGACGGACGCGGCGTTCGAGAAGGTCGGCGGGAAGGAGGGCGTGAGCGACGAGGTGGCGTCCGAAGCCGCCCGCAAGATCACGCTGTTCTTCCTCGACGACCTGTGGACGCACCACCTGACGTTCCTGTCGGACCTGCGCGAGGGCATCCACCTGCGGGCGCTGGCGCGGCAGAACCCGCTGGACGAGTTCCACCGCGAGGCCATCCCGGCGTTCAACAAGATCGTGCCGGAGTCGTGGGAGCGCACCAAGGAGAAGTACGAGGCGGCCAAGATCACCGACGACGGCTACGACCTCGCCGACGCCGGGGTGAAGCGCCCCAGCTCGACGTGGACGTACCTGGTGCACGACAACCCGTTCGGCTCCGGTCTCGAGGAGACGATGAAGGGTCTCGTGAAGATGGTGCGCGGACAGCGCCGCTGACGGTTACATCTTCCCGGGGACGACGACGAGGTCGTCCGCCGGTCTGGCGGGCCGGGGCACAGCCTCGGCCCGTCTCACGTCCCCGGCCGACGCGGTGGTCATCTCCTCGGAGAGGGCTCTGATCTCGGCCAGGATGTCGAGGTGCTCCTGCGACGGCGGAGGCCCAACGAAGTTGGACCTGTTGTGCGCCGTCCGTTCCGCCCGCTCGGCCAGCAGCCTGATGCGGCGGAGGAGATCGTGCTCCCCTTCAGGGAGCAAGAAGTCGTTCTGCTCCATCACCCGTGCAAGCTTTCGCGTGCACGGGGTGACCCGTCGATCCCCTAGTCGGCTGATTCCAGTTTCTGGACGAGCCAGGCGTGGAATCCGCCGATGTGGTGCTCCGACGGCACCAGCACTCCGCCGTGCGCGTAGGCGCGCGAAGCCATGGCCGGCTGGCATCGCTCGCAGGCTTCGAAGTCCTGTTCGTTCACCCGGTGGAACAGCTCGACCGAGCGAGAGACGTCACGGCCGGTGTCCACGACTTCCTTGGCGTAGAGCCAATCGCACTCGACGACCGTCCTGTCCGCGGCCATCGGGTACATCCGGTGGAGGATCACGTGGTCCGGCACGAGGTTGACGAACACCTGCGGTTTGATCGTGATCGCGTAGTACTTCCTGTCCCGTTCCTCTTCCAGGGCGGACAGTTTCCCGAATCCCTCGCCGCCGTCGACGGTGAAGCCCTTGATCTCGTCGCCGAACTCGGCGCCGTGCCCGACGTAGTACTGGGCCGCGTAGCCGTCCGCGAACTCGGGCAGCACCTCGGTGAGCTCGGGGTGGATCGTCGCGCAGTGGTAGCACTCCATGAAGTTCTCGATGATGAGCTTCCAGTTGGCCTTGACGTCGTAGGTGATCCGGCGGCCCACGGACAGCTGGTCGATCTCGTAGCCGTCGATCGCGTCGAGCGTTCCCAAACGTTCGGTAACGGCGCTGAGGACGTCGTCCTCGAAGCTCGGAGGTTCGTCGGCGAGGTTCACCCACACGTACCCGAGCCACTCGCGCAGGTGCACCTTCGACAGTCCGTACTCAACGCGATCGACGTCCGGCATTGAGGTGAGATTGGGTGCGGCGATCAGGTTTCCGTCCAACGCGTACGTCCAGGCGTGGTAAGGGCACTGGAACGCGCGTTTGACGCTCCCGGCCTCCTCGACGCAGATGCGCGCGCCGCGGTGCCGGCAGACGTTCAGGAACGCGTTGAGGGCGCCCTTGCGGTCCCGCGCGATCAGCACGCTCTCCCGCCCGACCTCCACCGTGCGGAAGTCGCCCGCGTTCGGCAGGTCGGACGACTTCACCGCGCAGAACCACATCTTCTCGAAGATGAAGGCCTGTTCCCGCGCGAAGATCGCGGGGTCGGTGTAGTAGCGGCCCTCAAGGGTGGAGATCAGGCTGCCGGTCATGCTCCGCCTCTCAAGCGAGCAGGGTCGAACAGGGCGATCGGGTGCCGCGTGGCCCCGTCGATCGTGAGGTCGGCGAGGATCTCGCCGACGACGGGCGCGAACTTGAAGCCGTGCCCCGAGAAGCCGCACGCCACCGTCACGCCCTCGTCCCGTGCGATGACGAAGTGCCGGTCGGCGGTGTTGGTGTACATGCAGGTGGCGCCGCGCTGGAACGTGCCGGCGAGACCGGGCACGGCGGGTCTGGTCGCGGTGATCATCGCCTCGACCTCGTGGTCGTGCACGGTGCGGTCGATCGTCTCGGGCGTGCAGATCTCGCCGCCGTGGTGGAACGCGACCTTCACGGCGCCCTCGTGCTCGGGGAAGCCGTAGAAGTTCGTGCCGTCCGCGCGGTCCCAGATGTGGATCGGGTAGCCGGCGAGGCTCTCCGCCGGCGTGAAGTAGAACTGCACCTGGCGTTCGATCTCAAACGGAACTTCGAGGCGTGCCAGCAGTTCCGGTGCCCACGGGCCGGGGCACACGACGACGTGCCCGGTCTCGTAGGTGGCCGACGCCGTGGTGACCTTACCGGGCTCCCAGTGCGTCACCGGCTCTTCGAAACGCAACTCGGCGCCGGCGCGTCCGGCCAGCGCCAGATGGGCTCGTACGGACGTCTCCGGCACGACGAAGCCCGCGCCGGGTTCGTAGAGGCCGACCTCGTCGTCGAGGGGCCGGAAAGCGGGAAAGCGCTCACGGATTCGGGACGCGTCGAGCAGCTCGTGTGTCAGACCGAACTGCTCGACGCTCGCCCGGCCACCCGTGATGGCGCCGCTGTCCTGGGCGCCGACGATGAGGCCGCCGACGCGGTGGAAGACGTGCTCACCGCTGTCGTGCTCGATCTGGTCCCACATCTCGTGGGCGCGCAGCAGCAACGGCACGTAGGCGGGGTCCTCGAAGTACGCCTGGCGCGTGATCCGGGAGCCGCCGTGGCTGGAGCCCCTGGCGTGCGCGGGCGTGAACTTCTCCAGTCCCAGCACGCGCAGGCCTCGCTGGGCGAGCCGGTACGCGGCGGCGCTGCCCATGCCGCCGAGTCCGATGACGACGACGTCGTACGTCACCCCCGCAGCCGCTTCATCTCGGGGTCGAACAAGGGCTCCGCGGCGGGACGGGCGGTGACGCGCTGCCCGAAGTACTCGATCTCGACCTCGTCCTCGATCTCGCTGGGCAGCCAGGCGTAGGCGATGTTGAGTCCGGTCGTGTAGCCGTAGGCGGCGCTGGTGACGTAGCCGACCGGTTCTCCCTGGTGGAACACGGGTTCGCTGCCGAGCACGACGCTGTGCGGGTCGTCGATGGTGAGGCAGGTGAGCTTCTTGGTGGACGTCAGGTTGTGCAGGGAGCCCTTGCCGAGGAACTCCTTGTCGTGCCGCACCGCGAAACCGAGGCCCGCCTCGAACGGGTCGTGCTCGGTCGTGACGTCGGTGCCCCACGACCGGTAGCCCTTCTCCAGGCGCAGGCTGGTGAACGCTCCGCGCCCGGCCGCGATGACGCCGTGCCGCTGCCCGGCCTCCCAGAGCGTGTCCCACAGCTTCGGGCCGAGGTCCGCGGTGGTGTAGAGCTCCCAGCCGAGTTCGCCCACGTAGGACAGTCGCAGCGCGGTCACCGGCACGTTCTTGATGTACGCCTGCTGCGCGGTGAAGTAGCCCTTGCCGACGTCGAGGGTGTGCGGGAGGTCGTTGAGCAGATCACGGGCCAGCGGGCCCCACAGGCCGATGCAGCACGTTCCGGCGGTGATGTCGCGGATGACCACGTCGTCCGGCGCGTGCCGGGTGAGCCAGTCGAGGTCGAGGTTGCCGTTGGCGCCGACCTGGAACGTCGCCGGGCCGAGCCGGGCGACGGTGAGGTCGCTGCGCACGCCGCCCTGTTCGTCCAGCAGCAGCGTGTAGACGACGGCGCCGGGTTTGCGCTTGAGGTTGTTGGTCGTCATGCGGTGCAGGAACTCCAGTGCTCCCGGCCCGCTGACCTCCAGCCGTTTCAACGGGGTCATGTCGAACAACGCCACGCGTTTGCGCGTCACCAGCGCCTCGGCCCCGCAGATCGGGGACCAGTAGCGGCTCGCCCAGTCGCCCCGCGCGGGCACCTCGGCGACCTCGGGCAGGCCCGCGTTGGCCTCGTACCAGTGCGGACGCTCCCAGCCGGACGCCTCCAGGAAGAACGCGCCGAGGGCCTGCTGGCGTGCGTGGAACGGGCTGGTGCGGAGCGGGCGCGGGCTTTCCATGGGCTGCAACGGGTGCAGCAGGTCGTAGACCTCGACGAAGTTCTGGCAGCTGCGTTCCAGCACGTAGTCCGGCGCCAGCTGCACCTGCTCGAACCGGTTGAGGTCGCTCGAGTGCAGGTCCAGCTCGGGCTGCCCGTCCACGATCCACTCGGCCACCGAACGCGCGACACCGGCGGAGTGCGTGATCCACACGGCCTCCGCGACCCAGAAGCCGCGCAGCCCGGGGTGTTCGCCCAGCAGCGGCATGCCGTCGCTGGTGAACGAGAACAGCCCGTTGAACCCGTGGTCCACCCCGGCCTCGGCGAGCGCCGGGATCAGGTCGACCGCAGCCTCCCAGGACGGCTCGAAGTCCTCCTTGGTGAACGGCAGCTCGGACGCGGTGATGTCCTCGGCCCTGATCGGCATGGGCTTGTGCCCATACGCGCCGATGCCGAGCGCCTTGCCGTGCGAGCGGAAGTACAGGTCGGCTTCCTGGTGCCGCAGGATCGGCTGCCGCGCCAACGCGTCGGGGTCGGCGTTCAGCGAGCCGGTGAACACGTACTGGTGCGCCATCGGCACGAGCGGCACGGTCAGCCCGACCATCTCGCCCAGCACCGGGCCCCACATGCCCGCGCACGAGACGACGATGTCGGCGGCGAACACGTCGGTCCCGGTCCGCACGCCCGTGACCCGGTCACCGGCCGTCTCGACCGCCACGACCTGCTGCCCGAACAGGAACCGCGCCCCTCTCTGGATCGCCCGGCCCGCCTGGATCTCGGCGGCCCTGACGGGTTGCGCGAGGCCGTCGCCCGGGATGAGGAACCCGCCGAGCAGCTGGTCGCGGTCGAGCAACGGGTGCAGCCGCGCGACCTCGTCCGCGTCGATCAGCCTGCTCTCGACGCCCCACGACGTGGCCCAGCCGTGCCGGCGGCTCAGGTCCGCGAGCCGTTCGGGGCCGGTCGCGATCTCCAGGCCGCCGACCTGGTCGAAGCAGCCCAGCGCGGTGTACTTCTCGACGGTGTAGCGGGCGAACTGGGTCATGCTGCGGCAGGAGTTGGTCTGGAACACGAGGCCGGGGGCGTGCCCGCTCGACCCGCCGACCGCGAGCCCTGCCGCCTGGTCGAGCACCGTGACGTCGGTGAAGCCTCTTTCGGTGAGTTCGTCGGCCAACGCGCACCCGACGATCCCCGCCCCCACGAGCACCACGCGCGGCACTTCACCAGGCATCAGGACACCCCTTCGCCGCAGTTGCGAGTAACAAAACTCGTTCCGCTATCTGCAACAAGTTGCGGCCAGCGCGCCCGGCTGTCAATACCGCCGTTCGCGCGATCAGCGCCCTGTGGACCGGGAAACCGGATAAATGAGGAGGTTCGGCCGCGAACCGTGACGCATCATCGGCGGATGGAGTCCACGACCCTGCACACGATGGCGCGCAGGTACCTGATGAGCCGCAACGAAAAGCTGCGCGCCGCCGGCGACGAACTCCCGAACGACGGTCGGCGCTTCTTCGGCTACACGCAGGAGGCGCAGCGGATCTACCCCAGGTACAACGCGGTGACCGCGATCCTGCGGGAGGTCGAGCGTCTCGACCCGGACGACCTCCCGCCGCCCGACCGGCTCGCCTCGGCGCTCGCGACCGCTTCGGCCACGCGGTCGGTCTTCCGGCTCACCCGGGTCGAGGCGGAAGCGGACGCCGAGGAACGCGCGCTGTTCCGCGCCGCGGTGCGGAGCTGGCGCGCGGCCGAGGACCTCCTGGTCGAGCCGTTGCCCTACCGCCGCCTGTTCAGCGAGGAGGAGCACGAACGGTGGCGTGACGCCCTGGCTCGCCGCTGGGGCCTGGCGGGGTTCCTGTGGCATCCGCTGATCGCCGTGGACGTACCGGACGACGTGCTCGTGGTCGACGCCTCCGCTCTGGAGGACGGCCCGGGAACCGGCCTGGTCCGCGCGGCGCTGGCCGGTCTGGGCCTGAGCCGTGTCGTCGAGGTCCGGGAGCCCGGTGACCCCGGCGGGCGTGTGGACCTCGCCACGCTCGAGCCGTCGTACACCGGCGCGGAGGGCATCTGGACCGACGACACGCTCGATTGGATCCTCTACGCGTCGCACGAGAACTCGGTGGCGTTCGGCGGCACGCTCGCCGAACGCCTCCGCACCTCGTGGCCGGACCTCGCCGACTGGGGCTGGGCCCCGATCTGGGATCAGCCCGCGAAGTAGCCGAGCTGCGCCGAGAGTTCCTGCGCGGCCGTCGACATCGCGGGCACGATCTCCTCGACCCGTTCCCGCGACAGCCGGTACGACGGACCGGACGCGCTCATCGCCGCCACCACCTCGCCGCGGTGCCCGCGCACCGGCACGGCCACCGCGTGCAGGCCGAGTTCGAGTTCCTCGAAGCACGCCGCGTAGCCCTTGGCCGCCACGTCGTCCAGTTCGGACAGCAGCCGTGCGGCTTCCACGACCGTGTTCTCGGTGTAGGCGTCCAGTGGCAGCGAGGCGAGGCGCGTGCGTTCAGACGTCGGCAGGTAGGCGAGCAGGACCTTGCCTGAGGAGGTGGCGTGCAACGGGGTGCGCTGGCCGATCCAGTTCACCGCCGAGACGGCCGCGGAGCCGCGGGCCTGGGTGATGTTGATGGCGACGCCGGCGTCGTGCACGGCGATGTTGACGGTCTCGCCGAACGAGTCGGCGAGGGTCTGGCAGACGGGCTGGCCGAGCTTGGTCAGGTCCATCCGGCCGGTGGCGGCACCGGCCAGCCTGACCACGCCGAAGCCGATGGCGTACTTGCCTCTTTCGCCGAGCTGCTCCACCAGGCCGCGCGACTCCAGCACGGAGACGAGTCTGGACACCGTGGACTTGTGCACGCCGAGCTCACCAGCGATTTCGGTGATACCGGCCTCGCCTTGGGCCAGTAGCTCGAGCACGCTGATGGCTCTGTCCACGGACTGCACCTGAGCTGCCGAGTCGGAGTTGCCCATCGCGCAACAGTAATCGACAGGCAAAACAACCGGCTGGACTCTTGACGGCGGGTCGCGCGGGGCTCACATTGTGTTGCGTCATTCGGAACGTGTGCCGTGTTACGCAACGGAGGCCGACGATGATCCGCGCCTGCGCTCTCGTGGACCTGCCCCCAGGGGAGGCGGTTCGCATCGTCGGCCCTCACGCGCCGATAGCCCTCTTCAACGTCGATGGCGTCCTCTACGCCATCGACGACACGTGCACCCACCAGGACGCCTCGTTGAGCGAGGGGTGGCTGGAGGGGTGCTTCGTCGAGTGCCCGCTGCACGCGGCGAGCTTCGACCTGCGCACCGGCGCGCCGACGTGCCTGCCCGCCAAGAGACCCGTGAAGACCTACGCGGTTCTTGTGGAGGATGGAGTGGTCTGTGTCGATGTCGAAGTGAACAAGGACGTGGCGTGAAGACGATCGCGATCATCGGTGCCTCCCTCGCCGGCCTCAGGTCGGCTCAGGCACTGCGCCAGCAGGGGTTCGACGGACGGATCGTCGTCGTCGGCGACGAGGTCCACCTCCCCTACGACCGGCCACCGCTGTCGAAGGACTTCCTCCTCGGCAAGGTCGAGGCCGTGCCGCTCGCCGACCAGGAGGACCTCGACGCCGTCAACGCCGAGTGGCGCCTCGGCGTGAAGGCGACCGGGCTGCTGTCGACCCAGGAGGTCGCGCTCAGCGACGACACCACGCTCGCGGCCGACGGCATCGTCATCGCGACCGGCGGCCTGCCGCGCACGATCCCCGGCACGCACGTCCTGCGCACGCTCGACGACGCCGTCAAGCTCCGCGAGGCGTTCGGCACCGCGCAGCACATCGGCGTCATCGGCGCCGGGTTCATCGGCGCGGAGATCGCGTCCAGCGCGCGTGCGCTGGGCAAGGACGTCACCGTCGTCGAGGCGTTGCCCACACCTCTCACCCGTGTACTGGGTGCACAGATGGGCACTGCATGTGGACATCTGCACGGCGACCACGGATCAACGTTGATTACCGGAATCAATGTTGATTCAGTCAACGTTGACGGCGGAATCAACCTCGCCGATGGACGTGTCGTCAACGCTGACGTGGTCGTCGCGGGCATCGGCACGCGCCCGGCGACCGACTGGTTGGCTGGAGGACCGGTCAACCTCGGCAACGGTGTCGTGTGCGACGCGGGTGGCGTGACGAACGTGAAGAACATCGTCGCGGTCGGCGATGTCGCCAACTGCGGCGGACATCGGGCCGAGCACTGGACGTCCGCGACCGAACAGGCGCAAGTTGCGACGCGCAACTTGCTGGCGGGCGAGACGGTCGCGACGCACACCGCGGGCGGCTACGTGTGGTCCGACCAGTACGGCGTGCGCATCCAGTTCATCGGACGGGCGACGGACGACGTTCGCGTCGAAGATGGGTCCGTTGAAGACAGGAAGTTCGTAGCGACCTATCGAGACGGTGAGAACCCGGACGACATTGTTGGCATCGTGGCCATGAGCAACGCCCGACTCTTCACCCGGCTCCGCCGGAACCTGAAGTAACGGTCGTCACGGTTTGACGCCGCCGGCGACCGGATACACCCCAGTGTCCTTCGTGGACACATGATTCCAGGGAGGCAGTCCGTGTCGCCGGTGCGGCAGATCATCAACCCCTTCGACCAGAGCGTCATCACCGAGGTCGAGGAGCAGACCCGAGACCAGGCCCTCGCCGCGATCTCGAAGGCGCGCCACGCCTTCGACCACGGCGACTGGCAGCACTCGAGCCCCGAGCACCGCGCCGCCGTGCTGAACCACGTGGCGGACCTCCTGGAGCGCGACAAGGAGGACATCGCCCGCACCGAGACGCTCGACACCGGCAAGACGCTGGTCGAGAGCCGCATCGACGTGGACGACGTCGCCGCCGTGTTCCGCTACTACGGCAACCTCGCCGGACTGCTGCACCCCAAGATCGTGCAGGGCGTGCCGGAGAACGTCATCAGCCGCATCGACTACGAACCGGTCGGCGTGTGCGGCATGATCGCCCCCTGGAACTACCCGCTGCTGCAGATCTCCTGGAAGATCGCACCGGCCCTGCTCGCGGGCAACACGCTGGTGGCCAAGCCCAGCGAGATCACCCCGCTCAGCACCATCAGGCTGTTTGAGCTCATGAAGGAGGCCGGGCTGCCCGACGGCGTCGCGAACCTCGTCCTCGGCACCGGCCCCGAGGTCGGCGCGCCGCTGTCCGAGCACCCCGACGTCGACCTGATCTCGTTCACCGGCAGCCTCGCGACCGGTCAGCGGATCATGGCGTCGGCCGCGGGAACGGTGAAGAAGGTCGCGCTCGAACTCGGCGGCAAGAATCCGAACATCGTCTTCGCGGACGCCGACATCGACACGGCCGTCGACTACGCGCTCACCGCCGCGTTCTTCCACGCGGGCCAGGTGTGCTCGTCGGGTACGCGGCTGATCGTGCACACCGACGTCTACGACGACTTCGTGGACGAGGTCGCGCGCCGGACCGATCTCATCAAGCTGGGCAACGGTTTCGACGAGGACACCGAGTCCGGGCCGCTCGTCTCCGCCGAGCACCGCGCGAAGGTCGAGAGCTACGTCGAGGTCGCGAAGCAGGAGGGCGCGACCCTCAAGGCCGGTGGCAGGCGGCCGGACGAACCCGAGCTGCAGAACGGTTTCTTCTTCCGTCCCACCGTCTACGCGGACTGCACCAGGGACATGAAGCTGGTCCAGGACGAGACGTTCGGCCCGATCATCACCGCCGAGCGGTTCAGCACCGAGGACGAGGCGGTCATGCTCGGCAACGACACCGAGTACGGCCTCGCCGGCGGCGTCTGGAGCCAGGACCTGGAGAAGGCGCAGCGCGTCGCGAAGAAGCTGCGGCACGGCACGGTCTGGGTCAACGAGTTCGGCGCCTACCTGCCGCAGGCCGAGTGGGGCGGCTTCAAGCGCTCCGGGGTCGGCCGCGAGCTCGGCACCGCCGGTCTGCACGAGTACACCGAGCCCAAGCACGTGTACCAGAACCTCAAGCCCCAGGCCCAGAACTGGTTCGCGCGGAAGGACTCCCAGTGACCGCATACGACTACGTGATCGTCGGTGGCGGAACGGCGGGCTGCGTGCTCGCGGCAAGGCTCACCGAAGACGAGAACGTGACGGTCGCGGTCATCGAGGGCGGCCCGTCCGACGTGGGCGACGAGAAGATCCTGAACCTGCGCAACTGGATCAACCTGCTCGAGACCGAGTACGACTACGACTACCCGACGGTCGAGCAGCCGCGCGGCAACTCGCACATCCGGCACAGCCGCGCGAAGGTGCTCGGCGGGTGTTCCAGCCACAACACGCTGATCTGCTTCCAGCCGCTGCCGCAGGACCTCGACGACTGGGGTCACGGCTGGACGTGGGACGCGCTCGGCCCGTACTGGGACAAGGTCCAGCTCAACATCATCCCGGTGGTGGAGAAGGACAGGAACCCGATCGCGAAGGACTTCGTGGCGGCCGCGCGGCAGGCCACCGGCGTCCCGGAGATCGAGAACTTCAACGCGAAGCCGTTCCAGGACGGCGTGGGCTTCTTCTCCATCGCGTACCACCCGGAGAAGGACAACCAACGTTCCAGCGCCTCGACCGCCTACGTGCACCCGATCCTGGAGCGCAAGAACCTCACGCTGCTGCTGAACACCTGGACCAGCAGGATCGAGTTCGACGGCACCCGCGCGATCGGCGTGCACACCGACAAGGGCTACGTCGAGGCGAACAAGGAGGTCCTGCTCTGCGCGGGCGCGATCGACACGCCCCGGCTGCTGATGCTCTCGGGCGTCGGCGACGCCGAGCACCTGAGCAGCATCGGCATCGAGCCCAAGCACGACCTGCCGGGCGTCGGCGAGAACCTGCTCGACCACCCGGAGTCGGTGATCGTGTGGGAGACCACGAAGCCGTTGCCGGAGAACTCGGTGATGGACTCGGACGCCGGGCTGTTCATCCGGCGCGACGAGTCCGACCCGCGGCCGGACCTGATGTTCCACTTCTACCAGATCCCGTTCACCACCAACACGGAGCGCCTCGGCTACCCGGCGGTGGAGCACGGGGTCTGCATGACGCCGAACATCCCTCGCCCGCACAGCAAGGGCAGGCTCTGGCTCAAGTCCAGCGACCCCGCCGAGAAGCCGGCGCTCGACTTCGGTTACTTCATGAACCCCGACGGCTACGACGAGCAGACCCTCGTCGACGGGTTCAGGATCGCGCGCGAGATCGCCCAGCAGGAGCCGCTCAGGTCGTGGCTCAAGCGGGAGATCGCGCCCGGCCCGGACGTCACCAGCGACGAGGCCCTGTCGGAGTACGGCCGCAGGGCCGCCCACACCGTCTACCACCCCGCCGGCACGTGCGCCATCGGGTCCGTTGTGGACGGTGACCTGAAAGTCATCGGACTCGAAGGTCTTCGGGTCGTCGACGCGTCCGTGTTCCCGACCATGCCCACCGTGAACCCGATGGTCACGGTGCTCATGATTGGAGAACGCGCCGCGGACCTGATCAAGGAGGCGTGAGTTGACAGCCACAGCGGAAGACAGGCTCAAGGATCTCGGCTACACCTCGGAGTTCAAGCGGGACATGAGTCCCTGGGCGAACTTCTCGCTGGGCTTCACCTACCTCTCCCCCGTGGTCAGCACGTACACGCTGTTCGGTGTCGCGCTGGCCCTCGGCGGTCCGCCGATGATCTGGAGCTTCGTCGTCGCGGGCGTCGGCCAGTTCCTGGTCGCGCTCGTGTTCGGCGAACTCGTGGCGCAGTACCCGGTGGCGGGCGGCGTGTACCCGTGGGCACGCCGTCTCTGGGGCAAGCGCTGGGCGTGGATGACCGGCTGGGTGTACATGCTCGCCCTGCTGGTCACCATCGCCTCCGTCAGCTACGGCGCGGGTCCCTATCTCGCGACACTGCTCGGGTACACGGCGAACGTCGGCAACACCGTGCTGTGCGCGATCGCGATCATCGCGGTGTCGACGCTCATCAACTACGCGGGCACCAAGGTGCTCAGCTGGGCCGCGATCTTCGGGTTCGCCGCGGAGATCATCGGCGCGCTGGTCGTCGGCATCTGGCTGCTCGTCGACAACCGCGTGCACGGCCTGGGCGTGCTGTTCGACAGCTTTGGCGCGGAGGGCTCCGGCAGCTACCTGCCGGCGTTCTTCGCGGCCGGCATCATCGGCCTCTACCAGTACTACGGCTTCGAGGCGTGCGGGGACACCGCGGAAGAGGTCAAGGACCCCGGCCGCGTCATCCCGAAGGCCATGCGCCGCACCATCTACATCGGCGGCGCGGCGGCCACGTTCGCGTGCCTGTCGCTGCTGCTGGCGGTGCCGGACTTCGGCAAGGTCATCTCCGGCGAGGACGCCGACCCGGTCACGAACATCCTGACGAACGCGTTCGGCCCGGTCGGCTACAAGATCGTGATCGGGGTCGTGCTGATCTCGTTCCTGTCCTGCACGATGTCGCTGCAGGCGGCCGCGTCCCGCCTGACCTACTCCTACGCCCGTGACAAGATGCTGTTCGGGCACAAGGCACTCGCGCGGTTCGACAAGAAGCGCCACATCCCGCCGTACGCGCTGGCGCTCGCGGGGATCATCCCGGCGGTGATCGTGGTCGCGTCGATGCTGTCCACCAACGCGCTGGACAAGATCGTGTCGTTCGCGACGCTCGGCATCTACCTGGGTTTCCAGATGGTGGTGTTCGCGGCGCTGCGGGCGAGGCTCAAGGGCTGGCAGCCGTCCGGCGAGTTCACGCTCGGCCGGTGGGGCCTGGTCGTCAACGTGCTGGCGCTCGCGTACGGCGTGGCGGCGATGGTGAACATGGTGTGGCCGCGCACCCCGGACGCACCCTGGTACGACAACTACATCGTGATCCTCAGCGGTGTGCTGGTCGTCGGCATCGGCCTGGTGTACATGCTGGTCGCCAAGCCGTTCGGCAACTCCGACGCGGCCGCCGGCGACGCGATCCCTCGAAGGGAAGCTTCAGCCCTGCAGGCGAAGTAGCCGCAACGCGAGCTGCACCTCCAGCACGCGGTCCGGCGACTGCCAGTCGCCGAGCAACGACGTGACCCGGTCGAGTCGTTGCGTGACCGTGTTGACGTGGAGGTGCAGCTCCGCCTTGGCCCGGCTCAGGTTCGCGCCGCAGCGGAAGTAGACCTCCAGCGTGTGCACGAGTTCCGTGCCGCGTTCGGTGTCGTAGTCGAGCACCGGCCCGAGCACCGACCGCACGTACCCGGACACGTCCGCGCGGTCGCCCAGCAGCACGCCGACGAACCCGAGATCGTCCATCGTCGCCGCGTCCTTCTCCCGCCCCAGCTGCCGCAACGCCTTCAGGCACCGCCGCGCCTCCTCGTAGGCCGCCGCGATCGCCACCGGCCCGGCCACGGGCCCGCAGGCCCCGACCGTCGCGTCCAGTGCCTTCGCGACCTCACGGGCCACGTGCGTCGACACCGACGGCAACGCCAGCACGACGTCCCGCCCGCGCGACCCGGCCAGTCCCCTGTGGACGGACGCGTAGTGCGTCGCCCCGGACAGGTTCCCGTCCGCCACCAGCACCACGTGCGGATCCGACAGCTCGACCCCCACCCGCCGGGCACGGGCGACCAGCCCGGTCGCGTCCCGCCCGTCCAGGATGTCCGTGATCAGCTCACCGCGGACCTTGTTCTCCGCCTCGGCCACGGTCCGCCGCAGCAGCAGCAACAACGCCGTCACCGCCGCCGACCGTTCGAACAACCGCCGGTCCGCGTCGTTCAGATCAGGACGGCCCGCCAGCGCGATCCCGCCCAGCAGCTCCGACCCCGCGAGCACCGCACACACCCACTCCTCGCCCAGCAGCACGGCCCGCCCGTTGGCCCGCACCGCGTTGGGCGGCACGGCGTCGAGCACCTCGACCGGCCCGCCGAGCAGCTCCCCCACCGCCGCCGCGACCTCCGCCGACGACCCGCCGCGCAGCACCAGGTCGGTCAGCCGGTCGTGCGCCTCCTCGGCCCGTTTCATGGCCTCGTTGTGCGACTGGATGGTCGCGAACAACGACGCCGTGTCGATCGCGATCGCCGCGTGGTCCGCGAGCGACTGCAACAGCGCCACTTCCTCGGCTGGGAACTCGCGCGTGGTCCGGTCCGCCGCGTACAGCACGCCGATGACCTTCGAGTCGAGCTTCAGCGGCACGCCCAGGATCGCGGTGAGGCCCTCGTCGTGCACGGCCGAGTCGATCGGGTTGGTGTGGTTGAACCGGGCGTCCGCGAAGTAGTCGGACGTCGCGTACGGGCGCGCGGTCTGCGCGACCAGCCCGCCGAGCCCTTCGCCGAGCCCGAGCCTGACCTTCTGGAACAACGGCGAGAACGACCCGTCCGTCACCCTCATGTAGGTGCCGGCCGGGTCGTTCATCGACAGGTACGAGACGTCCGTCCCGAGCAGCGTCCGGGCTCTGCGCACGATCGAGCGGAGCACCGCGTCCGGGTCTCGCATGCCCGCGAGCTCGGACGCGGTCTCGAACAACGCCGCCAGTTCGGCCTCACGCCGTCGTGTCACACCCCAACCCTGTCACGTTCCTCCAGATCCGCACCACGGGTCTCGCGCGCCAGCAGCACCGACACGAACGTGATCACGCAGGTGATCACCACGTACACCGCGATGGGGGCCGACGACCCGTAGGCCTGCAGCAACGCGGTCGCGATCAGCGGGGCGAGCGCACCGGCCGCGATCGAGGCGAGCTGGTAGCCGACCGACGCGCCCGAGTAGCGCACCCGCGTGCCGAACAGTTCCGAGAAGAACGCGGCCTGCGGACCGTACATCGCGCCGTGCAGCACCAGGCCGACGGTCGTGGCGAGGGTGATCAGCACGGGGTCCCTGGTGTCGAGCAGCGCGAAGAACACGAAGATCCACACCGCCATGCCGGCCGTCCCCAGCAGGTAGATCGGCTTGCGCCCGAACCTGTCGGAGAGATGGCCCCACACCGGGATCGTCACGAGGTGCACCGCCGAGGCGATGAGCACCGCGTTGAGCCCCACCGACTTCGACAGCCCGAGTCCCGTCACGACGTAGACGAGGATGAACGCCGTGATCACGTAGTAGGACACGTTCTCGGCGAACCGCGCGCCCATCGCGATCAGCACCTCGCGCCAGTTGTGCTTCAGCAGCTCCAGCGCGGGCGCCTTCTCCTGCACGGGCTCCTGGGCGCGCTTCTCCTGCGCGGCCAGGAAGATCGGCGACTCGGACACCGACAGCCGGATCCACAGGCCGATCACGACCAGCACGCCCGAGAGCAGGAACGGGATCCGCCAGCCCCACGCGAGGAAGTCGGCGTCCGACTGCACGGCCGCGAGCACCGCCAGCACACCCGTCGCGAGCAGGTTCCCGCACGGCACCCCGGCCTGCGGCCACGACGCCCAGAACCCGCGGCGCTTCGGGTCACCGTGCTCCGACACGATCAGCACGGCCCCGCCCCACTCGCCGCCCAGCGCGAAGCCCTGGACGAGCCGCAGGAACGTCAGCAGCAACGGTGCCAGCACGCCGACCGACGCGTACGTCGGCAGCACGCCCATCAGCATCGTCGCGCCACCCATCAGCAGCAACGACAGCACGAGCAACTTCTTGCGCCCCAGGCGATCCCCGTAGTGGCCGAAGACGAGGCCACCCAACGGCCGTGCCAGGAAACCGATCGCGTACGTGGTGAACGCGAGCAGCGTGCCGGTCAACGGGTCCGCGGTCGGGAAGAACAGCTTGTTGAACACCAGCGCGGCGGCAGACCCGTAGAGGAAGAAGTCGTACCACTCGACAGTTGTCCCGATGAGCGAGGCGCCTACCACTTTTTTGATCATCGACAACTCCTCATTGAGCTGACCAGCCGCCGTCGACGGCCACTGACGTTCCGGTGACAAAACTGTTGCCGCACAACCACAGCACGGCGTCGGCGACCTCGGAGGGTTCGATCAGCCGCTTCACCGCGCTGCGCTGCAGGAAGATCTGCTCGGTCACGTCCTCCGGCGCGATGCCGTGCACCTTCGCCTGGTCCGCGATCTGCTTCTCCACCAACGGCGTGCGCACGTACCCGGGCTGCACGCAGTTGGACGTGACGCCGTGCGGGGCGCCCTCGAGCGCGGCGACCTTGGAGAAGCCCTCCAGGCCGTGCTTCGCGGCGACGTAGGCGGACTTGAACGCGGACGCGCGGATGCCGTGGACGCTGGAGATGTGCACGAGCCGGCCCCAGCCGCGTTCGTACATGTGCGGGAGGACGTGCCGGGTGAGCCGGAACGCCGCGCCGAGCATGAGCTCGACCATCGCCGAGAAGCGCTCGGCGGGGAACTCGTGGATGGGCGCGACGTGCTGCACGCCGGCGTTGTTGACCAGGACGTCGATCTCGTCCGGCAACGCGGCGACGGACCCGGTCAGGTCGACGACGTGCCCGACACCACCCAGTTCCTCGGCCAGGGGGAGGACCTGGGGATCCCGGTCCACCAGGTGGACCTTGGCGCCGGAGGAGGCCAGTGCGCGGGCGCAGGCCAGGCCGATGCCGCTCGCGGCTCCGGTGACCAGCGCGCTGTGACCCGTGACACTCGACATGTCCGGAAACGGTAGGCGTCACCCGGCGTGATGGACATGTGGTGCCCTCACATAAAGGCAGGTCACCAGGTGGCTTTAGCCGACATTTAGCGTCTCAACCGCATATCTGGCGAACAGACGGGGTACAGGGGCGTAAGCTCCCGTCACCTGAACGGGGGAAGATCCGCAACTGAGGGGGACCCATGTCCACAACACCTATTTACGACGACCTCCTGCGCGAGCTCGAAGGCATCGCGCAGGAGGCCGGTTTGACCAGCTCGGAGCCCACTCCCGAGCCCGTCAAGCAGTGACTACCGCGGAGGAGCGATCAGCTCCGCGGGGACCGGCTGGTCCTTGCTGATCAGGTCGAAGAGCTGAGAAGCCTTCTCCTTGTTCCACTGCACGACCGAGCCCGCACCGGGCACCGTCGGCGTGCCGCCCACCGGCACCGTCCCGCTCGTCGCGTCGCTCATGTTCAGAGCCACGCTGAGCAGGTGCCAGATGTGGTCGTCCTCGTTGACGGAGACCGACCCGGACGCCGCGTTCATCAGCGGGATGGCGCGGAACGGGTTCGCGAGCGTCGCCGGGCTCTTCACCTTCTCGAAGAGCGCGTTGAGGAACTTGCGCTGGTTCTGCACGCGCTGCAGGTCTGCGGTCGCGAACGCACGGGTCCGCACGAACCCGAGCGCCTTCGGCCCGTCCAGTTCCTGGCAGCCCGCGGGCAGGTCGATGCCGGCCAGCGGGTCCTTGATCGGCTCGTCGATGCAGATGTCCACGCCACCGACCGCGTCGACCATGTCGGAGAACCCGCCGAAGCCGATCTCCATGTAGTGGTCGATCCGCACGCCGGTCGCACCCTCGACGGTCCGCACGAGCAGCTGCGGCCCGCCGAACGCGTACGCGGCGTTGACCTTGTTGCGGCCGTTGTCCGGGATCGTGACGTAGGAGTCACGCGGAATCGACAGCAGCACCGGCTTGGCCGCGCTGTTGTCCGGCAGGTGCAACATCATGATGGTGTCCGTGCGCCGACCGGCCGCGTCACCGGTGGCCAGCGCGTCCTTCTGCTCCTGCGAGAGACCCTCCCGCGCGTCCGAGCCGACGAGCAGCCAGGTCGTGCCCGGCGTCTCCTCGGGACGGCCCTCGTACTCCGGCAGCGCGTTGATCCTCGTCAGCGTCGAGTCCACGTAGAACCCGAACCCGACGGTGCCCAGAACCAGGACGAGCAGCAGCACCAGAATGACGCGTCCCGGACGCCTCTTCTTCTTCATCGGCCGCTGCGGCGGCATGGGACGCCGCGGCTGCTGGTAGCCGTGGTGATACCCAGCGCTCATGTGTCGCCAACCCCGATCGCTTCAGTTTCGCTTTGCAAGTGAGGACGTCGTTCGCCGCCTCAGGTTGCGAGGAAACCTACCGGGGCGGCAGCACCAACGCCTCGAAAAGGCGCGTGACCTCCGCCGACGGGTCGTCGGTCCAGCCCGTGTGCGCCGGTGACGTCTGCACGATCGTGCTCCGGGGCGCGGTGAGCCAGCGGAACCGCTGCCCGGCCGTGGTCCCGCTCACCGGACCGGCCTCGGCCGACCCGGCGCACGAGTTGGTCAGGTGCTTCAGGCTGCTCTCGAGCACCTCGACGTCGAGGTGCGGGTCCAGCACCCGCAGCCGCTCACCGTCCACATGGGTCTTGGCGCACAGGAAGTCCAGCGGCGCGCAGTAGACGATCACGCCGACGTTCATGAACTCGCCCCGCTCCTGCCGCGGTACCGCCCGCAGCAGCGCGTACTCAAACACGTGCGGCACGCGCGGCCTCCAGCGAGTCGACCCAGCCGCGGTTGTGCAGGCGATGGGTGAAGAAGTCCTTGTAGCGCTGCCGGAGTTCGGCTGGATCGCCTTCGAGCCACTCGTCCGGAACGAGCGCGAGCACCTCGTCGAGCAGTTCCGGGGTGATCTTCGCCGTCATCTCGGCGTCCACTTCGGACACCGACGTCGCGTTGGGCAGCATCGCGTGGTCCGAGGCGTCGTAGCGGAAATCCTTGGTAGCCGGGCGCTCTTCACTCCACGAGTAGTGGAAGTACAGCGCGGCGCCGTGGTCGATCAGCCACGGTTCGCGGTGCCACAGCAACATGTTCGGGTTGCGCCAGCTGCGGTCCACGTTCAGCACGAGGGCATCGAACCACAGCAGCCTCGTGGCGAGGTCGGCGCCGGGGTCGCGCACGACCGGGTTGAAGTCGAACGAGCCGGGCAGGTAGTCGAGGCCGAGGTTGAGGCCGCCGCTGGCGCGCAGGAGTTCCTGGACCTCCTGGTCGGGTTCCGCGCGGGCGAGTTCCCCGTCGAGGTGCACCAGGACGATCTCGGGTATCCGGAAGCCCAGCCGCCGCGCCAGTTCGCCGACGACGACCTCGGCGACCAGGACCTTCACGCCCTGCCCCGCGCCGCGGAACTTCACCACGTACATGCCGAGGTCATCGGCCTCGACCAGGCCCGGCATCGACCCGCCCTCGCGGAACGGGGTGACGTACCGGGTGGCCGTGACCTCCCTCAGAGAACTCCCTGCCACATTCACTGGCGCATGATCACACGAAGGCGCCCCGGAAGCCGAGCAGGATTCCGCCCCAGCCGCCCTCCCCGCCGACGCCGTCGCGGACCCGTTCCGGCTTGACGAAGTGCCGTTCGAAGTCGCGGTGCACCAGCTCAACGCGGGTGCCGTCACCCTCGGCGGTGAAGGTGATCTCCACTTCGGACGCCCGCGCGGGATCCGGGTCGTAATCCCAGTCACCGTCGAGGTGCCAGGCGAGCAGCAGCCGCGACGGTGGCTCCCAGGCCTTCACCCGGCCCCAGTCGCACTCGGCGCCGTTCTGGTCGACCTCGTACCAGCGGCCGCCCGCCCTCGGTTCGACGACGACGTCCTCCAACGCCGCGTCGCTGATGTGGTGCGCGGCCGGCCACCACGTCACGAACTTCTCCGTGAACACCTTGAAAGCGTGGTCGGCACCGGCGTTCACCAGCACGGACCTGCGGACCTCCGTCATGATTCCTCCACCACCGCAGCGAAGTTCGCGAGAGCCCGGCCCCACACGTCGTCGAGGTAGTCGCGCATCGCCGCGACCCCGGCGTGGTCGACGGAGTACCTCCGCCGGGTGCCCAGAGCCTCGACGCGGACCAGCCGCGCCTCCTTGAGCACCTTGAGGTGCTGGGACACGGCCGGCCGCGACACGGGCAGCACGGCGGCGATCTCCCCCACCGCCCGCGGCCCGGCCACGAGCAGCGTGAAGATCTCGCGGCGGGTCGGATCGCCGAGCGCCGCGAACGCCGTTTGGTAAGTCTCCACGAACGGTAAGTCTGAACTTACGCTTGGGTGGCTGTCAACGCCCGGAAGTACGCGGCCTGCCCGGCCCTGTTCGGGTGGTAGGAGTCCTTGGTGGGGCTGACCAGCGCGTTGATCCACGGGTCGGAGGCGCACACACCGTGGTCCGCAAACGCTTCCCTCACGTCGACGTACCGCGCCCCGGCCCGTGCGGCGGCCTGCGCGACCTGGTCCGAGAGCCGGTCGGCGGCCTCGTTGAGGGCCGCACGCTTGACGACCGACAACGTGCGGCAGTCGTCGTCGGGCGTGAACAGCCGCGGGTAGCCGACGACCACGAGCTGCGCGTGCGGCGCCGCTTCCTTGATCGTCGCGTAGGTGGCGTCGAGCCGGGCGGGCAGCTGGGAGCCGATGAAGTCGACGGCGGCGGCGACGCGTTTCGAGCACGCCGCGTCGCCGTTGAGCGTGCAGGTGGTCAGCACGTCGACGAACCCGAGGTCGTTGCCGCCGATGGTGATCGTGACCAACGTGGTGTTCGGGGTGAGCGCGCGGAACTGCGTCCGCAGCGACTTCGTCGTCGCCCCGCTGCACGCCACGAACCGGAAGGACGGGAACGCCGCGCCCCGCAACGCCGGGTAGGCGTTCGAGCTGCGCCGGCACGAGCCGTCCACATAGGAACCGGCGCCCGCACCGGACGCGTAGGAGTCGCCGAGTGCGACGTACTCCGGAGCGATCGGCGCGGGCGCCGTCAACGCGACTGCGAGTACTCCTGCCACAAGACCCATACAGCTCGGAGTACCACTGTGGACGGTGCTTCCAGAAGGTGCTTAACCCAGTCGGGTGGGCAGCACGCAGACCGGGATCGCGGTCTGCAGAGCCGTCCCGGACGGGGTGAGCCCGCCCGTGGCCTTGTCGACCTTGAACGACGTGACGTTGTTCGAGTTCTGGTTGGCCGCGAACAACAACGACCCGGTCGGGTCGAACGTGATGTGCCGCGGGTACTTGCCGCCGACCGCCGTCGTGCTGACCAGCGAGAGCCCGGACCCGGTCACCGCGAAGAGCGCGATGCTGTCGTGACCGCGGTTCGACAGGTACACGAACCTGCCGTCCGCGGACACCAGCACCTCGGCCGGGTAGTTCGTCGGGCTGCCCGACGGCACGGTCTTGAGCACCTGCCCCGGCGTGAGGATCCCGTTCGCGTACGAGCAGGTCACGATGGTCGAGTCGAGCTCGTTCGCCACGTACGCGGTCTTGCCGTCCGGCGCGAACGCGATGTGCCGCGGCCCGGCGCCCGGCTTCACCTTCGCCTGCGAGACCTGCACGAGCTTCCCGCCGGTGAACGAGTAGACGAACACCGAGTCGGCGCCGAGGTCGACGGCCGCCGCGTACCGGCCGGCCCGGTCGAACACGATGTGGTGCGCGTGCGGGCCTTCCTGGCGCTCCTTGTTCGGCCCGGACCCCTTGTGCTGCACCTTCTGCGTGCGCGCACCCAGGCTGCCGTCCGCGCCGACCGGGAACACGCTGAGCGAGCCGGACGAGTAGTCGGCCGTGATCAGGAACTTCCCGGACGGGTCGAGCGTGAGGTGGCACGGGTCCGCGCCACCGGTCGCCTGCTTGTTGATGACCTTGAGCGTGGCCGCGTCGATCGCGGTGACCTCGCCCTTGGTGTTCTCGTTGACGGCGTAGAGGAACCTGCCGTCGGCCGACTCGATCACGAACGACGGGTTCACCACGCCGCTGATCACGCCGGTCGTCTTCAGCTGCCCCGACACGGAGTCGTAGGTGCCGATGCCGATGCCCTTCGCGCCACCGCTCCACGTGGTGTAGGCGCCGAAGAACACTCTCCGGGTCGCAGCGGCCGCCTCAGCGGTTCCTCCGGTCATCAGCAGTCCAGCTCCTACGCCCATGGCTCCGAGAAAACGTCGCCGATCTACACCCACGGCTGCACACCTCCGGTCTGGCTCCTGCGGCGGCGGCACAGCCCACACTGGCCTAGACCACTACGGCCAGGCAATAGGTGCAATCAAGATTGCGTTCAGTGCAACGGGCGGTGCGGCGGCTACCGGAGCGGATCAGCGGAGATCAGGCGGGCCTTCTCCGCCTCGAGGTCGTAGGCGGGCGGCGGGAACTTCGGGTCCATCTCGCGCAGCGTCTCCAGCAGCAACCGGCTGATCGCCCAGTTCCGGTACCACTTCCGGTCCGACGGCACGGCGTACCAGGGCGTCTCGCGGCAGTTCCGCAACGCCTGCGTGTACGCGTCCTGGTACTTCGACCACTTCGACCGGACGTCGATGTCGGCCGGGTTGTACTTCCAGTTCTTCCTCGGGTCGTCCAGGCGCGCGAGCAGCCGTTCCTTCTGGACCTCGGGCGAGATGTGCAGGAAGCACTTGACCACCGTCGTGCCGGAGTCGGCGAGTTCCTTCTCGAACGCGTTGATCTCCTTGTAACGCCCGCGAATCTCGGCGGCCGTGAGCAGGCGTTCTACTTTGGGCACGAGGACGTCCTCGTAGTGGGAGCGGTCGAACGCCCCCAGCCGGCCCTTCTCCGGCAGGACCTTCCTGATGCGGGTGAGGAAGTGCTGGCGGCGTTCGGCGGCCGTGGGCTTCTTGAACGACGCGATCCGCACGCCCTGCGGGTTCACCAGGCCCATGACGTGCCTGACCACGCCGCCCTTGCCGGAGGTGTCCATGCCCTGCAGCACGAGCAGGACCGAGCGGGAATCCTCCGCGTAGAGCGCTTCCTGCAGGGCGTCCAGCTCGACCCCGGTGGCGGCGATGTCCTCGGCCGCCTCCTTCTTGTTCTTGGGACCGGTGGGCCGGCCCGCCGGGTCGAGAGTGGAGAGATCCACCTCTTCGAGTCGCAGGGCGTCACGAACCGACTTCTTAGCCATCCCCCGACCGTAGCGATTCACCGCCGAGTCCGCCCGCTGTGCAACAAACCGCCACGCTTTGGTGAATGTCTGCAACGAACTGAGGCAGTGCGCAATAGTTCACGGTCGAAATCGCTTGTTCAGGCCCCTAACCTGGGAGGATGACCGCCATCGCTGAGCACCACACCGCGGGGACCACTGATTTGGCTAGCGCTGACTACGTCGGACTCGACGAAGAGTGGAGCACGCACAACTACCACCCGCTTCCGGTGGTGATCTCACACGGCGAAGGTGCGTGGGTCACCGACGTCGAGGGGCGTCGCTACCTGGACTTCCTGTCCGGGTACTCCTCGCTCAACTTCGGCCACCGCCACCCCGCCCTGGTGGCCGCCGCCGTCGAGCAGCTCGGCCGCGTCACGCTGACGAGCCGCGCGTTCCACCACGACCAGTTCGGCCTCTTCTGCCGCGAGCTCGCCCAGCTCACCGGCACCGAGATGGTCCTCGCGATGAACTCCGGCGCCGAGGCCGTCGAGTCCGCGATCAAGGTCGCGCGCAAGTGGGCCTACCAGGTCAAGGGCGTGCCGGAGGGCACCGCCGAGATCATCGTCGCCGGATCCAACTTCCACGGCCGCACCACGACGATCGTGTCGTTCTCGACCGACGACACCGCCCGCAACGACTTCGGTCCGTTCACGCCGGGCTTCAAGGTCGTGAAGTACGGGGCGCTGGACGAGATCGAGTCCGCGATCTCCCCGCGCACCGCCGCCGTCCTCCTGGAGCCGATCCAGGGCGAGGCCGGCGTCGTCGTGCCGCCCGCCGGGTACCTCGCGGGCATCCGCCGCCTGTGCGACGAGAACGACGTGCTGATGATCGCCGACGAGATCCAGTCGGGCCTCGGGCGCACCGGTGAGCTGTTCGCGCTCGACCACGAGGGCGTGCGCGCCGACCTCTACACGCTGGGCAAGGCGCTGGGCGGTGGCATCCTGCCGGTGTCCGCGGTCGTCGGGTCCCGCGCGGTGCTGGGCGTGCTCAAGCCCGGCGAGCACGGGTCGACCTTCGGCGGCAACCCGCTCGCCTGCGCGGTCGGCCGCGCGGTCGTGCGGCTGCTCGCGACCGGCGAGTTCCAGGAGCGCTCGCGGGAGATGGGGGCTTACCTGCACGCGGAACTCGGCAAGCTGGTCGGCTCCGGCGTGGCCGAGGTGCGCGGGCGCGGGCTGTGGGCCGGTGTCGAGATCGCGCCGGGCGGACCCGTCGGCCGCACCGCCTCCGAGGCGCTGGCCGCCCGCGGGGTGCTGTGCAAGGAGACGCACGCGTCGACGTTGCGCGTCGCGCCGCCGCTGGTGATCACCCGCGACGAGATCGACCTCGGCGTGCGGGCGATCGCGGAGGTCGTTCGTCCCGTTTAGGGGGATTTTCCCTCGTGGCAAGGTCACAAATGCGGCGGACGGGCCACGTTGCCCGTCCGCCGCATGCATCATGGCTCGTATGGGTGAACGCGTGCGTGCTGAGGCCGCTGCCGCTTTGGGCAGATGGGTTGAGCCGGAAGAGGTCTACGCGGAGGGACGCGCGCTGCGGTCCTCAGTGGACTTCAAGGCGCACCGCGCGATGTCGCTCGCGTCCGGCCGCCCGTCCGTGCTGGAGTTCATGCGCGCCAGCAACGAGGGCCGGCTCGAGCACCTGATCCCGTTGCGGGTCGGGCGGATGCTCGAGAACCCGTTCGCGTTCTTCCGCGGCTCGGCGGGCCTGCAGGCGGGCGATCTGGCCGCCGGGTGCTCGACCGGACTTCACGCTCAGTTGTGCGGTGATGCACACGCAGCGAACTTCGGCCTCTACGGCACGCCCGAGGGCCAGATCGTCATGGACATCAACGACTTCGACGAGACGCTGCCCGGCCCGTGGGAGTGGGACCTCAAGCGCCTCGCCGCCTCGCTGGTACTGGCGGGCCGCGTCGGGGGCGTGTCGGACAAGGGCTGCCGCGACGCCGCCGAGGACGCCGTGCGCGCGTACCGGGGCGCGATCCGGCACCTCGCGGAGATCCCGTTCATGGACTCGTGGAGCGCGCTGGGCGACGAGTCGACGCTGTCGAAGGTCAAGGCTGACGACCTGATCAACGACTTCTCCAAGGCCGCCGAGAAGTCGCGCAAGAACACCAGCGCCCGGTTCGCCGCGAAGTGGACCGCGCACGACGGCGAGAAGTGGCGGTTCGTGACGAACCCGCCGACGTTCACCGAGGCCACTCCCCCGACCAAGGCGGCCGTGATCGCCGCGCTGCCGTCCTACGTGGACACCCTGCGCGAGTCGCGGACGAACCTGATCATGCGCTACGGCGTGTCGGACGTGGCGTTCCGCGTCGTCGGCACCGGCAGCGTCGGCCTGCGCAACTACCTGATCCTGTTGCACGGCAACGGCTCCGAGGCGTTGGTGCTGCAGGCCAAGGAAGCCCGGCCGTCGGCGTTGCAGCCGTTCCTCGACGTGCCGGCGTCCAAGCACGAGGGCAAGCGGATCGTGCACGGCGCGCGGCTCGTGCAGGCCGAGACGGACATCCTGCTGGGCTGGACGACGATCGAGGGCCGGCACTTCATCGTGCGGCAGTTCCGCAACCGCAAGGGCGAGATCGACGCGACGACCTTGAAGCGCGACGACCTCGACGACTACGGCCGGTTCGCGGGCGCGCTGCTGGCCCGTGCGCACACCCGTTCGCTCGACCCGCGGCTGCTCGCCGGGTACTTCCAGAACGGGGACGGCGACGACGTCGACGAGGCGTTCGCGAAGTACGCGTTCGACTACGCCGACCAGACCGAGGCCGACCACGACGACCTGACGAAGCTGGTCAAGAACGGGAAGCTGCCCGCGCACGTCGAATGACCGCCTCGGGGGCCGGTCGACACGCCAGCGGTTCCGCCACCCGGAGATGAACACCGGGATTGCATAGCCTGGCGGTATGAAGATCCGCCGCGCCGCCTCCTCCGACGACGTGTTCGCCGCCGCGCACCTGTTCGACGCGCAGCCGTTGCCGGACGCGACCGCGCGGTTCCTGGCGCAGGATCACCACCACCTGCTGATCGCGTACGTCGGCGAGGAGCCGGCCGGGTTCGTGTCCGGGATCGAGACCACGCACCCGGACAAGGGCACCGAGATGTTCCTCTACGAGCTCGGGGTGGACGACGCGTTCCTGCGCCGCGGCATCGGAACGGCGCTGGTCGAGGCGTTGAAGGCGGTTGCGGTGGAACGGGGTTGCTACGCGATGTGGACCGGCACCGCCGCGGGTGACGCGGCGGCGCAGGGCACCTACGCGAAGGCCGGCGGAACCGTCGGCGAGGGCGCGTTCGTGTCCTGGGAGCTCTAGGTCGTGTCTAGGTCCAGACCGGCTCGTCCACTTCGGACACCTGGCCGTCCGCCCGGAAGTGCAGGAACCGGTCGAACGACTTGGCGAACCACCGGTCGTGCGTGACGGCGACGACCGTGCCCTCGAAGTCGTTCAGCGCGTTCTGCAACGCCTCCGCCGACGCGAGGTCGAGGTTGTCGGTCGGCTCGTCGAGCAGCAGCAACGTCGCCCCGGACAGCTCCAGCAGCAGGATCTGGAACCGCGCCTGCTGGCCGCCGGAGAGGTTCTCGAACCGCTGGTCGCCCGCGTGGTGCAGGCCGTAGCGCTGCAACACCGACATGGCCGCGCCCCGGTCCTTGCCCGCGCGCCGGCCCTCGCCGTGCCAGAGGATGTCCACGAGCGTGCGGCCGAGCCACTCCGGGTGTTCGTGCGTCTGCGCGAACAGGCCGGGCACGACCCGTGCGCCGAGCTTCCAGTCGCCGGTGGTCCTGACGGTGTCCCCGCCGAGCAGCCGCAGGAAGTGGCTCTTGCCGGAGCCGTTCGAGCCCAGCACCGCCACCCGGTCGCCGAAGAAGATCTCCTGCGAGAACGGTTGCATGAGCCCGGTCAGTTCCAGCTGCTCGCACGTGATCGCGCGCACGCCCGTACGGCCGCCCTTGAGCCGTGGGCTGACCTTCTCGTCCGTGGGGATCTCCGGCGGCGGACCCGCTTCTTCGAAGCGTTGCAGCCGTGCGGCCATCACCCGGTACTTGGGTGCCATCGACTCGTAGTACTTCGCCTGCTGCTGGAGGGTCCGCACGAGTTCCTTGAGGCGTTCGTGCTCCTCGTTCCAGCGGCGGTGGTCTTCCTTGAGCTTGTCGATGCGTTTGGTGCGCGCGTCGTGCCACGTGCCGAACGAGCCGGGGTGCGTCCACGCGGAGTGCGCCTCGACCGTGACGACGTGCGTGGCGGCGTTGGCGAGCAGCTCCCGGTCGTGGCTGATGACGAACACGGCCTTGTCGGTGGCTTTGAGGCGTTCTTCGAGCCAGCGCTTGCCGGGCACGTCCAGGTAGTTGTCGGGCTCGTCGAGCAGCAGCACCTGCTCGTGGCCGCGCAGCAACGTCTCCAGCACCAGCCGCTTCTGCTCGCCGCCGGAGAGCGTCCGCACCTCGCGGAACCGGGCCCGGTCGTACGGCAGCCCGAGCGCGGCGACGGTCACGGTGTCCCAGAGGACCTCGACGTCGTACCCGCCGGCCTCGCCGTAGCCGGTCAGGGCGTTGGCGTAGCGCATCTGGGCGGCTTCGTCGTCGGTGTCCATCAACGCCAGTTCGGCGTCGTCGAGTTCGCGCGCCGCGTTCCGGAGTGCTTCGGGCGCCACGGACAGCAACAGGTCCCGCACCAGGCTCTCGTCCCGCACCGAACCGATGAACTGCGGCATCACCGCCAGCCCGCCCTGCACGTGCACGCTGCCCTGCTTCGGGGTGAGCTCGCCCGACAGGATCCGCTGCAACGTCGTCTTGCCGACGCCGTTCGCGCCGACGAGCGCGACCACGGTCCCGCCGCTCACCTTGAACGAGACGTCGCGGAACAGCTCCCTGCCATCGGGCAGGGCGTACGCGAGCCCGTTCGCCTCCAGATACCCCACGCCGGAGATGGTCGGGGAACCGCGGGCCCCGGCGCCAGCGAGTTTCCGGCTACCTCAGGCGCAGCGGGTACCTGCGGAACACCAGCACGCCGGCGGTCACCAGCAGGCACTGGAAGGCGGGGCCGAACGCGCCGATCACGGTGAGCAACACCGTCAGGCCGCCGAAGACGAGCAGGAGGGAGTAGAACAACCACGGCCGCACCTGGCGGTTCATGGTGCGGGCGAGTCTGGGCTCGTCCGCCAGCAACCGCTGCTCGATCTCCTCGAGGGAGCGGCGTTCGGCTTCACTCAGCATGGATGCCTCCGGAAGACGTCGGGACGTCATCATTCCCGCCCGCCACACAGTGGATACTCGAACGCCGCCGGAGTCAAACTCGCCTTTTCCCCACCTCACACCACCGGAGCAGGCCGAAGATCGCTCACTGACGGCTCAGCGCCACCAGCCGCGACACCGCCCGCAGGTACTTCTTGCGGTAGCCGCCGCGCAACATCTCCTCGGTGAACAGCTCCGACAGCGGCTGCCCCGACACCGCGACCGGGATGTCGCGGTCGTAGAGGCGGTCGCCGAACGCCACGAGCCGCAGGCCGACGTTCTGGTCGGGCGCGGGCTTGACGTCCTTGAGGTGCACGGCCGTGACGCCGTCGAGCAGCCTGCCGTACTTCGACGGGTGGATGCGGGCCAGTGCCGTGCACAGCTCGTCGAAGTCGTCGAGCGTCGAGCCGTCCGTGGTGGAGGCCCTCACCATCAATTCACCCTCTGACATCGGTGAGGGGGCGTCAGGCAGGCCGCGGTGGCGGTAGTCGGGGCCGTCGACGCGGACGACGTCGAACCTCGACGACATCGACTGGATCTCGCGCAGGAAGTCGGCGGCGGCGAAGCGGCCCTCGCCGAGCTTGTCCGGCAGGGTGTTGGAGGTGGCGGCGACGTGCACGCCGTGCGCCGTCAGTTCCTTGATCAGGCGGGTGACGAGCATGGTGTCGCCGGGGTCGTCGAGTTCGAACTCGTCGATGGCGAGCAGCTTGTGCGCGGACAGGCGCTTCACGGCCTCGGGGAACGTGAGGACGCCGACGAGGTTCGTCAGCTCGACGAACGTGCCGTACGCCTTGGGACCCGGCACGGCGTGCCAGAGCGAGGCGAGCAGGTGGGTCTTGCCGACGCCGAACCCGCCGTCGAGGTAGAGGCCGAGCTTGCCGGGTTCGTCGTCGCGGGAGCCGAACAGCGACCACTTCCTGCGCTTCACGCTGACCCGCGCGGCGAACAGGCGGCCGGCCTCGACGGCGGCGGCCTGCGACGGCTCGTCCGGGTTCGGGATGTACGTGTCGAAGCTGACGGAGCCGAACCTCGGCGGCGGTACCAGGTTCTCGATCAGTTCGTCGGGGCTGACCTGGGGATCCCGGTCGGACAAGCGCATGCCGGGAGCTTATCGGCGTGGTGGGATGGCTCGGTGGAGATGTTGTGGCCCTCACCGGGCGTTGAGATGACCGACACAGCCCTGGCGTCGCTGTACGACTACCCGCCGGACCGGACGTGGGTGATCGCGAACTTCGTGTCCAGCGTGGACGGCGCGGTCTCCGTCGACGGCCGGTCGGCCGGGCTGGGGTCGGCCGCGGACCGGCAGGTCTACCTGCTCGGGCGGGAACTCGCCGACGTCGTGCTGGTCGGCGCCACGACCGTGCTGGTCGAGGGCTACCGGGGCGCCAGGCGGGACCGGCCGCTGCCGATCGCCGTCGTCACGTCGCGCGGGTCGCTGACGCCGGACCTGCCGCTGTTCACCGACACCGCCGTGCCGCCGATCGTGATCACCACCGAGGCCGCGGACGTGCCGGACCTGCCCGCCGACGTGATCATCGCCGGCGAGACCGAGGTGGACCTGGAGGTGGCGGTGGACGCCCTCGCGGCGCGCGGCCTGCACAAGATCAACCTTGAAGGCGGTCCCAGGCTGTTCGGGTCGATGGTGGCCGAGGGCCTGGTCGACGCGCTGAACCTGACGGTGGCGCCGGTGCTCGCGGTCGGGGACTCCGCGCGGATCGCACACGGCGCCGTGGTCCCGCCGGTGGACCTCGCGCTGGCTTCGGTGCTGCGCGCGGACGACGTGTTGTTGTTGCGGTACCAGCGGCGGAATTCCAGCTGAAGAGGCAGGATGTGCGCGTGGACCTACCGCTGACACCGCCGCTGCAGCCGATGCTCGCCACCGCGGTGGACGGGATCCCGGACGACGCGAACCTGTTCTTCGAACCGAAGTGGGACGGGTTCCGGTGCGTGGTGTTCCGCGCGGGCGACGAAGTGTTGTTGCAGTCGCGCAGCGGCAAGCCGCTCAACCGCTACTTCCCCGAGGTCGTCGCGTCCATGCTGGACGTGCTGCCCGACCGCGTCGTCGTCGACGGCGAACTCGTGGTGGCGAAGAACGAGGAGCTGGACTTCGACGCGTTGTCCGAGCGGATCCACCCGGCGGCCTCGCGGGTGGCGTTGCTGTCCGAGTCGACGCCGGCCACGTTCGTCGCGTTCGACCTGCTGGCCCTCGGGTCCGACGTGCTGCTGGAGACGCCGACGGTCGCGCGGCGCGAGAAACTGCTCGGGTTGCCGGGGCTCAGCATCACGCCCGCGACGACGTCGGTCGAGACGGCGCGGCAGTGGTTCACGCTGTTCGAGGGCGCCGGGCTCGACGGCGTGATGGGCAAGCCGTCGGACGGGCCGTACACGCCGGGCAAGCGGTCGATGATCAAGGTGAAGCACGCGCGCACCGCCGACGTCGTGCTCGCGGGACTGCGCTGGCACAAGGACACCGAGCCCGGCACGGCGGTCGGTTCGTTGCTGCTCGGCGTCTACGACTCGAACGACGTGCTGCACCACATCGGCGTGTGCGGGTCGTTCAAGGCGGCCGAACGCCGTGAGCTGGCCGCCGAACTGGCGCCGCTGATCACCACCGGCGACGACCACCCGTGGGCGAACCCCCAGCAGGGGCAACGGATTCCCGGCGAGATCAACCGGTGGCGCGGCAAGCAGGCCGAGTACGTGGCGTTGCGTCCCGAACGGGTGCTGGAGATCCACTACACCCAGACCGAGGGCGAACAGCCGGTGCGGTTGCGGCACAACGGCCAGTTCGCGCGGTGGCGGCCGGACCGCGAACCGCTGTCGTGCCGCTACGACCAGCTGGAGATCCCGGCTCGTTACGACGTGGCGTCCGTGCTGAAGGGCGAGCTGCGGGCCCGTTAGACGTCGGGCTTGGCCGTGCGCGTCGACCCGATCGACGCGATCACCACGCAGCACACGGCGACCCATTGCGCCGGTTTGAGCTGCTCGCCGAGCAGCAGCAGTCCGGCGACCGCGGCGACGACCGGTTCCATCGACATCAGGATGCCGAACACGCGCGGTGGCATGCGCCGCAACGCCTCCAGCTCCAGCGAGTACGGGATCACCGACGACATCAACGCGACCGCGAACCCGGCCGCGAGGATCAGCGGGTCGAGCATCGCCGTCCCCGCCGAGGTGATCCCGAACGGCAGCGCGATCACCGCCCCGACCACCATCGCGAGCGCGAGGCCCTGGCCGTCGCTCGTCTGGCTGCCGAGCTTGGCCGTCACGAGGATGTACCCGGCCCAGCACGCGCCCGCCGCGAGCGCGAACAGCACGCCCGTCCACAACAGACCGCCCTGGAACCCGGTCAGCAGCACCACTCCCGCGCCCGCGAGCACCACCCACAGGCCGTCGAGCCAGCGCCGTGACCCCGCGACGGCCACCGCGAGCGGTCCGAGGAACTCGATCGTGACGGCGGCGCCCAGCGGGATGCGGGCCAGCGCGGCGTAGAAGCAGAGGTTCATCGCGGCGAGCACCACGCCGTAGACGGCGACGGTGATCAGCGTGCGGTCGAACCTGATCTTCGGACGCCAGAGCGCGACGAGGATCAACGCGGCCATGACCAGGCGCAACGTGACGGTGCCCGCCGAGCCGGCGACGGTGAAGAGCTGCTTCGCGAACGCCGCGCCGACCTGCACGCTGACGATGCCGAGCAGCACCAGCGCCGTCGGCGGGACGCCGCCCAAGAGGCGTGCGGCGGGGAGCCGATCAGCGTGAGCCATGCGTCCATCCTGTCTCACCGTGTCCAGTCGAAAAGGACGGGTCGTGAAGGTGAGCGGAGGCGCGAAGGGCACTTCTCGACTCACCTTCAGTTCACCTTCCGCGTGCGAGGCTCGGCATCTCGGAGTGTGGATGAGAGTGAGGAAATCTGTGCGTCGCGCTGCCTTGGCCCTACTGGCAGTGAGCATGCTGAGCGCGTGCACCGCGGGTCCGTCGATCCGGCCGGTGATCGCGGTCAAGGGCGAGGAGAACCAGCCCGTCGACCAGAGCGCGCTCGCCGGGCCGCAGCCCGTGCCCCCGCTGGGCGAGTACAAGGCCAGTTCGCTGCCTTGGACCCAGTGCAACGAGCAGATGAAGGACCGCTTCGGTGACACCGCTCCCCAGGGTGACCTGAAGTACGAGTGCGCGCGCATGACGACCGTGCTCGACCCGCCCGGACGTCCCGGCCGCGGCACGCTCGGCCTCGCGCTGACCCGCGTCGGCACGGGCAAGAGCGCGCTGGTCGTCGTCACCGACCCCGGCGGTGAGCCCGGCACGCTGAAGGCCGCGCGGCTCGCGGCGTCGTTGCCGAAGGAACTCCTCACCACCTACACGATCATCGGCGTGGACCGGCGCGGCACGGGCCGTTCGGACGGCATGTCGTGCGTGCCGAACGCCACCCGCGCGCAACTCGTCGAGTACGACCCGGCCGAGCCCGAGCAGTCGAACCTCGTGGTCGCCGCGGGCGAGGCGTCGCAGGAGTGCGTGCTCGACCTCGAAGGCAGGCTGACGGCGTTCGACTCGTGGCGCGCGGCCGCCGACCTCGAACGACTGCGCGAGATGCTCGGCACCGAACGCCTCAACGCGATCGGCGTCGGCGAGGGCTCGCGGGTGATCACGACCTACGCGCAGCGCTACCCGGCCCGCATCGGCCGCACCATCCTCGACGGCGCCCCCGACCCCGCGCTGGACCAGGTCGGCGTGCTGGAGTCGCGCGCGATCGCGGCCGAGGCGACGTTCGACGCGTTCGCCCGGGACTGCAAGACCCGCGGCTGCGCGCTGGCCAACCCGCGTGAGGACGTCGCCGCCCTGCTCACGCAGCTGCGGACCAACCGGGTGCGCGGCGAGTACGTCGACCTCACGCCCGGTTCGGCGTTGAACGCGATCGTCGAGGGCCTGTCCGACCGCGGCCGCTGGCCCGCGCTCGCCGACGCCGTCGTGAAGGCGCGCGGCGGTGACGCCGCCGGGCTGTTCGCGTTCCTCGACCCGGTGGTCAACGACCTCGACGAGAACCCGCCGCGCTTCGACGCCGGTCTGATCATCGGCTGCAACGACACGGCCACCCGCATCCCACCGGACCGGGTGAAGGCGCTCACCGCCGACTGGGCGACGAAGCACGCGATGTTCGGTGCGCTGTTCGCCCGTCAGCTGCTGCACTGCAACCCGTTCGTGCCGCCCAAGGCGGAGAAGGTCGACCCGTTGAAGAGCGCGCCGCCGGTCGTCGTGCTGAGCACGGCCAACGACGCGACGACCCCCGCGCCGGGCACCGAGCACGCGGCGCAGCGGCTGCCGGGGGCGGCACTGGTGGCGTGGCAGGGCAGCGGGCACGGCGCGCTGGGGACGTCCGGGTGCGCCACGACGGCGGCGCGGGACTACCTGATCGACGCGAAGGTGCCGTCGAACGGCACCGTCTGCCCGCCCTGATCGGGGTCTGCGGCGTCCGGCTCTCGCGGGTCGGGCACCGCTTCGGGCTGTTCGTGCCGGAAGTCGCGGTTGTCCCGGTAAACGATCTTCATGTCTGGAAGGTCGTCCCACGGCCGGGTTTGGTTACGAAAGGGCGGGGAGCCCGCCTGGCTCCCCGCCCGAAAAACCGTGTCAGCAGCCGGAACAGCAGCCGCAGCCGGGACCCGTGCACCCGGAACAGCACCCACACGTACCCATCAGGGCCTCCCCGTACTCCAAGCCGGACCTGCGCGGGACCTCCGCACGTTCCACGGTCCGCCCCGCCACAACCCCTGGGAACCCCTCTCACCCGAACGCGTGGGGACAACCACCGGGGCGTCGCAGCCCGTGATGCCGCTACGCGCCCAGCTCCTCCAGAGCCTTCTGCGCGGCCTCCAGTTCGGCCCGCAACTGCTCCACCCGGGCGAGCTGCTGAGCACGCGCCGCGTTCAGCACGCCCTCGACGATCTCCGCGACCTCGGGCGCGAGCAACTTCGACGCCTGCGCCACGGCGGCGGGCGGCACCGGCGTCGGCTTGACCGTCCGGCGGGTGCCTTGGAGCACCTCCACGGCCCACTCGCCCTCGCCGGTCGTCACGAGCGTGATCGTGACCTCGGGGAAGGTGGCCTTCGCCTGCTGCTTGCGCGCGGGCTTCGGCGCGGGCGCGGGCGCCTGCTCGGCGGGAGCGGCCGCGGGTGCGGGTTTCGGCTTGGGGGCCGCGGGCTTCACCGGCGCCTCCGGAACGTAGGGGTGGATGATCTCAGTCTCTCGCGGCGCCTCCACCGGCGCAGGCGGCGGGGTCGCCGGCTTCTTCCGGGGCGGCGGCTTGTCCAGCGTCAACTCGGTCGGGGACAGGAACATCTCGTCCTTCGAGCCCGTCGGCCGGACCTGGATGAAATCGCCCTCGGGAGGATCGGTGACGGCCAGCAGCTTGGCCGACCTGCCCTCCTCCATGCCGACCGCGGCCGCCGTGAACCACACCATCGGCTGACTGCCTTCGTCCAACTGCGAGCGCAGGTTGACGACGTCCTCCGCCGACAGCCCGCTCTTCTTCGCCATCGCGCTGCCTCCCCGTTCGAACACCTGTGCCCCAGCATGCCCTACACCCCCGACAATTCCGATGACAGGGTGGGCAGCAAGATCATCTAGGGCGTGGGAGCGCTCTCACGACTCCTCGGCTGTCACGACTCTTCGGCGCGCTCGACCTCTTCGGCCCGCAGGCGGTACTCACACCCGTACTCGACCGCGTACGACAGGTCGTACACGTGCACGATCTTGGGCCCGCCGTGCAGGTGCACGTACGTCACCGTCTGCTTGGGGTCCTCCGGCGTGGACGGCAGCGAATCCACCCTGCCGTCGAGGGGACCGCCGACGTACCGCACCACGTAAGGCTGCGTCATGAGCGACCTCCTCTCGCGTTTCGTCCATTCTACGGAGTGGCCCGCCAGATCCATCACCGATACAACCGGTTGGCTCACTCACCCTCCGAACCACCGCTCCGCGAGTTCCTCGAACGTGTCGCCTTCCGGCATCTTCCGCAGGTAGACCGGCATGTTCGAGTAAACGTGCAACAGCGCGTACGCCATCACCCTCCGCGGGTCCGGCACCCGCCCGTACCCCTCGACCAACGCCCGCCAGCACGCGCGGTCGCCTTTCGTCACGAACAGCCCGGCACTCGCGAACTCGTACTCGAACGCCCCGCGCATGGCCGGCTCGAAGTCGAACAATCCGCTGATTTTCCCGTTCCGCCACAACAGATGCGCGCTCATCACCTCGGTGTGCAACAACACCGGCTGCGCGTCCCCGAACTCCACCCCGTCCAGGAACTGCGGAATCCGCTCCAGCCACTCGTCTTGCAGCCCACGCTTCCGTTGCAACTCAACACATCCGGCCCGCTGCCTCCGCACGAACGCCGCCCAGTCCCCCGGCCCGAGGACGTGCGGCGCCTTGACGGCGTGGAGTGTTCTGAGCATCTCTCCGACCTGCCGGCTGACCTCGACGTCCGGCGTTTCGGGCTCTTCCCCGTGCAGCCGCGACATCAGCACGTACGCCCAGTCGTCCAGCAACCCGGTGGCGTGCAGTTCCGGAGTCGGCAACTTGCCTTGCAACGCCTCCATCACCGCGGCTTCCACAGGTGCCTCGTCGTGGTACTCCGGCGGGAACAGCTTCAGCACCAACTCGTCCCCGATGGCGAAGACGGGCAACGAGCCGTCCTCGAACCGGCGCACGTCGCCGCGCAGCCCCAACCTGTCGCGGTACGACTCGGCGTCCTGAAGCGTTGGATCCACGCCGCCGATCCTCACCGATCGGGGTCGACGAACGCCACCTCTCCCCGTCCCCACCTCTCCAGCAGTTCCCGAACGGGCTGAACCTCTTCGGAGTCGCCACACCGTTCGGCGAGGCGCGAGGCCAACTCAGGACTGGGATCGGCCGGAATCGCCTCGATCATGGCCCCGAACGCGACGATCTCGGGCTCGAACCAGTCGGTCGGGACACCTCTGAGCCGCACGATCTCGGGCACCACGGAGGCAGGAATCGGCAGCACGTCCTCCCACCTCTCCAGCAGGTAGCTGAACACCAAGAACTTCGTCGCCCCGTCAGCCCACGCCTTGACCGCTGGTCCTGGCAGGTAGCCCGGAAGCGGCGGCAGCCGGGTGTACATCAGCGACTTGGTCCCGTATTGTTTGGCGAACGCCGAGAGCGTCACGTTTCCATGCCGCACGTCTCCCAACGCCACCTCGTACGCGACGAACGGATCCGCGACCATCTTCCCGGCACCCCAGCGGAGATCGGTTCCCGGTTCGGCCGCGGTGCGGGCCAGCACAGCACGTGCCACCCGCTCGACCCGCTCTTCCTTCACCAGGAGAACCTCCCGCAGCGCACGGTGGAGACCCGCGTCGCCGGTCCGGCCCAGCACCGCGAACGCGGCCTCCAGCAAAGCCTCCGTCGTGCTCCGGAGCAGGTTGTTGTGCGCCGTGAAGGTGGTCAGGAAAGTGGTGACCGTGAGCATCTCGTGCCCGTGCTCCAAGAACAACCGGACACATGTGTCAGCACCGTCCACCTGATGCATGTCGTAGAGCTGCAAAGCGATCTGGGGCACGACCTGGCTCTGGAAGGTCAAGATCATCGGCAGCAGCCGGTCGACGATCTTCTCCGGGGTCGAACAGGTCCGAAGCACGTAACAAGCCGTGTAGTACTCCATGAACGTCCGGTGCGTGAATCCGAATCGCCGCTCCCCGTCCATCGACGTGTCGACCTGTGTCAGCACCCAAGCCCGTTCGGCGCAGTAGTCCAGGAACTCCTGTGCCTGCTGGTGATAAGACTGCGCGCCTTCCTCCTCGCGCTCCCGCAGGTGAGCGACCACGAGGCGTTCCAACGTCTTCTCGCCCTCGTCGCCGCGCCCGTCCAGGTCGAAGAAGAAGTGCTGGGCCAGTTCCTGCACCAGGAACTTCGCCAGCTTCACCGAGCGGATCACCGAAGGCACCTGGCTGATGGCGTCCCACCGCACCAGCATCAGCTCAGAGCATTCGCGGTAGACGTCAGCGGTGTTCTCCGGGATGTACCCCTCGCTCTGGTACAGCATGCACAGCAGCGACAGCATCAACGGGTTGGACCGCAGATCGCGCAAGTGCTCGCTGTCGTAGAGGAATCCCTGGATCCGGCTCTCCGCGTGCACCAGCGCGAACCAGGTCCGGACGTAATGGACGACCTGCACCGGGTTGAAGTCCGGCAATCGGTAGGCCGGAAACCTCGTGGCGTCGAGCGGTGCGACCGGATAGCTCTCCTGCCGACAGGTCACCACGATCCGCGCCAGCGGGAACCGTGCCGCGAACGCCTCGATCGCCGTCACCGCCGAGCGCCGCGCCTCGATGTCACCGACCTCGTCCAGGCCGTCGAAGACCACCAACGCCTCACCCGCGTCCAACAGGTCGGCGATGTGTTGTCGCGACTCGACGCGCTGTGTCACCGGCCCCAGTTCCCTGGCGATGATCGTGACGAAGTCGTCCGCCAGCTTCTGGTGTTGCTTGAGCTGCACCAGCAACGGCACGGGCTCCGCCAGGCGCAGGAGCCGGCGGATGAACGTGCTCTTGCCCGCGCCGGGGTTGCCCACCACCGCGAACCGGCGGTCGCGCACCTCGTCCTCCGCGGCCGGGTCGTCCCCGAGCAGCAGCGTGCGCGGGACGTAGATCTGGTCGATGCGGAACCGGAAGTCCGCCTTCGAGTGCGGCATGACCATGCGGTCGTACTTGGCCGCCATGGCCGCCCGGATCACCTCGCCCGCCGCCCGTGACTCGGCACGCCGCCCCAGGTCGACCGCGAGGCCCAGGCGTTCGGTGATCGGGCGGTCCGGGCCCGTCACCTTGATGCGGATGCGGTCGCGGGCGTCGACCGTGCGGAACGGCGCGTTCCGGGAAATCACGTCCCACAGGGAGGCAGCGAAGTCGGCGGACTGCGGGGTCTCGCGGCGCACGGCTCGTTGGAACTCGCGGCGGAAGGCCTCGGCCAGCTCCGCGCGCTCGGCGGTCTGGTGGAACTTGCCTTCCTCGGTGTGTTCGAGCTGGCAGAGCAGTTCGAGCAGGGACGCGCAGTCGCGCCCGCGCAGGTAACCCTCGATCCGACGGCGGAGCACCGAGGACATCGGTGTGTGGGAAGCCCAGGACAGAGCGGTCTCGGCCAGGTCCGCCACGACGGTCGCGATCGCTGTCACGCAGACAGGATCGGCCCCGAACGGTCGGCTGTTACTCCTGCTTGCGGGCCCGGGAGGGCTGCACGCGCAGCGGCTCGCCCGGCATCTTCGGGTAGTCGGGCGGGTACGGCATCTCGCCGCGCGGGTCCGCCGCGTACCACTCCAGCAGGGTCTCCAGGCCGAACGCCTCCGAGTCCAGCCCCGAGTGCAGGGTGCCGCGTTCCTCCAGCATCTTCGGCACGGTCAGGACGTCGAAGTCGTCGGGGTCCACAGAGGACAGTTCGTCCCAGGTGACCGGCGTGGAGACGGTGGCGCGCGGGGTGCCGCGGACCGACCAGGCCGAGGCGATGGTGCGGTCGCGGGCCGCCTGGTTGAAGTCGATGAAGACGCGTTCCCCGCGTTCTTCCTTCCACCAGGCCGAAGTGGCGAGGGAAGGTGCGCGGTTCTCGACCTCGCGGGCCAGGGCGATCACGGCGTGGCGGACGTCGATGAAGTCCCAGTCCGGGCGGATCCGGACGGCCACGTGGATGCCTCGGCCACCGGAGGTCTTCGGGTAACCGGTCAGGCCGGCATCCGCAAGCACCTCGCGCAGGACGAGAGCGACACGGGCGGCGTCGGAGAAGTCGGTGCCCGGTTGCGGGTCCAGGTCGATGCGGAGCTCGTCCGGGTGGTCGACGTCGGGACGGCGGACCGGCCACGGGTGGAAGTCGAAGGTGCCCAGGTTGGCCGCCCACACGATGACGGCCTCGGAGGTCGGGCAGATCTCGTCGGCCGGGCGGCCCGACGGGAACTTCACCTGCACCGTCTCGACGTAGGAAGGGGCGCCCTTGGGGACGCGCTTCTGGTAGAACGCCTCGCCCTCGACGCCGTCGACGTAGCGCTTGAGCACCACCGGGCGGTCGCGCAGCACGGCCAGCAGGTGAGGCGCCACGGTGCGGTAGTACTCGACCACCTGGCCCTTGGTGATGCCGCGCGCGGGGAAGTACGGCTTGTCCGGGTTGGACACCCGCACCAGCTGGTCACCGACCTCTAGCTCGATCGCCTTGGAAGCCACGCCAGCACACTAAAGGCCCCGCACGAACGCCGCGAGCGCCAGTTCGAAGCTGTCGCGGTCGAGTTCGCGGGCGACGCCCGGCAGGAGGTGGGCGCGGTCGAGGTGCGGGTAGCGGTCCGAGTAGTCGGCGGGGTCCGAGGAGAAGCCGCTGGAGAACGAGCTCAGGGCCGAGCCGAACACGATGTACATCAGGCCCGCGGCGATCATCGTGGCCTCGCGGCGGGACCAGCCGGCGTCGACCAGCGCGCCGTGGAGCAGGTCCAAGCGTTGCAACGACTCGGCCCGGCCGGCCGGGCCGTAGGCGAGGAAGGGCACGATGTTCGGGTGTGAGGAGAGCGCCGCACGGTACGAGCGCGCGCACCGCAGCAGGCCTTCCCGCCAGTCGACGGCGAAACCGGACACGTCGACGGTCGAGAGCACCGACGAGGCGATGTCGTTCAGCAGCTGGTCCTTGGTGCGGACGTGGCCGTACAGGGACGCCGCCTGCACGCCCAGCTCGGCGGCGAGCTTGCGCATCGACAGGCCGTCGAGACCGTCGCGGTCGATGATGGCCAGAGCCACCGACCTGATCCGATCGGGGCTCAGCAAAGGGGTGCTCGGCCGGGGCATGTGAGTTAACCTAACACTGTTCGGTTAGTCGGGAGGGCCTGTGGATCTAACGCTTTCGGACGAACACCGGCAGCTCAGGGAGCTGGCCCGGCGGTTCACCGACGACCGCATCGTGCCGCACGCGACGCGCTGGGACCGCGAGGAGGCCATCGACAGGGACTTGCCGGAGAAGCTCGGCGAGGTCGGTTTCCTGGGCCTGGGCGTCGACGAGCGCTACGGCGGCAGCGGCGGTGACAACCTCGCCTACTGCCTGGTCCTGGAGGAGATCGCGAGAGGCGACAGCGCGGTCAGGGGCATCATCTCGGTCTCGCTGGGGCTGGTCGCGATGTCGATCGCGAAGCACGGCACCGAGGAGCAGAAGCAGCGCTGGCTCCCCGGACTCACGGCAGGTACGCAGGTCGGCTGCTTCGCCCTCACCGAACCCGGCACCGGCAGCGACGCGGGCAACCTCACCACCAAGGCCACCAGAACGGCCACCGGCTACCGCATCAACGGCCGCAAGGTCTTCATCACCAACGGCACGTGGGCCGACGTGGCGCTGGTGTTCGCCCGCACCGGCGGTCCCGGCCCGCGCGGCATCTCCGCGTTCCTGGTCCCCACGGACGTGCAGGGCTTCCAGGCCACCGAGATCAAGGGCAAGCTCGGCATGCGCGGCCAGGCCACCGCCGAGATCACCCTCGAGGACGTCGAGGTCGGCGAAGACGCCCTGCTCAGCGAGCAAGGCTTCAGACTCGCGATGGGCGCCCTCGACAAGGGCCGCATGTCCGTCGCGGCGGGGTGCGTCGGAGCGGCGAGAGGCGCTCTCGAAGCAGCGCTCCACTACGCCAAGGAACGCGAGCAGTTCGGCAAGCCCATCGCGGGCTTCCAGCTCGTCCAGGAACTCCTCGCCGACATGGCCGTGGAGACCGACGCCGCCCGTCTCCTGACGTGGCGCGTCGCCGACCTGGCCGACCGCGGCGAACCCTTCGGCACCGAGGCCAGCATGGCCAAGCTGTTCGCCAGCGAGGCCGCCGTCAAGGCCGCGAACAGCGCCATCCAGGTCTTCGGCGGTTACGGCTACATCGACGAGTACCCGGTCGGCAAGTACCTGCGGGACGCCCGCGTCACCACCCTCTACGAGGGCACCAGCCAGATTCAGAAACTGCTCATCGGTCGCGCGCTCACGGGCGTGAACGCGTTCGCCTGAAAGGAAAGCAATGGACTTCACGCTCGACGCCGAGCAGAAGGAGATCCGCGACTGGGTGCGGACCTTCGTGCGCAAGGAGATCGTCCCGCTGGAGCCCGAGGTGCTGCGCCGCGAACGCGCCGGCCAGCCGGGCCTGAGCCGAGACGAGCTGAAGGCGTTGCAGGACAAGGCCAAGCAGGCCGGGTTCTTCGGCGTCCTCACGCCGCAGGAGTACGGCGGCATGGGCCTCGGCGCGATGATGACCGCCCTCATCGAGGCCGAGCTGGGCCGCAGTTTCGTCCCGTTCCGCTTCGGCGGCTACGCGGACAACATCCTGTTCCACGGCAACGAGGAGCAGAAGCAGCGCTACCTGCTGCCGACGATCTCCGGCGAACGCGTCTCCTGCTTCGCGATCACCGAACCGGGTGCCGGCAGCGACGCCAAGGCCATCCGCACGTCCGCGGTCCGCGACGGCGACGAGTGGGTCATCAACGGCGAGAAGACGTTCATCACGCAGGGCAACGAGGCCGACTTCGTCATGGTGTTCGCCGTGACGGACAAGGAGAAGGGCGCCGACGGCGGCGTCACCTGCTTCCTCGTCGACCGCGACATGGGCTGGAAGTCCGAGCCCATCCCGACCATGGGCCAGTGGGGCCCGGCGGCGCTGGTGTTCGACAACGTCCGCGTGCCGCACGAGAACATCCTCGGCGAGGAGGGCAAGGGCTTCCACCTCGCCATGCAGTGGATCGGCCAGGGCCGCTACCTGCTGCCCGCCCGCGCGCTCGGCAGCGTCGAGCGGCTGGTCGAGATGTCCATCGAGCAGGCCAAGAACCGCGTCACGTTCGGCCAGCCCATCGCCGAGTACCAGGCCATCCAGTGGATGATCGCCGACTCCGCGGTCGAGATCGAGGCGTTGCGCTGGCTCGTGCTGCACGCCGCGTGGCTCGTCGACCAGAAGCAGGACTCGCGGCAGGCGCAGTCGATCGCGAAGCTCTACGGCGGCATCAAGGCCAACGAGATCGTCGACCGCGTGCTGCAGATCCACGGCGGCATGGGCTACACCCGTGAGCTGCCGATCGAGCGCTGGTACCGCGAACTGCGGCTGCTGCGCATCTACGAGGGCACCGACGAGATCCAGCGCCGCACGATCGCCCGCAACCTGCTCAAGGGCCACGCGAACGTGCGCGGCACGCTCGGCTAGTCCTATCTTGGGGAAGTGCTCGATCACGGAATCCTCGGCGTCGTCGAACGACAGGTCCGCACCTGGTCGGAGGACGACGCCGAGGTGTACGCGGAGGCCGTCGGCGGCTACTCTCCCGCGTTCGCGATCCCGTTGCTGCAGCACGGCGGCCCGCAGCTCGGCCTGACCGGCGCCGACATGACCCGGGTCCTGCACGCCGAACAGTCGTTGTGGCTGCACGGCGAACTCCCGCGGCACGGCTCCACCGAGGTCACGAAGACCGTCACCGCGATCCACGACAAGGGCTCCGGCGCGCTCGTCGTCAGCGAATGGGCGTCTCGGCACGCCACCACCAGGTCGTCGTGCTTCGTCAAGGGAGAAGGCGGTTTCGGCGGCGACCGGGGCGAGACGCGCAGGTTCACCGTGCCGGACACCCGCCCGGAGACGAGCTTCTTCCCGACGACCCCGGACCAGGCAACCCGGTACAGCAGGACCGGCGACGTCAACCCGATGCACCACGACGAGGCGTTCGCGCGGAGAGCCGGGTTCGCCGAACCCATCCTGCACGGCCTGTGCACGCTCGGGATCACCGTGGCGTTCCTGGAGTTCACCGAGCTGCACGCCCGTTTCACCGCCCCCGTCACGCCCGGCGACGAACTGCGGATCGAACGCTGGCCCACCGGGGAGTTCCGCACGTCGGTCGGCCGGACCCAGGTGCTGATCGGTTCGGTTTTCCGAAGTGGACCTCCGGGAAAAGCTCGCACGATCGGGGCATGAGTAGTGCCCTGGCAGCCGTGGACGCCGGAATCGAACCGGTGCGCGTGGCGGTGGAGTCCCGTGACCTGATCAGCGCGGCCGGTGTGACGCACCTGCTGAAGACCTCGCCACGGGTGCGGGTGGTGCAGGACCGCTCGGACGCGCACGTGCTGCTGGCCCTGGTGAACGAGCTGTGCGCGCAGCAGGCCGCCCGGCTGCGCGCGTCGGGGTCGGCGAGGATCGTGGTGATCGCGGCCCGCGTGCACGACCTCACCCCGTCGATCGCGGCCCAGGCCGGGCTCGCGATCCCGTTGCGGCGCGCGGACGTCAACGCCGAACGGCTGGTCAAACTCCTCGTCGGCGGCCAGGCCGTGCAGGACCGCGCGGCCGTGCTGAACGACCGCGACCTCCAGCTGCTCAAGCTCCTCGCCGACGGCGCGACGATCGCCGAGGTGGCGGCCCGGCTGTTCTGCTCGGAACGCACCGTCAAGTACGCGCTGCACCAGCTGCTGGAACGGTTCGGGCTGCGCAACCGGGTGCACGCCGTCGCGTGGGCGTTGCGGTCGGGCCTGCTCTAACGGCCGAAGACGGAGGAGAGCTGCACCCGCCTGCTGATCCCGACCTTGCGGTAGACCCGGGTGAGGTGCAGTTCGACGGCGCGCTGGGTGACGCCGAACCGTTCCGCGATCACCCGGTTCGTCTCGCCTTCGAGCACCAGCGAGACGATGCGCGACTCGTGCGGCGTCAGCTTCTCCCACGCCGCCGAACGCAACGGCCGTCGCGGTGCCACGAGCGCCGCCCGCGCCCGGTCCACCAGCTCCGCCACGCCCGCCCGTTCGGCGTCGGCCAAAGCGGACCGCGCGGCGCCGAGCGCGAGGTGCATGCGAGCCCGTTGGTGCAGCAGCACCGTGCACGCCCACGCCGGTGGCAGGTCTCCCGTGTAACCGAGGCGCACCAACATCTCCCGCGCCTCGCCCGGCCGTCCGTCGTCCACACAGGACGCCACGAACGCGGCCGCCCCCAACGCCACGCAGCCCCGTGCGGGCGACGCCTGGGCGAGATCGCGCATCAGCCGCGCCACCACGGCGTGCTCGTCGAGCCGGGCCCACATCTCCCACGCCGTCAGCCAGTCCTGCTCCGCGCCGACGAGCCGGGCCCGCAGCCGCGGCAGGAACTCGAGCAGCACCCGCGCCGAACCCCGGTGCAGCAGCGCGAGTCCGGCCAGCGCGAGCGCCGGCACCACGCGGGGGCCGTCCGCGGGCAGGTCCCGCAACGCCTGTTCCGGGTCCGCGGGCACCTCCGGCGGAGCCCCGACGCCCAGCACGTCCTCGTCGCACTGCCAGTCGAGGACCACGGCGGCGACCCAGTCCCCCGCGACGCCCTGCTGCCGGGCCAGCTCGCCGGCCCGCGGCGGGATGCCGCAGCGCAGGTGGAGGTCCGCCATCCCCACCGCCACCCGCGCCGCGATCTCGGCGCTCTGCGGCTCGCGCAGGGCGGCCCGCAGGCACCGGGCGGCCAGCTCGGCCCGTCCGGCGGCCCGGTGCAGCCGTGCGGCGTCGTGCAGCACAGGTGCCACCCAGTGCGCGCCCACGGGTTCCGCGCACGCCACCACGTGCTCCGCGACGGCGGCCGGTGGGTCACAGCGCCGGTGCAGCACCTCCGACGCCGCGCGGTGCAGCCGGTCGCGCGCCTCGGGCGTCATCTCGTGCCGGATCGCGTGTCCGAGCGCCGGTGACTGGACCCGCATCGGCTCTCCCACGGCCAGACGGGTGTCCACGAGCCGTTCGAACGCGGCGAGCGCACGCAACGACGCGAGCCCCGCGACCTCACCCAGCACGTCCAGCGACGCGGTACCCAGCACAGCCAGCGCCCGTGCGACGGCCACGGCGTCCGCGTCCAGCACCTCCCAGCTGCGCCGCACGGCCCGCAACAGCCGCGGCAGCCGCAGTCCCGGCAACGCCCCCGGCAACGCCGCCACGTCTTGGACGGCCTCCAAGACGTCGCTGAGCACGCCGGGCGCGCCCCCGCTGTACTCCAGGCACGCGGCCGCGAGCTCCGGCGAGACCTCGGCGTCGAACCGCCGCCGGATCATCTCCGCCACGTCCTGCGCGCCGATCGGCCGCAACGGCACCCGCACGGCGCCCACGACCGCCAGTTCGTCGGGATCGCAGTCCCCCGCGAGCACGACCGCGCCCCGGAAACGCGCGAGCCGGTCGGTCTCCTCCGCGCTGAGCCGCTCGGCGTCGTCCACCACGAGCACGGTGTGCCTGTCGGCCCCGCTCAACGCCCGCACACCGCGCACCGGCCGCAACCCGCTGCGCACCGCGATAGAAGATGCAACGGAAAGCAATGCGCTCTTCCCCATACCAGTTGCACCATGCACAACGCACGAGCGAGCGCCAGCGCCGATCGCGTCCGTCAGGGCGGTGATCTCCCGCTCGCGGCCCACGAGCAGGTCACCGGCCCTGCGCACGGCGGTCCCGACGAGGCCGGGGCGAAGTGGGGCAACCATGTCTCCCAGCAAATCGCGCGCGGACCGGCAGGACCACGCAGAAGCACCGGCAGAAGTTCCGCAGGTCTGCCCAAACGCACAGCGCGGCGGCACGAACCGAGACACGAGAACGCGAAAACCATTCGACCAATCAATTGGTAATCGACAGCTCGGATCCATGAACCATTTCGGCGCTCATTACGTGATTCCTTGAGTACACCGGCGAACACTTCAGGGAGTCCCGATGCGGGTCGCGTCACGCACCGTCTTCGACTTCGTCCGGCCCGACGGTTCCACCGCCCCGGTCGAGACCGAACTGATCTACCAGGCAGAAGACCCGTTCGCGGTCACCATGCGGTTCCACGCGGGCGGCACGGTCGCCACCTGGGTCATGGGCAGGGACCTGGTCACGGAGGGCATGAGCATGAGAGCCGGCGACGGGGACGTGCGGCTGTGGCCGGTGTCGAGCCGGGTGCTGCGGCTCGAACTCGTCTCCGACCGGCACGTCACGGTGTTCCGGCTGCCGTCGGTGACGCTGCGGAAGTTCCTCGACGCGGCCTACCGGCTGGTGCCGCCGGGCACGGAGCGGTTCGACGCCGACGCGTTCCTGAGCACCGTTTTGCGCTGACCGCGTTCCCTCACGCCCCGGCGAGCCGCTCCCGCACGTCGGCGGCGATGTCCCGGGTGACGTCGGTGTCCCACCGTTCGCAGGCGGCGAGCGCGTCGCGCAGGTGCCGTTGGCGCGCGGTGCGGTCGTGGCGTGCCTCGGCGTTGGCGGCGAGTTCGCGCAGGATCTCGATCTCGGCGAGGCCGTCGCCGATCACCCGGAACTCCGCGAGCGCGTGGCCGAGGTCCTCGTCGGACGCGTCGAGCCGGTCCGCCGCGCGGTGGGCGAGGCCGCGGTGCCAGCGGGTGCGGGCGAGCCACGACGCCATCCGGGCGCGCCGGTAGACGTCCTCGGCCTCCGTCAGCGCCGCGACGGCGTCGTCCGGCCTGTCGACGTCTATCAGCGCGAGGCCGAGCCATCCGAGCGTGCGGCCCAGTGCGGAGAGTTCGTAGATGGAGCCGGCGTAAGCACGTTGGTGCTCGGCGACCTGCTCGTGCGCGGTCACGGCCGCGATCGGGCGGTTCATCAGGCGCCACAACACCCCGAGCACCGAACGCGCGTAGTGCTCGTCCTTCGGTTCGCGCATCGAGTCGACGGCCTTGAGGCACACGCGTTCGGCGTCGTCGAAGTGGCCGAGGCCGCTGTGCGCGGCGGACGCGATCAGCCAGATCCAGCCGAGGTGCCCCGTCTCGCCCGAGGTCTCGGCGATCCGGGCCGCGCGGGTGAGCACCTCCAGTGCCGGGCCGGGGGCGTGGGCGACGTCGAACAGCGCCCAGCCGAGCTGGCCCAGCACGACGACCTCCTGCCACGGCTCGCGGGCGGACGCGAGGGCGAGGCGGTAGACGCGTTCCCAGACCAGGCCCGGTTCGATGGCGGAGTAGTGCGAGAGGGCGATCACCGCGCCGGTCACGTCGTCGTGCAGGCCGCGGGCCTGGGCCCGTTCGACGATCTCGGGCAGCAGGTCGCGGTGGTCGTCCAGCCAGCGCCGGCCCGTCGCCACGTCGGGGAAGGGCTGGTCCCCGGCGGTGACGCGGCGTGCGTCGCCCGTCTGTCCGAAGAGGACTCCCGCCGCGGTCGTCCGCCGCAGCAGCCAGGCGAGCATCCTGCGGTCGGCGTCGTCGTCGGTGGTGTCGATCAGGCCGTGGGCGAACGTCCGCACCAGGCCGTGCATCGCGTACCCGCGGTCGTCGGGGTCGAGCAGGCTGACGTCGGCGAGCTCCTCCAGCGCCCGTTCGGCCTCGGCCGCCGGGATCGCGGCCAGTTCGGCGGCGAGGCCGGGGGTGACGTGCGCACCGACGAGCAGGCCGAGGCGCCGGAACACCAGCCGCGCGGTCTCGGGCAGGTGGGCGAGCGACACCTCGAACGCGCCGCGCACGTCCAGGTCACCCGCGGTGAGCGCGGCCAGCCTGCGTTCTCGGATCTGTTCCAAGAGGTGGCGCAGCGGCCAGCCCGGGCGGCTGGCGAGGCGGTTGCCCGCGATCCGCAGCGCGAGCGGCGACATCCCGCACAGCCGCACGAGGTCCAGCGCGGCACCGGGGTCGGCCGCCACCCGCTCCGCGCCGACGATGGACGCGAGCAGCTCGGTCGCGCACGATTCGGTGAGGCCGCCGAGCCGCACCCGGGTCGCCCCGGCCAGTCCGGCCAGGCGCCGCCGGGACGTCACGATCGTGAGGCAGCCCGAGTCCGCTTGAAGCGCGCGGACCTCCTCCTCTGTGCTCGCACCGTCCAGCACGAGCAGCAAGCGTTTGCCAGCCACCAACGACCGGTAGAGGCGCATCTGGCCGTGTGCGTCCTCCGGCACGTGTTCCGCCGGTACTCCGAGGTCCTTGAGCAACCGCTGCAACGGCCGTGCGGACCCCTCGACGTCGATGAACAACTGACCGTCCGGAAAGCGCCCCTCCAACAGATGCGCAGCCCTCACGGCGAGGCTCGTCTTACCGGTGCCGGCAACCCCATGGACGACCACGAGCCCATGCGGCGTCTTCGCGATGGCGTCGAGTTCGGCGTCACGCCCGATGAGGTCCGCGACGTACATCGGCACCGACCAGACCGGACTGGCCTGCGTGACCCGTCCCGTCCGGGCGAGCCGGCGCAACTCGGCCCGGTCGCCCTCGTCGAGCCCCAACGCGTCCAGCAACGCCTCGGTGGTGCGGCGCTGCGGCGACCGCGCCCGCCCGCGTTCCATGTCGCTGATCGCGCGCACGCTCACGCCGGACCGATCGCTGAGCTCCTCCTGGCTGAGCCCGGCGTTCCTGCGGTGCTGCACGAGCCGGGCGCCGAACATCATGCGACAGAAGTTAGTGGGTCAAACTGGTGAGCATCTGCGCGCACACGCGGGAGAGGTGCCGGCGCATCACGGCCCCCGCCTTGGCCGCGTCCCCGTCCGCGATCGCCCGCACGAGTTCGTCGTGGTCGTCCATCGACGCGTGCTGGTGCGGCGGATCGTCCTCCAGCGAACTGCGCAACAGCACCACCCGCTGCTGCACGAGCCGAACCTGCTCGGCGATGTACGGGCTGCGCGCCGCGTCCAGCAACGTCTGGTGGAACGCGAGGTCCAGCCGGTACGGGAACGGCTGCCCCGCCCGGTAGTTGCGCCTGCTCTCCGCGCACACGTCCTGCAGCCGCACGAGGTCGACATCGGTCCGCCGCGACGCCGCGTGCTCGGCCGCCGCGCACTCCAGGGCCGTCCGCAACTCGAACAACGCCTTCACGTCCTCGGGCGTCGCGTCCGGCACGAACGCACCCCGGTGCGGCACCAGCGTCAACAGCCCTTCGGACGCGAGGTGCCGGATCGCCTCGCGCAACGGCCCGCGGCTGATGCCGAGCTGCTGCGCGACCTCGACCTCGTTGACCCGGGAGCCAGGAGGGATCTCCCCGGTCAGCACCTGCTCTCGCAGCACGTCCACGGCCTGCCCGGCCAGACTGAGGTGCAGAGGGGTCGGGGGTGTCACCTTCGTCTCCTGATCTGGACGGCACCGGCCGTCCTCCCGCTAAACTAGCGAACGTGTCAACTGTCGACAGTTGGCAGATTTCGGACTCGGGAGGGGCGGCATGGGACACGAAGTCGTGGCGGAGGTCTGGCGGGGCGACTTCCTGGAGTCCGTGCACCACGGCACCGTCGTGGCCACCGACGCGTCCGGCTGGCCCGTGGTGTCGGTCGGCCGGCCCGGCGACGTGGCGTTCCCCCGGTCGTCCAACAAGCCGTTGCAGGCACTCGCGATGCTGCGTTCCGGCCTCGAGTTGGACGGGTCGCTGCTGGCCCTCGCCTGCGCTTCGCACTCCGGCGAGGACTTCCACGTTCGCGGGGCTCTGCAGATCCTGGCCTCGGCCGGGTTGAGCGAGGACGCGCTGCAGTGCACGCCCGACCTGCCGCTGGGCGAGGAAGCCCGCGCTCAGCACCTCGCCTCGGGGCGGTCGGCCGCTCCGAAGTACATGAACTGCTCCGGGAAGCACGCGGCGATGCTGGCCACCTGCGTGGTGAACGGGTGGTCGACCGATGACTACCTCGACCCTTCGCACCCGTTGCAGGTCGCCACGCGGGCGACCATCGAGGACGTGGCCGGCGAGCCCGTCGCCCAGGTCGGGGTGGACGGGTGCGGGGCGCCGATCTTCGCCATCTCCCTCACCGGGCTGGCGCGGGCGTTCGGACGGCTCGCGGCTGCCGCGCCGGGGACGCTGGAGCACCGGGTCGCCGCGGCCATGAACGCCCACCCGGAGTGGGTGGGCGGGACCGGCCGGGACGTCACCGAGCTCATGTCGGCACTGCCTGGCGTCATCGCCAAGGACGGGGCCGAAGGGGTGTACGCGGTCGGGCTGCCCTCCGGGGAGGGGGTGGCGCTGAAGATCGCCGACGGGTCGTCCCGGGCTCGGGCCGTGGTCGTGGTGGCCGTGTTGCGACGGCTCGGGGTGGACGTGTCTTCGGTGGAGGGGCTGGCCACCGTTCCCGTGCTGGGGCACGGACGTGCTGTGGGGGCGGTTCGGCCGTCGCTGGCCATCGCCAGTTGACGCGGCGGTCAGCTGAGCCGATCCAGTGACCGGTGGTACCCGCGGAAGTCGAAGAAGGTCAGGCCTTCGCACCGCGCGCCGGACCGGATCTCGTCCGCCGTCCACGCGTGGTCGCTGTAGTCGTCCGTGGCGACCCCACCCGCGTCGAGCAGGGCCAGGACGAGGCGGCGCACCTGCTCGGTGCCGTCGACCCGGCCGGACACGTCGATCTGCACCGCCCAGGAGGGCCGGCCACCGAACGCCGCGGTCAGCTGCTCGACGGCCTCGGGCTCCCAGTCCTGGTAGAGGCAGCCCTCGGCTTCGGAGTCCAGGTCGACGTACAGCGCGTCGTCGACGAACCACGGTGTGTTCTGGCGCGGTGAGAGCGCGTCGAGCACGGCGGCGACGCCGGCCCGGTCCAGCCGCGGGAACACGAACACCGAGCGCATGCGGCGAGGATGCCAGACGCAGACAGCCGGATCACGCCGGTTTTCGCGTGCGTTGACCGTCAACGGCTGTCACACCGGAATGTTCACCCTCTGCCACTAGGCTGGTGGTTATGGGCGATTCGAAGGACGAGAACGAGAGACTCCAGGAGGAGCTCATCGGCCTCGACCCCCACGACCCCGAGACGAAGGCGTTCGCCGACCATCTCGACAAGATGCGGCGGCAGCGGCCCGGGTACACGGTCGAGGGGTATCTGGACGGCGTGCAGGACTTCGCGGACTCCGCCAACCGCACGACCGGGCACCAGCGTCTCGTCGCCGTGCTCGTGGTGGGGCTGATCCTGCTCGGGGTGCTCCTCACGATCTGGTTCGCCCTCGGCGACATCCTCGCCATCATCTTCTGACCCCGAACGAGAACGAGTCCTTAACGGGGCCTTACGGCGGGGCAGCTCGCCAGGAGCTCGGGAAGCCTCATGGGTGTGGCCGCGTTATAAAGGGACATGGAACCTGTTGTCGGCGCCACCCCCAAAGTCGTGCGTTCCGAAGAGGAATGGCGCGCCGTACTGAACCCCGCCGAGTTCGCGGTGCTGCGGCAGGCGGGCACCGAGCGTCCGTGGACCGGCGAGTACACCGAGACCAAGACCGAGGGCGTCTACGAGTGTCGTGCTTGTGGGGCCGAACTCTTCCGCAGTGACACCAAGTTCGACTCGCACTGCGGGTGGCCCTCGTTCTTCTCGCCGCTGGCCGGGGAGTCGGTGATCCTGCGGGAGGACCGGACTCTCGGCATGAAGCGCGTGGAGGTGCTCTGCGCCACGTGTCACAGCCACCTCGGGCATGTTTTCGAGGGCGAGGGGTATCCCACCCCGACGGATCAGCGCTACTGCATCAACTCCGTCTCCTTGAAACTCGTTCCGTCCGAATAGGAGACTGAGCCCGCTCCGGCCCACCCGCGGGCCGGACAGACCTGGGAGGCAGAAATGATCTTCTTCGGTACTGACGGTGAAGGCTCCGGCGGAGTCGATGGCGGCTCGTCGAGCTAGTGGCGTGACCGTGGAACGTCGCCGTGACGACGTTCCACCCCGGAGCATGACGGAAGACGGGCAACCCTAAGGCTTCGTCAACAAGCCTTGCCGGGCTGTGGCCCGGACCACACCATGAGTGCACCGAAGCACATTCGGGGCAGGTCAGGGGGTGGGGCAGATGGCTTGGGGGTTGTCAGGACCGGAGTTCCTCCGGCTGTACTGGATCGGGCTGGCGCTGGCGGTGCTGGTCGCGATCGTCGTTCGGGTACGCGTGCGGGCGGGTCGGAGCACCCAGCCCGTGCGCTCCCTCGACATGGACGAGCTCGCGTTCCTCGCGGGCGGTCCGAGGCGCGTGGTCGAGACGTCCGTGGCGCGTCTGCTCACCGCGGGTGAGCTCAGGACTTCACGGCGTGGCACCGTTCAGGCCACGGCCGACACGAAGTCCGTCAACGCCGTGGACCGCGCCGTCATCACCGACGCGCAGCGCTACACCAACCGCACGGTCAACCTCATGATCCCCGCGGTCGCCCAGGACCGCGTGGTCACGTCGATCGGCGAGCGGCTGCGCGAGATGGGTCTGGTCGTCGACCCGGACGTGGCGAAAAGCGCGCTGCGCAAGGGAACCGTCGGTCTCTGGCTGCTGCTCGCGGTCGGGCTGGCCCGCTGGGTGAACGGCATCGTCATCGGCGCGAGCATCGGCTGGCTGACGCTGCAGGTCGTCCTCACGGGTCTGCTGATCCTGGTGCTGACGAGGCGCGGCAAGCACGTGCGCACCAGCAGGGGCACCGACGCGCTGGCGTCGGCGCGGGGCACGAGCGTGCGCACGACCGGCGGCGACGAAGGCCTGTACGCGGGGGCGGCGGGCATGGTGCTGTTCGGCGGTCTCGCCACCTATCCGGATCTGGCGGTGCGCAGTTCGCTGCTCGCCTCGTCGGGTTCCGGCTCGTACACGTCGACCACCGGCTACAGCGGGTGTTCGAGCAGTTCTTCCTCGTGTTCAAGCGGAAGCAGTTGTGGCGGTGGCGGCGGCTGCGGTGGTGGCTGCGGCGGCGGCAGCTGATCGTTCGGTCCTTTTCAGGTAACACCGGGAACCCAGGGGTAGATCTCACGTCGAAGATGCACCGGCACCAGTGAGGGGAGTGCTGATGTCAACGTCCTCGACACCGCACCGGACGACGTGGTCCGCGGAGGAGATCGGGTTCCTGGCAGGGGGACCGGGAAGGGCGGCGGAGGCCGTTCTCGCCCGGTTGCTGGACGGCGGTCTCGTGCGCATCTCCCGCGAGGGCCTCGTGACCGCCGTCCACCAGAACACCTACGGCGCCACGAGCGCGTTGGAGGCGTACGTCCTCGCCGGACTGCACGGCACCGCCCGCCCGATCCAGCAGGTCGTGCAGGTGGCGATGGCGAGCCACGAGATGGCCGCGCTGCACCAGAGCCTCGTCTCGCGGGGGATGGTGCACCAGCAGTGGGGACGGCCTCGCGGCGGCAAGTCGGCGTTGCGCGTGATCCTGTTCCTGCTGGCGTTCGTGTCTGTGTTCGTGGCGTTCGCGATCGACCCGCGGCTGTTCCTGGTGACGGCGCTGCTGGTGTTCGCCGCGATCCTGTTGCGCAAGAAGGGGAGGCTCACGCGCAACGGCAAGTCGGTGTGGCTGTACGCGTTGCGCAACCCGCGCAGCAGTGCGGACTCCGTGGCGTTGTTCGGGTTGCGGCGGGGCAAACAGCGGACGAACACCGGTACGTCCACTTCGTACGTAGCGAGCAGCTGCAGTTCGTACGACTGGAACCACCACAGCTGCGGCGGCACTTCGAGTTGTTCGAGCAACAGCTGCAACAGTTCGAGCAGTTGCAACAGTTCCAGTAGCAGCTGCTCGAGCAGCAGTAGCAGCTGCAGCAGTTCGAGTTGCAGCAGCAGTAGCAGCAGCTGCAGCAGTTCCAGCAGTTAGGGGGAAACTGATGGGAACACCCACCACGCAGGGGACGTGGTTGTCGGCCGAGGAGGCCGGCTACCTGAAGGCGGGACCGCGGCGGGCGGCGGAAACCGTGCTGGCCCGGCTGATCGACAACGACCTGGTGCGGGTGTCGCGCGAGGGCCTCGTCTCCTCGGTTCACCAGAACGGCCACGGCGCCACCACGTCCGTCGAGGCGCGGATGCTGAGCTCTGCGCGGACGCCGGTCCCGTTCGAGCAGATCCTGCCGTCGACGGCGACCAGCACCGAGATGGTCCAGCTGCACCAGCACCTGCTGGGCCGCGGGCTGATGCGGCGGGGGCGGCACCGGCACGAGGGCTGGTGGTTCTCGCTGGCGATCGCGATCCTGCTGTTCGTGCTCGGGTTCTCCGCGCCGGGGTGCTTCTACGGCGTGCCGATCGCGCTGGGGTTCTTCTTCTGGCAGTACGGCCGCAGTCCCGTCACCACCGCAGGCAAGGCGGCGCTGCAGCAGGTGACCGCGCACGACCGGGTGCACGCGGTGGCGTTGCACGGGTTCGACGGCCGGATCGCCACCCAGAGCGTCCGGGCGCTGTTCGGCCTGCCGGAGCAGCTCGTGGTGACGCGGGAGCCGGTCAGGAGGCGCAGGTCCCGGGGCTCCTCTTCGGACGGTGCCGGGTACGCCGCCTACAGTGCGTGCGGCAGCGCCTCCGGGTGCGGCGGCTCCAGCTGTTCGGGCGGTTCCAGCTGTTCTGGCGGTTCCAGCTGCGGTGGCGGATCGAGCTGCGGTGGCGGCGGCGGTGGTTGTGGTGGCGGAGGAGGAAGCTGATGGCGGTTCCCACGGCGGCACGACGCACGGACGTGTCCGCGGAGGAGATCGGATTCCTCACGGCGGGGCCGGGCCGGGCGGCGGAGACCGCGCTGGCCAGGCTGATCGACGGCGGAGTCGTGCGGGTGTCGCGCGACGGCCTGGTGTCCGCGGTGCACCAGAACGGCCACGGCGCCACGACCGACGTCGAGACGCACATCCACAACCAGGTGCGCAGCAAGTCGGTGCGAATCGGTCAGGTGGTGCAGCGCGCCGCGAACAGCGTGAAGATGGACGCGCTGCAACGGGATCTGCGCTCGCGCCGGTTGACGCGCTCTCCCCGGCCACGGCTCGGGGCGTGGTGGGTCTTCCTGGTGATCGGCCTCTTCCTGGCCCTCGCCGCGATCACGGAGCCGTGGCTGCTCATCGGCACGGCCGGGTTCCTCGGGACCGCCTGGTACTCGTTCGGCGCGAAGCCCCTGACGAGAGCGGGCAGGGCGGCGCTCGCCGGGGTGACCGCGAGCGACCGGGTCCTCGCGGTGGCGCTGGAAGGCTTCCGCGGCCGGGTCGGCAACCAGGCGGTCGGTGATCTCTTCGGGCTGTCCCAGGCCGTGGTGAAGATGATCCCGCGCAAGAAGAAGGCGCGGAGGATGGCCCGTGGCGGCGGGGCGTCGGGCTCGGCGGCGGCGTGCGGCAGTTGCGGCAGCGGGTGTGGCAGCAGCAGCTGTTCGTCGAGCAGCAGCAGCTGCGGCAGTTCGAGTGGCAGCAGTTGCTCTTCCGGTGGCAGCAGCTGCGGTGGTGGCGGAGGGGGCGACTGATGGCGGGCATCAAGGACCTGGGCGTCGGCATCGGCTGGCGGTCGGAGATCGACCTGACGGTGGAACGGCTGCCCGGCGTGGACTTCGTCGAGGTCGTCGCCGAGAACCTCCACGTCGGGCACCTGCCGGAGTCGGTGACGCTGCTGCTGGAACGCGGCGTCCCGGTGCTCCCCCACGCCGTGTCGCTGTCGCTGGGCGGCGCCGACCCCGTGGACCTGCACCGGGTCGAGCACCTGGGCGCGGTCGCGGAGGCCGTCGGCGCGCCGATGGTCAGCGACCACGTCTGCTTCGTGCGGGCGGGCGGCCTCGACTCCGGCCACCTGATGCCGGTGCCGCGCACCAGGGACTCGCTGGACGTGCTCGTCGCGAACGTCAAGCTCGCGCAGGCGAACCTGCCGGTGCCGCTCGCGCTGGAGAACGTCGCCGCGCTGCTGGAGTGGCCGGACGGCGAGCTGTCCGAGGGCCAGTTCCTCGCCGAACTCGTCGAGCGCACGGACTGCTGGCTGCTCGTGGACGTCGCGAACCTCTACGCGAACGCCCGCAACATCGGCACCGACCCGGAACGCTTCCTGGACGAGATCCCGCTCGAACGCCTCGCCTACGTGCACGTGGCCGGCGGCGAGCAGCACGGCGACATCTACCACGACACGCACGCGCACGCGGTTCTTCCGGAAGTTCTCGAAGTGCTCGACGAACTGTGCTCGCGCGTCGCACCGCCGGGTGTTCTCCTGGAACGCGACGACAACTACCCGTCCGACACCGAAATCGCGAGCGAACTGGCCGCGATCCGCGCGGTGGTGGACAAACATCGTGCCTGAAAACGGGAACGAGAATAGCCTTTCGTCAGCACGCGAAAGGCTTGCGAATCAACAGGCCGAGCTGCTAAATGCATTGCTCGCGAACGGCCCCGCACCCGCGGGATTCGACGAACAACGCCTGAACGTCGAACGCCGCGCACTGCTGTCGAAACGCCGCGGCATCGTCCGCATGCTCGGCCCGGCCGTCGCCGACGAGCTGGGCGACCGGTTCCGGCGGCTCTTCGACGCCTATGCCGTCGAACACCCACGTCGTGCGGGCTCACGCGCGCGCGAGGATGCCGCATCTTTTGCGGATTGGTGCCGCGAACGCGGCGAACTGTCAGTCAATCGCAAGGCACGCTGGAAGTTCTGGCAGTCGAACTGACGGGCGAACAACACGGGGGCCAGAATCCCCCGTTCGGGCCTGTGTGCCCACAACGACCGTCGTTACGTTCGAAAGGGTCGGGGGACCTTTGTGGACGCATTGCTGTCGCTTTGCCGCGAATGGCCTTCCCGGCCTGCGCGAACCACAGCGCGCAGTTATTCGAAGCATGAGGGGATTCGAATGCGCGGAAAATTCACAGCGCTCGGCGCCGTAGTGGCGCTGGCCCTGACGGCGTTGCCGGCCGGGGTGGCCGGCGCCGCACCACCGGTGCTCGATCACGCCCCACGTCCGGGGCAGGCCCTCGACGAGGTCACCCTCGTCACCGGCGACAGGGTCGTCCTGGGCGGGGACGACCAGGTGCTCGCGATCCGGCCAGGTGCGGGTCGCGAGAAGATGGCCTTCAAGACCGCGCGTACCGCGGACGGCCACGTGGTGGTGGTGCCTCAGGACGCCTTCGGGCCGCTGGCGGCGGGCCGCCTCGACCGCAGGCTCTTCGACGTCACCACGTTGCTGGACTTCGGTTACCGCGACCGCATGCCGCTGATCGTCGACGGCCGGGCCAGGGTGGGAGCGCGCTCGGCGAACGACTGGGCGGCGCTCAAGGCCGAGACCGACAGCGGTGACAAGGTCTGGCTCGACGGCATCCGCAAGCCGAGCCTCGACCGGTCGGTCGCCCAGATCGGCGCGCCGGCCGCCCATCAGAAGGGCATCACCGGCAAGGGGGTCAAGGTCGCGATCGTCGACACCGGTGTCGACGAGAAGCACCCCGACCTCGCCGGTCAGCAGATCGCGGAGAAGAACTTCACGACCGACCCCGACAACACCGACAACGTCGGACACGGCACGCACGTCGGGGCCACGGTCGCGAGCAGGGACGCGAAGTACGGCGGCGTCGCGCCGGGCGCGCAGATCCTCGACGCGAAGGTGTGCGTCGAGTTCGGCTGCCAGGAGTCCTGGATCCTCGACGGCATGCGCTGGGCGGCGGAGCAGGGCGCCCAGGTCGTCAACATGAGCCTCGGCGGCGGTGACACGCCGGACGTCGACCCGCTCGAGCAGGCCGTCAACGACCTGACGGCCCAGTACGGCACGTTGTTCGTCATCGCGGCGGGCAACTCGGGTTCGCCGGGTTCGGTGAGCTCGCCCAGCACGGCCGAGGCCGCGCTGTCGGTCGGCGCCGTCGACCGCGACGACAAGATCGCCAACTTCTCCAGCAAAGGCCCTCGCACCGGAGACAGCGGCCTCAAGCCCGAGGTGACCGCACCCGGCGTCGACATCGTCGCCGCCAAGGCGGGCACCAGCGGCGAGCACGTCGCGTTCAGCGGCACGTCGATGGCGACCCCGCACGTCGCGGGCGCCGCGGCCCTGCTGCGCCAGCAGCACCCGGAGTGGACGCCCGCGCAGGTCAAGTCGGTGCTCGCGACCACGGCCAAGCCCACCGAGGGCGTCAGCGCGTTCGACCAGGGCGCCGGACGCGTCGACGTGGCCAAGGCGATCGGCCAGGTGCTGACCGCCGACACCACGGTCAACCTCGGCCTGCACGAGTGGCCGCACGCCGACGACGTGCCGGTGACCAAGCCGATCACCTACGCGAACCCGACGGACGCGCCGCTCACGCTCGACCTGGCGCTGAAGACGACCGCACCCGCGGGCATGTTCGCGCTCGCCGCCACCAAGGTCACGGTGCCCGCCGGGGGAACCGCGTCCGTGAACATCACCGGCGACACCCGCGTCGGCACGAAGGACGCGGCGTACTCGGCCGAGGTCGTGGCGACGTCCGGCCCGCACACCGTCCGCACGCTCGCCGGCGTCGACCGCGAGGTGGAGAGCTACGACCTCAAGATCGACCTGACGACCCGCGACGGCAAGGACCCGGCCAGCTCGTTCACCTTCGTCGTGGGCCTGGACAACACGGTGTTCACGCCGGTGGCTGGCGCGGGCGACCTGAAGGTGCGGCTGCCCAAGGGCACCTACATCCTCGACACCTCGCTCTCCAGCGGTCCGGAGGAGTCGGACCTGCTCGTCCAGCCGACGGTGGAGCTGACCGGGCACACGACGGTCCAGCAGGACGCCCGGCTCGCGAAGCCGGTGTCGGTGACGGCCCCGGAACCGACCGGTGACTTCACCCTCGGCGTCGTCAGCTACCGGCGCACGCTCGGCGAGACCGGCGGCCTGCAGGCGACGTTCTTCATGTTCGGTGGCTTCGGGGGTCTGCGGGTCGCCCAGGGCGGCGGGCAGCTCCCGCCGGAGGAGTTCTCGTCGATCGCGTCGTTGCAGGCCAACACCACGGCCGACCCGCACACGTTCTACCGGCTCTCCTACGGGATCCCGGGCGGCCTGCCGGGCGGGCTGACCAAGGCGCCGGCCAAGAAGGACCTGGCCGAGGTCAGGACCACGATCGGCGGGACCAGGCCGGACAGCCAGGTGTCCAAGGGCGAGATGCCGTTGACGCCGCAGGGGATCAGCGGTGGCGCCGCGCTCTACCCGGTGGCGCACGGCGCGACCGCGGTCGAGTATCTGTCGACCCAGGACCTGCGCTGGGAGTCCATGGTGATGTCGCGGCACGCCAACGGTTCCCAGGAGCGCCACTCCTCCCCGTTGCGCGACTACCGGGCGGGCAGGTCCTACCAGGAGCGCGAGGTCCGACCGGTGTTCTCGCCGGGTCTGCCCGAGTCGCAGTACGGCTACCTCCAGCAGTACGGCTCGACGTTCTACGTCGGCGCGCCGCTGTTCAGCGACGGCAACCACGGCGCAGGTGACTCCACTGTGGACAGCGCGCGGGTCGCGTTGTACCGCAACGGGGTGCTGCTCGGCGAGACCGACGGCAGCGGCACGTTCACCGGCGTTCCGCTGGCGCGGGGCGACTTCCGCGCCGAGGTGAGCGTCGACCGGGGCAAGCAGTTCGAGTTCAGCACGCAGGTGTCCGCGGCGTGGAACTTCAAGTCCCAGGGCGTCGAGGGCAAGAGCACGGTCCCGTCGCTGCCCGTGGTCCGGTTCGAGCCGAAGCTCGACGGCGACGGCGCGGTGCCGGCGGGGTCGTTGCAGCGCGTCGGGCTGCTCACGCAGTCGCAGGGTGACGCGGGCAACGTGCGCGTCACCGGCGTCGAGTACTCGCACGACGACGGCAAGACGTGGCGCCGTGCGGGCGTGGTGGGCGACAGCGCGTTGATCTACCACCCCGGCAACGCCCAGTGGACCTCGTTGAAGGCCACGGCGAAGGACAGCAAGGGCAGCACCGTCGAACTGACGGTCATCCGCGCCTACAAGGTCGCGACCAAGTAAGTGCGGTGGAGGGGCCCGGGACCGGGCCCCTCTGCTCACGGCAGGTTGAGGACGAGCTCGGCCGCCGGGACGCGGGTGCCCGTGTAGAAGGGGATCTCCTCACGCACGTGCAGCCGCGCCTCGGTGCCGCGCAGGTGCCGCATGAGGTCGACGATGCGGTGCAGTTCGTCGGCTTCGAACGCGAGCAGCCACTCGTAGTCGCCCAGCGCGAACGACGCGACGGTGTTCGCGCGCACGTCCGGGAAGTCGCGGGCCTCCTTGCCGTGGTCCGCCAGCATCTTGCGACGCTCGCCCTCCTCCAGCAGGTACCACTCGTAGGACCGCACGAACGGGTAGACGCAGACGTACTTGCGCGCCTCCTCGCCCGCGAGGAACGCGGGGATGTGGCTGCGGTTGAACTCCGCGGGGCGGTGCAGGGCGACCTGCGACCAGACCGGCGTCGAGACCTTGCCGAGCGGCGTGCGGCGGAAGCCCGTGTAGGCCGCCTGCACCTGCTCGATCTCCTCGGCGTGCCACCAGATCATGAAGTCCGCGTCGGCGCGCAGACCGGCCACGTCGTAGACGCCGCGCACGACGACGCCCTTGCCCTCCAACGCGTCCAGGTAGTCCTGGGTCTCGCTGGCCGCCGCCGAACGGTCGTCCGGCAGCTTGCCGGGTTCGACCCGGAACACCGACCACATCGTGTAGCGGATGGTGTCGTTGAGCTCGTTGTAGTTCAGGCGCGCCATAGGTCCATCTTGGCACGCGCCCCTCAACGCCGGACGCGGCCCAGCAGGTGTGCTGCGACACGGGCGGCGGCCGCGTCGGCGGTGGCGATGCAGGCGGGCACCCCCACGCCGTGCAGGGTCGCGCCCGCGACGGCGAGGCCCGGCACGTCCGCGATGCCGCGTTCGATGGTGTCCACGAGGTCGACGTGGCCGACGCCGTACTGCGGCAGCCCGCCGCCCCAGCGCTGCACCACGGAGTCGATCGGCGTGGCGGTGATGCCGGTCAGCTCGCGCAGGTCGTTGCGCACGGCCTTGACGAGGTCGGCGTCGCTGCGCTGCAACAGCGCCGTCTCGCCGTGCCGGCCGACCGAGCCGCGCAGGATCACCGGTTCGCCGTAGTGCGCCCACTTGCGGGTGGAGAACGTGAACGCCTTGGCGGTGAACGGGGTGATGCGGTCGGAGTACCGCTCCCCCTCCGCGATCAGCGTGCCGGAGCGCTGCGGCAGGACGGTCCCCGGCGGCAGGGCGAGCGCGACGACGGCCATCGAGGCGACCTCGACCTTGCCGTACGCGGCGGACACCTGCGGGGCGATCTCGTGCAGCAGCTTGCGGGCGGACGGCGCCGGGACCGCGAGCACGACGCCGTCGCACTCCAGGTACTCCGGCGTCGCGGCCGAGCCGATCTCGAGCCGCCAGCCGTCGCCGAGCCACGACAGCACCCGGACCGGGAGGCCGAGCCTGATCTCCGGCTTCGCGACCTCGGCGAGCTTGTCGACCAGCGACGACACGCCGTTCGAGAGCGAGGCGAAGACGGGCGGGCGGGCCGCGCGGGGCTGCGGCGGCGCGGGCATCATCATCGCGGCGGCCGCGAGCAGCGAGCCGACGCCCTTGTCCAGCAACGTCGCGATCTGCGGCATGGTGGCGCGCAGGCCGAGCTCGTCGGCCCGGCCCGCGTAGACGCCGCCGAGCAGCGGGCCGACCAGCCGGTCGGCGACCTCGGGGCCGAACCTGTCCTTCATCAGCGTGCCGACGGCGACGTCGCCGCCGAGCTGGACCGGCGGCAGCGTCGGTTCCATCTCGACGCGCAGCGCGCCCTCGGACGACAGCATGTGCCGCACGGTCTCGACGCTCGCCGGGACGCCCATGAACGTGTGCGCCGGCAGTTGGTGCGTGCGCCCGGCCGCGTGCACCGAGGCCTTGGCGTCCGTCGGGTGCACGACGTGGCCGGAGAGCCCGATCTCGTCGATCAGCTCCTGTGCCTCCGGCTTGCGGTGCAGGAACGCCTCGGCGCCCACGTCGAACCGCACGCCCGCGAGCTCGGTGGTGCGGAGCTTGCCGCCGAGCCGGTCGGACTGCTCGATCACGGTGATCCTGGCCTGCGGGCCGAGCAACATGCGCAACCGGTGCGCGGCGGCCAGTCCGGAGATGCCTCCCCCGACGACGGCGACGTGCGGCGCTCTACCGTGCATTACAAGCTGTGGATCAGTTCGACGGTCCGGGTGATGATCTCCGGATCGGTGTCCGGCAGCACGCCGTGGCCGAGGTTGAAGATGTGCCCCGCCGCGGCCTTGCCCTCGGCGTGGATGCGGCGCACCTCGCGTTCGACGGCGTCGAAGCCCGCGAAGAACAGCGCCGGGTCGAGGTTGCCCTGCACGACCGGCTTCGGCAGTTCGGGGTGCGCCTTCTGCAGGCGCTGCACCGCGACGTCGAGCGGGAGGCGCCAGTCGACGCCGACGACGTCCGCGCCGGCCTCGCGCATGGCGGGCAGCAGTTCGCCGGTGCCGACGCCGAAGTGGATGCGCGGGACGCCGGAGATCGTCTCCAGCACGCGCTTCGAGTGCGGCAGCACGAACTCGCGGTAGTCGCGTTCGGACAGCGCGCCCGCCCACGAGTCGAACAGCTGCACGGCCTGCACGCCCGCGTCGAGCTGCGCGTGCAGGAACGCCGCCGTGACGTCGGCGATCTTCGCGAGCAGCGCGTGCCACAGCTCGGGGTTGCCGTGCATGAGCGCCTTGGTGCGCTCGTGGTTCTTGCTGGGGCCGCCCTCGACGAGGTAGCTCGCCAGGGTGAACGGCGCGCCGGCGAACCCGATCAGCGCGACCTCGTCCGGGAGTTCCTTGAGCAGCAACCCGATCGCGTCCTGGACCGGCTGGACCTGCTCGGCGTGCAGCTCGGGCAGCGCCTGGACGTCCGCGAGCGTGCGGACCGGGTGGGCGACCACGGGCCCGGTGCCCGCGACGATGTCGAGGTCGACGCCGGCGGCCTTGAGCGGCACCACGATGTCGGAGAAGAGGATCGCGCCGTCGACACCGTGCCGCCGGATCGGCTGCATGGTGATCTCGCAGACCATCGCCGGGTCCATGCACGCGTCGAGCATCGCGGTGCCCTGGCGCAGGGCCCGGTACTCGGGCAGCGACCGTCCCGCCTGCCTCATGAACCAGACAGGGGTGTGCGACGGGGTGCCGCCACTTGCGGCCACGAGGAGGGGGACTTGAGTGCTCATATCTCTTTCATGGTCCCACGTCCCGGCGTGCCGCCGTCACTCGGCCGGATTGCGAGGCATACAGTCAGTTGTGTGACCGAGCCGGAAATCTTCCGCCGGGCGGTGGGGACGCTCAAGTCGGTTCGCCACAGGCCCGAGATCGAACTCACCGAAGTTCGCCCACCGCAGCGGCTCGCCCCGTGGGCGTACGCGCTGACGGCTGAGGTCACCGGCCCGTCGGACGAACTGTCGACCGGAAGGCTCGTGCTGCTGCACGACCCGGACGGCGACGAGGCGTGGGGCGGTGTCCTGCGCGTCGTGGCGTACGTGCGCGTCGAACTGGACCACGAGCTGGCGTCCGATCCCCTGCTGCCCGAGGTCGGGTGGTCGTGGCTGACCGAGGCGCTGGAGCAGTCGGGCGCGGAGTTCACCGCGCTGGGCGGCACCGTGACGCAGACGTCGTCGGCCCGGTTCGGGGACATCGCGGGTCCCGCCCGCACCGACGACCTGGAGCTGCGCGCATCGTGGACCGCGCTCGACGGGGAACTCGCCGAGCACGGCACCGCGTTCTACGACCTGATGGCGACGGCCGTGGGGCTGCCGCCGGTCGGCGTCACGCTGTTCGGCCAGCGCTGAGCCGGCCAACCGGTCACTTGGTGACCGACTAGTCGGATTCCTTCAGGACCCTCAGCACGTTCGCTCCCGCGAGCTTGGTGAGGTCGTCCTCGGACCAGCCCCTGTCGAGCAGCGCGCCGAAGAGGTTCGGGTAGGCGGAGACGTCCTCCAGGCCCTGCGGGAGCGCCTGGACGCCGTCGTAGTCGCCGCCGATGCCGATGTGGTCGACGCCGACGACCTCGCGTGCGTGCTCGACGTGCGCGACGACGTCGTCGAGGGTCGCGATCGGCTTCGGGTTGTCGACCGCCCACTTCTCGCCGAACGACTTCCGCTGCGCCATGTCCGCGTGACTCTGGCCGGCCTCTGTCATGGCGTCCCGAAGGGCTGCGTCCCATTCAGCGACACGGGGCGACACGAAGTCCGGAACGAATGTGATCATGGCCACACCGCCGTTGGCCCTCAGTTTGACCAACACGTCGTCCGGAATGTTGCGCGGGTGGTCCGCAACCTTGCGGCACGACGAGTGACTGAAGATGACGGGCTTGACGCTCGTGTCGAGGGCGTCGTGCATGGTGCTGGGCGCGACGTGGCTCAGGTCGACGAGCATGCCGATCCGGTTCATCTCGCGCACGACGTCGCGGCCGAACTCGGTGAGCCCGCCGTGAACGGGCTGGTCAGTGGCGCTGTCGGCCCACGGCGTGTTGTCGTTGTGGGTCAGCGTCATGTAGCGGACGCCCAGGCGGCGCAGCGCGCGCAGAACGCCGAGTGAGGAATTGATGGAATGCCCGCCCTCGGCACCGATCAGTGACGCGACACGCCCGGACTGGAAAACTTTTTCAGCTTCGGCGGCGGTGGTCGCGAGGCCGAGGTGATCGGAGTACCGCTCCGCCAACTCGTAGACCAGTTCGACCTGCTCCAGCACGGCGGTGACGGCTCCGTCACCCGCCAGCGCGCCGGGGATCCAGACGGACCAGAACTGCATCCCGAGGCCGCCCTCGCGCATTTTCACGACGTCGGTGTGCAGGCTGGGATGACGTTCGGTCAGATCGATCTCGGCGGCGGTCTCGAAGACGTTCCCGCCCGTTTCCCCACCGGACTCGCGCAGTGCCCACGGGAGGTCGTTGTGACCGTCGACGAGGGGAACGCGCTGCAACAGGGCCCGCGCTCGGTCGGCGCCAGAACCGCTAGACACAACCAACTCCAGGATGTCGTTCTGAGAGGGGCTCGCGTTACACCCCCTATCTAGTTGTCATCCAATCGTGTGACACATGAGGCCATCTGTCACAACTCAATAGGGATAGATACCCGATTGATCGTCCCGTAGACCCGCATGGGCGGCTACGCTGCCCCAGACGACACCACTTTCGGTCGATCAGTGGCGCGGCTGATTGGACGAAAGTCTCCGGTGCCGGTCGGGGGGCACGACCGACTCCAGGGAGGTAGTGACGTGGCTGCCGTCGGCTTAGGTCAGGCCGTTCGTACCACGCCAGCCGGCTCGTTGCCGGCGAACATGGTCCCGCACCCGCGGGAAGAGCTTTTTTCAGTGCTGGTGGTCGACGACCACCCACTGCTGAGGGAGGCGATATCAGCTCGGCTCACCCAAATGGGAGCCGGGACAGTGCATGAGGCCGCATCGGTGGCAGAGGCTCGGGCGCGGGCACTTGCAACCGGTCCTTGCGACCTCGCGATCCTCGATCTGGGCCTGCCGGATGGCACCGGCATCGACCTGGTCACGGAACTCCGTGCCCAGGGCTGGCCCCGCATCGTGGTCCTCGCATCCTCCGACGACCCCTACGCGGTCAGGTCGGCCTTCCAGGCGGGCGCCCAGGCGTACCTCCTGAAGTCCGCCTCGCCGATGGTGGTCACCGACGGGGTGCGCAGGGTCCTCGACGGCGGCGTTTACGCAGATCCGAGCGTGGCACCAGTACTCGCAGCGGGTACTCGGGTGCCGGGCACGGACAACACGCCGCGGGAACTCTCCGCGCGTGAGGTCGAGGTGCTCCAGCTGGTCGCCGATGGCCAGAGCAACAAGGAGATCGGCGAGGCTCTGAGCCTGTCCGCGTTGACGGTGAAGTCTCACCTGTCGCGGATCGGCCGGAAGCTGGGCACAGGAGATCGCGCTCAGATGGTCGCGCTGGCCATGCGTGCCGGCGTGATCCGTTAGACACCGGTTCGAACCACTGAACCGGCCGAGAACACCTGTGAGGGGTGCGATCGTCGTAGGGTCATCCGTTGTGGATGTACCCGCCGACGAGCCAACCGCACCAACCGGACCAGAACCGGTACCGCTGACGGAACCTGCTGATGGGGTCCCGCCCGTGGTCGCCGATCCAGCTGCGCTCCGGCGAGCCGCTGACGCGCTCGCCGGGGCGAAGGGCCCGGTCGCGGTGGACACCGAGCGAGCCTCGGGCTACCGCTACTCACAGCGTGCCTATCTGGTGCAACTGCGCCGGGAAGGCGCCGGCACCTGGTTGGTCGACCCGATCGCCCTCGGCGGTCGGCTAGAACCACTGGTGCAGGCGTTGGAGGGCACTGAGTGGGTGTTGCACGCGGCGTCTCAGGACCTGCCGTGCCTCGCCGAACTCGGTCTCCGTCCCGGCGTGCTGTTCGACACCGAGCTGGCGGGCAGGCTGGCTGGGTTCGAACGCGTCGCACTGGGCACGTTGGTGGAACGGCTGCTCGGTTACCGGCTTGAGAAGGGGCACGGCGCGGCCGACTGGTCGCGCCGTCCTCTTCCCGCCGACTGGCTGACGTACGCCGCTCTGGACGTGGAGCTGCTCGTGCAGCTGCGCGACGTTCTCGAAGCCGAGCTGGAGCGCCAGGGCAAGCTCGCCTGGGCGCTCGAAGAGTTCGAGGCGGTGCGGATGGCGCCGTTGCCGCGCCCCCGCACCGACCCCTGGCGGCGCACGTCCGGTATCCACCGCGTGCGCAACCAGCGGCAACTGGCCCTCGTGCGCGCGCTCTGGGAAGCCCGCGACACCGTGGCCCGCGAACGCGACATCGCCCCAGGACGGGTCCTCCCGGACTCCGCCCTGATGGAGGCAGCCGCTCGCAACCCCGCTTCCGAGTCCGAACTGCTGGCCCTGCCGGTCTTCCGCGGCCGCTCGCAGCGCCGCATGTCCGGCGTGTGGATGAACGCCCTGCGCAAGGCCGGTGCGTTGACCAAGTCCGAACTTCCGGAACCCGCCGGTCAGCACGACGGCCCGCCCCCGCCCAACCGCTGGGCGGACAAGGACCCGGATGCCGCGGCCCGGCTCACCGCCACCCGTGCGGCGTTGGCGGCGATCGCCGAGGCCAACACGCTGCCGGTGGAGAACCTGCTGCTGCCGGACCTGGTGCGGCGCACGTGCTGGCAACCGCCGGCCGACCTGTCACCCGACTCCGTCGCCACCGTCCTGCGGGACGGCGGCGCCCGGTCGTGGCAGATCGCGCTGACGCTGGAGGCTCTCACCAAGGCTCTGGCCTCGACCGCTCCGCCACCCGCCGCCAGCTGATATCCGATATATCAGTTCAGCGGTATTTCAGTTCGACTGGCTCAAATCAACTGTGCGGTGACGACGGCCTCGACGTCCTCGCGCCGGCTCAGGCCGCGCGCGCGGCCGAGTGCCGTCGTCACCGCGCCGAAGGGGTCGACGACCTCGACGCCGACGAGGGCGTCGGCGAGGGCGTCGGCGAGCGCGTCGACGGTCCACGGCTCGTCGCGCTCGACGCGGGGTCCGAGCGACCACCCCCGGTTGGCCGCGATCGACGTGCCGCGCACCGGCAGCACCTGTCCGGACAGCACGTGCCCGGACAGCGGGCACCCGTCACCGGCCAGGTACGTGACGACGGGGGCGACGACGTCCGGCCCGGTCATGCGCTGCGGTGCGTCAGCCCCGGCAGCTGATCTCCATCCCGTCCTCGACGGGGAACGCGACGCTGACGTACCCGTTGGCCGGGTCCCGCACGTACTCGAGGTACCCGGCCATCGACGCCTGGTCGATGTCGTCGGCCACCACCAACGCCCCCGGCGCGAGCCGCGGTTCGAGGTCGCGCAGCACCGGCAGGCAGAGCTCCTTCCACCCGTCGAGCAGCACCAGCCCGATCGGTCCCGCCAGCCCGGCGAGCGACCGCCGGGCGTCACCGGGCAGCACCGTCGCGACCCCGCCGAGCCCGGCCTCCTCCAGGTTCGCGCGGGCCGCCGCCACCTTCACGTCGGACAGCTCCGTCCCGTAGACGTGCCCGCGCCCGTTGTCCCGCACGGCCGCCGCCAGGTAGAGCGTCGAGATCCCGAACGACGTCCCGAACTCCACGACGGTCTCCGGCCGGCAGGCCCGGACCAGCCCGTACAGCAGGTCCCCTCCGCGAGCGGAGATGGGCATGTACACCGAGTCGAGCGCGTCGGCCCGTTCCTGCGCTCCCGCCGCCCTCAGCTCCTCCCACGGCGCCTCGAACGCCTCGTCTCCCTCCGCGGCCTCGAACAGCCGCTCCAGCACTTCACGGACCCGGTCCTCGTGCAACGTGATCGTCATGCGAGCCAGAGTAGACGCAACGTTGCGTCTAGACTAGCCCCGGCTAAGGTACGGCCCGTGGGAGACAGGCGATGACCAGCGACACCGCGCACCGCGGCAACCGGCACGGCCGCAGCGAACAGGCACGCCGCGCCGTGCTGGAGGCGGCCGACGACCTGCTGGCCGAGAAGGGCTTCGCGGGCGTGACGATCGAGGGCATCGCCGCGCGGGCGGGCGTCGCCAAGCAGACGATCTACCGCTGGTGGCCGTCCAAGGTCGACGTCCTGCTGGAGGCGTTCACCGAGGACATGGCCGAACACCTCACCCCGCCCGACACCGGCGACCTGGCCGCCGACCTCCGCACCCACCTGGCGAACCTGGCCGAGTTCCTCACCGCCTCGGACCCCGGCGCCGTCTTCCGCGCCCTGACCGGCCAGGCCCAGCATGACCCGGCCCTCGCGACCCGCCTGCGCGACGAGCACCTGAGCCACCAGCGCGCCCGGGACCGCCTCCCGCTGGAACGCGCCATCGCCCGCGGCGACCTTCCGGACCTCGACGTCGACGAGGCAGTCGACCACCTGGTCGGTCCGGTCCACTACCGGGTCCTGGTGACGGGAACCGAGGTCTCGCGCGCGTTCACCGACAACCTCGTCGCCGCCTTCCTGAAGCAGCACGAACGATGATCACCACCACCCGCCTGGACCTGCTCCCCCTGACGCCGGAGCACGCCCCCGAGATGGCAGGCGTCCTGGCGGACCGGGCGCTCCACACGTTCATCGGCGGCGCCCCGCTCTCCCCGGAAGCCCTCCAGACCCGCTACGAACGCCTGGCCGCGGGCTCCCCCGATCCCGCCCAGCGCTGGCTCAACTGGGTGATCTCGCTGCGCGAGGAGGCGTGCCTCGCCGGCACCGTCCAGGCGACGATCACCGGCCTCACCGCCGAGATCGCCTGGGTCGTCGGCACACCGTGGCAGGGCCGCGGCATCGCCCGCGAAGCCGCCCAGGGCCTGGTCACGTGGCTGCGCACGCAACCGGTCGACGCCGTGATCGCCCACGTCCACCCGGACCACCACGCGTCGGCCGCCGTCGCGGCCGCGGCCGGTCTCAGCCGCACCGACGAGGTCGACGACGGCGAGATCCGCTGGCGGCTGCTCCTCTAGGCCATGAGCTGGCCGACCCGCCGCGCGAGGTCCGCGACCTCGTCGTCGGGCAGGTCGAGCACGCCGCGCGACGCCTCGAAGACGGCGATCTGCTGCTCCTCGTAGGGCACGCCGGGCGGCAACGGCGCGAGGTGCCAGTGGACGTGCCGGTTGGCCTGCTGGCTGCCGAGCGACAGCACGTAGAGCCGTTCGACGGGCAGCACCGCGCTCAGCGCCGTGCCCGCCCGGTGCACCACGTGCTGGATGGCGGCGTACTCGTCGGGGGTGAAGTCGGTGATGGCGTGCTCGCGGTGCTCGACGGGCGCGACGAGGAAGTGGCCGGCCACCGAGGGGAACCTGCTCGCGAAGACGATCGCGACGTCGTCCCGGTAGGCGACGTGGTGCGGGTAGTCCGGGTTGCCGGCGAGCAGCTCGCAGACGAAGCAGGCCCTGCGGGTCAGGGCGAGGTAGCTGTCGGAGTCCAGGGTGACGCGGCTGGTCATGATCCACGTGTACCCGACCGGCGTTGTTGACAGTTGCCGTTGCGAAATATCGGGGAGCAGTGACGGACATATGCCGCCGAGGAGTTGTCCGTCACCAGGAGAGGCCTCCCTTGAAACCTCATCTCCCCCTCGCCGCGGCCGGTCTCGTGCTGGCCTCGGTCCTGTGCGGCGTCACCCCCGCCGCCGCGACCACGGCCGGCACCGACCAGCCGGTACGAACCCAGCAGCGCTGGCTCACCCTCATCACGGGCGACCAGGTGCTGACCGACGACAGAGGCAAGCCGCTGCAGTTCAAGGCCGCACCAGGCCGTGAACACATCCTCGTCACCACGAGAGAGGACGGCGCGCATCTGTACGCCGTGCCCGCCGACGTCGAGCCGTTGATCGCCGAGGGTCGGGTCGACCGGCGCCTGTTCGACCTCGCGTTGCTGAGCAAGCCCGAGTACGCGCGGCACGACGGCCTCAAGGTGCTCGTGTCGCAGGGATCCGGGCTCGCGGCCGCACGGTCGTTCAGCCGCATCGGCGTCGACGCCGTCACGGTCACGGCCGAGTCCGCGCCGACCGTGTGGAAGTCGCTCACCACCGCCCGCACCGCGAGCACCACGATCTGGCTCGACGCGGTGCGCAGGGCGGCGCTCGACCGCAGCACCGCGCAGATCGGCGCACCGCAGGCGTGGCAGGCCGGGCTCGACGGCACCGGCGTGAAGATCGCCGTGCTGGACACCGGCGTCGACAACACGCACCCGGACCTCGCCACGCAGGAGATCGCGGAACGCAACTTCACCGACTCCCCCGACAACCAGGACCGGGTCGGGCACGGCACGCACGTCGCGTCCATCGCGGCCGGCACCGGCGCGAAGTCGGGCGGGAAGTTCCGGGGTGTGGCGCCGGGCGCGCGCATCCTCGACGGCAAGGTGCTCGGCGACGACGGGTCCGGGTACGAGTCCGGCATCCTCGCGGGCATCGAGTGGGCCGTCGAGCAGCAGGCGGACGTCGTCAACATGAGCCTCGGCGGCGAGGACGGCCCGCTGCTCGACCCGATGGAGGTGCTGATCAACCGGCTCTCCCAGGAGACCGGCACGTTGTTCGTCATCGCGGCGGGCAACGCGGGACCGAACTCCGTCGGTTCCCCCGGCAGTGCGGACGCCGCGCTGACCGTCGGCGCCGTCGACCGCGGCGACGCGCTCGCGGGCTTCTCCAGCACCGGTCCGCGCGTCGGGGACGGTGCGATCAAGCCGGACATCACCGCTCCCGGCGTCGGCATCGGCGCCGCGGCCGCAGGCAGGCTCGGCGAGACCAGGCCCAGCCCGGCCGAGGGGTACATCTCGCTCGACGGCACGTCGATGGCCACCCCGCACGTCGCGGGCGCGGCGGCGATCCTCGCGCAGCAGCACCCGGACTGGCGCGGCGAGGAGATCAAGGCCGCGCTGATGGCGTCGGCCAAGCCGGGCGCGCACACCCCGTTCGAACAGGGCGCCGGTCGCACGGACGTCGGCAGGGCGACCACCCAGCTGGTCACCTCGGGGGCGGTCTCGTTCGGCACGGCGCTGTGGCCGCACCACGACGACGTCCCGGTCACCAAGAACGTCGTCTACACCAACAAGGGCGACCAGCCGGTCACCCTCACGCTCAAGCTCGACACCACGGCACCGCAGGGCTTCTTCACGCTGAAGGACGCCACCGTGACCGTGCCCGCACACGGCACGGCCACCACCACCCTGACCGCTGACACCAAACTCGGCGGCGACGCGTCCGGCACGTTCAGCGCGTACGTCAACGCGAGCGGCGGCGGCCAGTCCGTGACGACACCTGCGGCCGTGACGCGCGAAGCCGAGCGCTACAGCCTCACGATCAAGACGATCGGCCGCGACGGCAAGCCCGCCGCGAACTGGGGCGCGAGCCTGCAGGGCGTCACCGGCGAGGCGAAGGGCGCGTTCGCCGGACTCGGCGCCGGCCTGGAGACCCTCCGCGTCGCCAAGGGCCGCTACCTGCTCAACGGCCACGAGTGGGTCAGCCCGGACCAGCCGAACCCGTACTACACCTGGTTCAACGGCACGAACATCGACATCACGAAGGACACCACGATCACGCTCGACGCGCGCCAGGCCAAGCCCGTCGACATCTCCCTGCCCGGCAAGCCGGCCGAACGGCACTCCTACGTCCGGGTCGGCCACAAGGTCCCGGACATGGAGTACGGCTTCGGCCTGCTGGGCGTGCCGCTGAGCGTCCTCAGCACCGCGCACGTCGGTCCCGAGGGCAGGTCCGGCGAGATGAACGAGCTGGTCATCGCCTCCTACACCGGCGCGGACCACGAGGAGTTCCACGTCGTCGACCAGAACACCACGCTCACGAAGTTCTGGACGGGCTATCGCAAGCAGCTCAAGCAGAAGGACCTCGTGACCATCGAGGCGCGGGCGGGCACCACCGCGCCCGACCGCACCGGCTACCTGCACGCCCAGGCCGAGGTCGGGGACAGCCCGCTGTTCGGCGTCGCGTTCGGCTACGCCCTGCCGCACACCCGGAAGGTGAACCTCGCATCCCCCACCAACACCTGGAGCCTGCGCTTCGAACAGGACCACGGCGAGGCGTCCGAGGCGTACTGGAACTCCCCGAACGAGCAGTTCACACCGGGCCGCACCTACAAGAAGACGTTCAACACCGGCGTCTTCGGCCCGCTGCTGACCGACGAACGCCGCGTGGGCCTCTTCCGCGACGGCGACGTCCTGTTCGGCAGCCTGCCGTTCTTCGCCGACGGGCAGGGCCGCTCCGGCGGTTCCGTCGTCGACTCGGGGTCGACGGTGCTCAAGCGCGACGGAAAGGTCGTCGACTCGACCGACCGCCCGCTCGACCTGGAGACGTTCTTCTCGCTGCCCGCGACGCCCGGTCGCTACGAGCTGACCACCACCGCGACCCGCTCGGGCGTGGCGGCGATCAGCACCTCGGTCACCACGACGTGGGGCTTCGACTCGGCCACGACCCCGGGCGTCACGCAGGTGCCGTTGTCGATGGTCCGGTTCACCCCGGACCTCGCCCTCGACGGGACCCTGCCCGCACACCGGTTCCAGCAGATCCCGCTGACCGTGCAGGGCAAGACGAGGTCGTTGTCCGTGCAGGTGTCCTACGACAAGGGCAAGTCCTGGCTGAAGGCGCTGGTCGTCGGCAACGCCGCCTACGTCGTCAACCCCGGCCGCGGCGGCAGCGTCTCGTTGCGCGCCACGGCCACCGGCAGGGGCGGTGACTCGGTCACCCAGACCGTGCTCAACGCCTACCTGACCAGGTAGGACGGAACGGCGGTGCGTCCCGGAGGGGCGCACCGCCTCTCACCGTCCGGGGAACGCCTCGTCGTAGACCGCGCGCAGCCCGGGTTCGTCGGGTCCGCTGTAGCCGCAGCCCATCACGCGCAGGTCGCTGGCCGCGACGAGGTAGGTCCTGCCCGTCTCGGGCTCGAACCCGGCGAGCACCGGCGCGGTGGCGGTGTTGCGGACCTCGACGAGATCGGCCTCACCGAGCCACGCCCGCCGCACCTGCAACGTCACGACGTTGCCCTCGATCTTCAGCACGGTCGCCTCGAACGCCATCTGCGCGCTCTCCCGCAGCACTGCCGCCTCGGGTGCGCGGCAGCGGACCTCCGGATCGACCGGGGCGTCCGCCAGCACCGCGACCGTGGTCTTGCGCCCGTCCGACGAGGTCGTCGTCGGCGCCGACGCCGTGGTGGTGCCGGTCGGCGGCGCGACGCTCGTGGTCAGCCTGCCGCCGCTGGTGTCGGGCAGCCCCGACCCGTTCGCGAGCCCCGGTCGCGTCGAGGTCGGCAACGCGACCTCGGACCGCGGCACCGGTGCGTTCCCGTCGTCGTCCACCAGGAGCACCCCGGCCACGACGGCGACGACCGCGGCCGCCCCGACGAGCACCGGCAGCCTCCGCAGGGCGAACCGGGGTTCCACCGGAACCGCGGCACCGGCGAGGAGCCGGCGCGCCTCGTCCTCGGGCAACGGCCGCAGCGAGGCGGCGGGATCGGCGCGGCGCATCCGGTCGCGCAGGTCGTCGTCGGTCATGGCCGCTCTCCTTCCGCCTGCTCGTCCAGCAGGGACTTCAACTTCCGGCGCGCCCGGTGCAGGCGGATGCTGACCGCGTTGGCGCTCATCCCGACCACCAGGGCGATCTCCGCGGGCCCGAGTTCCTCCCACGCCCAGAGCCGCACGAGCTCGGCGTCCACCTCGGACAGCCGCGCGAGCGCCCTGGCGAGCCCCGGATCCGGGTCGTCCCTGGCGGGCGCGTGCTCGGGCGGTCTCGCGAGCTGCCAGATCCGCACCAGCAACCGGTCCTGCCGCCGCCGCGCCCGGTCGGCGTTGGCGAGGCAGTTGCGCGCCACGGCGTACGCCCAGGCCAGCGGCTCGGCCGGCATCTCGGCCCGGCGCCGCCACGCCACCAGCAACGTCTCGGACAGCACGTCGTCCGCGGTCGCCGCGTCGGTCCGGCGCGCGAGGTACCGGCGCAGCGGCTCGATCAGCTCCTGCGCTACGGCGTCGAAACCCGTCCGGCGCGGTTCCACGTCCACCTGCTCCACCCCGGGTCATGTCCGGCAGGACGCCCGGTCTTTCACCTCGCTCCGGTCAGTTCTCGTCGTCCGGAGGAGGCACGTCCCCGATCAGGTCGCGCGACACCTGTGCGTGGGCGAGCCTGCGGACGGCCTTGAGCACGGTGTCGCCGACGATCGTGCCGATGACCATCGCCTCGATGACCGCGTCGCGCGAACCCTGCCGGGCGATGTACTCGACGTCGGCCTGCGCGATGATCTTCAGCCCCTCCAGGTAGGGGTCGAGCAGGTCCCCCATGTGGTCGTGCCCGACGGACCTGGCGACCGACAGCGCCGCGGCCAGCATGTGGGTCACGTTCGACTCGGTGACGTCGGCGCACTCCTCCTCGCCCTGCCGCTCGAAGAACGCCTGAACGTCCGCGACGGCGAGCGGGTCGAGGTCGACCGCGCTCGGCTGGCTGATGGCCTCCTGCACCGCGCCGAGCTTGGTGTGCAGCGACTCGCGGGTGTCGATGGCCGTGAGGACGTCACGCACCGAGGCGATCGACAGTCCTCCGACGTCCATCAGGGCACGCACCAGCCGCAGCCGCCGCAGGTGCTCGTCGTCGTAATGAGCCTGGTTCGGGCTGGTCAGCACGCCGGCGGGCAGCAGTCCCTCACGCAGGTAGTACTTGATCGTCGGCACCGGGACGCCGCTCTTCTTCGCAAGCTCGCCAACACGCATATGGATAGTGTACCTTCCCGTTTATCGATAGTGGAGATCTCCACTATCCATTCCGTAGCAGGGGGCTCCGATGCTGAAGGCCATGCAGAACTGGCACCGCCCGTTAGTCGTCTTCGGATGGGCGATGGTGGTGCTGATCCCGATCGCGCTCGTCGGACTCCTGATCGACGACCGCACGGTGGTGAACTCGCCGATCTGGCTCAAGCCGTTCAAGTTCGCCGTGTCGCTCGCGCTCTACTCGTTCACGCTCGCCTGGCTGCTCACGTTCCTGCGGCGGTTCCAGCGCGTCGGCTGGTGGGCGGGCACGGTGCTGACGGCGGCCGGCGCGGCCGAGATGGTCGTGATCGTCGGTCAGGTGATCCGCGGCAGGCGCAGCCACTTCAACTTCGAGACGCCGCTCGACACCGCGCTGTTCTCGATCATGGGCTCGACCATCGTGGTGCTGTGGGTGACCCACGCGATCGTCGCGATCCTGCTGTGGCGCACGGACATCGAGAACAAGGCGTTCTCCTGGTCCATCCGGCTCGGGCTCGCGATCTCGTTCCTGGGCCTCGGCGTCGGGTTCCTGATGACCAGCCCGAAGCCCGGCCAGGCGCTCGACGGCGACACGCTCGGCTCGCACACGATCGGCGCGCCCGACGGCGGCGCCTACATGGCGGTCACCGGCTGGAGCACCGAGCACGGCGACCTGCGCGTCGGGCACTTCATCGGCATGCACGCCCTGCAGGTGCTGCCACTGCTGATCGCACTGCTCGGCCGCCGCGCCAACGCCAGGATCGCCTGGGTGCTCAGCGGGTCGTTCCTGGGGATCTTCCTGCTCGTGACCTGGCAGGCGCTGCGCGGCCAGTCCCTCGTCCAGCCGGACGGCACGACGTTGCTCGCGCTGGCCGGAATCGTCGCCGCGACCGCACTGGGACTGGTGTGGGCGCGCGAAACCCAGAAGGAGCTCGTGCCCGCATGACCGCCCTGCTGTTCGACCTGACGTTCCTGGTGGCCGCGCCGTTCTGGGCGCTCATGATCCTCGCGCCCAAGTGGTCGTGGACGCAGAAGATCGCCGAGTCGTACCTGATCGTGCTGCCACCCGCCCTGATCTACGTCGTGCTGCTGGTCCCCGAGCTGACCACGGTGCTGCCGCTGGTCACCCGGCCCGAGCTCGGGCCGCTGGCGGAGTACCTGGCCACTCCCGCCGGCACCGCGCTGGTGTGGGCGCACATGCTCGCGTGGGACCTGTTCGTCGGCCGCTGGATGTACCTCGAGGGACGCCGGCTCGACGTCCACCCGCTCGTCATGGCACCCGTTCTGGTGATCACGATCCTGCTCGCCCCGGTCGGGTTGCCGCTGTTCCTGATCATCCGCAAGGTGTGTGACACAACCAACAGGGGTACCGCAGTGGTTACTGGCCAGTAACTAGGGTTAGAGTTGGCGTTACCGACCGGTAGGGATGTCGCGCAGCCCGACCGGTAGTGGACAGAGTTGTCACCACAAGTGGAGGAGACGCCGTGGCCGCACCAGCAGCGCCGGCACGCGTTCGGAACGTGGTCTTCGTCGACGGCGTACGCACGCCGTTCGGCAAGGCCGGCCCCAAGGGGATTTTCGCCGAGACCCGTGCCGACGACCTGATCGTCAAGGTCATCCGTGAGCTGCTGCGCAGGCACCCCGAGCTGCCGCCGGAGCGGGTCGACGAGGTCGCGATCGCCGCGACCACCCAGATCGGCGACCAGGGCCTCACGCTCGGCCGCACCGCGGCACTGCTCGCGGGCCTGCCGAAGTCGGTGCCCGGCTACTCGATCGACCGCATGTGCGCGGGCGCGATGACCGCCGTGACCACGGCCGCGAGCGGCATCGCGTTCGGCGCCTACGACATCGCCATCGCGGGCGGCGTCGAGCACATGGGCCGGCACCCGATGGGCGAGGGCGTCGACCCGAACCCGCGCTTCCTGTCGGACCGGATCGTCGACACCAGCGCTCTCGTGATGGGCCAGACCGCGGAGAACCTGCACGACCGGTTCCCGCACATCACCAAGGAGCGCACGGACGCCTACGCGGCCAACTCCCAGGCCAAGTACGCCGACGCGCTCAAGAACGGCAAGATCGGGCCGGAACTCGTGCCCGTCGCGACCCGCTCCGCGGAGAACGGCTGGGGCCTCGCGACGGCCGACGAGCCGCCGCGTCCGGGCACCACGGTCGAGGACCTGGCGAAGCTCAAGACCCCGTTCCGCCCGCACGGCCGGATCACCGCGGGCAACGCGGCCGGTCTGAACGACGGCGCGACCGGCTGCATCCTCGCCGAGGAGGAGACCGCGCGCGAGCTCGGCCTGCCCGTCGGCATGCGGATGGTCGGCTACTCGTTCCTGGGTGTCGAGCCCGAGGTCATGGGCATCGGCCCGGTTCCGGCCACGGAGAAGGCGCTGCAGCGCGCCGGTCTGTCCATCGAGGACATCGGCCTGTTCGAGGTGAACGAGGCGTTCGCGATCCAGGTGCTCGCGTTCCTCGACCACTTCGGCATCGCCGACGACGACCCCCGCGTGAACCAGTGGGGCGGCGCCATCGCGACGGGTCACCCGCTGGCCTCGTCCGGCGTCCGTCTGATGACGCAGCTCTCGCGTCAGTTCGCCGAGCGTCCGGACGTCCGTTACGGCCTCACCACCATGTGCATCGGCATCGGCATGGGTGGAACGGTCATCTGGGAGAACCCGAACTGGAGTGGCAAGTGACCATCACCGCTGAGGAAGCAAAGGCGATCTTCCCCGACGAGGTCGTCACCCACGCCAAGACCCGTCTGATCAGCGTGCCCGGCCTCGACAAGCCGGTCGCGTTCATCACGATCGACAACGGCCTGGACCACACGCGTCCGTCGACGTTCGGCCCGCAGTCGCTGGTGTCGCTCGGCGCCGCGTTCGACGAGGCCTACGCGGCCAAGCCCGCCGCCATCGCGGTGACCGGCAAGCCGTTCATCTTCGCGGTCGGCGCGGACCTGTCCGCCGTCGAGCAGGCCACGGACCGTTCGCAGGGCGTCACGATCGGCGCGCTGGGCCACGAGGTCTTCAAGAAGTTCACCGACTCGGACGTCCCGACCTTCGCCTTCGTCAACGGCGCGGTCATGGGCGGTGGCCTGGAACTCGCGCTGTCGTGCCACTACCGCACGCTCGCGTCGAACGCGGCCGCGATCGCGCTGCCCGAGGTGTTCCTCGGCCTGTTCCCGGGCTGGGGCGGCACGCAGCTGCTGCCGAACCTGATCGGCGCCGACGACGCCGTGACGGTGATCTTCGAGAACGCGTTGAACCAGAACAAGATGCTCAAGCCGAAGGAAGCGCTCGCGCTGGGCATCGCGGACGTGCTGTTCGACTCCGCCGACTACCTGGAGCAGTCGCTGCTGTGGCTGTCCGGTGTCGTGCGCGGTGAGATCTCGGTGCCGCGCAAGGAGATCGACCGCGGTGACGCGTGGGACGCGGCCGTGGCACGGGCCAAGGGCATCGTGCACGGCAAGACCAAGGGCGCGGCGCCCGGTGCGTTGAAGGCGCTGGAGCTGCTCGAGCTGGCGCGCGAGAACGACCTCGAGAAGGGCTACGCCGCCGAGACCGAGGGCCTCGCGGACCTCGTCATGAGCGACGAGCTGCGCGCGGGCCTGTACTCGTTCAACCTGGTGCAGAAGCGGGCGAAGCGACCGGCGGGCGCGCCCGACAAGTCGCTGGCGCGCAAGGTCACCAAGGTCGGTGTCGTCGGCGCGGGCCTGATGGCCTCGCAGATGGCGCTGCTGTTCATCCGCCGCCTGCACGTGCCGGTCGTGCTGACCGACATCGACCAGGCGCGCGTGGACAAGGGCGTCGGCTACGTGCACGCCGAGATCGACAAGCTGCTGGGCAAGAAGCGGATCTCGCCGGACGAGGCGAACCGCCTCAAGGCCCTGGTCTCCGGCTCGCTCGACAAGGCCGCGTTCTCCGACGCCGACTTCGTGATCGAGGCCGTGTTCGAGGACCTGGCCGTCAAGCAGCAGGTGTTCGCCGAGGTCGAGGAGCACGTCTCCGCCGAGGCGATCCTGGCGACCAACACCTCATCGCTGTCCATCACGGACATGGCGTCGAAGCTCAAGCACCCCGAGCGGGTCGTGGGCTTCCACTTCTTCAACCCGGTCGCGGTCATGCCGCTGCTGGAGATCGTGCGCGCCGAGCAGACCGACGACGCCACGCTGGCGACGGCGTTCTCGATCGGCAAGCAGCTCAAGAAGTCCTCGGTGCTCGTGAAGGACGCGCCCGCGTTCGTCGTGAACCGCCTGCTGACCCGCTTCATGGGCGAGGTCATCAAGTCGGTCGACGAGGGCACGTCGTTCGAGGTCGCCGACAAGGCCACCGAGCCGCTGGGCCTGCCGATGTCGCCGATGATCCTGTTGCAGCTGGTCGGTTCCGCCGTCGCGCTGCACGTGTCGGAGACGATGCACGGCGCGTTCCCCGACCGGTTCTCGGTGTCGGAGAACATGAAGAAGTTCGTCGCCGCCGGCAAGGGCGCGGTGTGGCAGTGGGACTCGACCGGCAAGCAGACGGTCGACCCCGAGGTCCAGGCCCTGTGGGAGTTCGGTGACGCGCCCCTGACCGGTGACGAGGTGAAGAACCGCGCGCTGGAGGCGTTGGCCGAGGAGATCCGGATCATGCTCGACGAGGGCGTGGTCGCGGAGGCGCAGGACATCGACCTGTGCATGATCCTGGGCGCCGGGTGGCCGTTCTGGCTGGGCGGCATCACGCCGTACCTGGACCGCACCGGCATCTCGGAGAAGGTCACGGGCAAGCGTTTCCTGGCGCCGGGTGTGGCGTCGGTACCCGCCTAGTCCGCTGTGGTCGAAGCCCCGGTTCCTCCTCGACGGAGCCGGGGCTTCTTCATGCCGTGAGGAGCCCACCGGCACGTGCGGAACAGGCAGCGGTGCCTGTCCGCTAGGCCTCCGGCACCATCTGGGGCCGGTGCAGCTCCGCCTTGCCGGCCTGGCAGATGAAGTAGGCGTCGATGTTCGTCGCGCGCAACGTCACCTCGGAGCCCGCCACCAGTTCCCGGTAGCGCGGCAGGTCCGGCAGGCCGAGGGCGACGGTGTCGAACGGGTGGGTCTGGCGCAGCATCAACGACCTGCGCAGTGCCTCGCCGAACGCCCAGCGGGGTGAGTCGTCGTCCTGGGGGACCTCGACCAGCGCGCCTTCGAGGTGGTGTTCGAGCGCGGCCCGCACGTGGTCCGCCGTGCCCCACGTCGCGATGTCCGTGACAGTCATGTGTCAGGTATCGGGTTGAAACGCCGGATCATTAGCCGTTCGGACGTTCCGATCGTGTTGAATCTGGATTTCACGGGCTCCTGAGGCTTCGAGATGATCTCATCAGGGCATGACTCGTCCCGCGATCCTGCTGGACGTCGACGGCCCGCTGAACCCGTTCCTCGCGAAGCCGACCCGGCGCCCGGCCGGCTACACCACGCACCGCATCCGCCCGCACGGCTTCTTCCGGCCGTTGCGCGTGTGGCTCGACCCGTCGCACGGCCCGTGGCTGCTCTCGCTCGCCGCCGCCGTCGACGCCGACCTGGTGTGGGCGACGACGTGGGAGCACGAGGCGAACGAGTTCATCGGCCCGGTCCTCGGCCTGCCCGAGCTCGAGTGGATCGCGTTCGGCGGCGCCGACCACCGCGACGGCCTGCACGCCAAGGTCCCGGCGATCACCGCGTGGGCGGGCACCCGGCCGATCGCGTGGCTGGACGACGAGTTCCAGCGGCGCGACGGCGAGTGGGCCACCGCGCGCCCCGGGACGTTGCTGGTGCCGGTCGATCCCCGCAAGGGCATCGGCATCGACCACCTGGAACGCGTCAGGGCGTTCCTCGCTGGTGCAGGGCGATCTCCGCGAACTCCTGCACCCGTGCGACCGTGATGCCCTCGCGCTGCTCGACGGCGAGCGGGTGGCCCGTCGGTTCGAGCTCGATCAGCGGACGCACCCCGGGCTCCTGCGTGTGCAGCCTGGTCTTGAGGTTGACGGTCGGGTACGCGTAGCCGGGCAGGGCCGTCGACAGCCAGCCGAAGTACGGCGGTTCGGCGGCCCGTGCCGGGTCGTCGAAGACGTCGATCATGCGCTGGTAGTTCACGGGCGAGAGGGACACCCACACGCCCCACTCCAGGTCCTCGTCGGCGTCGCGCACCGGCAGCACGATCCGCCCGCGCACGAAGTGGTGCTCGTCCCCGATCACGCACTGCTCCCCGGCGAGGAAGCTGCCCGGCAGCCCGGCGACTTCCTCCGACCAGTACACCGGCGCCGGCATCGAGTAGGCGAACGGCAGCCCCTCGTGCACCTCACCGCAACACGAACAGCTGAACCCCAGAGCGGTCATGGCGAGAGCCTAGAGCGGCGCTCAGACCTGACGGATCGGCACGACCTCCACCAGCCGGCCGACGTCCTTGAAGTCCTTGACGTTCATCGTCAGCACCGGCACCCCCGCGACCGCCGCCGTGGCCGCGATCTGCAGGTCCATCCGCCGCGGCCGCGGACTGCGCCCGGCCCGCCGCACCAGCGAGGCCATCTGCCCGTAGACCTTGGCCTCCTCGACCCCGAACGGCAGCACCTCGAACGTCTGCAACGCCGCGTAGTACCGCTCGGTCCGCGCGAACCGCTCGACCGGGTCCTCGGTGTCGAGCCCGAAGGCCAGCTCCGCGATCGTCACGGCGCTCAGGTACGGCTGGGCGTGGACGTACTCCCCCAGGTTCGCCCGCTCCAGCCTGATCAGCACACAGGTGTCGAGCAGACAGCTCAGCTGCGCCACGGGTCGTCCAGGGGGTCGTCGGCACCGAACACCTCGTCGGCCGCCCGCCGGTCGGCCTCCCACCGCTCGGCGTCCACCGGGGGCAGGGTGCCGAACAGCACCTGCACGTCCCCGAGCGGCGGCCTGCTGACCGCCTCCTCGCGGTACGGCGAGAGCTGGGCGACGGGCTTGTTGTTGCGGGTGACGACGAAGCTCTCACCCGCCTCGACGCGCCGCATGATCTCCGCGTTGTCGTTGCGGAGCTCACGCTGGCCGATGGCTTTGAGCTGCTGCATACCACCAATGTAGCACCAACGCCAAATAAGTGCTACGGAGTAGCTACAGGGGCGCCGGGCAACCCGGAGGGCATGATCAGGATCGGTACGTCGGGATGGCGCTACCCGGAATGGCGTGACGGCTTCTACCGCGGCGTCCCGCAGCGGCTCTGGCTGAACCACCTGGCCGGGCAGGTCGGCACGATCGAGATCAACAGCTCCTTCTACCGCCACCAACCGGCGTCGAACTACCGCAAGTGGGTCGCCGAGACCCCGCCGGACTTCGTCTTCGCCGTCAAGGGCCCGAAGCTGGTCACGCACGTCCGGCGCCTGCGGGACGCCGGGGACGCGGTCAGGGCGTTCGCCGAGTCGCTCGCCCTGGGCCCGAAGCAGGGACCGGTCCTCTGGCAACTGCCGCCGTCCCTGCGCTTCGACCCGGCGACGATCCGGGACTTCCTCGCCGCGCTCCCGCCGGGCAGGCACGCGCTCGAGCCGCGGCACGAGTCGTTCCGCACCGACGCCTACTTGGACCTGCTCCAAGAACACGACGTCGCTCACGTCGTGTCGGACGCCCCGACGTTCCCGTGCATCGAAGCCGTCACCACCGACTTCGCCTACCTGCGGTTGCACGGGCACGACGAGCTCTACATCAGCTCGTACGACGACGAACAGCTCGGCGCGTGGGCCGAGAAGATCGAGGACTGGGACCGCGACACCTACGTCTACTTCGACAACACCATGCACGGCGCCGCACCGCTCAACGCACTGACGCTCTCGCACCTTCTGCGAGAGCGCTCCCACAGTTAAGCTGTTCAGATATGAGAACGATTCGCGTCTTGGCTCCCCTGCTCCTGGCCGCGAGTCTCGTGGCTCCCGTGCAAGCGCACGCGGAGGAGGCGGCCTGGACCGGCCCCCTCAGCACCCGAGGCCGGTGGATCGTCGACGCCCACGGCGACCGCTTCAAGCTCAAGTCCGGCAACTGGCACGGTGCGAGCGGCACCTACACCGGTTCCGGCGACATCAACGACCCCGCCAACCACCACTCCGGCGAGAAGGCCGACCAGGTGCCGCTCGGCCTCGACCGCGCGTCGATGGCCACGATCATCAGCGGCTTCAAGGAGATCGGCGTCAACAGCATCCGGCTGCCGTTCTCCAACCAGATGATCAGGGACACCACCCCGGTCAACGGCCTGAAGGACGCGCAGCTCAACGGCAAGCGGCCGCTGGAGGTCTACGACGCGGTCGTCGGCGAACTGACGCGCAACAACCTCGCCGTCATCCTCAACAACCACACCACGACCTCGCGCTGGTGCTGCGGCGTCGACGGCAACGAGCGCTGGAACACCAGCCAGAGCACCGACCAGTGGATCAACGACTGGGCGTTCATGGCCGACCGCTACAAGGCGAACAAGCGCGTCGTCGGCGCGGACCTCTACAACGAGGTGCGCCGCAACGTCTGGGACGACCCGAACTGGGGCTGGGGCAACGACCACGACTGGCACAAGGCGTCGCAGCAGGCCGCGGACCGCCTGCAGCAGGTCGCACCCGACCTGCTGGTGATCGTCGAGGGCATCAACTGGACGGGCATCCCGGTCGACGGCTTCGCGCACGGCCGGCCGACGCTGGAACCAGTGCGGTTCCTCAGCCACACGCTCGCGAACCCCGAGAAGCTGGTGTACTCCGCGCACTTCTACGGTTACACGGGCCCGAACCACAGCGGTGCCACGGGAATCGGCGAGACGACCGACCCCCGCTACCAGGACCTGTCACCGCAGGAACACGTCAACGTGCTGCAGCGGCAGGCGTTCTTCATCACCGAGGCGCAGAAGCACTTCACCGCACCGTTGTGGATCAGCGAGTTCGGGGTCGGCGGGCGCGGCGAGAACAACCCCAAGGCACGCGACTGGTTCGAGCGGTTCGTGAACCAGCTGGTCGCGAACGACACGGACTTCGCCTACTGGCCGTTGGTCGGCTTCCACACCAACCGCGGTGGCAACGGGTGGGCGTTGCTGCACTGGGACGCCAACGGCAACCGCATGGGCGTCAACGACGGCGACGACTGGCGGGCCGGTGCGTGGAACCGGCTCGTCACCGCGCCGAGCCGGACCGGGCAGGTGCCGCGCGAGACCCGGTGGAACCAGCTGCTCAAGGAGTCCTGCCCGCAGAGCGGGAAGCTGGTCGGCATCAGCCACACCGGCAACCGCGGCCTGTGCGTCAGCGGTCCACAGTGGAGCGGCACGACGCGCGTCACCAACGAGCAGCACGTGACGAGCGACTGGGCCGTCGGCTACACGAAACTCCAGTGCCCGCAAGGCAACGCCGCCGTCGGCTACGCGAACTTCACGTTGATCTGCGCACCGGTCGTCCAGGGGAACCAGACCCGCGTGCTGTGGTTCGACCGGGGCGACAACCGGCCGGACCAGGGCGGTGACTGGGCGAACGGGCACTACAAGGGCCAGTGCGCCCAGGACGAGCACATCGCCGGTGTCGCCTACAACTGGCGCAGGACGCCGGACGCCTTGCTCTGCCGGAAGTGAAGTCCGAAGTGTTCCAGGAAAGCGGCCGCAGGGTCCTCGATGGTGGTCGAGGTCTTGTGGCCGTTCTCCGTTCGCACGACCTTCTTGTCCGTCACCGTGATCCGTCCGGTGGGCAACGCGAGCGACGCCATCGGCTGGGTGCGGAAGTGCGACTCCGGCGCGGTCTGGTGCCACCAGCACGTCGGGACGAACTCGGCGAGCTCGCGCGGCCGGCGGTCCAGCCGGTAGGAAGGCCTGCCGTTCATCAGCACCTCGACCTCGTCGCCGACGTCGGCGAGCCGGAACGTGCCGGACGGGTTCCGCTGGTCCTCACGCGACTTCCAGTCGAGCGGCCGCGACGTGAACGCGCCGAACCCGACGTCGGCGAGCCAGGTGCCGTCGACGAGCAGCGCGAGGTGGTCGAGCGGCGGCCCGAGCCTCTCCCCGATCGTGCGCGCGCCGAGCAGGTCGACGTGATGTCCCAAGTGCCGCAACAACTCCGCGAACAGCCCGTTGAGCTCGTAGCAGAACCCGCCCCGCCGCTGCGCGACGATCTTGTCGTGCAGCCACGGGACCTCCAGCACGATCCGGGTGTCCATGTGCGTGTAGAGGTTCTCGAACGGAACGCTCAGCAGGTGCCGTTCGTGCAGCTCCGCCAACGACGACGAGCGGGTGGCGCCGATGCGCCGCAGGTATGAATCGAACACGGAGTCGTCCACCGTGCCACGATAGCCAGGTGGGCGAGGTCAGGATCGGCACTTCGGGGTGGGTCTACCCACCCTGGCGCGGCACGTTCTACCCCAAGGGCGTCACGCAGAAGCGCGAGCTGGCGTACCTGAGCGAGCAGCTCGGCTCCGTCGAGATCAACGGCTCGTTCTACTCGCTGCAACGCCCGTCGAGCTACCGGAAGTGGGCCGCCGAGACGCCGGACGACTTCGTGTTCTCGGTCAAGGGCAGCAGGTTCATCACGCACATGAAGCGCCTCAAGGACGGCGACGAGCTCCTCGCGAACTACCTCGCGTCCGGTGTGCTCGCCCTGGGCCCGAAGCTCGGCCCGATCCTGTGGCAGCTCCCGCCCACGCTCCAGTTCGACGCGGGCCTGCTCACGGCGTTCTTCGAGGCACTCCCCCGCACCACCACCGAAGCGGCCGAGATCGCGAAGCGCCACGACCACCGCGTGGACCCGGCCCACACCACCACGGACGCCGAACGGCCGATGCGCCACGCCCTCGAAGTCCGCCACGACAGCTACGTCGTGCCCGAGTTCTTGGAGCTCCTCCAACGCCACGGGATCGCGGTCGTCGTCGCGGACGCCGCCGGCAAGTACCCGCTCATCGAGAAGGTCACGGCCGACTTCGTCTACGTGCGGCTGCACGGCCACGACGAGCTCTACGTGAGCGGCTACACCGACGAGGGCCTGGACCAGTGGGCCGAGAAGGTCAGGGCCTGGCGCGAGCACGGCGACGTGTTCGTCTACTTCGACAACGACGCCAAGGCGCACGCCCCGCGGGACGCACGGCGCTTCAAGATCGTCTGGCCGACTGACCCGAATGGACGCACACTCCATTGCGACGGAGGTGCGCCCATGTCGACGAAGAGCCTCATCGCCGCCCTGGTGATCACTGCGGGCGCGGTTGCCTCCAGTGGGATCGCCGTAGCCCAGAGTGACGGAACCTGCGACAAGGGCGAGTTCTGCGTGTGGGCCGGACCGGAGTACACGGGGGCCGTGCAACGCCTGGACCTGGAGACCGCGAACCCCGGCGAGTGCATCACCCTGACGCTCACCGGCAAGTCGTTCGCGAACCGCCTGAGCAGGGACGCGACCGTGTACCAGCGGGAGAACTGCTCGACCGAGGCCGAGTTCACCACCTACCCGAAGCACGGCACCTACGTGCCGGACGCCTACTTCGTGATCAGGGGCCTGCAGGTGTGGGGTCCTTAACGAGCGCGACCTACTTTAGTCACCCTATGTAACTCCACTCGATCGTGTGAGTACTCACCAGTAGGTCCCCTTTCGTGCCTAAGTTGCCGCCCTATCGAGTGGTGGCAGCTGGAGGAAATGTGACCGTGGCGGGTGAAGCCGGGTTACTCGAACTGATGGCCGGAAGACTGGCCCAAGACGAACTCACCCCACGTGCGGCGGAACTGGTGCTGGCGGCGTGCCGGGGCGACGCGGCGCTGGACCGCGCGCTGACCGGCGTCGCGACCGAGGAGGACGCGCCGCCGGACCGGTCGGACGGGCCCGGCCAGGGCATCTTCGTCTCGGAGATCCGGGTGCGGGGTTTCCGCGGCATCGGCCCGCAGGCACGCCTGCCGCTGGCGCCCGGTCCGGGACTGACCGTCGTCACCGGCCGCAACGGCTCGGGCAAGTCGAGCTTCGCCGAGGCCGCCGAGCTCGCGCTGACCGGCTACAACGCCCGCTGGACCCGCGCCAGGCACGACACGGGGAAGCAGGGCTGGCGCAACCTGCACCAGCCCGACACCGCCGTCGAATTGGAGCTCGTCCAATCCGACCGGGGGGACGGCCCCGCAGACAGCCCGGGAGACGGCAGAGCGGACGGTCCAGCGGGGAAGACGACGATCCGAAGACACTGGGCGCCGGACGACGATCTGGCGCGGGGCGAGTGGACGCAGGACGACCAGCCGTTCGACCACGGCAGGTGGCGCGACGCGCTGGAGACCTACCGGCCGTTCCTGCCCTACAGCGAGCTGAGCACCGTTCTCGACGCCCAACCGGAAGACCTCTACGAGGCGATGCACCGCCTCCTCGGCCTGGAGGCCATCACCGAGGCGCAGCAGGCGCTCGCCGAGCACCGCAAGCGCCTCGCCGAGGTCGTCGCCCGCCCCTACGACCGGCGTGAGCGCGTCCGCGCGGAGCTGCTGGCGTCCCAGGACGAACGCGCCCGCCGCGCCGCCGCGTTGCTCGGCAGCGACTCCCCCGACCTCGACGCGATCGCGGACCTCGCGCTCGGCGCGGAGGTCGGCACCGGCACGAGCCTGCTGCACCAGATCGTGGACGTGGCGCCACCGCCGGAGGACGAGGTCGACCGGGTGCGCGAGACGCTCGACCTGGCGCTCACCGGAGTCACCGCCGTCGCGACGGACAACGCGCAGGACTCGTTGCGGTGCAGCGAGATCCTGCGGCTCGCCATCCAGCTCTCGGAGTCGGCCAGGACCTCCGACTCCGAGCGGGCCCAGACCTGCCCGGTGTGCGACCTCGGCCGGCTCGACGGCCGGTGGCTCGCGAAGGCCAAGGACCGCGCCGAGCACCTCGCCAGGGCCGCCGCGGAACTGCACGGGGCGGCCGACCGCCTGGACGTCGCCGTCGCGGCCACCCGCGCGCTGTGCCAGCCGGTGCCCGAGGTGCTGCTCGAAGCCGAGGGCGTGCTCGACGTGACGACGGCGTTGCAGGCGTGGCAGGCCTGGCACGACTGCGTCGCCATCGACGACCCCGTGCGTCTCCGGCAAGAGGTGTTCGAGCGGTACACCGAGCTCGTACAGGCGGTCGACCAGCTGAAGACCGTCGCGCGGGAGCAGATCGACCGGCGCGACCTGGTGTGGCGGCCGATGGCGATCGCGTTGTTCGAGTGGCACTCGCAGGCCCAGCAGGCGCTGGCGGACTCGCAGGTGCTCGCGGACGTGACCGAGGCGGAGAACTGGATCCGCAAGGCCGCGGCGACGTTGCGGACCGAGCGGATCGCGCCGTTCGCGAAGGAGTCGCAGCGGATCTGGCAGCGGCTGCGCCAGCAGAGCAACGTCGATCTGGGCGCGGTCCGGCTCGGCGGGGCCCGCAACGTCGAGTTGGACGTGTCCGTCGACGGCGTCACGAACTCGGCGCTCGCGGTGATGAGCCAGGGCGAGCTGCACTCGCTGGGGCTCGCGCTGTTCCTGCCGCGGGCGATGGTGGACGAGAGCCCGTTCCGGTTCGTGGTGATCGACGACCCCGTGCAGGCCATGGACCCCTCCAAGGTCGACGGGCTCGCGCAGGTGCTCGCCGACGTGGGGCTGACCCGCCAGGTCGTGGTCTTCACGCACGACGAACGGCTGGTGGAGGCGTTGCGGCGGCTCCGGCTGGCCGCGACCGTGTGGGAGGTGTGCCGCGGTGAGGAGTCCGTGGTGCAGGTGCGGATGTCGGACGACCCGGTCGGCCGCTGCCTGGGCGACGCCCGCGCGATGCGGGGTGACGAGGACCTGCCGGACGCGTTGCGCGCGGAGCTCGTGGCCTCGTGCTGCCGGGCCGCGCTGGAAGCCGCGTCGCACGCCCGGTTCCGGCGCCGCCACCTCGGCAGCGGGATGCCGCACGCCGAGGTGGAACGCAGGCTCGAATGCGCGCTGACGACGCGCCAGAAGCTCACCCTGGCCGTGCTGGACGACCTCGCGGAACCGGCGAAGCTGGTGCCGCACCTGGAGGACGTCGTCGGTTCGTGGGCGGTGGACCTGGTGCAGGCGTGCCGCGTCGGCGGGGACACCGGCGACCTGGACGTGCTGATCCGCGACACCGAACTGCTCGCCGGGTGGTTGCAGCGATGACCCTCCCCTCCGACGTCCAGGACCGGCTCACCTGCGTCGCCAACCTGCTGGCGCGCCCCGACCAGCTCGACGGCGTGCGGATCCGTTGCTGCGCCGAGCTGTTGCGCACGGCGGTGGAACGGTCGGTGGCCCGCGCGTGCGGTGCCGAGAACGCCGACCAGCCCGTGCACGCGTTGCTGATCGCTCTTCCGTCCCATGTGGACAGCGATGTGGCGCAGGACGCCTCCCAGCTGTGGCACGCGCTGCGCCGCGCGATCCGCCACCACGGCTACGAACTGACCCCGAACGTCGCGGAGCTGGCCGGCTGGCACGCCGAGACCGCGGCCGTGGCGGCGGCGCTGAGTTCGCCCCTGAGCCCCATCCCGTCCCCGAACCTGTCACTGTCCGGCACGATCGACCCGAGCTGAAGGCACCGGTGAAACTGCTGCTGTTCGCGGACCTGCACCTGGACACGCGCTTCCCGAGCGCCGGCCCGGAGCGGCGTCAAGCGTTGCGCGACACGTTGGGCCACATCGTCGACCTCGCCCAGGAGTCCGGCGTCGACGCGATGCTGTGCGCCGGCGACCTGTACGAGCACGATCGATGTTCCCCCTCCACGGCCTCGTTCCTGCGGTCGTCGTTCGACTGCCCGGTACCGGTGTTCCTGGTGCCCGGCAACGACGACTGGTACGGGCCGCAGTCGGTCTACCAGCAGGTGGACTGGACGCCGAACGTCCACGTGTTCTCGTCGGAGTCGCTGACGCCGGTGGAACTCGCCGACGGGATCACGTTGTGGGGAGCGGCGAACGTCGGTCCCGGCCCCGCGCGGGACGTCCTCGACGGGTTCGCGGTGGACCGGGGTGGCGTGAACCTGGCGCTGTGCCACGGTTCCGCTCCCGACGACGTCGCGATCACGGGGCTGGACCACGCGTTCCTCGGGCACGTGCACACGCCCGAGCACGCCGCGCACTACACGTTCCCGGGCAACCCGGATCCGCTGACACCGGGCGAGACGGGGGAACGCGGGGCCGTGTTGTGCACGGTGCACGAGGACGGTTCGGTGTCGCGCGAGGTGTTCGACGTGTCAGCGTCGCGGTCGCTCGGCTGGCACGAGGCGGAGCGGACGTTCCCCTTGCTGGACTTCGACCACGTGTCGTCGGAACGGACCGTGCGCGGCCAGTTCGTGCGGGACGTGCTCGCCGATCCGTCGCTGGACGTGACTTTGCGCGGGCGTGTGCTGTCGGCCGGCCTGCGGGCGTTGGAGGAACGATGAGGATCGAGTCCGTTGTCGCGCACGCGTTCGGGCCGTTGCACGACCGCACGTTGCCGCTGGCGCCCGGCCTGACCGTGGTGGCGGGGATGAACGAGTCGGCGAAGTCGTCGTGGCACGCGGCGATCCGCGCGGCGCTGTGCGGTGCACCGGCGTCGCGGCACCGTCCGTGGCGGGGCACGGCGTGGCGGGTGGAGACGATGGTGTCGCTGGAGTCCGGCGAGGTCGTGGTGGTGGACCGCGATTTCAACGACGACACCGCGCCGGACATCTCACGCCACCTGGGCCTCGACCGCGCGTCGTTCGCCGCGACCGCGTGCGTCGACCAGGCGCAGCTGCTGTCGGTGCTGGACGCGGCCGACGGCATGCAGAACCACCTGCGGCGCGCGGCGGCGACGGCGGGCACCGACGGCACGGTCGAGCAGGCGCTGCAACGGCTGACCGCGCCCGTCGACGAGTTGCGCGACGCCCGCAACCGCTTGCGCGAAGCCGAAACCGACCTGGCGGTGGCCCGTCGCGAACACGCCCGGTACCAGGAGCTGAGCGCACAGGCCCGGTTCGCCTGCGCCGCCCGCGCCCGCCTGGCCGTGCAGGAGCACGCCGAGTCGATGAAGGGCCTGTCCGCGCGGGTCGGCAGGCTGACCGAGCTGAAGGAGCGGTTCGGCGACTCGCCGCCGTCCGGCCTGGCCGCGCAGGAGGAACTCGCCCGCGTGGTGAACCGCGCGCTGGCGGCGTGGCGGGCCGCGCCGAACCCGCGCGCGCTGGCCGGCCCGACCGCCGCGACGCTCGAGGCCGAACTCGAAGCCCTGCCGTCGCCGCCCGTCGGTGAGACCGCGCTGGACGACGAACTCCGCGTGGTCGCCTCGGCCCATGCGACCGCGTCCGCCGTGGCCGCCGCGCACGACGAACGCCGTCCGCAGCCCCCGACGACCGCCGAGCCGTCCGTGCTGCGCGGCCTGGCCACCCGCCTCGACCCGGCCGCCGGTGGCCGCCTGACCACGGCGTCGATCGACGTGGACACCGCGCGCCAGCACCAGGACCACGCGGCCGCCGACGCGGCCCGCACCCAGGTCGAGGCCGACGTCGCCGCGGCCCGCGTGCAGGAGATCGCGGTGCCGAACCCGTTCCTGCGCAACGCTTTGCTGGCGTTGAGCTGCCTCACCTCCGTGGTGGGCCTGCTGCTGTTCCTGACGGGCCAGCACCTCGCCGCCATCGGTGTCGTGGTGGCCGCCCTGGTCGCCGGCGTCGGCGGCGCCCTGTCCCGGGGCAACAGCACCCACCGCGAAGCCGCCGTGACCTTCGCCGCCGAACGGGCGGCCGCCGCCACCGAATCGCGCGCCCGCCTGTTCACCGCGGACCGCACCCTCGCCGAAGCAGAGGGCCAACGCGCCGTGGCGCTCGAAGCCGTGCGAATCCACGACGAGGCCGTCGCCGAGTGCGCGTCCCTGCGGATACCGGCGGACCGCGAAACGTTGTGGCGCCTGGCCAACCGCGGCGCCTGGGAAGCCGAACACGCCGACCTGGTCTGCGAGGTGGCCCGCACCGAGAAGGTGGTGCGCGTGGAACTGGCCGCACGCGGCAAGGTGGACGCCACGATGACCGTCCCCGACCTCCTCGTGGACTACGAGACCGACTGCAAGGTCCGAGGCCGACAGGCCCAGCTGGCAGCCCAGCGCCCCCTCCTGGCCCGGGCCCTGGCGGACCGCCGCCTGGCCGAAGCCGCCGTGACCGAAGCCGCCACCGCCAGAACCCGCGCGTTGAACCTCCTCCGCGAGGCCGTCAAGGCCATCGGCGGCACCGGCGACCGCCCGGATGACCTCCTGCGCGCCATCGCCGAGTGGCAACGGGGCTGGGACCGCCTCCTGCGCGAGGCGGAGGACGAACGCAACGCCTGGGCGGAACTCCAGTCCCTGCAAGCCGACGGCACCCTCGACGACCTCGAGACCACCCTCTCCGCAGCACAGACGCACCACGCAACCTTGGTGGAAGCCACCCTCCGCTACGCCACGGTCCCGCCGGCGGACCCATCCCTGGCCCCCGCCGCGGAAGCCCTCACCGCCACGGTCACCGAACTGGCCAGAACCCTCCCCAGCGTCCCGGACGCCGAGGAGGCGGTGGCAACGGCAACAGCGGCCCTGGCCGAGATCTCAGCCGAGGTGGAGGCCATAGACCTGGCCTCCCGCTACCTGACCGCGGCACGCGAGAAGGTCCACAGCACCATCGCCCCTGCCCTGGAGGACACCCTCCGCACCTGGCTCCCGACCGTCACCGACGGCCGCTACGTCGACGCCGCCGTGGACCCCGCGACCCTGACAGTGCGCGTCCGCACCGCCACCGAATCGTGGCACCAGGCCTCCCGCCTGTCCCTCGGCACGGCCGAGCAGATCTACCTGCTGCTCCGCGTGGCCCTGGCGCAGCACCTGGCCACCGAACCGTGCCCGCTGCTGCTGGACGACGTGACCGTGCAGGCGGACGACACCCGCACCCACGCCGTCCTCGACCTGCTGCTGCAGCTGTCGGCGGACCGGCAGATCGTGCTGTTCGCGCAGGACACGGCGGTGGCGGAGTGGGCGCGGGAGAAGCTGGGCGAACGGGACCTGCTGCACCAGCTCACCCAGGTGGCGGCCTGAGCGACCGCACGAGCGCGAGGACCCGGTCGGCGACGTCGGCCGGGTCCTCGTGCTCCCAGACGCGGACGACGCGCCAGCCCGCCGCCGCGAGCTGGACGTCCGCGTCCCTGTCGCGAACGACCACACCGTGCAGCTTCACGCGCCACCACTCGCGGTTCGCCTTGGGGAGTTGGCCGTGTTCCGGGCACGAGTGCCAGAAGCAGCCGTCCACGAACAAGGCGATCCGCGGACCGCGCGCCTGCGCCGGTTGGTGCCGGGCGCCGCGACGTCGACGAGGTAGCGCAGCCCTCTGCGGTGCAGAGCCCTCCTGACCGCCATCTCCGGCGCGGTCCCGACCCGCCGTGTGCGGCGCATGACCTTCGACGTCGCCTCGGACGTGGCGGCCGGCGCGGGGCCGGGATCGACGTGGCGGTACACGACCGGCAGCTTCGCAGAATTGTCAGACCCCGCGGTTACCGTCGAGGTATGACCAACGCCGCCTACCGCAAGCTCTCCCCCGACACCGACGCGAAGCTGGCCGACCTCGGCCTGCGCCAGGCGGTCCTGGACCGCGCGATCACCGCCGGGATCGACGCCCGCGCCGCCTCGCCCCCGTTCGGGCCGACGAACGCGCCGGGTCTGCTCGACTGGATCCATCGGGTGGGCACGTTGCGGGAGTTGCTGGCGGCGGAGGGGTGGCAGCGGCTTGACCACTGGAACGCCGGGCTGATCCGGCACCCGTCGCGACCCGTGTTGCTCGGGACGTTGCAGGGAAATCGCGGCACCGGGTCGCCGGAGGCGCCGTTGCGCAGCGACTATGCGAAGGGGCCCGCTATTGCGGCGATGATGCGGGACAACGACCACGACCAGTTCGCGCTGTTCGAGAACGTGCGCGGCGAAGGGCTCAAGTTGTGGTTCCTGGTGACCTATCCGGTGCAGCTGGAGGATCGGCTGTTGGTGTTGCGGGAGGTCTCGCAGCCGGAGCCGACGCCGCAGAACCAGATCATCGAACGGTGGGCGCACCGGATCGTGTTGCCGCCGATGGAGTTCCCACTGGCCAAAACGCCCAATGTGGACGGTCCGGAGGAGGTGGACTTTCCGGTCGCGCTGCGCCGGCGGGGTTAGTGGGACATGCCCGCGGCGAGGTTCGCCAGGGCGCCGGCGGCGACCAGCAGGGCCAGGGTGAGGGTGGCCAGGGCGAGTGGTCTGCGCAGGCTCGTGGTGTGGCGCATGCGGTAGGTGGTGGCGAGGCTGAGCAGCGCGCAGGCGATCGGGGCCGTCCACACCCAGTGCGGCCAGCGGATCGCGCCCACCACGGAGAGCCCCAGGAACAGCAGGCCCAGCAACCAGGCGGCGAAGCCCGCGGTGCGCAGCACCTGCTCCTGCCGTTGGGCTCGATTGTCTTGGGCCACGCAGCCACGTCCGATCCACCTGTGTCCAGCGCCGCACGTTCGACGTTACGCCAAACGGCCTTGTGCCGCCGGTGTGCGCGCTAGGCCTGGGGCCGTCTGGCAGTGCGGACGGGCAAGAGCGACAATGACCGGATCATGCTCACGCCCTCGCGACTCACGCTCGCCCGCACCCGGCGCGGTCTCACCGCGGCCGAGCTGGCGCGGAAGTCGGGGGTGCAGGCGCGGGCGATCACCGAGTACGAGCGCGGGGTGCGCACCCCGTTGCCGGCCACGGTCGAGTCGTTGGCCGGGGCGCTGGGATTTCCCTCGGCGTTCCTCGATGCACCGGAACCGCCGCGGCCGCAGAACGCACCGCAGGACGCCCAGGTGACGGCGGCCGCTCAGCTCGCGATCGAGTTCAACGGGTGGCTCGACCGGCTGTTCGTGTTGCCGCAGCCCGATCTGCCGGCCCCGCGCACAGCGCCGCAGGGGGTGCGGGACGCGTGGCGGCTCGCTGACGGGCCCGCACCGAACATGGTGCAGTTGCTGGAGTCGCACGGCGTGCGGGTGTTCTCGTTGCCGGTCGACTGCGTTGTGCAGGAAGCCTTTTCTTGGTGGCACAACGGGACGCCGTTCGTGTTCCTGGCGCCGACAGCCTCGCCGGAGCAGGCCAGGTTCGACGCCGCCGTGCAGCTGGCGGTGTTGCTCGGGCACGACGAACCCGAGGAGTTCGCGGCGGAGTTCCTGATGCCCCAACGGCAGCTGCCCGGCACCGATCACCGGCACTGGCACGTGGGGCGCGAGCAGTTCACGAGGTGGGCGAACGTGCACAGCCTCGTGCCGGGTGGCATGGCTCGCCGGGAAACCTCGAAGCTGCTCACCAAGGTGTTCAAGGTCCTGCGCGAGAACGGGACCACGCCGTCGCACGTGGCCAAGGAACTCGGCCTCGGGCTCGAGGAGCTCAACGGGCTGGTGTTCGGGCTCGTGCTCACGGCCCTGCCGGGTGGTGGCGAGCCGGGACCGCGCGGGCGCGCGCGGCTGACGCTCGTCCACTGATTCCGGTCGGCGGAGGCGTGCACTCACGGTCGGCGGTCGACCGCGATCTGCGACCGAATTCCGTCACTCGGTGGAGTCTCTCGCCCGTCAGAGTGGGCCAAACGAGCGATCTGTGAAACGTATCGCCCGGCGTCACCGACACTGAGAGTGACGGGAAGCCGAGTCGTGAGGATGCCCCATGACGATGCAGCAGCGCACAGAACCTTCGCCCGCCGCCGTCCTGATCGCCGTTGCCGTGCTCGCGCTGGTTCTGACCGTTGCTTTCGGCCCTCTGGGCTTCGTCATCGGTCTCGCGTTGTTCGCGTTGATGTTCATAGGAACCAAGAACAGGTCCGCCGAGCCGATCGCCCCGGCGCGGACCCGGTCCCGCCTGCGTCGCCTGTCGACGGCCGGGCGGGTCTCGATCGTCGGCGAGTCCCACCACCAGGACGCCATCGGCGAGATCGTCCGGCTCGCCACGACGCAGACACCCGGCTCACCGGACGACACGTCGGTCCCGGCCGTCGCGGTGCTGGTGCCGGAGGCCGGTAACCGGAGTGCGGTGCGGGTCGACCTGCTGCGCGGCGACGGGTCCGCTGTCGCCGCCGGGTACCTGCGCGGTGAGCAGGCCGGTGAGTACGAGCCGCTGCTGTGGGAACTCGCCGAGCGCGGCGAGGTCGGTTCGTGTCCGGCCCGCATCATCGTCAGCGGCCAGCGGTACGGCGTGCACCTGCACCTCGGCGCACCGCAGTTGTTGCTGCTGGACCACGACGCCCTCGGCACGGCTCCCACGTTGCCGGCGGAACAGCAGGTGGCCGTCGTCGGAGAGAGCGTCCATCAGCACGTGCTGCACCGCGTGGTCGACGGCCGCACGCCCGTGCACGTGATCGCCGAGTTGAGGGACAGCAGGATCGCCAGAGGGTCTCACGTCGGTGAACACACCCTCGAAGTGCTGCTCGAAGGCGAGTCGATAGGACAACTCACGCACGCGATGGGGCTTCGCTACTCCGACGTGGCGCAGGAGTGGCGCGACCGCACGGGGCGCGCGCTCTGCGAAGCCGTCATCACCAACGAGGGCACGCGCGGTCTTCAGGCGAACTTGCTGCTGCCCAGGTAGTCGGCGAACGTCCGCGGCGCACGCCCGAGCACCCGCTGGACGCCGTCGGCGATGTGTGCTTCCTTCCCCTCGCGGATGAGCACGATCAGCATCGTGATGAGCTCGGCGATCTCCTCCGAGTAGCCGTGCTCCAGCAACACCGGGGTGAACTCCGCCTCCGGGAGGTCCACGTACCGCACCGGCTTGCCGGTCACCGCGCTGATCCGCGCCAGCACCTCGGGGAACGACAGGACCTCGCCCCCGCTGAGGTCGTAGGTCTGCCCGTGGTGGCCGGGCCGGGTCAGCGCGACGACGGCGACCTCGGCGATGTCCACCGCGTCGATGAACGGGTGCACGCCCTGACCGGCGGGAACGGCGAGTTCCCCGTGTTCGATGGACGGGGCGAACACGTCCTCGTCGAAGTTCTGCATGAACCACGTCGGCCGCAGGATCGTCCACTCCGCACCGGAGTCCTTGATCGCCGCCTCGAACGGGTCGTCGCCCGGGGCTCCACGCATCGACAGCAGCACGAATCTCGTGACGCCGGCCTTCACCGCGACCCTCACGAACTCGGCTAGCAGCAGGGGGTTCTCCGGCGGCACGACGTAGACGGCGGTCGTGCCGGCGACTGCGGGCTCCCAGGTGTCCTGGTCGGACCAGTCGAACTTCGTCGAGGCGGACCGGGACGCCGGACGGGCCGCTGGGCCGAGGAGTGCGGTGACGCGACGACCGGTCTTGCCGGTGGCGCCGAGCACGAGGACCGAATCAATGTTGATTGCGCTCAATGTTGACATGACCAGAGCTAATCAACGTTGACGCGGACGATCCATGTCCACACCACCGGCATCCTTGCTCGTTCGTCCACGTGGTAGTTGTGGGGCATGAGTCAGCGTGATCTCGTGGACCTGAGGGACGCCCTGCGCGCGTTCGCCGCTGCCCGTGACTGGGACAGCTACCACACGCCCAAGAACCTGGTGATGGCGTTGTCCGCGGAGGTCGGCGAGCTCACCGACCTCTTCCAGTGGCTGACGCCGGAAGAGGCGAGGGACGCGATGAAGGACCCGGAGCTCGCGTGGAACGTCCGCGACGAGTTGGCGGACGTGATGCACTACTTGACCAGGCTGGCGGACAAGCTCGGTGTCGACCTCGTGGAGGCCGCGTTCGCCAAGATCGAGCGCAACGAGCTGAGGTTCCCGACCGGGAGCCTGGTGCCCGTGCCGCTCGAGAAGGGCGAGTAGGGAACGTCCGGGCGCTGCGCGTTCGCCGGAGACGCGCCGTTCCCCATGCGGCATCGCTTCGACTTCGCGACGGAGAACGGCGCTCCCGTGTTCAGCGTCGACAAGAAGGCCTGGACCGTGACCACCTCCTGGTCCCGGTCCAGATTCCTGGCGTCGACCGCCGGCTCGTGTTCGCCCTGGCCTTGGCGCTCGACGCACTGCAGTCCCGCTAGGACTAGAGGTAAGTCAGCAGGAGGAGGATCAGGCACACCAGCAGCACGACGCCGAGCACTGCGGGCAGGATCGACTGCGAGGACGGCGCGGGCTCGCGGGCGTGCCTGCCCCGCCTCCTGCGCGCTCGCCACCGCAAAGGTGCCTCCCCTGCCCACTGCTCGTTCATGACGATCACGGTAGGGAGGCACAACCCGAGCCTGACTCACGTCACCCGCTCGCCGAGGTCTCATCACCCGGTCAGCCGCTCAAGGCGTACGGCGCCACATGCACGAAGGCATGCGGAAAAAGGCACAAAAAAGCCCTGCGGGGAGCGCTTGTGGCGCTCAACCCGCAGGGCAAATTAAGTTCGGCGGCGACCTACTCTCCCACACCGTAACCAGTGCAGTACCATCGGCGCAGAAGGGCTTAACTACCGGGTTC
>NZ_BSTF01000026.1 GCF_030269365.1 Lentzea sp. NBRC 102530
CGCCCGCATCGCCCAACGCCTGCTCGCCCTAACCGCAGCCATCTGGCACAACCGCGCCACCGGCCAGCCCATCACCCGATCACTGATCGCCTACGACCACTGATCAGTTAGGACTTACTCGTCTAGGCGCGAGGCCCCCGTCCCTGCGACCGGGTCTCCTCCCGGACGGCGTTGATGACCTCCGCGTCCCACCGGTGCGTGCGGATCAGCCGGTACCGCTCCGCCGCCACCCACATGTAGGCCTCGGTCTCGGTGCGGTCGCCGATCATGTCCGCCTGCCGGAGCATCGCGACCACCGGCTGGTACTCGTCGGCGTACCAGCGGCGTGCCACCTCGGCGCGGTCCAGGAACGCGCCGGTGTCCTGCATCAGGCGGAAGCCCCACGCTTCCACGTGCTCGCCGAGCTGGGCGTAGTGCCACGGGTCGGACAGGACCACGGCTGCCCTGGCTTCGCCGGTCAGCGGGACTCGGTCCAGGAACAGGCGGCGGTAGTCCTTCACGATCAGGTCGCCCCGGTAGCGGATGCCGGAGGAGTTGAGGCGGGTGATGACCTGGGTGACGTAGGCGTCGATCACCTCCAGGCCGAGGGCGTGGGCGACCGAGACGCGGTGGTGGCCGTCGATGATGAAGTGGAGTTCGCCGACGCGGTAGACCTCGATCGGGGGGACCGGCTCGCCTCGGCGGGCGGCTTGGGCCAGGCGTTGCCAGCGTTCGCGGACTCTGCCCGAGGTCGGGCGGAAGCGGCGGTCGAAGTCCCTGGTGCGGTCCACGCTGCCGACGATGGAGTCGAGGCGGATGGACTGCAGGCCCAGGCGCTTCTCGGAGGCCATGCCGAGGGCCTCCACCACCTCGTGGAACGGCAGCATGATGTTGACGTCGTCCGGTTCGCGCCGCAGCCAGGTCGCCAGGCGGGACATCACCTGGCTGCGGCGGGCTCGCAGGAAGTCGCTCTCGGCGTCGGCGGCGGGGAAGCCCGTGTCGCGTCTCATCGCCCTACCTCCAGCACCTTCAGGGGGACCACGTTCACCACGCGTGTCGAGCCCACGAGACGGTCCGGGCGCGCGTGGCCGTGCGGGTGGATGTGGCCGTGCAGCATGAGTGACGGTGCCAAGCGCTCGACCAGGGGGTGGAAGCACGCGAAGCCCCGGTGCGGCGCGTCGGGTTCGTCGCCGCAGTCGAGCGGCGGCGAGTGGGTCAGCAGCACGTCCACGCCACGTCCGTCCCGCAGCTTGCGCCACGCCGCCAGGCGGGTCACCCGGCGCGCTCGGCGGGCCTGCTGCCGTTCCGTCCACTGGTTCGGGCCCTTGTTGTAGCGGATCGAACCACCGAGGCCCGCTATGCGCAGCCCGGCCACGTCGATCACGCGTTCGTCCGCGTTCACCGCACCGGTTGGACCTGGCCAGCGGACCGGCACGCCCGCCTTGGTCCAGAGGCCGCGCACGTTCGCGTAGCCGGAGAGGTCGGCGTCGTGGTTGCCGGGGACGAACACCAGCGGCTTGTCGAGCGCGTTGGCCAGGTGTTCCAGGTACTCGAACGGCAGGTCGCCCGCCGCGAGGACCAGGTCCACGTCGTAGCCGTGCACCTGGTCGGTCCACAGCGTCTCGACGACCTCGTCCGCGACCACCAGCACTCGCACCATCAAGCCAGCCTAATCAGGTCCTTCACCACATGACGGGAACGAGCGCTGCCGTTAGCGTGAGCAGCGTGCTTGCCGAGCTGTTCGCCGCAGCCGCCCGCGGCTGCCGCGACCGCAGTCCGCTGACCCAGCGACTCCTCACCGACGCGGCCTACGACCTCGGCAGAGGTGGCGTCACGGCCAGGATCATGGCGGGCTCCGAACGCGACCGGGAAGGCACCGTGCCCGGGCTGCGGTTCGCGGGCGCCGTCCACCGGCTCGTGCTCGAAGGCCGCGCGCCGGCCCTCGCGAAGCACTACCCGTCGGTCGGGGGCAGCCCGCACCTGCCGACGCTCTGGGAGGACGCGCTGCCCGCGCTCACCCAGCACGCCGACCTGCTGCGGCACCGCGTCCAGGCCACGGTCGTGCAGACCAACGAACCCGGCCGCAGCGCGCCGCTCTACGGCGGGTTGCTGGTCGCCGCCCAGGAGGCCGCGAAGGCCGCCGGACGGCAGGTGCCGTTCTGCGTGCGGTTGCTGGAGGTCGGCGCGAGCGGTGGCCTCAACCTGCGTCCGCACCACGTCGGCTACCAGCTTCCGGACCGGGTGCTCGGCGACCCGGACAGCCTGCTGGTGCTGAACCCGGAGTGGACGGGCACGCCGCCGGCCGACCTGGACCACACGCTGCGCGTCGTCGGACGGGCGGGCTGCGACCTCACCCCGGTCGATGTGTCCACAGAGGACGGACGGCTGCACCTCAGCTCGTTCGTCTGGGCGGACCAGCTCGATCGGTGGAACCGCCTCAGGGACGCTCTCGACCTCGCCGCCACCGACCCCGTGAAGGTCGAACGGTCGGCGGGACCCGAGTGGCTCGCGAAACAGCTGGCCCGCGCCGAACGCGACGTGCTCACCGTCGTGTGGCACTCCGTGGTGTGGCAGTACGTCTCGCCCGCGGACCGCGCGATGGGCAGGGCCGTGCTCGCGGACGCCGCCGCGAAGGCGACCCCCACGACACCGTTGGCACTGCTGGTCTTCGAGCCGCGCCGGGCGGCGGACGACGACTACCGGTTCGAACTGCTGCTGCGCCTCTGGCCCGCGGGGATCTCGCTCAACCTCGGCCGCGGGGCAGGCCACGGCACGCCGTTCACCTGGGACGTCACCCCCTGGGAGTGACCACCGGGTTGATCACGTACCGGCCGTCCTGGAACTCCACGGGCAACCGGAACTCCGCGCGCGTGCCGTCGTGCGTGTACTCGACGACGACGGCACCGTCACGGTACGAGCCGCGCTCCACCTGAGCGGACTGGAACTGGTCGGTGGTCGACTGCGCCACGTCCTCGCCGCCGATCGCGAGCAACGGCTGCAACTTGTGGAAGTCGTGTGCCCGCAACGCGTTCGTCACCTCGGAGGCGAGCTCGTCCGGTGACGCGGAGCCCGGTTCCGGCCAGACCGCGATGGAGACGAACACCATCGCGATCCAGGCGACGGGCAGCGCCAGCAACCAGAACCTGATGTTCCTCAGCCGCGCGAGCACGTCAGGGGGTTCCGCTGATCAGCACGAACACGGTGGTGATCCAGCAGAGCAGGAACGCGAGGATCCAGAAGCGGATGTTGGTGAGGATTCTGGTCATGACAAACCTCTTCTACAACGAGCAAAGCGGGCGAAACCGGGACTAAAGCCAGCGATTTCGGCGCAGTATTCGGTAGAGCGTGAGGCAGGCGACCAGGATCAGACTGAGGATCAGCGGGTAGCCGAACCTCCACTTGAGCTCCGGCATGAACTCGAAGTTCATGCCGTACACGCCGACGACCATGGTGGGCACGGAGATGATCGCGACCCACGAGGTGATCTTGCGCATGTCGGTGTTCTGCTGGAGCGTGATCTTCGCGAGCGTCGCGTCGACCAGCGTCGTCAGCAGTTCGTCGAACGCGGTGACGCGCTCGGAGACCTCGGTGAGGTGGTCGTCGACGTCGCGGAAGAACGCGCGCACCTGCTCGGGGATGAGCGGCGTGTAGCCCTCGGCCAAGCGGCGCAACGGGTTCGCGAGCGGCATGACCGCGCGGCGCAGTTCCACGACCTCACGCTTGAACATGTAGATCTGCTCGGCGCTCACCTCGGTGCGCGGCGCGAAGACCCGTTCCTCCATGCGGTCGATGTCGTCCTCGATGTGGTCGGTGACCTCGAGGTAGTTGTCGACGACCTGGTCGGCGATCGCGTGCATCACCGCGGCCGGGCCGATCTCCAGGCGCTCCTCGTCGGCCTCCAGCACGTGCCGCAGCTTGGAGAGCCCGGAGTGGTTGCCGTGCCGCACGGTGATGACGAAGTCCTTGCCCAGGAACACCATGATCTCGCCGGACTCGACGATCTCGTTGGCGGTGTCGGGGTGTTCGTTCGTCACGTAGCGCACGGTCTTGAACACCATGAAGAGCGTGTTGTCGTAGCGCTCCAGCTTCGGGCGCTGGTGCGCGTGCACCGCGTCCTCGACCGCGAGCTCGTGCAGCCCGAACGTCTCGGCGATGCCCTCGATCTGCTCCGCGTCCGGCTCGTGCAGGCCGATCCAGACGAACCCGTCCTTGCGCTTGCGCACCTCTTTGACGGCGTCGGTGTGCGTCCAGCGGCCGGGCAAACGCTTGCCGTCCACGTACACCGCGCAGTCGACCACGTACGCCGACAACGGCACGGGCACGTGCGGGACTTGTCCCACAGGGCCGCGCTGGTTCCCGCGTCCGCGGATCGAGGGCAGGCTGGGCATGGTGAGTTCCTCCAGGTACACACGCCGACGTGAAGTGCGAAAGCACGACGGGCGTCCTGACCGGGTGGAACGGCGGAACGATCCAGAAAGGGATCTAGAGAGCCACCTCGGAGAGGACGCGCCTGGTACTGGCAGGGTGGGGGTCCTTGCTCATTTAGGGGTCCTCACCTCCTCGGGGCGAAGTCACTGGTGGTGGAAATCCTCACACACCGGTTGCCGAGGGTACTCCCTCCGCGTAAAGACTGTCTCCCCACCTGTGGCAGATCTCGATCACACGTAGTTGGAGGCGCGGTGCAGTTCGGTCGGTACTACGAGGAGTTCGAGGTCGGAGCGGTCTACAAGCACTGGCCCGGCAAGACGGTGACGGAGTACGACGATCACCTGTTCTGCCTGCTCACGATGAATCACCACCCGCTCCACATGGACGTGAACTACGCGGAGAACACGACGGACTTCGGCAAGAACGTCGTCGTCGGCAACTACATCTACTCGTTGCTGCTGGGCATGTCCGTGCCCGACGTCTCCGGCAAGGCGATCGCCAACCTGGAGATCGAGTCGCTGCGGCACGTGAAGCCCACGTTCCACGGTGACACGATCTACGGTGAGACCGAGGTGCTCGACAAGACGCCGTCCAAGTCGAAGGACGACAGGGGCGTCGTCTACGTGGAGACTCGCGGCTACAAGCAGGACGGCACGGTCGTGTGCATCTTCAGGCGCAAGGTCATGGTGCCGAAGCAGTCCTACGGCGAGGCCCGCGGTGGCGAGCAGCCTGGACGCCCTGAACCCAAGGAGTGAAGTGACTTCTCTGGACCTGGCACAGCAGCGACTCAGAGCGTTCGCGGAGGAGGCTTCGGCCACCTCGCCGCTCTACGAGCACCTGGCGTCGCGTGCTGCCGCCGATCCGGAGGTCGCCGGCCTGCTGACCGCCGCCGGTGAGGAGAACGCCTCGGGCGAACTCCTGCTGGCGGCGGCGCACCGGCTCGTGCAGGCCGAGCCGTTCCACCAGCTCTCGAACTACTACCCGTCGCTCGGCGGCACCTATGGCGCGGACGAGAGCACCTGGCCGTTGTTCCGGGACTTCCTGCTGGAACGTGCCGAACGCGTCCGCGCGCTCGTGAGCACCCAGGTCGTGCAGTCGAACGAGGTGCGGCGCGCGGCCCTGCTCTACCCGGCCGTCGCGGCGGCGGCGAAGCAGGCCGGCGGGCCGATCGGGCTCGTGGAGGTCGCGACGACCGCGGGCCTGCTGCTCGGGCTCGACCAGTACTCGTACCGCTACCAGACCGCGGAGGCGGGCCAGGTCGTCGCCGGCCCCGCCAAGGCCGCGCTGGGCCTGCACTGCGCGCTGGAGCTCGCACCGGGCGCGGCGCTGCCGAAACTGCCCAAGACGGTGAAGGTGGCCGCGAAGGCGGGCATCGGGGTGGCACCGGCCGACCTGGCCGACGAGGACGCCTACGCGTGGCTGGAGGCGTGCGTGTGGGCCGACCAGCCGGAGCGGCTGCGGCTGTTCGGGGTGGCGGCCGGGGTGCTGCGCAAGAACCCGCCGCGCCTCGTGGCCGGCGACCCGGTCGCGGACCTCGCGAAGGCCGTCGAGCCGATCGACGTTCCGCTGGTCTTCCTCTCCAGCGGCTCGGGACTGGACCTCACACCCGCTTTGTCCGCATTGGGGAAGGATGTCTGGTGGGCCGCGCACGAGGACGGTGAGCTGCGCCTCATCCGCGTCGGTGAGTCAGGCGTGCAAGTGACCACTCTGGCCACCACCGAGGCCCACGGGCAACGTCTCGTTTGGCGTTGAACGTTTCCCCGATCGCGTGAACCCTGATCAGGCCCTGGGCAGGCAGTTCCACTCGGAGAGCGCTTCCACGAGCCCTTCGGTGGTCGGAAGTGTGTCCAAGGTCGCACTGTCGACCCAAGCGACATCCGATGCGTCGTCGCCCGCTCGGAGCACACCCGACGTGACCTGGCATTCGTAGTCGAAGATCGCGTAAACCCCGTTCGGGGCCGGTCGCTCAACGGAGCCGACCAGGCGACTGACGGTGACGGAGAGTCCCGTCTCCTCCAGCAGTTCCCTAGTCACGGCCGCCTCATCCGTCTCATCAGGCTCCACGCGCCCGCCTGGTATCGACCACATGCCCTCACCAGGCGGGTTGGCGCGTCGCACGAGCAGGAGTCGCCCAAAAGAGTCATGAACGATGGCTCCGACGCAACGGATCGTGCGCTTGCTGCTGGCGTTCACGATCACGAAGCGTAGTCACACTGGAATGGCGGTGCTGTCCGCTACCCCGGCTGCGGTACAAATCTCCCAAGGTGCTGAATCGTGCTGTACAACGGTCACGAACGGCGCCAAACGGGTGCGACGCGGACGGGGTGGACACCGTGAACTTGAAGAAGATTCTCACTTTCGCTGGAATCGCCTTGCTGCTGTTCTTCTTGATCGCGGAGCCCCAGCAGGCGGCCCAACTCGTGCAGAACATCCTCAACTCGCTGCGCACCGCGGCCGAGGCTCTGATCACGTTTGTGCGTTCCGTCTTCTAGTCTGGTACCAGCCACCCGCGCGGTGGCCTGGAGCAGGTCTTGGTACCAGGAAGGGCTGGTAGCGCATGTTCGCACCTCGTGATCCGGACGACTACCTGCTGTCGAGCGAGCGTCGGGTCATCCGGGTGCGCAGGCACTGGTCCTACCTGATCTGGGACGTCCTGGAGGCGGCGGCGCTGCTCGCCGGCTTCATGATGATCTCGTACCTGCTCCCGGCTGACGCTGGCGTGATCCAGAACGTGCTGTGGTACGGGGCGCTGCTCGTGTTGCTGCGCCTCTCGTACTTCATCATCGAGTGGTGGGTGGAGCGCATCGTCGTCACCGACAAGCGCTTCATGCTGACCTCGGGCGTCTTCGAGACCAAGGTCGCGATGATGCCCATCAGCAAGGTCACCGACCTCACCTACGAGCGCACGGTGGGCGGGCGCATGCTCGGTTACGGCACGCTCATCGTGGAGTCCGCAGGTCAGATCCAGGCGCTGAACCGCCTGGAGTTCCTGCCGGACCCCGAAGAGGTCTACGACGCCATCTCGGAGCTGACCTTCGGCGACAAGAAGGCCCAGGCCGAGCGCTTCTCGATGATCAAGGCCCAGCGCGCCGCGCGCGGCAAGAAGATGGTCCCGTAACACGGGTCGTTCACCACGTCGTCCACACTGGACGACGTGGTCATCGATCTGCACACCCATTCGTCCGAGTCCGACGGCACCGACAGCCCTGCCGAGCTGGTGAGGGCTGCGGCGCAAGCCGGGCTCGACGCGGTGGCGATCACCGACCACGACACGGCGGCCGGCTGGGCCGAGGCGGTCGCCGCCCTGCCCCCTGGTCTGCGGCTGGTCCGCGGGGCCGAGCTCTCGTGCTCGTCGCCGGACGGCTACGGCCACACCATCACCGTTCATCTGCTGGCGTACCTGTACGACCCCACGCACGCCATGTTGATGAAGGAGCAGTCACGCCTGCGTGAGGAACGGCGCTCGCGACTGCAGAAGATGGCCGAGATGATGCAGGCCGACGGCTTCCCGATCGACCCGGTCGACCTGATGGCGCGCCTGCCGTTCGACGCGCCCGCCGGCCGTCCCCACCTCGCCCAGGCCCTGATCCGCGCCGGGGTGGTGTCGTCGGTGGACGAGGCCTTCGCGACGTTCCTGACCGGCGGCCAGTACTACGTCGGGCGCACGGACACCCCCGTCGAGCGCGCGATCGAGATGATCACCGAGGCGGGTGGGGTGACCGTGCTGGCGCACCCGTTCGCCCGGTCCCGCGGCCCCGTGGTGGCGCCTGAGGTGGTCGCCTCGCTGGCTGCCGCCGGTCTGGCCGGTGTGGAGGTGGACCACCCGGACCATGACGCCGAGACGCGGCGGTCGTTGCGCTTGCTGGCCGATCAGCTGGGGTTGATCGTCACCGGGTCGAGTGACTACCACGGGACGAACAAGACGGTGCGGCTCGGCGCGGAGACGACGGCACCGGAGATGCTGGATGCTCTGGCGGAGAAGGCGACCGGAGCCAAGATCCTCGTCGGGTAGGGCGGTGGTGCGGTGTTCAACGTGCGGCTGTTCATCGAGGCCTCGATCACGTTGCTGGTGATCATGGACCCGCCGGGCACCGTGCCGGTGTTCCTGGGACTGGTGGGCCGCAAGTCCCGCGAGGCGCGCAAGCGGGCCGCGCGGCAGGGCGTGCTGGTGTCGTTCCTGGTCATCACGCTGTTCGCGGTCGCAGGCAACTCGATCCTCGCCTACATGCACATCGGCATCCCCGCTCTGCAGGGTGCAGGCGGGTTGCTGCTGTTGCTGATCGCCCTGGACCTGCTGACGGGCAAGGGCGCGACCAACCACCCCGAGGTGGAGGACGTGAACATCGCCCTCGTGCCGCTGGGGACACCGCTGCTGGCCGGACCGGGCGCGATCGCCGCGACCATCGTGTTCGTGCGCCAGGCCGACGGTGCCTGGGGCTCGTACTTCGCCCTGGCCGCGGCGATCGTGGCCGTGCACCTCGTGCTGCTGGGAACCCTGCGGTCCGCCGGCCTGCTGATCAAGGTGTTCAAGGAGAGCGGCATCCTGCTGATGGCCAAGATCGCCGGCCTCCTGCTGGCCGCGATCGCCGTGCAGCTGGTCGCGTCGTCCGTGCAGGGCTTCATCGCGTCGGGCGTCTAACGCTCGATGCGCGCTTCGTCCCCGTCGATGACGATCGGGCGTTCGATGAGGCTCGGGTTGGCGACCATGTGCGCGATCCACTTGGCGCGGTCGTGTTCGAGCGTCCTGGGGTACGCGGCCTCCTTGGTGCGCGCGATCTCCCAGGGCTCCTTGCCGAGGAGCTCGAGGACGTGGTCGAGCTCCTCCGCGGTGGGCGGGTCCTCGAGGTAGCGCCGTTCGGTGTAGTCGGCGTTCGTCTCGTCGAGGCGCTGCTTGGCCGCACGGCTCTTCGAGCAGCGCGGGTTGTGCCAGATCTCCATGCCCCTCATTTTCTGTCAGGGGTGGTGAGTAACTTGGTTGGGGTGGAACAACTCGGCTTCGACTTCGGCACCGCCGCACCGCGCCGGCTGGTGCGCGTCACGCCCGCGAAGCTCTCGACGTGGACGGACTGCCCGCGCCGCTACCGGATGACGTACCTGGACCGTCCGTCGCCGCCCCGGGGTGGGGCCTGGGCGCACAACACCCTGGGCGCGGTGGTGCACAACGCGCTGAAGGCCCTCTTCGACCTGCCTGCTGACCGTCGTACGCCTGACCAGGCGGTGGCGTTGGTGGGGCGGCAGTGGAAGTCGGACGGGTTCCGGGACGTGGACCAGGCCGCCGAGTATCGGGGGCGGGCTCAGTCGTGGGTGCACGACTACGTCTCTTCGCTGGACGTCGACTTCGAGCCGCTGGGGGTCGAGCGGTGGGTGTCGTCTCCCACCGAGCGGATCGTGGCCGAGGGGCGCGTCGACCGGATCGATTACCGCGACGGCGAGTTGGTCATCGTCGACTACAAAACCGGTCGGCACGTGCTGACCTCCGATGATGCTCGCGGGTCGCAGGCCTTGGCCTTGTACGCGTTGGCAGCTCGGCGGACGTTGCGGAAGCCGTGCCGGAGGGTGGAGTTGCATCACCTGCCGTCCGGGTCGGTTGCCGTTTGGGAGCACACCGAGGAGTCGTTGGGGCGGCATGTTCGGCGGGCTGAGGAAGCTGCCGATGAGATCGACCTGGCTACGGAGACCTTGAAGGCCGGTGGGGACCAGGAGGTCCTGTTTCCGCCGGTGGTGGGGCGGCAGTGCCAGTGGTGCGATTTTCGGCGTAGTTGTGCTGAGGGGCAGGCTGCTGTTCCTCCGTTGGAGCCTTGGGATCTGTTGGCACCGTAAGCGGTTTCGAGCCAAGACCTTGACGAGCTTCGGTTTCGTCATCGCCGCTTCGCGACGATGGGGATTGGGGCTTGACTTCGGGGCCCTTGCGAGGCGTTGGTCGTCCGGAAAAGGCCGGGCTGAAAAGCGCCCGGCCGATCCGCGAGGGGTAGCACCTCGCACCCGAAGTCAAGCCCCACTCCCACGCGTACGTGGCTGGGTTTGTGCTGGCACGTCACCGATACCGGCTGGACGGTGTAGCCAAGACGGTCGGCTCGCCTGCGGCATCGCGTGCAGTGGGCGTTGTCTTCGGCCAAGAGGTACGGACGCCTCGGCTGCCGAGCGCTCACCTCACCTCGCCGTGCTGTCCCTCCGCTCGCAGGCCCCTCTGAGTCCAGCGCCTCCCACCTCGGCGGGAACCAGCGCCGCGGTCGTGCGTCTGCCTACTGTGGCGGCTGTGGGTCCTGGCTCGGGGAGCTCGGGCCCTGACTGGCTGGATCCGGGCGGACCCGTAGGGTGGCGGAGGTGGAAGTGGACGTGGCTGAGCGGCCCTCGCGGGTCTTCGGGTTTCTGCGCGCTGTGAGCGGGGTGCTCGCGGTGGGCCTGGTGCTGCTCGCCCTGGGGAACATCGGCGTCCAGTTCTACGCCAACACCCGTGACCTGCCCGGGCCCGGCACGGTGTCCGTGGTGGCGCACGTGGTGGCCGCCGTGCTGGTCGTCGGCGCGCAGATCGCCGCCGATCGGTACGCCGATTGGCGGGCTCCGGTGGCTTCGCTCGGGGTCTTCGTGGTCGGTGCGGCCACGTTGTGGACGTTCTGGTGGGCCTAGGGTGCTGCCAGTCGCCTGAAGAGTGGGCACCTGCCCGTGGTGCTGATCGCCGAGGGTCTCCGCGCCGGGCTGGGTGCTCCGTCCACAAGGGACGGAGTGGGCGAGTGGACCGCGACAGCGCGAAGAAGTCGTGCGCGGCACGTCGCCACGACCCGTGCGGCACGAGCGGGAGATGCGGGTCGGCCTGCGGGCCGCTCGGAACGGCGTGGCCGGCGTTCTAGGACGTCAGCCAGGCCCGCCACGTCGGCAGCAGCGTGGCGATGAGTTCCAGCGGCGCCTCGGTGTTCGGCGAGTGCATGACGCCCGGCAGCACGGCGAAGTCCGCGTCGAGGCGTTCGGCCATGTCGCGCTGGGCGGCGGGTGTCCACGCGTCGTCGGCGTCACCGCACACCACCAGGCAGGGGATGCCGGACGAGCGCAACGTGCGGGCGAGCTTCGCCACCTGGTCCGGCTCGTAGCGCAGGCCGTTGGCCATGCCGAGCAACGCCGCGGCGGGCGAGGCCAGGAACCGGTTGCGGTAGAAGTCCTTCAGCTCCTGCGGCAGTGCCGCGTAGGCCGGGTCCTGGTGCGAGCGCAGTTCGTTCAGCTTCTGCGTGCCCGCCACGCCCTGCTCGGCCAGCACGTGCTCGCCGACCTCCAGCACCGTGCGGCGATCGCCCGCGGGCAGTTCGGACGGGCCGGACGACATCAGCGTCAGACCCGCGATCGGCGCGCCGGCGAACACCGCCGCCCGCACCACCAGGCCGCCGTAGGAATGGCCCAGCAGCAGCACTTTCCGGCCGTCCGCCGCGATCTTCCCGATCAGCTCGGCGAGCACCGAACCGAGCGGCGCGGGGCGGTAGAGCGCCTCGTCGTCGGGGCCGTCGGAGTCCTGCTGGCCCGGCAGGTCGATCGCGACGACCTCGAACCCCGCGTCCGCGATCGGGTCGACCATCGGCGCGAAGTCCTCTTTGGACCCCGTGTACCCCGGCACGAGCAGCGCGGTCGTGCGCATCGCGTCGTCGCCCATCGCGGGCGCGCGCAGCGCCGCGATCGTGCCGTAACGGCCCGGGAAGTCGACGCGTTGCGCCCGGTGCGGGCTGATCTGCGAGTACACGAGCTGAACTATCGCAGCGCGACCAGGGTTTCGCCACGCTGCTCGAGCACGACGGGACCCGCTGTGGCGAGTTGCACAGGGCCGGTGTGGCCCTCGCGGTTCACCCGGAACGTGCCGACGACGGCGCCCGTGGCCTGTTCGAACACCCGCAGCCCGTCCTTGACCGGGATGAGCGCGCGGCCCGCGAGCGTGGTGCCCGCTCCCAGCGTGTCGTTGGCGGTCCACAGTGGAGTGAGCGTCTCCAGCGACAGCGAGACCGTGCGCGATCCCGTGAACCAGAAGGCGTTCGTCTTCGTCGTGAACACGCGCGACACGTGGTTCGGCGGGTCGGTGAAGTCCGACTCCGGCACGTCGATCGGGGCCTCGTTGATCTGGTTGCCGGTCTCGGCGTCGTAGACCACGACCCGGCTCGGGTTCGGCACGGCCACCGCGACGAGCTTCTCGGTGATGGCCACGACCTGGGCGTTCTTCGCGCCGGTGACCGAGCTGCCGAACACCTTGGGCTCGTCGGACTTGTCGGGGTTCGGCTTGAGGATCGTCACGCGGTCGGACGCGTCCTCCGGGCAGCGCTCGATCATCGCGAACTTGCCGGTCGTCACGGCCACCGAACCGTAGGTGCAGCCGACCCGCGGCTGCTTGTTCGGGTTCACGATCGCGCGCAGGCCGCCGTACTCGAGCGACCGCACCAGGTCGTCGCGCCGGTAGACCTCGACGAACTTCGACCCGGTCGTGATCAGGTGCGAACCCTCGTTGAGCAGCGCCGTGCCGGTCTCGGCGTCCCCGTTGCGCTGGGCCCGCCGCTCGCCGGTCACGCCGTCGAGCGAGGTGAGCTCCGAGCAGTTCGTGCCCTTGGAGTAGAGCGCCATCGCCCGGCCCCACGCCGTGCTGACCGTGCACAACGGCAGGTCGCGCGAATACGTCCACCGCACGTCCCCGGTCAGCGGGTCGCGACCGTGGACCTCGCCACCGGTGCCGGTGACGACGGTCGACGGCTTCTCCTCGCCGGTCTCCTTCGACGCGGTCTGCACGACCACGGGGGAGAGCGTCGCACCGCTCGGCGCCCGCCAGACCTCGGCGAGCGACGGCGGCAGGTTCGCCACGTCGGGCAACTGCTCGAACGATGACGGCCCGGTGACCGACGTCGTGGCGCGAGCATCGCTGAACGCCCAGGTCAGCACGGACGCGGTGATCGACACCACGGCGATCAGCGCGACGGCGATGAAGTCGGCGCGCGTGCGCCAGGACCGGGCGGGCGGGCGGTCCCCGACGGGCGCCGCGCTCTCGTGCGCGGGCTCGTCGAGGACGTCCTCGACCTCGGTGACGTCGGAACCGGGGGACGACATGGTGATCAGTCTGCCGAAGGAGCGGCCTGTTCGGCAGAGGTTCGGCGACGCCGGCGCCTGCGGGGCTTGTCGGAGGCGGCCTTCTCGGCCCCTTCGGGCGCGCTGACCTGGGTCTGCTCGTCACCCTCCTGCGTCACGCCTGCCCGGCTGCGCGTGCGCGACCGGGTCCGCTTCGGGCGGGTCTCCTCCGCCGCCTCCGGCGCCTGGCCCTCGCCGGAGCGGGTGGAGCCGGTGCGACGGCGGCGCTTGCGCTTGCCGGTGTCGAGCTGCTCCTCCTCTTCGGCGTCGAGGCCCGCGCGGGTGCGGTGGCTGAGCGGCAGCCTGCCCGTCGAGCCGGACGGGATGTCCAGGTCGTAGAACAGGTGGTCGGACGTGGAGTACGTCTCCACCGGCAGCGGCGCGCCGAGGCCGAGCAGGTCGTTGACCGATGCCCAGCGGTGCGTCTCGTCCCAGTCGACGAACGTGACCGCGACGCCCGTGCGCCCGGCACGGCCCGTGCGGCCGATGCGGTGGACGTAGGTCTTCTCGTCCTCGGGGCACTGGTAGTTGATGACGTGCGTCACGTCGTCGATGTCGATGCCGCGCGCGGCGACGTCGGTGGCGACCAGCACGTCGACCTTGCCGTTGCGGAACGCCCGCAGCGCCTTCTCGCGAGCGCCCTGGCCCAGGTCGCCGTGCACGGCGGCCGCGGCGAACCCGCGTTCGGTCAGGTCGTCGGCGACCTTCTGCGCGGTCCGCTTGGTCCGCGCGAACACCATCGTCAGACCCCGGCCGCGGGCCTGCAGCGCGCGGGCCAGCATCTCCGGCTTGTCCATCGAGTGCGCGCGGTAGACGAACTGCGAGGTGTTCTCGTGCGTCTGGCCGGCGTCGTTCTCCTCGGCCCGGATGTGCGTCGGCTGGTGCAGGAACGTCCGCGCCAGCGTGATGATCGGGCCCGGCATGGTCGCGCTGAACAGCATCGTCTGCCGCTCGTCGGGGACCATGGTCAGGATGCGCTCGATGTCGGGCAGGAAGCCCAGGTCGAGCATCTCGTCGGCCTCGTCCAGCACCAGCATGCGGACCTTGCCGAGCACCAGGTGGCGCTGCTCAGCGAGGTCGAGCAGGCGGCCGGGCGTGCCGATGACGACGTCCACGCCCTTGCGCAGCTGGGCGATCTGCCGCTCGTAGGGGATGCCGCCGTAGATCGCGGCGACCTTCAGGTCGAGGTGCTTGCCGGCGTCGGTGAGGTCGTGCGCGACCTGGAGACACAGCTCACGGGTGGGCACGACCACCAGGGCCTGCGGGGTGCCGTCACCGGGCGTCTCGACGCGGTGCAGCAGCGGCACGCCGAACCCGAGGGTCTTGCCGGTGCCGGTGCGCGCCTGGCCGATGACGTCGTCACCCGCGAGCGCGATGGGGAGCGTCAGCTCCTGGATGGCGAAGGTGCGTTCGATGCCGGCTTCGCTGAGCGCCTTGACGATCTCGTCGCGCACTCCGAGCTCGGCGAACGTGGGGGAGGTGGGTTGCACCGGGGCGTCTGCCAGCAACGGGTGCGACATGTCTTCTTCGACGACTCCGGCCTCGCTGTGCTCCAGGAGGACCGGGTCCAGATGTGCTTCTACTTCAGCGGTCAGGGTGATCAGCCTCTCTCGTACCAAGCGCGTACGAGCCCTGGCCGGGCCTCTCGACCGCGCTTGGGAAGCAGCTGCGGGAAAGGTGTACGCGCACCATTTCGTGCGCCTCGCGGCGGTTCGTCACACTCGTCACGCCGGGCGCTGAGGCCATTCTACCTGCCCAGACTCATTTGACCACTAGAGTTCGGTCTCATGGGTGTTGCGGAGGGTGTTGTCGATCTTCTGGGAGCGGTCGCGTATGGCGAGCTCTCGGCCTTCGACCGGATGACGGAGGACTCGCGCTCGGCGCCGACGCTGGCCGGGCGTGCCGCGCTCGCGCAGATGGCCGCCGCCGAGATCGGTCACTTCACGCTGTTGCAGAAGCACCTCGCCACCGAGGGCATCGCCATCGAGGACGCGATGGCGCCGTTCGTGAAGGGCTTCGACGCGTTCCACGAGTCGACGAGCCCCAAGTCGTGGCTCGAGTCGCTGGTGAAGGCGTACGTGGGGGACGGGCTCGCGGCCGACTTCTACCGCGAGGTGGCGACGTGGCTCGACGAGCCGACGCAGGAGCTCGTGCTCCACGTGCTCGCCGACACGGGTCATTCGGCGTTCGCTGAACGCGAAGTCCAGGCCGCCGTCGAGGCCGATCCGCGGGTGCGCGACCGGCTCGCGCTGTGGGGCCGGCGGCTGCTCGGAGAGGCGTTGACGCAGGCCCAGTACGTGGTGGCGGAGCGGGACGGCCTCTCGGAACTGATCATCAGGGGGTCCGGGGACCTCGCCGGGATCGGTCAGCTGTTCCGCCGGCTTCAGCAGTCGCACGCGCGGCGCATGACGCAGCTGGGTCTCGGCTAGGTAGGCTCGGGCCTAGATTTTTCTCTTGAGCACGGAGGTCAGCGTGGAGGTCAGGATCGGCGTCGCCGACAGCGGGCGGGAACTCGTCGTGACCAGTGAGCTCAACCCGTCCGAGGTCGAGGCCCTGGTCGCGGACGCGGTGTCCGGCAAGTCCAGCGTGCTGTCGCTGGTGGACGCCAAGGGTGCGCGGTTCGTCGTGCCCGCTGGCCGCGTCGCGTACGTGGAGATCGGCCCGCAGGACTCGCGCAAGGTCGGGTTCGGCGCCTGAGACGGCTAGCAACGAGGAGGGCCCCGGTCATCGCGACCGGGGCCCTTCCTTTTTGAGAACGGCGCAGTATCGGACAAGGTCGGCGAGCTCGCATCCCGGTTCCCCAAGAGCGTCGCCTGAAGCGGTGAATGCGCTGGTAGAGGTAGGTTTGCGCACCTAGCGTGACGGAGTCGTCACGCTGCTGAGGAGTGCTATGCGCGCCGCCCTGCTGGCCTTGTTGCTCGTGGTTTCGGCAACGACCTTCTCGCTGCCCGCGCAGGCGTACCAGTCGCACGCGGCCGGGTCGTGGTCCTCGTCGTCGGGGCTGCCCGCGACCAACGCCTCCGCGCGGTCGACGCTGTCGTCGGGTACGCAGGTCACGGCGTCGGTGTCCGGCGCGAACCTGCGGCTGACGACGTTGAACTCGCCTCCGGGCGACCGGAACGCGGTGCCCGGCAACTTCCGGCCGCAGATCCCCGCCTCGACGGCCCTGATCGGCCTGACGGCGGCGGCCGCCGGGTGCGCCGCGTTCGTCGACTGCTTCAACCGCGGCACGCTGACGTTCTCGTTCAACCGGCCGGTGCGCGACCCCGTGCTGCACATCGCGGGCAGCGGCGCGACCGTCGGCAACACCGGCAGCACCCACGTCGCGCACACCCTGACCTCGGGCGGGGTCACGCTGAGCGGGCCGCTCGACGGCGCGGTGAACATGACGATCGGGCAGAACGGCACCCGCATCGAGGCGCCCAACCGCAACCTCAACGTCCAGTGCAACCTCAACGGCGCGAGGCAGGCCTCCGCGTCGTGCGGCAGCGTGAAGCTCAACGGCACCATCAGCTCCGTGAGCTTCCAGGTCGACATGCTCACCAACAGCAGCACGGCGACCGACGACTTCTACGTCGCCGGCGTGTCCGTGGACGAGGACTTCGGCGACGCCCCGGCGAGCTACGACACCGGCGGAGCGGCGAGCCACACGATCAGCGATCTCGTCCTGGGCTCGGGCGTGTCGGCGGACAACCCGGCGACGATCAACACCGGCACCGTCGCGCCGAGCCCGAAGGCCGTGGCGGCGGGCGCGGACAACAACCTGCCCAACGGCGACGACCTCGACGACGGCGTGGCGGCGTTCCCGCGCCTGGCCAGGTCGAACGCCGGCGAGGACTACTCGGTCGCGGTGAGGCTGTCCGGGGCCTCGCAACCGGGCCGCGTCTGCGCGTGGATCGACTTCAACGGCAACGGCACGTTCGACGCCAGCGGCAACGAACGCGCCTGCACGGACTTCGGCGCGGGCGCCACCTCGGTCACGATCACCTGGAAGATCCCGGGAAGCATCAAGTGCGGCACCACCTACGCGCGGTTCCGGGCGAGCTACAACCTCGACCAGGTGCGCAACGAGAAGGGCCTCGCGGACAGCGGCGAGGTCGAGGACTACCGCCTGCCGGTCGAGTGCCTCGACATCAAGAAGTCCACGACCAAGACGACGGCGAACCCCGGCGAGCAGGTGCCGTACACGGTCACCATCACCAACTCCGGCGCCACCGACGTCACCGGGCTGAGCGTGTCCGACGACCTCACCCAGGTGCTCGACGACGCCACGTTCAACGGCGACCAGGCCGCGACCTCGGGCTCGATCTCCTACACCGCCCCGAAACTGACGTGGTCGGGTGACATCGGCAAGGGCCAGACCGTCACGCTCACCTACTCCGTGACGGTCCAGAACCCGATCACCGGCGACCACCAGCTGCGCAACGTCGTGGTCAGCAGCGCCGGCAACTGCCTCGCCGGCTCGACCGACCCCGACTGCTCGACCACGGTGAACACGCCAGGCTTGAAGATCGAGAAGTCGGTCGACCGCCAGGCGGCCAACCCCGGCGACACCGTGCGGTACACGGTCAAGGTCACCAACACCGGCAAGACGCAGCTCGACGCGATGTTCGTCGACGACCTGACCAAGGTGCTCGACGACGCCACCTGGGGCAGCGCCACGGCTTCGAGCGGCACGGCGAACTTCGCCTCCCCGAAGCTGACGTGGAACGGCGCGCTGGCCGTCGGTGCGTCCGCGACCATCACCTACACCGTCGTCGTCACCGGCAACGGCGACAAGCAGCTCACCAACGTCGTCACGTCCGAGACGCCCGGCAACAACTGCGTGCCGAGCTGCACGACCGACACCCCGGTGTCCGGCATCAGCTTCGAGAAGAAGGCCGACAGGCAGTCGGTGAACCCCGGCGAGACCGTGACCTACACCGTCACCGTCACGAACACCGGCAAAACCCCTTGGCAGGGCGCCACCTTCACCGACGACCTGGCGCGCGTGCTCGACGACGCCGAGTGGGTGTCGGCGCAGGCCTCGTCCGGCACCGCCGAGTTCGTGTCGCCGAAGCTGACCTGGACCGGCAACCTGCCGATCGGCGGCTCCGCGACGGTCACCTACATGCTGCGCGTCACCAACCCGGTCAAGGGCGACTTCCAGCTGGACAACGCGATCACGTCCACGACGCCCGGCGGCAACTGCCCGCCGGGCTCGACGGATCCGAAGTGCGGCACGACCACGCCGGTCGCGGGCCTGAAGATCGAGAAGGCCGTCGACCGGCAGTCCGCGAACCCCGGCGACACCGTCACCTACACGGTCAAGGTCACCAACACCGGCAAGACGACCCTGAACGCCACGTTCTCCGACGACCTCTCGAAGGTGCTCGACGACGCCGACTGGATCGGCACCAGCGCGGGCACGTTCACCTCGCCCGTGCTGACCTGGACCGGTTCGCTCGCGGTCGGCGGCTCGGCGACCGTCACGTACACGGTCAAGGTCACCGGCAAGGGCGATCACCAGCTGGACAACGTGATCACGTCGTCCACGCCCGGCAACAACTGCCCGGCGGGCTCGACGGACGCGGACTGCCGCACCTCGACGCCGGTCTCCGGGGTGGAGATCACGAAGGAGGTCGACCGGCGGTCAGCGAACCCCGGCGACACCGTGAAGTACACGGTCACCGTCCGCAACACCGGCAAGACGCCGCTCGACGCCTCGTTCGCCGACGACCTCACCCAGGTCCTGGACGACGCGACCTGGGGCAGCGCGACGGCTTCCGCCGGCACCGCGAACTTCGCCGCGCCGACGCTGACCTGGAACGGCGCTCTGGCGGTCGGCGAGTCCGCGACGGTCACCTACACCGTCGTCGTGACCGGCAAGGGCGACAAGCAGCTGACGAACGTCGTGACGTCCGAGACTCCTGGCAACAACTGCGTGCCGAACTGCACGACGACCACCCCGGTGTCCGGCGTGGAGTTCGAGAAGGCGGTGGACCGCGAGTCGGCCAAGCCCGGCGACGTCGTCAAGTACACCGTGACCGTCCGGAACACCGGCAGGACCCCGGTGGCGGGCGCGACCTTCACCGACGACCTGTCGAAGGTGCTGGACGACGCCGAGTGGGTTTCCGCCGACGCCTCAACGGGTTCCGCCACGTTCGCGTCGCCGAGGCTGACCTGGACCGGTGACCTCGCGGTCGGCGGCACCGCCACCGTCACCTACACCGTGAAGGTCGGCGACCCGCAGGACTTCAAGCTGGACAACGTGATCACGTCCACCACGCCCGGCGCCAACTGCCCCGGCGGGGACAGGTGCTCGACCAGCACGCCGATCGCCGGCCTGCGGATCGAGAAGTCCGACGACCGCGACCAGGTCGTGCCGGGCGACACCGTGACGTACACGATCAAGGTCACCAACTCCGGCCAGACCGTCCAAACGGGAGCGTCGTTCACCGACGACCTGACGCAGGTGCTGGACGACGCGCGCTACAACGACGACGCGCAGGCCACGGTCGGTGCCGTGACGCTGGTGTGGCCGCGCCTGGAGTGGAAGGGCGACCTGCCGATCGGCGGCACCGCCACGATCACCTACACGGTGACGGTGAAGAACCCGAACCCCGGCGACAAGAAGCTCAACAACAAGATCACCTCGGACACGCCGGGCAACAACTGCCCGCCGGGCTCCAAGGACCCGTCGTGCAGCACCGAGACGCCCGGTCGTGAACTGACGATCGAGAAGAAGACCGATCGGCAGGCCGCCAACCCCGGCGACACCGTGACCTACACGCTGACGATCACCAACACCGGTCAGGTGCCGCTGGCCGGGGAGAAGGTGACCGACGACCTGTCCGGCGTGCTCGACGACGCCACCTGGGTGTCCGGGCAGGCCACGCCGGGCACCGTCGCGCTGGTCGCGCCGACGCTGACGTGGACCGGTGACCTGGCGATCGGAGCCACGGCGACCGTCACGTACGTCGTGCGCGTCGACGACCCGATCAAGGGCGATCACAAGCTCGTCAACCGGGTCAGCACCGAGGTGCCGGGCAACTGCCCGCCGGGCTCCACCGATCCGAAGTGCTCGACCACGACCCCGTTGCCCGGCATGGAGATCGTGAAGACGGTCGACCGGAAGTCGGCGAACCCCGGCGACACCGTCACCTACACCGTGACCGTGCGGAACACCGGCCAGACCGAGCTGAACGCCTCGTTCCGCGACGACCTGACCGAGGTGCTGGACGACGCGACGTGGGGCGGCACGAGCGCGGGCACGTTCACCTCGCCCGTGCTGACCTGGAACGGCGTGCTGCCGATCGGCGGGTCGGCGACGATCACGTACACGGTCGTCGTGACCGGCAAGGGTGATCACGAGCTGACGAACGTCGTCACGTCCGACACGCCCGGCAACAACTGCGTGCCGAACTGCACGACCACGACCCCGGTCTCCGGCGTGGAGATCAAGAAGACCGCGGAGCCCGCGTCGACCAAGCCGGGCGATGTCGTGACCTACACCGTCACCGTGCGGAACACCGGCAAGACGGTGCTCGACGCGTCGTTCCGCGACGACCTGACCGGCGTGCTGGACGACGCCACGTGGGTCGGCACGAGCGCGGGTGTGTTCGTCGCTCCGGTGCTGACCTGGTCCGGGCAGTTGGCGGTGGGCGCTACGGCGACCGTCACGTACACGGTCAAGGTGACCGGGGCCGGCGACAAGCGGCTCAAGAACGTCGTGACGTCCGAGACGCCCGGCAACAACTGCGCCGACGGCTGCACGACGGACACGCCGGTCGCGTCGCTGAAGCTCGTGAAGAAGGCCGATCCGGCCACGACGAAACCCGGCGACGCCGTCACGTACACGGTGACGATCACGAACACCGGCCAGACCGTCCACAGTGGAATTTCGGTGTCCGACGACCTGAGCGGTGTGCTGGACGACGCTTCGTGGAACGGTGACCAGGCGGCGTCGGCTGGGTCGGTGTCGTTCGCGGCACCTCGCCTGACCTGGACCGGCGACCTCGCCGTGGGTGCGGCGGTGACGGTCACGTACTCGGTGAAGGTGACGGGTGCGGGGGACAAGCGGCTCAAGAACGTCGTGTCGTCGGAGACCCCCGGCACCGACTGCTCCGAGGGCTGCACGACCGACACCCCCGTGGCAGGACTGGAGATCGTGAAGAAGGCCTCGCCGGCGAACCCGCTGCCCGGTGACACCGTGACCTACACGGTGACCGTGAAGAACACCGGCCAGACCGCGCAGAACGCCTCGTTCCGCGACGACCTGACCGGCGTGCTCGACGACGCGACCTGGAACGGCGACGCGGCGGCGACCGTGGGCGAGGTGGCGTTCGCGGCACCGGCGCTGACGTGGAACGGTGCGCTGCCGATCGGGTCGCAGGCCGTGATCACGTACTCGGTCGAGGTGACCGCGGCCGGCGACCACCGCCTGAACAACGTCGTCACCTCCGACGACCCCGGTGGCAACTGCCCTCCGGGTTCGACGGACCCGAAGTGCTCGACGTCGACGCCGTTGCCGGGCATGGAGGTCAGCAAGTCCGTCGACGTGAAGTCGGCCAAGCCGGGCGACACCGTCACGTACACCGTGACCGTGCGGAACACCGGTCAGACCGAGCTGAAGGGCGCGTCGTTCTCCGACGACCTCACGAAGGTACTGGACGACGCGAACTGGGGTGGCGCGAGCGCGGGCACGTTCACCTCACCCGTCCTGACCTGGACGGGCGATCTGGCGATCGGTGCCGTGGCCGAGGTGAAGTACACCGTCGTCGTGAAGAACGCGGTGACCGGGGACTTCAGCCTCGACAACGTGGTGACGACCACTACGCCGGGTGGGAAGTGCGTCGACTGCGCGACGTCCACGCCGATCGCCGGGTTGAAGCTGGTGAAGACTTCTTCCTCGGCGTCCGCCAAGCCCGGTGACGTCGTCGAGTACACAGTCGTGATCACCAACACCGGCCAGACGGTCCACAGTGGAATCACCGTCACCGACGACCTGAGCGGTGTGCTGGACGACGCGACCTGGATCGGCACGAGCGCGGGCACGTTCACGTCACCGAAGCTGACGTGGACCGGCGACTTGGCCGTGGGTGAGTCGGTGACGATCACTTACTCGGTGAGGGTCACCGGCGACGGCGACAAGCGGCTCAAGAACGTGGTGACGTCGGACGTTCCCGACACCGACTGCGCGGACGGCTGCACCACGGACACCCCGATCGCCGGCTTCCAGATCGTGAAGAAGGCGGACCGGGCCGAGGCCAAGCCGGGCGAGAAGGTCACGTACACGATCGTCGTCACCAACACCGGCGCCACGCTGCTGCGCGACGCCGAGTTCGTGGACGACATGACCGAGGTGCTCGACGACGCGACCTACAACGGTGACGCGGCTTCGACTTCGGGGCTCGCCGTGTACGCCGCGCCGCGGTTGACCTGGAGGGGCGACCTCGCTCAGGGCGCGTCCGCGACGGTCCGGTACTCGGTGACCGTCACGAGCGAGGGCGACCTGCGGCTGAAGAACGTCGTCACCTCCGACACCCCCGGCTCGAACTGCCGCGAGGGCTGCGCGGTCGAGGTGCTGGTGCCGCGGCTGGAGATCGTGAAGAAGGCCGACACGACCTCCGCGAAGCCCGGCGACCTCGTCAGCTACACCGTCACGGTGACCAACACCGGCCAGACGGTGCTGGCGCCCGCCACGTTCGTGGACGACCTGAGCGGCGTGCTGGACGACGCGTCCTTCGTGGACACGACCGCCGGGACGTTCCAGTCGCCCAAGCTGACCTGGTCCGGTGAACTCGCGATCGGTGCCACGAAGTCGGTGACGTACCGGGTGCGCGTGAACGACCCGCCGACCGGCGACTTCAAGCTGCGCAACGTGGTCACGTCGGACACGCCGTCGAACTGCCCTGAGCGGTGTGGCACGGAGACCCCGGTGTCCGGGCTGGAGATCGTGAAGAAGGCGGATCGGGCGCAGGCCGGGCCAGGTGACCGGATCACCTACACCGTGACCGTGCGGAACACCGGCCAGACACCGGTTTCCGCATCGTTCACCGACTCCCTGGCCGACGTGCTGAAGCACGCGCGCTGGGGCGGCACGGACGCGGGCACGTTCACCTCGCCCGTGCTGACCTGGTCCGGCGAGCTGGCGGTCGGTGGTTCGGCGACGGTCACCTACTGGGTGACCGCGTCGGGTGCCGGTGACCTGCGCAACGTCGTCACCTCGGACGTGCCGGGCTCGAACTGCAAGCCCGGCGGGTCCGATCCCCGCTGCTCCGCGACCGTGAAGGTGCGGGAGGACTCACCGATCGCCTGGACCGGTTTCCCGGCGTTGCCGTTGGCGGCGTTCGGTCTGATCCTGGTCCTGGGTGGTGTGCTGCTGAGGCGCCGCGCCTAGTGCTCGGCGGGTTCCTCGATCTTGTAAGGCGGAGTGGAGATGCCACCGACCCGGTAGCGGCCCCACGGGTCCTGGTCGGTGAGCGTCCCCTCCGCCTGCCCGGTGGGGGTGCGCAGCAACGCGGACCGCGCGCCCCCTTCGACGCGGCTGGTGACGTCGTCGTTCTTCTTCACGCGGCCGTACCAGTGGTAGCGGCCGTCGATGGGCTGGAAGTAGCCCCGCAGTTCGACCTCGACGGCCACTTCCTCGGAGCCGAACACGAGCGTGGCGGCGCCGGTGTAGCCCTCTTCGTCGTGCTCGTGCTCGCTCATCAGTCCACTCCAATTCGGCGGTTTTCTTCGAGTAGGTGAGGATTCGATCGACCCTGCGGTTCTTGAGCTGGTGTTCGCTGCAAGGATGGGCTTGTGGGGAGGTCGTCGACGAAACGGGCGTTCAAGTACCGCTTCTACCCAACGGATGCGCAGGCTGCGGAGCTCGCGCGCACGTTCGGGTGCGTGCGTCTGGTTTACAACAAGGCATTGGCGGTTCGGGCTGCCGCGTGGAGCGGCGAGCGACGCAACGTCTCGTACGGCGACACGTCGGCGATGCTGAGTTCCTGGAAGAAGTCGGAGGACCTCGCCTTCCTGCGTGAGGTGTCCAGCGTCCCGTTGCAACAGTCCTTGCGGAACTTGCACGGAGCGTTCGCAAGCTTCTTCGCAAAGCGCGCACGATATCCGCGCTTCAAGTCGAAGAAGAAGTCCCGTGCGGCGGCGGAATACACGCGGTCGGCCTTCCGCTGGTGCGACGGTCGGTTGACCCTCGCCAAGATGTCGGAGCCGTTGGCGATCGTGTGGTCCCGTCCTCTGCCGGCTGGTGTGACGCCCTCGACGGTCACGGTGAGCAGGGACCATGCGGGTCGTTGGTTCGTGTCGATGCGCGTCGACGCCTTCGTGGATCACCATGCCCCCGTCTCGTCCGCAGTGGGTGTCGATGCTGGGGTGACGGCGTTGATGACGCTTTCGACCGGCGAAAGAATCGCGAACCCGCGGCACGAAGCGAAAGAGCGGGTGCGCCTCGCCAAGGCGCAACGTCTCCTGGCGAGGAAGCAGAAGGGCTCGGCCAATCGGGAAAAGGTGCGACGCAGGATCGCGCGTGTGCACGCTCGCGTCGCCGACAGACGCAGCGACCACCTGCACAAGCTGACGACTCGGCTCGTTCGTGAGAATCAAACGATCGTGATCGAGGATCTGCACGTCAAAGGCATGCTGCGCAACCGCTGGCTTGCGCGTGCCATCGCCGACGCTTCGTGGTCGCAGATGCGTCGCATGCTGGAGTACAAATCCTCCTGGTACGGCCGCCAATTGATCGTGGTCGACCGATGGCTGCCTTCGAGCAAGACATGCTCGAAATGCGGACATCTGGCAGACACGCTCTCGTTGAACGTGCGGCAGTGGCGGTGTCCGTGCGGAGCCGTCCACGACCGTGACGTGAACGCGGCGAAGAACATCCTGGCCGCCGGGCTGGCGGTTGCTGCCTGTGGAGACGGTGTGAGACCGAACCGGCGTGAGCTGGTGAGGCATCTGTCGGAACCTCCCTACCCGGGGTGAAGAAGCAGGAATCGTCGGGTGTGAGCCCGACACGTCTCCGTCGTCGTGCGGGGGGAAGCCAACAGTCCACCAATCGGAGATCGACTAGCAGCCGTCAGTCCACCAATCGCAGAGGGGTGAGTGGCGTTGCGGGATCGATCTCGACCCCTGCGGACCGCAGCAGTCCGTCGAGGGCGTGCCAGATGATCGTGGCGAGGTAGTCGCTCAGGTTCGCGCGGGACATGGTCTGGCGCTCGAGCCACCAGTCACCGGCGTTCTGCACCATGCCGACGAGCGCGTGCGCCCACGGCTCGGCGCCGCCGGAGTCCATGTCGAACGCGCGCAGGTAGTCGCCGAGGATGCGGGCCAGCGTCGCGGCGATGAGGTTCTTGTCCTCCGCCACCACGTCCTTCTCGACCGGGCGGTCCGCGAACGAGCCCTTCACGACGAACCGGTAGAGGTTCGGGTTCTCCTCGATGACCGACAGGTAGGCGTCGACGATGCCGGTGATGCGGTCGCGGATCGAGCCCTCCGCGGCGAGCGCGGGTCCCATCCGTTCCATCAGGACCTCGGTGGCCTTCTGGCCCACTGCCAGGTACAGGTCGGACTTGTCGGTGAAGTGCCGGTACAGCACGGGTTTGCTGACGCCGGCCTCCGCGGCCACGTCCTCCATGCCGACGTCCGGCCCCTTCTTGGCCACGACGGCGATCGTGGCCTCCACGAACTCCGCCCTGCGCTGCTCGCGATGACCCTTCCACCGCTCACGTCGCGCGTCCGGCCCCTTGACAGTGCGTGCCATGTGACGCACGCTACCAGAAGTAACCGTTACCTCAAGTAACACTTACCGAGGAGGGCAATCGATGAGGGTCGCCGATCGGGAGAAGACCGCGGAACGGCTGCTCAAGTCGTCCGCCGAGAAGTTCTACGACCCCGAGGTGGACATCGACTGGTCCGCACCTCTGGTGGACGGCCTCTTCTACATCCCTGAACAGCGCATCTCGCTCTACGGCACGCCTCTCTACGACACGCTCTCGCAGGAGCAGCGCATCGAGCTGTCCAAGCACGAGCTGGCGTCGATCGCGTCCGTCGGCCTGTGGTTCGAGCTGCTGCTCATGCAGATGCTGGTGAAGGTCGTCTACAACACCGACCCGACCTCGCGGCACGCCCAGTACGCGCTCACCGAGGTGGCCGACGAGTGCCGGCACTCGACGATGTTCGCGCGCCTGGTCGAACGCATCGGCTGCCCGCCGTACGGTCCGGTCAAGCGCACGCACACGCTGGGCAAGCTGCTGCCCGCGATCGGCTACGGGCCCGCCATGTACGGCTCGATCCTGGTCGCCGAGGAGATCCTCGACCGCCTGCAGCGCGAGGCCATGAACGACGAGACCGTGCAGCCCCTGGTGCGCATGGTCAACCGCATCCACGTGCTCGAGGAGGCCCGCCACGTGCGCTTCGCCCGCGAGGAGCTCACGCGCGGGATGGAGTCGTTGCGCGGCTTCGAGAAGCCGTACCAGAAGTGGCTGATCGCGACGGTGTCGATGATGATCACGCGCACGCTGATCAACCCGGCCGTGTACGCGGCCGTCGGCCTGGACGTGCGCGAGGCGCACCGGCAGGCGCTCGGCAACCCCCGCTTCCAGGAGACCATCCGGTGGTCGGGGGAGCGGATCATGTCGTTCCTGGACGAGGCGGGACTGGTCGGGAAGCCGGGGATGCGCGCATGGCGTCGCTCGTTCTTGATCGTCTGAAGGTCGTCACGTCGGGGCCTTCGTCCTCCGACGTGACCGCCGTGCTGCTGCACGGCTGGACGATGGACCTGACCACGTGGGACCGCGTCGCCGCCGCACTGCCTGGCCGGGTGGTGCGCTACGACGTGCGCGGGCACGGCGGGTCCTCCGGTTCCGGGACCATCTCCGACCTGGCCGACGACCTGGCCGCGGTGATCGAGGAGTGCGCTCCCACCGGACGGGTCGTGCTCGCCGGGCACTCGCTCGGCGGCATGACGATCATGGCCTTGGCCGAGCAGCGGCCCGAGCTGTTCGCGCGGGTGTCCGGGGTGGCGTTGATCGCCACCTCGTGCGGGAACCTGCCCCGGCAGCTCGCGGTGGAGAAGCTGGCCGGGAGGTGGCTGGCCGGCCGGCCGAAGGTGGGGTTCGGGCGGCTGATCGCGCCGGGGTTGCGCGTGACGTTCGGGCGGCGGCCCTCGTGGCGGGACGTCCGGGCGGCCGCGGCGATGGCCGGGAACACCTCCGGGGAGGCGTTCGTCGGGATCCGGGAGGAGCTCACGCTGCACCAGCGGCGGGAGGCTTTGGAGGTGCTCTCCGACATCCCGACGGTGGTCATGGCCGGGTCGTGGGACGTGCTGACGCCGATCCGGCACTCACGGGTGCTGGCGGAGGCGTTGCCGTCGGCCGAGTTCGTGATCTACCCGAAGACCGGGCACATGCTGCCGCTGGAACGCTCGGAGGACGTCGCGAGACGAATAGCCGCGCTGATGTGAGAAAGGGCCCGCACTCGCGGGCCCTTTTTCGTGCGGTCAGTGCTGGAGCGGGAACCCGCCGCCGATGCCGCGCCACGCCAGGTTCGAGATCAACGCCACCGCGTCCTCCTTGGGCACCCGGCGGTTGTCCGCGAGCCACGACCGGGCGGTGACCTGCGACAACCCGACCAGGCCGACGGCCAGCAGCCGGGCGCGCTCCTCGTCCAGCCCGGCGTCGGCCGTGATGGTCTCGGTGATCGCGTCGACGGAGTCGGTGGTCGCGCGCTCCACGGCCGACTGCACGGACGGCTCGGAGCGCAGGTCCGACTCGAACACCATGCGGAACGCCTGGCCCTCGCCGTCGACGAAGTCGTAGAAGGCGGCCACGGCGGCGCGGACGCGGAGCTTGTTGTCCGACGACGAGGCGATGGCGGTGCGGACCCGGCCGACCAGCTCGTCCACATGGGACTCGAGCAGTGCCATGTAGAGCTCGAGCTTGCCCGGGAAGTGTTGGTACAGCACCGGCTTCGACACGCCTGCTCGCTCGGCGATCTCGTCCATCGCCGCGGCGTGGTAGCCGTTGGCGACGAACACGTCCTGCGCGGCCGCGAGCAGTTGCGCGCGGCGGGCGGTGCGCGGCAGTCGAACGCCCCTGCCTGCGGGTGCGCTCTGCGCCGTCTCCGTCATGGTGCCTCCAGCACGAGTGATGCGCCGTCGGAGAGGGGTTGCCTGTCCGGGGCTAGCGCAACCTTACTCGCTGGTAGCCCACATGCGGGAACCATCTGCGCCCGATTTCCCGCATCCTGGTCTGGTGAGCACGTTGATTCCTGCCCCGTTGTCCACGGTCGAGCTGCCTCCGCTGGACACGTCGCAAACGCCGTGGCCTGGTGAGTTGCACCAGGTGGACGGGCACGAGGTGCACGTCAGGGTCACACCGGGAGACGGGCCGAAAGCGGTCTACGTCCACGGGCTCGGTGGGTCGGCGACGAACTGGACGGACCTGGCGGCCCAGCTCCGGGAGCACGTCAGCGGCTACTCGATCGACCTGCCAGGGTTCGGCAGGTCCGAGCCGATCCCCGGCTACGACTTCAGCCTCGCCACGCACGCCCGGACGGTCGTCAAGTACCTGGAGACGTTCGACGAGCCGGTGCACCTGTTCGGCAACTCCATGGGCGGCGCGATCTCGGTCATCGTGGCCGCGAGCAGGCCCGACCTGGTGAGGACGCTCACGCTCGTCTCGCCGGCGGTGCCCGACCTGAGGCCGCGGCTCGACCGCATGTCCGACCCGCGGATGGCCCTCGCGGTGCTGCCGGTCGTCGGGGCGAGGGTCCGCCGGGAGCTCGCCAAGCTCACCGCGCACGAGCGCACCAAGCAGATGCTGACCCTGTGCTTCGCCGACCCGAGCGTGGTGCCGGACCACCGCATCGAGGAGTCGATCAAGGAGAACGAGGAGCGCGCCCGGCAGAGGTGGGCGGGGCAGGCGCTCAACCGCAGCACGTTCGGGCTGATGCAGAGCTGGCTCACGCCCGGCCCGAAGTCGCTGTGGCGGCTGCTGCCGCTGGTCAAGGCGCCGACGCTGGTGCTGTGGGGGGAGAACGACCGGCTCGTCAGCGTGCAGAAGGGGCCGCGGACCGCGCGGCTGCTGCCCAGGGGGCGACTGCTCGTGCTCCCCAAGACCGGCCATGTCGCCCAGATGGAGCGGCCCGCCACCGTGGCGAGGGCCGTGCTGGGCATGTGGGAGGCGGTCGACCGACACACATGGTGATGAACGACGGCCATACGGGGGATGTGGGACCCTGGACGACGTGAATCGCGCCCCCGAGCGAGGACGTCCTGTGCCGCCCTCCGACCGCTACCGCCGCGGCGAGCGGCGGACCAGCGCGGAACCACTCGCGGCCGCCTGGGAACCGGACGCGACCCAGGCCATGCGACGCCCCCGCAAGAAGAGCGGGATGAAGAAGCTCGTCTCCAACTACGGCTGGCGGATCTACGCGATCCCGGTGCTGCTGGTGCTGACGGCGCTCGTGGTGCTCGACACCGTCCAGCCCAAGACGGGTGCGGGCGGTGAGACCGGCGGCACGAACGCCGCCGAGACGCCTGTCAGCACGCCCGAGGCCCCCGCCTCCGAGGTGCAGAAACAGAAGCCCGTGCTCAACATCCCGACCGCCGAGCTCCCCGGCGGTCCGGCGTTCTCGGAGAACGGCGTCGGCACGTTCAAGGCCATCGCCGGCGCGGGCCAGCGGATCGGTGACGCGGGCGCGCAGAAGTTCCGCAAGTACGCGATCGCCATCGAGGACGGCGTCAACGCGGCGGACTACAACGACGACGCGGCCGCGTTCGCGCGCACGATCGACGGCATCCTGTCCGACCCGCGCAGCTGGATCGGCACCAAGCAGGTCGCGTTGCAGCGGGTCGAGGGGAACCAGAACCCCGACTTCACCGTGACGCTCACCACCACGAAGACCACCCACACGCTGTGCGGCAAGGAGATCCCGTTCGAGACCTCCTGCTACAACCCCGGTCAGAAGCGCGTGGTCATCAACGTTGCCCGCTGGGTCCGCGGCGCCATGGTCTACGGCCCCGACCTGGCCGGATACCGCACGTACGTGATCAACCACGAGGTCGGGCACGCCCTGGGCAACGGCCACGCGGCCTGCCAGGAGAACGACGCGCCGGCCCCCGTGATGATGCAGCAGACGTTCGGCGTCTCGAACGACTTCGTCTCGCAGCTCAACGCGGGCCAGGACGTCGTGCCCGCCGACGGCAAGGTGTGCAAGACGAACGCCTTTCCCGCAGGCTGAGACAGCTTTCCAACGGGGAAGAGTCGAGGCAGGGTAGACGTTGTCTCGGACACGGAGACATTCGTCGAGGAGGACCAGCATGGCGCTTCCGCCGCTCGTTGAGCCAGCCGCGGAGCTGACCAAGGAAGAAGTCGCGCGCTACAGCCGGCACCTGATCATCCCGGACGTCGGGGTGGACGGGCAGAAGCGGCTGAAGAACGCGAAGGTGCTCGTCGTCGGCGCGGGCGGCCTGGGCAGCCCGGCACTGCTGTACCTGGCCGCGGCCGGGGTCGGCACGCTCGGCGTCGTGGACTTCGACGTCGTGGACGAGTCGAACCTGCAACGCCAGGTGATCCACGGCCAGTCCGACGTCGGCCGCCCGAAGGCGGAGTCGGCGCGCGACTCGGTCGCCGAGATCAACCCGTTCGTCAAGGTGATCCTGCACCAGACGCACCTCAACTCCGAGAACGCGCTGGAGATCTTCCGCGACTACGACCTGATCCTCGACGGCACCGACAACTTCGCCACCAGGTACCTGGTGAACGACGCCGCGGTGCTGCTGGGCAAGCCGTACGTGTGGGGTTCGATCTTCCGGTTCGAGGGCCAGGTCAGCGTCTTCTGGGAGGACGCGCCGAACGGCCAGGGCCTCAACTACCGCGACCTCTACCCGGAGCCGCCGCCTCCCGGCATGGTCCCGTCGTGCGCCGAGGGCGGCGTATTGGGCGTGCTGTGCGCGTCGATCGGTTCGATCATGGTGACCGAGGCGATCAAGCTGCTCACCGGCATCGGCGACCCGCTGCTGGGCCGTCTGATGGTCTACGACGCGCTGGAGATGTCGTACCGGACCATCAAGATCCGCAAGGACCCGGAGTCCCCGAAGATCACCGAGCTGATCGACTACGAGGCGTTCTGCGGGGTCGTGTCCACGGACGCGCAGCAGGCGGCCGCGGGCAACACGATCACGCCGCTCGAGCTCAAGCACAAGCAGGAGTCCGGTGAGGACTTCCTGCTGGTGGACGTGCGCGAGCCGCACGAGTTCGAGATCGTCCGGATCCCCGGTTCCGTGCTGATCCCCAAGGACAAGATCCTGTCCGGCGAGGCGTTCTCGGAACTCCCGCAGGACAAGCCGCTGGTGCTGCACTGCAAGTCCGGTGCGCGCTCGGCGGAGGCCCTGGCGGCGTTGCACAAGGCGGGCTTCTCCGACGCCGTGCACGTCGGTGGCGGCGTGCTCGCGTGGGCCCGTGAGGTCGACCCGAGCCTGCCGACGTACTAAGGCACGTGGGTGCGTTCGGGTGCTTTGCCACCCGAACGCACCCATCAGCCGTTCGGCTTTTCGAGTGGCGGCACGACTCACGGTGTGCTGCCTTCCACCACCCGGACGGTCTAAGCAGGTAGCGTGCCCGACCGTGACCCGCTCCCCCGAACCGCCCCCAGCGCACGTGCGTGCGGCGTTCGGGGCACGTGACGCCGAACCCGAGCTCATCGACGGCGGCCCGGCCTGGCGGTGCGGTGACGCGACCATCAGGCCCGCGCCCAAGCCCGCCGAGGCCACCTGGATCGCGAAGACCCTCGACGGTCTCGACGTCCACCACCTGCGCATCGGCCGCCCGCTGAGATCGACCGACGGCCGGTACGTCGTCGGCGGCTGGTCCGCCACCAAGTTCCTGGCCGGGCGGGCCGAACCACGCCACGACGAGGTCATCGCCGTCGCCCAGCGCCTGCACCAGGCCACCGCGGAGCTGCCCAAGCCCCGGTTCCTCGACACGCGCACGGACGTGTTCGCCGTCGCCGACCGCAAGGCGTGGGGCGAGGAGGACGTGCCGCTCGACGCCGACCTCGGCGGGCGGACGTTCGACCTGCTGAAGGAGCTGCGCAAGCCGCTCAACCTCAAGTCGCAGGTCGTGCACGGGGACCTGTTCGGCAACGTGCTGTTCGCGGGCAACGCCCCGCCCGCCGTCATCGACTTCACCGCGTACTGGCGTCCCGCAGAGTGGGCCGCGGCCGTGATCGCCGTGGACGCCGTGGCCTGGGGTGGCGCGGACACCGGCCTGTTCCACCGGTGGAGCCACCAGGCCGAGTGGGAACAGGTGCTGGTGCGGGCGACGATGTTCCGGCTCGCCGTGCACGCGCTGCACCCGTTGTCAACGCCGCAGTCCTTTGCGGGCTTGGAACGAGCTGCTCACTTCGTCACCGCACTGCTGTGAGCGGGCCATTTTCCACTGACGAAACATTGCGTCGCTTTGGGTTAACGAGCGCTTCTTAGCGTTCGAAGGCGTGACCCATTGCCCTTACTGCGCGCTGCAGTGCTCCATGAGCGTCATCGACGGCCAGGTGGCCCCTGGTCCCGGTGGGCTGTGCCAGAAGGGCTGGACGGCGGGGGAACTGCTGCGCCACCCCGGCCGGCTCACCACCCCGCTGCTGCACGGTGCGCCGGTGTCGTGGGACGAGGCGCTGGACCACGTGGCGGCGCGGATCGGGTTCTACGAGCCCGACGAGGTCGCGGTGTTCGGCGGCGGTGGGCTGACGAACGAAAAGGCTTACGCGCTCGGCAAGTTCGCTCGGGTGGCGCTGAAGACCTCGCAGATCGACTACAACGGCCGGTTCTGCATGTCGTCCGCCGCTGCCGCGGGCAACAAGGCGTTCGGGCTCGACCGCGGGATGCCGTTTCCGTTGACGGACCTGCGCACCGCGGACACCGTGCTGCTCGCGGGCTCGAACCCGGCCGAGACGATGCCGCCGTTCCTGCGGCACCTCGAAGGCGCGCGGCTGATCGTCATCGACCCGCGCCGGACCGCGACGGCCGAGCGCGCGACGTTGCACCTGCAGCCCGCGCCCGGCACCGATCTGGCGCTGGCGCTGGGGCTGCTGCACACCGCCGTCATCGAGGGCGTGATCGACAAGGAGTACATCTCCGCGCGCACCACGGGTTTCGACGACGCGTGGCGGGTGGCGGCGTCGTGGTGGCCGGAGCAGACCGAACGCGTCACCGGTGTCTCCGCCGCTGACCAGCGCGCCGCCGTGCACATGCTGGCCGGGCGGTCCTACATCCTGTCGGGGCGCGGCACCGAGCAGCACGCGTCCGGCACCGACACCGTGTCGGCGTGGATCAACCTGGCGCTGGCGCTGGGACTTCCCGGCCGCGTGGGTTCCGGCTACGGCTGCCTGACCGGGCAGGGCAACGGCCAGGGCGGCCGCGAGCACGGGCAGAAGGCCGACCAGCTGCCCGGCTACCGCAAGATCGACGATCCCGTGGCGCGGCGGCACGTCATGGACGTCTGGGGTGTCGACTGGCTGCCCGGCCCCGGCCGCAGCGCGTACGAACTGCTGGTCGCCGAGGACATCAAGGCGATGCTGGTGTTCGGCAGCAACCCGGTGGTGTCGGCGCCGCGCGCGTCCGGCGTGGCCGACCGGTTGCGTTCGCTGGACCTGTTGGTGGTGGCGGACTTCGTGTTGTCGGAGACGGCGGCGATGGCCGACGTCGTGTTCCCGGTGACGCAGTGGGCCGAGGAGGACGGCACGATGACCAACCTCGAGGGCCGGATCATCAGGCGCCGCAAGGCACTCGACCCGCCGCCCGGGGTGCGCAGCGACCTGGAGCTGCTGCACGGGCTCGCGTCCCGGCTCGGCGTGCCGGACGGGTTTCCCGTTGCGCCGCAGGAGGTCTTCGAGGAACTGCGGCGCGCGTCGGCGGGTGGCCTCTCCGACTACTCGGGCGTGACGTACGAGCGGCTGGAGACCGAGCAGCTGCACTGGCCGGTGCCCTCGGTCGACCACCCCGGCACCCCGAGGCTGTTCCTCGACCGGTTCGCACATCAGGACGGGCTGGCGCGGTTCGTCCCGGTCGACCACCGCGGCCCGGCCGAACCGCCGGACGCCGACTTCCCGTTGCAGGCCACCACCGGTCGCGTGTTGCAGCACTACCAGTCGGGGGCGCAGACGCGGCGGATCGACGAGCTGCTGAAGGCCGTTCCCGAGATGTACGTGGAGATGCACCCGGACACGGCCTCGCGCGCGGGGCTGAGTCCGGACGGTCTGGCACGCGTCGTGTCCAGGCGGGGAACGGTGACGGCGGTCGTGCGCTGCGTGCCGAGCATGCGGGCCGACGCGGTGTTCCTGCCGTTCCACTTCCCCGGTGACGGGCGGGCGAACCTGCTCACCAACCCCGCGCTCGATCCCACGAGCCGGATGCCCGAGTTCAAGGTGTGCGCGGTGCGATTGGAGCGGGCATGAGGCGAGTCGTGATCGTCGGGTACGGCATGGCGGGCGCCCGGTTGGCGGACGAACTGCGCCGCCGGGACCCGGACGTGTCGGTGACCGTGGTGGGTGCGGAGCCGCACGCCGCCTACAACCGGGTGCTGTTGTCGACGGTGGTCGCGGGGGCGATGACGCCGGAGTCGACGCGGCTGCACGACGAGGGGTGGGCGGCCGAGCACGGCATCGACCTGCGGCTGGGCACCGAGGTGGTGGGGATAGACCGCACCTCGCGCACGGTGACCATCACTCCGGCTTCCGCCACCGCCTCAGCTCCGGCTTCCGCCACCGCCTCAGCTCCGGCTTCCGCCACCGCCTCCGGCCCGGCTTCCGCCACCGGCTCATCCCCTGCCCCTGCCCCAGCCGCTTCCCCGGCCCCAGCCTCCGCCGAGCCCGGTGGGGCCGAGTCCGTCGAGACCATCCCTTACGACGCCCTCGTCCTCGCGACCGGCAGCGTCCCCTGGGTCCCACCGGCCGAGGGCCTCCTCGAGGACGGCAAGCTCGCCCCCGGAGTCGTCGCCTTCCGCACCCTCGACGACTGCGCCCAGATCGCGAACGCCGCCGCCAAGGGCGCACCCGTCGTCGTCCTCGGCGGCGGGCTGCTCGGCATCGAGGCCGCTCGGGGCCTGGCCGGCCGCGGCTGCCTCGTCACCGTCGTGCACCCCGTCGGCCACCTCATGGAACGCCAGCTCGACCCCGGCGCCGGCGGCGTCCTCGCCCGCACGCTGGGCAAGCTCGGCATCGAGTTCCGCCTGAACGCCTTCGCCGCCAAGTACCTCCCCGGCGACGGCCTCGTCCTCGACGACGGCACCCACGTCCCCGCCGAGCTCGTCGTGGTGTCCGCGGGCGTGCGCGCCGAGACGTCCCTGGCGGTGCAGGCAGGTCTGACCGTCGACCGCGGCATCGTCGTCGACGACGCACTCAGGACCAGCGACCCGCGCATCCACGCGATCGGCGACTGCGCCCAGCACCCCGGCACCGTGTCGGGGCTGGTGCAGCCCGCGTGGGACCAGGCCGCGGTGCTCGCCGACCGCCTGACCGGCGCGAACCCGGCCGCCCGATACAGCGGCACCTCCGTCGTCACCAGACTCAAGGCACGCGACGTGGACCTCGCGGCGTTGGGGGACGTGCACACCGACGTCGACTGCCCCGACTCGGAAGTCCTGTGCTTCCAGGAACCCTCGCGCGGCCGGTACGCCAAGCTCGTGCTGCGCGACGACCGGGTGACGGGCGCGATCGTGCTCGGCGCGCCGGACGCGGCCGCCACGATCACGCAGCTCTACGACCGGGGCATCCCGGCGCCGACGGACCGGCTCGCGTTGCTGCTCGGACGGGCGTTGCCGGCCGAGGCCGCGTCTCCCGCCGACCTGCCGTCCAGCGCGGTGATCTGCCGCTGCAACACCGTCTCCAAAGGACAGATCGTGTCGGCCTGGCGGGCGGGGGCGGAGACGTTGCCGCAGCTCGCGGAGGCCACGCGGGCCACGACGGGGTGCGGTGGCTGCAAGGACGCGGTGTGCGGGCTGCTCGACTGGCTCGGCGCCTCACAGCCGGCCCCGGCGTGATGTGCGGCGGAGTTGCCGTCGCCGTCATCGGCCAGAACGCCCTGGTAACGCGCGGTTCTTAGGTTTCCCGGCAACGCCGACCCGCGGAGGACTTCAATGAGCTGGATCGACCACTGGGAGCCGGAGAAGCCCGAGTTCTGGGAGAGCAGGGGCAAGCGGATCGCCCGCAAGAACCTGGCGTTCTCGATCCTCGCGGAGAACCTCGGGTTCAGCGTGTGGGTGCTGATGAGCATCGTGGTGGTGAGCCTCGGCTCCGTCGGCTTCGACTTCAGCGTGGGCCAGCAGTTCTGGTTGCTGATCGTGCCGAACCTGGTCGGTGCGGCGCTGCGGGTGCCGTACACGTTCGCGGTGCCGAGGTTCGGCGGGAGGGCGTGGACGACGATCAGCGCCGGGCTGCTGCTCATCCCGTGCGCGATGCTCGCCCACGCGGTCAGCACGCCGGGCACGCCCTACTGGTTCTTCCTGCTCACGTCGGCCGCGATGGGGCTCGGCGGCGGCAACTTCTCGTCGTCGATGGCGAACATCTCGTTCTTCTACCCCGAGGGCAAGAAGGGGCTGGCGCTCGGCTTGAACGCGGCCGGCGGCAACCTCGGCGTCGCGATCACGCAGCTGCTCGTGCCGATCGTGATCACCATCGGCACCGGCGTCAACCTCGCCTACGCGGCGTTGATCTGGATGCCGTTCATCGTCGTGGCGACGGCCTGCGCGTGGTTCTTCATGGACAGCCTGACGCAGGCCAAGCCGGACGGGCAGTCGTACAAGCTCGCGCTGTCGAACCAGCACACGTGGGTGATGTCGTTCCTGTACATCGGCACGTTCGGGTCGTTCATCGGGTTCTCGTTCGCGTTCCCGTCGCTGATCAAGCTGTCGTTCGCCGACCACAAGGGCTGGGTGGCGCTCGCGTTCCTCGGGGCGTTGATCGGGTCGGTGGCCCGGCCGCTGGGCGGGTGGCTCGCGGACCGGATCGGCGGTGCCAAGGTGACGCTGGGGACGTTCGTCGGCCTCGCGCTGGGCACCGTCGGCGTGATCCTGAGCGTCGACACGAAGAACTTCGCGCTGTTCTTCGGCTCGTTCATCGCGTTGTTCGTGCTGGCGGGCGTCGGCAACGGGTCGACGTACCGGATGATCCCGGCGATCTTCCGCACCCAGTCGGACTGCGACAAGTCCGCGAAGCGCCAGGCCGCCGCGGTGGTCGGCATCGCGGGTGCGATCGGCGCGGCCGGCGGTGTGCTGGTGAACCTCGTCTTCAAGTTCTCGCTGGAGGGCTCGAAGACGCTGACGCCCGCGCTCACCGCGATCCTCGTCTTCTACGGCCTCTGCCTCGCCACGACCTGGTGGTTCTACCTGCGCCGCACCGTCTTCGCGGCGCGTCCGTCGCTCGCCCACGCGGGCGTGTGACCGCGGCCGCTTTACCGGGCCGACACACAGCAGACCTGGGGATGACACACGGCCCGGTGACGATGCCGGGGCGGGAGGAGGGACTTGCGATGACTCGAACGCTGGTCGTGATCGGCCACGGCATGGTGGGCCACCGGCTCGTCGACCTCCTGCGCGACTCCGCGTGGCGGATCGTCGTGTTCGGCGAGGAATCCCGCCCCGCGTACGACCGGGTGGCGCTGTCGTCCTATGTGGACAGCTGGAGCTCGACGGGGCTGGAACTGCCCGCGCTGACCGGCTGCGAGCTGCGGCTCGGCGAGAAGGTCGTGTCGGTGGACCGGGAACGGCGCGTGGTCGTCGGAGCCTCCGGTGTCGAGGTTTCGTACGACGCTCTGGTGCTGGCCACGGGTTCGGTGCCATTTGTGCCGCCGGTGCCCGGCCGCGACCTGCCCGGCTGCCACGTCTACCGGACCATCGACGACCTGGACGCGATCCGCGCGACCGTCGAGGCCGCGTCCCGGCCCGGCCGGAAGTCCGGGATGGTGCTGGGTGGCGGGTTGCTCGGGCTGGAGGCCGCCAACGCGTTGCGGGGCATGGGGGTGTCGCCGCACGTCGTGGAGCTGGCGCCGCGGCTGATGCCGATCCAGGTCGACGACGGCGGTGCGTCGTTGCTGAAGCGGCTGGTCGAGAAGCTCGACCTGACCGTGCACACCGGGACCTCGGCCTCCTCGATCGAACGGGACGGGTCGCGGTTGATCGCGAAGCTCGCCTCCGGGCTGGAGCTGGACCTCGACGTCGTGGTGTTCAGCGCCGGCATCCGGCCGCGGACCGACCTCGACCTGGGGCTGGAACTGGGGCCGCGCGGTGGGTACCTGGTCGACGCGGCCTGCCGGACGGCCGATCCCTCCGTGTTCGCCATCGGCGAGTGCGCCGCCGTCGAAGGTGTGACGTACGGGCTCGTGGCGCCCGGCTACTCGATGGCCGAGGTCGTCGCGGACCAGCTTTCCGGTGGTGCGCGGACGTTCCCGGGCGCGGACGTCTCCACGAAGCTGAAGCTGCTCGGCGTGGACGTGGCTTCGTTCGGCGACGCGCACGCCGCCACCGAGGGCGCGCTCGAGGTCGTCGTGAACAACGCCGTGGCCGGCACCTACAGCAAGCTCGTGGTGTCCGACGACGCCCGGACGTTGCTGGGTGGCGTGCTCGTCGGCGACGCCTCCTCCTACCTGTCGCTGCGACCGTTGGTGGGCAAGGAGGTTCCTGCCGCGCTGTTGCAGCCGGGGGGAGCCGTCGACGTCGAGATGCCCGCTGACGCGCAGGTCTGCTCGTGCCTGGCGGTGACCAAGCAGACGATCACGGACGCGATCGTGTCCGGCGTGGCCTGTGACGTGGCCGAGCTGAAGGCGTGCACCAAGGCCGGTACCGGGTGCGGTTCGTGCGTGCCGATGCTGAAGAAGCTGCTGACCGAGTGCGGTGTCGAGCAGTCCAAGGCGTTGTGCGAGCACTTCACGCACTCGCGGGCCGAACTGTTCGAGATCGTGCGGGCCACCCGGATCTCCACGTTCTCCGAACTCGTCGCGCGGCACGGCACCGGGCGCGGGTGCGACATCTGCAAGCCCGCCGTGGCGTCGATCCTGGCCTCTCTGGGGAACGGGCACATCCTCGGTGCCTCGCAGGTCTCGTTGCAGGACACCAACGACCGGTTCCTGGCGAACATGCAGCGCAACGGGACGTACTCGGTCGTGCCGCGGATCCCCGGCGGGGAGATCACGCCGGAGAAGCTGATCGTCATCGGCGAGGTGGCCCGCGACTTCGGGCTCTACACGAAGATCACCGGCGGGCAGCGGATCGACCTGTTCGGGGCGACCGTGGACCAGTTGCCGTTGATCTGGCGCCGGTTGGTGGACGCGGGCTTCGAGTCCGGGCACGCCTACGGCAAGTCGTTGCGCACGGTGAAGTCCTGCGTCGGGACGACCTGGTGCCGTTACGGGGTGCAGGACTCCGTCGGGCTCGCGATCGAGCTGGAACTGCGCTACCGCGGGTTGCGGTCGCCGCACAAGCTCAAGTCCGCGGTGTCGGGCTGTGCGCGTGAGTGCGCCGAGGCGCGGTCCAAGGACTTCGGCGTGATCGCCACCGAGAACGGCTGGAACCTCTACGTGGGCGGCAACGGCGGCTTCACGCCCCGGCACGCCGACCTGCTGGTGTCCGATGTGGACACGGCGTCGCTGATCCAGATCATCGACCGGTTCCTGATGTTCTACATCCGCACGGCCGACCGGCTGCAGCGCACCTCGGTGTGGCTGGAAGGCCTCGACGGAGGCCTCGACCACCTGCGTGAGGTGGTCGTCGACGACAAGCTCGGCATCTGCGCCGAGTTGGAGGCCGCGATGGCCTCGCACGTCGACGACTACGCCGACGAGTGGCGCGGTGTGCTGGAGGACCCGGAGAAGCTGGCCAGGTTCACGTCGTTCGTGAACGCCCCCGGCGTTCCCGACCCCACCATCTCGTTCCGCGCGGAGCGGGGACAGCGCGTCCCCGTGTCCCTGGGGATTCCGGAGGTCGTCAGGTGATCGTCTGTGGCGTTGAGGCTCTGCGTCCGGAGCAGGGGGTCGCCGCCCTGCTGCCGGACGGATCGCAGGTGGCGGTGTTCCTGACCGCGGACGGCTCGGTGCACGCCCTGGACAACATCGACCCGTTCAGCGGGGCGGCCGTCCTGTCGCGCGGGATCGTCGGCGACCGGGGCGGCGAACCCGTCGTGGTGTCACCGGTCTACAAGCAGGCCTTCTCGCTGGCCACCGGCAAGTGCCTGGACTCTCCCTCGGTTTCCGTTGCCGTGCACGGGGTGCGCGTGCGTGACGGTGTCGTGGAGCTGACGTGACCGCGCCGCTGCCGTTGGCGGGGTTCACGATCGGCGTCACCGCGGCTCGCCGTGCCGACGAGCTGATCGCTTTGCTGGAGCGCAAGGGTGCCTCGGTGATGCACGGGCCCGCGTTGCGGATCGTGCCTCTGCCGGATGACGCGACACTTCATGCGGCGACTTTGGAACTCGTGTCGTCGCCCGTCGACGTCGTGGTGGCCACCACCGCCATCGGGTTCCGCGGCTGGTTCGAGGCCGCGGAGGGGTGGGGGCTCGCGGCTCGCTTGCACCGGGCGTTGGAAGGGGCCGTGGTGCTGCCTCGCGGGCCCAAGGCGAAAGGGGCCGTGCGAGCGGCTGGGCTGGTCGAGACGTGGTCGCCGACGTCCGAGTCCAACGCCGAGTTGTTGCAGTACCTGTTGCGTCTCGGGGTCGCCGGGAAGCGGATCGCCGTTCAGCTGCACGGGGAGCCGTTGCCGGACTTCGTCGGGTCGTTGGTCGCCGCCGGGGCCGATGTGGTCGAGATTCCCGTTTACCGGTGGGAGCCGCCGGCTGACACCGGGCCCCTGTTGCGGTTGATCGACGCTGTGGTGGCCGGGTCGGTGGATGCTCTGACGTTCACCTCGGCGCCCGCTGCTGCATCGGTGTTGCGTTCCGCGCCTGATGTTCCGGCGTTGGTTTCGCGGTTGCGGCGGGATGTCCTGGTGGTGGGGGTGGGTGCGATCACCGCGGGGCCGTTGGTCGCTGCCGGGATTCCTGTCGTGCAGCCCGCCCGGTCCCGGATCGGGTCGATGGTGCGGGAGTTGGCCGTGGAGCTGCCTTCCCGGGCGTTGCGGTTGCGGATCGCCTCGCGGGACATGGAGATGCGGGCGCAGGCCGTGGTGGTCGACGGGGAGCTGCGGCCCGTTGCTCCTGCGCCCATGGCCGTGTTGCGGACGTTGGTGGCTGCTCGGGGGCGGGTGGTTTCCCGGCAGGAGTTGCTGGCTGCCCTGCCGTCCGGTGGGGAGGAGCACGCGGTGGAGACCGCTGTGGGGCGGCTGCGGACTGCCCTGGGGGCGCCGCAGATGGTGTGCACGGTGGTCAAGCGGGGGTATCGACTCGCCATGGAGCCCGTATGAAACTGGTGCTGGCGTTCCACGGCACTCGGGATGCTCGTGGGCTTGCGGTTTGTGCTGCCATCGCTGATCGGGTTCAGGCGTCCGTTGATGTGCCCGTGGTCGTTGCTTATGCGGATGTGCTCGAGCCGTCCGTCCGGTCCGTTGTGGACTCACCTTGCGTTGTGGTGCCGGTGTTCCTGGCGGCCGGGTATCACGTTCGGGTGGACATCCCGGAGCAGATCGGTGGACGACCGGGCGTGCTGGTGACTCCGCCGCTGGGGCTCGACGCGGTGCCGGCCGTGCGGGATCGGTTGGTGGAGGCCGGGGTTCGGCCAGGGGACGCGGTGGTGCTGGGGGCGGCCGGTTCCTCGGACGCGTGGGCCTTGGAGACCGTGCGGGTGGCGGCGGAGGCGGTCGGGGCCAGCGCGGTGGGGTACGTGTCCACCGCTTCGCCCCGGATCGCCGACGTGGTGGCGGGGCTGCGTGGACGGGTGGTCGTCGCATCGTGGTTGCTGGCGCCAGGGGTGTTCCACTCGGCGCTGGTCGCGAGCGGGGCGGACGTGGTCTCGGCGCCCGTCGGAGACCATCCTCTGGTGGTCGCGGCGTTGGTGCGGAGGTACCGGTCGGCGGTCGCGTCCCGTCTGGCACGAGTGGTCTGACAACCCTGGCTCGTGCCGGCGATCGTCCTGGAGTGTCAGACCCCGCGAGTACGTTGGGTCGCGGGGGATCCCTGCGTCAAGGGGACCCCTGCGTCAGCCTGCTACCAGAGGCCGGTGGGCTCTGCGTCTTCCTTGCGGGCCTTCTCCCAGCGGTACTCGCGGAGGTTGACCTTGCCGTCCAGGTTCGGCACGCCCTCCTCGTGCAGGAGCTGGAGTTGCGTCTCGCGCAGGTGCGGGGCGCAGGTGCCGTCGGCCTTCAGGACTCGTTGCCACGGGAGGTCGTGGCCGTCCTCGTTCAGGATGCGGCCCACCAGGCGGGGGGACGGGGCCTTCGCGAGATCTGAGATGTCACCGTAGGTGGCCACGCGTCCGCGGGGAATGGCTTTGATCAGGTCGCGGACTCGCTCGTGGATCTCTTCGTCCATGCCGTGAGTCTAGCTAGATGGTCCTCGCCCAGTCGGCTACTGCCTGGTGGTAGTCGGGGGCGTTCGGGGCGTAGTTGATGGAGTGGCCGTAGCCGTTGAGGACGAACGTGTCGAGGCGTGGGGCGGCGGGGAAGAACGGTGCCTCGTCTGCTTCGAGGGCTGCGGCGGAGGAGCAGTCGCTGCCCATCAGGGGGACCCCCGCGCTGCAGAAGTGGGTGTCGTCGCCCACCACCAGGAAGACCGGGACGGTGATCCGACGGCTGATCGGGATGATCACCGTGTTGAGGAGGATCGTGTCGACGGCTTCCGTTGCGGCGAAGACGGTTTTGGTGCTCTCGTCGAAGTTGATCGCGCCCTCGATCAGCGGGCCCGGTTTGTGGAACGCGCCGTAGCGGGTGTTGGGGGCCGTGGTGAGGTAGCCGAGGTCCAGGCCCGCCGGGATCATGCCGGCCAGCACTGGGACGACGGTGATGTAGTTCATCTTGTGCGTGAAGCCTGTGACGAGGACGCCGTCCACGTCCTGGTGGGTGCCTGCCTCGATCATCGCCATCGCCGAGCCGATGGAGTGGCCCGCGATGATGACCTTGGAGAAGCGGGGCTTCAGGGTGGAGATCACCTGATGGGCCGCGCTCGCCTGGGTGGAGGCGGTGACCAGGGCGCTGAGGGGCTTCGAGCTCTTGCCGGTGCCCAGGCGGTCCAGTGCGAGGGTGGCGAAGCCCGCCCTGTTCTGAGACTGGGTGTAGGAGTGGGTCTGGGGCTCGAAGCCCACGTTCCAGTAGGTGCGGTCGTAGGTGCCGCCGGGGATCAGGACCTGGACCGTGGTCGCGCCCGCGGGGGTGCAGAGGGTGCCCGCGATGGTTTCCTGGCTGGTGATCAGCGGGGTCAGGCCCACCCGGACCGGGTAGGTGACCTCCTGGCACGTGGTGGCGGCCGTGGCCGGGGTGGTGGGGGCTAACAGAGTTCCGGCGGCGAGCAGCGCGGTGGCGCAGAGCCTGCGGAAACGCATGGGGGACCTTCCAGACTGGGGTGGAGGAACGGCCTCGTCGAGAAGCCGGTCTGGTGCGGAGGGGACGGCCTTCGTCACGAGGCCGGTCTGGTGCGGGGGACGACCTTCATCAGGAGGCCGGTGGGGTACGGGGCCGAGGTGAACCTGACCTTCGCCTGGCGGGTGGGGAGCAGGCGCCACCTCGAGGCGATGGTGGCCAGGGTGATGATCAGTTCTGTCCGGGCGAAGGTGTTGCCCAGGCACTGGCGGGTGCCGCCGCCGAACGGGACGTAGGCGCCTCGGGGGAGCGACGAGGTGAAGGCCGGGGTCCAGCGGTCCGGGTCGAAGAGGGCCGGGCGCGGGAAGTAGCGCTCGTCGTGGTGCAGGGCGTGCGGGCTGATGATCACCTCGGCGCCCTCGGGGAGGGTGACGTCACCCAGCCGCACCTCGGTGAGGGTGCGGCGCATGACGAACCAGATCGGGTACTTGCGCAGCGTTTCGTGGACCACCGAAGTGGTGTAGGGCAAGGAGGTCAGGTCTGCGTACGTCGGCTGGCGGGTGCCCAGCACCTCGTCGAGTTCGGCGTGCAGGCGGCGTTCCACGTCCGGGTTGACCGACACCTCGTAGAGCGCCCAGGCCAGGGCTATCGCCGTGGTCTCGATGCCCGCGGTCAACAGGGTCAGGACCTCGTCGTAGGCCTGGTCGTCCGTCATGCGGGCGCCGTCGTCCTCGGCGAGCAGGATCATCGAGAGGACGTCGCCGTGGTCGGTCGCGTCGGCGCGCCAGCTCTCGATCACCTGCAGCACAACGGATCTCATCCGGGCGATGGCCGCGTCGAACTCGCGGTTGCCCGGGAGCGGGAGCTTCTCGACGAACGTCGGGGTCAGCGCCCTGATCATGCCCTGCTGGATGATCGTGAAGACGGACCGGCGGACCTCCTCGACGGCGTGGCGCCCGATCGCCGAGGAGAAGAGGGTTTCGCCGACGACGGTGACCGCGAGCTCCTGCATGTCGTCCTCGATGACGCGGATCTCGCCCGGTTCCCACCGCGCAGCCAGCGAAGTAGCAGCACGAGCCATTGTCGAGGCATACGCTTCAATCCGTTCGCGATGGAACGCCGGCTGCATCATCCGGCGCTGGCGCAGGTGGTGTTCGCCGTTCGACAGCAGCAGACCCGTTCCCAGGTACGGCTGGAACTTGTCGAACATGGCGCCTTTTCGAAACTTCGATCCTTGCGACACAAGCACTTCGTGGGTCAGCGCAGGGCTGGTCACGAAGTGCGCGCGCAGTGGGCCGAGGTCGAGACGCACCACGTCACCGTGTTCGTGCAGCGCGTCGGTGAACTTGGCGCGCCGGGCGAGCATCGCCGGGGTGTGTCCGAGCAACGGCCAGCGGTGGGGAGCCACCGGGACTGGCATCCGGACTCCTGCGGAGTTGGGCCGAATGGGGACGGACCACCCTAGGAGCCGTTTGGACGAGGACGACAGTGCCTGATCGGGTGGTTCCACCATCACTCGGATGGTTCAGTGCACGGGCCGCGCGGGTGGCTACAGTCGTGCGTCTTCCCCGGACAGCCACGAAACCGAAGAGGTGTTCCCCGTGGCAGAGGCCCAGAACTGGGTTCCGCAAGGCATCGACACGACCGTCCCGAGCATGGCCCGCGTCTACGACTACATCCTCGGCGGCGCCCACAACTTCGCCGCCGACCGGCAGGTCGGGTCCCAGATCGAGAAGCTGGTCCCCGGACTGCAGAACGTCGCCAGGCTCAACCGCCGGTTCCTCGGCCGGGCGGTGAACTTCCTGATGGACCAAGGGATTCGGCAGTTCCTCGACATCGGCTCGGGCATCCCGACCGTCGCGAACGTGCACGAGGTCGCGCAGAACCGGGACCCGGACGCGCGCGTCGTCTACGTCGACAAGGACCCGGTCGCCTACGCGCACAGCCAGTTGTTGTTGGCTGACAACGAAAACGCTGCAGTCGTGCAGGCCGACATGCGCGATCCGGAGGCCGTGCTGGGCAGTCCCGAGGTGGGCAGGCTGCTCCGCCTCGACGAACCGGTCGGGCTGTTGCTGCTGCTCATGCTGCACTGGGTGCCCGACGAGGACGGCCCCGAGAAGCTCGTCGCCCACTACCGCGACGCCCTGCCCGCCGGCAGCTTCGTCGTGATGACGCACGTCGCCAAGGACCAGATCGACGAGAACGTCGACCAGGCCGCCGCGGTCGTGAACCAGAGCAGGTCGGCCGACCGGATGCACATGCGGACGCACGCGCAGGTCAGCATGTTGTTCGACGGGTTTTCCCTGGTGGAGCCCGGTCTCGTCGGCTGCGGCGAGTGGCGTCCCGACGGGCCTGGCGACTTCGCTGACGAGGCGTCGATGAACATGTTCTTGTACGCTGGGGTCGGTCGTAAGGACTGAAACCACGCTGTAGTGTCGGAGGATCACACGGTTGGCGCAATGGGCGCCGACTGCCGGTAGGTAAACTCCCGGACACTCTCCAACCCATACAGGGCAACGGGAATGACGAAACCAAGCCGAAGACCCGATGCCGCTCCACCCACGGACACCGCCGCCGTCCGCGCGCGAGAAGCCTTGTCGCGCAAGTGGAGCTACCTGCTCAGCAGCGTCGTTGTGGTCGCGCTGAGCAGAGATGAGCTGGACGCCGCACTGGGCGCTCAGCTCGATGCACTGTGCGCGGCGCTGCACCGCGAACCGTTCGACCCTGCTCCGTTCGAGGAGGTGGGCGAGCGGCTCGTCGCTCTCGGCTACGTCAACGAGCCCGGGCTGAAACGCACGGTCGACGTGCTCGGCAAGGGATTGCTGGCGTTGCCGGAGTTCCAGGCGAGCGACCAGCACACGGTCCGCGTCGTCGGCGGCGTCGGAGCGCTGACGTGCGGGTTCACCGCGGCGAGGGCACGGTCGATCCTGGACCAGCAGGAGAGCATGCAACGCTCGCTGCTCAAGGCCGCCCACGACGCGCAACGGGACCGGCGCCAGAGCGAGGCGAAGTTCGAGGGCATCGCGTCCTCGTCCACCAACGGAGTCCTGATCGTCGGCCTCGACGGCAGGCTGGCCTGGGGCAACGAGTCCTTCGGCGTGATCATCGGACGTCAGCCCGAACCGGGCACCCGTCTCGTCGAACTCATCGCGCCGACCTCCATCGTCGTGTTCCGCGAGATGATGGAACGCGTCCTCGGCGAGCGCGGCGAGTTCGAACGCGAACCGATGCAACTCGTGCGCGGCGACGGCGAATTCGCCAAGGTCACGCTCACGGCGTCGTTGCTGCGCGACGACGAGGGCAAGCCCAGCCACGTCCTCGTCATGGCCGACGACGACACGGAACTCGCGCTGCTGCAAGGGGAACTGCGCCGGCAGTCGCTGCACGACGTGCTGACGGGCCTGCCGAACAGGCAGTTCTTCACGACCCACCTGGAAACCGCGCTGCGCCGCGCCGACCCCGCGCTCGGCGTGACGATCTTCCACCTCGACCTCGACGCGTTCGGCCTGGTGTGCAACAGCCTCGGCGCACGGGTCGGCGAACACCTGCTCCAGCACGTCGCCCGCCGGCTGCGCGCGGTGATGTCCACCGAGAAGTCCATGGTCGCGCGGTTCGACGGCGACGAGTTCGGCATCCTCGTGGAGAACACCCCGCAGACGCCGGACATCGCGACCACGATGGCCGCCATCAACGCCGACCTCGGCGAACCGACCTATGTGGACGACCACGGCCTGGCGGTGTCGGTGAGCGCGGGCGTCGTGCACAAGCCGTCACCCGAGGTCGACCCGGTCGAACTGCTGCGCACCGCCGACCTGGCGCTGCGGCAGGCCAAGCGAGACCGGCGCGGCCAGTGGGAGTTGTTCCACACCAACGAGGACTCGGCCGGACGCCGGGACGCCGCCCTGGCCGTCGTCATGCCGGGCGCCTGGGAGCAGGGCGACATCGGCGTCGTCTACCAGCCCGTCCGCGAACTGGCGACGGGCGCGCTGGCCGGTGTGGAAGCGTTGCTGCACTGGGATCTCAGCGACCGGTGCGCGGCGCTCGCCGACGAGAGCGGCCTCATCCTGCCGATGGGCGAGTGGCTGATCCGCATCGCCGCGGGCCAGGCCCAGTGGTGGCGTCAGCGCGGCGAACTCGACCAGCAGTTCGGCGTGCGGCTCACGCACCACCAGGCCACCGACGCCGACCTGGTGTCACGGGTGGCGAAGGTGCTGGAGGAGACCGGGATGCCCGGCGAACGCCTCACGCTCACCATGCCCGTCGGCGTGCTGGGCGTGGCCGACGCGGCAGACAACCTCGGCACCCTCGCGGACATGGGCGTGCGGATCGCGCTCGACGACTTCGGGCTCGGGCCGCGCGACCTGGTGTGGCTCACGGACCTGCCGATCGTGTCCGTGCTCGTGCCGAAGGACCTGGTGCGCCGCCAGGACCCGCGCTCCACGGCGTTGATCCAGGCCGTGCACGACGTCGGCGTGAACCTGTGCGTCGACGGCATCGAGAACGCCGAGCAGGCCGAGTGGTGGCAGGCAGAAGGGGCCGACCTCGCGATCGGCCCCCACTTCGGCTCGCCCAAGGACGCGGGCGAGTTCCTGCGCACGCTGCGGGACTAGGAGCTGGGAACGTTGCGCCGCAACGTTCCCAGCCGTCCCGCTAGATGCCGCGCTGCCAGGCGACGAGCGCCGCGTGGTACTCGTCGGCGACCTTCGTGTCGAAGTTGAAGACGTGCCCGTACCCGCTGACGACGAACCCGTCGACGCGCGGAGCCCTGGGGTAGAAGGGCTTCTCCGAACGCACCAGCGCGGAGGCCGACGAGCAGTCGGCGCCGAGCGGCGGCGTGCCGCAGAAGTAGTCGTCAGAGGTCTGCATGGTCATGACCGGCACGTCGATGAGCGCGCTGACCGGCAGCACCAGGTTCGACATCAGCGCGGTGGTGACGAACTCGCCGGCCGACACGACGTCCTTGTTCGCCTCGTCCCAGGCGTTCACGGCGGTGTTCTCCGGGCCGGGCGCGTGGAACATGCGGTACCGGCTACCGGCGACCGTCGTCAGGTAGCCGACGTCGAGACCGCGCAGCGAGAGCTTCGCGTCGAGCAGTGCGGGAACGAGGTTCGTCAGCGCGGGAACGGCGCGGACGTAGTCCCACTGGTGCGTCATGCCGGTGATCAGGACGCCGTCGACGTCCTTGTAGGTGCCCGCCTCCGCCATCGCGATGGCCGAGCCGATGGAGTGGCCGCCGACGAGGACCTTGGTGAACCGGGGCCGCAGCTTCTCGATGACCTGGTGCACGGCCTGGGCCTGGTTCGGCACGTCGACCAGGATGCTCAACGGCTTCGTGGACTTGCCGGACCCGATGCGGTCGACGGCCATCGTGGCGACGCCCGCGCTGTTCATCGCGCGCACGACCGACCGCTTGTCGCCGTCGACCGGGATGTCCCAGTAGCCGCTCGTGTACGTGCCGCCGGGAACGAGCACCTGCAGGGTCTTCGCGCCCTGGGGCACGCACAGACGGCCGTACATCGTCTGCTTGACGAGTCCGAACTGAACGGGTGTGTAGACGTCCTCACAGGTCGTCTGGGCGGCGTTCGCCGGCGTGGAGACCGGTATGAACGCAGCCAGCAGCACGGCGGCACAAAGCCGACGGAAACGCATGGGGGGACAACCTTCCAGCTAGCGGGGGACGACCCTCATCATCAGGTCGTTGGGGTATGCCGCGTTGGTGAACTTGGTGCGCACCGGCCGGTCCGGGACGAGCCGGAAGCGCCGGCAGACCGTCGCCACCACGATGGCGATCTCGGTCAGGGCGAAGTGGTTGCCGATGCACTGGTGGATGCCGCCGCCGAACGGCACGAACGCGCCCTTCGGCAGTTCCCCGGCGCGTTCGGGGGTCCAGCGCTCGGGGTCGAACCGCTCGGGGTCCGGGAAGTGGACGGGGTCGTGGTGCATGGTGTGCGGGCTGAGGATCACCTCGGTGCCCGGCGGCAGCACGGCGCCGCCGAGTTCGACCTCGACGGCCGTGCGGCGCATCACGAGCCACAGCGGGTACTTCCGCAGGACTTCCTGGGCGACGCGGCCGACGTAGGTCAGCCTCGGCACGTCGTCGATGGTGATCTCGCGGTCTCCCAGCACTTCTTCGAGTTCCGCGAGGACCCGCCGCTCCACCTCGGGGTTGGCGGCGATCTCGTGGAAGATCCAGGCGAGCGCGAGCGCGGTGGTCTCGATGCCCGCCGTCAACAGGGTGATGACCTCGTCGAAGACCTCGTCGTCGGTCATCGGTTCGCCGGTCTCGGGGTCACGGGCCATCAGCAACGTGGACAGCAGGTCGCCGTGGTCGGTGTCGTCGCCGCGGCGGCTGTCGATCACCTCGGAGACGATCGCGCGCATCCTCGCGATGGCCTCGTCGAACTCGCGGTTCGCCGGGATCGGCAGCTTCTCGACGAACCCCGGTGAGAGCGCGCGCATGATGCCGTTGCGGATGATCACGAAGACCGAGCGGCGGGCCTCGTCGATGGCCTTCCCGCCGATCTCGGTGGAGAACAGCGCCTCGCCGACGATGGTGACCGCGAGGCCCTGCATGTCGGCCTCGAGTTGCCGGACCTCGCCGGGCTGCCAGCCGTCCACGACCTCGGTGGCCGCGCGGCGCATGACCTCCGCGTACCCGGCGATCCGGTCGCGGTGGAACGCCGGCTGCATCATGCGGCGCTGGCGCAGGTGGAACGAGCCGTTCGACACCGCGAGGCCGTTGCCGACGAACGGGCGGAACTTGTCGTACATCCGGCCTTTGTGGAACTTCGACGCGTCGGTGACCAGCACCTGGTGCGTCAACCGCGGACTGGCCACGAATAACGCGCGTAACGGTCCCAGGTGGACTTCGACGAGTTCTCCCTGGTCACGCAAATTCCCGGTGAAGGCGAATCTTTTCCTGAGCATCGGCAACGTGTGCCCGAGGAACGGCAGCCTTCCGGGTGCCACCGGGACGGACATCATCGCTCCTACGCGAGGCGGAAAGAGATCGAGTCACCCTATGAGTCGTTCGGTGGAGAGAGACAGTGCCCGATCGGGTGGCTTGTGTTCACACTAGCGGCCTAACGGTGTCCGGTTTGTGCGTGACTAAGCTAGTGCGTCCGCAACCTGAAGAGGTGGGTCGTCGTGTCCGACGGGCAGAACTGGATTCCGCAGAGCGTCGACGTTTCGGTGCCGAGTGCGGCACGCGTGTACGACTACCTCCTCGGAGGCGCGCACAACTTCGCGGTCGACCGCCTGATGGGCGACAAGGCCGAGGAGATGATGCCGAACTCGCGCAGCGCGGCCCGGCTGAACCGGGCCTTCCTGCGCCGCGCGGTGCGGTTCATGACCGACCAGGGCGTGCGGCAGTTCCTCGACATCGGTTCGGGCATCCCGACCGTGGCCAACGTGCACGAGGTCGCGCAGGAAAAGGCCCCGGAGTGCCGAGTCCTGTACGTGGACCGCGATCCCGTGGCGGTGGCGCACGGCGAGCTGATCGTCGCCGGCAACGACAGGGTCGCCGTGCTGCAGGCCGACATGCGTGATCCCGAGAGCATCCTCACGAGCGCGGAGGCGAACCGGCTGCTCGACTTCGACCAGCCGATCGGGGTGCTGATGCTGTTCATGGTGCACTGGGTGCCGAACGACGCGGACCCGCAGGGACTGCTCAAGCGGTACCGCGAGGCGCTGGCGCCCGGCAGCTACCTCGCGATCTCGCACATGGCCGGTGACCACGTGAACGACGAGGCCAGGTCCGTGACGGACCGGATGGCGAAGTCGGGCGGCGGTGACGTGACCTACCGAGATCGTGCCGAGATCGAGGGCTTCTTCGGTGATTTCGAGCTGGTCGAACCGGGTCTGGTCAAATTCGCCGAATGGCGACCCGGTGGCCCCGGCGACATCTCCGACGACCCCGCGGTGAACCGGATCGCGTTCGCTGGCGTCGGTCGCAAGCCATAGAAGATATCGATAGAGTGAAGTCGATTCACGCTGCCGGTTGAGGTGGGATCGACAGTGCGTGGGTAAACTGCCGTACCTCAAGAGCCCATTGCGAGGCAGCTCCCAATGTCCAACCCGAGTCGAATAACTCGTGTAACGCCCTCGCCGCAGGACAATGCGCGGGCGCGGATGACGCTTGCCCGGAAATGGTCGTACAAGCTGCTCGGTTCCGTCGCGATTCCGCTGGGACGCGACGACCTCGACCAGGAGCTGGCGCTCCGCCTGGACGCGCTGTGCTCGATGCTGCACGCGGAGCCGTTCGCCACGACCCCGATCGAGGGTGCGGGCGCGGATCTGGCCACGCTCGGTCACCTCGGCAAGCACGGCCTGCGCTGCACCGCCGAGGTGCTCGGCAAGGGCCTGCTCGCGCTGCCCGAGTTCCAGCCCGTCTCGCAGTACGCGGAACGGATCGCGCTCGCGATGGGTGCGCTGGGCGCCGGTTTCACCGCGGCCAACGCGGAATCCGTGCTGGCGCAGCAGGAGAGCATGCAGCGGTCGTTGCTCAAGGCCGTCCGCGACGCCAACTGGAACCTCAAGGAGAGCGAGGCCCGCTTCAACGAGGTCGTCACGTCGTCCACCAACGGCGTGCTGATCGTCGACCTCGACGGCGGGCTGAACACCGTGAACGAGGCGATCGGCGAGATCCTCGGCCGCACGCCGGACGAGCTCGTCGGCACGCCGTTGCTGGACCTGATCGAGCCCGCGTTCACCGAGATGCTGCGCGACGCGATGACCGACCTCGCCGCCGGTGTGACCGACCGCGTCCAGCAGTCGCAGCGCTTGCTGCGCGAGGACGGCGAGTCCGCGCGGGTGACGCTGACGGCGTCGATGCTGCGCGGCGCCGACGGCAAGCCGAACCACTTCGTCGTGGTGGTCGAGGACGGCACGGAGCTCGAACTGCTGCAGAGCGAGCTGAAGCGGCAGTCGTTGCACGACCCGCTGACCGGCCTGCCGAACCGCCAGTTCTTCACCACGCAGCTGGAAACGGCGCTGCGCAAGGCCGATCCCGAGCACGGCATCACGGTCTTCCACCTCGACCTCGACGCGTTCGGCATGCTGCGCGACAGCTTCGGCGGCCGCGTCGTCGAGCGCTACCTCCAGCACGTGTCCGGACGGCTGAAGGCGTTGCTGGCGGGCGAGAAGGTCATGATCGCGCGGTTCGGCGGCGACGAGTTCGGCATCCTGCTGGAGAACACGGCCTCGACGCCCCGCATCGACACGATCATGAAGAGCATCAACGCCGACCTGATGTCCGAGCCGACGTTCGTCGACGGCCACGGCCTGTCGGCGTCGATGAGCGCGGGCGTCGTGCACCGGCCGTCGAGCGACACCGAACCGCTCGACGTGCTGCGGTCGGCGGAACGTTCGTTGCGCCGCGCCAAGAAGGGCAGGCGCGGGCAGTGGGAGCTGTTCCACGCCGGCCAGGACGCCGAGGAACGGCGCGACGACGCGCTGGCCGTGGCGATGCCGGCCGCGTGGGAGGACGGCGAGATCACCGTGCGGTACCGGCCGGTCGTGCGGCTGGCCACCGGAACCGTCGCGGGCGTCGAGGCAGAGCTGTTCTGGGACGCGCCTTCCGGTCAGCTGGACCACGACCGGTGCGCGGGCCTCGCCGAGCAGACCGGTCTGATCCTGCCGCTGGGCGGCTGGCTGCTGAAGGTCGCCGGCGGCCAGGCGGCGTGGTGGCGGCAGCGCGAGCAGTTCGACCTGCCGCTGGCGGTCCGGCTCACCGCGCACCAGGCGTCCGACGCGGACCTGGTCTCCCGGGTCGTCGAGGTGCTCGACGGGATCGGCGTGCCGCCGGAGATGCTGATGGTCAGCGTGCCCGGCGGGGTTCTGGTGCTGCCCGACGCGGTCGACAACCTCGCGGTGCTGACCCGGATGAACGTGCTGACCGCGATCGACGACTTCGGCATGGGACCGCTGGACTTCGGCCTGCTCGCGTCCGACGTGCCGGTGCGCGCCGTGCGGATCGCGCGCGACCTGGTGGCGTCGCGATCTCCTTACGTGGCGGCGTTGTTGCCGTTGCTGCGCGAACGCGGAGTGCGGATCGCCGTCGAGGGGATCGAGGACGCGGAGCAGGCGGCGTGGTGGCGGGACGCCGGCGCGGACTTCGCGACCGGCGACCACTTCGGGGTGGCGCGTGAGGCGGGCGAGTTCCTGCTGGATCTCCGGTGACCGGACGGGGTCGGGGTCACGTCCGGCCACCGGAGGAGTCTGTTCAACCAGTGAACTTCGCCAGCGCCTTGGTGAATTCGTAGGTCTGCTGGCTGATGCCGCTGCATGAGGAGCTCATTGCCCCGCAGTTACCGCGGTCCCGATTCACGGCCCAGAAGCTCACCCGCGCCAGGTGCTTCGAGTTCGCCCAGGTGACGATGTCGCGGAAGTTCTGCGGCGTGACGGTCTCGCCGGTGTCGGTCCTGCCGTTCGTGGACGACAGGCCGCTGCGCCGGTACGCCGCGTCGTCGGTCAGCCCGAACGTCGACTTGACGTGGTTCTTGAGGCCGTCGACCGCGGACTTGGTGTAGGCGAGCATGTCGCCGCCGCTGCCCCAGTCGAAGGGCATGACGGCCCACGTGTCGACCGGGGCGTTGAGCTCCTTCGACCGCGTGACGAGCCGCTTGCCCCACGAGTTGGGGCCGGTCCGGTCCGTCGGCATGGTGATGACGGTCTTCACGCCGGGGTTGCTATCTGTCAAGAAGGTAGACGAAATCGGTGGCTCGGGTGGTTCCAGGCCGGGTCGAGGTTGGACGAACTGGGGGCTGAGGGGCGCTTCATCCCTCTGAACTGCGCAGTTCCCGGGTGCGGGTGCCGTCGGAGGTGATGCCACCACGGCCATCGGCCACCGGCTCCAGCAACCAGCGGCCTCACTCGCCCTGCCCACGCCTGCGGTCCGCGCTCCGCCGCCGCAGCCCGCGCTGATTGTCCGCGCCCGCTGCTGCCCGCGCCCGCATCCGCTGCCTGCGCACGCCTGCACCGCCACCGCCACCGCCACGACCGCCGCCACCGGCCCCGCCCATTGCTCTGCCATCGCCTCCGCCACCGCCTCCGCCTCCGCCATCGCCTCCGCCTCCGCCTCCGCCACGGCCTCCGCCACCGGTCCCGCACTCCGCTCCGCTACGCCTCCGCCTCTGCCTCCGCGTTGCCGCGTCCGCCGAGCCCGTCCCACCTGCCCGTCTTCGGTCGCCGACCCCACCTCTCACCGGGGCTTTCGTGCCTCGCCGACCCCGCCTCGACGATCTTGTCGGTGGCGCGTGGTGCAATCGGTGTGTGGCACTCGCACCCCAGCTGGTCCGCCGGAAGCCGGAGACGCGCCCGCGTCCCCGGTGGGACGCCGCTGCCCAGCGGGTCTTCGACACCGAGGGCTTCGTCCGCGTGCTCGGCGGGCCCGGCACCGGCAAGACGACGTTGCTCGCCGAGCTGGCCGCCCACGTCGTGCTGGAGCAGGGGGCCGATCCCGAGAACGTGCTGGTGCTCACGGCGAACCGGCGTGCCTCGGTCGCGTTGCGGGCGCGGATCACGCAGCTGTTGACGGGGCGGCTGCAGGCGATCCGGGAGCCGTTGGTGCGGACGGTGCACTCGTACGCGTTCGCGGTGCTGCGGAACCAGGCCGTGCTCATGGGGGAGCCGTCGCCGCGGTTGTTGTCAGGGCCCGACCAGGACGCGATGGTGCGGGAGCTGCTCGCCGGTGACGTCGAGCTGGGGGCGTTGCAGTGGCCGGAGCGGTTGCGGCCCGCGCTGGAGTTGCCCGGGTTCGCGCACGAGCTCAGGGATCTGTTGCTCAGGGCGGCGGAACGCGGGCTGGGGCCCGAGGACCTGATCGCGCTCGGTGAGGAGCACGGGCGGGACGTGTGGGTGGCGGCCGGGCGGTTCGGGGCTCAGTACGAGGCCGTGAACCTGTTGTCCGGCATGGACTCCGCCACGGCGTACGCGCCCGCTTACGACGCGGCCGAACTGGTGTCGTCGGCCTACGCGGCGTTCGTGAACGACGAGGACCTGTTGTTCGCGGAGCGGCGGCGGATCAGGTACCTGCTGGTGGACGACGCGCAACACCTCGACCCCATGCAGTACTCGCTGATCCGGTCGCTCGGGTCGCAGGCCGCGCGGTTCGTGCTGGCGGGCGATCCGGACCAGGCGATCTTCACGTTCCGCGGGGCCGATCCGGAGATCCTGCGGGACGCGGACGGCGAGACGGTGGTGCTCAGGCAGTCGCACCGGATGATGCCCGAGGTCAGGGACGCGGTGGCGCGGCTCGCGGCACGGCTGCCGGGTGCTTCGCCGGCGCGGGTGGTCGACCCCGTGGACGGTGAGGGGTCGGTGCAGGTGCGGCTGCTCGCGTCGTCCGCGCAGGAGGCGGCGTGGGTGGCGGACCAGCTGCGGCGCTCGCACCTCGCGGACGAGGTGCCGTGGTCGCAGATGGCCGTGGTGGTGCGGTCGGCGACGTTGTCGTTGCCGGTGTTGCAACGGGCGTTGCTCGCGGCGGGCGTGCCGGTGTCGGTGTCGTCGGACGAGCTGCCGCTGGCGCAACAGCCCTCGGTGCGGCCGTTGCTCGCGTTGATCAGGGCCGCGGCGGCGCCGGGGTCGATGGACGAGGACACGGCGTCGATGCTGCTGTCGTCGAGCTACGGCGGCGCGGACCCGTTGGCGTTGCGCAGGTTGCGGCGCGGCCTGCGCAGGCTCGAGATGGCGGCGGGCGGGGACAGGCCCAGCGGTGAGCTGCTGGTCGAGGTCGTGGAGACCGCGGACCGGCTGGCGGCGCTGGAGGACGTCGAGTCGATGCCCGCGCGCCGGATCGGGCACCTGCTCTCGTTGGCGCGCAAGGCTGTTCAAGAAGGCAAGTCCGTCGAGGTCGTGCTGTGGGACCTGTGGACGGCGACCGGGCTGCAGGAGCGGTGGGTGGCGCAGTCGGCGCGGCGCGGGATGCCCGGCATGCAGGCCGACCGCGACCTGGACGCGATCGTGGCGTTGTTCGAGGCGGCGGCCAAGTACGTCGACCGGTTGCCGGGGTCCGGGGTGGCCGGGTTCGCGGACTACCTGGAGTCGCAACGGATCGTCGGCGACACGCTGGCCGCCTCGGCGCCCACCGGCGAGGCGGTGACGGTGCTGACGGCGCACTCGGCGGCCGGACGCGAGTGGGAGGTCGTCGCGGTGCCCGGGGTTCAGGAGGGCAGCTGGCCCGACCTGAGGCTGCGCGGCACGGTCCTGGGCGTCGAACGCATGGTGGACGTGCTGGCGGGCCTGGAGCCCTCCGTCAGCGCGGTCGCCCCGATCCTCGCCGAGGAACGGAGGCTGCTGCTGGTCGCGGCGTCGCGAGCGCGGTCCAAGCTGCTGATCAGCGCGGTCCGCGGCGAGGACGAGCAGCCGTCGCGGTTCCTCGACGAGATCGAGTCGTCCGCTGAGGACGAACGCAAGCTGCACCGCCCGCAACGAGGTCTGGTGCTCGGCGAACTCGTCGGCGAGCTCAGGAGGGTGGTCTGCTCGGACACCGAACCGCCCGAGCGGCGCGAACGGGCCGCCACCCAGCTCGCCAGGCTGGCCGAGGCGGGCGTGCCCGGTGCGCACCCGGAGTCCTGGTACGGCCTGGCCGAGGTGTCCATCGACGCTCCACTGTGGACGGAAGACCAGAAGGTCAGCGTGACGCCCTCGACCATCGAGGTGATCACGAAGTGCCCGCTGCGCTGGGTCGTCGAACGGCACGGCGGCCAGGACCCGGCCGAGCTCGCCTCGGTCACCGGCACGCTGGTGCACGCCCTGGCGCAGGCCGCCTCCAGCGGCGCGGACTCGAAGCAGCTGCGGGAGAAGCTCGACGAGGCGTGGGCCGCGGTGGACGCGGGCGCGCCCTGGTTCTCCCGCCGCGAACGCCTGCGCGTGGAGAAGATGCTCGACACGTTCCTCGCGTGGCTGACCATGAGCCGCAACCAGCTCACCCAGGTCGCGGTCGAGGAGGAGATGGTCGTCGAGGTCCCCAAGCGCGACGGCGGGCCGTGGTTGCAGGTCAGGGGCCGCGTCGACCGGCTGGAAAAGGACGAGAACGGCCGCCCGGTCGTGATCGACCTCAAGACCGGCAAGAGCCCGGTGTCGAAGGAGGCGTCGCAGGAACACCCGCAGCTCGCGGTGTACCAGCTCGCGTCGTCGCTGGGCGGCTTCACCCACATCGGACTCGGCACGGAGCCGGGCGGCGCGCGCCTGCTCTACGTGGCGAAGGAGGACAAGAAGACAGGAGCCGTCGAACGCACCCAGGCCCCGCTCGACGAGCAGGGCGTGCAGGCGTGGCTCGAGGTCGTGCAGGGCGCGGCGGAGTCCGTGCTCGGGCCCGAGTACACGGCGCGGGAGAACGCGGACTGCGACCGCTGCCCGGCGCGCACGACGTGCCCGGTGCACCCCTCCGGGCGTCAGGTGAGTGAGTAAGCGTCGTTGACCTGCATGTTTCCTGAACCAGAACGGTCGGCGAACACACCGTCCCGGGTGGTGCGGACGCGCACGGGCCGGGTAGGAAGATGTACCGGTGACCGTCAGCCCGTTTGAGATCGCTGAGGCGCTCGGGCTGAACAAGCCGACTCCCGAGCAGGCCGAGGTGATCGCCGCACCCGCGCAACCCGCGCTGGTCGTGGCGGGCGCCGGCGCCGGCAAGACCGAGACCATGGCCGCGCGGGTCGTGTGGCTGGTGGCGAACGGGCTCGTGCAGCCCGACCGCGTGCTCGGCCTGACGTTCACGCGCAAGGCCGCGCGCCAGCTGGCGGACCGCGTGCGGGCGAGGCTGCGCAGGCTCGCGGGATCGTCCCTGCTGGACGAACTCGACCCGAGCGGCGAACGCAAGATGGCCGTGCTGACCGGCGAACCCGTCGTGCTGACCTACCACGCCTACGCGGGCCGTCTGGTGACCGAGCACGGACTCCGGCTGCCGGTGGAACCCGGCGTGCGGCTGCTCACCGAGACGGCGTCCTGGCAGCTCGCGCACCGGGTCGTGTCGACGTGGGCGAAGGACCTCGACACGGACAAGGTGCCCGCGACGATCACGGGCTACCTGCTGTCGCTCGCGGGCGAACTCGGCGAGCACCTCGTGACGCCCGAGCAGCTGGAACGGCACGCCGCCGAGCTGACGGCGTTGATCGAGAACGCCCCGCGCGCGCCGAGGCAACGCGAGGCGCTGCCCGAGAAGCTCAAGGAAGTGGTTGCGGCGCAACGGTTGCGGGTCGCGCTGCTGCCGTTGCTCGACGCCTACCAGCAACGCAAGCGCAAGGAAGCCGCGCTCGACTTCGCCGACCAGATGTCGCTGGCCGCGCAGCTCGCCCAGTTCGAGGAGGTGGCCTCGGGCGAACGCGAGCGGTACGGCGCGGTGCTGCTGGACGAGTACCAGGACACCGGTCACGCGCAACGCGTGCTGCTGCGGTCGTTGTTCGGCGACGGCAGGCCGATGCCGGTGACGTCGGTGGGCGACCCGGCGCAGGCCATCTACGGCTGGCGCGGCGCGTCCGCGGCGAACCTGCCGCGCTTCGCCGACGACTTCCCGCCGACGAGGAAGTTCGGGCTGCTGACCAGTTTCCGCAACCCGCCGGAGGTCCTCGAGCTCGCGAACGCCGTCTCGCTGCCGTTGCGCGAGGCCGGTCTGGACGTCGAGGAACTGCGCGCGCGGCCGGGCGCCGGTCCGGGTGACGTCCGGCTCGCGCTGCACGAGAACATCCGCCAGGAGCTCGACTGGATGGCGGACAACCTGGCCGCGCAGTGGGAGGCGCACCTCGACGCCGAGGGAGAGCCGCCGACCGCGGCCGTGCTGGTGCGCCGCCGTTCGGACATGGCCGCCATCGCCGCCGCGCTGCGCGAACGCGGCCTGCCCGTCGAGGTCGTCGGTCTCGGCGGCCTGCTCGACGAACCCGAGGTGCGCGACCTGGTGTCGGCACTGCGGGTGCTGGTCGACCCGCTGGCCGGCACGGCCGCCGCCCGGCTGCTGACCGGCTCGCGCTGGCGCCTCGCGGCCGTCGACCTGGCCGCGCTGTGGAAGCGGGCGCGCGAACTCGCCGGTGTCGCACCTCGACAGTCCGTTGTGGACGATCCGCTCATGGTGCTCGCCGACGCCCTGCCCGGTGAGCACGCGGAGCAGGCGGGCCTGGCCGACGCGCTGGACGACCCCGGCGACCCGGACGCGTACTCGCCCGACGGGTACCGGCGCGTCCGCCGGCTCGGCGGTGAGCTCGCGGCGTTGCGGCGCAGGCTCGACCAGCCGCTGCCCGAACTCGTCGCGGACGTCGAACGCACGTTGCTGCTGGACATCGAGTCGATGTCGCGGCCGGGCATGGTCGGCCGCGCCCACCTCGACGCGTTCTCCGACGTCGTCGCGGACTTCGCCGCAGCCTCGCCGTCGGCGACGCTGTCGTCGCTGCTCGACTACCTCTACACCGCCGAGCACGCCGAGGACGGCCTGGAACCCGGCGAGGTCGAGGTCTCCGAGGACCGCGTGCAGATCGTCACGGTCCACTCGGCGAAGGGCCTGGAGTGGCACATCGTCGCGTTGCCGCACCTGGTCCGCGACGTGTTCCCGGGCCGCAAGAAGTCCTCGTGCTGGCTCAAGAACGTGACGGAGCTGCCCGCCTCGCTGCGTGGCGACTCGGCCGACCTCCCGGTGCTGAAGCTGTCCGCCGGCTACAACCGCAAGGAGGTCGACGAGGCCCTCGCGATCCACACGGAGGAGTTCGAGGAACGCCGGCTCGTCGAGGAGCGGCGGCTGTTCTACGTGGGCGTGACCAGGGCCGAGCACAGCCTGCTGATGTCGGGGCACTGGTGGTCGGAGGCAGGCGACAAGCCGAAGGGCCCGTCGGTCTTCCTGCGCGAGATGCACGAGGTGCTGCAGCGGGAGAACCCACCGGGCGACATCAGCGCGTGGGCCGACGAACCCGAGCCGGACACCCCGAACCCGCTGGCCGAGGACGTGAAGTCGTCCGTCTGGCCAGCCGACCCGCTGGGCAAGCGCCGCGACGCCGTCGTCGAGGGCGCCGAGATGGTGCTGGCCGCCCTCGACCGGTTGCGCAACGCCCCGCCGGAGCCGCTGGCGTTGATCTTCGACGAGGAGGAACCGCAGGCGGAGGTCGTCGACGAGGACTACCCGCCGCCCACCGACGAGCCCCCGGACGACGACTTCCCGCCGGAGCCCGAACCGCTGCCCGACGACGTGGTGCCCGACGACCCGGAGATGCCGGAGGACGCGGACCCGGAGGGCTGGGCGGCCGACGTGGACGTGCTGCTGGCCGAACGCGCCGCGTCGCAGAACCGCCGCGAGCAGGTGCTGCTGCCCGAGCACCTGTCGGTGTCGCAGCTCGTGGAACTGGCCAAGGATCCGGACCTGCTGGCCCGCAGGCTGCGCCGCCCGCTGCCGTTCCCGCCGAACCCGCTGGCCCGCCGCGGCACGGCCTTCCACACCTGGCTGGAGAACCGCTTCGGCGCGACCCGGCTGCTGGACCTCGACGAACTGCCCGGAGCCGGCGACGCCGACGCCTCACCGGACGCCGACCTCGAACGCCTGAAGGAGTCGTTCCTCGCGAGCGACTGGGCCGAGCGGACCCCGCACGACGTGGAGGTGCCGTTCGAGGCGGAGTTCGACGGCATCTCGGTGCGCGGCCGGATGGACGCCGTCTACCGCGACCCGGACGGCTGGACGGTCGTCGACTGGAAGACCGGCGCGGTGCCGGACGCCGAGGCGTTGCCGGCGCTGTCGGTGCAGCTCGCGGCGTACCGGCTGGCGTGGGCGGCGCTGGTGGGAGCGCCGCTGGAGCAGGTGCGGGCGGCGTTCCACTACGTGCGGCACGACCACACGGAACGACCGGCCGACCTGCTGGACGAGCAGGGCCTGAAGGACCTCATCCGGTCCGTGGGGTGAGTCAGGACCGGCTGGGTCAGGACTGGGGGCTGGAGTTCGCCGGCGCGTGCGCTTCCTTCAGCACGCGTTCGTAGAGGACCTCGAGCAGCCAGCGCCCGAAGAGCGACGGCCCGAACTCCGGTGAACGGTCCTCCGGCGGCACCATCAGGTCGGCCGAGCTGTCGTCGGCGACCACGACGCCGATGCCGTAGTAGTCGAGTTCGATGAACGACCAGGCCTGGGACTCGTCGGTGCGGGGGAGCATCACCGCGCACGGGGCCAGGGTCAGCAGGGTGCCGCACGACTGGAGCGCGCGGTCCGTCGTGGACTCGCTCACCAGCACGCCCACGAGTTCGACGGCGGCCACCGGGAGGCGGTCGTGGGCCTCCGGCTCGAACCAGGAGCGGAACCACGACGGGTCCGATCTGGGCGGCCAGCCGTTCGCGGTTCTCCACTCGTGCACTTCGGGGAGGAGGCGCACGACGGCGGACACCTGCTGACCCAGGACGGCGACGTCGGGTACGACGACTCCGTCCCAGTCGAGCGCGGTGGCGGCGCGCTGGAGAAGCGTGTGCACAGGGCGCATCCTAGGGTTCCTCGCGCGGAAAATGACAGCGTTTGCGGGGGACTTGGTCAAGGATTACCCAGGGTGGTCATGGAGACGCTTTGGCGACTTTCCAGGCCCATGCGACGAGCGGGATCTGAAGAGGCAGACGGCCGTAGGCGATGGCGCGGGCTTTGGGGGATTTGTCCCGGAAATCCAGAGCCATTTTCACATTCGCCGGGAAGACCGCGACGAACAACGCGACGGCGGCGAACGCGCCCAGGCGGCGGGTGCGCGGGGTGGCGACGGCCGCGGCGACCGCGAGTTCCGCTGCTCCGGACACGTAGGTCCACTGCCGCGGGGTGCCGGGCAGCGAGCGGGGAACGATCGCGTCGTAGAACTTCGGCCGGGCGAAGTGGGTGACTCCTGCCAGGCTCAGCAGCGCGGCCAGGGCCAGCGCCGACCTCGTTCGGGAACGGGTTGGTTCCATGGCGTCACCATGTCATGCCTACGCCGCGTAGGCGAGGTGGGGCTGGCCTATTGTCCACGGGCGTGGCAGGTGATTCTCGTCATTCCGAACCTCGTGAACGCGCGGCTGTCGCCGCCCTGGCCGACTCGTTCGTGGCCGGGCTGTGCGAGTGGATCAAGATTCCCGGTATCGGCGTCGACCCCGCGCACCACGCCGACGTGCGGAGATCCGCCGACTGGCTCGCGGACCGGCTGACCGCGGACGGCTGGCCGGAGGTCGCGGTCTGGGGTGACGGGCCGGCGCTCCCGGCCGTGTTCGCGTGCTGGCCCGCCGAGGACCCGCAGGCCCCGACCGTGCTGGTCTACGGCCACCACGACGTGCAGCCCGTCGATCCGGTGCAGCGCTGGGAGCATCCTCCGTTCGAGCCCGTGATCAGCGGCGACGAGATCCGCGGCCGGGGCGCGAGCGACGACAAGGGGCAGGTCGCGATGCACCTGCTCGGCGTTCTGGCACATCTGGCGGCCACCGGGCAGAAAGCGCCGAGCGTCACGCTGAAGCTCTTCGTCGAGGGCGAGGAAGAATCGGGTTCGCCGCATCTGCGAAAGCTCCTCGAAGATCACCGGGAATCGCTCGCGTGCGATCTCGTCGTGTTCACCGACACCGCATTGCACGATCGCGACGCGCCGACCGTCAACACCGGACAGCGCGGTGTTCTCGGCGGCGAGATCACTTTCTCCGGCGGTACCGACGACGTCCATTCCGGACGCGCGGGCGGTGCCGTTCCGAACCCGGCGACGGCGCTCGCGAAACTGATCGCCGCGCTGCACGACGACGACAACCGGATCCAGCTCGACGGTTTCTACGACGACGTCCGCGAACCGTCCACGGCGGAACGCGCCGACTACGCCTCGCTGCCGTTCGACGAGCAGAAGTGGTTGCGGTACAACGGCGGCGGCGCCCAGGCCACGCACGGCGAGACCGGTTACAGCACCCTGGAACGGATCTGGGTGCGGCCGACCGCCGAGATCAACGGCATCAGCAGCGGCTACACCGGCCCCGGCCTGAAGACGATCATCCCGGCCTCCGCCACCGCGAAGATCAGCTTCCGGCTCGTGCCCGACCAGCACCCGGACCGGGTGCGCGAGCAGCTCAGCGCGTTCGTCGAGCGGCACACCCCGCCCGGCATCCGCGCCGAGGTGAGTTTCCGGGGTGAGGGCGTGCCGCCGTACGCCATCAGCCCGGACGACCCGGCCAACGAGGCCGTCCGCGAGGCCATGAACCTGGCCTTCGACCAGCCCGTTCGCTTCGCGCGGGCAGGCGGCTCGGGCCCGGCGGCGGTGCTCCAGCAGTTCCTGGGGGTGCCCCTCGTGTACCTCGGCGCGACGTTGCCGGATGATCGCGTCCACGCGCCGAACGAGCGCGTAGTGGTGCCGTTGCTCCTCAAAGGCGCGGAGGCGGCTGCCCACCTGTGGCGGACGCTCGCCCGAGCGGAGATCGCGAAGAGGTTGTCCCGATGAGCCTGTCCGAGGAAGCGTCGCACTCGCTCGTCGGCGTGATCAGGATGCCGGACAAGGTCGAGAGCCCTGTCCGCGCGATCCTGAAACGCGTCGTCGGCGCGATGGCGGCACTGCTGCTCGCGGTGATGATCGTGTACCTGGACCGCGACGGCTACCGCGACGTGAACGAGGACGGCGTCTCGCTGCTCGACGCCTTCTACTACGCGACCGTCTCCCTCTCGACGACCGGCTACGGCGACATCACGCCCGCGTCGTCGTCGGCACGCCTGGTCAACGTTCTGGTCATCACGCCGTTGCGCGTCCTGTTCCTGATCGTGCTGGTCGGCACGACACTAGAAGTTCTCACCGAGCGCTCCCGTCAGGCGTTGCGCATTCAAAAGTGGAGGCGGGTTGTGCGGGACCACGTGGTGGTCGTCGGGTACGGCACGAAGGGACGGTCCGCGGTAGCCGCACTGCTCGGCGACGGCGTCGACCCGGGCTCCATCGTCGTGGTCGACACCGTGCAGGAGTCGCTCGACGCGGCCACGGCCAAGGGCCTCGTCGTCGTGCACGGCTCGGGCACGCGCAACGACGTGCTGCGGGTGGCCGGAGCGGCACGGGCCCGCGCGATCGTCGTCGCCCCGAACCGGGACGACACGGCCGTGCTGGTGACGCTGACCGCCCGCGAACTCGCGCCCAAGGCCCAGATCGTCGCGTCCGTCCGTGAACGCGAGAACGAACACCTGCTGCGCCAGTCCGGTGCCGACTCGGTGGTGGTCTCGTCCGAGACGGCGGGGCGGCTGCTGGGCATGGCCACCGCGACGCCGTCGGTCGTGGCGATGGTCGAGGACCTGCTCACGCCCGACCAGGGGCTCGCGATCTCCGAACGCGACGTCGAGCCGGGCGAGATCGGTGGTTCGCCGCGGCACCTGCCCGACATCGTGCTGGGCGTGGTGCGCGGCGGGACCCTGTACCGGGTGGACGCGCCGGAGGCCGACGCGATCGAACCGGGGGACCGGCTGCTGTACGTCAAGAAGGTGACGCCGCCCGGCGAGGAGTGACCGGACGGGCCGGGTGCTCGCACGAGCACCCGGCCCGCGGGACGACTCAGAAGGTCGAGCGGATCCAGGCCTGGTCCGGGAACCGGGCGCACTCGAACTGCTCGAACGGCTGCAGGTCCGCGGTCCCGCGCACCAGCAGGCACTTCTGGCTGTTGACGTTGCGCAGGTAGATCCCGGAGGGGCTGTCCGGGTAGCTCTCGGCCGTCCAGTACTGGTCCGCGAAGTCCAGGCAGGTGAACTGGACGACGGGCGCGTTGTTGTCGGTGCCGCGGACGAGCATGCACTTGCCGCTGTTCTCGTTGCGGATCTGGAACTGCCGGTTGCCCTTGTCGACGATGACCCACTTCTGGTCGACGAAGTCCAGGCACTGGTACTGGACGACGGGCTGGTTGTCGGCCCCGCCCTGGGCCAGGGCGCACCTGCCGCTGTTCAGGTTCTTGATCCGGACGCCGGCGTCGGCGGCGTTCGCGGTCTGCACGGCGCCGGTCAGGGCGAGCGCGGCGGCGAAGAGCGCGGCCGCGAGTCTGTTCGTCACACGCTTCAAGGTGTCCCCCAGGCTGTCGGGAGCCAGGGGTCATCGCCGCGTCAGGCCGACGGATCGCGAAGCCCCCAGCTCAGATCCGGGCACCACGGTAGGCGGAGGCGCCGCCGCGCGGAAGAGACCGGCCGGATCAGCCGCTGTGACAATCCCGACGCAGGTCAGCCCTGTTTCGGCGCGGGCAGCACGGCCGGCGCGCGCAGGGGGGCGTAGCGGAAGAGGAACGCGTAGAAACCGCCTGCCAGAGCGGCCATGCAGAGCAGGAGCGCGGTGAGGCGGCGGCCGACCGGGAGTCCGACCGGGACGGACGCGGCGGAGGACACCATCTCACCGCCGGTGTTGACGATCTCGACCGTCTCGCCCTTGGAGTGGCCACAACCGTCCAGTTTGGCCTTCTTCTTCTCGCCGTTCGCGTCCCACTCGACGGTGTCCATCCCGGAGCCGCACGACCCGCTCTCGACGACGGTCGCCATGACCGGCGGAGGGGGTTCTTCGGCACCGAGAACCTTGGCGGGCACCAGAAGCGCGACCGCGACACCTATCCCGACCAGTCCGACGACCAGCAGGATGAACACCCATCTGTCCGGGCTTCGCGGAACCGCCACACTGCGATGTTCGCAGACGCGGCGGCCCGCGTGGAGCCCAGGTTTTACTTCGGCAGCTGACGGAGCTTCTCGACCTTGACGGTCTTGCCGTCGGACACCGTGCCGGTCACCGCGACGAGGTCACCGTTGCGCGGCTTCTCGGTCACCGAAGACAGGTCGAGCGGCGTCTGCAGGCCGTCGACCTGCACCAACGTCGCGTTGTTGCCGTTGACGTCCTTGACCGTGCCGCGGGCCTGCGCCTTCGCCAGCGCCACGTTGAGCGCCTTGCCGTCCTTGACGCGCACGGTCACGCGCTGGTCGGCCTTGAGGCCCGCGAGGTCACCGCCGCGCAGCTTCGTGGCGCCGTCAGTGGTCAACGACACCTCGCCGCCGTCGTCCTTGGTGATCACGAGCTTGCCCGTCTCGACGCTGTTCACCCGGCCGACGACGAGCGTGCTGTCCTTGAGCTCGGCCTTGCCGGGGCCGCCCTTGCCGGGACCGCCGGGGTGGCGTTCGGCGAACGCCGCGGGCGGGCCGTCGTGACCCTCGGCCGCAGTCGCGACGGCGATGCCGCCCACGGTGAGTCCGACGGCCGCGACGATGGCGCCGGCCCACGCTGATTTCTTCGACATGCGCCCCAGGGTGCGCGCGCAATCTGAGGGCCAGCTGAAGGCGAGTCGCCCGAAGCCGGGATGATCAGCAGAATGGAGGGGTGTCCGCCAGGGTGTTGGTGATCGAGGACGCCGAGGCGATCGGCGCCGCGGTGTCGTCCGCGTTGCGCGAGTCCGGGTACGAGGTGCAGCACCGCCTGGACGGGCGCCAGCTGGAGACCGACCTCGGCCGCTTCCGCCCGGACCTGGTCGTGCTCGACGTGATGCTGCCCGGCCGCGACGGGTTCCAGCTGCTCGAGGTCATCCGCCGGTCCTCCGGCGCGGGGGTCGTGATGCTGACCGCGCGCGACGGCGTGCCGGACCGGTTGCGCGGGCTCGCGGGTGGTGCCGACGACTACGTGGGCAAGCCGTTCGTGCTCGCCGAACTGGTCGCGCGGGTGTCCGCGGTGCTGCGCAGGCTCGGCCGCACGCCGTCGACCGTGCAGGTCGGCGACCTGGTCGTGGACGCCGACGCCGGGGTCGTGATGCGCGCAGACCAGCCGATCGAACTGACCGCGACCGAACTGCGGCTGCTCGTCTACCTGGCCGCGCAGCGCGGGCGCGTCGTGTCGAAGACGCAGATCCTCACGGCCGTGTGGGGCTACGAGGACTACGACCCGAACCTGGTCGAGGTCCACGTCAGCGCCGTGCGTCGCAAGATCGAGGAACACGGCACACGGCTCGTGCACACCGTTCGCGGCCTTGGGTACGTGCTGCGGGCCGAAGAATGAACCTCCGCACGGTCTCGTTGCGCCGCCGCGTCGTGGTGTCCGTGCTGCTGGTGCTGTTCCTCGTGCTGGTGGCGCTGGTCATCTCGGTCGACCGGACGTTCGCCACGCAGTCCTCCCGCGACGTCGACGGGGTGCTGGTCAACACCGAGAACCGCGCGGTCGAGATGCTGAAGAACGGTCGCCGCCCGGCCGAGGTCGTCGGCCTGCTGACCAAGCGGAACGTGCACGTCACCATCGAGCAGCCCAACGGCACCACGATCGGCGTCAAACCCGACGGGCAGTTCGAGGCCCGCAACCGCGTCGTCGGCCGCAACAAGATCACCTTCTACGCCGACACCGAGGCGATCTCGAACGCGCAGCACCGGTTGCGCAAGCTGCTGCTGATCCTGGGCCTCGTGGCGATCGGGGTCACCGGCCTGCTGATCGTCGTGGCGGTGCGCAAGGCGTTGGCGCCGCTGGACGCCATGACGTCGCTGGCGCAGTCGATCGCCGCCGGGCATCGCGGCGGGCGGCTGAACCCGTCGCGGACCGACACCGAGCTGGGCAGGACCGCGGCCGCGTTCGACGGGATGCTCGACTCGCTGGAAGGCTCCGAGCAGCGGACGCGGCGGTTCGTCGCCGACGCCGCGCACGAGCTGCGCACACCGATCACCGGCGTGCAGGCCGTGGCCGAGGCGTTGGTGCAGGCTCCCGTCGACTCGCCGGACCGCGACCAGATGTCGTTCCTGCTGGTGCGGGAGGCGCGCCGGGCCGGGCGGCTGGTCGACGACCTGCTGGCGCTGGCGCAGCTCGACGCCGGGTACGAGATGCAGCGCGAGTCCGTCGACCTGCTCGGCCTGGCCGAGGCCGAGGTGGCGCGGACCCGGTTCGTGGCCCCGGACTTCGACATCGCCGCCGAGGGCGTCCCGGTCGCGGTCGTCGGGGACGGGCAGCGCCTCGCGCAGGTGCTGGCGAACCTCGTGGACAACGCGCGGCAGGCGACCGGTCCTACCGGGACGGTCCGCATCAGGGTCGACCTGACCGGGTTCACCGTGTCCGACAACGGCCCCGGCGTGCCGGACGCCGAGCGGGAGCGGATCTTCGACCGGCTGGTGCGGCTCGACGACGCCCGCGACCGGCGTTCGGGCGGCTCCGGGCTCGGGCTCGCCATCGCGCGGGGCGTGGTCCGGGCGCACGGTGGTGACCTGACCTGCGAGCCGTCGGCGTCCGGCGCGGTCTTCCGGGTGCGGCTGCCTGCCGTCAATCCGGTCGCCACACCAGTCGTTCTCTGATTCCATCGACGGCGTGGACGTCGACGTGGTGGTGCAACTGGTCAAGACGGAGTGGACGAAGGACTCCCGGGGCGGCGCCGAGGCGACCCGCCGCACCGCCGCGCCGGTCGGGTTCGCGCTGCCGCACCTGAGGCCCGCCGTGCACGAGATCCGGTTGAGCGAGCCCGACTTCACGCCCGTGTGGGAGAAGGAGCGCGATCAGATCGACCGGATCACGCTCACCCTGCGTGAGGAGGACGACGTGCTGTCCGTGCAGCTGCAGGACACCATGATCGCCACGCCCCGGCGGTGGAACCGGCCGTCACCGGTCCGGCTGGCGCGCGGCGAGTGGGTGCGCTGGCAGCTCAACCACCGGTGGGCGAGGCCTCGCGACGGCGGCTGGAACTACCTGTTGACCACGCTGAACCTGGTCTACGGCACGCCCTCGGACGTGAAGCTGTTCCTCGGCACGCCGACGCGGCACGTCGACGAGCAGACCCACCTGCGTTAATCCAGTCGCTCCACCGCAGTGCTCTTTGGTTGCATCGTCAGCGTGGACGTCGACGTGGTGGCGCAGTGGGTGAAGACCGAGTGGACCAAGAAGTCTCGCGGCATGCCCGGTGCGGCTCTGCGCAACGCCGCGCCGGTCGGGTTCGTGCTGCCGCACGTGTCGCCCGCTGTGCACGAGGCCTGCCTGTACGAGCGGTACGACTTCAAGCCGTTGTGGTCGGATGAGAGCGACGAGCTCGACCGGTGGACGGTGCAACTGCGTGAAGACGACGGCGTGCTGTCCGTGCAGCTCCAGGAGACCGTGTGGAACAGGCCCCGGCGGTGGACCCGGCCGGCGCCGGTCCGGCTGGCTCGCGGTGAGTGGGTGCGCTGGCAGATCAACCACCGGTTCGGGCGGATGTACGACGGCGCGTGGACGTACCGGCTGACCACGTTGAACCTGGCGTACGGCACGCCGACGGACGCGAAGGTCTTCCTCGGCACGCCCACCCGGCGCGTGGACGAGCGGATCCACCTCAGCTAGATCAGCCGACCGCCGCGGGCGTCGCCGCGAAGGTGTTGCAGGCGTCCGTCGAGTTGGCCTTGAAGCCCGCGCCCGCCCACTGCGCCTGGTTCTTCGCCGACCCGTGCGCGTTGTTCTCGGGGTCTTCCTCGATGGCGTACTGGAAGTCCTCCTGGGCGGAGCGCGCGAGGCCCGCCGTCACCGAACCGCGCCCGGCCGCCGCGGCGAGGAACATGCCGGCGAAGCAGTTCGCCTGCAGCTCGATCCGCCGGGACATCTCGAGGCCCGCCGGGGTCTTCTCGCCCGCGTCGGTGATCTTCAGGTCCGCCGCCCGCAGCAGGCCGGTGAGCGCCTGCACGTGGTGGCCGTACTCGTGCGCGAGCGTGGCGAGGTGGGTCGCCGGGGCCTCACCGCCGCCGTTGTCGCGCAGCCGGGCCGTGGGCATGTAGATCGTGCGGTTGCGGCCGCAGTAGTACGCCACCGCGTGGTCCGATTCCGGGGCGGCGCCGCACGGGCCGTCCTTCAGCGTCGGCGAGGCGTCCAGGACGGGCTTGTCGAACGGCAGGTTCGCGGCCTGCAGCACCGGGCCCCACGCCGCGTCCAGGCAGTCGACGCCCGCCGCGTAGTACGCCGCCAGCTGCTCGTCCGCGACGCCGAACTGCGGCAGCGCGCACGTCGCCGGCGCGATCGTCGCCGGCTTGACCAGCAACGGGTGGTCGGCCAGCCGGTAGACCGCACGGGGGCGGATCGGCGTCGACGGCTCGGTCGGCGGCGTCGACGCGGGCTTCGACCCCGCCAGCGCGTGCCCCGTCACCACTCTCGGGCGACTCAGTTGACCGATTCCGAGGACGAACGCGACCACCAGCACGAACACTCCCGCGAGCAGGACAGGGTTGTTCTTGGCCGGTGGGGTCACGCTCTCCCCTTCCTAGGAGACGGCTCCTGCGTCGGCGGCCCAGGTGTTGCACTCGGACGCCTTGTTCGACTTGTAGCCCCGGTCCACCCACGCCGCGTTGTTCTGCGGCGTGCCGTGGTCCTTCGTCGGATAGATGTCGTAGTCGCCGCGGTTGCCCGCGTCCGTCAGCGCCACCCTGATCACGTCGAGCGGGATCGCTCCGTGCGACAGCGGGGCCAGCGACATGCCTCCGAAGCAGGTCGCCTGCAGCTCCATCCGGCGGTTCAGGTCGAGGCCCTTCGGAGTATCCCACCCGCCCGCGTCGTACTGCGCGCGGTCCGACGCTTTGAGCATCCCGGTCAGCCACTGGATGTGGTGGCCGTACTCGTGGGCGAGCTGTCCGAGGTACTTGCCGGGGTGGTTCGGGTTGTTCGGGTTGCGCTCGGCGGCGTAGGCGTTGGCCGTCCAGTAGATGCCGCCCTGGCAGTACCGGGCCGTCTGGTCCGGGCGCACCGTGCCGCACGGGTACTGCGCCTGCTCGGTGATGATGTGCAGCTCAACGGGCTGGTACGGCAGGTTCGCCGCCTGCAGCGCGGGCTTCCACATGTTCTCGATGCACGGCAGCGCGGCGCGCAGGAAGTTGTCCTGGCCCGCGGGCGAGTAGTCCATCGGCGGCAGCGCGCAGCCCGAGATCGTGTTCGCGCCGAAACCCGGCTTGAGGAACGGGTGGTCGGCCAGCGCGTACACGGCCTTCGGTCCCGCGGGCGTCTGCGGGGCGGAGGGCGTCCGCGACGACGGGGCGCGCGGGGCGCTGGTCGACGGTTGCGCCGGCTCGGTGGTCGTGGGGAGCGTGAAGGTCGGGCTGTACGTCGTGTAGTTCGAGTAGCCCGTGTCCTTGACCTTGCTGTTCAGCGTCGCCGCGAACAGGCCGACGGCGCCGAGGCCGAGGACCACGACACCGCCCAGGACGAGGGCGACGATCGGTCCGCTGCTCTTGCGGCGCGGCGGCGGGAACTGGCCGTAGCCCTGCGGACCCCACTGCGGGTGCGGCGGGGGCATCACGGGGCCGGGAGGAGGCGGGCCGTAATAGCCCGGCGGTGGACCCTGCGGCATGCCCTGCGTGGGCGGGCCCTGCGGCGCGTTGTACGGGGGTGGCGGGCCCTGCGGCGGAGGACCCTGCGGCGGTCCCTGCGGCGGTGGCGCGCCGTACGGGCCTTGTGGCGGACGCTGCCCGAGCGGTGCGGGCATCGGTGGCGGGCCGACCGGGCGCGGCGGCGGCCAAGTGCCCGGCGGCGGTGGTTGCGTCATCGCCTGAGGTCCCCCCATTGATCGTCCTGGGTCGGGTACGAGCATAGGCGGACGGAGATCGCGTGTCCCCCGACCGGGCTAACGCGTCCCGCCCACGTCGATGAGACGCGCGGGCCGGAGGTTCGGTTCACGAGACGTCCCCCGCGCTCGCCGCCCACGTGTTGCACGCCTTGATGTTGTTCTGCTTGTGGCCGTGCATGACCCACCTGTCGTTGTTGGGTGCACTGCCGTGGTCGGGCCTGCGGTCGTAGTCGCCGCGCTTGCCCGCGTCGCTCAGGCCGGTGTTCACGACCTCCATCGGCACGACGTTCTTGTGCGAGAACGGCGCCAGCGTCATCCCGCCGAGACACGTCGCCTGCAGCTCCAGCCTCCGGTTGAGCTCGAGCCCCTTGGGCGTGTCGAACCCGCCGACGTCGTACTGCGCCTGGTCGGCCGCCCGCATCATGCCCGTCAGCCACTGCACGTGGTGCCCGTACTCGTGGCTGAGCTGCCCGAGGTACACGCCGGGATGCCGCACCGTGGTGCCACCCTCGTTGGCGTAGTAGTTGCCGGGCCAGTAGATGACGCCCCGGCAGAACATGGCCGTGGCGTTGTTCTGCCGCGACCCGCACGGCGTCTGCGTCGTGCCGGTGAACACCTGCAACTCGGCCGGCTGGTACGGCAGGTTCGCGGCCTTGAGCGCCGGCTGCCACGCCTTCTCGATGCACGGCAGGGCCGCTTCGAGGAACCGCTTCTCCCCGGCGGGGCTGTATTCCATCTGCGGCAACGGACACGAGTCGAAGTCGTTGGCGCCGATGTTCGTGCTGAAGATCGGGTGGTCGGCGAGCTTGTAGACGGCCTTCGGTCCCACCGGCGTCTGCTGCGTGCTCGTCTGCCGTGTCGGAGTGGTGGGGCGGGTGGTCGTCGTGGTGGTGGTCGTGGCCGCCGCGGACGTGTAGGTGGGGCTGTAGGTCGTGTAGCTCGAGTAGCCGGTGTCCTTGACCTTGCTGTTCAGGGTGGCCGCGAAGACGCCGATCGCGCCCAGGCCGAGGACCACCACGCCGCCCAGGACGAGGGCGATGATCGGGCCGCTGCCGCTGCGGCGCGGTGGGGCCATCGGGTAGGGCGGCGGGGCGAACGCGCCGGGGTGGCCCCAGTTCTGGTGGTGCGGGGGGACGGCCGCCCGGGGTGGCGGCATGACGGGGCGCGGTGGTGGAAGCGGGGCACGGCCGGGAGGTGGGGCGTACCTGGGAACGGCCGGTGGTGGGGCGTAGGCAGGTGGCGCGCCCACGCCGGTTGGCGTGCCGTATGGAGGTGGGGCGCCCAGGGCCGGTGGTGGGGCGTACGGAGGAGGCGCTCCCACGGGAGATGGCGTGCCATGAGGAGGAGGCGGCCCCATCGGCGGGCGCGCTCCCGGCGTCGGTCCCTGGGCTGGACGAGAGGGCAACGGGTGGCCGGGCCTGGGCGAGGACATGGGCGGCGGGCCCACCGGGCGTGGTGGCGGTCGGTTGCCCGGCGGCGGTGGTTGCGTCATCGCCGAAGATCCCCCAGATGGCGTCTGTTCGAAAGTCCGCCGGAGCATATGAGGACTCCGCTATTGTCCGCAGCCGTGTTGAAGAACTGGGGTGCGGCGGTCCTCGTCGCCGCCGCGCTGACGTCCGTCGGGTCCGTCGTGACGGCGGGTGGCGCGCTCGCGCAGCCGCTTCCCGGGACGGTCAGCACCGAGGTGCGGATGAAGCTGGAGCGGGACGCCCGGCTGTCCGTCACCGAGACGGTCCAGGTGCCCGAGGGCAGGACGGTGCGCAGGACCGTCCCCTTGCGACTGGCCGTCGGCAACGACCTCGAGCGCCAGTACCAGGTCACCGACGCCAAGGTCGACGGCAAGGGCAGTGCCGGCACCGGTGACGACACGTTCAGCGTCACGCTGGAAGGCACCTCCACGCTGACCTACACGGTCGTCGGGGCGGTCGCGCCGGTCGGGGACACGCTGGAGGTCCGCTGGCAGGTCGCGGGTGGCTGGGACGCCGAACTCGACCGGGTCGCCGTGTCGTTCTCGGCGCCGGACTCGCCGACCTCGGTCAACTGCCTCGCCGGGCCCGTCGGGTCGTCGCAGCCGTGCACGAGCGCGGACCTCGCGGACGGCAAGGGCGTGCGCGCGCAGGAGATCAAGCTCGCGCCCCAGGAACGCATCGACATCGCGATCGGGCTGACGGCCGGGGTCGTGCCGCCGAACGCGGTCGTGGTCGAGCAGTCGGGGCTCCTCGCCGCCTTCGCGCTCACACCGATCAGCGCCGTGGCACTGGGCGCGCTGCTGGTCCTCCTGCTCGGCGGCGTGGCGTTGCTCTGGTACCTGCGCGGCCGGGACGCCGCCGCGCTCGCCGGTGAGGTCGGCGCGGTGAGCGTCCTCGTTCGCGACGAGCAGAACCGGGTCGCCTTCGCGTCGCCGGACGGCGTGCTGCCCGGGCAGGTCGGCACGGTCGTCGACGAGCACGTGGACGTCGTCGACGTGACCGCCACGGTGATCGACCTCGCCGTCCGCAACTACCTGTGGATCACCGAGACCGACGGCCACGACTGGCAGATCGTGCGCCGCAATCCCCTCGACGCCTCGCTGTCCGGCTACGAACGGGCGGTGGCCGAGGCGTTGCTGCCGCCGCACGTGGAGGCGGTCAGCGTCGCGGAGCTGCGCGGCCGGCAGATCGACCTCGCCGCCGTGCGCGACAAGTTGTACGAGGACGTCGTCGAGAAGCGCTGGTTCGTGCGCCGCCCGGACGCCGAGCGCACCAAGTTCTGGTGGGCCGGAATCGCGCTGGCCGCAACGGGCGTCGTCGCCACGGTCGTGCTCGCGCTCACGGTCGGCAACGCCCTCTTCGGACTCGCCGTCGCCGTCGGCGGGGTGGCGCTCGCGCTCGGCGCGCGGTCCATGCCCGCCCGCACCAAACGCGGCAGCGAACTCCTCGAACACGTCCGCGGCCTGCGCGGGTACCTCCACGGCGTGACGCCGGACGACGTGCCCGAGGCCGACCGCGAGCTCGTCTTCTCCCGTTCGCTGCCGTACGCGGTGGTGCTCGGCGAGACCGAGCGCTGGCTGACGACGTTCGGGCAGGGCCAGAACCAGCAGGACCTCTACTGGTACGGCAATGCGACCGACTTCCGCCGCAGCTTCCCCGCGTTCCTCGGGGCGCTCGACGGCGTGCTCGCCCAGGCGGGCCACCTGCGATCGCTCCGGGCGCCGAACCCGTAGGCTTGCCGCATGGCCTCACCCGAACTGCACAGGTTCACGTTGCCCAACGGCCTGCGGGTGGTGCTCGCCCCCGACGCCGGCGCACCGGTCGTCGGCGTCAGCGTGCACTACGACGTCGGCTTCCGCTCCGAGCCGGAGGGGCGCACGGGTTTCGCGCACCTCTTCGAGCACCTCATGTTCCAGGGCAGCGAGAGCCTGGAGAAGCTGGCCCACTTCCGGCACGTGCAGTCGTCGGGCGGCACGTTCAACGGGTCCACGCACCCGGACTACACCGACTACTACCAGGTGCTGCCGAGCGCGGCCCTGGAGCGCGCGCTGTTCCTCGAAGCGGACCGCATGCGCGCGCCGAAGATCACCGAGGAGAACCTCCGCAACCAGATCGACGTGGTGAAGGAGGAGATCCGGCTCAACGTGCTCAACCGCCCGTACGGCGGGTTCCCCTGGATCCTGCTGCCGGCGGTGCTGTTCAAGACGTTCGCCAACGCCCACAACGGCTACGGAGACTTCGTCGACCTGGAGAGCGCCACGGTCGACGACTGCGCGGAGTTCTTCGACACGTACTACAGCCCGGCCAACGCCGTGCTGACGGTGGCGGGCGACCTCGACGTCGAGGCCACGAAGACGTTGGTGGAGAAGCACTTCGGCGACGTGCCCGCCCGGCCGCGCCCGGAGCGCCCCTCGTTCGCCGAGCCCGCCCCGCAGGGCGAGGTCCGCCACGAGCACGGCGACGCGCTGGCCCCGCTGCCCGCGATCGCGATCGGCTACCGCGTGCCGGACCCGGTCACCGACATCGACGGCTACCTCGCGTACCTGGTGCTCGCCGGCGTGCTGACCGACGGCGACAGCTCGCGCCTGCAGCAGCGCCTGGTGCACCGCGAGGGCATCGTGATCGACCTGAACGCCGGCTGCGGCCTGTTCGGCCCGCTCGAGGCGCGCGACCCGGACACGTTCAGCATCACCGCGATCCACACCAACGAGGTCTCGCCGGACCAGGTCATCGCGGCCATCGACGAGGAACTGCAGAAGCTCGCGCAGGAGCCGCCGTCGGCCGAGGAGCTCGCGAAGGTCACCGCCCGCTGGGCCTCGACCATGCACAAGGAGCACGACCGGCTCACGAACCGCACGCTGGGCCTCGGCTCGGCGGAGCTGCTGTTCGGCCGCGCCGAGCTGATCTACGAACTGCCCGAGCGGATCGCGTCGGTGACCGTCGACGAGGTGTCCGCCGCGGCCAAGGCGCTGCGTCCCGACTCCCGCGCCCTTCTCTTCGTCAAGCCCACCGGAGGAGCCCAGTGACCGCCTCGATTTCCTCTCCGGGGAACAAGACCCACCGGTCCGCCGAGGAGATCGGACGCACCGAGATCGGCCCGCGCCCGCTTCCCGAGCTGGGCAGCCAGAAGCCGCCCGCCAAGCTGTCCTCTGTGGACTCGACGCTGCCGAACGGCCTGCGCGTCATCGCGGTGCACCGCCCGAACGTGCCGATGGTCGAGGTCCGGCTGCGCGTGCCGTTCGCCGACCCGTCCGGCACGAGCGTCGGCTCGCAGCACTCCGCGATCGCCGAGATCCTCGCGAACACGGTCCTCACGGGCACCGGGACGCGCTCGCGCGTGCAGATCGACACCGAGCTGGCGCTGGTCGGCGGTGAACTCGACTCCGTGGTCGACCCGGAGCGCCTCAGCTTCACCGGCAACGCCCTCGCGTCCGGCTTCGGCACCGTCCTCGACGTGCTGAGCGACGTGCTGACGAACGCGTCGTACCCGGCCGACGAGGTCGAGCGCGAACGCGGCAGGCTCGTCGAGCGGATCACGATCGCCCGCTCGCAGCCGAGCGTCATCGCCCGCGAGGCGCTGCAGAAGGTCCTGTACGGCGACCACCCGTTCGCCAAGGAGATGCCGGAGGCCGACGAGGTCGCCGCCGTCTCCCGCGAGGACGTCGCCGCGTTGCACGGCAAGGCTTTGCTGCCGCGCGGCTCGGTGTTCGTGGTCGTCGGCGACGTCGACCCGGCGCAGGCCGTCGAGCAGGTCGGCGCGGCCCTGGGCACGTGGCAGGGCGACGGCGAGGCCGTCCAGCTGCCGCCGCTGCCCGAGGTCAAGGGTGGTGACGTGGTGCTGGTGCACCGCGCCGGTGCCGTGCAGTCGCAGATCCGCCTCGCCGCGCAGTCGATCCCGCGCACCGACGAGCGCTACCCGGCGTTGCAGCTCGCGAACCTGGTCTACGGAGGGTTCTTCTCCTCGCGGCTGGTCGAGAACATCCGCGAGGACAAGGGCTACACCTACAGCGCCCGGTCGCACCCCGAGTTCACGGTGCACGGCGCGACGCTGCTGATCGACGCCGACACGGCGTCGGACGTCACGGCGGCCGCACTGCTCGAGACCCGCTACGAACTCGCCCGACTCGGCCTCGTGCCGCCGTCGCAGTCCGAAGTGGACACCGCGCGCAGCTACGCCGTCGGCACGCTGCTCACCAGCACGTCGTCGCAGGGCGGCCTGGCGTCGTTCCTGGTGAACCTCGTCGGCCTGGGTCTGGGCCTCGACTGGCTGGTGGAGCACCCGCAGCGGCTGCAGGCCGTCACGGTGGAGCAGGTGGCGCAGGCGGCGCTGGACTTCTTCGCCCCGGCCAACTTCACGGGCGTGCTCGTCGGTGACGCCGAGCAGCTCAAGCCGAAGCTCGCGGCCCTGGGCGGGGTTTCGTTCCAGTGAGTTTCGAACTGATCGGTCTGCCCGCGCTCTCGCGGTCAGCGATCGACCGGGCGGAGCCGTTGCGCGGCGACGAGGAGAAGCTCGCCGCGCTGTGGCCCAAGGCCAGGATGATCGTCGTGGACACCCGCGGCCGCACCCTGGTCGCGGACCGCGGCACGCGGCTCGCGGACCGTCCCGCGACCGAGTTCGGCGACCTGCCGCCGGTGAACGCCGTCCTGCTGGGTGAGCAGGACGGCGTGGCGTACTTCGCCGTGCTGATGCCCGCCGAGGACGGCGAAGCGACGCCACCGAGCCGTGCCTGGGGGCCGGTGGAGCTCACCGACGAACCGCAGTGGCTCGACCTGCGGCAGGCCGGCGCGACGCTGGAAGACATGTGGGCCGGTCTCTTCACGACGGCCGCCGCGCTGTTCCAGTGGCACCGCCTCGGCAAGTACTGCGCCAAGTGCGGTGCGCGCACCGTGCTGGAGAAGTCGGGCTGGACGTCGGTCTGCTCGGGGTGCGGGCGCGAGGAGTACCCGCGCACCGACGCCGCCGTGATCTGCCTCGTGCACGACGGCGCCGACCAGGTGCTCGTCGCGCGCGGCCCGGAGTGGCCGGAGGGCAGGTTCTCCGTGCTGGCCGGCTTCGTCGAGGCCGGCGAGTCGCTGGAGGCCTGCGTGGCCCGCGAGATCTGCGAGGAGGTCGGGGTCACCGTGCGCGACATCCGCTACCTCGGCTCGCAGCCGTGGCCGTTCCCCCGGTCGTTGATGATCGGGTTCGAGGCCGTGGCCGACCCCGCCGAACCGCTGCGGCTCGCCGAGGGCGAGATCGCCGAGGCCAAGTGGGTGTCCCGCGCGGACGTGCGCAAGGCGATCGACGAGCCGGGCAGCGTGCCGGGGCTCGGGCTCGCCGGGGGCGCGTCGATCGCGTTCCGGATGTTGCAGAGCTGGTCCCGGGCTTAGGGCCGGTGTCGGGCCCTGGGCGAACGCTCGCGTCCGGCGTCACGTCCGCGCCGGCCGCGAGCGTTCGTTCCGCACGCGGGTGAGCCAGCCCGCGTAGGAGTGCCAGCCGACCTCGGGGAACTCGGCGTGCAGCGCCGGCAGGTCCAGGTCGAGGCCGGTCCCGGTGAAGTAGCGGAACATCGCGGCCAGGTCGGGGGAGTACCGCTCCGCCTGGTCGTCGGCGACCTGCACGAACTCGGTGCCGCGCAACGCGGCCATCTCCGGGCCGGTCACCAGGTCGCTCGCCAGGTCGACGCGGCGGCGGTGCAGGCGGGCCGGCTGCTCGAACGACAGGGCGGCCATCGCGGCGATGTCCTCCGGTGCCACGACGTGCAGCTTCAGCTCCGGTGGGATCGGCAGGGTGACAGGGCCCTCCGCGGCCATGAACGCGGCGGGGCCGAGGATCGTCCAGTGCGGGTGGCGGGCGGTCAGGTGCCGTTCGACCTCCGCCTTGGTGTCGAAGTGCGGGATGCCGGTGCCGCGGTCGGCGTTGGTGGCCGAGGTGAAGACGACGTGGGGGACGTGCCTGGCCGCGTCCACCGCGGCTTCGCCCCTGGCCACCTCGTCCTGGCTGCTCAGCGGGGTCATCAGGAAGACGCCGTCCGCGTCGGCGAAGGCGGCGTGCAGGGAGGCGGGCTCGTCGAAGTCGCCGTGGACGTCCCCCGGGCCGGCCGGGTTGCGGGTCATGCGGCGGACGTCGTGGCCGCGTCCGGTCAGCAGGCGGGCGACCGCGCCGCCCTGCGTGCCGGTGGCGCCGGTGACGACGATCGTCAAAGGTTTCATGCTCAACATTTGAGGATGAAAATATCGCGCCGTCAAACCTGTTTTAGGATGAGGCGGTGACGGAGCCGATCTACTCGTGGCTGTACGCGCAGCAGGGCGTGGACGCCGTGACGGCCGCGATCGGGCGGCGGATGGAAGCCGAAGCAGGGTGTTCGCTGCTGGAGCACGCGGCGCTCTTCCGGCTGCACCACAGCGGCGGGCGGCTGCGGATGTCCGAGCTGGCCGAGCTGCTGGAGGTCAGCCCGTCCGGTGTCACCCGGCTCGTCGAGCGGCTGGTCGAGCGCGGCTGGGTCGCGAGGGAGCAGCCCGCGGACAACCGGCGGCTGGTCATCGCCGTGCTCACGCCCGAGGGCGAGGAGATGTGCCTGGGGACGACGGCGCCGGTGTACCGGGCGTCGCTCGCCGAGGAGTTCACCGCGCTGCTGAACGACCGCGACCTCGCCGACCTGCGGCGGATCGGCCGCAAGCTGCTGGAGGGTCACGGCCGCTGGGACGTGCAGCGGTTCGCGCCGTCAGAGGAGTGACGGCAGCAGGTGTTCCTCGGTGACCACGAGACCCGTCGTCGCCATCGTGCCCGCGAGGTCCGGGTCCCAGCTCGCGGGTTCCGGATGCGTGTTCAGCGTGGGCAGTTCGACGCCGCGCGCGATCGACGTCGCCACGGCCTCGCGGTAGTCGGCCGCGGACATGCGCCACGCCGTGCCGCCGGTCCAGGCGAGGACCTCGTTGGTGACGCGCAGTCCGTCGGGCGTGAAGTCGTTGTGGCACAACACGGTCTTGCCGTCGAGGTGATGCTTGGCCTGCGGGGTCAGGCCGTGCGGGAGGACCATCAACGGGCCGGGCACGCCCGACTCCAGCAGGCGCGGGCTGCGCACGACGGTGATCTCGTCGGTCTCGAGCGTGTCGTCGAGCGTCAGATAGCCCTGTGACGTCAGCACCGGGTCCGTGTAGGCGTCGGGCAGCACGCCGGAACGTTCCCAGTCGGTGCCGGCCAGCTGCAACGCCTTGGTGAGCACGCGGGTGAGCGGGCGCCCCTCGTCGAGGTCGTTGCCCGCCAGGGCGAAGCGGGTCGTGAACCGGCGCGGCTGCGGCCGGAGCTTCGCCAGGATCGCCGCGGCCTGGTTCGCGATCATCGGCAGCACGGGCTGCGGGATCTTGCCGTAGCGGCGGACGTGCTCGATCCACGCGGCGGCCCAGGGTTCCTGCAACAGGCCGTGTTCCCGCAGCGCGAACTTCAGCACGGCGTCCGCTGTGGACGATTCCTCGGTGCTGGACAGCGCGATCGGCCTGCCGTGCACGGATTCCAGGACCTCGGGCAACGTGCTGCCGTGCGCGCGGACGTGTTCGTCCAGGCGTGCCAGCGAGATCTGCCGGCGAGCCGGGTGCGCGACGGGCTTGCGCAGCAGTTCGCCGAGGACGATGGCGGTGCGGGCGTCCTCCACGCGGAAGCTGAACGCCGACCGGCCGCCGCCCTCCACGGTCTCGCGGGCGAGGCGCCAGAACTCGGCGAGTTCGGGGGAGTCCAGGTTCACGCGCTCAACCTAAGCCTTGACAGAAGGCCCCGGTGAGGGGACTCTCCCTAACCATGAGCGTTCTGCCTAATCGTGATAGGCAAGCCGAACGGCGTGAGGCGACCAGGCGCGAGATCGTCGACGCCGCGTGGGAGATCGCGCGCCGCGACGGCCTGGCCGCCGTCACGTTGCGCGAGGTCGCGGCCATGATCGGGATGCGATCACCGTCGCTGTACTCGCACTTCGACTCGAAGAACGCCATCTACGACGCCATGTTCGGGCAGGGCTGGACCCGCTACCTCGCCGAGATGCGCGAACGGCCGTTGCCCGAGCGGCCGAGGGAGGCGGTGCTCGCCATCGCCGAGCACTTCTTCGCGTTCTCCCTCGCCGACCCCGCCCGCTACCAGCTGCTGAACCAGCACGCGATCCCCGGCTTCACCCCGTCGGAGGCCGCCTACGCCCCGTCGGTCGAGGTCATCGGCCTGCTGCACGAGACCATGCGCGGTCTCGGCGTCACCGAGCCCGCCGACATCGACCTGTTCCTCGCGCTCTGCGGCGGCCTGCTCGACCGCCAGCTCGCCAACGAACCGGGCGGCGACCGCTGGCTCAGGCAGCTGCCGCGCGTGATCGACATGTTCGCCGACGAGATCGGCCTACCGGGACCCACCCTCAGGAGTTCGAGATGACCACCGCACTGGCCGCCAGACCCAGAACCTCCGCGCTGGAGCGCGACACCGCGATGCGGCTCGCGGCGACCGAGTACGACCGGGCGATCGCGCTGCTCTCCGGCCTCGAGCCGGACGACTGGGCGAAACCCACCTGCTGTCCCGGCTGGGACGTGCGCGCGATGGCCACGCACGTGCTCGGCATGGCCGAGATGTCGGCGTCGATGCGCGAGAACCTGCGCCAGGTCAGGGCCGCCCAGGCCCGCGCCGGCGTGTTCATCGACGAGCTGACGGCGCTGCAGGTCGAGGAACGCGCGGACCTCACCCCGGCCGAGATCGTCGCCAGGCTCACCGAGGTGGCCCCGAAGGCGGCACGGGCCCGCCGCCGCATGCCGTGGTTGCTGCGCGGCCGCCGCATGCCCGGCACCCAGCGCGTCAACGGCGCCGACGAGGCCTGGACGCTCGGGTTCCTGTCCGACGTGATCATGACCCGCGACCCGTGGATGCACCGCACGGACATCGCCCTCGCCACCGGGAAGCCCCTCGACCTCACCGCCGGGCACGACGGGGTGCTGGTCGACGACGTCGTGCGCGAGTGGCTCGCCCGGCACGGCCGCCCGGTCGCGCTGACGCTGACCGGGCCGGCGGGCGGCCGGTGGGGCGACGGGCCGGAGCTCGAGTTCGACGCCGTCGAGTTCTGCCGCGCCATCGGTGGCCGCGGCAGCGCCCCGTTCGGCACCGAGGTGCCGTTCTGAACCCCGACTACGGGTCGATGCGGTCCAGCGCCGCGCCGTCCCACGTCGTCTGCGTGCACGCGACGCCCCGCCCGTTCTTGGGCCGCAGCACGTCGTAGATGTGCATCCGCGGGATCTTGTCCGACACTCCCCAGCCGCTCGGCCAGGTGATCACCCAGTCCATGTCGAGGTCGACCAGCAATCCCAGCATGCGCGCGATCGTCGGGTCGTCGAGCCGTTCGAAGGCCTCGTCCAGCAGCACCAGGCGCAACGGGTCGAACTCGTCGCTGACCGCGTCGTAGAAGCTCGCCGCCGCCGCGAACAGCGTCACGTACGAGATGAGGCGGGTCTCGCCGGACGACAGCTGCTTGAGCCGTCGTTCGCGCGGGCCTCCGTCGGGGCCGGTGTCGGCGACGGTGACGGTGAACTGGTGCCACGTCCGGTAGTCGAGGGCACGCGACAGGATCTCGGCGTAGCCGCCGGAGTGCGCGTCGCGTTCGTTCTCGATCCGCTCGGTGAAGACACGGCGCAGCGTGGCGTCCTGCTCGGGCGTGCGTTCGCCGAACGGCAGCCGCACCAGCGCAAGCGCTTGCCGGGTCGCGTCGTCCAGGGCGCTCGACGACTTCCAGGCGAGTTTCACGTGCACGCCCTGGCTGGAGCGGGCCTGGCCGAGCACCTCGTTCATCCTCTTGGTGAGGTCCTCGGCGACGGTGATCTGGCCGCGCAGCCACTCGGCCAGGTCGCGGATCAGGTAGTCGGCGAAGATCCCCTGGTACTGCTCGTCGAGGAACCCGCGCTGCTCGGTCAGCTTCGTCGTCACCTGGCGGGCGGCGACGGCGACGGGCTTCGCGCCCTCCTCGCCGGTCACCGTGACGGTGAGCAGGCCCGCGTGCTGTTCGGCGGCGATGTCGTGGCTGCCGGCCAGTGAGGTCTGCAACGCCTGCAGCTTCGCGATGACGGTGGCCTCGGTGCCGCCGCGCCGGTCGGGGGTGTCGGCGACGGTCTGCCGGACGACGGCTTCGAGGGTGGTACCGGTGGGCTGCGCGCCGTCGCCGGTGGAGTCGGTCATCTGCGGGAAGGCCGCCGCCACCAGGCCTGGCGCGCGCACGGTGGCCGTGAAGTTCGCGGTCGCGCGGCTCAGCGCGTCCTCCGACTCGGCGACCTGCGTGGAGTTGGTCTCCAGCAACGCCGCGAGCTTCGCCGCCTGCTCCCGCGCGGTCGTGATGCTCTCGCGCACGCCCTTGAGGTCCTCGCGCATCTTCTTGCGCGACTTCTCCAACGACGTCAGCTGCTCGCTGATCTCCCTGGCCTCGCCGCCGACCGCGTCGGTCAGCTCGGCGAGCGTCCCGGCCTGGGCCGAGTGGTCGACGCACCGGCTGTCGGCGTCGGCCTCGGCGGTCTGCCGGTCGGCGACGGCCTCGTGGTAGCGGTGCGAGGCGTCGGTGAGGTCGGAGATCGTGCCCTGGCACCGCCTCTTGACCGCGTCACCGAGCAGGTCGGCGGTCCGCTGGGCCTCGGCGGCCGCGGCCTGGGCGGCGCGCAACGCCTCCGTGTCGGACGACAGGTCGGCGTCACCGGCCTGCCGGGTCAGCTCCGACCGCGCGGCTTCGAGCCGGGACTGGGCGTCCTCCAACGCTTCCCGCAGCTCGAACGTGCGCTGCTGCGAGCGCGCGGCCGACTCGTCGGCGGCCTGGACGCGGCTGTGCTTCGCGATCAGCTCGCCGTCGGCGGGGAACGCCGCGAGGTGCGCCTCCCAGGTGGCGACGTGCTCGTGGGCGCGGGCGAGTTCGTCCTCGGCGGTGCCGAGCTGGCCGCGCAGATCGGCCAGTTCCTCCTCCAGGGCGACGATGCGGCGGTCGCGCGCGGCCTGCCGGGCACCCGCGCCGATGAACTCGGCCTCCGGCTTGGTCCAGCGGCCGGTCAGCACTCCCGTGCGCCAGTCACCGGTCGTCGTCATGTCGTCCAGCGACACCGCGCGCAGCAGGTCCGCGACGAACGCCTCCGGCACCGGCGAGCCCTCCACCGCGGGCACCAGGTAGTCGGCGAGCGAGCGCCCGTCCACGGCCGGGCGCGGCACGGCCAGCACGTCCTCCAGCGAGGCGTCGGCCGTGCTCACCCAGGCGTCCAGCAGGCCGCTCGCCTGCAACGCCGCTTCGAGCCCGGCGCGTTCGTCGTCGGTCAGCGCCGGCACGAAGTCGACCAGCCGGTAGAACGGAGCACCCGTGGCGGCGTTGCGGTCCGCGGACGTGTACTGGCCCGGCACCGGCACGCGTTCGTCGCCCGAGCGCAGGCCGACGAGTTCCTCGTCCAGCGTGTCGAGGCGGGCGCGGAGTTCCGCGCGCTGCTGGGTGAACGCGTGCGCGGCGTCGCGGGCCGCCTGCACGAGCGGACCGGCCCACTCGCGGGCGGCGGTGCTCAACGCCTTGGCGGCGGCCGGATCGGCGGTCTGCGGCAGCACCAGGGCGTCGGCGGGACGGTCGTCCCGCAGCGGGCCGCTCGTCGTCCACACCTCGACCTGCTCCAGCCAGGCCTGCACGACCTCGGCCAGTTCCTGCATCTCCTGGTTGCGCAACGACGTCGCCTCGGTCGCGCCGAGCTGGGCGTCGCGGGCCTTCTGCCGCAACGACTCCACCTCGCGGTGCTGCGCGTCCAGGGCGAGGGCCTGCTCGTGCAACGCCAGCGCCAGCGCACCTCGTTGGCGGGCCAGGGAAGCGATGCCGGAGGTCTGGTCGATCACCGACGACAGCGAGGCCAGCACGTCCTCGGTCGCGGCGGCGGGCGGCACCCGGCGTTCGATCGGCAGCGGCCCGGCCTCGGGATCGGGCTTGGCGCGCACCGAGTCCGTGGTCACCGTGGCCTCGGCGGCCGGCACCTGCGGCACCTGCGGTGCGAGGTCGGCGTCCATGCCCGCCAGCCGCAGGTTCTCCCGCAACGGCTCGCTCAACGCGTCCGCTGCCTGGAGGTCCTCGGCGAGGCGGCGCAGCAGCCGCAGCACGTTGTCGACGGCCGCGTCCTCCTGCGCGCGCTGGCGGTGCGCGGTCTCCAGCGCGGCGACGGCCGAAGAACGCTTCTCCGCCACCAGGTTCTCGCGCGTCTTGAGGTCCTGGAGGTCGCGGAACGCGGGCAGCTCCTTCAGCGCCGCGATGGTCTCCTCGGCCTGCTGCTCCCCGGTCTCCATGTCGGTGAGCGCCTGCTCGGACGCCGAGCGCTCCATCCGCGTGAGGTCGAGCTCCTGGCTGAGCTTCGCCTGCTCGCGCCGCAGCTTCGTCACCGACTTCTCGGCGGCCTCCAGCCGTTCCGACGCCGACCGCAACCCGCCGAACGCGTAATCGCTGTAGGTCTTGAGGAACGTCGTCAGCGCACTGTCCGCGGAGGACAGTCGCACGATGTTCTCGCGGATCGACTCCAGGTCGTCGAACGACGTCGCGAGCTGCTCGACCATCGCCTGGTCCAGCGGCGGCAGGGCGTCGGACAGGATCTGCTCGAGCTGGCCCTCCAGCACCTTCAGGCCGACGTCCGGGTTGCGCAGCGTTCGCTGCAGGTGCAGCAGGTCGCCGTACCGCGCGGCCGGCACGCCGTAGACGGCATCGGCGATCTTCGCGCGGAACGCCGGTTCCTCGAACATGCAGTCCGCGCCGATGAGATCACGCAGTTGCGCCGGGCCGTGCGGGACGCGTTCCGGGCCTGCCAACTGGAGTTCCGTGCCGACGCGCATGGGCGTGACGAACCGCCACGAGTCCGTGATGGCCTGCGAGGTCTTGGACGCCTTCACGCCCAGACCACACGTCAGGTACTCGTTGCCGCTGTGGTCGGCGGCCTCGCGGATCAGCTCGACCCACGCGTAGCCGATGCGGTTCGGGCCGCCGTCGTAGTCGTCCAGCATCAGGCGGCGCAGGCTGACGGTGTCGAAGCCCTTCGAGCCGAGCTGGCGCAGGTCGCCGTCGAGGCACAGCGGGAGCAGCAGCTCCAGCGTGCGGGACTTGCCGGAACCGTTGGTGCCCTGGAAGATCGCGCGGCCACCGGAGAAGTCGAACGTCTGCTCGGTGTACTGCCAGATGTTGACCACGCCGCCGCGGTGCAGCCGCCACCTGCTCATGAAACGTTCTCCTCGTCGAACAGGGACCAGCTCGGTACTTCGCGCACCACAACGGGTTCGGGTTGTTCACGTTCGCGTTCCGGGTCGCCGTCGGGCGAGGGCAGCCAGCGGTGCGCCGCCGCGCTGACCGACCACGAGCCGTCGTCCAGCCGCACGGCCAAGCCCATGCGCCGAAGGAGTTCCGTCACCTCGGCGACCAGCCGGTCGAGGTCGTCGGTGAACTGCTTCGACCACGCCGCGGGGTAGTCCTCGACCAGCCCGGCGCAGACCTCGCGCAGCCGTTCGGCCGTGACGACGTACCGGGCGGGCGCGTCCTCGTCCTCGCCGTCGACCAGGTCGGGCAACGCCAGCAGCGTGATGCGCGCGACCGTCGAGACGCCGGGGAACGACAGGTCGGTGAGGAAGTCCTCGGGGTCGGCGGCCAGCACGCCCTCGACGCGGCACTCGGTGTGCAGGCCGAAAGCCTGCTCCAGCAACGCCGTCTCCTTGCGCTGGTTGCGCCGCAACCACTCCGCCTGCTCGTCCGGCAGGTCCGCGTACAGCACCAGCGGCGTCTCGACGAGCCTGCGCCGCACGGCGTGCTCGACGCCGCGCGGGCCGGGGCGTGCCGCGAGTTCGACCAGGTGCGCCGGGGACGTCGCCTCGCCGACCGGGCCGGTGACGAGCTGGCCCAGCAGGTCGGTGTCGATCGTGATCAGCGCTTCCTGCGGCAGCAGGTCCTGCGCGACCGAGCCCTCGGTCTCGTGCAGCACGCCGAGCGAGACGAGGTGGCGCAGCGCGGCGGTGAGCGCCCGGCGTTCGCCGACGTCGTCCGGTGCGTCGATGCCTGCTTCCGCTGCGGCGGAACGGATGTCGGCCACGAGCCTGGACAGCAGCGTCTGCCGGCCGATGCCGGTCAGCACCGCGAGCGTGAGCGCCAGGTAGGCGTAGCCGCGCGGGGACATGCTGAGCACGCCGCGCGTGTCGTCGTCGCCGGGCCCGGACTTGTAGAGGCGCGCGAACCGGCGTTCCACGACCAGCCGGTACCCGAGCAGGCCCGCGAACAGGTCCTGCAGCACCGCGCGGTGCCGGTAGACGAGGCTGAGCAGTTCGCCGTCGGGGCCGTCGCTGCGCAGCAACGGGCGGCGCAGCAACGTGCGGGCGCAGCGCACGACGTTGGCGGCGTCGATGTCGGAGAGGTTGTCGAAGTGGTTCATCGTTTCAGGGCCACCGTGGCGTCGTGGAGGGTGAGCGTCCCGGCGGCGGAGCGGATCTGCGTCGTGGTGCCGTGGGCGATCTCGAGTCTGAGGCCGCGCACCGGGTCGCTGGCCGACCCGCTGTCGTTCGGCGAGTCGCGCTGGGCCATCGCGAGCGTCAGCAGCTCGCAGAACACCTCCAGCGCGCCGTGCGTGAGCGTGGTGTTCTCCAGGTTCCCGGCGGCCTGCGTGAGCTCGGCGACGTGCCGGGCGCGGATCTCGTCGGCCTCCCGCGCCTCGGCCAGCAGCGACTGCTCGGTCATCGGGTCGTCGAGGATCCTGGACGGCCTGCCGCGCCCGCCCCGGTCACCCCGGGTCCTGACCGACACCGTCACGTCGCAGACCGGGCCGTCGCGCCACGGCGTGCGCTCGTTGTCCGAGTCGTGCTCGGGGGCGGGGGAGAGGTGCCGCGCGCTGTAAAGCCCGAACGCCGAGGCGTAGATCTCGTGCGCTTCCTCGCGGGTCGAGTTCTGGAACCAGCCCGCGAGCTTGAGCAGCTCGGCCCGGCGGCCCGGCAGCAGACCACCACCGGACGTCGCGCGCTTCACGCTGGCCAGCAGGCTGCCGATGGCACGGGCCGTCGCCTCCCGAAGCGCCGTGACCTGGCTCGGACGGCCAGGGCGGTCGACGAACCAGTCCGTCAGCTCCTGCCAGTCCTCCGGGGTGCGGCCGCGGGCGCGTTCCACGTTGTGGCCGAGGTCGGTGCCCAGCAGGCGGACGAGTTCGGAGCGCGCCCTGGTGAGTCCGGCCAGGGCCGCCGCGATCGGGGGCGTGTACTTGAGGACGTCCTCGACCACCCGCTGGATGTACTCGACCAGCAGGTTGCGGAAGCCCGCGATCTCCTCGGGCGCCAGGTGGTTCCTCGTGACGACCTGGCCGAGGTAGGCGTAGAAGTCGCGGACCGTCGCCGCGAGTTCGGCGTGCTGGAGGAACAGCGTGGTGACGCGTTCGGCCAGCAGCTCCTTGGTCTTGTCGCCCTCGTTGAGCAGGGCGACGCTCAGGCTTCCGCCCAGCTCGTTGAGGCCGCGTTCGATCGCGGGGAGGAGTTCGCGGGAGACCTCGCGGGCGCCCTCGGGGACGCGCAGCAGCTCGTCGACGTCGCGCTGGACGCGGACCGCGAGCTTGGAGACCTGGTAGCGGACGCTGCCGTGCTGGAACTCGGCGATGCTGGCCGCGACGACCTCGCGCCGGCCCTGGACGAGGTTGCCCCACTCGACCAGCTGCTTGAGGCGGTTGATGACGTTCTCGATGCGGCTTTCGCCCTGCTCGACGCGGCCCTCGCGCTCCTGCCCGGCCAGTGCTCCGGCGACCTCTCCGGCTGAGAGGTCGGCGAGCAGCGTGGAGGTGAACAGCCGCATGATCGCCAGGTACGTGCGCTGGTGATCGCGCGCGTCCAGGTAGGCGTACAACTTCAGCCGCTTGTGCTCCACGACCGGCCACCCTAATGCGCGCGCAGGTGTGACGCGGCGCTACCGTGCCTTCGACGAGCTGGGGAGGATGCCGTGGGCGCGGGTCGCGCGTTGGGGTTGTTGCTGGGCGTGGCGGCGGACGCGGTCTTCGGTGATCCACGCCGATTTCACCCGGTAGCGGCATTCGGGTCCACCGCCGCGGCGGTGGAGAAGAAGCTCTACGGCGACTCGGAGGCCGCCGGCGTCGTGCACTCCGCGGTTCTCGTGGGCGGCACCGTGGCGCTCGGCGTGGCCGTGGAACGGGCCGCGCGCCGCCACTGGCTCGCCCAGGCGTTGACGACCGGCCTCGCCACCTGGGTCGTGCTCGGCGGCAACTCGCTCGCCACCGAGGGCACGTCGATGGGCCGCGAACTGGCCGACGGCGACCTCGACGCGGCCCGCTCACGACTGCCTTCCCTCTGCGGCCGCGACCCCGAACGGCTCGACACGCTGGGCCTCGCCCGCGCGACCGTCGAGTCCGTCGCCGAGAACACCTCGGACGCCGTCGTGGCGCCGCTGTTCTGGGGAGCCGTCGCGGGCGTCCCCGGCCTCCTTGGCTACCGCGCGGCCAACACGCTGGACGCGATGGTGGGCCACAAGTCGCCGCGCTACCTGCGGTTCGGCTGGGCGTCAGCACGCTTGGACGATGTTTTGAACCTGCTGCCGTCGCGACTCGCGGCACTGCTGACCGTGGGCGGCGCCCCGGTCGTCGGCGGCTCGGCCTCGCAGGCCCTGGAGACCTGGCGCCGCGACGCGTCGGCCCACCCGTCGCCCAACGCGGGCCAGGTGGAGGCGGCGTTCGCCGGAGCGTTGGAGATCAGGCTCGGCGGCCGCACGGTCTACGCGCACGGCGTCGAGGAACGCCCGGTGCTCGGCCACGGCCGCAACCCGGACTCAGGTCACGTGACGCGAGCCGTGGAGCTGTCCCGCGTCGTCGGCTTCGGCGCGGGGTTCGTCAGCGCCTTCATCGCCCTCTTCCGCAAGTAGCTCGGCGATCGACTTCTTCTTCGTCCGGCCCTCGTACAGCACGCCACCCGGCCGTGCCTCGCGGATCGTGAAGTACAGCCACCCGCCGACCGCCATCACGCCGAACGCGATCCACTGCAGCGCGTAGGAGAAGAATGGCCCGGACTCGAGCCGCGGCAGCGGCAGGGTGTCGAGCGCACCCGGCTGGCCCTCGATCAGCTGGTAGTAGCCGGGCTCGATGCCCGCGCCGACCGCGTTGTTGTTGATCGAGTAGATCTGCCGGCGCCCGTCCTGCTCGAACGCGGGCTGGTCGTTCGACTCGTTGGGCCGCGCCAGCCCGATGAGCGTGACCTCGTCCGTCGGCGGTGCTTCGAAGGTCGGCGGCTTGATGCCGTTGATCGGCCGCACGTACCCGCGGTCGATCAGGACCTTGTGGCCCGTGGTGGTCTCGAACGGCGTGATGACCTCGAACGCCGCCTCGCCCTGGACGGTCCTCAGCCGGGCGAGCGCTTCCAGTTCCGGCAGGTAGCGGCCCTTGATCTCGACCTTCTGCCACTCGTCGTGCCGGGCGCCGAACTGCGCGGGGTCGCTCTTCAGCGACTTGGTGATGGCGGAGTTCTGCTGTTGCCGTTCGTCGTTGCGGCCGAACTGCCACGGCGACAGGAAGTAGATGCAGGCACCCGCGAACACCCAGACGGCCAGGGTCAGCGCCAGCCAGCCCGGCTTGAGGAGGAACTTGAACCGCACGACCTCACGGTAGTTGACCGGTCAGAGCGCCCTGAGTGCGGCCACTGACTGCACCAGTCCGCAGCGCTCGAGCGAGGCGAGCACGTCCTCGACCGTGCCGGGCGGATTGCGCCACGAGTTCGCGATCTGCTGAACGCAACTCCACACGACTTTGGCGTCGAGTCCGACCTGGTCACTGACGAAGTCGTCCGAGTCCTTGGCTTCGACGTCCCATTCGCCGAGCGACTCCGCGGGAAAGTCCTTCAGGTTGTCGGTGACGATCACCTGCGCGCGTGCCCTGATCGCCGCCGCCAGCACGTGGCGATCGTCCGGATCCGGCAGTTCCAGCGCGGGAACCAGTCGCTCATAGCCAGTGACCAGGCAATCCCTCAACGAGGTGAGCATCAGGGATCGGGTGCGCTGGAGTTGCTGCTCGGGGAGGTCCGGCCGGTTCTTCCGGATGTTCCGGAAGACCTCGTCAAGGATCTGATCGGTTCACTTCGCCTGGACGAGACCTGCTGCGGCGATCCGGATCAGCAGGTCCCGCAAAGTGCTCGGGTACAGCACGTTGGCGTCGTAGACGACGACGAAACTCACTCAGGCCATGCCCATCTCTTGCGTGAGCGCGGACAACTCGTCGGCGGCCCGGCGCCGGCGCTGGTCGTCGTTGCGCATGTACTCCACCAGCGACGCGGCCTTGATGCGGCGGTGCTTGCCGACCTTGCGGTACTCGATCTCGCCGGCTTCCAGCAGGCCGATCAGGTACGGGCGTGACACGTTCAACAGGTCTGCCGCCTGTTGGGTGGTCAACTCGGCGTCGGCGGGTACGACGGACACACCGTGACCAGCGGCCATGTAGGCGAGGATCTGGGCGAAGAGCTCGACGGCGGCGCGCGGCAGGACCAGGACGTCGTCGTTCTCCTCGACCCGGACGCGGACGTCGCCCTCCTCGTCGGGGTGGTCGTGCAGGTACGCCTTGACCCTGTTCAACGCGGCGTGAGCGGTGACGACGTCTTCGTCGTCAGGTTGCACAGCTCGCAATGCTGCGGAACTCATCGGCTTCCTCCTTCCCTCCAATCGAAGTATCCGCAGTATTCGAAACAAACGCAACGCGCGATCGGGTGAGCCGGACTTCGTGGAACCGGGTCACGACCGCAGTGCCGCACGAGCTGCGGCCTCAGCCTGCCCCCGGTACCCGCCACCGAACAGCACGGCGTGCACGAGCAGCGGGAACAGCTGGTGCAACGGCACCCGCGCCTCCCACCCGTCGGCCAGCGGTGCCACCTCCCGGTACGCCCCCAGCACGTGGTCGAGGAACGGGCACCCGAAGAGCTGGAGCATCGCGAGGTCGGTCTCCCGGTGCCCGCCGTGCGCCGCGGGGTCGATCAGCCACACCTGCCCGTCAGCACCCCACACCAAGTTGCCGCCCCACAGGTCGCCGTGCAGCCGGGAAGGCGGTTCCGCAGGCCCGGCCAACGAGTCGATGTGCGCGCACACCTCGCTCACGTCGATACCCGCCATGCGCGCGTACGGGGAGATGCGATGTGACGCGAACCACGACGGCCACTCAGCAGCAGGCTCGTTCACCATCGCCGCCATCCCGATGGTCGCCTGCCGCCGCCCGCCGGGAGGCGGCGACCCGAAAGCGTCCGCCCCGGCGAGGTGCATCACGGCAAGACGGCGCCCGAAGGTCACGGCCGCCTGAAGATTCGGCGGGCCGTGCGGGATCTGGTCCATCACCAGCCGGCCGCCGTCCGCGCTGTGCACGACCGGCACCGGCGGTCCGCCGTCGACGCGCAGCCACCGCAGCCCGGCCGCCTCGGCAGCGGTGGCCGAAGGCGACTGGACCTTGGTCCTCAGAGCCGCTCGCGCACCCACGCGACCAACCCCGGCATCGCCGCCTCGGTCATCCTCAGCACCTCGTCGAACCCGGCCGCGTCGCCGTAGTACGGGTCCGGCACGTCCACCCCGTCGGCGTCCGGGTCGAACGAACGGAGCAGTCGCACGCGGTCCGGCTCGACCATCTGGCGCAACGCGCGGGCGTGCCCGGAGTCCAGGGCCACCAGCAGGTCCGCACCGAGGTGGGCCGGGCCGACCTGCGCGGCCACGTGGTCGGTCGAATAGCCGTTGGCGGCCAACGTCTTCAGCGCGCGCGGATCGGCCGGGTCGCCGACGTGCCACCCGCCGGTGCCGGCGCTCGACACCTCGACGTGGTCGGAAAGGCCTTCGCGGGCCAGCCATTCCCGGAAGACGAGGGCGGCGACAGGTGACCGACAGATGTTGCCGGTGCAGACGAACGACACGTGCATGTCGCGCAGCCTATGGGATTTGGTTGCGCACAGCGGGTAACAGGCGCACAGCGTGGTTTGGAGGAAAGGCCGGACCGCTGCCACGGGTCGATGAAGTGCTGAAGGTGATGCCGCACAAACAGAAGAAGAACTGGTCACTCGCGGTGAGAGCGGCCTTCGCGTTGTCCGCCATCGGCGCGTGCGGCCGCTGTCAGGTACGGGTTCCAGTCCGGCCAAAGCATCCGCACCTTCCGAGGCGCCGTCATCCACAGTGACGACGGCGCCACTGCTGCGGCCAAGAGCTGCACCGTTCCCGACGTCGCGGGCGCGGTGCACCAGTAGGCTCAGGATCACGATGCAGGCAAGCCGGCCTCTACTGGGAGACGACGGCGCAGAGCCTGGCCGCCGGCCGAGAAGATCGGCGAGTGAGCACCGCCGCACGGTAACGCTCAACCGTTGTCGCAAGATGTACGGACAAACGACATGGAGGCCGCCCATGCAGACAGGTACCGACGTGCCCCCGCAACGGGAGATCATCGGGTGCACCGACGCCCTCGGGCGCCGTCGTGCGTTCGAGGTGTACCTCAACGAGAAGGGTCGCGTCTGCTTCCGCACCCCGCCCGGTGAGTCCGCGCAGCTCGACGCCTTCCAGCTGGACGAGCTGATCAGCCACCTCACCGAGCTCCGCCGCTACATGCAGTGACGCGCCGGTCTGAGCCCATCGCCTACCATTCCGGGCGATGACCAGCCCAGACCTGCGCCACCACGGTGACGTCGACGCCGCACCCGGCCTGGCCGACTTCGCCGTCAACGTGCGGGTGCCGCACCCGCCCGCTTGGCTGCGCGAACGGCTGGCCGCGGCGCTCGACGAGCTCGGGCGTTACCCCTCGCACCTGGCTGAACTGCGCGCTCGTGAGGCCGTCGCACGCCGTCACGGGCGCTCGCCGGACGAGGTCCTGCTCCTCAACGGTGCCGCCGAGGGCTTCGCGCTGCTGCCGAAGCTCGCGCCGCGCCGGGCCGCGATCGTCCACCCCGGCTTCACCGAGCCGGAGGTGGCGTTCCGCGATGCCGGAATTCCGGTGGACCACGTGCTGCTCGACGGCGACTTCACGCTGCCGGAGCGCGTCCGGTCCGACGCCGACCTGACCGTCATCGGCAACCCCACGAACCCCACGTCCGTGCTCCACGAGGCGCGCCGGATCAAGGCGCTGCCCGGACGGCTGGTCGTCGACGAGGCGTTCATGGACGCCGTCCCCGGCGAACCCGAGTCGCTCGCGCACGACCCGGACGTGCTGGTGCTGCGCAGCCTCACCAAGACCTGGGGGCTCGCGGGCCTGCGCGCCGGCTACCTCCTGGGCGACCCGGAGACCCTCGCCCGGCTCGCGCACGGCAGGCCGCACTGGCCGGTGGGCAGTCTCACCCTCGAAGCGATCACCGCGTGCTGCGAACCGGAGGCGCTCGCGCAGTCGGCGGAGTTCGCGAAGCAGCAGCAGCGGTACGCGGAGCACGCCTTGGAGCAGCTCCAAGACTTCGTCGTCGTTGCCCCGAACGGGCCGTTCCTGCTGATCAGGGCGCCCAGAGGCACACGACAGGCGTTGCGGGACAAGGGGATCGCGGTCCGCCGCTGCGACACGTTCCCCGGACTGGACGACACGTACGTGCGCGTCGCGATCCGGCCGCCGAAGGAGTTCGCGGTGTTCGTGGACGCGCTGCGGGTAGTGATGGAGGAACTGGCGTGAAGCTCGCCGACGTGATCGCGGTCCTGGAGTCCGCGTATCCGCCGAAGACCGCGGAGAAGTGGGACGCGGTGGGCCTGGTCTGCGGTGATCCCGGCGAGGAGGTCAGCAGGATCCTGGTCTGCGTCGACCCCACGGCGTCCACTGTGGACGAGGCGGTCGAGACGGGCGCGCAGCTCCTCCTCGCCCACCACCCGCTGCTCCTGCGCGGCGTCAACGGCGTGCCGGCCGACGACCCCAAGGGCTCGCTGGTGCACAAGCTGATCCGCAACGGCGGAGCGCTGTACTGCGCGCACACCAACGCCGACTCGGCACTGCCGGGCGTCTCGGACGCCCTCGCGCGGGCCATCGGCCTCACCGTCACCGGCCCGCTCGACCCCGCCGAACCGGGAGCGGCCACCGGCATCGGCCGCGTCGGCGTGCTGCCCGAGCCCGAGCCGCTGAGGGTCTTCGCCCAGCGCGTCGCGAACGCCCTGCCCGCGACGGTCCAGGGCGTGCGCGCGGCGGGCGACCCGGAACGCCTGGTCAGCAGGGTCGCGGTGTGCGGCGGCGCGGGCGACGGCTACCTCGGCGCCGTCAGGGACCTCGGCGTCGACGCCTACGTCACGGCCGACCTGAGGCACCACCCGGCGTCGGAGCACCTCGAGTCCGGCGGCCCCGCTCTGGTGGACGTCGCGCACTGGGCCAGCGAGTGGCCGTGGTGCGAGCAGGCGGCGGAGATCCTGCGGCAGGCGTTCGGCGGTAGGGTCGACGTACTCGTCTCCACTCGCCGGACCGATCCGTGGACCGTCGGTGCCACGAGCCCATCAGCAGGAGGACATGCGTGAAAGCCGACCCAGCAGTGCAGCGCAGGCTGCTCGACCTCGCCGCGGTCGACGCCGAACTGGCGCGTGTCACCCACCGTCGCCGCACGCTGCCGGAGATCGCCGAGATCGCCGAGGCCGAGCAGCTGACGCGCACCAAGCAGGACGCGCTGGTGGCCGTCGAGACGACGCTGGGTGACCTCGACCGCGACGTGAAGCGCCAGGAGACCGAGATCGACCAGGTCCGCGCCCGCGGGGAGCGCGACCGCAAGCTGATGCAGTCGGGTTCCGTCGGCGCGAAGCAGCTCACCGACCTCGAGCACGAACTGGCGACGCTGCAGCGCCGTCAGGGCATCCTCGAGGACGACCTGCTGGAGCTGATGGAACGCCGTGAGGCCGTCGAGGCCGACGTCTCGTTCGCCCGCGTCGAGCTCGACAAGGCGGGGGAGACCCTGGCGGCCGCCACCAGCCGCCGCGACGAGGCACTGGCCGACCTCGAGGCCGTCGAGACCCGCCGCACCGCCGACCGCGCGGTCATGGCCAAGGGCTTCCCGGACGACCTGCTGAAGGCGTACGACCGCCAGCGCGAGCAGCGCGGCATCGGCGCGGCCCTCATCCAGTCCCGCCGCTGCGGCGCGTGCCGGATCGAGCTGGACCGCAGCGCCGTGGCGAAGGTCAAGGACGCGGCCGCGGACGAGGTCGTGCGCTGTGAGGAGTGCGGCGCGATCCTGGTCCGCACCTCGGAGTCGGGCCTGTAAACCCGGGAAGACGCGAAGAAGGGGGCTGCCCAGGCGTGAACCGCTCCCCGGAACTTGGACTGGGAATCCAGTTCCGACTTTCCGGGGAGCGGTTGGGTGCATCCACGAAGTTCGTTGTCTGAGCGGCAGCGGGAGACCGCTGCCGCGTTGTTCGAGGCCGGGT
>NZ_BSTF01000027.1 GCF_030269365.1 Lentzea sp. NBRC 102530
CTCCGGGATCGACGGCGTCTGCGCCAGGATCTCCGAGATCGGGAACCGCGACTCGCGCCGCACCGCCATGAAGATGCGCGGCATCAACGGGAAGTGGAACGCCATGTGGCACTCGTCGCCACCGACCTCGGGGTCGCCGAAGTACTCGACCACGTCCGACGGCCACTGGTTCGCCTCGGCCAGCAGCACCCGGCCGGGGAACTCGTCGTCGACGACCTTGCGGCACTTCTTCAGGAACTCGTGCGTGCGCGGCAGGTTCTCGCAGATCGTGCCTTCCTCCTCGAAGAGGTACGGCACGGCGTCGAGGCGGAACCCGTCGATGCCGAGGTCGAGCCAGAAGCGCAGGATGTCGAGCATCGCCTCCTGCACCTCCGGGTTCTCGTAGTTGAGGTCCGGCTGGTGGCTGAAGAAGCGGTGCCAGTAGAACTGCCCGCGCACCGGGTCGTACGTCCAGTTCGACGACTCGGTGTCGACGAAGATGATCCGCGCGTCGGAGTACGCCGAATCGTCGTCGCTCCACACGTAGTAGTCGCCGTACGGGCCCGTCGGGTCCTGGCGCGACTGCTGGAACCACGGGTGCGCGTCGGAGGTGTGGTTGAGCACCAGGTCGGTGATCACCCGGATGCCGCGCCGGTGCGCCTCCTCCAGCAGGTACACGAAGTCCTCGACGGTGCCGAACTCCGGCAGCACCGCGCGGAAGTCGCTGATGTCGTACCCGCCGTCGCGCAACGGCGACGCGTAGAACGGCGGCAGCCAGAGACAGTCGACGCCCAGCCACTCCAGGTAGTCGAGGCGGGAGGCGAGACCGCGCAGGTCACCGGTGCCGTCGCCGTTGGAGTCGCTGAACGCGCGGACGAGGACCTCGTAGAAGACGGCGCCCTTGAACCAGTCGGGGTTCTCGCGAGCCGGTTTCGCCGACTTGAAGTCCTCTGCCTGCGGTTCGACGAGGAAGCCGTCGTCGTCGATGGCCTCGCCGGTGTGCGGTGTTCCTTCCAGCCCGAGCACTGCGTCGGGACGGGTGTCGTCGGCCATGGTTCCCACCTCGTCGGGGGTTGAGCGGTTGAGCGGGCTGACGCGGTGCCCTAGGAGAAACGTCGTTGGAGGCTCACGACGTGCGCGGTGGCCCGCCACGGCTCGAGCCGGATGTAGTTCGCCTGACCCCAGTCCCAGGTCTCGCCGGTGACCTCGTCGTGCGCGATCACGCGTTCGTGCCAGTCGAACCCGAGCTCGGGCAGGTCGAGGTACAGCGTCCCCTCCTGCGCGTTGTGCGGGTCGAGGCTGACGACGACCACGACCGTGTCGCCGGATTCCGGGTCGCGTTTGGAGAAGGCGACCACCGCGTCGTTGTCCACGTTCTGGAACTTCAGCGTGCGCATCTGCTGCAGCGCCGGGTGCGCCTTGCGGATGTGGTTCAGCTTGCGCAGCCACGGTTCGAGGCTGCGCCCGTCCGCCAGTGCACGGGCGTAGTCGCGCGGCCGCAGCTGGTACTTCTCGGAGTTCAGGTACTCCTCGCTGCCCGGCTTCACGGCCTCGTGCTCGAACAGCTCGTAGCCGCTGTACACGCCCCACGTGGGGGAGAGCGTGGCCGCGAGCGCCGCGCGCAGCCCGAACATCGCCGGGCCGCCGTGCTGCAACGACTCGTGCAGGATGTCCGGTGTGTTCACGAAGAGGTTCGGGCGCGCCTCGTCCCAGTGGTCGCGGACGTCCTCGCCGAACTCGATCAGCTCCTGCTTGCCGGTCCGCCACGTGAAGTACGTGTAGGACTGCGTGAAACCGAGCTTCGCGAGGCCGTAGAGACGGGCGGGCCTGGTGAAGGCCTCCGCCAGGAACAGCGTGTCCGGATAGGCCTCCTTGACCTTCCAGATCAGCCACTGCCAGAAGTCCGGCGGCTTGGTGTGCGGGTTGTCGACCCGGAAGATCCGCACCCCGTGCTCGGCCCAGAAGAGCACGACCCTGAGCACCTCGTGGTAGAGGCCCTGCGGGTCGAGGTCGAAGTTGATCGGGTAGATGTCCTGGTACTTCTTCGGCGGGTTCTCCGCGTACGCGATCGTGCCGTCGGGCAGCTGCGTGAACCACTCCGGGTGCTTGAGCACCCACGGGTGATCGGGCGCGCACTGCAGCGCGAAGTCGAGCGCGACCTCCAGGCCGAGCTCGTGCGCGCGCTCGACGAGGGCGTCGAAGTCCTCGATCGTGCCGAGCTGCGGGTGGATCGCGTCGTGCCCGCCCTCGTCCGCACCGATCGCCCACGGCGAGCCCGTGTCGTCCTGGGTCGCGACGAGCGTGTTGTTGGGGCCCTTGCGGTTGACCCGGCCGATGGGGTGGATCGGCGGGAAGTAGACGACGTCGAAGCCCATCGCCGCGACCCGGTCGAGCTCCTTGGTCGCCGTGGCGAACGTGCCGTGCACGGCCTGCCCGGTCTCGTCGATCCCGCCGGTGCTGCGCGGGAAGAACTCGTACCAGGAGCCGAACGCGGCCTTCTTGCGGTCGCACCAGATCTTGTGGGTCTTGCCCTTGGTGACCAGCTCGCGCACCGGGTGCTCGAACATGATCTTCTGGACGTCCGCGGCGAGCGCCGGCGCGACCCGTTCCTGCAGCGGCCGGTCCTCGTCGCGCAGTGCGTCCGCGGCAGACATGAGGAGTGCTCGCTCTTGTCGCCTATCGGGTCGCTTTGCCACCCGATCGAGTAGCCGGGCGCCGATTTCAAGATCGTTTGCGAGATCGCCGGGGCCCTGACCCGCCGCGATCTTCACCTCAACGGCGTGGTTCCAGGTGCCCCAGGGGTCACTCCACGCATCGATCCGGAACGTCCACGCGCCTTCCTGGTCCGGCACCACGACGGCGCCCCACCGGTCGAGGCCGATGCCGACCTCGTGCATGCGGGTCTGGCGAGCGACTCGGTCGTTCGGTCCGCGCCAGCTGACTGTCGCCGCGAGTTTGTCGTGCCCCTCGCGCCAGACCGTGGCCTGGACCGGAATGTGTTCTCCCACAACGGCTTTGGCTGGATACCTGCCAGCCGACACCACCGGGGATACGTCGTCGATACCGAGCCGTCCGCTCATCGGCAGCGCCCTTCCGCCGTGTCGCTTCACGTTGATGCTTCAAATCCTGCCTTGCTCGATCAAGCCGTGTGACAGCGGGTTACCCCATCCAGATCCGTACCCCGTTGCTCTCGATCGCACACCTCGGAACGCTCGCGTGTCCAGGGGCTTCCGTCCACGTTCCCGGCATCCGGTGTCCTCATCATTGGACTCTTCGCGTCCAAGTCACCGTGTTAAGAGGGTGCTACGGGTACCGTGCGCGCGTGAACAAGCTTGGAGGTCGCTACGTCCTGCTTGACCAGCTCGGCGCCGGAGCCATGGGCGTCGTGTGGCGTGCACGCGACGAGTTCCTGCACCGTGATGTAGCGGTCAAGCAGCTGCTTCTCAACGACGTCGAGTCGAACGAGTTCCACGAGGCCGTGCAGCGCGCCATGCGTGAAGGCCGGATCGCGGCGCGCTTGCAGCACCCGAACGCGATCGCCGTGTACGACGTGGTCGTCGAGGACGGCAAGCCTTGTCTCGTCATGGAGTATTTGCCGTCCCGCAACCTGTCGTCGATCCTGGAGCGCGGTCCGATGCCCGCCCAGGAGGCCGCGCGCATCGGTTCGCTCGCCGCCGGCGCCCTGGCCGCCGCCCACGCGGCCGGCATCGTGCACCGCGACATCAAGCCGGGCAACGTCCTCATTGGACGCGACGGCACCGTCAAGATCACCGACTTCGGCATTTCGCGCGCTTTGGGCGATGTGGCCGTGACGAAGACCGGCATGCTCGCCGGCACCCCCGCGTACCTGGCGCCGGAGCTGGCCCGCGGCGCCGAGCCCGCGCCGCCGTCCGACGTGTTCTCGCTGGGCGCGACGATCTACGCGATGACCGAGGGCGAACCGCCGTTCGGCAAGAGCACGAACGACCTGGGCCTGCTCTACAAGGTGGCCCGCGGCGAAACCCGCCCCCCGATCCGCTCGGGCCCGCTGACGGGCCTGCTGGTTCGCCTGCTGGCGAACGAGCCGTCCCAGCGTCCCACCGCGGCCCAGGCCGCCGAGGAGCTGAAGGCGATCGCGGCGGGCCAGCCGGTCCCGGCCACCCGCGTGATCCCGCCGCGCCCGATGACCCCGCCCACCGGCACCGCGGTGATGGGAGCCGCGATGGGCACCTCGGGTCCGGGCACCCAGCGCCCGATGCCCCCGCCGCCGCGCACCCAGCCACCCGCGCCGTTGCCGTCGACCTACGACGACTACGACGACTACGACGAGCCCGAGCCCGAGCCCCGCAAGAAGAACCGAGGCCTCGCGATCGCCGCGGCCGTCCTGGGCGTCCTGCTGATCTCCGGCCTCGCCTACGGGATCATCACGTCGGGCAACAAGGACACCAACACGGGCACCGGCCCCACGACCTCGCAGAAGACCTCGGAGGCCGTCGTCCCCACCTCCGACAAGCCGTCCCCGCAGCCCCAGACCCAGACCACCGAGAAGCAGACCTCGTCCCAGACCAAGCCGAGCCAGCCCTCCTCCACCAAGCCGGCGGTGAAGTTCACCCCGGCCCAGGTCGCCACGTTCGTGAAGCAGCACTACGCCAAGCTGCCGTCGAACGTCGACGCGGCCCGCAACGACTGGGACCCGGACCAGGCGCCGGACCTGGGCCGCGAGCGGGAGTTCTGGGGCAAGTACAGCAAGGTGGCGCTGGCCGGCGACCCGCTGGTCTCGGCCGACGACGACGGCAACTTCTCGGTGACGACGGCGCTGCAGCTGACCGAGAAGGAGGGGGACAAGACCTCCACGGTCGAGCACCGGCTGGCGATCTCGGGCAAGGGGGACAAGCTGCGGATCATCGGGGAGGACCGGTAGGGCCCGCCTCCGCCGGGTGGCCTGCCTCCGCCGGGTGGCCTGCCTCCGCCAGGTGGCCCGGCCGGCGGGCGGCCCGGCCGGCCGGTCTGACCCGTCCCGGGGTGCGAACGGACCGTTCGCACCCGCTCTGCGGTTGCCGGTGCCTGCTCTGCGGTCCCTGGAGCCCGCCCTGCGGGTTGTCGGCGTCTGCTTTGCTGTTCCCGGCACCCACCCTGCGGTACCCACCCTGCGGTACCCACCCTGCGGTACCCACCCCCCGTGGTTACCGGCGCCCACCTCTCCGCGGCATCCCACCTCCCGACTGTCCCTCGCGGACCGTTCGCCCCCGAAACCGCCACCCGCCGGCGTCACCGAACCGGGTGCCAACCGGACGCCCCGGAGCCACCACTCGGGCAGTCTGAGCAGCTCACACCCCCTGCCCCCACTTGACCGGTTCTGCAAGTCGTTGCAGGTGTGACCGGGAACGTTGTCAGCCCCGCAGGGGTGGCAGGTAAGTTGCCTCGTCATGCGAGCACTTCGCCGGTTCACCGTCCGAGCCAGCCTGCCGGAGCCCCTGTCCGCACTCAGCACGCTCGCCACCAACCTGCGCTGGACGTGGCACCCGCCCACGCAGGAACTCTTCTCCTCGATCGACCCCCGCGTGTGGTCCGAGGTCGGTGGCGACCCGTTGCGCCTGCTCTCCGTCGTCGACGCGGGGAAGCTGGAGTCGTTGGCGAGAGACGAGCAGTTCCTGCTCAAGGTCCACGCGCTCGCCACAGACCTGGAGCGGTACGTCCAGGGGCCGCGCTGGTACCAGCGCCGGCAGGACGAGATCGCCCAGCGGCGTGAGCACGGCAGCACCAAGGACACGCCGTTGCCCACCAGCGTCGCGTACTTCTCGATGGAGTTCGGGGTGCACGAGGCGCTGCCGAACTACTCGGGCGGCCTCGGCATCCTCGCGGGCGACCACCTCAAGGCCGCCAGCGACCTCGGCGTGCCGCTCATCGCGGTCGGGCTGCTGTACCGGTCGGGGTACTTCCGGCAGTCGCTGTCGCTCGACGGCTGGCAGATCGAGCACTACCCGGTGCTCGATCCGCGCGGGCTGCCGCTGGAGCTGCTGACCGAGCCGTCCGGGCTGCCGCTGCTGGTGCACGTCGCGATGCCGGGCGACCGGATGCTGCGCGCCAAGATCTGGAAGGCGCAGGTCGGGCGGATTCCGCTGCTGCTGCTCGACAGCGACGTGGAGCAGAACGACGAGGACCTGCGCGGCGTCACCGACCGGCTGTACGGCGGCGACCAGAACCACCGGATCCGCCAGGAGATCCTCGCGGGCATCGGCGGGGTCAGGGCGGTGCGCACGTTCTGCGAGCTCACCGGGCACGCGCAGCCCGAGGTGTTCCACACCAACGAGGGCCACGCCGGGTTCCTCGGGCTCGAGCGGATCCGCGAGTACATCACCAACGACGGCCTCGACTTCGACCAGGCGCTCACGGCCGCACGCGCCGGTGCGGTGTTCACGACGCACACGCCGGTGCCCGCCGGCATCGACCGGTTCCCGGTCGACCTGGTCCAGCACTACTTCGGCGCCGAGAACCTCGTGCCCGGCGTGAACACGCAGCGCATCCTCGCGCTCGGGGCCGAGGACAACCCCGGCATGTTCAACATGGCCCACATGGGCCTGCGGCTCGCCCAGCGCGCGAACGGTGTGTCCAAACTGCACGGTGAAGTCAGCAGGGACATGTTCCGCGGCTTGTGGCCGGGCTTCGACGCCACCGAGGTGCCGATCGGGTCGGTCACCAACGGCGTGCACGGGCCGACGTGGGCCGCCGCCGAGATGAGCAAGCTGCTCGGAGCGTCCGAAGCGGACAACCACACCTCCGGGTTCGGCATCGGGTCGTTCGAGCCGGTCACGGACGCCGGGTTGTGGGAGATCCGGTCGACGCTGCGCGGACGCCTCGTGGACGAGGTGCGGCGCAGGCTCAGGGAGTCCTGGTTGCAGCGCGGCGCGTCGGCGTTGGAGCTGGGCTGGACGGACGGTGTGTTCGACCCGAACGTCCTGACCGTGGGCTTCGCACGGCGCGTGCCGACGTACAAGCGCCTCACGCTCATGTTGCGTGACCCCGAACGGCTGCGGAACCTCCTCCTGCACCCCGAACGGCCCGTGCAGCTCGTCGTCGCGGGCAAGTCGCACCCGGCCGATGACGGCGGCAAGGCGCTCATCCAGCAGATCGTGCGCTACGCCGACGAGGCGGGCGTGCGGCACCGGATCGTGTTCCTGCCCGACTACGACATGTCGATGGCCCGGTACCTGTACTGGGGTTGTGACGTGTGGCTGAACAACCCGATGCGTCCCCTCGAGGCGTGCGGCACGTCCGGCATGAAGTCGGCCCTGAACGGCGGCCTCAACCTGTCCATCCGCGACGGCTGGTGGGACGAGCTGTACGACGGCTCGAACGGCTGGGCCATCCCGACGGCGGACGGCGTGAACGACCCGGTGCGCCGCGACGACCTGGAGGCCAACGCCCTCTACGAGCTGCTCGGCCAGCAGGTCGCGCCGCTGTTCTACGACCGCGGCGAGGACGGCGTGCCGACCCGCTGGATGTCGATGGTCCGGCACACGCTGGCGTCGCTCGGGCCGGTCGTGCAGGCCTCGCGCATGGTCCGCGAGTACGTCGAGACGTACTACGCGCCGGCCGCCGCGTCCGCGCACACCGTCGTCGGCGAGGGCTACCGGGGCGCCAAGGAGCTCTCCGCCTACCGGCACCGGCTGCGCGCCTCGTGGACGCGCGTGCGGGTGCTCGACAGCGACCTGGTGCTTGGCGGCTCGTCGGTGCCGGTGCTCGGGTCGCCGGTCATCGTGCGGGCCCGCGTCGAACTGGCCGGGCTGGAACCGTCCGAAGTGGACGTCCAGGTCGTGCTCGGCAAGGTGTCGCACGACTCCGACGAGCTCAAGGACATCGTGTCCGCGCCGATGAACTACGCGGGCAACGGCAACTACGAGGCCGAGGTACCCCTGCCGCACGCCGGAGCGCTCGGCTACACCGTCCGCGTGCTGCCTCGACACGGCCTGCTGGCCACTTCGGCGGAACTCGGCAGGGTCGTACTGGCTAGTTGACCCTTTTACGAGATCAACACAGGGCATCCGGTTCGCTGGCCGACAGCGAGCTGGATGCCCTGATCTGTTCGTCTTGCTTGTTGCCTGTTCACTGCTCGTAACGAGCTTCACGCCTGTACCCCGCGCTCCCCATCGCTCAAACGAATGACCCCTTTTTCAAGTGGGTGAATTCGCGATCTCCGCTGGTAGGCGCACGGATGTGGGCTTACGCTCGTCGGCATGGAATGAACCGCTTCGGAATTCGCTGAGTGCATTTCTAGGGGCGGCTCCAAGTGAATTGCGCATTGAGGAAGAAGGTAGCCGTGAAGAAAACGATTACCGCACTCTCGCTCGTCGCAGCACTGTTCACCGCCTCTACCGTCCCGGCTGCCAACGCGGCACCAGCCGCGCCAGAACTACCGGCCGCGTGCGCCGGTCTCGTCACGGACCTCGCCGGAAAGCTCACGAAAACCATCAGCAGCCTGCTGCCCCTGCCCAACGTGGGCGCCGTCACACCGCTGATCGGAGACCTGCTCGGTCTGGTGACAGCGTTGCAGAGCTCCGGCTGTCTGCCGACACCTCCGGTGAGCGTGCCGGGCGTGCCGTTGCCGGTGAAGTCCGCCGAGTACACCGGTCCCGTCGACCAGTGCCTGCCGGTCGTGCTGAACCTGATCTCCACCATCGCCGGGCTGGGCGGCACGGTGCTGGGCGCGGCCGGAGGTGCCCTGCCTGACGTCGGCAAACTCACCGGCCTGCTGACCACGTTGCTCAAGACCGTCACCGACCTGCTGAGCAAGTGCGGCCTGCCGGCGCCTCCCGGTGGCCTGCCCGCGCTGCCCGGCCTGCCACTGCCGATCCAGAACAGCTAGTTCTCCACGCGGGGTGGAAAAGGGCCCGTCACCGGTCTCGGTGACGGGCCCTTTGCCGTGTGCGGAGCGTAGTATTCCGTTTGGGTCAGAATAACCTGGACGAGCTGCGACGTCACCCATTCGTCGCAGTTCAAGGGTTTTTGCGTGAAACACACAATGGTGCGACTGATTCGTAATTCGAGCGCGGATGTGGTTAACCTGAATTTGCTCGATCCGCTGCTCGAAGAACGGAAAACTGCAGATGATCAAGAAAGCAATCGTCCTCGGTGCCGCTATCGCGGGCATGGGACTGTTCGCGTCGACCGCGCACGCCGCTCCGACCCAGAGCCGTGACGTGCTGGACACGCAGCTGGTCGGTCCCATCTCGATCACCGCGCTGTCGCACAACCCGTGGACTCCCGGCAACGGCAACGTGACCGGATCGGGCAACATCGGAGGAAACGGGAACAACGTCGGAAACAACAACAACGGCGGTAACGGGAACAGCAACGGCGGTGGCGGCAACAACGTCGGCGCCGGCAACTCGGGTGGGAACGGCAACAATTCGCCCGGTTTCCCCGGCTGATCCGGACCGGAGAATTCGTCTGACGTGAAGCTGACCTCCGACCGGTGCCGCACCGGTCACCTTCCCCAAGAGCGCTGCAGGCCGAAACCTTGACGAGCCGGTTCACGCTCAGCGGGGCAGCTCGCGGCACCGCCCCCGCGCCCCCGTACATCCAGTACGAGGGCGCGGGGGCGGCACCCCGATCCACCCGTCTGACCGCGAGCCGCCTCGGCAAGTTTCGACCTGCAGCACTCGTCAGCTGATCTCCAGACGGGCGCGGGTCGCCGCCACCCGCGGACTCCAGCCCGCGAGCTCGTGCGCTTCGGCCACGAGCTCGCGGGCTTTCGCGTTGTCGCCGTCCGCCATCCACGCCCGCGCGATCGTGACCAGGTCGTCGGCCCGCCCCACGGCGTTCTCGCTGGCCTCGGCCGAGTACCCGGCCAGCTGGCGGGCCAGCGCCGTGTCGCCCTCGACCAGCGCCATGATCGCGAGCGTCCCGTTCGCCCGATGCTTCGGGTATCCGGCCTGGTAGGCGTTGTCGAACATGCTGCGCGCGGTCTCCAGCCCGACCTCGGCCGGGAACTGCCCCGCCTCGACCGCCAGCACCGCGACGCCCGCCGTGGTGGCCATGACGAACGCCAGGTCGCGCGTGCTCAGGTCCTCTCGGGCGGTCAGTCCGATCACCGTCTGCATCGCCTCGAGGTACTTCGCGCGGGCGCACGACGTGACGACCTTGAGCCCCACGACGGTGAGCAGGTCGGAGTGCTCCTGGACGAGTTCGGCGTAGATCCGCTCGGCCTCGTCGACGTCGCCGCGCTGGTAGGCGTCCATGCCGGCGACCACGCGCGGCCGTGCCTCGAGCTCACCGAGCGGCCGCCCGGTCATCCGCGGCAGCGTGAAGACGTACCAGCCGAGACTCGTGTGACCGGGTTTCTCGGACGGCGCGAGCTGCAGCAGGAAGCACGCCGTGGCCGCGAGCGCCATGCCCTTGCCGAACGACGACCCGGCGGCGAGCCAGGTCAGCCCGGCGACGACCGCGCAGAACACGATCGCGAACACTCCGTTGAGGACGGTCCGCCGCCGCACGCGCGGTTTCCACCCGCTGATCCCCACGGTCGCCAGGATCGGGATCCTGCGCAGCACGATCCGCCGGTGCGGCCGCGTCCACGACTTGAGCTCGCCGCCCAGCCCGATGATCAGGTGCGTGACCCGGAGTCCGAAGAGGACGGCGCCGAGTGCCAGCCCTGCCTGCACCGCCATCAGTTCCACCACGAGCCCGACCAGCGCGCCGGCCAGCCCGAGGTAGAACTCCGAGAGGGTCCAGGCGATCGTTCCGGCCACCACCAGGGCCGTCACGACCCAGCGCACAACAGTCACGGTCAGCAGACGCTACCGGCGGGACGGCGGTTCCTTCAGACCACCGGCTGCGAGCCGCCCTCGCGGACCGGCAGCCCGGCCGCGCGCCAGCCGCGGAACCCGCCGACCAGGTCCGTCGCGTGCGGCAGCCCCACGCGTTGCAGGTCCCTGGCCGCGAGCGACGACGAGTAGCCCTCGTTGCACACCACGACGACGGTCGTGTCCGCGGTGAACCCCGGCAGCCGCCAGGCGCCCTCCGGGTCGAGCCGCCACTCCAGCACGATCCGCTCGACCACGACGGAGTTCTCTATCTCGCCCTCGGCGAGCCGGTTGTGCGCGGGCCGGATGTCCACGACCAGCACGTCTTCGAGGGCCAGCACCTCGTGCGGTTCCAGTCGCTTCAGGTGCGACCGGGCCTCGTCGAGGATGGCGTCGAGCTTGCTCACGGGCCCTCCAGGTCGGCGCGCCGGCGGAGTTCGGCCAGCGGCAGGCGTTGTGCGGGCAGCGGCGGGATCGAGTCGGGGATGTCGAGCAACGAGGCGTACTCGCGCGTAGGCACCAGCGGCGGCGAGTAGGCGTGCACGGTCGCGGCCGGCACATCGAACGTGTTCAGCACCTGGTGTGCCCGTCCGGACCCGAAGCCCAGCGCGTCACCGGTGGCGCGCACGGCGGACCGGATCGGCCCGGCGGGGTAGCGGTAGTCCTCCCGCACGGCGCCCTTGAGCACCGTGAACGAGCCCGCCGACCCGCCGTGGTCGTGCGGCTCGGTGCTCTGCCCCGGCAGCCACGACAGCAGCCACAGCTCGACGCCCTCGGTCAGCCCGAGACGTGCCCACCAGCGACGTTCGGTCGAGTAGTCGAGGATCTGCAGCAGTCCGGTCGTGAGCTCGCTCGCCACGAACGACGTCAGGTCGCGCAGCTCGCGGGGCGTCCACAGGTCGCGCGACGGGTGGATCACGTCGCGCAGCAGCCTGCTGTCCAGCGCCGGGTGGAGGTCGAATTGATCTTGATCGGCATACGTCGAAGTCACGCACTCGCTCCTGAAGGCCGCGTCGTTTCGGGGTAGCGACTCAGACGCGACGCAGGGCGCTTTCGTCAGCGCACGCGTCGCGTCGGCCTACACCCACACGACGCCACGAGTACGAAGTCGATCGTGCGGTCTGTCCAGCAGTAGACGACCACGTCCGTGATGGTGCCAGACGCACTCTGAGTGTGGCTAGAGCGTCCATTTGGCGGAAGAACGTCGGACACAGAGTCAAGTGGCCGCAAGGAGTTCTCAGCGCGGGATGCGGAGCAGCAGCAACGAGCGAGCGGCCACCGCCAACGTCCCACGTGGAGCGAGAGCACCGGGATTCGCCGGCGAACCGTCCGCCGTCGTCGTGTCGAGGAACGGTTCGTACGACGGCCCGTAGCGCTCGTGCGGAAGCGTCACGCTGATGGCCTCCGCACCGGCGTGCATCAGCATCAGCCACGAGTCGTCGGACACGAGTTCGCCGTCCCGAGTGCGCGACAGGCAGTTCGAGCCGTCGATGAACATGCCGAGCGTGCGGCGGCCCTCGTCGAACCAGTCGGTCTCGGCCATCTCGTGCCCGTCCGGCCGGAACCACACCAGGTCCGGGTTGCCGCTGGGCGTCGTGCGGCCCTCGAAGAACTCGGGCTGCCGCAACGCCGGCGAGGACGCGCGCAGCTCGATCAGCCGCTGGGTGAAGCCCAGCAACGCCTCACCGGCGTCGCTGGTCGTCCAGTCCACCCACGACACGGGGTTGTCGAGGCAGTACGCGTTGTTGTTGCCACCCTGGGTGCGCCACATCTCGTCGCCCGCCGTCATCATCGGCGTGCCCGTCGACAGCAGCAGCGTCGCGAGCAGGTTCCGCGCCTGCTTCGCCCGCAGCGCGAGGACCTCCTGGTCGGACGTCTCGCCCTCGGCACCGCAGTTCCACGACCGGTTGTCGTTGGTGCCGTCGCGGTTCTGCTCGCCGTTCTCCTCGTTGTGCTTGTCGTTGTAGGACACCAGGTCCCGCAACGTGAAGCCGTCGTGCGCGGTGATGAAGTTGATCGACTGCCACGGCCGCCGCAGGTCGTCCGCGTAGAGGTCGGACGAGCCGGACAGCCGGTACGCGAGGTCGCGCACGGACGTGTGGCCGCGCCAGAAGTCGCGGACCGTGTCGCGGTAACGGCCGTTCCACTCCGCCCACTGCACGCCGAAGTCGCCGACGCGGTAGCCGTCGCCCGTCGCGTCCCACGGCTCGGCGATCAGCTTCGACCGGCACAGCACCGGGTCCGTCGTGATCGCGGTCAGCAGCGCCGAGTCGCGGTCGAAGAACCCGCCGCCAGGCCTGCCCATCGTCGAGGCGAGGTCGAACCGGAACCCGTCGACGCCCATCTCGTCCGCCCAGTACCGCAACGAGTCGGTGACCAGCCGCACGACCTGCGGCGACCCGGCGTCCAGGGTGTTGCCGCAGCCCGTGATGTCGACCGTGCTGCCGCCCCCCGCGTGCAGGTAGTAGCCGGGCGCGTCGTAGCCGCGGAAGCAGATCGTCGGCCCGTCCGGACCGCCCTCGCAGGTGTGGTTGTAGACGACGTCGATCAGCACCTCGATGTTCGCCGCGTGCAGCGCCGCGACCATCGTGCGGAACTCCTGGATCTCGTTGCCCGGCTCGCTCGCGTACGCGGCGTGCGGCGCGCAGTAGCCCAGCGGTGAGTAGCCCCAGTAGTTGCTCGCGCCGCGGCTGATGAGCGACGGCTCGTCCTGGAACGCCTGCACCGGCAGCAGTTCGACGGTCGTGACGCCCAGCCGGCTCAGGTGCTCGATCGCGGCCGGGTGCGCGAGGCCGAGGTACGTGCCGCGCAGCTTCTCCGGGATCTCCGGGTGGTTCTTCGTGAACCCCTTTACGTGCATCTCGTAGATCACGGCCTCTTCGAACGGCACCTCGGGCTTCACGCCCGTGTCCGCGCCGCCCGGCGAGCTCACGACGCTCAGCGGCACGCTGCCGAGCGAGTCGATCGCCGACGGCGGGCCGTGCATCGGGTCGCCGACGTACCCGAGCGACGCCTCGAGGTTCGTGATCCGCCCCTCGATCTGCCGGGCGTACGGGTCGACCAGCAGCTTGGCCGGGTTGCAGCGCAGCCCGCGGCCCGCGTCGTACGGCCCGTGCACCCGGAACCCGTACCGCTGGCCGGGTGTGACGCCGGGCACCAGGCCGTGCCACACGCCGAACGTCCGTTCGGTCAGCTCGACCCGTTTCTCGGTGCCGTCGTCGTCCACGAGGCACACCTCGACCGCGTCGGCGACGTGCGACGTCACCGCGAAGCGGACACCGCCTGCCTCGGCGTGTGCCCCCAGCGGGAACGGTCGGCCTGCCAGCACGTCGGACTCGGGTCGAGTAGCCATGCCTCCGATCTTGGCATCCGGAACCGACAAAAAACTTGAGAGTTCACACAGGCGGCGCAGCGGCGAGGGACACCCCGATGAGTGGTCGCTCCGGGGCCGTTCGGAAGAATGGGGGTGTGGCGGACGTCGACGTGACAGATCTGGTCGTGCACATGGCGGGCGTGTCGGTCCGCCGCGGCAAGAACACGCTGGTCGGAAACATCGACTGGAGCGTGGAACTGGACGAGCGCTGGGTGGTGCTGGGCCCGAACGGCGCCGGCAAGACCACCCTGCTACGGCTCTCCAGTGCCGACCTGCACCCGACCAAGGGCAAGATCCACCTCCTGGGTGAACGCCTGGGCAAAACGGACGTGCAGGAGCTCAAGCCCCGAATCGGGCTCTGCTCGGCTGCGCTCGGTGGTCGCATCCCGCCCGACGAGAAGGTCGTCGACCTCGTCGTGTCCGCCGGCTACGCGGTGCTCGGCCGCTGGCGCGAGGAGTACGGCGAGCAGGACACCGGCCGCGCCCGCGAGCTGCTCGGCACCCTCGGCATGGAGCACCTCGCCGACCGCCTCTACGGCACGCTGAGCGAGGGCGAGCGCAAGCGCACGCTGATCGCCCGCGCGCTGATGACCGACCCCGAGATGCTGCTGCTCGACGAGCCGGCCGCCGGGTTGGACCTGGGCGGTCGCGAGGACCTGGTCGCGAAGCTCTCCGAGCTCGCCCTGGACCCCGACGCGCCCGCGATGGTGCTGGTCACGCACCACGTCGAGGAGATCCCGCCGGGCTTCACGCATGCTCTGCTGCTGCGCGAGGGCTCGATCGTGGCGCAGGGTCTGCTGGACGACGTGCTGACGGAGGAGAACCTCTCGAAGACGTTCGGGCAGGACCTGGAGCTGCAGAAAGCGGGAGACCGCTTCTTCGCACGCCGGAAGGTCTGACAAGCTACCGCTAGGTAACGTGACGTCTGCTGGTTCGGACTGCGAGTTCGCGTCGGTCGTCCGGTCTCCTCTTCGGGTCAACCGCCGCAGGCGATTCGGGCCGAAGCGGAGGCCGGACGACCGACTTCCCGGCGAACTCGCCGCCGTCTGCGGAGCAGCGGCCAAAAACACAGGAGGGCTGTCTTGGCTGAGTTCGTGAGGCTTGAGGTCGAGGACGGGATCGGCACGATCCGCCTGGAGCGGCCGCCGATGAACGCCCTGAACCGGCAGGTGCAGACCGAGCTCCAGGCCGCCGCCAAGGAGGCCTCCGAGCGTTCCGACGTCTACGCGGTGATCGTGTACGGCGGCGAGAAGGTGTTCGCGGCCGGTGCGGACGTCAAGGAGTTCGCGCAGATCTCCCACGCCGAGATGACGTTGCGGGCCAAGGGCCTGTCCGACGCACTCGGCGCGCTGGCCTCAGTGCCGAAGCCGACGGTCGCCGCGATCACCGGCTACGCGCTCGGCGGCGGGTTCGAGGTCGCGCTCGGCTGTGACCGCCGGATCGCCGGTGACAACGCGAAGGTCGGCCAGCCCGAGATCCTGCTCGGCCTGATCCCCGGCGGTGGCGGCACGCAGCGCCTCGCCCGGTTGATCGGCCCGGCGAAGACCAAGGACCTGCTCTACACCGGCCGGTTCGTCGGCGCCCAGGAGGCGCTGGAGCTCGGCATGGTCGACGAGGTCGTGGCGCCGGACGACGTGTACGCGGCCGCTCGACGCTGGGCGGGGCAGTTCGTGAACGGGCCGGTGCTCGCGCTGGCCGCGACGAAGGCCGCCGTCGACGGTGGTCTCGACACCGACCTCGAGTCGGGTCTCAAGCTGGAGAGCCACCTCTTCGCGGCGTTGTTCGCGACGGAGGACAAGAAGGCGGGCGTGGAGTCGTTCATCGAGAACGGTCCCGGAAAGGCGAAGTTCAGTGGCAACTGACCCGGCACCCAACCCCCACGCGACCGCCGAAGAGGTCGAGGCGGCGTACAAGGACACCAAGCTCGCCCAGGTGCTCTACCACGACTGGGAGGCGGGCACGTACGACGAGAAGTGGTCGATCTCCTACGACGACCGCTGCATCACCTACGCGACGGACCGGTTCCGCGCCGCCGCGGGTGACGTCGGTCCGTACGAGCACGCGCTGGAACTGGGCTGCGGCACCGGCTTCTTCCTGCTGAACCTGATGCAGGGCGACGTGATCAAGAAGGGCTCGGTTACCGACCTGTCGCCCGGCATGGTCGAGGTCGCACTGCGCAACGCCTCGCACCTCGGGCTCGACGTGGACGGCCGGGTGGCCGACGCCGAGCGGATCCCGTACGAGGACAACACGTTCGACCTCGTCGTCGGGCACGCGGTGCTGCACCACATCCCGGACGTCGAGTCGGCGATGCGCGAGGTGTTGCGGGTGCTCAAGCCCGGCGGCAAGTTCGTGTTCGCCGGCGACCCGACGAACATCGGCAACTTCTACGCGCGCAAGCTCGGCCAGGCGACCTGGTGGCTGACCACCAACGTCACCAAGGCCCTGCCGGCTCTGGGGTCGTGGCGGCGTCCGCAGGAGGAGCTGGACGAGTCGTCCCGCGCCGCCGCGCTGGAGGCCGTGGTCGACCTGCACACGTTCGACCCGGACCAGCTGGAGGCGACGGCCCGTCGTGCCGGTGCGGTCGGGGTCCACGCCGTGACGGACGAGCTGTCGGCCGCGTTGTTCGGCTGGCCGGTGCGGACGTTCGAGGCCGCGGTGCCGCGCGAGAAGCTCGGCTTCGGGTGGGCGATGTTCGCCTACCGCACCTGGCAGAACCTCTCGTGGGTCGACCAGAACGTGCTCTCGAAGGTGCTGCCGCGCGAGGTGTTCTACAACGTGTCGATCACCGGCAGGAAGTCTTCGTAGGTGGGGTACGCGTTCACCGCGGAGGACGTGGCGTTCCTGCGCTCCTCCGCCGGGACCTCCGCGTTGGCCGCGGTGAACTCGTTGTCCTTCTCGGACTCCTCGCGGGTGCGTGACGTCGAGCAGGCCCGCCGGTTGCTGGGGCCGTCGTTCGCGCCCGTCGTGGAAACGGTGCTGTTGCGGCGTCGCGCGGTGTCCAAACTGGACTCGGCCGGGTCGTGGCTCTTCACCGACGACGCCTTGCAGCAGGCGACGGCGTCCGCTGTGGCCCGGCACCGCGCACTGCGGTTCACCGGACGGTCCGTGCACGACGTGACCTGCTCCGTCGGTGCGGACCTCTTCGCGTTGAGTTCGGTGGCTTCGGTGTGCGTCGGCTCGGACCTCGATCCGGTGCGGGTTACGATGGCGCGCAACAACGTTCCGGGTGCGCCGGTCGTGATCGCCGACGCGTTGCGGCCGGTGTCGCGGGCATCGGCGGTGACAGCCGACCCGGCCCGGCGTGATTCGTCCGGTCGCCGCAAGTGGAACCCGTCGGACTTCGTGCCGCCGCTGGACGAGCTGTCCGAGGTGTACGCGGGCGTGGACCTCGCGGTGAAGTGCGCGCCCGGCATCGATTTCGCCGTTGCACCCTGGGCCGACGAGATCGAGGTCGTGTCGCTGGACGGCGCGGTGCGCGAGGCGTGCCTGTGGACGCGCGGCCTGGCCACGCCCGGGGTTTCGCGGCGTGCGTCGGTGTTGCACGGGTCGTCGTCGTGGACGCTGACCGACGCCGAACCCGACGACTGTCCCGTTGCCGCGCCGGGTGCGTGGCTGATCGACCCCGACGGCGCGGTCGTGCGGGCCGGGCTGGTGCGGCACTACGCGGCGCGGCACGGGTTGTGGCAGCTCGACGAGCGCATCGCGTACCTGAGCGGGGACGTGCCGCCGCCGGGCATCCGGGCGTTCCGCGTGCTCGAACACGGGCACTACACGGAGAAGTCGCTCAAGTCGTTGCTCAAGGCGCGGGGGATCGGCGTCCTGGAGATCCTGGTGCGCGGGCTCGACGTCGACCCGAACACCCTGCGCAAGCGCCTCAAGCTCGCCGGTTCCGGTTCCGCCGCGGTCGTGCTGACGCGCGTCGGCTCAAAGCCCGTGTTCGTCCTTTGTCAGGCTGAGCGCACCTAGCAGCAGGTCGAGGCGGGTGTCGTCGTACGCCGGCCGCAGCCTGCCGCCTCGCCCGAGCGTCGCGATGCCGTGCAACGAGGTCCAGAAGACCTCCGTCAACGCCTCCAGGTGTCGTTCGCCCCTGACGGGCTCGACCGCGGCGACGAGTTCGCCGAACGCGTCCAGCAACTCCTGCGGCACCTCGTCCGTGCCCCACGGGATGTCGGACTGCTGCACGAACATCGCGTCGTAGAGCGCGGGCCTCTCTCTCGCGAAACGCAGGTACGCTTCCGCCGCCGCCCGCAGCCGTGACTCGCCGCGAGAGGGACGAGCCTTCCTGAGTTCCCGCGCCAGGTCACCGCAGCCCTGGATCGCCACCGCCCGGACGATCGCGTCCTTGCCCTTGAAGTGGCTGTACAGCACCGGCTGGCTGTACTCGACCTTCTCCGCGAGCCGCCGCGTGGTGACCGCGTCCCAGCCTTCCGACTCGGCCAGGTCCCTGGCCGCGTCGATGATCAGCTGGTGCCGTTCGGCCCGCTCGCGCTCCCTCCGGTTCTGAATGCTCACGCTCGAAAATCTAGCACTGCTAGACAGGCGAGCGAGCTGATGTTAGCGTCGCTCGTGTCGCTAGCAGTGCTAGATTTCAGTGGAGGACGAGATGCGCTTCAACACGATCATGGGATGGCTCGTCGTGGCGGCCGGCTTCTACTTCGGCCTGAGCTACCTGCTCAACGGCGAAGCGGCCGCGGCCGGTTTCGGCATCGTCGACCCGGCCGGCTACTACGTCGTGAAGGGCGTGCGCGACATCGCCTACGCGTTGACCGCCCTGATCCTGCTGCTCATGGGCCACCGCAGGGCGTTGGGCTGGGTGGTCCTCGCCGACGCGGTCATCCCGATCGGCGACGCCCTGGCCGTGATCACGCACGGCGGCACAGTGGGCTACGCGCTCATGGTGCACGGCTCGGCGGCCGTGCTGGTCCTGCTCACGGCCGGCCTGCTCCTGCTCGAGACAGCGCCTGCACGGCTTCCCGCACCTCAGGCTCACTGATCTCCTCGACCAGCAGCCCGGTCAGCACCTGGAACACCCGCCGCAACTCGTCCGGGTGCGTGGACAGCACCAGGGTCCCGTCGAACGCCCGCGTGTCCCGCAGGTCGTCCAGTCCGCGCCCCTGCACCGCGTTCACGCCCTCGCGCAGGCACCACAGGGACATCACGTTGTCCCGCATCCCGTTGAGCATGTGCACGGCCTGCCACACCCGTCCGCGCGCGATCGACGACCGCACGTGCAACGCGTACAACCACGCCATGCCGACGAGTCCGTCCCGCCCGGGCTGCCCCGCCGGCGGGAGCTCGTTGGCCTCCCCGAACAACAGCTCGAACGCCGGCCCGGTCGCCCCGAACTCGCCCGACGGCCAGAACGCCACGTCGACCTGCAACGTCGACCGCATCAGGAACACCCGGAACAACACGGTCCCGTGCCGCACGTCGAGGTGGCTGACCGCCCCGCACGCGTACATCAACGCGGTCCAGTCGTCCACGACGGCGTCGAGATCACGCTCGACCGACAGCGCGAAGTCGATGTCCGACCATCGGTCCTCCGCACCCGCCGCGGCCGACCCGGTCAGCGCGGCCCCGACGACCCGCGGATCAGTGTCGGCGGCGTTGACGAGGTCGCGACGCAACTGATCGCGCTCCGAAACGGTGAACACCACACAACCCTATAAGTCAGAACTTCAGCCCGGCTTGCGCACCAGGTTCGTGTACCCGGCCAGCGCCAGCGTCGCCAACCCCCACACCGCCAACTGCACCAGCCAGATCGCGGCCGTGAACGCCTGCCCCTTGCGCGAAGCGGTGTCCAGATCACACCGGGCCCGCATCCCGGTCATCGCCAACGGCAACCCGCGATCCAGCCCGAGCCCCACCAGTTCCACCGTCGAACACGGCGTCCCGGCCCCCACCGGCGCCGTCGCAACCCGTTCCGCCACAAGGTGTCCAGGCCGCGTGGAAACCTGCCCCGCCCACCACCCCAACGCCCCGGCCGCCACCAGCACCAGAGCCAACGCCGCCGCGGTCCGGCGCGCCCGATACCCGTACCCGGCCAGCACACCCCACAGCCAGTGGAACCACCTCGTCAGCCGCCCACCCAACGACTCGGGACTGCGGCGCCGCAGATCCGTCTGCTGCGCCATCAGGATCTGCCGAACGGTCCCGTCGTGCCCAGCGGCGCGTTCCACCGCAGCGAACCGTTGGTATGCGGAGGCGTGATAGGTGGCCGTGTGACAGCGGATGACGTGCAACCACTCCTCCCAGTGCCACATCGACGAGAGAGACGAGTAGGTGAAGTCGCTGAGACGCACACGAGTCGTGCCGTCACACGTGCTGCCACGTCCTCGGTCAGGACACAGACCCGTGTGCGGCAACCACACCACACCCGCCACCGTCATGCCCCGCAGGTTCATCGACTCCGACTTCGCTTCCAGCACGACCGACTCGCCGCACCCGAACCAGCCGCCGACCCGGACGTTGCTCAGGCTCAACGCACATCCGTCACCGCCCGCGGAGAGCCTGGACTGCCCGAACACCGCCATCGAGCCGCCGACCTGCGTGCGGTCCAGGGTCACCGCGATGTCGTCACTGTTCGTGACAGTTGTGTCGATGATCTCGAAGATCCCGTCGACTCGACCGTCGAGCACGAGCAACGAGCCGGACTTGTGATGCCCGGTGATGATCGTTCCGCTGCGCAGGTTGAGAGATCCGCCGATGTGCACTTCACTGGCGTCGAGCCCTGGGCCGCAGCTGCTGATGATCTCCGTGTCGGCCAGCGCCACCGGCCCCGACACACGAGTTCCTCCGAGCAGGAATGCGCCCGCCCCACCACCTGAGGTGATTCGGTTGCCATCCCGTACCCGGACGCGGCCGCCGATGGTGGCGGACTCGATCGACAACGCTGGTCCGGTGTCATTCGTGATCTCGGTGGCTTTCACGACCAGGTCGGAGGCGAGTCGAGCGCCGTTGAACGACACTGCGGCACGATCGCTGTGCCCGGCGAGCCGACTTCCCTGGTGCAGGGTCACTCGGCCGCCGACCGTGAGGCTCTCGGCGTTCAGGGCGGGACCGGTGGTGTTCGTGATCTCCACGCCCCTGAAGTCGACATCGCCGTCGACCCGACAGTCGACAAGCTTGATCGTGCCGCGTTCGTGATCTCCGGCGAAGCGAACTCCGTTGCGCAGGAAGAGATCCCCGTTGACGTGGAGTCCGTCCGCGTGGATTCCGGCGCACTGGCCCCCGAAGAACACGAGGTCGGGCAGGCTCGCATAGCGGGCCTCGATCGGCTTCTGGATCGTGCAGTTGCTGAAGGCCAGTCCGGCTGAGGTCTTCACCCTGTCGAGGTTGAGGACGCCCTGGATCCGGGCACCTTCCAGCCGTACCCCGGCCGGGTCGAGGTCGCCGTGCCGACCCAGCAGCAGGTCCCTGATGAGGTCGGCTGGTACCGGATCGTCGTCCTCAGCGCACACCAGCCACTCGCCGTCGCGCGCCGCCGTGACGAGCCGCTGCTCGATGTCGCTCACCCTCGGATCATCCCTGCAGGAGGCGGCTCCGTCAGCGAAAACGGAGCCGCCCCGAGCAAGAACTACCCGAGTGCCACAGCGAAGAAGTGCATGTTCACGTCGTCCGGCAGCACGACGCTCGCCAGCGTCTTGCCCTCCGGAGCCACGTACGTCTTGGTCGCGAAGATGTGCGTGGCGACCTTCTCGTTGCCGCCGCCCAGCTGGTTGCGGTACGGCGTGTTGGCGACGATCACGTTGCCGAAGCTCGGTGCCGCCCCGCCACCGCCCAGCGTCCAGTCGCTGAACCCGATCTCGACCTGCGCGGTGGTGCCGTCCGTGAACGTCACCGTGGCCGCCTTGGCCCGCGCTCCGTTGGCCGCGGAGCCGATGAACGCCAACCGGCTCCCGGACAGGGCAAGCGTTTGCTTCTGGGCCGTCGCGTTGTCGGGACGGCCGGGAGGCGAGGACGGCCAGGTGAACGTGAGGCCGTCGACGGTCGCGGTGCCGCCCGGCGGGAGCCCGGCCTGAGCCAGGGCCTCGCGCGAGTAGCTGTAGCCGCCGCCGTCGAAGTCGCCCTCACCGTCGGCGTCGGCGGAGGCACCGACGTTGTTCACGGCGGCGAGCATGCTGCCCGCCGGCGCGACCTTCACGACCTGCGGCAGCACCACCGGTTTCGCGGCGCCCTCGACGGTCACCGTCACGGTGATGTCGTAGAAGCCCTGCGGCGTACCGGCATCGGCCGCGACCGTGAACTCCGCGGGCACGGTGCCGGTGTTCGGCGTGAACGTCAGCCCGGCGGGTCCGGCGATCGTGAAGGTCGCCTTGGGGTCGCCGTCGTAGAGCTTGACGGAGTTGACCTTGCCGGTGACCGACTTGCCGGGCTCCACGACGAGCTGCCGCGGTTCGACGGTCAGGAAGTACGGCTGGTCGTGCTTGATCGGCTTCTCGCCGTCGCGGAACGACGGGGGCGCGTCGCCGGCACCCGTGCCCCATGACGAGGGCGCCTTGCCCAGCACGAAGTCGAGCTTGCCGCCGCGTTCCACGAACGACTCGGGCAGCCAGGTCTTGGTGGCCGCCCGGCCGTTGACCTTCAGCGACTGCACGTACTTCGTCGCCGTGTTGGCCTGCGGTGCGGTGATCGTGATGTCCTTGCCGCCGCCGCGGTTGATCTTCACCGAGGTGAACAGCGGCGCGCTCAGCACGAGCTCCGCGCGCGACGGCACCTGCGGGTAGATGCCCATCGCGGTGAACACGAACCACGACGACATGGCGCCGAGGTCGTCGTTGCCGGGAATGCCGCCGGGGGCGTTCTTCCACAGCGTGGTGATCGTCTCGCGCAACGTCTCCTGCGCCTTGGCCGGTGCGCCCGTGTAGTTGTAGAGCCACGGCACGTTCACGGACGGCTCGTTGTCCAGTTCGGACTTCGCGCCGCCCTTGCCCGTCAACGCCCAGCTGCCGTCGGCGTTGTGGAAGAAGTCGTCCAGCCGCTTGTTGGCGCGTTCCCTGCCGCCCAGCGAGTCGACGAGCCCGGCCACGTTGTGCGTGACCATCCACGTGTACTGGGCGCTGCTGCCCTCGACGAACCCGTTGCCGGTGTCGGGCGTGAAGTCCTTGACCCACGTGCCGTCGGCGTTGCGGTTGCGGATGTACCCGCCCGTGGCGTCCGCGACCGGGTCGAAGTTGTTCTGCCACCACTGCGCGCGCTCGGCGAACGTCTTCGCGGTCTTCTTGTCGCCGGTGCGGTCGGCGAGCTGGCTGATCGCGAAGTCCGCCGCGGAGATCTCCAGGGTCTCCGCCGCGCCGCCCCAGGCGTTCGAGACGGACGGCATGTACTTGTTCTGCAGGTACTTGTCGAGCGACGGCCGCTGCCCGACCGACATGACGGCCCAGCCGTCCTTGCTCAGGTCCAGCGCCGTCGGCACGGTCGCGGCCTTCACCAACGACTTGAGCGACGCCTTGATGTCGTAGCCCTCGCCACCGAACGCCGAGATGGCGGCCAGCGCGATCGGCGCCGGGTCGCCGTTCATGACGTGCGTGCCACCGCCGTTGTGCGTCCAGCGGTCCCACACGCCGTTGTTCTGCTCGGCCTGGTTGAGCAGCGACTGCGCGATGTCCGAGCCGATCTGCGGTTCGAGCAGGGTGAGCAGCTGCAGCTGCGAGCGGTAGATGTCCCAGCCGGAGAACGTGCCGTACTGGGCCTTCTGCCGGCGCTTGTCGATCTGGTGGGTCTTGCCGTCGAACCCGGCGTACTCGCCGTTGACGTCGCTGAACAGGTTGGGGTGCAACAACGAGTGGTACAGCGCGGTGTAGAACTTCGTCCGCTCGTCATCGGAGCCGCCGCCGACCTCGATGCGCTTGAGCTGCTTCTGCCACGCGATGTACGCGTTGTCCCTCATGTCCTCGATGGACTGACCCTTGTTCTCGGCCTTGAGGTTCTGCTTGGCGTTCTCCAGGCTCACGTAGGAGATGCCGACCTTCATGTTCACCTGGGCGCCCGGCTCGAAGCCGAGGTAGGCGCCGGAACCCTTGCCCAGCACCGGCCAGCCGTTGGTCCCGTACGTCGTGCCGCCCTTCGAACTGGTGCTCCCGGGCGTGACAACGTTGTCCTGGTACGTGCCGACCTCGGTGAACGCCTGGTCGAACTCCGCCACGAAGTGCAGCGTGTAGTAGCTGCGGCGGCCGACCTGGTTGATGTAGCCGCAGAAGTTGCCCGACGTCACGCTGCCGGTGATCGTCCGCTTGTCCTTGTCGATCACGGTCTGCGCGTCGGAGCTGCCGACCTGCGACTTGGACGTGTTGACCAGCACCGTCGCCGGCTTGTCGGCGGGGAAGCTGAACCGCGCCGCACCGGTGCGTTCGGTGGCGGACAGCTCGGCCTTCGCACCCGACTTGAGCGTCACGTCGTAGCGGCCGGGCTTGGCCACCTCGTCGGCGTGCGCGAAGTCGCTCGCGTAGACCGCGTCCGTGGCGTCGGTCGTCGGGCTCGTCGTGACCGTCCCGACGTGCGGGAAGATCGGGATGTCACCGCTGCCGCCCGCGCAGCCCGTACCGGACATGTGCGTGAGGCTGAAGCCGCGGATCTTCGTGGCGTCGTACCGGTAACCGCCGGGAGCCGCGGCGCGCAGGGTGTTGCCGCGACTGGCCTCCGGGCTGAAGGAGAACATGCCGAACGGCACGACCGCGCCGGGAAAGGTGTTCCCGAGGTTGGTCGTGCCGATGAACGGGTTCACGTGCGCTGCCGGATCCGGCACCACCATGATCTGGGGCTGAGCGGAGGCAGGGACCACTCCGAACGTCGTGGCCGCCACCACCGCAGCTGTCATCAGGACTCTTCGCCGCATGGTCGCGGACCCTACTTACCGTGGCCGCTCAACCCCAGAGAGCGACGTGAAGTTGTCGTCAAACGGACAAGCGCTGCTCCATGAAGGCCCTCAACGCGGGCCAATCGCAGTCTTCCGCGACCTCTACCTGGTGCTTTCCCTCGACCAGCGCACCCTCGTCGTCGATGTCGAGCCCGTGGGTGGCGAGGTGCAGCGTTCCGGGCACGATCGCCTCCGCCACGGCGACGGCGTCGTGGATCAGGATCCCCTCGGGTCGGTCGGAGTGGTTCTGGTCCTGGTGCTTGCTGAGGTACTCGCGGTAGGTGCCCGTGAGGTTGCTGAGCACCGGGTCGACGTTCGCGAGGAACTCGGTGTCCGCGATGCACCGCTGGGTGAGGTTGAGCGGCACCACGATCGGGTTGCCCTTGCGGATCACCGTCCTCGCCGCCGCCGCGTCCGCCCAGAAGTTGAACTCGGCGCGCAGCGTCATGTTGCCGATGCCGAGCCCGCCACCCATGACGATCAGCCGCGGGAACTCGATCCCGGCCTCGAGCGCCTTCGCGATGTTCGTGAGCGGTCCGATCGCGGCGACCACGGTGTCCTTGGTGACGTTGTCCGCGAAGAACCGCACGACGTCGTCGCTTTCGATCGGCTCGGGGTTCTCCGGCAACGTGTGGGCCTGCCCGCCGAGCCCGTCCTCCCCGTGCACGTCAGCGGCCCCGCCCGGCCCCTCCGAACCGCGGACCACCGGCACGTCGGTGCGCTTGAGGTGCGCGAGCAACCGCAGCGCGTTCGCCGTCGTGAGGTCCAGCCTGACGTTGCCGAACACCGTGGTCAACGCCCTGAGGTCGACCTCGGGGCTGCGGGCGGCGAGCGCGATCGCGAACGCGTCGTCGACGCCGGGGTCGGTGTCGATGATGAGAGCAGTGGCCATGCCCCCTAGGGTGCCTCAGCCCCGACCTCGGCCACGTCCCACACCACGCACCGCACGCCGGGCCGTTCCGTGGCGCCCTGGTCGAGCATGTCCTGGTGGTACCGGCGAGCGTCGGCCTCGTTGTCGTAGACCTGCACCATGTGCCCGTCGAGCGTCCACGTGCCGTGCACGAACCCAGGCCGCCCGACCTTGCTCGACGCCATCAGCGGCACCTGCGCCCGCAGCTCGTCGATCACTTCGGGAGCGATGTCCCACACGCCGATGACGGCCCACATGGGGCCACCTTAGAACCGTTTCGGGCGGTTCGGCCTGCTGAAGTTAAGGTGCGTCATGACTTCGATGTGGGGTGCACCGGTCTGGACGCGCTGGCGCAGGTCGCGCCGAGATCCGATGCAGGCGCGCTTCCTCACGATGGCTTCCCTGCGCTGGGTCCTGCGCCACCGCGCCTACACCCCGTGGTACCTGGTGCGCTACTGGCGGCTGCTCAAGTTCCGCCTGCTCAACCCCCACGTCGTGCTGCGCGGCATGGTGTTCTTCGGCAAGCGCGTCGAGGTCATGGCCCGGCCAGGGTTCGGCCGCCTCGAGATCGGCCGCTGGGTCCACATCGGCGACGGCAACGCCATCCGGTGCCACGAGGGGTCGTTGCGCATCGGCGACAAGGTGGTGTTCGGCAAGGACAACACCGTCAACTGCTACCTCGACATCGAGATCGGCGCCTCGTCGCTCGTCGCGGACTGGGTGTACATCTGCGACTTCGACCACAAGGTCGAGGACATCACCCTGCCGATCAAGGACCAGGGCATCGTCAAGACGCCGGTGCGCATCGGGCCCGACTGCTGGCTCGGGGCCAAGGTGACGGTGCTGCGCGGCACCCGCGTCGGGCGCGGGTGCGTGCTCGGGGCGCACGCGATCGTGCGCGGGGACATCCCGGACTTCAAGATCGCGGTCGGCATGCCGGCGCGGGTGGTGCGGGACCGGCGGGCCGACTACGAGGCGGACGCGCAGCGGCGGGCGGACATCGCGGACATGGCCCGCAAGGCCAAGGAGGCGCTGGCCAAGCGGGCCGAGGACGCGTCGGCCTAGCGCGCCATCTGTCGTGAGGTGAGCGGCGCGAGCTGCGGGCGCTTGGGCACGAAACCGTCACCCGGCTGGCGCCCGATCAGCTTGTTGCGGGTGCGGGTGTAGGCGACCGGCAGCACCTGGTCGCGCAGCCACCGCCAGTGGTCCAGCACCGAGGCGGCCGCGGCCGTGCCCTCCAGGGGCGTCAGCCAGGCCGGGTCGAACGGGATGCCGAGCGTCGCCAGCACGTGTCCCGCCAACCGCCTGTGCCCCAACGAGGACAGGTGCAGCCGGTCCGGGCCGAAGTAGCGCGAGTCGTGCACGCACTCGTCGTCCTCGACGTCGATCAGGATCGCGCCGTAACGCGAAGCTGCGGCCCGCACGGCCGTGTTCAGGGCATCGATGCGTGGCCGCATGCGCCAGCCGAACGGCATGCGGTGCGAGATGTCGCTCAACGTGAAGACAGCGACGGTGGGCGCGAACGACGTCACGGCGCGCACCATCGCGTCTGCGCGCGCGGCGATCTGTTCCAGGGTGGCGTTGGACATGACGTCGTTGCCGCCGCCGAACAGCACCACCAGGTCGGGTTCCAACGCGCGCGCGGACGGGACCTGCTCCACCAGCATCTGGTCCAGGCGTCGGCCGCGCACGCCGAGGTTGGCGTAGCGGAAGCCCGGCGCGTCCAGGGCGGACGCGACGCGGTCGGCCCAGCCCCGGTAGCGACCGTCGGGCAGCAGGTCGTCCAGGCCCTCGGTGCAGCTGTCCCCGAGCGCCACGAAGCGTTGGTAAGTCATTCAGTCCTCGGTCACCTGTCGTTAACGGGACCGGGACTGTAGCGGACTCAGGTGAACAGATTGCCCGTCGCGATCTTGGGGCGGCCGAGCACCCGTGGTTCGCGCACAACCGCTGAGGCGTAGACGGATGCGGTGTCGGACGCGATCGTGGCCCAGTTGAAGTCGGTCGCCAGCCGTGCCTTCGCCGCACGCGCACGAGACGCCGCGGACGTGGGATCGGACAGCACGTCCCGCACGGCGCGGGCGAGTCCGTCCACGTCGCCGGGGGCGAAGGACAGTCCGGTGACGCCGTCCAGCACCACCTCGCCGAGGCCGCCGGCGGTCGAGGCGACCAGAGGCGTTCCCGCCGCCGCGGCCTCCAGCGCCACGATGCCGAACGGTTCGTAGCGCGACGGCAGCACCACGGCGTTGGCGGCGGTGAGCAACGCCGCCAAAGTCCTGTCGGAGAGATGGCCGACGAACTCCACCGCCCGCAGCACGCGGTGCTTGCGCGCCTGGTCCCGCAGCCACTCCGTCTGCGACCCGCCCCCGGCCACGACCACGCGCGTGCCGCGGTGGAAGCGGCGGATGCGGGGGAGCGCGGCGATCAGGTCCTGGATGCCCTTCTCCCACTCGATGCGGCCGAAGAAGAGGAGCAGCGGATCACCGTGCGGCGAGTACGTGCGGCGGGCCGCGCCGACGTCCTTCGCCCGCACCTTCCAGCCGCCCGGTTCGATGCCGTTGTGCAGCACGGAAACGTCGGCGGTGTCCACTTCGAACAGATGCCCGACCTCGCCGCGCATCGCCGACGAGCACGTGATCAGCGAGTCGGCGCGGTTCGCGAGCCACCACTCGACGGAGTGCACCTGCTGGTTCAGCGGGTGCGACAGCCAGCCGGAGTGCCGGCCGGCCTCGGTAGCGTGGATCGTCGCCACCAGCGGCACGCCGAACGCCTCCGCCAGCGCCACGGCCGGGTGCGCGACGAGCCAGTCGTGCGCGTGCACGACGTCCGGGCGCCACGAACCCAGCGCGAGGCCGGCGCGCGTCATCGCGTGGCCCATCGCGAGCGTCCAGGCCAGCAGGTCCTTCTCGAACACGAAGTGCGCGGGGTCCTCGGCGACGCGGATCAGCCGCACGCCCTCGCTCACCAGGTCGGACGTCGGGTGCGTGATCGCGTCGGTGCCGGACGGCTGCCGGCACAGCACGACGACCTCGTGCCCCTGCGCGGCCAGTTGTGTCGCGAGCGCGTGGACGTGCCTGCCCAGCCCGCCGACGACCACCGGCGGGTACTCCCACGACAACATCAGCACGCGCATCCCGTTACCCCATTCCTCGCACGTCCAGATGCCCGAAGGGGCCGTCCGCCGCGCGGAGCTCCGTTGCCCTGCCCAGTCCGCGACCGCTCCGCGCCAACGCCGCGAGCTCGCTGAAGCGATCGCTGTGAATCTTCGCGCGGTACCGGGCGTAGTCGGCGGCCGAGTCCTTCGTGACCATGAAGGCCCAGTCGCTCGACAACGCCAGCAGCGCCTCGCGCACCGCCTGGTCCAGCACCGGGTTCCTCGCCTCGGACGAGAAGTCCAGTCCCAGCAACTCCTTCTGCACGGACTCGTTCAACGACACGATGTCCGACACCTGCGCGCCGTCCCACACGCGCCAGTCCTTGCCGCTGCCCCACGACGACGCCGGCAGCTCGACCGGCGCGCCCACGTGCCCCGCCTCGACGGCGCCGCGCAACGTCGTCACGCGCACCCCCGCCTCCGGCAACGCCCGCAGCACGGCCTCGAGCCACAACGGACCCTCGTGCCACCAATGCCCGTACAGCTCGGTGTCGTAGGCCGCCACGACGAGTCCGCCGTCGATCGCCCGGAGCCGCCGCACGACCGTGTCCACGAAATCCGCGACGTGCCGGTCGAGGGCTTCCTTCGCCAGCAACGGGTCGTACGGCCGTTTGTCCTCCGGCGCCACGTTCTTGCCCGTCACCCGCGACGGCTTGAGACCCGTCGGGTGATCATAAGTGTGAAAATCCCGGTAGGCCGCGTCACCCGGATAGCCGACCTTCGGCGACCAGACCCGGTACGAGACCTCGAGATCGCGCCCGAACGCCAGCACGTCCGACGATCCGACGGGGTGCGCCGCCGAGGTGTCGCCGTGCAGCGCGGGGCCGTCGACCATGAACCTGCGGACGCCCGCCGCCGCGTACCCCGCCTCCATGCCGGGGGAGTAGCCGCACTCCGGCGCCCAGATCCCCTCCGGAGCGCGGCCGATGCGCAACGCGGTGTCGTCGAGTCCGGTCCTGAGCGCGAACGCCCTGACCTCGGGGTCGAGCAACGGCTGGAACGGGTGCGTGGCGGGCCCGCCGAGCAGCTCGATCGTGCCGGAGTCCACAAGGGACCGCAGCGCCGGCGAGAACCCGTGCCGCCACTGGGTTTCGAACCTGTGCAGCGCCCACTGCGATGCCCGGTGCTCGTAGGCCGACAGCTCCTTCAGCCGTTCGCCGGCGAAGTGCGAGCGCAGGTGCCAGTTGCCGAGCCAGTCGTGCATGCCTCGTAAGCAGTACGGGTCGTCGAGCTGTGCGGCCAGCACAGGCGTGACGCCGAGCGTCAGGACGTCCTCGCGGCCCTCGTCGGCGAAGCGCCGCAGCATGTCGACGACGGGCAGGTACGAGTGCGCCCACGCCTGGTAGAGCCACTCCTCGCCGACCGGCCACGCGCCGTGGTGCGCGAGCCAGGGCAGGTGGCTGTGCAGGACCAGGCAGAACGTGCCCTCGGTTGCCTTCGTGGTCACGCGCGCACCGCCACGGCCACGAGGTCGAGGCAGGCGTCCATGTCGTCGGGCGTGATGTCGAAGTCCTCCACCGTCACCGACTCCACAGCCTCCTTGAGCTCGGCCGGCCACGGCGCACCGGACAGGGCGACTTCGACCTGTGCGTCGATGATCTGTCCGTTCAGGAGCGTGTCAAGCCTCGGTCCGTGACGCAGGCCCGTCAGTTCGTCAACGCGGAAACCAGCACCGCGCAGCATCTCGTCCAGTTCGGACGGTGCGAGTTCCCTGGTGTGGAAGGGGTTCAGCGGCGTGTCCTGACCGGGCGAGAACGTGAGGCGGTTCGGCGTCGTCACGATGAGCCTGCCGCCGGGCTTGAGCACCCTGCGGCACTCGGCGAGGAACCCTTCCTGGTCCCACAGGTGCTCGATGACCTGCAGGTTCGCCACGACGTCGACGCTGCCGTCCTGCAGCGGCAGGGTCGCCAGGTTGCCGCGGAGCACGTTCAGCTGCGGGTAGGCGCGGGCCACGTGCTGCGACGTCAGTTCGTCGTAGTCGAGGGCGATCACCCGGCGCGCGACCGTTCTGATCAGCTGCGCGCCGTAGCCCTCGCCGCAGCCCGCCTCCAGCACGACGGCGTCCGCGCAGTGGCCGATCAGGTGCAGATACGCGGCTTCGTGCCGCCGGAACCAGTAGTTCTCTTCCGCGATACCGGGCACCGTGCGTTCGCCGGTCAGGGGGAGGGTCACGCCCGCCAGGTTACTTGTCAGTAGACCTCATGCGAACTACCTGGTGCGCGATCGCCGTGGCAACGCCCGCCGCTGCGAGAACTGTCGTCGTCGTGGTGTCCATGTACTTGGACAGGCTGGGTGCCTCACTCGGTCCGGTGAGCCACATCGTCAACGGGGTCGCATACGCCAGCGTGAGCGCCCCCGACCACCACCTGAGGGCGTTCGACCGGCTGCTGCGCAGGCTCGCGACGAGCACGACGGCGATCGGGATGCCGGACAGCAGGCCGAATTTGCCGATCACCATGACGGGTGCCAGCCAGGCCGCGACCAGCGTCGACGTCTTCGGGTAGGCCGCCTTGCGGGCGACGTTCGCCGTGTTGCCAGAGGTGCTCGCGTTCATGAGAGGCTCCTTCTTTCGTTAGTGGCAGTTGCAACTGTTAGAGGCTCTAACAACTGTGACATGCAGAAGCTAGGCTGTCACAGGCGTGAGTGTCAATAACGAATGTGAGAGGGTCTAACTATGGCGACAGAGTCTCCGGCCGGTACCGCGGCCAACCCTCGTGAGCGTTACCGCGTGCAGGTGCGCGAGGAGGTCAAGCGGCACGCGTGGGAGCAGATCGCGGCCAACGGCGTGACGGCGTTGTCGTTGAACGCGATCGCCAAGGAGATGGGCATGAGCGGGCCCGCGCTGTACCGGTACTTCGCCGGTCGCGACGAGCTGATCACCGAGCTCGTCCGCGACGCGTACCGCAGCCTGGCCGACACCGTCCGCGCGGCGCACGGGTTGGGCGTCACGGTCGTGGGGCTCGCCTCGGTCATCCGGGGGTGGGCGATCGCCGATCCGCAGCGGTACCTGCTCATCTACGGCACGCCCGTGCCCGGCTACCACGCGCCCGACGACATCACCGCGATCTCGAACGAGATCCTGGCGGTGCTGCTGGAGGTGTGCGGTGGCGGGCCGCAGGACCCGGAAACCCCGTTCGAGGCCTTCCTGCAGATGAAGAACGGGTGGGCGGGCGCGCTGCCGGCGCCGTCTCCGGCGGTGCACCGCGCGCTGTCGTTCTGGACGCGCACGCAGGGCGTGCTCTCGCTGGAGCTCGCCGGCCACTTCACGCCGATGGGGATCGACGTCGAACTGTTGCTCGCGGAGGAGGTCGCGGACCTCTAGAACGGCGAGACCGTGACGGCCAGCGCGCCCGGTCCGACGTTCGCCCCGATCGCCGCGCTCACCTGGGTGAGCACGACGTCGCGGGCGTGCGGGATGCGCTTCTGCAGCATCTGCAGCAGTTCGTGGCCCTCCTTCTCGGCCGCGAAGTGCTCGACGGCGAGGTCGACGTCGCGCCCGTAGGCGAGCGCCACCGCCTTGTCGACGAGCTTGCCCAGCGCCCGGTCGCGGCCGACGACCTTGTCGAACGGCTCCACCTCGCCGTTCACGACCGTGAGCAGCGGCTTGACCGACAGCGCGTCGCCGAAGAGCTTCGCCGCCGCGCTGACCCGTCCCGCCTGGCGCAGGTAGTGCAGGGTGTCCACGTAGATGAGGACGCTGGCGTTGCGGCCGCGCTGCTCGGCGACGCTGCGCGCGTTCTGCACGTTGCCGCCGCTCTGCACGATCCGCGCCGCCGCGAGCGCCGCGAAGCCCAGCGTCATGCCCGACGAGTGCGAGTCCACGATGAACACCGGCACGCGCGACTTGGCCGCGGCCGCCTTCGCCGCGTCCGTCGCGGGGGAGAGCTTCGGCGTCACGTGCACCGACACGATCGTCTCCGCGCCCTTCGCCCACGCGTCCTGGTAGGCCCAGAAGAACGCGTCTGGGGCGGGCGGCTGCGTCGTGATCGGGATCTGCGCCTCCATCGCCTGCAGCAGCCGGTCGGTCGGCACGTAGGCCTCGTCGATCAGCTCCGACCCGATCTTGAGTTGCATCGGGACCGTGATGATGTCGAAGCGGTCCGCCAGGCGGGCGGGGAGCGACGCGGTCGAGTCGGTGACGACGGCTACTCGTGAGGACACGAACGAGAAGGTTAACGAAGGGTGATCGAAGTAGCCACGACCGATGGAAGGCAATTCGTGTGATCTCGACCTTCGCGGTCGCTTTCCGTGTACGGCGAACGCACGGAGTGAACACGCCGGAAAGGCCTGTTACTTGACACAATCGGGTGACTGGGTGGTCATCGGTGATGATCTAGGGAACGCTTGTTTGCGCAGGAAATACCCGTTATTCCACGTGTTACATCATGCTCGTCCGTCCACTTTCGACGCTGGTTGGGGTCACCGGCCGTGGGTAAGCTCGCACAATCTTCAGCCCGGTTGAGTGAGTAGGTGACCATGGGTGCAAAAGAGCAGGAACTAGTTCCGCTGCACGCCGGTTTCGACGTTGTCTACCGAGGTTTTCATCGACGTCAGGTCATCGAGCACATCGAGAATCTCGAGGAGCAGCTGCGCTTCACGAGCCTCGACAGGGCCGAGGCGCTGGCGCAGGCGGCGGATTTGCGCAAGCTCCTGGAAATGACGCGCCAGGACCTCGAAGAGGCGCGCGCCAGGATCGAACGCCTGGAGACCACCTCGGGTTCGCACGCGAGCGCCACCGAACGGATGCACCGCATGCTCCGCCTCGCCGAGGACGAGACGGCGGAGATGCACCTGCAGGCCGAACGCGAGTGCGCGGATCTCCGCGAGCGCACCGACGCCGAACTGACCGAACTGCGCGCCAACGCGAAGAACGAGGCCGCGGCCATGCGCGCCGAGGCCGAGTCCGAGCTCTACGCCGTGCGCCAGGACTGCGCCACCCGCGCCGCCGCGATGGAACGCCGCGAGCTCGAGATGGAACGCCGCAACAGCGACCTGGAAGCCCAGCACCGCCAGCGCGCCGACGAGGTCGAACGCGAGTGCGCCGAGGCCGTCGAACAGGCCCAGGCCGACGCGGACCGCCTGCTGCGCGAAACGGCCCTGCAGTGCAACGCCCTCGAGGCCGACTCCGAACGCAAGCGCGACAAGGCCCAGCAGTTCTTCGAACTCACCATGACCCGCCGCCGCAACGAGGTCGCCCAGCACCTGCAGGAGCAGGAGGCCCTGGCCCGCGCCAGGTCCGAGTTCGTGGTGAAGATGGCGTCCCGCGAAGCCACCCGCCGCCTGGCCGAGGTCGCCGACCGCACCGAGGAACTGCACGAGCTCAAGCGAGTCGTGCACTCCCAGCTCACCGCGGCCCGCGCCGCACTGTCCGCGGCCGCCGAACGCGTAGCGCCCGTGCACATCCCGGAACAGGTGGCCGCGTCATGAAGCGTTGGGTTCCGCTCGTAGTAGGCGCTCTGATGGTGCCGGCCTCCGTGACGGCCTTCGGCTTCTCCGTCTACGGCGAAGAACTGGAGACGGCGCTGTCGTCGTCACCCGCCGCTCCCGCCGTCCTCGCGGGCCCGGTGCCCGTGGCGGACTTCGTGGCCCCGCTGCGCATGGAGCCTCCGGCGCCGGTCCAGCTGTCCGCCGCGGTGGCGCAGGAGGCGGTGCGCAGCCTGTTCACCTCGCACGCCGTCAAGGGCATCACCTTCGCGCCGGGCACCGCGTCGTTGGTGGGCCGCGGCGAGGACGTGCGTCGCAGCCTCGCCAGCCTGCTGCGCAACTCGTCCGGCTCGGTGACGCTGGTGGCACACGCGTGGAACGGCGAGACGGCTTCGCACCGCTGCGACGTCCTCGCGATGGAACGGGCCGGGCTGCTGCGGCAGTACCTGGCGGAACAAGGTGTGGACAAGTCCTTCACGACACGGGTGATCGTCGACCCGGTGTGGGGACCGCCCTCGGACTTCGGGCCGCAGATCGACGTCCTCGTCAGCTAGGAGCCTTCGCAATGGCAGGGGCAGTCGGGATCGTCTTCGGGCTGTGCGTGCTGTCCTTCACGTTGGGGGCGGCCCTGATGTACGTCTTGGTGCGGCGTCGGGAGGACGCCTCGGACAAGGCCGGGTCTCCGGCTTCGCCCGAGGTGCCGGTGGATGCGCGGACCTGGGTGGAGAAGCCGGTGGTGGAGCCGGTGGAGGCGGAGTACGACTCCCGGCCCATTCATCGGAATCCGGTGGTGGGGTTGCCTCAGTTGGAACCGGCGTTGGCCGTGTTCGCCGAGCCTGTGGTGGAGACTGCCGAGCCGGCAGCCGAGCCCGAGCCCGAGCCCGAGGTTGTTGAGGAGCTTGAGGTCGAGGCTGAGGTTGAGGCCGAGGAAGAGCCGGAAGTTGTTGTCGAGACTGCGCTGCCGCCGCCTGCCAAGCCTCAGGCTGTTGAGCAGACGACCTGGGTTGAGCGGGAAGATTTTCGGCAGCGGTATTTGAGGACGTTCGACGAGGTTCGGCGGAAGGCTGGGAGCAACTGACCCCTGCTGGGGTCGGGATGTGTGGGCTGGTTGCGGTTCCAGCGGGTTTGGTCGCGTTTTGTTGGTCGGGCTGCGGTTGCGAGGGTGCTCGCGCGGGTCGGTTCGGCCATGTGGGGTGCGATTGGGGCTTGACCTCGAGCCTCCGGCGGGGCGCATTCGCGGCCTCAAAGCCGGGGGAGAAGCGCCCCGGCCGGACCGAACAGGTTGGCACCCCGCCCCCTCAAGGTAAAGCCCCCATCGCCAAGGCAGGGGGAACCGGCTCGGTGATGGGCAGCAGCCCGTTCGGGCTCGCTCCGCTTCGCCACGCCAGGACTCGTGGATGGTGGGCTTGCGATGGCGACCGCGGCTGACACCGCCGGTTCGCGGCCCTGCTTGCCGGCGATGTCGGAAAGTCGGTGGTTCCTGTCCGATTCTCGCCGGACTTCCCGGCCTGCCTGCTGATATCAATCGATCATGACTTCCGCCACGGATCGAACTGAGCTGTTCCACGCGCTGCACAAGCCCGGGCCGTTGGCTCTCGCCAACGCCTGGGACGTTGCTTCTGCCCTCGTCGTCGAGGCGGCTGGTGCCAAGGCCGTTGCCACCACCAGTGCTGGTGTCGCCTGGAGTCTTGGGGCGCCTGACGGGGACGCGTTGCAGCGGGAGCGGGTCGTCGATCTCGTTGCCAGGATCGTGGACGCGGTGCGGGTGCCGGTCAGCGCCGACATCGAGACCGGTTTCGGGGGCACGGCGGACGAGGTGGGCGAGACCGTGCGGGCCGTCAGCGCTGCGGGGGCGTCCGGGGTCAACATCGAGGACGGACTCGGTGCCGGGCAACGGGATGTGGCCGAGCAGGCCGAGCGGTACGCGGCTGCGCGGGAGGCGGCGCCGGGGATCTACCTCAACGCTCGCATCGACACGTTCCTGAGGCAGGTCGGCGATCCTGGGGATCGGCTTGCCCGCACGGTCGAGAGGGCTGAGAGGTATCTGGAGGCCGGGGCGAGCGGCATCTTCGTGCCCGGGGTGGCGGACGTCGAGACGATTGCCGTGCTGGCCAAGGAGATCGGGGCGCCGCTCAACGTGTTGGTGGGGCCTGGCTCGCCCGCCGTCGACGTGCTGGCGAAGGCGGGCGTGGCGCGGGTCAGCCTCGGGTCTGCGGTGGCCGAGGCTGCGTACGCCGTTGCCAGGCGGGCAGCGGAGGAGATGCTGACCAAGGGGACTTACGGCAGCGTTGAGGACGCCATCGACTACGGCGAGCTCAACGCGTTGTTCAGGCGTTAGTGCTTCTTGCCGCGGAACTTGCGCAGCAGCTGTTCGGCCTGCGCGCGCTTGCGCGGGTCCTGCGCCATCTGCCGTGCCTTCGCTTGCAGTCGGTGGCCCTGCGGGCTGCGCAGGAACCTGGTGATCTTGTCCATGAAGCCGGCCATCGGTCCTCCAGGTGTCCGTTACGTCCATTTCAACGGACGAAACCGCTCCTGGAGTTCCCGAGGGTCACACGGGCGAAACTGTGATGCCCAGTGCACCGGGGCCCACGTGGGCTCCGATGGCCGAGCTGACCTGGGTCAGCATGAACTGGCGGACGTTGGGAACCTTGCGGCGCAACGTGCGGAGCAGGCGGGAGGCCTTCTCCTCGGCGTCGAAGTGCTCGACTGCCACGTCGACGGTGTCGGTGCCCGCGCGCTTGATCGCGATGTCGATCATGCGGTTGAGTGCGCGGTCGGCGCCGATCACCTTGTCCAGCGGGGTGATCTGGCCGTCGGCCATGGTCAGCAGCGGCTTCATGGAGAGCATGCCGCCGACCATCGCGGCCGCCGCGCCGATCTTGCCGCCCCGGCGCAGGTACTCCAGGGTGTCCACGTAGATCAGTTCGGTGGACCTGTCGAAACGGCGCTGTGCGGTCGCGAGCACCTTCTCCACGCTCCCGCCCGCTTCGGCCACCTTCGCGGCGGCTTGGACGGCGTAGCCGATGCTCATCCCGCAGGTGTGCGTGTCGATCACGTGCACGGGCACGCGCACCTTGGCGGCGGCCTCGCGGGCCGCCTCCACCGTCGCGGACTGGCGGCTCGACACGTGCACGGACACGATCGAGCGAACGCCTTGCGCCGCAAGCTCGTTGTACGTCCAGAAGAACGCGTTCGGGTCTGGTGGGATCGTCGCGACGGGCACGTTCGAGCGCATGGCCGAGACCAGCTCGGGGACCGGGATGCGGGACTCGTCGTCGGTGTGGTCGCCGATCCGCACCTGGATCTGCACCACTTCGATGCCGAGTCGATCAGTCAGCTGCGCCGGGAGACAAGCCGTGGAGTCTGTCACGATCGCTACTCGCCGGTACATGTCAGCGCAGCCTAGTCCCTCGAATGGGTTAAGTCTCAGTTGGTGGCGTTAACGGGTGATAACTGTCACGCTAGCGGGGTGCTTGCTCCTGTTTGCAGCGGAGCTACTGGCGGGTAACATCCGGGTGATGGCAGGGTCGTGAACACCCGGCGGCGCAGTTCTAAAGTCCTCTGCGTAAGCGTCGCCGCCCGTCCGCAGGAGGTCGAAGAGGACCTATGAACATTGTTGTCCTGGTCAAGCAGGTGCCTGACACCTGGTCCGAGCGCAAGCTCACCGACGCCGACCACACCCTTGACCGCGAGTCCGCGGATGCCGTGCTCGACGAGATCAACGAGCGCGCCGTCGAAGAGGCCCTGCAGCTGCAGGAAGCCCACGGCGGCGAGGTCACCGTGATCGCGATGGGTCCCGACCGCGCCACCGACGCCATTCGCAAGGCGCTGTCGATGGGTGCGGACAAGGCGATCCACGTGAGCGACGAAGCGCTGCACGGCTCGGACGTCCTGGCGACGGCGAAGGTCCTCGCGAAGGCGATCGGCACGGTCGAGAACGTCGACCTGGTCATCGCGGGCAACGAGGCGACCGACGGCCGCGCGGGCGCTGTTCCGGCCATCCTCGCCGAGCTGCTCGGCCTGCCGCAGGTCACCCAGCTGCGCAAGGTCACCGTCGAGGGCACGACGATCAAGGGCGAGCGCGAGACCGACGAGGGCGTCGCGTTCCTCGAGGCCTCGCTGCCGGCCGTCGTCTCCGTGACGGAGAAGATCAACGAGCCGCGGTACCCGTCCTTCAAGGGCATCATGGCCGCCAAGAAGAAGCCCGTCTCCACGGTCACCGTGGCGGACCTGGGCATCGACGCCTCCGAGGTCGGCCTGTCCGGCGCGTACACCCAGGTGCAGGAGGCTTCCCCGAAGCCGCCGCGCAGCGCGGGTCAGCGCGTCGAGGACGGTGGCGACGGCGGTGCCAAGATCGCCGAGTTCCTCGTCGGCCAGAAGCTCATCTGAGGGAGGGGAAGACATGTCTGAGGTACTGGTTCTCGTCGACCACGTCGACGGCGAGGTCAAGAAGGTCAGCTACGAGCTGCTGACGGCCGCGCGCCGCCTGGGCACGCCGTCCGCTGTCGTCGTGGGCGCTGCCGGCACCGCGGCGAAGATCCGCGAGTCGCTCGGCAAGTACGGCGCCGCGAAGGTCTACGCCGTCGAGTCCGACGACGCCGCCAACTTCCTGGTGACGCCGAAGGTCGACGCGCTCGCCGCCCTCGCTCCGAACGCCTCCGCGGTGCTCGTCTCCGCGACGATCGAGGGCAAGGAGGTCGCCGGCCGGCTCGCCGTCCGCATCGACTCCGGCTGGCTCGTCGACGTCGTGGACGTCGAGGCCGACGGCACGGGCGTGCAGTCCATCTTCGGTGGCGCGTTCGTCGTCAAGGCGAAGGTCAGCAAGGGCACCCCGGTCATCACCGTCCGCCCCGGCGGCGTCGAGGCCGAGGAGTCCGCCGCGGACGCCGCGCTGGACGAGTCGGTGTCCATCTCCGTGGACGCCGCCAAGTCCGCGAAGGTCACCTCGCGCGAAGCCGTCGTCGGCGGCGACCGCCCGGAGCTGACCGAGGCCTCGGTCGTCGTCTCCGGTGGCCGCGGCGTCGGCTCGGCGGAGAAGTTCTCGACCGTCGAGGAGCTCGCCGACTCGCTCGGTGCCGCCGTCGGTGCCTCGCGCGCCGCCGTCGACTCCGGCTACTACCCGCACCAGTTCCAGGTGGGCCAGACCGGCAAGACGGTCTCGCCGCAGCTGTACGTGGCGCTGGGCATCTCCGGTGCGATCCAGCACCGCGCGGGCATGCAGACCTCGAAGACGATCGTCGCGGTCAACAAGGACCCCGAGGCCCCGATCTTCGAGATCGCCGACTTCGGCGTGGTGGGCGACCTGTTCAACGTCGCCCCGCAGCTGACCGAAGAGGTCAAGAAGCGCAAGGGCTGAGCCCCGCTCAGTTCGCGGACCGAACGGCCGTCCCACCTCGATGGGGGCGGCCGTTCGCCATTTCACGGGGGAGTTCCACCTGGTCGGGGCGAACCGGCGGCTGACGCTCGAGTCGCCGGCGCCCACTACCCGGGGTTAACCCGACTGCCACTGACCGGTCATCGTTCTGACCTGCTGTCATTCGCCAACCCGGCTTCACCCTGGTTCGCATGACGCAGCCGGAACTGCTTGTCAGCACCCCTGTCCAGCAGGACGGGGACGGCCCCCGCTACTCCCTCCTCGTCGCCCGTGACAGCGACGAGGTCGTCGCCGCGCAGAGACTGCGCTACGAGGTGTTCGCCGGTGAGATGGGGGCGACGCTGCACACCAGCGTGCCCGGCCACGACGTCGACGAGTTCGACGAGCACTGCGACCACCTCGTGGTCCGCGACGACCGCACCGGCGAGATCGTCGGCGGCTACCGGATGCTGCCGCCCGAGCGCGCCAGGGACGCCGGTCGGCTCTACAGCGACGGCGAGTTCGACCTCGCCAATCTGGACGGCATCCGGAGCTCGACGGTCGAGACCGGTCGCTCGTGCGTGCACCCCGACCACCGCAACGGTGCCGTCGTCAGCCTCGTGTGGGCGGGCATCGCGCGCTACATGTTGCTGAGCGGCCACAAGTGGCTCGTCGGGTGTGCCTCGATCCCGTTGCAGGACGGGGGCAGCTTCGCCGCCGGTGTGTGGGACGCGGTGCACGCCAAGCACTACGCGCCCGAGGAGTTCCGCGTCACGCCGCACACCCCGTGGGACGTCGACGCGATCGCGCGGCCGGACAAGACCGTGCTGCCGCCGCTGCTCAAGGGCTACCTGCGGCTCGGCGCCAAGATCTGCGGACGGCCCGCGCTCGACGCGGACTTCGGTGTCGCCGACCTGTTCATCCTGCTCGGCATGGACCACGTGGACCAGCGCTACCTGAAGTTCTTCCTGGGGGAGACGTCGTGAGCCACGCCTGGATGCCCGCGTCGCCGTGTGGTGACGGGTGCGTCGTCCACGCGCCGGACGAGGTCGGGAAGCTCCGGCAGACCTGGCGCGCGGTCACGGCGGTGACCGCGATCCTGTGCGGCGCGTGGATCGCGCTCGCGTTGCTGCTGCCCGGCAGGCAGCGCGAGAACGTGGTGCGGCTGTGGTTCCACGCCGTGCTGCGGGCGTTCGGGGTGCGGCTCGAGGTGCACGGCGCGCGGAGGTTCCAGGAGGTGCCCAAGCGCGGTGTGCTGGTCGCGAGCAACCACGTGTCGTGGCTCGACGAGCTCGCCATCGACTCGGTGCAGCCCATCAGGATCGTGGCCAAGAAGGACATCAAGAGCTGGCCCGTGCTCGGCCCGATCATCACCGCGGCCGGGACGGTCTACCTCGACCGCGAGAAGCTGCGTGAACTGCCGCAGACCGTCAACGAGCTCGCGGACACCCTCCGCAACGGCAGCGCGGTCGGCATCCACGCCGAGGGAACGACGTGGTGCGGGCTCGCGTCCGGTCACTACAAGCCGGCGTTGTTCCAGGCCGCGCTCGACGCCGGGGTGCCGGTGCGCCCGATCGTGCTGCGCTACCGGATCGGTGAGCACCTCACGACGCAGCCCGCGTTCATCGGCAGCGACACCCTGGTCGACTCGATCCGGCGCGTGCTGAAGGCCCGCGATCTGGTCGTCGAGGTCCACGTGCTGGACGAGATCGCTCCCGGCCGCGCCGCCACGCGACGCGAACTGGCGAAACTTGCCGAAGAGCAATCAATCCGCTTGACCTCGACCGAACTGGAGATTGCACCATCTACAGGTGACACTCACCGAGCCCGCGCCATCACGTCTCTGGTCGCCTGAACGCCGCTGGCCCACGACGGGCATCCTGCTGCTGGTCACCCTGCTCGCCTTCGAGGCGATGGGGGTCGGCACGGCGATGCCCACGATGGTCCGCGAACTGCGGGGCGAGGCGCTGTACGCGTGGCCGTTCCTCGCGAACCTCGCGGCGAGCGTCATGGCGACGGTCTTCTCCGGGCGGCTCTCCGACCGGCGCGGGCCCAAGCCGTCGGTCCTGATCGGTGTGGTGCTGTTCCTCGCCGGGCTCGTGGTCGCGGGCATGGCACAGACGATGACGGTGCTGCTCGCGGGCCGCGTGCTGCAGGGGTTCGGCGCCGGGTTCCTGATCGTCGCGATCTACGTCGTGATCGCGGCCGCCTACCCCGAGGACACCCGTCCGGCCGTGTTCGGCGCGCTGTCCGCGGCGTGGGTCGTGCCGTCGCTGGTCGGGCCCGCCGTCGCCGGGTGGGCGACCGAACACTTCACGTGGCGGCTCGTGTTCCTCGCCATCGTGCCGTTGGTGCTCATCGGCAGTGTGTTGCTCGTACCGGTGCTGAAGGCGCTGCCACCACACGCCGAGACGCCGCCGACGCGCAAGTACCTGCCCCTCGCGGCCGTGGCGGTCGGTCTGGGCGTGGCGGGGTTGAGCTGGTCGTTGCAGCACCGCACGTGGTGGATGCTCGCGCTGGCGTTGCTGCTGCTGGCACCCGCGCTGCGCGTCCTGCTGCCCAAGGGCACGTTGCTCGCCCGGCGCGGGCTGCCCGTCACGATCCTCGCGCGCGGCCTGCTCGCGGGCACGTTCTTCGCCGTCGAGGGCTTCATCCCGCTGACGCTGACCGTCGTGCACGGCTACTCGCCGCTGGAGGCGGGCATCCCGCTCACGCTGAGCGCGCTGGGCTGGGCGGGCGCGTCGATGTGGGCGTCGCGGCACCCCGAGATCGAGCGCCACACGCTCGTCCGCACCGGGTTCCTGTTCACCGCGACCGGCATCGCGGCCGTGACGCTCATCGCACCCACCTGGGGGCCCGCGATCCTCACACCGGCGCTGTGGGCCGTCGCGGGCGCGGGCATGGGCATGGCGACGTCGAGCGTCGGCGTGCTGATGATGGCGGCATCGCCCGAGGCCGACCGGGGTTTCAACTCCGCGGCGCTGCAGATCTCGGACATGCTCTTCTCGGCGACCATGATCGGACTCGGCGGTGTGCTCGTCGTGGCGACGGCACCGACCGCGGGCGTGGTGGTGCTCAACCTGGCCATGGCGGCGTTGGCGGTGGTGGGAGCGATTCTGACCGGGCCCCGCATGCGGGCTACCCTTGAGCCCTGATGGCTTATCTCGACCACGCGGCCACGACCCCCATGCACCCCGAGGCGGTCGCGGCCATGACCGAGGCGTTGTCCACCACGGGCAACGCCTCGTCGCTGCACACCTCCGGCAGGCGGGCCCGCAGGGCGGTCGAGGAGGCCCGCGAGAACATCGCCGACGCCCTGGGGGCCCGGCCGTCCGAGGTGCTCTTCACCGGCGGCGGCACGGAGAGCGACAACCTCGCGGTCAAGGGGATCTACTGGGCGAGCGGCCGTCGCCGCGTGCTGGCCTCCGCCGTCGAGCACCACGCCGTGCTGGACGCCGTCGAGTGGCTGGAGCAGCAGGGCGCCGAGGTCACCTGGCTGCCCACCGACCGGTTCGGACGGGTGTCCGCGGCATCGGTCGCGGACGCGCTGGACGACGACGTCGCGCTCGTCACCACGATGTGGGCGAACAACGAGGTCGGCACCATCAACCCCGTGCACGACATCGCGGCCGTGTGCGCCGAGCGCGGTGTGCCGTTCCACACGGACGCGGTGCAGGCCGTGGGCGCGGTGCCGGTGTCGTTCGCCGAGTCCGGTGCTTCGGCGCTGACGATGACGGGCCACAAGGTCGGCGGCCCCTACGGCGTGGGCGTGCTGCTGCTGGCCCGCGACGTGAAGGCCACGCCGTTGATGCACGGCGGCGGCCAGGAACGCGACGTGCGCTCCGGCACGTTGGACGTGCCGTCGATCGTGGGCCTGGCCAGGGCGGTGCGGATCTCCGTGGAGGAACAGGCCGCCCGCGCGGTGGAGATCGCCGCGTTGCGCGACGAGCTGATCACGTCGGTGCGGGCGGTCGTGCCGGACGTGGTCGTGAACGGCGACCCGTCCGACCGGTTGCCCGGCAACGCGCACCTGACGTTCCCCGGCTGCGAGGGCGACAGCCTGCTGATGCTGCTGGACGCCCGCGGCGTCGAGTGCTCGACGGGCTCCGCCTGCACGGCCGGAGTCGCGCAACCGTCGCACGTGCTCCTGGCGATGGGCGTCGAACCGTCGCTGGCGCGCGGCTCGCTGCGGTTCTCGCTCGGGCACACCTCGACGCGGGCGGACGTCGACAAGCTGGTGTCGGTCATCGGACCGGTGGTGGAGAGGGCTCGCACGGCGGGCCTGGCAGGGATGAGGCGTTCCCGGAAGGTGGTCAAGCAGTGAAGGTCCTCGCGGCGATGAGCGGTGGTGTCGATTCCGCGGTGGCGGCGGCGCGCGCCGTCGAAGCGGGGCACGACGTCACCGGCGTCCACCTCGCTCTGTCGGCCAAGCCCGGGACGTTGAGGACTGGTGCCCGCGGCTGTTGCACCATCGAGGACGCGCACGACGCCCGTCGCGCCGCGGACCTGATGGGCATCCCCTTCTACGTCTGGGACTTCGCCGAGCGCTTCACCGAAGAGGTCGTCGAGGACTTCGTCGCCGAGTACGCCGCCGGCCGCACCCCGAACCCCTGCCTGCGCTGCAACGAGCGCATCAAGTTCGAGGCGTTGCTGGACAAGGCGATCGCGCTGGGCTTCGACGCCGTCTGCACCGGCCACTACGCGCGCCTCGAGATGGTCGGCGGCCGCCCGGAGCTCCGTCGTTCCGCCGACCTCGGCAAGGACCAGTCCTACGTCCTCGCGTCGCTGACGGCCGAGCAGCTCTCGCACGCGATGTTCCCGCTGGGGGACACGACGAAGGACGACGTGCGCGTCGAGGCGGCGGCGCGCGGCCTGTCCGTCGCGAAGAAGCCCGACAGCCACGACATCTGCTTCATCCCGGACGGCGACACGCAGAAGTTCCTGGCGGGCCGCATGGACACCAAGCCGGGCCTGCTGGTCGACGACGCGACCGGCGCCGTGCTGGGCCGCCACGCGGGCGTGCACGAGTTCACCGTCGGCCAGCGCAAGGGCCTCGGCATCGACGGGCCCGCGCCCGACGGCCGGCCGCGCTACGTGCTGGCGCTGGAGCCGGTGTCCGGCACCGTGCGCGTCGGCTCGGTCGAAAAGCTCGCGGTGACCGGGATTTCGGCTTCCGCGCCGGTCACGCACGTGGAGCTGGACGGGCCGGTCGAGTGCGTGGCCCAGGTGCGGGCGCACGGTGGCACGGCTCCGGCCGTGGCCGAACTCGTCGACGGTGTGCTGCAGGTGCGGTTGCGCGAGCCGCTGAAGGGCGTTGCCCCCGGTCAGGCCGTGGCGATCTACCGCGAGGACTCGGCGGGCGACGTCGTGCTGGCCAGCGCGACGATCGACGCGACGAGCGTGTGACGTTCACCGACGCGGACAGCGCGGCCCTGTACGACCGGCTGAATCCTTGGAACGGGCCGGACGCCGCGTTCTACGACCGCTTGGTCGACGACGCGGGCGCGGTGCTCGACGTCGGGTGCGGCACCGGCCAGCTGCTGAGGTCGGCGCGTGGACGTGGCCACACCGGCCGCCTGGTGGGCCTTGATCCGGACGCGCCGTCGCTGGACCGCGCACGCCTCGAAGGCACCGTGGAGTGGGTGCGCGCCAGGGCGGACGAGGCGCGCTGGGAGGCCGAGTTCGACCTGGCCGTCATGTCCAGCAACGCTTTCCAGTGCCTCGTGACGGACGACGACCTGCGCGCGTCGCTGGCCGCGGTCCGGCGTGCGTTGAAGCCGGGCGGCCGGTTCGCCTTCGACACCCGGTATCCGGGTGCGCGCGAGTGGGAGCGGTGGCCGGAGGCGGAGATCGCGGTGGACGACCTCGTGGTGAGCTACGACGTCGAGTCGGTCGCGGACGGGGTGGTCACGTTCACCGAGTCGACCTCGCGGGACGGCGCCGTGCTGCGGGTGGACCGGGCCTCGTTGCGGTTCCTCGAAGTCGGCGAGCTGAACGACCTCCTGCGGCAGGCGGGGTTCTCGGTGCAGCACCAGTTCGGGGACTGGCACGGAGGTCCGGTCACGCTGCGGTCCGGGTCCGTCGTCACCGTGGCGCTAAATCGCTTGTAGGGCACCGGAAGCGGATCTAGCGTTCGCGGTGTGACGTTCATTGACACGGAGTTCGACCTCGCCGCGCGGGCTCGCACCGCGTTTCGGTGCTTCGTCAGCCCTGCCGAGCGGCGGAAGCTGAACGGTCAGGCCCGGCGCGACGAGCTGCCGGTGTGGGTGGTGTCGCCGTTGCGCAGGCTCGGTGCGCGCCGGTTCCGCCGGTCTAGCTGGGACGCCACTCCGAGTTCGCTCCGCACAGGAGCACGCAGGGCAGCTCAGTCGTCACGTCGCCCCTGAGGAACGACGCGAACGCCGCCGCGCCCGCCGGTTCCACCGCGATCCGGAACTCCTCCCAGAGGCGGTCGCGGGCCGCGAGGATCTCCTCGTCGGTGACGAGCTTCGAGGAGACGTTGTTGCGCTGCAGGATTTCCAGCGACAACGAACCCGCGCGGGTGGCGCCCAGGGCGTCGGCGGCGATCGAGTTCACCACGGAGTCGACGGGTTCGCCTGCCTCCAGGGCGTTGTGCATCGCGCAGCAGTTCTCGGGTTCGACGGCGACGATGTGACGGCCACCGGACGCCAGCGCCGCGCCCGCCACCAGACCGCCTCCACCGACCGCCACGAAGATCGTGTCCACGTCGGGGGCGTCCTCGACGATCTCCTGCGTGACCGTGGACTGGCCCTCGATCACGGACAGGGCGTTGTAGGCCTCGACGTAGGGCAGGTCGAGTTCACGGGCGGCCGCGGCGGCCTCGGCGTAGGTGGTGCCGTGCCGGATCAGCTTGGCGCCCAACGCTTCGATGCGCCGCGTCTTCGTCTCCGGGGCCGTCACCGGGACGAAGACGGTGGCGTGCGCGCCCAGGAGTTGGGCGGCCTGCGCGACGGCGATGCCGTGGTTGCCGCCCGACGCGGTGACGACGGCCGAGACGTCCAACGACAGCAGGGTGTGCACGGCGCCGCGGAGCTTGAAGGAGCCGGTGAGCTGCAGGTGCTCCAGCTTGAGCACGAGCGGGCGGCCGTCCACCGTGACGCGCATGACCGGGGTGCGGCGGACGTACTGCGACAGCGTTCTCATGACACCAGCTTCCACAAGAACTGGACCAGAGTCACGATGCCCAGCAGGAAGCACACCAGGACGAACGTGCCGCCCGCCATCACGATCAGGCAGGCGCCCCAGGACGTCTCCTCGTTCGGGGTGGCGTCGAGTTCGTGCTGGAGTTCGAGCCGCGCCTCGGCGTAGAGGGCCGCGAGGCGGGTGCGCGCGGTCTCGGTCGGGGCCTCGTCCACGCGGCCCTGCCAGGAGAGCGCGACCAGGCGGGCCTCCGCCCGGCGGTAGGCGCGTTCGAACGCCTCGAGCTCGGTCGGATCGCGGTCTTCCGCGAGGTACGTCCACCGGCCCGCCTGGGCGGGCTGGCCGAGTACCCGGTAGACCTCGGCCAGGCGTTCGCGGAGGTCGAGCCGCTGCGGGTAGGTGCCGACGAGCCCGGCGACGCGTTGACGTGCGCGAAGCACACTGGCGAGGTCGCCTCGTCGCATCTCCTCGGCCGCTTTGTGGAGCGTCAGCTCTACCGGCATGAAGACCAGTTTTGCAGGTAGGGCTAGCTTTGACCCGTGTTCGGCCTATCGCTGCTGGTCTCCGGCCTCGCCTGGTGGCTGGGTCTGTACCTGCTCGCCCGGGACCCCCGCAAGCCGCTGCTGTGGTGGGCGGGCGCCGGGATGATCGGCTATTCGGCGGCCGTCGTGGTGCCACATCCCGTGGTCATCGGGGTGCCGGCGCTCGCCTGGACGGGTGCGATCCTGGTGCTCGCCCGCCCCGAGTTGATCAGGTGGTGGCTGGCGGCGGTGGTGCCGTTCTTCGCGGCGTCGTTCTTCGTCCCGTGGGTCGTATTGCTTCCTTTGGCCACAGTCACGGTCCTAGCCATAAGAAAACGTGCTTACTTTTCACTCGTTGGAGTGATGTTCGGGCTCTCGGCCGGTGCCTTCCTGCTGGGGCTGCTGCCCGACGCGATCACGTTGCCGTCGCTCGGGATCGACGTCGTGGTCTTCGGCGTGCTGGTCGCCGTCACCGACGCGGTCGAGGAGGGCGAGGCGATCCGCGCCGACATGCTGCGGTCGCTGGTGATCTCCGGCTTCACGGCGCTGCTGTTCGGGTCGCAGGTGGTCCTCTTCGGCGGGCCGGACCTGCTCGTCTTCACGACCGTGGCCGCGGCGATCGCCGTCCAGGTGCTCGCGAACCCGCTGGCGTCCGTGGTCGACCGCCTCGCCGTGCCCGGTGTCGCCGCCGAACGGGCCGAACTCCGCGACGCCGTGGAGGCGTTGCCCAAACGGCGCCAGCTGGTCACCGAGGACGAGGCGGAGTTCGCCAAACTCACCCGCAAGGCACTCAGCCACTACGGCGATCTCGGAAAACTCGTCGCGAGTCCGTTGATAGCGCTCACCGACGACGGACCGCCACTGGACCGGGCCGCGCAACTCAAAACCATGCTGCTGGCGAGCATTCAACGGCTCAAGCCCGCCGACGGCGATTTCGGCACCAGCGACGAATGGCGTTACTACAACGCCGTCTACTTCTACTACGTCAAGGGAATCCGGCCGTACTCGGTGCGGACCAAGCGCGAGGACCTCGACGCCGAAGACCGCCGCGCATTGCAGTGGTTCGTGACGCAGGTGCCCGAACGAACCCTGCACAACTGGCAGAACGCCGCCGCACGCCTGGTCGCGGCGGACCTGATGGCAGGAGTTGGCAGCGCTTGACGTGGTTTTGGCAGCGTTGGGGCGGCCACGGTCGGGCCATGTTGAAATTCGCCTTGAAACTCGACGGTGTCGCTTCCTTCGCCCTCGGCCTGCTGACGCTCCTGATCCGCCCGGAAGTCGGAATGCCGGTGGGCTGGCAGATCGGACTCGGCACTTTCTGCGTGGTCTACGGAATCGGCGTGTTCGTCCTCGGCACCCGCGCGGTGCCGGACCGCCGAATCGTTCTGCTCGTCATCATCGGCAACGCGGTGTGGGCGCTCGACAGCGTTCTCACGGCGGAACTGAAGTGGTTCCCGCTCACCGACATGGGCGTCGCACTCGTGCTCGTTCAGGGAATCGCAGTGCTCGGCTTCGCCGTTCTTCAGGCGATCGGGCTCAAGCGCGCTGCGTCTGATCCCTCAGCGTCCTCGAACGTCCCCGGAACTCAGCCACGATCTCGGTCCCTCGCCTGACCGTGATGTCGTAGATCCCGCTGCGGCCGAACCGGGTCCGTTCCACCGCCTCCGCCACCAGTTCGTCGCCCTCGTGCACGGGCCGGATGAAGTCGATCTCGGCCGTGGCGGCGACGGTGACGGACCCGGCCCTGTTGCAGGCGCACGCGAACGCCGTGTCCGCGAGCAGGAAGAGGTAGCCGCCGTGCGCGATGCCGTGGCCGTTGATCATGTTCGCCGCGACCGTCATCCGCAGCAGCGCGTAGCCGTCGCGCAGCTCGATCGGAGCTATGCCGAGCCCGGTCGAGGCCTGGTCGGCGGCCAACATCTCAGCAGGACCATTCATTCGTGGCAGCGTAATCACCCTGGCGGTGGTGTCACGCAGCGTTCGGGTCGCCTTACTGTCCGAATGCATGATCGTTCAACATCGGAGGTGGTCACGATGGGTGGTTGTTCTTGCTGCGGCGGGTGCACGGGTCCGGGCTGCGGATGCTGCAGCTCCTGCTGAGCGCCTTGATGAAGTGAAGGAGGCCGTTGCGGGCACCCGAGGTTCCCGCAACGGCCTTCGCGCGGCTACGCGTCCCGGACGTCCGTGCCGTGCTCCGCGAACGCCTTGAAGTCCTGCATGTGCGCCAATGACTGCTTGCGGAACGAGCCGGGCATCAACGCCCCGACCAGCCGCATCAGCACGCCGCTGAACCGGTACTCGCTCTCCTGCTCCCAGTGCGTCGTCTCCGGCCCGGCCTCGGTGAACCGGTCGCGCGTGGCGCTCCACATGCCCTTGCCGACGATCTCGCGCTCGAAGTGCACGACGCTCTCCGCCGGGATCGCGTGCAGGTCCTGGGGTTCGCGGCGGATGATGGTCTCGGTGGCCTCGAACTCCTGCTGCCCCGCCTTCAACACGACCCGCGACCGCGTGCCGACCTCGCCGTGCACCCCGCTCACCGGCTCGTGCACGACCAGGCCCCGCAGCCACATCGGCATGGTGGTGGGGTCGGCGATGAGCCGGACCGCCTTCGCGCGCGGCAGTGCGAGCTCGATCGAGACGGTGTACTTCATGGCCGGACAGGCTACTTCGCGAGGAGGAGCACCGGGCGGAGTTCGGTCAGCGCCGCGATGACGGCCGCGGCACCAGTGCGGGTCTGTTCGTCCCGTGCGGGGTCGTCCAGGAACGTCTGACAGATCGCCACGGCCGCGTCCCGCTCGCTCTCGTACACGACGAGCGTCGAGCAGAGCGTGCCGTAGAGGTGGTCGACGTGGTCGTGACCGGCCTGCGCGGCGCCGGCGCAGACGATGGCCAACGCCTCGGCGTCGCCACGACGGACCAGCGCCTCGGTCGTCTCGTCGGTCACGAAGGTGTCCGCGGTGTCCAGCAAGAGTTCCAGCAGCTTTCGGCGGGCGGCCGGGACCTCGGCGAAGCTCGCCAGACCACGGCCTGCGTCGGCCCTGTCCCGGTGGTCGGAACTGGCCGCGAGCCTGAGCAACGCGGTCACCACTGCCTGCCGTGCGTCATCGTCCACGGCTGGATCGTGCCCTTGCCGGAGGGGTCTTGCCCACCGCGTTTCCCGCGGCGGGCGAGAACCCCGCCGATCAGCCCGTGTAGGTCTTGAACAGGTTGGTGAACTCCCAGTTCGCCTGCGAGATCCCGCTGCACGTCGGCGACACCCCGCCGCCGGGGCAGCCCTTGTCCCGTCCGGCGGACCAGAACGCGACCCGGCCCACGTGGTTGGCCTTGGCGAAGGCGATCACCTTGCGCGCGTCGTCCTGCGTCGTCGTCGGACCCGTGTCGTTGCGTCCGATCATCGGCGTGAGACCCAGCAACGCCTTCAACTGCGCGTCGGTCTTCGTCGGCCAGATGCCGCGCATCTGCCCGAGGGTGGCGTTGGAGGCGGCGACCATCGCATCGCCCCAGTTGCCCGTGTAGCCGAAGTTCATGAGCATCGGGTTCACCAGGACCGTGACGCCCTTCGCGGCCGCGTCCTTCAGCACGTCGACCGAGTACGGGTCCATGCCGTAGTCCTGGCCCTGGATGCGCATCGTGTAGCTGACGGTGGTCTTGCGGGTGTCCTGAAGCCTCTTCAGCGCCGCGTTGACCGTGGCCTGGGGGATGGTGGCCTCCACGTCGACGTCGATGCTGTTGGAGCCCACGGCGTCGAGCACCTTCACGTAGGCGTTGTACAGCGCGTCAACGGACGTGCAGACGTGTTCGAGGTACGGGCCCATGGCGCCGCCCGTCGCGACGATGACGCTGCCGCCCGCGGCCTTCAGGGCCTTGGTGTCGTTCACGATGCGGCTGTCGTTCAACGGGACGGTGCCGCCCCACGCCGGGTCGCAGCCCGCCGACGAGCCGAGCGCGAACGCGAGCGTGAAGTGCTTCTGGCCGGTCGCGTTGGCCACGTCCATCAGGGACGGCGACGGCATCGTGATGTCGATGTACGGGGCGACGAGCGCGCTACCGGGCGTGGGCGGCACATCGGACGTCGTGGTGGTGGTCGGTCCCGTTGTCGTCGTGGTGGTGGTCGTAGTGGTGGTGCCACCGCCACCACCGCACGGAACGCCGTTGAGCTTGCAGTTCGTGGGCAGCGCGGAGCCGCTCACCAGGAAGCCGAAGCTCGTCGACGCACCCGCGCCGACGTTGCCGTTGTACTCGCGGTTGGTGAACGTGTGGTGGTTGCCGCTGCTGGTCGCCGTGGCGTCCCAGTACGAGCCGAGCGTCGCGCCGGGGAGGTCGAACTCCAGCTTCCAGCCCGTCAGCGCGGTCGAACCGGCGCTGATCGTGAACTTGCCCTGGTAGCCGGAGCTCCAGGACGAGTCCTGGCTGAACGCGGCGGACTCGCCGGCGGCCGAGGCGGTGGGGGCGATGACGACGAGTCCGGCCACCAGTGCGGCGGCGGCCCCGGCGGCGAAGACGGCGAAGCGGGCCATCGGGTGTGTCCTTCCGGCAGGGGAGGAAGGGAGTGGTGCAGGACCACGGGGCGCGTCGCGGTCCTGCACCACGTGCAGGGAGGCGCCCGTACGTTCAGCGCCTGCTCAATCACGGTAAGTGGCCTAGACCATAGCGTCAATGGGTCTAGACCTCTTCTGTCTGCCGGACAGTGGAACAATTCGGCGGGTGCGTGGAGCAACTGGAATCGGATCGCTGCCCGGAACCGACATCGACGAGGCGGCGAGGGTCGTCGTCGGCGAGCTGCCGGAGCTGCCGCACGTGCCGGAGCTGCCTGGCCGGGGAGTCGGCGCGGACATGATCGGCCGCACCGCCGGCCTGCTGGTCGACCTCGCGATCGAGGTCATCACGTCCGGCTACCGCGTGAACCCGCGTCCCGGCCGGGACCACCGGCGTGCCGTCGACCTCCTGCGCGGTGACCTGGACGCGTTCGACGAGGCATTGGAACGGGCGGGCGCGCAGCCGGACACGGTCAAGGTGCAGGCCGTCGGGCCGTGGACGCTCATGTCGAACATCGAACTGATGCGCGGCCATCGGGTGCTCACCGACCGCGGGGCCGTCAAGGAGTTCTCCGAGTCGCTCGCCGAGGGGCTCAAGCAGCACGCCGCCGAGGTGGCCAAGCGCACCAGGGCGAAGGTCGTCGTGCAGCTCGACGAACCCGGCCTGCCCGCCGTGTTGCAGGGCCTGCTGCCGACGCCGTCCAAGCTCGGCACCGTGCCCGCGGTGCCCGGTCCGGACGCCCGTGCGGTCCTGGCGACGGTCATCGAGGCGCTCGGGGACCACGAGGTGATGGTGCATTGCTGCGCGCCGCACCCGCCGTTGACGTTGCTGCGAGAGGCGGGCGCGACGGCGATCGCGTTCGACGTGTCCCTGATCAAGGGTGCAGAGGCGCTGGACGAGATCGGCGAGACCTGGGAGGCGGGCACGACGCTCGCGCTCGGGCTGGTGCCGAGCCTCGACCCCGGCGTGCCGCTGCCGCTCAAGGAGGTCGGGCAGCGGGCGTTCACGCTCGTCGACCGCCTGGGGTTCCCGCGCTCGATCCTCGCCGAGAAGGCGCTGCCCACTCCGACGTGCGGTCTGACGGGCGCGACGTCCACCTGGGTCAAACGCGCGCTGTCGCTGACCCGTGACCTCTCCTCGTCGTTCTTGGAGCCACCTGAGGGCTGGTGATGTCCGGTTTGGGCGGCTAGTCTGCTGCGAACTATTAGGAAACTTTCTTAACCGAAGGCCCATCGCCGGGGCCTGGATCGGGAGTTCCTCTCATGCGCATCAGACGTGCGGCCCTCGTGGCCGCGGTGCTCGCCGGCGTGATCGCCACGCCGGCCCAGGCCGGGACCGCGGCCGGGCACATCCGGCTCGACCAGGTCGGGTTCGGCAACTCCGAGCAGAAGCACGCCTACGTGCTCGGTGGCGCCGCGAACACCAAGTTCTCCGTCGTGGACAGCCGCGGCCGGACCGTGCTGACCGGCAGGACCGGCGCCTCGACGGGGTCGTGGAGCGACAAGTTCACCTCGGTGCACCCGATCGACTTCTCCGCGCTGAAGAAGTCCGGCACGTACCGGATCAAGGTCGGGTCCGCGACGTCGACGGAGTTCCGGGTCGACTCGCTGAAGAAGCTGTTCTCGCCGGTCGCGCACAACACCGTCGAGTTCTTCCAGGCGCAGCGCGACGGCGCCGACGTCATCCCCGGCCGCCTCGGCCGCAAGCCCGCGCACCTCACCGACCGCGAGGCGCTGGTCTACGAGGCGCCGGTGTTCGCGGGCGAGGGCGGCGACCAGATCGCCGCGCCGCTCAAGCCGACCGGTGCGAAGGTCGACCTCGAGGGCGGCTGGTTCGACGCCGGTGACTTCGTGAAGTTCACGCACGCCTCGTCGTACTCGACCGCGTCGATGCTGCTGGCGTTGCGCAACAAGCACGACGACGCGCTCTACGACGAGGCGAAGTTCGGCCTCAAGTGGCTCGACAAGGCGTGGGACGAGCAGACCGGCACGCTGTACGCGCAGGTCGGCATCGGCACCGGCTCCGAGGAGTTCGGCTTCGTCGGCGACCACGACGTGTGGCGCCTGCCCGAGGCCGACGACCAGTTGAACGTCAAGCCGGGCGACAGCGAGTACTACATCAAGCACCGCCCGGTGTTCCGCGCGAACGTCGCCGGCGAGAAGATCAGCCCGAACCTGGTCGGCCGCGTGTCGGGCTCGTTCGCGCTGGCCGCGCAGATCGAGGCCCGCAAGAACCCGCGTCTGGCCAAGTCGTACCTGGACAAGGCGGCGCAGCTGTTCGCACTGGCCAAGACCGAGGACGTCGGCGAGCTCGTGACGGCGTTCCCGCACGCGTACTACCCCGAGGAGTCGTGGACCGACGACCTCGAGTTCGGTGCCACGCAGCTCGCGCTGGCCGCGAAGGCGTTGAACGACAAGCGGTACCACCAGTTCGCCCAGGCCGCCACGCACTGGGCCAAGGAGTTCCTGGCGACCCAGGACCCGGACACGTTGAACGTCTACAACATCTCCGCCCTGGGACACGCCGACCTCGCGCCGTTGCTGGCGAAGGGCATCAAGGGCGCCGAGGTGACCGAGAAGCAGGTCGTGGGTGACATCCAGCGGCAGCTGAAGAAGGGCGCGGACGCGGCGGCCACGTCCCCGTTCCGCACCGCGGCCAACGTCGAGACCTGGGACGTCGGCTCGCGCACGTTCGGGTACATCACGACCGCGGCGCTGTACCAGAAGCTGACCGGCTCGAAGGAGTACCAGACCTTCGGCACGCAGCAGCGCGGCTTCGCGCTCGGCACCAACGCCTGGGGCACGTCGCTGATCGTCGGCGTCGGCGCGAAGTTCCCGGAGTGCCCGCACCACCAGGCCGCCAACCTGTCGGGTTCCCCGAACGGCGGCAAGAAGGTGCTGGTCGGCGCCGTCATCAACGGCCCGAACGACGCCTCGCTCTTCGGTGACCTCGGCGAGATGCCGCCGGGTTCGGTCGACTGCACCAAGCCCTACACGCTGGAGTTCAACTCCGCGAAGTCCGTGTTCGCCGACGACCTGCGCTCGTGGCCGAGCTCCGAGCCGGCCATCGACTTCACGGCCACCGGCGTGCTCGGCTTCTCGCTGATCGCCCACTCCTGAGTGGCGCCGGCGCGGGCCCGGGTGTCCAATTCGGACTTGTGCTCAGGCTCGCGCTGGTCCTCGTGTTGCTCATGTCCGGCACGGCGCACGCCCTGCCGTTGAACGTGCTCTGCCGCGTACCCGGCGTGCACGACGCGGAAGTGATCCGCGTCGTGCACGCCGTCGGTCTTTCCACGCGGGTGAGCGACAAGGTGATGCTCGCCGGGTTCGAGGCCGGGTGGGTGGAGTCGCACATGAACAACCTGGCGTGCGGCGACGCGGACTCGCTCGGGGTGTTCCAGCAGCGGCCCTCGATGGGGTGGGGCACGCCGGACCAGATCATGAACGTGTCGTACGCGGCTTCCCGGTTCTTCGAGCTCGCGGTGAAGCTGGACCGTGCCCATCTGTCGCCGGGGTTGCTGGCCGATGCGGTGCAGCGGTCCTGCTGCCCGGAGCGGTACGACCAGGCCGAGGGACGTGCGCGGTCGATGCTGCGCCAGGCCTGGCAGGGCGGGCCTGAGGTGGTCGGCGGGATGGTCTACGTCGTCGAGGACGGTGACGTCCGGGCCGACGGGGTGCGGCTGAGCACGTCGCAGGACTACGTGGGACGGCCTTCGGTGGCCGGGACCGCCGTCTACGCCCGCACGGCCGGTGGAGAGGTCAGGACCCTGCTGAACGGTGCCTGGCAGACCGTCGCCACCGGCGTGGCCGGGGATCCGGAGGCCGTGCTGCGTCCTGATGGGACGGTCGAGCTGTTCGCGGTCGTCGCGAACGGCAGCGTGGCGAGGTTGTCGGCACCCGCCTGGCCGCAGAGCCCGCCCGGCTTCGCGACCGGCAAACCGTCGGCCGTGGTGCACGCCGACGGGTCCGTGGGCCTCTACGTCCGCTCCGGCGACAAGCTCATGGCCACCGCCGCCGGCGCCTGGCGCGAGATCGCGACCGGCCTCGAAGGCTCCCCGGAGGCGGTCGTCCGCCCGGACGGGACGGTGGGCGTCTACGCCCTGGAGGACGGACGCCCCCACCGCCTCGGCCTGGCCTGGGAACCGTTGGGGGAGGGCCGTTTCATCGACACGGTCTCCGCCCAGCCCGACGGCACCGTCCACGCGCGCACCGCCGGGGGCGAGGTCGTCACAGCCGGTTGAACGGCTCCGCGTACCGGAACGCGCCGGGCTCCACGTCCCCGAACAGCCGCGCCTGGAAGTGCGGCTCCCAGGCGGGATCCGGGGGCAGGATCCCGAACGTCGAGGCCAGTTGGAACCCGAACCGCGAGTAGTACCGGGGATCCCCCAGCAGGATGACGGCGCGCTCGCCCCGAGCCTCCGCCGCGCCGAGCACCGCGTGCATCAGCGCCGACCCGATCCCGGCGCGCTGGTGCGAGGGGTGCACCGCGATCGGCCCGAGCCCCAGCGCCGGCTGCGAGCCCACGTACCCGCGCGTGCACACGACGTGGCCCAGCACCCCGTCCTCCACCAGCGACAACTCCGGGATCCAGCCCTCGTCGCCGCGCAGCCAGTCGATCAGCGGCGCCTCGGGGCCGTCGGAGAACGCCAGGTTCGTGACGGTGCGGATGGCGTCGATGTCTGCGGGTGTCTCCCGCCGGATCAGCATGACCCCGCACTGTGGCCAAACACGTCGCCGTGCGCCACCCGATTTCCCGCCCCATAATCCGCACCGTGGTCGTGAGACAGACCGTAATGGTGTGCGTACTTGCCGTGCTGGCTTATCTCGTCGTGTGGTGGGCAACGAGCGAAGACGAACCGGAAGCCAAACCGGCCACCCAGGCGTTCCTCACCGACTACTCGAAGGCCGAGAAGGGCAGTTGCGTGAAGTTCGACGGCCCCGGCGAGAACGACCTGGGCCTCACCGTCGTCGACTGCCAGGGCCCCAAGGCGGCGCTCAAGGTCGGCACGGTCCTCGCCGACACCAACGGCAAGTGCCCGCGCGGCGACTACAAGGTCCTCCGGGACACCCGGCACAACGCCGCGTTGTGCCTGCTGCCCAACGCTTCCGAGGGCGACTGCTTCGAGTTCGACACCGATGACCTGCAACGGTCCGTGGTGTCCAAGTTCGACTGCGCGGCGCCACGGGCGAACGTGCAGGTCGTCGGCCTCACGCCGGAAAGTTGCCCCGAAGAGGCCGAACTCGGTGTTCCCTATGAGGAGATGACGCTCTGCCTGAGGAGGGTGCGTTGATCGTCTTCGAGGGTCCGGCCGAGTTCGACGCCTGGCTGCACGAGAACGGCGCGAACGAGACCGAGCTGTGGCTCAAGTACGCCAAGAAGGGTTCTGGCGTCAAAACGATCACCTACGACGAGGCGCTGGACGTCGCGTTGTGTCACGGGTGGATCGATGGCCTCGTACGGTCCGTGGACGAGTCCTACTACTCGCAACGCTGGACGCCGCGCAAGGCGCGCAGCAAGTGGTCCAAGCGCAACTGCGGCAAGGTCGAGGAACTGATCGCGCAGGGCAAGATGCTGCCCGCAGGTCTCAAGGAGATCGAACGCGCCAAAGCGGACGGACGCTGGGACGCGGCCTATGCCGGACCGGCGACCATCGAGGTGCCGGACGACCTGACCGCCGCGTTGAACGCCAACCCCGAGGCGGCGGAGACGTTCAAGGGACTGAACAGTCAGAACAGGTACGCCGTGCTGCTGCGCATCCACGACGCGAAGAGGCCGGAGACACGGCGGAAACGCATCACCCAGTTCGTTGAAATGCTGGCGGAGGGGCGAAAGCTCTACCCTTAGGAATCATGAAGTGGTTCCGCCGCAGCAAAGCCGAAGACGTCGTGCCCGCCCACCTGCCCAACGCCGAGGAAGCCGCGCGACGCTTCTGGGAGCGGTGGTTCGAGCTGGTGCCGGTGGTCAGCGCGGCGCTCGGCGACGGCGAACCGCACCGCGTCGAGGACGAGCTCGACGACCTCGTCCGCGGCCTGCACCCCGACCTGGCGTTCTCCCTCGAACAGGGCCACATGGCGATGTACGCGCTGGTGATCACCGGTCAGGAGGACCCGCGGCTGCGCCCGTACACCGACGCGTGGATCAACGCCGCGCCGCCGTCGGACATGGTGTGGGAGTTCCACGACTCCGTGCCGCCGGTGCCGGACCCGACCGAGGTGACCATCAACCTCGGCCAGACGCGGATGCGGCTCGGCGACTACCGCGTGGTGGCCCAGGTGGACGGTGAGGTCGTGGACGTCGCGGTCTACCACCCGGCGCTCGCGGGCCTGACCGACCAGCAGCGGCAGACGATGACGTTCCTGCCCCTGGACGTCACTCTGGGCGAGCGGCTGGCGGGGGAACGGCTGCGGCGCGTGGAGACCGCGGAGCTGGAGCCGCAGGGCACGATCAGCCTCGTGGAGCTGCGGACCCTGGTGCGGGAACTCGCAGGGATTGCCGAGCTCTGAGAACTGTCAGACCTGCTCACTAAGCTGTGGGACGTGAGCAGCGAGAGCCTGGAAGACGTCCCCGCAGAGGTGCGCGAGCAGCACGCCGTGCTCGCGGAAGAGGTGCGTTCGCACCAGTTCCGCTACTACGTGCTGGACGACCCGATCGTCACCGATGGTGAGTTCGACGCGTTGCTGAAGCGGCTCGAGGCGATGGAAGCCGAGCACCCCGGCCTCGCGACGCCCGAGTCGCCGACGCAGCTCGTCGGCGGCACGTTCTCGACCGAGTTCAAGGCGGTCGACCACCTGGAGCGCATGCTCAGCCTCGACAACGTCTTCGCGCAGGACGAGCTGACGGCGTGGTTCGAGCGCGTCGGCAAGGAGATCGGCGAGGGCACGCACTTCCTGTGCGAGCTGAAGATCGACGGCCTCGCGATCAACCTGCTCTACGAGAAGGGCAAGCTCACCAGGGCTCTGACGCGGGGCGACGGCCGCACCGGTGAGGACGTGACGCTGAACGTCCGCACCATCAAGGACGTCCCGGTGGTGCTGGAGGGGTCCGCCGAGCACCCGGTGCCGGACCTGGTGGAGGTGCGCGGCGAGGTCTTCTTCGCGGTGGAGGACTTCCTGGCGCTCAACGCCTCGCTGGTCGAGCAGGGCAAACCGCCGTTCGCGAACCCGCGCAACACGGCCGCGGGCTCGTTGCGGCAGAAGGACCCGAAGGTCACCGCCTCGCGCAAGCTGCGGATGATCTGCCACGGCATCGGCAAGACCGAGGGCTTCCAGGCCGCCAGCCAGTCCCTCGCCTACGAGGCGCTGAAGGCGTGGGGCCTGCCGACGTCACCGCACACCGAGGTGCTCACCGACCCGGCGGACGTGCGCAAGAAGGTCGAGTACTGGGGCGAGCACCGGCACGACGCGGTGCACGAGATCGACGGCCTGGTGATCAAGGTCGACGAGGTGGCGCTGCAACGGCGCCTGGGCACGACGTCGCGGGCCCCGAGGTGGGCCATCGCGTACAAGTACCCGCCGGAGGAGGCCACGACCACGCTCCTCGACATCCAGGTCCAGGTGGGCCGCACGGGCCGGGTGACGCCGTTCGCCGTGATGGAACCGGTGAAGGTGGCCGGGTCCACGGTCGCGCGGGCCACGCTGCACAACGGGTCCGAGGTGAAGCGCAAAGGCGTGCTGATCGGTGATCGCATCGTCATCCGCAAGGCGGGCGACGTGATCCCCGAGGTGCTCGGCCCGGTGCTGGCCGCGCGCCCGGCGGACGCGCGGGAGTTCGAGATGCCGACGCGGTGCCCCGAGTGCAACTCGGTGCTGCGGCCGATGAAGGAGGGCGACGTCGACATCCGTTGCCCCAACGCCGAACGCTGCCCAGGTCAGCTGCGCGAACGCCTGGCGTACCTGGCTTCCCGCGCCGCGCTCGACATCGAGGTGCTCGGCTACGAGGCGGCCGCGGCGATCACCTCGTCCACGGCCTACACCAACGAGGCCGACCTGTTCGACCTCGACGCGGACGCGTTGCGGCAGGTCGAGCGCTTCGTGACGATCAAGGGCGAGCTGTCCGCGAACGCGCTGAAGCTGATCGACAACCTGGAGGAGGCGAAGCAGCGTCCTCTGTGGAGGGTGCTGGTCGCGCTGTCGATCCGGCACGTGGGCCCGACGGCGGCGCGTGCGCTGGCGCAGGAGTTCGGCTCGATGGACGCGATCCTCGAAGCCGAAGAAGAGGCTTTGGCCGGTGCCGAGGGCGTCGGCCAGACCATCGCGACGGCGGTCGTCGAGTGGCGCGAGACCGAGTGGCGCCAGCGCGTCGTCGAACGCTGGCGGGCCGCGGGCGTGCGGATGGAGGACGAGCGCGACGAGTCGATCGTGCGCAACCTCGAAGGCCTGTCCATCGTGGTCACCGGCTCGCTGACGGAGTACTCGCGCGACTCGGCGAAGGAGTCGATCCTCGCCCGCGGCGGCAAGGCGGCGGGCTCGGTGTCGAAGAAAACCGCTTTCGTCGTGGTCGGCGACTCACCAGGATCCAAGTACGACAAGGCCGTCTCGCTGAAGGTGCCCGTGCTCGACGAAGCGGGCTTCCGCGTCCTGTTGGAGCAGGGCCCGGACGCGGCGCGAGAGGTGGCCCTTCCGGTGGAAGGAGGTGCTGATGGCTGATCTGATCATCCGTCCGGCCGCGGAGGCCGATCTGCCCGCGGTCGGCTCCGTGACGGTCGAGGCGTACCGCGCGGACGGCTACGTGGGCGACCACGACGACTACGCGACGGTGCTGGCCGACTCGGCGTCCCGGTTCCGCGACGCCGAGGTGCTCGTCGCCCAGGACGAGGGCGGCGCGGTCCTGGGCTCGGTGACGGTCGTGCACCCCGGCACGCCGTACGCGGAGATCTCGCGGCCCGGCGAGCTGGAGTTCCGCATGCTGTCGGTGTCCGCGGCCGCGCGGGGCCGCGGCGTGGGCGAGGCCCTGGTGCGCGCGGTGATCGACAGGGCGCGCACGGCCGGCGCGACCCACGTGGTGCTGTCGTCGTCGGAGAAGATGCTGGCGGCGCACCGGTTGTACGAGCGGATGGGCTTCACCCGATTACCGGACCGCGACTGGTCCCCGGTGCCGGGCATCGACCTGCGGGCGTACGCGTACGTGCTGCCGCTCTGAGGAGCCGGTAGCCGGCGGCGCACCGGTGCGGGGCAACCAGCGTTCGCGGCCGTGCGTCCTGTCGGGCAGGCGCCGCGGATGGGGGTTCGCGCATGAGGTCGGTGGTCCTGCTCGTCACCGTACTGCTGTCGGCCGCGTCGGCCGCACCGGGGCAACTGGCCGCTGACGACCACCGTCAGCTCGCCGCCCTGACCAGGGCGTACCTGGAACGCCGGGCGGACAAGATCACCGTCCTCCCGCCGGCACCGGGCTTCGGCGTGCCCACGACCGAGGCGTTCGCGGCGCGGCTGCGCACCGACGAGGCCAGGCTGGCCGCCCGGCGGGCGAGGCTCGACGCGCTCCCGTTCGGCGGCTACGCCAGGGCCGAGGTCGGTGCCGAGCTGACGCGGGTCGCGGTGGGCGGGGACGGCAGCGCGGTCGTGCACGTCCAGGAGGTGACCCACCTGTACTTCGAGGAGCCGGGCGGTGTGCCGAGGAGCAGCTTCGGCTTCGGCCACGTCCTCGTCTTCGAGCGTGCCCCCGAGGGGTGGCTCCTGGCGGACGCGATGCCCACGCCGGGCTCGGTCTGCAAGGTCCCGCCGGAGACGCAGTTCTGCGGCTCAGAGCGATGAGATGATCCGCGCCCGCAGCTTGAGGTCACCCGCGGCCTGCTCGTACAGCAGGTCCCGCAACACGTCGGGCGGCAGCGCTCTCAGCACGTCCTTGAGCTCGACGTCCTCGGCGTCCGGTGGCGGCACCGTCTCGCCGCGGTCCAGCAGCACCAGCCCGACCGCCACGCAGTGCTTGCAGAAGAACCCCTCGGACCCGTGCGGGCAACTGCACGACCCGACCAGCTGGGTCCCGGACCACGACAGCTCCACCACGTACGCGACGTCGTCGCTCCCACGCACCCGAGCGGCGACGTGCCGGCTGTGCACCCGCAGCGACAGCACGGCCTCCCGGTACGTGAGCCCGCGCCAGTACGACTTGGTGCCCGCGCGGTGCAGGAGCAGATCGGTGGTGAGGGTCGTCGACACGGGGGTCATCCAACCGGGTGACCGCAGAAAGGATCAACATGATCGCGATCGGCCGACTCCAGCCGCAGGACCGACCAGCCTGGCAAGAGCTCTTCGAGGGCTACAACACCTTCTACGAACGCGTTCTACCGGCAGAAACGTACGACGAGAAGTGGCAGGCGTTCCAAGAGGACAAAAGCATCCACGCCCTATGCGCCCGGGACGACACCGGCCGAGTCGTCGGCATCGTCCACTTCCTCCAGCACCCCAGCACCACCACGGCCGACGTCTGCTACCTGCAGGACCTCTTCACCGCCCCCGAGGCGCGCGGCCGGGGCGTCGGCAGCGCGCTCATCGGGGCAGTGGCGACCTGGGCGGAACAACAGGGCTGCTGCCGCGTCTACTGGCACACCAACGAGCGGAACAAGACCGCCCAACGGCTCTACGACCAGCTGGCGCGGCGAATGCCGTTCATCACCTACCGCCAGGACCTCTAACGGGCCGTCGACTCCAGGTCCAGCAACGTCACGGCGGCCCGGAAGTACTTGTTGGTGCCCAGGTCCCGCACCGTCTTGATGTTGAACGCGGCCTTGAGCTTCTCGGCGTCGCCAGGGCTCACGCCCTGCAGCGCGTCCACGGGCGCGTCCAGGATCTCGGTGAGCGGCAGGTTCTCGTACGCCTTGTCGAGGAGCATGTCGAGGTTCACGGTGACGGCCATGATCTTCATACCTCCAGCAGAAGTGGGGCGATCACGGCAGATTCTGGGGTGAGTCCGCGAATCCCGCAGGACGTAACGGCAGCCGCCACCCACTCGATGAGGCGGTCATGCACAAGCTCGAAGCCCACGAGGTGCCCCTGCACAAGGTGTTCGGCAGTGACTACGACTTCCGGATCCCCGACTACCAGCGGCCCTACGCGTGGGAGGTCGAGCAGGCCCAGCAGTTGCTCGAAGACCTGGTCGAGGCAGTGGAGGGCGACAGCGACGAGCCGTACTTCCTCGGGTCGATGGTGCTGGTCAAGGCCGACGGCAAAGCCGATTCCGAGGTGATCGACGGCCAGCAGCGGCTCACGACGCTCACGATCCTCCTGTCGATCGTCCGCGACCTCACCACGCACGACGGCATCCGCACCTCGCTGCGCAAGATGATCGTCGAGGAGGGCGACGACCTGCTCGGGCTCAAGCCGAAGCCGAGGCTCGCGCTCAGGAAGCGTGATCAGGTCTTCTTCCGCACATATGTCCAGGAACCCGGTCACATCGAAGAGTTGATCGCACTCGATGACACGGCCCTGGAGACCGATGCGCAAAAGGCGGTTCGTGACAACGCCAGGGCGCTGCGGTCCGCTCTCGTCCGGTTGGGTGAGGAGGCGAGGCACCGGCTGGTCAGGATGATCAGCTCGCAGACGTTCCTGGTGGTCGTCAGCACGCCGAACCTGGACAGCGCGCACAGGATCTTCAGCGTGATGAACGCGCGAGGGCTCGACCTCTCGCCGGCGGACATCTTCAAGTCGAAGGTCATCGGAGAACTCGACGACGAATACGCCGCGAAGTGGGACGAGGCCGAGGTGAGGCTCGGGCGCAGCGACTTCGCCGACCTCTTCCTGTACATCCGGATGATCTTCGCGAAGGAACGCGCCAAGCAGGACCTCCTGACCGAGTTCCCGAGGCAGGTGCTGAACCAGTACCTGCCGGGACGAGAGGCCGCGTTCGTCGACGACGTGCTGGTGCCGTATTCGGATGCCTACGAAAAGATCCGCGACTTCGGGTACGAGTCCTCGGCCAAGGCCGAGCAGGTCAACTCGTGGTTCCGGAGACTGGCCCAGGTCGACAACCGCGACTGGCTGCCGCCCGCGCTGTGGGCGGTGCGCCACCACGGTCACGACCCGGTCTGGCTGGAACGCTTCCTCGCCAAGCTGGAGCGGCTCGCCGCCAGCATGTTCATCCGCCGCGTGTACACGACGCCGCGCGTGATGCGGTATTCCAACCTGCTGCGCGATCTCGCGTCCGGGCAGGGGCTCGACTCCCCGGCGTTCGTCCTGGACGCAGACGAACGCGCGGCCACGGTCAGCCACCTCGACGGCCAGCTCTACCTGGTCCAGAAGACGCGCCGGTACGTCCTGCTCAGGCTCGACGAGATGCTGGCGGGGGATCCGGGCGTCATCTACAAGTTCCCCGTGATCACGGTGGAGCACGTCCTGCCGCAGAACCCGAAGGACGGCTCCGCGTGGCTGAGCGACTTCTCCGCGGAGGAACGCGCCACCTGGACCCATCGGCTCGCGAACCTCGTGCTGCTCAACAGGTGGAAGAACGCGGAGGTCAGCAACAGGGACTTCGTGGTCAAGAAGGACAAGTACTTCACGAGCGGCAACGGAGTCTCGGCGTTCGCACTGACCAGCCAGGTGATCGCGCAGCCGGAGTGGACGCCCGCCGTCCTGGAGGCGCGGCAGAAGGATCTGGTGCGCATCCTCGCCGAGACGTGGGACCTGTGATCAGCGTTTCCGCTTGACCGCCACCACGACCACCGCGGCGATCGCGATCAGCCCGGCCACGCCGAGCGCCAGGTCACCCATCGCCAGAGCATCGTCCTGAGCCATCACCAGGGCCAGTCGCATGCTTTCAACGTAACCCTTGGAGCAACACCCCGCCGAGGATTGTGTGGGACCGTGTGAGGCGTGCTGCAAGCCTGTCTGAACGGCTCCCGCACAGCCGAGGAGCACCCGGCCCTGCCGCTGACCCCCGAGCGCCTCGCCGAGGACGCGGCCGACGTCGCCGCGCTCGGCGTCACGTCCGTGCACATCCACCCGAGGGACGTCATCGGCGTGCCGACCCTCGTCGGGCCGGAGGTGGCCACGACGATCGCGACGGTCCGCGCCGCCGTGCCGGGCATCGAGATCAGCGTGTCCACCCACGTCCCCGGCGGCAACCGCGGCACGCTGATCGCGAGCTGGGCGCCGCTGGCGACGGGCCGGCCGGACATCGCGACCGTGCACGTCCGGGACCCGCACTGGCGCGACCTGGTGCGGTCCCTGGACCAGGTCAACGTCAAGGTCGACCTGGTCGTGGACGCGCCGGTGCAGCTCGGCGAGCTGCCGCAGGGGGTCGGTCGCATCACCGTCGCGGCGACGCGGGACGCGGTGGAGGGCCTGCTGCGCCAGGTGGAACCGCTCGGCCTGCCGGTCCTGGTGCACGGCCGCGACGCCGACGCGTGGCAGGTCCTCGACTACGCCGCGCTGCTCGAACACGACGTGCGGATGGGCCTGGAGGACGCGCTGCACCTGCCCGGCGGACGCCGGGCGCGCAACAACGCCGAACTGGTCGCCCTGGCCCGCAAACGCCAGCGCAGCAGGGCCCCGAGCTAGTCGGGCAGGACCACCGCGACGATGCCCGCGAGGTGCGCCAGGCGGGCCACCTCGGCCGCGCGGAACATCGGGCCGCCGGGGCGTCCGACGACGAGCACGCGGTCCGGCTTGCCGAGCGGCGTGGCGGCGAGTTCGGTGCCCAGCTCGCGCCAGGTCTCCGGCACCCACTCCTCCTCGCCGTCGAGCACGGTCGCGCGCTCCAGCGGGAACCACGGCACGTCGGCCATGCGGGTCTCCGGGGCGGCCGACGACGCGGTCAGGCGGTTGATGCCGGTGCCCTCGGGACCGACGACGACGGCCCAGCCGGCGCGGATGATCTTCGGGACGCCCTCGGTGAAGATCCCGAGGCCCTTGTGCGGGGCGTCGGCGACCTCCTCGACCAGTTCGAGTTCGCGGTGGGTGTCGAGGATGCCCGCGTACGGGCGGACGGCGTCGACCTCCACGCCGTCGACGGACTCGGCCGCGGTGATCAGCGTGTCGGGCAGTCGACCGGAGGGGAGTTCCACCACGAGGTCGTCGATGGCGAGGCCGGAACCGCGTTCCACCACGTCCACGCTGAGTATGTCGGCCCCGATCTCGCCCAAAGCCGTTGCGACCGCGCCGAGGGTGCCGGGACGGTCCGGGAGCTGGACCCGGATCAGGAACGACAAGGTGAACGCCTCCATAGCTCGTGCGCGAGACCCCGCGTCTCGCGCCGTTGCCGGTCGGTGATTCTCGCAGACGCATCGTCAACGCATGACCTGCTGTCCGCGTTGCGAACCGGTTAAGTTGACGTGCCGCTCAACCACGGAGGCGGTAACCCGTTCGAAGGCGCGCCTGACCAGCCCATAGACTCACGGGGTTCCCGATTCGAATCCCGACCCTACGGGGGTTGACAGGAGTGCCCAGCATCTCCCGCGACGAGGTCGCGCACCTGGCGAAGCTCGCCAGGCTGGCTGTGTCCGAGGACGAGCTCGACTTGTTCGCCGGCCAGCTCGACGTGATCCTCCAGTCGGTGGCTTCCGTTGGCGACATCGCCACAGCCGACATCCCGCCGACGTCGCACGCCGTTCCGCTGACCAACGTCTTCCGCGAGGACGTGGTCCGTCCGAGCCTCGGTCAGCAGCAGGCGCTCTCCGGCGCTCCTGAGGCCGAGGACGGCCGGTTCCGCGTGCCCCGCATCCTGGGTGAGGAAGCATGACCAACGACCTGATCCACGCCACCGCGGCCGAACTCGCCGCGAAGATCCACAGCGGTGAGGTCACCTCCGTCGAGGTCACGCAGGCCCACCTGGACCGCATCGCCGAGACCGACGGGAAGGTCCACGCCTTCCTGCACGTCGACGCCCAGGGCGCGCTCGCGCAGGCCCGTCGCGTCGACGAGGCCGTCAAGGCGGGCGAGCAGGTGTCCCCGCTCGCCGGTGTGCCGTTGGCGCTCAAGGACGTCATGACGACGGAGGGCGTGCCCACGACCGTCGGTTCCAAGATCCTCGAAGGCTGGCTGCCGCCGTACGACGCGACGGTCACGCGCAAGCTCAAGGAAGCCGGCGTCGTCATCCTCGGCAAGACGAACATGGACGAGTTCGCCATGGGTTCGTCGACCGAGAACTCGGCGTACGGCCCCACGCACAACCCGTGGGACCTCGACCGCATCCCCGGCGGCTCCGGCGGTGGCTCGTCCGCCGCCCTGGCCGCCCTGCAGGCCCCGCTCGCGATCGGTACCGACACCGGTGGCTCGATCCGCCAGCCCGGCGCGGTCACCGGCACCGTCGGCGTGAAGCCGACCTACGGCGGTGTGTCGCGTTACGGCCTGGTTGCGTTCTCGTCGTCGCTGGACCAGGCCGGTCCGTGTGCCCGCACGGTGCTCGACGCCGCGCTGCTGCACGAGGTCATCGCGGGCTACGACCACATGGACTCCACGTCCATCAACGCGCCGGTGCCGCCGGTCGTCGCCGCTGCCCGCGAGGGCCTGAACGGCGACCTGTCCGGGCTGCGCGTCGGTGTCGTCACGCAGTTCAGCGGTGAGGGCTACCAGCCGGGCGTGGCGCGCAGCTTCGAGGCCGCCGTGTCGCAGCTCAAGGAGCTCGGCGCGGAGATCGCCGACGTGTCGTGCCCGAGCTTCGACTACGCGCTGCCCGCGTACTACCTCATCGCGCCGAGCGAGTGCTCGTCGAACCTCGCCCGGTTCGACGCCATGCGCTACGGCCTGCGCGTCGGCGACGACGGCACGCGCAGCACCGAGGAGGTCATGTCGCTGACCCGCGAGGCCGGTTTCGGCCCGGAGGTCAAGCGCCGCATCATGATCGGCACGTACGCGCTGTCGTCCGGTTACTACGACGCGTACTACGGCTCGGCCCAGAAGGTCCGCACGCTCATCACGCAGGACTTCGCGAAGGCGTTCGAGAACTTCGACGTGCTCATCTCCCCGACCACGCCGACCACGGCGTTCAAGATCGGCGAGCGCGCGAACGACCCGATGGCCATGTACAAGGCCGACCTCTGCACCATCCCTGCGAACCTCGCGGGCACCCCGGCCATGAGCGTGCCGAGCGGTCTGTCCGATGAGGACGGTCTGCCGGTCGGTCTGCAGATCATGGCCCCAGCGCTGCAGGACCACCGCATGTACCGGGTGGCCGCGGCCTACGAGGCCGCGCGCGGCTCGTTCGGAGGTCCGTCGCTGTGAACATCAAGAAGGCACGCGGGATCCTCGGTCTCGCCGGTGCCGTCGCGGGCGCCGCGGGAGCGTTCTCCGGCTTCCGCAACGCCCGTGCGAAGAACGACAAGCTGGCACTGGCGAACGCGATCGCCAGCATCGCGGTGGCGCTCACCGGTGCGGCGCTGGCCGTTCGTGCTCTGCGGAAGGACGACTTGGCATGACCTCACTGGTTGAGCTGATGGACTACGACGAGGTCATCGAGAAGTACGACCCCGTCCTGGGCCTGGAAGTGCACGTCGAACTGCACACCAACACGAAGATGTTCTGCGGCTGCGCCAACGAGTTCGGCGGCGAGCCGAACACGCACACCTGCCCCACGTGCCTGGGTCTCCCGGGTTCGCTGCCGGTGGTGAACGGCAAGGCCGTCGAGTCGGCGATCCGCATCGGCCTCGCGCTGAACTGCGAGATCGCCGAGTGGTGCCGGTTCGCGCGGAAGAACTACTTCTACCCGGACATGCCGAAGAACTTCCAGACGTCGCAGTACGACGAGCCGATCGCGTTCAACGGCTACCTCGACGTGACGCTGGACGACGGCGAGGTCATCCGCGTCGAGATCGAGCGCGCGCACATGGAGGAGGACACCGGCAAGTCGCTGCACGTCGGCGGTGCCACCGGTCGAATCCACGGCGCCGAGCACTCGCTGCTCGACTACAACCGCGCCGGCGTGCCGCTGATCGAGATCGTCACGAAGATGATCCCGGGCACCGGGGAACGCGCCCCCGAGGTTGCGCGCGCGTACGTCACGGCGCTGCGCGACCTGCTGAAGGCGCTCGACGTGTCCGACGTCCGCATGGACCAGGGCTCGCTGCGCTGCGACGCCAACGTCTCGTTGTCGCCGAAGACCACCGGCGCCCTCGGCACCCGCACCGAGACGAAGAACGTCAACTCGCTGCGCAGCGTCGAACGCGCCGTCCGCTTCGAGATGACGCGCCAGGCCGCCGTGCTCGAGTCGGGCGGCGAGGTGACCCAGGAGACCCGTCACTTCGACGAGTCCTCCGGCTCCACCTCCCCGGGCCGCAAGAAGGAGACGGCGGAGGACTACCGCTACTTCCCGGAGCCCGACCTGGTTCCGATCGCGCCGTCGCGCGAGTGGGTCGACGAACTGCGCGGCACCCTGCCCGAACTCCCCTGGGAGCGCCGCGCGCGCATCCAGAAGGACTGGAACCTCACCGACGAGGTCCTCCGCGACCTGGTCAACGCCGGTGCCCTCGACCTGATCGAGGCGACGGTCGTCGCCGGCGCCAAGCCGGACGAGGCCCGCTCCTGGTGGGTGTCGTACCTCGCGCAGCAGGCCAACACCCGCGGCGTCGAGCTCACGGGCCTGTCGATCACGCCGGCCGAGGTCGCGCGGGTCATCGAGCTGGTGAACTCCGGCGCCCTGACCAACAAGCTCGCCCGCGAGGCCGTCAACGGCGTCCTCGAGGGCGAAGGCTCGCCGGACGAGGTCGTGGAGAAGCGCGGCCTCAAGGTCGTCTCGGACGACTCGGCGCTGGAGAAGGCCGTGGACGAGGCCCTCGCCGCGCAGCCGGACGTCGCGCAGAAGATCCGCGACGGCAAGGTGCAGGCGGCCGGTGCCATCGTCGGCGCGGTCATGAAGGCCACCAAGGGCCAGGCGGACGCTGCCCGTGTGCGCGAGATCGTGCTCGCTCGCTGCAGCTGACGTGTCAGGAGCTGGACGCCTCGCCGGCGTCCAGCTCCTCCACCGCCCGCGTGCAACTGCGGTCGTGTTTTCTTCTGATTTCAGAGCGAAATCCTCGTTGAATTCGTGTCACTTGATCTAACCCGGTAGCTCCAATCGGCGTTGATGTGTTGTGCTCATCGGGCACGACGCTCATCGTGAAATCTGTGAGCGTGATCGAACCTGGGGGAATCATGAGTTTCACGAAAGCGCGCTCTTTCGTTGTGTGTGCGGGTGCCGTCGCGTTCTTGCTGGCCGCTGGGCCCGCGACCGCCGGTGCGGACGTCCGGCCGATGGAGGCCGTCTCCGACTGCAACTTCAACCTGGACTGGCCGCACAAGTCGGGTCACGTGGCGGGCAACGTGACCAGCAACGGCGTGATCAACTGCAATTCCGCCAAGAAGTACCTCGGGGTCGAGACCTACCTGTACCGCGAGACCAACCCCGGCTACTTCAAGCTGGTGGCCCAGAATTCGGCCGTGAACAATTCGGGCCGGGGCTCCTACGTGAACGCGGCGGCGGCCCTGCCCTGTGTCAACGCCCGCTATCGCGCCACCGCCGAGTTCCTGATGGTGGAAGGCAACGACGCCCGGCACGAGCGCAGTCACGTGACCCAGATCGTGACCGTCACCTGCTGATGACCCGCGCGGTCCGGGAAACGCCGTTCCCCGGACCGCGCGCGGTGCGGCACTACGATCGCGGCACCAGCCGTTGATCCACTGCGAGGCCAGTTCATGACCGATCACGTCTTCGGCGGGGTGAGCAGCCCCGTGCTGCTCGAACTGTGCCTGCTCCTGCGCGGGTTCTTCGGTGACGCGGACCCCGTCCACGAGGTCGACCGGCTGGCCGACGAGGACCTCTACCGCCACATCACCTTCGCCGCGTCGCAACGGCATTCAGGCGGTGCGTTCACCGCGCGGCGCGCTCCCGAACTCGACCGCATCGCCGCCGCGGTGCTGAGACGGGTGTCCACCGGCCCGCTGTCCGCCACCTCGCCCCGATCACCCCAGGCGCGGTACGCCCTGGACGCGCTGCCGTCCGCCGTCACGCTGTCAGATCGGCCGCTGCCGGACGACAAACCGCTCGGAGCGCTGTGGACCTCGTCGTTCCTGCCGGACGGCACGAGCATGTGGCAGTGGGGCGAGTGGGGGGAGTTCGGCCACGACCGGCCGCTGTTCGCGCTCACCTTCGACCCGGCCGCCGTCACGCCGTACGCCATCGGATCACCCGCCGACTACGAGCGCCTCGTCAACCGGTACCCGCGCCCGACGAACACCTACGTGCAGGTGGACTGGCGCCGTGCGGCCGCGGACCTCGACGCCGTGCACCTCACCGTCGCCGGTCTCCTCACCGCGCAACACGTCCCGGTCACCACGCGGTGCGGCACCGCGATGCTGACCGGCTGGGACGCCGAGTCCACCGCCTGGCTGCGCCTGCCGCCCGGCCTCGAGGCGACGCCAGTGGTCCCGCCCGCCCGGTAGATACATATTCGCCATAAAAATCACAAAGGGTCACCTGTTCGTGCAGGTGGCCCTTTGTGATCTTAGGCTGTCCGGGTGGACGTTAGCTAAATGAGACGTATGTGTGTAGCCGTGTGTGCGAGTCTCTCCCTGCAACTCATCTGGGGGGATGAGAAGTAATAGTCCAAACGAGGGGGGAAACCTCATGAGTGGTCAGCACGAAGGTTTGTTGTCAAACATCGTCGACAAGTTCAAGGACATGTTGGACGGGGACGACGACCGCAAGGAGAAGGCTCCGCAGCCGGAGGACCCGCCGCTGACGCCGCAGTGCTGCGGCATGCCGCCTGGGCACCCGCTGATCGGCGACCCGAAGCTGCTGACCGAGGGGCCGGTCGAGCACGACAAGGACTGCCCGAACCACCCGGACAACGTGTCGAAGCAGGAAGTCCTCAGCTAGGTCACGCTGTGCGCTGTCCTCCGGCCGGTGTCAGCGCCTGGTTGGAGGACAGCGCCATTCGGGGGCATGTGGTGTGATGATCACATGCCCGCTCGTGCCTTGAACACAGCGCGCGAGTTGTACCTGAAGGGATCGGCGGAACAGAACCAGTACCGGGTCCCGTCCGCGATTCGGCTCCTCAAACGCGCGCTAGTGCACGCCGATCGTGCACCCGACAGCCAGGAACGGTCTGAGCTGCGGGTGCGGATCCTCTACAACCTCGGCCGATGCGTCGGTGAGGCCAGCGGTATGGACGCCGCCGTCGAACTCTTCGACGAGGCACGGCGCGACGTCGCCCGCATCACCGATCCGTGGTTGTCGGCACAGCTGTCCGGCAGCATCGACTACAGCCAGGGCGTTCTGATCATGCGCCGCGGGCAGCCGGAGAAGGCGGTCGCCTGGTACAGCCCGTTCATCGACCACGCCGAAGCCCTGATGCGTGATGAGCCGGATCGAGCCGACGCCGAGCTCGCGCCACGACTCGCTTCTTCCTTGATCGCGAGGGCGTTCGCGAACGCCGCGATCCGCCGCACAGATCAGGCGGTGGTCGATCTGGAACGGACTCTCGAGCTCTCGCGGGAGCACGGTCTCGACGACCTGTACCCGTACGCGATCTACGCACTGGCCAACACCTACAAGCAGAGCGGTGATCTGGCCGAAGCCCTGCGTCGCTACGAAGAGGCGGAGCGCCTCTTCCGCGCGAAGGAGTCGTACTCGCTGCTCTCGGGCGTTCAGCTGGATCAGGCCGAAGCTCTCATCATGATCGGGCTGTTCGACGAGGCCAGTGTGCACCTCGACGAGGCGTTGCCCGTGATGCGCAGGGAGAAGCTCAAGCAGGGGGTCGCCGAGGTCGAGATGTTTCGCGCGTCGGCGGCACTGCTGGGCGAGCAGTTCGACCTGGCTCGCCGGATGGCCAAGGCCTCGATGCGCAAGCTGGAGAAGCGTGGCAGCACCTGGTGGATGATGGCCGCCCTGATCGAGCTGTGGGCGCACGCGATGCAGGCCAAACGCGTGACGAACGCTTTGGTGCAGAAAGCTCTCGCTGTTTCGGGGCACCTGGAGGCGAATCACCTCCTCGACGAGGCGCGACTGGCGAAGCTGCTCGCGGCCCGGCTGGAGATCCGTCGGCGACGGCTCAGCGAGGGAGAGGAACTGCTGCGACAGCTGCCAGGTCCTCGCGCGGTCACGCCGATCGACCACCGCATGCAGCGCAGGCTCGTGCTCGCGGAACTCGGTCTGGCCAAGGGCAATCGCCGCGCGGCCTTGCTGCATGCACGCAAGGGGCTGGAGGAACTGGGGCAGGTGCGCGACCAGCTCGGCGGGCTCGAACTGGTGTCGGCCACCGCCGTGCACGGACGTGAGCTGGGTGAGCTCGCGATCCGTCTTGCGCTCGAGAACGACGACGCCAAGCAGTTGTTCGTGTGGCTGGAACGTACCCGCGCGCAGACCTACCGCTACGAACCGCTGGAGAGCGTGGAGAACGCCGAACTGGCCGAGCGGATCATCGAGGTCCGCGGGCTGGGTCGTGACCTGATGCGCGCAGGCCTCGACGGAAGACCGACCGCGGAGTTGCGCGGGAAGCTGTCGAAGGCGCAGCGGGAGGCGAACAGGCTGGGTTGGAACGCGCAGCGGTGGGGTCGGCCCCGTCCGATGGCCGACCTCAACGAGGTCGTGGCAGGGCTGGGTGACCGGGCGATGGTCAGTTTCGTCGCCTCCGCCGGGGAGATGGTGGCCCTGGTGATCGCCCCCGGCCGGGTCCGCATGGTGCGGCTGGGTGACGCCTCCGAGGCGCTGGAGAGCGCGCGCAAACTCCACTTCGACCTCAACGCGCTGGCACCTGATCATCTGCCGCAGCCCTTGGTGCAGGTCATCGGCGCGTCCGCGCGCAAGCAGGCGGACGTGCTCGACTCCCTGCTGATCAAGCCTCTGCAGGGTTTCATCGGCAAGCGCGAACTGGTCGTGGTGCCGACCGGGGCGTTGTACGCGGTGCCTTGGGGCGTCCTGCCGAGCCTGCACGGGAGGCCCGTTGCCACGGCGCCGTCCGCGACCGCGTGGCTCGCGGCCGCTCAGCCGGGCAAGCCCAAGACCGACAAGGTGTTGCTGGTGCGCGGGCCCAGTCTGCAGTTCGCGGACGGCGAGTTGGACCGGCTGGCGGCTCACCACCGGAGGGCCACGGTGCTGTCCGGGGAGAGGGCCACGGCGGCTGAGGTGTTGGCGCACCTGGACGGTGCGGATCTTGTGCATGTTGCGGCGCACGGGGAGCACGAGAACGAGAACGCGTTGTTCTCGCGGCTCGAGTTGGACGACGGGCCGTTGTTCGCGCACGAGTTGGGCCGGTTGAAGACGCCGCCCGCCCACGTCGTGCTCGCTGCCTGTTCGCTGGCGCTGAACCGGATTCGGCCCGGCGACGAGGCGCTCGGGTTCGCCGGTGCCATGTTGGCCGGCGGGACGCGCACCGTGGTGGCGGCGGCCAGCAAGGTCGGGGACGAGGCCAGTGCGGCGGCGATGGCCGACTACCACCGGGCGTTGGTGGCCGGGGCCGCGCCCGCGGTGGCGTTGGCCGAGGCGATGGCGAAGGACCCGTTCCGGCGGCCGTTCCTCTGTCTGGGTTCTGGCTAGGCCGAACGAGTGGTTCGGGGCGTTCGGTGAAATGAACGCCCTGGTCAGTGGTGGGAAGCACGCGGGATCAAAACGTGGTTGGTGAACTTTTCTCGCTCAACGGCAGGACTCTGTGCCACTCTCGACGGCACAGGTCTTGACCGAGGGGATGCAACGGCCCGCCTATCGGCTCTAGTCGATGCGCGGGCCGTTGTGCGAGAAAAGTCCGTATGCGCAGAACTCTGCTCGCCGTGATCCTGACGGCCGCCGCGGTGGTGGCGGCGCCCGCCACCGGGGCGGCGCAACCGTCCAGTCCAGATCGAGAGCCGGGCAACGGGCCCGAGCGCAACGAGGTCGCCACGTTGGACAGCGCTTTCCTGCGCGCCCAGGCGGTGGCCCAGGGGGAGAACAAGGCCGACAGACACCAGGGATATCCCCGTCGGACGACGCTCAGGACGTATCCCGAGAACGCGGCCGACAAGTCGATCAAGCTGGGGCTGCAGCCGTACCACGCGCTCGCCCCGAAGCTGAACGCGTTGCAGCAGAAGAGCAACAGGGTGTCCGTCGAGGTCGTCGGGCAGTCGACGCTCGGCCGCGACCTGTACCTCGTCACCCTCACCGCGCCGGAGAGCGCGGCGGAGACCAGGGCCCAGGAGCGGTTCCGGGAGAACATCGAGGAGGGGCGCACCGTCCCGCATCCCCTCTACAAGGCGCCGATCTGGATCAACAACAACATCCACGGTGACGAGTGGGAGGGCACGGACGGCGCGTTGCGCGTCATCGAGCACCTCGCCACGAGCAACGACAGGGAGACGAAGAACCTGTTGCAGCGCAGCAGGATCTACTTCAACCTCACGGCCAACCCGGACGGCCGGGTCGCCGGCACGCGCGCCAACAACGCCGGGTTCGACCTCAACCGCGACTTCGTCACGAGCTCCCAGCCCGAGAACCGGGCCATGCAGGACATCGTGGAACGCACGCAGCCGCTGATGATGCTCGACCAGCACGGGTACGTGGCGAACACGCTCATCGAGCCGACCACGCCGCCGCACGGGCAGAACTACGACTTCGACCTGTACATCAAGCACGGCTACGAGAACGGCCTCCGGATGGAGAAGGCCGTGCAGGCGCTCGGGCACCCCGAGGCCGCGAAGCCGGAGATCCCCTTCCGCGACTACCCCGTCGGCGAGTGGGACGGCTGGGCGCCCATCTACACCGCGCAGTACTCGATGTACCACGGGGCCGTGTCGTACACGATCGAGATCCCGATGCGCGTCAACCGGGCCGACTACGACGCGCTGCCGGCAGCCGAACTCCAGCGCCGGTCGAAGATCAACACGGACGTCGTCGAGGCCACCATCAAGACCACGCTCGACTACGTGGACGCCAACCGCAAGAGCCTCATCGCCAACCAGACGGAGATGTTCCGCCGGGGCGCCAACGGCGAGAAGCAGCGCTACATCCCGGACGGCTTCGTGCCCGGCTTCGGGCCGGAGGACCGGTTCACCACCGAGTTCCCCCGCGCCTACGTGATCACGAACGACCGGTCGGCCGCGGCCACCGCACGCCTCGTCGACCAGCTCGTCCGGCACGACGTCCGGGTCGAACGGGCCGAGAGGCCGTTCACCCTCAACGGCAAGAAGTACCCGGCGGGCTCGTACGTCGTCGACATGCACCAGCCCAAGCGCGGCCTCGCGAACGTCATGCTGGAGCAGGGCGCGGACATCTCCGACAAGGCGCCGGTCATGTACGACATCTCCGGCTGGAGCCACCGCCTGCTGTGGGGTGCGTCCGTCGACGTCTACCGGAGCGGTCCGTTCCGCTTCGTCGGCTTGCCGGTCACCGCCGCCACGCCGACCGGGGACGTCAGCGCCGCGCCGGGTGCCGACCTCGCCCTCGGCCTCACCGACCAGAAGGACGTCAGCGCGGTCAACGACCTGCTGGCGCGCGGCCTCGAACTGCGCCGCCAGGACGACGGCACCGTCGTCGTGCCCGGCAAGGAGAGGGCGGCGGCCGAGGAGGTCGCCGACCGCTACGGCGTGCGCTTCACGACAGCCAGGCCCGGCGGAGAACCCCTGCAGCGCAAGACGATCGCGGCCGCGGTCTCGGCGGACGAACTGCAGGTGCTGCGGGAATCCGGGTTCGACGTCCGCACGATCTCCACGGCCGTGCTGAACGCGGGCTTCGACTGGAGCAGGATCGACGCGCTGTACGTGGGGTCGGGCCTGAGCTACGCGGGCCTCAACGCCACCGCGAAGGCCGCGCTGGACGACTTCCTCAAGCGCGGCGGTGTCGTCACGCGCGGCGCCACGGGCAGCAGGTTCAACGCCGACGCCAAGCTCCTCCAGGCCACCGCGACGGCCGGCTGGGAGGACGCGAACGGCGTGGTGAACGTCGTCAACGGCACCGGTCCGGTCGGCACCCACGCGCTGCCGCACTCGTTCGTCTACTCCCCGCAGTGGTTCACGAACCTCGGCGCGGGCGTGACGGTCGAACAGCGCTACGGCAGCACGGTCATCGCGGCGGGTCACTGGCACGCACGGGACAACGGCACGGGCGGCCAGGACGCGGCAGCAGGTCAGGCGGCGGTCGTGTCCGGTACTGCGACGAACGGCGCACGAGTGGTCCTCTTCGGTACCGAACCAATGTTCCGCAACCACCCGAAGGGCCTGTACGCGCAGGTAGCGCGTGCTCTGTTCTGGAGCAGCACCCGCTAGGCAAAAGAAAGGGGCGGGGAGGCCCTGAACCGCTCCCCGGAACTTGGACTGGGAATCCAGTTCCGACTTTCCGGGGAGCGGTTGGGTGCATCCACGAAGTTCGTTGTCTGAGCGGCAGCGGGAGACCGCTGCCGCGTTGTTCGAGGCCGGGT
>NZ_BSTF01000028.1 GCF_030269365.1 Lentzea sp. NBRC 102530
CTACTACCACGAGCCTCTCACCAGCTGTAACGGGTACTGCCAGGGCATCGTCGGCGTTCCGCACCAAGGGCACAGCTGCGCATGCGAACCGGCGCCGTGGCTGGAGTGGTTCATGTCGGCTCCCGACTCCCTCCCCCAGCCCACTGTCCCCCGTGCCGACCGAAGGCACGGCGCCATCTGGGTTCCGGTGGCAGCGCCCTACCGCACGATCGCCCGGCTCCTGCTGCCGCCTGAGCGCCTCGAGCTGGCGCGGTGTGCAACACACGCGATCTGGCGAATGACGCGGCCCGTCCCCTTCACCAGTCGCCTTGTGGGCGTGGACTGGGCCGGTCATGGCGGCGCGCTGTGTGCGCTCGCGCTGACGACCTGGGAAGAGCTCCGGGAAGGCGAGCACCACGAGGACGCCCAGCGCGGCATCGCTGAGGTAGCGCGGCTCCAGTACAAGGCCGTCCACAACAGCCGCTACTGGCTCCGACCGCCCTGGTGGGGGTCAGAGGCTCACGAGCAGTACCGCGCGCTTCTGGTGGCGCGTCAGCCCGCGTACGAGGGCATTTTCGATCAGTGGTTCACGACGTCGTTCTTCTCGAAGGGGTAGGTGGGCAAGATCAGCACGGAGTTCACGACGCCGGCCGAGGAGCCCAAGGTGGCGGCGCTGGCGTTCGCGGCCGCACGGCACGCCGAGCTCGTCGACGAGTGGACGCGTGATCGTCGAGCCGAGGTCGACAGCATCCGCCCGCTGGTCAAGAGGCGTGCCGCGCTGGGGGTGTTCAACCGCAGGAGGCGAGCGTTGCTCGACAGCGGGGAAGCGTTCGGCACGGCGAGCGCGATCATCACCTTCTATGTCCTGGAGCAGTTCGAGCTCCGTGGCTGGAACAAGGCATGGCGTGTCGTGCCGGACGGCCAGGCCGAGCTGCGCGGTCGTCGGTATGGGGTGCAGAACAACCCGTTGAAGGACTGGACGGGTCTGCTGCGGATCTACCTGCCGGACGACGTCGCGGAGCAGCTGCGACGTGCGACCTGGTGGACGAGCTGGCCGGCCACGCGCGAGCTGCTGCGGCTGCGCGAGCTGGATCCGCAAGGGCTGAACGCTTCGGTGAACCGCCGGCGTCAGCGGGTGCTCGAGCGGATTGTGACCACGGGCGATGTCCTGCGGGCTGCGCTGGACGAGGCGACGAAGCCGTGGTTTCCCACGGATGCCGAGGTGCGCGATAGCCGTCTGGGTGCTGTGGCGGCGCTGCTGGAACAGCGATGATCGATGGATGTTTTGGAAGGGAACGGTCAGACGTGGTGCTGTGGGCTTGCCTGTGCGGCTTCGCGCCGCTGATCGCCCGTCTCTGCTTGGGCGTCGCGCGGTGGCACCGCATCGGCCCGCGTCCGAGCTGGCGCATCGTGGTTCCCCTGGTCGGCTATTTGGTGCCGCTGGGTGCCGGCCTGTGGCTGTTCGAGCTCTGGCGTCGGGACGTGCACTCCCAGGAGGAGGCACTGATCGGAGCCGGCCTCGGGTTCGTCGCACTGGTGGTACACATCCGGCTGCTCTGGCGCTGGGCTGGACGCGAGGGTTCGCGCTACTGGTGATCAACTAGCAGGGGTGATCAACAACGTTCAGAGGGAGGCCGGTACGGTGTCGTCGTCCGCACGTGCTCGGGCACCCTGATCATCCGAGTTAGCCCCTAAGAATTAGGCTCTAGCTCCGCCCCCCAAACGGGTGCACGCTCATGTAACTCCTCGTGACCTGTTCCTCCGCGGTCAGCATGATGCGGCACCCCCTTGCCCGGCACAGGAGGCTCGCCCGTGACGAGGCCTGCGCAGAGCGCGCCGAACGTCGAGTCCCCCACTGTTGTCCAGCGGTGGCTCCGCGGTGAGTTGAAGCGGCTCCGCAAAGAAGCCGGTTTCACTCAGGACGCTGTCGCCCGCGAGCTCCGCCGCGAGGGGCGTTGGAGCAAGGCCAAGGTCGGGCATCTCGAAACAGGCCATGTGCTGCCGCATCGCGAGGACCTGCAGCAGCTGCTGCCCGTCTACGGCGTTCGCGGCACGCGGCTGGAGTGGTACCTCGAGCTGTGCGATCGGGCCCGCGATCATGGCTGGTGGGACAACGCTCCCGGTGTGCCGAGCTGGTTCGGCCTGTACCTCGGGCTGGAGTGGGGCGCGACGGTGATGGTGTCCTACGACCTCGGGTTCATCCCGGGCTTGCTGCAGACCCGCAGGTACGTCGAGGCGGTCATCCGGGACGGCGAGACCGACGAGGACGAGGTCGCCAACCAGGTCAACCAGCGGATGCGGCGCCAGGAGGCGCTGAGCCGGCCGCGGCCGTTGAAGCTGCACGCGATCATCGACGAGGCGGCCCTGTATCGGGTCGTCGGCGACGTCGACGTGATGCGTGAGCAGATCGAGCACCTCATCGCCCTGACCGGCCAGCAGGAGCCTCGGGACACCAACCTCGATGACGACGAGCCGTTTCAGGTGTTCACCCTGCAGATCCTGCCGTTCAGCGCCGGCGCGCACCGCGGGCAGCTCGGCAGCTTCAGCTGGATGGGCTTCGACGACTCCCCCCACCCGATCCGGGACGCGCTCGACCCTGCCAAGAACGATCCCGGCGTCGGGTACGTCGAGAACCAGGCCGGCGGGCAGTACATCGACGAGCCGCAGCCGATCGCGCGGTACCTCGACACTTTCCGGCTTCTCTCTGGCCGGGCCCTGAGTCCGGCGCGCAGCGTCGGGCACCTCCGCACCCTCCTCACGAAGGACATGAGCGAATGACAGTCCCCAGCCACCACGTCGACAACGCTGACGACCTGGGCGTGCTGAGTTGGCGTAAGAGCACGCGCAGTGGCGGTCAAAGCGGGCAGTGCGTCGAAGTCGCGTATCTCGTCGACAGCCGCGTGGCTGTTCGGGACTCGAAGAACCCTTGCGGTCCTGCGTTTCTGCTGAGCTCCGCCGCGTGGGATGGATTCCGTTGTTCTCTCTGACCAGATGTCCGTCTGTCCGTCTGTCCGTCTAAACGCGATCGGCTCCGAGCCCTGAGGGTCCGGAGCCGATCGCGTTGTGGCGCAGGTCAGATGCGGTAGCCGTTCTCGGCCGCGATGAACTTCACGACGTCGTAGGTGTCGTACTCGGTGTCATTGAGTCCGTCGTGCTCGATCGTGTCCGCGAACTGGTCGACCGTGGTGAGCTCGTCGACTTCCTCCCACGCCAGGGCGATGCGTACGGCGTTGGGGCCGCTGATGCCGAACTGGTTCTCGATCTTCTGGGCCAGCGTGCGTGCTTCGTCGCTGGCGCCGTCGAGCTGCATCTGGATGCGCTCGGCCTCGATGGCGTCGGCGGTGGCGTTGTCGTGGGCGAGGCGGTAGTGCGTCACCGCGTCGGCGTAGTACTCGGCGGTGGCGACGTCGGAGCCGGTGGCACGTGACGAGCGGGCGAGCTGCGCGTAGGCCCTGGCCTCGTAGCGGGGTGCCGCGGAGCGCTTGAGCGCGTCGAGGGCGTTGACGAGCGGGGTGAAGGACTCGCTGGAGCGGCCCGCGGCGAGCATGGCGGCCGCGGTGTCGATGAGCACGCACGCGTGACCAACCGGGTCGCCCAGGCTGGTGAACAGGACGGCGGCCTGGTGCAGCTCGGTGAACGCCTCGTCGTGGCGTTGCTGGTCGGACAGGATGTTGCCGAGGTGGCGCCGGCGGATCGCGATGCGGCGCGGGTCGGCGAAGACGAGGTCGATGGCCAGGGCGTCGCGGATCTCCTGCTCGGCGGCCGCGGTCTTGCCGGCGGCGCGGTAGGTGATGGCGCGGACGCTGAGGACGGTGGCGACGGCCTGGTCGTCATCGGCTCTGCGTGCGTGGTCTTCGGCGGTGGCCAGTGCCTTCAGCGCGTTGTCGACGTCGCCCTGGCTGGTGCGCGCGAGGCCGAGCCAGGCTCCGAAGACGCTCATGCGGAGGTGGTGTCGTTGCTCGCGCTGTTCGCCTTCGGCCGACGTGGCAACGGCGACGGCGTTCCAGTGCAGTCGGTTGACAGCGAGCAGCCCGTATTGGGCGGCGCTTTCCTGGTCGTGTTGGCGGCCGGTGTAGCGGGCCAGGCCGACCACGGCTTCGGCGAGGGTCGCGCACAGCTCGAACCACTGGCGCTCGATGAGGTCTGGCAGCAGTGCCATGAGGACGTCGTGGTTGGTGTCGAACCAGTTGATCGCGTCGGCGCGCGTGTCGAACAGCGAGCTGCCCGGGATGTCGAAGGCCGGGGAGAGGTGGCGAGCGAACGGCTCGATCTTGCGGCAGGCGATGACGGCCCGGTCGGTGAGCCACGTGCTTGTGGCTTCGGCCGCGATGACGTCGGCGACCTTGTACCGGCCGCCGTGCTCGATCAGTGCGCCGTTGTGCAGCAGCTCGGCGAAGACCAGTTGTGCGGTCTCCTCGTCGCCGTCCAGGACCGCGACCACGAGCGCCAGGTCGACGTCGGCCGGTGCGTCTGGAGGGGCTGTCAGCGTGGCGAGGACGCGTTTGGCTTGGGAGGACAGCTCGGACATGGAGGTCAGCTCCGATCGATGACGAGTTCGGTCAGAGCGCTGGTGAGCTCCGACGTGGGGATGCGGGTGAGGTTGGCCAGCGGAACGAGGGCGTCGCGTGGGAGCTCGACCACTGGCGATTGGGGTTTTCCTGGTTCTGGTGGCGGGCTTTGAGCTGCCACCCACTGCTTGAGCTGGTGAAGACGGGGATCTGTGGAGGCGGAGAGTCCTGCGCGGTTGAGGAGGATCGGGCCGTTGGCGGCCGGGATCAGGTGCTCGACTGCGCGGCCCACCAGGTCGCCGGCGGATACTCCGAGCGCGGTGCAGACGTGGACGAGTTTGGCGGCGGTGATCTTGCGGGTGCCGAGCTCCCACGTGGCCAAGGTCTGCAGGGACAGGGCGGCGGCCTGGGCGTCGTCGTCGAGCTCGGGGAACATCGCGGCGCGCAGCTGCTTGCGGGTCCATCTGCGGCTCTTGCGCTCGGAGCGGATCAGCCTGCCGAGCTCGACGCCGAAGGCGTTGTCGAACTGGTCGTCGAACAGCTGCATTGAGGCTCCTGGCGCGTTGTGAACGTGTGCGGCTGCGTTGTCACCGCAGGTCATCGGGTGCGAACGCGGAAGCATGGACAGTCAGTCAGGTGTCTGTCTGTCGGTCTGGTCATCTGTCGTGATGTTGTTCTGGCGGTAGGCGTCACCGAGCAGTTCGGCGGAAGGGCCCAGGACGTACTGGCGCTTCTTCTGCAGGTGGTCGACGAGGCCGACGAGCTGCAGCTCGGACAGCAAGTGGTAGGTGGTGCTGCGGGGAAGGTCGAGTTCGGCCATGATCCGGGCGGCGGACATGGGTTGTTTGCGAACGGCCAGCAGCATCAACACGGCCAGTCCGTTACGCAGCGCGGGCGCGTAGCTCACGCTCACAGGACGGCTCCGACCAGCTGCCACACGAACGGCAACGTGCTGTTGACCTGTACCCGGCGCAGCAGCATGGAGGCCGTGGCGGGAACGGCGACCTGGTGCAGTAGGGCGTGGACGTCCCAGTACGGGCGCAGCGGCAGCCGACCGGCCGCCAGTCCCTGCATCAGCGCCGCGTACCTCCACATGTTGTGGCGCGCGGCGGGGTCGTGGCCGACGTCGACGCTGAGCGAGATCTCGCGGACCCGCGTCAGGTCACCGGCGTTGGAGGCGACCACCAGTTGCAGGCACTTGCCGACGCCGTCGAGGAACACGGCGGCGAGGGCGTCGATCTGCCCGGCTGCACGCATGAGTTCGTCGTGGGCGTTGTCTTCCAAGGGGAACAGAGCGCGGCGGAGCGCGGGGGGCTGGCGAATCAAGCCGGACTGCGGGTTGAGCAGGCTCCGCCACCAGAACTGGGGTACGGGTGCGTTGGGCCGGTAGCAGGCCGTGCGGCACTTGGGGGTGGTGCCTTCCTGGTGCCACGCGAACAGCCCGCACACCGGGCAGCGCTCGACCCGGAGGTTCGTTCCGTTCGTCACGCGCTTCTTGTCGAGGTGGTAGTGGCCGTCGTTGTCGCAGCTGCGGATCGACACCGCCGGAGCCGGTCCGGTGGGATTCGATCGACGCCACTGCGCGAGGACGTCGCGGCGGTGCGCCGCGGCGTCGTCCCAGGTCTTCCAGCCGAGTTCACCGCAGGTGCTGCACACGTGCGATGAGGCGTCTCCCCCGTGGCCCACGGCTTACTCCCTGCCTGGGCCGGAGTCGGTGGGCTCGAACTCCCAGCATCGTGGGCACCACGCTTCGCGCTGCAGGCCCTTGATCAGGCGTTCCTTGATGGGTTCGACGAGCACGTCGCAGTCGGTCCACCACAGGTCCCCCTGTGTGGGGGGAAGGCGGAGATCGATCGCGTGGATCTTGTTGTCGACCTCGCTCCAGCCGTGCCGAGCGACGGTGGGGATCGACGCGGCGGGCTGCGCTTTGGTCTCCGGGGCGGCGTGTGCGCCGGAGCTGCGGAATGCGACGTCGATCGGCAGGCCGTCCGCCCCGAGTGTGGGAAGGGCCATCGTGCGTTCGGCCGGCGTCTTGTCCGGCACTCTCACGTCCTGCTGGGGAATCGCGCTGGGCTCGATCCATGGCGTGAACAGCGGGTGATCTCCGCGGCTGCGGTCATCTCCATGCCGACCGGCCCGGCGCACCATGACCGCGGCCCTCACTCTGCGCCGCCTGAGCCGACCGGCTGCAGCCGACGAGCCCGCAGGACGATCTTCTCGACGTCGAACTTGCCGGTCACGTGAGTGCCAGCCAGGTCTTCGCCCTCTGCGAGCTTGCACCCGTGCAGGTCGTAGGTGTTGAGGATCCAGGTGTCGCCGTTGCGAGCGGGCCGAACGGACAGCATCCAACTGACCTCGGTCGGCTCGAAGTTAGGGCGCATGAGCAGCACCGGAAACTCCGACGACACCCAGCGGCCGTCGTAGGGAAGGACCTTGGCGCAGGTCGCTCCGGCGGGGATCCCGAAGCCTGACGCCAGAGCGAGGATCAGCTTCGTACCGGGTGCTGGCCGTCCGCCGCGACCGAAGTCGTGCTCGCGCCAGTAAGCCGAGGACGATGCCATCCACGCGGGCGGTTCAGTCCACGACGAGCTGGTGCGCTTGGTCGTCAGCTTCGACACCGAGCCCGACTTCGCACCCTTGCGCGAGGTCGACCTGCTGCGTGTGCTGGTGAACTCGGTCGCCGCGATCGCGGCGTTCGGCAGCGCGCTCATCAGGCGCCCCTGGTCGGCAACCAGCAGGCGCGCATCGCGGCGAGTCCTCCGCGCAACTGCTCGTCGGTCAGCCGGAGACGCTGAGGCTTCGCGAGCGTCTGCTGATCTGACGCCTGGTACACGGTTTGAGGTGCTGCGGTGAGGGGCTTCGGCTGCGACATCTCGGCTCTCCGGTCGTGGTGGCAGCTGCCTCCGCACCGGATTCAGATCACGTTCGAAGGCAGCTGCTGCTCGTGGAGGCGGCGGCCCGGCCGGTCAAGGGGGGAGGAACCGGCCGAGCCACCGCGGGAGGGCGTCCGAACCGGCGCTCCGCGGGGGAGACCGAGCGCCGGTCCCGACTGCTGCGACACGCGTTGGGAGTTTCCGACCTGCCGTCTGGCCGCTTCACCGTGCTGTTCTTCGGGGGGAGTACGGTGTGCGCACCTGCTGACTGGCTGGTCAGGGCCGCGTGTCGCAGTATGGTAAGTCTAAGATTTTGACTTACCAACTTCGAGACCCCATCTGGGTGGACACGCGCGCTACTCACAGTGGCGTTAATGCGCAAGATCCACTCGCCTCGCGCGCCAGACTGGACCTAGTGACCTGATCGAGTTGATCACTGAGAGGCCTTCTGTGACTGCACCAACCAGCCCCGTGGCTTTCCGGCGCTTCAACGCGCTCGCCGTGCAGCAGTGGCGCCTTGAGCGGGGATGGTTCGCCTCCCGCCTGGCCGAGGAGCTCAACTGCACCGTCACCAAGGTCAGCTACATCGAAGGCGCCGAACGCAGCATCTCCGTCAACGACATGGAGAAGTTGTTGCGCGTGTTCGAGATCCCCGAAGACCAGCACCCGATCTACATCAACGCGGCCAAGGCCTCGAAACAGAAGGGCTGGTGGGACAAACTCCCCGCCGGCACCATCCCGCCCTGGTTCAGCCTGTTCGTCGGGCTCGAGGCCGGCGCAGCGGAGATCCGGGCATTCGAAGGCCTGGTCATCCCTGGTCTTCTGCAGACTCCCGATTACGCCGCGGCTGTGATAGCTGGCGGTACAGCAGAACTGACCACCGCCGACATAGAACTGCGTCAGCGCGTGCGCATCGGCCGACAAAGTGTTCTTGATCGGCAACCGGAACCGCTGCGGCTGTGGGCCGTTATCGACGAAGCCGCGCTGTGGCGCGTGGTCGGCAACCCGATGATCCACCTCGCCCAGCTCGAGCATCTGCTGAGCGTGATCAAGAAGTACCCCCGGGTCACGATCCTCGTCATTCCGTTCAGCTCAGGGGCTCACGTTGGCAGCCAGGGCAGCTTCACGCTGATGGACTTCCCGTGGTCTCACGATCCCGGCGTGGTCTACCTGGAGAATCAGTACGACTCACAGTTCATGGAAGACAAGGTGCCCGGCAAGACCGTCACGGCGAACGACCAGGAGGACGGCGAGGTTACGAAGAAGCCCTCACCACTGGCTGTTCACCGCCTCGCCTGGGATCACCTTGTCGCCAAGGCGCTCGACCCGCTCGGGTCCGAGGCGAAGATCGAAGAAGTGATGAAGGAGCTGAAACGACGATGACCTCAACGTCCCCCCGGCGGCCGATCAGGACCGTCGAAGGAGGCCGCACCTGGCTCAAGGCCAGCTACAGCGGCACCAACGGGGGCAACTGCGTCGAGGTGACGCCCGGATTCGTCCGGGACTCCAAGAACCCACAGGGCGACTGGCTGCCGTTCAGCGCGGTCAGCTGGCGCCGGTTCCTCGAGAGCGTCACCGATGCCTGAGCACAACTGAATCGACCGCAGTAACCCTCACAAGCGTGGTGCCCCCGGCTAGCCGAAAGAGCCGGGGGCACCACGCCTTTTTGGGGATTGCGTTGTCCTCCCGGTCTGGCACCGTACCGGCGGAAACGCGGTCATGGCAGTGGCGGAAGTACGAGGTCACCCCTCAGGAGTCTTGGATTCTGAACAACTCCCCCGCCCCGGTTCGCGGTCGGTCTGACTGTCTGTCTGTAGGTCTGTCCTTCCTGCGAGCGCAAGTCTCTGGTGTGCGACCTGGTGGTAGTGACGGCTCATCTCGATTCCGACGAAGTGGCGTCCGGACTGCACCGCCGCGACTCCGGTCGAGCCGGAACCCGTGAACGGATCCAGCACCGTTCCCCCCGGCGGGCAGATCTGCACGAGCTCGTCCATCAGACCCTCGACAGGCTTCTGCGTGATGTGCCGGCGTTGACGGCCGCGAGGCTGCGAGGCACTGAACATGCCGGGCAGGTAGATCTCGCGCGAGGAGTCGAACGGGCCGTGAGTGCCCCACAGGATGTATTCGGCGGCGGCTTTGAAACCGCCGCGGCGTGGTCGCGCGATCGGCTTGTGCCAGACGCATGTCCCTTGCCACAGCCACCCCGCGACCTGCAGCGCGTCCGAGACCGCGGGCACTTGTCGCCAATCGCTGAACACCAGCAAGTGCCCGCCCGGCTTCGTCGCCCGCAGGCAGCGGCCCAGCACCAGGGACAACCAGGCAAGGAACCCGCGCTGGTCCCGCTGGTCTCCGGGGAAGTCTTCGAACGTCGAGGCGATGGCGCTGTCGCTGCTGACGTACTTCGTGATGGCGCTCTGGCCCCGGCGTTCGGACGCCGTGCGGCCGCCGCTGTTGTAGGGCGGGTCGGTGATCACCGCGTCGACGGAGGCTTCCGCGAGGGTGGGCAGGATTTCGAGTGCGTCGCCGCGGTGCAGTTCGACATCGGTCATGGCAGCTCCCAGGGACTTGTGATCAACTGGTGGCAGCGGCTCCTGCGTCCCTGGGGAGGAGATGAATAGGAGCCGTGGAGGTCCTGACAACCAGTTAGGTGGTTGCCAGGACCCCACCCCCAGTGTAGATCAATTGCTCCATATGGGTGATTGACTTTTGCTTTTTCTCCTCAGGGGAGTCCGAGGACGGCGTCCTCGATCGAGCAGAACGACATAGGTCAGTGCCCCGTGACCTGGGGCTGCTGGGCTGGTCACGGGGCACTGATGGGGGCATCTCCCGACCGCCGTTCTCACGGGCGATACCCCGCGCACGCGGTTGATGGTCAGGCTTGGGGGGCCTCCAGCGTGTTGGGCTGGGTCGCCTGGGCCATCTCCGCGAAGTACAGGTTCTCCGCCCACAGTTCAGCGATCTTGTGAGCGGGAAGCATGAAACCGGGGAAGCTGTTCGGATTGATGTAGATCTGCAATTTCTTATCCTGGTCGTGCTGCTCAATTGGGCCGGATCGAGTGAGTATTTCCATCCCGGATATCCGTGACCAATTCGAGTGATCAGACGGCAGCCGCTGCTGCGAGGTGAACAGTCGGAGCACCGGCAGGTCGTTCGCGCTCTTGAATACCGCCAGCTCCTCCGGGTTTTCCGGAAGGGTGGGCGCGAAGAGTTTCACGTCGGTTTCGGCAAGGGCCCGGACAAACGCGCCCAGGGTTGCGTAGCCTTCGACCAGCCGCCACACGTCGAGTTCGAACGCGTTGGTGAAGCTGGCTCTGGCTGTCACCGGGTGCGGCTGGAACTTGTCGTTGATCCACTCTTCGCCGGTGAAATGGCCGTCGGTTCCGACAACGCGGTATCCGACGATGTAGTCCATGGTCAGCGGCGCTTCGTCGGGCTGGTTGGGGTCGCCGTAGACGAGCTGACGACCGGCGTAGCGGGTGGCCCGCTCGCGCTCGCGCTCGTCGATCGGCGGCAGAGGGCTTGGCGCGAGGTAATCACCGATGTGCATTTCCGGAACCGCCGGTGTTGCCTGTGTCATGACGCCTTGCCCCGCATTCGAATCTGTTCGAGGTACTTAAATTTTTCGTTGATGATCGGGTCCGCGAGTTTGGACTCTATCAGATTGTGGTTGGCGTCGAAGTGGGTTATGCGCGGCCAGACTCGGTATACGTTCTCGGACGGCATGCCGATGGTAAGGATTTCCCCTTCCTTGTGTCCGGATGACATACCGAGATCGTGGTAGCTGGCGTTGACGTCGATGCCGCCGCGCGAATATGCCTCTTCCATGTACTGGATCCGGATGTAGGTTCCATCGGGCTGCCGGATCGGCTGGGAGTGTTCTCCCGCCCAGCGCTCGTTGCGCTGGATGGTGTGCTCGGGGCTGTTGCTCCACGAGACGTACGCGTCGCCATCGGTGCCGCGGCCTGCGCCGCCCACGTGGCCGCCGACGCTGAGGTTCGACGGGTCGCGTGGGGTGAACATGTCATCACCACGCAGGACTGGCTCCGGAGAGCGGTCGTCCATGCGCCACAGCGCGTTTTCCGGTGCCAAGAAGTCCTCGACGTCGCGGTAGACCACGGGCTGGCCGGGGCGGTCCAGGTAGATGTCCTTCGGATCGATGATGTGCCGCGGGTCGACGCCGTCTCCGATCAGGGCGTCGTCGAGGAAGTGGGCCGGCGGGGTGCGGCTGTAGCCGGGCGGCAGCTCGGGCTGGCCGGGCGTGAAGTCGGGGGTCTCAAGGCCTGGATAGTCCGCGACCCTCGGCAGGTTGTGGTCGAGCTGGCGTCGGTTCTGGCTGATGACCTCCTGGAGGTAGTCGCGATCGATCTCCTTCGGGCGCGGTGGTGGCTCCGGCGCAGCGACGCGTTCGACGTAGTAGCCATCGTTGGTGACCTCGCGGTGCAGGTTGATCCGCGCGGCCTCATCCACGGTCATGCCGGGGTGCTGTTCGGCGTAGTGGATGGCCGCGGACCGGCGCTGAGCGGCGTCGGGGGACGGCATGTGCGAGGTGGACGGCTTCGGCTGCGCGTCGCGGATCTTGGCTTGTTCCATGACCTCGCGTGCGCGGCGCTGCCAGTCCTCCACGTCGAACTTCTGCGGCTGGGGTGTCGGCGGAGGTGATGGTGCCACGGGCTCGGTGCGGCCGATGGTCGGCGGTTGCTGCACGGGCGGCTGCCACTCCGGTTGCCGTGCCGGTGGAGGAGGCTGCTGGGGGCGGTGTCCGAGCTGCGGCGGCTGGCGCACGGGCGGTTGCGGCGTCGGGGTGACGCCGGAAACCGTGGTGGTGTCGGTCTTTCTCGACGCAGCCCAGTCCGCCAGGTCGTCGATGCGGCTTCGCAGGTTGCCGCCGACGTCGCCGAGCGACTTGCCGACCTGCTCGAACACACCTGCGGAATGGCTGTCCACCTGGGTCAGCGGCGTCGTGTTCGGGTGGGCGGGATCGTGCGGGAGGTTGCGGCCGGCGCGGCCCGCGTCCTCTGCGGCGTGGCCGAGCTTGGTCGCGTCGCGGCCGAGCATCGAACCGACCTTGCGCACGCCGCCGATGCCGGCCTGTCCCAAGCCGAACAACCCGCCCGACGCAGTGTCGAGCGCGGCGGCCGCCGTGGACTTGGCCGCGGTGCGGCCGGCGAACCCGCCGCCGCCGGTGGCCACACCGAGCGCGATGTCGGGCAAGAGCTTGCCCAAAGCCTTGCCGGGGCTGTCCTTCCAGGTCTCGACGTCGAACACGGTCTTCGCGAACTCCGTCGGATGCTGCACCCCGTTCCACAAGCCGGAAGCCAGCTTGCTCATGTTCTCCAGCTGCGCGGTCGGATGGCTGATGTTGTAGGGGTCGAACGGATTGACGAGCCTCGCCATCGAGTTGATGCCCTTTACGCCCTCCCAGATGCCCTCTGCGACGTCCTGCGCGCCGGTGAGGGCGTAGCTGGAGGCATCGGCGACGTTCATGCCGAGGCGGTCCCACCAGTCGGGTTGGGCGGGCGCCTTGCCGATCCACCCGGAGATGACGCGGCCGCACGCGTAGCCGGCATCGGTGACACGGCGCCGGGCGTCCTCCAGCATCCGCTCGGCTTCCTTGCGGCCCGCTTCGCCCGCGTCCTGGTAGACGGGCTGGGGACCGGGGTCCTGGCCTGCGTCGATGGCGCTGTTGTAGACCTTGACGCGCTCGTTGTGCTCGCTGATCGACTTCTTGGTCGCCTCCTGCGCACCCCGCCACATGTGCAGCGCCCGGCCCGCGGTGTCCTTGGAGGAGTCGAGCACGACGCGGTAGGTGGTCAGCGCCGTGGAGATCTCCAGCAGCGCGGTGCCCGCGTCCATCCACTGCTTGGGCTTGCCGGCGATCCGCGATCGGAAGCCGTCCGCGGCTTGGCCGGTCCAGTCCGAGGAGTCGATCCTGGTCAGGCCTTCGCCGGCGAGAGTCATCGCCGCGCCCAGTTCGCTCATCGCGGTGGCGGATTCGGTGATCTCCGCAGGTTCGCCGGAGATCAGGTCATTGGCGTCCTTCGCGCCGGCGAACTCCTCGACGTCGCCGGCGATGTCGAGGTAGCTGCTCATCGAGGAGCCTCCGACGACGGGGCCTTCTGCTCTCCCAGCGGGTTGCCCACGGTCATGTCCACCAGCTCTTTGAGCTTGTTCACGACGCCCTCTTCGACTTGCTCGTAGGTCGACCGGGTGTCCGCCAACGCCGTGACGAACTCCTCGGTGCCCTCGATCAGGCCGCGGACCCACCAGTGCAGCCGGTCGAGGAACTCGTCCAGCCCATCCGTGATCGTCTGGTGGCCGGACTCGTCCACGTCGAGCTTCCACATGACGACGGTCTGACCGGACCTCTCCTGGCCGTGGAACCCGGCCTGGCGCAGCTCTCCGAGCGTGTCCTTGATGCCCGTCTCGGCCGCTTTCAAGGCTTCGAGGTCGACGCCGTAGCCGCCGCTCATCGAGGCACCTCGGACACGTGGTGCGGCTGGAGCTCGACGGGCTCGTAGCCGGTTGCGTTCGGATCTTGCGCTGCGCCGGCTTGGCGCAGGCGTTCCTGGTGGATCGCGTCGAGCAGCTGGGCCCCCTCGCTGATCAGCTGGTCAACGCTTTGGCTGGTGGCCCAGTAGGCAATGCTGATCGGTCCTGCGGGCACGTCACCGGAGGGCACGCGGGGCAGCATGTCGAGCTCCGCGGCGATGGAGACCAGGCCCGCGACGACGTACGCCGCCTCGGCGTTGAGGTCGGCGAGCCGGGCCAGCCTGCCGGCCAGCATCGACAGCCGCGGGTCGTGCGGTGGGTGGGTCATGTGCGCTCACCGCCGGGGAAGGGAAGCACCTTGGCGTGGGTGGTGGTGACGATGGGCTCGACCGGCGGGAACGTCATCATGTGCGCGGTGTGCGGGTCGAGGATCACGCCCAGGCCCTCGGGCAGCACCGGCAGCAGCAGGTCGAGGACCTCGGAGCCGAGCAGGGTCATGTACTCGGAGTCCGCGCCGGTCACGCTGGTCAGGTGCTCGACGGTCGTGAAGACCTGCAGCCACTGGCCCATTCCGGGCACCTCGACCGTGATCACGGCGGGTGGGCTGACCTGGCGGCAGACGTGTACGGGGGTCTCGCGGAACGCGGCGAGGAGCCGGTGCGGATCGCCGTGGCCTGCGTAGAAGGCGTGCACTTCGCGGACGACGGCCAGTTCGGTCTGGTGGTCGGTGGCAGGCATCGTCACTCCGCTTCCTCGAGGGCGATCGGTCGCACCTTGGGGCGGGCGATCATGCGTGCGTGCGGGAGTCCGTGATCAAGCTCGATTCCGACGTGCTCGGGGAGCTGGCGGCGCAGATCGGCGCCTTTGAGCTGGCGGTGCCACACCTCGTCATGGCCGTAGCGGGCGTCGGGCAGGAATCCGTACTCGCTGTAGGCGTGCACCCAGTGCTGGTCACCTGCGTTGTGGATGACGATGCGGTCGGTGTCGGGCTCGGTCGCGACGTACACGGTGGCCCAGTCGAACTGCTCGGCCAGGCCAGCGCGCCGGACCTCCTGCTGGTGCTCCTGCTGTGCGGCGCGGCGCAGGTCGGGGCCTCCGACGACGGGGTTGCGTGGCCCGTTGGCCGGTTCGAGGAAGCTCATCGTGACCACCTCCCGGTGGAATCGATCTTGTGTTGGTCGAGGGCATCGGCGCTGATGGCGGCGACGGGGATTACGACGTCGACCACGCCGGCGTCGGGGTGCAGCCAGCGCGCCTGCGGGCAGAAGCGGGTGATCAACCTTCGGGCGCGGACGTTGCCAATACCGAGGTATGCGCACAGGTACTCCTGCTGTGTCAGGGCCGTGACCTCGGCGAGCATGGCCACCATCAGCGATCCGAGGCCCTTGCTCTGCCAGGCGTCTTCGATGATCAGCGCGACCTCGGCCGTGGCCTCCCCGGTGGGCAGGATCGAGCCGGCGGCCAGCACGCGGTCGTCTTGCCAGGCCAGCACGGTGGCGTGCTGGGTGCTGCGCACGACGGTGTCCACGTACAGCTCGACCGCGGTCACCGACCTCATGTCGCCGACCAGCTCGACCAGCTCGTCTACCTCGGACGCGGTGCTGGTGGTGGCCAGGAAGCGATCTCGCAGCGTCTCGGCGGAGCAGCGGGCGAGCATCGAGCGCAGGGCCGGGCCGGCGTTCGGGGTGGCGCGGCGCAGGTAGATCGGGGCGAGCAGCGGAGGTACAGCCGTCATACCGCACGCTCCAGTTCCGCGACGTCGTCCGGGTGGACGGTGTCGTGCGGCCAGCCGAGCGCGGCCAGCACCGTGTGCACGTCGAAGTCGCGGACGAAGAAGTGGTCGCCGGCCCACTGGCGCATCGTGGCGCGGCCGGGGTGAGCGAGTTCGCTCCAGGGCTCCACCGCGGCCGGTGGGGCGTACCAGTCGCCGTTGGCGCTCCACGCGTGCAGCTGACAGCCCTGGACGAGCTGGGCGCCGGCGACGGCGGGCCGGTAGCGCTCGCAGGCGGCCAGGTCGGCGCGAACGCGGGGCAGCACCCGGTTCAAGAGCCTCTCGTCGTAGCGCAGGTCCATCGACAGGCCGCCCAGGTCGATGAGCGCGTCCACCAGGCCGCTGTCGTCGAGCTGGTGCAGCTGAACTGGCACCTCGAGGTGCGCGGCGCGCGAGCCGGAGACGATCAGGCCGTCCAGCCGCCTGTTCTGCGCTTGCAGCCGGACCGCCAGTTCGAAGGCGATCAAGGCGCCCAGGCTGTGTCCGAAACAAGCTGACCATTCGACGTCGCCGTACCTGGTGACCAGGTCATAGGCGATCTGCTCGGCGATCATCTCGACGGTGTACTCGTCGCCGCGCCACGCGGTGCTGCGTGGCAGCACGACGGTGAGCAGCTCGATCTCTTCCGGCATTTCGCGGGCCCAGCGGTGATAGACGCCAGGGCCGCCGCCGGACCACGGGATGCAGATCAGGCGGTGAGTCGCCTGCGGCCGCGAGACCGGGCGTAGCACATACGCCCGTGATGGTTCAGTCATGTTGATGCCCCCCGAGATGTGGTGGGGAGGGGAGAAAGGGTGCTCGCGGTCCGTGGCAGGGGTATTTCGTTGCCTTCCCAAGGCATGCCGACCGCGAGCGTCCTTTCTCGCCCCCACCCCCTTCTTGTGACCCCTTGCGGGGCTGCCACCTGCTACTTCGGGATGGATGTCCGGGCCCCTCGAAGTCCCCGCCCCCCGGCGGAGTTGTGGCATATCCAGGATTCAAGACAGCCGGTCTGGAATTCATCGGGAGAAGTGCCGATCTTGCCGTGCGACCAAGTGGTCTAGCTCTTGGTAGCCGCGTAGGTACTGCACGTGGCCGTCGCTCGATCCGCTTAGGTGGGGCGCCTAGGTGTATTCACCGATGCGGGTTTGGAAACGAATGATCGACGCTACCCAGAACCCCTATTGGTGGGGGCTAAAGGGCTGGTCGCGATGGCGTGGCCGGGAGCCGATGGAGGCGCGGGGTGTCAGCAACAGGCACGCTGTTCAGCAGGGAGTACTTCCGTGATCCACTGCCGACACTGAATTCGCTACGGCCACTCGGGCCGGTGCACCCGGCGGTGCTGCCGAACAAGGCGGCGGTCTGGGTCGTGACGGACTACGACCATGCCCGGATCGCCCTGACCGACCCGAGGGTCCGCAAGGCCTCGGGGCCGCTGTCGGAGATCATGGTGCGCAAGCTCGAAGAGGGCGGCGGCCATCCCGAGGTGTCGTCGTTCTTCGCCAACAACATGCTGGTCATGGACCCGCCGGACCACACCAGGCTGCGCAAGTTGCTCGCCCGCGACTTCACGCAGCGCCGGATGGAAGCGCTGCGTCCCCGAGTCGAGCAGATCGCGACCGAGCTACTCGACCAGCTGCCAATGCACGAGCCGGTCGACCTGATCGAGCGGTTCGCCTTCCAGCTGCCGATGATGGTGATCTGCGAGCTGCTCGGCGTGCCGCAGGAGTCGCGGGCGCCGATGCGGGACTGGTCGCAGGCGATGATGGGCGAGGCCTCGCAGCAGGCGGCGGTCGAGGCCGGTCAGCAGATGACGGCGCTGTTCATGGAGCTGGTCGAGCGCAAGCGCGTCGAGCCGGGCGCCGACCTGATCTCCGCGCTGACCCGCGCCAGCGATGACGAGGAACGCCTGACCGAGGCGGAGCTGGTGCAGACGGCCATCCTGCTCGTGGTGGCCGGCCACGAGACGACCGTGAACTTGATCGGGTCCGGTGCGGAGTGGCTGCTGCGCGACCACGACACGCGCCGGCGGCTGGTGGACGACCTGTCGCTGATGCCTCAGGCGGTGGAGGAGTTACTGCGGCTGACCAGCCCGTTGACGATCGCCACGGTGCGCTACACCGCGGAGCCCGTCACGTTCGGCGACGTCACGGTGCCGGCCAACGAGATCCTGCTCGTGTCGCTGAGCGGCGCGAACCGTGATCCCGCTCGGTTCGAGCGCCCGGACGAGTTCGAGCTGGGCCGCAGCACGGGCCACCTCGCGTTCGGCCACGGGATCCACCACTGCATCGGCGCCCCGCTGGCCCGGCTCGAAGGCGAGATCGCGCTGCGTCAGCTGCTGAGCCGGTTCCCAAGTTACGTCGGCGCGGTCCCCTCCGAACAGCTCCGACGCCGACGCGCCTACATGGTGTCGTCCGGCTTCCGAGAACTTCCTGTGATCCTCGATCCAGCCTGACCACACGACGAAGGGGACATGCCGTTGCACGTCCCCTTTCTCAGTCGAGCACGACACCAGCCCGGTTCTCTGCGGTTTTCGCAGGTAGCCGGGCTATTGCTATTGCTGTTGCTGTTGCTGTCCCCACCACACGCTGATGTCCACCCTGCTGCCGGCGCCGACGAGTCCGAGTTTGTTGCGGATGGACGCCAGATGAGCATCGACCGTGCGAGGGGAAACCACGAGCTTCTGGGCGATCTGCTTGGTCGTCATCGCGGCGGCGACCAGGCCGGCGATCTCGTACTCCCGCTCGGTCAGCCCGCCGGGAATGATCGGCCGGCCGTCCTGCACGGCGGCCTGCTCCTGCGCATACGCGAGCACCTGAGGGCGGCTCATGGCCGCGCCGCGCTCGGCCGCGGCCGCGAAGTCCACCATCCCGAGCCGGGCCCGCGCGATGGTCTCCCAGTGGGAGTGCAGCTTGTGCACGATGCCGACTTCCATGATTCCCACGGTGTCCTGCTGCCACTGGCGCACGGCGCCCATCAGCACCGCAGCGGCCTCGTAGCGGCCAACCTCCACGAACGCCCAGGCCAGGGCATCGAGGCTCCACGTCGGCCCCCACATGTCGCCGATGCTCATCTGGCTGCCGAGCGTTTCCACGAACGCATCGACCGCACGGTAGGCGGAGCCGTGCTTGAGCTCGGCGATCCCCCGACACCACTTCGCCCAGTTGAGACCGATGGGGGAACCGGTGCCGTAAGCGCGGGCGATGTCGTCCTCGGAGGCCTGGAAGGCCAGGTCCGGCGGTCCGACGAGAACCGCGGCCATCGGGACGAACGAGCGGGCCGGGTACACCGCGCCGTCAGGAGCGTTCTCCAGCCACAGCCGCTGAGCTTGCTCGAGCACGGCGATCGCGCCGGGGTCGGAGTCGGCGTAGACCATGATCAGCGCCTTGGCGAACAGGATCCAGCTCTCCAGGTCCGGCGGATTGCCCAGCTGTGCCGCGATCTCGATCGTCTCGTCGAGACGGGCGCGGGCCATCGTGTGGTCGCCCTGCGACACACCGATGGTCATCAGCAGCATGCGCCCCATGATGTCCAGCCGGTGAGGCTCGTCAGTCGGTGCGTCCAGGGTGCGTTCGAGCAGGCTGCGCGCCTCGTGAAGCCGTCCCAGTGCATAACCCCAGCGCGACTGTCCCAACGCCACAGCCAGCCGCTTGGCGTCGTGCACCTTGCCCTCTGCCAGGAAGATGTCCGAGGCGGCGAGGAAGGACGGCATCTCGGCCTTGATCAGCTGCAACCAGGCGATCTCGTGCGGAGACTGCACCGCGCTGGACAGCTCGGCCGCCCAGTCCCGGTAGTGCTCGGCGAACCTCAACCTGATCTGGGCTTCCTCGGGGCGTTCGCGAAGCTTCGCCTTGGCGAAGGACCGCATCGTCATCAGCATCCGGTATCGCGCGGCGCCGTCGCGGATCTCCACGACCAGCATCGACTGATCGACCAGCGACATCAGCAGCTCGGCGACGTTCTCGGCCGCGATCGTGGCGTCCGAGCACGCCTTTTCCGCGACTTCCAGCCGAAAGCTGGCCGGGAACAGCGCCAAGCGCTCCCACAGTTGCTGCTGCTCAGGACAGCACCGGTCATACGACCAGGAGATCATCGCGGACAGCGTGCTGTGGTGCGGCTGGGAGTAGTGCGTGCCGGCGGTGTCGAGCAAAGAGAACCGCTCGTCCAGGGCCAGCTTGTCCACCAGGTCCTTGATCCCCATCGTGCGCAGCCGTGTGGCGGCCAGCTCGATCGCCAGTGGGATGCCGTCGAGCAGCTGGCACAGGCGCTTGGCGTTGGGCAGGTCGCTCTCGCACAGCTCGATCCCGACCGCGCGGGCCCGGTCATAGAGCAGCTGCACAGCCTCGTAGCGGGTGCCCTCAGGGCTGGCCACGGGGTCGTCGTTGCCGGCGTCGAGTGGCGAGACGCCCAGCACCCGCTCTCCCGGCACCTGCAAGGTCTGCCGGGAGGTCGCCAGCATCCGGACGCCGGGAGCGGCCTGCAACACCCGGCGGACCAGGCCCGCGACGTCGTCAGCGAGGCGTTCGCAGTTGTCGAACAGCAGCAGCAGTTTGAGCTTGCTCAGCCTCTCCAGCAGAACCCCGAAGCTGACGCCCACCGAGGAGTTGAACGGCAACCCCAGCACCTCGGCCACGGCGGCGGCGATCTGCTCAGGCTGAGAAAGCGGGGTCAGCCAGACGACCCAGACCCCGTCTGGGAAGTCCTCGGCGGGGTTCGCCGCGATCATGGAGGCGATCCGGAGTGCCAGGCGTGTCTTGCCGACGCCGCCCGTTCCGGTCAGCGTGACCAGGCGTGACTCCCCGAGCATCCTCAGGGTGTCGGCGACAGCGTGGTGCCGGCCCACGAAGCTGGTTTCGTCAGCTGCGGGCAGGTTGCCGGGCCTCGTCCCAGTCGTAGGCGCACTGTCAGTAGTCACGTGGGTGAGGTTACGTAATCGCGGCTGCTCAGGTATGGAATTTAAGCCTGTAGCGCTCACACTCCGGTCACACCTGGCGGAGGATTGGCAAAATTGTCACCGTGCGCAGCCGCCCGATTGCATCCGTTTTGGTCATTTCTCAGGCGTGAACTGGCGTCGCTCAGGCAGTCGTGGACGCGGCCGCCGTCCGGTCGTGGTTACGGTGTGTAAGAACACGCCAGAGGACGGTCTCGCGCACCAGCGCGACGGGCACGCCCCCAAGAAGCAGGGTGGCCTGCACATGAATCACCGGGAAGTCCGCCTGCGGGCGGGTGGCGATCGTGTAGGCGAAGTGGTTCGACCGCTCGGCGTCCTCCAGCAGCTCGCCGAGCGGGATCTCCCCGGCGCGCAGTGCCTCGCGCTGCTCCAGGGTGAACGGCAGCCGATGCTCGATCACGAGCGCGGAGATCGCCGCGGCGTAGAACGCGGGGCCCGCGATCCGGGGCACCAGCCAGCCCTCCCGGTAGAGGGCGGGGTCGCCGGGGTCGACGTCGAGGAACACGGCGTCGCTGGTGGAGACCGGCCGGCGGCAGTCCTCCAGCCGCGGCTGACGTCGCAGTGGTGTGCCCAGGTAGGCGCCCAGCGACCTCGTGAACGACCTCGTTCCACGAAGACCGCGCGTCAGCCTCGCAGCCTCGGAGGCAAGAGTAGGACCGGCCTTGACCGGCCCCCGGATCGCCGCTGACGCCGCAGCATCGGCGAGCTCGAGTCGGCCGGCATCGGCAACGCCGCAGCAGGAAGTGGCAGGGGAGAGCTCCGGCGCCAACTGCATGGTCATCTTCACGCCCTCGTTTCGGGACAGCCCGAAGGGCGCGGACTGACGAGGGGCGCAAACACCCAAGACCGGGTGCGGGACCTGCCTACTATGCACCCTCAGTCGCCGAGTCGGCTGCGGTTTCGCCGACTCGGCTGCACGACCAGCTCAAACGCGTTCTGCGAGAGCGGTGAATGCCATCAGCTGTCCTTGCCGTAGATGTCCGGCGAGGCCGCCAACTTGCAGTCCCAGCACGCTCCCAGAACCTCGTCGAGCCATTTGCGTCCGATGACGCGGGCCACGGTTCCGTCCAGCAAACGCAGAGACGACATCACGATCTTGCCGACCAATTCCTCCGCGTCGGCATCAGCGTTGGTCACGAACGGCAATGTGAATTCCGCAAGTTCCTGGTAGTCCCGCTTGTTTTCGTGGCCCTCCCGCGTCTGCATGTACCGGACCGCGCCCGCGTAGTACATGCACATCTGGTGGGCCATCACTCCCAGGTCCTCGGACAGCTCAGGAGCACTGGAAAAAATCTTCCGTAGCCCGCACGTGTTCTCCTCGGTAAAAGCGACGAGTGAGATCAGCTTGACCAGACGCGAAGTGGGATCGAGGTCCATCTGACGATCATGGCAGTTCAACGCAGGCCTGTCCGGGAGTGCAGATCTCGACCAGGTGCGCGCCTCAGCGACGCGCTGCTGGTCGAGAACCTGGACGACGCCGGCGCGCAGCTCGATGCCAGAAGATCGGCGGCTGTCAGCTCTCGTGCTGGACCTGCTGCACGGCACGGCCGATGGCTGAAGCACTGGCAGCGATCTTGCCCAGCAGTACGGTGCGGCGCTGCACCTCGGCAGGGTCCTGAAGGTGCGCCGGGGCAAGCAAGCTGGCGACGACGTCGAGGATCTCCTGCACGTGCGCGGCCGCGACCGCCAGCGGCTCGGCGTCGGGCTTGATGCCGTGCCGACGAAGATCCTCGAAGACGACGTGGAGAGGCACGTTCGCGGCCGCGGCGAGCTGTTTCGCGTCCTGCGCGGCCGCGCGCCATGCGATAGCCATTAGGGAGGACCGCTGGGTTTGTGCCTGGTCATCGTGCTGAGCCCAGTTGCGCAGGGCGATGAACGCCGCTTCGCGCGTGTTCTCCTGGTCGAAAGAAGTGGTCACCGGTTGAGCGTGCCAGTCGGCGCGATTCAGGGCTCGTGGAGGCACCCGCTCATCAGATTCCGGTACTCCGCTTCGCGCTCTTCCTCGTAGGCGATTCTCTCGGCTTCCAGCTCGGCCTCGAGGGATTCGACTGTGCAGCCTTCGGTGCAGGGCCATGGATCGGCTGGAATCGTCCTGGGGTGGTCGCTGGTGTCGGCCGGGTCCACGACGGTGAGGTGGTGTCCGTGCTGGCACCACGTCCCGTAGAGCTCGGCCACGACGCCGTTGATCCGCCGCGCGCTGCCGTCGTTGGCGGCGAGGACCGCTTTGGCGTAGTCCGCGGTCTGCGGAAAGCCTGTGAGGAACGCGAGCTCGGGCAGGACGGGGTCGGCTGCGATCGCACCAGCAGGCATCTTGTCGGACATCACTCTTCCTGTCTGTCTGTCAGTCCCACTTGAGTTCGAAGGCGTCGAGCGATTCCCAGTGCCAGCCGAAGTCTTCGCCGTAGCCGCTGCATCCGGCGTGTTCAGTGCTCAGGTACTCCTCTGCGGCCTGCAGGGCGCTGTCGAGGTCGCCGGACTCGGTGGCGGTGAGGATGCTGTCGGCGAGGTCCTCGTCGATGGTGACGTTGACGGAGCGGTCGCGTTCGTCGTCGTCAGAGCTGCTCTCGCCCTTGACGCTGGCGTGGCCGCTGATCACGAGCCGCGGTGTGCGGGTCGGTCGTCCGGTCCGGTCGACGGGAATGCCAGCGCGGGTGCGGGACTCGGCCCGGTCGTGGTGGGTGACCGCTTCGGTGGCCGGTTCCGGAAGTTCGGCATCCGGGCTGGTCGTCCACGCTTCCACGGCCTCGACCGGGACGCCGATCTCTTCGGCCGCGGCTTCGGTTCCGCCCATGCGGTCGATCTGGTCGACGCGCTTGACCATCTCGGAGATGAGCGAGTGGGGCACGCGGCCCTCGTAGCGCCACCGGCGAACGGAGCGGGCGGAGCGGGCGAGGCCGAGCTCGGCGGCGATGCGCCGGACTTCGTCGGTGCCGAGTCGCTGGATCATTGCCGTCACGCTGAGGTGGTCGGCGCCGGTGTGCACGCCGTTGCGGACCACCTCGCGCTTCTGGTTGGCGATGATGGTCGGGTCGGCTTTCTGCACGGGCTTGAACTGCGGCATCACTCCACCTCCTCGTCCGTCTCGTCGAGCTCGTAGTCCTGGTCGCTGTCCTGGTCCGCGGCGTCGGCCTGGCCCTTGGCCTCCGGCGGCCAGAGAATCCGGTTGGGGCTGCTCCCCCGCAGTTCAGAGAGCCGCTCGCGGAGCTCGTCGGCGACGTCGGGCATGAACGGCTGCACCTTGTCGACCTTGAGAATGCCCAGGCGTTTGTCGTCGGCGTCCTCGAGGGCGGCGAGTTGCTCGTCGTCGACGAGGTAGGTCAGCGAGTCGGTCGCGGCCTGGATCGGCCAGACGTAGTGCTTGGCGCGGATGCGCTGGGCCTGCCACCACAACCGCGCCGTTGTGGCCGCGGTGGCGGCGGGCCACCAGATCGGCTGGTAGCGCCAGGGCTTCGGCCGGTCGCGCTTGTCGGGGTCGGCGTCGTCCTGGGCGAACTTCGAGGCGTGGCGGCCGATCGCGGCGCGCACGCTGTTCTTGCCGAAGCTCTCCAGCCAGGCCTTGAGCGCGGGATTGTCGTTTGCCGGGTCGTTGAGGTGGTCCCAGCACTTCTTCGCGCTCTTGTAGAGGCGCTGGAGCATCTGGCCGCTCTCGGGCCAGACCCAGGCGCCGCTGATGTTGAGGTGCTCGATGGTGTAGCCGCCGCCGAAGTTGTCCGGGTCGCCGGTGAGGATCTTGAGGGTGGGCGGGAACAGCCAGGCCAGCACGCCGTTGGCGTTGGTGAAGTCCGGGTGGGGCGGGAAGATGTGCTTCTCGTCCCAGGTCGGGGGCTGTGCGCGCCACAGCGCGAAGACCTGGCGGTCGGCGTCGGTGGCGAGTTTCCAGGCGAGCTTCTGGGCTTCCTCGCCGTCGACCCAGCGAGGGGTGCCGTAGCCCAGCCACAGTTCGTTGACGGCGTAGGGGTAGGCCCAGCGCTGGTCGAGCTGGATGGCCCAGGTGGCGTTCTCGATCTCGGCCTTGGTGGGCTGGCGCCACCAGTTCGTCGCGGGGAAGACGTCGTTGCTGCCGATGCCGGCGCGGCCGTCGAGCTTGGGGATGACACCGGCCTCGTCGATGGGTCGGTGCAGCTTGCGGCCCTTGGCGTCGATCATTGGGGCGCCGCGCTTGCGGGCGGCGCGGGCGATGACCTGGTCGCGGTCCAGAAGCTTCGTGGCGGCCAGCGCGGGCGTGGCCAGGGGCAGGACGTCGAGCAGCTCGTCGACGACCTCGATTCGCTCGATGATCTGCGCGGCGCGGCGCACGGGGTCGAGGTCGAGCTCGGTCACGGTGCCGTCCTGGCCGGTGACGCCGGCACCTTTGCCGTCGAGCAGCCACTGGTAGGGCTCCAGGACGATCGCGACCGAGCGCATCTTGCCGTCGACGTCGGTGCGGGAGAACGTGGCGCGGGCGCCCAGGCCGTTGCCCTGCAGCGTCCAACCGGCGTCGATGGCGCTGGCCAGGAACGGCTTGCCGGCCTTGGCCAGCTGGCGCTCGACGTCGGCGCGCTGGTGCTTGTGGGACTGGTTGGGGTCGGGCCGGAACTCCAGGCCCAGGGCGGTGACGTGCTCTGCAAGCACCCACACCTGCACGGCGGAGTTGGGATGGCCAAGAGGGACCGCCTCGACGATTCGCAGGATGTCCAGGGCGGTGGTGACGTTGAAGGCGCGCCGGTCGAACTGGTTGGGGGTGCGGTCCGAGCGGACCTGGACCCAGCCGGGGCCGACGACGGCCACGGCACGCCGGTCCGGCTTGGTGCGCTTAGGCTTGGGTGGCATCGACACATCTCCTGTTGATGCTCTGCTGGTCCGGGGAGAGCCGGTTGCGTCGGCTCTCCCCGGAGCGTTTCCAGGGGTCTACCAGGGTGGTCTGACAGTGCGCGGCGCGGGCCGCGGCTACTGCTGGGCCCCGGCGAACTCCTTGATCTGCTGACTGATCTTGTCCAAGGTGTCGACCGCGGCAGCGTGGGCCTTGAGCAGCTTGGCGACTTCCGACTCCTGCTCCCCCGCAGCCTCGTCATCGGCGTTCGACGCCTTCACCTGCTCGACGACCTGCGCGAGCATCTCCAGCAGCTCCTGGCGCTCCTTGACGGCCTTGCGGATCTGCGCCGTGGTCTCCTCGGTGATCTCCAGGCCCGCGCGCACGCGGGTGGTCAACGAGGTCGCGCGCTTCTGCTCGCCGGTCGGCGGAATCGCCAGAGGCGCGCTCAGGGCGGCGCGGATCTCGTCGAGGATGCCCTTGGCCCCGTCGGAGTGCAGCGCCTTGTAGAGGACATCCGCCTCTTCCTTGTCGAGCGTGATCACACTGCGCACTGTCGCCACGACAGCCCCCTTCGAAACACGATGTTGCTGGTAGAGGTGTTGACCAGCACACCCTAGCACAGACAGTCAGACAGACAGAGGTCTGTCTTATTAGCTGTCACCCGGTCAGGCGGTGCTCGATTCGCGGAGCAGCCGCCGGCGCGACAGCCGCGCGCTCACGCGGGATGGAGCCCCGGCGGGAAGGCAACGCCTTCGACGTACGGGGCGCCGACGTAGGGAAGGCCGTCGAGCCTTCGGATTGCGGGCGGGGTGGGGCGGATGCGCATGTCGGCGTCGCGGGTGTGCATCTCGCAGTAGGCCCGCTCATGGCCAGTGGTGTCCGTCAGTACGGCCCAGGCCTGTTCGGAGCACGGCGTGTCGTCGTGGTCGTACGGCCAGACGCGTTCGCAGCCGAGCGCCCTGCACCAGGTCATCTTCTGACCGCCCGAGGTGCTCCGGGAGCGCAGAAACCGGCCGTGTTCGGGGCAGATTCCGAAAGGCGCCTGGCAAGAGGTACTGCCGGGCTCCACTCGAATCAACACTCCAGCACTGTTCTCGTCCATTTTTCTGCCACTTTCCGATCGTGTCGCGCTTCAAAAGGAAACGCTCCGTCACACTTCATAGTATTGAGCGTGACGGAGCGTTCCACGTGCGTGACAGGCACTTTTCAAATTATTTTTCTGGCCTTCTGTTGATCTTGCTGCGCAGGTGCGTCACGGTGCTGTGCAGCGGCGTGCCGTTCCAACGTGACGAACGCTGGAACGGCACGGAACGCATCAGACCTTGGTGATGTCCGGGTGCTCCCCCTTGGCACAGGCCTTGAAGACCTTGGACACCAGAGAACGGCTGACCTTGAGCTCGCGTGCCACGTCCGCCTTGTTGAGGCGTGACGGGTCCGTTCCAGCGTTCTTCAGCTTCCACCAGTGGTAGACGACGATGTCGCTGGCGCGACGCTCGCTGGTGGTTTCGGCTGCGGACTCGCCGCTGCCGGGTACCTCGCCGTTCACCGTGTCACGGCTGTTCAGAGAGCTGTCACGCTTCTTGTCACGCTCGCCGTCACGCTCGGCACGCTTGGCGTTCCCGGACTGCTCGTCTTGGAACGTTCCGTCGAGCTGGAACACCTCGCGCAGCTGGAGATCAGTCACGCTTGCCATCTGCTCGATGTCGTTTTCGAGGTCACGGCGTGCCAGAGCGTCGAGGTCGTCACGCTCGACGTCACGCTCATCACGACCGTCACGCTCAGCCGTGATCACGCCTCCGTGACGAAGCCCGTCCGGTGGCGGCAGGGTGCTGTCCGGACGAGGTGGCGGAACGACACCGTCACGGTGCTCGTCACGCTCGTCACGCTCGGCGTTCCAGACCGTCACGCCATTGTTTGTGTCAGCGTCACTCTTTTTCTGGATTCGGTCGCGGTAGGTCTTGTGCAGACCCACGTAGTAGGGGCGCGCAGCGTACTTCCAGGCATCGCGGTAGCTGAAGTGGCTAACGCCGCGCCAGATTCCGATCGCACGCACGGAAATGACCGGATGAACGATCAGGTCAAGCACCCAGAGCAGCACGCCGAAGACGGCGTTGAGGACCAGCTGCATCGGGCTGGCGGTGCCGACCACGCCCGCGAGCAGGGACTTGCCGATGGTCGTGCCCTTGACGATCTCCGTGATCGCCACGACGAGGCTGTGGACGATGAACGGGCCGAGCAGCGACAGGGCGCCGGTGAAGCCGCCGGTCCACCAGTCGTTTTCGCCGGGCGGCTGGCCGATGGTGCTGTTGTGGCTGGTGTTGATGACGGCCGCGAAGGTGCTCAGCAGCCACATGTACTGCACGTACCGGCGCGGGTCGCGGCCGAACAGGACCATCACCACGGCCAGGGCCGTGAAGATCCAGGCGCCGCCCTCGATGGCGATCGGGATGAACTGGGGCATGTCGAGCGTGAGGTCGTTGAGCAGCTTGAGGTCGATGCGCTGCAGGGACTCGGGCAGGAAGCCGGTCCAGAAGCCGACCTGCAGGCCGATGACGACCAGGGCCATGAACAGGCCGAACGCGAGCGTGCCTGGGACCAGCACGGCGAGCGAGAGGCCGCGCCAGAACGTCCAGCGCACCCCCTGCTCGTTGGGCGCGTCAGCGGCGCTCTCAGGGCCCTTTGCGGGCCTCTGGGCGCTCTGTGCGGCGTAGGCGTCGCGCTCCTGCTGGAACTGGAGCTCGGCCCGCTCGAACTCCAGCTGCTCGCGCGCCGCTGCGAGGCGGCCGCGGCGCAACCGGGTGAACAGGCCGTAGCTCACGGCCTGTTGATCGACTTCGGGGATCGGCGCGGTTGGCCGCGCCGTATCGTTCTGGCTGGACATGAATCTCCGTTTCTCGTGTCCACCCCGGTCGGTGGCTCAATCACCGGCCGGGGGCTTTTCACCTTTTCGCAGGTCAACCTGCTATTCAGGGTCTTGGGCAGGGATGGCGACCGTGTCGTCGCGGTCGTAGCCAATGATCCGGTTGGTGCGTTCCCCCTCGACGCGCACCTCGAGGTCCCAGGTCGGGCCATCTTCCTCGATGTTGATGAGCAGAGCGGGCACCAGCTCGCCGTCCACGTCGACGATGATCGGCATTCCGGGCCGGAGCTCACGTACGTACCGTGTGTCCGCCGCGTTGATGATCGCGCTGTAGTGCGAGTTCGACGGCGGTGCCTGACCTTCGAGCACATCTGGCCGGCGCAGCAGGGGCTCGGCCTCGTTCGCTGGCACGAACAGGCCGTGGTCGAACTTCCAGTTCGGACGCAGCGAGTCAGCCAGGGCGCGATCGGCTGGTGACATCTTGTCCCGGCTCTTCTGACGCTGTTCCATCGACGGCGTCCACCAAACCTGCGCCTCGTGCACATCACCAGTGAGCATTTTGGCCATGCCGCGACCGGGGATCGATTCGTCGAGATGCTGGGTGCTGCCCGCGCCGTCGAACATCATGTCGTCGCCCTCGCGAGACATGCGGGACATGGCCAGGCGCATCGACAGGCTGTCGCGGGCCGCGCCATCTCCCCACTGCTTCGCGTCGGGCCGCTGGGTCACGATCAGGATTCGCCCGCCGATGGCGCGGATGCGCACGATCAGCAGCTTGAGCAGCTCGATCGGGTTTCGGGTACGGCCGCCATCGAAGTTGGACAAACCGGCGTTCTGCTCGCGGGTCCACTGGGTCAGCAGCGCGCTGAGAACCATGAACTCGTCGATGACGATGCAGAACAGCGGCACCTCGTTGACGTTGTTCTTGTCCAGCTGGTTTCGAGCGATCGCCCTCTCGCGAGTGACCGTTTCCTTGTCGAGGCACTCGATGAAACCAGCCACGTGATCAGGAGTGCTCGCGACGGTGAACACGCCAGGTGTGTCTACGTACTCGATCAGCTCGAAGGTCTTCGGGTCGATCAGGAACATGGGAATGTTGCGTCGCAGGCCGGACACGATCAGCGTGCGTTCGGTGCTGGTTTTGCCCTTGCCGGTTCCACCGGCGAGGAGTGCGTGCGGAGTGCCGCAGGACGGTGACACGTTCCACACTGCGGGCGTACCAAGATCGGTCAGACCGAACGGCAGCAGGATCTGGCCGGGGCTCTCCTTGAGAAAGTCGCTGTAGTCCTCGATCACCGGATGGTTCAGGAACCTGGGCAGGACGGGGACCTCGCGCAGCCACATCGTGTCTCTGCTGGGCTCCCAGCTGCTCACAAGTCGCGTACCTGATGGAGTCTCACCGACCAGTCCGGCGATCGCCTCACCAGCAACGCGTTGCCACGCGGCCTTGGTGCTGTCCGAACTCGGCTGGTACTTGACTTTGAAGCTCGTCGTCGGGGTGCCGTCGAACATCGTCTCCGGCACCGGATCCATGCTGATAACTCGAATCGGCCACGCGTCTTTGGTCGCGTCCAGGCGCTCATGTACCTCGTCGGCGTAGTGCTCTTTCTCTGTCAGGCGCACCACGTCCGACTGCACGAGCCAGGTGATCTCAAGCTGTCTTCCGTCTGGCTCTCCGACCAATGCCAAGATCGCGTTACCCACACGCTGCTGCCACGATTCCACGGTCGCGTTCGGTGTCGCGGTGTAGTGGATTTCGTACACGCATCGGTCCGGTGTCCCGTCTTCGTACGTGTGGCGCCACGCCTTGATGTCGGTCACGCTCAGTGGCAGCTCGTCGCGAACCTGGGCAAGTCGCTCGTGGACCGCGTCGATGTAGCTCTCGGGCTCGATCTCCTCGATCGTGGGATCGCGCTTCACGCGGCGCACGCGCAGCCGGTCGCGGCGTTCGTCGTGGGTGATTTCGTAAGGCTTACCCCACTTGCGGGTCAGAGCTTTGGCCGCCTCGTGCAACTGCTCAGTGGTGGCGACGTACCCCGTGGGCACGGGCACTGTGCCGCCGCGTGGAGCTCGCAGGCCGACCCGCACGGTCGCGGCGCCGCGGATCACCTTGATCTTGAGCAGCTGGGCAACCTGGTCAACCAGGCGCCGACGCTGCCGCCACGCCCACAGCGCGACGACCTGAGCCAGCAGCGCTGCGACGAGCAGGCCGATAGCCCATGGCTCGAGGACCTTGCCGAATCCGGCGGCCGCGGTGAACGCGGTCCTCAAGGCCGGCATCGTGCTCGACCCGAGCATGCCCTCCAGCAGGGGCAGCCCCCACGCGAGCAGGGTGCCCAGGCCGGCCAGCATCGTCAGCAGCCGGCGTGCCCGCCCCATCACGGATTGGTGCCGCGCGGTCTGCTGATGGCTCTCGAACTGTCCGCCGTTGTTCGGCGGTGGGGCCGCAGCCGGACCGCTCCTTGTCGCTCGTGTCACGTCCCCTCCACCTCCTGCGACTTTTTGTCGCTTTTGTCCGAACATTCCGACTTGACAGGTACGTTACGATTGGCTGTGCCGCCAGGACGGAGTCCAAGGCTTAGGACAATCGTCCCGCCCCTGCCCCGCCGGGGAGCGCTTAGCGGCTCCCCTCCAACATGGCTTGAATCCGGCCTGCAGGCGCGCGATTTTCAGCGCCCGTGCATTTTCGGGATCTGCAGCTTGTCCTGGTACTCGACCGTCTCCACGAAGCGTGCGACCGCCTCGTGAACCACGGCTACGACGGAGTTCAGGCCAGCGGGCTGACCGGTCATCTTCGAGAGCGTCGCGATGCCCTGGAGCTTGGCCTCGAGCTCGGGAGAGAGCTTCGTCGAGAAGTTCTTCCGGTTTCCGGCGTAACGCTCGTCATCGAGGAAGCGAGCGTCAGATTCGAGCAGCTTCTTCTTTGCTCCACCTCGACCTGCGGACCCGGACTTCTTCGGCTCGGGCGTCTTCTTCGTAGACTCCTGAGACTTGGTCTCCTCGGTCGTGGTTTCTTCTTCACCCGACTGCTCGAACGGGTTGTAGCCACCAACGGGCGGCTTGACTTCGTTCTGGTTCTTGTTGGTTGCCACGGGAGTTGTGCCTTTCTTATCGGGTTCCGAGGATCCGGTCGCGCACGATCGAGTCGAACAGTTGCGGAACCCCCTCGATTTCGTTTCCGTAGGTGTAGTAGGTCTGTCCCGAGTTGATCGCTCGCTCGACGGCTGCGCGGTGTGGGGTGACGCCCCAGAACCGCTCATTGGTCCGCGCGTAGAGATCGTTCTTGTTCTCGGGAGTCTCGGGAACGCCGTAGGCGTTGGCTACTGCGCGTACAACCTGGTTGGGCATGTACTCGCGGCGGTCATGGTCGGTGACAATGATTCCGCCCATGTTCATGTGCCGGTGGTCTTCGTGTTTGCGTGCCTGCTTGAACAGGGTGAACAGAGCGTCGAGCTGGTCGACGGACTGGCTCTGTCGGGCGCAGACGACGGGAACGATGAGATCCCCGGCGACCATCGCGAGCAACGTCGCGTCGGTGTCGTTGTGGCCGGGGTCGACGATGGCGGCGGCGTAGAAGATCCCGCGCTCCGCAGCTTCGCGCATCGCGCGCTGGACGAGCAGGCGCAGCGACACGAAGGTGAGGCTGTTCTCGTCCATCGCCATGTGGCTGACCCGGATGGGCCACGTCGTCGTGGGGATCAGGTGCTGGCCGGCCCACTGGCTGCGGCGCCACACCTTGGTCTGGTCCTGCTCCACCGCGGGGCTGCCCAGGTCGACGATCGCATCGAGGACGGGGTGGTGGCCGAGCAGCGCCGAACCGAGGTTCTTCTCGAACCGGCGGGGCGGGCCTCCGGTGGCCCAGCGGGTCAGGCCGCCTTCGGTGTTGGCGTCCGCCATGAGCACCGGCTGGCCGGTGTGCTTGTGCAGCGCGCCGGCGAGGCCTTCCGCGACGGCGGTCTTGCCGACGCCTCCCTTGAGGTTCATCGGCACGATGGTCGGCGGCATGCGCCAGGTCTCTGGAAGGGTCATGGCTCCTGTCCCGCGGGGGTCCGGGTCCGGGTGAAGTGATCGAACGGTAGCAGACAGATAGCCATCCTGACAGATGGGCTACCGTCTTGATGTCTGTCTTTCTGTCTGATAGACATAGGTGGGTCAGATCCGCAGTTCTACCGATGTGACGCAATGCCACGCGGCGAAGACTGAGCGTGGGCGTCGCCTACCCTGAGCGGGTTAGCGCCTAACTTTTAGGCTCTAAAACACCTGATGAGCGGTACCGGACCGTCGAATCGGTCCACGAGGGTAACGGGCTCGACACAGAGAGAGACGGACAAATGTCGCACACCATGACGCTTGCCAGCGATGTGCTGGCCCAGGGGCTGAGCACCGGCGGGTTCCGCCAGTGGATCCTCGAGAACATCATCCCGTTGCTTCTGATCATCGTCGCGCTGCTGTTGCTGTGGCTCGGTGGCGGTAAGGGCGACAACGCCGGTGTCGCGAAGCGACTGATCGGCGTGCTCGTCGCGCTAGCCATCGTCGGCCTGGCCGTCAGCGGCGCGGGCGAGGGCATCGGCAAGTGGCTCGCCGGCCTGTTCCAGCAGGGCTAGGAGCGAGGTCATGAAGGTAGGCACCGACGACGAGGTGCACCGCGTCGACTCGATCTGGCTCGGACCACCGAACGCCACGTTCCCGTTCCGGGCCCGCTACATCGCGTGGGGCTTGTTCCTCGTCCTGCTCCTGGCGCTGATGACGCTGGCCCGGCAGTTCATGGGGTTTGGCTTCTTCATGTTCATGTGGTGCGTCATCGGTGCCATCGTCCTGACCCGCTGGATCGGCAAGCTGATCAACCACGAGCGCCCGTTCGGCGCCGTCCTGGCCATGGCCATGCGCGAGCTCTACACGCCGCGCCGCCGGACCCAGGGCGTCAGCGGATCCACGTCGATCGCGCAGGTGCGGGTCCGCCGTGAGCGGCCTCGCCCCAGCGCTCCGGTCAGCAGGGACGAACGCCGCCGGCTCAAGGCTTTGCGCCGGGCCGAGGAGAGCCAGCTCGCAACCCAGCGCAAGGCCCAGGCGCAGACCGCCAGGCAACAGCAGACCAACCGGCGCACGAGCGCGTGGAGGAAGCACTGATGGCGCGGAAGACCAAGACACCGAGCGGCCCGGACCGCCGCCGGTTGGCAGGGCCGGCCGCCGCTCCTGCCCACAAGCCCCAGATCGCGCTGCGATCGATCGACGGCCACCTCACCCGCACCGGTGACAGCGTGTACGCGTGGTACCGGCTGGCCCCTCAGCGGTGGTCGTTCCGCAGCGACTCGCAGCGCGAGCAGCTGATCAACGCGATCGCCGGTCAGTACGGCGAGCTGCAGGGCCGGTGGATGCACCTGCGCGTGACCAACCGACCGTTCCCGATCAAGGACTGGGCGCGTGCACACGTGCGCAACAGCTTCAACCGGCTGCCCGACACCAACGTCGAGGGCGCGCTGTCGTTCGACGACTACATGATCGGTGAGCAGCAGCGGCTGCTGGGCCGCTCGATGTCGGACAAGGAGGTCTACCTCGGGATCGAGGTGCAGACCCGCACGGCGGTCGACCGGCTCGTGGAGCGCGCCGCGCCGCTGGTGCGCAGGCTGTTCCCTGAAGCCATGGACGCGGAGCTGGTCGCGCTCGACGGCGAGATCGACCGGCTCGACCAGCTGGTCTCCAGCGCGGGCCTGGAAGGGACGCCGGTCACCGCGGACGAGATGTGGTGGCTGATGTACCGGTCCTGCACCCTCGGACTTCCGGCACCGCTCGCGGAGCCGGCCACGGGTGAGGGCAGGTGGGAGCTCGAGGACCTCGACTCGTTCCCCGAGGCCGCGAGCTGGCACGCCGACCCGTACTCCCCCACCTTGACGGTGACCGGCCGCACGGCGGGCAACGCCGGTGTCGAGCGGCACGTCGCGGTGCTCACGGTCGGGCTGATGCAGGACCTGCGCATCCCCGAGCAGGGAGAGCCGTGGGCCCAGATCGCCGATCGGCTGCACGCGGCGGTGGAGTGGTCGGCGCGGATCTACGTGCGCAGGCCCGACGAGGTCAGCAACGAACTGCACCGCGGCGTCGGCAAGATCAAGTCGCAGCTGCGGCACTACACCCGCGAGCACGACGTCGACGCGCCGATGTCGCTCGAGCGGCAGGCGATGCAGGCCCGCCACATCGAGGACGAGATGGCCTCGGGCTTCCAGGTGCAGCACACCAGGGTCAAGTCCTGGTGGCGCGCGGCGGTGTCCGGGAACACGAGCCAGGAGGCGCTGCGCCTGGGCCAGGCCCTCATGGACCTCTACAAGCCACAGATCGCGCTGGAGCACCCTGAAGCGCAGTACGCGCTGGCGCGGGAGTTCATCCCCGGCGAGCCGCTGTCGTCGAGCGCGTACATGCGCCGGGGCAACGTGCAGTGGGCCGCGGCCGCGATGCCGACCGCCACCTCGGAGGTGGGCGACAAGCGCGGCATCCTGCTGGGCGAGACGTCGACCTCGACGCGCCGGCCGGTGGCCTGGGACCCGTGGATGGCGCAGGAGATGCGCGACCAGTCCGGGTTGACCGCCGTGGTCGCCGGCCTGGGCGCGGGCAAGTCGTTCCTGGGCGGCTCGATCGTCTACAAGACGTTGCGCTCCGGCGCGCACTGGACGCTGCTGGACCCGTCCGGTCCGCTGGCCGCGCTGTGCGAGCTGCCGGAGCTGCGCCCGTACGCCCGCGTGATCAACCTGCTGCAGGCCGAGCCGGGAATCCTCAACCCCTACCGCGTCGTCGCCGAACCGGTGCGCGCGGACTTCGACAGCGAGAAGGACTTCATCACCGAGAAGAAGCACACCGAGGCCTCCCGCCGCCGCCTGGTCCTCGACGTGCTCATGGGCTTGATGCCTCACTCGATCGCGCAGATCGCGGAGTCGAAGATCGTGCTGCTGCAGGCGGTGCGTGCCGTGGGAGGTCGCTTCGACGCGCACCCCGGCATGGTGATCGACAAGCTCAAGGACGACCAGACCGAGCACCGCAGCCACGCCAAGGCCGTCTACAACTTCCTCGACGAGATGCGCGACCGGATGACGCTGCTCATCCCCGAGCGCGGCGACGACCCGTACGCCCGCGTCCGCGACGACCGGCTCACGGTGCTCACGATGGCCGGGCTCACGCTGCCCAAGGACGGCATCGGCCGCGAACACTGGACCGACACCGAGGCGCTGGGCATCGAGCTGCTCAACCTGGCGGCCTGGCTCACCCAGCGCTCGGTCTACGAGGGCCCGGCGGGCTACGAGCGCACCACCGGCACGCGCTGGAAGGACGCTCGCAAGGGCGTGTGGATCGACGAGGCGTTCTTCCTCTCCGAGGTCCCCACCGGCCGCGTGCTGATGAACCGCTTCGCCCGCGACTCCCGCAAGTGGAACGTCCGGGTGCTGCTGTCGAGCCAGATCCCCGCGGACTTCCTGCGCATCCAGGGCTTCGTGGCCTTGCTCGACTCGGTGTTCGTCGGCCGCCTGGACGACGACGCCGCCCAGGCCGACGCGCTGCGGCTGCTCAAGGTGCCGGTCGGCACCGGCTACGAGGAAGTCGTGGCGGGCCTGGGCAAGCGCCCTGGTGCTCACCGCGGCGGCCGTGACCGCACGCCGCGCTCGTTCATCTTCGCCGATGGCACCGGTGGCGTGGAGCGCATCAAGGTCGACGTCTCGGGCGATCACCTGGCGGGTCTGCGCGCAGCGCTGGACACCACCCCGGGCGAGACGCTCGCCACGCCGGGCCAGGTGGCCACGAGCGACGACGAGCCGGAGAGCGCCGCAGTGCAGCCCGGTGTGCTGGAGCCGGAGCTCGCGGAGCTCGACGACGAACCCAATCCCGCTCTGGCGCTGGCCGCGGCGTCAGCGCGTGCGGCGCGGGTGGTGGGCGCTGACCAGTCCGAGCGCAACAGCCACGGGGAAGGTGTCGCATGAGTCTGTTCGCACGTCTGCAGGCGCCTCGAGGCGTCGGTCGGCTCGGCCGCTTCGTCACGGTCGCGCTGGTGGCGTTCCTGGTGTGCCTGTCGGGTTCGATGGGCGCGCCGGCGGCGATGGCCGCTCCGCTGGACTGCAAGGACGCTCCCAGCCTGGAGAAGCCGGGAGCGGGCATGGTCGGCTCGCTCGACCGGCCGATCGGCCTGGGCAGGCCTGACACGATCTACCTGGACTACGGGTACGCGGGGACGCGGTGGAACACCTACGACCAGGCGCCCACCCCGCCGTGCTTCGACGTGAACGCCGGCAGTGACACCGCGATCGGCAACTTCTTCTTCGACATCGGCAAGGTGATCGTCGGCGCGACGAACGCCGCCTACTGGATGTCGCTGGACTCCGGCAGCGTCTGGGTCAACCTGGACGACGTCGTCGTCGAGGGCACGCGGATCCTCTACCAGGGCTTCACGCTGCCGTTCCTGGCGCTGGCGCTGCTGCTGGTGTCGCTGTTGATGTTCAAGTTCGTGCTGAAGGGCGATCTCGCGTCCACGTCCACGGCGGCGGGGCGTGTGACGGTCGGGCTGTGGCTGGCGTCCTCGGTGTTCCTGACGCCACTGACCTACGCGACCGTCACGGACGGGATCCTCGTGCAGGGCGTCGAGGAGCTACGCCGCAACGTTCTCGGGTCGGCCGGAATCGACTACAGCGCAGGCATTCCGACGATGCTGCACGACGAGATCGTCTGGAAGACCTGGCTCACGGGCGAGTTCGGCAGTGCTGAGGGCGACCTCGCGCAGAAGTACGGCCGTCCGCTGATCGACGCACAGGCGTGGTCGACGGTCGAGATCGCCGAACAGAAGGACGGCGACCAGAAGCTGCTCGACGCCAAGCGCGAGAACTTCAAGAAGATCGCGGCCGAGCTCCAGAAGAGCGGCAGCAACTACGACACGTTCCGCGGCAAGGACGGCTCGCGCAAGGGCGCCGGGTTCGGCGCGTTCGTCAAGGCAGCCGCCTACGCGCCGTTCCAGCTGATCTCGCTGGTCGGCATCTTCCTCGCGCAGCTGCTGTTCCGCCTGGCCGTGATGCTCGGCCCGGTGCTGGGTCTGTTGATGTTCATGCCGGGCGTGGCCCGCACCGTGGGCAGGGCGATCGGCGGGGCCTTGATCCAGGGGCTGATCCTGGTCGGTGCGTCGATTGTGCACGCGATCTTGCTCAACGCCGTGCTGAAGATGCAGGTCGGCCTGTTCGCCCAGCTGCTGATCATCACCGGCCTGACGATCGTGATGTGGCAGGCGGTCAAGCCGTGGCGGCGGCTCCGCAACATGGTCACCGCGGCCGCCGGCCTGCCGTTGCGCACGCGGCACGAGGACAGCCTGGAGGACCTGCTGCGCCGCCAGGGAAGCAAGAACCGTGGTGGCGTCCTGTACGACAAGCTCGCGTGGTGGCTGCGGCCGCCGGTGGACGACCGGGTCAAGGCATCGGGGATGCAGGGCGGTCCGGCGCGGCCGGAGACGATCTACGACGCGGAGATCGTGGAGCCGACGCCTCCCGGTACGGGTGTCGTGATTTCTCAGCGCCGTGGCGGCAGGTCCGAGGGGTACGTCAACGCCGACTCCTGGGAGTCGCACGCGCCGAAGTCACGCACCGCGCGAGGTGCTCTGGCCACGGCGCGGCCGGAGATGCCTGGGGATGCGAGCGACCCGTCCGCAGGCCGGCCGCCGCGCGGCGGTGATCCCGGGGGGTCTGGTTCGGGTGGCGCGGGCGGTGGGGTCCGTGCGGAAGGCCTGACGCCGATCGCGCTTCCCGCCGGTGAGTCGCCGGAGTCGACGCCCAGCCGGGGCGATGTGCGGGAGCCGTCTCGGCCGCCCGTGGCCGAGTCCTCGACGCCGTCCTCGTCGGCGGTGTCGGGCGAGCTGGTCGTGCCGTCGCGCATGGAGAGGGAAGAAGACGCGGCGGAACGGTGGCGTGCCGCCGAAGTCCGAGATGTTCCGCAGGCAACGAGCCGCGGTGTGGGTGATCAGGAGGTGTGGCAGATCTACCGGCCGTCGACCGGTGATGTGGAGTCGTCAGGGGGAGCTGGACAGAACACGTCCGCGCACCGCCCGGAAGTGCAGGGGGACTGAGTTATGCCGATGCGAAGCGAGAGCGGCCGTGCCGCGATCTACAGGAGGTTCTGGGGGTGGCCGATCCGGTCACGCAAGAACTTCGCCATGGCGCTGCTGGCTCTGGCCGCGGTGACGATCGTTGTGACCACGGTCAGGTCGGCGGTGACGACGCCGGCCTCGTCGTCGACGAGCGTCGCGCCGTCGACCAGCAGCACGACGGTGCCGAGCTCGTCGACGTCGACACCGTCGTCGAGCTCCTCGAGCTCGTCGGCGCGGGCGAGCAGCACCGTGCCCAGTGCGCCCGGTGTGCCGCCGGTGGCCTCGACGCCTCCGGCGGACCCGACCGCGCAGGCTCTGGCGATGGCGGACAAGTTCATGCGGGCCTGGGTGACGCATCCGTCCGGGATGACGAGTGATGCCTGGGCGGCGCAGATGAAGGACTTCGCGCAGCCCGAGCTGATGGACCGGCTGAAGTCGGTCGATCCGGCGAACATCCGCGCGAGCGCGGTCGTGGCCGCGCCGGTGCTGGTCGACAAGACCGACGCCGTGGTGACCGCGGACGTGAAGACCGACAAGGACACGGTCCGGGTGATCGTGCTCAAGCAGTCTGACGGGACGTGGCGCGTCCGGTCCTATGACCAGGCAGGCACCTGATGCGGCCGCTCACGCTGACCGTGCTCGGTGCGGGCACGGCGGTCACAGCGATGGTCGCCGTCATGGTGCTGTCGCCTTCCGCCGTGCCGTGGCCGCGGGCGAACGCGAGCGAGATCTGCCAGTCCGCGGTGGGTCCGTGGACCGGCGGTAGTCAGGACCAGGGCCGAAACGATGCCGCGCGGCTCAACGAGGAGCAGCGCGGCATCGTCACCGCGATCATCGGGATCGGCAAGCAGCGCCAGGTGCCGGCGCTGGGATGGCAGGTCGCGATCCAGGCGGGCATGACCGAGAGCGGCTTGAGGAACCTGGACCACGGTGACCTCGACAGCGTGGGCATCTTCCAGATGCGCACCTCGATGGGCTGGGGCACGCCGGAGCAGTTGCAGGACGTCGACTACCAGATCAACAAGTTCTTCGACGTGCTGCTCGCGATTCCCGACTGGACGACGATGCGGCCGGGTGACGCCGCGCAGAGGGTGGAGCGCTCGGCCTACCCGGACCGCTACCACCGGTGGGAACCGATGGCCGTGTTCCTGGTCGGCGAGCTCGGAGGCGTGGTCGACCCGAGCGGCTGCGGTGGTGCTGGAGGCCTGCCTGGGCCCAACAGCGAAGCCGCGGCGAAGGCGATCGCGTTCGCCCGGGAGCAGATCGGCGACATGTACCTGTGGGGCGGCAACGGCCCGGACCGCTGGGACTGCTCCGGTCTGCTGGTCGCGGCCTACCGCGAGGCCGGCATCCTGCTGCCGCGCGTGGCCGATCAGCAGTACCACGCGGGCAAGCACGTGCCGGTCGGCCAGGCCGAGCCCGGCGACCTGGTGTTCTGGAGCGCGGACCCGAACGACCCGCGCGGGATTCACCACGTCGCCATGTACCTGGGCGCCGGCCAGGTCATCCAGGCCCCGTACGACGGGCAGCCGGTCCAGATCTCCGCGATCGACGACCCGAAGCTGGTCAAGGCCTCCGAGCTGGTGCCGATGGCCACCCGTCCGGGGACGTGACCGACATGCTCACCCTGTCGAAGGTCGCACCAAAACCGCAGGTCGCGCTACCGTTGCTCCCTTGGATCATCGAAGCGCAACCAGGATCAGGTGTGACCAGCAACGAACGAGCTGACCTTGAGTGGTGGCAGCAGGCACCGCCGGTACTGATGCCAGTGCCGGCGGTCGAGGCTGGCCCGCTGAAGGGCAAGCGCGTAGTCGTGGTCGACGCGGACCGCGGGCTGTGGCTCTATGAGCAGCGCGCGGTCACCGAGCCGCACGTGCGCAACGGCGTGCCGGTCATCGGCGTCCTCGACGAGGCGGCCTACTACCTGAGCCAGGACGAGCCGGACGCCGTCGTGGTGCCGCGGTCGCAGCCGCTGGACACGTTATGGGTCGAAAAGCCCGTCGACGTCGGCAACACCAGCCCGATTCCGCCTGCTCAGGACGACCTGGCCAAGAGCGCACGCACGAAGAGCCTGGTTGTCGACCTCGACCGTCCGCCGGTGAGATGGCTGCGGTTCGCACCACACGAGCTCGAGGTGACCGGCGCGCGGGCCTGGGTGCTCACCCGGGACGGCTACGAGTTCGGCGTCCGGGTGCTGGGCGAGCCACGCAGGCACAAGTTCGAAGGCGCGATCGACTGGTCCAAGGGCATCGAGTCCCTGGACAAGCCGGCCGTTGGCACAGCGGTGCCAGTGTGCTCGGAAATCCGCTGGTACCGGTGGCGCCGGACCGGCGAGGCACCACAGCAGGTGGAGTGGTACCCCACCGAGTTCGTCTGGCTGGAATGACCAAGGGGATTCGATGACCTACCCGACTTCAACTCCGATTCCGCAGCACTCCGGCCCGCCCATGTCTGCGCGTCCAGTGCACGACTACCTGACCTCCGCGCGCCGTCCCGGCGTGAGTGCGGACGGCGGGTACGTGGTGCTGCCGCGCGCGGTGATCGAGCAGATGCCGCTGCCGGTTCAACAGCAGCTGGCGCACGTGTTGCACCAGGTTCACCAGATCGCCGCGTCGGCGCCGTGGCCCATCTACCGGGTGCAGTCGTGCCGCTGGGCGCGGCTCAACGAGCTCGACGAGGCCGGTCTGCAGGAGGCCGGCATCATCGCGGAGCTGGACCTGGACGGCGTGCTGGTGCACCGCAACCTGAACAGCGGCGTCACGCTGTCTGACTCCGACCTTGAGCAGCAGGTCCTGGTCACCCAGGACGACCCGCTGATGCCCGTTCGCCAGCAGCAGCCGCCTGCACCAGTTCGGTAGTTCGTTCCTCCAGTAGATCCGGGTGTGCCCGCCACAGCGCTGCCGTGGCGGGCACACGTGTAAGCACCACAACCCTGCACCTGTGACCCGCATCACTTCTTTCGTGATCATGGTGAGTTCCGGGTCCGGCCACCTCGTTACTACCTCGTTCCATCCTTTTTCGTTCATGACTAAGGAGTTCGGGCCGTGGCCGGGAACGGATCGTGTGACGACGGCTGCCCTGACCGCCCCTGCCACCATGAGGTCGGCGCGGACAGCCGCAGTGATTCCGAAGCCCCCCAGCCCGAGGGCGCAGACGAAATGCAGGGATTCTCTTTTCCGGTATGCACTCAGCACCCGCTTGCAGAGTGCGAAAAAGAGATCAAGAAAAAGACCAGGCTTCTGGTCTACCATGCTTTCTCACGTGGAAACGACTGGCATCTTTCGGAAGACTTCGCCCAGGATGTAACAATCCGGGTCGCGAAGGCAAACAAGACGATGTGTGAAGTCAATTCCACGTTCTGCATGATCGCGCTTAATCGGGTGATTATCGAGTATTGGAGGAAGAAACATGACGTAATTACAGACGATCCGACAGGTGGCGGCACAGAGTTGGTCTACGAGGCGGTCGGTCCGCCTTGGCTGGAGTCGCTCACAACAGCAACGAGTGAAGCGCTGAAGTCGCTTCCCGATCGTCAGCGACAAGTGTTCATTGCGAGACACCTGGACGGCAAGACCGCCGAACAGGTAAGCGAAGAGCTAAAGCTCTCCGTCCGAACAGTGCACAACTACACATCGCTGGCATTGCGAACACTAGAGTCGTTGCTGGGAGACGTGATTTAAGAGGAGCGAATGCATGAGCGTGAATCAGCGAACTCGCAGTCACGCCGTCAGCTCCAACCCGCAGGATGAGGACGAACTGCACGCAGGATTCTGGACTGGGATGTTCAAGCTTTTTTGCACATTCCGAATTCAGGCTCCTGTCGTGCAGTCCTGCGTGACAGTCCTCGCCGTGCAGTGGGCGGGCACCATGTTCTGCGCTGGTGCCCACCTGCCCAGAAGCGGGTACTCCTTCTTTACCAGCGACTGCGGTCGCAGGAAAGAGGCAGGAGATTCGCCATCCGCAGAGTGGGTGCACATTGAACTCCATGAAGTTCGGAGTAAAGCGTCCTTCGGGGACGCTGAAAGTGCACGACGGACGGCAGAGCTGTACGAACTGCTAGACCAAGACGATGTAGCCGCGAAGTGGTGGCACGAAGCGGCACGACTCGGAGATCCTGACGCTATCGACTATGTAAACCACATCCTCAGCTGGTAGTCGGTAGACAGCTTGGCCACGACAGGAATTCCAGAGCCAAGAACAAAAAAGAGTGGAACACGCTAGTAAGTAGTGAAGCGCGATACACCCTTCGCGGGTCCGCGCATACACGCCGCCTGAGTGAGCGGCGTTTCACCCATTCCGCGAGCAGCCCCAAGCCAGGAGTTTGCTCACATAGTTGACGTGGAGAAGAGGTGACGTGGAGATGAGCACGAAATAACGGGTAGGGTAGGGTAATCAACTACCTGCCATGGCGTAAATCGCGCTCGGCTACCCAGCGTCCAGTCCGCAGGGAGAAGCTGCGAACGGATTATGGGAGCGAAACGAGCGCGGGGGGCGAAGCGGGGATGAGGGTTGCCGCCCTCATCCCCGCGTGGCAGTGAGTTTTGCAAGTCCCATCTCGTTCTCTTGTCAGAGACAGACGATCATCGGTCTGTAAGTGACAGGAGTCGTTCGATGTGGGCATGGTTTTTTCTCGGTTACGCGGGGTTCCTCGCAGTCCTGGTCGGCTACGCGGTGCACATCGCGCTGTCGTGCCCGGACTCGGACCGCCGCAAGGACGCCTACCGCGTCCTCAAGCTGATCTGGGTGACGGCCACCGGGAGCAGCGGCGTGGTCATGCTCGGCATCCAGCTGCACACCCTGGGCCTGCTCTAAGCACACTTCGATCCGTCCGGCCCGCGGGACGCGCTGACGCGCCTGCCCGGAGGCCGAAGGTGCGGCCCGGTACGCGGGCCGCACAAGACGTTCGAGTTCGCGGACCTGAACCGCAGGCACTCGACAACCGTCGTTACTCTTCGCGCTTATGCGTAAGCAGAAAGTTGCTGTCGTCCTAGTCGGCTTGGTGGTGCTGTCCGGCTGCTCGATGACAGTGGAGGAGAAGTACCAGCACCTGCGCGATGTCGCTAACAAAGGCGCGGACGCGCACTTCGTGCTGGTCAACGAGAACAAGCAGACGACCGAGGACGTGTGCACCGAGCACTACAAGGTGTTCGTTCCTGACGGCGCGCCCTTGGAAGACGGGACGAGCAGGGCGAACAACACCAAGGAGTGGGACGCGCTGTCGCTGGACTACTTCGTGGACAGCTGCGTCAAGGGCGAGCCGCGGGTGATCCAGAGCAGGTCGTCCTCCCCGTCCACGGTTCCGTCCAGCATGACCAGCGCGCCAGCCTCACCGGCTGCCGGACCCTGACACTCCAGGGCACTGCAAAAACCAGCGGTAGTCTTTCGACCAGCGCACGAGCAGAACGACCCGGTCGGCGGCCGAGAGGCTGTTTCCCTTGCGGAAGAACGTTCTGCGGCTGTGCAGAAGGGGTTGCACCCGCGTGCCGTGCGGGTGCAACCCCTTCGTCGTGTCAGCGCTTGGTGTTCAGGCGCCAGATCAACACCACGACGAGCATGAGCGCGGTCGTGGTCAGCACCCTCGAGGTGGTGCTGAACTCGTCGGTGGTCCACGAGATGGCGCAGAGCGCGGTGGCCAGGATCGCGCACAGCATGGCCGCGCCGCGGCGCCGCCGGAACGCAGGCGCGGTCATGAGCCCGTGCTCGTGGGCGGGCCGCTCTCGTCATCGAGGGTGCGATCCGGGAGCAGGCCACCGGCGCCGAACAGCGGCTTTCCCCATGCGCGGCAGATCTCGTCGGCGCGGGTCAGCCACTCTCGCCGGGTGTTGATGCCTTCCGTTGGCGTGCCCCAGATTTCGGCGATTTCGTCGGCGCGCAGCGGCCGGTCCCAGTCGTCAACGCCGATCTGGTCGGGCTGCGGGGCGCGGTCGAGCAGCTTCAGCGCGGCCTCGCGGTCTTCGGGCACCGGGCAGGGCTGGCCGGGGAAGCGCGGCCGTGGCGCGAAGATGGCCGCGATCCTGCGCTGCAGGTCGTCGTCCTCGGCTTCGGACGCGCGGACGTGCTGGCCGTAGCGTCCGCCGCGCTGGAGGTCGGCCTGGGCGGGATGGGGGCGGGCGGGACGTGGTTCGTCGGACATCAGGTTCCCTTCCACGATGGGGGCGGGGCTCAGCGGGTGGGCATGATCCCGTCGATCGGGCGTGCGCCGTCCGCGAGGGTCAGCAGCTGCCGGTGGCCGGGAGAGAGGGTGCCGCCGGCGGCCTCGATCTCGCGGGCGAGGGTGTCGGTGTCGGCGAACGGCCACCAGCGGCTTTCGATCGCGTCGTCCTGGCCGACGCTGTCGAGCTCGTCGTCGACCTCGAACTGGTGCGCCGTGGTGCATACCCAGGAGTGGTCGGTGGCGCGGTGGTCGGCGACGTAGAGCGCTTGCACGGCAACGGGTTTGGTGTCTTCGTCCAAAACGACCCGGGTTTCCTCGCGCAGTTCGCGCAGGACGGCCGTGTGTGGGTTCTCGCCGTCGTCGACCATGCCGCCGGGGGTGGCCCACCAGCCGTTGTCACCGCGCCGGATCAGCAGCACCTTGCGCGCGTCGCCGTGTCCGGTCGTGACGATCGCGTCCACGGCCTCGTTCTCGTCCCACTTGGGCAGGTTGCGGCCGATGCGTCCGGTCCGGCCGGCGGGGTTGCGCGGCCAGCGGCGCTCGTCGACCTCGAACGGGATGAGCGCCGTCCGCGCGCGACGGGTCATGTTCGGCACGTCGTTCGGAGTTTCGTAGGGCTCGGCTTTTCCCTGCTCCGCCAGCTCTTTGAGGTTCTGCCCCAGGTACCGGTCCGGGGTGATGTCCACCGGAATGTAGCCGGGCAGCGGGGCCGCCCAGGAGCGCGCGGCCGCCGGCACGGGGGCGCCGGGGTGGTCCTCCGGGCCGCGCTTGCCGGTGGCCCACAGCTCAGCAGGGTTGGGTGCCGCCTTGCACACCGCGTCGCGGCGGGTCTGGGCGGTGGCGCGCGGGATGCCCAGGACCGTGGCCAGCTGGCCGTAGGAGGCGCCTTCGCCCGCGTAGCCACGGAGGGTGGCGTGCAGGACTCCCTCGAGGAAGGCTTGCAGCTTCGTAGTGTCGGACAGGACCCAGGTGTGCCAGATGGGTGCGCTGGAGACTGGCCGGTCCTTCATGCTGCCGGAGCTGCGGATCTCCTCCAGCGTCACGTCCGGATCGTGGCCGGTGCGCAGCGCCGCGAGGGCCACCAGGACGGTGTCCACCGCCTCCGCGATCGTGTAAGCGTCCGGGCCGAGCGCGTCGGCCTGGTCGGGGGTCAAGCTCATCACCAGGTCCAGCCCGCCGCGTTTGGTGCCCTCGCCCGTGTAGTCCCGCAGCATCCCGCCACCCTTCGTTGTATGGGATTGAATACAGCAACTGTATCTATGTCCATACAAGATGAGCAAGTGTCGCCGTGTCACGGGTACCGAACGTGCATCGTCTGGCCACCTGGATGGGTGAGCAGGACCGACAAGGTGCGTTGGCCGGCGGGCCACCGTGCGACGGCCGTGCTCGCGCGCAGCTCGCCCAACACCCTGGAGGCGGGGACGGAGCCGAGCAGCAGTGGGATCGTGGACGGCGTCATCAGCGACCTCGTGGCAGGTACCGGCGCCCACAGCTGCCGCACGGGCGCGATCAGCCCGCGGGCGCGCAGGAACAGCGTCTCGTCGACTGCGGTGTGCACCTCGGCCTGCGAGCCGAGCGCGGCCTGCAGGAGCTCGCGCGAGGGAACCGGCTTGCCCGCGGCCGCCAGCTCGACTTCGGCGAGCAGCAGGTCACCGGCGCGCAGGTGGGCGAGCAGCTGCCCGGCGGCGAACAGCTGGCCATCGGTCCACTCGCCGTCCCGGGGCCACCCGAGCACGTCGACCAGTGGCGATGCGGCGTTGGCGCGCAGCCACTCGGCTACGTCGTCGAGCCGCGCGGCGAAGGCCGGGTTCGCGCGCCATTGGCGTCCCTGGACCTCTGCCAGCTGCTCGTCAGGGCTCATGTCTGGACCGTACGGCGAACAGCGATCCGAGCTCGTCGAGCTCGTCGACGGCGTTCATTGCTTCGAGGGCATCACAATCACTGTGATTCACCCCTTCTACCTGGGAATGCTTGATTTTATGTACTAAAATCAAGCGCGTTCCGGAGACGTGCGGAGGTGTGCGATGAGCAAGACCGCGTTCCTGGAGAAAGAACGTGCGCGGATCACCGACGAGTTCGCCACGGTGGAACGTCTCGAAGGCCTCGCCGATGATCTGTCCGGCGAGCCGCTGGCCGAGCTGCAGGACATCGTCCACACGCTGCTCGGCCGGATTCCGCCTGTCCGGGTGCAGATCGCCGCCGGCTTGTTGTGCCTGGCGCAGTCGACCGTGAGCCGGTGGGCGAACGCCGGCCTGCTCGCCCAGGTCGACGTGCCGAACTCCTCTGTGGTGCACCTGGATCCGCACCACCTGCACGAGGTGATGCACCTGCTGCGGGCCGTGCGCGACAAGGGCGAGAAGAACCCGGACTTCACCAAACACCTGCGCTGGGCCCTGCAGGACCGTCAGCTCGCGCAGAGCCACGCCGTGACGCAGGGCCTGGCCGAGCTCGACCGTGGTGAGTACGTCGACCTGTAGCCGTCCTGCCGCGCGACGTCGCACGGCTCGTCAGGGCTTTGTCGCGCGCGGAATGGCGTCGGTGTTGGTGCGGCTCCATCCCTTCGCCAGTGGGCCGCCGTTGCGCTGGTTCCGCGGCACGAACCCCGCCCGTTCGGGGTATAGGCGCTCGATCGGTACCGGTTCCGGTGCGCGCCTGCGGGCGGGAGTTCGGCGCTGCTGGCCAGGTTCCGGTTTGGGTTCGCCTGAGCGGGCGCGGTGCATCGTCGCGATCGGCCTGCCCAGCTTCAGCTTTGCCGCCCCAGGCTTGGACTCCACCCGGCGGCACGGCTGACCGGCGACCGAGTAGCACACCGGGCATTGCTTGTCGTTGCGCTGCAAGGGAGGCCTGCGGGGGATCCGCACGATCGACCCGCCCATCGAGGTACCGGTGTGGCCCTTCTTGCCTCGTGATCTCGGCATCGCTGCTCTCCCGTCAGGATCCGGAGTTGGTCTGCCGGAGCTGGGTGACCGCGGACGGGTCGAGCTCGGCGCGGATCGTCAGCTCGGCCGCGAGCTCCGGAGGCGCGCCGTAGAGCGCGCACACCTGGGCGGCCGCGCCGTCGAGCACCTCCTGCAGCGTCGGTGCGATCACGGCGTCGGAGTGGCTGGGCCAGCTGCCGGCGAACGAGCCGTCCGACCAGCTGACCAGCAGCCGGAACTCGACGATGGTCAGCGTCTTCCAGTTGAAGGACTTGGCCATTTCCACAGCAGGCGCGCTGGGGTGTTCGGCGCTGACGGTCCGGCTGTCGATCCAGGCCTCGACCTGGGCGAGGTCGTCCGCGACGGTGTCGGAGTCGGTGACGTGGTCGTGGCAGTAGAACTGGCCCTGCGCGGTCACGTGCAGCACCAGCAGGCCTTCGCTGAACAACCCAAAGCTCCACGTCGGCCCGCCGCCGTGCAGGTCGAAGTGCCAGCCGTGGCGGCCGGAGAGCAGGGTGCCCAACTCCCGCCACCGGTCGAGCAGCTGCCAGCCGCCGCCGAACTGGCTACAGGTGGTCTCGTAGTCGGCGTCGAAGCCGACGCGGATGTGGTCCCAAGGACGCATGCGGAAAGCGTAGGCACGCGGGCGCCGCCCCCATGCCTCCGCCGCGTCCCGGTAACCCGTTAGTGGACTACTTCCCTTACTCGTACAGGTCTTCGTCGTCGACCGCGAGGAAAACGTCGAAGTCGCAACAGATTCCGGCCCCGCGCGCCCTGCTGATCTTCGGCGCCAGAGGTGCTGGCAGGCTGTCGCGATGGCTGTTCAGGTGCGAGCGAGCACGAGCGCGAGCCGGACGATCGCGTCGTTGCGCGGCAAGGACAAGACCGCGTACGAGCAGTGGCTCGCCCGGCTCAAGACGCAGGGCTGCGCGGCGATGAAGTACCGGCTCGCCGGCGAACGCCTCAACCACCTGTGCGTCAGCCACCTGCACGGCACCATGCGCGCGGTGGTGAGGTTTGAGTCCGCGACGCGGGCGGCGATCGTTGCGATCGGCCCGCACGACCGCAAGTCCCCCAACGACATCTACACGCTGCTCTACGCCGCGCTCGGCACCGAGGACCCCGACGACGACCGCACCAAGCCGGACTGCTGCGACAGCAGCGGCCTGCCGCCGATCTGGCAGGAGGCCGTCGACGTCGTCGACCAGGTCGACGCCATCGCGCGCCGGCAACGCCGCCGCTGACAAGCTCCCTGGTCGACGCCCGACGGCGCAGCCGCGCCCCGGCGGTCAGCTCGCCAACACCGGGCGCGGTGCGCGGGCCGCGGCGGTGACGAGCTCGAGCACGGCCTCGACGGTGCCGGGCAACGTCGTGCGCACGGGCACGCCCTCCTGACCGGCGACGAAGACCAGGTACCGGTTGCGCTCCGGGTTCGGGCAGGTCTTCGGGACTCCCAGCACGACCCGGCGGCCGCGGCCGACGTCGAAGCCGAACTCGACGTTCGTCGTGTAACCGGGCAGCGTGATGATGTCGCGCGGAATCCAGTAGAGAACGACCGTGGCGCGGGCCCGTGCCACGCACTCCCAGCCGACCTGGTCCTCGTAACGGTCCGCGCGCACACCGCCGCGGGACTCCGGGGTCAACACGGTCAGCGAGCCTGTCGACTGCGCGCGGAGCTCGTCGACCGCCGCCGGCCGCCACGACTCGACCCCGGACCCGGCGTGTGCGGACGGACCCGCGAGGAACACCGCTGGACCTTCGGGGATGGGCTCGCGCGCCCACACGACGCTGATCACGCCGCCTCCTGCAGCGGCTGCGGCCACGGCATGAGCAGCCGGTCACCCAGCCGCCTGCGCAGCACGTGCTTGTGGAGGTGCGGGACGGTCTGCCCGCCGACCGGGCCGACGTTGTAGATCAGGTTCGCGTCGGTCCAGCCGAGCTCGGCTGCCAGCTGGGCGCCGCGGGTGGACACCATGCCGGTGATCACCGGGTCCTCGATCGCCGTGGCGACGTGCACGCGCGGGAGGACGAGGACGTGGTCGCCACGCTCGCCGACGCCTCCGCGCGGCAGGATTGCGAGGGCGTCGGCCCACTCCCGCACGATCGTGGCCGGGAGCTCGCCGGCGACGATGCCGCAGAAAGGGCAGTCAGCGCGGGCGTCCGGCTCGATGGAGCGCGTGGTCGTCGTGGTCATGTCACAACGGTGCGGTGCGCGGCACCGGCCTAGGTAGGTGTTGCCCGTTGACCTCCTCGAAGGTCAACGGGAGATGTTCGTCGTGATGACGGCTGGCTGATTCCTCGATGACCGCCTCGCTCAACCACCGCGGCCCCGCCCAAACTCACGTCGGGCGGGGCCGCGGTGTGTCGCGCTGGACCGTCTCAGGTGGTGGCTTCCGAGATCCACCGATCGAGCGTGGGGCGTGAGATGGCGGCCGCGCTGGCGATGTCGCGTTTCTGCTGGCCCTGCTTCCAGGCTGCGACGGCGAGGAACTTGAGCTGAGGAGCGGCGTCGGCGAGGTGGTGCAGCGCGGCGCGGCCGCACAGCTCGATCCACGCGGTGCGCAGCAGGACCGGGTCGGTGCCGGAAACGACGCGCACGAGGTGACCGCAGGCAGCCATGTACTCCGGGCCGGTCTTGCGCAGGCACGTCGCGAGTTCGCGGTACGGCGACCGGTCGGTGGTGGTGACGAGAGCGAGCTGGCGGGCGATCTTGAGCCTGTCGTTGAGCGGCATGGGCCACGACAGGGCGCGTGCCGCGGCACGGACGTCGGCGGCGTACTCCTCGTCGGCTCCCTCGGCGAGGTAGCCAGCGGCCAGTGCGGCCGCGACGACCAACTCGCTGTCGCGCCGGTCGTCGGTATCGAACCTGTTGCCAACGGCGTGGTGGGCTGCTTTGACGGTGTACCCGCTCAGCTCGTCGGCCATGGCGGAGCCGGCGGCCAGCAGCCACGTGCGGGCATGCTCGTGGTATTCGCGCATCGTCACGGCTACCGCCCCCCGGCGGCGATGAGGATGTCGAGCTCGTCGGGGCGGTCCTCCTGCTCGCGGTCCACCGCGGCGAGGATCGCGAGCTCGTCGGCGAGTGCGAGCTGCGGGCGGTCGGGGCGGTCGAAGCTGCGCAGCGCCACGAGCTGGCTGGCGAGGCGGCGGGCGGCACCGGGATGCTGCTCGACGGTCAGGGCGTCGGTGATCGCCGTCAGCTCGACCTGCACTTCGCGTTCGGTGGCGCGCTGGTCGGCCCACCGCCGGGACCAATGGACCCATGCGTTGTCGGGCAGGGGGCCGCAGCAGCGGTGCTCGGGGTCGTAGATCCGCTCGACGAGCCGACCGTCGAGGTCGAACCACATCCTCCAGCCGGGTGCGTTCGCGTTGATGGCCCGCGTCATGCGTCGCGCTGCTGTCGTCACCGTAGTCATGTAAATAAAGTTACACAGGAAGTGCCTGCATGTAAAGTTCGTTACTTGCATGCCGTGGTCTCGGGATTGCTTCAGGTAGAGGCGAGAGAACTGCTCGCGGCAAGAATCGCGGCGAGCACCGCGACGTCGCGGAACTGGTCGAACGGGTCGTCGCCGAAGGTGGATCCGCCGACCACGATCACGTCAGGGCCGCCAATGCGTGAGGCGTCGACAACGAACTTCCCGTCCTCGTCCATCCGCTCGAGGACGTACCGCGCGCCGCTCCTCGCGGCCACGCGAATCGCCTCGACGGCACTGGGACGTTCGGCAAGCTCGTCGATGATGTCGGGCTCTTCGTCCGCGATCTGCGCGACGACGTGCTCGGTGAACTCGACGTCGTCGCCGAAGTTTCCCTGGTAGCTGGCGTGGTATGCGGCTGTAGCCAGGGATCGCGCGTCTGCGTTGTCGATCGCGGCGTAGTACTCGCGTTCGGTGAGTCTCGGCAGTGCGGTGGCGACCAGGTCGGCGCCCATAACGGTTCCTCTCGATGAAGTCGTTGGTGGAGCTGACTATCAGCTGCGCGGCAGTCCGAGGACGTGGTCCAGGGCGTCGAGGGTGCGCAGGGGGCCGTGCCAGCTCCGTACGTGCTGGGCGGGTTCGCGGGGCAGGCCCCAGGCGTAGATCGTGACGTGGTTGGTGGGCGACTGCAGGGTGATCGACCGGCCGGGCCGGTGCAGGCCTGCGGGCACGGGGACGCCGGGCCAGATGGTCACGCCCTTGTCGGTGCACGGCGCGTCGCCGGTGAGCGCCCAGCCCGCGGCGATGGCGTGTTCGGCGAGCTGGTCGACGGTGAGCGGGAACGGCACGGCGTCGAGCGCACGCTGTTCGGCCAGTCCCTTCCTGATCTCGGCCGCGAGGTCGACGCGCGGGGACGTGAGCACCTGGCGCAGCTTGTCGGCGTCGACCCACCCGGTTCCGCTCCAGCTGTAGGCGATGGTGTCCGGTCCGGTGAAGAAGACGCTGACGCTTTGGTAGCCGCGCTCGAAGTCGCGCCGCCAGCCGCGCGTGCGGTCCAGCAGCGTGCCGCCGGGCGGGATGACGAGCTTGCCGTCGTTGGTCCACGGGTCCAGCTCTGTCCAGCCGTGCTCGCGCAGGTCGTCCCACACCTGCGGTGCGTGCTCGTCCTCCGGTCGCCGCTGGGCGTAGCCGCGCAGGGCGCGGCCGTGCCGGACGGTGAGCCGGTGGATCTCGTCGAGCCGTTCCACGACGCGGTCGTTGGGCGCCGGCAGGGTGACCTGCTGGTCGAGCAGGTCGGCCGTGAGGCACCGCAGCTGCTCGGCCTGGCGGTCGAGCTCCTCCTGGGCCTGTACCGCGACGTGGTCCTCGAGGGCGGTGGTCATCCTGTCCGCCAATCGCGCACCTTGGGATCGTCCGGGCAGCGCTCGATCGTCACCTGGTGCACGTCCGGGTCGGCGAGCTGCTCGGAGATCCACCTCGTCATCGCGGTGGCGCTCGCGAACGTCCTCGTCGTTCCCGTCTTCGCGACGGCTCGCGCCTCGAAGACCGGCGTCCCCGGCTCCAGGACCTCGGGAATGAGGTCGAACCTGTCAGCCACGTCCGTCACCCGCCTTGGCGGCCTGGCCCTCGATCTGGTCGATGTGCAGGTAGAGGTGGGTGTGGGCGTCGGCAGCGTTCACCTGGTGCAGCAGCTTCTGGTCGCGCAGCTCGCGGAGCGTGTTGTACGTGGTCGCGTAGCTGGCCTTGTAGCCGTTGGACTGCTGGCAGGCGCGGAAGGCCTCCATGGTGGTGAACGGCGTCGTCTGCGCCGCGGCCCACGCCGTGACGTCCGCGATCTGCGCGAGGGTCTCCGGCTTCGGCTTGCCATGCTTGCCGAACCGGGGGTGGGGGTTGGTGGTGCTCATGAGCGAGTCCTTCGGGTCGTCGTGATCTGCGGTCCGGGGTGCGAATCCCTCGCCAACACACAAAATACTAGCAGAGATACATGGACACCGTGAAGGCGGCGGCCAGCGGCACTACTCGCTTGCGGGGGCCGGCGCCTGCTCCGCGGCTTCGATGCGGGTGCGGTGCTTGAAGACGGTGTTGACGTGCACGCCCAGCCGCTGGGCGATGTCGGGGTCGCTCAGCCGCGGACCGGGTTCGTGGAGCAGTTCGCGGATGCGCTGCTCGAGCTCCTGAGATCTGCGCTGCCGGTTGCCGGTGGGGCCTTTGGGCTTCTTGAAAGCGGGCGGGTTGTCCCGGATGGCCTCGACGGTGCGCCGGTGCCACATCGGGACACCGAGCCTGTCGTCGTCACTGGGGAAGCGTCCCTGGTGGTAGGCGGACTCCCATGCGACCGGGGTCATGCCGGCGAGCTCGGCGGCTTCGAAGCGGTCCAGCAGGTCGTCCGGGGAGTCCTGGTCGGGCAGCTGCGGCACCGGCTGGCCGGCCGCGAACGCCTCGGCCTGCTCCTTGTCCCACATCTGCGGCCGGCCGTTGGTCGGCCGGTAGGTGGTGATGGGTGCGGGGTGGCCGGTCGCGTTCCAGGGCTTGCGCTTCGCGGCGACGGACGGGCTCATGTCGGCGAGCGCGGCGATCTGGAGGCGGTCGACGACGTCGCGGCCGGCGCGGATCATCGGTCACTCCCCTGCAGGTCGGTGCGAACGTCGGCCAGGACGGCGAGGCTCTCGTCGATGTTGGCCGCGCCGTCCTCGGTGCGCGCCGGCGCGAGGTAGGTGACCGGCGCGCCGTCGATCACCACGGCGAAGGGCTCGACGTGGCCGGCGCGGATCAGGTCCGCGGCCGCGTCGAGAGCCTGCCGGCGCGCGGTGGTCTCGTCGTCGGCGCCGGCGTGCGCCAGGACGCTGTCGAGCGCGGTCGCGGGGCTCAGGCGCCACTGGTGGGTAGGCATGTCCTTGCTCCTCAGAGGGTTTCCGGCGTCACTGCCGGCATGTCGGGTGCGGTCGCTGGTGATGCTGTCGTGCACTGTGATCGATCGGTGAGGGGTTCGGCGGGCGCGGTTCGGAACCTGTGGACAACTCGGGGCCTGTGGATAAGCCAGGGCGGGGGCCTCGGATGAGGCCCCCGTTTCCCGGTCACTTCTCGGGTCGGACGAGGTCACGTGCCCGTCGCCAGGCGTCCAAGGTGGACTCGTAGGCGGCCAGGTCCTTGACCACCAGGTGCAGCGCGCCCACCCGCAGTGCGAGGTGCGGCTTGTCCAGGGCGGTGCGGCCGGGAACGAGATCCGCGACCACGGCCGGGTACGCCGTCAGGCTGAGCACGCAGGTCGCCTGACTGCCGTCACCAGGCAGGCGGACCGGCCCGAAGAGCTTCGGCAGGCGGGTGCGGTGAACACCGGCCGCGCGCCACATCTGGTAGACGTGATCGACCACCAGCTCTGGCTTGTAGATCCGGTACAGCACCGGCCCGACCAGCATGGACACCACCGTGTCGTCCTCGCCGACCCGATTGATCCCCAGTCCCTCGAAGATCTGCGGTCCGGCCACCACCAACGTGGTCGAGACGATCGACGAAGTTCCCCTCATGATCAGGTACTCCCACTCTGTAGTTGTTGATCGTGATCACCAGGTCCGGGGTGCGACTCCCTCGCCCGACACATCAAATACTAGCAGAGATAGGTGTATGACGGAAGGGGTCTTGACCTCCGAATACACTGAAGTCGACTCGATTCGGGCTTCCCGGGTTGTTGTCGTGATCGGGGCCGGCACCGTGCGAACCGCCTTCGGGCGGAAGGTGTGCCGGCCCCACCGCATATCCGCGGCCTTTGGACACCGAAGTGGTCAAGCTCAAGGCACCCCCACGTTGATCTGCGACCAGGTGGGACGTTGCCGTCAGGACTGCAGATCGGCCGACTGGGAAAGCCGGTAGGCCAGCGCTGCGGCGAGCGCGTCGCGGAGTCGCTGGACCGCGTCCGGGGCCAGGTGCACGCTCTCGAACCGCTCGGCCTCCGCACGCTCGGGCAGGGTCAACGCCAGCTGGATGCCGTCCTCGTCCGGGTAGTGGCTGACCTCCAGCTCGGCCGGAGTGTCGTCGTAGTCGTCGGTGGCCTGGATGGTGACCTTGGCGTCGTCGTTCACGTCGAGCGCGTCGCGGAGTCGCTCGGTCGCATCGGGGGCCAGGTGCACGCTCTCGAACCGCTTGCGCGCGGGCAGGGTCCAGGCCAGCCCGATGCCGTTCTCCGGACCGTTCTCCTCCTCGTCCGGGCTGTGGCTGACTTCCAGCTCGGCCGGGGCGCTGTCGTAGTCGTCGATGGCCTGGATGGTGACCTTGAAGTAGTCGCTCGCTTCGCTGTCCACTGTGTCTTTTCCTTGGGGGGTAGAGGTTTCTGCGGTCAAGGCGGGTCCTTAACCGGCGTTCGGCTCCTGGTTCGCTGCAGCGGCCGATCGCGACCGCCTGCTCACGCCGGCGTTCCAGCCCTTTGCGAAACCGTCCTGCCAGTACGGGTGGTGGATCCGCGACGGGTCGGTGTACCCGTAGGCCTCCGGGTTGCGCGGGGCGGTCGCGGGATCGGTGACCGTCTTGGCCGCCGCGAGGCCGGCCTCGCGGCCTTCGGCCGAGATCTCGTTCATCAGCTGCTCGTACGTCTTCACGATCGTCCTTTCGGGGCATGTGCGGGCCGCTGCGTGAACCGGAGCGACCCGCACGTCGCACTTCGCTGGGTCAGGGGGTCGCGCTGCTCGCCTGCGCGGCGGGGGCGGGGATGTTCAGCTCCCGGTGCAGGTCGGGCACGCAGTCGAGGAAGGCGACCGTGCCGCGCCGGAGGTCGACCAGGACCGTGCTGTTGATGCCCACCTCGTCCCACTGCTCTTCGAGCGCGGTGTCGAGGTCGTCGAAGTCGACGTCGGTGATCGTGCCGTCGTCGCAGAGCACCTGGGCGGTGATGTCGAGGTAGTAGAAGAAACCGCACTGGCTCAGAGACGAGCTGAACAGCACACCTGCGGCCTGACGACCGGGCAGATCGCGGGCCAGGACCTCGCGCACAGTGTCGAGGATCAGCGCCTCGTTGCCCTCGTTCTCGATCTCGCGCAGCGTCTGCGCGAGCGTGTTCCGCAGGGTGTCGTCGAGCTGCCGCAGCGCGTGCGCGAGGGCCTCGGGGCTGGAGTTGTCGAGGGTGATGGTGTGCGTCATGGCGGCCGTTCTCCTGGTGTTGTCGTGATCGCGGGTCCGGGGTGCGACTCCCTCGCCCAACACACATAATACTAGCAGAGATAGAGATACGGACGCAAGGGGAAGCGCGCAACGGTCGTCGGTGACCGCCGCGCGCGAACTCGTTTCCCCTGGTCAGCCCTGCTGGATTTGCTGCTGGATCTCGGCGATGACGGCCTCGTGGGTACTCAGGCGGGTCGAGACGTCGAAGACGCGGCCCTTGACCAGCTCCGGCGCGAGCTTCTTGACGACCCGTGCGTGCTGCTCGGCCAGGTGCGCCTCGAGGCCGGGGCAGGTTCGCGGCAGGTCCGCCGGTTCGTCGTCGACCAGGCTGAGCAGGCAGCACAGGCACACGCCCCGCCGGTCGCGGTGCAGCACCGGGTCCATGCACCACTCGATCTTGGCGAACTCGCCGTCGTCGACGCTCCACACCGCCGCGACGCGGCGGGTCCGGTCGATCTGGTCGGGCTCGTCGTCGTTGAGGCAGGTGATCTGGTCCCAGTAGTGCGCGTGCGCGGCCGCGAGCAGGTCCGCGAACCGCTGGCCGTCGAGCCTGCCGCTCCACTGGTCGTTGGCGCAGTTCTCCAGCGTGTAGAGCATGGTCCCCAGCGCCATGGTCATCTCGTCGCCGAAGGTGGCCTGCAGGTCGACGCCGCGAGCGTCCATCAGGTGCATGGCGGCCGCGAACAGCTCGGTCAGCACGGCGCCGAACTCCTCGCCCTCCAGCTTCGCGGCCTGGCGGTAGGAGCGGACCGCGGCCTCGGCCGCCACGGCGACCGGCTGCATCCGGTGGGCGAAGTAGTGGTCGAAGACCAGCACCGCGACCAGGGCCAGGCCTGCGTGCATGGTGTTGTCGTGCTCGATGTCGGCCAGGCGGCCGGTCTCGCGGCGAGCGCGGTCGCCCAGCCACGCCATCGGGTCCAGGTCGGCCGGCGTGCGGATCTCGGGTTCCGGATCGACGGCCAGGACCCGGCGCTTGCGGCCGACCGCCTCGTCCTGACCCTGCGGCGGCTGCCGGAACGCGTTGTCGGCGAAGGTGTGCATGCGGGAACTCCCGTGTTCGATGGTGTCGTCGTGATCGCGGGTCCGGGGTGCGACTCCCTCGCCCGACACATCAAATACTAGCGGAGATAGAAGTACAGAGCAAGCGGTGACGCGTGGCGGTCACCGTGGACCGCCACGCGTGACCCTCATCTGACCTGGTCAGAACTGCCCGAACTGACCAGGGGGACGACCCGCCGACCGGGTCAGCGTCGGATCGCGTAGTACTCGGATTCCGTCGTCGTCGGCCATCCGGTGGTGTCACCGAGAACGCGGTAGTACTCCTCGCGGAACAGGTCGGGCCGCTCCAGGACGAGGTCCCAGCCGTCAGGCGTGGCCCAGTACACGCGGTCGCTGGGGTCGAGGCCGACCTGGACGCCGGCCGCGAACTCGATGATGCGCGAGCCGCGGGAGAACTCTTGGACGACAACGGCGTTCGGCTCGCTGAGCGCCACCTCGGTCATCGGCTGCGCGGTCGTGGCTTCCATTGCGTGACTCCCTTGATCCTGCCGTTGTCGTGATCGCGGACCTGGGGTGCGACTCCCTCGCCCGACACACATAATACTAGCAGAGTTAGATAGACACACGCAAGGGGGATGCGTGGCGGCCGCCAGTGGAGATCAGCGGCCGCCGCGCGATATGCCTTGTCAGCCTTGAAGAACGCCGCTGGACACGGCGGCGATGAGCGCCTCGTCGTCGGTCATCTCGTCCACCTCGTCGGCGGTGTAGGACTCGGGTAGCTCGCTGAGCAGGAGTCGGCGGGCGACGGCGGCCGGGCGCAGCGGCGAGTCCTCACGAACGCGGGTTTCGCTCTTGCCGTAGGAACCGTCGAAACCGCCCTGCAGCACCAGGTCCGCGAGCTGCCCGGCGCTGTAGTGCTCGCCGTACACGACGTAGCTCGGCACGCCCTGGTGCTCGCCGTGGCCCAGCTCGATCCCGAGTGCCTCGCAGGCCTCCGCGATCTGGGTTCCGATCGCCTTGCGGGTCCGCGTCACGGTGACGGCGTTCGAGCGGCCCAGGTCGTGAATCGACGTGGTGCGGGCGATGGTCCGGGCCTGGCGCTGCTCGCGGGTCATGGTGGGGAACATGGGCGCGGCCGCCACGCGGGCGGCGAGCTGCCGGTCGCGCTCCGCCTGCTCCGCGGCGATCCGGTCGAGGGCGGCCTGGCTATAGAGGTGGAACCAGAGGTTGCTGTGGACGTAGACGGTCCAGGTGTCGTTGCCGTTGTCGTAGAGGCGCGCGAAGTCGTACTCGCGCAGGGTCTCCAGCGCGGCCTTGAAGGTGGACTGCAGCGTCTCGCCGGTGCGCTGGTCGTAGACGGTCGTGCTGACGACGGCGGCCTCGATGGCGGCGATCTTGCGGGTGGCGGTGCGGGCGATGGTCGTCCTCATGCGGGAGCTCCCTGGTTGAGTGTGTCGTGATCGCGGGTCTGGGGTGCGAATCCCTCGCCCGACACATCAAATACTAGCAGAGTTAGAGATACGGTCGCAAGGGGAACGCTGGACGAATCAAGCGCATTTCCCGTTGCCGCTGGTCAGCGGGCCGGTAGGAGCCTGGTCAACGCCGGCGTCATGGCCTGCGAGCCTGGCCGGCGTCATGACACCGCGAGGCCGAGGGGCGATGGACAGCGCGGGCGCCGCCGCCCGCGCTGTCCACGCGGAGGCGGCGCCGACCGGGCGCCGGTCAGGTCGCGATCGCGGCCACGGCCTCGTCGAACGAGATCTTCAGGAAGTTGCCGTAGCCGCTGACGGAGTACCACATCTCCCGGTAGTCCGGGCCGGTGAAAAACACCTCGACCCGGTGGTTGTTGATGATCCGGGCCGCCGTGCGCCAGCTCGCCGGACCGTCGTACTTGCTCGCGCGGACGACCAGCTCGGCCAGCTTGAGGACGATGTCCGCGACGTTCACGTCCGTCGCGGTGGCCTGGGTAGCGGTATTCACGAGGGGCTCCCTGGGGATCGAGTGTGTCGTGATCGCGGGTCCGGGGTGCGAATCCCTCGCCCGACACATCAAATACTAGCAGAGATAGGGATACGCCCGCAAGGGAGGGTGCGCGGCGGTCGTCGGTGACCGCCGCGCACTCCGGTGTTCTAGCTGGTCAGGCTGCCGCGCACGACCGCGTCGTGGTACCGGTTGAACGCGCTCAGCTTGACGGCGTCGAACGGCCTCTGCCCCTGCTGGCGGAGCTTGAGCAGGTGCCAGAAGGGCGCGAGGTCATCGGTCCAGATGCTCGCGGCCGACTCGTCGAGCGCGGCCGCGAGTCCGGCGATCGCGCACCCGATCTCGTCCTCGGGGTCCTGCTGCGCCTCGATCCGGATCCCCCGCGCGTCGGCGAGGTGCCGCAGGTCGGTCAGCAGGTCCTGCACCAGCGACCCGAGGCCTTCCCAGTCCAGGCCGGTCGCGGCGCGGTAGGCCGACATCATGACCTTGAGCGCCCGGCGCTGCGTGGGCTCCGGGCAGGTGCGGAAGACCCTCACCGCGACCACGGCGTGCGCCGCGCTCAGGTCGGCCGCCCTGCCGCTGTGCGCGGCCGAGCGGAACCACGCGGCCGGGTCCAGGTCGTCCACGGTGGTGGCGTCCGGCTGGGCGTTGCGGGCCGTGTGCCGGTCCTCGCGCGGGGCGACGTGCTGCTCGGCCTGGGTGTAGAACGCCGTCACCGCCTTGGTGAAGCCGGGCGAGGTCGCGTGCGCGGCGGCCCAGGCCTTCGCACGCCAGGCGCTCGTCGGCATGTCCGCGGTGACCGCGGCCGGGTCGACGATCTGCCAGCTCGCGGTGTCGTGCCGCTCGCCGTCGACCAGGACCACGAGGTCGATCTCACCGGTCGCGCGGTCGCGGCGGCCGACGATCTCGATCGTCGGCGTCGTGTGGGTCTGCATGGTGTTCCTTCCAGGTTGGGTTGTCGTGATCGCCGCCTGGCGCAGAGGTGCGATTCCCTGCGCCAGACGGAAAACAAGGGGTGAGGGGTGCCCAGGGCCGTGGGTGGCCCTGGGCGCCGGTGCCGCTAGGGCGTGCGGGTGATCTCCTCGAAGTACCTGCGGTAGGCGGCCTCCTTGATGTCGGCGAAGACGTCGTCGGCCAGGACCTCGCCCAGGGACACACCGGCCTGGTGAGCCTCGCTGGTCAGCTGCCGGGCCCAGACCGTCCCGACGCACTCGCGCAGCGCGGCCTGCAGCTCGGTCAGCGCGGCCGCCATGTGGTCGACGCGGGCCGGACGGGCTTCGAGCCGGATGTCGCGCGCGTCGGCGAACTGCCGCAGGGCTTCGAACAACGCGATCAGCGTGTCGGTGAGCGTGGCCGGGAAGTAGTGCAGCGCCGCCTTGAACGCGGTCAGCATCACCTCCGCCTTCTCCTGCGGCGTGCCTTCGGCGGTGTGGAACGCGCGCAGCGCGACAACGGCGTTCGCGGCCGACATCGCCGTGGTGGCCGGGGTGCGGTTGGCCGCCTGGTACCACAGCGTCGGGTCCAGCTCGGCCACCGTGGTCACGTCCGGCTGCGCGTCCGTGGCCGGGTGCAGGTCGTTCACCGTGTACGCGCGCTCGTCGGAGGTCGAGAACGCGGTGATCATCGAGGCGAACAACGGCGAGCCTTCGCTCGCGACCCGCCACGCCGCCGCGCGCCACTGGCTCAGCGGGATCCGGGCCTCGGGCTCGTCGTCCTCCTCGAACCAGCTGGCCGCGTCGAAGATGTGCCAGCGCACGGTCTTCTGCTCCTCGCCGTCGAGGTACACAACGAGATCGATCTCTCCGGTCTCCGGGTCGCGGTAGCCCGCGACCTCGACTCGGGAGGGGGTTCGGTGCTGCATCTGACTTGCCTTCCTGTCGGTCGTGTCGTGATCGCCGGGTCTGGGGTGCGAATCCCTCGCCCGACACATCAAATACTAGCAGAGTTAGAAGGACAGCGCGAGGTTTCGGGGGCAATTCGAAGAGAATTTCTGCGCATCGGCGGAAATCTGCGCCGGCCTTTTTGCCTCCGCGGTGCCGGCGCATCGGCCCGGCGCCGGCACCGCGGCCACGCCCGGCACATCACGGCTGGTGAGACCATCTCCAGGAGCTTTGGCGCGGCACGTTCCCTCAAAGCGGCATCAGCGTGCGGCAGAAGTCACGCGACACAAGGGAGTTGAACCCGTGGGCATTCGTGGACGAATTCGCGCCGGCGAAGCGGTGCTCAAGAACGCCGGCGTGCACTATGCGATGCCGTGGCTTCGCAGGCTGGCGTGGATCCGCTTCGCGTTGACCTGGGCGGGGGTGATCGCGGTGCTCGCGCTCGTTGCGGTCGCCGTCTCGCCGATCTGACCAGGCGAGGTCACGACACCGCAGGTCACCGCTCCCCGCCTTCGAGACCCGCAAATGCTCGCCACGCCATGCCGTTGAACTGGAGATATTCCCCTAAAAGACAGACATCTTGATGTCTGGCCGTCTGTCTGTCATTCTGTCTGCATGACATCGAGCAAGGTCACGATCGAACACTGCGCCGGCTGCGCGGCCGACCGCTTCGGCCCGGGGCACCGGATCGACTGCCCGTGCGCGTACAGCGACCACCACGTCCCGGAGAGCGTCATCGCTGACGTGTACGCGGCGGCCGAGGCCGAGTACATCGCTTGGGGCGCGGAGACCCTGGCCATGGCCTCCCAGTCCGGGCTGCGCCTGCTGCGCGACGAGCTGCGCGACGCTGTGCACGCGGCGGCCCGGCAGTCCGAGCAGGACGGTCACGAGCTGATGCGGCTGCTGGACGAGAAGGGCGCCGTGCGGGTGCGGCCGTACGTGGAGCACGGGTTCCGCGTACGCCTGGACCGGCGGCGCGGCGGCTACCGGGTGGAGCTCGCCGACACCGATCTCAGGATGTCGGAGTCGATGTTCCGCGTCCGGGTGCCCGCGACGCTCGACGGGTTCGAGGTCTTGGAGGTCACGCGGTTCGACGGCGGGAGCTTCGAGCGCGGCGTCTACAGCCAGGCGGCCGCGCTCACCAGGTCCGGTGATACGTACAGCAACCACGTGCTGATCTTCCAGGATGAGGTGGACCGGTTCGTGTTGCACGCCGGGCACTACGACTTCGCGACCCGCACCGACGCGGCGGACGACGCCCGTCAGCGCGTCCTGGCGTGATCGAGATGTCGTCTCTGGTGGCGACCAGGACGCTCACGCCACGGGCCCTGTCGGTCCGCCGCCCGTGGGCGCACCTGGTCGCCGCCGGGCACAAGCCGATCGAGAACCGGACCTGGTCGACCTCTTACCGCGGACCTGTAGCGATTCACGCTGGTCAGCGGTGGGAGGCGGCCGGGACGAAGCTCGCCGCCGATCTGGGCCTGGCGGGTTTCGCCGACGCCGCCGGGTGTCCGGTCGGGTACCTGGGCGTGGCCGAGCTCGTCGACGTGCACCGCGCGGCGGGCTGCTGCGCGCCGTGGGGCCAGGACGGCGAGGACGTCTTCCACTGGGTGCTGCAGGGTGCCCGCCTGTTCCGGGAGCAGGTGGCCGGTCGTGGCCAGTTGGGGCTGTACGCGATGCCCGCGGCGCTGGAGCTGCTGGGCGAGGGCCCGGCGATCGTGGCGATGATCGGACCGGCCGGAGCGGGCAAGTCGACGTGGATCGCACGAAACGCGCCAGGCGTGGAGGTGGTGAGCCTCGACGTCGGACGCGCGGCGCTGTCGTCGCACCGGTGCGTGTGCGACCAGGACCCACTCGTGACCGCGCTGGCCGTCGAGCTGGCGGTCGCGACGGCCACCAGCGCGGCGCGCGCTGGCCGGAGCGTGGTGTGGGACGCGACGAACGCGGACGCCGCGGCGCGGTCGCTGGTGACGGTGCTGGCGGCCGAGCTCGCGGTGCGCAGCGTCGCCGTGGTGCTGCTGCCGCCGCTGGAGGTCGTGCTCGCGCGCAACGAAGCGCGGGCTGCGCGCCACGTCTGTGGGTTCGGCCGGCGGGTGCCGGTCGAGGTGATCGAGGAGATGCACCGCGAGATCACCGCGGCCGCGCCGACGTTGAGCTCGGACTGGGACGAGGTCGTGCTGGCCGACTGGCAGGACGTGCGAGCGCGTCGACCAGGACGAGAGGCAGCGCGGTGACCGGCGACGGCCTGCACGCCGCGCGCCTGGTTCGGCTGCAGGTGACGCACGAGCACGAGCGCGACGCCGCACGGGCGCAGGCTCCGATCCAAGAGGCGCTGCCGTTCGGTGACGGCTGGCTGGACGGCGCCGATGAGGAGGTCGAGTTCCACGGCTCGTCTGTCGGGCTGCGACTGCACGCGATCGCCGACGAGCCGCCGTGTCCGGCGTGCGCGGAGTTCCTCGAGGAGCTCGCGGCCGCGGACATGCTCCGGCCGATCAGCGATGTTGAACAAGGAGGATACGGAAACCCATGAGTGACAAGGAAAGCGACGCCGTCGAGCCGAAGCCGGAGGAGTGGGTGTTCGGCGGTTCGCGCGTCGACAACGGCAAGCGGTTCCACGCGTGGATCCCGCTCGACGATCCGCACCGCAACGAGCTGTTCTACAAGCCGCGCGGCAGTTTCGCGGTTGGCTCGGTCTACGAGGTCCAGGTGGTCCGCCGCGAGGGCCGGGTATCGAAGTACCCGGACCCGAAGTACTTGCGGCGCTGCGAGGACGAGGCGCTGCGCGACCAGGTCAGCGCCCGGCATGCGGCGGCCGAGGTGGTCATCGGCCGCCAGCAGCTTGAGCGCGCGGATAAGAAGGACGACCCGGTCACCGTGGCGGTCGACCGGCTTGCCGAGCTGGCCAGGCACGTGCACCCATCGCAGCGCAACGCGTTCGCCGCGATGGTGCTGAACAAGATCGGGAGGTCCTGGTGAGCGAGCAGCAGAAGGGCTCTGGCGACCTGGCCGACGTCGCGCTCGTCGACGACGGCGTGCGGGTCGAGCACCAGGACTGGACGGATGGCACGTGGCGGCCGCAGCGCGGAACGGTGGTCGTCCTGCCTGGCGGCGTACGTGCGGTCGACTGGGACGGCGCGGCTGCGGTGGATCCGCTGACCAGCAAGCTCGCGCGGCACCTGATCGTGATCTGAGTTCGCCCGGTCGGGCGGGACACGCCTGCAAGCACCCCCGCCCGACCGGCTTCCTCAACGCCCACGCAACGGCGGGAGTCCCTTTGATGATGCCTGAGCTCTTCCAGCCGGCACCGATCAGCCGCAGCCCAGTCTGTGCCTGCGGCCAGGCCTTCGTTCACCCCGCCTCTCGTGCGGCATACTTGCAGGTCGGATAGGGGACGTGACATGTGCAGAGCGCTGGCTGAAGGTGGCCGCCGGTGTCCCGGCAGCATCGCTGGCAGCCGCATCACGCAGAACGCGCGGCAGCGTAAGAGCCGCGCGAGAGCGGCCTTACGCCTGGCACGCGACACCGGTGCTCCCGCTGAGGTCGTCGAGGAGGCCAGGCAGAAGGTGCGCGAAGCCGAGGTGGCGATGGGGCAGGCTCGCGTGGCCGCGCGGGTGGCTCACGACGCCGCAGTGATTCGGGATCGGGCGGGGCTGATCCTGACGGTGCCGTCCGAGGAACCGGTCGAGGTGCAGCGGATGCGCAGCGAGACGGCGGTAACGGAGGTGCTGACCTACGCCAACGGCGAGCGGGTGGTGCGCAAGCGCAACGACCGGCACGGCTATGACGCCGGCTTCGACCCGATCGCGTTGTCGGATGCCGAGGAGCTCACGCCGCTGGTGCTGCAGGCCTGCGGGTTGCGCGCGGCCGCGGTGACGCGCAGCGACAAGGCCGAGGTGCACATGGAGTTCATCGAGGGCCAGACCGTCGAGGCCCTGCAGATGTCCGGTCAGGACACATCGACCGCAGCCCCGGGCAGTCGGCAGGGCAAGCTGCTCGGCCTGGCGGACGCCGTGGTGAGCCACGGAGACCGCAACGAGGGGAACGTGATCCTGACGCCGTCCGGCGACATGGTCGGGATCGACAACGGCGACGCCTACCAGCACTGGAAGTACGCGCGCTCGCCGTACGCGAACTACCTCTACAACAGCGACGACCTCGACGAGCGTGCCGCGGTGCCTAACGAGTTCACCGCCGCGGACATGGAGCGTGTCGGCCGGCGCCTGGCCGAGCTGCGGCCGGCGTTCGTCGCGGTCGGCCGCGAGGCCTGGCACGACGACATGATGCGCCGGCACGGCGAGCTTGCGGCACAGGCCCGCGGCAGCGTCGACCTCATCGCGCCCTGAACCTGCCGTACGAGGGACGCCGTGAGCCTTGTCCCGAACCCGCACATCGACCGGAAGGAACGACCATGGGCTACCCGCCTACTACCACCGCCGACGTCGATCAGGACGACGTCCAGGTGTATCTCGACGTGCTGCTCCGGGTGCGCGCGGCGTTCCCGGACCTGCCGATCGAGCAGCAGCAGGGCATCGCCGACCGCGCCCAGGGCGGTCCGCGGGCGTTCACCCTCGAGCGCGTCGTGGCGGCCGCTCAGGAGCTCGTGCGGGCGGAGAACAAGGTCTGGGAGCAGCTGTTCCCGAGCGCGCAGAACACGTACATCGGCACGGCGCTGCGGGTGCTGGCCGCGGGCCACACCGACGAGTAGCAGCACACGAGAAGCACGGCGGAGGGCCCGGCACGCGGGAGACGTGCCGGGCCCTTCGCTATGCGGTCGCGAGGTCGTGCGCAGAACTCAGCGCGCGGTCTGGCTGGATGTCTGACTGTCTGTCTGTCGGTCGGTCAGTGTGGCCAGCAGGCCGAGGTAGTCGGTGTCGAGGGTGTTGATCAGGTCGGGGTCGAGGCCGGCCGCCGTGGCGATCGCGCGCCGCAGCTCGTCGCGCTCGGTCTCCACGCGCACGAGGGCGCGCTGGGCGGAGCGGTGCGCCTCCTGCCACTGGTCGACCTTCTTGCGGAGGTCGCCGACCTGTTCGGGGTACTGGCGCTGGAGCAGCTCGTGCAGCTGCCGCAGCTGCTCGTGGTCGTCCTGGAGCTGTTCGAGGTCGACGGCCAGGGCGGTGAGGTCCAGAACGGCGACGTCGGCCGCCAGCTCGACGGTCAGCGTGCCGTCGTTGTCTCGCGCGGCGCGGGCCAGGGCGGCGGTGATCCGGTCGCGGGTGCTGGTCTCGGTCATCGCTTCCCCAGGACGGCGTCGGCCTCGTTGACCAGGAACATGACCGGCCGGCCTTCGGCGCGGGCGGCGGCGAGGTGGTCGGCGAGCGCGCCGGATCCGGCCGCGCGCAGCGTGTCCAGGGCCAGCTGCCAGTCCTCGTCGCGGCCGGTGGCGGTGGCGTGCTGGAGCAGCTGCTCGGCCACGGTGAGCGAGGCGGGCTTGACGGCCTGGCCGTCCGCGGGCGCGATGGTCTTGCGGTGCTGGATGACGGCCTTCTTGACGGCGCCGGTCGTGACGCCGAGCTCCTGCGCGGCGGTGGCGTAGGTGGAGGTGCGGTCGCGGGTGGCGACCGCGTGGACGGCCTCGACGCGCCACGCGCTGAGCAGCTTGTGGTTGGCGCGGTCGAGCACGGCGCCTAGGACGAGGGCCCTCTGGTCGGCCGGCAGTGCGGCGAGCAGGGCCAGGGCGGTGGTCAGGCCGGGATTGGCCGGGGGCTGGGTCATGGTCTCTCCGTGGTGCGAGGGCGGGACGTGGCGGAGGCGGCCCCCGTGGGGGCCGCCGGTCCCGTCAGCCGGTGTAGCCGTGGGTGCGGGCCGCGGCCAGGGGCACCCAGAAGGACTTCCCGCCGCAGTGGCAGGCGCGCTGGACTTCGATGTGCAGGTCCTGGGGGTTCTGCTGGGTGGCGCCCCAGGCGTAGCCGCTGTGTTCGTCGAGGTCGATGTCGCAGATGCCGGTGATGTCGACCAGCTGGGTGCGGCCCTGGAAGTCCATCTTGTCCTCCTCGGTGGCGTTCTCTCTCTGACACCACCAACGTTAGCCACCCTAGGGTGCCCGGTCAAGGCACCCTAGGGTGGCTTCACTCGAACGGCGCAGCGACGAGGGCGCGGCGGCGGCGCTCGCTACGTGCTTGACCGCAGGTCAGCGGCCACGAGGCCCGTCACGGCGGGCTCGTCGAGGACGACGACGGCCGTGTAGCCCTCGTGCGGCAGCAGCGGCAGGGCGGCCTCGACGGCGGCGTGGTGCGCGCGGACGTCGGCCTCGGGGACGTGACGGGCCCGCCGGTGCTGGTTGCGCAGGCAGCTCGCCAGCGGCACGCGCAGCACGACGGCGAGGACGGGCAGGTCGTGCGCCGTGGCGAGGGCGACGACGGCCACGCGCCGGTCGGCCTGGCGGTGGGTGCCGTCGACGACGCTCGACGCGCCGGCCGCGCACCGCTCCGCGAGCACGGCGTGCACCTGGTCGACGGAGGCCGGCGTGCACACGCCCCCGTCGCCCTGGGCGACGTCGTAGCTCAGGACCTCCAAACCGGGGCGCCGGGCGGCGAACGCGGCTGCGACCGTGCTCTTGCCCGCTCCGGAGGCTCCGACCATCAGGACCACGCACGGGTTCGGCAACGACACCATGCCGGGCACCGTGACATGCGCGGGCCGCTACCGGCCACCTGAGCAGCACAGCGCACGACGAAGGCCCGCGCTCCGGGGGTGGAGCGCGGGCCTTCGAGTTCGGCGCCGGTCAGTTCTGGTTCGTGGGACGAGCTGCTGCGCCGCGTGCTGTCGCGCCTTCTCGGGGAGAGGTCTGTCGGAACAGGACTGCCTACGTCAGGTGGTCGCCTGACGCGCCGCCTGCTCGTCCGCAGCGGCCTTCGCCTGGTTCGGGCCGTTCGACTTGTCGGCCGCCACCTTGGCCAGCAGCTCGTCGCTCATCTCCTTCGCGGCACCGCGAGCGGTGTCGTACGCCTCGGCGTTCGTGATCTTCTCGCCAAAACGGGACGTCATGGTCGTGGATTCCTTCCCTGTGCGGATTGCCGTTCGTGCGGCTCACCTGGTGGTTTGCCCTGGCGGAATCCACGGTAGCGGACAGCAAGACAGACGACAAGACCTCTGTCTTGCTGTCTGTCTTGCTGTCTGTCTGTCTTTCTGGCATGCTGTCGTTCAGGAAAGCAAAAGGCCTGGTCAACGACTCGCCTCCACAGCACACCGTCGACCAGGCCGACCCCGTCACGGAACGGAGTTGTGACCATGTTGGACCAGAAGGCGCTGCGGTGCCAGGTCGTCCGCGGCCTGCCCGAACTCGCCCGCGCGATCACGCCGCAGCTGTACGCGACCGGCTCGGCCGAGGAGCGCGCCGCGATCCTCACCAACCTGTCGACCCAGCTCGAGCAGGAAGCCGCGTTCCTGGACGGCATCGGCGCCGCCACCGGCGACTCGATGACCACCTCGAACGCCGCGCTGCGTCGGGCCGAGGCCGGGATCTTCGCCCTGTGGGCCGACGTCGAGCTCACGGCGCTCGCCCGTGCGACGGGAGGCCGGTGACCATGGTCGCTCCGTGCCCCCAGCCCGTCATGATCACCACCACCGGCCGCATCGGCGAGTACACGACGCTGATCGAGCTGATCTACGACCCGTCCGACCCGTGGGCGATCGTCATGATCCCCAAGGACAAGAGCGGCTCGGTGCCGTGGGTCTTCGCGCGCGACCTGCTCGACGAGGGCCTGGTCGCCCGCAACGACGGCGAGGTGACCGGCGAGGGCGACGTGGTGTTCGCCCGCACGAGCTACGACGTCCTCACGATCACGCTGCGCACGCCGTGGGGCCAAGCTGACATCGCCATGTCCGCCGAAGTGCTCATCGACTTCCTCGAGGACACCTTCGCCCAGGTTCGCGCGGGCGAGGAAGCGTCGATGGTCGACTGGAACGTTGAGCTCAGCCGCGTCCGCTCCGGTCTCTGAGCTGCCACGTCATCACATCAGGACATCCGCACATCCATCTGTCTGTCTTTCTGACCGTCCGGAGGTCTTCCCGTGACGAACCCTGCCCCGACCTGCAGCACCACCCCGACGCACCGCGTGATCCTGACCCATCCGGCCGGGCACACGTCCACGAACGACGTCACCGGCGTCGACGCGCTCGCCGCCCTGGCGCTCATCTACCCGGACGCCCAGGGCGAGGTCCTCATCCTCGACCGCGAGCACCACGGCCTGGCCACCATCAACCGGCTCGGCTGGCGCACGCAGCTGCTCACCAAGGACAACTGCCCGCACGTGGTGCTGAAGTCGTTCAGCGAGCCCGGATCGATGGTCTACGGCACGCGTTGCCCCGCCTGCACCGGCGAGTGGCACTGGGACGACACCGACCTGCCCGAGGAGATCGAGCAGCGGGCCATGCCGGAGTGGCAGGCGGCCGGCCTGTAGATCACCCGTCCGAGCTCCCAGCCAACGCGGCCGTTGACCAGCAGGTCGGCGGCCGCGGCCTGGTTCTTGACCATGGCGGCGCATCCTAGAACGGCCCTGACCAGCACGTCAGGGGCTTGGATCAAGCTCCACCCGGATGCGTACAGGCGTACCGAAATCGCTCACATTTGCCTGAGCGCTCATGCACCATTCGGAGTAACGTGATCCAGAACCGTTGGGGGGCGGCGCGAATGAGCGATCGTGAGATGGTGCGCGTGGTGGCGACGCTGGACGTCGTCGTGGACGCGCAGGCGTGGACGGAAGAGACCGGCTGCATGCTGGCGGGCCCTGATGTCGTGACTCAGGTGACCAGCGTGATGGACAACATCCAGAGCGCACTGCACCGCATGCGCGGCACAACGGCCGTCACGGTGGCGGTGCGCCAAGACGAGACCGCCGAAGCGCAGGTAGATCCCATGGTCCTGACGCTGCGCGCGAGGCGACACGCCACTTCTCTGACCCGTTCGAGGTCAGCCGGAATCGAGCAGTAAGGTAACCGGTATGGCAACTCGTAAGGTGACTTTCAGCTTCGACACGGAGGCGCACGACTTCGCTGTGAGGGCCGCGAATAGGGCCGGCATGTCGCTGTCGGCGTGGATGTCGCGCGCCGCCAGGCGCGAAGCGGTCCGGACCGGCGTCGGTCCGGCGCCGGAGGGCACTGAACTGGACGCCGCCTTCGCAGGGGACGAGCTCGAGCTCGCGGCCGTGGAGGAGGAACTGCGTGCTGCGGGGTGAGGTGTGGCGCTACGAACTCGACGCTTCGCCACGATCGCGGCTGATGGTGCTGATCTCGTCGGACGGCATCAACGACTCGCCGCGACCGTGGCTACTGGGCGCGGAGGTCGTCGACACCGATCCGCAGGACGTCTTGGCCATGCCTATCGACGGCCACGGCTGGGTGCACGCCGGGATCATCAACAGGCTCTACAGACCGGGGCTGCGCGAGCGCGTCGACGAGCTCGCCGTGGATGCCCGTGATCGCGTCGACGCTCTGTTACGAGCCGCATTGGACCTGTGATGACCAGCGCAAAGGAAGTTCCGGTGAGCGGGAGACACGCCGTGCCATCGCCGTGAACCACCGCCCGCACCTCGCCCAATGCGAGGATCGATGGCCAGAAAAGCGTTCGGGGCCTGTCAGGAGTTGGGAGCTCCATGACAGACCCCGGAACAAAGCCCCAAGAACGCGCCGCGGTCGGGGGGAACCCTGCGCAGTGAAAAGCACGTCTCTGGTGCCCAGCAGCAACCAGAGTAAGGGACGTGTAGGTCACTGCGCAGCACCCTCTCGAGCGAGCGCGTCACACCCTTGCTCTGGAGTGACGCAATGTCGGCACCACCGCCAACGGAACGACGACGCCCAGTGGAGTCGGTCAGTTCGCGAGAAGCGCAGGTAGACACCGGTGAGTCGCCGGTCAGTGGCGACGTTCCCTTCTGGGTGACCGCCTGCCTTCTTTTCATGCCGCCCACCCGCCCTGACGGCAAGGTGATCGAGTCCGCCCGCACTTCCGTCTTTCCCGTGGTCCAGGCGCTCACCGCCTCGCTCGAACGGGTTCAGGATGACCTGTACGTACGGGTCAACCAGCGCAAACTGGCAATTCTCGCCGGATACAAGCGACCCGACGACGCCTCCTGGATCTTCGAGTACCTGCAGAAGATCCAGTTCCTCCAGATCCTCGACGGCGGCCGCGACAAGAAGGGTCGCCGGCAAGCTCGCCGCGATCCCGCGACCGGCCGCAAGATCGATCACCTGTACCGAGTCTTCCGCCGCCCGCCCGCCAACTACACCGGGCCCAAGGACTACGCGGAACTGGACATCGCCGTACGGGGCGGAATCGACGACGCGGACGCGGCCGCATCGGAGAAGGCCGGCAAGCCGACGAAGGCCCGCTCCGTCACCTTGCTCCCCCGGAACCTGTTCCGCGACGCCCCAGGTCAGCCCAATCCGGCAAATGCCGGTAAGGCTGGCGAGCCCTTCCCGGCATACACCGGTAAGGGCGACATTCCCCCAGGTCAGCCCAATCCGGCAAATGCCGGTAAGGCTGGCGAGCCCTTCCCGGCATACACCGGTAAGGGCGACATTCCCCCAGGTCAGCCCTATCCGGTGTATGCCGACGCGGAAGAAGAGAGGGAGGGAACCTCCCTCTCGGGAGGTTCCCTCCCTCGATCGATCGAAGGAGGGACCGCCGCTGGCGGATCGCCCCTCGGGGCGACCGCCGCCGCGGTGGACGAAGAACTGGACACGGCGGCACGGGCACTGCCCTGGCTGCAACGCGGCTGGCGTCCGAGCGCACCCGAGCTTCGGCGGCTGGTCGCTGCCATGACCCGCGCTCGGCTGGAGTACGGCTACACCGTGGACGAGCTGGTGGACCACGCGCGCTACGCGCTGGCCGAGCGGCGCGCCCAGTCGCCGGGCTTCGTCATCGGCGCGTTCGAGGACGATCGCCTTCCCGCCCGCCTGCTTCCCGCCCGGTACACGCTGCCGCAGACGTCCGGCGTTGATCACCAGACGCCGATTGCCAGCCCTGAGATGCCCGCTGACGCCTCGACCGGCATGCACAAGGGTGACCACTCGCGCGAGCCCCAAATTCCAGGCCACTGCGGCGAGTGCGGCAACACCAGCTTGGGAGAGTCAAACCCCGCGATCCGAGACGTTCGGCACCGCATCACCTTCGACCGCGTGAGCGGTCAGAACGTGCCCTGCACCTGCCACCCCAACCACCCCGACCAGCAGGCCCGCACCACAGCGACGTGAGCCACGACCGGCCATCGCCGACACCGCCTCGAGCGGTCGTTCAGCCACGCCTGTGACCTGCGAATCTGGAGACTTCAGCATGACCATGCCGAACGGGAAAGCCCTCCTCGACCCGGACGACTCACTCACGCCCCCGTTCGACGTCAGGGCCGAGCAGACCGTCTTGTCCGCGATGCTCCTGGCGCCGGACGAGATCAGCGCGGTAAGCCAAGTCCTGCGCGAACAGGACTTCTATCGCCCGCCACACACCGCCATCTACCGGGCCATCCTGGACCTTCACCAGCACGGCCACCCGACCGATCCGGTCGCGGTGTCGGCCGAGCTGGAACGCCGGGGAGAACTCGACCGCGTCGGTGGTGCGCCGTACCTGCACACGCTGTACGCAGTGCCGAGCACCGCGGCCAACGCCGCCTACTACGCCGAGATCGTCGCCGAGAAGTCCGTGCTGCGCAGCATGGGCGAAGTCGGCACCCGCATGACCCAGCGCGGCTACGGCAACCTGCAGGGCGAGGACGTCGACGACGTCCTCGAGAAGATGCGCGCCGACCTCGACGCGGTGATCGAGCGCCGCGTCTCCCGGTCCGGCTGGATCCCGACCCCGGCACTCGCGGCCGGCCTGGAGCACCACCTCGCCCAGCTCGACGTGAGCGACCACGACGTGCTGTCCACCGGCCTGCCCGACCTCGACCGGCTGCTCAAGATCCGGCCAGGAGAGCTGATCTTCGTCGCCGCGCGTCCCAGCGTCGGCAAGACCCTGCTCGGACTGAGGTTCGCGCGCCAGGTGGCCTTCCGCCACCGCCGCACCGCCCTGGTGGTCTCCCTGGAGATGAGCGAACTGGAGCTGACGGCGCGCATCCTCGCGGCCGAGGCCAACGTCGAGATGGCCAAGCTGCTCCCCGACGTCCACCGCCCGGAGCTGACCGAACGCGATCTGCGCAAGCTCACCGAGTGCTACACGGACCTGGCCGACGCTCCGCTGCTGCTCGACGTTGCCGAGTCCGCGTCCTACACCGCTGACACGCTGCGGGCCCGGCTACGGCAGCTGCAGCGCCAGGACATGCTGCCCGCCCTGGTCGTTGTCGACTACCTCGGGCTGATGCAGCACCCCGCCGCCGAACGCAACGACCTGGCCCTGGGAGAGACCGGGCGACGACTCAAGCTGACCGCGCGCGAGTTCGGCGTGCCGATCATCGCCATCCACCAGATGAACCGAGAGGTCGAGAAGCGCCAGGACAAGCGGCCGCTCATGTCCGACCTGCACAACTCCGGCGCCCTCGAACAGCACGCGAACGCGATCCTGTTCCTGGTTCCCGAGCTCAGCGACGACGGCGTGGAGACCGGCGTCGTCACCCTGCACATCGGAAAGAATCGCAGCGGCCCCAAGAACGGCACCGTCAGCCTGCTCGCTCGAGGGCACGTCGGCGACATCGCCTCCTACTCTGACGCGGCGTGACAGACAGACGTAAGTCTGTCATTCTGTCTAGACAGACATCAGTCTTGAGGATAGGGGGACCCACATGGCGAACGGCCACCTGAACTTCCGCACAATGAACCCTGACCAGGCCGACATCAGGTTCGAGATCGGCGACGCCAGGCAGATGCTGCAATGGCACAGCCGACAAGTGCGGCAGCTACGCATAGACGCCCTGGGCACCCTCGAAGCGCCACAGCTGCGCCTCGAAGCCCAGACCGACCGGCCGAACTACCAGTACAGCTACTGGGCCGAGTTCGACTACGACAGCACCATCAACGAGCAGGACGGCCTGCCCTGGGGCTTCACGCTCACCAAGGGCGCGATCTGGTCGGCCAACGTCGATCCCCAGCCGTTCACGACCCTGGACGAGTGGGCGGACGTCGTGCGGCACCGCGAGAGCCGGTTCTGGGCACGCGTCAACGACAAGCTCGAGGAGCTCTTCCAGCACCAGCCCCACCTCACCATCGACACCGGCCTGCGCTTCGGCGGCCGCGACCTCCTGCGCGACTCACTCCACGACGGCCACCCCCGCCGGAACACGATCTACGTCACCGACGACAGCTGGACCAACGCGGCCGAAGCGATCGCGTGCATGCTCTGCGGCGACGACGTCGCGCCGCTCGACGTCGACACCGGCCACCCGCTCGACATCGACGGCGACCGCAGCTGCCTGCAGTGCTGGACGGACTGGCGCGCCCGCCAGGCCTACGCCGCAGAGGCCGGCATCGAGCCCGAAGCCACCTGGCACATCCCGAAGCAGGACCTGCCGACCGTCACCCCGCCTCGCACCGTGCCGCGCTTCCTGCTCCTGCACGCCGGCGCGAACGCACCGGCCTGGGTCGAGGCCGTGGAGTTCGACCCGGCGAAGCCGTTCCGCGCAGCGGCCTGCGGCATCTACAACTTCGCGGCGCAGACCTGGACGTGCTCCCACCCGGTCGACGAGCCGGACAAGCTCACCGCGTGCGGCGCCACGACGCCCGCGGCCAACCCCGCGGAGTGGACCCGCTGCAGCAGCTGCTGCAACTGGCTGATCCTGGTCTGAGGAGGCAGAACACCATGACCACGAAGGAACCGAGCGATGACCAGCTGCGCCTGCTCAGCGAGGTCGTCGAGCGACGTGTCTCCCGAACCCGGACGGGCTGGCGCGTGACCGGCCAAAGCTCCACCCCGACCGAATCGCGCTACCTCAACGCCTTCCAGAACAGCGGCTGGATCACGGTCCCGGGAACCGCGCAGGACCTGCACTCACTTCGGCCTGGCGAGAGCATCGGCGCCACCATCACCGACGAAGGCACGGCCGTTCTGGCGCGCTGCTGGCCGGAGTGGAGCCCCACGTCGTTGACCACGCACGTGGAGCTCGCGCCGCTCTCGGAGACCGGCGCGGCGATGCTGTTCAACCCGGGCCCCACGACCAGCAGGAAGTCTCACTGATGCACAGCTACGGCCACACGCTCGGTCAGAACCCCACCTACGTGACCGGCGCCGACAACTACCGCCTCTCGTACGCGTTCTTGCTGACCCCGGGAGAACCGGACTACGAGGCGATGGTCGAGGCGCTCGCGATCCTTCCTGGCCACGAGCGGCCGGACGGGTACGGCGTCGTGCTCGCCCAGTCCGAAGAGCACTCGGTCACCTTCATCGGCCCGCGCGACCACGTCGCCCAGGTCCGCGAGGGACGCGTCCCGCTCGACAAGGAGCTCGGCTACTTCATCGACTTCTGGCCGAGCAGCGATCACTGGGACAAGGTGATCCCGGCGAACACCTGGAACCCGGACGGCACCGGCATCTTCCGCGAGTTCGACCACAAGGGCACCTCGGTGCTCGTCTACGAGTACGTCGAGGACCGTGACGGCACGCCGACGCCGATGGTCGGCTGGCACTGCCTGTCCTGCCACCGCGATGACCTCCAGCGGCACCACACGAACCGCGGTCCCCAGGCCCGGCGCTGGATGGCCGCGGAAGCGCGCAAGCACCTGCGCCGCGCGGACGACTGCCGCCCCGCCAACCCACGCGTGGCGGAGGTCGTGACCTCGGTCGCCAACAAGATGCACGGCACGAACAACCCCGTCATCAGCTACGAGTCGTACTGCTCCACCACCGGACGCTGCAGCCAGATTCGCCACCTACGCGCAGCCGCAGCCACCCAGGCCTGACATCAGCGAATCAACAAGCGGAGACGATCAAGGCACAGGAGCCTGACCATGACCACCATCACCGGCGCTACCGACCTCGGGCAGCTCATCGACTACCTGCGCGCCACCAGCTGCGCCTATCCCAACGATCGGCCGGCTGAGCACGACCACGACGGCATGTGCATGGAGTCCTCGGTCGCGCAGGTCGCCGCGACGCTGCTGACCCTGCTCGGCGACGTCGGCCGCGATGGACAAGACGTCAACGTGGGCACGCTGCGCGAACGCGCCGCCTACCTCGACTTCGCGCTGGAACTCGACGAAAACCAGCAGCACCTGCGTGAAGCGGGCCTCTGAGCTGGTAACCGGACGTGGTGGGTGTCCAAGCACAGTGCTTGGACACCCACCACGTCGCGGTCATGCCAGTTGTTCCTCGACCGCGTGCGTCGAAGCGCCCTGGCCCTCCTCGTCGACCACCGCGGCCTCGTCGACCACCGCGGTCGCGGCCATGCGCCGCAGCAGGTAGAGCAGCCGGTCAGGAGAGCCTGGCGGCACGGACGGCTCGAGCTCCAGCGACTTCAGGCCGAGCTGACCACGCCACTCCTGCACACGCTTCGCCATCACCGCATGCGGAACCTGCAACCCGAGACGCCGTTTGCGCTCCTCGAACGACACGCTCTTCCTCTGCCCGTCGACCAGCTCCTGCTCGGGTGGGCTGTGCGGCAACGTCTCGTGGGTAGCCAGCTGGTAGAGCCGGAGGAGCACGTCTCCATCCCACGCGACCAGCGGCCGGCCTAGCAATGCCGCGTGCAGCACCGGCACCGCCTCCTCCGGCGCGATCGCACCGGAAGGCACGAACTTCGCTCGCTCGCCGACCAAACGCACCGTGACGTCGACGAGCTCCTTGCCGTCCACATCGCACGCCTGCACACGTACGGCAGTCGTCTTGCGGGCCGCACCGCTAGGCGTCGGCGGAGGAACGACCTCATCCACCCACAGCGCCGCGAGCCGTTCCCACGCAAGCACCTCGACGGCCCTCGCCGCGTGCTTCGGCCTCGCGGCCGCCAACTCGTCCTGCTTGCGCTGCAGCTTGATGACGAAACGGCAGGCCGGGCAGACCAGCGGCCCCGCCTCGACCTCGACGCCATCCGACCTGTGCGCCGGCGGTTCTGGCGCGAGCGAGCGCTGACACTGTGCACCGCAGCGCTGACAGGTCCTTCGGTCGCCACCCCGCGCGGCTGCCGACTCCAGGTGCTTGCCACTGGCTCGCGTCGGTGGGCACCGGTGCACGTCGTACAGCTCGACTTCGTCTTTCTTGCCACGCCAGTTGGATGTCTTCACCACGGCGACGACGGCTTGTCCGGACGGGTCGCGCGGCAGATCTAGGTCCCCGAGCTGTGTTCGGCTCATCAGATGCGCCGGCACCTGAGACCAAGATGCGTACGTAGCCGTCATTGCATCCTCCAAATCTGACGGAGAGTAGCGATTCGACCGGGAACC
>NZ_BSTF01000029.1 GCF_030269365.1 Lentzea sp. NBRC 102530
CCCGGCCTCGAACAACGCGGCAGCGGTCTCCCGCTGCCGCTCAGACAACGAACTTCGTGGATGCACCCAACCGCTCCCCGGAAAGTCGGAACTGGATTCCCAGTCCAAGTTCCGGGGAGCGGTTCAGTGTGGCGCCCCCTTCGAGGTCTTTCACCCGAGCCGCTGGGCCACGATGCTGATCGCCGCCTCACGCGCCGTCGTGCCGTTCTCGAGGCGCACCACGGCTTTGCCGTTGCTGACGAACTCGTCGCCGCGCAGCACCGCGTCCTGCTCGATCTCGATCGTGCCCGGCGCCTCGGTGAGTTCCTCGTCGATCCGGTAGCTGAACGTGTCGGGCCCCGTCTGGGTCCACGTCCCGGCTCCCCTTCCGCCCACGACCAGCAGCGCTGTGCCGTCGCGGGCGAACTCGAACTCGCTCTCCGTGGCCCCGCCGGGCCTGCCGACCCGTGCGCGCCACCTGCCCACCGCGAGGATTCCCATGCCCTCCAGGGTTTCCGCTCGACCTAGACCTGGACTCAAGGTTCAACCAGCAGGGTGGACGGTGACTGCACTGCCGAGTGGAAAGAAGCTGGAGGCGTCATGTCGGACGCACCATTTGCCGGACAGCAGGTCGTCGTGACGGGTGGGGGAACCGGCATCGGCCGCGCGGCGGCGCTGGCGTTCGCCGACCTCGGCGCCGCGAACGTGATCATCACCGGCCGCCGCGAGAGCCGCCTCACCGAGGTCGTCGCCCTGCACCCCGCGATCACCGCCGTCGTCGCCGACGTGACGACCGACGAGGGCGCGCAGAAGGTCGCCGACGCCGTGAAGCTGGGCGGCGGCAAGGTGGACGTGCTCGTGCACAACGCAGGGATCTTCCGCTTCACCCCGGTCGCGGGCTTCGACCTCGCGACCGCCCGTGACGTGCTGGAGACCAACCTGGTCGGCCCGCTGGTGCTGACCGCCAAGCTGTTGCCGCAGCTGACTTCGCCCGGCGGCAGCATCGTGTTCGTCTCCAGCAACGCCGGGCACATCGCCGTGCCCGGTGGTGGCGTGTACGGCGCCAGCAAGGCCGCCGTGGACAGCCTGGTCCGCAGCTGGGCCCTCGAACTCGCACCCCAGGGCATCCGCGTGAACGCGGTCGCGCCGGCGGCGGTGCGCACGGAGGTCTACGCGGCCAACGGTTTGAGCCCCGAGGAGGTCGAGGGTTACTTCGGCTTCCAGGCCTCGCAGACGCCTCTCGGGCGCACCGGTGAGGTCGACGACGTCGTTCCGTGGATCACCCGCTTCGCCGAGCCGGCGAGCTCGTGGGTGACCGGGCAGGTCATCACGCTCGACGGCGGCGCTGACCTGGCGTGAGCCAACCTTTCGACTAGGAGGAAGACCCAGATGACCAGCACCGCCGAGCCGGGTGTGGACACGTTCCCGTACAAGCGCCAGTGCCCGTTCACCCCGCCTGCGCAGTACACGCAGATGGCCGAGGAGGACGTCGTCGAGGTGACGCTGACCGGGTCCGGTCTGCGGATCTGGACGATCAGCGGCTACCACACCATCAAGCAGCTGCTGACCGACCCGCGGATCAGCGCGTCGCGCAAGCACGACAACTTCCCGTTCTACTTCATCGCGCCGCCGGAGTTCCGCACCGAGACGTCGTTCATCGGCTACGACAACCCGGAGCACACCAAGACCCGGCGCAAGGCCGCGGTGACGTTCACCAACCGCCAGGTGAAGCGGCTGCGCGGCCGCATCCAGGAGATCGTCGATGAGTACATCGACAAGATCCTGACGATGACGCCGCCGATCGACTTCCACCGCGAGTTCTCCCTCGCCGTGCCGATGACCGTCATCTGCGAGCTGCTCGGCATCCCGCAGGACGAGCACGACTTCTTCATCGAGCACGGCACCTGTCTGCTCGGCGGGCACTCGACGCCGGAACAGCGCCAGGCCGCGATCGTCGAGGTGAACGCCTACGTCGACAAGCTGATCACGTTGAAGGAGAAGGAGCCGGGCGAGGACCTGCTCTCGCGCGCGATGGCCGAGTACGCGGCCTCGGGCGAGGAGTACACCCGCCGCGACCTCTTCAACATGATCCGGTTGCTGATGAACGGTGGCCACGAGACCACCGCGTCGATGCTGTCGCTCGGTACGGCGGCGCTCCTGGAGCACCCGGACCAGTTGAAGCTGCTGCTGGACGACCCCGAGGGCATGATCGAGCCGGCCGTCGAGGAACTCGTCCGCATCGCCACCATCGGTGACACGGCCATCCCGCGGGTCGCGCTGGAGGACATCGAGATCGCCGGCAAGACGATCAAGGCCGGCGACGGCATCCTGTGCCTCGGCCTGAACGGCAACCGCGACCCGGAGATCTTCCCGGAGCCGGAGAAGCTGATCCTGGAGCGCGGCACCCGCAAGCACCTCGGGTTCGGGCACGGGCTGCACCACTGCATCGGTGCCGACCTCGCGCGCCTGGAGATGCAGTTGGTGTGGACGACGCTGTTCCAGCGCATCCCGTCGCTGCGCCTCGCCAAGCCGTTCCTGGAGATCCCGCGCAAGGAAGGCGCCGTGATCTACGGCCTGTGGGAGCTGCCGGTCACGTGGGACATCCCCGCGGAGGACTGAACCGGTTCGCGAAAGGGGCCCCGCACCTTCCGGTGCGGGGCCCCTTTCGCGTTGCTGTGCTCAGTCCTTCGGGATGTCCGGGCGCTTCACGTGGCCGGGGATCCTGGTGTGCTTGGTGGCGGGCAGCACGCCGTCGACGAGGTAGTCGTCGACCAGGGCGTCGAGCGCGGCGTTGCCCGCCAGCCCGTACACCTCGTGGTCGCCCGAGTCCTCGATGAGGACCAGCGGGTGGTCGAGCAGCGCGGCGAGTTCGATGCCGCCCTCGACGCGGTCCATGGGGTCGCCGTCGGCCTGCACGACGAGACCCTTGGGGTAGCCGGGCTGCGCGAGCTTCGTCGGCGGCTCCAGGCTCTCGAACGTCCGGAACGCCCCGACCCACGGCTGCGCGCGCAGCACGCCGTACCCGTACGGGTGCTCGGCGCGGTGCTTGCGCACGTCGGCGTAGTAGACCTCCAGGTCCTGCGGCCAGTAGGTCTCCAGCGTGATGGCCTCCAGCACACCGACCCGCAGGTCGCCCTCGGAGTCCTGCGGCCGCCAGGTGGCCTGCCCGACGATCAGCGCCCGCGCCTTCTCGTAGTTGGCGTCCTGCAACGTGGTCCTGAGGTCGCCGATGAGGTAGCCGAGCGAGTCCCACTGCGCCCGGTCCGTCGACCGCGTCCCGACCGCGCCGTCGAACAGGGTGCGCAGCTGGACCTGGTCGCCCTCGTCGAGCTTCGCGACCACGGCCTCGATCTCGTCGATGACGGCCTGGCGCGTGGTGCCGAGGTGGAAGTGCCCGTCGCGCTCAGCCGTCCAGTCCGCCCACAGCGCGACGTTGCGGTACACCGCCTCGGCCTGCGTGACGAACTGCTCGCGCCAGGTCCACTGTGGATTGATGCACGAGTCGAGCACCGTGCGGTCGACGCTCTCCGGGAACATCGTGCCGTAGACGGCGCCGACGTACGTGCCGTACGCGTACCCGACGAACGAGATCTTCTCCTCCCCGAGCACAACCCGGATCAGATCCATGTCCCGCGCGGTGTTGCGCGTGGTGATGTGCGGGCGCAGCTCGCCGCCGGCCTTCTCACACCCCAGCTCGCGCAACCGCATGTCCTCGGCCAGCTGCTCGAACAACGAGTCCGGCGGCCGCGAGTCGAACGGCGCCTTGGGAATCGTCACCTCGCTGTAGAGCTTGGTGGACTCGCCGTACCCGCGCGGGTCGAACCCGATGAGGTCGTAGGCCGTCCGCACCCGCTTGCCGAGGCGCTTGATCAGCCCGAGCCCGTCGCCACCGTCGCCACCCGGGCCGCCGTTGACGGCCAGCAGCACCCCGCGGCGCCTGGCCGGGTCGGTCGCCTTCAGCCGGGCGATCGCGATGGTGAGCTTGGGACCGTCCGGGTCGGAGTAGTCGCGTGGCACGACGACGGTCGCGCGTTCAAGGCCGTCCTCGAACGGCGGTGACCAGTTCACCTGCTGGTCGTAGAACTCCTTGAGGGGCACGGTGGAACCTCCGCGTGTGGATGTGCGCCGACACCGCAGAGTCGCAAGGTGGGCTCGAACGGCCCTGGAACCTGAGAACTCAGCGGCCGGTCGAGCCGTCGATCAGCTCGCGGATGATGTCGGCGTGCCCGGCGTGCCGGCCGGTCTCCTCGACCATGTGCGCGAGCCGCCACCGCACGTCCTCCGCAACACTCCCGTCGAGCACCTCGTTCGAAGCCGCGACCACCTCCCGGTAGCCGGCCACGACGTCCGCGACGCTGTCACCGGCGGGCACGTGGAACGTCGCCTTCCAGCTGCGCGGCTTCACCCCGAGGAACGTGGCCCGCTCCACGAACGTCAGGTGCCGCACCAACCCCAGCAGGGTCGTCCCGGACGGCACCATCGCGGTCCGCACGGCGGGTTCGGGCGCGCCGTCCACCTTGGCGATCACCGCCTCCCGCAGGTAGTCGAGGAACCCGCGCAGCACCTCGGTTTCACTCCCGCCGGTCCTGGGCGGCGGCTGGTCACGTTTCCCGGGCATGGCTCGATCCTGCGTGGACACCCGCCCGAACGCACGCGAACTTGCCGGAACAGCAAGCCCCTGAACGCTCAAGGTGGTCTCCACCACGTGCAAAGCGGGGACGGTCAAGGTGAACCACGTCCGGCGAGCCGCAGATCCGTGGGAGAACTGCCATGCCAAAGATCACTTATGTAGCGCACGACGGTGTCGAGACCGTCGTCGACGTTGCCCAGGACGACACCGTGATGCGCGGCGCGGTTCTCAACGGCATCAAGGGAATCGTCGCCCAGTGCGGCGGCGGTGCCTCTTGCGGCACGTGCCACGTGTACATCGATCCCGAGAACACCAAGCCGCTGTCCCAGATGCACCAGGTCGAGGACGAGCTCCTCTACTTCACGGCCTGCGAGCGCCGCGAGAACAGCCGCCTGAGCTGCCAGATCCCCGTGACCGAGGAGCAGGACGGGCTCGTCGTGCACATGCCTGAGAAGCAACTCTGAGGGAGAGAAGAAGCATGAGCCAGCGACGGGTCGCCCTGGTCACGGGCGCTACCAGCGGTATCGGGCTTGAGGTCGCGCGCAGCCTCGGCAAGGAGGGGCACGCGGTCTTCGTCGTCGCCCGCAACGCCGAGAACGTGACGACCACGGTGAAGCAGCTCAAAGAAGAAGGCATCGAAGCGGACGGCGCGGCGACCGACGTGACGTCCACTGAGGACATCCGCAACGCCGTGCGGAAGGCCGTCGACGCCTTCGGCCCCATCGAGATCCTCGTCAACAACGCGGGACGGGGAGGCGGCGGCATCACCGCCGAGCTCGACGAGGACCTGTGGCTGGACGTCATCGACACCAACCTCAACGGCGTCTTCCGCTTCACCAAGGAGGTCCTCTCCACCGGCAAGATGGTCGAGCAGAGCTGGGGCCGGATCATCAACATCGCCAGCACCGGCGGCAAGCAGGGCGTCGTGTTCGCCGCGCCCTACTCGGCGTCCAAGCACGGCGTGGTCGGCTTCACCAAGGCCGTCGGCATCGAGCTCGCGAAGTCCGGCATCACGGTCAACGCCGTGTGCCCCGGCTACGTCGAGACCCCCATGGCCGGCCGGGTGCGCCAGGGCTACGCGAACCACTGGGGTGTCACCGAGGAAGAGGTCCTCGAGAAGTTCAACGCCAAGATCCCGCTGGGTCGGTACAGCACGCCGGAAGAGGTCGCCGGTCTCGTGACGTACCTGACGACGGACACCGCGTCCTCGATCACCGCGCAGGCGCTCAACGTCTGCGGCGGGCTGGGCAACTACTGACATGCGCGGCGAGTCGGTAGTCGTCGTCGGGGCCGGGCAGGCGGGCTGCCAGGTCGCGGTGTCCCTGCGCGAGCAGGGACACCGCGGCCCCATCACGCTCATCGGTGACGAGAAGGCGCCGCCCTACCAGCGGCCGCCGCTCACGAAGGCCTACCTGGCGGGGGAGACCGACCTCGCCGGGCTGGTGCTGAGGCAGGACTCGTACTACGACGACCACGGCGTCAAGCTCATCAAGGGCGAGCGCGTCATCGGGGTCGACCGGCAGGCACGGGTCGCGGTGCTGGGCTGTGCCCGCACGGTCCGCTACGACCACCTGGTGTTCGCGACGGGCGCGCGGCCGCGGCCGTTGCCGATCCCCGGCGCCGAGCACGTGCTCAACCTCCGCTCGGTCGCCGACGCGGACGCCATCAAGGAACGCCTCGAAGGCCAGATCGGACTCGACGTCGTCGTCATCGGCGGCGGGTTCATCGGCCTCGAATTCGCCGCCGTGGTCCGGAAACTGCGCCACGAGGTGACCGTCGTCGAGGCGCAGCCGCAGGTGATGCAACGGGCCGTGTCCGCGGCGACCGCGGAACAGCTCGTCAACCGCCACCGCAGCGAAGGCGTCCAGATCCTCACCGGAACGGGCGTGGCGGCGGTCAAGGAAGGCCTCGTCGAACTGACGGACGGCACGGTGCTCGTCGCCGACCTCGTGGTCGCGGGCATCGGCGTCATCCCGAACACGGAGATCGCGCAACGGGCCGGCCTGGCCGTCGACAACGGCATCGTCGTCGACGCCCACCTGCGCACCGTCGACCCGCGCATCCACGCGCTCGGCGACTGCGCGCGGTTCGCCAGCACGCACGCGGGTGGGCTCATCCGCCTGGAATCGGTGCAGAACGCCACCGACCAGGGCACCACGGTCGCGGCGGCCATCCTCGGCAGCGCGGAGCCCTACACCGCCCTGCCGTGGTTCTGGAGCGACCAGTACGACGTGAAGCTGCAGACCGCGGGCCTCACCAACGGCCACGACCGCACGGTCACCGTCGGCGACCCGGCCGAGGGCAAGTTCTCGGTGTTCTGCTTCAAGCGGGGCAGGCTCATCGGGATCGAGGCCTACAACCGCCCCATCGACTTCCTGATGGGCCGCAGGATCCTCGAGAACGGCAACGCCCTCACGCCCGAGATCGTCGCCCAGCCGGGCTTCGACCTGCGCGCGAGCCAGCAGAAGGCAGCCTGACGGATGCCATCCGCCTCACAGCCACCCGGCTTCCTGGGCGATGCGGATGGCGTCCACCCGGTTGCGGCCGTTCAGCTTGGTCATGATCGTCGTCATGTAGTTGCGCACGGTGCCGACCGACAAGGACAACGCGACAGCGATGTCAGGCGAGTCGGCGCCGTTCGCCGCGAGCCGCAGGACCTCCAGCTCGCGGTCGGTCAGCGGGCACTCGCCGCGGTCCCACGCGGCCAGGGCCAGCTGGCTGTCGACGACGCGTTCCCCGGCGGCGACCCGGCGGATCGCGTCCGCGAGCTCCGTCGGCGGCGCGTCCTTGAGCAGGAAGCCGTCCACACGGGCCGCCAACGCCCTGCGCAACGTCCCCGGACGACCGAGCGACGTCAACATCAACGTCCTGACCTGCGGCATCGTCTCGCGGATCGTCGTCGCGGCACTCAGTCCGTCGAGGATCGGCAGGTCGATGTCGATGACGCAGACGTCCGGACCGTGCTGGCGCGCGGCCGGCACGATCTTGTCGCCCGAACTCACCTCGGCCACGACCTCGATGTCCGGTTCCAGGTTGAGCAGCGCGATGAGAGCACCGCGCACCATGTGCATGTCCTCCGCGAGCAGAACCCTGATCATCGCGCCCCTCCGCGCGACACCATATCTCCCAACGTTCATGTCGCGCTCCACGCCACATCAAGGCGGCCCGGCAAGGGTGGACCGAGCAACCTCGCGAAGGGATGCGTCATGGAACGCGGCGTCAACCTGACGGTCGTCTACTACTCCTCGACGGGAACGATTCACCGGATCGCCTCGGAGATCGCCGAGACGGCCGAGAAGAACGGCGCCGAGGTGCGGCTCGTGCGAGCCGCGGAACTCGCTCCCGAGGCCGTCTGGCGGTCGCGGCCCGCCTGGGCCGGGCACCTGGAGGCGACCAGCGACGTTCCCGTCGCCGCCGTCGACGACGTGCTGTGGGCCGACGCCGTCGTCTTCGGCACGCCGACCCGCTTCGGCAACGTGTCCTCGCAGCTCAAGCAGTTCATCGACACACTGGGGCCGGCCTGGTTCAGCGGCCTGCTGGCAGACAAGGTCTACAGCGCCTTCACCTCCGGCGGCAGCCTGCACGGGGGCATGGAGACGACGCTCGTGTCGATCTACAACATGGTCTGCCACTTCGGCGGGATCATCGTGCCGCCGGGCGGTGACCTGAACCCCTACGGCACCTCTCACGTGCTGGGCGCGGACAACCTGCCGGTCGACGACATCGCGTTGCGGCAGGCCCGAATGCAGGCGGAACGCGTCGTGCGGGTGGCCCGCGCGCTGAAGGAGGTCTGACCGCGGTGCGAGTCAAAGATGTCTTCGTCAACGGCAGCGGTGTGCGCCTGCCCTCGACGCTGAACGTCGCGGACGCGATCGCGTCGGGGGACTGCGAGCCGAAGCTCGTCGCGCGCACGGACGTCGAGTCCGTCTCCGTGTCCCCGCACGAGTCCGCGGCCGAGATGGCGGTCGAGGCGGCACGGGTCGCGTTGGCGCGCGCGGGTTCGCAACCCGACGACGTCGACCTGATCCTGCACGCCACCACCTACCACCAGGGCCAGGACCTGTGGCCGGTCGGCTCCTACATCCAGCGCGAGACGGTCAGGAACTCCTGCCTGGCGCTGGAGATCCGGCAGATGTCCAACGGCGGCCTGGCCGCGATGGACCTCGCCGTCTCGTACCTGATCGCCCGTCCCGGCAGGGATGCCCTCCTCACGTCCTCAGACCGCTTCTGCCTGCCCGGGATCGACCGCTGGAGGACCGACCCCGGAACGCCCTACGGCGACGGTGCGTCGGCTCTGGTGCTGTCCACCCGGGGCGGCTACGCGAAGCTGCTCTCGCTGGCCATCAACGCGGACAGCGATCTCGAACCGCTGCACCGCGGCGACGTGCCGTTCGGCCTCGCGCCCTTCTCGCACCGCATCCCGGTGGACTTCGAGGAGGCCAAGCACACGTTCAGCCGCGAGTTCGGGCTCTCCTACGGCATCAACAAGGCCAACGCGGGCCAGGCGCTCGCCGTCGAGCAGGCGCTGTCCGACGCCGACATGAAGATCGGCGACGCGGACTGGGTGATCCTGCCGCACTTCGGCAGGCGCCGCCTGGACGTGAACTACCTGCGGCCGTACGACATCGAGACGGACCGCACGACGTGGGCGTGGAGCCGCACGGTCGGGCACCTCGGCGCGGGCGACCAGTTCGCGAGCTTCGACCACCTGGTGACGACCGGCAAGGCGAAGTCGGGCCAGCGGATCGTGATGTTCGGCGTCGGCGCCGGCTACAGCTGGGGCTGCGCGGTCATCGAGATGCTCTGACGCGGCAACGGGATCTCGGCGCGCAGCCGGTAGGTGTGCTCGGGCGTGAGGCCGGCGTGCAGGTCTCCGCCGAGCGCCCGCACGCGCGTGGTCAGGTTGCCGATCCCGCTGCCGTCGGCGGACCTCCGCTCCCCGGCGGGCACCCCGTCGTTGACGATCTCCAGCGCCACCAGTCGATCCGACGTGGAAAGCCCGATGTCGCAGCGCTCGGCCTTGCTGTGCCGCAACAGGTTCGTGACACCCTCGCGCAGCACCGTCGCGAGCGTCCCCGCCACCTCCGGGGGCACCTCGCCCGCGTCGACCCGGACGTCGACACCCGCCACCGCCAGCAACGCGCGTGCCGACGCGAGTTCCTCGTCGAGCGACAGCTCCCGGTAGCTCAGGGCCACCGACCGGACGTCCGCGAGCGCCTGCCGGGCGATGTCGCGCACCTCGGCGAGCTCCCGGCGGGCCTGCACGGGGGAGAGCCGGTGCGCCAGCTCTGTCTTCAACGTGATCGCGGACAGGCTGTAGCCGAGCAGGTCGTGCAGGTCGCGCGCGAACCGCAGCCGCTCCCGCGTGACGGCCGCCGTCGCGAGCTCCTCGCGCGCCTGCTGCAGCTCGGTCACCATCGACCACAGCCGGGTCAGCGCGTAGAGCACCAGCCCGTGGTTGGTCGCCGCGATCATGCCCCACGCCACGTCCGTGAACGGGTTGCCGGCGACCACGTGCACGACGCCCTGGCTCGCGACCACGAGCCCGAACGCGGCCCAGCCGGGTCGCCGGGGGAGCACCAGCAGCGCCGCGCCGCCGGCGAAACCGGGGACGCCGCCCGTGAACGGGTTCCCGGTCACGAGCTGCGGGCCGAACACGCACAGGGCGATCCCGGCGAGCGCCAGGCGGGGCGTGCGGGGCAGGACCGCCAGCACCAGGACCACGATCACCGCACCGCTCACCGCGCAGACCGCCATCACGCCGAGGTCGTACGACGCGAGCAACGTCGCCATCACGCCGTACCCGATCACCACCGCCGTGAGCAGCACCCGCGGGAACAGCGCCGGGATCGGTGCCGCCGAGGACGACGGCGGGTCGCGGTAGCTCGACGCGACCACGCGCACGTCCGCCAGCGCCTCGCGGGCGATGCCGATGATCCGGGTGATCGCGGACCCGCTGACGATCCGGGTCTGCCGCACGATCGTGGTCAGGCCCTGTCCGAGCAGGTCCTCCAGGTCGCGGGCGAACGCGAGCCGCTCGCGCGCCACCGCGAGGTCGGCCAGTTCGGACCGCGCGGTCTCCAGCCGGTCCACCAGCGCGGGCAGCCGCGACAGGCCGTAGACGGCGAGGCCCGCGGTCAGCGTGGACGCGAACCAGTACGCGAGCACCCCGGCGGGCGCGCCGAACGAGACCTTCGTCAGCGGGTTGGCCGCCGCGACCAGGCCGAACACCACCCACCGCGCCCGCCCGCGCACCACCAGCAGGGAACTGCCGGCGAGGAACCCCGGCATGCCCGCCCACGCCGTCTGGAAGAACGGCACCGGCGCGAACACCAGCGCCGCGAGCCCGCCCAGCGCCAGGTGCGCGCGCCGGGACGTCAGGTCCGTGCCCGGCCGTGAGAACACCCCGAGCTGGAGGTACCCGATCGTCCCCAGGCAGGCGAGCGAGCCGGCGACCCGCCCCGGCGTCGCGCCCGCGTCCAGCACGTAGAGGAACGCGTTCGCGAGGTAACCGGCGAACACCACGCTGATCACCGCGAACGCCAGCCGCCGGGACACCGATGAGTGCCCCGGTCCCGGTGACTCGGCCGTCATGGGCAGGCATGATGGCACCCGGAACGGCCGGCGGGGTCCTCAGTTGAGCGGCAGGGGGATCTCGGCGCGCAGCCGGTAGGTGTGCTCGGGCGTGAGGCCGGCGTGCAGGTCACCGCCGAGCGCCCGCACGCGCGTGGTCAGGTTGCCGATCCCGCTGCCGTCGGGTGAGCGGCGCTCGGTGGACGGGATGCCGTCGTTGACGATGTCCATCGTGACCAGGTGCTGCGAGCTGGAGAGCACGATCTCGCAGTGCTCGGCCTTGCTGTGCCGCAGCAGGTTCGTGACGCCCTCGCGCAACACCGTCGCGAGCGTCACCTTCACCTCGGTCGGCAGCTGGTCGCACGCGTCGATCTTCACGGTGACCTCGATGTCGGCCGCCGAGAGCAGCGCCTGCGCCGACTGGGTCTCCTCGTCGAACGACAGCTCGCGGTAGCTCAGCGCCACCGAACGGACGTCCGCGAGCGCCTGCCGGGAGATCTCCAGGACCTCGGTCAGCTCCTGGCGGGCCCGGCCGGGGTCGAGCGTGGCCAGCCGGTGCGTGAGCTCGCTCTTCAACGTGATCGCGGACAGGCTGTAGCCGAGCAGGTCGTGCAGGTCGCGGGCGAACCGGAAGCGCTCCTGCGTGACCGCCGCCGTCGCCAGCTCCTCGCGCGCCTCGTGCAGTTCGGTCACCATCGACCGCAGCCGGGACAGCGCGTAGATCACCAGGCCGTGGTTCGTGGCGGCCATGACGCCGTACGCCATCTCGACCGCGCCGAACCCGTTCGTGCCGAAGATGACGCCCTGCGAGATGACGACGGCGAAGAACGCCGGCCAGCCCGCGCGGGACGGCAGCAGCAGCGCCGCGGACCCGGCGAGGAACCCGGTCAGGCCGAGGTACGGATCGCCGTAGGTGAGCTGGGGGACGTAGACGAACGCGGCCATGCCCGCGAGCACCGCGCACCGGGTGACCAGCGACAACCGCAGCCGGGGGCGGCTGGAGACACCGAGCACCAGGGCGACCGTGCCGACGAGGCCGATCGCGGTCAGCACGATCCCGGTCCCGCCGATCCGGGCGAACTCGTTCAGCACCAGCGTCGTGGTGGTGAGGAGGTATCCGACCACCACCGACGTGAGGAGCACCTGCGCGAACGTCGTCGCGATCGCCGGGCGCGCCGGGCGATCGCCTTCCTCCTGCTGCCGTTCCGGTGCCGAGTCGGCCGGGACCTCGGCGTGCAGCCGGTAGGTGCCGTCCGCGCCGGCGTGCGCGAGCAGCGAGCCGCCGATGGCGGTCGCGCGGTTCGCGAGGTTCGTCAGGCCGCTGCCCCGGTCGGTGCTCACCTGAGCGGGCGCGCCGTCGTTGACGATGTCGATCGACACCTGGCCACCGGTGCCCGTGATGGTGATCTCGCACCGGGTCGCCTCGCTGTGCCGCAGGAGGTTCGTGACGCCCTCGCGCAGCACGGTGGCGAGCACGGTCTTCGACCGCGGCGACAGCTCGGCGTGCTCGGTCTCGATCGTCGCCCGCACGCCCGCCGCCGTCAGCACGGACCGGGCGGACTCGATCTCGTCGGTCAGCGACAGCTCGCGGTAGCTCGACGCCACCGCACGAACGTCCGTCAGGGCCTCGCGGGCGATGCCGAGGATCTCCGCGAGCTCGCGCAGCGCCCGGTCGGTGTGCTCACCGATCAGCTTGCGGGCGAGCTCGACCTTGAGCGTGATCGCCGAGAGGCTGAACCCGAGCAGGTCGTGCAGGTCGCGGGCGAACCGCAGCCGTTCCTGCGACACCGCGAGCTCGGCCAGTTCCGACCGGACCGACTCGAGCTGCCGCACCAGCGACGGCAGCCGCGACAGGCCGTAGACGACCAGGCCGGCGACGGTGGCCGAGACGACGTAGTACACCTGCCCGACCAGCGGCAACGTCGGCACGAAGAAGGACTGGATGACACCGTTGCTGAGCGCCACCAGGCCGAACGCGAGCCAGCGCACCCGGTTGGGCAGCACCAGCAGCGCGCTGCCCGCGAGGAACCCCGGCATGCCGGGCCACGCGGCGGGGAAGAAGAACATGGGCACGTAGACGAGGCCCGCCAGCGCGCCGAGCGCCAGGTACGCCCTGCCCGAACGCAGGTCCGAACCCGGCCGCGAGAACACCCGCAGCTGGAGGAACCCGATCGAGAGCAGGCAGGCGAGCGAGGCCGCGATGCGGGGGAGCGTCGCCGACACCTGCAGCACGTAGAAGAACGCGTTGCCGAGGTAGTTGGCGAAGACCACGCTGATCACGACGTACGCCAAACGACGGGACACGGACGAGCGTTCCTGTCGTAGCGTCACAGCAGCTCCCACGCGAGGGTCGGGACGCGGCCATGATACGGGCGCTTCCTGGGAAATCTCGCGTTTTGCGGTCCGCGATCGGAGCAACATGGCGATGGCTCAACACCTCTGGACGACTGCGAGTCCGGCCCCCGCCAGATAAGCGACCACATCCGCGACCAGCGTCTTCTCCACCTGCAACGCTTCCGCCACCTGCGCGATCGTGCTCTCGGTGTGCAGCAACGACTTCGCGATCTCGGTGGCCGGGGCGCTGTGCAGGATCACCTGGTAGGAGAGGCCGGGACAGGCGAGCGCCTGGTCGCCGTTCAACCGTTCGATCTCGGTGCGCGGCCGCATCGTGACGACCTCGTCGTCGCCGATGTGCGGCAACGCGAACACCGCGTCCCTCGTGACCGCCACGACCGAGAGGATGGGCCCCGCGCCGTCGTTCAGGCCGAGCGACGGCACGAGACAACCACCCAGTTGGTCGAGCGTGTTCTTGAGCTTGCGCCAGATCAGGCACGGCCCGGAGCCCGTCTTCCACCGCACGAAGTTCTCGTGCAGCGCGGAGATGTTCTCCAGCGCCACCGGCCCGAGCGTCATCCGGTGCAGTGCCTCGCGCACGAGCGGGCTCGTGTCCGCGATCTCGATCGCACCCCATCTGCCGTGCACGGTCAGGTGCTCGACGCCCTCGTCCACGAAGGCGTCCTCCAGCAACGACCACAGCGGCCGGCCGGCCGGGACGTGCGACTGCGTGGGCACCACGGCGCCTCCGCTCTGGCAGGTGTGCATCACATGAACAACGGGATCGGGTTGAGCTCTTCGTAACAGCGAGGACGGGTCAGCCGTCCCAGTTCTACCGGCACGTCGTAGAGGCGCCCTTGAGCGAACCTCGACCAGAAGTGCCGCAGGCCCGGCACGACCACCCTGACCACCGGCAGCCCGATGTCGGGCCTGGTCTGGTCGAGCACGAGCACCTCCATGCCGCGGTCCTCCAGCAGCTGCTGGATCGCGCGGATGTCGTCGGTCAGGTCGCCGCGGAACGTGTAGCCGTGGTGGAACACGTCCCGGGGCGGCGCGGCGGGGTCCGGCGCGAGCCACGGGTGGTCCACGAGCCGGGTCGTCTCGAACCAGCGCCTCATGTCGACGTCGAACGTGGTGAGGTCCACCTCGCCGCACACCATCGGCATGCACTGGTTGAGCTCGGCGAGCGCCCGGCGCACGGCGAGGCGCGGGTCGAGGTGCGCGCCGCAGCCGAGCATGATGTCCTCGCGCTCGCCGCCCACCCGTCGTGAGAGCGCGACCATCGTGGGGACGCCGAGGTCCGCCGTGACGTCGAGGACCCACACCTCACGCCCGAGGCCCGCGTGCACCTCGCGCAGCTCGCGGACCCACGGGTCCTGCATCGAGTCGAGGTCGATCCCCGGCACGGGCGTGCGGTTGTACCACCAGATGGCGACCGCGTCCCGTTCGACGAGCTCGAGCAGCCCTTGCAGGACCGCGTCCTCGACGCTGCTGCCGGCCGCACAGCCGTTGGAGTTCGACACGATGCTCGGCGGACAGGGGGCGCCGAAGTAGACCATGCCGGTGGGCAGCAGCTTGTGGCGTCGCTCGGTGAGGGACCAGAGCGGGGTCCAGTCCATCGTCTCGTGCTCGTCGAACGGGGTGGTGACGTACTGGAAGTCGGCGTGCTCGGCGTTCCAGGTGTCGCGGTCCGCGAACTGGCGCGGGTGGAACTGCTGCACGGTGTCGGGGTGGATCGCGCGCTCGCCCAGCGAGGCGTAGCTGCCGCTGACCCTGGCCTCGTCGCCGAAGAACGCGCCGGAGCGTCGTTCCACGGCCTCGCACAGCGCGCCGACCTCGGCGTCGAGCGCGGTCACGCCCTTGCCGCCGGTGTCCGCGCGCAACGCCGACCGCAGCCCCTCGAGGCCTTCGCCGCCCGCCGCGATGTTCGCGCCGGAGCGGAACGAGTTGAAGAACGCCGGGCCGCCCTCGGCCCGGCGGATCTCCCGCACGATCCCGGTGACGGGACCGACGAGGTGGCGGTAGCTGTCGAGCATCTCCTGCGGCGGCGACGAGCGGTGCCCGCCGCCGTCGCAGGAGCGCTTCACGCGACTCGCGAGTTCGACCGGCTCGAACGCTCTGCGCGCGACAACTTCCTGGTCACCGCAGCCCGCGCACTGCGGGCGGTGCCGCACGTCGTGCTGGGTGACCTTCATGCTCAGGCTGTCGTAGCTCCAGATGGAGCGCTGGGTCTCGTGCCGGATCCCGGCGAGCCACTTGGCCGCCTCGACCGACGCGATCTCCATGGCCATCGCGTGCAGCGACGGCAGTCCGATGAGCGGGCGGGGTGCCGGGCCCTTCTGACCGCACCGGGCCCGCACGTGGGCCTCCGCCGTCCGGTTCGCGGACAGGCGGGTGGCGAGGCAGCGCCAGCACGGGCCGTCGCCCGGGGTGAAGAACGGGCCCACGGTCACCTGCGCGCCGACCGGCTTGACCAGCAGCCACGGCGTGCCCGCCGCGCGCTGGGCCTCGTCGATCGCTTTCAGGGCGGGGTCCAGGTAGTCCGCGCACGCCACGATCGTGAGGTCACCACTCCCCGAAGTGACCGTCAGTCCGTTGCGGCGCAGGGTTTCCGCGAGTGCGTCGGGATCGACGTCGCCGACCGCGACCACGGAGACGAGCGACGTCGTCGTCGCCGCCACCGCGTCGGTCGGGTCGAGCCCGGCCGCGTCCCAGTACGCGAGTGAGGCTTCCACCGCGGCCGAACAGTCCTCCGCGCCGCGCCTGCCGATGAGTCCCGCCGCGGCGAGCCGGGTGAGCATGCGCTCGACCCTGTCCGCGGTCAGGCCGGCGGGCACGTCCCGCAGCAGTGCCGTGAGGTCCCTGGTGCCGTCCAGCAGCGGTGCCAGCGCCTCGACGTGGCTGCCCTGGATCGCGGTGACCCCGGACTCCCCGATGAGGTAGACGGCCTCGCCCTGGACGATCTGCGGACGGAGGTGGCGTTTGAACCCGATCCTCTGCTCGCCGGGTTCGGCCAGTTCGGGTCTCATGCGGCGAGGACCTCGTCGTACGCCACGCAGCCCTTGCCGGAACCGGTGGTCGTGCACCAGCCCCAGGGGAACAGGAAGTCCATCGAGGCTTCACGGTCGAACTGGTAGATCTTCATGTCGTCGGAGTCGTCAATGGCGGTGGTGACGGAAGACAAGTGCTCCACGGTGGCGGTGGGGTACATGTGCATCTCCGATGTTTGCGTGTGATTTGTTGTGGGTAATCATGCGGACCAGCGGTAATGGATCGGTAGTTACCGGCTAATGCGCCCCCGTATGAAGTTTTCATACCCGGCACGGGCAGAACTCACCTGACATCGATGGCCTGTGCACTAACGCGCGACCGTTGGGCCGAGCAGACTAATCCCGTGCTCGGAACCGAAGGAGGGGTCGCGATGCAGATCAAGGTCCTGGGGCCCGTCGAGGCCAAGGTGAACGGTCGCTCGGTGACGCCCACCGCGGCCAAGCCACGTCAGATCCTGGCGCTGCTCGCGCTGCACTCCGGGCAGGTCGTGTCCGTCCCCACCCTGATCGAGGAACTGTGGGGCGACCGTCCGCCGCGCAGCGCCCGCACCACCCTGCAGACCTACATCCTGCAACTGCGCAAGCTCATCGGCGACGCGCTGCCGGCGTCCGGTGAGGGCGCGGCGAAGGAAGTGCTCGTCACCCGGTACGGCGGCTACCTGCTCGACGTGCCCGAGGAGGCCGTCGACGTGCACGAGTTCGAACGCCTCTCGCGCGCGGGCCAGCAGGCCTACGACGTCGAGGACTTCGCGTCGGCCTCCCGGCTGCTGCGCCAGGCGCTCGACATGTGGCGCGGCGCCGCCGTCGTCGACGTGCGGCCCGGCATGCCGCTCGGCATCGAGATCGTGCGCCTCGAAGAGGCCCGGCTGGGCGTGCTCGAAGCGCGCATCGACGCCGAGCTGCGGATGGGCAAGCACAAGGCGTTGCTGAGCGAGCTCTCCGTGCTGACCGTGCAGAACCCGATGAACGAGAACCTGTGCGCGCAGTACATGATCTCGCTGTTCCGCGCGGGCCGGCAGTGGCAGGCGCTCGACGCGTTCAAGGCGTTGCGCAACACCCTGATCGAGGAGCTCGGCGTCGAACCGTCGTCGCGCCTGCAGACGTTGCAGCACGCCATCCTCACGTCCGACCCGCGCCTCGACAGCGCGGAAACCAGGCAGCTGCAACGCCTTCTCGCTTAGATCGAGGCTCCAGCGGCCCTCGCCACACTGTGGCGGGGGCCGTTTTTGCTTGTCGCGCAACGGTTTCTTCGAGAATCTCTCCACCGAGTCACAGCCGTGCGCTGGCAACCTCAGTCGTGGGCGCGCGGAAATCGCCCGCTGGAGGAAAGGAAGCTAGCCGTGAGCGCACTGACCATCGAGGGCCTCAAGGAGATCCTCAACGAGGCCGCGGGCGACGACGACTCGTTCAAGCCCGGCCAGGACATTCTCGACCTCCCGTTCCTCGAGCTGGGCTTCGACTCCCTCGCCCTGCTGGAGACGGTCGCGCTGATCAAGCGCAAGCACGGGGTCTCCATCGCCGACGACGAGATGGCGTACCTCGAGACACCGCGCCAGTTGCTGGACAAGGTCAACGGACAGATCGCGGCCTGACGCCGGCGACTCGGGATACGGAGACGGACATGACGCACACCACCACGCACACGGTCATGATCGGGGCTCCCGCCAAGGTGGTGTACGACCTGGTCGCGGACGTGACGACCTGGCCGTACATCTTCGGACCCACGGTGCAGGCCGAGGTGTTCGAACGGGACGGCTCGACGGAGCGGTTGCGGTTGCACGCGTTCGCCAACGGTGACGTGCGCACGTGGACGTCCCGGCGCGAGCTCGACCCGGCGAACCTGCACATCTCCTTCGAGCAGGAACGCTCGGCGGCACCCGTGAAGACGATGGGTGGGGAGTGGCGGATCGTCCCGATCGCCGACTCGGCGACTCGGGTCGATCTGCTCCACCACTTCACCGCGGCGCAGCCCGAGGCGGTCGAGGTCATCCTGAACGCGGTCAACAACAACAGCGACGCCGAACTCGCCGCTCTCAAGCGGGCGGCCGAGTACGGCGACGACTACGACAAGCTGGTGCTGTCGTTCTCCGACAGCATCACGATCCACGCGAGCCGCAAGGACGTCTACGAGTTCCTGTACCGCTCCGACCTGTGGCCGGAACGCCTGCCGCACGTCGCGCGGCTGGACCTCACCGAGGCCGTCACCGGGGTGCAGTCCATGGAGATGGACACGCGCAGCCCGGACGGGTCGATCCACACCACCCACTCGGTGCGGGTCTGCACCCCGTACGAGGGCATCGTCTACAAGCAGACGCACACGCCGCCGATCATGGCGGCGCACGTCGGCCGGTGGACGTTCAAGGACATCGGCGACGGCATCGAGGCCGGCATCGAGGCGACGTCGCACCACACCGTCGTCATCCGGCCCGAGGTCGTCCCCGAGGTGCTGGGTGCCGACGGGACGATCGAGCGCGCTCGCGAGCTCATCCGTCACGCGCTGGGCACCAACAGCCTCACGACGCTCCGGCACGCGAAGGAATTCGCCGAGAACGGATGAGGACGGGGTGACGCGATGGGGTTGGGTGGCGCGGACTTGCTGACAGCCGCTGCACGCGCTGCAAGCCGCAACGGGCTTTACGTGGTCTCCATGTACCTGGAGAAGGCCGCGGTCGAGCACCAGCGCAAGGGTTGCCCTTCCGAGGTCGGCCACTGCGCGTACGAGATCGAGGCCTCCCGAGTGCTGTTGTCGGGCTTCTGACCGTTGAAGCGCGAGGGGTTCTGGATGAAGCTCTACGACATCTCGCTGCGCCGCACCAGCCAGTCCGTTTCGGACAGACTGGTCGCGGCGCGGCGCCTCGACGCGCTCGGGGTCGCGTTCGTCGACGGAGGAAGGCCCGCCCGGTCGTTTTATCACCGGGCGGCGATCGAACTCCGGTTGCGGGTGGCCACCCTCATCGCTTCAGGTGGTGCGGAAGACCTCACCGCATTGCTGGCCGCGGAGACCCCCGCGGTGGCGGTTGTCGTGCAAGGGCACGGCCTCTCGATGGTCAGGGAAGCCGTGCGTCAACTCGTGCGCGCCGAACGACGAGTGGTCGTCGAGGCGCGGGACTTCTTCGACGGCTGGCTGATCGACCCCGAACACGCGTTGGAGGTCGTGCTGACAGCCGCCGAGGCCGGGGCGGAAACCGTGTTGCTGCACGACACAGCGGGCAAGCTGTGGCCGGACCAGATCGGCGAGATCGTCTCCTCGGTCGCGGAAACCGGTGTGCCCCTTGGTTTTGGTTGTCACGACGAGGGCGGAGCGGCCGCGAAGCAGCTGTTCGCGGCCGACGCGGGGGCAGGACTCGTACAGGGGTCCTACGCCGTCGTTCGAGGTGGCCTCGATCGGGCCGTTTCACCATCGGTTCATTCGGCAGAGACAGGTGTCGCTCCCGTGCCCTGTCCGAGATTGGAGCAGACCGTGTCCGCACAGAAGGCGATTGGAGGTGTCCGATGAGTCGTCGCGCCGTCATCACCGGGGTGGGCGTGGTCGCACCTGGTGGCATCGGAACGAAGGCGTATTGGAAACTGCTGTCCGAAGGGCGTACGGCGACTCGCAACATCACGCACTTCGACGCGTCTCCGTACCGCTCCCGCATGGCGGGGGAAGCAGATTTCGATCCAGTGCGCGAAGGCCTGACACCGCAGGAGATCCGCCGGCTCGACCGCGCCGCGCAGTTCGCCGTGGTCGCGGGTCGTGAGGCGATGTCCGACTCCGGCATCGAGTTCGACCAGCTCGACCCCGGCCGCATCGGTGTCTCGCTCGGCACCGCGGTCGGCTGCACGACCTCGCTGGAGCGCGAGTTCATCGTCGGCTCCGACCGGGGCAAGTACTGGGAGGTCGACCAGTCCTACGCCGTCCCGCACCTCTACGACTACTTCACGCCGTCCTCGATGGCGACGGAGCTGGCGTGGACGGTCGGCGCGGAAGGCCCGGTCTCCGTGGTCTCCACGGGCTGCACCTCCGGTCTCGACTCGGTCGGTTACGCGGCCGAGCTGATCATGGAGGGCTCCGCGGACGTCGTCGTCACCGGCGGCACCGAGGCCCCGCTCTCCCCGATCACCGTGGTGTGCTTCGACGTGATCCGCGCGTCCAGCACCCGCAACGACGACCCCACCACGGCCTGCCGGCCGTTCGACAAGACCCGCGACGGCCTGGTGCTGGGCGAGGGGTGCGCGATCATCGTGCTGGAGGAGCTGGAGCACGCCCGTGCCCGCGGCGCCCACATCTACGGTGAGATCGGCGGCTTCGCCTCGCGGTGCAACGCCTACCACATGACGGGCCTGCACCCCGAGGGCATCGAGATGTCCGACGCCATCAACATCGCGCTGAAGCAGGCGCGGGCGGACGCGACGGACGTCGGGTACATCAACGCGCACGGGTCGGGCACGAAGCAGAACGACCTGCACGAGACGGCCGCCTTCAAGCGTTCTCTCGGTGCGCACGCCTACAAGACCCCGGTCTCCGGCTTCAAGTCGATGATCGGGCACTCGCTGGGCGCGATCGGGTCCCTGGAGATCGTCGGCTCGCTGCTGGCGTTCGAGCAGGACCTCATCCCGCCGACGGCGAACCTCCACGAGCCGGACCCCGAGTGCGACCTCGACTACACGCCGCTGGTCGCGCGCGAGAAGAAGGTCAACACGGTCCTGACCGTGGGCAGTGGTTTCGGTGGATTCCAGAGCGCCATGGTGCTCAAGAAGGTGGAAGGGGCAGGCCGGTGACTCGGGCGGTGGTGACGGGAATCGGCATCGCGTCTCCGAACGGACTGGGGCCGACCGCGTACTGGCGGGCGACCCTGCACGGGGAGGCGGCGATCAGGCCGATCACCCGGTTCGACAGCGCGAACTACTGGGCGAAGATCGCCGGTGAGGTGCCCGGCTTCGAGGCAGGGCGGCACCTGCAGGGCCGCCTGCTGCCGCAGACGGACCACATGACGCGGCTGACACTCGTCGGCACGGACTGGGCGTTGCGTGGTGCGGGCGTGCAGCCCAACGACATCCCGGACACCGACATCGCGGTGATCACCGCGGCGACGGCGGGCGGGTACGAGTTCGGCCAGCGCGAACTGCAGAAGCTGTGGCACCAGGGCCCGGAGTACGTCTCGGCGTACCAGTCGTTCGCGTGGTTCTACGCGGTCAACACGGGTCAGATCTCGATCCGGCACGGCACGCGTGGTCCCGGTGCGGTCGTGGTGTCCGAGCAGGCCGGTGGCATCGACTCCATCGGGCACGCCCGCCGGCAGCTGCGCAAGGGCGTGCAGCTGGCGCTGACGGGCGGCATGGACTCCTCGCTGTGCCCGTGGGCGTGGGTCGCCCACCAGGCTTCGGGTTGCCTGTCCCGCAACAACAACCCGAAGCGCGCCTACCTGCCGTTCGACCGCGACGCCTCCGGGTACGTCGCGGGTGAGGGCGGCGCGATCATGGTCGTCGAGACGCCGGAGTCGGCGGCGGGACGGCCGGGGACGCGCATCTACGGCGAGATCGTCGGATACGCCTCGACGTTCGACTCGAAGATGCCGTCGCGGGAGCCGGGCCTGAAGCGCGCCGCGGAGCTCGCGCTGCGCGACGCCGGCATGGACGCCTCGGAGATCGACGTGGTGTTCGCCGACGCGGCGGGCATCCCGGAGCTCGACAAGGCCGAGGCCGACGCGATCAAGGCCATCTTCGGGCCGTACGGTGTGCCGGTCACGGCCCCGAAGACCATGACGGGCCGCCTGTTCGCCGGTGGCGGCTCGCTGGACGTGGCGTCGGCGATCCTCTCCATCTACTGGAGCGCGATCCCGCCGACCGTCAACGTCGAGAACGTGGTGCCGGAGTACGAGCTCGACCTCGTGCTGAACGAGGCGCGGCACGGCAAGATCAAGGCCGCTCTGGTGCTCGGCCGCGGCAAGGGCGGCTTCAACTCCGCCATGGTGGTTCGCGAGTACAGGTGATGTCATGCCTCGAGGGCCGCGGGGGTTTTCTCTCTCGCGGCCCTCGAGCCGTTTCTGGAGGCGTGTTGTGGACGTAGCACTTATGTTTCCGGGCCAGGGATCGCAGTACCCGCGGATGGCGGCGTCCCTGTACGGCACGGACGCGGTGTTCACCTCGGTGATCGACGAGGTGTTCGAGCTGTTCGGCGAGGTGGGTTCCGTCGCCTGCGAGGACTGGCTGGCCGGGGCAGACATCGACCACGTGTCGCGCGCGCAGCCGTTGCTGTTCGCGGTGGACTACGCGTTGGGGCGCACCGTCCTGTCGTGGGGTGTCGAGCCCGTGGCGTTGATCGGGCACTCCGCCGGTGAGGTCGTCGCGGCGACGCTGGCCGGGGTGTTCTCCCTGGAGGAAGCCGTTTCGCTGGTGCGGGACCGGGTGCTGTCGGCGGTGCCGATCCCGTCCGGGGGCATGCTGGCCGTCGCGGCCTCCGAGGCGGACCTGCTGCCGTACCTGGAGGGGGACGTCGCGATCGCCGCGGTGAACTCGGCGCGGCAGACCATGCTGGCCGGTTCCGACGAGCCGTTGGCGCGGGTGCGGGCCCGGCTCGAGGCGGACGAGTACGTCGTCGTGACGGTGCCGGCCTCCACGCCGTTCCACAGTCCCGCCATGCAGCCCGCCGTGGACGAGGCGCTGGCGTCGTGGAGCGCTTCTCCGGTGGCTCCTTCGATGCCGTTGTACTCGGGGTACACGGGCAAGCTGATGACTGAGGAAGACGCTTTGTCGGCGCGGTTCTGGACCCGGCAGCTGACCGACGCCGTCTACTTCGGACCGGCGTTGAACGAGCTGGTGGCCATGTACGACGTGCTGCTGGTGGAAGCGGGGCCGGGGCAGACGCTGACGTCGTTCGCGCGCCGTACGAAGGCCGTGCGGTCCGGTGCTTCTCAGGTGCTGCCGTTGCTGGATTCCCACGACTCGGTGGAGACCGCTCGCGCTCGTCTGGTTTAGCCGCGATGTAAAAGGGCCGCCCTCTCCTGGAGGGCGGCCCTTTAGCGCCTGCTAGTCGATGCCTCGGATGATGTGGTCTTCGTTCTCTGGTGGCCATGAATCGCTGTTTTCCATACCTACGAGGGTAGGTACGGTGATTCAGCTCTCACTTGAAGAACGGTTGTCCGGTTTCAGTCGTCCAGCAGGGCGACCGCACGGGTCCAGCCCGCGCCGGCGCCCTTGATCTTGACCGGGAACGCGACGACGGTGAACCCGAAGTCCGGCAACGCCTCCAGGTTCGCGAGCCGCTCGATCTGGCAGTACTCGCGGTCGCGGCCGGCGAAGTGCGCGGGCCACAGCACGCTCTCGTCCTTGGTCTGCAGGTAGCGCTTGACGATGTCCGGGAACGGCGCGTCGAGGCTGAACGCGTCGGTCGCGATCACCTTGACCCCGAGGTCCAGCAGGAAGTTCGTGGCGGGGCCGTCGAGCCCGGTGTAGTCGGTGAAGTACGTCTGGGTGCCCGCGTGCTCGGCGGCACCGGTGTCGAGGATGACGATGTCCATCGGCTTCGGCGTGTAGCCGATGCGGGCGAACTCCTTCTCCAGCACCTCGACGCCGATGACGCCGGTGCCGTGACCGCGCACGTCGAGCTTCACGCCGGGGTTGTGGAACCACTCGAGCGGCATCTCGTCGATGTGGCGCGGGATTCCGTTGCCGTACGTGGTCTTCGACCCGTAGTGGCTCGGCGCGTCGACGTGCGTGCCGGTGTGGGAGGTCAGGCTGATCCGGTCCAGCGTGAGGAACTCGGAGTCCCGCAGCACGGAGACGTCGAACTCGACGCCGAGCCGCGCCTTGAGCTGCTCGGCCATGTGTTCCGCGCCCTGAGCGGCCGTGAGCACCTCGTGCGTCACCGGGTCCGCTTCGTACGCGGCTGCGTCAATGTGGGAAGACAGATCGATGATGCGCATGCAGCAGAGCTTGGCGGGCGTTCCTTGAGCACGTCTCAAGACGCGGTGTGCAGAGTTTTCCCAGGCATGACACCGTTTCGCCCGATTTCGTGGGGAGCTCTCGCATGATCACCTTCCTGAACCGCTTCACGCTCACCGGTGACCCCGAGGAGTTCGAGAAGGCCTTCGACGAGACGGCGGCGTTCCTGCGCGAACAGCCGGGCCTGATCCAGTACACGCTCTCGCGCCAGCTCGACGACCCGGCCTCCTACATCAACATCGCGCTGTGGGAGAGCGCCGACGCCCTGCGCGCGGCACTGGCCCACCCGGACTTCGGCAACCACGCCAAGGCGATGCGCGGCCTGGCCGAGTCGTCCGGCGCGATCTTCAACCCGCGCCTGTCGTTCGTCGCCTCCGCCTGATGTCTCCCCTGTCCGGACTGAAGGTCGTCGAGTTCGGCGGCATCGGTCCCGGCCCGCACGGCGCGATGCTGCTGGCGGACCTCGGCGCGGAGGTCACCCGCGTCGAACGCCCGTCCGGCGGCCTGTCCGTGGTGCCGGACGCCTCCCGCGACTTCCTGTTGCGCGGCAGGCGTTCGGTGGCGGCGGACCTGAAGTCCGACGAGGGCCGGACCGCGGTGCTGGCGTTGGTCTCGGAGGCCGACGTCGTGATCGAGGGCTTCCGGCCCGGCGTGCTGGAACGGCTCGGGCTCGGCCCGTCCGACTGCCTCGCGGTCAACCCCGGCCTGATCTACGCGCGCATGACCGGGTGGGGCCAGTCCGGGCCGTTGGCCCAGCGCGCCGGCCACGACATCAACTACCTGTCGGTCACCGGACTGCTGCACGCGATCGGCAAGCCACCGCTGAACCTCGTCGGCGACTTCGGGGGCGGCTCGCTGTACCTGGTGCTCGGCGTGCTGGCGGCGTTGTGGGAACGCCAGCGCACCGGCCGCGGCCAGGTCGTCGACGCGGCCATCGTCGACGGCGTCGCCTCGCTCGCCCAGATGATCTGGTCGATGAAGGCGCAGGCGGTGTGGGAGGACTCGCCGGACGCGAACCTGCTCGACGGCGGGTGCCCGTTCTACGCGATCTACGAGTGCGCGGACGGCCGTTCCGTCGCGGTGGGATCGCTGGAACCGCAGTTCTACGCGTTGCTGCTCGCCGGTCTCGGGCTGGTCGCCGCCGATCTTCCCGCGCAGATGGACCGCGACTCGTGGCCGTTGCTGCGCAAGACGTTCGCCGAGGCGTTCCTGACGCGGACCCGCGACGAGTGGTCGGAGGTGTTCGGTGCCACCGATGCCTGCGTGACCCCGGTGCTGACGCTGGAGGAGGCTTCGTCGCACCCGCACCTGGTGGCGCGCGGGGTGTTCACCTCGGAGGGCGCCGCGGTACCCGCACCGCGCTTCTCACCAGAAACTTAACCTCGCTAAGTTGTTGTCGTGGAACTGCGCATCTTCACCGAGCCCCAGCAGGGGGCGAGCTACGACGACCTGCTCCGCGTGGCGCGGACGGCCGAGGACGCCGGTTACGGCGCCTTCTTCCGCTCCGACCACTACCTCAAGATGGGCTCGGTCGACGGCCTGCCCGGCCCGACCGACCCGTGGATCACCTTCGCGGGCCTCGCCCGCGACACGTCGACGATCCGCCTGGGCACGCTGATGACCGCGGCCACGTTCCGCCACCCCGGCCCGCTCGCCATCAGCGTCGCCCAGGTCGACCAGATGTCCGGCGGCCGCGTGGAGTTCGGCATCGGCGCCGGCTGGTACGAGGCCGAGCACACCGCGTACGGCATCCCGTTCCCGGCGCTGGGGGAGCGGTTCGAGCGCTACGAGGAGCAGGTCGCCATCATCACCGGCCTGTGGCAGACCCCGGCCGGCGGCACCTTCTCGTTCGACGGCAAGCACTACACGCTGACGGACTCGCCCGCCCTGCCGAAGCCCGCGCAGGACCGCATCCCGCTGCTGATCGGCGGCAAGGGCGCCAAGCGCACCCCGGCACTGGCCGCCACCCACGCCACCGAGTTCAACCTGCCGTTCGTCGGCATCGACGACGCCGTCGCGCAGTTCGCCCGCGTCGACGCCGCCTGCGAGGCCATCGGCCGCGACCCGAAGGAGATCACCCGCTCCGTCGCGCTCGTCGCCTGCGTCGGCCGCACCGACGCCGACGTCGCCCGCCGTGCCGCCGCGATCGGCCGCGAGGTCGACGAGCTCAAGCAGAACGGCCTCGCCGGCACCCCGGCCGAGGTCGTCGACCGCGTCGGCGCCTGGCGGGAGGCGACGGGCGTCCAGCGCGTCTACCTCCAGACCCTGGACCTCGCCGACCTCGACCACCTCACCGACATCGCCTCGGACGTGGCTCCGCAGCTGGCCTGACCTCCGATATATCGGATATCGGGTACTGGACATCGGCGGCGGCCTGATGTCCGGTACCCGATGTGTCAGGCCAGCGCTCGCCGCACCGCCGCCGGCATCGGCAGGACGACGTCCGCGAACCTCCGCCGATGTCCGATGTATCGCAGCTGCAGGCCCGGGTCGTCGAAGTAGCGCTTCTCCAGGCCGTCCCGCCCCAGGACCAGCTTCAACCCGCGGCCGAGCATCGACGGCGAGTCGAGGTCGAAGCGGGCGCGCAGCACGTCGGCGGCCGCGTGGTCGCCGAACTCCAGAGCGGCCCGGCGCACCGATTCGACCGGCACCACCAGGTACTGCTCGTCCGCGTGGACTCCGTCGCGATGCGCGATGCCCAACGCGCTCAGCGCCCTCTGGTGCGCGCCGCCGTCGAGGCCGAGGTGGTACTGCTCCCACTCGGCGACCTGGATCTCACCGGACCACGTCCGCACCGGCTTGCCGTCGGGCTCGGCAGCCACCGCCACGGCGCTGCCGGACGTGATCCCACCCGCCAATGCCGTGACACCGGCAGCCGTGAACAACTGGCGTCGGGACAACCTCACGACGCACCCTCCTCCGAATGCCCCGAGGAGAACTCCGCCGCTCCCCGCCGCAGGGCTACGGAATGCTAGCGAAGGTGATACCCGGCGCGACGGGGCCAGTGCGGGCCAAAGTGCGGTCCGTCAGGGGGATCGTCCCGTCGAGCGCCGCGAGCACGGAGTCACGGGCGAGCGGCAGGACCTCGGCGACGGTGACGTCGCGGCCGAGCTCGTGCGAGAGCGAAGCGACGCCCGCGTCCTTGATGCCGCACGGGATGATGTCGCCGAACGCCTCAAGGCTCGCGTTGCAGTTGATCTCGAAGCCGTGCATGGTGACGCCGCGTTGCACGCGGATGCCGATGGCGGCGACCTTGCGCTCGGGGCCCCGGTCGTCGGCGGGCAGCCACACGCCGCTGCGGCCCTCGACTCGGCCGGTGTGCACGCCGAGCTGGTCGCACACGTCGATCAGGCCCTGCTCGACGCGGCGGACGTAGTCGACGACGTCGATCGGGTCGGTGAGCTTGACGATCGGGTAGCCGACCAGCTGGCCGGGGCCGTGCCAGGTGATCTTGCCGCCGCGGTCGACGTCGATGACCGGGGTGCTGCCGCCGCGCGGGCGTTCCTCGTCGAGGGTGCGCCGCCCGCAGGTGTAGACGGGCGGGTGCTCGAGCAGCAGGAGCGTGTCGGGGCCACCGGCTCCAGCGCGCGCTTCCGCGATCTCCTTCTGGAGGTCCCACGCCGCCATGTAGTCGATGAGCCCCAGCTCACGGATGACGACGGGGTCTGTCGAGGTGCGACACGAGTTCACGACCCGACGTTACCAACCCCAGCGCCATGGCCGCCAAAAGCCCGACGCCCGTCACACCCAGCACGGCACCGATGACGTCGGTGACCCAGTGCATCTCGAGGACGACCCTCGCGAACCCGCCCACGAGCACCGCGAGCGCCGCCCACAACACGCCTCGCCGCAGCAGCACCACCATCGTGAACCCGACCGACGCGATGGCCACCGTGTGCCCGCTCGGATAGCTCGGCAGGTGGTACTCGATCGGCCGGACGCGGTCGAACAGGAACCGCGTCAGCACCGTCGCGGAGCAGATCCCGTGCAACGCCAGCGCCTTCCACAGCCGCGGGTCGCGCCGCTTCCACGCCAGCACGAACAACACGGCCGCGAACGCCCACCCGAGCGTCGGCCCGAGCACCAGGCCGATCACGAACGCCGTCGTCTGCAACCACTCGGGTCGCGGCAGGGCGTCGTGCACCCACAGGTCGAGCGCGGTCCGCTCCGGCAGGCCCACGAGGACCCACGAGAGCACCAGCACCGCGGCGAGCGCACGAGTCATGCGACCGCCGCGGTCAGTGCGGACGGCAGCGCCGGGTGCAGGAAGTGGAAACCCTTGCTCTCCAGCACCTTCGGCGTCAGGCCGGGACCGCTGAGCAGCAGCTCCTGGGCCATCTCGGCGCCGAGCAACGTCTTCAGCGCGAACGCGGGCACCGTCCACGGCGTCGGCCGCCCGAGCGCCGTGCCGACCGCCTTGGTGAACTCGGCGTTCGTCACCGGCGTCGGGCCCGCGACGTTCACCGGCCCGCGGACGTCGTCGTGCTCTACGACGAACCGGTAGGCGGAGACGACGTCGTCGAGCGACACCCACGGGAAGAACTGCTCGCCCGTCCCGAGCTTGCCGCCGAGGAAGAACTGGAACACCGGCTTCAACCGGCCGAACACCCCGCCCGACGGCGAGATGACGACGGCGGTGCGCATCAGCACGACCCGCACACCGCCCTCCTGCGCCGCCGAGGTCGCCGCCTCCCAGTCCTGGGTCAGGCGGGACATGAAGCTGTGGCCGCCCGGCGCGTCCTCGTCCGCGAGGCGCGAGCCGGTGTCGCCGTAGAAGTGGGCGCCCGAGGAGCTCACGAGCGTCGGCACGCCGTGTTCGACGCACGCCGCCGACAGCACCTCGGCCGGGACGACGCGGCTGTCGCGCAGGACCTGCTTGCGGGCGTCGTCCCAGCGCTTGTCGCCGATGCCGGCGCCGCACAGGTTGATGACGGCGTCAACACCGTCGAAGGTCCCCTCGTCGATGCGCCCGGCGTACGGGTCCCAGCCGCGTTCGTCGGGCGCGGCGGCCTTGCGGCGCACCAGCCGCAGCACCTCGTGACCGGCGGCGCGCATGGACGCCACCAGGCTCGTTCCGATCAAGCCCGACGATCCCGCGATGACTACCCGCATGACCTAGATCGTTCCCCACTCACGCAGCACGTGCACAGCCACAAAAGACATAACGGACCCAGGATGTGCCGAAGGCCACCCCGGCTAAACCGGGGTGGCCTTCGGTCAATATCCAATATATCGGATATCAGTCCTGCCCTGTGTTCACCTCAGGGTCTTGCGCCAGACGTTCAGAGACCGAGGTCGGCCTCGAACGCGCCCTCCTCGAGACGGTTCTTGACCGTCGTGAGGAAGCGGCCCGCGTCGGCACCGTCGACCAGGCGGTGGTCGTAGGTGAGCGCGAGGTACATCATCGAGCGGATGGCGATGGTGTCGTTGCCGTCCTCGTCGGTCATGACGACCGGGCGCTTCTTGACGACGCCGACGCCCAGGATGCCGACCTGCGGCTGCTGGATGATCGGGGTGTCGAAGAGGGCGCCGTTGCTGCCGAGGTTGGTCAGCGAGAACGTGCCACCGGCGAGCTCGTCCGGCGTGAGCTTGTTCGAACGGGCGCGCGCCGCCAGGTCACCGATCTTGTGGGCGATGCCCGACAGGTTCAGGTCACCGGCGTTGTGGATCACGGCGTTGAGCAGGCCGCGCTCCGTGTCGATCGCCAGGCCGAGGTGCTCGGCACCGTGGTAGGTGACCTCCTTGCGCTCCTCGTCGATCGACGCGTTGAGCACCGGGTGGGCCTTGAGGGCCTCGATGGCGGCCTTCGCGAAGAACGGCAGGAACGTGAGCTTGGCGCCCTCACGAGCCTCGAACGCCTTCTTGGCCTGGTTGCGCAGCCGGGCGATCTTGGTCACGTCGACCTCGAACACCTGGGTGAGCTGGGCCGACTGCTGCAGCGACTCGCGGGTGCGCTGCGCGACGATCTGACGCAGGCGCGGGAGCTTCTGCACGGTGCCGCGCTTGCCCGAGTTGTCGACCGCGGCCGGGGCGGCGGTGCGAGCGGCCGGAGCCGAAGCCGCAGGCGCAGCGGCGGCGGGTGCCGGAGCCGGGGCCTTCTTGGCCTCGACGGCGGCGAGCACGTCCTGCTTGCGGATGCGGCCACCGACGCCGGTGCCCTTGAGCGAGCCCAGGTCGATGCCGTTCTCCGACGCGAGCTTGCGCACCAGCGGCGTGACGTACGGCGTGCCGTTCGCGTCGTCCGAAGAGGACTGCGCGGCGGGCGCGGCCTGCGGAGCCGGCGCGGCGGGTGCCGGAGCCGGAGCGGCCTGCGGGGCGGGAGCCGGAGCGGCCTGCTGCGGCGCGGGCGCCGGGGCGGACTCCTGCTTCGGCTCGGGCTTGCTCTCCTGGGCGGGAGCGGCGGCCGGGCTGCCCGAACCGATGACGGCGAGCTTGCCGCCGACCTCGACGGTCTCGTCCTCACCCGCGGTGATCTCCAGCAACGTGCCGGCGACCGGGGACGGGATCTCGGTGTCGACCTTGTCGGTCGAGACCTCGAGCAGCGGCTCGTCGACCTCGACGCTGTCGCCGACCTGCTTCAGCCAGCGGGTGACGGTGCCCTCGGTGACGGACTCGCCGAGCGCGGGCATCGTGACGTCGGTGCCCTCGGCCGAGCCACCCGACTGGGCGGGGGCGGCCGGAGCCTCCTGCGCCTCCTCGGAGGGCTGCTGCGGCGCGGGCTGCGTCTGCTGCGGCTCGGGCTCGGGTGCGGACTCCTGGGCGGGGGCCGGCGCGGGCGCGGCGGAACCGCCGTCGCCGTCACCGATCACCGCGAGCTCGCCGCCGACCTCGACGGTGTCGTCCTCCTGCGCGACGATCTTCTGCAGGACGCCGGCCGCCGGAGACGGGATCTCGGTGTCGACCTTGTCGGTGGACACCTCGAGCAACGGCTCGTCCACCTCCACCCGGTCGCCTTCCTGCTTCAACCACCGGGTGACCGTGCCCTCGGTGACGCTCTCCCCGAGTGCGGGCATCTGGACGGAGAAGGCCATTGTTCGCTGACTCCTCGTGCTCTCGTCGTGTGGCTGACTTTGTGTGGGGAACGGTCAGCCGTGCACGTGCAGCGGCTTGCCGGCCAGAGCGAGGAACGCCTCGCCCAGGGCTTCAGTCTGGGTCGGGTGGGCGTGGATCAACGGAGCCACGTCCTCCGGGAAAGCCTCCCAGCTGTAGATCAGCTGCGCCTCACCGATGAGTTCGCCGACGCGCTCGCCGACCATGGTGATGCCGACGACCGGGCCGTCGGGGGCCTTCACGAGCTTCACGCCGCCCGCGGTCTTGAGGATCTGGCTCTTGCCGTTACCCGCGAGGTCGTAGATGAAAACCTTGACGTCCTGGCCGTACTTCTCCTTGGCGGCGGCCTCGGAGAGACCGACGGACGCGACCTCGGGCTTGCAGTAGGTGACGCGCGGGATGCCCGCCTCGTCGATCACCTTCGGGTTCTGGCCCGCGATCTCCTCGGCCACGAAGATGCCCTGCTGGAAGCCGCGGTGCGCGAGCTGCAGGCCGGGCACGATGTCGCCGACGGCGAAGACGTTCGGGAGGTTGGTGCGCAGGCGCTCGTCGGTGACGACGAAGCCGCGGTCGATCTTGACGCCGGCCTCCTCGTAACCGTGGCCCGCGCTGTTGGGGCCGCGGCCGACCGCGACGAGCAGCAGGTCGGCGTCGAGGACGTCGCCGTTCTCCAGCGTGACCGACACGCCCGAGTCGGTCTGGGTGGCGCCGGTGAACTTCACGCCGGTCTTGAACTTGATGCCGCGCTTGCGGAACGCGCGCTCCAGCTGCTTGGACGCGTACTCGTCCTCGGCCGGGACCAGGCGGGGCAGGGCCTCGACGATGGTCACGTCGGCGCCGAACGAACGCCACACGCTCGCGAACTCCACACCGATGACGCCGCCGCCGAGGACGACGACCTTCTCGGGGATGAAGTCGAGGTTGAGGGCCTGGTCGCTGGTGATGACCCGGCCGCCGATCTCCAGACCGGGCAGGCTGCGGGCGTACGAACCGGTCGCGAGGACCACGTTCTTGCCGACGTAGCGCCGGCCGCCGACCTCGACGGTGTTCGGGCCCACGAACGTGCCCGCGCCCTCGACGAAGGTGACCTTGTTGGCCTTCGCGAGTCCCTGCAGGCCCTTGTAGAGCCGCGAGATCACGCCGTCCTTGTACGAGTTCACGCCGGCGATGTCGATGCCCTCGAGGGAGGACTTCACGCCGAACTGGTCGCCTTCGCGGGCGTTGTCCGCGACCTCGGCCGCGTGCAGCAGCGCCTTGGTCGGGATGCAACCGCGGTGCAGGCAGGTGCCGCCCAGCTTGTCCTTCTCGACCAGGACGACGGACAGGCCGAGCTCGGCCGCGCGGAACGCGCAGGCGTAGCCACCTGAACCACCGCCGAGGATGACGAGATCGGCGTTGGTGGCCGACTCCAGTTCCGGCGAAGTCACTTCGGATCTCCTCGGGATTACTTACTACGCGCGGGTGCGCGCGAGGTACGCGGCCATCTTGTCACTACTTGCCAGAGCGTGGTGATCCGGCATAGGAGACCACGCCCGGTCCTGATCATTCACCTACTCATAACACCCTTTCCTGGCATCATGGTGGAGGGAGACGCAGGAGGTGCTCGATGGGGCTGTTCGACCGTTTCCGCAGGAAGCCGCGCCCAGGGGTGCTGCGGACCGCCTCCAACCAGGACACCAGCCACCTGGAGCAGTGGACGAAGAGCCGCCAGGGCGTCGAGGCCTATGTGGAGCCCAAGACCACGGTGACCGAAACCACTGTGGTGCTGGTCGCTCACGACGGCGAGTGGACCCGCCGCAGGGTCGCCTCGCCGGACGCCGCGAGGTCGTTCGCACGCAAACTCGGCATGCCGATCTACGACGCCGGCATCGTCGGCTACCCGAAGCGCATGCGCGACTACACGGCGCGCCAGCGCAAGCTCGGCAACGGCTAAAGGGCGGTCATCGCGGCGGCGATCCACGGCTCGCTCACACCGGTGTCCGAGGGGTCCGGCACGGGCGTGCCGCTGATCGTCGCCATGAGCGCGAAGTACCGGTCGAGCACGGCGCCGAACCGGGCGACGGCCTGCCGCGCGGTCTCGTCGACGACCCGGTCCGGTGCGCTCATGGTCCGCTTCAGCTCGTCCGGCTCGGCGGGTGCCCCGGTGACGGCGGCCGTCAGCCCGGCCAGCGAGTCGAGCATCCGGCGGGCGATCTCCTGACCGCGCGGCGAGTCCGGCGCCACCCCCGCCCGTTCCGCCTCGGCCGCCTCGACCTCGATCAGTCGATGCGCCTCGACCCGCTCCATGATCTCCGGTGACGTCACGGTGAGCGCCTTCGGCGAGGCGAAGCCGGAGTGCAGGAACTCCCGCACCTCACGCCGGAAGTCGTTGTCCTGCACCATGTCCGCGAGCGCGATCCAGGCCTGGAGCTGCTCGGTCTCCGGCTCGTCCGGCAGCACCGGCCGCAGCCGGTGCAGGTGCTCGACGAACGACGGGTGGACCGTCAGCCCGTCCGTCACCTCGTCCCAGAAGTCGTCCAGCAGCCGCTCGCGGTCCTCGTCGGACATCGACACGAGCGCGTGCATCAACGCCGCCTGCCGCGCCCCGCCGCCCTGCCCGACGATGGTCCGCAGCACGGCCCGCCGCGCCTTCAGGTGCCGCAACTGCCGTTCCACGATCACGAGGTGCGTGGTCGCGAGGTCGTGCAACGAGGTCTCGTCGGCGAGCAGCCGCCGCACGTCCTCCACGCTCGCGCCGAGATCGCGCAACGTCCGCACGAGCTCCAGCCGGGCGACGGCCTCGACGTCGTAGAGCCGGTACCCGCCGTCCGTGTGGCTGGTCGGCGGCACCACGCCTTCATCGGCGTAGAACCTGATGGCGCTCACACTCAGTCCGGTGCGGCGCGCGACGTCCCCGATGGGGTACAACTTGGTCATGCCGACCACCCTGGTGTCTCAAGCGGCTTGAGACTCAAGCGGTTTCCACGACCGGTTCGTGCCGCACGGGGAAGTTCACGCTGGCGGCGATGAAGCACATCGAGTGCGCCTTCTCGTGCAACGCCTGCGCCTTCTCCCGCGTGGCCGGGTCGGCGACCGTGACGACGGGGTTGAGCAGCACCTCGGTGAACCGTCCGGAGCCGTCCGGGTGCTCGGCCATCGTGCCGGTGGCGCGGTCGCGGTAGTCCGTCACGACGACGCCGTTGGCCGAGGCCAGGTGCAGGTACCAGAGCATGTGGCACTGCGACAGCGAGGCGAGGAGCAGCTCCTCGGGGTTGTAGCGGCTCCGGTCGCCCCGGAACGACGGGTCGGAGGAGCCGAGGATCGTCTCCTTGCCCTCGGCCCGGATCTCATGTGCGCGCTCGTAGGCCTTGTAGCCGGACGTACCGCTCCCGGTGTTGCCGGTCCACACGACCTCGGTCTCGTACCGATGCGTCCCCATGTGGAAATTCTCCTCCTCGCGCGCCCGAGCGCCTAGCCTCTTTCGGGAGAACGGCGGGGAGACCTGCCGCGACAGTCCACTTCGGATCAGCGGGGAAGCGGTTTGAGTCCTGAAAGGATGGAGGGGCGGGCCGGGGCGTTGCGGGATGCGTTGAGCCGCAACGAGGTGCTGATGAACGTCCTCGCGGGCGCCTCGGAGATGGGTCTGCCCGGCTGGTACCTGACGGCGGGGTGCGTGTTCCAGACGGTGTGGAACGTGGTCACCGGCAGGCCCGCGGCCGAGGGGATCCTCGACCACGACCTCTTCTACTTCGACGCGTCCGACCTGTCGTGGGAGGCGGAGGACGCCGTCATCCGGGCGGGCCGGGAACGCTTCGGGGACGCGGTCGTCGAGATCCGCAACGAGGCCCGCGTCCACCTCTGGTACGAGGAGAAGTTCGGCGTCCCGTGCCCGCCGTACGAGTCGACGGAGGCCGCCATCGACTCGTTCGCCGCCACCACGTGCTGCGTCGGCGTGCGCACGGACCTCGACGGCCGGTGGCAGGTCTACGCGCCGCACGGCCTGTCGGACGTCTTCGACCTCGTCGTCCGCCCGAACCCCGTGCTCGCCCCGAGGCACGTCTACGAAACCAAAACGGCCAGGTGGCGGGCGCAGTGGCCGGAGCTGACCGTTCTCCCGTGGCCTGATTGAGAACGGGCGGGAACCTCAGAAGAGGTCCCCGCCCGTTTCCAGGAAGACGGTCAGCCGTTGGCCGCGATGTCCGCCAGCACGGCCGCGATGGTCCGCACCGGAACACCGGTGCCGCCCTTCGAGGTGTACCCGTACGCCCCACCCGTGTGGTACGCCGGGCCGGCGATGTCGATGTGCGCCCACTGCACGCCCTCGGCCACGAACTCACGCAGGAACAGCCCGGCGGCGAGCATGCCGCCCCAGCGGTGCCCGGTCACGTTCGCGAGGTCCGCGAGGCGCGAGTCGAGGTCCGCGCGCAGCTCCTCGGGAAGCGGCATCGGCCACGCCGACTCGCCGACGGCGGTGCCGATGGCGGCCACGCGGTCGCGGAACTCCTCCGAGCCCATGACGCCCGACGTGCGCTTGCCCAGCGCCACGACCTGCGCGCCGGTCAGCGTCGCGGTCTCGATCAGGTAGTCCGGGCCGTCCTCGCACGCGCGCACGATGGCGTCGGACAGGATCAGCCGGCCCTCGGCGTCGGTGTTGAGCACCTCGACGGTCTTGCCGCCGTACATGGTCAGCACGTCGCCGGGGCGGTAGGCGTCACCGGACGGCATGTTCTCCGCCATCGGGATCGACGCGATGATCTCCAGCGGGTACTTGAGCTTCGCGGCGAGCACCATCGTGGCGACGATCGCGGCGGCACCCGACATGTCCGAGGTCATCTCGTCCATGCCCGCGGCCGGCTTGATCGAGATGCCGCCGGTGTCGAACGTGATGCCCTTGCCGACCAGCGCGACCTTCTTGGTGGCCTTCGCGCCCTTGTACGAGATGCGCACGAGGCGCGGCTGGCGGGTCGAGCCGCCGCCGACGCCCAGGATGCCGCCGAAGCCCTGCTTCTTGAGGGCCTTCTCGTCGAGCACCTCGACGTCGAGGCCCGCCGCGGTGGCGAGCTTCGCGGCGCGGTCGGCGAACGAGCCGGGGTAGAGGTCGTTCGGCGGGGTGTTGATGAAGTCGCGCGCGATGGCGACCGACTCGGCGATCGCGACGGCGGCCTTCAGCGCGGCCTTGTTCTCCTTGGAACCGGCGGCGTGCAGGTCGACCTTCGCGACCGGGCCCTCGCCCTTGTCGGACTTGTACTCGGTGAACGAGTAGGCGCCGAGCAGCGTGCCCTCGGCGGCGGCACCGACGTGCAGCGCGGCGAGCGTGTTGATCGCGCGCTTCTTGCCGCCGAGCGCGCGGGCGGCGACGCCGGACGCGCGGCGCACCTGCTCCTCGCCGGTGGTCTTGCCCAGGCCGACGGCCAGCACCAGCGGGGCGGCGATCTTGCCGAACGTCGGCACCTTCACGAGCTCGTCGGCCTTGCCGGACGCGCGCAGCGTGGCGAGCACGTCGAGCAGCGCGCCGTCGAACGCGGCGGCGACAGCTTCGGCACCGGGGGCGAGCTCCAGACCGTCCGCACCCTGCAGGGTGCCCACGACGACTGCGTCCGCGGCGGTGGTGCTCAGGTCACCCTCGGTGAGGGCCAGCTTCGGGGCTGTCACGTGCTGCTCCAGGGTTGTTGCGTGCGGGGCTCGGAATCGTGACTCATGCTAAAGGTCGGACTGTCCCACTAATGCCCAGCCCCGCCACGTTCGCCGCAATCCGTGACGTTGACAGTTGCTCAGTGTGGCGATTCGCCCGTTTCACGCATCAGTCGACCGGGTGGTTACGGCCGGATGCCGCATCTGAGAACGTGTACGCGTGACCCACACGCCTCGCGAGATCGTCGCAACGGTCGCGCTCGGTCTGCCCGCGGTGCTCGGAGCGGGGGTTTTCGCTGGATTCGCCCCTGCAGCAGGTCTTGCGGGCTGGTGGGTGCTCCCGGCGCTGGCCCTGTCCGCGTTCGCAGCCCTGTGCTCCGCGTTCTCCACCGCCGACCAGTCGCGCGCCTATCCGGACATCGGCGGTGGTTACGGATACGTACGTGCGCAGCTCGGTGTGTGGCCCGCACGGATGACAGCGAGCGCCCACCTGGTGGGGCGCGTCGCCATGGCGGCCGCGGTGGCGTTGATGTTCGGCGCCTACGTCGTGCCGGACCGCCCGGTGGTCGGAGGGCTCGCCCTCCTCGTCACGACGGCGTTGCTCGGTGCCGCCGGATTCCGCTTCACCACGGGCGTGAGCACGCTGGTGTCGGTGGTCGTGCTCGGGGTGCTGGCGCTGGTCGTCGCGGCGAGCTTCGCCATCGAGCCCGTGCCGTCGGCGGGGGAGACGGGCACCGCCAACGAGCTCGTCGGCGTCGCCGGGCTGATGTTCGTGGCGTTCGCCGGGTTCGAACGCGTCACCGCGCCGTTGCGCGGCGAGCGGCCGCACTCGCCGGGCGTGTTGAGGATCGCGATTCCCGTCCTCGTCGGACTGTCGTTCGCCGTCTACCTGGCCGTGGGCGCCGGGGTGCTGCGGCAGCTCGGCAGCGCGCGCCTCGCGTTGTCGCCCGTGCCGTTGCGGGACGCGCTCGTCGCCGCCGACTCGGCCGCGCTGGTCCCGCTCGTGCAGGTCGCCGCCGCCGTCGCCGGCGTGGCCGCGCTGCACTTCGTCCTCGCGTCCGCGCACCGCACGCTGACCGGCCTGACCGAGGACGGCGACCTGCCGACCCGGCTCTCGTCCGGCGTGCTGACCCTCGTCGTGGTCGTCGCCGCGGCGCTCGCCGTGGTGGTCATGCCCTTCGCGACGGCGCTGGGCGTGGCGGCCTGCGGGACGTTGTTCTACTACGCCTTCACCAACGCGTCGGCGCGCGTGCTGCTGCAGAACGACCGCACGTGGCCGATGCGCACGGCGTGCCTCGGCCTGGGCCTCTCGGTGCTGCTGGCGATGAGCCTGCCGGTGCCCGCCATGCTGATCTCGATCGCGGGGCTGGGCATCGGCACCGGGCTCATCGGCCTCACGTCAGCGCTGAGAAGAAAACGAGCAGCGTCACGCCAACACACACAGCAAGCCCGTACAGCCGCCCGTTCGTGACCTCGGGCTTCTCCCTGACGAGCGCCCAGCAGACGAACAGGAAGGTCGCGGAGGCGAACACGGCGGCCACGATGCCGCCCCCGCCCCACATCGCCCAGCCGGCGAAGAACGTCAGGCCGGTGCCCAGGACGAGCAGCGTGGCCTGTAAGACGGTGCGGACGTCGGAACCCGTGGAAGATCTTTCCGGCTCGGTCATGGCCGGGGACTCTATCGAGTCCTACTTAGTAGGACGTCCGAGTTTTGGGAAGTGGATTTTCCGTATCCCCACCTGCGGGTTACCGTGCTCACATGACGAGCGAGTTGCCTTTCACCCGGACTCCCCACCCGCACCCGGCGACCCCGGAGCGCGTAGCGGAGGTACTTGCCAAGCCGGGCTTCGGGCAGCACTTCACCGACCACATGGTGACGATCCGCTGGAACCGCGAGCAGGGCTGGCACGACGCTGAAGTCGGCCCGTACTCCACCCTCGCACTGGACCCCGCGGCAATGGTGCTGCACTACGGCCAGGCGATCTTCGAAGGGCTCAAGGCCTACCGGCAGCCCGACGGTTCGATCGCGTCCTTCCGCCCCGAGGCGAACGCCGAGCGCTTCCGCGCGTCGGCCCGCCGGATGGCGATGCCCGAACTTCCCGACGAGCTCTTCCTGGAGTCCGTGCGGCAGATCCTCGCGGTCGACGACCGCTGGGTGCCGTCCGCCGCGGAGGAGTCCCTCTACCTGCGCCCCTTCATGATCTCCACGGAGAAGGGCCTCGGCGTGCGACCCGCGTCCGAGTACCTCTACGTGCTGATCGCCTCGCCCGCCGGTTCCTACTTCGCGGGCGGCGTCCGGCCGGTGAGCGTGTGGCTCTCGACCGAGTACGTCCGCGCGGCGCCCGGTGGTACCGGCGCGGCCAAGTTCGCCGGCAACTACGCCGCGTCCCTGGTGGCGCAGGCGCAGGCCGCCGAGAAGGGCTGCGACCAGGTCGTCTGGCTCGACGCGGTGGAACGCCGCTGGGTCGAGGAGATGGGCGGCATGAACCTGTTCTTCGTCTTCGGGGACAAGGTGATCACGCCCGAGCTCACCGGCACGCTGCTGCCCGGCATCACCCGGAGCTCACTGCTGGAGCTGGCCTCCGACCTCGGCCTGTCCGTGGAGGAGCGCCGCATCTCGACCGACGAGTGGGAGAAGGCCAACGCCTCCGGTGAGCTCACCGAGGTCTTCGCCTGTGGCACGGCGGCGGTCATCACGCCGGTCGGCCACGTCAAGCACGCCGGGGGCGAGTTCGACATCGCCGACGGCGGCACCGGCTCCGTGACGATGAAGCTGCGCGAGCGCCTGACCGGCCTCCAGCACGGCCACGTCACCGACTCCCACGGCTGGATGACGACCCTCAAGTCCTAGGCGATCACGAGCACGGCCAGGAGCGCGATTTCGGCGGCAGCACCGAGCACATCACCGGTGATGCCGCCGAAACGCTTTCCGGTGTGCTGCACCAGCCCCCACACGAGCCCGAACGCGACGACCACGGCGACGACCGCCCGCCACCCGAGCGGAACCGCCGCGCCCGCGAGCACCACCCACGTGCCGATGACGATCCCTGGGTGCTGTGTGCCCGCCACGAGCGCACCGAGCCCCTCCGGCCGTGCGGCGGGCACACCGCGCATGCAGCAGATCCCGAACGCCGCCCGGCTCGTCGCGAACGCGAGCAGCACCACGCCCCAGTGGGCGTGGGGGAGTGCCGCGGCCTGCGCCCCCAGCACCACGATCAGCGACACGACCCCGAACGGTCCCGCGCCGCCGTCCTTCATGACCTTGAGCGCGCGCTCCGGGGGTCCGTAGCACCCGAGCCCGTCGGCGACGTCGGCGAGCCCGTCGAGGTGCATGCCCCGCGTGAACAGCGCGACGACGCCGACGACGAGAAACCCCGCGACGAGCGCCGATATATTGGATATCGCCAGCAGCTGGAGCACGCCGACGACGAACGCGCCGATGACTACGCCGACGACGGGTGTCGCTGTGATGGCCCGTCCCGCCGCCCGGTTGTCGACGTCGTCGACACGCAGCGGCAGGACCGTCAGCCACGAAAACGCGAGCTTCATTCCTTGTTCGTGATCCCGGCGCTCTCGAAGGTCGCCATCTCGGCCAGGACCTTCACCGCCGAGATCAGCAACGGCAGTGCCGCCACCGCGCCGGAGCCCTCACCGAGCCGCATGCCGAACTCGAGCAGCGGCTTCAGGTTGAGGTGCCCGAGGGCGATCGCGTGCGAGGGTTCGGCGGACTCGTGCCCGGCGACCCACCACTCGCGCGCACCCGGCGCCATCTCCTCGGCGACGACCGCGGCCGCACCGGCGACGACGCCGTCGAGCACGACCGGCGTCTTGCGCACGGCGGCCTGCGCGAGGAACCCGGCCATCGCCGCGATGTCCGCGCCACCGGCCGTCGCGAGCAGCGCCACCGGGTCGCTGATCACCCGGCGAGCCCGGCGCAGCGCGTCCCGGATCGCCGCCGTCTTGCGCATCCACGCCTGGTCGTCGATGCCGGTGCCGCGCCCGACGACCGCGACGGGCTCCGACCCGGTCAGCGACGCGATCAGCACCGCCGACGGCGTCGTGTTGCCGATGCCCATGTCGCCCGCGACGAGCACGTCGGCGCCGGCGTCGACCTCCTCGTCGGCCAGCGCGCGGCCGGCCGCGATGGCGAGTTCGCACTGCTCGCGGGTGAGCGCGTCCTCGCGGTCGATCGACCCGGACGAGCGCCGCACCTTGTGCTGGCTGACCGCGGCAGGGGTGTCGGCGTCGACGGCCATGTCGACGACGCGCACGGTGGCGCCCGCGACCTGCGCGAGGACGTTCACCGCGGCGCCACCGGTGAGGAAGTTGGCGACCATCTGGCCGGTCACCTCACTCGGGTAGGCCGAGACGCCCTGCGCGGTGATGCCGTGGTCGCCCGCGAACACGACGACGCGCGGCCGCACGAACGGCTTCGGCGGCACGACCCCCTGGCAGGCCGCGATCCAGTTGCCCAGTTCCTCGAGCCGGCCGAGCGAGCCGACCGGCTTCGTCAGCACCGCGTGCCGGGCCTCGGCCTCGCGCAGAACTGTCTCGTCCGGCGGTTCGACCGGCGGGAACTCGGTGCTCACTCGGCGCTCCTCATCTCAGCTTCAACGGGATACCCGCGACGAGGAGCGTGACCTCGTCGCACACCTCGGCGACGCGCGCGTTGAGCGCACCGAGGTGATCGCGGAAGAGCCTGCCAGAGCGCGTCGACGGAATGACGCCGAGGCCGACCTCCGCGGTCACGAGCACGAGTCGCGTCCGGCACGTGGCGACCGAGCGGACCAGCGCGTCGGCGTGACGCGCGATGGCCTCCGCGCCGTCGCCCTCCCACGCGCCGGCGTCGTCGAGCACGCCGACCAGCCACGTCGACACGTCGTCGACCAGGATCGGCGGGTCCTCGTACTGGGTGGCTGTGAGCAGAGCGGGCAGGTCGGCGGGCGCCGAGGCCTCGACCGTGTGCCACGTGGCCGGGCGCCGCGCGACGTGCGACGCGATGCGCGCGTCCCAGTCGGGGTCGTCCGGGTACCTGCGCGCGGTGGCCACGTACGTCACCGTCGGTTCGGTGAGCAGGCCTTCCGCGTGTGCCGACTTGCCTGAACGCGCTCCGCCGAGCACGAGCGTCCTGGATGACAAGAGTCAGTAGCCTTCGTCTCATGGAATTCCGCTGGCGCTACCAGGATGCACACGGACGCGATGTCGCGGGCCCGGATGTGACGTTCGCGGAGCAGACGGAGGCCGAGGACTGGTTCAGCGACCAGTGGCGTGACCTGCTCGAAGCCGGTGTCGAGCAGGTCACGCTGCTGCGGTCGGAAACCGAGGTGTACGGCCCGATGAGCCTGCACCCCGCGTCCTGAGGCGCTGCCCGATCAGCCCTGGGCGGTGAGCCTCGGGTCGTCGGTGATGACGCCTTCGAGGACGTTGTCGATCTGCTTGAGCACGTCGTCGTCGAGCACGACGTCGATCGCCTTGACGTTCTCGTGGACCTGCTCCGGACGTGACGCGCCGATGATCGCGGACGCGACGTTCGGGTTCTTCAACACCCACGCGACGGCGAGCTGCGCGAGCGTGATGCCCGCCGCCTCGGCGATCGGCTTGAGCTGCTGCACGGCGTTGAGGACGTCGTCGCGCATCCAGCGCGCGATCATCTGCGAGCCGCGCGCGTCGGCGAGGCGCGACCCCTCCGGAGCCTCGGCGCCCGGCAGGTACTTGCCGGTCAGGATGCCCTGCGCGATGGGGGAGAAGACGATCTGGCTGATGCCCTCGCGCTCGCACGTCGGCACGACCTGCGGCTCGATGACCCGCCACAGCATCGAGTACTGCGGCTGGTGCGACACGAACGGCACGTTCAGCTCACGGGCCAGCGCGGCGCCGCGGGTGATCTGCTCGGCGGTCCACTCGGACACGCCGACGTAGAGGACCTTGCCCTGCCGGACGAGGTCGGCGAACGCCAGCATCGTCTCTTCCAGCGGGACCGTGTGGTCGTAGCGGTGGGCCTGGTAGAGGTCGACGTAGTCGGTCTGCAGGCGCTTGAGCGACGCGTTGGCCGACTCCATGATGTGCTTGCGGCCGAGCCCGCGGTCGTTGGGGCCGCCGGGACCGGTCGGCCAGTAGACCTTGGTGAGGATCTCGAGCGACTCGCGCCGCTGCCCCTGCAGCGCCCGCCCGAGCACCGACTCCGCCGCCGTGTTGGCGTAGACGTCGGCTGTGTCGAAGGTCGTGATCCCCGACTCCAGCGCCGCCTTCACACAGGCGTGCGCCTGCTCCTCTTCCACCTGCGAACCGTGGGTGAGCCAGTTGCCGTACGAGATCTCACTGATGGACAGGCCGCTGCGGCCGAGTCGACGGAACTTCATACATCGGAGCTTAAACCGACTTCGTTCGTACTGCTAATGAACTTCGGGAGCGTGCCACACCATGGAATACCGCCAGAACAGACGCCTGCGGATCCGCGCGCCGGGCAGGATCTCGGCCGCCGCCCCGCGGATCTCGTTCAGCGTCGGCGCGCTCATCACGACCGGCATGTCGACGTCGTACGGCTTGCCCGCGGTGCCGGTCGCGGCCTTCGCGACGCCGACGACGGCGTTGGCCGGCAACGTCACCGCCTCCACCGCCCAGTCCACCGGCGTCGCGATGGTGTAGAGCCCGACGACGACCAGCGTGCCACCCGGAGCCGTCAGCTCCCGGAACCGCTCCAGCCCCGCGCGCAACGGCAGGTGGTGCAGGCTCGCCTCGGCCGTGACGACGTCGAACCGCCCGAGGTCCGCGGTGAACACGTCACCGCACACCCACCGCACCCGGCTGCTCGTGCCGCTCGCGATCTCGATCATGCGCTCGCTGGCGTCGATCGCGGTGACCTCTTCGACCGGGATCGACCGCGCCAGCACCCCGTGGCCGCACCCGACGTCCAGCGCCGTCCTCGCCCCGGACGGCAACTGCCGGAGCAGCCACCGGCGGTACCACGCGTTGTGGTCCCACCAGAGCTTCTCCGGCAGTTGGAGGTTGAGCGGGATCCGGCGCACTACTTGATGGCGTCACCGGGGCCGACCCGCGGCTTCGGCACGCGGAGCTTGCGGATCTGGCTCGCCCGGATGAACGAGTACCAGCCGATCGACAGGCCCTTGATCGGCTCGGTCGGGAACTTCGCCCGCACCCGCCGCGTCACGAGCCGGCCGAGCACGATGCCCTCGATGACCATCGCGATCAGCATGAACGTCGTCGCCAGCGTCGCGTACCGCTGCACCGCGAGCGACGGCGTCAGCAGCGCCACGAACACCAAGACCGCGAGCGGCATGAACAGGCCCATGAGGTTGCGGCGCGAGTCGACGAGGTCGCGGATGTACGCCTTCACCGGCCCGCGGTCGCGCGGCAGCAGGTACTTGTCCTCGCCCGCCATCATCCGCTGACGACGCTCGGTGGCGGCGGCACGGCGCTCTTCCTTGCTCACCTTGTTGCCGCGCATGCGCTTGAACGCCTCGCGTTGCGTCTTGGGCGGCGGGGGGACCGGCCCGGAACGCCGACCCTGCGCCTCACGCCGCTTGGGCGTCGCCTTGCCCTTGCCGGCCGTGCGCGCCCTGTCGAGCGGCTCGGCGAGCTCGGCCCCGGACTCGGGAGCCTCAGCGGTGGCGGTGTCGTCGGAGTTGCGGCGCAAGAACCTCACACCATCAGGGTAGGGCAGCGGGTTTTCTGTACCTTTCGCGAGGTGCGCGTACTCATCGCTCCGGACTGCTTCGGCGGCACCCTGACCGCCCGCGAGGCCGCCGACGCCATCGCCACCGGCTGGCGCGACGCCAAGCCCGACGACGTCGTCGTCCAACGCCCTCTGGCCGACGGAGGCCCCGGCTTCGTCGACGTCCTGCACGCCGCCCTGGACGGCGATATCCGATACATCACCGTGACGGGCCCGCTGGGCACGCCCGTCGAGGCACGCTGGCTGAGCGTGCACACCGACGGCACGCGCACCGCGTACATCGAGTCCGCCGAGGCGTGCGGCCTCCACCTCGTCCCCGCCGAACTCCGCCCGCAGGCCTGCGAGACGGCGACGACGCGAGGCGTCGGCGAACTCATCGCGGCAGCGGCGGCTGACAACGATGTCATCGCGGTCGGCCTCGGCGGTTCCGGCACGACCGACGGCGGCGCCGGAATGCTCGCGGCGTTGGACGACGCCGGCGTCGTGCTGACTGACATCTCGCTCGTCGCCGCCTCCGACGTCGAGAACCCGCTCCTCGGCCCGCACGGCGCCGCGTACACGTTCGGCCCGCAGAAGGGCGCGTCGCCGGAGGCCGTCGAACGCCTCGAAGCCAAGCTCGCCGCCATGGACGTCCTCAAGCCCGTATCCGATATATCGGGTGCCGGCGCAGCGGGCGGCCTCGGCGCGGCGCTCCTGTCGCTGGGCGCGACGATGACGTCGGGCGCGGGCATGGTCCGCACGCTCACCGGCCTCGACGGCGCGCTAGACGACGCCGACGTCGTCGTCACCGGCGAGGGCAGCTTCGACTGGCAGTCGCTGCGCGGCAAGCTCATCACCGCCGTCGCGAGCGGCGCCGCCGAGCGGGGCATCCCGTGCATCGCCATCGCGGGCCAGGTCAGCGTCGGCCGTCGCGAGATGGGCGCGGCCGGTGTCCAGGACGCCTACTCCGTCGCCGACCACGTCGGCTCCGTGCGAAAGGCGATCGACGAGGCCCGCGACAGCGTCGTCGCCACGGCCCGGCACGTCGCGCGGCAGTGGTCGCGGTAGGAGTCGCGCTGATATATCGGTTGGCTTGAGCGTGGTCTACGTGACAGTGGACACCTAGGGCGGCGAGGCCTCTCGTTGTGGGACCATGGGGAGTGGAACAAGGCGGGGAACGCCCGTGTTGTTGATGGGTGAACCGCCCGCAGAGGACCTCTTAGGAGAGCCATGACGACCGCTCAGGATGCCGCTTCGACCGCTTCCGAGGCGCCCAGCCACGGCGTGACGCTGACCGATGCGGCCGCCGTCAAGGCCAAGGCGCTGCTCGACCAGGAGGGCCGCGACGACATGCACCTGCGCATCGCCGTCCAGCCCGGTGGTTGCGCCGGCCTTCGCTACCAGCTGTTCTTCGACGAGCGTGCGCTCGACGGCGACGCGATGGTCGACTTCAACGGCATGAAGGTCGCCGTTGACCGCATGAGCGCCCCGTACGTCGAAGGCGCTGTCATCGACTTCGTGGACACGATCGAGAAGCAGGGCTTCACGATCGACAACCCGAACGCCGGCGGGTCGTGCGCCTGCGGCGACTCGTTCCACTAAGGCGAACCAACGCGAGAGGCCGCGTTCCCGCATCGACGGGAACGCGGCCTCTCCGCGTGTGCACCGGGAATTCTCCCAGCAAAGCCCGGACGGACTGGAAGACGGAGGCGCTGACCGGAAAGGTCAGACCCAGAGGTCGGAACCCAGGATCAGACGCCGTACTCGGCGAGGCCCTCGACCTGGTGGGTGCACCGCTCGTCCACCCGCCAGGGCGCGGCCGCGCGCGGGGCGGGGAGGGGGTGCTCGGGGTGGGTGAGAGCGAAGGGGAGCTGCGCGCAGTCCTCGATCAGTTCACTCATCGTGGTCGCCTCTGGGATCGTCACTCCCTGACCGTATGACGGCGGTCTGACCTGCGGTAGCCCTACCAAACAGTAGTCTTCACCGCGGTACTCGTCCGGGTGAGTAGTCACGTAGCGCAACAAGAAAAGAGGAGCCGACGTGCCCCTAGCCGTGTGCGGCAGCATCGCGACCGACCATCTGATGCACTTCCCCGGTCGTTTCGCGGACCAGCTGGTCGCGGAGCGTCTCGACCGCGTGTCCCTGAGCTTCCTCGTCGACGACCTCGTCGTCCGGCGCGGTGGCATCGGCGCGAACATCGCGTTCGGCCTCGGAGTGCTCGGGGTGCGTCCGGTGCTCGTGGGCGCCGTCGGCAAGGACTTCGACGACTACCGCTCGTGGCTCGAACGGCACGGCGTCGACACGTCCGGCGTGTACGTGTCCGAGGTCGCGCACACCGCGCGGTTCGTCTGCACCACCGACGACGACATGTGCCAGATCGCCTCGTTCTACGCGGGCGCGATGGCCGAGGCACGCAACATCGAGCTCGCCCCGATCGCGGGCCGCGTCGAGAACCTCGAACTCGTCGTCATCAGCCCCGACGACCCCGCGGCGATGCTCCGGCACGCCGAGGAGTGCCGTCAGCGCGGCTTCAAGTTCGCCGTCGACCCGTCGCAGCAGCTGGCCCGCATGGACGGCGAGCAGGCGCGCGCGTTCATCGACGGCGCCGAGTACCTCTTCAGCAACGACTACGAGTGGGAACTGCTGCTGCAGAAGACCGGCTGGACCGAGGCCGACGTCCTCACCCGCGTCGGCAAGCGCGTCACCACGCTCGGCGCCAAGGGCGTCGAGATCGTCGACCGCGACGGTTTCTCGCTGCACGTCCCGGCCGTCCCCGAGGTCGCGAAGACGGACCCGACGGGCGTCGGCGACGGCTTCCGCGCGGGCTTCCTCGCCGGCACGCACTACGGCCTGAGCATCGAACGCGCTGCTCAGCTCGGTTCGTTCATCGCGGTCGAGGTGCTCGAGACCGTCGGCACGCAGGAATGGGTGCTGGAGCGCGAGTCCGCGCTCACCCGCATTCGTGGCGCGTTTGGTGCGGAAGCAGCTGAGGAGATCGCCGCAGTCCTGCCATGATCGGACAATGGGGACGTACCTGTTCGGCGACGCCGATGAACCGCTCGATCCCAAGTTCGACGCGCTGAGCTCCCTGCTCGACGCGGGCACCTTCGCCCGCGTCGAGCAGCTCGGTGTCGCGGACGGCTGGCGCTGCCTCGAAGTCGGGGGCGGCGGGGGATCGGTCGCGAACTGGCTCGCCGACGTCGTCGCCCCGTCCGGGCACGTGACCGTCACCGACATCGACGTCACCAGGCTCGAGGAACGGGACAACGTCACCGTCCTGGAACACGACGTGGTATCCAATATATTGCCGGGCAACGCGTTCGACCTGGTCCACGCCCGCCTGGTGCTCTTCTACCTCCCCGCCCGCGAAGTCGTGCTGCGCAAGCTGCGCGACTCGTTGCGGCCCGGCGGCTGGCTCGTGCTCGAGGAGTTCGACTGCCTCCCGCTCGAGGTCCTCAAGGCAGCCCCCGACGACGCGAAGCTGATCATGCGGGTGAAGAACGCCCTGCTGACCCTGCTCGACCAGGCCGGTGCCGAACTGGCGTGGGGCGCGCGCGTCGAGAGGGCGTTGCTCGACGCCGGCCTGAACGACGTCAGCGGCTCCCGCGAGGTGCGGGAGTGGGAGGGCGGATCCGCGGGCTGCCGCCTGCTCGCCGCCACGGCCCGCCTGGTGCGCGCGAAGCTCCCGCTCACCGACGACGAGTTCGACCGCTACCTGGAACTCCTCGCGTCCCCCGAGACCGTCATCAGCTCGTACGCGATCTGCAGCGCGCAGGGCCGTCGATAGGCGTCGACGAACGAAAGGGCCCCTCCGCGGAGGGACCCTTCGACCTAGAGCTTGATCGGGTAGTGCGGTTCCGGCACCACCGGCTGGATGCGGGCCTCGACGAAGATGCCGTGCCAGATCATGAACACCAGCAGCGCCCAGATGCGGCGGCTGTGGTCGAGCACGCCGGACCGGTGCTCCTCGATCAGGCGCAGCACCGCGTTCTTGTCGAGGTACTGGTCGGTCTGCGACGAGCGCACGATGTCGACGGCCCACTCGTGCATCTCGTCCTTGAGCCAGTGCCGGATCGGCACCGGGAAGCCGAGCTTGCGGCGGTTCAGCACGTGCGCCGGCACGATGTCGCGGATCGCCTTGCGGAGCGCGAACTTCGTCGTGTCCTTGGTGATCTTCAACTCACTCGGAATCTGCGACGCGATCTTGAAGACCTCGGGGTCGAGGAACGGGACGCGCAGCTCCAGCGAGTTCGCCATGGTCATCTTGTCGGCCTTGACCAGGATGTCGCCGCGCAGCCACGTGAACAGGTCGACGTGCTGCATGCGCGTCACCGGGTCCCAGGCCATCGACTCGCGGTACGGCTTGGCGGTCGCGTCCATGTGCGACACCGCCGGGTCGTACGTCTTGAGCACCTGGCGCAGGTGGTCGTCGAGGAAGATGCGCGCGTTGCCGTAGTAGCGCTCTTCGAGCGTGAGAGCGCCACGGCGCAGCAGGTCCTTGCCACGCACGCCGTGCGGGATCTTCGTCGAGACCTTGCCCATCGCCTTGCGCAGCGCGCCCGGCACCTTCTCGAAGCCCGCCAGCGACAACGGCTCGCGGTAGATCGTGTAACCGCCGAACAGCTCGTCCGCGCCCTCGCCGGACAGCACGACCTTCACGTGCTGACGCGCCTCACGGGCGATGAACCACAACGGCACCAGCGCCGGGTCCGCCACCGGGTCGTCGAGGTACCAGGTGATCAGCGGCAGCGCGTCCATCATCTCCTGCGCGCTCACCGTGCGGACCACGTGCTTCACGCCGATCAGCGCCGCCGACTCCGCGGCCACGTCGACCTCGGAGAACCCCTGGCGCTCGAAGCCCGTCGTGAACGTGATCAGGTCCGGGTTGTGCTCCTTGGCGAGCGCCGCGACCACCGTCGAGTCGATGCCGCCGGACAGGAACGAGCCGACCGTCACGTCCGCGCGCATGTGCTTGGCGACCGAGTCGCGCAGCGCGGCGGTGATCTCGTCGTACAGGGCGTTCGCCTCGGCCTCGCTGCGGACCGTGCGGACCTTGAACTCGGCCGGGAAGTACCGCTCGAACCGCGGCGACTCACCCGGGACCAGCGTGAACGAGTGCCCGGACTCGACGCGGTGGATCGAGTCGTGCAGCGAGGCGGGCTCCGGGACGTACTGCAGCGTCAGGTAGTGCTGCAGGCCCTTGACGTTCATCTTCGGCGCGATGCCGATCGACGACGCGATCTCCAGGATGATCTTCTTCTCGCTGGAGAACGCCACGCCGCTCTGCCCCTGCGCCCAGTACAGCGGCTTGATGCCGAACGGGTCGCGGCCGCCGAACAGGAGCTCGCGCTCGGAGTCCCAGATGATGAAGGCGAACATGCCGCGCAGCTTCGTGATCGCCGCGGCCCCGTAGTAGTGGTAGGCGGCGACGATCGTCTCGGTGTCGCCGTCGGTGTGGAAGACCGCGCCGTGCTTCTCGGTGAGCTCGGCCCGCAGCTCCAGGTAGTTGTAGATCTCGCCGTTGAAGTTGATCGTGTACCGGCTCGGCGACTCCGCCGGACCCCAGGTCAGCGGCTGGTGGGAGTGCTCGATGTCGATGATCGCGAGCCGGTTGAAGCCGAACACGACCTCATCGACCCGCCTGGTGCCGCTCTCGTCCGGACCGCGGTGCCGCATGCAGCGCAACGCAGCCGCCACGGCCGGGCGTGCGTTCTCGGCCTCGTTCTCGCTGGGGCAAACAAGTCCTGCCAGGCCGCACAAGGCTCTCGCACCTCTCAAAAGACATGAAGGGGAAGACCACGGGGAAGTCCCCAGTATGCCGAAGGGGCTCTGTGTGACCGAAACTGCACCGCAGCGGCGGTGCCCCCGAGGGGTGAGCGCAGTCCCGCTGGGCTACGCTCCCGCTTGATCCGTTGGCATGGCCAGATGTTTGTGAACGAGGAGGCGGGCGAGCAGTGGGCCTGAAGGAGGGCACCAGGGCATCCCGGCTGGTGAAGACCGCCGGGCTGGTAGGCCTGGTCGGTATCGGGGCCACCGGTTGCTCCACGGACGAGGTGCTGCGCTTCGGATGGCCGCAGGCCGTCACGCCGCAGGCCGAGAAGATGCGCGAGCTCTGGACGTGGTCCGTGATCGCCGCGCTCGTCGTCGGCGTCATCGTGTGGGGCCTGATCCTGTGGTCGATCGTGTTCCACCGCAAGAAGTCGGAGGAGCTGCCGCGTCAGACGGCGTACAACCTCCCGCTGGAGATCGTGCTCATCGTCGTGCCGACGGTGATCGTGGCGGTGCTGTTCTACTTCACCGCCATCACGCAGAACTACGTCACGGACAAGTCGGGCAAGCCCGACGTGAACGTCGACGTGATCGCGTTCCAGTGGAACTGGGAGTTCCAGTACCCGGACCACAAGACCGAGGAGGGCAAGGCCGTCAGCACGGTCGGCACCTCGGGTGAGGTCCCGATCATGGTGCTGCCGGCCGGCAAGCGCATCCAGTTCACGCTGCGCTCGACCGACGTCATCCACTCGTTCTTCGTGCCGGAGTTCCACTTCAAGCGGGACGTCTTCCCGCAGCCGGAGAAGAACAACCAGGACAACGTCTTCCAGATCGACCAGATCGACCGTCCCGGTGCGTTCGTCGGACGTTGTGCCGAGCTCTGCGGCTCATACCACGCGGTGATGAACTTCGAGGTCCGCGCCCTCGAGTCGGCCGACTTCGACAGGTACATCGAGCTGCGCAAGCAGGTCAACGAGAAGACGGGCAAGCCGTACACCACCGCAGAGGCCCTGTCCCAGGTGAACTGCGACAAGTGGTGCTCTCCGCTGGCCACGACGACCACCCCGTTCAACACCGACCGGACGGCCCGCGAGGCCTCCGGCGCGGGCCAGAAGTAGGGACGCTCCGCGATGAAGATCGAAGCTCGCGTATTCGACCTGGTGATGGCCTTCTCGTTCCTGATGGCCGTCGTCTACGGCTACTGGACGCACCTCGCGACCGGCCACGTCGAGCCCACCGGCACGGTGGCGCTCGCGCTGACCGGTGGCCTGGCCCTCATCACCGGCACCTACTTCCGGTTCGTCGCCCGCCGCATCGAGGTGCGGCCGGAGGACAACCCCGACGCCGAGGTGTCGGACGGCGCCGGTGAGCTGGGCTTCTTCAGCCCCGGCTCGTACTGGCCGGTCGGCCTCGCCGCCGCGGCGGCGACCACGGGTGTCGCGGTGGCGTTCTGGCACGTGTGGCTGCTCGTGATCGCCATCGTCATGGTGCTGATCATGGTCGGCGGCCTGGTGTTCGAGTACCACACCGGACCCAACCACGACTGATATCCGATACACCGGATATCGGACATCGCTCGGCCAAGGCCCTCTCCGCGCGCGGAGGGGGCCTTCGTCGTTGCCGGACAGGGAAATCGGACCCGATATCCAACATGTGATACATCGCATACTGGATATCAGTCAGCCGCTGCAGGGGGACACGGCCGCCAATACATCGGATATCGGATATCGCCCGCGAGACGCGATGTCCCCCGCCGTGACAAAGCGAAAGGCCCTCCTCACCGGCAACGGCGGGAAGGGCCCTTCGCTTTTGTGAGACTGCGGAGCGGCTACGCCGCCGCCGGCACCGGGGTCTTCTGGTAGGCGTCGACGTACTCCTGGCCGCTCAGGTCCAGGATGCGGTAGATGATCTCGTCGGTGACGCTGCGCAGCACCGGCAGCGACTCCTGCATGCCGTCGTAGCGGCTGAAGTCGAGCGGCTCGCCGAAGCGGACCGTCACCGGGACGATCTTGGGGAACCTGCTGCCGACCGGCTGCACCTTGTCCGTGCCGATGATGCCGACCGGGATGACCGGGGCACCGGACTCCAGCGCCATGCGGGCCACGCCCGTGCGGCCGCGGTGCAGCATGCCGTCGAGCGAGCGGGTGCCCTCGGGGTAGATGGCGAACGCGTCGCCGCGGCCCAGGATCTCGGCGGCCGTGTCGAGCGCCGCGCGGGCGTCCCGGCCCTTGCCGCGGTGCACCGGCACGTGGCCGAGCGACGAGAAGAACCAGCGCGACAGCGAGCCCTTCACGCCCGTGCCGGTGAAGTACTCCGCCTTCGCGAGGAACGAGACGCGGCGGGGCACGACCATCGGGATCACGACGCTGTCGATGAAGCTGAGGTGGTTGGCCGCCAGGATGACGGGGCCGTCGGTGGGGATGTTCTCCAGACCGTCCACCACCGGGCGGTAGACGAGACGGGCTGTGCGCGCGACGACGTGCTTCATCACCGGGTAGAGGAGGGCCATGACTCCAGCATTCCAGGTGGCGATTGCCACGGCGTTACCACGTGGTGCGCATCTCGGGCCCGTCACTCGCTCGGACTACACCGATGCGGCGGCCGTGCGAGCACGGTCACGCGTCGGCGACGACGCGTGACCGAAACCCCCGGGAAACGGCGGAAAAGCCTTCAGCGGGCCTTCAGGGACGTCGAGAGCTCCACCCAGCGGGTCAGCAACTCCGCCGCCCTGCCCGAGTCGATGGCGTCGGCCGCGCGGCTCAGCGAGGCCGTCAGGTCGGCGTGCAGGTCCTCGGAGAAGCCGGAGTGCGCCGCGATGGCGCCCGCCGCGTTCACGAGCACCGCGTCACGCACCGAACCGGTCTTGCCGCCCACGAGGTCGCGGACCACCTGGGCGTTGACGGACGCGTCGCCGCCCTTCAGGTCCTCCTCGCGCGCGGGCTTCACGCCCAGCACGACGGGGTCGATCGTCTCCGTGCGCACCACGCCGTCCTGGGCGAGCCAGGCGGACGTCGTCGTGGTCGTGGTGATCTCGTCGAGGCCGTCGTCGCCCCGCACCACCAGCGCGGTGTTGCGGCGCCGCGCGAACACGCCCGCGATCAGCGGTGCCGCCGCCGCCCGCGCGCAGCCGATCAGCCCGACCGTGGGCTGGGCCGGGTTCGTCAGCGGGCCGAGCAGGTTGAACGACGTCGGGATGCCGATCTCGCGCCGCACCGGGCCCGCGTGCCGGAAGCCGGGGTGGAACACCGGCGCGAAGCAGAACCCGATGCCGAGTTCGCGCACGGTCGCCCGCACGCCCTCGGCCGGCAGGTCGATCGCGACGCCCAGCGCCTCCAGCACGTCCGCCGTGCCGCACTGCGACGACGCCGCCCGGTTGCCGTGCTTGACCACGGGCACGCCCGCGGCGGCCGTGATGATCGCGGCCATCGTCGAGATGTTGACCGAACCGGAATGATCGCCGCCGGTGCCCACGATGTCGGTCGCCCGCACGTCCACCGTGAACCGGTTCGCGTGGCTGAGCATCATCGTGGCGAGGCCGTCGACCTCCTCCGGAGTCTCGCCCTTGGCGCGCAACGCGACGACGAACGCCGCGATCTGCGCCGCCGTCGCCTCGCCCGACATCACCTGGTCCATGCCCCAGGCGGTGTCGTCGGCGGTCAGGTCGGCGCCGTCGAGCAGGCGGTTGAGCAGCGAGGGCCAGGTGCGCTGGCTCATGGCGGATCAGCCCTTGACGACGGGCAATGCCGAGCCCCGCAGCACCTCGGCCACGGTCTCGGCGGCGGCCAGCGGGTCGAGCGGGTGCACCAGCACCGCGTCCGCCTGCGACCAGGTCGCGAGCCAGCGGTCGTCCTTGCGACGCACCGCGACCACGATCGGCGGGCAGTCGGTGATCTCGTCCTTGAGCTGGCGGGACAGGCCCATGCCGCCGGTCGGCTGCGCCTCGCCGTCGAGGATCAGCAGGTCGACGGTGCCGTTGTCCGCCTCGTAGAGGACGTCCGCGATCGTCCCGGCCTCGACGTAGTCGACGCGCCCCAGGTCCGGCGCGGGACGGCGGCCGACCGCAGTGATGATCGTCTCACGCACCTCGGGCCGGTGGCTGAACACCAGGATCTTCGTGGTCTGCGTGCTCATCTGGATCCTCCGCTGCGACTGCCGACTGCGGTCCTGTGAAGAAAGTGACCAAGGTCGCCACGATGCTATCGGGCCGGTTCGCGGGCGGGTTGCAGGGCGTCCCACCCCAGGGCCTCACCGCCGAGCCGCTGGGCCAGTGACGCCATCCGCGAGCGCTCCTGGGCGCAGTGCAGGGCGTCCAGCTTCTGCACCCTGCTGGCGTGCGACACGGCACCGTCCACCAGGACCCAGCCGTCGGGTGCCAGCAGCTCTCGCGCGCGTTCTACCTGTTCAGCGGGGATGCGCAGGTGGTGCCGGAGCACCGCGAGCTCGTCGGCGCGCCAGCGCGGCGACCGCGCCAGGACCGCCGAATCCGCCTCCGAGATGTCGAACGCCTCGGCCACCACGACGAGCGCCGGGTCGTCGATCGACAGCGACGGCACCCCGTCCCGCCGCAGCATGTCCCGCAAACGGCCCAACAAGCCCATTCGTCCATCTCCTCGCCATCACCCTGCGTGTGACCCAGCCGACCCATGATCCGCCCAGGACCCGATGGGCGGACGGAAATAGCGCAGGCAATAATGCTGCTCGTGACCACGGCAGCGCCTTCAATCGGCCAGCGCGTGCACTCGCTGAACCGCCCGAACATGGTCAGCGTCGGCACGATCGTCTGGCTGTCCAGCGAGCTCATGTTCTTCGCTGGCCTCTTCGCCATGTTCTTCACGGTGAAGGCCCAGAACGAGGGACCTTGGCCCCCGCCCCCCACGCACCTGAACGTCCCCTACGCGTCGGTCTTCACGATCATCCTGGTCGCGTCGTCCTTCACGTGTCAGTGGGGCGTCTTCGCGGCGGAGCGGGGTGATGTCTTCGGTCTGCGTCGCTGGTACATCGTGACGCTGATCATGGGCGCGATCTTCGTGGGCGGCCAGGCCGGTGAGTACGTCGAGCTGGTCGAGCACGGCACCACGATCCCGTCCTCGGCTTACGGCACGGTCTTCTACCTGACGACCGGCTTCCACGGCTTGCACGTCATCGGCGGTCTGATCGCGTTCGTCTACCTGTTGATCCGGACGAAGCTCAGCAAGTTCACGCCGGCTCAGGCCACCTCCGCCATCGTCGTGTCGTACTACTGGCACTTCGTCGACGTCGTGTGGATCGGCCTGTTCGCCATCATCTACATCGTGCCCTGACCTAGTCAGCACGCAGCCAAGCCACGAGCTCCCGAACTGACAGCAAGGGTTGCCGCACACCATGACCACCACGACGAAACGCCCCCGCGGCGCCCGCACCAAGCTGCGCCGCCGGGTCGCCGGACTGCTCGCACTGGGCTTCGCCCTGCTGAGCGCCGGCATGCTGTTCGCCGCCTTCGCGCCCCAGGCGCAGACCGCCCAGGCGCAGCAGCAGGACGCACTGGTCCGCCAGGGCGAGCAGATCTACCTCAACACCTGCCTGAGCTGCCACGGCACGTCTCTCGAAGGTGTGAAGGACCGCGGGCCGAGCCTGATCGGCGTCGGCGACGCCGCGGTCTACTTCCAGACTTCCTCCGGCCGCATGCCCATGGCGCGCCAGGAGGCGCAGGCCATCCGCAAGCCCGCGAAGCTCACCCCCGAGCAGATCAACGCGCTGATGGCCTACATCACCGCGAACGGCGGCGAGGGCCCGAAGAAGCCCTCCGAGTCCGGTGAGGCCCTGCGCGGCGACAACCCGGCGCGCGGTGGCGAGCTCTTCCGCCTCAACTGCGCCAGCTGCCACAACTTCACGGGTCGTGGTGGCGCGCTGTCCTCCGGCAAGTTCGCGCCGGCCCTGGACGGGGTGACCGAGGAGCAGATCTACACGGCGATGCTGAGCGGTCCGCAGAACATGCCGAAGTTCGGCGAGCGCCAGCTCACGCCGGAAGAGAAGAAAGACATCATCGCGTACGTCAAGTCGGTCACCGACGGAAACAACAACTCCGGCGGTAACGCCCTGGGCGGGTTCGGACCCGTCTCCGAGGGCCTGATCGCGTTCATCGTGGGCATCGCCGCGCTCATCGGCGTGACCCTCTGGATCGGAGCCAAGGCATGAGCGGCGACAAGCCGATCGAGCTGCCCAGCGAGGCAGAGCTCGCGGAGATGAGCCGGGACGAGCTCGTCAGGCTCGGCACGAAGATGGACGGCGTCGAGCTCGTCCACTACGAGGAGAAGTTCCCGGTCCCCGGCACCCGCGCCGAGCGTCGCGCTCAGCGTTCGGTCGCCGCGTGGTTCCTGGTCTCCGCGCTGTCGGGTCTCGCGTTCCTCGGCGTGTTCCTGTTCTGGCCCTGGGAGTACGAGTCCCCGTCCAACGCCGAGGGCCACTTCCTGCACAACCTGTACAACCCGCTGATCGGCCTGTTCCTCGGCCTGTCGGTGGTGGGCCTCGGTGTTGGAGCGCTGCTCTACACGAAGAAGTTCCTGCCGGACGAGCTCGCGGTGCAGCAGCGCCACGACGGCCCGTCCGCCGCCGTCGACCGCGCGACCCTGGTCGCGGAGCTGGCCGACGCCGGTGACCGCAGCGGCATCGGCCGCCGCAGCCTGATCAAGCGCACCGCGGGCCTCGGCGCCGGCGTGCTGGGCCTCGGCGTGGCCGCCGTGCCGCTGGGCGCGCTGATGAAGAACCCGCACTCGGACAGCGAGACCAAGAACTCGCTGTGGCACACCGGCTGGAAGGCCGAGAAGCCGGGCGAGAAGGTCTACCTGCGCCGCCACACCGGCAACTTCCACGAGGTCTCGCTCGTGCGTCCCGAGGACGTCGAGCCGGGCGGTTTCGAGACGGTCTTCCCGTTCCGCGAGTCCGAGCGCGACGACGAGCACGCCCTGGTCGCGGCCCTCAAGCGGGCCGACGCCCCGGTCATGCTCATCCGCATGCGCCCGAACCAGGCGATCACCAAGCGCGCGGGCCAGGAGGACTTCAACTACGGTGACCTGTACGCGTACTCGAAGATCTGCACGCACCTGGGTTGCCCGACGTCGCTGTTCGAGCAGCAGACCGGTCTGCTGCTCTGCCCGTGCCACCAGTCGCAGTTCGACGTCTTCGAATACGCGAAGCCGCGCTTCGGCCCGGCGACCCGTCCTCTTCCGCAGCTTCCGATCACTGTGGACGAAGAGGGATACTTGGTAGCCCGCAGTGACTTCATCGAGGCTGTGGGACCGGCGTTCTGGGAGCGTAAGTCATGAGTGCGATCACCACGCCGACGAAGCCGGCCAACGCGGCCGCGCGCGTCGCAGGAGCGGCGGCCAACGCTGCCGACGAGCGGTTCCACCCGGCCTCCGGGCTGCGGAAGCAGATCAACAAGGTCTTCCCGACGCACTGGTCGTTCCTGCTCGGTGAGATCGCGCTCTACAGCTTCATCGTGCTGTTGCTGTCGGGTACGTACCTCGCCCTGTTCTTCGACCCGTCGATGACCGAGGTCACCTACAACGGTGCCTTCGAGAACCTCAAGGGCATCGAGATGTCGCGGGCGTTCGCGTCCACGCTCGACATCTCGTTCGAGACCCGCGGTGGTCTGTTCGTCCGCCAGGTGCACCACTGGGCGGCACTGCTGTTCATGGGCGCGATCGTCGTCCACATGTTCCGGATCTTCTTCACCGGCGCGTTCCGCAAGCCGCGTGAGATCAACTGGGTCATCGGCATCGTGCTGTTCATGCTCGGCGCGATCGAGGGCTTCCTCGGCTACTCGCTGCCGGACGACCTGCTCTCGGGCACCGGCCTCCGCGTCATGGCGGCGCTGCTGATCTCGTTCCCGGTCATCGGCACCTGGCTGAACTGGCTGATGTTCGGCGGGGAGTTCCCCGGCACGGACATCATCCCGATGCTCTACACCGCGCACATCCTGATCATCCCGGCGATCATCCTGGGTCTGATCGCGGCGCACCTCGCGCTCGTCTGGTACCAGAAGCACACGCAGTTCCCGGGCGTGGGCCGCAAGGAGACCAACGTCGTCGGCGTCCGCATCATGCCGGTGTTCGCGGCCAAGGGCGGTGGCTTCTTCGCCATCGTCGTCGGTGTCATCGCGATCATGGGTGGCGTCTTCCAGATCAACCCGATCTGGAACATCGGCCCGTACAACCCCGCGCAGGTCTCCGCCGGTTCGCAGCCCGACTGGTACATGGGCTGGACCGACGGCCTGGTCCGCATCTGGCCCGCGTGGGAGTTCTACCTGGGCAACTACACGATCCCGGCGCCGTTCCTGCCGTTCATCCTCGGTCTGCCGCTGCTGACCGGCATCGCGGCGGCGTACCCGTGGATCGAGCGCAAGATGACCAAGGACTACGCGCACCACAACCTGCTGCAGCGCCCGCGCGACGTTCCGGTCCGCACCTCGCTCGGCTGGATGGCGATCACGTACTTCATGGTCCTGCTGCTCATGGGTGCGAACGACATCTTCGCGTACCAGTTCGACATCTCGTTGAACCTGACGACGTGGATGGGCCGGATCGGCATGCTGATCCTGCCGCCGATCGCCTACTTCATCTCGTACCGCGTCTGCATCGGTCTGCAGCGCGGTGACCGCGAGGTGCTGGAGCACGGCGTCGAGACGGGCATCATCAAGCGCCTGCCGCACGGCGAGTTCATCGAGATCCACCAGCCGCTCGGCCCGGTGGACGACCACGGTCACCCGATCCCGCTCGCTTACCAGGGCGCGTCGGTGCCGAAGAAGATGAACAAGCTCGGCTCGGCCGGTCACCCGGTCGCCGGCAGCACGTGGTCCCCGGACCCGGTTGAGGAGACCGTGGCCCTGGAGAACGCGCGCAAGCACGCACACGTCACCGAGGGCACCAGTGCCCAGGACACGGCTCCCGAGCTCGCGGGCAAGCCGTCCGACGTGAAGGACTGACGTTCCGCTGGAACACCGAAAGGCCCCCGTGCACTCCACGGGGGCCTTTCGCGTTGTCCTGGTTCTTGCGGGACGTTCCTACTGGGCGTCGTCCAGGCCGATCGCGAACGCGGCCTCGTCGTCGCGCTTCGAGTAGCTGCGGAACGCGATGTGCGTGTCGGTGTTCAGCACGCCGGCGACCTTGCTGATCTTGCCGGGGACGAGCGCGGCGAGGTCCTCGTGCTTGCTGACGCGCACCAGCGCGATCAGGTCGACGTCGCCGGCGCACGAGTACACCTCGGTGACTCCGTCGATGTCGGCGATCTCCTGCGCCGCCTCGGGAATGCGTTCGGCGGCGGCCTGGATCAGCACGATGGCGGTGACCACGGCGTCCTCCTCGGGTGTGGGTGTCTCGAAGCACCCGTAGTCTGCCCTACCGGCTGATCACGGGCGTGAGGACGTCGCCGCTGCCCGGTCAGTTCCAGCGGTCGTGGACCGGGCGCGCACCGGCGGCTTGTTCGGCCCACGGCAGCCAGGCCGCAGCGGCTCCGGCGGGCGACGACCACGGTTCGTCCGCGTAGACGAGACGGGTGCCGGGCTGGTCGAGCCAGCGCAGCACGACCCCGGCCTCCTCCGGCGGGGCTCCCCGGAGCGGGCCGGGTGTCGGGACGACGGTCTCGGCCGACGCGACGAGGGCGTCGACCACCGGCATCGGGCGCGTGCCCCGGCGCGCCACGCCCGCGGCGGCGAGGCGGCCGTAGCGGACGACGGAGAACTCCCAGCCGCCCTCCCGGTCCGGTCGCGCGGCCACCAGCTGGGGCAGGGCGGCCAGGGCGGCGAGGCGTTGCGCCCTGTCGAGCGAGCGGACCAGGCCCGCCAGCCGGTCGCGGCGGCGGGCGGCCTCCTCGAAGCGTTCGGCCGAGGCCAGGCCGGTGAGCTGGGTGACGAGGGTGCGCAGCGGGTCGGCGTTGCGGCCCACGACGAGGTCCTGCACCGCGATGACGGCGGGGGAGTACTCGGCGACGGTCTGGTGGCCCGCGCAGGGGGCCCGGCAGCGGTCCAGTTCGGCGAGCGCGCAGGGCGAGGCGCGCTGGTTCGTCGCCGGGATCTTGATGGTGCAGGAGCGCAGCGGCACGGCGTCCAGGAGGGCGTCGGCCACCGACTCGGCCGCCTGGCGCGTGCGGAACGGGCCCAGCGCGCCGTCGCGCGGGGTGCGCACCAGGGAGATCCGGGGGAAGGGTTCGTCGGTCAGCGTCAGCCACCACGCGTGGTGCGGGTTCTTCGAGCGCCGGTTGTAGGCGGGCCGGTGCGCGCGTAAGAGCCGGAGCTCGCGCACCTCGGCCTCCAGCGGGTGCGCGCACTCCACGGCGTCCACCCGGACCGCCAGGGCGACCATCTCGCGCAACCGGCGGCGGCCCTCGCTGGCCGTGAAGTACTGGCGGACGCGGCGGCGCAGGTCGGATGCCGTGCCCACGTAGAGGACCTCCTCGCTCGGGCCGCGGAAGAGGTACACGCCCGGCGAGTTGGGCAGGTGGGCGGCCAGGGAACGCTTGCGGCGCTGTTCCGGCGTCACCTCCGGCAGGTAGGCCAGGAGTTCCTCGAGCGAGTGCACGCCGACGTTGCCGACGCGTTCCAGCAACGAGTGCAGCACTTCGACCGTCGTGCGGGCGTCGGCGAGCGCGCGGTGCGTGGGCTTGGTCTCGGTCTGGAAGAGGTCCGACAGCGCGGACAGGCGGCAGGACGGGGCCTCGTCGCGGCTCAGGACGCGGCGGGCGAGCTTCACCGTGCACACCACCGAGGGCTTCGGCCAGCGGTAGCCGTGCCGTTCGCAGGCGGCCTTCATGAACCCGACGTCGAACCCCGAGTTGTGCGCGACCAGCACCGACCCGGCGGCGAACTCCAGGAACGCGGGCAGCACCGTCTTCATCGTGGGCGCGCCCGTCACCATCAGCTGCGTGATCCCGGTCAGCTGCGCCACCTGCGGCGGGATGCCGCGTTCGGGGTCGACGAGCGTCGCGAACTCGCCGAGGACCTCGCCGCCGCGCACCTTCACCGCGCCGATCTCGGTGACGGCGTCCTCGGTGTTGCTGCCGCCCGTCGTCTCCAGGTCGAAGACGACGAACGTCGTGTCGCGCAGGGGCGTCCCGAGTTCGTCGAAGGACAGTTGTCCGGTCACGGCGCTGACGTTAGCGACGGGGTCTGACAATTTTCGGAGCTGATCTTCTTGAGCACCGTGACCTGCGGTTGCTCCATTGGATTGGCGATCGGGTGATCTTTTCCAGATCGTTGTTCCGAAGGGCGGACACGTCCGTGCGCTGCTCAAGCGCGAGGGCTCTAGCCTGTGGGGGTGCCCGACCCGATGCCCGACCCGGAGATCGACCTGCCTGTTGAGGAGGCGGGTGAGTCCGCCGTGGGAGAGTCGCCTGAAGAATCCACTGTGGACTGGTCGGCGCTGCCCGAACCGCTGCGGGTGAGACTCGCGGAACTGGGCGCGGACGCGTTGGGCGAGATGGCGAAGGTCGACGTGCCCCAGCACCTGCGCCCGGTGGCGAAGTTCGCGCCGACCAAACGCGCGCGGCTGGGCGGGTCGCAGGTGGTGGCGGGGCTGCGGGACTCGGCGAACTTCCGCACCGCCGTGGTCGAGTGGCTGCGCAAGAACAGGCCGTCGACGCTCGAGGTGACGTCGCCGGACCCGGTGACGGCGGCCGCGGCGGCGGTGCTGACCGGTGACGACGTCGCGCCGCACTACGTGGAGCTGGTGTCGCGGCGGGTGGGCGACGCGACGTTGCGCGCCGAGCGGGACGCGGCCGTAGCGCGCGCGGAACGGCTCGAAGGAGAGCTGGAACGGCTGCGGGCCGAGCGTTCCCAGCTCGACGGCGCCGCCGAACGCGTCCGGGCGGACGCCGAGGTCGAGCTGGAACGCCTGCGCAAGCGGTTGCGCGAGCAGGGCGTGAAGCTGCGCGAGGCCAAGGACGCCGCCGAGGCCGCGGCCGCCGAGGTCGAGAAGATCCAGGCGCGCACCGCGGACGAGGTCAAGCGCGTGTCCGCCGAACGCGACCGCGAACGTGAGCGCGCGGAGACCGAGCGCGGCAAGGCCCAACGCGCGATCGCCGACGCCGAGGTGGCGCGGCAGTCCGCGCGCGAGGCCCGGCAGGCCGACGAGGTGCGGCTCGCGTTGCTCGTGGACACGCTCGACGGTGCCGTCACGGGCCTGCGCCGCGAGCTCGCCCTGGGCGGCAGCGGGCCGCGTCCTGCCGACCTCGTGCGGGGCGCCAGCGCGTCGCAGGGGGTCGTGGGACGCGTGGAGGACCCGGCGGCGCTCGACCGGCTGCTGGCGTTGCCCGCGGTGCACCTCGTGGTGGACGGCTACAACGTCACGAAGACCGGCTATCCGGAGCTGTCGCTGTCGGACCAGCGTGACCGGCTCGTGCACCAGCTCGCGGTGCTGGCGGCGCGCACGGGGGCCGAGGTGACGCTGGTGTTCGACGGCGCCGGTGTGGTCGCCGTGCCCGCGGCGGCCCCCCGGGGCGTGCGCGTGCTCTTCAGCGACCCCGGTGTGCTGGCCGATGACGTGATCCGCGCCCTGGTCACCGCAGAGCCCGAGGGGCGTCCCGTGGTGGTGGTGACGTCGGATCGCGCGGTCGCGGATTCGGTGCGCCGGCGGGGTGCGCACCCGGTGCCGTCCGCTGTGCTGCTGGCCCGTCTCGGGCGCGTTTGATCACCCGGTAGCCTGACGCCGTCGATCTTGGCGGTCTGGTTCTGGCGAAGGGGATCGGCGACCTCATGTCGCGCAACTTCACCCGCGTTCTCGTGGTTCTCGTGTTGTTGGTTCCGGTGACCCCGGCTGTGTCTTCAGCGGCGCAACCGGCTGATCCCGCGCGCGCGTACGCGGAACTGACAGCGCAGGCGACCAAGCTCAACGAGGAAGTCCTGCTGGCGCAGGAAGATCTCGTGCGGCGCAAGGCCGAACTCGACCGTGCGACCGCGACGGTGGCGGCGGCGCAACAGGTCGAGCGGCAGGCCAAGCGCGACAAGGACGACTTCCAGGGGCAGGTGGACCTCATCGCCCAGGCGTCGTTCGAGGGCGCGCGGTTCAACCAGCTGTCGGCGTTGCTCGTCGCGGACTCGCAGCAGGACTTCCTGAACCGCCTCGAGATGATGCGCGTGCTGGCCGCGGACAAGGCGGAGTCGCTCGCGCGGCTGTCCGGCGCGGTCGAGCAGGCCCGGCAGGCGCACCAGGTGGCGGAGGACGCCCGCGCGCGGGCCGCGGAGACGACCGCGGCGGCCGAGAAGCTGAAGAGCGATCTGGACGCGCGCAACGCGGCGTTGCAGACGCAGATCAACGAGGTGCGCTCGGCGCTGACGCGACTGCCGGCCCCCGTCGTGAACCAGTTGCGCGATCCCGGTGACCGTGCGCAGGTCAGCGTGCCCTCCGGGGTGGCGGGGCAGGCGCTGGCGTTCGCGTTGGGACAGCGCGGCGACTCGTACCAGTACGGCGGCGTCGGGCCGGAGGGCTGGGACTGCTCCGGGCTGACGATGAAGGCCTACGCCGCCGCCGGGTTCACGATTCCGCGCACCTCGGGTGGTCAGGCCGGGGTCGGACGTGCCGTGTCGCGCGGCGAGGTCCGCGCGGGCGACCTGATCGTCTACTACCCGAGCCGCTCCCACGTCGCCATGGCCGTCGACGGCGAACGCGCCGTGCACGCCTCGACCGAGGGACAGCCGGTGAAGATCGCGCCGATCGACGCCATCGGGCCCATCGCGGTGATCCGGCGCATCGAGGGCTAGCGTTGCGCCGGTGAAGCACCTGCGGACGTTGATGGCGGTCACCGTCGCCATGACGTTCCTGCTGGGCCTCAGCGTCGCACTGCGGCCCGCCGAGGTGCGGCCGGTCGCCGCCGACCGGTGCCGCGAGGCCGTGCTGACGACTTCGTCGGGCACCGTCACCAGCAGTTCCTGTGACGGGGAGCTGGCGACGCGGGTGTCGTCGTTGCTGGACTCCTCGGTGCGTGAAGTCGCCGATGTATTGGATATCGGTTGGGCGCGGCGGGTCGACGTCGTCGTTCCCGCCACGGACGACGAACTCGTCGCGCTCGTCGGACCGGCGTTCGCGGACATGGCGGGGATCGCGATCCGGGACGGCTCCGGGCAGCGTGTCGTGCTCAACCGGGTGCGGGCGGCGGCGTTGACGGACCTCGAACTGCGCGTGTTGCTGCGGCACGAGATCACGCACGTCGCGACCCGCGACCTGACCTCGGACTCAGCGCCGCTCTGGCTGGTGGAGGGGTTCGCGGACTGGGTGGCGTTCCACGGCCTGGGCCTGTCGCTGCGGCAGGCCGCGCCGCTGCTCACGTCCGACGTGTCGGCGCTGCCGTCCGACTTCGGCGGCTCCGGCCGCGACCTCGCCTACCAGCAGGCGTACTCGATCATGGTCTACCTGGAGTCGGGGCTGGGGGAACGCGGCGTCGTCGACTTCTTCCTGCGCACCGCGTCGCTGTCCGCTGTGGACCCGGCCGTCGTCGACGTCGCGGGCTGGCGTGAGTTCCTGCGCGGGAGCATCGGATAGCGTTGGTCCGTGCGCCGAACCTTGCTGGTGACCAACGACTTCCCGCCCCGTCCCGGTGGCATCCAGTCCTACCTGCACGCTCTGGCGACACGCCTGCCCGCGGACTCGCTCGTCGTCTACGCGCCGAAGTGGAAGGGCGCGCCTGAGTTCGACGCCGAGCAGCCGTTCCCGGTGGTGCGGCACCCCACGTCGCTGATGCTGCCGACGCCGGACGTCCTGTCCCGCGCCCGCGACATCGCCCGCGCCGAGTCGTGCGAGGCGGCCTGGTTCGGCGCGGCCGCCCCGCTCGCGCTGCTGGCACCGTCACTCGGCCTGAGCCGCGCGGTGGCGTGCACCCACGGCCACGAGGTCGGCTGGTCGATGCTGCCGGTGGCGCGACAGGCGTTGCGCGCGATCGGGTCCGGTGTGGACGTCGTGACCTACGTCAGCCGCTACACCCGCTCGCGCTTCGCCGCCGCGTTCGGCCCGATGGCGGCCCTGGAGCACCTGCCGTCCGGTGTGGACACCGAGCAGTACCGGCCGGACCCGGCCGCACGCGCCGAGATGCGCCGCCGCTACGGCCTGGGCGACCGGCCGGTGATCGTGTGCGTGTCCCGCCTGGTGCCGCGCAAGGGCCAGGACGTGCTGATCCGCGCGCTGCCGTTGATCCAGCGGTCGGTGCCGGACGCGGCACTGCTGATCGTCGGCGGCGGCCCCTACCGGTCAACGCTCGAGAAGCTCGCCGCCGGCTCACGCGACATCGTGCTCACCGGTTCCGTGCCGTGGGAGGAACTGCCCGCGCACTACAACGCCGGCGACGTCTTCGCGATGCCGTGCCGCACCCGAGGCCGCGGCCTCGACGTCGAAGGCCTCGGCATCGTCTACCTGGAGGCGTCCGCGACGGGCCTGCCCGTCGTGGCCGGACGATCGGGCGGCGCCCCGGAGACGGTGCGCGACGGCATCACCGGCAACGTCGTCGACGGCCGCTCCGTCGAGAACGTCGCCGACCGGATCGCCTCGTTGCTCGCCGACCCCGGGACCGCGGCCAAGATGGGGCGCGCCGGGCGGGAGTGGGTCAGCGACCACTGGCGCTGGGACCAGCTCGCGCACCGCCTCGAAACCCTCATCGGCTGAACGTGACGTCCAGCATCCGTTGACGTCGGCATTGACGTCGCCTCGACATTGACGACGTTGACGACATTGATGACGACATTGACGAGGTTGACGCTGATGTTGACGACATTGACGTCGTCAACATCGTCGAGCTTGACGGTTGCGAGTCGCAAGCTGCGATGACAACGTTGTCATCCGCACGAACAGTGATATATCGGATATCGGTGCAGGTCAGGCGAGTTCGCGGGCCCGGAGTTCCAAGGCGCGCAGCCCCAGTTCGACGCCGCGCCGCACGGCCTCGCCGGCAGCGGCACGGGAGTCGGCGTCGCGGCCGCGGTCCCGCAGCACCAACGCCAGTCCGATGAGTGCGCGCACCTCACCGGAGGCGTAGCCGATGCGCCGGGCCGTCGTGAGGGCCTGCTGGAAGTCGTCGGCCGCGGTGTCGAGGTCGGACGCGGCGCGGTGGATCTCGCCCAGGGTGATGCGGGTGGAGGTCGCCACCTGCTGGTCGCCGCCGTCGGCCACCAGGCGCAGGGCACGGGTCGCCAGCGACGTGGCCGCGTCGGTGTTGCCGGCGGCGAGTTCGACGGCGGCGAGGTTCTCCAGGGTCTCGGCCTCGCCGGCGGGGACGTTGCCGATCTCCAGGGCCCGGTCGAGGTGGGCGCGGGCCTCGTCGAGGCGTCCCTGCAGGCGCAGGGCCATGCCCAGGTAGGTGTGGCTGTCGGCGTTCGGGACGAGGGAGAGGGCCTGGGAGAAGTGGTCCACGGCGCCGTCGATCTCGCCCAGTTCCACGGAGAGCTGGCCCAGGTTGTAGAGGCTGGTGCTGACGGTGTCGGCCGAGGACGACCGCAGCATCTCCGTGCAGCGCAGCAGGACGTCGCGGGCGGCGGTCAGGTTGCCGGAGCGGCGGTGCACGAGGCTGAGGTTGTTCAGCACGCCCGCTTCGGCGTCCTCGTCGCCCAGTTCGCGGTACAGGGCCACGGCGCGGTCGTGGTGGTCGACCGAGCGGGCGTACTCGCCGAGGCGCAGGTAGAGAGTGCCCAGGTTGGCGTGCATCGCGGCCTCGGCCGGGCGGTGCGCGGACGCTTCGGCGGCCTGCAGGCCGTGGTGGGCCGTCGCGAGCCACTCGCCGACGTGCTGGCCGATCCACAGGTAGCCGCGCAGGGCGTCGGCCAGTTGCCAGGCCATGACGGCCGGGCCGTGCTCGGCGGCGTGGCGGATGGCGGCGATCAGGTTCGGACGTTCCGCGTCGAGCCACGCGAGGGCGTCGGCGGAGCCAGGGATGCGGGGGGCCGGTCCGGTGGCGGCGGACGCCAGCCGCACGATGCCGGGGTAGAGGAGTTCGGCGCAGCGTTCGACGCCGCGCTGGTAGTGGTTCAGCAGGGAGGTCCAGGCGGCCTGCTGCTCGGACGGGCTGTCGGACTCCTCGCGCAGCGCGGCGGCGTAGCGGACGAGTTCGTCGTGCAGGCGGTAGCGGCCGGGGCCGGCGGACACGACCAGGCTGGCGATCTCGAGGACGGTCAGCAGGCCCTCGGCGTCGACGTCGGCCAGCGCGGACGCCGCCTCCGCGGTGAAGTCCGGTCCCGGCACCAGCGACAACAGCCGGAACAGGCGTTGCGGGGCCGGCGGCAGGGCGGCGTAGGCGAGTTCGATCGGGGAGCCGGAGATCGTCACGTCGTCGCGGCCCGCCAGGTACGCCGCCGCCACCCGCAACGCGAGCGGCAGGTGCCCGCAGCGTTCGGCCAGTTCGGCGTGCGAGCCCGGGCCGAGCAACGTCGTCAGCAGCGAAGCAGACTCCGAAGGCGAGAAGACTTCCACCGGCACGGTCCGCGCGCCGTTGAGGGCGATCAGGCCGCGCAGGTCGTCCCGCGACGTCACGATGACCCGGCACGACGCGGTCCCCGGCAGCAACGGCCGCACCTGGTCCGGTGCCGAGGCGTTGTCCAGCACCAGCAGCATCCGCCGACCCGACAGCAACGACCGCAGCATCGTGCTCTGCTCGTCGAGGTCGGGCGGGATCTCGTCCGGCGGCACGCCCAGCGCCCGCAGGAACCGCGACAGCACGTCGACCCCGTCCGCCGGCGCCCCCAGCGCGTACCCGCGCAGGTCGACGTAGAGCTGCCCGTCCGGGAACCGGTCCCGCAGCAGGTGCGCCACGCGCACGGCCAGCGTCGTCTTGCCCACCCCCGGCGGCCCCGCCAGCGTCACGATCGGCACCGACCCCGTCACCAGCCCGCAGACGCGTTCGACGTGCGCCGACCGTCCGGTGAAGTCCGCGATGTCGTCCGGCAGCCGCATCGGCGCCGCCGGTTCCCGCACCGCCACCGCGGCCACGACGGGCGCGGCGAGTTCCGGCGCCCCCACCAGGATCGCCTGGTGCAACGACCGCAGCTCGGCCGACGGGTCGATGCCCAGCTGGTCGTCGAGGGTCCGGTCGAGTTGCCGGAACGCCTCCAGCGCCTCCGCCTGCCTGCTGGAGCGGTACAACGCGAGCATCAACTGCGCCCAGAACCTCTCCCGCAACGGGTGGTCCCGCGTCAGCCCGAACAGCTCCGGCACCAGGTCCGCGTGGTTGCCGAGCGCGAGCTCCACGTCGATCCGCCGCTCGTGCACGGTCATCAGCAACTCGGTCAGCCGTGGCGCGTGCTCGCGGTACAACGTCTCCGACGGCACGTCCGACAGCACCGGCCCGCGCCACAGCTCCAACGCCTCGGCGAACGCCTTGCGCGCCGCGTCCAGGTCGTCGGCGGCGGCCGCCACCCGCCCGCGCGCCGCCGCGTCGGCGAACCGGTGCGCGTCCACGGTCAACGGGTCCACGCTCATCCGGTAGCCGTCCGCGGCCGTCTGGATCAACGACGGGTCACCCAACGCCGCGCGCAACCGCATGACGTACGTCTGCAACGTGCCTCGCGTGCGCGCGGGTGGTGTGTCCCCCCACACGTGCTCGACGAGTTCCGTCACGGGAACGACGCGGTTCGGCCGCAGCAGCAACGCCGCCAGCAACGCCCTGTGCTTGCCCGCCCGCAGCACGACGGCGGAGCCGTCCAGGCGTACTTCCATCGGGCCGAGCAGCCGGAACTGCGGACCCGAAGCCATCGCCTACCCCTCGTGCGAGCCAGATGACCCCCGGCCGAACGATCCGCAGCCAGATGATCCCCATCTGCCGCACAGCCTATTGGCGCGCTGTCGCCGGGTGACATCGGCGCGTCAGCGATACGTCAGCGCCGTACGGCAATCTTCATCTCGTCCCGGTCGGGGGGCCGGGGCAACACACTTCTCGGGTTCTGCGGAGGTCTCCGCGGATCACGATCGCTGGGGGTCGAAAGGCCCAGGAGCTCGCTGGAGCTCCTGGGCCTTTCGCGCATTCCGACCTGCGGTTACTTGGCGTAGATCGCGTCGATGTCGGCCGAGTAGGTGGTCGCGACGACCGACCTCTTCAGCTTCAGCGACGGCGTCATCTCGCCACCCGCCTCGGTGAAGTCGACCGGCAGCACCCGGAACTTCCGGATGGCCTCGGCCTTCGACACCGACTTGTTCGCCTCGTCCACGACGGCCTGGATCTCGGCCAGCAGGTCCGCGTCCTCGATCAGGTCGGGCACCTCGGCCGACGCGGGCTTGCCGCGCGACTCCTTCCACGACGGGAAGAACTCCGGGTCGATCGTGATCAGCGCGCCGATGAACGGCTGCTTGTCGCCGACGACCATGCACTGCGAGATCAGCGGGTGCGCCCGGATCCGGTCCTCGAGCTGCGCCGGGGAGACGTTCTTGCCACCGGCGGTGACGATGATCTCCTTCTTGCGGCCCGTGATCTTCAGGAAGCCTTCGCCGTCGAGTTCGCCGATGTCCCCGGTGTGGAACCAGCCGTCCTCGAGGGCCTCCTTGGTGGCTTCCTCGTTGTTCCAGTAGCCGGTGAAGACGATGTCGCCCTTGATCAGGATCTCGCCGTCCTCGGCGATCCGCACCGACGTGCCGGGCACCGGCAGGCCGACCGTGCCGACCTTCTCCTGGCCGCGGAACGTCACGCAGGCCGCCGCCGACGTCTCCGTCAGGCCGTAGCCCTCGTAGACCGGGATGCCCGCGCCGCGGAAGAAGTGCGACAGCCGGTCACCCAGCGGCGCACCACCGGAGACGGCCGCGATCGCCCGCCCGCCGAGGGCACCGCGCAGCTTCGAGAACACCAGCTTGTCGAACACGGCGTGCTTGATCCGCAGACCGAAGCCGGGACCGCCGTTGTCGAGCGCCTGGCTGTACTCGACGGACGTGGCCTCGGCCGCGTCGAAGATCTTGCCCTTGCCGCCGGCGTGCGCCTTCTGCTTCGCGCCGTTGTAGACCTTCTCGAACACGCGCGGCACCGCGACGACGAACGTCGGGCGGAACTGGCCGAGGTCCTCGACGAGGTTCTTCACGTCCGCGGTGTGGCCCAGCGTCGCCCGCGAGTACACGCACGCGAGGTACAGGGCACGCGCGAGGATGTGCGCGAGCGGCAGGAACAGCAGCAGCGAGTTGCCGGCCGTGAGGATCTCCGGGAACCGCGACAGCGCCGACCGCACCTCGGACAGCAGGTTGCGGTGCGTCAGCGTGCAGCCCTTGGGACGGCCGGTCGTGCCGGACGTGTAGACCAGCGTCGCCGTGGCGTCCGCCTTCACCTCGCCGCGGCGCTCGTGCACCTGCTCGTCGGTGATCTCGGCACCCAGCGCCGTCAGTTCGTCGACCGCGGCGGCCGTTCCCTCGATCTGCCACACGTGGCGCAGCTCGGGCAGCTTGCCGACGACGTCGTCGACCATCGTGCGGTGCGACGACGCCTCGACGAACACCGCCCTGGCGCCGGAGTCGGACAGGATCCACTCGATCTGGTCCGCCGACGACGTCTCGTAGATCGGTACCACGACGCCGCCCGCCGCCCAGATGGCGAAGTCGAGCAACGACCACTCGTAGCGCGTCTTGGACACCAGCCCGACCCGGTCGCCGAGCTCCAGACCGGCGGCCACCAGACCCTTCGCGACGGCCATGACCTGCGCGGCGAAGTCACGCGCGGTGATGTCGACCCAGGTGCCGTCGACCTGCCTGCGGAAGCTGACGGCGTTGCCGAAGCGCTCCGCGTTGGCCCACACCATGTCGGTGAGGTTTTCCTCCGGAGCCACAGCGGAGCTGGCGGGGACGCTGAACTCGCGCACGTCAACCTCCATACGGTGTTTTGTTACTGGTGGGGAAACTTAGCGTGTGATTCCGGCGATACAAAGGTTGGTACGCCCTTCCGTTACCTTTTGTCCTCATGGCCAGCGTGGACGTCGTCGACGAGACCTTCCTCGCGGTACCACCCAGCGTGGTCGCCGCCGCCTTCTCGACGCCCTCGTCGTGGCGTCGGTTCTGGCCCGACCTGGTGCTCGACGTCTACGCCGACCGGGGCGAGGAGGGGCTGCGCTGGACGGTCGGCGGCGCGCTCGTCGGCACCATGGAGGTCTGGCTCGAACCGGTGCTCGACGGCACTGTGCTGCACTACTTCCTCCGCGCTGACCCGCCCTCCGGAGCGCTCACGCCCCGCGACGCCCGCCGCGAGGTGCAACGCCGTCAGCTCGACGCCAAGTCGGTCTCACTGGGGCTCAAGCTGACGCTGGAGGACGGTCGTCCGGCCGGATGCCCTCCATCCGTGTGATCTTGCTGGACGTGCGTCCCGCTGAACACCCCCAAGCGCGTCAACTAAGTTGGAGGCGTGCGGGTTCACGTGGTCTCGGATGTGCACGGCAACGCGGAGGCACTGGCGCGCGCCGGTGAGGGCGCGGACGCTCTGGTCGTGCTCGGCGACCTGATCGACTTCGTCGACTACCACGACCACTCCAGGGGAATCCTCGGCCGCGTCTTCGGCGCCGAGAAGGTCGGGATCTTCGCCGAGTTGCGACGCGGCACGCGCCGCGCGGACACGGCGAGCTACATCCGCTCCCTGTGGGACGGTCTCGCCGACGCCCGGTCCGTGGTGGAAGAAGCGGTGCTGGAGCAGTACACGGCGTTGTTCGCGGCCATGTCCGCGCCGACCTACGCGACACCGGGCAATGTGGACAGTCCGCACCTGTGGCCCCAGTTCGCCGGGGTCGGCGTGCACGTCCTCGACGGCGAGGCCGCGGAGATCGGCGGGCTCAGGTTCGGCTTCGCGGGCGGCGGGCTGATGGTGCCCGGACTCGTGCGCAACCCCGACGCGCCGTGGTTCCCGTACCTGCGCACGGAGGAGGACATGGCCGCCGCGCTCGACCGGATGGGCCAGGTCGACGTGCTGTGCACGCACATCCCGCCGCTCGTGCCGGAGCTCACCTACGACGTCGTCGCGCGCCGTCCCGAGTGGGGTTCGCGGGCCGCGCTGGACAAGATCGTCCGCGAACGTCCGCGCTGGTCGGTGTTCGGGCACGTGCACCAGCCGTTGGCCAGGCGCGTGCGGGTCGGGTTCACCGAGTGCGTCAACGTGGGACATTTCCAGCGCAGCGGCAAGCCTCACGTCCTCAACTGGTGAGCACGCGAGTAACCTCCACGTTCATGGCCGACGAGTCCACTCAGTCCATCGTCATCGACGCTCCGCCTGAGAAGATCATGGCGATCATCGCGGACTTCCCGTCGTACCCGGACTGGGCGAACGGGATGAAGGAAGTCGAGGTCCTCGACTCCCGCGACGACGGCCGTGCCGAGCAGGTGCGGTTCGCGATCGACCAGGGTCCCGTGAAGGACGAGTACACCCTGAAGTACGACTGGGCCGCCGACGGTCTGTCGGTGAAGTGGGAGCTCGTCAAGGGCACCATGCAGAAGGCGCAGCAGGGCAGCTACGTGCTGGCGCCGTCCGGCACCGGCACCAAGGTCACCTACACGCTCTCGGTGCAGCTGGTGATCCCGATGATCGGCCTGTTCCGCCGCAAGGCCGAGAAGCTGATCCTCGACACCGCGCTCAAGGAGCTCAAGAAGCGCGCGGAGAAGGCGGCTTGAGCCGGGTCCTGCTCTTCACCGGCAAGGGCGGGGTCGGCAAGACGACCTTGTCGGCCGCCACCGCCGCCTCGCTGGCGGCGAACGGCCGCAAGGCGCTCGTGGTGTCCACCGATCCCGCGCACTCGCTGGGCGACGCCCTCGACGTGCGGCTCGGCGCCGAACCGTCCGAAGTGGACGGAACCGCCGGCCTGTACGCGTGCCAGATCGACCCGCGCGGCCTCGTCGACGAGGCGTGGGGAGACCTGCGCGGACACCTGAGGACCGTGCTGGCGGGCGCCGGCGTCGACGAGCTCGACGCCGAGGAGCTCACCGTGCTGCCGGGTGTCGAGGAACTGCTGGCGCTCGCCGAGGTGCGGCGCCTCGCCGCGTCCGGGCCGTGGGAGGTCGTGGTCGTTGACTGCGGGCCGACCGCGGAGACGTTGCGGCTGCTGTCGCTGCCGGAGGCGTTCGCGGGCTACCTCGAACGGCTCTTCCCGACGCACCGGCGCGTGGTGCGCGGGCTGCTGGCGGGCGTCGCGGGCACCGGGACCGTCGAGAAGTGGGACGCGACGGCCGACGCCCTGAGCCGCCTCGCGGAACGGCTGGACGCGTTGCGCTCGATGCTCGCGGACCCGTCGTCGTGCTCGGTGCGGCTGGTGCTGACGCCCGAACGCGTCGTCGCCGCCGAGACCCGCCGCACGCTGACGGCGCTCGCGTTGCAGGGCATCCGGGTCGACAGCGTGATCGCGAACCGGCTGGTGCCCTCGCCCGGTGCCGCGCGCGGGCCCGCCGCCTCGTGGCTGCGCACCCGCCGGCACGAGCAGGACGCGGTGCTGGCCGAACTGACCGGCATCGGCGAGATCCGCACGGTCGACCACCGCGCGTCGGAGCCCGTGGGCGTGCCGGCCCTGCTGGAGGTCGCCGAGCAGCTCTACGGCTCCGCGGACCCCTTGCCGGGGGACGCGGACTCGGCGTCGATGCTGGAGGTGTCGGGCAGCGGACGCGGCCTCGACGCCCGGTATTCGCTGCGGATCGCGTTGCCGCTGGCCGACGACACGGAGCTGGACCTCGCGCGCGTGGGCGACGACCTGGCGTTGACCGTCGACAGCAGGCGTCGGCTCGTGGCGCTGCCGTCGTTGTTGAGGCGCTGCATCGTCACCGGTGCGGAGATGGACTCGGGTGGCGTGACGGTGGGGTTCCGTCCCGACCCTTCCCTCTGGCGTTGACCGCGGCGCTGATCAGGAGCTTGAAGATGACCCAGGACAACGCAGGCAAGCTCGCCGAGGAGCTGCGGCTGCTCGTCGACACCGCCGCCGAGCGCATGCAGCCGTGGTTGCAGCGCGTCGCGGAGGCGGGCGAAGGCGGGCACACGCCCGAGACGTGCGGCTGGTGCCCGCTGTGCAACGGCGTGGCGCTGCTGCGCGGCGACCGTTCCGAACTGGCCGCGAAGGCCGCCGAACACGCGGCGGGCCTGGTCGCGGTGCTGCGGGCGGCCCTGCGGGAACCCGGCACCCCGCCGCCCGCGTCACCCGGCCCCGGTGAGGAGCCCGCGCCCGAACCCGGCCAGCGCGTGCAGCACATCAAGGTCGTCAGGAAGTCCGACTAGTGCTCACCGTCGGAGTGGACATCGGGGGCACCAGCGTGCGCGCGGGGGTCGTGGACCCGCGCGGCTCCGTCCTGGACACCTCCCGCGCCCCCACGCCCGCGGGCGAGCGCGCACTGGAGGACGCGATCGTCGCCGCCGTCGAGGAGGTGGCCGACCGCCACGCCGTGAACGCCGTCGGCCTCGCCGTCGCGGGCTTCATCGCCTCGGACCGCCGCACGGTCCGGTTCGCGCCGCACCTGGCGTGGCGGCAGGCCGACGTCGCCGACCGCATGAGCGACCGCCTCGGCATGCCGGTGGTCCTCGAGCACGACGCGAACGCCGCAGCCCTCGCCGAACACCGCTTCGGCGCGGCCCGGGGCGCCAAGACCGCCGTGCTGGTCGCGATCGGCACGGGCATCGGCGCCGCGCTGCTGCTGGACGGTGAGGTCTTCCGCGGTGCCCACGGCGTCGCCCCCGAACTGGGCCACCTGCGCGTCGTCCCGGACGGCCGCCCCTGCCCGTGCGGCAAGAACGGCTGCTGGGAGCGCTACTGCAGCGGCACGGCCCTGAGCGCGACGGCCGTGGAACTGCTGGCGAAACACCCCGGCGTCTCCACGGTCCTGGCCCGCGAGGCCGCCGGCGACTCGCGCGCCGTGACGGGCCGCCGGGTGGCGGGAGCCGCCCGCGACGGCGACCCGCTGGCCAAGCGCGCGATGGCCGACCTGGCCCGCTGGCTCGGTGAGGGCCTCGCACTCGTCGCGGACGTCTACGACCCCGAGGTGATCGTCATCGGGGGAGGGGTGTCGACGTCGGCGCCGCTGTTCCTCGACGACGCCCGCGAGCGCTACGCCGCCGTCGTCACCGGGGCGGGGCACCGTCCGCTGGCCCGCATCCGCACCGCGCAGCTCGGGGACGACGCGGGCATCGTGGGCGCGGCGACCCTGGCCCGCGAGATGGCCGCCCAGCTGACGACTCGCGGGAGCAAGAACCACTCGCGCCGCTCCTAGATGAGTAAGTCCTAAGCCTGGGCGGTGTCTGGAAACAGACGAAGGGTGTTCAAGATCAGTTTGTGAGGACCGACCTGAACACCCTTCTGACCGCACTCTACGTCAAGATCGATGACCACCTGG
>NZ_BSTF01000030.1 GCF_030269365.1 Lentzea sp. NBRC 102530
ACCAGCGGCTCGATCAACGCCCACTCGGCATCGGTCACATCAAAACGCGCCACAACCGAGTTCTACCAGCCCGACCAGCACACCACCGAGAACCACCAAGATCCGAACCTCAAACAGCCTCTAGTCCCACCGGTCCGTGAGACGCGTGTGAGACGGGGCCCGACCATCTGAGGCCTTCTTCCATGAGCAACACCATCCGTCAAACCGTTGTCCTGGCGCCGCTTCACCGCGAGCCACGACGCATCCGTCCGCCGTTCAACGTGGAGAGCCACGAGCCTGACGATCACCGTCCTGGCGAGACCAACGATGAATGGCGCGCCCGCAACCGCGCTGACCAAGTCGCCGCCCTTCTTGAGGCACTGGACGGCATCGAGCTAGGCGCACACGACCGCCGGATCGTCGAGTGGCTGGCGGGCTGGGATACGTCCGTGATCGGCACGGTCGCCAGCCTCTTCTACCGCGCTCGCGCCGTGGACGGTGACAGGTGAGCATCGAGGCAATCAACTGGGCGCTCAACCACGCTCCCATCCCCGCCGACCGCAAGGACGGATCGACGTTGGCGATCACTCTGATCGCGCTCGCCAACCACGCCGGCCCCGATGGCCGTGACGCGTTCCCCTCAGTCGAGCGGATGATGCGCTACACCCGCTTGTCCCGACGGACCGTCCAGCGCTCGCTGCGGTCCCTGGAAGAGCTGGGCCTGGTCCGCAAAGGCACCACCCGCGTACGGGACGCCCACATCGAGGAAGCCAACTCCCGGCCACAGGTCTACAACCTCGTTCTGTCCGCCCGGCAGTCCACAGGTACCGAGGACGGGCGTCAGGTTGACGCCCCATCGACCAGCACAGGGCGTCAGCAGAGGCGCTTGGGGGCGTCAGCATCAACCGGTTGGGGCGTCATCGCGACGCCCGAAACGTCCTTCAACCGTCCAAGAAACCGTGCGTTGTCGAGCGAGCCCGTTGGGCGCTCGACGACACCGCTGGAATGCGGACAATGCGACGCCCGTCCCGGCGACCCCATCTCCGCCCGCGTGATCTGGACCGACATAGACCACAGCAACTCGACTCCTTGCCCTCGCTGCGCTCCACGGCGGTTCGGAGGCACCCGATGAACATCGCCATTCCGATGCCCGACCCAAGCGACGACGAGGTGAAGCGCGCAGTGGCGCAGGTGGAGAAGTACGTAGCTGGTCATGCCTCGATCGCCGAGGTCGCAGTCACCAAGCGAGTCCGCGAGCTGCGTGCCGAAGTCAACGAAGCCCACGCCTTGCTGGCGCTCCAGGCTGACGACGCACCGCTATTGGTCGACACCGACCGCGTTCGGCGTACACGGAAGCATGCTGCAGAGGCTGCTCGGCTGCACGCGCTTGCCCAAAACCCCGCCGCGCGGGCCTGGCAGGCAGCACGAGTACGCCGCTTGTTGACCGCCGTCGCGCTGACCGCTCTTGTTGGCGCGCTGGGCTGGTCCACGACGGGCGTCCATCACACGCTCACCCGAACCATGACCGAGCGGGACGCGGCATGGTGGGGAGCATGGGCGGTCGAGCCGGTCATCTCGGCCGTACTCCTGGTCGCTGTAGCGGCTAAGGCGTACATCGCAGCACGCGGCCAGACGCTGAAGCACCGACACCTGACCACGGTCGAGATCGGCGCCCTGGCGGTGACGCTGACGCTCAACATCTGGCCGTACACCCCCTGGCAGACCGACCGCTTCGAGCCGATACAACTCCTGGCTCACGCCATCGGCCCGTTGGTTGCGATCGGCGTTGTCACCATCATGCCGATCATCTGGACCTCATTCGCCGACCTCAGCCACGGCCTCCTCCCGGTAGGCCCTACTCCGGTCCAGTACAGCCAAAACGTTCCTTATAGGCCGACCATGACCGAGCGGGCTACCGATGTCCGTACTGCCCTACTCGTGAAGCATGCTCGACGGCTAATCGCCGATGGACAGCTACCTATCGCACCGTCCGCAACACGCTTGCGTGAAGCTCTGCAGTGCGGCACCGACGCAGCTCGCGAGGTCCGCGATGCACTCCGTTCAAGTGATGCAGAGTGACGGAGCTACCGGCGCGCACCCAACCAGCGGCAGCCATCGACATTGTCAGCCCCGTTGATCTCGATTTCTACCTGGGTGAAGGAAGCATGAGTTTGAACGACCCGAAGTGCTGCGCACCATGTCACGAGGTCCTGATAGTGATCACCACTTCTACGCACGCCGCTGTGGGAATGGTCGGCCTGCTGACGGCGACGGTAGCGTTGTCGGCTAAGTCGCCCGAGCCGCTCATGAGGTCGATCGGCAGCACCGGTTGGTCGAAGCGGGTGTTGCTGACCTCCGTCGCGGTGCTTCCTCAAAACGTTCGAACTTCTGGCACCGAGCAACCGGACTCACAGGTCAAACAGATCGGGTCGATGCCCTACGGGTCTCTTCGTGATGACGTGTTCAAGTGCGCCCGTGGGGTGGAGGAACAGCAGCACCGACCGGACAACCTGCTCGGTCGAGGCGTCTTCGATGGCTCGGGCGTAGGCGTGCAGCTGTACTTCGTACACTGCAAGTGCGTCGGTGCCCAGGACTGCGTCGGATTTGTGGGCAGAAGCAGTGTGCGACCCAGTCGCGGGGTGGTGGCGCATGGCATTGATCGACGGGAGCACGTTGGTCTACCTCATGGCCCGCCGCCTGGAAACCGGCGACGAGGCGTGCGGGGAGCTGGGCGGGATCGGTCCTGGCCCGGCCGCCACCGAGCTGACCGAGTAACCTTTGCGACGAGATCCGGAGCTGAGCCCTCGAGCGAGACCAGCACAAGCCGACGCTCACCGTGTACCCGGACAGCGAGCTCACCGGCCCGGCCATTGAAAGACCTACAGCAGGTCCGTGCTCAACTACGACGACGTGTCGTTGTGGCGCCTCGCTCTCAGGCGAGAGTAGGCCTCGACGGGGCCTCGGTAGCGGGGTATCAATCGGGATGTGATCCCAACTTACGATGCCGCGCCGCGTATTCAGGTTCAATCCGCCGTACTCAAAGTCTTGACTCCTCGGCGCGTCGTCGAAGGCTTCTCAGTCGTCAGGGACTACGAACCCCAGGTCGACATCACCTGGGAGGAGGCTGTCGAGTGCCTCGATGCCGAAGCGAAGTGGCTGGATCGCGCAGCCGCAAGCCGGGATGCTGAAGAGTTCGACGAGTTGCTCTACTCGGCGGCCGAGCAGGAGGCCGGCGGCGGCCCTGACGACCTCTTTCGGGGCATAGATGTCGGCGTCGCAGGCTTGGTGTTCGTGCTCTCTGCTGCTGGCTACGCCACCTGCTACAGCTGCCGCGGGCACGCGGGCATCATGACCGGCCGGGTGCCACAGGTCCGCCTGGCAACCGAGCCCGACCGCCTGGAACTGCTGGTGGGCTATGCCGAGCGTGCGGAATGCGGCCTGGAGACGGATGGAGATGGCCTCGTCAACGCCTACGCGTCGACCGTCCTGGGCCTGCACAAGCTGGCCACGCTGATCTCAGACGATAGGGCTGTGTTCGAGGCGATGGAGAACCCGTCATGGCTGGCGCCGGCGCTCGCGTCGCGGGACGAAAACTTCGAATGGGATGACGACGACGATCCGAGCAGCTAGCCGCCACATCCAGCGTGGCATCGTCGCGTCTGTCGTACCTCCCCGTTAACGTCACTGGCATGGGGCACCTGGGCGACTCCGGTCATCACATCGGCGGAGGGATGACTGCGGGCGTGCTGGATGGCGTGCTGCGCAACCGAGGTGATGGAGGCCGCCCGCTGCCGTTCGAACCGACGTCGTTCGACGTGGAGCTGCTCGCTGCCGTCGAAGGTGCCGTGGTCCGGGGTATCCCGCTCGCCGTCGTCCTCCCATTACCCGGCACGGCCGCCCCGCTCTTGCTCGGTGCGGCCTCTCTGGTCGGAGCCGTGTTGCGGACCCGTAGCTTGGCCGTCGAGGTTGCCGTCGCCTCGACCAACCTCACCTCGCGCACGCTCTACGACCGTTTGTACTTCGAGAACCAGCGACTCGCCGATTTCATCCCGCGCGGTGCGGTCGACGTCGGTGGCGCCGCGAGGTTGGTCGGGAAACCAGCACGTGACAGTGGCGGTCGGCTGTACCTGGTGAACCAGCTGTCACGGCTTGACTCATGGAGTGGTCGGCTCGCGGCACTTGTGATCGATGCCAGCGCCGCCACGTCCACCGCGGTCGCGCGCACGCTACGTCGACCGGACTTGTCGGCCGCCGTTGTATACCTGACGGCGGACCCGTTCGACCCAGCCCTGGAACTCGTGCGTAATACGGGTGGATTGATCTGGGGATGGGACGCGCCCGCGCTTACCGACCTCGCCGCGTCGGCGCTCAGGGACAGGAACCTGTGTGCCCGTCCCTTGGTGGCCGAGGTGGAGCTCCTTGCTAGCGCGGGAAGGTCCGACGTCGTCGTCTGGGGCCTTGACGATGGCGAGCGGTCCAGTCTCGACGACGCGCTGGCCGCGCTCTGGCGGGCGCTTGGGCAGCTCTCAGGGGCATACCGCCTGATCGCGGGTTCGGTATATGGCGCCTCCGAGGCCATTCGATGGGTGTGGAGCGTGTACAACTCGCTGACGTCACTGCCGGTATCTCCGCGCCGTTACGACGCCCAACTGGGCATCAGCCCATATGCCGTTCGCTTGGGCGAGTCGGTCTCGACAGCTCGGGCCTTCGCTCGGAACGTCGGTGGGGAAGCTGGACAGCGTTGGTACGACGTGGCCAACGCGCTCGACGCCGCACTAGACGCCGCTGACCAGGAGGAGAAGCTCGATCGTGTCCTTGCCTGGCTGAACGAGCGAGTCGCGGAGAACGTCCCGGCCACCCTCGTGCTGCGTAATCGTGCTGCGGTCAACGCGGTGACGAACGCGTTGGACGAGTCCACGGCGAGCCCCGTGGGTTGGCCGGACGTCGTCAGTGTCACCACGATCGCCGATGTGACCGCTGGCCGGACCAGCATGAGTGGCGTCGGCGAGATCTGCCTGCCTGGACCGCTCCCGCGCAGTCGCTCAGGGCTGCTGGCGCTGCCGCCGGCAAGTCGTGTTCGTGTTATCGCCGCCGGCCCGTTCGAAGCGCGCCGCGCGGAGCAGCAGGCGGTCTCTGCCCGTTCGGCGCTCAGCGCCATACGTGCTGAAGCAGTGCGACAGAGCAGCGTGCGGCTCGGCGTGCCCGCTGAGCCTAGCGATCAGGAAACCGATGGATCCCAACGTGTCCACGTGCTCTCTTCCGGCCGGGCCGCCGCTGTGGTACCGACGAGCGTCGGGGACGCCCGAGACAATCCTTGGGAGCCGTTCGACCTGGACATCGTTGCGATGCTTCAACGCACCATTGCCGCTGGAGGGTCGGCAGACGAAGAAACGCAAGCTGTCGCCCCGGCGCGTGTGCGAGGTTCAGCGGCGACTTCCGCCGTGGAGGTTCTGGCCATTTCGGTTCGAATGGGCGACGAGACCGGAGTCCTCCTTGCTGAACCCAACGATTTGATCACTCGCCGACGTGGTGAGACGGTTCAACGTGTGGCGGCCAAGTCGCTGGTTCCGGACGACGTCGTTGTACTCGTGGACTACGCCGCTCGGCACGATCTGCTCACCGCCGTCACCGAGAAGCTGTCGGAGTCCCCCACATACGCGCCATTGGCCCAGCTCGTTGCGTTCTGGAAGGCTCGCGCGGCCCGGCTGCGGAACTCCAATCTCACCTATCGTGACATCCTCCGGCGGATGCGAGGCACGTCCTTGACCTCGGAACAAACGATCGGGACATGGGTCAGAGGTGTGGTCGACGGTCCCCAGAAACCGGAAGATGTCCGGCGGTTCGCCGAGGCGGTTCGCGACACCCAGCTCCTAAACGAGGCCGAGCGGGTGGGGTGGGCGCTCCGGACGCTGCACGCCGTCCACCGCCGGATTGGGCGATGGCTGTCCGCGCAGATCGCCGGCGTCCAGATGCGCCGGGACGAGGGCCTGGTGGATGCCGACCTGGGTATCCACGTCTCCGACCTGCTGGAAAGCGTGACAACACACGCCGTGATCTCCATCGACAGGGCGGTCCATCAAGCGCCGGCCAACGCCGTCGGCCTGGTGCTGCCGCAACCGGATGCGCTCCGCCTCTTGACCTCGGCATCCTGAGCGTGTGCGGAAACCGCAAGTCAAGGGCTGGGTAACGCCGCTCGCCTGTCGCGCGACCAAGAAATGTCGGTGGGTGCCGCTACAGTCCGGCCACCCATAGGACCTGTGGACGACAACTGAACACGCTCCCCACACCAATTGATCACTACGCGGGTACGCGAGGACCTCCGGACGTGCCCAACCGGCTTCGGCCGCGCCACGTTTCCAGCCCTGGGAGTAGAAAATGACGGCATCCCCGCATGCCCAGCTGCCGTTGGGCAGCCAAACCACGCTCGCGGAACGCTACGACGCCCTGCTGGACTGCCTGTCCCAACGCGTCGTGGCTCAAGCGACCGGGACCCGTATTCCCACCAGAAGTCGCCTGGGTAACGGTCCGCAGAACCGCCTGTGGCTAGGCATGCTCGCCAGCGAGCCCAAGCTTGTCGCTGATGCTCAAGCTGGCTATAGCTTCAAGGATCGCCTTGTTCCACCGGCTCAAGGCTTCACCTTCCGCGTGTCGAGCCTGCCTGTCCGTCTCGACATCGAGGTTTCGTGCTCGGTCTACCTCGCACTGCACCCGACGTTGGCCGAACAGCGAGCCGCCGCCGTCGCCGAGGCGGATGCCGCTGGTCACGAACGGTTTACCGCCCAAGCGAACGGGACGCCCTCCGCCGCGCCCGCGAATAGCGGTTCAACCGCCACTCCGGCGCCCCGCCAGGGCCGAACGACCGGCGCCGTCCCTGGGCACAAGCTCGCCCCTGTGTGGACAAAGGTCGCGATTGACCCGGTCGCGCTTCACCTGACGCTCGCGGACCAGCGGTCGGTCGTTCGGGTCGGCGAGAGGGAGCTGTCCGCAGCGCTGCGGTCCGCGTCGCGGCCGCCCGCTGGCGGCACGCTGTTCCGCCCTCGGCGCGCTACCGCACCGGCGGGGTCTCTGCCCCGCGATCACGACCTCATCGACGAGACGACCTGGAGCCGCTACGCCGCGGAGAACCTGGTTGATTCCGCCGACGTCATGCCGCCCGAGCACCGCGCCGCTATCCAAGTCGAGGTCACACCCCATGAGGGCTGCTTCGAGATCTTGGTGGCCGTGGTCAACACCACCCCCGCGCCTGACACGCAGACCTACGACGGCGTCCATCCCTACGACCACGGCTTCGTCGACACCCAGCTGTATGAGGTGAAGCTGACCACGAACACGGATGCCGCGATCGTGCCCTATGAGCTCGAGCAGGTCGCCAAGTCGTATCGCTACGAGCGCACGGTCCCCGCTCTGGGGCACGCCAGCCCCGTCAAGACGGTCCGATCTGGTGACACAACCACCCTGAGCACGCAGTTCGCTGCCAGCGAGCGTACGTGGCGTTCCTATCCGCGCGAAAGCACAATGAACTCGATGGGGGTGCAGGTACCCATCGACACCTCGTTCGATTCCCTCATCGCCGATCCCGTCGGCACCGTCGCCACACTGGTGGCGACGCATGAGACGTGGGTCGAGCGATCGTGGAGCACGGCCGCGCTTGACGAGCTGCAGGCACGACTCGGCTGGACCGCTGACGCGCGCAGAGAAGCGGAACAGGACGCTGAAGCAGCCAGGGAAGAAGTCGAGTGGGTACGCGCTGGGCTGGAACTGCTTCGTACAAACGAAGCCGTGCTGGACGCGTTCGTCGCGGCCAACAAGGTGGTCCAAGCTGCCGCAGATGACTACACCGCATGGCATCCATTCCAGGTGGCCTGGATAGTCGGTTGCCTCCCCGGCATGGTCGAACCCGCCGCGCACAAGAAAGTCAACATCGTCTGGTTCGCCACGGGTGGCGGAAAATCCGAGGCGTACCTCGGTCTGATGCTCACGACGCTGTTCTACGGCCGATACACCGGAGTGACCGCCGGAACCCAAGTCTGGGCTCGATTCCCGTTGCGCCTGCTCGCACTACAACAGACCGAGCGGTTCGCATCCATGGTGCTGCAGGCCGAACTCGTCCGCCGTAACGATCCCCGTATCGCCGGTGGTGATCCCTTCGGCCTCGGGTACTACGTCGGTGGCGGCAACACCCCGAACCAGCTCTACCGCCCCGATCCCAACAACCCGTTCTACCGAGGTCAGGATCCTCGGGATCCCAAGACCGCCGAGGCATGCCGGATTCTCGAACGCTGCCCGGTCTGCAAGGATCCGCGCCCGCTGGAGATTCGCTTCGACGAACCGACCTGGACGATGCAGCACGTGTGCCGCAACGCCGACTGCGCCATGAAAGGCGTGTTGCCCGTGTGGGGCGTTGACGACGATGTCTACCGCCACGCGCCAGCAGTTCTCGTTGGGACCGTGGACAAGCTGGCCCAGCTTGGCCAGAAACCGGCGTTCCAAATCTTGCTTGGCCGGGCACATTCCCGGTGCCCCAAGCACGGCTACACCTCCAGCCCGCTGTGGTGCTCGGTCTATCCGTGCCGGGAGAATCGCGAGCCCATCCCTGACGGTTTCGGACACGTGCGACTGGAGATCGCGGACGAGCTGCACCTGCTCGACGAGAGTCTGGGTGCGCTGGACGGCATGTACGAAACCCTGCTGCAAACCATCAGCGAACACCTCGGCAATGCGAGCGTCCAGATCGTTGGCGCCACCGCGACCATCGAGGGATACAAGAACCAGGTCAAACACCTCTATCAGCGCGATGCTCACCGGTTCCCGGTCAACGGGCCCGTGGTCGGCGAAACCTTCTGGTCCACGACGCGCGAGGGCGACCCGCTGCGCCGCTATGTCGGGGTCCGCCCGAGGGTGGCCACGATGGTCACCGCTACCCGCGAGGTCGCGCTCGCCCATGCTGCTTGGGTCACCGACATGCTCAACGCACCCGAAACCATTGCCGCTGAAGCGGGCCTGGACCCAACAGACCCCAGCACGCTGACCGAGATCAAGAACGCTGGCCACGAGCTATATGAAGTTCTGGTCGCCTACTGCCTGCGCAACGAAGACCTCACCAGCTTCACCCGAGATCCCCACGTCCGGGATCTCATCACCAGCCAAGCCAACTTGGCGATCATCAACGGCGACGCTGCGCCTAGTGATATCCGGGCCGCCGTGCAACGTCTGATCACGCCACCAGCGGAAGATACCGGGCGAGTGAAGATCATCGCCGCGACCAAGGCCATCGGTCACGGGTTTGACGTCGCGCGCCTCGGAGTCATGGCCGTCATGGGCACGCCGACGCAGGCCGCCGAGATCATCCAAGCCTCCGCTCGTGTCGGGCGACGCCACCCCGGCCTCGTCATCAACATCATCAACCCGACTCGGGACCGCGACGCGAGCGTGTTCCGGTATTACGCCACCTGGATCCGCTACCTCGACCGGCTCGTGCACAAAGTGCCCGTCAACCGCGAGTCCGTGCCGGTCCTCAAGCGTGTCCTCTCAGGTGGGCTCATGGCATGGCTGCTTCAGGTTCACGACCGCGCCTGGATGACAGGAGCGCCCCGACGCAAGAGCCTCGCCCAGTCCACGGCATTCCGCGACGCCACCAGGGCGGCGTTCATCGACCGAGCAACGCTGATCGACAACCTCACCCGAGGGTTCGGCATCAGCCCGACAAGCGTCTACCACCACATGCATCGGGAAGCGATCGCCGCATGGGTTGATGATCAGCTCGCCGCGTTGCCACTTCGAGCCGAGGCCGACAAGCGCCTGCCAGACCTGCTCCAGCCGCCCGTGCCGCGGTCGCTGCGCGACGTCGAGGAACCCATCGTCATCTACGGCGACGTCTGAAGAGCCCTCGCCCATTCTTCCGCAGCCGCAGCGGCGCCCGCTCAAGGAGCTTGAATCACATGTCTATCGAAGAACTCAACCGCACCAATATTCAAGCCCTCTACCGATACATGCCCGGCCAGCCCTTCAACTGGTCGTCCAAGGTTTCCGTCGTGGGCCGCTCACCCCGCCACACCAGTCCACTCGACATCCCCGAAGCCTGGGTGGCTCCGCAACTACGGCGCCTCATCCGCCCCTTCGCCGAGGGCGTTTCCCGCCAACCCGGAGTCGGCCCAGAGCTGGAGATCATCGACCGCGGTCAATACGCACTCGTCAAGGCGGAAGACCTGCAGGCGTCGCGCTTTCCCAACACCTTTCACTGCGCGGCGTGCGGTCACTTCCGCACCGTACGCGTCGGGGAACGCATTCCGAACTGCCCCCATGATCACGGCCAGATGCGCCAGTTCCCATGGGCGGAAATCCACGAATGCGGCCATCTCAAGCAGATCACCGCACCACGGTGCGCGAACAACTGCCGCGCGAGCATGGCCCTGTTCAACACCGAGTCGTTCAGCATCAGCCGCTGGTACTGGCAGTGCGAGCGCTGCCGCACGCGATCCACACAACCGGTCGTGAACTGGTGCACCACCTGCCGAACGGGACGGGCGAACGCGACGCGAATCCCCCAAAGCAGTGCCTACTATCCGCAACAGATCACCGTTCTCAACCCACCCACCCGTGACGCCTACGCCAGCCTCGCCCATGACCGCGTCCACCTCGCCGCCGTCGCCCAGAGCCTCGGCGTGCTGCCTCCCGGCGCCGACGGCCTGCGGATGGCCGGAGGAACCCGCGACAGCGAGGGAGCCGTCGCCCAATTTCAGAAGATGGCCGCCGTGCTGGGCTGGCAGCCGGGTGATGAGATGTACGAACGAGGACTGGCCGACGCTCGGGCAAAGGAAGGTACGGCACCCGCCTGGGCCGAACAGGTGGATGCGCTGGGGCTGGACCCCGAATCGGTCGATGCCCTCGGAGACGAGTGTCTTCAGCTCTCGCTCGCCCGTGGCGCGGCGGCACTCACAATTGATGATCTGCGGACGGAATCCGCGGATGAGCTCCACCCCACCTACGCCGCGTACCCCGCGCTCTTCGAACGCTATGGCCTGCGCGACGTGACCCTGCTTCGGCAACTTCCCATCGCCTACATCGACGCCGGCTATACCAGGGTGAGCCCCAAAGCCCACAGCTCCGGTCCCCGCGGGGACGTCAACACGCGGTTTCGCTTCTTTGAAGCCGGCCGCGATCGAAGGTTTCCGATGTACGGGGTTCGGACGGAGACCGAAGGTCTGCTGTTCAGCCTGAACCAGCTCCGCGTCGTTGAGTGGCTCGCGGAGTCCGGTGTAGTCGACGATCCAGGTGTCACCACTGTCGAGGATGCCCAGCGATGGCTGTTCACGGTCACGGAGCCCGTCACCGACATCTTCAACGCGCCCGAAAGCCGTATCACCAAGGCGATTCTCGGCCTCGTTCACTCGATGGCGCACCGGACCATGAAAGCGCTCGCCACGCGATGTGGACTGAATGTGGACTCCCTCGCGGAGTACCTCTTCCCAGCCAACAGTGCCTTCCTGATCTACGCCAACACCCGCAGTGAGTTCATCCTTGGAGGACTCGAACACGTCTATCGATATGATCTCGCCGACGCACTCAGCGAACTCGACGCCGAAAGCCGCTGCGTCTTCGACCCACCCTGCCGACACTCCTTCGGCGGCGCGTGCGCGGCGTGCCTGTATGTCTCCGAAGTCGCATGCGCCAGGTTCAACACGGTTCTCGATCGGAACCTGCTCTTCGGTTCCCTCCCCGCAACCGTTGAACCAGTCGGTCAGACCAACCAGGAGGTGACGTGGCGTCCGTACTGGAACCACTGAAGCCAGTCGTCGCCTTGATCCGCCAAGCGCCTGAGCCCATGGCGCTGGCCGCGCGCCTACTCGACCTTGCCGAATCCGGTTCGACCGGGGCGGAACTCGCGACCGTCCTTAGCACAAGCGTCACTGACGGGAATCTCGTACGCTCCGCCCTGATCCACGCCGACATCCTCGACATGGCCGGCAACCGCACTCCTTGCGCAACCGTCCGACTGGCACAGGCCCAGGTCCTGACCGAGGCGGCCGAGGACAGCTGGGAACTCGTTCTCACCGTGCCTGGTTTCCTCCGGCGAACCCTCGCGGATCTCGTCGCCGTAAACGGTGACCGAAGCAGGCCGCGAGAAACCCAGGCCACCCTTGTCGAGGTCGCCGCGACAGCGCGGAACAACCTGATGATCGCCGCATCCTACCTGCACGCTGACTTCGTCACAACCCTGGCTAACCCACTCCAACGGGTGCTGCAGACGGGAGGCGCCGTAACCGTGATCACGAGGGCGCTGTCGCTCACCGCGCCGGAGCGTTCCAGCGCGAACGTTGAGGCAATCGCCCTGCTACGGCAGGTCGCCGAGCGTGCTGGACGAGCCATCACCGTTCGTTCCTGGGAAGAAAGCGGCCTCGGCGTGCACTTCAAGGTCGTCATTGCTGATCACAGGTTGGCCTACCTCGGGTCGGCCAACCTGACTCCCGGAGGCACAGCCGCACACGCGGAAGCGGGGGTTCTCCTGCGTGGACCACGGGTGGCCGGCCTGTCGAGGTGGCTGACGGCTGTGGCCGACGAACTCGCCCGCCGTCGACTTCCGTCTGGGTAGCTCAACGCGAATGCTGACGACCACCGCGAACGTGCGCTCCGTCGTCCGCGGTGGCACGTCCTTCAGAGGTTGAGGACAGCTCGAAGCTTCTTCCCGATGATCTCCGCAACATCGACGGCGACAGCATTGCCAAGCGCACGCATCGCCGCCGTCCGGGTGCCAGGAATCTCATACGTATCAGGGAAGGTCTGTATCCGAGCGGACTCCCGGACAGTCAGATAGCGGACCGACCCGTTATGAAAACGAATCATCCCTTCACCACCGGCGACGCCGTGCACCCCAGCCTTAAGCGTCTTGGCAGGCCAGTCGATCCAGCCACCCTGATGACCTGGATAGGTTCGAGCACCAGGAATGCCCCGGTGGTTAAGTACGTCCGGCGCGTCTTTGCCGTCTCGCGGCTTCGGAAGCTTGGGAGACTTCACGAGAGCGTCTCGCGTGGTTTGCCAAGGCTCGCGCTCAAATAGCTCATCGGCCTCACGCAACGCCTCCACGCGAACCCGCAAGGTCTCCGGCATAGAAGGCCTCTTAATTTCATGCTTCTCCCAATAAGACCCAACTATCCACTGATCACGCAACAGCGCGTCTCTGTCATGCGTTGGAGATATGTCGGCCCATCGATCCCAGCCTGGGACATCCGTACGAATCCCGACGAGAAACACACGCTTTCTCGTCTGAGGTACACCCACGTCTGCGGCGTCAATAACCTGACGGCGGACGCGGTAAGTCAATCCGGCCCGCTTCGCCCCCATGATCCGCTTGTGATGATCCACCCAGTGCTCACCAGCCTTGGGCTTGACCGAGGGCTTTGAGAGATGGTCGACAATGTAGTCGTAGTACGGCATGAAGGAAGGGCGCAGCAACCCAGGGACATTCTCAAAGACGAAGCACTTCGGCCGGAGAGTTCGAACCGTCTCAACGGCGGCAGGAAACATATTTCGCTTGTCGTTGTCCCCAGCGTGCGCCCCACTAATAGAGAAAGGCTGACACGGCGGCCCTCCCGCGACCAAGTCGATATCGACCAGCCCAAGCCCAGGCGCTTCCTTGAGCCACTCTAGAACGTCCATATTGCGGACGTTCTCCTTCTTCCAGAGGTCAGGCGATCGCTCGGCGTTAACCTGCAGGATATTGCAGGCTCGCGGATCCCATTCAATCAGCTGCTCGTGCTCGAAACCGGCATTGAACATGCCGAGGGCCATACCGCCACCACCGGCGAATAGCTCTACTGACCTCGGCATGGTTTCTCCGTTTCGAAATTTCGTGACGTGTCGATTGATGCGACGGTGGAAACTTGGTCGGCGCGGCGACCGCGCACGAGTTGCTCAATCTCGTCGACAACGGCGTCGAGATCCTTGGTCAGGCGTGATTCAAAGACGCGATAGACGGACCACCCAGCCTCGGCGAGTTTCGAATTGACCGTCGCGTCGCGGGCCATGTTCGTTTCGAGCTTGACCTTCCAGAACTCTGGATTGTTCATGCGCTCGAATTGCGCATCGAAGGAGGGCAGGCCACGCACTCGCCACGCGTTGCCGTGCCAGAAGTCACCATCTACGAACACGGCCACGTGAGGGCCAGGGAACACGATATCGGGCTTGCCGATCAGTTTCGTTCGCACTCGGAAACGCAGGCGCCTTCGCCACAGGGCACTACGTAGGGCGATCTCTGGTTTCGTGTCGCGATTGCGCACCGAGGCCATGATGCGGCTGGTTACTTTGGGATCTCGCATGTCACCGCCCTGCCTCACCGTCGTTGCCTGGGGCACGAGTCGCGCGAGTGGCGATATGGCGGACCTCCAGGCCAGCTAGTTCGCCGAGTCGCTGGTGACGTGCTCGCTCGCCTTCCGACAACCGCTCGCCCTGTCTGGTCGTGACGACAACAACCGGCCTCGGGCCTCCATCAACCCGCGTGTTGAGACCTGCCCAGATAAGGCTCTGGAGATTGCGGGAGGTTCCCCAGATCATCTGTACGCATTCTGGGCCATTGGAGAGATGGCATCGGTTGGGCTTCTCTCGCAGAGTGCCTTCCACGAAGTCCCATTCACACCCAAAGACAAGCTGCGCGATTTGGGCCGCACCTGGCAGCGGATTACGGACCAGATCGGCATAGGGACCGATCCCGCTACGGGCGCGGTTGTAGTGCTTCATCGGCACGTCCTTGATCCAAAGGCGTGCACGTTCGCGCGGCATGTACCGCGTCAAGACACCACCGATTCGACCGTCATCGACCCACCGGTTGTACCACGTCGATCGCTCACTGATGCTCAGGCCGTCCCAACCGAGTTCATCAGCTTGACGATAGATCTCTCCGATAATCTCCCGCCGGAGGGGATCCTGAATCTCGCTCATGAGCCGCTCACTAGTGCGTCAGGGTCGGGGAACTGGAGGCGGTGCTCATCGAGAGCTGTTTCGAGACTCGCCGCGTCTTTGATCCACTCACGCATCAGGCTCTCAGCCTGGGCGTCGCTGAACTCGAAACGTGTTCCTGTTGGGACGAGCCGCAGGGTCTCGATTTCATCGGCCGAAACTTGTTCACGGAGGTTCATGATTGCCGCAACGCGTCGTATATCGCTGACGAAGTCCAGTGCTTCCACATGACTCTTGCCTTCACGCAAACGCAGGCCACGACCAAGTTGTTGTACGAAGATTCGCCGACTATGCGTCACACGGGCGAACCCCAGGATGTTGACGTCAGGGATGTCGACACCTTCGTTGAGGATGTCCACCGCCGTGATGATTGGAATCTCGCCCTGCCGGAAGCTCATCAGACGCAGTTGACGTTCTCGGTGGCCCAACCCGGCGTGGACAGCCTTTACGTTCTTCCATTGCGGGACTTGGTTGAGCAACTCGGCCAACCGTTCGGCGTGCTCAACTGTTCGACAGAACACGACCGCGCGTGGTTCACGAGTTCGTGCCCAAGTGTCAATGAGCTGATCCCGGATTGCCTCGTCGCGCTCTGGAAGAAACAGTCGGGCGTTCAGATCCTTGATGCTGTAGCTGTGCTGACTTGCTTCTCGCACGAAGTCCCAGTTGATGTTGTCCGAGAACAACCGATACCGAACCTCGGCGAGGTAGCCGAGCCGCATGCCATCTTCGATGCCCAGCGTGTAACTTGGTTCGCCGAACCGGTTACGGATGTCGAACCGGTCGCCACGCCACGGCGTGGCGGTAACGCCGAAGCGCGGCACGTCTGGCATGGCGTCGAGCAATTCGGTGAACTGCCCTCCCTTAGCGACGTGATGCGCCTCGTCGACCATGATTAGCCCAGGCTTGTAGCCGTTGCGTACGTATGTCAGGGCGGTAGCCACCGTCGCGCACGTGATCCCGCGAAGATCATCCGGTTTGTGATCGCCGGTCAGCAGTTGTGTGCGCACGGGTTTCGGCACGTGAAACCACATCGCACGTTCGAGTTGTTCGACGAGATCTTTGGTGTGCGCGACGACGAGGACCTTGTCCGAGGGTTGACGCCGCAGGTGCCGTGCGATGATCTCCCCGCCGATGACCGTCTTGCCTAGTCCTGTGGCGAGAATGAGCAAGGCGCGGCCGGAGCCCTCCAAGTCCTCGACAATGCGTTCGAACGCTTTTGCCTGGTACTCGCGAAGCGAGCGTTCTGGCAGTCGTTGCGCGCAGATGCCTTCGCTGTTGTAGAGATCAAGAAGCTCGCGTCCAGACCACAGCTCGATCGGATGACCGACTCGACGCAGAGCATCACGCCGTTCGTCGGTCTTTGGGCCGAATCGGGCGTTGGTGACAACCGCGGCGCGATCGGTGCGATAGAACGCCTTGGCTGAGAGCACCTCGTCGATCGCGGCCGGCGCGACGGTACCTCGTGACTTCCATTTTGCCTGGAAGACCCACTGCTGACCGTTGCGTGTGCCGATAAGGTCTCCACCTTGGTCGTTTGGGCCATCAATGTTAACAACGTTGACGAACCCAAGATGCAACAGAAGTCGCTCGACCTGTCGCGTGAACGCGGCTGGACCGATATCGAGGAGGAAGTCAGGAGCCACAAATGAGGAACTCATGTCGTGTCCCCCTCGTTAATCTCGCCCTCAATCACATCGAGAGTCAGACGCATCATCGCCAGCTCCAGACGTGTCTTTCCGCCCGTATTTCCCATGAATTCGCCAACCGTATCGAGAAGGCGAGCAATCCTTTCGACCGGCCTGGTTCGCGCGTCCTGGTCGTTCCAGGTGGACCAGGTTGTGGAGAACACGGCCCCGTCCAGCAATAGAGCCGGTTGGGCACGGACGAGTGCGGCGAGACCTTCTGGGCGCAGATGCGGAATGAACGCCCCGTTCTCGGTCGCCTCCCGCCAGACCAGCCGCGGCTCGGCGCCGGCCGCATGCCGCTCGGCGGCTTGTTTTTCCTCTGTTGGCAGGCTTGTCCAAAGCGCCGCAGCGTGCAAGGCGCCTACGTCAGCCATTCCTTCTCGGATCCTGCCGAGCAGCGCGTCCGCACGCTCGCGCAGCGCGGCGTCGGTGAAGCGCTGATCGCGGAACTGCTCTGTAACCTCGGCCGCGACCCTCGCCACACTGTCGTCCGTATTTGCCACTGCTCGAAGCGCTTCAGCGATCTCGATGATGGCGTAGTCCCGCGGATCACGTCCGAACTCGCGGAACACTTCGTGGTCACCATGGACGAAGACTTCGATCGTGTTGCCGCGCTGAGTATGGGAAACACACGGGGTCGGCCGGCCGGAGTGGTCGAGCAGCGGCTCAGGGGTATCGAATACCGTTACGGTGCGTTTGCCGAGGTGGGCCACGCTCACGACGCCGCTCAGGTCGCTAACACGTCGTGCCCGTTCACGGTATCGGGCGTAACGCTGCTCCTCGGTCTCTGGCTGCGGTCGCGGGGGAGGTGAGGCCGGGGCCTGCCCGCCCGCGGTACCAGCCGGTTGGTTGTCCCCACCCAAGCCTGTGCGGTCCAGGAGATCGTCCATGGACCCGGAGCCAGTCCCACCGCTGTGCTTCTGACCTGATCCCGTGCCGCTGGACGTTCCGGAAGTCGGCTGCCGCTTCCCCCGCTTGAGGTCGTCATATTGCTGGGCCGCCTCGTACCATTTGTCGTCGGTCAGGTACTCGGGAAGTCCCCTGCGGAACAACGTGGCCCATTCACGGGCGGTCTCGTGAAGCGGCCCGGAGCTATCCCCAGGGATCAAACACTTCGTACCGGGATCATTGCGCCGGAACGCGTTGAACAGGCGCCCTACCGGGGAGCTGTTTGACTCATACCCAAGCGCCTTTGCCTTCTTTGGCTGTAGCGGACCTTCCCCGCGGACCTCATTAAGAGCAGTGATCCAGTCCAGCGAGTCACGCTTGAAGTCGTTCTTCTGGTAGGTGACCGGAACATGGTCGACATGGATCTCGCCGACAATACGGCCGCCTTGCGTCGCACCGAACTCGATGGGGTATTCCACCATCGTCTCGCCAGTGTCGGGATTTTCCCACTGAAAGACACTTCGATCGGAGATGAGAATCTTTCGACCGTTGCGCAGGAAGTCAATCCCGAAGTCGCTCGTACTGAGGTAGCGTTGAATGCCAACCCAGCCGACAATCCGTCGTTCCCGCAGTTCCAGGTTCTCGCTGTCGCACTCGGCGCAACGCTCCACCGCCGCGCCGCGGTTCCAGTGTCCACAGTCTTGACATGCCCAAGCGGGTGTCAGATCACGGTTGATGCGTTGGATCGCGCGGATCTCAGCGCCCTGATAGGACACCACGCGAGAAGAGCTCCACACGCATGGCAGCCTTGGTCGTACAGCGGTCCCGTTGACGTACAGGTCGAAGCCCCGGCCAGCGAGCTCGGTCTCCGGAAGTTCAGGAAGGGCATTCTTGCTTCGCAAGAGGTAGGAATACACCCTGCCGAGCTGCTCACGAATGGTCGCCGCCACCGGCTGCCGACGTAGCGCGGCACGCTTGTCCGGCCTCAACTGCCGGACCGTAACCTCGGTGCCATGCATCGCGGGGTCGGCCTTCGGATCCCGCCGAAGGGGCACCGTGAAGCTGCCGCGCCGCTGCATCTCGCGAAAGTCGATCTCGGCGACAAGCCAGTCCGGGTCTCCTGAGCGGGTTGTTCTGACCTCCGTCACTGAACCCAGATTGGCGGTCGCGATGTTGAAGCCCATCCCGAACAGCCCAAGGCTGCCGTAGCGGCTGTTAGTGCTGTAGCCCGCACGCAACGACTGCTCGAACTGCTCCAGGCCCATGCCACGTCCGTTGTCCGCGACACACACGAGCTCGTCCCCCTCGGCGGTGCCTGGCTTCGGGAGTGTGATCTCGACCGACGGTGGCTCCGAAGCGGCACGGTCACTGTCCGACAGAAAGGCGTCGAACGCGTTGTCGACAAGCTCAGCGAGACACTGCCAGGGCTTGTAAGGGATGTCGCCGAGTACCTCGAGAAGCCGCGGTGATGGCGTGAGGTCAAGACTCTCTATGGACGTCTCGTTCGCGCCGAGTGACACCCCAGCCTCCCACTTCGCTCGCACGGTTCAGCCCCTGGCCAGGGGCCTGCTCGCCACGGCATCCGTAGTAAACACCGCCGGCACGACGCAACACGGAGGGTGACAGCAATACCTCATACTGTTACCCTACGTGACCGCACTTGACAATGCGTGTCACCCAGTGAGACGAGCCTGGCCCCGAGAAGTCCACCATATCGGGAGGTGCTTGGCGGCTTCATACGGCCGCGCCGTAGCACTGATCAAAGTGCGCGAATTGCCGTTGGTTCGCGTGCACGGTCAAGCCGTCCAGGCGGTGTCAGCCCTGCGGGTGCGAACTGCCGTCCCAGAGCCAGCCGGATAACCGGCAAGGTGGATCTGGGCTTCGGAGCGCACGACAGACACGAGCTCAGGCTAAGATCTACACCCGTGCAACTGGGTCACCACAACCGCGCCTCATGCGCACAAGGTGTGCTCGCGGTGACCCCAGCGTGCATCTACGACGGCATCAGCGCGGTCTGCCAAAGTCAGTCATGAGATCTACTACTACCTCAGCGCTCATCCGTCGACGTTGCTCGCACTCGACACCGATAGCGTCGCCCAGCGCTTCGTTATGACGCGTTCGGCCTCAAGGTGCTCACGAGGCGTTTTGGCTGGGTAGGCCGTGATGATGGGCTCAGCGGTGCGGACCTCACCCCAGGCTCGAATCTGGTCGCAGAACCGCTCCGCCAGCTGCTGTGCAGCTGGTCCATGGCCGATCGCGCCAAGTTCCGCGCCGCCGTCGACGCGGCAATAGGTGAGGTAGGCCAGCGAGCTGCCCTCAACAACGGCTGGGCTGCGGTCACGGATCGCCGGATTGCAGAGCTCATCGGTGACCGCAGTGGCGGAGGCGGCGATGCGACAGGTGCCTGGTTCGGTTCCCGTCAGACGCAGCCAGATGCCGTCGAAGGGCTCTTCACCTCGCACTGTGACGCCGGACCAGACAGGCGTTTTGGGCTGGCTGAGCACACCGTAGAGATCGGTGAGGGTGATGTCTTGGTCTGAGTCCCAGTACAGAGTGACGTGTCCGGCGGCGTCGATGTTGCCGGATACCTCGTTGTCCTGACCAATCATGGGCACGAAGCCGCACAATCGCACCGAGTCGGAGCGCAACACGTCGCCGTCGCGAACGAAGGCGACGCTGCGGGTCTGGCCTCGCCAGCGCAGCGGCACGATGAGCCGGCCGCCGGGCTTGAGCTGGTCACGCCAGGCATCCGGAATGTCGAACGCGCCGACAGTAACGATGATCCGGTCGTAAGGACCGGTCTCGGGCGCCCCGAGCGAACCGTCCCTGGTGATCACCTCCACCTGGGGGAAGCCGTTGTCATCGAGTGCCCGATGGGCCTGTGCGGTGACCTCGGGGTCAATGTCGACGGTCGTGACGTGACCAGTCGGACCGGCTTGCTCCGCGAGAAGGGCGGCGTTGTAGCCGGTTCCAGCACCGATCTCGAGGACGTTGTGGCCAGGCTGGACATCGAGTTGGTCGAGCTGCATGGCGACCACAGTGGGCACGGAGGCACAGCTGAGCGGTGTGCCGTCGTCATCGCGTTTGGTGATCACTGCGACGTTGGCGTACGCATCCTCTGTGGTCGCCTCCGGCACGAAGAGATGACGGGGAATGGTGCGGAGCACCTGTTCCACTGCAGGGGTTCGGGCGTGGCCAGCTTTCTTGATGCGGTCGACCATGGCGGCGCGCAGCGCCTCGGGCGTGGTGTCGGTGGTGGCGTTCATCGTTTCCTTCTGTGCGGGCGGCCGGATGTTAGCGGGTTGCGATTGGTCAAGAGCGGGTTCTGAGGTGCGGGTCAGCCCTCCAACAGCAGGCACGCATCCCATCGGGTGACGAGGTCTGAGGTCGCAGTCGCGTGCAGTGCGAGCAGCACGCCAGCCGCGCCTTCCAGCAGTCCGGGCTCGGCGGATTGGCCGTTGTCGTGCAGGTGCTTGGTCAGCCGTGCATGCAGTGCGGGTAGCTGCGCTGTGAGGCGGTCGTCGATGGCATCGGCGGCTGTGCGGCGGGTGGCCTGCAGAAGCCCGGCCCAGCCGTGACAGAGCGATGGATCGCTCAACAGCGCGAGTTGTCTCTCGTCGCTGACGCATCCGGCGAGGGCATGCTCGGCGGCGCGTTGCCGTGTTGGCTCGCCAAGCGCGATCGCCGCGAGTTGTTGTGCCCGTGCGAGACCAGGGGTGCCGTAGCACCAGGACGGGCGTTGGGGTCCCGATTGCCGCAGCGCCTGGTCGTGCCATTCGGCGCGAGAGATCATGCCTGACCACCAGGCGTCGTAGCCGGAGCCGTTGCGCCAGCGGTCGAGCCAGGTGGTGATGTGGCTGATCGCCTCGGTCAGTCCGGTTACCGAGATTCCTCGCCTGCTGGCGGTGGCCAGCAGCGCCAACGGCCCGGCGACGCCGTGCGCGATCCCCATGTTGGCGTGGCCACCAGGCCAGTCATTGGAGGGTTGCCCGTTGGGGCTGTCTTCGCTCCACCATCCAGGCAGGTGCTCGCCGTTGGTGGTGATCGGCTCGGTGAGCCGCACCAGGTAGGCGAGGACATCACGCAGCAGTTCGGGGTGGCGGTCTCGGTGTAGCAGCCCGACGCCGAGTCCAGTGAGTCCGCTCATCAGGTCGAACTCTCGAAGCCGTGGGAGCTGTCCGCGGTCGATGCGGTCGTGTGCCTGGCGCAGCCGGTGGCGCGTGATCGTGGCGATGTGCTCGTCGAGTGCGCGAAGAACTTCGGCGTAGGCGGGATGCCGCGCCGAGTGCAGAGTGAACGCAACGGCAGGTACTCCTCGGAAGAGCCCCGCAGTGTCAGGGTCGGCGGTCACCGAGTCGCGGATCATGGCGCGAGCCCACTGGTGAGCCACACTCCAGTCACCCGCACCTGTGTGCACGTTCTCCAGGTGCAGCAGGGTGATTCCGGCTGCACCAGCAGACAACGACTGACCCCAGCCGGGCGCCGAGTCGCCCGGTGGAACCTCGAGGTTCATCGGCTGGTCTCCGGCTGACGGGCGTATACGGCCTGCGCGAGGTGTCGTGCCATGCGCCGCGTTGCCTTCTCAGCGTCACGGTCGATGCCGGCTGCACGGTTGTGGTGCATGTGCAGCAAAGATTCCAAGACGGCGTCGGTATCAGTGTCGGCTGATAGTTGCGTCCGGTACGCGGCAAGCGCGGCGGAGCGTCGTGCCCAGGTCTCGGCGACTTGTCCGGTCCATCCAGGCCGGTCGTCGACATCGCCCTGGACGAGGCGGATCGCGTCCGAGAGCACGGCGCGGTCAGCTGGGACCGTGCCTGGAAGGACGGGGCGGGTGCGAAGCCAGGTCATCGCGGCGGTCTGGTCACCGAAGAACCCGGCCACGATGTCCACCAGGCCGAGTAGCAGTCCGACGGCGGTATCAGCGCCCAGGCTCGAGTTGTGCCGCAACTGAGCGGCCACAGCGGCGGAGTCTGCGGCGAACACGTTCTCGGCGGCGATCATCTTCGCGCCGCAACCGTAGCGGCCGATCTCCGGCAGGTAGGTGTCGACAGCCAGCCGACCGGCCACGCCGTCAACGCGGAGTTGCTGTCCCCAGTCGCCGAGCGCGGCCAGGCTGCGGGCGTAAGCGTCACGATCAGAAATGGCCAGGCGGAGGCGGATGTGGTCGGTTTCATGCGGGCTGCGGTAGCGCACGAACCACCAGCGGGTGTCGGAGCCAATCGCCTGTAGAAGGTGTGGGATCCGGCCGGCGATGATCTCGTTGATTCGGTCGGGGTGGGTGAAGACCTTGGCATAGAGCCAGGTGCTGTTCGCTGCCCCTGGTGGCTGGCCATGGCCGCCATTGGTCAGCACAGGCCTGCTCGCAACCGGTGGCGATGGTGTCTGCGGCTGGTCGGAGAACAGGGGCACGGCGATCTCGTGAACGCGCCCGCCCGCCCATCCGAACGCCTCCGCGGAGGCAGCTTCGAGCAGCAAGGCGTGGCCGTGCTTGCGCAGGTGGGTGTGAAGAATCGCCACGTGGGCAGGTTCGTCGAGAGTGAGTCGCAAGGAGCGGTCGGCATCGCGTAGTTCCACCGTGGCAGGGCATCGCCACCGACGACGCCACTGACCGAAGCGCGCCGTCCACTGGTCATCGTCGAGGCTGGCGGGAAGGTCTGTGACATCGAGCCGCCAACGGGCTGGGCTGAGTACCGCGCGGCCGTGCCGTACACGCGGCAGCACCGGCAGTTGCTGAGCGTGCGAGCCCCAGTCGAACTCGTGCCACGTGGCTCCCAGCGCGCGGGTGAGATTGGCGAGGAATCGAGCCAGTGGCGGCGCCTGCTTGTCCAGGGCGAGTGCGTGAAAGACCTGGGGCTCGATCACCCTCCCCATGGAGAGACTGACCAGGTGCAGTCCGTCGCGGGTCGCGATGATCGCCAGATCGTCTGGTGCGATCACCAGCTGTTCGGGGTGCTGTGCCCGGTGTTCTCCCAGGGACAGCAGGTGAGGCAGATAGGCAGGGACCCGGCAGACGTTCTCGCCGGTCGCGTAGATCGGCGAGAACGACAGCTGCACAGGCAACGCTCCACTGGCGCTGGCAGGCGCGTCGGCGTACAGGCACTCCAGCCCGGAGTCGGACGCGATGGTGGTGAAGCGCGAGGTGAAGATTCCCGCTGATCGGGCGGGCGCGACGGTGAAGCTGTAGTCGCCGCGGCGCAATGCGTCCGCGCTGGCTGCGTGCACTCGGGCAGCGAGTTCGACGTGTGCAGGAATCCGTCGCTGCGAGGCAGGGTCACCCACGGTCAGCGCAGCGATGGTGTCCTCGGTGAGGACGATCTCACCGGTGCCATCGGACCACGCGGTCCAAGCAAGTGCGAGGAGCTTCTGCTCGCGTTCGGACGATCCTTCTGACGGTAGCGGGAGAACGCTGCCGGGATAGGTGTGTGGGAGGCCAAGTCCCGCATCCGGGTCGACGACATCGGCCAACGGCACGAGAGCACCGGTGCCGAAGCGTTCGCAGAACGCGATGTAGAAGTCTCGCCAGACCGGGTTCCCGGTCGGCTGGTTCGACAGGCGCGCCAGCACGCTGGCAGCCTGCTCGACCTCGTGCGCAAGCTGTTCGGGAAGCCGTACTTCGGCGTCCAAGCGGAGGTCGAGAGACAGTGGGACGCGCCCGGCCCTCGACAGTGTCCGCATCCGTCCGGTCAATGCCTCCCGCAGGTCGCGCTGGGCCGCCTGGTCTGTGCCGGGCTGGTTGTGGCTGCGCAGGTCTTCCTGCACCCGCTCCAGCTCGACGAGGATCGCTGTTACAGAAGGGATCGCGCCGGCGTTGGCGGTGCGCAGGCGATCAACCAGGTAGCCAAGGGAGTCGGTGATGGTCAGCGGCGCTCGTAGGTTGGTGGTAAGAAAACCTTGGCCCACAAGGGTTGTGAGCATGGCGCTGATGGTGTCGTGTTCTACAGCCGGAAACTCCGCGGCCAGCTTGTCAATGAGGTCAGCAACGTGGATGGGTGTGCTTGCAGCGTTCTGGACCGCTTGCAGGGCAAGGGTGTTGCGTGCGGTCACCGTGTTGGGTCCTTGGGGGACCTCCAATCGCCCGCCACGAGTGGTCGCGAGGTTGGTGAACACGACGTCGAGCCGACACAGAAGCTCGGGGCACGCTTCAAGTCGGTCGATGAGATCTGCGAGCCACACCGCGTCGACGCGAGCGAAGGCCTGGTGTTCTGAACCCCATCGGCTCTCAGTGGCTGGTCCACCGACAGCGACCGGCGCGACTCCTGCGAACAAACCGAACGGGGTGTGGCGACCAGTGATGCGCAGCAAGTAGCGGATCACGGACAGGGTGACGCGTCGGACCTGCTTGGACTCAATTGTGCCGGTGTCGGTCAGCAGTTGAGCGGCGAGTCCTGGGCTCGCATGGCCGATCGCGTCGGCGAGTTCGGTGTGCATTGACATCTCCAGCAGCCATTCGCGGCACGCCTGGGTGTCGGACAGGTCTGGCCACTGTGCGGGCAGTCGGTGAAGCGGGACTGCCGCGGCGCGAAGCAAGGCAATTCCGCGGTGCCTGTAGGTCGACGCGCTCTTCCGAGTACTCATCCTGTCCTCGCGTTCGTCATCCGGTGGCGAAGCTGGGGCACGGACAGCGCGGCCCGTACCCCAGCTCAGGTGCAGTCAGGTCAGACGGCGCTGATGCACGAGGACGCGCACGTCGGATCGCAGCCGTCGCTCGTGTCGCAGGCGGATGCCACGCCTGGAGTGGCCGTGGTGGTGATCCGCAGGTCGAGGTCGAAGTCCGAGTCGGCGACGGTGTCGATGGTTGGTGCAGACATCAGTGGTTCCTCCATGTGCCTGCTTGCTTGTCAAGCAGGGGTTTCCCTTAATACGAAACGGTTGCGGCGGCACTACAGCCGGTCATAGTGGTGGGACTTCGCCTCCTTGAGGGGTATGGACATCGGTGGCTCAGTTCCCCGCGGCGTCGTGCCCAATGCAGGGCAGGTAGCCGCCGGTGACGGGATCGCGAACATCGGTCTCGTCGCGATCGCAGCCAGATCGAATGCAGCGCGGGACCACTCCGTGGGGCAGGTACTTCCACACGAACCAATGGCCGGCTCTGCACGGCCAGCACACCGGGCAGTGCGGCCAGGCCGGTTGCATCACGTCGGGTATTGGAGGTCGGACGGCGAACTTGCAGGCGGCGAATTGGACAGTCCTGCCGTCTCGCGTGACCAGCGTGCGCGGAAACACCCGGTCCACTAGGTGCAGGTAGTGCTGGAACCAGCCAGCGGCGATCTTCGAACCGTTGTCGTTCGCTTGTTGATTGGCCACGGCTGGCAGTACGACCGTCTGCTCAACGTCTCCGGCGGCGGCGATCATGACGCGAGCTCGCTGCACCGGCCTGTGCGACGTCTGACGGCCGCTGCCTTGTCTGCTGGATCCTCGTAATCCCAGCCCAGCGGCATGTCCTCGTGGCTGGTGCACAACGACCCGTGCACGCCGTGGTCCCACCTGACGGGGAAAGAGTGCTGGTGTGGCCAGATTCCCTCGTAGTACTGCACGGTCCCGGCCTGACGGACGTCCCCGTCTCGGTTCCGGACAAGTACACGTGTGCCGGGGCGGGGACGGCCTTGAGTACCTTCCGCATGGGTGTCCCACCACTGAGTCGGGTGTTCACCCAACTGGCCAGGTTGAGGCCTCTCGCTCATGGCCGCTCCCTTGTGGACGAGCTCAGACACGTTGCCCGTGCAAGTGAGGTGTCACACGGCGTCATCGCAGACGCTAGATACGTCCAGCGGCGTGAACCGGGAGGATTTCTCTGGGGTCCTCACCTGCATGGATGCGAGGGTGGACGCCATGCGAGGAATGACCGACGGCATGACGATCGGGGAACGCGTCGCGTTCTACCGGCAGCGGCGGGGCCTGACCCAGGTCGTCCTGGCCGGGCTCGTGGGTCGCACCGAGGACTGGCTGCGAAAGGTTGAGCACGACGTGCTCCCGCTGGACCGACTCTCGGTGCTGCGCCGCCTTGCCTACGCGCTCGACGTCGCCCTCGGCGATCTGATCGGCGAACCGGTACTGATGGCCTGGGCAGACGAGCCCGGACGGCGGACTGTTCCCGCACTCAGGGTGGCGCTCATGGACCACCGCCAGTTCCTGACTGGCCCGCGGCCAGGAGAGCCGGTCCGGCTGGACACCCTGGCCATCAACCTCGATGAGCAGTGGAGCGACTACCAGAACTCTCGCTACGCCCGGCTCACCCAGCGCCTGCCACTCCTGATCACCGATGCCCAGGCTGCCTGTCAGCACTACGGCACCACCAGCGACGATGGCCTCCGCGCGCACGCATTCGCGGCTGCTGCCCACCAGCTGGCCACCGCGTTGCTGACCAAACTCGGCGAAGCCGATCTCGCGGCGATCTCTGCGAGCCGTGGCCTTGCCGCCGCCAACACCAGCGGCGACATTCTGATGATCGGCTCGCTGTACCGGTCGGTGGCACACGCGCTGTTGTCCATCGGCGAGTTCGAGCAGGCCATCGCGCTGACCCGAGCCGCCGCAGACCACCTCGAACCCGGCCTCGGCATTGCGACGCCGGAGTACCTCTCGGTCTACGGAATGCTGCATCTGGCCGGCGCGGTCGCCTCATCCCGCCGAGACGACCGCGCCGATACCACGGCATTCCTCACCGAGGCAGACCAGGCCGCAAGCAGACTCGGCCGCGACGCGAACTACCTGTGGACCGCGTTCGGCCCCACCAACGTCAAGATCCACCGGGTCACCGCCGCGATGGAACTCGGGGACGTTCAAGTCGCGGTCGACCTCGGTCCCCGCGTCGACACCCGCAGTCTTCCGACCGAACGGCGCGTCCGCCACGCCATCGAGACCGCTCGCGCCTACGTCCGGTGGAACCGCGTTGACGAAGCACTCGCTGTGCTCCTTGCCGCTGAGCAGGACGCACCTGAACAAGTCCGGTACCACCGGCTGTCCCGCATCCTCGTCCGCGAGATGATCAGACTGCCCCGTCCCGCCACCCGCGCCGTAGAACTGGCTTACCGGATGGGTGTTCGCGGCACCGACCCTCGTCAGCCGTAAGGTGCCTCGACATGGCGACCACCATGCTTCCCCCAGACTTGCGCGCGGATGTCGAGACCTTGTGGGGATACCACGACATGGGTCACGAACCTCGACGCTGCGACGTTGGCATCGGACTGGGCAGTCACGACCTCGGTGTCGCCACTCATACCGCCGAGCTTTATCACCAGGGCATGTTCCCGCGCATTGTGTTCACCGGCGCCAATGCACCCACCACGATCGAACGATTCCCTCGCGGTGAAGCCGTTCACTACCGCGAACACGCCATTAGCCTTGGCGTACCCGCCGACGTGATCAGCATCGAGACCCAGGCCACCAACACCAGCCAGAACCTCACCAACAGTCGACAGATCCTTGCCGAGGCGGGAGTCCGACCCGAGTCGGTCATGCTGATCTCTCGGCCCTACCAGCAGCGACGAGCCTATGCGACCTGCCGCAAAGTGTGGCCTGAGATCAACGTCGTGTGCTCGTCCCAACCGCTACCGCTCGACGAGTACATCGCTGGCATCGGCGACGTCGACCGCGTGATCAACATGCTGGTCGGCGACACCCAGCGCATCACCGAGTACGCCCGACGAGGATTCGCCATCGAACAGGACATGCCCGACAACGTGGACGACGCGTTCCAGAGGCTTGTTGCGGCCGGGTACACCAGCCGCCTGATCTAACTACCGCTGACGCGCAACCGTCGCTTCGACAACTCGGCCGAGGGCATGCCTTCGTTGTTCGAGAACAGAGGCATTCGGCCAGAGCGTGACTCGGAACCTTCTACTCTCAGTGGCCAGTTCGGATTCCCCACTGGCGGCCATTTAGCGGGAGCTGTCTGGCCCAGTGTGAGCGCGGGGCGTAACGGCGGCAATCGGCGCATGCGGGATTCCGGCGTTCCTCAGTCCCAGTAATTGAAGAGCGCTTCGCCGAGGGTGCCAGGACGCCAGTACGTGACGTCGTTCGACGAGACGTGGGGCCAAGTTGCGGCGTCGAACGGGCCGTTCAACTCGGATGGGGTGAGCACCTGAGACCCCGGCAGCAGCGCGGCCAATACAGCCATCAGTTCAGGGGCGTCGACAAACGTCAGCGGGCCCGACTCCCCGACGCCATCGACGAAGCCGATGGTCCGGGACTCTGCGAGGGCCAGCACCGCTGAATCGCGCGTGCAGGCCACGGCGACCGTGCGCTCGCGGTAGGCGATAAGCCCTTGGTGGAAACTGGGTGTCACGTCGTCGGCGACGCGGAACTCGATCACCTCGCCACCAGTGCGACGGGCCGCTGCGTAACAGGCGTGCCGGAAGCTGCGGACGTCCGTCATCCGGTGAAGATACCCGCGCCCGGTAGGCCTCAGTGCCCGACGCAGCGACTGAGCCGAAGCTGGACACCGTCACTGTCTGTACAAGTGGGCGGGGAGCGTGTCTGGCCGCTGTCAATCTACTCAGGTTGCCGATCCCCAACCGCCTGAGAAGGCTGGGGATCGGTAACTCGATCACCGCGCCCGACCGCGATCCGAGCCTCGCGGTTGTTCATGTCCTCCGATCGCGGGTCGACCCGACCTGGGCTGCTGGTTCAGTCGCCTGACCAGGGCCGCCTTCTCGAGTGAAGGCATCTTGGAGGAACCGAGTTGCACTGTGGAGGGACGCTGCCCCTGGGCAACACTGTGCGAACTCAAGAGACCGGCAGCCCGACGCGCCTCAGCAGCTTGCGGCAGTTGTCCTGCCTGCTCGCGCCACGCCGCGATCTCGGCTACAAGTGCAACAAGAGCGAGCACGAGGGCTACCGCCCCTGGGCCGGTTCGAGCGCGCCTGGACAACACACCTGCCTTGAGCAGTGAGCGCGCCGCTTGGCGCAACTCGATGGCAACGCCCTTCCAACGAACGGGCTGAACGCGATGAGGCGCTACAGCGACCCACTCATAAGCTGCCACCGCATCACTCAACGGTCCCGATACTGGTCCGTCGACTGCCTTCGACACCGCGATGACCATGTCGGCGGCCGCATGAGCGATGTCGTCGCCGCCACTTCCAGCCGACGTGTCTTCGGCTTCAACGAGCGTTTTCATGTGGCGGCGGGCGCTGTGCGTCGCCTCCGCAGCCATGTCCAGTACATGAGCGTTGCGCGACAAACCTGTCGTGTCGTTCAAATCGGCCGGCCCGCGGATGCTGGCCCATCGGTGCATCAACTTCGGCGCGGACAGATCATGGGCGAGTCGACTGCCGCCGAACCAGACCCGACCGTCTTCCGAACTCGCGCTCAAGTCCGCGAACAACGCCACGCGGTAGCCGGTCAACCGATTCTCCGAATCCCAGCGCGCGTGCACAGACACCAGCGGCTCCCGCTCCAGCAACTCAACGAACTCCGCCGCCGTGGCAGCCTCAGCCGCAGCAGCACGGACCACCAGGCGCAGGAAGTCACGGCTAGGTCGAGGCTGTGGCCCGCGGACTGCTTTCTCGACCTCGGCGCGTGATGGACGCACTGCCGCTGTTTTGTTCGCTGGCGACGTCGGGGTGAGTCCAAGACGCTGTTCAACGTCCAGGCACCACTGCCGCCAACGGGGCCAGTCCCGGTAGGTGTCGGCAACGGTGCCGTCGCCCCGGACCAGATTCACCGCGAGGTGGATGTGATCATTGCCGTCCTTGCTCAGGCCGTGGTGCACTGCGACCCATCGGCAGCCGGCGCGCCCCTCACCGTCGGGGCTGAATCCAAGTCGGGCAACAGCGTCCTCCGCGAGTTCACGCCAGCGGCCGTCGCCGAGTTCTCCGTCTTGGCGCGGGATCGACAACGCGACGTGGTAGACGTGCCCGCCAGGCAGCGTCACGTTGTGTCCGGTCATCGGTGCATCGATCTCGCGGGCCAAGCGAGCCATCCAACCTCGGTGGCGATGCGCAAAGGCCCCACCAGAGAGCCATTCGGGATCCCACGACGCAACCAGATGCGGGTTGGTGTGCTCGTTCCGCTTCCCCGGACCGAAGAGGTACCGCAGGAGTCCGTAAGTATCAGCTCCGTACTTGCCTTTCGCCGGCGCTTTGGCGATCACGTCTTCGGATCCCGTGATGAGTCAGCCGGGTCGATCTCAGCGAGGATCGTTCTGAGATCTTCCAAGGTCGCGGTGAAGTAGGCCAGCGCTGCTGGAAGCCCACCTGGTACTTCCCCCGTGCTGTTGGTCCGTGCGGCCATCTGGTTGAGGTTGGCGCCGATCCGGATGAGCCTTGTCTCGACGGTGTCGAGACGTTCCGCCCACCAACGTTGTTCGCGCAGACTCCAACCGTCAGCTGACTCACGCAGTGCCGATTCGACCAGGTACCGCGGAATCGACAGTCTTGCGAGCTCAGCCTGGATCTCGAGACGGCTGTAGGTCGTCCTGGTGGTGCGGACGTGGATGCTGACAGGTGAGCCGCCCTGTACCCGCCGCTGCCGCCGCTTCTTGTTGTGCGTCATCAGTTCCCCCGAGATGGTGCGCGGCGTGTCCCCAAGCACGCCGCTGGTGTTTGCCACGGCTCCCTGTCGCGGCAAAGGATCCGGTTACCAGATTCCTAACTTGCTGACCGCGGCCAGTTGCCGTGTTCAGCCTCCGAAGCGCGCACCAAGGGATCGAAGGGAGCGGCACTCCCGGCACCGCTCCCTTCGCGCTCTTCCGCACTCCCTTCGAGCCTGATTCGCCACACCCAACCGCCACCGAAGGCGGCTTTCTGCGAGCGAACCTTGGCCTTCGACTTCGCACGTTTCAGCGTGTCCTTGGAGAAACCGGCCTGGTCTCCGTTGGACAACACGTCGGCAACTGCGACCTCGCCTCCGCAGTCGACGAGGTATTCGGTGAGCCACGCGACGGCGTCCGCACGGTCGTCACCGTCGTCGTGTGCGGGATGTAGGAGAAGGTCGGCGACCGATGTCGCCGACTCTCCCAACCAGCGAATCCTGCCGACGGTGGCCTCGCCTCCGTCGTCAGCGGAGACCGAAACCGCCTCGGTGCCGTACGCAAGCGACGGGACAGTTGGGACCGACACGATGTTGGATTTGATGACCGAGAGAACGAAGTTGTCCTCGTCCGCTCCGCACGCCAACACGTGTCGAACAACCTGCGTGTACGCGCCAGCGCCGCCGATGGCGTCGACTGGATCGATGCCTGCCGTTGCCTTCCGGAAGTGCCCGACTCCCAGAATCGCCGCGCCCGTGTGGTGCGCCAGCAGCTTCAGCTTCTCCAACTGCGGACGCACGACGGAGTTGTCGTTGAGTTGGCCGGACAAGGACGAGTTGAGCGCATCCAGCACGAGCAAGACCGGCTGCCATGCCGCGATCGCTTCACGTGCTGCGTCCAGGTCGAGGTTGACGATCAGCGGTGTTCCGTCGACCGATTCGCCGTAGACGACGTCGACCAGGTGCAGGTAGTCCGGATCTCCGCCGGCTCCGACGAAGCGGGCCTTCAGAGTGGACGGTGAGTCCTCGGTGGTCGAGTAGAGGACATGGTGCGGCTCGTCTTTGAAGGCGCCGTCCAGCTGTCCCGTGGTCAGTTTGGCGGCGAGGTCCACGACAACGGTGCTCTTCCCGAGCCCTGGTTTGCCGACCAACAAGGACACCTCGCCAACAGGCAGGTAGTCGTTCCACACGTACCGCGTCTGCACGATCTCGACGTCGCGAATCGCTCGGACCCGCAAGCGCCGGCTCGGCGGTTCATCTGTCATGGCCGGTCCCCCGAACGTGGCCATCGCGTCAGTCCGTTGCCGACAGCTTGCGGATGATCGACTCGGTGTAGGCGACGTAGCGGCTCCCGAACCTGTCCACTCGTGCGGGGAACTCTCCGCGTGCAACGAGTTCGTAGGAGTAGCTGCGACTCAGGCCGAATGCCTCTCCAGCTGTCGGCACATCGACGGTCGGCGGCCACTCTGCTTTGATTTCCGCCAAGGTCGGGCGCTTCTTGTGCTGTCGCCTAGTCATCGCGCTCCCCCAGCCGCTCGCGCTCGACCAGACGAGCCAGGAAGCTGTGGTACGCAAAGATGTTGCGTTCACGAGGCAACCGATCACCTGTTTCCCAGCGGTGCACAGTGGACGCCGTGACCTCACAATCCTGGGCGACCAGCGCCTGACTGAGACCGGCAACGACGCGTAGCTGACGCGCCCTCCCGGTCCTGATCCATTCACGAAGCTCTGCGGATCGCTCCGCCAGAGCCTTTCCCCCGATAGCCATGCCATGCACGATAGACTCAAAGACATTGACTATGCCACCGCGATGACATAGCTTGTAGTCGTCCGGTCACTGACGATGAGGGAGGTCGTATCGTTCTGCCGTGCCTCGCCTGCCGAAGAACTTCGAGATCGCCTGGGTCAGCATCGACGAACTGGCCCCCGGCGGCTATCTGTCCACGGGGCCGAACACCGCGATACCGAACCGCTTCCAGGCCAACTTCCAGTTGGAGAATCCACCGGCGGCGGTGGTCCTCGAGGTGTTCGTCGGGGCTGACCTTCGCCCCGTCGCGATCTCAGTAAAGGTCCAAGCGAGCACCAAGACTCCAGTCACGACGTCGGTGATGAGGCAGATCCTCATCGACCAACTCGTGCAGCGGGCGGTGGAGGAAGCCACGGTGCCGGCCTCCAAGCGAGAGGAATGGCTCGCCACGCTCCCGCCTGGCGCTGTACAACCAACGGACCGCAGCGACGCCGCACCGAGCGCAGATCAGCGCACTCGCACGCAAGCTGATGACGATGCCCGGCGCGCCGCATTGATCTACGCGGAGGCCGTGTCCAGGGGCAACAGGGCACCCGCCGTGGCGGTCGCCAACGTCATGAACCGTTCACGCACGCAGGTCGCTCGGTACATCCGCCGAGCTCGCGAGCTAGGAATCCTTTCCCCTCTGGGCGAGACCGAGGGGGACTGATCGCCAAGGGGAGACATGGGGGATCCGATCAAGAAGATCGAGCTGAAAGACGGGACCATCAGGTACCGGTTCGTGATCGACGTCGGGCGTGACCCAGACGGCAAGCGCAAGCAGCTGACCAAGACCTATGACACTCGGAAGGAAGCCCGCGCCGAGTACGCGAAGATCAAACACCAGACCGACGAGGGAACGTTTGTCGGGCCGGACAAGATGACCGTCGCGGAGTGGCTCGACACCTGGCTGACGTCGGCGACGATCGATGTCGAGAAAGCCACGGCGTCGAACTACGCCGATGCGCTTCTGCCGGTGCGGGAACGACTTGGCCATCAGCGCCTTCAACAGCTCAGCGAAGAAGACGTAGACGGCCTGGTGAGCTGGATGCTCACTTCCGGTCGCAAGCGTGGCGGCAAAGTCGGCAGTGGACTCGGCGTCCGGTCGGTCCAGCTGACTCTCGGCCGCTTCAGGGCCGCGTTGAACATCGCGGTGCGACGGAAGTTGGTCGTGCGCAACGTCGCCCAGTACACCCAGATTCCCCGTGAGGCACGCCGGAAGGCCGCAGCGGCTGCAGCTGAGCGAGTGCCCTGGAGTGAGATGGAGGTGAGACAGTTCCTCGCCGCGATCCGGGACCACAGACTGCACGCCCCGGTCCTGCTTTCGCTGATCGGGATGCGCCCTGCCGAAGTGTGCGGACTCCGCTGGTCAGCCGTCGATCTCGAAGCCGGGACGTTGTCCGTGGAGCTCACCCGGACGCTCGTCGACGGCGAAGTCGAGGAGAAGGGCCCGAAGTCCGAGAAGGGCAAACGCAGGTTGCCGCTGCCCAAGCCGCTCCACGCAGCTTTGAAGGCCATCAAAGCCCGCCAAGCGCGCGAGGCGATGAGGGCAGGCGACGCCTACGACCGCTCAGGGTTCGTGCTCGTCGACGAGCTGGGTGCGGCATGGAAGACGGACAAGTTCAGACGGGCGATCTACAAGCTGATGGCCCAGGCGAAGGTCCGGAAGGTCCGGCCTTACGACGCCCGGCACGCCTGCCTGACCTATCTGGCCACCTCCGGCGTCCCCGACGTCATTGTCAGCGCTTGGGCAGGACACGCTGACCTGAGCTTCACCAAGCGGGTCTACATCCACCCCAACGCCGAGCACCTGAAAGAAGCCGCGAACCAACTGGACGAGTTGCTCGGCTGAGAAGCAGTACAAGCGTTCGTGAGAAATTGTGGGATAGCGGCCCTAAAAACGCAGTCAGGGCCTTGTCTCACCGTAGTGATCCAAGGCCCTGACCTGGGCTTTCGCCATACTTCGACCGTCGGGACGACAGGATTTGAACCTGCGACCCCTTGACCCCCAGTCAAGTGCGCTACCAAACTGCGCCACGTCCCGGCCACACTTCCGGTTTCCCGGCGTGCATGAGAAATCCTACAACACTGCGGACAGAGATCAAAAACGACCCCCGACAAGGGCCTCTAGCTGCGGAAATACGGCGGGGACCCGAAGTTCGGGTCCCCGCGTCCCTCGGTCCGACCGATCCCCCGATCCTCGACCGACACCTGGAACTATGCGGTGGCGGCGGCTGCGGCGCCACCTCCGAAAGTCGAGTCTTGTCCGTCAACCTTCGACTTACCGGGCGGTAGGACCGCGCTGACGCTGAAGCCCCCGTCTGGCCTGCAGGAGGTGGTGAGGGTGCCTCCTGCCAGGCGGACTCGTTCTGATAGGCCGTGCAGGCCCGCGCCGCCTCCTTCTCCCAGGGAGGGGAGGTCACCTGGGCCGTTTACGACGGTCACTCGTACTGGTGAGGCTCTGTCCACTGTGATCGTCACGGCGGCGCCCGGGGCGTGTTTCGTCACGTTGGTCAGGGACTCCTGGACCACTCGGAACAGGGCTCGGGACACTGCCGGGGAGAGGTCCGCGTCGCCTGTTTCGGAGATCGTCACGGCTACGCCGGCGACTCGGGCCCTGTCGATCAGTTCTTGCAGGGACGGGTAGGTGGTGTCGGAGTTCAGCAGGCCCAGGGCCGCTCGCATTTCGGCCAGCGATTCCTTTGCCAGGGCTCGCAGACGGAGAGCTGTTTCGCGAACTGCCTCGTCCGGGGCGGTGGCGGCCAGGGCTGCTGACTCCACGGCTATCAGGGTGGCGTGGTGGCCTACCGCGTCGTGGATTTCGCGGGCTATGCGGGCTCGTTCCGCGGCACGGGCTGAGGTTTCCTGGGCTTCTAGTTCTGCTGCTCGCGCTCTGCGGGTTTCGTACAGGGACTGGGTCAGGTCCTTGCGGGTGGTGATCAGGGCGCCCAGGGCCGTGGGGGCTGCCGCGAGGCCGAAGGCGAAGGCTGTTGCCAGCAGGAGTGGGCCTATTGGGATTGTCTGGGTCATGAGGACCGGGGCTATGGAGGCCACTGTCATCAGGAGGACCCAGAAGAGCTGGACCGGGATGGACTTCTCCTTGCGGCCCAGGCGGTACTGGGCGACCAGGGCCGGGGCCCAGCCCAGGCCGCCCGCTACCGCGGGGATGCAGAGGAGGGAGGCCAGCCACGGCCAGCGGAGGCGTACTGGGAGCAGCAACGAGGCTGCCACGGCGGTCCAGAGGGACCAGGTGAACGGGCGATCCTGGGTCAGGAGGACCACGCCCGTGGTGACGCCTACGGTCAGGACTTCGCGTAGGACCGGCTTCATCACCAGACGCCCACCTGGTGGGCCACGAGGGCGGCCTGCACGCGGTTTTCCACGCCCAGTTTGGTCAGGACGGTGGAGACGTAGCTCTTGACGGTGGCCTCGGAGAGGCAGAGTTCCTCGGCGATGGAGTGGTTCGAGCGGCCTGCTGCGACCAGTTCGAGGACTTGGCGTTCTCGGGCGCTCAAGGAGTCGAGCTGGCGGTTGGCCCGGAAGCCTCGCAGGCGTGGGAGCAGGCGCGCGGTGATGCGCGGGTCCAGGACTGCGCCGCCTGCTGCGAGGTCTACCACGGCGCGGACGAGGGCCTCGGGTTCCGCGTCCTTCAGCAGAAAGCCCTGGGCGCCGAGGTCCAGGGCTGTTGCCACGTAGTCGTCGAGGTCGAACGTGGTCAGCACGGCTATCGCCGGTGGGGTGGCCCAGGTCCTGAGCCTCCGCACGGCCTCCAGGCCGTCCACGCCTGGCATCTGGACGTCGACCAGGACCACGTCCGGGAGGTGCGCCAGGGTTGCTTCGACCAGTTCGGCGCCGTCGGAGGCCTCGCCCACGACCTGGACGCGCCCGTCGGCTTCGAGGAGGACTTTCAGGCCCCGCCGCAGCAGGGCCTCGTCGTCGGCTAGCACCACTCGTACGGCCACGAACCCAACCAACCGCACCCCATGCCAAAGGGCAACCAGTCGGCCGGGTCGTCACCCGGAAACCCACGGAAAACCACGGAGAAACCACGCACGAGCCGTGGAGGAACTACGGAGGAACCGCGAAGAAGCTCCGGAGAGCTACTTCTTGCCGGCGCCGGCCTTCTTCTTCTCGCGCACGCGCACGGAGATGCGGACCGGGCTGCCCTCGAAGCCGAACTCCTCGCGCAGCTTGCGCTCGATGAACCGCCGGTACGACGCCTCCAGGAAGCCCGTCGTGAACAGCACGAACGTCGGCGGGCGGGTCGAGGCCTGGGTCGCGAACAGGACCTTCGGCTGCTTGCCGCCGCGTACGGGCGGCGGGGTCGCGGCGATGAGCTCGGTCAGCCACTGGTTCAGGCGGCCGGTCGGGACGCGGGTGTCCCACGAGTTCAGGGCGACGCGCAACGCCGGCGCGAGCTTGTGCACGGCGCGGCCGGTCAGGGCCGAGATGTTGACCTTGTCCGCCCACGGCACGCGCACGAGGCCGCGTTCGAGCTCGCGGACCATCTCGGTGCGGCGGTCCTCGTCGACGAGGTCCCACTTGTTGAACGCCAGCACGCACGCGCGGCCCGACTCGACGACCATCGTCAGCACGCGCAGGTCCTGCTCGGCCAACGGCTCGTGCGCGTCCAGCAGCACGACCGCGACCTCGGCGGTCTCGATCGCGGACTTGGTGCGCAGCGAGGCGTAGTACTCGGCGCCGCCGGAGAACTTCACCCGCTTGCGCAGGCCCGCGGTGTCCACGAAGCGCCAGATCTCGCCGTCGAGCTCCACCAGCGAGTCGACCGGGTCGACGGTGGTGCCCGCGACCGAGTCGACGACCGAGCGGTTCTCGCCGGTCAGGCGGTTGAGCAGGGACGACTTGCCGACGTTCGGCTTGCCGACGAGCGCGACCCGGCGCGGGCCGCCGCCCCGTCCGCCGAAGTCGTCGCGCGGGGTCTCGGGCAGGCGCTCGAGGATCACGTCGAGCAGGTCGCCGGAGCCGCGGCCGTGCAGGCCGGACACCGGGTACGGCTCGCCGAGGCCCAGCGACCACAGCGACGCGATGTCGGCCATCAGCCGGTCGTCGTCGACCTTCGAGGCGCACAGGATCACGGGCTTCTTCGACCGGCGCAGCACCTTCGCGACGGCCTCCTCGGTCGACGTCGCGCCGACCGATCCGTCCACGACCAGCAGGATCACGTCCGCGGTCGCCATCGCGAGCTCGGCCTGCGCGGCGACGGAGGCCTGCAGGCCCACCGCGTCCGGCTCCCAGCCGCCCGTGTCGACCACGGTGAACTTGCGGCCGTTCCACAGCGCGTCGTAGGCGACCCGGTCGCGCGTCACGCCGGGCACGTCCTGCACCACGGCCTCACGGCGGCCGATGATGCGGTTGACCAGCGTGGACTTGCCGACGTTCGGCCGTCCGACCACAGCGAGCACCGGCTGCGGCGGCGCTGCTTCCTCGCCGTCACCGCCGTCGAGGTCGTCGAAGGCTGACCAGTCGGCCTCGTCCTCCCAGGTGCCGTCCAGGTCCGTCATCGTCTTCCCTCACTCACACGAAGTCCATCGAGTTCGGCGACCAGTGTCGCCAGGCGATCGCGCACCTGCTCGGTGGCAACGCCGAGGGCCGCTCGCCCCTTCCCCTCGGGAAGGTGGAACGGCTCACCGATCAGCACGTCGACCTCGGGCCGCCAGCCCTTGGCCTGGTAGGTGCCGCGGCAGGCGATCGGCAGCACCACCGCACCGGAGGTCTTGGCGAGCCACGCGGCACCGTTCTGCGCGCTCGCCACGTCGCCCTCGCCGCGCGTTCCCTCGGGGAAGATCCCGATGACGCCACCGGCTTTGAGCACGGACTGCGCGGCGACCAGCGCCGTGCGGTCGGCTTCACCCCGTTTGACGGGGATCTGCCCGATCTTGCGCAGCAGGTGGCCGACGACGCCCTTGAACATCTCCTGCTTGATCAGGAACGTCACGCGCCGGGGCAGTGCCCCGAACAGGATCGGCCCGTCAGACATCGAGCTGTGGTTGGCGACGACGACCACGCCGCCGCTCAAGGGTACGCGGTCGGCGCCGTGCACTCGCAGCCGGAACTGCCAGACGTAGGGCACGCGCCCGATCCAGCGTCCGAAGTCGAACAACCAGGGCACCGTCCCCTCGGGAACGCTCACCCGGTCACCCGCAGCCCGCGCTGCTCCACGAGACCGATCAGCGCGTCGATGGTGCCCGCGAGGTCGAGGTCGGTGTTGTCGAGCACCACCGCGTCGTCCGCCGCCACCATCGGCGACACGGCGCGCGACGAGTCGTACTTGTCGCGCCGCTGCACGTCCGCGAGCGCCGCGTCCACAGTGGACGCACGACCGGCGGCGCTGTCCTGCTTGGTGCGGCGCGCGGCGCGGGCGTCGGCCGACGCCGTCAGGTAGACCTTCAGCGGCGCGTCGGGCGACACGACCGTGCCGATGTCCCTGCCTTCGACGACGATGCCGCCGACGTGGTCGACGGCGTCCGCGATGATCGTGCGCTGCTGGGCCACGAGGAGTTCGCGCACGTGCTTCGTCGCCGAGACCGGGGAGACCGCGAGCGACACCTCGGGGCCGCGGATCTCGGACGCCACGTCGTCGCCGTCGAGGGTGATGCCGGGCTTCTGCGGGTCGGTGCCGACGACGAGCACGGTGTTCTCCGCGACCGCGTTGACCTTGTCCTCGTCGGCCGGGTCGACGCCGGCGCGCAGGACGGCCAGCGCGATCGCGCGGTACATCGAGCCGGTGTCGAGGTAGCGCGCGTCCAGCGCCATGGCGACGCGCTTGGCCACGGTGGACTTGCCGGTGCCGGCCGGTCCGTCGAGAGCGACCACACCGCGCAACTGACCCTGGCCCACAGCAGCTCCCCTCGAGACACCCACGGCCCTCATTGTGCCTGGTGCGGACGCTCACACCGGCACCGGGACGGTCTGCGGCGGGAACGGCGGCGATCATCCGGAATCATGTCGCGGTGAACTTCGGCAGGTGGCGGCTCGCCATCGTGGCGTTCGTGGTGTTCCTCACCGGTCTCGTGTTCTGGGCTTCCGGCTCGGACGAGGTCATGGAGACGGGCGACAAGCTCGCCAGCATCATGGGGCCACCGCTCACGATCGCCGGGCTGGTGGCGGCCGTGGTGTTCGGCGTGCTGGGCCTGCGCGCGAACGCCGTGCGCGCGGCCCGCGACCCCGAACAGGCGTTGGAAGACCTGGCTCGGCTCGTGGGCAGGCAGTGGGAACGGGAGGCGGGGTCGCGGGGGCTGACCCGCCAGGACCCGCTGGACGTGCGCTGGGTGTCGACCGCACGCCCGGTCGCGCCGAGCGCCGCGGAGATCATCGGGACGGGTGCCGTCTCAGGACGGCCGGTGCGGCTGAAGCTGCGGGGTGGGGTGGGCGACCTGGCGGACGCGCTGCACGAACTGCCTGGTCATCAGCTCGTGGTGCTCGGCGAGCCGGGGTCGGGGAAGACGAGCGCGGCGATCCTGCTGACGCTGCGGCTGCTCGGACGGCGCGACCCCGGCGACCTGGTGCCGGTGTTGTTCTCTCTCGCGTCGTGGGACCCGGTCACGCAGGACCTGGACGCGTGGATGGTGCAACGGCTGGCGGTGGACCACCCGGTGTTCCGCGATCGCGGCGTGCACGGCCCGGACGTCGCCAGAGACCTGATCGACGGCGGGCTCGTCCTGCCCGTGCTCGACGCGCTGGACGAGGTTCCATTGAAGGCCGACGCCCTGCGGGGCATCGCGCGCTTCGTCGGCAGGAACAAGCCGATGCTGCTCACGTGCCGGGCGGAGGACTACGAGGAGGTCATCCGGGAGACCGGAGCGCCGGTCGGGCGTGCGGCCGTCGTCGAACTGAGGCCGGTGGACGCCGGGGAGGCGGCGCGGTACCTGGAGGCGGGCACGGTGGCGGGTGACGAGCGGTGGCAACCGGTCGTCACGGCGTTGGGCGACGAACCCGACGGGGTGCTCGCGCGGGCGTTGTCGACGCCGCTCGCGGTGTACCTGGCGAAGACGGCTTTCACGCCGCCGTCAACCGATCCGGCCGGCCTGGTGGAGTTGCCCACCGCGGCCGCCGTCGAGCAACGTCTGCTCGAGGCCTACCTGCCGGCGCTCTACCCGTCGCCGGAAGAGCCTCGGAAGTGGTTGGCCTTCCTCGCCCGCAGGCTCGCGGTGCAGCCCGCAGCGGGAAACCTCGGGTGGTGGAGGCTGTTCTTCCTGCTTCCGGTGCCACGCGTGGTCGTCGCCGCGAGCCGGGGCGCGCTCGCCGGGTTCCTCTACTTCGCGATCACCCTGCTCAGCGGGCTGGTGACGGACGTCGTGCGGTCACCGACGTGGGTGGGCACGGTCGCCGCGTCGTGCGCGGTGCTCGTCGGCGGAGTGATGATGGGAGCGACGGGCGGGGCGCTCGTGGGGTTGCTGCGCAGCGTGCTGCCGAACGCCTGGAAAGCCTCGCTCCCCGTCTACGTCGCGATCTCCTGGGCATCGTCGCTCCGCTATCTGGTGTTGGGTGTGGCGATCGGGTTCGCCGCCGTGACGATCGGCGACCTCATCGCGTCGCGCGGGACGGAGGTGAGCGTGCTGGCGATGGCGGGATCCGTCTTCGGTTTCGGGCTTTCCACCGGCTTCCTGATGAACAGGATCTCCGCCACCGCGCCGATCAACCCGCGGAGCAGTCTCGCGGCCGACCGCACGGCCACGATCTTCGTGGGGACGACGGTGTTCCTGACCACGATCGTCGTGTTCTCCGCCGTGTACCGGTCGAGGGACGAGTTCACCGGCGCCTCGCTCGTCTACGTGATCGGCATGGCCGCCGCTGTGATGTGCGTGTGGCCGATGGCAGGCGCCTGGATCGACTTCACCGTTGCCCGGATCTGGTTCGCGTTGTGCCGCAAGCTTCCCTGGCACCTCATGGACTTCCTGGAGGAGGCGCACGAACGCGGGGTGCTGCGGCAGGTGGGCGCGGCGTACGAGTTCCGGCACCAGCGGCTGCAGCAGTACTTCGGGCAGAAGGTATCGATCGGCTGAATCGGCGAAAGGCGCGCGCGGACCGCGCCGATCTGGTGGGCGCATGAACCGCTTAGTCGAAAGGTCTCCAGTGACCACCACTGAACAGCGCGGCGACGTCGAGGCGTTGCTGCACCGCACGCTGGCCGCGCACAAGTCGATGTTCCTCGCCACGGCGGGCTCGGACGGCTCGTGGGTGAGCGGCGTGTACTTCGCCGAGGACGGGCCCCACTCGCTCGTGCTCGTGCTGGAGGAGCGCGGGCGCACGCTCAAGGCGATCGAGGAGAACCCCGAGGTCGCGCTCGTGGTGTCCACCGGGTCTCCGATGGAGCCGTTCCTGCAGGCGCGCGGGACCGCCGTGGTGGTCGATGGGGCCGAGGACGAGGTCGTCCGGCAGCACCTCGTCGCCAAGGTGCCGGAGGCCGCGCCGTTCCTGGGCACGCCGATCCGGGCCGTGCGCGTCGGGGTGCCGTCGTGGCGCGTGACGGACATCCCCAACGGGTGGTTGCCCGGCAAGGACTTCCGCGCCTGAGTCGAGGTGGCGCCCCGTCACGGGCGGGGCGCCGGCCTGACTGCGGCCCGCACGAGGCCGATGTCCGCTCGCCCCAGGGGCAGCGTGTGGTGGTGAGCGGGGTGGCCGCCCTCCTCCCAGCCTTCGCGGTAGATCTCCCACGGGACTCTTCCCGTGTCCGGGCAGCGGATCAGCGTGTGCGCACGGCCGGGGTCGAGGACGTCCGTGAGGCGGTCGAAGAGGGCGAAGTAGTAGTGGCCGTCGACCGGTTCGGCTCGGCGGCGGGCCGTGCGCAGGACGATCCACGCCTCCAGCTCCGGTCGTTCGTAGAGCGCCAACCGCAGCGCAGGGGTGTGTGCGGGCGGCGGTTCGTCGGTCACGGCCAGGGCGGACTTGAAATCGATCATGTCGATCGTGGTGCGGTACAGGGCGAAACCGCCGGTGGCGGGCTGGGCTTCGCGCGTCGCCCTGATCGACGACGCTTCCTGTTCGAGGTCGGCGGCGGTCTGCCGGCGGGCGTCGACCCGCTGCCTGATCTGGTCGGCCTCGGCTCCGGTCACCTCGTAGGAGTCGTCGTAACGGCCCTTGAAGCGCGAGGCGTCCTCCAGGACACCGGTCCACTCCCAGCGGTGGTGACCCAGGTACTGCTGTTCGTCGAACGGCCCGGAGGACCGCACGAGCGCGTCCGCGCTCTCGCCGGCGGGCCCGTGCGACATGTTCCTGAACAACGCGTGGTAGCGGTAGTCGGCCAGATAGGGCTGGAACACGTGATCACCCCCGGTGAGCAGCCCACTTTAGCGCGCGGAACATGCGGAACCGACTCACACTGGGCCCTCCGACCTGGGAGGCATCCCGATGACGCAGCTGCCCCAGCTCCAAGAAACGCTCTTCCTCACCGACGGCGGCGCCGAGACCACCCTGATCTTCGACGACGGCATCGACCTGCCCGACTTCGCGGCGTTCCCGCTGCTCGACGACCCCGACGGGCACGCGGCGCTGACCCGGTACTACGAGCGGTACGCGGGCATCGCCGAACGGGACGGCGCCGGCGTCGTCCTCGAGACCGCCACCTGGCGGGCCAGTGCGGACTGGGGCGCGCGGCTCGGGTACGACGCGAAGAAACTCGCCGGAGCCAACCGCAAGGCCGTCGACCTGCTGCTCGACGTGCGGCAGCGGTTCGCGATCCCCGTGGTCATCAGCGGGTGCGTCGGGCCGCGACGGGACGCCTACCGGCCCGACACGACCATGAGCCGCGACGAAGCACGCGGCTACCACGCGAAGCAGATCAGGACGTTCGCGGACACCCCGGCGGACCTCGTCACCGCCATGACGCTGACGAACACCGCGGAGGCCACCGGCATCGTCGACGCCGCGCGCGAGGCGAACGTGCGGGTCGTCATCTCGTTCACCGTCGAGACGGACGGGAAGTTGCCGTCCGGGGAGACGCTCGGGCACGCGATCGAGCGGGTCGACGAGGACACGGTCGGCTACCCGGCCTACTACATGGTCAACTGCGCGCACCCGACGCACATCGCGCCCGCGCTCGACCCGGAAGCGCCGTGGGCACAACGGATCCGGGGCCTGAGAGCCAACGCGTCCAAGCTCAGCCACGCCGAACTCGACGAGGCGGAGACGCTCGACCGCGGCGATCCCGCGGAGCTCGCGAACGACTACCGCGCGCTCAGAGCGAAGTTCCCGCTGCTGACCGTGCTGGGTGGCTGTTGCGGTACCGACCACCGGCACGTCGACGCCATCAGCCGCGCGGTCAGTGGTTGAGGTCGGTCCTCAACGCCGCCGCCCCGCGCAGGTAGACGTGCTTGATCGACGAGCGCGGCAGGTCCGTCTCCACGTGCGCCAGCAACCGGATCACCCGCGGCATCGAGCCGGGCACCGCGATCTCCGTCGCGGACAGCAGCGGCACGTCCGAGAGCCCCGCCTGGCGGGCGGCGTAGGCGGGGAACTCGGACACCAGGTCGGGTGTCGCGGTGAGCACCACGGAGATCAGGTCGTCCGGCGTCAAGGCGTTGCAGGACAACACCTCCCGCACCAGCTCGGCCGTCGCCTCCAGCAGCAGGTCGCGCGAGTCCGCGTCGATCTGCGTGGCTCCCCTGATCGCTCGCACCGCCATGCCACCGACAGTAGCAGCGTCCTCAGTGGACAGGTCATTGCTCCACAACGATGTTCGGGAACCGGGCCGTCAGGCCGAGCAGGTTCACGACGTAGATCGCCCACCCGCCGCCGACGAGCACGAGCCGCCGCTCCCCCAGCGACTCGGCCGCCTCGATCAGCACCCGCAGCCCGCTCGACCCGATGAACGTCAGCCCGGAGAAGTCGATCACCACGTCATCGGAACCCGGGCCCGGCGCGCAGGCGAGCGCCAGTTCGGAACGCAGCAGGTCGCAGGTGTTCAGGTCGACCTCGCCGACGAGCGCCACCACCGCGCCGCGGCGGCGCACCTCCAGCAGGCTCGGTCTCGGACTCATCGCGGGCGCCTCAAGGCTCGGGAGCGCCAGGAAACGCCACCCGGCCCGCCCGACACCAGTGCCGGTCGGCCCCGAAACGCCTCTACTGTGCCAGGTCGGCGAGCAGCAACCCGCTGCGCGGCTTCGGCGTGAAGTAGGTGCTCTTGCGCGGCATCTTGCGGCCCGACAGCACCTCCCCCATCGGCACGGGCGCGATCAGCAGCACCGCCTCGGCCTCCACGGCCGGGTCGACCACGGGCCGCACGCACGGGCTCTCGGGGTCCAGCCCCAACGCCTCGCCGAGCAGCACCGACTCCACCACGGCGTGGTCGATGCCCCGTCCCGCGGGCAGTTCGACCCGCAACACCTCGTCGGGGCAGCGCACCACGACCACGCCCGGTTCCGGGTCGACGACGTACGGCAGCGCCGACACCGTCAGCCCGACCCGTTCCCACGCCGTCACCAGGTCGGACGCCGTCAGCCCGGTGCCGACGACCGCCCGGTGGATCGGCCCGACCCGCAGGCCGGGCCCGGACGTGACGAGCGCCAGCAACCCGGCGAGCCCCGCCTCGCGCGCCGCCGCGACCCGGTGGTTGCCGTCCGCCACCAGCAACGGGTGCGCGCCCGCGGCCTCCAGGAACCGGTCCTGCTCCGAGCCGGGCCCGACCAGCCACACCCAGTGCCGCCGCCCGCCCGAGTCGACCAGCGAGACCGCGGGCTCCTCGGTCATGCCGAGCACCAGGTCGGTCAGCCCGTCGTGCGGCGTGATCGGGATCAGCATGGCGGCGCTGGTGGCGATGCCGAGCGAGGCGAGCACCCGGCCGCGTTCGGCGACCACGTCCGGGTAGACGTCCTCGGTGTGCTCGATGCCGTCCGGGTCGACCAGGCACAGCAGGCCGCACGCCGTGCCGTCCGGACCGTCCACCCGGTACGGCGCCACGACGTCGTCGACCTCGCGGTACGCCCGCCGGATCAACGCCGCGAGCTCGGTGCGGGCGGCGGGCAGCGCGGCCGGCAGGCCGGTGCCCGCCGCCAGCGCGGCGGGCGTGCGGTGGGGGTGCTGGACGGCCAGCAACGTGCCGTGCGGGGCTCTGGCGAGCGCCCCGATCACCTGGCCGGGTTCGGCGAACTCGTCGACGTCCGGGCCGGGCACGCGCTCGCGTACCACCCAGCCGTGACGCACGGGGCGTACACGCGATGACATCCCCGTATCATGATCTGTGTGAACGTGGAGATCACGCCCCTGCCGGGCATCGGGACGCGCCAGGACTTCATGATCCGCGCCGGACGACGTGTCGGCGTGATCACCTATCGCGACGGCAAGTTCGAACTCATCGTGTCCAAAGCCAACGACCCGGACTCGTGTTCGGCGTCGATACCGCTGTCGCCGGAGGAGGCGAGCACGCTCGCGGGCCTGCTGGGCGCGCCGCAGCTCGTCGCGCACCTGCGCGAGGAGACCCGCGACATCGCGGGCATCACGACGCGGCAGCTGCCGGTCACCGCGTTCGCGAACCGCACGCTCGGTGAGACCGCTCTGCGCACCAGGACCAGTGTGTCCATCGTGGCCGTCGTGCGCGCGGGCAACGCGCATCCGTCGCCAGGCCCCGACTTCCTCTTCGAAAACGGTGACCTCGCGGTCGTCGTCGGTACCGCGGAGGGCCTCGACGCCGCCGCTGAGATCCTCCACGGCGGTTAAGCACAGTGCACGAGACAACAATCGCCATGATCCAGCTCGGCGCGGTCTTCTTCGGCCTCGGCCTGTTGGGTCGTGTGGCCAGACGCGCCGGCATCTCCCCGATCCCGCTCTACCTGATCGGCGGGCTCGCGTTCGGCGACGGCGGGCTGGTGCCGTTGCACGGCATCGAGGAGTTCACGCACCTCGCCAGCGAGATCGGCGTCGTGCTGCTGCTCCTGCTGCTCGGTCTCGAATACTCGGCCTCGGAACTCACCACCGGACTCAAGAAGTCGTGGATGGCGGGCGTGCTCGACCTGGTGCTGAACGCGGCGCCGGGCGCGATCGTGGCGTTGATGCTCGGCTGGGGCACGGTCGGCGCGCTGGCGATGGCGGGCGTCACGTACATCTCGTCGTCCGGCATCGTCGCGAAGGTGCTCGGCGACCTCGGACGGCTGGGCAACCGCGAGACGCCCGTCGTGCTGTCGGTGCTCGTGTTCGAGGACCTCGCGATGGCCGTCTACCTGCCGGTGCTGACGGCCGTGCTGGCCGGTGTGACGTTCCTCGGCGGACTGACGTCCGTCGGCATCTCGTTGCTCGCCATCACCGTGGTCCTGGTGGTGGCGTTGAAGTACGGCCGGTTCATCTCGGCCATCGTGGACAGTCCGGACCACGAGGTGTTCCTGCTCAAGCTGCTCGGCTCGGCGCTGCTCGTGGCGGGCATCGCGTCGCAGCTGCAGGTGTCGGCGGCGGTCGGCGCGTTCCTCCTCGGCATCGCGATCTCCGGGTCGACGGCCGAGAACGCGACGCGCCTGCTGGAGCCGTTGCGGGACCTGTTCGCCGCGATGTTCTTCGTCGTGTTCGGGTTGAACACCGATCCGACGTCGATCCCGCCCGTGCTCGGCATCGCGGTGGCGCTGGCGGTCGTGACGACGGCGACGAAGGTCTTCACCGGCTGGTGGGCTGCCCGGCGGCAGGGCATCGGCAAGATGGGTCGCATGCGGGCGGGCGCGGCACTGGTGGCGCGCGGCGAGTTCTCCATCGTCATCGCCGGTCTGGCCGTGGCGTCCGGGCAGGTGAACGGCGACCTGGCGGCGCTGGCGACCGCCTACGTGCTGCTGATGGCGATCCTCGGGCCCATCGCGGCGAAGTACGTTGAGCCAATCGGTGAATTCTTTCAGCGCAGACGGCAAATGGCCTGAAACGAGTGCCCCGATGTGACGACTCTCTAGTGAGAGCTAGACGGAGAGTAGGGGCGAAACGTCATGACCGAACCCGTAGAAGTGGAGACCACCGGCCGGTTCCTGGTGCTGCTGCAGGAAGACGCCGTCGAAGAGGGGCTGGCCGAGCTCGGCGCGATCGCCGGGTTCGACCTCAACAGCGGTGATCTGGACGCGGAGACCGTGCAGGTCTTCCCGGAGCTCGGCGTCGCGGTCGTGTCCGCCGACCCGAACCTGCTGGCCGAGCTGAACAACGCGGCCGGCCGTCCCGGACCGGTGCAGATCGTGGAGCCGGAACGCGTCGTGCACGCGTTCCAGGACGACGACGCCGCACCGGTCGCGGAGGACGTGGCCGCGGCGGCGGACGAATCGGTGCTGACCTGGGGGTTGCAGGCGGTCGGCGCGGACGTCAGCACGGCCACCGGCAAGGGCGTCAAGATCGCGGTCCTGGACACCGGCTGGGAGAAGAACCACCCGGACTTCGCGGGCCGCGCGATCACCACGAGGTCGTTCATCAACGGTGAGGACGTGCAGGACGGTCACGGCCACGGCACGCACTGCATCGGCACGTCCGCGGGCCCGCGCAAGCCCGCCACGCTGCCCGGATACGGCGTCGCGTTCGAGGCGGAGATCTTCGCGGGCAAGGTGCTGTCGAACGCCGGTTCCGGTTCCGACGGCGGCATCCTCGCGGGCATCGACTGGGCCGTCACCAACGGCTGCGCGATCATCTCGATGTCGCTCGGCGCGGACGTCCCCGCGGGCACGCCGTACTCGCAGATCTACGAGACCGTGGCGCAGCGCGCGCTGGCCAAGGGCACGCTGATCATCGCGGCGGCGGGCAACGCCTCCACGCGTCCCGGCCGGATCGCGCCGGTCGGTCACCCGGCCCGGTGCCCCAGCATCATCGCCGTGGCCGCGATCGACGTGAACCGCGCGATCGCGTCGTTCTCCTCGGGTTCGGCGGACAAGATCGGCCAGATCGACGTGTGCGCGCCGGGCGTGGACGTGTACTCGTCGTTCAAGCTGCCGGAGACCTACCGCCGCCTGCGCGGCACGTCCATGGCCACCCCGCACGCCGCGGGCGTCGCGGTGCTGATCGCCGAGAAGACCGGCGCGCGCGGCTACGAGCTGTGGGCACGCCTCGTCGGCACGGCCCTGCGCCTGCCGCTGCCGTCCACCGACATCGGCGCCGGACTCGTCCAGGCGCCATGACCGCTCCGGTGGACCAGGTGATGGTCTCCGTGACCGAGGGCAGCCTCCCGCGGGTGCTCGACGACCTGCGGGAGGCGGGCCTGGTCGTGGACACGGTCCTCGAGGCCCTGGGCGTCGTCACCGGCACCGCCGAGGTCAAGGCGATCCCGGCGCTGCAGGCGGTCCCGGGTGTCCTCGACGTGGAACGGCAGTGGCGCGTGCAGCTCCCGCCGTACTGACTAGGCTCTGCGCTGACCCCATTCACGGCTGATCGAACACGTGTTCTATGCTGTGCGCGGGGTCACGTCGTTGCGCAGAGAGGAAACCTGATCGTGTCGGACACGCTCACCGAGGTGAAGGCAGTCGAGGAGACCGTCGTGGAGGAGACTCCGGCGGCCACCGCGCCCGAGGCCCCGAAGCCCGTCGAGGCGCCCGCGCCCGCCGAGGCGCCGAAGGCCGAAGAGCCCAAGGTCGAGGCTCCCAAGGCTGAGAAGCCGAAGGCCGGCCGCCCGAAGAGCACGGCGAAGAAGACGCGCACCGTGGAGCTCACGCTCACGGTGACCGCCTCCGCGGAGGGCGAGTGGCAGGCGGACCTGGTCCACGGCACGCAGCGCGTCGTGTCGGGCCTGGTCATCCCGGCCATCGCGGTCTCCAAGGCGGCCAAGGAGCTGCACGAGGACATCGCCGAGGGCATCGAGTCGGTGCTCGAGGCGGCGCGCGACCAGCACCGCACCCGCATGGAGGAGCTGGAGGCCGAGCTGGCCAAGGTGAAGGCCCAGCTGGCCGAGCTCTCGGAGTAACCAGCAGCACGCGAGCAGGGCGGTCCGCGACGACGCGGGCCGCCCTGCGGCGTGTCGGGGTGCGGCGGGTCAGGCGCGCGAGACGAACCGGGCGACTCCGGCGCCGACCGCGACGTGCCAGTGCAGGTGCTTGTTGTGCTGCTCGTCGCCCAGGGTGGTCAGCACCTGGCAACCGCCGTGCTCGTCGACAGCCCTGGCCGCGACCTTCTTGACGGTGGCCAGGAGTTCCACGGCCAGGTCGTCGTCGAGGTCGAGCAGCGAGGCGACGTGCCGGGTGGGGATCACGATGACGTGATCGGTGCCGAAACCGGGCAGGGGCGGGCGGAACGCCAGCGTGTGCTCGGTCCGCGCGAGGACCTCCACGTCCACCCTGCCCGGGATCACCTCGTCGCAGTACCAGTCAGGCCCCATGCCCGGCGCCGGGTCAGCGAGACGGGTCGAGCAGGAGCTTCCCAGCGGTGCGCCGAGACCGCAGGTCCTCGTGCGCCTGCCGGATCTCGCCCATCCCGTACTCCCCACCGGGAACGGCCTTCAACTTCCCGTCCACCACGAGCTGGAACAGCTCGGCCATCGCCCGATGCGCCAGAGTCCCGTGCTCGGCGTCCCGGACCTTCAAAGCGTGCGGCAGCCACATACCCGCAACGGCCGTGGAGTGCACCAGCAACGCCCCGAGGTCGACCGGCTTCGGCCTTTCCCGCGAGGCCATGCCGTAAAACGCAAGCCGCCCGAACGGAGCCAGCGCCACCAACGACTGGTCAGTGACCACACCCCCGGTCATGTCCAGGACGACATCAACCCGCCGCCCGCCATTGGCTTCCTTCAACGCGGCGGTCATGTCAGCAGCCCGTGAGTCGATGGCGACATCGGCCCCGAGCGAAAGCGCCAACTCCCGCTTCTCCTCGGAAGAAGCCGTGGCGATGACCCGCCCAGCTCCCCACAGCTTGGCCAGCTGCACGGCGATCGTCCCCACACCACCCGCGGCAGCGTGCACGACGACCGACTCACCGGGCTCCATGTGAGTCGACTTCCGCAGCAGCAACCAGGCCGTGGCGCCCTGAACGATCAACGACAACGCCGTCAGGTCGTCCACGCCGTCCGGCACGTCGAAGGTCGTCAACGCGGGCGCGACGGCCTTCTCCGCGTAGCCGCCGGAGTTCTTGGTCAACGCCACGACCCGGCGCCCGTCGGGAGTGGTGCCGACGACCTCGCCGCCGGGCACCAGCGGCAACTCCATCCGCGCCAGGTAGGAGTTCTCGGCCTGGTGCGTGTCGGCGTAGTTCAGGCCCGCGCGCGACACGGAGATCAGGACTTCGCCCTCGCCCGCGACCGGGTCGGGCAGCTCCACCTGCTGGAGCACCTCGGGCCCGCCGAACTCGGTGATCTGGATGGCACGCACGGTCACTTCTCCTTGAGGGCGAGCGAGATGGGGTCCTTCTGCGCGGCCGCGATTCGCGAGCCGTCCGCGGCACGGGGGCCCGGTGGGTTGCGGAAGGTGAACGGCTCCGCCGGGCGGCCGGACTGGACGAACCAGGCCTCGCCGGTACCGGAACCCTCCACAATGGACATGAACGCGTCGACGACCACGGACACCGGCAGGATCGGCATGCCCACCTCGTCGAGGGCCGACCGCAGCGGGACGATGATGTTGGTGTCGGCGAACGCGGGACACAGGGCGTTCACGCGGATGTCCTGGTACGCACCGCCGAGCGCGCGGACCAGACCGACGACCGCGGCCTTGTTCGCGCCGTAGACCGGGTCGCCGGGCGTGGGCATCAGGCCCGCCATCGACGCCGTGGCGATGATCTGGCCACCGCGCTTGCGCAGCTCCGGCAACGCGTGGTGCGCGCCGTAGACGACGCCGTCGACGTTGATCGCCATCGCACGGCGGTAGAGCTCGAAGTCGAAGTCGTCGCCGAGCGAGCGGCCGGTGCCGATGCCGGCGTTCAGGAACGCGATGTCGAGCCCGCCGTAGGTGCTCACGGCCACGGCGACGGCCTCGGCGGAGTCCGACGGGACCGTCACGTCGCAGCGCACGAAGACGCCGCCGATCTCGTCGGCGACGGCCTTGCCCCGGTCCTCGTCCACGTCCGCCACCACGACGTGGGCACCGAGCGACGCGAGCCGCCGGGCGGACGCGGCGCCGATGCCGTTGGAGCCGCCGGTGATGAGCGCGACCTTGCCGGTGAGTTCCACGGGCACCTGCCTCCTCGTAGTGCAACATTCCGACCAGTCGGTATGGTCGTCCGGACAGGCCTGGACGTCAAGCTGACTGATAGGTACGTTACTAAGCGCTTGCTTAGCTCACCACCCTGAACCGAAGGAGGACCCGTGGCCGACAGGGTTGCGATCGTCACCGGCGCGGCTCGTGGCATCGGTGCCGCGGTCGCGCAGCGTCTCGCCGCGGACGGCCTGGCCGTCGCGTTGCTCGACCTCGACGAGCAGGGCGTGCTCGAGGGCGCCGAGAAGATCGTCGCGAGTGGTGGGCGCGCCATCGGCCTCAAGGTCGACGTCGCCGACGAGGACCAGGTCAACGCCGCGGTCACGAAGGTCGCCGAGGACCTCGGCGCGCCGACCGTGCTGATCAACAACGCCGGCGTGCTGCGCGACAACCTGCTGTTCAAGATGACCGCGAGCGACTGGGACACGGTCATGAACGTGCACCTGCGCGGCGCGTTCCTGATGAGCAAGGCCGTGCAGGCGTTCCAGACGAAGGAAGGCTTCGGCCGCATCGTCAACCTGTCGAGCACCTCCGCACTCGGCAACCGCGGCCAGGCCAACTACTCCGCCGCCAAGGCCGGCCTGCAGGGCTTCACGAAGACCCTCGCGATCGAGCTCGGCAAGTTCGGCGTCACGGTCAACGCGATCGCGCCCGGCTTCATCGCCACCGAGATGACGAAGGCGACCGCCGAGCGCATGAAGATCTCGTTCGAGGACCTCGTGAACGGCGCGGCGCAGGCGATCCCGGTCGCGCGCGTCGGCCAGCCGGAGGACATCGCGCACACCGCGTCGTTCCTCGTCAGCGAGGGTGCCGGGTTCGTGTCCGGCCAGGTCATCTACGTCGCCGGCGGACCGAAGGACTGAGGACGCCCACCATGCGCGCTTTCGAGAACATCGACGAGCTCGTCGCCGCCAAGGGTCAGCACCTCGGGTTCGGCGAGTGGCACGAGATCACGCAGGAGCAGGTCAACCTGTTCGCCGACGCGACGCTCGACCACCAGTGGATCCACATCGACGTCGAGAAGGCCGCGAAGGGACCGTTCGGCGGTCCGGTCGCGCACGGCTACCTGACGTTGTCGCTGGTGCCGTACCTGGTGCGGGACGTCTACACGGTCAAGAACATCAAGATGGGCGTGAACTACGGCAGCAACAAGGTCCGCTTCCCGCAGCCGGTGCTGGTCGGCGCCAGGGTGCGCGGCGGGGTCGAGCTGCTCGACGTCACCGACATCGCGCTGGGCAAGCAGCTCGTGACCAAGGTCGTCATCGAGATCGAGGGCAGCGAGAAGCCCGCGTGCGTCGCCGAGATCGTCAGCGTGATCGTGCCCTGATCAGGGCCTGAGGCTGTGGATCAGCAGGTCCGCGTAGTGCTCGGCCAGCCGTCCGGGCGGCATGTCGCCGTCCGGGCGGTACCAGGTGCCGAGCTGGTGCAGCGAGCCGAAGAAGTAGTACGTCGCGACGTCGGCGGGCACGTCGGCGCGGAACGTCCCGTCCGCCTGCCCCTCCTCGACGAGGCCGCGGAACTTCTCGTGGTAGCGCCGCCGTTCGGCCCGGACCTCCTTCTGCTTCTCGGCCGACAGGTGGTTCATCGACCGGAAGAACACCCTGGCGGCGTCGAAGTCGTCGATGCTGGTGACGATCACGTCGACGGCGGCCTCGCGGAGCCGTTCGGTGATCGGACCCCTGCTCTCCGCGATCTTCTCCAGGTGCTCGGTCTGCAAGCGCAGCAGCCGCCCGTAGATCTCGTGCAGCAGGTCGTCCTTGGACCCGAAGTAGTGGTACATAGCGCCTTTGGTGACACCGGCGTGCTCGACGATCTCCTGCACGGCGACGCGTTCGTACCCCTTGTCCGCGAACAGGCGGGTGGCGGCGTCGATCAGTCTTTCAGGCACGGTCACGACCGTGAGCGTACCTCCCGACCGAGGAGATCCCAGGCAATGATCAGTCGCTGGACCGTCGTCGCCGACCGCGGCGACCTCGCCAAAACCGAAGTGCTGCACGACGAACCGCCGGCCGGCCTGTCCGACGGCGAGGTGCTGCTGAGGGTCAGCCGCGTCGGCCTCACCGCCAACAACGTCACCTACGGCGTGATCGGCGACGTCATCGGCTACTGGCGCTTCTTCCCCGCAGGTGCCGAGCACCAGGGCGTCGTCCCGGTCTGGGGCTTCGCCGACGTCGTCGAGTCCACTGTGGACGGGCTCGCGCCCGGCACCCGCGTCTACGGCTACCTGCCGATGGCCAGCCACTTCGTCGCACGGCCGAAGCTCACCTCCTCCGGCTTCGTGGACACCGCCGGCCACCGCGCCGACCTGCCCGCGGTCTACAACAGCTACCTGGTGACCACCCAGGACCCGGCCTACGACGAGGCGCTGGAAGACCTGCAGGTGCTGTACCGGCCGCTGTTCCTCACCTCGTTCCTGCTGGCCGACCAGCTGGTGGACAACTCGTTCCACGGCGCCCGGACCGTCGTGATCTCGTCGGCGTCGAGCAAGACGGCGTTCGGCACGGCCCAGTGCCTGCGCAACGCCGGGGTGCGGCTCGTCGGCCTCACCTCGCCGCGCAACGTGGCGTTCACCGAGGGCCTCGGCCTCTACGACACCGTGCTCCCCTACGACGCCCCGGTGGACGTCGAGCCGTCGGTGTACCTGGACTTCAGCGGGTCGGCCGAGGTGCGGTCGGCGCTGCACTCACGGCTCGGGGCCGAGCTGAAGAAGGACATCTCGATCGGCCTGACCCACAAGGCGCCGTCGCAGGACGAGCGGTCGGAGTTCTTCTTCGCACCCGACCAGCTGCGCAAGCGGACCGCCGACTGGGGCGCCGACGGGCTCGCTCAGCGGTTCGGACAGGCGTGGCGGGGGTTCACCGCGCGGGCGGGCGACTGGGTGGCCGTCGCGCACCACAGCGGGCCGGAGGAGCTGGTCGAGGTGTGGAGGACGGTGCTGGCGGGGAAGGCGGCCCCGGCGAGCGCCGACGTGATCACCTTCTGACCTGCTCCTTGACCATCGCGAGGAACGCACCCCAGGCGGGCGCCGCGACCGTGGCGTCCGCCCGGCCCTTCGAGTCGCGGATGCGGGCGGCGGGGCCGTCCAGGGCGATCTCCACGCAGTTGGCGTCCGCACTGCCATTGCTGCGGCTGCTCTTCCGCCACACGTCGATCCCTACCTCCTGCTGGACAACCTCCCGATCCACTCAGCCGACTCCTCAGGAGTCAACGCGAGTTTCGAGAGATGCTTGAAGGTCACTCTACTGGCCTTGACCCGCTCGGCGTCCTCGATGTGGGTGGCACCCGCCGGATGCTCGACGTAGAGCACCGACATTTCACCGGGATAGGCGAAGTCCAGCAGTACGAACGACCCGTTGTGCCCGTCGTTCAGGCCCGCGGACTCCGGCAGCACCTGAGCTTTGACGTTGGGCAACCGCCCCAGCTCGCCGATGTGGAGAAGCTGCGCCTGGTCCGCGTGCCGCAGGGCGGCCTCGGCGATCACCGCGTGGTACGAAAGCGGATCATCATCGACCAGGCGCTGCTGGCGCCTCATCCGGATCTCGATCTGGTTCTCGATCCACTTCCGCGAACGCTGGACCTGCCAGCCCAAGAACACAGCCCGCATGTAGCTCTCGGCTTGCAGCAAACCGGGGATATAACCCAGCGAGAACTCGCTCACCCGGACAGCGTCGTGTTCCAAGCTGATGTAGCCGTTCTTGTCGGGCCCGTACGGATGCCACCAGCCCTTCTCGCCGGCGCGCTCCCACATGTCGATGTACGGCGCCTCCTCCGACACGAGCACGCCGTACAGGTCGAGCATCGCGCGCAGACCGTGGAACTCCGGCAGCTGACCGTTCTCGATACGGCTCAGCTTCTGGTAGTTGTACCTCAGCCGGTAGGCAGCCTCACGCTGGCTCAGCCCCGCACGCTCACGCAGCCTCTTCAAGGCCTCACCGAGGCGCACCTGCCGGAACGTGGGGTCGGACATACCCCAAACGTTACGGACGAGATCTGACATTCGTGAATCACGGTGGCGGGGTCTGATGAGGACCGTCCAACGCATGGAGTACGTCCACAGCATCCAGTACCACCGCCGCAGCCGGAACGGCCGGCTCACCCTGGCCTACGTCGAGTCCGTGACAGATCATGGTTGGTACATAAAGAAAGACGCCGACTGGAAGTCCCGCTACACCGTCGCCTGCGCCACCGAATACCTCACCCGAGTGTCAGCGGAGACGGGCACGTTCGCCATCACGGTGTGGAGGGACGAAACCCGCGTCTGCACCGTCGGACTCGACTGGAATCCTCCGAACAGGTGATCTCACCGCCGCAGCAGGCCGACCAGCAGTCCGGCGATGTTGAACGCGTCGTCGTGGCCGCGGTGGTGCGTGCCGTCGATCTTCCTGCCGGTCAGCCGCACCGCCTCGGCCATGCCGACCTCGCGCGGCAGCGCGTGCGTCAGCGCGAAGAGCGTCTTGACGTTCAGGTGCCTGGGGCCGAACGGGTAGCGGACGCCGAAGTCCGCGCACTGTCGTTCGAACATCTTGCGGTCGTAGTCGCCGTACGACGCCCACACGCGCCGGTCGGACCGGAACTCCTTGCGCAGCACCGCGCACGCCTCGGCGAACGAGACGCCACCGTCCACATCGGCCTGCGTGAGCGTGGTCAGCCGGGTGCAGAACGGGCTGACGCGCGAACGGGACGGCCGCACCAGCACGGAACGCCGCTCGCCCCGCTTCCCGGTGGCCACCTCGACCGGGCAGAGCCCGACCTCGATGATCTCCGAGACCTCATCGGGCGGCGGCGTGCCCTCCCAGCACGTCGACTCCACGTCCACCACCAGCACCTCGTCCAACGCGATCACGTGCTGATCGTCCCCCGCCCGTCTACTGGAATACGACGACGGGCAGCACGACGATCTCGCCGGTGGCGGCGTTCCAGGACTGGACCCTGCCGAGGCAGCGGGCGTTGAACTGGCCGGGGGGCAGGGTGTCGCGCAGGCTCGCCGTGTCGCACTCGACGCGGACCCTGCCGTCGCCGACGGGGGCGTGCAGGACGGCCGGGTCGTCGCCGTCGCCCACCTCGAAGCGGCCGTGCAGGGAGACGTAGTCGCGGACGTCGTTGAGGCGCTTGGCCTTGCTGCGGTGCCACGCCTCGTCGGCGCGCATGGTCCGGGTGGTCAGGTCGACGTCGACCACCCCGTGGGCCGCTCGCAGGCCCGCGAGCACCACGCCGATGACGTCGATCTCGGTGGCGGGTTTCTCGTAGGTGTCGGTGTTCTGCTCGACGACCGAGCCGTCGACGCCGATGCCGAACTCGCTCGGGCCCACCTGGAGCTTGCCGTTCTTGGTGACGGTGATCTGCTTGACGAACTGGCGGGTCACGGCGTCGTCGTAGCGGCCCACCTTGCAGAGGTTGATCATGCGCTGGCCGTGCACGTAGAACAGGATGCCCGGCACCTCGGGTTCCGGGGCGCGGTGCCGCAGCCGCTGCCACGCCAGGACGACCACGACGATCAACGCGAGCAGCGTGACGACCCAGATCAGGGTCCAGCCCCACGAGACCGACCACCAAAGGGCTCTATCGACAGCCACGGATCTCCCTCACCGCCTCCAGCAACGACTTCGCGCCGGCCTCGACCAGACGGCCACCGCTCGCCTGGGCCACGCGGTCCAGTTCGGCCGTGGAGGCCTCGCCGAACCTGATCGGGTACACGGGCACCTCGCCGCGTCCCACCCGCAGGAACTCGTCCAGCGACGGGCCCGCGTTGTTCTCGCCGTCGGTCATCAGGACCACCGCCGTGTCGCCGCGCGCGAGGTGCAGGGCGCGGTCGAGGGCGGCCCAGATGGCCGTGTTGTCGCGCAGGTCGTCGGACGCCACGACGGCCAGCAGCGCGTCGAGGTCCTCCTTGCCGCGCACGGTGATGGAGCGTTCCTCGAGAACCGTGCCCGCGAACCGCACGATCGTCACGGTCTCGCCGACGTAGAAGCGGTCGAAGCCGTTCAACGACGCGAACGCCTCGCGCAGCCCGGCGAGGCGGGGCCCGCGCATCGACGTCGAGTAGTCCAGCACGAAGACCACCTGGCGGCCGTCGCCCGCGCGGTCGTGGAACAGCAGCAGCCGGTCGATCACCTCCGTGCTGTCCGGGAAGTACAGCGCGGTGCCGAGGTCGGCGCGCAGCTTCTCGTTGCGCTGCACGGAGGACTCGACGGGACGGCGCCACGTGCGGTCGGCGATCATCTGCTGCGCGGCGGGCGACCGCAGCCACTCCACCACCCGGTCGTAGGCGGCGCGGTGCTCGGGCTCGACGAGCATCAGCGGGTAGTCGGAGAGCACGATGCCGTCGCGCGGGTAGACGATCTCCAGCGGCTCGCTCAGCTTTCCGGAGGCGTTGAGCGACAGCAGTTCCGACTCGTGTGCGACCAGTCCGTCCACATCGGACCGCCGGGCGAACTCGCCCACGGCGTCGGGCACGTCGAACGCCCGGCCCGTCAGGAACCCCTGCAGCCGGTCACAGCTCACGTCCTCGGGCCGCAGCGGCGCGCCGGTGCCCGCGGCGGCCGTGGCCACGCCGATCAACGCGGCCATCCCGCCGCCGGAGACGCGTGGATCGGCCATGCCGTAGTGGAACTGGCCCAGCGCGGCGCGGTCCGCGACGTCCGCCCACGTCGGCCGCTCCCCCAGCACGGCCCGCTTGCCCGGCCGCACGCCGAGGACCACCGGCGACGTCATGATGCTCGCCGCCAGCTCGGGTTCGGTGCCGCGCAGCCGCAGGAACCTGGTGGTGGACAACCAGGCCAGGTCGAACCCGTCCAGCGACCTGCTCGCCTCGACGGTGCCGCGGTGCTCCACGGTCAGCTCGACCCCGGTGGCGCGCTGCAGCTCCGCCAGCACGGGTCCGAGGTCGGCGAGTTCCGTGCTCGCGAGCATCTTCAGCCGGACGGGCGGCGGGGTGCTGGCCGTGCACGCCGTCAGCACCAGGAGCACGACCAGCGCCAGCAGCCTCATCCGCAGTCGCCGACGACGTCGAGCATGCGCTCGAAGAGTTCGGCCTTCGGCAGTTCCACCCTGCCCATCTCGCCGGCAGGCGGTTCCGGCAGGCCGCGTCCGGCGATGTACCCGCCGAAGTCTGTGCCGGTCTCGCCGTTCCAGCCGAGCGAGTGGAACCCGAGTTCGACCGCGCGCTGGCGCAGGTCCGGGTCGTTCATCATCAGTTCGCCGATGCGGTCGCCCTCGGGCGTGAACGAGATCAGCTCGGGCGTGCTCTGGTGCTGCTTGGTCGGGTAGAGCAGGACGCGTTCGGTGTCGAAGTTCTGCTGCCGCAACTGGTACGCGATGTACTGGTGCTCGTAGATCACCGCGATCACGGCGTGCGTGCGGCCCTCCGGCACGAAGTACTTCGGGGCCATGTCCTCGCCGGCCTGGCCCTGCGCGTCGATGTGCGGTTTGACGGCGAGGGCCAGTTTCTCGGCCTCTTCGACGGTCTGCGGTGGCACGTCACCGAGGGCGGTGGCGAAGAACCCGACGAGCGTGGCGCCGGAGTAGGCCTTGCAGGGGTCCGGCGACTGGGCGATGACCCGGTTGCCGTTGGACAGGCCGGGGTCGATGTCCTTCCACCGCTGCTTGCCGAGTTCGGCGAACCCGTTCACGTTGAGGGTGTAGTAGAACGGCTTGTCACCGCCGTGGTGCGGCTTCGCGACACCGGCTTTGACGAGCGCCTCGGCGTACTCGCGGAACGTCGCGAGCACCACCGGCGTGAAGAACGGCCGGTACGGCACGACGTGCTTGCCGGCCCGGCGCGCCTTGACGTGCTCGTTCGCCACGTGCCCGGACGGGAAGACGAAGTGGTACGAGTCGAGGTCGGGCTTCTCGGCGAGGTCGCGGGACCCGATCGGCGTCACGTGCACCTGGTAGCCGCGCGCCATCAGGATGCGCTTGACCTGCTCGTCCTGGAAGAAGTCGCGCTTGGAGGCGAAGAGCGCCCGCACGACCGTGACGGACTTGAACGGGCCGGTGACGTGCCCCGAGACGAGCAGCACCACCAGCCCGGCCACGAACACCGCCAGCGGCGGCACGAACCACAGCAGGAACCGTCTTCGCGGGTCGACGATCTTGAACTCGGGCTCCCGCACGGCTCCCCCTGGAGTCAGACGATCACGGCACCACCGTCGACGACGAGCGTCTCGCCGGTAACGTAACCGCCCGCCGGGGAGGCCAGGAACAAAACGGCCGCGGCTAGTTCTTCCGCGTCACCGATTCGCCCGGATGGCAGCGAGGCCTGGATCTTCTCGAGGTAACCGGGCGGGTACTGGTCGGTCATCTCGGAGGAGAAGAACCCGGGGCAGATGGCGTTGACGCGGATGCCCTTGCGGCCCGTCCACTGCTGCGCGAGGTCCCGCGTGAGGCCGAGCAGGCCCGCCTTGGACGCCGAGTACGCGGCCTGGGGGATGCCGCCGGTGACGAGGCCGAGCACGCTGGAGATGTTGATGATCGAACCGCCGGACTTCATGACGGCGGCGGCCGCCTGGGCCATCCAGTAGGCACCGTTGAGGTTCACGTCCATCACGCCGAGGAATTCCTCCGGCGTCTCCCGCGAGGCCGGGACCGCCGACGCGACGCCGGCGTTGTTCACGAGCACCGCGACGGTGCCGAACTCGGCCGCCTCGCGGGCGACCTCGCGGCAGTCCTCGGGCCGCGCCACGTCGGCCTGCACGACCAGCGCGCGCTGACCGGTGGCCTCGACGAGCGCGGCCGTCTCCTTGAGCCTGTCCGCGCGACGGGCGGCGAGCACGACGTCCGCGCCCGCCTCCGCGAGTCCCTTGGCGAACGCGACACCGAGGCCGGAGGACGCGCCGGTGACGATCGCGACCTTCCCGTCCAGGCGGAACTTGTCCAGGATTCCCATCGTCACGAAAGCCTTTCCAGGATGATCGCCATGCCCTGACCGCCGCCGACGCACATCGTTTCGAGACCGAACTGGGCGTCGCGGGCCCGCATGCCGTTGATCAGCGTCGTCATGATCCGCGCGCCGGTCGAGCCGAACGGGTGGCCGAGCGCGATCGCGCCGCCGTGCACGTTGAGCTTGTCGATGTCGATGCCCAGCGCGCGCTGCGATCCGAGCACCTGCACGGCGAACGCCTCGTTGATCTCGACCAGGTCGATGTCCGAAATGGACAGACCGGCGTGGCCGAGCGCCTGCCGCGTGGCCTCGACCGGGCCGAGGCCCATGATCTCCGGCGAGAGCCCGGACACGCCCGTGGACACGATGCGCGCCAACGGGGTCAGCCCGAGTTCACGCGCCCGCACGTCACTCATGATCACGACCGCGGCCGCGCCGTCGTTCAACGGGCAGCAGTTGCCCGCGGTGACCGTGCCCTCGGGGCGGAAGACGGGCTTCAGCCCGGCCACGGCCTCGTAGGTCACCCCGGCGCGCGGGCCGTCGTCGGCGGACACCACCGTGCCGTCGGGCAACGTCACCGGCGTGATCTCGCGGGCGAAGAACCCGTCCGCGATCGCCTTCTCGGCGAGGTTCTGCGACCGGACGCCGAACTCGTCCTGGTCGTGCCGCGAGATGCCGAGCTGCGTCGCGACGTTCTCGGCCGTCTGGCCCATCGCGATGTAGTAGTCGGGCAGCTTGCCGTCCAGCCGCGGGTCCGTCCACGGCGCGTTCGACGCGGCGGTGTCCAGGGTCCGTTGCTGGGCCTCGTCGAACAGCGGGTTGGACGAGGGCGTGCCGGAGTGCACGTACCGCGACACGCACTCGACCCCGGCGGACAGGAAGGCGTTGCCCTCGCCCGCCTTGATGGCGTGGAAGGCCATCCGCGCGGTCTGCACGGACGACGCGCAGAACCGGTTGACCGTCGTGCCCGGCAGCGCGTCGTACCCGAGCTGCACGGCGACGCGGCGGGCGATGTTCTGCCCGTGCTCGTCCTGCGGCTCGGCGCACCCGAGGTGCAGGTCGGTGATCTCGGACGCCGGGATCTCGCCCAGCGCGGCCGAGATCACCTGCGCGGCCAGGTCGTCCGGCCGCAGTGTCGCGAGAGTTCCCTTGCGGGCACGGCCGATCGGCGACCGGGCCGTGGAAACGATGACCGCTTCAGCCATGCCGTTCTCCTTACAGGCCCAGGTCGCGGCCGATGAGTTCCTTCATGATCTCGTTGGAGCCGGCCCAGATCTTCGTGACGCGGGCGTCCATCCACGCGCGGGCGACGCGGTACTCGGTCATGTAGCCGTAGCCGCCGTGCAGCTGCACGCAGGCGTCGATGACGTCGTTCTCGACCTCGGCGCTCCAGTACTTCGCCTGCGCCGCCTCGACGGGGCTGAGCTCACCGCGCACGTGCTGCATGGTCAGCGTGTCGACGAACGCCTGCGTGACGTCGAGCTTGGTGCGCAGTTCGGACAGCAGGAACTTGTTGTGCTGGAACTTGCCGATGGCCTGCCCGAACGCCTTGCGCTCCTTGACGTACTCGAGCGTCTCCTCGAAGACGCCCTGCGCGTGCGCGAGGTTCGAGATGGCGGCGCCGATCCGTTCCTGCGGCAGGCGTTCCATCATGTAGATGAAGCCCTGGCCCTCCTCGCCGATCATGTGCTCCTGGCTCAGGCGCACGTCGGAGAAGAACAGCTCCGCGGTGTCGGACGGGTGCTGGCCGACCTTGTCGAGCTTGCGGCCGCGCTCGAAGCCGGGCATGCCGGTCTCGACGGCGAACAGCGTGATGCCGCGCGCGCCCTTGGACGGGTCGGTGCGGGCCGCGACGACGATCATGTCGGCGGTGTAGCCGTTGGTGATGAACGTCTTGGAGCCGTTGAGGATCCAGTCGTCACCGTTCCGCACGGCGTTGGTCTTCAGCGCCGCGAGGTCGGAGCCACCGGACGGCTCGGTCATCGCGATGCCGGTCTTGATCTCGCCGGTGCACATGCCGGGCAGCCAGCGCTGCTTCTGCTCCTCGGTGCACAGGTCGACGAGGTACGGCGCCACGACGTCGCCGTGGATGCCGAGCGACGACGCCACCGCGGCGTTGACCCGGCAGAGTTCCTCGGCGAAGACGGTGTTGAAGCGGTAGTCGTTCGCGCCGCTGCCGCCGTACTCCTCCGGGATCTCGAGGCCCAGCAGGCCCTGCCGGCCGGCCTCCAGCCACACGTCCCGGTCGATCACGCGCTCTTCGATGAACTTCTCGACGTTCGGCGTGATCGTGCGCTCGACGAACGCCTTCGCCGACTCCCGGAACGCGGCGTGATCCTCGTTGAACAGCGTCCGCTGCACGACTAACCTCCATACTAAGCGGTTGCTTAGAGCTAAGCGCACGCTTAGCGTGCAGTACGATCCATCACCTGTCAACACGCTAGGAGCCGCCCGATGACGACGACCGGACTGGACGGGTTCGCGCTGCTCGACGAGACGTGGCGCACGGTCACCCCCGACGCCGCCCGCCGGATGCTCATCGCGGCCGTCCAGGCGTTCGCAGGCAAGGGATATCACGCCACGACGACCCGGGACATCGCCTCGTTGGCGGGAATGTCACCGGCGGCCGTGTACATCCACTACCGGTCCAAAGAGGAGCTTCTGTTCAACATCTCGCTCGTCGGCCACGAGACGTCGCTCGCGTTGCTGTCGAGCATCGAGGGCGAGGGTGCGACGCAGCGGCTGAAGAACGCGGTGGCGGCGTTCGCGGGCTGGCACGCGGAGTTCCACACGACGGCGCGGGTGGTGCAGTACGAACTGGGCGCGCTCTCGCCGGAACACCACGCTCAGGTGGCGGAGCTGCGCCGGCAGATCGAGCAGCGGATGCGGTCCTTCATCGAGGACGGCGTGCAGGCGGGCGTGTTCGACGTGCCCGACGTCAAGGGGGCGACGCTCGCGGTGCTGTCGCTGTGCATCGACGTCGCGCGCTGGTACCACCCGGACGGGAAGCGGACGCCGGACGAGATCGGCGCGTTGTACGCCGACCTCGTCCTGCGGATGGTCCGTCCCAACCAGCTGACCGACTTCTAGCTGACTGACTTCCTGCCGTACATCCCGGCGACCACCGAGACGCCGACGGCGGCCACGATGACCTGGACGATGAGCTCGATCCAGTCGATGCCGGGCGTGTCCTCCACGCCGAGCAGGCGCGCGATCCACGTGCCGATGAACGCGGCGACGATGCCGACGATGATCGTCAGCCAGATCGGGATGTTCTGCTTGCCCGGCGCGAACAGCCGGCCGAGCACGCCCAGGATCAGACCGATGACGAGCGCACCGATGATGCTGCCGATGCCCATGACCGCCTCCTCCGCGATGATTTCGGATCTTGGCCGAGATCATCCCTTCAGAGGACAGAACACGCAGCACGAGGCGTAACGCCGTCGTCCGTTCGGGTTACCAGCGGCTGCCGGAGACCTGCGCCATCCACTGGTTGATCGTCGCGGTCCAGTCGGTGCCGACCGCCTGCTGGTGCGAGACGGCGAACCGGCCGTAGGCGTCGCCACCGGAGCGCAGCAGGCCGGCGCGCTTGTCGGCCTCGAGGATCACGTGCAGCTCGTGCGGGGTCGTGACGAACGTCAGCTCGACCTGCTTGAGGCGGCCGGAGAACTGCGGCGGCGGGTAGAACTCGATCTCCTGGTAGAACGGCAGCTGCTGCGGGACGCCGTAGATGCGGCCCTTCTCGTTGTCCGCCTTGGTGAAGCGGAAGCCCATGTGCCCGAACGCCTGGAGCACGGCGTCCTGCGACGGCAGCGGGTGTACCCAGATCGGGTCGAGGTCGCCGGGGTCGACGGCGCCGCGGACCTCGAGTTCGGTGCGCAGGCCGAGCTGCATGCCGGAGAGCTGCGTGCCGCCGACGACGTTCAACGGGCACTCGTGCGGCACCTGGAACTGGAACGGCAGCGACATGTTCTGGTGCGGCTGGGCGAGGATCCGCTGGCCCACGGAGAACTTGTGGAACTCCATGTTGGTGTTGTACTCGTTGTCGCCGCTCTCGACCTCGACGCGGGTGAGCAGCGCGAGCGTGACGTGGTCGATCTCGGCGGGGTGGTCGCCGCCCGCGATGCGCACCTCGCCGGACAGCACCTCGCCGGGCCTGACGTTCGGGTTCGTCAGCACCGTGTCGACAGTCGGCCCGCCCACGCCGAACGCGCGCATCATCCTCTTGAACACCACTGCGGCCTCCTGGAGCCCTTCGGTTTGCGGGGAGTCTGCCAACTGGATCGCCCGTTTGCGGCGAAGTGTTCCGTTGACGCCTCACCACCCCGATCGGTTCCGTATGGACTTCCGTTGACTTCAGATGGCAACATGCGACCGCCGTCACATACTAAGCGGTCGCTCAGGAGGTTGCCCGTGCTGCTCGTCGCCAACCGGGGTGAGGTGGCTGTCCGCGTCCTGCGCGCGGCGGCTGACCTGGGGATTCGCACCGTGGCGGTGTATGCGGAGGACGATGTTTCCTCGCTCCACGTGCAGCTGGCGGACCGGGCCGTGGCGCTGTCCGGGCCCTCCCCGTACCTGGACGTGGACCAACTGCTGGACGCCGCTTCCGGCTGTGTCGCGGTGCATCCGGGGTGGGGATTCCTGTCCGAGAACGCCGCGTTCGCCCGGGCGTGTTCCGCGCGCGGACTCACGTTCGTGGGGCCTTCCGCTGACGTTCTGGAGTTGCTCGGTGACAAGCGGCGAGCGCGGGAACTGGCGGCGTCGCTGGGGATTCCGGTGCTGGACGCCGTGCCCGGTTCCTTTCCGGTCATGGTAAAGGCCGTCGCCGGGGGTGGTGGCAAGGGCATGCGGGCCGTGCACTCGGCGGACGAGCTGGATGCCGCGGTGGAGGCGTGCCGGGCCGAGGCGCTGGCGGCGTTCGGGAACGGCGACGTCTACTTGGAACGGTTGATGCCCGCCGCGCGGCACATCGAGGTGCAGCTCGTCGGGACCGCGGTGATCGGCGACCGCGACTGCTCGTTGCAGGTCAGGCACCAGAAGGTCGTCGAGATAGCGCCCGCTCCCCTGCTGGAGCCGGAGCTGCGCAAGGCGTTGCACTCGGCCGCGGTGTCGCTGGCTTCCGCTGCCGGGTTCACCGGGGTGGGGACCGTGGAGTTCCTGGTGTCCGGGGACTCCTACGCCTTCCTGGAGGTCAATCCCCGTCTGCAGGTCGAGCACACGGTGACCGAGATGGTGTCCGGTGTGGACCTCGTCCGGACGCAGTTGCTGCTGGCCTGGGGTGGCGACGTCGACTACACGCCGCTGGACCGCGGTGCCGCCGTGCAGGTGCGCCTGAACCAGACCTCGGGCGGGGTGCTGTCGGCTTTCGGGCTGCCTGCCGGACCCGGGGTGCGCGTCGACACGCACGGGTACGTCGGGTACCGGGTCGGGACCGCCTACGACGGCCTGCTCGCGAAGCTCGTGGTGCACGGCGAGGACCTGGACGTCGCCCTGAACCGGGCGCGGCGGGCGCTGGGCGAGTTCTCGGTGTCCGGCGTGTCCACGAACCTGGAGTTCCTGAAGTCCTTGCTGACCCAGGACATCGTCGGCGCCACCACGGACTTCATCGCCGCCGAGCCGGTTTCGGGTCAGCTCGCCCCGCTGGCCGGGACGGTGGTCGCTGTCTCGCCGGACTCCGTCGTGCTGGAGGCGATGAAGATGCAGCACGTCGTGCGGGTGTCCGGCGACGTGCTGGTGTCGGTGGGCGACACGGTGGCAGAGGGCCAGGTGCTCGCGTCCGGCGCCGGTGAGTCCGCAGAGGACGTCGCCGCCGTGGATCCCGCACATGTCCGGCCGGACCTCGCCGAGGTGCTGGCGCGGCACGACTTCTCACGTCCGGAGTCGGATGCACGGCGCCACGCGCGGGGCGGGCGGACGGCGCGCGAGAACATCGCCGACCTCTGCTCCTCGTTCGTCGAGTACGGCGGGCTGGCGATCGCGGCGCAACGGCAGCGGCGGTCGTTGGAGGACCTGATCGAACGCACGCCCGCCGACGGCATGGTGGCGGGCATCGGCGTCGTGAACGGCTCACGGGTCGTGGCGATGTCCTACGACTACGCGGTGCTCGCCGGCACCCAGGGCCTGCGCAACCACCAGAAGAAGGACCGGCTCTTCGCGTTGGCGCAGCAGGAGAACCTGCCGGTGGTGTTGTTCGCCGAGGGCGGCGGCGGACGGCCCGGCGACACCGACCACAGCATGGTGAGCGGCCTCGACTGCGGCTCGTTCCACGCGTTCGCGCAGCTCAGCGGCCAGGTACCGCTGGTGGGCGTGGTGGCGGGGCGGTGTTTCGCGGGCAACGCGGTGCTGCTGGGGACGTGCGACGTGATCATCGCGGTGGAGGGCGCGAACATCGGCATGGGTGGCCCGGCGATGATCGAGGGCGGCGGGCTGGGGGTGTTCCGGCCGGAGGACATCGGGCCGTTGGACGTGCAGGTGCCCAACGGCGTCGTGGACATCGCGGTCGGCTCCGAAGAAGAGGCGGTCGCCGTCGCCAAGAAGTACCTCTCGTACTTCCAGGCTGCCGCAGGCGTCCCCTCGCCGAGTGCGCGGCCTTCGCCCGCGCCGCCGGGGGGACCCCTGGACTCAATTCTCCCAGACGGCACCGACAATTCCTGGCGCTGCGCGGACCAGCGGCTGCTCCGCCACGCCGTCCCCGAGAACCGCCTCCGCGCCTACGACGTCCGCGCCCTCATCGACACCCTCGCCGACACCGAGAGCGTCCTCGAACTCCGTGCGGGCTTCGGCAAGGCCATCGTCACCGCGCTGATCAAGGTCGAAGGCCGCCCCATCGCGCTGATCGCCAACGACCCCGCGGTCAACGGCGGCGCCATCGACGCCGACGCCGCCGACAAGTGCGCCCGCTTCCTCCAGCTCGCCGACGCCTTCGACCTCCCGGTCGTCAGCCTCACCGACACCCCGGGGTTCATGGTCGGCCCCGACGCCGAACGCACCGCCACCGTCCGCCACCTCACCCGCATGGTCGTGGCGGGCGCCAACCTGACCGTCCCCTTCGGACTCGTGGTGCTGCGCAAGGCGTACGGCCTCGGCGCGCAGGCGATGGCCGGCGGGTCCCTGAAGGTGCCGCGGTTCGCCGTCTCCTGGCCCACGGGCGAGTTCGGGCCGATGGGCCTCGAAGGCGCGATCAAGCTCGGCTTCAAGAAAGAACTCGACGCCATCGCGGACCCCGAGGAGCGCAAGCAGCGGTACGAGCAGATGGTCGCGATGGCCTACGAGCACGGCAAAGCCCTCAACGTCGCCTCGGTCTTCGAGATCGACGACGTGATCGACCCGGCCGACACGCGCCGCTGGATCGCCACGGCGCTGGCCCCCGCAACTTCCCGCCGTGAAGGGAAGAAACGCCCGTTCATCGACACGTGGTGAGGAGATTCCGTGGTCAGTGTCGCCCCTGCGGAAAAGAAGACCCTGCGCAGGCTCATGGCAGCTGGACTCGTTGGTTCATCTCTTGAGTGGTACGACTTGACCATCAGAGTTTCCGACAGGTGACTGGACACCTCTCACGTCGGAAAGTACGGTGGACGCATGGCAGCACGGACGACACTGGAGGACTACCGGGTCCGCTTCGAAGCGCTCCGCC
>NZ_BSTF01000031.1 GCF_030269365.1 Lentzea sp. NBRC 102530
ATCGCTCCAGACGGAATATGTCTGGCAATCTGGTATTACTCTCAAAGGAATACCCCGACGAGGGGTATTCATATTACTGGCTGTGTTTCGGCACGCTGTTGAGTTCTCAAAGAACACGCGCTCACCGCAGCTCGTCTCCGAGGAGATTTACTTCCGGGGCTGTGTCAGGCTTAGAAAGTTTTTGTGTCCCGCACTCCGTTCCGGCTGTGTTTCCCGGCCCGTTCCGTGCTGACATGGAGAAATTTACACGGGCGCCCCACGAGATCCAAATCGGGGGTCACGTACGGAGTAACCGCAGGTCAGACGCCACGCGGACGGCCCAAACCCCGCAAGATCGACGCACAGTGTGACCGGGGCCACGCCAGAAATCTTGAAGACGGGGTCAACGGGGTGCGCTCGGCAGGTGAACACTGACCGACAATCCGCCCGTCGGCACGGCCACTGCCTGCGCAAACCCGCCGTGCGCGGCCACCGCGGCCCGCACGATCGAGAGCCCCAGACCCGTGCCGGACTGGCTGGTCCTGTCCTTCACCCCGCGGCGGAAAGGCTCGAACAGCTCCTCCACCCGGTCCGGCGGGATCATCGGACCGGACGACGACACCCGCAGCACGGACCACTGTGGCCCCGTCTCCACCACGGTCTCGATCCACCCGCCGACGTGGTTGTGCCGGACGGCGTTCTCCAGCAGGTTGCCGGCGATGCGTTCCAGCAGCGAGGGGTCACCGACGGCGAGCGCGGGCGCGCACCGGAAGACAGCGCGCAGATTCCGTGCGTCGGCGTCGGCCCGTGTGGCCCTCCACGCCGACTCGACCACCGCCGACAGGTCGACCGGTTCACGCACGGCGAGCCCGATGCCGTCCGTGCGCGCGAGCAGCAGCAGCGCGGACACCAACTGTTCGGCACGCTCGCCGGCCGCGCGCACGACACCGGCCATCCGGCGGAGTTCTTCGACGTCGGCATCCGGATCGGACAGGGTCACGTCCAGCTCCGTGCGCACCACCGAGAGAGGGGTGCGCAGTTCGTGCGACGCGTTCGCGACGAACCGGCGTTGCGAGTCGAAGGCCGCTTCGAGGCGGTCGAGCATCGAGTCGAACGTGTCCGCGAGCTCCGCGACCTCGTCGCGTGGCCCTTCCAGGCGCAACCGCGACCCGAGCGACTCCGCGGACAACTGCCGTGCGGCGCCCGTGACGTCGTGCAGCGGTTTGAGCACACGGCCGGTGAACGTCCACGCCAAGACGCCGGCGGCCACCACCATGCACGCGAACGCGATCAACCCCGCACGCAGCAGGTCCGCACGTGCGGCCGACGTCAGCGCGTCGGTCAGCGTCTTCACCGTGACCGTCACACCGTCCACGGTCACCTGGCTGTCGGAGGGGAACGACGGCGACGAGTCGAAGACCCGGCCCACCAGCGTCCACCCGAGGAAGAGCAGGACAGCGCTCACCACCGCGACCAGCGCGGTGGTGAGCAACGTGATCCGGAGACGCAGTCCTGGTCCGCGCCTTCGCATAGGTCAGTCCTCAGCAGATCCGTTCGAAGCACTCGGCACCCGGTACCCGGAGCCCACGACGGTGTCGATGATGCCCGGTTCGCCCAGCTTCTTGCGCAACGTCATCACGGTGACGCGCACGGTCGTGGTGAACGGGTCGGCGTTCTCGTCCCACACGCGCTCGAGCAGTTCCTCGCTGCTGACGACTGATCCCTTGGCTGCGAGCAGCACTTCGAGGACGCCGAACTCCTTGCGCGTAAGCTCGATGGGCGTGCCACCGCGAGACACGGTGCGACGGGCCGGATCCAGCTCCACGTCCTGTGCGGCGAGCACGGGCGGCGTGGCCGGAGTCGCGCGCCGGGCCAACGCCCGTACGCGCGCGACCAGCTCGGGGAACGCGAACGGCTTCGCGAGGTAGTCGTCCGCGCCGAGCGACAGCCCGGACACGCGGTCTTCGATGGATCCGCTGGCCGTGAGCATCATGACCCTGGTGAGCGCGCCGGAGCTGAGGATCTCCTTGCACAGCTCGTCACCGGACATCCCCGGCAGGTCGCGGTCGAGCACGACGACGTCGTACCGCGTGACGGTCGACTTCTCGTGCCCGGTCTCGCCGTCGTAGGCGACGTCCACGGCCATGCCTTCGCGCCTCAGGCCGCGAGCGATCGCGTCGGCCAGGGGCGCCTCGTCCTCGACTACCAAAATCCGCACGACGTCAAAGGTGCCACATGCACCTGAGAAAGCACTTAACGACACCTTCACAAGCGCTGTCGGTCACGCCTTGCGCGCGGGCCGGTCGACGACGACCGTCGAGGCGGCCTGGAGTGCGCGCAGTTCCAGCAACGCCGGGTGCTCTTCAGCCAGTCGTGCCGCGTTGAGCAACGACCGCAGCGCCGCCGTCTCCCCGCGCGCCCGCTCCAGCGCCGCACGTCCCTCGGACGCCGCCACCAGCTCCGCCAACGCCGCCCGCCGCAGTTCACCGGGCATCACGACGTCGCGCACCGCCACCTCGGACACCGAGATGCCCAGCTCAGCGGCTCGCGTGGCCACGGCTGCCAGCACCTCGGCCGCGATGGCCCCGCGCTCGGGGTCGACGGCGGAATGTGCGCGCTTGACGACCGCGCCTCGCAACGCCACCTGCACGTCCGTGTAGAGCTCGTCTTCAGGACGGGCCGATGCGATCACGAACGTCGTCGGTGACGACACGGCCCAACGCACCACCACGGTCACACGGACCAGCACGCCATCGGCTGTCGGAACGTCCTGCGCGGCCGGCGTCATCGTGCGCGGCCTGAGGTCGACGCGGTGCAGCACGACGTGCCGCGGGAACTTGTGCTCGCCGGGCTCCACCTCGCCCGCCAGCACCCCACGATCGAACCGGACTGCCCGCTCCCACGGGTACAACGTGTGCTTCATCGTCTCCACCTCCACCCCGCGCAGACCACGACCCCGGTCGGCGGGACTCCGAGCGGGACTCCACAAGGGACTCACAAAGCTCGTCGCCCCCGTGTGCGACCGGGGCCGTGGTGTTCAGGGTTTGAACCTGGTGCCGTTACAGGGCTCCAAGGCGCTCGCGGAACGCGGGACCCGGCCGGGGAAACCCGCCGGGCCGCAAGGAGCGAGCGCCGTCGACGTGGAGGTTAGCCGAACTACTTCTCCGCGGGCGCCTGAATTTCGACGGGCAGGCACTCCAGGCGAGCCGCCCACTCCGTCACGCGCCGTGCGACGTCCTGCGCGGTGATGCCGCACAACGCCAGCACCTCTCCCCGCGAGCCGTGGTCGTGGAACTGCTGCGGCAGCGCGATGTCGCGCAACGGCACGTCGATGTCGGCGTCGCGCAACGCGGCCGCGAACGACGAGCCGAAGCCACCGTGGCGGCCACCGTCCTCGACGGTCACGACGAGCTTGGACGACGCGGCCATCTCCACGAGGTCCACGGACATCGGGTAGATCCACCGCGGGTCGACGACCGTCACGCCGATGCCCTGGTCCTCGAGCCGTTGCGCGGCCTCGATGCCGAGTTCGCCCAACGCGCCGACGGTCACCAACAGCACGTCAGAGCCGGACCGCCGAAGAACGTCCACGGATCCCACGCGCTCCAACGCGGGCAGGTCCGGTCCGACCGACGCCTTGGGGTAGCGGATCACCGTGGGCGCGTCCGAGATCGCCACGGCCTCGCGCAGTTCCTCGGTCAGCGTGCCCGCGTCGCGCGGCGCGGCGACGTGGATGCCCGGGACGACGCCGCAGATGGACATGTCCCACATGCCGTGGTGCGACGCGCCGTCCGGGCCGGTGACGCCTGAGCGGTCGAGCACGACCGTGACGCCCTGTTTGTGCAGCGCGACGTCCATGAGGAGCTGGTCGAACGCCCGGTTGAGGAACGTCGCGTACACGGCGACGACCGGGTGCAGGCCGCCGATGGCGAGACCGGCGGCGGACGTCATCGCGTGCTGCTCGGCGATGCCGACGTCGTAGAAGCGCTCCGGGAACGCCTTGGCGAACGCGTCGAGGCCGGTCGGGCCCTGCATCGCGGCGGTGATCGCCACGACGTCGGGCCGTTCGCGGCCGATCTCCACGAGCGAGTCGGAGAACACGTGCGTCCAGGTGCGTCCGGCGGGCTTCACGTCCTCGCCGGTGATCGGGTCGATGACGCCGGTGGCGTGCATCTGGTCGGCCTGGTGGTTCTCGGCCGGCGCGAAGCCCATGCCCTTGCGGGTGACGGCGTGCACGATCACGGGGCCGCCGAACGACTTCGCGCGCTGCAGGGCCGACTCGAGCGTCGCCATGTCGTGGCCGTCGACCGGGCCGATGTACTTGAGGCCGAGGTCCTCGAACATCGCCTGCGGCGCCAGAGCGTCCTTGATGCCGCGCTTGGCGGCGTGCAGCGCGGCGTACAGCGGCTTGCCGAAGAACGGCGTCTGCTGCAGCGCGCTCTTGCCCTTCTCCAGCACCCGCTCGTAGCCGGGGCGCAGGCGCAACGACGACAGGTGGTCGGCGAGACCACCGATCGTCGGCGAGTAGGAGCGGCCGTTGTCGTTGACGACGATCACGACCGGACGGTTCTTGTCCGACGCGATGTTGTTCAACGCCTCCCAGCACATACCGCCGGTCAGCGCGCCATCTCCGACGACGGCGACCACGTGGCCGTGCGCGCCGTTGATCTGCTTCGCCTTCGCCAGACCGTCCGCGTAGGACAGCGCCGTCGAGGCGTGTGAGCTCTCCTGCACGTCGTGCTCGGACTCCGACCGCGACGGGTAGCCCGACATGCCGTCCTTCTGACGGAGCCGGTCGAAGCCGTCGCGACGGCCCGTGACGATCTTGTGCACGTACGACTGGTGCCCGGTGTCGAAGACGATCGGGTCCTGCGGCGAGTCGAAGACGCGGTGCAGCGCCACGGTCAGCTCGACGACACCCAGGTTCGGGCCCAGGTGCCCGCCCGTCTTGGACACCTTGTCGACCAGGAAACGACGGATCTCGTCGCACAGCTGCGTCAGCTGCGCCTCGTCCATCCGTTTCAGATCAGCCGGTCCGTGCACGGACTCCAGCAGGGTCACCACGCCCACCTCACTCCTGAAGACTTCGGCTCAGTCTACGGAGACGCCACTGAGACGCCTTGTCAGCTGGTCTCAGGAACCAGCAGGGCGATGCACTCCATGTGGTGCGTCATCGGGAACGCGTCGAACGCCCGAAGATCAGCGAGCCGGTACCCCTGAACAGTGAATTCGGCCAGGTCGCGGGCCAGCGCGGCCGGGTCGCAGGCGACGTAGACGACGCGTTCGGGACGGCGCCGTGCGACTTCAGCCACAACGACCTTGCCCGCCCCCTTGCGAGGGGGGTCTAGCACTACGACGTGAGGGTCTTCAACGGGCAGACGACGCCCCACGGCGCGTTCGACCTTGTCGACCACGAACTCGACCTGGGACATGCGGCGGAGGTTGCGCCGGCCGTCTTCCACAGCGCCTGGGAACGACTCCACGACCAGCACGGAACCGGTCTCGCCGACCTGCCGTCCGAGCACCGAGGCGAAGAGGCCGGCACCGCCGTAGAGGTCCCACGCGCGCTGGCCGGGTTCGGCCGCCGCCCACTCCCCCACGACCTTCGCGAACGTGTCCGCGGCGGCGGGGTGGACCTGCCAGAAGCCGTCCGCTGAAATTCGCCACTTTCGGTTGGCGGCGGTCTCGACGGCCGTACCGGTTCCGGCGCGGCGCGCGGTGTGTCGGCCGCGCACCTCACCCACATGACGGTTGCCGTCACCGTCCTGGACGATCGTGAGTTCCTGGGCCCGCCACGTTCGGTCGGCCACGGCCTCGACCATGCCCGGCCGGGAGATCACACAGTGGTCGATCGGGATCACATCGTGGGAACGGGTGCCGCGGAAACCCGGTCGTCCGTCGCGGTCGACGGCCATCCGGATCCGGGTCCGCCACTCCAGCGGGCCGCCCGGCAGCGCCTCGACGACCACGTCCCGGTCGATCTTCGCCAGGCGGGTCAGCTGCTCGCGCACGACCTGGGCCTTGAGCTCCCGCTGCGCGTCCCAGGACACGTGCTGGAAGTCGCAGCCGCCGCACATCCCGGGGCCGCTGAACGGGCACGGCGCCTCGACCCGGTCCGGTGACGGCTCCAGGACCTCGATGGCGTCCGCACGGCAGAACGACCCGCCGTTGTCCTCGTACACCGACGCCACGACGCGTTCGCCGGGCAGTGCGTGGCGCACGAACAGAACGCGCCCCTCGTGCCGTGCGACGAAATGCCCGCCGTGCGCGACGGGTCCTACCTCGACCTCGACCTTGCGGCCGGTCCAGTCTTCTTTGACAGTGCTCATCGGTCGTCAAGTCCCCTTCGGACAGCGCCGGGCGCGATGACGTCCTTGTCCTTGACCTTCACCGAAGACTCGAGCTGCCAAGGCACGCTCGTCACCATCACACCCGGCTGGAACAGCAGCCTTCCCTTGAGCCGCAACGCGCTCTGGTTGTGCAGCAGCTGCTCCCACCAGTGGCCGACGACGTACTCGGGGATGAACACCGTAACAACGTCGCGCGGGTTGTCCGTCTTGACTCTCTTGACGTAGTCGAGAACGGGCTTGGTGATCTCCCGATAGGGGGACTCGATGACCTTGAGCGGGATCTTGAAGTTCTCCTTCTCCCACTCGGCGACGAGCTTGCGGGTGTCGCCGTCGTCGACGTTGACCGTGACGGCCTCCAGCACGTCCGGCCGGGTGGCCTTCGCGTAGGACAGCGCCCGCAGCGTCGGCATGTGCAGTTTGGACACGAGCACCATGCAGTGGTTGCGCGCGGGCATCGTCCGTACGCGTTCCTGCTTGCGGAGCTCCTCCGCGACCGTGTCGTAGTGCTTCCTGATAGCGGTCATCAACGCGTAGATGGCGGCCATCGCGGCGATGGCGATCCACGCGCCCTTGGTGAACTTCGTGATGAGCACGATGATCAGCACGGTCGCCGTCAGCGCCAGGCCGAACGTGTTGATGGCCTGCGAGCGCCGCATCCGGGTGCGCGCCTGGGCGTCGGTCTCGTTCTTGAGCAGCCGCTGCCAGTGCTTGATCATGCCGAGCTGGCTCAGCGTGAACGACACGAAGACGCCGACGATGTAGAGCTGGATGAGCCGCGTCACCTCGGCGTCGAACGCGATCACCAGCACGACCGCGAACCCCGCGAGGAACAGGATGCCGTTGGAGAACGCGAGCCGGTCGCCGCGCGTGTGCAACTGACGCGGCAGGTAGCGGTCCTGGGCGAGGATCGAGCCGAGCACCGGGAAGCCGTTGAACGCGGTGTTCGCGGCGAGCACGAGGATGAGCGCGGTGACGCCGGCGATGAAGTAGAAGCCCGGCGGGAAGCTGTCGAACACGGCGTGCGCGATCTGCGCGACCATCGTCTTCTGCTCGTAGCCCTCGGGCGCGTTGGCGATCTGCTGCTTCGGGAACTCGGCCATCCGCACGTCGGTGAGCTGGGCGAGGATGATCAGGCCCATCAGCATGACGACCGAGATGCCGCCCATCAGCAGCAGCGTCGTGGCGGCGTTGCGTGACTTCGGCTTGCGGAAAGCGGGCACGCCGTTGCTGATCGCCTCCACGCCCGTGAGCGCCGCACAGCCCGATGAGAACGCACGCAGCACGAGGAACACGAACGCGAGGCCCATCAGGTGGTCCGACTCGGCGTGGATCTCCAGGCCGGAGCTCTCCGCCCGCATGTCGTCGCCCAGGACGAACCCGCGGAACAGGCCGTAGCCGATCAGGCCGAAGACGCCGATCATGAACGCGTAGACGGGGACGGCGAACGCGCTGCCGGACTCGCGGATGCCGCGCAGGTTCACCGCCGTCAGCAGCACGATGGCCGCGACCGCGAACTCGGCCTTGTGCGTCGCGACGAACGGGATCGCGGACCCGATGTTCGCCGCGGCCGCCGAGATCGACACCGCGACCGTGAGGATGTAGTCGACGAGCAGGGCGCTCGCCACCGTGAGCCCCGCTCTGCGCCCGAGGTTGACCGTCGCGACCTCGTAGTCGCCACCGCCGGACGGGTAGGCGTGCACGTTCTGGCGGTAGCTGGCGACCACGGTGAGCATGACCACGACGACCGCGACACCCACCCACGGCGCCATTGCATAGGCGCTCAAGCCGGCCACCGACAGCATCAGGAAAATCTCTTCCGGCGCGTACGCGACCGACGACATGGCGTCGGAGGCGAAGACCGGCAAGGCGATGCGTTTGGGCAGCAGGGTGTGAGCGAGGCGATCGCTGCGGAACGGCCGTCCGACCAGGAGGCGTTTGGCAGCGGTGGCGAGCTTGGACACGGCCAGAGCGTAAGGGGTCCGCTCACCGGGACGGGCTAATGCTCGGTAGGTTCTGCGCAAGGTTCGCCTGAGGAGGCATGTCGTGCACGTGGTGATCATGGGCTGTGGCCGGGTGGGGGCGTCCCTGGCCAGGGCTCTGGAGCGACTCGACCACCAGGTCGCCGTGATCGACAAGGACGCGCAGTCGTTCCGCAGGCTGGGCAGCGACTTCCACGGACAGCAGGTCGTCGGCAACGGTTTCGACCGCAATGTCCTGATCGAGGCCGGTGTCGAGCGCGCGGGCGCGTTCGCGGCGGTCTCCAGCGGCGACAACTCGAACATCATCTCGGCGCGGGTGGCGCGGGAGACGTTCGGCGTCGAGCACGTCGTCGCGCGGATCTACGACCACAAGCGCGCGGCCGTGTACGAGCGCCTGGGCATCCCGACGGTGGCGACGGTGCCGTGGTCGACCGACCGGTTCCTGCGGATGCTGCTGCCCGAGGGCGCGTCGACGGCGTGGCGCGACCCGTCCGGCACGGTCGCGGTGCTGCCGATCGAGGTCGCCGAGGAGTGGGTCGGGCGGCCGGTCCTCGAGCTGGAGGGCGCGATCGGGGCGCGGGTGGCGTTCCTGATGCGGTTCGGCACGGGCGTGCTGCCCGACGCGAAGACCACGGTGCAGGCGGACGACACCATCTACGTGGCGGCGCTGTCCGGCACGATCACCGACGTCGCCGCCGCGGCGTTGCAGGCACCGGAGGAGAGCTGATGCGGGTCGCGATCGCTGGTGCGGGAGCGGTGGGGCGGTCCATCGCGCAGGAGCTCGTCTCGGACGGGCACCAGGTCATGCTGATCGAACGGGACCGGGCGCACTTCGACCCGAACTCCGTCGAGCAGGCCGAGTGGGTGCAGGCCGACGCGTGCGAGTTGTCCTCTTTGGAGGACGCGGGCATGCACCTGTGCGACGTGGTGATCGCCGCGACCGGTGACGACAAGGTCAACCTCGTGGTGTCGCTGCTGGCGAAGACGGAGTTCGCGGTCCGTCGCGTCGTCGCGCGCGTGAACGACCCCACGAACGAATGGCTGTTCACCGAGTCGTGGGGTGTCGACGTGGCCGTGTCGACGCCACGGCTGCTGGCCGCCATGGTCGAGGAGTCCGTGACGATCGGTGACGTCGTGCGGCTGCTGACGTTGCGGCAGGGGCAGGCGAACCTCGTGGAGATCACGCTCGACGAGGCGACGCCGTTCGCCGGGCGTGCGGTGTCGGAGCTGACGCTGCCGCGCGACGCCGCGCTGGTGACGATCCTGCGCGGCGGGCGGGTCATCGTGCCGCAGCCGGACGACACCCTGGAAGGCGGCGACGAGCTGCTGTTCGTGACGACCGCGGCGGTTGAGCAAGAAATCAAGTCCGCGCTCGGGTATTAGCCGGATCGGGTGGTTGCCGCTGTGACGGCCTCACGGCGGCATGGCCGTTCCGTATCTGCGGAACGGATGCGGGCACTTACCACCCGTGAGCGATCAGCTGCCCCTGGTCGGGCGCGAGAGAGAGTTGCGGACCGCGCTGCGGGCGTTGGCCGTGGACGGCGCGGTGCTGCTGTCCGGCCCTCCTGGCGTGGGGAAGACACGGCTGGCCGCCGAGGCGTTGCTCGCCGTGCCGCACCCGGTCGTGCGTTGTTATGCCACGGTCGCGACATCGCGTATTCCACTCGGTGCGTTCGCATCGCTCGTGCCTTCCGACCTGCCTGCCTCGCGAGGGCTGCTCCCGTCGTCGTCTGTGCGGACGGCTGCCGAACACCTCTCTCGTGGCGGCCAAAGGGTGTTGTCGATCGATGACGCCCATCTGCTCGACGACGCGTCGTTGTCGGTGTTGCGACACCTCGTGCGGCATCGGCTGATGCGGGTCATGTGCACCGCACAGCCTTGCTGGGGCATCGAGGGACTGACCGTCGTCGCGGTCAAGGCACTGGACCGGGAACGGGCGGACGCGTTGCTCGCGGCGGCGCTGGGCGGGCCGGCCGACGCCTCGACGCGGCACCTGGTGTGGGCGAACAGCCAGGGCAATCCGTTGTACCTCAAGGAACTCGTGGCGGCCGGGCGGCACACGGGCGCGGTGACCGAGACCGGGGGCGGGTGGAGCTGGAACGGGCCGCTGGAGCTGTCCGGGCGGCTCGCCGAGCTCGTGGACCTGACGCTGGGCCGGCTCGCGGAGCCGCAGCGGCGGGCGCTGGAGCTGCTGGCGTACGGGGAGCCACTGGAACCTTCGTTGATGCCCGTGCCGCGGGATTTGGTGGAGATGGGGTTCGTCCGCGTCGGTGACGATGGACGCACGCGCGTTGCGCATCCCTTGTACAGCGCGCGCCTACGGGCCACTTGTCCGACGTTGCGTGCACGGGCGCACAGGCGTGCATTGGCGGACAGGCTCGAAGCCGCCGGTGCGGAGCGGCCCGGTGATGCGGTGCGCCTCGCGACGTGGCGGCTCGACAGCGGGACGGCGGACTCACCGGACGTGCTGGCGCGTGCGGCCGAACACGCACTGTCCGCACAAGACTGGGAGCTCGCCGAACGGCTCTCGCGCGCGGCCGTTGCCCGTGAGATGACACCGCGCGTTGGGCTCGTGCTGGGTCTGGTGCTGATGTACCAACGCCAATGCGATGAGGCCGAGTCCGTGTTCGCCTCGGCCATGGCGTCGTGTGGCGACATCGCGACGTTGATCCAGGTCGGCTGTGCGCGCGCGTTCAACCTGTTCTTCGGTGTCGGTGACGACGCCGCCGCTGTGGCCGTGCTGGACCACGTGACCGAACGGGAGCTGCCCGCCGAACTCGAGCACGCGGTGTTGTTCTTCTCGCTGATGGTCGCGCTGGAAGCGGCACCGGTGCGGATCGCGCGGCTGGGCGGGGATCTGCTGGTCGCCGAGGGCGGCTGGGCGGAGACGGCGGGACGGCAGGTGCTGGCGATCGCGGACCAGTTCGCCGGGCGGTACCCCGAGGCGGTCGCGCAGGTGGAGGAGAACGCACCGGCGGTGCTCGCGGCGGCCGGGCGGTTCCCGACGCTGGTGGCGGCGGCGCGGGGTGTGCGCAACGAGAGCATGCTGCGCGGCGGTGACCTGGTGGAGGCCGAGAAGCGGGCGGCGCGGGCGCTGGCCGAGGCGGTCGAGGAGAGCCGCTGGTCGGTGGCACAGGTGCCGCCGCGGGTGCTGTTGAGCCAGAGCGCCCGCGTGCGTGGGAAGGCCGCGGCGGCCGTGCGCATCACGGCGGAGGGCGTGACCGAGCCCGGGACGGTGCCGATGATGTGGGACGTGCTGCTGCTGGCCGAGTTCGCGGCCGGGGCGGCGTTGCACGGGCAGTCTGATCGTGCGTTCCGTGCGTTGGCGCGCGCGGAAGCCGGGGTGCGGCCCCCGTGGCGTATCGCGCAGTTCGCCGTGGGCACCGCACGGTCGTGGGTGCTCGCGGGGGCCGGGCGGGTCAACGAAGCCATGCAGGCCGCCCTGGACAACGCCGCGTTGGCCGGGGAACACGGCGCACACGCGGACGAGATCGTGTCGCTGCACGACGCCGCACGGTTCGGTGCGGACACCTCGCCGCGTCTGCTGGAACTCGCCAAGACGCGGCGTGACGCTCTGACGACCGCATACGCCTCGCACGCCCAAGCGCGCGCGTTGCGTGACCCAGCGGGGCTGGAGGAGGTGGCGGCGGCGTTCTTGGCGTGCGGTGTCACGTTGTACGCGGCCGAGGCACTCGCGGAGGCGAGCAGGCTGTCGCGGTTGCACGACCGGCCTCGGGACGCGGATCGCCTGGAGAAGAAGGCGTCGGCGCTCATGGAGTCGTTCGACGGCGCGAGCACGCCCGGCCTGGTGGTGACGAGCACGCTCGTCGCGTTGACGCCGCGTCAGCTGGAGATCGCGCGTCTGGCCGTGGCGGGGCTGACGAACGTGGAGATCGCCGCACGGCTCGCCATCGCCAAACGCACCGTGGACAACCACCTGCACACGACGTACGCCACCGTCGGTGTGACCGGACGGGGTGGCTTGCGCGCGTTGTTCGGTCTGGGGACGTAAATCGATGTGCGCGGTGAGCCGGGACTTGGGCACACTGCGAGCCGTGTGGCCGTTCGTGGGCAGGGCGCGGGAACTCGAGGACGTGGTGTCCGCGCTGACGTCCGAACCCGGCGCGGCTCTCGTCGGACCCGCCGGTGTGGGCAAGACCCGGCTCACGGACGAGGTCGTCACACGGCTCGAACGCACCGGTGTGGTGGTGCGGCGCTGCTATGCGACCGTGGCGACGTCGTCCATCCCGTTCGGTGCCATGGCCGCGATGCTGCCTGCCGACCTGCGCACGGCAAACCCGCTCGGTCGTGCCGTGGAGCACCTGTTGGCGTTGTCACGGCCCTTGGTGATCGTCGTGGATGACGCGCATCTGCTCGACGACGCCTCCGTTGCGTTGTTGCAGCACGTGATCCGGCACAGGCACGCACGCGTTCTGGTGACCGCACGCCCTGGCGACCGCACCGAACTCTGGCAGGAGGGCCTGCTGCGCCGGGTGACGGTGGACGACCTGGCCCGTTCCGAGTCCGACCTGCTCCTCGAACGCGCTCTGGGCGGGCCGGTCGACACGCGGTCCGCGACGTTGTTGTGGTCGGCCAGCACCGGCAACCCGTTGTACCTGAGGGAACTCGTCGTGTCCGGACGTGCCGTGGGGTCGTTGCGCACCGACGACGGCATCTGGTCGTGGCACGGCGCGATCGAACTCGACGGCCGCCTCGCCGAACTCGTGCGCTCGAACCTGGGCCGCCTCGATGCCGCGCACCGGCACGCCTTGGAGCTCCTCGCCTACTCCGAACCCGTCGAGCTGGACCTGCTGGCGCCGTTGGTCCAGGAAGAGGCGCTGGACGAACTCGAAACGCGCGGTTTGATCCGTGTCGCGTCATCGGACCGTCGCGCGATGGTGCGACTAGGGCATCCCCTCTACGGCAGCCTGCTCCGCGCTACATGCCCCACGTTGCGCGCGCGAGCCCACCAACGAGCGTTGGCCACCGCTCTCGAGGAAACAGGCGGCCGCCGTCGTGAAGACCTCATGCGCATCGCCACCTGGCGGCTCGACAGCGGTGCGCCGCCCTCGGTCGACCTGCTCGCCGCAGCCGCCGACCAGGCCTGGGCCGCCCAGGACGTGACGCTCGCCGAACGCCTCTGCCGGGGCGCGGTGGCGGCGGGCGGCCTGGACCGCGTGGGCCACGTGTTCGGCCAGGTCCTGATGCACGGCCGGGCGCCGTCCGAGGCCGAGGCGACCCTCGCCGACGTGATGTCCGGCGCGCTGTCGGCCGAGGACCTGAGCCGTCTGGGCGCCACCCGTGCGATGAACCTGCACTTCGGCCTGGGCGACGCCGCTGCGGCCGACGCCGTTCTCGACAGCGTCGACGTCCCTTCCCTGCCCGCGGACCTGCGCGACTGGCTGCGAGTCGTGCGTGTCATCTCCGCCGCACAGCACTCACACGTGACTTCCGTGCTGGAACGCACCCATCAGCCCGTGGCACCCCATCTGACCGTCCACATGCGACGCACCAGAGCGTTGTGTCTCCTGCACGCGGGGCGCTACAGCGACGTGCTGCACGAGATCGACGCCTACTCGGCTGGCGCTGAACCCGACGACGGTGCCTTGCGCATGCGCGGCTTCGCCCTGGCGTTCGCCGGGCACCTCGCCGAAGCCGAGGCCTTGGCGCTGACGATGCACACCCGCCCGTTCGACGAACTCGCCTTCACCGGCGCAACATCCCTCTACAGCGCGTTGTCCTTCTGCGCGCGCATGCGAGGCCACGGTTCGCAAGCCCTTCGCCTGGCCCGCGAAGGCACCCCGAAACCCGCCGCGGCCACACCACCGCTGGTCTTCGACGCCATCGCCCTGGCCAACCTGGCCTTCGCCGCGGCCCTCACCGGCGACACCGCCCTGGCCCAGGACTCGCTGGCCCGAGCCGAGACCGCCCGCCGACCGGCGTGGCGTCTGGCCGGGCTCACCGTCTCCCTGGCCCGCTCGTGGGTCCTGGCCGCGACCGGCGACCTCCCCGCCGCCACCACCGCGGCGCTGGATGCCGCCGACGAGTGCGCCTCCCTCGGCGCGCACGGCAGCGAAGCGATGGCGCTGCACGACGCGGCCCGCCTGGGCGCCGACACGTCCCGGCGCCTGACCGCCCTCACGTCCACCATGACCGACCCGCTCACCGGCGCCTACGCGGCCCACGCCACCGCACTCGCCCAGGCTTCCCCGGCACTGCTGGAAGCCACCGCGACCACGTTCCACCGCCTCGGCGCCACCCTCCACGCCGCCGAGGCCCTGGGCGCCGCCACCCGCCTGCACCGAGCCCGGGGCAACCCGCGCGCCGCCTCGCAGACCTCCGCCCGCCAGGCCCTGCTGGCCCGCGACTTCGACGCAGCGCACACCCCCGCCCTGCGCACCGGCGACCACCCCTGCCGAGCCCGGCTGACCCGCCGCCAGACGGAGGTCGCCCGGCTGGCCACGTCCGGGCTCACCAACCAGCAGATCGCGGCGCGGCTCCACACGTCCAAACGCACCGTCGACAACCACCTGCACGCGATCTACGGCGTGCTCGGGGTGACGGGCCGCGACGAACTGCGCGCGATCCTCGGTCCGCCCTGAAACGGTCACGGCCGGCGCCCCGGAGCGGGGTGCCGGCCGTGTGGCGTCGTGCGGGTCAGTCTCTGGACCTGTCGCGGGACTCGGCGTCGACGACGCGCTTGAGTTCGTCCATGTCCGGGGTGAGGAGGTCGTCGGCCGTGCGGGCGAGCACCTCGTTCACCTCGGCCTCCTTCGCGGCCTGGGCCTCGGCGGCTTCCTCCGCCGCCTTGAGGCGCTTGTCGGCGCGGCGGACCGCCCAGACGGTCGCGAGCAGGGCGATGGCCATCAGCGGGTAGCCCATGCCGAGGCGGGCGACGGCGAGCCAGCCGACCTGGTCCTCGTCGTAGAGCCAGCGCTGCACCACGAAGCGCGCGAAGAAGACGAGGGCCCAGACGAAGGTCGCGATGTCGTAGTCGCGGACCGTGGCCTTGTCGGCGCGCCAGGAGCGGTCCCGGCCGTTGAGGAACGTCCAGATCACGCCGGCGAGCGGCCAGCGCAGGATGATCGACAGCAGGAAGGCGCTGCCGTACACGACGCTCTGCCAGATGCCGAAGAGGAAGAAACCCTTCGCCTCGCCCGTCTTGTAGGCGATGAAGGCCGCGATGCCGACGCCGAAGACGGCGGAGATCGCGGGCTGGATGGTTCCCTTGCGCACGGCCAGGACCACGCCGATGACGACGGCGGCGGCGAGGGAGCTGATGATCGCGGCCATCAGGTTCTTGGTCGCGAAGTTGATGATCACGAAGACGAGCACGGGCAGCGACGAGTAGAGCATTCCGCTCACGCCGCCCATCTGCTCGAGGACGGTGGGCTGCTTTTCTTCGGTCTCAGCTGAGGTCATGAAGCGATCTGCAACTCGTAATAGGGGTTGTAGAGCACCTTGCGCCCGTCGCGCACGGCGATGCGGCCTCGGGCCTTGATCGTCCGACCAGGCTCGATTCCGGCGATGCGACGGCGGCCGAGCCAGACGAGGGTGACGCCCTCGGTGCCGTCGTAGAGCTCGGCTTCCAGGGTGGCGGCCGCGTCCCGGGGACAGAGCTCCACGCTGCGGAGCCTGCCGAGGACGGTGACCTCCTCACCGGACTTGCAGTCGCAGGCCTTCACCGCGCCGACGGCCTCCGCTTTTCGCGACAGGTCGTCCGCGTCGAGCTCGGTCACGTCACTGGTCAAGCGACGTACCAAGCGGCGCCAATAGCCGCTCATCCCCGACTCCTGCATTGCTCTGGTGGCCCCGTGGTGTGGGCCGTCTGACAGTGAGGGTACGCACGAGCGACGACAATCCTCGGCGTGCCTGCCGAGACCGTCGTCCTGCTGCCCGGAACCGCCTCCGACGAGGTGTTCGTCCGGTCTGTCTTCACCGAGCCGTTGTCGCAGGTCGGTGCCGTTCTCCACGCCCCGCTCGTGCGCACACTGGGTGAACGGTTGACGGCGCTCGAAAATGCCCCGGCAGGCCACCCGATCGTGGTGGGTGGTGTCTCACTGGGCGCGCACGTGGCGGCACGCTGGGCGGCGCACAACCCGGACCGGTGCGCGGGACTCGTGCTGGCGTTGCCCGCGTGGATCGGCGCCCCTCGGGACGCACCGGCCGCGCAGGCGGCCAGAGCGAGTGCCGAGATCGTCAGGACCCGGGGCCTGGCAACGGCTCTGGCCGGGACGACCGGGTGGCTGCACGACGAGCTGTCCAGGGCCTGGCGCGGCTACGGGGACCGGCTCGTGCCGCACTTCGAGGAAGCCGCCGAGTCGCTCGCGCCGACGCTCGAGGAGTTGAAGTCCCTGGACGTGCCGGCCGGGATCCTCGGGTGCACCGACGATCCGGTGCACCCGATCGAGATCGCCCGGCAGTGGGCGGAGGCGATGCCCCGCGCCGTGCTCCTCACGACCACGCTGGACGCCTACCCACACGCGCTCGGGCGTGCGGTGCGGGCGTGGCAGCAGGCGAAGCTCTAGCCCTGTTGCTGGATGTGCCGGGCGATCGCCTCCGGCAGCTCGACCGGCAGCGGGGTGCGGGGCGGCATGGGCTGCTCACCGCGCACGACCACGGTGCCGCGCAGCATCTCGCGCAACGCCGCGGAGTTCTGCTCGAAGTGCTCCTCGGGACCGGCCGCGACGCCGCGCAGCATCCACCGCGGGCCGTCGACGCCGACGAAGAGGATCTGCACGCCCTGGTTGCGCGCGGTGATCTCCTCGCCCCACTCACCGTTCTCGCGGTTGATGCGGGCGCCGTCCTCCTTGAGGCCGTCGATCAGCTCGGCGCCGACCTCCCGCCACAGGCCACCGGACTTCGGCGCGGCGAACGCGCTGACCGTCAGCTGGCCGACCGAGGTGAGCACGTGCACGGCGCGCACGGAGCCGTTCTGCTGGTCCATCTCGACCTGCAGCTGGGCCTCGTCCGGCATCGGCAGCTGCACCGATCCCAGGTCGAGCCGCTGCACGTCGTCGCGGGGCGCGACCGTGGAGTCCCACGGGCCGTCGACCTCGTCGAACGACTCGTCGTGCTCCTGACCGGTGTCGACCGCCCCCGAGGAGTGACGACCGCGCTTGCGGCGCCTTCCGAACATGCCCCTACCCCTCCGCATTCGTACGGGCGAGCACCACGTGCCCGCCGGTCGAGCCATAGCCTCCCGCACCGCGCTCCGTCTCGGAGAGCTCGGTGACCTCGCGGAACACCGCGTGCTCGACGCGTTGCACGACGAGCTGGGCGATCCGGTCGCCGCGCGACAGCACGATCGGCTCACGAAGATCATGGTTCACGAGACAAACGCGGATCTCACCGCGGTAGCCGGAATCGATCGTTCCGGGAGTGTTCACCACGCTCAGGCCGACCCTCGCCGCGAGGCCCGACCGCGGGTGGACGAAACCCGCGAACCCGTCCGGCAGCGCGATCGCGACACCGGTGCCGACCACCGCGCGCTCGCCTGGTGGAATGACGACGTCCGACGTGGTGACCAGATCAGCGCCCGCGTCGCCATGACGGGCGTAGGCGGGCACGGGAACCCCCGGATCGAGCCGGGTCAGCAACACCTCGACGCTGGACACGGCGGCCGAGATTACCCTGACGACGTGAGTGAGACTGCCGTGACCGCCACTACGACCTTCCGCGAGCGCCTGTACGTGACGTGGTGGATCTGGCCCCTGCCGCTGCTCGCGGCCGCGTTGCTGGCCGCCGAGGTGCACATGGGCTTCCCCGGCGTCCGGTCCTGGCTGCCGTACGTGATCCTGCTGCCCCTGACCGTCGTGCTCATCATCCGGATGGGGTCCACGAAGGTCGAGGTGGCCGACGGCGAGCTGCACGCCGGTGACGCGCACATCCCGCTGGAGCTGCTCGGCGAGGTCGAGATCATCGCCGCCGAGGACCGCCGCCGGACCATGGGCCGCGACCTCGACCCGGCGGCGTTCGTCGTGCACCGGGGCTGGGTCAAGCCGCTCGTGCGGGTGCGCGTGACGGACCCGGAGGACCCGACCCCCTACTGGGTGATCAGCACGCGGCGCCCGGAAGAGCTCGCCGCCGCGATCAAGTCCTGAGACGGAAACACAACTGGGCGCCACCCGTGAGGGTGAGCGCCCAGTTCTTTCGGCGGACTTCGCTGATCCGGTCACGCCCTGCGGTCAGGGCGCTGGTGTCAGACGCAGGCCAGGTGCCGTGCGTCGAGCATCAGGCGCAGTCGCGGCAGATGTACGTGCCGCCGTTGTCCTCGGCGAGCCTGCTGCGGTGGTGCACCAGGAAGCACTTCGAGCACGTGAACTCGTCGGCCTGCTTCGGCAGGACCTTGAACGTGAGCTCCTCGCCGGACAGATCGGCGCCGGGCAGCTCGAAGTTCTCAGCGCTCGCGTCCTCGTCGACGTCGACGACGCCGGACTGCGTCTCGTTCCGCCGGGCTTTCAACTCCTCGAGGGAGTCCTCAGCGAGTTCGTCCGCCTCGCTGCGACGCGGCGCGTCGTAGTCGGTCGCCATCTTCTTCACCCCTGCGGTCTACGGAGACTGTTCGTGTCGCTGGTTAACGCTCCAGCGACCTCTTTTGTGCCCCACGTCAAGGTGACGTAGGTCTCTCACACCCGTCGGTCGTGCCAACCCCCTTGACGTGACCATCGGCTTGATCGACATGTGTGCGGAGCGCGCAGAGGGTAGCTCACCGTCCGGATGACTCAACATCGGGTTACCCCTTACCGACCGGACGGGTGACACAACCTTTGTACGCTGGACCGATACCCTGTGCAGGTGCGTGTACGCCTGGGCGTGCAACCTGACGCCGGGCCGGTACCGTCTTGACTGTGAGCAATCAGGTCGGTGCGTTCGGTCACGCCCGTCGGGGCGCGCGTCAGCCGGGCAGGGCCTAGGCTGACCTCAGGGGACGGATCACGGGGAGGGCTTCGAACGTGGGATCCGCATCGGGAAGCTTGACGCCTTACAAGAGGCGTCGGCCCGTGCCCGCGCTCGTCCTGTTCGCGGTGCTGTTGGTCAGTTCCGTGTTCGTGTGGGTGAAGGTGCTCGGCAACGCGAGCGACGTGGACGCGGCCATCAAGTGCAACGCGCCGGGCAACGTCGTGACATCGGAGAGCCCGGCGGCCGATGCGGCCGCGGCCCCGACGCCACCGCCACCGGCGCTCGGCACGGTCCTGGAGCACGACGCGCTCGACCGCACGAACCCGGTGCCGGTCGCCGACGTGAACTTCAAGGTCGTCAACGCCTCGACGCAGCGCAACCACGCCAAGGCCGTCGCGACGATGTTCACCGAACTCGGCCTCAAGCAGGCGGCCGAGCCCGGCAACGACCCGATCTACCCGGCGGGCGACATGACCTGCCGCGGCCAGATCCGCTTCGGCGCGCCTGGCGCCTCGGCCGCGCGCACGCTCTCGTTGCTCGAGCCGTGCCTGGAGCTCGTGCGCGACGACCGTCAGGACGCCACCGTGGACATCGCGATCGGCAAGAAGTTCGACGAGGTCAAGCCCAACAGCAACGCCCGCAAGGTGCTCGACCAGCTCGCCGAGTGGGCGGCGCAGCAGCCGGAGCAGCAGGGCGGTCAGGTCGCCGCGGCCGCTCCCCCGTCGATCAACGCCGACAACCTGGCCGGCGCCCGCGAAGTGACCTGCTGATCTTCCGCTGATCCGTCCGGTTCGCCCGCTATCTTTCCCCCAATGGGGGTAGATCTTCGCGCTGAAGAGCGCGTGCTGTGGCAAGGGAATCCGTCGAGACGCACGGTGTTCGTGCGCGAGGACCGGCGCTGGATGCGGTTCAGCCTGAAGTTCGAGGCCGTCAAGATCGGGCTGCTCGCCGCGTTGATCGTCGCCGGTCAGGGGTGGGCGGACTTCTTCTCGGGCTGGCCGGCGGCACTGGGCACGCTGGCCGTGCTCGCCGCCCTGGACCTGTTCTTCTACTTCGTCGAACCGTTCGTGTGGCGCCGTTTCACGTTGCGTCGCACGACCTACTACGTGACCGACCAACGCGTCGTGTCCACGCCAGGTCGCCGATCGCGGTCGACCGACCTCACCGCGATCAGCACCCTGACGTTCACCGAGGAGCCCGACGGCTCCGGCCACATCCACATCGGTGACCGCGTCGTGCCCGACGGGTTCGGCAACCGGACCGTCGGCGAGCTGTTCCACATCGCTGACGTGCGCGAGGTCGTCACCCTGCTGTCGACTCTGACTGGACAGCCCGCGCGTCAACGTTGATTCGTCAACGTCGACGTTGACGAATCAACGTGAGGTGGATCGGATCAACGTTGAGTTGATCCATGTGTTGATTCGGAGCTTGACTTGATTCAGACCTTGCCGAATCCGCTCTCCGTCAACGCGCGGTACATCTCGTCGGCCACGCCGGGGGTGCACGCGAACGTCGCGTCCGCCCCCAGTTCCGGCGACGATCCCGGCAACCGGACGACCGCACCGGCCTCCGCGGCGATCAACCCGCCCGCGGCCCAGTCCCACCGCCCGAGACCGTGCTCGGCGTAGGCGTCGAGCCGGCCCGCCGCCACCGAGCACAGGTCGAGCGACGCCGCTCCGGCCCGGCGCAGGTCGCGGACGCGGGTGGCCATCCCGGCCCAGGCGTCCGCCTGGCGCTGCCGCCGCTCGGACCGGTAGGCGAACCCGTAGCCCAGCAAGGACAGCGACAGGTCTGTGGTGGTGGACACGCGCAACGGCGAGCCGTCCAGGAACGCGCCATGACCACGTGCGGCGGTCCACATGCGCCCGGTGGCGGGCTCGAACACCGCGCCGGCGACGGACTCGCCGTCGAGCTGCGCTGCGATCGACACCGAGTACCAGGGGATTCCGTAGAGGTAGTTGACGGTGCCGTCGATGGGGTCGACGACCCAGGTCACCCCCTCGACGACGTCACCGCCCTCCTCCTCACCGAGCACGGGTTCGCCGGGGCGCGCCTCGGACAGACGCGTCCGTACGAGTTGTTCCGAGGCGCGGTCGGCGGCGGTCACGACGTCGGTCGAGGTGCTCTTGGTGTCGAACGAGACGACGGCGGAGGCGCGCATGCGCTGAACAAGAGCACCCGCTTCCCGTCCGATGGCCGTCGCGATGTCGACGAGTGGCCGGGGATCGAACACGACCGGTTCCCTCCTGTGTCACTAGCACGGGACTATCGGACAACGTCAGGCTAATGTCTGCGCACCACGGTGTACTGAATCGAAGCAAGCAGGATCGAGTAGGAAGGACCACGGGGATGGGCATCACCCGCGGGTTCGGTGTGGACATCGGCGGCTCCGGCGTGAAGGGCGGCCTGGTCGACCTCGAGGCAGGAGCACTGGACGGCGAACGCATGCGGATCCCCACGCCCCAGCCCTCGACACCGCAGGCGGTGGCCGAGGTGGTCGCGGAGATCGTCGAGAAGTTCCAGTGGGAGGGTCCCGTCGGGATCACGCTGCCGTGCGTGGTCAAGCACGGGGTGGCCCTGAGCGCCGCGAACGTCGACAAGGGCTGGATCGACTGCGACGCGCAGACGTTGTTCGCCGAGCGCCTCAAGCGCAAGCCCGAGGACATCGTCGTGATGAACGACGCGGACGCGGCCGGCATCGCGGAGATGTCGTTCGGCGCCGGGGTGGGCAAGAACGGGACCGTGGTGCTGCTGACGTTCGGCACGGGCATCGGCAGCGCGGTGTTCCTCGACGGCAAGCTGGTGCCGAACACCGAGTTCGGGCACCTGCAGGTCGACGGGCACGACGCGGAAACGCGCGCGGCCGCCTCCGTGAAGGAGGAGAAGGACCTGTCCTGGGATGAGTGGGCACCCAGGGTCACGCGGTACATGAACGTGCTCGAGGACCTCATCTGGCCCGACCTGTTCATCGCCGGTGGCGGCGTGAGCAAGAAGGCGCACAAGTGGTTGCCATTGCTCAAGGTTCGCACCGAAGTGGTCGCCGCCGCGCTGAAGAACGACGCTGGCATCGTCGGCGCCGCGTGGGCCGCCACGCACGGCGTCCGCCCCTGGTGAGCGTTCGACACCGAATCGTGTCCGACTCGATCTAGCTGGGAAAACGCAGGTGGGAGCGCCTCGATGCACCTCGGGGCGCAACACCCGGTCACCGACGTCGTTACAATGGAACGCACACCCGCCAAGCAAGATCGGCGGGGAGATCCCCTGAACTCTGGCGACCGAGGTTTCGCGCCCTCTGGTCCGCCTTGAACGACCGTCGCGAAAGGGCGTACGTGGCAGCCGCAGAAACCGCAACCCGACGCTCCAGCTCCGCCGCGAGCGCCGCCAAGACGACCAAGGCGACCGCGGCCGGCGAGGCCGAGGAGAAGCCGAAGCGCAAGACGACCGCTGCGGCAGCGAAGAAGCCCGCCGCCGCCAAGGCCCCGCGCAAGACGGCCGGCAAGGCCGATCCTGCCGCGAAGGGCACCGGCAAGCCCGGTGAAGAGCCCGAGGACATGGAAGGCGCTCCCGGCGCCGAGGACCTGGAAGACGTCGAGATCGTCGACGAGCCGGTCGTCGACGAGCCCGAGGAGGCGGAGGACCCCAAGAACGAGGGTGACTTCGTCTGGGACGAGGAGGAGTCCGAGGCCCTGCGCCAGGCGCGCAAGGACGCGGAGCTCACCGCCTCGGCCGACTCGGTCCGCGCCTACCTCAAGCAGATCGGCAAGGTCGCCCTCCTCAACGCCGAGGAGGAGGTCGAGCTCGCGAAGCGCATCGAGGCGGGTCTCTACGCCGCCGAGCGCGTCCGCCGTTCCGAGGAGGAGGCGGAGAAGCTCACGCCGCAGCTGCGCCGTGACCTCCGCTGGATCGTCCGCGACGGCGAGCGGGCCAAGAACCACCTGCTCGAGGCGAACCTCCGCCTCGTCGTGTCGCTCGCCAAGCGCTACACGGGCCGCGGCATGGCGTTCCTGGACCTGATCCAGGAGGGCAACCTCGGTCTGATCCGCGCGGTCGAGAAGTTCGACTACACCAAGGGCTACAAGTTCTCGACGTACGCCACCTGGTGGATCCGTCAGGCGATCACCCGCGCGATGGCCGACCAGGCCCGCACCATCCGCATCCCGGTGCACATGGTCGAGGTCATCAACAAGCTCGGTCGCATCCAGCGCGAACTGCTCCAGGACCTGGGCCGCGAGCCCACCCCGGAAGAGCTCGCGAAGGAAATGGACATCACGCCCGAGAAGGTGCTGGAGATCCAGCAGTACGCGCGTGAGCCCATCTCGCTGGACCAGACGATCGGCGACGAGGGCGACAGCCAGCTCGGTGACTTCATCGAGGACTCCGAGGCCGTCGTCGCGGTCGACGCCGTCTCGTTCACGTTGCTGCAGGACCAGCTGCAGTCCGTGCTCGCGACGCTGTCCGAGCGCGAGGCGGGCGTCGTCCGGCTGCGCTTCGGTCTCACCGACGGCCAGCCGCGCACGCTGGACGAGATCGGTCAGGTCTACGGCGTCACGCGTGAGCGCATCCGCCAGATCGAGTCCAAGACGATGTCGAAGCTGCGTCACCCGTCCCGTTCGCAGGTGCTGCGGGACTACCTCGACTAGGTCTTACCGAGTCATACGCACGCGGCCCCGCACCGGTTCGGTGCGGGGCCGCTGTGTTTCCAAAAATTGAGTACCCCTGTACTCATGCGCTCCAGGGCGAGCCCACGCCAGCATCGGTTCCGCACAACGGAACGAGGGGACTGGGGACATGGGCAGGTCTGTGCTCGAAGGGGCTTTCTCGCTGCTGGACGGGCTGATGGACGAGGGCGAGCTCGGGTTGTCCCAGCTCGCCGAGCGCTGCGAGATGCCGAAGACGACGGTGCACCGCCTCCTGGAACAACTGGAGGTGCTGGGAGCGGTGGAGAACGTGCGCGGCCGGTACCGGGTGGGCGCGCAGATGTTCCGGTACGGGCAGGCGTGGGAGCCGGCGCCGGGCATCCTGGCGATCGCGCGGCAGCCGTTGCGGGCGTTGTCGGCGACGATCAGGACGTCGGCGATCCTCGCGGTGCCGCGGCGCGACCGGGTGCTGGTGGCGGCGGCGAGCCTGGTGCGGGCCGAGGACGTGCCCCGGTTGCGGCCGGGCGCGACGGTGCCGGCGGGCATGGAGTTCGTGAGCGCTCCGGTGCGCGCGCACGGGAGCAGCGTCGTCGGTACGGTGTCGGCGGTGCTCGACCACGGCCGCAGCGCGACGGCTCTGCGGGACGCCGTGGGGCACGCCGCACGGGCGATCAGCACTGCCCTCGCGGGCTGATCGAACGGGACTTGATCACGGTTCCGCGTCCGAATCGTGGGACGTTCGTGACCTGTTCGCTGCGGGCGGACAAGGGCAACCGATATCACACTCACGGTGGCACGCAACCGACCGAACGGCCTGAACGTGCTGCTCCACCAGCGGGTTTCCGGTTGCGCAGCGTGCGTGTCAAGACTGTGAACCGGTGGCAAACGCAGGTGTACTTCTGCGACAGCCGGGTAAATCGCATAGTGACGCGAGTCGCCACGTACACGGGAACACTGACTATCGCCGAAACGTCTGTCAGAGTGGAGCCAGCGAGCACCGCGCACCAATCCAGGGGCGCCGTGGTCGCAGCTTGGTAAGAGGGCACCGGAACACTTCGTACCGGTGCTGGGACGGAGGGAGATTCATCATGACCGCAGCACTCACCCGCCCCGAGTTGACCGCTGCCGACCGCTGCGACCGCTGCGGGGCTGCTGCCCAGGTTCGCGCCTTGCTCCCGTCCGGGGGCGAGCTGCTGTTCTGCGGGCACCACGCTCGCGCGCACAGTGAGAAGTTGCGCGAACTCGCTGCTGAGATTCAGCAGGGCTGACTTCCACCCCACCTAGCCGCTCGGGGCGGAGATCCGGTGGATCTCCGCCCCCTTCGCATTCCAGCGGCTTTTCGGGGCGACTAGATGGCGTCGAGCACCGGCTCGAAGGCCAGTTCGGCGGCCCCGACGAGCTTCGCGTCGCGCCCCAGCGGTGACGTCACGACCTGGGCCCCGCCGAGCGCGCGGGACACCAGGCTGCGCTTCTGCACCGACGAGCTGACCGAGTCGACCACCGACGCGGGCAGCGCCGTGTAGAGGTCGCCGAGCACGACCAGTTCCGGGCCGAGGACGTTGACGATGTTCGAGAGCCCCAGCGCGAGCCAGCCGGCGAACTCGTCGAGCACCGCCGGTTCGTCCAGCGCCCGCAACGCCGCGACGACGGCACCGCGCGGCGCGTCGTCGGGCAGGCCGAGCGCCCGGCACAGCGCCGGTTCGCCCACCTCGGTCTCCCAGCAGCCGTCGCAGCCGCAGTAGCAGCGGCGGCCGTTCGGGTTGACGACCATGTGCCCGAGTTCGCCGACGTAGCCGCCGGAACCGCGCAACGGCTGTCCCGCGAGGATCACTCCCCCGCCGACGCCGACGTCCGCGGAGATGTAGACCATGTCCGAGGACTCCCTGGCCGCGCCGCGCACGTGCTCCGCGAGCGCGCCCAGTTCCGCGTCGTTGCCGACCTGGACCGGCAGTTTCAGCACCGCTTCCAGGCGTTTGCCGAGCGCCACCCCGGTCCAGTGCAGGTTGGGCGCCTCGTGGACGTGCCCGTCGGCGCGGCGGACCACGCCGGGCACCGAGACGCCCACCCCGACGGCGGTGACGTCGAGGTCGTCGGCCATGAGGCGCGCCGACTCGACGATGTGCGTGATGACCTCACCCGGATCACGCGTCCGGTGCAGGTTCCAGCTGTCCCGGCCGAGTATCTCGCCGCCGAGCCCGACGAACCCCATGGCCACGTGCTCCACCCGCACGTCGATCGCGATGACGACCGCGGCGTGCGGCTGGGGCAGGACCAGCAAGGAGGGGCGGCCCGCTCCGCTGCGCAGAGCGGGCACGCGTTCGGCGACCACACCGGCTTCGGCGAGGCCGTCCACCAGGGCCTTGATCGTGCTGCGGTTGAGCCCGAGCTCCGCCGCGAGCGACGCCCTGGTGGACGGTCCGTCGACGTGCAGGCGGCGCAGCAACGCCGTCCTGTTGTGCCTGCGGATCTCGTCGGGACGGGTGCCGGACGTGGGTCCCGTCACCGCGTCAGCGAGCCGCGGTGGCCGCCCGGCGGCGGGACAGCGCGTCGACGCTCGCGGCGAGCAGCAGGACCAGGCCGGTCACCATGAACACGACGGCGGAGGGCTGCTTGAGCAGGCCCATGCCGTTCGCGATGACCGCCAGCACCGCACCACCGATGACGGCGTCACGCAGCCGGCCCTTGCCGCCGAACAGCGACGTGCCACCGATGACGGCCGCACCGACCGACATCAGCAGCGTGTTGCCGCCACCGGCGTTCGGGTCGACCGAGCCGACCTTCGAGGAGTAGACGATGGCGCCGATCGCGGCCGCCGAGGAGGCGATCACGAAGACGCTCATGCGGATCTTCTCCACGTTGATGCCGGCACGGCGCGCGGCCTCCTTGTTGCCGCCGACCGCGTAGAGGTGCCGGCCGTAGCTGGTGCGGTCGAGCACGAACGTGCCGATGACCAGCAGGACGAGCACGAGCGGCACGACGTACGGCACGCCGGAGATCACCACGAGGTTCGTTGGCGACCGGTTCTGCGTCAGCGCGAACGTCGCGACGGCGGCGAGCAGCGCGAGGCCACCGATCTTGGCGAGCACCAGCGCCGTCGGCGAGGCGACGAGGCCCTTGCGCAGCCGGGTGTAGTGCCGGCTGAGCACGACCGCCGCGTAGCCGCCGACCGCCAGCAGGCACAGGATCCACGACCCGACGGTGCTGATGTTGCCGTTGGCGACCTGGAAGATCGTGTCGTCGCGCAGGCCGAGGGTGCCGCCCTGGCCGATGAACTGCAGGACCACACCGCTCCACACGAGGAACAGCGCCAGGGTCACGACGAACGACGGGATGCCGATCTTCGCGACCAGGTAGCCGGTGATGCAGCCGATCGACGCGCCGACGCAGATCGCCAGCAGCATGCCGATCCAGGCGTTCGCGGGCACGCCGAGCAGCGCGATCAGCAGCGCGATGCCGGACAGCACGGCGCCGGTCCACAGGCGCATCAGCAGCGACAGGCCGACCGCGAGGACCAGCCAGCCGCAGAAGACGTAGAAGACGCCGTCGCCCATGCCGCCGAGCAGGTTGCCGCCGTTGATCAGGTCGAGCGCCATCACGGAGGCCGTCACGCCGGACGCGGTACCGGCGGACAGGTCGATCTCGCCGAGCAGCAGCACGAACACCAGGCCCATCGCGATGATGGTGATGCTGGCGCCCTGCTGGAGCAGGTTGGCGAGGTTGCCGAGGGTGAAGAACGACTCGGACAGCGAACTGAACACGATGAGCAGGACGATCAGGCCGAGCAGGGCGGGCAGTGAGCCGAGCTCGCCGCCGCGGACGCTGGACCAGTAGTCCCTGATGGCCTCGCCGGCGGAACGGGAGGTCGTGTCGATGCCGAAGTCGGAGATGGCGCCCTGCTGGGCCGGCTCCGCCTCGTGCGTTTCGGTGGTGTCGGTCATCTTGCTCGCCTCTTCGGTACTCATCAGATCGTCGCCGCCTCGGGGCGGGCGATGCCCAGGTCACCGGAACGGCCGGCGGTGATCAGCTCGACGACCTGTCCGTGCGTGACGTCCTTGGTCGACACGACGGCGGCCATGCGGCCGAGGTAGAGACACGCGATCTTGTCGGCGACCTCGAAGACGTCGTTCATGTTGTGGCTGATCAGGACGACCCCCAGGCCCTGCTCCGCGAGGCGGCGGACCAGGTCGAGGACCTGGCGCGTCTGCGCGACGCCGAGTGCGGCGGTGGGTTCGTCGAGCAGCACGACCTTGCTGTTCCACAGCACGGCCTTGGCGATCGCCACGGTCTGGCGCTGACCGCCGGACAGCGACGACACCTGCGTGCGCACCGACTTGACCGTGCGCACCGACAGGGAGGCGAGCGTCTTGCGTGCCGCCTGCTCCATGTCCGACTCGTCGAGCAGGCCACCCTTGGTGCGCTCGCGGCCGAGGAACATGTTCTGGACGATGTCGAGGTTGTCGGCCAGTGCGAGGTCCTGGTAGACGACCTCGATCCCGAGATCCGCGGCGTCGCGCGGGCCCTTGATGTGCACCGGCTCGCCGGCGAACAGGACCTCGCCCGAGTCGGTCGGGTGGATGCCCGCGATGCACTTGACCAGCGTCGACTTGCCCGCGCCGTTGTCGCCGACGAGGGCTGTGACCTCACCGGGGTTCACGTCGAGGTCGATGTCGTGCAGGACGTGCACGGGACCGAAGCTCTTGTTGATGCCGCGCAGCTCGAGAATCGGCTCGCTCACTGGGATTTCCTCCGTGGTTACCACGCGGCGAGAGGCGGGGTGCACAGTGCGCGCACCCCGCCCTCGTCGCGAGTGGTCCTACTTGATGCCGAGCTCGGTGCAGGCGGCCTGGGTGGCGGCCACGCAGATCTCCGACGCCTTGACGAAGCCGGCGTCCACGACGACCTTGACCTTGTCGCGCGTGATCAGCTGCGAGGTGAGCAGCACGGACTTGACGTCGCGGTTGGCCTTGGTGTCCTTGGTGACGCCCGAGGCCAGCTTGTCGGCGCCCGCGGTGTCGCCCTTGGCGAGGAAGCCGGCCAGCTTGGCGGTGGCCTCGGCCTCTTCCTTGATCGGCTTGAAGACCGTCATGTACTGGTCCTTGAGCAGCACGGCCTGCAGGCCGTCCGGGGTCGCGTCCTGACCCGTGACCGGCACCTTGCCGTTGAGGCCGACCTTCTTGAGCACGGTGATGACCGCGCCCGCGAGGCCGTCGTTCGCGGCGACGACGCCGTCCACCTTGCCGCCGTTGCCGGTCAGGATCTGCTCGAAGACCTGACCACCCTTCTGGTTGTCCCAGTCGTCGATCGGCTGCGACTGGACGAGCTTGAACTTGCCCGAGTCGTACAGCGGCTTGAGGATCTTCTTCTGGCCGTCCGCGAAGAGGGTCGCGTTGTTGTCCGTCGGCGCGCCCTCGATCTCGATGATGTTCGCGCCCTGCGGGGCGTCCTTGAGCGCGTCGGCCATGCCCTGGCCCTGCAGCTCGCCGACCTTCACGTTGTCGAACGACACGTAGTAGGACGAGGAGCCACCGGTGTTCAGGCGGTCGTAGTCGATGACCTGGATGCCCTGGGCCTGGGCCTTCTTGGCGACGGACGCGCCGACCTCGGCGTTGGGCGTCGCGATGATCAGGACCTTGACGCCGTTGTTGATCATGCCGTCGGCGAGGGTGCTGAACTTCTGGACGTCGCCCTGCGCGTTCTGGATGTCGGGGTCGAGACCCTCGGCCTTCAGAGCCGCCTCCAGGAGGGGCTTGTCGAAGCCCTCCCAGCGGGCGGAGGTCTTGGTCTCGGGCAGGATCACGCCGACCTTCGCGCCCGTGCCGCTGCCAGCAGAATTCGTTTCAGAGCTTCCTCCGGTGCCGGAGGACGAGTTGGCGCCGCATGCCGAGACCGCCAGGGCGAGGCCCGCGGTAACGGCGATGGAAGCGAGAGTCTTGCTGCGCATCCGCCAGTCCCTTTCACTGCGCTGTGTCACAGAGAATGTTGTGGCGCACAACGTATGCCCGACATATGCGTGACCGGAACCACACTGGATCGATTAAGTCGCAACGATGCGGTAACCGTGGCGAAATTTGGTCACCGAGAGTCGTGAGAGCGTTACCACCGCGCTACGGATTACCGCGGCGACACATCGGTCGCCGCCCTCGGTGGACGCATGCCTGTCATCTCCCGGACACCCCTAGGTTGGGTGCATGACGATCGACAAGGAAGCCGCCGATCGGCTGGCCATCTCCTTCGGTGCCGAAGCGGCCCGTTACGACCGCACCCGCCCCGCCTATCCGGCCTCGTTGATCGAAAAGTTGGTCGCCGCCACTCCTGGGACGTGTGTGGCCGAGGTCGGTTGCGGCACCGGCGTGCTGTCGCGGCAACTCCAGGCGGCCGGGCTGGACGTGCTCGGCGTCGAGCACGACGAGCGCATGGCGGCGTTCGCCCGCGCGACCGGTGTCGACGTCGAGGTGGCGAAGTTCGAGGCGTGGGACCCGGCCGGGCGCGAGTTCGACGCCGTCGTCGCCGGGCAGTCGTGGCACTGGGTCGACGCCGAGGCCGGTCCGGTGCAGGCGGCGCGGGTGCTGCGACCGGGCGGGGTGTTCGTCGCGCTCTGGCACGTGTTCGGAACACCGGAGCCGATCGCCGACGCCTTCGTCGCGGCCTACGACAAGGTCGCGCCGCAGATGACGCACCGCGTCGGCCACTCCTACGACGAGGCCTCCGAGGCGTACCGGGCGGGCTGCGTGCGCACCGCCGACGCGCTCGTCGCCACCGGCTCGTTCGGCGAGGTCGTCCAGTGGGAGGCGTCCTGGGACAGGACCTTCACCACCGCCGAGTACACCGACCTCATGCTCACCATGAGCCCGATGGCCATGCTCGAGCGCGAGCAGGTCACCGAGCTCCTCGACGACGTCGGCGTCGCGATCGACGCCATCGGCGGCTCGTTCGCCATGAACTACACGACGCTCGCCGTGGCCGTCACCCGCAACTGATATATCGGATATCGCGCCTACCAGGAGCGAAGGGTCGAGATCCGCTCTTCGAGCTGTTCGATGGTGGCCATCGCGGTCGGCGGGCCGCCGCAGTACTCGCGCAACTGGTTGTGGATCTTGCCGTGCGGCTTCTTCGTGCGGTGGTGGTGCATCGCGACGAGGGTGTTGAGTTCCTTGCGCAACGACGTGAGGCGTTCCTGCACACCCACCGGCCGGGCCTCGCGCACCGGCGCCTCGGGCTTGGGGCGTTTGGCGGCGAGCGCCATCTGCTCCTCCTGCCGTTGCAGCAGCAGGGTGCGGACCTGGTCGGGTTCGAGCAGGCCGGGCAGGCCGAGGTACTCCTGCTCCTCCTCCGAACCCGCCTGGGTCGGCGCGCCGAACGACGAGCCGTCGAAGATCACCTGGTCGAGCTCGGCGGTCGTGCCCAGAGCCGTGAAGGCGCGTTCGTCCTCACCCGGCTCGTCCTTGGCCTGGTTGGCCGCGGCCATGAGCTCGTCGTCCCAGCCGTCCTTCTCGCGGTGCGGCTTGCCGAGGACGTGGTCGCGTTCGGCCTCCAGTTCCGACGCGAGCTGGAGCAGCACCGGCACCGACGGCAGGAACACCGTCGCGGTCTCGCCGGGCTTGCGGTTGCGCACGAAGCGGCCAACGGCCTGGGCGAAGAACAGCGGGGTCGACGACGACGTCGCGTACACGCCGACGGCGAGCCGCGGCACGTCGACGCCCTCGGACACCATCCGGACCGCGATCATCCAGCGTTCGGTCGTCGCGGCGAACTCGGCGATCTTGCCGGACGCCTTCGGGTCGTCCGAGAGCACCAGCGTGGGGATCTGGCCGGTGACGCGTTCGAGCACCTGGGCGTAGGCCTTCGCGACCGTCTGGTCGGTGGCGATCACCAGGCCGCCGGCGTCGGGCAGGCCGTTCTCGCGCTTCTGCGTGAGCCGCTTGTCCGCGGCGCGCAGGACGGACGCCATCCAGTCGCCCGCCGGGTCGAGGGCGGTGCGCCAGGCCCTGGCGGTCTGCTCCTGGGTCAGCGGTTCGCCCAGCCGCGCGGTGTACTCCTCGCCCGCGCTGGTCCGCCACGACGCCTCACCCGTGTACGCGAGGAACAGCACGGGCCGGACCACCCCGTCGCGCAGCGCGTCGGAGTAGCCGTAGGTGTGGTCCGCCTTCGACGTCTTGAAGCCGCCGTTGCTCTCCTCGTACTGCACGAACGGGATCGGCGAGTCGTCGGACCGGAACGGTGTGCCGGTGAGGCAGAGGCGGCGCACGGCGGGCGTGAACGCCTCGCGGATCGCGTCACCCCACGACTTGGCGTCACCGCCGTGGTGCACCTCGTCGAGCAGCACAAGCGTCTTGCGGTTCTCCGTGCGCACGCGGTGCAACGTCGGATGAGCGGCCACCTGCGCGTACGTGACGGCCACGCCGTGGTAGTCGCGGGAGGTCATCGCGTTGGTGTTGCGGAAGTTCGAGTCGATGTGGATGCCCTGCTCGGCCGCGGCCTTCGCCCACTGGTGCTTGAGGTGCTCGGTCGGCGTGACGATCGTGACCGCCTCGATCGTCCGGTCGGCCAGCAGTTCGGCGGCGACGCGGAGCCCGAAGGTCGTCTTGCCCGCGCCGGGCGTCGCGACGGCGAGGAAGTCCTGCGGCTTGGCGGCGAGGTACTTGGTCAGCGCGCGCCGCTGCCAGGCTCGCAGCGGTCGCATTGCTGCCGGCGTTGCTGCTGGCGCTGTCACAGCCGTGTTTCTCCTCATTTGCGCAGGTCAGACATAGCAATACCCTCAGGCGGACGGTGGCCGAGGGCAGTGCGACTCTACCTGTTCCGAGCGTCGATGCCGCGAAACGTGGCCCCATGCACCATGCTTGTCACTGCGATGGGTTCGCCTTCCGACAACGACGCACCACGCAGGTCCGGCCGAAAGGGGCCGCTGCGTCTACTCGCGCGCACGCTGTCGAAGGCGTGGCAGGGCAACATCTTCTCAGAAGCCGCCGAGGCCGCGTTCTGGCAGACGCTGTCGTTCCCGCCACTGCTGCTCGGCGTGCTCGGCTCGATGGGCTGGCTCGGCACCTGGTTCGGCGACGAGGTCGTCAAGGCCGTGCAGGAGAGGATCATCGGGTTCACCCGGACGATCTTCAGCGCGGACGTCGTGAACGGCGTGATCCAGCCCACGGTCGCGGAGATCCTCTCGACCGGCAAGGGCGAGATCGTCTCCATCGGCTTCCTGATCTCGCTGTGGGCCGGGTCGTCGGCCATGTCGTCGTTCGTCGACGCGATCACCGTGGCGCACGGGCAGTACGGCGTGCGCAACGAGCTGTGGCAGCGCATCTTCGCGTTGCTGCTCTACATGGTGTCGCTGGTGGCGCTGGTCATCGGCCTGCCGGTGCTCGCGCTCGGGCCGGACGTGCTGCCGGAGTTCTTCCCGGCGTCCTGGCAGCCGTACATCTCGACGTGGGTCGGCCGGTTCTACTACCCCGGCGTCGCGGCCCTGCTGGTGCTCTCGCTGTCGCTGCTCTACAAGGTGGCGCTGCCGCGACGGCTGCCCTACCACCGCGTGCTGCCGGGCGCGATCCTCGCGATGGCGGTGTTCATCCTGTCGTCGATCGGCCTGCGCCTGTACATCCAGTGGATCACCACCACCGGCTACACCTACGGCGCGCTGGCGACACCGATCGCGTTCCTGCTGTTCGTGTTCTTCATCGGCCTGGCGATCACGATCGGCGCGTACTTCAACAGCGCCATCCAGGACATGTGGCCCGCCCGGATGACCCGCCGGCAGCGCCGCCGCTGGCGCAGGCTGGAGCTGGAACGCGCGGCGTCCCGCATCCGCGAGGAGAGCGCGCGGCCCCAGCCCGCGCCCGAGACCGGGCCTGCCAACGGCTACTCGGCGCCGTCACCCGCCGACACGCAGCTGACCTCGCCGTTGCCGATCCAGAAGCCCTCACCCGAGGCCGAGGAAGAAAAGCAGCGGGGCTAGCTCCCCGCCTTGGCACAGCAGTCTGAGAACAGCAGCGCCCGGCGCCTCGGGCAGTCCGAGGCGCCGGGCGCTGCGGTGTGAAGTTCCTGGGTCTTACTCGTCGCCGCCGGGCGGCAGGCCTTCGTAGATCTTCTTGCAGTCCGGGCACACCGGCGAACCGGGCTTCGGCGACCGCGTGACCGGGAAGACCTCGCCGCACAGCGCGACCACGTGCGTGCCCATCACGGCGCTTTCGGCGATCTTCGCCTTGCGCACGTAGTGGAACATCTTCGGGGTGTCGTCCGAAGACTGGTCGGTCTCGTCCGGCCGTACGTCGACCTCGGGGAGAGTCTGGGTGCTCACGCGCCCAGGGTACCTGGGATGATGTCCCCTCGTGACCACGCTGCACATCGCCGATGAAGTTGCCGCCGCCCTGGACGAGAACCGTCCCGTCGTCGCTCTCGAGAGCACCATCCTGTCCCACGGCCTGCCCGCTCCGCGCAATCTCGTGGTCGCCGCACGCCTGGAGAAGGTCGTCCGGGAGGCGGGCGCCGTCCCCGCCACGATCGCCGTGCTCGACGGCGTGCCGCACATCGGGCTCACCGAGGCCGAGCTCGACCGCGTCTGCAACGCGGGCGACCTGCTGAAGCTCTCCCTGCGCGACCTCGGTCCCGCCTACGCCCTGGGCCGCAGCGGCGCGACGACCGTGGCCTCGACCGCCGCGCTCGCCCACCGCGCGGGCATCCGCGTCTTCGGCACCGGCGGGCTCGGCGGCGTGCACCGGGGCGCGCGCGACACGTGGGACGTGTCCGCCGACCTGGACGTGATGGCCACGACGCCGGTCCTGACGGTCTGCTCGGGCGTGAAGTCGATCCTGGACATGGGCGCGACGCTCGAGGTCCTGGAGACCCGGTCGGTGCCCGTCGTCGGCTACCGCACGTCCCGCTTCCCCGCCTTCTACCGCCGCGAGTCGGAGTTCGACGTGCCGTGGCGCGTCGAGAACGCCGCCGAGGCCGCCGCCGTCTTCGCCGCGGGCGGGCGCGGGATGCTGCTGGTCAACCCCATCCCCGCCGCCTTCGAGATGGACGCCGACCTGCACGACCGCCTCCTCGCCGAGGGGCTGCGGAAGCTCGTCGACCAGGACGTGCGCGGCAAGGACGTCACCCCCGTGCTGCTGGAGCACTTCCACACCGCCTCCGAGGGCGTGAGCCTCGACGCCAACGAGGAACTCGTCGTCAGCAACGTCTCCGTGGCCGCCGCCGTCGCGGTCGAGCTCGCGCAGTGAGGCCGGTCGTGGTGGTCGGTGACGCGGGCCTCGACGTGGTGGCCCGCCACACCGGCCCCATCGCCCACGGCGGCGACGTGCGGGCGAAGGTCACCATCGAACCGGGCGGCGCCGGCGCCAACACCGCCGTCTGGCTCGCCGCCTGCGGTGCCTCGCCGGTACTGGTGGCCCGTGTGGGCGCCGACTCGGCGGGCCGCCAGGTCCACGCCGAACTGACCACGGCGGGCGTCCAGTGCGCGTTCGCCGTCGACCCCGACCTCGCCACCTGCTGCGTCGTGGTCCTGGTCGACGAGAACGGACAGCGCTCGATGCTGCCCGACCGGGGCGCGAACGCCCGCTTCTCCCCCGCCGACCTCGACCCGGGCCTGCTCGCCGGGGCGAACGGCCACCTGCACCTGTCCGGGTACGTACTGCTGGACGCGACCTCCCGGCCGGCTGGGCTGGCGGTGCTCGCGGCGGCGCGGGCGGCGGGCTGGACAACGTCGGTGGACCCGCAGGCCGCCGTGCTGATCCACTCGGCCGAGGCGTTCCTGCAGGACGTGCGCGGCGTCGACTTCCTGCTGCCCAACGCCGACGAACTGCTCGCCCTGACCGGGTCGTCCGAACCCGCGTCGGCCAAGACGCTGCTCTCGCACGTCGGTGCCGTCGTGGTGACCTCGGGACCGGACGGTGCGACGTGGGTCGACGCCGACGAGCTCGTCTCGGTCCCCGCTGAAGTCACTAAGTGCGTCGACTCGACGGGTGCCGGCGACGCGTTCGACGCGGGGTTCCTCGCGGCGTGGCTGGCGGGCTCGTCGAAGCGGGACGCACTGCTCGGCGGCGTCCGGGCGGGATCACGGGCCGTCAGCGTCGTCGGCGCTCAACCGCCCCGCTGACCTGAGCGTTCTCCCACCGATATATCAGTTCTCAGGCTGATATATCGGTGCTCAGCCGTCGATGACGGTGGTGCTCTTCGGCGCGATGGCGCGGCGCTCCACCTCGTGCCGGTTGACCTTCTCGGTCTTGCGCGGCGGCCGGTCGTTCGCGATCAGCACGGCCATCCACGGCAACGGCACGGACAGCACGATGAAGAACAGGGCCAGCCACCAGGTGTGCGCGAACAGAGCCGCGAGGATGAGGCACGGGAAGCGCAGACTCATCATGATCGCGTACTTCTTGCGCCGGGCGGCGTGCTGTTCTTCGTAGGACGGGGCCGCCTCGGTGATCAACACCGGGGTGTCGTTCCGGTCGGGACTGCTCACGACACCACCTCCACTCCCTCATCGTCGCACGTCCGAGTGACGCCCGGGACAGCCGGTCGGCGGTTAACATCCGCGGGTGGTCGCCCTTGATCGCCTCGTGGACGTGCTCGGCAGCCTCGGCACGCACCTGGCCTGCGCGCCGAAGGGTCGCGACGCCGAACTCCGCGGGGTTGCCCTGCACGACCCGGCCGAAAACACCCCGGCCGCGGCGGGTGACGTGCTTCTCGGACTCGGCACCCCGTCGGTCGCGGCGGCGGTGCGGCTGGTGTCGTCGACGGCGGCGTCGGCGGTGGTGCTGCACGGCAAGCCGCCGCTCGACGAACGGGTGATCGCGGCGGCGAAGAAGTCCGGCGCGGCCGTGCTGCTCGTGGACCCGTCGGTGCCGTGGAGCCAGCTGGCGAACGTCACTCAGACACTGGTCAACGGCGGCACGCGGACCGGCGACCTGTTCGGCCTCGCGGACGTGATCGCGGGCGTCGTCGGCGGGCCGGTGACGATCGAGGACCAGCAGTCCCGCGTCCTCGCCTACTCCTACCGGCAGGAGGACGTCGACCCCGTCCGCGTGCAGACCATCCTCGGCCGGCGGGTGCCGGAGGAGGCGCGGCGGGCGCTGGACGAGTTCGGCGTGTTCACGCACCTGGCGTCGTCGGACGAACCGATCTTCGTGCCCAAGCTGACCGACCAGCTGGGCAACCGGCTCGTCGCCGCCGTGCGGGCGGGGCGGGAACTGCTCGGGTCGGTGTGGGTCGAGGTGACCGGGCCGGTGGACGCGGCGCGGTCGGCGGCGCTGGTCGACGGCGCGCGCACGGCGGCGTTGCACCTGCTGCGGTCGCGGGCGTCGACGGACCTCGAACGCCAGGCCGAGGCCGACCTCGTCATCCGGCTGCTCGACCAGCCCGAGTCCGCCGACGTCGCCCGGCTCGGGCTGCCGTCGGCCGACCTGCGGGTGATCGCCGTGCAGGCCCACGCCGGCGAGGGCGAGCACGGCGCCGCGGTGCTCGCGTTCCAGCGGGCGACGGCCGGGTTCGGCTGGTCGCGGCCGGGGCGCAGCGCGTTGTTCGGCAACGTCCTCTACACCGTCATCCCCGCCGCCGACGACGCCGTCGCGTGGGTGCGTTCACTGGTGCGGGAGCTGCCGGCGGAGGCGACGGTGCTCGCGGGCATCGGCGGCCCGGCCGAGGCCGCGCAGCTGCCGACGTCACGGCAGGAGGCCGACGAATGCCTCGCGCTCTCCACCGGTGCGCCGGTGGTGTACGACGACGCGTGGGCGCGGGTGTTGCTGCACCGGCTCGCCGCCGTCGCGGAAGCCGGACGACTGCCTGCCCGCGGACCGATATCCAACATATTGCGATTCGACGCGGAGAACGGGACGCAGTACGCGGCGACGTTGCGGGCCTGGCTCGCGAACCAGGGGGACGTGCGGGCGGCGGCGAAGGAGCTCGGCGTGCACCCCAACACGTTGCGCTACCGCATGCAGAAGATGGCCGAGGTGACTCCGCTCCCCCTCGACGACGCCGACCAGCGGCTCGCGATGGCCATCGCCCTCCAGATCACGCGGTGACCCGGGCGGCGTGAAAGCATCTCCTCCCGTGCACCCCGATCTTTCTGCTGACCTGTGCGCTCGTCTGCGCGAGGCCTTCCTGACCGCCGGCTACACCGCGGACGGCGTCGTCGACGCGCTCGGCCCGCAGGCCCACGCCGCGCTCGGCCGCGGTGAACCGGAGCCCGCCCGCCGCGCGAGCAGGGACGCCGGGTCGCTCGGCACGCTGATCCGCCTGTTCCTGCTCGGCGACGAGGAGCCGGAGAAGGACGTCCGCGCCGCCCTCGCCGGCGTCGACGTCGACGACGCCGTCCGCAACGAGGTCCTCACCAAGGATCTCAAGGCGGGCCTGGACGTCCGGCCGTACGAGGACAACTGGTGGGTCATCGCCGACCTCGACTCCGACCTGCGCGGCGGTGCCGTGCCCGAGGACCACGTGCTCGGCGTCGGCCACGCGTCCATCAGCCTCGCCCGCGCCACCAAGCGCACGCCCGTCGGCACGCTGCTCGACCTCGGCACCGGCTGCGGCGTCCAGGCCCTGCACGCCAGCACCCACGCCGAGCGCATCACCGCCACCGACCTGTCCGAACGCGCGCTCAGGCTCGCCCAGGGCACGTTCCGGATGAACGAACTCGACGTCGAGACGCTGCAGGGCGAGTGGTTCGGCCCAGTCCGCAACCGGCGGTTCGACCAGGTCGTCTGCAACCCGCCGTTCGTCGTCGGCCCGCCCCGCGTCGACTTCGTCTACCGCGACTCCGGCCTCGGCGGCGACGACGCGTCGGCGCTGGTCATCCGGCAGCTGCCGGCGTTCCTCAACGAGGGCGGCGTCGGCCAGCTGCTCGCGTCCTGGGTCCACCGCAAGGGTGAGGACTGGGAGGAGCGCGTGTCGAGCTGGCTGCCCCGCGGCGGCATCGACGCGTGGTTCGTGCAGCGTGACATCGCCGAGCCCGCGCTGTACGTCGGCACGTGGCTCAAGGACGCGGGCGTCGACCCGCGCAGCCCCGAGGGCCGTCAGAAGGCCGCCGCGTGGCTCGACTGGTTCGAGGAGAACGACGTCCAGGGCGTCGGCTTCGGCTACGTGACGCTGCGCCGCACCGACGAGATGCACTCCCAGGTCATCTGCGAGGACCTGCGCCACGCCTACGACGACCCGCTGGGCCCGGAGGCCGCGCGCTGGCTCGACAACGTCGCGTGGCTCCGCGCCAACCCCGACCTGCTGGGCCGGCGGTTCCGGGTCGCCGACACCGTCCTGCTCGAGGAGGTCTCGGAGCCGGGTGACGAGGGCTGGCGCAAGGTCGTCGCGCGCCTGCACCGCACCGACGGGCCCGGCTGGCAGCACGAGGTCGACGAGGCGACGGCCAAGCTCGTCGCGGGCTGCAACGGCGCCCTGCCGCTCGAGGACCTGCTCGCACTCCTGGAGTTCGCTTACGGAGAAATCGACGCGGAAGCGGCCTTGCCGATCGTTCGTGATCTCATCCGGCACGGAATGTTGATTCCCGCGTGAAAGCGGTTGTGGCGCGCGTCACAGAAGCGAGTGTCGAAGTCGAGGGGGAGATCGTCGGCGCGATCGACGAGCCCGGATTGCTGGTCCTGCTCGGCGTCCACCACGACGACACACCCGAGCTGGCGGCCAAAATGGCGCAGAAGCTGCACGGGTTGCGCATCCTCGACGACGAGCGGTCGTGTGAGTCGACCGGTGCTCCGTTGCTGGTCGTCAGCCAGTTCACGCTCTACGGGGACACGCGGAAGGGTCGCCGTCCGTCCTGGACGGCGGCCGCCCGGCCCGAGCACGCGGAACCCTTGGTGAACGCCGTCGTGCAGGAACTACGCCAAAAGGGCGCGCGAGTCGAAACGGGACGATTCAGAGCCGAGATGAAGGTACGGAGCGTGAACGACGGTCCGTTCACGGTGATCGTAGAGCTCTGAGGAAAGGGTTCTCAGGCAGTTCTCAGATTAGTCGCGCAACCGCTGTGACAGCGGTGACGTCTTCAGGTCATGGAAGTCGGGAACGAATTCGGAATCGCGTTCGTTACCCAGGTATCAGCCAGCTAGCGATGGGATCCCGAGCGGGCCCGCCGCAACCGGCAACCAGGGCGCAGCGCCGCGCCGCCTTGACCGCCACGCGCGACTGTTCGATCAGGAGCCACAGGCCTGACCGACAGCAGCGTCGCCCGCACCAGGGGGAGGGAGATCCATGACCGTCACGAGGATCTCCGACCGTGAAGTCGGAGAGAACACGCCCACCGTCGTCGAGCACGAACTCGACGCGCAGGGACCAGCAGCCGACCTCGTTCGAGTCTACCTGAACGGAATCGGCAAGACCGCGCTCCTCACCGCCGAGGAGGAGGTGGAGCTCGCCAAGCGCATCGAGGCCGGTGTGTTCGCGCAGCACGTCATGGAGACGGCCAAGCGCCTCACCCCCACCCGTCGCGAAGAGCTGGGGGAGCTCGTCCGCGACGGCCGCCGCGCCAAGGACCACCTGCTCAAGGCCAACCTGCGCCTGGTCGTGTCGCTGGCCAAGCGCTACACCGGCCGCGGCATGCCGCTGCTGGACCTGATCCAGGAAGGCAACCTGGGCCTCATCCGCGCGGTCGAGAAGTTCGACTACACCAAGGGCTTCAAGTTCTCGACGTACGCGACGTGGTGGATCCGCCAGGCGATCACCCGCGGCATGGCTGACCAGGGCCGCACCATCCGCCTCCCCGTCCACCTCGTCGAGCAGGTGAACAAGCTCGCGCGGATCAAGCGCGACCTGCACCAGACGCTCGGCCGCGAGGCGACCAACGAGGAGCTGGCGAAGGAAGCGGGCCTGAACGTCGACAAGGTCGCCGACCTGCTCGACCACGCCCGTGACCCGGTATCGCTCGACATGCCGGTCGGCACGGAGGAGGACGCGCCCCTCGGTGACTTCATCGAGGACTCGGACGCCACCGACGCCGAGAGCGCCGTCATCTCGGGGCTGCTGCAGGACGACCTGCGCCGCGTGCTCGCGACGCTGGAGCCGCGCGAGCAGGCCGTGATCCGGCTGCGCTACGGCCTCGAGGACGGCCAGCCGCGCACGCTGGACCAGATCGGCAAGCGGTTCGGCCTGTCGCGCGAGCGGGTGCGTCAGATCGAGCGCGAGGTCATGTCGAAGCTCCGGCAGGGCGAGCGGGCGGCGAAGCTGCGGGCGTACGCCTCGTAAGTCACCCGTCCGGCAGTATTGACTTGTGACTCAACTCACGGCACGGTCGGGCGTTACCAGAGCCACGCGGTGCCCGCCGTGAGTCGGGTTTCGCACGCGAAGGAAGGTCGGGGCGGCCGGGGGCCGCCCCGGCCTTCCGCCATCTCCGGGCCTGTTCGAAGGGCCGTAGCGAAGAACACGGTGGACGCGAGCCAATACGTCCCTTTGGTGGCGGTACGGTTTTCTGATCCGAACTGCACACCGTTGGAGTTGTGTACCCCGTGCCCACCACATTCGAGTACACCGACGTCCTCCCGCTCGCGAAGGACACCGAGACCGAGTACCGCCTCGTCACCTCCGACGGGGTCAAGCTCATCGAGGCCGGTGACCGCAAGTTCCTGGAGATCGCCCCCGAGACGCTCACGCTGCTCGCGAAGGAAGCGATCCGGGACATCCAGCACCTGCTGCGCCCGTCGCACCTCGCCCAGCTGCGCAAGATCATCGACGACCCCGAGGCGTCCGGCAACGACCGCTTCGTCGCCATGGACCTGCTGCGCAACGCCGCCATCGCGTCCGGTGGCGTGCTGCCGATGTGCCAGGACACCGGCACCGCGATCATCATGGGCAAGCGCTCCGAGACCGTCCTGACCGGCGGCGACGACGAGAAGGCGCTCGCCCGCGGCGTCTACGAGGCCTACCAGGAGCTCAACCTGCGGTACTCGCAGATGGCTCCCGTGACGTTCTGGGACGAGAAGAACACCGGCACGAACCTGCCCGCGCAGATCGAGGTGTTCCACAAGCCCGGCCAGGAGCCCGTCTACGAGTTCCTGTTCATGGCCAAGGGCGGCGGCAGCGCCAACAAGACGTTCCTCTACCAGGAGACGAAGGCGGTGCTGAACCCGAAGCGCCTCGCGTCGTTCCTGGACGAGAAGCTGCGCTCGCTCGGCACCGCGGCCTGCCCGCCGTACCACCTCGCGGTCGTCGTCGGCGGCCTGTCGGCCGAGCAGAACCTCAAGGTCGCGAAGCTCGCCTCGGCCCGCTACCTCGACACCCTGCCCACCGAGGGGTCGCCGGCGGGTCACGCGTTCCGCGACACGGACCTCGAACAGCAGGTCCTCGAACTCACCCGCAACTTCGGCATCGGCGCCCAGTTCGGCGGCAAGTACTTCTGCCACGACGTGCGCGTCATCCGCCTCCCCCGCCACGGCGCGTCGCTGCCGGTCGGCATCGCGGTCTCCTGCTCGGCCGACCGCCAGGCCAAGGCCCGCATCACCGCCGACGGCGTGTTCCTGGAGCAGATGGAACGCGACCCCGCGCAGTTCCTGCCCGAGATCGAGGGCGAGGACCTGTCCGACGAGGTCGTCACCATCGACCTCACCCGCCCGATGGCGGAGATCCGCGACATCCTCACCCAGCTCCCGGTGAAGACCCGCGTCTCCCTCACTGGCCCGCTGGTCGTGGCCCGCGACATCGCGCACGCCAAGATCAAGGAACGCCTCGACGCAGGCGAGGACATGCCGCAGTACATGAAGGACCACCCGGTCTACTACGCCGGACCGGCCAAGACCCCCGAGGGGTACGCCTCCGGTTCGTTCGGGCCGACGACCGCGGGCCGCATGGACTCCTACGTCGAACAGTTCCAGGCCGCGGGCGGTTCGATGGTCATGCTCGCCAAGGGCAACCGCTCCAAGCAGGTGACCAACGCGTGCGCCACGCACGGCGGCTTCTACCTGGGTTCGATCGGCGGCCCGGCGGCCCGCCTCGCGCAGGACTGCATCCGCAAGGTCGAGGTGCTCGAGTACCCCGAACTGGGCATGGAGGCGGTCTGGAAGATCGAGGTGGAGGACTTCCCGGCGTTCGTCGTCGTCGACGACAAGGGCAACGACTTCTTCGCCGAGACCTCGACCCCGACCCTGCAGATCAGTTTCCGTCGCTGATTTTCAGGCGTTAGACCTTCTCACCATCGCGAGACCCCCGATCCGACAGTACGGTTGTACTGCATACAGATCGGGGGTTTCGCGTTGATCCACCACGTGCAGGTCGCCTGCCCCGCAGGCACCGAGGACGCCCAGCGCGCCTTCTACACGGGCGTGCTGGGCTGGGCCGAACTGCCCAAACCACCCCTGCTCGCCGCCCGCGGCGGTTGCTGGTTCGCCGTGCCCGGCGGCGGTGAGGTCCACGTCGGCGTCGAGGCCGGCTTCCGCCCCGCCCGCAAAGCGCACCCCGCGTTCGTCGTCGACGTGACGCGGGTGGCCGAGGCGGTGGCGGCAGCCGGCCATCCCGTCGTCTGGGCGGACCCGGCCGAGATCCCCGGCCGCCTCCGCTTCCACACGTTCGACGGGGTGGGCAACCGAATCGAGTTCCTGGCCGACGCCGGACCCGTTTGAGGCCGATGGCAACACCATCCGCGTGAGACGCGATAGTGATGTCATGGCGTCGCGTCAGGTGAAGATCAACGTGGTGGCAATAGCCTTGGTGGCCGCCGCGCTCGCCTTGGTTACCAACTACGCCACCGCTCAGATTCCGGAGTTCTTCCAGGACCAGTGGCGCGTCTGGCTGACCTTCGTCGTTCTCGTGTTGCTGGTCGCCGTCCTCCAACTGATGGCCAACCGCGAGAAGTCAGCAGAGCCCGCAGGCCCTGACCGAGTCTGGAACGTACCGGGCCGCAACCCGAACTTCACCGGCCGCGACAAGGACTTGAAAGCCCTCCAACGCCTGCTGAAAACCCGATCGCGCGTAGCAGTGCACGCCGTACGAGGCATGGGCGGCGTAGGAAAAACCCAACTGGCTCTGGAGTTCTGCCACCGCCACTGCACCCGCCTCGAAGCCGTGTGGTGGTTCGAAGCAGAAAACCCCACTCTGCTCCCCGACCAGTTCCGCACCCTGGGCCGGATGCTGGGCCTGGAACTCGTGTCCGACGCGACCGAGACGGTGCAGATCGTCCTGGCCAGACTGCGCGGCCTGAAGAACTGGCTGCTGATCTTCGACAACGCCGAGTCGGCAGCCGACCTGCACCCGTTCCTCCCGTCAGACACCGGCCGAGTGCTGATCACAACTCGCCGTGCCGGCTTCGACGCTATCGGCGGCTTGCTGGACCTCGACACGATGGCCCGCCAGGAGTCCACCAAACTGCTGGCCCGACGCGCTCCGCGCCTCACCCCAGCCGAAGCCGACGAACTGGCCGAACTCCTGGGCGACCTCCCACTGGGCCTGGAACAGGCCGCCGCCTACCTGGCTCAGTCGCAGATTCCGGCGCAGGAGTACCTCACCCTCCTGCGCACCGCCCCGGACACCTTGTCGGACAAGGGCGTAGACGGGCTCCGTCGCACCTCGGACCGCTCCCTGGCCAAGCTGTGGACGCTCAGCCTCCAACGCCTCGACGAACGCCACCCCGCCGCCGCCCAACTGCTGGCGATCTGCGCCTACATGGCACCGGAAGCCATTCCACTCACGCTGTTCACGACCGGCAGCGACGCCCTGCCGGCCTTGCTCGGTGAGGAAGTGGCCAACGCGGCCTCACTCAGTCACATCGTGGGAGTCCTGGCGGACTACTCGCTGGTCAAGCGGGACAGCGGCACGATCACGGTGCACCGCCTCGTCCAACTGGCCGTGCGCGGCCACGCCGCCGACTCCAATCCGGAAACTTCGCAGTTCCCTCGGATGTGGTCTGTCGCCCTGCTCCATGCCCGCCTGCCCGGAAGTGTGCGAGACAACCCCGATGCATGGCCGGTGTGGCGACAGCTGCTCCCTCATGTGCTGGCGGTTCTGCATCATCAACCGACGATTCCCGATCTCGTGCCCCAATCGACGTCGTGGTTGCTGGACAGGACCGCTGCTTATCTCCAGACGACCGGCCTGATCAGCCAGGCGCGCCCGCTCCTTGAACGGGCACTCGCCATCGACGAGACCATGCACGGCCCCGACAGCTACAACGTCGCCATCACGGTGGGTAACCTCGGTTCGGTCCTGAAAGAACTCGGCCAGCCCGCTGCTGCTGTGCCGCTGATGGAGCGTGCCCTCGCAATCGTCGAAGACGGTGACGGCTCGGACCACGCCGACGTTACCGCCCTACTGGGCAACCTCGCGCTCAGCCTCGAAGACCTGGGAAGATCAGCCGAAGCCAGGGGGTTGCTCGAACGAGCGCTCGCCATCAGCGAGGCCTCTCTCGGCCCGGATGCCCCCGCCACCGGCATCCAGCTCAACAACCTGGCTTCGAACTTGAACTCTCTTGGGCACCACGATGAGGCCAGACGTCTGCTAGAGCGAGCCCTGACCATCGACCAGGCGGCCTACGGCCCGGACCATCCCAACATCGCCATCCGCCTGAACAACCTGGGTACGGTTCTCCGGGAGCTTGGCCGGTCGGACGAAGCCAGACCGCTGCTCGAGCGCGCACTGGCCATCGACGAAGCCGTCTACGGCCCTGATCACCCCACAATCGCCATCCGCCTCAACGGACTTGGTCTCGTGCTGAGGCAAATCGGGCGATTCGCCGACGCGCTTCCGCTGTTGGAACGCGCGCTGACGATCAGCGAGGCCGTTTACGGCCCGGACCATCCCAACATCGCCATCCGCCTGAACAACCTCGCCTTGCTGCTCAACGACCTTGATCGAGCAGCCGAGGCGAAGCCGCTCTTCGAACGTGCCATCGCCATTGACGAGGCAGCCTTCGCCCCTGACCATCCCAGGGTGGCTATCAGCGTGGATAACCTTGGTGACGCGCTGAACCGTCTCGGGCGCGACGCCGATGCCGCCGCAATGTACGAACGAGCCGCCAGAATCAAGGCTGCTCAACCACGCGGCGAATGTGACTAGTGGGACAGCAGCCAATCGAGGGCGGCTGCGGCGTGGTCCAGAACCGAGATGCGGCCGTCGCCTCGGGATCGGCGGAGCCATGCGGTGGAGATGTGGTTGGCCAACCATTGGCTGGGTTGGTGGATCGATGCCGTCGCGGTCGCCGTGCAGCGGGGAGGGTGGGCGCGGTGATGGTGGCGGACAGGTTGAAGCCCGACGGGTGACGTAGGCGAGGTCGCCGTCGATCAGCTGGGCCGAGCTTGTTGGGGAAGACGCTGCGTAGCGTTCCTTCGGCGCGGCTTGCGGCGGTAACCCAGTTGACAGCAGGGCGGCGCACGCGAGGGCGTGGGTGCGCCGCCTTGGTGGCTGGCTACTGCGAAGCGGTCTACATCGAGGGGTTGACGATATGCGATATATCGGTGGCGACTGAGCTCATCAGGCGGTTGATTACTGGAAAGAAGCCGCCGTAGCGGGCCGGTTGCAGGAGATCCGGCAGCCGCCTGTTCGAAACAGCGGTTTTGGGGCAGGTCGAGGTTCGGGGTGGCAGAGCACCGGGGTGCCGACCCGTCGCATTCGCGCCGTACGTGGTCGCCTTGCGGCGGGGTCCAGCGGCTGTAGATCCGTATCGGGTGATTAGGCGGATTCCTCGCGGGCTTCGAGCACCAGGCGGCGGTCGCCCAGCGGTGCGTCCAGCCGGACGGTCAGCGGCACCTGGCGGACCTCCTGCGTGCACACCGTGCCTGCGGGCTGCTTGGTGATCGTGACCAGCGTGATCTGGACGACGTCGGCGGACTGGCCGGTGATCTCGGCCCGCGCCTCCTTGCAGCCGCCGCCCACGCCGAACACCTCGACGTCGCGGCCGTCGCCGAAGACGTAGGCCTCGTCGCGGTAGGTGTCTGACAACGATGTCGTGTCGACCTTCTCCTTCGCCACGGGCGTGACGTTCGGGGGCACGACGGGCTTCTCCTCCGAGATGGAGACCGGGGGCTGGACCGGGGCGGTGGGGTTCGCGCCCGACGATCCCGGGGTGCCGCTCGACCCCGGCGCGTTCGTGCTGGTGCCCGTGGGCGAGCCGCCCGGCGAGCTGGAGCCGGGCGCGCCCGAGTCCGTGCCGGACGAGCAGCCGACGAGCACTACGGCGAGAGCAACGGCAGCGACGGCGTTTCTCATGGCCACATCCTCGCAAAGCGGGACACGAAGTCCCGGTAAATGTCTCGCGGTTCTGTCCGGTGGAACGTTCCAGCGGAGGTACCCGGCCGGCGGGGCAGGTGCCGGCCGGGCACCGGGGAGGGAGGTCTACTTCTGGTCCTGCCGCGACGTCAGCACGACGGTGCGCTCACCCAGCGGCTCGGACAGCTGGACGGTGAGCGGGGGGAAGCGGATGTCCATCGTGCACATCTGCTTCGTGAGCGGCGTCGTCTCCAGGAGCTCGATCTTCACCGTGGAAGCGTTCTGCTCCAGCACGGACGCGCTCGCCTTGCCGCAGCCGCCCTCCTGGGCGACGACGCCGACGGTCTTCCCGTCCTTCTCCGTCCACACGGTGCGCGGGTGGTCCGGCGCCAGCGCGGTGGCGTCGAGCTTGGTCACGGGTTTGCCGTCCGGCGGAACTTCACCGGGTGCGACGTTGGGCGGCGCCTCGGACGACGGGTCCGAGGGCGCGGTGGCGGTCGGTAGCTCGGGACCGCCACCTGCCCCGGGGCTTGCGTTCTGCGCACTGCCACAGGCCGAGATGACGAGCAGCAGGACGCCAGTGCCAACTACGGTTCCTATGTGCCTCATGTGAAGAGGACGGAACCGCGGTCACAACGGGTTGCAGCGACTTCTCTTCACAGTTACCGGCTGATACCGAAGCGTCACCGGTTCACGGCGGTGACAGCCTCTCGCAAAGCTGACAACCTGGCCGCGGACGCGAGACCCCCGTGGTAGAGGTGGAACTCCTCCACGCCGGCGTCGACGTACGCGAGCCATTCCTTCGCGAGCGCGGCACCGTCGGCGGGCTTCGGCGGCAACCCCAGGACGTACGCGGCGATCCGCGTGTCCGGGGCGACGGCGCGCAGGGCCTCGATGCCGGGCACGGCGACGTCCGGCCCCGGCCAGCACATCGTCGTCAGCACGTCGATGTCGGCGTCGACGCCACCCGCGACGGTCGCGAACGGTCCGGTCCCCCACGGGTCGGCCGTCACGTGCATGCCGATCCGGATCGAAGGCGCGGCAGCACGGATCTCGGAGACCAGCCGCTGCCGCAACGACCGCACCACACCGGTGCGCACGGCCTTCACGTCTTCCGCGAGCGCGCCCAGCGCTTCCTCGACGCTGGACGCCCCGCGATCGACCCCGGCCCGGACCGCTTCACGCAGGGCATCCGGGTCGGCGTACAGGGCGGTGCACGCTGAGCAGAAGCACAGCGACAACAGCTTCTGCTGCACCGCGTTCCAGTCGGTGCCGTCGGTCTTCTCGTGGTGCCCGCCGTGGAAGAACCCCAGCGGCCCGGCGGCCTCCAGGACGATCCCGTCGGGCGCACCGAGTTCCAGCACCTCCGACACCAGCACCGACGTGTACTCGACGACGTCGGGCTGCGCCGTGCACAACGCGTACGGGTAGCGGTCGCCGAACGCGTTCACCACGGTCAGGTCCGGGTGCAGGTCTCCCAGCCGCGAACTGTGCGTCAGCACCGTCCACGCGTACACCGGGAGTCCCGCTGCGCGGACCAGTGCGGCCGCGGCGCCGAACGAGTCCGGACCGTCCACCCAGGACGGTTCGGCCGGCACCAGGCGGCCGTACCTCTCCGCGCGCACCGGCAGGTAGAACGCCGCGTGCCGCGCGTCCACCAGGCGGTGCGACGGGTGCAACGGCGTCGCGGCCCGCACCGTGTGGTACGACGCGGCCAGGGCGATCGCGTCGACGCCGAGGTCCTGGTACCGCGCGACGGCCTCGGGGTCTCCGACCAGGTCCCACGGGTAGGCGTGGACAACCGACTTCACCACCGGGGACGCTTCCTCTCGTAGCTCGGGTCGAACTTCTGCATGTAGCCCGTGTCGTCACGAGCCGTGATGCCGCACTTCTCGTAGTTCTCGGCCATGCGCGCCACCGCGTCGCGGTCGAGCGACACACCGAGACCCGGCGTGACGGGCACCGGCACCGCGCCGTCCACAAAGGACAGCACGCCGGGTTCGACGACCTCGTCGGCCGCGTTCCACGGGTAGTGCGTGTCGCAGGCGTAGTTCAGGTTCGGCGTCGCCGCGGCCAGGTGCGTCATCGCGGCCAGCGAGATGCCGAGGTGCGAGTTCGAGTGCATCGACAGGCCGATGCCGAACGTCTGGCAGATCATCCCGAGCTGCCGCGACCGCTGCAGACCGCCCCAGTAGTGGTGGTCCGACAGCAACACCTGCACGGCGTCCTGCTCGACCGACGGCTTCAGGTGCTCGAACGCGACCACGCACATGTTGGTGGCCAACGGCATCGCCGCCTTCGCGGCGACCTCCGCCATCCCGGAGATCTCCGGCGTCGGGTCCTCCAGGTACTCCAGCACGCCGTCGAGTTCGGCGGCCACGCGCAGCGACGTCTCCACGGACCAGGCCGCGTTCGGGTCGAGCCGCAGCGGGTGGTCCGGGAACGCCTCGCGCAGCGCGCGGATCGCCTCGATCTCCTGCTCCGGCGGGAAGACACCGCCCTTGAGCTTGATCGACCCGAACCCGTACCGCGAGATCATCTTCGACGCCTGCGCGACGATGCCCGCGGGGTCCACGGCCTCGCCCCACTCGTCGGGCTCGGCACCCGGGTGCCCGTCCCACTTGTAGAACAGGTAGGCGGAGTACGGCACCGCGTCCCGGACCTTGCCGCCCAGCAGGTCGTGCACCGGACGCCCCAGGGCCTTGCCCTGGATGTCCAGGCACGCCACCTCGAACGGCGAATACACCCGGTCGACGGTGCTCTCGGCCGTGATCTTCCCGGTCAGCCCGTGCTTGTCCGGCCCGGCCTTGCCGCCGAGCACGGCGGCGACCCGCGCATGCATCTCGTTGAGGGCGAAGACATCAAGGCCGATCAGTGAGTCCACAACGGACCGCGAGCGTTCCAGGTGCCCGAGGTCGCCGTAGGTCTCCCCCAGCCCCGAGATGCCCTCGTCGGTGTGCACCTCGACGATCGTGCGCAGCGCCCACGGCTCGTGCACACCGGCCGAGTTCAGCAGCGGCGGATCCCGGAACGCGATCGGTGTCAGAACAATCTCGGTGATCTTCATCCCGACCGCCCTCTCAGCTCAGCAGTGCCTTACCAGCGGCGATGATCTTGTCCAGTGCGGCGAGGTGCTCGTCGGCCGGGTCGACGAGCGGCGGGCGCACGCCCCCGACGTCGAGGCCGTTCGCGCGCACCGCGGCCTTCACCAGCGCGACCGCGTAGCCGGGCACCGTGTCCCGCAGCTCGACCAGCGGCTTGTAGAACTCGAACAGGAACCGGTTCACCAGCTCGGTGTCACCGGCCTGTACAGCGTTGTAAAAACCGATCGAGATCTCCGGCGCGAAGCAGAACACCGCCGACGAGTAGAGCTCGACCCCGATCGCGCGGTACGCGAGCTGCGTCATCTCCGCGGTCGGCAGGCCGTTGAAGAACTGGAACGGCTTGTCGACGCCCGCGCGGACGGACAGCACGATCCGCTGCATCTGGTCGAGGTCGCCCAGGCCGTCCTTGAAACCGATGACGTTCGGAATCGAGGCGACCTCGACGGCGGTCTCCGGCGTGAACCGCGCGTTGTTGCGCTGGTACACGATGACTGGCAGCTCGCTCGCGCCGGCGGCCTCCGCGACGTAGCGCACGAGACCCGCGGGCGGGTTCGTCACCAGGTACGGCGGCAGCAGCAGGATGCCCTGCGCACCGGCGCGTTCGGCCGCCCGCACGAACTCCTTGGTCTGCGCGATCGACCCACCCGCGCCGGCGAACACCGGCACCCTGCCCGCGGTCGCCTCGACCGCGACGGCGACGGCCCGTTCGAACTCCTCCAGCCCCAGAGCGTGGAACTCGCCGGTGCCGCACGCGACGAACACCGCGCCCGGCCCGGCGGAGACACCGTGCTTGACGTGCTCGGCGAGCACGTCGTACGCGATGTTCCCCTCGCTGTCGAACGGGGTCACCGGAAAGAACAGCACACCATCGAGTTGCATAACCAGACTCATCCCTTGATCGCTCCGGTGGTGATCCCACGCAGGAAGGACTTCTGCAGCGACAGGTACACCACGAGGCTGGGTACCAGCGCCAGCAACGCACCGGCCAGCACGATGCCCGTTCCGACCATGTCGTCGGAGCGGAGCGCGAGAAGTGCGACCGTGAGCGTGTAATCGGAGGGGTCAGCGGCGACGATCAGGGGGAGCAGGTACTGCTCCCAAATCATGTTGAAACCGAACACGGCGATCACGCCGAGCGCGGGTTTGCACAGCGGGAGGATGATCTGCGCGAAGAGACGCAGCTCCCCGGCACCGTCCACTTTGGCCGCTTCCTCCAGCTCGCCGGGGATCTCCTTCATGAACTCCGTCATGACGAAGATGGAGAATCCCCAAGCCCCCAGCGGGAGGATGACGCCCAGCAGGGTGCCCTTGAGACTCACGTGCACCAGCGGTAGGTCTCCGATCACCAGCGACAGCGGGATCGCGATGACCTCCTCCGGCAACATCATCGTGGCGAGGATGACCAGCAGTGCGATGGCCTGACCGCGGAACTTCTTGCGCGCCAACGCGTACGCGGCGAAAACGCTCACCGCCAGCTGCAACAGCAGCGCACCACCCGCGATGATCAGCGAGTTCATCAGGTAGTGCCAGATCTTGTTCTCCGCCGCCACCTGGAAGTTGATGAGCGACGGGTTGTCCGGGACGATCGACAGCTGGGTCGGGTCCGGGTTGTGGTCGAACGCCCCGGAGAAGATGACCAGCAGCGGCCCGCAGAAAAGGATTACAGCGAGGGCCGAGAAGAGGAACCGGATGCCCCGGCTGACCCACGCGTCGGAGCGGGTGGACCAGCCGATGGCGCTGTCGAAACGGCTCGAGTTGACGGTGCTCATCGGGCCTCCCTCCTGCGGCGGTACCACTGCACGCTGACCGTGAGGACCAGTGTTACCAGGAACAACAACACCGAACCAGCGGACGCGAGTCCGGCTTCGGACTGCTCGAACGCCGTGGTGTACACGCGGGTCATCCAGACGTCGGTCGATCCCGCGGGACCACCGCCGGTGAGGACGTACACCTCGGTGAAGACGCGCAGGCCGCGGATCGCCGCCAGCGTCAGGAGGATCGTGATGACCGGCCGCAACGCCGGGAGCGTGACGTTCCAGATCCGTTGCGGCGTCGAGGCCCCGTCGATCGCGGCCGCCTCGTACTGCTGGCGGTCGATGCCGGCGAGCCCGGCGAGGATCAGCACCATGTCGTACGGCGCGTGCTTCCAGATGCCGACGAACATGACCGAGACCAGCGACGTGTCCGTGCTGTGGATGTACTCCCACGGCCCGAGGCCGACCCACGAGATCAGCTCGTTGAGGAAACCCTCGGGCGCCGGGTAGAAGAAGAGCCGCCAGATCTCACCGATGACCGCGGTGGCCGCCACGACGGGCAGGAACACCGCGGACCGCACGAACCACAGCGACTTGGTGTGGCCTTCCAGCAGCAAAGCCAGGAAGAAGCCGATGACCATCGCGCCGATCGTCTGACCGCCGGCCAGCACGAGGGTGTGCCAGCTGGCGGTCAGGAACTTCTCGTCCTGCAGGATCGTCGCGTAGTTCCGGAACCCGACGAAGATGTCCCCGAGGAACGGCCGGACCTCGAACAACGAGAGCCGGATGCCCTCGGCCATCGGGATGAACTTGAAGACCAGGAAGATCAGCGCGGCCGGCAGGAGGAAGAGCCACGGGATGAAGGTGGCTCCCGTGAGGCGACGCCGGCGGCGCCGCCTCACGGGGTGGGTTTCGACGGCACCGCCGCCACTAGCCGTCGAGCCCACGTCTCGGGTTTCGCCGAGTGACTGAACAGAGGTCACTTCGACGCCTTCTGGTTGTCCAGTTCCTTCTTGAGGGCTTCCGCGAGGGTCTTCAGCTCAGCCGAGGAGTCCGCGGGGCACTTCGCGAAGATGGAGTTGAGGGTCTCCGAGGTCTTCTGCCGGAACGGCGCGAAGTTCGGGACGCTGGGGAACGGCCGCGCCTCGCTGGAGTACACGCCCGCCACGGTCGCCCACCGCGGGTCCTGGTACGTCGCGTTGACGTCGACGGTCTTGTTGACGGGCAGGCGCACGACGGGCTGCGGGTCGCCCTTCATGCCGGCCTGCTGCGCCTCGGGCGTGATCAGGTACTCGGCGAGCTTCTTCTGGTCGGCGGTCTTCGCGGAGCCGGCCATCTGGTAGATGTTCTCGCCCTCACCGAGCACGGTGGCGCCGGCCGGTCCCTTGGGGGACGCGACGACCTCGTACTTGTCCTTGCCGATCGACTTGTCGAAGCGGCCGATCATGTACGGGCCGGTGAGGTAGATGCCGCTCTTGCCTGACTCGAACAGCGGGTGCGCGTCGTTCGTGCCGAGGGTCAGCGAGCCGGGCTGCATGACCTTGTCCTCGCAGAAGAGCTTGCGCAGCCGATCGACCGCCTTGGTGGACTCCGGCGAGTCGATGCCGACGCGGAACTTGCCGTCGCCCTCGTCCTCGAGGATGTCGCCGCCGCCCTGCCAGATGTAGCTCGCGGCCCACCAGGCGAGGTAGCCGCGGTCGGTCGTGCCGGGCACGAGCATGCCGTAGGTGTCGTTCTGCCCGTTGCCGTCGGGGTCGTTGAAGGTGAACGCCTTCGCGAGGTCGTCGAGCTCCTCCCACGTGGTGGGGACGGGCTTGCCGAGCTTCTCGCGCCAGTCCTTGCGGATCAGCGTGACCATCGCCTGGGTGGAGTACGGGATGGCGTAGAACTTGCCGTCCGCGCCCTTCCCGTTGTTCCAGGCGCGGTCGACGATGTCGCCGGCACCCGCGACGTCGTCCTTGCTGACCTCGGTCGTCCAGCCCTGCTTGACGAAGTTGCCGAGCGAGCCCGTGTCGGTGATGACGACGTCGGGGAGGTCCTTCGAGGCGGCGCGCTGCTGCACCTGCTTGTCGAAGTCGTTGAAGATCGGCTTGTAGTCGACCTGCACACCGGTCTTCTCGGTGAACGACTTGAAGATCTTCTCGTAGACCTTCGCGGTCGCCTCGGTGGAGCGGGTCCACACCTCCAGAGGCTTGTTCGGGTCCTTGTTGGACGTCGCCGCCGTGCCACCGCCGCCGCATCCCGCGAGCAGCGCGGCCACGCCGAGCGTGGCAAGTGTTGTGGCAGTTCTACGGCGCATCGTCGGAGCCCTTCATGTTCAGATATGTGAACGTGGGTCGTACTTGTGAACCTGGGACAGGACTGTAAGAATCAGCACAGCAACGTGTCAAGGGAAAGTTTCTTTCCTGTTTCGAGGAGGCTGCAGGTGGCGTCGCCGATCGGCAAGGGCACGGCTCGACCCGGCGCGGTGAAGTCCGCCGACCGCACGGTGGAGCTTCTCGAGGTGCTGTCCGCGTCAGACCGCAGGTTGACGCTCACGGAACTGCACCGGGAGCTCAGCTACCCGAAGTCCAGCCTCTACATGTTGCTGCAGACATTGGTGGCGCGAGGCTGGGTGGAGGTCGACTCCGACCGCGGCACGTACGGCATCGGCGTGCGCGCCCTGCTCGTCGGTACGTCCTATTTGGACCACGACCCCGTTGTGCGCGCAGCGATCCGGGTGATGGAGCAGGTGCGCCAGGACATCAACGAGACGGTCCACCTTGCCCGTTTGGACGGTGCGGACGTCGTGTACCTGGCGAGCCGCGAGTCCGAACACCACCTGCGCGTCGTCTCGCGCGTCGGCCGCCGGCTGCCCGCGCACTCGACGTCGCTGGGCAAGGCCGTGCTGTCGACGCGCACGCCGGAGGACGTCGATCTGATCCTGCCCGCCGAGCTGTCGCCGCTGACCCCGAACACCGTGACCGACCGGGCGGCGTTGCACGAGCAGCTCGCCGGGTTCCGCAACGTCGGCTACGCCCACGAACGCGAGGAGAACACGCCCGGACTGGGCTGCTTCGCGGTGGCGTTGCCCTACCGCAATCCCGTGCTGGACGCGATGAGCTGCTCGGTCCCGCTGGGCAGGCTCACGCCCGAGCACGAACGGCAGGTCGTCGCGGCACTGCTCGACGCCGCGCGGACGATCACCGAGCTGCTGCGCCAGTTCGGCCGTTGACGTCGTACCGAAAACCTGAACAAGACGGAGGGTTCCATCCCGTGACCGCACGCATCCTGATCACCGGCGCCGGCGGCGGGGTGGGCACGCTCATGCGCACCCGTCTCGCGGCGCAGGGCCGTGTCCTGCGGCTGCTGGACATCGCGGAGCTGCCCGCCGCCGCCGACGGCGAGAACGTCGAGCTCGTCGAGGCCTCGGTGACCGACATGGCCGCGATGGAGGCGGCGATGAAGGACGTCGACGCGGTGATCCACCTCGGCGGCCACAGCCTGGAAGAGTCGTGGGACAAGATCCTGCGGGTCAACATCGACGGCACGCACACGGTGCTGGAGGCCGCCCGGCGCAGCGGGGTCCGCCGCGTCGTGCTGGCGAGCTCGAACCACGCGGTCGGCTACGTCGAACGAGCGGACGGCGAGGCGGGTGACTACGCGTTCCCGCGCCCGGACACGTACTACGGGGTGTCCAAAGTGGCCTTGGAGGCGCTGGGGTCGCTGTACGCCGACCGCTACGGCCTGGACGTGATCGCGATCCGCATCGGGTCGTGCTTCGAGAAGCCGCGCGACGTGCGGATGCTGTCGACGTGGATGTCCCCCGACGACGGCGCGCGCCTGTTCGAGGCCTGCCTCTCCGTCGAGTCACCCGGATTCCGGATCGTCTGGGGGGTTTCGGACAACAAGCGCGGCTGGTTCTCTCTGGACGAGGCGCGCGCGATCGGGTACGAGCCGCAGGACGACTCCGAGGAGTACGCGGCCGCGGTGCTGGAGCAGCACGGTGAACTCGACCCCTCGTCGCCCGCGGCGAGGTTCGTTGGCGGGGCCTGGTGCGGCCCCGATTTCGACACGGCAGTCAAGGAGGCAGGGCGTTGAGCCACGTCGTTCAGGGATACAACCCGCGCACCGGTGAGCCGTTCGGCGAGCCGGTCGCCAAGACGCCCGACAGCGAGGTGGATCGGATCGCCTCGGCCGCGGCCGTCGCGTTCACGGCGTGGTCGGCGGTCCCGGCGGCGGACCGCGCCGTGGTGCTGGAGAAGGTCGCGGACGCGATCGACGCCGAGTCGCCGTTGCTGATCGAGACGGCCGACGGCGAGACGGCGCTGGGCGTGCCGCGGCTGACGACCGAGCTGAAGCGCACGACGAACCAGCTGCGGCTGTTCGCCGAGGTGCTGCGCGAGGGCAGCTACGTCGAGGCCACGCTGGACACGGCGAACCCGGACATCATCCCGCCGCGACCGGTGCTGCGGCGCGTGCTCCGTCCACTCGGGACGGTCGCGGTGTTCTCCGCGTCGAACTTCCCGTTCGCGTTCTCGGTGGCCGGTGGGGACACCGCCTCCGCGCTGGCGTCCGGCTGTTCCGTCGTGGTGAAGGCGCACTCGGCGCACCCGTCGACGTCGCGGGAGACCGCGCGGGTCGTCGTGGACGCGCTGCGCGAGGCCGGTGCGCCGGAGGGCGTGTTCGGGATCGTGTACGGCACCGAGGCCGGTGTCGCGCTGGTGAAGCACGCCGCGGTGCGCGCGGTCGGGTTCACCGGGTCCACCGGCGGTGGGCGCGCGTTGTTCGACCTGGCCCAGGGCCGGCCGGACCCCATCCCGTTCTACGGTGAGCTGGGCAGCGTGAACCCGACGGTGATCCTGCCGGGCGCGGCGACGCCGGACATCGCGGCCGGGTTCGCCCAGTCGCTGGTGATGGGCGTCGGGCAGTTCTGCACGAACCCAGGCCTGGTGTTCGCACCGGAGTCGATCGTGCCCACGCTGGGCGAGGCCGTCGCGGCGTCGTCGGGCGGCGCGATGCTGAACGAGCGGATGTGCGACTCCTACAAGGCGGGCACGGACGCGCTGGCCGCGTCGGACCTGGTGTCCGTGGTGTCGACGGGGGTGCGCCCGGACGAGGCGTGGGCCGTCGCGCCGCTGCTGTTCAGCACGCCGGTGAAGGTGTTCGAGGAGAACCTGGAGAAGCTGACCGAGGAGCATTTCGGCCCGGCGGCCCTGGTCGTCACCTACTCGTCGCCGGCGGAGCTGCACTCGGTGCTCGCGAAGCTGCCGGGCACGCTGACCGGCACGGTGCACGCGGCCGAGTCCGACCACGCCGAGGCCGGTGAGGTCGCCGAGATTCTGCGGCGCGTGGCGGGCCGGCTGATCTTCAACGCCTGGCCGACCGGTGTCGCGGTGGCGTGGGGCCAGCACCACGGTGGTCCGTGGCCCGCGACGACGAACCCGCTGCACACGTCGGTCGGTGCCACGTCGATCCGGCGCTGGATCGCGCCGGTGACCTACCAGTCGTGGCCGGACGCGCTGCTGCCGGCCGAACTCCAGGACGCGAACCCGCTGGGCATCCCGCGTCGGGTGGACGGCGTGCTCGGCACGCACTGACCGCTCCGCGGACACGGGGTCGCCGGCTTCTCGCCGGCGGCCCCGTTTCTCTTTGCGCGCTCCCTCTCCAGTCCCGCCGAAGCGGTTTCCCGGGCGTCCCTAATGAGACGCCCGGGACCGGGGGATTACTCGGTTATAACCAGTAAGACGAGGTCTTCGGCCTATTCGTGTCTGCGACATGTCACCCGCTCAACAGCAGACCGATGTGTGAATGAATTCGACAGGTCTTTTTGGGGCCAGCCGGGGCAAGATGGGTTTATCGCACGGCTAAGTCCAGGGGAGCGGGACATGACCGACCTGCGTTTCGCATGGCTTGAGATCACCGGAAAATGCCAGCTGAGCTGCACCCACTGCTACGCCGACTCCGGACCGCGGGGTGACTCGGGAAGACTCGGAACCGCTGATTGGTTCCGCGCCGTCGACGCCGTCGCCGCACTCGGCGCGCGCTCGGTTCAGTTCATCGGCGGCGAACCCACATTGCACCCGGATTTACCGCACTTCATCGACCGCGCGCTGACCGCGGGACTCGAGGTCGAGGTGTTCAGCAATCTCGTGCACATCGGCCCGCGCCTGTGGGAGTCCTTCTCCCGTCCCGGTGTGCGCCTGGCGACCAGTTACTACTCCGCCACCCCTGCCCGGCACGAGACCGTCACGCGCCGCCGGGGCAGCCACGCCCGGACCCGTGCCAACATCGCCGAGGCGGTGAGCCGGGACATCCCCCTGCGCGCCGGCGTGATCGACGTCGGCTCCCCCGCTCCCGTCCAGGCAGCGGTCGCCGATCTGAAGTCGCTCGGAGTCGTGTCGATCGGCACGGACCGGCAACGGGCCGTGGGCCGGGGCGCAAACGCTTTCGCACTGGACCAGCTGTGCGGCCGCTGCGGCGACGGCGCCGTCGCGATCGCCCCGTCCGGCGACGTCTGGCCGTGCGTCTTCGCCCGCCGAGTCAGTCTCGGCAATGTATTGGATACTGATCTGGCGACGATCCTGTCGAAGTCGACGTACCGGCCGCCGGTGCCGACGGGCGCGTCGTGCTGGCCCCAGGGCGGCGGTTCCTGCGCGCCGAACGACGACCCGCCGCGTTAAGCGTGGTGCCCGGCCGCGGTGGCGATCGCCCTCGCGCACTCGACGGCCTCGGCCTTCGCGCTGTCGACCTCGACGTCGTAGGTCATCCCGCGATGCACCAGCTCGGCCTGCGCTTCGGCCATCCCAGCCACCCGGTCGCCCCGAGCGAGCTCGCGCCCGGCGGCGACGACGGCGTCGCACCGCACCCCGACCCACACGACGTCGAGCCCGTCGAGCGCCGACTCCCACCGTTTCCTCGACTCGGCCCCGCCGAGGAAGACGTCGTCGACGATCACCCGCGCCCCGGCGCGCACCATCGCCGCGACGCCCGCCATCCACGCGTCCTCCAGCAGCTGGAACTCGGCCCCTACGCTGACCTCGCCGTCGACGCCGAACCCGATGCCCTCGGACCCGAGCCGCAACCGCGCCGGCATCACGTCGATCAGCGTGTCGACGCCGATCGCGAGCCACGCCTCGGGCAACACCGCCTGCAGACACCGGGCGATCCCCGACTTGCCGGAGCTGGACCCACCGTTGAGCACGATCACCTGAGCAGTCGACACGCCCCGACCGTACCCAGTCGTGTCCTCCGAGAATCCGGATCAGCGCCGCGCCGCGCTCGCCCGCCGTTCCGCCTCCAGCTCGCGCCGGTACCCGAGGAAGTCGACCTCCAGCGTGTGCCGCGACGACTTCACGTACCGCCGCCGCAGCCGTTCCCGGTACGCGGTGATCTCGGCCTTCATCTCCGGCACCGGCGGCAGCGCCCCGCGTCCCGAGATCAGGTCGGCGACCCACTCGGCCTGCGCCTCGGCCAGCGGCATGATCGCGCCGAGCGGCTGGATCAGCCCGAGGAAGTACAGCCCGGGGTGCGCCGGGTCGACGACCCGCCGGTACAGCGCCACGTCGTTGCCCGCGTCCGACACCGCCGGGAACTCCGCGCCGTCCAGGAACGGGAACTCCACCTTGTAGCCGGTGCAGTAGACGATCACGTCGACGTCCTCGCGCGACCCGTCCGCGAACACGACGCCGGACCCGTCGAGGCGCGCCAGGTTCGGCTTGACGGTGATGTCTCCGTGCCCGAGCCGGGTCAGCAGGTCGTCGGACACCGTCGGGTGCGCCGCGAGGATGCCGTGCGACGGTTCCTGCAGTCCGTAGTCAGACAGCCGCCCGCGCGCCAGCCGCAGCATCGCCCGCAACGACAGCGCCTGGAGCCAAGCGGGCGCGAAGCGAGCGAGGGGCGACGTCGTCAGGTGGTCGGTCGGCATGCCGAACAGGTATTTCGGCATGATGTGCGCGCCCCGGCGCATGGCGAGAAATGTCCGGGCGGACACCCGGGACGTCTCGACCGCGATGTCGCACGCCGAATTGCCGATGCCGAGAACCAGCACCTTCTTGCCGGCGAATCGTTCCGGCGTCTTGTAGAAGTGCGCGTGCGTCTGTTCGCCGTCGAACGAGCCGGGAAACGCGGGTTCCGGCATCCGCGGCGACCAGTGGTGCCCGTTCGCGACGATTACTGAACGATAGACACCCGAAATCTCCTCGCCGCTGTCGCGATCGCGGGACGTCACCGAATAGCCGCCGGGTGCGACGGAAACGGAGGTCACCTCGGTGCGGAACCGGATGCGGTCGCGGAACCCGTGGTGCTTGACGAAGTCGTCGAAGTACTCGGCGATCTGGAAGTGCGACGGATAAGCGGGCAGATGCGCGGGCATCGGGAAGGACCTGTACTCCATCATCTGCCGCGACGTGTTGATGTGGAGTGAGCGGTAGGCCGACGACATGCCGTTGTCGTTGAGGTAACGCCAGTTGCCGCCGATCTCCGACCCGGCCTCGAGGCAGTCGTACTCGATGCCGCGGGCGCTGAGCACCTGACATGCGGCGATGCCGGACGAGCCCGCCCCGATGACGCACACGCGTTCCATGCGACCGAAGTATTTTCACGTTCCGCGCCGCTGTCAATCACCACACCGGACGGCCATGACGGCCCGCACGACAGGCACGACGGGACCGCAGTGTCCGCACGGCAGGCAAGACGACGGCCGTGCGCGCGAACTGTGCGGCAACACCTCTCCCCTGCGGCCCGCGCCCGGCACCTGGCCGTCGCAGCACCCGGTGATCGCGTCGCTCACCTGGGTCGTGATCCTCCCGCTGGCCTTCGCCCCGCCGGCCAACCACCAGCACAGGCGCGCCGCGGCCCGCTCCGAAAACCCTTTGGTGGAACGGCAAACCGCCACCTAACCTCGAACGCATGGCAGCAACCCTGGTCCGCGGTCAGAACGTGGACATTCGCATGTGGACTCGACCGGAAGAGGTCGAGGAGTTCGCCATGCGGCAGTTGCAGAACATCTCCTCGCTGCCCTGGGCTTTCAAGCACGTCGCGGTCATGCCGGACGTGCACTACGGCAAGGGTGCCACGGTGGGTTCGGTGATCGCGTTGCGCGACGCCGTCTCCCCCGCGGCGGTCGGCGTGGACATCGGCTGCGGCATGACCGCCGTGCGCACCTCGCTCACGGCCAACGACCTGCCGGAGACACTGCGCGGACTGCGGTCCCGCATGGAGTCCGTGGTCCCCGTCGGGTTCGGACAACACCGCGCGACGGCGTTCACCGACAGGGACGCGTCCGACTGGGGCGCGTTCTGGCGGAAGTTCGACGACCTCACGCCGGTCGTGAAGGCGCGTGCCGACAAGGCGATGCACCAGATGGGCACGCTCGGCGGCGGCAACCACTTCCTGGAGGTGTGCCTCGACGGCGACCAGCAGGTGTGGGTCATGCTGCACTCGGGGTCGCGCGGGATCGGCAACGAGCTGGCGCAGCACCACATCGCGGTGGCGCGCACGCTCGCGCACAACGCCGAGCTGCCGGACCCGGACCTCGCCGTGTTCCTCGCGGGCACGCCGGAGATGGCGTCCTACCGGCACGACCTGTACTGGGCGCAGGACTACGCGCGCCGCAACCGCGCCGTCATGCTGCGCCTGGTGTGCGACGTGCTGCGCGGGGAGTTCCCGCAGATCTCCTTCGACGAACCCATCTCGGCCCATCACAACTACGTCGCCGAGGAGAACCACTTCGGCGAGGACGTGCTGGTGACGCGCAAGGGCGCGATCCGTGCCGGACGGGGCGAGCTGGGCATCATCCCGGGCTCCATGGGCACCGGGTCGTACATCGTGCGCGGGCTGGGGAACCCCGACTCGTTCATGTCGGCGTCGCACGGCGCCGGCCGGAAGATGTCGCGCAACAAGGCCCGCAAGACGTTCACGACGAAAGATCTCGCCGCCCAGACAAGTGGTGTCGAGTGCCGCAAGGACTCCGGCGTCGTGGACGAGATTCCGGGCGCCTACAAGGACATCGACGCGGTGATGGCGAACCAGTCCGACCTGGTCGAGGTGGTCGCCAAGCTCAAGCAGGTGGTTTGTATCAAGGGTTGATGTTTCCCTTGTGAGTGAACGGGAAAGCCTCCCGGAAAGCCAAAGAGTTTGCCTGTCTTGGAGGTTTTTCCATGTCAACGGGCGCCATCATCGGCGTTGTGGTCGCGGTGGTCGCGGCATTGGTGATCCTCGCGATCGTGCTGAGGCCCGCCATGCAGCGCAAGAAGCTCCGCGACCGCTTCGGCCCTGAGTACGACCGCGTGGTCGAACGCAGCGACAACAGATCCGCTGCGGAGAAGGAGCTCGCTGAGCGGGAACACCGCCACAGCGAGTTCGACCTGAAGCCGCTTTCCCCGACGGCGCAGGACAGTTACCGCCGGCACTGGGCGACCGTGCAGGCGAAGTTCGTCGACTCGCCGGAGAGCGCCATCTCCGACGCCGACCGCCTCGTGACCGATCTGATGGCCGAGCGCGGGTACCCCACCGAGGGGTACGAGGCGCAGCTGAGCGTTCTGTCCGTCGAGCACGCGAGGACGCTGGAGCACTACCGCAAGGCGCACGACATCTCGGAGCGCCAGGAGATCGGCGAGGCGAGCACCGAGGACCTGCGCACCGCGATGGTGCACTACCGCGAGCTGTTCACCGATCTGCTCGAACGCGGCGCCGCGCCGCGCAAGGACTCCGAAGCCGTGCGGAAGGAGAAGACCGATGTCTGAGGCCCCCACCCACGCCGCCGGCGTTCCCACTCCGGCCCGGCCCCAGCAAACGCCCCAGCAGCAGGAACGCACGCCCCAGCAGGCACAGCGCGCCGACGTGCAACACACTGAGGCGCAACGGGTTGACGCACAGCGGGCTGACGCGCAGCGGGTCGACGCACAACGCACCGAGGCTCAGCGCACGGACACACAGCGCACGGATGCACAGCGAGCCGACAACCAGCGCACGGACGCACAGCGGACCGAACATCAGCGCACGGAACCGCAACGCACCGAACAGCGCCACGCGGAACCGCAGCGCCACGCGGAGTCGCGTCCGATCGGCAAGCTGGAAGACGAGTGGCAGGCCGTGCAGTACGACTTCGTCGACGACCCGAAGGCCGCGGTCCGCAAGGCCGACGACCTCGTGGCTCGGGCGCTGGAGGAACTCACCAGCCGCCACCGTTCCCTCACCAAGCAGCTCGAGGGAAACAGTGATCCACAGACCGAGGACCTGCGACTGGCTCTCCACCGCTATCGGGAACTCTTCAAGTCGCTGGTCGCCGTCAAATAAGTGCTGGAAGCCCCGGCGCCGTGGCCGTAACAGGTGGCGGCGCCGGCAGGCATGTCCGGACTAGAGGCTGTTTGAGGTTCGGATCTTGGTGGTTCTCGGTGGTGTGCTGGTCGGGCTGGTAGAACTCGGTTGTGGCGCGTTTTGATGTGACCGATGCCGAGTGGGCGTTGATCGAGCCGCTGGT
>NZ_BSTF01000032.1 GCF_030269365.1 Lentzea sp. NBRC 102530
TCGCTCCAGACGGAATATGTCTGGCAATCTGGTATTACTCTCAAAGGAATACCCCGACGAGGGGTATTCATATTACTGGCTGTGTTTCGGCACGCTGTTGAGTTCTCAAAGAACACGCGCTCACCGGTTCCAGTCTCCGTTTCCGGAGGCTTTCTCTCGGGGCTTGTGTTTGAAGCTTAGCCAGTTCGTTTTCGCTTTGTCAAATCGGCCGTTTCGGCTTCTTCGGTGCGGCGCAAACTCGCTTCGCATTCAGTTTTTTGCTTGGTTCAGAAGTTATCTGAGTGGCTTTCCCGGTGTCAAATCGGGGTCATTTTCAGATCCCGGACAGCACGTTAGGCCGCTTATTTACTTCTGGGGGTTTGACGCCGTGAGACTTTACCCGGCCCGATCCGCGGTGTCAACCGCTCGTTCCGGGGTCTCGCTTGCGACTTGGAGAAAGTTACTCACGGCGTGGATCAAAGTCAAATCGCCTGGTCAGCGGGCTGCTTGATCGGCACGGAGGGCGTCGGAGCAGCCGGCTTGGCGCCGACCGGACGCGGACGGAGCCACAACGTGATGGAACGAAGTCCCTCCATCGCGCGCACGATCTGGTCCGGCGGAGCCGGCTGACGGGTGGCCACCGGCACCAGGTCGTAGCCCCAGACGCCGAACTCCTTGAGCACCGTCACCGGATCGTCACCGAGATCCGCCGTCGCGGTCGCGGAGAACTCGAGGAACACGTGCGGCCTGTCGCGACGCAACAACCGGACGAGTCCCGCGAGCGCGCGATGCCCACGTCCAGGCGTGTCGACCCGCACGACGGAAAGCTTCATGCCCTGCACAAGTGCGATTTCTTCGAGCGTCTTGTCCAGGCGCAGCGACTTCACGCGTGCGACGTCATCGCCCGCGTCGGCCGGCAACGGCGACACGGACACACCACCGGTCAACGTCGGTGAGACCGCGAGCTCGCCCGCGCTCTCCCACGCCGCGCCCTCGACCACGGTGAGACGAGAGGCCACAGCAGCAGGGAGGTTCGCGGAGACGTTGTGCTTCAAAAGCGCGGCCGCGGACGCGTCCGGTTCCACAGCGACAACGGCACCCATCAGCCCGAGCCGCGACAACACGCGAATCGAGTGGTAGCCGACGTACGCACCGACGTCGAGGAAGATCCCGTCCGGCTCCAGCACGGAGTCGAGCAGTTCGGCCAGGTCCGGCTCCCACACGCCGTTGGACGACAACAGCGGGAGCATGAACGCGTCGTCGGAGGGCAGTCGCATCATGCCCGCGTCGCACAACACCAACGACGAACGCACCTCAGGCGCGTCCCCGGCGGCCTCGTGCTGACGAACCACCACGCGCCGCAACGCGTCCGCGGTCTGTTGTGCCTGGTGAGCGGTGCGCAGAGCGGCGTCGAGCCGGGTGTCGCGCTCGCGGAACACCTCGACGACCTTGGACTCCAGCCCGTCGATGCGGTCCAGTGTCCGGTCCAGCGCCACGGTCAGCTTGTCGATCCGCTCGGCCAGGACCTCGTCCGACTTCGCGCGCTTGGCCGCCTCGGCGACGACCGCGTCCTCCAGGTCCCGCTGGCGACGGCCCTGACCGGCCATGTCCGCGCGCACGCGCACGACCCCGTCGTCGATGCCGACCAGCTGGTCACCGAAGTGCGCCTGGCGTTCCGCGACCTGCTCGACCTCGGCGCGCAGCAGTTCCAGTTCACCGGCGCCGACGCCGGCCTTCAGCGCTTCCTGCCGGTTGACCAGCTCGGCCACCGTGCGCTCGACCCCGTCGATCAGGGTGTGCAGCACTTGGCGCATGTGGTTGTCGTAGTGGTCCAGCGCACGCAGCACGACCTTGCGCAGCGCGGGTGCCATCGGCGTCCGGCTGGGACCGTCCACGGTCGGCTGCCGGAGTAACGCGTGCTTGGCCGACTGCAACGCGAGCATCGGGTCGACCTCGGCCTTGGGCTTCGGCCGACGCGCGCGCCAGCCGCGGTACGAGTGCTCGACGCGTTCGCGAAGAACCTCGGCAACGCGCGCAACGGAACGCACGGACAGCACGTGTTCCCGTGCGGCCGCACCCAGCGCAACGGCCGTGGGCAGGTCATCTGCCAACGAACGCAACAACTTCGCGGCAGCCTGAACGTCCGGCTCGGCGCCCTGGTGACACGGCACGAGGACAGCCGTCTTGCCGAACAGCTCGGCTACGGCGCCATGACCGGACGCCACCACCGGTACGCCACGCACGGCCAGTTCGGCCAGACGCAAGGCGATCCGGTCGTCGGCCCCACCGCGGTGCAACGACACGACGGCGTCGGCGACCTCGGCCACGTCGAGGTCCTCGACCAACGAGATCCGCTGGTCAGACGCAGTGGCGAGACGTAGTCGCTCGGCCGCCTCCGGGTGCTCGAACGCCCCCGACACGGCGATCCGCAGCTCGACGTCGGTGCGATCGGGGAACGCGGTCAAGAACGCCGACACGGCCCCCAGCACGTTGCCGGGCCGGTCGAGAGAGTGGTCCGCTATCGCCGCGAACACCACCACCTCACCAGCGGAGTGCTCACGCGCACCAAGGTCGTGCACGGGTACAGGCACCACACGCACGATGGGCCCGCCGATGCGTTCGGCGGCGGCACGCGACACGTCTGACGAGAGCCAAAGTTCGTTCACGCCCGTGCGGTCGTCCGCAGCCGTGGCGTCCAGTGCGACGTCCACGACGAAACGGCCGGAAGGCACTTCGTCAGAAGTAGATGCCCGCACCACAACGGGATAACCGGCCTCGGTCGACACGGGCAGTCCGGACGCACGCGCGGCGGCGAGCATCAACCCGGCCAGCGGCCCGGACCCCACGACGGACACACCGAGCTGGTCGAGCAGCGCGGGGCCTTCCGACCGCGGCTGCGGCACGGCGGGCGCCGGCAGACGGCCGGACCCGACGCCCACGGTCGTGCACCACTCCCGCCAGGCGTCCGCGTCCGCCCCGTAAGGCGCCGGGAACTGCTGCTGCAACGCGGCGTCGGCACGCCACACGGCGTCGGCCCACCGCGTGCCACCGGTCTCGGTCGGCTCGCACGCCCAGATGAGGAACCCACCACCACCGTCCTCGCCGAACGCGGGCGGCGGCGGTGCGGCGGAGGCCCGGTAGTCGGCGCGCAGCTCGGACGGGATCTGCGTCCCGTCGATCAGCGCGTCGAACCGGTACGGCACGGGCGCGACGGTCCAGCCGCTGCGCACGAGTTCGGCCCGGTAGGCCTGGCAGAGCTCGGCGACCTCGGGGTGTTCCGACAGCAGCACCCGCGGCCGTTCCGCGAAGTCGGCGGACAGCAGCCACGGCCGTTGCGGGTCGAACCCGCGGAAGTGCACGGTCAGCAGGTCCTGGCCCACGACGGCCAGCGCGCCGGACTCGGTGCGGTGCAACGGCCGGTCGGCGACGTTCCACACGGACAAACCGACCCGTGCGTCCCGCACGACGTGATGAGGCACGATCGCGGGCATGTCCAAAGAGGTCAGGTAGGGCTCGGCGCCCTGACCGACCGCGATGAAACCGGGGTCGAACGCCCCGAGTTCGTGCAGTTCGGCGGGACCGGGCTGCAACCCGTCGGACGCCAACGGCCGCAAGGTGCGCGGCAGCAGCACGACCGGTGCGGTGCGCAACGCCTCCACCACGAGCTTCGTCAGCGACCCGAACACCTGCACCCACGGGTCGAGGTACAGGACGGGCATGCCCTGCGACAGCAACGCCTCGAGCAGCCGCGGCATCAAGGCGGCCTTCAGCCCGGCGGCGTCGAGCGACGTCGCCAGCACGTGCAGTTCGAGCTCGTCGACACCGATGTCGAGCGGCGTCATCAGGCCCGGCCCCGAGTGCTCCGGCTGCGCGTCGACGACCAGCGCGACGAACCGGCCCTCGGGGTGCTCCGCGAGGAACGAGCTGGACAGGACCTTGACCGCCGGCAGTTCCGCCGCCGTCGCGACGGTGCACGCGCAGATCGTCGGCTGGAAGTCGGGAACCTCAGTCACGGAGAGCACGTAGCTGCCTCACAGCATGGGAAGAAGTGTGCGCAATTCGTACGGGGTGACGCTTCGACGGTACGCGTCCCACTCCGTCCTCTTGTTGCGCAGGAAGAAGTCGTAGACGTGCTCGCCGAGCGCCTCGGGGAGCAGCTCCGAGTTCTCCATCTCGGTGAGCGCTTCTCCGAGGTTCTGCGGCAGGTTCGCGTACCCGGCGGCACGGCGTTCCCGGTCCGTCAGCGACCACACGTCGTCCTCGGCGGGCGGCGGCAGCTCGTAGCCCTTCTCGATGCCGCGCAGGCCGGCGGCCAGGATCACCGAGTAGGCGAGGTACGGGTTGCACGCGGAGTCGAGCGAACGCACCTCGACGCGGCGGGACGACGACTTCCCCGGCGAGTACATCGGCACACGGACCAATGCGGAACGGTTCGCGTGACCCCAGCACACGGCCGTGGGTGCTTCACCGCCGACGATGAGCCTCTTGTACGAGTTGACCCACTGGTTCGTGACGCCGGAGATCTCGCGCGCGTGCTTGAGGATGCCCGCGACGAACTGCTTGCCGACGTCGGAGAGCTGGTACGGGTCCTCTTCGTCGTAGAAGGCGTTGCGGTCGCCTTCGAACAACGAGAAGTGCGTGTGCATCCCCGAGCCCGGCTGGTCGGAGAACGGCTTGGGCATGAACGAGGCGCGCACGCCCTGCGTGATCGCGACCTCCTTCACCAGGTAGCGGAACGTCATCACGTTGTCCGCCATGGTCAGCGCGTCGGCGTAACGCAGGTCGATCTCCTGCTGGCCGGGCGCGCCCTCGTGGTGGCTGAACTCGACGGAGATGCCCATGGCCTCCAGCGCCTCGATGGCGTGGCGGCGGAAGTGCGTGGCCGTCTCGTGCGAGGTCTGGTCGAAGAACCCGCCGTTGTCCGCCGGCTCGGGCTCGCTGCCGTCGCCCGGCAGGCCCTTGAGCAGGAAGAACTCGATCTCGGGGTGGACGTAGCAGGTGAAGCCCGCCTCGCTGGCCCTCGACAGCGTGCGGCGCAGCACGTGCCGCGGGTCGGCCCACGACGGGGAGCCGTCCGGCATGGTGATGTCGCAGAACATGCGCGCGGAGTAGTTCGTGCCCTCCGGCGTCTGCCACGGCAGCACCTGGAACGTGCCGGGGTCCGGCTTCGCGACCATGTCCGACTCGTAGACGCGGGCGAAGCCCTCGATCGCGGAGCCGTCGAACCCGATGCCCTCGCTGAAGGCACCCTCGAGCTCGGCCGGCGCGACCGCCACGGACTTCAAGAAGCCCAGGACGTCCGTGAACCAGAGCCGGACGAACCGGATGTCGCGTTCCTCGAGCGTGCGGAGCACGAACTCCTGCTGGCGGTCCATATGCGGCAGCTTAAGGGCTACTGAGTCTCTACGATCAACGCATGTCCGCCCGTTGGTTGTTGGTTTGCGCACTCGCCCTGCTCACGAGCTGCACGTCTGGGGGAGATCTCCCCGATGGTGCGACCTTGCTCTCCAAGTCGGCCGAGTCCATGAGCTCGGTGAAGAGCGTCCACTTCACGATCAAGGTCGACGGCGAGCTGCCGGACGTGCCGGTGAAGGAGGCGGACGGCGATCTCACGTCGGCCGGTGACTCCAAGGGCACCGCCAAGGTCACCTTCGGGGGCAGCCTGCTGTCCGTCGAGTACGTGCTGACCGGCGGAAACCTGCACTTCAAGGGCCCGACGGGCGGGTTCACGAAGCTGCCGGCGGCGTTCGCCGGCCAGGTGTACGACCCGTCGGCGATCCTGAACCCCGAGAAGGGCGTCGCGAAGGTCCTGTCGTCGGCGAAGGACGCCAAGACCAAGTCGTCCGGTGACGTGTCGGTGGTCGAGGCGACGGTGCCGAAGGACGTGGCGGCCGGGTTGGTGCCGGGCATCTCCGCGGACGTGAAGTCGACGTTCTCGATCGACAAGGACAACAAGCTCAAGAGCGCGTTGTTCGAGCTCCCCGGTGGTCAGAAGGTCGACATCGGCCTCACCGACTTCGACAAGCCCGTCACGGTGACGGCGCCTGCGTAGATGAGACGAGTCGCTCTCGCCGCGTCCGGCGCGGCTGTGCTGCTGGGGGCCCTCGACGCGTACGTCGTCGTCGGGGTCCTCACGGACATGGTGCGTGACCTGGGCATCGCGGTGAACCAGCTGGAGCAGGCGACGCCGATCGTCACCGGCTACCTGCTCGGCTACGTGGCGGGCATGCCGTTGCTCGGGCAGCTGTCGGACCGGCTGGGGCGGCGGTTCGTGCTCCAGGTGTCGTTGCTCGGGTTCCTGGTGGGCTCGGTCATCACGGCGTTGGCTGCTGACGTGCCGTTGCTCGTTCTCGGGCGCGTGGTGCAGGGCTTGGCCGGTGGCGCGCTTCTGCCCGTGACGATGGCGTTGGTCGCGGACCTGTGGGAGGAGCACCGGCGCTCGTCCGCGCTGGGGACCGTCGGTGCTGCTCAGGAACTCGGGTCGGTGCTCGGCACGCTCTACGGCATCGGGGTGGCGTCGCTGTTCAACGCCATGCCGTTGTTCGAGGGCTGGGAGCCGCAGAGCTGGCGGTGGATCTTCTGGATCAACATCCCGTTGGCGGTCATCGCGATGGTGATCGTGCAACGGACCGTGCCGAACACACGGCGCGAAGTGCGCATCGACGTCGTCGGCGGTGTGTTGCTGGCCGCCGCGTTGTCGTTGCTGGTCGTAGCGCTCTACAACCCGACGCCCGCCGAGTCCGTGCTGCCGTCGTGGGGCTGGCCGACGCTGGTGGCGGCGTTCGTCGTGCTGGGTGCCTTCTTCTTGTGGGAACGCCGTGCGTCCGTGCGGCTCATCGATCCCGAAGGCGTGCAGTGGAGGCCGTTCTGGGCCGTGCTCGGGGTGTCGCTCGCGGCCGGTGCGGCGTTGATGGTGACGCTGGTCGACGTCGAGTTGTTCGCGCAGACGGTGTTGCGGCGTGATTCGGCCTCGTCGGCGACGCTGCTGACGCGGTTCCTGATCGCGTTGCCGATCGGTGCCGTGCTCGGCGGGTTCCTCGCGTCCCGGGTGGGTGACCGCTGGGTGTCGTTCGGCGGCCTGGCGATGGCGTCGGTGTCGTACGTGTTCATCGCGCAGTGGCCCGCTGACGTCAGTGGGCTCGTTCTCACGCGTGACCTGGCCATCGCCGGTTTCGGGCTGGGCCTGGTCATCGCGCCGTTGAGCGGTGCTGTGCTGCGTGTCGTCCCGTCAGTGCGTCACGGCGTGGCGTCGGCGTTCGTCGTCGTCGCGCGCATGACGGGCATGCTCGTCGGTGTGGCGGCCTTGTCCGCGTGGGGACTGCACCGCTTCCGCGAGCTCACGGCAGACCTGAACACACCGCTGCCGTTCGGCGTGGAGAAGGCCGAGTTCGAACGGCAGATGGCCGAGTACCAGCGCGGGCTCACCGACGCGCTGCTCACCGAGTACCACGAGATCTTCCTGATCACGGCGGTGATTTGCGCGGTCGGAGCGCTGGGTTCGGTCCTCCTGCCCGGGAAGCGTCAGCAGACGGCGTCCGTTTCCGGCAGCCTCAGGTCCGCCAGGTAGTTCGTGCCCACGGTGTCCACGCAGTTGATGCCCGCGAGGAACGCCGTGTGCTGGTTCCCGTTGTACGTCAGCAGTCGCGCGCCCAGCGCCCGCGAGAGGTCCACGCCGGACTGGTAGGGCGTCGCCGGGTCACCGGTCGTCGAGACGACCAGCACCTGGGGCAGGCCCTGCACGTTCGGCGGGTGCGGTTCGGACGTGTGCGGGGCGGGCCAGAACGCGCACGGGCCGAGTGCCGTCTCGTCGGTGGGGACCGTGTCGTTGCCGAGGAGTTCCAGCAGCCTCCGACGGTTGGACTCCAGGGTGGCGCGGTCCTTGATCGGCGGTTCGTCGACGCAGCGGATGGCCACGAACGCGTCCTGGATGCGGCTGTAGCTGCCGTCCTGGGCGCGGCCGAGGTACTGGTCCGCGAGCTGGAGCAGGGTGGTGCCCTTGTTCTGCTTCAGCTCCTGCAGGCCCTTGTACGCCGTCTCCCACAGCCGGTCCGTGTACATCGCCTGGATGATGGCGGTGTTCGCGTCCGAGTGGGACAGCTTGCGGTCGCCGACCTGCATCGGGGTCTTCTTGAGCGGCTCGATCAGCTGGCGGAACTTGGACTCCGCCGTGCTCGTGTCCCTCCCGATGGGACAGTCGCGCTGGGCGCACCAGCCCGCGAAGCGCTGGAACGACTCCTCGAAGCCCTGCGCCTGACGGGCGGACGCGGCCACCTTGTCGGCGTTGGCCTCCACCGCGCCGTCGAGCACCATCGCGCGCACGTTGCGGGGGAACATCTCGGCGTACAACGTGCCGATGCGCGTGCCGTAGGAGTAGCCGAGGTAGCTCAGCTTCTTCTCCCCCAACGCCGCGCGCAGCACGTCCACGTCACGCACGACATCGCGCGTGCCGACGTTGCGCAGCAGGTCGATGCCACTGCGTTCGGCGCAGCGGTCGACGAAGAACTTGTTCTCCTGTTCGGTCTGGTTCGCGCTCTCGCCCTTGGGCCGCAACCGTTGCGCGTCCCGTTCGGCGTCGGTCAGGCACTGGACGCGGGGCTGGCTCGCCCCCACGCCGCGCGGGTCGAAGCCCACGACGTCGAACCGCTTGCCGACCGGGTTGTTCGGCTGCATGTTCGCGACGTGCGCCATGCCGGAACCGCCAGGACCGCCGGGGTTGAGCACGAGAGAACCGACGCGCCGGTCCTTCTCGGTGGCGGGGCGGCGCAGCAGTCCGACCGTGATCGTGCCCGCGTCCGGCTTCTCGTAGTCGAGCGGGACCTGCAACCGCGAGCATTGGATGCCCTCGCGCTCGTACAGGCCCTTGCTCTTCGCATCGGTCGCGTAGGGCTGGCACGCACCCCACGACAACACCTGCGCGTAGAAGCGCTCGATGCCCTTGCGCCCGGCGACGGGGGTGCCGTCGATGTGGGCGTAGGACGTGGACGTGGTGAGCACGACGATCAAGGCGAACAAGGCCGCGGTGACTCGGGATCGCCTCTTCGTCATTAGGCGCACCGGGTTCCGTCGGCGGGCAACGTCTGGTCGATCAGGTACTTCACGCCCGCGGTGTCCACGCACCGGTCACCCTGCAGGAAGACCGTGTGCTGCACGCCCTCGAACGTGAGCAGCCGCGAGTTGAGCGCTTTGGCCAGGTTCACGCCGGCCTCGTACGGCGTCGCCGGGTCGCCCGTGGTGGAGATGATCAGCAGCGGCGGGATGCCGTCGGCCTTGGGCGGGCCGGTGCGCGCGGTCACCGGGGCGGGCCAGAACGCGCACGAGTCGAGCGCGGCACCGGCGGGGTTGCCGTCGTCGAGGAACGGCGCCGCCTCCTTGTACTTCTTCTGCGTCTCCAACAGCGCGTTCTTGTCCGTCAGCCGTGGGTCGTCGACGCAGTGCACGGCGTTGAACGCGTCGGTGATGGTCGAGTACTGGCCCTGGTCGTCGCGGTCGAAGTACGCGTCGGCGAGGCGCAGCAACGTCGTGCCCTTGCCGTTCTTGAGTTCGACCAGGCCGCTGAGCAGGATCGGCCAGAGCTGCTCGGAGTACATCGCCTGGATCGCGGCGGTGATGGCGTCGTTGTACGACAGCTTGCGGTCGCCGACGTTCACGGGCTTCTGGATCAACGGGGTGGTGAGCTGCCGGAAGCTCGCGTTCGCGTCGTCACCGAGGGGGCAGTCGTTCTTCTCCCGGCACCATTTGACGAACTCGTCGAAGGCCTTCTGGAAGCCTGCTGCCTGGGCGACCAGCGACGCGAGCTGGTCCTGGGTCGGGTCCACGGCTCCGTCGAGGACGAGCGCGCGCACGTTCTGGGGGAAGGTCTCGGCGTATTCGGTGCCTATGCGGGTGCCGTACGAGTACCCGACGTAGCTCAGCTTCGCGTCGCCGAGCGCAGAGCGGAGGACATCCATGTCCTTAACTACGTCCCGCGTGCCCAAGTTGGCGAGCATTGATGCCCCGAATTTTGTACCGGCGGCACACTTCTCGGCATATGCCTTGTTCTCTTGCTCCGTTTGGGCGATTCCGGCCGGACTCGTGTCCGTGTCGAGGTCCAAACGCTCCGCGTCGCGCTCCGGTCCGGTGAGGCACTGGACCGCCGGTTCGCTCGCGCCGATGCCCCTCGGGTCGAACCCGATGAGGTCGAACTTCTCCGCGAGCTCGGTCTTGCGGTACTCGCTGATCATGCCCGCGGCCGACGCCATGCCGGACGCCCCGGGGCCGCCGGGGTTGGTGAGCAGCGAGCCGATCTTCTGCCCGGTGGCCTTGTACCGGAGGACGCCGATCGTGATCGTGTCGCCGGTTGGCTTGCTGTAGTCGAGGGGAACCCTCAGGCGTGTGCACTCGACGTCGCGCTTGCTGCCGTACGCGTCCCTGGTGGAGCCGGTCGTGGCGTAAGGCGCGCAGTTCTCCCAGCCCAGCTTCTGGCCGTAGAACTCCTCCAGGCCGGCGGGAACGACGCCGGCCGGGCCTGACTTCTCGAAGCTCACGCCGGGCTTGGACGTCCCTTCGATGATCGTCGTGCAGGACGCGAGCAGCGGAATGACGAGCAACACGCTCAAGAGACGGACCACAGCCCGATGGTATGGGAGATGATGAGGGCATGCCGCAGCTTCGGATCGCGCTCGCCCAGGTCAACGCCACTGTCGGCGATCTCCGGGGCAACGCTTCGCTGGTCGTGGACTGGACGCGCAAGGCCCGTGAGGGCGGCGCGCACCTCGTCGTGTTCCCCGAGATGGTGCTGACCGGCTACCCGGTCGAGGACCTCGCGATCCGCACGTCGTTCGCGCGCGCGTCCGCCGAGAAGCTCGAGGAGCTGGCGCGCACGCTGGACGACGCGGGCCTGGGTTCCGTGGCGGCGGTCGTCGGCTACCTCGAACACGACTCGGTGGGCCCGCGCAACGCCGCCGCCGTGCTGCACGGCGGGCGCGTCGTCGCCCGGCAGTGCAAGCACCACCTGCCGAACTACGGCGTGTTCGACGAGCGGCGCTACTTCAAGCCCGGCTCGTCGCTCGACGTGGTGCGCGTCAACGGCGTCGAGGTCGGCATGGTGATCTGCGAGGACCTGTGGCAGGACGGCGGCCCGATCACCGCGCTCGGTGACGCCGGCGTCGACGTCGTCGTGTCCCCGAACGCCTCCCCGTACGAGCGCAACAAGGACGACCTGCGCCTGCCGCTGGTCGCCCGCCGCGCCGCCGAGGCCCACGCGCCCCTCGCCTACTGCAACCTGGTCGGCGGCCAGGACGAGCTCGTCTTCGACGGCGACTCCCTCGTCGTCTCGGCCGAGGGCCGCCTGGTCGGCCGCGCGCCGCAGTTCGTCGAGCACCTGATGTTCGCCGACTTCGACGTCCCCGGTGACCGCGACTACGAGCAGGGCCAGATCGGCGACTTCTACGTGCGCCGCGTGTTCCTGTCCGACGCCGCCGCCCCTTACGAGCCCTTGCCCGCGCCGCGCGTCTTCGAACCGCTGTCCGACGAGGCGGAGGTGTGGCACGCCCTCGTGACGGGCCTGCGCGACTACGTGCACAAGAACGGCTTCCGCTCCGTGGTGCTCGGCCTGTCCGGTGGCATCGACTCGGCCGTGGTCGCCTCTCTGGCCGTGGACGCCCTCGGCGCCGACGCGGTCTATGGCGTCTCGATGCCGTCCTCCTACTCGTCGGAGCACTCCCGCTCGGACGCCTCCGACATGGCCGCGCGCACCGGCCTGCACTTCACCACCGAGCCGATCGGCGAGATGGTCTCCGTCTACGTCTCGCAGCTGAAGCTGTCCGGCCTGGCCGAGGAGAACATCCAGGCCCGCTGCCGGGGCATGCTGCTGATGGCGTTGTCGAACCAGGACGGCCACCTGGTGCTGGCGACGGGCAACAAGTCCGAGCTGGCTGTCGGCTACTCGACCATCTACGGCGACGCGGTCGGCGGCTACGCCCCGATCAAGGACGTGCTGAAGACCCTGGTCTGGGACCTCGCCCGCTGGCGCAACGCCGAGGCGGAGAAGCGCGGCGAGACCCCGCCCATCCCGGAGAACTCGATCTCCAAGCCGCCGTCGGCCGAACTGCGCCCCGGCCAGGTCGACACCGACTCGCTGCCGGACTACGAGGTGCTCGACGCGTTGCTGGACGACTACGTCCACGACGACAAGGGCTACGACGCGCTGATCGAGGCGGGCCACGCCCCCGAACTCGTCGACCGGGTCCTGCGGATGGTCGACAAGGCCGAGTACAAGCGCCGCCAGTACCCGCCGGGCACGAAGATCTCGAACAAGGCGTTCGGCCGCGACCGCCGCCTGCCGATCACGAACGGCTGGCGCGAGGGCTGAGCAGCCCGCCGACGCCCTCGTGAACGCGGGCGTACCGCCCCTCGGGCTGGTCGTAGTACTCGGCCAGCCCGCCGTGGATCGAGACGAACGTCGTACCGGCGCGCCACCAGGTGTCGGCGACACCGCGCACCTCCTCGACGGGCTCGAAGCCGTCCAGGTCCACCTCGCGCACCTTGGTGATCTTCTGGGCCTCGATGGCGGCGTAGTGGGCGAAGGCGAGGGACTCGATCCAGCCCTCCACCGACTCGTGCAGCGCGACGAACCTGCCGCAGCCGAGGCCGAACTCGCCGTCCGGTCCGATGTCGAAGGTGTAGGGCAGGGCGCTGCGCGAGTGACCCGCGTCGAACCTGTCGGCACCGTCCGCGCCGGTCGGCAGATCCGCGGCGAAGCACCGCGGTCCGCCGTCGTAGGCGAGGGAGGGCGGCAGGACCAGACCGCCCCACCGTCCGTGGTGCTCCGCCGCCCGGTCGATCACGGACTCGCTCACGTTCGCCGCCCGCCACCGCTCCCGGTCGAACGGCGCAACGTCGAGGCGGTGGCCGTGCGTGGTCACGAAGTACCGGGCCACGAAGCTGAGGGACACAGGAGTGGAGTCTGCTCTACCGCGCGCTCCGGGCAGGGCCGGATACGTTTCTCCACATGAAACGGATCTGGGCGGCACTTGTCTACCTCGCGACGGGTCTGCTGACGGCCATAGCGTCGTGGCTCGCCATCGGCGTGCTGCTGCTCTCCGTCGTAGTCCTGCCGTTGCTGCCCATCACCGCGCCGTACATCCGTCGAATCGTGGACTTCGACCGCCGACGGCTCGCGCGGTTCGCGGGCGTTGAGGTGCAGTCGCCGCCTCCGCTCGACGGACCGTGGCTGCACCGCGCCCAGGGCGTGCTCGCCGATCCGCACAGCAGGCGAGACGGACTCTGGCTGATCACGCACGCCGTCGTCGGAACGCTCCTCGGCTCGATCGCGATCGGCATCCCGGGCGCACTGATCCAGCAGCCGGTCGTGGCGCTCACGTGGTGGACGGTCCCGGGCGGCGTCGAGAACTCGTTCGGCGTGCGCGTCGACTCCTGGGCGATGGCGTTCCTGAGCGTGCCGATCGCGATCGTGCTGGTGTTGATCACCATGCAACTCCCCCGGCTGGCGCACTTCGACGCGAGACTCGCGGCCAAGGTGCTGGCGGCCCCGAAGGCGTCGCTGGAGAAGCGCCTCGCCGAGGTGGTCGCCACCAGGGCGGCCGCGCTGCAAGCACATGGCGCGGAACTGCGCAGGATCGAGCGGAACCTGCACGACGGCACGCAGAACAAGCTGGTCGGCGTGGTCATGATGCTCGGCATCGCCGAACGCACCCTCAAGCAGAACCCCGACAACGCCGCGCAGGCCCTCCTCCGAGCACAGGACGCGGCAGGCGACGCACTCGAGGAACTCAGGAACGTCGTGCGCAGCATTCACCCGCCGGTGTTGGATGATCTGGGTCTGGACGGGGCGATCCAGGCGCTGGCGGCGCGGTGCCCGGTGCCGTGCGTGCTGACGGCCGAGCCGCTGGGGCGGTTGCCCGCGGCGGTGGAGGCCGCGGCGTACTTCGCGGTGGCGGAGGCCCTCACCAACGTGGCCAAGCACAGCGGTGCGCAGCGGGCGTGGGTCAGCCTCAACATCATCAACGAGCAGCTCACCGTCATCGTCCACGACGACGGCAAGGGTGGCGCGGACGAGAAGCAGGGGACGGGGTTGGACGGCATTCGCGGCAGGGTGGCGGCGTTGGACGGCAACGCGGAGCTCACCAGTCCTGAAGGTGGGCCCACGGTGCTCACCGTCGTGCTGCCGGTGGGGAGGTAAGGCGATGCGGATCGTGATCGCCGAAGACGACGCGCTGCTTCGCGAGGGGCTGACGTTGTTGTTGCGCAACGAAGGTCTGGACGTGGTGGCGGCCACCGACAACCCGGACGACCTGCTGAAGGCAGTCGCCGAGCACGAGCCGGACATCGCCGTGGTCGACGTGCGGATGCCGCCGACGTTCACCGACGAAGGCCTGAAAGCCGCAGTCGAGGCACGGCGCAGGCACCCGAAGCTGGCCGTGCTCGTGCTGAGTGCCTGGGTCGAGCAGAGCTACGCGCACGAACTGCTGGCCGGCACGAGCGGTGGGGTCGGGTACCTGCTCAAGGAACGGGTCGGCAAGGTCGCCGACTTCCTCGACTCACTCCACCGCGTCGCGAACGGCGGCACGGCGCTCGACCCCGAGGTCGTGTCGCAGCTGCTGGTGCGGCGAAAGGCGGACGACGCGCTGAGTGTGTTGTCTCCGCGCGAACGCGAGGTCCTCGGACTGATGGCGCAGGGACTGTCGAACGCCGCCATCGGCGAGCAGCTCGTCCTCAGCGCCGGAGCCGTGCACAAGCACATCGGCAACGTGTTCCTGAAGCTCGGCCTCAACACCGAGGACGGCTCGGGCGACCGCAGGGTCCAGGCCGTCCTCGCGTACCTCCAGCACTGATCACTGAGGACGGACGAAGGGGAAGAGCACGGTCTGCCGGATCGACGTGCCGGTCAGCATCATCAGCAACCGGTCGACGCCCATGCCGAGCCCGCCCGTCGGCGGCATGCCGTGCTCCAGCGCGCGCAGGAAGTCCTCGTCCAGTTCCATCGCCTCGACGTCGCCGGACGCGGCCTTGAGCGACTGCGCCTCCAGCCGTCGCCGCTGCTCCAGCGGGTCGGTCAGCTCCGAGTAGGCGGTGCCGATCTCCGCGCCGAACGCCACCAGGTCCCAGCGTTCGGCGAGCCTGGCGTCGACCCGGTGCTGCCGGGTCAGCGGTGACACCGACGTCGGGAAGTCGATGTAGAACGTCGGCCCGACGGTGGACGCCTCGACGAACGAGTCGTAGGCCTCCTGCACGAGCTGCCCGTGGTCCCAGTCCTCGTTGATCTCCACACCCCGCGCCGAAAGCAACGCACGCAGCTCCGGCACCGAGGTGTCCGGAGTCACCTCGGTCTCCAAGGCCGAGGAGACCGCCGTGTAGACGGGGATCACCGGCCACTCCCCCGAGATGTCGAACGTGCCCTCGGGCCGGTGTGCGACCTCCTCGCCGAACGCCTCCCGCGCGGCGTGCTGGATCAACGTGCGCACCAGGTCGAGCATGACCCGGTAGTCCGCATAGGACTGGTAGGCCTCCAGCATCGTGAACTCGGGGTTGTGCGTGGCGTCCGCACCTTCGTTGCGGAAGTTGCGGTTCAGCTCGAACACCCGGTCCACGCCCGCGACGCACAGCCGTTTCAGGTACAGCTCCGGCGCGATCCGCAGGTACATCCGCATGTCGTAGGCGTTGATGTGGGTGACGAACGGCCGTGCGTTCGCGCCACCGTGCACGGCCTGCAGCATCGGCGTCTCGACTTCGAGGTACTCCTGCGAGTGCAGGAACTCGCGCACGCTGCGGATGACGTCGCTGCGCAGCTTCAGCAGGTGCGCGGAGTCGGCGTTCACCACCAGGTCGAGGTAGCGCTGGCGGACGCGGGCCTCCGGGTCGGTGAAGCCCTTGCGCTTGTCCGGCAACGGGTGCAGGCACTTCGCGGTCATCGACCACGACTCCACCCGCACGGAGATCTCGCCGTGGTCGGACTTGATCACAGTGCCCGTCACGCCCACGTGGTCGCCGAGGTCGACGTCCGACTTCCAAGACGCCAGCCCATCACCCAACGAGTCCACCGACAGCATCAGCTGGATCTCACCGCTGAAGTCCCGCACCCGCGCGAAGCAGAGCTTGCCCATCTCCCGCAACGCCACCACGCGCCCGGTGACCGAGACCTGCTCGCCGAACCGTTCCCGCGCTCCCGCGAGGAGGTCCGAGCGCTCGAAGCCCACCGGGTACGGGTCGACGCCGGCCGCGACCAGCCGTTCGACCTTCGCGATCCGCACCCGCACCTGCTCCGGCCGCCGCACCGCCTTCGGTTCGACGCGCAGCGCGTCGATCTCGGCCACGCGCGCCGCGAACTCGTCGCTCACGTCCGTCTTCTGCAACGCCCGCTTGCGCAGCGACCGCAGCGACGGCACGAACCCCTCGGCCACGCCGGCCGCGATGCTGACCCGCGGCAACGACCGCGAACGCTGGTAGCAGAGGAACCTCGGCTCCCACTCCGGCAGGTACTTGGCGTTCGACCGGTAGAGCGACTCCAGCTGGAAGAACCGCGACGCCAGCGACAACACCCGCCGCCACGCCCGCAGCACCGGCCCGGCGCCGATCTTCTCGCCCTCCTCGAACACCGCGCGGAACATCGCGAAGTTCAACGAGATCCTTTGCACGCCAAGGTGTCCGGCGGCTGCGGCGAGCTGGGCGACCATGTACTCGTTGAGGCCGTTCTCCGCGGCGCGGTCCCGGCGCATCAGGTCCAGCGACACGCCACGACGGCCCCACGGCACGAACGACAGGAGCCCGCGCAGCGCACCGGACGCGTCATAGGCCTCGACCATCACGCAACGGCCGTCGCTCGGATCTCCCAGGCGTCCCAGCGCCATCGAGAACCCGCGCTCGGTCTCCGCACCGCGCCAGGCCTCCGCCAGGTCCAGGATGGACGCCATCTCGTCCGGCGCGATCTCGCTGTGGCGGCGGACGCGCGTGGTGTACCCGGCCCGTTCGACGCGCGACACCGCCTGGCGCAGCCCCTTGCGTTCCGGACCGGCCAGCACGAACCGGCGGACGTCCAGGATCGCCTCGTCCCCGATCTCCAACGCCTTGAGCCCGGCGTCGGAGTAGACCTGCGCACCACGTTCGGACGCGCCGAGCACACCCGGCATCCAGCCGTAGGTGCGGGCCTCGGCGAGCCACGCCAGCACGGCCTCGGGCCAGTGCTCCTCGTCGCCGATCGGGTCGGCCGAGGCCAGCGTGACACCGCCGATCACCCGGTACGTCAGCGCGGCCCGCCCGGAAGCCGCGAACACCACGCTCTTGTCGCGCCGGGTCGCGAAGTAGCCGAGCGAGTCGGGCTCGCCGTCGGCCGCGAGCAGGCGGCGCACGTCGAGCTCCTGGTCGCCGGTGATCATGCTCTGGCTGCGGACGCCCCGGAAGAACAGGTACATCGCGCGGATCGCGACGAGCGCGCCGAGCAGGCCCAGCACGACGCTCAGCCACTGCGGGCCCTCGGGGATGTCCAGCCGTCCCAGCCGGACGACCTCACCCGTGGCCTGGTTCGCCGCCCACGCGAGCTTGTCGGTCTGCGCGACCAGCTTGCCGGGGAAGACCTCGGTGAGGCCCCAGCCGAGCAGGACCAGCGCGATCATGCCCAGCACGAACGACGCAAGCGCTTGCCGCCACGCACCGCGGGCCAGCCTGGCGGGGAACGCCTCGCGCACGACGAACAGCAGCGTCACCATCACGAGCGAGGTCCCGACCCCGATGCCGAGAAACACCCAGTGCGGCTTCTCGCCCTCGTCCAGGACTTCTTCAGGTGCCAGGGCCAAGATGACCATGATGAAGCCGACCAGCACCAGGCCCATGACCTGGAACAGCAGCAGCGTCCACAGCGCCGCTCGCTTGTGCCTGCGCAGGGCGGCGCCCAGCACGAAGAACACCATCGCGATGAACAGGTTGCCGTCGATCGGCAGCCCGAAGAAGTACCCGATGCCGTCCGCGACGTCGGTGAACCAGCTGTCCTCCGGCAGGAACACTCTGAGCAGCGACAACACCCCGGCCAGCTGCACGATCGTCGCGATCGCTCCCGCGGTCTTCCACTTCCACGCCGGTGCCACTTCAACTCCCGAGGTCTGCCGATGACCGCCATGATTCCGTCTTCTGCCGGGCGGGTGCATGTCGCGACCTCCGGGCGTGTCGACGGTCCGGTCGTGGTGCTCAGCTCGGGTCTGGGCGGGGCGTGGTTCGACTGGGACCGGACGGTGCGGCTGCTCGCGCCACACGCTCGGGTGATCGTGTTCGACCGGCCGGGACTCGGCCTGAGCGGTCCTGCGCGGCGCGGGCCGTCGCTGGCGCGCGAGGTGGCGGTGCTCGACGCCGTGCTGCGCGGGGTGCCGCGCGCGGTCCTGGTCGGACACTCGATGGCGTCGATGCACGTCGAGGCCTACGCCCGGCTGCGGCCGCACCGGGTCGACGGGGTGGTCCTGCTCGACCCGGACGCGGAGACGCCGGGCGCGGGAGCCCCGTTCGACGTGTCGGCGGTGGTCGCGCAGGGCGTGCGGGCGCTCGGCAGCCGCTGGCTCGGCGCGCGGGTCACCCAGCGGTACGGGCACTCGTTCCGCAACTGGCTGACGGCGGTCTCGACGCTCGGGATGACCGATCCCGCGCCCGCTGACCTGGTCGAACTCGTCTACCGGCGGCCTGGCGTCGGGCGGGCGGCGCTGTGGGAGCTGGCGTCGTACCCCGGCCAGGTGGCGACGCTCGAACGGTTGCGCGCGCGGCGGCCGTTGCCCCGTGTGCCGTGGTTGGTGCTCACGGCCGGACGCAAGGTGTGGCCGGAACACCGGTCGTTGGCGGCCCTCGTGCCGTGGGGACGCAACGTGCCGGTGCCCGGCAGCCGTCACATGATCCAGATGGACCGGCCGGACGCCGTGGTCATGGCCGTCCGGGAGGTGCTCAGGGGTCTGCCCGACCGCTGAGCAGGCAGAACTCGTTGCCCTCCGGGTCGGCGAGCGTGTACCAGCTCACCTGCTCGCCCTGGCCGATGTCGACCCTGGTGGCGCCGAGCGCGAGGAGTCGTTCGAGTTCCTCGTCCTGGGTGCGGTCGGTGGCCTTGACGTCGATGTGCAGGCGGAGCTTCTGCAGCTTGCGGTCGGGGTTGCGCAGGAAGAGCAGGGTCGTGCGGCCGTCGAGCTGTCCGATCTCGACCGACACGTCGTCGCGGTCGAGCACCTCGTAGCCCAGCACCTCGGCCCAGAACCCCGCCAGGCGTTCGGGATCGGTGCAGTCGAGCACCAGTTCAGTGATTCGCGCTGCCACGCGTGTGACGGTAGCCGCATCCCTGTTCCGTTTCTGGCCAACGGTGCCACTCTGGTGTTCGGCAACCGTGCACCAAAGCGCCCGGGGACCCGCTGGTGCGGGCCTCGAGGAAAGGAACGGTCGACGATGACCACTGCCGAAGTTTCCGCGCCGTACGGGTCCGGAGCGGGCCAGAAGCCCCCGGCCAAGCGCGTTCGCGTCCACCACCTGCGGGAGATGAAGGAACGCGGCGAGGCGTGGCCCATGCTCACCTCGTACGACACCTTCAGCGCCTCGATCTTCGACGAGGCCGGCATCCCCGTCCTGCTGGTCGGTGACTCCGCCTCGAACACCGTGTTCGGCAACGACACCTCCCTGCCCGTGACGGTGGACGAGCTCATCCCGCTCGTACGGGCCGTGACGCGTTCGGTGAAGCGTTCTCTCGTGGTCGCTGACCTGCCGTTCGGCTCCTACCAGGTGTCGGTCGAGCAGGCCGTCGCGACGGCGGTCCGGTTCATGAAGGAAGGCCAGGCGCACGCGGTCAAGCTGGAGGGTGGCGCCTACTTCGCGCCGCACATCCGCGCGATCACGGCCGCGGGCATCCCGGTCATGGCGCACATCGGCTTCACCCCGCAGTCGGAGCACCAGCTCGGCGGCTACCGCGTGCAGGGCCGGCACGACAACCACGACGTCGTGGTGCAGGACGCGATCGCCGTCCAGGAGGCCGGGGCGTTCGCGGTCGTGCTGGAGATGGTGACCGCCGAGGTCGCGAAGCAGATCACGCACGACCTCGTCATCCCGACCGTGGGCATCGGCGCCGGTCCGGACACCGACGCCCAGGTGCTGGTGTGGCAGGACATGATGGGCCTCAACCGCGGCAAGGCGCCCCGGTTCGTGAAGCGCTACGCGGACATCGGCAACACCATGCTGCAAGCGGCTTCCGAGTTCGCGAACGAGGTGCGCGGGCAGCAGTTCCCCGGCCCCGAGCACACCTTCCACTGATCGTTCGTTCGGCCGGCTAGCGGGTCCAGACCTCCGGGTCTGGGCCCGCGGGCACGATGCCCGTCGGATTGATCTCGTGGTGCGTCACGTAGTAGTGGCGCTTGATGTGGTCCCAGTTCACCGTGTCACCGAACTGCGCGTAGAGGCGTTTCGCGTACCGCCACAGGTTCGGCATCTCGGTGAGCTTGTTGCGGTTGGTCTTGAAGTGGCCGTGGTAGACCGCGTCGAACCTGACCAGCGTGGTCCACAGGCGGATGTCCGCCTCGGTGAGCTGGTCGTTCACCAGGTGGGTCCGGGTCGCGAGGTGGGCTTCGATGCGGTCCAGCTCCTGGAAGAGGCTCGCGTACGCCTCCTCGTAGGCCTCCTGCGACGTGGCGAAACCCGCCTTGTAGACGCCGTTGTTGACGTTGTGGAAGATCGGCTCGATCCAGCCGTCGATCTCTTCGCGCAGGTGTTCCGGGTAGAGGGTGCTCTCCGGGCGCCACCTGAGGCTGAAGTCCAGGGTGAGCTGCGGGTAGTCGTTGGTGACGACCTTCTTCGTGGTCGTGTCGACCAGCGCGGGGACGGTGACGCGGCCCTGGTAGTCCGGGTCGGCGTTGTCGTAGGCCTGCTTGAGGTAGTCGATGTGCAGGACCGGGTCGGTTTCCGCGAACCGCCAGCCCTTCTCGTCGCGGATCGGGTCGACGACCGCCAGTGAGATGTCGTCTTCGAGGTTCAGCAGCTTGCGGACGATGACCGCGCGGTGCGCCCACGGGCAGGCGAGGCTGACGACCAGCCGGTAACGGCCCGGTTCCGGCTCCGGGCGCGCGGTGAAGCGGTTGGGTTGCCGGACGAACGCCCCCGTGGTGGAGGTCTCCTGCGAGAACTGCGCCATGTGGTCGACCATAGGCCCATGTACCCGGAGATCGAGCCTCACGCGTCAGGCCACCTCGACACCGGCGACGGCAACCTCGTGTACTGGGAGGAGTGCGGCAACCCGGACGGCAAGCCCGTGGTCTTCCTGCACGGCGGGCCCGGTGGTGGTTGCTCGCCGTCCCATCGACGGCTGTTCGACCCGTCCGCCTACCGGATCATCCTGTTCGACCAGCGCGGGTGCGGGCGTTCGTTGCCGCACGCGTCCGTGACGGGCGATCTTTCGCTGAACACGACCTGGCACCTCGTTGCCGACATGGAACTGCTGCGCTCGTCGCTGGGTGTCGAGCGGTGGCAGGTGTTCGGCGGTTCCTGGGGTTCCACCCTGGCGCTGGCCTACGCCGAGACGCATCCCTCGCGGGTGTCGGAGTTGGTGCTGCGCGGGATCTTCACGCTGCGTTCGTCCGAAGTGGACTGGTACTACCGCGGCGGGGCGGCCCAGCTCTTCCCCGACCTGTGGGAGCGGTTCATGGCGCCGCTGGCCGGGTTGTCCGGGGATCCCGTCGCGCTGTACGCGCAGCTGCTCGCCGATCCCGATCCCGACGTGCACGGTCCGGCTGCGGTCGCCTGGAGCACCTGGGAAGGCGCGACGGTGACCTTGCTGCCGCGGCCTGCGCTGGTGGCCGCGTTCGCGGAACCTTCTTACGCGCTGGCGTTCGCGCGGATCGAGAACCACTACTTCGTGCACGGCGGGTGGCTCGAGGAGGGGCAGTTGATCAGGGACGCCGGGCGGTTGAAGGACATCCCCGGCGTGATCGTGCAGGGCCGCTACGACATGGCCACGCCCGCGGTGTCGGCCTGGGACCTGCACCGGGCGTGGCCGGAGTCGTCGCTGGTGCTGGTGCCCGACGCCGGGCACGCCTACGACGAGCCCGGCATCCTGGCGGCGTTGCTGGAGGCGACGGACCGGTTCCGCCCCTAGCGCAGTCCGTTCCACCTGGCGGTGGCGGTCGTGCAGGCCGCCACCGCGACCTGGGCGGTGAGGCACTTGCCGGTACCGACGTTGCGGAGCTGGAAGCTCGCGCCGGTGGTGACGCGGCGCCAGCGCTGGTTCCCGCTCGCCGTGCAGGCTTGGCCCCGGACGTCACCCGCGGTGGTGGCGGTGAGGCACTTGTCGGTGGCCGTGTTGTGCGGCCAGTCGACGCCGCCGCTGATCGGGACGATCCAGCGCTGCTCGTTCGAGATCTCGTTGCAGAGCCTGAGGACCACGTCGCCGCCGGTGTCGGCGAGGCACCGGTCGGTGCCCGCCAGCTGGTAGACGACGACCGGCTCGGCGCCGGCCGGGACGGCGGTGAGGGTGATGATCGTGGCGGCGGCTGTCGCGATGATCGCGGCTGGTTTCCCCATGGGGCCGAATCCTGGCAGCGGTCCGGGTCCGGCGAATCCCCCTGCGGTTGTCAACCCTGGCCGTAGTCGAGCGCCTTTTCCAGGCTCGCTCTCGCCTCCACGAGTGAAGGCCCGTACCAGGTGAGGTGCCTGCCGTTGACGAGCGCGTACGGCAGGCCCGGGAAGCTCTCCGGGCCGTCTTCGTGGGTGAACACGTACGGCTCGTCGGGGAGGACGACCAGGTCTGGTCTCTTGTCGTTGAGTTGTTCGAGAGTGGGGCGCGGGTAGCGCTCTTCGTGCGTGGCGTAGACGTTCTCGATGCCCAGCCGGCGCAGCACGTCGGTGGCGAACGTGTCCCTGCCGACGACCACCCACGGCCGTCGCCAGACGGGGATCAGCGCGGTGAGCTTGCGCGGTTTCGTGTCCCGCCAGAGGGTTTCGGCTTCGGTGAGCCAGTCCGGCGTGATGTCCCAGGCGAGGGCGAACAGACGTTTCAGGGAGTCCAGGGCCATCGGGACCGTCTTCGGGGCTTCGGTCACCCAGACGTTGATGCCGTTGGCGCGCAACCGTTCCACGTCCTCCGGGCGGTTCTCCTCGGAGTTCGCGATGACCAGGTCCGGCTGGAGGTCGATCACCTTGTCCACGTCGGGGTACTTCGAGCCGCCGACTCTCCGGACGTCCAGGTTCTCCGGGTGGGTGCAGTAGTCCGTGGCGCCGACGAGCGCCGCGGGGACCGTGCGCGCGACGGCCTCGGTGATCGAGGGGACCAGGCTGACCACTGTGCGTGGCTGGTCCAGCGGGACCGGCTCACCGAGGTCGTCGGCGGGGAGCATCAGACTCCCGTGATCTTCAGGCCGGCGTGCGTCTTGTACCGGCGGTTGACCGCGATGAGGTTCGCGGTGAACGCCTCGACCTGGTGCGCGTTGCGCAGCCGGCCGCCGTAAACGCCGCGGAAGCCGGGCACCAGCTCGGCCAGCGCGCGCACCGTGTCGGTGGCCTCGCGGTCGTCGCCCAGCACCAGGACGTCCATGTCCACTTCGGACACCGAGAGGTCGGCGAGCAGCACGGCGGACACGTGGTGGAACGCGGCCGTGACCCTGGACTCGGGCAGGAGGAGTTCGGCCTGCTGGGCGGCACTGCCCTCGGCGACCGGCAGGGCGAACGGGCCCTGCTTGTCGAAGCCGAGGGGGTTGACGCAGTCGATGACGATCTTGCCGGCCAGCTGGTCGCGCAGGCTGGTGAGCAGGTCGCCGTGGCCGTCCCAGGGGACCGCGATCAGGACGATGTCGGAGTCTGCGGCGCAGTTGGAGTTGTCGGCGCCCCGGACGTCACCGCCGGCCGCCTCGACGATCTCCTTGGCAGCGAGTTCGGCGCGGTCGGCGCTGCGGGAGCCGATGATCACCTTGAGGCCCGCCTTGGCCCAGCGGATGGCCAGGCCCTTGCCCTGGGCGCCGGTGCCGCCGAGGACGCCGACGGTGAGGTCCTTGATGTCTGTCACCCCTGCATCTTCACACGTCGGGTGAGGCGTGGGGTTGTGACCTCGGGTTGGACGGGGTGGTCACCTCGCGGTGGCTGGTCGCGGTGGCGCCGGAGATCAGGACGAGCCGTCGGCCCGGCGAAGGGGCTCGGCGGGCACCGCGATGCCCGCGCTCCGCGGTCTGGTCAGGCCCGTTCGAAGCGCACCCTGCGGTTGGCCGGATCCGCCTCCGCCAGGCGGACCGTGATGCGTTCGCCTTCCGGGAGGTGCTTGCCCGTGCACTTGGCCAGCACCGGAGGCTCGGTCACGAAGACCTCGGCCTCGTTGTCGCCGGACCGCAGGACGGCCGCGTCGAACTCCTGCCCCACCTTGTCCGCCAGCACCCAGGCCTCCACCTGGTCGGTGGCGGCTCGGTCCACCTTCGAGGCGAGGGAGTCGGACGAGCCCATCAGCGACGGGAGTTCAGGGAGGGCTTCGGACAGCCAGGTCGGCAGGGGCTCGCCCGCGGTCACGGCCAGGCAGACCTCGGTGGCGAAGCGGTCGACCAGGCGGCGGAGCGGGGCCGTGACGTGGGTGTACGGGGCCGCTAGACCCGCGTGGGTGGTCAGGTCGGGGATCTCGCCGTTGAAGGTCGCGTAGCCCGCGCCTCGGAGCAGGCGGGTGGCGTCGGTGAACAGGGCCAGGGCCTCGGGGGTGGCGGGGTCGAGGCCCGCCAGGAAGGCGCCCGGGGACTGGTCCGCCGGCCACTTCACGTGGAGGGCGGCGGCGGACCTGCGGAGGGCCTGCACGGCCTCGGCGTCCGGGTTCGGGAGGGTGCGCAGGACGCCCACCTCGGCGGACAGCATGATCTCGGCTGCCGCCATGCCGGTCATCAGGGAGATCTCGGCGTTCCAGGAGTCGACGTCGGCTCGGGGGCGGGCCACCAGCTTCCAGCCCGAACCGTCGTGCTCGATCTCCTGTTCGGGGAGCTGGAGTTCGATGGCGCCCCTCGCCACGGCGTAGGCGCGGCGCAGGGGGCCGAAAGCTGCCAGGGCCGCCACGGACGGGTGTGGGGTGCCCGCGTCGAACGAGGCCTGGACCGAGGCGTAGTCGAACTGGGCCCGGGAGCGGACCAGGGCCCTGCGGACCTGGACGTCGACCGGGAGGCCCTGGGCGTCGCAGGTGAAGGTCCAGAGGACCGCCGGGCGGGTCACGTCCGGGAGGAGCGAGGCCGCGCCTTCGGAGAGGACCGTCGGGTGCAGCGGGACGTTGCCGTCCGGGAGGTAGAGGGTCTGGCCGCGGCGGCGGACCTCGGTGTCCAACGCTCCGCCCGGGCTGACGAAGAGACCCAGGTCGGCGATGGCGTAGTGGACCGTGAAGCCGTCGCCCTCGCGGGTCACGCAGAGGGCCTGGTCGAGGTCCTTGGCGCCGGGTGGGTCGATCGTCACGAGGGGGATCGACGTGAGGTCCTCGCGGTCTCCCGGTGGACGGGAGACCGCTTCCTCCGCTTCGGCCAGGACGTCCGCCGGGAAGGCGGACGGCAGGCTGAACTCGGTGCGCAGGTCGTCGAAGGACACCTCGGCACGGCCTGTGCGGATCACCTGGGTAGCCACCCGCACAGAGTAGGAGGCGAGATCTGATCCTCGTCACCGCCGCGCCAGGCGAGGCCGGGCCGAGGAGCTAGTGGTGTGGCTCGGGCCGGGGGAATTCGCGTTCAGACGGGTGCATCGTGGTGCCGCCCCCACGTCCTCGTACTGGTGGTACGGGGGCGTGGGGGCGGTGCCGGGAGGCGCCCTGCTGGGCGTGGATCACCTCGCCAACGCTCCGAGACGCGCCACTAGTCCTCGTCGTCGCCGCGCCACTTCTTGTCGGACTCGTCGGCCTTGCGGGTCTTCTCCCTGGCGATCTCCAGGGCCCTGGCCGCCGTGGCCTCGTCCGGGTAGGGGCCCATCCGGTCCCCGCCCTTGCACCCCTTGCCGTGCTCCACCGTCTGGTGGGTCAGGCAGAAGTACCACCCGCTCGTGTCGCTCTCGCTGTCACTCATACGCGTTCGCCTCCCAAAGGCGCCGGGAATCCCCGCGGCGGCGTCGACTGGTTGGCGTTGGCGTACTCCGACGGAATCGGATCCAAACACGAGACCAGCACCGTGCGGTCCTCGGCGTTCTCGATCTTGCGGCCGGAGCGGTCACGGTAGACGAGGGAACCGTCGGAGTCGATCTCCATGATGGCGCCCACTTCGGCGAGCTGTTCCTCGTCGAGGTCGGCCAGCTTCTCGTAGCGGGACGGCACCACGCGGTAGACCGGCCACTTGAGGTGGCCGTAGGTGCGGTGGAAGTCCGCGAGCAGGTGCACGAGGTGCTGCTGCCACGGCAACGGCATGGCCTCGGCCAGTGCTCGTGGGATCACCACGTAGTCGGACGAGACACCCGGTGCTCCGGCCGCCGTGTAGTCACGCACCGGTGTGCTCGACGCGGGTGGTCCGGAAGGCCTCGGGATGGGGTCGTGGTTGAACATGCAGCGCCTCCCCGCGATCTACACGCCCGGCCGGACGGCCAGCGGCATCAACTCGTAATAGTCCCAGTTGAGCTTGCTGATCTTCACGACATCACCCGTTTGAGGTGCGTGGATGTACTCGTCTCCGCCGAGGTACATGGCCACGTGGTGCACCGTGCGCGGGTTCGACGTGTCGGTCGCCCAGAAGATCAGGTCACCTGCCTGGGCCTCGCGCACCGGCAGGTGGGCCCCGCCCTTCTCGTACTGGTCGTTCGCCACGCGCGGGATCTGCACGCCCGCCGCGCCGAACGCCTTCACGAGGATGCCGGAGCAGTCCCACGCGTCCGGGCCGTTGCCGCCCCACAGGTACGGCTCGCCCAGCTGTTGCTTGGTGAACTCGATGGCGATGCCCGCCGCGTTCGAGGCCAGCAGGAACTCCCCCGCGCCCGCGCCGCAGCCGGCGGGGTCGGAGATCTCGCCGAGTTCGCTCAGCAGGAAGGCGGCCATCGCCTCCCAGTTGTGGTAGCGGTCCGGGAACGCCGAACGCTCGACGGCCTGGGCCGAGTCACCGGGACGCTTGTTCTCCCAGTCCGGCACCTTCAGCAGCACGTCGTAGAACTTGTTGATCGCGTACGTCGGGTCGATCACCTCGGCTGGCGTGCCCCAGCCCATCGACGGGCGCATCTGGAAGATGCCGAGCGAGTCGCGGTCGCCGTAGTTCAACGGGCGCAGGCCCGACTCGGTCATGCCCGCCTGGATCGCGATCTGCCACGCGAGCGGCGGCAGCTTGCGCTCCTGGCCGATGGAGATGATGCGCGCGACGATGTTGCGCTGTTCGTCGTTGAGGCGCGACGCGTCGTGGCGGCCCTTGTCGCCGCCGCCCGCGTCCCACGGGCCGATGGCGGCGTTGCAGCTCATCCGCTGGAAGTTCGCGCCCACCGCGGGGTTCGTGGAGTTGCTCACGACCTGCGTGACGCCCGACGTCGCGACGACGACCACGATGATCGCGCCGATGGCTCCTACCAGCAGCATGAGGCGCATGGCTCAGTCCGCCTTCGTGTAGCTGTTCACGCGCCATTCCTTGGACGGCGTCTTGACCAGCGTGATCACGACCTTGCCCGAGTCGGTGCCCACCTCGAAGTCGGCCGACGACGTGAAGGACTTCTTCGCCGTGACCTTCTGCGTGATCTTGGTGGGCACGTTCTTCGGGTCGATCGTGGCCATCTGCGCGAGGAACTCCTCCGTCGTGTACGGACGGAGTTGCGCCAGCCACTTGTTCACGTCGTCGTCCGGCGGCGGCTTGATCCAGTTCTCCGCCCACAGCTCGGCGATCAGCTGCGCGTCGGCCTGCGGTGGCGCGGCCGACGCGGAGATCGACGGCGGTGGCTGCTTGGTCGGCAGCGAGGCACCGCTGCTGCCCGGCAGCTGGCCGACCTGCGTGCCCTGCGACGACGTCGAGTTCTGGCCCGCCGCGTTGTTCGGGTCGGCGGGCTTGCGGTCGAGGACCTTCGGGACGATCACGCCGAGCGCGACGATCACCACCACGAAGATGATGATCGAGGCGGCCAGGTGCCGCGGGGAACGCAGCGGCCATCCCCACAGCCTGCGGTAGACCGCGGCACGGCCGCGGTTGGTACGGATCGGCACCTACGCCTCCCTTCAGTTGTCCCTGACTTCGAAACCGCGCGACGGTCGGTAGATCACGTGCACCGGACGCCCTGCCACCACTTCTGTTTCTGCCCTGCGAGGTTCCTGCACCGGAGCGGAGTAGGCGCTCGAGCGCGACGGCACGAGCACCGCGTCGTCGACCCGGTCCCACTGGCGGTCGGTGACCGTCGGGCTGTCCACCACGCGCGAGCGTGCGGCGGGCAGCGCGGCCGGACCGGACCCCGCGGGCAACGCGCCGGCGCGCACGCCGGACCCGTCCGGACCGCTGATGATCTGGCCGGGCTGGGAGTCGCGGTCGAGCCGCTGCGCCGTCGCCATGACCGGGCTGGACGCCTCCGGGCGCACCCGGCCGCGGCCGCGCTGCGGCACCTCTTCGCCGTCGGCGTCGTTGTCCCGCACGGACTCCCAGAACTCGTCCTGGGGCGTCGGGCCCTGCTGCTTCTTGCGGCCCATCATCTTCGACCAGACGCCGCCGCTCATCGGCAGGACGTTGCCCGCCGAGCCGACGGACATCTCGACCATCTGCCACATGCGCCGCAACGGTTTGCCGATCACGAAGCACACGAGCGTGAGCATCAGGCCGAGCAACGTCCTGGTGAGCAACGAGAGCCCGGTCGCGTTGAAGATCGCCTGCAGCAGCAACGCGTGGACACCCGCGAGGACCGCGAGCACCAGCACGTTGAACACCGTCACGGCGGCCGCGCGCGCGACCTTGCGCAGCAGGTCGTGGTGCAGCAACGCCACCAGGCCGATGAGCGGTCCGGCGAGCGTCAGGATGCGCAGCAGCAACTGGGCCAGCAGCACCGCGGCCTTCGCGAACAGCTGGAACAACGAGAACGCGATCGACTGCAACAACGCGAGGAAGCCCGCGCCGGTGCGGCTGCCGTCGGTGCCGTCGAAGTAGCCCTTGGCCGTGCCGAGCTGGGCTTCGAGCGCCTTCCACTCGGACTTCTTGGCGTCGAGCGCGGCCTGGTCGCCGTCCTTGCCCTCGGCGATCTCGGCCGTGGTCCACGCCTGGGTCTTGAGGATGCGCGGGCCGTACTCGGCGGCCTGCGGTGCCTCGGGCGTGCCGAACGCACCGCGCAGCCAACTCTGGTAGACGACGGCGTCGTGCAGTTTCGTCGGCAGTACGTGGAGTGTGCCTTGTTCTTCGGGCGCCTCGATGAACCCGGCTTGGATCTCCGACGTCTTGGAGACCAGTGTGTTGTCGAGGAGGTTGTAGAACTGGGGCAGGGCCAATGTGGACGTTGCCAGCCACATGGCCGCCAACGCCCAGAGCCCGCGTTTGGAGATCGTGGCGAAGTCGCCGGTCCAGATCTGCCGGAACATCAGGATCGCGAGGATCAACGCCACCAGGCCGAACCAGCGCAGGTAGACGTTGTCGTAGACCTTCTGCACGCCGTTCTTCACGGCGTCGTCCAGCGGAACCAGCAGACCGCGGCCCATCACGGTGTAGTGCAACGCGTTCGTGGCACCGACGATGTTCTTGCCGATGCTGAAGAGCTCGTTGCCGGCCCACGTGTCGAGCGTGGCGTTGGCGTCGGGCAGCACGTTGCACTTGGCGTTGTAGTTGTGCCACACCATGCCCGCGTAGCCGTACTCGAGGTACGGCGAGCCGGGGAGGCCGTTGCCGACGGGCGGGTCGAGCGCGCCGACCATGCCCGCGCCGGGACGTTCCGGGTTCGGTGCCTCGCCACAGGTTTGGGCGTGCGCCATCGGGGCACCCAGCACCACCTGAAGGGCCAGGATCGCCGAGACGAGGGTGAGCGACTTGGCTCGTGCTGACGCGCGCAGCGCGAAGCGCCGCCTTGCCCAGAGCAAGGCGGCGATCGCGAGCACGATCGTCAGCGCGGTCATGCGCCGCCGTCCCGGCGGCGGCTGGACCCGTCACCGTGGCCCACGAGATGGGCCTCTTCCTCCGTCAGTCCGAGTTCCATGTCCGCCGCCAGTTCGTCGTCGATCTCGTCGGGCACGTAGGCGGGCGGCTGGGGAGCCGCGTTGTCGTCCGCCGGCACGAGTTCGGCACCGGAGTCGCGCTTGGCGTCCGGCGTCGTGTCGAGGGCGTTGCGCAGGTGCTCGAGGTGCGGTCCGCTGAAGTCGATGCGGATCCGCTCCACGCCACCGGCGCCGTCGCCGAAGATGAACTGACGGGGCGCGCGGTCGCGTTCGGTCGCGGTGCGCTCGCCACCGGGGCGGCGGCCCAGCGAGGCGATGACCTGCTCGTACCCGGCGCCGACCGGCACCTTGAGCAGTCGCAACGCGTCGGCCTGGGCCTGGTCGTCGTCGAGCCTGCCGACGAAGACCGAGTCGAGCAGGGCGACGAAGCCCTGGATCTTGAGGAAGTCGGCCGGGATCTGCGAGGAGAGCAGCACGCGGACGTTCCACTTGCGCGAGTCACGCGCGAAGCGGTTCATCAGCACGCGACCGGTCGGGACTTCGGAGAGGAAGAACGCCTCGTCGATCCAGACGCCCTTGCGCTGGTCCTTCGGCTTCTCGTAGATGGAGCGCTGGGTGAGCCAGGCGGCGAGGTTCAGCATCTCGACGCCGAGCGACTCCGCGTCCGTCCAGTGCTCGCGGCCGACGCCGTCCTTCGGCAGGTTCAGGCCCGCCATCGTCAGGACGGTGAGGCGGTCGTCGCGCACCTCGTTGTACGGGTCGTGGTTCTCCTCGGGGATGAGCAACGACATGCGCTCGCGCATCTCGTCGAGGAAGTCCGCGACGACGACGGCGTGCTCGTGGTGCTCGGACGCGTCCCGGCGCAGCGCCTCGAAGACGAGACCGGGGTGGGCGTCGAAGCGGCCACCGACCGTGCGGACCGCGCGCAGCAGCACGATGCGCGTCTGCGGGAGCCGCGCGACCTCGAACGGCAGCAGGCCGGTGAGCACGTCCAGCACGAGACGGCGGCGGGTGGCGGCCGCGAGGGCCTTCTCCCGGCGCCAGGCCCGTTCGGGGTCGTCCTCGTCGAGGAAGTGCTCGATCATCGGCTCGGCGACCACCCGGTACGGGTTGAGGATGCCGGGCTGGGCGTTGAGCAGGTTGATCGGCCGGGCGTACGGGCGCAGTTCGGGGAGTTCGCACAGCGCCGAGAGCGGGCCGGACGGGTCGAGCAACGTCCAGTGGGCGCCCGCGCGCAGGGTCTTGTAGACCATGCCGCCGCCGAGGAACGACTTACCGGCACCGAGGCCCGCGACCATGGCCGTGAGGCCCGAGGCGTCACGGAGCTCCTGCGCCATCCACGGGTCCCACGCGACCGGGCGACGGGTGGCCGTGACGGTCTCGCCGAGCAGGATGCCGCGGCGGTCACCGACCTCGGCCGTCGCCGTCGGGACGGCGGACGCGGCCCACAGCACGCTGCCGCGGCGCAGGTAGGCGCCGTTGGACAGCGGTTCGCCGGGGATGAACTCGCGGGCGATCGCGTACTGGGCCTCGGGGTGCTCGATGGCGACCTTCGGCTTGTACAGCTCCAGCAACGACTGGGCGAGCCGCAGGGCCTCGCGCTCGGTCGGGCCGGAGACCGCGAGCCGCCACCAGCTGCGCACCCGGGTGCCCAGCGCGGTGAAGCCCGACGTCATCTCGTCGTCGATCTCCAGCACACGCCCGGCCTGGCGGGCGAGCGACTGCGGCGGTTCGAGCTCGTGCTCGTCGGTGTAGTGGCGGACCTGCGAGCGGACCTTGCTCATCTGCCGCGACAGCTCACCCGACACCTCTTCGGGCTTGCGCACGTAGATGCGGGCGGACCACTCGACGCTCGCCGGGAGGCGGTCGGCGCGCTGCACCCACGGGTCGTCGACCTCGGGGATCTGCAGGCCGTGCATGAGCCCGACGGTGAGCACGGCGACGTGCCGCTTGATGCCCGCGTTCGAGCCGGTGCGGCCGCGGACCGTGACGGTCGGCGAGTAGGGCTCCTGGTGGAAGTCCGCGGCGTCGGTGAACGACGCCAGGTCCTCCGGTTCCCACGCGGCCCCCGGCACGGCGGGCATGTTGCGCGGCGCGGGCAGGCCCAGCGAGCACGACCGGTGCATCAGCCAGGACATCTCCTCGGCCGTCGCGGGACGGCCTTCGAGCCCGGCGGACCCGATGACCTGGTCGAGGTGCTCGACCTCGGAGTCCAGCGCCACGAGTTCGGCGTCCACGGCGTCCGGGAAGACCTTGCGCAGCACGGGGGCGGCGCGTTCGACGGCGCGGTCCATCATGTTGCGGGTCTGCACCTGGACGCCCAGGTAGACCTCTTTCTCCGCCATCGAGCGGCCCATCAGCTGCTGCTGCTCGCCGACCATGTAGTCGTCGAACGAAAGCGTGCCGGGGGTGTCCGGCAGGCGCTTGACGGCGTTGTGCACGTGCGCTTCGGCCCACATGCGGATCGGGTACGGCCGCGTGGTGACGCGCAGGTGCATCCAGCGGCCCTGCAGCTCGGCGTACTGGCCCGCGATGGCGGCGATCAGGTCCTGGCGCTGCGAGTCGCTGCGGAACGACCAGCGCTGCGGCGCGAGCCGGTACCAGGCGTAGACCTCCTGGCCGGTGCGCAGCAGGTGACCGTCGATGCTGCGGGCGCTGATCGACGGCGTGTAGCTCGGCACGGCCTGCTCGCCGGGCAGGCGGCGGCCACGCTTGGAATATGCGGCTCGGTCACGCTCACGGGGGTCGGCCGCGGCGTGCTGGGCGATGTGCTGGGCGGAGCGACGGTCACGGTCTCGCCGGCGTCCGAACACCGCGAACCTCCTTCTTACGGCTGTCTGGCGTCCGGCGGGGCTGGGCCTGCTGTCTCGCCCGTTGTTTCTTGCTCAACTTGGGACGAGGCCGCTGCGGAGTGACCCGGATCCGGGCGGCACTGGCCGCTCCGCCGGTACTGGCCGTGCGCTCTCGAGGTGCGGTGAGCTCGCGGACCCACATCGACATGACGGCCGTGAGGGGCCGTTCATGACTGATCCGCTGGGTGATGAACCTGGTGAGGATGATCGTCGCGACGAGGGCCCACGCGGTCGAGAAGAACCCGAACCCGACGCCCATCTGCCGTTCGATCGTGAGTACGACGAGGAAAACGACGATCCCGACGCCCCACGCGACGTATCGCGCGCGCCAGGGAAATGTCGCTTTGGGCGGACCGAGCCAGACGGCGTCGACCCGGTAGACCTCGTCGTCGGTGCGAACCCGCACGTGTCAGCCTCCGACGAACAAACCGGCGAGCCACTGACCGATGTTCGCGCCGGCGTCGGTCGTGACGGCCAGGCCGATGATGGCCAGTGCGACGATCACGCCACCGAGGCGGCGCATGACGCCCGCGTTGTCGCCCTTGCCACCGCCCAGCCAGAGGAGCAGCAGCGCGACCGTGAGCAGGAGCAGCGGGACGATGTTGTCCAGGATCCAGGTCCGGACGTTGCCTGTGCCCGGCACCTGCGGCTGCTGCTGAGCGAGTGTCACCAGGTCCATGGCGGTCATTTCTTACTCCAGAGTGCGCTGGGGCTTGCGCTACGAGTAGAACACGAGTTCGTCACGTCGTGTGGGGCTGTTGCTGCGGGGTGTAGATCATCTGGCCGTTCCCCCTGGGAGGAATTACGTCTAATCTGGCCGACACATCATCACTGAGGAGAGGTCAGTGGGGAACACCCGGATGAAGATTCTCTCCGTCGCTGGCAAGGTTCACCCGACTGCGAACGCCCTGGTCACCCACAGTGCGTGGGTCTCAAACACGCGCACGTGTACACCCATGTGAACGCCCTGATCGGCCGGTTCGCGACCCCTGTTCGGGCGTGCGCCGGAGCCACGACTGCGAGGAGATCCGTTCATGCTCGAACCTGACCTCGTGCCGGATGGAAGTGTGGACGGAATCACAGCCTCCCCTAGTGCTCCAGGCGTGGAGGAGCCTACCGGGCAAGGCACGCAATCCCGGCGCCGGGTCCAGCGGACGATCAACTTCGACCGCGAGGTGCTGGAACGGGCTCGGGCGGCGGCCACCTACCTCTCTTCCTACGAGCCCCAGGCGGGGGTTCGGTCGCTCGCGGACATCGTGAACCCGGCCGTGCTGGCGTACGTGACGGAGTTGGAGGAGCTCTACAACGCCGGGGAGCCGTTCCGGCCCGTGCTGCGCATGCCGTCCGGGCGTCCCGCGAACCGGTGAAGCCCGGCGACCTCTCGGCCACCGGGCTTCGGCGCGTGTTCGGACGCGGGTCCTAGCTGGCCCCGGAGATCCTCCAGAACCACCCGGTCGAGGCGTAGTCGGGCCCGACCGAGCCCTTGCCCCAGAAGTAGTCGTCGAAGTTGCCCAGCCCACCGCTGGCGGGCAGGTAGACGCCCATGGTGGCCCACCGGACCGACGCCGGCTGGGTGTCGATGCTGGCCTGCGCCCACGCGTCGCGGACCTTCATCGGGTTGTTCCACCACAGGAACGGCGAGCGCCACATGTAGTGGCCGAACTTGCCGCCGTGGTTCGCGGAGTTGTAGCTGACGGTCGTGAAGCTGTTGATCTGGTGCAGGCCGCGGAACGCCTGGCCCCAGCGCTGCGCCCAGCCCTGGCCGCCGGTGGTGTCCTCGAGGATCAGGCAGGTGAAGAGGCTCATCCACTCGACGTCGTTGTTGCCCCAGCGCGCCTCGGTGTTGGCGAGCTTGGTGTCGTTGTGGTTCGAGCAGCCGGTGAAGTAGAAGCCGGTGCCGCTGCCGTGGCCCTGCCAGTAGGTGAGGTCGACGTTGTCGGTCCAGGTGGTGTCCTGGCCGCCCGCGGACGCCGGGTCCTTGAAGTCGCTCTCCCAGGCGTTGCCGTCGGTCCAGCTGAACGAGCGCGAGATGCCGTGGTTGCTCGCCTCGGTGTTGAAGGTGCCGATGTTGGCGACGGTGTTGGGCAGGCCGGAGCAGTTGCCGGTGCCCTCGCTGCCGACCTGGGTGCCGGCGGCCTGGATCTTGAACTGGGGCTCGGCCTCGGGGCGCGGGTCCTGGACCGGGCCCGGCTGCGGCAGTTCGGCGCCGACCGCGGCGGGCAGGGTGATGGCCTGCGGGGCGCCGCCGTCGGCGTTGCGGCCGGAACAGCGGAACGACGGCTCGACCTTGTCCGCCTTCTCCTCCAGCGGCGCGGCCACGTAGACGTAGCCGACGTCGGCCTTGACCTCGCCGCCCAGGTACTTCTGGCACAGCTTCGCGCCGTAGGTGAGGTCGTTGACCTTGACCGAGCCGGCCTTCTCGTAGCTGCGGGCGGCGTGGCTGACCGCCGTGACGCCCTGCGCGTCGAACGAGACGCGGATGTTCGCGCCCTCACCCTCCAGCGGGATGCCGCCGAGCTGGAACGTGTAGGAGACGCTCGTGTCGAGGTTGGCCGTGAGTGCGTTGCGGCCGTTGGGGTCCGCGAGTTCGAACGTCGTGTGCTGCGCGGTCGGCGTGGCGTTGGCGGGCAGGACTCCCGCCGCCCTCAGGCCTTCCTGTGCACGCTTGGCGGCCTCTTCGGTCGAGATCGTCCTGATGCGCTTGATCGCCTCCGTGTCGAGGGCGGTCTGGGTGGTGGCGTTGCCGTCCTCGTCCGGCCTGCCCTGTCCTTTGTCGACGGTCGGCAGGTACTGGTAGCGCTGCTCGTCCGCGAAGGAGACCGCACCGGCCTCCGATCTCTGGACGTCCTTGAGCCCGAAAGCTCTCTGCAGCTTCTGCGCCTGCTCCTGGTCGAGACCCGAACTGGTCACCCCGTAGACGGGCAGCTCCGTGGCGTCGGCGGTCGCGACCCCGGCCGCTCCCGCGGTGACGAGGCCGGACAGGGCCAGCACCACCGTCAGCTTGCGTTGCATGTCTCTTCCCTCCCTTGGAGACGGCCGGCTGCAGGGGCCGGCCGTCTGTGAGGAGGATGTGGCCGATTTCGCGGTGATACCCAGAGTGGCCAGTTGCGAGGGTCGCACCACTCGAACGGCCGAAATTCTGTAACACCCTTGGGGCAGCGGCGAATCTAGAGGCGGACAGCTGGGTACTTGATGCCCGCGCCGGTGTTCAGCACGACCACTTCGTCTTGTGCATTTAGCCATCCGTTAGCGCGCAACGCCCGTACGGCGCTGATCGTCGCGGCGCCTTCGGGGCACAGGAACACGCCTTCGAGCCGTGCGGTCTCGGCGCGGTCGTGAGCGATCTGCTCGTCCGTGACCGCGATCGCGGTGCCATTGGTTTCCCTGATGGCCTGCAGGATGATGAAGTCCCCCAACGGTTTCGGCACGTTGATCCCGAACGCGTCGGTGTACGCGGCGTCCCAGAAGACCGACTCCGCCCTGCCCTCGTCGAACGCCTTCACGATCGGCGCGCACCCGGTGGACTGCACGGCGACGAGCCGCGGCAGCTTCCCGGTGATCCACCCGAGTTCCAGCATCTCGTTGAGCGCCTTGTGGATCCCGATCAGACCGACACCACCACCGGTCGGATAGATGATCACGTCGGGGACTCGCCAGCCGAGTTGCTCGACGATCTCGTAGCCCATCGTCTTCTTGCCCTCGATGCGGTAGGGCTCCCTGAGGGTCGAGGCGTCGAAGAGGTCGACGTCCGCGACGGCCTTGCCGGCGTCGGCGATGGTGCCCGGCACGATCCTGAGCTCCGCGCCGCTCGCCTCGACCTCCTCGCGGGTGATCAGCGGGGCGTCCTCGGGCATCGCGATGACGCTGCGCAGGCCCGCCCGCGCGGCGTACAGGGCCCAGGCGGCGCCCGCGTTGCCGTTGGTCGGCATCTTGATGCCCTCGATGCCGAGTTCCTTGGCGCGCGCGACCCCGACGGCGGCGCCGCGGGCCTTGAACGAGCCGGTCGGGATGAGCGATTCGTCCTTCATGAGCACGGTCGCGTCGAGGTGCCTGCTGATCGCCGGCAGCCCGACGAGCGGGGTCATGCCCTCGCCAAGGCTGAACGCCGGGTCGGGGTTCCGGACGGGCAGCACGTCCCGGTAGCGCCACAGCGAGTTCTCGTCCGTGGGGCGACCCACGCGGGTGAGGTCGTAGCGGGCGAGCAGCGGCGACGCGCACTCGTGACAGAGGTTCTGGACGGCGTTGGCGTCGTGTTCGCGGCCGCAACGGGCGCATTCCAGATGGGAGAGCATGTCCCCATGCATACAGGCGGATGAGCCGGCATGTAAGCCGGATCCTGTTCGTGGGACCGAGGTCCCAGTCGGCGGCCATCCATCTGGGCCTGCCGTTGCCGACAGGCTCTAGCGGCCTACCCGCGAGCATCGGGCGGGCAGCCCTCGAACGCTCGCGCAGGCACCTTCCCTTGCGTTCGGGTGCCCTCTTGGCCTTGCTCCGGGTGGGGTTTACCTAGCCGCCCCAGTCACCTGGGGCGCTGGTGGTCTCTTACACCACCGTTTCACCCTTACCGCGGCTTGTGCCGTGGCGGTCTGTTTTCTGTGGCACTGTCCCGAGGGTCACCCCTGGTTGCCGTTAACAACCACCCTGCCCTGTGGAGTCCGGACTTTCCTCGACACTCGCGTGCCGCGGCCGCCCTGCCGACTCATCCGCGGACCGAGGATATCCCAGCGTCTGGAACCGGTTGTCCACCGGTGCGGACGTTGGTTGACTCACGGCATGACACGACGTCGCCACGTCGACTACGGCCGCGTGGCAGCAAGCCTGTGTTGCCTCCGCTGAGTTGCTCGTACCCCACGACGACCTCAGGGAGTTCCGTCATGTCCGATGTGCTGATCATCTCGGCCGCGCCGTCCCACGCCGCGCCGACCGGTGTCGTCGTGGAGCACGTGGCCGAGGTGCTGCGGGCGGCCGGGCACCGCGTCTCGTTGCTCGACGTCCGGTCCCTGCCCACGTTGTCGCTGCTCACCGAGGACCTGCGGGACCCGGAGATCGCGCAGGCGGTGAGCAGCGTGCTGTCGGCGGACGGCGTGGTGGTCGCTTCGCCCGTCTACCGCGCCGCCTACAGCGGGCTGGTCAAGGCCCTGCTCGACCTGCTGCCGAAGAAGGCCCTGCGCGGCCGTGCCGTACTGCCCCTGGCGACGGGCGGCAGCCAGGGCTTCCTGGTGGCGATGGACTACGCGCTGCACCCGTTGCTCGCGGCCAAGGGCGCGGACCAGGTGGTGCGGGGCGAGTTCGTGCTGGACCAGAACGTCGGCTCCGCGGACTCGGCCGCCGCGCTGGACGCGGCGGCCGACCGGTTCTGCGCTCAGCTGACCCCGCGCCTGCGCAAGGTCAGCTGAGGGAGTTCCGTCCGCGTCTGCGGGGTCAGCCCAGGTGCGAGGTGTCGTTCACCAGCTTCACCGACGCGTGCCCGTCCGGGTAGAACTCGGCGATCGACACGCCCGTCAGGTCGAGGTGCATCCGGAAGAGGAACTGAGGCCCGACGTCCAGCGCCTGCCGGAGCATCGTCTTGATCGGCGTGACGTGGCTGACCAGCACCAACGTCTTCCCGCCGTACTTCGAGATGATGTCGGCCCGAGCCTTGCGGACCCGCGCGTGCACCTCGTCGAAGCTCTCCCCGTTCGGCGGCTTCTGCGCCGTGTCCCCCAGCCACCTGCGGTGCACCTCGGGATCCTTGGCGGCGGCTTCGGCGAACGTGAGGCCCTCCCAGTCGCCGAAGTCCGTCTCGATGAGCCCCTGGTGCGTGACGACGTCGAGCCCGATCTTGTCCGCGAGCTTCTGGGCCGTCTGCGCGGCCCGTTGCAACGGCGACGAGATGATCCCGGCGATCCCGTCCACGGTGGACAGCCTCTGCGCGGCCTTCTCCGCCTGCTCCAGCCCGATCTCGGTCAGCGGGTGGTCGCCCCGCCCGGAGTACCGCCGGTCGACGGACAACCTCGTCTGCCCGTGCCGCAGCAGGATGATCCGCGTGGGCTCCCCCACCGCCCCGCTCCAGTGCGGCTGCTTGGCACCCTCGGACTTCGTCTCGGGCTTGGTCTCGGGTTTCGTCTCGCCGTCCATGGCCTCGTTGGCGAGCCGGTCGGCCTGCTTGTTCCGTTCGCGCGGAATCCACTGGTAGCTGACCCGCGCCAGCGCGCCGGCCACCTCTTGGGCCTCGCGGTTGAGCGGCTGCATCGAGGGGTGCTTGACCTTCCACCGCCCGGACATCTGCTCGACCACGAGCTTGGAGTCCATCCGCACGTCGACGCTCTCCGCACCCAGCTCCACCGCGGCCCGCAGCCCAGCGATCAGCCCTTGGTACTCGGCCACGTTGTTGGTCGCGACCCCGATGAACCCCTTGCGCTCGGCCAGCGTCTCACCGCTGAGCTCGTCCCGCACCACCGCGCCGTACCCGGCAGGCCCGGGGTTGCCACGCGACCCGCCATCGGCCTCGACGATCACCTTCACGGGCCGATCGTAACCCCGCGTTCAGACCCCTCCGGGGACCCTGTATTCTGTTCACGCAAGTCTGGGTGGCGGAATGGCAGACGCGCTAGCTTGAGGTGCTAGTGCCCGTAAGGGCGTGGGGGTTCAAGTCCCCCCTCGGACACGAGATGAACCCCCACGGGGTTGATGGAGACATCAGCCACGTGGGGGTTTTCTCATGTGCAGAACTCTTGCCTCACGTCGTGCGGCAAGCTGGGCCGATGCGGCAGATGACGGTGCTCGGCGGCTGTGGCGCGTACCCGGAACCGGGCCGGGCGTGCAGCGGTTTCCTGGTGGAGTGGGACGGCTTCCGACTCGTGCTCGACCTCGGCTACGCCACCCTCCCCCGGCTGCTGACCCACTGCCCGGACGCCGACGTGGACGCCGTGGTCATCACCCACGAACACCCCGACCACTGCGTCGACGTGCACGGGCTGTTCCGGATGCTGCTCTACGGCGGGACCGGACGCAGGCTGCCGCTGTACTGCACGCCGGGTGTGCTGACCCGGCTCGGCGGCCTGGAACCGGAGGTCGACCTGCGCGCCGTCTTCGACGTCCACGAACTGCCGGGCACCCACCAGGTGGGCCCGTTCGAACTGACCGGTGTCCTGCTGCCGCACTACGTCCCCAACGCGGGCGTCCGGCTGCAGGCCGGCCAGACGGTCCTCGCCTACACGGGCGACACCGGCCCGGACGCGGCGCTGGCCGGCCTCGGCCGGGACGCCGACCTGTACGTCGTGGACGCCACCGACCGCGACGGCGAGTCGCGGCGGCCGCAGCGGAACCTGCTCACGTCCGAGGAAGCCGGGTACTGGGCGGCGCGGGCAGGCGCCCGCAGGTTGATGCTCAGCCACTTCTGGCCCGGCAACGACCGGGAGGCCGCCGTGTCCGCGGCGCGCCGCACGTTCACCGGCGAGGTGCTGACGGCCGAGGAAGACCTCGTCGTCCCGCTCGGCGTCCACGCGCATTAATCGTTTGAGCGGTCAGAAGTGCCCGTGCCACGCTCCGCGGAGATCACCACGACCCGCGGGAGCCGCACGTGACAAGCCCTGCCATCGACGCCGCTCTGGCGAGGCGGCTGGTCGACGCGCAGTTCCCGCGGTGGGCCGGCCTGCCGCTGCGCCCCTTCACCCCGGCAGGCTCCGACCACGTGATCTACCGGCTGGGCGAGGACCTGTCCGTCCGCCTCCCCCGCCACGCCGGCGCGATCAGCCAGGCGCGCAAGGAGTCCGAGTGGCTGGCCCGCCTCGCCCCGCACCTCCCGCTCGCCGTGCCAGTGCTGCTGGAGGTGGGCGAACCGGCGTTCGGCTACCCGTGGCCGTGGGCGGTGTCGCGCTGGCTCGACGGCGAGGTGGCGACGGCAGAGTCGCTGGGCGGCTCGCACGAGGCAGCGGTTGTGCTGGCCGAGTTCCTGGCCGCACTGCACCGGTTCGACGGCGTACCGACCGACGACCTGGCCGGTGAGCCGCTGGCGCATCGCGATGCGGCTACGCGGGCTGCCATCTCGAAGGTCGGTGACGTGTTCGGCGCCGCAGCCATGACGGAGTTGTGGGACGAGGCTCTCGCCGTCGGGTGGGACGGTCCGCCTGTGTGGTTCCACGGCGACTTCCACACCGGCAACCTGCTCACGTTCGACGACCGGGTCAGCGCGGTCATCGACTTCGGCGAGCTCGGGGTGGGCGACCCCGCGCGCGACCTGATCATCGCGTTCACGCTCATGTCGGCCGAGACGCGCGGCACGTTCCGCGACGCGCTCGGTGTGGACGACGCGACCTGGACCCGTGGTCGCGGCTGGGCTCTCGCCACCGGGCTGAACGCGTACACCTGTTACGCCGCAACCGATTCGCGCGTTGCCGCGCAGACCACGCGGCAGATCGTCGCGGCACTGACGGACTGACGTCAGGACGTGCGGGACCGCAGGATTCCCTCGACGGCCTCGCACAGGGTGTCGCCGATCGGGCCCGGGTCGGTCAGGCAGCCGGCGGCCATCGCACCGTCGCGCAGCATCACGAAGTGCCGTCCGTCGAGTTCGGCCGGGCGGTCGCCGACGCGCGCGAGCAGGTTCGTCACGGTGTCGAGGAACCATTGGCGGTGTGCCAGCACGGCCTGGTGCACGGGGTGGGCGGGGTCGGCGTACTCCGCCACGGCGTTGAGGAACGCGCAGCCGCGGAAGCCCCCGCTCTGGATGTGCCCGGCGATCCCCTTCGCGACGTTGCGCACGGCGTCGGCGTCGGTGGTCGCCGCCTTGACGCCCGCCTCGACGTTCTGCCGGGTGGCCCGGTCGGCCTCCGCGAGGTAGGCGAGGACCAGCTCCTCCTTGCCGGCGAAGTGCCGGTACATGGTCGCCCTGGTCACCTTGGCCTCGGCGAGGATGCGGTCGACGCCGACGGAGTGCAAGCCCTCGGAGTAGAAGAGGCGGCTGGCCGTTTCCAGCAGGCGGGTGCGGGCCTCGGAGATGGTGCTGGTCACGCCCTCCAAGGTAGCAGAGAGAACGTTCGGTCTTGACAGCGTCGGCGGATTGGTGCCAGGCTCAGGTCATAAGCAGAAAGAACGTTCTCCCTACCGCAAGGACTGACGCCGTGAGCACCGTTACCGAGTCACCCAGCCTCGCTCCCGCCCTCCGCACGCTGTACTTCGTCCGCTTCGGCTTCGCGATCGTGTGGGCGACGCTGCTGTTCGTCACGGGCAGCGAGATCGGCCTGGTCAGCGGCACGTTGCTGGTGCTCTACCCGCTGTTCGACGTGGCGGCCATCGTGATCGACAGCCGGACTTCACGCGGCAAGGCGTCGCTCGCGCTCTACGCGAACATCGCGGTCAGCTTGGCGGCCGCGGCCGGGCTTGCGTTCGCGGTTTCGTCCGGGATTCCGGCGGTGCTGCGGGTATGGGGTGCGTGGGCCGTGGTGTCCGGGGTGGCGCAGCTCGCGGTCGCGTTGGTGCGGCGGGGCATGGGCGGGCAGTGGCCGATGATCCTCAGCGGCGGCATTTCGACGCTCGCCGGCACGTCGTTCGTGTTGCAGGCCGGGGCTGAGGGGGCGACGTTGAGCAACCTCGCCGGGTACGCGGCGATCGGTGGCGTGTTCTTCCTGGTGTCGGCACTTCGACTGCGCAGGTGAGCCGCACCGACGATCGATGAGTGACTTGGGGCGTTCGCGAGGCCGAACGAAACCTGGTCCAGGTGCACCGGGATAGCGGAAAGCCCTTCTGGCCAGATGAGATCTGACCAGAAGGGCTTCCTCACATGGTCATTCAGGACGGCAAGGCCTGACCTCAGTCCTCTTCCGGATCCCAGCCGTGTTCGATGAGCAGTGCCTTGATCTCCATTGCACGGCCTTCGAGACGCCGGCGGTTCTGCTCTGCTTCCTCGGAGTAGCGCGCGGCCGCCACATGGCGGTTCACGCCCGTGAACTCCTCCACAACCAAGCCGAAGTTCTCCTCGGCCAGCTGATCCCAGAGAACCACCATCAGCGGATCGAAGTCGTCATCACCTACGCGGACACCCTTGGGGAAGGCTGCCCGCAGCTGGCGGACAGCCTCTTCCAGGTACGGAGCGAGCACGGGTGGCACGCTACCTGTTCTTCCAGGTGACCGACGGGTGGATGACGGCATCAACCGCGTATCCCGTGCGGTTGAACAACCTGTTCACGAACGTTCCGTCGTTGGTGATGGTTTGTATGCCCATCTTGTCCGCTGTGCCGAAGATGCTCAGATCGTTCGCGCCGATCTTCTTTGACGGCTTGAGGCTCGAGAGCTGCGCACTGGGGTCGTTGGGAACGATCGTGACATTGCTGAGGAAGTCTGCGACCAGCTGACCTTCTTTACGGCCGATGGCTTCCTTGTTGTTCCACAGCTGATTCATGAACTCGCCCATAGCGACCTCGGACATCACCATCTGGCGGTTGCCGATGGTGCTCTTGATGCGCCCGGTCACTTCGGGGTTGTCAGAGGTCAACGCCCTCGCCGCGCCAGTGTCGATCATGACCTGTTCGCAGTTGTGGACGAGCACATCGGCTTGACCCGCACCCACGTAGAAGGTGTGCAGCCCGTCCACCGTCAGGTTGTAGACCTTCCGGTTCTCGGTGAAAGACCGTGTTCCAGTGACCGTCGCGGATCGGTTGTCCGCCGTGAGGAACTGATAGCCCGGCTTGAGGTCCTCGGCGTGCACCCACTTCTTCAGGCTTTCCACCCAGAACGGGTGCTCGTCGGTCGCGACCACCGAGCCCGGACCGGACTCGGTCAACACCGAGACCTCGTACAGCTTGCCGTCCGCGTTGTGCGACCGGACATCGGTGACACGCTTGACACCCGTCTGCCCAGTGGTCGGGTCGGTGGCGACCACCGAGTCGCCGACCTCGATCGAAGCGATGGGCTTGTGGCTGCCGTCGGCCAGCAGCACAGGTGTGTCGGGTGTGAAGCTGTTGCGATCACACGACACCGTGTTGTTGCGGACGTCCCTCTTCGCGTCCTTGCCCTTGTCGCCGGTGCGCTTCTTCTTCTTGCCGCCGCCCGCGATGTCGAGGATGTCCTCGGCGTACGGAACTCCGAGCGTGGCGAGGGTTTCGGCGACCTGGGTCTGTGCCGCTTCCTGGATGACTTCCTTGCCGACGCCCAGGATCGCCGTCTTGATCGTGTCGTAGACCTTGTTGAGGTCCTGCACGTTCGTGACCGCGGTCTGGACGATGCGGGCCGGAGCGTTCGGCATCGCCGAGATGATGTTCTTGGCGTTGGCGATGCGCGGCTTGAGAGCAGCCTTCAGCGTCGGGATCGGGTTGTTCTTCACGGCCTTGGCGACGGCGGCCTTGGCCGCTGCGGTGCGTCGGACCGCTGCCTGGTAGGCCGCTGCTGCGGCGGCTGCTCTTCGTGCCGCTGCTTCTGCTGCCAGTTTGCGTGGATCAGGCAACGACTTGGAGGCGTTCGGGACGTCCGTCTTCTTCAACGGCATGCCGTCCGGGCCCTTGCCGGCGTTGGGGCCGTCGGGGCGCCTCGGGTGCGGGGCGTCCGGGGTGCGCGGGGTCGGCACGTTGTCGGCTCCGCGCAGGGCGTCGTAGCCGCGGTTGCCCCACTTGGCCGCGGTGGCTCCCCAGCCGCCGAACGGGATCATGCCCGCTGCGGAGAGTGCGGCGTCGGTGTAGTTGCCCTCGGCGAGGTACCAGACGGCGTTGATGCCGTCGGCGATCTCGCCCAGGCCCGGCACGAGGCCGGCTACGTCGAGTGCGGTGTGGCCGACGGTGGAGATGTTGTCGCCCACCCAGGACACGGCGTCGCTGAACCAGTTGTGGCCGTTGGGGTCGAAGCCGTTGACCGGGGAGCCGACGCCGTAGGCGTAGCGGTTGAAGCCCGCTGAGCCCGGGCCGCCCTGGTCGACGGAGTCGCGGGAGGAGAAGCTGCCGGTGGACGGGTCGTACCAGCGGGCGCCCATGTTGACCTGGCCGCTGTCCGGGTCCGTCCAGTCGCCCTGGAAGCCCACCGCGCGCTTGGTGCCGGTGGAGGCGGTGACCTTGCCCCACGGGTCGTACGCGGTCGAGTCCTTCAGCTCGGCCGTGGAGGAGTCCAGGCCGCCGACGACGTCACCGTGCTTGTCGGACAACAACAAGCGCTTGTCCGCACCCGAGGAGAGCGACAGCAGTTCGCCGCCGGCTCCTCGGCCGAAGATCGAGTCCGAGTCGGAGACCGGGTCGATCGACGGGCCCGAGTACTTGAACTGCTTGGAGCCTCGGGTGACCGGGCGGTCCAGGCCGTCGTAGGTGTAGGTGGCCGAACCGACCTTCGTGAGGCGGTCGAAGGCGTCGAACTCGAACTTCTCCTCGAAGCCCGACGAGGTGCGGGACTCGCGGGTGCCGCGCGGCGTGTACTTGTAGGTGTAGTCGCCGTCGGACAGCACGCGGTTGCGTGCGTCGAAGGTCGAGGTCTTGGCGCCGTTCTGGATCCGGTTGCCCGACTTGTCCCAGGCGTAGGCCGTGGTGGCCCCGCCCGAGGTCCAGGACGTCATGCGGCCCAGGTCGTCGTAGCCGTAGGTCTGTTCACCACCACCTGCGGTGCCGGCGGTGGTCTTCTTCTTGAGACGGTCGGCCAGGTCGTACTCGTAGCCCACCGAGGCCAGGACGCCACCGGTCGCGTTCTTCGTGACATCCGAAGTCTCGCGGCCCAGGTCGTCGTAGCCGAAGGTGCGGACTCGGCCCGCGCCGTAGTTCATCGACTCGACCAGGCCGGCCGGGTTGTAGCCGAACGCCACCAGGGCGCCGGAGACGCCGTCCTGGGCGGAGTTCAGGCGGCCGTTGACGTAGTTGAACGACGACGTGCCCGAGGCGTCGGTGCGGGTCGAAAGACGACCCACCTCGTCGTAGCCGAAGGTCGCGTCACCGGACGGACCCGTGGCCGAGATCAGCAAACCCCGGTTGTTGTACTCATACGTGTTCGAACCGCCGGGCGCCGACACGGAGGTCGGACGGCCGATGAGGTCGTAGTTCACGAGACGGTCCGGAGTGGACACCGAGGTGCCCGCGCCGGTTTCCTTGCGCATGCGGCCCAGGCCGTCGTACTCGCGCGTCCGCGTCACGTTGCCGGGCGCGGTGAGCGTGGTCGGCCTGCCCGAACTGTCGTACGCGGTGGTCCACGTGCGGTCAGCCAGGTTGGGGTGGGCCGGGGTGGACGGTTCGATGACCGATTCCGGCTTGCCCAAGGCGTTGTAGGTGTAGAACGTCGAGTTGGTGCGGCCGTCCGTCACGCGAGTCCGGCGGCCCGAGGTGTCGTAGCCGTAGGACGTGGTGATGGACTCGGTGGCCGACACCGGCTCTTCCAGCGAGGTGAGCTGGCCCAGAGCGTCGTAGGTGTTCTTGGTGACCTTGCCGAGCGGGTCGGTCGCGGTCAGCACGTTGCCCGCGACGTCGTGGGTGTACCTGCCCTGCCGCAGCACCTGGCCGTTGGGGGCGAGGCTCAGGTCCATGACCTTGTTGCCCGCCTGGTCCAGCCGCTGGTAGGCGGCACGGCCCTGGGCGTCACGGGTGTAGACCTGGTTGCCGAACGAGTCGTAACCCAGCTGCGTCACGACACCGGCGGCATCGGTCACGCTGGTCTTCTGGCCCAGCGCGTCGTAACCGAAGCGGGTCACCTCGTTGCGAGGCGAGGTCACCGTCTCCAGGTTGCCCTTGGCGTCGTAGCCGAACTTCGTCTCGAACGCCGCCGGCTGCGGCTTGGTCTCGAGGACGGTCTGGGTGACGGCGCGGCTGAACTGGTCGTAGGTGCGCTGCGTCGTGCCGCCCGTCGGGTCCTGAGTGGACAGCAGGTCGCCGTTGTCGGTGTAGGAGTAACGCCACGAACCACCCGGCGTCGTGCGCTCGTCCGGGTTCGGGTCGCGCTTCTCCACCAGGCGGCCGCGCTGGTCGTAGTACATCCAGATCGACGCGCCGGACGGGTCGGTCGTCTTCACCGCACGACCCATCGGGTCGTACTCGACCGACGCCACACCCGTGATCGGCGTGGACGACCCCGGAGCCTGGTACGACGGCGAGGTCGTGCGAACCGCGCGACCGGCCTTGTCGTAGGCCATGCTCATCACGCCGCCCGCGGGGTTGCGGATCTGCGTGACGTCACCGAACGCGTTGTAGCCCGTGGTCGAGGTCGGCCGGTTCACCGACGGCGACTGACCGAACTGCTCGGTCGTCACCGGCGGCGAGACCATCGAGACCGAACGACCACGCTCGTCGTAGGTGTACTCGGTGGTGTGGCTGGCCTCGACGGCACCGCTGACGTTGCCCAGCGGAGCGATGACCGAGGTCACCAGGTCGCGCTGGTCGTACTTCTTGCGCGTGACCGCGAGCCCCGCCGACCCGCGCGTCGACTCCTTGACCTGACGGCCGAAAGCGTCGTACTCGAAGTCCACCACCTCGGCGAACGCCGCCGTGAACGCACCGGTGTTCGAGTGCGCGCCCGAGCGGGTGACCTTGGTGATGTTGCCGCTGGTGTCGTAGACGTAGTCGGTGCGGCGCCGCAGCGAGTCCGGTTCCTGCGTGGAGGACTTCAGACGGCCGGTGGCGTCGACCTCGTGGACGACGACCTTGCCGCCCATGCCGACCTGACGGGTCAGGTTGCCCGCCGCGTCGTAGGAGTTCTGCTGGATCGTGATCGCCGGCGTGCCGACCTTGTTGTCCGCCTTGGCCTTGATCTCCTTGACCAGGCCGTCGGCGTAGTAGGACGTCTCGGTGCGGCGACCCATCGCGTCGGTCTGCACGATCAACTTGCCGCTGTGGTCGTACTGGTTCGACTCCAGCACCAGGTCCGGCAACGGCTTCTCCGGATCCAGCGGCTCGAAGCCGGTGGCACCGGGCGTGATCGCCTTGCCGTGATAGCCCACCAGGCGCACCTGCGCGACCTTGTTGCGGGCCGTGTAGGTGTAGACCGTCTTCACGCCGTTGGCGTCGATCGCCCACGTGCGGTTGCCGAACACGTCGTAACCGAAGGAGGCTTCGTTGCCCTCCGGGCCGATCGTCTTGATCATGCGGCCGAAGTCGTCGAACTCGAACGTCGACCGGCGCGGATTACCCGGATCCTGCGAATCCACCAGCTCCGCCGCGGTCGTGTTGCCGTCCGCGTCGTACTCGGTCTTCGCCGTCTCCGTGTGCGTCACGCCCGTGACGGCGTTCTTCGTCGCCGGGTAGGTCACCTCGGTGACGCGGCCCAGCTTGTCGTACTTGTAGGACGTCACCGCGCCGCCCGGGATCGCGTCGGAGTACTCCGTCGCGGTCTTCTTGCGGCCCAGCACGTCGTAGGTGAAGACGGTCCGCAGACCCGCCGGCGACTTCGTCTCCGCCAGGTCACCGTTGCGGTAGTACCGGTTGACCGTCGTCGCGCCACGCGGGTCGGTGGTGGACTTCAGCAGCCGCACCGGCTCCTTGACGGAGTTGTCCGCCGGGGAGTCGAAGGCGGGCGTCGAGCCGTCGGTGTAGCGGTGCAGCGTCGACCCGCCGTCCGGGTTCGTCTCCCGTTCCAGGTCACCGAAATCGGTGTACGCCGACGTCGTCAGGTACGTGTTGTCCGTCGGTCCGGACGACCTGGCGTCACGGCTCTCGATCAGCTTGTCCGCCCGCGGGTCGGTCGGGTCGGCTGAGGGCGGCTGGTACTTGTAGTGCGTGGTCTGGCAGTCCCAGGTGTCGTCCGCGCGCTTCTCCCGGCAGCTGACCTTCTGGGTCAGGTTGCCGCGCTCGTCGTGGATCAGCTGAGCCTCGTTGCCGAGCTCGTCGCGGATCTTCTGCTGGAAACCCGACTTGTCGTACTCGAACAACCGGACGCCCAGTGCGACGACGAGACCGTCGCACGAGGTGATGCCGTCGCCGTTGGTCTTGCAGTCGCGACCGACCATGTCCTCCGGCCGGACGGCGGCGCCGATCGGCGTCACCTGGCGCAGGATCCGGCCCTTGAGACCGTCGAAGTCGTAGTACTGCGGGCGGTTGCCCGGATCCACCACCCGCACCGAGCGGATGATGTTCTCCTCGTTGCCGCCGACGGTCGGCACACCGAGCTGCCAACGACCGCCGTCGCTGTCCACGTACTCCCGCATGCGGTCGTGCACGTGGTCGTAGCTGATCTTCGCGGCGACCCTGGCCGTGCTGCTCGGCATGGTGACCTCGGTGATCTGGTCACCGGCGGCCTGCGCGGCGTAGTGGGCCGCGACCTGGCTGAGGCCGAGCGGGCGCGCGTAGAACGCGACCTCGTCCACGAGACCCGCGAAGGACGTGCGACCGGAGGCGATCGACGGCCACGAACCCGTCGAGTTCGCCGCGCCGACCTGCGCGAACTGCAGCAGCGCGTGGTCGATCGGCCCCGCCAGCGGCGTCGTGTTGACGACCTTGCCGTCCAGGAACAACGTCTGGCTCGCGACGGAACCCGAGAGCACCACGTGGTGCCACTTGTCGTCGTTCACCGTGCCGGTCGACGTGATCGGGTTGATCCCGCCCTGCCAGAACTGGCCGCGCAGCTTGCCGTCGGAACCGACGTAGAGCAACGGGACACCGCGGCCGGGCGTCTCGCCGATCGCCTTGTCCTGGTAGCCGACCAGCGGACCGGCCGAGGTCGTCTTGAACCACAGCTCGATCGCGAGATCGCGGTGCTTGTTGACCTGCTTCTCCGGCAACGCGACATGGCTGCCGCCGCCGAGGCGAACGGCGCGGTCGTCGCTGCCACCGAGAGCACCGGTCTGGTTCTGGTTCGGCTGGCCGACACCGACGAACTTGCCCAGGTCCTTGTTCAGCTTGATGCTGATCTGGCTGTTCGCGTCGTCACCGCCGGCCTCACCCAGCCGCCAGTAGGAGTCGGGGCGGGAGTCCAGCACCGTGCTGCGGTAGTGCGACCCCTTCTCGTAGTTGTACCGGGTGCACTTGCCGGTGGGGTCGCACACCTCACGCAGCTGGTCGGCGTCGTAGACGTACTTCCACTCCAGCGCCGCACCGTCCACCTGCTCGGTGCGCACGTACTCGACGTGGGTCTTGTCCGCGTTCCAGGCGAAGGACAGGGAGCGGTTGCTGGTCTTGCTGACGACCTTGTCCAGCAGCTGCTTGCCGTTGTCGGTCTTGTACTCCAGCTCGACCAGCCGGTCAGCGCTGTCCTTGATGGACGCCAGCAGGCCGGAAGCGGTGAAGCCGTAGACGGTGCGGTCCTTGTCGACCAGCTTCCAGTCCGAAGTGGACTTGACGAGCGTGGCGGCACGACCGGGCGGCGGGGTGAAGGAGCCGTCCGGGTTCTTGCCGAACCGCACCTGCTGACCGTCCGGGTAGGTGACCACGACGTTGCCGCTGCCGTCACCGTCCTCGACGATCCGCATGTCGTACCGGGTCGACCAGCCACTGCCGAACGTCAGCTTCGCCCGCGGGTCCAAGCTGTTGTAGGTGCGGGCCACGTTGAGCTCAGGGCCGGCCGTCGCCGCGGCCGCGTCGATCGCCGCGGTCGTGTAGTTGCCGACCATCGGGTCGAACCCGAGGCCGTTGCCGGTGTAGGGCGCGTTGCCCATGCGCGAGGTGACCTCGGGCTGCGGCACCGACGCGAACAACCGCGACCAGTCCGTGTACGGGCTCTCGCTGGTGCTGTCCTTCGCCGCGACGTGCCAGTAGTAGACCCGGTCCCAGCGCAGCTTGCCTTCCGGCACCGTCCAGTACGCCGGCTCGATGAAACCGGAGTCGAAGCAACCCACCGGGTTGCCGGCCTGGTCCTGTTCACAGACCTGGAACTTGTAGCTGATGCCGTCGTTCTCGTGGTCCTGCGCCTTCGCCCACAACTGCGGGCGCAACGTCTCCACGCTCCACCCCGACGGCGGGTACTGCTCCGTCACCACCGGAGGAAGGTTGAACACCTCCAGCGTGATCCGGCCCGGCGCCACCTGCTCGTCGGTGAACGTCGTGTTCCCGTGCCGCATCGTGAAATCGAAGATGTACCTGCCGTACGGCAGCTTCTCGATCGTGGCCTCGAGCGTGACCTCGTCACCGCGGTTCACGGTGCCCGGCAGACCGGCCGCGTGCTTCACCGCGACAAGAGCGTTGGTGTCGGCGTTGAAGACCTTGTACGCCAGGTCGTAGTTGGTGGCGTCCCAGGCGTTGGCGCCGGTGTTCTTCACCCGGACCTTGACCTTGCCGCCCTGCTGACTCGTCAACGGCGGGTCCGGGATCGGCTGGTCGATCCGGTACTCGGCGTTGTACGGGCTGTGCGTCACGAACAGCTTCGGCGGGTTCGCCGTACGCGCCCCGACGATCTTCTTCCACTGCGCCGCCGCGCCCTGGTTCTGCGCCTGCAACGCGATACCGTTGTTCGCACCACCATTGGCCCAGCCCTGCACCAGCTGCTCGCCACCGACACCGAGGTCGATCAGCTCGGGCGCGGCCGGGCACGCCGACCGGGTCTGGCCCACCGACATGAAGCCGTGCGAGAACGAACCCCCGCCGATCACCCCGCCCAGCGCCGGGCCGTTGCCCCCGGTGGTGAACTCACCGGCAACGCTTCGCACCACCATCGGCTGCGGACGACAGGTGGCGGAGTCGAAGTTCACCAGCTGCAACTGCGCGCCGAAGATCTTGTGATTGCGCAACGCCGTGCTCACCGCGCCAAAGCGCAGCAACGCCGTCTTGTTGGTACCGATGGTCAGCTCGGACGGGTTCACCACCGGTGATCCGCCCACGGTCAGCTGCCGGGCTTCAGACGTCCCCTCGAACACCGTCGGGTCCACCAGCACCGGGAACACGCGGGCCGGGTCGTCCAGCCACGCCGAGTCCAGCGACACCCGCAGGTTCCGGCCACCGTCGGTGACCTCGTACTTCACCCCGAACGACTGCGCCGGAACGACGTCCTCGGTGCGCGGTGCGGAATCGGTCATGAAGCCCGGCGGAATGGTCAGGCGTTCGCGGCCCGACCCGTCCGACAGCACGACCGAACCGTCCACGACCTTCGCCGTCAAACCCTTGAGCCGCAACGGGAAGTCCCACGACCGCGCCGCAGCCCGGTCCTTCAGGACCAGGATCTCCTTGGCGCCACCCGGAACCGACTCCACCCGCAGATCGGCGTGGTCGGCCACGCCCGGATAGGTGACCGTCGTGCCCGATTGGACACCCGCGCTGCCACGGGCGCCCGCGAAGCCGTAGGCGAACTCGTGCGCGTCATCGAGCTTGATCGTGACGAGCGCCGAGGCGTCCGCCTTGCCCGCGAGCTGCACCGAGACGCCGTCGGCCTTGTTGCGCCACGACCCGTTCTCCGCCACCAGAGACGCATCGATCGGCGCCCACGAACCGTCCGCCTTGCGGTAGTTCAGCGGCGTGTCGCTGAACTCCGTGGTCCGCGTGCCGTCCGTGTTGCGGTACGTCGTCTCGTTGCGCGACCGCGAGTCCGGGCGACTCGTCTTCGAGTCGAAGCCGGTCACGTTGCTCGGGCCCTGCACCACCTTCGCGGCGTTGCGGACGCCCTGACCAGGCGTGCCGAACTTGGGCCGCGGGTACTGGGCCATCTCCGAGACCGGCATCCCGAGGTTGCCCTCACGACTGTCGCTCTCGGACGGAAGACCGTCCGCGGAGCCGCTGTCCTGTTTGGCGGCCAGGTCACGGGCCCTGTTCAACTGCTCGGCCAGCTCACGCCCAGCGTCGGTGAACCACGGCAGCAGCGACGTGATGCCAGGCCCGCCGACACCGATGACGAGTGTCACGGTGAGCAACAAACCAAGGACAGGAACCAGGTATTTGGGCGCGCGGAAGCGCCCGGCTCTCCGGCCGGTCATAGTGATCTTCCCCCAGGAAGTGAGGCCCCCAGATGCAGGCGGTCCGGAGCATAAGCGGCTAAACACCGTCTTTACAAGGGATGTGCGTCTGGTCACCTTGTGTAACGAAGAACGTCCGATGAGAGGTTCGTCCGCAGGATTCCCATCAGGGGATTTCGTCTGCTACAAAGCGTTCCGTCAGCATCCTCTGGGGGATGTCCGTTTACCCGCCGCGCGACGAGCGCGTGCTTTGGCATGTCCGGAATTGGGGGACCAAAGTCATGACCAGACCCGAGCGCGGGTCGTGGAGACGCTGGATGCGGGTGGCAGTCGCCGCCGCCGTGGGGATCGCCGGTCTGCCGGTCCTCATGAGCGCGGCCAACGTCGCCAACGCCGTCGACACGATCCACTGCAAGCCCAAGGGCAACGTGTTCGTGAGCATCGCGAACAGCCCGGCGTTCCACCTGCGCACGACGAACGAGCCTTCCGCCGGCTACAACCAGTGGGACAGTCAGCACGTCGGCAACGGCTGGGACCACCACTTCGTCGCGGGCCCCAACGGCTACATCTGGTTCACTTTGGACAACGGCGAACTCCGCCGCCACCAGTGGATCGACGGCGTCGGCTGGGCGGACAACGGCATCAGCAAGCTGATCGCGACCGGCTGGAACGGGTGGAACCTCCCCGCCTTCCGCAACCGGTTCACCGTGGACCCCACGAACACCCTGTACACAGTGGACGACAGCGGAAGTCTCAAGCAGCACAAGTACAACGAGACCTCCGGCCAGATGTCCACCAAGGTCATCGAGGCCGGCTGGGGCAAGTACGACCAGGTCTTCGCCGCGGGTCCCGGCGTGCTCTACACCCGTGACCGCAACGTCAACGACGGTCAGCTCTACCGCTTCCAGTACGACGACGCCACGAACACCTTCACCCAGCGGGAGAAGGTCGTCGGCGGCGGCTGGAACGGCTTCAAGCAGATCACCTCTCCCGGTGGCGACATCATCTACGGCACCGCCCCCGGCGGCGCGACCTTCTGGTACCGCTGGAAGAACGAGGGCAACGGCTCTCTCGAGAACGGCGGCGCCGGCAGCTGGAAGCAGCAGATCAGCACCTGGAACGACGTCGACGAGATCGCACCCGCGGTCGACACGTGCAGCGTCAAGCCCATCGCGACCGACGTGGAGTGCAAGCCGAGCGCCCAGATGTGGGGCTCGAGTCCCGACGCCGGCCTGTACCTGCGCAGGTACCTGGAGCCCGAGAGCGGCATCACCGCCTGGGACCACTCCGCGGGCCGGATCGGCAACGGCTGGGCCAACATGCGGTTCATCGCCGGCCCCAACGGCTACAAGTACATGATCTTCCCGGACGGCAACGTCCACCGGCACCAGTGGGTCGAGGGTGTCGGCTGGGGCGGCAACGGCATCAGCAAGCAGATCGCCACCGGGTGGACCGGCTGGACCGACCCCCGGTACGTCAACCGGATCACGGTCGACACCAACAACCACTTCTACGGCGCGCTCGCCAACGGCCAACTCCAGCACAGCACCTACACCGAGGCGCCGGGGACCGGGGCGGTGACCTGGACCCAGGAGATCATCGACGACGGCTGGGGCAAGTACGACCAGGTCTTCGCCGGTGGCGACGGCGTGCTCTACGCCCGTGACCCGAACATCGGCGACGGCACGCTGTTCCGCTTCCACTACGACTACAAGTCCAAGCGGTGGATCGAGTACGGCCGCAACCTGGGCACGGGCTGGAACGGCTTCCAGCAGATCCTCTCCGCCGGTGGCGACGTCGTCATCGGGCGCAGCGGCCCCGACGTCTTCTGGTACCGCTACGACAACGCCACGAAGACCTGGACGAACAGCGCGGACGGCATCTGGAAGGAACACATCATCTGGTGGGAAGGCCTCCAGCAGCTGATGATCGACGTGGACTCGTGCAAGCTGACGAACCCCGTCAAGATCACGCCGCCGCAGACGCCCGCCCCGGCGTTCGACAAGGCCGAGATGATCTACAACACGCAGAAGTCGCGGTTCGAGATCGCCTACGCGGACGAGAACGGCTCGGTGAAGCGCGCCTACCAGTCGGTGCCGAACAGCGAGTCCCTCCTGTTCGATCCCTTGTCCAGCACCGGTCACACCGGCCGGGCGACCCTCGCCCAGCAGGAGGACAACAAGATCGTCGTGATGGCGCGCGGCACCAACGCCCAGACGAGGGCCTTCGTCGAACCGGCGCCCAACTCCGGCTCGTTCACCTGGACGGAGAAGGACGTCAAGGGCTCGCTCAACACCTCGCCGATCCTGGTGCGCGGCAACAACAAGCTGCTCACCGCGTTCGCCGTCGACGGCAACAACAAGCTCTGGTACTCCGAGCAGTTCGGGGTCAACGGCGAGTTCAAGCCGTGGCGTCAGGCCACCGCCCCCACGAACTACAACATGACCGGTGAGATGACGATCGTGCCGTCCGGTGACGGGTTCGAGATCGCCTACGCCAGCGTCAGCAAGGCGATCGCGGTCAAGAAGTTCGTCAACGGTGTGATGGGCGAGCACCGCGTGGCAGGCGGCATCGCCAGCGTCGTCGCCCCCGCCGCGGTCGTGTTCGCCGACGGCAAGGTGCAGCTGGTGATCCGCGGCGAGGACAACAAGCTCTACACGCAGAAGGAAGGCGCGTCGGGCTTCGCGGGCTGGACGAACATCAGCGGTGCCCTGCAGTTCACCGGCACCCCCGAGGCGTTGCTGAACAAGTTCAACATCGTCGAGGTGGTGGCGCGCGACACCAACGGCTGGATCCACCGCGGTGGCCAGACCGCACCGGGCTCCACCACCTGGCGGGTGTGGACCAACATCGGCTGGGAGTCGCAGTTCGACGTGTCGTTCGCCGCCAGCACGGGCCCCGAGCAGCGGATCTTCGCCGACGTCGGCAACGGGCTGCACATCCTGGCCGACGCGCCGCCGTACGCCTCGGAGCCGAGCCTCGCCCTGTCCTCGGACGCGGCGACCTCGCTGGAGAAGTCCTCGCGGACGGTTCCCGCCAAGGCGACCAAGCAGAAGATCTCGGAGAAGTAGCCGAGAAGCAGCACCGCGCTGAAACGAGAAGGGGGCTGCCCGCTGAACTGGTCCCCGGAAGTTGGACTGGCTAACTGAAGGTTAGGCCGTGAGGGCCTGGGCTCGGTATTCGACCGGGCTCAGGCCCTTGAGCGTGGTGGAGATGCGGGTGGTGTTGTACCAGTCGATG
>NZ_BSTF01000033.1 GCF_030269365.1 Lentzea sp. NBRC 102530
AAACCAACCCGGCACGCACCGACACCAGCAACTCAGCCACACCGACACCACAACGGCCACAAGGTTCGAACGGCAACACACCGCCGACGAACTTCCAGGCCACGCCCGCGCCGTTCGCTGTCGGCGACAACGTCCAGGTTCAGCCGGTTCACGCTCCTGCGGCGTCCACTCGAACCGATCCCGTCACCGAACAGTCCACAGAGGACTATGGCGATCGGGAGGACGCGGTCCGGCAAGACGCACAGACCGACGTTCACTCCGAGGTGCCCATGCGGGAGCGGCTGCCTCTGAAGCGTGAGTTCGACGGACCTGCCGAGCCGGCATTCGGATCGACTTCGCCCGCCACGAATCCGCCCGACCAGGACACCCGCCCCGCAGCGACGTCCGACAAGGGCAAACAGCGCGCGACCACTTCGAACCTCGCGCCCGCAGACCCCGACACCTCCGGCATCGACGACGAGCTGTCCGACGACATGCCCGTGTTCGGCTTTCCCAGCGAGCCGCCGGCTGGACTTGACGCCGCCACGCAGGGATGGGCCGACCAGGTCCGCCAGGCGCACCGTGAACTCCGCGACGCGGAGCCACGGAAGCGCGAGGAGGTTCTGCGACGCGCACAACAGCTCGCACCGCTACCGCCAGGCAACATCTTCATCGGCAAGGACAGCCAGACCCCGCACCAGATCGACACCGAGAACAAGATCGACCAGATCCGCACGGTCGTCGCCCACACCCTCCTCGCCACCGACTCCGACACCACCGCGGCCAACCAGGCCACGCAGCTCACGAAACAATTCGGAGTCCAACGCCGACGCGGCCTTCTCGGCGGGCACAATCCCGCCGACGGCTCCAGAACCGCCGGGGAAAGTTCGACCACTGCGACCACCGCAACCAACCGAGCAGTCGCCGTACCGACCGCCAAGATAACGAGCAGCGAACCCTACATCGCCGATTCGCTCAAGCGCGCCTCTTTCCTTGACGAGCGCCGACTGAGAACACGCGTCGAGCAGTTCGAGCAACTGGCACGCGAGTCAGGCTTCGACCTGATCCACGAGCCTGTGGAAACCAACACGCAGGAAGTACTAAGTGAACTCGGTACGCGCTGGCAAATCTTCCTGCTCGAAGCATCACCCTCTCCAGCATCAGTCGCCAGAATTCAGGAGCTGTTCACCGACCTCTACACCACCTCAACCCTGACACTCAGACGATTCCCGCGAACTCGCCAAAAATACATCGCATCCGAGTTCCCTGCGGTACCCCAGGAAGAAAGCACACAACAGTTTTCGAGCATTGAACGAGCCCTGTACCGGCGCACGATCATGACCATGCTCGACGACCCCGGCATACTCATACATCATCTGGAATCACCGGCCGGCGCGCCACTTCACGAACGCCTCATCCGATCACGCCTGATGATAATCAGCATCCAATCCGCCAGCCAGGTAATCGGCAGCCCCCGATACAACCTCATACTTCAAGACCCGACACAGCTTGACCACCTGCTCAACCCCTATGGCGCACCTGCGGACTCCGCACCGAACTTCATCTACGAGGTGAAGAACGCGAAGGCCCCGCTCACCTACTTCGAGCAGGTCCCGCACTCCGTCATGCACCTCGTCAAGTTCGACGGGCGATCGACCAGCCTCTCCCCGCAGCAGGAACAGGATCTCGCGAGAGCACTGCGCGAAATCGTCGCGGAACTGGAAATGCGCTCCAGCCTCGGAGAACAAACTCCAGCCAACATCGTCATCACATCAGAAGTTCCACAATTCCTCGACCACACCGACAACTCAGACAACGCGAACAACAAAACCAAAACAGAACAGGAAAGACAACTACACGAAACGATCAAGCGCCACATCAGGAAAGAAGCTTCGGAACTGAGTGATCCCTACCGCAAGAATTCCTTGGCCAAACTCCAGACTGTCACCTCTCCCCTACCAGGGCGTGGCGACACTCCGGGAGAGATCGGAATCTACGTCAGCATCGGAAACGGCGAAGCCGAGCGCGCGGCAGACGCCTATCTTCGCCTGACCGGAGAGCTCGACAACGTCCGGCTCAGGAGCAGGCAGGACTTGTTCGACATCGCGTCGAACCAACTGAACCAGCAGGCAATCCGGGAATTTGCGATCTACCAAGACTACTACGACCGATCGAGAATCAGGTTCAAGCATCGCCCCCTTGGCCCCACCGCCAGAACCAGACTGGCGGACATCAACGAGGCGCTCCTAGGAAACCCCGCGACACCCGAGGTCGACCACCTGATCCGCCCGGTGCTTGCCACCCTGGTTCTCTCGGCGTCCCTCACCCTGTCGGTACCAGACACGACCTACGACCCGATCACACCCGCGTTCCTGAACGAACTACTGGGCGAAGTAACACGGTTTCTCTCCAGCAACCCTTCCTCAAGTCTCTTCGACTCGCTGGAATCACCGCTGTACGGACTCTCCACCGCACACAACACACGAACGCCTATGCTTCAGTTCCTGATCGGCCTCGCCAACCTCGACAACAGCGACCGCACCCTGATGCTGGAGAGAGTCAAGCGAGGCGACATCGAGCGGGAAATCTGGAACATCATGCAGCGTCCGCTGCTGCTGTACAGACCCTCCGTAGACTACCCATTCAAATTTTTCTACAGCAGCACGCTACGAGAAATACGTGAACTCACCTACGAGTTCCCTCGCAGCTTCTTCATTTTCCACGGACCTTCCGAAGACGAAACACTGTCCGACAAGGAACGTGCACAACTCCACCAGTTCGCCAAGTCCCATGCCCCCGAGGTCGCCAGGCTCGCCGAGCAAAGGAGCGTACCTCGCGAGATCATGATCTACGTGAACGCATCGGCCAACTCGGACCTCAGGGAGGATTTTCTCAACTTCGGCTGGCCGGCCCAAATGAAGGAAACTCTCGAACACCACCTTGAGCGCGAGTTCAGCAGCTTACGTGAGAAAAACCCCACGCTGCCGACCATCATCTTCGACGTGAGAGTCAGAAATAGCGGGAAGGTGGGCCGCGGTTTCGCCTACATCGAAGTCCATACGAAGGCTGTCGGCCTCACGCCCGAACAATTAGGCATCGACACCCATCTGCGCGCGACACGCCATCTGAAGACACTGGCAATCCCAGTCTCGGAACTGCGGACACTAGCCACCGAGTACAGCAGCCTCATGCAGTCCACGCGGTGGAAAGTCGAGGTTCAGAACCACACCATCACCTTCGGTTCGGGACTACTGGACATCAGCGACACGGAAGAACTGCTGGACACCCTGAATCGCGGGCTCATCGATTTCGGCGACGATCAGATAGTGTCTCAGGTCAGGAGCCTCGTCGCGGACCTGATCATGTTCGGCTCTATGCACTACAGGGCTTTTCCCGCGTTTCACAATGAAATCCACCACCGGCACGGATGGCAGTTGCCCGCCCCTTCCAGGAACGATGTCAACGGACTACTGGAAGATGTGATCGCGTTCCTCTTCCACAGCGACCACAGGAAACTCTTCACCGATCCGAACTCGCCTGCGTTCGGAATGCGTTCCGATCCAGGAACCCCACTACCCGTACGACTTCTCCGCATCAGCCTGATGTATCTCAGCCCCGAGGAGAAGACCAAGCTTCTCGCCCACTGGCAACACTTCGCGGAGCTGACGCAGAAGGACAATCTCGCACACAGGATCATGGTGCGGTTCGACATGACCTCGGGCCACTACGGCGCCCACCTGAAGGAAGACCTCCGCACGCTCTACTTCTCCAAAATCGGGGGTCCTCCTCCTGGGGTCGACCGCTTCGCGGGCCGACAGCGCCTCAGCATCGTCACGAACTCCGCAGGCGAAATGGTGCTGAGGGGCTACAAGTCCGACAACTGGCCCGCGCTCGGGTTCAGCCCCGACCAGCTACCACTGGAGCTCCAGACCCAGCCGGAGTTCCAGGTCAGATTCACCCTCGACGAGCCACTCAGCTACTCCCGCTTGCGGCTGGCCGACGCGCCCGCCCAGCAACTCGCTCATCCCACGCACTCGTCTACGGCGCCTTCCTTCGAGGTTCGTCGCGTCGGCGAAGGTCCCGGTGGCGTCGTCGAGATCACCGTGGTCGCCGCTTTCGCGGCCTCCGACCTCGGCGCCCGCGCTGTCCGGAACACCATCACGCGGGCCCAGCACTCGATCGACATGTACTACAACCGCGCCGCGCTCCAACTCCCCACCGGAGAACTGCTCCGCTTCCGGCTGATACCGCCAGCACCGCTGGTCACTGCGCATCACACCATCGCCCTCGGTCCAGACCTCGATCCCGGCTACCTGCGCTGGAACCATCGCCAGTCACACGCCGTCACCGCCTACTCGTACGGCCTCATGATCGGCCTGCACGACCCCGACACCGCCGACCACGAGGCTGAGATCGAGCGGCTCGCCGCACACGGACCTACCGCTGAACACGTCACCGCACTCCAGCACTCGCTCCAACCGCGCCCAGAACCCTCGGACACGCTCAGCTCACGTACCAAGGGAAAGAACCGCGATGCCGAGGACGACATCTTCATGGAAGACGCCGACGCCGATCCCGACGACAGTTCCGCACAGCGGAGCCACACCGGATTCCGCACCTCTTCATCCCCCAATTTCGGCAACCGAGACCTGCGAGACCTACTGGACTGGGCTGACCGGATCGAGCGGGCCCAGGCCGTTCTGGACGAGGTACCCCGTCGGCAGCGGCGGCAGGCCGAGAAACTGGCACGGCAACTCGTCCCACTCCCCACCGCCCTCCCACTCGAACAATCCCCCGAACAAGCCAGAACCGAATGGCTCATCTCCAACATCCGACTGGTAGTCACAGCCGCACTACTCGATCTCCGCACCGACGAAGCCGACCGGGAAACCCACGCCACCGCACTCGCCAAAGAACTCACCAAAAAGTACGGCGTCCGACGCACACGCGGACTCCCCGGCGGCGCCGCACCCCGTACCATCCCCAACCCCGACCACGGAGAAACCTCCGCCACAGGTGCGGCTCGCACCATCAACTCCCCTGCACACGGCATCTCCGCCGACCTTCCCGCAGGACTCGACACCGCTGACCCGCACTGGGCCGACCAGGTCCGCCAGACACACCACGGACTCAACGACGCCGACCCGACCCAACTCGACCGTGCACTTAGCCGCGCACAACAACTCGTGCCACTGCCCGAAGGCACCATCTTCATCGGCAAGAACACACAAACGCCGCAGCAAATCGACATCCAGAACAAAATCGACCAAATCCGTATTGTCGTCGCCCACACTCTCCTCACCGACTCCGACACCACCGCGGTTAACCAAGCCAGAGAACTCACCCGCCAATTCGGAGTCCAACGACGCCAAGGACTCCCCGGTGGACACAAACACGTCTACAACCCCAACCCCGACACACCCACCGTCGGCGAAAGCTCGGCCACCGCAGCCGCCCGACCAGCCCCAAGACCGGGCCCGAACCCTCCGGCAACCCCTCCGCCAAACGCGGCATTCAACGCGGCCGACTACATCAGAACCGCCGTCAGCGCGGCTCCCTTCCTCAACGAGAGGAAGCTGAGAGAACGGATCAGGCAGTACGAGCGACTCGCACACGAGTCAGGCTTCGACCTGAAATCCGTCATTACTCCGGCAAGCACGGATGCCGCCCTTGAAATCATCACCACGGAATGGCCGTCCTTCTCGCGAGGCAACACGGACTCTCCTCCGGAAGTAGCCAGAACGCAATCGCTCCTGCTCGACCTGTACACCACCTTGACCCTGGAACTACGCCGTCCAGCGAGCAGCCCTCAGAAATCGGACCGCTCCCACTTCTCCCGCATTCGCCCCATTACCGCAAACAGAATCTTCATAGCAATCGGAAAGGCCATTGGCCAGGGATCAATCACCTCCCTGCTCAACGATCCAAACTCGACCACACACCACCTCGAGTCCACGGAAAACGCACCGCTCCACGAACGACTCGTCCGATCACGCCTGCTATCTATCCACCAGTATAATCGCGATCTGGTGGCCGCCAGCCCCCGATTCGGCCTGCTCCTCCAGGACCCGGAAATGCTCGACCGGCTTCTCCAACCCGCGCGCGAGGTCTGGGACTCCGCCCAAATTATCATCAATGAGACAACAAATACAAATAATCCTCTCAGCTACTTCCAGGCGATTACACACTCACCCGCACGCGTGATCGAACTCGACAAGAAATCACGCAAAATATCCGCAGACCAGGACCGAAAGCTCGCCGCGGCCGTCAGCAGCATGGTCACCGAAGTCGACGCACGCTCCAAACTCGGAGAAGACACCCCGGCCGAGATCGTCATCACCGCGACGGAACGAAAGGGACCGGAGCGCTCCCTTGGCTCGACATTCCTGCACAGTGACCTCTCCCAGGCACAGACCGCACATCTCCACAAGCGAGCATCCGAGCACCTCGTCACCGCACTGTCCAACATGGACAAACCGGCACCTCGAACACGCTCACTCGACATACGAATCGTCAAGTCCGAGCCCAACCCTCAACAGCGGCATCAGAACGACAAGACAACGTTCGGAATCACCCTCAGCATCGGGAACATCGATTTCGAACGAGCAACAGACGCCTATCTCCGTGTCACCAGTTCACTGGAAAACGTTCAGCTGACCGACAGACGATCCCTGTCTGACATCGTCGACAACCAACTGAACCTCCTGAACATCCACATACCGGGATTCAGCGCACGACACGCCTATCGCCCGCTGAGTCCGGAAACCAGAACTCGCCTCGAACTTCTCAACGAGGCGCTTCGAACCAACCCCGCGCTGGCCACGGACAACCACGTCGTCCGCTCAGTGATCGCGAACCTACTGATATCAGCTTCCCTGATCCTCACGTCGAGCGATCGACAGATCGATCCGATCACCCCCGCCCGACTGAACGAGGTCCTGGAAGAGGCCACACGATTCCTACAGGATCATCCTTCTTCCGAACTCTTCACAGCGCACGACTCACCGTTGTTCAGCCTCTCCTCCGTCCACTACGCTCCCGCACCGATGCTCTATTTGTTCGTCGGCCTCGTCAATCTTGAGAACCGAAACCGCGCGCTAATCCTGAAGAGGATCGGCGACGATGATGTCCAAAGAGAACTGAACAACATCGTGCCGACCGTGCTGCTCTGCGCCGATTCACCGGATCAGCCGTTCAAGCGCGTGTACAGCGACATGCTGCTAGAAATGCTTGAGGTCCCATCGAACCTCCCCCGCAGCTTCACCATGCCAGTTGCCGCCAACCCGAAAGTCCTCTCAGAAGACGAGCGGAGTGTTCTGCGGATTTTTGCCAGGAACTTCGCCCCCGAGGCCGCCAGGCGAGCACTCGAAGGAATCCCGCTTCCCGAAGTCAACATCGTCTTCAACAGCCCCATCGCCTTTGGCCCGGACGGCCGACCATTGCCGAGGCCAAAAATGGAGTGGCAGTTCAGGGCGCGGGATGCGCTCTACAGCTATCTTGCACAGGAGTTCACCAAACTACGGCAGGCGAACCCGAAACTCCCGGAAATCACTATTATTCCGCCGATCTACAGCTCGGGGAACGGAACCCCAGGGACCACGCGATTCGTAGTCGTGGTCAAGCCGTCCGGGATCACTCCCGAGCAGCGCGCCGTGGACACACATCGCCTGGTCACCCGAAATCTGCGCAACCTGACGGTTCCACCGTCAGAACTCCGACGGACTGTCGCAGAGCTCTCGGACCTGACCAAGTCCGCCCGCTGGCTGCACGAGCACAAACAGCCCGACTTCCAGTTCAATGGCGACATTCTCCAATGGTCCCCCACCTATCTCCCAAGCGCTCGAATCGAAGGCCTCCTGGATTCCCTGAACAACCTGCTCGACAGCTTCGCAGACGATGTCGCGTCGGACACCAGAACACTCGTCAGGGATCTGATCATCGCCTCATCGATCAGATACTGGAGCTACCCGGTCGACCGGTCCTCTCGCTATCCGGGGGATGCCGAGTATCTACTGTCGCCGATCACCTTGACCGAGGTCGACAAGATTCTCGGCGAGATGGTCGATTTTCTTGCCGAGAACGACAACAGGAAGCTGTTCACCGATCCGCTCTCACCAGCGTTCGGAATGCGTTCCAAACCCGGCGACCCACTCTCCACACGCCTTTTCCGCATGGCAACGATCCACCTCACCACCGAGGAGAGAGGAAAACTCTTCGAAAATTGGCCACGGTTCGCAAGAACCTCTCGGTCCGACAATCTCATTCTGAGGCTCATGGCACCCGGCGGGCACTATCGCACCGTAAGCAGAGAAAATGTGCGGTCGACTCTCCATGAGCTGTATTTTCCCGGCGTTCCGTTGCCTCAGGCCGAACCCCGTTTCGACATCGAAAACGAAGACACGCCCGCTCCGCTCTACTCCACAGATTTGCCGCCTGCCTATCAGCACGCCAGCTGGCCTGTGCTCGGGTTCAGTCCCGACCAGCTACCACTCGAACTCCAAACCCAACCCGAGTTCCAGGTCAGATTCACCGAACCACACAACTACAACCGCGACCGACTCACCCACACCCCCGCACAACAACACCCCCACCCCACACTCCCCTCAACCACACCCGCCTTCGAAACACGCCACGCCGGCCACGGCCCCGGCAGCGTCCTCGAAATCACCGTCCTCGCCCACTTCACCACCAACCCCGACACCGACCCCGACACCCTCCGCACCACCATCAACCAAGCCCAGCACGTCATCGACATGTACTACAACCGCGCCACCCTCCAACTCCCCACCGGCGAACTACTCCGCTTCCGACTCATCCCCACACCCACACCAGACCAGGCACACCACACCATCTCCCTCGAACCCGGCGACGAACCCAGCCACCTCCACTGGGACCCAGGCCAACCCCACGCCATCACCGCCTACTCCTACGGCCTCATGATCGGCATCTTCACCCCCCACACCACCAACCACACCACCGAAATCCACCACCTCACCCACCACGGCCTCACCACACACCACCTCCCCGCAATCCAACACGCACTCCAACCACCACCCGAAAACCACAACACCCCCAACTCCCACGCCAAGGGCAAACAACGCGCCACCGACGACACAACCACCTCACCCGGCAGCGCCGGACCTGGCCCGAACAGCCAGGACCAGGAGTGGAACGAGCGGATCGCGCTCGCCGAGCTCTCTCTGAGCTGGGCAGCCCCTCAAGAACGAGAACACGTGGAAGACCGGGCCAGGCAACTCGTCCCGCTTTCCTCCGTGACTCCTCTCGACCCCTCCGCCGAGCTCGCCTCGACCGAACAGGTGATCTCGAACATCCGCCTCGTGGTCGCGGCGGCGCTGCTCCATGACCTGTCCCAGAACCTGTCCGACCCGGAGTCGAACGCCAGGACACTGACCGGAGAACTCACCACGCGCTTCGGTGTCCACCGCACGCACGGCCTCCCCGGTGGCCTTGCCTCTCAAACTCAACCGGACTTCCGCGACGGAGAAGCCTCCATCTCAGGCGCGCCCAGAGACACCGCGGCCCACTCAACCGAGTTCGGTCAAGCGCCCAGTCCTGGCGTCCCCGCCGAACCGCTCGCGGGACTCGACGCCGCCGACCCGTACTGGGCCGACCAGGTCCGCCAGGCACACCACGCACTCAACGAGGCCGACCCAGCCGAAGTCGACCACGCACTTCGCCGCGCGCAACAACTCGCACCGCTGCCCGAAGGCACCATCTTCATCGGCAAGAACACACAAACCCCGCAACAGATCGACATCCAAAACAAAATCGACCAAATCCGCACTGTCGTCGCCCACACCCTCCTCACCAACTCCGACACCACCGCCGCCGACCAAGCCAGACAACTCACCCGCCAATTCGGAGTCCAACGACGCCAAGGACTCCCCGGCGGACACAAACACACCAGCAATCCCGACACCCTCGACGGCCCCACGACCGGCGAAAGCTCAGCCTCCGCCGCTGCCAGGCCAGACCCGAGACCAGCGCCCAACTCTTCACCGAATCCTCCGCGCAACGCGGCATTCGACTCGGCCGACTACATCAGAACCGCCGTCAGCGCCGCCCCCTTCCTCAACGAGAGGAAGCTGAGAGAACGGATCAGGCAGTACGAACGCCTCGCATACGAGTCAGGCTTCGAGCTACGAGCAGTCGACATCCCGACAAGTACAAAGGCCGCACTTCACACCATCACGACGGGATGGCGTTCATTCTCGCGCGACGGCTCGATCTCCCCAGCGGACGTAGCCAGAACACAATCGCTTCTGCTTGACCTGTTCACCACGTCCACCCTGGAACTACGCCGTCCAGCGAACAGCCCACAGAAATCATCCCGTTCCTCCTTCGCGCACATCCCGTCCACTATCAGCAACAAAATCTTCACGACGTTCGGGCAGGCCATAGGCGGGAGATCGATCACCTCTCTGCTCGACAACCCCAACTCGGTCACCTACCACCTGACGTCCGAGGACGACGCACCACTTCACGAACGACTCGTCCGATCACGCCTGCTCCTTCTCGACCGCGCCGTGCTCAAGCAGGTAGTCACCAGCCCCCGATTCCTCCTGCTGCTCCAGGACCCGGCGATGCTCGACCACCTTCTCCATCCCGCGCGCCAGGTCATGGAGTCCGCCGCCCTACTCGCCGAGCAGACGACGAACCCGAAGAAGCCGCTCACCTTTTTCGAGGCGATCTCGCACTCGCCCAGGCACGCGATCGATCTCGACAAGAAGGCGCGCAAACTGTCCACGACTCAGGACAGGCAACTCGCCGCGGCCATCGGCGACATGGTCGCCGAAATCGACACACGTTCCGCACTCGGAGAGGACACCCCGGCCGAGATCGTCTTCACCGCGACCGATCCGATGGAGTTCGGTCGTTCTTTCAGGTCCTCGCTCCTGCGTACCGGAGACGTTCAGTCGAAGACGTCTCCCCTTCACATGCGGATCTACGAACACATCGTCGCGGCACAGGCCGACCTGAGCGCACCGGCGCCCCGAACGCTCTCGCTCGATGTACGAGTCACGAATGCCGCGCCCACCGTTCACCAGAAGCGCCAAGGAAACAAACCCGCGTTCGAAATCACCCTCAGCGTCGGAAACGACTCCGTCGAACGAGCAATGGACGCCTACCTTCGACTGACCGGGCCGCTGGAAAACCTCCGGCTCACCAGCAGGCGCGCCCTGTTCGACATCACCCGAAACCAAGTGAACCTCCAGCAGATCCGTCTACCCGGATTCTCAAGCGCGCGGTACACGTATCGCCCGTTGAGCCAGGAGACCAGCGCGAGACTGGGCCTCTTCGACAAGGCACTCCGAGAGGACGCCACGCCGGTCGCCGTGGACAACCTGGTTCGATCGGTCATGGCGAACCTGATCGTGTCTGCTTCCCTGATCATCACCTCGCGCGGGCGAAAGATCGATCCGATCACGCCCGCTCGGCTGGACGAGATCCTGGAGGAGGCCACCCTGTTCCTGTCGAAGCGGTCATCGTCCGACCTTTTCACGTCATTCGCCTCTCCGTTGTACGGACTTTCCTCCGCACACGACGAGGCGGCACCGATGCTCTATCTGCTTGTCGGCCTCGTCAATCTCGACAACAAACAGCGGGATCTCGTCCTGAAGAGACTCGACAGCGCGGACATCGAGAGGGAGATCCAGAACGTCCTGCCGATGATGCTGTTCCAGGGCGACTCTTCGAATCGACCGTTCAGACGCGTGTACGGCCACATGCTGAACGAAATGACGGGAGTTCCCTCCCGTCTCCCGCGCAGTTTCACCATGTCGCCAGGAGTGTCCCGCCGCGAGGAACTGTCGAAAGAGGAGCACGAAGTTCTGCGTAGATTTGCCAGGGACTTCGCCCCGGGGGCCGCCCAGCGAGCAGCAGAAGGGTCGACACTCCCCGACATCAAGATTCGATTCAGGACCAGCGACCGTACTTCGATCCATCTTCTGGACGAGTCGCGCTCGATGTGGCCGCACAACGCGCGAGATGCCCTCGAAAGCTACTTCACGCTGGAGTTCGACAAGCTCCGGCAAGCGAAGCCGAACCTGCCCGAGATCATCATCTCGCCGTCTGTCTACTATCAGAGCGGCGGCACTCCGGGAACCGCTCACTTCGAGATCGTGGCCGAACCCGCCGGAATCACCCCCGAGCAGCGTGCCGTCGACGCCCACGTTCTCGCCACCCGCAGGCTGGACACGCTGATGCTCCCGGTGGCGGACCTCCACAGGACGGCCGCGGAGTTCTCAGAGCTGACCACATCCGCCCGCTGGCGTCACGAACACAGTGAACCCGAGATTCAGTTTGACGAAACCCTGCTTGAAATGCCCCGAACCGAGGGCAACCTCAACGCCCTGCACGACCTGCTCACGAGATTTGACGACATCGCCGACGACGTCAGGACGTTCGTCGGCGACCTGGTCATCGCCGCCTCGCTCAGATACATGAACCACCCGCTCGGTGATCCCACTGATCCGTTCAGCGCGCGCACGTACGTATTGGCGCCGGTCACCGCGACCAAGGTGGACAAGATTCTCGGCGAGCTGGTCGACTATCTCGCCGAGAACGACCACAGAAAGCTGTTCACCGATCCGATCTCGCCGGTGTTCGGTATGCGTTCCGAACCTGGCACCCCGCTCGGGGCACGTCTCTTCCGCATCGGAACGGTTCACCTCACCGACAGCGAGAAGAAGAAGCTTTTCGACAGCTGGTCGCGCTTCACCCGCATGTCGCTGTCCGATGATCTCGTGTTGAAGCTCATGGTTCCCGTTGGGAGATACAACCTCGCGAACGAGGAAACCACGCGCGCCTCGCTTTACGAGGTCTACTTTCCCGGACTTTCGCTGCCTTCGTCCAATTACGATTCCGACGCGACGCCACCCGCCCCGCTGTACGTTTCCAACGGCCCGTCGGGCGCCTTTCCTCCCGGCTACCAGGTCGACGACTGGCCTGTGCTCGGGTTCAGTCCCGACCAGCTACCACTCGAACTCCAAACCCAACCCGAGTTCCAGGTCAGATTCACCGAACCACACAACTACAACCGCGACCGACTCACCCACACCCCCGCACAACAACACCCCCACCCCACACTCCCCTCAACCACACCCGCCTTCGAAACACGCCACGCCGGCCACGGCCCCGGCAGCGTCCTCGAAATCACCGTCCTCGCCCACTTCACCACCAACCCCGACACCGACCCCGACACCCTCCGCACCACCATCAACCAAGCCCAGCACGTCATCGACATGTACTACAACCGCGCCACCCTCCAACTCCCCACCGGCGAACTACTCCGCTTCCGACTCATCCCCACACCCACACCAGACCAGGCACACCACACCATCTCCCTCGAACCCGGCGACGAACCCAGCCACCTCCACTGGGACCCAGGCCAACCCCACGCCATCACCGCCTACTCCTACGGCCTCATGATCGGCATCTTCACCCCCCACACCACCAACCACACCACCGAAATCCACCACCTCACCCACCACGGCCTCACCACACACCACCTCCCCGCAATCCAACACGCACTCCAACCACCACCCGAAAACCACAACACCCCCAACTCCCACGCCAAGGGCAAACAACGCGCCACCGACAGCTCACCGCCACCCGGCCAGCACCAACACGAAGAAGACGATCAGGACTGGCTGCAACAGATCGAGGCCGCCGAGACCATCGTGCACGCGGCACCCCCCGACCTGCTGGAGCAGGCCGAGAACCGGGCGCGGCAACTCGTCCCACTCCCCACCGCCCTCCCACTCGAACAAACCCCCGAACAAGCCAGAACCGAATGGCTCATCTCCAACATCCGACTAGTAGTCACAGCCGCACTACTCGATCTCCGCACCCGCGAAGCCGACCGAGAAACCCACGCCACCGCACTCGCCAAAGAACTCACCAAAAAGCACGGCGTCCGACGCACACGCGGACTCCCCGGCGGCGCCGCACCCCGTACCATCCCCAACCCCGACCACGGAGAAACCTCCGCCACAGGTGCGGCCAGAGAAACCGCGACGGCTGTGCAGAAGAACCAGCGACAAGATTCCGACAGCACACCTGAGGCGGTTTCGCTGACGCTTTCGGTCAACCATGCGTCGAACACTGCCATTTCCGCGACGGACACCACCAGGATTCGTTCCTTCGCACGCTGGGCCGTTCGTTTTGAAACCACCCGACATCAGCAGGGAAAGCCCGTTCACACGCTCACCGTGAGCGGTTCCGACAAACGGCAGCTCCGATTCGTGCGCACCATGCTGGAGCACGAAATGAAGAGCGAGAGCAAGAAGCTGCACGCGGCGGAGAAAACGGGCAAGGTGCGCATCAAGGTGCTGACCCTGACCGATCCCGGATCGGCAGCGGACAACGTCGGTATCCGGGTGGACGCGGCCGGCGCGACCCAGCAGGAGCAGGCGGTGGACGGCGTTCTGCTCGCGCTCCTGCCGCATTCCCATCTCACGGCCTCGCCATCGGAACTGGTCGCGCTGTCACGCCAGGCACGGGATCTGGCTGGCCAGAACTCCTACGTCCCGTTGCTCATCGAACTGAGGGCGACGTTCGAGTACCAGCCCCTTCCACCTGGAGTGGAGGCTTCGCTCCGCTCACTTGACGAGACCCTCGCCGGGAGCGACGCGGCGGTCAGAGCCGATGTCAGCTCGCTCGTCTCCGACATGCTGCTGACCAGCAGCCTGTTCGTCAGTTCGGAACGCACCACGCGAACAAATGCGGTCGCGGGTTCTCCTTCCGGAGGAGTCGAATGGCGTCCAGACAGCAGAGCCATGACCCCTGAAATGCTCGTCTCAACCCTGAACGCCATCGATCGATTCCTGCGGGAGAACGGTTCGGACGGCCTGTTCGACACCCCGGGCTCGCCGGCCTTCGGCCTCAACTCGCCTTCCGGATCTTCACTGACGTCACGGCTTCTCCGGCTCGGTCTCGTGAACCTCACCCCTGCGGCGAGAGCGGAGCTCCTCGGTAGCCCACGATTCCTACGTGAGCTGGCAGAGCCGTCGAGTACGACAATATGGAACATGCTGCGCACGTCCAGCAGAATGGGGAACCGCCTGAGGTACACGTATCGTCCGCTGGCCGCGAATCCTTCCGCTCTTTCGTGAGCCGAATCGGTCCTCGCCGTTCCCCCCAGGGGAACCGGGCAGACCTTCCGGTACCTCAGCGCACAATTTCTTGGCGTCGTTTCTGGTGACCGCAAGACTGTCACCAGGGCCACGACACAGAGGTCCACATGACGAAAGGCTGTCGATGAGTCACCGATTCACGTCCTTCTTGAAAGGCCTCGCCGCGGTGCTGTGCGTTGCGGGCGGACTCACGCTGTCGAGCGGTCTGCCCGCGACCGCGGCGCCGACGGTGGAGTACCGCGTCTGCGCTGTTCGCGGCAGTGACGTGACCGCCGCGATCGTCTTTGTCAGGGGCAGCAACTCCTACGACATCGGGGCCGTGGCGAAACCCGGAACCTGCCAGTCGGTGCGACGCGGTCCAGTCCTGTTCGAGATCTGGGCCGGCAACCAGGTCAACCCGTTCCAGAAGATCGCGTCCTACGGCTCGGGTGGCAGCCAGCCCTGCGTCAGGGTGTGGAGCCGCGACAGCGGAAGGCTCTTCGTCTACAGCCTCCAGTGGTTCTCCGGCACGCCGACCTGCAACGCCGGATGAGTCGGCGCTTCTCCTCTTCGGCACCACGCGGACGTACGCCGGCCGCGAGCGTGAGAGACGGAGCGGTTCGTGACGCTCGCTCCGCCTCGTCCCCGCGTTCCTGACGTGACAAGGAGTTCCATGACCGGCGGGCACCGGTTGACTCTCGGCGAAGGTCTGCGACGCCAGTCGTTGACCTCGCTCAACGACGCCTTCACGCTGAAACACTTCGGGTTCGAGGATCTGATCCTCTTTCGCAACCACGACCGGAAGCCGCTGTGGTGGTCTGTCACGCCGTCTCCCACACGGCAGGGGGAATGGTCGCGCGGGACTGGCGTCAGCGATGTCGCCCTGCAGGCCGACGGCAACCTGGTGGCACACGACGAGAACGGCGTTCCGTTGTGGGCCACGAATACCGCCGGCCTCGGCGCTGATCTCCTCGAAGTCCGCGACGATGGCGACGTCGTCCTGGTGAACGCTCGCGACGAGGTCGTCTGGTCCGCCGGCACGACCCAGCAGGAGGTCACACCGCCGCCGTTCCCCGTCGGGCGCGGTGACCGCCTGCTCGTCGGACAATGCCTGGGCGATCAAAGCCTGACCTCCCCCAACGGAAAGTACGTGCTGGTTCACGACCGTCAGCACGCCGGCACCTTCCTCCACGGACCGAACGGGCTGGTCACCTCCTGGTCCCGTCCGGTTCCGCCAGCCTATCCGAACGCGTTCGTCACGAGGCTCGTGCTGGAGGCCGACGGCCTCTTCCTCCGGTGGGATGGCACATTCGACGGCCTTGACCTCTGGGGCGTCCGCAAGCCGTGGCACGACCTGAGTTCGCTCTCGCACCCGTTTCGTCCCCAGCAGCTCGTCGTGCGGGACTGCGGCGACGTGGAGCTGCTCGACGCCGCCGGCGAGATCATGTGGCGCAACGGGTACCTGCGCGACCATCCCGGCTTCGGCTCGGCGTCGACGCGTCTCCAGTCCCAAGAGGACAGCAGATGCCCGGAGCGGTTGTCGGCGACCGCTGCCGGACCCTTGCTGCCAGAACTGGAGTCGGTGCCGCTGGTTCGTACCGACTTCGGCAGCGACGAGGACTGGATCGCCGTCCGCGACGCCGTGCTGGCGCCACGCCAACTGGTGGTCGGTGAGGTGTTCCACGCCGATGTGGACGTCGTGAACGATGTCGCCTTCGCGGGCCTGTCTGCGGCTCAGCTGGCCGAGCATGTTCCCGAAGGCTCGTCATGGGCCGTTCTGGTCGTCGCCGACAAACGGACGATGTCGTGTCCTCAGCGATCCGTGCTGGTGATCGCTCTGAACGAGGACGACCGAGGCAAAACGCTGCGAGCGGTGCCCGCCGCCATCCAGGAGATCGAGAACAACCTGTCACTGTCCAACATGGACTGGGAGGACTTCGCCGACGCCGCGGACGATGACGACATCGTGCACCCGTTTCTGGACGAGGTCGACGAACCTGCCATGACAGATCATCCAGGATGACGACCGGGAAGACGGCGTGTGGACGGAACACCTTCCCACGCCTCACCTGGTTCCCGTCGCTGGTCAGGCATGGCCGCTCGGTGTGCCGAGCAGTTCTCGCAGCGAGTGGCGCGGCGATCCGGTCAAGAGGAGATGAGTCCGCTCGATGTCATTCACGTGCAACCAGAACCTGAGGCAGGCCGCCGGACAACGCGCGGCTCGGGCAGGCAGCGCGTTGCTCGCCGTTTTTGATGAAGCGCTGAGAAACGCGATGGTCAGGCGTTTCGTATCGATGGGCGTGGACATCGTCTACGAGGCGGAAGACGTCACGGAGATGATGCGGCTCGCAGACCATGTCCCCGCTGGAGATGTGGCGGTGGTCGATCTGTCGCACCGCGCCTATCACGCGCTGGGTCTGCTTAAAGGCCGTGGCTGGTCCAGTGTCATCGCGATGACCTCCGGCAAGAGGCCGGCCGAACTTCGCTTCGCGGTGAGGGCGGGTGCCGACGGGTGGCTGGTCAACCCGTCGGCGCCGGTCGCCTCGGCGCCTCAGCCGGTCCGGGACGCGGCAGGTCCCGACGTGTTGAGTGCCAGGGAGGTCGAGGTGGTCCGGCTGGTCGCCGAGGGAATGACCAATGCGGACATCGGCGCCGAGCTGCGGCTCTCCAGTCTCACGGTCAAGTCGCACATGACGAGAATCGGACGGAAACTGCTGGTCGGTGATCGCGCCGGGATCGTCGCGGTGGCCATGCGAGCGGGTCTGGTGACCTGAGCGGCTCCGATGCGGGGCCAGGTGGCACCTCGTTCGTCCTTCGCCACCTGGCCCGGCATCCATGACCACTCACGACCACGCGACTGGCGCGAGCACCGACGAGCGGTGACCGGCCAGGCTGGGGCCGCGTTCGGCCTTGGCTACTTCGTCGCATCCCTCGCTTCGGCCACCGCGATCGTCCACGCGTCCGCGACGCTTTGCTTGCCTTCTTCCACCCTGCCCAGCGCCTCGCCGAACTTGGGCCTCGCCTTCGCGTCCTGGACGCCTCGATAGTTTGGCCGCAGGCTGTCCGCGGAGCCCGCGAAAATCTCGCCGACCGGTGCGTCGCTGAAGTACGCGTCCTTCTTGCCGAGCACCTCGGAATCGGTGTAGGCCTTGGGCGAGCTGGGCAGACTTCCCGCCGCGAGGAACACCTTCTTCTGCTGTTCCGGCGCGGTCAGCCATTGGGCGAGGTCGTACGCCTCGCGCAAGTGCCTTCCCTGCTTGGGCAGCGTCAGGAACGATCCTCCCCAGTTACCGCTGTTGCCCGGCACGGTCGCCACGTCCCACTTGCCCGTGTTCTCCTCGCCGCTGGCCTCCTTGATCAGGTTCAGCATCCACGCGGGACACGTCATCGTCGCGAACGAGCCCTGCTTGATCGCGACCGACCACGGCTGGGTGAACGCCGAGACTTTCGCCGTCTGTCCCTTCGCACCGATCGCACCTCCGATGTCGAAGGCTCGCTTCAGATTGGCGTTGCTGTCGGCGATGAAGGCGTCGTCCGAACGGGAGAAGAAGCTCTCGTCGGCCTGGTTGAGGATGGCGGCGTAGATGTTGCCCGCGGAGTCCGCGAACTTGACGTCGGGGGTGGCAGCGCTGAAACGGTCAGCGGTGCTCGCGTAGTCCTCCCAGGTCGGCCAGAGTGCGGACACCTGCGTGCGGTCCGTGGGCAGTCCGGCCTTCTCGAACAGGTCCCGGCGGTAGCACATCGCGAGACTGCCGATGTCTGTGCCCAGGCCCATGACGAAACTGCCGTTGTCGGTGACGCCCTGCTCCCACTTCCACGGCACCCATTGGGACTTGAGCTCGGTCGCGCCGTAGTCGGCGAGGTTCGCGAACTTGTCCTTGGACGCCCGGAACTGCGGCATGTACTGCTCTTCGAGCGCGACGATCTCCGCCGCACCTCGTCCTGCGGCCAGGGCGGGAGCCAGGCCCCGATGGTGTGACTCGAAGTCGGACACCCGCTCCTGGATCTTGATTCCGGGATGCGCGTCCTCGTACTGCCGGTACAACTCCTTGTACCCGAAGTCACCGAACGTCGCGACGGTGAGGGTGATCTCGCCACCGCCGTCGTCACCACCACCGGTGCAGCCGCTGAGCCCTATCGCGGCTACGAAGGCCAATGCGCTTGTACGTTTGATCAGTTGACGAAGGGACAAGGCGCTGGTCCTCTCTGCTCCATGTCGTTCGCGCGCTTACTCGGTGCGGGTGCAGGTGATGTAGTTGATGCCGGTCGTCAGCGAGTTGATGTCATTGAGCCGCATCCACTCGTCCACCTCCGTCCGGATCAGCTTGAGTGAATCTTCGCTCATCCGCATGGCGATGTTACGAAAGCCGCTGCCCAGCACGAGTTGCCACCAGTCGTCCAGCTGTGGTAGCCGCGTGACGTAGTCGTGGTGGGTGATGCGAGCTCCCGTCACCCCGGCTTCGGCCAGCAGGGCGTGAATCCGGCTGATGTCACTCGTTCGCCACCACGGCAGGTCGACGGCCAGGTCGTGCTGGTGGGTCTGGGCGAGGTCGAGAAAGCGATCGGACACGGGAGCGAACATGTTCCTCCCGATGGTCGCCACGACGAGCCGGCCGCCCGGCCTCACCAGTCTCCAGGCCGTGTTCAGCGCGGCGGCGATGTCATCGGCGAAGAAGATCCCCAGACTGCACGCGACCGCGTCGAAGGAGCCCGCCTCGTAGGGAAGCCGGTTCATGTCGGCGTGCTCGAACGTCACGTTCTCCATGCCGAGCTCCTCGGCACGGCTCCTGGCCAGTCGCAACATCTGCGCGGAGATGTCGCATCCGATGACCTTGCCGCCGGGGACCTGCCGTGCGGCGCGCAACGCCACTCCCCCAGGGCCGCAAGCGATGTCCAGCACTCGATCCTCTGGCCGCAACCGCAGTTCCGAGACGACCTCGTCGAGGCAGAACGGTGCGACTCGTTCACGGACGTCGAGGTAGTTCACCGACGCGGCGTCGTACGTCAGCAACGGGTTGAAGGTGCTCATCAGGCCTCCTGGGAGTGCGAGTTCCTGGCAGTGGAGCGGGCTTCACGTCGAGCGGAAGCACACATGGTGCGGACGGCTGTCCGGAGAAGGCGTGCACTGGTCTCGGCCCGCCGGCCCGAGCGTCCACCCAGGCGTCAGTTCACAGTCCGGTGTGGACGGTGAGAGAGCTGAACCCGCGGAACCCCAGGTTCGTGTTGTAGACGGGAGAAACCTCCCGCACCACGTGCAACGCGGGGAATCGCGTCGCCAGGGCGCGCAACGCCATCGCTGTCTGCGTGCGGACCAACGTGCCGCCGATGCAGTTGTGCGCCCCACGACCGAACGACAGGTGCGGATTGGGATGGCGAGTGAGATCCAGCGTGTCCGGATCGCGGAAGTGGTGCTCGTCCCGGTTGGCCGCGCCCACGTAGAGGAGCACTGGTTGCCCGGCCTCGATCCGGTGGCCCTTGTAGGTGAAGTCCTCCGCAGCCATGCGTCCGATGTACTGGACCGGCCCGTCGTAGCGAAGGAACTCCTCCACCGCGCGATGCAGAGTCCGGTCGTTCTCCGTGATCAGATGCCGCTGTTCGGGGTGGGACTCCAGCGACCACACCGCGTTGCCGAGGAGGTAGCGCATCGGCTCCAGACCGGCGAACATCAGCAACATCCCCTGGGCGCAGGCTTCGTTGAGCACGAACCGGAAGCCGTCGGTGTCCTCCTCGGCGAGTCTGGTGATCATCGTCGGGTGGTGGGCGCGCATCGCGTTGACCGTGTGCTCAAGCAGGTACTCGGCGAAGTCGTGGATCGCGCGCTGACCCCGTCGCAGGTCCTCCACGGTCAGGTTGCTGGCTCCGAACAGGTACGCGATGTCGTCGGACCACTCGGCGAGCTGCACATGGTCGTTGTCCGAGGCGCCCAGCAGTTTGGTGATTACCATCGCCGGAAGCGGGCGTGCAAAATCCTGGACGAGGTCGTGCCGTCCGGTCCACCTGTCCAGGAGCGTGTCGATCGCGTTCTGGATGACCGGGACGAGCACGTCCCTGGAGTACAGGTCGCACACCGCGTTCATATGCTGGCGGCGAACATGGTGATCATGGCCGTCGAAGAAGGCAACCCACCGGGTCAGAACAGGCACGATGTCGGCGAACTCTTGTTGCTGTTCCGCTGGAAGCGCTTTGATTGGAAGCGTCGCCCGGTTGTTCGTCAGCCGAGGCTCCCTGAGTAACGCGGTGATGTCGTCATAGGAGAAGATGACCCAGGAGCCACCGTACATTGAGGACTGATGGACGGGGTCGTTGCGGCGTAGCGCCGTGTAGGTCGGGTACGGGTCCAGGATGAGTTGCGGGTTGCTGAGGGAAAACAGTCCTGTGGCCAGTGCGTTGTCCGTGGTCATGAACGGTCTCCGATGTTGGTTCTGGCTCCGACGGCGCGGGCGAGCAGGCGCTGGGCGCTGGCGTACCCCACCTGGTGATTGCCGATCTGTTCGGCGGTGAGCCGGGCGACATCGTCGTCGAGCGGAACTGGGTTCCCGGCGGCCTCCGCGAGAAGGCTGATGTGACAGCAGGTATCGAAGATCGTGAACCACCACACGGCGGCGTCGAGCGTCTCCGCCACGGCCACCAGCCCGTGGTTCTGGAGGATTACGCCCTTGCAGTCGCCGAGAGCCGCCGCGATCTGCTTGCCTTCGACACGGTCGAACACGATGCCCGTGAAGTCGTCGAAGATCGCGTGGTCCTCGAAGAACGCGGTGTGGTCCTGCGTGATGGGTTCGAGCAGTTTGCCGAGACTCGAATAGGCGCGGCCGTAGGTCGTGTGCAGGTGGATGGCCGCTTGCGTGTCGGGTCGGGCGGCGTGAATCTCGGCGTGGATCGAGAACGCGGGAAGGTTGACGACACCTTCACCTTCCACTGTGAGTCCGGTGGCTCCGTCGACGCGGATGAGCTGGTCCGGGGTCATGTGCGCGAACGGCACCGTGATCGGATTGGTCCAGAAGGTGTTGACGTCCTCAGGGTCGCGCACGGTGACGATTCCGGCGATGCCCTCGTCGAACCCCAGGCTCGCGAAGTGCCAGAAGGCACCGCACAACCGGGACTTCAGATAGACGCGGGCCTGTGCGGCGTCGTCGAACGACCTCTGCGGCTGGAACTGGTTGTCAGCCGGCTGCGTGCTCTTGGTCATGTTCATCCCCTTTGCACCTGTCCACTCGTCGAACATCAGTTGGTGTGCTTCGACCACATCTCGAGCAGGGTCCGGATGTCGCCTCGGTACTGCCGTTCCGCCTTGACATAGGAACCTCGGCGACCGAACGACCAGCCGAGGACGCTGAACTCGTTCGACCCGACCGGAAGGTCACCGAAGAACCTCGTCAGTCGTTCAGCTAGGCGTGGCAGCGCACTCACGGGAACGTCCAGCACGGAGAACCCGACATCGAAGGCATCGCCGTCGGCCGCCGTGAGGGCGAGAGCGACGCAGTAGTCGCGCGAGATGTGCTTCACGACGGTCTCGGCGAGGTCGTCGGGAACATCGGCGGCACCGGCCATCGCGGTGTACCGGTCGAGGTCCACACGGGACAGTGGACCGTCGATGTCGAAGTCCAGCACCACGGACCCGGCCCGCCAGTCGACCGCGGCGAAGCTGATGCGGCGCAGGCCCGTCGCGGCGAAGTCCCCGATTCGCGCGACCAGCGGGACCGGCACACCGGGTGCGTCCAGTATCTCGTCATGCGGGCGCTTGGTGCCGAAGTAGAACCAGGTCTTCGCCAAACCGAAGTCGGAGTCGAACGAGCACGAATGCAGCGTCCTGCCGTCGTACAGGTCCGCCCAGGACCGGGCGAGCGGGAGCAGCGCGTGATCGGCAGGAAGAAGTCCACACGCGACGGCACGTTCGACGGTGTCGACAGGTTCCGAGGGGAACACCCGATACGAAAGCGGCGCGTTCGGCTGGTCGGTACTGCGCCACAGAACCGATCCTGTGTGGAACGGCTCGGGGAACGCCGCGAACGCCGCCAGTGCTGTTTCCGCGTCGCACGGCGCGCCCGTCAAGGCCGCGGCGGCGCTGAGATCCCGTTGAAAGTCCTTGGCGGCGGGAGTGCGTGATTCGTCCACAACGGGTCCTTTCAGGTACGTGCTTCAGGGTGCGCTGAACCGCGCGATCACCCGGATCGCCGTGTGATGGGGGAGAGCTGAGGTCCTCATGCTGGAGGCGGAAGGGCAAACACTTGTGTGTGCGCAAGCAACTGTCTACGCCTGCCATCCCGGCGAAATCAAGGCAGCCTCAAGAGTGCCTCAAACAGGCGTAACAGGAACCTGTTCGTGCGTAAACGACTTCATCGAAGATCGTCGCCGACAGTAGAATCGCCTGCTCCCAGGCCGCGCGGCATGACGGTTCGTCAGACGCCGGGCGAGTCGCCTTGTGGGACTTGCCCGCGTGCGGCCAGCTGGGCTTATGCGTACCCACAGCGAAACATGTGCCCAAAAGGGACGACAGATGTGCCTTTCCGGCCACGTTCGACACGGGAGATCTCGCGCTGCGCGGTTGACCTGCGACGCATCGTGTGCGGTAAGTGCGCGGGCAGGCGGATGCGTCGTTCGGACAGCGAGTCCGAGGCGTCGCCCGCACTGGGTCGACCTGCGAGCGACCTCGCGTTCGGCGCCGGCGCTCCTCCCCGAGGTTGAGCCGAGCCAGTCGGGGAAGCTGGTGCGCCGGCAAGCCGCCATGAACAGCCTCAAGCCGCGACAGCCGGAGGTGCGGGTTCACCGCCTGACGAGGCTTGTCCGATGTGGACTGACTCGAGTGCTGCGAGCCGCTCTACTGTTAGCGGACAACGACTTCACCCCTGTCATCGACGGTCGTTGCTTGTACGGCCGCAGTCGCGATGTCGACGGACAGGTCGAGCAGTGCCTGCGGTCAGACGCCGTGAGGCATCGAGTGCCGGTGTGCAAGCTAGTAGAACAGAAGGGGCAGCAGGCCCTTCCCTTTGCTCCTCTATTCCACGACGACTGGGCAACAGTGCCCACAACGCACCTACTGTTCCCTACCACAGCTTAAGGAAGACCTAAGAGAACATCACCCACCCCGCCCGCCCGCTCCCGGAGTCCGCCATGAAGCGTCAGCGACCGCTTTTCGTCAGACTGCTCCGCGTTCTCGCCCTCGTCGTCACGCCTCTGCTGGCGTTGACGCTCGTCACCCCGTCCGCTCTGGCCTGGGACAGGACGATGATCCGGAGCAAGCAGTTCCCTGGCCAATGCCTCGACAGCAACTACAACGGTGACGTCTATCTGCTTCCCTGCAACTCGGGGAACCTCCACCACCAGTGGATCATCACGAGGGTCGGCTACGGGACGGGCTACAACGGGCACGACCAGATCCGAATCCAGAACGAGGCAACCAGGCTCTTCATCGTCCAGCGGCGGTACAGCTCTTCCGGCACGATGAACCCGACCGGCGGGCTGCTGTACACCGACACGGCCGGCAGCAGCTACCTTTCGAAGATCGACGGCGTCGGCACGACGTGGCGAAATGTCCAGCTGATGTCTTCCCATCAGGATGCGACTAGCTTCAACTCTCCTGGCCTCGCCATCAAATCGTACAACTCGGCTACCGCCGTGGCATCGGACTTCAACAGCGCTGACGCCGGACAGTATTGGGATCTGAGCATCTAAATAGATCGACACAAAGCTTGAGAGCCGCTTCACGACCACCATTGTCGTGAAGCGGCTCTTGGCGTGACATCAGCTATGTCGACAGCTCCACTCAAGCCCTTGCCCCGGCCAAGCAATGCCGCGCCGCTGCCTGTCATCCGACGCAAGCAGAACGACCGGCGCGGCCCGCAAAGCACTCGCAAACCAAAATCGCCTCACTGCATTTGACAATGAGGCGATGCGTACCCGTAGGGGATATTTGGTTGTACGGAGGGATCGTAGACAGAGGTGGCGGGTGGTGCGCGGAGGGGCGCCGCGCACCACCCCGACCACTACTTGGGGCAGGAGTTGTAAGGGCACCAGCCGTCGGCCAACTGACCGGAGGCCGCCACCGTGGATGCCAGGCCCAGCGCGCCGACGGCCGCCGCCGACACCATCACCGCAACAATTCGAGCACGAATACGCTTCATGTCATCCTCCGAATGATCATCAGGGTGAAGGAGCGAACTCATAAGAGTAGGAATGCCTCCATCGCTCAAGTATTTAATGCTTCCTTAGGTGACTTTGTGAAGTATTCCACACCCCCGGGGATAACATCCCTGCACATCTGGACATTTCTTGAACCTGAGTCTTGACGACGTGGCCGGCATGTGTTTGCGAGAGGTTCTGTTCGTGACGTCGAGACCGGCCGCCGGACTTTCCTCGAATACGCCCGCTCACGTCAACGCGACGCCGCCGGCACGCCTCGACTCAGGAGTGCCCGCTGATGGCGTGAGGAACGTAGCCTGACTCCAAGCCGGCCGCTTCGTCGTCCGACAGAGACACGTCCAGGGCCGCGACGGCGTCCAGGAGGTGATGCGGCTTCGTCGCGCCGACGATCGGTGCCGTGATGACCGGGTTGCGTAGCAGCCACGCGAGCGCGACCTGGGCGCGCGGCAGCCCGCGCTCGGACGCCAGAGCCGCGACCGAGGAGACGATGTTCGCGTCCGAGTCCGAATAGAGGCGCAGGGCGGTCTCGTCGCCCTCGGACCGGCTCGTCGTGGCGTTCCAGTCGCGGGTGAGCCGACCGCGTGCGAGAGGACTCCACGGAACGACGCCCACGTTCAGGTCGGCGCAGAGCGGCAGCATCTCCCGTTCCTCTTCGCGGTAGATCAGGTTGTAGTGGTTCTGCATGGAGATGAACTGCGTCCACCCGTGCAACCTCTGCGTGTACACCGCCTTCGCGAACTGCCAGGCGAACATCGACGACGCTCCGATGTACCGCGCTTTGCCCGCCTTCACCAGATCGTGCAGTGCCTCAAGCGTCTCCTCCAGATTCACCGACTCGTCCAGCCGGTGAATCTGGTATAGGTCCACGTGATCCGTACCCAGTCGCCGCAGCGAGTGATCGATCTCGGCGGAGATCGCCTTGCGTGACAGTCCAGCGCCGTTCGGTCCGGCCGCCATGCGTCCGTGGACCTTCGTGGCGATCACGACCTCGTCGCGCCGGGCGAGCTCCTTCAGGGCGCGGCCGGTGATCTCCTCCGACGTGCCGTCCGAGTAGACGTTGGCCGTGTCGAAGAAGTTGATGCCGAGTTCGACTGCCTGCTTGAAGAACGGCAGCGCCTTGTCATAGTCCATCGACCAGTTGTGGTCGCCTCGCTCGGGCGCACCGTAGCTCAGACAGCCGAGGCAGAGTCGGGAGACCTCAAGTCCAGACGCACCGAGCTTGGTGTACTTCATGGAGTGCCTCCACAACGCGGGTTGGCGGAACCAGGGGGACAGCCGTGCTTCATCGGTGACCGCCAGTGTCCCTCCCACGCATGAGAGGACCTTCAAGGGTTCGACGCACCGCGGCCAACCAGACGGAGATCCACCGTCTCGCGGGCGCTGACCGCCGACGCGATCTCAGCGGCAGAGGGCTCGATCGTGGACGCGGCCGAGCCGCAAATCCGGGCACGGAGGCCCGTAGCGCAGGCGGCGGCAACTTCGACTGCTGCGCTCGTGTCACGCACAGGGTGTCGTCGCCACTGATCACGGGCTGACAGGGGCGCGTTCGGCTGGTGGCTGTTGCGGACCGGTGTTCCTGTCGTTGCGCGTCAGGGCGCCATGCGCAAGGTGTGTGGCGTTTTCCTCGGCGGTGCTGCAAAAAGTGGTGTAGTCGCGAACTCCATCAGCGAAGCCGCGCATACCGATTGCGGCGTTCGAGACGAATGTCGAGAGATCCTTCAGCGACGGTCCGAAGCCGTTGGAATAGAACGATTCCCACGACTTGGACGCTCCGCTTACCGGTTTGTAGGTGATGAGCGCCTTCAGCTCGTGGCTCAGCGCGGCGAGGCCGATTGCGACGCCATCAACCGCTCCGGCGCCACGCAACATGCTTTCCGTGTCGACCGAAAGTTCGCCGCTCCCAGGGCCGAGGTCCACGAACCCCGATCCGCCCGCCGGATCACCACCGGCGCTGCCAGAACCGCCAGTGCCCGTGATTTTGCCGCTCATGGTCGTCCGTCCTCGCCCTTCACCACGTCACCAGTGATGTCGCGAACATCGCATTGCTCGCGAACATCGCCTTACTTCTCCGACGCCACCGAACAAGTATTCGGCAGGGAAACCCGGCGGAAGCTTGAGCGGGACCCAGCCGCCGCCTTCCTCCGCGCCTGTCGCTACGCATCCTCGGCCGTCTTCGGAACCGCCGCGACACCCTCCCCCAGGCGCCGCCGGCTCGCTCCGGTACCCGCACGCGAACGACACAGCACAGGGCCAGTACACCCACCAGACCGTTCCCCCCGCAACCCAAACCCGCCACCACAGGACGAAAAGACCGCCCCACTGCCCAAACACACCCGCCGACGACCACGAGCGGCCCTGGCTCACAGCCGTTGCGTGGCCGTTGTTGCGACACAAAAGCGACGCCGAACCGCCCACGTCACCAGCGGGCGGTTCGGCGCCCACAACGCGTACGAAGAGTCGTCCCTCTCACGAATCAGGGACCGAAGTGCATCTTGGTGATCTTTCCTCCGCCACCGAGGAAGAAGTTCTGGTAGTGACCGAAGTACGTCCTCTTGCCGCCGTACTCCTCAAACCAGCCGTCGTTGTTCCCGGTGGAGATCTGGTCGATGTCGGTGATCCAGACATTCAACTCGCCGCGGTCTTTGAAGCACATTTTCGAGTAGCGTTGGAACTTCTCGCAGATCCGGACCCACTTGGTACCGAAGGCGCCATCACTAACATCGCCGCAGCCCACCCTGGACAGCGCGAAGGCCGGCGAGGCGGTCGCGATGACCAGGACGGCCGCGAGGATGCCGGTGACGGCAGCCCTTTTCGATCTCCTTGCCCGCAAGTCGATGCTCCTCAGCAGATTGGTATCACTGAATCATTCCAGGCGAGCGGATAACGATCTCCTCGGCGCACATTCAGTTCAAGCGCACGACTGTGTCTTTACACCCACGAGAAATGCACTTTTATACCCGCTCCGCGAGGGGACGGCTGCCGGTTGCCACGCTGCGTCCAGGCGATCACCAGGAGTCGCGCGACTTCACCTTGACGCGGTGCCGATAACGCCCGCGGACGGCAGACCTGGTGGCGGCCGGGTGGTGTTCCCGGAGACGAGTAGGCAGAGCTCACGATCGGTCACGTGTGCTCGCGGTCCTTGTGCTCGCGGCCCGTGTCGGCGTCCCGCACACCCGTGACAGCATCCCAGCCTACGAACAAACCGCGCGAAACCTGCCGAATCGGCTCGCAGCCTCCGAACATCGGCTCCAGAACCGAGACGGCCCGTGAAATCGGACGGTCGCTGGACGTCCGGCCAACTGGTGCGAATGCGCTCCCACAGCGGCCGAGACTGGTGCTGCGGCAGCAAACCACGACACCTTGATGGCGCTTTGCCAACGGGGACAAGCGTTCTGGCCCGTCTGCGTTCCGAAAAGCGTCCTTCGCTTGGGATCACGCTCCCACCCGCTCCAGGTTTCGTGGTGGGCATGTCGGCGACGCGTGAAAACTGACCCCCTACCGGACGCTCGGGTTCTAGATCTTGTCGCAACACTCCTTGATCATTTGTGGGGTGTTGGTGGGTAGGCGGGGTCGTAAGCGCAGGTTGGAGATGGAGTCGGAGTGCTGGCGGCTGCTCGCCGCTGGTGTGGGCACGGTGGAGGTGTGCCGGCAACTGGGTATCGGTCGCAAGACGGGATATCGCTGGCGGGCGGAGAACGGCGGGCTTCCACCGCTGACGCTGCCTGAACAGGATCGGGAGGGCCGGTACCTGTCCTTGCTGGAGCGGCAACGCATCGCCACTTTGCGTCGAGACGGTCTTGGCGTGCGAGCGATCGCCGTCCAGCTTGGGCGTTCACCGTCGACGGTCAGCCGCGAACTGCGTCGCAACACCGCTTGCTACGACAAGGCTTACGACGGTCACATGGCACACGCTCGAGCTCGCGAACGCGCTCGACGTCCACGCCGAGGCCGGCTGTTGGCCGACGTCGAGTTGCGGGCTCACGTGCAGGCCAAACTCGAGCTGGAGTGGAGTCCGGAGCAGATCGCCGCCTGGCTGCGCGTGGCGTTTCCCGGCAGGCCCGCCTGGCATCTATGCCACGAGACCATCTACCAAGCCCTCTACCTTGGCGGGCGCGGCGGGTTGCAGCGCGAGTTGACCAGACGTCTGCGCACCAGTCGTCCGCTGCGCAAGCGCCGCCGTCGCCCGGATCAGCGCCGACCGCGGTTCATTACTCCCGGCGCACTGATCGATCTGCGTCCTGACGTGGTCGCGGAAAGGACCCGAATCGGGGACTGGGAAGGAGATCTCATCGTCGGAAAAGGCAGCCGTTCCGCGATCGCGACCCTGGTTTGCCGCACCAGCCGCTACTTGCGGTTGGTGCACCTCCCAGATGGCTATGCGGCCGCTGCGGTCAGCGACGCACTCGCCGTCGCCTTTGGTCAAATGCCACCCCCAGCCCGGCTCACGCTGACCTGGGACCAGGGATCGGAGATGGCTTGTCACGACCAGATCGCCGAGCACCTCGCCGAAGGCGTGTTCTTCGCCCATCCTGGTTCGCCTTGGCTGCGCGGCACGAACGAGAACACGAACGGGTTGCTGCGCCAGTACTTCCCGAAAGGCACCGACCTGTCCGTCCACAGCGCCGAAGAGCTCAACCGAGTCCAGGACCGCCTCAACCACCGGCCGCGCAAGACACTCGGTTGGCGCACCCCGGCAGACATCTTCAACTCTGCGCTGGCACCATGATCACCAGCAACGTTGCGACGGTCACTCGAATCCGCCACGGGTGAAAACGGACCCCTACCGACGGGTGAAAACGGACCCCCGTCGACAGTAGGGAGTGCTCAACGTGGAGGACTGGGCGGAGATCCGCCGTCTTCACCGAGCTGAGGGGATGCCGATCAAGGCGATCGTCCGTCAGCTTGGTATCAGCAGGAACACCGTGCGTCGCGCGCTGGCCGCCGACGCACCGCCGCAGTATCAGCGGCCGGCCAAGGGCTCGATCGTGGACACGGCCGAGCCGCAGATCCGGGCGCTGCTGGCGCAGTGGCCGACGATGCCGACGACGGTGATCGCGGAACGGATCGGCTGGAGCAGGTCGATGACCGTGCTCAAGGACCGGGTGCGGGAGCTGCGGCCGCTGTTCACGCCGCCAGATCCGGCCAGCCGGACCGAGTATCAGCTCGGTGAGCTCGCGCAGTGCGACCTGTGGTTCCCGCCGGTCGACGTCCCGCTCGGGTTCGGGCAGGCAGGGCGGCCGCCGGTGCTGGTCATGGTGTCGGGCTACTCGCGGGTGATCACCGCGCGGATGATCCCGTCACGTCAGAGCCCCGATCTGCTGGCCGGACATTGGGCGCTGATCAACGGCTGGGGCCGGGTGCCGAAGGCTTTGGTCTGGGACAACGAGTCCGCGGTCGGGCAGTGGCGGGCCGGCCGGCCGCAGCTGACCGAGGCGATGAACGCCTTCCGCGGAACGCTCGGCATCAAGGTCATCCAATTCCGCCCAGCCGATCCGGAGGCCAAGGGCCTGGTCGAACGGGCTAACGGCTATCTGGAGACCTCGTTCCTGCCCGGCCGCGGCTTCACCTCGCCGGCCGACTTCAACGCCCAGCTTGCCGAGTGGCTTGTGCGCGCGAACCAGCGTCAGCACCGCAGGCTGGGCTGCCGTCCGATCGAGCGGTGGGCGGCAGACAAGGCGTCGATGCTCGAGTTGCCGCCGGTCGCTCCAGTGACCGGGTGGCGGTTGACCACCCGGCTGCCGCGCGATCACTACGTGCGGGTTGATTCCAACGACTACTCGGTGCATCCGGTCGCGGTCAGCCGCAGGGTCGAGATCGTCGCTGATCTCGAGCAGGTGGTCGTGACCTTGCAGGGCAACGAGGTGGCTCGGCACGAGCGCTGCTGGGCTGATCACCAGAGCATCACCGATCCGCTGCACGCGGCCGCCGCGAGCGAGCTGCGGCAGGCACGCCGGCTGGTCGCGGTCCCGGCCATCGACACCGATGTCGAGCACCGCAGCCTGGCCGACTACGACCGCATGTTCGACCTCGACCACGAGATTCTGCCGGGCAGCGAGGAGATCGCCTGATGACCGCCAAGAGCACGAATATCAAGGGCCGCAACGTTTCCAGCGAGATCGCCTACCTGACACGGGCGCTCAAGGCGCCCTCGTTGGCCGGGGCGGTCGAGCGGCTGGCCGAACGAGCCCGCGCGGAGTCCTGGACGCACGAGGAGTTCCTGGCGGCCTGTCTGCAGCGTGAGGTCGCCGCCCGCGAGTCGCACGGCGGCGAGGGCCGCATCCGCGGCGCTCGGTTCCCGTCTCGCAAGTCGTTGGAGGAGTTCGACTTCGACCACCAGCGTTCACTCAAGCGTGAGGCCATCACGCACCTCGGCACGCTGGATTTCATTGCGGGCAAAGAGAACGTGGTGTTCCTCGGCCCTCCCGGAACCGGCAAGACGCACCTGTCGATCGGGCTCGGGATCCGGGCCTGTCAGGCTGGGCACCGGGTCGCGTTCGCCACCGCCGCCGAGTGGGTCGCCCGCCTCGCCGAGGCCCATCAGGCCGGTCGGCTGCAGCAGGAACTGGTGAAGCTGGGCCGGATTCCGCTGATCATCGTCGATGAGGTCGGCTACATCCCGTTCGAGGCCGAGGCCGCGAACCTGTTCTTCCAGCTCGTGTCGTCCCGCTATGAACGGGCCTCGCTGATCGTCACCAGCAACAAGCCGTTCGGCCGCTGGGGCGAAGTGTTCGGCGACGACGTCGTGGCAGCCGCGATGATCGACCGCCTCGTCCACCACGCTGAGGTCATCTCGATGAAGGGAGACAGCTACCGCCTCAAAGACCGCGACCTCGGCCGAGTCCCACCGGCCATGAAGACCAACGACTAAAGATCAACAGTCACCAGGGGGTCCGCGTTCATCCGTCGCCTGGGGGTCAAAATTCGCGCGCCGTTGACAGGGCAAGGCAGTCCGTGCATCTTCGTCATCCCGCTGCCGTCAGCGCTGAACGACCTTTGCAGGCGTCCCAGGCAGACAGTCACCCGCCTCAGGCGAGTCCGTGCCTGGTCAGAGACCGCGCGGAACACGCGGCAGCGCCCTGAACATGCCTACGTACCAACACCTTGCCTAAACACCTAAGCGTGGACCGTGTTCACACCAACGTGTCCAGCCGAGAGGTGTTCGGGCACAAGGAGCTACACGTTTGATGCTCTGAAGCAACCTGCACTGCTCTGAGCCGACACGTTCGAGCTACCTTTCCTCCGCACTAAGGGAACCTCAACAGTCCCGATCACCCCACCCTGTCCGCGCCTTGCTTGCGGGAGTCAAAATGACGACCAACCGATTCACCGCCCGTCGCTTCATCAAGACCGCGACCCTCGCGTTCGCAGCACTGTTCGCCTCAACGCTGGTCGCACCGTCTGCCTCCGCCGTCTACCTCGGAGAGAACCGCATCGAGAGCATCGACCGACCGGGGATGTGTCTCGCCAGCAACGGCAGCGTCCTGCGACTGTCCGGCTGCAACTGGAACTGGACCGACGCGGAACAGAGCTGGATTCTCAACACGACCGGCAACACCCCGAACGGCTACGACCAGGTGACCATCCGCCACCACGCGACGAACCGCTACCTGGTCGCGTACTACCGGGCCGACCAGCTGGGCACCTGGGGTGGCATCTACATGGCCGTCGAGGGTGCCAACGGCACGAACAAGATCTACTGGGACGGCGTCGGCTCCTCCTGGCAGGACGTCAGACTTCAGGCGTTCACCGACAGGACGAACTGGGCCAGGTCCTGCCTTGACGTCAACCACCTCTCCGTCGGAAGCACGTGTGGAAGCGGCGTAAACGCGCAGCGGTGGAAGTTCACCCGGCGCTGATCGCGCCCCTGATCGGATCGGCGCGACCAGCCGACAGATCACGCGAACGCACCGCGGGCGTTGTCACCGCAATGGAACCTGATTGTCCTACCAGTCGGCAGGCCGTCCCCCGGAAAGCAGAGCCCGAAGTGCTGATCGTCCGATCGCCGTGGTGCGGCATCTCGATCGAGATGCCGGACCACGGCGATTCGGTGTCCGGCAACATCGCTCGGCACCACCCGGCAGAGCGGTGGAACGCAGTCGCGTCACTGCGGCAGGAGAGCCAGCTCGGCGTCGACACGTTCTCTCTCGTCGTGGTCAGCCGGTCCGTGGAGCTTGGCTCGGGCGAAGGTCAGGCATGTTCGCGCGCGGTCGATATCGCCCGCGTTGCGCCATGCCGTGCCCTCGTTCAGTGCCAGTTCCCACTCACTGCGATAGCCCGCCTGTCTCACCGCCGGATGCGAGCGCACCTCCGAATATGCCTCGGCTGCCTCTGGCCAGCGTTTCAGACCGCTGAGAGAGTCACCCATCAGCAGCAGGAGATGCACGCCTATCTTGGTCGCCAACTCCTGGTTCGTCTGGGTGCGCCGGCTGTCCAGCTCAAGGCGCAGCGCTCCGAGCAGGTCCAGCGCCTCGTCGAACTCGCTCGCGGCCAGCAGCGTCGTGCTCAGCGAGAGAGACATCCAGATCCGTTCCTCGAAGAAGTCGCGATCGGCCGACAGCTGACAGGCCAGCCTGCTGTGCTCGATCGCCTCCTCCGCTCGCCCGAGACTCGCGAGTACCAGACCGCTGCTCGAATGTGATGACGCCACGATCCTCTGGTAGTCGATCTTCTTGGCCAGAACTCGTGCCTCTTTCAGGGTCGTAAGTGCGCGTTCGCTGTCATCGGCCGATGCGTGTTGCGTCCATCCCACGACACTGAGCATTTCGACCTCCTTGACGCTGTCGCCAAGTTTCCTGGCAGCTTCGAGGCCGAGCAGAAAGACCTCGTCCCACCGGGATTTGAACTCCCGTCCGAGCATGTAGCGGTGCAACGACCACACAAATGCGTGCACCTTCTGATGCCAGCCCAGTGCCGCCGCTTCCTTGCTGACAGCGATCCACGTCGTAGCTTGCTCGTCCAGCCAGGCCGCCGCCTCCCGCTGCGACTGGAACGGGCCCCCTTCCGGCGCCTCACGCACACCGGAAAGAAACAGTGTGCCCGCTGCCGTGCCCTGGCTGAGGACATGGGTGTACAGAGCATCGCGAAGCTGGTCCCGCACGTGCTCTGGTTCCTCTTCGACCCAACTCTCACGCGCGAAGAGGCGAAGCAGATCGTGGAACTGGAAGCGCACCGGCGCGGTCGTGATGTTGATCAGCGACACCTCCACCAATGCGTCGAGTACCGCACCGATCTCGTCCGCGGGTTCACCGGTCGCCACGGCGGCGAGCTCGTCGTCGAAGTGAGATCCGGGGATGACGGCGAGGCGGCGGAACACAGCCCGCTCGCGCGCCGACAACATCTGGAGTGAGACCGCGAACGCCGACCTGAGATGCAGGTCGCCTGCCGACAGCGAGTCCAGTCGGTTCCGCTCGTCCCGCAGCTGCCCGACGAGGTGGGCGATCGACCCTCGGCGCCTCGTGGCAAGGCGATTGCCGGCGATCCGCACCGCGAGCGGCAGATTTCCGCAGAGGGTCACGAGCTCCTGGGCCGCCTCCGGCTCGGCCTGGACCACCTGTCGGCCAACGATCGACGCGACCAGGTCCACCGCCTTCGTCGTGGACAGCATGTCGAGGGGCACCCAGTGCGCCGAGTCCAGACCGGTCAGCTTCCGGCGACATGTCACGATCGTCAGGCTGTGCTCGCTGTTGGCCAGCAGTGGTCTGACCTGCGTCTCGTCGAGCACGTTGTCCAGAACCAGCAGAACACGCCGGTCCCGCAGCAAGGTTCGGAACAGCGAACCGCGGTCGTCCTGCGCCGCGGGCATCCGCTCTGGGGATACGCCCAGCGAGGTCAGCGCTCGTTCGAGAACGACGCCGGCGTTCACCGGCTGGCTGTCGACACCATGCAGATCGACAGCGAGGCATCCGTCAGGGAACCGGGCTTCGAGATGTCCTGCGGCCGCCACCGCCAACGTCGTCTTCCCGACGCCAGGAGGTCCCGTGATGACGATGACGCCACCCGTAGCGGCCTGCTCGCTCAGCCCGCGAAGCTCGGCTTCCCGCCCGACCAGCGTCGGCGCGCTGGGCAGCGCAAACAACATCGCCCTGCTCTCCGCTTCCGCTGACCGGCGGCGTCCCTGCTTCGCCAGCATCACGAACGACACCCGCTCGTCCCCGGTGAGACCGAGGGCATCAGCCAGAAGGTCGGTCGAACGCTCCTGCGGCGCGGCCGCACGACCACGTTCCAGTTCCCTGAGCGCTCGCACGCTCATGCCCGAGGCCAGTGCCAACGCCGCTTGTGACAGTCCTGCCGCCGTTCGATGCCGCAGAAGGGTCTGTCCGAAAGCCGATCTCTGCTCTCGCTGCTGCGAAACATGCGGATCCCTCATACTCGACAGTGCACTTCCTTCCTGTCGCTGGTGGCAAGGACACTTGCCGCGAAGCGTCCGTTTCGTTGCAATCAGACAGATGATCATCGGCCTGGCGGTGCACGCTCGGTGGGGCATCTCATCGCGATCTTCGGAAGCCGTCATCGCGACGGCGGCGCGCGGCCGAGAGGCCCCCGGGACCGCGCGCCGTCGTCTCGCTGGCGACCAAACCTATTTGGTGGAACCCGCGAGCACTCCCTGGACGAAGTACTTCTGGAACGCGAGGAACACGACCAGCGGCACCGCCATCGACAGGAACGCCCCGGTGGAGAGCAGGTCGATGTTGGCACCGAACTGCCGCAGCTGAGACCTCAGCGCCACCGTGATCGGCGCGGAGTCCTGGTCGGCGAACACCAGCGCCACCAGCAGGTCATTCCACACCCAGAGGAACTGGAAGATCGTGAGCGAGGCCAGCGCGGGCTTGGCGATCGGCAGGATCACGCGGCGGAACACGACCCACTCGGTGGCGCCGTCCATCCGCGCCGCCTCCACCAGGTCGACCGGGATGCCGGTGAAGAAGTTGCGCAGCAGGAACACCGCGAACGGCAACCCGAACGCGACGTGGAACAGCACGACCCCCGCGATGGTCCCGAACAGGTCCAACGCCCCGAACAGCTTCGCCACGGGAATCAGCGCGACCTGGATCGGCATCACCAGCAGTCCGACCACCGTGACCGTGAGCCAGTCACGACCAGGGAACTCGATCCACGCCAACGCGTACGCGGCCAGCGCGGAGATCACCACCACGAGGAACGTCGAGGGCACCGCGATGTACACGGTGTTGAGGAACGAACGCCAGATGGTCTCGTTCCCCGCTAGCTCAGCGTAGTTCTGGAGGGTGAGCTCGGCGGGCTTGGTGAAGATCGTCCACCAGCCGCTCGCGGTGTTGGCCTGTTCGCTGCGCAGCGACGCGACCAGCAGCCCGAACACCGGCATCAGCCAGAACACCGCGACCACCGCGAGTCCTACCTGCACCGCGCCGTTGCCGAGATTCGAGACGAACCGGGTGAGCGGGCCGCGTTTCGGCGAGCCGGTCACCGGAACGTCGACGACGCGAACTTCACGCTTCTCGTGAGACAGCACGGTGGTCACGATCGCTCCCGTCGGAACCTGCGGATGTTGTAGAGCATGGCCGGGGCGACCAGCAGGAAGAGGATGATCGCCAGCGCGCTGCCGACGCCCTGATCGCCACCGCTGCCAAACGACACCTGCCACATCTGAAGTGCCAGCACGTTGGCCTCTTCCTGGACGGACCCCGGCGCGATCACGAAGACCAACTCGAAGATCTTCAGCACGTTGATCACCAGCGTGACGAACACGGTGAGCAGGACCGGTGCCAGCAGCGGCACCGTCACCCGCTTGAACACCTGCCACTCGGTCGCCCCGTCCACCCGCGCCGCTTCCAGGGCGTCACGGGGAATCGCGGACAGCCCAGCGGCGATGAACGTGATCGCGAAACCGGTCATGATCCAGATCCAGGACGAGATGATCACTGGGGTGACCAGTGTCGGACCGAGCCAGGTCAGGCCACGGAACGGCAACGCGAAGTTGTCGGCCGGCAGGCGCACCGAGAACTCACCTGGTCCGAGGTCGGGGAAGGTGAACCGCCCGTCGTCACCGGTCATCGTCTTCGACACCACGGCTCCGTCGCGCAGCAGCTCGACCGTGAGACCCGGCAACCCGAGCTCGGCGGGGTCGATCTGACCAGGCCTGCCACCCGCCGATACGTCCAGCCACACGGCCCCGCGCACCTCGGTGCCACCCGCTTCGGGCTGGGAGACGGGCCGCGCGCTGTCGGGCAACTGCTGGCGCGAGTACCCGACCAGGGGCAGCGACACCACTCCCCCGCGAGACACCGTGGCGGTACCGGTGTATCCGTCCTCACTGGCGTCGAACTCTGAACGCGGACGCGCGCCGGGATAGGGCGACGGCGAGGCGAACACGTCGTGGACACCGACCATCGCCGCGTTCACGACACCGCGTTCCGGGTCCTCCTCGTAGACGAGCCGGAAGATGATCCCTGACGCGAACAGCGAGATCGCCATCGGCATGAACAGGATCAGCCGGAACGCGGTGGCCCACCGGATACGTTCGGTGAGCACCGCGAGGATCAGGCCCAGACACGTCACCGCGACGGGCGCGACGACCACCCAGATCACGTTGTTGCGGAACGCGATCAGCGTCCTCGGGTCGGTGAACGTCTCCACGTAGTTGCTCAGACCGACGAACCGGCTGCCACTCGCGTCGAAGAAGCTGCGGAACAACGAGTACACGAGCGGATAGACGACCAGCGCACCGAGGATCAGCAGTGCGGGCAGGAGGAACAGCACGGCCTTGCCGGGGGATCGCCCCGGCTCGGCCACGCTGCGACGCCCGCGCAGGGCATGGGTCACGGCGCGTACGCCTTCACAGCTGCTGTCTCAAGGCGTTCCATCGTCTCGTCGATCTTCTTAGGATCGGCGAGGAAGTCCTGCAACGCCTTCCACATGCCCGTGCCCTTGCTGCCACCGAACGCGGCGGGAGTGAGGTCGGACAGGTCGAACCGAACGTTGTCGCCAGCGTCGAGGATGCGCTGAGCCAGCTCACGCGTGACGTCGTCGGGGTACGACGCCGGTTCGATTCCCTTGCTCGCCGAGAGGAACCCTCCCTCGGCGGCCCACACCGAGCCTGCCTCAGGCGAGGCGAGGAACTTCATCAGCTCGTTGGTCACCTCGTCGTCCTTGAACTGGACGGCCATGTCCCCACCGGTCACCACCGCGGGGGCACTTCCGTTCACCGAGGGAAATGAGAAGAACGTCGCGTCACCGCCGACGACGGTCTTGGTGCTCGAGTTGATGACGCCGCTGACGAAATCGCCCTCGAACACCATCGCCGCCTTGCGCGGCTCGCCAAACACGTTGGTGACCGACTTCGGGAACTCGGTCTGCAGCGCGCCTGACGCGCCACCTTCGATCAGCCGCTGATCGCCGAACAGCTTCGCCAGCTCCTGCAACGCCACGCGCACGGACGGGTCGGTCCAGGAAAGCTCGTGCTTGGCGAGCTTGTCGTAGTTCTCCGCGCCCGCGCTGCGCAGGTAGACGTTCTCGAACCAGTCAGTGAGTGTCCAGCCGTCGGCGCCCGCGACGGACACCGCGGGCACGCCCGCGTCCGCGAGCGCACGGGAGGTTTCGAGGAACTTCTCCCACGAGGCGGGCTGCTCCACCGAGAGGGAGGCGTCCTCGAACGCCTTCCTGTTGTACCAAACGGTCGACTTGTTGGCGACCTTGAAGTAGACGCCGTACAGTTTCTTGTCGAAACTGCCGAGAGTCTTCCAGATCGGCGCGTAGTTGTCGCCGACGGCTTCCTCGACCTCTGCGCTCACCGGCTTGATGGCACCAGACTTGGCGAGTTGGGCTGCGAATCCGGGCTGTGCCACCAGCGCGACGCTGGGCGGAGTGCCTCCGGAGACCCTGGTCTGGACCACGGTCGGCAGTTCGTCACCCGCTCCTGTGTATCTGACTTGAGCCCCGGTCTTTCTTGAGAACGCGGCGAGAACCTTCTCGAAGCGCACCTGCTCCTCACCCGACCAGGTGCCGATGATGTCGGCGGACTGGCCCTTCAGTTCACCGTCACCGCCGGCCGTGCTGGCACCACAGGCGGTCGCGGCAAAGGCCAGCGCGCACAACGCCGCGATCATGCTTCGTCTCTTCATGAAATCTCCTCGTTCCAAATAGCGGTGCCGGTAGCCGGATCGAAAAAGTGCAGCCGTGAGGTGTCGACCCAGGTCGCGACCTGCTGTCCCTCGTAAATGCGCGAACGCGGGCTGAACCGCCCCACGAGGACTGTGCCCTTGCCGGCGCCCGCAACATCGTCCGCACCGGAGTCCTCGGCGAGCGCGCGGGTGTCGTCGGTGTCGGCGGCCTCGGCGTCCACCGGAAAGTGAACGAGGATGTCGGAGCCCATCGCCTCCACGAGGTCGGCGACCGAGTGCAGGAGCGCCCCCTCGACCTGGTCGACGAGAGCCGCGTCCTCCATGTCCTCAGGACGGATTCCCAGCACGACGTTCTGGCCAACGTACTTCGCCAGCGCCGGGCGTTCGTGCAGCACCGACTCCGGCAGTCGCAGGGCATCCGAGTTGAGCGTCACCCAGTGCTGGCCGTCCTGGTCCTCGACCAGCTTCGCGACGAACAGGTTCATGCCGGGAGATCCGATGAACCCCGCGACGAACAGGTTCACCGGCCGGTCGTAGAGCTCCTGAGGCGGGCCGACCTGTTGCAGCACGCCTCGCTTCATCACCGCGACACGATCGCCCAGCGTCATCGCTTCTGTTTGGTCGTGCGTCACGTAGACGGTGGTCACGCCCAGATCGCGTTGCATTCGCGCGATCTGGGCACGCATCTGCACGCGCAGCTTCGCGTCCAGATTGGACAGAGGCTCGTCCATCAGGAACGCCTGCGGCGCCCGCACCATCGCCCGTCCCATCGCGACCCGCTGGCGCTGCCCTCCCGACAGGTTGCGGGGCTTGCGATCAAGATGGTCGGAAAGCTCCAGCACCTCGGCGACTCGCCGCACTCGCTGATCGATGTCCTTCTTCGGCATCTTGCGCAACGTCAAGCCGAACGCGATGTTGTCGTAGACGTTCAGATGCGGGTAGAGCGCGTAAGACTGAAACACCATCGCGACATCTCGATCACGCGGCGGCACGTCGTTGACCACGCGTTCGCCGATGCGGATCGTACCCTCGCTGATGCTTTCGAGGCCCGCCATCATCCGCAGGGCAGTCGTCTTCCCACAACCTGACGGCCCGACCAGAACGAGGAACTCGCCGTCCCGGATGTTCAGGTCGAGGTTCGTCACGGCACGAGTGCCGTCGCCGTAAGCCTTGCCAAGTCCGGCAAGCACGAGTTCCGCCACAACCAACTCCACGACACTGTGTGAACCAGGGCACCGCAAGTCGCGGTGTGGCTGAAAACCTAGGCTGGCTGGCCTTAACCGAGTCCTAAGAGCTGAGAACGATCGCAATAAGGGGCGTTAGGGAATGTTCGCCTGTCCGGAAACCCCTAATTAACCAACAGGCAACCCAGGTCGAACCTACGCTCCTGCCATGCCGAACGCGCTTGTGGTCGAGGATGATCCGGCGGTTCAGGCTGCGCTGGTGCAAGCACTGCGTGGGCTCGGGCTGGTCACGCAGGCCGTGAGCACCGCGGCAGCCGCGTTGCAGGAAGCAGCTGCGAGCGAACTCGACATCGTGGTACTAGACCTCGGCTTGCCCGATCTCGACGGTGTCGTCGCACTGACAATGCTTCGCAGTGTGAGCAACGTCCCGGTAATCGTCGCCACGGCACGTGGCGATGAAAGCTCGGTCGTGCGCTCGCTGAACGCGGGGGCTGACGACTACATCGTCAAGCCGTTCTCCAGCAAACATCTCGCCGCCCGGATCAACGCGCTGCTTCGTCGTAGCAAGCCCGCCTCCACGCATGACGAAGCTGATGACATCATTCAACTCGGTGACCTCCGCGTCGACCTGAGCAGGCGCCACGCGACCCTGGCTGGCGTGATGCTCGACCTCAGCAGGCGGGAGTTCGATCTGCTCGCCTACCTCGCGAAGAAGCCCGGTCACGTCGTCAGCAGGCGTGAGCTCTTCGATGCGGTCTGGGACCACGCGTCCACATCGGACGACCGGACGATCGACGTTCACACTTCGTGGTTGCGGCGCAAGCTTGGCGAGACTGCGGCCGCACCGCGCTACCTGCACACGATCCGCGGGGTTGGTTACCGCCTCACGGAACCCGAATGAGACGTCTCGCCACCTACACGTACTTCCGCGCGTGTGGCGCTGTGGCAGCTGCCCTCGTGGTATTGACCGTCGCGCTCGTGGTCTGGTACGAGCACGACCTCGCGCACGAAAGAGACACCCGCGACGCGACCATCGTGGCGGAGGTGCTGAGCGCGACCTCGGACGCGGATGTCATTCGGGCGGCGATCGGCCGCACCTCGGCCGGCAGGAGCGGGCGGTTGGAGGTGCGGCTCGCCGATGGCACCGTACTGGGCATGAGCAGCGGTGCCCCCGCCTTCTCGCTGCCTGCCCGTGCCGAGGACGGCAACGACGCCGTTGTGTCGGTGGTCGCCACGCCCGCCCACCTCCCCGGTATCACCATCACTGTTCTGGCGGTCGCGGCCGTGACGGCCGTGGCGGGTTCGGTGCCCCTCCTCGTACGTCCTCTCCTTCCTGTCACTCGTGCGCTCACGATGCTGACCGAGGTAGCCAGAGACGGCCGAGGCCGCGTGCAGGTGAACGGGCCACACGAGCTGCAGGAACTCGCGGAAGCGATCAACGCGGCTGCCGACCGCACGGAGGACTTGCTCTCCAAGGAACGAGAGATGGTCGCGGACGTGTCCCACAGGCTCCGCACTCCGCTCACCGCGCTGCGCCTCGACGCCGACGCGATCGAGTCCGGGGAGACGGCCGATCGCATCCGCGCGTCTATCGGCGCGCTGGAACGGGACGTCAACCGGATCATCCACTCCCTTCGCCCCAGCAAGACGGCGACGACAGCACCGAGCTGCGATCTGACCGCCGCTGTCAAGGAACGCATGTCGTTCTGGTCGTCCTATGCCGAAACCCAGAAGCGGTCCCTCGACGTGGCGCTCACGGATGAGCCGACCGCTGTCCCGCTCAGCCGGGAGGACGTCGACGCGGTCGTCGACACTCTCCTGGCAAATGTTTTTCAGCACACACCTCCGTCCGCGCCGGTGGCGGTCGAGATCGTGCGGCACGCGGGGTGGATCACACTGGTGGTGGAGGACGGCGGGCCGGGTGTCGCCGATCCCAGTGGTGCCCTGCGCAGGGGAACGAGCGGCAGCGGATCGACCGGCCTCGGCCTCGACATTGCCAGATCGGCCGTTGAGGCGACCGGTGGCCGCATCATCGTCGACAAGGGACGGCTCGGCGGCGCGCGGGTGCGATTGAAGATGAGCGAGGCTGGCCGCGAGCAGAGCCCGGAGGACCCGCGCGCCTGGCGCTTGTGGTCGAAGAACAACAGACGTCAGAGGAATGGCTGACCGACCGTAGTCGAGACGCACCCGAGCATTTGTATCAACGGACGTTACTCTGCCGATAGGCGTGTCGTAGAGCCCATCGGCGGAGGGATCGAGATGTCCGATTCGATCGATGAACTGTCACTCGGCCAGCAACTACTCCGATATCGAACCGTGGCGGGCCTGTCACAGACCGAACTCGCGCGCGCCTCCGGAATGAGCATCCGCGCCCTGCGTGATCTTGAACGCGAACGTGCGTCGGCACCGCAGGCACGCTCGACAGAGCTGCTCGCGACCGCACTCCGGCTGTCTCCGGACGAGCGGAAGTCTTTCCTGTCACTCGCCAGAAGAGCACGGCGCCGGTCGGTTCCTGATGCTGCGTCCGGTGTAACGACGCTGCACGGACTGCCCAGCGTGCCTGAGCTGTTCGGCAGGAACGCGGAGCTCGACCAACTGTCGCGGGAGGCGGAAACCGGAGGGGTCGTGGTGATCTCAGGTCCCCCCGGGGTGGGCAAGACCTCGCTCGCCGCGACCGCCGTCGATCGCCTCGCCTCGCGCTTCCCCGACGGGTGCCTCGCGATCGACCTTCGCGGTGTCGACGACCAGCCGCTGACCACCGGCGCCGCCCTGGAACGATTCCTGACAGCGCTCGGGGTGCAGTCGAACCGCATCCCAGCGGACGAGTACGAACGCGGCGCCATGTTCCGCACACTGATCCACGACCGGCGAATGCTGGTGGTGCTCGACAACGCGGCGAACGAGTCCCAGGTTCGGCCGCTGCTCGGCACTGGAGCGCAAGGCCTGACGATCATCACCTGTCGCCGTGCGCTCGCCGGACTGGAGTCCGCGCGCTGGCTTCCCCTGGAGGTCCTGGTCGCGGGGGCGTCCGTCGCCATGATCAGCTCGATCGTCGGCGCAACGGCCGAGTGGAACGAGCCAGAGGCGATGACCGAGCTCGTGGAGTTGTGCGGCAACCTACCGCTGGCGGTGCGGATCATCGGAAACAGGCTCGCCAGCGGGACACGTTCCGTCGCCGCGATCGTGCAGCAGATGCGTGACGAACGCTCCAGGCTGGACTCGCTGACGGTGGACGACCTTCAGCTGCGTTCCGCGTTCACGATCTCCTTCGAGAAGTTGCCTGCGCAGGCGCAGGCGGTGTTCCGCCGTCTCGCGCTGATCCCCGGTGCGGACTTCGACGACGAGTTCGCGGCGCTGGTCTGCGGATTGCGGGTTGACCAAGTCGGACTGGTTCTAGACGATCTCGTGGAAGCCTCGTTCCTGACCGTCACGTCGGTCTCGAACCGCCTGAAGTTCCACGACCTGATTCGGATCTTCGCCCGAGAACGTCTCGCCGCGGAAGAACCGGCGGACATCCGAGACCAGTTGCGCAACAGCCTCTATCACCACGTGCTCGACCGGGGTGTCGCGGCGGGAAAGCTGTTCTTCGCCGATGTCCGTGACGTGCCTGCTGACAGCCCGTTCCGTTCGCTGGAAGAAGCGCACAGCTGGCTGGTGCAGGAGGCGACCACGTGGTTCCCGGTACTGCAGACCGCGGCGTCACTCGGCTGGCACCGCGAAGTCCTCGACTTCTCGTGGTACGTCCAGCGCTATGCCCAGAGCCGCGAAGTCGAACACGACTGGCTCGCCGTCCACTCCGCCGGACTGGAGGCCGCACGGGCGCTGCGGTCGCAGGACGAGGTCGTCGACTCGCTCAACCAGGTGGGCTGGCTGCAGAGCTTCATCACCCATGATCACGAACTCGCGTTCGCGACTCTCTCCTCCGCGATCGAGATCGCGGAGGAGAACGGCTACCACCGGGGAGTCATGGTCGCGAACTGCGCGTCCGGCCTGGTGTTGCTCAACCTCGGCCGGGTGCCAGAGGCGCTCGAACGCAACCGGATCGCCTACGAGATGTCCGCGAGCTACGACTTCTTCGGCTTCAGGTCGTGGATGGCCGTGTCCTACGGTGCTGCGCTGCTGGCAGTCGGCATGTTGGAAGAGGCACTCGCGGTCCACCGGTCGATGCTCGCCGAGTTGGAGGACCGGGTTGGTGAGACGAACCCCGACATGGAGAGAAAAGCCCGGGTACTGCTGCTGGCGAGCGTGGGCGACTGTCTGTCGGGCTTGCAGCGCTGGGACGAAGCGGCGAGAAGCTATCAGGCGGCACGGTCGGCTCAGCCCGACGACCAGGCCGCGGTGTTCCGCAGCGAGGCGGAGCTGGCCCTGACCGAAGGCATCGCCTGGCGGCACGCCGGCGACTTCGTCCAAGCCCGCGAGTGTCTGACGAACGCACTCGAACTGTTCACCGGCCCTGCGAGCGGCGCGGACCGTGATCGCGCGAAAGCCGAACTCGACCTGCTCGACTAGAGCCTGTCCTGTAAGTCGTTGATCTGGGCATCTGGTATCTCTCTGCGGTGGTTGGTCGCGGTGAGTTGACGGATCGTGCGTGGGCAGCGATCGCGCCGCTGCTGCCCCCTGTGTCGGGCGGTGGGCGGCGGTGGCGGGATCAC
>NZ_BSTF01000034.1 GCF_030269365.1 Lentzea sp. NBRC 102530
GCAAGCTCAAGGCCGCCGGTGAGAACAAGATCGCCCGCGAGCTCGGCAAGGCCATGCGGGCGACCACCGCGCCGCTGGTCAACGAGGCCAAGAAGAACGTCCGCGCGCTGCAGATCAAGGGTGATGGTGAGGCGGGCTCGGCCACCCGCCGCGGTGGATCCTCGGCCCGCCTCGCCCGCTACCGCATGGCGCTGGGCCGCAAGAAGATCCTCCGCGAGGAACGCAAGCTGGAGATCTACCGCGCCTCGCGGGGACTGCGCGACACCGTGGCCAACGCCGTCGCCGCGAAGACCACCGTCAGCGCCCGGTCGGCGTCGCTGCGTGTGCGCGCGGCCCAATCGAAGATGCCGCACGACCAGCGCAAACTTCCGCGCTACCTCAACCGCGGCGAGTGGCGGCACCCCATCTTCGGTGACCGCGACAGCTGGGCGAAGCAGACCGCGCCTCCCGCCTGGTTCGACGACGCCGGCCGCACCAAGGGCCCGCTCGTCCTGGCCAGAGCCAACCTCACCGTCTCGCACTTCGTCGATCGAATCCTTTAGGGGCAACAGAAATGGGCGTCTTTCACATCGCCGGGCACGGCGAGTTCCAGTGGAACCGCAACGAGTTCACGCTTGCCGAGGGCGTCGCCCTGGAGCAGGCCACCGGCAAGCTGTTCGACGAGCTCGTGATCCTCTACAACGCCAAGCGCCGCCTCGGTGCCGCGGCGTTCGCGTGGCTGGCCATGCGCCGCCACGGCAAGCACGTTCCGTGGCGCGAGTTCTTCGAGGGTCTGCCGATCGACGGAATCCGCGAGACCGCCGACGACGAGGTCGCGCCCGAGGGCCAGGCCGAGGACCAGGTCGACGGCCAGGAGGACGCGCCCGCGGACCCTCCGGCGCGCGCGGCGGCAAAGCCCGCCGCCGCGCGCCCGCGCCGGCCGTCGGCTTCGGAGCGAAAAAAGGCCGCCTCGCAGACGAAGTAGCCGAGTACCGGCCCCACTTCTGGATGCCTCCACTCAGCTGTCCGCCGTACGAGATGGACAAGTTGAGCCTCGCCGACTACCGGCTCGGACGGGCGCTGATTGACGCCATGCGAGCACAGCGAAAGTAGGTGCCGCAGTGTCCGAAAAGGATCTCACGATCAACGTCCTGGGCAAGGACGTCTCTGGATCCAAGACCCTGAAGGACGTCGGCAAGGCCGCCGACGACGCCGGCGACAAGCTGGAGGGCGCGAGCAAGATCGGCGTCAAGGCGCTCGCGGGTCTCGCCGCGGCCGCGCCCGTCGCCGGTGTCGCCGTCGCCGGTGGCCTGGCCATCGCCGGTGGCGCGTTCGCCGGCTTGGCCGTGCTGACGCTCGCGAGCAACGACAAGGTCCGGGAGTCGTTCTCCGACCTGTCCGACCACGTCAAGAGCCGGGCCCAGGAGATGGCCGCCCCGCTCGAAAAGAATGTCGTCAACGCGGCGAAGACCCTTCAGAACACGTTCGACAGCCTCGACCTCGAGGAAGGGTTCAAGGCCGCGGCCCCGGCTATCGACCACACGGTCGCCGGCATCGACCAGCTCGCCCGCCGCGCCATCCCCGCGATGATCCGCGCGACCAAGGACAGCGAGCCCGCGTTCATCGGGATGCGTGGGTTCCTCGGCGACCTGGGCGACGGGCTCGGCGAGTTCTTCGACGAGATCCGCGGCGGCGCCCCCACGGCAGGCCGCGTGTTCGACGAGTTCGGCGACATCGTCCGCGACACCCTCGGCCTGACCGGCGGTCTGCTCGCCGACCTGTCGAACAACGGCGTCGGCACCGTGACCCGGCTGACCGGCGTGTTCGGACAGCTGACCGACATCACCGGAGATCTGGGCGCCGGTGCCATGCCGGCGCTGTTCGGCACCGCCTCGTCGGTGCTCGGCGTACTTGAGGGCATCCTCGACGTGGCCGGTCCGCTCGCGCCGATCCTCGGCGTGGCGGTCGGAACGATGTTGTCGGCCAAGGCGGGTGTCGCGATCTTCGGCGCCGCCGGTGACGTGGTCGGCAGGTGGGGCGACCGGGCCGTCGTCGCCGGCGAGAAGGGCGGCAAGCTCCGCGGCGCCGTCGGCTCGCTGGGCTCGACGCTGTCCATGCTCGGCCCGTACGGCGCCGTCGCCGGTGGCGCCCTGCTCGGTGTGTCCGCGGCCGCGGACGCCGCGTTCGGCTCCGTCGACCAGCTCACCGCCTCCCTGCAGGCCGGCGGCAACGCGGCGGCCAAGGCCACCGAGCAGCTCAAGAGCAACGACGAGGCGTTCAAGTTCCTGACCGAGGAAATCGGCGTCGACCGCGGCATCCTCGACCTGTTCATCACCACCACGCAGGAAGCCAGCGAGGCCGTCACCGACCAGCGCTCGAAGCTGACCACGCTGCAGCGCGCCCAGCAGGACGCCGCCAAGGCCGCGGCCGATCACAGCTTCGCGGTGGAGAAGTACGGCGCCGAAAGCGACAAGGCCGCCGCCACGTCGGCGATCCTCACCAAGCGCCAGGCCGACCTGAAGACCGCGCAGGACGACGCCGCGCGCGCCACGAAGACGCTCACCGAGCGGCTGATCGAGCAGCAGATGGCCGCGCTCGGCCTGGCTAACGACAACCTCGCGTTGCGCATGGCCCAGTTCGCCTACGAGGACTCGGTCAAGGCCACGTCCGAGGCGATCAACACCTACGGCAAGAAGTCCAAGGAAGCGCGCGACGCGATGCTCGCGCAGGAGTCCGCGGCGCTGCGCCTGATCCAGGCCGCCGGCGTCGAGGCCGCCGCGCACTACGACAACCGCGACTCGATCGAGGCGACCGAGGCCGCGTACAACGCGACCAACGCCAAGGCGTTGGAGCTTGCGGCGAACATGACCGGCCCGCTGCCCGCGGCGCTCGCGACGATGATCCTCAACATGGACAACGCCTCGTTGTCCGCGCTCGGTGCCACGCGCTCGATCGACGGCACCGGCACGGCGATCATCACGTTGCCCAACGGTAAGGTCGTCAAGATCGAGGCCAATGACCAGGCCACGAGCAAGATCCAGGGAATCCAGCGCGAAGTCGACGCGATGCGCGGCAAGACCATCGACATCTGGATCCGGCAGCTCGTCAGCACGTCACCCAACGAGAAGCCCGCCAACCTGTTCGACCCGACGCAGGTCCTCGGGAAGAACGCTGGCGGCATCGTGCCGGGCACGGGCGCCAACGTCGACAGCGTCCCGGCGATGCTCACGCCGAAAGAGTTCGTGGTCAACCGCGAGGCCACCGCGCAGCACCTGCCGTTCTTGCAGGCGATCAACCGCGGTGCCGGTGGCGACGCCGTGCTCGAAGCGGCCAACCGTGCCTACGGCGCTATGGGCGGTGGCGGGGGTGGTGGTGGCGGGGGAATCGCCGGTGTCCGCGTCTCCCTGGACTTCGGCAGCGGCGCCGGGCTGACCGGCCTGGAACGCATCTTCTGGGAGTGGCTCAAGGAAAGCGCGCGCGGCCGCGGGGAGGTGTTCGTCTAGTGAGTGCCGAGATCATCTGCGACCCGCTGGTCGAGCTCTACGCCGCCGGTGACTGGCACGACATCACCGGGGACGTGCGCTACCAGGGCGGTATCGCGATCGACCGCGGCCGCGGCGGCGAGGACGACACCTCGCCGCCGCAGACGTGCCGCGTCACGCTCGACGACCGCAACGGCGACTACAACCCGCGCGACCCCAACGGCGCCTACTTCGGCACGCTCGGCCGCAACACCCCGTTGCGCGTGTCCCTCATGGTCGCCTCGTCCGGGTTCGGCACGAACGTGGTCGACGGGTGGGGGAGCACCGACGACGTCGAGGGCCAGGGCGTCTACCCCTGGTCGACGACGGGCACCGCCGGCGACTACGACGTCGCCGTCGGCGTCGGCACCGTGAACATCCCCGCCGCCGGACAGATCCGCATCGCCTACCTCGCCGACCTCGACGTCGACAACGTCGAGGCACGGGTCACGTTCACCCTTCCCACCAGCAACGTCACCGGCGGCGCCGTCGCCCCGGCGAACATCATGCTGCACGGCCAGGGCGCGGCCGCCGAGTACTACATGCTGCGCCTGAACATCCGCGCCGACGAGACGATCTCGCTCGACTTCTGGACCCACGCCGGCGCCTCGATCCTGTTCTTCGATCCCTACGTGGTGCCCGGCCTGGTCCACACCGGACAAGCGTTGCGCGTCGCGTTCGGCATCGAGGGCCGCACCCTGCGGGCGAAGATCTGGCCCGCGGCCGATCCTGAGCCGTACGCGTGGGACCTCGTGTTCACCGACGAGGACGTCGACAACGCACGCCCGACCCTCGCGGGGAAGCCTGGTTGGGTTGGCATCCGCACGTCCCTGGTCGCGGGCAACACCAACGCGCCGATGGTGATCAGCTACGAGGACTTCGAGCTTCGGCACCCCAGGTTCGCCGGCGAGGTGTCGTCCTGGCCCGCAACGCGCAACATCACCAGCACGGACATCACGACCACCGTGACCGCGTCCGGGCCCAAGCGGCGAGGCACGCAGGGCGCCGCTCCGCTGGATAGCCCATACCGTCGCGCGCTTTCCAGTGGCGCCCGCCAGTTCACCGGCCTGCAGCCGGTCGCGTACTGGCCGCTTGAGGACAAGTTCCGCCAGGTCACCGGCGAGGTGCTCGCCGTCTACGGTGCCGGCCGGTTGGCGTTCACGCCGCCCACCACCGGCACCACCGCCGGGAAGATCACGTGGGCGTCGGACTCCACCCTGCCCGGCAGCGACGCGCTTCCCACCCTCACCGGTGGCGGGAGCCTGGTCGGCGAGCTCTCGCCCCGCACGCGGGACTCCGGGTGGTTCCTGACCTGGGCACAGCGGTTCTCCGTCGAGGACGGCTCGTTCAACCTGTTCTCCACGGTCGACGACCACATGCAGTTCGCGGCGATCGTCGACCCCGGCACGCCCACGGTGCTGACGATCTACCTCACCGCACCTGGCGTGTCCGCCGCGATCCTGACGCACACGTTCGCGAGCAAGGAGGACGCCGAGGACTGGCACACCTACCAACTCGAGGCGGAGCACATCGGCCCGGACACGGCGATGTTCTTCTACGTGGACGGCGAGTTCGCCGCTACGCACACCCAGTTCGGTATGGGGTTGCGCGGGCTGGTCCGCGTCCAGTTCAGCTCTCCGACCAACGCCACCCGGCAGACCGCCGTCGGCCACATCGCCGTGTGGAACTTCTGGCCGCCCGCGAGCGCGATTCACGAGGCCGCGTTCGGCAACACGAGCGAGCGCGCCGGTCAGCGGATGGAACGGCTGTGCGAGGAGGAAGGCGTTTCGTTCGACTGGGTCGGCGTGGTCGAGCCCGGATACATCGGCCCCGACCCAGCACCACTGAGCACGCCACGCGTTGGGCCGCAAGAGATTGCGTCTCTGCTGTCCAACATGGAGGACTCGGCACGCGTCGATCAGGGCATGTTGTTCGAGCAGCGCGCGCGGATCGGGTACCGCTACCGGACGCTGGGATCGCTCTACAACCAGACACCTCGGGTGACCCTCGACTACAGCGCGGGGGAGATCGCTCCGGAGTGGCGCCCGGTCGACGACGACCGGTACACCCGCAACGACATCACGGTGCAGCGCAGCAACGGCGGGAGCTACCGGCACAGGGTCACCACCGGCCGGCTCTCGGCGCTGCCCATCGAGCAGGGCGGCGCCGACGTCTACCGCGACTCGGTCACCGTCAACGTGCAGACCGACGGACAGCTGCCCGGCATCGCCGAGTGGCGCGGCCACCTCGGCACGGTCGACGAGACCCGGTACCCGGCCGTGCAGCTGCAGCTGCACGGCCACGCCCTACGCGGCAACGCCGCCAAGCTGCTCGCCCTGCTCGACCTCGACCTCGGCGACCGGCTGGTGATCGAGAACGTGTCGGAGCTCGGCGTGCTCGCCGACATCGACCAGCTCGTGATCGGCTACCGCGAGACCATCACGCAACACGAGCACTCGATGACGCTCGTCTGCGCGCCGGCGTCGCCGTACCGGATCTTCGTCCTGGACGACACGGTGTACGGCCGCCTGGACTCGGACTCGTCGAGCCTCACCACCGGCATCTCCGACTCGGCGACGTCGTGGCAGGTCACCACGTCAAACCCGCTCGACCTGTGGACGACCAACCCCGCCCACTTCCCCCTCGACATCCTGGTCGGGGGAGAGCGGATCACGTTGTCCGCCATCACGGGCACGTCCTCGCCGCAGACGTTCACCGCCTCGGCCAGGTCGGTCAACAACATCGTCAAGGGCCACGCCGCCGGTGCCGAGGTGCACGTCGCCTACGCCGTGTACCTGGGCCTGTAGAGAGGGGAGCCCGTGGCTTTCGCAGCAGGACAACCGCTCACGGCCTCGGCGCTGAACGCCGCCATCGGCTCGGTGTGGACCGCGTACACGCCGGTGTGGACGTGCGCGACGTCCAACCCGTCGATCGGCAACGGCAGCCTCGCCGGTTCGTACACCAAGGTCGGCAAGACCGTCACCGTGCGAATCAACCTGCTGGTCGGGTCGACGACCACGTTCGGATCGGGTGCGTTCCGGTTCACGCTGCCCGAGACCTCCGCGACCTACAGCGGGTTCACGAACCTGCCCATCTGGGTGGGCAGCGCGTACGGGTTCGACAACGGCACCGCCAACCGTGGCGGTGACGTCAACGTCTGGTCCGGCGCTACCTACTGCACGGTGACCGGCAACGGCACCGGCGGACAGTGGGACGCCGGCACTCCGATGACCTGGGCCAACCTCGACGCGATCGCCCTGACGTTCTCGTACGAGGCCGCGACCTTCTAGTCCGACCACACGACCACTCCACCAGCTGAAAGGGGCGGTCTGTGGACGAAGCAACCGCGCGCGCGTTCGGCCGTGTCGAGGCCAAGCTCGACCAGGTGTTCGCCCTGCAGAGTGCGCAGGGCAGCGAGATCGCCGCTCTGCGTGCAGAACACGGCGTCCGCCTGGACCACGTCGAGAGTGACGTCGGCGAGCTCAAGACCCGCAACACCGCCGACGACCGGCACGGGATCAGCGTGCGCGGGTCGATCTTCGTCGGCCTCTGCACCGTGCTGGCCTCGGGCCTCGTGACGACCCTCGTCGCCCTGTTCGTCAAGTAGCCCAGCACGCCCGGCCCCCGTCACCGGCGGGGGCTTTTCCATGCCCAGCAACGGAAACGCGAGGTCTGCATGTCAGCACTCACGCTGTTGGCGTACGGCGCCGACTGGAGCGCACGACCGATCTACGGTGACCGGCTCACGCAGTCGGTGAACCGCGCGAACGGCGCACGCTTCCCGGTCGAGTTCGTCCTGCGCTACGCCAACTTCAAGGGTCAGGGCCTGTCCTACCTCGACCGCAGCGAGTACCAGTCGCATCTTGCCGCGGGCAAGCGGTCGTACTTGATCTTCCAGAAGTACACCAACGATCCCGCCGGTGGCGCCGCGGCTGGTCGCGCGTACGGCGCCGAGGCCGTCGCCTACGCGCGCTATCTCGGCTACCAGGCGGGAGATCCGATCTTCTTCACCGCTGACGGCTGGGCCGCGAGCAAGGGCTACAGCGTCGAGACCGGCCTCGCGTTCTTCGCCGAGGCCACCCGCGTGGTGCGCGAGGCCGGTTTCCTCGGCGGCGTCTACGGGTTCGCCGACATCGTCCTGTCCGCGCACGACCGCGGCATCGGCGACGTCTACTGGCTCTGCGGCGACCGCGTGAACCTCAAGCGCCCCAACGGCGAGGCCGTCGGAATCCACCTCTACCAGTGGAACAACGGCCGCGTGCACATCGAGTCATCCCCCGGCGTCTGGGTCGAATGCGACCTGGTCGAACAGTACGAAGTGATCGGAGACGACATGCCGTCAGCACAGGAGATCGCCGAGGCCGTCTGGGCGTACCGGGCCCAGGTCCTGGTCGGCGAGAGCGACCAGGTGAACGCGGACGGAAAGCCCGTGTGGGACACCAGCATGGTCAACGCCGTGGCGTCCATGTGGGGCCAGATGTTCAACGCGTCCGGCGTCTACGGCCCGTCGCTCGTCGACCCGGTCAGCGTGTCCCTGACCGACGAGCAGGCCGCACAGCTCGCCGCGTCGTTCGGCGCCTCGTTCGCCGACATCCTCACGCGGCTGCCCGAGCAGACCGCGGCCGCCGTCCTCGCGAGCCTCGGCCTGCGCCGCCTCGCCGAGCACGGCTGACCCACAACCCAGCAGCCCAACCTCCGCCTCTTTCCCCTGTGGAACAAGGAGAACGCACGTGCTCAACTTCCTGATCTCGCTCGTCCGCACCGGCCTGCCCGCACTGTGGGGCGGCCTGGTCGCGTGGCTGTCCGCCCGCGGCCTGGCGGCCGACGTCGTCGCCACCGTGAGCGACCCGGCCCTCGTCGCCGCGCTCGTCGCCGGCGGCCTGGCCGTCGTCACCACCGCCGTCTACGCCGTCGTGCGCGTCGTCGAGATGCACCTGCCGAAGTTCCTCGCGAAGTTCCTGCCGGCCGAGGTGGTCGACGCGGTGAGCAAGACCGTGCTCGTCGTGCTGCTCGGCGTGCCGCGAGCTCCCGAGTACGCGCCGGGCACCGCCGCGAAGTAGCACCACCCCAAGGCCTCGGCCCCAGACCCACGCGGGTCTGGGGCCGAGGCCTTTCTCGTACCACCCCAACGCATCCCGGAGAGGGGGAGCGGTGCCGCTACCTGCCGTGCTCACCCTGGTGCCCGTTCACGTCAAGGTCCTGCACAACGACGACGACGGGACGCCCTCGGCGGGCGACGTCTTTTTCGACATGCCGCACGTGCTGCGCGACGCTGCAGGCGGCGTGGTCCTCGGCCGCCGCCGGTTCCGCGCGAAGCTCAACCCGGCCACTGGCGAGGCGACGGTCAACCTGCCCGCCACCAACGACCCCGACCTCTCGCCGCAGGGCTGGACCTACACCGTCACCCCGGTCACGGACGCGTGGACCGAGGCGCCGTTTGAGATCGAGGTCCCGTACAACCACGTCGGCACGCTGGAGCTCGCGTCCGTCGCGCCCGCGGTCACCCCGACCACCGTGGCCACGTACTCGCTGCTGGGCCACGGGCACAGCGTCGCGCAGATCACCGGCCTGGCCGCCGAGCTCGTCGACCTGGACGACCGCCTGGCCGACCTCGAAGACGCCGCGTCCGGGAACACGTCGCTGCAGCTGCTCACCGGCCCGCTGTACTCGCCCGAGGACTACGGCAACCCGGTGGGCGACGGCGTCGCGGACGACTACGCCCCGGTGCTCGCGGCGTGGAACGCCATGCTGGCCAACCCGTTCGGTGTCGGCCGCCTGCTCATCCCGTTCGGCAAGACCTACCGCGTCGACCTGTCGAACACCGCACGCGTGCCTGTCAGCGCCGACGAGGCCCGCGCGGCGTTCGCGCTCCCGCAGGTCTCCCGTACCGCACCGAAGCGCGCCTACGGCATCGTGTCCGCCGGTGAGGCCTACGTCGTGCGCACGGCCGAGCTCGGCGGCACGCCGACTCAGGTCAACACCGCCGGCGTGCTGTTCTTCGACTCGGGCAACACGGTCTACACCTGGTCGCCCACAACGGGTCTGCCGTGCGCCATCGGCGGACCGGACGCCGACGCCACCGACCCGAGCGGCAACTCGTTCTCGAACATCCACTTCAGCATCGAGAACGTGATCATCCGGTCCAGCGACAACCCGTCGCTGTGCGCGGTCAACCTGGAGCAGATCAGCACGTGCCGCATCGACCGCGTCCGCTTCGACGTCGAGTCGGTGCTCGACCTCGTCGTCGAGCCGACCCACCCGACCGGCGCGGCGCTGCTGCTCCCGAGGTCCAACAACAACGTCTCGATCACCCTCGACCGCCTGATCACCGAGGGGTACTACGCCGGCGTTCCGCTCACCGAGCACATCGAGCTCCGCACCGCCATCACGTTGCGGTGCAAGGTCGGCGTGTTCACGCGGCGGCTGTGCTCGCACTACGGCAAGGTGCACCACCTCAAGGTGGAGCAGTGCCCGAACGGCTTCAGCGGCTGGGACCCGAGCGGCGAGGGCCCCGACGGCGGCGTCGTCCCCATCCACGGGTGGACCGGGCACATCGACTTCGTCGACATCGAGGACTACGCGTACAACGGCCTCGTCCCGTGGATCTACGCGCCCACCGCCGGCGTGCACATCAACGATCCGGACGGAAGGTTCCAGGGCCAGATCGGTTTCCTGGGCCGGATCAACTCCGAGCCCGCGGCCCCGACCGGGATCGGCATCGGGCCCGGCGGGGGAAGCTCGTCGCTCTACGTCCGCGGCCCGTCCGGCACCACCACATCACCAATCGCGATCTTTGGTTTCCACCACGACCAGGACGCGAACCGCTTCCTGCCACCCGGCGATACCCCGGTCACCACCTACCGGTTGTTCCCGGCCGAGGCGGGGCCGTCGAGCTCGGCGACCGAGGGGTTGGCGATCAACGTCGGCGTGGTGCTCGACTTCGACGTCGACGTCCTCGCGACGAAGCTCCACTTCTACCGCCCCGCAACCAACCTCACGGGCCCGGTCACCGGCCGAATCTGGCGGGTCACCGACCAGACCGCCGTCGCCGGTTCGGACGTCACGTTCACGTTCGACACCGAAACAGGGTGGATCGAGGTCGAGTTCACCGACGCCGTCGCGCTCTCCGCGGCACACCGGTACATCGCCACGGTCCACTTCCCGGATCGGTACCCGCGCGAGGGTTCGTACTGGGACAGCGGCGCCGGCGGTGGCGGCATCATCGCCGGACCCATGACGGCGTTCAGCGCCAACGACAGCGCCGGCGGACAAGGTCGCTTCAGCATGGGCGCGATCACCGTGTTCCCCGGCGGCAACGGCAACGGCGCCGGCTACGGCGTCGACCTCACCGTCGTCGAGGCCTGATCACGAAGGCCCGGCGCCCCCACCGCGGGGGGTGCCGGGCCCTTTCGCATATCCCGATCACTTCAGTGTTGATTGAAAGGAGGCCGCCGTGGCACGACCCAAGACGGCCAACGAGACGAACGTCCGAAGCTGGACGATCAAGGAAGTCGCAGACCTGCTGTGCGTTTCCACGCGCACCGTCGAGCGGCTCGTCGCCGCTGGCGACCTCGACGCGTCCCGAGTCGGCCGCGCGGTCCGCGTCCGCGCGCAGTCGGTCCTCGGCTACCTCGAAGCGAACCGACTGGAGCCGACAGGCACCGACTGAGTACGACACCCCGTTCGATCTAACGACACCAGTCGTTGTGACCGGTAACCTTCGTTATCGGTCATTAACTGATGGCCGTTCCAAGATCGAAACAGGGGCAGCTGATGAGAACGGAACAGGCTCGCGCGATAGCTGACGGAGCACCCCGCGCGGTGCGCTTTGACCTCGTCAGTGAGGAACACACGTACTTCATTCTCACTACGGCACTTGCTGACTTCATCACCGAACAACGTGCCGACGCCCAAGCCGACGAGATCGACATCCCCAGCGCGCACCGCGACTGGGCCAACGCCGCCGAGGTCATGCTCGAAAAGATCGAGAGCGCCCTCGACGGCGAGGGCCACGACGACGGCCTACGCGACCGGATCTTTGACCAGATCGTGAAGGACGGCGAGGGCGCGAACCTTGCCGAGATCACGCGCGCTATCCGAGAGCCTGGACCCAACGGTGCGGAGTGGGACGTCACGACCCTCATCACCCGCGCGGTCAACACTGCCCTGGACATGGCCGGCGTCCCCGCCGCGCGCAGTTGAGCCCGTGACGGAACCGGTTCTCGAAGGCGAGCTCGTCGACGAGCGCGTGCAGCTGCCCGCGCTCGTCGACGACCGCACGCTCGGCGTCGACGAGCAGCTCAGCGCGGCGGCCTGGGACCGCATCGCCAGGTCCACGCCAGCCAACACGTTGCGCGCGTACGACCGGCTGCTGCTCGGCAAGGCCCGACGTCCGGACGGCAAGCACGGCGCGGCCGCCGCGCCCTGGCCGCACCTGGCCTGGGTGCCGTGGTGCGAGGTCTCCGGCCGCCGCTCCGGCGTCGGCACCGAGGCAGCAACCCAGCAGACCCTGGCGGAGTGGGTCGCCGAGCTTGCGGACGCTGGCATCGGCACGGCCACGATCGAGCAGGGCATCGCCGCGGTGCGACGGCTGCACCGGGAGTGCGGTCACAGCGGTCAGCCCGACACCACGCTCGCGCTGCAGGTGCTCCGCGGCGAGTTGTACGAGCGGACCAGCAAGCAGAAGCGCCGCGTCGCACCCGTCACGCTTCCGATCTTGATCAGCATGTTGGAACAGGAACGGTTCGGCACCACCCGGCGGCCGCACCCCACGATCGCCGAACGCGACGCGTGCATGTTCACGCTCGGCATCGCCGGGATGCTGCGCCGCTCCGAGCTCGCTGCGCTCGGACACGAGCACGCCGAGGTTTCCGACGAGGGACTCGTCCTGTGGATTGCGTCGAGCAAGACCGACCGCATGAGCCGGGGTGCTGAGGTCGTCATCCCCCGCGGCAAGAACCCAGCGACCGATCCCGTCCGGCAGTACGAGGTATGGCGTGACCGCCTGGGCGACGCCACCGGACCGCTGCTCCGCGCGGTCGGCAAGGCCGGCCGCGTCGGCGGGGCACTGACCCCGGACGGGCGCGACGTCGCCCGCCGGATCAAGGTCGCCGTCGCGGCCGCTGGCATGAACCCCGCCCTCTACGCCGGTCACTCGCTGCGTGCCGGCGGCGCCACGATCGCGCACCTGGGCGGCGCCAGCCTGCTGGAGATCATGAAGCAAGGCCGCTGGCGTCGCGTCGAGCAGGTACTCGAGTACATCCGCCTGCTCGAACGCTTCACCCACAACGCCGCCGGGAAGATGGGCCTCTGACGTGGCAGAACGCGCAGACCTCGTGAAGCTCGTCGTTGCCGTGCTGCGCGACCTCGAGGAACGGTTCCCAGACGGAGCCAACGCCCGCGGTGGTGGCGACCTGGCGGTGCACTCCATCGAGCTGGTGCAGTGGATCGACGGAATCCCGCTCCGTGTGCCGGCGCCCGGCTGTCACATCGGCCTCGGCGGATGGGACCCGACCAGGTTCAGCCCGACGTACGACCCGGTCACCTGCGCCCACTGCCTACGCAACGGCGCCAGCCGTGCGGCACCAGTCGCCGTCGACCTCGACCAGCTGACGTTCGACTTCGAGAACTGACGAGGGGCCCCTCACCTAGGTGAGGGGCCCCTCGTTTTTGGTTGTCCCGCGCTCAGGACAACCACGCCGAGCTGATCACTGCCACCGCCACCACGACGAGCAGCACGTCGGCCAGGCCCACGAGCACGCCGAACCAACTGACCATCGGCCTGACCTCGCGCACGACCTCGACCTCTGCGGCCGCGTCCACGTCGATCCGGTTGCCGTCCAGGTCCCTGAGTTCCACACCGCCGGTGCCGGTCGAGTAGACCGCGACGACGTCGACGACCCGGCCGGTCGCCGGGTGCCTGATCGCCGCTGGTGCTTCGACTTCACTGGCTTGGGTCATGATCGTTTTCCCTTCGCCGTCATAGGCTTGAGCACGGACCAGCCAGGTACCAACTGGCTGGTCCACCCCCAACCCCGAAAATGTTCCACTGGGCACCGCACTTTTCGCAGGTCGCCACTCCGCACACGACCACGAAGTACGTGTGCGGACAGCTTTCGGGCATGTCGATCTCACCTCCCTTCTCCTTTCGTCGAGGGGGAGGCTTTCGTTCTCGCTTGGACTAGCGAGCTGACTTCGCTGGCATCGGTGGCGTCGGCCTGGCCGCGCTGCCGGTGCGCTTGAGGCGCTGGTCGCCGACGAACCACGCGGCCACGATCAGCGGAACCGTGAGGCCGAACCACGCGACGGCCGCCCACCAGGCGCCGGTGGCGAACAGGCCGCCGGCCATCCACCAGTAGAGGGCGATGTCGAGGCGCTTGAGCGCCTGGCCGAACGTCTCGTCGCGGCCGCGGGACGCGACCACGAGCACGAGCGCGGGCACCGACCAGATGGTCAGCAGGGATAGCGCGTACTGGGTGTCAGGTCGCATGAGGAAAGACGCTCCCGCTCTTCTCGTCTCGGGTCAACCGGACCCGCTGTTGTTGGTCACTCACACACTCACTCATCCGCGAGGTCACGCGTTCTACCTGCATGTATGACCCCTCCCCTTTGATGAGTGAGTGTGTGAGTGAGTGATCATTTAAGCCGCGACCTGCGGCCTGGTGTACGGCTTGCCGCGGCCGCCGGGCTGGTCGATCCGGCCCGAGTTCCGCAGCGTCGTCAGGGCGTTGCGGACGACGCCGGGGTTGCCGCCGAGCTCGCCCGTCTTCTGCAGACGCGAGATGATCTCGCTGGACGTCAGGCCGGTCTCGGCCGCAAAGATCAGACGCTCGACGCGGTCGGCCCAGGTGGGTTCGTCCTGGCGTTCCATCACGGTCACCACGGCGGGGACGGACGTGGTGACCGGCGCCGAGCTCGTCGATGTCAGGACCGCCGGCGTCGACGAGCTCGCGGCCAACCCGAGCGCCGCGGAGAGCTTCGCCTTGGCGGACTCGTACGCCGTCTGCTTGATGCTGGTCACGCCGCTGGGACCGGGGCCTGCCGCCAGCTCGTCGAACTGGTCCGCGTCCAGCCTCATGTAGTCCACGAACTGGGGCGTGACGTGCTGGAACCGGTTCGCGTAGAAGGGACCGGCGGCCACCTCCGCGCCCGGTTCGAGGTCGATCACGAAGTCCCTGCGGGCCCACCCGATCTCAGGGATGGGGGTCCCGTCAGTCTTCGGGGCCGTGGCCTTGCCGAATTCCTGCAGGTAGTCGGCCTTCTGCCGCCGGTAGTCCTCCTCACCGAGGCGGAGGTAGAGCTCGCCAGGGGTCTTCAACGCCTTGAGCTTGTGGTTACCGGTGACGCGACCGATGTCGTCCTTGTCGCCGCTTCCCAACGCGATTGACCAGGCGCTTTGCGACTTGATGTCACCGCCACGGTCACCAGCCTGGCCGTTGGTGCCGCGGTGCCCAACGCGGACCAGGCGGACGCCGGCGGAGAGGCCTCGCTGCGAGCACCGGTACCAAAGCGCCGAGGCCGTGTGGAACCGGTTGCCGATGTACACACCGACGCTGGTGTCCTGCAGAACATCGGCCGCCTCGTCCAGGGCAACGATGATCATCGGACGGCGTCCGCGCTGGTCAAGCGGCACGCTCTGCCGGTACTGGATGATCAGCCACACGGTGTAGAGCATGTGCACGGTGTCCTGCTGCCCGTTGACTGCCCAGATCGGCATCCGCTGGCCGGTGCCCAGGTACTTGTGCAGGAACTGACCCCAGGTCTCGTACTGCTTGCCGCGCCCACACGCCCAGAACACCGCCTCGCCGCCGTCCTCGACGCACAGGGTGACGTCCGCAGCGATCCTGGTCAGCAGGTTCGACTTGCCCCGGCCGGTCCGGGCGATGATCTCGCCATGCCCGGACGCCAGCGGCAGGAACCCACGCGTCCCATCAGCGCAGGTAGAGAGCTCGATCGGGTCTTGGATCGACCGCGGAACGGGCCGGTCGTAGTACGGCTTGACGTCGTTGAGCACGTCCCGGCTGGTCACGGTGACCTGATAGACGCCGGCGTACCCATCGACGTTGCTGATCTCGACCCAGTCGGTCCGCCACGGACGGCCGGTAACGTGCCGGAGGCTGATGGCGATTTGCTCGTTGGCGTCGGACCCGAACGGGCTGACCGTCTTCTTCCCCGCCTCGACCTTTTCCTCGTCGCGGAGTATCTGCGCCGCCTTGGGCGGCACCATCACCAGGAACGCCATGCAGTCCTTCGAGACCATGCGCACGTTCGCGGCCGGCACGTCGAGGTAGTCGAAGCCCGAAAGCGACAACGCCTTTTTGAACGTGACCAGTGCCGACACCGTCTGAGCGTCGGCGTCACCACGGGTGGACAGGGTCGTCGTCTTGACCGGCCTGGTCAGTAACCAGTGCACAACATCGGTCAGGACGTACTCGCCGAACGCCAGCACCAGCAGACCACCAGCGCACCACCAGCGCAGGTCAGGGGCCTGAACCCACATCACCAGCCAGGTGACGTGGGCCAGGACGGCACCCAGCAGCCACACCCGCACGGCTTGCCGCCTCGAGAGGTGGAACTTCGCGAAGTACTCACCGGCGTACACAACCTTGCTGATCAGCAGGAACGCACCGGCCACGAGCACCGCCAGCGCCGCGTAGAAGATCCATACCGGCAGGGACAACGCCGCCGCGATCAACGCGAGCACTAGGGTGCTCACTGCGGCGACGGCGATGCTGGCCGTCTTGAGCTGCAACACGTTGGCTCCTTTGAGCTGGCGGAGGGTCAGGGGCACGCGCCCTAACGCGTGACCCCTGACCTGGGGAAACATCAGACCTTGATCCCGTTGGCGAGTTCGTCCGCAGCCAGGGCCTCACCCCGGTAGGTCTCCGCGTCAGTGCGGAGGTTGACTACCTCGGCACGCATCCGCTCGGCGTCGTCCGCCATGCCCTCACGGCCTTCGTAGGTCTGGGCGGTCCGTTCGAGCTTGTCGGCGTCCTCGTCCTTGGCGTCAGCCTGCCTGCGCAGGGAAGCCGCGGCCTCGGTCAGAAGGTTGATCTTGGACTGGGGAGTTGAGGCGTCTTCCAACGCCGGGACCAGCGATTCCAGGGTTGCTGAGGTCATCCGACTGTCTCCTCTCAGGGCAACAACAACAGGGCTCACGGACCGCGCAGGCACGCTGTCCGCAGTTCGGGGCTTCGGCACGGACGCGCCGAAGGTCCACACGTTCGGCGCGTCCTCGTCAGGCTCGACCTCACGCGTCGGCGCCTTGGCGACCGGGAAGCGCCAGACCGTTGACTCGTCCGCTGGGGCGTCGTCAACCGGCTCGACGTCCTCGTCCTTGGGCTTGCGCTTGAACAGCCCCACGAACGGGGTCTTCAACGCGGTTGCCACCCGGCCGTTCGCGCCAGCGCGCACCTCGTCACCAACGGTCGTCGCCAGGTTGAACCAGAGATCACCAGCCCTGGCGACGTTGCGACGCCACCAGAAGCGGGGCTCTCGTTCCCAGTCGTGTGTCTCGTCCTCGTCGAGGACGGACTCACGACCACCACCACCAGCTGGTGCACCAGCACCACCAGCGCTGGTGGTGTCCTTGGTGCGCTTCCCACCAGCGCTGGTGGTGCTGGTGGACCGTCGGCCACCAGCGCTGGTGGACCGGCCACCAGGCCTGGTGCGCTTCCCGCCAGCGCTGGTGGACCGGCGACGGCCAGGCCGCCAGCGAGAGCCGCGGCCACCACCAGCACCGTGCGCTGTGCTGGCGGCGCTGGTGGCAGCACGACGTCCACCGAGCCGACCAGCCACCCGTCGTCCGGCTGAGGTCGCCTTGGCCTTGGTGTTCCTCCACATCGACCGAGCACCACCAGCGGCCGCCCTGGCGCCCCGCTTGATGCCTGCTGGTGACAACGCCTGGCGAGCACGGGCAAAAGCGCCACGAACACCACCACGTCGAGCACCACCAGCACCACGGCCGCCACGGGTGAGGCGACCACGCAGACCACCAGCCTGGTGACCACCAGCACCAGAACGACGGCCACCACGCCAGCCCCATCCACCAGCACCACGACCACCAGCACCAGCACCAGGTCCACGCCTGGTGCTGGTGCCGCTGGCGCCGCCCCAGGCCTTCACCAGCTGGTGGCGCCAGCGCCAGGCCACCAGCGCCAGCACCACCAGCACCACCAGCCCGATCACCAGCGCCCAGGTGGACACCAGCGCCAGGCCAAAACCACCAGCGGCCACCAGCGGGGGAGCGCACCAGATCACCAGCTGGCGCACCGACACACCAGCTGGCGCCTCGTCCCCCTCAGGTTCGGGGGCGACGGGAGCAGACGCCGGCGTCGACGTCGACCCCGGCAACGGCCGGAGCATCTCGGCAATCGACGGGGTGCCGTCCCCAGCCGGCGTGCTCATGACGCGCTCGTCGGCCACGGCGACGGCTGGTCCAACTTGCCCAGCCCGGCCGCGTGCTTGAGGACGTTGATCTCGGCCAGCATCCGGCCACGCTGCACGGCGTCGTGCGCGACGTTCGAGACGTGCAGCGCGTTGCGCAGACGACGGTCCCGGAACGGCGTCCACTTGCTCGCGAGGGACAGCTTCGCCGCCCGCAGCGCCGCCCGGTCACGGGTCCGCGCGAGGGCGTCACGGTGGTCGTCGCCGAGGCCCAGCACCGAGAGCAGGCGCTCACGCAGTTCGCGGCCAACGCGGGCCCAGGTGGTCGTCCGCTGGTGGGTCGCGCGGAGCTCGATACCCAGCGCCAGATGCAGCATCACCAGGCCGAGCACCGGCCCGAGCGCGACGCGGGCGATACCGTTCCCCAGACCGGACAGCATGAGCGCGGCGTAAGCAGCGAATGCCGTCAGCGCCCACGCCACCAGCCGCGCGTAGCCGGGCTTCCCGTCACGGAGAACGCCAGCACGCATTCCCCAGCCGCACGCGATGAGGGCCGCTTCCATCACCGAGAACAACAACGCCCGCTCGACGACGTTCGTGATGCCGAGCTTGTGCTCGAAGAACCGCCACGACGTGTCGACGCTGACGCCGATGCTCATGAGCGCGACGACGTAGAACCCCTTGTACCCCGACCGCTTGCCCGGCTCGGCCGCCGTTGCCGGCGTCGTGACGACCGGACCGGCCGCCACCGGCTCGACGACGGGCGCGTCGACCACCAGCTCGGCGACGACCGGCTCGTCGACGAGGACGGGAGGCATGATCACGGTGTCGTCGGCCGTCGGCTCCCGCACGACGCTGACGTGTGCGTTGGCCCTGCGCATCGCCATCTTGACCGTGTGGTCGGTGGCCTTGGGGTCCTCGTCGAGCCACTCCAGAAGCGTGGGCCGACCCGGACGGGCCGCGTTCAGCTCGTCGGCGGCCGCGTAGACCGCGGCGACCTTCTGGTCGACCGTCAGGACGGGGTCGGTCAGGACCGCGCCGACCCTCACCTGTAGGTCGACCTGCTCGCCCAGGTTCAAGGCGGGTGTGCTCACCGGAAAGGTTCCTTCCACTAAGAGGGCATGCCGGGGGTCGGCGGTTTGAGGTTGCGAGCGTCGAGGCGCTCCGTGATCAGGGTCGTTCCCCACGGTGACCAGTCGTTGTGTCCGCGGGCCCAGGCGACCACGGTCTCCCAGTTCTGCGGGTTGACCTGCTTGGCCCGGATAGCCCGCGTCCAGCTCTGGGCGGTGGCGATCGCAAGGTTGAAGTCGTGGGCGAACACGGGCAGCAGCCCGATCTCGTCGTCCTGGACCAGCCACCGAGCCATCTTGGTGACCAGCTCAAGGATGTTGCCCGCGTCTCCGCGCTTCTGGACCTGAGTCAGCGGGTAGACCTGCACCCGCTCGTACCGGCAGATCGGCACGGGGTGCAGGTGGGTCTGGACCGGAACCCAGATCAGGCCGTCGTGGGTCGGCACGGGGTAGGTCGGCGGCAGGGAGGGACGGGGCGTCGTCAACGCTTCGCACCCCCGAACAGGACCTTCGCGAAGAGGTTGGCGACGACCACGTTCGCGGTCACAGCGACCAGGTACATGGTCGTGCCGCCGAGGTCGACGAACAGCGGCACGAGCGCCGCCAGGCCGCCCAGCACGACGGACCAGATGAAGATGCGGCGCCGCTTCGCGCCGTTGCCCTTCACCAGAACCACCGTCCCCGCGTGCCCCAGGCGATGGCACCAACGGTGAGAGCAGCGACGCTGCCCCACACCCCGATGCTGATCGCCGCGTCGGAGCTGTCAGCTTCGCGGGCGAGCAGTGCAACGGCCAAAAGGAGGCCGAGCACCCCGAAGATGACGCACAGCGCGGGACTCCGATTGGGGTCTTCGGCACGTCGGTGATCATCCGGGCCTCGTTTGGGTGTACGAATACGCACGGCGGACACGTCCCTTCATGACGGGTCTGCAAGTCCCCAGGGCTGGAGTTCGCAGCTCCGCCCTGGGGGCGCTTCCTATGGGTGATCTTCTGAAGGTATGTTGTAACTGCGGTACCGCAGATGTCAAGCTCTGCGGTACCGCAGTCACCCAAGGGAGGAGATGAGCGAGTTGGACCAGTACCTGCAAGTCGCCAACGACCTCGAACAACGCATCGAACAGCGTGAGTGGGAAGTCGGCGACAAGCTGCCTGGACAGCGCGCACTAGCGGTGCACTACAGGGTCAGCGACCGTGTGGTTCGCGAAGCGCAATCGGTGCTCGCGCTCCGCGGGGTGATCCTCCTGCAGCACAAGAGCGCCGCCGTCGTCACCGAACGGACGCGTCCGCGCGTACCGCTCGACCTCGGCATGTTCGTCCGCCGCAACGAGCTCGGCTACCTGTTCAACCAGCACGCCGGCCACTGGCGCCCTGTCGGCGATCCCGTGCTGGACGTACAGCCTTGCCCAGACGAGATCGCCGACCTGCTGCAGCTCGAGCAGGGCGCTGACGTGGTCGTCCGCCGACGGGTTGTCGGCCCAGGCGAACCCATGCAGGTGACCACGACGTACATCCCGATGACGCTCGCCAGCGGCACGGCCTTGGCCGAGGCGGACACCGGCCCCGGCGGCTACGTCGAGCGACTCGAACAGGACATGGGGTACGGCCCGGTGCGTTGGCCGGTGCAGCACATCGCGCGCCTGCCCAGCGTGGACGAGGCCGCCGACCTGCTCATGCCCAAACAGCTGCCCGTCCTCGTCGAGACGCGGGTCGTGCTCGGCCACGACGACGAGCGCCTGGCCGTCGACGTCGCCGTCCGCGACAGCCGGCGCTTCATGCTCCGGTACGAGCTACACCGCGACGAGTCGGCGACCTGGCCGACGACGCCAGCCACTGGCCGCAACGTGCCTGAGCAGGCGAAAAGCGCATGAGACCTCGCGCGCGTGCGCGTACGTGCGCGCGTATCTACACCAGATGATCATGGTTCCGCAGCAGAACCAGCCGGTAAGAGTCCATTGGGGTGATCAGTGCAAACAGGACGGTCGTGTCTGCGAGAAACGCTCGCGTACCTGGGTGAGACTGCCCGGCATCGCGTCGTTGTGCGGCGTCGATCCGTCCCCTTGAAAACGACAAGGGCCCCAGGGTCGTCCTGACCCCGAGGCCCTGACCTCAGTCCGACGACTGAGGAAGTCGACACGCCAATGGCGGCCAGGCCAGGCGTGTCAGTCCGCTCGTGTCTGCTACACACGTGCGTGACATGGAGGATAGCGGCCTGCTCTGACATTCAGGTACGCCTTACTTCGCGCCACGCCGGGAAAGCGTGGCCGCTGTGTCTCGTTTCACCCTTCCGGTTGAAGATCAAACCGGTGTTATTCCTGGTCAGGCTGCTAGATGAGCGCGCCCGACCGTCTCAATTCGGTTCCAACCGATTGCCTGATCTGCGCGCGCCCAGGCAGGCTGCGCCCTGCTCCGTTCGGAGCTGAGCAGCTCGTCGTCTGTGACTTCCACTGGTGGGAACACGACGGCCCCGTCGCCCACGGCCCCGATGCGGTCGACGACTTCGTCCCCGTCGCCGAGGACCCCAACCCCGTCGCGGACTACCGCGCCGAGGCCCGCGTCTGGCACGACGAGCTCGGCCTCTGGGACCGCACACTCGTCCACGCCGGCGTTCGCTGGGAGCGGCTCCGCTGGCTACCCCGCACGGTGCGCAAGACCCTGTACGACGCCACGGTCACCCGCACGGCACCGGCAGGAACCCGGGCGTGCAACGAGGGCGCCGAGGTCTGGCTCGACGAGTTCGAGCGCTGCGTGATGCGTGAGACCTTCCAGGACCGCAAGGTCACCAAACTGCGAGCCATCGCGCTCCGCTTCGTCGCCTCCGTTGACCGGGCCGGCCGCCCCATCACCCGCGGCGGCGTGACCCAAGACGAGCTCGCCGAGCTCCTTGGCTGCACCGCGCGCTACGTGCGTGAACTGCTCGGCTGGTTCTACGAGCGCGGCCTCCTGGCCGTCGTTGTCGGCGGCACTACGTCCACCGCTGTACTCGACCGCCCGGTCGACGAGCACCCGGACGAGGCCACGGCACGCGAACGCCGCGAGGACCTGCTGCAGCAAGCCCGGCGCCAGCGCCGCGAGGAAGCGATCGCCCACCGCAAGGCCGTCCTCGCCGCCAAGGCCGCAGGCCTGCCCGCCCCCCCCTTGCCTGATTCGTTCGCGCCCTTTCGGGCGGTGGCCGAGCAGGATGACGCGCTGCCTCCCCCGCAGCGCGTCATCCACATCGGCCAGGTCTACGAACTTCGCGTCCCCGAGGGCCCGGAGAGCACGGACCCCGCGTACCCACGGGGAAACCCCGACGAGCTCGCCGCAGCGCGCCAGCGTCGCTCTGAGCGCCAGCGCGAGGCCATCGAGCGGCTCAGGGCTGGCGCCTTGCCGGACGAGCTGAACCCGCTCCGACCTGCGAGTTCGGTCAAAAGTTCCTCCCCATCCGTCTTGGATAAGAAAGAGGAGCAGTTTCCAGTTCCCAGCGGGGTTGTGGATGAACGACGCCCTTCGGGCGGCTCATACGAGAAGGGTTTTCGAGGGGTTCCGGGGGGTCCGAATCAGTCCGGAAGTCGTGCGGCACGTCCCGTACGTGCAGCTCGCCGCCTGCTAGGCCTGCCTCAGCACGGCGAGGCCACCATGTCGGGTGGTGTGCTGCCTGACCAGCTGCGCCGTGGCCTGACCATGTCCAACCTGGCCCGGCTCATCCGCGAGCACGTGCTCGCGGGCTGGACCGACGCCGAGCTCGTCGCCGCGATCGCCTACGACGGCGGCCGCAAGCCGAGCATCGGCGGCGTCGGGAACGCCGGCGGCTGGACCCGAGCGGCGCTGCGCCTCTGGCCTGCCACCGGTGACCGGCCCAACGGCAACACCGCAGTGGCGGCCGCGGCCGCGCGTGCGGAGTTCGCCAGCGTCGAGGACCTGCGCGACGCGGTCGACCACGTCGAGCGTTACAACGCCCGGCGGCACGACGAGCGCCACCGCAGGGCCCACCGAATCGCGATCGACGCCTGTTCGCGCTGCGACGCCGAGGGCTGGACGCCGTTGGACGGCAACCCTGACGTCGTGGTCCGGTGCGACCACGTGCCCGCCGACGACGAGGACCAGGCCGTCGCGCCCGACGAGGCCACGCCGGCAGCCGACGGCAAGGCCGCGGTTCAGGAGCAGTTGGCGGCCGCCGCAGCGCGACGCGAGGAACAGCGGAAACGGCTCGTCGACGAAGCCAAGGCGCACAAGGCAACCCGACACGCCGAACCGGAAACCGGCACCCGATACCGGCCGACGCGACGTCGGCGGCGTTCGTACTGGTGTTCGTGAGGAAACGGAACAGCCTGGCGCGCGCCAGCCTTCACCCAGTAGGTGTATTGCCCATGTTGTCCAACTTAGACAACATGGGCAACATGGAAGACTCTCTCGACCTGTTCGACCAGGTCCCCACGAGCGCGCTCCGCGCGAAGTCCGGGCAGATCATGCGCGGCCTGCAGAACGGCGGCGCTCCCGTCTGCCTCACGAACTACAACAAGACCGTCGGCTACCTGGTCAGCCCTGACCACTTCGAGCCGCTCGTCAAGCTCAACGACATCGTGCGCGCCAACGGCTACCTGAGCAGCAAGCCGATCAACGAGCGCGCGCTCAACATGACGAGGGCCTACGTCCGCGCACAACAGAGCCTGCTCGACCAGGGATCGGTGCACGACAACCCGTTCTACTACCTGCTGCAGGATGCCCTGGGCAGCGCTGCAGAGGACTGGGCACAGAACGTGCTCGAACCCAGCAGGGTGGTGCTGCTGCGCTGGGACGACGGCGTCACGCGGAGCGGTTTCATCATCGAAAAGGTGTATGAGGGCGGGACCTGGGACAGGGATCTTGACCAGCCGACGTCGTCGGCCCGCGAGGCGCTCGTGATCTGGAACAGCCGCATTAGGCATCTGAGGAATGACTTCGGCGGCGTTCCCGGCCGGTATGTGGCCAAGCTGATGTTCGGTGACGACGAGGTGTGCACCTCGCGCGAGATGATCGTCGGGTCCAATGACGACCTCATCACCGAGCAGCCCCGGATAGCTGGTCGTGTCTCGTGAGCGCGCCCGCGTGCGTTCACCCAGGCGCGGCGCTGCTGGGGACGTTCATCCCCGGCGAGACCGAGGACGACACGCAGCTGAGCGTTTCGTGCGCGTCCTGCAAGGCCGTGTGGAACCAGGACACCGTCCCGATCGACGTGCTGGCCGTCGTGGTGAACCGCCTCGACAGCAAGGTCCGCGTTCGTGATGGCCTCGACCCGCAGCAGGTGAGAGGGCTGTGACGGGCGACGAGGCCGCAGTCCTGCCAGAGGGATGCAGCACGGTTGCCGAGGTGTTCGAGTACGGCCAGTGCCACGCGCTGGCGCTGGCGTTGCACGCTCGAACCGGCTGGCCGATCGTCGGCCTGCACAGCTCGAAGTTGGGCGACACCAGCCATTACCTCGTTCGCCGGCCGGATGGACTGCTTGTTGACGTGCGTGGCACGCGCACCGAACAGGAGGTCCTTGAGCAGTGGGACGCCGGATACCCCGGCTTCTACACGGTGCGGGACTACCAGGCTGTGCACCTCTGGGCAGAGGTCCAGCGCGACGACATGGAAGACCCCGCGGACGTGTGGCCGCTGGCGCAGCAGACGGCTGCTCGGCTCGCTGGTGCAGAGCAAGATAGGCCAAAGAGTTCCTCTTTGACCCAGGCGGCCGCGTCAACGCCCGGCCCTGGCAGTGCGCTCGAAGCGCTGCTTCCGCGGCTGGAAGCGGACTGGATGACGCCGGAGTCAAAGGTCAGGTTGCTCCGCCGGACTGCCGAGAACCTCAGCTCGTACATGGCCGATCGGCTGACGCAGGCCGAGAACCTCGAACGCGCCGCCGCTGCGTACGACGAGCGCGGTCTCGACGACCTGGCCGGTTCGATGCGCCGCGAGGCCCAGCGGGTCCGTGAAGACGCGGACCGCGACGAGGCCGAGGCACGCGCCCTCAACGACGTGGCCGCAGAACTGGTCAGACCCTGAGAAGGAGCTCCCCCACCATGTCGAATCCCGCTGGTCCGAAGCGCGTCCACCTGCCCTCGGGCTACTTGCCCTCCGGCAAGCGAGTCCGTGCCGGCTGCTGGTGCGGATGGATCACCACGCCACGTGTCGACCAGCGCCGCGCGCTGGAGGCGCTGCTCAGCGAGCATGGGTTCACCGACCCCGTTTGCAAGCTCTGCGGCGCCGACTACAACGGTCGAAGCTGGGACGAGATCCTTAGTCGTCACGTCGAGATCCTGACCGATCCGGTCAACGAGGACGAGTTCATCGTGTGCCGCCACCTGCCGCAGAGCTGCAGGGACGGTGCCACCCAGCGTCAGCTGCACCTTGACCAGGCGGCTGGTGCCGCGCTGGGTATCGAGATGCCCCGGCCGAAGCTTCGTCTTATCCGACCAAGGCCGTAACCAAAGCTACCGGGCAGTAGTTTCACTCAGTGTGCGCGTGGTCACCCAAGCGCCAGTTCGCCCCACAATCAAGAGGGCCGATCGGTCCGCGTCCCCCCTGGCTAAGGACGCGGGCTGGTCGGCCCTCTCGCATGTTGGTGGCAGCCCGCCCCACGCAAAAGCTACCGCCCAGTAATTTGAGTCGAACGCGTGTTCGTTTCGGCTCCGCTTCGTCCCATATCGTCACCGCGATGTTTGCCGTTTCAAATAACGGCCGTACGGCATCAGTTTTCAGCCTAATGGCCCAATCGGTTTGTCACGCTCGGTACATAAATGCGACTGTGCGCCCAGATGGAGCACCGAGGAGCGTGACCGAATGCGAGAGCCAAGCACGGTCGCCGATCTCTGCGCCGTCCGGGATTGTCCCGCGCCCCACGCGGACGACGTCCAGATCTGCGCCACCCACATGGACCAGCTGGCAAGTGCTCTGGTCCGCATCGTTCGCGTCGAGGATGATCTCGACATCACCATGAGCCGACAGGCCCGGATCGCTAAACGCATCAGCGGCGCCCGGTCGGCCGAACGGCCATCACCGCTCGTCTGGACCGGCAGCGAAGCCCGCCGCGCCCTGGTCGACACCGTGTCCAAGTGGTCACGTTACGTAGCGAACCGCGCGGGTATCGAACTTGACCTCGACGCCGTTGTCGTCCCCCCGCCCCAACGCCACGCACGGGCCCACCTCACCGCCGTGCCCGCCGAGATGGTCGCCCTCTACCCCGAGGGTCCTCACGGGAAAGTCGTCTACCAATACCGCGACGCCCGCCGACACGACGACCCCGCGAGCCTGCCCTACCAGCCCGGCCCCGCCGCCCGCGCCGCTCGCTGGTTGCTCGCCCACCTCGACCTCGCCCACCAGGCCCTCGACGCTGGCGAGCTCGTCGACGAGCTGTCGTTCATCGCCGGCCGCACCCAACACGTGATCGACCGCTCCCCGGCCCGCTGGTACGTCGGCCCGTGCGACCTGTGCAGCACCAGCATGTACGCCCCGCCGGACGCCGAGCACGTGCTCTGTCCGAACCCCGACTGTGTCACCACCACCCAGTTGGCCGATCAAGCTGTCCGCACCTCTTACGACGTGCGGAAACGCCGCGAGTGGCTGCTCGATGCGGCCCAGGACTACATGGTGACGGCCGCCGAAGCCTCCCGAGCGGTTCCCATGCTCGCGCCTCCGGGTACAAGGTGGAACTACTCCACCTTCCGTAGCGCGCTCGGCAAGGAGGTACACCCAGACCGCACCCATCCAGACGGCAGGCCTCGGTACCGGTTGGGGGACTGCATCGCCTGGGCACAAGCCAAATCCGAAGCGCGCGCCGTCGGCCAGGACGGCGATGCGCACGATGGGGAGGCTGCTTGACCAGGCCGCTGACCTGCTGCGACACTCTCACGCAGTGAGGACAGCTATGCCTCACGTCAAGTAGCCCCGCGAAGCCCCCAGGCACCACCCCCTCGGTGCCGGGGGCTTCGCCATGTTCAGGGCTCGACCCACCCGCAGCGCCGCAAGGAGGTGTCTGCCGTGGTGCAGACGAGCGCGAGATGCTGGGCCGACGAGTGCGAGCTCGCCGCCACGGCCGGCCACCTGTGCGACAACCACACCGGCGCCCTGTTCAAGGCCCTCACGCGCGTGCCAGCGCTCGAAACCGAGCTCGCCGTGACCATCGCCCGCCAGGACCGCCTGCAGGCCGCCACAGAGGCTGGACGCTCTGCCGCGCGCCCTCTGCCGTTTTCCTGGAACGGCGCCGAGGCCGAGTTCGCCCTCGGGCACACGATCGCCACGTGGGCTGGAGAGCTCGCCCGCACGCTCAAGCTCCCACTCGACCAGTTCGGCCATCCCGTCGCCCTCGCCGCCGAGCAGGTTCCCCCGACGCCCCGGCACGCGCGTTCGCACGTCGTCGCCGTGCCGACCCGCATCGTCGAACGTGAGGCCAAGACCACCGACGAAGACGGCAAGGTCACCGTGGAGAAGGTCGTTCAGGTCACGCCAGCGCGCTACCACGACGACCCCGCTGCCATCGTCCCCGCCGCAGGCCTCGCCGCCCGCGCCGCGAGCTGGCTCGCCCGCCACCTCGACGAGCTCGTCCGCCTGGTCGACGTCGTCGACGCCCTCGACGAGATCACGCACGTGGTCGGCCGCACCCGGCACGTGATCGACCGCGCCCCTGCACGCTGGTACGTCGGCGGATGCGACTACTGCGGAACCGCCATGTACACGCGCCCTGGCCAGGCCCAGGTTCTCTGCCCGAACGACGAGTGCCTGTTCCTCATCGCCCCGGCCTCGTGCTCCATCCACCAGGAACCGGGCGAACAGTGCACCAGTCGGTGCACCATCCACGAAGCGCAGTACTCCCGCACGAGCTACCTCGTCGAGGAACGCCGCGAGTGGATGTTGGCGGCCGCCGAGGACTACCTCGCGACCGCGGCCGAGGCCACCGCAGCGCTGCCCCTGCTCGCGGACACGACGATCAACGTCAACACCCTCCGCCAGGCCGCCCGGTGGCGCGGCAAACGCCCACCAGAGATCGAGACCGACCACACCCACCCCGACGGCCGGCCCCGCTACCGCCTCGGCGACGTCCTGGCGCTCGCGCACCGGATCGCTGAACGACGTGCCGGCTGAACCGGTGTTTGACCAGCCCTCCCACCACGTGTAATGGTTGTTTGCAGTGAGGCGAGCTCTGCCCACAACACACCTCGGACGACCCCCGCAGCCACCGGCGCGGGGGTTTCGTCGTTTGCAGGGGTTCAACCTCGCCCACACCAACCAGCGCCGGGCCACGGGTCCGTAGACGCCGCGGCGCCGCCGTGGCCCGGCGCTCCCCATCGCGATTCGCGATTCACGAATCAGGGCCGCACGACGTCGACCCACACCCCGCCTAGGAGGTCGTCGTGGCCCCTGTCCCTGCTCAGCCGACGCACACCGTCGTGCCCATCACGCTGATGATCGGCAACACCGCCGTCAGCCTCGGCAACCTGCAGGTGCCACTGCACGCCCGCACCGACGACGAGCTCGTCACCGACGGGCCGCGTCTCGTCGACCACGCGGCCCGCTCCGCACTGGCCAACCTGTTCCGCACCGCGGCCGCGGTCATCGAGGAGAAGACCCACGGCCAGTGGCCACGCCAGGCCTGGTGGGTCGGCGACCGGGTGCCCCTGCCCGGCAGCCGCGACCACGGCGTCGTGGTGCAGGTCGACACCCGCAACCGCCGCTACTTCGTCGACACCGGCAAGACCAAGCCCGTGCCTGTGCGCTGGGGCCAGGTCGACCGGCTCGCCGCCCCGTGCAGCCTCTTCCCGCACCACGCCCTGTCCGCCCTCGCGATGCACGCCTACGACCATGAGTGAGGTGGACGTGATGTTCACGCAGCGCCAGCGCGACCGCCACCGCCTCGCGTTCGTGCAGACCCGCCTGGCGGACGTACGCGTCGAGCAGAACCGCCGCATCGCCCGCGCTGTCGACACCATGACGTCGCAGCACTACGGCGACCCGGCTGACCCCGAGGCATCCCGCGATGTGTGCGAGGTGATGGGCCAGGCCCGCCAGGCGGTCAAGGTCCTCGACGACTACCTCGACGAGTGGGCGGCGCTGCGTCAGCGGCTCGGCCTGGCCATCGGCTGATGCCGCTCCGGCCCTGCCTCGGCCTGCCCGAGCAGCCCTGCCTCGAGCTCACCACCGCGAGGCGATGCCTGTCCTGCGCCGCCGTCGTCGACCGCGGCCGCACCCAAGGCAAGCGCGAACGCAGGCCGTACACCCACGCAGAACGGCAGCGCCGCGCGGCCGCCGTCGACGCGCACGTCGCCGAGCACGGGCCGTGGTGTCCAGGCTGGAGCGTGCCCGCTCACGAGTCGGACGACCTCACCGCGGACCACGTCGACCCGGTCGCAGCCGGCGGCGCCGAGGACGGTCCGCTGGGCGTGCTGTGCCGCACCTGCAACGGACGCAAAGGCGCACGCCGCTGACCAGAGCACCTCTTGCACTCTGCCCACTCGCGAGGTGAACCGTGCATTCGTCCAACAACGAGGGCTCCGAGATCGGCGTCGTGATGGCCGTGCTGAAGATCGGTGCCACGGCACGACGGCAGGCCTGGCCCCGCGACGAGTGGCTCGTCCTGGTCCCTGGCTCCACCATCACCGTGCAGCGCGACCGGCCGCTCGGTCTCGCGCTGCCCGAGCTGGTGGGCGAGCAGATTGCCTACTCGCCACACCTCGACGTGGTCCAGCCCGATGGGGTCGTGGCGTCCTGGTCCCCGACACACGAGGACCTGCTCGCGACCGACTGGGTATGGCGGCCATGCATCGAGCCTGGGCCCGACCCGCAGGCCCCAGACCCTTGGGAGCGCTGAGCAATGGCTCGCCACATCCGCAAGCGTGGTGCCCAAGCAACGGTGCTGGAGTTCTACATCTGGCCGTTGGGGATCGGTACACCGCACTGGTTCGACAACGAGCACGGCGAGTACCTGCAGTCGCGCTCTCCGCTGTGGCTGGCCTGGGCTCACACGCGGAGCTACCTCGAACGGTGGCGCGTCGTGCGTCTGCGATGCACACACTGCGGTGAGGACCTGGTGGGCTGGCCCACGAGGTCGAGCCCTCACCCGTGCGACTGGTCGGCTGCCTGTCCTCCCCGTCGGTGGTGGCTCAGCGCCCTGACCTCGTGGCTGAGGACCAGCACCAAGCCCTAGGCCATATGGGGTAGCCAGTGCGGTTGATCCACTTTAGACAACGCTCTGACCTGCGAAAACGCACATAACCGCAGGTCAGGGGCCCGCCCCCCTGATATCCCTCTGACCTGGGCTTTCGCGACCCCGCGTTTAGCTCCCTTTTTCTGTGTACGGGTCTGGGGGTTTTCCGCGCGAAAGATCATCGGGCGATGCACATCACCTAGAAGCTATATCCGCAGTTCAGAGGGGGTGTGATGGCCGGAATGGGTCCGGAACCGTCTGGACACGCCAGACGACGCAACGCGACGGTCGCGATGACCAAGCTCCCGGCCGAGGGACGCCTCGACCCGCCGCCGCGGTTCCCGCTCAAGACCGACCTCGTCCTACGAGCCCGGCTCACCATCGCCCGCGAGCGCAAGGCCGAGCTTGAGGACGACGCCGAGGCCGGCCGCAAGGTCAGTCCGGACAAGCTCGACGCCGCACGCGAGCGCGTGCTCGTCCTCGAGGAAATCATCGCCGGGCAGGACGAGGCCGAGGCCGAGCTCTGGGCCGAGCTCTGGGGCACGCCCCAGGCCGTCGAGTGGCACCGGCAGAAGTGGACACGCGAAGTCGCGATGTACGTCCGCTGGTCCGTGCGCGCCGGCGGGGGAGACCTCGACGCCGCGAAGGAAGCACGGCAGCACGCCGATCGGCTGGGCCTCACGCCGCTGGCCCTGCTCCGCTTGCGGTGGCAGATCGTTCGCGACGAGGTCGCCGACCAGCGCACCCAACGCACGCAGCCCGCGGCCGCGCCACCGGCGCCGACCCGGCCCAGACTTAAGGCGGTCGACGATGCTGGCTGATCTCACGCGGTTGTCGGTGTGGCTTCGTCCCCTGCCGACGCCTGAACCTGACCCGGCGCGGCTCTCGTGGGCCGTGTTGTCGTCGTGCTGCGACGCCCCCGTCGTCCAGTGCTACGAGTGGTTGCCGGACGTGTTTCCGGTGACGTGCACCGGATGTGGCCTTGAGCTGGGGGCCCCCGGTCGCGAAGACCTCGACCTCGCGCGCGGGGACCTTCCGTTCGAGCGACCTGGCGGCCTGCCGGTGCGGCACCGTGGGCACGACCGGTGTTGGTTTCCGGTCCCCGAGGCGGATCGCCATGCCTGACGACGAGGTGCCGCGCGACTGGCGCGGGACGCCAGTCGTCGAGGGCGCGACCGTGATCTACGGCGCCTCGGTCGGCCGGTCCGTCGCGATGGTGCAGGGCATCGTCAGCGGGTTCACTCCGTCCGGCCGCGTGTGGGTCGACGTCGTGCACCGTGCCTACGGCGCACGCGAGCGAACGCCCTCGGTCCACGTTGGCGCAGACCGGCTCACGGTCGTGACCGAGCTGCCCCCGACCGAGCTCCCCACCGAGGCCGAGCTCGCGGAGCAGGAACGGGCCCGGCGCGAGGCCTACCACCGCGAGCAGCTCGCCGAGCTCGGCGACGACGCGCCGCCCGAGCTCGTCGCCTACCACCAGTCCCGTGTGGAAGCGTTCAGCCTGTGACGGGAGGAACGATGCCGGGTCCGCTGTTCGGTGACTGCGACGACGTGGTCACGGCCAACCTGTCGCCCGGTGGCCTCCTGTTCAGGGAGAGCGTGGTTCGGCGTGCGTTCGAGGAGCTCCGCCAGGACGTCGCCCGCGGCCTCGACGAGCTGTGGCAGTGGACGCCGCCCTGGGAGCCGTCGCGCGAGATCCTCGACGAGATCCGCCGCGAGGCCGGCGCCCTCGACGAGGACCAGGCCCCCGCCGCCCCGTCCTACCCGTCCGACGAGGACAAGTGGTGGATGGCCCGCGTGACTGCCGAGGAAGTGCGACGCCAGGTCACGAACCACCGGTGGGGCCAGACCATCGACGAGTCCCACCACTTCCGGTTCACGCCGCCGGTGTTCACGCTCGACCCCGACGAAGTCACCGAGTGGGTGCGGCGTGCCGTCTCCGTCGAGCTCGCCGAGTGGCAGGTCGAGTGGATCAAGGCCACATACGGTCCACGTTCTGTCGACGGCCGTGAGGTACCGGCCCGGTTCTACCTGAACGGCGTCGCGAGGCGGAACGGACGAGGCCCCGGTAACCGCTAAGCGGTTCCGGGGCCTGCGCGTTCTCGTCGAGATCCTCGCCGGTTGCGTGCCATCCGGCGCACCCCCGCGTACGCGGGGAGTCGCACGATTCACTGGGACGTCTGTCCCTTCCACGCCCAAGGGCCACCCCCGCTCACGCGGGGAAATCGTGCTGCGCCAACGGTAGCAGCGCCCGCCGATGCCGCGAGGCAGAACCGCCCGATCGGGGTGGAGCGCTGGGGGTGAGTTATGCCCTGGCGTGGTCCGGAAGAGAAGGGCGAGTTTCCGACCCTCGGCTACCAGGTGGCCGAGTGGATCGAGGCGAACTGCATCATCCCCGACGGCCCCCGGATGTATCAGCCGTACAAGCTCACCGACGAGATGACCCGGCATCTCCTGTTCGCTCACCGGCTCCGCCCGGACGCGCGGCCTGGGGACGACACCGACGCCAACGTCTACTCCGGCACGCAGCTTGTCCGCCCGCAGAAGTGGGGAAAGGACCCGTTCTCGGCGACGCGGTGCCTGGCCAACGCGTTCGCGCCGATCATCTTCGACGGCTGGGACGCGCACGGCGAACCCGTCGGCCGGCCGCACCCGTCACCGTGGATCGCCATCGCCGCGGTGGCGGACGTGCAGACGGACAACACGTACCGGCCGATCGTCACGATGCTCGAACACGGGCCGCTCGCGGACACGCCAGGGCTCGACGTCGGCGACACCCGCACCAAGCTCCCCGGCGTCGGGTGGATCGACCCCCTGACCTCGAACGCCAAGTCGCGCCTCGGCGGCCGCTTCACCTTCGTGTCGATCACCGAGTCCGGTCTGCTGACCGGCACCACCCCGACCGGCGGCGTCACGTTCGCCCGCGCGATCAAGCGCAACGTCGGCGGCATGGGCGGCCAGTGGTTCGAGATCACGAACCCCTGGGACCCAACGGAAATGTCGGCCGCTCAGCTCACGTACGAGGCCAAGGCCGAGGACGTGTGGATCGACTACCGGCAACCGCGCGTTGAGGTCGACATCGACGACTCGGCCGCCGTCGAGCGTGAGGTGATCTACCTCTACGGCGACAGCGCCCGCGCGAACGGCGGGTGGGTGTCCGAACGCCGCATCCGCCAGGACGTCCAGAACAAGGCGATGGGCGAGGCCGAGGTCCGGCGGTTCTACCTGCAGGAGATCATCGGCGGCGCGAGCTCGCTCGTCGTCCCGGCCCAGTGGCAGGCCCTCACCCGGCCGTTGCCCGGCGAGCTCGACGTCGACCCGCTCAAGCCCAAGGAGCCCATCACCCTTGGGTTCGACGGCAGCCGCTCCAAGGACGCCACGGCGTTGATCGCCTGCCGCATCCGTGATGGCCGCCTGTTCCGGCAGAACATCTGGGTGCCGGCCGACCACGGCGGGATCGTCCCGCGTGCCGATGTGCACAAGACCGTGGTCGACGCGTTCGAGGCCTACGACGTGCGGTTCATGTTCGCCGACCCGTTCAAGTGGCAGGAGTACTGCCTCATCTGGTCCGGCCTGTTCCCCGACCAGGTCGTCGAGTTCCCGACGAACATCGAGACCCGCATGGACACCGCGTTGCGGTTGTGGCAGGAGGCCTACCGCCACGGCGACCTCACCCACGACGGCGACGAGGTGTTCACGCAGCACGTCCAGGCCGCCGCGGTGGTCAAGGGCAAGCGCAAGCCCAACCGCGAGGACGAGAACGGCATCCCTGAGTACTACCTCCGCCTCGGCAAGAAGCGGAAGGACCAGCTCATCGACGCCGCCGTCGCCGCCGTCCTCGCCTACTACGCCCGCGGTGTCGCGATCGAACACGGCGCGCTCAACGAGAAGACGGCGGCACCCGCGGCCGCCAACACAGCACCCGTCGACCAGGGCCAGGCCGCGAACTTCTTCCGCCCGTCCGGTCGGCTCCAACTGTAGGGAGTGCCCCGCATGGTCACGCTCACCGTGCCCGCGCCCTCGCGCGAGCTCACCAGCAACCTGTTCGGTCTCGTCGGCGTCGTCGGCCTGGTCCTCGCCGTCGGCGGCCTCACCGGCTCATGGTGGTGGTCGCTCGCCGTCGCGTCGCTGGTGTGCGTCGGGTTGTCGTGGCTGGGCCACGTCAAGGCCCAGGCCGCCGCCAAGCGCGAGGCCGAGTCCCCGGCCGCTGCAGCACCGGCGCCGGCGGCCGCGTCGACCGCACAGGCGGGCTGACGTGGGGTCGTGGTTCTGGCCGGACGCACCGAGTAGGGCGTCCGAGGTCAACGCCGCGCAGCTCGCCGCGACCGGCGCGTCGCTGGGCGGTCACGGTGTCGTCGACCCGATCGACGGTGACACCGGGTGGGCGCGCATGGGGTCCGGCGGACCGCGCGGGATTCCGTTGTGGACGCTGGAGAAACTCCGCGCCTACAGCGTGAACGCCTACCGCGCCAACCCGATGGCGAAAGCCATCATCGACACGTACACCTCGTTCTGTGTCGGCGATTCCGGGGTGACGTGGCAGGCCGACAACGACGCTGTGCACCGCTACGTCGAAGAGTTCTGGCAGGACCCGCGGAACAAGGTCGGCGAGATCCAACCCCTGATGTTCCGGGACGCGCTGATCAACGGCGAGCAGCTGCTCGAACTGATGGTCGGCACGCTCACCGGCGTCACGCGGTTCTGCCCGGTCGCCGTCGAGAGCATCACCGAGATCACGAACCTGCACGGCAACCCGTTGTGGCCGGACAAGGTCCTGTTCCGCCGCAACGGCACGGACACGTTCCGCCGCATCGCTGCGGTGGACGACCACGACAACCTCCGCGCGGGCCAGGCCCTGTGGTTCGCACCGTGGAAAACCACGCTGATGGACGTCCGCTCGCAGCCGTTCCTGTCGACCGTGCTCGACCAGCTCGACAGCTACGACACCGTGCTGAGCAACCTCGTCGACCGGACCGCGCTCGCCCGCTACCTGGTGTGGACGGTCAAGGTCAACGGCGACGCCGGCGCCGTGGCGACGTTCGTCCGGGAACGCGGCGGCCTGCACGCCCCGCCGTCCGGCTCGATCGAGGTCCACAACGACCAGGTGGAGTGGAAGCCCCAGACCGCGCAGACCGGCGCCTACGAGGACAGCAAGGCGGCCGCGTCGGTGCTGACCGAGGTCGCCGCCGGTGCCGGCCTGTCCAAGGTGTGGCTCGCCGAACCCGAGGACGCCAACCGCGCGACGTCGCAGAGCATGGCCGAGCCGGTGCGCCGGCGGATCCAGGGCGTGCAGGGCGTCTACCTCAACCACGTGCAGGAGCTTGTCCGCTTCGCCGTCGACCAGGGCGTCCGCGCCGGACGGTTGCCGAGGCTGGTCAAGGCCCGCAACCCCAAGTCCGGTGAGGAGTACGAGATCCCGGCCGCCATGTCGGTACGGGTGAGCGGACCCGAGGTCGCCGCCGCCGACGCGCAGATCAGCGCGCAGACGCTGCTGAACCTGGCGACCGGCATCAAGACGTTCATCGAGCACGGCGTGATGACGCCAGAGGCGGCCAAGTTCGCCGCACGCAAGGCGTGGGAGGAGTACATGGGCGTGCCGTACGTGGCCTCGCTCGACTCCCCGGACGCCAACGCCGACGACGTCGCCACGCACGTCGAGGCCACGCAGAAACCCGAAGCGACCGAGACCTCGCCGCTCGCGCGGCTCTCGCCCGGCTACCTGTAGCCGCGCCGCCCCACCTCACCGCCACCCACTTCTTCAACCCCACGAGGGGGATTTCGCCATGCCCGAAACACCCGAAGAGCAGACGCGGCAGCTCGACGTCGTCGAGGTCGACGAGGAGGAGCTCGCCGCCGAGCGCGCCGAGCGCGTCGAGCGCGCGGCCCGCGCCCTCGGCATGAAGACGCGCGAGATCGTCAGCGTGGGGGAGCACGACCCACAGGTCGGCGGCGAGCTCGTCGAGATGCACGACGGAACCCACGCGATCGTGCACGACAACGGCCTCGTGACCGTGTTCAACGGCGAGAAGGTCGACAAGCTCTCGCCCGTCGCGCACGCCCTCAACCCGATGGTCCAGTTCGCCGACCTCGCCAGGGCGTTCGGGCCGAACGTCGGCCGCGGCTCGGTCGGTGCCGACGTCGTCGCCGAGGTCGCCGAGGTCGTCGAGCGCGCGATCGAGCAGGCCAAGAACGAGCTCCCGCCGACGCCGGTCGAGGAAGAGCTCGTTCTCCCGCCGGTCTACGTGCCCACCCCGGCCGAGCCCGTGCAGGTCGAGCCGGTGCTCGAGCAAGTGCCGGACGGCTCCGCCAAGACCGTCATGGAGTGGGTCGGCGACGACGTCGCCCGCGCCCGCCTGGCCCTGGCCGCCGAGGGCGCCCGCCCCGACGGCCCGCGCGCCGGCCTGTCCAAGGACCTCACGGCCCTGCTCGCGGCCGCGGACAACGCCGGGGGCGATGACGCATGACGGACACCCCCACGACGGCCACAGAGGCTCTCGTCGCCGGGGTGCCGTCGTTCGACGACGTGCAGTCGCTCGTCCGCCAGGCGCTCCGCATGAGGACCCGCGCGAGCGGCATCTCGTACGTGTGGATCACCGACATGACGGCGACGCACGTCGTGTACGAGGGCACGGCCGCCGACGGCACGTTCGCCCTGTGGCAGTGCGAATACTCGATCAGCAACGGCGGCGTCACCCTCGGCGACCCGATGCAGGTCGCCCGCGCGTACGTGCCGCTGGTCACCGAGACCGGCGACGAGGGCCAGGCCGACGCCGAGCTCGCGGCCGCGATCGAGTCGGCACAGCCCGGCGAGCGTGACCACCTCACCGGCCACGTGCTCCGCGTGCTCGAAGCGAACAAGGCCACCAGCACCGGCGGCCGCAGCTTCCGCGTGCGGATCATCTCCACCGGGATGTCCCTCAACGGGACCCACTACACCGAGGCCGTGCTCGCGGCCGCAGCGCCGATGTACGAGGGCGCCAAGGCCTACGACAGACATAGGTCCACGGACGAGCTCAAGAGCGGCACCATCGCCGGTCTCGTCGGCCACTACCGCAACGTGACCGCCTCGGCCGAGGGACTCGACGCCGACCTCGTCCTTCTGCCCAGCGCCACGCACGCCGCCGAGGTCCTCGACGCCGCGCTCGCCGCCCAGGCCGACGGACTGAAGCCCACCGCCGGCATCAGTCACGACGTGCTCGGCACCTTCCGCCCGATCACCACCGCCGACGGCAAGACGGCCCGCGAAGCGACCGCGATCACCCGCGTGTTCTCAGCCGACGTCGTCAGCGACCCCGCCGCCGGCGGCCTCGCGCAACGCGTGCTCGCCGGCGGGATCCACCTCGACGTCGCTCCCACCCCGGCACCGGCCGCGGGCCCGACCCCCAGCAAGGAGACCGACATGGCCCAGTCCACGGCCGAGCAGACCCTCAAGGAAGCACTGAAGAACGCCACCCCCGAGCAGCTCGCGGCCGCGGGTGTTCAGCGGGTGGAGGAGAACGCCGCGCCCGCCGTGGTGGCCGCCACCGAGGCCGCGCCCACCGAGACCGTCGAGGCGACCTTCGCCCGTGAGTCCTACTCCGGCCGCGCGCTCATCCGCGGCATGGTCGAGGACGCCGGCCTGCCCGCCGACCTCGTCACCTCGGTGACCGACGCCCTGCCCAAGCAGATCAGCGAGTCCGTGGTCGCCGCGCACCTGGGCAGCCTCAAGACGATGTACGCGTCGCTGGAGCGCGCCGGCCTGACGCCGTCGGTCGGCGGCACGTCCGGCGTCCAGGTCACCAAGGAGTCGTTCGAGAAGAAGCGCGACGCCCTCGACCTGTTCTTCACGCCGAACTCCGCCGGCGGGTACACCTCGTTCGTCGAGGCCTACATCGACATCACGGGCAAGCGCCCGGTCGCGTTCGGCGGGGACTTCGCCCGCAAGATCCTGCGGGAATCCCAGGTCCCGTTCGACTCCGCCGAGCACCAGTCCGAGTCGCTCGACACCGGTTCGTGGGCCCAGGTCCTCGGCGACTCGGTCACCCGGCGCGCGATCGCCGAGTACGCGCGCCCGGATCTGCAGACCTGGCGCCAGATCGTGAGCTCGACGCCGACCGTGACGGACTTCCGCACGCAGCGCGTCAACCGCATCGGTGGCTACGGCGTCCTGCCGGACGTGCTGGAGGGCGGCACCTACCAGCCGCTCACCTCGCCCGGTGACGAGGAAGCCACCTACGCGGTGACCAAGCGGGGCGGGATCGAGATCCTGACCTGGGAGATGATCCGCAACGACGACGTGCGGGCCATCTCGAAGATCCCCACCAAGCTGGGCCTCGCCGCGGCGCAGACCCTCTACCGCTTCGTGTGGGACATGCTGGTCACCAACGCCGCCACCACGTACGACTCCGTCGCGTGGTTCCACGCCTCGCACGGCAACACCTCGGCCGTGGCCCTGTCGCAGACGGGCCTGTCGACCGCGCGCGCCGCGATGGAGACCCAGGCCGCCTACGGCGACAGCTCCGACATCCTCGCGATCCAGCCCAAGTTCCTGATCGTGCCGTCGGCTCTGGGCGAGATCGCCCACCAGCTGTGCACCTCGGCCGTGGCGATCCCGTCGACCCCGGCGGGCCCGTCGAACACGCCGAACTACCACCAGGGCCTGATCCCGATCAAGGTCCCGTACTACAGCGACGCGAACGACTGGTTCCTGTTCGCCGACCCGTCGCTGTGCCCGACGATCGAGGTCGGGTTCCTCGACGGCAAGCAGGACCCGGAGTTCTTCACGCAGTCCGACCCGAACAGCGGGTCGACGTTCGCGGCCGACCGGCTGGAGATCAAGATCCGGCACGTCTACTCCGGAACGGTCCTGGAACACCGCGGCGTGTACCGCGGCACCCAGTGATCGCAGCTTCCCTGACCGGCCCCGCGGCCTAACGCCGCGGGGCCGTCGTCGTCCCTGGACCTTTTCCCTCCGATCGGAGCTTTCCCATGCAGCAGAAGGACCTCGTCGGCGATCAGACGCTGACGATCCCGGTGCTCGGCCAGTCCACGGCGGGCAACGCCGACGAGTGGTCGGGCGTCAAGGTGCCGTTCCGGTGCCGCATCGTCGCCGCGCGGTGGATCCCGGCGGCCGCCGTCACCGCCGACGGCTCGAACTACTTCACGCTGAACCTGCGCAACCGCGGTTCGGACGGGTCGGGCTCGAACCTGCCGGCGTCGCGCTCGTACGCCGCGACCAACTCGACGGCGTTCGTGTCCGAGGACATGACGCTGGGCGCGTCCGGCATCCGCAACCTGGCCGAGGGCGACGTGCTCACCGTCTCCAAGGTCAACACCGGTACCGGCCTGGCCTGCCCCGACGGCGTCGTCCAGGTCACCGTTCAGGCCCGCTGATGGGCGCGGCCGCCGCAACGGCGATCGCACTCACCGGCTCGGACCAGGTCGTCTCTGCCCGGCCCGCGTTCTACCGCGGCGCCGCGATCAGCGAGACGGCCGGATCCACCGCCGTGGTGCGGATCTACGACAACGCCAGCGCCGCCAGCGGAACCCTGCTCGCCACGATCCGCCTCGCCGCGAACGAGACGTTCGACGTGCTGTTCGACGGTTTCGGGGTGCGCGCCGTGAGCGGCATCTACGTCGACGTGGTGTCCGGCGCCGTCGAGGGCTCGATCCGCCTCGGCTGACAGACCGCCGGGCGGGTGGTCGCTGCCCCCGCCCACCCGCCCGGTTCCCAACCTCTCACCCGTGGGGGTTCATCGTGCCCACCAGCCGCGTTGCCCGCACGTCGCGCGCGCAGCTCGACCACACCTTTTTCGACCTCGACGGCGAGACGCCGGCGTCACCGACCGGCACCGTGACCGTGGCCGTCACCGACGCCAACAACACCGCCGTCACAAGCGGAAACGCCACGGCGGCCGGTGACGGCAGGTACACGTTCGTCCTGCCCGGACAGTCCGTCCTCGGCGAGCTCACGGCCAGGTGGACGGCGACGCTCGACGGCACGACCGTGGTCGAGGACGACCTCGTCGAGGTGTGCGGGGCGCACCTGTTCACCCTGCAGCAGGGCCGCGCCGCCGACGCGTCGCTGGCCAACACCACGCAGTACCCGACCGCGGCACTGCGCGAGGCCCGGCTGCAGACCGAGGCCGAGGTCGAGGAGATCTGCGACCGCGCGTTCACCCCGCGCTACCGGCGGCTGGTCCTCGACGGCACCGGCACCGACGAGCTGATCCTCGACGACAACGAGATCCGCCGCGTTCGCGCCGTGCGCGTGGCACCCCGCGCAGACGGCACGTACACGCCGCTGACGACCGAACAGCTCGCCGCCCTGGTCGTCACCCCGGACCGCGTGCTGCGCCGCGTAGACGGCGGCACGTGGACCGCGGGGCGGGGGAACGTGATCGTCGAGTACGAGCACGGCCTCAACGCCCCGGCGGCCGACCTGGTACGCGCGATGCTCGTCCGCTTCCGGTCGTTCGCCAACGTCGGCAAGACCAACACCCCGGACCGCGCGAAGTCCTTCACCACCACGGACGGCACCACGTACCGGGTGACGCTCCCGGACGCCTACCGCACCGGGCTGCCGTTCGTAGACGGCATCTACAGCCGGTACTCGCTGCGCTCCTTGTCGGCCGAGTCCACCGGCTCATCCGGTGGCGGGGGCGGTGGCGGGGGAGCGAGCTCGCCGGCGTCTCGAACGCTCGACTTCAACCCGCAGCACGACTCGATCTTTCACGGGGGGCGGCGCTGACATGGCCGGAACCAACGCAGTCAAGGCCAAGAAGGCCGTCATCGACCTGCTCACCACGACGTTCGAGGGCACCGGGGTCCAGGTCTCCTACCACTACCCCGGCCGCGTGCCGATGCGTGAGCTCGTCCACGCCGGCCGCGCCGAGGGCAGCCACGCGTTCCACGCCATGAAGGGCGGCCGGCCGCAGCACGCGCGCCAGGAAACCATCACGTTCCGCCTGATGGTCGTGGTGGAGCGGCCCGGCGCCGACCCCTACGACGTCGAGCTTCGCTGCGTCGAGATCGGCGAGGAGATCGAGAACGCCCTGTCGACCGCGTTCTCGGTCGGTGGTGTGCCCGGCCTGGAGCTCATCCGCGTGACCGGGGTCGACGTGGACTCGGACGTCGACGACGAGGGCGCGTTCGCCGTCCTCACCTACGACGTGACGACCGTGTCTGTCCTTACCTAGTCGCGCGCCACATCCGTTGCGTCCCTTGCCTTTCTCCTGTCTGGAGCCTGCCCAATGAAGATCAAGAAGTGTGCGGTTGAGGACTGCTACGAGGTCGCCGTCGGGATCTCCCGCTGGGACCCGAAGAAGCGGCCGCACGAGAAGCACTGCCGCGAGCACTACGTCTCCGACGTGATGGGCGAGCCCGTCGTCGCCGAGGTCGTGGGCGAACTGCGGATCACGGACTCGATCACGAACGAGTCCGTCGACCCCGGCGAGACCGTGCGGCTCGACCCGCTGCAGGTCAACGTCATGCAGCTCGTCTACGCCGGACACATCAAGGTCCAGCCCGCGAAGCCCGCGAAGCCCGCCAAGGCGCCGGCGTCGCAGAAGGCGGAGTGACCCGTGGCCACGCACGTCGCGCTTGACGTGACTACGTGGCTGGGCGGCTACGACCTCACCGGCGACTCGAACCAGACCCAGACGACGTTCGAGGTCGACGCCCTGGAGGACACCCGGTTCCGGATGCGCGGCCGCTCCCGCGTGGCCGGCCTGGAGACCGCGACCACCTCGGTCAGCGGGTTCGCCGTCTACGGCGACGGCGAGGTCGACGACGTCGCGTTCGACGGCCTGGCCACCGCTCAGCCGCTGTCCCAGTCCGTCGACGGCGAAGAGGAGAGCGTCGCCTACTTCTGGCAGGCCAGGACGTTCAACTACCAGACGTTCGGCAACGTCGGCGAGCTCGTCCCGTTCAGCCTCAGCGCCCAGTCCGGACGCGGCGCCGGCAGCGTCCGCACCGGCGGCCGCGTGCGCGGCCGCGTGCTCAAGACCAACGACGCCGTGGTCAGCGCCACCGGCGCCACCGGCACCGCGTTCGAGCTCGGCGAGGTCGACGCCGGCCGCTACCTCTACGCCGCGTTCCACGTGTTCAGCGCCGGTGCCTCGATCACCGCCGTGCTGGAGTCCGACGAGGACGACACGTTCGGCAGCGCCACCACCCGGATGACGTTCGGCCCGATCACCGCCGTGGGCGGGGTCTGGGGAACGCGCGTCGCCGGCCCCATCACCGACACCTGGTATCGCCTGCGCGTGACGGCGATCTCCGGTGACTTCGAGCTCGCGTGTGTCGCGGGCATCAAGTGAGGAACCCGCCGTGAGCCTTGCATTCATCGACGCGCGCGTCGAGATCAACAGCGTGGACGTGTCCGACTACGTCACCAACGTCAACCTCCCGCGCGAGTTCGAAGCGCTGGAGGACACGGCGATGGGCGACGTGGGCCGCTCCCGGATCGCCGGTCTGGAGGACTCCACGATCGGCATCCAGTTCAACCAGGACTTTGCGAACTCCGCGATCGACGCCACGCTCGCCGCGGCGTTCGGCGGGGTGATCGTCATCAAGGTCCGGCCGACCACGGCGTCGATCGCCGCCACCAACCCCGAGTACGTCGGCTCGTACCTGGCCAACCAGCACAACCCGTTCGGCAACGGCGTGGGCGAGCTCGCGACCACCGGTGTGTCGTGGCCGCTGTCCGACCCGACCGGCATCGCGCGCAACACGAGCTGACCCCGTGGCGCGGGTCGAGATCCGCGGCACCGCGGAGTTCAAGGACCTGGCGCGCAAGCTCAAGGCCGCCGGTGAGAACAAGATCGCCCGCGAGCTCGGCAAGGCCATGCGGGCGACCACCGCGCCGCTGGTCAACGAGGCCAAGAAGAACGTCCGCGCGCTGCAGATCAAGGGTGATGG
>NZ_BSTF01000035.1 GCF_030269365.1 Lentzea sp. NBRC 102530
TTCAACCGACTCAAGCAGTTCCGCGACCTCGCCACCCGCTACGCCAAGCGCGTCGCCTACTACCAGGCCGAACTCACCATCGCCGCCATCGTGCTCTGGCTCCGATGACTTACAGGACACGCGCTAGGCGTGGAAGGAACTTCGGATGAGCAATCAGGTCTTGTTCGTCGGACTTCGTCGCAACCTCGACGAGCACCTCGAGCGGGTGCTTCGAGTGGCCGTGGACGGTGACGCGGGCGCGGCGCTCGCCGCGATGCGGCACGACGTTCCCGGCATCGTGGCGGCGTTGCAGGGACTGGCGGACCGACACCGAGCTGACGAGAACGGTTGTTGCCGGGCATGCCGGAGCGGGCCGTTCTGGCGCCGAGTGGCGGTGCCCTGTCGAGTGCTCCTCGACGTCCATCTCGCTGTCACGGTGGCGATGACGGCCCGCACGAGCGCCGCTCCACAAAGCCACCGCCTACGACTGTCCTCTTCGGACTCGGGATCGCACTAGCACAAGGAACAAGCATGCCACGAAGGATTTCCACCGTACGCCTGCGTGAGTTGGCCGAAGGCGTACGCGCGGTGGTCGAGGGCGCGGGCTTGAGCTCGCGCCACGTCGCCGAGTTGGTCGGTTGTGACGAGGGCAAGATCTCGGAGGTGCTCAACGGCAAGGCACACCTCAGCGAATTCGAACTGGTGGTCCTGCTGAGCGTCTGCCGCCCGAAGGCCGAGGAACGAGAGCGTTTGCTCGCCCTCTATCCGACCAGGGACGTGCGAGGTTGGTGGCAGCAGCACGGAAAGGCTGCGCCGGTTTGCCCCTCCACCGCAATGGCCCAAGTTGCCACCGCGACGGAGCTCATTGACTGGCAACCGCTCGTGTTGCCGGCCTTCTTGCGGACTGATCAGTACACGCGTGAGCTGTTGATGGCTTCGGCGCAGGTACCGGAAGAGAAGGAGCTGGCCGCGCGGCTGTGCGTTCAGATCCAGTTGCGGAAGCTGCTCCGCGATGGCTTGGCCAGCACCTTCTACATCCACGAGTTCGCACTGCGGCTCGAGGTGGGTGACGCCGAGGTGCGGGCCGAGCAGATGCTGCTGCTCATGATCGCGGCTACCTGGGACTACGTGACGATCCGCATCGTGCCCGCTTCGATCGGCGCGCACGCGGGACTGTCCGGTCCGTTCATCCAGCTGAAGTTCGAGAAGTACGAGCCGCTGGTGTGGCTCGAGGCACTGAACTCGAGCACCTTTGTGGAGAAACAGGACGCGGTCGACGGCTACGCGGCAGTTGTCCGCAAGCTCAACCAGGTGAGCCTGAGTCCAGAGGAGTCACTGGAGCTCATCAAATCGCTGCACACCGGATGAGCCCCCTGTGCCGAAGGATTTCCGGGCCACGACGCTCGAACGCGCCATCGGGCGGCAGCTGGCCGGGTGGCGCGCGGAGCGCGAGCTGAGCCTCGCCGAGGCGGGCCAGCGGGTGGGCTTCAGCAGCGCGAAGCTGTCCACGATGGAGAACGCGGTGCAGCCGTCAGCGCCCATGGACATCATGGCGCTCGGTTACGTCTACAAGGTGCCAACCCCGGAATGGCAGGCCGTGGTGCTGCGCGCGCAGTACGCGCAACGGGCGCGTGTGCGTTCCGAGGGCTACGTGAACTTCGATCCGGCGGCCGACTTCGCGAATCTGGTGTTCGAGGCGACGTCGTTGAGCGTGTTCACGGTGGACCTGGTTCCGGCGGTGTTTCAGCTTCCCGGTTATACGAACGCGGTGTTGCGGGGTGATGATCCGGTGCGGACGGCGCGGCTGGCGATGGTGCGGGAGGCGTGGGCGACGCGGCTGGGTGATCGGGATCCGTTGGTGGTGCGGGTGGTGTTCCCGGAGGCGGTGCTGTGGCAGGTGATCGGTGGGCCGCGGGTGATGAAGGCGCAGTTGCTGCATTTGATGGAGGTGTCGGAGCAGGAGACGGTGAGCGTGCGGGTGGTGCCGTTGGGGGCGGGTGCTTATCCGGCGATGGGGTCGCCGTTCACGTTGCTGGGGTTTCCGCATCGGCAGCACGGGGATGTGGTGTACCTGGAGACGTTCCTGAAGGGGGAGTACGTCGAGGAGCCGGGGCTGACGGCGGAGTGCGGGGCGCGGTTCGCGCGGCTGGGAGAGGTGGCGCTGGGGGAGGGCGAGTCCCTGGAACTCATCGCCGAGGCCGCCGCCGAGCTGTGAAGTTCAGCAGTTTGCCTTCTTCGGTGAACGATCTGCGGGGACGTTGAAGGCGCGAGGCTGATCGTGAACGCGCTGGAAGGCCACTGAAACGCCAGCGTGTAGCGCATCGCTCGTCGAGCATCGCGGTGACCAATAGCGCTCGCCGCGCTGGTCTCGTCCCGTGCCTCGTTACCGCATCAGCTCACGCAGGACCGCCGAGCCGAGCGCGGCATCAAGAGCCCTGACCCCCGTCAGATCGCGTCGAGAATCCCTGATCGGGACGCTTGATACCTTGATCGAGGAGAAGTCCGGCGGGGGGTGTCGCAGATGGCCGTGACGGTGCCCGCGCTCACAGCGCGACCGAAGTCTCCGTTCTTCAGACACTGCTTTCGGTCGTCGGTGAGGATGACTGCTGCACAGGCGAGGAGAGCGATGCACGTCGTTCTGTGAGGCAGGTCGGCCCCAACGTCGGTCACGTGAGCGCTGCCGTGGACATGCGCGGCGTCGAAGACAGGTTTGGTCCCTGGCGTCGTGGCGATCACCAAGGTTCTGATGCGTAGTGGCGGCGTGTCGTGTCCACAACAAGTACCAAGCACTAGTGTCCTGAGTCATCGATTCGTGTGCAGGCGCAGGTTCGGTAGCATGCCGAACCCGAAGCTGCCTGAGCTGGTGCTGTCCGATGACGAGGCGAGCGCGTTGCTGGGCTGGGCGCGGCGCCGGAAGACGGCACAGGCGCTGGCGTTGCGGGCGCGGATCGTGTTGTGGTGCGCCGAAGGTGGCTCGAACAGCGAGATCGCGGCGGAGTTGGGTGTGCAGCGGGGAACCGTGGCGAAATGGCGTTCCCGGTTCGTGATCGATCGGGTGGATGGGTTGCTGGACGAGGCGCGTCCGGGACGTCCGCGCACGACTTCCGATGAGCAGGTCGAGGTGGTGATTGCCGCGGCGCTGGAGTCGGCTAACGCGACGCACTGGTCGACGCGGTCGATGGCGGCGGAGTCGGGGTTGACCCACACCGCGGTGACGCGGATCTGGAACGCGTTCGGGTTGCAGCCGCATCGCCGTGAGGCGTGGAAGTTGTCCAAGTACCCGTGTTCGTGGACAAGGTCAAGGACGTGGTCGGGCTCTATCTCGCGCCGCCGGAGCGGGCGGTGGTGCTGTGCCTGGACGAGAAGAGTCAGATCCGGGCGCTCAACCGCACCGCCCCGGTCCTGCCGATGCTGCCGGGAACGCCGCAGCGCGCCACGCACGACCACACCCGGCACGTCGAGTCTGTACACCGCGCTGGACATCACCACCGGCAAGGTCATCGGCTGGCTGCGCGGCCCGGCATCGCGCGATCGAGTTCAAGAAGTTCCTGATCGCCATCGACAAGGAGGTGTCCGCGGACCTGGCGGTGCTTCTGTTGATGGACAACGTCTCCACTCACAAGACCCCGGTGATCAAGCACTGGCAGGCCGCACACCCGCGCTTCACCGTGCACTTCACGCCGACCTCGAGTTGCTGGCTCAATCTCGTCGAACGCTGGTTCTCTGAGCTGACGACCAAATACTCCAGCGCGGCAGCCACACCAGCGTCCGCGCACTCAACCGAGACATCCGCGCCTGGACCGAGACCTGGAACGACGAACCACGGCCCTACGTCTGGACCAAGACCACCGACCAGATCCTCAACTCCATCGCACGCTACTGCACACGAATTATACCCTGCTCTTGTGTGAGCCGGGCATAATCGCGTGCGACAGATCGCGCGGGTGTTCTGTCACGCCGACACGAAGGTTTCTTATCGGAGGTGCTGATCTTCGGTGAAGAAATCTGCGGAGCGCAATTTCTGTAACTGTTGGTTGAGTACATCGATGTGGAACGTCATCGCGGCTGCGTCACCGCGTGTTCTTGCGGCATCGGCCTCGTCCGCGCTCGCCATCGCAGTGAGCAGGTCTACGACCTGTTCCACTCCTTCTTGGTCGTTCGCGATGACAAAAGCGCGTCTCAGCGTCAATAGTAGTTCGCCAACTGGATGAGACACGGTTTCCTCCTATAGAACGACGCAGTCCACGTTGGAGGGTGTCGCGTCGTGAGTCCACGTCGTCCGGCTGAATAGGGCCCGATGGCCGCGGAACTCTACCCGGAAGTACTGATCCGGATGGATTTCCTGGTATCAGGGCTGACGGGAGCGCTCGCGTTCCATCAAGAACCGCCACGCTCCATGTTTCTGGCGGGCAGCCGCAGGGTGACGAACGGGTCGCCGGCGGCTTCGACGTGTGTGGAGACCTTCGAGAGGTCCCCTGGCAGCAAGATGAACGATGCGAGTGCTCCGCTCAGTCGAACCTCGAGCAATTCTCCCCGCGCCTCGACGTCCCAGCCGAACGCATGTCGGTAGTGGCGGGCGATTTCGGGTAAGTTGCCGGCGATTTCGCTCTTCTCTGAAGAAGATTCTATGTCCCGGAGGTTAAGTATTCATTGCTCCGCAGTGTGGATGTGGTGCGTCGGCAGGGACCTGAAAGCGTGATCCGAGTCCAGTCCGCGCGTCAGCCCAGAGAAGCTCAGTCGGTCAGTGGTTGGCCTGCTTCGTACCGTCCGCTTCCTAGTGGATCTGTGCGAACGTCGCCTCGAACGCGCTGGTGGTGTGCACCAGGAATAGCACGTCCACATTGGACGAATCAAGGCCTTGGGAAGCGAAACATGAGAGAGGAATTCGCGCGGTCGTCTGCTTGCTCTGGGGAAGCTGCCTGAACAGTTCGGTGGCGTTCAGCGGTGCTCGGCACGGGTGGTGGCAGCGAGCGGCGAGCGTCACCAGGGCGGTGGGCGCTTGGCCACGACCACTTCGAACGTGGGGGTGCCGGTTTCCAGGAACGGCTGCGCGTCCAGGCGCCCTGCGAGGTCTTGCAGGCAGAGCTGGTCCGCGCTCGTTCCCTCGCCTCCCATCGCCCTTACCATGCACGTCGGCAGCGCGGACTGTGATCGCCTGGTGCGCGGCGTTCCCGTCCGCGGTGACCTGACTGCCAGCCCAGTTCTCGTCGGATCCGATCATGCCGTGGAACGATGTGACGTCCTGGCCGTCGCGGATGAAGGCACACGGGGTGCCGTCCGGTGCGCCGCGGTCGCTCGGGCCGGTCCAGCCGTCGGCGTCGATGCGGGCTGGTGGTCATCGGAAGAGACGCCTGAAAGTCACGGCTGTGAGGACACCAGCGACCAGCAGCACCGCGGCCGCCGCTACGACCACCAGGCTTCGGGCGTTGAGGCGTACCAGCGGCTCACGTTCCGCGGGCTCCGCCGTAGCGGGTGCGGGCGATCGGTCTGTCGGCGAGCCAGTGAGGTGGAACGGGAGGCCGGGGAACCGGCGGGGCGGGCGCAGCGCTACCCGCATGGGCTTGCCAAACACGGCTGACACAGTCTGCGCGACCAGCGAGATCTGCGACGATCGACCAACCAGCACCACGCTCGCGAGATCGCCGGGCGCAGACCGGCCGAATTGATCGTGCGCGCGAGAGCCTCGGTGGCAAGCGTGAGGTTCGGCTTGATGGTCTCGTTGAGTTCGCCTCGGCCGAACTTCACCTCACGCTTGCCGCCGGGCAGGCCAGGCGCAGCATATGTGACGGCGCCGATTTTCCGAGGGACGGCAAGGCTTCTCCGAAAGTCGACTGAAGCGATCCAAGATCGCCGAGACTAGATATCGGGTCCTTGGATTGCCGGGGGCGAGACATTAGTGCGCTGTTGTGTGCACTTAAGGGCAGTGGGGGTGGGGGTATTGAGGTAATTCGGGCGCTGTGCATTGACGAGCTGGGCAGTTTTCGCGGCTGCTGGCTTGGTGACGTGCCTGTGCAGGGCAGGGTCGAGAGGTGCACCGAGTGTGAAGGGAGTGCCTCTGTGGCCGAGGGTGTAGATGGTGACAGGGCCGTCGAAGTCGCGGATGGTCTGTTGACGGCGCTGGTGAAGCAGGTGGCGCAGGACTCAGCCGGTGAGGCCGGGGTGCTGGTGGCACGGGCGAGAGCGCGTTTGGCGGATCTGCACGCGCGATCAGAGAGCTCGGCGCGCGACGTCACGCCCACCACGAACACTGCTGATCTGAGTGACCTGCCCGATGGCGACGAGGGTGCAACGCGATCTTGAACGACGGTGTGTGGCTCGCATGGAGGTCTTCGCGAGCCACACAACCTGACGTCTCGTCCGTAGGTCAGCGATCAGCCGCGGCCTGGCGCGAGCTGGTCCACAGCCGCCAGGCTCAAGGGTCCTTCTGGCCCGGTGCTGTGACCGAACTCGTTGAAGGAAAAGCGATTCGCGCACCTCCCAACCGGCCGCGATCAACCTGCGCTCCGGCACCGGTCGACTCTGCGGCCCGTTGTGCGATGGCCAGACCCAGACCGGTCGAACCCGTGCGCTCGACCCGCACTGAAGTGCAGCCTCCGCGTCCGCGATTCCGGTGCCGCCATCCTTCACCACCAGCCGTACCCACCCCTGCGTGCCTCACGACTTCGACCGACAGCGGAGCGGGTGGCCTCGTGCGCAAGAAGGCATGTTCGAGCAATGTGTCGAGCATAGCCTCGACGGGGTCCTGACTCAGGCCGACGACCGCTCCCTCCACCGGTACCGAGAGGTCGCACAGCCTGCCCTGCTGCCCCGCATGTTCCGACCAGAACGCCATGCGTTCGGTGATCACGCTCGCCATGTCGCAGCGTGTTGGCGCGCCCTAGACGAGTAAGTCCTAACTGATCAGTGGTCGTAGGCGATCAGGGATCGGGTGGTGGGCTGTCCTGTGGCGCGGTTGTGCCAGATCGCGGCGGTCAGGGCGAGCAGGCGTTGGGCGATGCGGGCGGTGACGCCGTCGATGGTGCGGCCGCCGTGCAACTCGAGGTCGAGCTGGCCCTTGAGGGTGTCGTTCACTGACTCGATCAGCTGGCGGACGGGTTTGAGTAGATGCTGGGCCGGGTGTGGGGTGCGGTTGCGATAGGACGGGCGCAGTAGCCGGATCCCGCGTTCGGCCAGGAACGCGTCCAGTTCGCGGGAGACGTAGCCTTTGTCGCCGATGATCAGCAGGCCGGGCCGGTCGGCCAGGACCGAGGGATCGTGGTCGAGGATGGCCATGAGTACCTGGCGTTCGTCGAGTTTGGGGTTGGCCAGTGCCCAGGTGACCGGGAGTCCGGCCGGGGTGCAGACCAGGTGCAGGCGTAAGCCCCAGAAGAAGCGCGAGTGGCTGGAGCAGTAGCCGTAGCCGGCCCAGCCGGCCAGGTCGGAGCGTTTGGTGGTCTCGCGGGAGCGGCCGCACTCGACCGGTGTGGAGTCCACGACCAAGGTCGCGTCGGTCCACAGGTCGGTGTCGAGCGCGAGCATCCGGATCGTGTGCTTGAGCAGCGGGACGGCTGCGCGCAGCCGCTTGTTGTAGCCGGATTGCTGTGGCAGGTAGGAGAAAGCTCCAGGCAGGTGCCGGGGCAGGAACCGCAGCCAGCGGGCCTCGGAACGGATGCCGAGTAAGGCTTGGGCGACGGCGAGGGTGATCAGTTCGGCGTCGGTCAGACGTGGTGGCCGTCCGCTCCGGGCGGGCCTGCCCAAGTGGTCATCGATCTTGACGTAGAGTGCGGTCAGAAGGGTGTTCAGGTCGGTCCTCACAAACTGATCTTGAACACCCTTCGTCCGTCTCCAGACACCGCCCAGACTTCGGAATTACTCGTCTAGCTGTGATGTCCAGGAACGTTGTTCCGGACGTAATGGCCTGTCGTGAAGACAGGTGAAGGCCTCTGGATGTGAAGTGGAGCTGTCGAGGAACCGCTTCACGTGCCGGAGGCCTTCGTGTCCCACCCTAACGCCAGGCTGACACCACGGACACGATTGCGCCTGACGCAGCTAATCGTGGAGCAGAATTGCCCCTGCCGGCCGCCGCGAAGATGTTCATGGTCGCGGAACGGGCCGCCTGCAAGTGGGCCGCTCGTCACCACGCCGAGGGCCAGGCCGGGATGCTCGACCGCAGCTCACGACCGCATCACAGCCCTAACCGGACACCCGAGCCGGTCGTGCGGCGGATCGTCGTCCAGCGCTGGCGGCACCGGCTGGGCCCGGTCTAGATCGCTGGCCAGCTGGGCCTGGCCGCATCCACCGTGCACGTCGTGCTGGCCCGCTGCCGGATCAACCGCCTGTCCCGCATCGACCGCGTCACCGCCGAACCCCTGCGCCGCTACGAACACCCGCACCCCGGCTCGCTGATCCACGTCGACGTCACCAAGTTCGGCAACATCCCTGACGGCGGCGGACACCGCTTCGTCGTCAGGAAGCAAGGCGACCTCGACAAACGCGCCATGACCGGCCTGCCCAAAGGCAAGGACTGCAAACCCCTGACCGGCAAGGCCTTCCTGCACACGGTCGTCGACGACGACTCCCGCATCGCCTACGCCGAGATCCACTCCGACGAACGGGGCGACACCGCCACCGCCGTCCTGCGCCGAGCGGGCGCCTGGTTTGGTGAACGCGGAGCCGTCGTCGAACGAGTCCTGTCCGGCAACGGCTCCGCCTACCGCCCGTTCGTCTGGCGCGACGCCTGCGCCGAGCTCGGCATCCAGCACAAGCGCACCAGGCCCTACCGGCCACAGACCAACTGCAAAATCGAACGCTTCCACCGCACCCTGGCCGGCGGCTGGGCCTACGCACGCCACTACCAATCAGAAACCGAACGCCGAACAGCACTACCCGGCTGGATCCACTTCTATCACGGCCGCTTCCGAAAAGGCCCAGCAAGTTGGCGGTGACGCGGCCGTGATCTGTCATCAGGCGACGATAGGCACAGCGACCAGGACCTGGTATGTGCGCCGGGGCAGAAGATTTGGGCCTTAGGAACACCGTGTGAAGTCCTTAACTCCTGCTTAGGGCGTCCCAGATTACGTTCTGTGCCGATCCGCAGACGCGGTGTCATAGGTTATACCTGTGGAGTTGGCGTGGCAGAAGTTGTTCTCACGAGGCTTGGCAAGGCATACGCTGATGGCACCCGTGCGGTGACCGATCTGAGCCTGAGCATCGCCGATGGCGAGTTCCTGGTGCTCGTGGGCCCGTCAGGTTGCGGCAAGACCACTGCACTGCGGATGATCGCGGGACTGGAAGCGATCACTGAAGGAACGATCCACATCGGTGACACCGTCGTCAACGACGTGGCACCACGGGACCGCGACGTCGCCATGGTGTTCCAGTCGTACGCCCTTTATCCGCATCTCAATGTGCACGACAACCTCGCTTTTGGCCTCACCCTCCGCAAAATGCCCGAGCAGCAGATCGACGAACGAGTGCGCCGCGTCGCGAAGATGCTCGGGTTGCACGACCATCTCGATCGGAAGCCGCGCAATCTGTCCGGAGGACAGCGTCAGCGCGTCGCGATGGGGAGGGCGATGGTCAGGGCACCACAGGTGTTCCTGATGGACGAGCCCTTGTCGAATTTGGATGCCAAGCTCCGCGTACAGGTGCGAGCTCAGATCGCCCGCATGCAACGCGATCTTGGTGTCACCACCGTGTACGTCACCCACGACCAGACTGAAGCGATGACGCTCGGTGATCGGGTGGCAGTGATGAAGAACGGTGTGCTGCAACAGGTCGGTCCGCCGCAGGAGCTGTACGACCGGCCGGTGAACCTGTTCGTCGCCGGCTTCATCGGTTCGCCCGGCATGAACGTCGTCACCGGCAAGCTCACGTTCGGCGAAGAAGAGAAGCTGTGGCTCGAGCTGAACTCGGACGCGTTGCTGCTTCCCGCGTCCGTGCTGCACGACAGGCCCGCGCTGAAGCACCGCATCGGCCAAGACGTCATCGTGGGGATCCGGCCGGAGGACATGGAGGATGCCACGCTGGTTGATGCGTCCGAAGACCGGATTCTCCACGTCGTCGCAGATCTCGTTGAGGCCATGGGGTCTGACGTGCTCGTGCACTTCCCCGTCGATGCGTCACCGGTCGTCACAGCCGACACCCGCGCGCTGGCCGGCGACACCGGCGACGACGACGTGCTCCCGGCCGCGAACGGTCGTACCGTTCTGGTCGGCCGGTTCAGCCCTCGTACCAAGGTGTTCGAGGGCCAGCCCGTCGCGGTTTGGGTCGACACCTCCCGCCTGCACTTCTTCGATCCGGCCACCGGGTCGTCCATCTGGAACAAGGAGTGCTGACCAGCGCTAGGAAGTTCAGCGTCGTGCTTGCCGCACTGCTCGTCGTCACCGATTGTGGGCAGGGCACCGCGGGGGACGGAGTGCGAAGGGATCGAGCGTCGACGTTGTTGGTACGTGGACGGGTGATGAGCAGGCGAACACCTCTTCCGGCTTGTGGACGGTCTTTGTCAAACCGGCCGAGTTGACGGTCGACAACTACGCGGCGCTGCTCGCGGACTCCACGGTGCTGCAGTCGTTCCTGAACACGTTGTACATCGCGGTTCGGTCCACCCGCGCTGGTGAACGTCATCTCTGCGTCGGCCGCGTACGCGTTGTCTTGGATCGATTTCCCCGGCCGTGACACGTTCAGGCTCGTCGTGGTCGACTTGCTGGTGATGCCGGTGTAGGTGGCATTGCTCCTGGTGGCGAAGCTCTTCGGCTCGCTGGGCCTTTTCGGAACCGTTACTGGCGTCGTGCTGTTCCACGTCGAGTTCTGTCTGCCGTTCGCGATCGTCCTGTTGCGCAACTTCTTCAGCAACACTGCGCGCAACCTGATCGAAGCCGCCCGGATGGACGGGGCGAAGGAGTGGATGATCTTTCGCCGGGTGGTCCTGCCAATTGGCAAACCAGCGATCGCCTCACTGACGATCTTCTAGTTCCTGCGGGTGTGGAAGGGACCTCCTGTTGGCGCCGTGTTCGCCCACCCCGGTTCAGCGCCCCTCACGGTGGCCCTGCGCTTGCAGTCGCGACAGTTCGGCAGCAACATCGACCTGCTGCCGAGTGATGCCTTCCTGTCAATGGTGGTGCGGTTGGGGCCTTCCTCTCGAGAGTCGTCCACAACGGCTTCACCTGGGTGCGTGCCTCGTGCATTCGCGTAGCTGTGACCTGGATTGTCGGACCCCGCATCGACACACTCTTGAAGCGGCACCGGTGATAGCGGATCGCGCGGGACGGCGGCGTCCTCGCGCACTCCGGATCGCGGCGGAAGGCCCAGTCGCTTACTGAACTCACCACCTCGCACGCTCGCTGACGAACTTGCCCGGCGCCAGCCGCTGGATGTGTTCGCCGTCAACGACACTCTCGCCGTGCGAACCGTTCTATCGTACTCACATGACGCGTTGCCATCGAAGATGTCCAACACCTTCCAGCTGCTGGGCTTGCCCCCAGGCGGCCCAGTCCGGAATGAAGCGGCAGCTGCTCTTCATGAACCAGCCACCTCCCAAGGCACAGGGCCATCTGTCTGCGCTGTCGAGCGTGCATCTGCTCGACCAGACTGCAGAGGACAGGTTCTTGATGCGCGACCTCGTTCATTTATGCCGTTGAGCTCGCGGAAGAACGCAACTCACATCGAGACAACGCCGCGGCCTTGGAACGATTTGGTCTGTTCGTTCTGACCGGGGCCTGGCCGCTGGCCATCCACCCGCGTCCGGCGAAGGAAGGCGGGCCCACCCGACCAGACAGGACAGCGACCGATGCGGCCCCACAGGAGCCGCGATGGCATAGCCGTCCTGATGTCAACCCGTCACCGCCAGCCTCCGCAGAGCAGGGGTGTGAGGTAGTCGGTCATCTAAACCCCTCAGCCGATAAGGAGGTGGCAATCTATTGTCCTCCCTGTGGGTGAAGGTCGCCCATTCAGGGGTGTCTGCCAGTAGCAGGTCAATGTCTTCTAGTAGATAATCACCAATGTCACTGCGGTCCGCACTGTCAGAAGGGGAATCGATTGCGTCTTTTGGTGGCTTACTTTGATTTCTCTTGCGACATTCCATCGCCCTCTGGTTCGGGCTGACCGTAGGTTGAGGTTCGATCAAATAGGATTATGCAGGTCTGGGATATCTAGCAGACTCTCGGTGACGCTATTGAGCCAGTCGGTGAGATTGGCGCTTAGGTTGTGTTTGTGCCCGAGCGAGGCCGACAAGCACGGCCCCGCAAGGCCAAAGGGCCGGAAGCCGGCCGACCACCTACCTTCGCCCTCAAAGTCTAAATCAGGGCCTCATTGTGGAGCGATATCAACCGGCTCAAACGCCACCTGGGGTCGTATTCAACCGCTATGAAAGACTCGCCGTCATCTACGAATCCACTTTCCACGGTGCTGCGATCAGCGAATTTCTCTGACCGACTTAGGTACGGGCCCTGGTTATGAGGCACCTGTTTGTAGGGACTGGTGCGTCCGTTCGCTGGGGGGAGCTCGAACGCTGCTTCCCGTCACCGCTGGTCCATGACTGTGGGAGAGATCGTTGGGCAGGGAGTGGTAGTCGGGCAGCGGCCTGGCCGTACCGCTGTGCGCTGAGAGCGTTGCTTGCCTGCGGTGTCCAAAATTTGCTGCGACCGGAATTAATGCGCCGTAAGACGCCACACTGCTGGAAGAGTTCTGCGGCTGGCCGTTCGTCGCCAATCCGCGGTCATCCTGGACGAGGTCGAGGCTCGTGCAAATGCGGCCGCCCCCGGTGATCCACCAGAATTAGCAAGCCTGCAGTGGGCCGAATTGGTTGCGGCGATGCACAAGCTTCTCCTGGTAAGTCGAGTCAATCGCGCACTGTTGTTTTCCCTGGTGAACTCGCTCTCCGCGTGTGGTAGAAGAATCCGTGTAGAAGGGTCACAATGGGTCGGAATATTCCGGCGCGACAAGCCGGTCGAAAGGTGTGACGTATGCGCGGGCGAATGTCAGCATGAACGATTTGGGCCTGATCAGCACGGCTCGGGTGCAGGATTATCTTCTTGGTGGTGGTGATCACTTCTCTTTCGATCGTGCCTACGTTGACGGCTCTCTCCTGTTATTCAGTGGGTACGCGGGGTTCTGTTGCATGACCGTACATTCTTGTTCTCGGCAATGTCCTTTATGCTTGACCGTGGTATCAAGCAGTTCCTTGACTTGGGATCAGGAATTGCCACCATGGGTGGTCCGCTGGATGTTGCAGAGTATCTCTGCAGGGAAATCCGGGTGGTGCACGTGGACAATGATATTTCCGTGATCGAGCATGGAAAATTGCGCGCCAGGATCGGTGGTCAGGCTAACGCCGGGTTCGTTCATGCCAATGTATTGGATGTGGATCTGGTGCTGTGGACTGCGATACGAGAAGGAATTCTTGACCTGCGCGAGCCAGTCGGCGTGCTGGCTATCGGACTGCTCCACTTGATCGGACCCCAGCAAGCGCCGGAACTCGTGGTGCCGAGGTACTGCGCAGCTTTCGCGGCTGGTAGCTCCGCAGCGATCTCACACCTGACGCCAGGTTTGGCACTCTCGCATCTGGACGAGGTGGGGCGGCTGCTCGCCGGCTCCAACCGCTGTCTTCATCCCAGAGGCGAACTGGAGATCAAGCAGATGTTCGGTGAACTCACAATCGTGGAGCCTGGTTTGATGTCGCTACATCACCGCGTCTGGACACCTGGAAAGTCTTGCAGGGCGGACATCCGACCGTGTGCGGGGCTACTCGCGGGTGTGGCGATCAAGGTTTGAGATCGTCTGGTTCGTCGTCGGGCGGCGATCCTGAGACCCGCCTGGTTGCCCTGGGTGAAAGGTCACTCTCGGAACTCTTAAGCGTGTTGAACGAGTGATGCGTCAGGTCAGGTGATGCTGATGTCTCTCACCGCATTTCACGGGTTCAATAGGTCACGTGCGGAGCGTCTCCAAGGCCCGACTGGCTTTTCATTTGGCCATCACCTGTTGCAGTTCCGCATCGCGGCACAGATGTCGCAGGCGATTTGGCTCGGTCGTCAGGCCTGAGCGTTCGCACACTGCGTGAATTGGAGCGTGGCCAAGAGGCTTCCGTCCAGGAGCGGTCGGTCGGGTGCTGACATCCGCCCTCAACCTGAACGAGGCCGAAGGAAAGAGTCTTTCATCCGCTTGACGAAAGACGGCCGATGCCGCTTAGCGGCCGCTCATCATCGAACCTTGGGTGTACAAGCTGTCGATGGTGCGGGCGATTGTTGGCAGAGAGCGCGAACTGGAGGACCTGTCATGCGCGGCTGACGCGGGTGGCGTCGTGGTCGCGTTCGATGCGCCCAGTAGCGGCAAGAACTCGACGGCTATGGCCGTCGATCGACTCAACCTGCAGTGGATGGCTGTCTCGTCCTCGACCCGCGCGGTGACGACGATCCTCGCTTTTCCCCAGTTGAGGCGCTAAAACAGATGTTGGCCAAACCAGGTGCACCCATCAGCCAAGTTCCGTCGACGGATATGGAACGGAGCGCACTGTTCCGTGCCGCAATGCGAGATCGGCGTATTGCGGTAGTGCTGGACAACGCTGCGAACTAAGCGCAGATCCATCCAGCGGGCGTACTGCAGCAGCTCTACGCTCCATTGTTCACGACTGGGCGCCGCGCAGAGCGAAACGCAAGACTCGCAGCTCGGACTCCGGCTGGTCGAATGGCTGTCTCGACACCTCTTTCCCGTGTACCTCATATCCATGCCCGTGGGCGAGTGTGCAGAGCGGAGCCAGGGAGCGCGGGCAATTTCTCGCGTCTCCAATTTCGTATGTAGAGGCTGTTCAAAGTGGTCTTTCGGGTGTGTTCGGGCAATCTGAGGGGCCTTCTGTCCTGGGAGAGCGGGTTTGTGTTGCCGGATGGCGATCTGGTGGCTGTACTGCTCTGTGTTGTGCGTCGCGTTGGATGTGGTCTGAGGAGGGCTGGGACAGAGGCGGGACAGCTTTGCCTGAGTGTTGTGCAGAACACGTGTGGCGGTGATCATGCGCGGCGGCGCGAAAGCGTCGGGTCGTGATAGATCGTGCGCGTGGAAACCGGTGGCGGTCTTTCTTGAGAGACCTGATTCGGTAGAACGCTTGTGGACGCTGAAAAAGTAGGAAACATGCAGCGAGGAAGAGATCAGATGTTATTTTTCGTCGATTCCTTGGGGAATCGCGCCTGAACTCCTGGATTTTGACCGCAGGGCTACCTGTGGCGCTCGTTAGAATTGGTTCGTGACGTGGGTCGATGGTCGTGGTGTTGACCCACTTCTCCGGCTGCGTGGGCCTTGTTGATCGCTCGTTGTCCATATGTCCTTGAGAAATCGTACGTGTCTTAACAAACCGAAGAGAAGCAACTGTTCGGCTTGGGAGTCCTCATGGCAGTCAATGTTCCCCCCGAGCTCGACGGTTTGTTCTACCTTGTCGTAGGTCAGCCGTTTCCCCGCCTGGACGTAGCGGGAGCACGTGCGTTTGCGGCGCGGTTGCGCGACGTTGGGACGAGACTTGAGGATCTGCTCCAGGACGGCGACGCGGCCGGTGTGGCTGTGGGGGGAGCCCTGGGAGGTGCAGCCGGTGATGGTGTGCGGAGGTTCGTGGGGAAGCTGACCAAGCTCGGCCCGTCGATGGGCGCTGTGGCACGCCGCAACGAGGAAGCGTTGCGAGAGCTGGCGCTGTCGGAGGAGAAGAATGGCTACGAGATGCTCCAAGAACTCGTGTTGTTCTTTCCGCAGATCATGTGGGCGTTGTGGAGTCCATGGGGGGCGCCTTGGTTGCCCGTACTGACTGCCGCATTGCGTGCGCGCTTGCTGCCGAGGTTGGCGAAAATGGAGTCGTTCGCGCTCGTGGCAGGCCGGGCAATGGTCAGTGAAGCCGCGAGTGAGGTGATGCAGAACGCCAACGCACAGGTGCTGCAATTCATCGAGCGCAATCGCACGTCGTGGGATTCAATGGACTCGATCGTGAGCGCGGCCGCTGGTGGTGCGGCAGGCGGCATCATGACGGCGGGCATGAAGGCCGGCCAGCGATATCTGGGTAAGCACGCGGACACGGTGACCTTCCACGGTGGGCTGGAGGGCGCGACCGAGGTCGTGGTCGACGCTGGTGCGACCGGCATTCTGGGTGGCGACTTCGACGGACTGGGAACCGCGTTCACCAGTGGCGCGTTCTCGGGCGGCGCGCAGAAGGCAGCCGATGACACAGGTCAAGTCATTGCCGGAAAGATGAACCAGCCCACCGGAGACAATACCCCTGTCGATCCCACCACCGCCACCGGATCTGGCTTCGCGAACCCTGCTCTGCGGAAACCAGGCGGTGCCGCGGCGGGCACGGAGGGGTCGCGCGTGGAGCGGTCAGGTGCCACGAAGTCGGGCAGCGAAGAGCCGAGGATCGAGAGCCCGGATGGAGAAGCGCGGGGTGGAGAAGCGCGGGGTGGAGAGACGCCGGGGAGCGACATGTCCATCGCACTACCGTTCACGTCATCTGGGAGCAAAACGTCAGTTCCGAACTCGTTGGCCACCACAGCACCGATCGATGACTCGTCCACGGAGCCCGAGACGCGGGACGCGATCACCACGCTGCCAGTCGTTCCGATCAGCACGCCGGCAACGCCGCGTGTGCCGCAAACCTGGGGTAACACGGAGTCCCCCGTCGTCTCCAGCGCTACGAGTCGGTCGATGCCGCAGCATGACGACGTAGCAACGATTTCGGGAGGCGCTCCCCCCGCCGATCAGCCGGCCCGGCCGATCGTCCCCAGTCCGGTGTCCAATCCTGTCAGCACTGTCGCCGAGCCAGAAGACACCACGTTCCGCGCAACGGCATCAAGTGTGCAAATCCCAGGTGAACCCCAGCAAGAACTGCGCTTCGCGTCCAGTCCCACCGTCGACGAGGATGCTCCTGGAAACCTGAACCACCAGTTGCCTGAGACGAAGGTTCCTGGCCCGAGCGGGCCCCAGCAGCTCGGTGATGGCCCGGCCTTCTCAGGCTTGCGGGATGAGCACGCGCCTGGGGAGTCCGCGCCGATCGACCAGAACGCGCCGACCGCCAATCTCGTGAGTCCGCAGGAGTCGCCCGCCGCTGGGCAACCGGACGTGGAAACGGTCGGGTCGCCACTGCGGGCGGCTGATCTGCCGTCGCAGAACCCGATGACGCGCGATCTGCTGGGTAACAACACCGCTGCCGACGAACCCGTCGTGGTCGTGCCAGGCCAGCAGGGACCTGGTGGCGGCCTCTCCGGTACTCCGGCGACGCCGCAGGCCGGTACAGGCTTGCCGGGGCAGCCAGCCACGGTTGTCTCTCCTGGACTGGGGGCACAGCCGCCGAACTCGGCGGGGCAGCAGCCCTCGGGCGCGAGTCCGGCCGGCCAGTCGCAATCTGGCCGCGGCGAAACCGCTGGCGGCTCTGCGATGCAGCGATTGCCGGGTGTGCCGGCTCCGGGGTTCCCTGTTGTTCCGGTGTCACTGCGGCAGGGCCTGGATTCCGTATCCGCGCCTGCCGCGTTCGAGTCGGCGGCACAGCCTTCGCAACAGAAGGCCCCGCCCTACGCGGAACAATCGGCGGACATCCACGGCGGCGTTCCGCTGCCGGACAGGTTGCCGTTGACGAGGGCTTCGGAACTGCCGTCCGAGTCGGCACTTGGGCACGTTCCCGCAGACGAAAACATGAGCGGTGGCATCGTTCCGAACTCAGGAGACCAACCCGTCGGACGTGGGTCCGACCTACCGGAGCTCGCGCTCGGCTCTGGCATCGTTCCGCACGGCTATTCACGAGAGCGCCTCGGCAATGCGCCGGCACACCAGCGTGGCCGTGCACATGAGAGACGGGAATCTGCCGGGGCGGCGGAGTCGAGCGTCATGCGCCCGGCCTTCGAGATCCGTCGTGCCGGGCACGGTAGCCACGGCGTCGTGGAGTTGACTGTCCGAATCAACTTCGAAGCTGCGTCGGGAGTTGACGACACGACCCGCCATCGTGCAGTACGTGATGCACAGCGAGCCGTTGACGAACTGCGCAACAAGCTGAACGTCCGCCTTTCCACGGGCGAGCTGCTCCGTTTCCGGATCGTACCGGTCGAGGCAGGCGACCGCGCACATCACACCGTTGTGCTCGATCACCACCACAAGATCGACCAGAACCACTGGAGACCAGGCCAGGTCGGCTCGCGGACCGCCCGCGAGATCGACCACATGCTCGGCATTCTCAATGGAGATCCACTGGTAGACGTGGACGATGCCGGGGAGACTGCGGAGCGGATGCTTCCGGTCGATCTCGCACAGGGGCGACTCTCACCGATGGCTCCGCCTGCCTCTGATGGTTTGACCGAGCCGAAGGCACAGAACCAGAACACTGACGACGTCAGCGGGCACTCCGATGTCGTCAGCATCGACTTGTCGCAACCTGCGGCCGAATTGGTGCACGTCCGGGCTCACAGGCCGAGGAGCAGGGCGGCGTCAGGTGGCTTGAGTCTCAGCTCCGTCGTCCGGAACGACGCCCTGTACTGGGACCAGCTGTATTCGGCCGTGCCGCCGCAGGACACGCAACCCGCGTGCTTCTACGTGTTCGTGTCCGCGACGGACGGCGGTTTCCTGGTCGAACACAGCCTGCTCGACGGAGCAGCACTCGCCGAGGTCGTGTTGAGCTCACCGCACTACCAGAAGTACGGCGCCGACCCTACCATTCCCCTGCGCGTGGTGGGCATTGATGCCGAAAACTCGGCGGAGTTCCACGAGCAGGTTGCAGAGTTCGCGACCGCGCTTCGCGGAGACGGTCCTTTCAGGACCGTCGAGGTGACGACCGGAGAGCTGCGGGTCGACGAGACCGGGCAGGTTGTTCCCCTTGGTGGTGACTACTTCGTGGTTTCGGAGTTCGCCCCGAGCGAGGTCTCCTGGACCTCGTTCGCAGGCGTCGATGGTCACGCGTTCGGCGCGGGCCTCGTCCTCGGCGAGGATCGCGCTACGGCGTTCAAGCGGGCGCTGGGCACGTACGGTCCCGACAGGGTGATGAGCCTGATCGGCAGAAAGCGACAACAGGGAAGCGACACCAAGACAGTTGTGCGGGAATTGCCGCCCTGGGCACACGGGGTTCTCGGCGATCGCGTGCCACCAGTCGGATTCGTCCTGGTCATGCGCGACGGGAAGTACATCGTTCCGCTGGAAGGTGGTCGTCTGGCGGCCGTGTCCCCGCGGCGGATGGCGCGGTTGATCGTCGAATCGCCGATGTACCAGGAAGCCAGGAACCGGCCCGTTCGCGGGGATCTGGTGCTGTTCGTCAGCGACGACGGGGCTGATCCTGCCGAGTCGGGCCAGGCGGGGGCCGAGTTGCGGGCGGCACTGCAGGAATGGGATGAGGATTCCTGGCACGGCTACGACTATGCGGGTGAGATCGAGTTCGACGAGCGTGGTCTGGTTGTGCCAGAGGGCGCCATGTTCGCGGAGAGCAGCCCGCTTCCCGCGCAGGAACTGGATCGAGTTCTGTCGGACTCCGTTTTCGGGTTCCCCGTTACGGACGAGGACCGGAAGTCGCTCCGTGAGCTCGTCGGCCAAGTGGAGCACGGTGCCGGGCAACAGCCGCCGACGGGGCCGGGGCAGAAGAAGCCGTTGCTGGTGGCGGTGCACTCTCTGGACGGCAAGGTCGTGCGCGTCAGGTCCTCGTCCGGTGTGACGCACGAGTTGGGGTGGCGTCAGTTCGGCCGGACATTGCTGTCGGATTCGGCTTTCCGCTTGGCATTGGAGAGACACCCGGACCGTCCCGTGCAACTGCTGTTCGTAGGAGCAGGGAAAGGGACCAGTTCGTCACCGGCGGTGTCCGAGATGGTGGGGTCGCTGCACGAAGAGGGCTTTCTCAACGACGTGTACGCCCCGGCCACGGCGTCAGGCTGGGAGTTGGTGTCAGGATCGCGTGCCGGCGATCTGAAGTGGGACGTGCTGCACAACCGTCTCGGCCGTCCGGTCGCGGTCTACGTCCGCAGCGATCGGGACGAAGAGCGGTACTCGCGGGCGAAGGAATGGGCGTGGAACGCCACCCCTGCCACGCTAAAGTCCTATGAGGACGGCCATCGCGCGGAGGATTCGCCGTGGTCATCCACGGAGTTGCCGTTGTTTCTTCTCTTCGAGACCGGTGCTGAGGGAGTACGGGGACTGCGGCGAGGCCTCGGCGACGCGGCGAGCCCTGGCCAGGCGCAGGCGACGACCTTCACGCTCGAGCAGTTCACGAAGGCGATGAGGTCGGAGCCGGAAATCCGAAAGTTGTTGCCCAGGAGCGGTAATCGGTCTCTGGTACTGGTTCCGTCCGGCGATTCGGCTGTCGACGGCCGGACGTTCACGGACGTGTTCTCCCAGGGTGGCTACCGGCGTCGGGTACACCTGCTGACGAGCGGCGAGTTCACCCAGGACGGCAGGCTCACCGCTCACGAGGCCGAGATCCTGACCTTCGAGCCGCCGGTGTTGAAGCCAGATGACGTCTTCTCGCGTGCCCTGGTTGACAGGGAACTCGGGAACGTCGGCCAGTTCTTTCCGCTCGACGACGGGGACATCGTGTCCATGTCAGGCGAAGCGCGCGCTTTCGCCCCGGTACGACAGATGTACTTCATGCGAGAAGTGTCGCCGGCGACGACGGACGAGCAGGGCGCGGTCGTGCCCGCGCGCTTCGCTCCCTTCCTCGCATCATGGGCGGTTGAGGACAAGGTTGCGTGGACGAACTCCGGACATGGCGGCGTGGATGGGTTCAAGTTCGGTACCAGGACCGACTCACCCTGGATCATCGGCGACACCGTGACGCTGTCGGGCGAGCAAGCCGCGCGGATCATGTACGGCAGTTCGGTGTACACGCAGACTCGGCCTGATCCCGCTCGTCCCAACGTGTTGGTCTTCTGCTCGGTGAACGAGGTCGCGGACGGCGCGTCCGAGAGTGAGGCGCGCAAGCTGGGACGGCAATGGCGCAAAGAGGTCAGTCCGGAGACTGTCACCTTTGCGAGCACGCAGGTCGTGTTGACGATGTCCGGCCAACTTCATGCCGTCAAGGCCGGCGGGGTCCTCGCCGATGTCGAGCGGTCCGCGCGGGACAGCGCAGGGCCGGTGCCGTTGTCGGATCTGGCCGCGGAGCAGATCGCCCCGGTCGAGATCGAGGGCACAGGAAGGAAACTGACGCCTTCGGACGCCGAACGAGTGCGTGAGATCGCCCGCAAGGTGGCCAGGGCAGCGGCCTGGCGTAGGAGAAACGGGGCAGGCCTGCCCGAGGTCGGCATCACCACCGAGCGAGCCGCCGCCGTCTTCCTGGACGAGTTGGCGGCGGAGTGGGCGCGGCTGGGACGGTTCGGGCGCGGCCTGCGGCCGGAGGACCTCGCCATCCGCGTCGGCGGGCCTGGCAGGCGACGACCGGCGACGATCAGCGTCGAACTGCCGAAGAACGTTCCCGGCGCACGAGAAGTGCGTGACGCCACCGGGTCGCTGGAGGAGATCACCACCGCGCGGTTCGGCGCGCTCGAAGCCGCGTTCGCGAAGCTCGTGCACGACGAGTCCGCGGTGGTGTCCATGTCGGGCGAGCCGGCCGCGCCGCACCGTCCTGACGTGGATCTTGACGGGGAACAGGCGCCAGACCACGAAGCCGGCGAGTGGTTCGCGCACAGCGGTGGCCAGGCCTCCGGGGACCCTTGGACCGGCGATGGCCAGTCCGGGAGCGGAGGCGCATCGCCGCTCGCCCATCAGCAGGCCGAGCAGCCTTTCGTCAACACCCATGAGCCCTTCGGCGACGAGGCGTCAGGTGCGCTCAGCCTCGACTACGGGTCCAAAAAGGACAGAGCCTTCTGGGAACAGGTGTACTCCGCGTCGCGGAGGCCCGGGTTCACCGCTGACGGCATCCCCCCGCCCTTCTACCTGTTCGTGACGTGGTCCGGTGGCCTGGCCCAGGTCGGCGACCAGGCGATGGGCGGCGCCGAGCTGGCCGAGTTCGTGCGGAGGTCCCCGCACTACCAGAGGTATGCGGATGATCGTTCGGTGGTGCTTCGGATCGTCGGTGTTCAGGTCGGTGACAACGATCTTGCCCAGATCACGCGGACCGCCCGTGAGTTCGCGATCGCTGAGCGGGGTGGGCAGGACTCGTTCCGCCTTGTGCAGCTGGCTACTCGCTCGGTCAGCGTCGGTACAGACAACCGCGTCGTTGGTCTGGACGACTCCGCCTACTTGATTGTGTCGGCTGTCCAAGCCAACGATCTCCAATGGCGCTCATTCGTGGGAAGGGAGAACGAGCCACTCGGCCTCCTGTTTGGCCACGGTTCCGTCGCCGAGATGGCGGACAAGATTGGGGAGTTTCCATCTGATCTGGCCTTGAGGTGGACTTACGAACGCTCTCTTGTGGGCAAGAGCCGTGACTACGTCCTTCCGGCTTGGGCGCCGGCGACGACCGGTGATCGCGTGCGTCCTGTACTGGTCATGCTGAGCCTGGAAGGTGGCCTGTTCGAGGTCCCGATTCCTGGTCAGCTCATCACGAGGGTGCGTCCGGCATTTCTCGTGAGGGCGATGGTCAGTTCCCCGGCTTTCAGGGCCTACCGGAAGCAGGCGGTCCGTCCGCAGTTGATCATCCTCGGCCATGACGTCTCGGCGGATACCGGACCAAGCTGGGAGGCGCTTCGCGAGCTTGTGCGCGAACTGAGGTCGCAGGACGGACGGCCCTGGCAGACTCACCTGTTCGCGGGGGACTTCTCGTTCGGCCGCGAGGGCTTCGCTCTGCCGCACGGAAGCCAGTTCGAAGCAGGGCCGCCCCTGTCCACGGACTCGATCGAGCTGGTCACGTCGCCATCGCTGTTCGGGTTCCCACTGGGCGGCCAGGACCGGGCCAGTATGGTTACCTTCGGCATTTCGGCGGAGAACGGTGTGTTCGCGGGTGATGAACCGTGGAACTTGAACCAGCGCACGCGCCGCAAGAGGCCCATTTTCGTGGTGGTGAACTCGCCGGACGGCGCCCATGCGCTGATCGAATCCCAGACCGGCCCGCGTTACGAGGTGGACGGCGCCGAGCTGGCGGTCATTCTGTGGAACAGTTCCGAGTTCTCCTCTGCGCTGGCGGGTGATCCGGATCGCCCGCTGGTCGTGGTCAGTCGCGACAACGGGGTGCTGAAGGACGTCGAGTCGCTGGGACGTCAGATTGCTGAAAGGCTGCGGCAGCGGGACATCGGTCACTTCGGAGACGTGTACGCGGCGTTCTCGGACTCGTCGAAGCTGGAGTACTTTCTTGTTTCCGATCTGCTGGGAACCGATCTGGAGATCGAGTTTCTTCCGGACGGTGATGGCGACCCCGCCGCTCTGTACCTCTCCAGCGGAGAGGACGGCGACAGCGGAGCGATCGCCGAGGTCAGGTCGTGGGCACAAGAGGCTACGAGCGCCTCTCTGTCCGACTATCAGGTCGAACTGCCTCACGGTGATCTGACGTCGGCTGGAAGAAGAAAGATATCCGGATGGTCCGCGGTGCGTCCGCCGATCTTCTTTTTTGTTTCGATGCGAGGGAAGGAGTTTGTTGTTCAGCGTAGGGACGGCGAAGTCCTCCGCCTGTCCGCGGGGGAATTGTCGGGCGCTCTGACGTCGGTTCCTGCACTGCGCAAGGTCCTGCGTCGCCATCAGGGGCGGCCGATCGTGATCGCTTCGCTGAGTGGAGAGGTCGGCGGTGGTGACAGGCTCGCCGCCGAACTGACGCACTCAGGTTTTTCGCGGACTGTGTTTGAGGCCCGGCACGGGATCAAGCTCCTTGCGGGGGGACGGTTCACGGCGGCACTGCGAACCCTGGTGGCCCACCAGCCGCCTGCTCCGCGAGCGGATCAGGTCGACTGGTCACCCTTCTCCGGTGACCGGTACGGGCAGTGGGGACATACCCTCGATACCAGGAACTTTGACAAACTATCGACCATTATTCAGGCTCCGTATGATGCGCCAGTGCGTCGGCAGTACTACTTTAGGCGATTCAATGACGCGGTTATCGACGACAATGACAGAGTCGTTATCAGAAGGGCCGTTCCCTATCTTTCTCCTCATGCGGTCAGCGATCTTCCGCCGTACTTGTGGATAGGTCACGGCTCTGAATCGGACTTCGCGCTGATCCTCAAGTCGAACAAGGCGATGGAGCGGGGTGACGTTGTCTTGTCCGGCGGCGATGGAGCGGCGCGCCTCCTTGTGGTGAGCGATGTCTATCGAATGACCAAAGCGGACCCCCGCGCGCCTGTTCTGTTCGCTTCCTGCTTGGTGGCAACCGGCGGGGATAAAAGTCCTGCAGCGGATTTCTCCCGGCAGTGGAGGCTCTTGCGCGGCGGAAAGCCGATCATCGCCGCGGCGGACGACATAGTCACTTCCGATTACTCATCCGCAAGATCTGTTCGGCGCGGGAGTGCCTACTTCGCCTTTGGAGACGGACAAAGGGACCCCGAGTGGGATGTGCCGCTGCTGGATCTCGCCGCGACCGAAATCGGCCCGGCCGAAATCGGGTTCGACTCGCGAGGTGAGCTGGGCATCGGGTGTGCCGAGGTACTGCGCATGGTCGGGCAGAAGTTGGCGCGGGCGGCGGCCTGGCGGGCACTGAACGGCGCGGAGATGCCGACCGTGGTCATCAAGGGAACCGGGGTCGCGAAGCGATCTTCGTCATTCGAGGCCACGCACGCCGTGCTGGGCGCGGAGATGATCGCGGAATGGGGGCGGCTGGGCAGACTGGCACGCGGGCTCACGATCGACGATGTCGTTTTCGACCTTGTCGACGTTCCCGCGTCGGCGAGCCGGGAGGAGTCGGGCGTCGTCATCACTGTCGACCTTCCGCCGCAGTCACTCGGCCAGGACGAGGTGACCGCGCTCATGTTCGGCCCCACCGACCACCCCAGCAGCAAGGAACTCGACGCCCTCGACAAGGCGTTCGCCAAGCTGGCCCCTTCCGCTGATGACGCGCCGCCTTCCGACGACATTGTGTCGGTCGAGGGGAAGGAACCGCGCGCGAAGATCGTCGAACCACCGGTCGCGGTACACGATCCTTCGGAGTTCGCGTCGGGCGGGTTGAGTTTCGACGCTGGTGCCACTGACCTCGGCCATGCGGAGCGGGTCGCACGCTACGCGGCGATGCCACCGGCGGCGGCGAGACCCTTCTACCTGTTCCTGACATCGAGCGCGGAGGGATTGTCCGTCAACGGCACGCGGGTGCTTCCGGCCGTGCTGCTGGAGATCGTGAAGAGATCGCCGCACTATCAGAAGTTCGGGTCGGCGGTGCCGGTCCGCCTAGTCGGTGTGAATCCCGCTGACGCGGAGGTCCGGCGGTTCGCGAAGTTGTTGCGGGGCAGGAAGGGCGGGTTCCGCCTGATCGAGGCCGCCCCGGCAGGAAGCACGGTGTTTCAGCGGATCTCGGAGGTGCGACCGGAGGACGTCGCCTGGCTGCCGCTGTCCCACGCGGACGGCAGGGTTCTGGGAATGAGCTTCGACACCCAGACTCGCCAGGCAGATGGCACGGCGGCGAACCTGAGGCGCGCGAGCGACGAGAGCACGCGCGTCGTTCTGGAACGGAGTGTCGACGAGAACGGCAGCGAACACCTCCGCCCGAAGATCGCCCTGTGGGCGGACACGACGGACGGCGCGCGGCTGAGGCCGTTCGAGCTGTTGCTGGACGCCGACGGCGAGATGTACGTCGTTCCGCTGATCTCGGGAGAGGTCATCCGGGTTTCCCCTGACGAGATGGCGAAACTGGCGTACAAGTCGCGCTGGTTCCGCACCGCGCACGGAGGGACCGCCCAGCCCGACATCGTGCTGATCACCAACGATCTCGGCGCCGGTTCCACCGTCGAGCACCCTGGCAGTCGGAAGCTACAGGCGAGACTGCGCGAACTGGGCGGGCCGCGGCGGATCACCGCGTACTCGGGGCCTGCCGACCATGACGCGACGGTGCCCAGCCTCCGCGTGCCGGAGGGAGCCGAGTTCGAGCAGACCTTCTCGTCCAGCGCGGCCACGAATTTCTCGCTGAACGCGAACGCGGTGCGGAAGTCAGTCAGCCCGGTGACGGACACGTCTTCGGGTTCGGTCTTCGCATTCCCGGTAACGGGCGACGAACTGCCTGGACTGCGGTCCTTCATCTCAGCTGTGAGAAGCGGCACGTCCGAGTGGGACAGCAAGCCGCTGTTTGTGATAGTGGATTCTCCGGACGGCAAGTACGTGCGGGTCGCCTTGTACGGTGGCAGGGTGCTGGAGCTCGGCGGCGCGGACTTCGGGCGGATGTTGTTGAACCACTCTGGGTTTTGGAATGAGTTGAATTCCGAGCCGGCGCGGCCGATCGTGGTGGTGACACCCCAAAGTGTGACAAACGCGAACTTCGGCGACGTTGCCTATGACCTCGCGACTGTCCTGCACGAGGAGGGTATCTACCGAGAAGTCTATGTCTCGACGAAGCCGTCGGCGTTCGACGAGTTCACCCTGGTGTCCGGTCTGCGGGACGGAGATCTGGAGGCCGAGGTGCTGTTCAACGCTTCAGGTTACCCGGTCTCGCTGTACTTCCGGTCCGAGAACGATGAGGCGGACTATGGCGCTGCCAGAACCTGGGCATTCAATGCGACGGAGGAGAAACTAGAGACCTACCAGGTGGAATCGGCCGATGGCGCCAGAACCGGCCGCAGGTCTTCCTGGCAGGAGATGCCGCTGTTCCTGATCGCCCGTTCCGGCAACGGGAGATATCGAGTCGAGCGTAGCGACGGCGTGATGGGGACGGTGACGCCGGAACAGTTCGCCCGTGTGGCGCGGGCACATCCGGCCATGCGCCAGATCCTCGGCACGAACAGCTTTGGACGGCCGATCGCGCTCGTCACGCCGAACGGTGAGGCGGCGGGCGGGCACCTGGTCCGTGACTCGTTGTTGCAGGGCGGGTTCCGGCGGCCGTTGAGCGTCGCGACAACCGGAGTGAGGTTCGAGCCCGACGGCACGATCACCGTGTCGCGGACCGCGTTCACGGAACTTCCTGCGCTCGATCCCTCCGAACTGGCGGTCGAGAATGTCGTCACGAGGCCGCGAAGGACCTCGCTGTCGACTGTCGACGGGCAGTACTTCCCGAGCGGGCTGACCGACTCGTACCTGATGTCCCAGACAGCACGGAGTGGCTCCTCTCGAAGGGGCTACTACGTGCGCAAGGAACTCACCGCCGCAGCGAGGAAGAACGGCACATCCGAGACGGAGTACGTCGCGTACCTCTCACCGCTCGCGGGAATCGACGGGCGTCCGTGGGTGATCGACGGACATGGCTCGTCCGAGGGCTTCACGGTCGGGCTGCGAACCGACCGGCCCTGGGAGATCGGCGACACCACCGTGATCGGCGGAGCGATCATGGCCAAGATGGTCACGGGGGGTTCCCTCTATCGCGAGGCGGGTCTGCCAAGAGACACCCCTGTCCTGCTGCTTCCCTGCTCCATCAACGGAGGCTCGGCGGCGCGCGACCTGATGTCGAGCTGGCACGGCGGAGCCGCGACACCGTCCACAGTGGTGGGACCTACGTCGGATCTGCTGGTGCACAGCGGGAACGGGCTTCAGGTCACCGACTCGGGAGGACGCATCACCGAGGTTTCGCCGGCGGACGGCGACCAGACGCCGCTGGTGGCGCTCGCCGACCTCGCCGCGACCGAGATCGAGCCCGTCATCGTCACGTTCTCGTCCGGGGCAGACACCGGTCCGCAAGAGCAGAAGGACCTCGTCGGGACCATCGCTCGCCGGGTGGCACGCGCCGCGGCCTGGCGCGGGGTGAACAGCGCTGGACCGGTGCGGGTCGAGATCACCGGCTACGGCACCCTTGGCGCGCTGTCCAGAGGAGCGAAGAGCGGACTCGACCACGCGAACTCCGCGCACAGCCTGTTCAACGAGGCGTTGCACGACGAGTTCGCGATCCTGCGGAAGTTCGGGCTGGACGTCGCCCTGGCACAGGTGGACGTCCAGGTTCTCAGCGCGGTGGCGACACGGGACGGCGGGCACACGGCGTTGATCGCCGTGCGGCTGCCGGAACGGGAGCTGGGACAACGCGAGTTGCGTGACCTGGCAGGAGATGTGGACACCCTCGCCGTCACCGCGGTCGACAAGGCGTTCTCGCGGTTGTCCCCAGAGTCCGACGACACCGTGGGGGAGCCTTCTGGCGAGGGAACCCTGGTGCGTAGGGGACCGTTCGGGCCAGTCGAGCACTATGGCCCGGTAGTCGGCAAGGCGGGTGGCCTCGGGTTCGACTGGGATGGCTTCGCGATCACCGTCCGGTGGGCCAGGGTGTACGGCTCGATGCCATTGTCCAGGAACCATACGTTCGACATCTTCGTCACCCAGCAAGCGGGGACGTTCCTCGTGGCAGGCCAGTACGTCGACGCCCGCACGCTGGCCAGGATCGTGACCGCCTCACCTCACTTCATCATGCACGCAGCGGACCCGAGCACCGCCGTGCGGCTGGTCATCGCCGTGGACCTGACCGATCAGGACCAGGCGAGTTACATGGCGAAAGAGTTCGCCGTGGCGTTGCGTGGTGTCGGACCGTTCAGGTCTGTCGAAGTCGCGCCTGTCTCGGTGCAGGTCGACCAGGACGGCCAGGTTTCGCTGCTGAACTTCGGTTCGGCCTCCGTTGTGTCCTCGCCCAGATCCGAGGATGTCGCCTGGATTCCGTTGATCGACGTGGCTGGCATTACCTTCGGTATGGCCTTCGACACGCCGAAGAACCGCAATGACAAAGTGGAGAAGCACAGTGGGGCACTTCCCGCCGCCATCCAACTGGGTATCGTGAAGCAGGCGGTCATCAATGCCAGTGGTGTAACGAAGACCGAGTCCGTGGTCGCGCCGTGGGCGTCGGTGTCGGAGACCGACGGCGTCCACACCCGCACGGTTCTGCTGTTGCTGGAGAGCAGTGCCTACGGATTCATGGTCCCGACCAAGAGCAAGGCCGTCGTGGACGTCGCTCCTGACGCTATGGCGAGGCTGGTCTACTCGTCCGACATCTTCACGATGTTCAGAAAACGCCAGGTACTTCCCACCCTGCTCCTCGTGACCGCCAACCCCGACGGTGACGTCCCGGCAGGCGCGAGTGCCGTGCAACGGGCTGTCGCACTGCAAAAAGCCGCGGCGGCGGCGAAGCTGAACACCGACTTTCTGGAGACCCTGCGCTTCTTGAGCGGACAACCCTGGCTGAGCATCGACTATGTCGGCAGGACTAGCGGTGAGATGGGAATGAGGGTCGTCAGCAGTGTCAAGTCGTTCAGAATGGGGCCGCCACCGTCTTTGCGGGATTTCCTGTTGGTTGTCGATGGTTCCGTGGCCGCGTTCCCCAGTGCTGCTGTGCCGCCCGATCGGATGCGTGAGGTCTCCGCCGAGCTCGCGAGGCGCGCGTCGGTGAACGGAGCTTCGAATCAGACGCCGTTGCAGATCGTCGTCGATTCGCCCGATGGCAGGGTCGCCAGGCTTCTTACCTCTTCCGGCGCCGTGGTCGAAATGGGCGGCAGGCAGCTCGGGCGAATGTTGCTGGGCCATCCGGAGATCCAGATGGCGCTGCGGCACGATCCCCAGCGGCGTTGGAAAGTCGTGGGCAACCGGGTTGGTGAGAAGATCAGCCACGGCGGGCTCGCCTACGATATCGCCGGGGTTTTCCGGGCCGCAGGTCATTTCGGAGAGATCGTGGCGACCACCGGACAACTGGTGTTCGGTCGAGGAAGTATGGCCTCGCTCGATCACGCTCACTACGAAGTGGTCTCAAAGATCAGGTATGGCGAGCTGGCGGTGGATTTGATTGCCAACAGTAACGGCATCGACGTGCTGTACGTGTGGAGTGCGGGAAATCGTGCAGGACACCAGAAAGCTGCGGATTGGGCGAAACACGCGACGCGGCACACGCTTGCGATGTATGAGATTCACGCGACGGACGGACGAGTTGAGATGCGTCAGGCGCCGTGGGTGAGGCCGCCCGTCGTGGTCTTCGTCGACACGGGGCTGAACGGGTACGATATTTTGCGCCTCAACGGGAATAACTCGACACAAAAGAGTACGTCGATGGTCATCTCTCCCGACGATCTCGCCAGAGGGCTGTCGGGATATTCGATGCTGACGAAACCTGTGGACCCGGTTGACGGCCGGGATCTTCTGCTCGTTTCTCCGAACGGCAGGATCGGGGACGGCCAGCAGGTCGGAAAATCGTTGATGTCTCTGGGGCGTCACGTTACGGTGCATGAGGCTCCTCTCAGCCCCGCGTGGCGTGCCGACGGCACTCTCGCCACGGCCGGACAGCCAATGGTCAAGCATCTGCGGCCTACGCCCAGTCCGGCGAACATCATCGTGCACCGGGTTCAGCGACAGCATCTGCCTTGGACTGTCACCGCTGTCTACTCTCCAGCACGCACGGATGACGTGTTCAATATGTCGAGGTCAGCCCATGTCAACAACGTGGTGCAGCAGGAGTACTACTTCAAGACGGAAGCGACGAATCTCGTAGACGCGGCAGGGAAACCGCTGCTCCGTCATCGCGCCTTCCTGTCGCCCTGGGCGGGGATCGATGCCCCGTCGTGGTCTCTGATCGGACATGGTGTCCCAGAAGGGTTCGCTTTCAGGCTCAAAACCGATATCCCCAGTGAGTTCGGTGACGGGGTGTACCTGGACGGTGCGATCGCGGCCAGAGTGCTGTTCGGGACTGATTCCTACCGGCGGGCTCAGCTTGATCCGGATCGACCTGTCGTGCTTCGCACGTGCCACGTGAACACGCTTCTGCCGGCAGGAGACACCCAGGCCGCGCGGTTCAGCGCCGCGGTGACGAACATGAGACCTCAGCGCGGCGGGAAGTTCTTCGCGGCGAACGCCGTTGTGGGATACGGTGCTTCAACCGGCTATTATGCGGTTGCCGAACCGGCTTTCTTCGGTGAGGCGGGTGAGAGTTCCGTGAGCGCCGGGGACGAGGTGCCGTTGACGGACTTCGTGACGTCGAACATCGCGTCGGCGCAGGTGATGCTTTCTGTGCAAGGGCCGCAGATGACGATGCCGCAGAGCACCGTCGACGTGATCCGTGACATGGCTCGGCAGGTAGCGCGGGCGGCGTTGTGGCGCAAGCTGAACAACGTGGGAATGCCCGTGATGACCGTTACCGCGAAGAACAAGCGCTTGACCAACCTGGTCACCTTGGCGCTCCAGAACGCGATGACCGTGGAGTGGGCACGACGAGGCCGGCTCGGCTCGGGACTCTCCCCCCAGGACGTTCACGTCGTGGAGACCAGCTACGCCGTGCGGTCAGGTCAGGTGGAGGTCGTCATGATCAAGGTTGATCTGCCTCAGCACGACCTTGGTGAGACTGAGCTGTCCATCGCCGAGTACGTGCTCACCGAGGAGAGCATGGCGGCACTCAACGCGAAGTTCGCGAGGCTCGCACGGTGACCTTCCGCGGTGCCATCGGTCGGCTCGCGTCGTGGGCTGTCGCGAACCGGTGCTGTCAGCAGCGCTGAAGGGTGTCCCGCGACGCTGCCGACCGGTGGGAACTCATCTGCCGTGCTCCCGGATCTCCAGAGCGACGTGAGCCGAGGCCGTGGTCAGTCCGTCGGCCAGTGCGTTCAGCCAGATCACGGTGGGTTCGCTGGCCTGGTCCCGCACCTCGCCGTTGTGGTCGACGACCGCCGCGATGATCGCCAGGACGTGGCGGATGCAGCGCAGCCACGCTGCCGGCTCGGCGCCGACGCGCAGCATCACGACGCCGCCGGAAGCCGGGAGCGTCGATGCCATGAGCTGAAGCGCTTCCGCGACCTCGCGGAGAACGCACTCCTCGTTGAGGGCGAGGAACCAGTCGGGTTCGTCCGCGCCGAGTTCGGCGACCAAGATCGCTTTGATCCTGTCGTCCTTGGTGGGGGCAGCCGGCATCCGGGCCCGCGTTCCGCCCACGGGGAGATAGGACTCGGCGCGGTGGCTCAGGAGTCCGAGCAGGCCGACGACGTAGCTGTCGAGCACGTCGATTTCGTGCCTGGTCATGACTCCGATGTAGGTCGACCCGCCCAGGCGGTCCCAGTTGGTCATGGGATTCCCTTTTCAGACACGAATGCGTTGTTCGTTCAAGTAGACCGTGGGTGGTCTCGTGTTCCGAATGCCGTGCGCGCGTGGGGTCCGATGGGGCAGCGCACACTACCCGAATGCTTCACTTGTGGCCGAGGTCGTGCCTAATCGGACTCCGGCACCCGCGCTTTCGGTCGCTCGCCGTGATCGCGTAAACGCGTGCGGCTGGTGCGGATCACCTCATCCCGCGGTCCCGTCCCTTGTCTGGGATGACGTCGAGCTCGGTTGAGAACTCGGGGACGACGAAGAAGGACTGCCGACCCTGGACGGACTGTTCGTCGTCGCGGGTGTAGTGGGCGGCTGGGTGGTGGTCGTGGTGATGACGATCGTCGGCGGCGCGGCATCTGTCTCGACGGCAGACCGGCGACGCGGTTGTGGCTGCGGTGCGGCCTGAGGCTGTGAGGTGTCGGTGCTGGTCGGTGGTTCCACTTCCGTGGAGGTGGTGACCAGCGAAGGAACGTCCAGCGACAGCGCGGGCGCTCCCTTGGTTCCTTGGTGAGGGTCCGCTGCCGTGGTGTCCTTCCACGCCGCGAGGAACACGCCCGCCACTAGGATTGAACCCGTCACACCGACCGCGCTCCCGATGACGATGCCCTTGCCCGCCCGTCTTCGTGGTCTGCCGCGGTCCGGGTCCTGGGGATGTTGACATTGGCGGCGGGTCTTCCTCAACAAGCGCTCCTCACGGCTCGATCAACCGCGATGGAAGTCGGTCGGGCGGCAGAACGGAAGGTTGTCGGTCCAGTCAGGACAAAACTTCTGCCCTTGTGCACCCTCACTGTCGGCGCCCGCGGGGCTCATGGGAGAGCTTGCACTGATTCAAGGGCGGAGAGGAAATCTTCAATGTATGTTAAGTGTGGCCACTCTGCGTCCGCCTTGGCGGAAGGCCGGTTCATGCGCTTTGGTGTGAATTCCCACCATGTCTGTGGGCGCGAATCCGGTGTTCATCGAAGACTTGATATCGAAAGGATACCTTGTGTCACACGTGAAGAAGTTCGTTGCGCTGGCCGCTTCTGTCAGCCTCGCTCGTGGGAAAGGCTGCCACCTCAGGTACCGCACAGGCGGCAACCGAGCGCTTCAGGGCGTGCAACTACGGGTCCGACTACCGAGTTGCCGCGGGCTTTCCGGATAGGGGCTCCAGGGCCCCTACGGTCCCGTACGGCCTGTGGCGACTTCAACCGTGCAAGCGGGAACGAGGTTCTACTTGGCAGCCTACGACGTGAACTTCTCATTGGCCCGCTTCGCCGGTCTTGACAGGACCTACAGCTCCGGCCGGACTCTGGTGCAGACCTGGGCGAGTTTCCGCACGTTCACGTACGGCAAGCTTCCGTACTGACGAAACTGACACGTGAGACCTCGTCCCTGGAGCGTTTTCCGTCGCTTGGCGACGCTGCGGGGACGAGGTCTCAAATCGCGCCGCACACCGCCTCCGCGTCTCAGGCAGCGGACGATCTGAACGCACTCAGCCTGTGAGGGTTTCCGTCGGCGACGGAAACCCTCACAGCTGTGGGCCGATATAGCCCGGCCCTGCTCGCGACACGTCTTGTCAGCGTCCGAACCAAAGGTAGTAGTAAGTCGCCGAACCGCTCTTGACGGTCTGTACCTTGTAGGTCTTCCACTCTTGGGCGGCAACTCCCTGGCTGCCTCGGCTGCTGGCAGCCGAGTACGTCGTGTACCAGGTGTAGTAGTACGGCGTGCTTGAGCTCGGGGGAGTGGTTGCCGCGGGTGCGGTCGTACCGGGAGCGGCGCCCGCTCCCGGACCCGAACCCGCGGCGAGTGCCGCCGGTGTGGCAAGAGTGAGCGTGGCGGCGACGAGCGCGGCCGCTGCGGCGAACTTGCGAAGCACTGGTTCTCCTCTCGGAAATCGGCTTTCGATACCGAGAATCTTCGTGCATCGCGTGGTCGATTCGGACCGGGTTCATGGCCTCGGTGCCCTGTGTGGCCGCGATGTTCGCCCGAGTGGCCAGCTGACCAGGTAGAACGCGGTGGCCGATCGGGTATTTGTGGGAGTTTCGCAACACGCGGCCGGTATACGGGTTTGGCGTTGTTCTGTCGCGATTCTCCTGGGTGTCCGCAGAATGAATCCACGATGAAGCTCGGATGAGTGGCGGTCAGGTGTCGAGGTCGTGTTCATACGGACATGCACCGCCCAGGGATACCCAGGGGCGGTGCATCGGGTCTAGCGCGTGTCCTGTAAGTCATCGGAGCCAGAGCACGATGGCGGCGATGGTGAGTTCGGCCTGGTAGTAGGCGACGCGCTTGGCGTAGCGGGTGGCGAGGTCGCGGAACTGCTTGAGTCGGTTGAA
>NZ_BSTF01000036.1 GCF_030269365.1 Lentzea sp. NBRC 102530
ACACCCTGGCAGCGGTCCCCACCAGACCAGACGACAGATCTTCGGAAAGACACAAGGTCAGTCAAGCCACGAGTCAGACCAGCCCAGCGAGAACCACCACACACATCCTCACTGTCAAGCCCCGATCGCACCCCGCTCTTCGGCAGGACCCACGCGAGCGCCCTCGCAACGGAAGTCGAACTTGGGGACGCGACCAACCCCGCTGGAACTCAACGGCACCTACGCAACCGGCACCCCACAGGTGCTAAGACGCCTGCCTCTGCGTGGGCACCTTCAGCACGGCCGTGCCGCCGTCGAGGTCCACCGAACTCCGCGGCGGCGCCCCGTCCCCCTCCTCGTCCCGCAACTGCCGCTCCTCCTTGCGGAACTCGAGCTCCTCCCGCTTCCCCGCCTCGAACGTCGCGCCGAGCTCCCCGATCCCGGCGGTCGACAGCGGCGTCCCCTTCTTCCTGCCCCGCACGAACCTCTCGAACACGGCCAGGAAGAACAGCGCGGCCACCAACGCGGGCAACGACATCGCGAACAGGAACCCCAGGCTCATGTCCCGACAACTCCCCCGCCGGCGCTGTGGTTCCCGCCACTACCATTCGGCTGGTGCCCAAGTACGACGTGTGCCTCTCCTTCGCCGGCGAAGACCGCCCCTACGTCGACCAGGTGGCTCGCCACCTCACCGAACTGGGTGTTTCCCGCTTCTACGACACCGACGAGCAAGCCGATCTCTGGGGCAAGAACCTCGTCGAGCACCTGACCGAGATCTACCGCAACGACTCGCGGTTCTGCGTGATGTTCATTTCGGAGCACTACGCCCGCAAGATGTGGACCAAGCACGAACGGCAGGCAGCGTTCGACCGCGCGCTGGTGTCGGACACCGAGTACGTGCTGCCCGTGCGGTTCGACGACACGGAGATCCCCGCTCTGCGCACCGGCACCGGGTACCTGGACATCAGCAACCGCTCGCCGCGCGAGCTCGCCGAGATGATCGCGCAGAAGGTCGGCAAGGCCGCCACCGCGCCGCCGCCCGCGGGCTGGGAGTACCAGCTGTTCTCCGACACGGTCGCGATGCTCATGCGCAACCTCAAGGACAAGCGCGTCAGCCACGAGATGGGCACGGCGAAGCCGAAGCGCCTGATCACCGAGGACGTGGACGCGCTGGACACGTTCCGGGCGCGCAGCCGGTCGTTCGACGGCATCCTCAACACCGTCGAGGACCTGCTCGCCCCCGGCCGCGTGCAGATGGCGTTCGGGCCGCCAGGACGTCCCGGTGACCGCGACAAGATCAAGCACCTGGCGAACGCGTTCGTGGAGCAGTACGAGGGCCTGCTCGACTGGTCGGCCGAGTTGCGCGGCACCACGCCGCCGGACCGCTACGTCGCGCTCTACCAGGCCGCCGCCCGGCTCGCGGACCAGCCGCTGCAGCAGATCGAGCGGTTCGTCGAGGAGTTCGCGGCGGCCACCGACCGCGGCGCGGGCGACCTGCGGCTGCACCTGGAGTACGACGTGCGGCCCGTCGAGGCCGAGCTCCAAAAGGTCCAGACCACCTAGGCGAAGAGGACGTAGAGTCGGGGGCGTGACGATCCGCGCCGCGCTCTTCGACTTCTCCGGCACGCTGTTCCGGCTCGAACACCCCGAGCTGGAGTCCAACGGTGCCCTGATGCGTGCTCTCACCGCCCCGGTCGGCATCGCCGACGGCATGGACCCCGAACTGGCCGACGCCTGGCACCGCCGCGACCTCGACGCCGACGTGCACCGCTGGGTGCACGTGAAGGTCCTCGAGGACGCGCTGGTGCCCGACGCCGAGGCGTTCTACGACCAGTTGCTGCACCCCGAGTCGTGGGTGCCGTACCCGGACACCAAGGCGACGCTGGAACACCTCGAGGACGTCCCCGTCGCGGTCGTCAGCAACATCGGCTGGGACATCCGCACGGTGTTCGAGCTGCACGGCCTGACGCACCTCGTCGACGAGTTCGTGTTGTCGTACGAGGAAGGCGTCGTCAAGCCGGACCCGAAGATCTTCACCACGGCCTGCGAACGGCTGGGCGTCGATCCGCGCGATGCCGTGATGGTCGGCGACAGCCAGGAGGCGGACGGCGGAGCGGAAGCCATCGGTTGCTCCTTCCGGCTCGTCAACCCGGTTCCGACGAGTGACCGCCCGGACGCTCTTTTGGATGTGGCCCGTACCATTCCCGTGTGAGCCTCCACATCTACGACACGGCGAGCCGGTCCATGCGGGAGTTCCACCCGCAGGTCAACGGAACGGCGTCGATCTACGTGTGTGGGGCGACCGTGCAGGGCGTGCCGCACATCGGGCACGTCCGCAGCGGCCTCAACTTCGACGTCCTCCGCCGCTGGCTCGCCCGCGACGGGGCTGACGTCACGCTGGTCCGCAACGTCACCGACATCGACGACAAGATCCTCACCAAGGCCGCCGACCACGGCAGGCCCTGGTGGGAGTGGGCGTACACGCACGAGCGGGCGTTCGAGGACGCCTACGACGCGCTGGGCTGCCTGCCGCCGTCGTACGCGCCGCGCGCCACCGGCCACATCACGCAGATGGTCGAGCTGATGCAGCGCCTGATCGACAAGGGGCACGCGTACGACGTCGACGGTGACGTCTACTTCGACGTGCGCTCGTTCCCCGAGTACGGCGCGCTCTCCGGCCAGAAGCTCGACGCCGTCGAACAGGGCGAGACGGCGGTGCGCGGCAAGCGCGACCCGCGCGACTTCACGCTCTGGAAGGCCGCGAAGCCCGGTGAGCCGTCCTGGCCGACCCCGTGGGGCGACGGCAGGCCCGGCTGGCACCTGGAGTGCTCGGCGATGGCCACGGAGTACCTCGGCGGCACGTTCGACATCCACGGCGGCGGCCTCGACCTGATCTTCCCGCACCACGAGAACGAGCAGGCGCAGTCGCGGGCGGCCGGTGACGGCTTCGCGAACTACTGGATGCACAACTACTGGGTGACGCTGTCCGGCGAGAAGATGGCCAAGTCGCTCGGCAACACCGTGTCCATCCCGGCGATGCTCGAGAAGGTCCGCGCGCAGGAGCTGCGGTACTACCTCGTGTCCCCGCACTACCGCTCGCACATCGAGTACTCCGAGGAAGCGCTGAACGAGGCGGTGACGGCGTACGGCCGCGTCGAGTCGTTCCTGCGCCGTGCCGTGGAGAAGCTCGGCCCGATCGAACTCCGCGGTGACATGTGCCCGGACTTCGTGACCGCGATGGACAACGACCTGAACACGCCGCAGGCCGTGGCCGCACTGCACAACAAGGTGCGCCAGGGCAACACGGCACTCGCCGACGGTGACGACGACACGGCCCGCTCCGCGGCCGAGTGCGTCCGCCGGATGGCTGACATCCTCGGCGTCGACCCGTTGTCGCCGAAGTGGAACGACGCGTCGTCTGCCGACACCGGCATGCGGCAGGCGTTGACCACGCTGGTGGATCGGCTGCTCGCCGAACGCCAGGAAGCCCGCAAGAGCAGGGACTTCGCGCGTTCCGACGCGCTGAGGGACCAGCTCTCCGACGCGGGCATCGCCGTCGAGGACACCCCCGGCGGTCCGCAGTGGACTTTGAAGGACGACTGACTTCCGTGGCTGGCAACTCCAAGCGCAAGGGCGCGATGCGCAATCCGGGCTCGAAGAAGGGCGCGGTCACCGGCTCCGGCGGACAGAAGTCCAAGGGCCTGCAGGGCAAGGGCCCGACCCCGAAGGCGACCGACCGCCCGAACCACCCCGCGTACAAGCGCGCCAAGGTGGCGGCGAAGATCGACGCGGGCAAGACCCAGCGTCGTCAGAAGAGCGAGAAGGCGCAGGCAGAGACCGTGGCGGGCCGCAACCCCGTCGTGGAGTGCCTGCGCGCGGGCACGCCGGCGACGGCGCTGTACGTGGCGCTCGGCATCGACGCCGACGACCGCGTGCAGGAGGCCGTGCGCCTGGCCGCCGACCGGGGCATCTCCGTGCTGGAGGTCGCCCGCGGTGAGCTCGACCGGATCACCGGTGGCGCGATGCACCAGGGCCTCGGCCTGCAGGTGCCGCCGTTCGAGTACGCGACTCCGGACGAGCTGCTCGAGACCGCGCAGCGCTCCACCCGGCCACCGTTGCTGGTGGCCCTGGACGGCGTCACGGACCCGCGCAACCTCGGTGCGGTCATCCGTTCCGCGGCGGCGTTCGGCGCCCAGGGCGTCGTGCTGCCGCAGCGGCGCAGCGCGTCGATGACGGCCGTCGCCTGGCGCACCAGCGCGGGCACGGCGGCCAAGCTGCCGATCGCGATGGCCACCAACCTCACGCGCACGCTGCGTGACTGGGCGGAGGCCGGTCTCATGATCGTCGGCCTCGACGCGGACGGCGACGTGGACGTCGACGGCCTCGAACTCGCCACCGGACCGCTGGTCGTGGTGGTCGGTTCCGAGGGCCGCGGGCTCGGGCGTCTGGTCAAGGAGACGTGCGACCAGACCGTGTCGATCCCGATGACTCCGGGCGTCGAATCGCTCAACGCGTCGGTCGCCGCGGGTGTCGTGCTGGCCGAGGTGGCGCGTCGCCGCCGGATCGACGCCAAAGGCTGAGTTGTCTGACGTTATCGGCTGGTTTGTGACGCTAAGGGCGTCCATTGGCCGACGTTAGTGATCGTTTTCCTGCCCGCGAAACCGGTTTAGGTTCGCGGGCGGGAAAGTCGACATTTCACGCTTGCCAGAACCACGCTGCCGATCGCATGACAAACCGCGTGGCCTATTACGCGCCACTCCCGGGCGCGGGTACGGTCGTCTCGATCGCCATTAACGGGTCCTGCCGGTCAGGAGTCGGAGCCGGTTGCACCGGTTGGGCGAGCACGCGGCACCCGTTTGGCACCGGCTGACACATAGCGTGACCATTTGGGATCCAATCAGGCGAACCCGAGGTCAACTGTGAAGAAGATCAGCTCCGTGTTTCACTATTGTAACTACTTTAGGTAACTGCTCTGCTCCGTTTAGGTACACACTGTGGTAGGACAGACGTTGAACGGTCAGGCAGCTTCTACCGTGATTGTCGATAGGAATTGATTACCACCGGCGGGGGCGACGTGACTCGGCGTAGAGCGAATCGGGACGTGCCGATTCGCCGCGCGCGGGCAGCGGCCCCGCGAGGCACCGCATGACGACGCGCGGGGCCCTCCGCGAGCTCGTGGGTTTGCGCGAGTTCCGCGCGATGTGGATCGGCTCGACCGCATCGACCGCCGGCGACCAACTCGCGGCGGTCGCATTGTCACTGCTCGTATTCGAGCGAACACAATCCGCTGCCTGGACCGCGCTCACGTGGTCGTTGACGCTCTTCCCGCCACTGATTTCCGGCCCGTTGCTGGGCTGGGTCGCGGACCGGTTCCCGCGCCGCACGGTAATGGTGACGACGGCCTGGATGCAGGCCGTGCTGATGGGCGCGATGGCCATTCCCGGCATGCCGCTGTGGGCCATGATCGTGCTGCTCGTGGTGGTGCTGGCCATCTCCTCGCCGTACCTCGCGGCGCAGGAGGCGAGCCTGCCGCACGTGCTGCCGCAGAAGCGCTACGACGACGGTGTCGCGTTGTTCGGCACGTCCGTCGACATCGCGCAGATGGCCGGTCTGGCGGCGGCCGGCTTCCTGGTCGCCCACACGAGCCCGGGCCTCGCGCTCGCGATCAACGCGGGCACGTTCGTGTTGCTCGCGATCCTCGTGCAGACGTCGGTGCAGCACCGCCCGGCCGCAGACCCGCTGGGCCGCAAGAAGAAGGACGACGAAGAACCGCGCGGCGTGCTGACCCTGATGGTGTCGGAACCGCGCCTCAGGACGTTGCTGGGCGTCCGCCTGCTCGCGGGCCTCGCGATGGTCCCGGAAGGGCTCGCGGTCCCGCTGGCGGCGAGCCTGAACGCGGTCTGGGCGGTCGGCCTGATCCTCGCCATCGAGCCCGCGGCGAACGTGCTGGGCGTGGCGTTGCTCTTCCGCCTGGTCAGGGATCCGGCGAAGCGGGAGCGGCTCATCGGCCCGCTGGCGATCCTGTCGCTGGCGCCGTTGATCATGTTCGCATTCAACCCGAACCTGACCTGGACGATCGTTTTGCTGGTGATTGCCGGTATAGGCGGGGCTTATCACACACCCGCTCGTTCGGCGTGGATGCGCCTGCTACCGGACCAGTACCGCGGCAGGGCTTATGGCATTGGGCGCGCGGCGTTGCGTTCGAGCCAGGGCGGTGGAATGGCCCTGGCGGGTGTCGTCGCCCATTCGGTCGGATCGGTCACGGCCACGATCGCGGGAGCGGGCGGTATCGGACTGCTGCTGGCGACGCAGGCAACCTTCGCCTGGCGACGGGCGAGGGGTCGCGCCGACACGAAGGTGGTGGCAATCTGAAACAGAACGGTCACCAATAGCGATATCCGTCGTAGAGGCACCAGGATGATCCGGATGCGGCATTGAAGTCGGGTGGAGGAAGGGCAGCGCTAGAAGTCTCGGTTGCACATGGAAGGACACCTCCTCGTTGCGACGAGCGGCAGCGTGGTGGTCTACGACCTGGTCAGCGGCGGCTTAGCTCATGAAGTGCCATGAGCGTAGGGGGTCGTGGTGAAGAACAGTTTGACTGATCGCAGGCGATCGCGGGCACTCGGCTTGACTCCGATTCGCAACTGGGACCTTTGGACCGTTGCGCCTAGTGCGATCGCTTACTTTTTCGTGCTCGAAGCGGCCGTAGCCGTTGCCTCCATCTGGCTCCTGACGAAGCTCACGTCCGTTTCGACCGCCGACTGGCTCCGCTTCGGCGCGCTGATCGCCGCGATCACCATCCACCTCACGATCGTCCGCAGAGCCGAAGAGGCCCGCCGCAACGAGGCCTCCGGCCCCCACATAGACCTGACCTCGGTCTGGACGTTCGCCGCGGCCGTCGCACTCCCCGGCGGCCTGGCCGTCATAGCGACGATCTGGATGCGCATCCTGATCCAGCCGATAGCGCGCCGACAGCCGTACCGCTTCGTCTTCGGCACCGCCTCGATGCTCGCCTCAACGCTCCTCTCCTGGGCATTGGTGCACCTTTCGGGCGTTTCGCTCGCCGCGACCGGAAACGTGCCGACCGACCTGAGCCTGGTCCTGATTCTCGCGATAGCCGCGGTCCTCTACTGGTTCGTCCAGGTGATGACGGTCGCCGTGGCATTCAAAATCGTGACCCCGAACTCGAAGGTCCTCGACTTCCTCGGCTCCAAAGTCGACAACATGCTCGAAATGAGCACGCTCGGCGCGGGCGCGATGCTCGGCATGCTCATGACGACCCACTGGGTGGGCCCCCTGCTGCTCGCCGTCCCGGTGATCCTCGTCAACGCCCTGCTCTCGAAGGCGGGCGAACGCCGAGCACACCTGGAACGCCTGCTGCGCGAACAGGAGCAACTCCACCAGCGCCTGGCCGCCGACGCCCACACCGACTACCGCACGGGCCTGCTCAACACCAACGGCCTGGCCGAGTACGCGGGCCGCCTGGCCGAGCGCTGCCGCCTGGACGGCGAACCGATGACCGTCCTGGTCATCGACCTGGACCACTTCAAGCGCATCAACGACACCTGGGGCCACCCGGCGGGCAACGCCGTCCTGGCCGAGGTGGGCCGCATCCTGCGCGAGAAGCTCCGCCCCGGCGACGTGGCGGGCCGCGACGGCGGCGAGGAGTTCGTGGTGGCCCTGAAGGACACCCCGGTGGCCCAGGGCGTCACGATCGCCGAACGCATCCGCGAGGCCATCGGCTCCCTGGCCGTGCCCACGACCGACAAGCACCGCAACGTCGTGACGTTGTACGGCCGCGAGACCCAGCCCTCCGAGCCCGAGGGCGAGTCGCTGCGGGCGATCTCCGCCTCCATCGGCGTCGCGGTCATCCCGGACAACGGCCCGGACATGGCCACCGCACAGCACTCGGCGGACGCGGCCCTCTACAAGGCCAAGGAGAACGGCCGCAACCAGGTCCGCGTCGCGGGCCTGGACATCCCGCCGCGCCTGATGCCGGCGCCGCGCCAGGACGACGTGACGAAGCCGATCAGCTCACGCAGTGCGTGAACGGCGCGACGACACCAGCCGGCACACCAGGTAGATCACGAAGCTGATCGCCGTGACCAGCGCGCTCACCGGCAGCGCGGGCACGAGCGACAGCAGGATCCCACCGACCGCGGCGACCTCGGCGAACACCACGGACAGCACGGTCGCCCGCACCGGCGAGGCGGTGAGCCGCATGGCCGCGGCAGCAGGCGTGATCATCAGGGCCAGCACCAGCAGAGCCCCGACCACCTGCACGGACAGCGCGGTGGCCACCCCGACCAGCACCGCGAACACGATCGACAGCGTCCGCACCGGCACCCCGCGCGACACCGCGACATCAGGGTCCACCGAGGCGAAGAACAACGGCCGGTAGATGAACGCCAGCACCACCAGCACCACGACGGACGAGACGACCAGCAACTGGAGGTCGGTCGAGTCCACCCCGACGATCTGCCCGGTCAGCAGCCCGAACTTGTTACCGGCCCGCCCTTTGTAGAGCGCAAGCATCAAAATGCCCATGCCGAGCCCGAAAGCGAGGATCGCCCCGATCACCGAGTCGCGATCACTCTCCCGCCGGGACAACACCCCGAGCAGCACGGCGGCGATGATCGACCCGGCCAGAGCCCCATAACCAACGCCGATGCCGAGCAGCAAAGCCGCCGCGCCACCGGTGAACGCGAGTTCGCTGGTCCCGTGCACCGCAAAGGCCATCTTGCGGGTGACGACCAGAGGCCCCATCACCCCGGCGACCAGCCCCAGAACCGCGGCCGTGATCAACGCGGTCTGGACGAAGCCGAGCTCCAGCAACTCGAAGAACAAGCTCACGACGCGGCCTCCGCCGACAGGTGGTGCGTCTGCTCCTCGCAGGCGCCGGCGCCGACCACCAGGATCTGGTCGCGCACCCGCACGACCTCGACCGGCGTCCGGTACAGCTCGGACAACGTCCGGGAGTTCATGACCTCTTCGGGCGTCCCGATCCGGAACCGCCCGCCCACCAGGTACAGCACCCGGTCCACCAGCGGCAGGACCGGGTTCAGCTCGTGCGTCACGAAGAGCACAGCCGTGTCGGACTCACGCCGACGCTTGTCGATCAGTTCCGAGACCACCCGCTGGTTCGCCAGGTCCAGCGACAGCAACGGCTCGTCGCAGAGCATCACCGTCGGGTCGCCGACCAGGGCCTGGGCGACGCGCAGGCGTTGCTGCTCGCCGCCCGACAGGAGCCCGACGGGCGAGTCCGCGTACCTCGACCCGCCCACCGACTCGATGGCCGCGTCGACGCGGATGCGGCGTTCGCGGCGGCCTTTCCAGCCGAAGCCCCAGGAGTGGCCGTCCAGGCCCAGGCCGACGAGGTCGCGGCCGCGCAGGGTCATGGACTGGTCGAGCGCTCGCTGCTGCGGGATGTACCCGATGGCATGACTGCCGCCGGCCACGGAGACCGTGCCGGACGACAGCGGCTGGAGGCCCAGCAGCACGCGCATCAGGCTGGTCTTGCCGGAGCCGTTCGGGCCGAGCACGGCCAGGAACTCCCCCGGCTCGACGTCGAGGTCGAGGCCGTCCCACAGGACCCTGTCGCCGTAGGACAGCTTCGCTCCGCGCAGCGAGATGGCGCTCATGCCTTGAGCGCCTGCGCGAGCGCGTCCACCTGCTTGCTCATCCAGTCAAGGTAGCCGGTCACGCCTTCGGGCAGCGTCTCGGTCACGGCGACGACCGGCAGGCCCGCCGCCTTCGCCTTCTCGACCACGCTCTTCGTCACCTGGTTCTCGGTCTGGGTGTTCTCAACCAGCACGGTGACCTGCTTGCCCTCGACGAGCTGGTTCATCGACGCGAGCGCGGCGGCGGGCACGTCGGTCTCCTCCTCGATGGCCTCGCTGAACGCCTCGGGGGTCACGTCCTCCGCGCCGGACTCCTCGATCAGGTAGTGCGCGATCGGCTCGGTGACGGCGACCTTCTTGCCCTGGCCGACGCCCGCGATCTTCTTCTCCAGCTCCTCCAGCGAGGCCTTGAAGTCGGCCGCGTTCTTCTCGAACGTCGCCTTCTTGTCCGGCGCGAGGCCGCTGAGCTCGGTGGACGCGGCCTCGGCCACCGCCTCGACGGTGTGCAGGTCGTACCAGACGTGCTCGTTCGTGCTGTGGTCGTGGCCGTCGGCGTCGGGGGTGCCGGTGGACGGCTCGGCGTGGTTGTCGGCGAGCGGGAACGCCTCGATCTTCTTGGTGGTGTCGCTGGTGATCAGCTTCGCGAAGAAGTCGTCGTAGCCGCCGCCGTTGAAGATGACGAGCTTGGCGTCCTTGACCAGCGCGGCGTCCGCGGGCTTGCTCTCGTAGGAGTGCGGGTCGGCGCTCGGGTCGTCCAGCAGGGCCTTCACCTCGACGGCGTCGCCACCGACGGCCTTGACGACGCTGCCCCAGACGTTCGTCGAGGCGACGACCTGGATCTTGCCGTTGTCTGCGGACGGCGTGGACGTGCCACACGCGGCCAGGCTCACGACGGCGAGAGTGCCGACCAGAGCGTTGCGGAGAGTCATCACGCCGTCCCTCGATCAGGTAATGGAAACCGTTGTCGAGTTCATATTACGACACGAAAAAGCCCCCGGCGGTCACGCCGGGGGCTCGAACGTGTGACTCAGGACTCCAGGCGCTCGCCCGACTCGGGGTGGAACAGGTGGATCTCGCTGTGGTCGCGGACGGCCACCTTGACGTGCTGGCCGAGGGTCGGCGGCGTGCGGCCGTCGACGCGGACGACGAAGCGCTGCGACGAGTCACCGATCTTCACGGCGCCGTGCACGAGAGCGTCGGCACCGAGCTCCTCGACGAGCTCGACGGTCATCTCCATGCCCTCCTCGGTCGACGGCACGATGCCGAGCGCCTCGGGGCGGATGCCGAAGGTGACCTCGTCCAGGCCACCGGCGGCGGCGATCGCGTCACGCGACAGCGGCACGATGACGCCGTCGAGCTTCGCGCCCTCGGACGTGATCGGCACGGTCTTGAGGTTCATGGCCGGCGAGCCGATGAAGCCCGCGACGAACGCGTTGGCCGGGCGGTCGTACAGCGCGCGAGGCGTGTCGCACTGCTGCAGCAGGCCGTCCTTGAGCACGGCGACCCGGTGACCCATCGTCATGGCCTCGACCTGGTCGTGCGTGACGTAGATCGTGGTGGTGCCGAGGCGCTGCTGGAGGGCGGCGATGTTCGCACGCGTCTCGACGCGCAGCTTGGCGTCCAGGTTGGACAGCGGCTCGTCCATGAGGAACACGGAGGGCTCGCGCACGATGGCGCGACCCATCGCGACACGCTGACGCTGACCACCGGAGAGCGCCTTCGGCTTGCGCTCCAGGTACTTGGTGAGGTCGAGCATCTTGGCGGCCTCTTCGACCTTCGCCTTGATCTCGGCCTTCGACACACCGCGCAGCTTGAGCGCGAAGCCCATGTTCTCCGCGACGGTCATGTGCGGGTAGAGCGCGTACGACTGGAACACCATGGCGATGTCCCGGCCCTTGGGCGGCACGTTCGTGACGTCCTTGCCACCGATGTGGATGGCGCCCTCGTCGATGTCCTCGAGACCCGCGAGCATGCGCAGCGCCGTCGACTTGCCGGAACCGGACGGGCCGACCAGCACCAGGAACTCGCCGTCCGCAACCTCGAGCGAGAGCTCGTCGACCGCGCGGACCGGCGGGTTGCCGGAGAACACGCGGGACGCCTTGACGTAGGACACCTCTGCCATGTGACGCACCTTTCACCCTTGTCTGGACGCGACGTTAGGTGTTGCAAGCGCTTACGTGAACAGACGAAAGCGCTTACGTTTCGTTGAGAGCAAACGTAAGCGCTTACGTTCAGAGGCATGAACGAAACACCGCTCTCGGGCGGCTTCATCAACGAGGTCGTGCGGCTGGGGGACACGGTCCGGCGGCCGCTCGGCGCCCGCGCGGCGTTCGTCCACCGGCTGCTGCTCCACTTCGAACGGCACGGGTGGCGGGGTGCGCCGCGGTACCTCGGGGTGGACGGGAAGGGGCGGGAGGTGCTGGCGTTCCTCGACGGCCACGTCCCGGCGCGGTCCCAGGAGGGTCTGGCGCGGGTGGCCCGGCTCGTGCGGGAGTTCCACGACCTGACCGCCGGGACCGAACTGGCCGGGGGCCAGGAGGTGGTGTGCCACAACGACCTGTCGCCCAAGAACACGGTCTACCGCGACGACGTGCCGTTCGCGTTCATCGACTGGGACCTCGCCGCTCCCGGCCGACGCGTCCACGACGTGGCGCACGTGTGCTGGCAGTACCTGGACCTCGAAGATCCAACGGTTGTGGCGGAGGGACTCCGCACGATCTGCGACGCGTACGGGTTGGAGGACCGCAGTCAGCTCGTGGCGACGATCCTGTGGTGGCAGGACCGTTGCGCACACGGCATCGAGACCGATCCGGCGCTGGCCGGCCTGCGCGAATCAGGCGCCGCTCGCTCCGTTCGCGCCGCCCGGGCCTGGGTCACCGGACACCGGCCAGAACTGGAGGCGGCCCTCGAGCCGCCCCCAGCCTGAACGAACTCAGCCCTTCACGGCGCCCGACGCGAGGCCGGTCACCAGGAACCGCTGCACCAGGTAGAACACGACGATCGCCGGAATCGCGACCAGGATGGACGCGGCCGCGAGGTGCCCCCACTCGGTCCGGTTCTGCTGCACGAACACCTGCAGGCCGACGGCCAGCGTCTTCGACTCGTCGGCGGCGGACAGGAAGGCGGACGCGAACGCCACCTCGCCCCAGGCCGTGAGGAACGCGTAGAACGACGTCACCGCGAGACCCGGCTTGGCCAGCGGCATGATCAGCCGCCAGAACACGCCGAACGGCGACAGCCCGTCCACGCGACCGGCCTCGTCGATGTCCGACGGCACGGTGTCGAAGTAGCCCTTGAGCATGTACGTGCAGAACGGCACCGCGGTGGTGCAGTAGACGAGCACGAGCCCGAACGTGGAACCGTTGAGGCCCAACGCGATCAGGATGTTGTACAGCGGCACGATCAGCACCGCGAACGGGAACATCTGCACCAGCAGGAACGACATCATCAGCGATCGCTTGCCGGGGAACCGGAAGCGCGAGGCCGCGTACCCGGTGGTGGCCGACAGGAACACCGCGATGACCGTGGTGAGCAACGCGATCACGACCGAGTTGCCGAACCACGCGAGGAAGTTCCCCTTGTCCCCGGCCAGGATCCGCGTGTAGTTGTCCACTGAGGACTCGTTGAACAACTTCGGCGACGGCTCGACGGCGCGGGCGTCCGGCTTCAGGGACGTGATGAACACCCAGAAGACCGGGAACACCGAGATGATCGAGGCGATCACCAGTGCGCCGTGCAGACCGATGGAGGCCAACGGTGAACGGTCGGCGCGCTTGCGCACCGGGCCGGCGGCTTGGACGACCTTCAAAGAAGAAGCGTCGAGCGTCATCACCACACCTCGCCCTGCTTGCGCAGCGCCCGCCGGTAGACCGCGGCGAACACCAACAACACCGAAAGGATCAGCACGCCGTAGGTCGACGCGATGGCGTAGTCGCGGGACGCGCCGGAGAAGAAGCGCTCGAACGCGTAGGTCACCAGGATCCGCGTGTTCGGGTTCGGGCCCGCGATCAGGTAGATGACCGGGAACATGTTGAACGTCCAGATGATGCCGAGCAGCACCACCGTCGACGACACCGAACGCAGGCCCGGCAGCGTCACGTGGCGGAAGCGCTGCCACGGCGTGGCGCCGTCCATCTCCGCGGCCTCGTAGAGGTCACCGGGGATCGACTGCAGGCCACCGAGCAGGGCCACCATCATGAACGGCGTGCCCAGCCAGACGTTCACGATGATCACCGAGACGAGCGCCCAGTTCGACTGACCGAGCCACACGGGGTCCGGCAGGCCGACGGAACGCAGCAGCTGGTTGATGATCCCGTACTGCGCGTTGAACATGTACTTCCACGCGAACGCGCTGATGAACGCGGGCACGGCCCACGGCAGGATCAGCAGCACGCGGTACAGCGTGCGGCCCTTCACCTGGCGGTTCAGCAGCAACGCCAAGCCGAGACCGATGGTGTAGTGGAAGAACACGCACGAGAACGTCCAGATCAGCGTGCGCACCAACGTCGACCAGAACGCGCCGAACGACTCGCCGCCCGAGAGGACGTTGAGGTAGTTCTTGAAGCCCACCACGTCGTAGGTCGCGGGGCGTTCGAGGATCGGGTTGGCGATGTTGCCTTCGTTGATGTTCGTGAAGGTGAAGAACACGCCCTGCGCGAGCGGGTAGAGCACCAACACCGCGATGACCACCACGACCGGCAGCACCATCGCATACGCGTACCAGTACCTGTCCAGGAACCGACGCACCGAGACTCCCCTTCCGGCGAACGGCCGGGGCTCGCGAGAACCCCGGCCGCTCGTCACGATCAGCCGATCGAGTACTCGGTGACGACCTTCTCCTTGTACGCCTTCGCGACGTCGTCAAGGGCGGTCTTGGCGTCCTTCTTGCCGGCCAGGAAGTCCGCGTAGCCGATCTTCAGCGGGTCGAAGAGCTCGCCGCCCTCGGGGATCCACGGACGCTCGTGCGCGACCTTGGTGACCGGCTCGAACGCGGCCACGACGGCGTTCGCCTTGACGTCGGCGTTCTGGTAGGCCGACTTGCGGGTCGGCAGCAGGCCGAGTTCCTTGGCGATGGTCGCCTGCGACTCGACCGACGACATGCACTGGATGAACTTGACGGACGACTGCTTCGCCTTGGTGCCCTGGCGGATCACGTAGTCGTGGCCACCGACCGGCGCGCTGCCCTTGCCCGCGGACGGGCCGGGGACGGCGGCGATGCCGAGGTTCGCCGGGTCGCTGAACGCGGCGCCCTTGAGGTAGTCGGCGACGGCCCACGGGCCGTTGATGACCATGGCGGCCTCACCGGACGAGAACGCGGCCTGCATGTTCGAGTACGAGTTCGTCGCGTCGAGCGCCGTGGTCGCGGACTTCGAGTCCAGCAGGCCCTTCGCGGTCTCCAGCGCCTTCACGTTCTGCGCGGAGTTCACGACGATCTTCTTGGCGGAGGCGTCGACCAGGTCGCCGCCCTCGCCGTAGATGAACGGCAGCGCGTAGTACGCGTCGTTGTTGAGGAAGAACGCCTTCTCGCCGCCCAGCTTGGCGGCCGCGGCCTTGAGCTCGTCCCACGTCTTCGGCGCCTCGACACCGGCGTCGGCGAGCTTCTTCTTGTTGTACAGCAACGCGAGCGAGTCGGTCACCTGCGGCACGGCGTAGGTCTTGCCCTCGTACTTCGTGGAGCCGAGCGGGGCCTCCAGGAAGTCGGACGTGTCCTTCGCCAGGTCGGTGTCGGACAGGTCGGCGACGTAGCTGAGCTTCGCGAGCTGCGGCACCCACGCGACCTCGGAGCGGAAGACGTCGGGGCCCTGGCCACCCTGGGCGGCGGTCTTGTAGTTGTTGAGCGCGCCGTCGAAGGCCTGCGTCTCAACCTTGACCTTGTAGCCGTCCTTGGTGGCACAGCCTTCCGCGATCTTCTTGAACACCGGGCTCTCGTTGGGACCACTGGTGTCCCAGAAGGTCACCTCACCCGAGTCGGATCCGCTGTTGCTGCTCGATCCGCCGCTTCCGCAGGCGGTGAGCACGAGGGCGACACCCGTCGCCATGGCGGTCACGAGGGTTGTCCGTCGCATCGTTGCTGCCGTTCCCTCCAGCTGGGGCCTCGCCTCCGAGTGAGACAAGGGTCTTGCAAGGTTTTGCGAGAATGTTGCGGGCGATTTCACTACCAGAACCATGGTCAGGTCAAGACGTGGACCGTAACCAAGCCGTAACGGCCCTGTCTTGCAAACGCTCATTGCAAAATTTTTCCGAACGCGGCAGGCTTGCCCCGAACCCGATCTGAGCTGGGAGGCAACGTGTCCGGACTGTCCGAGATCGCCAGGGCAGCCGGGGTGTCCATCTCGACCGTCAGCCGTGTTCTCAACAGGCGCGCAGGTGTGAACGAGGAGACCCGGCAGCGCGTGCTGTCGGTCCTCGCGGAGATGCCGTACACCCCGCGCGGACTCGGTGCGCTGCAACGCACCGGCGTGATCGGCCTGCTCGTACCGGAGCTCTCGAACCCGGTGTTCCCCGCGTTCGCCGAGGCGCTCGAGACGCGGGCCGCACGCCTGGGCTACTCGTCGCTGCTGTGCAACACCCGCAGCGGTGCCCCGATGGGCGAGGAGGAGTACGTCCGGATGCTCCTGGCCCGCGGGGTCGAGGGCATGGTGTTCGTGTCACCGGAGATCACCAACGTCGAGGTGCCGCTCGGCCAGGCGCCGCGGCCGAGCTACTACGCGAAGCTGCTGGCCGACGGCGTGCACATGGTGTTCCTCAACGGCGCCACGCCCGCGCTGGACGTGCCGGACGTGACGGTCGACGAGCAGCTCGCGGGCTACATGGCGACCAGGCACCTGATCGAACTGGGCCACGAGCGGATCGGTTTCGTGTCGGGCCCGGCGCGGTCGCTGCCGTCCCGGCTCAAGCGCGCGGGCTGGGCGGCTGCCCTGGAGGAGGACCACCTGCCGGCCGGGTCCGAGTACGTCGCGCACGCGCCGTTCAGCGCGGAGGGCGGCGGCCAGGCCGTGGCGCAGCTGCTCGACACGGTGACCCCGACGGCGGTGATCTGCTCGTCCGACCACATGGCCCTCGGCGTCATGCGCGAGGCGCACCAACGGGGGATCTCGGTACCGGAACAGCTCTCGGTCGTCGGGTTCGACGACATTCCGCTGGCTGCTTACTCGTCGCCCGCTTTGACGACGCTCGCGCAGCCGATCGAGGAGATGGCGGCAGCTGCGATCGACGAGCTCGTGCTGCGCCTGGACCCGGATCGTCGCAGGCAGGGGACCGACAACTACACCCGCGTGTTCCGGCCGAGGCTCGTCGCGAGGGAATCGTCTGCGCCCCCGAAATGAGATGACCGGTTGACCTAATTGGTCTGGACCAACTTCTTGACGGGGCAGATGGGTCGACCAGCGCGGATGCGTCATTTGAGGGACGCGGGTCACCCTGACTTCACGAATTGGTTCTGAACCGTTACGGTCCTTTCATGGCGCGGTCGATGCATGTGCGACGTCCGGCAACGTTGGCCTCTCTGGCCGCTGAGCTGGGCGTTTCCCGGACAACGGTGTCCAACGCGTACAACCGGCCCGACCAGCTCTCTCCCGAGCTGCGTCGGCGGGTGTTGGACACGGCCCGAAGGCTGGGTTATCCCGGCCCGGATCCTGTGGCGCGTTCGTTGCGCACGCGCAAGGCCGGGGCGGTGGGTCTGCTGCTCACCGAGAACCTCTCCTACGCGTTCCGCGACCCCGCCGCGATCGGGTTCCTGGAGGGCCTCGCGCTGGCGTGCGAGGACGCCGGGACCGGTCTGCTGCTGGTGCCCGCGAACCCCGAACGCGAGGACGTCGCGTCCGTGCACCGCGCCGGCGTGGACGGCTTCGTCGTCTACTCCGTGCCGGACGACGACCCGCACCTCGCCGCCGTGCTGGAACGCCCGGTGCCCACCGTCGTCTGCGACCAGCCGGACCTCGGCACCGTGGACCGCGTCGGCATCGACGACCGCGGCGCCATGTACGAACTCGCCAAGCACCTCATCGGCCTGGGCCACCGCCGCATCGGCGTCGTGTGCATGCGTCTCGCGCGTGACCGCAACGACGGCTTCGTGACGCCGGACCGCCAGCACGCCGCGCACTTCCACGTGCAGCGCAACCGCCTGTCCGGCCTCGCCGAGGCGTTCAGCGAGGCGGGCGTCGACTGGTCGCAGGTGCCGGTCGTGGAGCGCTTCGACCACAACATGGCCTCCGGCGCGTCCGGCGCGGCCCAGGTCCTCGACCGCGACCCGCAGGTCACCGCCCTGATCTGCACCTCGGACGTGCTGGCGCTGGGCGCCATGACCGAGGCCGCGCGCCGCGGTCTGCGCGTCCCGCACGACATCACCGTGACCGGGTTCGACGGCATCCGCGCCGGCGAGGAGGCAGGGCTCACGACCGTGCGCCAGCCGGTGCTGGAGAAGGGCCGGGCGGCGGGCAAGCTGCTGCTCGACACCAACGAGCGGTCGCGGCCGCGGTCGGTGAACCTCTCGACCGAGCTGATCATCGGCAAGACGTCGGGACCGCCGCGCGGTGGTGCCGAGGAGCGCTGGTTCGGGCCGTGAGGCCTACCGCTCTAGCCTGAAGACGGCGGGCGCGCTGGCCTTCCCGGCCAGCTTCGCCACCAGCAGGTAGTCGCCGGCGCCGACGCGGGTGTGCGCGCCGCAGCCGGGCTGCGAGGTCGAGCCCGCCCACTTCGTGCCGTAGTTGAAGATCTCCTTCGGCTGCATCACGCGCGTCTCCGAGCCGGTGGCCGCGAGGCAGTGGTTGCTCGACCACAGCACCGTCGCGCCGTCCGCCGTCAGGATCGTGAGCTCACGGTGCTGACGGCCGATGTCCTTGATGCACGGCACCGGCCCGTTGTTGGCGATGTCCATGGACAGTTCCGGCTGGTCACCGATGGTGTAGAAGGGCTTGTTGGCCTTCGCCACGATCCCGATCACGTCGTCCGGGCAGGCCTGCGGCGGCCCGGGAGGCGGAGGCGGCGGGGTGGTCTCGGTCGGCGGGGGCGGCGGGGTCGTGGAGGACGACGACGCGGCCGCCGGGCTCTCGGAGCCGCTCGGTGGCGGGTTCGAGGCCGAGGTCGAGGCCGCGTTGGTCGGCTTCGAGGTCTCCGCGTCGGAGCCGAACATCCCGACGATCCAGATCACGAGCAGCAGTGTGACCAGGGCCGCGGCGATCGCGGCGATGCGGCGGCGCCAGTACACCGTGGGCGGCAGCGGTCCTGTGGGCTCGATCACGGCCCGAACGTAACCGGGCCGTGCGAAATCCAGGCGTAGGCGAGCATCGCTCGATCGGTTGAACGTGACATAGAGCGGAAACCCCTTGTGAACGCGTGCTAACTCCGGTTCCAATCGACGCGGGGTCCGCCGGTAGGCCATGGAGGTGTGTCACATGACCGCGATCGACGAGCTGCTCAAGCGGAACTACGAGCTCGGGAACGTGGTTCCCGGAGACCGTTCGTCCGCGAAGCCGTCCCTGCAGGTAGCCATCCTGACCTGCATGGACTCGCGCATCCGGGTGTTCGAGATCTTCGGTTTGAAGCAGGGCGAGGCGCACGTGCTGCGCAACGCGGGCGGTGTCGTCACGGACGACGCGGTCCGCTCGCTGGCGCTGAGCCAGCGCAAGCTCGGCACGCGTGAGGTGCTGCTGGTGCACCACACGAACTGCGGCCTGGAGATGGTCACCGAAGACGACTTCAAGGACGAGCTGGAGGCCGACACCGGTCTGCGCCCGACCTGGGCCGTCGAGGCGTTCAAGGTGGTCGAGCAGAGCGTGCGCGGGTCGATGGCGCGGCTGCGGCGCAGCCCGTTCATCCCGCACACCGACAAGATCCGCGGGTTCGTCTACGACGTGCACACCGGTGAACTGCGCGAGGTCGACGCGGCGGAGACCGCGGCCGCCTGACTTCTTTCCCGCACGCGGGGCCCTTTCGTTCGTTCAGCGCGAACGAAAGGGCCCCGCGTGCGTTTGGGAGAATGGCGGGCGATGAATCACGAGTTGCTGTTGGGCTGGTGGGACACCGCCGCCCGCGACCTGCCGTGGCGCCGTCCCGACTGCACCGCCTGGGGCGTGTTGATCAGCGAGATCATGCTCCAGCAGACGCCGGTCTCGCGCGTCGAACCGATCTGGCACGAGTGGCTGGCGCGCTGGCCCGTGCCGTCCGCGATGGCCGCCTCCTCGCAGGGTGAGGTGCTGCGGATGTGGGGCAAGCTCGGCTATCCGCGACGGGCCATGCGGCTGCACGAGGCCGCGACCGCGATCGCCCGCGACCACGGTGACGTGGTGCCGTCGGACATCGAGACGCTGGAGTCGTTGCCGGGCATCGGCAGCTACACGGCGCGTGCGGTGGCCACGTTCGCGTACGGGCAGAAGTGCGCCGTCGTCGACACGAACGTCCGACGCGTCGTAGCGCGCGCTGTGCACGGCGCCGGGGACGCCGGGCCGCCGTCGACCAAGCGCGACCTGCGCGACGTCGAGGCGATCCTGCCCGAGGACCAGCACGACGCCGCCGTCTTCTCGGCCGCGTTGATGGAGCTCGGGGCGTTGATCTGCACGGCCAAGAACCAGAAGTGCGCCGACTGCCCGTTGTTCACCGACTGCGCGTGGCAGCTGGCCGGACGGCCCGCCTACGCGGGGCCGGAGAAGAAGGTGCAGAAGTTCGCCGGCACCGACCGGCAGGTGCGCGGCAAGCTGCTGGACGTGCTGCGCGGCGCGCCCGGCCCGGTGCCGAAGATCCAGCTCGACATCGTCTGGAACGACATCACGCAGCGGGAGAAGTGCCTGGTCTCGTTGCTGGACGACGGCCTGGTGGAGCTGACGCGGGACGGCCTGTTCGCACTTCCGGGGGAGCACTGAGATGCACGCGCTGGTGGCGTTCTTCGACGACGCGGCGGACCGGCGCGTCCGCGAGCTGCAGAAGCGGGCCGGCGGGAACTTCAGGTACCCGCCGCACCTGACGTACGCGGTCGCCACCACCATCGGCCCCAAGGTCCGCAAGGAGCTGCGCGAGGACCTCGAACGGCTCTGGATGCCGGACCTCTACCTGCACACGCTCAGCACGTTCTCGACGTCGGAGAACGTGCTGATGCTCGGGGCCGTGGTCGACACCGAACTGCTGGCCGTCCACAGCGCCATCCACGACGTGCTGGCGAGCAAGGTGAAGAACCCGAGCGCCTACTACCTGCCGGGCAACTGGGTGCCGCACTGCACGCTCGTGCACGACGTCGACGACGAGGCGATGAAGGCCGCGTTCGCCGCCGTGTTCCCGGTGGAGCCGATCCGCGCGAAGGTCCGCGAGGTGTCGGTCGTCGACACTCAGACCGGCGAGGTCGACGTGCTCAAGAAGGCCTCCACGGCCCCTCGGTAGACCCACGGCGCGCTGTCGTGCACGACGTGCCCGGCCTCCTCGACGTAGAGGTACTGGCCTCGGGAACGGCGTGCCGCCTCGGCCATCTGCCCTGGCAGCTGACCGCCCTTGCCCGCCTCGATGACGAGCGACGGGCATTTCACGGCGTCGATGAAGTCCCAGTACGCGCGGGTGCCCCAGTGGCCGGCGATCTCGTACAGGTCGTCCATCTCGGCGATCAGGTGCCAGCCGTCCGCGCGTTCCTCGAAGTACTCGGCGAACAGCGCCGCGCCGAAGTACTGGCGGATGTGCCCGAGCGACTGGAAGGGCACCGGCCACGCGTCGAAGAGCCACTTCCACTCGTCGACCGTGCGGCCGCGGTTGTCCGGGGCGAAGTCCTCGACCACAATCGCGCGCACCAGGTCCGGACGGGCCGCCGCGAGGCACCACGCGTGCAGCCCGCCCATGGAGTGCCCGATCACGACGGCGGGCCCGAGATCGAGGTCCTCGATCGCCCGCGCGGCGTCGGCGACGAAGTCCTCGGTGCGAAAGGGGCCCCGCTGCTGGTTGCGGCCGTGTCCGCGCTGGTCGATCGCGACCACCCGACCGAAGGGCTCGAGCCACTGCGCGACCGGCCACCAGGCGGTGGCCCTGCTCATCAGACCGTGCAGCAGCAGCACGCCCTGACCCGTTCCGCCGAACTCCACCACCGACACAGGGATGATTAACGCATGAAGGCCCGTCCGTACCTGATCGCCCTGGTGTTGATCGTGCTCGTCGCCGGCCTGCTCGTCGTGTTCAGAACGCCGAGCAACGACCCGGCGCGGCAGGACACGTCGTCGCAGGCAGCGGTGGAGGCCGGGGCGGGCGCGGGCGACCCGTACTACCCGACGGACGGCAACAGCGGGTACGACGTGACCCTCTACGACCTCGCCATCAGCTACGACCCGGAGTCGAAGAAGCTCGACGGCGTCGCGACGATCACCGCGACGGCCTCGCAGGACCTGTCGCGCTTCAACCTCGACCTCGAGGGCCTGGAGGTCAGCGACGTGAAGGTCGCGGGCCAGGCCGCGAAGTTCGCGCACCAGGGCGACCACGAGCTCGTGATCACGCCGGCGGCCCCGCTCGCCTCGGGCAGGCCGTTCACGACCGTCGTCACCTACGGCGGCGAGCCCACCACGATCAACGACGCCTCGCTGGGCCGCAGCGGCTGGCAGATCTCCTCCACCGGCGGCGCCTTCGCCGCAGGTCAGCCGCACTCCGCGACCACGTGGTTCCCGGCCAACGACACCCCGCGCGACAAGGCGGCGCTGAAGGTCGCGGCGCGCGTCCCGGACGGCTGGACGGCCATCTCCAACGGCCTCGAAGGACCGGTCACGCGCGAGGGCGGCTGGACGACGTTCACCTGGTCGGAGGAGACCCCGCTCGCGACCTACCTGGCCACCGTGGCGATCGACAGGTTCGAGGTCGTGCGCTCGACCCTGCCGAACGGCACGCCGGTGGTCGACGCCTACGCGCCCGGCACGTCCGCGTCGAAGAAGCCGATCCAGTCGCAGGGCCCGGAGGTCATCGCGTACCTGGAGACGAAGTTCGGCCCGTACCCGCAGCGCGCCGCCGGCAGCATCTGGGTGGCCGACCAGATCGGGTTCTCGCTGGAGACCCAGACGCGCCCGGTCTACGCGGCCTGGGCCGACCTGGAGACCGTCGTGCACGAGAACGCCCACCAGTGGTTCGGCGACTCGGTGTCCATCGAGAACTGGGCGGACATCTGCCTGAACGAGTGCCTCGCCTCCTACTCGCAGTGGCTGTGGCTGGAGCACGAGGGCACCGATCTCGACCAGCGCTACCGCGACCAGGTCGAGCAACGGCGCGAGCGGTCCTCGTTCTGGGCGCCGAAGCTCTACGACATGGGCCAGGGCAACGAGTTCCGCGGCGTCTACGACAAGGGCCTGCTCGGCATGCACGCGCTGCGCAAGCAGGTCGGGGACGACGTGTTCTTCAAGGCGTTGCAGGCGTGGGCGACGCAGCACCGCGACGGCAACGCCTCGTGGCCGGAGTTCGAGGAGCACTTCAACAAGGCCTCGGGGCAGGACCTGACGGCGTTCTTCAAGGCGTGGTTCCGGGACTCGGGCATTCCCGACGATCAGTACCTGCTGCCCGCCGGGGTGCGTCGCTAGCGGCGCGGCCCGACTCCGTGCCGGGCATTCCGCGGTCAGACGGGTGCATCGTGACGCCGCCCCCGTGTCCTCGTACTGGTTGTACGGGGGCGCGGGGGCGGCGTCACGAGGTGCCCTGCTGAGCGTGGAAGGTCCGCCGCGGAGTCGGGGTGCGCCGCTAGAGTCGGTGTCATGGCAGTCGTGAAGATCAACGCGATCAAGGTTCCCGAGGGCAACGGCCCCGAGCTCGAGAAGCGGTTCGCCGCCCGCCTGGGCGTGGTCGACGGCCAGCCCGGCTTCCTGGGCTTCGAGCTCCTGCGCCCGGTGTCCGGCGACGACCGCTACTTCGTCGTGACGCACTGGGAGACGCACGAGGACTTCGTGGCGTGGCGCGGGAGCCAGGCCAGCGCGGAGGCCCACTCGGGTGAGCGCGCGAAGCCCGTGGCGTCCGGCGCGGACCTGCTGGAGTTCGAGGTCGTGCTGGGCAGCAAGCCCAAGCAGTGATCGAAGAGGCCTACGACAGAGCCGCCGAGCTGATCGCCGGCGCGGACGCCGTCCTGGTCTGCGCCGGTGCCGGCATCGGCGTCGACTCCGGTCTGCCGGACTTCCGCGGCACCGAGGGCTTCTGGCGGGCGTACCCGCCGTACGAGCGGCTCGGGCTGAAGTTCGAGGAGATCGCCGACCCGGTGCACTTCGCCGACGATCCCGCGCTGGCGTGGGGTTTCTACGGCCACCGGCTGCGGCTGTACCGCGAGACGGTGCCGCACGAGGGCTTCGCCGTGCTGCGGTCGTGGGGCGCGCGGGTGTTCACGTCCAACGTGGACGGTCAGTTCCAGAAGGCGGGCTTCGCGGACGTCGCCGAGGTGCACGGGTCGATCCACCACGCCCAGTGCGTGGAACCGTGCACGGACGAGATCTGGGAGTGCTCGTTCGACGTCGAGGTCGATCCGGAGTCGATGCGCGCGGTGGGCCCGTTGCCGTCGTGCCCGTCGTGCGGCGGCCTGGCGCGGCCCAACATCCTGATGTTCGGCGACTGGGGCTGGGTGCCGCACCGCAGCCGGCGGCAGCTCGACGAACTGACGGAGTGGCGGCGTTCGAAACGGCTGGCGGTGATCGAGATCGGGGCCGGCACCGCCGTCCCGACCGTGCGCCGTCAGGCCGAGCTGGCCAGTGCCGCTTCCGGGGCCCTCATCCGCATCAACACGCGCGAACCGGACGTCCGCCACGGCAGGGGCGTCTCCCTGCCCGCGGGCGCCCTGGAGGCCCTCACAGCCTTGGCACGACGAACTGCGTGACGACGGCCCGGTGATCGCTGCCGGGCACGTCGAACACGTCGACCGTGTCCACGATGATCTTCGAGTCCACCAGCACGTGGTCGATGGTGACGGGCGGCGGCCAGAACCCGCTGTTGCTCGGCCACGTGTGGATGAGCCCCTTGCCGACCTGGTCGGCCGCGTCCACGTAGCCCTTGTTCAGCAACCGGTTGAGCCCGACGTGGTCGAGCGTGGCGTTGAAGTCCCCGGCCAGCACCCGCAACGCCCCGGTCGAGTCGGGCGAGGGCAGCCCGGCCAACTCCCGCTGCCACGCCTCCGGCCCGGCCGTCACCACGGGCGGCAACGGGTGCACCGACACCACCTCGACGTCCTTGCCCGGCAGGTCCACCAACGCCCCTGCCTGCTGCAACGTGCCGGGAGGCGTCAGGTTCCGCTGTCGCAGCGGGTACCTCGACGCGAGACCACTGCCCGACCCGCCCGGCTCGTCGAGGAACACCCGGTTGGGCAACACCTGGTTCAGCCCGGCGCGGTCGAGGTCGCGCACCATCTCCGGCGTCAGCTCCTGCAACGCCAGGACGTCGACGTCGCGCTTCCTGACCTCCTGCACGATGAACTCCGCGTCGGCGATGCCGGTGAGCAGGTTCGAGGTCATCAACCGGACCTGCTGCCCCACCCCGTTCGGCCGCGCGTCGGAGAACGCCCGCGGCGCCACGTTCGCGACCAGCACGATCCCGACGAGTGTCATCGTCAACCCGATGACCCATCGCCGACGCATGAGGGCGAACAACCCGATCAGCAGGCCGAGAACTGTGTAGTAGGGCGTCAACGAGGTGGCGGCGATCATGTACCGCGTCCCGTCGATGCCGAGCAGCCTGACCAGCGCCGCCGTGACGAACGCCAGCGCACACACGAACAGCAAGAACGTGGCGAACCCGTTCCTCGGCGCCTTCACCTCGGTGGTGACCACGCCGTGCAGTGTCGCCGACCGCTCGTCAGTCTCCGGTGTGGTCCCCATGCTCCAGAGGACGGCCGGCAGCCCCCATCCGTTGCCCGCCGAAAATTGTCAGACCCCTCCGCCATGCTGGTCCCAACCGACCAGCAGGGGGAACCGATGGGCGCCAAGGACTGGATGCTCTTCTACGCATCGGACGACGTCAGCAAGGTGCTGAGAGCGTCACCGAAGATCGACCGCGAGGCCACCGAGGCCTTCGTGCGCCGCCTCTACCCGTCACACGACCTGACCCCGATCGAGGACGGCAACCTCCACTACGGCAACCCACCGGAGGGCACCGTCTACGCGGGCGTCTTCCCGGGTCTCTCGATCATCTGCACCTGGGAGGCCGCGGGCGACTCGTACACCGACCTGCCCGCGCACTTCATCACCGAGGCAGCCGGCCGCACCCTCTACCTGCACGCCATGCACAGCGTCGTGGACTTCTTCTCCTACGCGATCTGGGAACCGGACGGCACCCTGCGCCGCGCCTACAGCCTCTCCCCCGACTCCGGCGTCATCGCCGACGTGGGCGCACCCCTGCCGTTCGAGGAGAAGTACCGGGCAGGCGACCCGGAGTTCCTCGAATCCCTCGACGAGGGCGACGAGTACCCGTTCCGCTTCCACCCGCTGGACCTGGCCGAGGCGGCCCTGCGTGAACTGTTCGGCTTCAACTACGAGGGCGCTTGGCATGACGACGACCCCGAGCTGGAGGAGGTGGTGCTGGCGGGTTACTCCGTCACGCCGCGCTGACCCGCTGCTTCGCGCCGGGTACCAGTTCGAGCAGCTCGATGATCGCGTCGACCAGCCGCAGCAGGAACACCTCGTGGATCGGCTGCTCGAACACGGTCCAGGCGATCCCGCTGTCGAGGCAGAGGTTCTGCAGCACCGGCCGCCTGGTGCGGGCGAGCAGCAACTCGACCATGTCGGGGTTGAACACGTGCGCCGCCCCGGCCAGGTCACTGGTGTACGCCACGTAGGCGTGGTCCACCGACGCCGGCAACCGCAGCTGCATCCACAGCGGCTGTTCCTGGCGCGCGACGGTCGGGGGCATGTCGGCGACCGAACCCCCTCCGCCCCCACCGCCGTACACCTGCTTGATCTTCAGGGACACCAGGTCGTTGGTGGCGACCTCGATCCTGGTCTCGCGGGCCGTCCTGGTGCTGGTCGACGTCGCCACCTCCATCGACGCCTCGGTGACGCGCACCCGCCACCCGTTGCGGGTGAACTCCAGGGCGTGGTCGAACCGAGCCGCGGAGGCCCGGCCGAGCCACTTGAGCAGCGAGCCGTACTGGCTGCCCATCGCCCGCGAGCTCTCGGCCGACCAGGGCAGAGCACCGGCGCTCCGGTCCTCCAGCACGCCGCCGAGCCTCTCCGCGAGTGCGGCGAGCTCGGCGACCCGCGCCCGCTCCTCCTTACGGCGACTCCGCAGAACCAGCAGGTACACCCCAACGCCGAACAGGCACAGGCACGCCACGAGGAGCCAGAGGCGCAGCTCGTACGAATCCACGGTCAGAGGGTGGCAGCGGGATGCCGCGGCCGCGCACCGGGCATCCGGTCGAGCAGCCCGCAGATCGTGTCGACGACGGTCATCAGGTCGTCCGGGTAGACGTGGTCGTGCACGACCAGGTAGATGAAGCCCGACTCGAAGGTCAGTGTCATCTGCCTGGCCCAGGTGGGCAGGCTCTCCGCCTGATCGATGAGCCAGTGCAGCGCGTCGAAGTTCAGCTCGCGCGCAGCCGCCGCGGGATCACTGCCGTACGCGGAGAACTCCTGGTCCATCGGCGGCGCCAACGGCACCGGCACCCACTCGGCACCAGCCTGCTTGACCGTCTCCGGCGCGTGGTTGCCGATCAGCTTCCGGTTCTCCTCCAAGCGGTTGGGGGACAACGGCTGCCCGTGAATGCCGTACTTGTCCGGCCGAGTGACCCTCAGGGGCGCCAGCCGCGCGGTGGCGATCTCAACGCGGTGTTCCTGCAGGAAGCGCACCCCGAAGCCGGGTGAGTCGTACCGGATGGACGCCTCGGTCACCCGCACGTGCCAATGGCCGCGTTGGAAGTCCATCGACAGGTCGAACTGCCGCTTCGACCTGAACGCGATCGAGAACTCGTTCCAGAACGGCTTGCAGAGCTCTCCCGTCCACATCGCCGCCTCACCGAGACCGAGCAGCTTGCCACCGAGCCGCTGCACGAGTGGCGCAAGGGCGGCGATCTGCTCCTCGCGCCTCTTCGCGTGGCCGCGGAACTGCAACCACCGTCGCACGACGAGAAAGACGATCATGACGCCGAGGCCGGTCAGGACGAGGGGGTTGAGCAGGTAACCGGTAACCCACAGCTTCAGAAGATCCATCAGATGTCCAGAAACCCTTCGATGCGCTACTTCGAGTGATCGGTGGCGCGGCAGGCGCCTCGTCGCCGAAGATCGACTACGAGGTCTTCACACACCGCCTGCACCACACGGGGGTGGCGCTCGGGAGTTACACCGCGACGTCGCGGTGACTGCCCGGGACGAGACTGAGGAGGTCGACGATCGCGTCGACCTTCCGGACCACGAACTGCGGCAGGATCGGTCCGTCGACGACGCAGTAGGCGACCCCTGCCTCGATGCACAGGTTGGGCAGCTCGTGCTGCCTGGTCTGCCTGAGCAGCCATTCGACGACGTCCTCGTTGAAGAAGTCCGCCGCCGCTGACAGGTCGCTGGCGTACGCCACGAACGCGTGGCTGATCGACAACGGCAACCGCAACGGCATCCACAGCGGACGGTCCTCGCGTTCGACGCTGACCGGCATCTCACCGGCCCAGCGCGACCCGAGTCCTCCGCCGTAGACCTGCGTGATCTTCAACGCCACCAGGTCCGCGGTGGCCACTTCGATCCGCGTCTCGTAGGTCGTGTTCGTGCCGACCGACGAGACGATCTCCATCGACGCCTCGGTGACCCGCACGTGCCACCCGTTCCGCGAGAAGTCCAGCGCGTAGTTGAAGTTCGCCCCCGACGCACGCCCGAGCCATTTCACCAACGTGCCGTACTCGTCGTCCATCGCACGCTCGAGGTCGGCCGACCACGGCCGCACGTCACCGCCCTCGTCCACGAGGGTGCCACCGACACTCGCCGCGAACTCGCTCAGCTCAGCGCGCCGAGCACGTTCTGCTTTCCTCCGGCCGCGTCGGATCAGCGCGTAACCCAGAGCCACCAGTGCGCCGAGGAACGCCACGAGAAGCGCGAGATTCAGCTCCCAGGAGTCCGTCACAGGTCGAGATCCCCTTCGATCCGGTGCTTCTGCCGGTCCGCACCGGTGTTGTCGTACTCGTCGCTCTTCACGTAGTTGCCGATGTTCCGCACGGGCTTGTCGATGCCGGCGTTCGCTCCCGTGCCGACACCGAACTGACTGCGCACCGCGTCGATCGCCGCGGTCTTCACCGCTTTCGGGAACCCGCCTGCGACCCGCTCGCCGATCATGCCCTTGTCGCTGCCCCACAACTTGGCGACCGCCGGCACCGGGACGCCGGTGAAGCCGCGCTCGGGGTCCTTCTTGCTGACCTCCTTGACGAGGTCGGCGAGCGCGACGTTCGTCCTCTTGTCGGCCATGGACTTCTGGAACGCCGTCCGCACGTTCTTGATCCTGCCCACCAGCCCGCGTAGGAACGCCATGATCTTGTCGAGGAACTGGCGCAACCTGGCGACGATGCGCGCGACCCGGCTGCCGGTCGTCGCGACGCGAACGCCGGTGGCCGCACCGGCAGCGGCCGTCGACGCGCCGAAACTCGGCACCGCGGCCGCCAGGGCGGGAATCCAGATCATGACCAGCCAGGTGATCAACTCGGTGAGGATCGCCTTGATGAAGTCCTCGACGATCGTCATGATCATGCTGGACACCTGCAGCATGCTCGCGAGCTCACCTGCCTGACCCGCGACACCGTCGATGCCGTTGGCGAACTCGCCGAGCTTGGTGCTCGCCACCTCGGACGTCTGCCCGCCCCAGGTCTGCACCGCGCTCTGCAGGTCGGCGTCGAACTTCGCCCTCATGTCGGCAACGCCCTTGGCGATGTTGTTGAAGTTCTCCGCCGCCTGCTGCAACGCGGGACCGTCGCCGCTGACGAAGTGGATCGCGTCCTCCAGTGGCTGCACCACGCTGATCAGGAAGTTCAGGCCCTGCCCGACCAACCAGCCGATCGGGTCGGTCGCGATGCCGTAAGCCGACGTCCCAAGAGATCCGAGGACCGCCGCTCCCTCGGAAGCGAGTCCGATCACCTCGGAACCGTCCGCACCATCGCTGAACTTGCCGGCGGCGTCGGCGGTCTTGAGGTAGTTCCCGTAGAACGGGGCGGCCTCCGCCATCTTCCTGCCGGTGGTCTTCTCCCCGACCGTGATCTCCACGCCGCCGGCGCTGGTCTTCTGCTCCGCCACGGTGCGCCCCTACTTCCGGTCGATCTCGACCTGGATGCCGTTGAAGATCTTCTTCAACGCCTCTTCCTGGTCCGCGTAGCCCTGCGCGGTCCCCCGGAACTTGCCGGCGCCGGACTGGAGCCCTTCCTGCATGTCGGTGAACAGGTCTTTCAGGTCACCGAGCATCCGGGTGTAGTTGTCCTTGGTGACGAGGCCGACGACGCCCCACGACTTGTCGCCGACATCAGCCTTGTCGACGAGTCCGGCGATCTGCGCGGCCCGGCTCTGGTGAGCCTCGAGCTTGCCCGCGAACTGCCGGAGTTCCTCCGGATTGACGTCGAACCCGCTCATCGGCCGCCGTCCTCGTCGTCGTAGAGGTTGAGGAATCGGTCGTCCTTCTTGGACGGTTGCGGCGCCTGAGGTGATCCTGTCGCCCAGGAGTCACCACGAAGGACGTTCTGGTCCGAGAAGTCCTCCGCTGGTTCGGGCGCCGGACGTCGGGGTGGTGCCGGCGGCCGCGCCTGGCCGGCGGGGGGAGCTTGCGGAGCGGGTGGCGGCGGAGATGGCGGCGCTGGGTGAGGTGTGGCAGGGGAAGCGCCTTCGTCCGCTGTCGCTCGGCGCAGGTCCTCGGTGCTCATGCCGAACAGCTGGGCCTGGGTTTCCAGCACCTGGTCCTTGAGGTGCATGTCGTCTCCCAGCGCGCCTTCGACGATCCCAGCCTGACGGCGTGCCGCCTCCGCGACCGCCTTCTGCAGCGTCGACATCAGCTCCGCGGCCAACGCGTGCGGTGGGCGACGCATCGCCTGATCGGTGAGCCTGATGTCCTTGATGGACCCCGAGGGGCCCGCCACCACCGTCACCGCGCGATCGGCCGACGTGGCCACCGCCTCCATCTCGGTCAGCTGTTGTTGCATCTCACCGAGGTTGGCGAACTGCTGGTCGACCCGGTGCATCTGGGCCTGGAACCGCTCGAACTGGGCAACCAACTGGTCGAACTCCGCCGACACGACCGTCCCCCGAATCCCTCGTCAGCGCGCGACCGAGTTGATCGTGCGGGCGGGTCCATGCTGGCAGCGAACTGGCTTTCCGGCAGCAAAACGGGCGAATCAGCTAGATGGATCGATGTCACACGAACGAGACCGGCCCCCGGGCTCGGTGAGCCTGGGGGCCGGTCTCGTTGGTACTGCCTAGATCACTTGCTGGATCACTCGGTTTCGGTCGCCGGGGCGTCCTGCGGGTCGACGGCCGCGGAGGCGGTCAGGTCGACGGGCGGGGCGTCCGGCACGCGGTTCGGCTTGGCCTCGCCGCGAAACACGAACTTCGCCTTGTCGTGGTCGTCCGAGACGCCGTCCCAGCCCTCGATGTCGGTGATGATGATCTGGCCCGGCTGGATCTCGCCGAACAGGATCTTCTCCGACAGCTGGTCCTCGATCTCGCGCTGGATCGTGCGGCGCAGCGGGCGGGCGCCCAGCACCGGGTCGAACCCGCGCTTGGCGAGCAGGGACTTGGCCCTGTCG
>NZ_BSTF01000037.1 GCF_030269365.1 Lentzea sp. NBRC 102530
CCTGCTGGCGCACGCCTTCCAGCGCAATCCCCAACGACTCGAGCGCCTTGGCGGCGACACCTTCACCCTCGTGGATCAGACCCAGGAGGATGTGCTCGGTGCCGATGTAGTTGTGGTTGAGCATCCGTGCCTCTTCTTGGGCAAGGACAACCACCCGCCTCGCGCGGTCGGTGAACCTTTCGAACATTCGCACTCCCTGACTGCTGCGTCGGCGGTCCTCGGCTCCACCGATCTACCCTGGTGAGCGCGGCACCGTGGCTCCACTGTAGTGGGCGGTACCGAGGCCTGTGGTTCCCATCAGCGGCAAGCCGCGTCCGGTGAACGTTGACGTCTGCATCAACGCAGGTCGGAAGCAACGGATTCCACGTATCGGGCGATGTCCGCTGAACGCGAACAACCCACCGTCGAGCGATACTCCTGTGATCGGGGACACCTCAGGAGGCACAAGACACGCGATCCTGGGTAAGGTTAGGCAAGCCTCATAGATGAGATTGGACTTGCGCGTTGACCGTACCTGCGAGGGTCTCACAGCAGAACCCGCGTGCGCTCACGCCACTGGCCGAATCCATCGCCCGCCTGCAGACCGGTTCCGAGATCAGGTTCGGCACGCCCGTGCCCGCGCAGGAGTGGACGATCTGTTCGGACCTGCTGGCCGAGCCGTCGCGGTTCGACCTGTGGCGCAAGGACCTCGCCGAGTGGATGGTCGAGCAGTACGGCGAGTCCGACGACCGCGCCACCGCCGGCTACATCATGGGCTGGTACCTGCACCAGCCCGGTCACCTCGCGGGCCTGCTCTTCCACACCGCCCGCCGGGTGCCGACGCTCAAGCCGTCCGACATGGCGTTCCGGATCAACGCCGAAGGCCGTCCGCACCCCGACGGCATCGCGCTGATGTGCGACGAGTTCGCCTGCCTGCCCGACGACCCGGCCTCGAACCACCCGGCCGCCACGGTCGTCGCGAACGAGGCGGCGCTGGCCGCGGTCCTGCGCGCCCGCTACGCCGCCCACGCGGCCCAGTTCGTCGCTTCCTTCGGGCAGGTGGTCCGCTTCGGTCGTCGCACGCTCTGGGCGGCCGCGACCGACATGCTGGAGTACGGCCCGTGGGCCGCCGGGCGCATGTTCGGCGACGAGAACGCCGGTGTCACGGACGCCGCGATGATCCTGCCGGAGAAGCTGGAACCGTTCGTCTCCGCTTCGACGCTGCACTTCACCGAAGAGGGCTGGAAGCGCAAGCGGAACAGCTGCTGCTTCCACTACGTGCTGCCGAACGCCGAGCCCTGCACGGCCTGCCCACGCACCTGCAGGTAGCCGGGACCCCTCCCGGGCGTTCGCCCCTAACGTGCCGTTCGTGAACGTGCTGCTGTGGGTTCTCCAAGGCGTGATGGCGTTCCTGACCATTCCCTCGGGCGTGATGACCGTGCTCGACCCCGACCGGGTCCACCTGCACGGCAGGTGGGTTCAGGTGGGCGATCGCGCGGTCGCGGTCGTGCGCGGCCTCGCGTCGGTGGCGTGTGGAACGGCGTTGATCGTCCCCGGCCTGATCGGGAAGGCGACGGTCCTGACCCCGATCGCCGCCCTCCTGCTCGTCGCCCCCGCGTGCTACTTCCCGGCGCGGCAGTTCGGCGCCGGCGAGATCGGGCCGGGCAGGTGGGTCCTCGGCACGATCTGGCTCGCGTTCCCGCCGGTGTTCGTCGCCTGGGCGAGGTTCGGCCCCTACCCGCTCTGAACCCCGGGCTCCGGCAGCCGGTGCCGCGACCCGACCGGGACGACCAGCGGCGTGCCGGACACCGGGTCCTCGACGACGCGGGCGTCCAGGCCGAAGACCTCCAGCAGCATCTGCTCGGTGAGCACCTCGGCGGGCGGCCCCTGCGACACGATCTTGCCCGCCCGCATCGCGACGACGTTGTCCGCGTAGCGCGCCGCGAGGTTCAGGTCGTGCAGCACCATCACGATCGTGCGGCCCATCGACGCGTGCAGCTCCTGCACCAGGTCCAGCACGTCGATCTGGTGCGCGAGGTCCAGGTACGTCGTCGGCTCGTCGAGCAGCAGCAGGTCGGTGCCCTGGGCGAGCGCCATCGAGATCCAGGCCCGTTGCCGCTGCCCGCCGGACAGCTCGTCGACGGTCCGCTCGGCCAGGTCCAGGATGCCGGTCATCTCCAGCGCGGCGTCGACGGCGGCGGCGTCGTCGGAGGACCACTGCCGGTACCAGGACTGGTGCGGGTGACGGCCGCGCGCGACGAGGTCCGCGACCGTCAGGCCCTCGGGCGCGGACGGCGACTGGGGCAGCATCCCCAGCACGCGGGCGACGTCCCTGGTGGACATCGACTCGATCTTCTTGCCGTCCAGCAGCACCGCACCGGAACGGGCGGGGAGCAGACGCCCCAACGCCTTCAGCAGGGTCGACTTGCCGCAGCCGTTGGGACCGATCACCGCGGTGACCGTCCCGCTCATGATCGACAGGTCCAGGCTGTCGACGATCAGCCGCTCGCCGTAGCCGATCGACAGCGACGAAGCCTCAAGACGCACACTCATACCCGCGCCTCCCGGCGGCTTCGGATCAGCAGGAACATCAGGTAGGGCGCACCGAGCACCGCGGTGATCACCCCGACGGGCAGCTCGGTCGTGTAGATCGTCCGAGCGACCAGGTCCGACAGCATGACCAGCGCGCCGCCGATCACCGCCGAGCCGAACAACGGCGGCTGCGCGGTACCGCAGAGCCGCAGCGCGATCTGCGGCGAGGCCAGCGCGACGAACGTGATCGGGCCCGCCGCGGCCGTCGCCACGGACGCCAGCACGATCGCCACGATGATCAGGAACGATCGGGCGGCGTTGACCCGGATGCCCAGGCCGCGCGACGTCTGGTCGTCGAACTGCAACGCGCCCAGCACGTGACCGCCGATCAGGGCGACCGGGATCAGCACCACCAGTGCGATCGCCACCGGGACGACGTGCTCCCAGCCGCGGCCGTTGAGCGACCCGGTGATCCACACCATCGCCCGGCCGGCGTCCAGCACGTCGCCGACGGTCAGCAGGTAGTGCGTGAAGTTGCCGGCGACGGCCGTGATGCCGATGCCGACCAGCACCATCCGGAATCCCTCGATGCCCTGCCGCCACGCCAGCGCGTAGACGAGCAGACCGGCGAACAGGCCGCCGGCGAGACCCGCGAGCGGCACCCCGATCGACGCCGCTCCCCCGGTCACCACGCCGAGCGAACCGGCGAAGGTGATCACCGAGACCGCCCCCGCACCCGCACCCCAGGTGACGCCGAGGATGTCGGGCGACGCGAGCGGGTTGCGCACGATGGCCTGGAAGATCGCGCCGGACAGGCCGAGCGCGGCCCCGACCAGCAGGCCCGTGAGCGCGCGCGGCATCCGCAGCTCCATGACCACGAACTGGTCGCGGCGCGAGCCTCCGCCGAGCAGGGTGTTGACCACCTGCGAGACGGACAGCGGGAAGTCGCCGATCATGATGTCGGCGACCAGCAGGCAGGCCAGCACGACCAGTGCCACGGCCACCACCAGCAGCGGGCGGCGGCGCAGCCGGAACGAGGCGGCCCCCACCCGCAGGGCGGGCTTGGCGGCCGCGGGGGTCCTCTTCCGCACCTCTGTCGTCGTCAAATCTTCACCAGCTTCTTGCGCCGCACGAGGTAGATGAAGAACGGCGCGCCGATCAGCGCCAGCATCACGCCGACCTCCACCTCGGACGGGCGGGCGACCACCCGTCCGACGATGTCGGCGAACAGGATCAGGACCGCCCCGAGCAACGCCGAGTACGGCAGGATCCAGCGGTAGTCGGGGCCGGTGAACGCCCGCGCGATGTGCGGCACCACGAGCCCGAGGAACCCGATCGGCCCGCACGCGGCGACGGCCCCGCCCACCAGCAACGTGATGGCGAAGATGCCCAGCCCGCGCGTCCGCTGCACGTCGACGCCGAGCGACCTGGCCACGTCCTCGCCGAGCGACATGGCGTTCAGGCCGGGCGCGTTGAACGCGGCGATGACCAGGCCGGCCGCGAGGAACGGCGCCACCTGCGTCAGCACCGTCAGGTCGCGGCCCGCGATGGCGCCGACCTGCCAGAACCGGAACGCGTCGAGCGACTGCTGGTCCAGCAGCACGATGGCCGACACCAGGCCGTTCATCAGCGCGGACACCGCGGCTCCGGCGAGCGCCAGCGTCACCGGCGACGGACCGCCCCGCCCGGCCGAGCCGAGCAGGAACACCAGGACGCTCGCGATCATCGCGCCGGCGAACGCGAACCAGATGTACCCGACCAGCGAGTTCACCCCGAGCAGGAAGATCGAGAGCACCACCGCGAGCGCCGCGCCGTGCGTGACGCCGAGGATGCCGGGATCGGCCAGCGGGTTGCGCGTGTGGCCCTGCATGAGAGCGCCACCCACACCGAGCGCGATGCCGACGACGATGCCGAGCAACGTGCGCGGGATCCGCAGTTCGCGGATCACCACGTCGTCCTCGACGCCGGTCGGCGTGAACAGACCGTGCCAGACCCCGGACAGCGGGATCTCCTTCGAGCCGATCGCGATGCTCGCCAGACAGACGGCGACCAGCACGACCAGCAGGAAGAGCAGGCCCAGCGACCTTCGACCCAAGGCCCACCCTCCTAGCTCCAGTTAGGACAGGTAACCCTAACTGACGGGACCCGGGGAGGCCGATGCGCAGGGACGAAGTTCTAGTCACATCCTCACCACCGGCCACAGCTCCACGCGTGCGCGCGGTCGGCGAGGTTCAGAAGCGGGAGGAGAAATACCAACCCGTTGTCAGATCAACTAAATGATCAGAAGCAAAACGTTTCACCGATCTCGTTTGGATCGCATCGTTCTGCCCACAGGTAGTTGATCAGTCACTCAAATAACACGAAGGGGTTCCGAGGAATCATCCCCGGAACCCCTTCGTGCTTTACCGAATTTCAGCCCTGCTGGTGGTAGGCGTCGAGCACCTCGGCCGGGATGCGGCCGCGGTCCGACACCTTCATGCCCTGCTTGCGGGCCCACTCGCGAATGGCCTGGTTCTGCTCACGATCCGCCGATGCCGGGCGCGCCTTCACGCTGCCCGCCGGACGACCCGGTCCGATGCGCTTGCGGCCACCGGCGCGACGAGCGCCTCCGACGAAGTCCGCAAGAGCGTCCCTCAGTTTGCCCGCATTGCCCGAGGAAAGGTCGATCGTGTAGCTGACACCGTCCAGCCCGAACTCGACGGTCTCCTCCGCAGTGGAACCGTCCAGGTCGTCGACGAGGGTCACCGTGACCTTCTGCGCCATGCGTTCCTCCAGGACCCCGAATGCGCGGTCACCCGCGTCGCCAACTAAAGCCTTCTGCGAGGCAGGTTAGCGCACGGGTGCCGCATTGCACCTATCGACATCCGGAAAGTTACTCATTCAGGGCGAACGAGCGGGAACAAGATGGTCTCGCGGATACCCAGACCCGTGAGGGCCATCAGGAGGCGATCGATACCCATTCCGACGCCACCACTCGGTGGCATTCCGTACTCCAGTGATCGCAGAAAGTCTTCGTCGACCGGCATCGCCTCGTTGTCACCGGCAGCGGCAAGACGGGCCTGTGCTTCCAGGCGTTCCCGCTCGATGACGGGGTCCACCAGTTCGGAGTAACCGGTGCCGAGTTCGAATCCGCGCACGTACAGATCCCACTTTTCGGCGACACCCGGCTTGGTGCGGTGCTGCCTGGTCAGCGGGGACGTGTCCACCGGGTAGTCGCGCACGAACGTCGGTGCGTACAGCGTGTCGCACACCAGGTGCTCCCACAGCTCCTCGACCAGCTTGCCGTGCCCGAACTTGGGGTTGACCTCGAGTTCGTGCCGGTCACAAAGCTTGCGCAGCGCCTCTGGCGACGTCTCGGGGGTGATTTCCTCACCGACAGCATCCGACAACGACTCGTAGATGCTGAGCGTCGTCCATTCACCCGAGAGGTCGTACTCGCTGCCGTCCGCCAACGTGACGATCTGAGAACCCGTCACGGCTTCCGCCGCTTCCTGGATCAGCTCACGCGTCAGTACGGCGTTCGTGTCGTACGTGGCGTACGCCTCGTAGTACTCCAGCATCGAAAACTCGGGCGAATGAGACGAGTCCACACCCTCGTTGCGGAAGTTGCGGTTGATCTCGAAGACCTTCTCGATGCCACCGACGACGCAGCGCTTCAAGTACAGCTCCGGCGCGATGCGCAGGAACAGGTCGATGTCGAGCGCGTTCGAGTGCGTGATGAACGGACGCGCGGACGCACCACCCTGCAGCGTCTGCAACATCGGCGTCTCGACTTCGAGGAATCCACGCCGGTGGAACGAGTCGCGCAGAGAACGAACCACGTTCGCTCGGGTCCGAACAGTGTCACGCGCCATCGGCCTCACGATGAGGTCGACGTATCGCTGACGAATGCGGGTTTCCTCGCCGAGTTCCTGGTGCAGGGTCGGCAACGGGCGCAGCGACTTCGACGTCAGCTGCCACTCGTCGGCCATCACGGAAAGCTCACCGCGGCGCGAGCTGATGACCTCGCCGTGGATGAAAACGTGGTCGCCGAGGTCGACGTCGGTCTTCCACTCGGAAAGCGCTTCTTCACCGACACCGGCGAGGCTCAGCATCGCCTGCAGTTCGGTGCCGTCGCCTTCGCGCAACGTCGCGAAGCACAGCTTTCCGGTGTTGCGCATGAACATCACGCGACCGGTGATGCCGACGACCTGACCGGTCTGGGTGTCGGGTTCGAGTTCGGGGTGCGCGTCGCGAATCTCGCGCAACGTGTGCGTGCGCGCGACTTCGACGGGATACGGCTCCTTACCGGAAGCGAGCAGCCGCGCACGCTTCTCCCGGCGCACGCGCATCTGCTCTGGCAGGTCTTCTTCGCTGGTCACGAGGTTTTGCTTCGGCTGCTCACTCACGCCGAGAAGGGTACGGACACCCGCGAACGCAAAGCGAACCGGATACCCGATGCGGAAAGGCGTCGTGACGCCGACGGGTGACGCCGACTACGGCAGACGTGCGAACCGGCTCACCCGGAGCACGGAAGAACGGCACCAAACCATTCCGCGCACCGGTCCAGTCACTAAGTTGGGGTGATGGATCTACACGCGAGACGAGCGGACTCGTTCGGTGCGCAGGCCGAGGCCTACGCCGAACACCGCCCCGACTATCCCGTGGCGGCGATCCGGTGGGCACTGGAGCCGCTGGGCACCACCGAGCGCCTCGACGTGCTCGACCTGGCGGCCGGCACCGGCAAGCTGACGTCGGTGCTGTGCGCCGAGGGCCACCGCGTCACGGCCGTGGAGCCCAACGAGCAGATGCTGTCCGAGCTGGTGCGCCGGGTGCACGGCGTGCGCGCGCTGCCGGGCCACGCGGAGCACATCCCGGTGCCGGACCAGACGGTCGACGCGGTGTTCGTCGGCACCGCGTTCCACTGGTTCGACCAGGAGAAGGCCATGCCGGAGATCGCGCGCGTGCTGCGACCCGGTGGCGTGCTGGCGGCGATGTGGGTCGAGCCCGACACGGACGTCCAGTGGCTGCGCGAGCTCGAACAGGCGTCGCTGAGCAGCGTCGAGTCGCAGCGACACAACCCGGTCGACGTCACGCGGCACCCGTCGTTCTCACCGGAGGAGCGCGCGAAGTTCCCGCACGTCCACCACCGGGAGTCGCCGGAGGCGGTCGTGGCGTGGATCAACACGCACTCCCGCCTGCTCGTCATCGACGACGCAGAGCGCGCCGCCATCACCGACAAGATGCTGACGCTGCTGCGCGAGCGGCAGGGGACGCCGGACGTGTCGTTCGACATCCCCCTGCACGCGGACGTGTTCCGGATGGTGCGGCTCAGCGAGTAGCCGGCATGTTGCGCTCGAAGACCATGCGCAGCCCCAGCAGGGTCAGGTCGGGCACGTGGTGCGCGATCGTCGAGGACTCCGCGACCACCAGCGGCGCCAGGCCTCCCGTGGCGATCACCGTCACGGGGCCGGCGTCGACCTGCTGGAGCTCCTCGGTGATCTTGCGCACCAGCCCGTCCACCTGGCCGACGAACCCGTAGACGATGCCCGACTGCAGGCACTCCACGGTGTTCTTGCCGATCACGTTGCGCGGCTTGACGAGCTCGACCTTGCGCAGCTGGGCGGCGCGCGAGGCGAGCGCGTCGACCGAGATCTCGATGCCGGGTGCGAGCGCCCCGCCGAGGAACTCGCCGCGCGACGAGATCACGTCGAGGTTCGTGGACGTGCCGAAGTCGACCACGATGCACGAAGTCGCGTAGAGGTGGTGCGCGGCCAGCGTGTTGATCACGCGGTCCGAGCCCACCTCCTTCGGGTTGTCGACGAGCAGCGGGACGCCGGTCTTCACGCCCGGCTCGACGAGGATCTTCGGCACGGCGTCGTAGTAGCGGCCGAGCATGACCCTCAGCTCGCGCAGCACCGCGGGCACGGTGGACAGCGCGGAGATGCCGGTGATCTTGTCGGCGTACTCGCCGAGCAGGCCGCGCATGGTCAGCGCGAGCTCGTCGGCGGTCATCCTGGCGTCGGTGCGCATCCGCCAGTCGCGCACGAGCGGGGCCGAGTCACCGACCCCGTCGTACAGACCGAGCACGATGTTGGTGTTGCCGACGTCGATGGCGAGCAGCACGTGTGATTCCTCAGTTCTCGGCCTGGATCAGCGCGTCCAGCGCGGTCGCTTCAACGGTCTCAGAAGAAGGCGCGCTCGTGGAGCCGTTCACCAGACCGGACCCTTCCGGCGCGTGCGCGGGGTCGGCACCGAGGTCGACGACCTTGTTGTCCGCGTCCACGAACACGACGCGCGGCTTGTACGACCGCGACTCCGCGTCGTCCATCTGCCCGTAGGCGATCAGGATCACGATGTCGCCGGGGTGCACGAGGTGTGCGGCGGCGCCGTTGATGCCCAGCACGCCGGTGCCGCGTTCGCCGGGGATGACGTAGGTCTCCAGGCGGGCGCCGTTGGTGACGTCGACGATGGCGACCTGTTCGCCCGCCAGCAGGTCGGCGGCCTCCATCAGGTCCTCGTCCACCGTCACCGAGCCGACGTAGTGCAGGTCCGCCTGCGTCACGGTGGCCCGGTGGATCTTGGACTTCAGCATCGTGCGGAACATGTCACTCCCCCTACTCGTCGCCTTCGCCGAGCAACACCGCGATGTTGTCGATCAGGCGGGTGGAACCGACGCGCGCCGCCACGAGCAGCCGCGCGTCGCCGTTCTCCGGCGCGGGACCGAGGTCCGGCCCGCGCAGTTCCAGGTAGTCCAGCTCGACCTCGGGCACCTGGGCCAGCACGTCGTGCGCGGCCTTGAGCACCGCGTCCCCGCCCTGCGCGCTCACGTGCGCGCCGGCGGTCAGGGCCGCCGACAGCGTGACGGCGCTGTGCCGCTGCTCCGGCGTCAGGTAGGCGTTGCGGGACGACAGCGCGAGGCCGTCGTGCTCGCGGACCGTCGGCACGCCGACGACGTCGAGCGGGAAGTTGAGGTCGCGCGCCATCCTGTGGATCAGCTGGAGCTGCTGGTAGTCCTTCTGCCCGAACACCGCGTACGTCGGCTGCACGATGTTGAACAGCTTCGACACGACCGTGAGCACGCCCCCGAAGTGGCCGGGGCGGACGGCGCCCTCCAGCTCGTCGGCGAGCGGACCGGGGTTGATCGTGACCTGTGCGCCCTCGGGGTACATGTCCTCGACCGACGGCGCGAAGACGATGCCCACGCGCTCCTCGCGGCAGATGTCCACATCGGACTCGAACTGGCGCGGGTACTTGTCGAGGTCCTCGTTCGGCCCGAACTGCAGCGGGTTCACGAAGATCGACACGACGATCACCGTGTTCTGCATGACCTTGGCCTCGCGGATCAACTGCCGGTGACCCGCGTGCAGGGCGCCCATCGTGGGCACCAGCGCGACGTTGCGCCCCGCTCCGCGCAGGGCCTTGATCACCCTGTTCAGCCGCTCGGGGTCGCGGTGCACCGTGACGTCGTCCGGGCGGTAGTCGTCCTTGGTCAGTGGCTTCGTCACGTCAGTCCTCAAGAGTGGTGCGAACGTCTTCTGCCGCGTCGGGCTTGAGCAGCCCCGACCGCTCGGCCCGTTCGGCGGTGCGGCGGGCGAGCACGCGGTAGCTGGGCAGGGTGTCGGGTGCCTGCTCGGCGAGCACGTCGAGGTGCCCCCGCAAGGTACCCGTGTCGCCGCGGGCGACCGGACCGGTGAGGGCCCTGTCGCCGTGGCGCAGCGAGTTGTCGAGGGCGGCGGAGAGCAACGGGCCGAGCAGGCGTTCGGCGTTGGCGACACCCGCGCCGGTCAGCAGGTCTGCGGCGTCGCGCACGAGCGTGATCAGGTGGTTCGCGCCGTGGGCCAGTGCCGCGTGGTAGAGCGGGCGGACGGACTCGGGGACCCGGACGGGTTCCGCGGCCATCTCGACGACCAGGGCCTCGCCGACGCTCCAGGCCACCTCGTCACCGTCCGCGGCCGTCACGCCGACGCACGCCGAGTTCATCCGCTGCAGGTCCTCCGACCGGCCGGTGAACGTCATGACGGGGTGCAGCGCGAGCGTGAGTGCGCCCAGTCCGGCGGCGGGTTCGAGCACCTTGACGCCCTGCGCGCCGCTCGTGTGCACGACGATCTGCCCCGCCCGCAGCGACCCCGTGGCGACGAGACCCCTGACCAGGCCTGCGAGCTCGTCGTCCGGCACGGCCAGCAGCACCAGGTCGGCGCGTGCGGCGACCTCGGTGGGATCGGCGATCGGGACGCCGGGCAGCAGTTCCTCGGCGCGGTTGCGGGAGGCCTGGGAGACGGCGGCAACGCCGGTCACCACGTGGCCCGTCCTGGCCAGCGCGGCGCCCAGCACGGAACCGACGCGACCCGCCGAGATGACACCTACGGCAAGCCTCGCCGGACGTGGGGTCGCGTCCATGCGACTAACTCCTTCTGACGTTCCAGTCCCTGGCGCGGGTACCGGACGACGTGGCCGAGGGTAGCCCCGCTGGTCCTGGCATTCGGCCCGCGGTGACCGGATTCACCGGCGGGCGGCGGCCCTGGCGGCGTGCAGGGTGTCGAGCAGCACGCCGTGGCGTTGCTCGGCGCTCTGACCGGCCGTTCCCTGTTCGATCCGGTGCCGCAGGAAGGCGAGTTCGGTGACCGCGATCTGGTAGCTCCGCACCGCCTTGACCGACTGCTCGCCGGACTTGCGCTTGACCGCCCGCAGCCAGTTGCGCCGGCCGTTGAGGCTCGCCAGCAGGGCCACCTCGCTGTTGGCGATCCACCGGTTCTGCGCCATCGCGGCAAGTTGCCCGGCGACGATCCGCTGCTCACGTCTGCGTTGCCACACCACGATCGCCACGGCTCCGGCGAACACCGGCACCATGATCAGGAAGTAGAGGTTGATGAACTCGGCACCCGTGCCGACCGTCGTGCTGAAGTTCCACAGCGAGTGCAGGCCGACCGCCGTGACGTAGCCGCCGATCGGCGCGAGGACGCGCACGGTCGCGTTGCTCGTCATCGCCGCGATGCCGACGCCGATGCCCGTCATGGCGGTGAAGAGCGGGTGCGCGAACGGCGACAGCACCCCGCGCAGGATGAACAGCGCGATCACGCCGCCGCCCATGTCGCCCAGGCCGTCGGTGACGAAGACCCGGCCGAAGTACCAGATGTTCTCGGTGAACGCGAAGCCCGCGGCCGTGATGCCCGCGTAGACCATGCCGTCCACGACGCCGTCGAACTCGTGCCGGCGGCGCAGGAACACGGCGAGCAGGAACACCGCCTTGGTGGCCTCTTCGACGATCGGCGCGCCGACCACCGCCGTGAACGTGGCGCCGTCGTTGGTCAGCAGGTCACCCAGCACCCGTGACGTCTGGTTGAACGCCAGCGAGCTGATCGTGGCGCCGCACGAGCCCCAGATGAACGCGAAGAGCAGCATCTTCGCCGGTTCCGGCTCCCACCGGTCGATCCACAGGAACGCGGTCACGACGAACGCGACGGGGATCAGCGCGGCCGCGGCACCCACGAGGAGCGGCTCGATGCCGATGCTCGACGTGCCGAGCGCGAACAGCACGAGCCCGGCCGCGGCCAGCGCGATGAGCGCCACGACCGGGAACAGGACGGTCCAGCGGCGCTGCTCGATGCGCTTCTTGCCGGGCGCCGCGGTGGCACCACCCGGCGTGGCCTGCGGGGTCACCGGCGACTGCGGCGGTGGAGGCCTGTTCGGCGTCGGCGTGAGGTCGGCGTCGTTCACGAGAAATGACCTTAGATGCACACTTGTCCGATGTTCGACTGGGAAGCCGCTTGGCACGCCGCGTTGTACGGCCCCGGTGGCTTCTTCGCCCGCGGCGAGAAGCCGGCCTCGCACTTCCGCACGTCTCCGCTGGTCGGCCCGGAACTCGCCGAGGCCCTGCTGGAACTGCTGTCCCGGGTGGACTCGGCGCTCGGATCTCCCCCGGTCGTGGACTTCGTGGACGTCGGCGCGGGCGGCGGCGAACTCGCCTGCGCGGTCCGTTCGCTGGCGTCCGGATCACTGGCTTCGCGGCTGCGGGTGACCGCCGTCGAGGTCGGTCCTCCCGTTTCGCTGCCAGGTGTTTCCTGGACCGCTGAGGTGCCGTCGTGCGTCGGGTTGCTGGTCGCGCACGAGTGGCTGGACGCGATCCCGTGCCCGGTGGTGACGGGGCCTTCCGACGACCCGTGGATCACCCGGTGGTGGCCTTCGCTCGAAGCGGGTGAGCAGGCGGAGGTGGGTTCGCCGCGGGACTCGGCCTGGGCCGCGGCCGTGGGGTCGGTGCGCGGGGCGGCGCTGGCGATCGACTACGGGCATCTGGTGTCGTCGCGGCACTTCTCGCTGACCGGGTACCGGGACGGGCGGCAGGTTCCGGTGGTGTTCGACGGGTCCTGCGACATCACCGCGCACGTCGCCCTGGACGCTTGTGCGGCGGCGGCCGGCGGGGACTTCGTGCTGGTGTCGCAGCGGGATGCGTTGGGGGCCTTGGGGTTGAGCTCGGCCGTCTCGGGGTCCGGGTGGGAGTGGCTGGAGTCGGCGGCTCGGGCCGGGCGGGTGGCGGAACTCCGGTCGGCCACAGGGCTGGGGGCGTTCGGGTGGTTGCTGCACGGGCGCGGGGTGGCTGTGGCCGACCTGCTGCCGGCGCTGCCTGCTTGGCGTCCGAATCCCGCCAGCTTTCAGCTCGGCTGACGGCGATCGTTGGCTCCATGCTGATTCACACCGTGTCGCCTGATGCTTCCTTCGCCGACCCGGAGCGGGAGTACCGCGCTTCGGAGCCCGGGGTGCCGTTGCGGTGCTGTCTGCGCAAGTCGCGGGCCGATGAGCCGGTCTGGTTGTTCCGCTACCCGGCACCGTTCGGGGCCGGGCCCTACGCCGAGGTCGGGCCGGTGTTCACGCACGTGGACTGCGCCAGCGGGGCTTCGCTGGATCGTCTCCCTGTTGAGTTGTTGAACAACCCCCGCATCCTGCGGTCGTACAACGCCGCTGGTCAGATCTGCGACGGGGCGGTGGTGGAGCCCGGATCGTTCGATCGGGTGATCGAGGGATTGTTCAACGATCCTTCGATCGAGGCGGTGCAGGTGCGGAGCGTTTCGCACGGCTGCTTCTTCTTCGGGGTGACGAGGGGCTGAGGCCTGCCCGTGACACCATGCTCGGGTGAGCGAGCAGATCACCGTCGGCGTGGGCGCGGGCGCGAAGTACCTGGGCGTCGACCGCGTGATCGACCTCGGCCCCCTGCACCCGTCGGCCCACGGCGCGTACCGCCTGCGCCTGACCGTGACACCCGAACTGGTGATCACGAAGGCCGAGCCGCTGGTCGGGCACCTGCACCGCGGGGCCGAGAAGTTGTTCGAGGTGCGGGACTACCGGCAGGTGCTGACGCTCGCCAACCGCCACGACTGGCTGTCGGCGTTCTGCAACGAACTCGCCGTGGCGCTGGCGGTGGAACGCATGACGGGCATGGACGTTCCGGCCCGCGCCCAGTGGTTGCGCGCACTCCTCTGTGAACTCAACCGGCTGATGGCGCACATGGTTTTCTTGACGCCGTTGGCGCCCAACGCCGCCATGCACCGTGAAGGCGTGCAGGCGCTCATGGAGGAGGCGTCCGGCGGGCGCATCCACTTCATGTTCAACCGGATCGGCGGCCTGCGCGAAGACGTGCCCGCAGGCTGGACGGGCCGGGTCGCCGAATTCTTGTCCACTGTGGACACCGAAGCGCTGGGCATCGACTTCGGCCGGCTCGAAGGCCTCGGTGTGCTGCCAAAAGAGGACGCGGAGGCGTTCGGCGTCACCGGCCCGATCGGCCGGGCCAGCGGGGTCGACTTCGACCTCCGGCGCGACGATCCGTTGCCCGCGTACGAGACCCTCGGTTTCACCCCGATCATCCGCCACGAGGGTGACGCGGCAGCACGGGTGCGGTGTCTGGTGGACGAGGTGGACGCCTCGGTCGAGCTGGCTCGGCGGTGCCTCGAGAACCTGCCGGGCGGAGCGGTGAACCTGAGGCTGCCCAAGGCGATCAAGGCGCCGGAGGGCTCGGTCTACACGCGGGTCGAGGCGCCGCTCGGCACGTCCGGGGTGCACCTGTCGTCGCGTGGCGAGAAGACGCCGTGGCGGCTCAAGCTGCGGACGCCGTCGTTCAACAACGTGCAGGCCCTGTCGGCCCTCCTGCCCGGCACGGAGGTCGACGACCTGCCGGGCGTGCTGAGCTCGTTCGCCGTCATCGTCGGCGACATCGACAAGTAGACCTAGTGCCGCGTCAGCCGACCTTCGCCGCGTCTTCGACGCTCAGCGGGCCACCGTCTGAACACCGAACACGGGGCAAATGCCGGCTGACGCGGCCCTAGTCGTCGCGGCGACGGCGGCGGCGCGGGGCGTCCCCGCCGCCCAGGGACGCGAGGAGCTCGCTGACGGACTTGCCGTCCGCGTGGGCACCTGACGGGTCCTCCGGGGCCGCGCGACGGCCCGTGGAGACGGCCGGCAGGCGGGTCGAGGAGTCCTCGGCCACCCGGCGGCCGGAGACCGACGGCTCGTCCGCGGGACGGCGGCTCGGCGTCACGGCCGGGAGCCTCGTCGAGGACTGCTCGGAGGCCGAACGGCGGCCCACCGGCGGGAGCGACACCAGCGAGTCCTCGGAGGCGGTGCGGCGGGGCGACGGTTCCTCGGTGCGGCGGCGGCTGGTCGGCGCGTCCGGCTTCAAGGTCTCCCACGAACCGCTGTCCTGCACCGGCGCCGGGGCGGCGGAGCGGTCGTCGGCGCGGCGACGGCCTCCGCCGGTCTGCTGCAACGCCTTCGGGTCGATCATCTCGGTGCGCTCGGCGACGCGCGGCTGGCGGGTCTCGACCGGCTTCGGGGTCGGCTTCGGGGCCGCGGGGGCCTCGGCGCGCGCGGCGGGCGGGCGCTGGACGCGTTCGGTGCGGTGGGCCTGGGCCTGGACGGGCTGCGGCTTGACGGGCTGCGCCTTCACGGTCGGCGGCGGCGTCTTCGCGGCCTGGGACGGCGTGGCGAGGCGGGCGGAGACGGAGGCCGCGGCGGCACCCGGACGCTGTTGCGGACGCGGGGGTTCCTGCTTCACGGCGGCCTTCACGGGCTCGCGGCGGGTCACGGCGGGCTGCGGGCGCGGCGACGACGGCACCCGCTCCGGGCGCACCGGCTCCGGCCGGGCGGGCTCGCGGCGCGGTGCCTGCACCTTGGCGGCCTCGTGGGCCACGCGCTCGATCAGTTCCGTGCGCTCGGACGGCTTCTCAGCGGGGATCGGGGACGCGGTGATCGCGGGCTTCGCGTTGATGATGCGCTGCTCGGCACCGGCGGTGAGGCGCGAGGCCTCCGAGGCGAGCGAACGCAGGCGGGTCGACTCGGCGCGCAACGCCACGCGTTCGACGAGGACGTCACCGCCCAGCAACGCCTGGAGGTTGTCGCGCAGGGCGTGCAGATCGGCGCGCAGGGCCTCGATGTCGGCCCGCGACTCCTCCTCGATCCGCTTGCGCGTCTCGGACTCGATCTCCAGCTCGTACTCGCGCCGGGCGGCTACTTCACGCTCCAGTTCGAGCTCGTAGACCGACTGGAGGTCGGCCACCTCGTCATCACGCTCGGTGACCTGTTTGCGGTATTTCGCGGCGAGGAAAGCACCCACCAGAGCCGCCCACAACGCGGCCACCACGGCCAACCGCAGCATGCGGGCGCTGTCACTCAGCACGAGCACCGCCGCGGCCACCAGAGCGAGCGCCAATGCCGCTACTAAGAGCAAGCGCCCGGAGCCACGACCGTGATCTTCTTGCTCGTCGTCCACCGACGCGCCTCGCCCGGTCATGCGCACTACGGTACCGCGTAGTTATGCGACTGAGACCTACGGCCGGGTATCTAATCCGTCCCGGAACTCTCTTTGGGCGTCTTGCAGCAGTGCTCGAGCCACAGCGCTGCGGCGGTCAGCGCAACGGCCGAGATCATCCCGATCACCGCCGCCACCAGGTCGTTCGAGGCCGCCGGGAACGAGTCGCGGACGGGGATCACGTAGACCAGGACCCCGGTCCAGGCACCGAGCATCAAAGCGCCCAAAACAGACGAAGCCTTTGCCAAAGCGACCGCTCGCGCGGCCGTCAGCGGCTGCACCGGGCGCGCCCCCGGCCGTCGCTGGATCCGCGCCCTCAACGAGAACGCGAGAACGACCTCCACGACGGCGATGACGAACAACGTCGACCCGGCCAGCACCGGCAACGGCGGCAACGTGTCGTACGCGAGTCGCAGCAGCAGATGAGCCAGCAACGCGGCGATGAGCGCGACAGCGGTCAGGTCGCGGGGACGGGTGAACCTCACGTGTCCATCCAACCGGAAAGCACGAGATCGTCACGCCGCCGCACGCCGTCAGCGGAAAACGCCAGGCCCGCAACGGGTCCGTGGCCCGGCAGCACGGCATCGGGCTCGACGTCGAGCCACGGGATGAGGACTGTTGCACGCTCAAACGCCCCAGGATGCGGCAGGAGCAGCTCCGGGTGGTCCGAGGTCACCCCGTCCACCGAAACCACGTCCACGTCCAACGTGCGCGGTCCCCAGCGCTGCTCCCGCACGCGCCCGGCGGCGTTCTCCAACGCCTGCCCGCGGCGCAGCCAGCCCCACTCGTCCACGTCGTCCGCCGCCACGACCACGACGGCGTTGAGGAAGTCCGGCTGGTCCTCGACGCCCCACGCCGCCGTCTCGTACACCGGCGACACGGCCACGACGAACGGCCGCAGCCCGTCCACCACGGACTGCAGGAAGGCGAAGCGGTCACCGAGGTTCGAGCCGATCGAGAGAACGGCGCGGCTCAAGACTTCTCCAACGGCCGCGGGGCGGCGAGGCGGCGCGAGCGGCGGATGGTCACCGACACGTCGTCGAACGTCAGCGGGATCGGTGCGGACGGCTTGTGCACCGTCACCTCGACCGCGTGCAGCCTCGTGTCCGCCATCGCGGCGTCGGCGATCTTGCCCGCCACCGTCTCGATGAGGTCGTACGGCTCGCCGCCGATGATCTTCGCGGCCATCTCGGCGAGTTCGCCGTAGTGGTACGTCTCCTTCAGGTCGTCCGTGCGGGACGCCGACGAGAGGTCCAGCCACAGCGTGACGTCGACGACGAACTCCTGCCCGTCGCGCTTCTCGTGCTCGAAGACCCCGTGGTGGCCGCGCACCCGCAGCCCCGTCAACGCGATCCGGTCAGCCATGTCCCCGCCTCCACGCACCGGCGACGGCGACCGCGTCCAGAGTCCGGTCGACGTCGTGCACCCGCACACCCCAAGCCCCGTTGAACGCGGCCAGCGCCGAGATCGCCGCCGTCGCGTCCTCCCTGCCGTCCGGCGGACGGTTGCCGAGCAACGTGCCGAGGAAGCGTTTGCGCGACGCCCCCACCAGGACCGGGAAGCCCAGCTCGACCAGTTCGTCCAGGCGCTGCAACAACTCCCAGTTGTGGTCGCCGAGCTTCGCGAACCCCAGTCCGGGATCGAGCACGATCGACGACTCCGCGACACCGGCGGCCAGCGCGGCCTCGACCCGTTCCAGCAGCTCGGAACGAACGTCCGTCACCACGTCGTCGTACGTCGCCAGCTCGTCCATCTCCGCGCTGTGCCCGCGCCAGTGCATCAGCACGAACGGCACGCCGGCGGCCGCGACGACCTTCGCCATCTCCGGATCGGCCAGGCCGCCGGACACGTCGTTCACGATCGACGCGCCGGCCTCCAACGCCGCCGCCGCAACGGAAGCACGCATCGTGTCCACGCTGACCGGTACCTGGTCGGACACCAGCGCGCGGATCACCGGCACGATCCGGGCGATCTCCTCGTCCGGGTCGACGCGCCGGGCGCCGGGCCTCGTCGACTCGCCGCCGACGTCGACCAGGTCCGCGCCGCGCTTGAACATCTCGACGCCGTGCGCGACCGCGTCCCGCCGGTCGATGTAGCGTCCGCCGTCGGAGAACGAATCCGGCGTCACGTTCAGCACGCCCATCACGACGCACCGGCCGGGACGGGGCAGAGCGCTCATCGCGTCCGGCCCCTGATCAGTTCGATGGCCTCCGCACGTGTCGTCGAGGACGTGCGCAGCAGGCCCCGCACCGCGGACGTCGTCGTGCGGGAGCCGGGCTTGCGCACGCCGCGCATGCCCATGCACAGGTGCTCGGCCTCCATCACGACGATCACGCCGCGCGGTTCGAGCTTGCGCACCAACGCGTCCGCGACCTGCGACGTCAGCCGTTCCTGCACCTGCGGCCGCTTCGAGTAGAGGTCGACCAGGCGGGCGATCTTCGACAGGCCCGTCACGCGGCCCTGCTCGTTCGGGATGTACCCGACGTGCGCGACGCCGTGGAACGGCAACAGGTGGTGCTCGCAGAAGCTGAACATCGGGATGTCCGTGACGAGCACGAGTTCCTCGTGGCTCTCCCCGAACGTCTTGTCCAGCACGCTGTCCGGCTCGGTGTAGAGACCCGCGAACAACTCCTTGTAGGCACGCGCCACCCGAGCGGGTGTCTCGTGCAGCCCCTCCCGGTCCGGGTCCTCACCGCACGCGATCAGCAGTTCGCGCACCGCAGCCTCTGCCCGTGCCTGGTCGAAGACCCGCCGCGCGGAGACGCCGGCCTCCCCGTGGTGGGTGAGGCCGGCGTCTCCGTCGAGCTGTTGTTGCTCTGTCACTGCCGCTCGTCCTGGTCGGACTGCGGCTTCTTCGGCTCCCACACGTTGTGCGGTTTGCTGCCGGGCACCGTCGCCGGGGTCCAGCCGGGAGGCGCGCCGTAGTTCGGCGGGACCGCCTGGTTCGGCTGGCCGGGCTGGTGCACGCCGTTCGAGCCGTTGGCCGAGGGCAGCTGCTCGGTGACGGGTTCCGCCGAGGCGGCCTCGTCGTCCTTGCGCAGCTCTTCCTCGATCGCGTCCTCGACGACCGGCGGCCACGGCTCGCCGCGCTCCTTGGCGAGCTCGCCGGGGGTCTTGACCGGCGGGATGTCGGACGGCGTGCGGTCACCGAAGTCGTTGAACTGGGTGATCCGCGGGCGCTTCTCGACGCGGGCGAAGATCCGCTCCAGGTCCTTCTGGTGCAGGGTCTCCTTGTCGATCAGCTCGAGCGTGAGGTCGTCGAGAACGTCGCGGTAGGTGTTGAGCACCTCGTACGCCTCGGTGTGCGCGGCCTCGATGAGCTTGCGCACCTCCTCGTCGATCTCGTGCGCGACCTCCAGCGAGTAGTCCGCCTGGCGGCCGGCCGAGCGTCCGAGGAACGGCTCGCCCTGCTCCTGCCCGTACTTCACGGCGCCGAGCTTCGCGCTCATGCCGTACTCGGTGACCATCGCGCGGGCGATCTTGGTCGCCTGCTCGATGTCGTTGGACGCACCCGTCGTGGGCTCGTGGAAGACGAGCTCCTCGGCGGACCGGCCACCCAGTGCGAACACCAGTCGCGCGATCATCTCGGACCTGGTCATCAGGTCCTTGTCCTCTTCCGGCACCGAGAGGGTGTGACCACCCGTGCGGCCTCGGGCGAGGATCGTGACCTTGTAGACCGGGTCGATGTCCGGCATCGCCCACGCGGCCAGGGCGTGCCCCGCCTCGTGGTACGCGGTGATCTTCTTCTCCTTCTCGGAGATGATCCGGCTCTTGCGGGCCGGACCGCCGATCACGCGGTCGACGGACTCCTCCAGCGCGGCACCCGTGATGGTGTGGCCGTTCTGGCGGGCCGTGAGCAGCGCGGCCTCGTTGATGACGTTCGCGAGGTCGGCGCCGGAGAACCCGACGGTGCGCTTCGCGAGGCCGTCGATGTCGGCGTCCGCGGCGAGCGGCTTGCCCTTCGAGTGCACGCGCAGGATCTGCTTGCGGCCCTTCAGGTCCGGTGCGGACACCGGGATCTGGCGGTCGAAGCGGCCGGGGCGCAGCAGGGCCGGGTCGAGGATGTCGGGACGGTTCGTCGCGGCGATCAGGATGATCCCGCCGCGCGAGTCGAAGCCGTCCATCTCGACGAGCAGCTGGTTCAGCGTCTGCTCGCGCTCGTCGTGCCCGCCGCCGAGACCGGCACCGCGGTGGCGGCCCACCGCGTCGATCTCGTCGACGAAGATGATGCACGGCGCGTTCTGCTTGGCCTGCTCGAACAGGTCACGCACACGCGAGGCACCGACACCGACGAACATCTCGACGAAGTCCGAACCGGAGATCGAGTAGAACGGCACGCCCGCCTCGCCGGCGACGGCCCTGGCGAGCAGCGTCTTGCCGGTTCCCGGCGGGCCGTACAGCAGCACGCCCTTCGGGATCTTCGCGCCGAGGGCCTGGTAGCGGCCGGGGTTCTGGAGGAAGTCCTTGATCTCCTCGAGTTCCTCGACGGCCTCCTCGGCACCGGCGACGTCGGCGAACGTCGTCTTGGGCATGTCCTTGGAGAGCTGCTTGGCCTTGGACTTGCCGAAGTTCAGAACGCGGTTGCCGCCGCCCTGGGCGTTGTTCATCATCCACATGAGCAGCAGCAACAGCAGGCCGAGCGGCACGAGGTAGATCAAGATCTGCATCAGGATGGACTCCTGGCTGACCTTGGTCTCGACGGTCGGCTTGTTGCCGGCCTGGTCGAGGACGTTGAAGATCTCGTCCGTCGAGCTGGCCGGGAACTGCGTGATCAGGCGGTTGCTGCCCTCGAAGGTGGTGCCGTCGGTGAGGGTGAGACGGAGACGCTGCTCCTTGTCCTCGATCGTGGCTTCCTTGACCTTGCCGTCCCTGACCTGTTGCAGTGCCTGGGACGTCTTCACGGGGTGGTAACCCCGCGAGTCGTCAAAGAGAACGGTGAAGACGAAGTACAGCAGCAACACCGCAGCGATCCACAGCAGCGGGTTGCGAAGCAGGCGCTTGCGGTCCATGCACTTACGGCCGGCGGGCGGCCTCGACCCTCCCTGACTTGCGCGTCGGGCAGTGGAAGACCCACATACCGCGTCCGACCAGCCTACCGCTCGCTGGCCGGGTACTGGACAACCAACGGGCGGGGGCGGTCCGGGGTTCCCACGGGTGACCCCTGCCACGCATGTTCACGCACTTTGGTTCATGCGGAACAAATACCGCCGTCCAGACGAGTGACGCAGGTCACGCCGTCTCATTACGTTTGGGGGTCACATGTCATCCTCATTCATCCCCCGAGTGTTCCCCCGCCACTCGAAAGAGTGAACACGTGACCGAAGGTAAGTAACTGTATGTCAGCACGTCATACGTCCCCCGGATTGTTCCGGCGGGTGGCCCTCCCCGTGGCCGCCCTGCTGGGAGTGGTCGCGGCGGCGGGCGTCACGGTCGTGGCACTGCGCGTCACCAGCGGCGCCGACTGCTCCGGCGCGCTGCCGCTGAAGGTCGCCGTCACCCCCGCGGCCCTGGATGTCGTGAACGCCGCGGCGCAGGACTACCAGCGGTCACAGCCGGTCGTGAACGGCCGGTGCGTCCAGGTCCAGGTCGAGTCGCGCAACGCCGCGGACGTCGCGAACGAACTCCCGACCGCGCAGATCAACCCCCACTCGCTCTGGATCCCCGACTCGTCGATGTGGGCGGCCGAGGCCCAGCGCCAGTCGGCCGAGACAGGCCCGGAAGCCCCCAAGCTGGACATCAAGCCGTCCCTGGCGACCAGCCCGCTCGTGATGGCCGGGTCGGAACAGGCGATGTCCAAGATCGGCTTCCCGGTCACGCCGGTCTCGTGGGCGAAGGTCGTCGACCCGCGGGTGCAGATCTCGATGAGCGACCCGACGATGACCTCCGAAGGCCTCGCCTCGCTGTTCGTGATCCGTACTTTGCTGGGTAACGCGGACGGAACTCCCAAACCGGAATTGGTGGGCACTCTCCTCCGCGTGGGCCGCAGCGCCGTTCCTTCGGTCCGCGACGCATTCGGCAAAGTCACCACCGACGCCGAGAAGGCCCCGCTCTTCGCCGCCACCGAACAGTCCGTCGTGGCGAACAACAGGGCCGCGAAGGACAACGCCGTCCTGGGCGCCCCGCCCAAGGAAGGCACCCTCTCCTTCGACTACCCGCTGGTCCGCGTCTCCCGCCCGAACGAGCCGGAGGGCATCGGCGAGGCAGCCGCCGAGTTCGAGAAGACCCTCCGCTCCCCCGAAACCTCGAAGCGCTTCGGCGAAGCCGGCTTCCGCACCGTCCAGGGCGCGGCCCCGGCGAAGTGGTCGACCGACGTCGAGGGCGTCCAGGCGGGCGACGTCAAGCTGATCGAGACCCCGAGCGCGGACCAGGTCTCCGAACTCCTGCGCACCTGGGGCGCCATCAGCCTCGACATGCGCATGCTCACGGTCATCGACGTCTCCGGCTCGATGATCGAGAAGAGCGGCAACGGCAAGACCCGCGTGGAGGCGGCCACCGAGGCCTCGATGACCGCCCTCTCGATGCTTCCGGACACCACCGCCATCGGCCTCTGGGCGTTCTCCACCGACAAGAAGCCGCCGAACGACTGGATCGAACTGGTCCCGATCGGCCCGCTCGGCGAGCCCCTGGCAGGTGTCACCCGCCGCAAGCGCCTGGAAGCAGGCGCCTCCCAGCTCCCCGGCCTGGTCGGCGGCGGCACGGCCCTCAACGACACGACCCTGGCGGCGTTCCGCCACGTCAAGCAGGGCTACGACGCCTCGAAGGTCAACTCCGTCGTCCTCATGACGGACGGCCGCAACGACGACATCTCGTCGATCGACACCGCCGCCCTGATCGAGACGCTGAAGCGCGAGGCCGACCCCGCGAAGCCCGTGCCGATCATCATGGTGGGCCTGGGCGACGAGGTGGACATGGACGCTCTCCGCGCCATTTCCGCGGCCACCGGCGGCAAGGCGTACCAGGCGCCGAACCCGGAGGACATCCGCGCCGTCCTGCTCGACGCGGTGTCGCAGCGGCGCTGCCGCCCGAACTGCTGAAGCGAGGAAACGACAAAGCCGGGCTTCCCCACAGGGAGGCCCGGCTTCTTCTTTTCAGCCCGAAGCGCGAACGCGAACCCGCGGATCAGCTCGAATAGACCTTGGGGTCCAACGTGCCGATGTAAGGCAGGTCCCGGTACCGCTCCGCGTAGTCCAGCCCGTACCCCACGACGAACTCGTTGGGGATGTCGAACCCGACGTACTTCACCGGCACCTCGACCTTCACCGCGTCCGGCTTGCGCAGCAGGGTGCACACCTGCAACGACTTGGGCTTGCGCGACTGCAGGTTCTTCAACAGCCACGACAGCGTGAGCCCGGAGTCGATGATGTCCTCGACGATCACCACGTTCCGGTCCGCGATGTCGCGATCCAGGTCCTTCAGAATCCGCACCACGCCCGAGGACGAAGTCGAGGACCCATAAGACGAAACGGCCATGAACTCCAGCTGCACCGGGACGGGCAGCGCCCGCGCCAGGTCGGCCATGAACATCACGGCACCCTTGAGCACCGTGATCAGCACGAGGTCGGAGTCACCTTCTGGGTGATCAGCCGCGACCTGCTTGGCGAGTTCGGTGACCTTGTCGCTGATCTCCTGCTCGGTGATGAGCACGGATGCGATGTCGCCGTCGTACACGGACAGGTCCCCTCTGCTTAAGACTGTGGTTCCACAGCGAGCCTGCCATGCGCGCGCCGCACGACAAAGCCGCCAGGTAGCCAGACACCGCCCTGACCGCGCCATTCACTCACCAGTGCGTCAACACGTCGCAGGTGCGAATCGGACAGTTCAGGCACGCCCTCACCCTGCAGCCACGCCCGGAGCACTCTCCGTCGCAAAGCCACGGGCAACTCGCTGATGTCATCAACGGCACAGCAGTCGCCGGCGAACGCGGCGGCCAGCGAGTCGAGTGCGTCACAGTCCTCCCGCAACTGGGCTGCGGTCCGCGCCAAAGACGCCGCCACGCCGCCCTGCAGCACCGACTCCAGCAGCGGCAGCACCTCGGAACGCAACCGCACGCGCGTGAACGCCGGGTCGGAGTTGTGCGGGTCCTCCCACACCGAGATCCCCTGCTCCGCACAGGCAGCACGGGTGACGGCCCGGGTCACGCCCAGCAGCGGCCGTCCCCACGGCGCGTCGAACACCCGCATCCCGGCGATCGACCGGGGCCCCGACCCACGCCCCAACCCCAGCAACACCGTCTCGGCCTGGTCGTCCAGCGTGTGCCCGAGCAGCACCACCCCGGCAGCGGGCCGCAGAGCCGCGTAACGCGCGGTGCGAGCGGCGGCCTCGGGTCCACCGGCGGCGCCCACCACCACGGGTTCCACCCGGGACACGAGGCCGAAATCGGCGCACTGCTGAGCGGCGCGCAACGCCACGTCGGCGGAACCCGGTTGCAACTGGTGATCGACCACGACGGCCGAGGCACCGGGCACCAGCCGTCCGACGCAGGCGGCCAGGGCCAGGGAATCCGCGCCACCCGACACGGCCACGGTCACGGCCGGCGGTTGCACCGCGTCCAGGAACCGCCGGACCGCCGAGCGGATCTCGGCGACCGGACCGTTCACGGCGACACGCGGCGCAGCCAGCTCATCGGCTCGGCGATCTCCGCGCGGGTCGGCAGGGTGTCGGCGGACGTCCAGATCGTGTTGAAGGCGTCCATGCCGACGCGCTCGACCACGTACGAGGTGAACTCGGCGCCCTCCTCGTACTGCCGGACCTTCGCCTCGACGCCCATCACGGTGCGCAGGATCCGGTCCATCAGGCCGCCGCCCTTGCGCCGCGCGCTGAACCGGGTGCGGATGGTCGACACGGACGGCACGACCGCCGGGCCGACGGCGTCCATCACGTGGTCGGCGTGGCCTTCGAGCAAAGTGGACAGTGCGATCAGCCGGTCCAGCACGGCCTTCTGCTGCGGCGACTGGATGAGGTCGATCAGCCCCATCGGACCGTCACCGGCGCGCAGCTTGGCCCGGAAGTCGCGGATGACCTCGACCAGCGGCGCCCGCTCTTCGTCCATTGAGGACAGCAACGCGGTGACCTGGTCGGAGAAGTACTGCCGCAGCCAGGGCACGCCGGTGAACTGCAGGCGGTGCGTGCACTCGTGCAGGCACACCCACATCCGGAAGTCGTCGTCCGGCACGTCGAGGGCCTGTTGCGCCCCGACGATGTTCGGCGCCACCAGGAGCAACCGGCCGGCGAGCTGGTCGGTCGGGCTGAACGGGTCGTACTGCCCGAGCACCCGCGACGACAGGAACGCCATCACGACACCGGCCTGCACGCCGGCCGTTCCGGCGAGCAGCCCCGCCATCGGGCCGGTCTGCCGGGGCATCGCGGGCCCGGTCAGCGCCGCCAGGCCCTGCGCGGCGGCCGCCACCCACGCCGGGCGGTCCACGACCTCACCCGGCAGCAGCGGCAGTCCCTGCCCGAGCCCTGTCAGCTCGCGGACGTGCACCTCCGCCTGCGGCGCGAGCGCGCGAAGCCTGCCGACGACGTGGTCGGCCTCGTCCTTGCCGATCACCGGTCCCGGCCTGACGAGCCGCGTGGCGGTCGAAACCGCCAGCTCCCAGTCCACCGGGCCGAGCTCTGCCTCCGTCGCGCCGTTCACGCTTCCGACGCTACCTGCGCACGGGCCGCTACGAACAGCCACAACCCCGCAACGCGGCGGCGAGCACGTCCAGAGCCGGGCGCACCTCGGTCTCCGGGTTGCGGTTGCTCGCGGACATGAACGAGAACACGAGCACCCGTCCGTCCACGTCGACCACGACGCCCGCGAGCGCGTTGACGCCGGTGAGCGTGCCCGTCTTGGCCCGCACCCAGCCCTTGCCCGGTGCCGCGTCACCGCCGTAGCGACCGGCCAGGGTGCCGCTGCCGCCCGCGACGGGCAGCGCCGTCAGCAACGGCCGCAGCTTCGCGGTGCGGGCGTCATCGAGCGTGGGCTTGGCCGCGGCGGTCAGCACGTCGGTGAGCAGCTTGGCCGGGATCTTGTTCGAGGCGGACAGTCCACTGCCGTCCACGAAGGTCGCGCCGGTGAGGTCGAAGCCCGCCTTGGTCAGCACGTCCCGGACGGCCTTCACACCACCCGCGAACGACGCCTCGTTGCCGGTCTTCAGCGCGATCTCGCGGGCGACCGCCTCGGTCAGCACGTTGTCGGAGATCTGCATCATGTTGTCGACGAGCTGCTCGATCGGCGCCGACTTGACCTCGCCGAGCACCTGCGCGCCGGCCGGGGCGGCACCGGCGGTGGCGCCGGGAGCGCCGATCCGCTGCGCGAACGCGTCCGCCGCCGCCTGACCGGGGCTCGCCGTGCGCGCGCCGTTGACGTTGGACTGGTCGACCCGCCCGCCGTCGAGCATGAACGGCACGATCGGCGCGACCGACCCGCCGGCGATGTCGGCGGTCTCCCACTGCGGCCCGAGCGCCTCGCCCGCGTACCGGCTGAGGTCGAACTGGACCTTGGTGACCGGCCCCTTGGCCTTGACCTGGTTGACGAGGTCGTCGAGCGTCGCGGCGCCGGGGTAGACCGACCTGCCGGGCACGCCGGAGATCGTCGGGTCACCCCCGCCGACGATCACGACGGTGCCGGGCTCCGCGCCCGCCACGACCTTGGTCGAGAGCTGGTCGGTCCGCTCCAGGCTGAGCAGCGCGGCCGCGGCCGTGAGGACCTTCAGGCTCGACGCGGGGGTCGCGGGCGTGGTGTCGCCCTGCTGCCACAGCGCCGTGCCGCTGGCGGGGTCGACGACGCTGCCCGTCAACGTGCCGAGCGCGCTGTTGCCCGCCGGTCCGGTCAGCACTCCCTTCACGCCCGCCGCCGACGGCGCCGGGCCGCCCGCGGTGACGGCCTTGACCAGCGTCTGCACGTTCGCCGGGGCGGCGGGCGGCTTGGTCTCGACCGCCTTGGTGCCGCCGAACTCCTGGACGGCGTAGATCGTGGCGCCGGCCAGGGCGGCCACGACGACCAGGCTGAGCACGACGAGGAGGCCCTTGCGGCCCTTGCGCGGCTCCTCGGTCGCGAGCCGGTCCTCCGGCTCCTCCTCGTAGCCCGTGACGGGCAGATCGCGCGGTTCCTGCCGTGGCGGTTCCGGGCGCTGCGCTGCGGGTGCAGGGGGCGGCGACACGGGCCGGGTCTGCTCGGGCCGGGCCTGCTCAGGACGTGGCTGCGGCGGTGCCGGTGGCGGCGCGCTCTGCAGCTGGTCGACCCGCTTCGTGGGCTCGGGCCGCTGCGCCGGGGCGTCCGGTCGCACCGGCTGGTCGAACCACGACTTGTCGGACTGCGGCAGCTGGTCGACGCGCGCCGTCTTGGCGTTCGGCACCGCCAGCTCGGTGGTCCGCTGGTCGGGCTTCGGCTCGATGCGCACCGGGACGGCCCGAGGTTGGCCGACTTCTGGACCAATCGTGCCGTGAGACTTCCCACCGGCGTTTTCCGCGGAGGGCGCTTGAGGACCCCCGAAACCGGGCACTGGCACACCGGAGGGTCCTGAAGCGGCACTCGAACCGTTCGGGACGGAACGGATCGGCGAAGCCCGCGGCGGCTCCGGTGTGGACGGCGGCGACAGCACGGCGGCGAGCGGGAAACGCATCGTCGGCTGGTCCACCGGCGGACGGTTGACCTGCACCGTTGGCTGTTGCGCGGCGGCGACCGACCCGGCGTCGTCGTCCTCGGTCGGCCACTGGGGCTCGTCCGGCAAGTGGGCCTCCGCTAGCTCGGTACGGGCAATCTCACACCCACCAACCACGGCTCCGATGAGGGTTGACAAGGCGTCGTGGTCCACACTAGTGGGCATCACGAATGGGCTACATGAGCGAGGACCAGTGGAATTCGACGTCCTGATCGAGATCCCCAAGGGCGTGCGCAACAAGTACGAGGTGGACCACAAGAGTGGCCGCATCCGCCTCGACCGGACGTTGTTCACGTCGACGCAGTACCCCGCCGACTACGGGTTCATCGAGAACACGCTGGGTGAGGACGGCGACCCGCTGGACGCCCTCGTGCTCGTCCAGGAACCGACGTTCCCCGGCTGCCTGATCGCCGCTCGTGCGATCGGCATGTTCCGCATGACGGACGAGAAGGGCGGCGACGACAAGGTTCTGTGCGTCCCGGCCAACGACCCGCGCCACGAGCACCTGCGCGACATCCACCACCTGGCGGAGTTCGACCGCCTGGAGATCCAGCACTTCTTCGAGGTCTACAAGGACCTGGAGCCGGGCAAGAGCGTCGAGGGCGCGTCCTGGGTGGGCCGCACCGAGGCCGAGGCCGAGATCAAGCGCTCCTACCAGCGCCTGAAGGACGCCGAGGCACGCGGCGAGTCGTTCCACTAGGAACACACGCGAAAAGAGGGGGCTGCGCGGATGAACCGCTCCCCGGAACTTGGACTGGGAATCCAGTTCCGACTTTCCGGGGAGCGGTTGGGTGCATCCACGAAGTTCGTTGTCTGAGCGGCAGCGGGAGACCGCTGCCGCGTTGTTCGAGGCCGGGT
>NZ_BSTF01000038.1 GCF_030269365.1 Lentzea sp. NBRC 102530
CGCCCGCATCGCCCAACGCCTGCTCGCCCTAACCGCAGCCATCTGGCACAACCGCGCCACCGGCCAGCCCATCACCCGATCACTGATCGCCTACGACCACTGATCAGTTAGGACTTACTCGTCTAGCAGTGCCCCCGATCAGAAGCAGGCTGAAACGCGACCTCGGCGCTGCTCTCGCCAGGCTGCGTCACGCAGCCAAGCTGGACGCTGTCGACGTGCTGCCGCACCTCGGCCGGGCACAGTCGACGCTCAGCCGGATCGAGAACGGCGATAGTCTGCCCAGCAAGCAGGACCTGGAAGCGCTGCGCGAGGTGTACAAGCCCACGCCTGAAGCGTGGGCGGACGTGCTGGAGCTGTGGAACGAGGCCAACGCCGACAAGAAACGACTGATCCTGCCGGCGCCTGTGTCGCCCAGCTTCCGTCGCTACATCAAATCCGAGCTGAAGGCTCGCCGGGCTGTGACGTTCCAGCCCTTGGCGGTGCCGGGCCTGACACAGGACGAAACGTACGCACGTCACATCGAAGACGAACACCCGCATGTCGGCGAGGAGAACCGCGGCGTGCCCGCCCAGCTGGTGGCTGTGCGCATCCAACGTCAGGCACGGGTGGAGCGAGGCGAGCTTGAGCTCGTCGCCTACCTGGATGAGGCGGTGCTGCACCGGACCGCCGGTCTCGGGGCAGACGGGAAGGCCCAGCTCCAGCGGGTGCTGACGATGGCGTCGTGGCCGAACGTCACGGTCCGGGTAGTGCCGTTCGGCTCTGGTGTGCACAGCCTGATGACAGGTCCCATTACGTGGCTGGAGTTCGAGCGAAAGGCCGACGAGCCAGAGGTGTATTTGGAGTACCCAGGCGGTGGGGCGTGGGTATCCGAGAAGGAAGTGCCCCGCTACAGGGCGATGCTTGATTCCCTGGAGCGTAAGGCGTTGCCGACCGAGGCATCGGCGGAACTCATCGCACGAGTAGCGAGGATCAAGACGAGATGAACTGGCGCAAGTCGAGCTTCAGCGGTGGTGGGGGGAACGAGTGTGTCGAACTCGCCTGCACCGACACCTCACGCCTGGTGCGTGACTCCAAGAATCCGACCGGACCGCGGCTGAACACCAGCCTCCCGAGCATGGCCGCCTTCCTGGTGGCGGTGAAGAACGACAGCCTCTGAGAAGTCCTGGACACAGCGAAGGACCCCGGCCGGGTGAGTAGCCGGGGTCCTTCTTCTATCTGCCGGGAGCGTGGCCCTCAGGCGCCGTGACGACGTTGAGCTCCTTGGCCTTGACGAACTGGAACGTTGCCGTCTTAGGTTCAACCAGAACGGCCGACCACTTCTCCATCGCCTGGTCCATCGCCTGCTGGACAAATGCGTCCATCTCCTCGAACGACATCACCCCGTCCGGGGAGGCAGGGCCGTGCTCGGCGAACTGCTGCACGATCTGCTCGTGCTTGTCCTTCTTGGACTGCTGAACCGCGGCGAGCTGCGACTCGTGCTGCTTCTTGCTCCACTTCCAGCCCATCGCTACTCACCTTCCTCGTCGTGCGCAGCGGCCGACTCGACCAGCATCTGTTCCACGCCACGGAACATGGCGCACACCCTGCACTTGCGGCTGTGGTGCATGCAGTCGTGGTGACCCGTCCTGTGCCAGAACCGAGCTTCGCGCCGGCGAGAACCGCACGGGCACCACGCCGTCGTGTCGCTGCGATCGATCCCGTCGGGAGACACGGTCAGTCCCCGGCCCCGTTGGCACGGGCGAGTGCCTCACCCCAGCAGCGGTCCATGTCCTGCTCGTACTGGAGGGTGGCGAGGAACGGCAACGCTTCCTCGGTGAACCACCCGTCGGGCGCGTTGGAGATCACGCTGCCCTTGGCCAGGCTCCCGCCGCCGTTGTAGTCGAAGTCACGCAGATCCGACAGCGGAACCCCGTGGCGGTGGAGCATGTGACCAACGATGCAACCAGGCACGTCGCCGTGCACGTACTTGCAGAACCCCACGTCGGCGGGGCCGGCCGGCTCGTACACGTAGCCCTCGCCGAACTCGGCCACCAGTTCGGCGGCCAGCTGCTTCGCCCGCTCCAGCGTCAGCGGAGAGAACGGAGTGCTCTCCGCCTGGGGAGCAGCAGCTTCGCTCTGCGTCCCGTTGAGGGGAGGGAACATCGACTCGTTGCTCACAGCGTCACCTCGTGGTTCTGCCGGCGGGAGGTGATGACCCGCACCCACTCGTGCTTGAGCTCGCACATGTCCTGCCACCTGCCCTCGTCGTTGAAGGGGCCGTTGAACCCGCAGTCCACGACGTCGCTGCGGATGTCCAGGCCGAGGATCCGAGCGCCGGTGTCGTAGTTCCCGAATACCTGGCCGAGGACGCAGTAGGTGCCGTACATGATGTCCAGCGTCGGGAGGTGGATGTGGCCGTCCCACCCCGGCTTCTTCTCGTCGAGCAGCGCCACGCCACGGGCCACACGAGTGGCCACGGTGTCAGTCTCGGTTGCGGCAGTCATTGGTCTCACCCTTCATTCTTCCCTTGGCGGGCAATGGTTCACTTCGCACGCTGACGGGATTCGAACCCGCATCAACCCCAACCCGGGCTGGGATCGTGTTCACCACGGGCCTCCGCCTTGGCCCTGTTACACGCACAGCGTCCGCTTCGCCGGCAGGCAGGACGGCTCAGCTTGTCGGCCCATCCACCCTCGGTGGCTGTGCCTGAGAACTCACGAGGGCAACCCAGTCCGGCGCCTGACCGGGTGGTGCACACCCCTTGCCTGCATTCGCGCAGTGGCCCGACTCGAACGGGCCGGGGGACCGTGATCCCCGCACCACTTCGGGCTTTCACCCGAGCTGCTCACCGCACACGCGGTTGCCGTGCAGCCGGCAATCCCACCCGGGGTCGTCCTCTTGCAGGTCGACGCGCCCACCGGGCGACTGCTCGTACTCGGGGTACCAATCGACCAGCTTCACCGCCCGTGCCGTGGTCGCTGAGGCCAGCGAGCAGCCACGGGCTGACTCGCCAGGCGGGCACGCTGTGCGTGCCGCGCTGACCTGAACCTCAGCCGCGGGGCGGAACATCACCACCCCCACGGCTGCGCCCGCCAGCAGGCTGCACAGGACCAGGAAGAGGGCCAGCCAGCCCACCCATCGGGGCGTCTCGAACGGCTGCGACATCACCGGTTCCCCTTCGCTGAGTAGACGCGGTAGGTGGAGTCCGGATCGATCGTCATGCCCCAGTTGCCCGGGCCGTGCGCGATGCGCCAGCCGTCCTCGGCCGGCAAGCCGACACGCGTGGGGTCGTAGGGCTCGAAGCTGAGGATGCGGTACGCCTTCCCCAAGAACTCCAGAACGTCGCCGGTCTTGAGCTCGCGCCCGGCAACCTCGGCCAGGTGCTCCATCACTCACCATCCACGTGGGACGTGACGCTGTAGCGGTAGTCGCGGTTGTCCTCGCGCATCGACTGCGCGTAGTCCTCAGCCCTGCCGTCCGTCGAGTCGTACAGTCTCGCCTCGACCCGCTGCCCGTCCGGACCCGTCTGGGTCACGGTGTGCGTGTGCTTCATCTAGCTCACCCTCTCCTGATCGGATTCGGCAGCACGCAGCCGGAGCTGCGCACCACCGGACTCGGTCAGACCGAGGCCTTCGGCGCGACGCTGACGGGCACCACGCGAGTCGACTCGTCGTGGCCGAGCGGGCAGCCGTAGGCCGCGCTGTGGTGCAGCGCGTACTGCAGTACGACTCCACGGCGTCGGACGTGGAGCTTGCAGCCGTGCTTGCACTCGCGCATGACCTGAACCTCGGACCAGTTGCCTGTCGGGCGGACGTAGAGCCGGACGTGCTGCGCGATCTCACGAGCAACCTCGGACACAATGCGGATCTTCACGGCGTACTCCTTGCGGGTAGGGGGAGGCGGGGGATCGCTCACCCTCGCCAGGGCACGGAACTCAGGCCGTGCCTCAGCGGCTATGGGCGATCAGCTGGCGACGTGAAGCCCACCGAAGTACCTCGCGTCGGCGTCGGTGTAGAACCAGCCGTCGTGCTCGCCACACGAGCACACCCAGCGGTGCAGGCCGTTGCGATAGGACGGATGCGGGTTGTCCGCCGGCTCCGTCGTGATGACGTGGTCCATCAGGCCACCGCCGGGAAGGCGTCGAAGTAGAGCTCCGAGGTGAGGTGCCACGACTGAAAGCCGTCTGCCCACTCCACCCACCAGCTGCCACCCTCGAACCCGGTGGCCGTTCCCTCCACGTTGTGACGACGGTGCATCACCGGACGGGGATCGATGTCCATGTCAGGCCTCCACCGTGGCCAGGATGTCGCTGCACTCCAGCAGCTCCACCAACGTGCGGGCCCACTCGTTCGCCTCAGCGTCCTTGCCGCACTGCTTGTAGGCCATCGCCTTAGCCAGTGCCCGGTTGATCTCGCTCCGGTCCATCCGTCTCACCCTCTTCGCTGTGGCCCGTTGCGGCGGGCCGTGGTCTGTCCTCACACAGACTGCTCTCATGTTGGAAACCCAGTCAAGTCACAGGATGGTAACGACGGTGGCGAGGCTGGTCAGGCCAGGTCGAGCGGTAGCCGGCAGCGAGACGGGGAGCAGGCGGGGACGGTTGCCGATGCTAAGCATCTAGTTGCTGTTGCTAAGTACTGCTGTTGTGGCACAGTCGTGCTACATACCCTCCGTAGTCGCCCTCATGGTATGTACCGACCCTGCATGGCATGGGGGTAGGGGTGGGGAGGGGGTGGGGGAGCTCTGCTGATCCTTCACATAACAGCTGTTCGTGACGATTCAGACCTCGGCGCGGCCAGGCCGGCCGCAGCACCGCCGCCGACCCCCGTGTTTGTTATAGTGTGTGAGTATATATATAACTCTCCGTACAAATTTCCGCGATAACGGTGGTACCGGGGGTAGTCACCGACGGGGTACCACGTCCCTGGCTGTGGTGGTGGGGTTCGGTGGTGGTAGTGGGGCGTGTCGACAGGGCTTACCCCTATCAGCCGCAGCGATCCACCGGACGTGCGGCCTACTGGCGCTGTGGGCGCCGCTGAGCGGGTTTCCGACCGATGAGGTGTACTGGGGAGGGTCTGTCGCTACGCGCCCACAGGGGCGCTCTGAGACGGTTTTGACCGAACTGCTCCAGTACTGAAAGTGCCGCCGAGTACACTTGAGCGAGCGAAGCGAGCGAAGCTCTTCCCCTACTAGTTCGGCGCCGACCCATGAAGGCGCCTCACCTCCACCACCGAGCCCCCAAAGGGCTCGGGTAGGGATAGGACGGTTGGCCTTCCGGGATCGGCCAACCTAAGTAGGTAGTACTTCGCGCGTATGCGCGCGAGGAGCAAAACCAGTCCCTGCCGAAGGACAAGAGCCCCCGGCTCGCTCGAGTGGATCGCTCGCCACCCCCATCAGCTCCCTGCCGAAGCGTCCACCCCAGACCGTTCCGCATGATCGTTTTCGCAGTACTGAAATAGCACATCCGTACAATTACCGACGTGGCCGTTGTGGCGGCCACTCGCCCAGAGGTTCCGAGCCATCAAGGCTCCCTCTGCTCGAAGAACCGGTCCCCTCCCGGTAACGACCCCCGGCGCCGCTACCCGCCGGGGGTCTTCTTCTAAAAGGACGGTTGTCGTTGCAGAAGACGTTGGACGTGATCGCAGCCAAGCGGGTGGTTCTCGACCATCTCGCTACTGGCGCGAAGGTCAACGCCTGCATGCTGAAGGTCAACCGCTCGCGCGAGACGTACCGCAAGTGGATGGCCGACGACGCCGAGTTCAAGAAGGCCGTGCAGGAGATTCGCTCCGCACTCGCCAAGGGCGAGAAGGCGAAGACGTCGGTCCCGGACTTCCCGGAGTTCTGCGAGAAGTACCTCAACATGCCGCTGCCCACCCATCACCTGCGGGCGTGGGATGTGGTGCAGGGCCACGAGCCGCGGGACTTCCTGCCGTGCATGCAGTACCAGGCCGGCAAGAACCCCGGCCGCTACCTGATGATGAACTTCCCTCCGGATCACGCCAAATCCACGGTGTGGAACGTGCAGTACGCGCTGTGGCGCATCGTGAAGGACCCGAACATCCGCATCATCACGGTGTCGAAGTCGCAGGGCATGGCGAAGAAGTTCTTGCGCCAGATCAAGTTCTACCTCGCCAACGCCAACCTGTACCCGGCGCTGCACGCCGCGTTCGCGCCCGAGGGCGGGTGGAAGAACGAGGACAAGTCCAGCGGTGACGCGTGGCGTGACGACATGATCTACGTCAAGGGTCGCGACGTCGCCGAGAAGGACCCGACGGTTCAGGCGCTCGGCATTGGTGGCCAGATCTACGGTGCGCGTGCGGACCTGATCCTGCTCGACGACATCGCCGACATCCAGACCGCGTCGGACTACGAGAAGCAGGCCGACTGGATCGGCCAGGAGGTCTTCTCGCGTCTCGACAAGCAGCACGGCCAGTTGATGATCCTGGGTACGCGCGTGGGCGCGGTCGACATCTACCGCTGGCTGCGTGATGAGGCCAAGTCGGCGGGACGGCCGTTCTACACCTACTTCGCCCAGCCGGCGATCCTCGAGAACTCGACGGGGCCGACTGAGGACTGGGTGGTTCTCTGGCCGGAGCGCATCGACGCCGAGGCGATCGAGGACGCGAAAGCGGCCATGACGGACCCGCGGCGGTTCTCGTTCGTCTACCAGCAGGAGGACGTCAACGAGTTCTCCGTGTTCCCGCCCAACCAGGTGGAGGCGTCCGTCAACGCCCGCCGGTTCGCGGGCCTGATGGTGAAGGAAGGCCTGGAGGGCTGGGCCCCCGGCCATCGTGAGCGCGGCATGGAAGGCATGTACGTGGTCGGGTCGTGGGACCCGGCCTCGTCGTCCGGCCGTAACGCGTTCATCATCGGCGCAGTCGAGCGTGGCAGCAGCAAGCGCTGGATCTTGGACGTGTGGAACAAGAAGGGCGTGACGTCGGCCGTCACGATCCCGAAGCTCAAGGAGCTCACGCTCAAGTACAAGGTGAACCAGTGGGTGGTGGAGAAGAACGCCGTCCAGCAGTTCATCACGCAGCTGCCGGAGATCCGCAACTTCCTCTCCGCCAACGGCTCGGTGCTCAAGGAGCACACCACCACGTCCAACAAGTTCGACCCGTCAATGGGTATCGAAGGCACGCTCGTGCCGCTGTTCCAGTCGTGTGTCGACCCCGAGTCCGGCCGCGCGCTACCTGACGGCCACGGCCTGATCGAGCTGCCGTCGCGCCGGATGGGCCCCGGCCAGAACGTCCACGTGCACGAGCTGTGCGAGCAGCTCAAGGCGTGGGAGCCCAAGAACGACAAGATCGTGCAGGACCTCGTGATGGCACTGTGGTTCTGCGAGCTCGGCATGAGGAACTACCTGCGTGGCGCCCAGGGCGACAACACGCACCTGCCGGGCCGTTTCACTTCCCGCCGCGGCGTTCGCTCGCGTGTCGTCATCCCGTTCGAAGAGGCCGCAGCCAAGGGGATGCTCCATGCTGTCTGACAATCTCTCCCGCATCTTCAGCCTCGTTCAGGAGCTGCGCAACTCCGAGCGCTCGGTGCATCGCGACCAGACGATGGACAAGGTCCGCCTCGTCCGGCGGGGCAACATCGACGAGCTGTTCCCTGACCTGTTCGCCGACGACATGCCGAAGAGCATTGTCGCCAACCTCGTGGACACCGCCGCCAGGGACACGGCCGAGCTGATGGCGCCGCTGCCGGCGCTGGCGTGCGCCTCCGGCAACATGACCTCGACCGCTGACGAGCTGCGCGCGTCGAAGAAGAACAAGATCGGCGCGTACTACTGGACGAAGTCCCGTGTCGCCGAGCAGATGATCGATTTCGCCGACTCGTACAACTCGTACGCGTTCGGCGTGTTCGAGGTGGTGCCGGACTTCGAGCACAACTGCCCGCGCATCCGGCAGGTGTCGCCGTTCGGCGTGTACTACCTGCTCGACTCCGACGGCGAGACGCGGGTGTACGTCAAGGTGACGAAGGCCCGCGCGCGCGAGCTCGCCGCGCTGTTCCCCGAGCACGCCACGAAGATCCTGTTCGACAAGTACGGCACGATGTGCGGCGGCGACGCCGAGTTGGAGCTGGTGCGCTACACCGACCGCAAGCAGACCATCATCTTCTTGCCGTCGCGCGAGCACTGCGTGCTCCAGCAGACGCCCAACCTCATCTCCCGCGTGCCGATCGTCATCGCCGAGCGCCCCGACCTCGAGGACACTCCCCGCGGCCAGTACGACGACGTCATCTGGGTGCAGCTGGCCCGCAGCGTCATGGCGTTGTACCAGCTGAAGGGCACGCAGGAGTCGGTGGAGGCGCCGCTGGCGGTGCCGGACGACGTGCAGATGATCCCGTTCGGACCCGACGCGGTGATCCGCACGCAGAACCCGCAGGCCGTGCGCCGCGTCAGCCTCGACCTGTCGCGCGACGTGTACATGCTGGGTGACCAGCTGGACCGCGAGATGAAGACCGGTTCCCGCTACCCGGACTCCCGCACGGGCGGGGTGCAGGGCAACATCATCACCGGCCGCGGCGTGCAGGCGTTGCAGGGCACGATCGACACGCAGATCCAGACAGCCCAGACGAAGTTCGCACGGGCCCTTGAGACGGCCACGTCGCTGTGCTTCGAGATGGACGCGGTGCTGTGGTCCTCGAGCAAGAAGACCATTCAGGGTGTCCTGACTGGACGGCCGTTTGAACTGACGTACACGCCCGCCAAGGACATCGGCACGTCGTGGACGTGCAAGGTCACCTACGGGTTCGCGGCTGGTCTCACGCCGTCGCAGGCGGTGGTGATGATGCTCCAGCTCCGCGGCGACAGCCTCATCGGCCGCGACACCGTGCGGCGTCAGCTGCCGTTCGACATCGACCCCGAAGAGGAGCAGCGCTCGGTCGACACCGAGCAGATGGAGGACTCTCTCAAGCAGGGGTTCTCGGCGATGCTCCAGGCGATCGGCCCGATGGCCGCGCAAGGTCAGGACCCGATCGCGATTGTGCGCAACGCCGCCAAGGCGATCGAGCTCCGCTCCAAGGGCAAGTCCCTCACCGACGCGATTCTCACCGCCCTCACGCCGCCGGAGCCCCCGCCCGGCGCCGAGATCCCCGCCCAGCCGGGCGCGCCAGCAGAGGAGATGCCTCCCGGACTTCGCGAGAACGGCCTCATGGAGGGCCAGGCCTACGGCCAGGCCGGCATGGCACCGGGCGGTATGCCCGCCATCTCCAGCCTGATGGCGGAGTTGCGCGGCGACCAGCCCCGGATGACGGCCGGCGTCTCACGCAAGCGCGCCTTGGGCGTCGGGTAAGGGGATCGCAGTGAAGATCGAAGTGATCGTCGAAGGCAAGTGCAGCATCTCGGTCCGTACCGCAGCTGACGACTATGCGCCACACGAGCTCGAGCGCGCCGCGCGTTCGCTCGCGCGCATCGCCACGCGTCTCGTGAAGGACACGCACGGCTCGCTGAAGAAGCAGCCGTTCGGCTTCCAGGCCGCGGCTCACACCGAGGACCAGTCCCGGTGTCACGACGACATTCCCGCCGAGCTCGAAGGCGCAGACCAGGAACCCGCTGGCTACCTCCCCGGAGGCACCCCCTTCTGCCGTCCGGAGTCGAAGCGATGACTGTTCCCGGCCCTGGCGCCTTCTCCAGCCGCAGCGACGTTGGCGGCCAGCCCATCCGTGACCTGCCCGACCCGCAGTACGGCGAAGCCACCGAGTACCGCGAGCAGCAGAAGGGCGCACCGCTGGCGGAAACGCCTGGTGTCCCCACCCCGAGCGTGCCGAGCGCGCGGGAAACCGGTCCCGCGGCGGCCTCCCCGGCCGTGCGACCCCCGTCGGTGCCGCTTTTTGCCGCCTCGCAGCGGCCTGACGAGCCGATCACGGCCGGCGTCCCATTCGGTGCGGGACCGTCCTCGATCGGCACCGAGCAAACGCCTCAGGCGTACGCCACGTCCAACCAGCTTCGCGAGTACGCCACGTCCGACCCGACGGGCGCGCTGGCGTGGCTGGCCAACATGCTCCACTCCCAAGGCCAGTAAGGAGGCGTAGCCGCCTGTGGCGAAGAAGTACTGGTGGCAGAACGTGGGCAACCCGGACGCGCTCGTCCAGGCTGCCGCCGCTCCCGTCTCCGATCAGCGCATCCGTGCCGCGACAGCGATCCGCTACGCCGGCGCGTTCCAGGACGAACCCGAGATCGCACGGGCCCTCGTCGACTCGTCCGTGCCCACCGCGCTGGCGATGCGCGCGTTCCAGGGATACAGCGCCACCAAGAAGCAGAAGGTGGCGGACGTGGCCGCGGCAGCGGGCTACGGCCCGAAGTCGCAGGAGCAGGAACAGAAGCCGATCACATCCACCCCGGCCGAAGAGGACAGCGACGTCCCGTGGTGGATGCCGAACGTGGCCGGCACACTCGGCAAGATCGGTCTCGCCATCGCAGGCGCGGCCAAGACCGCAGGTGAAGGCCTGCTCGAAGGCCTCAACTACATCGCCTCGCCGATCACCGCCTCCGCTCAGGCGGGCTACGCGTCCGACACCGACCTGGACCGCGGGTTGCAGTCGGCGAACGACGCCGTGCGCGGCATTCCGGTGGTGGGCGATTTGTTCGGCGGTCCGACCGCGGCCGTGACCGGCCTGGCCGGGTTCGTGACCAACACCGTCGAAGGCGCGGGGAAGATCGCTTTCGGCGGTACGGGGCAGCAGGTCGACGGCAAGCCCGTCGACGGCATCTCGGAGCAGCAGCAGGCGGACATGCGCCGCGCTGGGTACGACCCGAACAGCGCGGCCAGCCGCTACGCCTACTACTTCCAGGAGATCGGCGACAAGCGGTCGCCCGTGTCCGACTCGGCGGTAGCGAAGCTCAAGCAGCAGTTCGACCCCGGCGACGTGGACGCGGCTCGTGAGATCGTCGCCTCGGGCGCGCTCAACGACCTGGCGCGCTCTGCCCCCGCGCTCTCGGACCGTGCCCGCGGGCTGCTCGACCGCGCGTCCTCTCGGGACGCAGGCGCCGAGAGCCTCCTCAAGGCGATGGCCGACAACAGCCAGCTCACCTTCGGCGGCAAGCTGATCGAGAACTCCTCGCCGGAGCCGCCCAAGGTCGGCGAGATGTGGGGCCAGGGTTCGACGGAGCGCACCATCGGTGCGGCGCTGTCGGACCTCGTCGTGTACTGGTACGCCGACCCGCTGGTGGGCGCGGGCGCCCTCAACAAGGCGGCCAAGTTCGACGCGTGGGGCGTCGACATGTCCAACTTCGACAACGTAGCGGTAGCCATCCGGGCGTCCGACGAGAACTTCAAGCCGGTCGGAGCGGTCGCGAAGCGGTTCGACCAGGCGATGAACGAAGCCGACCTGATCGTCCGTCTCAACCAGACCGGCGTGGCTGAGGACGCCGTCGAGGCGGGGCAGCGGTACGCCTCGTGGCTCAAGCGCTACCCGTCGATGCGTGGTGCGTTCGACACGTTGATCGGCATGCGGTCCGGTGCGATCGGCAAGCTGCGCCTGCGCAACGAGGACGAGGCGGCGAAGGAAGCCGAGCGCGCCCTCGAGACGGGCCGGTCGGCGTCGCCGTGGGTGATCGAGGCGCCGTCGGACGGCAAGCCGCTGTGGTCGTTTGTGGACGCTGAGGGCAAGCTGCTCGACGATGAAGCCGCCGCGGCCGAGCGGGCCAAGGTGGCGGACGAGATGTCGGCGTTCCTCATCGCCGAGGCGTACTCGTCCGGCCGCGAGCTGACCGGCTCGCGCCTGCTCATGCCCGGCCAGTTGTCCTTCAACGGCGCTCTGCGGGACAAGCTGGGGCGCTGGGGCATGGACGCGCTGATGTACCGCGACGAGTCGGTGATGCGCCAGCTCGACGAGACACGGCACACGATCGACCTCGACAACGTGTCCACCGACCCGTCGGGTCGCTACGAGGAGCTGCTCAACCCCGCCTCCGCGGAGTGGATGCGCAGGGACTACACGTTCGGCGTCGGGCACATGTTCGCCCGCGGGTGGAGGATGTTCGAGCGCACGTTCTCGGACATGACGATCAACCCCGTTGACCCCAACTCGGCGGCCGTGTTCGGCCGTCTCGTCAACCAGTTCATGCCGAAGCGCCAGGCTCAGATGGTGACGTCGCAGTACGCCGCGGCCAACCCCGGCGAGCGGTACGCGATGCTGCGCCAGACGATCGGGTCGTTCCTCAACGTCATGAACCTGCGCAACACGCCTGAGGCGCAGGAGCTGGTGGAGCGCCTCACCAAGGGCTTGATCCCGTCCGACCAGGCCATCAACGGCTACCGCGCCGGCGGGCGCGAGTGGTACACCACGCCGGACAACAACAACATCCGCGTCGGTGAGCACCGCATCGCAGCCGCCGTGCACCCGTGGCAGCTCAACGAGGGCATCGTCCTGCCGAACTGGCGCGAAGTGCGCGCCCTGGTCGACCGCGGCAAGGTGCTCAACGCCGTGCTCGGCACGGTAGGCCCGTGGGCCAACAGCCTCAACCAGACGTACAAGGCGTCGAAGACGGTCAGCCCCGCCAACGCGGCACGGCAGGCGCTGGAGGGTTTCGCCTTCACCGCGTGGCGTGATCCCGCGGTCCTGGCCGGCTACCGCAAGGCCCGCGCGGCTGTGCGCGCGGACACGCTCACCGCCAAGGTGAACGACAACGACTTGCAGCGCCTGGCCAACGACGTCACCAACTTCAACGCCGGCGACCTCGACGTGCTGGAGCACGCCCGCCGCACCAGTCCCGAGAAGTACGCGGAGACGATGCGGACGCTGCTGCGCAACAACGGCTTCGACGAGCAGCACGCCGACGTGCTGACCCGGTTGGGCGAGGGCGTCGACCTGACCGGCTTGGCGTCCGAGAACACGTGGGGCGTGGCCCGCCTGGCGATGGCCGGGCCGCTCGACTACGTCCGGAAGATCCGCGCCGAGCGGGCACGGCGCATCGGCGGCGACGTCAACGACACGCCCCTGTCGCGCTACCTCGACCAGGAGCTGGCCGCGGCGTACACCGAGAACGCGTTCAAGCAGCTCGGTTCCGCGGCCGACAACTACGTCACGTCGTCGGAGCGCATCGACCGTCAGGCGCGCGAGCAGGTGTTCTCGGGTGCTGGCCGCGGCTTCACGCTGCGCCCGGCCAAGCTGAAGAACGCCTACAAGTGGCTGGGCACCAAGGGCAAGATCAACCACGACATGTGGGGGATCGAGCTCGGCAAGCGCCTCGACGACGAGATCGGCCGCCAGGTCGCGCAGGCGATCGCGCAGAACCACCTCGGCCAGGCAACCCACGACATCGACGACATGATGTTCCGCCTGTTCACCGAGGACGAGCTCGGCGCGGGCATGCGCACCAACTCGGCCCGCATGCAGTACCTGCCCAACGGCGAGCTCGCTCGCTCGGACGCGGAGCGCCAGATGGCCGCCGCACGCGCGGCGCAGGACGCTGTCGACGACCTCGTGCACCACCTGGGCGGCACGCTCACCCGCGACGCGGAGCGCGGCCGGGTGGAGATCCGCTTCAACGACGAGTCCAACCCGCTGCTGGAGAAGATCGCCGCAGGCGAGCGGCCGACCGTGGACGACCTCGCGCAGCTGCCGCATGACGTCTACCCTGAGGGCCTGGTGCACACCATCCAGACGCCCATGCCGGGTGGTGACGGCTCGATGCCGCAGAAGCTGGCGAACCTGTCCAGCAAGGCCTACGGCGCGGTCGTGGCCAAGCCGCTGGCGCACATGGTGTTGCAGCCGCTGTACCTGGCGGAGAAGCGCATCGCCTACGGCGAGGTTGAGCCGCTGATGCAGGGTCTCATCGACCGTGGCCTGACCGAGGGCATGGCCGCCTACCTGTTGGAGACGATGGCGAACAACCGCGCCATCGCACGGACGTTCCTCGTCACCGACAACCCGTCGGAGCGGTCCGTGTTCTCCGAGCTCGGCGACAAGTACCTGATGTTCCAGCGTGCCAACGAGGACTTCGTCCGCCGACTGGTGAACGCCACCAAGGCCAACCCCGGCGCGCTGGCCCGCGCCAACCTGATGATGACGACGGCCGCCCACACCGGCGTCGTGCACTACGAGCCGCAGCAGGACGAGCAGGGCAACACCGACTACCACCTCACGTTCACCTACCCCGGCTCCGCGCTGGCGCAGCGGGTCTTGATGGACTCGATGGTGGCTCTCGGCCTCGCGCCTGAGGAGGCGCTCCGCGTCCCCCAGTACGACGGCCTCAAGAGCCAGGTGCGGTTCCTCAACCCCGGTGCGGCCAACCCGATCCAGTTCTCCGCCAACCCCGTGTTCGGGTGGGCGATCTCCGGCATGGAGAAGATCTGGCCGGCAGGCACGATCGAGCTGGAGCGCCTACGCCGCGGCCTCCAGGGCGGCGAGGACTACGGCGCCGGGCAGTCGACGCTTCAGCAGCTGACGCCGGCGGCGTTGCAGCGGTTCATCCCGCTGATGCAGAAGGACGACGCCGACGGCCAGTTCGCTTCCGCGTTCCGCACGGCCGCCATCTACGCCGAGGCGGCCGGTCAGCTGCCGGGCCCGGACGCCAGCCCTGAGGAGCGCGCCAAGGCGCTCGACGCGTTGAAGGCGACGGCTACCAACATCCTCACCCTGCGCGCCATCACGGGCGCGTTCCTGCCCGCCTCGCCTCAGGCCGCCGACCCGAACGGCGACTCGTCCGACAACCTGCCGGACGTCGACCTCCTGGGTCGCATGCAGCAGCTGCCGAACCTGCGTGGCGAGTGGTTCGCCATCAAGTCCGAGTTCGCGAAGAAGTACCCGGACAACTACTCGCGCGCCATCGGCGAAGCGCAGGTGGAGTTCGCGAAGCGCTACCCCGGCGAGCTGATCGTCAACCCCGAGGCTTTCAACGTCGGCACGGTGAAGACGGCAGGCGAGAACGTGTCGGGCGTGCCGTACACGATGGACGGCACGAGGTGGATGCTCGACAACATCGCGCTGATCCGGTCCAACCCGACAGTGGCGCTGGCCCTCATCCCGCGCGACACCGCCAACGGCGACTTCAACAACGAGGCCTACAAGCTCCAGCTGAAGGCCGATCTCCGGACCCATAAGGATCTGGAGCAGTTCTACAATGATGTGACCCTGGCGGCCGACATCACCGAGTTCAACACCGTCCGCAGCGGCTACTTCGCCGCCGCGCGGGAAGGCAACTCGAAGGCCGTCTACGCCAAGATGGACGCGTGGGAAGACGGCTGGCGCCGCACCCACCCGCTCGCCTCCGCCGAGCTGGACCGCCGGGCCGAGCCGAACTTCACCCACGCCGAGATGGCGCCGGCGCTGGAGCGCATCGCCACGGGGCAGGCGAAGCTGCCGAAGAACATGGAGTCCTACCGGGACGACATCGGCGAGATGTACCAGGACTGGGCCACCTACCGGGACAAGTACCTCAAGGTGTCGTTCTTCGACAACGGCTCCCGTGCGCAGCTGAACAAGAAGTACCGCGAGACCGGCAACCAGAAGTGGGGCAGCACACCCTTGCGTCACCTGTGGTCCCTGATGAACGTCTACGAGGTGAACTAACAGATGCCGATGCTCGCAGCGATCGAGTCGGGCGGGGCCGCCCCCGACAACTCCGGCTCCATCAAGAGCCAGGTGCAGCAGGCCCAGGCGGCGATGGCACAGCACCGCGCCGCCGAGCGGGCCATGTACCCGTTCAACCCCAACGCCGCGGCCACGATCGCGGCCAACGTGCAGCGCCCCGCGCCGCAGCAGCAGGCGGCGCCGGTGTCGAAGCCGGTCACGCTGTACCAGCAGCCGCAGACCTCCCGCGGGCGCATGACGCCCGGCCTGCTCGGGCCGGACGATCTGATGCCCGGTTCTGACGCCCCCGGCGGCATGCCGACCATCAGCCGCGACAAGCTGGGCCTGCCTGAGCCGATGCTCGGCGGGGACGCTCCCGCGGGCAAGCGGGAGGAGAAGCTCGGCAAGGTCACCGACGGCGACAACCTGGATCTGCTGGGCCGGGAGAACCAGAGGCAGTACGGCTCCGAGCAGTGGGTGAAGCGCAACATCACGCAGCTCGTCGAGGACATCGACAAAGACCCGGCCATCACGGCGCAGCGCAAGAACGTGGTGCGCCAGATGGTGGAGCTGTTCGGAAAGGACATCCACTCGCGGGTGTGGCGCACCGAGGACATCGCCGTCAACCCGGTGCTGCGCGAGCTCACCAACCTGTCGACGTGGTCCCGCTACCGCCGCGCGGTGTCGGAGTGGCAGGCCAACAAGAACAAGCTGGGCCAGGAGACCGAGGACAACGGCGACGGGTCGTTCAACTCGCTCATCACCGGCTCGTTCAGCCAGAAGACCGGCACGGCCAACGTGCCTGGGTTCATGGTGGCGAAGGACAAGAACGGCCTGCTGTACGTCACCGACGTCGACACGTGGATCAACGGCAAGATCTCGGACATGAAGAAGGACCCGAAGCTGGCGGCCGACACCATCACGGCGCTCGCTTCGATCCAGGCGTACGGCTCGGACTCGTCGAGCAACAACGCCGCGTCCCGCGTCGTGGTCGGCCCGGACGGCAACCCGGAGAAGGCGTTCATCTCCAACGAGGACTACACGGCGCTCAAGAACATGGCGCTGCTCGCCGTCAACTCGCAGACCGTCGGCAACGAGGAGACGCTGGAGGACTTCTTCTCCAGCCTCACCGCGCAGTCTCAGGCGGTCGTGAACGACCCGAACTGGGAGGTCGGGTCGGATGGTGGCGGGGGAGGCTTCCGACGCGGTGGTGGCGGCTACGGGGGCGGTTACGGCGGTGGCGGGGGTGGTGGCGGTGGTGGTGCCGTCCGCTACACCGACAGCGAGCAGCTCGGGGCACAGGTCGACGCCATCGCGCGGCAGCGCATGGGCCGCTCGCTCACGCCCGAGGAGCGCACCGAGTTCGTGGCGTACTACCACCAGCTGGAGGAGCAGATGACGGCGGCGTACTACGCCGGCGGGTCCACCACGCAGCTCGACCCCGAAGGCCAGGCGGTCGGGTGGATTCAGTCCCGCTTCGGCGTGGAGCGTGGCGCGTACCAGTACGCGAACATGGCCGCCCAGTTCATGAAGATGATCGGGGCCGGTGGCTTCACCGGCGCGCTGGGAGGCTGATCGCTGATGACCATCCCTCTCCAGTACTCGACGGAGAAGCCGACGCCTGAGCAGATCAAGGCGTCATACGGGTTCGTGGCGTTGATCGCCGAGCAGATCCCCGAGATCGGCTCGCTGATGCAGCAGGCGGTCGACGGGCAGTGGACGGCTGACCAGTTCTCCCTGAAGCTGGCCAACACCACCTGGTGGAAGAACACGCCCGACCCGCTGCGCCAGTGGACGGTGAAGAACATCGCCGACCCAGCGTCGGCGGCGCAGGAGATGAAGGCCGGCGCGCAGTCCATCTACAACACCATGATCGAGCTGGGGATTCCGACCGACATCGGGATCACCAACAAGGCGACGGTGGACGACAGGCTGGCGCAGCTGTGGCTTCAGTCCAAGCTCCAGGGCTTGGACGACTCGGGCACGCGATCGTTCTTGTTCCGCGAGATCGCCAAGCCGCGCAACAACATCATGAACCCCGGCGGCCGGTACGGCCAGCTCATCAACAGCATGTACACGATGGCGGCCGACTACGGCTACGGCAGCCAGAACCTCGAGCACGAGATCTACACCTACGCCAACGAGATCATGCTGGGCGGCGCGAGGGCTGAGCCCGAGGCGTTCAAGTCGAAGCTCATCAACTACGCCGCGTCGAAGTACGCGCCGTTCGCGGACAGGCTCCGCGGCGGCGAGACGGTGATGGACATCGCCCGGCCGTACATGGAGGCGTACGCGCAGACGCTGGAGCTCAACCAGAACGACGTGGCGCTCAACGACGGCCTGATGCAGAAGGCGTTGCAGGGCAACGGCCAACAGGCGCAGACGGTGTGGCAGTTCCAGCAGGAGCTGCGCAAGGACGCGCGGTACGGCTACACGAACGGCGCCCGCAAAGAGGCGGCGTCGACACTTCAGGCGATCGGACGAGCGTTCGGAATGGTGGGGTAACCGATGACTGCGCCAGCGCCGAACTTCGACAACAACGCCTTCGAGATGCTGACCGCGCAACTGCGCGCGTGGGGTCTCGAGTCGCTCACTCAGGTGGTGCGGGGAATGCTGGTCGCCGGCGACACCGGCGACGTCATCCCGATCAAGCTCCGGCAGACGGCCGAGTACAAGGAACGCTTCTCCGGCAACGAGCTCCGTCGCCGCGCCGGGTACGCGGCGCTGTCGGAAGCGGAGTACCTGTCGATCGAGGGCTCATACAAGTCGATCGTCCGCCAGTACGTGGGCGCGGGGACGTACGACACGAAGGACAACTTCGACAAGTGGATGGCGACCAACACCAGCCCCGTCGAGCTCAACCAGCGCTTCGAGTCGTACCGTGCCGAGTACGACGCCAGGCCCCAGGCCTGGAAGGACATGTGGGCGGCGCAGGGCTTCACGCCCGCCGATGCGATCCGCACGGTCGCCGACCCGTCCGTGACCGAAGCGGACCTGAAGCGGAAGCTGTCGGCGTACTCCATCACGGGCGAGGCGTACAGCGCCTACTCCGGCTACCAGTTCGACCTCGGCCGCGCCGAGGAGCTGGCGTCGTACGGCGTGACAGCGGAGCAGGCCCGTAAGGGCTTCCAGGACGTCTCTCAGCGGCAGCGCAACGACGAGATGCTGTTCACCATGTCCGGCGACTCGACGAACCGCACAGAGCTGGAGAACGAGGCTCTACTCAACGACCAGTCGGTGGGTGCTCGGCGCCGCAAGGCGGCCGGTGAGGAGCAGGCGCGGTTCAGCGAGAACTACCTGGGTGTCCAGCAGGGCGGCTTGTCGCGGCAGTCGTCCGGTCAGTACTGACACAGTACTAGAGCGGCGCTCTAGTACAATATCCCTACCCGCCAGGTTCGCTCGTCGGCCTGGTTTTAGGGGCGTAGCTCAACTGGAAGAGCAGCGGTCTCCAAAACCGCCGGTTGCAGGTTCGAGTCCTGCCGCCCACTGCGCCCGTCTACGCCAACGCAGAGCGGCTGGATTCAAGATCCAGTGGATGGCGGTTCAAATCCGTCGATGGGTACCTGGAAGGTATCGCCCAGTGGTGGGCAACCCGGCTCGAAATCGGGCACGACAGGCTCAGGCCTGGGGGTTCGACTCCTCTACCTTCCTCTCCGGCGCCACGTGTCCGAGGTGGCAGCCGTGTAAACGAATCGGACGTCGGCACATCCTCCCCGGTATCCCCTCGCCGGTCGGAGCGCGCCATACAGAGGGCGACAGGAGAACTGAATCATGAGCGACGACTTCCTCACCGACCCCGGTCAGGACGCTGACGGCTCGGCACTGCGCAAGTTCGGCACGGCGCAGCAGAAGCGCGCGGACGCGCTGGAGGCGCAACTCAAGGAGTTGCAGTCCCAGTTGGCCGCCCGTTCCCGCAAGGACGTGCTGGACGAACTCAAGGTCCCCGAGGGGATCAGGAAGTTCTACACCGGTGAAGCGACCTCGGACGCCGTCAAGGCGTGGATCGAGGAGAACAAGACGGTGTTCAACTTCGGCGCGCAGGACGCCCCCGCCGACGACGCCGCACCGTCCAGCCAGGACGGCAACGGGAGCCAGATCCCCGCGGAGATCGTGGCGCAGCAGCAGCGCCTCCAGGCCGCGGCAGACGCGGCCCGCGACAACGCCGGCTCGGTCGGGTTCGACGGCTTCAAAGCCGCGGCGGCACAGCTCATGAGTTCGGGTTCTCGGCCCTCCGAAGCCGACCTGGACAAGTTCCTCGGGCAGTACCTCGGGGCTGGAAGCCTCGACGTCCCCCGACAGATCTGATCGTCCGGTCGGCCACAACGCCCCTGAAAGGGATAGGCAATGGCCGACGTCAACACCACGTCGTGGACCGACTTCGTCGAGACCGCCTTCGACACCAAGGTGTCGTGGTACATGATGGCGATGCCGCAGTTCCGGCAGATCGTCGACAAGCACCCCGTCGCGCAGGCGATGCCGGGTGACGTCGTCACCCTCTCCATCCACAAGAAGCTGACCCCAGACGCCACCCCGCTCGACGAGACGCTGGACGTCACCCCCGTCGCGCTTCCGGCGCCGCGGCGCGTGTCCGTCACCCTCAACGAGTACGGCCGCACGGTCCGCTCCACCAACAAGCTCAACAAGCTCGCGTTCACCCGCACGGTTCTGTCGGACATCGGCCAGCACGTGGCCGACGACCAGGCCGAGGCGATGGACCTGCTGTACAAGAACCTGCTCGACGCCCACACCGCGAACCGCCTGTGGACGAAGAACGACGGCACGTTCGGGTCGACCGACCCGACCACCAACTACGGCGTCATCAACGCCAAGGCGATCGCGGGCGCGTCCTCGCTGCTGAAGCGGCGCCGCGCGGAGGCGCGCGACGGCAAGAACTACGTCGCCCACATCCACCCGGACGTCGCGTACGACCTCCGCCTGGAGACCGGCAACACCGCGTGGGTCAACCCGCACCAGTACGTCGACACCGCCGAGATCTACTCCGGCGAGCTCGGCACGTTCCACAAGGTGCGGTTCATCGAGAACGACCGCTGCACCAAGGTCGCGGGCTCGCCGAACCTGTACAACACCTACGTGCTGGGTCGCGAGGCGCTGGTGGAGGCGGCGGCTGAGCAGCCGCACACGGTCGTCGGCCCGGTGGTCGACAGCCTGAAGCGCTTCCAGACGGTGGGCTGGTACGCCCTGCTCGGTGGCGCTCGCTTCCGCGAGAACTCCATCCAGATCATCAAGTCCACCTCTGCTCTGGACGGCATCGGCGGCGCGGTCGACTACTCCGCCTGACGTAAGGCGGTGATCCGCTGATCTCGGGATTCCCCGGCCCTGGCAACGGGGTCGGGGATTTCTCGTTTCCAGCAAGGAGTTGAACATGCCGACGTGGCGTCTACGCCCACCATCGCACACCTGGAAGTGGCCGATCCGCGGGTCGCTCTACCACGAGCTGACGGTTGAGTCGCATGTGGCGGGTGACGACGAAGTCCTCACCACGTACGCCGACTCCGCGGAAATCCCCCAAGACCTGCCCCACATCTGGCTGGGCGGGCACATCAACACCACCACGGACCCGTCCATCAGGGACCTGTGGGAAGCCAACGGGTACACCGTGGAGGTTCTCTGATGGGACAGAAAGTCGAGCTGACCAAGCGGGTCTCGTTCCCGATGTTCACCGAGACGGCGACGGCCCGCACCGCCACCGGCAACGGCACGGCGCTCACGCTGCCGGATGACGTCGCCGAGCTGTTCGTGGGTATCGACATCACCGCAGTGTCGGGCACCACGCCGACACTGGTTGTGCAGGTGCAGCAGCAGGACGCCAACGATGTGTGGCAGACGCTGGCCGCTACGTCGTCGCTGAACGCGACAGGCCAGGCGACCCTTCACCTGCCGGCGGGGTCGTTCGTTCTGCTGGGCGGCGGTCAGGCGCGCATCCGCTGGGTGATCGGCGGCACGACGCCGAGCTTCACCTTCCGCGTCGGAATCCACGGGCGGTGAGTGATGGCGTGCAGGAGTGGATGCCCCACGCAGGATCACGAGAACTGGGGCGCGTGTACCCGCGCCGCCAACCTCCAGGTGCAGCCGGACATCATGGGCGCACCCGCGCGCCGCGGGTGGGACGGTGAGCTGAAGGCGTACGCCGACGCACGGCGTCAGGGCTTGCAGCCATCGGGTACGACGATGCCGAAGATCCGCCAGGCGGTCGAGGCGGCTGACGCATGAGGCGCATCAACGGAGTTGAGCGCCCGGCGCTCCCATCTTCGATGGGAGAACGCTGATGACGTCGTTCGACCAGCTCGTGGAGCGCGTGCGCGCCGACCTGATGGGGCCGGCGAGCGATCAGGTGTGCACGTTCACCGACTGGATGCTGGACGGCTCGGACAAGGTCGGCGTGAAGCTGGCCGACATGCCCGCCGATCAGGCGACACGGTTCCTGCTGGAGCTGGGGCCTGAGCTGGTGTTCGTGTCGTCGTACGAGCCGCAGACCGGCAACACCTCCTGCCCGTCGTGGTTCCGCCAGCGTCAAGGCTCCCCGGCCAACGACTCGTTCCCGCCGGGTTCGATGGCCATCATCGACCCGCGGTGGTCGTACTGGACGATCTGGCAGAAGCTGGTGGCCGGCGTCAACGCCTGCTACCCGAACCTGTTCGCCGTCAAGAACGTCGAGTTCGAGTCGGAGCCGTACGGCGAGCGGTACCTCATGCCGTCCGACTGCGAGTCGATCGCGGACATCCGGCTCGTGTATCCCGGCCCCGGCAACCACGAGCGTCCGATCCAGCGTTCGACGCTGGACGTGTCCAACGTGGACGGCAACCGATACCTGTTCATCCCCGAGGTGGGGATCGGCGGGCAGACGATCCGCGTCACCTACCGCACCAGGCCGGTGCTCCCAGCCCCCACGGCTGGGTCCGCGGACTTCACCACGACCGGTCTTCCCGAGTCGGCGGCGGACCTTCCCGAGCTGTACGCCAAGGCGGCGCTGATGCCAACCCCTGACGCGTCGCGCACGCAGACGTCGTCGATCGAGCAGAGCGAGCGCAACAAGTACGTGCAGGCCGGGTCGGGTTCGTCTCTTGCCCGGCTGTGGATGCAGATGTTCTCGGACCGCTTGCAGCAGGAGCGCCAGAAGCTCGAGGTGCTGTACCCGCTGCGCACGTCCCACAGGCTGAACGGATAACCCGCCATGGCCGTCTACGTCAACACCGCGTCGAAGGCGCAGCTGGCTTCCGGCATCACGGCCGGGGCCACGTCCGTCACACTGGCCAGCTTCACGGGCTGGCCGATCACCTTCCCCTACTACGCCATCATCAACCGCGGGTCGGGTTCGGCGGAGATCGTGTCCGTCACCGGTGGCGCCGGGTCGACGCTGACCATCACCCGTGCGCAGGGCGGCACGCTGGCGTCGTCCCACAACGGCGGCGAGTTCTTCGAGCACGTCGTGCCGGCTGACGTGTTCACGCAGTTCGAAACCCACATGGCTGGGTCGACTGGCGTGCACGGTGTCAGCGGCAGCGTTGTGGGCACCTCAGGCGCACAGACGCTGACGGACAAGACGTACCGGGGTGGTTACAGCCACCTGTTCGCTGACGCGCTCCCCGGCGGTCTCAGCGCCGGTTTCGAGGTGGCTGCCTCGAGCGCCATCGCACGCGACGGCTTCAAGGTCACCAACACCGGGGCCGACATCGCACGCCGGGCGTTCCTGCTGGAACAGTCGGGCACGCCGCGGCACGAAGTGTTCCAGGACGGAACGGTGAAGACGTCGCCGAACTCGGCGCACACCCGGCCCGGTCACGAGGTCAACACCGCGGCGGCCAAGCCGGCCGTGCGGGTCACCAACAGCAGCGCGGGCAACGCGACCACGCTCGAGGTGCTCGGCAACGGCAACACGACTGTCGGCGGCACGCTGGGCGTGACAGGCAACGCCACGCTGTCGGGCACGGCCGACGTCACCGGCAAGACCACGCTGGCCGGTCAGGCGGAGATGTCGCTTCAGGCGTCCCTCACCGCCACGCCGCGGTTCATCACCCGTGTCCGCCCCACGCAGAACGCGTGGGAACTGAAGGACGAGGGCGGGTTCAACATCGCCACCGTCGGAGCGGCGGGCAACATCGACGCGTCCGGCTACATCGCGACCGCTGCCAACCTGTCGGCCGGTGGCGCGCTGTCGGTGACGGGCGCGTCCACGCTCACCGGTGACGTGTCGCTCCCTGTGCCCGGCGCGGGAACGACGACCCGCATCATCTCCCGTGCCCGCACAGGCGGGCGCGTGTTCGAGGGACGCAACCAGTCGGATGTGGCGACGTTCCACATCAAGGAGACCGGCGAGTTCATCGGCTCGGGCAAGGGCTACATCCACGACGGCACCGCGCCGGTCATCGCGGTCGTGACCAACACCTCGTCGGTCCCGTCGCCGTCGAACGCGATGGTGGTGTTCGACAACAGCGACAAGCTGATCAAGCAGTGGAACGGTTCGTCGTGGTCGGTGATGGACACGTTCGGCACCGACGAAGCAGTCGAGTACACCGCCACCGGCACGGCGCAGAACCTGCCGACGTTGGCGCAGACCAAGGTGCAGTTCAATACCGCGGTGCAGACGTCGGCGAACGTCACGGCGGGCGGCACCAACAACGACCAGTTCACCCTCAACCGCGCGGGCATCTGGGACATCACGACCGGCATCCGCCAGTCGACCGGACCGGGCGACACCGAGCGAGCCTTGTCCATCACCACCACGGCCGACACCGGCGTGGCAACGCCGTTCGCGGTGTCGTCGAACGTGCAGGGCTCGACCACCGCGCCGTGGTCGACGACGTGCAACACCGGCCCGCGGTTCTTCGCGGCCGGGACCGTGCTGTCGGCGTTCACCTACAACGGCACGGCCGGTGCGTTGACGGCCGTCACGACCGCGCCCGCTGGCGCGACGTTCATCCGCTTCAAGTGGCTGGGCCCGGCGTGATGGGGGGCCGCGCATGACCGAGCCGTCGAACGTCCTGCCCGACACGCTGCTGCCGATCCTGCTGTCTGGGCAGTATCAGCAGATGGTGCAGTCCGGGCTCGAGTACGACTTCCTGGTGGGCGGGGTGCCGTTCCGCGTGCACCCCGAGGAGGACATGCCGTACTTGCGCGACTTGCAAGAGGACCAGAAAGAGCAGTTCGACAACTCGTCGGAGGCGGGCGAGCAGTCGTTCGGCTACTGGTGGTTGCGCAGCCAGGCGTCGTTCCACGCCGGTGCGGGACAGCTCTACCTCGACTCGGCCACCGACCCCGACATCGGACGGCTGCGCTTCGAGTCGTCGACCCACGCCTACCCGTGGTCGCCCGGCAAGGTCACGATCGCGGGAACGCTCGGGCTGTCGGCACTGTCGCGCAAGCGGGTCGAGCAAGTCACGTGGTCGGGTGTGCAGAAGCTGGCAACCATGTCCGGTGTGGACCACCGCGTGTACGTGGCCGACCTTCCCGCCTTGGGCGGGTCGACGACGATCGCCCTCGGGGCGACAGGCACGTGCCAGGACATGACCTCCGACGGCGCGAACCTGTACGTAGCCGTCAACGACCGCGTCTACAAAATCGACACGGCCGGCGTGGCCGCGCAGATCTGCTCGGCGGTGACGTTCTCCGGCACCGTCACGCTCGGCTACGCCAAGCAGCGACTCATCCTCACGATCGCCAACAAGGTGTACGTCGTCGACACGGCAGGCACGTCCGGCACAGCGCCGGTGCTGCACTACACGCACCCGTCGGCCAACTGGAACTACACGTGCGTGGCCGAAGGCCCGGTGGCGATCTACCTGGTGGGGGCGGCTGGCCCCAAGTCCGAGGTGCAGTCGATCGCCGTCACCGAGTCGGGCGGCACGGTGACACTCGGGGCTCCACTCGTGCAGTTGAAGATGCCGACCGGCGAGACGGCACGGGCCATCATGTTCTACACCAACTCGCTGTTCGTGCTGGCGTCGTCCAACGGCATCCGGGCCGGGATGTTCACGCCTTACGGGCAGCCCCAGTACGGCGCGCTGATGGCGCAGGGGTACCCGACTACCTCGATCGCTGCTTCGGGCTCCCTCGTGTACGTGGGGGGCGTCAACCGCGTCTTCTGGGTGGACTTGGGCACCCCCGTGGACGGGGCGGGCAGGTACGCGTGGGCGACGTACAGCGACAACGTCAACCCGGCCGACGCGACCGACGTCGTGCTGGATCTCACCGTCTACCAGGCGGGCGGACAGGACCTCGTGTTCGGCGCGCTCAACACCGGCAACGTCATCACGCAAGCCACGTACGCACCCACCACACCCGCGGTGCTGACGACCAGCTGGATGCGGTACGGCACTGTCGAGCCGAAGAGGGCGGCCTACATCCGGGTGGAGGGCAACTTCCCTGTCGTGCCGGGTGTCACCAACCCGCTGCTCGTCGAGGTGGAGACCGACACGGGCGAGACGGCCAGCTTCCCCGCCGAGGGCGGGCAGTCGGCGTACGAGTTCGGGCTGTTCGGGCTCGGGCCCGCCCAGGCGTTCCGGGTGAGGTTCACGCTCCGCGACGGCGGGTCAGGCAACGACGTGCACCTGCGCAGCTGGCAGATCAAGGCGCTGCCTGTGCCGCAGCGCTACCGCGAACTGGTCCTCCCGCTCGACTGCTACGACCGCGAAACCGACAAGAGAGGCCGGCAGCACGGGTACGACGGGTTCTGCGCCGACAGGCTCGCTGAGCTGGAGACGCTGGCCGAGTCCAACCCGGTCGTGACGGTGTTCGACAAGCTGCGCGACCAGTCGTTCCAGGCGATCATCCGCCGCTGCCAGTTCCGGCAGGTCCATTCGCCGACGGTCAAGGACCGGGTCGGCGGGAAAATCAACCTCATCCTGAAGCTGGTGTGACGATGTCAGAACCCGTGAAGATCGACCTCACCCGCGTGTACGAAGCGGTGCTCGAGCTCAAGAACGAGTTCGTCACGTTCACCTCGTCGGTGGCGATCGACATCGCGCTACTCAAGCAGGATGTGGCGAACCTGAAAGCCGAACGAGAAGGCGAGAAAGCCAGGCGGTGGCAGCTGTACGTGGCGCTGCTGGCCGCCGGGGTGGCGATAGCGATAGCTGTACTGAAGAAGTGAAAAGGGCCGCCCTCCGGGGCGGCCTTCTTCGTCTACTCGACCGGCACGACCGGCAGGTGTTTGAGGATGTCCACGCCCACAGCCGCACCGCGGCCGGCAATCCGCTGGCCGTACTCGCCGAGCTCGACGTACGCGAAGTCCATGCATTCCTCGCACAGCTCCAGCTTGACGAGGAACGCGGGGAACGCGATCTCGACAGGTCCGCCCTGAAGATCGCCCAGTGCCGGGTTGGGCTTGATCTCTTTCCTGCACCGGTCGCAGACCTTGGTCACTACATCAGCCACTGGCCACCTTCAACTCCACGACGTTGGTCTTGTCGATCCCGAGAAGGGACCGACCGGCCAGCAGAGTATCCCGCGTTTCGCGGTCACGCTCAATGCCGAGGTACAGCTCGGTGGTGCGGATGTTCTTGTGGCCGAGCATCGCCATCACGACCCGCAGCGGGTCGGGTTCGCCTTGCCGCTTGAGAGCCTCGTACAGTTCCCGCGCGGCGCTGCGCCGCAGCAGATGCACGCCTTGTCCTCTGATGGCGTCCATGCCGCCGAGAAGTGGCGCGGCGTGTTCTTTCACGCACAGCCGAATCGAGTTGGTCGCCCGGCTGGCGGAGACGTATTGCCATGCGCAGTTCGACCATCCGAACTTCTTCCGCATCGGCACGAGATAGTCGTCCGGCGTCAGCGGCCGGCCGATCGACTTCTCGTAGATCGTGACCCACCGGCGAATCGCGGTGTCGAGCTCGGACATGATGGGGATGCGGTCCCACTCGTCGGTCTTCTCCCGCCACCAGTCGATACGTCCGGCGTCGAGGTGCACGTGCTTCATCTGAATGAAGCACAGCTCCGACCAGCGGCCCAGCGTGAACACCCCGAATTCGAGGACGAACTTTTCCCACGGGTCGTCAGCACCGTCGATCATCTGGTGCAGCGCCCCAAGCGGCAACCACAGGCGACGGGGCTTGTAGCCCTTTTTCGTGGTGACGACGTCGAGCACGTCGTTGCGCACCACCGACCGGCGGATCAGCCATTCCATGAACGATTTGATGTGGCTGATCTTCTTGTTGAACGTGCCGACGGACACCTCATTCGCCCGGCCCTCGGGGCCGAACAGGTAGTCCTCCATCCACGACATGTCCAGCGAGCCTGGCGCCTTGCGGGTGCGGTCCCACGCACGGCACAAGTGCTTGAGCGTCGAGCGCTCTTGGTTGAGGCTCGACACCTCCATGCCCCGCGACCGGCGGAGCGCTTCGAAGCGGACCCGGTAGTCCTCCAGTGTCGTCCGTGCTGCCATGCGTCCACCGTACTTTCCGACGTGAGAGGTGTCCAGTCACCTGTCGGAAACTCTGATGGTCAAGTCGTACCA
>NZ_BSTF01000039.1 GCF_030269365.1 Lentzea sp. NBRC 102530
GGCGGAGCGCTTCGAAGCGGACCCGGTAGTCCTCCAGTGTCGTCCGTGCTGCCATGCGTCCACCGTACTTTCCGACGTGAGAGGTGTCCAGTCACCTGTCGGAAACTCTGATGGTCAAGTCGTACCAAGACCAGCGAGTCCGACCAGTGGCAACCTACCCGTTGGAAACTCGTGTGTGCAAGCGCCCCTGTTCAGGGCGTCCTCTCCCGTTGTGCTCCCCTGTCGCAAACGTGTACGCTCAGCCGCGCCCCAACGATACGGGAGAGTGACGCATGGCTCGGCCACGGAAGCTGCCGATCTCCGACGAGGAGGTTCTCCGTCGGCATGAGGAGGAAGGCCTGTCGCAGCAGGAACTCGCCGACGCGTACAACGTCAGCAGGTCCGCGATCGCATCGGCGATCAAGCAGGCGCGCGACAAAGCGAACTCGAAGTCGGAGGCGACGCTCCCGCCTTTCCCGTGGGTGATCGCCGAAAGGCACCAGCGAAGCTCGTCGATCTACAACATCATGAACGCCTACCGCCGGCACGACGCCGGACTCCCGTGCAAACGGGAAGAGGTGCGGCTCGCCAACGAAGTGCGCAGGATCGCGACCGAACGGGACGCGGTGGTGACGTACGACTACGAGAACGGCTTCTCGTGGACGAGGCGGCTGCCGTCGGATGGTGACGCGATGTTCGTGGTGCGGCCTAACGTGAAGCGTGCCCCCACCCGGTAAAAGAGAAAGGCCCCCGGAGGGGCCTTCTCAGTGCTTCAACCACGCATCCGATGGGATGAGGTGGTCGGGTATGAACTGGAACCTCAGCGGGTCGCTCAGGCCCGTTTGGAGGGCGGCTGGTTTGTGGGTCCGCATCCACCGCTCCAGTGCGTCGGCGGACATTCCCATTCGCTGCGCGGCAGCGGGGACGCCGAGGTTGTGGCGGAGAATCAACCGGACGATCTCCGCCTTCTCGGCCAGGACCAGCTTCCGGTCCACCTTGCGCCCCGACCAGAAACGCTGGACCACCACCCAGTCGTAGTCCGGGTACTTCCGCCGCGGCATTAACTCGACCTCCTCTTGCGCGCCCAGTCGCGCACGCCAGGCCACGGATGGCCGAAATGGAAGTAAGGGGACTTGTCGCACCGGTACGCGTTCATGTGGTCGGACGGGTAGAGGTTCTTCGCGATGGTCCGAGCCTCTTTACGGGAGCCGTATCCCCGTTTGCCGCACGCGCACGTGCAATGCCCGCGGTGGCGAGGCATGACTAGTCCTCGTCGATGTGGCCGAGCTTGCGCAGAAACTTCGTCTGCTTCTTGTTGCCCCATCTCACCGCGAGAGCGAGGGTGATCTCGTCGTACCGGCGCAGGGCCCACTCGTGCGCGCCTCGCCGATTCTCGGCGGCGTCCTTCCAGCCTTCGGCGGTGGCGAGAGCCGTGGCGTTCGCCTCGACCAGCGAGGTGCGCTGACGTTCAGACTCGACCAGCTGGCTGGAGAGTTTGCCGATCTCGTGCCGGTATTCGTTGAGCGTCGTGGTCAGGTCGATGACTTTCGAGAGCAGGTAGTCGCGGTCCGGGTCGATCACTCGCTGGCGGCCAGCCTTTCGTTGAGGGCTTTCATGAGCGGGAGTTCTCGCAACCAGGCGACGGGGTCCCGATACATCTCGTCGAGCTCGGCACCGAACGCTGCCGTGACAACGTCAAATGCATGCGTGTCGGCGCCAGGCATGGAAGTCGTCTTGACCATCGACCACGCGTATCCGTTGATCAGCGCTTGAGCCTTGCGCTCCATGAATCGGATGACGTTGCCGACATAGCGCGGCTCCATGTCTGAGATGTCGTGCTCGGTCCCGTGGACGTCCACCCAGACCTCGTCCTGCTCCAGCAGATCGAAGACGTCCATTACAGCCCGTCTTCCCGCCGCATACGGTCCTGGAACAAGTCCCGCTGGATCTTCTCGATGCTGAACGTCCCGCGCAGCTGGTGGTCCGGCGTGCCCTTGCGGGGCACGGTGCGGCCTTTGCGGGCGTTGTTGCGGCGGCTCATGCGATCACCTCGACGACGATGGCGGACGGGGTGGCGTCCTCGCGAATTCCCGCGATGGTCCTGTTGGTGCACGTCTCGTTGCTCTTGAGCGAATCTCGGATCGCCGCGTCGAGGCTGCGCGCGTACGTGAACAGGCCGGGGCTGGTCTCGAACCAGCGCCAGTCGTTCTTGAGGTCGTGCGCGTAGGCCAGTACCCGCGACTTGCGCCCCTCGCCCTGCTGCTCGCCGAGGATGGCGTTGAGGCAGTCGCGCACCTGGCGCGCGGAGTCCTGCGTCACGGTGACGCAGTGACGCGTGTCGCCTGCCCCAACCTGGCGCTCGAAGCGAACCGTGTTCTCCCGCCTCGGGCGGTAGACGTTGAGCCGGACGCCACCTGCACAGATCGACGCCACGCTCACCGACCTCGGGTCCTCCGCCTCCGTCTCCTCGACGGTGAAGCCGTCCGGCAGGTTGTCCGGCTTCGTGAACGACGTGCCGGTGATGGTGTACGCCTTGCGCTTCACTCGTCCTCCTCGATGTCTTCGGTGGGTTCGCGGATGCCCAGCTGCTTGCGAAGCTGGATGCGTTCATTGACGCTCGTGCCGCCCCAGATGCCGTACCGCTCGTGGTGCAGACCCCAGTCCAGGCACATCAACTGGGCAGGGCATGCGGCGCAGATGCGCTTGCCTTCGCGACCGTTGGTGCCGCCGGTGGCCAGCGGGTAGAAGGCCTCCGGGTCGGTCTCCTTGCACAGACCGTCGTTCTGCCACCTCAGGTGGCGGACGTCGACCAAGTCCGACAGTGGGCCGGCTGTCACGGCCAACTCTCCAATAGTGCTCTCATGTTGGAAACTTTGAGCTTCGGCAAACGGAAAGTCAAGACGCTTCGGGGAAAGAATTTATCCTTCGGCAGCGAATGAGTTGGCTTGCGCGCTCTCGTGCGCGCGACCTACTACCTACTACTAAGGCCAGCCTTCGTGGATCGGCTGGCCCTCTACTACTTCTACTTCCCGAGCCCTTCGGGGGCTCGGAGCTACCGGTTGGGTAGGCCGCCTCTTCGGGGCCGGCGGCCAGTAGTAAGGGGTTGCCTCGCTCGCTTCGCTCGCTCGGAGCGTAACCGCGCGCATGGGCGTATCGGGGTAGGTTTCACGTCGGAGTAGTGGACGAGTGTTCGAGTTTAGGTAGACCTAAGCACTCGTTCGGCGTAGTGACATTCGGGCATTGGCGCCTATAGTCGGTGGTCACTCGCGTCTCGTTTGGACAAGCCGTTGCCGACGCAACCTTCCCGGCCGACACGCTCCGCTATCGGCCCACTGGGCCGTACGGGTGAAGATGTGAGAGTTCAACTACATCCGGTGTAACGGGGAATATCCACCCCCGATACGCCAAGTATGGGGGATATGCTCCCTTCGACCACGGCCACGGGAGGCCCGTATGGACGCCGGAGCGTGCAGGGAACTGACGATTACGTTTGACGTCGAAGGAAACTGGTCGATGCCTTTCGCGATCGATTACTCGCCGGCAGAGAACAGCCTCATCAAGGCTTTGCTCGACGTCATCAGAACCCACCGCAGCGAGCCCTGAGAGGCACGCTGAGCGCCTCAAGTTTCCGACATGAGACATCACTAGGGCAGCTCGGCCAAAGGCCCGACAACCCAAAGGAGGCCGCCGTATGTGGCGGTGAGAATCCATCTGGCGGCGCGTAGCGCCACACGCAAGGCAGTCAAGGCGGCCATCCCCGCCCACCTGCACGACAAGGTCGAGTTCATCCCGACCGCGTTCCGCAAGGAACCCGGCACGGCCGACCTGGTGGTGACCACCAACAACCTGGGGGCTGACGTCGAGCGGTACGCCGCCCGTCACATGGCCATCGTGGTGGTTCTGCCCGAAGGCTGCGAGTACCTCCAGCAGCGCGTGGACAACGCGCTCCAGTCCGGCAGGGACTTGGTGATGCTGGACTTCCGCCTCTACAAGCTGGCGGTGTGACATGACCGCGAACCGAGGCTTCCAGCTTGGACGTGAGGTGCAGGGCTACATGCTTGAGCTTGAGTCCCAGCGGGACTCGCTCAAGTCGGCGAACGAGAAACTCGACCAGCTGCACCAGGACGAGCTTCGCCACCGTCGGCGGCTACAAACCCAGCAGACGCAGTTGCTGGAGGCGCTCCGCGCGAAGTGGGGCAAGGAAAAGCTGAAGAAGTTTCTCATCAAGAACATCACGGAACCGGAGGCCGCCGTGCAGTGAGCGAGTACACCACCAAGGACTCGGGCTCTCGCGCCGAGTTCGCCAACGGCGGGGTGAGGGACAGCCAGGCCGGCAAGGCCCGCTTCGACCTCGTCTGCCCCGTCAACGTCCCGTACCAGGCGCAGATGCTGACCCGCTGGGCAGAGCTGATGGGCCGCGGCGCCGAGAAGTACGCCGACCGCAACTGGGAGCAGTTCTCCGACCAGGCCGCCCTCGACAGGGCGAAGTCGTCGGCCTTCCGTCACTTCATGCAGTGGTTCACGGGAGCGGAGGACACGGTTCCGCACGAGCACAGCGACGGGTGCGAACCGGAGTGCGTCATCGAACTCGATGACGTCACGGAAGATCACGCGGCTGCTGTGTTCTTCAACGTCATGGCGGCCGAGTACGTGGACGGCGTCCTGAAGGGACAGTGGCAGGCGACGGGGCAGCTGGACGTCGTCGAGCGCTACTACGCAGCGCGTGCGGTCCGCGACAACTATGGACTGGTCTGGGTCATCCGCGATCGGCAAGGCGTCACGCCGGACACGTGGTGCATCGACGCCTTGACGGCTGACCAGGTGCTCAAGCAGATGAACGAGGCCGCCGACTCATGACCGGCTTCACCGTTCCGCCGCGGTCCGACCTCCGCTGGCTGGCCGTCGACCTGGACGGCACACTCGCCGAGCCGCTGTGGACGCCCGGCAACCCCACCCACTCCATCGGCGATCCCATCCACGCCAACGTCATCAAGGCGCTTGACGCGCACCTGGCCGGCTACAAGCTGGTGGTGCACACGGCCAGGCCGTGGACGGACTACGAAGCCATCGAGGCGTGGTGCCGGCACTACGACATCCCGCACCGCCGCATCGTGTGCGGCAAGATCCTGGCCGCTGCGTACGTGGACGATCGTGCGATCCACGCTGACGCACCGTCGTGGATGCCGGGGGCTGCCGTGCGGTGAAGGTCGGCTCCCTCTGCTCCGGCTACGGCGGGCTGGATCTCGCTGTGCTCAACGTCTTCGGTGGCGAACTCGCCTGGTGGTCCGATGTGGAGCCCGGCCCCGTCAAGGTGATGACACACCACCACCCGCAGGCGCCGAACCTCGGCGACCTCAAGCTGGTCGACTGGTCGGCTGTCGAGCCGGTCGGCATCCTCACGGCCGGCTACCCGTGCCAGCCCTTCAGCAACGCAGGGAAGCGCCTTGGAACAGAAGACCCCCGCCACCTCTGGCCTTGGATCGCTCGAGCCGTTGGCGTACTTCGACCCCGCATCATCGTCTTGGAGAACGTCGCCGCCCACCTCCGGCGAGGGTTCGACGTTGTCAGCGCGGACCTTGCCGCGCTCGGGTATGACGCGGCGTGGACTCTTGTTCGCGCTTCCGACGTCGGCGCAGCGCACCGCCGCGAGCGACTGTTCATCGTCGCGGTCGCCCACGCCGACGGCCGGGGACTGGAAGGGCAGGAACCAGCGGAACGACTCGTCGTGTCTGCCGGGAGCGGTGGCGATGCTGCTTCCGACGCCCAGGGCGTCGGACGGCGAGAAGGGCGGCCCGAACCAGCGGGGCTCGTCAGGCGACCCGATGCTTCCGGCCGTGGTGAACCGTCTCCTACCCACTCCCCACGCGAACATGACGACCGGACCCGGCCAGCAGGGCAGGGCGGGGGGGGCTGAACATCCAGACGGCGGTTGCGAAGTTGACTGGCTGGAGTTCGAGCCTGCTATCCGACGGTGGGAGTCCGTGCTCGGACGTCACGCGCCAGAGCCCAGTGTCAGGGGTCCGCGGGGTGGAGTGAAGGTCTCGCCCCACTTTGGCGAGTGGCTGATGGGCCTGCCAGAGGGGCACATCACGGACGTGGACAGGTTGTCCATCAACGAGATGTTGAAGCTGGTCGGCAACGGCGTGGTGCCGCAGCAGGCGGAGTACGCCGTTCGCGAACTGTTGACCCACCTGGAGGCCGCTGTGCTGTGAGGATGCTCAAGCCTGGCGATCCGGTGTTGCCGGACCGCTTCTGGCGGAAGGTTTCGGTCAACTCCGAGACTGGATGCTGGGAGTGGATAGCCGCGTTGCGTAGCAACGGCTACGGCGCCTACTTCGCAGGGCCCGATGATCGGAACGCACTTGCGCATCGAGTCGCATACCGAACGCTGGTTGAAGCGATTCCCCCAGGGCTCGACCTCGATCACCTATGTCGCGTACGCAGGTGCGTCAATCCTGCCCACCTGGAGCCTGTGACTCGCCGCACGAACCTGCTGCGAGGGGAGACGGTGGTCGCCGCCAGGGCCGCGCAGACCCACTGCGTAAACGGCCACGAGTTCGACGCCGCCAACACGTACATCCGTTCTGCTGGCACTCGCGATTGTCGTGCGTGTCACCGCAACCGAGAGAGGAGGCGTGCGCATGTCAAGCGGCAGGCGATGGTCACATTCGGCGTTTGAAGACTATGCCAACTGTGGCGAGAAGTTTCGATTGCGTCGCATCGTGAAGGTGCCGCAGCTGCCGAACATGGCGGCCGTGGCAGGCAAGGCGTTCCACTCCTGGACCGAGGAGTACGACACACAGGAGTTGCAGTCCCAGAAGACGCAGCTCACTTTCGAGTGGCCCGACTTCCTCGCTGTTGCAGTCGAGGAGGAGGAAGAGTCCTCCGGAGTCGAGCGGGACCGCTTCACCACGTTCGGCCGGCGCACCAAGGAGCGTCCCAACAAGGAGGACTTCGCTGTGTGGCGGGACGACATCGGTCCCGACCTGGTGGAGAAGTACGTGGCGTGGGCGGGAAATCACGACCTGACGATCGCCCAAGACCTACCCCAGGACGCCAACGGCAAGACGTATGGTGTGGAGTACGAGCTCAGCTTCCGGATTGGACAGACGCCGGAGCTCGGTTACGCGGACCGCATCTTCTATGATGTTGACGGCAACCTTGGTGTTGTCGACATCAAGACGGGGCGCAAGCGGAAGACCACCCAGCTCCCCCTCTACCTGATCGCCCTTCAGCAGAAGGGCATTCCCGCCGTGTGGTGCGCCTACTACCAGGCGCGCGACGGCAAGATGACCGAGCCGTGGTTCCCGGACTGGGACGAGCACCGCATGTCGTACCTGCACGAGCAGGCGGCAGCGATGCAGGCTCTCGGCTTCTACCTCCCCAACCCCGGTGACGAGTGCGGTTGGTGCTCGGTCCGGGATCACTGTCAGTTCGCTCTCTAGCAACGGAGGCTGCCCTTTCGTGGCGCAGAAGATCACCGCACGAATCCCCACCGTGACCTACGGGTACCTCGAGGTCGAGGCCGACAGCCAGGCCGAGTTCGAGGAGGTGTACGCCTACGCGGAGGAGCGCGCGGCGCTCATCGTCAACCCCGACGGCAAGGGCCTGGCCAACCTGGCGGCCGGTGGCATCCAGACCCACCCGGCCAACACCCCGTCCGGCCCGCCCCCGTGGGCGGCGTCGACCAACGACGAGGCGCAGCAGTTCATCCCGCCGCCCGGCCCGGCACAGCAGCCCCCGCAGGGCTGGCAGCCGTCGGTCCCGCAGCAGGCCGCGCCCGCGCACGCCCCCCAGTGCCAGCACGGCGCACGGGTGTACCGGCAGGACAAGAAGGCCACTCCGCCGGCGTGGACGGCGTGGTTCTGCCCGACGCCGAAGGGCACGCCCGGTCAGTGCGAGCCCATCTTCAACCGCTGACCGATGCAGTCCCTGCTTCAGGCCTCGCGTCAGCGCGGTGACAGCGGGCGCTTGCTCCCCCCGGTGTGGAAGTCCTTCGCTGAGAAGAAGATCCGGTTCCGCCGCGGTCAGCTCTACCTGATCGTGGCGGCGCCGGGGGTGGGCAAGTCGGTGCTAGCCCAGACGTACGCGCTGCACTCCCGTGCCCGATCGCTGTATCTGACGATGGACGCCGACAAGCACACCACGTGTGTCCGCATCGTGCAGGCCGCCTACCTCATCACGCAGGAGGCGGCGGAGGAAGGCATCGAACAGGGGGCTGAGTGGGCCGCTGAGGCCCTCAAGTCGGTGCCGTGGTTGAAGTACGCCTTCCCCTCCGGTCCGGACGTGCACGAGATCGTCGAGCACGTGTGGGCGTACGCCGAAGTGCAGGGCGACTGGCCCGACATCATCTGGGTGGACAACCTCGACAACGTCGACTGTGACGAAGGCGAGAACGGCCGCAAGACGGTGATGTCCGACTTGCAGAAGCTGGCCCACAAGACCGGGTCGGCTGTCGTGGTTCTCCACCACGCCGAAGGCAAGTACGACGACGGTCACGAAACCATTCCCCAGTCAGGGATTCTCGGCAAGGTCGCGAAGACGCCGAGCATGGTGCTCACCGGCTGCCTGGGCGGTTTCCCCGGCCAGATGTTCTGGTCGGTCGTCAAGAACCGTTTCGGTCCAGCAGATCCGTCCGGCCGCGGTGTTCGCGCCGAGCTGTGGTCGGACCTCCAGTACATGCAGATCACAGACAAGTCAGACGTGTGAGAGGAGGCGAGCGATGAGCGAACGGCGTGTCGACGAAGAGACCGAAGCCGGTCTCGATGGGCTCGCAGAGTTGCTGTACGAGTGCGGCGTCCCGCCGCAGCGGGCGGAGCGCATCGCCCGTGACCTCTACCGCCGCTCGAACCTTGAGTTCGGAGAGGACGAGAACTGATGGGCGTCTTCGGTGTTGACGTCTCCAACCACCAACCAACCTTCGACTTCGCCGCGGCGAAGCGGAACGGCTTCGAGTTCGCCTTCCTCAAGGCGACCGAGGGGTCCGGCTTCAAGGACGCCTACTTCGCGCGGCACCTGCGCGAGGCGCGGGCGAACGGCATGCTGGTTGCCGCCTACCACTACCAGCGCACCAACCCGGTCGCTGACCAGGTGGCCAACATCAAGTCGATGGTGAGCACCGACGTGCCGATCATCATCGACGTCGAGCACGGTTCGGCCGGCGTGGACATCACCCGTGCGTTGGTCGACGCGCTGAGGCGCGCGGGCTACACCGTGCCGCTCACCTACCTGCCCCGCTGGTACTGGACCAGCATCGGGTCGCCGTCGCTGGCGGGCTTGCCCGCCCTGTGGGCGTCCTGGTACCCGGACTACCAGATCCGGTCGAAGGAGGCGGGCATCTCGCTGGTCCCGCCGAACGCCTGGTCCAACTACGGCGGGCTCAACGTAGCGATGATGCAGTTCACATCCTCGCCGTACGACCAGAACTTCTTCCGTGGCACGAGACAAGAACTCGCCGAGCTGCTCGGCGGAAATGGAGTGGACGACATGGGCTGGACCGATCCGATCAAGCTGACCGCCGAGGAGCGCATCGACGCGGACGGTCAGGGGGAGGTGACGTTCATCGCGGGCACGTGGCTGAAGTTCGCCTCGCTGTACGCCGGCATCGCCAAGACCGCTGCCGAGGAGGCGGTGAAGGTGGGTAAGGAGAACGCGGCCAAGCTCGCCGAGCTCGAGGCCAAGGTGGACCGGATCTCGGTGGGCGGCGTCGACTCCGACGCGCTCGCTGACAAGGTGGCGGACCGTCTCGCCGAGAGGATGGCCAACTGATGAAGCAGCTCTTCTCCTCTGAGTCCCGCAAGGCCTGGGTCGCGGCCGGCCTGACGGCCGTGTCGGCGGCTGTGCCGCTGTTCTCCGACGGCGTGGTCGACGGTGCCGACATCGGTCTCGTCGTCGGCGCGTTCCTCGCCGGGCTGGGCGTCACGTTCCGCGTGCCCAACAAGGTGGCTCCCGCCGAGTGAGCAAGCCCCTCAGGGTTTGCAAGGACTGCAAGACGGAGGGGGTCGGGTCCATCCGCCCGGCCCCCCACCCGGGGCCGCGGTGCGCCACCCACCACCGCGCGGTCCGTACCGCCCGCAGAGCGGCCGGCAAGACAGCCAGGGTGGAGAAGACCTACGGCATCTCCGCGGCCGTCCAGGACGCGATCAGGGCCAAGCAGGGTGGGGTGTGTGCGATCTGCGGTCCACGCACAGGGCGGTCGGGCAAGTACAAGGCTCTCGCCACCGACCACGATCACGCGTGCTGCGACAAGCCCACCTCGTGCGGGCGGTGTGTCCGCGGGTTCTTGTGCGGGACGTGCAACAAGATCCTGGGCTGGTGGCACGACGACATCGAGACGTTCGAGCGGGCGGCGGAGTACCTGAGGCACCCGCCGGCCAAGGAGGTTCTTCGTGCCGCTGAAGAAGAACTTCACCCGGCCGCAGTTCGACATCGAGAAGGTGCTTGAGCACTACGGGTTCGAGACGCCCCGCCACAGGCGGGCAGGGTGGCAGCCCATCCGCTGCGCCCTCCATGCAGACAAGACGGCGTCGGCGTCGGTGAACTTCAGCATCAACCGCTTCTGTTGCCTGGTCGGCTGTACTGAGATGCGAGGGGAGGATTCCGTTGGTCTCATCCAGCTTGTCGAGGGATGCGACTTTCTCACTGCCGTCGCCGAAGCTGAGAGAATCACTGGGCAGAGCAGTGGAGAGGTACGAAGCGAGCGTCAGTCTCGCCGCGACCTATTTGGAGGGTCGTGGAATCACGGCTGACATCGCCGCTAGGTGGCGGCTGGGTGTAGTAGCCGATCCGTTGCCGGAGCACGAACGTCAGGCCGGGCGGCTGGTGATCCCGTACCTCACGCCGTCGGGCGTGGTGGACATCAAGTTCCGATGTCTTGAGAACCACGACTGCAAGGCGTTGAACCACGCCAAGTACGACAACCTGCCGGGCAGTAGCGCCCGGTTGTACGGCGTCGAGAACTTCGACGTCGACTCGCCCATCATCGCCCTCGTCGAGGGCAACCCTGATACGTGGGTCTGCACCGACATCGTGGGCATCCCCGCGGTTGGCGTGGACGGCGCCAACAAGTGGCGGCCGTGGTGGGGCCACTGCTTCGACGGATACGAGCGGGTGTTCGTCTTCCAGCACGGCGATGACGCCGGCAAGAAGTTGTCCGAGAACGCCAAGGCCAACATCTACAATGCAGAGGTCGTCGTCAAGCCTCTCCCGTCCGGAGAGGACATCAACTCCTTCGTGCTACAGCACGGAGTCGAGGCGTTTCTTCAGCGAGCAGGACTGCTCGAAACCCCAGCGTGAAAGAGGCCGCACTGTGTGACCGAGAAGTTCCTCAACTACGGTATCCACGCCGAAACCCGGCCGGACGGCGAGCTGTTCATCAACGCCCCGGCAGCCACGCTCGGCAGGCTGCCCGCCCTGGAGCTGGTGGACTGGCTGGTGGAGCACGTGGACGTGCCGCCTCCGGTCTCGTACATCAAGGAGCAGGAGGCCTGGGGCACGCCGCCCATCGGGCACGAGCCGCCCGCCCTCAAGAAGGGTGACCGCGTCCAGGTCGTCGGAGGAGAGCACTTCGTCGGCCAGCTGGGGACTGTTCACCCTGCGCCGGGAGTCAACCCGTACTTCTCGGCCACCGAGGTGTTCGTCATGATCGATGGCAAGGACAGCCCGTGGTCGTTCAAGGTCGAACACCTGGCCTCCCTCGACCCGACGGCGCAGATCCTGCACACCAACCTCGACGAGCTGACGCAGCTCGGTCAGCAGCAGAACCCCGGCGGTGACCTGCCGCCGTCCACACAGGACGTGGCGGACGCGGACGGCATGAACGACGACGACTACCGGTCGGGTGAGGTGACCCCGCTGGAGAACGACGCGAAGCAGGAGCCCACCCATCTGGTTCCCCCGCCCGTCAAGGGCCCCGGCTCTGGTGCTGACAACTGGCGGCAGTTCGCCGCCAACGCCACCGACTCGCCGTTGTCCACCTGGGCCAACCTCAAGGCGGCCGACATCCAGGCGACGTTGCGGGAACAGGGCGTCCTCCAGTGAGCGAGTACACCCTCCGTGGCGGGTACGTCGAGGCGATGCAGTTCAGCTTCAGCGACCTTCGCCTCCCGGAGTCCTTCTGCGGGCGCGACTTCGACTCTGACGGCGACCCTGAGACCAACAAGTACGTGTGTGCTGTGCGGTCCATGCCGGGCGGCGCGTGGCGGGAGCTCGAAGACGGGGACTGGATCGTCAGGTTCTCCGACGGCTACCGCATCTACCCCGAGGACGAGTTCAACGTCCTCTTCGAACCGCTCGTCTGAAGGGAGGCCTTGGCCGTGGTTGAGTACGAGCTCAAAGGCAGGATCGTCTACGTGCGCAGGAAGACCGCGGGCAAGGTCATGCGCCGGCTGTCCATCATCGCCAACCGGCTGGAGCGGGACGGCCACACCGTCGAAGCGGTGACTGTGTGGTGCACCCACCACGAGGCCGACCCGTGGGCGGGCACTGTTCTCGTGCAGGAGGCGTGACCGTGGAAGACCCGATCTACAACTCGTGCGCCTTCGAGTGGCCGATCGAAGAAGGCAAGGCGTGCGAGAAGCCCGGCTACACCACGCACTTCTGCTACATCGAGTCGACAGAGCACCACCCCCACTACGGGGTGGCTCGCTCCACACACCGCTGCCTGTGCGGGGAGGTCCACACGTGAAGCGCATCGTCATCTTCCCCGACTGGCAAGTGCCGTTGCACGACGAGCACGTCATCAAGACGGTGGCCAGGTTCGTCTGGGACTACCAGCCCGACGCGCTCGGTCACGTCGGCGACGCCACTGACTCGACCGAGATCGGACGCTGGACCCGTGGCTTGCGTGGTGAGTTCACGGGCGGGCTGGAGGGTGGCTTCGCGAAGACGCGCGAGCTGTTCTCCTACATCCGCCGCGGGTTCGACGGTCCGTTCCATCTGATGCGGTCCAACCACGAGGACCGGCTGGAGAACGCCATCGAGTCGAGGCTGCCGGGCCTGGCCGGCATCACGGTGGGCGGCAAGCTGCTCAACATCCAGAACGCGTTGCAGCTCGACGACCTCGGCATCACGTGGCACGAGCAGCCGTACGAGATCGCACCGGGCGTGATGCTCCAGCACGGTGACGAGGGCGGGCTGTCGCAGATCCCCGGCAACACGGCGTTGCAGCTGGCGGTGGGGGTGAAAGGTCAGCGCAAGTCTGTCGTGTGTGGACACACGCACCGGGCGGGGCTGGCGTACCTCAACGGCATGGGCGACGACTCCATCTTCGGGATGGAGGTCGGTCACATGATGGACATCCGCGGGGCCGAGTACCTGGGCAAGGCGCGCGCCAACAACTGGGGCACGGCGTTCGGGATTCTGCGGGTGCACGAGGGCAACAAGAAGAAGGTCAGGGTCTACCCGGAGCTGGTGCCGGTCGAACTGGACGGCAGCTTCGTGGTGGAGGGACAGAGATACGGAGGTGGCAAGTGACGAAGCCGGTCGAGCCGAAGGCTCGCAAGCACAGCCTGAAGGACAGGGTCGAGGGCATTCTCCCGGTCGACCGTTCGGACGGTGGCGGGGTGCTCAACGTGGACGACCTGGAGGCGTTCCTCAAGGACGCCAAGAAGGAAGGCGTCTCCGAGATCTACCTCAACTTCGACCAGCTGGGGCGCTACCCGGTCGGCCTGGTGTTCTTCAAGGAGGCCGCCCGTCAGTGAGGACGCTCATCAACGCCATCACGTACGGCTCGGAGCACGTCAAGGCTGTCGACCTGGCCGCCGGTCTGGGGTTGGCGGCGCTGGCCACCGCCGACGTGCCGGGGTTCCTGTCGTGGTGCGCCGGCATCGGCGCCGTGTTCCTGCTGGGGCGGGAGTTGCTGCACCACTACGCCTTCACGAAGGCGTGGATGCGGGCCGCTGAGTACAGCGAGCAGCAGCTTCAGGTCAACGTCGACAACTGGTCGGACGACGAGAAGAAGCGCAACCTCCCGCCGCTCACCGAGCAGGACGTGGACGAGGCGGTTCGCAGGTTGAACGGTGACGAGGCCGCAGGCTCGTGAGCCTGACCCGCTGGGCACTGAAGCAGGTGCACGAGGAGCGTGCTCGTCAGGACGCACGCTGGGGTGAGCAGAACCACCCGTACCGCTCGCCGCTCACGGGCCTGGACTGGTGCCGCGACTCGGTGGAGTACTGGCAAGCAGCCAACGCTGTCCGCGTCGAGATCGGGCAGCTCGCCTGGGACGGCATCCTCCTCGAAGAGGTGTTCGAGGCGCTGGCCGAGCAGGACAGCGACCGCCGCATCGAGGAGCTGACCCAGGTGGCAGCGGTGGCGGTCGCCATGATCGAGGCGATCAAGCGGGGAGGCACGACGTGACCGACCGTCGCCGGGACTACGGCCCGAAGGGTTGCCTCGAACCGTCGCTGACGCTGCTGCTGGGTGTCGCCTGGGTGGCAGCAGTCGCCGTCCTGTCCCGCCCGCTGGGCGGCAGGATCAAGCTCAAGACCAGACGCTGACCACAGAGCGAAGCCCCTCCCCGGACCAGCGGAAGGAGGGGCTTTCTCATGCCCCGAGCTGGCACTCAGGGCCGTCTCTGTCGCCGCTGGTCCACCTTCCTGCCCACCCACAGGGGCAGGGCACACACGACGAGGGCGAGCACCAGCACGACGGGCTGCACCTGGTTGCCGGGGTCGACGTAGGCCAGCACCACACCCAGCAGGAGGAAGGCGCTGACTATGGCGCCGATCACAGTTCCCATGACGGGCATGCTATCCGTGGAGTGGGCAGTTCGGGTCCGGAACACGGTTGCCCTCCTCGTCGATGGTGCAACCGCAGCCGCCAGGTTCGGGTGTACGTGGTGGCGGCTGGCGGGTACGACCCCAGTCCCTCACGACGCCACGACCCGGGGCCGGATGTGCGCGGGCGAGGGACGCATGAACGCCTGATCGCAGTCGCACGCGCAGGTCACGGTCTCCCGGATCTCGCGCCCCATGTAGTTCCACAAGCGTGCCATCGGCAGGCCACATGGGGTGGGCGTGCCAGCGCACTTGATCTCTCGGATCAGCACAGCTGTCGGATGCATGGACAAAGCGTAAGGGTGGATATCCACCTTGAGCTAGCCCTCCGATCGGGTGCATATCCACCTTAGGTGCAGCTCATTACGATCTAGATGAGTAAGTCCTAAGCATGGGCGGTGTCTGGAGACAGACGAAGGGTGTTCAAGATCAGTTTGTGAGGACCGACCTGAACACCCTTCTGACCGCACTCTACGTCAAGATCGATGACCACCTGG
>NZ_BSTF01000040.1 GCF_030269365.1 Lentzea sp. NBRC 102530
TTCCAACCTCCTGAGTCGAGTGGTTTCCTGTGGAGTCACAAACTCTCAGCCGCTCTGGTCACGGCGACTGCAGACGATCCGGCCCTGTCAAGCCGAACGGAGTTCCGATTACGCGGGTGGCGAGTCGATGAACGGGCTGAGTGGTTTGATGCTGAAGTCGGCGTCGGCGATGATTCCGTCGCCGCGAGTCTTCGGCTCGGGCTCCGATGTCCGCACGAAGTCCCGATCCACCACCGGTGGTCCCGTCTCGGGAAACGCCGACGGCGGTAGTCCTGTTCCCCTGATGAGGGGGTCGGGATGAATCGTCGGTTCCACCACCCGCTCAGCAAGCCTCACCGGCTCCTGAGGCAAGTCATCACGCACAACAGTGATCACACCAACGTCAAGAGGCGTCGCCCCATCATCGGGACCTCTCACCGGCTCGGCAAGCCTCACCGGCTCCTGAGGAATCGCGGTGATCACACCAACCTCAAGGGGCGTCGCCCCACCATCAGGATCTCCCACCCGCTCGGCAAGCCTCACCGGCTCCTGAGGAATCGCGGTGATCACACCACCTTCGAGATGCTCCACCGGCTCGGCAAGCCTTACCGGTTCCCGAGGAATCGCGGTGATCACACCAACCTCAAGAGGAGTCCCGCCAGTCGTGGTCGAGTTGTCAAGGCTGAGGAACGGGGCGATGGGCGCGGACGGCGCCTGCTCAGGCTGTGGGCCGGTGGTTCCGTCACCTGTCTTGTAGGTGAGGGCTCCCCTGGCGATGTGGGTGGCGTTGTCCTCCGCGGCCGTACAGGACTTGACGTAGTCACGCAGCCCGTCGGCCAGGCCGCGAACACCGTCAGCGAAGTTCTTCACGAAGTCCGCGCGATCAATCTGCGAAGACCCGAACCCGTTGCTCTTGAACGACTCCCATGTCTTCGACGGGCCGAGTACAGGGTCGTACCCCGCCAGGGCTCGGATACGGGTGTAGAGGGTGGTGGCGTTGGCCGCGATCCCGTCCAGCACCGCCACGCCACGCATGACGCTGTCGGTGTCGATCGACAGCTGCCCGCTGCCGACACCGAAGTCGCCGAATCCCTGTCCGTCGCCCGCGCCGAAGCCATCGCCTCCGCCAGTGCTTGAGGGGTTCCCTCCTGTGATCTTGCCGCTCATAGGTGTCAGCCCCTGGAGTTGAACGCGTCGCGCGTGAGGTCACTGGTGAGGGGGCTGTTCGAGAGCATCGACTGAAAGTCGCCCTCGCCCATGAAGATCTGCTCGGCGTCGAACCCTGCCGGCAGTGTCGGCGCCACCAGCGCGGCGGACTCGCTGGCGACCTGACGCTGTGCGTCCGCGATCGCCTTCGTGATCGCCGAGGACAGCTCCGCGGGTGTCATCCGCTTGTACGCGGCGGTGGGGAACCGCACCTCCGACACGAACCCACCGTGCCCCACGGTGACCGCCACCGACTTGCGCGGCGCTGTCACCGTCACGCTGATCTCACGCAAGCGCTGCTGGGTTCGCCCCAACTCCTCGAACTGCTCGCGGTACCGCGACATGAGCAGATCCATCGATTCCGAGCCTGGCTCCGACATCACGCCTCCCAACGGCCGACACATACGTCATGACGGAGTACATCCAGCGCTCCAAGTCCGATCAACACCAGAACGCCACCGCAGGGTGGAAGTGACATCCACGCTGCCCAAACACACCCCGTGCGCGAGAGGATTGCCTCGGTCGCTCCAGGCAGCTCCCCTGCCCGTGGTCCACCGACCGGAGCCGCCATCGGCAGCCGACACGGTGCCTCTTCTTCCCGAAAAGAGATCCCCCAGGGACTGAATCTTCACTCAATCCACTCTTCTCGTGCTGCACTGGACATTCCTTCTGCCACCGAGGAGATCAATGCGAACCGAGCTGCTCGCCCTAGAACAGACCGCCGCCTGGTATCGAGAGAAAATGGCGTGGCAGGTCGAGATCGACCAGGCCAGAGTCGTTCTGCCGCTAGGACGCGGCATCGTCGCGTTTACCGTCCCACCGGAACGCGTCAACCACGTGCGCAAGAGGCTGGAACGACTGGAGAACAACAACTTCTGTACCCCGGCGCTGTTGCGGGACAGCGAAAGCAAAATGGGCAGGCATGCTGTGTTCCTCGCAGAACCGGATCACAACGTCCTCGGGCAGTACCAGATGCCGATCGGAACGCGCTATCTGAGCGCGCCGTCCGTTCTTCCCCTACCCACGCGAAAGGCGGCCGAGGCGACGGATGGCACCTGGCTTTGCGCTCCCGATCCTCACCGCCGCTGGCTCTTCGCGGCGAGCACTGTTCTCTCCATCATCAACGCGGTCACCCCCTTGCAGATGCGATCCCACGACACGAACCCCAGGAGGAACCCAACTGGTTCCCGACTACTGATCGGATGAGGAACGCGTCAGGCCCGAGGCCCTGGCCACCACGCACTACAACCGCCGTGCCCCGCCACCTGGGTGGCGGGGCACGGCGGTTGTAGTGCGCTTTCGCGCAACCTGACGGTCGAACACGCGATACCTCGACAGCAAGAAAGCCCGGCGAACGCAACACGGGTAGCCGGTCACGTCGTGGTCTCGGGGAGGGATGCCGACGCGACCGGCAGGTGTTCCGTGAGATGCACGAGACGACAGAGAATCAGGTCTTCTATCACCTCGGCGGATGTGAACAAAAACAACCCTAGAGATACTGCGGGCACGCCGCAAGGATTCCCACGAAGACGACAAGAACCTGCACGAGCAGTCACTCTTCGCTGCCCACAAAGTCACCATGTAGTCAAACGACCGAGAGGGCGACGACAGGGCCGATTACCACGACTACTCCAATCGTGTTTCCATCGACCATCCGGAGGACACGAAAGACTTTCTTAAGATGATCGTTATCGCACCTACGGGGCACCACACGGAAAGCGCCTTTTCGATCTTGCGAAAACTGTCTAACGTCGAGTTACCCGCCTACGGCTCGATCGAGGCGACGCCGACGAGGAGGAGCGCACAGAATGACCATGTCGTTCGGCAACGAAAGAAGGTCAATCGACCCGGTCCTCACCTGCGGCGCCGGGGTGCAGGGCTACTGGCGAGGCGGCCATGCCCTTTTTTCCTTTGGCCACGACAGCAACCACAACCGCGCGGCACTATATTCGGACACGATTCCGATGGAGCGACACGAACAGGTGCCGGTATCGGCACCGGCCGCGATCGGGATCAAGCAATGAACCGCCCGTTCCGCGCCGCGACACCGGTCGGCCTGCAGCACCAGGCGGGTATGGAAGCGACCTACGACGAGAGCACGCTCTGTCGGCTGGCGGGTATCGGGGTGCGCGAGGGATGGCGTTGCCGACAGATCGGCGAGGCAGGCGGAGCGGTGACGCGGTGGCTCACCAACCAGGTCGGCCCTCACGGCGAGGTCGTCGTCACCAAGATCGGACCGCTCTCGCCGGCGCACGCCGACCAGCATGAGGACGTCTCTCGGTGGCGTCACGACACGTTGACCGGCCCAGCCTCCCAGGGCCGGTTCGACCTGATTCACGTGCGATTCGCCTTGGCAGCCCATCCCAGCCGTGTGGCGATCATCCGCCATCTCGTCGCCGGACTGGCACCTGGCGGCTGGCTGGTGATCGAGGAGTTGGCGCCAGGCGATCAGGTCGTGATGGCCGCGACACTGGAGATGAGCAGGCTCTTTCACCGCGTTCGGGACCGTGTCCTCGACGCGCTCTCCGCAGGCGGGCACGACCTCGGCTTCGCGCGCGAGGCGCCGCACCATCTGCGCAAGGCAGGCCTCGCCGAGGTGAGTTGCTTGACTACTTCGGCCGTGTGGCGCGGCGGTGAGATCGGGACGAAGGTGCTCGCGGCGACCGGCGCCGAACTGGCCGAGGATCTGCTCACCCGTGGCCTGCTCGCGGCTGATCTTCAGAGCTTCCTGGAGTTGCTGGACGATCCCGGCCTCGTTCTCTCCGCCTGGCCTCTGATCAGCACAGCGGGCAGACGCCCTGGCCGATGACACGGCGGTGCGGCCCAGGACATCGGTCAGGAACGACCGAACGACCCGTTCGAAGGAACGGGCCCCAACATTGCATTTCTCGCGCACCACCTTGCGGGGATCACACGCAGGTGGTCGCGCGCTGTCGCGGCGTTCGTGGCCGCGGTGAGACGTGATGCGTCCAGCCTGGTCAGCTGGACCGCGGCGCACCCGCCAGACACCGTCGGGCCGGCAAGGCCGGCGCGGGTCGAGCGGGCCGATGGCGGTGAGACCGCCGATGGTGATCGGTTTCCGGAAGGCTCGGCTCGCCGGGTCCGGAACTCAGATCAGGCCGTGCCGCATCGCGTAGGCGACGGCATGTGCCCGGTTGCGCAGGTTGAGCCTGCTCAGCATGTTGTGCAGCACGTTCTTGACCGTGCGTTCCGAGTAGATCAGCCGCTCCGCGATCTCGGCCGTGTCCATGCCGTCCGCCAGGAGCCGGATCACTTCGGTCTCCCGCTGGGACAGGCCGCTCAGCGTGAGATCACGTGGTCCGAGCGTGTTCTCCTGGAGGTGCTTGAGTCCTCGCAGCACCGCGCCGAGTTGCTCGGCGGGAAGGTCGCCACGGCCCTTGCGGGCATCGGTGACGGCGCGCAGCAGCCGCGACCTGTTCGTCGCCTCCACGCGCGGCACCAGCACGATCAGACCGTGCTCGATGGCCGCCCACAGGTCGGCCTGCCGCAGATCATCCGCGATCAGCACCAACCGAGCCTTGGTGTCGGTGAGCAACGAGCGGAGGTCGGCTTCTGGCACAGCGACGACCACGTCGGCCTGCGCGGCGTCGTCGACGATCTCCAGTCCCGGAACCGGGCCGAGCATCGCGATCAGCCCCGAGGCTACTAGCGGGTCACTCGCCCGCACCGCAAGGCGTACCACCACACGGCTTCCCTGTGGGTTCGTCACTGAGCGGCGAGATTCACTCGGCCAAGTGGTGTGCGAAGTCATGCGAATAGAGAACCCGGTGGTGGGCTGGGTCACCAAGTATTCAGGACCGGCAGCTTTGGAAAAACACAAAGCTGCCGGTCCGATCTGGAAACCTGGTTAACCACTCTCCCGCGCCTCCCCGCCGGCTGCGCTCCGGCGCGACGACCTTGCGAAGATCGTCATCTGGGCGACTCTTCCCTGGCAGCGGGACACTCGGCCGCGCGACCGCCCGCCGGTCCTGATCTTGGCGGCGTCGACAGGTATCACTTCCGTCACCTGTCCAACACGCAGAGAAGCCCATTAGACAGAGCTACGCCGCGCTTAGCTCAGGCTTAATACTTTCGTTCTTGACCGGAGCACCAAGATTCCGAATCCAAGTTTTCGGCGACGAATTGGGGAACTCTCGGGAACCGTTGGATCCCCCGAAAGATGTGCCCGATCACCCTCGAAGCCGAGATCATTCGGGCAAGTGTTGACACCTCGCCCCGGACTTGATGTTGATCCGAAAGAGTGATGAGCCCTGAAGTCGCCGCAGCTCAGGGCATTCGGACGGAGAACCCGGTCGTGCGGGGGCGCCTTGTGGCGGTGGTTCGGAACCCCCGATCCTGCCCGGTTGAATACCCGCCGTGACCGACCAGCCCGACTCCACGTCCAGTCCTTCGTTCGGACAATGCCTGCTCCGGTATCGAACCGAGGCGAGGTTGTCCCAGGCGGAGTTGGCCAGGCTGTCCGGCGTCAGCGTTCGTGCCCTGCGGGACCTCGAACGGGGCCGCGCCGCCGCAGCTCAGGAGCGATCGGCCGCGCTGCTGGCCTCGGCGCTGGGACTCTCGGGTGACGCACGGGAGTCGTTCGTCCTTCTGGCGAAGGAGGGGCGGCGCCGGTCGGTCCGCACCGGCAACCGGACGATGTTGTACGCGCTGCCTCCCTCTCCTGGTCTGGTCGGCCGCGAGCGCGAGCTCGAACGGCTGGGCGGCGAGGCGGAGAACGGCGGTGTCGTCGTGGTGGTCGGGCCGCCGGGGGTGGGTAAGACCTCACTGGCCGTGGCGGCGGCGGACAAGGTCGCGTCCCAGTTCCCGGACGGCTGCCTCGCTCTCGACCTGCGAGGCATGGACGACCGGCCGGTGAAGCCGGCAGTCGTCCTGGAACGGCTGCTGACCGCGCTGGGAGTCCCCGCAGGCCAGATCCCCACCGGAGAGGTGGAACTCGGCTCGCTGTACCGAACGCTGCTTCGTGACCGCAGGACGCTGGTCGTGCTCGACAACGCGGCGGACGAAGCCCAGGTCAGGCCACTGCTGGCAGGAAGTGGCCGTGGGCTCACGATCGTGACGTGCCGTCGCACGCTGGCGGGACTGGAAGCGGCACGGTGGCTGACGCTGGACGTGCTGCCCGCGGAGAGCGCGATCGACCTGCTGACGTCGATCGTGGGCGAGGAGTTGGTGCGAAACGAGCCGGAGGCCGCCAAAGAGATCGTCGCTCTGTGCGGCAGACTGCCGCTCGCGGTGCGGATCGTGGGCAATCGGCTTGCGGCGCGCCGGGAGTGGTCTCTCGGTCATCTCGTGCGCCAGCTACGTGACGAGCGCACGCGGCTCGACGCGTTGTCCGCTGGAGACCTTCAACTGCGACCCGCGTTCGAGGCGTCACTACGGCGCCTGTCACCGATGGCGCAGATCGTCTTCCGCCGCCTCGCCCTCATCCCCGGCGCTCACTTCGACGGAGACCTGGCCGCCGTCGCGGCCGGAGTTCCAGCCGACCGGGTCAACGTGTACCTCGACGAACTGGTGGAGGCGTCGATGCTGAGCCTCGCGTCGTCGCCCCAGCGACTGCACTTCCACGAGCTGATCAGGCTGTTCGCCCGTGAGCACCTCGCCTCCGACGAGGACGAGCCGACTCGGGTCCGCTTGCGTGACGACTTCTACGCCCATGTGCTCTTCAAGGCATCAGCAGCGGGCCAGATGTTCGCCACCGACATCGCCTCCGTCACATCGGACAACCCGTTCGACTCGCTCGACGCCGCACAGGAATGGCTCGACCACGAAACGACGAACTGGCTGGCGACGCAACGTGAGGTCGCCGCGCTCGGCAGGTATCAGGAAGCCCTCGCGTTCGCCAGGGCACCGCACAGCTACGTACATGGACGCGAGCTGAAGTCCCGCTGGGACGAGGTCTTCGAGATCGGTGTCCGTGCCGCGCGCGAACTGGATGATCAGGTCTCGGAGGTCGAGATGCTGACGCAACTGGCCTGGGCGCAGTTCCAGTGGCTCGACGACGGCCAGTCCGCGCTCGCGTCGATCAAGGAAGCCCTGTCGCTCGCCGAGGAGATCGGCTACCACCGCGGAATCATGGTCGCGCACGCGTGTGCGGGGACCGTGCTGCTCGGCCTCGGCCGTGTGGACGAGGGAATGCGACACAGCGTGCGCGCCTACGAGATGTCAGCGGGGTACGACGTCTTCGACATCAGGTTCTCGATGGCGACCGCGTACGCGACCGCGCTCCAGGTGGCCGGCCGGTTCGATGAGGCGTTGGAGGTGCACCTCGCACTGCTCACGGAAACCGAGAGCGGGCCGGACGGCACCCATCACCAGGTGGCGGCGAACGCCGTGTTCATGCTGCACTCAAGTCTTGGAGACTGCTTCGCCGGTCTGGAGCGGTGGAAGGAAGCCGCCCGGCACTACCACCAGGCGACGTTGCTGGCAGGCGGCAGGCAACCGAGGTATCCGAGCGAAGCCGAGTTGTTGCTGCGTGAAGGCACTGCCTGGCGCAAGGCGGGCAGTCCCCAGCGCGCGAGGAACACGTTTCTGCGAGCTCTCACTCTTCTCACCGGGCCTGGCCATCACGAGGACAGAGTGAGGGCGGAAGCCGAACTGGCCGCGCTTCCGAGCTGAAGCACGGCTTAAGTGCCGCTGAAGAGAACCTGCGCTCTCGAACCTGTCGAGACGCCCGAATGTGCCTCCGGATGGCCCGTTGGAACACTTCGCGGTGGCCGATCGGGGTCAGGATCGTTTCACGACCTTCGCCTGCTCCTCACCAGGCAGTAGCTTGGGTTTACCAACCTGGGCACGAGGTGGGAGTACTGGAGATGACGTCGAAGCACGAGGACGACGGGCACCGCCGAGCGGGGAGACCTGCTGTTCGGATCATCAACGTGAGCTCACGGCAGAAGTCTCGCTACGGGGTGGTGGCGACGACCGTCGACGGGCACGTCGTGAGCGCGGCCGACACCAGCGCGACGATCACCTCGCTGACGGGTGCTCAGTCGATGGTCACGGCGTTCGACGCGATGACCGGGGCGCCTGACGGACTCCCTTCGATCCGTGTGGCCGGTCATGGCCCGAGCCACGCGAGCCACCTCGGCTTCTACCTCAATGCGGGACGCGGCCCGACGTTCACACTGAGCCGCGACGACGTCCGGCTCGGTGATCAGGCCTCGGTGAGCTTCGCCGACGACGAGGTCCAGGTGCGGACCAGGCTGCTGACGACCCGGCGCAACGGCTCCACGGTGCGTGTCGGCCTTGGTGACGACGAGAACGGCCTGGTCGCCTACGACTGGACCACACGTGAAGTGCGCAGCCTGACAGGTGCGCGTGAGACGACCGCGCGCATCGACTCCGAGACCGCGATGGTCAGCATCACCGACGATCTCGACCTCTCCGTCAGCAGGTCTGGCCAAGCGGAAGTCCGGCGCCAAGACACGACGTTCTCTCTGAATCCCGCCCGCGCCCGCACCAGGATCATCTGTGCCGACGGCGTCGCGGAGATCACTGAGTCACGCAGGCTGGACGTGCGCTGCGCGCGCAGCGGATGGAGTGTCGCGGTCTCGCCGTCCCAGGTCTTGTTCGAGCCGCTGTCCAGCGTGACGGGGCGACTCGTGTGGAACCGCGGCACCGGCGACCTCGACGTGCAGGTGTGCGAGCACCACACGTTGTCGACTCGGGACGAAACCGATCCGGCGCCCGCGTGTGACGACTGCGGAGCGGCTGTCGATGCCGTGTGGGTCGATCACGTACTTGAGTTCGACCTCACCGGACTCCACGTCCGCTGGTCAAGCGGGTCACTGGACGTCTCAGCCAGCGACGAACTTCTGCTTTCGGCGGCATCGGCCGTGCGACTGCAATGGGCCGGCAAGGACTTCATGGTGGACAGCAAACGCGTCGTGGTCAGTGCGTGGGACGAGGACTGGTACGTCACCGCGGACGGCCGCATCGCGACCGGCACGAGCACGGTATCGGCTGGTCACGCCATCGACGGCACGCTGGAGCTCACCGTCAAGGCCGCAGACGGCGACGAGACGACCCAGGTGTGGGCGCGCGGAGTCTGTATTCATGACGGCCGCGGCCTGCGCACGACGCTCGATCCGACCGGTGGCCTGACGTGCACGCCGACGACGCGGGCGGACCACAGCGTCATCGCGTCGCCGACCGGTGTGGTCACCGTGAGGTCGGTAAAGGCGACCGTCGACCTGACCGACGCCGGGGCGATCAGGCTTCGTGACGCGGGACAGGCAGAGGACTCGGCGGAGCTGACTGTGCTGTCGCGCCGGCCTGGCAGGCCGCGACACGCGACGATCGTCTGCGGACAACGGGTCTCGGTCGACGTGACGTGCTTCGCCGATCATGGTTTCGCCTGGCGGACCACGGATCTCGGCAGCCGCGTAGGTCACTCGATCCGTGCTTCCCGCAGGAGCGTTCTGCACGAACTCGTCGATGGTGCCAACACGTGCACGAACGACGGCATGGCCATCCAGACCGGCGAAGCGCGTTCTGACAGCTCTACCGATCAGGCGAATCAGTAGCCGAAGTTCTGAGTCCACCAATATCCGTCCGCACTGTGCAGCACGCCGACTCCGATGGTGCGGAAATCAGGGTTGAGAACATTGGCTCGATGGGGTCGACTGCGCATCCACGCGTCCATGACCTGATTCGGAGTCTTCTGCCCGAACGCGATGTTCTCCCCCGCCGGATCGGAAAAACCTTCCTCCATCATGCGTTCGAACGGGTCGGGGCACCGCGCCAACTGATGTGCGAGCAAGCGCCGGGTGGCCATGTCGGCGCAATGCCGCCGGGAAGATCGGCGCAGCCGCTCGTCCCGCGTCAGCGACTCCAGCGAGTGCCGGGACCTGACGATGTTGACAAGTCGCGCGACCTGGTCCTCAAACCGTCTGCGTTCAGGCTCTCTCATCTGCGTGCCACGCCATTCACGGTTCAGTGGACCCGCCGGCGGCGGACGGCCGACTCCCTGCGAGTCGACCGTCCACCAGGCACGCTCAGGAGCCCTGCGCTCCGTGTCGGACATCGGCGGGAACGGGGGTGACGATGTCCGACTCGCATACCGTGCACCAAGACTCACGCCCCCAGCGGCGCTGGCACAATGCCCGAATGCGGCCGTTGCCCGCAATCTGCCGGAGTCTGCCCGGACTTCACCCTCTGGCTTGGACCTCGAGGGCACATTTTCGCCATCGCCGCGTCGATTCCGTAAGCCACGCTTAACTGGCGGATACAGTTTCGTTTGGACGGCCCAGCCACCCACGATTTCGCGAGACCATGCGGGAGTAACACCGGAATGCGGGTATGGGCAAGGGAATCCTTCACCCGCGAAGGGAGCCACTGTGACCGTTGCGACAACCACGACCAACCTGGCCTCCAGCGACGGCCAGCGGCTTCCAGCCGAACTGCGGCGAGTGTTGACGACGCTCGCTCGAACGCCGCACCTGCTGGTGGCCAGCGACTACGACGGAACTCTGGCTCCCATCGTCGATGATCCGGCTTTGGCTCTGCCGCTGCCGGAGGCAGTGGCCGCACTGCGGTGCCTCGCAGGTCTGCACGAGACCACCACGGCGGTGATCTCCGGCCGTGCGCTGCGCGACCTCGCCACGCTCTCCCGCCTTCCCGGCGAGGTTCACCTGGTGGGCTCGCACGGCTCCGAGTTCGCTGTCGACTTCGTGCGTGCGCTGCCCGAGGAAGCGAGAAACGTACTCGACAGGGTGAGATCCGAGGCCGAGTCGCTGTGCCAGTCGACGCCTGGCCTGCTGATCGAGCTCAAACCCGCCAGCGTGGCTTTTCACTACCGGCAGTGTTCCCCCACGACGGCACGACAGCTCCTTGCCCACCTGCGCTCTGACCTGTGCATCTGGGACGGTGTGCAGGTCTCCGAGGGTAAGGCCGTCATCGAGTTCTCCGTGGTCGAGACCGACAAGGGCCACGCTCTCGACATTCTGCGTCACCAGGTCGGTGCCACCGCGGCGATCTTCCTGGGTGACGACGTGACGGACGAGAAGGCGTTCGCGCGCCTGTCCGGCCCGGACCTGGGCATCCGGGTTGGTGTCGGCGAGTCGCTGGCCGAGCACCGGGTGGCCGACCCTGCCGATGTGGCGACCGTGCTGGCGTTCCTGCTCGAAGAGCGGCGGGCGTGGCTTCATGGCGACCAGGCGGTGCCGATCGAGCGGCTGACGATGCTGGCGAACGAGCGTTCGGTGGCGTTGGTGACGCCGGATGCCAAGGTGAACTGGCTGTGTCATCCGGAGCCGGACTCCGCGGCGATCTTCGCTGATCTGCTCGGCGGGCCGGCGGCGGGGCATTTCTCGATCAAGCCGGAGCACGGTTCGCTGCCCCTGGGCCAGCGCTACCTGCCGGGCACGATGATCGTGGAGACCCGCTGGTCGCGGCTTCTGGTCACCGACTACCTGGAGCACGACCTCGCGTCGCACCGCACCGACCTGGTGCGCCGCATCTCGGGCTCGACCAACGCGGTGATCACGTTCGCGCCGCGTCCCGAGTTCGGCCAGGTGCCGGTGCGGCTGCTGCGCGAGCGCGACGGCCTGCGCGTGGTCGGCACCTCCGACCCGATGGTGCTGCGGTCCCCCGGCGTCGACTGGGAGATCACCTCGGACGGCCAGCAGGAGACCGCACACGCCGTCGTCCGACCGCGTGAAGGCGCGCCAGTCCTGCTCGAACTGCGGTGCGGCACCGACGACCTCTCCGAGTCCGTTGTGGACGAACCAGCACGGCACATCCGCGCAGCCTCCTACTGGTACGACTGGGCGAAGACGCTGACACTGCCATCCGTCGAATCCGATCTGGTACTGCGCTCCGCGCTGACACTGCGCGGCCTGGTGCACAAGGACTCCGGCTCGATCATGGCCGCGGCGACCACGTCCCTGCCCGAAGAGCTCGGCGGCGTCCGCAACTGGGACTACCGCTACTGCTGGCTACGCGACGGAGCCATGACCGCCGCCGCGCTGGTGTCGGTCGGCTCGTTCGCGGAAGCCGACGGCTTCCTGGCCTGGCTGCACGGCGTCCTGGAGACCATCCCCGGTCCGGAGCGCCTGCACCCGCTCTACACCCTGCACGGCACCCAGCTCGGCGCCGAAGCCGTCATCGACACCCTCCCCGGCTACGCGGGCTCGCGCCCCGTCCGCGTAGGCAACCTCGCCAACCAGCAGGTGCAGCTCGACGTGTTCGGCCCGGTCGTCGACCTGGTCGTGCACCTGGCCACCGCACGCGGCACGCTCTCCGACGCCGACTGGACAATGGTCCAGGCGATGGCCGAGGCCGTCTCCCGGCGCTGGCACGAACCCGACCACGGCATCTGGGAAGAACGCCACGCCCCACGCCACCACGTGTACTCCAAAGTCATGTGCTGGCTGACCATCGACCGCGCGATCAAGCTCGGCGAACAGTTCGGGCGTGACCTGGCCCCCTCCTGGGTGCCGCTGCGCGACACCATCGCCACCGACGTGCTGAAAAACGGCTGGAACGACGAAGTCCAGTCGTTCACCACCGCCTACGACGGCGACGACCTCGACGCCGCCTCCCTGTTCGTCGGCCTGTCAGGCCTCATCGACCCCGCCGACGAACGCTTCCAGTCCACCGTCACCGCCATCGAAGCGGAGTTGCGATCGGGTAGCACCGTCTACCGCTACCGCCGTGACGACGGCCTGCCCGGCGACGAAGGCGGCTTCCACCTCTGCGCCGCCTGGATGATCGAGTCCTACCTGCTCACCGGCCGCCGCACCGAAGCCGAAGAACTGTTCAGCCAGATCATCGCCGCCGCAGGCCCCACCGGCCTGCTACCCGAGGAATACGACCCCGTCGCCGAACGCTCACTCGGCAACCACCCACAGGCCTACTCACACCTGGGCCTGATCCGCTGCGCCCAACTGCTCTCGCAGTAGCGGCACAAGCATCCCGACACGCCTGGAACCAGCACAACGGTTCTGTTGACCACAGCAGGCGCTGTCAACGAAAAATGGGAACGCCACCGCCTCAAAGCGCAAAGGCACCAGGTCGGCAAGCGACCGGAAAAGCTCAGCTCGCCGACCTGGTTTGGCGATTCAAGACAACACCGAACCCACTACACCGACAGCGCAGCACAGGAGTCAATCG
>NZ_BSTF01000041.1:0-1319 GCF_030269365.1 Lentzea sp. NBRC 102530
TCTGCTCAGGAGGTACACGCATGGCGTCCGTGGAGATGCCGGCCTTCATCCACAACATCCAGTGCGGTCGACTGCTGGAAGCGCTGCGCGGCGAACGCACTCAACGCGAAGTGGCAGCGGCATGCGGGTGGAGTCAGCCGACACAGGCTGAACTGGAACGCGGCCAGAAGAACTTCACGGCCGAACTCCTGGAGAAGCTTCGATCAGCCCTGGGTGGCGAAGCGTCGACATGGACCCGGATCGCGCACCACGCCGAACTCGGTGCGATCCAGCCGGCGAAGTCGGACATTCGCTGGAAGTCCAAGTCTGAGCCGATGCGCAAGCTCCTCGACATGGATCGAACCGCCAGCCTGACCCGCAGCAAGGCCAGCATGCTGATACCTGGTGTCCTGCAGACCAAAGAACTGATGCTCAACCTCATGACGCAGGCCGGTCTGGCCGCAGAGGAGATCGATCGCCTAGTCGACCTTCGCGTGCGCCGACAGCAGGTACTCACCGACGAGGCTCGGCGCTTCGAGTTCATCATCGACCAAGCGGCTCTGGCTCGGGTGAACCCCACTGCTGACACGACCGGAATGTGGGCGGGCCAACTCATGCGGCTCATCGAGGTCACGAAGCTGCCCAACGTGAGCCTCAGGTTCATACCGTTCAGCCACGGCTACTACGAAGGTCAGGAGACCGACTACCAGATCTCCACTTATCAAGCTGAACCCGCGTTGCACCTCGTCTACGCTGAAAGGTACGACGAGCAGGCGGTTCTTCACGATCCGAAGATCGTCAAGAGGTATCTGGATCTCTGGCACGCGCAGGAGAACATCGCGCTTGAGTCGGATCAGGCGCTGAGTTTCCTCTCGTTCCTGGGCGGACCGCTGTCGTCGTGACGTTTGGTGACGGCAACAGCGGAAGGAACGGCTCACGAGATGACCGAGCCATCAGCAAGCATCGATATCGACTTCGGGCCTTGGATCAGGTCCAGCTACAGCCAGCCGAAGGACAGCAACTGCGTCGAGGTCGGGTTCGGACCTCGCCAAGCAGGTGTGCGCGACTCCAAGGCACCGGACAAGGGCCGGCTCACCTTCGGATCAACCGCATGGAGCGAGTTCAGATGTTGGGTGAGCACCTGACCGCGGCCGCAAGCGAGCTGAGCTGTGACCTGACCGGCTTGGCCCGACCACGCTTCGGGCCAAGCCGGTTCTCACTGGTTGCCCAGCGCCGGGGACCAGGGTGACCAGGTGGCGTGGAAGACCGGAAGGCCGGCGTCGCGGAGTTCCCTGACGACGCGGGGATCGTCGTCCACGATCAGGACCACCTCGCGGTAG
>NZ_BSTF01000041.1:1416-5597 GCF_030269365.1 Lentzea sp. NBRC 102530
CGCTTCCTGTCCGGCATGGCTGTAGACCGCGTCCTTGATCACCCAGGGCGTCAGGCCGCGTTCGAACGCGTCACACGCCGTCTTCAGCACACAGGACTCCGTGGCGATCCCGACGATCACGATGTCGGTCCAGCCGTGCTGCGCCACGGTCGCTGTGCCTTCCTCGGTGAACAACGAATAGATCGGCTTGTCGAGCACAGCGACCGCGCGCTGTGAGGCCGCAGCCAGGTCGTCGACGATGTCGATTTCGGGGGATGTCTGCATGCGCGACCAGTTGATCAGGCGTTCGTACGGCGAGCCGGGGTGGTTTATGAACCGGGTGAACACAGTCGCGCCACCGGCCCGTTCCCACCGACTCACGACGTCGGCGACGTGCGGAACGACGGGCGCCGACTTGCTGGAGACGAAGCCGTTCTGCACGTCGACGACCACCAGCACGCTCTTGGCCAGATCCACCTGATCATTCTCCGCTCGTGTCTCGCAGCAACTCCAGCGCGGTCGTGAGGTGCCTGCCCAGCTCGCTGGTTTCCAGCACCGCCCGCCGCATCGCGGCGTGTTGCGCGGTCTCCTGCGGTCTGGTCATGGTCAACCTCGACCTGACCGCACGGATCCAACGCCACCCGTATTCAGGTGCAACAACTGGATCACATCCTTGTTCCACCTGCTCGTGCACGCGATAGCAGTAGCTCCACAACGCCTGGACCAGCAGCTCGCAGTCGACGAGGTCCGCAGTACGAAGTGCTCGCCCGGTGGCCTGCGGGTAGTAGCTGAGGCCTGCCCAGCTCGCGCATCCGATGGAAAGGCCGCGGATACCGAACTCGTCGATCCGGCTGTCGTTGAAGCCATCACGCAACAGCGTCTGCTCCACCAGTTCCGCGTGGTGCAAGGACGGGCCTGCCTCGTCCGTCCCGTGGTCGAGCAGCACACGCGGCATGCTCAACAACCGCATCGCGGTTTCGAGGTCTAGCCCGCTCCATGGTGATTCGTGCACCCAGTAAGCGGACAGCACGTAGTGCGCTACGGGTGTGTCCGAGCTGGTCGTCTCACGCAGCCACTCAGTCGCCCACTGCCGGGTCTCGCGATAAGTCTGCCGACGCCACACCGCCAGGCTGGCGATGTTCGGCACGCTCAGCTCCTCGGCCAAGTGGAAGACAGCAACGCCCCAGGGAAACGCGTACAGCTCGCAGCGGCCACCAGGATGCTCGACCTCTCCGACGTGGCAGTCCGCCCACTGCACCGAGGCGGGTGTCAGGTTCGCGCGCTCGATGAGCTTCGGGAGCAGTTCGGGGCCGAGATGCACCGGCACGAACTTGTGGCTCGTGAGGCCGCACGACCGATGGCTCGCCGCGCTGGCGCTGAGCGTGCCGAACAGCTCGTGCGGCGTGGCCTCGAACGCGGCGCAGTACAACCGCACGTAGATCTCGTCGCGAACCGTAGCTCTACCGGTCTCGTGCGGGTAGATCGCCTTAGCCATCGCGCCCAGCTCGGGCGTCGTGAGGTCCAGCTGCCGACCGATCCGCTCGAACTCCCTGGCGAGTCGGTCGCGTCCCCACCCCTTGGCCTGCCGCTGTGCGATCAGCACGAGGTTCGGCGTGAACCGCTTGCCCTCGCCGGTCGCGGCGGCATCGCTGGACATGATCGATGTCCTTCCGTGTCCCCGGCTGTCATCTGTCGCGTCCCAGTCTTCCGAGCCATATTGGAATCGTCCCGAACGAACCCGCGGTTCGAAGTCCAGCACCGCAGCCGCAGCTACGCGTCGGAGGAACGATGGACCCACGGGTGGCCGAACAACCCAGAACCGTCGTCGTTCAACCGACCACGCTGTGCCCGATGGACTGCACCTACTGCTACCTGCTTGAACGTCACCTCAAGCAGGAGATGACGGTAGAGGTGGCTTCCGCCATCGCCAACGCCATCGCCCCCACTTGGGACTCGATCGAGGTGGTGTGGCACGGCGGCGAGCCGTTGGCGGTCGGCTCCGCGCGGTTTGTCGAGTTGTTGCAGCCGTCCGAGAGCCTCCGACGTGCGGGACATGTGCGGCACAAGGTGCAGACCGGCGGTGGGAGACCCATCACCAACGCATGGTGCGACGTGTTCGAGCAGTACGACATCAGCGTCGGCGTGAGCATCGACGGACCCCGTGAGCTCAACGGTCACCGCGTCGACCGCGGCGGCCGAGCGATGTTCGACCGCACCGTCGCAGGCGTCGAGGCGCTGAAACAACGCGGCATCCCCTTCACCGTCCTCGCGGTCGTCAGCCAGAACAGCACCGCCCACGCCACGCGAATCCTGGACTTCCTGCGCGATCTGGGCACCAGGTGGATCGGGTTCAACGTCGAAGCCAAGGAGGGCGCGAACTCCGACGCGCAGACCCCCTCGACAGGCGACGCTCAGCGGTTCTGGCGCGACACCTTCGAGTGGTGCCGCGTCAACGACGACGTGACCGTGCGAGAGGTCGCGAACCTGCTGGGGTTCCTGGCACTGACAGACGCGCAGCGCGAAGCCGACTCCCAGCACGACCCCATTCCGACGATCGCCTGGAACGGCGATGTGGTGCTGCTGTCGCCGGAGCTTCTCGGGATTTCCAGCACGACCTACGAGAACTTCGTGGCAGGCAACGTGTTGAAGAACGACCTGGCCACGATCGTGGAGCGCGCCGGCGACCTGCGGTACGTCCAGGAATTCACGAGCGCACTCGCAGCCTGCAAGCAAACCTGCGAGTTCTTCTCCTACTGCCAAGGCGCGCATGCAGGTGATCGGTACTTCGAACACGGCACGTTCGCCGTGACCGAGACCGACCACTGCCGAAACTCCGTTCAAGCGCCGGCCCTGGCGCTCGCCGAACTACTGCACACGAGGAGCGGAGAATGACGATCTTGGACACAATGGTGCAGGCCGTGTCGACGGGCGAAACGGCCTGGGCGCAGATGGTGACCACCAACGCCACGACGACCGCGAGCACCAGTGGCGTGGACTGGGGCCGCAAGGGCGGCAGCTGGGGCAAGGAAGGCGAGTTCTGGAAGAAGTGAGCATGGACGCCGCGGAGATCGAGCGAGCCGTAGAACAACGACGGATCTGGCTCGACGAGCAACTGGTCGTCGCTGCTTCGGCGTTGGACGTGCACGTGATCGGCGAGCCGGTCAACACCTTCGACATGCGCTCAGCCGGCGCGCTCGCCCGTGATGAAGGCGGCGACATTTGGCTGAGGGTCGTGGTGGAAGACGGCGATTACGCGCCTGTCTGCCGTTGGGACGGCAATGCCACTGCCAACTCGATCCGCGGCGTCGCCAAACCCGAGGTTCTTCGGTGGCACGACTGGCAGAACGACGACGCCTACCTACTGGGCTGCCGTCTCCGGGGCGAGGTGATGACCCTCGCCCTGGGGACGACCATCGCTGCTGGGGGCGTCCTGCGCGAGGATCCCCAGCTGCCGGAATCATGGTGGAAGGACCTGCGTAGGTCACTGGCGGCCCTGGCAGCGCACCCGCTGGACCTGGACAACGAGCTCGGTGCCGTTGCTTCCACCATCAGCGGGGTCGAGCACCACTTCGGCATCACGTTGCCTGTGAGCGTTTTCGCGGGCGTGGAATGGACCACGGCGCACGCGGACCTGCACTGGGCCAACTTGCGCCGACCGCAGTTGTGCATCCTCGACTGGGAGAGTTGGCGACCCATGTTCGCCGGCTACGACCTGGCCACGCTCTACTGCAACAGCCTCCTGCACCCGGAAACCGCTCAGCGCATCCGTGAAATGCCCGAGCTGCACACCCGCAGTGGCACCTTGGCCCTCCTGTCCGCGATCTCCCGCTACCTCTGGATCACGGGCGAAGGCAGCGACTGGGACTTGCTCGAACCGCTGCTCCGCGCCGAAGCCAAGGCCATCCTTTCCGCCCTCGCGAAGGAAACCGACTGAACCGGTTCTCAGAAACCCGCCGGGTGCGTCGCATGATCGATCAGACTCTCGGCTGCCGGAGAGAGCACCGCTGGTTGCCGTGCGGTCCGGTGAGGTTCGGCCGGGTGGTGACGTAGTAGGCGTTGACGACCTTGTGCTGGCCGTCTTTGTAGAAGGGGATCTGGCCGTGCGGTGGCACGCACGCGGTTCCGGTGGTGCCGGTGCTCCAGTGGAACTTGATGAGGATGAAGCTGTTGCCGCAGTGGAAGTAGCGGGCCGTGAGCTCACC
>NZ_BSTF01000042.1:1719-3039 GCF_030269365.1 Lentzea sp. NBRC 102530
GACAAACAGTCAGAAAACGCATCGTTAGAGGAACGTGTCTGGAAAGCACGGGCGTAGAGAGTGAAACCCTCGTACTCGAAAACGTAGCGTCTGTTTAGAGTGTTCCCAAGTAGCAGCGTACTCGTGAAATTCGCTGTGAATCTGGCGGGACCACCCGCTAAGCCTAAATACTCCCTGGTGACCGATAGCGGACTAGTACCGTGAGGGAAAGATGAAAAGTACCCCGGGAGGGGAGTGAAATAGTACCTGAAACCGTGTGCCTACAATCCGTCGGAGCCTTTAGGGGTGACGGCGTGCCTTTTGAAGAATGAGCCTGCGAGTTAGTGCTACGTGGCGAGGTTAACCCGTGTGGGGTAGCCGTAGCGAAAGCGAGTCTGAATAGGGCGTTTGAGTCGCGTGGTCTAGACCCGAAGCGGTGTGATCTAGCCATGGCCAGGGTGAAGCGCGGGTAAGACCGCGTGGAGGCCCGAACCCACCAGGGTTGAAAACCTGGGGGATGAGCTGTGGTTAGGGGTGAAAGGCCAATCAAACACCGTGATAGCTGGTTCTCCCCGAAATGCATTTAGGTGCAGCGTCGTGTGTTTCTCACCGGGGGTAGAGCACTGGATGGTCTAGGGGGCCCACAAGCTTACCGAAATCAACCAAACTCCGAATACCGGTGTGTTAGAGCGCGGCAGTGAGACTGCGGGGGATAAGCTTCGTAGTCGAGAGGGAAACAGCCCAGAACGCCAGCTAAGGTCCCTAAGTGTGTGCTAAGTGGGAAAGGATGTGGGGTCGCACAGACAGCCAGGAGGTTGGCTTAGAAGCAGCCACCCTTTAAAGAGTGCGTAATAGCTCACTGGTCAAGTGGTCCTGCGCCGACAATGTAGCGGGGCTTAAGCACACCACCGAAGCTGTGTCATTCCGAGCTTGTCTCGGGATGGGTAGGGGAGCGTCGTGTAGCGGTTGAAGCGGCGGAGTAATCCAGCCGTGGACGCTATGCGAGTGAGAATGCAGGCATGAGTAGCGAAAGACGAGTGAGAAACTCGTCCGCCGGATGACCAAGGGTTCCTGGGCCAGGCTAATCCGCCCAGGGTAAGTCGGGACCTAAGGCGAGGCCGACAGGCGTAGTCGATGGACAACGGGTTGATATTCCCGTACCCGTGTGAACGCGCCCATGATGAACCTTGTGATACTAACCGCCCGAAGCACCTCCGAAACTCCTTCGGGAGCTAGGGGACTGTGGAGCGCGGGACCTGAACTTGTAGTAGTCAAGCGATGGGGTGACGCAGGAGGGTAGCTCCGCCAGTGAGTGGTAGTACTGGTGCAAGCGTGTAGGGG
>NZ_BSTF01000042.1:3135-4555 GCF_030269365.1 Lentzea sp. NBRC 102530
TAGCCTGAGACGTGATGCGTAGCCGATTGAGGCGAAGTAGAGTGATCCCATGCTGCCGAGAAAAGCCTCTAGCGAGCTTTCACGCGGCCCGTACCCCAAACCGACACAGGTGGTCAGGTAGAGAATACCGAGGCGATCGGGCGAACTGTGGTTAAGGAACTCGGCAAAATGCCCCCGTAACTTCGGGAGAAGGGGGGCCGTAGCGCTTGAAGCCTCTTGCAGGCTAGGGCGAGACGGCCGCAGAGACCAGCGAGAAGCGACTGTTTACTAAAAACACAGGTCCATGCGAAGTCGCAAGACGATGTATATGGACTGACGCCTGCCCGGTGCTGGAACGTTAAGGGGACCGGTTAGTCCTTCGGGGCGAAGCTGAGAACTTAAGCGCCAGTAAACGGCGGTGGTAACTATAACCATCCTAAGGTAGCGAAATTCCTTGTCGGGTAAGTTCCGACCTGCACGAATGGCGTAACGACTTCTCGACTGTCTCAACCGCAGGCCCGGCGAAATTGCATTACGAGTAAAGATGCTCGTTACGCGCGGCAGGACGGAAAGACCCCGGGACCTTTACTATAGCTTGGTATTGGTGTTCGATTCGGCTTGTGTAGGATAGGTGGGAGACTGTGAAGCGGCCACGCCAGTGGTTGTGGAGTCGTCGTTGAAATACCACTCTGGTCGTATTGGATGTCTAACCTCGGTCCGTGATCCGGATCAGGGACAGTGCCTGGTGGGTAGTTTAACTGGGGCGGTTGCCTCCCAAAGAGTAACGGAGGCGCTCAAAGGTTCCCTCAGCCTGGTTGGCAATCAGGTGTTGAGTGCAAGTGCACAAGGGAGCTTGACTGTGAGACTGACGGGTCGAGCAGGGACGAAAGTCGGAACTAGTGATCCGGCCATGGCTTGTGGAAGCGTGGTCGCTCAACGGATAAAAGGTACCCCGGGGATAACAGGCTGATCTTCCCCAAGAGTCCATATCGACGGGATGGTTTGGCACCTCGATGTCGGCTCGTCGCATCCTGGGGCTGGAGTAGGTCCCAAGGGTTGGGCTGTTCGCCCATTAAAGCGGTACGCGAGCTGGGTTTAGAACGTCGTGAGACAGTTCGGTCCCTATCCGCCGCGCGCGTAGGATACTTGAGGAAGGCTGTCCCTAGTACGAGAGGACCGGGACGGACGGACCGCTGGTGTGCCAGTTGTTCTGCCAAGAGCATTGCTGGTTGGCTACGTTCGGAAGGGATAACCGCTGAAGGCATCTAAGCGGGAAGCTCGTTCCAAGATGAGGTATCCCACTCTTCGTGAGTTAAGGCCCCCAGCTAGACCACTGGGTTGATAGGCCAGAGGTGGAAGACCGGTAACGGTTGGAGCTGACTGGTACTAATAGGCCGAGGACTTGTTACAAAGACGCTACGCATCCACTGTGCGGTTCTGG
>NZ_BSTF01000043.1 GCF_030269365.1 Lentzea sp. NBRC 102530
ACCAAGGAGATCGAGCGGGTCATGCAGGTGCTGTCGCGGCGCACCAAGAACAACCCGGTCCTGATCGGCGAGCCCGGTGTCGGCAAGACCGCCGTCGTCGAGGGCTTGGCGCAGATGGTGGTCAAGGGCGAGGTGCCCGAGACGCTCAAGGACAAGCAGCTCTACACCCTGGACCTGGGTTCGCTGGTCGCGGGTTCGCGTTATCGCGGTGACTTCGAGGAGCGCCTGAAGAAGGTGCTCAAGGAGATCCGCACGCGCGGCGACATCATCCTGTTCATCGACGAGATCCACACGCTCGTCGGCGCGGGTGCCGCGGAGGGCGCGATCGACGCGGCCAGCATTCTCAAGCCGATGCTGGCGCGTGGTGAGCTGCAGACGATCGGCGCGACCACGCTGGACGAGTACCGCAAGCACGTCGAGAAGGACCCGGCGCTGGAGCGTCGTTTCCAGCCGATCCAGGTGGGCGAGCCCTCGCTGGAGCACACCATCGAGATCCTCAAGGGTCTGCGGGACCGGTACGAGGCGCACCACCGCGTGTCGATCACCGATTCGGCGCTGGTGGCGGCGGCGACGCTGGCCGACCGGTACATCAACGACCGGTTCCTGCCGGACAAGGCGATCGACCTGATCGACGAGGCGGGCGCGCGGATGCGGATCCGCCGGATGACCGCGCCGCCGGACCTGCGCGAGTTCGACGAGAAGATCGCGGACGTGCGCCGTGACAAGGAGTCCGCGATCGACGCGCAGGACTTCGAGCGCGCCGCGAAGCTGCGGGACGCGGAGAAGCAGCTGCTGGGCCAGAAGGCCGAGCGGGAGAAGCAGTGGAAGGACGGCGATCTCGACGTCGTCGCGGAGGTCGACGAGGAGCAGATCGCCGAGGTCCTGGCGAACTGGACCGGTATCCCGGTGTTCAAGCTCACCGAGGAGGAGACCTCGCGTCTGCTGCGCATGGAGGATGAGCTGCACAAGCGGATCATCGGCCAGACCGACGCGGTCAAGGCCGTGTCGCAGGCGATCCGCCGCACCCGCGCCGGTCTGAAGGACCCCAAGCGCCCGTCGGGTTCGTTCATCTTCGCCGGCCCGTCCGGTGTCGGTAAGACCGAGCTGTCCAAGGCGCTGGCGAACTTCCTGTTCGGCGAGGACGACGCGCTCATCCAGATCGACATGGGCGAGTTCCACGACCGCTACACCGCGTCGCGGCTGTTCGGTGCCCCTCCCGGTTACGTCGGCTACGAGGAGGGCGGGCAGCTCACCGAGAAGGTGCGCCGCAAGCCGTTCTCGGTGGTGTTGTTCGACGAGATCGAGAAGGCGCACAACGAGGTCTACAACACGCTGCTGCAGGTGCTGGAGGACGGCCGTCTGACCGATGGTCAGGGCCGGACGGTGGACTTCAAGAACACCGTCATCATCTTCACCTCGAACCTGGGCACGTCCGACATCAGCAAGGCCGTCGGTCTGGGCTTCACCTCGGGTCAGGACACCGCGTCCAACTACGAGCGGATGAAGAACAAGGTCAACGACGAGCTGAAGAAGCACTTCCG
>NZ_BSTF01000044.1 GCF_030269365.1 Lentzea sp. NBRC 102530
TGAACCGCTCCCCGGAACTTGGACTGGGAATCCAGTTCCGACTTTCCGGGGAGCGGTTGGGTGCATCCACGAAGTTCGTTGTCTGAGCGGCAGCGGGAGACCGCTGCCGCGTTGTTCGAGGCCGGGTTTGGTGAGAAGGCTGTGTCGACCCGGTTGGGGGTGTCGGAGACGGCGGTGCGACGCTTGCGTGATCGTTGGAGGGTGCGAGGCGCGGGAGCGTTGGTGAGCAAGCCGGGCAAGCGGTCGTTCACGTTCGAGTTCAAGCTCGAGGTCGTGCGCCGGTTGATCAGTGGTGAGGCGACCGCGCTCGAGCTGGCGCGTGAGCATGATCTGTCCTCGCCGAAGCTGGTGGAGAACTGGGCCGGCCGCTATCGGCGCGACGGCGCGGAAGCGTTGCGGCCCAAGTCGAAAGGCCGACCGGCCAAGCCTGTGAACACCGCTGGGCTCAGCGAGCTGGAACGGTTGCGGGCGGAGAACCTGGAACTGTCCGCGAAGGTGGCGTTCCTGGAAAAACTGCGGGCCTTGAAGGAGCAGGGGCGAGACTGAAGACCCAGGTCATCGCCACCCTCAAGGCCGACTATCCGCTGCCGGTGCTGCTCAGAGCCGCCGGACTGGCCCGCTCGACGTTCTTCTACCACCAGGCCAGACTCACCCGGCCTGACCCGCACGCCGAACTCAAGACCGCGATCACCGAGGCGTTCGAGGCGGCCCGCGGCCGTTACGGGCATCGGCGCGTGCACGACGTGCTGACCCGCCAAGGCCGGCAGGTGGCCAAGAAGACCGTGCTGAAGCTGATGAACATCCTCGGCCTGGTCTGCAAGGTCCGGCGAGCACGCCGATATCGGTCCTGGCTCGGACAGACCGGCACGACCGCCCAGAACGTGCTCGACCGCCAGTTCAGTGCGTCCGCACCGGACACGAAGTGGGTCACCGACGTGACCGAGTTCCGGATCGGCGGGGACAAGGTCTACCTGTCACCGGTGATCGACCTGTTCGACCGGTCTGTGGTGGCCTACAGCCATGGCCTGTCACCGTCACTGGAGCTGACGAACTCCTCGCTGCGCCAGGCGATCGCCACTCTGCCCGCCGATGCCCGGGCCAGGCCACTGGTGCACTCCGATCAGGGCTTCCAGTACCAGCACGCCTCCTGGCGCAGGCTGCTGGCCGACGCGGGCCTGACCCAGTCGATGTCGCGGCGCGGCAACTGCCTGGACAACTCCATCGCCGAGAACTTCTTCGGTCATCTCAAGGAAGAACTGTTCCACCACACCAGGTTCGACACCGTCGCCGAGTTCACCACGGCACTGGACGACTACATCGACTGGTACAACACCACCCGCATCTCCACCACGCTCAAGGGCCTGAGCCCGGTCGAATACCGAGCCCAGGCCCTCACGGCCTAACCTTCAGTTAGCCAGTCCAACTTCCGGGGACCAGTTCA
>NZ_BSTF01000045.1 GCF_030269365.1 Lentzea sp. NBRC 102530
GGGCTTGACAGTGAGGATGTGTGTGGTGGTTCTCGCTGGGCTGGTCTGACTCGTGGCTTGACTGACCTTGTGTCTTTCCGAAGATCTGTCGTCTGGTCTGGTGGGGACCGCTGCCAGGGTGTTCACCGGGCCCGGCGACCGTGACTTCATAGGAGCCTGTTGGCGCAGGCCGCTGATCACTGTCGTGTCCGATCGCCGGGTCGGGGCGAGCGCCATTCGTCCGTTGGCGCGAACAGGATGGCGGTGTCCAGGATGGCAAAAACGCGGAGTACGCGCATCGGTGGCCCGGTGGTGCCGGTCGGGGAGATCACCGGCGGGGTCGACACGCACAAGAAGTTCCATGTCGCGGCCGCGGTGGACGGGCTGGGCCGCGTGCTGGGCACGACACGGTTCGACGCGACGCTGGCCGGTTATGCGGCGCTGCTGGCCTGGCTGGCCGGGTTCGGGCCGATCGCTCTGGTGGGGGTCGAGGGCACCGGCTGTTATGGCGCGGGCCTGACCGGGTTCCTGACCGGCCGCGGTGTCAGGGTGGTGGAGGTGGATCGCCCGAACCGGCAGAGACGCCGCCGCACAGGTAAGTCCGATCCCGCTGACGCGATCGCCGCCGCGGCCGCCGCCCAGTCCGGCGAGGCCGCCACCCTCCCGAAACCCCGCACCGGCCCGGTCGAGTCGGTGCGGGTGCTGCGCGAGGCCCGCCGACTCTGGACCCACGCCCGCACCGCCGCGATCAACACCCTCAAAGCCCTGCTCGTCACCGCCCCGCCCGGACTACGCGAGCGGCTGGAACCGTTGAACGACACCGCTCTGATCGCCCGGTGCGCCGGGTTCGAACCGGTCCCGGCCGCTCAGGCCGCCACGACTATGCTCGACCACGGAACCGCCGTCGAACACGTGCTGGGTGAGCTGGCCCGCACCATCACCGGCCACACCACCCGCATCCGTGAACTCGACGCCCGCCTGCACGCCCTGGTCGAGCACATCGCCCCACGCACCAGTGGCCTGTTCGGCGTCGGTCCCGGCCGCGCCGCGCAACTGCTGCTCACCGCCGCCGGCCCGGACCGGCTGCACAGCGAGGCCGCGTTCGCCCGCCTGACCGGCGTCGCACCCCAGGACTGCGGCAGCGGCCAGACCGCGGGACGGCATCGCCTGTCCCGCACAGGCGACCGCCAGGCCAACTCGGTGCTCTACTACATCGTGCTGACCCGCCTGGCCTGGCACGAACCCACCCGCACCTACCTGGAACAACGACTCAACCCCAACGGCAGCAACAAAAAACACCTCATCCGCTGCCTCAAACGCTACCTCGCCCGCGAGATCTATCCCCGCCTCATCGCAGACCTCGCCGCCATACCCAGCACAGCTTGACAATCCATAGGAGCATCTTCGGGGCCCTTGCGAGGCGCTGG
>NZ_BSTF01000046.1 GCF_030269365.1 Lentzea sp. NBRC 102530
CCAGGCCGTTCAGTGCCAGGCCGTTCAGTGCCAGGCCGTTCAGTGCCAGGCCGGTCGCTGCCGGGTCGGTCGGTGCCGGGTTTGGTGTCGGTGACCGGCGTGTGGATGCCAGGCACGGAACCACCAGGCTTGTCGCCACCAGGCTGTTCGCTACTGGGCTTGTCGGTGCCGGGGTGTTCGGTGCCGGGCTTGTCGGTGCCGGGGTGTTCGGTGCCGGGGTGTTCGGTGCCGGGCTTGTCGGTGCCGGGGGTGCCGTCCGTGTCCATGTCGCCGGGTGCCGGTGTGCCCGATACCGGGGTGCCCGGCACAGTCACCGGCGGCACGGTCACCGGCGGCACGGTCACACCATCCTTGCCCTGACCACCGTTCTTGAACCCGGCGATCTTGTGACCCGCGTCCTCCGCGCCCTTCTGCACACCACCACTGAACGCGCCACCCAGGAAACCGAACCCCAGATCGTCGAAACCGCCCCCCAGCGCCCCCGACACACCCGCACCCACAACCACCTCGGTGGTGCCCTCCAGGCCACCATGAAACGCCACCGAGTCCGCGTGCTTGCCCAGCACACGCTGACCCAGCCTCACCCCGCCCATCATCAACCCACCCGCCACACCACCGGCGATCGCGCCAACAATGGAATCCTGCGCATCCCACGAACGACGATTCTTCTCAATAAACTGCAACGCCTGCGCGTTCGCGTTCTGCAACACCTCACTCGCGGCCTCACTCGCCACCGTCCGAGCCAGCATCACCGCCGCATTGTCAATCCACTGCAACCGTGCCAGCAACCGCGCCCGCAACGCCGCCGTCAACGCCGCATACCACGGCGCCCCCCACGGACTGTACAAAGCCCACCAAATCTGCGGAAAAAACAGTGCGAGCTCCTGCACCATCTCATAAACATTCTTCTCATCCGCCAGCGCCAGCTCCCGCAACCCCACCGCGTCACGCCGCGCCAGCGACCGCAACGACGAACCATGCGCCGTCACCCCACCCACAAGCTTACGAACACCAGCCCCCACAGCCCCGCCCAAAGCCCCACCCACCACCGCCGCGGCACCCTCCGCGTCCAGCATCAACCGCTGCAACGCCACACCATCAGCGTCCACCCGCGCAGCCAACGCCCGCGCCCCATCCACATCCAGATTCGACAACGTCGAACCCACCACAAGAACAAACAACCACTCAAGCTCAGGAGGAACAGAAACCGCCA
>NZ_BSTF01000047.1 GCF_030269365.1 Lentzea sp. NBRC 102530
GGACTAGAGGCTGTTTGAGGTTCGGATCTTGGTGGTTCTCGGTGGTGTGCTGGTCGGGCTGGTAGAACTCGGTTGTGGCGCGTTTTGATGTGACCGATGCCGAGTGGGCGTTGATCGAGCCGCTGGTGCCGGTGGCTGCCACGGGGCCGTTGCCTCGGCGGGTGCGGGATCAGTTCAACGGGATCTTGTGGCGGTTTCGCACCGGGTCGGGCTGGCGTGATGTGCCTGAGCGGTATGGGCCCTGGTCCACGATTTACTCGCGGTTCAACTCGTGGGCCAAGGCCGGGGTGTTCCAGGCGTTGATGGACGCGCTGATCGCCGAGGCCGCCTCCCGCGGGCAGGTCGGGCTGGAACTGGTCAGTGTGGACTCCACGATCGTGCGGGCTCATCACGAATCGGCGGGGCTGGCGATCGCCGGGGAGACCCTCGATGCACTGGAACAGGCGCTGACCGAGGAAAAAGGGGCTCCGCTGCCCGCTCAGAACGAGGTTCTGCGGGTGCTGCGCCGCGGGCCGCGCCGGATCAGGAAGACACGGGCGCGTCTGCCGATCAGGAGCGTGTCGCCTGCCGGCGGCGCCGCAAGGCTCGCGCGAAGGCGGCCGGGCTCGGCCGGTCCCGAGGCGGGCTGAGCAGCAAGGTCCACGCCGTGGTCGAGGAGCGCGGGCTGCCGCTGGCGTTCGTGCTCACGCCCGGCCAAGCCTCGGACTGCCCGCAGTTCCAGGCCGTGCTCAACCGGATCCGAGTCCCCGGACCGGCCGGGCGGCCCCGGACCCGTCCCGGCGCGGTGGCGGCGGACAAGGCGTATTCCTCGAAAGCCAACCGGGCTTATCTGCGGCGCCGCCGGATCACCGCCGTCATCCCGGAGAAGACCGACCAGCAGGCGAACCGGAAGAACAAGGGCTCCGCGGGAGGACGACCGGTCTCGTTCGATCCCGCGCTCTACAAGCAGCGCAACACTGTCGAACGCTGCTTCCAGAAGATCAAGACATGGCGCGGCCTGGCCACACGCTATGACAAGTCACCACAAAGCTACGAGGCCGGGTTGCACCTACGCGCGGCGATCATGTGGTTGAAAACCTTGACTCCAACCACATGATCCGAACCTAAAACAGCTCCTAG
>NZ_BSTF01000048.1 GCF_030269365.1 Lentzea sp. NBRC 102530
CTAGACGAGTAAGTCCTAACTGATCAGTGGTCGTAGGCGATCAGTGATCGGGTGATGGGCTGGCCGGTGGCGCGGTTGTGCCAGATGGCTGCGGTTAGGGCGAGCAGGCGTTGGGCGATGCGGGCGGTGACGCCGTCGATGGTGCGGCCGCCGTGCAGTTCGAGGTCGAGCTGGCCTTTGAGGGTGTCGTTGACCGATTCGATGAGCTGGCGGACGGGTTTGAGCAGGTGCTGGGCTGGGTGTGGGGTGCGGTTGCGATAGGACGGGCGCAGCAGCCGCACTCCTCGTTCGGCCAGGAAGGTGTCGAGTTCGCGGGAGATGTAGCCCTTGTCTCCGATGATCAGCAGGCCTGGCCGGTCGGCCAGAACCGACTGGTCGTGGTCGAGGATCGCCATCAGGACCTGGCGTTCGTCGATTTTCGGGTTGGCCAGGGCCCAGGTGATCGGGAGTCCTGCCGGGGTGCAGATCAGGTGCAGGCGCAGGCCCCAGAAGAACCGTGAGTGCGATGAGCAGTAGCCGTAGCCGGCCCAGCCGGCGAGTTCGGAGCGTTTCGCGGCCTCGCGGGAGCGGGCGCATTCGACCGGTGTGGAGTCCACGATCCAGGTCGCATCGGTCCACAGGTCGGTGTCGAGGGCGAGCATCCGGATGACCTTCTTGAGCAGCGGGACCGCGGTGCGCAGTCGCTTGTTGTAGCCGGATTGCTGTGGCAGATAAGTGAAAGCGCCGGGCAGGTGCCGGGGCAGGAACCGCAGCCACCGGGCCTCGGAGCGGATGCCGAGCAACGCTTGGGCCACGGCGAGGGTGAGCAGTTCGGCGTCGGTGAGCCGGGGTGGCCGACCGGTCCGAGCGGGTCTGCCCAGGTGGTCATCGATCTTGACGTAGAGTGCGGTCAGAAGGGTGTTCAGGTCGGTCCTCACAAACTGATCTTGAACACCCTTCGTCTGT
>NZ_BSTF01000049.1 GCF_030269365.1 Lentzea sp. NBRC 102530
CGAAGCCCGTGGCTCAACCCGCAAGGGGGAGAGCGGTCGAAGGTGGGACTGGCGATTGGGACGAAGTCGTAACAAGGTAGCCGTACCGGAAGGTGCGGCTGGATCACCTCCTTTCTAAGGAGCATCTGCTTCTGTTCTGAGCGAACGTCTCAGCAGAAGCCAGAACCTGCACCAGCCTCGATGCTGGGTAGGGCTCATTAGTGGATGCTGGCTGGCTAGACGTTCGGTTGTCATGACAGTGAGTACTGCTCTTCGGAGCGTGGAAAGGTGTCGTGAGGGCTGGATGAACAGATCGGTACGCTGTTGGGTCCTGAGAGAACACGCTTAGTGTCTTTCAGTGATCGGGCTCTTGCCGCGGATGGACCACCTGACCTTCGAGTTCAGGCCGGCACCCGCACTTGTGTGAGAGATTCTGATTGTTCTTTGAGAACTGCACAGTGGATGCGAGCATCTTTGTAGCAAGTTAGTAAGGGCATACGGTGGATGTCTTGGCACCAGGAGCCGATGAAGGACGTAGGAGACTGCGAAAAGTCTAGGGGAGCTGTCAACCGAGCTGAGATCCTAGAATTTCCGAATGGGGAAACCCGGCCCCAGTCATGTGGGGTCACCCATACCTGAACACATAGGGTATGTGGAGGGAACGCGGGGAAGTGAAACATCTCAGTACCCGCAGGAAGAGAAAACAACCGTGATTCCGTGAGTAGTGGCGAGCGAAAGCGGATGAGGCTAAACCGCGTCTGTGTGATACCCGGCAGGGGTTGCATTCGCGGGGTCGTGGGACCTCTTGGTCAGTTCTGCCGGACTGACAAACAGTCAGAAAACGCATCGTTAGAGGAACGTGTCTGGAAAGCACGGGCGTAGAGAGTGAAACCCTCGTACTCGAAAACGTAGCGTCTGTTTAGAGTGTTCCCAAGTAGCAGCGTACTCGTGAAA
>NZ_BSTF01000050.1 GCF_030269365.1 Lentzea sp. NBRC 102530
CGTTGATCTGGGCATCTGGTATCTCTCTGCGGTGGTTGGTCGCGGTGAGTTGACGGATCGTGCGTGGGCAGCGATCGCGCCGCTGCTGCCCCCTGTGTCGGGCGGTGGGCGGCGGTGGCGGGATCACCGGCAGGTGATCAACGCGATCCTGTGGAAGCTGCGGACCGGTGCGCCGTGGCGTGACCTGCCGGAACGGTATGGGCCGTGGAAGACCGCGCACGAACGGCTGCGGTTGTGGACCAAGGACGGCACCTGGGCCCGGATTCTGAACGAGGTGATCGTCAAGGACGACTCCGTCGGTGACGTCGAGTGGGTGATCAGCGTGGACTCCAGCGTCGTGCGGGCGCATCAGCACTCAGCCGGAGCCCGGAAAAAGGGGGCTGCACAGCCGAAATCGAAGCCCTCGCCGTCGACGGGGAAGGACTCGGCCGCTCCCGCGGCGGACTGACCACCAAGATCCACCTCGCGGTCGACGGCCGTGGCCTGCCGATGCGGGTGCTTCTCACCGCCGGACAGGCCGGGGACAACCCGCAACTGTTACCCCTGCTCGACGGCATCCGCGTCCGGCGTGACGGGCCGGGACGTCCGCGATCACGACCGGACGTCGTGATCGCGGACAAGGCGTACTCCCATCCCTCGACCCGGCAGGCGTTACGCCGGCGCGGGATCACGTTCGTCAGCCCGGAACGCACCGACCAGATCGCCCAACGCGCCGCCAAAGGCGCACGCGGCGGACGACCACCGGCGTTCGACACCGAGTTGTACAAACAGCGCAACGTCGTCGAACGATGCTTCAACCGACTCAAGCAGTTCCGCGACCTCGCCACCCGCTACGCCAAGCGCGTCGCCTACTACCAGGCCGAACTCACCATCGCCGCCATCGTGCTCTGGCTCCGATGACTTACAGGACACGCGCTAG
>NZ_BSTF01000051.1 GCF_030269365.1 Lentzea sp. NBRC 102530
GTGATCCCGCCACCGCCGCCCACCGCCCGACACAGGGGGCAGCAGCGGCGCGATCGCTGCCCACGCACGATCCGTCAACTCACCGCGACCAACCACCGCAGAGAGATACCAGATGCCCAGATCAACGGCTTACAGGACAGGCTCTAGCCGGCTCGAAGTTTCGGCACGCTCTCTGCCGCGGGAGGACCGCCTGCTTCTCGGACCACGTCTTGCGACAGCGCGAGCGCGACCGCTCGGCGAATCGCCAGCAGCCCTTGATCGGCAACGTTGATCTCCTTGCACTCCATGGCTGACGTGACGACGACCGCCGCACGTGCCAGCACGGAGGCCTGCGCGAAGCTCAGCTGCACGACCACGCGCACCGTTCCCGTTCGTCCCGTCATGTGCACACGTCCCACCCGTGATGAGGGAGCGCCACGGCCGGCGGGGGAAGACCGTGCCGTGGCGCGCCTCGCTCGCCGGGATCGGATAGCGGCAACGCCGTTCGGGGAAGAACGCGGGGCGGCAACAAGGCCCCGGTTCACGACTGCCGCTCAGCCGACGAGCGCCTTCGGTGGATCCAGCGGGATGACAGCAACCAAACCGCCACGGGAACCGATATTGGAGATCATCTCCCGACTCCCTTCCGATAACCCGAGCTGGATCCCTGACATCCGCAGCTTATAATCCGATATCGGGATCCGATAATGCCCCGATCCGGTGAAGCCAGTGCTGCTACTGTCCGTAGTGCCCGTCTCGGGCCCGTTGTTCTGCTCAGGAGGTACACGCATGGCGTCCGTGGAGATGCCGGCCTTCATCCACAACATCCAGTGCGGTCGACTGCTGGAAGCGCTGCGCGGCGAACGCACTCAACGCGAAGTGGCAGCGGCATGCGG
>NZ_BSTF01000052.1 GCF_030269365.1 Lentzea sp. NBRC 102530
CGGCCTGGCACTGAACGGCCTGGCACTGAACGGCCTGGCACTGAACGGCCTGGTACTGAACGGCCTGGCACGGACACTCCGGTCATCGACACCAAGCCTGGCGGCGACAAGCCCGGTACCGAACAGCCTGGTGGCGACAAGCCCGGTACCACCCCGACGCTGCCCCCGCTCGTCGCGCCGCCGGCACCGGTCGGTCAGCAGCCGGTCGGTCAGCAGCCGGTCCGCACCACACCCACGCCCACCCAGACACCCATCACCAGCCAACCCAGCCCAAACACACCCAGCCCAAACACGCCCATCGCAGCACCGGTCACCGCACCCGTCCTGCCCCCGCCGAACACCACGCCCGTCACCGACACGCCCACCATCGACGCGCCTGTCACCACCACGCCCGTCACCGGCATACCCGACCTCGACACACCCCCGGCAACACCCGTCACCAACACACCCGTCACTGGCGAACTCGGCCTGAACACGCCTGTTACCGCACCCGTCCTGCCCCCGCCGAACACCACGCCCGTCACCGGCATACCCGACCTCGACACACCCCCAGCAACACCCGTCACGAACACGCCGGTCACGAACACGCCGGTCACGAACACGCCGGTCACCAACACGCCGGTCACCAACACGCCGGTCACGAACACGCCGGTCACGAACACGCCGGTCACCAACACGCCCGTCACCAACACCAACCCGACCGGGCAAACCAACCCGGCACGCACCGACACCAGCAACTCAGCCACACCGACACCACAACGGCCACAAGGTTCGAACGGCAACACACCGCCGACGAACTTCCAGGCCACGCCCGCGCCGTTCGCTGTCGGCGA
>NZ_BSTF01000053.1 GCF_030269365.1 Lentzea sp. NBRC 102530
CGCGGCCCCTGCGGTACCTCCGGTGGAGTCCCGGGCGCTGGCGCGCCCGGTCCAAAGAGGACGGCGCGCTGCCGCGCGCCTGAGAAAGGCGTTGGTACATAAGGGTTTTTGGGTCTCTGTCTGTCCCAAAAGGACGATGCGCTGTCGCGCATCCAGATAGTTTGATCGACAGACAGACATACAGACTGGCAGACAGTAAGAAAGTGGTACAGATCAAGGGATTCCGGTGATCCGGACTCGCTCCGCTGTCGCGGATCTACGCTGAAACCCTTATATATCACCATGTTCTAGTTCATAGTCTACAGTGGATAGTCCATAATGAACAGTCCTAGTTAGACGGCTTACGCCGTCAAACCTGCGAAACAGGTCCAAAGCCATACAGACCGAACGACAGACCGACAACCATCACACCATCACTACAGACAGACCACACAGAGTCATGTCACGTCCCCTCCCCCACCCCCGGCGCGTCACCGCGCCTCACCCCTACCCGCCAGCACACAAACACGCGAGTTAGAAAAAACCGGTCTGCCCATCTACCAGCCACGACACCAGTTTGACACCACCACTAAAGTCCAAACGTGCCCCACAAACAACGCCAGGACACCCCCGCCCGCTGCGCGGT
>NZ_BSTF01000054.1 GCF_030269365.1 Lentzea sp. NBRC 102530
AGCCCGTGGCTCAACCCGCAAGGGGGAGAGCGGTCGAAGGTGGGACTGGCGATTGGGACGAAGTCGTAACAAGGTAGCCGTACCGGAAGGTGCGGCTGGATCACCTCCTTTCTAAGGAGCATCTACCAGTGTTCGGAGCGAACGTCTCCGCGCTGGTCAGAACCTGCACTCGCTTAAGCGAGGTAGGGCTCATTAGTGGATGCTGGCTGGCATGACGGCTTGTTGCCGGATGAGTGAGTACTGCGGTTTACCGCGTGGAAAGGTCTTCTGGGGGCTAGCTGAATTGATCGGTACGCTGTTGGGTCCTGAGAGAACACGCTTAGTGTCTTTCAGTGATCGGCCATCGGCCGCGGATGAACCACCTAGCCATCGGGTTAGGCCGGCATCGCGCAGTAGAGCTGGTGGATCTGATTGTTCTTTGAGAACTGCACAGTGGATGCGAGCATCTTTGTAGCAAGTTAGTAAGGGCATACGGTGGATGTCTTGGCACCAGGAGCCGATGAAGGACGTAGGAGACTGCGAAAAGTC
>NZ_BSTF01000055.1 GCF_030269365.1 Lentzea sp. NBRC 102530
CGATTGGGACGAAGTCGTAACAAGGTAGCCGTACCGGAAGGTGCGGCTGGATCACCTCCTTTCTAAGGAGCATCTACCGATGATCTTGGGCAAACGTTCCGAGCATCGGTCAGAACCACACCAGCCTTGATGCTGGGTGGGCTCATTAGTGGATGCTGGCTGGCTAGACGTTCGGTTGTCACGACAGTGAGTACTGCTCTTCGGAGCGTGGAAAGGTGTCGCGAGGGCTGGATGAACAGATCGGTACGCTGTTGGGTCCTGAGAGAACACGCTTAGTGTCTTTCAGTGATCGGGTCATCTCAGCGCTTGAACCGCCGGCTTCCGAGCCAGGTAGGCGAGCAGCACAGAAGAGATGATGACCGTTCGTTCTTTGAGAACTGCACAGTGGATGCGAGCATCTTTGTAGCAAGTTAGTAAGGGCATACGGTGGATGTCTTGGCACCAGGAGCCGATGAAGGACGTAGGAGACTGCGAAAAGTCTAGGGGAGCTGT
>NZ_BSTF01000056.1 GCF_030269365.1 Lentzea sp. NBRC 102530
CGATTGGGACGAAGTCGTAACAAGGTAGCCGTACCGGAAGGTGCGGCTGGATCACCTCCTTTCTAAGGAGCATCTACCGATGATCTTGGGCAAACGTTCCGAGCATCGGTCAGAACCACACCAGCCTCGATGCTGGGTGGGCTCATTAGTGGATGCTGGCTGGCTAGACGTTCGGTTGTCACGACAGTGAGTACTGCTCTTCGGAGCGTGGAAAGGTGTCGTGAGGGCTGGATGAACAGATCGGTACGCTGTTGGGTCCTGAGAGAACACGCTTAGTGTCTTTCAGTGATCGGCCACTTAGCCGCGGATGAACCACCTGGTCATGGGATCAGGCCGGCACCCGCAGTCGAGCAAGTGGATCTGATTGTTCTTTGAGAACTGCACAGTGGATGCGAGCATCTTTGTAGCAAGTTAGTAAGGGCATACGGTGGATGTCTTGGCACCAGGAGCCGATGAAGGACGTAGGAGACTGCGAAAAGTC
>NZ_BSTF01000057.1 GCF_030269365.1 Lentzea sp. NBRC 102530
GGTCGGTGGCGACGAGTGCCACATGGCGTTCCACTTCCCGTTGATGCCGCGCATCTTCATGGCGGTGCGGCGCGAGTCGCGGTTCCCGATCTCGGAGATCCTGGCGCAGACGCCGTCGATCCCGGAGAACGCGCAGTGGGGCATCTTCCTGCGCAACCACGACGAGCTGACGCTGGAAATGGTCACGGACGAAGAACGTGACTACATGTACTCGGAGTACGCCAAAGACCCGCGGATGAAGGCGAACATCGGCATCCGCCGACGGCTCGCCCCGCTGCTGGAGAACGACCGCAACCAGCACGAACTGTTCACCGCGATGCTGCTGTCGCTGCCCGGCTCGCCCGTGCTGTACTACGGCGACGAGATCGGCATGGGCGACAACATCTGGCTCGCCGACCGCGACGCCGTGCGCACGCCGATGCAGTGGACCCCGGACCGCAACGCGGGCTTCTCGAGCTG
>NZ_BSTF01000058.1 GCF_030269365.1 Lentzea sp. NBRC 102530
GCGCTGAAGTTCGTGCATTCGTTCAAGCTTGACCACCCGAGCTGGTCTCTTGTCGCCCTGCGGCTGCATCACCAGTTCGCCCAGCGGCAAGCCTCGTTCCGTGAGCCACCGGCGGGTCGCCTCCGCCAGACGGACTGGCCGTCCGGTGAGCCACACGATGTCGTGGTCGACAGCCAGCTTGTGTGCAAGCTCAGCACCCTCCGGTAACACGGGATCGTGCTCAGCCGCGTCGAAGAAGTCCGCCCATCTGGTCGGCGACGCGGAGTCGAGCAAGTGAAGCCGATGTCGGACATCAGCAACCGTCCCGTCGATGTCCATCACCGCGACTGGGCGCGTCACGCTGTCGCCACCAGCTTCTCGGCGAAGAGTGCATCCGCGTCGATGAGCTGCCGACGTCCGATGAACCGGCTTGTCACGAGCAGTCCTGCCTCGTG
>NZ_BSTF01000059.1 GCF_030269365.1 Lentzea sp. NBRC 102530
AGTGTGTCCAAGACCCCAACACTCAAGAAAGGCACTGTGATCACCAACCACTATTGCTCAGAAATCAACGCCTGACACCCAGCAAAACGTGTGTCCTCTCATCATTGCACCCCCGGGGGAGAATGTTATCTCTCATAATCAAAGATTATTGGCCTCTAAAGGGAGAAATGCACCGACGTGGAGGAGGAAGAAGGACAAAGGTCGGTTCCTTAGCAGGTGCAATCGCTGAAATCCCAGTAATAGATCAATTATTGGCGGCCTAGAACGGGGCTTGGAATTCAAATATGGTGAAAAACAAATCAAAAAGTAAAAGAACGAAGGTGAATGGTTGGGGTGAGCACTAGTGGTTGGTGATCACAGTGCCTTTCTTGAGTGTTGGGGTCTTGGACACACT
>NZ_BSTF01000060.1 GCF_030269365.1 Lentzea sp. NBRC 102530
TCCGAAACTCCTTCGGGAGCTAGGGGACTGTGGAGCGCGGGACCTGAACTTGTAGTAGTCAAGCGATGGGGTGACGCAGGAGGGTAGCTCCGCCAGTGAGTGGTAGTACTGGTGCAAGCGTGTAGGGAGTCTGGTAGGCAAATCCGCCAGGCATATATCCTGAGACGTGATGCGTAGCCGATTGAGGCGAAGTAGAGTGATCCCATGCTGCCGAGAAAAGCCTCTAGCGAGCTTTCACGCGGCCCGTACCCCAAACCGACACAGGTGGTCAGGTAGAGAATACCG
>NZ_BSTF01000061.1 GCF_030269365.1 Lentzea sp. NBRC 102530
TCCGAAACTCCTTCGGGAGCTAGGGGACTGTGGAGCGCGGGACCTGAACTTGTAGTAGTCAAGCGATGGGGTGACGCAGGAGGGTAGCTCCGCCAGTGAGTGGTAGTACTGGTGCAAGCGTGTAGGGCGAGTTGTAGGCAAATCCGCAACTCATTAAGCCTGAGACGTGATGCGTAGCCGATTGAGGCGAAGTAGAGTGATCCCATGCTGCCGAGAAAAGCCTCTAGCGAGCTTTCACGCGGCCCGTACCCCAAACCGACACAGGTGGTCAGGTAGAGAATACCG
>NZ_BSTF01000062.1 GCF_030269365.1 Lentzea sp. NBRC 102530
GTCACATCCCCTTCACCCCGCGTGCGAAGAAGGTCCTGGAGCTCTCACTGCGTGAGGCGCTTCAGCTCGGCCACAACTACATCGGCACCGAGCACATCCTGCTCGGCCTGATCCGCGAGGGCGAGGGCGTCGCCGCCCAGGTCCTGGTGAAGCTGGGTGCTGACCTGAACAGGGTGCGGCAGCAGGTGCTGCAGCTGCTGTCGGGTTACTCCACCGAGAAGGGTGCGGCGGAGTCGACCGGTCGCGGCGAGGGCACGCCGT
>NZ_BSTF01000063.1 GCF_030269365.1 Lentzea sp. NBRC 102530
TTTCACGAGTACGCTGCTACTTGGGAACACTCTAAACAGACGCTACGTTTTCGAGTACGAGGGTTTCACTCTCTACGCCCGTGCTTTCCAGACACGTTCCTCTAACGATGCGTTTTCTGACTGTTTGTCAGTCCGGCAGAACTGACCAAGAGGTCCCACGACCCCGCGAATGCAACCCCTGCCGGGTATCACACAGACGCGGTTTAGCCTCATCCGCTTTCGCTCGCCACTACTCACGGAATCACGGTTGTTTTC
>NZ_BSTF01000064.1 GCF_030269365.1 Lentzea sp. NBRC 102530
CATCTCAGTACCCGCAGGAAGAGAAAACAACCGTGATTCCGTGAGTAGTGGCGAGCGAAAGCGGATGAGGCTAAACCGCGTCTGTGTGATACCCGGCAGGGGTTGCATTCGCGGGGTCGTGGGACCTTTTGGTCAGTTCTGCCGGACTGGCAACGAGTCAGAAAATGCGTGGTTAGAGGAATGCGTCTGGAAAGCGTGAGCGTAGAGGGTGAAACTCCCGTACTCGAAAACGTAGCGTCTGTTTAGAGTGTTCCC
>NZ_BSTF01000065.1 GCF_030269365.1 Lentzea sp. NBRC 102530
CCGACATCGTGATCGTCGGGATCGCCACGGAGTCCTGTGTGCTGAAGACGGCGTGTGACGCGTTCGAACGCGGCCTGACGCCCTGGGTGATCAAGGACGCGGTCTACAGCCATGCCGGACAGGAAGCGCACGAGGCAGGACTGCTCGTGACAAGCCGGTTCATCGGACGTCGGCAGCTCATCGACGCGGATGCACTCTTCGCCGAGAAGCTGGTGGCGACAGCGTGACGCGCCCAGTCGCGGTGATGGACATCGA
>NZ_BSTF01000066.1 GCF_030269365.1 Lentzea sp. NBRC 102530
GCGCCATGTCCTTGTTCTTCAGCTGCGTCTCGACGCGGGCGATCATCAGGTCCACCATCTTGATGATCTCGTCCTGCGTGAGCTGGTGGAAGACGATGATGTCGTCGATGCGGTTGAGGAACTCGGGGCGGAAGTGCTTCTTCAGCTCGTCGTTGACCTTGTTCTTCATCCGCTCGTAGTTGGACGCGGTGTCCTGACCCGAGGTGAAGCCCAGACCGACGGCCTTGCTGATGTCGGACGTGCCCAGGTTCGAGG
>NZ_BSTF01000067.1 GCF_030269365.1 Lentzea sp. NBRC 102530
TCGATGTCCATCACCGCGACTGGGCGCGTCACGCTGTCGCCACCAGCTTCTCGGCGAAGAGTGCATCCGCGTCGATGAGCTGCCGACGTCCGATGAACCGGCTTGTCACGAGCAGTCCTGCCTCGTGTGCTTCCTGTCCGGCATGGCTGTAGACCGCGTCCTTGATCACCCAGGGCGTCAGGCCGCGTTCGAACGCGTCACACGCCGTCTTCAGCACACAGGACTCCGTGGCGATCCCGACGATCACGATGTCGG
>NZ_BSTF01000068.1 GCF_030269365.1 Lentzea sp. NBRC 102530
AGAAGGGTGCGGCGGAGTCGACCGGTCGCGGCGAGGGCACGCCGTCGTCGTCGCTGGTGCTGGACCAGTTCGGGCGCAACCTCACCGCCTCGGCGCGTGAGGGCAAGCTCGACCCGGTCATCGGGCGCACCAAGGAGATCGAGCGGGTCATGCAGGTGCTGTCGCGGCGCACCAAGAACAACCCGGTCCTGATCGGCGAGCCCGGTGTCGGCAAGACCGCCGTCGTCGAGGGCTTGGCGCAGATGGTGGTCAAGG
>NZ_BSTF01000069.1 GCF_030269365.1 Lentzea sp. NBRC 102530
GGTTCTCACTGGTTGCCCAGCGCCGGGGACCAGGGTGACCAGGTGGCGTGGAAGACCGGAAGGCCGGCGTCGCGGAGTTCCCTGACGACGCGGGGATCGTCGTCCACGATCAGGACCACCTCGCGGTAGCGCTGAAGTTCGTGCATTCGTTCAAGCTTGACCACCCGAGCTGGTCTCTTGTCGCCCTGCGGCTGCATCACCAGTTCGCCCAGCGGCAAGCCTCGTTCCGTGAGCCACCGGCGGGTCGCCTCCGCC
>NZ_BSTF01000070.1 GCF_030269365.1 Lentzea sp. NBRC 102530
GGTTCTCACTGGTTGCCCAGCGCCGGGGACCAGGGTGACCAGGTGGCGTGGAAGACCGGAAGGCCGGCGTCGCGGAGTTCCCTGACGACGCGGGGATCGTCGTCCACGATCAGGACCACCTCGCGGTGGCGCTGAAGTTCGTGCATTCGTTCAAGCTTGACCACCCGAGCTGGTCTCTTGTCGCCCTGCGGCTGCATCACCAGTTCGCCCAGCGGCAAGCCTCGTTCCGTGAGCCACCGGCGGGTCGCCTCCGCC
>NZ_BSTF01000071.1 GCF_030269365.1 Lentzea sp. NBRC 102530
GCTGTTCGGTACCGGGCTTGTCGCCGCCAGGCTTGGTGTCGATGACCGGAGTGTCCGTGCCAGGCCGTTCAGTACCAGGCCGTTCAGTGCCAGGCCGTTCAGTGCCAGGCCGTTCAGTGCCAGGCCGTTCAGTGCCAGGCCGGTCGCTGCCGGGTCGGTCGGTGCCGGGTTTGGTGTCGGTGACCGGCGTGTGGATGCCAGGCACGGAACCACCAG
>NZ_BSTF01000072.1 GCF_030269365.1 Lentzea sp. NBRC 102530
GCTGTTCGGTACCGGGCTTGTCGCCGCCAGGCTTGGTGTCGATGACCGGAGTGTCCGTGCCAGGCCGTTCAGTACCAGGCCGTTCAGTGCCAGGCCGTTCAGTGCCAGGCCGTTCAGTGCCAGGCCGGTCGCTGCCGGGTCGGTCGGTGCCGGGTTTGGTGTCGGTGACCGGCGTGTGGATGCCAGGCACGGAACCACCAG